>NZ_JACVVX010000001.1:0-500000 GCF_014534685.1 Oryzicola mucosus
TTCCATGGAAGCCCCCAATGCCCCTTTGGAACCCACGCTACTCCGCTGCCGCAACACAACAATGCCACCGCAACCAAATAAAAAGCTTATCCACAACTTCAACAAACGCCAAAAACCCAAAACGTTGCTGAACAACCAAGGAAACACAAGAAAGAGCAGCAACAAGGCCTGCTCATGGACATCAACGATGCAGCAACCCGACCGCCCAGCCATCAGCCCGAAGCGTCAACCACCAATCAAGCCGCGCGGCCAGCCGCCCATCAAGCCACGCGCAAAAGGGATGACCTCAGCTGTGATGTCGGCCAGATGAACCGAAGTGCTCCGCCTCACTTCAGGCTCGGAGGCGTCCAGCCCAGCGCCTCGGCCCGAACAAACGCAGCACGATTGGACGCATACAGATCCTCGGCATAGCCACGCTTGTCCGAGGGTATGTCGCTCTCTTTTGGATACTTCTCGACAATGTCACGCTGGAGAAGGCGATAATAGGCCGTCCCCTTCTTCACCAGCGTGTATGCGTTGGCGGGATAGGCTTCGAGCAGTATGTCGGAGACCTTGATCGCCTCTTCGTAACGACCCGTCGCAAGGAGATGATCCAGGACGCTCGACGCAATGATTGAAAGCGCCTCCTTGCGGGAAAGCTTCTTCATATAGACCCCATTCGAGATCGCCGTCTCAGACATGGGGAGCTTCGTCCTGTACCATTCATCCCGGGTGAAGCCGGCGCCGCTGGTCGTCTCGAGATTCCAGATTCTGGCCTCGTCGTCGGTGAATTTTACGAAGACATGAAGCGGGGCTGTCGACAGCGTTACATCGATGCCGAGCCGCTCCGCCAGAATGAGGAACAGGATAGGCATCGAAACGCAGTTGCCCTTCTTGGTCGCGAGATAGTTTGCAAGCAGCTGTGCGCCCGGCTTTTGTCCGTAGGGATCGTCCAGGTCATACTGGAACGGCTGATTGTTGTTCCACCAGCCCGCCTCATAGAGAAAAGCCCGAAGCGCCTTCATCTTCTCCATGCTGGAACCTGCGGCGTCCTTCGGCAAAGTCGAGAGCATCTTCCCGACAGTCGTCGCCATTCCGTCGATCATCTCGACAGTGGCACGCTCATCGACAGCTGGATCAACAAACCTGTCAACAGCAAGCTTGGCCCGGGCAAAATCCGGCTCAACAAGCACAGCAGCGACCAACTCAACAGCACCAGACCGCGGAAGAGCGTCAGCAGAACAGGAGATGGAGCCTAGGCAGGCCCAAGGCAAAACGAAGATGAATAGTCCAGCCGACGCTCTCAAGGACTTTGAGTCCGTCCATCACCATGAGTTCGAATGTGGACTTGCCGATACGACTTCCACTTTCCTTTGCTCGCTCCTCCCACTGGCTGGCAAGGTTGTATGGATCCCCTTCTTCTCGCGCCTTCTTTGCTTCCGCTTCTACATGTTCTGCGTTGTCGGAATGGGTTTTGTCGCGATCGGCTTGATCAGAAAAAAGATCCCCAATCATGTGCCCATTTGGATCTGACTTATTGACTGGATCGTTCTGGGCATATGCGTATCGGTTTGTGCCGACGCCCGGGAGGGTTGGATCCCAGTCGTCGGGGGAGATGAAGCGGGCCTGCGCCGAGGTCGTGGCGAGGCTGGTTGCGAGCAGGGTGATGACCAGCAGCAGGCTGAGGGTTTTGGTGGCGAGATGCCGGGCTGCGGCGAGGAGTGAGCCGGCTTTGGCTGGGGCGCTTTGCCGTGGGCTGGACGCTGGCTCATTCACGAGCGCATACTCGGCCCGTATGCTGCACCTTGCTGCCAACGGAACCCCGCCCATGTGTGCGCTACAGCACGAAGATACCGCACGGCATTTCGAAGGGGCTTCCAGTATCAACAGCTATTGTTCTCAATCCCCTCAGCAGTGAAGGAGATTGAGAATGCCAAAGACCGAAGCTCCCCAAATCATGAGAACGATTCGGCGCCACCAACTGCGCGAGATGGTGCCGATGGCTGACAGCACGATCTATGAAATGGAACAACGGGGCGAGTTTCCTCGTCGGTTCGCGCTCTCGCCACGGTGTATTGTTTGGGACCTCGCCGAGGTCGAGGCTTGGCTGATGGCACGGCGGGCTGCCCCGATCCGTCGAGCACAGCATCCTGACGTCACCAAGCGCAAAACCCGACCGGTCAAAGGGCGGGATCAAGCGCCATCACAGGCATAGCTGTCGGCAGAAGCGTTGGGGCGTGCTTCCGACCGTCGATCCAGGCGTCCACGGTATCCGCCCACTGCTGCATCATATGCCGGCGCTGCACCTCATACTCGGCCTTGTTGTAAACGCCGCGCGATGAACGCCCGTCCTCATGTGCCAGGCACTTTTCGATCCAGTCGCTATTAAAGCCCAGCTCATTTAGCAGCGTGGAACCCGTTCGCCGCAGATCATGGACCGTGAAAGGCTCCAGCGGCAGCCCCTCCTTTTTGGCCTGGTCGACCACGGCGTAGGTGATGCGGTTGAAGGTCGCGCGGGACATGGGCGCGTTCGCGTCGTACCGAGACGGAAGCAAGTATCGGGAGTTACTGGCACAGGTCTTGAGCGCGATCATGATGTCCAAGGTCTGTCGGCACAGGTAGACGTTGTGCGGCTTCGACCGCTTCATCCGTTCCTTCGGGATCGTCCAGACGGCGTTGTCGAAATCGATCTCGTCCCACACTGCATCCTGCAACTCGCTCTTCCGAACCATGGTGAGAAGGTAAAGCCTCATGCCGAGGCGGATCGTCGGTAACGTCGCGACGTGCTCGAGCTGCTTGAACATGATGCGGATCTCGGCGGGCGAAAGCGCGCGGTCCTTTGGGGTAAAGGTGGCGATCGAGGCCGGACCGACGTCATCGGCCGGGTTGGAGACCTTCTCGCCGTGCAGAATGGCATAGCCGTAGATCTGCTTCAGGATATCCCTCACATGAATGGCGGTGGCAGGAGCACCCCGTTCGACGATCTTGCCGCAGTGAGCGCGAAGGTCGTCAGGTGTAATCTCTGTCAGGAGACGATTCCGCCAGACGGGCATGAGTTCGCGTTCGAAGATGGAACGGCGCATCGCGCGCGTGCTGTCGGCCATGATGGCGTTGGTCAGCCACTTCTCGCCGAATTCGCCGAAGCTCTTTGCTTCCTTGATCCGGCGCTTCTCCCGCTGCTTCTCGATGGCGGGGGACCGCCCCTCGGCGATCGCCCGACGGGCGTCGATGCATAGCTCTCGAGCCCTGGCGAGCGATATCCCGTCACGGGCATACCTACCGAGATAGACGGTCTCCCGTCTGCCGTTCAGCCGATAGTCGAGCCTGAACGAGATGGCACCCGACGGCGCGACGCGCACATACATGCCGTCACGATCAGTCACCTTGTACATTTTGGCTTTTGGTTTCAGACACTTAAGTGCTGCATCGGTCAACATTTCGGGCCTCCTTGCGGAAAAGTACCGTCACGCAGTTTTTGGAGGCCGATGGCGTCAAAAACGCTTATATTTCAGCGCATTAATTCGAAAAAAGTACCGTCATTGGCCTCGTTTGACCTGACGGTACTTTCGTTTTTCCGGTTGATCAATGGGGGCGAGGCCCGTCAGCAAGGCCGACGAGCGCGATCTATGCCCACCGATAGATGTCGATAGGCATAGGAGAAATTTATTTTTGTTTTCAGTTGGTTAGATCGTATTTCAGCGTAAATTCGGCGGCGTTCGGATGGGCCTGAATCATTCCCACTCGATGGTCCCGGGCGGTTTGCTCGTCACGTCGTAGACGACGCGATTGATGCCGCGGACTTCGTTGATGATGCGGGTAGCGGCACGGCCGAGGAAGTTCATGTCGTAGTGGTAGAAATCGGCCGTCATGCCGTCGACGGAGGTGACGGCGCGCAGTGCGCAGACGAATTCGTAGGTGCGCCCGTCGCCCATGACGCCGACGGTCTGGACCGGAAGCAGCACGGCAAAAGCCTGCCAGATCTTGTCGTAGAGGCCGGCCTTGCGGATTTCGTCGAGATAGATCGCGTCGGCTTCGCGCAGGATCTCCAGCTTGTCGCGGGTGATGCCGCCGGGACAGCGGATGGCAAGGCCCGGTCCGGGGAACGGGTGGCGACCGATGAAGCTCTCGGGCAGGCCGAGTTCGCGGCCAAGCACGCGCACCTCGTCCTTGAACAGTTCGCGCAGCGGCTCGACCAGCTTCATGTTCATGCGGTCGGGCAAGCCACCGACATTGTGGTGGCTCTTGATCGTGACCGAAGGCCCGCCCGTGAAGGACACGCTTTCGATGACGTCGGGATAGAGCGTGCCCTGGGCCAGGAATTCGGCGCCGCCGAGCTTCTTGGCCTCTTCCTCGAACACTTCGATGAACAAACGGCCAATGGTCTTGCGCTTCTTCTCGGGATCGACCTCGCCTTCCAGCGCATCGACGAAGCGGTCGACGGCATCGACATGGATGAGATGCAGATTGTAGTGCTCTCGGAACATGGCGACGACATCGGCCGCCTCGTTCTTGCGCATCAGACCGTGGTCGACAAGGATGCAGGTCAGCTGCTCGCCGACCGCCTCGTGGATCAGCAAAGCGGCAACAGAAGAATCGACGCCGCCGGACAGCGCGCAAATGACGCGCTTGTCGCCGACCTGCTCGCGAATGGCTTCCACGGCGCGAGCACGATAAGCCGACATCGACCAGTCGCCCTTGATGCCGGCGATCTTGTGCACGAAATTCGACAACAGCTTTGCGCCGTCCGGCGTATGCACCACTTCGGGGTGAAACATGGTGGTGTAGTAGCGGCGCTTCTCGTCGGCGGCGATGGCGAAGGGCGCGTTCTCGGACACGCCGATGATCTCGAAACCATCGGGCGCGACGGTGACGCGGTCGCCATGGCTCATCCAGACCGGATATTTCTTGCCGACTTCCCAGACACCGTCGAAGAGCGGGCTCGCCTTGAGAATCTCAACGTCGGCGCGGCCGAACTCGCGGGCGTGACCGCCCTCCACCGTGCCGCCGAGCTGGGCGGCGAGCGTCTGCTGGCCGTAGCATATGGCGAGGATCGGCAGGCCGGACTCGAACGCCACCTGCGGCGCGCGCGGGCTGCCTTCCTCGGTGACCGACGCGGGACCGCCGGAAAAGATGATCGCCTTGGGCTTGAGCCGTTCGAAACCGTCTTCCGCGGACTGGAAGGGTACGATCTCGCAATAGACGCCGGCCTCGCGGACGCGACGCCCGATGAGCTGCGTCACCTGGCTGCCGAAATCGATGATAAGGACGCTGTCGGGGTGATCTGTATTCGTCATGGCGGGCATTTAAAGAAAGAAACGGCGACGCGCAATGGGTTCCGCGCTTTCAACGCGTATCTCCGAGGCTCTCTTCACAGGCATTGCCTGCCGGTGCTTTCGAACCGTCGCCGCGAGGCTAAAGCCCGAGCGTGCCATCGGCGAGCGCGCGTTTGAGACATCTTACGGCTTCCGCCAGATTCTGGTCGACGACATGCAGATATTCGGTCCAATCGCCGACATGGCGCAGTTCCGCCGCTCCATCGGAAATGCCGCGCAGGCCGATCATCGGCACGCCGAACAGTTGACAGGCTCGCAGCACCGCATAGGTCTCCATATCGACCATGTCCTCGGCGATTGCGTCATAGGCCGAGCCGGAAACGATATTGCCGCCGGTCGACAGCGTGGCCTGCCTGACGCCCGGAATGCGCAGTGGAAGCTCTATGGTGACAGGAACATCCAGAAAGGGTGTAGCCCCCTTTTCAAAGCCCAGCGGCGAGGCATCCATGTCGCGATAGCTGACCGTCGCCACCTGATATACCTCGGCCTGTTCCAACACGCGGCTGCCTGCGGAACCCAGGCAGACGACAAGGTCGGGCAAGGTCATGGCGGCCGAAAAGCCGGCAAGGGCCGCGGCTACCCGTATACCTGCCTCGACAGGACCGACGCCGGTCATCAGCGGCGTGATCAGGGATTTGAGATGCGGACCGTATTCCGCCTCCGCCGCCATGACGAACAGCAAGCGCCGGCGGGCAATGGTCTGGACCGGCATTGGTTCAACCCTCGATGCCGTCTCGGCCGACCACAGTCATCATCGTGCCGGTCATGGTGGCAATCAGCTTGGCTTCGCCATCGGCGGCAAAGGCATAGGCCTGGCCATCGGCGACCACGATGGTGCGACCCGGCTTGGTGACCGATCCGCGGAACAGGAAGCGCTCGCCCTTGCCCGGCGCGAGCAAATTGACCTTGAATTCGATGGTGAGTACGCCGGAATTTTCAGGCATAAGCGAGAAGGCGGCATAGCCGCAGGCCGAGTCCATCGCGGTTGAAATGACGCCGGCGTGGAGAAAACCGTGCTGCTGCGTCAGGCTCGAGGCATAGGGCATTTCGATCTCGACGATGCCGGGCGTCACCAGCGTCAGCTCGGCGCCGATGGTCCGCATGGCTGCCTGCCGCGCGAAGGATGCCCTAACCCGCTCTTCGAAATTAAGCGCTGATACGATCTTTGCCGACATGCTGCCTCCATTCCCCGCTCCGCTTATGACAAAGCGGCACGGACGAGGCAAATTTAAAAATGTTGCATTGCAAAATATTGCGACCACGCGTGTAGGCCGCTCAGTTCAGCATCCAGATCGAAGCGTTGAGCGCGGTGGCGAATGCCACCCAGCCCGCATAGGGCACGAACAGGAGGGCTGCCATTTTGTCGCGACGCGCAGCAACACCGATGAAAGCAAGGATGGTCAGAAGGAGCAAGAAGATAATGACCAGCGCGAGACCGATCCGTTGGGCGCCGAAGAAAGCCGGCGACCAGCAGAAATTGAGCGCCATCTGCAGCAGCCACAGCTTCATGGCGCCGCCATAGCGGTCAATCTCCCAAATGCGCCATCCCGCAATGCCGATGAGTATGTAGAGGATCGTCCAAGCCGGCCCGAACACCCAGTTCGGCGGGTTGAAGGCCGGCTTTTGCAGGCTCGCATACCATTCGCCGGGCAAAGTGACGAACCCGATGAGAAGGCCGATGCCGAGCACGACAGCTATAAAGACTGCCAATGAAAGATAATTCTTCTGCATGAAGCGCCTGTCCGGAGAGGATGCGGCTGTACCGCAAGCCATAACTGGAAGCGATCAGGCTTTCGTCAAGGCCTCAGCCGGCGCGGCGCATGGCCGAAAAGAAGAAGCCGTCCGTTCCGCTTTTGGCAGGCGACAGCGACAGACCAAGCGACGTGACGCGCGCAGCATCGGCATGGCCCGGAAACAGCTCGTCCCACCGCGCGGCATGATCGACGGGCTTGAATGATGGCGAACGCTCCGCGAAGGCAGAGATCTGATCGCCATTTTCCTCGTCGAAGACCGAACAGGTGACATAGACGAGAAGGCCTCCCGGCTTCACATAGGCGCTTGCCGCGTCCAGAATAGCCCTTTGTTCGCCCTTGCGGACGTCGAGCTGTTTCTGCGCCAGCCGCCATTTCGCATCCGGACGACGTCGCCAGGTGCCGCTTCCCGTACAGGGCGCATCGACCAGTACGATGTCCATGCGGCCTTCCAGCGGCGCCAGTTCGGACGGCTTCGCCGCCACCTGGACGTTGCGGTTTTCCGAGCGGCGCAGGCGATCGAAGATCGGGGCAAGGCGCTGCTTTTCAGAATCATGCGCAAAAATCTGGCCCTGATTGTCCATCAGGGCGGACAGCGCCAGCGTCTTGCCGCCAGCTCCCGCGCAATAGTCCAGCACCTGCATGCCCGGCTTCGCGCCTGCCAGTTCGGCTGCAACCTGCGAGCCCTCGTCCTGGATTTCGAACCAGCCTTTCTGGAAAGCCGGCTCTGCCTGGACGTTGGGGTGGCGTCCGCTGCCGTCGATGGGCGGAATACGAAGGCCCTGATGCGCCAGCCTGGTGCGCTCGGCCCCGGTGCCGGCCAGCTCGGCCAAGACCTTGTCGCGGTCGGCGCGCAGCGTGTTGACCCGGATGTCGAGCGGCGGCCGCGTGGCAAGCCCAGCACCTTCGGCCACCCAATCCTCGCCATACGAGCGTTCGAGCAAGGCCGCGCACCAGTCCGGGCAGTCGGCGCGCACCGCATCTGGCGCCGTTCGCAGATCGCGCTGCGCCAAAACAGCGAGTTCGCCCGCATCAAGCGGCGACGGACCGAAACGGTCGCCTTCCAGCGTCGCATTGAGCGCTTCGGCAGACTGGTCCCATTCCAGCAGCAGCGCGCCGAAGGCCAGTGCGCGCCCGGCGTCGCTGTCGAGCAGCCAGCCGGCGGAGCGCTTCCTGCGCAAAGCGTCATAGACGATGTTGCCGATGGCGGCGCGGTCGCCGGCCCCGGCGAAGCGATGGGAAAGCCCCCAGTCCTTCAGCACGTCGGCCGCGGGGCGATGCCGTCTGTCGATGTCGTCGAGAATTTCGATTGCGGCTGCAAGCCGTCCGCCGAGGCGCATATGGTTATCTTTCCTGTCGGTTGCCCGAATGCCGGTTCGATAGCGGTATGCATCCCGAATGACAAGCCGGGATCAGAGACCCGCCCTGCCTCGCATGCCAAAGCCGATGATCGCGGTCAGGAAACCAGCGGCCGCCGCCGCGGCCCACAGGCTCGACAGGCCGATCCAGCCATAGGTCGCAGCACCCAGAATTGCGCCCGTCACCAGCCCGACCCACAGCATGAAATACCACACCCATGCCCACCGGTCGCCGCCCAGAAGCGCGGCCGTGATGCGCTGGCCGAGCTTGACCAGCGTTCCGGTCATATAGGTGAGTCCGATGGTCACCTCGCCATCGCGTTCGAATACGGCATTCTCAGCGCCCATAGCCAGCGCCATGGCGACGATGGCAAGCGAAACCACGCCGACATGCTGGCTTGCTGCGGCGCCGAGCAACAGGAGAAAGACGAGGGCGCTGACGACCGTTGGACGTCTTTGACCGGAAAAATGCCCCGCAAGGGAACCCGTAATGACACCCATGACGAAGAGCGCGATCAGTGCCGCAGGCATCAGGCCAAGACCCAGATTCTCGGCGAGTTCGACGCTCATGCGGGTGGAATTGCCGGTCATGAAGGAGACGAAATAGCCGCCCAGTTGCAAAAAGCCGATCGCGTCGACATAGCCCGCCAGCCCCGCGAGCCCGACGGCGATGACCCTTTCACGCGGTGTATGGCGGATCATTGCAGGCGTCCCGTTCTCAAGGCAGCAATTTCAGGATCGGTCGTCATAGGGATTCAGCAGTTTGACGCCGATATTCTGGTAATCCCTGATGTTGCGGGTGACGAGCGTCAAATCGTGCTCGAGCGCGGTGGCGGCAATGAGCAGATCGGGGGCGGTGTTGCCAATCTCGAAGGTCAGGATGCCCCAGCGCTTCATGATCGGCACGGTCAGCGGCAGGATGTTGGCATCGTAGTCGGCAACAACACCGTCGAGCCAGTTCCTGTATTGCCCGGCGCGCTGCGGCTCGCAGTCTTCGATCTTGCGGATGCCGCGCGCTATCTCGCCCACCGTCACGACGCTGAGAAACAGCGGCTTATCCGCACTAGCCTCCAGCCAGGCAATCGCATTCGCATCGCGGGCCGGCTTGAACCCTTCCGACAGCACCATCGTGTCGATCAGAAACATGGGCGGCTTCAGCCGAAAAGGTCGAGGTCGCGCGGAACTGATGGATAGACGCCCCTATCGTCGAAGACATCCTCGAACCCTGCGGGCAGCACGGGCGCGTCCAGCACATGCTCGACGAGGCTGCGCCTGGGTCGCATATCCAGGCTGGTCAGCCGCTCATATTCTTCCGCCGACAAGACGACCACGGCATCGACGCCGCGCTTGGTGACATGCTGCGGCTCGCCGCGCTGCGCGGCTTCCACCACGGCGGAAAACCTGTTCTTGGCGTCTTGCAGGGTCCAGGCTCTGGCCATCGCAGCCTCCATCTGGCTAGATAGTAGGCTAGCCGAGAGCGACGTTCAATCCCGCGCAAACAGAAGGGCCGGAGCATGTCGCCCCGGCCCTTCTCATTTCCATCAGGCAACCAGACCTCAGACCAGATCGAAGCGGTCCGCGTTCATCACCTTGGTCCAGGCGGCCACGAAGTCGTCGACGAACTTCTGCCCTGCATCGTCCTCGGCATAAACCTCGGCCAGCGCACGCAGTTGCGCGTTCGAGCCGAAGACGAGATCGGCGCGGCTGCCGAGCCACTTCAGCTTGCCGGTCTTGCGGTCGCTGCCCTCATAGAAGTCCTTGGCGTCCGAGACCGCCTTCCATTGCGTGCCCATGTCCAGCAGGTTGACGAAGAAGTCGTTGGTCAACGCGCCAGGCCTGTCGGTGAAGACGCCGTGGTTGGAGCCATCGGCGTTGATGTTGATCGCGCGAAGACCGCCAACCAGAACGGTCAGTTCCGGCGCCGTCAGGGTCAGAAGCTGTGCCCTGTCGATCAGGGCGTGCTCGGCCGGCAAGGCGTGTCTGCCCGTTGCATAATTGCGGAAGCCATCCACGGCCGGTTCGAGCACGGCGAACGAATCGACATCCGTCTGAGCCTGCGTCGCATCGGTGCGGCCCGGCGTAAACGGCACGGTCACATCGTGGCCGGCAGCCTTGGCCGCCTGCTCGACACCGGCGTTGCCGGCAAGAACGATGAGATCGGCAAGCGAGATCTTCTTGCCGCCCGACGCATCCCGACCGAATTCGAACTGGATGCCTTCCAGAACCTTGAGCACCTTGGCCAGTTGCTCGGGCCTGTTGACCTTCCAATCCTTCTGCGGCGCAAGACGGATACGCGCGCCATTGGCGCCGCCACGCTTGTCGCCGCCGCGGAATGTCGAGGCCGAGGCCCAGGCCGTACCGACCAGTTCGGAGACGCTAAGGCCGGACTCCAGCACCTTCGCCTTGAGTGCTGCGACATCGGCGTCATCGACCAGCGGGTGGTCGACTTCCGGAACCGGATCCTGCCAGATCAGCACCTCGCGTGGCACTTCCGGGCCGAGATAGCGCGAACGCGGGCCGAGATCGCGGTGCGTCAGCTTGAACCAGGCACGGGCAAAGGCTTCCGCGAAGGCCTGCGGGTTCTGCAGGAAACGACGCGAAATCTTCTCGTAGACAGGATCGAAGCGAAGGGCCAAGTCGGTGGTCAGCATGGTCGGCCGGTGCTTCTTGGCAGGATCGTGCGCGTCGGGAATGACCGCGTCGGCGCCCTTCGCCACCCACTGATGTGCGCCTGCCGGAGACTTTTCGAGTTCCCACTCGAATTTGAACAGGTTTTCGAAGAAGAAGTTGCTCCACTGCGCGGGCGTCTGCGTCCAGGTGACCTCAAGGCCGCTGGTGATGGTGTCGCCGCCCTTGCCGGAGCCGAAGCTGTTGTGCCAGCCGAGGCCTTGCGCTGCCAGATCCTCGGCTTCGGGCTCGGGACCGACATTGTCGGACGGGGCGGCACCGTGGGTCTTGCCGAAGGTGTGGCCGCCGGCGATCAGCGCGACGGTTTCCTCGTCGTTCATCGCCATCCGGCCGAAGGTGTCGCGGATGTCCTTGGCCGCGAGCAGCGGATCGGGATTGCCGTCGGGACCTTCCGGGTTGACGTAGATCAGGCCCATCTGCACAGCGGCGAGCGGCTGTTCGAGATTGCGCGTGTGCACGTCGCCATCGGCATTGTCGTCGGAGACCAGAACGCCTTCGTCGGCCGGCTTCTCGACGCCGTCCGAGCCATGGGCATAGCGCAAATCGCCGCCGAGCCAGGTGTTCTCACGCCCCCAGTTGATGTCCTGATCGGGTTCCCAAGTGTCCTCGCGGCCAGCTGCGAAGCCGAAAGTGCGGAAGCCCATCGTCTCCAGCGCGACATTGCCGGTGAGGATCAGCAGGTCGGCCCAGGAAATCTTCTTGCCGTATTTCTGCTTGATCGGCCACAGCAGGCGCCGGGCCTTGTCGAGGCTGACATTGTCCGGCCAGCTGTTGAGCGGTGCGAAGCGCTGCTGGCCGCGACCGCCGCCGCCACGGCCGTCGGACAAACGGTAGGTGCCGGCGCTGTGCCAGGCCATGCGGATGAACAGCGGGCCGTAATGGCCGAAATCCGCCGGCCACCAATCCTGCGAATCGGTCATGAGCTGGCGCAGGTCGCTCTTCAGCGCCTCATAATCGAGCTTCTTGAACTCTTCGGCGTAGTCAAAGGCGGTGCCGAGCGGATTGGACAGAGAAGAGTGCTGGTGCAGAATCTCGACGTTCAGCCGATTGGGCCACCAGTCGCGATTGGTCCGCACCGCTCCCTTCTCGCCATGCGGAAACGGGCACTTGGCCTCCGGCGCGTTGCCCTGATTGTCGTCCTGTACTGACATGTCTCACTCCAAATCATGTCCGCGCGTCCCCTCAAGGCCTGCGCGGCCGGTTGTCTAGAATCCGCTCGTCTGCCGAGTGGGGTCTTTCGATGTATCGCCCTGACGCACCTGACCGATTTTCGGCTGGGCACATGCAGTTGGATATCCGGCATCGCCTGCTACAGGCGACCGCCAAATTCGTCTTCGAGATGCTGCGCCATTTCAGCAGGCGCGACCAAGGAGAGAGCAACCGTCGAAACGCACATGGCTGCGGCTTGTTTCGTCGGTTTCGTCATGGCCGAAGCCTCCCTGCTTGGGTTTTGCCGAATTTCGTTCAAGCGCTAGCGCTCATTCCTTGGAACGATTCCAGACTAAACGGGGATTTCGATAAAGCCAAATTGTCTTTCCTATTTGTTCTGATAGGTTTTTCTTATGATCCGCTTGACTGTCCGCCAGATGCAATATTTCGAAGCGCTCGCACAAACCCTGCATTTCGGGCGCGCGGCGGAGCTTGCCGGCGTAAGCCAGCCCGCCCTGTCGGCGCAGATCGCGGAGATGGAGGAAAAGCTCGGCTGCGCCCTGTTCGAGCGTGGCCGCAAGACCGTGCGCATGACCGAGGACGCAACCGTTTTGCAGCCGCGAATCGAGAGCGTGCTGGCGCAGCTGCGCGACATCGAAAGCATGGCGCGGCGTGGCCGCCTTGCCATGGAAGGCCGGTTCCGGCTCGGCATCATTCCCACGGTTGCACCCTATCTCTTGCCGCAGGTGCTGCCTGCCCTTCGCGACCGCTTTCCGACACTTCGGGTCGAATTGCGCGAGGCGATCACGGCGACGCTGGCCGAAGAGGCCGCCGGCGGCCGCATCGACGCCTTCGTCGCGGCAACCCCGCTCGACTTTCCCGGCCTTGTGACGGAGGCTCTGTTCACTGATCGATTTTTCCTCGCCGTACCGGCCAACGATCCGGAACTGGTCGATCCGCCGGTGCCGCCGGACAGCCCGGCGATGGAACGGCTGATGCTTCTGGAGGAAGGCCACTGCCTGCGCGAACAGGCGCTCGCGGTCTGCGGCGCCGTCAAGCCGGTGGCGATGGCCAATTACGGCGCGACCAGCCTGACCACACTGCTGCAGATGGTGGCGCATGGCCTGGGCGTTACGCTGATTCCTGAAATGGCGGCACGGCCGGCGGAAGAATCCAGGGACATCCGCGTGGTGCCCTTCGCCGAGCCGATGCCGGCGCGTCAGCTATGCCTGGCGTGGCGGCGCAGCAGCCCGCGCCACAACGAATGCGTGGAGCTTGCCGGCATCGTCAGGGGACTGCACGGCCAATTGCAGCGGTGATAGCCTCCACTGTGGCTTGATCCGGGAGGCTGCGCTGGCGCAGCGAAGCGACCAGGCAGGCCTGCGATTTCAGGATCACACCATCGCTCAGGATTTTCAGATGGTTGGCGCGCAAGGTCGAGCCCGTCGTGGTGATGTCGACGATGACATCCGCCGATCCGGCCGCCGGCGCGCCCTCGGTCGCGCCCAGGCTCTCGACGATGCGATAGACCTGGATGCCGTGCATCTGCGAAAAGAACTGCTGCGTCAGCCGCCAATATTTGGTGGCGATGCGCAGCCGCCGGCCATGGCGCTGGCGGAAATCCGCGGCGACATCGTCGAGGTCGGCCATGGTGTCGACGTCGAGCCAGATATCCGGCACAGCCACCACAACATCGGCAAAGCCGAAGCCGAGACGGGCCGAAATCGTTGCCTTGCGTTCCCAATCGGCGACATTCTCGCGCAGCAGATCCTCGCCTGTGATGCCGAGGTCGACCGCGCCGCGGCCGATTTCTCCGGCAATCTCCGACGCCGACAGGAAGGCGATTTCGATATCGTCGCGTCCCATGATCCGCGCACGATAGCGCCTGTCATCCTCGGGCAGGGTCACCTCCAGCCCGGCCCTGGCCATGACCTCAAGCGACAATTCCTTCAGCCGTCCCTTGGACGGCATGGCGAGCGTGACAGCCATCAGCGAGCCTCCCGCAGCGCTTCGATGCGGTCGATCCAGACCGAGAAGCCGACGCCGGGAATGGTTTTTTTCGCGCCCAGCAGCGTCAGAAGCCGGTCGTATCGCCCGCCGCCCGCCAGAGGCCGATCGAGGCCCACGGCCGAGATTTCGAAGACGAGACCGGTGTAATAATCGAGCGGCCGGCCGAACGCCGCGTCGTAGCGAATAGCGTCCACCGGCAAGCCGTTGGCGGCAATAGCCTCGACCCGCGCCGCGAAACTGGCAAGGGCCGCACCCAGCGAGAGCTTGGCATCGGCGGCGAAAGCCTGCAACGCGCGCGGCGCATCGGTCAGCGGCACGTCGATGTCGAGGAACGTTTTCAGAGCCGCGAACGCCTCCGACGACAGCCTGACGGAGCGCAGTTCCGCCTTTTCGACCAGCCGGCGTGCGATATCGGCGGGGGTGCGCCCGGCCGATGGAGACAGGCCGGTAGCTTCCATGCCCTCGGCGATATGGGCTGCCAGCGCCTCGGTGTCGCCGGCCATGAGCAGCGATGCGGCGGGCTCCTCAAGCGAGCTGTTGCGCGAGGGATTGGACAGGTCGGCCAGGGCCGCTTCCAGCATCGGTGCCGAACCGAAGGCGCGGGCGAGCCTCATGCGCCAGCCGCGCGGCAGCCCTAGCGCTGCAAGCACTGCCTCGAAAATCGTCTGGTCGCCGAGGGTGACCGTCAGCTCGGTTGCGGGCAAGCAGAGCGAAAGCAGCGCATGCGCATCGGCAACCGAGCGCGCATCGGCGAGTGCGATGTTCGTGTCGCCCAAGTCTTCGATGCCGGCCTGGAAGAACTCGTTGCCGCCTTCGCGATGCTGCCGGAACACCTCGCCGAGATAGGAATAGCGGCGCGGCGTGCCCGATTGCGAGGCGATGTGATCGAGACAGACGGGGATGGTGAATTCGGGCCGCAGGCACAGCGCCTCGCCGGTCTCGCTTTCGGTCAGGAAGATGCGGCGGCGCAGATCCTCGCCCGCCATGTCGAGAAACGGATCGGCCGGCTGCAGCACAGGCACGTCGACCTGATCGGCTCCGCGCGCTGCGAAGAGCTTTATGACATCCGCTGCAATGACGGGATAGCGCGGGGTCATTGGGCTCTGCCTTCCCTTCTCCCCCTGCGGGAGAAGGTGGATCGGCGCGCAGCGCCGAGACGGATGAGGGGTGCTGGACGGAGTAAAACCCCCGCAATTTCAATATAGCTTTGCGATGCAGCGATCCACGCAACACCCCTCATCCGACCTCGCTTCGCTCGGCCACCTTCTCCCACAAGGGGAGAAGGTGAGATCGACGCACCTTCACCCACCCGACTTCTCCGCCGCCTGAGCGTCCAGTATTCCGCGCACGGTGGCGACGAGGTCCGCCTGCGGCACCGTCACCTGTCCGGGCCGCGCTTCCTTGTATTCGGCATTGTCGGCGATGCCGGCGGCGATTTCGGCGCCGGCCACCATGTCCTTGATCTGGACCATCGGGCGAGGATTGCCGCTCTCATCCACCGCGTTGCGCTCATCGCCGCCCTGGATGACGACGACCGGCGCGCCGCGACGGTCGGCATATTTCATCTGCGGCTTCATGCCCGAACCGCCGAGATACATTTCGGCGCGGATGCCGGCCTGGCGCAGTTGCGACACCATCTTCTGGTAGCCGCCGAGGCTTTCGGTGTCGCGGTCCATGACCAGCACGACGACCGGGCCGACGACATCGGAGGTGTCGAGCTTGCCGAGGTTTTTGAGGGCTGTCATCAGCCGCGAGACACCTATGGAAAAGCCGGTTGCCGGTACAGGTTCGCCGCGAAAACGCGAAACCAACCCGTCGTAACGCCCGCCGCCACCCACCGAACCGAAGCGCACGATCTGGCCTTCGTCATTGGGGATTTCGGCCAGCAACTCGGCCTCATAGACCGGACCGGTGTAATATTCGAGGCCACGGACGACGGAGGGGTCGATAAGGATGCGGCCCGAACCATACTTCGAAGCTTCTGAGAGACTTGCAATCTGCTCAAGCTCGTCAAGTGCCTGTGAAACAAGCGGATTATCGCCGAACTGACTCCGATATCTCTGCACGGTTAACGCGTTGTCGATCCGAAGCCGGTAGTCGTCTGAACCGAAACGTGTGCGTATGACCAGATCATCTTCCCAAGTCTCTCTGTGCGACGTGCCTGGCTGGTGATACCCAAAAGGAAAGCCAAATATGAAGCCGAACAACGAGTCGATTTGAGCGTCGTCCAATCCAATACGCTTGCGTGTTTCCTCGATATCGAGATTCCACTTGCGCGCAAACAGGCTTGAGAGATCACTTGCAGCCAACGTGCTAGCCGTTATCAGATCGCGGATTCTCTCCCTCCGCTGCTCCAAATCGCCCGCTTCTACGAAACTTATAATTGCCTCAACTTGCTCAGTTGGTAGTTCAGCGCCCTTCGTGAAATCGCCGCTGTCGTCGACTCTGCCTTTAGAAAGCAGTTGCCTCACACCCTCCGCCCCAAGGCGGTCACGCTTGTCAATCGCACGGAGAACATCAAGGCGCTTTGCGGCCGGCACGCCGACGCTGTCCATGATGCCATCAATGAGCTTTCGATTGTTGACACGGATGACATACTCCCCGCGCTTGATGCCGAGCGCTTCCATCACGTCGGCCATCATCATGCACATTTCGGCGTCGGCGGCGACGCCCGGCGTGCCCACCGTGTCGGCGTCGAACTGCATGAACTGGCGGAAGCGGCCGGGACCGGGCTTTTCGTTGCGGAACACCCAGCCTGAACGATAGCTGCGGAAGGGTTTGGGCAGGCGCTCGAAATTCTCGGCGACGAAACGCGCCATCGGCGCGGTCAGGTCGTAGCGCAGCGACAGCCACTGCTCGTCATCGTCCTGGAAGGAAAAGACGCCTTCGTTGGGCCGGTCCTGGTCGGGCAGGAACTTGCCCAGCGCATCGGTGTATTCGATCAGCGGCTGGTCGGCCGGCTCGAAGCCATAGAGCTCGTAGACCTCGCGGATTTTCGACATCATCGTCTCGGCGGCCCGGATATCGCCGGGCATGCGATCGACAAAACCGCGCGGCAGCCTCGCTTTCATCTTTTCCGTCTTGTCGGCCATGGTCGAAACTTCCGCAATTGCCCTGAACCGCCCCGAAAAAGGGCGCGCCGTGTCCTAACCGATATGGGTTTTGGCGACAAGGGTTTGCGGCCAGGGCGAAACCGATGGGGCATCGGCAGGCGAAGCGTTAACGGCTGTCAACACTTGGGGCAAAACCGCCGCAATTGAGGGAACCGAAGACAAGAATTTGCCGCGAGAACGTCCTCAGGAACTCAACATCTTCGTTTACACCCGATTCGAAACAAAAACGCACCCCATATGACATCGAACCGATACAGGCCGGCGTCATAAGGTTGCGTAGAAACATGAGGGATAGACCATGCACGCCAGCCAGACCAAGCTGGCGGCTTCGATGCCGCCGGCCAAGATCATCATGATGCCTACGAAAGCCACCGCTCCGATACGCGGGTTCTCGGCCGGCAGCGTCATCGAGGCGCAGAAGGCGACCGAAGAGAACAGCCCGGCGCGCAACCTGCTGCTGTTCGGCATGCTCGTCGTCTACCCCGCCTTCGTCGCACTGGTGATCCTGATGCTGGGCATGGCCTATCTGAGCCCGGGCGGGATTTAAGGGGCTGTCCTTCGAATTCCACTGCGGCTTTAACCCCCCCTCACCGCCTCGCTGCGCTCGGCACCTCTCCCCCATTCATGGGGCGAGGAACCCAGGTTCTGCAAAGTTTGCGACCTGCAAAGCAGCGGTTCCTCTCCCCCTGACAGGGGGAGAGGTGGTTTGCAAAGCAAACCGGTGAGGGGGTGCTGAGTTTTTACAGGGCAGACTACGCCTATCCCGGCCGCTTGAGATTCGCCCGCAGCTTTTCGATACCCGCGCGGCAGGCGCAGCCTTCGATGTGGTCATTGACCAGTCCCATGGCCTGCATGAAGGCATAGACCGTCGTCGGCCCGACGAAGCTCCAGCCGCGCTTCTTCAACTCCTTCGAAATCCGTATCGACACCGGCGTCGTCGGATTGGCCCGCAATGTCGCATAGTCCATGGTCGCAGGGCGCTCCTCGGCTGTCGGCTCGAAGCTCCAGAAGAACGCCGCAAGCGAGCCGGCTTCCTTGACCAGGTCCTGCGCGCGGCGGGCGTTGTTGATGGTCGAGACGATCTTGCCGCGGTGGCGGATGATGCCGGCATTGCCGACCAGACGCTCGACATCGGCGTCGCCGAACCGAGCCACCTCGTCGAAGTCGAAACCGCAAAAAGCCTCTCGGAAATTCTCCCGCTTGCGCAGAATGGTCAGCCAGGACAGGCCCGACTGGAACCCTTCCAGGCAGATTTTTTCGAACAGGCGGCGGTCGTCGGTTACCGGCCTGCCCCATTCGTTGTCGTGGTAATGCAGGTAGTCGGGCAGCGCGCCCGGCCAGGAACAGCGCACGACGCCGTCTTCGCCTTCCATCAATCCCGTCTTTTCCAGCTCTGCCATCATTCCACCCAGCCGTTCGAACCCTCTTTAACCCGCGCTTTACCAGATTCATCAACCGCGCGGTAACCACGCCGAACGCTTTACTGACAATCGCGCCTCGCGCGCATTCCGATTCACGCTTTGGTGGGCGAAGCTGGGGCTAATCGGTGCCCAGGTCAGGACGGGTAAAACCATGACGAAAACGCTTGTTCTAGTGGCCACCGCCGCTCTCGCGGGACTCGCCTTCCCTGCTTTTGCGCGTGACCGCTATGCCGAGCCGCCTCCGGTGCAAGTTAGCCCACACCTTTCCGCCTCCCGCCTGCTGCAACTCAGCCGCAAGCCTGGCCAGCATGTCAGCCGCCACAGCGCGGGAGTAACGCTAGTCGCCCGCCCCGCGAAAACAGCCGTCGTTCGTGCGCCGGAACCGGGCCAGGCGCGGAGCGAGATGAACCCGATCTATCTGCCGCAGCCGGTCGCCTATGATGGCGGCGAGCCGGCCGGCACCATCATCATCGATACGAGAGAGAATTTCCTGTATCTGGTGGAGGGCGACGGCTTGGCCCGCCGCTACGGCGTTGGAACCGGCAAGCCGGGCTTCGAATGGGCTGGCACCCACACTGTAACACGCAAGGCGGAATGGCCGGACTGGCGCCCGCCATCCGAGATGATTTCGCGCGAACGCGCCAGAGGCCGCGTGCTGCCCGCCCATGTGCCGGGGGGACCGGACAATCCGCTCGGCGCCCGCGCGCTGTATCTCGGCTCGACGCTGTATCGCATCCACGGCACCAACCAGCCCTGGACGATCGGCGGCGCGGTGTCGTCAGGCTGTATCCGCATGCGCAACGAGGACGTGGTCGAACTCTACGAACGCGTGCCGGTGGGCGCGAGGGTGGTCGTGCGCTGAGGGCACATTTGAAGATCAAGAGATAACGGGGACGGGCCGACGCACACAACACGCAAACGGTCCGCATGGCGGAAGGGCGGTCTGGCGATATGCCGGCCGCCCTTTCGATTCTGGGATTATGTGTCTGCCATCAGAGCGCTACCTGGAACGAAATCAGCATGAGATGCCCCCTCACCCGGCCTCCGCTTCGCTCGGCCACCCTCTCCCCGCCGGGGAAAGGGTGGCCCGAAGGGTCGGATGAGGGGCGTGAATAAAGCTGGAACCGATCAGACTGCCCTTCTTCACACCCCCGCCGGCCGCTCCCCGCCATAGGCCCAGTCCAGCAGCTTGACCGTGTGCACGACGGGCAGCTTCGCCGCGCTGGCGATCTGGGTAATGCAGCCGATGTTGCCGGTGGCGACGAGGGCGGCACCGGTGGCCTCGATATTCCTGACCTTGCGGTCGCGCAAAGTGGCCGAAATCTCAGGCTGCATGATGTTGTAGGTGCCGGCTGAGCCGCAGCACAGATGCCCCTCGCGCGGCTCCTTCACCACGAAGCCGGCGCGAGCCAGCAGTTCCTTGGGCTGGCGCGTAATCTTCTGGCCGTGCTGCATCGAACAGGCTGAGTGATAGGCGACCGTCAGGCCCGGCTTCTGATTGGGCTCGGGAAGATCGAGCGTGGCGAGATATTCTGTGACGTCCTTGGCGAGTTCCGACACGCGCCTGGCCTTCTCGGCATAGGCCGGGTCGAGCCGCAGCATGAAGCCATAATCCTTGATCGTCGTGCCGCAGCCCGAGGCGGTGATGACGATGGCATCAAGTCCGCCAGCCTCGATCTGGCGGGTCCAGGCATCGACATTGGTGCGCGCGGAGGCGAGCGCCGCGTCCTCACGGCCCATATGGTGCACCAGCGCGCCGCAGCAGGCCTCGCCTTGCGGCACCACCACCTCGATGCCGAGCCGCGTGAGCAAGGAAATCGTCGCCTCGTTGATGCCGGGGTCGAGCACCGGTTGGGCGCAGCCGGTGAGGATCGCCACCCTGCCCCGCCTGGTCGCGATCGCCGCATGGGTGCCGGGCTTCGACGCCTGGGAGGGTGCCGCGACCGTATCGGGTGCAAGCCGCAGCATGGCCGCGAAAGGCTTGAACGCCGGCACGCGCTCGAACAGGCCGATAAACGGCTTGCCGAGCTTTGCCGCGCCGAGCGCTGCGCGGAACCGCGCCGGATAGGGCAGAACCGCCGCCAGCACGGTGCGCGTCAGGCGGTTCATCGCCGGGCGCTTGTAGGTCTTTTCGATATGGGCGCGGGCGTGATCGACCAGATGCATGTAGTTGACGCCGGATGGGCAGGTGCTCATGCAGGACAGACAGGACAGGCAACGGTCGATATGGGTGACGATCTCCTCGTCGGCCGGCCGGCCGTTTTCCAGCATGTCCTTGATCAGGTAGATGCGGCCGCGCGGGCTGTCGAGCTCATTGCCCAGCGTCACATAGGTCGGGCAAGTTGCAGTGCAGAAGCCGCAATGCACGCATTTGCGCAGAATCTTCTCCGATTCGGCGACATGCGGATCGGCAAGCTGGGCGGGCGAGAAATTGGTTTGCATCAGTGCGCTCCCGCCACAATCCTGCCGGGGTTGAGGATGTTCTTCGGATCGAACTCGGCCTTCAGCCGCGCCGAGAGTGCTGCAAGCGCCGGCGGCTGCGGTTCGAATATGTCGGTGGAGGCGCGCACGGGCATGCTCGCCCGCACCAGCGTGGCATGGCCGCCGCCGAACTGTTTTATCAGCGTGCGGACGGTTTCAGCCTCGGGCTCGCCCGCCTCCATGCGCAGCCAGACGAGGCCGCCCTGCCAGTCGTAGAAGGCGGAGACGGCAGCGCGCATGCGCAGCGCCAGCACGAAGGCATGGGCGGATGCGGGCGCAAGCGACAGGCGCCAGACCGGCAAGTCGCTGCCGTCGGCAAAGGGGATGCAGTCGCGCACGTCGCGCCACAGCGCCTTGGAGGTCTCGTGTTCGAGTTCCTGCATCTCGCCTGCGGCGGCGAGCAACTGCTTGAGATGGCCGAGGCGATAGGCAAC
This sequence comes from Oryzicola mucosus, assembly GCF_014534685.1. Classification (GTDB taxonomy): domain Bacteria; phylum Pseudomonadota; class Alphaproteobacteria; order Rhizobiales; family Rhizobiaceae; genus Oryzicola; species Oryzicola mucosus. The sequence continues at coordinate 21,718 of NZ_JACVVX010000001.1, forward strand.
CGAAGGACCAAACCCTTCGACCCGAAGCAGCGTTGCCGGCTCACTGCCGAGGATGCCGTCGGCAACCGTTTTCGCGATGCCTTCCGGCAAATGGGCGGCACTCGACACCTCGGCGCTCGACCCCATCGCAACCGCCATGGCGGCTGCCGCGAGGTCGTCGAGCAGGCCGCGCACCACCAGCGTGGTCTCGGTCTCGGCAGCGGGCAGCACCTTGAAGGTCACGTCGGTGAAGGCCGCAAGCGTACCCCAGGAACCGGCAACACCCTTGGAAAGATCGTAGCCGGTGACGTTCTTGACCACGCGGCCGCCGGCCTTGAAGGCTTCGCCGCGACCCGACACCGCCGAGATGCCGAGAATATGGTCGCGCGCCGCACCCGCCTTCAGCCGGCGCGGGCCGGCCAGATTGGCAGCCAGCACCCCACCGATGGTTCCCCGGCCGCGCTCGCCGCCCAAAAGCGGGCCGTAGTCGAGCGGCTCGAAGGCGAGTTCCTGGTTGCTGAGTTTAAGAAGCGTCTCGATCTCGGCAAGCGGGGTTCCGGCGCGCGCCGACAGCACCAGTTCGGCTGGCTCGTACAGCGTGACGCCGGATAGCTGAGACAAATCAAGCGTATGCTCGGCCTGTACCGGACGGCCGATGCCACGCTTGGAGCCATGGCCGCAGATTTCGAGCGGCATCTCCTCGCCGGCGGCCCATTGAACGACCGACAGCACGTCTTCCGGTATGGCTGGGGTGAAGGTGGTCATCAAAACCTCGGAATATCGGGGAAGGCCAGTTGCCCGGCATGCACGTGCATGCGGCCGAGTTCGGCGCAGCGGCGCAGTTGCGGGAACACCTTTCCGGGGTTGAGCAGGTGGTTGGGATCGAAGGCGCATTTGACGCGCATCTGCTGGTCGAGATCGGTTTGCGAAAACATCTCGGGCATCAGGTCACGCTTTTCAACACCAACACCATGCTCGCCCGTCAGCACGCCGCCGACCTCGACGCAGAGCCGCAGGATGTCGGAGCCGAAGGCCTCGGCCTTGTCGAGTTCGCCCGGCACATTGGCGTCATAGAGGATGAGCGGATGCAGATTGCCGTCTCCGGCGTGGAAGACATTGGCGACGCCGAGGCCGTACTGTTCCGACAGGCTGCGCATTCCAGCCAGAACGCGCGGCAGTTCCTTGCGCGGGATAGTGCCGTCCATGCAGTAATAATCCGGCGAGATACGGCCGACGGCGGGAAACGCCGCCTTACGCCCGGCCCAGAAGGTCATGCGCTCCTGTTCATTCTGCGAGATGCGGCAGGTGGTGGAGCCGTTGCGCAGCGCAATCGCCTCGACTGCCGAGATCAGATGATCGACCTCGACGCCGGGACCGTCCAGTTCGACGATCAGCAGCGCCTCGACATCCAGGGGATAACCGGCATGCACGAAGGCTTCCGCCGCATGAATGGCGGGACGGTCCATCATCTCCATGCCGCCGGGAATGATGCCGGCCGCGATGATATCCGCGACGCATTGGCCGCCCTCTTCGCTGGTCGGAAAGCCGATCAGGAGAGCGCGTGCCGTCTCCGGTTTCTTCAGGATGCGCACGGTCACTTCGGTGACGACGCCCAGCAGCCCCTCCGAGCCGGTCATGATGCCGAGAAGATCATAGCCTTCGGCATCGAGATGCTTGCCGCCGAGCCGGACCACCTCGCCATTCATCAGCACCATCTCGATGCCGAGAACGTTGTTGGCGGTCAGGCCATATTTCAGGCAGTGCACACCGCCGGAGTTTTCGGCGACATTGCCACCGATGGAACAGGCGATCTGCGAGGACGGGTCGGGCGCGTAGTAAAATCCTTCCTGCTCGACCGCATGGGTAATGCCGAGATTGGTCACGCCGGGCTGGGCGACCACGACGCGGTTGGGATAGTCGATCTCGAGCACGCGGTTGAAGCGGCTCATCACGACGAGCACGGCGTCTTCGAGGGGCAGCGCGCCACCGGACAGCGAGGTGCCGGAGCCGCGCGGCACGACACGGATGTTGCGGTCGTTGCAATATTTCAGGATGCGCGAAACCTGCGCCACGGTCTCGGGCAGCACCACGACCAAAGGCAGTTGGCGATAGGCAGTCAGCCCGTCGCTCTCGAAGGCGCGCATGCCATTGACGGCATCGACGACACCCTCGCCCGGCACGATGATACGCATATCGGCAACGATCTCGGCGCGGCGTGCGAGCGTGGCCGCATCCGGCTTGGGCATGACGAGACCTGACATGGCGTCCTCCACAGTGGTAAAAATCCTTTACCAGTCTTTTGGCGGGGCTGCAAATCCTGTGCAGCATGCTGTGCGAGCTGTGCCGATCGTCTTTCATGCTGGATAAATAATTTGACCAATTTGTCGCAGACGACCTATCCTGGGTCAAAGCAACTGGAAAAGCCGTGAGCGATATTTTCTTCAAGATAGACCATTCGCGGACGGCCGACGAGGTAATCGCCCAAATAGAGAGCCTGATCCTCGAAGGCGTGCTGCGCTCGGGCGACAGGTTGCCGGGCGAACGGGAACTGGCGTTGAAATTCGACGTTTCGAGGCCGATCCTGCGCAATGCGCTGAAAGAGCTCGAAGCGCGAGGCCTGCTGATCAGCCGGCATGGCGACGGCACCCATGTCGCCGACGTCACCGGCCAGATCTTTTCCCGCCCCGTGATGGATCTCATCATCAGCCACAGCAAGGCGGTGGCCGACTATCTGGAATATCGCCGCGAGATCGAGGGTCTGGCGGCCGAATACGCCGCCCGCCGCGTCACCTCGGACGATATAGTCCTGCTCGACCGCATCATGGAGCGGATGGAGGCGGCGCACCGGAATCCCGACTTCGAGGACGAAGCCAAGATCGATGTCGAGTTCCACCATGCGGTGGGCGAATGCGCCCACAACATCGTTCTCATGCACACGCTGCGCGCCTGCTATCGGCTGCTCTCGGAAGGCGTGGCGGAGAACCGCTTGCTGATCTTCGATCATTCGGGAGGACGTGACGCGTTGCTCGATCAGCATCAAGCTATTCATCGGGCCGTGATACGGCGCGATCCTGCCGCCGCGCGCAAGGCGGCGATGGACCACATCGCTTATATCGAGAAGTCCATGACAGAAGCGGAGCGCAGCGGGGAATGGCAGCGTATCGCGCGTCTCAAACTTCGGCAGCACGGAGAACCCAAGCTCATGCCACCAGCGGAAAGTGCAGACCGATGAAAGCCAAAGGCGTGGATTTCGCTTCCGCACGTACACCCGAAGGCATGCGGCTCTATGCCATCGGCGACCCGCATGGCAGGCTTGACCTGCTGGAGGGCATGCATAAACGCATCGCCGACGAAATTGCGCGAGACAAGCCCGACGACTGGCGGGTGATCCATCTCGGCGACTATGTCGATCGGGGTCCGGATTCACGCGGCGTGCTTGATTTTCTCATCACCCTAAAACAGCGCGACGAACGCTTTGTGTTCCTCACCGGCAACCACGACCAGGCCATGCTGCACTTTCTGGCTACCGCACAGGTGGATGGTATCTTCGTCCGCAATGGCGGGGTACAGACAGTCCGATCCTACGGGGTGGATGCGTTTTTCGAGTCGCCAGAGGCTGCGGTTCGCACCCGGAACCAGCTCATGGATGTGCTGCCTCAGGCGCATCTGCGCTTCCTGCGCAATTTGGATTATTCCTGCTCGTTCGGTGATTTTTTCTTCTGCCATGCCGGAATCCGGCCAGGAGTCGCGCTCGACAAGCAGTCTCGTGACGATCTGATCTGGATACGGGGAACATTTCTAAACAATGACGACCTGTTCGAGAAGGTCGTCGTTCACGGCCATACGCCGCAAACGGATCCTGAGATCCTGCGCAATCGCGTCAACGTCGACACCGGCGCATGCTTCACCGGACGCCTGACGGCGTTCGTCGCCGAGGGCGATGTGAAGCAGACGTTTTCGGTGTGGGAGGCCTAAGCCTTATCGGGCAGCGGCTGTAACGCCGTAGCCGTCGATTGCGATGTGATCGGCAGCTGCATCGGCTGCATAGATGCCGAAGCCGCCGACGATGATGGCGGAGATCATGGCGATGGTCAGGAGCGCAGCTTTCACGGGTTTCATCTCTTTTTCTAGCGTTCCGACTGTTGCACGATAACTGTTACGAATATGTTTCGGCCATCGACGGGCAGTCGCGGCAAAAACGCCGCGACGACGAAGAAAGTTCCGAAATCCGGCTTGTCTTTTTGTCGGGAGCGCCTTGGCACCCAACCGACGGGGCCGCTTCTAGAAGCCCGCTCTGTAACAATCCAGCGCTAAAAAAGCGGCACGGGCGGAAGTCATCCACAGTGCCAAAAATGTCACGAGCGATCCGGGCGAATGGTTCCGACCCAGGCCCTTGCCAAGCTTTTTCCCGCAGCGTCCGCCTCTGCTCCGTGTACAGCCTGCTCCTGCGGTCGGCGCTCCGGCCAATCGGGATTGTTCGCCTCTATCTGGCTGGCCAGGAGTGTCGTCCACTGTTCGACCAACTTCGTGTCGGCTTCGAAATGAAACTGCGTGGCATAAGCGGCGCGCCCAACCCGAAAGGCCTGGTTGACGGCTTTGGCGCTTTCGGCAAGCCGCACCGCGCGCTCCGGCAGGCCGAACGTATCGTCGTGCCATTGGAAGATGGAAAACGCAGACGGTGCCGAGCCGGCCACAGGATCGGCCTGTCCGTCCGCGGTCAAGGTCACGGTCTGCCAGCCAAACTCGGTCGCCCCACCGACCTGGTTGATGCCGCCAAAGGCTCGCGCCATGAGCTGGCTTCCCAGGCAGATGCCCAGCACCGAACGGTCCCTGGCCTCGAAATCGCGGATCAGGTCGAGCAATGCGGGAAAATAAGGATAGGCTCCATCGTCCAGCGCGTTCTGCCCGCCGCCCAGAACAATCAGCGCATCGTGGCCCGAGGCGTCCATTGGCAGGGCTTCGCCGAGATAGGGGCTGCGGCGGTCGATCTCGGCGCCGGCCTCATCCAGCACCTCGCGGATCTGGCCGAGACCGGTTTCGGCGTAATTTTCGACAACAAGAACCTTCATAGTCCCGCCTTGCATCTGCCTTGTCTTTGCAACCGGGCAATGCCGTATCATGATGACTGAGGACGAACCAGCATCGAACACGGATAGCAGCCATGCCGTTCCAGAACCGCGTCGATCCGTTCGGGACAATCCTCGCCCACCCGGCGCGCGGACTGTTTACCGGCAATCGCGGCATCATCCACGATCCCGACAGCCAGACGCTGCTCAAGCGGCGCTGGAGCACGAAGGCCTGGATCATTTGTGCCTGCAACTACAAGGGGCGCAAACGCGACGTGATGGGCCGCAACGGACCCGGCACCGGTGCGGGCTGGACCAATCTGTTCTTCCTCGACGAAGTGACCGCCCTGACCGCCGGGCACCGACCTTGCTTCTTTTGTCGCTACGAACAGGCACAGGGTTTTCGCCGGCTCTATGCCGAAGCGGCGGATCGCAAGAAGGCCACGGCTACGGAGATCGACACCCGTCTGCATGCGGAACGCCGTGCCTCCGGCGGCAGTCCAGCACCAATCGCCATCCAGGATTTGCAGGGCCTGCCGGACGGCACGATGATCGCGGATGGCGCAAACAGTTATGCGCTGCGCGCGGGGATGCTCCTGGGGTGGTCGTTCGAAGGCTATGAAGTGCCGCAGCCGCCCTCCGTCCTCAAGACAAAGGCACTGACGCTGCTCACGCCGCCAACGACGCTGGCCGTTCTGCGGCGCGGCTACGAGCCGGTCTGGCATGCCTCCGCCTCTTGACCCGCCGAAAACCCTGCCGCATCAGTCGGAAATGCGCGCAAATTACCGACTCCAACGGCTCTTCGTACCCGATCCGCTTTCGGAGGGCAGCGGCTTCGAAGCCTCTCCGCAGCAGAGCCATTATCTGCTGCACGTCTTGAGGCTGCCGGACGGCGCCGAACTGCTGGTTTTCAACGGGCGCGACGGCGAATGGCGGGCGAGAATCGCTTCGCGGACCAAGAAAGCCGTGCGGATCGAGGCCGTCGGGCTCGAACGCCCGCAGCCCGAGGCGTCCGATCTGGTCTACTGCTTTGCCCCCATCAAGCAGGGACGGCTCGATTATCTCGTGCAGAAGGCCGTGGAAATGGGCGCGGGCTCGTTGCAGCCGGTGATCACCCAGCACACACAGGTGGCGAAGGCTGGGACCGAGCGGCTGCGCGCCAATGTGGTGGAGGCAGCCGAGCAATGCGGCATCCTTGCCTTGCCCGATGTTGCCGAGCCCATAAAACTCGACGCCTTGCTATCGGGCTGGGATCGGACGCGCCGGCTGATTTTCTGCGACGAGGGTGCCGAGACCAACAATCCCGTTGCCACATTGCAAGCGATCGATGAGCGAAAGCTCGCGCTTCTGGTCGGCCCCGAAGGCGGATTTTCGGAGGACGAACGCAGGATGCTGCATGCCCTGCCCTTCGTCACTGCGATTCCGCTGGGACCCCGTATCCTGCGCGCCGACACCGCCGCCGTAGCCGCGCTGGCCATAATCCAAGCGACCATCGGCGACTGGTAAAGAACGGAGCCGTCCGCCTCAAAACGTAATGCTGGTGAAGACGAGATAGAGAAGGCCGGCCGCTAGGCCGAATGCCAGCACGAGCATGATGCGCCCGAAGGATTCCATGGAAATTCTGCCGACGGCTCTCATGAAGCGACCCCGCTGTTTGTCGTAATAGCAAGAAGAGCGGAAGACACGATCAGGTCGTCTTCGCCGCGTCGCGAAGCGTCGCCGAAAATCTGGTTCAGTTTCTCGAAAGGGATGGTCAGCTTGAAGGAACCGCCGGAGGTAAATGCCTTGGTGAGATCGGCCTCGCTGTTTTCGCCATATTGAAACTCCCAGATCCGCAGTGCGGCAATCCGCTTTTCATCCGCGCTTCCAGCCAGGACATGCTGACGCCGGCATACCTTGCCGAGGATCCGCGAAATCACCGACATATCGTCTGAGTTGATATGCCGGGGGCTGGAGGATAAGGCGGATTGCGAGGTCGGCAAACGGAGAGGTTGATGTGGTTTTGGGCTCGGTAGGTCCTGATGCGTCATCTACCGGATCCGCAGGTCGAGGCGGGTCAGCACATATGACTTGCCTCGTTGCGTCCCCGAATAGGCCTTGCTGGCGGCTTCCTGGATCTTGGTGCGCGCGGAATCGAAAACCGCCAGGCAGGCGGCCTCGTCGCCGCCGGTGCCCTTGTCGTTTTGCGCCGGTGCGCGAAGCGCGCCTGCCTCGACGTAGAACGGCACTTCGAACATGCCGTCATGCGCAATGAAGCGAACGGCGTCGCGCGCCGCGTCAAAGCTGCGGCTTCGATTGGGAAAACCAAGGGTCATGACCGTTTCGCGCCTTCCATGACAGCAGAAAACAGCTTCGTGCGCTGGCTGCGCACGCGCTCGTTCCGGCGGTTGAGTGAGATCATTCCAAGCGTTGCATCCGACAGGCTCAACCCCATCGAGGCACGTCCGCCGAAATAGGCGGGAACGCCGCTGAAGACATGATAGATCGTCCACGATCCGTCCATTTCGACGCGTCGGCCGAACTGATGATGAGCGCCCTCGCGAACAGTGGCTCCGCCTTCGTTTTCCCATGTGTCGATGGCGACCGATTCGCGCCCGACTTGAACTGAGCTGATATGGTTCATGGTGGCGGTGCTCCTTCAGGGCCAGCCCCGGCTTCGAGAACTGCCAGGTAGATGCGTTTGCCGAAGGCATCGCTGATGGCCACGGCGTCGGGCTTTTGAGGCATGTCGAGCGTCAGCGTCAGCAACCGAGTGATCCTGATCGCGTCGTCGAGATCGTGAGCCTCCGTCACCTCGCGTCCGACGATCGCATGTGCGTCGTCCTCCGCGCGTGTCCGGTAGAACTCAATCGTGACCTTCATCGAGCCGACGTCCTTTGTTGCCCAAAGCCGCCCCATCAGCGTTTGCCCTTCTCCTTCGTGGAGTTCGTATCCGCCGCCCGCATCTGGTTTTCGAAGGTGCTCCCCGATTTCACCTCGGGCTTCTTTTCCTGCTTGGGTTTTCGGATTTCCTTGGTGGTGCGTTTCTGTCCCTTAGCCATGACGGAAGGTCCTTTCGAGGAGGCTGGATTGTTGCGACTGGTCCGTTTCCTGCACCGGACGAAGATGGTCTTCGGTGGTGACCCGCTCGTGACGTTCATCGTCATTGCGGATACGATACTGCGGGATGCCATCCTTGGCCGGAAGCACCGCCGTGACGTGATAAACATCGCTGTCACTGGACAGCATCTGAAAGCTGCCCTTCATATGAACGGCCTGGCCGAGCGCAAAGTGATGTCGGCGGTCCTCTTGGCGGGCGCGACGGCGGGTGGAAATCGAACTGTTCATGGTTGGGTCTTGTCCTTTTGCAAAGCCGCTTCGAGATAGGCTGGCTCTATCGGCACCATCTGCTGCGTCGAACCTGGCGCCGACACAGCCGGCAGATGAATGAATGTTTTGGTATGCAACCAGGCAAGGCGAGACCCTGCCTCAATCTGGTCCTCGTCCCTGTCGACGCGGTAGTCGCCGGCCGGGAGTGGGCTATCGAAACCCGGCAGCGCAAACGCTTTGGAAAATCGAACGACTGTCTGAGTGGTACGACTGGTCATGATATCGGCCCTCGGCATGAGGACACGGAACGCGTCTCATGCATCGCACAATCCAAACAAATGCTTCAGGTGCCGCCACCACCATGTGATCGAGGCCGCAATTCACTTTGAAATTCGGACTGAGCGCCAAATACGCCACATGGCGCGATAGTTTTGTAGTCTTAAAAATTCAGGCAATAATACCGTTTCGGGTTTCACCGACGTCGCATCACCAGATCGATATGGCGGGATTATACAACTTAAACTCGCTTCAATTAAGGCGAAACGTACTGGAAATAATATTTATTTTATAAACTCAAAAATAGGCATCGATTTTTCTTGCCGTTTATCGACAAGTATTTCGATTTTTATCGCACTCAACTACACTCTCGACGATGGAGTGACCATCCTCGCCGACCTTGGTCGTCTCGCGCGAACCTCGCCTGCACCTTCATCAATTCCTTTCGATGAAGCGTCAGGATTTTTCGCTTGATCGCCGTGCCCCTGATCGTCCATCAAGCGCCGGCGGCTCGTTGCCGCGAGAAGGGACTGTCATGGCGCGCGATACGACCGATTTCCATCCTGTCGAGGATGTCGCTGAGCTGGTGGCCTATTTGGCCGAAGGCAACAAGCCGCCGGAGCAATGGCGCATCGGCACCGAGCACGAGAAGTTTCCCTTCTACGTCGACGGCAACGCGCCCGTTCCCTATGGCGGCGACCACGGCATCCGCGCGCTGCTCGAAGGCATGCAGAAGACGCTCGGCTGGGATCCGATCATCGACGCCGGCCGCATCATCGGCCTGGTCGAGCCGACAGGCCAAGGCGCCATTTCGCTGGAACCAGGCGGCCAGTTCGAACTGTCGGGCGCGCCGGTGGAAACCATTCACCAGACCTGCCGTGAAGGCAATGCCCATTTGGCGCAGGTGCGCGAGATCGCAGAGCCGCTCGGCATCCGCTTCCTCGGTCTCGGCGGCAGCCCGAAATGGCAGCTTTCCGAAACCCCGCGCATGCCCAAGTCGCGCTATGAGATCATGACCAACTACATGCCCAAGGTCGGCACCCAGGGCCTGAACATGATGTACCGGACCTGCACGATCCAGGTTAACCTCGACTTCGAGAGCGAAGCCGATATGCGCCGCAAGATGCAGGTGTCGCTCAAGCTGCAGCCGCTTTCGACCGCGCTCTTCGCCAATTCACCCTTCACCGACGGCAAGCCGAACGGCTTGCAAAGCTGGCGCGGCGACATCTGGCGCGACACCGACAACCAGCGCTCAGGCCTGCTCGACTTCTGCTTCTCGCCTGATTTCGGTTTTGCCGACTATGTCGAATGGGCGCTCGACGTGCCGATGTATTTCATCATTCGCGACGGCCGCTATCACGACATGACGCATATGACCTTCCGCCAGTTCATGGGCGGTGCAGCGCGCCAGGAAATCACCGACGGCATGCCGACCATGGGGGACTGGGCAAACCATTTATCGACGCTGTTTCCCGATGTGCGGTTGAAGCGCTTCCTGGAAATGCGCGGCGCCGATGGCGGTCCCTGGCGGCGCATCTGCGCCCTGCCCGCTTTCTGGGTCGGACTGCTCTACGATTCGGCGGCTTTGGACGCCGCCGAGCATTTGACGGCGAACTGGAGCTTCGACGAGGTTTTGGCCATGCGCAACGCCGTGCCGGAACAGGGCATCGCCACAGTGTTCCGCAACAGGACGCTGCGCGATGTCGGCCGCGAGGTGCTCGACATCTCCCGCATGGGTCTGAAGAACCGCGGCCGCAAAAACCGCGATGGCTATGACGAAACCACCTTCCTCAGCACACTGGACGAGGTCGTCGCGCGCGGCAGCACCAGCGCCGAGGAAATGCTGAACGCCTACCACACCCGCTGGGGGAACTCGATCGAGCCGGTCTTTCTCGAATACGCCTACTAAGACCTCGCCGATTCCGGTGTTCCTCTTGGCGGCGATCGGTTAGGCTGCGGCCATAATCGGTTCTGGGAGGAACACACCATGCTTCCGCTTTACGATATGCTTGCCAATGCACAGAACGGCAACGGCATGGAGGCGCTGGCGCGCCAATTCAATCTCAGCCAGCAGCAGACGCAGGCCGCAGTCGAGGCGCTGCTGCCAGCCTTCAGCCAAGGGCTCAAGCGGAATGCCACTGACCCCTATGGCGTCAGTTCCTTCATGAACGCGCTCGCCACCGGTCAGCACGCCCAATATTTCGAGGATGTCAGCCGCGCCTACTCGCCGCAAGGGGTCAACGAAGGCAACGGCATTCTGGGCCATTTGTTCGGCTCAAAGGATTTGTCGCGGGCAATCGCCGGCCAGGCGGCTCAGGCCACGGGCATCGGCCAGACCATCCTGCAGCAGATGCTGCCGGTCATCGCCTCGATGATCATGGGCGGCATGTTCAAACAGTCGACCAACCAGCTACAGCCGGATTCCGGAATGGCAAACAACCCCTTTGGCCAAATTTTCGAACAGATGATGCGCCAAGGGGGCATCGGCGGCGCCCAACCCCAGCAGCGTCAGGCACCGCAAACGGCAAGCCCGTTCGACAACCCTTTCGGCAAGGTGCTGCAGGACATGTTCGGTGGCGGACAACAGCAACAGCGTACTCCGGAGCCGGCCTCCAGTCCCTATGGCGACAATCCTTTCGGCAAGATTTTCGAAGACATGATGGGCGGCGGCCAGCGCCGCAGCGCACCCGAGCCTGAACCGGCGCCGCAGCCAAAGGCCAATCCCAGCGGACGCGCCAAAAACCCTTATGACGACCTGTTTGGCCAGATGTTCGACACCGGAAGCAAGCAGCGCGACGAGTATCAGAAGGGCGTCGAGTCGATCTTCGACCAGTTCCTGAAGGGAATGGACAGGAATCGCTGAGCGTTTTCCAAGAAAAAGCCCGGTCCTCGCGGACCGGGCAATTTGCAGGCTGACCGGCGGGGAGCCGGAGGGAGTGTGGGGGGAGCCTGCAAAACTCTTCGGCGGCGTGGCAGCATTCAAACCGCCCGTGCCGCAGTCGGATCAGGCGACGCGGCGCGCCATCTGCTCGACATGGCTGGCGTTGGAATAGCGGATGGCATCGAGCCGCGATGTCGGATCGGCGCTGAACGGCAGATCACTGGCAAAATGCAGATCGCCACGGCTCAAGCCGATATCGGCAAGCTCGATGTCGCTCATCTCGCCGAGCTTCAAAAAGGCGCGGCGATTTTTCCAGAGTCGATATGTCTGGGCGATGGCATTGACCCCACGCACCAAAAAGGCCGGACGCGTGGCGGAGTGCATCGTGGCGGTAGCGTGTTCGAGCGTGGTCATGGTCATCTCCTTGTCCGGGCAAAGCGGTGCCCATCTGGAAAGCCGCCGCTCCAGCAGCTTTTCCAGTCCGGTTTCACATACAGTTCATGTGGACATCAGCTTATTGCCATCGGCGCATTGATTAATCCAACGAATGTTTTTAATCTTTATCATCAACATTCGTTATGGGTATCGATATGGCAGCGTCTCCTCTCGATCTTGACCAGTTGCAGACCTTCATCACCATCGCCGATACGGGCAGCTTCACCCGCGCCGCCGACGAGGTGCACCGAACGCAGTCGGCCGTTTCCATGCAGATGCGACGGCTCGAGGAGCGGATCGGCAAGCCTTTGTTCGAAAAGGACGGCCGCACCAACAAGCTCAGCGAGGAAGGCGAGCGGCTTCTGACCCATGCGCGCAAGCTGTTGCAGCTCAATCGCGAGACGCTGGCGCTGTTCGACGACAAGGCACTCGAAGGCACAGTGCGCATCGGCATGCCTGACGATTACGCAGACCGCTTCCTGCCCGAAATCATGGCGCGGTTTTCGCGCTCCAATCCTCGCGTCGAGCTATCGGTGATCTGCGAACCCACCATCAACCTGCTCGAACTCACCCGGCGCGGCAATCTCGACATCGCGGTGGTGACGGAATGCGACGAAGTTCGTCCTGTGGAGATCGTGCGTCAGGAGCCGCTGCTTTGGGTCTCGTCGGCAAGCCATATGGTGCATGAGGAAGAGATTTTGCCGATGGCCTTCGGGCGCCCCAATTGTCGCTGGCGGCTGACGGCTGTCGAAGCCTTGGAACGCTCGGCCCGCCGCCACCGTGTGCTGTTCACCAGTTGGTCGGCCACGGTGATCACGGCAGCCGTCCTGTCCGGACTTGCGGTTTCGGTGCTGCCGGAATGTGCGCTGCGCCCTGGCATGCGCGTACTGGGCGAGGCCGACGGTTTCGGCAGCCTTCCGGACTGCGGCATCGGTATCCTGCGCGGTCATACCAGCCGCCCGGAGATCGTCGAGGCGCTGGCGCGGCATATTTCGGAAAGCCTCGACAACATCTCGGTTCCGGTCATCGAAGATGGCGGCAGCTTCGATTTCGCCGCCGTGACCTCGGTCAAGGGCCGCCGGCTGAAGCCGGGCCATGTCCTGGCGGGCTGGTGAGCTTTCCCCAGCCGTTGCAGCCTCACGCCTTGACGACGCCACACCGGACGCGCCCAATCCGCGGATGAGCGATCTAGAACTCGAATCACGCCCAAATGTCGGCGAATACACGGTCAGCGAGATTTCCGGCGCCCTGAAGCGGGCCGTCGAGGACCAGTTCGGCCATGTGCGCGTGCGCGGCGAAATCTCCGGCTATCGCGGTCCACACTCTTCGGGCCACGCCTATTTCGCGCTGAAGGACGACCGCTCGCGACTCGAAGCCGTAGTCTGGAAAGGCACGATGGGCCGGCTGAAATTCCGCCCCGAAGAAGGCATGGAGGTCATCGCCACAGGCAAGCTGACCACCTATCCCGGCTCGTCGAAATACCAGATCGTCATCGACAATCTCGAGCCGGCCGGTGCCGGCGCGCTGATGGCGCTTTTGGAAGAGCGAAAGCGCAAGCTCGCTGCCGAAGGCCTGTTCGACGACGACCGCAAGCAGCTTCCGCCCTTCATGCCGAAGGTCATCGGCGTGGTGACCTCGCCTACGGGCGCCGTCATCCGCGACATCGTCCACCGCATCAAGGACCGCTTTCCGCTGCATGTCATCGTCTGGCCGGTTCGGGTGCAGGGCGAGACGTCGGGCGCAGAGGTCGCCGCCGCGGTCGCAGGCTTCAACGCCTTGCCGTTCGACGGTCCGGTGCCGCGTCCCGATCTTTTGATCGTCGCGCGCGGCGGCGGCAGCCTCGAAGACCTTTGGGGTTTCAACGACGAAGCGCTCATCCGCGCGGTTGCCGCATCCGACATTCCGGTGATCTCCGCCGTCGGCCACGAGACCGATTGGACACTGATCGACCTCGCCGCCGACCGCCGTGCTCCGACCCCAACGGGTGCCGCCGAGCTTGCCGTCCCCGTCAAAGCCGACCTTGAGGCAACGCTGGCCAATCTCGGCGCGCGCCTGCGCAACTGCACCTCGCGCCTGCTCGACCGACGCCGGCAGGCGGTGCGCGCCGCCGCGCGCGCGCTGCCCTCGCCCGACCAGCTGCTGGCGCTGCCACGCCGCCAGTTCGACGAAGCCACCAGCCGGCTCGCCCGCGCGCTGATCGTCAGCACGGAGCGCAAGCGCGCACGGCTTGGCGCGGTCCGGCTTTCGCCCGCCACACTGTCGCGCCGCGTCGGTGACACGCGACGCCATCTCGACCGCGACATGGCGCGGGCGCAGTCTGCCTTGCGAGCATTGGTGCGCGAACGACGCGTGCATTTCGACCGTGTGCAAAGCCGCCTTGTGCCGGAGCCGCTAGCTCGGCGCCACGCGGCCCAGCGTACGCAGCTCGGTTCGTTGGAGCGGCGCGGCCTGATGGCCATATCCCAACGGCTCGAGCGGCTGCGTGCAAGGCTGACGCAATCGGACCGGCTGCTTGCCACCCTCTCTCACAAGGCCGTTCTGGCTCGCGGCTTCGCGCTCGTCAAGGATGCGAATGGCGCAGTGATCAAGAGCGCTGGCGATGTGGCTGCGGGTGCAGCGTTGTCGCTGGAGTTTGCCGATGGCGAAGCTCAGGCCATTGCAACGACCGGCGGTGCAAAGCCGAGAGTCACGGTTTCCAAGCCGTCGGCAAAACCCCGCGAGCCGGGCAACCAGGGCAGCTTGTTCTAGAGCGCTTCCTGTTTAGATTGAAGCAGTTCCGTTTCGCCGATGGCGAGCGATCCGCCAGGAAGGCGGCGCAGTCCCGTTGTAGTTCATCGGGCAAGCCGGCTGACCCAGCGGGCGCCTGCCCGCGGGAAACCTCCCCGTTGATTTGCGTAGCAAATCAACAAGTGTCTAAAGCGCCGGTGGTCCTTTGGCAGAACGATTCAATCTAAGCAGGAAACGCTCTAGACTACTCCGCGCCGCTTTCGCTGCGGCTGGTCAAAGGCGAGATGAAGGGGCTGTCCCAGGAGCCGCCGACGAAAAAGCTCGCGACGCGTGGCGGCGGCGCAGCTGGGGTAGTGGGTTGCGTCTGCACATTCGCCGTCGGTGCCTGGCCTTCTGCCTGTGCAGCCGGTGGGGCGGCAGGTGGCGGCGCGGGCGGTTGTATCGGCTCAATGCCGCCGGTCAGCGCCAGGCCGCGACCGATATAGGGCACGATGCCGCTGAGCCAGAGGCGGTTGCCCCCGGAGCGGGCTTCAGCCTTTTCGAGCCGTGCAACACCGTCATTGAGGGCTGCTCTCACCTCCATGCCGTCGATCGGCAGATTGTTCTGCGACACGTCGGCAAGCGCGAAGAATCCGCCTTCCTTGAGCCGGTTTTGGAATCCGCCCAGATCGAAGCCCGAGAGCGTGCCCTGGCCGAAATTGGCGGAGATCGAGCCGTCGGCATTCTGCATCAGCGACTGCCAGTCATGCGCCTCGCCTTTCATCGTCAGGGAAATGTTGCCGCGCGACACAGGCGCGACCTTGCTCATGCCCACGGCCTGGCCGAAGGCGCCGCCATCGATGTCATTTGCCATCAGCCGCAATTCGACCTGGGTTCCGCCATCTCCGCGGTCGAAGCGCAGCCCGGCCTGAACGCTGCCGCCAAAGGCGCTGGCGTCGGAAATGTCAAAGACCGCGAGTTCGTTCCTCACCTGCGCGGTCGCTGCCACATTGGCGAGGGTGAGCGACCCCGCGGTCGCAGTTGCAGAAGACAGCCTGAGGTCCACATCCACCCGTACCGGAAGCTGCTGAGCAGTGTCGGCGGGCGACAGCGTCAGCGGCGACAGCGCGTAGAGGAACGTCTGCAGGTTCAGCGTCTCGAAGGCCAACGTTCCAGAGAGAGCCGGCGTGCTCGGCCCGAGCACGATTTCCAGCGCACCCAGCCCCGGATTGCCATCCAGGACGATCTGGGTATTTTCCATCTTCATGCGCTGAAGGTTGCCCGACGCTTTCGCATTGACCGACAACGCGCCGATGGCGCGATGTGGCATGACCTGCGATCCCGACCATTCGAGCAGCCGGCGCAGCGCGGGCGTGGCAAAGCGTAACTGGCCGTCGAAATAAGGATCGCCAAGCACGCTTGCACGACCTTCGAACGACGCCTCTGCCGGCTGGGCCTTGAACGACCACGACAGCGGGCCGGCGCCGCCTGCAAGCAGCAACAACGGCTGAGCAGACGCAATGCCGATGCTCGATGCTTCGCCGCGCCATGTGCCCGAGGCATTGAAATTCGCTGGTTTGTCGAGCGTCGGCCAATCGATGCGAGCGTTGAGGCCCTTGACGACTTCTTCATCGCCCGCGACGACACGTCCATCAATGAACTCGACGGTGCCGAACGGCGTGTTCGGCAAGGAAGACAGGTCCGGCTGCTGTGGATTGGCCTCGACCAGGCGTCGCGTGACGTCGATGGCGCGCGCGATGGACCCGCCGCCGGGCAAGGGCGGCGGCCTGACCGCATTCCCCTCGCCTTCGAAATACACCACCGGCCGGATCAGCCGAGCGCCCGAAAACACGATATTGCCGCGAAGGGCGGCAAAGGCGGACAGATCGATCTCGACACGCTCGGCTTCGAGAACCGGCGTATCGGGAGAATCGTCCCAGCGGGAGAGAGAAACGTCGGTGATAATGGCGCGCAACGGCCATATCTCGATCACAGGCGGCGCATCGATGATGACGCGATAGCCGCTGGAAAGGCTCATGTTGAAGGCAATACGATCCCGCACGATCTGGGATGCAGCGACATAGGGCAAAACAGCGACGCCCACTGCGCCGATAGCAAGCAATGCAGCGACGGCCCAGATCAAACGCCTGACCAGTGGTGATGCCTTCATAGCCCCGTATGCAGCCCTTTCAGACGGGTTTAGCGGACAGGCCCGGCATTTCAAGTCTTTATGGCCTCGTCAAGGCGATTGCACACAGCGCAACGCTGCTTCTTGATTTGCCGCAGTGCAATATGCATAAGCGCAGGGGTGTGTGGAGGAGAACGCATAATGGTCGAAAACTTGCTCTGGAGTCCGTCTGTATCGCAGATCAGGGAGGCCGCCGTAACGGAGTTTTCCCGGCAGGCAGCAGCGCGTACGGGCCTCTCTCTTGCCGATTTCGACGCGCTGCATGCATGGTCGATTGAAGACCGCGAAGGGTTCTGGAATCTCGTCTGGGATTTCTGCGAAATCCACGGCGAAAAGGGCGACCGCGTGCTGGCCCATGGCGACCGGATGCCCGGCGCGGTTTTCTTCCCTGACGCCAAGCTCAACTTCGCAGAAAACCTCCTGCGCAAGAGTGGCGACGAAGAAGCGATCGTCTTCCAGAGCGAGGATAAGATCACGCGTCGCTGGACCTGGGACGATTTGCGCGCGCAGGTGTCGCGCATTCAACAGTTGTTCGTGTCGCTTGGCGTCAAGCAGGGGGACCGGGTTGCTGCCATGATGCCCAACATGCCCGAAACCGTGGCGGCTATGCTGGCAACGGCGTCGCTCGGCGCCATCTGGTCGTCCTGCTCGCCGGATTTCGGAGAGCAAGGCGTGCTCGACCGTTTCGGCCAGATCGAACCGGTCGTGTTCCTGGCGCCGGACGGCTATTGGTATGCCGGCAAACGCATCGATGTTTCTGCCAAGATCGCAGCCGTTGCGGCCAAGATGCCGACCCTGCGCAAGGTGCTGGTGGTCGATTATCTCGGCAATGCCGTGCAGGCCGCGGCCGACATGGCCAATACTGAGACGCTCGACCAGGCGCTCGCGCCCTTCGCCGCCGCTGACATTTCCTACATGCAGCTGCCGTTTTCCCACCCGCTCTACATCCTGTTTTCATCGGGCACGACCGGCATTCCGAAATGCATCGTGCATTCCGCGGGTGGGACGCTGCTGCAGCATGTCAAAGAGCACAGGCTGCATGCCGGGCTGAAGGATGGCGACCGGCTCTTCTACTTCACCACCTGCGGCTGGATGATGTGGAACTGGCTGGTGTCGGGTCTCGCTTCTGGCGCGACGCTTCTTCTGTATGACGGCTCGCCCTTCCATCCCGATGGCAATGTGATCTTCGATCTCGCCGAGCGCGAGAAGATGACCTATTTCGGCACATCGGCGAAGTTCATCGATTCCGTGCGCAAGGCCGGACTGAGGCCGATCGAGACGCATGATTTGTCGAACGTGCGCACCGTGTCCTCCACCGGTTCGCCGCTGTCGCCGGAAGGCTTCGAGTTCGTCTATGACGGCATCAAGAAAGACGTCCACCTCGCCTCGATTTCGGGCGGCACTGACATCGTCTCGTGCTTTGTTTTAGGCGTTCCGACAAAACCGGTCTGGAGCGGCGAGATCCAGGGTCCGGGTCTGGGGCTTGCGGTGGATGTCTGGGACGACAACGGCAAGCCGGTACGCCGGGAAAAGGGCGAACTGGTCTGCACAAAAGCGTTCCCGGCGATGCCCATCGGCTTCTGGAACGACCCGGACGGGGCAAAATACCACGCCGCCTATTTCGAGCGCTTCGACAATGTCTGGTGCCATGGCGACTTCGCCGAATGGACCGAGCATGGCGGCATGATCATCCACGGCCGTTCCGATACGACGCTCAATCCGGGCGGCGTGCGCATAGGCACGGCCGAAATCTACAACCAGGTTGAACAGATGCCCGAAATCCTCGAGGCCCTCTGCATCGGCCAGACCTGGGACGACGACGTGCGCGTCGTGCTGTTCGTGCGGCTGGCCGAAGGGATCGTGTTGAACGATGATCTCGAAAAGCGCATCCGCAACAAGATCAGGACCGGGGCGAGCCCGCGCCACGTTCCCGCGCGCATAGTCGCAGTGCAAGACATTCCACGGACGAAATCCGGCAAGATCACCGAGCTCGCCGTACGCGACGTGGTGCATGGCAGGGCCGTCAAGAACAAGGAAGCGCTGGCCAACCCAGAAGCGCTGGACCTATACGCCGGCATCCCTGCGCTGCAGAGCTAAACGCGAGCGGCGATTTTTTAACAATCCACAGTTTTACATCCCTCTCAAGGCGTCTCCGGGCGCCTTTTTCTTTTCACGGTTCGCGGGAACCAAGCTGCGTTTCCGCCTTTTTTGCACACGGACAGAATTGTGAATTGCCATTTCCATAACGGCGCGTTACCTTCCGTAACAAACGGAGAGCAAACAATGAGCGAAATTCAAAGAGCCGCCATCGTCACATCTCTGATGATCCTTTGCGCCAACGCAGTTCTCGTGGCCGCGATCATCAATTCTGTTCCGCATTAAACGGGCGGTTTTGCTACGTTTGCACCAGGTCGCCTCGCGTCCCTAAAGATGTGCGTCCGCATCACGCATCAACGCACCTGACAACAGCAGAACCGGAACCATCGCCGTCAAAATGATGGTCAACGCGGCGGCTGCTCCATCCTGGGGCACACCGCGCGAGGCATTCTCATAGACGTGGGTGGCAAGTGTGTTGAAGCCGAAAGGCCGCAACAGGATCGTCGCCGACAGCTCCTTCACCGTATCGACGAAGACCAGCACCGCAGCCGTCAGAATGGCCGGCCGCAACAGCGGCAGCAGCACCGACAGCGCGCTCCGCACGGGTGTGCGGCCCAGGCTGCGGGCGGCATCGTCGAGCCCGGCCGGCAGTTTTTCCATCCCCGAACGAATTGAGCCTTCCGCGAGGGCTACGAAACGAATCGTGCAGGCCAGCACGACGGCAGCGGCGGAACCGGTCAGAAGCAGGCCCGTCGAGAAGCCGAAATTGGCGCGGAAGAACGCGTCGATCGTGTTGTCGAATCGGGCGAGCGAGAAGAGAAGGCCGAGCCCCAATATGCCACCCGGCAGCGCATAACCGATCGACGCCAGCCGAACCACGGCGATCATCCCACGCCCCCGGCATAGCCGCACCACATTGAGCAGCAACAGCGCCACCGTCACGGTCAGCAGCGCGGTCAGCGTGGCGGTCGTAAGGCTGTTGAACAGCGCCTTGCCGAGCGCAGGCGCAAAGAACTGGTCCATACGCCGCGACGCATACTGCCCGAAGATTAGCAGCGGCACTCCGAAGCCGCAGAGGACGGGCAAGAGCAATGTCAAGGACATCGCCCAACGCTTGAAGCCCACAATCCGAACACGCGGCGGATGCACTTTCATCTGCGTCGAACGGCCGGCGTGATAGCGCTGGCGGCGGCGCACCCATTGCTCGGCGACAAGCAGCACAAATACCAGCAGCAGCATGATCAGAGCAATCTGCGCTCCGCCCTCCAGGCTGTTGCGATTCAGCCAGGTCGTGTAGACGGCCACGGTTAGGGTGCGGACGCCGAAATATTCGGCCGCGCCGACGTCGTTGATGGTCTCCATCAGCACGAGGGCAAGGCCTGCAACGATGGCGGGACGTGCGACAGGCAGCAGCACCCGCCAGAAAACGCGGCGCGGCGATGCCCCCAAGGTGCGGGCAACATCGGCAATGTTGCGTCCCTGCATGAGAAACACCACGCGGGTGGTCATATAAACATAAGGGTAGAGCACGGCAGCCAGCACGAACGCCGTGCCCTGCGTGGTGCGGATATCGGGAAACCAGTAGTCGCGTATTGTCTGGAACCCGAACAGGGCGCGCACCATGCCTTGCAAAGGCCCGTGGAAATGCAGGAACTCGCCATAGGCATAGGCGGCGAGATAGGGCGGCACGGCAAACGGTAGCACCAGCATCCAGGACAGTGTCTTGCGAAACGGGAAATCGTAGGCGACCACGGCCCAGGCCGACGCCACACCGACGACAGCAGTCATCACAGCCACGAGCGACATCAGCAGGAGTGTTGAGCGGATCGAACCTGGAAGCACGTTTTGGACGAGATGCGGCCAGTCTTCGCCTGAGCCCGAGAGCGCGACGAATGCGAGGGCGATGATCGGCAACAGCACGATTGCGCTGACCAGCAGAGCTGCGCTGCGCAGCAAGGGGTGGCGCGGCGGGCGCACGGGATCGACAGCCTTGCGGCTCCCGATACTGTTCACGCTTGCGACCTGCCCCAAACCAGACCCTCCAAACGACAAAACCGGGCCGATTGGATCGGCCCGGGTTCGAAGACTTTTATCGGCGACCGATCAGGAAGCCGGGCCGTCATCCAGGCCGACGCGGTCGACCATCTCGGAGGCCTGCTTGCGATATTTGGCAATGTCAGCCAGGGGCAACGTGTCTGCCTTGAGTTCACCGAACGCTTTGACCGTCTCCGAAGGCTCCAGGCCGGGCTCGACCGGATATTCGTAGTTTGCCTCGGCATAGACCTGCTGTGCCTTATGGCTGGCCAGGAACTCGATCAGCTTGACGGCATTGTCGCGGTTCGGCGCATGCTTGGCGATCGCTGCACCCGAGATATTGACGTGGGTGAGGCCGTTCTCGAAGGTCGGGAAGAGCACGTTGATCGCGTTGCCCCACTCCTTCTCCTTCGGATCCTTCTCATTGTTGCGCATCAAACCGACATAGTAGGTGTTGCCGATGGCGATGTCGCACTCGCCCGCCGCAATGGCGCCAGCCTGCGGACGGTCGCCGCCGTCAGGCTTCTTGGCAAGATTGGCCTTGAGGCCTTTCATCCACTCTTCGGTCTTTTCCGCACCCCAGTGCGAAATTGCTGCGGAGAAGAGTGCCAGATTGTAGTCGTGCTGCCCCGAACGCATGCAAATCTTGCCCTTCCACTTGGGGTCGGCCAGATCGGCATAAGTGATCGTGGTATCTTGCACGCGGTCTTTCGAGGCATAGACGACGCGAGCGCGCTTGGTGACGCCGAACCAATTGCCTTCCGGATCGCGATACTCGGCCGGCAGCTCGGCGTTCAGCTTTTCATCGACCAGAGGCTGGGTGACGCCCTTTTCCTTAGCCGAGGTCAAACGCGAAATGTCGACCGTCATGATGACGTCGGCGGGCGAGTTTTCGCCCTCGGCCAAGATGCGCTCCTCGAGGCCCTTGTCGAGAAACAGGACTTCGGTCTGGATGCCCGTCTCCGCGGTGAACGCGTCGAGCACAGGCTTGATCAGGTCGGGCTGGCGATAGGTGTAGATGTTGACGGTGCCATCGGCCAGAGCCGAGGTGGCAAACAATGCGGCAAGCGCAAAAGCGCCAAGGCCCGAAGTCTTTTTGGAAATCATAGTGACGTCTCCCTGCCCAAATGGCTTCGCCGGCAGCCTAAGACCGCCAGGCCCTCAAAACAGCGCCTATATGCTCAAGCGGAGTGAACTAATCAACTATAAAGATCAACAAAATCAACTATTTAGAATAGTTCTAAAGTGGAGCGTTGCGCACTGTTTTCAACGCTTTGCCAAACAATCTCATACAAATGCGGGCTCCGATCACGAAAATGTGACCGTTACGACGTTTTGCCAGACTATGCCTATCCTCAGTTTATTCCGCCAGAACCCTGGTGGACGGGAAAATGACCTCGACCAGCGTTCCCTCGCCCGGCGTCGAAGTGATGGTGAAACGGGCGCGATTGGCCTCCACCATGGCTTTGGTCAACGGCAGACCGAGGCCTGTCCCGTCGCCGCGCGGGCGCTTGAGCGAATTGATCTGCTTGAACGGCTTCATCGCCTGCTCGATCTCCGCCTGTGTCATGCCAACACCGGTATCACGTACCCTCAAGGCAATATCGCCGCTCTGTTCGTATGAGGTTGACACGATGACCTGCCCGCCTGCCTGGGTATAGCGAATAGCATTCGACAACACGTTGAGCGCGATCTGGCGCAGGCTGCGCATATCGGCAACCACCTCCGGCAGACGTGACGCGAAGCTGGACCGGATGATGACGCGCTCGCGATTGGCCTGCGGCTGCATCAGCGCCACAGTCTCGGACAGCACGTCGTTGATGGAGACGGCTTCGTAATCCATCTCCTGCTGACCGGCTTCGATCTTCGAGATATCCAGCAGGTCGTTGACGAGATCGAGCACATGATTGCCCGATCGATTGATGTCGCGGAGATAGTCGCGATAACGGTCATTGGCCACGGGGCCGAATTTCTCGTCCATCATCAATTCGGAAAAGCCTATGATGGCGTTGAGCGGCGTACGTATCTCGTGACTGATCCGCGCGAGGAAATCTGTTTTCTGCGAAGAGGCGCGTTCGGCAATCGACCGGGCCTGAGTCAATTCCTCCTCCGCGCGTTTCCAGGGGGTGATGTCGCGCACCACCGCGCAGTAGCCGCTGTCATGCGGCAACTTGCCGATGCTCATGAACATCGGGATGAAACCGCCCTCCGCCTCGCGGCCAATGACATTGCGCCCGTCATTGAGCACGCTTGCCACGCCATTATCCGCCAGCCCATTGAGATAATCCTGGACGGCGCGCTGACTTTCGATAGCGAACAGCGCGGTAAACGGCTTGCCGGCAACCTCATCGCTGTCCTGACCGAACAGCGCTTCCGCCGGACGACTGATGGAGCGGATATTGCCCTCCAGGTCGATCAGCACCACGCCATCGGTGGCGGTATCGATGATCGCACGCATCTCGGCCACGCGCGTTTGCAAGGCCGAAACCATCGAAGCCGTACCTGTAACGTCCTTGTCAACTTCGCTGTCGGCAGGCTTGACCACCAGCATCAGCGCCTTGCGGCCGCGCCAAGGCACGGAACGCAGCAGCGCTTCGACAGCGAATTCCGCGCCGCCTTTCGCCCGCATTTTCAGATTTCGGTCGGCATCGCCGACATCGGAAAGATGGTCGACGAACAGGCTGCCAAGCCCGCCGGCCATTTCGATATCATCGAGCGACGCGTGGCCGATAAGGGCCAGGAATTCCGGGTTGGCATAATGCAGCCGGTCGCCCGAGTGGATCAACACAGGAAGCGGCATCCGTTCCAGAAGAGCGGTGTCAGTCAGTGCGTGGTCTTCCGAGGCGGTTTCGAACGATTCCGCGACCGGTTCGGGCACCGCTTCTTCGCTCTGTGGCGATGCGGAAACGTCCTGTGCCACGGAGGTTTCTTCCAGCGCAGTCACCGTCGGCAGCGTTTCGGCCGGCAGCACATCGAGGGTTTCATCAGAAGACGCCATTTGCTGCGTCTCTTCCACAGGGGGCTGCGTGGCTTCGACAGGAGTCTTCCTCAGCGTTTCGGCGGCTTCCTTCGTGGTCGCCTCGACCTGCTGCGGCGTCATGTCGGCGGGCTCGGCAAACGCTGAGGTTTCCGGCTCTGGTGCGAGGACCGGCGGCTCGGATCCTGTCGTTTTCCGCAACCGGTCGCCGATCTCGCGAAACGCGGTGCGCTCGACGGGAGACAGTGTCCTGCCATTTTCCACAGAGGCGTCGACTGGCCGATGCGCGACGAGATGGATGACATTTTCGGCAGCGGCCGGTTCTTGTTCGTCGGCGATCGCCGGCACCTCAGGCTCAGCGGTCGGCGCAACGGGAACCTCGACTACCGCTTCGTCCGGACGTGCATTCGGCACGAGCGCCAGCCCAATGCGCTCGGGATCGACAACCGATTCCGACGGGCGCAGAACGCCGAAGCCTCGAAAGCCTTCGAAAACACGGTCGCGGCTATAAACAGGCAAAGCCGCCAGATCGACCGGCACCTTGCGGTCCGTCCCGGCCACCGGCCACAGCACCATCTTGCCCGACCACGTATCGCGCCGCTCCAGAAGGGCTGTAATCTCCTCGTCCGGATCGAGCGCGAAGGTCACCGAAACATCATGGAACCGCCTACCGATCACATCGGCAGCGCGTTCTCCTACAACCCCGGCAAATTCCGGCGATATGGCGGAAAACAGGCCATCGGCATCCGTCCGCCAGACGAACCGCACTGCGGGAGCATCGCCATGAAGGCCATCGGCGAGAGTTCCCGGCGTTTCCGTCGAGGGCATTGGCGCAAGGTCCGGCACTGGTGAAACCACTGCTGCGACAGGCGGTTGCGGCTGTTCGATGGCCGGCGACGTTTCGACAGAAGCCGTCTCGGGTTCCTCGGCCGAGGCAAAGCTTTCCTGCGTGGCATCGTCCCGCTCGTCGACCACTACAAGAAGATAACGAACGGGATCGTCCGTCAGGCGCGCCACACCGACAGGCAAGCGGCCGCCGGGCACCGGCAACACGCGCTTGAGCAGGCGCTGTCCTTGCTGTCCGAACTCAGCCACCAGTTGCGAGAGCCGAAAAGGTTCGAGCGAAAGGCTGGAGAATCCCTCCGAGGCCGCTTCGACTTGTCCCTGGGCATCGAGAAACGCCAGGAAATGGCCGGGCTCACTGAACCCACCGACAGCATGCTGGGCGATATCGGCCTCACCGCCCGCTCCCGTCTGCTCTGCCGGAACGGCCAGCAGGATTCCGGGCTCCCCATCCGGCAAGGTCACCGCGCTGGCAAGAAAGGCTATGGCACGACTTTGCATGCCGGTCGCCAACCGAACCAAGATCGACCGGTCGTGTCCAATATTGGGGAAGCCGCTGGTCGCAGCAATCTGCCGCCGTGCCGTCACGCCGAGACGCGAAGATGCGCCAATCATATCCTCGACCGCATCATACCCGAAGATCGACGCCCCCGGGCCATTGGCCCAGATTACATGATCCAGATCGGCAGAGAGAATCGCCAGGGCGTCGCCGACGGCAAAACGCTGCCTGACCTGGTCGAGGATCGCGACGTCCAGAAATGAGTAGGCTGCTGACGGCATTCTTTTCCCTGCTTGGCGCGGGTAGTCTACGATTAACGCTTCGTTAATAAAAGCAGTCGGCCGCCACGTCCATCAAGCACAGGGTTAGACCGGGGGTTTCTACGCGATGTGGTTAACGGTGAAATTTTTTGGTGCAGTGCAACATAAATATTGCAACGCACCATAAGCAGTGCTATATGTCTCTCATCGACATAAAAGGCCTTCGTGAAGGTCTATCAAGGCAAAGGATGGAAAATGTCCAAGACCAAGACCGCCGAATTCGTAGAAAACGTTGAATTCCCCACCTTCGACGTCTCCAAGGCTACCGACCAGCTCCGCACTTTCACCGAAAAGGGCGTCGAGCAGTCGAAAGAGGCTTATGCCAAGATCAAGACTGGCGCCGAGGAAGCCCAGAAGACGATCGAGACGACTTTCGAGACCGTAAAGACGGCTTCGAACGACATGTCCTACAAGGCCATTGCCGCCCTGCGCACCAACACCGAGCTGGGTTTCGCCCATCTTGAGTCGCTGCTCGGCGCCAAGTCGCTTTCGGAAGTCCTCGAGCTTCAGACCTCGTTCCTCCGCAAGCGCATCGAGCTTTCGGTCGAGCAGGCAAAGGATTTCCAGGCTGTCGCCACCAAGGCGGCCGAGGACGTCACCAAGCCGGCCAAGGTCGCTTTTGAGAAGGCCTTCACCGAACTCAAGGTTGCCTAAACCGGCACCTTCGGAATACCCGGCGGGCGGTTCCTCCTCCCTCTGCCCTCCGGGCTAAAAGGCCAGCACCTCCTCCCGCTGGCCAGACACAAGGAAAAGACCGGCACCTCCTCCCGCCGGTCTTTTTCTGTTGTGGGGACCGTTCCTCGACAGTTCGAGTTTCCTGGCACGCAGTTTCGCGGGGCTGTGAAATACCGGACGATGCGTCGCAAAAGCCTTGAAATGTCATTCAAGAGGCCGTATGGACGCTTCGCGAAAGCAAGATGTGCGGTTGTAGCTCAGTTGGTTAGAGCGCCGGATTGTGGATCCGGAGGTCGGTGGTTCGAGCCCACCCAACCGTACCATTCGGAAGCGCGCATTCGTCGCCGCCCTTTCCAACCATAACCGGCAATCTCTTGAGCTTGGTCAAAGGCGCGCCTTCCTTTCCACGCGGGTCTTGATGTCGTCATTCCCCGAGCAATTGGTGGAAGGCTTACCCGAGCAAGCGCCGCGCCAACCTCACAACCGCGATTTTCAGCTTTGGGTGGCATGATTTTCAGCGCGGTCCTGATGAGGACGGCGACGATGGATATGGCTCGCAGCGTGATCGGTGAGATCACCGAAGTCGGGTTGTCGCTGTTGTCCAAGCGGGATGCGGAAGGCGATACCGACGAAAAGCGTGTCGTATGTGTCGCCCAGCTTATTGCCATGGCGCCTTCGCGACCCGCTGGGTGGTGGAACTGTGGCTGAACTGGAAACCGGCATAGAAGAATGGCGGGGTCTCGGCCGTGCATGTCCGTCTTGTGCGCGAGGCAAAGGGTTGCGACTTGCATCCTTGTCATGCAGGTAGCAGTTTGAATGACACTGTTTCGCTGCCCGCTACGATGGCGCCGCTTGCGGGGAAGACTTAGATGAACAACGATTTTCAGGCTGATATCGATGCCATCGGCAGAATTGCCGCTGTGCCGACGATCCTCGATGTCGTCTGCCGGACGACAGGTATGCGTTTCGCGGCGGTTGCACGCGTGACCGAGGATCGCTGGATCACCTGCGATGTGCTCGACAGCCTCGATTTCGGGCTCAGCCCTGGCGATGAACTCAAGGTGGAAACCACCATCTGCCATGAGATCCGTCAAAGCCAAGAGCCGGTCGTGATCGACAATGTGGCGGAGGATGGGCTCTATTGCGGGCACCAGACACCAGCGATGTATGGCTTCCAAAGCTACATCTCCATGCCGATCGTGCTGAAGGACGGCCAGTTTTTCGGTACGCTTTGTGCATTGGACCCCCTTCCGGCCAAGCTGAAGAACCCCGAAACGATCGGCATGTTTCAGTTGTTTGCGCAACTGATCGCATCCCAGTTGGAAGCCGATGAAGAACTGTCGAAAACCAGAACCGCCCTGCAGGACGAGCGTGAAACGGCTGAGATACGCGAGCAGTTCATCGCAGTTCTCGGCCACGATCTGCGTAATCCCGTAGCCTCGTTAGAAGCTGGCACGAAACTGTTGTTTCGCGGGAATCTGGACGATCAGGGCCAGAAGATCGTCACGCTTATGCAGGGCAGCCTGCTGCGGATGCGGAGCCTGATCGACAATGTCATCGACTTCGCCCGCGCCCGGCTTGGCGACGGCCTGAACCTCCAGATCGACGATGCTGCTCCTTTGATACCGGTCCTCGAGCAGGTCGTGGCGGAAATCCGCTCCATCCATCCCGGCAGGACGATCGAGACGGATTTCCGGCTCGCGGAGAGCGTCGTTTCCGATCAGTCGCGCGTGGCGCAGCTTTTCGGCAATCTCTTGGGAAATGCCATCACCCATGGGTCGCATGAAGCGCCGATCAGAACAGGTGCTGAGGTTCGAGCCGAGACTTTCGAGCTCTGGGTGGAAAATGCAGGACCTCCCATTGCCGAGGAAGCGTTGAGCGGACTGTTCAATCCATTTGTGCGCGGCGCCACCGGAACCCATAGCGCGGGGCTGGGGCTTGGTCTCTACATCGCTTCGGAAATTGCGCGCGGACATGGCGGCAGAATCGATGTGACATCGGACAGCAATGCGACCCGATTCACCTTCCGCATGCCGATGTAACGCCGTTCGTTCCGACGTCTATAGCCGAGTACAATAAAGTTCCGTGGCAATCTAAGTTTTTTCCAGCGCCGTGAGCGGGAACCTTTATGTTTCTGGCGCGCTACCTTGGTGCATTCACAACTCTGTGAACAACGTCTCTGCCGACACGCACCAAGGAAGACCACTATGGCCAAAGAAAAAAACCTCGAAGATCTTTTTCACGACACTTTGAAAGACATCTATTACGCCGAGCGAAAGATCCTCAAGACGCTGCCTAAAATGGCGCGTGCCGCCAGTTCTTCCGAGCTGAAGTCGGCATTCGAAAAGCACAAGGACGAGACTGAAGTTCACGTCGAGCGCCTGCAGCAGATCTTCGAACTGATGGGCAAGCGCGCCCAGGGCAAAACCTGCGATGCCATCGAAGGCATTATTTCCGAAGGCGAAGACATCATCGACACCTTCAAGGGATCGCCTGCAATCGATGCCGGCTTGATTTCCTCTGCCCAGGCGGTCGAACACTACGAAATGACCCGTTACGGCACGCTGAAGCGTTGGGCTGAAGTGCTCGGCATGAGCGACGCGGCGAAGCTTCTGGGCCAAACGCTTGCTGAAGAATCCAAGACCGATGAAGCCTTGACCGCGCTTGCCGACGCATCCGCGAATGAAATCGCCAAGGCTGCCTAGTCTATAGCCCCGCCCTGGCGGGGCTTTTTCTTATTTCAATTCAGGAGACGATCATGGGTCGCGGTATTTTGCTCTGGATGCTTGGAATTCCAATTCCGATTATCATCCTTCTCTTCTTGTTCATGCGCTAGGAGATGGCCATGCAAAACGAGTACACAACTGCCGAAGTTGGCACACAAGTCGAATCGTCGAAATCGGCTGTCAGCTGGGGCCCGATCATCGCGGGCGCTTTCGCGGCTTCGACAATCACCTTTATCCTGATGCTGCTGGGTTCCGGGCTTGGGCTGACAATGGTTTCGCCATGGTCGAATGAGGGCGCAAGCGTCACCACCTTCGCGGTGTCCACGGCGATCTGGCTGATTATCGTACAGTGGCTGGCGTCTGGAGCAGGCGGCTATCTCACCGGTCGGCTTCGCACCAAATGGGTCGGCATCCACACGGACGAAACCTTCTTCCGTGACACAGCGCATGGCTTCATGTCCTGGGCAGTTGCCACGCTGGTGACCGTGATGGTTCTGGGTTCGGCTTTAACATCCGTTATCGGCACAGGCATCCAAACGGCTTCGACGGTTGCGTCCGGCGCGGTGATGGGAGCCACTGCCGGCACGGACACGGAAAGCACCAGCGGCGCGACATCCTACTTTGTCGATTCGCTGTTCCGTCCAAACGACCCCGCCCGTCTTGCAGCACCCGGTGCGGAAGGCGACGCGGCAGCTGCCGCGCAGGCTTCGCGCATTCTAGCCTCAAGTGCGGCAGCGGGGGAGATGACGCCCGAAGACAAGACCTATCTGGCTCAGCTCGTCGCTGCCCGCACAGGCCTATCCGAAGCGGACGCCACCGCTCGTATCGATGCAGTCATTGCTCAGGCCGAGGCTGCCAAGACCCAGGCTATGGAAGCTGCCGATACCGCACGGGCCGCAGCTGCCACCTTCGCCCTGGTCGCAGCCTTGTCAATGATCATCGGTGCCTTCATCGCGAGTGCCGCAGCGGCCCTTGGCGGCAAGCAGCGCGACGATGAAGAAACTGTCTATCTGTCGCAACGTTAAGCCGACAGGCAGATAAGCACCAAAGACCCGCGGCATTTGCGTGCCGCGGGCCTTTTTTTGGTTTGAAGCTGCCGAATTCAGCCGCGTTGAGCGGCGTGCTCGTCACGTTGACGCTGCACTTCGCGGCGTTTGTTGACGACCGAGACCGTGATGACCCCGAGCGTGACGATACCAATGAGGATGGTGCAGGCCGCGTTGATCTCCGGCGTCACCCCCAGCCGAACCTGACTGTATATCTTCATCGGCAGGGTCGTCGCCCCCGGCCCCGAGGTAAACGACGCTATGACAAGATCGTCCAGCGACAACGTAAAGGCGAGCATCCATCCGGAGATGACGGCAGGCAGGATGACCGGCAGTGTCACAGCGAAGAAGGTTTTCACGGGCGTGGCGCCAAGGTCCATCGCCGCTTCTTCGAGTGAACGGTCGAACGACACGAGCCGCGACTGCACAACGACTGCGACGTAGCACATGGCGAATGTCACATGAGCGAGTGTGACCGTCATGAAGCCACGATCGAAGCCGATGGCCACGAACAACAACAGCAGCGACAGGCCGGTGATCACCTCGGGCATCACCAGCGGCGCGAACACCATGCCGGAAAACAACACCCTGCCCCGAAATCGCGTGTAGCGCGTCAGCGCAAGCGCGGCCAGCGTACCCAAAATGGTTGCGATGGTAGCCGAGAGCAGGCCGACGCGGAAGGTGACCCAGGCCGCGTCCATCAGGCCTTGGTTGCGGAACAAAGCGCTGTACCATTTGGTCGAAAAGCCGCCCCAAACAGTGACGAGCTTGGACTCGTTGAACGAAAAGATGACCAGAAGCACGATCGGCAGATAGAGAAAAGCAAAGCCCAGCGTGATCGAGACGATGTTGAAGCGGCTCCAGGTCGCGTTCATTTGCCCTGCTCCTGCGCGCGCGCCTGTGCCTGCTGGAAGAACATGATTGGCACCACCAGCAGAAGCAGCAGGATGATGGCTACCGCCGATGCGACCGGCCAGTCGCGATTGGCAAAAAACTCGTTCCACAAGGTCTTGCCGATCATCAGCGTCTGGGAACCGCCGAGAAGATCGGGAATCACGAATTCGCCCACCGCTGGGATGAACACGAGCAGGCAACCGGCGATGACGCCGGGGAGCGCCAAGGGAAACGTTATCTTCCAAAATGCGCTGATCGGCGGGCAGCCGAGGTCGTTCGCAGCTTCGATCAGCGAGTAGTCCATCTTCTCCAGCGACGCATAGAGCGGCAGGATCATGAACGGTAGATAGGAATAGACGATGCCGATGAAGATGGCGGTGTGGGTGTTGAGGATCACCAGCGGCGTATCGATGATGCCGGTGAACAGCAGGAACTGGTTGAGCAGTCCCTCCGGCTTGAGAATTCCGATCCAGGCATAGACGCGGATCAGAAAACTCGTCCAGAACGGTAGGATGACCAGCATCAACAGCGTCGGCCGCAGCGTGGCCGGCGCCCGCGCCATGCCGTAGGCTACCGGAAACCCGATCAGCAGCGCCAGGAAGGTCGAGATCGCCGCGATGACGACGCTGGATAGATAGGCCCGCATATAGAGCGGATCGCCGCCCAGCCAGGCGTAGTTATCGAAATGAAGGTCGCGGAATTGCGCGAAAAAGGCGCCGATGCCATTGGAAAGGGTCATCACCGGTTCATAAGGCGGCATCGCTATCGCCGTGGTCGACAGCGAAATCTTGAACACGATGATGAACGGCACCAAGAAGAAGGCCAGCAGCCAAAGATAGGGAACGACGATGACCAGCCTGCTGGTGAGGGCGGCGATTGCGCGTTGCATCTCCGTCCCCCTAGCGCGTCAGGATAACGCCGGCATCGGGCCGGAACGATATCCATGCGGTGTCGTCCCAGGTCAGCGGATCTTCCGTGACGCGAGCCGCATTCAGCGCGCTTGCCCGCACCACCTGGCCGCTCGGCAGCTTGACGTGATAAACCGTCATGTCGCCGAGATAGGCGATGTCATAGACCTCGCCCTGCATGGCATTGTCGATACCGGGCGCGGGCTCCTTTGAAGAGACCTTGATCTTTTCGGGCCGGATCGCAAAGGCGACATCGCTGCCCACCGTCGCGTCGGATGCGTTCTCGCTGCGGATGACACCACCGTCGGTCATGATCGTCGCAGCCACACCCTCGCGCGCCGATACCTTGCCTTCGAAGATGTTGACGGTACCGACGAAGCCGGCGACGAAGCGCGAACCCGGCGCCTCATAAACCTCGGCCGGCGTCGCCACCTGCATCACCTCGCCCTTGTCGAGAATCGCGATGCGGTCGGCCATGGTCATGGCCTCTTCCTGGTCATGGGTGACGACGACGAAGGTGAGGCCGAGCTTCTGCTGCAGGTCCATCAGTTCGAACTGGGTTTCCTCACGCAACTTCTTGTCGAGCGCGCCCAGCGGCTCATCGAGCAGCAACACTTTGGGGCGTTTTGCAACAGCACGCGCAAGGGCGACGCGCTGGCGTTGCCCGCCGGAAAGCTGGTGCGGCTTGCGCTTGGCGAACTGGCTCAGCTTGACGAGCTTGAGCATCTCAGCGACGCGCTGCTCGATTTCGACCTTCGCCATGCCATCCTGCTTCAGGCCAAAAGCGATGTTCTGCTCCACCGTCATATGCGGAAACAGCGCGTAGGACTGGAACATCATGTTGACCGGCCGGCGGTAGGGCGGAATGCCGCGCAAATCCTGTCCATCGAGAAGGATGCTGCCGGAGGTAGGCTCCTCGAAACCCGCCAGCATGCGCAGAAGCGTTGACTTGCCACAGCCAGACGCCCCGAGCAGGGCGAAGAACTCACGCTCGTATATGCTCAGAGACAGGTCGTTGACGGCCGTAAAGTCGCCGAACCGCTTCGTGACGTTGCGAAACTCGATATAGGGTTTCGCCGACGGATCAGTCCAGGGCGCAAAGGACCTGCGAATGCTTCCAAGCGAGTTCATGAGCAGGCTCCCCAATTCCCGACGTCATATCTCTAGGAAAAGCCCCGACAGTGGCCTGCCGGGGTCGTTTCGATCACTGGCCCGTAACGATCTTGGTCCAGCTGCGCGTGATCAGCCGCTGTGACTTGGGATCGTAAGGCGAGACAGTGAAGAGCTTGGCTAGAACAGCCTCATCCGGATAGATCGCCGGATCGTCCAGGATTTCCTTGCTGATGAATTGCTGCGAAGCCTTGTTGCCATTGGCGTAGAAAATGACGTCGCTGGCCTTGGCGATGACTTCGGGCCGCATCATGTAATTGATGAATTCATGTGCGGTGTCGACATGTTTGGCATCGGCAGGAATAGCCATCTGGTCGAACCACATTTCCGCGCCTTCCTTCGGAATGACGTAATCGAGGTTCACCCCTTGCTTGGCTTCGATCGCGCGGTCCCGGGCCTGGAAGACGTCGCCGGACCAACCGACCGCAACGCAGATGTCGCCATTGGCGAGCGCATTGATGTACTCTGACGAATGAAATTTGCGGATCGACGGACGGATCGCCATCATCGCTTCTTCGGCTTTGGAGATATCGTCGAGCGAGGTGCTTCCCGCGTCCAAACCGAGATAGTTCAGTACGGTGGGCAGCATGTCGGTGGGCGAATCCAAGACATAAATGCCACATTGGGCGAGCTTGCTCGCATTCTCGGGGTTGAACACGACATCCCAGCTATCGACCTTGTCGATACCGAGCGCGGCCTTCACCTTATCGACATTATAGCCGATACCGACCGTGCCCCACATGTAGTTGATGGAGTATTCGTTGCCGGGGTCGTATTTTGCGGTGCGATCGTTGACCACGTCCCACATGTTCGAAAGGTTCGGCAGCTTTGACTTGTCCAGCTTCTGGAAGACGCCCGCCTGGATCTGGCGCGCCAGGAAGTTGGCGGTGGGCACAACCACGTCATAACCGGAACCGCCGGCGAGGAGCTTTGTCTCAAGGATTTCGTTGGAATCGAAGACGTCATAGACGACCTTGATGCCGGTTTCCTTGGTGAAGTCGTCGATGATGGACGAATCGATATAGTCCGACCAGTTGTAGACATTGACCACACGCTCCTGCGCCGTGGCTGATTGTGCGAACGCAGCGATCATTGCCGTGGCTGCGGTAAGCCAAAGCGCCTTTGTGTTCATCAGGATTCTCCTTTTACGCGTGTGCCCGGGCGACCCTGCCGGGTCCGTCCGAAGGCGGAATTTCGGCTAGCCTATTTGTGTTGCAAGAGGTGGACAAGCACCAATAATGGGCAGGACGCTGCGCACGCACATCAAATTGCGCTTTGCGGAAAAGGCGCAAACGATGGAAGCGTGGAAATGCGACCACCATCGGGGTGGATCGTAAGCCTGCGGAAACGGTTGCCCCTGTCCGACCCCTTGGCAAGATAAGCCTGTGCGTTGTTTGCCCTGCTCGAAAGGTGCCCGTCCTACGGCTTGCTTGTCAATTGGCAAAGACGACTAATTCGGGTTCGGCATGCCGGTGACGCCAGGCTTGCGCGGCAGCGAGTAGCGCCGAAACTCCAGCCCGAGATAGGCAACCAGAGCGAGCACCACCACCGTGCCGCCGATCATGGTGCTGGCCGAGGGAACCTCGCCATGCACGAGCCACACCCAGACTGGACCAAGCACCGGCTCGAAGGTTCCCATCAGCGCTGCGAGCACTGCCGGCACCAGTCGCGCGCCCATGGCAAAGAACGCAAAACCGAGCCCGAGATTGAGTGCACCGAAGACAAACAGGATCATGGCATCCGGCACGCTGGTGATCAGTCCGGACGACTGGAACGCCGCCACAAGGCCTGCCAGAGCGGCACCAAGGCAGGTTGCCGGCGTCATGCGCACATGGGCGTAGCGCCGGGTGATCACGGTTGCGATGGCAAAGCATATCGCTATCAGCAGAGCGAGAGCATCGCCGATCGGGGATACAGCGCCGGTCGCGGATTCCGAGACCATGATGCCGATGCCCAGAATAACGGCGCAAATCGCCATCCATGTCGTCCATGCTATGCGTTCGCGAAAGATCACCCAGGAAATGAGGGCGGCGATGAGCGGCACGCCGGCCTGCATCAGAAGGATGTTGGCAACCGTTGTGTAAGACAGCGCCAGCACGAAACAGGCCGAGGAAATCCCGAAACAGATTGCGACCGCCATGCCTGGAACGCCCATTCCTGCAAACATCCGCAGCGTTCCGCGACGTCCGTCGCGCCACAGCATGAAGCCGACGAGGAAGGCCACCGCCCAGAAAGACCGCCAGAACACCATGGTCCAGCCGTCGGGGGTTTCCACGAAGCGCCCGATCGTGCCGCCGAAACTCCAGGCGAGCGCCGAGAGGAAGACGAGAAGCAAGCCCTGGCGCTCCTCCCCGCTCGTCGAGGACTGCGCAGGCTGCGGCATGGGCGCGGCGAGGTCGGACATGGAGCAACCGGATGGAAAGAGGATGTGCTTCGGCATGAAAGCGCCGGTATCCATAGAGCATTTGCGGGCCATCAGCGTGATCCACGCGGCGTTGATGGCTTGTGGCACGAGCGTGGAACTGGCCTTATTGAAAGTCGAAAGCACTCAGACCGGTGACCATCTCATCGAGGCCGAGCGGGCGGGTGACCGGCGGCTCGGCGCGCGCAAGACATCCCTGCCGCTCGCACAGCCGGCACGCCGGCCCGACAGCCGTCGCGCCGATCTGGATCGGCCGGCCGGCCGGACCGGTGGCTTGCGGCAGTGCCGCGCCGTAGACGATCTCGGCACGGAAGGCGATGTCGCAGCCGAGCAGGATAGCCGTACGGCGCGGACGTTCGTTGAAGGCGCCCTGCGGGCCTTCAAGCGTTCGCGCGACGCAAAGGAACTCGGCTCCATCCGGCATTTGCACAGCCTCGACGAAAATCTGACCCGGCTGGGTGAAGGCGGCATGCACCGGCAGCTTCGGGCAGCCACCACCGAAACGGCTGTGCGGAAAACCTTGCGCGCCCGATCTGCGAAAGCGGTTTCCGGCATTGTCGATCTCCAGCATGAAGAAGGGCGCACCCAGAGCCCCCTGCCGCTGCAGCGTGGTGAGCCGATTGGCCGCCTGCTCGAACGAGACGCCGAAACGCGAGCGCAGCACATCGACATCGTACAAAGCTCGAACGGCCGCGGTCTGAAAAGCCTGGTATGGCATCATCAGCGCATGAGCTGCATAGCGCGCCAGCTCAAACCGGGCGATGCGACGGGCCTCGTCGCTCGACAATTTCAGCGCCTTGATCTCCGCCGCGATGGCTACCTGCATGCGGATCAGGCAAGCCTCCATCGCCACCTCGCGTAATTGGTCGAAGGGCGACAGCCGTTCCGACAGGAACAGCCGCTGGGAATGCCGGTCGTAGCGGCGGCGCCAGTTGGGCATGGTCGTCACCGGCAGGACCTTGACCACGATGCCGTAGTCGCGCTTCAACCAGGCCTTCAATGCACCCATGAGATCGTCTCGCGGATCGAGCAGCGAAACGAAGGCGTCCGCCTCTTCTTCGATCGACTGAAAATGGTTCGGACGCCGCTCGAAGACCTCATTCACTTCGTCGATCGGAAGCCGCGCTGAGGAAAGCGCGGTTGCCTTGCCCTCCTGCGCCAGCAATTCCGAGAGGTCCGACAAGCGCTCGGCCTGCTCGCGATAGGCGCGGAACAGCTTGACCACCGCAGCGGCAGCATTCGGCGCGGCTTCAGCGATTTCGATCAGTTCCTGGTCGCCAGGCAGTTCGCCCGACAAAAGCGGATCCGAGAACACCTCGCGCAGGGCAGCGATGGAGCCGCCCGCTTCGCCATGCAATTCCTCCGGCTCGACCTTGTAGGCGGATGCCAGCTTCAAGATCAGTTGCACCGTCAGGGGCCGCTGGTTGCGCTCGATCAGGTTGAGATAGGACGGAGAAATGCCCAGGCCCTCTGCCATCGCGGTCTGGGTCAACCCCTTCGCGATGCGGATGCGCCTGATCCGAGGCCCGGCGAAAATCTTCTGCTCTGCCATTTGTTTACACCGGATTTACAACAACGCCGCGCGAGTTATTTACAATATTTACAAATTTACACACCGATGCAGTCAAAGACAAGACAGGTTTTCTTCAAATATGGCGCTATTTGAGCGGTTTTCCTCGCCTTCTGTGCAGCGCAATGTAAATCAAGTCATACACGAATGACACGCGAGGCCTGCGGCGTCAGATATCAGAGCCTGAGGGAGTACACTATGA
Source organism: Oryzicola mucosus (assembly GCF_014534685.1). Taxonomy (GTDB): domain Bacteria; phylum Pseudomonadota; class Alphaproteobacteria; order Rhizobiales; family Rhizobiaceae; genus Oryzicola; species Oryzicola mucosus. The sequence goes on from NZ_JACVVX010000001.1 coordinate 58,941, forward strand.
CTGACTTTTACAATCTCGTTCCATCCGCAGCCGGTGGTCGTTTCGATGGCATCGAGCGACCCTACACTCCCGAAGATGTGACGAAACTGCGTGGCTCCGTTCAGATCAAGCACAGCATCGCCGAAATGGGCGCAAACCGGCTGTGGCAGTTGATCAACCAGGAAGACTTCGTCAATGCGCTTGGCGCCCTATCAGGCAACCAGGCCATGCAGATGGTTCGCGCCGGGCTGAAGGCGATCTATCTTTCAGGTTGGCAGGTCGCCGCGGACGCCAACACCGCTTCGGCAATGTACCCAGACCAGTCGCTCTATCCGGCGAATGCGGCGCCCGAGTTGGCCAAGCGCATCAACAAGACGCTGCAGCGCGCCGACCAGATCGAGACGGCGGAAGGCAGGGGCCTTTCGGTCGATACCTGGTTTGCACCGATTGTCGCCGATGCCGAAGCCGGCTTCGGCGGCCCGCTGAATGCCTTCGAGATCATGAAAGCGTTTATCGAGGCGGGTGCCGCCGGCGTCCACTTCGAGGACCAGTTGGCTTCTGAAAAGAAGTGCGGCCATCTCGGCGGCAAGGTCTTGATCCCGACGGCAGCTCATATTCGCAACCTTGATGCGGCACGTCTTGCAGCGGATGTAATGGGCGTGCCATCGCTCATTATCGCTCGTACGGATGCGGAAGCAGCCAAGCTTTTGACCTCCGACATCGATGAGCGCGACCAGCCCTTCGTCGATCACGACAAGGGACGTACCGTCGAAGGCTTCTACCATGTTAAGAACGGCATTGAGCCCTGCATCGCGCGGGCCATAGCCTATGCCCCGCATTGCGACCTGATCTGGATGGAAACCGGCAAGCCGGATCTCGCCCAGGCGCGGAAGTTTGCAGAAGCGGTGCATAAGGCACATCCGGGCAAGAAGCTCGCCTACAACTGCTCGCCGTCTTTCAACTGGAAGAAGAACCTCGACGACGCGACCATTGCCAAATTCCAGCGCGAGTTGGGCGCTATGGGCTACAAGTTCCAGTTCATCACCCTCGCCGGCTTCCACCAACTGAACTACGGCATGTTCGAACTGGCTCGCGGCTACAAGGACCGGCAGATGGCTGCCTATTCCGAGTTGCAGGAGGCGGAATTCGCGGCCGAAGTCAACGGCTACACTGCAACCAAGCACCAGCGCGAAGTCGGCACCGGCTATTTCGATGCCGTCTCCATGGCAATCACCGGAGGCCAGTCCTCGACGACAGCCATGCACGAATCGACCGAGCACGAACAGTTCCGCCCTGCGGCGGAGTGACGGAAACGACCGACCTTCGCTAAGGCCGGCTGCCACCCAAGGAAGCACCCAGGAGAAGAACAATGACACCCAAGACCCGAGTCAAGGAACGTGCCGAAGAACAGTCGAGCACCATGAATGCCGACCAGCAAGCCACCATTCGCATGGTCGCAAACGATCTCCACCGGCTCAACCAGTCGGTCATGAAGGCAGTGGAAGCGGGTGTTTCCGTCGAGCTGGTGCGGTCGGCCCGTCACCATGGGGGCGAAGGCAACTGGGGCGACCTGCTCATCCCGGTCATCGTTTCACAAAGCGCGCATGGGTGAACCTCACGATCCGCACCTCAACGAAATCCCCGCCCGACAAGGCGGGGATTTTCTTGCGGCTCCACCCATTGCTTTCGCTGAAGGAAGGCGGCGCTAGAAATTTTCACAACTTCAAACTTAAACTTCATCAGAAAGTAGACTTGACTCCCACCAGGCCAGTGCTGCATCTCAAACCTGCAATTCAACCTAGCATTGAATTTCAGCAAGAGAGAGCGCATGGACCGTCAGAGCCCTGATGCCAGGGATGAGGAAATTTCAACTGACCCCACGCCTTCTTCAAGGCGCATAGCACCTGTTGATGCTTCCCGCGTGCTGATCGTCGCGACTTCGCGGATCAACCGAATTGTTGTCGCCAAGATCATCGAGAGGTCAGGGTTGAAAATCCTGTCGGACTTGCCGGAAAATGCCGAAAGCATCCTAGATCGTCTGACTCCGGGAACTGTGATCCTCGACTGCGGGCCTGAAAATCGCGACTGCGAGCATCTGATGACGCGCCTTGCGACACTGCGGCAAAACACGCAGGACGGGCTGCCGAAGGTGGTTCTTTTGACGAGCCGACTCCCAGCCGCTGCAAATATCGTGGTATCAGAGGCCGTCGATGCGGTTGTGCCCAAGCCTATCATACCGGAGCGGTTACAGGCTGTTGTCGATCGCCTGAGCGGCAGGGACTGACACGCGTCAGCCGATCGTTTCCACAACCGGCAACAGCTCTCCCAAATGCGAAAGCCGCCGAAACCGTGGCTCGGTCTCGGGCTCGTCCGCGTGTTCGAGCACCCATGTCAGGTCATGTGGCACATACACGCCCCAACTGCCCGCCTGAAGTGCCGGCACCACATCCGATTTCAGCGAATTGCCCACCATCATGCTTCGCCCAGCGCCATCGCCATGGCGAGCGAAGATGCGTTCGTAAGTCTCGCGCGACTTGTCGCTGACGATTTCGACGGCATCAAAGATATCGCCGAGGCCTGACTGGGCGAGCTTGCGCTCCTGGTCGAACAGATCGCCCTTGGTGATCAGCATGAGGCGGTAGCGACCAGCCAATGCTTCCAGCGTCTCGTGAACATGCGGCAACGTTTCGATGGGATGACGCAGCATCTCGCGCCCTGCGGCAAGGATTTTTGCAATAACGTCGGCCGGCACCCGTCCTTCGGTCACCTCTATCGCAGTTTCGATCATCGACAGCGTGAAACCCTTGATACCAAAGCCATAGAGCCCAAGATTGCGCCGTTCCGCGTCCAGAAGGCGCGAGAGCAAATGCTGCTTATCCGCGTGATCGGCCAATAGATCAGCGAATTGCGCCTCAGTCAGGCGAAAGAACTGTTCATTCTGCCAGAGCGTATCGTCAGCGTCGAAGCCGATCGTGGTGAGATTTTGAGCCAATCCACCCATGACATTCTCCCCTATCCAAGAAGCGGACCCGTCATATCCTGCATAAGCATAGGACGGCAAACCACCTGCCCCTTCCCTTCCCGCTATGGGCACGGCTATACTCGCCCATCCGCAACACGCAATTGGTGATTGATGCCGCCTGCCAAAAAGGAAGTCCGTCCGTCGAACCGCGGAGGACGTACCCGTACGCCTGCCTTCGTGAAAAATCTGCGGGGCGTCAAGGACTGGAAAGAGGCGTCCGGCTGGCTCGACTGGCGCGGCATCGAGGACATTGAGTGTATTACGCCCGACCAGGCGGGCGTTGCGCGCGGCAAGATGATGCCGTCCAAGAAATTCACCTCGAACACCTCGCTGGCGCTGCCATCAGCTGTGTTCATGACCACCATCACCGGCGGCTATCCCGAGGACGGCAACGGCTTTTCCTACCCGGAAGATGACGGCGACCTGAAGCTCGTGCCCGACCTCGATACGCTTTCCGTCGTGCCCTGGGAGAGCGATCCAACCGCGCAGGTCATCTGCGACCTGGTGCATCAGGATGGTCGAGCGGTGGAGTTCACCCCCCGCAACGTTCTCCGGAAGGTGCTTGCCGCCTATGACAAATTGGGCCTCAAGCCCGTCGTCGCGCCGGAGATAGAATTCTATCTCGTCCGCAAAAACCCCGATCCGGATTATCCGCTGACCCCGCCCGTCGGCCGTTCCGGCCGCCCCATCGGCGGTGGCGCAGGCTATTCCATCGCCGGCGTCAACGAGTTCGATGAGCTGATCGACGACATCTATCACTTCTCCGAAAGCCAGGGCCTAGAGATCGACACGTTGATCCACGAGGAAGGTGCTGGACAGCTCGAGATCAATCTGCGCCACGGCGACCCGATCGAACTGGCTGACCAGGTGTTTTTGTTCAAGCGCACCATCCGCGAGGCGGCGCTGAAACACGAAACCTACGCCACCTTCATGGCCAAGCCGATCCAAGGACAGCCTGGTTCGGCCATGCACATCCACCAGTCCATCGTCGAGAAGAAAACAGGCCGAAACATCTTCAAAAACGAGGATGGCACGGAGTCGGATGCGTTTTTTCACTTCATTGGCGGCATGCAGAAGCATGTTCCAAATGCGCTGGTGATGCTTGCGCCCTATGTGAATTCCTATCGCCGCCTCACCCAGGCAGCATCCGCCCCCGTCAACAACAAATGGGGCTATGACAACCGCACCACGGCTTTCCGCGTGCCGCGTTCCGACCCGTCCGCCCGGCGCGTCGAAAACCGCATCCCCTCCTCCGATGCCAATCCCTATCTGGCGCTCGCGGCTTCGCTGGCCTGCGGCCTGATCGGGTTGCAGAAAAAACTACCTGCCGAACCGCCCATCCTGACGACCGCCAACGAGGACGAGATCGACCTGCCACGCGGCCTGCTCGAGGCGGTGGATTTGTTCGAGGCCGACGAGGAGCTGCGGGCGGCGCTCGGCCAGTCCTTCTGCGCCACCTATGCCGCCATCAAACGCGCCGAGTTCGAGACCTTCATGGAAGTCATCAGCCCGTGGGAGCGGGAGTTTTTGCTGTTGAATGTTTGAGCGAGTAGCGAGTAGCGAGTAGCGAGTAGCGAGTAGCGAGTAGCGAGTAGCGAGTAGGATTATGGTAGGTATTTCATAGTGCAAGAACCAGTTACCCGCGTCTGCTTGAGGGTTCTTTTTTCCCTATTCGCTATTGGCTACTCGCCACTCGCTCATTCTCATTCGGTACTTGCTTGACGCTCATGCCCTACCAATCCCCCATCTCTCCCGGCATTTCCTGGTACGAGGATACCGCAGGTCCGCGCCCGACCTATCCGGCACTCGACGGCGATCAGAGCGTCGACGTGGTCATTGTCGGTGGCGGCTATACCGGCATGTCGGCGGCCGTGCATTTGGCGAAGGCAGGGACGCGCGTCGCGCTGATCGAGGCGCATCGGCTTGGCGATGGCGCTTCGGGGCGCAATGGCGGACAAATGGGCACCGGGCAGCGCGCCTGGACCGAAGAGCTTGAAGCCGAACTCGGCCTCGAACGCGCAAAGGCTTTGTTCAGCCTCGCCGAAGAGGCCAAGGCGCATCTTATGGAGTTCACCGCCACCAACGGCATCGACATGGAGTATGTGCCCGGCCAGATGTCGGTGACGCACAAGAAGCGCTATCTCGACGAATACAAGCGTCATGCCGAACTGATGACCGAGCGCTACGACTATCCGCATATAAGTTTCATGGATGCAAAGGAGACAGCCGAGCGGCTTGGCTCAACGGCCTATTTCGGTGGCGTGCGCGACACCGGTACAGGTCACATTCACCCATTGAAGCTCGCAATCGGCACAGCCCGTGTCGCCGCCGAAGCCGGCGCGATGCTGTTCGAGAATACCAAGGCGACAAACATCGCCAGTTCAGGCGGCAAGGTGCGTGTCACCACGGCCAACGGCACCATCACCGCCGACAAATGCCTGATCGCCGTCAATGCCTATGGCGGCAATCTCGAACCGGTCAGCGCCGCCCATGTCATGCCTATCGGCTCCTTCATCGGGGCGACCGTTCCGCTCGGCGCCGACAGCCCGGTGCTTCCGGGCGGCGAGGCGGTCGACGATTCGCGCTTCGTCGTGCGCTATTTCCGCCGGTCGCAAGATGGTCGCCTGCTCTTCGGTGGCCGGGAGGTCTACGGGGTGGACGACGCCAAGGATATCCACATCCATATCCGCAAGCAGATCAGCGAGGTCTATCCCGGCCTCAAGGATATCGAGATCACGCATGGCTGGGGCGGCTATGTCGGCATCACGCTGCCGCGCAAGCCGTTCGTGCGCGAGGTGATGCCGAAGGTCATCTCCGCCGGCGGCTATTCCGGCCATGGCGTGATGCTGTCGAATTTCGTCGGCAAGCTTTATGCGGAGACGATCAGCGGCAATCGCGACAGGCTCAGGCTGTTCGAAGACCTCGACATACCGCCCTTTCCGGGCGGGCGTCGCTTCCGCACGCCGCTGCTCTTCCTCGCGCTCAACTGGTACGCGCTGCGCGACCGGCTCTAGTCATAGGATTCGATGGTGCCGAAGGCGTAGCCTTTTGCCTTCAACCCGCCAATCAGCGCCGTGAGATTGGACGTGCCGTCGTAGCTGTCCTGAAACATCTCGTCATGCATCAGCAGAATGAGCTTCCCGGGCTTCACCAGCCTGCCATGCGAGAACAGGTTGTCGATCTCCGACAGCAGGTGCTCCACGCTCTGCACTGGCTTGCCGCGACTGTCGTGCACCCATTCGTGATCCCAGCCATAGAGATAAAAGCCCTCGGCTGCGGCAAACTCGAAGTCGGGCTCCTCGCGGTTGTCCTCGGCCTTGCCGATGGAGAAGTCGTCGGAGGAAAAATCCGGCAGGCGGAAAACATCGCGGCCGGGAAGTCGCGTGTGGAACGGTTTTTTCGTCAGCCCCAGCACGGTGTTGGCGCGTTCGAGATCGGCCACCACCGCATCGGTGTCGGCATAGAAATGCCGGTACTGGTCATGCGCATGAGAATAGCTGTGGTTTCCCACCGTCACCAGCGGCATGGCCTTGGCCTTCGCCAGAAGCGCCTCATGCGCCGGACTTGCCTCTACATGCATTCCGACCATGAACAGCGTGGCCGGCACGCTCTCCGTCTCCAAAACGCTCAAGATGTTGGCTGTGCCCGTCAACGGACCGTCGTCGAATGTCAGATAGACCGTACGCTGCTGTCCGAAAGCTGGGCCGGCCAGCCCGGCCAGCACCGCCAGACACGACAGAAATATCTTCATTAAGCTCTCTCAGTTGCTCAGCGGAATCCTAGGTTCCTGCAGACCTGAACCCAAGCCCTTGATGGGATTCGCAGCCTCGTAGATCCGGAAGGTATTGCGGCCGGCAGCTTTGGCCTCGTAGAGCGCAATATCGGCGCAAATCAGCAGGTCTGAAGGCGGGCAAGCGTCAAAGGTTGCAACCCCGACCGACACGCCCATGCCAAGCTGCATGCCGCGATGTTCAAAAGGGCGGGCAATTGTCTCGACAATGCGCTGGCACAGATCGACGAGGTTTGCCGCATCGTCATAAGTCGCTAAACGGCGAATTCATCGCCTCCGATGCGCGACACCAGACGTGCATCCTCACAGATCGTCAACAGCCGCTGGCCGGCTTCCTTGAGGCAATCGTCGCCGGCGGCATGACCATAGCTGTCGTTGATGCTCTTGAATCCGTCCATGTCGATCAGCAACAGCGCGTCGGCGCGCTGATGCGGAAAGACGATCTCGCCGACTTCTGCCAGCATCGACTGGAACCGGCTGCGGTTTGCAAGTCCAGTCAGGACATCGAACTCCGCGAGATAACGCGTGCGGTCGGCAAGGTTCTTTTCTTCGGTGATGTCCTGCTTCATACCGAATATGCGCTGGGGCATCTCTCCATCGCATTCCACGGTTGCCGTGATCCGCATCCAGCGCTTATTGCCCTTCTCGGTGACGATTTCGGCGTCCATCGTGAATCCGGAGCGCTCCTCGATGGCTTTGTCGCGCAGCCGCTTAAGTTCACGTGCCGACTCCTCGCTATAGAGGGCAAGCGTCTTGCCCCTCGTAATATCGAAATCGCGCGGCAGGTCGAAGATGTCATAGACGACATCCGTCCAACGCAACGTCTCGGCCGGCAGCTCGCATTCCCACACTCCAATGCGCGCGGCCGCCGATGCCCGATCGAAAATCTTGCGGCTGTGCTTGAGTTCGGCCTGGAGCGTGTCGATGAGTTCCTGCTGTTTCTTCAGCTGCTTCCTCAACGCCGCGACCCCGGCTTCATCCTGCCGGCCGGCGCGGGAGAAGCCCTGAATCTTCTGCGAACGATGAGACATGCTAGGCTCGATGTGACATTGCGGGGCATTTTCACTTCATGCCGCAGCCATTAACAATTCCTATGCCTTGCGATGGCGCGACGGTCATGAGTCATGTTTGTGGAGCACTCCAGAAAAACGAAGTTAGAAGAAGGTTAATCAAGACGCAATGCGGACTCTGCACAAACCTTACATTCTTCTTACAATCACGCTTCCCGCAGAGTATCCGGCGCCAAAAGAACAAATCACGCCAAGGCTTCCTGAGGGCAAATCATCGGAATATTTTGAAAAAGCGATGATCGAACCGGCTGACGAGGTGTTGGCGTAGTCCTGCAATACGTTGGGCTGCTCTTTCACGGCTCGGCTCGCGGCCAAGCACCTTCTGCCCGATCATGTCGTTCATGCCCTTATTGGCCTGATGCAGCCACAGCCGCGACAGCTTGGAAGGCTCGATATTCTCGTCGGCGAGATGTCCGAGCATCAGATCGGCCACCATGGGTACGACCTGCTTGAAGACCTTGCGGCCCTCCTGGTGGAACTGCATATCGCGGCGGTCGGCCATGTGTCCCTCGCGCGTGCGGCGCAGGAAGCCGTTGTTGTTGCGGATGTTGTTGGAAAACTCGGTGATGCAACGGGTCGACAGCACCTCGTAGGCCCCTTCGGTCTTCACATCCTCAGCCCGCTGGATAACGACGGCGGTGCAGACATCGCCGAAGATGAAATGGCAGTCCCGGTCGCGCCATTCCTGGTGGCCCGACGTGATCTCCGGGTTGACCATCAGCACCGCCCGCACCGAGCCGGTGCGCACCATGTCGGCGGCAAGCTGGATACCGAAGGTGGCCGACGAGCAAGCCACGTTCATGTCGAAGGCGAAGCCCTTGATGCCGAGCGCCTGCTGAACTTCGATGGCAATTGCAGGATATGCGCGCTCGTGGTTGGAAGCAGCACAGATCACCGCATCGACATCGCCTGCAGCCAGCCCAGCCTTCTTCAAAGCCTCGTCGGCAGCTTTGACGGAAATTTCCGCCATGATCGACAACTCGTCTTCCGTCCGCTCCGGCAAGACCGGGTGCATGATGCCGGGATCGACGATGCCGAACTTGCTCATCACGTGGCGCCGCTCGATGCCGGACGCCTTTAGAATAAATTCCTCGCTCGACATCGGCATCGGCTCGCGCTCGCCGGCGTCGATGGCCGCCGCATGAAGCGCATTCTGCCGAAGGGCATATTCGTTGTAGGACGCTACCAGTTCGGCGTTGGTGATCACCTCTTCCGGAGTGAAGATGCCAGTTCCCGTGATCGCAACCCTATGCATGACGTCTCCAACCCCCGTTTTGCCTTTGGCATCGCTTTGCACATTGCGCATATAGCGACAAATCGCAGCGATGGAAGGCAGCAGCCTGCGACGATACCGCGTCTTGAAGCCTTGGATTTACCAACCCAAAGCCACTATGTTGCGCGTTAACTGCTTCGCTTCCGCCCGTTCCGATGGAAGACCGGGGCGCAAGGCGATTTTGGTACTGGTAATTTTAAATCGATTAGATTATTTGAAGCTCATCACGCAGAACGGATGAAGAATGACTAGCCAGATCATCCCCGTCGACCCCTTTGATTTCATCGTCTTTGGAGGCACCGGCGACCTCGCGGAGCGCAAGCTCCTGCCCTCGCTTTATCATCGCCAGCGCGACCACCAGTTTTCCGAACCGACGCGGATCATCGGCGCCTCGCGCTCCAAGATGACCGACAAGGAATTCCAGGACTTTGCCCGCAAGGCGATCAAGGAGCACGTCAAGGAAGAGTATATCGACGACACGGAACTGAAGACGTTTCTGGCGCGGCTGAGCTATGTCGCGGTTGACGCCGTGTCGGGCGACGGCTTCGAAGACCTTAAAAAGGCAATTGGCGACAGCAAGGCCATTCGCGCCTTTTATCTTGCGGTGTCCCCCAGCCTGTTCGGCAGCATTGCCGACAACCTCAAGGGGCACAAGCTTGTCACGCCGGAATCGCGCATCGTCGTCGAAAAGCCCATCGGGCGCGACCTCGCCTCGGCAAAGGCGCTGAACAAGCTGATCGGCGATGATTTCGAAGAGCATCAGATCTTCCGCATCGACCATTACCTTGGCAAAGAGACCGTGCAGAACCTGATGGCGCTGCGTTTTGCCAATGCGCTCTACGAGCCGCTGTGGAATTCCGCCCATATCGACCACGTGCAGATCACCGTGGCTGAGACCGTCGGCCTCGAGGACCGCGTCACCTATTACAACAATGCCGGCGCGCTGCGCGACATGGTGCAGAACCATATGCTGCAGCTTCTTTGCCTCGTTGCCATGGAAGCCCCGTCGTCGATGGAAGCCAATGCCCTGCGCGACGAGAAGCTGAAGGTGCTGAACTCCCTGAAGCGCATCAATGGCAACGAGGCGCCAAAGCATACCGTGCGCGGACAATATCGCGCAGGCGCATCCGCCGGTGGCCCGGTCAAGGGTTATGTCGAGGAACTGGGTGCGGAGAGCAACACCGAGACCTTCGTCGCCATCAAGGCCGAGATCGCCAACTGGCGCTGGGCGGGCGTGCCGTTCTATCTGCGCACAGGCAAGCGGCTTGCCACCCGCGTTTCCGAGATCGTCATCGAGTTCAAGCCGATCCCGCACTCTATCTTCGGCGAAAATGCCGGCTCGATTTTCAACAATCAGCTCGTCATCCGGCTGCAGCCCGACGAGGGCGTCAAGCAGTTCATCATGATCAAGGATCCCGGTCCGGGCGGCATGCGCCTGCGCCAGATTCCGCTCGACATGAGTTTCGCGCAAAGTTTCACCGGACGTGCTCCGGATGCGTATGAACGGCTGATCATGGATGTCATTCGCGGAAACCAGTCGCTGTTCATGCGCCGCGATGAAGTCGAGGCGGCGTGGAACTGGATCGATCCGATCCAGCATGCGTGGGAAGAAGGCCGCCAGGACGTGCAGGGCTACACAGCCGGCACCTGGGGTCCGTCCTCTTCCATCGCCTTGATCGAGCGCGACGGTCGCACCTGGCACGAGAGCAACTGACATGGCGGATCATGAACCCATGTGGACCGTTTTCGACAGCCGCGAAACGCTTGCTGAAACCCTCGCCGAGGCCGTGGCCGCTGCTCTTGAAGACGGTATAGACGAGCGCGGATACGGGCTTCTGGCCGTCTCGGGCGGCTCCACCCCTGCCCGCTTCATGCAGGCATTGTCGGGCAAGCCTCTCGATTGGTCGAAGGTGACCGTCGTACAGGTGGACGAGCGTTTCGTCCCGGAAACCTCGCCGCGCTCCAATGCGGGTCTCGCCAAAACCAATCTGCTGCAGAACGACGCGGCGGCTGCGAGCTTCGTCACGCTCTATCGCGACGTGGCCGAGGTCGCGGCAAGCGCGGATTCCGCCGAAGCCGAACTCGCCACCCTGCCCTGGCCGCTCGATGCGGTGATCCTTGGCATGGGACCGGACGGCCACACGGCATCGTTCTTCCCCGACGCCAAGGAGCTGCCGCAACTGCTCGACCCGGCGGGCACACGCTCGGTCATGGCGGTCCATGCCGAAAGTGCCGGCGAACCGCGCCTCACATTGACGCTGCCGCGACTTGTTTCGGCCCGCTTTCTGGCGCTCCACATCGAGGGCGAAGAGAAACGGTTTGCGCTCGAAGCCGCGCTTGCCGCCGACACCATCCTGCCGATCCGCGCGGTGATCGAGAATGCCGCGGAGGGGATCGAGATTTTCTGGGCGCCATGATCCGGCGCCTACCCGGCGCGGCGCTCCCAAGCCGCGCTGGATTGCGTGAAAGGAAAGACCATGACAGCCAGACGAGAAATCGAAGCCATCACCCAGCGGATACGGGAACGATCCAAACCCGCCCGCGGACCTTACCTTGAACGCGTCGCACAGGCGGCGAGCAGAACCGCAAACCGCGCCGTGCTGTCCTGCGCCAATCTCGCGCACGGTTTTGCCGTCTGCAGCCCTTCCGAAAAGGTCGCGCTTGGCGGCGACCGGGTGCCGAACCTCGGCATCATCACCTCCTACAACGATATGCTTTCGGCGCATCAGCCGTTCGAGACCTTCCCCAACCAGATCAAGGATGCGGCACACGAAGTGGGTGGCATCGCCCAGGTTGCGGGTGCGGTTCCGGCCATGTGCGACGGCGTTACCCAAGGCCAGCCAGGTATGGAACTGTCGCTGTTCTCGCGCGACGTCATCGCCATGTCGACGGCGATCGGCCTGACCCACAACATGTTCGATGCCGCGGTCTATCTCGGCGTCTGCGACAAGATCGTGCCCGGCCTGGTCATCGGAGCGTTCACCTTCGGGCATCTGCCGGCTGTGTTCATCCCTGCCGGACCGATGACAACAGGCATTTCCAACGACGAAAAAGCCAGGGTGCGCCAGCTCTTTGCCGAAGGCAAAGTCGGCCGCGCCGAACTGCTGGAGTCCGAATCCAAGTCCTATCACGGTCCCGGCACCTGCACCTTCTACGGCACGGCCAACTCCAACCAGATGCTGATGGAGATCATGGGCCTGCACACCCCGGGGGCCTCTTTCGTCAACCCGAACACGCCTTTGCGCGAGGCGCTGACGCGCGAGGCGGCCAAGCGCGCGCTCGCCATTACAGCGCTCGGCAATGAATACATCCCAGTCGGCCGCATGATCGACGAGCGCTCCATCGTCAATGGCGTGGTCGGACTGCACGCAACCGGCGGCTCCACCAACCACACCATGCATCTCGTCGCCATGGCTGCCGCGGCCGGCATCCGCCTGACCTGGCAGGACATCTCAGACCTGTCCGATATCGTGCCCCTGCTGGCACGTGTCTATCCGAATGGGCTGGCCGACGTGAACCATTTCCAGGCGGCGGGCGGCCTGGGCTTCCTGATCCGAGAACTCCTCGACGGCGGCTATCTGCACGAAGACGTCCAGACGATCTGGGGCGAAGGCCTGCGTCCGTACACGGTCGAGGCAAAGCTCGCAGCGGATGGTTCCGTGATGCGCGAGCCGGCCCCAGCCATCAGCGGCGACGAGAAGGTTCTTGCACCGCTGCCCAAGGCGTTCCAGCCCACCGGCGGCCTCAAGATGCTGACCGGAAATCTCGGCCACGCCGTCATCAAAGTCTCGGCGGTGAAACCCGAACGGCGCGTCATCGAGGCGCCGGCGGTGGTTCTGGACAGCCAACAGGCGCTCAACGACCTGTTCAAGGCTGGCCTTCTGAACAAGGACTTCGTCGCGGTTCTGCGCTACCAGGGACCGAAGGCCAACGGCATGCCCGAACTGCACAAGCTGACCACAGTGCTCGGCGTACTGCAGGATCGTGGCCACCGCGTCGCGCTTGTCACGGACGGCCGCATGTCCGGCGCGTCCGGGAAGGTTCCTGCCGCCATCCACGTCACGCCGGAAGCGCTGGAGGGCGGGCCAATCGGCAAGGTTCGCGACGGCGACATCATCCGCGTCGACGCAATCACCGGCACACTCGAAGTGCTGATCTCTCAGGCCGAGCTGGCAGCGCGCAGTGTGCCTACGGTCGACCTTTCGGAAAACGATTTCGGCTTCGGGCGTGAGCTGTTCACCGGCTTTCGCCAATTGGCCGGCCGCGCAGACAATGGCGGCAGCGTTTTCAGCACCTGATTGGCCTTGAAAGCCAGGGGCGGCGCAGCAGCCGCCCATGAGACGTTCCTACAAGAGCCTATAGCCGAACAGGCGACCGCCACTGGTCTGCCAATCTATCCAGCGATGCGCTGCTCTGTACCCTTGCGGGCGTGATATTCGTAGACGGACGCCCGAAATTCGCGGAGTCTTTCGCGAATCGCATCGATTTCCCGCATGCGGTCATCGTCATCCGTCGTGGCATCTCGATCGGCGGCAGCGGCGACAAATTCAGTTGCACCGACGGATGCGGGGTTGTCGTTGGCGACCGACTGCCGCATGTCGTTCAGCAAGGCGAGCCATTCCGCTTCGTTTGAAGATATTTCCGCTTCATCCGAACGAACTTCCAGTTCCGTCTCACTTGCCACCGGCTCATCCTCCTCCGCCAAAAACTCAAGCGCTGTTTCTTCAGCCGGCGCCAGCGTCTCTTCGGGTTCGCCCGACAGCACAACCGGCTCGAACTCGCTGGCGTCCAGTGCAAATTCCGAAGGCGCGGCCACGACTTCTTCCACTGGCGTCAGTTGCAACTCCGGCTCGGCATGTGAGACAGGTGGAGCATACGGTTCGGAAGCGACCTCGAGGGTCGGCTCGATGGCGTCGGCCTCACTGACCGGCTCCGCCTTCATGGTTGCGGGAAGCGCCTCGACCTGCTCGTCACGACGACGGGAAAGTCCCAGAAGAGCAATCAACATGCCGCCGAGCAGACCCGCGCCCGCACCGCCAAAGATGGATTTCGCCATTGAGAGCTTCACCGGTGTCGCAGGCGCAAAGGCCGGAGCCACGAGATTGATGCCGGCAAGCCCGCTGGAGCCTGGACCGCGCTTGGCCTCGAGCCGCGCGGCTTCGTAGGCAGAGCGTCGCGCATCGGCGTCACGCCGCAAATCCTGTAGACGAACGAGTTCCGGAGCCGTGGCCTCGCGCTCCGCCTTGATCTCGGCCATGCGGCCGGCAAGGTGCTGCTCGATCTCCACCGCGCGCGTCAGATCGATCTGCAGTTTGCCGATAGCTCCGCGTAGCTGCGCGTCAAGAATGCGCCTGGCATCGGACACAAGCCCCTCAGCCGCGATGCGTTGGGGATGTTTCGGGCCGAGGTTGGCCGAGAGTCTCGCCAGATTCTGGCTGGCGTCGAGATAGTCGGCACGAGCGTGGCGCAGGCCCGCATTTTCGACGGATGCCGGCAGTTCGCCTGCTAGGAAACTCTCGAGATTAGCGCTGCGCGCCGCAGCCGTCGTGGCATTCAGCTCGACGGTGCGCAGACGCGCCTCGGCAATCTGGGCCTGCAGCGTCCTGATCTCGGCTTCGCTTGCCAGGACCGGGCCGAGGCGGTTCTCCGCCGCATAGCCCTGCGCACGACGTTCGGCGTCGTTGGCTGCTTTTTCCAACTCGGCCAGCCGATTGTCGGCAGCAGAAGCCGCACTTCCCGATGGCAGCTTCAGGAAGGTTTCGGCAAGTGTATTGGCAATCAGAGCGGATTTTTCCGCACTATCCGTGGTGACACCAGTGCGGATGATGAAGCTGTCGGGGGCTCGCGTGACACTCACCTTGTCGCGGAGCGTAGCCGCCGGGATGGACAGACCGCCAGGCGACGCCATGTTCAGCAAGGCGGCGAAAGTCCACTCGCTGGGGTGCGAAGACAGCGTGGTGAATTCGGGATCCTCTTGAAGGTTCAGTCTATCGGCCACTTGTTGCAGCACAGCCGGGCCGGTCAGCGCCGCCACGTGCCCATCGGCCTGATCGAAGAGCCGGGCAGGCGCTTCGACGCCGTAAGCGGCAGAGAGCTGTTCGGCGTCGGGCCGGGCGACGAACTCCACCACCGCTTCGTAACGCTGCGGCATCCAGGCCGTCCACGCGCCGGCGCACACCGCTCCCAGTGCCGTGGTCGCAGCAAGCAACATCATGCGGCGGCTGCGACGCGGCACTGCGCCACGGGGAGCGGCATAGGTCGCTGCGACGTCGTGATCGATTTCATCGCGCAGGTCGCCGGTTGCATCGGGAAGGCCTATTGTCACCTCGAACGGATCGTGCGCGCCCTCTCCCGGCAAAGCGGCATCGGATCTCGCCTCGAAAAAACGCGCATCCGCATCTGTCTGCGACTGCCGCTCATTGCCTTCGCCACTCGGGGCAAGCAACGTAGGCTGCATGTTCCAGTCGATTTGCCTTGCGGAGGTGCTCATGGCGCGCAGGTCCCCGGACCGTTGAACTCTCCATGGGCGGATACCCAATGGTTAACCGACGTTAAACGGACATGGAAAACAAAAGGTTAACGCCGAGGTAACAACCGATTTTCACGGTGGGCTGCAACAGGTGCTTTCGCGTCAGCCCGGCCGCCTGTATTGGGAGAGGATCGATGGAGGCTGTGACATGACGACCAAACTGATCCTCGCCGGTTGCGGCAATATGGGTTTTGCAATGCTTTCGGGCTGGATCGGCTCGGGCAAGCTGGCAACATCCGAATGTCTCGTGGTGGAACCGAACGCCGAACTGCGCGCGCGGGCAGCAAAGCTGGGTGTCACGGTAACCGAATCGGCTGAAGCGATCGGCCCCGACGCACATCCCGACATCGTCGTTCTCGCAGTGAAGCCGCAGGTGATCCGCGACGTCACGGCCGCCTATCGCCGTTTCGGCGATGGCACGACGACCTTCGTCAGCGTCGCCGCCGGCACGACGGTAGCCACCTTCACCGAAATCCTCGGTAGCCGGACGCCGGTCTTGCGGTGCATGCCAAACACCCCGGCGTCCATCGGCAAAGGTATGATGGTGACATTTGCCAGCCCGCACGTTTCCGAATCAGCGAAAGCCACCATCGGCGATCTGCTTTCCGCATCCGGCGCGGTCGCCTCCATCGACGACGAAGCCCAGATGGACGCCGTCACCGCCGTATCGGGCTCTGGGCCTGCCTATATATTCCACTTCATCGAATGCCTGACGTCCGCTGCAAAAACAGCGGGCCTGCCGGAGGACACCGCAAAGCTGCTCGCCATGCAGACCGTCTACGGCGCGGCCTGCCTGGCAGCCGAAAGCGGCGAGGACCCGGCAACGCTGCGGAAGCAGGTGACCAGCCCGAACGGCACCACGGCTGCCGCGCTCGACATTTTGATGGGCGAAAACAGGCTTGAGAAGCTTATTGCCGAAGCGGTGGAAGCTGCGCGGAAACGTTCGATAGAGCTGGCGAAATAGGCAGCCGAAACTCAATGTTTCAGCTTAGGGTCAGCCCCGCACCCTGGAAACTTTATGTCTTCGCCAAACAGATGTGAAGAATCCGACTACCCAAAGCGACACTCTTATTTACGCACTATTGCTGTAGAATTACGTTCGCAGTAAGTTCTCACTACCTTGGCCATACGGATGAACGGAGGCGGTCTCGTGATAGCGGAAATGGTTCGATCGGCACTTTCTAATTTCACGCTGACCTTGTTCATTATAGCATTGATCTTCTCAGCGGTGGCCATCATGCGCTCGCCGCAGCGTGATCAGCCTGTAATTGCCGAAAAGCTTATATCGTGGTTTGTGTTCTTCTGCATCGGCGTGTCATTTTTCTACAATTTCATCATGCACGGCTTTTTTGGCGAAATGACCGCCTCCTTCATTGGCTGGGCGGACAGCCCCTTCCAGTTCGAAGTAGCGACTGCCAGTCTCGGTTTCTCGGTGGTTGGATTTTTGGCGGCGTTCGGTAGTTTCGATCGTCGGTTAGCCGCAATCGTCGGGCCCGCGTGCTTCCTGCTCGGCGCAGCTTATGGGCATGCAAAGGAGATGGTGACAGCCAATAATTTTGCTCCAGGCAATGCTGGCGTCATTTTCTACACCGATATTTTCATACCGCTGTTTGGCTTTTTCCTGCTCTGGTTGCAAAAGCGCTCTGAGCGTTCAACCCCTCAAGCCGAGCCAGCAAGGTAACGAGTCTCTCGCCAGACAAGAGACATGCCTCTAACGCTGACTTCACACCGTTCAGGGAAGGCTTCTGCCGACCGAGCCTATAGATGGCGAGTGTGATTACGACGACGATCCTTCGGATACATCATATCCTTGGCGAGAATTCCACTAGCACGCGAGAACAATCGGAAGGCGTTTTGGGCTCTTTCTGCTGTTTCACCCCCGACCGTCGCAATCAAGCACGTCTCAAGCGCCTTTTCGTACAGCGGGCCCTGACGGCGCGGCCAATCGAAAAGTACCTCAAGAGCATCTTCTGCGCTGTATATCTCGCGGATCACACCGTCCTTGGTGTTGATGCGAACCGGCACTGCAAACTGAGTTGCGTCCATCTGTTTATCCCGAATTATGTCGCGCTCAACGTGTCATCTCTCAGATGGTTGCCGATGTCGACGGACACAAGATGGTGACTTCGGGGTAGGGTTAAGTACCCGATCGAGGAATGCCGACAAAGCGATGAAAATCATCAACGCCTTGGCAACAGCAAGGGCGCTGTCGTTTGTCGCAAATCGGCAAAGGAAGAAGAATGGTGCTGCCAGAGAGGATTGAACTCTCGACCTCTCCCTTACCAAGGGAGTGCTCTACCACTGAGCTACGGCAGCGTCTTGAATGCGGCGGACTTCTGCCACATCGTTTCCGGAAGCGCAAGTTGTGTCGTGCTGCCTTTTTCGATGTTTTCCGATAATCTTGGCCGGGTCATAAAGAAGGCCATATCTCCCGGCACGACGAAACGGCCAAGCAGCAGGGGACAAGACACGGTGTCTGCGGGATCAAAACAGCGTTCCAACGAACAGGAGCGCCGCCAGGCGCGGCTCGCCGAACAGTTGCGCGCCAACCTTCAGCGGCGCAAGGCGCAGGCACGGTCCCGCCGGAGCGGCGATCCCGACCAGCGGCCTGATGGGCTGGACGCTGCGTCGGCAAAAAATCCTGAAAGCGGCAACGAATCGTCCTGAAAAGACCATCAATCGCCCTGTAGCATCCTGTTCCTTGAACCGGACGGCGTGATGGTCTAGACGGGCGGCACGCAAAAAACATCAAGAACCGGCCCAAGCCGGAGAAACGATTCTTCATGGACCGCATCAGGATTGTCGGCGGAAACGAGCTCAACGGAGCCATTCCGATCTCGGGCGCCAAGAATGCCGCCCTCCCCCTCATGATCGCCTCCCTGCTCACCGACGACACGCTGACGCTGGAGAATGTGCCGCATCTCGCCGATGTCGAGCAGCTCATCCGCATTCTCGGCAATCACGGCGTCGACTACGCGGTCAATGGCCGCCGCGAGCGCCAGAACGAAGGCTATTCGCGCACCATCAACTTCACCGCCCGCAACATCGTCGACACCACAGCTCCCTACGAGCTCGTCTCGAAGATGCGCGCCAGTTTTTGGGTCATCGGCCCTCTGCTGGCCCGCATGGGCGTGGCCAAGGTATCGCTGCCCGGCGGCTGTGCCATCGGCACGCGGCCCGTCGACATCTTCATCGAAGGCCTGCAGGCCCTGGGCGCGCAGATCGACGTCGAGGGCGGCTATGCGATAGCCAGCGCCAAGAACCGGCTGATCGGCAACCGCTACCACTTTCCGAAAGTCTCGGTCGGCGCTACCCATGTGCTGATGATGTCGGCTACGCTGGCGCGCGGCGAGACCGTGCTGCTCAATGCCGCGCGCGAGCCCGAAGTTGTCAATCTCGCCGAATGCCTCAACGCCATGGGCGCCAAGATCGAAGGCGCGGGCACCTCCACCATCACCATCCAGGGCGTCGATTCGCTGTCGGGCGCACGTCATCGCGTCATTCCCGACCGTATCGAGACCGGCACCTATGCCATGGCCGTGGCCATGACGGGCGGCGACGTGCTGCTGGAGGGCGCGCGCGCCGATCTGCTGCAGAACGCTTTCGACGTCATCGCCCAGACGGGCGCTGTCATCACCCAGACTGATTCGGGCGTCCGCGTCACCCGCAACGGCCAAGGCATCGCGCCGGTCGACGTCGTCACCGAACCGTTCCCCGGATTTCCCACCGACCTCCAAGCGCAGTTCATGGCGCTGATGACCATGTCCCGCGGCAAATCGCGCATCACCGAGACGATCTTCGAGAACCGTTTCATGCATGTGCAGGAACTCGCCCGCCTGGGCGCGCGCATCGCGCTGTCGGGCCAGACCGCCATCGTCGACGGCGTTCCCAAGCTCAAGGGCGCCCAGGTCATGGCCACCGATCTGCGCGCCTCGGTCTCGCTCGTCATCGCCGGCCTTGCCGCCGAGGGTGAGACGGTCGTCAACCGCGTCTACCATCTCGATCGCGGCTTTGAACGGCTTGAAGAGAAGCTGTCGCGCTGCGGCGCGGTGATCGAGCGCATCTCAAGCTGAAAGCGTTTGCGCGCCGGGACATAACCGCCTAACTAGTCCGGAAACACTGCTTCCGACGGGTCCGGACATGGAAATTCTCAAGCTCGCAGCGCTGGACGAACAGGATCTCGAGATCATCTCGGCCCATGTCCAGGATGCCGTGACCAAGGTCGGCGAGCTGAAATTCGTCGCCTCCTCACGGCAGTTCGCGTTGCCATTGAACCGCTTTGCCTGGGAGCAGAAGTCGGGCCTGTTCTCCCAGCGCAACGAGCGACGCCAAAGCCTGCTGAGCTTCGGCCGCGTGCTTTCGATCAAGACCGCCGGTATAGACCGCGACAAGAAGGATGATGTGTTGTCCCTGCTCGCCGTCCAGTTCGTGCCGGTGGCGTCGCCCGCCGGAGCCATTGATCTGGTCTTCGCTGGCGATGCCACCATCCGGCTCGAGGTCGAATGCATCGAGGCACGCCTCAGCGACACGGGTGCTGCCTGGCAGGCATCCTCCCGCCCCATCCACAAAGCCTGAGCAGACCCATGGCCATCACACTTCGCCAGACCGACCCGGGCTTCGAGGAGCGCTTCAAGGCGTTCCTGGGAACCAAGCGCGAGGCCTCGCCTGATGTCGAGGCAACGGTGCGCACTATCATCGATGAGGTGCGGGCGCGCGGCGACGCAGCCCTGATCGACTATACCCAAAAATTCGACCGGGCCGATCTGTCCACCCTCGGCATCGCGGTGGCGCGCTCCGATATCGAGCAGGCCTACAAGCAAGCCGATCCGGCGACCGTCGAGGCGCTGCGCTTCGCCCGTGACCGCATCCGCAGCCACCACGAGCGTCAGAAGCCCAGGGACGACCGCTACACCGACGCGCTCGGCGTAGAACTTGGCTCGCGCTGGACCGCGATCGAGGCCGTCGGCCTTTATGTGCCGGGCGGCACGGCGAGCTATCCCAGCTCGGTGCTGATGAACGCCATTCCCGCACAGGTCGCGGGCGTCGACCGCATCGTCATGGTGGTGCCCGCCTCGGGCGGCGTCATCAACCCGCTGGTGCTGGTCGCGGCCGATCTTGCGGGCGTGTCGGAAATCTACCGCATCGGCGGCGCGCAGGCTGTCGCCGCCCTTGCCTACGGCACAGAGACGATTGCTCCCGTGGCCAAGATCGTCGGCCCCGGCAACGCCTATGTCGCCGCCGCCAAGCGCCACGTCTTCGGCACCGTCGGTATCGACATGATCGCAGGCCCGTCCGAAGTTCTGGTTGTGGCGGACGGCAGCAACGATCCCGATTGGATCGCCGCCGACCTGCTCGCCCAGGCAGAACATGATGTATCGGCGCAGTCTATCCTGATTACCGACGACGAAGCTTTCGGCAAGGCCGTCGAAGACGCCGTAGAACGCCAGATCAAGCTTCTGCCCCGCGCCGAGACGGCCGCGGCGAGCTGGCGCGATTTCGGCGCCGTCATCCTGGTTGAGACCTTCGACGCTGCCATTCCGCTTGTCGACCGCATCGCCGCCGAGCATCTCGAACTCGCCATCGACGATGCAGAGAGCTTCCTCGGAAAGATTCGCAACGCCGGCGCCGTCTTCGTCGGGCGCCACACGCCGGAAGTCATCGGCGACTATGTCGGCGGCTCCAACCATGTGCTTCCGACTGCGCGTTCGGCGCGGTTCTCTTCGGGCCTGTCGGTGCTCGATTTCGTCAAGCGCACCTCGATCCTGCGGCTCGGGCCAGACCAGCTCAAGGCGCTCGCGCCGGCGGCCATCGCGCTCGCCAAGGCCGAGGGGCTGGAAGCGCATGGCCGGTCGGTCGCGATCCGGCTCAATATGTAATGCCATGGCTGGAAACGGGAACGCGAACAACCGGCTGAGCGACGTCGTACTGGACGAGACGATCGGCCGGTCCACGCCTGATATCGAGCACGAGCGCGCGGTCGCTATTTTCGACCTGATTGAGGAAAACAGCTTCCATCCCATCGGCGACGAGACAGGCGGCCCCTACAAGCTCAAGCTGTCGCTGGCCGAATCGCGCCTGATCTTCGCGGTAAACCGCGAAAGCGGCGATACCGTTGTCACGCACATCCTGTCGCTGACGCCGTTCCGACGCATCGTCAAAGACTACTACATGATCTGCGAAAGCTACTACGCAGCGATCCGGTCCGCCACACCCAGCCAGATCGAAGCCATCGACATGGGGCGCCGCGGACTGCACAATGAGGGATCGCAGACCCTGCTCGATCGCCTTTCAGGCAAGATCGAGGTTGATTTCGATACGGCGCGCAGGCTGTTCACGCTGATCTGCGTGCTGCATTGGCGCGGCTGAGGGCACCCGGCTGAGTTCCCCGGCCCGATCCATCCTGTTCATGTGCGGCATGAACTCCATCCGCTCGCCGATGGCCGAGGTGTTGGCGCGGCAGTTTCTGCCGAAATCGGTTTATGTCGCTTCGGCAGGTGTGCGCGCGGGCGAACGCGATCCCTTCGTCGATGCCGTGCTCGCCGAGGATGACCTCGACCTGGGCGACCGGCAGCCACGCAGCGTGGACGAGCTCGAAGACGACTTCTTCGACCTCATCGTCACTCTGTCGCCTCAAGCGCATCACAAGGCGCTGGACCTGACCCGCTCACTTGCTGTGGATGTCGAATATTGGCCGACCCCCGACCCAACGGTCGCCAGCGGCGGCCGTGAGAACATCCTTGCCGCTTACCGCGATGTCAGGGACCGCTTGAAGGCCAAAATCGCCGAGAGATTAGGTCAAAAAGACGATGCTGAAGCACCGGAATAACCGTGTTCACAAACCGACCATAATCATATAGGTTCCGCGCAAATTCCGGCCGGGCCGGAGAACCACCCAAACCAAAGGTATCGAATGCCGAAGGAAGAAGTCCTGGAGTTTCCGGGCGTCGTGACGGAATTGCTCCCAAATGCGATGTTCCGGGTCAAGCTCGAAAACGAACATGAAATTATCGCGCACACCGCAGGGCGTATGCGCAAGAACCGTATCCGCGTCTTGACCGGAGACAAGGTTCTCGTGGAAATGACGCCCTACGACCTGACCAAGGGCCGCATTACCTACCGCTTCAAGTAAGCGACGCTTCCGCAAGGCCCTCGCGGCATCACGGGGAATTGCATTGAGCGCATCATATAAGCTTGTTCTCGCCTCCGGCTCGCCGAGACGCATCGAACTGCTGCAGCAGGCCGGCATCGAACCCGACCGGCTGCTGCCGGCCGATGTCGACGAAACGCCGCAGCGTGCCGAACACCCGCGTTCGCTCGCCAAACGGTTGTCGAAGGACAAGGCCGAGAAGGCCCAAAGCATCGTCGACAGCGAAAAGGCGGCTACGCCAGCCTATATCCTCGCAGCCGATACCGTCGTCTGCGTTGGCCGGCGCATTTTGCCCAAGGCGGAAACCTCAGACGAAGCGCTTGCCTGCCTGCAACTGCTGTCGGGGCGGTCGCATCGGGTCTATACCGGCGTCGCCCTGATCACGCCCGCGGGAAAATTTCGGCAGCGGCTGGTGGAGACCCGCCTGCGCTTCAAGCGGCTGACCCGCGCGGAGATGGACAGCTATCTTGCCTCCGGTGAATGGCGAGGCAAGGCGGGCGGCTATGCCATCCAGGGCATCGCCGGCTCCTTCGTCGTCAAACTCGTCGGCTCCTACACCAATGTCGTCGGCCTGCCGCTTTATGAAACCGCCGCACTTCTGACAGGCGACGGGCTCCAGATTCATCCGCGCTGGGTTGCGGGAGGCGAACGTTGAGCGGCCCGACGGACAAGGTCACGCCGCTGCGGCCGCGCCGGGCCTGTCCCGAATGCGGCCGCCCGACCGAGCGCGCGACCTATCCATTCTGCTCGACCCGCTGCAAGGACATCGACCTCAACCGCTGGCTTTCCGGCGCCTATGTGATCCCCGCGCGCGACGACGAGCAAGACGAAGACGGCATTCCCAGCAACCAGGATTCGGAGAGCTGAGCAGCTTCGCCCGGTTCTGCACAGGCTGATCGTTTCTCGGCAAAAATAGTCGCGGCAGCGCTGGACAGCGCGGATTCTCGTGTTATAACCCACCCGCTTCCGACGGACGGCGACGCCCCTTGGAACCGCTGAACGGTTCGCTTGAACCGCTTCGGTACAGGCCCAGATAGCTCAGTTGGTAGAGCAGCGGATTGAAAATCCGCGTGTCCGTGGTTCGAATCCGCGTCTGGGCACCACTTTCTTACCACCGCCGCTCAAAGTGTCTCATTAGCAATGAGTTCGCCGGCCATGGCGGCCGGGGCGCCCGTCAAGCGATCTCCGTTGATATCATCGATTGATTTGACGCCAGACCTCGTATTCTTCGTTCGCGTCGGGATGCAGAGGATAATATCGCTGAAGCGGAGCCCCTTCCATCAATTTCATGCGGGAGAACTCTTCCCACTCAGCATGCTTTTGCCCCTCTTCGATAACGGCCTCAGCCATCGATACTGGAACCACAACGGCCCCATCGTCATCTGCAACGATGATGTCTCCTGGTACGACAGTTACGCCGCCGCAGGCGATCGTTACGTTGACCGCATTTGGGTAGATGTCCGTCTGAACATGATAGTTTGGCGACCAGCCCTTGAGCCAAAGCGCCAGGTCGAGCTTGTCCACGTTGGGACGATCGCGCATCACGCCGTCGATGACAATCCCGGCACCGCCACGGCCCTTGAAGTAGGTCGACATCATATCGCCAAAAATGCCGGAGCGCATGTCGCCACGCGCATCCACGACCACGACGTCGCCTTCCTGCACATGGTAAAGCACGTGACGATGCAATTGAGTTTCAGGATCGGCATACTCGCCCTCGCTGAACAGATCTGGTCGCTGCGGCAAGCACTGGAGCGTCAACGCAGGGCCGCAGATAGACTTGCCCCTGGTCTGTGGGAGGATGCCCGTCATATGAGGGTTGCGGAAGCCCATGTGACCCAAGGTGCCCGCGATCGTCGCGGCGCCCAGCCCCCGCAGCCCCTCGATCAGGTGCTTCGGTGGACGCTTGATGTCGGCTGTCTTGAACATGCTTTGGTCTCCCCGGCTCCCTGTAGCCTACCAGTTCGTCACTGACCCATCTCTGCGCCGCAGATGCGGCGCTTCCCAAAATGCGAAGCTCTCCCGCGCAATCCGTTGTTCGTTGACCTCGATGCCCAGTCCGGGCGCGTCGCCCACGGGGTAGACGGCAAGCTCGAGCTTCGGCTGAACTGGGAAGAAATCGCTGTTGTCGAAACCCAGTTCCCGTTCGGGAGCGCGCGTTTCCAGCCAGGAGAAATTTGGTACGGCAGCGGCCATCTGAATCGTTGCCGCAGTGCAAATCGGGCCAAGGGGGTTGTGCGGCATCAAGTCG
The DNA here is from genome assembly GCF_014534685.1 of Oryzicola mucosus. Lineage (GTDB taxonomy): Bacteria > Pseudomonadota > Alphaproteobacteria > Rhizobiales > Rhizobiaceae > Oryzicola > Oryzicola mucosus. Next base: position 84,002 of record NZ_JACVVX010000001.1, read on the forward strand.
ACATAATGCGCCTCGCTCCAACCGGCCACTTTCATAGCCTCTGTCAGCCCGCCGACATTGCACACATCGATGCGGTTAAACTGGTGGATGCCGCGCTCGATATAAGGCAGGAATTGCCACTTGCTGGCGAATTCTTCACCTATGGCGAATGGAATATCCGTCATGGTGCGCAGCGACTCATAGGCTTCGGGCGTTTCGTCGCGGATTGGCTCTTCGAGGAAATCCAAAACACCGCGGTCGAGCTTATTGCAGAAGCTGGCGGCCTCGGCCACCGAGAGACGGTGGTGAAAATCGATGCCGAGAACGACCTCGCTGCCGAGTTCCTCGCGGGCTTTGTTGAGCATGCGGGCGGTCGCGGGGATCGACTGGCGCGGTTCGAAAATATCGCGGCTGTCCTGCCCTATGGGAAAAAAACGGATTGCGTCGAAGCCTGCGTCCCGCAATTCTTTGGCGCGTTCGATTGCATTCTCGCCGGCGCTATCGCCCGTCGATGCAAAGGTGGGAATAACAGTGCGCTGCCTGCCACCCAGCAGTTCGTAGACGGGTATGCCGAGTGCCTTTCCTTTAATGTCGTGCAGCGCGATATCGATGGCGGAGATGGCGGCCTGCAAGACGCGCCCGCCTTCAAAGTACTGGCTGCGGTACAATTCCTGCCAGATCCGGCCGATCTGCATGGCATCCTGACCGACAAGGAATTCCGCGAAATGCTCGACGGCTCCGGCAACAGCCTTTTCGCGCCCGGTCAGCCCGCTCTCACCCCAACCGAAAATGCCTTCGTCGGTTTCGACTTTCAGGAGAAACTGGTTCCGGATTCCAACCCTGACCGGGTACGACTTGATCGCGGTGATTTTTAATTTCGCGGGCATGGTCCGTCTCTGGTGAGGCCGTTGTTCAAGCTGCCGACAACGCCATCTCGGTCTCGCCGTCGAACAAGTGAATCCGCTGCTGGTCGAATTCCAGCCAGACCGTCTCGTCGGGTGCAACTGATACAGTTGGTGGCACACTGATGTTCACCGTGGCTCCTGAAAGCAGCGCCTGGACAAACGTCACATCTCCGGTGGGTTCGACCGTGTAGACCTTTGCCGGGATGCCGCCGGCGATCACATGCTTATGAAGCTTGATGGTGGAGTGCCGCGCGCCCAGAACGACTTTCTTTGAGGTCGAGTTCTGGACTTTTCTGGCGTTCAGCGGCGACAGAGCCATGCTCCAGCCTTCTGTGCCGGACAATGCGGTGTCGCCGTTGTTTGTCGAGACTTCAAGCGGCACAAGGCTCATCGCCGGGCTGCCGATGAAACTGGCGACGAACATATTGACCGGATTGGCGAAGACGGTGGCCGGTGAATCATACTGCTGGAGAAAACCACCGTTCATCACCGCCATCTTGTCGGCCATGGTGACAGCTTCGAGTTGGTCATGCGTCACATAGATGATCGTGGCCTTCAGGTCCTGGTGAAAGCGCTTTATCTCGGATCGCATCTGCACGCGTAGCTTGGCATCCAGGTTGGACAGCGGTTCATCCATAAGGAAGACGGCGGGGTCGCGCACCAGCGCCCGACCCAATGCGACACGCTGCTGCTGCCCTCCAGACAGCTCGCGTGGCTTGCGCTCGAGCAGGTGCGTCATATCAAGTACGCGTGCCGCCTCCTTGACCTTGAGGTCGATCTCGTCACGCGGGAGCTTCCGCATCTGAAGTGGGAACGCCAGGTTCTTATAGACCGATTTTTGCGGATAAAGCGCGTAGTTCTGGAATACCATCGCAATGTCACGATCTTTCGGATCGATATCATTCACAATCCGGTCGCCAATCGTAATATCGCCCGAGGTCAAGGGTACCAGTCCAGCGACGAGATTGAGTGTTGTCGTTTTCCCGCAACCGGAGGGGCCAACGAGGGCGACGAACTCTCCGTCTTCGACCCGCAACGAAACATTGTTGACAGCCTTGAAGGTGCCGTAGGTCTTGACGAGATCAGTGAGGACCACGTGGGCCATGAAACCTACTTTCTAGTGTTTGACTGCGCCTTCCGTGAGGGCCTTTACGAAATACCGTTGCAGCAGGAGAAACAGCACAACGACAGGCAAGCTCATCATGAAGCTCGCAGCCATAAGGCCAGGGAAGTCCGTCGTGTTCTCAGAGAAGAAGCGCTGGATGCCGACCGGCAGCGTGAGTTGATCGTTCCTGTTGATGAATGTGTAGGCGAAAATATACTCGTTCCAGGCGCCGATGAATGAGTAGATAGCCGTAGCAATAATCCCCGGCACCGACAGCGGCATCACCACCAGGATAAACGCCTGGAATCGGGTGGCGCCGTCAATGCGCGCGGCCTGTTCAAGCTGGATCGGAATATTGTCGTAAAAGCCTTTCAGCAGCCAGATGGCGAGTGGGAGGCCAAACGTCAGATAGGTCAGAATCAGCGAGCCGTGGGTGTTCACCAGGCCGAGAAGACGCATCAGGATGAACAGTGGCACAAGAAAGATCACGGCTGGAAACATGTTACGCAGCAAAACTGCGAAAAACAGGAACTTCCGCCCCGGAAAATCGAAGCGCGAAAATGCGTATGCAGCCGGGACCGCAACGATAACGGCAAGGATCGTCGTCACCGTCGATACAAACAAACTGTTCCAGAAGAACCGCAGAAAGTCCCGGCCGACACTGTTGGTCGGATCGAGCAGTTTCTGGTAGCTCGCAAGCGTTGGCTCGTCCGGCCACCATTGAGGGGGAAACTGCAACGCGGCGAAGCCGGATTTGATCGACGTCAGCAGCATCCAGATCATGGGAACCGCCGTGTAAAGCAGCATGAGCACGAGGAACAACCGTCCGGTCCAGCGCCAGCGATCGATTGGTCTGCGAGCTTTGGGTGTGGGGTTCGATGGTGAGTTCATCATCCCCGCGCCTTTCTTTCGCTGCCACTAAGCGCGCGCACATAGAAGTACCCGAAGGTCATCACAATCAGGAACAGCAGCACCGAATAGGCCGACGCGACGCCCCAGCGTTGTCGTCCAAATGCGAGTTCATAGATGTGCGTGATCCAGATATGCGATGCGTTGGACGGCCCGCCGCCAGTCATAATCCATGGGATGATGAATGAGTTGAAGTTGGCCACAGCGAGCAGCAGTATCGTCACGGTCGACACGCCTTTCAGATGAGGGAACGTCACGTGCCAGAAGCGCTGCCACGGACCCGCGCCATCGACCGTCGCGGCCCGCAACAATTGGTCCGGAACGGTCTGCAGACCGGCCATCAGCATGATCATTGCAAATGGAAACTCGCGCCAGACATTGACGACAATCAGCGACGGCAAGACGGTGTTGACGTTGTCGATGAAATTGGGGGGGCGGTCAGCTAGTCCGAGGCCCACCAGAACCGCGCCGATGACTCCGAAATCCGAGTGGTAGATCCATTTCCAGATGTAGGATGCCGCGACTGCGCTGATCACCCACGGAATGATTAGGATGGCGCGCAAAACGCCTCGTCCGAAAAATTCTCGATGCAGCGCAAGAGCGGCGCCCAACCCGAGGAAGAAAGCGAAGAAGGTCGAGGCGACGGTCCAGATAATGGTGTTGAGTGTTACACGCCAGAACACGTTGCTTTGAAGTATCAAGCCATAATTATCCAGCCCGACGAAAATCTTATCGCGCAGTTGCAGGCTGGGGGGCGTGTTGAAGAATGAAAGCTCGATAGTATAGTAGATCGGATAGGCGATAACGACGAGCATAACGCCGATAGACGGAAGTACGTAAAGGTAGTCGGAGCGGTTGATCCATGCTTGCCGCAGGATACCGGTGCGCTGGACGTTTTTTCGACAAGCCGAATCCGCCGGGCTTCCCACCGCCGTCATTTTGAAACCCTTTGTGATTTAAGGGAGCGGACCGACGACAAACTTCGCCGGTCCGGTGCATGAGATCGGCTTAAAGCTTGCCGCCGCCCATGATCTCCTCGACCTTTTTAGCCGCATCCTCGGCCGCCTCGTCAACTGTCATCGCTCCAGTAAGAGCATTCTGCAGCATATCGGGGATGACGATGTTCATGATCTCAGGAGTCTCCGGCAGCGCAGGGAACGGCACGCCGTAAGGCAGCATCGAGGTCGTGACATCGAGGAACTTGATGTTATCGAGGCGCTCTTTCATCCACTTGGTTTTGAAGCCATTGAGGTTGCCGGGGTTGGAGCCGGCATATGCCATCTTCAAAGACCATTCTGGGCTGGCCCAGAAGCAGATGAGCGCCTTGGCCGCCGCCTCATCCACCTTGCCGCCGTCTACATATTCGGGTTTCAGGATGTGGATGTTGGACCCGCCAAACACCACCGCACGCCTGCCGTCCGGGCCTGTCGGAATCAAGCCGTATCGCATGTTGTCGATCACGGTCTGGGCTTTTGCCTGGTCGCCCCCAGTCGCCTTTTTTTGCAAATCAAGCATGACGTTGTAGTCGGAAGGATGTGAAATCATCATGCCGAGTTGACCTGCCAGAAAGAGCGGCTGGTTGTCTGCTTGCTGGTTGGTCAACGCTGAGACTGGAACAGACTTATCGCGAACGTACATATCATACGACGCCTGCAAAGCCTGCTTGCTTGCCGGGCTGTTTAACTCCACCTGTTTGTAGGTTGGGCTTTCCGTGGCTTCATCGAAGACTCCGCCGCCGTAACCCCATAGCTGCGGCATGAAGCGGTAAGGCGTATTGCCGGCGTTCTTGCGAGCGACGAGGCCATAGCCGGCGATCCCGAGCTTGTCGTGGATTTGCTTCGAATACTTGACGACATCGTCCCAGGTGGCGGGGGCTTTTTCAGGATCGAGGCCGGCCCGCTTGAAGACATCAGCGTTCCAGATGAACGCCATGGTCTCATTGTTGGTGGGAATGCCGTAGGTCTTGCCCTCCCAAATGTCGGATTTCATAGCACCCGGCCAAAAATCATCGGTAGAGTAGCCGACGTCTTCCGGTTTCAGTTCTTGCAGATATCCCTTCGAGGCGAATTCGACGCCGCCAAGAATTTGCAAACGCACAACCATCGGACCGGCATTGCCCAGTAGTGCCGTGCGGAACTTGTCGAGCAAGTCGTTATAGGTAAGCGCCTGCTCTTCCAGCTCGATGTTCGGGTACGTTTTGCGGAAGGCTTCAAAGAAGTCTTTGTAATACTGGCGCAGGAGGTCAGGGTCGCCTTCAAAGACGCCCTGGTACCAGAATGTCAGGCGCCCTTTGTAGTCGAGCGGAGTGACCTTGCCGCAATCGGCGGCAGTGTCAAATTCCTCTGTGCCGGCAATCGATCGTACGTATTCGGGCGACCATTTATTTAGGTCGACGGGTGCGCCGAACGCGGGCGCCGATATCAACGACGCCGTAATGGCAGCCGCCGAAACGCCGCGACCAATCGCGCGGCCGAGTGCAATACACGTCATTGAGCTCCTCCCAATTTTCAGGTTTTCCGCTGGCTTCAGCCCACAGATCTGACCCGTGGCACTCCCTTATTGTTCATTTTTACTCCACCCACATCAAAGTTGCAGAACACCAATTGCGTGTCAATATGCACAGATTGTATATTGTTTTAAACAACTCACGTACGATATGAAATAGTTTTGATTTTAGGAGGCCTTTTTGGCTGATTTGAGAGAATTTAAGGCTGCGCCGCCAGTTGGAATCGATCCGATTGGCGCTTCGACGGAAAGCGCCGCCCTCCTCTACAATGTGATCCGCGAGGACATTGTCTCAGGACGACTTGAAGCCAATGAGCGCCTGGTTGTTGGAGATCTGGCCAAGCGACACGAAACTTCAACAACCCCGGTTCGCGAGGTCCTGCAACTCCTCCGCGGTGAAGGCTTTGTTGTTTTTACGCGCAATCGCGGGGCGCGGGTTAGGCCGATCGATCAGGATTTCGTCCGCGATATCTACGAGATCGGTGTCTTGATCGAGCCGGTACTGACGCATTGGTTTGTTGGGATGGCAACTGAGGCGGATATTGCGGAACTTGAGTTGGTACAGCGCCAGATTGAAGACAACAACTTCGCTGACCAGATCAAGCACAGCGACCTCGACACTCAATTCCATACCTTGATGTACCAACGACACTACAATCGTCACGCTGCGGAGTTGTGGTGGAAACATCGTGAGGTGCTGCGCTCGGTCGGTCGCCGGTTCAATTTTACCCTCGCCCGCCGGGCGCAGGTGATCCGCGAACACCGCGAACTTATCGCCCACATCAAAGCTGGCGAAGCCGATGAGGCCGCCAAACTGGTAGCTCGTCATGTCGAAGGTTCTGGCCGGCATATCCTTGAACAGATGCGTTCGGCTTCGGCCGCGCGTGCGGGGTAAGGCCCGACCAATCCGCTTCGCCGTTCACAGTTCAGCAAAGGGCAATGCAAATGAAGATAACCAGCGTCCGGCCGTGGCTCATCAAATCCAGTGCGTCCTACTGGGGCGAGTTCTTGTTTGTCGAGATCCTGACCGACGAAGGCGTCTCGGGGTGGGGAGAAATCACGACAACGACGTTCGTCGCCAATCGGGCGCTGTGCGTCATGACAAGACAGATCAGCAAAATTATCGAAGGCGACGACCCCGCTCATATCGAGCGCATCTGGCACAAGATCTTTCGCAACTTCACCTATATGGGCAGCCGTGGCGCCGCCGTGGAATGCGTCAGTGCCATCGATATCGCATTATGGGATATTCGCGGCAAGGTTTTAGGGCAGCCCATCTACGAACTGCTGGGTGGGCCGGTGCGGAACGACATCCTTCTTTACACGCATCCCGACCAGCGCAAGTTCACGAGCAATGCAGCGGTAGCTCAAGAAATCCGCGACATCGTCGCCTCAGGGCACACTGCGCTAAAGTTCGATCCCTTCCCGCAACAGGGACCAAAAGGCGCTGACGGGTCTGCGCGTGAGCAGTCCGAAGGCTATCTCGATGGCTCCATGAACCGTAAGGACGAGCGCGAGGCTGCGGAACTCACCGCCCTCATTCGCGAAACCGCTGGCCCGGACGTCGAGATCCTCATAGACGCCCATGGGCGCTTCGACGTGCCCACGGCAATTAGACTGTGCCGGACACTAGAGGAGGCAGGGGATATCGACTGGTTCGAAGAGCCTGTCCCGCCCGAAAGCTTCAACGCGCTCAAGCAGGTCCGCGATAAGGTCAATGCCGCCATTTCCTGGGGCGAGCGTGGCCATACGAAATGGGATTTCGTGCCGATCCTCGAAGGAAAGCTCGCTGACTACATCATGCCCGACGTGACATGGACCGGCGGCATCACCGAACTGAAGAAAATATCTGCAATGTGTGAGGCCTACTATGTCCCCGTCTCGCCGCATGACGCGGCAGGGCCGATCAACGTGGTGGCCGGCGCGCAGGTGATGATGACGGTGCCGAACTTCTATCGGCTCGAGACTTCGGAATGGAACCTGAGCAAATACGACCACCTGATCGACAAGCCGCTCGACAATTCCAATGGCAGCCTCAAGCTCAACAAGGCGCCCGGCCTCGGCATCGAGATGAACCGGGACTACCTCGAGGCGAATGCGATCGAAATTTCGTAACAGGGCCAAGGGCATTGAGCGAAGCAACTGCCAGACAAAATGGAGGGTGACATGCAGGCGTTGACGGTCGAAGAAACCATCGAGAAAAATGTGCGCACCAGTTCGCGCCCTAGCGAATTGCGTATCACCGATCTACGGGTCGCGGAGATTGTCGGGGCGCCTTTCACGTCGGCGTTGATAAAGATCTACACCAACCAGGGCATTGTCGGGTTAGGAGAGGTGCGGGACGGCGCCAGCGCGACTTTTGCGCTGATGCTCAAAAGCCGGTTGATTGGAGAGAATCCCTGCGATGTCGACCGACTGTTCAGGCGCATCAAGCAGTTCGGCGGCCATGGCCGACAGGGCGGTGGGGTTTCAGCCATCGAGATTGCTCTCTGGGATCTCGCCGGCAAGGCATATGGCGTGCCGATCTATCAGATGCTCGGCGGCAAATTCCGGGACAAGGTGCGCGTCTATTGTGACACCGACGCCGACAAGCCCAGCGGCACGCTGACTGGAAGACGCCTCAAGGAGCGCATGGACCTCGGCTTCACGTTTCTGAAAATGGACCTGGGCTTGATGCAGATCGCCGATATCCCAGGGGCGGTGGTCGCGCCTGCGGGTTTGCTCGACGCTTATCGCGTATCTCCCACCCGTGGACCGGTGAACAGTATCGACGATCGACGCGCCCGCAATGCCGCCTATGACGTTCACAACGTCCGGCATCCATTCAGCGGTCTGCACTTTACCGAAAAGGGCATCGACCTGTTGGAGCAGTACATTCATGAAGTACGAGAGATCATCGGTTACGAGGTCCCGTTGGCCATCGACCATGTCGGCCATATATCTCTGCAGGACGGTATCAGGCTGGCCCGCCGGATCGAAAAATATGTCCCGGCATGGCTCGAAGACGTGGTTCCCTGGCAATATACCGATCAGTATCGGCAGTTGCAGCAGGCCACGACGGTTCCAATTTGCACCGGCGAGGATATTTATCTCAAGGAGGGCTTTGAGCCCTTGCTTAAAAGTGGCGGCGTATCCGTCATCCATCCCGACCTTCTGACTTCGGGCGGCATTCTCGAGACGAAGAAGCTTGGCGATGCGGCGCAAGACTATGGGGTGGCCATGGCCATTCATATGGCGGAGAGCCCGATCGCTGCGATGGCCGCGGCTCATGTCGCCGTGGCGACTGAGAATTTCATGGCACTCGAATATCACAGTGTCGAAGTCGAATGGTGGGACGACATCGTCACCGGCTTGCCCAAGCCGCTTGTGAAAGACGGCTTTATTACCGTGCCGGATAAGCCGGGGCTCGGTATCGACGACGTGGTCGATGAGGTCATTAGCGCCCACCTCCAGGAGGGTGTCAAAGGCATTTGGCTGCCGACTGACCAATGGGATCAGGAGTATTCCTGGGACAGGACCTGGAGCTGAGGCGTCAAAATGAAAATCACCGATTTGCGCTGCGCCGTCATAGGCAAACATCCCATCATACGCATCGTCACCGACGAGGGCCTCTATGGGCTGGGTGAGGTTGAATACACCAAAACGTATCTCAAGCCGTGGGTGTTACATTTCCGCGACGCGCTGATCGGCGAAGATCCGACAGATGTTGAACGTGTGATGCTCAAGATACGCCAGCGCGGATCATTCAAGCCCTACGGCGCGGCCGTCAGCGCCATCGAACATGCGCTCTGGGACATTGCCGGCAAGGCGGCAGGCGTGCCGGTCTACAAGCTGCTAGGTGGCAAAGTGCGCGACCAGGTGCGGGTCTACAATGGATCGATCCGCCAGAAGCGGACAGGCGATCGGCCGGAGGACTACGCCGCCGAGGTGAAGTGGATGATGGAGCGGCCCGAAAAGTTCTTCATGGTCAAGCAAGGCATCAGCTTTCATTCCAACATGAAGGATAGCATCGACGATTTCCACTATGGTCCGCGCCAGACCAAGGCCGGCTATCACGGAGCGATGGATCAGGGGCAGATTTCCGAGCATGGCTTCAACCATATGCTCGACTGTGTAGCCGCCATGAAGGAGGTGCTGGGCGATACAGTCAGCCTGGCGCTCGATTGCGGACCAGGTTGGTTCCTGCCCGACGCCATTCGTTTTGCGCGGGCGGTGGAAAAGCACAACCTGATGTGGCTCGAAGACATGCTGACCGGCGACTATGTCCCTTGGGTCAACCCACAGGCTTATAGAGAGCTGACAACCTCGACCTCGACGCCGATCCATACTGGAGAGCAGATTTATCTGCGGCATAATTTCAAGGAGCTGATCGAGACCCAGGCGGTACGGGTAATTGGCCCCGATCCCGCAGATATCGGCGGAATAGCTGAACTCAAATGGGTGGCCGAACACGCCTATATGCACTCGATCATGATGGCGCCGCACGGCACTGCGAATGGACTTCTGGGTCTTGGCGCTCTGATCAATGTCTGCGCCACGCTGCCGGCCAACTACATCGCCTTCGAATATCCCAGCGCGTCCGATCCGTGGTGGAGCGATATCGTGACCGGCTTGCCGGAAGGGCAGATCGTCAACGACAGCATGGTGGACCTACTGAAGGGACCTGGGCTGGGGCTGGACATCGACCCCGTCGGAGCGAAGAAATACCTGCTCGAGGAAGACGCGGGATTTTTTGAGCCCTGAGCTTCCAGTCTGATCGAGCTAGATAGCCAAGACGATTGATAAGCGAGCCTTCCTTTTTAGGGCGAACGTGGAGCACTGTTAGAATTGTTTTTGTTCCCAAGGCCTCTCGCTTTGCTCTATCCGCTCGCCTTCTTTGACCTACGGTCCTCGCATAACGAGTGACATGGCCGGGTCTGCGGTCGCTAATTTCGGCTGTATCTTCCTGCATTGGGTTCAGCCCGAACATCCGTCGGCGGACTACGCTTGCTGGGAAAGGGATGTTTGACTAACTCTGAGCTTCGATAATGGAGCCGGATTTGACCACAGAAACCTCAATCGCCACACATCCCGTCGCCTGGCTAAGGCCCCTGCCAAAAGACTATAGAACCCCGCTTTGGCGGTGGATTCTGATCCCGGCCTCTGCATTGTTGCTCAAGCGCAATGGCGGGGTATGGTTGAATGGTGAATTGCGGCTGATGGCCGACCATCTGCTCTATGTTGAATCGAAGCTGGTGAGATCACCGAAAAATCCGCCGGCGACCTGGCGGATTAAGCTGGAGGACATCTCGGGCATCTCGTTGAAGAAAGGCATGGTCTCTCAGACGCTTGAAATAGAGGCGTCCGGCGGTTTGGTGAAGCTTATGACAGTTCGCTCTGAAGAGTTTGTGACGAAGCTTGAGGCGCGGATCCGGAGAGAGGTGACATAGTTCTCACCATGAGAAGCCATCAGTACGCGCAAGCGCCCGGATCTTTTCTCTGGCGAACGAGAATGGCAGCGACGCCGCGGCTCGAACTGTGCCTGCCGTGATTTTCGGCTGAGCGCAATTTAGAGTTCAATATATATTGCATACATCTATTATCAATTTTCGGATTTCTAATCTGAAATCTTATAAATGATAATTTTTTATAATAGTATATCTAATGTTGCATCTGCTTATATCTTCAAAGAACTTCTCATTTGGTGGATCGCTGAAAGACAAGTCCCACTATGGAACACATTCTTCGAATTTAATCACCCTCCGAAAATTGTGAGCAATTGCCCCTTGCCTGTTGAATAATTCGAGAGCAGTCTCGAAACAGATGCGGCCACCATAACCATGCGCAGTCATGGGAGGGAGGCACTTATGCAGGTTCTTGTCAGTCCGGCGAAACGCGTCGGCCCGTCCAAGAAAATTTTAGATCGGCCTTTGGAGACGAACGATATCAGTGCCGACCACGGTGCTTTTACGTTTACCTTTAAGGCGGCAGGGCAATATGACAAATCTGAATATCTCTATCGGGTTGTATTGACCCCGGAGGAGATGGCCATATTGATCGCGCCACACGATTTGCTGAAACATGTCGCTTGAATTTCAGATCGATTTTCAGGCCGATGACATAACCAAGAAACAGAGACACGGCATAACCCGACCAGTTTCGAGGCTCGGGCTTGCCGATAGGCTTGCAGTCGACAGACCGATGGCTATACACGACATACCTAAGTTTCTGCCGTGGTTGCCAAGCGCTTTCGACTGATAAGGAGTCACCTCGGGAGCATTTGAAACGACCTAGATCGGCGCGGACATGTCCGCGCCGATGCCTTTTTGCATACAGCGAAGTCACATTGGTGCCGAATTGCTTCTCGTTATCTCGGCTTGTACACGTTGAGATAGCTTATCTGGACCACATTTTCTGGATGTTCACATTTCAAAAAATAAGGTCATCTAAGCCACAGGCCGTGGCGGCGGTTTTAGACTCTGGGCGGAGGGGCTTTCATTGTCCTTTGTGAAGAAAGCAATACTGGAAGTTGGCATCTTTTCGGCAGCGGTCAATCTGCTTTTGCTGGTATCCCCCATCTATCTGCTGCAGATCTACGACCGTGTGCTCCCGGCACAGAGCCTGAGTACACTGATCTACCTTTCGATCATATGTGCCGCCGCGTTTCTGACCTTGTGTGCACTTGAAATCGTGCGCTCCTATTATGCCAACCGCATCGCGTCCCAAATCGATGTATCGCTTGGCGGAAAGGCTTTTCTGGCAACGATAACCGGGTCTCGCGCCGCTATGGGCGACATCCAGCCCCTGCGCGATCTTTCCACCATCCGCGCATTTCTCTCCTCAAAGGCGATCTTCTTCCTGTTCGACCTGCCGTTTGCGCCCTTTTTTCTCCTGTTGATGTATTTCATCCATCCGGCGCTGTTTCTGCTGACGTTGATCGGCGTGGTGGTGCTGGTTCTTGTCGCTCTGGCGAATGAGCGCGCGACGATGAAAAGCGAAGCGACTGCCGGCGAGGCGAGCTCCGAAACGATGATGCTTGCGCAAACCTTCGCGCGCATGCAGGAAACGGTTCGAGCTCTGGGCATGACATCGAGTGTCGCGGGCGTCTGGGGTCGCAGATTTGCTGACCAGGTCACCGCACATCGCAAAGTTGCGGACACAAACGCCTTTTTCAGCGGCATTTCCCGCATGCTCCGGACCGGACTGCAGACCGCTATGCTCGGCCTGGGCGCCTATCTCGTACTCCAAGGCCAGATGACCGCCGGCATGATCTTCGCTTCCTCGCTGATCGCGGGACGCGCGCTGCAGCCGATGGACCAGATCATCGGCGGCTGGCGGCAGATCGGCGAAGCGCGCAAGGCCTGGAGGCGGCTGGGCGCGCTGCGGGAGATGAAGCTGGAGCATGAACGCGAGACGATCCGCCTGCCCAATGTGAAAGGCAGCCTGATCGTCGAGAACTTGGTCTACCAATTGCCGGACGGGGACGCCTCCAGCCCGCTGATCAAACGACTCAACTTCCAGATTCAGGCGGGAGAGTCTGTTGCCATTGTCGGCCCCAGCCGTGCCGGAAAATCGACCCTGGCGCGCCTCATCGTGGGTGCCCTCAAGCCAAATGCCGGTCTGGTGCGGCTCGACGGTGCCGATATCCGCACCTGGGATCCCGACATGCTGGGAAGCCACATCGGCTATCTGCCGCAGGAAGTGGATCTTTTGCCCGGCACCGTGGCGCAAAACATTTCGCGCTTTGCCGAGCAGCCCGCTGACGATGACATCGTCGGCGCCGCACAACGGGCGCAGGCGCATGAACTGATCCTGCGGATGAAGAAGGGCTACCTCACCGAAATCGGCGCGTCGGGCGTCAGGCTGTCGGGGGGTGAACGTCAGCGCGTCGGCCTGGCTCGAGCCTTCTATGGCGGGCCTCGCCTGCTCGTGCTGGACGAGCCGAACGCCAGCCTCGACGCAGAGGGCGAAATGGCGCTTGAACTCGCGATCAAAGAGGCGAAGGCCAATGGCGTCACCATCCTCCTGATCACCCACAAGCCCTCGATCGCCGCCAAATGCGACCGTGTACTGGTGCTTCGCGACGGTCAGATCGATCTTTTCGGGCCGGCAGCGGATGTACTTCAGCGGCTGGCAGGCACGCCAGTCGTCCCACAACGTCCGACACCTGCTGCTCCCGTAGCGGAAAGCGCCGCCACCGCGACATTTCAGACCGTTGCACGCGTAAAGGCGAATTGAGATGACGACTTTTCCCTTGGCCCCCCCCAAAAAAACGCGCTGGCAGCAGAGCATCAGAGCGACGACCGCGCCTGTGGCGCTCGCCGGCTATGCCACCATTTTTCTGCTGCTGGGGGGCTTTGGCTATTGGGCCGCAAGCGCCCCCCTTGGTGGGGCGGTGATCGCCAGCGGATTCGTCGCTGCCACCGGTCACAACATCATGATCCAGCATCTTGATGGCGGCATCGTCAAGTCGATCGACGTGCGCGAAGGCGAGCGGGTCAAGGCCGGCCAGACGCTCTTCGTCCTCGAAGACACCCAGGTCCGCACGCTCTACAATCGCCTGAACAATCAGCGCATTGAAATGCGCATGCGCGAAGCTCGCCTGCGTTCGGAGCGCGATGGGCTGACCACCTTCAATGCCATGGCGGGATTCGATGGCGATGAGGCCGCGGCGGTCGATGGCTTCGACATCGCTTTCGTGGCTTCCGAACATGAGAAGGAATTCGCGGCACGGCTGGCGCGATTCCAGGCCGAGCAGGATATTCTCGGCAAAAGAGAAGAGGCGCTGGTGGAAGGGGTTATCGGGCTCGAGGCCCAAAAAAAGGCTGGTGAAGACCAACTCTTTCTTCTGCGCGACGAGATCGACCGCAAGAAGGGCCTGCTCGACAAGGGCCTTACCAATCGAACCGAATACAGTGCGCTTCTGCGCGCGGAAGCCGAACTCATCGGCCGCACCGGAGCCCTGCAATCGCAGATCGCCAGTTCGGCCACACAGACGGTCGAGGCCCGCCAACAGGTAGAGCGGCTTAGAACCGAACGCGTGCAGCAAGCGATGAACGAACTCAACACCACGCGGGCCAATCTGCGCGACATTGAAGAGCAGATGGTCTCCGCCCGCGCGACGCTGGGGCGCATCAGCATCGTCTCGCCGACCGACGGCATCGTGGTGCGCTCGTTGTTCAATTCTCCCGGTGGGGTGATACGCGCCGGAGAACCGCTGATGGAGATTCTGCCCACCGGTAATGCCCTGATCATCGAAGCGCGCGTCTCGCCACGCGACATCGACGCCATCGAAGTCGGTCAGCATGCCAATCTTCAGTTCTCGGCCTTGAACGCCCGCACCACGCCCATCGTCAATGGCAATGTCACCTATGTCTCGGCCGACCGGCAGATCGAACAGCAGACGGGAAACCCTTATTATACTGCCCGTCTCGCGATCTCCGAGGACCTGCCACCGGATCTGGCGCTGGAGCAGATCTACCCTGGAATGCCGGTAGAGACGTTCATCGCTACAGGCGACCGAACCTTCGCGGAATACCTTATCAAGCCGATCATGGACTCTTTCTCCCGCGCCTTCAGAGAAGAATGATTAGTCCATAAATCAGCCATGACTCTTTCGCAGGCTCTCCAGCACATGTGCGACAGACAAAGCGTGGGAAGAACCCGCTTTTATTTATCAGAGCGGGCTGCCAGAACGTTGCCCAGAAAAGCTGGAGTTTAGCAGACCTGAACGGCGGAAGTCGCTGTTTTTCAAAACAATGGCGATCGGAAAACAGAGGTCCGCCAAGCCAAGCTCCTATGAAATCTGACGTTAAAACAATACAGGAAATGCCCAGAACTGGCTTTTCGTGTTTCTCTAAAAAAATAAGTTATTGCGCAAAACTTGGCCCCCGCATGCATTAACCAAATATGCAATGTGTTGATATTTATATTTTATCAATAAAAAAACGTTTTACAATTTTTGTTGTACCAAAATATTACAGTTTACCTTTCACTGGAACAATTACTTGAAAGATTAGTTTAATTATGGAACGATTAAAAATCGTTCCCCTGACCTAATACTGCATAAGCTGTGGACGGAGCGAGTTGACTACAGCTTTATTCAAATGGAGGAAGTCTATGGCAACTTTCAGTGTAACAAAACCCGTTACACTTGATTCCAATCAGCTCTTTGTTACCAGCCTGAATGACGTCACTAATCTCCGCTTCGAGAATCAAATCAGCGCTTCAGGAAATCCATTGCTCGGGGAATATGTTCAAACCTTTGAGACGCTCAGCTTTGACTATAATGGGATCACCTATTCCTACAATGGAGAGTGGACCCAGACCGAAAACCGTCTTCTTGTGTTAGGCTCCGTATCTATCACCGGTTCTTATGACAATATTGAATTGTCACAGGGTGGGGAGACGATCGCGACATACCAGGGGCGGGAGTTCGACGTCGATTTCGGCACATCGCCGTCCGTGCAGGTTGGCGATCTGACCGGAAACCTGCTGCAGTTGCTTGTAACGCTCGGCTTGGCTAATGGCGGCAATGGCGGTTATGACAACCTCACCACCAACGAAACACCGAACCTTCCCGACCTCGCATTTTTTGGAAACGACAGTTTGACTGGCGATGCCGGCGTTCAAACCCTTCGCGGCAGTGACGGGAATGACGTCATCAACGGCGGCGCGGGCGCCGACATAATGATTGGTGGCAAAGGCAATGATACCTATCACGTCGACAGTGCCGGCGATAAAGTCGTCGAAATTGACGGCCAAGGTACTGATACCGTTATAACCACTGCAAGCTATAGCTTTAAAGGCGTCTACGCCGAGAATCTAACGCTTGCAGGATCGAGCGATATCAACGGCACGGGCAATAAATTCAACAATATCATTCTGGGCAACTCAGGAAACAACATTATCGATGGCGCTGCCGGCGCGGATAAGATGTCTGGTGGCCTCGGCAACGATACCTATTATGTGGATAATATAGGCGACAAAGCAGTCGAAAAGCAGGGTCAAGGCAATGATACTGTTTTTTCGTCGGTCAGTTACACCCTGAAAGGTCAGTATGTTGAAGATCTTATTCTGACCGGCTCTGACATCATCAACGCGACGGGCAACAAGCTCAACAACACGATTGTCGGAAACTTCAAAGGCAACATTATCAAAGGTGGCGACGGCAACGATACGCTCACTGGCGGCAATGGTGGCGACCGATTTGTGTTCGACACACCTCTGCGTCCATCCAACGTAGATACGATTACCGACTTCTACGAGCGTCAGGATAGCATACGTCTAGATGACGCAGTATTCGTCGGGCTCACAGAGGGTGCTTTGATTGCGAAAGCTCAGTTCAAGGACATCGGCACCGGTACAGTCGATGCAAGCGACCGCATCCTGTATGATTCCACAACCGGCGACCTGTTCTTCGACCGCGACGGTTCCGGCACCGCCTATGACGCTGTGAAATTCGCAGTCATCGATAACCTCGAGCCGCTCAGCTATCGCGACTTCCTCGTCATCTGACGTCTTACCTCAATACCTATCCCGCGCTCAGCCAGGGCGCGGGACAATATCATGAAATGCACGGGATAGGCCTTCAATCCCCGCCCGCCACTGGCAAGAGCCGTTCCGTGCACTATCTCAGCCGCTCAGACTGAGGATATTCATGCAGCAGAAACAGCTCTATCTTGTGATCGGCGCACTGGTGGCGGCGGTCATCGCTTTGGGAATTTATGTGTTGCGCGAGGAAAGCCAGCCCGATGGGGTCGAGATCAAACTGAATGAAAGCGGCATTTCCGTTCAGCAAAACTAAGCCGCTCATTATTCGAAACGGATAGCCTGAAGCGCGTTGCCATTGCGCTTCAGCCAAGCCTTGCATCGGTCGGTATCCGGACACAGCTTTTCGCACAGACGCCAGAAGCCCGGCCCGTGATTCATCTCCTTGAGATGCGCCACCTCATGAGCGACGAGATAGTTGATCACCTGCGGCGGCGCCATCATAATGCGCCAGGAAAATGACAAGGCACCGTCCGATGTGCATGAGCCCCAGCGGCTCGACGTGTCGCGAAACCGGATCGTTTTAGCGCGCTTGCCGATGGTTTCGCAATGCGTTGCCACCAACGCCTCGATGTCGCGTTTTGCCTCGCGCTTGAGGAAATCCGCAACGCGGCGTGGCAGATGCTGGACATCGCCATAAACCAGAAGAGCGAGTGCTCCTTCGTGCTCGCCCACAGTGGTTGTGCCGCGTCCGGTCGGCTGGTGCACTACGATATGCGGCACGCCGCGCAGAGGGATCTTCACACCGGTCCGCACTTCAGGCTTGTCGGGCAGTTTTATCAGTTTCTGTTCCAGCCAGCGCTGTTGGCGCAGCAAGAAACGCTCCACCTCGCCCTTGGCCAGTCCGGGCGGAATGGTGATCCGCAAGCCGCGACCACCCGGCTCTATCCGCAACGTCAAACGGCGGGCACGGCCATTCTCGACAATGCGCAGCGGCAAGCTGCGCCCGGCAACGACATGCTCTCGTACCTGAATGGGCGACTGGGCCGGACTGTGCGGTTTCTTACGGAAAAAGCCGAAGGACATGAAATGACGATAGTCGATTCGAGCGGCAGGGAAGAGCAAAAGAAAACGGCGCCGCTTTCACGACGCCGTCGTTTTCATCAGTAGGACGCGATCCTACTCGTCGAGCAAGCCCGGAGTTGACTTGCCGCCGCGCTTGCTGGCAGCTGCCGGCGCGTTCGACCTGTTGCGTTCGGCCATGAAGCGGTCGAACTCATCCTGGTCCTTGGCACGGCGCAGTTCGCGCGCATATTCCTCGAAGGCTTCGCGGGCTTCTTCAAGCCTGTTGCGCTCTTCGTCGAGCCGGGCGAGTTCCTTTTCGCGCCAGTCATCGAAGGCGACATTGCCGGTACCGACGTTGGCGCTGGCGCGGTAGGACGCCTTGCGGCAGCCCTTGAAGATACCGTCCGTCGCGCGGTTCACGTCGCGCTTGAAGCCGTCAAGCCGGTCACCCCACAAGATGTAGGCAAGCATGGCAAAGCCGAGCGGCCAAAAGACCATGAAGCCGATCACCATGAGCGCGATGGTCGCCGGCGTCCAGGCCGGGCGGATCAGTGCGGTCGTGTTCATCGTTTTGTCGTTCCTCAGGTTTCACGCAGCCAAGTCGGCTGCTTGAGATCGAAATGGGAACGGCAAAAACCCACTTCAAGATATCGCCCGCTAAAACCGGACAAATCCTTGTAATTCTTAACGCTTTTTCGCACGATCGAGGAAAAGCACCGCTAATCCAGCGACCAGCCCCCAGAAGGCCGATCCGACGCCTAAAAAGCTCAGGCCGGAAGCCGTCACGACAAAGGCCGTAACCGCCGCCATGCGATCCTCCTCATCCTTCAGCGCGATTGTCAGGGCGTTGGACAGCGCGCCTATCAGCCCGAGTCCCGCCACCAGTGCGATGAGGCTTGGCGGCATGACCGCAAACAGCGCCACCAAAGAGGCCCCAAAAATTGCAAAAAGGAGATAGTAGAAGGCGTAGAAGGGGCCGGTCAGCCAGCGCTTCGCAGGATCTGGATGCACATCCGGCCCGGTGCAGATTGCGGCGGAAATCGCGGCCAGATTGGTGGTCAGCGCATTGAGCGGGGCCGTCAGCAGCGAGACCAATCCCGTCACGGCGATCAAGGGCCCCGCCGGTGGTTCATAGCCGGCGGCGCGCAGGACGGCCAGGCCGGACAGGTTCTGCGATGCCATGGTGACAAGATAGAGCGGCAACGCCAGGCCCATCAGCGCCTGCAGCGAAAATGCCGGCATGGTCAGCGTCAAGGTCGAGAGCTCGAGCGAGGGCAACCCACCCACGCGGCCACTCAGGAAGGCGAAGAGCCCCCCGCCGACCAACACGAACAGCACGGACATCGCAGGATTGAAAAGCCGGATCACGAAGAAGGCGACAAGCAGGGGCAGCACGAAGAGTGGGTCAGCAGGCGCTGCCCTGAACGCACCCATGACGAAGGTGACGACAATGCCCGCGAGCATGGCAGAGGCCACCGACCCCGGTATCCTGGAAATCAACCGTGTCAGGGGCTTGAACAGCCCGGTGGCGACCAAGAGGACCGCGACCACGATGAAGGCGCCGACACCCTCGGCCATGGTGAAGCCGCTGCTCGCGGCCACTAATGCCGCCCCAGGCGTCGACCACGCAGTGATCACCGGCATTTTGTAGCGCCAGGAAAGCCACAACGTTTCAACCGCCATGGCCAGGCATATCGCCGTCACCCAGCTTGCCGTCTGTGCTTGCGTTGCGCCCAGCGAATTCGCCGCCGCGATGATGATGGCCAGCGTGCCGCCGAATCCGACTATGGCGGCAACGAAGGCCGATGATGGGATGGAAGGACGCATCTTATTTCGCCGCCCGCTCGACCATGCCCTGGACAGATCGGGTCAGCATCTCAAGGTCCTGCGGTCGCGACAAGCGGTGATCGCCGTCCGGCACTAGCGCCAGCGTGGCATCGTCGGCGGACAAGAGGCTCATCAGTTTCATCGCATGGCTATGCGGCACGTCCGGATCGGCGAGACCTTGGATAATATGGACAGGGCAGTGCGTATCGAGCGGGCCAGTCATCACCAGGTTAGCGCGACCGTCCTCGATCAGGTCGCGGGTGTAGATATAAGGCTCCGCCGAATAGTCCGAAGGCACCTCGAAATAGCCCTTGCTCTCGAGGTCGGCACGATCGGCAGCGGTCAATTTCGGCTCGACAAGCTCACGCGTGAAGTCCGGTGCGGGCGCCAGAAGCACGATGCCGGCTATCCGCGCACCCTCGCCCGAGCGTCCAAGCTCCTGGTTCATGCGCAGCGCGACCCACGCGCCCATCGATGAGCCGACCAGGATTTGCGGCCCATCGGTGAAGGCGCGAAAGACAGCCAGGCTTTCTGCCAGCCATCTGGAGATGGTGCCGTCAGCGAAGACACCTGCCGACTCACCATGCCCGGAATAATCGTGACGCAGGAACGCATTGCCGCGTGCAGACGCCCATTGCGACAGGGTTTCGGCCTTCGTGCCCAGCATGTCGGATTTGTAGCCGCCCAACCAAACCACGCCCGGCCCGCTGCCTGCCTGACGCCTGTAGGCGATTGCGGCGCCGCCGACATCGAGGAATTCGGGTTTTGAGACGTCCATGATGCCTGCCTGTGGTTCGTTGCATGCTATCGGCATCTTCTGGCACAGCTCGCCTTTTCCTGAAAGCCAGACTGCAAAACACGGTGATTTTGATAGCGGAATGCTGCCCTGACAGGTGATTTCCCTGCTTTACTGTGCTATTGACTTCCAACGGTTCGTACCGACATAGGCACGGGCCGACGAAATTATTTTGCAAACGGCTCGAGGAGACAACGACCATTCGCAGACCTTTTAAAGCAGCGGCGCCTACCAAAGACGGCCCGCGCTCAAACCGTGACATCCGGGTGCCCCGGGTTCAGCTGATCGACGCAGACGGGCAGAACCGCGGTGACGTTTCCATCAACGATGCGCTGCTGGCCGCCGAAGAGGCAGGCCTCGACCTCGTTGAAATTTCCCCCAACGCGACGCCGCCCGTGGTCAAAATTCTTGACCTGGGCAAACTGAAATACGCCAACCAGAAGAAAGCCGCCGAAGCGCGCAAGAACCAGAAGGTCATCGAGATCAAAGAGATCAAGATGCGCCCGAACATCGATGACCACGATTATGAGGTCAAGATGCGGGCCGTTCGTCGGTTCTTCGAAGAAGGTGACAAGGTCAAGCTCACCCTGCGCTTCCGCGGCCGCGAAATGGCGCATATGGAGCTCGGCATGCAGCTCCTGAACAAAGTGCGTGAGGAAACCGCAACCATCGCCAAGGTGGAGGCCGAGCCCAAGCTCGAAGGCCGCCAGATGATGATGGTTCTGGCCCCGCGCTGACCACTGCAACCCCGGCCAAGCGCCGGGGTTTTCGTTTCTCACCCAGCTCCGGCCTTGATGGCCAAACGGGCAAGGCACAGAATCAGCTCATGAGCGGCTCGGATTTGCAGAATCTCGGCAGGTATCAGCGCCTGCGGCGGCTGGTTCTTGCCGTGTTGATCCTCGTTCTTTTCGGCCTTCTCCTGGTCGGGCAATCCACCTTCCCTCCGGAAACGCCTATCCATGAGGCTGTCGAGATGATCGGCATCCTGCTTATCTTTCTTGGTATCGTCGGCAGGCTGTGGTGCACGCTCTATATCGGTGGACGCAAGGCAGGCGAAGTGGTCACCGGCGGCCCCTATTCCATGTGCCGCAATCCGCTTTATCTTTTTTCTTCCATGGCCGCCGCTGGCGTCGGCGCGCAGATGGGCAGCATCGTCGCTCTGCTCGGCTTCGGCGCGATCTGCGCGGCAGCCTTCCACATCGTCATAAGGCGCGAGGAAAAGTTCCTCGCCGGCGAGTTCGGCGAGGCTTATCGCGTCTATTGCGCGCGGGTGCCGCGCTTTTTTCCGAACCCCGTACTTTATCAAGAAGGCAATACGGGCCGCTTCGAGCCGCGCAGGCTGTTGCAGACGCTGGGCGATGGGCTGGTTTTCCTCATCGCCATGCCCGTCTTCGAACTCATCGACAGCGCGCAGGTGACAGGGGCACTACCGGTTCTGTTCAGAATCCCCTGAATCGTGCGCAACAGCGCGTCGCAGGTGTTGCACGAGGGGCTGCTTTCGAGTATGTAGCCGCGTCCCAGAACCGCCCGGCAGGGCATGCCGTGGCGGTTTACTTTGCTTTCCAGACTATGGTCGGTCCGGAAACGACAACAAAAAGGGCTTTCGCCTAGGCGAATGGCCCAGAAGAACGGAGTAGCAAAATGCCCAAGATGAAGACCAAATCGGCCGCCAAAAAGCGGTTCAAGATCACCGCGACCGGCAAGGTTCTGTCGGCAGCGGCAGGCAAGCGCCACGGCATGATCAAGCGTTCCAACAAGTTCATTCGCGATGCTCGCGGCACGATGGTTCTGGCTGAACCCGATGCCAAGAAGGTCATCAAGAATTTTCTGCCGAACGGCCTCTGAGCCTCGGCCCTGGAACACAATTAAGGAGATCATGACATGGCACGCGTAAAGAGAGGCGTTACCGCCCACGCCAAACACAAGAAGGTTCTGGAGCAGGCAAAAGGCTTCTATGGCCGCCGCAAGAACACCATCCGCATCGCCAAGCAGGCGGTCGAAAAGTCCAAGCAGTACGCCTATCGTGACCGCAAGAACCGCAAGCGCAACTTCCGCGCTCTGTGGGTCCAGCGCATCAACGCAGCGGTCCGCGAGCATGGCCTGACCTATGGCCGCTTCATCGATGGCCTGAACAAGTCCAACATCGAGATCGATCGCAAGATTCTTTCCGACATGGCCATCCATGAGCCGCAGGCATTCGCCGCACTCGTGGCAAAGGCCAAGGTTGCCCTTGAATATCTCAAGGACGGCATGCCGAACGAGTTTGAAGGCGCTGTGGCTTAAAGACCAGCGCTTCCCAAGCATTCGTTTTCTGATTTGGGAAAGCCGCGCTGGCAAGCTAGCGCGGCTTTTTCTTTGGGTACCGACCGCATGACGGATAGAGAAAAGCAATGGATTTGAACTCTCTGGAAATCTCAATCCTCGCCGACATCGCCTCGGCCCATGACGAGCCCGCGATCGAGGCCGTGCGCGTCGCGGCTCTCGGCAAGAAGGGGTCCGTCTCCGAAATGCTGAAGACGCTGGGCTCGATGAGCCCAGAGGACCGTCAGGTGAAGGGTCCGGCTATCAATGGGCTGAAAAACCGCGTCACCGAAGCGCTCGCCGCCCGGAAGGCCACGCTCAAGGACGCTGCCGTCACCGCCCGCCTCATCGCCGAAAAGCTCGACGTTACACTACCCGTGCGCAGTTCACCGGCCGAGCGTGGGCGCATCCACCCGATCAGCCAGGTCATCGACGAGATCACGGCGATCTTCGGCGACCTCGGCTTCGCCATCGCCGAAGGTCCGGACATCGAGACCGACCACTATAATTTCACCGCGTTGAACTTCCCCGAAGGCCATCCGGCGCGGGAGATGCACGACACCTTTTTCTTCCAGCCGGACGCCTCCAACGACCGGAAGCTTTTGCGTACGCACACCTCGCCAGTGCAGGTGCGGACCATGGAAAAGCAGAAGCCGCCGATCCGCATCGTCATCCCGGGCAAGACCTACCGCCAGGATTCCGACGCCACCCATTCGCCGATGTTCCATCAGGTTGAGGGTCTGGTGATCGACAAGTCGGCCAATATCGCCAACATGAAGTGGGTGCTGGAGGAGTTCTGCAAGGCGTTCTTCGAGGTGCCGTCTGTGAAGATGCGCTTCCGCCCATCCTTCTTCCCGTTCACCGAGCCGTCTCTGGAGGTCGACATCCAATGCGACCGTTCGCGCCCCGGCGAAGTGCGCTTCGGCGAGGGCAACGACTGGATGGAGATTTTGGGCTGCGGCATGGTGCATCCCAATGTGCTGCGCGCGGGCGGGCTGGACCCGGATGAGTATCAGGGCTTTGCCTGGGGCATGGGGATCGACCGCATCGCGATGCTGAAATACGGCATGCCAGATCTGCGCGCTTTCTTCGACGCCGATGTGCGCTGGCTGCAGCACTACGGCTTTCGCCCGCTCGACATGCCGACGCTGTTCGGCGGGTTGAGTGCGTGATCGGTATCCAGGAAGAAACTAAGTGAAAGTTTGAGACGATGAAATTCACCCTTTCCTGGCTGAAAGACCATCTCGAAACCGATGCAACGCTCGACCAGATCGTCGAGCGGCTGACCTCGATTGGCCTCGAGGTCGAATCCGTCGACGACAAGGCGGCGCTGAAGCCCTTCGTCATCGCAAAAGTGCTGACCGCCGACCGCCATCCGGATGCCGACAAGCTGCAAGTGCTCTCGGTCGATACGGGCACCGGTGCGCCGATCCAGGTGGTCTGCGGCGCGCCCAATGCGCGCGCGGGCCTCATCGGCGCCTTCGCCGCTCCGGGCACCTATGTGCCCGGCATCGACGTGACGCTGGGCATCGGTAAGATTCGCGGCGTCGAAAGCCACGGCATGATGTGCTCAGAACGCGAGTTGGAGCTGTCGGACGAGCACAACGGCATTATCGAACTGCCGGACGACGCGCCCATCGGTGCCTCTTTCGCCAGCTATGCCAAGCTTGACGACCCGCTCATCGAGATCAATCTGACACCCAATCGGCCCGACGCCACCAGCGTCTACGGCATCGCGCGCGACCTAGCCGCCTCCGGCATGGGCACGCTGAAAACCCCGCCTGTGTCTCCGATCGCCGGCAAGGGACCCTGCCCTGTCAAGGTAAGCATCGAAGCATCGGACCTCTGCCCCGGCTTCGCGCTGCGGCTGGTGCGCGGCGTCAAGAATGGCCCCTCGCCGAAATGGATGCAGCAGCGGCTTCTCGCCATCGGCCTGCGGCCGATCAACGCCTTGGTCGACATCACCAATTATTTGACCTTCGACCGTGGCCGTCCGCTGCACGTCTTCGACCTCAAGAAGGTTGCGGGCAACCTCGTCGTCCGCCGCGCCAAGGACGGCGAGAAAGTGCTCGCGCTCGACACGCGCGAATACACGCTGACGCCCGAGATGTGCGTCATCGCCGACGACAATGGCGTCGAATCCATCGCCGGGGTGATGGGTGGCGAGCATTCGGGCAGTGACGAGACCACAACCGACGTGCTGATCGAATCCGCTCTCTGGGCACCGCTGAACATAGCGCGCACCGGGCGAACGCTCGGCATCATCACCGATGCGCG
Source organism: Oryzicola mucosus (assembly GCF_014534685.1). GTDB lineage: Bacteria > Pseudomonadota > Alphaproteobacteria > Rhizobiales > Rhizobiaceae > Oryzicola > Oryzicola mucosus. Next base: position 109,140 of record NZ_JACVVX010000001.1, read on the forward strand.
CTATCGCTTCGAGCGCGGCGTCGATCCGGAGTTCATGATTCCCGGCCTTGATCTTGCCACGCAACTCGTGCTCGATTTGTGCGGTGGCGAAGCCTCCGAAGCCGAGATCGTCGGCTATGACCGCTACACCCCCAAGACCATCGCCTTCCCGCTGTCGGAGATCAAGCGCCTGACTGGCATCGAGATCGACCGCGCCGAGAGCGTGTCGATCCTGAGCAATCTCGGCTTTGCGCCGAAGGGCGACGGTGAGATGATCGAGGTTTCGGTGCCGTCCTGGCGGCCGGACGTCGACGGCAAGGCCGATCTGGTCGAAGAGGTCATGCGTATGCACGGCGTCGACAACATCGTACCCAAGCCGCTCTCCGGCCACGATGCCGTCAACGGCCGCATCCTGACAACGCTGCAGATTCGCACCCGCGCCGCGCGCCGCGCGCTTGCCGTTCGCGGCATGATGGAAGCCGTCACCTGGTCGTTCATCCCGGCCAGGCATGCCGAACTGTTCGGCGGCGGCCATCCGGCGTTGAAGCTCGCCAATCCGATCGCCGCTGATATGTCCGATATGCGCCCCTCGCTGCTGCCGGGCCTTCTGGCGGCTGCCCAGCGCAACGCCGACCGCGGGCTTGGCGATGTCGCGCTGTTCGAGGTCTCCGGCACCTATGAGGGCGACACGCCCGACGCCCAACGCCGCGTTGCTGCCGGCATCCGTCGCGGCACGGCCAAACTGGAAGGCTCCGGCCGTCAATGGAGCGGCAATGCCGGCGCCGTCGGCGTGTTCGATGCCAAGGCCGATGCGCTTGCCGCGCTGGAAGCCTGCGGCGCGCCGGTGGACCGCCTGCAGGTCGAGGCGGGCGGCCCGTCCTGGTATCATCCGGGGCGTTCGGGAACCATCAAGCTCGGGCCGAAGGTCGTGCTCGGCACCTTCGGAGAGTTCCACCCATCCACGCTGGAAGCGCTCGACGTGTCGGGTGCGTTGTGCGGTTTCGAAATCTTCATCGACGCCGTGCCGGAAGCGAAGGCCAAGCCGACCCGCACCAAGCCGAAACTCGAATTGTCGCCGTTCCAGATGGTCAAGCGCGACTTCGCCTTTGTCGTCGATCGCGATGTCGAGGCCGGAACGCTGGTCAAGGCCGCATCATCCGCCGACAAGAAGCTGATCACCGGGGTTTCGGTGTTCGACGTGTTTTCGGGCGCATCGCTCGGCGAAGGCAAGAAGTCGATTGCCATCGAGGTCTCGATCCAGCCGGTCGACAAGACCCTGACCGACCAGGATTTCGAGGCGCTTGCAGGCCGCATTGTCGACAACGTCAAGAAGCAGACGGGCGGAATGCTGCGCGGCTGAGGCCAGTGTAGTCATGACCAAAAAAGCCCGGAAGTGATGCTTCCGGGCTTTTTTCGCGCCGATTTTCCCTACCTCGATGCAAGGCGAAGCTGAGTTATCTCCTCACGCAGCCAGGCTTGGCTTGGCCAATGACGCTCTTGTCTTGCCGATCATAAGGGCTGCACGGGCGGCTTCGCGGCCCTTCTCGACGAAATGGGCGCGATAGATCGCCTTGTGATGGTCCGTTTCCTGATAGTGGTGCGGCGTCAGCGAAACCGACAGGACCGGAACGCCGCTGTCCAACCCGGCACGCATCAGCCCGTCCACGACGGCCTGTGCCACGAAATCATGGCGATAGATGCCGCCATCGACCACCAAAGCGGCGGCGGCCACGGCCGCGTAGCGGCCTGTGGTGGCGAGATCGCGGGCTAAAAGCGGCATCTCGAATGCGCCGGGCACATCGAAGACGTCGACCTGCTCGGCCGGAATGAGCTCTTGGAAGCCGTCCAGCGCGCGGTCGACGATATCGGCATGCCAATTGGCTTTGATGAAGGCGTAACGGGTGGGTGTCATGAGAATCTCCTTAGGTTGTGACACGTCACCCAAGGCGATCACGCGCAATTCCGGATCGCTCCGAAACTGCCCGTTCTCTTTCTTCCGGACTGTGACCGTCGGCTCAGGCATCGCACCTGATCTGCTGACCCTTCATAAGGAAGGCGCTCGCGGGCTCGCAGCTTGCGCCGCATACCGCCGGTGGGGATTTCCGCCCCGCCCTGAGAACAGCTTTTTCTACGCCATGAAAGTCCGCCTGACAACGGCGGATGAAAAGCGCTTCCCAAATGCGTACCGACAGCAAATCCACATGCGCGCAAAGCGGTGACTCGAAAGCCTGGCAAGAGGCCTTGAGACGCGAGTATCAGCCTTGCGCCGGCCGCTCGAACAGGATTACCGGTTCGGTGTGATAGACGCTTTCACCGTAGCGGCGATAGCCGCATTTGTCGGCGACGCGCAGCGAAGCGGCGTTGTCAGGGTTGATGATGCAGACTGTTCGGCACCCGAGATTGGCATCGCTCCAGGAGTGGAGGGCGAGGACTATCTCCGAGGCCAGTCCCTTGCCCTGCGCTTCGGTGCATAGCGACCAGCCGGCTTCCGGATATCCCTCGATGGAAGGCGTCAGGGCGCGTTTCATGTCCTGGAAGCCGGCATCGCCTATGAAGCGGCCCGTCGCGCGGTCCTCGACCGCCCAGTATCCGAAGCCGAGATAGGACCACAAAGATGGATGGCGAAGAAAGCGTTGCCAGCTTTCTTCGCGCGTACGCGGCTTGCCGCCGAACAACCGCACCACCGCGGGCTCAGTCCACATCGCAGCATACGCGTCGAAATCCTCGAGCCGGTGCGGGCGCAGGATGGCGCGCGGGGTTTCGACAACGGGAGGTTTGGAGAATTTCATGGACGGCATCTGAGACCTCGAGCGGCGACGCACCGCCATATCACGGTAGCTGCCCGGAAGCGCGGGGCCACATGCCTGAAATCACTGGACAGTACGATAATTGCGCATGGGGCCTGGGTTACACGGGCGATCGGCTCTTGCTAGTCTCGCCTGACCCACCCTACGAGGAAGGCGCCATGGTTGACCTGCTGCTTGCGATCGCCCACCATCTGCTCGCCTTCACTTTGGTCGGCGCCCTGGCGGTGGAGTTCGCCGTCATCCGCCCCGGCCTAGAACGCGCGCAAGTCTCCGTCGCGGCGGCCGCCGACGCGATCTATGGCATGTCGGCGCTGCTGATCATCATCGTTGGCGTCGGCCGCGTGGTCTTCGGCCTCAAGGGCTGGGAGTTCTACATTGCCACACCTGCATTCTGGGCCAAGATGGCAGCCTTTGGGGTTGCGGGAGTGTTGTCGATCCGGCCGACCATCGTCATACTCAAATGGCGCAAGGCGGGCCATGCCGAAGCTATCCCGTTGAAGGATATCGAAAAGGTCCGCACCGCCCTGAAGGCCGAGCTGTTTTTCCTGGCGTTGGTGCCGATCTGTGCGGCAGCTATGGCGCGCGGCTATTGAGAGGCATCCAACGCGGCCGTCTGGAGCGGCGCTATCGGCACCAAAGGCGCGGGAAAATCGCTGGTCTTCTCGGCTGATTTGCAGATGTCGGCTATGACGCAAAGGGGGCAATCCGGCTTTCGCGCCTTGCAGACATAGCGTCCGTGCAGGATCAACCAATGATGCGCATGCAGCATGTACTCGTCGGGAATGACACGGACCAGTTCGCGCTCAACCTCGTCAGGCGTCTTGCCAGGCGCCAGACCGATACGGTTGCCGATGCGGAAGATGTGGGTGTCGACCGCCATGGTGTGGTGGCCGAAAGCCATGTTAAGCACGACATTGGCCGTCTTGCGGCCGACGCCGGGCAATGCGGTCAGCGCGTCGCGGTCGTCGGGTACCTCCCCACCATGGTCTCGGATCAGCGCTTCGGACAGGGCAATGACGTTCTTGGCCTTGTTGCGCCACAGGCCGATGGTGCGGATGTACTCGCCGACTTGCGCCTCCCCCAGGTCCCGCATCTTTTCCGGCGTATCGGCTGCCTGGAACAGAGCGCGCGTCGCCTTGTTCACGCCGGCATCGGTGGCTTGGGCGGACAGGACGACGGCCACTAGCAAGGTGAAAGCGTTGACATGTTCGAGTTCACCCTTGGGCTCCGGCCGCTGGACGGAAAAACGGCGGAAGATTTCGCGAATCTCAGCTTGGCTATAAATGCACTTTGGCTTGCGGCGGCGGACGACGGATCGCTTTCCTTCCGTCACGGGCTTGTGTGAATCTAGGGCCTTGGGCTTTTTCATCGTCTCTCTATAATCGAGCGTCATGAGCGAGACAAACGCAGCCGACGAACCCTTTTTCAGTGCGCTTCTGGTTCCCCACAGATCGCTGGGGAAAACCGGCTTTGCTATTCTTATGGGGGCGCTGCTGTTAGGATGGTTGGTGACCGGCTTGCTGTTCCTCAGCAACGGCGCGTGGCCGATCTTCGGCTTTTTCGGGCTCGACGTGCTCGCGCTCTACATCGCCTTTCGCGTCAATTATCGCGCTGCCCGTGCCCGCGAAGAGGTCAGCGTGTCGCGCACGGCCCTCGATATCCGCAAGACCGCGCCCTCCGGCAAGTCGGAAGCGCACCGCTTCAACCCGTTCTGGACGCGGTTTTCCATCGCCCGTCACGACGAGATCGGCATCACCGGCATGGCGGTCGAAGCGCAGGGACAGCATGTACCGCTCGGCAGTTTTCTCAACCCTGACGACCGCGAAAGCTTCGCCAAGGCCTTCTCCCAGGCACTTGCCACGGCAAAACGCGGCTGAGGACGCCGCCGTGCAGGAATCGGGTGGAGACGGCTCGTGAGAAGCCCGATATTAGCGTTCAAGGAGATCGACCATGAACGCTCAAGCCAAGATGAAGCCAGAAATCGAGTTCCAGACCGATATCACGCCGGATTGCTCCGACTACGAGGCGGTGCGGCGCGTGATCGAAAAGATCAGCCTGGACTATCGCGACCAGCCGTCACTGGAAGAGCTTGCCCGCGAGGTGGGCGAAACACCGACATCACTGCAGAAGCTGTTCACGCGCTGGGCGGGGCTGTCACCCAAGGGGTTCCTGCAGGCCGTTACGCTCGACCATGCGCGCCGCCTGCTCGACCAAGGCCTGCCGCTGCTGGAAACCGCCTATGAGGTGGGAATGTCCGGCCCTGGACGGCTGCATGACCTGTTCGTCACCCATGAGGCGATGTCGCCCGGCGACTACAAGACGCGCGGCGCCGGTCTAACGATCCGCTACGGGTTCCACATTTCGCCTTTTGGCGTGGCATTGATTATGGTCACTGACCGTGGCCTGGCCGGACTGTCGTTCAACGATGCCGGCGGCGAACGCGAAGCTTTCGAAGACATGTCGGGCCGCTGGCCGAATGCCGCCTATGTCGAGGATATGTCGGCCACCGCACCCTATGCGGCGCGCATCTTCGATCCTGCCCGCTGGCAGGAGACGCAGCCGCTGCGCGTGGTCATGATCGGCACCGACTTCCAACTGCGCGTCTGGGAGGCGCTGCTTCGCATCCCGATGGGCACGGCGCGGACTTACTCCTCCATCGCCGCCGAGATCGGGGTGCCCGCCGCAAGCCGTGCCGTGGGTGCGGCGGTCGGCGCCAATCCGATCTCGTTCGTGGTGCCCTGCCATAGGGCGCTGGGCAAGTCGGGCAGGCTGACGGGCTATCACTGGGGTTTGACGCGCAAGCGCGCCATCCTGGGCTGGGAGGCTGGCCAGACGGCCTCTGCCTAAAACCAAGGCTGGAAAATCGGCTGGCCCACTGGCAAGATGAGGCGCCAAGAGCTAGCGTGCGCGCCGCATAACAGGAGCGCCAGCCCGTGATCATCGTCATCGGTTCCATCAATCTCGACCTCACCGCCACCGTAGAGCGCCTGCCTGCGCCGGGAGAAACCGTGCCCGGCAGCGGCTTCAAGACCGCTCCCGGCGGCAAGGGCGCCAACCAGGCGTTGGCGGCGGCACGCGCGGGCGCGGAGGTGCGGATGATCGGCGCGGTCGGCAAGGATGCCTTTGCCGCGGAGGCGCTGGCGCTGCTGAAAGAAGCCAAGGTCGATCTGTCAGGTGTTGCGGAAAGCCATGCGTCTACCGGCACGGCGCTGATCATGGTCGAGGAAAAAGGCGAGAACATCATCGCCGTGGTGCCGGGCGCCAACGGTTCGGTGCTGGCAGGCGATGTTACCAAGGCCCTGCTTGCCAAGGGTGACATCGTGCTGCTGCAGCACGAAATCCCACTGGCGACCGTGGAGGCGGCTCTGGAGGCTTCCAGCCAGGCAAACGCTATCAGCGTACTCAACATCGCGCCCTACCGTGCAGAGGCCGCCTCTTTCGCTGGCAAGGCGGATATCATGGTCGCCAATGAGACCGAGTTCGATCTCTACGCAAAGCAGGCAGGGCTTTCGGGCGACGATCGCCCAGCGCGGATGAAGGATTTCGCGGCGCGCAACGGCAACACCGTGATCGTGACGCTCGGCGCGGACGGCGTACTCGCCGCCGCCCCCGAAGACTTCATCGAGCTTGCCGCCATGAAGATCGAGCCCGTCGATACGGTCGGCGCCGGCGACACGTTCTGCGGTTATCTCGCCGCGGGCCTGGCCTCGGGCCTTGCGCTCAAGGAAGCGATACACCAGGCCTCGGTGGCCGGGTCGCTCGCCTGCCTCAAGCCGGGCGCGCAGCCGGCCATCCCGCGCCAGGCCGAGGTGGTGGAAACGATGAGGGCATAACCCCCGCCTGTTAACAAGCCGCTATTCCGCGAAGACCGGCTCCATATAGGTGTCGTTACGCTCCGGCATACGCGTCTTGCTCGGGAAAAGCGTCTTGGGTTCGGCGCGCGGCCCGCTGCTTCCTGTGCTGCTGCACCCGACCAGAGCCAGACCTGTAACAACGGCGATCGCTGAGATGAGCGTTTTCAAGCCTGCACTCCATGAACATTGACAGCAGCCAGCAGAATCGCTGGCTGCATCGATATACGCTGCAAGTGTCAGCGCCTCAAATCATACACCATCATGCGACCACTGGTCTTACAGCCGTCCAAGCCTTTCGGTCAGCAGCTCGAAAAGTCCGTCGGCGTCGATATCGCGCATCACCATGGCATTCTTCGGGCAGGTGGTGGCACCCCACCAGTCGATCACCGTCATGCCCATGGTCAGCTCCGACGTGGTTTCGACCGAGACGTTGCAGAGTCGTCCTTGAAACAACTCTGGCTTGAGCAGATAGGCGATCACGCACGGGTCGTGCAACGGCCCCCCATCGGTACCGTATTTTTCTTCATCGAAGCGCTCGAAGAACTCCAGCATTTGAGCGACCGCGAGGCTGACTTTGTTTCCAAGGCTCCGTATGGCCTGGGTACGCGCAGCGGTCGACAAGGCCTTGTGGGTCACATCGAGAGGCATCAAGACGATCGGCGCACCGCACCGCAGCACGATGTCGGCGGCATGCGGGTCGACATAGATATTGAATTCGGCAGCCGGCGTGACGTTGCCGCCCTCGAAGAAGCCGCCGCCCATGACGACGATTTCGCGGATGCGGGTCGCAATCGCGGGTTCGCGGATCAGCGCCAGCGCGATGTTCGTCAGCGGCCCCAGAACGGCGAGCGTGACCGTCCCTTTTGGCTCCGACATCAGCATGCGCACGATGAAATCGACCGCGTTCTCCGTCTGAAGCGTCATTTCGGGGTCTGGCAGGTCGGGACCGTCAAGTCCGGTCTTGCCGTGGACTTCCTCGGCAGTAACAAGATCGCGGAACAACGGACGCGCCGCACCGGCGTAGACCATTGTCTCCGTATGTCCGGCGAGCTCGCAGATCTTGAGCGCGTTCCGCGACGTCAGCTCAAGCGGTACGTTTCCGGCAACGGCTGTAAGCCCAAGGATTTCAAGCTCCGGACTGGCGAGCGCGAGCAGAATCGCTATTGCATCGTCCTGACCGGGGTCGGTGTCGATGATAATCTTACGTTTTTCAGTCAATTTCATTTCCTTGGAAGGTATTTCGGGCAGGCTTGAACTTGCACTGCCGGCAGACCATATCAACGACAGCAGGGAAAATGCCAGTTGGGTTTTTCCGCTTGATGTCGCTCCTGGAGGACACTGAAACATGAGTCGCATGACTACATTCTCGAGCCCGCTTCTGCTCGGCTTCGATGCCGTCGAAAAGACGCTCGAACGGCTTGCCAAATCCGGCGACAGCTACCCGCCTTACAATATCGAGCGCATTCGGGCTGCTGAGGATGGATGCGACCGTCTGCGTATTACGCTCGCAGTAGCCGGTTTTGCTGAAGACGACCTTGAAGTGACGACCGAGGAGAACCAACTCGTGGTGCGCGGTCGCCAGAATGACGATACCGAACGCGAATTCCTGCATCGCGGCATCGCCGCCCGGCAGTTCCAGCGCTGCTTCGTGCTGGCAGATGGCATGCGAGTGCTCGCGGCTCAACTGAAAAACGGACTGTTGGCCATCGATCTCGACCGGCCAGAGGCCCAGCGTCTCGTCCGCAAGATAAACATCGCCGTGAAAGACTAACAATTTTCACAGCTCTGCATCGGAACGGCCGTTCAGGCGTTTCGACATCATGGAGGCTAAAATGACGACTTCTGCCGAACATAAATCCCCCATCAGCCAGGTCGAGCTCTCGCATATTGGCGAGGGTAGCGTCGCTTATCTGAGAAAGATGTCCAGCGACGATCTGCGCGGACGGTTTCCCGGAATTATCGAAATCGCTCCCGGACTTGAGCTCTGGGCCCTGTTCGCTGCCAACGGAAAGCCGATCCTGCTGTCGGACGCCAAGGAGCAAGCGCTTGCTGGTGCCATGGAAAACGACCTGATCCCCGTTGCCATTCACTGATGATCATCGGGTAAAAAGTGGAGCGATCCAGATATGGGATACGCTCCACTTTGCTGTCTGTGATCAACGATAGGACCGCCGTTCAAGCGGCGTTGGATGCCGGCGTCTCCGACAGGAGCGAATGGATGGCGTTTGCATCGCGGGTACCGCGGATCTTCGCAACGGTGTTGCCGTCCCTGAGCACACGAGCGATGCGAGACAGCGCCTTCAAGTGATCCGCCCCGGCGCCTTCAGGGGCTAAAAGTAGAAAAACGAGATCGACGGGCTCATCGTCCAGCGCTTCGAAATCGACAGGATTTTCGAGCCTGGCGAAGACGCCTATGATGCGGTTGACGCTGGCGAGTTTACCATGCGGTATGGCGATACCGTTGCCTACACCGGTGGACCCGAGACGTTCGCGTTGCAGAACGGTGTCGAAAATTTCCCGTTCTGGAATGCCGGAAATCGCTGCCGCCCGTTCGGCCAGCAGCTGTAGGAGCTGCTTTTTGGAGTTCGCCTTCAAGGCAGGCATTATAGCCTGTACCTCGATGAGGTCGCTCAGATCCATAGTCGTATCCCCTGCCGCGCCACCAAGGTTTCGGCGCCTGTGGCGCCGAAACTCGGAATGGCAGCTTAACCTTGTGCAGCCTTCGTGGTCGACGGATCGATCCAACCGATGTTTCCATCCGCCCGGCGATAGACGATGTTGAGATGGTCGTTGCCAGCATTGCGGAACATGAACACCGGGCTGTCCTTCGTATCCAGTTCGATAACTGCAGAAGCGACGGACATGGTCTTTAGTTCCACGCTGGACTCGGCGACGATCGTCGGTGCGTAATCCTCCGGAACTTCTTCATCGTCGTCGGCAAGCGGTGCGACGACCGAGTAAGCCACGTCAGTGAAGTTTCCGTTCGCCGCGCCGGCACTGTGAGACTTGAGACGACGCTTGTAGCGACGAAGCCGTTTATCGAGCTTTTCCGCTGCGCTCTCGAATGAAGCCACCGGATCGAGTGCTTCGGCAGTGGCCTGTAGCGAGATGCCAGTGTCGAGCCTGATCATGCAATCGGCGTTGTAGCGAGACCCCGACTTGACCACATTGACGTGGCCGGAAAAGCCGCCATCGAAATATTTGTCGACAGCTTCACCAATACGGGCTTCGATGCGCGTCCGAAACGCATCACCAATGTCCATATGTTTTCCTGAAATTCGCAGGTTCATCTGAAAACCGACCTTCCTTCGTTCAGACTAAGCGTTTCCGATTTTATACCCGTAGGCTGTGCTTACAAGGCTCGGCTACCAACGCTCACCATATTTTAGCCCGAACTTTCGGCTGACTTCATTCCAGCCTCACGGCAGCGTATGGACCGCCGCCCATCGGTCAGGACATATGTCCAAGACCGGCGAGATCAACCCCGCCTCATGGGGGCGGGCTTCTAGACAGTTCCCCAGCGCTTGTCAATCAACAGGCCGCCGGACCCTGCCGCACTGGCTGTATCGAGGCGGAGAGCGCGGCCTACACAGACTCTCACAACTTAGTTATCAGCGTCCGGCACTTGCCATAGCACGCTTTTCGCGGCGGCGCTGAACCGATGACGCGATATTCATGCCTTCGCGGTATTTCGCCACGGTGCGACGCGCTATCTCCACGCCACCCTCCTTGAGAATGTCGACAATGGCATCGTCGGACAGCACGTCGGCCGGCTGCTCGCTTTCGATCATCTGGCGGATTCGGTCGCGCACCGATTCCGACGAATGCGCATCCCCGCCACTCGCGGAGGCAATGGCGGCGGTGAAGAAATAGCGCAATTCAAAAACCCCGCGGGTGGTAAGGATATATTTGTTCGAGGTCACCCGGCTGACGGTGGATTCGTGCATGCCGATGGCATCCGCCACCGTCTTCAGATTGAGGGGGCGCAAATGGCGCACACCGTGAGTCAGGAAAGCGTCCTGCTGGCGCACGATCTCGGACGCCACCTTCAGGATCGTCTTGGCGCGCTGGTCGAGGCTGCGCGTCAGCCAGTTGGCGTTTTGCATGCACTCGGCCAGGAAGTCCTTCTCCGTCGTGCTGCGGACATGGCTTGAGACGCTGGCGTAATAGGCTTGGTCGACCAGAACTCGCGGCAGGGTCTCGGAATTCAGTTCGACGATCCAACTGCCGTCAGCGGCGCGCCGGACCTCCACGTCCGGCACGATGGCGTCTGTCGGCCCGCCCGAGAAGGCCAGGCCGGGCCGAGGGTCGAGCGCCCTGATCTCGGCGGTCATGTCGAGCAGGTCTTCGTCATCGACGCCGCAAAGCTTCTTGAGCGCCTGAAAATCGTGCCGCGCGAGAAGCGGCAGGTTCGACAAAAGCGCCATCATGGCTGGATCGAGCCGGTCGCGCCGGATCAGTTGGAGGCGCAGGCATTCAGCCAGGTCGGCAGCGAACAGGCCCGCTGGATCGAAGGCGGCCCGGCAGCGCTCAAGGACCGTCCGGACAGCGGTAGAGTCGACGCCAAGCCGCTCGGCGACTTCTTCGATATCGCCACGGAAATAGCCTGCGTCGTCCAGCCATTCCGTAAGCTCGACGGCGATAAGCCTGTCTGCCGGCTGCGAAAAGGTGAAGGCAATCTGCTCGCCTATATGGTCACGAAGGGTTACCGGCGCAGCGGCGATATCCTCCATGTCGAAACCTTCAGGCAAAGGACCGCCTGTCCCGGTCGAGGTGTTTTTCCACTGGCCGGCCAGATCGGGCGAAAGACGCTCCGCCGCGCCGGGATCGTCGGGGAAGATGTTTTCCAGTGAGGTGTCGAATTTTTCCGACATCGACTCCGCGCTGAAGCTTTCACCCGGATCGAACCAATCTTCCGAGACCGCAGGCTGTGGCTCGGGTGCAGCATCTATCGTTTCGCCGGCACCGCCCTCGACCACCGCGCGTTCGAGCAGCGGATTGCGCTCGATCTCCTCGTCGATGAAGCGATCCAGCTCAAGATGCGTGAGTTGCAGCAGGCGAATCGACTGCATGAGCTGCGGGGTCATCACGAGGGATTGGGATTGTCGCAACTGCAACTTAGCCGACAGCGACATAAAATTCCTCACCCACCAACGCAAACAAGCCTGCCTGAGCAAGCTATCGACCCAGGGCGAAGCAAACTGGCCCGGCTTTTGCTTGTCAAGCATAAATGCTCAAGAGATGGTCAAGCGCGTCAATTTGGCGGCACGAATCCTTGTCGGAGAGGTTTCTACGGAGGATATTTGCGCGACGCTAAAAACTTTAGTGAACGGAGCGACGGACCGCGCTTGGCTGACAAGAGAAAAACGCTTGCGACAGCCTCGCAGCCGGCACAACTCATGCTACAACCTCCTCCGTCGGCACGGAGAGGCAACCGATCCGATCTGGAGGACCACTGCATGCAGCCATCGGCCAAATTTCCCGACCTTGCGGGCATGTCGGTTTTCATCACCGGCGGCGGCTCGGGTATCGGCGCTGCCCTGACGGAAGGGTTTTGCCGACAGGGATCCAAGGTCGTATTTGTCGACATCGCCGATGAGGCAAGCCTCGCGCTTTGTGACCGGCTGGAAGCCGAGCATGGCAACAGACCGCTTTACGCGCGGGCGGATGTGACCGATGTCGAACAGTTGCGCGACGCCATAGCACAAGCGGAAACGCTCAATGGCCCTATCAGGGTGCTGGTGAACAATGCGGCGTCGGATGCGCGACACGACGTGGAGGACGTTACCGTGGAAGGTTGGGATGCTAACCACGCACTCAACCTGCGGCCGTTCTTCTTCTCCATGCAGGCGGTTGCGCCTGGCATGGCAGCGGCCGGCGGCGGCTCGATCATCAACTTCACCTCCACCTCCTATATGCTCAACATCGGCACGATGCCGGCCTACACCGCGGCCAAGGCCGGCATCGTTGGGCTGACCAAGGGCTTGGCCGGGCGCTACGGACCGGACAACATACGCGTCAATGCTATAGCGCCGGGCTGGGTCATCACCGAGCGGCAACGTAAGTTGTGGGTTACGGAGGAATCGCTGTCTTCCCATATTAGTCGGCAGGCGATACCGGCCATGATGGTTGCCGAGGATATTGTAGGGCCGTGCCTGTTCCTGGCTTCGGACGCTTCGCGCATGCTGACGGCGCAGACGCTGATCGTCGACGGCGGATTGTTGTGAGCAGGCTGGGGAGAGAGACGATGCCGGAGCAGGAAACCGAGATGCAGGGTGCAGCGGTGTTTTCGGAGAAAGTGTGCGAACTCGGCGAAGGGCCGAGTTACGACCCTGCGACCGACACGCTCTACTGGTTCGACATCGTGCGCAGGAAGTTGCTCGAAAAGCGACTTTCCAGCAGGGAGACACGCGTTCACGATTTGCCGGAGATGGCCAGCGCGATTGCCGTGATCGACCAGGCGCGGCAGTTGCTTCTCACCGAGACAGGATTTTACATTCGCGACCGCCACAGCGGCAAGCTGAGCCTGCACACCAGGCTGGAAGCTGACGACCCGTCTACCCGATCCAACGATGCCCGTGTGCACCCGTGCGGGGCTCTGTGGGGCAGCACCATGGGCAAGCGTGGGGAGGACAAGGCTGGATCGATATACTGGTTCTTTCGCGGCGAAGTGCGGCGGATATTTCCATTGATTACCATCCCAAACTCCATCTGCTTCTCACCCGACGGAACCGTCGCCTATTTTGCCGACACGCGCCCCAACATCCTGTGGCGGGTCGAGTGCGATCCGTCCACCGGCCTGCCAAAGGGCGAGCCGAAGGTGTTCGCCGACCACAAGGGCCGCGACGGAGGCTTCGACGGCTCCGTGGTCGATCAGGACGGGCTGCTGTGGAACGCCTGCTGGGGTGGCAGCAGCGTCAATGTCTATGCACCCGACGGACAGTTCCTGCGCAGCCATTCCGTGCCCGCCACGCAGGCATCCTGCCCTGCCTTCGTAGGCGCGAATGCCGGCGGACTGGCCGTGACGACGGCGTGGCAAGGTATGGACGCAGAGCAACGCAAAGCCGACCCGGAAGCCGGCAAGACGTTTCTGCTGGAGGTGGCGGTCAACGGTCGACACGAACCGCGCGTGCAAATCTAGAGCGTTTCCATAGACGTTTGGACGGTTCACGCTTGGACTGGGTAATCCTCGGTGCCGAGCATCAGAACGACGCGGCGGTCAACCGATGCGCTCCATGCAGATGGGCGCGTGGCCTGAACTGATGAAGCCGATCTGACCCGCTGCGGCGCGAGAGAGATCGAGCACGCGACCCTTGATGAAGGGTCCCCGGTCGTTGATACGAACGACCACGCTCTTACCGTTCTTCTTGTTTGTCACCTTGATCTTGCTGCCGAAGGGCAGACTGCGGTGAGCAGCGGTCATGGCGGCGGGGTTCATGCGCTCGCCAGAGGCGGTTTTGGAGTTAAGGGCGTACCAGGATGCGCCGCCGCATTGGGCCGAGGCGCTGGTGGTTGTGGCTGCGATCATCAGGCCTGCGGTGAGCGAAGCCGCGACCGCCGTCATCATACCGTACTTCATCTTTTAGTGAGCACTCCAAAATTGAACATAGGGAGCGCGTAGAGGCTAAATGGGGCGGCAAATGCGGCGAAGCAGAAAAGGTTTCACACCGGCACCTAACGTTTGGAGTCTTGTCGTAACATTGCGTCAGTTACATTCACGATACTGTGAATATAATCCCATAATTGCCTGAATTGCATTATCGAGACGCCAGCGTTTACTGGATGTTTACATCTTCATCTCGCGCCTGAATTATCCATCTCAAAACTAAGCATTCCGGATCGGTTACAGCCGCAAGAAAAAACCCGCCGGATTGCTCCGGCGGGTTCGATTTGGCTGGTAGACTTCGTTTCGCAGCAGCAGTGCAGACTGCTTAGTTGCGACCCTTGAGGGCGGCGCCGAGAATGTCGCCGAGCGAAGCGCCGGAGTCGGTCGAGCCGTACTGAGCGACTGCTTCCTTCTCTTCCGCGATTTCCAGCGCCTTGATGGAGACCTGCAGCTTGCGGGTCTTCTTGTCGAAGGCGATGACGCGCGCGTCGACCTTCTGGCCAACGGTGAAGCGCTCGGGACGCTGCTCGTCACGGTCACGCGACAGGTCGGAACGCTTGACGAACGTCTCGATGCCGTGATCGACCAGACGAACCTCGAGGCCACCATCCTTCACGCCAATGACTTCGCAGGTGACGACAGCGTTCTTGCGCAGTTCGCCGGAGGCGGCCGCGTCGGCAACGGTGTCGTTCTGCATCTGCTTGATGCCGAGCGAGATGCGTTCCTTGTCGATGTCGACGTCAAGCACCTGAGCCTTGACCACGTCGCCGCGGTTGTACTCTTCGATGACCTGTTCGCCCGGACGATTCCAGTCGAGGTCGGAGAGGTGAACCATGCCGTCCACGTCGCCTTCCAGGCCGATGAACAGGCCGAACTCGGTCTTGTTCTTGACCTCGCCCTCGACCTGGCTGCCGACCGGATGGCTGCGGGCAAACGCTTCCCATGGGTTCTCAAGCGTCTGCTTGAGGCCCAGCGAGATGCGGCGCTTCGCGGGATCGACTTCCAGGACGACGACGTCGACTTCCTGGGTGGTCGACAGGATCTTGCCGGGATGCACGTTCTTCTTCGTCCAGGACATTTCCGAAACGTGGATCAGGCCTTCGATGCCCGGCTCCAGTTCGACGAACGCACCGTAGTCGGTGATGTTCGTGACCGTACCGGTGATCTTCTTGCCGATCGGGAACTTGGTGCCGATGTCGGACCAAGGATCGCTCTCGAGCTGCTTCATGCCGAGCGAAATGCGGTGTGTTTCCTGGTTGATGCGGATGATCTGCACCTTGACCGTCTGACCGATGTTGAGAATCTCGGTCGGATGGTTGACGCGGCGCCAAGCCATGTCGGTAACGTGAAGCAGGCCGTCAATGCCGCCGAGATCGACGAAAGCACCGTAATCGGTGATGTTCTTGACCACGCCTTCGACCACCTGACCCTCTTCGAGGTTCTGGACGATCTCGGAACGCTGCTCTGCACGGCTCTCTTCGAGAACGGTGCGGCGAGAGACGACGATGTTGCCGCGACGGCGATCCATCTTGAGGATCTCGAAGGGCTGCGGGTTGTGCATCAGCGGGGTGACGTCGCGGATCGGACGGATGTCGACCTGCGAACGCGGCAGGAAGGCAACGGCGCCATCCAGATCGACGGTGAAGCCGCCCTTGACCTGATTGAAGATGACGCCTTCGACGCGCTCACCCTTGGTGAACTTCTCTTCGAGCTTGACCCAGCTTTCTTCGCGGCGAGCCTTCTCGCGCGACAGCATGGCTTCGCCCAGCGCGTTTTCGATGCGCTCGACATAGACCTCGACGGTGTCGCCGACCTTCATCTGGCCGTCCTTGGCCTTGGCGCCGAATTCCTTCAGCGGCACGCGGCCTTCGACCTTCAGGCCGACGTCGATGATGGCCATGTCTTTTTCAATGGCGGTGACGATACCCTTGACGACCTGGCCTTCGCCGGAATGACCGTCGGAAAACGACTCTTCGAGCAGGCTCGCGAAATCGTCGCGGGTGGGGTTGGATTGGGACATAGTTTCTCCTGGAGAGCTTCGCATCGCGAAGCGGCGCCGTGGGTTCGTGTTGCGTTGGCCCGCCGTCTTTCCGGGATACCATCCCTCAACCGCTTCAGCGGCAGATCGGCGCAAGAAAAAGCTGGCAGGCCGGTTTGTGGGAAGACCTTGGGGTCAACCCGGTGTTTTTCCGGCCATGGCATCGTCAACGATATTTTTGGCCGAGCGAAACGCCGCTTCTATAGACATTTCCGACGTATCGAGCAAGTGCGCGTCTTCGGCAGGCTTCAGCGGGCTGTCGGCCCGGCCCATGTCGCGCTCGTCGCGCTTTTTTATGTCGCCGAGGATTTCGGAAAAATCGGCGTGTCCACCCCTTCCCTCGATGTCGCGAAGGCGGCGCAGCGCGCGGACTTCCGCGCTTGCCGTGACATAAAGCTTCACGTCAGCTTGCGGGCAAACGACGGTGCCGATGTCGCGGCCGTCGAGCACCGCGCCCTGGTCGCGGCGAGCGAATTCGCGCTGCTTTTCCACCAGGATGCGCCTTACCTCGGGAATGACGGCGACGCGGGAGGCGGCATCCGCAACCTCATGGGCGGACAACACCTCGCGGTCGAGCGCGGCGAGATCGACAAGGCCGGCCGCTTCGATGGCGCGCGAATCGTCATCGAGGGACCAAGCCTTGCTCAGCATCATCTGGGCGACCGCGCGGTAGGTCAGACCGGTATCGAGATGCGGCAGATGGTAATAGTCGGCCAGCCGCCGTGCGAGCGTGCCCTTGCCCGAAGCGGCCGGGCCGTCAATTGCGATGATGAGGTTCGTTTTCACAGCCGCTCTTTCCGGTTGCGCGCGATGATCGCCCCGACGAAATAGCCGATAATCATCCCGACGCAGGGCGGGAGCCAGAGAAACAGCCACGGCCCCCATTCGCTTTCATATTTTTGAACGGTGGCGGTGGCGACGCCGAGGTCGGGTTGTTCGACATTGAGCCGGCCGATGCCGCTGACAAAATAATACGCTATCAGCAGCAGCGGCAGTATCGCCAGCCAGACCGTAGCGGCCCTTCCGGGCCATCCCCGGGGCTGGCCGTCGACCTCCAGCAGTGCGCTGGCATAACTCGTCCTTCCCGACCAGATCAGAAATGGGAAGCCGAGCATGAGATAGAGAGCAAGGGTGGTTCCTGCGGCCGCCAGGGTATCGACGAGGTTTCCCATGCCTAGCGGTTCTCGTCCCCGCCCGAAATGAGCGCACCGAGATCGGCCATCAGCCCCATAAATTCGGGAAAGCTGGTGGCAATCATCGTCTTGTCGTCCACCGTCACCGGCTTTTCGGAGGCAAGGCCCATGATCAGGAAGCTCATGGCGATGCGGTGATCGAGATGGGTCTCGACAGCGCCGCCGCCGATGCCTTTGCCGCCGGGGATGCCGCGCACGCTGAGCGCGGTTTCGGTCTCGGTGCAATCCACACCGTTCGCCTTCAGGCCATTGGCCACAGCCGCGAGGCGGTCGGATTCCTTGACGCGCAGCTCTTCCAGCCCGTGCATGAAGGTCTCGCCCTCGGCGAAGGAAGCCGCGACCGCAAGCACCGGATATTCGTCGATCATCGAAGGCGCACGCTCAGCCGGAACCGAAACGCCTTTGAGATCGGAAGAGCGTACCCGCAGGTCGGCGACATCCTCGCCGCCGGCATTGCGCGGATTGACGATGTCGATTCGCGCGCCCATTTCGAGCAGCGTCGTGATCAAGCCGGTGCGGGTCGGGTTCATCAAAACGTTTTCGATGGTCACATCCGAGCCCGGCACGATGAGGGCGGCCACCAGCGGGAATGCGGCCGAGGACGGGTCGCCCGGCACGGCAATAACCTGACCCGTCAGATTGCCATGACCTTCGATGAAAATGTGGCGAACCCCCTGCTCGTCGGTCTCCACCTGGATGTTGGCACCGAAACCCTTCAGCATCTTTTCGGTGTGGTCGCGCGTCATGACCGGCTCGATGACGGTAGTGACGCCGGGCGTGTTGAGGCCGGCAAGCAGCACCGCCGACTTGACCTGCGCGGATGCCATCGGCACGCGATAGCTGATGGGGGTTGCCTGACGCGGGCCGCGTAGCGTCAGCGGCATACGGTCGCCAGGGGTGGCACGCAACACCTGCGTTCCCATCTGGCGCAGCGGTTCGAGCACGCGCGCCATCGGCCGCTTGGACAGCGAGGCATCGCCAATGAAGGTGACTTCCATGTCATAGGTGCCGACCAGCCCCATGGTCAGCCGAGAGCCGGTGCCGGCATTGCCGAAATCGAGCTCGGCTTCGGGCTGGAGCAGCGCGCCATTGCCGGTGCCGCGAATGATCCATTCGTCACCGCGCTTTTCCATGTGCGCACCCATCGCCCGCATTGCGGCACCCGTGCGCATGACGTCCTCGCCTTCGAGCAGGCCGGTGATGCGGGTCTCGCCGGAGGCCAGGCCTCCGAACATGAAGGAGCGGTGCGAGATCGACTTGTCGCCGGGCACACGGGCGGTGCCGGAGAGAGATTCGGACCTGCGGGCCGTGGCGGGCTGGGGAAGTGCGTCGTGCGACATCGTCGTACCTGATCAGGGATGGCCGCGTCGCGGCCGGGAGTTCGGGATTGCGGGCAGCGTCGTAGCATCGATCGGCTCGTGGGTCATCCCCCGATGCGCGCCCGGGAGACCGGCTTGTAAAGCTTTGGCATTTGCCTTTGACAGCGCCCTGTTCTGTGGTTAAGGGGACCAAACTTTTCACGATAGAGGCATGCCATGGCGAAGACCGAACTTGGCACGAAACGCATCGACCCGGAAACGGGCCGAAAATTCTACGACCTGAACAAGGACCCGATCGTCTCGCCTTACACGGGCAAGACCTATCCGCGTTCCTATTTCGACGACACCAAGGCCTCGAAGGTCGAGGAAGAGGAAATCGACGAGAAGGAAGAGGAAGATGAGGCCGCTGAAGTCGTGTCCCTCGAGGATGCCGACGAGGAAGCCAAGGGCACCGATCTACCGGATCTGGGCGACGATGACGACGATGTCGACCTCGGCGACGACGATGACGACACCTTCCTCGCCGAAGAAGAGGAAGAAGATGACGATGTGGCCGACATGATCGGCGTCGGCGACGACGACGACGATAGTTGAGCCTTTCGAGAACAATCTTGAGAAAAGCCATTTTGAAGGCTTGATCTTGGGATGAGGCGGCGCTAGAAGCCGCCTCACAAACGGCGCGGAAGACACATTCGCGCCGACCTCTTCGCCGGAAACGGCGCTGGCGCAAGCCGGGCGTGGGGCCATAGCTCAGTTGGGAGAGCGCTTGAATGGCATTCAAGAGGTCGTCGGTTCGATTCCGATTGGCTCCACCATTTCTACTCGGCCACTCCCGGCTTTTCCGAGATAACCGCATTCCGTCGACATTTCCGTAGGTTACAGGACCTCCAGCGTATCCAGTTGGCGGATATATGGGATCTTCGGGCTGTTCTTGGCATAGTTCCCGAGACCGTCTCGGTGAGGGTATTTTCCCAGCCAACACGATTCCGACGATCATTCTGTCGTGTGATGGCATGCTGCCTGGGTTCATGCACAAACTCTGCCGCGGGTAGTGTGATTGGTGGGGCAGACTAAACCTCACGACCAATGTGATCTCGGTTGAGAAGGGGCGAGATGACGCCCGGACGAGGATGCGACTTCGCTTCCCTTGATCCGACATTGCAGAGCTTGAATGCAGCGATTCGTCAGATGTTCATCACCTGCGCAATTGCGGGCTGCAGGTTTCGGCGATCAGGTGCGCGTTGAATGCGCTGCCGATCAGCTCAGCGAATCAGACTGATCTGCCCTGAGGACCGGAAGGTCATTCATGCGCAGGAAGCGCCGCCGGTTGAGACTGGCCGGTTGCGTGCCGGCTAGGATCGCCTCGGTTAATGATGGCGAGAGAAATGCCATTGGGAGAATCCGGCTGATGTGAGCGCGGTCGGTCTGGTGCAGCATTGCAATGTCGGCGGCACTGCTTTCAGGATTTTGATGCTGGTGGCGAGCACTGCGTGAGCCTGAGCGATCAAGCCGATCAGGGACATATAAGGTTTCGCTACTGCTTGCGACCCCGATGAGACAACCAGCCTGGTTTCGCCCCTCTTCCGCTTCAGGGTGATAAGAACAATGATGGCTTCAATCGCGATGGCTTAGGTTGAATGTGTCCGCTTGCTTTGTGTCTCCTGCCGTTGCACGAGCAGGTCGATCTGTGCGGCACGATCAATCTCAAATTTGATCTGGACGCGCGACAGCGTGATGCGGTGGAAGACAGTTTTACTCAATCCTGTTGATTGAACTCGTGCGGCTTCGTGGCCCTCGGTCTTACTGGTCTTTCGCAAGCGATCTGAGAGTGCTGCATTCTGAAGGCACGATGCGAGATGCTCCTGCATGCCCTCCCTCTCAAGCCACCGCGACGAGGCATGATCGATGAGACGGCGGACAAGCTCTGTTCCGACAATACCCTCGATTTTCTAAGCAGGAACCCGCCAACCATCACCTGTGGGCTTCGCCCCTGCCCCGTCGAGCTTGGCTCTGCCTAGAAGGGTGTTTGAAACGTGGGAGCGATAGCGCTTGCCGGCTTTCTTGCCGTGGGTGAGGCTAAGGCGGTTTCCGTCCTCATCGAACAAAAGCCCTGCGAGACTGTGGCGATCGCCATGGTTCTTCGGCTAGGATCGATGCTGCTTGTTGTTTGAGAGCAAAGCCTGAGCTGCATCGAATGTTGCTCGGTCGATGATCTGTGGGTGCTCACCTTCGTGGAGATCGAGCTTGTGACGAACCTTGCCGATGTAGACCGGATTCGACAGAAGGTAATAAAGGTTGCCGCGGCGGAAGGAACGAGCGAAGCGCGCACTTTCGCTTTCCGACACCGGCAGTGCCATCGCTTCGTCAGACAGTCTCGGCACCGACTTCAGTTCGAGGTAGCGCTGGAACAGCCATCGAACACGCTCAGCGTCTCGCGGATGAACCACCAGCTTCTTATCCTCTGCGCTGTAACCCAGCGGTACCACACCGCCCATCCACAGGCCCTTCATTCTTGAAGCTGCGATCTTGTAGCGGATACGCTCCGCTGTGACCTCTCGTTCGAACTGGGCAAAGACAGTAGCACGTCAGGGTCAGCCGGCCCATCGAAGTGGTGGTGTTGAACTGCTGGGTGACGGAGACGAAGGAGACGCCATGGCGATCAAGATGTCCACCATGCGTGCAAAGTCCATCAGCGAGCGGGTAAGACGGTCGATCTTGTAGACGACGATGACATCGATCTGCCCAGCCTCGATATCGGCAAGCGGCCTTTGCAGAGCCGGACGCTCCATCGTCCCGCCCGAGATGCCGCCATCAAATAGAACGGGATGTCAGGCGCCAGTACAAAAGATTGCGCTCAGGTCTTGGCGCAGGACAGTGTCTTGAACAATGCGCACCTGCGGGGCGCCCACCGAGCCTAGATGTCGTAGGCCACGCGAAAACCGGCATTGCTGGCGGCGCTATCGGCCGACAGGCCCATGCGGGCGGCAATGCGATAGCGGTAGCAATAGGAAATGTGGCACAGGAACGAGCCACCCTTGAGTACCTTTTCCGAATGCGTCAGAGCTTGCGCGTTGCGCAGCCGTGCCGGCTTTGAGAGCGAGCGGATGCGGAACGGGTCGCGGGTCCACTCCCAGACATTACCGGACATGTTGTAGAAACCCAGTGAATTGGGCGCGAAGCTTTGCGCCGGTGCGGTACGCTCATAGCCGTCGAGCATGGTGTTGAGACGCGGGAACTTGCCCTGCCAGATGTTGGCCATGACGATTTCGTCGTTGGGCTCGGCGTTCCCCCAGGGGAACCGCTTGTGCTCAGCCCCGCCACGGGCCGCGTGTTCCCATTCCGCCTCGGAGGGCAGCCGGCCCCCAACCCAGGCGGCGAAGGCGTTTGCATCGGCCCAGGAGACCTGCGTCACAGGATGGTCGAGGCGGTCCTCAACGGTACTCCCTGGACCTTCCGGCTGCCGCCAGGTGGACTGATCAATCTTGTGCCACCACGGCAATCGGGAGCCGACAGCACTTGCACCAGCAAGATGCGCTTCGTCCGAAAAAAACACCGACGACCAACCAAAGCGCTCGGCTTCAGTGACATAGCCCGTTTCCTGGACGAACGCGGCGAAGCGCTCGACAGTCACCGTCTGGGCTTCGAGGCCGAAATCTGCAAGCGTAACTTCGCGTGCAGGTCCCTCCCCGTCCTGAGGGATTTCCGGACTATCGGTGCCCACGAAGCTC
This sequence comes from Oryzicola mucosus, assembly GCF_014534685.1. Lineage (GTDB taxonomy): Bacteria > Pseudomonadota > Alphaproteobacteria > Rhizobiales > Rhizobiaceae > Oryzicola > Oryzicola mucosus. Next base: position 131,664 of record NZ_JACVVX010000001.1, read on the forward strand.
TTGCCGCCCCTGACGCGGATCATATTGTGCGCCTTGCCTTTGCCTGGCTGGCTGGCCGCTGGCGGCAAAACGGCAAGCGCGTCGCTCGTGCCCAGCGACGCCCGGGATGATCCGCAGCAGGAGGTCATGGACGCTGCTCGATCCGATTGGGCAAGGCGACCCGCTCTGCGGCGATTGGGCTGGCCGCATCGGTGGCAAGGACCAGGCTGTACTCGCCGCGCTCGGCAACCCAGCGCTGGCTGCCCACGTCGAAGTAGGAAAAGGCCCGGGCATCGAGATCGATGCTGACGCGACGGGTTTCCCCTGGTTGCAGCGCCACCTTGGCAAAGCCCTTGAGTTCCCTTTCCGGGCGATCTCCCGCACCGCCATGGGGCGCGACATAGAGCTGGACTACCGTCGCCCCGTCTCGATTACCGCTATTGCTGACATCGAGGCCAACGCTGACCGCACCTGCCGCAAGGCGGCTTGTATCCACCTCAAGGGGGCCATATACGAAGGTGGTGTAGCTGAGGCCGAAGCCGAACGGAAAAAGCGGCTTGATACCCTGCTTGTCGTAGTGGCGGTAGCCGATGAAAAGGCCTTCGCGATAATGTACCTGGCCATCCTGACCCGGATAAACCAGCGGGTCCTGGCTATAGGCCGGGTTGTCGGACCAGCGTACCGGATAGGTCTGTGGCAGCCGTCCACCGGGCTCGGCCTTGCCGACGAGCACGTCAGCGATGGCGTTGCCGGCTTCCTGGCCGGGATACCAGGCCTGCAACAAGCCTGACACCGAGTTGATCCAGGGCATTTCCACCGGGCCGCCGCTTTGCAGCACCACGATCGTGTTGGGATTGGCCGTCGCCACGGCGGCGACCAGCGCATTCTGGTCGCCGGGAAGCTCAATTGCCGGCAGGTCGCTGCCCTCCGTGTCCCATTCGCCATTGCGGCCAATGAACACCAAAGCCACGTCGGCTTTTGCCGCGGTATCAGCGGCATGGGCAATATCGTCCGCCCCGAGGGGGAGGCCAATACCCATTCGAAGGGCGGCCACCCCCAGGACAGAATGATCCTTTGTCGCGAACTCTATGACAATCTTTGCCGGCCTGCCCGCCTCGAGCGCGACCTCGCCGACCACCTCGTCGCACCCTTCTTCGAAGAAGGTCTGGCCCTTGGTCCAATTGGACCAGGCGTCTGCAACCAGTTTGCCATCAACGTAAACCTTGGACAGGCCCGCCGAGGCGATGCCAACGCGGTGAATGCCGGACTGTTCGGGCACGAACTCGCCTGTCAGCCTGGCGGAAAACCTGGTAGCCGGGATCTTGCCGCCAGCAACTGAACCGACCCAGAAGGTCTCGGCTCTTTCCATGGTCTCGACCGCAACGACCTCGCCGGTCAGGTCACGATTGTCGAAGAACTGGACGGACAGCTGCGATTGCAGCAGCGGTTCAAAGCGGCTGTTGCCGCAACCGGGCGCATAGGTCAGCGCATCCACGCCGACCGCCGCGACAAGGCCTTCCCAGGGTGAGACGCGATAGTGAGGATTAAGCTGCGACGAACCGCCGCCCATGATCTGCGCGACCTTGGCATTGGGCCCAATGACGGCGATGCGCTGGCCGGGTTTTAGCGGCAGGACGTTCTGGTTCTTCAGCAGCACAGCGCCTTCGGCCCCGGCGCGACGGATCAGTTCGCGGTTTTCCGGTCGATCATCGGCGCGCTCTTCGAAGGGGCGGTGATCGTCGATGGCGCCGGTCCATTCCATCACGGACAGAATGGTACGCACACGGGTGCGGATGGTTTCGCGCGTGACTTCCCCAGCCTCGACGGCGGCGACCAGCTTCTGGCCACGATCACGCGTGGGCCCGGGCATTTCGAGATCGAGACCGGCATTGACTGTGGGGGCTGTCGAGTGCGACCCAAACCAATCCGACATGACGAGGCCATCAAAGCCCCATTCGCCACGCAGCACATCGGTCAGCAGCCAATTGTGCTCCGAAGCATAGGTGCCGTTGACCTTGTTGTAGGCGGTCATCACGCCCTTGGTGCCCGCCTTCTTCACCGCCCATTCGAAGGGGATGAGGTAGATCTCGCGCAAGGACCGCTCATCGATCACCGAGCTCATCGTGGTGCGTTCGATTTCGGATTCGTTGCCGGCAAAATGCTTGATGGTGGCAGAAACGCCATTTTCCTGCAGACCTTGGATATAGCCGAGTGCCAGTTCGGCAGTGAGCACCGGGTCTTCGGAATAGCATTCGAAATTGCGGCCATTGGTGACCGATCGCTGGATATTGACCGTGGGCGCCAGGAGCATATGGGCGTTCTTGGACTTGGTTTCCTCCGCCAATGCAGCGCCGATTTCGTGCAGCAGCGCGACATTCCAGCTGGCGCCAAGACCGACACCGACGGGGAAGGCCGTCGCCTTGACCCCGCCGACAAGGCCACCACCGCCCCGCGCGCCGTTCGGACCGTCGGAAACGCGCAGCTTGCCGATACCCAGTCGCTCAATGGTCGGCAGGGACCAGAAATCCTCGCCCGAGAGCAGGGAGACCTGCTCTTCAAGCGTCATGGCGTCGACAAATTCATCAATGCTCTTGGTCATGGGGTGCGTTCCGGTTCAGGCAGCCAGTTTGGCAAGCGCGGCTGCGCTGTCATGTTCAGGGACGTCTCCGATCTCTGCCATTTTCTGATCCAGACGGGCCAGCATGTCCTTGAAGATCGAGGCATAGGCGGGGTCGTGGGCGACATTGGTCAGCTCGTGCGAGTCGGCCTCGCAATCGAACATCTCCCACTCCGGCGGCGCACCATTCGGTCGCGCGCCCAGTTGGCCCAGGTCGTCGTTGTACCAGTAGATCAGCTTGTAGCGTTCGTTGCGGACGCCGTAATGGGCCCAGCATTCGTGGATGTCGTCATTATGCATCCAGTAGCGGTGATAGGTCAGCTGTTCCCAGTTTTCAGGCGTCCGCCCTTCGAGCACCGCGCGCATGGAGCGGCCTTGCATGTAGCTGGGCATTTGCAACCCGGCATAGTCCAGAAAGGTTGGCGCGAAATCGACGTTGCAGGCGATATCCTTGCTGGTCGATCCGGGCCTGATGGCCTTGGGATAGCGCGCGAGAAACGGCATTTGCAGCGATTCTTCGTACATGAAGCGCTTGTCGAACCAGCCGTGCTCCCCCAGGAAAAATCCCTGGTCGGACGTGTAGATGACGATGGTATTCTCGGCGAGGCCCTTCTCGTCCAGGTAATCGAGCAGACGACCGACACTTTCGTCGATGGACTGCACGGTGCGCAGATAGCGCTTGATAAAGCGCTGATACTTGAACTCGGCGAATTTCTGCGGATCATCGAAGGTGAAGTTCTGTCCCGTTTCCGAGCAGATCACGGTGATGGTTTCACCCTCCTGCAGGTCAGGAATGCGACGCATCCAGGGGATGAAGTCGAGCATCAGGGCGCCGACTTTTTCCGCCGGACCGGAGGGGGTTACGAGGCCAATGTCCTCGTAGTTCATGTCCGAGCGGATGCGCATCCGGGCTGCCGCTGCGGCGGCTGCGCGGTTGGAATAATCGTCGTTGAAGGTTTCCGGGAGGGGAATGTCTTCATCGGCGAAGAGGTGATTGTACTTCGGGTGCGGTTCGAAATGGCGATGCGGCGCCTTGTGGTGGCACATCAAAAAGAACGGCTGGTCGCCCGACTTTTCGATGAAATCCAGGCTCATGTCAGTGATGACCTCGGTGGCGTAGCCGGGGATGCGGCGGCTGCCATCGGGAAAAATGAACTTGGGATCCCAGTAATCCCCCTGCCCCGGCAAGACGGCCCATTCGTCGAAGCCGGTAGGGTTGTGGCCCTTGCCCTCGCCCATATGCCATTTGCCGAACATGCCCGTGCGATAGCCGCCCTGGCGCAAGTGCTTGGCAACATTGGGCAAACGGTTGTCTATCTCGGTATAGAGGGTCGTAACGCAGTTGACGTGATTGTAGGTGCCCGTGAGGATCGCGGCGCGGCTTGGGGTACAGATGGAGTTGGTGACATAGGTGGCGTCGTGCCGCATGCCTTCATTGGCCAGCCGATCAAGGTTGGGCGTGGAATTGAGGCCGCCGCCATACGCGGAAATAGCCCTGGCAGCGTGATCGTCGCTCATGATGAAGATGATGTTGGGGCGCATGAAAAGGTCCTGAAATATGCGTTATTCTGCAGCGACGGCGCGCAGCGACTGCTCGATATGATCGAGCCGAGCCTTGTCGAGCTGGGGCACCATGCCGGCGATTTCTACGAGAGTTTTGTCGTCGAAGATGGGGGGGATGCGGCCGCCCGTCAGCGCGGGAATGGCGTTGACAATGATGTCGCGCATGGCTGTTTCTGCTAGCAGATCGTTAACGCTGACCGTCGCAACAAAGGCGTCCCGTGCGAATTCGGAAACACGAGGTGCGATGCGCTGCCCGGCCTCCACTTGTGCCCATTGTCTTTCGACTAGAAGGTGCATTTCGGTGACCGCACCATCGGCCGGAAGCCCGAGCCGCTCGAACTGGCTGGGCGGTGCCTCATTGTCGCGCAATAGTTGGACAAGCAGCTCGGCCATGCGCAATTCGAGCGCAGCGTCGCGCAGCGGATTGGTCTGGCCCGGGTCGGTCTTGAGGTCATAGAGCAGCGTGCCGTATTCGGACGGGCCGCGCATGGTCCAACCCCGCATGCGCATCACCGGGGCGCCCTTGGTGAACGAGAAACCCGCAATGAGCTCGGCACCTTCGAACTCGGAAGGCTCAAAGCGCGACCGCATATGGGTCGGCATCAGAGTATGCTCGATGAGGGGCTGATTGGCGGGGTCTGCCGCGGCGCGCATATAGACATAGCGCCCGTCGGTGACGCTGACATGGCCACCGAAAATGCCGAAGAGGCCAGCCTCGCGCACCGGTATATCGGAAGCGACGGTGTTCCCGAGCGGCTGACCCAACATGTCGGGGGTTGGCGCGATGCCGAAGAAGTCGAGCAGCGTCGGGGCGATATCGATGGTCTGCACCAGCGCCTCACGACGCTGGCCGGCAATGCCGCTGCGAGGATCCCAGCAAAAGAATGGCGTGTGAATGGTCTCGTCATACCAGGGCATGACCGACTTGCCCCACCAGCCCCGCTCGCCCAGCATATAGCCATGGTCGGTGCAGACGATGAGCATGGTGTCCTGCCACATGTCCCTGGCGTCCATGAGGTCGAGCACGCGTCCCAGATTGGCGTCGCACATGGACAGCAGGGCCTGATAGCGGCGCTTTGCCTGTTCCGCGGTCGCCTGACTTTCGGTAACGCGGGCATAGGGCGGCCAATCAAAATCGGGCGCATTGCCGGTCTCGGTTTCAGGGTAGAGTCGGTGATACTGATCGTAGCTGAAGAATGGCTCGTGCGGATCGAAGGTTTCCAGCTGCAGCATCCAGCTATCGGCTTCGACATTGGTCTCGATGAATTCGAGACCGGCATTGAAGGTCATGCTCTGGGGATGGTCAGCTTCATCCTCAAGATAGGTCCGGTTGATACCGTCCTGGTTATGCATGCGGTACAGAACATTGCTGAGCCGTTTGCTGTCGTTTCTGTCCACCACACCCTTCCAGAGGTCCCCCTCCTGGCCGCGGAAAAATTCATAGCTCGAATAGCGGTTGTGATAGGTCGCGCCGCCATCTTCCCAATAGTGCTGATGGTCGGTGACGAGATGCGTGTAGACCCCGTTCTTGCCCAGGATTTCCGGCATGGAATCATCGAAGGGCTCGATGGGCCCCCAGGAGCGGTGCAGGAAATTATAGCGTCCGGTGTGCATTTCGCGGCGCGCCGGCATGCAGGGCATGGAGCCCGCATAGCAATTGTCGAACGTCGCGCTGCGTTCGGCCAGCCGGGCAAAATTGGGCGCATGAACCTGCGTGTCGCCGTAAGGCGGCAACATGCGTCGATTGAGGCTGTCGAACATGACAATAATGGCGCGCATGATCGTCAGGCTCCCCGAGAGAGGGCGCGCAAGGCGGCGCGGCGTTCGGCCTGCCGAACCGGGTCGGCAACCGGCGCTGCCAGCAGAAGCCGCTTGGTGTAATCGTGCTGAGGATCGGCCGTGACCTGATCGCACTCGCCAAACTCGACGATCTCTCCGCCCCGCATGACCGCAACCCGATGCGAGATGTGGCGCACCACGGACAGGTCATGACTGACGAAGAGATAAGCGACCCCCGTTCGCTCCTGGATCTCGACGAAAAGATCGAGAACCCGGGCCTGAGTCGAAAGATCGAGCGCCGACACAGGTTCATCGCAGACGATCAGATGCGGCGAGAGCGCGAGCGCCCTGGCAATGGCTATGCGCTGGCGCTGTCCGCCCGAGAACTCGCGCGGATAGCGTTGCGCCGCATCCTTGGGCAGCGCCACCTGATCGAGCAGCTTGTGCACCTGAGCCGCTGCATCGGCTTTCGCTGCCTGCCCGCGTGCCACGATCGGCTCGATCAGAATATCCTCGATGGTCATCGAGGGATTGAGCGACGTGTAGGGGTCCTGGAAAACCGCCTGGATGGATGCGGCCCTGCCCTTGCGGTCGCGGGGCGCAACCCCGCCGATGTCCTGGCCCTCAAAGACAATGCGGCCTGAACTGATCGGGCCGATACCGAGGATGGCGCGGCCAAGCGTGGTTTTGCCGGAACCACTTTCCCCCACCAGGCCCACTGTCTCACCAGGGCGGACGGTCAGGTTGATGTTCTTGAGGACGTGATGGGCACCAAAATGGGTGTTCACGCCGATGCAGTCGACAATTACATCGCTCATGCCGAAACTTCCTTGGCTTGCACGGGCCGATAGACGCGCGGCGTCACATCATCGAGCACGGCTGCGAGAAGCAGTTTGGTGTAGTCGTGCTGGGGGTCGGCAAAGAGACTCTGCACCGCACTTGTTTCGACCACACGTCCGTCGCGCATGACGGAGACCCGGTGGCATATGTCGGCCACGACGCCGAAATTGTGGGTGACGAGCACGACCGACATGTTCATCTCGGCCTGCAGATCGCGCATCAGTTCAAGCACTTCGGCCTGGACGGTCACGTCGAGGGCCGTGGTCGGCTCGTCGGCGATCAGCAGGTCCGGCTTGCAGGAAATGGCCCGGGCGATCAGCACGCGCTGCGCCATGCCGCCCGAGATCTGGTGCGGATAGGCATTGTAGGTGCGAACTGGGTCGGGCATGCCCACCCGTGCAAGGAGTTTCAGCGCACGGGCCTTGGCCTCGGCCTTGGATATGCCCAACACGGTGACCATGGGCTCGGTGAGCTGGAAGCCGATGCGGAAGGCCGGATCGAGATTGCTCATCGGCTCCTGCGGGACATAGGCGATGCGTTTGCCGCGCAGCTTCTGCATCTCGCTTTCAGGCAGATTTGCAATGTCGCGGCCATCAAACCAGATGGACCCGGAGAGGATGCGGCCGCCGGTGGAGAGAAGGCCCAGGATGGCGAACGCCGTCTGCGTCTTGCCCGAGCCGCTTTCGCCGACCAGGCCAAGCACTTCGCCGCGTCGCAGCTGCAGGGACACGCCCTTGACCACCTCGGTCCAGCCGGACTTGGTTGGATAGCCGACGACGAGTTCCCGGACGTCGAGCAGCACCGCCGCATCGTTGGGGGCTGTGCCGACGGGGTGCGGGGCTGGGGCAGGAATTTTAGGGGCCGTCGCCACTCGGTCGCCTTGCTGTAGGCGGTCGCGGATAGCGTTGGCGAGCAGCACGAAGGAGGCAACGGTGACCGAGATGGCCAGGCCGGGCCAGAGAATGGCCGTGGGCACCACGAACATATTGGCGAAGGCGTCCTGCAGCATGCCGCCCCAGGTAGGCACTGCCGGATCGCCCAGGCCCAGGAATTCAAGGCCGGCCTGAATGACAATGGAAATGCCGGCGACGATGGAAACCTGAATGATGACCGGGGCGCGGATGACCAGAAGAATATGGCGAGCGATGATCCGCATATCCGACAGCCCCGAGACGCGCGCCGCATCGACGTAGAGCTCGTGCTTGACCCCGTTCACGAGATTGCGCGTCAGGCGGTAGAAGCCGGGCGACAACATGACACCGAAGATGATCATGGACACGTGAATGGACGAGCCCAGCGACTGGTAGAATGCCAGGAGTACGATGAGGGCCGGCAGAGCCATCAGGCCGTCGGCGACCCAGCTCATGACCACCTCGCGGCGGCCACCGAAATAGCCGGCGAAGAGACCCGCCGTGACGCCGATCGCAGCGGCTACGCTAAGGGCAATCAGCGCCCCGACCAGCGTATTTTGCGTGCCGTAGACGAGGCGGCTGAAAATATCGCGTCCCGAACCGTCGCCGCCCAGCAGATAGCCATCGCCAGGCGGGGCATTGATCTTGAATATTTGCAGGTCATCGGCAGCGAAAGGCGCGATCAGCGGCGCGAAGACTGCGGCGACGATAACCAGGAGCAGCAGAAGAGCGGCGACGAGACCGAGCGGATTGGTCAGAACCGAACGGACAATGCTTTCACGGCCAGGGGCGCTGGCGGGTGCCGGGGTGGTACTTGCAGCGGACATCAGAGGCGCACCTTCGGGTTGACCCAAGCATTGGCCAGGTCGATGGCGATATTCACGATGACGACCAGAATAATCATGGTGACAACCACTCCCATGAGCACTGGAATGTCGCCCGAAAGAGCAGCCTGGACGGTGACCGAGCCGAGACCAGGAATGGCAAAGACCCGCTCGATGATCGCGGCCCCGCCAAGCAGGCCGATGAACTGCAGTGACAGCACCGTCAGCGCCGCCGGCATGGCGTTGCGCAGGGCATGGCGGAAGAGCACCGAAGACGGCTTGATGCCCCCGGCACGCAAGGTGCGCACATAGTCCTGCCGCAAGGCATCGATCATGGCGCCGCGCACCTGTTGGGACGCGGAGGCGATGCCGGAAAGGACCAGAGCGCCCACCGGAAGGGCGAGCGAGGCTAGCCAGCCGGTCGGTGAATTGAGAAAGTCGGTATAGCCGGTCGCGGGGAGCCAGCGCAGATTAAGCGCAAAGACGACTACAAGAATAAGACCCAGCCAGAAATTGGGGAGCGAAAAACCAACAACGCTGATCAGCTGGATGACGCGGTCCGCCCATCCTCCACGCACGGCGGCTACTATGCCCAGAAGGGCAGAGACAATACCGATGATGCAGATTGCCAGCACGACCATGGAAAGCGTCACAGGCAGGCGGCCGGAGAGAATTTTCGAGACGCTCTCCCCCATGGTCCAGGACATGCCGAGATCGCCGCGCACGGCCTTTGCAACCCAGGTGCCATACTGCTCGTTGAGCGGTCGGTCGATGCCGAGTTTGGCTTCGAGATCGGCAATCTGCTGGTCGGTGGCATTATCGCCCAGGATGTTCTGCGCGACATTGTCGGCGCCGCCAAAAACCAAGGCGAAGGTCAGCGTCGTGACCAGCGCCAAGAGTACCAGGCTCGAAAGCAATCTTTTGGACAGGTAACTAAGCATGGGGAAGCTGCCTCCCCGCACTTTTCGGCGCGCGGTGATTGTAGCCCCCCGCGGCGCCAGCGCCGAAAGCGATCATGATTTTTCCTCCACATGCCCCGCCGTTTTCGGCTTCGGGCGGCTCGTTGGTTCGGTGATAGCAGTTGAACCTATGCGCAGATAATGCAAAAACCATCAGGAGCGATAAACAAGGCTGATACCTCTATGCTGGACCAGATCACGCATCTTTTTCGCCTGCGCACCATCCTCGAACAAGGCAGCCTGCGCCGCGCGTCCGAAAAGCTGAACGTGACCCAGCCGGCGCTGTCGCGCTCTCTGGCACAACTCGAGAAGTACTTCGGCCAACAGCTGGTCGAGCGCCACGCACGTGGGGTGAAAGCGACCCCTTTCGGGGAAAAGGTGCTGTCCGTTTCCAACCGCATCGAGCGCTATTGGGAAATCGCCGAGCACGAATTGCGCACCGAGGTAAGCGACGAAAAAACAGTGATGCGGATCGGCGGCGGCCCGGTCTGGCGATCGGGGATTTTGTCGAGCATTCTGACGGAACTGCAGATCCGCTATCCGCGCAATGTTATCGAATTTACCACATTGACCTATGGCAAGGCGCTGCAGGATCTGCGCGAGGGACGGCTGGACGTTGCCTTCGGGGGTGTCTTCAACGATGGCGGAAGCAGTCCGCGCTTCGAGCGCATTAAATTGACCGAGGTGACCAATCATGTGATGGCGCGGGAAGACCATCCGCTGTTGGCGGCTCAGGACCCGGACATTTCACCATCGAGCCTGCTGGCCTATCCGTGGATCGTCTATTCCGAACTGCCGGCCTATCGCGAGATCACCCAGCATACCGTCGCCGAACATATCGGCGGCATGCCCGACATCCGCTTTATCTGCCAAAACCTGCTTTCTGTGCTGACCATCCTGCAGCAGAGCGACTGTCTTTGCGTATTGCCCTCTCTGTCGGTGCAGGCGGTAAACTCGCCGCGCATCGTGCCAATACCCCTGCCCCTGCGACGCAGCACCGTCGATATCGGTATGATCTTCCGCACCGAGATCGGGGAATGGGGACCGATGAAGACGCTGCTCGAACTCTGCCGGCAAAAGTTTGACATCATCGAACAAGGGGAACTCGATCCGACGCATACCGGGACGGCCAGATCGCTGGTGGGCGAAACCGAGATCGGGCAACCCTGAGGCCGGCCTCTCGTGCCAATCGGTCAAGGCAGTCATCGCGTTCCTCGCGCCGGGCGGAGGGGACAGATCGGACATGGCTTCCATCAAACGAAGAAGGCGACCATTGCTGGCCGCCTTCTGGCTCGAACAGACTTGGGAGGACTATTCGGGTTTGGAGTAGTTGCGAATGGGTGAGACCACATTGGTGGTCTGCAGATCCACAACCGTTTCCTTATTGGTTAGATAGATGATGTCCCTGCGATACATTGGCGCATAATAAGCGTTCTCAACGAAGTACCGGCCGACGTCTTTGTAGAGCGCACTTTGCTCATCGCCGGAGGCATATTGAACCTTGTCGATGAGTTCGAGCAAGGCCGGATCGGCAACCTTGGAGGTATTCCAGGGGCTTTCCGGGAAGCCGAATTTGCGGATTTCCGACCACTCGCCCTGATAGCCGAACTGGAAGATATAGGCTGGGAACTTGCCGGAACGCAGCCCGGCAATCACGGCGTTCGGCGCCACCTTTTCCCACTTAACAGTGATGCCGACGTCTTTGAGCAACTTCTCCACGATCGGATTAAAGGCAGCATAGGTGCCTGTTTCCGGTAGGAGGAGTTCAAACCCATCGGGATAGCCTGCCTCGGCGATCAGGGCCTTGGCCGCCTTGGGATCAAAGGGATAAACCTCATCGAGCTCCGGCACATGGGCCTGGCTGGTGGAGGGGAAAATCTGATCCGACAAACGGCCATAGCCGAGATCGACGAATTTCAAAATGGATGCGCCATCGAAGGCCATGTTGAGGGCCTTGCGGACACGCAAATCGGCAAGGGCGGGCGTAATCTTGCCCTCGCGGTCGGCGATGATCAGTCCGAACCAGTCCACATCGACACGATTGAGCACGAGACCATTGGCTTCCGCATCGGCGACGGCGCGGGCGTCGCTGATGCCGGCATCGATCTGACCGGACTTGAGGGCATTGAGGCGCGCCACATTGTCATTGATCGGGGTAATGGTAACCCGCTCGAACGGGTAGTCGGCAGAGTTCCAGTAGTCGGGATTGCGATTGTAGACATATTGGCGGCCGGCAATCGACGTTGCGGCATCGTAGGTATAAGGGCCCGAACCGATCGGAGCATTGGCTGAGCCCTCGACGCCCAGCGTGACGGGCGAGGCCATCGCGCCGCCCACAACCGCCAGGTTTTGCAGCAGGCCGGGATCGGGTTCCTCGAGGTGAAGCTTGACCTCCGTGGGCGAAACGACCTCGATTTGGGAGATCGAAGCGACCATAAAGCTGTTCTGTCCCGCGCCGTTCTTGAGATATTCAAGGTTCGCCTTCACCGCTTCGCCGTCGAAAGGCGTGCCGTCAGTAAAGGTGATGCCCTCGCGCAGCTTCAAGGTGAGGACGCTGTTGTCTGCATTATAGCTATACTCGGTCGCCATATTGGGGCCGATATCGCCATTGGGTTCGCGCACCAGCAGCGTATCGAAAACAGGCGACCAGTACTGGAGTTGATGGCCGATCATCAGTTGTGCGCGGTCGAAGCTTACGTTGTCGATGGTCGCGGCAAGAGCCAGCGTATCTGCATCGTTCGCCACTTGAGCCAGGGCCACTGGCGCTACGCCTAACATAAGAGCGCCGGCCAGAACGGCAGACAGAAAACGCTTGTCCATAGTGTATCCTCCCGTCGCCGCCCGCTTTGCCGGGTTCGGCTTTCTGTTCGACCTAGCAGGCCGAGTGATAAACGAGAAATGCAATTAGCTGCACAAGCGATAACTATATTTGATGGCATATTGAGATGGCTAGGCTCTGTGGCGGCAGAGTTGCGATGTCCTGCACATTTCGCAGCCGGCAACGTCATACTTTAGGCTGCTGTCCGGCAACCTATACGCGGTAGGACCATTAACGCGCATCGCCCAGCCCAATGATCTAGCGGCACTGATAGCACGCGAGTTGGGTAGATCATCGATCCAACTTAGCAGTCCCAACGATGGACAGAGAGGCAGTTCCTCTGGCCCTCGAACTACGATCAGTGATTGCAGTTCCAGACTGCATTTTATGCGAGTTAACCGGCTTCAGATCATAACCTCGATAAGACCAAGGTGACGATTAGAACTGCGGTACGTGCTGACGAATTTTGTCTTCAATGATGGGCTTGTCTCGACCACACCGGAACGACGCCGCTTCGTTTGACAACTGCCGTGCCCGTTCGTTTGCGCAGCCGCCTTCGCTGGCAGAGACATAGCCTACCACGCACGCGCCACCACCATTGGGTTGATGCGCAGAAAGCGCCGCCGGTTGAGACTGGCCGGTTGCGTGCCGGCGAGGATTGTCTCGGTTAATGATGGCGAGAGAAAAGCTCCATCGAGGCACAATCACGAGCGAGCGCCCTACTCGGACCTCGTGGGTCTATCTCCATCTCCAAATGCCAAGCGAAAACCAAGAAACTACCAACCGCCAATGCGGCATTAGGTCTGTCCGTCAAAACCGTGCGGTCTCAAGCCATGCCCTGAAACTCACCCCCAGAGGTGACGTTGGAGCGCGCTGCAGAAAATAGACGCCGACGTTAGCCATGATATTGGGTTTGAGCATGACCAATTGCCCGCTCCTCAGTTCGCTTTCGACAAATTCCGGGCTTGCCTGGGCGACACCAAGACCGGATAGGCATGCGTCGATCGATGCCTCGTCGGTATCAAGGGAGATGGTACCATGGCGTGGTTGGAATTGGATTCCTGCTGCGGCGCTCCATCGGTGCCACGACCAGGCATCCTCTGTGTCTAAAAGCAGAGGCAGGCTCAAAATGCTCTCCGATGAAGGGTCCCTTCCTATCATGGTGAGCAAGCGAGGGGCACAGACGGCCACCGTTGTGTCGCGCAAGACGATATCGTCTGTCTGCGAGGGCGCATCGGTGCGCCGATAGATGATGCTGACATCGGATTTTTCGGACGCGCCGAGCGATAGGGAGCGGAGGGCGATATCCGTGTGCAGTTCGCTGAACGACGGCAGGCGGGGGATCAGCCAGCGGCGGACAAAGGTGATTGGAGCATTGATCACCAATTTTGAGGACTGCGGTGCCAGCGTCCTGGCGCCTTCGTCCAGCATGGCCAGGGACGAATTGACGTAAGACAGAAAACGCGTACCGGCTTCCGTCAGCACGATGGCATTGTGCGATCGTACAAACAGCGCAACGCCCAAACTATCCTCAAGCGTCTTCACCTGGCGACTGACCGCGCCGGGCGTGACGTTCAATTGCCTGGCCGCATCGGTCAGGCTGCCGAAGCGTGCCGCGGCTGCGAATGCCGGCAAGGCCCGCAGATGTGGAAGCTGGGAAAAGACTGCATGCGTTTTTTTCATTCAGGCGTGCAAAGCTTTCGATTGCGAACGTGATCATCATCACAATATCCATCTAAACATGATCAGGCCACTCAGAATTATGAAGCCTGGATTTCTAACGTCACACCGCTGCAGAGGAGAGAATATGGCAGATCATCGTCTTGTCGCGCGATGGCCAGTTCAGGCTAGTCGATTTATTCTTGGCACAGCATTCGTCATGCTGACAGCAGCCTCATCGCTGGCCGCCGATGGCTCTTTTGTGGATGATCGCGGAATCGCCGTCGCCGTTCCCGAGGGTGTACATCGCATCGCCTCCGTGTCCTATTTCGCAGCGGACGTCGCCTTGGCCCTAGGACTCAAGCCGGTGGCCTCGACCTATATGGTGCAGGGCCGCAATCCTGATTTCCTGTCCGACTATATGGCGGACGTGCCTGAGATCGGTCAGCGCGCCACACCCAACCTGGAACTGCTCGCCCAGGCCAAACCAGATGTCATCGTCGCCATGCGCCGGTATACCGAAGGCAATGCGCCGCAGTATCAGGCCATCGCTCCCTATCTGGCCTACAATCTGGAGCTTTATTCCGACAGCGACCGCACCATCATGCAGGTGGCCACCATGCTGGGTAAGCAGGATCGCGCCAAGCAGCTCAATGACGATTTCAAAACGCATATTGAAGAGATCGCCGCCCAGGCGCCACAGGGTGTGCATCCCAGATTTCAGATCATGTGGGGCGGCGACGCACCCTGGACCTTTTACTCCGAAAACATGACGGCAGCGATCCTCACCGCCATCGGTGGCGAGAACATCGCCGGCCACAATCCGACGCCCCATATTCCGGACAATTTCGGCCTGGAAATGAGTCTCGAAGCCGATCCTGACGTGATCTTCGTCTATGATTACGGTCCAGATCGCCCTCACGAGGGCAACCCGATCTGGCAACAGCTTTCGGCGGTCAAGAACGGTCGCGTCTACTATGTGGGTGACGAATGGGTGGAAGCCCACGGGCCTATCGCCCGTGAATTGGTGCTGCGCGAAGCCGCTCATTACCTCTACCCCGAGACATTCGCCATGCCTGATATCAAGGCGGAAGCTGAAAAGATCATCCCTGACGTTCTGAACTAGCCCCAAGCGGCGGATGGCCAAGTGCCGTTCGCCCGATCGGATTTGACGTGAATACATCCGCCCCCACTTTCCATGAAGCACGCCGAATTGTCGGGCTGGCCGTGCCGCTGGCCTTGGTGCAACTCGCCCAGGTTGCCATTTCCACGACAGACATCATCATGCTGGGCTGGTTCGGCGGGGAGGCGCTGGCGGCGGGGGCTTTGGGGTTTTTCTGCTTCAATCTGCTGCGCACCATGGGCTTTGGGCTCATCGTGGGCACGTCCAACCTCGTGGCTGCGGATAAGTCCGCCGGCATTCGCGGGGAGTACCTCGCGGGAGGCCTCTTGCTCGGCACTGCAGCGGCCCTGCTTGCCGGTATCGTTGTGGCGTTGGGCGGCAGAGCCCTGCCCTTGCTTGGCCAGGACGCGCACGTCGCCGCTATGGCGGCGCAATATCTACTGCTGATTGCGCCGGGCTATCTGCCGCTCTTCTGGTTCTACGCCTATCGCGGCGTGGTCGTTGGGCGTCGCAAATCTGGCGCCCTGCTGGCCATCACGCTGGCAACAATCGTCGTCAATGCTGCCCTTGATTACGGCTTCATATATGGCGTTTTCGGCCTGCCCGCGCTTGGCGCGCCGGGGGTGGCTTTAGCCAGCACTATTGCCTATTTTTTGCAGTTCATCGCCATAGCCGCAATAACCCACGGGCTGATGTCGTTCATCGCTCCACGGCAGGTCCGGCAAACGGTCCGGCGTTTGCTCAAAACCGGCATTCCGACTGCCGCCTCATACGGCTCGGAGGCCGGCTTTACCGTGGTTCTGACGCTGATGATCGGGTCGTTTGGCGCCGCGGCCCTGGCCGGTCATGCCGTCGTCAACCAGGTAACCTATGTCGTCTTCATGCTTTGCATCGGTCTGTCACACGCTACCTCCGTGGGTGTCAGCGAAGGCGTCGGTGGACGCGACCCCGATGCAGTCATGCGTGCCGGCCGGAGCGGCCTGCTCGTCGTGGCCATTACCATGACACTCTTCTCGATCGGATGGCTCCTTGCACCGACCCAGGTTCTGGCCCTGTTTTCACTGTCGAATCCCCAAGACGCGGCAGCGGTCGTCGCGCTCTCTCTGCTGCCCATTGCCGCGATCATGCAGATATTCGACGGCTTACAGAATGTCGGCATCGGTGCCCTGCGGGGTATCAATCGTGCCGGTCGCGGCTTCTGGGTCACAGTCATCGGCTACTGGTTCATCGGCATTCCCACCGCCGTCATTTTTGGGTTTTTCCTGCACGGTGGCCCAGTCGGTGTCTGGTGGGGCCTGGCGATCGGCCTGATGGCTACGGCGTTGGGCATGACTGTAATCTTCGAGAGGGACGGTCGCTATGCGGCCATTGCGGCAGTATGAAGCGTGCCACACTCTTGGTCGGTGGAATGCTGCTGGTGTCCATAGTCATCGGCTTTCTCGGCCTGCTCGTCGGCGCCAAGCCGATGACTTTGGATGCTGCTCTTCGCGCTGTTGCCGCACCCAATGTCGGTACTGACGGCATTATCGTCTGGACCCTGCGGTTTCCACGCAGCATTGCCGCCTTCCTCGTCGGGTCCGGTCTGGCGGTGTCCGGCTATCTGCTCCAATCGATCACCCGCAACCCGCTGGCCGCGCCGGACCTGACCGGGGCGACCGCCGGCGCAGTCGTCGTTATCGTGAGTTGCTTCGTCTTCCTGCCGAGCTTGTCCTCGGTCTACTATGCCCCCATCGGGTTCGTGGGCGCGCTTAGCGCATCTGCCCTCACCTTCTGGGTCTCCCGGGGCGGCACCGCATCGCCGCTCCACCTGGCGCTGGGCGGCGTTACCATTTCGCTGTTTCTGGCTGGCATCACGACCTATGTGCTCTTGCTGGGCGGTCCACAATCGCCCTCGGTGATGTTCTGGTTGTCCGGTGGGCTGCAGGGCCGGTCCTGGAATCATGTTCTGTTCATGCTGCCCTGGATCGGCATTGGTATCGGAGGTGCGCTCGTCTGCAGCCGCGCCATTCAGTTGCTGGCCCTGGGCGATGAAGTGGCCGCAGGCATGGGCCTCCGCCTCGGCTTCTTCAAGGCCGCCTTGCTGGTGCTCGCTATTCTTCCCGTCGCCGGCGCAACGCCGATTGCCGGGCCCATTGCATTTATCGGCTTGGCTGTTCCTCATGTCGTCCGCCTGCTCCGGGTCGGCGGGCCTGCAGTGACTATAGCCGTCAACGTCGCCCTTGGCGGTATGGTGTTGTTGATCGCGGACATCCTGGCCCGGACAATCGCCGCGCCGCGTGAACTGCCAATCGGCATTCTCACCGCGATCATTGGCGGCCCCGTCTTCATCTATCTGGCGCAGCGGCGGTCTTTTCTGGCGGGAGAAGCCAGATGACCCTCATCCGCAATGAATGGCGCCTACTCGTTCTGGGACCGACGCTGTTGCTGATCGTCCTTGCCGCGATTTTCCTCGGCGTGGTCAACATGCCCCCTGCAGAGGTGCTCAACGTGCTGCTTGGATATGGCAGCATGGATGCGAGCCTGATCATCGGCGATATCCGTATGCCGCGTGTGCTGACCGGGGTGCTCGCAGGCATCCACTTCGCCCTTGCCGGCCTGCTGCTGCAGACCATCACCCGCAATCCGCTGGCCGACCCATCCATCATGGGCGTATCGCAGGGTGCCACCCTGGCGGTGACCATCTTCCTTTTCCTGACCGTCTATATGTTCAACAACGATCCCAACATCCTTTATCGTCTGCCGGTGCAATGGTTGCCGCTGGTCGGATGCGTCGGTGGCGGGGCGGCTGGTGCAGGGGTATATTTCCTGGCTTTCCGTCACGGCCTGAGCCCCCTCCGGGTGACCCTTTGCGGTATCGCAGTCGGCGCTGTGCTTCACGCCGCGGCCATGGGAGTCATTTCCGGCTGGGGCACGGCACGTCTTGAAATCGTCATGCAGTGGCTGTCGGGAAGCCTCTATGCGCGAAGCTGGGACCACGTCCTGTTCCTGGTGCCCTTCACGCTGCTCGGACTTGTCGCTCTGCCTTTTATGACCCGGCCGATCGGGCTGCTGCGTTTCGAGGAAGATGTCGCCCGCTCGTTTGGTCTCGCCTATCGGCGTCAGTTCAGCCTGGTTCTGCTTCTGGCGTGCGGTCTCGCGGCAAGCGCCGCGGGTGCGGTGGGGCCATTGATTTTCGTCGGCCTCGTCGTCCCGCATCTGGCGCGGTTTATCGCCGGCCCGCGCACGAGCCTCATCATGCCTATGACGATCATTCTGGGCGCAGGCCTCGTCACGCTCGGCGACCTCATCGGCCGGCTCGTGGGTGGACCTGAAGAAATCCCGATCGGCGTCGTAACTGCTATCGGAGGCGCACCTGTCCTGCTCGCCCTGTTGCGCCGAACTGTCCGAGGATAACTATGTCCCTGCTCTGCCAGAACCTTTCAGTGCGGTACGGCCAGCGACAGGCGCTGACCGACCTTTCCGTTTCGATCATACCTGGGGAGATCGTCTGCCTCATTGGCCCGAATGGGTCAGGCAAGAGCACGGCATTGCGATCGCTTGCCGGACTCACCCGTCCGCATGCAGGCCGCGTTCAACTGGACGGTCGTCCCATGGACCAGTGGCGCCGTCGCGAGTTGGCCAAACGCTTGTCCTTCCTGCCGCAAGCGCCCATCGCTCCCGATGAGCTCAGCGTTGAAGATTTGGCACGCCAGGGGCGCTATTCCCATGTCGGCCTGTTCCGCAACCACTCGCCCGAAGACGCCCATGCGGTGGCCTGGGCGTTGGATGCCACCGGCACGTCATCATTTGCCCAGCGGGGCCTGCGCGAGTTGTCCGGCGGCGAAAGGCAGCGAGCCTGGATTGCCGCCGCCTTGGCACAGGAGGCCGGCATCCTGCTACTCGACGAACCGACATCCTTCCTGGATATCGGTCATCAGGTCGAGGTGCTTGAGCTCATCTGCACACTAAGCCGTGAACGCGGCGTGACGGTCATCTTGGCCATTCACGACATCAACCAGGCCATGATGGTAGGCGATCGCATTCTGTTGCTTGAAGGGGGTCGTTTGCGTTTCGACGGCAGGGCGCAAGACCTGGCCGGCAGTGGCCTGATTGAGAGCGCCTTTAACGTTCGCGGGGCCTTCGTCAAACTCGGTGATGGAACAGTTCCACATTTCGACATCGACCTTCGTCGAACACCTACCGGACAATAAGCGAATGCAGAGGCGCTTCGCGCCCATGTCAGTCGTTCGCCACCTGGGCCGAAAGCCCAAGCACCTGTCAACGCTGGTCGCCGACGTCGGCATTCACCTGACGACCGGCCTCTCACCATTCAAGCGTGTTCAGCAATCATTCCGTTCACCAGACGGGCAGCTACCCGCTCTGTGAGGTCGTCAGTCTCGATCAACGTTTCAATCTGGCGCAGACGGTCAAGCTCTAGCAGCGTATAGCCGTGCAGCATCGACCAGACGGTGACCACTGCTGCTGACAGGTCGTCGGGATCGTTGGGATCGATCGTGAACGCACCAGTGCGGCCTCCCCGCTCAAGCAACTCTTTGAGGACTTGGCGAGCGCCATCGGCTGCGCGATGCAATTCCGGTGCGATACCACCATCGGCGTCACGCACATCCTTGCCGACCATCAGACCGTAGCGCGAGCGGTTGCTGAGAGCGAACTTCACGAAAGCTCGCACCAAAGCACGCAAACCGGCCACGGGATCTTCTTCCTGTGATACGGTGCAGTCTATGGTGTCCCGTAGGGCGTCGTACCCGGCCGCGCCGATCGCCACGAGCAGCGCCGCCTTATCCGCGAAGTGCCGAATGTGCGCGTTGTGGCTCACCCCGGCGCGCCGGGCTACTTCACGCAGGGAAAAGCTCCAGGAATTGGTTTCGGCCATCAATGCGAGCGCGGCTTCGATCAGCGTCTGGCGCAATCCCTGGCTTCGCGATGGAGGTGAGTTGGTCGTAAGCATCCACAACCCTCCAACATCATGTTGACATTGTCAACTGATTGCGCTTAGTTGGCAGTGTCAACAAAGGAGCCACAGAATGGCCGCCCCCCGCAACCAAGCGACTTTCATTCGTAAGCTGCGCGCTCCCGTGTCGGAATCCGCAATCGCCTCCTGGTACGCAGAGGCAGATTTGCTTGACAGTTATGCAGTGACAATCGACCGGCAGATTACGACGAGTGTACACGGGCTCGTCGTGCAAACTCTGGCATCGCATCCGACATGGTTGCAGGCACTCTTTCATTTGCGCGACGCGCTGGTCCGGCCGTTCGGCGTCATGACCACCAAGGTCATGAAGGATGCTGCTCAGCCGCATGAACGCATCGATTTTTTCCGCATCCAGAGCGAGACGCCCGATGAGATCATCCTCGGCGACGACGACCGGCACCTGAACTTCCGCGTGTCCTTTTTGAAGCGCACAGGCCCGAACGGGACGGAGGTCATTGCGACGACTGTTGTCCATATCAATAATGGGTTCGGGCGCTTCTACATCTCCCTCATCGCGCCGTTTCACCGCCTTGTCGTCCGCAAGTCACTGAAGCGCCTTGCGCAGACATTGGCTGGCGAACACGATCCGATTTGCCCTGCCTTGGGAATCCCAATTCCTTAAATCGTCACCACGCCCTAGGCATTAAACGCCATTCAATCTGAACGGCCGCGACCTTCTATTGGCCATATCGCTTCTAGTCGGTCGCGGCGTACGAGGTGGATTACATCATGGAGATTAGCCGTGGGGTCACAATGAGGCACAGTGCATTCAATGTGGCTGCCAACGGGCGGCGGTGAGACCCCCTCATGCGGCACCAGCTTGCCAAATTCATCGCCCACCCAAACGATTATGCCAATTTCTTTGCCGTCCAGGAAGGCACGAGGCTGCGGGCCGTCGATAGCAAAACTCTTGCTGCCACCGTCAGTGATCGCCTCGCCTTTGGAATTATGGGCAATGACGGTGACGGCAACAAACATGGAGAAGTCGAAAACCGGCCCGTTTCCTGCGTCCAAGTCTACCGGCCGGTATCCCTCATCCATGAACACATAGGAGCCTGCCTGAACCTCGGTCAAAAGCTGGTCCTGGAAGTCGAGCGCGTGGCTGCCGGTCCCGCCGCCGGTGACAATTTTCGGCGCGAAACCGGCCTTGGCCAGGGCAGCGACGATGGCGGCTAGCCGCTCATTCGCGGCGCCGTTGACCCGGCGGCGCTCGTCTTGCGAATGCACGTGCTGCGCATGCCCGGCATAGGCCTGCACGCCGGCATAGTTCAGCCCGGCCTCGCTGGCGATCATCCGTGCCAACGCCACGGCTTCCTCCGGCGTGGTGACACCGGTGCGGCCAAGGCCCGTGTCACAATCGACGAGCACCGCGATCGTCGTCCCCGACGCACGCGCAGCCGCGGCAAAGTCTGCAACCAGCCCGGCGCGATCGACCACCACCGTAAGCTCGCAGCCCAGCGCCGCCGCCTGCGCCAGACGAAGGATCTTGCGTGGGCTCGCTACCGGCGCGGTCAGCATGAGAGGATTAATGCCAGCCTCAAACAGGGCCAGCAGTTCCCCTGGTTTTGCACAAGCAATACCGAGTGCCCCGGCAGCAAGCTGCGCCTTGGCGATGCTAGCGCATTTGTGTGTCTTGGCATGGGGGCGCAACCCGATACCTGCTTCGTTGGCGAGCGCAGCCAAGGTTGCGACGTTCCTTTCGAAAGCGGTTGCGTCCAACAAGAGCGCTGGTGTCTCAAGCGTAGCCCGACTTCCGGCGATACCTATCAGTCCAACATTAAGCGCGCCGACGCCTTTGTTCATGCCACCGCTCCCTGCAGATTTTCAGCACGCAAGGCGCGCGTTGCAGCCTCGTCTACGGCAAGCGTAGCAGGATCGATCGCAACGCCATAGTCGCGCGCCGCGCCGACAACCGAGACCTTCCCCTCGATCACGTCGGCCAGCACCCGAGCCGGCTCACGCTCGAATGCTTCGCCGAAGCCGCCTCCGCCCGCGCCGACCAGCCGGAAGATGTCGCCGGCATGGGCCGTGAAGGCATGCATCGGCATGGCCGGCAGCATGTGTTCGCTACCGTCCGCCGCCACGAGAATGTGCGCGGAGGGCGCTCCACAGCTGCCGCCATCAATGCCGAAGGGCGGGTGGTCACGACGGTCGCCGCGCAGGTTGAAGCCGGTTTCCTGCTGGAAACGGAATTCGCGGATGAAGGCCAGCCCGCCGCGATTGCGTCCCGCGCCCCCGGAATCCGTCACGAAGCCGTAGCGCACGATCTCGACCGGCATCTCCGCCTCGATCATTTCGACCGGCTGATTGGAGATGTTGGCGGCCGGGTTGGAGATGCCCTCGATGCCGTCGCGGTCGGCGCGTGCGCCCCAGGTACCGACAAGCATCTCGTTGAGCACGAACTGCCGGCCTTGATGAGTCCCACCGGCAGCCATCAGGAACGGCCCGCCCTCCGAGCCGCCGACGGCGCGCTCCGGCACGACCTTGGCCAGGGCCTGCATGATCGTGTCGAAGACGCGGTAGCCAACGACGCCGCGCGCGCCGCAGGCAGCGGGAAACAGCGGATTGAGCAGGCTACCTTCCGGCGCGCGAACGGTGATCGGCTTCAGATAGCCGTCGCAATTGGGGATGTCGCGGCGCGACAGGCACCGAATGGCGGTGAAGGCGGCGGATTCCGGCAGCGAGATCGGACAGTTGATGCTGGCTGCCACCTGATCGGAGGTACCGGCAAAGTCGATGTCGATCGTGTCGTCGGCGATGGTCACCGTGGCGCGGATACGGATCGGGACCGGATTGTCGCCCAGTCCGTCGAGATAGTCCTCGCCGACATAGACGCCATTGGGCAACTCGCGGATCGTCTCGCGCATCATTGCCTCGGCGTGGTCGTGTAGCGCCTGCACATAGATGGGAAAATCGGCGCCGTACCGTTCGACCAGTGCGATCAGGCCCTTTTCGGCCGTGGTGCAGGCGGCGATCTGAGCGCGCAGGTCGCCTAGCACCTCGACAGGCTGACGCGTGTTGGATTCGATCAAGCCAAGCAGC
The DNA here is from genome assembly GCF_014534685.1 of Oryzicola mucosus. Classification (GTDB taxonomy): domain Bacteria; phylum Pseudomonadota; class Alphaproteobacteria; order Rhizobiales; family Rhizobiaceae; genus Oryzicola; species Oryzicola mucosus. The sequence goes on from NZ_JACVVX010000001.1 coordinate 154,750, forward strand.
GTTCGATTTGGCTGACCTGCTTCATGCAGCTTCATCAGCGGAATGCGCAGCCCTTCCTGCTGGATTTCTGTGGCGTAGATGGCGACGCTGCCCGGCACGATGCCGCCGAGGTCTGTGTGGTGGGCAACAGTCGCGGCGAAACCCGCCAGCGCGCCATCGTTGAAGATCGGCTTCAGGACATAGACGTCTGGCAGGTGTTGCCCACCCGAGCCATAGGGGTCATTGGTGATGAAGATGTCGCCGGGCGCCATGTTATCGCCGAAGCGTTCCTTCAGGAAACGCATGACGCGTGGAAACGAGCAGAGCTGGATTGGCAGGGTAAGGCCTTGCGCGATGACGCGGCCATCCGGATCGCAAAGGCCGGTGGAGTAGTCCATGATGTCGCGCACAACGGGTGAATAAGCGCTGCGCATGATGATCAGCGCCATCTCATCGGCAATAGACGACAAGCCGTTTCGAATGACTTCTAGCGTGATCGGATCGATGCGTTTCATGAAGTGACCTCGATCTCAATGTTACCGACGGCGTCGAGCCGAGCGGAAGCTTTGGGCGGGACGACACAGGTGCAGTCGTAGTCCTCGATGATGAACGGCCCTGACCGTGGCCTCAGGTCGAGCGCCTCGCGGCCGATGACGGGCGTCATGGCGGGCTCGCGGTCAAATGTGACCAGCCGGTCGCGGCGCACGAAAGCGGGCGCGGGTGCGAAACGCGTGATGTTCGACGCCGTGGGCACGCGCACATTCATCCGCGCATTGACGATCTGCACCGGGTCGTTGGTGGAGCGGTGACCATAGGTGCGCTCATGTTCGCGATGGAACCCCTCGACAAGCGCGTCAACGGCGCCGCTGCCGGCTTCGCCGGCTATGTTCAGCTCATAGGCCTGCCCGAAATAGCGCAGGTCGGCACTGAAGCGGAACTCGGCCAGCGCGGTGTCGTAACCGTCGGCCGCTAGCGCCGCGACGGCGCGGGCTCGAAGCTCCGCTTTGAGGCATGGCAACCGGTCCGCATCGAGCCGTGCGGCGTCGGCCAGCAGCGGCTGGACAAATTCCTGTTCGACATCGGAGCGCAGCAGGCCGAAGCCGGAGAACACACCGGCTGCCAGCGGCACCACAATGCTGCGGATGCCGAGAGCCGACGCGATATCCGCAGCCACCACCGGACCGTTGCCGCCGAAAGCCACCAGTGTGAAGTCGCGCGGGTCGCGTCCGCGATAGGTCGAGACCGCCTTGACCGCGCGCGTCATGGTGGAGACGGCGAGCGTCAGCACGCCGCGCGCGGTGGTCAGCAGGTCCTGGCCGAGCGGATCGGCGATCTGGCTGCGCAGCGCGGCCCGGCCAGCCTCGGCATCGACCTTGATGGAGCCGCCGGCCAGCGTCACATCGTTGATATAGCCCAGGGTGACGAAGACGTCGGTGAGCGTCGCGCGCGTACCGCCCCGGCCGTAGCAGACCGGGCCCGGCAGCGCGCCGGCGCTTTCGGGGCCAACCGTGACGCGGCCTAGACCGTCAAGCGACACGAGACTGCCGCCTCCTGCGCCAATCTCCGACACGTCGATGAAAGGCATTTTGATCGGGTAGCCGCCCCCCTTGACCAGCTTACTGGACAGGTTGATGCCTGCGCCGACCTCGTATTCGTCGGTCCGCGCAGCCTCACCGTTCTCGATCAGGGCCGCCTTGGCGGTGGTGCCGCCCATGTCGAAGGAGATGATGTTGGCGCCACGGTCCTCGCCGCGCACCAGCCGGGCGCAGGCGATGACGCCCGCTGCCGGTCCTGACTCGACCAGCGAGGCAGCGCGCTTGACGGATGCTGCCAGCCGCATGATGCCGCCGCCGGAATGCATCATCTCGATCGGCGCCGTCACGCCGATTTCCGTCAGCCGGCCCGCCAGCGCGTCGGCATAGTTGCGAATGACGGGGCCGACATAGGCGTTCACCACGGCCGTCGACGTGCGCTCGTATTCGCGGATTTCGGGCAGGATTTCCGAGCCCCGGCAGATGTAGACGCCATCGCCAAGGACGTCGCGCAGAATCTCCTCGGTTCGGATTTCGTGCACAGCGTTGGCATAGGCGTGCAGATAGCTGATGGCGACCGCCTCGACCCGCTCGACCCGAAAACGCTCGGCGGCGCGCACGACGTCGTCCTCATTCAGGGAAATCCGCACTTTTCCATCCGGCCCCAGGCGTTCGTTGACTTCCAGCCGCAGCCGGCGGGGCACCAAAGGTGGTGGCTTGTCGTATTGGAGGTCGTAAAGAACCGGAACGCGCAGGCGGCGCAGTTCCAGCACGTCGCGGAAACCCGCTGTGGTGATAAGACCGGTCAGCGCCCCCTTGAATTCGAGGATCGTGTTGGTGGCGACGGTGGTGGCATGCACAATGACGCTGATCGCCTGCGGATCGATACCGAGGTCGTGGATCAACGCGCCCAGCCCGTTGGCGATGCCGCGGCTGTAATCGTCGGGCGTCGAGGCGACCTTACGGATTGCGACGGTGCCGGAATCATCGACCAGAGCCAAGTCGGTGAACGTGCCGCCAATGTCGATGCCAATGCGATAGCTGGAGGTTGTCATGCAATGAAACTCTTCAGGCCGGGAAGGATGGGCGGGTAGCGACGGCTGTCGCATCTGGGGATGGCACGGGCATCAATTCAGCGTGGCCGGCAGCCAGAGCGCCAGTTGGGGAAAGACCATCAGCAGCACCATGATCGTTACCATCGCCAGCATGAAAGGCGTCGCCCCCCAGGCAATCTCGCTGATGCGACCCGTGCGTCTGATGCCCTGAATGACGAAAAGGTTGATGCCCACCGGCGGCAGGATCATACCCGCCTGCATCAGCACCACCAGCATGACCCCGAACCAGACTCCGTCGAAGCCGGCCGCGAACACAACCGGCGCGATGACGGGCACTGTCGAGATCATCATCGCCATCTCGTCCATGAAAGCGCCAAGGATGAGATAGAAGACGATGACCGCGATCATCAGGCCGAGCGGAGGCAGATCATAGGCTGTCACGAGATTGACAATCGCGGTGGTCAGGCCGACCGCCGTCATCACGAAATTGAGGAAGAAGGCAGCGACCACGATGAGCATGATCATGCCGGTCGTCTTCATCGTGTTTTCGACGGCGTTGACGAACATGGCGACGCTGAACCGGCCGCGAACCATTGTCAGGACCAGCGCTGCGACGACGCCGAGTGCTGCCGATTCCGTCGCGGTGGCCCAGCCGACATAGATCGAGCCGATGACCACAATGAAGATGAAGATCGGCGGCAGGAATTCGCCAAGCAACGCGATCCGCTCAGGCCAGCCGACGCGGACTACGCGCCCGCCGAGACTCGGACGCAGCGTGCAGGCAAGCGCTACGACGGTCATGAACATCAGCGCCAGCAGGACGCCGGGGATGATGCCGGCGAGATAGAGCCGCGGGATCGACGTGTTGGTGATCAGCCCGTAGACGATCAGGTTGATCGACGGCGGGATCAGGATGCCGAGCGTTCCGCCGGCCGCCAGCGTGCCGAGGAACAGGGGAGGGTTGTAGCCATACTTGGTCATTTGCGGCATCGCTGTGGTGCCGACTGTCGCGGCGGTGGCGACGCTCGATCCGCACATGGAGGCAAAGAGAGCCGAGGACCCAATATTGGCATGCATCAAACCACCGGGCATCCAGGACAGCCAGGCGGCGACTGCGGCATACATGCGGTCGGCGATACCGGAGCGTAGCAAGATTTCGCCGAGCAGCACGAAGAGCGGGATCGAAACCATCAGGAAACTGGTGGAGGAACTCCACGCCACTTCACCCATGGCGCGCGTCAGAGGCAGGACGCTGTAGAACTCGGACAGGCCCATGCCGACCAGGCCCAGACCTATGGCGATGGGCAGGCCCAACGCCAGCAAAAGGATCATCGCGCCGATGGCAAAGGCGATCATGACTGTGCTCCCTTCTCGCCCGCATTGCGCTGTTCGGTGTCCGCAAGCTCAGCGGAGAGTTCCGTCTCGATGTCGGGCGCTCCGGCCAGCCGCCCGACCTGCTTCCAGTCGCCACGAAACAGCGCCGCGAGGCAGCAGCAGAGAAGAATGACCGCAACCAGCAGGAACCAACCCAGCCCTGCCACCCACATTGCCTGCGGCACCGATTTTGGGATCGCCAGCGAGCTCTGCGAGGAAGCGCCGAAGCGGATGCTGGTCGTCAGCACCTCAGTGGCGAAATAGAGCATGGCCGACATGAACAGCACTGTGCCGGTGAGGCTCAGAATATCGAACAATGCGCGGCCCTTGTCGCCGAAATGCGAATAGACCGTATCGATGCGCACATGCGCCTTGTCGAGCAGCACGGCGCCGAAGCTCCAAGCAGTGCCGACGGCGAGCGCAAAGCCCGCCAGTTCGTCGACCCCGCCAAGCGAGCGCCTGAACACCTGCCGCATGACGATCTCGACCACGATCAGCGCACAGGCGATGACGATGAGGAACCCGCCCGCCAGCAGGATGTATCGGGAGATGGCGCGCAGCCCCTTGAGTGGCATGGTCCTGGCTCCGTTGCCGCGCGCCGTCTTCGTCACTGCGCCTTGGCGGTGAAGCCGAGGGCTTTGCCCACGGTCTCGTTCCATTGGGCGACGCAGGCCTCGCCGCAGCGGCCGGCCCAGCGCGGCAGGATGGTCTCGGTGACCATGCCGGCGAGCAGCGCCTTGTCCGCGTCGGTCACCTCGACCAGCTTCATGTTGGCCTTGATGCCTTTGGCGCATTCGCCGATGCCGGTGTTGCAGTTGACGCCTTCGGTGGCGACGCCGGCCACATGCGCCCACATCTCGTCCTCAAGTTTTCCGAAAGCTTCCGTGAGAAAGGCTTTCGTCGGCTCATCCAGCGAGTTCCAGGTATCGAGATTGATTGCACTGAAATAAGGCGACCAACCCAAAACGAGCGGAAACAGATGATCCGTCACCTCCCACCACTTGGCACTGTTACCCGGACCTGTCCCGGTCACGCCGCAATCGGCGGTGCCGTTCTGCAGGGCGGGCACCACCTCGGCGAAAGAGAGGTTCACCGGCGTTCCACCCACCGCTTCAACGAAATCGGCGAGCGTCTGGTTGAACGTGCGGATCTTCTTGCCCTTGAGATCGGCGACGCCCTTGATCTCGCCCTTGCAGAACAGAACCTGCGGCGGCGACGGCCACATCATCAGAAGATGGGCGTTGAAATTTTCCTGCATGTTCTTGTCGATGACGGGACGGTAGGCATCGACCGCCTTGCGCATCGATTCAATATCGAGAATGGCACCTGAAAGATCTAAACCGTCATAAAGCTTGAAGTCGCCGGCCACGAAGCTGACCGGGCCTGTGACAATATCAGCGATCTTGAGCCGCAGCAGGCGTAACGTCTCATCGCCCTTGAGGCCGAGCGTGTCGAGGCTGTTGAAATCGGCGGTGATTTTGCCGCCGGAGAGATCAGGCATAGTCTTCTGCCAAAACGGCTGTTCGACTGCGGTAGTCATGGTCACGTTGCTCCAGCCACCGATAACCTTGAGCCTCAGTTCTTGAATGTCTTGAGCATACGCGGCGCCCATGCTCGCGGCGGTGATTGCGAGGGATAGGAATGCCGAAGTGAGTTTCTTCATTGTTGTTCCCCTTGCTGCCATCCGCTGCAGCAGCAGCGGCTTTTATCGAAACTGGCACAACAAGATGATTACTTCTAATTGATTTCACGCCTTGAGGTGATAGGCTACTCCTATCATGAGGCTCACACTTGCCCAGATCGAAACGTTCTATTGGATCGCTCGGCTCGGCTCGTTCCACGCAGCCGCACGCCATCTATGCGTGACGCAGCCATCGGTTTCCGGGCGAATCCGTGAGATGGAGCGTGATCTAGACTGCGCATTGTTTGACCGCACCGGTGGGCGGGCGCGGCTGACGAAGGCTGGCCGGTCGATCCAGCGCCACGCGGACCAGATGCTGTCGCTGGCGCGCGAGATTCAGAACGAAACAACCACGGGAAAGCTGCGCGGCCTGCTTCGCCTTGGCGTGGTGGAGACGGTGGCGCATATCGCCCTTCCCGGTCTGATCCGCCAACTCAACACTACAAGGCCGGAGCTTCGTATCGAGCTCGCAGTCGATGTCGGCGCCATGCTGCTCAAGCAACTAGACGAGCGGCAGCTTGATGTGGCCATCACTACAGATGCGAAAGTGTCCGATGGCATCACTGTCTATCCCCTCGGCGAAGTGGACTTGGCATGGCTCGGCCCAGCCTCCCATCCACTCGCCGGCAGGGTCCTAACGCCGTCTGCTCTCGTCGACGAGGCGATTTTCACACAGCCGGAACAATCCACTATCGGCCAGTCGATCCGGCAATGGTTCGACGCCGGTCAATGTAGGCCAAAATCGCTCAGCAGTTGCAACTCGCTGTCCGTGACAAGCGAACTGGTCGCTGCCGGACTTGGCTTCGCAGTCATGACGCCAGCCGTCTTGCGGGACGATATTGCTGACCGTGTCGTCAGGTTCGAGGCTAGCCCGCCGATCCCGCCACGAACGCTGTCTGTTGCAGCATTGACCGAAACCTGGTCCGCTGACGTTGAATTCATTGCGAAATTTGTGGTCGACGCGTTTCGGGACCAAGCTGCGCTTCGTTAACCCGGCTCCTTTGCAGTTGAATTGGGCATTCGAACGTTTTTGCCTGTTCTTGCTATTATTTTTCCGGAAGGTACCGGCGCCGTCAGTCTTTACCCTCCTTTTCCTTCAGCAGATTGGTGAGGGCGGCGATTTCAGTGAAGCGTGATTGGAGACGACGCTCAGCCTCGTTCTTTTCATGTTGCAGAAGCGCTCGGAGACCTTTCTCGTTGTCTCTCTCAGACACAGCCGCCTCCAATTCCGCCTGCAGCTTGTTAGCCCGTCCGCTTTCCAAGGTGTAATTTTCAGCATCGGCCTGATATCGCTCAGCGAGCGCTTCGTAATGCGCGACATCTGCGGTGAGCTCGTCCAGTTCGATCCTCAAAGTCGCTTCTTCTTTGACAAGCTCTGAAACACGGAGCCGCAACGATGCCAGCTCGTCGTCATTCCGCCGAATGACGACCGACTTTGCGGCAAGCTCGGAAAACAATCGCCTATTTTCTTCAGAAAAAACTTGCCGCTCGCCCATCACTTTAGACAAGTCGCTTTGAAGCACCTTATTCTTGTCGGAGATTTTGAATATGAGCGCCTTAGTGTTTTCAATCTCTCTGCCGTGCGATTCGATCAAAGCCGTTTTCGCCTGCAAGCCGCGGGAGAGTTGCTCCCTCTCCTGTACGGCATGTCTCACCTCATGCCTGAGGCTGATGAGCTCATTTTCCATCGTCGAGAACGGCTTCAAACGCGCCTCAAGTTTTTCATTCTTGTAAGCATTCAGGCACGAGCCGCCTAATGTGGAGAACTGAATGTTGAGGTCCCGCCGGGCATTATCGTTCTGTCCAGCCTCAAACAAGGACTTCAGTTGTGGCGTCTGATCCGCGCCGAACCCAACCACGCCAAGTCCATGGCCATGCGTGAACTCGAATGTGGGGTAACGTTCCGCCAATTCCTCGAAGAGCTTGTAGACGCCAAAATCTTGTTCCCGCACATTCGTGTCGTGAAACAAGACTACGGAACGGTTAGACAGCTTGTCTTTCCAGCGATCAAACTCATCTTTCGCGGCGTCATAGCTATGTAGCCCGTATATATGAATTAAATCGATACTTTTTTCGGCAAAAAAAACTGCGGCGTCATCGAAGCGCGAACGCAAAATAACCGAGATATTCTCGTAATTATCGCGATTATAGTGACTGACTGACTTGAAAATCTCTTCTCCGCTGAGCCCGTCATGCTCATCGCTATCCCAGCTATCGACCGCGAAAGCCTTGCAATCCAGGCTCAGTCTCTCGATGGCCTGGCAGTGAGCAAAGTATGATACGCCCCAATGGCTACCCAACTCGACAAAGACGTTCGGCCGGAGGGCCTGAATGAGCCAGAATGCAAAGGGAATGTGCTCGATCCATGCCGACATGGCGAGATATGAAGGCCGCATGAAAGCCAGCGACCCAAGCGGCATCAAGTTGTCAAACGATCGACCTTGCGCAACCAGGTTTGGATCGGAAAGATGGGCTTTATTTCTTTGCATGTTCTACTTCTGCTATAAGTAATTCGGCCTACATCACGGCGGCAACTCTCTACATCCCTTGCCTAAAAAGAATCCGTCCGTTCAGCAGGCATACTAATATCATAACAATCGAGATGCCGGATTCGATTTTCTAGATCAAAAACCGCCACTTCGAAAAGCCACTCCAGCGAGTGCATCGGAGCTGAATCACCAAACCAACAAGAGCCAAGCCTTCCCAAGGGTTGTCTCCCAGCCCCTCGCTTGCAGTTCGATAGCCTTTCAGCCAGAAGTTGGATCAGAACTTCAACACTCAGCGAACAAATACATTGGCCAGAATGAACGAGACGACGCGCCGACTATTGCTGTTCTTGCTGGCATCATCCTGGCTCTTGACCGCGATCTACAGTGCGACGACGCCGTCATCACTCGCTCCAGACGAACGGCATCATTTTTCTTACGCTTATGGGATCTATCAGCAAGGCCTGACACCGTTTTTCGACCGCTCGGCCATCAAGACGGATCAGGGCGAATACAACCATCTTCGACATCCACCGGCCTATCATTTTCTTCTGGCTGCCGCGATGGAAGTCCTTCACATAGACAAGGATTTTACCGCGGTTCATTTGAGTACAAACGATTATAGAGCCGCCTTGCGGGCGGCTGCCATTCCCCCGTTGCGCGCAATATCGCTCGGCCTCTATGCCATCCACCTGGTGGGCCTCTACATGCTGCTTTCCTTCCTGGTGGAAAGGCGGCTTCTGACAAACCTTGCCGCACTCGGTTCGGCGGTCTTGATCCTCTTCATCCCGTCGAGATTGTATATTCTCGGCGCCGTGAACAATGATGCTCTCGTGGCCGCTGTATGGCCATTCCTGGCATCATATGGCTTGCGATCGATGGTTCAGCCTTCACTGCCCACCATGTTGATGCTGGTGGCCACGACAGCGTTGGCTGCGATGACGAAAATTACCCTCGTTATTGTCGCGATCCCGTTTATCGCAGGCGCCGTTGTGGCCGAAACTGCACGGTTTTTCGCGATGGGCGTGCAGGCGCGCCTTGCGTTCTGGTTACGGGAGATGCGTCTGATCGGGCTACGCCATCTTCCGCTCGTCGCTTTTTTTGCTCTCTCGGTTTCATTCACCACAGCATATTATGCGAACCTGGTCATCCAATACGGCTCGGTAAATCCCAGCTACACGCAGATTTATGATTTGCCCGCCTCGGATAACATCTTCCATTTCGACGGACCCGCCGAGAGAGACTGGCAGTCGATCGCGAGAGATGTCATCCGCAGTTCATGGAGAACGACCACCGGCATATTTGGCCACAGCCATACGTACGTAACAGGGAATACTTCAACCGAACTTTTGCTGGTCGAAAGCGCTTTTGGGGCAGCTTTGTTGGGGCTGCTGGTGCTCTTTTTCCTCCATCGGCGGACAAGCTCCCCAAATGCCCTTATCGCGCTTGTGCTTCTATCCGTACCGATCTTGTTTTGGTTGATCTGGATCCAATGGAATGTCGGCAACTGGGCCATAAACCGCCATCTGGGAACCCAAGGCCGCTATTCGATCGGTGCGTTGGAGATCGGCGTGATCGCTCTCCTCCTCGTGTGGTCGGCTTATGCTCTGGACAGCAGAAGGCTGTCGCGTGTCATCGGATGTATCGGCATTGTCGGTACGGTGCTGGTGCTTTTGCCAGTCTTGACGAAGCCGTTTTTTTACGCACGGCAAAACGACCATCTTTATTTCGCGGCAAAAATGCCAGAAGCGATTCAAGCGAAGCTTCTGTCAGAAGGCTTCCGGCGTGTCGAACTGACGGCCGTAAAACCAAAAAGCTTTGCCACTTCAGGCTTTCGCGAGGCGCTCAATCGCACCCATCATAAAAACCTCTTCATCGTCGATCCGGATGGGGCAAAAATGCGCGGTTTGCTGCCGATCTTCGAAGCGGAGGGCGCGGCGGCGGTCGAAATTGCTGTCTGGACGAGAAGAGGGCCCAGGGAGACGGATTTTCAGCTTGAGCTCAACGATTCGAAGAGCCGGCCGCTGGCATCTGCCAAACTGTCGCTGGGGCCGGATATTGAGGTTAACAGGGTTTGTCTGGAGGCGGCACCGGGGAAGTTGGCGACAGTCTTGTCGATAACCCGGGACGGACCGGCACCATCGCGCTGGGAGGCGTTCTGGAAAAATACCGTTCCACCCTATTTGCTGGGCGCGTATGTCAAGCAGGTGGAACGATGCAGGTAAGCCAGGGCAGACTGGCTTACCTTCAGGACAAATGACGACGAAGTGCTGCGCGAACCTTCTCGATATCGATGTACCAGCTCCGTTTGTCGCGGTCGGAAAAATTGTCCGTCTTGGTTCCGAACACGACATCGCAGCTTCCCTGGGTGACCCTAGAAATGAGCAAATCGTCCTTGGCGTAAAAATTCGCCGGAGCGATGATCAGCTTCTTTCCGCCCCTCTTTTGAAATGCCGCCAGATACATCTGACTCCCGACAGGCCCCGCAAGGTGGGTGGAAGTGGCAGCCATCTCGATCTGTTCTTCAACGGTCAACGTTTCCGGCGCTATGATCTCATAGCCGAACTCGGAAAAACAGGCTGCGACCTTTTCCTCATTCAACAACGGTCGCTCGCCGATCTTCTGTCGGGTTAGATACACCCGCCGTGTTGGCGCACGTGACGAGACGCTGTCGGAAATGGTCGCCCACGTCTTTCCTTGGAGCGGGCTGATCCATCTGTGCGATCGTATGCTCGGCGTCGGCACATACAGGCGCTCCACTCTGATGCCTGTGGCAGGCGCATGGACAACCCGTTCGAGATCGATACCCGCATGCTGCAGGAACACCTGATGATAGTCGCGCAGTCCCGGCTCGAAAACGAGATACTTCATGTCATCCCGAAATGCCTGGGAAACATGCAATGGCCAGACCCGGCTCAGGCCTTCAAGAAGCGAATGGCCGAAATGGGGCTGCAAGCTTCCCAGCAGCATGTATTTCCCGTCCAGGACATCATATTTCGGGCTGCGCAAAAGCTGCCATTGCTCTTCATCGACCTTTTTCAATAAATTATTCGGTATCAGCCCCTCGCCGTTCCAGACGCCAAATGTCGACTCCAGCAGATTTCCATCCCTCGTTAAGAACAGCTGTCCGGACTCGTGATAGTCTGGATATGTACGACTGATCAGACCTCCAAAACATATCGCCTGATGAATGCAGGATATTTCGATGTTCGCCTCCCATTTGGAAGCGATCCAACGAGACGGTATCCAGTTGGACACCGACACCCCGTTCGCCAGAGTGTTCGTTTGAAGATCGGCAATATTTGCCGAACTGCCACGGATATGATCCGTCACTGAAACATCCGGCTCATCGACAACCCGATGGACGAGCAAGGAGCAATCCGAGTTGGACGACAAGAGATCCTCGACTGTCTCAACTGGCGGCAAAGATATGACCCGGCCGAGGGTGCCCGCGCGTATCGAACCGTCATCTCTGCGGTGTCGCGACAGCATGACCTCTGGCCCAGTGCCGTGGAAAAACAAACGAAAGCCCGGGTAATCGCGGCACGAATACCCATCGTCGAGCAGGGGCTGTGCCTGGGTCCCGGATGCTCTTAAAGCGTAATTGACGCTCAGCTGATCCCGCTTGCTTTTCTTTTGAATCTCGCACCACCAAACGTCGGCAAACGCCCTTGCTCGCCCGTCCCGGGCGTTGAAAATCATGAAGTTCGTCTCAATCAGACGGTCTTCTTCCAGATCGATGGTCTTGCGATATCCCTCCACCTGCTGCTGCACGACGTTCTGGTCGTCGAGTTTGCGGGCAGTTACTTCTTTCGCTTCATCCAGATAAGTCATTCGAGTTGGGTGGTAGATGACCCCTACCGCCGCGTCAGAGTCTTCCATCTTCGATATGAATTTATCCAGCGACCCTCGAATCTGAACATTCGAATCCACCCATATCAAGTAGTCGTAACCCTTGAGCAGACGCAGCAGATTGGTCTTTACATACCGAGCCACGCGCCGTGGATCATCATTCAAATAATCCACGGTCCTGATCTCAAAGACGTCGTATCCATCGATACGGGCATCCGAAAAGCAGAAATAATCCACGTCGGGGTCGATATGCTCGGGCAATTGAAGCACATCGTAGTCGCCGATTATGGCGGTGGCGACCGCTATGCGAGCTCGCCGCTCCGGCCTTTTTCGGGCATCGATATAAGACTGGACATCGGCAGACCGGTCAGGTCTCTCGGTAAAAGTCCGCTCACGCGAATAAAAATTGACGAGATTATACGCGACGTCGGTGTACCGGGCTTCCGATTTATAACCAAGCTTCAACGGTAAAAGCCCAAAAAGCCGCTCCACCGCGTGCGCGGTGGTGCCATCGATTTGGCCGCTCTCCGCATCGAAATCCTCAAGGGACAAAACGCCTGTCAGAAGCGGCATGAGGGCGGCTGTTCGTGCCCAGAAAAAAGACCCCGCAGGATAATTCGGGCAGTCGACAGGTGCGGTGCCGAGCCGCATCTTTTCAACTATGCCGGTGACCTTACCGTAATTCCGCCCCCAGCTTGGCTGCAGCCGCAGTGTGGGATAATAAGGCGGGAAAACTGCGCCCAGTTTCTCGTCCTCGAAGAACGCATTGAGTACTTGGCTTACGGTATCGCGATTGCCGCAGACACAGTGAAGGAGGTATCGCCGCCAGCCAACATGCGCCGGATTGTGCAGCGTTCGCTTCGAATGAATGTGCAGGACCAGATCGAATTCGGCGATTTCCCTGCCGAACTCGACCAGGAACGGTGCGATATCCCGCCCTCGATTGGGCGTTTCTCTTACGATGATGGTCCGGACATGCGGCAGGTGGTTTCGCAGACGATTTCGAATGTCATCGATTTGAAATCGATCAACGGTTAAAGACACAAAGAGAGTAAAATCGACCGGAATATTGATAAGACTTCTGCACATTTCCTCGAGATACTCCTCGTAGAAAACATGCATATGCACAACAACGGACAAATTGAATTCATCCCGTATTGCGGTCGCCTCATCAAAGTGAATTATATTTTCTGTCGATGCTCCATATTCTACATATCCAAAGCGTCGATAATCACTAATGATACTTCCTCCCCTCTTGGAGGGAAGATATCCGAGCGCGCTTCCAATATTACAGTAATGAATTAATGGGGATTCGTTGTAATTTTCCGAGGCAAGATATTTCTGGTGATACCAGACAGCGTCGAAGTCTTTGGCCGTTTCCGATATGGCATTCGATGGCCGGCCTTCTTTAAAACCATAGGCGAGATAGTGAGCGTGTGGGTCCTTCTTGACCCTCGCGACGTCTTGATTGCGCTTGAGATACCAGCTGCGATCAAAGGAAATATTATTCCGCTTTATAAAATCGAGTAATGGCAGCGCGTCTCTAGCACCTGTCAGGTTTGCCATTTCTTCTGGCAGGAATGCATCGCTCGGTCTGCGGCCCAAAAACGCGCCGACATAGAGATAGTGGTCGAGTGGATCGAGGGCCGTCGCTTTCACATCAGGATATCTTTTCGAGTACCATTCGCTGTCGAATAAGCCGGACTCAAAAACGCACCTTTTCACGTCGTCCACTTCAGAATGCCTCGTCTTCTAAGCTTTCGATGCGCATAGAACAGTCAGTAGTGCTCACAATCTGTCCTCATCTTATGTCTCCGAATCCTGGAAGTCTAACGCAGCACGTCGAATTTGGCGGGATTCTGCCGGGTTTGGTGGATGACTTCGAAGTGCTTGGCTTTAAGCACGACGGAGGGGGTTTTCTCCGTCAGCGACAGCCGTGCTGTGCGATCGAGACATCGGCGAGGTGGATATCGGCACAACCGTTTGCTATGGAGATTCGCATCTTTTACCGCGGTGGAATCGCCAGTTGTCCGAGCAAGGTCAGGGATCGACCATGAGTCCCGCATCGGTTCTTCGACAGGCCACCCCGCCCGCCGCCAAAGGTGGCTCCGGCCAGTGAGTGCGCCGGAGATTCCCGAACCGTTGGAACGGCCTCGAGCTGCGCCGCTCGCCCGGCACTGCCTGCGCGCCGTCGAGGCGGCGCTGGGCGCAGTTGTCGCCACGATCCTTGCCGTGCTGTTGGCCGTTGTGTTGTCCACCGTGGTTTTGCGTTACGCCTTCAACACCGGCGTGCTTGGATCGGAAGATCTGGGCATCTGGCTTCATGTCGCGCTCATCGCCTTCGGCGCACCCTTGGCCGTAAACAGCGTTCTCGCGATGCGGCTTGACGTGATCGCGAAGCGCCTGCCGGCCCAGCTTCAAACGGCAGCCGCTGTTGTCGCCGATATCTTCACCGTACTCGCCGGCCTCATTCTCAGCTTCGGAGGGACGGAGATCATGAGCATGCTTGGCGGCATTTCGCCGACGCTGGGCCTGCCCGAATGGATCCGCTTCGGCTTTCTCGGCATCGGCGGCGCGCTGATCCTGCTCGTATTGGTGTTGCAGCGCCTTTCCGAAGAAAAGGGCCTGGCGGTCTTGGCGGCGGTCATCGTCGGTGTCCTTTTCTACCTCGCCGCCACCCGAGTCACCTTCCAGGTCGCACTTCCGCCGAGCCTTGTGCTGGGGTTGATCGCGGCCTTTGGCTTGCTCGTCGCCGCACCGTTGCCGCACGCCTTCCTGGCCGCCGCCTATCTCGCCATCGCGTTTGGCAGCACATTGCCGGAGCCCGCTATCGTCTCCTCCACCGTCACCGGCATGTCGAAATTCCTGTTGCTCGCCATTCCCTTCTTCCTGTTGGCCGGCGGGCTTCTTACGGCATCGGGCGTCGCCAATCATCTTGTCCGCTTCGCTTCATCGCTGGTAGGGCACCGCCGCGCGGGCCTGGCACAGACCACGCTGTTGACCAGCGTACTGTTCTCCGGCGCTTCGGGGTCTTCCGTTGCCAACGCCGCCTTCGGCGCCTCAACCTTCCAGCCCGAACTGGTCAAGCGCGGCTATCCGCCCCCACAAGCCGGTGCGATCATCGCCGCCACTTCGGTGCTGGACAATGTCATCCCACCCTCGGTCGCGTTCCTGATCTTGGCTGCCGCCACCAATCTTTCCGTAGGCTCCCTGCTGGTCGGCGGCTTCTTCGCTGGCGGCGTCATGGCAGTCTGCCTCGCAGTTGCCATTCACCTGACGGTGCGTGAGCAGGTGCCGCAACCTCGAGCCAGTGGTCTTGAACGCCGGCAATCGGCCATCGCAGCCATCCCCGCCTTCGGTCTGGGCGTCATCGTCGTCGTCGGCATCCGGATGGGTATCGTCACCACAACCGAGGCCGCTGCGCTGGCCGCGTTTTACACCCTCCTCCTCGGTCTTGGAGCGCGGCTGCGCTTCGGCCCTTTGTTCGCAACATTCCGGCAGGCGGCAACCGAAGCGTCGGCAATCGGCCTGCTGATCGGCACCGCGGGTCCTTTCGCTTTTCTTCTGGCTGTCGACGACGTTTCCGGGCTGATTTCCAGCCTAACCACTATTCTCGGTGGCAGCGCGCTGGCCGTTCTCTTGTTGTCGAACGTCATCCTGCTGGCGGTCGGGCTGGTGCTCGATATCGGCGCGGCCATTTTGCTGTTCGGCCCCATCCTCTTGCCTTCGGCCGTGGCGGCGGGAATCGACCCGATCCATTTCGGTGTGATCGTCGTCGTCAACCTGATGATCCACGGTCTGACCCCGCCACTTGGCATGCTGGTCTTCGTGGTCAGTGGTGTAACACGGGTGCCGGCAACCGCGCTGTTCCGCGCCGTCATCCCCTATCTCGTCGCACTTTTGGCTTCGCTTGCTATCATTTGCGCCTGGGCGCTTATCGTCTAACGGACAGGGAGAACATGAACCTTCTGCATCGCCGATCCTTCCTCACAACCGCAACCGCTTTTGGCGCTGGCGCACTGTTTGCGCCGACCCTCATTGGACGCGCCCGCGCGCAGACGACACTGACCATTGCGTCGCTGTTCGGCGAAGACAAGCCGGAGACAAAAATCTGGCTGAAGATACGCGAGCTGGTGGAGGCAAAGCTGCCCGGCCAGTTTCATTTCAACATCGTCAAGAACGGCGCGCTCGGCGGCGAAAAAGAGGTCGCCGAAGGCGTCCGTCTCGGATCGATCCAGGCCAGCCTGTCCACCGTTTCAGCGCTTTCAGGTTGGGTGCCAGAACTGCAGATTCTCGATCTGCCGTTCCTGTTTCGCGACGGCGGGCATGTGCGGAAGGCGGTGCAGGGCGACACGGGCCAAGAGCTCAAGGGAAAACTGCTCGCCCAGAACTTCGTCGCGGCCGATTTCATCAATTACGGTGCGCGCCATCTGTTGACGAAGGAAGCAGTGACGCGGCCGGAGCAGATCGAGGGCAAACGCATCCGCGTCATCCAAAGCCCGTTGCACACAACACTGTGGAGCTCGTTCGGCATGACGCCGATCGGAATTCCCATCACCGAGACCTATAATGCGCTGGCGACCGGCGTGGCGGACGCCATGGACTTGACCAAATCCGCCTATGCCGGTTTCAAGCTCTACGAGGTCGTCCCCTATCTGACAGAGACCGGACACATCTGGGCTTCAGGCGTGGTCTATTTCTCGGCAAGTTTCTGGGACGGCCTGTCCGACGAGCAGAAGGCTGTATTCCAGGCGGCTGCGAGCGAGGGGGCTGCGCATTTCGACCAGCTCATTGTCGATGACGAGGCCATCTCGATTAAAATCGCCGGCGATCATGGAGGGCATGTCGTCCAGCCGGAAAACCGAGTGGCATGGGAAGAAGGCGCTCACGGCGTTTGGGAGCATTTTGCCGGGATCGTCGGTGGTATGGATAAGATCGAGGCGATCCAGAAGGTAACGTAAAGCTGCGAACCAACCCGGCGTGCCGTCCCTTGTCAGCGGATACGGTGCCTGATCATTCCATCGCCTTACCCAGCGTATCCGCGACATAGGCGCCGCGTTCGCCCATCGGCTGCGGCGCGCCGGTGGTGGAGTCGACGCGGGTCTGATGTTCCAGTTCGGCGTTGATCTGCGCGCCCATGATCACGATGATGACCGACATCCACATCCAGACCATCAGGCCGATCAACGTTCCAAGCGTGCCGTAGGTCAGGCTGTAGTTTGAAAAATTGGTGATGTAGTAGGAAAAGCCGAGCGAGGCGAGCAGCCACATCGATGTGGCGAAAAACGCGCCCCAGGTCAGCCAGCGCAGCTTTGCATATTCGCGGCTGGGACCGTACCTGTACAGCACCGCCATGGCGAAGCTCACCACGAGTATGATCAGCGGCCAGCGCAGAACCGCAATAACGACTTCCGTGAAACTGTCGAGCGAAAGATAGTGTAACATCGCAGGCAGCACGCCGAGCGCAAAGACCACCAATGCGACCAAAAACAAGGCGCTAAGTGTGAAAGCCATGACCATGGCCGTGCGCTGGAAGAAGCCGCGCGTCTCCTTCTCGCCATAAGCCACGTTCATGGCATCGAAAAGAGACGCGAGACCGTTATGGGCGCTCCACAACGCAATCGCCAAGCCGCCGAAAAAACCGATGCTCAAAGAGGACGTTCGCTGATTGACCAAAGCGGTCAGCTGGTTGGCAAGCAGGTCAATGCCGCCGGGCGGAAAAAGATCGGAGAGAAGGTTGAGTTGCCGGCCGATCGCTATCGGATCCGAAATAAACCCATAGAGCGAAACCAGCGCGGCCAAAGCGGGAAAAATGGCCAGCAGCAGATAGTAGGTCACACCGGCGGCAATTAACGAAACCTGATCGAAGAACAGCTTCCGCATCACGCGCCAGCCGACGTCCAACCAGCCCAGCGCCGGGATTTCCGCAGGAGATGAAGCCTCACGGCCGCGATGCTTTTCGTCGTTCGTCATGTCGTCCCGTGCCGTATTGCTCTGGCGGTGAACACACGAACATGGCTGCGGGTTCCAGCCCTCTCGCATCTGCGAGATAAACATCATGCAAAGCCTTTCGCAAGGACGAACGCAAAGGGCAGCGGCAGGACGGTTGAACGGCGGGCGCGTTTGCACAGCGCTCGACTTGTCAACGTGGGAAGCATAGGGAATATCCCTGTCAGCTATGTGGCCGCATGGCTGCGCTTGAGATCGAGTAGAACCGTGAGAATCAACCAGATCACCAACTGGGCCTATGGGGTAACCGTCGTCCTGACAGTGCTGTCCGGCACCGCCTTCATCCTGTCGTCGCGCAGCGCCACGCAGGAGCGCGTAGCGGTGGAGCAGCACCTGAAGCTGGACGCTCTGGCCGAGGATCTGGCGCTCGGCGCAGAGGAACGCAGCGATGAAGCGCGGCTTTACGTCATGCGCGGCGACGAGCGGCATCTCGCAGGCTTTTATCTCAAGGAGGACGCCGAGCGACGGCTGGAAGAGGCGATCGGAGGCGTCCAGCAATATGGCGTGACGCCGCCGGAACTTGCTCTTCTTAAGCAGGTCGAACAAAAGGCTGAGGAACTTGACCGGATCGAACTGGCGGCCATCGAGGCGTATCGCACGGGCGACCGGCAAGGCGCGCAGCAAATGCTCTTCGCAGACGAACATGTGCGCCTACAGACCGAACTTCTGGAAAGCGTCGACCAGTTCCGAAAGATGACCACGCAGCGCACGGAGTCGGCACTCGAAGCGGCACGACAGCGCAGCGACTTGCTGGGCTTTGCCGCACGTATCATGCTGACGATGACGGCGGCTGTCTTCATCGGGGTTCTCTACTTCGTGCTCAAGCGACGCGTTTCGGTGCCTTTGACCCGCATGACCGGCATCGTCACACGCCTGGCCAAGCAGGACTATGCGGTCGAAGTCCCGCTCGACATGCGCCGTGACGAAATCGGCGAAATGAACGATGCCATCCACATTTTTCGCGAGAACGGCTTGGAGCGGGCCCGGCTCGATGCCGAGCGCAGGCAGGACCAAGCCACCAAGGACCTGATCCTGCAAATGATGCACCGGCTGCAGGCCTGCCAGGTGCAGGCGGAACTGGCTGAGGTTGTGGCACGCTTTGCGCCGCAGATCTTCCCGTCCCTGGCTGGCCAGTTGTTCATGCTCAACGACAGCAGAACACAGCTGTCACTACTCGGAAGCTGGCTCGATCCGAAGAATTCAGCCTCCTCATTCCCTATGGGCGCCTGCTGGGGCCTGCGTCGCGGACATCCTCACTTGAGCAATCGCGGCGAGAGCGACATCACCTGCCAGCACCTCGAAGAGAACGCCCTATCGGGATTGTGCGTGCCGTTAATCGCGTTGGGCGACATGATCGGGCTTCTCTATTTCGAAGAGCGCTCGGGCGAGGCGTTCGAAGTCGAGCCCTCGCGTCTCTATCTTGAGCTGATCGCGGAAAATGTCGGACTGGCGGCGGCCAACCTGCAGCTTCGCGAGAAGCTCACCAATATGGCAATCCGCGATGCGTTGACCGGGCTTCTGAACCGGCGCTCCCTCGATGAGACGCTGAACCGCTATATCCGCGAACAGGCGCAGCATCCGCTGATTTGCCTGATGATCGACATCGACCATTTCAAACGCTTCAACGATCTGCACGGCCACGACGCGGGCGACGCCGTCATGCAATATGCCTCTCAGATCTTTGTCGATACAGTGAAGGATGCCGGCAGCATCTACCGTTTCGGCGGCGAGGAATTCACCGTTCTGATGCCGGATATCGATCATGCCGCCGGGTTCAAAATCGCGGAGAAGCTGCGTACCGCGATCAGCACCACGCCGTTTTCCCATCGCGGCCGCGTCCTTGGCCATATTTCGGTATCCGTCGGCATCGCCTCCTCGCCAACGGGAGGATCCGCTGCCACGCTGATGACGCGCGCGGATGCCGCCCTGCTCGAAGCCAAGAGTGCGGGCCGCAATGTGACGATATCGTCGGACCAGCCCAAGCTGGTGATGAAACAAGGCTGATCGTTGACGATCAGCCTTGTTTCATCAAGCGACCTTGATGATCAGCTTGCCGAAATTCCGGCCTTCCAGCAGTCCCTTGAACGCTTCCGGCGCATTGCGCAGGCCGTCCACGATGTCCTCGCGGTACCGCACGCGGTCCGATGCGATCCATTCCGACATGTCGGTATAGAACTGGCGGCGCTGGTCCATGAACTCGCGCTGGATAAAGCCCCGGATCGACAGGCTGCGCGTCAACACACTGCGCATGAGGGCGGGGAGCCGATCGGCTTCCTTGGCCTCCGGCGTATTGTACTGAGCGATCAGCCCGCAGACCGGCACCCGCGCGAATTCGTTCAGCAGCGGCATCACCGCATCCCAGACGTGACCGCCGACATTCTCGAAATAAACGTCGATGCCGTCCGGGCAGGCCGCAGCCAGTCGTTCGGCAAAGTCCGCCGCCTTGTGGTCGACGACGGCATCGAAGCCGAGTTCATCGCGCATAAAGGCGCATTTCTCAGGGCCACCGGCAATGCCGACGGCGCGTGCGCCCTTTATGCGCGCGATCTGGCCCACGGCAGATCCGACCGCGCCCGAGGCAGCGGCAACCGCGACCGTTTCGCCGGGCTTGGGTTGGCCGATGGTCAGCAAGCCCGAATAAGCGGTGAAGCCGGGCATGCCCATGATGCCCAGAGCTGTCGTGACGGGAACGGTTGCCGGGTCGAGCTTGCGCAGTCCTTTCGCATCCGCCACGGCAAAGCTCTGCCAACCGGAATGCGACAGCACGATATCGCCGGGCTTAAAAGCCTCGCTGCGCGATTCCACCACCTCGGCAACCGTGCCGCCTTCCATGACGTCGCCCAGTTCGACCGGCTTGGCGTAGGACTTCGCGTCGCTCATACGACCGCGCATGTAGGGATCGAGCGAAAGATAGAGAATCTTCAGCAGCACCTGCCCCTCGCTCGGCTCAGGCAACTGCGTTTCCTCAAAACGGAAATGTTCCGCCGTCGGCGCGCCTTGGGGTCTTTTGGCCAGCAAAACCCTTAGATTTTTGGTGTCGCTCATCATGCATCTCCCTGTCCGTTTTTTTTACGAGAGCAGCCCTTACACCTTCCTAGCAGAAAGCGCGCCTCCACTCGTCCGCATCGAACATAACGACTGCGCGGGGTTCTTCACACCGTCGGCGAAAAATGCATCAGCACTTTCACAAGGGTGCAAAGAAAAAGCCGGCGGTCGCAGCAACCGCCGGCTTCATCTTATCAAAAAATACTTGGCTCAGACGCGCTCGAGCGCCACCGCTATCCCTTGGCCGACACCGATGCACATCGTGGCAAGGGCGAGCTTTGCGCCGCGCTCCTTCAGCTCCAGCGCGGCCGTACCGGCAATGCGGGCGCCCGACATGCCGAGCGGATGGCCGAGCGCGATAGCGCCGCCATTCGGGTTCACATGCTCCGCATCCTCGGGGATGCCAAGTTCACGGAGCACGGCTATGCCTTGAGAGGCAAAAGCTTCGTTGAGCTCGATGACGTCGAACTGTTGCGGTGCGATGCCGAGGCGGGCGCACAGCTTCTTGGTGGCCGGCGCGGGGCCGATGCCCATGATGCGTGGCGCAACACCCGCGGCCGCACCACCGACGATGCGGGCAATCGGCGTCAGGCCGTATTTCTTTACTGCGGCTTCCGACGCCACGATCAAGGCCGCGGCGCCGTCGTTGACGCCCGAAGCATTGCCCGCGGTCACAGTACCGCCCTCTTTCTTGAACGGCGTCGGCAGCTTGGCCAGCGTCTCGACCGTGGTACCGGCACGCGGATGCTCGTCCTTGGCAACGACGACCGCGTCGCCCTTGCGCTGCGGGATCGTCACCGGCACGATCTCCTTCGCCAACCGACCGTTCTGCTGCGCTGCGACCGCCTTGTCCTGGCTGCGCACGGCAAATGCGTCCTGGTCGGCGCGGCTGACCTTGAAATCCTCCGCCACATTCTCGCCGGTCTCGGGCATGGAATCCACACCATACTGCTTCTTCATCAGCGGATTGACGAAACGCCAGCCGATGGTGGTGTCGTAGATCTCAGCGTTGCGAGAGAAGGCCGTATCGGCCTTAGGCATGACGAAAGGCGCGCGGCTCATCGACTCCACGCCGCCGGCGATCATCAGTTCGGCCTCGCCGGACTTGACCGCACGGGCGGCGATGATGAGCGCATCCATGCCCGAGCCGCAGAGCCGGTTGACCGTGCTGCCGGAGACCTCCTTGGGCATGCCGGCCAGAAGCAGCGACATGCGCGCAACGTTGCGATTGTCCTCACCGGCCTGATTGGCGCAGCCGAAGACCACATCATCCACCGCGGCCCAGTCCACCGACGCGTTGCGCTCCATCAGCGCCTTGAGCGGCACAGCGCCGAGATCGTCGGCGCGAACCGAGGACAGCGAGCCGCCGAAGCGGCCGATGGGCGTGCGGATGTAGTCGCAGATATAGGCTTCAGTCACTTCAAACCTCCGGTACGATAAGATCGGCCACTGTGTCGCCGACGACGAGTTCGGCGCCTGTCACCGCCTGCAATTCCTCGACGCTCATGCTCGGCAGCTTCTCGCGCAGCAAGAAACGCCGGTCAACAATGTCTATGACGGCGAGGCTGGTGTAGACGGTCGTCACGCAGCCGACGCCGGTCAGCGGCAGGCTGCATGACTTGACCAGCTTCGGCTCGCCCTTTTTGGTGACGTGGTCGGTGATGACGGCGACGCGCTTGGCGCCATGCACCAGGTCCATCGCGCCGCCCACCGCTGGCACGGAACCCGGCCCCGTGCTCCAATTGGCGAGATCGCCGGTCTCGGCAACCTCGTAAGCGCCGAGAATGGCAACGTCCAGATGCCCGCCGCGCACCATGGCGAAGCTGTCGGCATGATGAAAGAATGCCGCGCCGGGATTGAGCGTCACCGCCTTCTTGCCGGCGTTGATCAGGTCCCAGTCCTCTTCGCCGGCCGGCGGAGCCTCGCCGAAATCGAGAATGCCGTTTTCGGTGTGGTAGATGACCTCGCGACCGTCCGGCTTGAACTTGGCCACCATTTCGGGAAAACCGATGCCGAGATTGACATAGGCGCCATCGGGAATGTCCTGCGCTGCGCGCCAGGCGATCTGTGCGTTGGTCAGCTTGGCGGTCATCACTTGGTTTCCTCGCGCAACAGAGCCTCTTCCTGCTTGGGGTCCGAGACCTCAACGATCCGATCGACGAAGATGCCCGGCGTTATGACGTGTTCGGGATCGATGCCGCCCGGATCGACCAGTTGCCGCGCCTGCACGATCGTCGTTTTGGCGGCGGTCGCCATCAGCGGCGAGAAATTCCGGGCCGCCTTGTGGTAGGTCAGGTTGCCCTTGCTATCGGCCACCTCTGCCTTGATCAAGGCGACGTCAGCCTTGAGCCAGCGCTCCTGGACATAGTGCCTGCCCTCGAATTCCGCGACCGGCTTGCCCTCGGCAACCTGGGTGCCGTAGCTGGTAGGCGTGTAGAAGGCCGGGATGCCCGCGCCGCCCGCGCGAATGCGCTCGGCCAGCGTTCCCTGCGGCACCAGCTCCAGCTCTATCTCTCCGGCCAGATATTTCTCGGTGAATGCCTTGGGGTCGGAGGAGCGCGGGAAAGAACACACCATCTTTGCGACCATGCCGGCATAGATCATCGCCGCGATGCCGACCGCGCCGTTGCCGGCATTGTTGTTGACCACCGTCAGCGAACCCGGCGATCCCGTCGCCTTGTAGCGGTCGATCAAAGCGTGTATGAGCTCGATCGGCGCGCCCGCCCCGCCGAAACCGCCAATCATCACCACCATTCCGTCCTGAATGCCGGAAACGGCATCTTCGACGCTTGGACTGATCTTGCTCATCGTCGCTCCCAAAATCACCAAAAAGTTCGCATTGCGAACATTTGTTTTGTATGCGATACTTATTCTCGGAAGTTTTTGGATGTGTCAAGGACGATGTGCTCGGCCTCGCGCTCGAACGAAGGGTTTGGCATGAATATCGAAGCCGAAGACGACCGCTATACGGTAGGGTCCCTGCAGCGCGGCCTGGGCGTGATGGAAATCCTCGCCGCCTGTCCTTCGGGCCTGACGTTGACAGAGACGGCGGAGAAAGCGGGACTCACCCGCGCCGGCGCGCGCCGCTTCCTGCTGACGCTCGTCGCATCGGGTTATGCGGTTCAGAAAGGTCGGCAGTTCAGCCTGTCGCCGCGCCTGCTCTCGGTGGCACGCACCTGGCTGCAAGGCGCCTCGCTATGGTCCTATGCCGACCCTTTCTTGCGCGACGTCGCCATGCGCTTTCGCGAATCCTGTTCGGCGGCCGTGCTGTCGGGAGAGGACATCGTCTATGTCGCGCGCATTCCCGGCCGCCATATCCTGAGCGTCGCGCTGAATGTCGGCACTCGGCTGCCCGCCTGGTGTACGTCGCTGGGGCGTGTTCTGTTGTCCGACCTGCCACCTCCCGAACTCCGCAGCTTCGTCGCCTCAGCCCATCTCGAAGCGAAGACCGAAAAGACGATTGTCGATCCGGAAAAACTCGAAGCCGAAATCGCTGGTGTTGCGCAATCCGGCTTTTCCATCATCGATGAAGAGTTGGAGATCGGCCTGCGCTCCATCGCGGTGCCGATCCGTGACGGCACCCGACGCATCGTCGCGGCGATCAACGTCTCGACGCAATCATCCCGCTTCACCCCGCAGGAGATGGAGGACCAGATCCTGCCGGTCCTCTCGGACGCGGCGCGCTCCATCGAGGATTTCTTCGTCGTGCAGTAGTGCCTAGGCCGGCTCGCCGCGCCCCATCCGTCGCGCAATCATCCGCTCCAGCGCCGACAACAGGTCGTAGATCAGCACGGCCAGCACCGCGACCACCAGCCCGCCCTGAACGACGAAGGCGAGGTTGTTGGAGTTCAGCCCGGCGATGATGACCTCGCCCAGCGTCTTTGCCGCCACCGTCGAGCCGATCGTCGCCGTGGCGAGACCGATGGTCACCGAAAGCCTTATCCCGGCCAGGATGACGGGGGCTGCCAGCGGCAGTTCGACTTTGCGCAGGCGCTGGAGACTGGTCATGCCCATGCCGCGCGAGGCTTCGACCACCGGCTTGGGCAAGGTCGTCAGTCCGGTCAGCGCATTTTCGAAGATCGGCAGCAGGCCATAGAGAAACAGAGCGATCAGCGTCGGCTTGGCGCCGAAACCCACCGCAGGGACCGCCAGCGCGAGCACGGCGACGGGCGGGAAGGTCTGGCCGATATTGACCAGGCTGCGCGACAGCGGCAGGAACTCCGACCCGCTCGGCCGCGTGACGAGAATGGCCAACCCCACCGCGACGATCATCGCCGCCACCGTCGCGGCAAAGACGATCTGCAGATGCAGCAGCGTCAGCGTCAACAGGTCGCCCTGGTTGTAAATCGCCGGCGCGCCGTCATTGGCAAACAGCGCAAAGAACGGCTCGAACCAATATGGCTGCACGAGGAATGCGACGAGAAGTGCGAAGGCGATGACGCGGATGATGGTCCCGGCCTTCATGCGGCCGGTCTCGCCGCCAGGCGCAGAAGCGACTGCACGGTGATGCGGCCGAGCCGGGCGCCGTCAGCACTTTCGACCGGCAGCGCCGACCGCCCCGACCACATCAGCTCGGCCAGCGCGTCGCGCTGGGTTTTGTCGGCCGAAATTGCCGGCCCATCGGCGTCTCCAGGCTCCACCGCATCTCCGGCCTTGCCCAGCGACAGCAGCCGGAACGGACGCTCGCCCGAGTCGATCAGGGTCTCGACGAAGTCGTCGGCAGGGCGCGCCAGCATTTCGGTCGGCGTCGCATATTGAACCAGCTTGCCCTGATCCATGACGGCGATACGGTCGCCAAGCAGAATCGCTTCCTCCATGTCGTGCGTCACCAGAATGATGGTGGTGCCGAAGCGCCGCTGGATGGCGAGCAGGTCCTCCTGCGCCTTTGCCCGGATCACCGGATCGAGAGCACCGAAGGGCTCGTCCATCAAAAGCACGTTTGGTTCGGCGGCGAGCGCCCGCGCCACGCCAACGCGCTGCTGCTGCCCTCCGGACAACTCATGCGGATAGCGTTGCGCGAACAGCTCTGGATCGAGTTGGAACAGATCGAGCAATTCAGCGACCCTTGCGGCGATCCGCGCCTCGTCCCATTCCAGCAGTTTCGGCACCACGGCGATGTTCTGCGCCACCGTCCAATGCGGAAACAGGCCATGCCCCTGGATGACGTAGCCTATGCTGCGCCGGAGTTCGAAGGGCGGCATTTCCCGATTGTCGCGGCCATCGATCCGGATCGTGCCCGAGGAAGGCTCGACCAGCCGGTTGATCATGCGCAGCAGCGTCGTCTTGCCTGAGCCAGAGGTACCGACGATGACGGTGATGGTTCGCGGCTCCACGACGAAGGACACAGCGTCGACAACGGTGTTTTCGCCATAGCTCTTGGTGATTGAATCGATCTCGATCATGAGGTTCGGCCCCTCCGCTCCGTCATTTCGATGATGGCGTCGAGCACGACGGCGGCGGCAAACGCCATCGCCACCGTCGGCAAGGCCCCCAGCAGCACCAGATCCATGGCGGTCTGGCCGATGCCCTGGAACACGAAGACGCCGAGCCCGCCGCCGCCGATCAGCGCGGCGATGGTTGCCATGCCTATATTCTGCACCAATACGATGCGGATTCCGGTGAGGATCACCGGAAATGCAAGCGGAAACTCGACCTTGGCCAGCCGCTGCCTGTCGGTCATGCCCATGCCGCGCGCGGCGTCGTTGGCCTGGCGCGGCACACCGGCCAGCCCGACCACCGTGTTGGCGACCACCGGCAGCAGCGAATAGAGAAACAGCGCCACGAAGGCGGGCGCCGCACCGATGCCGCGAATGCCGATCGCGGCTGCACCCGGCACGTTGGCGGCTATCCAGGCCAATGGCGCGATGAGTATTCCAAACAAGGCAATGGAGGGAATTGTCTGGATGATGTTGAGCACATTCAGCACCGGCGCCCTCACCCGCGCGATGCGATGCGCGGCAATTCCGAGCGGCAGACCAACCAGAACGGCAGCGGCAAGCGAACCGAAGGCAAGCAGCAGATGCCGTATCAGCTCGGAGCTGAAGGTCTCCGCGCGGCTGGAATACTCCTTCATGATCGACAGCGAGTCCCACTGGCCGGATACCAGCAGCAACCCGACAGCCAGCGCTGTCAGCCCGAGCATACCGATACGCGCCAACGGGCCGAGTTTCAGCCGAGCCATCGCATCGGTCGTCAGAAGCGCGAAAGCAAACAGCAACAGCCAGAAGCCATAGGCCGGCGAGACACGCGCATAGTTGTTGTCGTCAGGGGTCAGATGCTCGCCGGCGACGCCGATCAGAATGGCAAGAACGGCAAGCGTGGCGATGCCGGCTGGAAATCGTAGTGCGGTTGGCGTTCGCAGGATCGCTATGATCGTCGTGGCAAGAACAGAGGCGAGGAGCATCGCCGCTGCCCAAACCGGCAAGGATGCCACCACCCCCATCGCCTCGCCTGCGACGATGCGGTTGGCGCGCATGGTTGCGAATGGGGCGACGAGCGCAAAGCCTGTCAAAACGGCTATAACGACGCCGAGCTTGTCGAACTGAAGAGGCCACGACAGCCGCCTTTGGGGTGCACCGTCCGCGACAGTATCGGCCATCACGGGCGCCCCGTCATCCCGTTGCTATTTCAGGAAACCGTTCGACTTCAGAAAGTCCTCGGCAACCGCCTTGGCCGGCTCGCCACCCACCTGTACGCGGCCATTCAGGTCCTGCAAGGTCACAAGGTCGAGTTTCTCGAAAACCGGCTTGAGCAGCTCGGCGATGTTCGGATGTTCCTTCAACACAGCTTCGCGAATGATCGGTGCGGGCTGGTAGACCGGCTGCACACCCTTGTCGTCCTCAAGCACCACGAGCCCGGAGGGTGCAATGCCACCATCGGTGCCATAAACCATTGCCGCATTGGCGTCGTTGGTCTGGTTGGCAGCCGCGGCAATGGTTGCCGCCGTGTCGCCGCCCGAAAGCGTGATGAGTTGGTCCGACTTCAGCGTGAAACCATAGGTGGTCTGGAACGCCGGCAGCGCCGCATCGGAATTGACGAACTCCGACGAAGCGGCCAGGACCACATCGCCTCCGCCGGCGACATATTTGCCAAAATCGGTCAGCGTCACAAGCTTGTTGGGCTCGGCGACATCCTTGCGCAACGCAATCGCCCAGGTGTTGTTGGCGGGCGATGGCGTCAGCCAGACGATCTTGTTAGCGTCGTAGTCGAGCTTCTTGGCTTCTTCGTACCCCTTCGCCGCATCCTTCCAGAGTGTGTCGTCCGCCTTTTCGAAGAAGAACGCCGCGTTCCCGGTATATTCGGGATAGATGTCGATCTCCCCGGCAACGATTGCGCGCCGCACGACAGGCGTAGCGCCGAGCTGGATGCGGTCGGTGGTGGGAATATCGGCGGCGTTCAACACCGCAAGAATGATATTTCCGAGCACACCGCCCTCCGTGTCGATCTTCGACGATACGACGACCTGCGCGTTGGCGACGCCGGCGGAAACGGAAAACGCCGCGACGGCGGCGAGCATCATAAGCTTGTTCTTCATAGCATCCTGCCCCGAAAAGGAATTGGCCAAGTCAAATGATCATAAGTCATGTGCAAGGTAGGGCATTCCGGTGGTTCGGCAACTGTCCAAAAGACTGATCACGACCCTCCTGACAGAACGGCGTCAGGATCAAGACGATTTCAATTGGAAAGCACGCTGTCAAGCACCCGCATCCAGTTGCCGAAGCAGAGTTTTTCAAGCTCTTCATCGTCATAGCCCGCACCGCGCAGGGCGGAAACCAGCTTGGGCAGCCCCGCCGCATCGCCGATCTCGCGCGGGATCAGCGCGCCATCGAAATCTGAACCGAGCCCAACGCAATCGATGCCGGTCTTTTCGACGAGATAATCGACGTGCCGAACGATATCGGACAGCGGCGTGTTCGAATTGTTCTGGCCATCGGCGCGCAGCATGCTGGTGGCGAAGTTCACGCCCACGACGCCGGAGGTCTCGCGAATCGCCTGCAACTGGCCATCGGTCAGGTTGCGCGCCACCGGTGTCAGTGCATGCGCGTTGGAATGGCTGGCCACAAGCGGCCTGCTGCTCGTCTTGGCCACGTCCCAGAAGCCTTTTTCGGTGATATGCGCGAGATCGACGAGAATACCGAGTTCGTCGCAACGCCTGACCAGATCGAAACCCGCACCGGTCAGGCCTTCCCCGGTGTCGGGCGACATCGGGAAAGCAAAGGGAACGCCGTGGGCAAAAACATTGTCGCGGCTCCACACCGGGCCGAGCGAGCGCAAGCCCTGCTCGTAAAAACCGTCAAGTTCTTCGAGCCCGGCGCCAATACCTTCGCAGCCCTCGATATGCACGATGGCGGCGAACAGCCCCTGCTCCGCCGCTGCTTTGATATCGGCGGTCGAACGGCAGATGCTCCAAACGCCGGCCTCGTCCAGATCGCGGGCGATGTCGAGCATTTCCTGCGTCGCGGCCAGGGCCGGTCCATGTTCGAGCGGTTCGGCCTTTGGCGTATTGTAGTAACCGTTGGCGTCCGAAACCGGGCGTCCGAGACGCGGCGACGGAACATAGATCGCGCAGATGCCGCCGACGAGCCCGCCCGCCTTGGAGCGTACGGCATCGACATGGCCGGTACGGCCGTTGCCGGCAAAGTCTTCGACGGGCGACCCACCCTGACGGCTGTTCAGCCAGATGCGGCACAGAACATCGTTGTGGCCGTCGAAAACGCGTTGGGTCATGCCGGTCGAATCTCGCTTCTTTTTTGAATGGCATCACGTGCCAGCCGCCACCAGGCAGGTCAACCATGGCAAAGATGCGGGTGTCGTCCCCCTATTTCGGCGCCATGCGGATCGCCCCGTCGAGCCGGATCGTCTCGCCGTTCAGCATCTCGTTGGAAATGATGTGCAGCGCCAGGCTGGCATATTCGGTGGCGCGGCCCAGGCGCGGCGGAAACGGCACCATCTGGCCGAGGCTCTGCTGTGCCGCCTCCGGCAAGCCCTTGAGCATCGGCGTCTCGAAAATGCCCGGCGCAATCGTGCAGACGCGGATGCCGAACTGCGCCAGTTCGCGGGCAGCTGGCAAGGTGAGCCCCATGACGCCTGCCTTGGACGCGCCATAGGCGGTCTGACCGATCTGGCCTTCATAGGCAGCGACCGAAGCGGTGTTGATGGCGACGCCACGCTCGCCGCTCTCGAACGGATCGAGCTTGGAGGCTGCATCAGCAAACAGGCGCAGCAGGTTGAACGTGCCGATCAGGTTGATCTCTATGGCGCGGCGGAAATCGTCGAGCGGCATGACGCCTGATTTGCCGAGCATCTTCTGCGCCGGCGCGACACCGGCGCAATTGATCAGAATGCGAGCCGTGCCCAGTTCCGCATTGGCCTTGGCCACGGCTGCCTCTGCACTTTCGGCATTGGAGACGTTGCAGGCTATGCCGATGCCGCCGATTTCCGAAGCAATTCGCGCCGCACCCTCCTCGTTGTAGTCGAGAATGGCGACCTTGGCGCCGCCTGCGGCAAGCGCACGCGCCGTCGCTTCACCCAGACCCGAAGCCCCGCCCGTCACCAGCGCTACCTGTCCGTCAATCCGCATCCCGAATTTCCTCCACGTCGCTTGTCATTGCCACCCCAGCGACTTATCGGCGGAACACCGCAGATGAAGCAACAGAAATCATTTGCGCGACACCGACGGCAATTCAGCCTCCAGTCGGCATTTGCCGACTGGTCAACCGCCGACTTCATCCGTCATCTGGGTTTGGCTCGGCGCTCAAGTCGACCGAATGCGACGTTCCATGTTTTTGACCCCATAATTGGGCCGCCACCTCCCACGAGGTCGGCGGCCATTTTCTTTGGCATACCGGTCGACAACGACGAGTCAGGCGCCGACCAGCCCGTGCAGCGCCTTGTTGAACGGCCTCCCCGGAAACAGCGTGCGCATGGCCAGATCGGTATCGAGCCCGAGGCTTTCAGCGGCCACGGCCGCGATCAGCGCATCGAGATCGAGGGTGGGAGCAAGATCGCGCCCCTCATACAGTGACCCTTGCGCCAGCCCCGGCCAGTCCGCGAGAATGCGTCCACCCTTGACCGCGCCGCCCAGAACCATGGCCGAAGAGGCCGTGCCATGGTCGGTGCCGCCGGTGCCGTTGACGGCGGCGGTTCGTCCGAATTCCGTGGCGACCAGCACGGTGGTCTTGGCCCAGGCATCGCCGAGATTGTCGCGCAGCGACGCGATCAGCGTGTCCAGCGCCTTGAGTTGGTTGGCCAGCCGGAACATCTGGCCGCTATGGGTATCCCAGCCGCTTGTCTCGATCATGGCGATGCGCGGACCGTCGTCTCTGGCCAGGAACCCGGCCGCCGTCTTGCCGATGCTTGCCGGATCCTGGCGGGCCTGCGCATCGTCCGCGAGACCCCGCGCCTCCATCGCAGCACTCCAAAGCGGGTGCAGTTGCGGATCGGACTCGTAGAGCGCGCCAACCCGCATGAGGAGATCGTCCGGCGCCGGCGGCAAGGCGGAAGGCGCATAGGAAGTGACATCGGCCTTGCCGCGCAGTGCCAGCGGCACTGTGGGTGCGAAGGCTATCGCCTCGTCATGGCTGCGCGGCATCAGCGACACCAGCCGGTTCAGCCAGCCGTCCTTGAGCTGATAGGGGTTGGAGCCGCCGGTTTCGAGCACGTTTTGACCATCGAAATGCGAGCGATCGCGATAGGGCGAAGCCACCGCCTGCACGAACAGCGCCTGCCCTTTCCCGTAGAGCTTGCCGAGTTCGGCCAGCGAGGGATGCAGCGCGAAGGTACCGTCCAGCCTGAGCGCAGCGGCCGGATCAACGGCGAAGTCGCGTCGCAGCGCGGCATAGCCGGGATCGGCATAAGGCACCACCGTGTCGAGGCCATCGGCTGCACCGCGCTGGATGATGAAGACGAAACGGCGGTCCGTCTCGACATTGGCGAAGACGAGACGCGGCGCAATCAGCATGGTACCGCAACCGGCAGCGGCGATGCGGAGAAACTGGCGGCGGTGGATCATCGGATCACCTTCTCTGAAAATCTGGAGAAACCAAAAGCAGGGCGAGCGCGGTCGGGCCGGATTCCGCCCGTCCGATTTCGCGTCGGGTGAGATCGCTGAGCGTGCCGGGCAGAAGTTCGGGCGCGAGCTGACGCGCGTCGAGCTCCACCGGCGCCTTGCCGACGATCCGCTGCGCCGCCTCGACGCGGCGCACCAGCGCGTCGGGCGCTGCCCAGCTCGCAGCGGCATCGTCATAGCCGGCCGGCGAGCCGGGTCGCCAGACAGGCTGGCCAAGCTGGTTGAGCAGCGGCGCAATCGGCATGTCTGGCCGTTCGAAGCCAAGCCCGCGCAACGACGAGATCGTCCACTCCCACGGCGACTTGAACTTGACCGGCTGCGCCGCCCACGCTTCCGGCATCGCAACCAAGGCGGCATAGACCGCCTTGAGATCGCCGCCCGACGATGTGTAGGCCGCAGCAAGCGTCCGGATCGTCGCCGCCGGCGGCTCATCGGCTATGAAATGGCGCGCCAGCTTGGTGGCTATATGGGCCGCCGTCGCATCATGGGTGGCGAGATCGTGCAAAACAGCGCCCGCCTGTTCTTCACCGGTGTCGGCATAGGACTTGCCGAGGATGTCGCGCTGCCCCGGCTCGTGCAGGCGTGGACGATAAGCGAAGCCGCCGGGCCGTTCCGCATTCGCGCCGGCGCCCAGCCCACGCACGTTCCAGCCGGTCAGCGCCAACGCGAATTGTGTGACATCGGCTTGCGTATAGCCGGTGCGGACACCCAACGTGTGCAACTCCATGATTTCGCGGGCGAGGTTTTCGTTGATGCCGGGCTTGCGCCTGTTGCGTC
This sequence comes from Oryzicola mucosus, assembly GCF_014534685.1. Classification (GTDB taxonomy): domain Bacteria; phylum Pseudomonadota; class Alphaproteobacteria; order Rhizobiales; family Rhizobiaceae; genus Oryzicola; species Oryzicola mucosus. Next base: position 187,608 of record NZ_JACVVX010000001.1, read on the forward strand.
GCTCGCCGCTGTTCTGCGCCATCGGGCTGTTGGGACCGACGGAGCGTATCTGGTCGAGAAAAAGCTGCATGGCGGGGTGGCGCACCACCGCGAGCAGCATATCCTCGAAATTGCCAAGCACATTCGGCCTGATCGCCTCGCGCTCGCAGGCCCCTGCCAGCACCGTCACCGGCAACTTGTCGGCGGAAACGGCGAAATGGTTCGACCAGAAATGCACCAGCCGTTCGACGAAAGGCGTGTCGGTATCGAGCGCTGAATGGGCGCGCATCTGCACCTCATCGCGATACAGGGCCTGGCCGTTCTGGCGCAGTTCCTTGCGTGCGGCCATCTTCGCAGTTGCATCGCCGCCGCGAAGCGCCATGCGGCCCTCGCTGAACTGGTCCGCGATATCGGCCCCCGGCAACGCTCGCTCGAAAGCCGGAGGAGTCGGCTCATAGCGGTCGAACTGGTCGATAAGCCACCGTTCGGCATCGGTGGGAATGGCGTCGCCGGGCTTTGCGCCAAGGCCGAAACGGTTCATTGCCACGGTCAGGCGTTCAGCTTGGGAAGCTGCTGTCGTCATCGCTGGTCATCCCTGTTCATGACAGTTGAACGCGAGGCGACCTGCGATCCGTCGCGCGGCGGGCTAATTTTCCGACGCGGAGGACCTGCGCAACATGGCGGTCCGGTTTTCGAGCCCATCCACGAAGGCCTGCCGTTCCGCCGGCGTCAGCGTTGCAGCGAAATCGACGATCGCCATTTCCAAACGCTGACGCAGTGCCGTGTCCGCTTCGCGAATGCCGGTGAGCGCCGTGTCGATCGCCTCTCGATCGAGGCTTTCGGCGCGCATCAGCCCGTTGAGATCCTGCCTGCCGACGCGTCCCGCCTGGACATCGGGCGCTGAATCGCGCCGCGCCTGCATGAGCCCCTGCCGGAACGCCTTGCGCTGCTCATCCGACAATCCGTCAGCGGCAAAGCGGAGCGCCCGCTGCCCGACGAATTCAGGCCCCCGCGTCGACCAGATATAGGCGCCGCCGGCAACGCCGCCGATCAGGAACAGGTTGAGCGCCAGGGAGCCGGCCAGCAGCACAGTGCGCGTTCGGGGGGTCATTGAACGTCTCCTTCATCTGCGGCGAGGGTGAAGGCCGTTACGGCATAGGCGCCGTCATCGGCATCATATGGCGAATGCGTGACGACAAAACCCGCCAGCACCATGCCGGCAGCCGCTCCCGCAACGCCGATGCCTGCCAAACCCAGGCCACGCCATAGAAACCCGCCCAGACCGGCCGCCGCGCGGCGCGGCGCGGAAGCGATGATGCGCTCGCGCAAAGCGGCCGACGGCGCCGGAACGGACGATCGGTCGAGCAGCCGATCAAGATCGGCGGCGCCTGCGAGCGCTGCATGCGCTTCTTCCGGATGGGCATCGATGAAGCTTTGGGCCGCTGCGCGGTCGGCCTCCGGCCAGCGCCTGAGGTCGCTTCCGTAGCTGTCCGTCAAATCATGAAAACGTTGGCTGTGCATGGTCCGTTTCCGTCAGTCGGCTTGCGATTTCATGAAGGCGCGAAGGTTGCGGCGCGCTCGGGACAGAAGGCTTTCCAGCGCCTCGACGCTGATGTCCATGACGGCTGATGCTTCGACATTCGACAGGCCCTGGTAATATTGCAGAACAATGGCCTCGCGCTGCCGCTCGGGCAAAGACGCCAGCGCCGCGTCGATTCCGCGCTGTTCGTCCTCGTGGCGAAGGCCGCTGTCGGGCGCGGGCCCGGTGTCAGCCGTCTCCGGCACTTCGGCCACCGGCTGCTCGCGTCGGCGGCGCAGCCGGTCATAGCAAAGGTTGAGCACCACGCGGTGCAGCCAGGTATCGAAACGCGCATCCGTTTTCTTCCATTTCGGCGCCTGCCGCCAAACGCGCAGGAACGCGTCTTGGGCCACATCTTCGGCCTCTGCGCGGTCGCTGAGCAGGCGCGACGCCAACCCCACGATGCGGGGCAGTTTGCGTGCGACCATGCCACGGACAGCGCGAGCATCATTCTCCGCGATCCGCGCCAGCAAATCCTCGTCGCTATCCCTGCCGTCCGGCGACCGATTCACCCTGTTGTCCCTGAACCCGCTTTTCCCGTTGAACGCGCCTCATTCCGATATCCGTCGCGTCACCTTCACAATTTGCAGGCATCGTCATGAAACACACCCACTTTAAGGAACGAAGACACGCTGCCTGCGTTCATTGAGCAGCACAAAGGGAGGATGCAATGCTCGACAGGCTTCGTGAATATCAAGGGGCCGATCAGGTCGAGCTTTTCGCCGATCTCGAAGCGTCCAAAACACCTGGTGTCAAGCGCATCGTCGAAGTCATGGCTTCCAAGGCCTTCGATGTCTTGCGAATTGCGCGCAAGCCGGAGCAAACGTCCGCTTGAGCGTTTCGGCGTTCTGGCACAAGGCCGGTTGCAGCCTGGACTAGAGCCTCGCAAGTGAATTCGCTCGTATCCTTTGCGAAGTCGTTCTAGGGGTTGATGCTTATAGGCGGGCATGACGCCCGCTCTTCAGGCACTTGGCGACACCTTATGAAACCGGCATCCTTTCTGTCGCAGCGTGGCGAGAATGCCATCATACTTGGCGTATGCCTGATGCTGTTCGGCAACTTCATGTTCGCGCTCAACGACGCGATGGGGAAGTGGCTGGTCGCAAGCTTTTCCGTCGGTCAGGTACTGTTCATACGCTCTATCGGTGCTTTTCTCGTCCTTGGCCCCATGGTCCTGCAGGAAGGCCCCCGAAATCTCTTTTCGGTCGACCGTCCGCGGTTGCAGTTTTTACGGGTCATGCTCGCGACGGCGGATACCGGTTTCTTTTATGCCGCGGTGATCTACCTTCCGCTCGCCGATGTGATGACCTTCTATATGGCCGGGCCGATCTACCTCGCTGCCATGGCGCATTTCTTCCTCGACGAAAAGGCAGGTTGGCGGCGCTGGGTGGCGATTCTCGCGGGCTTCTGCGGGGTGATCGTCGCGCTCCGCCCCTCCACCGCGTCCTTGTCGCTGGAAAGCTTGTTCGCATTGATCGGCAGTACGTCTTTTGCGATGTCGATGCTGCTGAACCGGGTGCTGCGCGGCACCAGCGACAGCGTTCTGGTCACATGGCAGACGGTCGGCGCGCTGATCGTTGGCGCCATCCTCTGCCTTACCAGTTGGAACCCGCCGGGCCTGTTCGATATCGGCGCCATGATGCTGCTCGGCATTGTGTCCTGCGCCGCCCATCTGATGATCACCCGTGCGCTTAAGCTTGCCCCGGCATCCACCCTGGCGCCGCTGCAATACACGCTGCTGTTGTGGGCGGTGATCTTCGGCGCGATGTTCTTCGGCGACCTGCCGGATATGCAAATCCTCGTCGGATCGGCGATCATCGTTCTGTCGGGGTTGTTCATCTTCCACCGGCAGAAGGTCGTCACCAACCGCGTTCCGAAGGAAAACGTGCCGATCAACATGCCCTGACCCTCGGGAACGCCGGTGGAAGCCCCGGCGTCACGCCGCCTTGTCCAGCGCGCGGCGGGACACGACGAGATCGTCGACGAACTTTTTGTATTCCGCCTCCTTGGCGTCTGCATCCGGCAAGCGCAGCAGATAGGACGGATGCACGGTGATCAGCACCGGTGGGCCGCCCTGCCCCGCATCGAGCAGGCGGCCCCGGTTTTCGCCAATGGCCATCGCCTTGCCGAACAGTGACTGCGCAGCAGTCGCTCCCAGCGCCACGATCAGATCGGGCTGCACCACCTCGATCTCGCGTTCGAGCCAAGGCCGGCAGGCACGGATTTCCGGCATGGCGGGCTTCTGGTGGATACGCTTCTTGCCGCGCGGGACGAATTTGAAATGCTTGACCGCGTTGGTGACATAGGCGCGTGTGCGTTCAATGCCCGCGTCTTCAAGCGCACGGTCGAACATCCGGCCAGCCGGCCCGACGAAGGGACGGCCCTCCAGATCCTCGGTGTCGCCGGGCTGTTCGCCCACGAACATGATCGACGCCTCCGGCCTGCCTTCGCCGAAGACGGTCTGCGTGGCCGGCGCCCATAGCGGACAGGCGCGGCAGTGCGAGGCTTCCTCGCGCAAAGCCGCGATGGTGCCGCCCTCCGGCTTCGCGGCAGGCTTCGACGCGCTCAGCTTCTGGGGGCGTTCGTTGGCGTCTTTGGGCCCGGTGGCGACCATGGTGTCGGTCCTGCGCTGCGCATCCTCGATGAGAGACCGAATGAGCGTGGCCTCTGGAAGGTTCCGCCAATATTTCACCGGCATCTCTGAGCGCATCATATCCACCTTCAACCGCGCCGGATTGAAGATGCTGGCATAATAATCCCGCCAGAGATCCTCCAGCGCATCGTCGGCAGGCGCCTCGGTCCGTGAGGCGCCTGGCGAGAAGGCCAGGTCTTCGCCATCCCAATGCGCGCTCATGCTCGGGGTCAGGATCGACCAGTTCATCGTCGTGAAGCGACGTTTGAAGAAGGGCGCATTGGCCGCGACGATGTGATGTTCGGGCTCGAACCAGGCGACATACCACTCGCGGTCGTCGATGGCTGTCTTCCGAAACCGCACGAAGGCGCGCATCTTGTGGATGTCGCGGCGGATCGATTTCGCCATGGCTTCCAACCGGACCACATCGGGATCGACCGAGACCGTCAGCAGCCGCGGTTCCTTCCTCAGCCGCCACAGCATGGCATAGAGCCAAGAGAAGCGCTGCGGGTCGTTGTGCAGCACGACCTGCTTGGCCAGATCGACAAAACCGCGCGGCACCGATACGGGCTCGCCGGTATCCTTCGGCGTATCGTCCTGCGGCACGGCATGTGTAAACAGATCGCCCGCATCCTCTCCGACCGTCCAGACGACATCGGAAGGCGGGACGCCACGCGTCAGAAGGCGGCGCGCGGCATCGCGCCAACCCTCGAAATCGGTCTCGTCGGCAAGCCGGATGCGCAGCATCGTCACAGCAGCGACAGTTGCCTGGGCTGGGGCACGAGCCGCGCCTTGAGATCGGCCCGGTCGATCAGCCGGTGCGGCGTGTGGTCCGGAAAGATCAGAAACGGCAACACCTTCGCCACCAGCACGCGAAGCCGCGGAATGTCGTCGAGCCGGACCGCTCTCACCCGCCGTGCCGCAAGGATGCGGTCGACGGCGGTTTTGCCCAGGCCCGGCACGCGCAAAAGCTGGCTGCGGCTCGCCGTGTTGACATCGACCGGAAAACGGTCGCGATTGCGCAGCGCCCAGGCAAGCTTCGGGTCCATGTCGAGCGAGAGGTGACCAGTGTCCTGCGCCACGATCTCGCCGGCGTCGAAGCCATAAAAGCGCATCAGCCAGTCAGCCTGATACAGCCGGTGCTCGCGCACCAAAGGCGGTGCCTGCGGCGGCAGGATGCGGCTTGCGTCCGGAATGGGGCTGAAGGCGGAGTAATAGACCCGCTTGAGCCGGTAGGAACTGTAGAGATTGGCACTGGTGGCAAGGATGGCGCGGTCATCCTCGGCGTCGGCGCCGACGATCATCTGCGTGCTTTGGCCTGCCGGCGCAAAACGCGGTGCGCGCTTGTCGTCCTGTGCCTCATCGATCCGGTTGCGCATCCGCCCCATAGAGCGGCGAATGGCGCGCACATCCTTTTCCGGCGCAAGCGTTTTAAGGCTGGTTTCCGACGGAAGCTCGATGTTGATCGACAGTCGGTCGGCATATTTGCCCGCCTCGGCCATCAGTTCGTCGCTGGCGTCGGGAATGGTCTTGAGATGGATATAGCCCTTGAAGTCATGGGTCTGGCGCAGTTCGCGCGCCACCCGGACCACCTGCTCCATCGTGTAGTCGGGCGAGCGGATGATGCCCGACGACAGAAACAGCCCCTCGATATAGTTGCGGCGATAGAAATCGAGCGTCACCGACACCACTTCCTCAACTGTGAACCGGGCGCGCGGCACGTTGGACGATGCGCGATTGACGCAATAGAGGCAGTCGAAGGCGCAGGCGTTGGTCAGCAGGATTTTCAGCAGCGAGATGCAGCGCCCGTCCGGCGCATAGGAATGACAGATCGCGCCCTCGGTCGAGCCGATGCCCTTGCCGCCGAGCGAGTTGCGCTTGACCGTGCCGCTCGAGGCGCAGGACGCGTCGTACTTGGCCGCGTCGGCGAGAATTTGCAGTTTTTTGGAAATGTCCATGCCGCATAATTGTTCACTATTTGTTCCATAGCAAGGGACATCCGGAAAAAGTGATCGCTCAAGGTCACTCCATGGCTCATTCCTCGGAAAGCGCAATCAGCCATTTCAGCGTCATGCGCTCATCATCGTCCAGACGGGGTGCTGTAACGCGCACACTGCTGGCGGCCTTCACCTGGTCCGACAGGGTATTTTCGAGCCAGCTTTCGAAAACCTTGGGATGGATGTAGCAGCTTCGGCACACTGCCCGCGTGTTGCCGAGAAGGGCTGCCACCTTGTCGATCTCTGCGTTCAGCACCCGTTTCGCAGCCGTCTTCGTTTCCGGCAGTTCGGTACGCTGCAATCCGTCCAGCGCATAGACCGTGCCGCCCCACGTGCGGAAGTGCTTCGAGGTGAACGCAGCGCCCGTCGCCTCGCGGACATAGGCGTTGACGTCCTGCGATGTGACCGGACGGCGAACGCCCTCATCGTCGACATATTGGAAAAGCTGTTGTCCGGGAAGCTCCTGCACCGAGCGGATGATGCGCGCAATCCGCCGGTCGGCGATGCCGACATTCCACTGCTTGCCGGACTTGCCGGTGAAGATGAACTTGATGCTGTTGCCTTCCGCCTTGACGTGCCGGTTGCGCAGCGTCGTCAAGCCGAAGCTCTTGTTGTCGCGGGCATAGGCGCTGTTGCCAATTCGGATCAGCATATTGTCCAGAAGCCAGACGACGGTGGCGGTCACCGTATCGCGGCCCAGGCCGCGCTTGCGCATATCCGCCTCCACCCGCTCCCGCAGCGGGCTCAGGGTACGCGCGAAATCGACGAGGCTGGAGAATTTCGTCTCGCCGCGGCACACGGTCCACATCGCATGATAGCGGTACTGCTTGCGGCCGCGCTCGTCCCTGCCGGTCGCCTGGATATGGCCCTTTTCATCCGTGCAGATCCAGACATCGGTCCAGGCTGGCGGAATGACGAGCGAGCGGATGCGCGCCATGTCCTTGTCCGATACGGCCTTCTTGCCCGGCGCCTCATATCTGAACCCGCGCCCTGACCGCAGACGGCGAATGCCGGGTTCCGTATCGGTGGAATGGTTGAGATCACCGACAGCACAGGCATCGGGCAGGATTTCCTGGAATTTTTTGGGAAGAGGTTTGGCGACTTTGTCCAGCACGACCGCGTTCCTGATGTCTCAAGCGCAGAACTGTTTCGAACCGTTGCGGTTCCATGGAACCGATGGCGAGCGCCAGCGTTAAGCGGCGGTGTCCGCCGACACAACAAGCAGAAACAAAAGGCTGGAACATGGACCATCGCGACAGACTCATCCTCGCCCTTTCCGCGCTTGTGCGCGCCGAACGCGAAGCCCGGATCGCCCTTGAGGCGGCTATCTCCAGCGGAGAATTGTCCCCCGATACGGCAAAAGCCATGGACAATCCCGAGATCGTCCTCAACCAGGACGACATGATCATGGCAGAGGAATTCGTGCGGCCCTATGCGCCAAGCAGCCGTCTGGGAATTTCCTGATGGCCTCACGCCCGGCCTGGAAAGGTTACCTCAAGCTCTCGCTGGTGACCTGCGCGGTCGAACTGTCGAATGCCACCACCGGCAGCGAGAAGGTGTCGTTCCGGATTATCAACCGGGCGACCGGCAACACTGTCAAACGCAGATATGTCGATGGAACCACGGGAAAGCCCGTGGCCGAAAAAGACGAAGTTAAAGGCTATGAGACGGGCAAGGACGAATTTCTGCTGATCGAGGAAGACGAGATCGACGCGGTACAGATCGAATCGTCGCACACGCTGAGCCTCGACAGCTTTGTGGCTCGCTCGGAGATCGATCCGATCTATCTCGACACCCCTTATTATCTCGCTCCCGCCGACAAGGTTTCGGAGGAAGCGTTCGCCGTCATCCGTGAGGCGCTGGCGCAAAAGAAGATGGCCGGCCTCGCGCGGATCGTGCTGTTCCGCCGCGAACGCCCTGTCATCATCGAGCCGTTCGACAAGGGCATGCTGCTGACGACGCTGCGCTATGGCAGCACGGTGCGCCAGTCCGATGACGTTATGGACGATGTCGCCCAAGCCAAGGTCGACAAGGAAATGCTCGATCTCGGAACCAAACTGATCGACAAGCGCAGGGGCAAGTTCGATCCAAAGACGTTCGAAGATCCCTATGAACAGGCCTTGCTCGACCTGATCAAATCCAAGAAGGCCGGTCGTAAGCCGCCTGTTGTCAAGGCGGCTTCGAAACCATCGAACGTCGTCAACTTGTTCGATGCGCTCAAGAAGAGCCTGGCCGAAGACAAGCCGGCGGCGGACGAGAAACCAGCGCCGAAGAAGAGTCCTGCAAAGAAGCCGGCTTCGAAATCTCCTTCCAAGCGCAAATCCGCGTAGGGGTACATCATGGCGACGCTCGACACCTACCGGGCCAAGCGCGATTTCAAGAAGACGTCCGAACCATCGGGCGCCAAGGCCGCGGCCAAGCGCAAGGCCGGTTCGGAAGCCGGCATCTTCGTCATCCACAAGCACGATGCCACCCGGCTGCATTACGATTTGCGGCTCGAACATGACGGCGTGCTGTGGAGTTGGGCGGTGACCCGGGGACCCAGCCTTGACCCGTCGGAAAAGCGGCTCGCGGTGCATGTCGAGGACCATCCGCTCGACTATGCCGGCTTCGAAGGCACTATTCCCCAGGGCGAGTATGGCGCCGGCACGGTCATCGTCTGGGACGAAGGCACCTGGGTGCCGGAGATCGACCCGGCGAAAGGCATGGCGAAGGGACACCTGCAGTTCGAATTGAAGGGCAGCAAGCTCAACGGCGCGTGGCACCTGGTCCGACTCAAGCCTCGCGCCGGCGAAAAGCGCGACAACTGGCTGTTGATCAAATCCGACGATGCCTTTGCCAAGCCCGGCGAGGACATTCTGGAGGAGGCGCCCGCCTCGGTGCAATCGGGCCGCACCATCGCCGAAGTTGCCGAGGGCAAGCCGGCCAAAGCCGGCAAGGCCAAATCAACGAAGCCGAAGAAGCAATCGGCCAAACCCTCGAAAGTCGCTGGGCTGCCGGACTTCATCCCGCCCGCCCTGGCGACATTGCAGAAAACGCCGCCAACTGGCGGAGAATGGCTGCACGAGGTCAAGTTCGACGGCTATCGCCTGCAAGCCCATCTCGATGCCGGAAAGGTGCGCCTGCTGACCCGAAAGGGTCTCGACTGGACGGAGAAGTTCGGCCAGACCATCGTCAAGGCGATTGACGGGCTCGACTGCGATAACGCCATTCTCGATGGCGAGCTGGTGGCGCTCGACGACAATGGAACCGCTTCCTTTGCGCGGCTGCAAACGGCATTGTCGGACGGGAAGACCGACGAACTCGTCTTCTACGTCTTTGACCTGCTCCACCTCGACGGCGAGCCACTGCTGGACGAGCCGCTGGTCGAACGCAAGGAGCGGCTGCGCGCGTTGCTCGGCGACATCGAACCCAACACCTCGCCGCTGCGCTACAGCGAACATTTCCATGAATCCGGCAAGACAATGCTGGTGCATGCCTGCCGCATGGGGCTGGAAGGCGTGATCTCCAAGCGCGCCGATGCGCCCTATCGAAGCGGACGCGGGCTGGACTGGATCAAGTCCAAATGCACCCTGCGGCAGGAGTTCATCCTTGCGGGCTATCTGCCGTCGGAAAAGACCGGGCGCGGCCTTCGCTCGCTGGCAGTGGCGTTTCGCGAAAAAGGCAAGCTGCATTATGCCGGCCGTGTCGGCACGGGTTTCAGCGCGCAGGTTGCCAACGACCTCAAAAATCGGCTGGACTCACTGAAGACGAAATCCTCGCCCTTCGACGAGAAGGTTCCCGACGACAAGCACATGGTCTGGGTCAAGCCGGAACTCGTCGCCGAGATCGAATTCCGCAGCTGGACCTCCGATCACATCGTGCGCCAGGCGTCGTTTCAGGGATTGCGCGAAGACAAGCCCGCCGAAGAGGTCGTCGAGGAAAAGCCCGCACCCGCCGATGCGACAAAGCAGAAAGCCGGGGCAAAAAAAACCTCCGAAGCCGCCTCCGCCGCCAAATTGTCTACCAGCATCACGCTGTCCAATCCGCAAAAACTGCTGTGGCCCGAAGCAAAAAAGTCGAAGAGCGATTTGCTCGACCACTACGCTCAGGTCTGGCCGCGCATGGAGGCCTATGTCGTGAACCGGCCGCTCGCCTTAGTGCGCGCGCCTGACGGGATCGGCAAGCAGCAGTTCTTCCAGAAGCATGCCTCGCGTGGGATGGACGATGCCATCTGCCGCATGAAGGACCCCAAAGACGGTGAGGAGCTGCTTTATATCGACAGTTTCGACGGTCTCGCGGCCCTCGTGCAGCTTGGCGTGGTCGAGGTGCACATCTGGGGCTCGACCATTGATGCAATCGAAACGCCCGACCAGGTCATTTTAGATATCGATCCTGATGAGGGTCTGAATAACACGCATGTGATCGACGCCGCCATCGATATCCAACAGCGCCTCGACGAACTCGGCCTGCCCTCGTTTCTCAAGACATCCGGCGGCAAGGGCTATCACGTCGTCGTCCCGCTGAAACCCAAGGCCGACTGGGTGGCGGTCAAAACCTTCGCGCATGACTTCGCCCATGCGATGGAGCAGGCCGAGCCTGACCTTTATACCGCGACCCTGTCGAAGAAATCCCGAAAGGGCCGCATCTTCATCGATTACCTTCGCAACGGACGCGGATCGACAACGGTATGCGCGTACTCATCGCGTGCAAAGCCGGTTGCATCGGTGTCGGTGCCGATTGCCTGGCCGGAGATAAAAACCTTCGAACCGGCCGCCTTCACGATGCGCAGCGAGCTTCTATCCAAGGCCCTTTCCGCCAAGGACCCTTGGAAGGACTATGAAGCCAGCCGAAAGCTTTTGCGGACATAGTTCGACGGCGATGCAAGGAACCGTGGATCAGCTACGAAGCCGTAGCCTGATCGTTGATTGCGGCGAGTACACTGCGCACATCCAGCGTGCTGAACGGCTTTTCCAAAATGTGTGGGCGGCGGATCACGGGGAACTCCTCAAGCTCAGCCTTGGCGCCCACAAGATCGCCAGTGACCAGAACGAAGCGCTTGGCGATTTCCGGGTGGTTCTCCGCCAGTTCTCGGAAAATGGCGGTGCCGCTGACACCAGGCATGCGCAGGTCGGAGAACACGATATCCGGCTTGTAGCGGCCTATCGTTTCATCCATGGAGGTCCAGCTTTGCACGATACGCGACTTCAATCCCATCAGCTCGACAATATCGGCCAGAGACGCGGCGACGTCCGGCTCATCGTCGATGATCAATGCGTGCCGTAAGGTGTTGGGGCGCTGCTTGGCCTTTGTCCCGAGCTTGACCGGCAGGGACAGCGCGGGCATCTCGACCACGAAGCGAATGCCGTGCGGCTCGACCGGCGTGAAGGAAATCCGGCCCTGGTGACGGTCGACAATCGACTTTGAAATCGAAAGGCCGATGCCGGTGCCGACGCCGACAGGCTTGGTGGTGAAGTAGGATTCGAAAATACGGTGCCTGATCTCTTCGGGGATGCCCGGGCCGTTGTCCTCGACCGAGAACCCCGGCATGCCTTCGGCATTGCGGAAGGTCCTGACCGTGATACGGCGGTCGCCGGGGCGATTGACCAGCGCATGCTGGCTGTTGATCAGGAAATTGGCAGCCACCTGAACCATATGGTCGGCCTCCGCCATGACCGTCAGCTCGTCGTCGGCAAAGTCGGTATCGACAGTGATACCACTCGTTCGGGCGCCATAGGCGGTGACCTCCAACGCCGCGCGCACGACATGGCTCAGATCCGTCTCGGTCTGCGCGCTGGGATGCAGCCGCACCATGCCGAGGAAGCTCTTGACGATGCGTCCGCAGCGCTCGGCGGCCGCGCGCACCTTTTCCGCGCGGATTTTCGTCGGCTGGTCGGACGCAAATTCATGCAAGAGGGTAGACTGTGCGACAACGACGGCGAGCGGATTGTTGAGCTCGTGCGAGACACCGGCAAGCAACGATCCCATCGCTGCCATCTTCTCGTTCTGGTGAAGCTTCTCGCGCTGGCGGTTGATTTCCTCCTCCGCGCGATGTTTTTCACGCAGGTCGCGCATCGACCCGAAGAACAGGCGGCGGTCGCCGATGCGAATTTCCGTCGCCGTCAACTCGATCGGAAAGACCTGCCCTTCCTTGTTCTGCGTTAGGGTCTCCATGCGGTGGCCGATCATCGGCGCACCGCGGCCCGTCATATATTGCGCGCCAGTGGCATAGCCTTTCCGGTAGAAATGCGGCACCACCGTATGCAGCAAATCCTTACCCAGGATTTCGCTTCTGTCGAAGCCGAGCATGCGTTCGGCAGCCGGATTGAATTCGATGATGCTGCCGGATTCGTCAATGGCGATGATGGCGTCCAACGACATCTGGATCATCGTCGAACGGATCGTCTCGCTGATATGTTCGTCCGACAGGGAATGTTCGATGGCATCGCCCAGCGAAGAGGCGATGATCTCGAGTGCCGCCTTTTCCTCGTCGGTCCAGACGCGCTCCTGGACGCAGTCGTTGACGGCCAGCGTACCCCATAGATAGCCATGCGCAAAAATCGAGACGGAGAGGAAGGATTTGATCTTCTGTTTCTCGAAATCGCGCCTCAGGAAACCCTCGAGATTCCTGGTGTGGCCCTCGAAGATCTTGCCTTGCGACATCTCCGCCGCCAATTGCTCCAGAAGCGCATCGGAATGAACGATGGTCTGGTTGATCGTCGTCGGCTGGGTGACCTTGCCCTCCATCTCGGGCGCCAGCCACAGCGACTCGATGGATTGCACGAAGCCTTGGTGGGCGACCTCGTGCTGGCAGAAAACGATGGCGCGATGAACCGCGAAGCCGTTTCCGAGGATCGCCAGGATCGAGCCGAGATCCCGCTGCCAGTCCTGAACGTTGCGCAACCGCCGCACAGCCTCCGCCGCCGTCACGCACGGCCTCACCCGGCGTCGTTCTTCAGAAAAGACAGGCACGGTCGCAGCTTCCATATCAACAGCCTAGGCTATGGACGGAGAAAAAATATAGCCTTCTCCCCGTACGGTCCTCAGGAACCTAGGGCTCGCCGGATCATTTTCGATCTTTTTTCGCAGCCGCATGATGCGAATGTCGATGGCCCGCGACGCTTCGGTTTCTTCCACCAGCCCGATGGCCTCGGCGATGTTGGCCCGGCTCAGCAGCCGGTTAGGACGCAGCAGGAACACTTCCAGGACATCGAATTCGCTCTTGGCCAGGTCGAGAACAGACCCGTCGCCTCTTATTACCAGGCGTCCTTCCAGATCTGCGGTATAAGGCCCGAACGGGACGATCCGGCGCGGCGAATCTATCTCGTACTTCAGCGGCGTCTCATCCGTATTGGGCACGCGGCGCAACACGCTGCGCACGCGGGCCAGCAATTCACGCAGTTCATAGGGCTTGACCATATAGTCGTCGGCACCGAGTTCGAGACCGACGATACGGTCCAGCGCGGTGCCTGAAGCGGTGGCATAGATGATGCCGATCGGCATCTTCGAGCGCAGCCAGCGGCCCAGCGCCAAACCATCCTCACCGGGCATGGCGATGTCGAGGATCGCCAGTTGAAACGAATGCTGCTCGACCAGCAGACGCATGGCCTTGGCATCCTCAGCCTGGAACACCTCATAGCCGTTGGCGCCGAGATATTCGGCCACCGCGTCCCTCAGGTCAGGCTCATCCTCGACGATTGCTATTCTTGCCCGCATTGCCGCGTGATCTCCGCTATCGGCGGAAAGTAGATTTGGTGTAAACATCGTGTCCAGCACTCTTAGCATTCATTCAGTTACGGACCAGAAAATGCGCGCCAGACCCCTCATCGCGCTTGTGAATATCGCAGATGCCATTGCTGATGAGCTTGCCAATCATCTCGAGCGGCGTGGCTACGACGTGCGCTTTGCCGCTGCGGCGTGGGAAGCGGAAGGGCTTCTGGCGGCGCGCGGCCTCGATGTCGTGGTGCTCGGCGACGGAATTCCGGCGGCGGCGGCACGCGACCTGCTGCGCCGCTTCGGCGGCGAGGATGGTCCGGCCTTCATCCTGATCAGCGCGACAGGAGACCTGCTGGACAAGGTGCTGGCGCTGGAATTGGGTGCCGCCGATGTCGTGGAAAGCCCGCTCGTGGTGCGGGAGCTTGCCGCGCGCATCGGCGGCCTTCTGTCGCGCCGGGGCCGCGGCACGACGGAACTGCTGGTTCTTGAAACGGCGACGGTCGATCTCCGCTCGGCTCTGGTGATGCACAGCAAAGGCGACGAAGACATTCTCTCCCCCGGCCAGATCGCCTTGCTGCGCCTGTTCATCGCCCATCCGCGCAAGGTGCTGACGCGCGACGACATCATTGCCGCCGCGCCCGCGGAAAGCGCGGATGCCTTCGACCGTTCCATCGACTCGCGGATCGTGCGGCTGCGGCGCAAGCTCAACACCGACAGCATCACCACCATCCGTGGCGCCGGCTATCGCTTCGATCCCCCCATGCAGATGCACGCCAAGGCAGTCAGTGCGGACGGAGTGTCCGACGCGCAGGACTGACAGGCTGCATGCCATCAGGATTGGCCCGAGACGACGGCGCTGACAGTGGTATAGGCGCTGCGCGCCATGGTGACCGAATCGCTGCGTATGACGACCGAGGCCAGGGCTGCCACGCACAACAGCACCTGAGCATAAAGGAGGGTCGAAAGCACCGACGCCGCGAATTTCGTTTTCATGACACTTTCCCTGCCACGCGCCATCCGGCGCATTGATCCCAACCTGCTCTTCGGCGCGTCCCGCGAAAGCAATGCCGCCGCATCCTCCCGTCCTTGTCCGCCGCCGTCTGTAAGCCCCTTCTCAACCCTGCCTGTTTCCGGAAGATGCCGCCTGTTACAATCCGCCACGCCGCTTTGTTGCAGCTTCGTTGCGCAACAAAGAACGACCCGTGCGCTCCATCATATCTCAATTATGAAAACAATTCGAAACACAAACGACGCTTATACGAAATCTTAACGAAACATAAACGGCGGATATCTCCCTCCACAAACACAAGGGTTGGAGACAGATCATGCACCGCGCACTCTACAGGCATTTCATTCATCTGGCGGCGATAACGCTTGCCGTGGCGACCGCTCTCGCCGGCCTCGGCATGACCTCGGCACGCGCCGGCAGCCAGATCGTGGCGCAGATATCCATTTCGCAGCAGACCATGGACGTTCTCGTCGACGGGCGCCCGACCTTCCGCTGGAAAGTGTCCACCGCAGGCAAGGGCTATGTGACGCCTACGGGATCGTTCAAGCCGACGCGCATGCACAAGATGTGGCACTCGCGGAAATACGACAACGCGCCGATGCCGCACTCCGTCTTCTTTCATGGCGGCTACGCCGTTCATGCGACCGACCACATTCGCCGGCTCGGCACGCCGGCATCGCATGGCTGCATCCGCTTGGCGCCGAACAACGCATCGGATTTCTACACGCTGGTCGAGGCCTTCGGCCCGACCAACACCCAGATCGTCATCGTGAAGTAGTTTTTCATCTTCGTCGCCCTGCTTTGACCCAGGTCAAGAAGCCCGCCTCCCGACCATGCGACACAGCCTGCGGTGAGGCGTGGCATTTTGACCAAGCGCCCGCAATGGACGCAACGCCGGTCCGACATTATGCTCCGGCGCGAAAAACAGGACGACGAGATGAACTATCAGCGGTTTTTCGAAGAAGCGATCGACCAGCTCCACGCCGAGCGGCGCTACCGCGTATTCGCGGATCTGGAGCGGATCGTCGGGTCGTTTCCGCGTGCAATCTGGCGCTCCAACGGGCGCGCCGAGGAAATCACCGTCTGGTGCTCGAACGACTATCTCGGCATGGGCCAGCATCCCGACGTCATCGGCGCTATGCAGCAGGCGGCCGGAAACATGGGATCGGGCGCCGGCGGCACGCGCAACATTTCCGGCAACAACCACCCGCTGGTCGAGTTGGAGCATGAGCTGGCTGATCTGCACGGCAAGGAATCGGCTCTCGTCTTCACCTCAGGTTTCGTCTCCAACGAAGCCGCGATTTCCACCATTGCGCGGCTGCTGCCCAATTGCCTGGTGCTGTCCGACGAGTTGAACCACGCATCGATGATCGAGGGCGTGCGCCGCTCCGGCACTGAAAAGAAAATCTTCCGCCATAACGACGTGGCCCACCTCGAGAGCCTGCTGCAGCAGGCCGGACGCGAGCGCGCCAAGCTGATCGTGTTCGAATCCGTCTATTCGATGGATGGCGACATCGCGCCGATCGCTGCGATTGCCGACCTCGCCAAGAAATACAACGCCATGACCTATATCGACGAGGTCCATGCAGTGGGCATGTATGGCCAGCGCGGCGGCGGCATCACCGAGCGCGAAGGCCTTGCCGACCGCATCGACATCATCGAAGGCACGCTCGCCAAAGCCTTCGGCACACTGGGCGGCTATATCAGTGGCCCTTCCGCCGTGGTCGACGCTGTCCGCTCCTATGCGCCCGGCTTCATCTTCACCACTGCGCTGCCGCCAGCGATTGCAGCCGCCGCCACCGCATCGATCCGCCATCTCAAGGCCTCGCAGAGCGAGCGCGACGCACAGCAGCGTCAGGCCGCCCATACCAAGACAGTGCTCGCGGCGGCAGGCCTGCCGGTGATGCCGTCGGATACGCATATCGTGCCGATCTTGGTCGGTGACCCCGAGCTGTGCAAGATGGCCAGCGACCGCCTCCTCGGCGTTCACGGCATCTACATCCAGCCGATCAACTACCCCACCGTGCCGCGCGGCACTGAACGGCTGCGGGTGACCCCGACACCGTTCCACTCCGATGCGCTGATCAATGAACTGCAGGATGCGCTGGTCGAAACCTGGGACGCGCTCGGCATTCCCTATGCAACCGCCGGAAGCCCAGCGGTTGCACAGTCCGACCGCATCGTACCGCTTCTGGTCCCCCAGTCCGGCGGATAGCCCACCGGTTGCCGACTGCACCGCTGACACTTCAACACCGAAGACGCTTCCGTCTTCGGTGTTTTCGTCAGTTTCTGCCGATCCAGTTGGCAATCCTGTGCGCCGCCTCTTCGACCTGGTCCGTGCGGCGATGGAAACAAAGGCGTAGATAGTGGTCCCCGCCCGGGCCGAAGGCCGTGCCCGGCGCCAGGCCGACATTGGCGTGGTCGATGAGGTCGAAGGCTGCCTGGCGCGAATCCGCCATGCCGTCGATGGAAAAGAACAGATAGAACGCGCCCGCCGGCACGCTGAACCGCACCCGCCCCGTGGCGCCGAGGATGTCGCAGAGACGGTCGCGGGTTTTCTCCGCGCTGGCCACCTGTTCCTTGATAGAGGCGTCGCCCTCGTCCAGCGCCGCCACCGCGCCGCGTTGCAGGAACTGCGCCACGCCTGAACTTGAATATTGGATCAGGTTGCGGAACGTCTGCGCCAGCGACGGATGCGCCGTCAGCCAACCGATGCGCCAGCCGGTCATCGCCCAGTTCTTGGAGAAGGTGTTGACGAACAGGATGCGGTCTTCAGGATCCATGAAATCCATGAACGACGCTGCCCGGCCACCGCCGAAATGGAAGAGCGCATAGATCTCGTCGGCGATGATCCACAGCCCATGCTTGCGCGCCAGATCGAGGATTGCCCGCAGCGTCTCGATATCCGCCGTCCAGCCGGTGGGGTTGGAAGGCGAATTGACGAAAATCGCCTTTGTACGCGGCGTGATCGCGGCTTGCATCTTGGCGAGATCGAAGGTCCAGCCCGCCTCTCCTTCTTCGAGCAGTACGGCAACCGGTCGCGCGCCCGTCACGCCCACCGCGGCGGGGAAGTTCGGCCATGCCGGCGAGAGATAAACCACCTCGTCGCCGGCGCCGGCGACGGCGTGCAACGACAGGGTGATGGCTTGCATACCGCCGATGGTGACGAAGAACGCATCCGGCGAAAAGTCCATGCCGAAATGCCGGGCATGATAGCGCGCCAGCGCTTCGCGCAGTGCGGGAATACCGGCCGATGCGGTGTAGAAAGTTTCGCCCGCCTCCAGTGCGCGCACTGCCGCCGAGGTGATGAAAGGCGGCGTCTGAAGGTGACTTTCCCCGGTCCACAGCGGAATGATGCCGGGACGGCCAGAGCCATAGGCGGAGACCGCCTGAATCCCGCTGGCGGGCGAAAGCCTGGCTTCGGTGCGCAGGGAATCGAAAAGGGTCATGCTGGCTCCTGAGCTCACCGGGTTTAACCCGCATTGAGCCGACAAAAAATCCCCGGCTGTGAGACCAGCCGGGGATTTTCTAATGCCAGAACGGCAAGCCCGATCAGACCGGCTTGCGGGCGAGCAGGTCGCGGATTTCGGTGAGAAGCTGGACATCGGCCGGCGGCGGCGCAGCCGGTGCTTCCGTCTTCTGCCGTTCGAGCTTCTTGCGCAGCGTGTTGACCGCCTTCACGATCATGAACACGATCCAGGCGAGGATCAGAAAATTGATGAGCTGGGTAATGAAAGAGCCATAGGCGAACACCGCGCCCTGCTTCTTGGCTTCTTCCAGGCTGACCGCGGTGACGTTGGAAGCAAGCGGCAGGAAGTAGTTGGAGAAGTCGAAGCCGCCGATAGCGCCGAAGATCGGCATGATCAGGTCGTTGACCACCGAATTGACGATGGCGGTGAAGGCGGCGCCGATGATGATGCCGACCGCGAGGTCGATCACATTGCCTCGGGCGATGAATTCCTGGAATTCCTTTAGCATCTCACTCTCCTATGCCGGCCTGGCCACCTAAACGGCCATATCCCCTTCACCACAATACCAAAATACGTCGCGCGCAAAACCTGTAAAACGCGGCACCGGCAGCCGGTCGCCGTGATGGACTTGGCGGCCAAGCTGTGCCTTCTGTTATAGGGCCGGAACGGGGATCGCAAAGGGAGGTTTTCAGGACGTGCAGGGCTGGGTGGTCGTCATCATCGCTGTCGCCTATGTGACGCTGCTGTTCGTCATCGCCAGCGTCGGCGACAAGCAATCGGCACGACGCGACAAGTCGCGACCTCGGCCCTTCATCTACGCGCTCAGCCTTGCGATCTATTGCACCTCGTGGACGTTCTTCGGCTCGGTGGGACTTGCCTCGGAAAAGGGGCTGGAATTCCTCGCCATCTATATCGGCCCGCTCCTGGTCTTCATCTTCGGCTTCCCCCTGCTCAGCCGCATCGTGCGTCTCGCCAAGGCCGAAAAGATCACCTCCATCGCCGACTTTCTCGGCGCCCGTTATGGCAAGAGCTTTGCCGTCGCCTCCACCGCCACGCTCATCGCCACGGTCGGCGCGGTGCCCTACATCGCGCTCCAGCTCAAGGCGATATCGGGTTCGGTCAGCCTGATGGTCGAACACTACAGCGGCTCGCCGCCCTCCTTCGACCCGTTCGTCAGCGACATCTCGCTGGTCGTGGCGATGCTTCTGGCGCTGTTTGCCGTGCTGTTCGGCACCCGCCATGCCGACGCCACCGAGCATCAGGACGGCCTGGTTTTGGCGGTCGCCATCGAATCCATCGTCAAGCTGGTCGCCTTCCTCGCTGTCGGGCTGATGGTCACCTTCATGCTGTTCGACGGTCCCGGCGACATGATCCGCCAGCTCGCCTCCAACCCCGAGGTCGAGCGCGCGATGGGCTACAGCACCTCGCTGGGAACATGGCTCGTCAGCACCATCATCAGCGGTTTCGCCATTCTCATGCTGCCGCGCCAGTTCTACGTCACCATCGTCGAAAACCGCAGCGAGAGCGAGTTGCGCACCGCGACCTGGGTGTTTCCCGCCTATCTCATCGCCATCAACCTGTTCGTGCTGCCCATCGCCTTCGCCGGTCTCAGCTCTGTCGGATCGGCCACGTCGAGCGACCTCTACGTCCTGTCGCTGCCGCTGCTGGAGGGCCAGGACCTGCTTGCCATGGTTGCCTTCATCGGCGGTCTTTCCGCCGCCACCGCCATGGTCATCGTTGCCAGCGTCGCGCTGTCGATCATGATCTCCAACGACCTCATCATCCCGCTCTTCGTCCGGCGTCTGCACAAGAGCAAACCGCAGGAAAACGAGGATTGGTCGGCACTGATCCTCAACATCCGCCGCTTCTCGATCTTCATCCTGCTGTTCGTGGCCTTCCTCTACTACCGCGAGAGCACAAACAACGCCCGCCTCGCCTCCATCGGCCTGATGTCGTTCGCGGCCATCGCCCAGTTCGCGCCTGCCTTCATCGGTGGGCTGATTTGGCGCCGCGCCAATGCCAGGGGCGCAGCACTCGGCATGGCCGCAGGCATCGCCGTCTGGGCCTACACACTGCTTCTGCCGTCGCTGGCTACGCCCGATGCCGCAATCGTCACCAACGGGCTTTTCGGCTGGAATGCATTGCGGCCTCAGTCGCTGTTCGGCACGGTGGCCGAACCGCTCAATCACGGCGTTCTCTGGAGCCTGTCGATCAATCTGCTGTTCTTCGTCTTCGGCTCGCTGTCGCGCGCATCGGTGCCGCTGGAACGCATCCAGGCCTCGATCTTCGTGCCACGCGATGCCGGGCCGATGCCCAGCCTTCGCCGCTTTCGCACTGCCATCACCGTCAACGATCTCAAGGACACGATTGCGCGCTATCTCGGCGTCGAGCGCACCGAGCGCTCTTTCCTGACCTTCCAGGCCACCAACGGCGTCACGCTCAACGGCAACGAACAGGCCGGCATGGACGTGATCCGATTCTCCGAACAGCTGCTCGCCAGCGCGGTCGGCTCGTCGTCGGCGCGGCTCATCCTGTCGCTGCTGTTCAAGCGCAACGACAGCGACTCGCGCGACACGTTCCGGTTGCTCGACGACGCCACCGAGGCGTTGCAGCACAATCGCGACCTGCTGCAGATAGCACTCGACCAGATGCACCAGGGCATCACGGTCTTCGACCAGGATTTCCGCCTGACCTGCTGGAACCGGCAGTACCGGACGCTGTTCGATCTGCCGGACGAGATGGGCCAGGTGGGCGTCTCCCTCGACCGCATCCTCGCCTATCTCAGCGAGCGCGACGAAATCCCCGAAGCCGCGCGGCTGTCGATCATCGACCGGCTGACCCGCTTTGCCAAACCCTGGCAGATGGAGCTCAAATCCAGCGGCCGCATCATCGAATTCAGCTCGAATCCGATGCCCGACGGCGGCATCGTCGCCACCTACACCGACGTGTCGTCGCGCGTGCAGGCCGACCTCGCGCTCAAGCGGGCCAACGAGTCGCTGGAGCAGCGGGTCCTGACCCGCACCGAGGAACTGACCCTCGTCAATCAGGAACTTGCCCAGGCGCAGATGCTTGCCGAGGAAGCCAATCTCGGCAAGACGCGCTTCCTCGCAGCCGTCGGCCACGACATCCTGCAGCCGCTCAACGCCGCGCGGCTCTACTGCTCGGCGCTTATCGAAAAGACCCGCAAAGGCCCGGTGAGTGCTGCCGCGCAGAACATCGAATCCTCACTGGAGTCGGTCGAAACCATACTCGGCGCCGTGCTCGACATATCCCGCCTCGATACGGGTGCGATGAAGCCGGTCGAAACCGTCTTCCGGCTCGACGGGCTGCTCCGCCAGATCGCCACCGATTTCAAGCCTCTGGCTGCCGAGAAGAAGCTGGATCTGATCATCGTTGCCTCGACGCTGGCAGTGGAAACCGACCGCAACCTGCTGCGTCGCCTGATCCAGAACCTTGTCTCCAACGCGGTGAAATACACCCGCCACGGCCGCATTCTGATCGGCGTCCGGCGCAGGGGCGAACTGGCCGAAATCCAGGTGATCGACACCGGTATCGGCATCTCGGCCGAAAAACTGCCCACCGTGTTCGGCGAATTCACCCGGCTCGACGAAGGCAAGCGCGAGGCGCAAGGCCTTGGTCTTGGCCTGTCCATCGTCGACCGCATCGCGCGCGTTCTGAAACTGGAAATCCGCATCGATTCCGAAACCGGCGGCGGCACGCGGTTTTCCATCCTGATGCCGGTCAGCAAGCACCAGCCGGCCATCCTGGCCGAGACGCGGTCGCGCTCGATCGGCGGGACTGCGCTCAACGGCATGTCCGTGCTGTGCATCGACAACGATCCGCGTATCCTCGAAGGCATGCGCGAATTGCTCGAAGGCTGGGGCTGTTCGGTGGCGACCTACCCGGATTCCCAAACGGCGGAGGAATGGCTGGCGGGAGCCCCCATTCCCGACCTGATCCTCGCCGACTACCATCTCGACACCGAGACGGGCCTTGAAGCCATAGACCGGCTCCGCCGCGCCTGCGGCCTGGCCGTGCCTGCCATGCTGATTACGGCCGACCGGTCGAGCGAAATGCGCATGGCGGCGGGCGAACTTGACGTCACGGTGCTCAACAAGCCGCTGAAACCGGCCATGCTGCGCACCACCATGACCCGCCTTCGCCAGATGGCTGCCGCGGCGGCGGAGTAGGTGACGAAGTAGAAGAGAACGCCCCCTCCCTGTCCCCTTTGTGGGGAGGGGTTAGGGTGGGTACTGGACGAAGAACCTTTACGCCGCAGAAAGCGCGTCGCCGCCGATCTTGCCAAGCAGGATCACCGCCTGGGTGCGGCTGTCGACGCCGAGCTTCTGCAGCACGGCGGAAACATGCGCCTTGATGGTGGCTTCGGATACATTCAGCTCATAGGCGATCTGCTTGTTGAGCAGGCCCTCAGCCAGCATGCCCAGAACCCGCGTCTGCTGCGGCGTCAGCGACTGCAGGCGTTTGATGAGCGCGGAAATCTCCGGATCCTGCTCGACGCCGAGATCGAGGTCGCTGGGTGCAGCGACACCCCCGGCCAGCACGGTTTCGATGGCGCTGCGAATATCGTCCATGCTCGCGGATTTGGAGATGAAGCCGGATGCGCCGAGTTCGAGCGCGCGGCGGATGGTTTCGGCATCGTCATAGGCTGACACGATCACCACCGGCACGGTCGGATGGATGCCGCGCAGCGAAATCAGGCCGGAAAGGCCGCTCGCTCCCGGCATGGACAGATCGAGCAACACCAGATCGAGGTCTTCATTTCCGGCAACGGCTGCCTTCGCGCTTTCGAAATCGCCGGCTTCGATGATGCTGCCGACATCGGCGAGCCCGGCTATCGCTTGCTTCAGCGCGCCGCGAAAGAGCGGGTGGTCGTCCGCTATGACGAACTTCTGGCCTGACGGCACACAACCCTCCCCCGTCCCAGTGTTTCTTTTTGATTTGGGATCATCGGCGGGATT
Source organism: Oryzicola mucosus (assembly GCF_014534685.1). Lineage (GTDB taxonomy): Bacteria > Pseudomonadota > Alphaproteobacteria > Rhizobiales > Rhizobiaceae > Oryzicola > Oryzicola mucosus. The sequence continues at coordinate 210,948 of NZ_JACVVX010000001.1, forward strand.
ATCGCTGCTATGGCCCTGATATCAAGCAACAAATGACCAAATACGGTGTTCACGCCCCGATTTGAAGCGCTGCGGCTCACGTCTTGTTCGGCAAAGGGGCGGGCGAAGACGGTTTGTCGGCCTCCTGTTCCTTGACGATACCCATGAAGCTGCGGAAGAACCGTTCCATATAGCCCATGGTCTTTTCGAATTCTTCATCGCTGGGCAGCTTGGATTCCAGGCGGGCCGACAGGGAATTCTCCAGCTTGATGACACGGTCGTGCAAGGCCGAGACGTCGCCGCGGAGACGGTCGACTTCATCCTGCATCGCGGTGCGTTCGTCCGCCGCCACCCGGCAGACGAGTTGCGCCGACTTTTCCTCGCAGATCGACATTTCGCCGGTGCGGGTATCCATACGGACATAGCCGTTTTCGGTCTTTTCCAGCTGATAGCGCTGTTCCTGCGCGCCTGCCGTACCGGCGGCAAGGATGACGATGATGGGTGCGGCGCATACCGCCAGTGCGGAACGGGTGATCTTCATGGCTGCGATCTCCTTTGGCGTGGCGGCAACTATGGCCCTTCATTCAGCCCAAATTAGGGTCGGAACACTTTTCCGCCATGTCGTTTGCGATTATAGCGCGCTGATGACAAACACCATCTACAAGATCTGTCCGCAGGCGATGTGGCGAAAGGCGGAGCAGGACGGCGTCTTTCCTGGCGCGCCAGTCGATATCGCCGACGGTTTCATCCATTTCTCCACCGCCGAGCAGGTGCGCGAGACAGCCGCGAAACATTTCAAGGGCCAGCGGGATCTCGTGCTTGTCGCCTTCGACGATACGCGTTTCGGCCCTGCCCTGCGCTATGAAGTATCGCGCGGCGGCGCGCTGTTTCCCCATCTCTACGCCCCGCTCGACCCCGCCCTCGCGCTGTGGGTGCGCCCCCTGCCGCTGAACGAGGATGGCAGCCACGCTTTCCCGGACTTGGGACCTCAATGACCCTGCTCGACAGCCTTGGCCGCCGCATGCTCTTCGCCTTCGATCCGGAGACCGCGCACGGCCTGTCCATCGCGGCGCTGAAGAGCGGGCTTCCCGTTGGGTGCGCGCCTCGACCCGACCCGCGTCTTGCGGTGACGATCGCGGACATCGCCTTCCCCAATCCGCTCGGCATGGCGGCGGGCTACGACAAGAACGCCGAGGTGCCCGATGCCCTGCTGGGATTAGGCTTCGGCTTTGCCGAGGTCGGCACCGTCACGCCGCTCGCCCAGTCCGGCAATCCGCGCCCGCGCATGTTCCGGCTGACCGAAGACAACGCCGTCATCAACCGTCTCGGCTTCAACAATGAGGGCCACGATGCCTGCGAGCGGCGTCTGCGGGCACGAAATGGCAAGCCGGGCATCGTCGGCGTCAATATCGGAGCCAACAAGGACAGCGACGACCGCACCGGCGACTATGTGCTCGGCATCAGCCGCTTCGCGCGCCATGCTTCCTATCTGACGGTCAACATCTCGTCGCCCAACACGCCGGGCCTTCGCAACCTGCAAGCGCGCGAAAGTCTCGCGGAACTGCTGTCGCGGGTTGTCGCGGCCCGTGCCGAAACCGGTCGAACCGTTCCGATTTTCCTCAAGATCGCGCCCGACCTGCACGAAGCGGAGCTGGAAGACATCGCCGCCGAAGTCGTTGAAAAGGGCATCGAAGGCGTCATCGTTTCCAACACCACCATCACCCGTCCCCGGCTTGCCAGCCGCCACGCCACCGAGACCGGCGGGCTTTCCGGCAAGCCGTTGTTCGAGCGCTCGACGGCGGTTCTGGCACGGATGCGCAAGCTGGTCGGCAAGTCCTGTGCGATCATCGGCGTCGGCGGCGTGGATTCGGCCGATACCGCGCTGGAAAAAATCCGCGCCGGCGCCGATCTGGTCCAGCTTTATTCCTGCATGGTGTTCGAAGGCCCCAGCCTGCCGGGCCGTATCCTGCGCGGCCTGCCGAAGCTGCTCGACCGCGAAGGCGTGTCCTCGATTTCCGAACTGCGCGACAGCCGACTTCATCAATGGGCTGCGAAACCGCTCTGAACGCGAGCTATTTGCGCAGGCTGAGCAGCCGCAGGATGATGAAGGCGGGAATGACGACCGCCGCGCCCAGCAGGAAATAGCCCAGGAAGCGGTCGACGGCGCGGAAACCCATATTCCAGATGTCGAGGAAGAAATCGCGTATGCCGTAGATGACGTCATAGGGCGACCAGCCGAAGGCATTCATCACGATGCCCACCAGAAAGCTGATGACGATAAGCTTGATCAGAACCCGCAAGGGGCTGTCGCCAAGAAAGCGCGTCATTCCGGACAAACTGTTACTCCTGCAAATCGGAATCGCCGGCTAGGCGAGCATGACAGGAGATACGGTGTGAACCGGATTGCTTCAAGTCCATACAATGGGAGTCGGTTCGCCTTGGCGGTCGAAGCACTCCTCAAGACGCGCAATAGCGATTGAAAGTTAACCGATTTCATGCAGGCTACTACAGGTACCGGCGCAGAAAAAGCGGAGAGCAGGAGAGTCGGAGATGCAAAAGGCAAAAGGGCTTTTGAGTGCGGCCGTGTTGTTGACAACTCTGTCAGCCGGACCGGCTGACGCCCAGTATGTCCCATATGGCAGCTATCTTAACAGTTGTGAGAATATTGAAGTCGACTTTGGCAGGCTTCTTGCTGTTTGCCGGACGGACTCCGGCCGCAGGGTCGAAACATCGATGATGTTGCGCTCATGCCCTCAGGGCGCCGATATAGCCAACGAGAATGGCCGATTGGTCTGCAACGGCGTCGGGCGAAGTGCCGGTTACAACCCCTATTCCCGTCCGCATGGCAGTTATCGAGACTCGTGCCGCGACGTTCGTGTCTCAGGCGGTTGGATGACCGCCAGTTGCCAGGACACGCGCGGGCGCTGGAGAGATGCCACGATTGCTCTCGATTGGTGCAAGGGACGCGATATCACCAACGACAATGGACGGCTTTCCTGCGGTTGAGACGATGGCCTGAACGGCCTTCGGTGTCAGGCGGTTGACGGTTCTTCGGCAGCGGCGTCTTGCCTCGCACGTTTCTTGATTGCGAGCCGCACGGCGCAATGCTAACCAAAGCGTCGCGCGGGTATGATGTAATGGTAGCCTGTCAGCTTCCCAAGCTGAACGCGCGGGTTCGATTCCCGCTACCCGCTCCAGCGCTCACAGATCCTGTATGACGCTTCATTCAGCTGCATAGCGGCGCCGAAGGCGCGCCTGCGAACTCCGCCACCACCCACGGATTGCTTCAAAGAAATTCTCTGAATTTCCGTCCCAAGCGATAAAATAAAGCGTGGCCTTGTCAAATGGCCGGGGATGCACTAAATAGTTATTCATCGGTCTTGTTAAAAGAACATTGTTTTTGCGCTGAGAAGCGCGCCGCGATCTTCATTCCCAACATCGATAGCCACGTTGTTTGACACTCGGTCAAACTGCGATTTTCTATTCCGATTGAAAGGAATTATTATGACCACAGGCACAGTGAAGTTTTTTAACTCGACCAAGGGTTTCGGTTTTATCCAGCCTGACGATGGCGGCACGGACGTTTTCGTTCATGTCTCGGCTGTTGAGCGGTCTGGAATGCGCAGCCTCGTAGAAGGCCAGAAGGTTTCCTTCGAAGCCGTGCGTGACAACCGCAATGGCAAGCTCGCAGCTGAAAACCTGCAGTCTGCCTAACGCATTTGCTTCTGGTCTTTGACCACGGATGTACTGGCACTGACCATCGAGGCAAGCAGGAGAAGGTCGGGAAATCCCGGCCTTTTTCATTTTTCGCGCATGCCGCCATGTGGCGGTTTGCGACAACGACATGCGGTGAAACGGAGTTGAACATGAGCAATTCTGGCGTTGCGCTATTCCAGCCCAAGCTTTCGAGAAATGAAAGCAAGGCTGACCTGACCACGCGGGTGGCGCGGGAAATTATCGACACCGAGGCGGCAAAACGGGAAGCCAAGACGGAAAAGCTGCGGCTTGCCCGCATGCTGGCGACCCCCGAGGTCGAAGAGGTAAAGCCCAAGACGAAAGCCAAGGCGGCTGCCAAGCCCAAGAAAGCCGCCAAGAAATAGTTTGGGCTGACAATCACCACAAGAATGAGGATCAAAGTTGCGAATACTTGTACGCGATAACAACATCGATCAGGCTCTTCGGGTGCTCAAGAAGCGGCTTCAGCGCGAAGGCGTCTTCAAGGAAATGAAGGCACGCCGCGCTTATGAAAAACCTTCCGAAAAGCGGGTGCGCGAAAAGGCCGAGGCCGTTCGCCGTCACAGGAAAGCCACACGCAAACTGGCTCAGCGCGAAGGACTGCTTCCCGCGGCACGGCGGAAATTGCCGGTAGCGCCGGCGCGTCCCGGTCAGTCTTCACAGTAAGCCTCTACAGGCGGCAGGCTGCATAAGCGGCCTTGCCCTGCCTGTTCCGGACCCAGCGCCGCCAGAACCCTGGCCGCCCCGGTCTCACCCCATTCGAAAATGCTTCGACAGCTTCAGGCCCTGGGCCTGATAGTTCGAATTGAGATCCGCGCCGTAAAGCGCGTTCGGTCGCGCCAGCATGTGCTCATAAACGAGCCGGCCGACGATCTGGCCATGTTCGAGGATGAACGGCACTTCGTGGCTGCGCACTTCCAGAACAGCCCTGCTGCCCGTGCCCCCGGCGCCCGAATTGCCGAAGCCCGGATCGAAAAACCCCGCATAATGCACACGGAATTCGCCCACCAGCGGGTCGAACGGCGTCATCTCGGCTGCGTAGAGCGGCGGCACATGCACTGCCTCCCGCGAGACGAGGATGTAGAACTCGTCGGGGTCGAGCACCAGTTCGCCCGAGCCATGATCGTAGATCGGCTCCCAGAAATCGACCACATTCTGCGCCGCACGCTTGTCGACATCGACCAGCCCGGTGTGATGCTTGCCGCGATAGCCGACGATGCTGCCGGGTTTGCCCGCCAGATCGATCGACAGCGCGATGCCGCCGCCCGAAATGTTCGGCGGCTCGGTCGCCACAAGGCGCTCGCTGACATGGAGCGCGTTGAGTTCCGCTTCGCCCAGAAGCGCATTGCCCTTGCGGAAGCGTATCTGCGACAGGCGCGAACCGGTGCGCGCGACGATGGGGAAGGTGCGCGGGCTGACTTCAAGATAGAGCGGGCCGTTGTAGCCCGCCGGGATCTTGTCGAACTCCTGGCCATGATCGGTCATGACGCGCGTGAAGATGTCGAGCCGGCCGGTCGAACTCTTCGGATTGGCGGAGGCGGAGATGTCCTGCGGCAGCGCCAAACGTTCCAGCAGAGGCACGATATAGACGCAACCGGTTTCCAGAACGGCACCCTGCGACAGGTCGATCTCGTGCAGCTTCAGCCGTTCGAGCTTTTCCGATACCAGATGGTTCGGCCCCGGCAGGAAGCTGGCGCGCGTGCGATAGGCGGTGGCGCCGAGCCGGAGGTCGAGGCTTGCCGGCTGGATCTGGTCGCCATCCAGCGGTCGCGGCGCAGCCAGCGCCCCGGCATCGAACAGTTCCGCGATGTCCCGATCGGGAAGGATACCCGTTTGCCGCAAGGCTTCGCTCCGTGTCAAAGGCTCATCAGACGTTTAGCGGACGGCGCGATTGACGCAAGGCAGCGGCGGCGCTAAAGGAGGGGTTATCCCGTGGTGATTTGGCCGGTCGGCTTGCAGCCACGTTAAACAAGTCGCTAAAGGACCGTTGGCAGATACGCTGTTTTCGGACCGGTTGCGACTTTCGCGGCCGGTTTTTTGTTGTTGGATCGAGAGCTGTCATGACCACCGAAAAGAAGCGCAACTGGAAGCCGCAGACCACGCTCGTGCATGGCGGCACGCTGCGGTCGCAGTTCGGCGAGACTTCAGAGGCGATCTACCTCACCCAGGGCTATGTCTACGAGAGTTCCGAGCGGGCTGAAGCCCGCTTCAAGGGTGAGGAGCCGGGCTTCATCTATTCGCGCTACGCCAACCCGACGGTCGACATGTTCGAGCGCCGCATGTGCGCGCTGGAAGGCGCGGAAGACGCCCGCGCCACCGCCTCGGGCATGGCTGCGGTCACGGCGGCCGTTTTGTGCGGGCTGAAGGCCGGCGACCACATCGTTGCCGCGCGCGCTTTGTTCGGTTCCTGCCGCTGGGTGGTGGAAACGCTGGCGCCGAAATACGGCATCGACTGCAGCATCATCGACGGCAGCGTCATCGACAACTGGCAGGCTGCGGTGAAGCCCAACACCAAGCTGTTCTTCCTGGAAAGCCCGACCAATCCGACGCTCGAAGTGGTCGATATCGCAGCGGTGGCCGAAATTGCCAATTCCGCCGGCGCGCGGCTCGTGGTGGACAATGTGTTTGCCACGCCGCTGTTCCAGAAGCCGCTCGAACTCGGGGCGCATGTCGTGGTCTATTCGGCGACCAAGCATATCGACGGCCAGGGTCGCTGTCTCGGCGGCGTCATCCTGTCGGACAAGAAGTGGATCGACGAGCACCTGCACGACTATTTCCGCCACACCGGCCCGAGCCTGTCGCCTTTCAACGCCTGGGCGCTGCTGAAGGGTCTCGAGACGCTGCCGCTGCGCGTGCGCCAGCAGACCGAAAGCGCTGCCCGCATCGCCGATGTCCTCGCCGAGCATCCGGCCGTCGCCCGCGTCATCTATCCCGGCCGGCCCGACCATCCGCAGGCCGACATCGTCAAGAAGCAGATGTCCGGCGGCTCGACCCTGATCTGCTTCGACCTGAAGGGTGACAAACCCGCCGCCTTCGCGCTGCAGAACGCGCTCGATATCATCAAGATTTCCAACAATCTCGGCGACGCCAAGAGCCTGATCACGCATCCTGCGACGACCACCCACAAGAACCTGACCGACGAGGCCCGGGCCGAGCTCGGCATGGGCGGCGGTACGCTCCGCCTGTCCGTGGGCCTCGAAGACGTCGACGACCTGCTCAACGATCTCGACGAAGCGCTGACGGTCGCGGGCTGACCGACACCGTATAAAAAATCCACGGCATCCTGCGATGCCGTGGATTTTTTCGGTGCCAAAGCGGCATCAGATGACGAGAAAATCCCGGTAGGTCAGCGTCTCCAGATTGTCGATCGACGCAAACTGCACCGCGTCGTAATCCGTACCCGATCCATCCTGATCGAAAAACAGCTCTCCGGTCTCCGAGTCTTAGAGAATACGATCATCGGCATCGACCAGGCCGGTGCCCATGTCCTTGAACTGACTTTCGAGGATCAGCGCGCCCGCGGTCAATCCCACGAAGATATCGGCATCGAGCCGGATGCTGTCGGCCGGCGCATAGAAATCGGTGATGGTGTCGATATTATTCGGCCCGAGATCGGTATCGAAGACGAAGCGGTCGGCGCCGGCACCGCCGGTCAACGTATCGTTGCCGCCCTTGCCGTTGAGGATGTTGCCCACCCCGTTACCGACCAAGGCGTTTGCAAGCTCGTTGCCCGTGCCGTTGATCATCTTGGTGCCAAGCAGATTCAGGTCTTCGGCATAAAATCCTTCGAGCGAGTAGCTGACCGTGGAGTTCACCACGTCGTGGTCGTTGTATCCGTATTCTGCAACCACGTCGCCGACATTGTCGACATAGTAGGTATCGTTGCCATCGCCGCCGCTCATGAAATCCGCGCCCAACATCCCGTTGATGATGTTGTCGCCCGAATTTCCGATAATCGTATTGGCCAGTTTGTTACCGGTTGCGTTGATGTCGGCTTCGCCCACCAGTTCGAGATTCTCGATATACTGGCCTTTGAGCGTGTAAGTCACGGAACTGATGACACTGTCGGTGCCCTGTCCGGTTTTTTCGATGGCGATGTCGCCGGCGTTATCGACATAATAGGTGTCGTCGCCCAGCCCTCCGGTCATCCTGTCCGCACCGATGCCACCATCCAGCGTGTCGTTGCCTTCCCCACCGATCAGTGTGTCGTTACCACCCTCTCCATAAAGATAGTCGTCGTCGCCGCCGCCGTCGAGCATGTCATTGCCCCAGCCGCCAAAGATCGTATCCGTGCCCGCGCCGCCGAACAGTTTGTCGTTTCCGTAATAGCCGCTGATGCTGTCGTCGCCCGCGAAGCCATAAAGTTGGTCGTCGCCGGCTGAACCTCCGATGTTATCGCTATCGGAAAGCATGTAGGACAGAATATCGAAATCGCTTTCAGCGCTCTTATACTGACTGATATCAATGTTAATTCCACCCATCTGCCAAAAACTTGTATAGATAGGCGGTCCAAAATAATTTTGCAAATATACATAGTTAACAATACTACTTACGTATCCGTCAATATCTGGGTTTCCGCTACCATCGTCAACAACTTCAAAGAAACCATTTAGGTACTCATTTGTATAAATGCCGGTTTCTTCGGGGAACTCGCTTATCCCCAGTGAGTAGGAAACATCCCCAATACCGAGCCCCGAGTACGAAATAAAACCCGCGAAATTATGAGGCAGTTGCAAAGTTCGCATATCGGTTTGCGTGCTCGCGTAAAAATACCCCATAACTGCCCTCATTTTGTTGGCGAATAATTGTCTGCACTGTTTCGTAGAGGAATAGCGAAAAGACAACTCCCATATGGGAGGTGTCGGCACGGTTGTTGAACTTGATAAAATCGACCTGGCCCGATCCAACCCTTGGCTTTTCCAGTTCAAGTTGAATCAAAACCGACTGGTTACTTTGTTTCTCATAGGGCGACACGCACTATGGTGATTGGGAAGAAGGTCTGCGATAGTGATTGGCGATCACGCTACGTTGGGGGAACGGAGGGAATGCCCGGCGCTATAGTCGAACAGTTCCTGGACGCCACGCAAAACCATGATCTTTTGCCCGAAGTTCTGCGGCGCACTGCGGAGCGTTACGGGTCCGATCATGCCTTTGCTATCTTCGTCTCGCCCGAAAAGACGAGCGCCTTTTCATCGCGCGACAGCAGCACGGTTTTCGCCGACTTCATGGAGCGGTTGCAGTTTCGCAATCCGCACATACAGCAAAGCATCGCGCTTGCCCGCTCTCCCGAGGCGGAGGTTCAGACGGGCTGGTCGCCTTTCACCCGCGAGGAGATCGCTCAAAATCCTTTCGAACCGGCGTTTGCGGCAAGTCACCACGGCGCTCACTATGCAGGTGCGTTGATCCCCTGTTCTGAGAGCTCTTACGTCGCCATCAGCCTGGAGCGAGGCGCATCCAAGGGTATCTATGCGTCGTCGGAAATGGACGACGTGAACAGATTCATCGAAACGCTCGGTGCGTCGATGAAATACGCACTCAAGGCACAAGCTCGTCTAACGGCAGGGCTGGTGGATTCGATGAGCCACGAGGGAACTGCGAAAGCTTGGCTTGGCGGCAACGGGCATCTGGTTCATCCCTCCCAACAGTTTCAGGCGCTGATCGGCCGCTTTGTCGAATTGCACGATGGTCGCATCAGGGCGGCGGGAGACGCTGACGAACGGCTTCAGTGGCTTCTGAAACGCACTGCGCGAGGCGAGCGGACAGACGTCACCGTGCGGCTGGAAAGCATGGACGGACAGACGGCACTGGCGCATGCGGTGCCGATGCATACCATTTCGAGGAGTTTCTCGGTCGATGCCGACTTGCTTTTGACGATTGTGCTTGAACAACCACGCAAACGGATATCGTCAACGCTCCTGCGGCAACGCTTCAATTTCACCGAGGCCGAAGCGCGCCTCGCCCTCCGCCTTGCCGAGGGCCAATCGCTGCGCGAAGCGGCGAAGGGGGAACGGATCAGTTTCGAGACGGCCCGCACCCGGCTCAAGGTGATCTTCCACAAATCGGCTACAACCCGTCAGATAGAACTGATCCTGCTGCTGAAAAGCCTGGCTGGCTGATGGAGCCTATAAGCCTCATCGCTCAAATCACCAGAAAATCCCGATAGGTCAGCGTCTCGAGATTTTGGATCGCTGCGAACTGCACCGCTTCGTAGTCCGTGCCCGATCCGTCCTGGTCAAAGAACAGGGCGCCCGTCGTGGAGTCGTAGAGGATACGGTCGGTCTCGTCGGGCGCGCCGGTGGCGATGTCCTTGAACTGGTCTGGCAGCAGCAGGCCTTCGGTCAGCCCGACAAAGATTGCATTGTCGATGCGGATGCTGTCTTTCGGCGCGTAGAAGTCAGTGATGACGTCGACATTGTCCGGCCCCAGTGCCGTCGTGAAAACAAATCTGTCCGCGCCCCCTCCGCCGGTGAGGGTGTCGTTGCCTTCCAAACCGTTGAGAATATTGGTGCTGCCACTGTTTCCTGTAATGCTGTTGGCAAGGGCGTTGCCGGTGCCGTTGATGGAGGAGGTGCCGATCAGTGTGAGGTCCTCGACCTCCAGCCCGACAAGGGAGAAACTGATGGTGCTGTTGACCGTGTCATGTCCTTCGTCGGCCAGTTCGATGACGACATCGCCTGTATTGTCGACGAAATAGCTGTCGTTGCCGGCACCGCCGCTCATCAGGTCGGCGCCCTTCATGCCATTGATGACGTTGCTGCCGGCATTGCCGACAATGGTGTTCGCAAGCTTGTTGCCGGTGGCATTGATGTCGTCGACACCGGTAAGGGTAAGCTTTTCGATATATTGCGCCTTGAGCGTGTAGCTGACCGAGCTGAAAACCTTGTCCGTGCCGCCGCCATCGCGCTCGACGGCGAGATCGCCGAGATCGTCGACATAATAGGTGTCGTTGCCCTTGCCGCCGATCATCAAGTCGGCGCCTGCCCCGCCATCGATGATGTCGTTGCCATACCAGGCGTCGATCCGGTCATTGCCGTCGAAACCGTAAAGCTTGTCGTTGAAATAGGATCCGGCGATATCGTCCTCGCCGGCGAACAGGATTTTCAGCCGTTCGAGTCTGCTGGACGTGTCGAAGTCCTCGACGGTGATGTAAGTATCGTAAAGATACCACACGGAAACCGGCACAGGGGTCGAACTCATGACATACTTCTGGTAAGTGAATCCGTCGAGATAACCGGTCGAACTCACATAGTTTCCGAACTCGTCCCACTGTACGTCAAGAAGCCCCAATGCCGTGTACTCGCTCATCAGGCTTTTGGAGTCCGAATAATAGTTCAATTCCTGGACAATGGTCTCCGGATAATCACAACCACATTCCAGCGCCTGCCCAACCGAAGCAAAGAACTCCAGTTTCATCATGTCTACGGCATAACCCGAGCCAAAAATTGCCATATTGCCCCCCAGGGAATCAAAGATTCAAACCCGCAAATACATTACACACCGCGCAGCCGCAGGTAATGGGGATTTATCGAGAAGAAGAAAGATGCTGCGAATACTGCGGACAAGGCGGCCGCATGGCCTTGCGTCAGCCTGGCGTCACCGAAAGCGTGTCCATCACGCGCCCGAAACACCGCCGTTCAGTTCCGAAGCCTCGGCCCGGATCGTCATCGAATTGCCCCGCCAGTCGATCGCGCCATTGAGCCAGCCGCGCAGCCAGACCGCCGGCATCATGACGTCGCGCACCATCATGGCCGGCAGGGACAGGAGCGAGACACGCCAGCCCTTGGCGGCGGCCAGCGCCAGTTCGGGCAGGTAGACCGCGGCGGCGACCGCGAGCGCGACAGGCGCCAGGGCGACATCCGCTAGGACGGCCGCCCCGAGCGCCAGCAGCATCGGCGGGACGACGCCCAGCAGGATTTCCGGTGCGAAGAACAGCGGAAACGTCACCCGCCGCAGCCGCGCCCAGCGGCTCTGCCGCGACCAGAGTTCCTGCGCCGTGCGGTGGCCCAATGGCTGTTCGAAGGGTGAGGACACGAGATGTACTTTCAGCCCCAGGCTGTTGACCAGCTTGGTTGCTGCGGCATCCTCGGCGATCTCGGCAGCCAGTGCCTGGAGGCCGCCATGGGCATCCAGCATCGGCTTGTGCCACAGCATGCTCTTGCCCTGCGCGAAGCCGAGACCGACGGACTCGCCGGCATATTGCCAGCGAGCCTGCTGCGAATTCAGGAACACGCACTCCACCTCAGCCCAGAACCCCTGCGGGCGCGAGCCGAGCGGCGTCGAACACACCAGCCCGCTGTCGCGACGCCAACCCGCCATCAGATGCTGGATGTAATCGGTCGGCATGAGCACGTTGGAATCGGCGAGCACGACCCAGTCGTGCCGTGCCGCGTTCCAGCCTTTCAAGCAGTTGTTCAGCTTTGGATTGGCGCTGATGCGGTCATCGCCGACGAGAACTTTCATCTCTCTCGATGGATATCGTTCCGCCGCGCGGCGGATTTCGCCGACGACCGGATCGTCCCCACGCGCCACGCAGAAGATCAGTTCATAAACAGGCCAGTCCAGCCGAAAAGCGCAATCCAACGTTTCGGCGGTGAAGTTCTCGATGCCGCGCGCGGGAACCACGATGGATACGGCAGGCGTTGCGGATGGCAGCGGCGCGGGCGTACTCCTTGGCGTCATCCTCCGCCACGCGAGACAGATACTGACGAGGTTGACGAGAACCAGGGAAGAGGCGGCAATCGCAAGAACGAGTTCCATAAGGCGCGGCCACTCCCATGCGGCGAGATGACGGTCGTCGGGAATCGGCGCCGCCAAGCAAGGTCTGCGAAACACATCATCGTCATATGTCAGACGGATGACAGAAAACCTCTCCGGGTCTAACACAGGGCCCGAAGAGCAACGCCAAACCGACTGCCCTCCGGCTTCCGGCCGCATGTTTTCGATGATGTCTGAAACCTATCAGGCCACCGTTACGATGTCAAGAATAAATTCCTATCCATGTTGCCCAGATTTCAACTTGAGGAGTATGGCAGATGTACAGCGCCATCACCCACGGCATCGTCGTCCAGGTCGAGCCCTTTTTCCTGGCGGAACAATCTGACCCGCGGGACGACCGCTTCGTCTGGGCCTATCGCGTGACGATCGAAAACCGCTCCGATGCGGTCGTGCAGCTTCTGTCGCGCTATTGGCATATCACCGACGGCAGAGGCCGGGTCGAAGAGGTCAGCGGCCCCGGCGTGGTCGGCGAACAGCCCGAGCTCGCGCCGGGCGACAGCTACCAGTACACCTCGGGCTGCCCGCTGCCGACGCCGTCGGGCATCATGCTCGGGCGCTACACCATGCGGCGCGAAGGCGGCACACTGTTCGACGTGGAGATTCCGGCCTTCTCGCTCGATCTGCCGGGCGTCAAACAGGTCCTTAACTAATCCTGCAACTCTGCGTTTCATGAAGCGCTTTTGTCTGCTAGGAGCGGTTCAAGACGCATGGGCTTGGGGCACCTCGATGACTTCGCAACCGTCACTTCGTTCGCTGCAATGCGGACGCGGCTTGGCCGCAATGGCCGTCGTGGCCTTCCATCTGTCGCTTTTGCTTGCCGATCCGCGCTACCTCGGACAGCCGGTTTTGCTTGACTTCACCCGGCGCGGCAATCTCGGCGTCGATTTCTTCTTTGTGCTGTCAGGCTTCATCATCCTGTTCGCGCATGGCCGCGACATCGGCCGGCCGGAAAAGCTGCATGGCTATCTTCTCAAGCGTTTCACCCGGCTTTATCCCGCCTACTGGCTCTACACCGCGATCTTCTGTTCGCTGGTGGCCGTGGGCGTCGGCAGCACATCGACGCTGCCCACCTCGCTGACGGACTGGATTTCCACCGTCTTTCTGCTGCGCATCGACAATTTTGAACTGCCCATCGTGCCGGCCTGGACCCTGATCCACGAGGTCGCCTTCTACCTCGTCTTCAGCCTGCTCATCGTCAACCGCAAGCTTGGCATCGCTGCCATCGCGCTGTGGATGCTCCCGCTGCTGTTCATCTTCGAGCATCGCGAGGAAGGCGCGCGCTCTGCGCTGACCACCTACTTCTCGCCGCTCAACCTCAACTTCCTGATCGGCATGGGCGCGTGCCTGCTTTATCGCAAGCTCGGCCTGTCGCCGGCAAAGGGTGTTTTCCTGGCCGGCATCGCTGCTTTCGCAGCCACCTACGCAGTCGAGGCCAGCGGGCTGAGCTACGACTTCACCCAGATACTCTACGCGCTATCCTTCGGCGCCATCATCGCAGGGGCTGCGGCCTGGGAGCGCGAACGCCGGCAGCCCATTTCCTTCGGCCCGCTGCAACTGATCGGCGACGCCTCCTACAGCATCTATCTCACGCATCTGGCCTTCCTTGGCCTGTTCTCCAAGATCATGATGAAGCTGCAGGGCCTTGTCGGCCTTGGCCCCCACGTCTTCTACGCAATAGTGTTCTGCCTCACCGTCGCGGCCGGCTGCTTCCTGTATGTGTTCGTTGAAAAGCCCGTGCTCAAGCTCTGCCGCCGACTGCTTGAAGGCGATCGGCGGCAACCGGCAGGCGCTACAGCGTAGACACAACAAAAAGGAGGAGACATACGCCTCGCCCTTGGACCATGCGTTACTCGCCGAATTCCGCCGGGTCGAATTCGTAGGATTTCGAGCAGAATTCGCAGTTCACGCGGATCGCGCCGTCTTCGACGCTGTCGGTGATCTCCTCGGCGGTGAAGCCTTGCAGGATGCCCTTGATCTTGTCGCGCGAGCAGGAGCACTCGTCGGCCACCCGAACGCCCTCGAACACCCGCACGCCATGCTCATGGAACAGGCGGTAGAGCAGCCGCTCGGCGCCCACCGTCGGATCGATCAGTTCGGTCGGCTCGATCGTTCCGGTCAACGCCACGAGCTCCTGCCAGGCATCGTCCTCGGGCGCGCCGTCCGGGTCGCGTTCGTCGCCATCGCCGCCATGCAGGTCCGGCACGCGCATGCGCTCGGGCGCCTCCGGCAGAAACTGCGCCAGTATTCCGCCCGCGCGCCAATGCTCGCGGCTGCCGCCCTCGCCGGGAAGGACAAGCTTGGCCACCGACAGCTTGACGTCGGTCGGGATCTGCTCCGACTGGCGGAAATAGGTCAGCGCGGCCTCTTCCAGCGACGTGCCTTCGAGCTGCACGATGCCCTGATAGCGCTGCATATGCTGGCCCTGGTCGATGGTCAGCGCCAAAACGCCGTCGCCGAGCAGATCTTTCGGTCCCGCCCTGCCGGCCTCCACCGCCTGCTGCAGACGTTCGGCATCGAACCGCGCATAGGCGCGCAGCGAATGCGGCGTGGTGAAGTCGGCGACCAGCATGTCCACCGGCCCGTCTGTGCGGGTCTGCAGAATGAACTTGCCTTCGAACTTCAGCGACGTGCCGAGCAGAACGGTGACCACGCAGGCCTCCGCCAACAGCCGTGCGACCGGCTCTGGATAGTCATGACGTTCCAGGATGTCGTCGAGCAGCGGGCCGAGCTGGACGATGCGGCCGCGAACATCCAGCCCTTCCACGGAAAAGGGAACGACATGGTCGTCGCCGGCAAAATCGAACTCGCCGAGTTGAGGATAACGATCGGTCACTTCAACGGATTCCAACATGACATATCTCCGGCGTGCGGCACTGCCGCCCTCCGGGTAGCATGCTTCCAGACGCCCTGTTTTGGGGTAATGGTGCCCAAATAGGTATGCGCCGGCCGCAGATCAAGAACCCGGCCTCAGGCGCCGAGGCACCAGGCCAGCACCGCCTTCTGGGCGTGCAGCCGGTTTTCCGCCTCGTCGAACACCACCGAGTTCGGCCCGTCCATCACCTCGTCGGTCACTTCCTCGCCGCGATGGGCGGGCAGGCAGTGCATGAACAGCGCATCGGGCTTGGCGTGGCTCATCAGCTCCGCGTTGACCTGATAGGGCAGGAAGACATTGTGGCCGCGGGCGCGATGCTCCTGGCCCATGGAAACCCAGGTATCGGTGACGATGCAGTCCGCACCGCTGACGGCTTCCTCGGGCGAGCGGGTGAGGCTGACATTCCCGCCATTGGCCCTGGCCCAGTCGAGATATGTCTGCGTCGGCTCGCTGCCCTCGGGCACGGCGATGTTCAGCTTGAAGTCGAACCGGGCGGACGCCTCCAGAAGCGAATGCAGCACATTGTTGCCGTCGCCGGTCCAGGCGAAGGTCTTGCCCTTCACCGGGCCGCGATGCTCCTCGAAGGTCATCAGATCCGCCATGATCTGGCAGGGATGGGTGTCGTCGGTCAGCCCGTTGATCACAGGTACGGTGGCGTTTTCGGTCAGTTCCACCAGCCGGTCATGGGTGGTGGTGCGGATCATGATGGCATCGACATAGCGCGACAAGACCTTCGCGGTGTCGGCGATGGTCTCGCTGCGGCCAAGCTGCATTTCGGTGCCGGTCAGCATGATGGTCTCGCCGCCGAGCTGGCGCATGCCGACATCGAAGGACACGCGGGTGCGGGTCGAAGGCTTGTCGAAGATCATCGCCAGGACCTTGCCGTCCAGCGGCCGGGATCGCTCGCCTGCCTTCAGACGCTCCTTGCGCACGGAAGCGTCGTCCAGCATCTCGCGAAGCACGCTGCCGGAGAGGGCCGAAAGGTCGGTGAAGTGGCGAATTCCGCTGCTCATCAAATCTCCCAGTGCATGTCTCCCGAAAGTGGGTACCGGTTTCTGGATAGAGACATGCATAAAAACAAAAAACTAAAGCGTGTTAAGCGAATCTGAAAGATCGCGACGCGCTTTAGCCGGCGTCTGCGGCCATTTCGGACAGGTTTTTCGCGCCCGCGCCGATGCGGTCGAGCGCTTCTCGGATGTCCTCGTCGGTCGCCGTCAGCGGCGGCAAGAGACGAATGACGTTGTCGCCGGCAGGCACGGCGAGGAATTTGCGGTCGCGCAGCGCGGCGTTCACGCGGACGTTCGGCATGGTGCATTTCAGGCCGAGCATGAAGCCGGTGCCGCGAATGCCTTCGATCACGTCGGGATACTCGTCGGCGATGGCCGCCAGCCCCTGCTTCATCAGCAGTGCCTTGCGGTTGACCTCGTCGAGGAACCCGTCTTCCAGCACAATGTCGAGCACGGCATTGCCGACCGCCATGGCAAGCGGATTGCCGCCGAAAGTGGTGCCGTGTACGCCCGGCGTCATGCCGCTCGCGGCCTCCGCGGTCGCCAGGCAGGCGCCCATCGGGAACCCGCCGCCAATGCCCTTGGCAATCGCCATGATGTCGGGCTCGACGCCGGTCCATTCATAGGCGAACAGCTTGCCCGTCCGGCCGATGCCGCACTGGACCTCGTCGAAGATCAGCAGGATGCCGTGCTTGTCGCAGAGCTGGCGGATGCGCTTGAGCGAAGCCGTCGGAAACGGCCGGATGCCGCCCTCGCCCTGGACGGGCTCCAGCAGGATCGCCGCCGTCTCATCCGAGATCAGCTTTTCGGCCGCATCGACATCGTCGAAGGCCACCTGGTCGAAACCCTCAACCTTCGGGCCGAAGCCCTCGAGGTATTTCTGCTGGCCGCCTGCGGCGATGGTCGCCAAGGTGCGGCCATGGAAAGCGCCCTCGAAGGTGATGATGCGGAACCGCTCGGGATGGCCTTTCACATAGTGATAGCGCCGCGCCGTCTTGATCGCCGCTTCCAACGCCTCGGCACCGGAATTGGTGAAGAACACCTTGTCGGCAAAGGTGTTTTCGACGAGCCGCTCGCCCAGCCGGCTCTGGCCGGGGATCTCATAGAGATTGGAGACGTGCCACAGCTTGGCTGCCTGCTCGGTCAGCGCGGCAACCAGGTGGGGATGGCTGTGGCCAAGCGAATTGACGGCGATGCCGCCGGCGAAATCGAGATATCGCTCGCCGTTCTCCGCGATCAACCAGCTTCCCTCACCTCTTTCGAAAGCGAGGGGAGCGCGCGCGAAGGTTTCGTACAGCGCCGATCCGCTCATTTTTGCCTCTCCAAGGCCAGAAAAATCAAAAGGCCGCCATTCGGCGACCTTGGCGCTATATTGTTTTTTTCGCCTTGGAAGTCAACGAAAAGGTCGCCTGGGCCATGATCTGCCGGGCAGGTTTGCGCCACGCACCGGATCGGCAGGCAAGTTGGGGAAAACCGAAAAAAGCGATTCGTGTTGCAGCCGGGACTCTTGTCACGGAGTCCACGTATAGCTAATTGTGGTTTCGAAATAACTAGATTTCGTGCGGCGAACATAATCACCCAAGTATATGTGGTGCCCAACCGGCTTGCGCCGGGCGTATAGGGATTCGCGAGTCCGCACTTCGATCGGGAGAACGATCTCATGAACTGGACTGACGAGCGGGTCGAGCTTCTTAAAAAACTTTGGTCCGAGGGACTGAGCGCAAGCCAGATCGCTGCCCAGCTGGGTGGCGTCAGCCGCAACGCCGTCATCGGCAAGGTTCACCGCCTGAAGCTGTCTGGCCGCGGTCGCACCACCGCCACGCCTGCACGGCCGAAGAAGCCCGCGACACCCACCGCCGCCGCGCCCAAGCCGGTCAGCAGCAGGCCAGCGCCTGCGCCGCGTCCGGTCGCCGCGACCCTGGGCGCCACGGCGCTGCAGGTCCAGTTCGATGCCGAGCCCGCCCGGCCGGCGCTGCGCGCCACCCAGGATGTCGTGGTGCCGATCTCACGCCGGCTGCAACTGGTCCAGCTCAGCGAGCGCACCTGCAAGTGGCCCAATGGCGATCCGTTGTCGGAAGACTTCAACTTCTGCGGCAATGAATGCGCCGATACCGGCCCCTACTGCCGCTATCACGCCCGCCTCGCCTTCCAGCCGGCATCGGAACGCCGCCGGGTTCGCTGAAGCCAAGCTTCGACCTGACCATCTCGAAGGCGGCGCTTGCGCCGCCTTTTTTTGTTTCTTCGCCCTGATGACGTCGGCACGCGGATTGTTCTCGGCACTGACCGCGATTGGCTTGATCGAGAGACTTGGAGACGATTGGCTTTGCTCGCGTCCTCCTCACAGGAGCGGATCGTCCATGCCGGCATTATCTCGCGTTAGACGAAAAAATGACCCGCCCTCGTCCTGCTGTCGCGTTGCATCTCGCAAGTCGCGGAATGGATTCCCGGGTCGCGCTCGGCTCCGCCTCGCTTGCCTGAGAATGACGAAGGTAGAAGGTTCCCTGCCAAACTCCAACGTCGGTGATTGACATACCCTTCCGCGTCTTCGTCATTCCGCGGTGGAGCCGAGCGCAGTGAGGCGGAAACCCGGGAATCCATTCCGTGACTTAGATGCCAAACCCGGCAGCCCGGAAAAACGCTCAAAAGGCGCCGAAAAAGGAATGCCAGACCATCAAAAATACGAGCCTCGAAGGGCGCACCGCCGACCGGGCATCCCTCAACTCCGGTTGAGCGTCACGCGGTGGCTCTTGTCTTCCTTGGGGCGTTCGGGCGGCATCTGGTCGCCCGTGACCATGTAATAGATGGTCTCGGCGATGTTGGTGGCGTGGTCGCCGATACGCTCGATGTTCTTGGCGCAGAACAGGAGATGGGTGCAGGGCGTGATGTTGCGCGGGTCTTCCATCATGTAGGTCAGCAGTTCGCGGAACAGCGACGTGTACATGGCGTCGATCTCTTCGTCGCGGTCGCGGACGAAGCCGATGCGTTCGACCGAGCGCGAGGCAAAGACGTCGAGAACTTCCTTGAGCTGGGCGAGCGCCAGTTCGGCCAAGGCTTCAAGCCCCCGGAACAGGCTCGCCGGCTGGCGTCCTTCCGCCACCGCATTGACCCGCTTTGCCAGATTCTTGCCGAGATCGCCGACCCGCTCCAGATCGGCCGTGATGCGGATCGAGCCGATGATCTCGCGCAGGTCGCGCGCCATGGGCTGGCGCCGGGCGATGATGGAAATGGCCTTGTCGTCGATCTCGCGCTGCGCCTCGTCGAGCAGCAGGTCGTCGCGGATGACCTTTTGCGCCAAAACGGGATCGCCATTGACGAGGGCCGCCACCGCCTGTTCGACCAGGCGTTCGGCCTGCCCGCCCATCGCTGCCAGTCGCCGCGACAGGAATTGCAGCTCCTCCTCGAAGGCACTGACGATATGGCCTGATGGCATGGGCAGTTCGCCTCCCGGAAATCGACGGTTTGGACTTCGTTTCCACGACCTCGGATGTGCTGAAGAATCGTCTCCACAAACTCTTTGACTACGCTAAGCGTATGACAGAAAAAAGAAATGTCGAAGTTTGTCTCAGGCTATCGGCAGATGGACGGCGAAACTCGACCCTTTGCCGACTTCCGAGCGGATCGTCAGACGCCCGCCATGGCGGGTGAGGATGTGCTTGACGATCGAAAGCCCCAGCCCGGTTCCCTTCTGGGTGCGGCTGGTTTCGACGTCGACGCGGTAGAAGCGCTCGGTGATGCGCGGAATGTGCTCCTGGGGTATGCCCGGCCCGAAATCGCGGATCGTGGCCACCACCTCGTGGACACCGCCGGAAACCGCTTTCTCCAACTGCACCACGACACGCCCGCCGGAGCGGCCGTATTTGCAGGCATTTTCGAGCAGGTTCTGCAAAACCTGGAACAGTTCGTCCCTGTCGCCGGAGACGAGAAAGCTCCCCTCCCCGAACTCCCGTTCCAGCGCCATGCCGGTGTCGGCCATCAAAGGCGTGAGCGAGGAGATCACCGCCTCGAGCGTTTCCTTTACGTCGACGGTCTGTCCAGGCCGGAGATAGGGCTTCATCTCCAACCGCGACAAGGACAATAGGTCGTCGATGAGCCGCGACATACGGCCTGTCTGCTCCTGCATGATGCCCAAAAAATTAGCCTGCGCCTTGGGATCGTTCCGGGCCGGCCCCAGGATCGTCTCGATGAAGCCGGAGATCGACGCCAGCGGGGTCCGCAGCTCGTGACTGGCATTGGCGATGAAATCGGCGCGCATTCGGTCGATGCGGCGCGCTTCGCTCTGGTCGCGGAACACCAGGACATAAAGGCCGGTGTCATGCCCTACCGGGGAGGCCGTGACGTGATAGCTGCGCTCGACCGGCAGGCGCTCGGAATAATCGACGGAGAGGACCGTGCCATCGCCGGCCAACGCCCCTTCGATGACGGACTGCATTTCCGGCGCGCGAAACCGGAGCGGCAGCGAAAGGCCGGCGCGCATGCCGTCGAAAGCCCGCCGCGCCGCGTCATTGGCATGCACCACGGCGCCGTACGCGTCGAAGACGACGAGCGGATCGGCAACCGCGGCGGCGAGATGAACAGCCGAAAGCGGTTCGAGCGGGTTTGCTTCGGGAACAAGCCGGACGGGCTGCACGGCCGCTTCTGTCTCCCTGCCGGGCGCCATTGCGGCCACCGCCAGCACGGCCAGGCAGGCAAACGCCGCGACATAGCCCGACACCTGCCCGGCGACCGAAACAGCGATAATTGCGGCGCAGGACGCTCCGGCAAGCCAGCCGTTCTGACGCAGGCGGGCCAAAGCCCGTGTCGATACGGTCTCCACCTGCCGGTCTTCCATCTCGCTCATTGGCCGGGCCGTCCTATCTCTGTCTCAGCCGCGATTCCGCTCGCCTGTAAAAATGGTCTAGAGCCTTTCATGATGAGGTGGAAGCAGTTCGCTACGCCTCCGATGGCGAGACAATCCGGCAGGAGAAACGCGCAGATCGATGGGATTCCATCGTCCAAGCGCTCTACGCCCCCGGGTGTCCGCCAACAGGAAACCCTTCGGCAGAACGGTTTCAACTCATCATGAAAGGCTCTAGCATGCGCCATAACTCATGAAAGGTGTCATTGTGACGAAAAACGCCAAGGAAAATAAGGAACTCGCAAAGATCGGCCCGGTGAAATTCAAAATCGGCGACACCAAGCGCACGCTGGATATCACCGATCCGAAGCTGCCCGACTGGGTGGAGGACAATACGCTGAGTTCCGGCGGCTATCCCTACGCGGACAAACTCCCCGGCAAGGAGTACGACCGGCTGCTCGAGGAATTGCAGGTTGAACTGGTCAAGCTGCAGTTCTGGCTGCAATCGACCGGCAAGCGCGTGCTGGTGCTGTTCGAAGGCCGCGATGCGGCCGGCAAGGGCGGCACCATCGCGGTTCTGCGCGAATATATGAACCCACGCAATGCGCGCAACGTGGCGCTGACCAAGCCGACCGAGACCGAGCAAGGCCAGTGGTACTACCAGCGCTACATCGCCCATTTCCCGACCGCCGGCGAGTTCGTCACCTTCGACCGGTCCTGGTACAATCGTGCCGGCGTGGAGCCGGTGATGGGTTTCTGCACGCCCGAACAGCACGAGCAGTTCCTGCGCGAGACACCGCATTTCGAGCAGATGCTGGTCAATGACGGGATCTGCTTCTTCAAATTCTGGCTCGATGTCGGCCAGGAAATGCAGCTCAAGCGTTTTCACGACCGCGTGCACAGCCCGCTGACCAACTGGAAATTCTCGCCGATGGACCTGGCCGGCATCGCCAAATGGGACGACTACACGAAAATGCGCGACCTGATGGTCGAACGCACCCACAGCGCAGCCGCGCCCTGGACCATCGTGCGCGCCAACGACAAGCGGCGGGCGCGGCTGGAGGTGATGCGGCATATCCTCCTGGCGCTTGACTATGACGGCAAGGAGAAAAAGGACATTGGCGAACCCGACCTCAACATCATCGGCCAGGGACCGGAATTTTTGCAACGCATAGCGGGCTAGGACCGATCGACAGTCATGGATCGGGGCTACTTCCCGACCAGCACATGGGGAGTCTTCTCCCAATGATGCGGGCGGAAGAAGAGCTGCCAGATGGCCTTCATCGCAGCGATGCACAGCATGAACCAGTAGGCTGGCGTATAGACGACGATGCGCCAGAATTGCTGGCGCTCGCGCGGCCTGAGCGTGCTCCACCCCAGCAACAGGAACGACATGTAGCCGCCCACAATACTGACGATGTCGAGAAGCAGCAGGATCGGCCTCTCCGGCCCAGCCTCCACGCCCAGCGCCATCTGTACGCCGCCATAGAAGACGTGAGCCACCAGAACCGGATGGGCAAGCGCTGATACCACCATGCCGGCCAGCAGCAATTGCGCCGCGCAGAATGAGGCAGGTCCCAGTTCACGGTAAAGCTGGACCGGATGCCGCATATGCACCAGCCAGCTCTGGCACCAGCCTTTCAACCATCGTGAGCGCTGCGGCAGCCAGACCTTGAACCGGATCGGGGCGAGTTCCAGGGTGGGCTTGGTGATCGTCGCCGTGCGATAGCCGCACCGCGCCAGCCGGATACCGAGGTCGGCATCCTCGGTGACGTTGTACGGATCCCAGCCGCCAACCTCCTCCAGCACCTCGCGCCGGAAGTGGTTCGAGGTCCCGCCCAGGGGCAGGATGAGCTTGTTTTGCGCAAGCCATGGCAGAAAACCACGAAACAGCGCGGCATATTCGAAGCCGAACATGGTGGCCACCATGCCGGCGGAATTCTTGTTTGAAATCTCCAGCGGCGCCTGCACGCAGGCGAGCCGGCCATCGGCATCGTCCTCGAACGCCTGCCATGCCTCGATCAGTTGGCAGGGATGCGGATGGTCCTCGGCGTCGTAGAGAACGATGTAGTCTCCGCGCGCCTGAGGCAGCGCATAGGACAGAGCCTTCGGTTTGGTGCGCGGCAGCGATGGCGGCACGGCGACGATGTCGAAATGCGGCGGCAGGTCCAGCGTGCGTGCGGCGGCAATGGTTTCCAGATCGTCGGCTTCGCAGACCAGCTTGATGTCGAGCTTGCTGCGCGGCCATTTGAGACGGTCGAGTGCTGCGACCAGTTCCGGGATCATATGAGCTTCGCGATAGACGGCGACCAGCACCGAATAGGTCGGCAATCCAGCGCGGTCGACTGGGCGCAACCTTTTCGGACGGGGTGGGTGGGCGTGGCGGATCGCACCGACGCGCAACGCAATACAACCGAGGAAGAAGACGAGCGTTATCACGTGCAGGACGCGGAAGCCGATGGTCGGCTGCAGGAACAGCGCAAGAGGCGCCAACGGGATCAGCAAACCCACCGCCAGACCTTGCCAGCCATACAAGACGAAGCGGGCCGAGGATGCCGGGAAACGGTCGAACAAGCCTTTGGTCGCGTGACGGTCCAGGTCGTTCTGAAGCCAGGCCGACACCGCTTGCCGAATGGCGGACGGCGTTGTGATGCGTATGCGGGTGCGCAGGTTGGGAGCGAGATGAAATTGCCGGCGCAATTCCAGCATTCCCTGGCGGTCCGGAGCGACGACCGTAACCACCTCTTGTGCAGCATCGTGGCAGCGGACGACCAGTTTCTTATCGGTAGCGCGCAGCACCGGCGTATCCAGGGAGAACCGGTCGACCAGACTGTCCGCTTCGATGGAGGGAAGGAAGGCAATCCCAAGCTCCGCAGCGATCGCCTGGTAGAAATCCGCTTCGGCAACGAGACCGGAGGCAATCAGTTTTCTCTCGAAGGAAACGCCGGCAAACCGCGCCTTGGACGCGATCCGCCAGATCTGCTCGGCCGAAAGACCCAGCCGATCCAGCACCGGCTGCCAATCACGGCTTTCCGGCACGAGCCTGAATACCTTTGCCTGGGTAGCACGTGCCTGTCGGGCAAGATCGAGTTGCTTTATCGCAGCCAGACGCGACAGATTGTTATGCTTTAGAAAATCGGCGTGACGAATTTCCATGGCGCATGCCCCCATACGCGCATCTGAAAACTATATTGGTGAGACTTCCGAGTGTTCTTCAACATCCATCAGTGCCCCGTATTCGCGGACGGATGTTTTCCTTTAATAGCGCATCATTGAACAATAGAGATTAAAACAAATCAATCTATATTTTTAACGTCTTGTCTATGCGCTGCGATGGCCTGATTGTTACGTCGAAAGTATTAGTCCAATGATCTATGACGACGGCGGCAACCCATCAAACCCTCGCCACATTGAGCGTTTCTCTGCGCCTGCGCCTTTTGCGCCGTGAACGGCAGGTTGATCTCTGGATTGGGCGCTTCACCAATTCCCAATCATTGAAATCTACACAAAGCAGACCATGACGAATCCGAAACATTCTTCTCCTTCGTACGCTCCAGGCGCGTGGCTTGCTCGGGCCCGCAGGTCGATCGGCCTCGGGCTCGCCGTGGTCCTTTTCGCCTTTGTGGCGCCGGGACACGCCCAGGAGCCGGAGATTCCGAACTTTTGGGACATGAAGGAACAGCTGCAGAAGCCGAATGTGTCGGCACTGCCGCGGCTGCGCTTCCTGACGACGACCGATTTCCCGCCGTTCAACTTCATCGACGGCAATGGCCGTCTGTCGGGATTCCATGTCGATCTGGCGCGCGCCATCTGTCGTGAGCTCCAGATCGAGCCGAAATGCCAGATCCAGGCGCTGCCGTGGAACGAACTGGAAGGCGCAATGCGCGCGGGCGACGGCGAGGCCTTGCTGGCCGGTCTGCCGGCAACCGCGGACTCCCGAAAGCTGTACGCGTTCTCCCGGCCTTATCTGCGCTTTCCCGCGCGCTTCATCGTGCGGAGACTGTCCGACTTGAAGCAACTGGATGCCGCGGCCCTTTCGGGCAAGCGCGTCGGTGTCCTGGCCGGGTCCGCGCATGAGCAATTGCTGCGCGATTATTTCCCCGATGTGCAGCCGGTGACATTCACCCGCCAAGACTGGCTCTATCGCGACCTCAAGGAATCCAAGATCGACGCCGCCTTCGGCGACGGCATGCGGATGAGCTTCTGGCTGTCGGGCAGCGACGCGGCGGGCTGCTGCCGTTTCGCAGGCGGACCTTACATGGCGCCCGACTATCTCGGCGACGGCCTGTCGGTGGCCGTGAAGGCGGAGACGCCGGAACTGGCCGCCGCCTTCGACTACGCCCTGCGCGAGATCACCGCCAAGGGCACTTTTGCCGAACTTTATCTGCGGTATTTCCCGGTCAGCTTCTTCTGATCAGCGATCAGGTCAGCATGCGGTGGCGCGCCTTGGTGGCGCGCTCGATGGCTGCGACGGTGAGTTCGTCCACATCGAGATGCCGGCGCAGCAACTGCAGGATACGCACCTCCTCCATCCGCATTTCGAGATCGACCGAGGCGACTTCGAACGCCGCCGCATAAGCGGTGTCGTGAAGATGGGTTGGGATGGCTTTGGCCGTCAGGGCCAACACACCCTGCACCCCGGCGTCCTCATGCAGCATCTTCTGGCAGTCCCTGGCGACGTCGATCAGCTTGTGCTCGTCGAAATCGACGAAGATCGGCCAGGTGTGGATGACCTCGCCGATGCGCGAAAGTTCGAGGTCGGTCATATCCCTGTCGGAAGCCGAGGTGATCACCATGAGGTAGACTATGGCTTCGTGGGTCGTAAGCTGCGGCATCGAGGTCTCCGTTGATGGAACGCTCGGTATCTAGGATCGCCGAGGTGACAGCACAATGAAAAGCACCCGGAATCGTTGACGCCACGGGTTCGCGAGCTTAGGACGGTCGTTTTTGGCGACGGCATTTCAAAATCACAAAAGGCGTTCGATATGACGAGATCAAACACGATCGATCTCAACCCCGAAATTCTTGCAGCGGCAGCCGAGAGCAAGGCATGGCCGTTCGAAGAGGCACGGAAGATCGTCGAGCGCTACAAAGACAAACCATTTCCTGAGACGGTACTGTTCGAGACCGGCTACGGGCCGTCCGGCCTGCCGCATATCGGCACCTTCGGCGAGGTGGCGCGCACCACCATGGTGCGTCACGCCTTCCATGTGATCACGCAGGACAAGGTGAAGACAAAGCTGCTCTGCTTCTCCGACGACATGGACGGCATGCGCAAGATCCCCGACAACGTGCCGGATCGCGCAGCGCTGGAGCCATACATGCACATGCCGCTGTCGGCCGTGCCGAACCCGTTCGGCGGCGACTACAAGAGCTTTGCCGACCACAACAACGCGATGCTGTGCCGTTTCCTCGATACGTTCGGCTTCGACTACGAGTTTGCCAGCGCCACCGACTATTACAAGTCGGGCCGGTTCGATGCGATGCTGCTGCGCGCAGCCGAATGCTACGACAAGATCATGGCCGTGATGCTGCCGACGCTGGGCGAGGAACGGCAAGCGACCTACAGCCCGTTTCTGCCGATTTCACCGACCAGCGGACGCGTACTCTACGTGCCGATGAAGCATGTCGACGCCAAGGCCGGCACGATCACCTTCGACGACGAGAACGGCGTCGAGACCACGCTTCCGGTCACCGGCGGAAAGGTCAAGCTGCAGTGGAAGCCGGATTTCGGCATGCGCTGGGCAGCGCTCAACGTTGACTTCGAGATGTTCGGCAAGGATCACCAGACCAACGCCGTGGTCTATGACAAGATTTGCAACATTTTAGGCGGACGCGCGCCGGAGCATTTCGTCTACGAACTGTTCCTCGACGAGAATGGCCAGAAGATTTCGAAGTCGAAGGGCAACGGCCTGACCATCGACGAATGGCTGACCTACGCGCCGACCGAAAGCCTGGGCCTCTACATGTACCAGCGGCCCCGGCAGGCCAAGAAGCTCTATTTCGACGTCATTCCGAAAGCGGTGGACGAGTATTACAGCTTCCTCGCCGCTTATCCGAAGCAGGACTGGAAGAACCGCCTGGGCAACCCGGTCTGGCACATGCATGACGGCAACCCGCCGGCCATCGAACTGCCGGTGACCTTCGCCTTGCTGCTCAACCTCGTCAGCGCATCGAACGCCCAGAACAAGGACGTTTTGTGGGGGTTCATTTCACGCCACGCAAAGGGCGTGACGCCTCAGACGCATCCCGAACTCGATCGTCTGGCGGATTACGCGATCCGCTACTTCGACGACTTCGTGAAGCCGACCAAGGTGTACCGACCCGCCGACGAAGTGGAGCAGGACGCGCTGCAGAAGCTGGCCGATGCGCTGGGCGCGCTGCCCGCCGACGCGGACGGCGAGGCGATCCAGAACGCGTCGCTCAATGTAGCCCGCGCGATCGAGCGTTATCAGGACCATGCCAAGAAAAGCCCAGAGGGCGGTCCCGGCGTTTCCGGGGCGTTTTTCCAGATGATCTACCAGGTGCTGATCGGCCAGGAACGCGGCCCGCGCTTCGGCTCCTTCGCCGCGCTCT
Organism: Oryzicola mucosus; assembly: GCF_014534685.1. Classification (GTDB taxonomy): domain Bacteria; phylum Pseudomonadota; class Alphaproteobacteria; order Rhizobiales; family Rhizobiaceae; genus Oryzicola; species Oryzicola mucosus. The sequence continues at coordinate 238,726 of NZ_JACVVX010000001.1, forward strand.
ATGGCGTGGCGGAAACCCGCGCCCTCATTCAGAAGGCTCTGGCGGGTCAATTGGCTGCGTGAACGAAACATCCGGCGGAGGCGGCGGCAAATCAGCCGTTTCCGGCGGCCGCCCGAAAATGCCCTTGCCGGCCTTTCGGGCTTTGTCCTCCGCTTCGGCATACGGTCCGCCGGCCTCGGCCGTGGCCCAGCCATTGTCCACCAGCCAGCGGGCGATATCCTGCTTGCCCAGCCGGCAACCAGCTTCGACAGCGCCCGGCACGGCCTCTTGCGGTATATCGCACACGACGGCGCGGCCGCGCAGGAAGGAGCGGAATGCGGTGCGCGCATTGACGCCGCATGGCCATTCCTTGCCGTCCGAATTGCATCTGTAGGCCGCGTCCACCCCGCTGACACCGGCCAGCGACACCGTGTAGCCCATTGCCTCGATCACACCAGCGGCGGGCGCGACGGGGCGATACAGCGTCGCGCCATCCCAATCCTTCGGCCGCTTGGGTTTCGGCGGCAGGGCAAGCGACAACTGGCTGAGCGGGGCACGCGGGGCTTCGCGCTGGAGCGTGTCGGCCTCGGCGGTCGCCGGCACGCCCCCATCCGGATCGGCGGTGCGATTGGCTTCGGGTTGGGGCGAGGCTGTGGAAATCTTCGGCGGTGGCGACGGATCTTTTGGCTGAACCGATGCGGCCGGCAGCTCTGGCCGGACGTCAACCCACTGGCCGGCCGCCAGAACCAGCACAGCCCCGCCGCAGAGAACGGCAAGCGACAAAGCTGCATGCGCCAGCCGCATTCGCCCTACTGGCTCGCCCAGACGATGCGGGCAATCCACTCCATGCGGGCGATGGGAATGTGCCGGTCGGGATGCTCGGGATTGAGCGAGACGAGGTCGACGCCGGCGGCATTCTGCCGCTCCAGCACCTTGGCCATGACCTCGCCGTCCAGCGTCTTGACCACGACGCGGTCACCCTTGCGGATCGGAGCCGCCGGTTCCACCACCAGCACGTCGCCATTGCGGTAAAGCGGCAGCATGGAATCGCCCTGGACCTGGAGAGCGTAGGAGTTTTCCGTCGCCTGCCCCGGCAGTTCGATCAGGTCCCAGCCCTGGCCGACCGGAAATCCGGCATCGTCGAAGAAACCGCCGGCGCCCGCCTGCGCGAAGCCCAGCAGGGGCACGCCCGAGGTCTGCCGCGCAGATGCTACACTGACCGAGAGCGCCGCCGTCCGGCCCTCGACGAAGCCGATGAACTCGTCGAGCGAGGAGTTGGTCGCCTCGATGATCTTGGCGAGCGATTCCGTGGACGGCCAGCGCGGCCGCCCATCGACGGACAAGCGCTTGGATTTGTTGAAAGCGGTCGAATCCAGCCCCGCCTTCTTGGCAAGGCCGGAGGGGGAAAGCGAATAGCGTTCGGCCAGCGTATCGATCGCGGCCCAGACGCGTTCATGGGAGAGCACCGTTCCACTCCCTTCCATCAACAGGAAAAAATACCTTTTTGGTATATCGCCCGATTTACGATTTGTCCACCATGCTGAAGCGCAAAGATACCTATTCCGTAGGGAGTTGCCGGTGGATATCTCGCGCCGAATGCAAGATGCGAACGATCTGCAATTCTTCGTCCGCGATCCGGTAAAAAATCACGTAGGGAGAGACAGTCCACTTTCTCAGGCCTCTGCGCTTGGGCAGCAGTACGGGTGCACCAACATAAGGCCGCTCTGTCAGCATCATCGCTGCTTTTTCAAAACGCAGGATCATGCGCTGGGCTGCGAGTGGACTTTCAACAGAGATGAAGGCTTCGATTTCGGCTAGGTCACGTTCCGCCAGCGGTGCGAAAATCAGCCTATAGGCCATGTTTGGCCTTCAGAGAGGCGAAAACAGATTTTCCATCGCGCATCTGCCCGGCATCCAGTTCCGCCAATCCGGCGTCGAGATCGTCTCGAAGCGCAAGATAATTATGGATGTAGTGAAGCAGCTGATCGCCGAGTTGTTCGCGCAGTTCATCCGGCAACTGCTCGGCTTCCTTGAGTGCTCGCTCCAGCTTGGTCATCGCCGATCCTCTTGTGCAAGCGAAGATAGTCCTCAAAGCGTCGCAGTAAAAGAGGAACCTTCTCAGCCGCCCTTCGCCACCGCTCTCAGGCGCTTGTGCGAGGCAGTGAAGATTTCCTCCTCCTCGCTGTAGCCGCGCGGTGCAACCGGGTTCACGCCGAGGGCCTTAAACAGATCGTCAATCGCGACGAAACGGCGGTTGGCGCGGTCATAGACGCCCGCACTGGTCATGATGACGGCGGCCGTCTCGCCGGTGTCGAGCACGAAGCGGTGCTTGCCGATGACCTCTGTGCCGTCCCAGGTTTCGATGGAGGAGAAAACGTCGAAGCGCCGCCACAGCCGGATTTCGCGCACGAACACCGTCTGAAGCCCGCCCAGCATCGGCGCCCAGCGCTTCTCCCGCGCCACCTTGATCAGGCCCGACCGCAGGAAGATGTCGATGCGGCCGAGATCGGCCAGCATCATGTAGCGCGCATTGTTGAGATGCATGTTGGTGTCGATATCCGTCGGCAGGCAGCGGAACGACAGCCTGCTTTCATCGCCCAGCGCATAAGGGCCGCGACGGGATGCCGTCGCGGCCATACGGGCCATTCTCGCCCAGACATACATGCCGCCGTCCTTACGCCGCCTTCTTGGCGTCGCCCTTCGCATAGGGATCGAAGCGCTGGTAGAAGGTTTCGCCCGTCTCGGCCATGTCGAGCAGAAGTTTCGGCGCCTTGAACTCGACACCGTATTTCTTCTGCAGATGCTTGGCGATCTTGGCGAATTTCTTGGCGCCGATCCCGTCGATGTAGGACAAGGCACCGCCCGTATAAGGTGCGAAGCCGAAGGCCAGGATCGAGCCGACATCCGCCTCGCGCGGGTCGGTGACGATGCCCTCCTCCATCACGCGCACCGCTTCGAGAGCGATCACCGCCAGCAGCCGCTGCTTGATCTCTTCCACGTCGACCGTGTCGGGGTCGCGCTGCGGATACAGATCCTTGAGGCCGGGCCAGAGCTTCTTCTTCGCCGGCTTGGCCGGGTAATCGTAGAAACCCTTGCCGTTCTTGCGGCCGAAGCGGCCATGGGTGTCGACCAGCGTGTTGATCAGTTCCATCTGCTTGGGATCGACGGCCTTGTCGCCGAGATCGCGTATGGTCTGCTTCATGATCTTCTGGGCGAGGTCGACCGCGGTCTCGTCGGTCAGAGCCAGCGGGCCGACCGGCATACCGGCCATTTTCGCCGCGTTCTCGATCATCGCCGCCGGGATGCCCTCGATCAGCATCTTGTAGGCTTCCGACATGTAGCGCAGCACGCAGCGATTGACATAGAAGCCGCGCGTGTCGTTGACCACGATCGGCGTCTTCTTGATGGCGCGGACGTAGTCGATGGCAACCGCCAGCGCTTTTTCGCCCGTCTTCTTGCCGAGAATGATCTCGACCAGCATCATCTTGTCGACGGGCGAGAAGAAATGGATGCCGATGAAGTTCTTCGGGCGCTTGGAGTTCTGCGCCAGCGACGAGATCGGGATGGTGGAGGTGTTGGAGGCAAAGATCGCCGCCGGCTTGATCACGGCCTCCGATTTCTCGGTCGCGCCCTTCTTGACCTCGGAATCCTCGAATACCGCCTCGATGACGAGGTCGCAGTCATTGAGGTCGGCATAGTCCGCGGTCGGCGTGATCAGCGACAGGAGCTTGTCCTTGTCCTCGGCCTTGGCGCGCCCCTTCTTGATCTGGTCGGAGATCAGCTTGTCGGAATGGTCCCTGCCCTTGTTGGCGGCTTCCGTGTCGCGGTCGAGAAGCACCACCGGAATGCCGGCCTTCGCCGTGACATAGGCAATGCCCGCGCCCATGAAGCCGGCGCCAAGCACGCCGATCTTCTTGAACTGGGTTTCCGGCACGCCTTCGGGGCGACGTGCGCCCTTGTTGAGCTCCTGCAGCGACACGAACAGCGAGCGGATCATCGCCGCGGCCTCGCGGGTCTGCATGATCTCGGTGAAATAGCGCTGCTCGATGCGCAGGCCGGTTTCGAACGGGACCAGCAGGCCTTCGTAGGCGCATTTCAGGATCGCCGTGGCTGCGGGATAGTTGCCGAAGGTCTCGCGGCGCAGGATCGCCACCGCGGGCGGCCAGAGATTGGCGCCGGCAGCGGAATAGACTGGCCCGCCGGGCAGCTTGAAGCCCTTTTCGTCCCAGGGCTGCACGCCCTTGAGACCGCCCTTGATCAGGCCCTTGGCCTTCTCGATCAGTTCGGAAGGCTCGGCGATCTCGCTAATCAGGCCCATGCCCTTGGCCTTTTGCGGCGTGAGCGTCTGGCCGGAGGTCAGCATCTGCAAAGCGGACTGCGGATCGGTCAGGCGCGTCACGCGCTGGGTGCCGCCGGCGCCGGGGAAGATGCCGACCTTGACCTCGGGAAGCGCCATCTTGACCTTGTCGGAGTTTGCCGCAACGCGGCCATGGCAGGCCAGCGCCAACTCGAACGCGCCGCCCATGCAGGTGCCGTTGATGGCCGAAACCCAGGGCTTGCCGCTGGTTTCCAGCTTGCGCCACAGCCAGCTCATACGGCCGGCATTGTCGAACAGAAGCTTGGCCGCCGCCTCGGGATCCTTCTTCTTTTCCTTGGCAAAGAGCGTCAGCATTTTCTGCAGCATGGTGAGATCGGCACCGCCGGAGAAGGTCTCCTTGCCGGAGGTGAAGACAGCACCCTTGATCGCACCGTCGCCGGAAACCCGGTCGATGATGGTGTCGAGCTCGTTCATCACCTCTTCGGTGAAGACGTTCATGGAGCGGTCGGGCATGTCCCAGGTGACGAGCGCGATGCCGTCTGCGTCGATGTCGACCGTGAAATTCTTGTAATCAGCCATTGGAGAGTTCCTCCTTGAAACGGTAGCGGCGGGGCCGCGGTTTCCCTCCCCTCAAGGGGAGGGTGGCGAGCGAAGCGAGACGGGTGGGGTTACCCAATGCCGCGCTCGGCCTCATTTTTATCCGTCGAGCGTGGCCTAACGACCCCACCCGCTGCGCGGACCACCCTCCCCTCAAGGGGGAGGGAAACCCCGCTAAACCCTCTCGATAATCGTCGCGGTGCCCATCCCCGCGCCGATGCAGAGCGTCACCAGCGCGGTGTTGAGGTCGCGGCGCTCGAGTTCGTCCAGCACCGTGCCCAGGATCATCGCGCCCGTCGCGCCGAGCGGGTGGCCCATGGCGATGGCGCCGCCATTGACGTTGATCTGGTCATGCGGAATGTCGAAGGCCTGCATGTAGCGCAGCACGACCGAGGCAAACGCCTCGTTGAGTTCGAACAGGTCGATGTCGGAGAGTTTCATCTTCGCGCGCTTGAGCAGCTTTTCCGTCACATCGACCGGTCCGGTGAGCATCATCACCGGATCGGAGCCGATATTGGCGAAGGTGCGGATGCGCGCACGCGGCTTGATGCCGAGCGTTTTCCCCGCTTTCTTCGAACCCAGCAGGACAGCAGCGGCACCGTCGACGATGCCTGACGAGTTGCCGGCATGGTGGACGTGGTTGACTTCTTCCAACTCCGGATAGCGCTGGATGGCGACCGCGTCGAAGCCGCCCATTTCGCCGGGAATGGTGAAGGACGGCTGCAACTGGCCCAGCGACTGCATGTCGGTCGTGGGCCGCATGTGCTCGTCACGGTCCAGGATGGTCAGGCCGTTCTGGTCCTTGACGGGGATCACCGAGTTCTTGAAATAGCCCTTGTCCCAGGCATGGGCCGCGCGCTTCTGGCTTTCGACGGCATAGGCGTCGACATCGTCGCGCGAAAAGCCGTAGCGGGTGGCAATGACATCGGCCGACACGCCCTGCGGCATGAACCAGCCGGGAATCGAAACGGAGGGGTCCATGTACCAGGCGCCGCCCGACATGCCCATGCCGACGCGCGACATGCTTTCGACGCCGCCGGCGATGACGATTTCATCGGCGCCCTGAGCTATCTTGGATGCGCCGAAATTCACCGCATCGAGGCCCGAGGCGCAGAAACGCGAAATCTGCATGCCCGGCGCCTTGGTGTCGTAGCCGGCCTCGAAGGCGGCCGAACGCGGGATCACCGAGCCGGCTTCGCCGACCGGATCGACGCAGCCGAAAATGATGTCGTCGACGACGGAGGTGTCCAGGCCGTTCCGATCCCGTACGGCTTCCAGCGTCTTGGCGGCGAGCCTGACGGCCGGCACTTCGTGCAGCGAGCCGTCTTTCTTGCCGCGTCCGCGCGGGGTGCGCACCGCGTCGTAGATATAAGCGTCAGCCATGGCGGCATTACCTCCTGAAATCTTTTATTGCGGTTCGATGACCACTTCGGTTTTTACCGAATTGGCAATGAAGCAGGCATCATGGGCCTGCTCGTGAATGTGCGCGAGCCTGGACCGGTCGCCGTCGCATTCGACGGCGGGCCGCAAGGTCACGCGGGTGATGGCCGTCTTGCCCTCGGCGTTCTTTTCCATGAAGCCCTCGGCCGTGTCGCGATAGGACAGGATTTCCAACCCGGCGCGGCGGGCGAGATCGAGAAACCAAAGCATGTGGCAGGACGATAGCGAGGCCACGAACATCTCTTCGGGATCAACCGCCGCTTCCGACGAAAAGGGCAATGGGACGACCGAGGGAGAGGCGGATGCAATCAGGGTCGTGCCGCCGTCGAAGGCGATTTCATGCACGCGCGTGTAACGGCCGAGGGTGAAATGATCGCCCTCGTCCGGCTTCCAGCTGACTTCCGCCGTGAAGACCGACATGTGCCTTACAAACTCCTGGCGATGAGAAGTTTCATGATCTCATTGGTGCCGCCATAGATGCGCTGGACGCGGGCGTCGCGGAACATCCGGGCGATGGGGTATTCGTTCATATAGCCATAGCCGCCGAACAGTTGCAGGCACTGGTCGACCACCTTGCCCTGCAAATCGCTGAGCCAGTATTTGGCCATCGACGCCGTTACCGGATCGAGACCGCCGGCGAGGTGACGGGCGACGCAATCATTGTAGAAGACGCGGCCGATGGTGACCTCGGTCTTGAGTTCGGCAAGCTTGAACTGGGTGTTCTGGAAATCCAGAACCGCCTTGCCGAAGGCCTTACGCTCCTTGACGTAGTCGATGGTCAGCGCCAGCGCGCGCTCGCACATGGCAATCGCCGTGGTGCCGATCTGCAGGCGTTCCTGCGGCAGTTGCTGCATGAGCTGGACAAAGCCCTCGCCCTCGACCGTGCCGAGCAGGTTCGAGGTCGGCACGCGCACATCGTTGAAGAACAGTTCGGATGTGTCGTTGGATTTCAGGCCGATCTTGTCGAGGTTGCGGCCGCGCTCGAAGCCCTCGACCTCGTCGGTCTCGATGACGATCAGCGAGGTGCCCTTGGCGCCCTTGGCGGGATCGGTCTTGGTCACCAGCACGATGAGGTTGGCCAGTTGGCCATTGGTGATGAAGGTTTTCGAGCCGTTGATGCGGTACTGGTTGCCGTCCTTCTCCGCCCGCGTCTTGACGCCCTGGAGGTCCGAGCCGGCACCGGGCTCGGTCATGGCGATGGCGCCGATGAGTTCGCCCGAAGCCATCCTGGGCAGCCACTTCTGCTTCTGCTCCTCGGAGCCGTAATGAAGGATGTAAGGCGCCACGATGGAGTTGTGCAAGGCGATGCCGAAGCCGTCGACGCCGACATGGCTGATCGCCTCGATGATCGCGCTCTCATGCGCGAAGGTGCCGCCCGAGCCGCCATATTCTTCCGGCATGGAGGCGCAGAGCAGACCGGCCGAACCGGCCTTCTTCCAGCTTTCGCGGTCGAAGATTTCCTTTTTCTCGAACTCTTCGTAGCGCGGCTCGATTTCCTCGCTGAGGAAGCGGTGGGCCATGTCGTAGAGCATGCCGACTTCATCATCGACCCAGGCAGGCTTGGGCAGGCCAAGAATGTCGGCGGGAGCAGTCGTCACGTCATTTCCTCCACTGCATGACTATTTTTCAGCCTTTATAGGTGGGCTGCGACCGGCAGGTCCACTTAAAAGGCCTCCGCCGGCATCAACATCATGGTTGTGGAACCGCTGGAAATGCGGGCCAGACGCGCCGATGTCTCGGGCATGACGCGTTCCATGAAGAAGCGCGCCGTCACCAGCTTGCTTTCGTGGAAGTCGGACTTGCCCTCGGCAAGCTTTTCCTGCGCAACCTTGGCCATGCGGCCCCACATATAGCCGAAGGCGACGAGGCCGAAGAGGTGCATGTAGTCGGTGGATGCCGCACCCGCATTGTCGGGGTTGGACATGCCGTTCTGCAGCAGCCACATCGTGGCGTTCTGCAGGTCGTTCAGCCCTTTCTTCAACTGTTTGGTATAGGGCGCCATCGCCTCATCGGAGCGGTTGGCCTCGCAGAACTCGCCGACTTCCTTGAAGAAGGCCTGTACCGCGCGACCGCCATGCATGCCGAGCTTGCGGCCGACCAGATCGAGCGCCTGAACGCCGTTGGCGCCCTCATAGATCATGGCGATGCGGGCATCGCGCACAAACTGGCTCATGCCGTGCTCTTCGATATAACCGTGCCCGCCGAACACCTGCTGCGCCATCACCGCATGGTCGAAACCCTTGTCGGTGAGCACGCCCTTGAGTACCGGGGTCATCAGGCCGACATTGTCGTCGGCGGCCTGGCGTTCCTTCTCGTCTTCCGACCGATGGGCGATGTCTGCCTGCAGCGCGGTCCACAGGATCAGCGCGCGACCGGCCTCGGTGATCGAACGGATGGTCAGAAGAACGCGGCGGATGTCGGGGTGGACGATGATCGGATCGGCCTTCTTGTCAGGCGCCTTGACGCCCGTCAGCGAACGGCCCTGGATACGGTCCCTGGCATAGGACACGGCGTTTTGATAGGCGATCTCGGCAATCGAAAGCCCCTGCAGCGCAACGCCCAGCCGCGCCTCGTTCATCATGGTGAACATCGCCTTCAGGCCGCCATTCTCAGGGCCGAGCAGATGGCCGGTGGCCTCGTCATAATTCATGACGCAGGTGGCGTTGCCGTGAATGCCCATCTTCTCCTCGAGCGAACCGCAGGAGACGCCATTGCGCTCGCCCGGCTTGCCTTCGGCATCGAGTTTGAGCTTGGGCACGATGAACAGCGAAATGCCTTTCACGCCCTCCGGCGCACCCTCGATGCGGGCCAGCACGAGGTGGACGATGTTCTCCGCCATGTCATGCTCGCCGGCCGAAATGAATATCTTCTGGCCGGAAATCTTATAGGAACCGTCGCCGTTCGGGACGGCCTTGGTGCGCAGCAGGCCGAGATCGGTGCCGGCATGCGGCTCGGTCAGGTTCATGGTGCCGGTCCAGGTGCCGTCCACCATCTTGGGCAGCCATTTCGCCTTCTGTTCCTCGGTGCCATGCACCAAGAGGGCGGCGATGGCGCCCTGGGTCAGGCCCGGATACATCATCAGCGCCATGTTGGCCGATGACATATATTCGCCGACCGCGACGTGAACGCTATAGGGAAGCCCCTGCCCGCCAAACTCCTCGGGAACCGCGAGGCCCATCCAGCCGCCTTCGCGATATTGGTCGAATGCTTCCCGGAAGCCTTTCGGCGTCGTCACCGACCCGTCGGGCGCACGCTTGCAGCCCTCGATATCGCCGACCCGGTTGAGCGGATGCATCACATTCTCGGACAGCTTGGCGCCTTCCTCGAGAATGGCTTCCAGCACATCCCCGCCCGCATCGGCGAAGCCCGGCAGATTGGCGTAACGGCCATAGCCCAGCACGTCGTTGAGAACGAACAGCGTATCCTGAACGGGCGCCTTGAATATGGGCATGGTTTCCTCCGGGTGTTTTGCCTGCGGATGCGAAGCGACTGATGTCAGCCGTCCGGCTTCCTCTCAAAAATATTGACGTTTGCGTAAACGTCAATACGCCAGAGCGTCATTTTTGCTGAAGAGGCGTTCTTGTCCGAGACACTTGTCCCGAGCATGCGGTGTTCATGGTATGGCATTGCAACGACCGCGCCCTTCTCGGCCTCGCGCAGGACTGTCAGGATACGATGAACAAGCCAATACTTTATGGCAGCGGCTACAGCGTCTATGTCCGCTCCGCTCGCCTTGTGCTGATCGAGAAGGAAATCGAATACGAGTTGGTGCCCATCGACATATTTGCGAAGGATCGACTGCCGAGCAACTATGTCGACCACCATCCCTTCGGTCGCATACCCGCCTTCGACGATGCGGGATTCCGCCTGTACGAGACCGGAGCTATCACGCGGTACATCGACGAAGCATTCCCTTCCAACCCGCTACAGCCGACGACCGCGCAAGAGCGCGCCCGCGTCAATCAGGTCATAAGCATCGCCGACAGCTATATCTATCCGCATCTCGTTTGGGGATTTTACGTCGAGCAGGTCTCCAACCCGCAACAGGGCAAGGCTACCGCCGAAGGAAAAATGGCAGAGGCGCGCATCGCCGCACCGATCTGTCTGAAGGCGCTTTCCGATCTGATGAATGGCAAGCCATGGCTAGGCGGAACCAACCTGACGCTCGCCGACCTTCATGTCGCGCCGATGATCGACTACTTCCTCATGTCAGACGAAGCACACCGGCTGTTTGAGACCTTTCCCGATCTTGCATCGTGGTGGTCGCGTATGAGCCAACGCGCCAGCATGAAAATGACGAAACCTTCCAGCTAGGAAGGCTTCGTCAAGCTCGGAAAGCTCCGCTCAGTTCGCGGCGGCGGATTGCGGCGCGCGTTCTGCGAGCATGCGGCGCACGGAGGCTGCGGCGCCCGTGAGGTCGGCAATCGCGTCATCCAGCAGCGCACGCTGCTTGCCCAGGCGGACGAGTTGCTTCTCGGATTTTTCCAGCGCCATGCGCAGCTGCTTCACATTCGTCCCCGCCGGGTCGTAAAGATCGATCATCTGCTTGACCTCGCGCAGCGAGAACCCGACCTTGCGGCCGAGCAGGATCAGCTTGAGGCGAACCTGGTCGCGACGCGTGTAGAGACGCGTGCTGCCTTCGCGGCGCGGATTCAGCAGGCCCTTGTCTTCGTAGAAGCGCAGCGCCCGCAAAGTGACACCGAAATTCCGGGCCATTTCGCCGATACGCATGAAGTCTTCGACAGGCAATTCGCGACCATGGGCCGCTGTCTCTGCGACAAACATCTGTTGGGTCATCATCTACTTTCCCCGGCTCGCGCGTCACGACTTGGGACTGCGCCACACGGCAGCGTCGGGGTTACGCTGTCGTCGATTGGTTTCACATATCAGAACAAAAGAGAGTATCTTACGTTTACGTAAGGATATAGTCGTCTTTCGTTTCTGGTTCAAGATGGTTTCTGATCGTGTCGAGTAGCGCAAGCATGCGACAGATACTATTCTGGATGCGACGTAGGCCCTTCAAAAAACGTCCCCACTTCCGCTGCGTAGAGACATGAGCCCGGAGATGGACAGGCCTCCTCAAACGATCATGAAGACCGAGGAAAAGCCGGAGATATCGAACACTTCGCGCACATTGGCGTGAAGATTCGACAACGACAGCTTACGTCCCGAGGCGTTCGCCTTTTTGGCGGCAACGGTCAGCGCACGGAGGCCTGAACTCGCGACATAATGAACGCCTGACATATCGACCACGATATCCGAAGAAGCCTTGCCGATGAGATCGAGCATGAAGTCCTCGAAGACTTTCGCGCTGGTCACATCCAGCCGGCCGTCGAGATGAACCACGGTGCGGTCGGCGACCTGCCGCGAAGTGATGTCCATTATCCTGCCTCTTGTTCATCCAAACGGCGCCGATCGGCGCTTCGACCGGTCTGCGCCGCAAGCGGAAAACCGATCACGATCTTGTCGGCCTCGACCGCGAACTGCCCGCCGATCTGTTCCATGGCGCGTTCATAAAGCCTCGCGCGGATGAGCGGAAACCCCTTTCCGTTGCCGTCGGCCGCGATATGCAGGGTTATCCTGCCGCCTTGCTCCGCCATATCGATGGCGATGGCCTTCGCGGCACTTCTGGATGCCAGCGTCTCCAGCGTCGACAGAAGGATATTCTGGAACCGCGCACCATCGGTCACCACCTCGCCGGCGAAAGGCGCGTCGTCCTGGCCGCCGCTGATCTCGATCGCGCAGCCGCGCAGAACCGACCCGGATGACAGGTTGATCACCAGAAGCCGGCGGAACTCGTCCGCGTCGTCGCTGGCGGCCAGAAAATCCTCGGCACTGACCGGCAGGGCCTGCTCACGACGAACGAGATTGCCGACAAGCTCAAACAATGCGACGCGCTCCATATTGGCCTGGAAGGTCAGGCCGCGGATGGTCTGCAGGAAGGCATCGATCAGATGTTCGGCGCGGGAGGCGAGCGAGTGCATGCTGCTCTCGGTATCGGTCAGCACACGACGGAGGCGTCCCATCGTGCCGGCCGCCTTCATCGCTACAGAAAGCTCTGGCTGTCCGCCTTGTGCGAAGGAGCGGCAGAATTGCCGAAACTCGGCGATCTGGGTCTCGACATCGTCGACATCCAGCAGCTTCGCCAGCCGCTCGGCTTCCTGCTGCTCCTCGAGATTCTCAAGATGAAGTGCGACGAGCATCAGGCGTGCGCCGATCAGCGTGAAAATGCGCTCGATCTCCTGCAGCAATTCGACCGCGAACTGCCGGAGCAGCGTGATGCGATCCTCATCCATCTCGGCAATGCCGTTCAGTGTCGACAGCTGCTTTTCCGTGGCGGCCAGCGCGCTGAGTGCCGCGGTCCCCGTCAGGGCATTGCCATGTCCGAGCCAGCAGGTGGCGATGTCGTGCCGCTCGATGAGATGGCGGATCAGCCTTGTGGAATAGAGCAAGCCGTCGCCGCTCCAGCCCGACAGACCGGCGAGACCGGGACTGGCGCCGAAGGTCACGTCGCCGATGATGAGGTGTCGGCCGATCCGGAAGGTACAGCTGCAGGTCGAATGGCCCGGTGTGGCATAGATCTCGATCTCGTGTCCGTCATGCAGCGGAAACAGCTCGACCTGCACCAACGCCCCGTCAGGCCCATCGCGCCATTCCCGGCGCAGGCCCGGCGCCGGATCGGCATCGAACAGGACGGCATCGACCGGCAAATCCGGCAGGACGACGTCGCGATAAAGGATCGCAAGCGTGTGGTGACGGTCCTTTTCCCGGAGAGCCAAAGCGCCTGCGGCGTGGAGGATGGTCGTCGGGCGTTCGCTTCCCGTGACCAGCCGCTCCACCGCGCCGAAATGGTCGAAATGCGCATGCGTCAGAAACAATATCGTCCGACGCGGAGTTTGCGCCAGCACATCGGCTATCTCAGCATTGAGGGCGTCGATCTGCGCGGCACTCGCTCCGGGATCGAAGACAAGGAGCTGGCTGGGAGTCCGCACAAGATAGGCATTTGAATTGGTGATCGACGGTTTGTTGATGATGGCGAAGATGTCCGCCCCTTCCACGCCGTCGACCGGCAGCCATTCCGCCATGAAGTCCCGCCCTGTGTCTCGCGCCGTCGCGCAGCTTTCGGGGACCCTAGCGATTGAGGCTACCGCGTCAATCGTGACGCCGGCTGCCGCTGCGGCACGTCCTGAGAGAAGACCCGATCCGCATGACTTTCTTAAGCTTGGTTAACATCTTGTTTACCACGTTGGGCGAAAGGTGGGTTCGTCGGCATATCGTGATCATCAGGTAGTGATTTGTTCACGGTTTCAAGCGGCGGGCGCGAGCCCCGGAAACTCCAATTTCCACCAGGGTCATTCGCTTGACCGCCGCCGCCCAGACAAAAAAATGGAAGACGTCCGGCCACGGGCCGGTCAATCTGGGAGACGGGCGTTCGATGGACAACAAGAAATCCTATCTCGATTCCGTGAATGCCGGCCGCCCGCGCCGGGCCTACGCTTCGCCGGAGCAGCTCGACCGCTTGCTGGAAGCGACCGGAAAAAATCAGGCCGGCGAGGCCCAAACCCCGGCAGATTCCTACCAGATCATCGCGCGCGAAATCGAACGGCTTCGCGGACAGGAGGCCGGCCTGGTCTCCATCGGCAAGATCGCGGGCGAGTTGTCGGGCATGCGGGAAGAACTCAACACCCAGGTGCGCGCCGACCTCAGCCGCGAGTTCGAACAGCTGCGCCAAGACATCGAGACACGCTATGTGGTGAACGACCACGGCAAGGGCGCGCATGAACTCGCCACCGAGTTCGAACGGCTGTCCGCTTCGATCCGGACGCTCGCCGACAAGAGCGACGACCGCCACATCAACCTGCTGCGGCTGGAGCTGGAGCAGGTGCGCTCGATGCTGGAAGGCGTCGCCCGCGAGGAGAGCGTCAAGGCCCTGGACAAGCGGGTCGACCGGTTTGCCGAGAGCGGAATGCCGACCGTTTCGGGAGAGCCTGCGAGCATCACCAACCTTGTCGGCAAGCTTGAGCATATCCATGCCGCCGTCGGCGACCTTCCGCGCTCGGCTGCGCTGCAGTCGGTCGAGGAAAAGGTGAAGACGCTGGCAACGGCACTGGACGGCTTCGTGCGCCAGCAAGGCGCCCAGAACGAAGACACGCGCCAGCTCATCGCCGAAAGGCTCGACGAAATCTCCCGCGCCATCGCGGCGTCGTCAACCGCCGGCAACAAGCCTGGGATCAACGCCGACGCGATGCTGCGGCTGGAAACGCATATTCTGGCGCTCGCCGCGCAGATCGAGGACATGGTCAGAAACAACGGCGATACCGGCCTGGGCGAGCAGTTGGAAGCGCTTTCGGCACGGGTGGACGACATATCGGCGCGCGCCGACCTGCCGGCAGAAGCCTTCGAAAGACTCAGCCAGCAAATCGCCAGGGTTGCCGACCGCGTCGATACGCTTCCCGATGCAGAGCGGATGGAGGAGCGTCTGGCCGACATCGCCCAAAGGCTGGACAAGTCTTCGGCTGATATGGTCGAGCTCGATGCCGAACTGATCCGCAGCCTGGAAGTCCAGGTCGCGGAGCTCAACCAGCACCTGCTCAACCCCGGCGCCATGCTGCCGGATATGAGCGACTTCCGTCCGCGTCTCGAAGAGGTCGAGAAATCCGTCGCAACCCAGCATCAGGCGGTTCTGGAAGCGGCGCGTCAGGCGGCGGAACACGCTGTCGCATCTCTGTCCGCCTCGCAGAGCGATGCGGTGGCCGCCGCCGGGCTTGCCGATGATCTCAAGGCGCTTGAAGCGCTCACCCGCCGCTCCGAAGAGCGCAGCATCCGCACCTTCGAGGCTATCCAGCAGACGCTGATGAAAATCGCCGAACGGCTAGGCGCACTCGACGATACCGCTCCAAGCGTTGCCGAACCCGCTGTCGCCATCGCGCCCAAGCTGTCGGTAGAGCAAGCGCCTTCGATGGACATCACAGCCGAGCCGGAGCTGCTCGGCGCGACCGCGCCATCTCACGAAGCGCCTCAGGTGCCCGTGGCGGACGTCGAACCCGAGGCCGTCAAGCCGGCCAAGAGGTCAATGCTGGGCGGCTTCACGCTGGCTCTCAAGGGCAAGACCAAAGCCGAACCTGTCGGCCTGCCAGTGGAAGAAGTCGCGGCAACCGTCCACGAGGCGTCGATGGACGCACCGGAACAGGCCTTGTCGCCGGACGAGCCGCTCGACCCCAAACTAGCGAACATGCCGATGGAACCAGGCTCCGGCGCGCCGGACCTGAATGCCATCCTCAAGCGCATGCGCGACGAGCGCGAAAAGCTGTCCGCGCCGGGCGAGGCCGAAACCGCTCGCGCCGACATCATCGCCGCCGCGCGCCGCGCTGCACAGGTTGCCGCGACCGAAGCCGCAGCACTCGACGGCAGTTCGGAAAGCAAGGCGCCGATGAAGGCGCTTGGCGATCTGGTCAAGACACGCCGCAAGCCGATCCTGATGGCAGCAGGCGCCGTCATTCTCGCACTGGCGGCACTCCAGATCGGCGTGTCGATGAAGAAGGATGCCCTCACCGCCGCCGATGTGGCCACGCCTGCCGCCGTGGAGGAACCGCTGCAAACCGTTGCTCATCGGCCCAAGCCAGCAGAGGTTGCCCCACCCACCCGGACGCAGCCGACCGAGACCATCGACCAGCCACGGCACGACGAAGCCCAGAGCGAAAAGGCCGAGCGGGCTCAGCCCCAGGAGGCGGTCCCAACAGCGGCCGAACCAGAGCCGAAGCAGGAAGCGCCGGCATTGGCGGCGGCACCGGCAAAGCCCGTTGCCGCGCCTGCGGAGACAGCGCCCGCCATGCCGCAAGAGCAAACCTCTCCCGACATCACCGGCTCCATTCCGGCAGACTTGGACAGCCGGTTCGGCGAGGTGCCATCGGCGGCGCTGAAGCCGCAGCCCGTCGGCGCGCCCGCGCTGCAGGAGGCCGCGCAGAAGGACGATCCCAAGGCAATGTTCGAAGTGGGCGCCCTCTATGCCGAAGGCCGCGGCGTCAAGCAGGATCTGAAGGCCGCGGCCTATTTCTACGAGCAGGCGGCCAATCTCGGCCTCGCACCGGCGCAGTACCGCATCGGCAACATGTTCGAGAAGGGCGCTGGCGTCGACCGGGATCTGGCCAAGGCAAAGACCTGGTACCAGCTTGCCGCAGCGCAGGGCAACGCAAGCGCCATGCACAATCTGGCCGTACTCTTCGCCATGGGCGCGGACGGAACGCCCGACAACGACTCTGCCGGGCGCTGGTTTCAAGCCGCTGCGGAACTTGGCGTCAAGGACAGCCAGTTCAATCTCGGCATCCTGACCGCCAAGGGCGTCGGCATGCGGCGCGACCTCGAAGAATCCTACAAATGGTTCGCGCTGGTTGCCCTCGAAGGCGACCAAGATGCGGCGGCCAAGCGCGACGAGGTGGCAAAGTCGCTGACCCCAGAGCAGTTGGAACGCGCAAAGGCCACCACCGCGCTCTGGAAGCCTCGTCTGCTCGATCCCACAGCCAATGTGGTCGATGTACCGGTCACATGGCAGGACAAGGCTCCGGCATCATCGACCGACATGACCAAGGCGGTCGAGACCATCCAGGCCCTGCTCAACCAGCGCGGCTACGATGCGGGCAAGCCGGACGGCCGAATGGGCGAGAAGACGCGCACCGCCATCCGGGCCTTCCAGAAGGACAACGCCCTATCGGCCACCGGCACGGTCGACGAGCCTCTGGTAGAGGCGCTTCTCGCGCGGAATTGAATCTGACACCGTTAACCGGTTGAGATTGTTTTCGGCCTAGGATACGGCGAAGGTAGGCTTCGCCGCATTCTCGTCTCAACTGACGATTAGGCGACGGTGTCCTTTTCGACACGCAGCGCAGTCAGTAAGATCGGGCCGCAGGGTGGGAATTTATCTTCCGATCGCAGAAATGTCGGTCAACGTGTTCGTGCTTCTGGCGATGGGGGCGGCGGTCGGCTTTTTGTCCGGCATGTTCGGCGTCGGCGGCGGCTTCCTGATCACGCCACTCCTGATCTTCTACAACATCCCGCCCGCAATCGCGGTCGCCACCGGCGCCAACCAGGTCATCGCCTCGTCGTTTTCCGGCGCATTGGCGCATCTCAAGCGAAAGACCATCGATTTCAAGCTCGGCTCGATGCTGCTTGTCGGCGGCATCGTCGGCTCGACCGCCGGCGCCGTCGTCTTTGCGTTGTTGCGCCGCGTCGGCCAGCTCGACCTGTTCATTTCGCTGCTCTATGTCGGCCTGCTCGGCGCGGTGGGAGGACTGATGCTGATCGAAAGCGTCAACGCAATCCGCGCGTCGCGTTCGACCGCAGCCCCCACACTGAAGAAATCGGGCCAGCACAACTGGATCCACAGGCTGCCGTTCAAGATGCGGTTCCGCGCCTCGAAGCTCTTCGTCAGCGTCATTCCGGTGCTGGGCATCGGCGCCGGCATCGGCTTCCTCTCCGCCATCATGGGCGTTGGCGGCGGCTTCATCATGATTCCGGCGCTGATCTATCTTTTGAAGGTGCCGACGAATGTCGTCGTCGGCACCTCGCTGTTCCAGATCATCGTGGTTTCGGCCTACACCACCATGATCCATGCGACGACCAACCAGACGGTCGACATCTTCCTCGCCCTCGTCCTGATGGTCGGTGGCGTGGCCGGCGCTCAATATGGCGCCAAGGCGGGCCAGAAGCTGCGCGGCGAACAGTTGCGGGCGCTGCTGGCGCTGCTTGTTCTGGCTGTGGCGCTGCGGCTGGGCTTCGACCTGTTCGTGCGGCCGAACAGCCTCTACTCGCTCACCAGCCTGGGCGGGCTGATGTGATGCGGGCAGCGGTCCTCATGCTCGCGGCTTTGCTTTGCACGACGGCCGCTGTCGCGCAGGATGCACCGCCGCCGCAGCCCGTGCCGGGCGCCGAGGACGACAGGCAGCGCGCGCAGCAGATCCAGGAAGGCATTCAGATCGGCCTGTCGATGGACCGTATCTCCATCACGGCGGATTTTTCCGGCGCCCAGCTCACCATCTTCGGGGCCTTGGAAAACCCCGACTCGCTGTTGAGCCGGCAAGGCCGCTATGACGTCGTCGTGGTGCTGGAAGGGCCGACACGGCCCGTGGTGGTGCGCCGCAAGAGCCGCGTGCTCGGCATGTGGATCAACACCGAGTCCGAAACCTTCCTCAACGTGCCAATGTCTTACTCCATCGCCAGCACGCGCGCCTTCCAGGACATCACCGATCCCGGCAGCTACAGGCGCCTCTCTTTGGGGGCAGACAACATCCATTTGCAGCCGGCCGATGTGGACGACAATCCGGTGACGATCGAAGAGTTCACCGCCGCCCTGCGAGACCGCAAGAAGGCGGGCGGACTGTTCACCGACAATATCGGCGGCGTGCATTTTCTGTCGCAAAACCTCTTTCGCGCAACCTTGAGCCTCGCTCCCTCGGTCCCCGTCGGCACGCACAAAGCGCGCGCCTTCCTGTTCCGCCAGGGCGTGTTCATCAAAGAAGCCTCGACCCAGTTGGTCATCGTCAAGTCCGGTTTCGAGCAGGCGGTCTTCCGCTTCGCCAACAATCACAGCTTCGCCTATGGCGTCTTCGCCATCGGCCTCGCCATGCTGACGGGTTGGCTCGGCCGGATCGTCTTCAAGCGGGACTGACCGGTTACGCCCGCAACAGCGACCCGGCGATCGGATAGACGCGGGCCTGTCCCAGCATGTAGGCCATCAGCGCTTCGCGCCGGAACAGGCCGGCATAGGCCTTGTCGAGGACGTTGAGCGAGCCCGTGAAAGCCCCGAAGGCCGGCATGATCAGCCGCAGGCCGTCGCTGGCAAAGCAGCGGCGGCGCACCGAGCGGCCGCGCTGGACAATGCGGGCGCAGGGATGCAGGTGGCCGGCGATCTCGCCTTCGCCGCCCTTGCGGGCCGGCTCGTGGCGAAAGACAAGACCGGCAACGGCTAACTCGCGAACCGTTTCGCCCGGCAGATCGGCGGGCGCTTCGGGGTCGTGGTTGCCCGCGACCCAATACCAGTCGCGGCCTGCCATCATGGTTTCGAGCCCGGCACGAAAAATCTCATGCAGGCGCGCCGCGCCCTGCCCGTCGTGAAAACTGTCGCCCAGGCTGACGACGATGCGCGGGCGGTAATCGGCGATGACCGCTTCCAGCCGCTGCAGCGTCACCGCGGTGTCATAGGGCGGCAGCAGCGCACCGCGCCGGGCAAAGGACGAGCCTTTTTCCAAATGCAGGTCGGACACGGCGAGCAGGCCGAGATCGCGGAAATAAAGCGCACCACGCAGGTCACAGACAGCGCGCTGCCCGGCCACGACGATGGCGTCGGCCTGGCTCGAACCTGGTGACATATCGCGCGCTGCGACGTTCATTCCGGCCCCATTGCCTCTTCAATCAGATCAGCCGCTTCCGACAGCAGCGAATCGTTTGCCTCGCCATTGACCGACTCGCGGCCGATTTCCATCATCACCGGCACCGCCAGAGGCGAGATGTGATCGAGCGCCTTATGCATGATTCGACCGCGAATGCGCGAGAGCATCTCGGCCAGTCTCCTGACATCGAGCAGGCCCGAGCCCGCATCCGCCCGCGTCGCCCGCAGCAGGATATGGTCGGGCTCATGGCTGCGGAGTACGTCGTAAATGAGGTCGGCGGAGACCGTCACCTGCCGGCCGCTTTTCTCTTGGCCGGGATAGCGCTTTTCGATCAGCCCGGCGATCACGGCGCAGTTGCGGAAGGTGCGCTTCAGCAGCCAGCTGTCGTTGAGCCAGGCTTCGAGATCGTCGCCCAGCATATCCTCGTCGAACAGGTCGTCGAGCGAGGGCTTCTTCGCCTTGAACATCGCGCCCATGTCGCCCAGCGACCAGACGGCGAGAGAATAGTCCGTCGCCACGAAGCCGAGCGGACGGGCGCCGGACCGCTCCAGGCGGCGTGTCAGCAGCATGCCGAGCGTCTGGTGCGCCAGCCGCCCCTCGAATGGATAGGCCACCATGTAAAAGCGGCTGCCGCGCGGAAAGGTCTCTACCAGAAGCTGGTCCTTGGGCGGCAGCACGGACTTGTCCTGCTGGATGCGCAGCCAGTCCGACACCTGATCGGGCAGCGACGACCAGCGCGCCGGATCGGCCAGCATGCCGCGCACCTGTTCGGCGAGATAGGTCGACAGCGGGAACTTGCCCCCGGCATAGGAGGGCACCAGCACTTTGCTGCTGTTGCCGTTGGAGACATAGCATTCGTTCTCGCGAATGCCTTCGAAGCGCAGCACCTTGCCGGCGAAGATGAACATGTCGCCCTGGGTCAGGGTTTCGACAAAATGCTCCTCGATCTTGCCGAGAGGCGCACCGCCGCGCATCGCCCCGCCCTTGGCGCGGGTGTAGCGCACGTTCAGCGCCGGCGCTTCGACGATGGTGCCGACATTGAGACGGTATTGCTGGGCGACGCGCGGATGGGTGACGCGCCACTTGCCCTCCTTGGTCAGCTTGATGCGGGCATAGCGCTCATAGGTGCGCAGCGCGTAACCGCCGGTGGCGACGAAGGCTATGACGCGGTCGAAGCTGTCGCGGTCAAGCGCGGCATAGGGCGCCGCCGAGCGGATTTCGTTATACAGCTCGTCCGCATCGAACGGCGCGCCGCAGGCACAGCCCAGAACATGCTGGGCGAGCACATCGAGCGCGCCTTCGATAAGAGGCGGCGTATCCTGGGCGCCGACATAATTGGCCTCCAGCGCTGCCCGGCACTCCAGCACTTCGAACCGGTTGGCCGGCACGAGAATGGCGCGGCTGGGCTCGTCCATGCGGTGATTGGCGCGGCCGATGCGCTGGGCGAGCCGGCTCGCGCCCTTGGGCGCTCCGACATGGACGACGAGATCGACATCGCCCCAGTCGATGCCGAGATCGAGCGTCGAGGTGGCGACCACGGCGCGCAAGACATTGTCCGCCATGGCCTTCTCGACCCGTCGACGCTGGCCGACGTCGAGCGACCCGTGGTGCAGCGCTATCGGCAGCGTGTCCTCGTTGATCCGCCACAGCTCCTGGAACAGCAGCTCCGCCTGGCTGCGGGTGTTGACGAACAGCAGGGTCGTCTTGTGCTTCTTGATCGCCTCGTAGACGTCGCCGATGGCATAGCGCGCCGAATGCCCGGCCCACGGCACCCGCTCCTCGCTGTCCAGAATGGTGATGTCGGGCTTCGCACCGCCCTCGACGGTGATCAGGTCGGACATTTCTCTGGTTGGATTCTGCGACACCAGCCATTGCCGGAGTTCGTCGGGCTGAGCGACGGTGGCCGACAGGCCGATCGACTGCAGATCGGGCACATAGTGGCGCAACCGCGCCAGCCCGAGCGACAGCAGATGCCCGCGCTTGGAGGTGACCAGCGAGTGCAACTCGTCCAGCACGACATAGCGCAGATCTTCAAAGAACCGCCTGGCGTCCGACGAGGCGATCAGCAGCGCCAGTTGTTCGGGCGTGGTCAGCAGAATATCGGGCGGCACCAGCTTCTGGCGCTGCCGCTTGTGGGTCGGCGTATCGCCCGTCCGCGTCTCGATGCTGATCGGCAGCCCCATATCTTCCACGGGACGGCCGAGATTGCGCTCGATATCCACCGCAAGCGCCTTGAGCGGCGAAATATAGAGCGTGTGAATGCCGCGATGCGCCTCTCCGGGCTTGCGTTTGGGACGTGTCGCGAGGTCGGTCAGGCTGGGGAGGAAGCCCGCCAGGGTCTTGCCGGCGCCTGTCGGCGCGATGAGCAGAACCGACTTGCCCGCCTGAGTCCGGCTCAAAAGCTCGAGCTGATGCGCGCGCGGCGCCCAGCCGCGTTCGGCGAACCATTTGACGAACGGTTCGGGCAAAACGGCGGACGCGCCTTCGGACGGGGGTGGGCTCTGTCGGGTCAAGCCATAAGAACTAAAGCAGAACACCGGCTTCGCCAAGCGGGAAAAACGCCGCGAGCGAACAGCAGCTGTTTTCTGCAAAGCAAAATTTAACCATATTTGGCCATCCTTTCTCAATCAGTCGCTCAAGATGGGGACAAACCAGAAGTCACGCGGTTACGGTCGAATACGGAATTTGGACCGCTGCGGGATGACCGGCTTGGTACGTGTGTGGTGAGTTCAATCGTTCGTTCACAGTCTTTTGGGCGCCTGTTCCGCCCCTTGCTCATCACCGTCATCGGCACGGCTTTTGCCGGCTTGGTGGCCTGGACGATGGCGGGCATGGTCGCGACAAACAGTTCCGTCGTCTCCGGCAGCAGCCATTTCCTGCCCCAGCCGAACCTGTATCCGGCGAAGGTCGCGCAGATCCGCCCGACCGGGGCGCGCGCCACTGCGGGCAAGGCGGAACGGCTGGCGGCGCCGGTGGCAAAACCCGTCCTGGCCGCACGAACTGAGACACCTGCGCAAAAATCCGACCGCCATCTTCCGCTGAAGACGGCAAGCGCTGTCGGCGTGACGCGTTTCGACACCGTTGCAAAGCAGGCGGGACTGACACCGAAGAAACTTGCAGGCTTGTTCACCCGGCCGGATTCGGCCAAGCCGCAACAGCTTGCCGCGGCCGCTGTCGCGCCCATCCCGAACCGCTTCGCAGGCCAGCCGGTGCCCTCGACCGAACAGGCTCCGACCGTCCTGGCCTATGCGTCCGCCGCACCTGGCGGACCCGCCGGCGCTGCCTTGTCCACCTTGCTGGCGCCGTCGGAAGACGATCTCGTCGCATCGCAGGAACCCGACATCGGCCCGGATGAAAGCAGCGCATCGCTTCCGGTCTATGAAGACACCCCACCGGCAGGCCCCCTGCCTGCGCTTCGCCCGCGCGCTGAGCCAGCAAGCCCAGCTGCGGCGCCAAAGGCCGAGATCGGGCAGCCCGAACAGACGGAGCAGCCAAAAGCCGTCGAGCGCCAGCCGGTGAAGCCGAAAGTGCTGACCTATGCCAAGCCGAGCGATCCCACGGAGAAGAAGGCCGGCGGCGGGTTCGGGCGCGCGCTGCAGAACCTGTTCGGCGGCGGAGCCCGGGCCGGCAACGGCGTGGCCGTCTACGACATCAGCGCGGCGAAGGTCTATATGCCGGACGGCAGCGTGCTCGAGGCCCATTCCGGCATTGGCCACATGGCCGACAACCCGAAATATGCCCATGTGAAGATGAACGGCCCGACACCGCCGCACACCTACAATCTCAGGATGCGGGAAAGCCGCTTCCACGGCGTCGAGGCAATCCGCATGCTGCCCGTCGACGGCAAGAACAAGTTCGGCCGCGACGGCTTCCTGACCCACAGCTATCTTTTGCGCGGCGGACGCGCGGAATCGCATGGTTGCGTCGCGTTCAAGGATTACAAGCGCTTCCTCACTGCCTTCAAGCAGGGCAAGGTCAAGCAGATCATCGTCGTGCCGAGCGGCGGGCGGGAAAGCTTCCGCGTCGCCTCGAACGGTTGAGCCGCAAATAGCGCAGGACATCGCGATGAGCGACGGGACCGATCTCGAAAGCCGTATCGCCGACCTCGAACGCATGGTCACTGAGCTCCGGCGAACCGTTTTGCGGCTCGAAGCCAAGCTTGACGGAGCGGAGCCCGACGCAAAACCGCCGCTGCGCTCACGCGGCATGCTCGGCAGCCCGCAGACGACGAAACGGTCGTAGAGTTCAGCGCTTTTCCGCCACGACGATCAGCCCGGTGACCGGCTCGCCGCGGTCCTGGCGGATCGTCGCCTCGGTGAACGACCGCCGCGAAAAGCCGTTCTCCGACAGCAGCCGCTCAATATAGACAGGGCCGTGCGCATAGCGGCGCGAGGGTTGCAGCGCATAGTCGCCCTCGATAGCCAGTTTCTCGACCGAAAAGGCGAACAGACCGGCCGGCGCAACGCTCTTGGCGATCACAGCAACGATCCTGTCGAGCGCGCCGAGATACATGAACACATCCGCCGCCGTCACCAGTTCGGCCTTGTCGACCAGCGCCTCGAAGGTCTGCAGATCGGCCTTCTCCAGCCTGTCATAGACGTTTTTCCCGCGCGCCTTGCGCAGCATCTCGGCGGAGATGTCATAGCCGTCGAGGCGATCCACGACCGGCCGCAGCCGCTCGCCCATCAGACCCGTCCCGCAGCCAAGATCGACGGCATGCGCGAAACGCCTCTGGTCGGCGGCGCGAATAGCGTCGAACAGCAGTTCCGGCACGCGGTAGTCCAGCGTTTCGACCAAAGCGTGGTCGAATTTTCCCGCATACTGGTCGAACAGAGTTTCGACGAAGGCGCTGGGCGGCGCTTCAGGGCCGGGAGTTGCCCCAGCCAGCGCCAGCTTGAGCGCAGCACCCGCATGGTCCGCCGGATCGAGCCTTTGCGCCATGCGCCAGGCTTCTGTCGCTTGCTTAAGCGCGCCGGCGGCTTCCTGGAATTCGCCGAGCCGGAACCAGCCCATCGCCCAGTCGGGCGCGATTTCCAGCGCCCCAAGCATCAGTTCGGCGGCGGCCGCATGATCTTCGGAGGCAAACAGCATTTCGGCATAGTCCGCGCGCCGGTCGGCAAGCAGGTCACCGGACGATGTCTCAAACGGTTTGCCTGCCATGGGGCTCTCGCTGGGAAGGATGATGGCGGGCTATAGGCGGAGTCAGGAGTGCAGCGCAAGGCATCTTCCCCAAGCCGCGCAGAAACCTATCTAGAGGATCATGCGCGCCCGCGACCTGCTTCATCCCCGCCCCGAAGGCCTTTATTGCCCGCCCGGCGATTTCTACATCGATCCGGTGCGGCCCGTGGGGCGCGCTTTGATCACCCATGGCCATTCCGACCATGCCCGCTCAGGGCATGCCCATGTGCTGGCTACGCGACAGACCCTCGACATCATGGCGCTGCGTTATGGCGAGGATTTCGCTGGTACGACGCAGACGGCTGTGATCGGCGAAATCATCGACATCGGCGGGGTGAAGGTCAGCTTCCACCCGGCAGGCCATGTGCTGGGTTCGGCGCAGATCGCCGTCGAGCATGGCGGCGTGCGCATCGTTGCCTCTGGCGACTACAAGCGCCGGGCCGATCCCACCTGCGCCTCTTTCGAAACGATACAATGTGATGTGTTCATCACCGAAGCCACCTTCGGCCTGCCGGTGTTCCGACATCCCGATGCGGGCCACGAGGTCGAGAAACTGATGAAGTCAGCCCAACAGTTTCCCGAGCGCGCGCATCTCGTCGGCGCCTATGCTCTGGGCAAGGCGCAGCGGGTGATGCGGCTTCTGCGCGACAATGGCTATGACCGGCCGATCTACATCCACGGCGCGCTGGTCAAGCTCAGCGACTACTACCAGAACCAGGGCATTGCGCTGGGCGAACTGCTGCCCGCCACCGTCGACCGCAGCGGCAAGGAGAACTTCGCCGGGGCCATCGTCGTCGGCCCACCATCGGCCTTCGCCGACCGCTGGGCGCGGCGCTTTCCCGATCCGGTCTCGGCCTTCGCCTCGGGCTGGATGCGCATCCGCCAACGCGCCAAGCAGCGTGGCGTGGAACTGCCGCTGATCATCTCCGACCATTCCGACTGGGACGAATTGACCGAGACCATCACCGAGACCGGGGCGTCGGAGGTCTGGGTCACGCATGGCCGCGAGGAAGCGCTGGTGCGCTGGTGCGAGTTGCAAGGCATCGCCGCGCGGCCGCTGCATCTCGTCGGCTACGAGGACGAGGGAGATTGATGGTGGCTTTGATCAACACTACCACCCGCTGGCCATCATGAACCGCTTCGCTGAACTCCTCGACCGGCTGGTGCTGACGCCGTCGCGCAACGGCAAGCTGAAGCTGATGGTCGATTATTTCCGCGCTGTCGAAGACCCCGACCGAGGCTTGGCGCTCGCGGCCATCACCGGCGATCTGAACATCGCAGCCGTCAAGCCCGCCATGCTGCGGCAGCTGGTTTCGGAACGCATGGACCCGGTGCTGTTCGGCTATTCCTACGATTATGTCGGCGACCTCGCGGAAACCGTTTCGCTGGTCTGGCCTGACGCTCCCGAACGCAGGCCGAACCGGCCGCCGACGCTCGCCGACGTGGTCGCTCTGCTGCAGTCCGCCAGCCGCTCGGACGGTCCGAAAGTG
Source organism: Oryzicola mucosus (assembly GCF_014534685.1). Classification (GTDB taxonomy): domain Bacteria; phylum Pseudomonadota; class Alphaproteobacteria; order Rhizobiales; family Rhizobiaceae; genus Oryzicola; species Oryzicola mucosus. The sequence continues at coordinate 265,110 of NZ_JACVVX010000001.1, forward strand.
CTTGCCGGGCTGCTCGATTCCGCCGGCATCGAGGCGCGCTATGCCATCATCAAGCTGGTCACCGGCGGGCTGCGCATCGGCGTGTCGGCGCGTCTCGCCAAGCAGGCGCTGGCCGATTTCGGCGATGTCGATGTCGCCGAGATCGAAGAACTCTGGCACGGCCTGGCGCCACCCTATCTGGAGCTGTTCGCCTGGCTGGAGGGCTCGGCGCCAAAGCCTGAAAAGGCCGCCAAAGCCCTGTTCCGGCCGGTCATGCTGTCCACGCCCGTCGGCGACACCAATCTCGACAAGCTCGACCCCGCCGACTACGCGGCCGAATGGAAATGGGACGGCATCCGGGTACAGGCGACCTGCGAGGCCGGCGTCAAGCGGCTTTATTCGCGCACCGGAGACGACGTGTCCGGCGCCTTTCCCGATCTTGTGGACGCGATGGATTTCGACGCCTCCATCGACGGCGAGCTTCTCGTCGGCGATCCGCGCGAAGCCACCGGCACGTTTTCCGACCTGCAGCAGCGCCTCAACCGCAAGACGGTCTCGGCCAAGATGCAGGCCAAATACCCTGCCTTCATCCGCTGCTACGACCTTCTGCACATTGGCGCTGAGGATCTGCGCGCCCTGCCCTTTGCCGAACGCCGGCAACGGCTGGAAGCCTTCGTCGCAACGCTCGATCCATCGCGCTTCGACCTGTCTCCGCTGGTGAGCTTTGCCGACTGGGACGAACTCGAAGCGCTGCGCAAGGCGCCGCCGCACCCAATCATCGAAGGCGTGATGCTGAAACGGCTGGATTCGCCCTATCTCGCCGGGCGCCCGAAAGGTCCGTGGTTCAAGTGGAAGCGCGATCCGCACACGGTCGATGCAGTGCTGATGTACGCCCAGCGCGGCCATGGCAAGCGCTCGAGCTTCTATTCCGACTACACCTTTGGCGTCTGGACCGGCGCGGAGGGCGCGGAAGAGCTGGTGCCGGTGGGCAAGGCCTATTTCGGCTTCACCGACGAGGAACTGCGCCAGATCGACAAATATGTCCGCGACAACACCATCGAACGCTTTGGCCCGGTGCGCTCGGTGCGTGCCGACCGGACGACCGGGCTGGTTCTGGAAATCGCCTTCGAAGGCCTCGCCCGCTCGACGCGGCACAAATCAGGCGTTGCGATGCGGTTTCCGCGCATCTCGCGCCTGCGCTGGGACAAGCCATCGGCGGAGGCCGACCGCATCGAGACGCTGGAAGCGATGCTGGATTGAGCCGCGGAAAGGCCGCGACCGGTTCAGGCCGGCCGGCCAGCCTGAACTTTATTCCGAGACCGAGACCCTGATCTCGTAGATATCCACCGCCCTACCTTTGCGCTCGAAATCGGAGTTGATGGCGATGGTGCCGCCGGCGCCGGGGCGTTCGTTGGGCATATCCACTTCGAACAGATATTCGTTGCGCTCGTAATTGACCTCATAGCGCTTGCGTCCGCAGTCGCCCAATTCGCCGAAATTGCAGTCGATCGAGATCTGCGTGGCGCCGCCTCCTTCCGCGCGGGCGATGATGTCGAACAGCGCCGTCTTGCCGGCGATCTGTTCCAGAACGCCCTGGCCGATGTCGAAGATCACGGCCGAACCCGATGCGCCGGACCCGATGCGCATATAGGCGCCGCTTTCATCCTGCATGGCTTCGGCCGTGGTCTGCGAAGGCGCCGTCACGGTGGTCGGGTCGCTCGGGGTGAAGACGGTGATCCAGTTGCGGTTGGCGACCTCGCCGGCCGAGAGCGGCGGCGGCGTGTTGCCCTCCTCGGGATCGTAGTCCTCCGCTTCCGTGTTCGGCTGGGTACGGACCGCTGTGTCGCGCTCGGCGGCAGTCAGGAACAGGCCGGTATTGTAGGCCCACAGGCCGGCCATGACGACAATCGCCAGCACCGTGACCGCTATGAACGCCCAGATGAACGGCCTTTTGCGGCGGCGCGGCTTGCCGCGATAGTCAGGCTCGGCCGCAAGGCCGGGCGACGCGGCTTCAAGAGCGGGCCCTTCCGGCATGATGTCGGGCACGGCGGGCAGCACGCGGGCATGAGACTCCTCGTCATGCTCGAAGGATGGCTCCGCCCGTCCGCCGCGCGGCTCGGCCCGCGGCGATGCGACTTCCGGAGCCGGTTTGGGCAGGTGCTCGGCCTCGATCTCGGCGATCTTTGTCTGCAGCGCCTTGCGCCGCTTGATCGCCGTTTCGACGGTCAATTCCGGATTGGCCTTGAGGGAGCGGTCGAGGGCAGCGAAAACCGACCGGTAAACCTTCTCGCGAAAGGCCGGATCCTTGGCATCGCCCTTTTCGAGCGCATTCCGGATCGCTTTTTCGATCGGGTCCAATCGTTGTCCTCACAGCCGCCAGTCCAGCCGAATCGTTATCCGTCCAGCGACAATCAATCAACGCCGCACCCGCGATATGCTCGCGTTTTTGTTTGCCTTTTTTCTCCTGCGCAACATATGCGCCACGTCCACCCGAGCAAGCGTTGCCCAATGGCGTCCGCGCTGTTAAGAAATCTGACGTTTACGCAAACGTAATAGGACCGGGAGGGACTCGACTTGGCGCTGCCTGACATTCTCAAGAAAAATCTTCGCCTGCCGGTCGTGGCCTCGCCGCTGTTCATCATTTCGCATCCGCCCATGGTGCTGGCGCAGTGCAAGGCCGGCGTCGTCGGATCGTTTCCCGCGCTCAATGCGCGCCCCGAGGCGCAGCTCGACGACTGGCTGGCGGAGGTGACCGAAACCCTGGCGGCGCATGACGCGAGCAACCCGGACCGCGCCGCCGCTCCCTTCGCCGTCAACCAGATCGTTCACAAATCCAACACCCGCCTGCAACACGATCTCGGGTTGTGCGTGAAATACAAGGTGCCGATCGTGATCTCCTCCCTGGGCGCGGTCGAGGAGGTCAACCAGGCCATCCATTCCTATGGCGGCATCGTGCTGCACGACATCATCCACGACCGGCATGCACGCAAGGCTATCGACAAGGGTGCGGACGGGCTGATCGCGGTGGCAGCCGGAGCCGGCGGCCACGCAGGCACTTTGTCGCCCTTCGCCCTGGTCCAGGAAATCCGGCAATGGTTCGACGGGCCGCTGCTCTTGTCCGGCGCCATCGCGAATGGCGGAGCGGTGCTGGCGGCGCAGGCCATGGGTGCCGATCTCGCCTATATCGGCTCCCCCTTCATCGCGACAGAGGAAGCCCGCGCGTCGGACGCCTACAAGCAGATGATCGTGGAGTCCAAGGCCGCCGACATCGTCTATTCCAATCTGTTCACCGGCGTTCACGGCAATTACCTCAAAGGTTCGATCCGCAATTCCGGCATGGACCCCGAGCACCTGCCGGAAGCCGATCCCAGCAAGATGAATTTCCACGACGACGGCGCCAAGGTCTGGAAGGACATATGGGGCAGCGGCCAGGGCATTGGCGCGGTCGACAAGGTCGTACCCGTCGCCGAGCTGGTCGACAGGCTCGACCGCGAATACCAGGCCGCCCGCGCACGCCTGGCGCTCTGAAGGGGGCCGGCTCACCGTCGAACTGCGTGCCGCCGCAGCTTCGAGGCCCAGAGGAGGCCGACGCCCAACCGTCAAAAACAGCCGCATTATGCCGATAAAGGCAGCTTGAAATCGCAACGCAATGCGGTTATCTAGCCGCACATCGCTCGCGCCGCCAGGTGCGAAGCCTGGAAGCCGCTTTAGCTCAGTTGGTAGAGCACATCATTCGTAATGATGGGGTCAGGTGTTCGAGTCACCTAAGCGGCACCACATCTTTCTCTCCTGACAACTTGTTCGTCTGTAAACGCGCTGAGCTGGTCGACGTTCTAGCTAAAGTCTTGGCAACGGAGCTAGCAAAGCAACTCACCAAGAACGTCAACACCGTTACGCGATGTGATGGAAACTGTCACAGCTTTGGCCGTTTTGTGTCCGATGAGAACAGCGAAAGGAGCACCTCTCTCATGACAGTCAAGCTTTTCTGGACCGCTTACAGCGCCCTTGTTCTCTCCATGGCAGCTCTGTCGAGCATGTACGCCATCGGCTATTTCTGATCGCAGGCTTTTGCTCTGCGGTTCTTCCCGTCTCATAGACTCGACGCCGTGCATCCCGCTGCGATGGCAGCGTTGCATGTGACGTACTTAAGCCCGAAAGCGGCGGACTTTGTAGGACCCCTCTCCCTGATGCCCGAGTGGAGCAGGAACTTCCTGCCCCTCTGTTCATTTCCCTTCGTCAACCCGGAGACAGGATATGGCAGGGGCACCACGCGCGGCTTGGAAAGGTTTTCTCAAGGTCGGATCGGTCAATTGCGCGGTCAAGCTGATCGGCGCCACGAGCGATTCGGAGAAAATTCATTTTCGGATACTGAACCGCAAAACCAAGCAGCCCGTGCGCAGCGCCTATGTCGACGAGGGCACGCAAGACATTGTCGAAACCGACGATCAGGTGAAAGGCTATGAGCTCAGCAAGGACAAATTCCTGCTGATCGAGCCCGACGAGATCAAGGCGCTGAAACCGAGTTCGGAGCACACGCTGGACATCGACGCATTCGTGCCGGCGAAAGACATCGACCAGCGTTTTCTCGACAAGCCGTATTATCTGGTGCCGGCGGACAAGGTGGCGGCGGAGAGCTTTGCCTTGTTGCGTGAGGCGATGAGCACCCGAAACGTCGCCGCGCGATCCTGCATCGTGCTGTATCAGCGAGGCCGTGAAGTGGTCATCCAGCCGCATGGCGACGGCATGCTGATGACGACGTTGCGGCCCTACAATCAAATGCTGGCCGAAAAATCGGCCTTCGAAGGACTGAAGGCGACCAAGCCGGATGCTGAAATGGTCGAATTCGCCTCGCTGCTGATCGACAAGAAGAAGGGGACATTCGACCCGTCGGCTTTCGAGGACACCTATGAGAATGCGCTGATTGCGATGATCCGCGCCAAGCAGCAGGGCAAATCAGCGCCGAAATCCGCACCCGCGCCCAAGGAAAACGTCGTCAACCTCGCCGAAATTCTCAGAAAAAGCCTCAAGCAGGAAGGCATTGCCTCGGCGAAAAAGCCGGCTGGCAAAAAGAAGCAGAGCAAAGCCGCCTAAATTCAACAAACGGCTCGGTCGGTTTTCCCACCGTCGGGCAAGGCCTGCTGACCATAGAAGCTGTGCAAGGGAGGCTATAATCGGCGCTGCGAACGGTGTGCGCACCCGAATGCGCCAAAACCGCTGTCAAATCGAACTCGGTGGTTCAGCCACAAAAAACCCGGCATAAAGCCGGGTTTTTGCTGGACTTAGCGTATAATCACCAAGTCTGGGTTCCGTACCAGGTATCGACATCTTTGCGGACGTCATCCTTGGCCTTACCATAGCGTTCCTGAATCTTGCCTTCGAGCTGATCGCGCTTGCCGTCGATCACATCAAGGTCGTCATCGGTGAGCTTGCCCCACTGTTCCTTGACCTTGCCCTTGACCTGCTTCCAGTTTCCTTCGACGCGGTTCCAGTCCATGGTCTTCTCCTTGGGTTGTTGCGGTTGCATAAACAACGCTCAAAGCGGAATCTGGTTGCTCGAAAAGTGCCATTTTCGTCAGCAGCCTTGTCCCCTTCCCGGTGCAGCGCTAAATCATCCCGCACCGACACAAGGTTGCGACTTCATGAAAAAATTTGCCGTTTTGACCCTGGCGCTGGCGATCACCGGCTGCGCCAGCCAGGAGATGCGCGTCAAATCGGCGGAGTATGGCGGCAACCCCGTCAACGTGGCGACACGCTATGGCGATTTCAGCGTCTATGAACATCCCAGCCGCAAACGGCTCGCCGTCAGCGCGACGCTGGCGGACACGCTGAAGCAGGGCGCGGTGCGCGGCTTAACCTTCGGCGCCGTAAGCGTGCAGCCGTCGGAAGGCGCCTATCAGGAAGCCGCCGAAGCCTATATCGCACAAACGCGGCGCCTGCGATCGTGCCGTGTCCGCAACGGTTATCTGCTGCAGGCGCCTGTCTATGAGTTCATCCTGTCCTGCTGACGGACGCTGTCAGGCCTGTTTGACCAGCCGCAGCAGCACCAGCAGGATCACGGCACCGATCGTCGAGTTGATGATCGCGGTGACGATGCCCGTGCCGAGGGCGATGCCGAGTTGCGGAAACAGCCAGCCCGCGATGAACGCGCCGATGATGCCCACGACGATGTTGCCGAGAATACCGAAACCGCCGCCGCGGACCAGCAGCCCGGCCAACCAGCCGGCGACTGCGCCAACGATCAAAAAGACGAGAAGGCTTTCAATTCCCACGATCATTCTCCTGTGAACGACATACACATCCATCCATGCGGCCGATCTGCTCCAATCGCCCGCACGCCGACGTTTATCTTACCGCTGCAGTGTTACCGGAACGCGAAGCCCGGACATCCGCCTCAAGCGGTCGCGGTAGTCTGGTCTTCGACAGTCGCGCCCGGCGCATTCTTCTGGATGGAGGCTATCGCGTTGAGTGCCGAGGCTTTTGCCGAGTAGCCTTCTGAGCTGAACATGATCTCGCCGTTGGATGCGCGAAAGCGGAACCGGAAATCGCCTGACTTGCCCTTGTAGACCTCGAATTTGTACATGAAATCATCCCTCCATCCGGCGAAAACGACTCGCCCTGCACCCGCAAGTTGCCATGAATGGATTTTCGCGTCCATCATGCGGCACAGCAGCCGGTCGGTGAAGCCGCTATGCCAGCCGCCGTCGGGTGGACAGGTAACGGCGGACGGCACTGTCCGTCATTCCCTCGTCTACACGGTCTCGCTGCCCAACAGCCGCGGTGCCGCCGCCACCAATGCCCGGGCCGTTGCGGATGACGGCGCTCCGATGATCTGCGACGGCGCGCCTTGCTCCACGATCCGGCCTGCATCCATCACCGCGACGCGATCGGCCACCGCGCGCACCACGCCGAGGTCGTGGGTGATGAACAGATAGGCCAGGCCGTCCTCGTCCTGCAGCGCCTTGAGAAGTTTCAGGACATCTGCCCGCACCGAAACATCGAGCGCGGAGACCGCCTCGTCCAGAACGATGAGCCGGGGTTTGGTGGCGATGGCGCGCGCAATCGCCACGCGCTGCCGCTGTCCGCCGGAAATCTCGTGCACATGCCGGGTCGCGAGATCGGGCGAAAGGCCAACGCGTTCGAGCAGGCTTGCAATCGCGGCTGGCCGTTCGGCACGTCTCGCAACGTCATGAATGCGCAGCGGATCGTTTATCAGCCGCGCCACCGTGGCGCGCGGGTTGAAGGCCGCAAGCGGATCCTGGAACACCATCTGCAGCCGCGCCCGCATCGACCGCAGCGCTGCCCCCCGCAGGTCCAGAAGGTCCTGGCCTTCGAAGCGGATTTTGCCGGCATCGGGCTCGACCAGCCGCAGGATGCAGCGTGCGACCGTCGATTTGCCGCTGCCCGAGGGGCCGACAAGAGCGAGCGTTTCGCCCGGCGCGATGGCGAAATCCACGCCGTCCAACGCGGCAAAAGCCTTGCCGCCACGCGAGAAGCGTTTCGTCAGGCCCGAGACCGAAAGCAAGTCAGCACTCATGCATCGATCTCAGAATGGGCATCGACCCCAGAATGGGCGTCGATCCCGAGATGGGCGTCGATCCCGAGATGGGCGTCGAGCAGCAGCCAGGTGTAGGGATCGGTGGGGTTGGAGACGATCTGGCGCGCCGGTCCGACCTCTACCAGCCGGCCATGCCGGAAGACCGCGATACGGTCGGCAATCTGCGAGGCCAGCGCAATATCGTGACTGATGAACAGCAACGACATGCCCTCTTCCGTCACCAACCGGCCGATCAGCGCCATGATCTCGGCCTGAACGATGGTGTCGAGCGCACTCGTGGCTTCGTCGGCGATCAAGAGCCGGGGCTTGCCGACAATGGCGGCGGCAATGGCGACACGCTGTTTCTGGCCACCCGACAGTTGATGCGGAAAGGCTTGCGCTGCAAGCCTCGGTTCCGGCAGGCGGACTCTGTCGAGAAGCTGGATCGCGAGCGCCTGCGCTGCCCGCCAGCCCATGCCGAGATTGGCGCGCGCGACTTCGGCTATCTGGTCGCCAATCCGCATCACCGGATCGAGGCTTGCCGATGGATCCTGAAAGACGAAGCCGATGTCGCGGCCGTTTTCAGCTTTCCGCCCCAGGCCGGGCCACTCGACGGTGCCCTGCACCCGCGCGTTGCCCGGAAGCAGATTGGCTATCGCCAGCGCCAGCGTGCTCTTGCCCGAACCGCTCTCGCCGATGATCGCCACCCGCTCGCCCGCCGCGATATCGAGATCGATGCTGTCGAGCGCGGTAACCAGAGTTTTGTTGCCGGGATAGCGCACCGACAGGCCGCGAAGGGAGAGGCATGGGCTCATGCGTTGCCCCGCTTGACGGCGCTGGCCTCGACCGCGCCTTCGCCGACGAGGTAGACGCCGAGCACCGTCAACACCAGCGCGATGCCAGGCACGATGGACAGGAAGGGCGCGGAGCGCAGCACCGCCCTGCCCTCGGCGATCATGCCGCCCCAGGTGACGCGGTTGGGGTCGCCCAGCCCCAGAAACGACAGGGCGGCTTCCGTCAGCACGGCGGCCGCCACAATGACCGACGACAGCGCCAAAACCGGCGGCAAGGCGTTGGGCAACACTTCGCGGAAAGCGATTTCGGCGGGGTGCATGCCGATGACGCGCGCGCCGGCGACATAGTCGCGCTCACGGATCGACAGAACCTCCGCGCGCGTGATGCGGGCCGGCTGCGTCCAGGCGCCAAGCGCGATGGCGACGACCACCACCCCGAGCGACGGGCCCGCGACGCTGACGAAAGCCAATGCCAGGAGAAAGCCAGGCACGGTCTGGAAGGCGTCGGTGACGCGCATCAGCACTTCGTCCACCCAGCCGCCGGCGAAACCGGCAATGGTGCCGACCAGCACTCCGACGACGATGGAAGTGGCCGCTGCCGCCAGGCCGACGGCAAGCGAGGTGCGTGCGCCATGAAACAGGCCCGACAGTACGTCGCGGCCGAGCCGATCGGTGCCCAGCGGTATGGTCCAGTCCTGGAACGGCGGGAGCATGGCCGGACCGGCAATAGCCAGCGGATCGCGCGGAAACAGCCAGGGGGCTGCCAGCGCCATGGCCACCAGAAGCGCCAGGATGATCGTGCCGGCCACAGCTTCCGGCGAACGCAGGAAAAGCCGGCTCATGCCTGGGCCTCGCCGGCGCCGACGCGCGGGTCGAGCATGGCATAGGCGATATCGACCAGCAGATTGACGGCGATGACCAGCACCGCACTGACCAGGATGATGCCGATCAACAAAGGCGTATCGCGTGCGCCGACGGCTTCCTGCGCCAGCCGGCCGAGGCCGGGAATGGCAAACAGGCTTTCGATCACCACGCTGCCGCCCAGCATCCCCGCCGATTGCAGTCCCAGCATGGTGACCAGCGGCAGAAGCGCGTTGCGCGCGACATGGCGCAGCACGATGCGGCTGCGGCTGAGCCCGCGCGCGCGTCCGGCCAGAACGAAGTCCATGCGCCAGACCTCGGCCATGCCGGCGCGCATCATGCGCAGATAAAGCGCGAGATAGAGAAAACCCAGGCTCGCCACAGGCAGCACCAGATGGCGAGCGATATCGAGGGCGCGGCCGAAGCCGGTCTTGCCCGAGGCGATGGTTTCCATGCCGCTCAGCGGCAGCCAGCGCAGTTGCACGGTGAAGATCACCACCAGCACCAGGCCCAGCCAGAAACCTGGGACGGCATAAAGCGCCAGCGAACCGATGGACAGGAAGCGGTCGCGGAAACTGCCGGGACGCGAGCCGGCAACGATCCCGAGCGCTGAACCCAGCGCGAAGGACAGCGCCGTCGCAGCCCCCATCAGCAGCAGCGTGTTGGGCAGGCGCTCCAGCACGACATCCAGCACCGGCCGCGAAAACGCAACAGACTGGCCGAGATCGAGATGCAGCAACGACCAGAGATAGGCGGTCAGACGGGCAAAGGGCGTGCCGTCCAATCCCCACGCTTCGCGCAGGGCAGCGATCATGCCGGCATCCCCACCGAGCGAAACGGCATAGGCGTCCACCGCGTCGCCGGGCGCTGCTTCCAGCAGCAGGAACGAGCCGACGACGACGATCAACAGCACCGGAAGGGCGCCGAGCAGCCGGCGGCGGATAAGACGCAGGGCACGGTTCATGCGGTAGGATTTCGGTCGAAACGAGAGGCCGCGTTCCTTCGCGCCCCCCTCTGTCCTGCCGGACATCTCCCCCGCATGGGGGGAGATTGCTCAGCTCGACCGCCGCTCTCAAGATTTACAATATGTCTGTTTGGCGAAGCCCTACATGATGGCCAATCTCCCCCCATGCGGGGGAGATGTCCGGCAGGACAGAGGGGGGCGACGTAGAGCAAAGTCATTTCAAGCACATCTCAGGCCGAATAAGCCGACCCGATCATGTCACTTTTCAACCCAGGTGTCCGCCCAGTTCGATACCGCCCAGCGCGGATTGTTGGAGACGTTCTTGACCGTGTCGCGCGCCACCGTGATGAAGCCCCAGTCGGCGACGTTGATCAACGGCAGATCTTCCGCCACCTTCTGCTGGAACTCGTAATAAAGCTTGGTGCGCGCCTCGGCGTCGAGGGTCTCGGCGGCCTTGGCAATCAGCGCATCGATGTCGGCATTCTTGTAGCCGCCCTGGTTGGAGAACGGTACGCCGTCCGGTGCGCCGCTCTGCACAAGAATGGTGGTGGAAATTGCCGGATCGCCGCGGAACACCGGCGGCGCGACCGCCAGATCGAAGGCGTGGTCGGTGTAGACAGCCTTCTGGTGCGCGGCGGAATCGTTGTTGACGAGTTCCGCCGTAATGCCGACCTCGGCCAAGGCTTGGCGCAGGTAAGCGCCGAATTGCTTGGTCTCGTTGAAATAGGGCGCTGGCAGGAGCTTGAGCGAGAAGCGTTGGCCGTCGGCACCCTTGGGGTAGCCCGCCTCGTCCAGCAACGCGTTCGCCTTGGCGACGTCGAAGGCGTAGCCGGGCACATCGGCCGTGTAGAACTGCTTGTCGTTCTTCGGCACCGGCCCGGTGGCGGTTTCGGCATGGCCGAGAAAGATCGTCTTGACCACGAACTCCTTGTCGATGGCATGTGCGATGGCCTGGCGCACCTTGAGATCGGCGAGTTCCTTGCGGCGATGGTTGATCTCGACGATGAGCTGATAGGTCAGCGCCTCATAGCCCTTGGTGACGACCTCTATGCCCGGCACCTTGGAGATGCGGTCGAGGTCGGCAAGCGGCACCGCCGAGAAGGCAGCAAGATCGACCTCTTCCGCTTCCAGCGCGCCGGCGGCCGCTGCGCGGTCGGGCAGGACGCGATAGATGATCTCGTCGAGCAGCGGCTGGTTTTCGCCCCAATAGGCCTCGTTGCGGGCAAGGCGATAATATTCGCCGGCTTTGTGCTCTGCAAAGGTGAACGGCCCGGTGCCGATCGGCGCGTTGTTGGCGGGGTTGGCGGCGATGTCGCTGCCGTCATAGACATGCTTGGGCAGAACGGCGGTGAGGGCGGGCAGCGCGTTCCTGATCAGCTGGAACGGCGTCGGCTTGGCAAAGCGGAACACGGCGGTGTGCTCGTCAGGCGTTTCGACCGCCTCGAGATCCTTGAAGACCACGCGGCCGAGATTCTGCAGCGGCTTCCAAACCTGAAGCGCCGAGAACGCCACATCCGCCGATGTGAACGGCTTGCCGTCATGCCATGTCACCCCCTCGCGCAGCTTGAAGGTGACGCTCTTGCCGTCTTCGGAGCCTTCCCAACTGGTGGCCAGACGCGGCGACAGCCCATCCTCGCCTTCGAAGGATGCCTCCGCCAGCGGCTCGACCACCTTGGACGAGACGAAGAAGACGCCGTTGGAGGCGACAATGGCGGGGTTGAGATTGCGCGGCTCGGAGTCGGCGGCCACGACCAGCCGCCCGCCCTTTTTCGGCTCCTGCGCAAAGACGAAGGACGGCATCGCCGTCGATGCCAACAGCACGGCCGCGCCCGCCAGAACACCCCGTCGCGAAATCCTGAAATCCGACATATCGACCTCCTTGATCACCAGTGCCCCGGCCGCATGCCGGCCCGCCTCAGAAAGCGCAGTATCGGAGTGGTCGCGAGGTTTGAACAGGGAGGAAATTCGTAGAATAGCCCCTGGCTCAAAATATTTTCGCTCGTCCTATGTCGTTTTGCGAGCGGAAGGTGCCGAGGAGCCGCTGAAGGACTCAAACAAGAGAAAAGCCGCCAGCTATAGACCCCATAGGCAACCTACGAAGATGGACAGCTGCCAGCTTTGCACCGGCCGTTTCTCTTACGCCGCGGCCTTCTTGGCGGCGATGCGGGCGCGGATGCTGTCGACATCGGCACGCGGTGTCGCGGCAAACAGAGTTTTTGTATAGTCGTGCTGCGGATTAGAGAACACCGCCTCGCGGGTGCCGTATTCCACCGCCTCGCCATAATACATCACCATCACCTCGTCGGCGATGTAGCGCACCACCGAGAGATCGTGGCTGATGAAGATGTAGGTCAGGTCGAACTCGTCCTGAAGGTCGGCGAGAAGGTTGAGAACCTGTGCCTGCACGGAAAGATCGAGCGCCGAGACCGGCTCGTCCAGCACCAGCAGGCTGGGGTTCAACATCAGCGCGCGGGCGATGGCTATGCGCTGGCGCTGGCCGCCGGAAAACATATGCGGATAGCGGTTGAAATGCTCGGGGCCGAGGCCGACCTTCTTCAGCATCGCCATGGCGCGGTCGTTGCGCTCGGAAGCCGGCATGTCGGTGTTGATCTTCAACGGTTCGGCCAGAACATCGCCGATCTTCTGGCGCGGGTTGAGCGAGCCGTAAGGATTCTGGAAGATGATCTGGACCTTGCGCCGCATCTCGGCCGTCAGCGGCGCCTTGGCGATATCGACCTTCTGCCCTTCGATGATCAGGTCGCCCGCCGTGGCGGAGTCGATCAGTGTGATGATGCGCGCGAGCGTGGACTTGCCGCAGCCGCTCTCGCCGACGATGGCGAGCGTCTTGCCCTTCTCGACCGAGAAGCTGACGCCCTTCACCGCATGGACGGTGCGCGCCTTTTTCAACAGACCGCCGGGCACGTGGTAGTCGCGGACGATGTTCTTGCCTTCGACGATGACGCTCATGCGGCTGCTCCCGGCGCGGGTTCGAAGATCAGGTCGGAGACGGTCGGCAGGCGGTCTCCGGTGGCGTTGTCGGGAAGGGCAGCCAGAAGCGCGCGGGTGTAGTTGCTCTTGGGCGATTCAAACAGCGACAGCACATCGGCCTCCTCCATCTTGCGACCCTTGTACTGCACCACGACGCGATCGGCGGTTTCGGCCACCACGCCCATATTGTGGGTGATCATGATCAGCCCCATGCCGTTTTCGGCCTGCAGACGCATCAGAAGGTCGAGGATCTGCTTCTGGATGGTGACGTCGAGCGCGGTCGTCGGCTCGTCGGCGATGAGTAGCTTGGGGTTGCAGGCAATCGCCATGGCGATCATGACACGCTGGCATTGTCCACCCGACATCTGGTGCGGAAAGGAATTCAGCCGCTGCGCCGGATCGGGAATGCCGACCAGTTCGAACAGTTCGATGGCGCGGGCGCGGCGTTGCTTGCCGTTCATGCCCATGTGGAAGCGCAACACCTCCTCGATCTGGAAACCGGCGGTGAAGCACGGGTTAAGACTCGCCATCGGCTCCTGGAAGATCATGGCGATGTCCTTGCCGATGATCTTGCGCCGCGCCGAGATGTCGAGCGTCATCAGGTCGATGCCGTCGAAGCTCATCGTGTCGGCGGTGACGGTTGCGGTATCGGGCAGAAGCCCCATCACCGCGAGCATGGACACGGACTTGCCGGAGCCGGATTCACCGACGATGGCAAGCACCTCGCCTTTCTCGACCGAGATGTCGATGCCCTGCACGGCCTTGAACGGCCCTGTGCTGGTCTCAAAGCTGACGGCGAGATTGCGGATTTCCAAAAGGGGCATGGCTCAGCTCCTCTTCAGCTTGGGATCGAGTGCATCGCGCAGGCCGTCGCCGACCAGATTGATGGCAAGCACCGTGACCAGGATCGCCAGACCCGGGAAGGTCACCACCCACCAGGCGCGCAGGATGAATTCGCGCGCTTCCGCAAGCATCGTGCCCCATTCCGGTGTCGGCGGCTGCGCGCCCATGCCGAGGAAGCCGAGTGCCGCGGCATCGAGGATGGCGTTGGAGAAGGACAGCGTAGCCTGCACGATCAAGGGCGCGGTGCAGTTGGGCAGGATGGTGCGGAACATCAGCCGGAGGTGGCCGGCACCGGCGACCTTGGCGGCCACGACATAGTCGCGCGACTTTTCAGCCATCACCGCGCCGCGCGTCAGGCGGACGAAATGCGGCTGCAGCACCAGCGCGATGGCGATCATCGCGTTCATCAGGCCCGGCCCGAGCACTGCGACGAGAACCAGCGCCAGAAGCAGCGAGGGGAAGGCAAGGATGATGTCCATCACCCGCATGATCACGGTGTCGACCCAGCCGCGGAAATAGCCCGCGATGAGACCGATGATGATACCGCCGACCAGTGCGACCGTGGTCACCACGAGGCCGATGAAGAGCGAATAGCGCGACCCGTAGATCAGGCGCGAGAGCATGTCGCGCCCAAGCTGGTCGGTGCCCAGAAGGAAGGAGAGCCGACCGCCTTCCGCCCAGAATGGCGGCACCAGCACCGCGTCGCGGAACTGCTCGTTGGGCTGGTGCGGGGCGATGACAGGCGCCAGAAGGGCTACCACGACCAGCAGCAGGAAGACCCAGAACCCCATCACGGCGCCGCGGTTCTCGGAGAAATAATACCAGAACTCCGAAAGCTGTTCCTTGCGGCTGACGCCCTTGAGGGGGGTGATGGGTTCGGCAGAGAGATGTGTCATGATGCGCTCCTCAATGCCTGATACGCGGGTTGATGAGGCCGTAGAGCAGATCGACCACCAGGTTCACGACCATGATGATGGCGGCGATCAGGAGCAGACCGCCCTGGATTACCGGGTAATCGCGTCGCGACACGGAATCGACCATCCATTTGCCGATCCCGGGCCAGGAGAAGATCGTCTCGGTCAGGATGGCGCCGGCCAGCATCACGCCGACCTGCAGGCCGATGGTGGTGATGACCGGGATCATGGCATTGCGCAGCGCGTGGATGCCGACGACGCGGAAGGTCGACAGGCCCTTAGCGCGCGCGGTGCGCACATAGTCCTCGCCGAGGACTTCCAGCATCGCCGAGCGAGTCTGCCGCGCGATGACAGCCAGGGGAATGGTGCCAAGCACGATTGTTGGCAAGATCAAATGACTGATCGCCGATTTGAACGCGCCCTCCTGGCCCGAAAGCAGCGAGTCGATCAGCATGAAGCCGGTGACGCTCGGGAAGAAATACATCAGCGAGATGCGGCCTGACACAGGCGTCCATTGCAGCACGCCAGAGAACAGGATGATGAGCAGCAGGCCCCACCAGAAGATCGGCATGGAATAGCCGACGAGCGCGGTTCCCATCAGCGTCTGGTCGACATAGGAGCCGCGTTTCACCGCGGCGAAGATGCCGGCGGGGATGCCAAGCACGATGGCGAAAATGATGGCGCAGACCGACAGTTCCAGCGTTGCCGGGAACAGGTCGAGGAACTGCCGCAGAACGGGTTCCTTGGTGACGACGGACCGGCCGAAATCACCCGTCATCACGCCCCAGAGATAGTCGAGATACTGGATGACGATGGGCCGGTCCATGCCGAGATCGTGCATGATCTGCGCATGGCGCTCGGGCGACATCACGCGTTCGCCGGACAACAAGGCAACGGGATCGCCAGGCAAAAGGCGAATGAAGGAGAAGGCGATGATCGACACCCCGATGAAGGTCGGGATCAAAACGGCGAGCCGCCGCAGCAGAAATCGGAACATATCAGACTTTCACAACCGTCCGAGGAAACCCTGCAGGCCAATTGGAGTGTATCGCATTCGCAGTGCCGCAGTAAGTCGGGCAGAACTGCGTCGCTTCAAGTGTGGCCGAAAACAGCTTCATGCAGATGGCAGTGAGGGGCGCTTGCCAGACAAGCGCCCCTCACGTCTCTGCCGCAGAGCGGTTTACTCGACGATGTCGACACCGTCGAAGGCGAAGTCGCCAAGCGGGCTCTGGACGAAGCCTTCGACGCCCTTGCGCATCGGAACGACCGACAGCGAGTGGTCGATGGTGGCCCAAGGCGCTTCGCGCTTGAACACGACCTGCGCCTCTTCATAGAGCTTGGTGCGCTCGGCCTGGTCGGTGGTTTCCTTTGCCTTCATGACGAGGGTGTTGAACTCTTCGTTGCACCACTGCGCGCGGTTGTTGCCGCCGACCGCGTCGCAGCCGAGCAGGGTGTGCAGGAAGTTGTCGGGATCGCCATTGTCGCCGGTCCATCCGAGCATGACGGCGCCGTCACGATCCTTGGCCTTGGAACGGTCGAGATATTCGGCCCATTCGTAAGACACGATCTCGACGGTGACGCCCACCTTCGCGAAATCGGACTGGATGATCTCGGCGGCGCGACGTGCGTTGAGCATGTAGGGACGTGACACCGGCATTGCCCAGACCTTCATCGACAGGTCCTTGACGCCAGCTTCTTCGAGAAGCTTCTTGGCTTCGTCGAGGTTGTAGGCGTCGTCCTCGACCTTGTCGTTGTAGGACCACATAGTCGGCGGGATCGGGTTCTTGGCCGGGGTGGCCGCGCCCTGGAACACCGCGTCGACGATGGCTTCCTTGTTGATGGCGTGGTTGAGCGCCTTGCGCACCTTCACGTTGTCGAACGGAGCCTGGGTCGTGTTGTAGGCGAGATAGGCGACGTTCAGGCCTTCCTGCTCTTCAACCTTGAGGTTCGGATCGGCCTTCATGGCCTCGACGTCGGCCGAGTTCGGGAACGGCATCAGGTGGCATTCGCCGGCCTTGAGCTTCTGGTAGCGGACCGAAGCGTCAGGCGTGATGGCGAAGACGAGATCGTCGATCTTCTGCTTGCCGCCCCAGTAATCCGGGTTGGCCTTGTAGCGGATCACGGCGTCCTGCTGATACCCGACAAAGGTGAACGGGCCGGTGCCGAGCGGCTGCTGGTTGAGCTTTTCCTTGGTGCCGGCTGCGTCGAGCTTGTCGGCATATTCCTTGGACATGATCGACGCGAAAGGCATCGCCAGATTGGCGAGGAAGGGCGCTTCGGTCTTCTTGAGCACGATCTTGACGGTCATGTCGTCGACCTTTTCGATCGACTGGATGAGTTCCGGCATGCCCATGCCGGCGAAGTATTCCCAGCTCGTGCCGGGAACGTACTGGTGCCAGGGATTGTCGGCCTTCAACTGGCGTTCGAGCGAGAAGATCACGTCGTCGGCGTTCAGTTCGCGCGTCGGCGTGAAATATTCGGTGGTCTGGAACTTGACGCCGGGGCGCAGCTTGAAGGTGTATTCGAGGCCGTTGTCGGAGATGGTCCAGCTTTCGGCAAGGCCGGCTTCGGCTTCGGTCGTGCCGGGCTTGAACTCGAGAAGGCGGTTGTAAACGGTGTGGGCGGCGGCATCGAAGGTGGTGCCGGCGGTGTACATGCCAGGATCAAAACCTTCCGGCGATCCTTCGGAGCAGTAGACGAAAGTCTTGGCGTTGGCCACGCCACCGAGAACTGTTGCGGCCATCAATGCTGCCGCAAAAGCCAATGTTTTTCTCATCGGAAACTCCCTGTAAATTTCTGAACCCACCCCCCGGCAGGTTCGAGGAACGCGCATATAAGCATCGTTTTCTACGCTTTGGAACTCCCCAACTCCCTAACCTACGGGAAGGGAATTTCTTTACTCACCTTTGCCTGTCTCAGAGCACGTTTTTTCCTTCCGTGGCCTGCGGAACGGGTAGAGTTATGGGGGCCGCAGCTTTCCGCCTAAGGAAATTTTTGCTTGAAGAAATGCACAATACTTTAGTCGGATGCCGCTTCCCGTCCCCGGCAACCCGGCCGTTTACGCTGCGTCAGGGTTGATGCGGCCCCTATCAGGCAATACAAACTTTCCATAAGCTGCCATTGCCGCGCAGAACGCGACGCAGCGGCTAAAGACAGACTGGGACGCAAAGCACGTCCCCGTTGTGAAAAAAGGGAGGCGTGATTGGCAAAGGCACCGGCAAAGTCTGGAGAGAGATCGGACACGAGCAAGGTCGGCGATGGCGACGTGAAAGCGACGAAGCCAAAAAAGACCGCTCCGGCGGCCAAGTCGAAGCCGTCTGCAGCCAAGACGGTCGCGGAGAAGTCAAAGCCCGCAGCGAAACCATCCGCGAAAACCCCTGTGAGGAAAGCCGAATATCCCAGCAAGACCGCAGCGGCGCCGGAAGCGACCCTGGCTGTTGGGGAACCCGAGGCCCAGACCAAAGCGGCTCGGAAGACCTCTGCCAAAACACCGCCCGAGCTCAAGAAAACCGGCAAGGCCGCCACCGCGAAACCGGGAAAAGCAGTAAAAACAGCCGCTGCCGACACCAAGACAGAACCCGCAGCCGATATGGCCGCGACGTCTGCCGAAAGCGCGATCGAACCCAAGGCCAAGGGCAAGCCAGTGAAACCCCAGGACAAAATTTGGCTGAACAGCTATCCCGCCAACATGTCGGCGGAGATCGGCCCGCTGCGCCATCAGTCGATCGGCGATTTGCTGGTCGCAGCGTGCAAACGCTATGCCGGGCGGCCGGCGTTCAGTTCGATGGGCAAGACCATCAGCTTCGGCGAAGTCGAGCGCATCTCGTTCTCCGTCGGTGCGTGGCTGCAGTCCAAGGGGCTCGCCAAGGGTGCGCGCGTGGCGATCATGATGCCCAACATCCTGCAATATCCCGTCATCATGATGGCGGTCCTGCGCGCGGGCTATACGGTCGTCAACGTCAACCCGCTCTACACCCAGCGCGAGTTGCAGCACCAGCTTGCGGATTCAGGGGCGGAGGCGATCTTCATCCTCGAAAATTTCGCCACCACGCTGCAGGGCGTCATCGACAAGACCAAGGTCAAGCATGTCGTCGTGGCGACCATGGGCGACATGCTCGGGCTGAAGGGCATGGTGGTCAATCTGGTGGTACGGCGCGTCAAGAAGATGGTGCCGAAATGGTCGCTGCCATCGCATGTGAAATTCAACGATGTGCTCAAGGCCGGCGGCTCGATGACGCTGAAACCGGTCGAGGTCCAGGCCAGCGACATCGCCTTCCTGCAATATACCGGTGGCACCACAGGCGTCTCCAAGGGTGCCGTGCTGACGCACAGCAACGTGCTTTCCAATGTCGAGCAACTGGCGCTGTGGATCGAGGATGCCTACACGGTCAGGCCGAAACCGGCGCATCTGACCTTTATCTGCGCACTGCCGCTCTATCACATCTTCGCGCTGACGGTGAACGCGCTGATGGGCATGCAGCAAGGCGCGCTCAACGTGCTGATCGCCAATCCGCGCGACATTCCCGGCTTCGTCAAGGAACTGAAAAAGCACAGCTTCCACATCTTCCCCGGCCTCAACACGCTGTTCAACGCGCTTCTTAACAATGAGGACTTCCGCAAGCTCGACTTCAAGCCGCTGCTGCTCAGCCTGGGCGGCGGCATGGCGGTGCAGAAGGGTGTCGCCGAACGCTGGAAGGAACTGACCGGCAACAACATCACCGAGGGCTACGGTCTGTCCGAGACCTCGCCAGTGGCCACCGCCAACAAGTGCAGCGCGACGAGCTTCAGTGGCACCATCGGCCTGCCGATCCCCTCGACCGAAATCGCCATCCGCGACGATGAAGGCAACGATTTGCCGATCGGCGAGGTCGGTGAAATCTGCATTCGCGGACCGCAGGTCATGGCCGGCTACTGGAACCGCGACGACGAGACCGCCAAGGTGATGACCAAGGACGGCTTCTTCAAATCCGGCGACATGGGCTTCATGGATGAGAAGGGCTACACCAAGATCGTCGACCGGAAGAAGGACATGATCCTGGTCTCGGGCTTCAACGTCTATCCCAACGAGTTGGAAGAGGTCGTGGCGCAGCATCCGGGCGTTCTCGAAGTGGCGGCGGTCGGTGTGCCGGACGAGCATTCCGGCGAGGTGCCCAAGCTGTTCATCGTGCGCAAGGACCAGAACCTGACCAGCGAAGATTTGATGGTCTACTGCAAGGCGAACCTGACGGGCTACAAGCGCCCACGCTACATCGAATTCCGCAACGAGTTGCCGAAAACCAATGTCGGCAAGATCTTGCGGCGCGAGTTGCGGGACAAGTAGCCAAGCAACCCGAGCGCTGTCTTTTTGTCGATCAGGCGCGGCCGGTGAGATAGCCCGGCAGATCGGCGATGGAGTCGAGGATCACGTCGGCTATCGGCGCCAGCGTCTCGCGCGTCCCCGTCCCGCTCAGCACACCGACGGCAAGGCCGGCGCCACCAGCGCGGGCCATGACCAGATCGTGCCTGTTGTCGCCGACGACGGCGATCTCCGAGGCCTTGAGCCCAGTCAGGTCCAGAAAGGCGGTGATGGTGTCGGGCGCGGGCTTGGGATTGGCCACCGCATCGTAGCCATAGGCGGCATCGAACATCTGCGCGATGCCCAGTGCTGCCAGCGTCTTCTCCGCGCCGCTGGTGGAATCGTTGGTGCAGACGCCGAGCCGCAGGCCTGAGCGATGCAGCGTCGAGATCGTCTCGATGCAGCCCGGCAAGGCGACGGCCTGCAACGCTCCCTGCTCTGCCGTGATCCGGTCGAAATGCCTGACATGGCTGAGGCGGTCGGCATCGTCCGCATCCGGATACCAAAGCTCGACAATATCGGCGTTGGTGCCGGCGGCAAACACCGAGTCGGGCACGAAACCCTTGCTCGCATAATCGTAACCGGCTGCCTGCATCAGTTCGTTGGCCCGAATTCGGTCGCCGCCGGCCGCTTCCATGGCCATCTGGTCGCCTATGGCGAACCATGTCGCCTCGAAGTCGACCAGCGTCCCGTCCTTGTCGAACAGAATCCCTTTTATATCAGCCAAAATTCCTACTCCTCGCCGCGCAGACGATGAATATGCGCCACCAGACCGGCGGTGGACGCGTCGCGCGAGGCGGCATCCTCCTTGCCTTCCACGACAGGAAGAAGACCGGTCGCGAGTTCCTTGCCCAATTCGACGCCCCACTGATCGAAGGAATTGACGCCGTACAGAACGCCCTCGACGAAGACGCGATGCTCGTAAAGCGCGATCAGCCGGCCGAGCGTGTAGGGATCGAGCGTGCGGTACAGGATCGTCACCGACGGACGGTTGCCGGAGAAGACGCGGTGCGGCGCGATCTTGTCGACCTCCGCTTCCGTCATGCCCTTGGTCAGCATCTGGCGGCGCGCTTCCTCCAGCGTGCGGCCCTTCATCAGCGCCTCGGACTGCGCCAGCACATTGGCGAGCAGCAGGTCGTGCTGATGACCGAGCGAGGCTTCATGGCCCTGCGCGGCGGCCAGGAACTCGACGGGGATGATGTCGGTGCCCTGGTGGAGGAGCTGGAAGAATGCGTGCTGCCCATTGGTGCCGGGTTCGCCCCAGACCAGCGGGCCGGTCGGCGTCGGTGCGGGCAGGCCCTCGATGGTCACGCTCTTGCCGTTGGATTCCATGTCGAGCTGCTGCAGATAGGCCGGCAGGCGCGACAGGCGCTGGTCATAGGGGATGACGGCCCGCGCCGGATAAGCGCAGACGACGCGGTGCCAGTAGCCGATCAGGCCCATGACGACCGGCAGGTTCTTGAGCAGCGGCGCAGAGACGAAATGGCTGTCCATGTCATGTGCGCCGGCAAGGAAATCGCGGAAATTGCGCGGTCCGATGGCCAGCATGATCGGCAGGCCGATCGCCGACCAAAGCGAATAGCGCCCGCCGACCCAGTCCCAGAAGCCGAAGACGCGGTCGGCTGAGATGCCGAACTTGGCGACCTTGTCGAGCGCGGTGGAGACGGCGGCAAAATGCTTGTCGACGGCCCCTTCGCCCATGCCGTCAACGATCCAGCGGCGCGCGGTTTCGGCGTTGGTGATGGTCTCGACGGTGGTGAAGGTCTTGGACGCGACGATGACCAGCGTGGTCTCGGGATCGAGCCCTTCCAGCGTGTCGTGAATATGCGCGCCGTCGATGTTGGAGACGAAATGCGCGCGCGGGCCGTCATGATAGGGCGCAAGCGACAGCGTCGCCATAACCGGGCCGAGATCGGAACCGCCGATGCCGATATTGACGACATCGGTGATGCGCTTGCCGGTCGCGCCCTTGGTTTCGCCGGAGCGGATGCCGTCGGCAAAGGCTTCCATGGCGTCGAGCACGGCGCGCACATCGGGAATGACGTCCTGGCCGTCGAGCACGACATCGCCCGACAGGTTGCGCAGCGCGGTGTGCAGCACGGCGCGGTCTTCGGTGAAATTGATCCGCTTGCCCGACATCATCGCTTCGCGGCGACCTTCCAGGTCGGCGGCCTTGGCCAGGCCTTCCAGCAGCGCCATGGCCTTGGCGTCGACCGCGCATTTGGACCAGTCGATCAAGAGGTCGCCATCGCGCACCGAGAAGGTTTCGAACCGCGCGGGATCGGCGGCGAAGGCTGCGCGCATGTCCTGCGGGACGTTCTTCAGGTGTTCGCGTAGGGCCGAAAGCGCGGCCGGGACAGTCTGTTCAACCACTGTGGTGCTCTCCGATGTGAAGTCCCGAGACTTCTAGCAGAACAAAACGACGATAGAGAGACAGATTTCGCGGCAATCGCCCAACCGATCCGGCCTCGATGGATCACTGGCATAAATGAATAGGATCAGAAAAATTGATTGGCGCAATCGCTTGTGCCACGGCTACGTTCAAATGGTCCAGCACGACAGAAAAAGCTGGCCACGAGGAAACGTCCGATGACCCAGCGCAATGACACGGCAATCTGGTCGGGCCTGTTCCGCATCTCAGCGGAATCAGGCCAAACCCTGCAGGCGCAGATCCGGCAGGCCATCGTCGCGGCGATTCTGGACCGTCAGATAGCCGCGTCCATGCCGCTGCCATCCTGCCGGATTCTGGCCGAAAAGCTCGGCGTGGCACGCGGCACCGTGGTGCTCGCCTTCCAGCAGCTGGTCGACCAGGGCTTTCTCGTCGCGCGCGAACGGCGCGGCCATTTCGTCAACCCTGAGGTGCTCGCGACACCGTCCCGCCCGAACCAGAAGTCGCCGGAACAAAACACCGAAATCGACTGGAAGGCGCGGCGGCAGATCACGGCGACCGAGCTGCAGCCCCCGGCCAAGCACCAGAACTGGATCAAGTCCTCCTACCCCTTCGTCTACGGCCAGTTCGACCCGGCTTTGTTCCCGACGGCGGAATGGCGCGAATGCAACCGCATGGCGCTCGCGGTTCTGGAAATCCGCAATTGGGCGGCTGACATGGTCGACCGCGACGACCCGCTGCTGATCGAGCAGATCCAGGCGCGACTGCTGCCCCGGCGCGGCATCTTCGCCAATCCAGACGAGATCATCGTGACCCTGGGCGCGCAGAACGCGCTCTACATGCTCGCGACGCTTCTGATGACCAAGGGCTCGAAGGTGGCGATGGAAGACCCCGGCTATCCCGACGCGCGCAGCATCTTCACGCTTGCGGGCGCTGCGATCGAACCTGTGCCGGTGGACCAGTCGGGCATCGTCACCTCGGCGATACCGTCGGATGCCGGTTTCGTCTTCGTCACGCCGAGCCACCATTGCCCCACCATGGTGCCGCTGAGCGAGCAGCGCCGGCACGATCTTCTGGCGCGGGCAAGCCAGAACGACCAGATCGTCATCGAGGACGGCTATGACAGCCAGCTCATCGACGAAGCGCCGCAGCAGGCGCTGAAGAGCATCGACCGTGCCGGCCGTGTCGTCTATGTCGGCTCGATGTCCAAGACTCTCGCACCAGGCCTTCGGCTCGGCTACATCGTCGCTTCCGCCGACCTGATCGCCGAGCTGCGCGCGCTGAGGCGCTTCATGCTGCGGCATCCACCGGCCAACAACCAGCGCGCCGTCGCCCTGTTCCTGTCGCTCGGCCACCACGAGGCGCTGGTGCGCCGGCTTTCGACGGCCTTCGAAGAACGGCGCAAGCGGCTGGTGCATGCCATCTCGAACTTCCTGCCCGACTGGCGCTCCACCGATTCGGCCGGCGGCACATCGTTGTGGCTGGAAGGCCCGCGCGGTACCGATTCGCGGATTCTGGCTCAGGCCGCCGCCACCCGCAGCGTGCTGATCGAACCCGGCGACCGGTTCTTCCATGGTGAGGACGGCTCGTCGCGCTATCTGCGGCTGGGGTTCTCCTCCATTGCGCTCCAGCATATCGAGCCGGGCATTCGTGAATTGGCCACGGCCGCCGGCCGACGCCCGGCGGCCGCATAACCACCTGGCCCAGAGATTTGGACCAAGTATGGGGACCGGCTGGCGTATGGAGACATGCCTGGCAGGCGTCATAGTTGCCTTTACGTGACGCTTCGGCGACATGCCGCCTTGTTTCTGGTATGGAGTTCCGCATGTCTTCGCCCCAGGACAAGCCGGACAAAACGCAGCGGATGCGTCCTCGGCGCAGTCAATTGACCGTTCTGTCCCCAAGCGACATCGAGCGCATCAACGATGCTGCGCTCCACCTCCTGGAACAGGTCGGCTTTTCCGACGTCACGCCCAGCGGCGCCGAGGCAATGACCAGAGCGGGAGCCCTCGTCGGCGCCGACGGTCGCATCCGTTTCCCGCGCCGGATGGTGCTGGCCAGCATCGACAAGGCGGCGCGTGGGTTCACGCTTTTCGGTCAGGATTCCAGCCACGATCTGCCGCTGGGCACGGCACGCGTGCATTACGGCACGGCGGGCGCGGCGGTGCAGTTCGTCGAGGCCGAGACAGGCTTGTATCGGGAGGCGCGGCTTCAGGATCTCTATGACGCCGCACGCCTCGCCGAGAGCCTGCCGCATATCCATTTTTTCCAGCGGCCAATGGTAGCGCGCGACATCGCCGACCCCCTGGCGATGGATATCAACACCCTCTATGCCTGCCTCAGCGGCACGACCAAGCATGTCGGCACCAGCTTCGCGGTACGCGAGCATGTGGCGCCCGCACTCGACATGGTGCACATGGTGGCCGGCGGCGAGGCGAAATTCCGCGCCCGCCCCTTCGTGTCGAACTCCAACGCCTTCGTCATCTCGCCGATGCAGTTTGCCGAGCAGGCCTGCGGCGTGCTGGAAGCGTGCGTTGCCGGCGGGCTGCCGATCCTGCTTCTGGCCACCGGCCAGGCAGGATCGACCGCGCCGCAAAGCCTTGCAGGCGCGGTAGCGCAGACGGTGGCCGAGGTGCTTGCCGGGCTGGTTTATGTCAACGCGCTGAAGCCGGGGCATCCAGCGATTTTCGGCGCATGGCCCTTCGCATCAGACCCACGCAGCGGAAAAATGGCCAGCGGCTCGGCCGAACAGTCGCTGCTGGCCGCCGCCTGCGCTGAGATGGCCGGATTCTACGATCTCCCCTGCGGGTCGGGAGCCGGCATGACCGAGGCAAGACTGCCCGATATCCAGTCCGGCTATGAGAAGGGGATGACCGAGGTCATGGCCGGGTTTGCCGGGCTCGATCTGGTCTACGAGGCAGCCGGCATGCATGCTTCTCTCATCGGTTTCTGCCATGAGAGCTTGATCCTCGACAACGATTTGATCGGCCAGTGCCTGCGCTGCCTCGAAGGCATCGAGGTCACCGGCGAAACGCTGTCGCTCGACGAAATCGCCGCTGTCTGCGTCGATGGTCCGCGCCATTATCTCGCCTCGGACCCTGTCGCCCGGGACCAGCGCTATCGCCCCGCCCTGGCTGACCGATCCGGCTCCCAGCAGCGGGAGAGTTCCGGCTGGCCAAGCATCGTGGAGCGCGCGACGGTGGAGAAAAACCGGCTTCTAACGACGTTCTTCCCACGGCATATCCCCAAGACAATGGACGAGCGCATCCGCGCGCGTTTCGGCGATCTGATCCAACTGCCACGCGCTGCGATGGGCCTGTAAGCAGCGAATGACAGGGGTGACCGTGCGTCAGACATGCATGCAGAACATGGCTCTTGCCCCGTTTTAACAATTGTCCCCGATAAAATGCAGGGTTAAGGCCCCCGGAAACTTTATTGCGAAAATAGCCGCCTGAAAGTCATACAATGTCCCCGCAGCCCGTTTCCACGCCGCCATTGAACTCGAAGGGTCGCGTCCTTTTCGCCAGCCTCATCGGCACGACCATCGAATTTTTCGATTTCTATATTTACGCTACCGCCGCCGTGATCGTGTTCCCGCATCTGTTCTTCCCGGCCAGCGACGACACCTCTGCGATGCTGCAATCGCTCGCCACCTTCGCCATCGCCTTTTTCGCGCGCCCCATCGGCGCTGCGATCTTCGGCCATTATGGCGACCGCATCGGCCGCAAGGCGACGCTCGTCGCCGCCCTGATGACCATGGGCCTGTCCACCGTGCTCATCGGCCTGCTGCCGACCTATGATTCAGTGGGTGTTCTTGCGCCGCTGCTCCTGGCATTGTGCAGGCTCGGCCAGGGTCTCGGCCTCGGCGGCGAATGGGGCGGCGCGGTTCTGCTCGCAACCGAAAACGCACCGCGCGGCAAGACCGCTTGGTACGGCATGTTCCCCCAGCTCGGCGCGCCGATCGGCTTCATCTGCGCGACCGGCAGCTTCCTGCTGCTCAGCGATTTCCTGACCGACGAGCAGTTCTTCGCCTTCGGCTGGCGCATTCCCTTCATCGCCAGCGCTTTGCTGGTCTTCGTCGGGCTCTATGTGCGCCTCAAGATCTCGGAGACGCCGGCGTTCCAGAAGACGCTCGACAAGCAGGAGCGCGTCCGCGTGCCGCTGGTCTCGATTCTGACCGACCATAAAGCGGCGCTGCTGCTGGGTACGATCTGCGGCCTGGCCACCTTCGTGCTGTTCTATCTCATGACGGTGTTTTCGCTGAGCTGGGGCACGACGGCGCTCGGCTATACGCGCGGCGAATTCCTGCCCGTCCAACTCGCCGGTGTGGTCTTCTTCGGCCTCACCATTCCGCTCTCCGCCCTGATGTCGGACCGCTACAGCGCGCGCAAAGTCCTGTTGTGGACGAGCATCGTCATCGCCGCCTTCGGCTTCCTGTTCCTGCCGATGTTCGGCTCGGGCAATCTGTGGGTTATCGCGCTGTTTCTGGTCATCGGCTTCGGCCTGATGGGGCTGACCTATGGCCCGCTCGGCACCGCTCTCGCCGAACTGTTCCCGACCGAGGTGCGCTATACCGGCGCGTCGATGACCTTCAATCTGGCGGGCATCGTAGGTGCCTCGCTCGCGCCCTACATCGCAACCTGGCTCGCCACCAACCACGGCCTTGCCTGGGTCGGCTACTACATGACCATTGCCGGCATCCTGACGGCAATCTCCTTTGCCGCCGCGGGCTTCCTCTCGCATCACCGCATCGACATTTCGCGTTCGGCCGCGGGACAATAAGCCCCACTCAAAAGCGCGCATCCCCGACCAAAGCCCCACCGCGCCCTGCACGGTGGGGCTTTTCATTTCGCGACAGACCTGATCTTCATGGGCATTCGCGGGACCTGCGGCGACTGCATGCTCGCAATGGCAGGCATAAGCTGGTATCGGCACATCGCGTAAGAAGAGCTTGGAGCGAATGCATGAACGAACCGTCGGGGAGGCCGGGTTTCCGAATGGAAACCGCGCTGATCTGGGCAACGGTCGTCCTGTTCACCCTGGCGCTGACCGTGCATGCGGATGTCTCGCGCATCAATCTCGACCGGCATGGCGACATGGTCGAGAACTACGCCTGGGGCACGTTGTGGCAGTGGGGCTATTACAAGCACCCGCCCTTTTTCGGATGGCTGACGGCGGCCTGGTTCTCGGTCTTCCCACGCATCGAGACCAATTATTTCTTCTTTTCGGCGCTGAACTCCGCGCTTGCACTGCTCGCGGTCTGGCGGATCGCGGCACGCTACGGCGACGCCCGGCTGCAACTGCTTGCGGTCTATTGCGCCGCCGTGGTGCCGCCCATCGCTTTTCTCGCCATCAAGTACAACGCCAATTCCGCGATGACGCCGGTCTGGGCCTGGCTGTTCGTGTTCTATTTGCGCGGGCTGGAGCGCGGCAAGCTCCTGGACGCCGCCATCCTCGGCATTCTGGCAGGCATCGCCATGCTGACGAAGTATCACTCCGGCGTGCTTCTCGCGGCGCTTTTCGCGCATGGCCTGATCGACAAGAAGGCACGGCCGCTGCTGTTGTCGCTGTTTGGCGCTGTGACGCTCGCGGCTTTCCTGGTGGTGATGGTCCCGCATGTGCTGTGGCTGTTTAGGAACGAATTCCGCCCGTTCGTCTATGCCGCCAGCCAGGGCGACGGGCTCTGGTTCGACGTGTTCTACAGCGCGGTCAAATTCGTGCTTGCCATCCCGCTCTATGCCCTTCCGGCGCTGCTTCTGGCGCTGTTCCTGCACGACAAAACAGACATTTCCGCCCCGGCCTACAGGAATGGCATCCGGTCCCTCACCGAGACCGTGCAGGGCCGTGCGCTGCTGGTCATGTGCGTTGGGCCGACCATTCTGACCGTCATACTGGGCATCGCCGCAGGGGCGGAGATCAGCGCCGGATGGTCGATTCCCTTTTACACGCCGTTCTCGGTGCTGATCGCTTATCTGGTGCCCGCCGCCCTGCGCCAAACGAATATGAGGCGCGCAACCACAGCGGTCATGGTCTATTTCGCCGCCATGATTGGCTCGGCGCCCATCATCAAATATCTCGAGCGGGGCAACACCGTTTCCAATCTTTCCGTGCCCATCGCCAATGTCGCCAAGGCAGTGGACGGCATCTGGTCGCGCCAGGGCAGCGGACAGCCCGGCTTCTACATCGCCGGCGAAATCTTCCTCGCCAACGGCGTCTCGTTCTACTCGAAATACGACCCGCTCATCGTCGAAGGCAACTCGCTGGCGTTCTCGCGCGATTACGTGAACCGCAAGCTTCTCGTCCGGACCGGGGCCATGGCTATCTGCCTGTCCAGCGACACGGAATGCATCACGGCGGTTGGCAAGATCATGCCGAAATCCGCGTTCCGCCAGCCCCTGATTGTCCTGGGACTGGATGGAACGACGAAATGGCGCTTTACCGTCTGGGTCCTGCCGCCGCGCGGCTGACTCCGCGTCGGCGCGAACCGTCTACTCCGCCGCCTCGAGCCGTCCTTCGATACGCCGGCTCTGCCTGGCTTGCTCCTCGTACTCTTCCTGCCATTGCGACGGCCCGTTGGACGGGCTGACCTGCACCGCCGTCACCTTGTATTCGGGGCAGTTGGTCGCCCAATCGGAATAGTCGGTGGTGATCACATTGGCCTGGGTGTCGGGGTGATGGAAGGTGGTGTAGACGACGCCGGCGGCGACGCGTTCCGTCACCAGTGCGCGCAGCGCGGTCTCGCCGGCGCGGCTCTGCAGCTTGACCCAGTCGCCGTCGCGAATGCCCCGCTGCTCGGCATCGTGCGGATGAATCTCAAGCCTGTCTTCCGCGTGCCAAAGAACATTGGCCGTACGGCGGGTCTGCGCGCCGACATTGTATTGGCTGAGGATACGACCGGTGGTCAAAAGCAGCGGAAAGCGCGGGCCGGTCTTCTCGTCGGTCGCAACATATTCGGTGCGGATGAACT
The DNA here is from genome assembly GCF_014534685.1 of Oryzicola mucosus. Lineage (GTDB taxonomy): Bacteria > Pseudomonadota > Alphaproteobacteria > Rhizobiales > Rhizobiaceae > Oryzicola > Oryzicola mucosus. The sequence goes on from NZ_JACVVX010000001.1 coordinate 294,678, forward strand.
TGCCCTTGCCGCGCACGAAGCCGCCGACATGCATGATCGGCGTGCCGTCCGGCGCCTGTTCGTTGCACGGCCACTGCACCGAGCCTTTCTGCTCCAGCAAGGCATAGGAGACGTTGGCGAAGCTCGGCGTCGTCTTGGCGACCTCGTCCATGATCTCGGAAGGATGGGCATAATTCCAATCCAGCCCCATCGCCTGGGCGAGCAACTGGGTGACCTCCCAGTCGGCATAGCCGTTCTTCGGCGCCATGACCTTGCGCACGCGGTTGATGCGGCGCTCGGCATTGGTGAAGGTGCCGTCCTTTTCAAGGAAGGTCGAGCCGGGCAGGAAGACATGCGCGTAATTGGCCGTTTCGTTCAGGAACAGGTCGTGGACGACGACGCATTCCATCGCCGCCAGGCCGGCCGCGACATGCTTGGTGTCGGGGTCGGACTGCAGAATGTCCTCGCCCTGGATATAGATGCCGCGGAACGTGCCTTCGACGGCGGCGTCCAGCATGTTGGGAATGCGCAGGCCCGGTTCGTTGTCGAGCGTGACGTTCCACAGCGCCTCGTAGATATCGCGCACCGCATCGCCCGAGACGTGGCGGTAGCCCGGCAATTCATGCGGGAACGAGCCCATATCGCAGGAGCCCTGGACATTGTTCTGGCCGCGCAGCGGATTTACGCCGACGCCGCGCCGGCCGACATTGCCGGTGGCCATGGCAAGGTTGGCGATGGCCATGACCGTGGTCGAGCCCTGGCTGTGCTCAGTCACGCCCAGCCCGTAATAGATCGCGCCATTGCCGCCTCTGGCGTAGAGCCTTGCCGCACCGCGGATCTTTTCGGCGGGAACGCCGGAGAGTTTCTCGATCTCTTCCGGCGAATTCCGCGGCTCGGCCACGAAAGCCGCCCAATCCTCGAATTCCGACCAATCGCAGCGCTCGCGGATGAACTTCTCGTCGAACAGGCCTTCCGTGACGATCACATGGGCGAGTGCCGTGACGACAGCGACATTGGTGCCCGGCTTCAGCGGCAAGTGGAAATCGGCCTTGGCGTGGACGGAGTTGACCGTCTCCGTCTCGCGCGGGTCGAGCACGATCAGCTTCGCCCCCTGGCGGATGCGCTTCTTCATGCGCGAGGCAAAGACCGGGTGGCCGGCGGAAGGGTTGGCGCCGATGACCATGATGACATCGGCCTCTTCGACCGAATCGAAATCCTGCGTGCCCGCCGACGTGCCATAGGTCTGGCCGAGGCCGTAGCCGGTCGGCGAATGGCAGACGCGGGCGCAGGTGTCGACATTGTTGTTGCGGAAACCCTGCCGGATCAGCTTCTGGACGAGGTAGGTCTCCTCGTTGGTGCAGCGAGACGAGGTGATGCCGCCAATGGCGTTCTTGCCATACTGATATTGGATGCGGCGGAACTCGGAGGCGATGTGCGAAAAAGCCTCCTCCCAGGACACTTCGCGCCAGGGGTCGGTGACCTTCTCGCGCACCATGGGATTGAGGATGCGGTCCTTGTGCGTGGCATAGCCATAGGCGAAACGGCCCTTGACGCAGCTATGGCCGCGATTGGCCTTGCCGTCCTTCCATGGCACCATGCGCACCAGCTCGTCGCCGCGCATTTCGGCCTTGAAGGAGCAGCCGACGCCGCAATAGGCGCAGGTGGTGACCACGGAGTGCTCGGGCTGGCCGATCTGAATGACGCTCTTTTCGGTCAGTGTCGCGGTCGGGCAGGCCTGCACGCAGGCGCCGCAGGACACGCATTCCGACTCCATGAAGGGCTGGTGCATGCCGGGCGAAACGCGGCTGCCAAAACCCCTGCCCTCGATGGTCAGCGCGAAGGTGCCCTGCACTTCCTCGCAGGCGCGCACGCAGCGCGAGCAAACGATGCATTTGGAAGGATCGTAGGTGAAATAAGGGTTGCTCTCGTCCTTCGGCATCCAACGGAAGTTTTCGGCGCCATCGGCCTTGGCGCGGACATGGTTGTCGCCCTCATAGCCGTAGCGCACATCGCGCAGGCCGACCGCGCCCGCCATGTCCTGCAGTTCGCAGTCGCCATTGGCCGCGCAGGTCAGGCAGTCCAGCGGATGGTCTGAGATGTAGAGTTCCATCACCCCGCGACGGATATCCTTGAGCCGGCTGGTCTGCGTCTTGACCACCATGCCTGGCATGACCGGCGTGGTGCAGGAGGATGGCGTACCGTTTCGGCCCTCGATTTCCACGAGGCAGAGACGGCAGGAGCCGAAAGCATCGACCATGTCTGTGGCGCACAACTTCGGGATGGCGATGCCGGCCTCCATCGAAGCCCGCATGATCGAGGTGCCTTCAGGCACAGTGACCTCGAAGCCGTCGACGGTGAGCGTGACCTGCTTTTCGGATTTCGAAGCGGGTGTGCCGTAGTCGATTTCTTGAATCAGACCCATGAGGAGGCTCCTGAAGCGTTGTCGTCCTGCCTTCTCCCCTTGTGGAAGAAGGTGGCCGAGCGAAGCGAGGTCGGATGAGGGGTGTTGGACGGAGTGGAGCCGCTGGAGATTCCTCCAGCACCCCTCATCCGTCTTGGCGCTACGCGCCAATCCACCTTCTCCCACAAGGGGAGAAGGGGACGCGAGGTCTGCGCGGCGCACATCATTCCGCAGCCTCCTGCATCGGCTTCGGCGCAAAGTCCTGCGGGAAATGCGTCAGCGCGCTCATCACCGGATAGGGCGTGAAGCCGCCAAGCGCGCAGAGCGAGCCGTATTTCATCGTGTTGCAGAGATCGGTGACCAAGGCGATCTGCTTGTCGGGCTCGATGCCCGCCGCCAGTTTGTCGAGCGTTTCGACGCCGCGGGTGGAGCCGATGCGGCAGGGCGTGCACTTGCCGCAGCTTTCGATGGCGCAGAACTCCATCGCGAACCGCGCCTGCTTGAGCATATCAGCACTGTCGTCGAACACGGTGATCCCGGCATGGCCGATCAGGCCGTCCTTGCCGGCGAAAGCCTCATAATCGAAGGGCGTGTCGAACAATTCGCGCGGGAAGTAAGCGCCAAGCGGTCCGCCTACCTGCACGGCCTTGACCGGCCGGCCCGTAGCCGTGCCGCCGCCTATATCGTCCACCAGTTCGCCCAGCGTCATGCCGAAGGCTGCCTCGAACAGGCCGCCATGCTTCACATTGCCAGCAATCTGGACAGGAATGGTGCCGCGCGAGCGACCCATCCCGAAATCCTTGTAGTGTTCCGGCCCCTTGTCGAGGATGACCGGCACGGAGGCCAGCGAGATGACGTTGTTTATCACCGTCGGCTTGCCGAACAGGCCCTGTATGGCCGGCAAAGGCGGCTTGGCACGCACCACGCCGCGCTTGCCTTCGAGGCTGTTGAGCAGCGACGTCTCCTCGCCGCAGACATAGGCGCCCGCGCCGGATCGGATCTCAATGTCGAAGGCATTGGGAGAACCAAGCACGGTCGTGCCCAGAATGCCGGCCTTGCGCGCGATGTCGACGGCCGCCGTCATGACGGCGATGGCATGCGGATACTCCGAGCGGATATAGACGAAGCCCTTGGTCGCGCCGGTGGCCAGGCCGGCAATCGTCATGCCCTCGATCAGGACGAAAGGGTCGCCTTCCATGATCATGCGGTCGGCAAAGGTGGCGCTGTCGCCCTCGTCGGCATTGCAGACGATGTATTTGCGGTCGGCTGCCGTATCCAGCACCGTTTTCCATTTGATGCCGGTGGGGAAGCCGGCTCCGCCACGCCCGCGCAGCCCGGATTCGGTCACCGTCTGGACCACATCGGCAGGCGTCATGCCCACGGCCTTGCGCAGGCCCGCGAGGCCGCCATGCGACTGATAGTCGTTGAGCGAGAGCGGCGCGACAACGCCGCAACGCGCGAAGGTCAGCCGCGTCTGGCGCTTGAGAAACGGAATGTCCTCAGGATTGCCGAGCGATAGCGGGTGCGAACCGCCTGAAGCCAGCCCGGCATCGAACAGCGCAACCACGTCGCTCGCCTTCACAGGGCCGTAGGCGACGCGGCCCGTTTCAGTCTCAACCTCGACCATGGGTTCGAGCCAGTAGAGGCCGCGCGAGCCGTTGCGAACAATCCTCGCATCCAGCCCCCGGCCCTGGATCTCACCGGCAACCGCACGGGCGACTTTTTCCGCGCCGAGCGCCAGCGCACCGGAATCGCCGGGGATGTAGATGGTAACGGTCATAGCCGCACCGCCGCCGATATCTCTTCGAGCGCCTCATCGTCGAGCCGGCCGATCGGCACGCCGTCGAGCATGGCCGCCGGTGCGCAAGCGCACAAGCCCAGGCAATAAACCGGTTCGAGCGTCACCGCGCCGTCGCGCGTCGTCTCGTGAAACCCGATGCCGAGAAGCTGCTTGATCTTTGCGGCGACATGGTCGCTGCCCATCGATTGGCAGGCTTCGGCCTGGCAGATTTTGAGCACATGACGACCGGCGGGATGGTTGCGATAATCATGATAGAAGGTCACGACGCCATGGACTTCGGCGTTGGAGAGGTTCAGCGCCTCGGCGATGACCGGCAAGGTTTCGGAGGGAACATAGCCGAATTCATGCTGGATGCCATGCAGGATGGGCAGCAAAGGCCCTTCCAATCCCATGAGATCGTTGACGATGACCGTCGCACGGTCTGCGATATCGGTACCTGCGTGCTGCATGATGCAGCGCCCTCCCTGAACACTTACCCAAAACAAGAGCAAAAGAAGGCAACTTTATCAATGCAGCAGAATCGTTGAACGATAGAGAAAACCTATCGAAAGCCATCCAAGGCGTCCGCCAGAACCTTGGCCTCGTGCAGCAGCGCCGAGACCAGGGGCGTATGAGGTTCGCGATGCGCTGCGACCAGTCCGACCGTGTGGTGCGCGTCGGGCTCGACAATCGGGATCGACCGGATCGGCTCGGCGAAGCCAAAGGTTTCAGCCAGATTGAGCGGCATGATCGACGACCATTTGCCGGTGCGGATGTGCGAGAACAGCACGATCATCGAGTTGGACTCCAGTGTCGGATGCGCCTCGACGCCGGCCTCCTGCAGATGATGGTTGATGATGCGACGGTTTTGCATATCCGAGGTCAGCAGGCAGAGCGGCAAGGCGGCGACCTCCTTCCACGTCACCGTTTCGCGCTCGGAATAGGTATTTCCCGCCGCAGTGATCAGCTGATAACGCTCGGAATAGAGCGGCACGGCGGCCACCCGGCCGAGCGGCTCGTTCTCAAGATAGGTGATGCCGACGTCGATCTCGAAATTCTCCAGCAGCGTCAGGACCTCGATGGAGGTGCGCGACAGGATGGAGAAGGTGACGTTAGGGTGCTTTTCGCGAAACGGCGTCGTCAGCCGCGGCGTCATGGCAAGCGCGGTGGGGATGGCGGCTATCCGCACATGACCGGCAAGACCGTGGCGCGCGGCGCGCATTTCCTCGCGCATGGTGCGGCTGTCGCCGACGATGCGACGCGCCCATTCGAGCACCCGGCTGCCCTCCGGCGTCAGGCCCTGGAAACGCGAGCCGCGCTGCACCAGCATGACGCCGAGCTGGTCCTCGAGCTGCTTGATGCCGGCCGACAGCGTCGGCTGGGTGACGCCGCATTCCTCGGCGGCCCTGCCGAAATGCCGCTCGCGGGCCAGCGCAATGAAAAATTCGAGCTTGTCGATCATGCCGCAGCCAGCACCTGTGCTCCCTCCCCTTTTCTTTCTTCGCGTATGGGTCAACAGCCGACGAAACGCGGACCTGCGCATCGGCATGTCGGACGGGTCGAGTCTTTATGGCTTGGCGGCCGTCATCGGCATGTCGGGATATTGCTGGACGATATCCTGCACCGGCTCGGAGTAATCCTCGAACTCCTGGATCTGCCTGACCTCGATCACCTCATTGTCGCCGCCGGGGCAGCGCTTGGCCCATTCGATGGCCTCGTCGCGCGACTTGACGTCGATGATCCAGTAACCGCCGAGAACTTCGTCGACCCCAGAGAACGGGCCTTCGGTGACTGTCGGCTCGCCACCCTTGAACGAAACCCTGGCGCCGGTCGACGGGGGATGAAGGCCGTCAAGCGCCAGAAGAATGCCGGCCTTCTGCAGATCGTCGTTGTATTTCATCATCTTTTCGACCGCGGCCGGGTCGAGATCGATACCGGGAGGGGCCGACTCATATCCCTTCGGAATCATCAGCAGCATGAAACGCATGGCCTGTTCCTCCTCGTTTCAAGGCGGGTGCGAAAGACCTTAAACCGTCAGTCCGTTCCGCCTGTAACCGCCCCTGGAACGAGCAGCATGCGGGAGTTTCGACCGCGACTCAACCGTCTTCGGCCCAAGTAGCCTCCTGCGCCGCAGGCTAAAATGGTATGACGGCTTGGTGTTCAGGCGCTTCTGCAGTATCTGCTAGCCAGAATTCGCACGCGGCAGGTCAATCATGAGCGTCACCAAAGAAACCGTTCTCGAACGTCTGAAGACCGTCAACGGCCCGGACTTCACCGGCGACATCGTCAGCCTGGGCCTGGTCTCCGACATCTTCATCGCCGACAACAAGGTGTTCTTTTCGATCACCGTACCCGCCGCGCGCGCCAACGACATGGAGCCTCTGAGGCTGGCTGCCGAGCGCGTGGTCAAGTCCATTCCCGGCGTTGCGGGCGCCATGGTGGCGCTGACGGCCGAAAAGAAAGGCGGCGGGATGGAAAACGCCCCGCCTCCGGCCCCGCGACCGGCCGCACCGCAGCGGCCCGCTCAGCCGCCGCGTCCGGCGCCCCAGGCACCGCCTTCCGAGCAGCGCGGCAAGCGCGGCGTTCCCGGCATCCAGACCATCATCGCGGTGGCTTCCGGCAAGGGCGGCGTCGGCAAGTCGACCACGGCGATCAACCTGGCGCTCGGTCTGGCCGCGAACGGATTGAAGGTCGGCGTGCTGGATGCCGACATCTACGGTCCGTCCATGCCGAAGCTGCTCAACCTGCATGGAAGGCCCGAGACCGTTGACGGCAAAATCCTCAAGCCGATGGAGAAATTCGGCTTGAGGGTGATGTCGATCGGCTTCCTCGTCGATGAGGAAACGCCGATGATCTGGCGCGGACCGATGGTGATGTCGGCGCTCACCCAGATGCTGCGCGAGGTCGAATGGGGCGCGCTCGACGTTCTTGTCGTCGACATGCCGCCCGGTACCGGCGATGCCCAGCTGACCATGGCACAGCAGGTGCCGCTGGCGGGCGCGGTGATCGTCTCCACCCCGCAGGATCTGGCGCTGATCGATGCCCGCAAGGGACTGAACATGTTCAAGAAGGTCGATGTGCCGCTGCTCGGCATCGTCGAGAATATGAGCTATTTCATCGCCCCCGACACCGGCAAGCGCTATGATATCTTCGGCCATGGCGGTGCGCGACGGGAGGCCGAGCGGCTGGGCGTCACCTTCCTCGGCGAGGTGCCGCTGGAAATGCAAATCCGCGAAACATCCGATTCCGGCGAACCGGTCGTCGTGTCGAACCCTGAAGGACCGCAGGCGAAAATCTACCGCGACATCGCCACCAAGGTCTGGGAGCGCGTAACGGCAGAAAAAACCGCCTCCGACGCCGCGACCCCGTCGATCATCTTCGAATAGCGAGGCTTGATCGTCGGGTCAGCCCGATGCTTCAGGCGCCCAGTCGCTTCGGCTCCACCCGGAACTCCGCGCTCATATCCTCGGCTGCGGAAGGGCGCCCCAGGAAGTAGCCCTGCGCCATCTGGCAGTCTTCGAGATGGAGAAAATCCAGCTCTTCCTTGGTTTCCACGCCTTCCGCCAGCACCGGGCAACCGAGTCCACGACCCAGTCCCACCACGGCGCGGACGATTGCTGCAGCCTGCTCGTTCGTATTCACCGAATGGATGAAGGAGCGGTCGATCTTGATCTTGTCGAAGGGAAAGGCGCGCAGGTTGGCAAGAGAGGAGTAGCCGGTGCCGAAATCGTCCAGCGTAACCTTCACGCCGAGCAATTTGAGATGCCGCAGGGTGACGAGTGTGCGATTCAGATCCTTGATGAGAGCGGTTTCTGTGATTTCGATCTCGAGGCGGTGCGCCTGCAGCCCGGTTGCCATGAGAATCGACTGCACCGACAGCGGAAAAGCCCCGCCATGCAGTTGCACCGGAGAGACGTTCACGGCAATCGTCATGTCGCCATCCCAGGTCGCAGCCTCCAGACATGCCATGCGCAGGACCCATTCGCCGATCTGGACGATGGCTCCGCTTTCCTCGGCGATGGGGATGAAGTAGCTGGGATCGATCTCGCCGCGCTGCGGATGATACCAGCGGATAAGCGCTTCATATCCGATGGTCTCGCGGGAATCGATGCGCTTCTGCGGCTGATAGACGACGCCCATTTCGCCGCGCTTGACGGCATTGCGCAGGTCGTATTCGATCAGCCGGCGTTCGCGTTCCTGCAGACCCATGGCCGCCTCGAAGAAGCGGTGCATGTTGCGGCCTTCGGCCTTGGCCTTGTAAAGCGCGGTATCGGCGTGGGAAATCAGGCTTTCGGAATCGGAGGCGTCGGAGGGATAGACCGCGATGCCGATGCTGGTCGACACGATGCCTTCGCCATGGGTGCCTTCATTGGCATTGCGGACCGCCGCCAAGATGTCGTCGGCGACCCGGCCGGCATGGGTCGGGTCACGCAATCCAGGTAAGATGACCGCGAATTCATCGCCTCCCAGGCGCGCCATCATCTGCCCTTCGCGCAAAACCGCCGTCACCGCCTGGGTCACGCGCTGCAGCAATGCGTCGCCGGCGGAATGGCCGAAGATGTCGTTGACCTCCTTGAAGCGGTCGAGATCGAGGCACAGCAGCGCCAGATACCTGCCGTCCTGGGGGTTCATCGCACCGATCTCGGTGTTGAGCTTGCCGGAGAAGCTGCGGCGGTTCGGCAGGCCGGTCAACGGGTCGTGGTTGGCGAGCCGCAGAATATCGGCCTGCGCCTTCTTGCGCTCACGGATATCGCGCACCGCCACCACGGAATGCGGCCTGTCGCAGTAGTCGATGATCCGCGCGATCAGTTCGACAGCGACGACGCTGCCGTCATGCGCCAGCAATTGCGACTCGAGCACGCCATTCAAGGGCTTCGCAGAGGGGCCGAGGCCTTCGGGAAAAAAAGCCGCCAGCGACCGCCCGACGATCTGGTCGCGCGGAAGGCCGGTCAGATCGCAGAAGCTGTCATTGGCGCTGACGATGGTGTCGCCGTCGCAGACGAGGATGCCCTCGACCGCCGCATTGGCGAGCGCGTGCATCCGCATCGTCTCCACTTCCAGCTGCTGCTCACGCAGGTCGAGCCACAAAGCGGCGCCGGCAATGACGAGGACCGCGAGGCTGACAACCGCAACGCCCATCGCCATCAGCGTCGGGTTGATCGCCGAAACGGGAATGGGTGCGCCCGCATCCATCACCACCGTGACAGCCGCCATGCCGATGAAATGCAAGCCGCAGATCGCAAGCGTCAGAAGCACGCCCGCGACCAGTGTGTTGCGGCGAGACCTCTGGCGCAGACTGACGTACAGCGCCAGAGCCCCCAGAAGCACGCTGCTGACCAGCGACGCCGCAACATAAAGCTGATGCCACTCAAGGTGTCCCTGCACCTGATAGGCGGCCATGCCGGTGTAATGCATCGCCGCGATACCCGCGCCGATGATCGCACCTCCCGAAAGATAAGCGTAACTGTCGGCCCGGCTGACAGCCAGCCCAATGCCGGCCCCGGTCAAGCCTATCGCCAAAAACAGGGATAAGGCCGTCAGACCCATCGAATAGGCGACTGTGGTTCCCGGTGAAAAGGCGAGCATCGCGATGAAGTGCGTTGCCCAGATACCGAAGCCGATTGACGTTGCCGACACTGCCAACCATTGCCACCGCGCCGCGCCTGAGGATTTGCGGACGTGGTTGAGGAGGCTGACGGCGGCGAAGGAAGCGAGCGTGCAGACCACGGCAGCCAACAAGACCAGTCTCAAGTCGTGATCGTAGACAATGCAGTTGTAGATGGTCAGCATAAGCGATCAACTCGGTTGCAGAGGTACTGGTCACAAAATCCACGGGGCAGGCTATCATCTTCGGGACTGGACAAGCACCCCCACGGCGAAAAGTTTCGCTGGGTGCTCCACTTGTGCCACGGTCTCGAACACCGTGTACAATGAAAGGTTCCCCGTGAGACATACAGCCATGTATTTTGCATCTTTGTCCGCGCTGGTGCTCGCCTCGCTCCTGACTGGGTGCACGAGCATGAATGCGCGACAGCGCGAGGCCGACGAGGACAAGTGCCGGCCATACGGCTTCACCCAACGCAACGATGCTTTCGCCGAGTGCCTGCAGCGCATCGAACTCGACCGCCGGGCAGAGCGGCGCGCCGACATGCGAACCGATCCGTTCTGGGATCGCCAGACAGTGGTTTATCGGCCTATCCTCGTCGCCCCGCGCCCTCCAGGGCCGCGCCAGGACCAATCCTGAGGGTCGTCAGGCAGCGTCTGCAGCGGGTCGGTGGATACCGGGAGCGGCGGCCAGGACCAGTTCATCCAGGTCGCTGCCACCGGCGTCGATGAACTCGAACAATTGCCGGCGCATGCGTGGCTCCCAGAACTTGTTGATGTGTTCGGCAACGCCTGCGATGCCTTCCTCACGCGGCTTGGAATGAAAGAAGGTGGCGATCTGGTTGGCCATGCGGGTGATCTTGCTATGCGACATGCTGTGAGGCTCCCGGAGTGATGCGTGTCGGATGGGTGAAGATGTCGAAATCGTCGCCCCGCACCAGCGCCACCAGGGTCATACCCGTGTCCTCGGCGGTGCGAATGGCCAGCGCGGTGGGCGCCGACACCGCGATGATGACGGATGCGCCGAGAGCGGCTGTTTTCTGCACCATCTCCACCGAAACGCGGCTGGTGACCGCCACCGCGCCCAAGGATCCATCGATGTGGGCAACGGCCAATGCACCGGCGAGCTTGTCGAGCGCGTTGTGGCGGCCGACATCCTCGCGCGCCATCACGATGCCTTGCCTGGGGATATAAAAGCCGGCTGCGTGGACAGCGCCGGTCTCGGCGTGCAGCGGCTGTTTTTTCGACAGCTGCAGGATGGATTGAACGATGTCGGCAGCGCTCACGGTGAGCGCGCAGTCTGCGACCGACGGCACGGCGCGCATCGCCTCTTCGATGGATTCGATGCCGCAAAGGCCGCAGCCGACCGGCCCGGCCAGCCTCCGGCGACGCGCCTGGAAGCGCGTGTTCGCTTTGTCCTTGAGGCGTATCTGGATGTCGATCCCCGCGCCATGATCCTCGACCTCGATGTGGTCGATCTCTTCGGGGGCGGCGATGATGCCCTCGGTCAATGAAAAACCGAGCGCGAAATCCGTGAGATCGGCGGGGCTCGCCATCATCACGGCATGGGTCGTCCCGGCATAGGAAAGCGCAATCGGCGTCTCTTCCGGCACCATCCGGGCCGACGCGCTTGTCCCGTCGGCGCGGCGGGCAATGCGTGTGATCGGACTGATGACAGGGCGGGTCATGTCAAACACGAGTCCCATAACGTCACGGCAAATCCTCCGAGATGCTCGCTGCCACTATCGCAAGACGACAACGAGCATACCGCCTGAACGCGGTTTTGTCGAAAGCACCCGCCTGCGGCGCTTCGTCAGATCAGTGGTTGTCGCGCGGCACACCCTTCGTCTGGGCAATCCGCTGATACTTGACCGCCGGCCGCAGCACCATGCCCTGCGCCAACTGGTCGACCATGCCGCGCTGAATTTCCTGCCACGGCGTCTGATGCGCCGGAAAATGATAACCACCATCCTGCTGCAGCGCCTCGCGGCGACGCGCGATTTCGGCGTCGTCGACGAGCATGTCGGCGGTGCCCTTGTTGAGGTCGATCCGGACACGGTCGCCCGATTTCAGGATGGCCAACCCGCCGCCCACCGCCGCCTCGGGGGAAGCGTTGAGGATTGAGGGCGTGCCTGATGTGCCCGACTGCCTGCCGTCACCGATGCAGGGCAGCGAATGGATGCCCTTCTTGATGAGATAGGCCGGCGGCTGCATGTTCACCACCTCCGCACCGCCGGGATAGCCGACCGGCCCGGCGCCGCGCATGAACAGCAGCGTGTTCTCGTCGATGTTTTCGGCGGGGTCGTCGATCCGGGCATGATAGTCCTCCGGCCCGTCGAATACCTTGGCAACGCCTTCGAACGCATCGGGATCGTCGGGATTGGACAAATAGCGGTCGCGGAACTCCTTGGAGATGACGCTGGTCTTCATGATGGCGCTGTCGAACAGATTGCCCTTCAGATTGATGAAGCCGGCATGCTCCTTGAGTGGCGCGGAGACAGGCCAGATCACCGCCTCATTGAGGTTTTCGACGCCTGCGCAATTGTCGCCGATGCTCTTGCCATTGGCGGTGACCGCGCCCGGATGCGGCAGCATGCCGGCCTTCATGAGTTCGGCGATCACGGCGGGGACGCCGCCGGCGTGATGATAGTCCTCGCCGAGATAGTCGCCGGCCGGCTGCAAATTGACGATCAGCGGCACATGGTGGCCAAGCCGCTGCCAGTCGTCATTGTCGAGCGGCACGCCGAGATGGCGGGCGATGGCGTTGAGATGGATCGGCGCATTGGTCGAGCCGCCGATGGCCGAGTTGACGACGATGGCATTCTCGAAGGCTTCGCGCGTCATGATGTCGGACGGCTTGAGGTCGTCATAGACCATCTCGACGATGCGCTTGCCGGTCTCGTAGGAAATCTGGCCGCGCTCGCGGTACGGCGCGGGGATGGCGGCAGACCCTGGCAGTTGCATGCCGAGCGCCTCGGCCAGGCTGTTCATGGTGGTGGCAGTGCCCATCGTGTTGCAATAGCCCACCGACGGCGCCGACGACGCCACGATGGTCATGAACTCATCGTAGTCGATCTCGCCGGACGAAAGCCGCTGCCGCGATTCCCACACGATGGTGCCCGAGCCGGTGCGCTTGCCCTTGTGCCAGCCGTTGAGCATCGGCCCTACCGAAAGGGCGATGGCTGGAATGTTGACGGTTGCCGCCGCCATCAGCAGAGCCGGCGTCGTCTTGTCGCAGCCGATGGTGAGCACGACCCCGTCGAGCGGATAGCCATAGAGCACCTCGACCAGGCTGAGATAGCCCAGGTTGCGGTCCAGCGAGGCGGTCGGGCGCTTGCCGGTTTCCTGGATCGGGTGGCAGGGAAACTCGAAAGGAATGCCGCCGGCCGCCACGATGCCCTCGCGCACGCGCTTGGCCAGCTCGACATGGTGCCGGTTGCATGGCGACAGGTCGGAACCCGTCTGCGCTATGCCGATCAAGGGCTTGCCGGACTGCAGCTCTTCGCGGGTCAGGCCGAAATTCAGATAGCGCTCGAGGTAAAGCGCCGTCATGCCCGGATTGTCGGGATTGTCGAACCACTCCTGCGAACGGAATTTTTTAGTCGTTGCTGCGCCGGCCATGACACCCTCCCGGATTTGTCACGCATGGTTATGACAACAGCATTCGGCCCGCAAGATGGTGAACGCCGATCCTGTACTTTGGTGCGGTAGACAGCAACAATGACGTGGAGTAGCCCATGGGGGCCGATTCTGGGGAGGACCGTCATGGCACTTGTGATTGAAGGCGAAGAGCGCATCGAAGCGTCGATCGACACCGTTTGGAAGGCATTGAACAATCCCGAAGTGCTCAAGGAATGCCTTCCTGGCTGCCAGAGCCTTGAGATGAAATCAGACACCGAGATGGCGGCCACCATCGTGCTGAAGATCGGGCCGATCAAAGCCACCTTCTTGGGCGAAGTGACGCTGACGAACCTCAACCCTCCCCACTCCTATACTATTCAGGGAGAGGGCAAGGGCGGCATCGCCGGTTTCGCCAAAGGCGGCGCCGACGTTGCGCTTACCGAGGACGGCCCGAACGCCACGGTGCTGAAATACGAAGCCAAGGCCGATGTCGGGGGCAAGATCGCCCAACTCGGCAGCCGGTTGATTACATCGACCTCGAAAAAACTGGCCGGCCAGTTCTTTTCGAGCTTCAACCAGAAAGTCAGCGCGGGCTGAACGGCGGGGCTGGCGCAGGCCAACCTATCGCGAACCGACGCCGAGAACGGTGAACGACGCCCAACTCGCCGGATGGCTCTCGGCTGGGCCCACCGGCTTGTCGATCATTGCCAGTATCGATGCCTGGAGTGCACGGGGCCAACCTGAACCCGGTGCTTCGGCATGGGCTCCGGTCATTCCGGTGGTCAGTCTCACCGTGGGCTTCGACGGGATTGCCCACAAGGTAACGAGCAGTTGCCGCGCCCCCGCCGCGATGAAGCCCCGCGCCAGACCCGACATCCACTCGGCGCGCGGCCGCCCATCGGCTCCCCCGGTGTTGCAGGCCGAGAGAATGACAAGATCGGCGTCGAGCTTCAGCGCCATGATCTCCGACAGCGACAGATATCCGTCCCGCCCGGCCATATCGAACGCTTCGGGCGACAGCACGAGGCCCGGCTCCACGGTGCCGCCGACCTCGCCGGCAAGAATGCCGTGGGTGGCGAAGGCAAGCACCCGATAATCGCTCAAGGAACGTTCCGCCAGACGGCTTTCAGTCGCCTGCCCCGCAAGCAGAAGCGCCTCGTCGCCGACCTTGAACGACGCCGCCAACGCACGAAGCTCATCGGCGGTTTCGGGCAATGGCGCAAGATCCGAAAGGGCTGCCACATCGACGCCGCCATCGCGGGTGAAGAGCGACGCGACCTCCATCTCCTGCGCCGGAACCGCACCGCCGAGGAGCGGATTTCCGATGCCGAAAAACGGTTTCGGAGCCTCGGACGCCTTCAGGCCTTTTCGCTGCGCTACCAGCGAGCGCACGCTCGGCGACAGCGACACCGGAAACCGGCGGATGAGAAACGGCTGGGCTGCCCAATCCACCGTCGCTAAACTGCCGTCGCCGATCGGTTTCGCGCCGCGAACGCCGACCGCTTCCGGTTTTCCGCCAGCCTTGTCGATGGTAGCGCCTGTCGAAAGCATTGCCCAGGGCAGACCGGGCAATGGCCCGTCGCCGACGACAATGAGATGGCCGACGCGTTCAAGCGCAGCTTCCGCGGGGCGCAACAGCACATCGTAAAGCGCAGCCGCATTGCCCATGTCCACGGCACCGAACGAAGATGCCTGCCGCCGAAGTTTGGCAATGCGGTCGGAAAGGTCGGTGGCGGCTATGGGCGACACAAACAGGAAGGGTTCCAGCCCCGGCCGGAGGACCAAGCCGTAAATGTGGGCTGACCCGACATGCAGCATGGCAAGCGCTTCATCTGCTTCCAGCGCGCTCTCTGCATCCGCGACAGTGGACGGCGACAGGCTGGCTAAATCCTCTGAGACCGTCAGCTTTTCCGCAATGACCGCCGATGCCGCGGTGATGGCAGTGTGCGCTTCCTCACGCCGCTTTCTTATCACCCAAGGCAGTTTTGACGGCAAAATCGCTTCCGTCGCCTCGATTTGTGCGAGCGTACCCAGTGCCCGGTCGCGGGCATCGACAGCATCGCGCAACCGCACATCGCGGGTGATGCTGTTTTTGATCGCGGTCTGTGTGGCAAGCGCCGTATCGCCGAGCATGGCGGATTGCAGGTCGGCAAAGGTCCGTTCCACCGCATCCGGCAGTTGCTGTCTGGCGGTCATGTCACCCGCGACCAGAAAGCGTAGCTCCGCCACATGCTTCAACGACGGCTGGAACGCCTGATACAACAGACCAGCCTGGTCGTTGCCGACCTGCCACTCCTGCTTCAATCGGGCAGACATCAGCTGACTTGCCTGGTCCAGCCGTGCCGAGGCCTTTCTCCAGTCTTGGTCTGCGACAGCATAGCCACCGAGACGGGCATAAGCGGGAGCCAGCACTCTTGCGATCTGCAGGCGCGCATTCGCGTCCGGTTCGGTCCAGGCCTTGATGTTATGCCCAGGCTCATCGAGCCGAGCGATGTTGTCGTCGACGGCCTGCGCGGCGATGGGGAAGCGCAGTTCGGTCAGCGCTTCCGCAAAGGCCGACAACGTCTCGAAAATGGCGGTGTCGATCCCGAAATTGGAATAGTGAGCTGCCATACTGGACACGATCGGGTCGAGCACACGCCGGACGCCGATGACATCTTGGTCGGTCAGCATCGTCAAAACACTGCTGCTTGAGATTTCCTGATCGGCAAACCTTCTCGACGCGACAAGCACGCGCTCGCGTTCATTCGGATCGAGGCTATCAAGAATTTCAGCCGCTTTCGGATAGGCTTCCACCTCCGTACGCTGCAGAGCCAGGATGCGAAGGATTTCCTGTTGTGCGTCGGCTTTCAACGGCTGAGCTGCCGCCGCATCGGATTTTAAAATTTCGAAAGTCATAGGCTCGGAGGTCTTGTTCCCCGTCTGCCGGTCCGCATCGACGGCGGCCCGCCACCACCTCTCTACCATGGGACGCATCAGGCCCCCGCAGCCGCCGCAAAAGCGGTTGCGCAGATGATCTACAACCAGACGCGAAATGTCCTCGTCGTACAAAGTGGTTACGTTACCGGCATCGCTGACGTTTTCGTACGGCGTCGACGCCAGATCGATGGCCTGTCCGAGAGCGGCGGCAGCCTCGCGATCCTCCAGCCGTGAGTCGTAAAACTCTGCCTCGAACACGGCGAACTGGATGCGCTGAACCGGATCGATGCGGTCGCCATGGGCGGCCAGGATTGCGCGGGCCTCGGCAATATCCGCATCCAGGCGGGATGCGCTGCCGGCGCGCCATTCGAAGCGCAGAGAACGCTGCAGCGTAAGGAACCGCACGGCTGGATCGTCGATGCCGGCCGACCAGGACTTGGCGTCGCGAAACAGTTCGCGGGCGAGATCGGGCACCATCATGGAATCGAAAATGTCGGCGCCCGATATCGCCATGCCGATCTCGCCGGACTCCGCATCGTTAGCGCCGGGATTGATCCGGGCAAAGTATCGCATCAAATCGCGGTAGCTGGCATCGTCGATGGCGCGTAGACCGAGAAGTTCGGCATAGGGCTGGGAAGCCCCGGCATAGTCCGTCGCCAATTCGCCGAACGTGACCGTCTCCAGCGCCTCCAGCCGATAGTTGGCTTCCATCTCGGCTTGCGGCAGCGTGTCCTTCAACAGTTCGTTGATCGCCGCAACAACGCCTTGTTGCGCAAGACATCGGCCGTCCACCGAATCGATTTCGCCGTTCTCAAAATCCGCCCGCCAGCGTTCCAGCCGCGACCTTGCTACCGGCAGAAATCCAGAAGCGATTGCCTTGGCATCGCTATCGACTGCCGCTTCCGCCGCCGCGATCACGAATGCCGCATCGGCATCGTAGACTGCACGAGCATTGCCGGTTGAGGGGGCAATCTCTCGCATCGCGCGCGCAAAACGCAGGCGATCCCCGGCATCCTCATAGCCCGATCCCATTCTATCGAGCGCTGCGACCTGTCGTATCTGCGCGCCGGCAACGCTGTAATGCCGCTTGACGGCGTCGATCTGCTCGGCTGCGTTATGTGCCTGAGAGGAAGCGAGGTTGACGAGGTAGTCCACCTCCACCACATCGGATGCGTTCGACAAAAGCAGTTCGAATACTTTCCGCAGCGCGTCGTCGGCAGCTTTTCCATACTGCTTGGGGTCTGCGATCTTCGCGAGTTCCGCCAGGTCGGCGGTCAGAATGGCAACGCGATTTACCTTTGCATCCGGCGCGTGCAGGAGCTCTTTTACTGTTTCATGCAGTCTGGGCAGCAGCTCTTGCGCACGCTGCTCACGATCGTCCCTGGTGAAGTCGAAGCTCAGCCTGACCGCTTCGCGATGCAGTTCGTTGGCGACAAAACGCTTGGTTATGGCAAAATCGTCGAGCGCATCGCAAACGGTGGCCTGATCCGCCTCGGCACGCGATGTCGACGTGAAAAAACCTCCCAACGTCATGCACAACGCCAGGACGTGAAAAAACCCGCGCAAACCGCTCTTCGGCATGACGCCCAAACCCTCAACCGCCCGGCGCAGCCTATAGGTGCGAAGGCCTGCGGACAATCGGTCCGATGCGGGTTGCCCAATCGACAACGTCTGTATCGACGGCCGGTCAGCTCGCCTCATGCCGGCGGTTGACGCCGGCGGGGCGGCCGGGGATCGACAACGCGGTGTCGCGCTTTTCGCGGCGGGCAACGACCTTGCCCTTGGCGACGACGCAGAGGCGTTCGGCGCGCAGCCGCACCGCTTCGATGGGATTGCCGGCATCGAGCACCACCAGCGACGCATCCTTGCCCACGGCAAGGCCATAGTTTTCCAGGCCCATGATCGCGGCGTTCACATTCGTCACCATGTCGAAGCAGCGCCGCATGTCGTCCGGGCTCGACATCTGCGCGACATGAAGGCCCATGAAGGCGACGTCGAGCATGTCCGCCGTGCCGAGCGAATACCATGGGTCGAGCACGCAATCCTGGCCCCATCCGACGCGGATGCCGTGCTTCAGCATTTCCGGCACGCGTGTCATGCCGCGACGCTTGGGATAGCTGTCGTGGCGGCCCTGCAGCATGATGTTTATCAGCGGGTTGGGAATGATGGACACATCGGCCTCGGCAATCAGCGGCAACAGCTTGGACACATAGTAATTGTCCATCGAGTGCATCGACGTGCAGTGCGAGCCCGCCGCCCTGCCCTGCAGGCCAAGGCGCTGCGTTTCATAGGCGAGCTGCTCGATATGGCGCGAATGCGGGTCGTCGCTCTCGTCGCAATGCAGGTCGACCATCAGCCCGCGTTCCGCGGCGATCTCGCAGAGGTCCGTGACCGAGCGGGTGCCGTCGGCCATGGTGCGCTCGAAATGCGGAATGCCGCCGACCACGTCGACGCCCATGTCGAGCGCGCGGATGGTGTTTTGGCGCGCGGTCGGATCGCGGTAAAGCCCGTCCTGCGGAAAGGCGACAAGCTGCAGGTCAATGTAAGAGGCGACCTCTTTCTTCACCTCCAGCAGGGCCTCCACTGCCAGCAGCCGGTCGTCGCAGGTGTCGACATGGGTGCGGATGGCAAGCAGCCCCATCGACACGGCCCAGTCGCAATAGTCGAGCGCGCGGCTCTTCACCGCCTCATGCGTCAGCAGCGGCTTGAGTTCGCCCCACAGCGCGATGCCTTCCAGAAGCAGACCCGATGCGTTGATGCGCGGAATGCCGTAGCTGAGCGTGGCGTCCATATGGAAATGCGGATCGACGAAGGGTGCGGATACAAGATCGCCGGAGGCGTCTATGGTTTCGCCCGCCTCGCCCATGATCGACGGCTCGATCGCCATGATCTTGCCGCCCGCGATGCCGATATCGGCGACGCGTCCATCGGGCAGCGTGCCGCCTTTGACCAGGATATCGAAGCTCATCGTTCACCTCCTCGGTTTGTCGCTCTACGCCGACACCGTCATCCTCGGGCTTGTCCCGAGGATCTGCGGCCTTGTCGGCTGGGCGCGGCCTTTCAGCCGCATTTCATGATCCCAACGCTTCAGTTGTAGTCGACCCACATTTTTGTGTTGGGGTGTGGGCGATATAGATTGTCGATCTCGTCAATGCGATCTTACAGATCCAGCCACGTAGGGTTCAGTCCCTTGATCAGGCTGGCTTTCCATTCGCGGCGATATCTCTTGAGAGACTTCTCGCGCTGTATCGCCAGAACGATATTCGGATGCCTCTCAAACCAGACCAGATTTTTCACGTTGTATTTTGCAGTGAAGCCTTGGTGAACTTCGTTTCGGTGCTCCCAGACACGATTTCTCAGATCACTCGTGACACCGATGTAAATCACGCCACGCGGCCTGTCTGACATCATGTAGGCGAAGCCGGACATGGCCTTTCTTTCACATGTCGGCAGATCCTCGGGACAAGCCCGAGGATGACGGGCGGCACGGCTTCATCTCTCCCCCTTCTGGTAAGGCACCATCAGCGCCTTGGGATAGGAGGCGCGGCGCGCCACGAGGATCAGCGCCAGGATCGACAGCGCATAGGGCATCATCAGGAACAGCTGATAGGGCACGACACCGCCGGACAGCTGCTGCAGGCGGATCTGATAGGCGTCGAAGGCGGCGAACAGGATGGCGCCCAGGAGCGCCTTGCCGGGCCGCCAGGAGCCGAACACGACGAGCGCGATGCAAATCCAGCCGCGCCCGTTGATCATCTCGAAAAAGAACGAGTTGAAAGCCGACATGGTGAGAAACGCGCCGCCGACGGCCATCAGCGCGCTGCCAACCATGACGGCGCCGATGCGGATGGCGTTGACGCTGATGCCCTGCGCTTCCACGGCCGAGGGGTTTTCGCCGGCGGCGCGGACGGCAAGGCCGAGCGGCGTGCGGTAGAGCACCCAGGCGACCAGCGCCACCGTCAGGAAAGCCAGGTAGGTCAGCGGCGTCTGGTTGAAAACCGCGTCGCCGAGGAAAGGAATGCTCGACAGGCCGGGGATGGCGAAGGGCTGGAACGGCTCGATCTTGGGCGGAGACGTGACCTGCGGCAGCGCCAGCCGGTAGGTGAAATAGGTCAGGCTGGTGGCAAACAGCGTGATGCCGATGCCGACGACATGCTGCGAGAGACCGAGCGGCACCGTCAGCGTGGCGTGCAGCAGGCCGAACATCGCGCCTGCGAGGGCAGCAACCGCGACGCCGGTCCACAGATCCCCGCCGGAGTAGACGGTGAACCAGCCGGCAAAGGCACCGACGGTCATAATGCCTTCGATACCGAGATTGAGCACGCCCGCCCGCTCGCAGATCAGTTCGCCCATGGTGGCGAAGATCAACGGCGATGCGATGCGGATGGCGGCGACCCAGAAACTCGCGGTGAAGAGGATGTCGAGCGCGTCCACGGCCTACCCTCCCCCTTGAGGGGAGGGTCGCGGAACAATCGGCGTGCCCTGCGCGCGATTGAGACGCGGGGTGGGGTTGCCGATGAAGTGCTCGATCCTGACACAACCCCACCCCGTCTCACGAACTTCACTGCGTTCCGTTCTCTCGACGACCCTCCCCTCAAGGGGGAGGGTAGAACCGGCGCATGTCATCATCACCTCCACCTCACCCTGAACCGCGCCAGCAGGATCGCCACGACCATCGACAGCAATGCCGTCGCCACCATGACGTCGGCGATGTAGCTCGGCACGCCGGTGCTGCGGCTCATGGCATCCGCGCCGACGAAGATTCCGGCGACGAAAATCGCCGAGACAACGACGCCGAGCGGATTGAGCATGGCGAGCATCGCCACCACGATGCCGGAATAGCCATAGCCCGGCGACAGATCGAGCGTCAGATTGCCCTTGAGGCCGGAAACCTCGGAAAAACCCGCCAAAGCGGCAAGCCCGCCGGACAGAAGCGCCGTCTTCATCAGCACTCGATTGACGGGGATGCCGACGAAGCGCGCGCCTTCCGCATTGTTGCCGGCGGCGCGCATTTCGTAACCCAGCGTCGTCTTTTTCATGATGACCCAGACGATGACAGCGGAGACCAGTGCCATCCCGAAGCCGCAATGCAGCCGCCGTCCGGTGACGATGCGCGGCAGCCGCGCTTCGGCGATCAGTTTTTGCGATTGCGGCCAGCCCAACCCCATCGGGTCCTTCAGCACGCCTTCGAGCAGCATCGACACGAACAACAGCACGATGAAGTTGAGCAGCAGCGTCGTCACCACCTCATCGACGCCGAAGCGCGTTTTCAGCAGCGCCGGGCCGAGCAACAGCAGCGCGCCGGCCGTCATCGCGGCAATCACGATCAGCGGAATGAGCAGGATCGAGGGTAATGGCAAGGCACCGGTGCCCAGCACCACCGTGACCACTGCGCCGATATAAAGCTGGGCTTCGGCGCCGATGTTCCAAAGCTTGGCGCGGAAGGCGACCGCCACAGCCAGACCGGTGAAGATCAGCGGCGTGGCGCGCGTCAGCGTCTCGAAAAGGGCGAATTGCGAGCCGGCAGCGCCCTTTGCGACCAGGAAGAACACCGAAAACGGGGATGCGCCGGCAAGCAGCACCAGCAAGCTGGCGAAGACCAGCGTGAAGACGATGGCGCCGACCGGATAGAGCAACAGCATGACGAGCGACGGTGCGGGTTTCGGTTCAAGCCGCATGGGATCGTTCCGAAAATTGGCGGGAGGATTGCGGGACAGCGCCCCCCTCTGTCCTGCCGGACATCTCCCCCGCATGGGGGGAGATTGGATGTCGCGTCGGCTTTCGCCAATCGCCAGCGCTGCAGAACGGGCGGTGAGCCTGAAGCTGCCGATCTCCCCCCATGCGGGGGAGATGTCCGGCATGACAGAGGGGGGCGCCACAGAGCGCCTTTCTGTTCAAGCTTGCCATGCTCACGCTGCCTCCCCATGCCCGGCCATCAGTTCGCCGAGTTCTCGGATCGAGCGTTCGCCGCGCTTCGAGGGCGCCGACACCTGGCCTTTCGAGATGACCACGACCGTATCCGACAGTGCGAGGATTTCCTCCAGATCTTCCGAAATCAGCAGAATCGCGGCACCCCGCTCGCGCGCTTCGAGAAGCCTGGCATGAACATAGGCGACCGCGCCGACATCGAGCCCGCGCGTCGGCTGGCTGGCGAGGATCACCACCGGATCGGGATCGAGCGCCCGGCCCAGCACCAGCTTCTGCATGTTGCCCCCCGACAGGAGCCGGATGCGCGTTTCGGGCGATGGGCATTTGACGTCGTAGTCCCTGATGATCTGTTCGGCGAAGCCGCGCGCGGCCTTCCAGTCGATGAAGCCATGGCGGCTGAAACGGGCGCTGTCGTAGCTCTCGGCAATGACGTTTTCGGTGATGCTCATATCGCCGATGGTGCCGACCGCGTGCCGGTCCTCAGGTACGCGCGCGATCCCTTTGCCAAGTGCTGCCTTGGGCGACCAGTCTGCTATCGGCGAGCCGTTGACGGCGACGGTGCCGGCCGTGGGCCTCTCCGTTCCCGACAGAAGGGCGGCAAGTGCCGCCTGCCCGTTGCCGGACACACCGGCCAGGCCGGTGATCTCGCCGCCGCGCAAGGTCAGCGACACGGCATCGAGCCCCGCGCCGTTGACGCGGCGGGTCGACACGCCCTCCAGCACCAGCAAGGGTGCTCCGCTGCGCACCGGCGACACATCAGCCGCCTTGACCTCCTGTCCCACCATCAGAGCGGCGAGTTCCCTACGATCGGTGTCAGCGGTCAGGCGTTCGCCAACCAGTTTTCCGCCGCGCAACACCAGAACCCGGTCGCTGGCGGCCATCACCTCATGCAGCTTGTGCGAGATGAAGATGATCGACAGGCCCTTGGCGACGAGCAGTTTCAGCGTCTTGAACAAAGCGTCGGTTTCGCCCGGCGTCAGCACCGCCGTCGGCTCGTCGAGGATGAGGATACGCGCCTCGCGATACAGCGCCTTGAGGATTTCGACCCGCTGCCGCTCGCCAACCGACAGGCTGGCCACGGCAGCGCCGGGATCGACCGTCAGCCCGAAGTCGCGCGACAACGCAACGATACGCTCGCGTGCATTGGCGCGGCTCAGCGTCGGGCGCCACAGCGGCTCGGTGCCCAAGGTGATGTTTTCCTGCACCGTCATCTGGTCGGCCAGGGTGAAATGCTGGTGCACCATGCCGATGCCGGCTTCGAGTGCGGCGCGCGGATCGCCCTGCGGCAGCACCTTGCCGAATGCTTCGACACTGCCCTCGTCGGGAAAGTAGTGCCCGAACAGGATGTTCATCAGCGTCGTCTTTCCCGCCCCGTTCTCGCCCAACAGCGCGATGACCTCACCGCGCTTGAGCTCGAACGAAATGGCATCGTTGGCCACCAGGGGGCCGAAACGCTTGGTGATGCCGGAAAGTCTGAGGACGGTCATGTAGCAGGACCTTCCCTTCTCCCCTTGTGGGAGAAGGTGTCGCCGAAGGCGACGGATGAGGGGTGTTGCACGGATTGAGCGGCTGGCGTGTCTTCCAACACCCCTCATCCGTCTCGGCCTTTGGCCGATCCACCTTCTCCCACAAGGGGAGAAGGCAGGCGCTGCGCTGTCATCAGCTCGACTTCGGCTCGCCGTCGTTGATCTCGACGGTGAACGAGCCGTCCTTGATGGCTTTTTCTTTCTCCGCCACCATGGCCTTGACCTCGGCGGGCACCTTGTCCTCGAACGTGCCGAGCGGGGCGAGCGAGCAGCCGCCCTCCTTCATAAAGGAATAAACGCCATAGTCGGCCGCCTTGAAGGTGCCGGCCTTGACCTCGGCAATCGCCTTGTCCAGCGTCGGCTCGAAATGCCACAGCGCGGAGGCGACGACGGTCTCGGGATAGTCGGCTTGGGTGTCGATGACGTTGCCGATGGCCAGGACGCCCTTTTCCTTGGCGGCATCCGAGACGCCGAAACGCTCGGCATAGAGCAGATCAGCGCCGCCATCGATCTGGGCGAAGGCGGTTTCCTTGGCCTTGGGCGGGTCGAACCACGAGCCGATGAAGGCAACCTGGAACTTGGCGTCGGGCGCGGTTTCCTTCACGCCGGCCATGAAGGCGTTCATCAGCCGGTTGACCTCGGGGATCGGATAACCGCCCACCATGCCGATGGTCTTCGACTTGGACATGGCGCCGGCGACGATGCCGGACAGGTAGGATGCATCCTGAATGTAGTTGTCGAAAACCGAGAAGTTGGGCACCGCGTCGTCCGGCTTGAAGCTCGACCCCATCAGAAAAGCGACATCAGGATAGTCGGCGGCAACGGTGCGGGCAGCATCCTCGACGCCGAACACCTCGCCCAGGATCAGCTTGTTGCCGGCCTCCGCATATTCGCGCATGACGCGCTCATAGTCGCTGTTTGAGGTGTTTTCCGAATAGACATATTCGATGTCGCCGCGTTCCTTGGCAGCCATGGCGGCCTTGTGGATGCGGCTGACCCATTGCTGTTCGACCGGCACGGTATAGACGGCGGCGACCTTGATCGGATCGGCGGCAAACAGACGGGTCGGCAGGCCGGCCGCCGCCAGCGTAGCGGAAGCGCCCGCCGCTTTCAAAAGCGTGCGGCGTGACAGGCCGGGAAAAAGGAACGAACTGGACATCGAGAACCACCTCTGGCTGTTGTTTTTGGACGAAGATCACCCGTCGTTTTATCTTTTGGTCAAAGCTATGCGAAATTTTTTCGCGCAGCAATCGATGTCGGGACGCTATTTCATCGCGTCCCGAAACAAACTCTTTCTCGGAAAACCGTGAGGCCGATCAGTCGAGCCGGGGACGTTCGAAATCGCCGGTGACGGGGTTCATGGCCCACAATTCGCCAGTGCTGATGTCGAACCAGGCGCCGTACAGGTTGAGCCGGCCCTTCTTCTCGAGAATGTCGACGCAGGGGAAAGTGCGCAGATTGGCCAGAGAGAAACGGATCGAAATGCGTTCCAGCGCGGTCTGGCGTTCGCCCGCCGTCATCATCGTGTTGCCGGAGACGGCTTCCGCCGCCGGCCCGAGCAGGCTCATCCATTTGCCGATGAAATCGCCCGGCGACAGCGGCTCATGCGTGGGTCCGAGCACGGATTTGATGCCGCCGCAGCGGCCGTGGCCCATGACGACGATGTTCTTGACCTTCAGGCCCTGCACGGCAAATTCCAGGGCGGACGAGGTGGCGTGATACTCGCCGTCCGGCGCATAGGGCGGAACCAGATTGGCAACGTTGCGGACCACGAACAATTCGCCGGGACCGGCGTCGAAAATGGTTTCGGGCGCCGAGCGCGAATCGCAGCAGGCGATCATCAGCGTTTCCGGTGTCTGTCCGTCGTCGGCCAGCGTGCGGTAGCGGCTGGTTTCGGACGCGTAGCGGCCGGCCATGAAGTTCCGGTAGCCATTCAGAAGTTTCTCAGGAAGATGAACCATTCAGGCTCCCTTATCATTGAACCGGCCGGCGGCGAGCCGAGCACTCATGCATGCGCCTAGGGCGGCAAGCCCGGACGACGCGCACATGCTATTGCGCGGAATATCCGCCGTCGACAAGATGATAACTGCCGGTGATGAAGGATGCACGGTCCGAGAGCAGGAAACAGGCGAGTGCAGCCACTTCCTCGGCGCGCCCAAGCCGACCGATCGGATGGAGCGACGATAGATGCTCCATGGTCTCGGCATCGGTCTTTCGCGTCAGCAGCGGCGTTTCGATGAAGCCCGGCCCGACCGCGTTGATGCGGACGCCCTGCGCGGCATATTCCAGCGCGCTCGATTTGGTCATGCCGACCAGCGCATGCTTGGTGGTGACATAGGCCGGGGCGTTGGCAAAGCCGTTGCTGCCGAGGATCGAGGACATGTTGACGATGCTGCCGCCGCCCGCCTCGATGATCGCGGGTATCTGGTATTTCAGCCCGTAGAACACCGAATTCAGGTTGGTGTCGATGACGCGCTGCCATTCCTTGACCGTGTAGTCGGTGGTCGGCTTGTTCGGGCCGCTGATGCCCGCATTGTTCACCGCGCAATGCAGCGCGCCATAGGCTTCGATCGTGAACGTCACGGCGGCATGCACTTCGGAGGGATGCGTCACATCGACCTTGAACGCCTTGGCTTCGCCACCGGCGTCATGAATCTTCTTGACGATGCGCTGTGCGCCGCGGCTGTCATGGTCTGCAACGACGACGGAGGCGCCCTCTTCCGCAAGCTGAAGAGCGATTGCCGCGCCGATACCGGAAGCCGATCCCGTCACGAGAACAGACTTGCCTTCGAACTCCCGCGCCATCGACCGTCTCTCCTTACTCAACGCCGCCACAGCGCTCCGCGTCAATCCCGGCACTGCGGCCTCGCGCCCCACTTCAAAACCACCGCGGGCCGCAGCCCGCCGCGGTTTGCCCCTGCATGACGCCCAGAAGCCAGATTATCCCGTATGCGAAAGCGCCCCGCTCCGGCAAGGCGGCGATTGCATGAAGGTTGTCCCCAAATGGCTTAGACGAGACATCACCCAGTGATTCCAAACATTTCCCTTACATTTAAGCGCGGGTCGAGCATTGGATAGCCGAAACCTCGCAGAAAGCGAGGTTTCCAACAAGAAGCAAGACGAAAGCTGCGCCAGGTCGAGCCAGAAGGGATAGTTACCCGGCCTTGGAAAGGAAAATCGTCGACATGCTGCCTTCGGGCACAAACCTCCAAAGTCGAATACCCCCCGGCAGCCAGTGTCGATCAAGGCCGCGCCTATGTCGCTTATCTCGACGCGCGAGAACCGGGCACGACGCATAACGGAAAAACAGCAATGCGGCCGAGGCGCCGCAAAACGAAAAAGCCCGCCGCGGGAGGAGGTGCGGCGGGCTTAATTCGAAATACGCCGCGGGAGGAGGTGCAGCGCATTCTGGCGTCGGCGCGTCTGGGAGGAGGTAGACTGCCGACACGCAATATTTACGAAACACCCCTTTTTGCTGCAACGCACAATTTTGCATGGAACCTATGCAGCAAAAAGGTATCAGGCTCGCTGACGAGCAAGAAAAGGCTTCAGGTGCAACGGCGGTTTCTCGCCGCGGTCAACGCCGTCTGGGACGCTTGAAGGCTTTCGATCTGCGCCGTACGGCGTTCGACGATCAGCGAGACCGCTTTATCGGCGCCTGGCACCCATGAGGGGATGTTGCGGTTGCGGATATTGCCGCGCCGGATGGCAGCCGAACTGATCTGGGCTGCCGTGCTGCCGATCTCGGCATTGAGCTGAGTGCAGGTCATGCTCTCGATCGCCGCCACGTCGACGGGGGCGATCCGTGGCGAGGCGCAACCGCCGATACAGGCCGAGACGAGGAAAAGGGCGGCAACTGACTGGATGTTCATCGCGCCAAACTAGCAAGAGGTTTTCCCATTGCAAGCCGACACCGATCAGCGAGCGTCGCGATTATCCAATCGCAAAGGCCGGGCTGGCGATCTGGCGGAGCGTTCGGACGCGAGTTCGAACCCTGAGCCCAGCGTGCGACGGTCCGCCGGCCGGTCAGGCCGCCCCATCGGCGCCGTGAGTGAAGCGAACTGGCGTGAGATATGGAAACTGGCGGACAGGGCGGGATTCGAACCCGCGGTACGCTCTCACGCACACACACTTTCCAGGCGTGCGCCTTAAACCACTCGGCCACCTGTCCGTATACGGCCGCAAGCGCGAGGGCTGGCGGACGCGGGGCTGATCTAGTCGATCCTGCCGCTCTTGCCAAGCCGTGCGCCGCCGAATTCTTTGCAAGTTTTCGACCGGCGCCGGCTCAGCAACTGCAAAGGCATACGCTGATTGACTTCGCGGCACCTTCTTTCTATAAGCCCGCACACGCTCGGGCCCGCGACCCGGCGCGATTTTTATCGTGCCAAGCGCAGCCCGGCATAGCTCCTGTTACAGCGTGACAGAATTAAGAAGGGCCGCACCCCGCGGTATTAAAAGAAATGAAGCGTACCTACCAACCGTCCAAACTCGTCCGCAAGCGTCGGCACGGCTTCCGTGCTCGCATGGCTACCAAGGGCGGCCGCACAGTCGTTGCAGCCCGCCGCAATCGTGGCCGCAAGCGTCTGTCGGCATAACCGAAAGACGAGACGTTGCCCGCAAGCTGCAAGCCACGGGGCCCAGGCCCCCAACGGCTTCTCAAGCGCGCCGATTTCCTGGCCGTCCGCCGCGGTGAAAAGCGGCGCGGGCGGTTGTTTCTCATGGAAGTCCTTGACCGCGGCGACGATCATGCGCCGCGCGTCGGTTTCACCGTCACCAAGAAAGTCGGCAATTCGGTCGTCCGCAACCGCGTTCGCCGCAGATTGCGCGAGGCGGTCCGCACACATGCCGCAGGTGACATGGCCAGCGGCCACGACTATGTCATCGTCGGCCGCGAAGATGTCCTCACAGCCCGGTTCGAGCAATTGACGGCCGAGCTGTCCAGACGTCTACGCGGAACACGCTGAGGCCGCGCCAGAGCCGCGCTGTCCAGCGACAATTGGTTTACTCGGGCGTGGTCCAGCCAGGGCGGGGCCACCGAGCAAGGGTTTTCGATGGAAAACAATCGTAACTTCTTCATCACGATCGCACTGTCGGTGCTGATCCTTGCCCTGTGGCAGTTTTTCTACATGGGCCCGCGCATGGAAGCGCAGCGCGAGGCAGCGCGCATCGAAGCCGAGCGTTCGCAGGCCCAGGACAGCGCAGCCGCCACGCCGGGGAGCAACGTGCCGCTTCCGGCAGGCACGGCTGCGCCGCAGACCGGCGTCCCCGGCGTGCCGGGTTCCGACGGCGTGGCCGCAGCCACCCGCGACCAGGCTTTGGCCTCGTCCGGCCGCGTCAAGCTCGAGACGCCCAGCCTGTTCGGCTCGATCAACCTGACCGGCGCCCGCATCGACGACATCAGCCTCAAGCAGTACCGGCTGACCGTCGAGCCGAATTCGCCGAACATCCAGCTCCTCAACCCTTCCGCGCTGCCGGCCGGCTTCTACACCGAGATCGGCTATGTGAAGACCGACAACAGCGGCGACGTTCCCGGTCCCGAGACGGTCTGGCAGGTTCAGGGCACCCCGACCCTCACGCCCTCGACGCCGCTGACGCTGAGCTACACCAACAACACCGGCCTGACCTTCACCCGCAACATTGCGGTGGACGACAACTACATGTTCACCGTCACCGACACGGTCGCCAATTCCGGCACCGCGCCGATCTCGCTGTTGAACTACGGTCGCGTCACCCGCTTCGACAAGCCGCAGCATGCGGCCGCCTATGTGCTGCACGAAGGCCTGATCGGCGTCACCGGCACCGAAGGCCTTCAGGAAATCGGCTACGGCAAGATCGAGGACGAAAAGCAGATCATCCCGGGCAAGTCGGAAGACGGCTGGCTGGGCATCACCGACAAATATTGGGCGGCGACCCTCGTCCCCCCGACCGGCCAGCCGTTCCAGCCGCGTTTCGCCTTCTTCGGCGAGGGCCGCAGCCACTACCAGTCCGACTACCTGACCGACCCGATAACGGTCGCGCCCGGCCAGTCGACCGAAGTGAAGGCGCTGGTCTTTGCCGGCGCCAAGGAAGTCGCCAAGATCAACGCTTATGAGACCGAGCGCGACATCCGCCAGTTCAACCTGCTGATCGACTGGGGCTGGTTCTACTTCATCACCAAGCCGATGTTCTGGCTGATCGACAGCCTCTACACGATGCTGGGCAATTTCGGCCTGGCCATCCTGGCCACCACCGTCGTCGTCAAGGCCGTCTTCTTCCCGCTCGCCAACAAATCCTACAAGTCGATGGCGAAGATGAAGGTCGTGCAGCCCAAAATGCTGGAAATCCGCGAGAAATACGCGGACGACAAGATGAAGCAGCAGCAGGCGATGATGGAGCTGTACAAGACCGAGAAGATCAATCCGGTGGCGGGCTGCTGGCCCGTGCTGATCCAGATCCCGGTTTTCTTTGCGCTCTACAAGGTGCTCTACATCACCATCGAAATGCGCCATGCGCCGTTCTTCGGCTGGATTCAGGATCTGGCGGCGCCCGATCCGACCTCGATCTTCAACCTGTTCGGCCTGTTGCCGTTCGACCCAGGCGCTGTTCCGGTTTTCGGTCACTTCCTGATGCTGGGCGTGTGGCCGATCGTCATGGGCATCACGATGTTCCTGCAGATGCGCATGAACCCGACCCCGCCCGATCCGACACAGGCGATGATCTTCACCTGGATGCCGGTGATCTTCACCTTCATGCTGGCGTCGTTCCCGGCGGGCCTCGTCATCTACTGGGCATGGAACAACACGCTGTCGGTCATCCAGCAGGGTGTAATCATGAAGCGCCAGGGCGCCAAGATAGAGCTCTGGGACAATCTGGCGGGGCTGTTCAAGAAAAAGCCCAAACCGGCGGAATAGCCGCAGACTTCAACGAGAAACCCCGGCATGTCCGGGGTTTTTCATTTCTGGTGGTGCGGCGGTACTTTGCGCGCTAGCTTCTTTGAGTCTGTCTGAAAACACGTCAAAGCGTGGCGAAAATGGTGCTTTCGAGACCCGGAGCGCAGCGTACAGTCGGTACGTGAGCACCGGAAGCGCAGAAAGGGCCATTTGCCGACCGCTTTCACGGGTTTCCAAACAGGCTCTCAGTTCCCTCGACATGGCGGCTCCTGATGCTGATTGCCCATCTTTCCGACCCGCACATCATGCCGCGCGGCGAACTCTATCAGGGGCTCGTCAATTCCAACGCCATGTTCACAGAAGCAGTCGCCCAGCTTCGTAGGCTGACGCCCAGACCCGACATGGTGATCCTGACAGGCGATCTGGTCGAAAACGGCAGTCCCGTCGAGTACCAGCATGCATTGGAATTGCTGGCGGCGATCGAGCAGCCGCTGCTGGTCATTCCGGGCAACCATGACGAGCGCGAGGCGTTCAGGTCGGCCTTCTCCGACCACCCCCTGATGCCGCGGACCGGACCCTTGCATTTCGTCGCCGACACGCTCGGGCCGGTGCGCATCGTCGGCCTCGACATCACCGTGCCCGACGACCATCACGGCGATTTCGACGCAGCGGCCGGCGATTGGCTGGAAGCCGCTCTGTCGGCGGAGCCTGATCGGCCGACCATCGTCATGATGCACCAGCCGCCATTCCTGAGCGGAATTCCTTTTATCGACGACTACAACTGCCGAAACAGTGAGCGGCTGGCCGCCATCATCGCCCGTTATCCGGCCGTTGAGCGGGTGTTGACGGGGCATATCCACCGCTTCATGCAGGTGCGCTTCGCCGGCACGCTGCTGTGCACGGCGCCCAGCACCACCACTGCGATTGCGCTCAGGCTGTCGCCCGATGCGGAGCCCGCTTCCTATATCGAGCCGCCGGCGCTGCTGCTGCATCACTGGAAGGCCGATACCGGCCTGATCACGCACCACGTGCCGATCGGAACCTTTCGCGGGCCACTGCCCTTTTTCTGAATCAAGGCGCGAGGTGGACGCCTGCCGGCTCAGCCGCTATAAGGCCGCAACCGCAAGGAGACCCGTTTCGACATGATCCAGTAGGAAGACCAGCTCCAGCCTTCGCCCGTAGCCTTTGCGGGTCGCCTCAAGCAGTCATCCTCCTTCCATCGATCATCAACGGACCTGCCATGAACGGACCCAATCCCGACATCAAACACCCGCTCCCGCTGCACAAGCGCGTCGGCTTCCTCAAGCCGCTGGTCGATGCCGAGAACATCGAGATCGGCGACTTCACCTATTATGACGATCCGGAAGGCCCCGATCTCTTCCAGCAGAAATGCGTGCTGCATCACTACCCCTTCATCGGCGACAAACTGATCATCGGAAAGTTCTGCGCCATCGCCGAAGGCACGCGCTTCATCATGAACGGCGCCAACCACGCCATGTCCGGCTTCTCGACCTATCCGTTCAACATCTTCGGCCACGGCTGGGAAAAAGGATTCGACGTTTCCAGCTGGGAACGAGAGAACCGTGGCGATACCGTCGTGGGCAACGATGTGTGGATCGGCATGGAGGCGGTGGTCCTGCCGGGCATAAAGATCGGCGACGGCGCCATCATTGCAGCCAAATCCGTTGTCAGCCGCGACGTCGAACCCTACACAGTGGTTGGCGGCAATCCGGCAACGCAGATCAAGAAGCGCTTTGACGACGCCATCATAGGCAGGCTTCTCACCATCGGCTGGTGGAACTGGCCGATCGACAAGATTACCCGCAACCTCGACGCCATTCGTGGCGCCGACATCGACGCACTGGAGCAGGCGGCTTGAGCGAACAGATTTTCACCGCCGACGAGATCGTCACCGGCATCTTCACGCGCCCCTGGGTGTTCATCCGCGGCGTACCCGCAATGAAGTTCCTGCCGCCCGAGGGACCGCCGGAAATCGCCTTTGCTGGCCGGTCCAATGTCGGCAAGTCATCGCTGATCAATGCGCTGGTGGGTCAGAACGGGCTTGCACGCACCTCCAACACCCCAGGCCGCACGCAGGAGCTCAACTATTTCGTTCCCGACGGCTATTCCGGCATGGAGGGCGACATGCCACCCATGGCGCTGGTCGACATGCCGGGATACGGCTACGCCAAGGCGCCCAAGGACCAGGTTGACCTCTGGACCAAGCTGGTTTTCGATTATCTCAAGGGCCGTGTGACGCTGAAGCGCGTCTACCTGCTGATCGATGCCCGGCACGGCATCAAGAAGAACGACGAAGAGGTCATGGCCTTGCTCGACAAGGCCGCCGTCTCCTACCAGATCGTGCTGACCAAGACCGACAAGATCAAGGCAGCTGGCGTGCCGAAGCTGATCGAAGACACGCTTTTGAAGACCAAGCGCCGCCCCGCCGCCTTTCCCGTCGTGCTCGCGACATCGTCGGAGAAAAACGAAGGCCTGGACGAGTTGCGCGCCGCCATGGTGCTGGCGGTCAACGGCGGCTGACGCTCCAAGAAAAGAGCCCCGCGCCGCGTTTTCGGCGTGGGGCAAGTCGCGATGGGCGGCACTGGAGGGAGATGCCGCCTCAAAGCGGCTGTGGCCTGAGACGGCTCACATCTTGGGAAGCAGAACCTTGTCGACGACGTGGATGACGCCGTTGGACTGAACTACATCGGCGGTGGTGACATTGGCGACGGTGCCGTTTTCGTCGGTCACGGTGACCTTGCCCATGTCGTCCTTGAAGGTGAGTTCGCAGCCGCCGACCGTCTTGGCCTTGTGCATGCCGCCATCGTCCTTGACCATCTTGGCAACGTCCGCCGCCATCGCCTTGGCGGCAACGACGTGACAGGTCAGAATCTTGGCAAGCTGATCCTTGTTCTCAGGCTTGAGAAGCGTGTCGACAGTGCCGGCCGGAAGGGCTGCAAAAGCCTCGTTGGTGGGTGCGAAAACCGTGAACGGACCCGTCCCCTGGAGCGTTTCGACCAGTCCGGCTGCCTTGACGGCGGCCACGAGAGTGGTGTGGTCCTTGGAGTTCATCGCGTTTTCGACGATGTTCTTGTCCTCGAACATGGCGGCGCCGCCGACCTTGGGGTTCTCGGCATAAGCAACGCCTGCAAGGCTGGAGAATGCGAGAGCGCCGGCGAGAAGAACAGTTTTCATCTTGGTCATTTTTCGTGTTTCCCTGGTTGTTCTACCTCCCGATGAGGTGATGGAAGTCACGACAATGAGAATCTTAAGTTTCACCCAGTCTCATAATTTTTCTACAAACAGCTCGACTTCACAAAAAAGGAGACCGGCGAAAGCCGATCTCCCTTTTTCTATACATGACTTGCGTCATCCTGCTTTATAGATGAGCCAATCCTTAGATCTGCCGCAGGTCTCCGGAGGCCACGACCGGACCGGTCGGGTCTCCCGTCGGCGACCCACCCGGCGGCTCCAAGGTGATGGCGAGAACCGCGCCGCCTGCCAGCTTGGCGAGCGTCGCCTGGTCGAGCGTCATGTGCGCGGTGCTGCCCACCGGAATGACACCCATCGATACCGGGGCTTTGTTGGGTTCGATCATCCAGAGTTCGAAGTCGTGGTTGGCCTCGCGCTCACCCGAAACATGCGACAGGCCAAGCTCCGCCTTTTGCGCATCGAACATGGCGAGATACTGGACGTCGGTTCCAGGCGCTGCGAGCGAGGCGACCATCCTGACCGGCGGTGTCTGCGAGCGGTTTTCGAGCATGTAGGGTACGGCCAGAGCCAGCGCAAAGCCAAGCACCGCCATCCCTGCCAGGCCGCGCCACAGCACCAGGCTGGACCAGAAGCCGGCGCGCTTCCTGCGGTCGTTCCGGCTCAGGCGGCGGTCGATCGCCTGCTTGACGGCGAAGGGCGCCTCGATCTCGGGATAGCCGGCGGCGAGCGGCGAGAGCCGGACCTCCCATGCATCGACGAGACGAGCAAAGTCGGGTTCGGTGTCGACACGCCGTGCCGCCTGCTGCCGTTCATCCAGCGGCTGGACGCCGAGCACGTATTCGGCGGCGACCATATCGTCGCCTCCGGGTACTGCTCTGTCTTCTTCCGCGGACGTCATCGTTCCAGGCACTCTCTCAGTTTGATCAGGCTGCGGCGCAGCCAGGTCCTCATGGTGTTCAGCGGTACGCCATGGCGTTCCGCAAGCTCCGCATAGCTCTCGCCTTTCAGATAGGCACCGCGAACGGCGGCTGCGCGGTCGTCTTCAAGCTCGTCCAAGCAGCGATAGACGCGGTCGCCCTCCCCCGCCGAAAGCGCCTGCTGCTCCGGTCCGGGCGTAGGATCGGCCACATCCAGCGCGGTATCGATGTCGACGGTCGGTTTGCGTCGGGCACGGATGCGATCGATCGCATGATTGCGCGCCACGGCCACCAGCCATGAAATCGGACTGAGATCGGAAATCGCGAAACGGTCGGCCTTCGTCCAGATCTTGACGAAGACTTCCTGAAGCGCTTCCTCCGCCTCCGCCCTGTCGTTCAAGACACGCAGGCAGACGCCAAAGAGTTTCGCATTCGTCGCGCGATACAGTTGATCGAACGCGGCTCGGTCCTTCAAGGAGGTCCGCACGATCAGCTTTGTGATGTCCTGAGGCGTCATTGGCCACAAACTAGGCCGTCGCGCCGGTTTTGCAACGGTCCATCTCGCTTCTTCACACCCCTGTCACCGTCACGCCGCAGGGTTCCGGAACCATTTGATCCCCGCAGGTTTTCCGGTTAAGACGCCGCGTCCTCGATGTTATGGGAATGATGCCAATGACGACGGATGTCGCCGCCACCGCAGAAATGCAAGCCGCCCTGCTTTCCGCGGCCCTGCCCTACATGCAGCGCTACGAGAACAAGACGGTCGTGGTGAAATATGGCGGCCACGCCATGGGCGACATCGCGCTGGGCCGTGCGTTTGCCCGCGACATCGCGCTTCTCAAGCAATCCGGCGTCAACCCCATCGTCGTCCATGGCGGCGGACCGCAGATCGGCGCCATGCTGAATCGCATGGGCATCGAGTCCAAGTTCGAAGGCGGCCTGCGCGTCACCGACCAGAAGACGGTCGAGATCGTCGAAATGGTTCTGGCCGGCTCGATCAACAAGGAAATCGTCGCCCTCATCAATGCCGAGGGCGAATGGGCCATCGGCCTGTGCGGCAAGGACGGCAACATGGTCTTCGCCGAAAAGGCCAAGAAAACCATGATCGACCCGGACTCGAACATCGAGCGGGTGATCGATCTCGGCTTCGTCGGCGAGCCGGTGGAAGTCGACCGCACGTTGCTCGACCTGCTCGCCCGCTCCGAAATGATCCCGGTGCTCGCACCCGTGGCACCTGGCCGCGACGGCCACACCTACAACATCAACGCCGATACTTTCGCCGGCGCCATTGCCGGCGCGGTGAAGGCCTCGCGCCTGCTGTTCCTTACCGACGTGCCCGGCGTTCTGGACAAGGACAAGAAACTCATCGACGAGTTGTCTGTGTCGGAAGCCAAGGCGCTGATCAAGGACGGCACGATTTCCGGCGGCATGATCCCCAAGGTCGAGACCTGCATCGAGGCCATCGAGCGCGGCGTCGAAGGCGTCGTCATCCTCAACGGCAAGACGGCCCATGCGGTGCTGCTCGAACTGTTCACCGAGCACGGCGCCGGCACGCTGATCGTGCCGTGAAATTTGCCTGCAATGCCGGTCGTCTTTCGCGAAAAGGGTTTCCGTTTCCTCTTCTACGCAAATGAAGGCGATCCGCGCGAACCGGTTCATGTCCATGTGATCAAGGACGGGATCGATGCAAAGTTTTGGCTGTGGCCGGAAATTGTGGTAGCCTACAATGACGGCTTCAACGCCAAGACTTTGCGTGAGCTGACGGAGATCATCGAAAGCAGGCGACCGGAAATCGATCATGCATGGAACGACTTCTTTGGTTAGGCCGACACACGTCACATTTGCAGCGGACAGCTTTTCTGTTGAGCTGTCCGATGGGCGTGTGCTGAGCGTGCCGCTGGCCTGGTTTCCACGACTTCTTCATGCCACCCCGGAGCAGCGCGAAAAACTCACGCTGAGCACCCGCGGTCTGCATTGGGAGGACCTTGACGAGGACATTTCGGTCGAAGGGCTTCTGGCAGGTCGCGGCGACGCTACAAGGCTGAAATCGAGCGCAGCCTAACGCCACATCAGCAGCAGCAAAATGCCGCTGACGATCAGCACGCAGCCCGTCGCCTCCATCCTGGTGATGCGTTCGCGGAAGAAAAAGATCGACACGGCAAAGGTGAAGACCAGTTCGATCTGGCCGAGCGCGCGCACATAGGCCACTTGCTGCAGCGCCATGGCGGTGAACCAGCAGGCCGAGCCGACGACGCCGGCAAGCCCGACCATCGCCGAAGACCGCCAGGCCCTGGCCACGCGGCCGAATTCGCTGAGATCGGTCGCGGCCATCCAGGCGATCATGATGACGGTCTGGAATGTGGTCACCACGGCAAGCGTCACCGCCGCCTGCATGATCGGATCCGGCCCGCCGAGCGACAGGGCAGCGGAACGATAGGCCACAGCCGATATGCCGAACAGCGCCCCCGAGGCTATGCCCGTCAGCGCCGTCCGTCCGAACAAAGCGGCGAACAGATTGCGCCACGACAAGGGCATGCGGGCCACCGAGATCATCATCACGCCGACCACGCCGACAAAGATCGCCATGACGGCGCCTGCCGTGATCCGCTCGCCCAGCAGCACGAAGCCGAAGATCGCCGCCTGCACGGGCTCGGTCTTGGAATAGGCGGTACCGACAGCAAAATTGCGCAGCGAGAACATGTGCACCAAAAGGATCGTCGCCATGATCTGGGCGACGCCGCCCACCACGGCCCAGAGGGCGAAGGGCAGCGACATCAGAGGAAACGGGCGGTCCGTCAGCACATGCAGGAGCAGGACATAGACGATCGCGACGGGAAAGCCGAAGCCGAAGCGCACGAAGCTGGCGCCTGTCGTTCCCAGCGCGCCCTGCAGATGCTTCTGCAGCGCCGAACGCAGGTTCTGACAGAACGCAGCAGCGATGGTGATAGGGATCCACAGTTCCATGGGCAGGCGCTTTCGGGCATGAAATAGCCTGCGCTATAGTCTCGCCCAGCCGGCCACGCAATCGCGGTCCATAGGGTCAGGCCGCAGCGACAATCCGATTGGCCATGGCGACACGGTTGCGCCCGCTGTTCTTGGCCTCGTAGAGCGCCTGGTCGGCCAGCCGCATGACGTCCGAAACCGCGGCGTCGGCGCCGCAGACGGCCCCGCCGATCGAGACGGTCAGAGTAAGGACCTTTTCGTCATCGGGTTTAAAGCGGATTCGCTCGACTTCCACGCGAATGCGCTCGGCCACCTCTGCTGCCTCTTCCGCCGATGCACCGACCAGCAGCGCGCCAAACTCCTCGCCGCCGATGCGACCAAGCAGGTCGCCGCTGCGTATGCCGCGCTTGATGGCGTCCGACACCAGCCGCAGAGCCGTGTCCCCGGTCAGATGGCCATAGGTGTCGTTGATGCGCTTGAAATGATCCGCATCGACGATCAACAGGGCGCCACGGTCCGTCCTGCGGCGCGAACCGTCGAGCATGGAAAAAAACGTCTCCCGGTTGAGCATGCCGGTCATCTCGTCCCGCCGGGCCTTTTCGGCCAGGCGCCGGTGCGCGGCGGCAAGCTGCGCATGGGTGCGGGCAAGCTCGCGATGCGCTGCCTTGAGCCGCCCGCTTTGCCAGAAGGTGAAGGCGCTGGCCGGCCAGGAAATGAGGAGCGGGCAGACGATGCACATCAGCCAGGCATTGCCGTCTACGACGCCGCCAAGCGCGGGTACGATGGTGACGGCCAACAGCAGGGACACCAGCACGGAAAGCACGGCGACCGCACTCGCCTTCAAGACTATCGTTGCCACACCACGCCTCCGGGACAGATGAGCCGAAATGATCTATCCCTGATCGGTTAAAATTAGCCTTTTCAAAAGATTTTCGGCACCGTGCCTTGAAATAATCCGCAAAAGCCCGTCCACCTTTCGCGCAAGATTACTCCGAAACGTTAGCAAAGCCATCTATGACAGATTTACCCGATGCCAGCCACTTCAGCCATGTGACGGACTGGGTGTTCGACCTCGACAACACGCTCTACCCCCACCACACCAATCTGTTTTCGCAGATCGACGTCAAGATGACGGCCTATGTCTCGGAACTGCTCAGCGTTCCGCGCGAGGAGGCACGCGCGCTGCAAAAGGCACTCTACCTCGAATACGGCACGACGCTAAAAGGGCTGATGGAGCGGCACGCCATCGATTCCGACGACTTTCTCGAAAAAGTCCACGACATCGACTATTCCTGGCTGGTGCCTGACCCGGTTCTGGGCGCGGCCATCCGTCAGCTTCCCGGCCGCAAGTTCATCTTCACCAATGGGGATCGCGGCCATGCCGAACGCACCGCGCGCCAACTCG
The DNA here is from genome assembly GCF_014534685.1 of Oryzicola mucosus. Taxonomy (GTDB): domain Bacteria; phylum Pseudomonadota; class Alphaproteobacteria; order Rhizobiales; family Rhizobiaceae; genus Oryzicola; species Oryzicola mucosus. The sequence goes on from NZ_JACVVX010000001.1 coordinate 333,783, forward strand.
GCATACTCGACCATTTCGACGATATTTTCGACATCGTCGCTGCCGGCCTGACGCCCAAGCCCGCGCGGGAAACTTACGATAAATTCGCCGAACTGTACAAAATCGTCGGTCCGAACGCTGCTATGTTCGAGGATCTGGCGCGCAATCTTTCAGCGCCCAAGGCGCTGGGTATGACCACCGTGCTGATCGTGCCGCGTAATTTCGAGCCGACTTTCGCCGAGATATGGGAGCGCGATCTGGAACGTTCGGACGACGTGGATTTCGTCACCGACAATCTTCCGGAATTTCTCAACAGCCTGGTCGACGCGTTCAACGCCTGAAGGCAGTCGCAGAGGCAGCTACTTGCCCCGCCTCTCCAGCGCCCGGTCGACCGCCTTGTGAAGCTCATCGCGTCGCTCATCCGGTCCATGGCTTGACCGTACATGCGACGCGCCCTTTTCGGTCAGCGTTTCGTCGAGCCGCTTTTCAAGCCGTTCGACGCGCTCTTCCAAAGCACGCTGCTTCTCGTCCTTGCTTTCGGGAACCGGGTCGGGATGAAGAGGTCCCGGTGCTTTCGTCGTGCGCGTCACGGCCTGTCTCCTGGTCGCCTTGGACGGAAGAGAACGCGCGGTGCCGCGCGACGTTCCGCGCGCTCGTCAGACCGGCTTCATCGCGGCGATTCGACGGATCAGGCGTCGCCCAGGCTGTCTTCGACAATGGGCTTAACAGCCAGCGTGTCCTCGCCCCGGCTAAAGGCGATGGCCAGGCGAAAACTCTGCGCCATGCGCAAAGCGCGCCCCATGAAGAGCTTGCGAACCTCGGGCGGGCAGGTTTCGCGCAGCGTGGCGCGGAACAGTTCGAGCCAACGCCGAAAATGCTTTTCGTCCAGGCCGGGCAACCTCAAATGCGGCGGCAAGGGGCGACCTTCGTAGCGACCGCTGCGCAGCAGGCTCGAAGACCAGAAATCGCACATCTTGGCGAGATGCACCGGCCATGCCTCCGGCTTGATCGCGCCGCCGAAGACAGGCCCCAGCAACGGATCGGCCTGGATCGCATCGTAGAAGCGATGCACCACCGTGTGGATCATCGCCTCATCCAGCGCAGGTGGAAGCGTGCCGCCATCCACCACGATCGTCGTTCTGTCTTCCATCGTTCCTGTCGTATCCGTTGCGCCCATATAGGCGAACTAACCCGCTCCGTCGTCGCGGGCGTTGATTTCGGTCAAAGCGAGTAAAAGCGCCGGATGATCTCCCAGGCCTCTTCGGCCGTGTCGACATAGTCGATGATGTCCTGGTCGCCTGGCGTGATCGTGCCCTGCTCGGCGAGGAAATCGAGGTCCATGGCGCGCTCCCAGAACGATTTGCCGAACAGGATCACCGGTACGCGTTCCATCCGGCCGGTCTGGATCAGCGTCAGCGTCTCGAAGAACTCGTCCATGGTGCCGAAGCCGCCCGGGAACACCGCGACGGCCTTGGCGCGCATGACGAAATGCATCTTGCGTATGGCGAAATAGTGGAAGTTGAAGCACAGTTCGGGCGTCACATAGGGGTTCGGCGCCTGCTCGTGCGGCAGCACGATGTTGAGCCCGATGGACGGTGCGCCGACATCTTTCGCGCCACGGTTTCCCGCCTCCATCACACCCGGTCCTCCGCCGGTGACGACGACATACTCGCTGTAGTTGGAAGCAGACGAGTGCTCCGAACAGATGCGGGCGAACTTTCGTGCCTCGTCGTAATATTTGCTGTTGGCGAGGAGGTTCTTGCGCTGCGTCTCGTTCTTGGCCGCCCAGGCCTCCCCGCCCGGTTCGGGCAGACGCGCGCCGCCGAACAGCACCACCGTCGAGCGGATCCCCCTTTCGGTCAGAATCAGGTCGGGCTTCATCAGTTCGAGTTGCAGGCGCACCGGCCGCAATTCGCGGCGGGTCAGGAAATCCGCGTCGTCCCAGGCCAGGCGATAGCTCGGCGCCCGTGTCTGCGGGGTATCCGGCACGCTCTTGACGCGCTCCATATCCTCATCGGCATGGGAGAGCGGCGTCCAGCCTGATTTTTCCATTGGGGTCATTCAAACAAACTTCCAGTTTTCTCGATTGCGTCCGGCGATGCGGGGCTCATGCGATTGACCCCTGCACCACGCTGACATACGGTCCGCGCGATTTTAAGACCAGCCTATCGGCGTTAACCTTAACACCACGTAACGGAGCACCCACCCATGTCGAAGACCGATCTCGCCAGCCTCGAAAAGATTGTCGAGAAGGCTTTCGACGAGCGCGACGGTGTTTCGACCTCGACGCGCGGCGAAGTCCGCGAGGCCGTGGAAACCTCGCTCGACCTGCTCGACCGCGGCACGGCCCGCGTCGCCGAGCGCGGCGAGGACGGCACCTGGACGGTCAACCAATGGCTCAAGAAGGCCGTGCTCCTGTCCTTCCGACTCAACGCCATGGAAATCGTCAAGGGCGGGCCTGGCGAATCGTCCTGGTGGGACAAGGTGCCGTCCAAGTTCGAAGGCTGGGGCGGCATGGATTTCGAACGCGCCGGCTTCCGCGCCGTGCCGAACTGCGTGGTTCGGCGTTCCGCCTATATCGCGCCCGGCGTCGTGCTGATGCCCTCCTTCGTCAATCTCGGCGCCTATGTCGATACCGGCACCATGGTCGACGCCTGGGCGACTGTCGGCTCCTGCGCCCAGATCGGCAAGAATGTGCATCTGTCCGGCGGCGTCGGCATCGGCGGCGTGCTTGAGCCCATGCAGGCCGGCCCCACCATCATCGAGGACAATTGCTTCATCGGCGCGCGCTCGGAAGTTGTCGAAGGCTGTATCGTCCGCGAAGGCGCTGTCCTCGGCATGGGCGTGTTCATCGGCAAGTCGACCAAGATCGTCGACCGCGCCACCGGCGAAATCTTTTATGGCGAGGTGCCGCCCTACTCGGTGGTGGTGGCCGGCACCATGCCCGGAAAGAACGTACCGGGCGAAAACTGGGGCCCGAGCCTTTATTGCGCCGTCATCGTCAAGCGGGTCGACGAGAAGACCCGGTCCAAGACCTCGATCAACGAATTGCTCAGAGACTGATCTTTAACCGAATTGGTCGCAACCTCCGCTTGCGTGTCGTGAGCACGTCTTGTGAGAGGGAAGGGTGGACATGGACTGGAAATATCTTCTGACGAGCTATCAAGGCCGCATCAATCGCGCCAAGTTCTGGGCTGGCATCGGGATACTGATTGCCACCGGCATCGTCATCAACATTCTCGATGCCGCTCTCGGGCTGCATATCGGCGAGCATCCTATCGGTATCCTCGCCATCGTCTCGATGCCGTTCTATATCTTTCTGGCGCTCGCTCTTTATACGAAACGCTGGCATGACCGGGACAAGTCGGGCTGGTGGTCGCTGATCGGCCTGGTACCTGTTATCGGCGGTGTCTGGCTGCTCGTTGAACTCGGCATCCTCGAAGGAACGCGAGGAGCAAATCGCTTCGGACCGGATCCTCTTGCCTGATTTATCGCTTTTTTTCTGGTTGTTCTTTGGCACATCCGGGCGTCTGGGCCGGGGCGTTTTCGCTCTGGCCTGCGCGTTTTCCTATCTGGCGCGGTTCTTCGCCGTCTATCAGGTGGTGCGTTACTCGACCGAGACGGAGCCGAGCACCGGCTGGACCACCGTGTTGCTGATCACCTTGCTCGTCTCGCTGTGGGCGAACGTCGCGCTGTCGATCAAGCGGCTTCACGATCTCGGACTTCCCGGGCTTTGGGCGATCCCGACCGTCGTTTTCGATATTCTCGCCATCATCGTGCTGGCCTTGCTGCCCGGAAATACCGGGCCCAACCGCTATGGCGAACGCACCAACCAGCCTCGGTGATCAGCGGCCTCTCGGCGTTTTCGGCGCCGGGCTTTCCTGCGACGAAAGAGCAGCGTGTCCAGAAGCGGCTGACCCGGTGACAGCGGCATGTCTTTGGATTATCGCTACCGGATGACCTTGCCAACCGACCCCGCCGAGAACCTCGCCACGCTCATTCGCTGCGCTTCCGTCACCCCGGAAGAGGGCGGCGCGCTGACCGCGCTGGAGGCGATGATCCGGCCCTTGGGCTTCGCCGTCGACCGACCGGTGTTTTCCGACGACGCTACGCCCGACATCGAGAATATGTATGCGCGTCGATCGGGCAATGGTCCGCATCTGATGTTCGCGGGCCACACCGACGTGGTGCCGGTCGGCGACGAGACTGCCTGGACACATCCGCCCTTCTCCGCCGAAATCTCCAATGGCGAGATGTACGGGCGCGGCGCCGTCGACATGAAAGGCGGCATCGCCTGTTTCGTCGCCGCCGTTGCCCGGCACATCGAAAGGACCGGCGGCCTGAAGGGTTCCGTCTCGCTGCTGATCACCGGCGATGAGGAAGGTCCCGCCATCAACGGCACCATCAAACTGCTCGAATGGGCAGCCGGGCGCGGCGAAAGCTGGGACGCGGCACTGGTTGGCGAGCCGACCAATCCCGATGCGCTGGGCGACATGATCAAGATCGGCCGACGCGGCTCGATCTCCGGCGTCGTCACCGTCCATGGACGGCAGGGACACGCCGCCTATCCCCACCTAGCCGACAATCCCGTGCGCGGCATGGTGAGCCTGCTGGACGCGCTGCTCTATCCGGCCTTCGACGAAGGCACCAAGGATTTCCAGGCGACCAATCTGGAAATCACCTCGGTCGATGTCGGCAATCCGGCGACCAATGTGATTCCGGCCAAGGCGACGGCTATCTTCAACATCCGCTTCAACGACAGCTGGACAGCCGAGACGTTGCAGCAGGAGGTCCACAACCGGCTCGATGCCGCCGCCCGGCGCGGCAAATACCGGCCTGGCCGGAAGGAACCCGTCGAGTTCGAACTGGTCTGGCGCGACCGCCCGAGCCACGTTTTCCTGACCCGCGACGACAAGCTTGTCGGCGCGCTGTCTGCCTCCATCGCCAGTGTGACGGGTCGCCAGCCGACATTGTCTACCTCGGGCGGAACTTCGGATGCGCGTTTCATCAAGGACTATTGTCCGGTGGTCGAGTTCGGTCTCGTCGGCAAGACCATGCATATGGTCGACGAGCGCGTCGCGCTGGCAGACCTCGAGACGCTGACGACGATCTATCAGAAATTCCTGGAAGACTGGTTCGGCTGAACAGCGCATGATTTCGGGCAACGACATCCAGAGAAATCTTAACGGCGCCTGGAGGCTGATGCTCGGCAAGCGCGACGGACTGCGCGCCTTCGACCTGAGCGCCGACGGGTTCTGGGATTCGTTCTTCGCGATTGCGCTTGCCCTGCCGGCTATGATGGTCAGCTGGATCGGCGTCACCGGCGACATCATGCTGGGACCGGTCGAGATGAGCGGCTTGGGACTGATGCTTCGGCTGGCCGTCATCGACCTGTCGGCCTGGGTGCTGCCGCTTGTGGTGCTGATCGCGGTCGCGCCGAAACTCGGTCTCGGCAATCGCGTGGTGCCCTATGTCATCGCCACCAATTGGGGCTCCGTCATCTTGTCATGGATGATGCTGCCGGCATCCCTGGTGCGATTGCTGCTGCCCGATGCGACCGATCTCGCCACGCTCGTGTCGTTCGTGCTCTTCCTGCTCGCCATGGCCTTGAGCTGGCGGCTGACAAACCACTCCATCGGCAAGGGGCCGGCGATCGCCACCGCGGTGTTCGTCGGCATGTTCGCCCTGTCGCTGATGGTGCTGTTTTCGCTTCAGTCGCTGCTGGGCATCTCGGCCCCCGCCGCGTAATCCACGCCGGTCAGGAACAGCCCGTCGGGCGGCGCCACCTGGCCGCAGGCGGCGCGGTCGCGTGCATCCAGCGCCTTGCGCATGTCCGCAGGCTCCCAACCGCCCTCGCCGACCCGCTTGAGGCTGCCGACCATCGACCGCACCTGGTTATGCAAGAAGGACCGCGCCGAGGAGCGGATTTCGATCATGTCGCCGGTGCGGCTGACATCCAGCCGCTCGAGCGTGCGGATCGGGCTGTTGGCCTGACACTGGGTCGAGCGGAAGGTCGTGAAGTCATGCCTGCCGAGGATGAGTTGCGCCGCCGCCTGCATGGCTTCGGCGTCAAGCCGCTTGGGCACCCACCAGACCTTGCCTTTTTCCAGCGCCGCCGGCGCCCGGCGATTCTGGATGCGATAGAGATAGTGGCGGCCGGTGGCTGAAAACCGGGCGTCGAAACCGTCGCCGACGCGACGCGCGGACAGAATGGACACCGTCTCGCCAGCCATTTGCAGATGTGCGTTGATGGCATCGCGCACCTTGTCGTCCGTCCAGTCGCGGCTGAGATCGATATGCGCAACCTGGCCGGTGGCATGGACGCCGGCATCGGTGCGGCCTGCACCGCGCAGCGAGATGGCGTCGCCGCTGAACTTGAAGATTGCCTGTTCTATCGCCGCCTGGATCGAGTGGTTGTCGGCCTGCCGCTGCCAGCCGGCGTAGCCGCCGCCGTCATATTCGATATCGAGACGGAACCGCGGCATCAGGCAAGCTCCGCAAACGCCGCCGCATAGACGAGGCGGCCCGCCGCCGGCGCGGAAGTACCCCAGGCCAGAGCCTGCAACGCGGCGCCCTGATAGTCGCTGTCGAAACCGGCGGCGCGTTCGTGGCTGTAGCCGAAGCGGCGGTAATAAGCGGGATCGCCGAGCACCACCGACAGGGTTTCTCCGGCCAGCCGCAGAAGGCGGTGCCCGTCCTCGATCAAGGCGCCGCCCACGCCCTGGCGCTGGTGATCGGGATCGACGGCGAGCGGCGCAAGCGCCACGGCGGAGGCGCCGCGATTTCTCGTTTCGACGAGAAGCCGCGAGAACAGGATGTGCCCGACGATCAGGCCGCTTTTGACGGCGACCAATTCGAGTACCTCATCTCCGTTGGCGACGATGCGCTCCACCAGATCCGCCTCGTCGTTCCTGCCGAAGGCGCGGGTCTCGACCGCATGGATCGCCTGCCGGTCGGCCTCCATCGCTTCGCGAATAAGCAGGCCGTTCATAGCAATCTGTCTCCGGTCGCCAGCTTGACACCGCGCAGGAACTCGCTTGCCGGCACGGCCTTGCCGCCGGCCCGCTGTACCTCGCCCAGCCGCACGGCTCCTTCGCCGCAGGCGACAGTCAGCGCATCGTCCAGCAGGAAACCCGGTTGTCCCTGACCTTTTGCCAGCGTCGACCGCAGCAGCTTCAGCCGCTCCGGCTTGCCGCCGGCATCGAACTCGCACCAGGCGCCGGGAAAGGGCGACAGGCCTCGGATGGTGTTGTGCACGTCGCCGGCAGGCCGGGTCCAGTCGATCCGGCTTTCCGCCTTGTCGATCTTCCGCGCGTAGAGCGCGCCGTCTTCGGGCTGCGGTGTCAGCGGCAGGTCTCCCTGCTCCAGCCGCCCGAGCGCCTCGACCATCAGCCTGGCGCCGACGGGCATCAACCGATCGTGCAATTCGGCAGCGGTCATGTCGGGGCCGATCTCGACCTTGTGCGTCAGCGCCACCGGGCCGGTATCGAGCCCGATATCCATCTTCATCACCATCATGCCCGTCTCGGCGTCTCCGGCCATGATGGCGCGCTGAATGGGGGCGGCACCACGCCAGCGCGGCAACAGCGAGGCATGGCCGTTATAGCAGCCCAGCCTGGTTCCTTCGAGGATGGCCTTGGGCAGCAAAAGCCCATAGGCGACCACGACGGCCACATCCGCATCAAGCGCGCGAAACGCCGCCTGCTCGTCCTCGCCCTTGAGCGACAGCGGCGAGCGGACCTGCAAACCAAGATGCTCGGCCGCGCGCTGAACCGGCGATGGCGTCAGTTCCAGCCCGCGCCGGCCGGCGGCACGCGGCGGCTGGGTGTACACCGCTGCAACCTCATGGCCGGCCTCGACAATGGCGCGCAGTGTCGCCACGGAGAAATCCGGCGTTCCCATGAAGATGACGCGAAGGGGCATGGTCTTTCGAATCCGTTATCGCCGGCCGCGATGCCGGGTTCAGAGATGCGCTTCAAACGGGTTTACGAGCTTCAGGTCAAGCCCGTCGAAGTCACGGATGTTGCGCGTGGCCAGCACGGCCCCATGCGCGATGCAGATCGCCGCGATCATGGCGTCGATCAATGCCATGGGCCGTCCAGACCGTTCGCGTTGGGCGACAATATCACCGAAGTGCTTCGCAGCCAGAAAATCGAATACAAGGATTCGGTCAGCATAGGCAGCGGCGACACGTTCGAAGCTCTTCGCATAGCGCGAACTCCCGTCTCTCAAAACGACTCGCTGCGCACCGGCCCACATTTCGGCCATCCCGGGCGCTGTCAGAAACAGCGAGGCTTCGGCTTGCGCGTTCAACCATGCGAGCACTGTGGCATTCGGCGATGGCTTGGTCGGCTCCGAAATGATGTTGGTGTCGAGAACGATCATTCGAAATCGGGCACCGGACGACCAATGTCGTTCCGGCGCATTGCTTCGAGTTCCTTTTGAAAAGCCTCCGCTTCGTCGTCGCTCTCGAAAACGCCGGCGAAGATGGCTTTCAGCCGGTCACCGGCTGGCAATCTGTCATTTTCCTCGGTAGCTTTACCAACAGCCGCTACGCCCGCGCGAAGCGCTTCTCGCGCGGCCTCGGACAAGGATTGCCCCTTGCGACGTGCCAGGGCTTCGATATCGGCCCGCAAGGCCTCGGGAATGTTTCTGATCAGCAGGTCGCCCATATCAGCCTCCACCGGTTGATATCAATGATATCAGACCCCGCAACCCCCGGCAAATATCCAGGAACAATCAGCCGGCCAGTCGGCCCGACGGCTTGTCGCGCGCCAATTTCTTGAATTTGCGCAGCACAATGTCACGCTTGAGCCGGGAGATGTGGTCGATGAACAGGACGCCGTCGAGATGGTCGATCTCGTGCTGCAGGCAGGTCGCCATCAGCCCTTCCGCATTCATTTCCTGCGGCTTGCCGTCGCGGTCGAGATAGGTGACGCGGACAGAGGCCGGGCGCTCGACCTCGGCATAATAGTCCGGAATCGACAGGCAGCCTTCCTCATAGACCGAACGCTCTTCGGCGCTCTGGACGATCTCGGGATTGATGAAGACATGCGGCTCGGGCGTCTCGCCTTCCTTGGCAAGGTCGATCACCAGCATGCGGATGGGCTCGCCCACCTGGATTGCGGCCAGCCCGATACCGGGCGCATCGTACATCGTCTCCAGCATGTCGCCGGCGAAGGCGCGCACGCGCTCGTCGACGCGTTCGACGGGCTTGGAAACCTGGCGCAGCAAGGGGTCGGGTAGGATGATGAGAGGCTTGATCGTCATGCGCCTCACCTAATTCGTCGCCGTTCTATCGTCAACCGTCGATGCGACGGCATGTTCACGTTTTGATCTGGATTTACGGTCTGAATTGGGTATGCTGTGGCGATGGAACCATCGCTTTTTGCCCAACCGCTCCTTCGACTTGGCAGTTCGACGATTACCGTGGGACAGGGCGTGGCTGTCGGCGGCGCTGCCGTGTTGATCGCCCTGCTGATGCTGGGCATGGCGCTTTGGCGGTCCGGACGCGCGCGGGCGGACGCCGCTTTCGAGGCGGCGGAGCGGGCGCGCGAAGCGGAGATGCGCATGGTGGGCATCCTTCGCTCGCAAGCCGAGATGCAGGGACGACTCGGCTCCATGGCCGAGATTTTCGGCGCGCGCCAAGCCGAACTCACCCAGTCGCTCAGCCAGCGTCTCGACGCCATGACCGGACGGCTCGGCCAGACCATGGCGGAGCAGACGAAATCCACGCATGAAAACCTTGCCAGGCTGCAGGAACGGCTTGCCGTTATCGACACAGCCCAAAGCAACATCCAGTCGCTGGCCGGTCAGGTCGTGCAGTTGCAGGCGATTTTGTCCAACAAGCAGACGCGCGGCGCCTTCGGCCAGTCGCGCATGGAGGCGATCGTCGCCGACGGCCTGCCGCAGGGCGCCTACGAGTTCCAGGCGACGCTGTCGAACGGCACCCGGCCCGATTGCCTCGTGCGCATGCCCAACGACACGCCGTCGCTGGTCATCGATGCCAAGTTCCCGCTGGAAGCCTGGAATGCGATTCGCGCAGCCGAAGGCCCCGATGCGCAGAAGGCCGCAGCGCAAGCCTTCCGTCGGGATGTCGAGGTTCACATAAGGGACATCGCCGACAAATATCTCCTGAGCGGGGAGACGCAGGACACCGCCTTCATGTTCGTGCCGTCCGAGTCCGTCTTTGCCGAGATGCACGAGAATTTCGAGACGCTGATCCAGCGCGCACACCGGTTGCGCATCGTCATCGTTTCGCCCTCGCTCTTGATGCTGTCCATTCAGGTCATCCAGTCGATCCTGAAGGATTCCCGCATGCGCGAGCAGGCGCATCTCATCCAGGGCGAGGTCATCCGGCTGATGGAGGACGTGTCGCGGCTGGACGACCGCGTGCGCAAGCTGCAGGTGCATTTCGGCCATGCCGCGCGCGATATCGACGACATCCTCGTCTCGTCCGGCAAGGTGACCAAGCGCGGCCAGAAGATCGAGGCGCTGGAATTCGGCGCCAACGACCCCGACAGGCCCTCCGCAAGCCCCACAGACGTAGGCGCCCGGCCGGTGGAATCGCGCACCGGTCAGCTCAAACTGCGTGTGGTGGAGGAAGAATAGGCGGCTTGGGGTCGGCCGCAGATGGGCGGATGGCTTGAGGCGCAGGCCATTATTGATCCCCGCTCCTGCCCGGCCTATAATCGACGCTGCAAGGACGACCTTGCCTTTGCAAGAATCACGGCAGGACGGCCCGCCATCTCATGGAGGGCATGATATGTCCTGGATTTTTCTGGTTTTCGCAGGTCTCTTTGAGATCGGCTGGGCCGTCGGGCTCAAATATACCGACGGTTTTTCGCGGCCGATGCCGACCGTCCTCACCGTTGCCAGTATGATCGTCAGCCTTGGCCTTCTCGGCCTGGCTTTGCGCGATCTTCCGGTTGGAACCGCCTATGCGATCTGGACCGGCATCGGCACGGTTGGAACCGCGGTTCTCGGCATGTGGCTGTTCGGCGAACCTGCAACGGCGATGCGCCTGGCCTGCATCGGCCTGATCGTCTCGGGCATCGTCGGGCTCAAACTCGTCGCCTGATCAAGACAGCACAAGACACGCGGAAACCTTCCGGTCTCCGCGTGTTCGATCTCGTCGACGTTGCGTTACTGAGGCCGCGCTATCAAGGCCGAGGTGGAGGCGGCATGCGGCCGTTGCGCTGCTTGCGGGCAGCATAACGGGCGTCGCGCTTTGCCTTGCGCTCGGCGTCCTCGGCGAGTTCCTTGGCGAGACGCTCGGCTTCCTCAGCCTCGCGGATTTTCGCCTCCGCACGCGCCTGCTCTTCTGCCAAAGCGCGTTCAGCGGCTTCGCGCGCTTCGCGCTCGGCGCGTTCGGCGGCCTCGCGAGCCTGCTTCTCGCGCTTCAGCTGTTCTTTCTCGCGGTTGCGCTGCTCGCGCGCCTCGAGAATAGCCTTGCGCTCGGCCTGGCGAGCCAGCACCGCCGGGTCGTCTTCCGCCGGGCGGGACTTGAACTTTTCGAGAAGTGCCTGTTTTGCAGTTTGGGCGGCGGTGCGCCGGTCGAGAAAGTCTTTTTCCCTAAATATAGCCAATTTCCAGTCCCTGAAAGTCATCTCGCGCAGTGTCCAGATCCACCGATACCGGTATTGGATAAGGAGCGCTCTTTTATCAATCCAGGTCATGATCATGAGCAACGGTATTGGACCGTCGCAGAAATTGTCCTGGCGAGGCTTACATACGCGGGAAACGGCAGAGTTCAAGCACCAAATCCGCATTGCTCTCATGAAATTGCAAAATGTTGCCGTTGGGGAACTGTCAAATTGGACAAAGACTGTTCAACGGATCGCCACTGGCGCGGGGCGATATCCTTCATTACCTGTCCGAAAACAACGACAGGGACATTCTACGATGGAACTCGGCCTCTATACATTCGGCGATGTCGGCACCAGCGCTGCCAACGGCACGATCGGCTGGCACGAACGCCTGCGCAACCTGATCGAAGAGATCGAGCTTGCCGACCAGGTGGGTCTCGATGTCTTCGGCCTTGGCGAGCATCACCGCCCGGACTACGCCGTGTCCGCTCCCGCCGTCGTGCTTGCCGCGGCGGCCGCCCGCACCAAGAGCATCAGGCTCACCAGTGCCGTCACGGTGCTGTCCTCGGACGATCCCGTCCGCGTCTTCCAGCAATTCGCAACGCTCGACCAATTGTCCGGCGGGCGCGCCGAACTGATGGCCGGACGCGGCTCCTTCATCGAGTCCTTCCCGCTGTTCGGCTATAATCTGGAGGACTATGACGACCTCTTCACGGAAAAGCTCGATCTTCTGCTCGCGCTCCGCGACAGCGAAAGGGTGACCTGGCAGGGTCAGCATCGCGCACCGATCAACGGACTTGGCGTCTATCCCCGTCCCTACCAGGACAAGCTGCCGATCTGGATCGCGGTCGGCGGCACGCCCAATTCGGTGGCGCGCGCAGGCGCCTTCGGCCTGCCCTTGGCGCTCGCCATCATCGGCGGCGAGCCTGCTCGTTTCGCGCCGCTGTTCGAGCTCTACCGCGAAGCCGCGCGCCGCGCCGGCCACGATCCGGCAAAGCTTGCGACCAGCATCAACGTGCATGGCTTCGTCGGCGAGACCACCCAGCAGGCGGCGGACGATTTCTACCTGCCGCAGGCGGAAGTGATGAACCGCATCGGTCGCGAACGCGGCTGGGGGCCGACGAACCGCGCTCACTACGACGCTTCGCGCAGCCCGCGCGGCGCGTTGTTTGTCGGCGACCCCGAAACCGTGGCCGAGAAGATCGTTGCGCAGCACAAGTTGTTCAAGAACGACCGCTTCCTGCTGCAGATGGCAATCGGCATCCTGCCGCATGACAAGATGCTGAAGGCGATCGAGCTTTACGGCACCAAGGTCGCTCCTCTGGTCCGCAAGGAGCTGGGCGTTGCGGCGAAGACCGGCACCGAGGCCGCCGCCGCCAAGTAGACTGTAATAGTCATCTTCCCACGCAGGGCGCCGATGTTGAAACGTCGGCGCCGGCCGCAGCAAAACTATCCTGTTTTTCTCCGATTATATTTGCCGTCGCTTTATCCGGCAAAGAGAGCGGATAGGAACTTTTTGGCCGCTTTGCCGTTCTCAACCGAAGCCATACCGTGCCTGTGCGGTGGTGATATTCCTGAGTTTGAGGGACGGTTCATGAAACCCGAGACGGCATCCACGGGCAGCCCACAGCCGGTGGCGCTTTTCGCCGATCTTAGGCAAATCCGGACGCTTTTGACCGGCCTGTTCATTCTGGGCAGCATCTATGCGCTGTATTTCAGCCGCGACTTCATCCTGCCGGTCATTTTGGCTTTTTTGCTCGCGCTGATGCTCACCCCGATCGTGCGCTTTCTCCGCAGAAGAGGCATTCCCGAGCCTCTCTCCGCCACCTTGTTGGTGGTGATTTCCGTGACGCTCATTTTCGGCACCGGCTATTTCCTCAGTGGGCCGGTGATCGATCTCGCCAACAACGCATCCTCGATCGGTTACCGACTGACCGAACGCCTCGCCGAGCTGAGGCATCCATTCGACCGGCTGATGCAGATTTCGGCCGAGGTCCAGCGAGTCACCCAGTCGACGCAGGAGCCGGGCGTACAACGTGTTGTCATGGCTCAGCCCGGCATTCTGTCCCAAGCGGCAAGCAATGTTCTTTCCGCCGGCACGACAGCGGCGATCACCTTTGTCCTGTCCCTTTTTCTCATGGCCTCCGGTTCGATGTTCTACGAGAAGATCGTCCAATCCTTCGCCCGCATGAGCGAGAAGAAGCGCGCTCTGCGAATCGTCTATGACGTCGAACGCGAAATCTCGCACTATCTGCTCACTGTTGCCCTCATCAATGGCGGGCTCGGCCTCGCCATCGGGCTCGGCCTGTGGGCCATCGGTATGCCCAACCCGGCCGTGTGGGGCGTCGCGGCGGCGCTCCTCAACTTCCTGCCCTATATCGGCGCTGCGCTGACCATCATCCTGGTGACCATCATTTCGCTCATCACCTTTCCGAGCTTTGCCTTTGCCCTGGTGGCGCCCGCCTATGTGCTGGCCTGCGACATCATCGAGGGCCAGTTCGTAACCCCGGTTGTCGTCGGGCGCCGACTGGAGATCAATGCGGTGTCGATCTTCATCGCAGTTGCCTTCTGGTCGTGGCTGTGGGGCATCATCGGCGCGCTGATCGCCGTCCCTCTGCTGGTCGTGATCAAGGTGTTCTGCGATCATTTCGACAGCCTGCGCCATATCGGCAACTTCCTGGCCGCACAGCAAAGCCATGACAGCGAGGAAGTGGCAGAAGAGGCGAAATAGAGAATCCCTCGGAGCCTTTGTATCTCGCCGCCGCATGCCTATATGGACAGGGTACCCCCGCCCTGTCCGGAGCTGACCCATGGCCGAACTATCCGTTCTCGACTTGTCCCCCGTTCCGGAAGGCAGTGATGTTTCGCATTCGCTTGCCAATTCTTTGGATCTCGCGCGCCATGCCGAAAGCCTGGGCTACAAGCGCTATTGGCTCGCCGAGCACCACAACATGCCCGGCATCGCCAGCGCGGCCACCTCCGTCGTCATCGCCCATGTCGCCGGCGGCACCAAGACAATCCGCGTCGGCGCCGGAGGCATCATGCTGCCGAACCACGCTCCGATCATGATCGCCGAACAGTTCGGCACGCTCGCCGCCCTGCATCCCGGCCGCATCGATCTCGGCCTCGGCCGTGCGCCCGGCACCGACATGATGACCGCCCGCGCCTTGCGGCGGAACATGGACGCCGGCGTCGACAGCTTCCCCAACGATGTCGTCGAGTTGATGCGCTATTTCGAGCCGGCTGAACCGAACCAGAAGCTGCGCGCTGTGCCCGGCGAAGGCCAGGAGGTCGAGATGTGGGTGCTTGGCTCCAGCCTCTACGGAGCGCAACTCGCTGCGATCCTGGGGCTGCCTTATGCGTTCGCGTCGCATTTCGCGCCGGCGGAACTGGACCAGGCACTGGAAATATACCGCTCGCGCTTCCAGCCATCGGAAAGGCTGGCCAAGCCCTATGTCATGGCAGGCGTCGGCGTCTATGCCGCGGATACTGATGCGGAGGGCAAGCTGCTGTTCAGTTCGATGCAGCAGGCTTTTGTCAATCTTCGCCTCGGCCAGCCCGGCAAATTGCGCCCCCCGGTGGAGAACTACGAGCGCGACCTCGATCCGTCCGCCCGCGCTATGCTGTCCCAGACGCTGTCATGCTCCTACGCCGGCTCACCGTCCACCGTACGCGCGGGGCTGCAAGCCTTTATTGAGCGCACCGGCGCCAACGAACTGATGGTGACTTCGCAGATATTCGACCACGCCGCCCGCAAGCGCTCTTATGAGATCGCGGCCGATGTCCACGGACAACTCGCCAAGGCGGCATAACGGACGGACAGGTCCAGCCTATTTCGTCGCGTCGACGATGCCTTTGTCGGGGAAGCAGGTCGGCTCCTGCCCCTTGCTATGCTGCCAATCGCCGATGGAGCGGCGGGTCTTGAAGCCTGGCAGTCCGTCGGCGCCGCCGACATCGTAGCCGGCCTTTTCAAGGCCGCGCTGCATCGCAGCTATATCCGAACGGTAGAGGCCGCCGACCTGGCCCCACTGGCCGGAAAAGCGATGATCGCCCGCTGAAATCCGATCAGCGCCATGCCCGATGAACAGCGCGTACAGGTCGCTTTCATTGTATTTCTTCAGCACGTAGAAATTCTGCGTCACGATGAAGGCAGGTCCCCTGCGGCCGGCAGGCATCAGAAGGAAACCTTCGGCAGCCAGTTCATTGCTCGGGAACGGGCGACCGCCGACCCGCTTGACGCCGAGCGACGCCCAGTCCGAAATGCGCTTGCCCTGGTCGGGGCCTTCCAAAGCGCAGGACAGGCTGGCAGGAACGGCGACCTCGAAGCCCCAGTCGCGGCCCTTGGCCCAGCCGTAATGCACCAGATAATTGGCAATGGACGCCAGGCTGTCGGGTAACGAATTCCAGATGTCGGGCCTACCGCTGCCGTCGAACGCCACCGCATGCTCAAGGAACGATGTCGGCAGGAACTGCGGCTGGCCCAACGCGCCGGCCCATGACGATTTCATCTTGTCACGGCTCGCCAACCCCTTTTGCACGATCTGCAGGGCGGCAAGCACCTCCTTGCGGAACATGTCCTTGCGGGTGGCTAAAAATGCCTTGGTGCCGAGCACCTCGAAGGCGTCATAGGGCATTTTCGCCGCACCGAAGCCGGATTCGCGGCCCCATATCGCCAGCACGACCGAACCGGGCACGCCATATCTGCGCTCGATGGCCGTCAGCGTAGCTGCATGGGTTTTCGCCCTGCTGCGTCCGCCGGCCGCGACTGCGCCGATGGTCTTTTCAGCGAAATAATTGCCCGGAGAGCCGAACTCGGCCTGATGCTGGACCTTGGGCGTGTCGGGCTTCTGACCCGGCAGAACCAGATCCGGCAGTTTGAGGTTGGGCTTGATGCCGGCAAACGCGCTGTCGAATGTGGCGCGGGACACCCCTTGCTTCTGCGCATCCGGCCACAGGTCGTTGTCGAGCCAGGCGCGGAACTGGTCATCGACGGGGGTGGCGCGGGAGGGGGTTGTGGAAATGACTGCGGCAAGAAGTGAGGCAAGAAAGAACGATAGTAGTCGGATATGCCACGTTCCTTCGCGCCCCCCTCTGTCCTGCCGGACATCTTCCCCGCAAGGGGGGAGATTGGCAGCTTCGCGCTCCGCATCTCTTTTGCACCGTCTGCGATTGGCGAAAGCCGGCCCGATATCCGATCTCCCTCCTTGCGGGGGACATGTCCGGCAGGACAGAGGGGGGCAACGTAGAGCGGGAAAGCTGAAAGCAGTTGAAAATCTCATTCCGCCGTCTTCCCAACCAATTGAGTCAAAAAACCGTCCGCGATTTCAACGCCGCGGCCAATGTTCCATCATCGAGATAGTCGAGCTCGCCGCCGACCGGCACGCCATGGGCGAGTCTGGTGACCTTGACGTCGAAGCCGGAAAGCTGGTCGGTCAGGTAGTGCGCGGTGGTCTGGCCCTCGACCGTGGCGTTGACGGCCAGGATGATCTCCCTGATCCCGCCTTCGGCCACGCGCGTCACCAGTTGCTTGATGTTGAGCTGGTCGGGGCCAATGCCGTCGAGCGGCGACAGCGTGCCGCCAAGTACATGAAACTTGGCGTTCATCGCGGTCGCACGCTCCAGGGCCCACAGGTCGGAGACATCCTCGACGACGATGATGGTGCCGGAATCGCGGCGGGCATCGGTGCAGATCATGCAGGGATCGGCCGTGTCGACATTGCCGCAGGTCGAGCATACCCGCACCTTGTCGACTGCCTCGCCCATGGCGGCGGCCAGCGGCGCCAGAAGCTGCTCCTTCTTCTTGATCAGGTGCAGCGCCGCGCGCCGGGCCGAACGCGGCCCAAGGCCCGGAACCTTGGACAGGAGCTGGATCAGGCGTTCGATTTCCGGGCCGGCGATTCGTTTGGACATGGGAGGGGTATAAAACGAGCGGCGAAGCGTGAGTAGGAAATTATGAAGGCGCCACTTTTGGACGCCTTCTTTCCCACACGCGTTGCTGCTCCCGCAACCCTTACTGGATCACCGGGCGGTCCTGGTTGAGGATCAGCGCGCCGATCTGATCGGCCTGGCTTGCCGTGGGCTGGAACGACATTGCGCTTTCCAGCGCCGCCTCGGCGGGTATCGCGGCAATGTCCGTCGATCCACTATCGATCGGGGCCGGAGCCGGCACGGTGGCCGCGACCGAAGCGACAAGCTCGGCTTCGGCGACGCCTGGCAGCGTCTTCGGCTCTTCCGCCGCAGCCATCATGGTTTCAGCGACTTCAGGCGCGGCAGGCTGTGCCTTGCGGCGGCTGCGCTTTTCGTAGAACGCATTGCCACCGGCAACGGTGGTGTAATGCATGTTCTTGTAAGGGAATTTCAGACCCGCGGTGTGGAAGAACATGACGTTCTCCGGAACCTTGGGATGGCGTTCGCCCTTCAGCACCGCTTCCGCGGCGGCCGTCACGTCCGGCAGGGCCTTGGAATCCATCGGCCGCGTCATCACGCCCGGGGCGAACTGGCCCTTCTGGCCGACCACGTCGCAGACCGTTTCGCCATGCTCGCCGGATTTGAGCCGGTTCATGACCACCGAACCGACGGCGACCAGGCCGTCACGGCTGGACCGGTTGGATTCGAAGAACATCGCCCTTGCGAGGCATCCCTTGTCCTGGGCCGTGTAGCCATAGGACCGGACCGAACTGGTGGTCACGCCATCCGTCAATTTGCTGGTGCTGTTGCAACCCGACATGACGACAGGCGATGCGATGATGCCGATCACAATCGGCATCTTCCATCTCTTGGCTTTCAAAAGAGCCCCTCTCCAAAAACCCGCCACATCCCCTAGTGCTGAGCAGCATCGGATATTTTCAGGCGAAAAAATGGCGAATGTTGCCACAAAGCATCAACCGCGTTTCAGAAGGTCACACAGCGAGGTTAACAAATGCCGTAGATGCCATGACGGTGATGCCGTTGCATTAACCGTCTTGCCGCTGGGAATCCTGTAAAGACAAGAACTTAGCTGCGGCGAGGCCGTTCAGAGGCGTCCGAGACGGGAACGCTGTGCATAGACAAACGGTTAACCATAAATTCAACACGTTTTCGCCACGTGCTGAAACAGATCGTTACAGCCTGCTGGCGGCCGGCCATAAAAGCCGCACCGCCAAAACGGACCGCGATTAGAACGGCAGCTTCATGCCGGGAGGGATCGGCAGGCCGGCGGTCAGCGCCTTGGTCTTTTCCTGCATCTGCGCCTCAACCTTGGCCTTGGCGTCGTTGTGGGCGGCCACGATCAGGTCTTCGAGAATTTCGACCTCGTCGGCCTTCAGCAGCGACGGATCGATCTTGAGCGCCTTGAGGTCGGACTTGCCCGAAAGCGTGACGGAGACGAGACCGCCGCCGGACTGGCCGGTCGCCTCCATCTGCGCCACCTCGTCCTGCATGGCCTGTAGCTTGGCCTGCATTTCCTTTGCCTTGCCCATAAGGCCCAGAAGATCTTTCATGATCGGCTCCTGTCGTCGATTTCAGTTGTCGTCGTCTTCGTCGCTCCCCGGGTCGATGCCAGGATCGACGGGAAGTGCTGCATCTTCGAGATCGGCCTCGGGCGCATCCGGAATGCGCACGTCGATAATCTTGGAGCCCGGAAACTTCGCCAGGACGGCAGCGACCGTGGGATCGGAGCGCGCATCCATGAACGCGGTTTCGCGCTTGCTTGCTTCCATCTCCGCCAGCGTCGGCCCGCCTTCCTCGCGCGACAGCGACACCATCCAGTGCCGGCCGGTCCAGGATTTGAGCCGCGCGGTCATGTCGTTGAGCAAGGTGCGCGGCGCCTCGTCGGTCAGGCTGACCTCGACCTTGCCCGGCTCGAATTTCACCGGACGAACGCAGCGCTTGATCAACACTTTGAAGGCCATGTCGCGGTTGGTCTCGGCCAGAGCCGCCAGTTCGGCCAGAGACCTCACAGGCACCTCGGGTTCCGGCTCGGCCACCGGCACAGGCGCCATGGCAGGCGTTTCGGCGGGAGCCGTGGTTTCGACAAGCCGCATGGCGGTGCCCACGCCGCCGGAAGGCCCCATGCGCGTCTGCGACATCGCCGCCGAAACCGGAGCGGCAGGCGCCGAGATCGACGCGTTATTGCCACGAACGACCGGAGCAGCGGTGCCGGACGGGGCATCGGCCAACGCCTTCAGCGCCTCGTCCAGCGTCGGCAGGTTGGCGGCATGCGCCAGCCGGATCAGAACCATCTCGGCAGCGGATACAGGCCGGTTGGAAGACTGCACCTCCGGAATGCCCTTGAGCAGCATCTGCCAGGCGCGCGACAGCACCCTGACGGACAGCGTCTCGGCGAATTGCAGGCCGCGCTTGCGCTCTTCCACCGATAGCGACGCATCGTCGGCCGCCGTCGGCACGAAACGCAGGCGTGTGACGAGGTGATTGAACTCGGCGAGATCGGTCAGCACAGCGGCCGGATCGGCACCGGTGTCGTATTGGGTGCGGAACTCGTTGAGCGCCGCCGCGACATCGCCCTTCATGATATGCTCGAACAGATCGACCACCCGGGCGCGGTCGGCCAGGCCGAGCATGGCGCGCACCGCTTCCGCCGTAACGGCGCCGCCGCCATGGGCAATCGCCTGGTCGAGGATGGACAGCGAATCGCGCACCGAGCCTTCCGCGGCGCGCGCCACCATGGCCAGCGCCTCGTCCTCGACGGCGATGCCCTCCTGCTCCGAAATGCCGGCCAGATGGGCAACCAGCGCGCCGGCATCGACCCGGCGCAGGTCGAAGCGCTGGCAGCGCGACAGGACGGTAATCGGAACCTTGCGGATTTCGGTGGTGGCGAAGATGAACTTCACATGCGGCGGCGGCTCCTCCAGCGTCTTCAGCAGGCCGTTGAAGGCCTGCGTCGACAGCATGTGAACCTCGTCGATGATGTAGACCTTGTAGCGCGCGGAGACCGGCGCATAGCGCACCCGGTCGATGATGTCGCGGATGTCGTCGATGCCGGTATGGGAGGCCGCGTCCATCTCGATGACATCGACATGGCGGCCTTCCATGATCGCCTTGCAGTGCTCGCCGGGAAGGATGAGGTCGACGGAGGGGCGATCAATGTCGGCCGTTTTGTAGTTGAGCGCGCGCGCCAGGATGCGGGCGGTGGTTGTCTTGCCGACCCCGCGCACGCCCGTCAACATCCAGGCCTGGGCGATGCGTCCGGAGGAAAAGGCATTGGTCAGGGTGCGGACCATCGGCTCCTGGCCGATGAGAGCCGAGAAATCGGCCGGGCGATATTTCCGGGCCAGGACGCGATAGGCGCCGCCGCCGGGTGTATCGGTTTGTCCGCTTTCGCTCATTCGTCGTTCCGCTCCGGCGTCATCCCGTTGGGCCTTTCGGCCCGCTCGACCGGCCTCGTTCGGGCCGATTCCGCAAAACAAGTTTCGCCCGCGCCGCAATGCGTCGTCAACGTCGCGAAGAGGGGCAGAAGGCGGGAGGCTGGAACAATGACCCGTTCCGGGCTCGTTAGGGCTGCTTCCTTCCGGACCTGACCCGGTTGGCGAGTGGATCGTCCACCACCAACCTCCCAACGTCCATATCGGCAATTCGAAACCGAAATGCAAGGCCCGTCCGAAACTGCGGCGATTAGGCCGTCTTCCGCAAGGAATCGCTTGCAGCCGCCCGACCGCCGCTCTAGCCTCGGGAAAAACGAGGCAATACCATGATCGAGGCTCTGAAGCCGGGTTTTACGCTCGACGCGCGCCTGGACGCGGATACCGAGCAGTTGATGTGGCTCGGGCTGTGCGAGTTGCGGATCATGAACGATCGCCGCTGGCCATGGCTGGTGATGGTGCCGCAACGCGCCGGCATCGAGGAACTCCACGACCTGACGCCGCTCGACCAGGCGATGCTGACCTTCGAAACCAACATGGTCGCCTCGGCGCTCAAACGGGTGACCGGCTGCATCAAGATCAACAGCGGCGCGCTGGGCAACATCGTGCGCCAGTTGCATGTCCACATCATCGCGCGCAACGAGGGCGACCCCGCCTGGCCCGGTCCCGTCTGGGGGCATGGGCTCAGGGAGCCCTATACCAGCGAAGAAATCCATGGCTTTACCGCCAAGATCAAGGCAGCGCTTTAGTCCCTATGCCATTCAAACTTTTTGACGCTCCCGAGCGCGAGCCGAGCCAGTTCGTCGCTTTTGCCGGCAATCTCATCGACCGGCAGTCCGAAAAACGCAGCGACACGTCAACGCAGTCGGCCCTCGACGACCCGTCGGTGCGCCTGCTTGCGCTCGGCGGCGGACGCCTGCATCTGCGCTTTAAGGGCGACACCGCAAATGCCTGCTTTCATGCAAGAGAGATCGCCGCGCTGCAGCCGGATTTCGCGGAAGCCGTGCTTCTGGGCATGACGCCGGAGGGGCCGGTCGTGGCCGTACCCTGCTCCGCCCTGCCCGACACGCTGCCGGACGACATCAAGGCGGTGGACTACCGCTCCGCCTACACGCAGGGCCTTCTGCCGGGCGCCGATCTGGCAGCCATGGCGCAGGCGGCCGCGCTGTTGGCCTGGCACGCCACGCACCGCTTCTGCGGCCGCTGCGGCAAGCCGACCGAAAACCGCGCGGGCGGCTACAAACGCATCTGCACGGGGTGTGGCGCCGAGCATTTCCCGCGAACCGACCCCGTCGCCATCATGCTGACGATCCATGGCGACCGCTGCCTCATGGGGCGCAGCCGGCATTTCGCGCCGGGCATGTATTCGGCGCTCGCAGGCTTCATCGAGCCCGGCGAAACCATCGAAGAGGCTGTGCGGCGCGAAACCTTCGAGGAAGCCGGCATCAGGCTTGGCCGCGTCGTCTATCACGCCAGCCAGCCTTGGCCGTTCCCCTACACGCTGATGATCGGTTGCTATGGCGAGGCGCTGGACGAAACCATCCGCACCGACCTGGAAGAGCTGGAAGACTGCCGCTGGTTCGACCGCGGCGATGTCCTCCAGATGCTTGCGGGCACCCATCCCGAGGGGCTACGCACCCCACCGCCCGCGGCAATCGCCCATCACCTGATCAAGTCATGGGCGGAAGGCGACTAGTCCGCCGCATTCCATTCCTCGCGGGTCTCGCTCGCCGGATAGACCCCGAGAATGCGCACTTCCTTGGAGAAGAAGCGCAGTTCTTCCAAGGCACGCGCCACATGGGCGTCGTCGGGATGGCCCTCGATATCGGCATAGAACTGCGTGGCGGTGAAGGCGCCCAACTGGTAGCTCTCCAGCTTGGTCATGTTGACGCCATTGGTGGCAAAGCCGCCCATCGCCTTGTAGAGCGCGGCCGGAACGTTGCGCACGCGGAAGACGAAGGTGGTCATCATCTTCACCTCCGGATCGTTGCGCTCGGCCCATTGCTTGCGCTTGCTGAGCACGACGAAGCGGGTGATGTTGTTTTCCGTATCCTCGACATTCTGCTCGAGGATATCGAGGCCGTAGAGGCTCGCGGCCAGCTGCGGCGCGAGCGCTGCCATCGAGCGGTCCTTGACCGCGGCCACCAGCTTCGCCGCGCCCGCCGTATCGCCGGCGACGACAGCCTTCCAGCCGTTCTTGCGGATATATTTGCGCGTCTGGCCCAGCGCATGGATATGGCTGTGGATGGATTTGATCTCGGCGCGCTGGACGCCGGGCAGCACCATCAGCTGGAAATGGATCGGCAGGAAATACTCTCCGACGATGTGCAGCTTGGATTCCGGCAGGAGATGGTGAATGTCGGCGACGCGGCCGGCGATCGTGTTCTCGATCGGGATCATCGCCAGATCCGCCTTGCCGCTCTCCACCGCGTTGAATGCGTCCTCGAAGGTCGGGCACGGCAGCGGCTCCATCGTCGGAAACACGTTTCGACATGCCGTGTCGGAGTTCGCGCCAGGTTCGCCCTGGAAGGAGATACGGTTCGTCTTGTCTGGCATGGTCTTAGTCCTGGGAAAGTATGTCGCGGGCGCGCTCGAGGTCTTCGGGCGTGTCCACGCCAAGTGGCACGGAATGAACGATTTCGGCGTCTATGCGCATGCCGGCTTCCAGCGCGCGCAACTGTTCCAGCCGTTCGCGAGTTTCGAGCGGCGACGGCTTGAGGCCGACGAAGCGTTCAAGCGCGGCGCAGCGATAAGCGTAGAGGCCGATGTGGTGATAAAGCGGGCCCTCGCCCCACGGTGCCGTCGCACGCGTAAAATAGAGTGCCCGCAATCGGCTCTCCGATAGAGGCGATCCGACGATCTTGACGACATTGGGGTTGGCGCGTTCCTCCTCGCGGACGATCTCGACGCCGAGCGTGGCGATATCCACCGAGGCATCGTCGAACGGGCGCAAGGCGGCGCGGATCAATTCGGGATCGATGGTGGGCAGATCGCCCTGCACGTTGATGACCGTATCCACCGAACCAGCGGGATCGAGGCTTTGCAGGGCTTCGAAGATGCGGTCGGAGCCGGACTGGTGATCGGCCCTGGTCATCACCGCCTCGAAGCCATGCGCACGCACTGCGTCCGCCACCTCGGCGGCGTCGGTGGCGACGGCCACGCGGCCAAGCCCGCTTCGGGCGGAACGCTCGGCGACATGGACGATCATCGGCTTGCCGGCGATATCGGCCAGCGGCTTGCCGGGCAGGCGCGTGGAAGCCATGCGGGCGGGGATGAGGATCAGGATGGACATGGCGGTTGGACGGCTGTTCCGAAGCTTGGGCAAAGTGGCAAAAGGTCTCACTGGAAGCGCCCTTATATGTGTTGCAACGTCAGAGCAAAAGACCTAGTTTCCGCGCGATTTGGACCGGTCCGCCGGCCGAGAATTCTTTACCGACGATCGGACGCCAGCGCTGGAGGGTGCGGCAATCCGAAAAAGGGAGCCTGGGGCGAATGGACTCTTTCGAACTGAACAAGGTGATCGGCGGGCTCCTGGGGACGGTCTTCATCGTCTTCTCGATCTCGTTGGTGGGCGATGCGATTTTTGCTTCGCCGGCGCCGGAAAAGCCGGGCTTCACCATCGAGGCTGCCGAAGAGGCGCCCGCGGGCGGAGGTGAAGCCGCCGCGGCGGAAGAGCCGATCGCCGTTCTCCTGGCCAGTGCCGATGCCGATGCGGGCGCTGCCGTGTTCAAGAAGTGCACGGCCTGCCATTCCGGCGAAAAGGGCGGCCCCAACAAGGTCGGTCCCGATCTGTGGGACATCGTCAACCGCCCGATCGCCACGCATGGCGGCTTCGCCTATTCCAACGCTTTGAAGGAATTCTCGGAGGGCGGCTCGGTCAAGTGGGACTACGGCCACCTCAGCCACTTCCTCACCTCGCCGAAGGGCTATGTGAAGGGCACCGCGATGGGCTTTGCCGGCATCAAGAAGCCGGATGAGCGCGCCAACCTGATCGCCTACCTGCGCACGCTGGCCGACAATCCGGCTCCGTTACCGGACGCCGCTGCCGCGCCCGCACCTGAAAACACCTCGGCTCCCGAGAGCGGCTCGACGCCTGTCGCGCCTGGCGACGCGCCCGCGCAACCGGCAGCGCCGGCTCCCGAGACCCCGACGACGCCAAACCAGCCTGCGCCGGCGCAGTAACCTGACCAAATTGTAATATTAAGACCTTGAAAAAGCCGGGTTCAGCCCGGCTTTTTCATTTTCTGCATTCTGGTTCGTAACAATCGTGCGAGACCCGGTTTCCATGCACGGCGAATGCTCTAGACTGCTGCGAAATCTGCTTGAGAGGAAGAGAATGACGCTACGCCGGATGACGAGATTTGCCCCCGCCGCCATCGCCGCCGTGTTTTTCATCAGTCCCATCGTCGCCCATGCTCAGGACGAGTGGCACACATCTTATTCCCTCATGGCTGAGTCCAAATACGGCCAGGACTTCAAGCACTACGACTACGTCAACCCGGATGCGCCCAAGGGCGGCACGTTGAACAGCGTGGTGCAAGGCACCTTCGACAGCTTCAATCCCTATATCGTGCGCGGCACGCCGGCCGCGGGCTTCGCTCCGTTTGGCGGAGGCCTGATTTATGAGATGCTGATGGAACAGTCGGTTGACGAGCCGAGCGTCAGCCACCCGCTGATTGCCGAGGCGTTCAAATATCCAGACGATTATTCGTCGGCCACCTACCGGCTTAATCCCGCCGCCAAATGGCATGACGGCCAGCCGGTGACCACCGACGACGTCATCTGGTCGTTCCAGGTGCTCAAAGCCAACAGCCCCTATTACAGCCGCTACTACGAGAATGTCACCGAAGCTGTCGCCGTCGGCGACAACCAGGTCGAGTTCCGTTTCGACCAGAAGGGCAATCGCGAATTGCCCAAGATTATCGGCGACATGATCGTCCTGCCCAAGCACTGGTGGGAGGGCACCGATGCCAAGGGCAAGAAGCGCGACGTCACCCAGCCGACGCTGGAGCCGCCGCTCGGCTCAGGTCCTTACAAGATCGCAAGCTTCAGGCCCGGCCAGGAAATCATCTGGGAGCGCGTCAAGGATTATTGGGGGCAGAACGTTCCTGTGAATGTCGGCCGCAATAATTTCGACAAGCGCCGCTACACCTATATCCTCGATTCCAATGCGGCCTTCCAGGCCTTTACCAAAGGCGGGCTGGAAGACATCGAAGTCGAGATGAGCGCCCGCGACTGGATGACCAAATACAAGTTCCCTGCCCTCGATGCAGGCGACGTCATAAAGAAGGAGTTCAAGGCCACAGCCTCGGCCAATTTCCAGGGCTTCGTGCTGAACACGCGCCGCCCGCTGTTTGCGGACCGCAATGTGCGAAAGGCGCTGACGCTGGCCTATGATTTCGAAACGCTGAACCGAACCATGTCGTTTGGTCTCAACAAGCGCGTGAGCAGCTATTTCGTCGGCGGCGATCTCGCTTCGAGCGGGCTGCCGGAAGGCAAGGAGTTGGAAATCCTGAGCCAGTACAAGGACCAGCTTCCGCCGGAGGTCTTCACCGAGCCGTTTACGCTGCCCGTCTATGCCGAGCCCAAGGATGAGCGCGCCAATCTGCAAGCCGCCGTCAAGGCGTTCGGCGATGCCGGCTGGCACATCAAGAACGGCCGCATGACCAACGACAAGACCGGGCAGGCCTTCGAGTATGAAATCCTGTCGGCAAACGAGGCATCGGAAGCCACGATCAATTATTACATCAGTTCACTGCGCAAGATCGGCGTCACGGCGCGGTTGAGACTGGTCGATCCAACCCAGTATCTCAATCGAATCAACAATTTCGATTTCGATTCCATCATCATGCCGTTGTCTCAATCGGACTCCCCGGGCAACGAACAGCGCGATTTCTGGTCGTCGAAGGTGGCCGATGTGCCCGGCTCGCGCAACTATTCCGGCATCAAGAACCCGGTGATCGACGCGCTTGTCGACCGCGTCATCTTCGCCACCGACCGCGACGACCTCGTTGCCGCCACGCGCGCGCTCGACCGCGCCTTGCTGTGGAATTACTACGTCGTTCCGCAGTTCACCCGCGACACGCAGTGGCTGGCTGTCTGGAACAAGTTCGGCATTCCCGACAAGCAGCCGACCTATGTGGGCGCCGACATCGATTCCTGGTGGATCGACGTCGACAAGGAAAAGGTGCTGGCATCCAAATACAGGAGCCAGAATTGACCATGCGACTGCCGCGGCGACAGTTTTTGGCGCTCGCGGCCTCCGCGATTGCCGCGCCGGCGATCCCGGCCTTTGCCGAGAGCCCGACGAAGACGAAGCTGCACGGGCTGTCGGCTTTCGGCGACCTCAAATATCCCCCTGACTTCTCGCATTTCGACTATGCGAGCCCGGAGGCGCCCAAGGGCGGGCGCTTTGTGTTCTCGGTGCCGTATTGGTATTTCAACCAGAGCCCGCTGACCTTCAACACGCTCAACACCTTCGTGGCGCGCGGCGATGCGCCGCCGCGCATGGAGATGTGCTACGATTCGCTGATGACCCGCGCCCTTGACGAACCGGACGCGGTCTACGGCCTTTTGGCCGAAACCGTTGTTATCAGCGAGGATCGCAACAGCTTCGAATTTGCGCTGCGGCCCGAAGCCCGCTTCCATGACGGCACGCCGCTGACCGCCGAGGACGCGGCGTTTTCCTTCACCATCTTCAAGGAGAAGGGTCACCCCAGCCTGGCGCTGCCGCTGTTGCGGCTCGAAAAAGCCGAGGCGCTCGATCCGCGCACCCTGCGCCTGACCTTCGACGGCAAGCAGTCGGCGCGCACCGTTCTCGATGCCGTGACCTTCCCTCTGGTTTCCAAGGCCTTTTTCGACGTCGCCCCTTTCGACGGCGCCAGCATGAAGCCCGTGCTGGGATCGGGCCCCTACAAGGTCGGCCGCGTGCGGCCGGGCCAGTCCATCGACTATGAGCGCGTGGCGGACTACTGGGCCGCCAATCTTCCGGTAAACCGCGGCACCAATCACTTCGACACCATCCGCATCGAGTTCTACCAGGATCGCCAGGCAGCGTTCGAGGCCTTCAAGAAAGGCGATATCCTGCAGCGGCAGGAGTTCACCTCACGGCTGTGGGCGACCGGCTATGATTTTCCCGCGCTCAAAGAAGGCAAGGTCGTCCGCCGCGACTTCGACGGCGAGAAGCGGCCTTCCATGCAGGCCTGCGCCCTTAACCAGCGGCGCGAGCGCTTCAAGGACCGCCGCGTCCGCGAGGCCATCGCGATCTGCTTCGATTTCGAATGGACCAAGCGCAACCTGTTTTACGATTCCTACGAACGGTCGCAGTCCAGCTTTGAAAAATCCGACTATCGCGCGGAAGGTCCGCCCTCGCCGGCCGAGTTGGAACTGCTCGAACCGTTTCGCGGACAGCTGCCCGATACCGCCTTTGGCGATGCCGTGATCCAGCCGGTCTCGGACGGCAGCGGCCGGGACCGCAAGCTTTTGGGCGCCGCCTCCAAGCTGCTTGCCGACGCCGGATGGAAACGCGACGGATCGTTCGTGCGCAACGCGGCAGGGCAACCGCTGACACTCGAACTGCTGGTCGATGACGAAGGGTTCGTCCGCATCTTCTCGCCATGGGTGGGCAATATGCGCGCCATCGGCATCGACGCATCGGTGCGGCTGGTCGATTCGACGCAATACAACGCCCGACAGAACAGTTTCGACTTCGACCTGATTTCCATGGCGCTGTCCTTTTCGGCGAGCCCGACGCGTGACGAGTTGGACGGCATCTTCCATTCGCGTTCCGCTGGACTGGAAGGGTCGCGCAATTTTCCGGGCACCGCCGATCCGGCCATCGACGCCCTCGTCGACGCTGTGGGGCGCGCGCAGGACAGAGAAACGCTGACGATTGCCATGCGCGCGCTCGATCGGGCCTTGCGCGCCCGGCTCGACTGGATTCCAAATTGGTTTTCGGCGAATCACCGTGTTGCCTATTGGGACATGTTCGGCTTCAAGGAGCCGAAGCCCGACTTCGGCTTTCCCGTCGAGGCGCTCTGGTGGTTCGACAAGGATAAGGCGGCGGCGATTGGCAAGGCTTGAAAACGAGATGACGCGTTCCCTCATTCGGACCGGGGGGCTCTGAGCCTTGGGCGCCTATATCCTTCGCCGATTGCTTTTGATGATCCCGACCTTGTTCGGCATCATGGCGATCTCGTTCGTGGTGATACAGTTCGCGCCGGGCGGTCCCGTCGAGCGGGTTCTCGCACAATTGTCCGGACAGGGCGGCGACGCAGGCGACCGGCTTTCCGGCGGCGGCAGCCCCGACGCAGGCGTCACCGCCAATCCGGGAGGCGGAGCCGGGGCGGAGACATCCTCGCGCTATCGCGGCGCGCAGGGCCTCGACCCGGACTTCATCAAGCGGCTGGAGGTTCAGTTCGGCTTCGACAAGCCGCCGCTGGAGCGTTTCCTGAATATGCTCTGGGACTATGCGCGCTTCGATTTCGGCCAAAGCTACTTCCGCGACATCTCCGTGCTCGACCTGATCATCGAGAAGATGCCGGTCTCGGTCTCGCTCGGTCTCTGGATCACGCTGATTTCCTATGCGATTTCCATCCCCCTCGGCATCCGCAAGGCGGTCAAGGACGGCTCGGCCTTCGACGTCTGGACCAGCGGCGTCGTCATCGTCGGATACGCCATTCCGGGCTTCCTGTTCGCGATTCTCCTGATGGTGCTGTTCGCCGGCGGCTCCTTCTTCGACTGGTTCCCACTGCGCGGCCTCACCTCCGAGAACTGGGAGCAACTGTCCTGGCCGGCCCGCATCCTCGACTATTTCTGGCACCTGACCCTGCCGCTGACGGCGATGGTGCTGTCGGCCTTCGCCACCACGACGCTTCTGACCAAGAACTCCTTTCTCGATGAAATCCGCAAGCAATATGTCGTCACCGCCCGCGCCAAGGGCCTGTCAGAGCGGCGGGTGCTCTACGGCCATGTCTTCCGCAACGCCATGCTGATCATCATCGCCGGCTTTCCCGGCGCCTTCATCTCGGCCTTCTTCACCGGCTCGCTGCTGATCGAGAACATCTTCTCGCTCGACGGGCTCGGCCTGCTCGGCTTCCGTTCGGTGCTCGACCGCGACTATCCGGTGGTGTTCGCCAACCTCTACATCATGTCGCTCATCGGCCTGTTCATCGGCCTCGTCTCCGACCTGACCTACACCAAGATCGATCCCCGCATCGACTTCGACCGGAGGGATGTCTGATGTCGGCGGTGGACTTCGCTCCCGAAACGGTGAAACGGCCCTGGCTGTCGCCGCTCAACATACGCCGCTGGCAGAGCTTCAAGGCCAACCGGCGTGGATACTGGTCGCTGTGGATTTTCCTGTTTCTCTTCGTTCTGACGCTGTTTTCCGAGTTCGTCGCCAACGACCGGCCAGTGATGGTTTCCTACAAGGGGGAAATCCTGTTTCCGGTTCTGGTGGATTATCCGGAGGAGAAATTCGGCGGCTTCTACGCGGTGACCGACTATCGCGACCCGGTCATTCAGGAGGAGATCGAAACGAATGGCTGGATGCTGTGGCCGCTGGTGCGCTACTCCTACCGCACGGTGAACACCGCGATTCCGCAGGCCGCGCCTGCGAAGCCGTCCTGGATGTACGACAAGCAGACGCGCTGCCAACGCCTGCCGCAGGGTGTCGACGATCCCAACTGCGTCATCGGCAACTGGAACTGGCTCGGCACCGACGACCAGGCACGCGACGTGCTGGCGCGCGTGCTCTACGGCTTCCGCATCTCGGTGCTGTTCGGCCTGACGCTGACGATCGGTTCGGCCCTGGTCGGCATCTCGGCCGGCGCCGTGCAGGGCTATTTCGGCGGCTGGGTCGACTTGCTGTTCCAGCGCTTCATCGAAATCTGGTCGGCCATTCCGGTGCTCTACCTGCTGCTCATCGTGGCCGCGATCCTGCCGCCGGGCTTCTTCATCCTGCTGGGGCTGATGCTGCTGTTCTCGTGGGTGGCCTTTGTCGGCGTGGTGCGCGCCGAGTTCCTCCGCGCCCGAAACTTCGAATATGTCAACGCCGCCCGCGCGCTCGGCGTGCCGAACCGCACCATCATGTACCGCCACATGCTGCCCAATGCGATGGTGGCGACACTGACCTTCCTGCCGTTCATCCTGAACAGTTCGATCACCACGCTGACCTCGCTCGACTTCCTCGGCTTCGGCCTGCCGCCGGGCTCGGCCTCTTTGGGCGAACTGCTCAAGCAGGGCCAGCGCAACCTCAATGCGCCATGGCTCGGCCTGTCCGGCTTCGTGGTCATCTCGATCATGCTGTCGCTGCTGATCTTCGTCGGCGAAGCCACCCGCGATGCCTTCGACCCGCGGAAGACGTTCAAATGACCGGGGCCGCATGGTATAATCCTGGCAATCTTCTACCTTGGAGATTGTCATGGGCATGAACATCAAGAGCGAAAAAGCGCAGCGCCTGGCCAAACAGCTCGCCGCCGAGACCGGATTGAGCATGACGGCGGCCATCGAGCAGGCGCTGGAAGCCGAGATTCAGCGGCTGCACAGCCAGCGCGACGTGGCCGAGCGGAAACGGCGCGTGCGTGAGATCGTCGACAGTTTCGGGCCGATACCGGAGGGCGTGACGAGCGACCACTCCGATCTTTACGACGAGCGGGGGCTGCCCAAGTGATCGTCGACGCATCGGCCATTCTGGCCATCCTTTTTGACGAACCCGAAGGCCAGCAAATGGAGGATGCGCTCATTGCCGCAAAGGCACGTCCCGTCATCTCACCGGTGAATTTTCTCGAGGCAGCGGTGCGCGTTGACCAGCTCGGCTCTGACGCGAAGTCGCGCAAACTGGACGATTTGATCGAGAGCCTAGCGATCGAGATCACCACGGTCACGCCCGAGCAGGCGCGTCTTGCGCGGGAGGCCTACCAGACTTTCGGCAAGGGCAACCACAAAGCCAAGCTCAATCTCGGCGACTGTTTCGCCTATGCTCTGTCCAAGGCGCGGTGCCAGCCGCTGCTGTTCAAGGGTGACGATTTCCGCATGACCGACATCGAGGCCGCCCTTTGACCTCTCCCCTGCTTTCCGTCCGCGACCTGTCGGTGGCCTTTGCCCAGGGCGGCAAGGTCTCGACCGCCGTCGACCGCATCTCCTTCGATATCGGCGAAGGCGAAACCGTGGCCCTGGTGGGCGAATCGGGTTCGGGCAAGTCGGTCTCGGCCCTGTCGGTGCTGAAGCTCCTGCCCTATCCGGCGGCCAGCCATCCTAGCGGGCAAATCCTGTTTCGCGGCACAGACCTGTTGTCGGCCGATGAAAAGACCTTGCGTGCCGTGCGCGGCAACAAGGTCACCATGATCTTCCAGGAACCCATGACCTCGCTCAATCCGCTGCATACGATCGAGCAGCAGATCGTCGAGGTGCTCCGGCTTCACCAGGGTATGAGCGACAAGCAGGCCAAGGCGCGGACGCTGGAACTGCTCAAGGAAGTCGGCATTCGCGACCCCGAAAAGCGCCTCGAAGCCTTCCCGCACCAGCTTTCGGGCGGACAGCGGCAGCGCGTCATGATCGCCATGGCGCTGGCCAACGAGCCGGCCCTTTTGATCGCCGACGAGCCGACGACTGCGCTGGACGTGACGGTGCAGGCGCAGATCCTCGAACTGCTTGCCAACCTCAAGGCAAAGAAGGGCATGTCGATGCTCTTCATCACCCATGATCTGGGCATCGTGCGTAAGATCGCCGACCGCGTCTGCGTGATGACCAAGGGCAAGATCGTCGAGACCGGACCGACGAAGGAGATCTTTGCCAATCCGCAGCATGAATACACCCGGCATTTGCTGGCAGCCGAGCCCAAGGGCAAGCCGCCGGCCAGCGACACCTCCGCCAAGCCGGTGATGGAAGGCAAGGACGTCAAGGTCTGGTTCCCCATCCGGCAGGGCTTCCTGCGCCGCACGGTCGATCATGTGAAGGCTGTCGACGGCATCGACGTCATCGTCCGCGCCGGCCAGACGCTTGGCGTGGTCGGCGAATCCGGCTCGGGCAAGACGACGCTGGGGCTCGCCCTCTCGCGCATGATCTCGTCCCAGGGGCGCATCAGCTTCGAGGGCCGCGACATCAATGCGCTGACCTTCAACGAGATGCGGCCACTGCGCAGCGAGTTGCAGATCGTCTTCCAGGATCCATTCGGTTCGCTTAGCCCGCGCATGTCGGTGTCGGAGATCATCGAGGAAGGGCTGAAAATTCACGAGCCGCAATTGAAGGCTGCCGCGCGCGACGCCCATGTCGTCGACGTGCTGCGCGAAGTTGGTCTCGATCCCGCGACCCGCTTCCGCTACCCGCACGAATTTTCCGGCGGCCAGCGCCAGCGCATCGCCATCGCGCGGGCCATGGTTCTGAAGCCGCGCTTCGTCATGCTGGACGAACCGACCTCGGCGCTGGATATGAGCGTGCAGGCGCAGGTGGTCGATCTGTTGCGCAACCTGCAGGCCAAGCACGATCTCGCCTATCTCTTCATCAGCCACGACCTGAAAGTGGTGCGCGCGCTCGCCAATGAGGTTATCGTGATGCGCAACGGGCAGGTGGTGGAAGCCGGCCCCTCCGAGCAGATATTCCAGGCGCCGCAGACCGAGTACACCAAGGCGCTGATTTCGGCGGCGTTCAAGATCGAAGCGGCGCCCACGGGCGTTGTCAGTGAGTAAATAAAAGCAGGT
Source organism: Oryzicola mucosus (assembly GCF_014534685.1). Taxonomy (GTDB): domain Bacteria; phylum Pseudomonadota; class Alphaproteobacteria; order Rhizobiales; family Rhizobiaceae; genus Oryzicola; species Oryzicola mucosus. Next base: position 367,404 of record NZ_JACVVX010000001.1, read on the forward strand.
ATAATATGGAAAAAGGGCGGATTCTTCTCTCGGTGACGGGATTCAACCCGCAGCGCTGGTACGAATTGCTTTCAGCGGAACGGGACGTGGTGCTGGAGCCGAACGGCCCAGCCGATCCGAGCATCACCTACGCGGTGGTCTGGAAGCAGAAGCCGGGCATCCTGGCGCAACTGCCCAATCTGCGGGCGATCTTTTCCATCGGCGCCGGCGTCGACCATATCTTCAACGACACAAGACTGCCCGAGGCCCCCATCGTGCGCGTGGTCGCCGACAATCTGAGCCGGCATATGGTGGAATATGTCGTCTGGCGGGTGATGGACCATCACCGGCAAGGCATGCTCTATCGTTCGCAGCAGGCAAAGAAAATCTGGCGCGAACCGCCGCAGCGGACCGCGCAGGACATTTCCGTGGGCATCATGGGCCTTGGGAGCCTGGGCCTTGCCGCCGCCAACGCTCTGAAGACACTGGGTTTCCAGACCAATGGCTGGAGCCGTACCGAGAAACAGGTCGACGGCATCACCACCTTCCATGGCGATTCCGGGTTGATCCCCTTCCTCAACGCAACCGACATCCTGGTCGTCCTGCTGCCGCTGACACCAGCGACGAAAGGCATCGTCAATTACGGATTGCTGAAGCACCTGCGACGCCGCAACGGACTAGGCGGAGCGGTGCTGATCAATGCCGGGCGTGGGCGACTGCAGAATGATGAGGACATCCTGCGCGCGCTGGAGGACGGGACGTTGAAGGAAGCGAGCCTCGACGTCTTCGAGGTCGAGCCGCTGCCCAAGACGAGCGGGCTTTGGAACAATCCCAAGGTTTTCGTGACGCCGCATGCCGCGGCAACGTCCGATCCGGCTCATCTGGCCGGACCGATGCTCAGGCAGATGGACGCCTTCGAGCGCGGCGAGCCGCTCGACAATGTCGTCGATCGCGACGCAGGATATTGATCCCTAACGCCAGCCCTCACGCCGTTTCAGGGACGGCGGAAGCCGGTCGGCGCCCCATAAAGATAACCGATGCGATCTATCGCGGCGTGCAGCCCTTCGCGTGCGACGCTCATCGTATGGCCGTTGGCGTGGATCATGGATTCGGCGTCCGTCATGACGGCCACATGGCCCTTCCAGAAGACGAGGTCGCCGCGCTGCAGGCCGGAGTAATCCTTCCCGGGCTGCAGCGGCGTTCCCAGGCCTGCCGCCTGCATGTCGGAATCGCGCAGCGCCGATCTGCCTGCCATGCGCATGGACAGTTGCACCAGCCCCGAGCAATCGATGCCGAAGCCGCTGGCGCCGCCCCACAGATAGGGCGTCTCGACCAGCCGCTCGGCAACAGAGACATAATCCGCAGCATAGTCGCCGATGGGCGCCAGATGAGCCGCGACCAATGTCTTGCCGCTGGAGAGATGGGCGTATTCGGTGCCGCGCGTGGTGCTGCGGTCGACAACCGTGACCCGCGAGCCCATCGAGACGACCCCGCCACGCGGCAGTTTCAGGTCCGGTCCGGGATAGAGAAAGGTGCGCGGGGCAACAACGACATGCGTGGTCTCGGCATCGTTGGCGCCGAGCGCGGCGAGTTGCACATAGCCGACATAGCCGTCGAAAAGGCTCTGGACCCAGGCGAAGCCCTGTCCTTCCTCGAAAACCAGCACGTCCTCGCCCAAAAGGAACTGCGTGTTGACGCCCGCATCGACACGCGGCGCCGCCAGCACATCGACGATCGAAGCACCGATGCGAGCGGCACGCCCTTCCACGAACCGTTCCGCCTGCACCTTGCCCTCCAGCCGGATGTCGGCCAGATCGCGGCGAAAGGCATGAAGGCGTGTATCGTGGACGGTCAAAGCGGCAACTCCAGTGCTTTTGCGATAATAACATCGCCGATGCGCTCGACATAGAGCGCACCTTCGACGGTGCGGCGGATGATGACGTTACGCCGGTCGAACTCGTCACGGTGGCGCGAAACCAGCTTCAGTTCGCCCATCGTGTCGAGCGCCCGGGTGATGACGGGCTTGCTGACACCGAGATGCGCGGCAAGCCCGCGCACCGTATGCGGCGGCGGATCGAGATAGATGGTCAACAGAATGGCGGTCTGGCGCAACGTCAGATCGGGCGCGTCGTCGCGCACCTCGGAGAGGGTGAACTGCTGCCACAGCCGCAGGGCCTGGCTCGGGCGCAACACGATCGGCATTGCGCGACGGTATCAGCCATTCGTTTCGGATGCGTTTCGATCTTACTTCCCGAAACGCGTCGAAATGACGGTTTCCAGCGCACGGATGGCCTGCGCCTCGCCGCCGGCCGGGCTGTGCGGACGGTCCGCCGGGTTCCACCCGAAGATGTCGAAATGCGCCCATGACCCCGCTTTTTCGACGAAGCGCTTGAGGAACAGGGCGGCGGTGATCGAACCGGCGAAGCCGTCCGTGGTCACGTTGTTCATGTCGGCGACCTTTGACGACAGTTTCGCGTCATAGGGCATCCACAGCGGCATGCGCCACAGCGGGTCTTCCACCGCTACCGCGGCCGATGCGAGTTCGGATGCGAGCGCATCGTCGTCAGTGTAGAAGGGCGGCAGATCGGGCCCGAGCGCAACACGCGCCGCCCCTGTCAGCGTCGCCAGGTCGATCAGCAGATCCGGCGTCTCCTCGTCGGCCAAAGCCAGCGCATCGGCCAGGATCAGCCGACCCTCAGCATCGGTGTTGCCGATCTCGACCGTGATGCCCTTGCGGCTGGTCAACACATCGCCGGGCCGGAAGGCGTTGCCGGCAATCGCGTTCTCGACCACGGGGATCAGAACGCGCAGCCTGACGTCCAGTTTCGCTGCCATGATCATCGAGGCGAGGCCGAGCACGTTGGCCGCTCCACCCATGTCCTTCTTCATCAGGAGCATGCCCGAGGCCGGTTTGATGTCGAGGCCTCCAGTGTCGAAACACACGCCCTTGCCGACCAGCGTGACCTTGGGAGCCGCATCCCTGCCCCACTTCATATCGAGCAGCCGGGGCGCATCGACCGAAGCGCGGCCGACAGCGTGGATCATGGGAAAATTCGCCGCAAGAAGATCGTCGCCCCTGGTGACCGATATATATGCGCCATGCGCCTGCGCGAGATCCCGCGCGGCCTTCTCAAGCGCGTCCGGGCCCATATCGTTGGTCGGCGTGTTGATAAGGTCGCGTGCCAGCAGGCTGCCGGTGGCCAACGCTTTGACGCGCTCGGCATCGACACCTTCAGGCAGCGCGAAGCGGATCGCTCTGCCGCCTTTTTTGCCGTAGCGGGTGAAGACATAGCCGCCAAGCAGAAGTGCCAGCGACGAGAGTTCGGGGTTGGCGGGCCAAGTCGCAAAATGCCAGTCGCCTTCCGGCAAGGCCTTCGCCAAGGCACCGACAGCCATCGCGCTGGCGGCCTCAGCCCCCAGGCCGAACAAAGCACCGCCCGCGTCGCCCGATGTGGACGGCAGGATCAGAACCTTGCCCGTTTCGCCATTGAAGCCGTTGGCTTTGGCCCAGTTCTCGACCGCAGCACCGAGCTTTGCTTGGGCCAGCCCGTCCTTGGCGATGAGATGGACGGGCAAGGCGCCTTCAGGTTTCCGCTGCAACAACTCGACGGGCATTTCATATCCTTTTGGGAACTGTCTTGGTGATCAGGTGAGTGATACGTCTCGGGCCGCTCGGTGCAACGCTTTTGTTACATATAGGTGCGATTATGTGCTGCACCTTCGTGCAGCGTTGCTTGGGGCAATTTTTTGGTTGACGGGGATTTATGTGCGACGCACCATCAATTTGCGGCGTTGCACAATAATCCTACGAGGCGATGATGAAGACTTTTTTTGTCAGCTATAGATTGGACTTTGACAAGTATTTTCTCGAGCGGTTGCAATCGATCCGGTATGAACTCTCCGAGATTGGTGACGCTTGGACAGAGGTTCCTCAGTTCGCTGTCGTTCGATGCGACGATGAAGCCAACAGCGAGACGATAGAGTGGGCTTTTTATCGCGGCGGGTTCGACAAGAGCCGCGATTCGATGACGATTTTCGAAGCTGAGCCGACCAGCGCCGTGAGCATTGGCGACCGGCCCGACTACCCACTGCCTTCTCTCAGCTTCCAGGGTTGATCTCCGCCCATCCTATTCCAGCCTGATTGTTATAGTTGCTGGGTTGGTGAACAAGTCTGCGCTCAGGCGGGCCAAGAAATGGAGATGGCAATTGCGATTTTGGCTTTTACTGGCAGCCCTGCTGTTTGCCGGCACGGTTGCGAACGCTCAGGCGGTGGACCTAAGCAACCGTGAGTTGGAAGACAGGCTGGACCAGGCGCGTGTACAACTCGTTGAGCTGCAGGACAAGCGCCAGGAACTCCTTGGTCCCTGGCGCGAGGCGAATGCTCTGCTGGAAGAGGCCAAGCTCTCACAAGACGAGGCGCGCATCGCGGAATGGGAGAAAAAAGTCTCGGCCATGAAACCCGCCTATATCGAAAACCGCGAGGCCTATTTCGCCACGGTGAAAGAAGTCGAAAAGCTGAAAGCAGAACGGGAACGCCGCGGTTTATGATGGTATCGAGGCTGTCTTTCGCACGCGGCGGCGATCTCAAATCCCAAGGAAATGAAGCGCTAGGATCCTGTGTGACAGCTACATGCTTAGGATCACAGTTGCACGCGTCCCACCCTCCCGCGTCGACACCTATCCGCGTCGAACCGATTGCCAAGTTCGAGCAGCCCGCCTATCTCTGACCCAAAGATTGGCAGGAGTTTCATGGCGCGGGCATTTCTCTTCGTTCTCGATTCCGTGGGCATTGGCGGCGCGCCCGATGCCGAACGGTTCGGCGACGCCGGGGCGGACACGCTCGGTCATATCGCGCTGGCCTGCGCCGAAGGACGCGCCGACAGGTCCGGCCTGCGCAGCGGACCCCTGCGGCTGCCCGTCATGGGTTCGCTGGGCCTGGGCGAAGCGGCCTATCTCGCTGCCGGAGATCGTCCCGACATCGGCGCGGCTGTTCTTGCGCCCTCCTCGTTCCATGGCGCCGCCCGGGAAATCTCCAGCGGCAAGGACACGCCTTCCGGCCATTGGGAAATCGCCGGCCTGCCGGTGCGCTTCGACTGGGGTTACTTTCCCGAGACGGTACCGACCTTTCCGCCCGAACTAACCGACATGATCGTCCGCGAGGCGGGGCTGCCGGGGATTCTGGGCAATTGCCACGCTTCGGGCACCGACATCATCGAACGCCATGGCGAAGAGCACATCCGGACCGGAAAGCCAATCTGCTACACATCGGCCGACTCGGTGTTCCAGATCGCCGCGCATGAAACGCATTTCGGGCTGGAGAAACTTTACGATCTTTGCGCAACCGTCCGGCGTCTGGTCGACCCTCTCAACATCGGTCGCGTTATCGCCCGGCCGTTCACCGGCGAAGACGCGGCCCATTTCGAGCGCACCGGCAACCGGCGCGACTACGCGGTGCCTCCCCCCGAAGCCACGCTGCTCGACCGTCTGGTCGAACGCGGAAGCACGGTCCTCGGCATAGGCAAGATCGGCGACATCTTCGCCCATCGCGGCATCTCCCGCCTGCGCAAGGCGCCCGACAACATGGCGATGTTCGACCAGGCCCTGGCCGCCATGGACGAGGCGGGGGATGGCGACCTGGTCTTTGCCAATTTCGTCGATTTCGACATGCTCTACGGCCACAGGCGCGATGTCGCGGGCTATGCCGCGGCGCTCGAAGCGTTCGACCGGCGCCTGCCGGAGGCGCTCGCCAAGCTGCGCGAAGGCGACCTGCTGATCCTGACGGCCGACCATGGCTGCGACCCGACCTGGCGCGGCACCGACCACACGCGCGAGCAGGTTCCCGTCATCGGTCTCCTGCCTGGCCATGCCGGCGGTTCGATCGGCCTGCGCGGCAGCTTCGCCGATATCGGAGAGACGGCGGCGGAGCATCTCGGTTTGGCTGCCGGTCCCTACGGCGCCTCGTTTTACAAGGCGATGACAGCCGATGCCTGAGCTTCCCGAGGTCGAGACCGTCCGGCGCGGGCTGCAGCCGGTGCTCGAAGGCGCACGGATATGCGCCGTCGAGATGCGCCGACCCAATCTGCGCTTTCCGTTCCCGCCCGGTTTCGTCGAGCGGCTGGTCGGCAAGACCATCGTCTCGGTCGGCCGACGCGCCAAATATCTCGTGATGCATATAGAAGACGGGCCGATCCTGATCTGCCATCTCGGCATGTCCGGCTCCTTCCGCATAGAGGCCGATGGCGGTGCCGACATTCCCGGCGTCTTCGTCCACGAGCGCTCCAAGGCGCAGTTTCACGACCATGTCGTCTTCGACCTCGAGACCAAGGGCGGCGGCCTTGCCCGCGTCGTCTTCAACGATCCCCGGCGTTTCGGCTTTATGCTGTTTGCCGAGCAGGATGGCAGTGTCCATCCCATGCTGACAGGCCTCGGCATCGAACCGACCGGCAACGCACTAGACGGCCCGATGCTCGCCAGGCTGCTCGAAGGCAAGAAGACGCCGCTCAAGGCAGCGCTTCTCGACCAGCGGCTGATCGCGGGGCTCGGCAACATCTATGTGTCCGAAGCGCTGTGGCGAGCCGGGCTGTCGCCCAGGCGCCTCGCCGGCACGCTTGGCGGCCGCGGCAAGCTCGCCCGGGACCGCAGCGCCCTGCTCGCCCAATCCATCCGCGAGGTGATCGCGGATGCGATTGCCGCCGGCGGCTCCTCCTTGCGCGATTATGTGCAGACGGACGGCTCGCTGGGCTATTTTCAACACTCCTTCTCGGTCTATGGGCGTGAGGGAGAACCATGCCGGAAGCCCGGCTGCACCGGACATGTCGAGCGCATCGTCCAGAGCGGCCGGTCCACTTTCTTCTGCAGCCGGTGCCAGCACTGAATCACAGGGAGACGACGAAGACATGGCTTACGAGACAATACTGGTGGAGACGCGCGGCAAGGTCGGGCTGATCACGCTGAACAGGCCCAACGCGCTCAACGCGCTGAACTCGCAAGTGCTGGCCGAGCTGCTCGCCGCTGTCGAAGGCTTCGAGAAAGACGGCACTATCGGCGCCATCGTGCTCACCGGATCGGAAAAGGCCTTCGCCGCCGGTGCCGACATCAAGGAAATGCAATCGCAGTCCTATGTCGACATGTATCTCGGCGATTTCTTCAGCGGCTGGGAAGCCTTCACCCGCACCCGCAAGCCGATCATCGCCGCCGTTGCCGGCTACGCGTTGGGCGGCGGCTGCGAGTTGGCGATGATGTGCGACTTCATCATCGCGGCAGACACCGCGAAATTCGGACAGCCCGAAATCACGCTCGGCGTCATGCCCGGAATGGGCGGGTCGCAGCGGCTCACCCGTTTCGTCGGCAAGTCGAAGGCGATGGACATGTGCCTCACCGGCCGCATGATGGATGCAGCCGAGGCCGAACGTGCGGGCCTTGTGTCGCGCGTCGTACCCGCCGGCGAGGTGGTGGAGGAGGCCTTGAAGGCCGCGACCAAGATCGCCGGTTTCTCTCTGCCTTCCGTCATCATGAACAAGGAGGCGGTCAACCGCTCCTATGAGACCACCCTCGCCGAAGGCCTGCGCTTCGAGCGGCGGTTGTTTCATTCCATGTTCGCGCTCGAGGATCAGAAGGAAGGCATGACGGCCTTCGTCGAGAAACGCGCCGCCAACTTCCAGAACCGCTAGGACCGATGACGGGGCGGTACCCGTCGCATCTGCCCGATCCGTTCGGATTCACGTTGACGCGGCGAAAAAGCTGAACTATAAGCCGCGCAACTGAGGTGGCCGTTTGGCCGCCCGAGATTTTTTTGCGCCCTACACGGCGTCAACCCAGATTAGAGAGGCACCATGGCCAATACCTCTTCGGCCAAGAAGGCAACGCGGAAAATCGCTCGCCGCACGGCTTTGAACAAGAACCGTCGTTCGCGGGTCCGCACCTTCATCCGCAAAGTCGAGGAAGCACTGGCCTCCGGCGACAAGTCCGCAGCGCAGGAAGCCTTCGTTGCAGCACAGCCTGAACTGATGCGCGCCGCCACCAAGGGCGTGATGCACAAGAACACTGCATCCCGCAAGGTTTCGCGTCTCGCCCAGCGCCTCAAGGCCCTGTCGGCAGCTTAAATCCAAGCTCTGGAATACCCAAAAGCCCGGCGCTTTGGCGCCGGGCTTTTCTTTTGCCGAACAAAAGCATGAAATTTGTCCTCACGTGGCAGCTTTGGCGCACGGGAGATGTCTTTGTTGGTTTGCCGGCGTCTCTCCAACCCGCCAGCGGAAATTCCTCAATAGAAACACTCTCCGAAATTGCAGCGATCTCGAATTGTCGTTTTATAACAGGATGTTGCAGACCTTTATCCACAGCTTGTTCACTCTGCGCAGCACCCTTCGGGGACAAGTCTATGTCAAGCAATTTTTTTAGAAAAATTTATCAGGCCGGCGTAGATTTCGGCATTCGTCAAAACGGTTTGAATCACAAAGGCTTTGCCGCTTTCCGGGCGAAGAATCCCATTTTGGGGCAGCGCAATTCCTTAAAAATCCGTTAGCCCCGGTCTTGCTCTGTCCACAACGTTTTTCGTACAGTCAAAACATCGAAGGGACGGGCTCCGAGCCCACTACCAAACCTGAAAACTTGCAGTTTTCCGAACGCGGCGCAATGCCGCGAACGGGCAAGGTTTGGCCTTCTGCGTAGAAGTGTGAGTGGGGTACTTACGACAATTAGAGCATGCGGCGCGCCAGCGCATAACGCTGGCAGAGAAGGTTTTGTTTGTCTTTTTGCGTCAAACGGACGGACCTCGTTCGCTGCGCAAGGCAGGCGATAGGAAAACGGTTGCCGCCGCCTCAAGCGGCTTCCGAAACATAATAACCTCGGCAGGCGCAAGTGGCGCACCTGCACGATGGACATGAAAGTACAGGGATAGGGATTTTGGCGAAAATGCAGAGCAGTGTGGAACGGCAGACGGTTTCCAGCTTTCATATCGGCGAAAGCCCCGCGATCGAGGGCGAGGTGAAAGCTGCAAGCGGTGCTGAACAGAATTTCGAGAGGGTGAAGGCACAGCTTAAGGCGCGGTTGGGAAGCGAAGTCTATTCAAGCTGGTTCGGCCGCATGAAGGTCGCGGAAGCCTCCAAGGACATTGTCCGCCTGTCGGTTCCAACGGCCTTTCTGAAATCGTGGATCAACAGCCACTATGTCGACCTGATTGCCGAACTCTGGCGCCAGGAAGAACCCGGCCTGTTGAAGCTGGAAGTGATCGTCCGCACCGCGGCCCGTGCGGCCCGCATCGAGCCTGAGGCGCCGGTGGCTCGCAAGATGCCGCATCAGGCCCAGACCGCGCTGTCCTCGGGCATGGTCTCGCCAACCAAGATGGAACGCCCGTTGTCGGCGCGCCCCATCCCGGCGGAGACCGAATTCAAGCAGAGCGTTCTCGGCTCCCCGCTCGACCCGCGCTATACGTTTCAGTCCTTCGTCGAGGGCCCGGCCAATCGCGTAGCACTCGCCGCCGCCAAGGCGGTGTCGGAATCGACTTCGCGCTTCAACCCGCTTTTCCTGCATGCCTCAGTCGGCCTCGGCAAGACGCACCTGCTTCAGGCGCTCGCGGCGGAATCGCTGCGCCAGAACCCGAAGTCGCGCGTCGTCTATCTGACGGCGGAATATTTCATGTGGCGTTTCGCCACCGCGATCCGCGACAACAATGCGCTGACGCTGAAGGAACAGCTGCGCGACATCGACCTTTTGATCATCGACGACATGCAGTTCCTTCAGGGCAAGTCGATCCAGCACGAGTTCTGCCATCTCATCAACATGCTGCTCGACAGCGCCAAGCAGGTCGTCGTCGCCGCGGACCGTCCGCCGTCGGAACTGGAATCGCTGGAGCCCCGCGTCCGCTCGCGCCTCAATGGCGGCGTGGCGCTGGAGATCATGGCGCCCGACTACGCCATGCGTCTGGGCATGCTGCAGATGCGTATGGCGCAGGCCAGGGCCGAAGACCAGAATCTCAGCATGGATGAGGAAATCCTCTCCCATATTGCCCGCACCGTCACCGGCAGCGGTCGCGAACTGGAAGGCGCCTTCAACCAGCTTCTCTTCCGCCAGTCCTTCGAGCCGAACCTGACGATCGACCGCGTCGAGGAAATCCTCGGCCATATCTATCGCTCCGGCGAGCCCAAGCGCGTCCGCATCGAGGACATCCAGCGCATCGTAGCAAGACACTACAACGTGTCGAAGACGGAGCTTCTGTCGAACCGCCGCACCCGCACCATCGTCAAGCCGCGCCAGGTCGCCATGTACCTGTCCAAGGTAATGACGCCGCGCTCGCTGCCGGAGATCGGACGCCGCTTCGGCGGTCGCGACCACACCACGGTTCTGCACGCCGTCCGCAAGATCGAGGATCTGTCGGGTGCCGACAACACGCTGGCGCAGGAACTGGAATTGCTGAGAAGGCTGATCACCGATCAGGCCTGAGCTGCCCTCCAGGGTTATCCCCAGAATGGTCGTCCGGAAACGCATAAGCGTGTGCGAAGGCTTGCGTTTCCGGCTCATTTCCTGTCAGACTTGCCGCCCATTCTGAACGTGCCCACGGCGCTCTGAGGGCTCGCCCGCAGAGCCCGCGACTTCATGAAAAGCGAGTTTGTTGCATCATGCGTGTTGTTCTTGAACGCTCTAACCTTCTCAAGTCGCTGAACCATGTTCATCGCGTGGTTGAGCGGCGCAACACGATTCCGATTCTGTCCAACGTGCTGATGAAGGCGGACGGCAACAGCCTCGCGCTGAAGGCCACCGACCTCGATCTCGAGATCACCGAAGCCACGCCCGCCCAGGTCGACCAGGCCGGGGCGACCACGGTTCCTGCCCATCTGCTCTACGACATCGTCCGCAAGCTGCCTGACGGTGCCGAGGTGATGCTGAAGACCGACGACGACGGCAACGCCATGTCGGTGGTGTCGGGGCGTTCGAGCTTCCGCCTGCAGTGCCTGCCGCAATCCGACTTTCCCGAGCTGTCGGCCGGCAGCTTCTCGCACAAGTTCACGCTTGAAGCGGCCAAGCTCAAGATGCTGATCGACAAGACGCAGTTCGCGATCTCGACCGAGGAAACGCGCTATTATCTCAACGGCATTTTCCTGCACACCTTCGAGAGCGAAGGCAATTTGAAGCTGCGTTCCGTCGCCACCGACGGCCACCGCCTGGCACGCGCCGAATTCGAGGCGCCGGCGGGTGCGGAAGGCATGCCGGGCATCATCATTCCACGCAAGACCGTCAGCGAAGTGCAGAAGCTGGTCGACGATCCGGAAATCGCTGTCACCACGGAGCTGTCCGACACCAAGATCCGCTTCACCATCGGCTCCATCGTGCTGACCTCGAAGCTGATCGATGGCACCTTCCCCGACTATCAGCGCGTCATCCCCACCGGCAACGACAAGAAGCTGGTCATCGACCGCCAGAGCTTCGCCTCCGCCGTCGACCGCGTCTCGACCATTTCGTCGGAGCGCGGCCGCGCGGTCAAGCTGTCGATTGCCGACGGCCAGGTGACGCTCGCCGTCAACAATCCCGATTCCGGCAGCGCTACCGAGGAACTGGCGGCGGACTACGCCTCCGATCCCATCGAGATCGGCTTCAACGCCAAATACCTGCTCGACGTCGCAGCCCAGCTGTCGGGCGGCGAGGCTCGCTTCATGCTCGCCGATGCCGGTTCGCCGACGCTCATCCAGGACACATCGGACGATCACACGCTCTACGTGCTGATGCCGATGCGCGTCTAGCGTCACCTCAGACGTGCCGGGACAGCTGCCCGAGCCGACTAAAGCGCTCCCGTCAAACTTCATCAGCCGGCTGACGCTGACCGATTTCCGCAACTATGCGGAGCTCGCGGTCTGCTTCCGGCCGGGCGCGGTCGTCTTCACCGGCGAGAACGGCGCGGGCAAGACCAATTTGCTCGAAGCCATCTCCTTCCTCACGCCCGGACGCGGCCTGCGCCGCGCGCCTTATCCCGATGTCGCGCGCGAAGGCGGACGCGGCGGATTCGCGGTCCACGCCACAGTCGAAGGGCCGGACGGCGAGGCTGAGATCGGCACCGGAACGCTGTTCGACGGCGCGGGCGAAGGCGGACGCCGCGTGCGCATCAACGGCACCACCGTGCGCTCGGCCGAGGAGATGCTCGACTGGCTGCGCGTGGTCTGGCTGACGCCTTCGATGGATGCGCTGTTCACCGGGCCTGCGGCCGACCGCCGCCGCTTTCTCGACCGGCTGGTGCTGACCATCGATCCCGCCCATGGCCAGCGCGCGCTGGACTACGAAAAAGCCATGCGCGGCCGCAATCGCCTGCTTGCCGAAGACCGGCGCGACCGCGTCTGGTTCGAGGCCATCGAAACGCAGATGGCCGAGACGGGCGTGGCGATTGCCGCCGCCCGCGCCGAGATGACCCGGCTTCTGACCGCGATGATCGGCAAGCTGCCCGAAACCGGGCCTTTCCCGCAGGCCGATCTGGCCCTGTCGGGCACGCTTGAGGAAAATATCGGCGCACAGGCCGCCGTCGACATGGAAGAGCGTTTCCGCCAGATGCTGGCAGACGGACGCGACCGCGACCGCGCGGCCGGCCGCACGCTGGAAGGCCCGCACCGCTCCGACCTGATCGTGCGGCACCGGCCCAAGGCGATGCCTGCCGAACTCTGCTCCACCGGCGAGCAGAAGGCGCTTCTGGTCGGGATCATCGTCTCGCACGCCCGGCTGACCGGCGAGATGGCGGGTTCGGCTCCGATCCTTCTGCTCGACGAAATCGCCGCGCATCTCGATGCGGGCCGGCGCGCGGCGCTGTTTTCCATCCTGGAAGAGCTGAATTGCCAGGCCTTCATGACCGGCACCGAGCCTGAGCTGTTTTCCAGCCTCAAGGGCAAGGCACAGTTCATCACGGTCGACCACGGCAGCGTTGGCCCTACCGAAAGCGCCTGACAAGCCGAATGCGGCGCGATATCGTCGCGCCATGAGCAAGCAGCCCGCACTCTCCGACGAGGAACTGACGCGTTATGCGCGCCACATCGTGCTGCCGGAAATCGGCGGTCCGGGGCAGCAGAAGCTGAAGCGTGCGCGGGTTCTGGTGATCGGCGCGGGCGGGCTCGGCGCTCCGGTGCTGGAATATCTCGCCGCCGCCGGCGTCGGCACGCTGGGCATCGTCGACGATGACACCGTGTCCCTGTCCAACCTGCAGCGGCAGGTGATCCACGACACCCAGGCCGTCGGTCGCTCAAAGGGCCAAAGCGCACGCGACGCCATTGCCCGCATCAACCCGCATGTCACTGTTGAACTGCACGAGTTGCGGCTTGACCAGGACAATGCGCGCGACCTGATTTCCGGCTACGATCTCGTCATCGACGGCTCCGACAATTTCGACACACGCTACGCCGTTGCCGATGCCTCGGAAGCCGAGAACAAACCCCTCGTTCATGCCGCTGTAGGGCGTTTCGACGGGTCGATTACCGTTTTGACACCCTTCAAAACCGACGACCAAGGGGTCCAAAACCCCGGTTATCGCGACCTTTTTCCCGAGCCGCCACCGCCCGGCCTGGTGCCGTCCTGCGCCGAGGCGGGCGTTATAGGCGCGCTGACCGGCGTCGTCGGCACGTTGCAGGCGATGGAGGCGATCAAGCTGATCACCGGCATCGGCGAACCGCTTATCGGTCGGCTTCTGCTCTATGACGCGCTCGGCGCGCGTTTCGACACCATTCGCTACAAGCGATCCAGAAACGAAGACTAGCCCGGTGACAATCCAGGCCCTGCCCGCGGATTTCGACCGCTGGGGCGCGCTGCTGACGCTGATCAGGCGTTCTTTCGCCTATATGGACGGTGTCATCGACCCGCCCTCTTCCGCGCATCGTCTGACGCCGGAAATCCTGCGCGACAAGGCGCAAGCAGAGACCTGCCTCATAGCACTTGCCGGCGACCGGCTTGTCGGCTGCATCTTCGTCGCCAGACGGCAGGACGCTGTCTATGTCGGCAAGCTCGCCGTCGAGGAAAGCGCGCGTGGCCTGGGCATCGGGCGGCTTTTGATGAATTCAGCCGAACGCCTCGCGCTGGAGTCGGGCACTCCGATCCTGGAGTTGGAGACCCGCATCGAACTCACCAAAAACCACGCCACCTTCGAGCGGCTTGGCTTTGCGGAGTTCAAGCGCACCGTGCATCCCGGCTATGACCGGATCACCTCGATCACCTACCGGAAACGGCTTTCCGTCCATCCGTAAGTCATGACTTACATCAATTCCGGAGCGGCAGCACCCGATCCGGTGGGCGGTGTCCGTCGACATGAGCGCGGATGTTGATGATGACCTTCTCACCCATATCGATGCGGCTTTCGATGGTGGCCGAGCCCATATGCGGCATCAGCACCACCTTGCCCTTATGCGCCAGCTTGAGCAGCTTCGGGCTCACCGCCGGCTCCTGCTCGAACACGTCGAGCCCGGCACCGGCGAGCTTGCCGTCCTGCAGCAGCTTGACCAGCGCATCCTCGTCGATGATGTCGCCGCGCGAGGTGTTGACCAGATAGGCCGAGGGTTGCATCAGCGCCAGACGCCGGGCCGAGAGCAGATGGAAGGTCGCGGGGGTTGAGGGACAGTTGACCGAGATGATGTCCATGCGGGCGAGCATCTGGTCGAGGCTTTCCCAATAGGTCGCCTCCAGCTCGTCTTCCACCGCCGGCAGCACGCGGTTGCGGTTGTGGTAATGGATCGACAGTCCGAAGGCTTTGGCGCGGCGTGCGACCGCCGTGCCGATGCGGCCCATGCCGACGATGCCGAGACGCTTGCCCCAGATGCGGCGGCCCAGCATCCAGGTCGGCGACCAGCCGCCCCATTTGCCGTCGCCCAGGAGCACGTTGGCGCCTTCCGTCAGACGGCGCGGCACCGAGATGATCAGACCCATGGTCATGTCGGCGGTGTCTTCGGTCAGCACGTTGGGCGTGTTGGTCACGGTGATGCCGCGCCGGCTGGCGGCGGCGACGTCGATCTTGTCGACGCCATTGCCGAAATTGGCGATCAGCTTCAGCCGCTCGCCGGCCTGGGCGATCAACGCCTCATCGATCGTGTCGGTGACGGCGGGGACCAGCACGTCGGCCTCCTTGACGGCGGCGACCAGCTCCGGCTGCGTCATCGGGCGGTCTTCGACATTGAGCCTGGCGTCGAACAACTCGCGCATGCGGGTCTCGACCGGATCCGGAAGCTTGCGCGTTATGATGACGAGAGGCTTCTTCTTGCCGGCCATTGTTTCCTCACCCAGCTTCTTGTTGAGACCTCTTTAACCAAGATCGGCGAAACTGGAAATCCATCTGGAGCGGGATACTGTGTATCAAGCGCCGTTCCGGAAGACAAAGAAAAAGGGGCGCCCGGGGCTCGCGGGCGCAACGCTCAGCAGAGGTACGACAGTGTCTGGTTCCGCGTCGCTTCGTCTGGCAATTGGCGCCGTGCTGATGAGTGCGGCCGTTCTGTTTCCGCAATCGACCACGTTCACGATTGCCGCTTCCGCGCAAGGCGCGGTGACGCTCGGACCGAGCGGGCTGCCACTGCCGCGCTTCGTCAGCCTCAAATCCGGCCGCGTCAATTCACGGATCGGGCCTGGCCTGGGCTACTCGGTGGACTGGATGTATATGAAATCCGGCCTGCCGATGGAGATCATCCAGGAGTACGACAATTGGCGCCGGGTGCGCGATGCCGATGGCGCGGAGGGCTGGATCAACCAGTCGCTACTGTCGGGCAAGCGCACCGCCATCGTGGCGCCCTGGCAGCGCGGCAAGGAGACGCAGGTCCAACTGCTCGCCTCGGGCGACAAGGATGCACGGGTTATCGCTATGGTCGAACCCGGTGCGATCGGCACGATCCGCGTCTGCAACGGCCAGTGGTGCGAAATGACCTTCGACGGACGCAACCGCGGCTGGATCAGCCAGTCGCTGGTCTGGGGCGCCTATCCCGGCGAGACCATCGAGGATTGAGGGATGCGGGCAGTGGTCAGCTGCAGCGCTTGGGGCGAAGGCGGATGACCACGTCGACATTGGCGATCTCCATGCCCTCGGGAGGCTCGGGGAGATTGACGACGCTCACCGGACCCGATTCGATATCGAAAATGCGGTTTTCGCCTTCGATATAGAAATGGTGGTGGTCGGACGTGTTGGTGTCGAAATAGGTCTTTGCACCCTCGACCGCCAGAATGCGCAGAAGGCCGACTTCGGTGAACTGGTGCAGCGCGTTGTAAACGGTGGCCAGCGACACCGGAACCCCAGCAACCAGGGCTTCCTCGTGCAGCTCCTCCGCCGAAAAATGCCGGTCGCCCTTGGCGAACAGCAGTTCGGCCAGCGCAATGCGCTGCCGCGTCGGCCTGAGGCCGGCATCGCGCACGCGGGTTTCGACAGACATTTTTTCCACTCGGAAGCTCAACGGCGCCCCAATCGACAGCTCGAAAGTTTCAGCGGCAAAACCGGCAATGCCGACAAAACCAACCGATTTCTCCGTTTTCATATATTCTGTCCCACAGTCGCGATCAATAGCGCGCATTGACCCGGGAAAGCCGGCAGGCTAAGCGCAGACGACGGTTCAGGTCCGGCAGGGCTTGTGCTAGAAGAGATCAGCAGCGCGGTGGGACCAACCGCCGCAGCCGAAACGGGGAAGACGTTATATGGTGGAGCAGAAATCCAGCTACGACTACGAAGAGTTGCTGGCCTGTGCACGCGGTGAATTGTTCGGAGCGGGCAATGCCCAGCTCCCTTATCCGCCCATGCTGATGTTCAACCGCATTACCGAACTCAGCGAAACCGGCGGCGAATTCGGCAAGGGCTTCATTCGCGCCGAACTCGATATCCACCGCGACCTCTGGTTCTTCCCCTGCCATTTCATCCGCGATCCGGTAATGCCGGGCTGCCTCGGGCTCGACGCGCTGTGGCAGTTGACGGGGTTCTATCTCGGCTGGCTGGGCGAACCCGGCAAGGGCCGTGCGCTGTCGACCGGCGAGGTCAAGTTCACCGGCATGGTGACCCCGGCCAACAAGAAGGTTGAATACGGCGTCGACTTCAAGCGCGTCATGCGCGGCCGCCTGGTGCTGGGCATCGGCGACGGCTGGCTAAAAGCCGACGGCGAAACCATATACAAGGCGACCGACCTGCGTGTCGGGCTGTTCAAGGAAGCTCAGGCGGCTTAGCCGCCGGGCGATTTCTGAAAGGAAAGCGAATGAGACGGGTCGTCGTAACTGGCCTTGGCATCGTATCGTCCATCGGCAACAACGCCGATGAAGTGCAAGCCTCCCTGCGCGACGCAAAGTCCGGGATCAGCTTTTCGGACTCCTTCGCCGAGCACGGTTTCAAGTGCCAGGTGTGGGGCGCGCCCACCATCGACACCACCGAACTGGTCGACCGCCGCGCCGCGCGCTTCCTGTCACAGGGCGGCATGTGGAACCACGTCGCCATGAAGCAGGCCATCGCCGACAGCGGGCTTGAAGAAAGCGACATCTCCGGCAATGAACGCACCGGCATCATCATGGGCTCGGGCGGCCCATCCACCCGCACCATCGTGGAAGCGGCGGAAACGACGCTGAAGAACACCAGCCCCAAGCGCATCGGGCCGTTCGCGGTGCCGAAGGCGATGTCTTCGACGGCATCCGCTACGCTGGCGACATGGTTCAAGATCCACGGCGTCAACTACTCGATCTCGTCGGCCTGCTCGACATCGGCGCACTGCATCGGCAATGCGGCTGAGATGATCCAGTGGGGCAAGCAGGACATCATGTTCGCCGGCGGCCACGAGGATCTCGACTGGACGATGTCGAACCTGTTCGACGCCATGGGCGCGATGTCGTCCAAATATAACGACCGTGCCGCCGTGGCTTCGCGGGCCTATGACGTCAACCGCGATGGCTTCGTCATCGCCGGCGGCGCGGGCGTGCTTGTGCTTGAAGAACTCGAACATGCCAAGGCGCGCGGCGCCAAGATCTATGCCGAACTGGTCGGCTATGGCGCGACCTCCGACGGCTACGACATGGTAGCGCCCTCAGGCGAAGGCGCCATACGCTGCATGAAGCAGGCCATGGCCACTGTGAAGGGCGATGTCGACTACATCAACACCCACGGCACCTCGACCCCTGTCGGCGACAGCAAGGAAATGGGCGCCATCCGCGAGACCTTCGACGCCAAGATCCCGAACATCACCTCGACCAAATCGCTGACCGGCCACTCGCTGGGGGCCGCGGGCGTGCAGGAGGCGATCTACTCGATCCTGCAGATGCAGGGCGGCTTCATCGGCGAAAGCGCTCATATCGAAGAGCTCGACCCCGAATTCGACGGCATGCCGATCGTGCGCGAGCGCATCGACAACGCCAAGATCGATACCGTGCTGTCGAACTCCTTCGGCTTCGGCGGCACCAACGCGACGCTGGTCTTCCAGCGTCTGTCATAACGAGGACATCCACCATGACCGGACTGATGCAGGGCAAGCGCGGCCTGATCATGGGCGTTGCCAACGACCATTCGATCGCCTGGGGCATCGCGCAGAAGCTGGCCGAGCAGGGCGCTGAACTGGCCTTCTCCTATCAGGGCGAAGCATTCGGACGCCGGGTGAAGCCGCTGGCCGAAAAAGTCGGCGCATCGCTGCTGGTGCCCTGCGACGTGGAAGACAGCGCCTCGGTGGCCGCTACCTTCGACAGGCTGGGCGAGGAATGGGGTGGGCTCGATTTCGTCGTCCACGCCATCGGCTTCTCCGACAAGAACGAGTTGAAGGGGCTGTACGCCGACACCAGCAAGGACAACTTCGTCCGCACCATGGTGATCTCGTGCTACTCCTTCACGGAGATCGCACGGCACGCCGCCAAGCTGATGAACGACGGCGGCTCGCTGTTGACCTTGACCTATGCCGGCTCGGTCAGCGTGATGCCGAACTACAACGTCATGGGCGTGGCAAAGGCGGGGCTTGAGGCGAGCGTGCGCTATCTCGCCAATGATTTCGGCCCGCGCGGCATCCGCGTCAACGCCATCTCGGCGGGTCCGGTGCGGACTTTGGCCGGCGCCGGCATTGCGGACGCGCGCTACATGTTCTCCTACCAGCAGCGCAATTCGCCGCTGCGCCGCACCGTCACGCTCGGCGAAGTCGGCGGCTCGGCGCTGTACCTGCTGTCCGACCTGTCATCGGGCGTCACCGGCGAAATCCACTATGTCGATTCAGGCTACAACATCGTCTCGATGCCGACGCTGGAAGAACTGAAGAAGACCGACAAGGAATAAACGACAAGGCCGGCGCAAGCCGGCTTTTTTTAAGGGCGGCTAGTTTATGAGCATCGAAGCGCTGGCTGGCCGTCGCCCGATTTCAGGCAACACCGCCTCCTCCTCTGATCGGGAAGCAGGCATCGAGCGGCATCCGCTTTGGGTTTGCTTTTGCCTCTTTCTCGCGACGGTCGCCTTCAAGATTTTCTACTTCAAGGGGATCAGCTACGGCCCGATCATCTTTGGCGACGAAAAGCTCTACCGCGATTTCGCGCGAGGCCTGTTCGATCTCCAAGGATATGCAAGCGGCCAATATCCGCCACTCTACCCGCTTCTGATTTCCCCGTCCTTTCTATTCGGCGCAAAATACTATGACGCCGCCATCGTCCTGAACTGCTTCTACAGTTCCAGTATCGTCTTTCCGACCTTCCTGATTGCAAAGCTGTTTATGGATGCGCGAAGCAGCCTTCTCTGCGCTGCGTTTGCGCTGACGATGCCGTTCAATTTTTTCTTCCCCCGCGCTCTGATGAGCGAAAACATCTTCCTGCCGCTCCTGCTGTTTTCGTTTTATTTTGCGGTTCGCAAACCGAGCAGCAAGCTGGTCCTTTGGGACACGCTGACCGCGGTTTCCCTTGCGGCGCTGTATCTGACCAGGCATATTTCGCTTGCCATAGTGCCCGCGCTTCTCGCGCTCTGGTGCATCACCAATTTTCAGCGCAACAAGCTTTTCGTTTTTCGGCTTGTCTATGTCATCCTGATCGCTTGCGCAGCTTATGCGCCGTGGGTCGTCATGGGTCTTTCCAAAGACGTGGCGCTGAACAAAATCTTCGGCTTCGGCATTGCCAGCCGGTCAAACCCCGAACAAAAGACTTTGGTAAGGCTCGGCTTCTGGCTGTTCATATACTACGGCTATTTCGTCGTGATTACGGCTCCAGTGTTTCACCTGCTCTGGGCCGGCACTGTTCAGGTCTGCCGCAATCTAAGCTTCGAGAACATCCACAAAAACCGGCTGATCGTCGGCGCTTTCCTGGTCACCTTCGCAGCAATGGCAGCGGCGACGCGTCACTCCTGGAACGCCTACTACAACTTCCCTGCCCCCATGAGAATGATGGGGCGCTACATCATGTTTTCGCCGGTGATTTTCTTCATCGTGTCGATGTATGTCGCGAATTCCGAGATCTATTCGCGGAAGAATTTCGGAAAAGCAGCCTTCATTTCACTGTGGCTGATTTCCCTGCTGACCATCTTTCTTTTTTATACCGTTTTTTACGAGAGTCTTATTCTCCCGATAGGCGAAAACTTCTTCGGCGTCAGGATCGCCATCGACGGCTACAAGATCCTGTTTCATCCAGAATTGTGGCTGCTGACCGTCATCGCCATCATGTCAGTCAGCGCAAAGATGCTGTGGGACCACAGATCCGGAGCACTGCTGGTCATTTTTTTGGGCTTTGTTTTTATCAATCTGTGGGGGATTCAGCGGCATGAACAGGAGTTGAGTGTCTCGCGCATTTATTCAATCCCGGCCCGCGCGCTCTACGACCTTGCCAGCGAACAAGGGAAGGCTCGCAGGTTTCAACTCTTCGTGGCCGACAGCGAAGCTATCGACCCCACAGGCTTCAAGCAGAGATTTTCATTCTGGGGATTGCCTGGAACCGCACTCCCCTTGTCGGACCTGAAGACAGATACGACACCCGGCACGAAATATGTTCTCGTTCCGGCCAGCGAGCGAACCGACTATCGAAAGGCGAAAGAGATCGTTCGCTATGAGGCGCTGGGCAAGGAATTTACGCTTCTGCGCCTGTGACGAGGCAATGCTTGGAGTATCGCCCCTTCGGCTCACCGCTTCGCGGCGTAGATCCTGAAGGCGCCGTCTGAACCAATCTCGGTTGCAGATGAGAAGGATGCTTCGAGCACCGGAAGATAGGGCAGTTGCCGGTTGGCGACCATCAGCAGGCGGCCGCCAGGCTTGAGCGCCGCCGATGCCGCCTTGATCATGCCCTGGCCTATGGCCGGATCGGCTGCGGCACCGCCCTGGTGATAGGGCGGGTTCATGACGATGAGATCGTATTGCCGGGCGACCGGATCTTTCAGCAGGTCCTGCCAAAAGAAACGCGGCTCGATGCCTTCTACGGCGAGGTTGCGCCGCGCGGCCTCGAGCGCTGCGAAATCGGCTTCGTAGAGGTCAAGCTTGGTGAGCCCTTTGGCACGCGTGGCGATCTCGGCGGCGAGATAGCCCCACCCGGCGCAGAAATCGGCGGCTGCACCCTTGATCTCGGGCGGCAGATGCTGGGCCAAAAGGCGCGATCCCTGATCGACCCGATCATGCGAAAACATGCCGGGTGCGGTGTGAAAACGGCCGTCCACCAGAGGTTCCGGGTTTTCCGAGCGCAGGGTTTGCGCAGCCGCTTCTGCTTCGGGCGTCTGGCGGAACCAGAAGACGATACCGTGATGCTTCGGCAGAGCCTCGTCGATGGAGAGTAGATTGCCCAGCCGCTTGCGCAGGCTGGCGATGCCGTCTTCCTTGCCGCCGGCAACGAGGATCAGCCCACCGGGCAGCGTACGCTCGATGGCTTCGGCGATGTCGAGTTCGTTGCGGCCGCGGTGACGGCCGATGAGGATCAGAGAGTGGTCGTAGCCGTCGCCCTCAGGCAATGGCGCGACGGTGCGGCGCGCGGTCTCCAGCGCTTGTACCTCAGGCCGAAAGCCCTGAACCAGCGTCAGCGCCGCTTCGAAGCCCTCGGGCAGGCGGAAACCGGCCTCGGCGTTGAGGAACAGCGCGCGGGTGTGCTTGGCGGGAGCGTCGAGCGCGCCGGATTCAAAGGGATGAAACAGGGTTTTGAGGGCATCGCGGGGCATAGCTTTTCCATGTGCAAAGCGAACAGCCTGCCACAACCTTCCTTCTCTCCTTGCGGGAGAAGGTGGCCGAGCCAAGCGAAGCATTGGCGAGGTCGGATGAGGGGTGCTGGACGAAGCTCGACCGCTATCGGGTCCGACTATCTTGCGTCATCAGCCCCTCATTCCTTGCAACACCCCTCATCCGTCGCCTTATCTCGATCTTGCTGCGCAAGCCCGAAGGCGACACCTTCTCCCGCAAGGGGAGAAGGAAGAGGCGTTGCATAAAAGAAAACGGGCGCAGCCACGCCGCGCCCGTCTTCAATCAATCAGACACAAGACTCAGGCAGCCGACTCTTCATCGTCGGACTTCTTGTCGCGAGCGATTTCCTTGCCGGTTTCCTGGTCGACGACCTTCATCGACAGGCGAACCTTGCCGCGCTCGTCGAAGCCCATCAGCTTGACCCAGACCTTCTGGCCTTCCTTGACCACGTCGGACGTCTTGGCGACGCGCTCATTGGCGAGCTGGGAGATGTGGACCAGGCCGTCACGCGGGCCGAAGAAGTTGACGAAGGCGCCGAAGTCGGCGGTTTTCACGACCGTGCCTTCGTAGATCTCGCCCACTTCCGGCTCGGCCACGATGGTGTGGATCCACTTCTTGGCCGCTTCGATCTCCTTGGCGTTCGACGAAGCGATCTTGATCGTGCCGTCGTCCTCGATGTTGATCTTGGCGCCGGTCTTTTCCACGATCTCGCGGATGACCTTGCCGCCGGAGCCGATGACGTCGCGGATCTTGTCGGTCGGGATCTGCATGACCTCGATGCGCGGCGCGAACTCGCCGAGTTCCGCACGGCCTTCGGTGATGGCATTGGCCATTTCGCCGAGGATATGCAGACGGCCGTCCTTGGCCTGGCCGAGCGCGACCTTCATGATCTCTTCGGTGATGCCGTCGATCTTGATGTCCATCTGCAGGGCGGTGATGCCGCCTTCAGTGCCGGCCACCTTGAAGTCCATGTCGCCGAGGTGATCTTCGTCGCCCAGGATGTCGGAAAGCACGGCGAAGCGCTCGCCTTCCTTGATCAGGCCCATGGCGATACCGGCGACAGGCCGCTGCAGCGGAACGCCCGCATCCATCAGCGCCAGCGAGGTGCCGCAAACGGTCGCCATCGAGGACGAGCCGTTGGACTCGGTGATCTCGGAGACGACGCGCAACGTGTAGGGGAACTGCTCGGCGGCGGGCAGCATCGGGCGAATGGCGCGCCATGCCAGCTTGCCGTGACCGATTTCGCGACGGCCGGGCGAACCCATACGACCGGTTTCACCGACCGAATAGGGCGGGAAGTTGTAGTGAAGGAGGAACTTCTCCTTGTACATGCCGGTCAGCGAGTCGACATACTGCTCGTCCTCGCCGGTGCCCAGCGTGGCGACGACGATCGCCTGGGTCTCGCCGCGGGTGAACAGGGCCGAACCGTGGGTGCGCGGCAGAAGGCCGACTTCCGAGACGATCTTGCGGACCGTCGACAGGTCGCGGCCGTCGATGCGGCTGCCGGTGTCGAGGATGTTCCAGCGCACGATCTTGGCCTGGAGCTCCTTGAAAACGGTGTTGACTTGCTCGCTGGTGTAGAGCGGGGTCTCGTCGCCCTTCGGCGAGAAAGTTTCCTTGACCTTCGCCTTGATCGCGTCGACGGCAGCATAGCGCTTCTGCTTGTCGACATTCTTGTAGGCGTCGCGCAGGTCGTTCTCGACGAGCTTCAGCATATCGGCTTCGAGGGCGCCGAAAGACGGGGGCGTGAAATCGCGCGGGTCCTTGGCAGCGGCCTCGGCGAGCTTGATGATGGCGTCGATCACCGGCTGGAAGCCCTTGTGGCCGAACATCACAGCACCGAGCATGACGTCTTCCGAAAGCTCCTTGGCTTCCGACTCGACCATCAGAACGGCATCGCCCGTACCCGCGACGACGAGGTCAAGCTTGGATTCCTGCATTTCGTCGATATGCGGGTTGAGCACATACTCGCCGTTGATGTAGCCGACGCGGGCGCCGCCGACCGGGCCCATGAACGGCACGCCCGAAAGCGTCAGGGCAGCCGAAGTGGCGACGATGGACAGGATGTCCGGATCGTTTTCGAGATCATGCTGGACGACGGTGATGACGACCTGGGTATCGTTCTTGTAGCCGGCAGCGAAAAGCGGACGGATCGGGCGGTCGATGAGGCGGGAAACCAGGGTTTCCTTCTCACTCGGACGGCCTTCGCGCTTGAAATAGCCACCGGGGATCTTGCCGGCTGCGTAGGTCTTTTCCTGGTAGTTCACGGTCAGCGGAAAGAAATCGAAGCCAGGCTTGGGTTCCTTGGCCGAAACGACGGTCGCCAGAACGACGGTTTCGCCATAGGTCGCCAACACAGCGCCGTCAGCCTGACGGGCGATCTTGCCGGTTTCGAGAATGAGGGGGCGGCCGGCCCACTCGATTTCCACTTTGTGGTGATTGAACATGTCTTGTCCTTCATATGCGGAAAGGCGCGCCGACCGTTCGGCGCGAAAACCTTCCCTTGCTTCCGTTCGGACCAGCCACGGGCAAGACAGCGGGAGACTTGGACCTTCGCGCCCAGCGCGGCAAGTCTCCTGCAATCCTGCCCCATGACCGTCCATGGGTCGCTCCGCGCCCTATTCCGG
The DNA here is from genome assembly GCF_014534685.1 of Oryzicola mucosus. Taxonomy (GTDB): domain Bacteria; phylum Pseudomonadota; class Alphaproteobacteria; order Rhizobiales; family Rhizobiaceae; genus Oryzicola; species Oryzicola mucosus. The sequence goes on from NZ_JACVVX010000001.1 coordinate 392,077, forward strand.
CGTCGCGAGCACAGGCCGCTTTCGCAGCCTTTTCTTACTGCATGCCGTTGCCCCAAACCGGTGTCCAGTTTTGGGCGGCATGACTTCCTTGCGCATGCCGTTGCCCCAAAACCGGTACCCACTTTTGGGCGGCATGACTTCCTTGCGCATGCCGTTGCCCCAAAACCGGTACCCACTTTTGGGCGGCATGCTGAATGCGAAACCGGCGGGCCTTCACGAGGAAAGCCCGCCGGCCGTTTTCTTAGCGGCGCAGACCGAGCTTCTCGATCAGCGTCGTGTAGCGCGAGTTGTCCTTGCGCTTCAGATAGTCGAGCAGGCTACGGCGCTGCGAAACGAGCGCGAGAAGACCACGGCGGGAATGGTTATCCTTCTTGTGGTCCTTGAAGTGCTCGGTAAGGTTCTTGATGCGCTCCGACAGGATCGCGACCTGGACTTCCGGAGAACCGGTATCGCCCTTAACGGTTGCGAATTCGGTCATCAATTCCGACTTGCGTTCGGCAGTAATCGACATCGGAGTTTTCCTTTCGATTTGAGGAAATGGGACGCCCACAGCCGGGATGTCGTCCAGCAGAGGCCACGGAACTTGGCGCATTGCACCGAAGTTGTCGCGCATATAGGCGAAATCGGAGGGAAAAGCCAGTCCCTTCACAAACGCTGCGAATTTGCCGGCTTTACAGCCATTTCTTCCAGCGGAAATAGACCACCAGCGACAGTGCAATGAACGCCATGAAGCCGAGGGCGGCGGGATATCCGAAATAGGCCTTCAACTCCGGCATGTTCCAGGGCGATGTATCCGGATCGAAATTCATGCCCCAGATACCGGCCAGGAAAGTCAGCGGGATGAAGATAGCCGAGACGATGGTCAGCACGTTGATGACCTCGTTGATGCGCGCCTGCGACAGCGACAGATGCATCTCGATCAGCCCGATCGCCATTTCGCGCAAGGATTCCACGGATTCGTTGAGCCGCAAGATATGATCGAGCGTATCGTTGAGGTAAATCTTGGTCTCCGGCGCGATGCAGGCGGCCTCGGAACGGATCAGCGCTGAAATCGCGTCCCGCAACGGCCCCAAGGCGCGCTTCAACTGGCTGACATTGCGCCGAAGCTCGTGCAGGCGCCGGACATGCTGCTGTTCGGGCGCCCTGAGCATTTCTTCCTCGATACCATCTATGGTGTCCCACATCTGGTCGACCGGCTGGAAATAGCTGTCGACCACGGCGTCGATCAGCGCGTAGGCGAGATAATCAGCATTCTTGGTGCGCAGGCGCGATTGGGCCACCTCGATGCGGCGACGGACCGGCTCGAACGGGTCGCCCTCGCGCTCCTGGAACGTGACGACGAAATCCTCACCGAAAAAGAAGGCGATCTGCTCGTAGCGGCTGGTGGCGACATCGTCCATCATGCTGAGCACGACAAAGACATGATCGTCGAAGAACTCGGCCTTGGGCCGCTGGCCGGTATTGACGACGTCTTCCAGCGCCAGCGGATGCAGGTTGAAAATCCGGCCGATATCCTCGATCAGTTCGATGTTTGCGAGGCCGACGCAATCGAGCCAGATTACCGGCCAGTCCTCGCAGGCGCGCGCAAGCTCGCCAGTGCTGGCGTCGTCCACGACCTGGAAGGTTTCCGGCGAAATCAGCGTCAGCTTGAGTTCCGAGCGCCGCGCATTGGGGTCGGCGATCAGCGTTCCGGGTGCTGCGCCGACGGGCGAGCGGCGGCGCCTGCGCGCTGCGCGCTTGGTGGTATCCTGAACAACAGCCATGCGATGCAACCCGGAATGCTCGGCGATGCCGGCACACTACGCAGAGTTCGCCGGGGACGCGAGCGGGATTTGTGGGAGATTCGGTGCACCGTTCTCCACTGCCGAGTCGAGAACAAAGCTGTCATGGACCGCTGCCCGGCCTCCGCTAGGGCTCCGGGCGTTCGTCGCTTCAATCGATAAATCGTTGTCGATCGATCGGCCTTCCGGCCGACTGCTTCCTCACCCGGCGAACACCCGTTTGGGTTTGAACATGCCCTGCTCGATGGCGCCGATGGCGACCAGGCGACCGCGGGCGGTGACGCAGGCTTCGTCGGCCTCTACGGGCGCGTCGCGACCCCGGACGATGACCGGATTGCCGAGCCTGATCTTGCTGGCGGTATCGTCGCTGACGGCAACCTGCGGCAGGCAGTCAAGCGCTGCCGACGTGTCGACCAGATAGGCGTCGATGGCGGTGAAATCGATAGGCCCCTCGCCCGGCTCGCCGCGCGCGGCTTCCAGTTCCGCCACGGTCACGAAATCGTCCGCCGTGAACGGGTCGACCGCGCTGCGGCGGAGCATCGAGATGTAGCCGTAGCAACCGAGGTCGCGACCCATGTCGCGGGCCAGGGAGCGCACATAGGTGCCCTTGCCGCATTCGATTTCGAAGGTCGTGCTGTCGGTGGCCAGTTCGACGATGTCGAAGCGGGCGATCTCGACCTCGCGGGCGGGAATATCGACGGTCTCGCCTTCGCGCGCCAGATCATAGGCGCGCTCGCCGGCAATCTTGATCGCGGAGAACTGCGGCGGCGTCTGCATGATGACCCCGGTGTAGTTCGGCATCACGGCGCGGACCTCGGCTTCCGACGGACGCTTCTCGGAGGTCTTGGTGACCGGGCCCTCGAGATCGTCGGTGGTGCGCTCCTCGCCCCAGGCCACGGTGAAGCGATAGATTTTCGCACCGTCCTGCACATAGGGAACCGTCTTGGTCGCATCGCCCAGCGCTATCGGCAACATGCCGGACGCAAGCGGATCGAGCGTTCCGGCATGTCCGGCCTTTTCAGCCTGGAACAGCCACTTCACCTTGGAAACGGCCTCGGTCGAGCCCATGCCGACCGGCTTGTCGAGTACCAGCCAACCCGAGATCGGGCGGCCCTTCTTCTTGCGCGGGCGGGACATCAATCGTTTTCCTTGTCACCGTCAAGATCGCGGGCCACTTCGGGCGACCGCAAGAGATCGTTGATCTTGGCGAAATTGTCGTAGCTGGTGTCGAGCTTGAAGCGGAATTCAGGCATGTATTTCATCTGCCGCAGCGCGTGGGAAACGCGGCCGCGAATGAATTTGGCATGCTTGTTCAGCGCATCGATGATGGCATCGGTATCCTTGGTGCCGAGCGGGGACACGAAGGCGGTTGCGACCTTCAGATCCGGCGACATGCGGACCTCGGAAATCGAAATCACGGCCATTTCCAGAACCGGGTCGAGCAGTTCGCCGCGCTGGAGCATTTCCGACAGAGAATGGCGCACCTGTTCGCCGACGCGAAGCTGGCGTTGCGTTGGGCCGTGCGAATTGGGCTGAGCCATGAACCTACCTGTCCGTTGCTTCAAAGTATCATGTTTTCCGCCAACGGGCGAACCCGCCTACGGTTGCGCCGCATGGCTCGCTTCGTCTATCGCGGCGGCGAAGGCCTTCATGTCGTTCTCATCCTCGAAAGCCGAGAGAGGAACGATGACCGGCTCCGGGCCGACCCGAATGAAAACCCGTCCGCCAAAGACGAGCACCTGCGCGATGGTTTCCATCGCGATCTTCCGATGCCGCCCATCCGCCATTTGCGACAGATGATCGCCCCATTCCTCCAAAACCACCTCGCCTTGCGGCACGGCATGTTTCGAAGCCCTGCGACGCGGCACCCAATTGGTGAAGGCTATGGCCGCAGCCCCTGCGATCATAAGGATCACCGCAGCCGAAGCATACCATGCGCCTGTCGAGATGGTGTCCGGCAACAGCCCGATCATGATGCCGCCGCAACCGACGATCACCATCAGCGCCAGCTTCATCTTGCCGCTCAATTCCCTGGGCAGCATTTCGTAAGCGAGGAAATCCGCACGCGTCAGCCTGAAGCTCAGCGTGCGGAGCGGTTTGCGGGTCTCGTCTACCATACGGGATGGAAGGAGGCGCCGAAGCGCCGCCTTACAGGCGTCTCGTCACCATCTCTACGCGGAAGCACTCGATGACGTCACCGACATGCATGTCCTCGTAGTTCTGGAAGGCCATGCCGCACTCCTGACCGACCGGCACTTCGGGCACTTCGTCCTTGAAGCGCTTGAGGGTCTTGAGCGTGCCTTCGTGGATGACAACGTTGTCGCGGATGAGGCGGACGCCCGCACCGCGCTCGACCTTGCCTTCGGTGATGCGGCAACCCGCGACCTTGCCGACCTTGGTGATGTCGAACACTTCGAGGATTTCGGCATTGCCGATGAAGGTTTCGCGGCGTTCCGGCGAAAGCAGACCCGACATCGCATCCTTCACGTCATCCACGAGAGCGTAGATGATGTTGTAGTAGCGGATCTCGATGCCTGCCTGTTCGGCGGCCTGACGCGCCTGCACATTGGCACGCACGTTGAAGCCGATGATCACAGCACCCGATGTTTCGGCGAGCGACACATCGCTCTCGGTGATGCCGCCGGCACCGGCATGAACGATGCGCGCACGCACTTCGTCGGTGCCGAGATTGTCGAGGGCAGCCACGATGGCTTCGACCGAACCTTGCACGTCGCCCTTGATGAGCAGCGTGAACTCCTTCAGGCCGGAGGTCTGCAGCTTCGACATCATCTGCTCGAGCGAACCGCGCTGGCCGACATGGCGTGCGGCAGCCTTGTCGCGCGCCAGACGCTGGCGATACTCGGTGATCTCGCGGGCACGGGCCTCGTCATTGACCACGGCGAACTTGTCGCCCGCCTGCGGCGTACCCTGGATGCCCAGGATTTCCACCGGCGTGGACGGCAGCGCCTCGGACAGATGCTTGCCGAGATCGTTGACCAGAGCGCGAACGCGGCCCCACTCGTTGCCGGCGACGAGAATGTCGCCGGGCAGCAGCGTGCCGGTCTGCACCAGGACGGTGGCAACCGGGCCGCGACCCTTATCGAGCTTGGCCTCGATGACAACACCCTCGGCGGTACGCTCCGGGTTGGCCTTGAGGTCGAGCACTTCGGCCTGCAGCAGGATGGCTTCGAGCAGCTTGTCGAGGCCCTGGCCCGTCTTGGCCGAGACTTCGACGTCGAGCACTTCACCGCCCATCGATTCCACGAAGACTTCGTGGCGCAGCAGTTCGGTGCGCACCTTGTTGGCGTCGGCCTCGTGCTTGTCGACCTTGTTGATGGCGACGATGATCGGAACGCCGGCAGCCTTGGCATGGCTGATCGACTCGATCGTCTGCGGCATCACGCTGTCGTCGGCGGCGACCACCAGGATGGCGATGTCGGTGGCCTGCGCACCGCGGGCACGCATCGCCGTGAAGGCGGCGTGGCCGGGCGTGTCGATGAAGGTGATCTTCTGACCGTTCTTCTCGACCTGATAGGCGCCGATATGCTGGGTGATGCCACCGGCTTCGCCGGACACGACATTGGCGTTGCGGATGGCGTCGAGCAGCGAGGTCTTGCCGTGGTCGACGTGGCCCATGATGGTAACCACCGGCGGCCGGGGCTCCATGTCCTCGGGACGGTCCGCGATGTCGAACAGGCCTTCCTCGATGTCGGACTCGGCGACGCGGCGGACCGTGTGGCCGAATTCGGACGCCACCAGCTCGGCGGTGTCGGCATCAAGCACGTCGCCGGGCTTCATGATCTGGCCCTGCTTCATGAAGTACTTGACGACGTCGACAGCACGCTCGGACATACGCTGCGCCAACTCCTGGATGGAGATGGTCTCGGGCAGGATGACCTCGCGCATCACCTTCTCGCGTGGCTCGTTGTGCATCGCGCGCTTGAACTTCTCCTGGCGGCGACGCATGGCCGACAGCGAGCGCGCACGTTCGGCACCGTCGTCGGACAGGGCGCTGTTGAGCGTCAGCTTGCCGCGACGGCGGTCTTCCTCGCCCTTGGTCTTGGCGGGACGGGCCGGCACCTCGGGTGCCGCTACGCGGCGGACCGGGGTTGCAGCCGGAGCGACGCGACCGCCCTTGGGACGCGGCTTGGCCTCTTCCTCTTCCTGCTCCATGGCGCGGTTGATCGGAGCGGGTGCTGCCGTGGGCGCACGGCGGCGTGCATCTTCCTCGGCGCGGCGGCGCGAGTCGGCCTCGGCCTGGATGCGGGCTTCTTCCTCGGCCTGGCGACGCGCGGACTCCTCGCGTTCGAGCCTGCGACGCTCGTCTTCCTCGGCGCGGCGCTTGGCTTCGACAATGGCGCGCTGACGCTCTTCGGCGTCGCGTGCCTGCGATCCTTCCAGCGCACGGCGGCGCGCTTCCATCTCGCTCTTAGACAGCTCGTTCAGCACCATGCCCGAACGCTCGTTCTGCGGCGCGGGGCGCGGAGCCTCACGCACCACCGGTGCGGGGCGAACCTGCTGGACCGGCGGCTTGGGCGCGAAGACGGGCTGCGGCGCGGGCGCCTCAGGCTTGTTGTCACCGGGCATGCTGAACTTGCGCTTCTTCGTCTCGACAACGACCGCCTTGGTGCGGCCGTGCGAGAAGTTCTGGCGCACTGTTCCCTGCTCGATTCCGGGACGCTTCAACGTCAAGGTCTTCTTCTGACCGCCGTCCGACGTCTTGTCATCACCCGATTTGGTATCGCTCATTCCATATCCTCTGCGGCTTCGTCATCTTCGGCAACTGCCGCAATCATCGCCAGATCATCCGGGGATCCGCCCCGATATCGGTCAAGCGCAACCATGCGCTTCACAACCGCTTTTCCCGCATCGCCCGCGAGACCGGCTGCATGTATCACATTTGTACCCCCTAATGCCAAACCCAATTCGGCTTCCGAAAAAAGTTTGTAAAAAGGGATGGCGGGGCCGCCCGCGTAAACGGTAGCCCGCCTGGCCTGGGTAATCTTGCGCACCCCGTCGTCGGAGGCCTCATGCGCATGCAGCACGAACAGGGCTTTGCCTGACCGCACCGCACCATCTACTTTTGCTGCGCCCATTGCAACCATGCCAGCCTTGCGGGCAAGGCCGAGATTGCCGAGCGCGGCCCTCACCAACAGCTGGTCGACCAAGGCGCCGAGGTCGTCGGGCACGACGACCTGACGTTTGAAGGCACGCGCGAAGGCGCCCTTGGCAGCCGCCTTGTCGACATGAATACGGTCGGCGGTGACCCAACACCCCCGACCGGGAAGATTCCGCTTCAAATCTGGAACGACGGCCGAATCCGGGCCGACGACGAAACGGATAAGATTATCCGCGTCGCCGTTCTGGCGCGTGACGATGCAGGTGCGATCGTTCATCTCGTCCAAGGGTTGCTCCAGAGGTGGTCACCTTACGCTTCCGACGCTTCGACAGCGTCGGCATCGTCAACTTCTTCTTCCGTGGCGATATCGTCTTCCGTGATCCAGCCTGCCTTCAAGCGGGCGGAAACGACCATCTGCTCGGCATCGGCGCGGGAAACGCCGAAATCGTTCAGCACGCCCGGGAAGAACTTGGTCTCGCCGTCCTTGCGTTCTTTCCAGCCGACGAGGTCGTCAACGGCATAGCCGGCAAAGTCCTCGACCGTCTTCACGCCATCATTGCCCAGCGCCACCAGCATCGCGGTGGTGATGCCCGGAACGTCGCGCAACTCGTCCGCTACGCCAAGGCCGCGACGCTTTTCGTCATGCTCGGCCTCGATCTTGTCGAGATATTCGCGCGCACGGGTCTGAATCTCGCTTGCCGTATCTTCGTCAAAGCCGTCAATGGACGCGATATCGCCGGAATCGACATAGGCGACTTCCTCGACCGAGGTGAAGCCTTCCGAAGCCAGCACCTGGCCGACCATCTCGTCGACATCCAGCGCTTCCATGAACAAGGTGGAACGCTCGACGAATTCCTTCTGACGCCGCTCGGACTCTTCCTGCTCGGTCAGAATGTCGATGTCCCAGCCAGTCAACTGCGAGGCGAGACGCACGTTCTGTCCGCGACGGCCGATGGCAAGAGATAGTTGGTCATCGGGAACGACAACTTCAATACGCTCGGCATCCTCGTCGAGCACGACCTTGGCCACTTCGGCCGGCTGCAGCGCATTAACAATGAAAGACGCGGCCGAAGGCGACCACGGAATGATGTCGATCTTTTCGCCCTGCAACTCGCCGACGACGGCCTGAACGCGCGAACCGCGCATACCGACGCAGGCGCCGACCGGATCGATCGAGCTGTCGCGCGAGGTGACGGCGATCTTGGCGCGCGAACCCGGATCACGGGCAACCGACTTGATCTCGATGATGCCGTCGTAGATTTCCGGCACTTCCATGGTGAACAGCTTGGCCATGAACTGCGGATGGGTACGGGACATGAAAATCTGCGGGCCGCGCTGCTCGCGACGCACGTCATAGACATAGGCGCGAACCCGGTCGCCATATTTGTAGTTTTCGCGGGGGATCAGCTCATCGCGGCGGATGATGGCCTCGCCGCGGCCGAGATCGACGATGACGTTGCCGTATTCGACGCGCTTGACCGTGCCGTTGACGATCTCGCCGATGCGATCCTTGTATTCGTCGAACTGGCGGTCGCGTTCCGCCTCGCGAACCTTCTGGACGATGACCTGCTTGGCGGACTGGGCGGCGATACGGCCGAAATCCATCGGCGGCAGCTGCTCGGCGATGAAATCGCCGACCTGCGCGTCGGGGTTGCGCTCACGCGCCGTCGAAAGTGCGATCTGCGTGGCGTAATCCTCGACCGTCTCCACCACTTCCATCAGACGCTGCAGCTTCATCTCGCCCGTCTGGGCATTGATGTCGGCGCGAATGTTGGTTTCCTGGCCATAGCGCGAACGCGCGGCCTTCTGGATCGCATCGGCCATGGCGGCGATGACGATCTGCTTGTCGATCGACTTCTCGCGGGCAACCGCGTCAGCGATCTGGAGAAGTTCGAGCCTGTTGGCGCTTACAACCATTTTCGTCTCCCGGAATGGGTTCGCCGGATTGCCGGCTCCCGTTCAGTCACTCTTCCGTTTCAGTTTCGTCTTGTTCGACGTCGTCTTCGCCCCGGCGCCGCTTCGCTTCCTTGCGCGCCTGGTTGTCCTTGCTCAACGCATCCCGGATCAGGTCGTCGGTCAGGATCAGCCGCGCTTCGGCCACCGCCTCGAAAGGAATGCGCACCGTCGGCTCGTCGCCGTAGGAAGCCTGATCGCGCTGGATCAAAACACCATTCTCGTCGGCCTCGGCGATCTTGCCGCGGAACCGCTTGCGTTCCGCCACCATCACCGATGTCTCCATCTTGACGAGGTGCCCGATCCATTTCGCAAAGTCGGACTTGCGGACCAGCGGACGATCGATGCCCGGCGACGACACTTCGAGATGATATGCCTTCTCGACGGGATCATCCACATCGAGCGCCGGCGAAATCGTGCGGCTGACCTCTTCGCAATCCTCAACGGTCATAGTGCCGTCTTCGCGCTCGGCCATAATCTGCAATGTCAGGCCGTTCTGGGCGAACAGGCGGACCCGCACCAGCCGGTACTCCGTCGCCTTCAGAACCGGCATCACGATCGAAGCAATACGCGCATCGATACCGCTCTCGCGAATGATGCGGTCGTCGCCCGTCGTTTCAATCTCCGGTTCAGTCATGAGGTCTCCCTGCGCGGAGCCGGTAACAAAAAAGAGCGGGACCGGGTGGACCCACTCTTCGTCATACCGACCAAGAATTTGAGCTGCATATAACCGAAGTGCGGTTCGGGTTCAAGTCCCGACAGGCTTCGCCGGCAGAAGCGCCGTGCGCTGGCTGCATGGCAACCATGCAAGCCTGTCTCTGGTAGCAATCGTATGAACATCCTAAATATGTTGCATCGCACAAAACAAATTGTGCGACGTATGTAAGGACGGATGAGATGAGTGTTCGCAAGCAATTCGATCGTATCGGCGATTTCTTCACGACTGTGAGCAGCGCGGTTTCCGCAGCCAATGCAGTCAGCCGCGGCGTACAGCCGAAGGCGCGTCATCTGCGCAATCTCGGCATCGATCCGCAGCAGTTCAATAAAATCGGCCGCGTCTGATCTTCAGCGCGATCCGGCGCCTTTTGGTTGCCGACTGTAGAATGAGAAAGGGCGCCCGCTTGGGACGCCCTTTTATTTTGTCTTCTTTGTCGATCAGTCTTCGTCGGTGCCGAACTGCGCCAGGACCTTGCCTTTGCCGCGCGCCCGCAGATAGAGCGGCACCAGTACGGCGAGAGCCGCCAGAATCCACAGAACGATCGCAATCCACGACTTGAACAGCGCCGAAGGGTCGCCTTGGCTGATCTGCAACGCCTGGCGCAAGCTCTTTTCGGCCATCGGCCCGAGAATGAGCCCGACGACAACCGGCGCGATGGGGTAGCCGAAGCGGCGCAGCCCATAGCCGAGAATGCCGAACAACGTCAAAAGCAGCAGTCCGAACGACACCGGGATCGGGCCGAGGAAGAAGGTCGAGCCGTCGGCGCCAATGGTGCCGAGCGTGGCGAAAACCAGAATGCCGGCATAGAGCCAGTAGTGCGGGATCGACAGCAGCTTCACCCACAGGCCGATCAGCGGCAGGTTCAACACCAGCAGCATGAAGTTGGCCACCAGAAGGCTGGCGATGAGCCCCCAGACGAGAGGCGCATTGGTGGCAAACAGCAGCGGCCCCGGCTGCAGGCCGAACTGCTGGAAACCGGCCAGCATGATCGCCGCCGTCGCCGTGGTCGGCAGGCCAAGCGTCAGCAAAGGCACCAGCGTTCCGGCAGCCGATGCGTTGTTGGCTGCCTCCGGACCCGCCACGCCCTCGATAGCGCCGTGGCCGAATTCCTCGGGATGCTTGGAGAAATTCCTTTCCGTCGAATAAGACAGGAAGCTGGACACGTCGGCGCCGCCCGCGGGCATCGCGCCGATGGGGAAGCCGATCGCCGTGCCGCGCAGCCACGGCATCCAGGACCGCTTCCAGTCCTGCTTCGTCATCCAGACCGAACCTTTGACCGATTCGACTTTTTCATCCGCCGCCAGCTTGGATGACACCACGGCCAGCGTTTCGCCGATGGCAAACAGCGCCACCGCCAGCGTCGTCACCGAAATGCCGTCAAACAGATTGGGCATGCCGAAGGTCAGGCGCGCCTGGCCGGTGAGTTGGTCGATGCCGATGAGCCCGAGCCCGAGGCCTACCAGCAGCGACGTGATGCCGCGCAGGGTGGAGTCGCCGAAGGCGGCGGACACCGTCATGAAGGCGAGCAGCATCAGTGCGAAATATTCTGAGGGGCCGAAGGACAGCGCGAACTTCACGACCGTGGGCGCGATGAAGGCAAGCCCCAGCGTCGCAAGCAGGCCGGCCACGAAGGAGCCGATGGCGGCGGTGGCGAGCGCCGGCCCGCCCCTGCCCTTGCGGGCCATCTTGTTGCCCTCGAGCGCAGTCACGATGGAGGCGCTTTCGCCCGGCGTGTTGAGCAGGATCGAGGTGGTGGAGCCGCCATACATGCCGCCGTAATAGATGCCGGCAAACATGATGAGCGAGCCGGCCGGATCGAGCTTGTAGGTGACGGGCAGCAGCAATGCGACGGTCAAGGCGGGGCCAATGCCGGGCAGAACGCCGACCGCCGTGCCCAGGGTGACGCCGATCAGCGCGTATAGAAGATTATACGGGTCCATCGCGGTGATGAGACCCTGGCCCAGCAGGCTGAACGTATCCATGATGCAGTGCCCCGGTTTAGAACAGACGCTCGAGCGGTCCGGCAGGCAAGGTCAGTTGCAGGCCCTTGGCGAACATCACCCAGACGAGAAAGGCGAAGACGATGCCGATCGGCACGGTCATCCACAACGGACCCTTGCCGAAGCCCTTGGCGGTGGCGGCGAAGAGCAGGCCGGTGGCAATCGAAAAGCCGACGGTCTTCATGCTCAGCATCTGCACGGCGAGACCGCCGAGCACCCACAGCATGGGCGGAATGTTCTGGGCCTCGCGCGCAGGGAAATTGCCGCGCCAGGCTTCGATGGCGGTGCACAGCGACAGCAGGAACATCCCGCCGGCGATGATATAGGGGAAAGTCTTGGGCCCGACGGGCGAATAGCCGGCAACACCGCCTGCCTGCGATGTGCTCCAGGCAATCACGATCGCGACCACCGCGAGCGCCGCCGCAATGGCAAGCGCCGCCCTGTCCGGGCGGCGCTGCAGGTGTGGCGAGTTGCCGTCACTCATTTTACGAGACCGATCTCTTTGAGAATGGCCGCGGTCGACTCGGTGTCCTGCTTCAGCTGTGCGGCGAAGTCGTCACCGGCCAGATAGGTGTCGGCCCAGCCCTTGTCGGCCAGCGTCTTCTGCCACGCCGCCGATTTCGCCATCTTGTCGACATCGGCCAGGATCGTCTTCTTCTGCTCGTCGGTGATGCCGGGAGCCGCTGCGACCATGCGCCAGTTCTGGATCGAGACGTCGACGCCGGCTTCCTTGAAAGTCGGTGCATCAATGCCCTCGATGCGCTCATCCGCCGAGATGCCGATGATGCGGAGCGTGCCGGCCTGGATCTGCGAGGCGAACTCACCATAGCCGGAAATGCCGACCGTGACCTGGTTGCCGAGGATGGCGGCCAGCGCTTCGCCACCGCCGGAAAAGGCGATGTAGTTGACCTTGGTCGGATCGACGCCGGCTGCCTTGGCGATCAGGCCCGCGGTGATGTGGTCGGTACCGCCGGCGGAGCCGCCGGCCCAGGAAACGGAGCCGGGATCGGACTTCAGCTTGGCGACGAGGCCGGCCATGTCCTTGATGTCGGAAGCGGCGGGCACGACGACGGCTTCATATTCGCCGGTGAGGCGGGCAATCGGCGTGACCTGGTCGAGCGTGACCGGAGAATTGTTGGTCAGGATCGCACCGACCATGACATAGCCGCCGACGATCAGTTGCGAGGGGTCGCCGCTCGCCTGGTTGACGAATTGCGCGAGACCGATGGTGCCGCCGGCGCCCGGAACGTTCTGGACCTGGACGCTGCTCGAAATGCCTTCGTCCTGAAGAGCGCTCTGCATCGAACGCGCGGTCTGATCCCAACCGCCGCCAGGAGCCGCGGGCGCCATGATCTTGTAGTCTTCGGCTGCCGCCGGAAAGGCGAACGCCCCGGCGATGATGGATGCCAAAATAAATTGCTTCACTGCATTTCCTCCCTGATACCCGCAACGCGGGAACGATCGATGCCTGACGTATCCTACGCCAGGAAGCTCGCATTCTGGCCGGCCTGGTTCGACGCGGAAGGGATTGCCTGCAGTCGGCCATAAGCCTGCCCTCTATCAGCGACGACGGGCTGCTCATGCGGTTGTGCGGCGGGTTCCTCCCGGATCCCAGGCTCGCCTCCCAGCGGGCCGGAATGATGTCTTACAGAAGCAACCTGACACCAGACTGACACGCATGCAAGTTGCCTGTTGCGGGTATCAATGGTCCTTGAGCGCCTGGTTCCAGCGCTGGATGACGCGGTTGCGCTTGACCTGATCGAGATAGACCATCAGTCCGGGGCTGACCGGCACGGGCCGAAGCTGCGCGCCGAGAACCTGCTGCATGCGGTTGGCGGTGTTTTCGCCCGAAACGTCCGGATTGATTGCACCGATATGGAGCCGGCGGGCCAACACCTCCTGTCCGGCATTCGACATGAAGTAATCGAGAAAGCGCCGACCGAGATCGGGCGAAACCGCCGCCGACGGCACCAGGCCGATGCGCGACATCACCACCGTGTAATCCTGCGGCAGGACGATGCCGACATCGTCGTCGCGCGCGGCCCATTCGGCGGCATAGGAGCCAAGGATGTTGTAGCCGAGCACGAAGCGGCCGTCGGCGATGCGCTCGACGATGGCGGAACTGGTGGAGTACAGCTTTACCCCCGATGCGCCCATGGTGCGGATGACCGACCAGATGTCGGGAAACTGCTCCTGATCGCGGGCCATGAGCATGAAGCCGACGCCCGAACGCTCGATATCGTAGGTGCCGATGCGGCCATAGACGGCATCGCCCCGTTGCTTGAGATAGGCGACGAACTGCTCGCGCGTCGCGGGAGGCTCAGTGCCCTGGAAGCTGGGCTTGTGGTAGACGAAAACCGCCGGCTCGAAGGTCAGCGCATAGGCGGTGTTGCGCCAGTTGGCCCAGCGCGGCCAGCGTTCGCTCATCGAAACCGGGCTTTCCTGGGCATAGCCGTCATTGGCGAGCTTGACCTGCAGGTCCATGGCTGAGGAGAAAGCGATGTCGGCCGTCTTCCTCGCCGCATCGGTTTCGGCCACAACGCGGTCATAGATGTCGGTGGTCAGAAGCTCCTCATAGTGGACGGCGACATCCGGATTGGCCTTCTGGAAACCCTCGATCATCGGCCGTGCCAGCGGCGTGTCCAGCGACGAATACACCACCAGAGCGCGAGCCGCCGCATCCCCGTTGGCCGCCGGAAAAACCGTGACGTCGGCATATGCGGACGAAGCAGCGGCAAGCAGGGCCAGGAGGGTTACGACCGATCTCATGCCGCGACCATGCCCGAGCGCGCGGCAATTCTCAACCGAGGCACTTCGGCCTCGACCTCGGCGGGCGGATAAGGCATCGTCCGCGAAACAAGGCGGAGGACCGGTTGCGCATATTGGTGGTCGAAGACAGCGTTACGCTCGCCAACGGCCTGGCGACTGTCCTGAAGCAGGGAGGCTACGCTGTCGACATCGTTGGCGACGGCGGTTCCGCGCTGGCAGTCCTTGCGGCGGAGCGCTTCGATCTCGTGGTGCTCGATCTCACCTTGCCCGACATGGACGGCATCGACGTGCTGCGCACCATCCGCGGCCGCCAGCACGACGCCGCCGTGCTCATCCTGTCGGCGCGCGGCGCGCTGGAGGACCGGGTGAAAGGGCTCGACCTCGGTGCCGACGACTACATGATCAAGCCGTTCGACGTAGGCGAGCTGGAAGCGCGGGTGCGCATGCTGCTGCGCCGCAGGGCTGGGCTGAAGGCCGCGACCATGGCTTTCGGCGAGGTCGCCTTCGACCTCAACACACGCAGCTTTTCCGCGCAGGGTGCGGCCATCGACATTCCCGCCCGCGAGCTGGCGCTATTGGAAACGCTGTTCATGCGCGCCGGCAAGGTGGTGTCAAAGCAGGCCATCATCGAATCGCTCGCCGGCTTCGACGAGGACCTCAGCGCCAATGCGGTCGAGCAATATGTCAGCCGCCTGCGCAAGCGGCTCGCTCCCTACGGGCTGACGGTGCGGACGGCGCGCGGCATCGGCTACTATCTCGAAAAGATAGCGCCCGGCGCATGATGCCGGGAACAACCTACTCGCTGCGCCGCCGGCTGCTTCTGTGGCTGCTGATACCGCTCGTCGCCATCGGGGCAGTGGCGCTGGCCGACACCTACAGCGAGGCGGTGCAGACGGCGAATTCGGTGTCCGACAGGGTCTTGTCCGGCTCGGCGCTCGCCATTGCCGAACGGGTCGTGGTTTCCGAGAACGGGGCGCTGGAAGTCGACATCCCCTATGTCGCGCTGGAAATGCTCACCTCGGCCGCCCAGGACCGGGTGTTCTACCGGGTCGAGGGGCCGACGGGGAACTTCATCACCGGCTATGAGGGATTGCCTGTTATCGCCGGCCTGCGGCTCGAGCAAAGCGGCTACCGCGATGCGATGTTTCGCGACGAGCCGATCCGGGTGACATCGCTGGCCCGCGCTGCCTCCACCGGCGCGGGTTCGATACCCTTCGTGGTCACCGTGGCGGAAACCACTATCGCGCGCGAGCAGTTGGCGCAGACCATCCTGCTGCGTTCCGCGCTCCGCATCGCCATTTTGATCGGGGCCGCCGCCATCCTGTCCTGGGTTGCCGTGACTCTGGCGCTCAGGCCGCTTTTGCGATTGCGCGATGCGATTGCCGAAAGAAATCCGGGCGACCTGCACCCGATCGACCAGCCGGTGCCGAAGGAAATCCGCACGCTGGTCGACACGGTCAATTCCTTCATGGAGCGGCTGGGGTCGACGCTGGGCGCGATGCGCAACTTCACCGGCAATGCCAGCCACCAGTTGCGCACGCCGCTGACGATCATCCGCACCCAGCTCGCGCTGTCGGCGCGGGCGGCGTCATTGGAACAAGCAAGGGAGGCCGCGCGCACCGGGGACGAAGCGGTGGCGCATGCCGAACGCGTCATTGCCCAGCTTCTGCTGCTCGCCAAGGTCGATGAGGCCGCATCGGAAACGCTGAAGGCAGCGGGATCCGTTGACCTGACGACCCTCGCACAAGGCGTGACCGCCGACCGGGTGGCGCAAGCGCATGCGGCCGGCGTCGACATCGGCTTCGAAGGAGAACAGCCTCATCTTGTTCGGGGCGAGCCGATGCTTCTGGGCGAAATGCTGCGCAACCTGGTCGAGAACGTCATCGCCTATACCGGCAAGGGTACGGAGGCGACCGTTCGCGTGCTCGACAATAAGGGCTGCGTCGTGCTGGAGGTCGAGGACAACGGACCCGGCATCCCGGCAGACCAGATCGCCGACGTTCGGCAGCGCTTTTTTCGTGGACGATCGGACGACAAACCCGGCGCGGGGCTAGGCCTGCCGATCGTCGAGGAAATCGCCACCCTCTTCGGAGCCGAACTGACGCTCGGATCTGGCGCCGATGGCCGGGGCCTTATCGTCCGCATTCAATTTCCGAAGCTGGAATGAAGTCGGGCCTATTTTCTGAGGATCACCCAGAGCGCATGCACAATGCCGGGCAGCCGGCAAGTCTTTGAAATTAAACCAAATCATCAAGGGGCGAGCCTCGAAGGACGCACCAAATATAGTCACACCCGAACAAACGTCAGATAGGCAGGGCGGCGCTGTTCGCGGATCGCCTTGGCCTCATAGCGCGTACCGGGCCAGGCCTCATAGGGCGTGTGCCAGTCCGCCGCCGTCTCTGCGTGCCACTCGAAGGCAGAGTGAGCGCGGCAATGCTGCAGCGTCCAGTTGACATAGGTATCGATGTCGGACGCGAAGCGGAACTTTGCGCCGCGCTTCAGCACATCAGCAAAACGGTCGAGATTGACCGGGCTGACGAAGCGACGCTTCCAATGTTTCTTCTTCGGCCACGGATCGGGATACAGAAGGTCTATGCCGTCGAGGCAATCCTGCGGCAGCCAGTCGAGCAGTTGCGTCGCGTCCTCGTCATAGAGTCGGAGATTGGGCAAAGGCGTCTCGCCCAGCGCAACCGTCATCTTGGCCATCGAGTTGACGAAGGGCTCGACGCCGATGAAGCCTATCCCTGCATGCCTTGCCGCCTCATGGCGGAGATGCTCGCCGCCGCCGAAGCCGATTTCAAGGCGCACACCCGAAACCGGAACGGGGAAGAGATCCACCAGTTTCGCGGGCGCGGGCTGCTTGATATCGACCCCATAGCGCTTGAGCCCCTCATCCAGCGCGCTTGCCTGGAGGGGCCTCATCGTCTTGCCGCGGCGTCGGCCGAAAAAAGCTTCGGTCGACCGGCTGCGTCGCGGCGTATCCTCGGGATCGGTGGCGTTCAATTCAGGCCGCGACCGCTTCCTTGAGGGCCTTCACCAGATCGGTCTTCTCCCAGGAGAACGACCCGTCGCGGCCCGGCTTGCGGCCGAAATGACCGTAGGACGAGGTGCGCGCATAGATCGGCTTGTTGAGGTCGAGATGCCGGCGGATGCCGCTCGGCGACAGGTCCATGACCTTGCGCAGCGCTTCTTCCACCACGGCCGCGTCGACCGTGCCGGTGTCGTGCAGGTCGACATAGACCGACAAGGGCTGGGCAACGCCGATGGCGTAGGAGAGCTGGATGGTGCAGCGGTCGGCAAGCTTGGCCGCGACCACGTTCTTGGCCAGGTAGCGCGCGGCATAGGCGGCCGAACGGTCGACCTTGGTCGTGTCCTTGCCCGAAAACGCGCCGCCGCCATGCGGGGCTGCGCCGCCATAGGTGTCGACGATGATCTTGCGCCCGGTCAGGCCGGCATCGCCGTCGGGACCGCCAATGACGAACTTGCCCGTCGGGTTGATGTACCAGTTGCAGTCCTCGGCGATCCTGAGGTCGCCCAGCGCTTCGCGGATATAGGGCTCCACGACCTGGCGAACCTTGTGCGAATCCCAGCTTTCGTCGAGATGCTGGGTGGACAGCACGATCTGGGTGGCTTCGGCGGCCTTGCCGTCGACATACTTCACCGTGACCTGGCTCTTGGCGTCGGGGCCGAGCTTGCCGGCGTCGCCCGCGCCTTCGTGGCGGGCGGCGGCGAGCAGTTCGAGGATCTTGTGGCTGTAATAGATCGGCGCCGGCATGAGATCGGGCGTCTCGCGGCAGGCATAGCCGAACATGATGCCCTGGTCGCCCGCCCCTTCCTCGCCCTGGCGGTCGGCGGCGTTGTCGACGCCCTGGCCGATGTCGGGCGACTGGCCGTGCAGCAGCACGTCGATCCGGGCGGTCTTCCAGTGGAAACCGGACTGCTCGTAGCCGATGGCGCGGATCGCCTTGCGCGCAGCCGACTTGAACTTGGAGGGGTTGATCAGCGGATGGCCCGCCGCGTCGGTGACGATCTTGCCGGCCTTGTCCTTCTTCAGCAGCGTGTCGGGCACGCGAACCTCGCCGGCGATGACGACGCGGTTGGTGGTGGCCAGCGCTTCGCAGGCAACGCGAACCTTCCACGGGTCCATGCCCGTCTTTTTCGCTTCACGATAAACCAGATCGACGATTTCGTCCGAAATGCGGTCGCACACCTTGTCGGGGTGACCTTCCGAAACGGATTCCGAAGTGAAGAGATAGTTCTGCCGCGACACGGGATGTCCCCTCTTGAAACGTGACCGGCAGTCTGCCGACCTTGCGGCACACCTGTTAGCGAAGCCTGCCGGAACTCGTCAAGCAGGCTTTAGCCTCAGGCGCTCCGCATGACGATAGCCTATCCCCCAAATGGGCAAAAAACGCGCTATTCCGGACCGTCATCCGCCAAGGCCTTGGCAAGTTCGATCAGTTTTCGCCTGACTTTTGGATTGGAAATCTTGACGAAGGCGCGGTTGAGCTGGACGCCTTCGGCGCTCGATAGAAAATCGACGACGTAGCTGGTGGACGATTCTTCCGAGAATCCTCTCGGCGCTTCGCCGTCGGCGCTGGGAGCGTCCTCGAAAAAGAACGCGACCGGTACGCTCAATATTTCGGAAATCGCCTGAAGGCGGCTTGCGCCGACCCTGTTCGTACCTTTTTCGTATTTCTGAATCTGCTGGAAGGTAATTCCAAGGCTTTCGCCTAGCTTTTCCTGGCTCATTCCGATCATGTTGCGGCGAAGCCTGATCCTGCTGCCGACATGGATGTCTGTCGGATTGGGTTTTTTCTTGTTTTCTTTGTCCACTGCCTTGTCCCTGCCGTTCGCCGGCTTCTCTTTGTTTTTTCGCCCTACCCGGGCTGGCAAACGCCCCAACCCGCACTGGTCAGAGCGCGGGAATGATGGTGAATATGAGTTTCTAAATTGCCTTGTGTCAATTGAGACGAGGAATGTCGCTAACACGCATTCCAATCGCAATTGCGGCAAAAGCCAGAATTATGAGAACAGCGTTAACATGTGGGTTCACGCGGACCGTGCTTTGCCGGACAGGCACTGCGACATCCACGGTTCCCAGCACATTGAGCGCCAGCGCATCGACGATACGGCCTTTCGCATCGATCACGCCGGAGATGCCGGTGTTGGCCGACCGGAGCACCGGCAGGCCGGTTTCCACGGCGCGAATCTGGGCCTGGCGGAAATGCTGATACGGACCTGGCGTATCGCCGAACCAGGCGTCGTTGGTGACGTTGACGATGAGGTTGCTGTCGCGCGCACCGGCATCCACCAGTTCGGGAAAGATGATCTCGTAGCAGATGAAGGGAGCGGCGGTGACACCATCCTTGACCGCAAGCGCGTGGCGGCTGTCGCCGGCGCTGAATGTCATCGGTCCCGCGACCAGTTGATTGAGGCCGATGCGGCTCACCCAGTCGGCAAAGGGTATGTATTCGCCGAACGGCACCAGATGCACCTTGTCGACCGCATCGACGATCTCGCCGCGATCGTTAATGGCGACGACGGAGTTGTAATACAGCCCCTCCTCGCTGGCCGAACCGCCCTGCATGCGCACCGCGCCGGCATATAGCAGTTGCCCGTCCTGCAATGCGTCGCCCAGCGCGGACAGCGCATCCGGCCTGTCGGAGAACAGAAACGGCACCGATGTTTCCGGCCAAACGATCAGGTCCGGCCTCGAAGCTCCGTCGACGGGCGCGGCGGTGGTCGCCTTGAGCAGTCCGGCAAAGATTTCATCGCGGACCGAACCGTCCCACTTCACTGACAGATCGACATTGGGCTGGACGATACGCACCTGAACGGTGGACGTCGCCTCAGGCTCGGGCGCATTGATGCGCCAGGCGCCGTAACCGACATGTGCCGCGACCAGGATAAGCGCCGCCGCCAGCCCGATGTTCCGGTGGCGCGGAGAGATCAGCAGCGCCGGCGTGGCGAAGACGAACACCGCCAAAGCCGACATGCCGAACACGCCGGTGAGCACCACGCTCTGCATCAGAAGCGGGAACGGCATGGCCGCGAGGCCGATGGGATTCCACGGGAAGCCGGTGAACAGGAAGCCGCGCAGCCATTCGGTCAGCCCGAAGGCGAAGGCGAGCGCCGCGATACGTCCAATGCCGCCGCTCCACAACAGGCGGGCGAGGACAGCGGCGAAGGCGTAGAAGAAAGAGAGGATGAGCGGAATGCCGACGACGGCGAAAGGCAGCGCCCAGGCGAAGCTGTCCGCCTCGACCAGAACCGCGCCGCCGATCCACCACAGGCCGACGAGAAAATAGCCGAAGCCGAACCACCAGCCGACAGCGAAGGCCGGCTTCAGCCGCCGGAGGAAACCGGCGCCGTCATCGGCCGTTGCGCCGTCGAGCAGCCAGACCAGAACCGGAAAGGCCAGGAAACCGGCGGCGAAGGCATCATATGGGGCTTGCGTCAGAACGGCGACCGCGCCGGCTAGAAACGCCACGAGCGCCCTGCGCCATCCCGAAAGCGAAACGATCCGCCCGGCAAGATGCTCCATCCATTTCCCCTTGCGCCGAGAATCAGGCGTTCCCGCTTTTAGCAGGCGTCGGCAGAGGCTCCAAACCGGTGTTTCGGCAATAAAGACGGCACAAAACTGTGGTTCTTGGCGATGCGACGCGGTAAGCGGTGGTTAGCCGGCCCGTCACCCGTTAGAGTGGCGCAAACAATCCAATTCAGGAGCAGACCCATGAAGGGCGTAACCGTCGTCGACCATCCGCTTGTCCAGCACAAACTGACCATCATGCGGGACAAGGAGACGTCGACAGCCGGCTTCCGCCGCCTGCTGCGCGAAATCTCGCTGCTGCTGGGCTATGAGGTGACGCGCGATCTCGACCTGACGACGCGCAGCATCGAAACGCCGATCGAGACGATGGAAGCGCCAACGCTTGAGGGCAAGAAGCTGGTGTTCGCCTCGGTGCTGCGCGCCGGCAACGGCCTGCTCGAAGGCCTGCTCGACCTCGTGCCGGCGGCGCGCGTGGCCCATATCGGGCTTTATCGCGACCACGACACGCTGGAAGCCATCGAATATTTCTTCAAGGCGCCGAGCGACCTGGGCGACCGTCTGGTCATCGTCGTCGACCCGATGCTGGCGACCGCCAATTCGGCGATTGCGGCCATCGACAAATTGAAGGCGCGCGGTGCAACCAACATTCGTTTCCTATGCCTGCTCGCCTCGCCGGAAGGCATCGAACGCTTCACCAGTTCGCATCCCGACGTGCCGGTCTTCACCGCCTCCATCGACCGTCAGCTCAACGAAAAAGGCTATATTGTGCCGGGCCTCGGCGATGCCGGCGACCGCATGTACGGAACGAAATGAGCGGACAACGGTAGAGTTCCGTTTCGGATACCCGGCTTGATCCCATCGCTTCGGGGATTTTCCAAGGATTTTATGCAATCCTGCGCAGCACCGGCCCTTTGACGGTGGGGCGGCTGTCGCCGAGGACGTAGGCCTGGCTGACCATCGCGACGGCAGCATCGGCCTTGGCCTCGTTGCGCGCCTCGACCATCGCCAGCGGATCGCCGCGCCGCACCGAAGTGCCGATGGGAAGCAGCCGGGTGATGCCCACGGCATGGTCGACGCCGTGATCGTGATGCACCCGGCCGCCGCCAAGCGCGACGACGGCGATGCCGATCTGGCGCGTATCGATGCCGGTGACGAAGCCGTTTTCAGGCGCCAGGACCGGCTTTTCGACTTCCGCCCGCACCAGATAACGATGCGGATGGTCGAGAAAATCGCCGGGACCGCCGAGCAGCGCCACCATTCGCCCGAAGCGTTCGGCGGCGGCTCCGCTTTCGAGCGACTGACGTGCCATGCCGAGCGCCTCACGCTGGGCGTTGGCGAGACCGGCCGATTGCAGCATTTCGGCGGCGAGCGCGAGCGTGACCTCCAGAAGCCGCGCGTCGCGCCTGCGACCGGTCAGAAAATCCACCGCGTTGAGAACTTCCACGGCGTTGCCGGCTGCGGAGGCGAGCGGCTGGTGCATATCGGTGATGAGGGCGGTTGTGGCGAGGCCAGCGCCGTTGGCGACCTCGACGAGGCTAGAGGCCAGGGCCGCTGCGTCGCGGGATTTTGCCATGAAGGCGCCGTTGCCGAGTTTGACGTCGAGCACCAGCGAACCAAGGCCGGCAGCGAGCTTTTTCGACAGGATCGACGCGGTGATGAGCGGCACAGACTCCACCGTCGCGGTGACGTCGCGGATGCCGTAGAACCGCCGGTCGGCGGGCGCCAGATCGGCCGTCTGGCCGATGATGGCGCAGCCCGTCTCCGTCACCGTCCTGCGGAACAATGCGGTGTCGGGCTGGCTGACATAGCCAGGTATGGAATCCATCTTGTCGAGAGTGCCTCCGGTGTGGCCGAGCCCCCTGCCCGAGATCATCGGCACATAGGCGCCGCAGGCCGCCACGATGGGTGCGAGCATGAGCGAAACATTGTCGCCGACACCGCCGGTCGAGTGCTTGTCGGTGACCGGCCCAGGCAGGTCCGACCAGTCGAGGCGCTGGCCGGAATCGCGCATCGCAAGCGTCAACGCCACCGCCTCGTCGCGGCTCATGCCGTTGAAGAAGGTCGCCATGGCAAAGGCCGCCACCTGCGCGTCGGACACGGTGCCCGAAGCAATGCCCGCCACGAAATGGGCGATGTCCTCGGCCGGCAGCTTGCGGCCGTCGCGTTTGGCCCTGATCAGTTCCTGCGGCAGCATGGCTCCTCCGCTCACACAGAAGGACAGTGCTTCAGGTGGGAGTCGGGGTGCCGCGTCATTTGAGGATGTCGCCGCGGAAGCCAAGCGGCAGGATGTCGCCCATGGTCAAGGTTTCGACGACGCCCGTCTCGTTGCAGAGATGCAGCCGGGTGTCGGCGGTGGTGAATTCCGCCAGCCGCTGGCGGCAACCGCCGCAAGGCGTGATGCGAGCCATGCGCGAGGCCACCACGGCAACATCCGTGATCTTGCCGCCGCCGCCCATGACGTAGTGACCGATCGCGGTGGTTTCGGCGCACCAGCCTTCGGGATAGGACGCATTCTCGATATTGGCGCCGGTGAAGACTGAGCCATCCTCGGTGCGGATCGCAGCGCCCACCGGGAATTTCGAATAGGGCACATAGGCCTTGTCCATAGCCTTCCAGGCCGCTTCGAACAGGTCATGCGTCATATTCACCGCTCCTTTACATAGGGCACGCCGCCGGCGCGCGGCGGGATTGCCTTGCCGATGAAGCCGGCCAGCAGGATGACGGTGAGGATGTAGGGCAGCGCCTGCATGAGTTGCACCGGCACGCGACCGATCACCGGAAGCGGCGTGCCCTGCAAACGGATTGCCATGGCATCGAGGAAGCCAAACAACAGACAGGCGAACATGGCCGGCACCGGCTTCCACTTGGCGAAGATCAGCGCCGCCAGCGCGATGTAGCCGCGCCCCGCCGTCATGTCCTTGACGAAGCCGGCATTCTGGGCGAGCGCCATGTAGGAGCCGGCCATGCCGGTGAGGATGCCGGTGCAGATGACTGCCCGATAGCGCAGCCAGGCCACAGAAATGCCGGCGGTATCCACCGCCGCCGGGTTTTCGCCGACCGCTCGCAATCGGAGCCCGAAGCGCGTGCGGAACAGCACCCACCAGGTAAACGGTACCGCGAGAAACGCCAGATAGACCAACAGCGAATGGCCGGACAGCAGGCCGGAATAAATCTCGCCGAGAATGGGCACGTCGCGCACCGCATCCGCCCCGGGCAGAACGATGGCGTTGAAGCGCGCATCCGACGGCAGCGACGGCGTTCGCCCGCCCTGGTTGAACCACGCCTGGCCGAGAATGATGGTGGAGCCCGCCGCGATGAAGTTGATGGCGACGCCCGAGACGATCTGGTTGCCGCGATGGGTGATGGAGGCAAAGCCGTGCACCAGCGCCAGGAATACAGCGACGAGTATGGCGATCAGCAGGCCGATCCAGGCGGAGCCGAAGACGGAAGCGGCGGCCGCGCCGGCAAAGGCGCCGGCCAGCATCTTGCCTTCGAGGCCGATGTCGAAAATGCCGGCGCGCTCGGAATAAAGCCCTGCCAGACAGGCAAGCAGGAGCGGTACCGACAGGCGGACGGTCGAATTCAGGACATTGACGACGACGTCGAGGAAATCCATGTCAGGCGCCCTCCCCTTTCGCCGCGACGACCCCGACCGACTTGGGACTGACGCTCGCGAACATCGCCTGCACGGCCGGCCGGAACATGTGTTCGAGTGCGCCGGCAAACAGGATCACGAGGCCCTGGATGATGACGATCATGTCGCGCGAGATGGAGGGCATCTCAAACGAGAGTTCCGCGCCGCCTTGGTAGAGCATGCCGAACAGGATGGCGGCAGGCACGATGCCGGCCGGATGCGACCGCCCCATCAGCGCCACGGCGATGCCGACGAAGCCTGCACCGGCAACGAAGTCCAGCGGCACGTTGTGCTGGTCGCCCATGATCGGGTTCATCGCCATCATCCCCGCCAGCGCACCCGAGATCAGCATGGTGACGATGATGATGCGGGTTTCCGAAATTCCGGCATAGCGCGCCGCCTTGGGACTGAAGCCCATGGTGCGGATTTCGTAGCCGAGCTTGGTGCGCCAGATCAGCACCCAGACCAGGAAGGCCATGAACAAAGCGAGGAGGAAGGAGATGTTGAGCGGTACGGACGGACGAACCTTCATGCCGATATAGTCGAACAGGAAGCCCAGACGAGGCAGTTGCGCACCCTCGAGAAACTGGCGCGTCTGTGGCGCCATGGAGCCCGTCGGCTTCAACACATCGACCAGCATATAGACCATCAGGCTGGAGGCGATGAAGTTGAACATGATGGTCGTTATGACGATGTGCGAGCCGCGTTTGGCCTGCAGATAGGCCGGAATCAGCGCCCACAAAGCGCCAAACACTGCCGAGCAGAGGATGGCCAGCAGGAAGATCAAATACCACGGCAGGAAGCCGTCGAAGGGCAGGCAGGCCAAAGCGACACCAAGGCCTGCGAAATATGCCTGTCCCTCGCCGCCGATGTTGAACAGTCCGCCATGGAAGGCGACCGCCACCGCCAGTCCGGTGAAGATGAAGCTGGTTGCGTAAAACAGCGTATAGGCGATGCCGGGGCCGCTGCCGAAGGCGCCGTCGACCAGGATGACGGCGGCGCGGAACGGGTTTTCGCCGACCAGAAGCACGACGAGGCCGGCCACCGCAAAGGCGACCAGAAGGTTGATCAGCGGGATCAGGCCGTAGTCTGCCCAGCGCGGCAGTTTTGCGTAGGGCGTGCTCATGGCAAGGTCTCGATCACGGTTCTGGCGTCGGAGATCCGCGCATACTCCTTGTCGAGTATGGCGAGCGTCAGCGCGTGGACATCTTCGGCCGGCCAATGCCGTCCGCGATGGTCGGTGCGGTCGATACTTGCGACCGCATCCTCCGGAACAATCACATGAAAGCCGAGGTTTCCCGCCATGCGAACCGTCGCCTCGACCGAGTTTTCCAGCAGAACGCCGGTGACCACCAGTTCGCTGACCTGCAATTCGTCAAGCACATCGGTGAGATCGGTTCCAATGAACGCGCTGTTGGTGCGCTTGTCGACGACCGGCTCGCCGGGCTGGGGCGCCACTTCCGCCTTGAAGTCGTTGCCGTGCGTCCCCGGTCGGTAGGGCGACGTCGCATCGGTGGAATCGTGCCGGATATGGATGACCGGAAGACGTCGCGCGCGCCAGGCGTCGAGCAGGTCGACGATCCGCCGTTCCATGTCGGGCTGGCCGCGCCGGCCCCATTTGGGATCGTCTATGGCGTTCTGGACATCGATCACGAGAAGGGCCGGCGTTCTCATTCTGCGGCCTCCTGCTGCTCGACGCCGGCCATGAGCAGGCCCAACTCGCCTTCGGTGGCATCCGGTCCGCGCTCGCCGACGACGCGGCCGGCAAACATCACCAGAATGCGGTCGGACAACGAGCGGATTTCATCCAGTTCGACCGAGACCACCAGCACCGCCTTGCCCTGGTCGCGCATGTCGATCAGGCGGCGGTGGATAAACTCGATGGCGCCGACATCGACGCCGCGCGTCGGCTGGCCGACGATCAGCACGCCAGGGTCGCGCTCGATCTCGCGCGCCAGCACGATCTTCTGCTGGTTGCCGCCGGAGAAATTCGCCGTCTTAAGCCGGCAATCCGAAGGCCGGATATCGTATTTCTCGATCTTTTCCTTCGCATCGCGGCGGATCGCCTCGATGTTGAGGAAAGGACCGTTCAGATAGTGCGGCTTGTCGTGATAGCCGAGGATGGAATTCTCGTTCTCCTCGAAGGCAAGCACGAGGCCGACATGATGCCGGTCTTCGGGAACATGGGCGAGACCACGGTCGCGCAACTCGCCGGGATCGGCGGCACCCGTCAGGTCGATGGGTTTGCCGTCGAGCGTCACGGTGCCCGACACCGCCTTGCGCACGCCGGATATCGCTTCCAGCAATTCCGACTGGCCGTTGCCGGCGACTCCAGCGATGCCGACGATCTCGCCGGCGCGAATGTCGAAGGACACATCCTCGACCATGGTGACGCCGCGCGAATCCTTGACGGTCAGGTTCCGCACCGAAAGCTTCACCGCGCCCAGGGCCGGTTCGCCCTTTTCCACGCGCAGCAGGACGCGGCGGCCGACCATCAGCTCGGCAAGCTCTTCGACCGTCGTTTTGGCGGTTTCCCGCGTCGCGACCATCGTGCCCTGCCGCATAACGGAAACATTGTCGGTGATGGCCATGATCTCGCGCAGCTTGTGCGTGATCAGGACGATGGTCTTGCCCTGCTCCTTGAGCTGCTTGAGGATACGGAACAGATGGTCCGCCTCGGGCGGCGTCAGCACACCGGTCGGCTCGTCGAGAATGAGGATTTCGGCGCCGCGATACAGCGCCTTGAGGATTTCGACGCGCTGCTGCAGCCCGACAGGCAGTTCCTCAATCACCGCATCGGGCTCGACGAACAGGCTGTATTCCTGCTCGAGACGCTTGAGCTCGGCTCGGGCCTTGGAAATGGAGGAGTTGAGCAGCGCATTGCTTTCGGCGCCGAGGATGACGTTTTCCAGCACGGTGAAGTTGTCGACCAGCATGAAATGCTGGTGGACCATGCCGATGCCATTGGCGATGGCGTCGTTGGGAGAGCGGATCACCGTCGGCTTGCCGTTGACGCGAATCTCGCCCTGGTCCGCCTGGTAGAAGCCGTAGAGGATGGACATCAGCGTCGACTTGCCGGCGCCGTTCTCGCCGATAATGCCGTGGATCGTGCCCTTCTGGACTTCGAGATTGATGTCGCGGTTGGCGCGCACCGCGCCAAAACTCTTGCTGATGCCGACCAGTTCGATTGCGGCTTCCGCCATGCGCCGTTCCACCTCTTGGCTGCGTCTTGTCTTTACCGGCTTGTGAAAGAGCTAGCACGCCGTTAGCACACTGCCAATCGCAAGCGCGGCTGCCGTTCCGTCACCCCGACACCGCACTACCGCCCGCCGAAAGGACGCCCATGACCAGCGACACCGACAGGTTCACCACGCTCGAGATCAGGGCGGCCGAGCACGAAAAAACGATTGAAGAGCTCTCCGACGAGATCGCCCGGCAATGGACCGTCATCGAGCGCATGCAAAAGAAGCTCGACGCGCTGACGGAGCGCTTTCTGGCGGTCGAGGAACAGGCGGCTCCCGACGTGCCGATTACCAAGCCGCCGCACTGGTAGGACGGCCACTGAAAGCAAAAGCCGCCGGTTTCCCGGCGGCCCCAGCAACGCTTCTAGCCGATCAATAAGGGCACTTGTCGTCCGACATATAGTCGTGGACCGTGACCGTGCCGGCGATAATGTCGGCCTTGGCCTTTTCCACCGCGGTCTTCATCGCGTCGGTGATCAGCGCCTTGTTGTTGTCGTCGACGGCATAGTCGACGCCGCCTTCCTTGAGGCCGAGATTCTGGATGCCGCCTTCGAACTTGCCGTTCTTGGCATCCATGAAGGCGTCATAGACCGCGCTGTCGACGCGCTTGACCATCGAGGTCAGAACCTTGCCGGGATGCAGGCCGTTCTGGTTGGAATCGACGCCGATGCCGAACTTGCCGGCGTCCGCAGCCGCCTGCAGCACGCCGACGCCGGTGCCGCCGGCAGCCGCGTAGATGACATCCGCGCCCTGGTCCATCTGAGTCTTGGCGATCTCGCCACCCTTGGTCGGATCGTTCCACGCAGCCGGGGTGTCGCCGGTCATGTTCTCGATCACGTCGGTCGCACCCGCGGCCTTGGCGCCGCCGACATAACCGCAGCCGAAGCGGCGAATCAGCGGAATGTCCATGCCACCGATGAAGCCGACCTTCTTGGAAGTGGATGCCTGCGCGGCGAGCACGCCGACGAGATAAGACCCTTCCTGTTCCTTGAACACCACCGAACGCACGTTCGGCTTTTCGACGACCATATCGATGATTTCGAATTTCAGGTCGGGATAGTCATCAGCCACTTTTGAAAGCGATTCTGCCCAGGAAAAGCCAGCCATGACGATCGGGTTGCGGCCATCCTCGGCAAAGCGGCGAAGCGCCTGTTCGCGCTGCGAGGCGTTGGACACTTCGAACTCGACATATTCGATGCCGGTCTCGGTCTTGAACTTCTCGGCGCCGTTATAGGCAGCCTCGTTGAACGATTTGTCGAACTTGCCGCCCAGATCGTACAGCAGCGCCGGCTGCACTTCCTGCGCGAAAGCCGGAGCGCACATCGCGGTGGCGGCCACCAGGCCAAGAATGATTTTCTTCATATGATCCACACCCTGTAGGTTGTCTTTCCTTGCGCCCGGAAGCGCATGGCAGGAACTTGCGTCCCGCTCATGCGGCAATCTTGCATGGCCCAAAACAAAATTCACGCGGAATCTTGTCCTGTTGGTAAACATTGAAAAGCGCAAAAGCCTTGCAAAGCCGAGCGTTTCGGCTGTCTGGAGGTGACGTTGCGTCAGGAAAGCACGCCGGTCAGTTTTCGGTGACGAAACCGATGCGCCGACGCTTCCTGTTGTATCCGATGGCGTACAACAGGAAGGCGAGCGCGAGAAAAACGACGAAGCCCGGCAAGGCCAGCAGCCATAGTGCTACGGGATCCCACAGCATGTCGGGCGCCTTGTCGCGGATGAAAGCGCCCGTCGCGGCAAAGGAGTCCGGGGCGACGGCTTCCCAGCTCGCGGCGAGCGGCGTGAGGACCAGACGGGAGCTCGCCACGCTGCGCGTCGCGTCGAGCACTGCCATGATGGTCGCCACCGACAGAGCGACGGTTGCAAGAAGACGAAACAGGAAACGCAGCATCGGCCTCTTCCGGTTGATCCGCGCACAGGAATAGTTCGCAAGCGCGCCAAGCGCAATCCGCATGGGCGTGGCGGCGCCAAAGACATCTTGATCGACAGCCTTCCGCGAGAACGCCACAATTGTTTGCAATCGCGCAGGAAGGCGTTGGCGAGTAGGATTCGGTATCCTGTTTGCTGGTGCCGCTGCGTGAACCGCTCGCATCAGACAGGCGTATAAAGTGGTTGGCGGCGCGCTCCGGACTGATAGAAAGTCGGCATGACAAACGAGGTTTCCCCAGACAGTGCTGCGAATGTAGACCAGCCCATTCCGCTGGGGCGCGGCCTGTCGGCCAAGGTGCTGCTTCTGACCATCGTCTTCGTTCTGCTGGCCGAAATCGTCATTTTCGTTCCGGCTATTTCGACCTTCCGCGTGCGCTGGCTGGATGAGCGGCTGTCGACCGCGGCCAGCGTTGGGCTGGTGCTGATCCAGGGCGATCCGGCCAGCCTGTCGCGGGATGCCCAGAACGAGGTGCTGAAATCGATCAGCGCCAAGGCCATCGCGGTGCGCGACGGCGGTGTCTCACGGCTGCTGTTGGCAGCCGAAATGCCGCCGCAGGTCGACCAGCACATCGATCTCGACGACACGCCCATTCTCGGCTCGGCCACCGACGCGCTGTACACGCTGGTCTTCGGCGGCAAGGATATGCTGCGC
The DNA here is from genome assembly GCF_014534685.1 of Oryzicola mucosus. Lineage (GTDB taxonomy): Bacteria > Pseudomonadota > Alphaproteobacteria > Rhizobiales > Rhizobiaceae > Oryzicola > Oryzicola mucosus. The sequence continues at coordinate 422,433 of NZ_JACVVX010000001.1, forward strand.
ATCTACGGCCATGTCGGCGACAGCGACAAGGAGTTCGAGCTGGTCTTTCCAGACTATCAGCTGCGCAAGGCGATGCTGGGCTATTCCGCCGTTATCGCGCTGGTGGCGCTGCTGATCTCGCTGGTGACGGCAGCACTCGTCTATGTCGCCATCGACCGCATCATGATCCGGCCGATCCGCTCGATGACCCGTTCAATGCTCGCCTTCTCGCGGACGCCGGACGATCCCTCCGCCATCATCGAACATGATGGGCGCGGCGACGAGATCGGCGTGGCGGAGCGCGAATTGTCGTCCATGCAGGTCAATCTGCAGCGCATGCTGGGCGAGCAGAAACACCTCGCCGATCTCGGCCTCGCCGTGTCGAAGATCAACCATGACATGCGCAACATTCTCGCTTCCGCGCAATTGATGTCGGACCGGCTGCTGCAGGTGAAGGATCCTTCCGTCCAGGCTTTCGCGCCAAAGCTTCTGCGCACCTTGGACCGAGCCGTGTCCTATTCCGAAAACGTTCTGGCCTATGGCCGCGCCCAAGAGCTTCCCCCGGCCCGCCGCAAGCTCAGGCTGCGACAACTGGTCGACGAAGTGCACGGCCTGCTCGGCCCGGAGCCTTCCGCCGGGGTCGAGTTCATCAATTCGGTGGACACGACCTTCGAGATCGACGCCGATCCGGATCAGTTGTTTCGCGTCCTGACCAATCTCAGCCGCAACGCCATCCAGGCGATGGCGGCGGAAGCCGAGGTCGCCGTCGTCAAGCGGCTCACCATCTCCAGCGAGCGGCATGGCAGCGTCAGCCGCATCCTGATCACCGATACCGGCCCGGGCCTGCCCCAGAAGGCGCGTGAAAACCTGTTCGCCGCCTTCCGCGGCTCGGCCCGCAGCGGCGGCACGGGCCTTGGCCTTGCAATCGCCCACGAACTGGTCCGCGCGCATGGCGGCGCGCTGGAGCTTGTGGAAAGCATCGGCGGCCGTACCGTCTTTTCCCTTACCATTCCCGACCAGCCCGTCCGGCTGGAGCGCACGCGCGGCGTCAAGCGCCCAGCGTAACAACGGGGCTAAAGCCACCGCAACGAGCACTTCGGGCGAATTCACAACTCCGACGCGTCAAGTTCGAAGACAGAGCCCCGGCAGTTGCTCTGGCTGCTTCCGGGAAGACGCCGTTTCTCCACAGTCTCAAACGCCAAGACCGAAATCCGGCTACCAAATCCTTTCGAAGGAAGCGTTCCGCCGGCCCTTCTCCGTTCCCGGCAACCGCGCTAGCGCGAGTGCGGCCGGCAAGCTTCACCTGGCGCGCCTGGAAGAGCGTCGCCTTCTCCGCCTGCTTGGTGATCTCGATGAAAAGTTTGCCGGAGCATCTTGCTTTTCGCGGAATCAGTCTTTAGGAAGCAGCCATCGCGGTTGGCCGACAGGCTGGCTGCGGCAGGCGGGGTTTTCCCCACGCCTCATGCGCACCCGTAGCTCAGCTGGATAGAGCACCAGACTACGAATCTGGGGGTCAGGAGTTCGAATCTCTTCGGGTGCGCCATTTCATTCATGAGATCAGCATGTCATGTCGCCTGTCGTGAAGGCGGTCGCTGCAGCAACCTTTTTAGCCCGTGGCCAAATCGTCACGGGGAGGCCACGTGGCCAGGCACGGTGAGTTCGGCAGTAAGATGACCTGCTAGCCGAGCAGCCGGTCGAAGAGCAGCTTCAGCGCCCTATCGCCATCGACTTTCATCGCTACCGAAATGGCGCCGCCCGAGGCGTCGATGTCGAGCGACCCGGCATCGCCGGTCATCGTCCGGTCGACTGAAATCTTGAGCAGTTCGCAGGTAAACAGCGTGGCATCGAGCACCAGAAGCATCACGCAGGGGTCGTGCAGCGGGCGGCTTTCGCCGCCGCCGGTGCTTTGGAAATAGGCGTCGATCAGTTCGCCCGAAACCTTCGCGGCCGCAACGCCGCTGCTCCTCAGTTCGGCTGCCTGAGCATGGGTGGCGCGGACCTTGCGGGTGACGTCGAGCGGGACCAGCGTGACATCGAGCCCGGACCGGAACACGACTTCCGCGGCCTCGGGGTCGGCGGCGATGTTGAACTCGGCGCGCGGGCCGACATTGCCGGGCTCGTGGATCGCGCCGCCCATGGCGATGACGCGGCCCAGACGTCTGGCTGAAGCGGGATGCTCCTGCACCAAGCGGGCGACATTGGTCAGCGGGCCCAACGCCAGGATATCGACGCTGCCGGCTTCCGCTGACTCGAGCGTCTCTGCCAGCCAGGCAACGGCATCGTCTCCGGCAGGCGCTGCGAGCGGCGCCGGAAATGCGACGCCGCCGAGGCCGTCATTGCCGTGAACATAGGATGCATTCCGGCCCGGACGCGACAGGGGTACGGCGGCGCCTGCTATCACCGGCACATGGCGGTCTTGCAGCGCCAGGATGCGCCCGGCATTGCGGGTGGTGGTCTGTATGCCGATATTGCCGGCCACCGTGGTGATGCCGAGAATGTCGAACTCAACCGACTTCAGCGCCAGAAGGATCGCCACCGCGTCGTCGATGCCGGGATCTGTGTCGATCACGATTTTGCGGGTTTCGGTGGCCGGCATGGGCTAAGCCTTTTCGGTGCTAAAGAACTGCGGTTGCGCATCCCATTTCCAGGCTGCCCCCCTTTATCCCTTCCCACAAGGGAGGGAGACGCCCTCGTCGCATTTTGCGGCAATGAGTCAGAAGCTGGCAGTCGACGACGGGGCGCGCAAGAAACCGCTCCCCCTACCCCTGTTCAGTTGGAGAGGACAGGGGTGGAGGTATCGATCCGCTTCAACTCGTCCGAGTTTGAAACGACGGCGCTGTCGCGCTCAGATATCCAGGCCCTTGAAGGGGGAATCGCGGAAATCGAGATATTCCTTCAAGCCCATCTTGGCGAGGTTGGCCATCCATTCGCGGCCCTGCTTGGTAACGTGCAGCGCGGCAATCGCCTCGATATTATACTGGAACGAGGGCAGGAGGCCGGCCACGACCTGCTGGTTGTTGATCGAGGCCTTGGTGTATTTGAGCGCCGGAACGGGCATGCGCGCCAGCTTGCGGGCGAGCTTTTCGGTGGCGTCCTTGAGTTCGGCGGCCGGCACGATCTTGTTGATCAGGTGCATGCGCAGCGCTTCCTCGGCATCGACCAGGTCGCCGGTATACATCAGCCAGCGCACGTCGCGGGTGGCGAGCAGCCACGGCATCATCAGCGCGGGCGGTCCGGAATTGTGACGCACTTCCGGCTCGCCGAATTTTGCGTTGTCGGCGGAGATGGCGAGGTCGCAGCACATCATCAGTTCGAGCGCGCCGGCGAGCGCATAGCCGTTGATCGAGGCGATGACCGGGATCGGCGCTTTCCAGATGTTGAGCAGCGCTTCGGCATTCTCGCTCATGTCTTCGCGCCAGAAGTCGATGTCGACGTCGAAATCGCCGCCCTGCAGGTCGTAACCCGAGGAAAAGGCGCGGCCGGCACCAGTGATGACCAGTGCGTTGACATCAGGGTCGGCGACCGCTGCGGCGACGGCGGCGTCGATCTCGCGGATCGTCGTCTTGTTCATCGCGTTCAGCTTGTCGGGACGGTTGATGGTGATCGTCGCGAACTTGTCCTGGCCGTCCTTGGCGTAAAGGATCGTCTCATAGGACGCGGTCTGGCTCATGCCTGTCTTCCTTTCAGTGTCGCGCTGCCCGGAGACGGCGCCGTTCCCTTGATTATTTCTGCTGCGTCTTCAGCGCGCTGTGCGCGACGGCCATCCTGGCGGCGAGTGCCGCGTTGTTCTTCACCAGCGCGATGTTGGCCTTCAGGCTCTTGCCTTCGGAAAGCTGGTTGATGCGGTCCAGAAGGAAAGGCGTGACCTCCTTGCGGGCGACGCCCTTCTTCTCGGCTTCCGCCACAGCTTCGGCAATGGTCTTGTCGATGAAGGCGGTGTCGAGCGCGTCGGCTTCGGGGATAGGGTTGGCGATGAGGATGCCGGTGCCCGAACCAAGCTGAGCATGAAGGATCATCGCTTCCGCGATCTCTTCCGGCGTGTCGAGCCTGTGGTCGGCCTTCAGCCCGCTGGATCGGGTGTAGAAGGCGGGAAAATCGTCGCTGCCATAGGCGATGACGGGCACGCGCTGGGTCTCGACATATTCCAGCGTCTTGGGGATATCGAGGATCGACTTGACGCCGGCGCAAACAACAGTTGTCTCGGTCTGGCCAAGTTCGGTCAGGTCGGCGGAGATGTCGAAGGTCTGCTCGGCGCCGCGATGCACGCCGCCGACGCCGCCGGTGGCGAAGATGTCGATGCCGGCCAGCGCTGCGATGCGCATGGTGGCCGACACGGTGGTGCCGCCATCGCCCTTGCGCACCATGACGGCTGCGAGGTCGCGGCCGGACGCCTTCACGACCTGCTTGGACTGGGCCAGCGCTTCGAGCTGCTCGTCGTCGAGGCCGACGAATACCTCGCCCTTGATGACGGCGATGGTCGCCGGTGTCGCTCCATTGTCGCGCACCACCTGCTCGACCGCGCGAGCGGTCTCGAGATTGGCCGGATAAGGCATGCCATGGGTGATGATGGTCGATTCAAGTGCCACGATGGGGCCGGAAGCGGCGCGCGCGGCGGCCACGTCGCGGCCGTAACGGATGGTGATGGGAGCCATGTGGATCAGGCCTTTCCTGTCAGGCGGGAATGCGGTGCATGTTGGATGCAAGGAAGCGGGCGGAGAGGTCCGGATGGACGCTCGAATCGCTTTCTGTGGCCAGCGTCGCGGCCAGCGCGCCCGTCCTTGCGGCGGTGATGGTGTCTTCTCCTGCGAGAATCCGGTAGAGCGTGCCGGCGATCATCGCATCGCCCGCGCCGGTCACGTCGACGGGCCGCGCCGGCACCGAGGTCACCTGCGTCACGCCTTTTTCGGTGGCGACCGAAATGCCCAGCGCGCCCATGGTGACGACCACCTCGCCTGCACCGCGCGCGCGCAGCCGCATTGCCGCTTCCTTGGGGCGGAAATAATCCGCCGGATCGGTGCGGCCGAGAATGGTGTTGGCCTCGTCATTGTTGAGGAAAAGCAGGTCGACGCCGGAAAGATCCTGCGGCAGGCGCATCGCCTTGGGCGAAGACACCGTATCGATGGCGAGCTTGAAACGGCTGCCCTGCTTTTTGGAGACGAGTGCCGCCAGCGTCGCCGCAGGCAGGTTGCAGTCCGCGAAAACCCAGGAGGCAGCGGCCAGATGCGGCCAGATGCGGTCGATATGGGTTGGGCCGAACTGCTCGAAAATGTCCATGTCGGCGATGCCGAGCACGAGATTGTTGTCGGGTCCAAGGATCGCGGCATATTCGGCGGTGGGCCGTTCCGAGGTGATCAGAACCTGGCTGACTTCGACGCCGAGGTCGCGCAGATGGCGCACCAGCGCGCGGCCGGTCTCATCGTCGCCGACGACGGAGGCAAAGGTCGTCGCGACGCCGAGCCGGGCCAGATTTTCCGCCACGTTGCGGGCCACGCCGCCGAAGCTGCGGTAGCCGTCGACCGGGTTTGAGGTCTCGAAGATGAATTCCTTGCGCGCATGATATTTGCGGTCGAGCACGGCGCCGCCGATGCAGACGATGCGCTTGGCTGTGGGAAGGACGTAGCCGCGGCCGAGGATATAGCCCTTCTTGGTCAGGCTCACGATATGGGCGGCGACCGTGGAGCGGGCCAATCCCAGCATGTCAGCGACTTCCTGCTGACCGGCAAACGGGTTGTCGGCAATAATTTCGAGGACCGCCTGTTCCTGCGTACCCAGATCGTCCATGGCCTGTCACTTTGCTGAAATTCGGTCGTATATTTTTTTGATATGTTCAACAACAGATGTTCTTGTCAACAACAGTTTATGCAGATAGCGTGCTCTTTTACGATGCTACCGGCCTGCAGCAGCAGGTGCGTAAAAGACAAGGCGTGTGCATGCGTATTGGGAAACCCCAACTGCCAGTAAGGCCGGATTTTCCGGCAGCATTCGCACGCTTTCGCTCACGGCTTTCTCCTCAAATCTCCTTACACGAGAAGGTGTTGTGACAATGCATAACAGTTCAGCCACCCAGCCAGGAACATCGGCGCCGACCATCCCGGTCATCGATGTCGGCCCCTTCATCCGCAATGAAGCGGGTGCGGCCGCGGTCGTCTCGGCAATCGAGACCGCCTGCCGCGATACCGGCTTCTTCCTCGTTACCGGTCATGGCGTGTCGCCGGAAAAGACGATGCGCCTCTACAATCTGGCGCGCGCCTTCTTCGACCTGCCGCAGGATTGGAAGACCCAGCAAGGGCGTGGCACCGATGTCGTCGGCGGCGTGGCATTCTCGCCCATCGCCGACGAGGCGCTGAGTGCGACGCTGGGGATCAAGACCCCCGGCGACTACAAGGAAAGCCTGAATTTCGGTGTCCGCCTGCCGGGCGATAGCTGGCCGGACCAGCCGGAGGGCATCGAGCAGGCGTTCCGCGACTATTTCGTCGAGATGGAGACGCTGGCAAAGCACCTGCGTCGCGTCTTCTGCAAGGCGATCGGGCTCGACCAGGATTATTTCGAGGCGTCCTTCGACGGTCATATGTCGGCACTGCGCGTCATCAACTACCCCGAGCAGGACGAAGACCCGCTGCCGGGCCAGCTGCGCGCCGGCGTCCACACCGACTACGGCTTCATGACCATCCTGCGTTCGGAAGCCTCCTCGGGCGGTCTGCAGGTGCAGACCCGGGACGGCCAATGGCTTGACGCGCCTTCGATCGACGGCGCCTACGTCGTCAACATCGGCGATGCCTTCATGCGCTGGACCAACGACGAATGGGTGTCGACGCCGCACCGTGTCGCCAATCCGCCCAGCGACAAGAAAGGCAGTTCGCGTCGCCAGTCGATCCCGTTCTTCCTCAATCCGAGCAAGGACACCGTCATCACGTGCCTGGAGCCGTTCTGCGCCGAAGGCACGCCTGCGAAATACGAGCCCATCACCTATGGCGAGTATATCGCGCTCAAGACCAAGCAGGCCTTCAGCAAGTAAAGGAGGCCTGAGACCGTGGTCCTGTATGAGGGCCACGATCGAGCACGGAAGGACAGAGACGGGAACCGCCGTCCTTCGCAAGAGATCACCAGAGCCGTTCGGCCAGAGACCGAACGGACGCAGATTGGATGTCAGAAAGGGGAACTTTACGATGAATTTGACTAGAAGACAGGCACTTGCCGGCATGGCGGCACTTTCCGCCGGTACGATGTTCGGGCTTCCCGCGGCCCTCGCACAGAACAAGACCCTGATCGTGCCGACGCTGGGCGGCGTTTGGGAACAGTTCTGGCGCAACACGCTGGCGCCGGAATTCACCAAGGCCAGCGGCGCCAATGTCACGCTCGACGTCGGCAACGGCCGTGTCTGGGGCGCCAATATGCGCGCCGCCGGCGTTGCCAACCCGCCTTACTCGGTCGTGATGACCAATGAGGTCTTCGCGTCGAGCCTGCGCAAGGAAGGCTTCTTCGAGAAGCTCGACCTGAGCAAGGTGTCGAACTACAACGATCTCTATCCGCTGGCCAAGAAGACCGACGGCTGGGGCGCCATCGCCATGGTCTCGCCGATCGGGCTCGCCTACCGCACCGATCTGGTGAAAACCCCGCCCAAGGCCTGGAAGGATCTTTGGACCAACCCTGAGTTCAAGGGAAAGATCGGCCTCTACAGCTTCTCCAACAGCGCCGGCAAGATGCAGCTGATGCTGTTCTCCAAGATCTTCGGCAAGGACATGTATGACACCGAAGCCGGCTTCAAGGCGCTCGGTGAGCTGGGCTCGGTCATCCAGGCCGATTTCAACCTGTCCACGGGCATTGCCTCGGGCGAGTTCGTCATCGCACCGTTCGACTTCGGCGAAGTCGCCCGCCTGCGCAAGCAGGGCCTGCCGATCGATGTCATCGTGCCGGAAGAAGGCCTGCTGATGTTCGACCAGACGATCAACATCCTCGCCAATGCGCCGGAAAAGGAACTCGCCTACGAATATGCGAACTTCCTCCTGGCCCCCGAGACCCAGGCGCTGCTGATGAAGGAGTTCTTCATCTCGCCGACCAATTCCAAGGTCGTGGTGCCCGACGATCTCAAGGCCGACGTGCCGATCTCCGGCCCTGAAATGGATAAGATCCTGAGCTGGGACTGGGACTTCATGAATCAGAACCAGGCCGCGTTCGCCGAGACCTGGGCGAAGACCGTCAAGTAGCAAGCACAGCAGCGCCGCGCCCATACGAGAGTATGCGCGCGGCTTTGCATTTTTGCGCCAGCAAGGGATTAGATATATGACCGAGGTTAGCATCGAAAAGCTGACCAAGAGCTATGGCAACGCGCGCGCCGTGAATGCCATCTCTATGAAGATCGCCGAAGGCGAGTTCATCTCGCTGCTCGGGCCTTCGGGTTGCGGCAAGACCACCACGTTGAAGATGATCGCCGGCTTCGAGGACGTCACCGAGGGTGCGATCCGCTTCGACGGGCAGGACGTGGTCAACACCCCCGCCGAAAAGCGCGACATCGGCATGGTGTTTCAGAATTACGCGCTGTTTCCGCACATGACCGTCGAGCAGAATCTCGCCTTCGGGCTGGAGATGCGCAAGGTGCCGAAGCCGCAGATGCGCGAGCGCATCGCCAAGGTGCTGGATATGGTCCAGCTCAAGGGCTACGAGGCACGTTATCCACGCCAGCTTTCCGGCGGCCAGCAGCAGCGCGTCGCCCTTGCCCGCGCGCTCGTGATCGAGCCGAAGATCCTGCTGCTCGACGAGCCGCTCGCCAATCTCGATGCCAAGCTGCGCGAGGAAATGCGCGTCTTCATCCGCGACCTGCAGCGCCGCGTCGGCATCACAACGGTCTATGTCACGCACGACCAGGCCGAGGCGATGACCATGTCGGACCGCGTCGTCGTCATGTTCGGCGGTCGCATCGCCCAGATCGGTTCGCCCACCGACATCTATGAGCGCCCCGAAAACCATGAGGTCGCTGAATTCGTCGGCCAGGTGAACCTCGTCGAGGCCAAGGTCGAGTCCGTCGGCGAGGGCACCGCGACCGTCACGTCGCCGCTCGGAAACTTCATCCTGCCGACCAAGATTTCGGTCAAGCCGGGCAATATGGTGTCGCTTGCGCTGCGCCCCGAGGCCATCGAACTGTCCATGGCTACCGCAGGCCAGCCTGCAGCGACCGTTCTGGCAAGCTACTATTCCGGCGCGCTGATGGACTACCGGTTGAAGCTGGACAATGGCGACGAACTGCATGCGCAGACCTTTCCAGTCAACCGCTTCGCGGAAGGCGATCGCGTTGCCTTGCACGCGCCGGCGGAGCGCTTCTGGCTGGTCGGGGTGGCGCAATGAGTCCAGGCAAGACCAAGGGCATCGGCCCCTATCTGCTGATAGCGCCGGCAGGACTTCTGCTGGCCATTTTTCTCGTGCTGCCTTATCTCAACATCGGCGTGATGAGCTTCCGTGTTCCCGGCCAGGGCACGCCTTATGGCGAGGGCTTCACCCTCGTCAACTACGCCCGCTTCTTTGCCGACAGCTTCTATATCTGGCAGGTCGTCAACACGCTGTGGATCGGCTTCCTGACCACCGCGATCTGCCTGGTGATCGGCTTTCCCGTTGCCTGGCAGTTGACCCGGCCGAACATGCGGTTCCGCGGCCTGGCCTATGGCCTCGTCCTGTCGCCGCTTCTGGTCGGCATCGTCATCCGCAGCTATGGCTGGACCATCCTTCTCGGCAATAACGGCCTCATCAACCGCACGCTGACCAATATGGGCCTGATCGATGCGCCGCTGCCGCTGATGTACAATGCGCTCGGCATCATCATCGCGCTGGTGCATGTCTTCCTTCCGTTCATGATCCTGCCGATCATGAACGGCATCCAGGGCATCGACCCATCGCTCGAAGCCGCTGCACGCTCGCTCGGCGCGTCGCGCGCCACGGCCTTCCGCCGCATCGTCCTGCCCTTGTCCATGCCGGGCATCCAGGCCGGCTGCATCCTGGTCTTCGTGCTGTCGCTCAGCGCCTATGTCACGCCCTCGCTGATCGGCGGGCTGAAGGTCAAGACCATGGCGGTAACGGTGGTCGATGCGCTGATCGATACCTTCCAGTGGCCGTTCGGCTCCGCGCTCGCGCTGATGCTGTCGGTGACCGGGGCGATCATCGTGGTCATTTTCGGCCGCATGACGCGCATGAAATGGAAGGTGGCCTGACATGTCGAGACCGTTTCTCACCGGCTATTGCCTTCTCATCTATGCCTTCCTGCTCGCGCCGATCCTGGTCGTGGTGGGAGCGTCCTTCAATGCGGGCGCCTTCCTCACCTTCCCGCCGCAGGGCCTGTCGTTCCGCTGGTACGTCACCTTCTTCAACAACGAGGTGTTCATGCGGGCGATCCGCACCTCTTTGTGGGTGGCGTTCGTGACGATGATCATCTCGGGCGTCATCGGCACCATGGCGGCACTGTTCCATGTCCTGCATGCGCGCCGCAGCAAGGACGTGGTGCGCATCGCCATGCTCGCGCCGCTTTTGTTGCCGGAGGTGCTGACGGCGATCTCGCTCTTGTTCTTCGTCTATGCCATCGGCATCGGCACGCAGAACATGGTCGGCATGATCATCGGCCACGTCCTGATCACGCTGCCTTTCGTCTTCATCAACGTGTCGGCCTCGCTGGAAAGCTTCGACCCGTCCTGGGACATGGCCGCGCGCAGCCTGGGCGCGCCGAAGCTGGTGCGGTTCCGCCGCATCATGCTGCCGATGATCAAGTCGGGCGTCATAGGCGGCTGCCTGTTCGCCTTCATCATCTCCTTCGACATCTTCACCATCTCGTTCATGCTGAAGGGGGTCGGCACCTCCACCCTGCCGATCCAGCTGTTCGACTACCTCCGCACCAACTTCACGCCCGAAGCCGCCGCCGTCTCGACGGTGTCGATCGTGCTGACGCTGACGGTGGTGATCATCTCGGAAAAGGTCCTGGGACTGCGGATTCATCGGTTCTAAGGCGTTTGCCGCAGCTACAACCTCACCTCCCCCTTTTTCGGGCGGGAACACTCTTCAAGGCGCGCTCGAACTTCAAAACCAGCAAAGGGCAAGCGCTGGCAGTTCCCCTCCCCCTTGTGGGGAGGGGATAGGGGTGGGGGTAAATTGCCATTCCATTTTGGTTGGCGTTTCCCCCCGCAAAGGGTTCCGGCTCTCGTCTCGCTCGGTGTGAGCCAGGCCGGTGAACGACCAAGGAACGGTTCCATGACCTCCGACACGTTCTCCTCCGCGATGCGGGCTCTGATGGTCCCGCGCTCCGTAGCCATCGTCGGCGCGACGGAAAGGCCGGACGCCTCGTCGAGCTTCGTCATGCGCAATCTGATGGCGCATGGCTTCGACGGCAAAATCCTGCCGGTCAATCCCAAGGGCGGCAGCGTGTTCGGCTACACCGCCGCCACATCGCTTTCCGATCTCGCCGAACCCGCCGATGTCGCCGTCATCGGCATCTCCGCCGAACGCGTCCTGCCGGCGCTCGAGGAAGCCGCGCGCAACGGCATCAAGGCAGCCGTCGTTCTGGCCTCCGGCTTTGGCGAACTGGACGATGCCGGCCGCCGCCGCCAGGACGAACTGGTCGATCTCGCACGCAGAAACGGCATGGCGATCTGCGGTCCGAACTGTCTCGGCCTGTTCAACCTCAACAGCGGTGCGGCTCTCTACTCCTCGCGCCTGTCGACCGGAATGCTCAAGGGCGGGCTGGCGCTGGTCTCGCACTCGGGAGCGACCGCCATTGCGCTCGGCAATACCGGCCGGATCGGCATCAGCCATATCGTCTCGTCCGGCAACAGTGCGGCGACCGACATTCCGGACTATCTCGATTATCTCGCCACCGACGACGCGACCAAAGCCATCGGCGTCGTCCTCGAGGCAATCCGCGACCCGCAAGCCTTTGCAGACGCCATGCAGACGGTTCATGCGGCGGGCAAGCCGGTGATCGTGCTGCGCGCCGGCCGCTCGGAAAGCGGCGCGCGCGCCACCGCCGCCCATACCGGGTCGCTTGCCGGCGCCGGCGAAGCCTATACTTCCTTCTTCCGGCGCAACGGCGTCCTTGAAGCCGGCGACATGGATGAGTTTCTCGAAACCGCCGTCCTGTGCAGCGGTACGCGCCGTCCCCGGCGCGGCAAGGGATTGGCCGTTCTCGGCGTGTCCGGCGGCGGGGTCGCGCATGTGTCCGACATCGCCGAAGAGACCGGCATCACGCTGCCGCCCTTCCACTGCGGCACGGTCGCTGCGCTTAGGACCCTGCTGCCGCCCTTCGCGACGCCGCAGAACCCGCTCGACACAACCGGCATCGTCTTCGCCGATGCCTCTATCTATGGCCAGGTGCTGGACGTCATCGCGACCGATCCCGAGATCGGACTGATCGTGGCCGCGCAGGACGCGCCCACCGGCCTGGATCAGGACGGTGCGGCCGAATATCTCGGCATCGCAGGCGCGGCGGCGGACTTCGCAAAACAGTCCGAAACGCCTGTCGTTTTCATGAGCAATTTGTCGTCGGGCCACCATCCGGCGGTTAAGGCGGCGGCAGCCCGAGGTGTTACCGTCATGAACGGCACACGCGCCACGCTGCGCGCCATCAAGGCCGTGATGAATGTGGAAGTCGCCTCGCTGGATGAAGGCAAGCCCTGGGCAGCACCCGATCCGACATGGCTGCAGCGTATCGGCAGCGGCGTACCGCTGACGGAACGCGAGGCAAAGGCATTCCTGGCGGCGAACGGATTGCCGACCACCCAGGAATATCTGGCGACAACAGCCGACGAGGCCGCGGCGGCGGCCGAGAAAACCGGCTTCCCGGTGGTGATGAAGATCGAATCGCCCGACATCGCCCATAAGACCGAAGCCGGCGGCGTGCGCCTGGGCATCGCTTCTGAATCCGAAGCGCGCGAGGCGTTCGAAACGATCATCGCCAATGCCCGTGCCTATGATCCCAAGGCGGATCTGCGCGGCGTGGTGGTGCAGGAAATGGTGACGGGAGGGGTCGAGGCATTGGTCGGGCTCGTCCGGCACGAGCCGTTCGGCCTTGGCCTCGTCGTCGGCGTCGGCGGCGTGCTGGTCGAACTGATCAAGGACGCGGCCTTCGAACTCCTGCCGATCGACAAGCCGCTGGCGCTCGACATGATCGATCGCACCAAGCTTTCGCAGCTTCTGGCCGGCTATCGCGGCGCAGCGGCGGCCGATGCGGATGGGTTGGCCGATCTCATGGTCGCCCTGTCGGATGCAGCGCTGCGCTATGACGATGTGCTGGAAGCGATCGACCTGAACCCGGTCGCGGTCCTGCCGAAAGGCAGGGGCGTCCGGCTGCTCGACGCCTTGGTGATCGGGAAGAAGCCGGCCTGACCTTCCCATACGAAAAGCCCGCCGCCGTTTCCGGTAGCGGGCTTTTGTCAGGTCCTCAGAAGGACCGGTGGCAAAGGTTTAGCGGGTGAAGACCACGTCAACCTTGTCGCCACGGCCGTTGAAATCCACCGAAGCATGCGAACCGGCCTGGAGGTTTGCCGGAATAGCAACGTCAAGTGGAACAGTCACGCTCTGGCCGCTTTCAAATGTAATGACGCGGGTTTCCGGGTTGTAATACTCAACAGTACCACTAACCGGAACGGCTGCAAAAGCCGAACCACCGAGAAGAGCCAGAGCAGCAGCGGAAATGAGAATCTTTTTCATAGCAATTACCTTTGTAGTCTTAAAAATTTTCGGACATCAAACGGTTTCGTCTGTCCGATGAATGATACATAGGACCCTATGAAATTCTTTTAAAGGCCTCCCGCGCACGATTTTCGTGACGCACCGTTCACGAAATCGCGATTGGCCGGTGATCCCCTTTGATTATGCCTTGAAGTCCGCTGGTGGCGTCAGCGGCTCCAGCTTCCCAGGCCGTTGGCGTCGTAGAAATCGATGGTGAAGCCGCTGACCTTCTCGCCGCTGGCGGCGAATGTCACCGAGGATCGCGAGCCCTTCGGTGCATTTTCGCCGGAAGGCTCGATGGCGAAGGTGTCGCCGTCCCACGGCAGCAGCTTGAAGTTCTGACCGCGCCGACCCAGTGTCATCACCAGCCCGTCGGGGCCATTGCCAATCTCCGCCGGGCCGAAATAGCTGTTGTCGTAGCGACCGGCATAGGCATCGAGCGGCCGCTCCGCCGCCGGATTTGCCGGCCGCTCCACCTTGGCCAGATCGCCCTCCGGATCGAGCATATGCGCCATGACGCTGTGATAGGCGCCGTACCAGTCGCGCGTCGCAGTGCCGAACTGGACGATATCCATGAACTCCACCGCGATGCCTTCGGCGACGCCGACCGGGCTGCCATTGGTCAGAACCACGATGCCGACCTTGGCGGCCGGATTGACGTTGATCGTCGTGCCCGCGCCCAGCGCAAAGGCGCCGGAGTGGTTGACGTTGACATGACCGCCCGCGGTTACGCCGACATTGAGGCCATAGCCGTAGAAGCCGGTCCGCGCGTCGAACGCATGCGCGGGGCTGCTGACGGCCTGCGGACTCATCATCGGCAAAAGCACATCTTCCGAGATCAACTGCCCGCCATTGTGGGAGCCGCCCGCCAGAAGAAGCTTCAACCATTCGGCCAGATCGAGCACATTGGAGGACACGCCGCCGGCCGGCGACTGCGCGTCGGGTTCGCGCTGGTAGAGCGGCTGGAACTTGCCGTCCTGCAAGGCATGCAGCACGGCGCGGTTGTCCCGCGCCATGAAATCCTTGTAGCGCGAACTGGTCGAGGCCATGCCGAGCGGCTGATACAGCGCTTCCTCGGCCAGCGTCTCCCACGGCTTGCCGGCGGCGGCCGCTATCGCCTCGCCGGCGATGGTCGTGCCGAAATTCGCGTAGTGGTAGGAGGCGCGGAATGAATCGAGCGGCACCTGCGACAGCCTTGCGATGATCTCGTCACGGCTGAAGCCGAGATCCTCGAGATCGTCGCCGGCGGCAGGGGGCAGGCCGGTATGATGCGCGAAGAAATCGCCGATCGTGGCATGCGAGCCGACATAGGGATCGCTGAGCTTGAAGTCGGGCAGGTACTTCACCACAGGATCGGTCCACGCCGCCTTGCCCTTGGTGATCTCGATGGCGGCGATGGTGGCCGAAATCGGCTTGGACACCGAAGCTATCTGGAACACCGTTTCCGGTGTGATCGGATCGGGCTTGCCGATCTCGCGCAGGCCATAGCCTTGTGAGAAGACGGTCTTGCCGTCATGCACGACCGCGACGGCCACGCCCGGCACGCCGCTGCGCTCGATGATTTTCGCCACGATATCGGGCAGCGCTTCCACAGCCTTCGGCACGCCGTTTTCGGCCAGCGTCATGGCATCCTGGCTGGGCGCTGCGCCCAGCGTGATCGGCATCTCCTGGGCAAAAGCCCCGGGAGGGGCGAGCGCTATCAGCATGACGGTTGAAAGCAGGACTTTGAGGCTCGACAAGCGCATTGCAACTCCTCCGGAAACAGCCGCCTGACAGACAAGGCTCTTGTATCCATCGAAGACCAAGACGCCGCCCATATTCATACCAATATGAGGCTGGATTCGATCGGAGTTCAAACGATTTTGATAGCGGGCTGCCCGGCCCCGAAAACGAGGGAGACGAGCCGTCACGAATGCTGGGACTTTTGTAATTTGCGACAGTGCTGGTGCGATCGCGCCTCTCCCCGTTCACGGGGAGACGGTCCCGGCAGGGGGATGAGGGGCGGCAAGAACGTCCGCCCCTCTCAAGTCCTACTTCGAAATATCGATCACCACGCGGCCGCGAATCTGGCCGGCGAGGATGTCGTTGGCAAGCTTCGGCAAGTCGGACATCCCAGCCACCGTGGTCATGGATTCAAGATGCGTCTTGTCGAGATGCTCGGCGAGCGTCTTCCAGGCTGCCTCGCGCTTGGCGCGCGGCGCCATGACCGAATCCACGCCCAAAAGCGCTACCGACCGCAGGATGTGCGGCAGCACGGTGCCCGGCAGATCGGCGCCGCCGGCGAGACCGCAGGCCGCCACCGCGCCGCCATAGACGGTCTGCGACAGCACATTGGCTAGGGTTGTCGAGCCGACGGAATCCACGGCGCCTGCCCAGCGTTCCTTCTGCAGCGGTCCGCCCTTTTCGGAGAGCGTCGCGCGGTCGATGAAGTTGGTCGCGCCGAGGCCGCCGAGATACTCATGCGTTTCCGGACGGCCGGTCGATGCGGTGACGGTGTAACCCTTGGTCGACAGCAGGCTGATGGCGGTCGAACCGACGCCGCCGGCAGCACCCGTGACCAGCACTTCCTTGCCGCCGGGCTGGATGGCGCCCCAGGCTTCGAGCGCGTTGACGCACAGGGCGGCGGTGTAACCCGCCGTACCGATCGCCATGGCGTCCTGGAAGCTGAAGGCGTCGGGCAAGCGGATCAGCCATTCCGGCTTGACGCGCTGGAAGCGGGAATAGCCGCCCCATTCGGTCTCCGACAATCCCCAGCCGTTGAGCACGACTTTGTCGCCGGCCTTCCATTCGTCGGAACGCGACTCGACCACGGTGCCGGCGATGTCGATGCCGGCCACCATCGGCAGGCGGCGCGCGATGCGGCCCTTGCCGGAGACGGCGAGGCCGTCCTTGTAGTTCAGCGTGGAGAAGGCAACCTCGACCAGAACGTCGTGGTCGGGCAATTCGGCAACCGTCAGGTCGCGGAATTCGGCCTTGGGCTTGCCCTCGTTGTCAACGATCATCAGGGCGCGGAAAGTCTCACTCATGGTTTTCTCCCGTTCTTCACTTAATCTGGTCTTCGATTGGTTGGCTTGGTTCAGAGCGGGCCGGCTGCTTCGGCATCCTGCGCGCGCCGCTCGAGCGCGAGCATGAAGGTGTCGCGCATGCCCAGAATATGCTCGCGCAGAAGGCCGCCGGCGGTCTCGACGTCATGCGCCCTGATGGCATCGACGATACGCCGGTGCCATTCGGAGGCCTCCCTTCGCTCGCGATAGCGGTAGGTAACCATGTTGGTGATCGGAATGAAGGCTTCGATGACGGTGTACATCATCAGCTTCAGCGGGCCGTTGCCGGCCGCATCGACCAAGGCGCGGTGAAACCGCACATCCGAGGCGCAGAACTCCTCGTCCGTCATTTCCTCGCGCAGCTGAAACTCGACCTCGGCCTCCATCGCCGCGATATCGGCGTCGGTGCGGTTGGCGGCGGCAAGCCGCGCGCAGATGCATTCGGTTTCCATCCTGGCGGTGACGATCTCGTCGATGTCGAAAGCACCGATACCCACCAGCAGCGTCGCCGCGCCGGTGATCGCCTTGGACAGTCCCTCGGGGTCGGGTCGGGTGACGAAATTGCCTCCGGTCGGGCCGCGCCGCGAACGGATCAGGTTCTGCGCGGCAAGCCGCTTGAGCGCCTCGCGCACCGTGGGACGGGAAATGCCGAAACGCCGGGCGAGCTCTTCCTCGTTGGGAAGCCGTTCGTCGACCTTGAGACGGCCCTCGAGAATGGCGGCGCGGATGTTGTCCGCCACCTGCTTGGCTAGGCCGGTGCGCACCACCTCGTCGTAGTTCAGGCTCATGCAAACCCCTCTCCGATGTGCGTCCGTTGTAGCCGAGAAATCCTCGTTTTCAAATTGAAATATAGGTTTGACAAATATAAAATTGGGCTTAGCCTTAAATCTTTCCGGGTTCAGGAATGCACCACCATGCCGACCGCCGCAGCCACCAACGATAACGCCACGGCCATCTCCCCCGCCCTCCCCCAAGGCCTCCTGCAGGCCCTGGCGGCGGCGCTGCCTGCCGAGTGCATCATGAGCGACGGCGCCGTAGATGCCCGCTACAGCGAGGCGCAGGGCGACAAGAAGGGCACTCAGCCGCTTCTGGTTCTGCGCCCCAAAACCACGGCCGAGGTGTCCGCCGTCCTCTCCATCTGCAATGCGCATGGCCAGCGCCTCGTCACCCAGGGCGGACGCACCGGCCTCTCCAGCAGCGCGCGGGTCTGCGAGGGGGAAGCGGTGCTGTCGCTCGAACGCATGACGGCGCTCGATCCCGTCGATAGCGATGCCGGAACGATCGTCGTCGATGCCGGCGTGGCACTGCAGACGCTGCAGGAAACCGCCGATGCGGCGGGCCTGATGTTCGGCGTCGATATCGGCGCGCGCGGCTCGGCCACGGTGGGCGGCAACGTCGCCACCAATGCCGGCGGCATTCGCGTTCTGCGCTACGGCATGTATCGCGCCCAGATCCTCGGGCTCGAGGCCGTGCTTGCCGACGGGACGGTGCTGAGTTCGCTCAAGGGGCTTGCTAAGGACAATTCCGGCTACGACCTCAACCAGCTTTTCATCGGCAGCGAAGGCACGCTTGGCGTGGTCACCCGCGCGTGTCTCAAGCTGCATCCCAAACCGCTTTACGAAAGCAATGCCTTTTGCGCCCTGCCCTCGGTAGAAGCGGCGATCACGCTTCTGTCGCGCCTGCGTTCTGCGATGGGGCCGATGCTGTCGGCCTTCGAGATCATCTTTCCCGCCGTCTACGAGAGCGCGCTGCGCTTCTCCGGCAAGCAGCGCCCGGTCCAGGCCACCGGCGACGTCTATGTCCTCGCCGAAATCCAGGGCACCAAGGCCGAGGTCGACAATGAACGCTTCGCCGAAGCGCTGATCCAGGCCTGCGAGGACGAGATCGTCAGCGACGTGACCGTATCGCAGTCGCCGCGCGAATTCCGCGCCATCTGGGAGCTGCGCGAGGCCTGCAGCCACTACATCACAAGCTGCAGCAACATGGTCGGCTGCGACATCAGCGTGGCGCTGCGCGAAATGCCGGGCTTCCTGTCCTCCGCCGACATCGCCGTGCGCACCGCCGACGAAAACGCCTCCTTCAATGTCTTTGGCCATCTCGGCGACGGCAATCTGCATTACATCGTCGGCACCGAAAAGCCTGACGCCGTGACCGATGCCATCCTGTCCTGCGTGAAGGCGGCCAATGGCAGCATCTCGGCAGAGCACGGCATTGGCCTCGACAAGAAGCAATGGCTGCATCTGTGCCGCAGCGACGCCGAAATCGCCGCGATGCGCCGGCTCAAGGCGGCGTTCGACCCGAATGGAATCCTGAATCCCGGCCGTATTTTCGATATGCCGGCCCAGCAGCCGCCAGAGAAGGACGCTCGATCATGAGTGCTGCACCCGCTTCCACCGCCGCGCAGCTCTTCGAGATGACCGATCTCGACGACCGCTACACGCTGCCCAAGGGCCGTATCCTCGTCTCCGGCACCCAGGCGCTGATCCGCCTGCCAATGGTGATGCGCGAGCGCGACCTGGCGCAAGGGTTGAACACTGCCGGCTACGTTTCCGGCTATCGCGGCTCGCCGCTCGCCTCCTTCGACCGCGAGATGGGCAAGGCCGAAAAATACCTCAAGGAACACCACATCGTCTTCCGCCCCGGCCTCAACGAGGACATGGCGGCAACCGCCGTGTGGGGCACGCAGCAGACCGGCATGTTTCCCGGCTCGCGCTATGACGGCGTGTTTTCCATGTGGTACGGCAAGGGTCCGGGCGTCGACCGCACCATGGACGTCATCCGCCACGCCAACGCCGTCGGCACCGACAAGCATGGCGGCGTGCTGCTCTTGGTCGGCGACGACCACGGCGCCGTCTCCTCCACCCTGCCCCATCAGAGCGAGCACAATCTGATCTCGGCCATGGTGCCGATGCTGTCGCCGGCCGGCGTCGGCGAATATATCGACTATGGCGTGCTCGGCTGGGAAATGAGCCGCTATTCCGGGGCCTGGATCGGCTTCAAGTGCCAGACCGAAACCGTCGAATGCTCGGCCACCGTCGATCTCGACCCCGAGCGCCTCAAGATCGTCAAGCCGGATCTCATCCTGCCGGGCGACGGCCTGTCGCTGCGCTGGCCCGACGGCCCGCACGCGATGGAACAGCGCCTCGAACACAAGATGCAGGCGGTGCATGCCTTTGCCCTGGCCAATGGCATCGACCGCGCTGTCTGGCGCAACGGCAAGCCGCGCATCGGTATCGTCTCGACCGGCAAATCCTGGCTCGACCTGCTCGCCGCGCTCGATGCGCTCGGCATCGACGAGATCCGCGCCGGCGAACTCGGCATCGCGCTCTACAAGATCGGCCTGGCATGGCCCATCGAGCCCACCGGCCTGATCGACTTCGCACGCGACCTCGACCAGGTGCTGGTTGTCGAGGAAAAGCGCCCGATCCTGGAAGACCAGATCAAGTCGCTGCTGTTCAATCTGCCGGACGGACGCCGCCCGCGCATCGTCGGCAAGCAGGACGAAAACGGCGCGCCGCTTCTGCCCAGCCATGGCGAGATCGACAGCGTGGCGGTTGCCCGCGCCATCGTTTCGCGGCTCGGCGGCGGCGATGAGGCCATCAGGAGCCGTGCCGCGCGCATCGAGGAGATCGTTGCCGCCACGCCCAGCGAGGCCACGGCGCTCAAGCGCGACGCCTATTTCTGCTCGGGCTGCCCGCATTCCGTTTCCACCCGCATTCCCGACGGCAGCCGCGCCACCACCGGCATCGGCTGCCACATGATGGTGATCGGCCTGCCGGAGCGCAACACCTCGACCTTTACCCAGATGGGCGGCGAAGGCGGCGCATGGATCGGCCTGTCGCACTTCACCGACGAGAAGCACATTTTCGTCAATATGGGCGACGGCACCTATTTTCACTCCGGCATGCTCGCCATCCGCGCGGCCATCGCCGGTCGCGTCAACGCCACCTACAAGATCCTTTATAACGACGCGGTCGCCATGACCGGCGGCCAGCGCCATGACGGCGACAACACAGTTCCCTCCATCGTCGACCAGGTTCTGGCCGAGGGCGCAAAGCGCGTGGTGGTGGTGTCGGAAAAGCCCGAGGTCTGGCAGGGCGTGCTGCCGCGCACGGTCAGCATCCACCACCGCGACGAACTCGACGCCGTGCAGCGCGAGCTGCGCGAGATCGAGGGCGTCACCGTTCTCGTCTACGATCAGGTCTGCGCCGCCGAGAAGCGCCGCCGCCGCAAACGCGGCGCGCTCGCCCAGTCCGAAAGGCGCGCCTTCATCAACGAGCTGGTCTGCGAGGGCTGCGGCGACTGTTCGGCGGTTTCCAACTGCATTTCCGTCGAGCCGGTGGAAACCGAGTTCGGCCGCAAGCGCCGCATCAATCAGTCGAGCTGCAACACCGACCTGTCCTGCATCAAGGGTTTTTGCCCCAGCTTCGTCACCATCGAAGGCGGCAAGCTGCGCAAGGCCAAGGGTCAGGCCGCCGCGATCAAGCCCGGCGACCTGCCGATGCCGCATCTTCAGCCCATCGACGGCGCCTTCAACATGCTGCTTGCCGGTATCGGCGGCACCGGCGTCATCACGGTCAGCGCCGTGCTCTCCATGGCCGCCCATCTCGAAGGCCTGTCGATCCTGACGCTCGACCAGACCGGCCTTGCCCAGAAGAACGGCGCAGTGGTCTCGCATGTGCGCATCGCGCCCAAGCCCGAAATGCTCAACGCCGCGCGCATCGGCGCCGGCGAAGCCGACCTCGTGCTTGGCTTCGACGTCGTGGTCTCCGCTTCGCCCAAGTCGCTGGCAACCTTCGGCAAGGGCCGCACCCGCGCCGTGCTGGACGACCATTTCGCGCCCACCGCCTCCTTCGTGCAGAACACGGCCATCGACTTCCGCCAGGAAGCCACGCTGCTGTCGCTGAAAAAGGCTGCCGGCGAGGATGCGGTGCAGATGATCTCGGCCTCGAAACTCGGCACCGCTTTGATGGGCGACGCCATCGCGGCCAACATGTTCCTGCTCGGCTATGCCTGGCAGCGCGGCCTGGTGCCGATCGGCTTCGACGCCATCGACCGGGCGCTGGAACTCAACGGCACGGGCCTTGCCATGAACCGCACAGCCTTTGCCTGGGGCCGCCGCGCCGCCGTCGATCCGGAGGGCGTCATCGCCGCTGCCGGTCTCGGCAAGCCCCCTGAGCCCAGGGCGGAAACGCTGGAGGACATCGTCGAACGCCGTTCGGCGTTCCTGACCGACTATCAGGACGCCAAATATGCCGCGCGCTACCGCGAGCTTGTCGAAACCGCGCGCAAGGCGGAAGCGCCGCTCGGCTCGACGGATTTCGCCATGGCGGTGGCCCGCAACGCCTTCAAGCTGATGGCGTACAAGGACGAGTACGAGGTCGCGCGGCTGCATCGCGACACCTCGTTCCAGAGGAAGCTCGCTGAGCAGTTCGAGGGCGACTTCAAGATCAAGCACCATCTTGCGCCGCCGATGATTTCGAAGATCGACCCCCGCACCGGGCACCCCGGCAAAATAGCTTTCGGGGGGTGGATAAGGCCCGTTTTCGGCGTTTTGGCAGGTGCCAAATTCCTCCGCGGCACCCCTCTCGACCCCTTCGGACGCACTGAGGAACGGCGCATGGAGCGGCAGCTGATCGCCGACTATTTCGCTCTCATTCCGCAGCTGTCGGCATCGATCTCCGCCGGCAACCACAAGCTTTCGGTGGAAATCGCCGGTTTGCCGTCCGAGATCCGTGGCTTTGGCCATGTAAAAGCGGCAGCGTTCGAACGCTTCAAGCGCCGCCGCGAACAGCTTCTCGCAAAGCTGGTTCGGCCCGCCGAAACGCTCGAACACGCCGCCTGAAACCGCATCGCAGGAACCGCATATGCCCCGCAAGATCATCATCGACACCGATCCCGGCCAGGACGACGCGCTCGCCATTTTGCTGGCGCTGGCAAGCCCGGAGCTGGACGTTCTCGGCATCGTCGCGGTCGCGGGCAACATTCCGCTGGAGCTGACCCACACCAACATCCGCAAGGTCTGCGAGGTGGCGAGCCGGCCCGACGTCAAGGTCTATGCCGGATCGGTGCGGCCGATGGTGCGGCAACTGGTGACTGCCGAGCATGTGCATGGCGAGACCGGGCTGGACGGCTACGACCTGCCCGCACCGGCCATGCCACTTCAGACGCAGGGCGGCGTCGAGTTCATCATCGAGACGCTGATGCGGGAAGAGCCCGGTACGGTGACGCTATGCCCGCTCGGGCCGCTGACCAATATCGGCATGGCGCTGGTTCGCGAACCGAAGATCGCCTCGCGCATCAAGGAAATCGTGCTGATGGGCGGCGGCTATTTCGAAGGCGGCAACATCACGCCTTCGGCAGAGTTCAACATCTATGTCGATCCGCATGCGGCCGAGATCGTCTTCGGCTCGGGCGTGCCGATCGTGATGATGCCGCTCGACGTCACCCACAAGGTGCTGACGACCGAGAAGCGGGTCTCGGCGATGCGCGGCATCGGCACCCGGGTCGGCGAAGTTGCGGCGGCCTGGCTGGAGTTCTTCGAGCGTTTCGACGAAGAGAAATATGGCACCGATGGCGGCCCGCTGCACGACCCCAACGTGATTGCCTATCTGATCAAGCCGGAGCTCTATTCCGGCCGCCATTGCAATGTCGAGATCGAGACCTCGTCGCCGCTGACCATCGGCGAGACCGTGGTCGACTGGTGGGGCGTCACCGACCGCGAGAAGAATGCGCTGTTCATCAAGGACGTCGACGCCGATGGCTTCTTCAGCCTGTTGACCGAGCGCCTCGCCACGCTGCCGGCTTAGAGCGTTTCCTGCTTAGATTGAACCGTTCTGCCGGTGGGAATTCGGGACAAGGTCGAGGGATGAGGCGAGGTCGTAGTGGTGCTACGGCCGAGCCGAGGCCCGAAGGATTTGGCCCGAATTAACCCGGCCCACCGGTGGCCGCGCCTTCTTTGAATGCGCAAAGGACCACCGGCACTTTAGACACTTGTTGATTTGCCACGCAAATCAACGGGGAGGTTTCCCGCTGGCGGGCGCCCGCTGTGTCAGACGTCTTGCCCGATGCACCACATCGGGACTGCGCCGCCTTCCTTGCGGTTCGCCTCGCCATCGGTGAAACAGAACCGCTTCAATCTAAACAGGAAACGCTCTAGAGCGTTAGCGGTTCATCAGCCGCGCGATGGCGGCCAGCAGCGTCTCGCCGTCATAGGGCTTGCGCACGATCGGCACTGCGGAAAATTCCGAGGGAATGACCGATCCGTCGCCATAGCCGGTGGCAAACAGGAAGGGGATGCCGCGCCGCGTCAAATCCTCGGCTACCGGGATCGAGGTGCCCTGGCCGAGATTGACGTCGAGCACGGCGACATGCGGCTTGAACGAGCGCAGCCGGGTCAGCGCCTCCTGCGCCGAGCTGGTCACGGTAACGTCGTGGATGCCTTTTTCTTCCAGCATGGCTTCGACATCCATGGCGATCAGCATCTGGTCCTCGACCAGAAGCACCGCCAGATCGGCAGGCAGCGCCGATAGGCCGGTCTCCGCCGCCGGGGACAGCTGCTGCGCCTGGGAAACAGTCGTCGCCAACGAGATATGACGCGCGGGCAAGCGGAAGTCGGCCTTGATGCCGCCGGGCGCGTAGTCGACGGAGCTTTCACCACCCAGATCATAGGGAATGCTCCGGTCGATGAGTGCCGTGCCGAACCCTTCGCGCTCGGGCACGGTAACGGCTGGACCGCCACTCTCCACCCACCTCAACTCGCAGTCGCCCAAACTCGTCAGCGTCCACGATACGACAAGCTTTCCGCCCGACCGTGACAAGGCGCCATATTTGGCGGCGTTCGTCGACATTTCATGCAGGATCAGCGCCATGACCGAAAAAGCCCGCCCGTCGAGCCAGACCGTCGGTCCCACCAGGACGATTTCGGACGATGGCCCACGGTAGGGCGACAGCTCGGCATTGATGAGATCGGACAAAAGCCCGCCGCCATCGCCACGCACCACCTGGTCATGTGCGAAGGAAAGCGCCTGAATGCGCCCCTTGAGCGAGTTGACATAGTCCTTGAGGCTCCGGCCCTCTTGAATCGGGTGCCCGACAAGCGACTTGATGATGGCCAGGATGTTCTTGACCCGGTGGTTGAGCTCGGCATTGAGCATGCGCTGGCGCACGTCGGATTTGCTGCGCTCTTCGGCCATAAGCTCGTTGTGGCGCAGGACGACCTCGACGGTTGCCGCACGCGCCGCTTCGGCGATTTCCCGGTCTGTTTCCGTCCAGGGCTGTGCCTGCATATGGACGGTTTCTTTCCAGATGGAGAAACTCTTGCGCGGCGTCAGTCGGTCGCCCAGCGGACCGGTTTCGTAGGACTTTTCCGGGTTGCCCGCCCAGTTCAGCGTCTGCACCATCTCACGGCGGAAGAAGAACAGATAATCATTGGGGATTTGCGACAGCGGTATGGCCAGCACGCCTGCCGTCAGCTCATGGTAATCCTGCGCGGAGGGCAGCTTCTGCGACAGCGCATGCGTCGCCCAGATCCTGCCTTCCGAAACCGACCCAACGAAACGCGCCAGCTCGGGGATGGCGTCCGCAGGTGCCGTGACGCCTTGGGCGCTCCAGGAGCCGTTCATCCAGATACCGACGCCGTCGCATGGCATGAGTCGCATGAAATCGCCGAGGTTCTCCCGAAGAAGCTCCTCGACATCGGCGTGATGCGAGGCGAGCCGCAGGAAATTGTCGAGCGCCTTGCGCGCGTCGGATGCCATGCTGAGCGTGCGCTTCTGCTTCAGCGTATGAAGATGCAGGGAGAAGAACTCGCCGAACATCTCGGCGGCGACCCGCTCCGCCATGGGCAATATGCGCGGTGCGTAGTGGTGACAGGCGATCAGCCCCCACAGTTTGCCCTCGACAATGATCGAAATCGACATGGAAGCGGCCACGCCCATATTGCGCAGATATTCGCAATGGATCGGCGAAACGCTGCGCAGATGCGCGAAGGACAGGTCCAGCGCCTCGCCGGAGGCGTCGAGCACCGGAACGATGGGGATACGCGCCGCATTCGCATCGGAGATGATGCGGATCGTGTTGCGCATATAAAGCGCGCGCGCCTGCTGGGGAATGTCGCTGGCGGGGAAATACTGGCCCAGGAAGCTCTCGAGGTCGGCGCGCTTGATCTCGCTGACGACCTTGCCCGACCCGTCTTGCTCGAAACGGTAGATCATCACGCGGTCATAGCCCAGCATGGCGCGCACGAGCTTCGCACTCTGGTTGAGCAGCCGATCGACGCTGTCGATGTTGCTGATGCGGCCGATCAGTTCGCGGGTCAGGCGCAATGCGCGGCCAGGCTTCTTCGTCGGCTCAAACTCGACGATGACTGTGGATTTGAAACGATGGACGGCGATGTCAAAGCGCTTGCCGGACGACAAAAGAATGTCGAACAGCAGGGCCGGCCGCGACGCTTCGCTGAAACTCGACAGGCCGTTGCGCAGGGAATGGGCGGCCTCGCTGCCCAAAATGTCCTGCAGAACAGCGCCATTGACCGAGCCTTCCAAGCCGAGCATCTCGACTGCATTGGCGGAGTGGCGCAGCACCGTGACGGCATTGACGTCGCATACCAGCATGCAGCCATGCGGCTGGATGCTGCCGGGAATGTGGATCGGTTCCCGATCGCAGTTGGTAAGGTTGACGGGCTCAGTCATGAAGATTTTTGGCTAGGCTGAAAAACACTCGGCTTTGGCCGAAGCCACGCGGCTCAACCTTCGCTGTACTGAAAATCGAAGGCATCATTCTTCCCTGTCGCCTGTCGCCGTTAACCGCTTCGCTGCCTATCAGACACAAGAAGCCCTAAGTAATGAGATGTAGAGGGCACAAGGCCGAAGTCAACGGATCGACGGTGTATCACCTCCTCCGATCCCTGCCAGGACAGTCGTTTGCAAGCGGGACTTTAGGCATTGCGATCGGTAGCGCGGAGGAGCTATTCCGGCGCAACGCCTATCGGCGACGACCAGGCCACCAGCTGCGCTGCGACCTCGACCATCTCGTTGAGCGCTGGCGCACGTATCAGGCGCTGACGCGAGAAGGGCTGCAAGGCGAAGCTTGACGCCGCCGATCCCGTCCCCACCTGCCCTGTCGCGCACGAAGCGGATGTGAAAGCGGACCCTGCCGATTTCTGGACGCCAAGCGCTACGAGGTCGACATGAAGCCTGCGATACGGCGCGGGCTAGGAAAATACAAGCAAGGATTGCAGTCGCCCGTGCCAAGCGAAAGCGGATGACCATCAGAATAGGGAATGTGTTGTTTGCGCTCAAAGCAAAACGGCCGCCTCTCAGCGGCCGTCTACAAATGCTATGCGGCGGGCCTAGGCGGAGCGGCGTTCCGCTTCGCGGCGGGGCAGCTTCCAGTTCGGCCGTGGGAAATGACAGGTGTAGCCATTGGGGTAGCGCAGCAGATAGTCCTGATGCTCAGGCTCGGCCTGCCAGAAATCGCCTGCCGGCTCGACTTCGGTCACCACCTTGCCCGGCCAGATGCCAGAGGCGTCGACGTCTGCGATGGTGTCTTCCGCCACGCGCTTCTGCTCGTCGCTGGTATAGTAGATTGCCGAGCGGTAGCTGAGCCCGACATCGTTGCCCTGGCGGTTGCGGGTCGACGGATCGTGAATCTGGAAGAAAAACTCCAGAATGTCGCGATAGCTGATCCGGCTGGGGTCAAACAGGATTTCGATGGCCTCGGCATGGGTGCCGTGGTTGCGGTAGGTGGCGTTGGGTACATCGCCGCCGCTATACCCCACCCTGGTGGAAACCACGCCGGGAAGGCGGCGGACCAGATCCTGCATGCCCCAGAAGCATCCGCCGGCAAGGACTGCGCGTTCTGTCGTCATTTGCGTGCTCCCTAGTTGTGATGGGCCCAATATAGGATGACGGCGTCAACATTTCATCGCCGGCGGTCCGCAAATCGCGTGCCGCCGACAATAGAATTCCCTTACCGGCTACAATCAGATTGCGACCGTGCCGCTATCCTCACCGTCCCAATAGCTGATTTTCGTAGCATGGACCTTGATCAGAGCAATTCCCGGCGTATCGATCCCATCGGGGAACCAGATTTCCAGGTCTTTCACCCAATGCTCTTCGAACTGGGCCTTGTCGCGGATCAGATCGGCGTCGCCTTCGATGGCAATGAAAATGCCTGGGGCTCCGAGCAGGCTTTTCGAGCCGCTGAAGGTCAGAGAGACGCTGTTGTCGCTCTCGATTTCCCGAACCTTCTTGGTGTCCTCATAGGTGAAGAACCAGGTGTCTCCGTCATATTCCACATCGCCATTGTTGCTCATCGGGCGGCTTGCGATTTCGCCGTCCGACGCCTTGGTCGACAGCATGCAGAAATCGATACTGCTCATCTTCTTTGAAAGTTCGCTCAAGGTCATCGATGTCATGGTTGGTCTCGCCGGTTTCCGTGGAAGTCCTGCCGCCCGCTTGCAGTTGAGTTGGAGATTCGGTGAAGGAGCAGCGTCGTGGATCAGTAAGCGGCAAGGGCGAAACTTGTTCCTGCGATCGGCGACAAAACCTTCGATGCCTGGGCATCGGCGCGAGTGCAGCTTTCAAAGCTGAGCGGTGGGTAAAACGAGAAAAGCCACCCGAAGGTGGCCTTTTCTTCAATGCTGCTTCCCGAAGGAAACTGGAGCGGGTGAGGCGATTCGAACGCCCGACCCCAACCTTGGCAAGGTTGCATTAAAGAGCAATAGCCATCCTCAACCCTCAACTCGCGTGATTTCGTCCACACGGCTTAGGACAGGGCTCATAGTTCCTACTCACTCTCAACGATCTCGACAGGCTCGGTCCTCGCTTTGGGCAAGAATGTCCCCGTATAAAACAACACTGCGTTGAAGAACGCGAACGCCATAGCCAGCGCATATGTGCGCAACGGGTAATCGATCAGTGAATGCAGAAGCAGAAAGAGAATCGACAAGTAGGCCACTTTTCGAAATCCGTCCGTGCCATTCCGCCAAATCTGAACGTGAATCACGATAAGATATAACATGATAAGCCCTGCTGCGAGAATACCGCCTTCGAAGACGAGCTGGACATACTCATTGTGAGCATGATTGACGAAGTACTGGAATATCTGCTCCGGCTTTTCGTAGATCTGATAAGCTTTCTCGAAATTTCCGTATCCTATGCCCAGCAGCCAGTTCTGCTTGATACCTTCCCAACTGGTTTGGAGAAATTCGAGCCTCAAATCGTCCAAACCGGCCGTGTTTTCGGATTCAAACCGTGCCCAAACGCCCATGGTGTAGAGTGCAACACCAACAAACACTGCAACCAGCGCACCTATCCCTGCCCGACTCCTCGCCGTTAAAAGCAGCAACGAAGCCACAAAGATCAGCAGGCCAATCACAACACCCGCTCGCGAACCGGCCGACAACAACATCAGCAATACGAATATCAAGCCGACCGCCCCAGCGATCATACGTCCTCTGATGATACTGAAGTATAGTAAGAACGGAATCGCAACAAACAACAAAGCAGAAAAGTGGTTTATATTCGCGAAAAACCCTGCTGTCATATTGTATGAAAGCAAATTATCGATAACGACTTGATCGGAAATCGAGAACTGGATTGCCCCCGCTACAAGATTACAGACTACCCCAGTAAAGAAAAATGGAACCAGGCCTATGATCTGTTTCGAGCGAAGGGAGGTAACAGCGCACGTGAACATGGCGAGCGCGACGAAGACTACCAACGAATGGATGGTATGCCCTACTCCAAGAGAAATAGTGGAAATTGGTGAGTCCGAGCTGCTAATCGCCTGGTCGATTGGCGGCAAGCGAAGCTCAGCAATAAGGGCCCGCGGAAAAGGCACGAGCTGAAGCAGCAAAGCCAGTACAACGACGATCAAAAGCGTAAAAATTGGCGTCGAGATCGAGATGGCCTTATTGCGGGCAAGAACGAATATCGAAGCCAATAAGACCACGACGGAAATCATCGAGTCCGTCAAAAGTCCTGAACGAGTCCCACCCCCGATAATCATTGCGAGAATGAGAGCTCCTCCGAGAACGTATTTCTGGCTTTCCCTGCCCGCTTCACTCACCCCTCGACCCTTTCAATTCTAACGGAGTGAATGATTACTTCGCCGCGATAGAGCGACCGCCAGCTTCCAGCCACAAGATCCGTCATCAGACGGAGTTGCATCACCGGGCAGTTAGAACTCGGGACATTAAAGTTCACGCCGAATTCCCGATCTGAATACTCACCTGCATCGAGAGCCAGTTTGGCTATAGCCATTGGCGAATCGCCGCCGCAAGACAGTTCCCATGCCAAACCCTTCGGTGCAACGAGGCCGGTTGCCGAAGCCGAGACGCCGAGACGATATTCGCCTGGCGGCAGCATCAGCGTCTGATTCAGGCCGACATCCTTTACCGGAGCACCGAGAAATCGAACCCTCGCTCCCTTCGGGCTGCTGCTGCCGTCTGTCGACCAGGTCAACTCCACTCCGGGACGAACAGGCGTCTCCCAATCAAACTTCCGATACAATCGCTGGGGTGAAAGCTCTGAATTGAAGACATAGGTTGCGATCGCTTTTTGACTTGGCGTCAGGGTGAACAGGAAAAAACTGTGAGCTCGTTCGAATTGATGCTGCTTCAACCGGCCGCTGATAACAGCCGCAATCTCGGCCGGATATGGGGGGCGCACCGACAAATCTCCGAGCAATCGTTCAGCAATATCCAGGCTATCAACCCCTGACGCCAGAAAACTGATGAGACTTGTCCGCCACGGCGCATCAGCTTCTAGCCGCTCCACAACAGCGCGATAGGCTTTGTGATCAGCGGAAATTTCTGCAATCACCGGTGCCAGCTCGGCGATACGATCCGGCGACCGACGCAGAATAAGATCCAGACTTTTGACGGAGGCTGCTGCCTGTCCTCGGGATAGGAAAAGAGCTGCCAAACCTTGCGCAGCCAGCAGATCGGTTTTCGACAATGCCTGCGCGGTCTGGAAAGACCGAAGCGCGGCGTCGGTCCGTCCGTTTTGCCTCTCTATCTCACCGCGTAGACTGAAAAGGCGCGACTCAATGGGGCTAAAAGCGAGCGCATCGCCGATCTCGCCCTGGACGACTTCGAACTCGGTAGCACTCAATGGCCCCGACGCCCGGCCCAAGAGAAGCCGCAAACGGGCATCGCCGTTGAAAGGGTCTAAAATCGAAGCAAGCGCCGGGTTGGCGGTTTCAAGAACTCGACCGAGCCCTTGCGAGAAAGCTATCAAGGCGGCTGCGGAAGCCAGCAGAAGCACGGGCCATAAGAGACGGCCTGCCTTTTGCCGCTCGCTCAGGTGTAGCATCGGAAGAGGCCCCCAGCTTCGGCGTCTCCGCGCCATATGTGTAATACTGATAGTTCATGTATTTATAGGCATAGTTGTAATCGAACTTGCTGACCGAGAACTTTGAAACCACGACCCCGACGATATTGGCTCCGGAGGACCGGAGGCGTCTGACCGCCGCCTTCGCCGATTTTCGCGTCACTTGATTGTTAGAAACCACCATCAAAACACCATCGGCCAGACGACCGAGAATGGGCGCATCGGACAAGCCGACCACCGGCGGGGCATCAATGATAATCATGTCGAAACGCTTGGCTAGACTTGCCAGCGCCTGGGCCATGCGATGCGACGCCAATAAATCCGCGGGATTCGGCGGGATGGTGCCGGATGTCAGAACAGTCACATTCGGATATTTGGTTTTTCGGAACAGGTTCGGTACGTCTTCCCGACGAACTGTGCTGGTTAAAAGGTTGCTCAACCCAATCGTGTTGCTGAGGCCAAAAAGCCGATGCACGTTGGGCCTTCGCAGATCGCCGTCGATAATCAAAACTTGCGTGCCAAGGGTTGCGAAGTCTCGCCCCAACTTGAAAGCAGTCGTCGACTTGCCTTCAGCAGCCTCTGCGCTTGTCACCAGAAGTATCTTGGGTGCTCCGTCGGCTCCCGAAAACTGCAAGGCAGTACGCAGAGATCGATGTGCCTCCGAAAGCCCAGACTTTTGGTCGGACAGGCTCTCAGCCAATTGTTTGTCGTCGACCATCGGCAGAATGCCAAGCACGGAAGTTCCCAGCTCTTTTTCTACCTGTTCCGGATTGGTGAATGAGTTGTTCAACAGCTCAAGAATATAAATGATGACGACGCATAAAGCAGCAAAGAGCGCCAGCGCTCCAGCAATATTGAAAAGCTTCCGTGGCGAGAAAGGTGCGCCGGGCAGCGTAGCCGGATCGATGATTGAAGCAGTTCGCGTCTTTAGTTCAGAGCTGACGCCGATATCGTTTAATTTGGCAATCAAGCTTTCATACTGAGATCGATTGGAGTCGACTTCGCGCTTTAGGATGGTGTATTTGATATTTTTATCGTTATATTCTAATTGCTGCGCTTCAAGCTCCGTCAGCTTGGCGCGTAGGTTGGCCTCTTTCTCGATCTTTTCTTGATGTTGAAGTCTGATGGACCCGAGAATCGTCATCGCACCGGCGTTGATTTGCTTCTTCAATTCGCGAATGCGCGCAGACAGCTGCTGCATTTCGGGAAAGCCCGGCTTAAACATGGAGAGCTTCTGTTGGTACTCGCCCTCCAACTCGGCGACCTTGGCCTGAAGATCCTGTAGTGGTTTGCTGCCAAGGACCTGCTCCAGGCTTTCGCCACGACCTGCGTCGATTTGTTGGACAAGGCGGCCGACATCCAGGCGCTCTTGGATTGCCTCGGTCAGCGCTTTATTGATGTCTACGATGTTCGAGGTGATTAGAGGTTTGTCCGCTTCGTTAACGCTCAGGCCCACCTGCTTTGCGTAGGCGACCAGCTCCTCCTCGGAGGCTTGAAGCTTTTGTTTCGTCTGAGCGACCTGTTCCTGAATGAATTGACGCGCCAAATCCGATGTTTCGCCGGTCTGATCAATCCGCGAATCGATGAAACTTTGGGCAAGCTGGTTTGCGACGTCGCGAGCATATTCCGGACGTTGGTCCCGAAACGTGATGGAAAGCAGACTCGTATTTGGCACAAGTTGCACGGCCAAATCACCGCGAACTCGACCTATTGCAATCTGTTCGCGCTGCTCCGGGCTGATGTCTTCCAGCAAAGGCTGGCCTCGAATGCCAAAGGCCCGATATACGATATTCGAGACTGAAAAATCGGGTTTGGGAAAAAGGAAATCGGCTTTTTCCGTCAAGCCAAGCTGGAAAACAACGCGTTGGGCAAGGGCTCGGCTAAGCAGTTTTTCGCGAGCAGTAAGGAAGGCCCGCACGTCGCTCGCCTCCGAAACAACTTCCATGTCCTGAAACACCTTGGCCGAAGGCACCAGAACCTCAAGCGTCGCTGTAGCTTGATATTTTGGCGTCTGCATGAAGGTGAGAATAACGCCGGAAACCAATCCTGCCGCCAGCGAAATGACGATCAACCAGCGATACTGAACGACGTAGAAAAGCAGCTTGAGCGGATCTAAGCCACGCGTGTCCTCTTCCGGCTCAAGTCCATAACCGCCATAGTACTGTGTACGATCGTTATGAAAATCGGCGAGCTGCTGACCACTAGGCGATGATAAGGCGTGCTGTCTGTTTCTATCCAACATTTAGTTCATCCGCCCATCATAAAACGCTAGAAAACAGCCAAGCGAGCCGCGCTCGAAGCGACGCCGAGCGCTTCCTTCAAGTTTTGGACAGCCACCTTGCTTGACGACGGGAACACGACAATGACATCGCCGCCGTATATCCGAGGGTTTGGGGCGCCACCCTGTCTGATCGCCTTGACATTGTAGTTCGCAACCAATTTCTGCCCATTGCTATCTCGATAAACGAAAACCTTCGTCTCGTCTGCAACGGGCCTAAATCCGCCTGCTAGCGCCACAACATCCAACAGCGTGGCCGTGCTGGACACCGGAACGATGCCGGCCTTCGCAACCTCACCGTCAATTGTAACCCTTTGGCCGGCAGAGTCCTTAACGAAGACAGTCACATCCGGATTTTGCAGATATTTGGCGCCGTATGCGGATTTCACTTCGTGCTCGAATTGCCGTACTGACTTGCCGGCTGCGGTAACTGTACCAATAAGTGCGAGAGACACGCGTCCGTTGGCGTCGATCTGTACAGTTCTATCCAGATTGTCGACCTGAAAGAAATCCAGCTCCAGAACATCTCCGGGAGAAAGCGGCTGATCGTCGCCATCGCCGGTTTGTGACGGCGCCGGCAAAGACGAGACGATGCGAAGCGCCCCATCACCTGCACCAGCAGCCGAAGTCGGCTGAAGCGCTTGGACCCCGGTGGGCCCTGCCGTCGGCGAAGACGTGCTGGAGCAATTTTGGAGCACCAGCATCGCCAACGAACATGCACCCGCAACTATCGCGCCAGAACGTGTCATGAGAGCCCTCCACCCATCAACCGCTTAAGCAGGCCAGTCTTCTTTTCCGCAAGGTATTTAGCGGGTTTTTCCATGTTTCCTGCCGGGCTCAAATATTCGTTCAACAGAATAGACCTCGGTCGTGAAAGCACCATTCGGTCGCTTTCTTCACGTCCGAGCTTTCGTTCCAGCAATTCGCGCGCTTTCGACAAATTCGGCGAACGTATTCGTGGCCCATGGCAATCGCTGGCAATGATATCCACCCGTCCTTCGTCAAGCAATCGTCCGCAATAGTATGTAGCCAACGGGCCAAAATTGCCGACGATGGAATCGGCCGTGAGTTGTATCAAGCATCCTAGCCGATTTAAGTTCTCGATAACTACGTAATTCTCTGCAATCCACCCCAGTCGTTCTGGATGAGTTATAATGGGGACGAAATGCGCTTGAATAAGACGCGCTGCAAGCTCCTCGATTCTTGGCGGCAACACGTGATGCGGCGGCTCAAAAAGGAAATAGCGACTGCCGTTCAGCGTCGGTATCGTGCCCCGAGAAATTTTCTCGACCAGGTCCGGAGCAATGTGAACGTCCGCACCGGTAAAGAGCTGCAGCGATACATTGGCTGCATCCAACGCCCGTTGCAGCAGCGAAACCTGCCGTTTAATAATATGCGCATCGTTTGCGTACAAGCCAGAGACGATGTGGGGCGTGCAGGCCATATGCGTGATGCCGTCTGCAACCGCTACCCTGGCCATTTCGACAGATGTTGCAAGATCGGGCGAACCATCGTCCAGCCCCGGCAAGATATGCGAATGCAAATCGATCATTGGGCCAAGCCAACTATGACATTATGCATCGCGCCAGCCGGTGCAATACCGTTCCAGGAATGCAAACGCCCGCGAAAAGCGGATATTTCGAAGCAGCCAATCGCTTTGATCAGCAACCCGAAACGCAGGCTGCGTCTCTGTCACCAGCCATAAGCGCCGCGGCACCAGCGCCCGCTGCGGCGCCCAAGAAGAGGATTTCAGGGGCCCCAAGGGATGCGGCTGATTCCTCACCCAACACTCGGAAGCATATCTGCTGCCCTTGAACAACGGTTGCGCTGGAATTAGCGCCGAGCTTGATGGCGCATTTTCCACCAACCAGCAAACTGGCAGACGAATTGTTTCCGGTAATCACTCGGTCGTTCAGCGAGATGGGTGCGTTTTTCCCGGCATCGACAAAGCTTGCTTTTTGCGAAACCATGACGCTTCCAGACACTGCTGAGATGGACGCTTGGGTGCCATTAAATTCCGCCGGCGTCATAGGGCAGGCACATTCGCTGATCACCTGCTCCTCTGCCCACGCTATGGACGGCGCAGTGCCGCCAAGCACCAGGAGCGACACTCCAAAGAGGTAGTTCATCGCGATTTTCACTGGCGGCCCCCAGATGTCTCTGATGCATGATCGCATATCGCAATTTGGGGGATAGGCCAAGCCACAAATTTCATCTCAGGATGTAAAAGCCGCCACATGTGCAAACATAGTGGTGAAAGTCGTGAATATTACGTGGCAGATTCTTAAACATCAGTGACGGCGACCAGCTCCTCAACGGTGCGTTGTGCATTTTTGATCAGATTACGCAGAAATCGATACAAAACCCCTATTTCCAGACAAAAAGATACTGCTGACATTGGGCTTGTAACCCTTTAGCCCCAGGCACGGTAAATCCCGCCCGATTGGTGAGGCAAGTCACACAAGATATTCAACCCGGCAAGTTCTGCCGCGAGGTCGGTACCGTCCTCCAGTCGACATTGCACGACCGGCACATTCGCAAATGTAGCGGCTGTGCGGCCGTCGCAAGGCGTACCGAGCCCAACCGGGTTGCATGATAAGGTCCGACCCTGAAAATGCGCCTTGGCGGCATCGAGACTCTTGATCGCGAGTTTGCCATTTATCGGCGTCAAGGGCTTTTGCGCCATCGGCGGCTGTGTCGCCACCCCATCTCGGTATCGGAGCGCGATGGAGAGCATCGCTGTCACCGCTGCAAATGCCAAGATCGACGCCACAGCTATGGTTTTCGCCCTCTTCGATATGACCGGGAAACCCTTAGGTTCGCACTTCTAAACAGGGAAGGAGAATCTAATACAGAAATGCATCATCCTGTTCAGAAGAATCCATTCACCAACTTGTATCTTTCAGCGGTTTTCAGTCGTTGCTTGACGAAGCCAATATCCCTTAAAAAGATAGTATTGTGATCAGATGCCCCAGCGGTCAGCTCACTGCTGATGGGATCGTAGCTATACGGGGCGAAGCCGCTCGCCTTGAGGATGGAGAATACACGGGATTCCCCTGATTTGCCGTACCTCATGCCGCTTTGGTTCGTTTCCACGATGATCGCGACCAACGTGGATGATTTCAAAGTATTGGGCATACCTTCGAGAACCTCAGCCTCCCAGCCCTCAACATCGATTTTTATCAACCGCGGCTCAGATCCCTCTAAAACATCATCCAGGCGACGAACGACAACGTCGACGATGGATACACCAACGCCTGCAGTCACGATGTGATTGGTGGTGTCCCGTCCCTTTGTAAACTTCAGCTGCTCTTCTTTTGCACCCAAGCCGAAATTAAAACTTGAAATGCGATGCTGAAGATCGTTCGCCAGAACGTTGCGAATGAGCTTTGGATAGGTCTCTTCCGCAGGTTCGAAAGCAAATGTTTTCGCCCCTACCGCACCAGATGCAAGAATACTATAACTTCCTATATTCGCTCCGACGTCCACGAATATATCTTCGCGCCTTAACAAACGAAGCGCAAATCCCATATCAGCTTCTTCATGCAATCCGCAGTACCAATTTCCGGTCGCTCCAGTCATCCCTCGTTCCATGACCAACACGGTGTCGTTCACAAACGGGATATAGTGTGGAACTGCCATTAAGCGGGTTGAAATCTGCCAACGAACGAACCGTAACAACGCGGACCAACGGCCATTTTTGTTGAGGGGATGGTTCCAGATATAGCCTAGCGTTCCAAGCATCTGTGTTGCCCTTAGCCTTCTACCGAGAACGGCAGGTTCAACCCGTGCTCTTTCAACAACGCGTGGCGGCGCGCCGTCTTGAAATCCTCCGCGACCATCTCGGCGCACATCTCGCGCGCCGTGATTTGGGGCTCCCATCCCAGTTTCTCTTTCGCCTTCGACGGATCGCCAAGCAGCGACTCGACTTCGGCCGGGCGGAAGTAGCGCGGATCGATCCGCATCACGACATCCCCTACTTTCAGTCCTGGGGCCTTGTCGCTCGTTATAGCCGCGACAGTAGCGACTTCATCCACGCCGGTTCCGCGAAACTCCAAGTCAAGGCCCAACTCCGCTGCCGCCCAGCGAATAAATTCGCGCACCGAGTATTGCTTGCCGGTCGCGATAACAAAATCGTCGGGATGTTCTTGTTGCAACATCATCCACTGCATCCGGACATAGTCTTTAGCGTGCCCCCAATCGCGCAAACTGTCTATATTTCCCATATAGATGCACGTTTCGAGCCCTTGGGCGATATGAGCCAGCCCTCGTGTGATCTTACGCGTCACAAAGGTTTCACCGCGACGTGGGCTTTCATGGTTAAAAAGGATGCCGTTACACGCGAAAAGCCCATAAGCTTCGCGATAGTTGATGGTGATCCAGTAGGAATAGAGCTTTGCCACGGCGTAGGGCGAGCGCGGATGAAAGGGCGTGGTTTCGTTCTGCGGCGTCTCCTGCACGAGGCCATAAAGCTCCGAGGTCGACGCCTGATAGAAGCGCGTTTTTTTCTCCAGCCCGAGAAATCGAATTGCCTCCAAGAGACGCAATGTACCCATGGCGTCAACGTCCGCCGTATATTCCGGCGCCTCAAAACTCACAGCAACATGGGATTGGGCACCCAGATTATACACTTCGTCAGGTTGAACCTGAGAGAGAATGCGGGTCAGATTCGAAGAATCCGTCAAGTCGCCATAGTGTAACTTGATACGCGCGTTGTCGACGTGGGGATCTTCGTAAATATGATCGATCCTTTGCGTGTTGAAAAGCGAGGCACGCCGCTTAATTCCATGCACCTCGTAGCCGTTCGCGAGCAGCAGTTCGGCCAGATAGGAACCGTCCTGCCCTGTGATTCCTGTAATTAGCGCCCGTTTTGACACGCGTGGTCTCCCGTTCTGGTTGTCCGGATGGTTTGGTGCCGTTCTGTGCACCTGATATGAATGAGGGGAGATAACTGGCCTGCGCTTCTTGTTGTCGAAAACCAATCGCTTAAAATGATGATTTCACTAGGCAATAACCGCTCAGCGAAACTGCAGGAGTCCTCGCTCTCGAATGAAATCGGCTCCCGCGACGCTAATGTGCCCGGCGTCCCGAAACAATATGACGCCATCGCGCGTCGGATCGCAGGTTGTTTCGTCGCAAAAGATGTCAAAGATATCGACCACGGTTACACCCTCAAGCGAACGAAGACGATCGAGCAAGCGCCGGGCCTCCGCCCTGTAGGTCTCGGCGGCGCTGCGGGAAAAACGACAATCCTCTCGAACGCCGCCGACGATCAGCCCCACCTCTCGCCTTTCGACACATGCGGAAAGATCGAC
This sequence comes from Oryzicola mucosus, assembly GCF_014534685.1. GTDB lineage: Bacteria > Pseudomonadota > Alphaproteobacteria > Rhizobiales > Rhizobiaceae > Oryzicola > Oryzicola mucosus. The sequence continues at coordinate 461,086 of NZ_JACVVX010000001.1, forward strand.
AAGAGTTGTGGGCGTCGGCCCAACGACGATAACCTTTTTGCCGCTTTCAACGAGTTTTGTCAGTGTATTAACGAAGTGGGCAGTCCCAAGTTCGAACTTCATCGGGCGCAACGAAAGGTGACCCTGCTCATCAACGAGACCAGCAAGCGTCGCTTTTCCCAGGATTTGTGAAAAGGTGCTGGAAATAATAACCGTCTTTACTTCTTCGTGCGACAATAGAAAATTATATACCTGATTGTTGAACCGAACACATCTTTCAGCCCAGGAACGATCTTGATAGCTTCCATGCTCAATCTGGGCGATACCGACAGCAGGAGCACAACTGGACATCGTTGCTTGTTGTATTGGATCGAAATGCGCCGGAAGTGCGCGAGCTATATGCATCGCAAAACTGTCGCCCCAAAGCAGCGTACTCGGATTCTCACCCGTTCGACATGTTTGAGCGTCGCGGAAGCCTTTTTCATCCTCACAAGATCGATCCAAACCGTAGTTTGGCTGAAACAACGTCGCATAATCACGAGGACCGATGCGCAAATCAGACAGAGAAACGGCGAGAACCCATACCGCGACCGTCGCCGCGATGAACCCGCCAGCGACCGGCCAACGGAATCCGTTAAATCGCATCATGTGAAGGGGACGCTCAATACCCCGGTGCAGCGCAACGGCGAGAATGACCGATACGCCCAACAACACCAAGCGTGTGGGCAGCGGTATCTCTTGCCCAATATAAGCATTTTCTGCGAATGCAAAAAGCGGCCAGTGTACCAAGTAGAGCGAGTAGGAAAGGCCCCCTAGCCAATAACCCGTTGCAGAGATGGGATCGTGCTTGTTGAGAAATGACGGTCGTCCGGCGATCAGCACAGCGGTGCAGAGCGCAACAAAAAACGCATCGACACTTGGGTGCGGGAAGCCGAGCGCCTGGCCCGGCGTCGCTATCGGAACCGCCAGAAGGATCAACAGCGCCACAGGACCCACCCGGGTAACGACTGCGCGCGTTTTCGGCGTCAGATGGTGTTCGCCCAAGGCAACGACCGCCCCAATTATAAGCTCCCACGCACGGGTGGGAAGCAGATAGAACGTGGCAACCGGACTGCGCGTAACCAGAAAGAAGCAGGCTGCAATGCTGAGCGCCAGGCCGGCGAGCATCATGGGCATCCAAAAGCGTCGCGGCGCCAGAACCATCGCAACCGGCGCTATTAAATAGAATTGCTCCTCCAGCGAAAGTGACCAGACATGCAACTGCACGTTCTGCTTCGCAGCGGCGCTGAAGTAATCAGTGGTTTGCCAGAGTTCGATGTTGGCGGTGAATGTCAGGGCACCGAACAGAGTGTCGAGGTAGCGCTGCATCTCCGCGTCTGTTAGCAGCCAGAGCGCAGCTATGCCCGTCACCGCATAGACGGTTAGTGCTGCCGGTAGCAGGCGCTTAGCCCGATTGAGGAAAAATACCGGAATGCTGAAGGTTCTCGCCGTCAGGCTGCGCGCGATCATGCGCGTGATGAGATAGCCCGAAATTACGAGAAATATATCCACCCCAAGAAAGCCGCCGGGGAAGCCTGGCAGGCCCGCATGAAAAAGCACCACCATACCGATGGCGAGGGCGCGTAAGATTTGGATGTCCGTACGCAAGTCCCGCGTCTTTTTCATGCGCGGCCGCTCCGATCCGTTTGCATCTATCATCGCAAGGTGAAAATTACAGCTACTCGGTTGTGACTGTGACGGACAGCAGGCCGTATACACCCAGGCACGGATCGGACCTGGCGCGCCCATAGACCGACCCGGATGAAGTCTTTGTCGTCATACAGGTCGACAATTTCGGTTTACTGGATCTCGACTGGGGCCCGGCGCTGGGGAGGCCGCCGGCCTGTGTCGGTCAATCGGATCGGTTCCAAGCGCGTGCGGGATCCAGATCGTCGGCGGGAGGTTGCTCCCCTCAAGGGATGCGTTCGGATCAACACTCTTTTGCGCGGGGTTAGTGTACACCGAGGCTTCTGGCCAGACGTCCGATCTGCCCGACGATCTCGGAAGGGCTTACGATTGTCCGCATGTCTTCAAGACCAGAATAAGAGATACGATCTGCTTTCCAGTCCAATACCAATTTTTCCAGCCCAACTACTATGGAGGTCGGTTCATCGACATTGCAGAAGTACCCGAGCTTGAAACGATCATTCATCTCTCTAGAGACACCTTGTTCAGGCGAAATGAAAAGGATCGGACGACCGACCTCGCAATAGTCGACAATCTTGCTTGGAAAGAATATTCCATTTTCCACCGATGCTTCTATGAGCAAGAGCGCATCCGACTCCTCCATTTGCTGGAAACAGGCTTGAAACGATAAGTTTGGCAAAAACGTCACGACTTTTGACAATTGCAACTTCTCGACTTCTGCCTTTATGCCGTCGTCAATCTTCCCGATTAGCTCAAGTTCGAACCTGATTTCCGTGTGGCGATTGGCAACCTCAGCTAAAGCACGAAGGAAGCCTCTCGGATTTCGTTCAACTGAAAGATTGCCCGCGTGGCTGATACGAAACCGGTCCTTTTTTCCAGTTGGTGCGTGGCCCCTAAAGCCTAGTCCAATATGCGGCACGACATGCATGCGCTTGGGGTCGGAGATGAGCAAAGGCTCAGCCAAGTAACGCATCAGCCGCTCTGATGGAAATGTGTTGAGATCGGCGACAGCCGCTGCCTCGCTTAGATAGCGCTCTGTAAAAAAACGCCGGAGTGGCGAGATGGGATAGTTATACGGAGCTGGAAATAGATGCGGTGGCGGGTCGTTCCAATTTGCAATCCATGGCACGCCAGCGGCGCGCTTGACGATCAGGCCTGGAAGATGGGCGATGCACGACGTTGATCGGGTCAACATCAGGTCGAACGGCCTAACAGCATGGATTTCAAGCGCTGCACGAGCGACCTTCGCTGCCCAGATCGCGCCGGGAACGGGATGCCGTCCCGTTGCAATCGCCCAGGCGGCTCGCCCGATCTTTTTCAGGCTGCCATGGTTTCCCGCGGCTGGGATTTGCCGCACGATAGGACGAAGTGGCTGCCATGGGCTTTCCCACGTGTCCGTGTAGCCAAAATCAGAGACTGCTGAAGCGGAAAACACGGTTACTTCCCAGCCTTCATCGAGCATTGCCAGGGCAAGCTTGCTGTTGACCAACGCCTCCGAAAAGAAATTGGGTGCGAAGGAAGGCGCGAACATCAGAACATTGGGCTTTTTTTTCACTGACCTTTCTCACTCTCCAGAAAGGTCGCGAGAGCTTGTTCACCCCGACGCGCGTTCATGCATTGACGGCTCAAGGCCCGCTCCAATGCAGGTGCTGTTTGTTCTCGATGCGCGAGAAGGGCTTCTGCAAGCGTGCACAAATGATCCGCATCAACCGATGGAGAAACAGCAAAAGCCGCAAGTTCTGGCACGACCGTACGCAGGTTACGCAGCTTCGGTTCGATTTCAATTGCGATGAACGGTGTTCGTGAAAGCAAAGAAAAAATAGCGCCATGAAAGCGGGACGTGATCACTAAGTCCTGGTTGCCGATCACCTCCCAGAATCGTTCAAGTTTATCTTCCTCCGCGTTCCAGACGTGTACCTCTTCGTTGGCAGCTGCCATTTCGCTCAGGTACATTTCATCATGCGGCGACAGCGCCAAGAATTGAACCTTATGCCCTAAGGTTCTCAACTTTTGTGCTGCCGCAATCTGGCGTTGGAAAAACCGGGCATCCAGAGTCCCCCAATCGCGCAAGATGATTCCAACGCGACTTGCCTGCCCTCCGGTCTGGCGCCGATCGCGCGGACGATGCACCATCCCCGCAAAGGCATCGGTGAAGCAAAGGTCTGCTGAGACGACGAGGTTCTCCACCCCATTGCTGCGGCAGAACTCTTCAGACAGGGCATCTCGAACCCAAACGAAAGCCATACGGCGCAGCAAGGCAGCGGCGACTTCGGCAGAGGCGGCATCGTTGAATGGACCGACTCCTATGCCAATGGCAATTTTAGGGACGTGCTGCAAACGCGCGCGCCTCATCCGAGTTCGGATCGAAGATACAACCGACGATGGCGACAGTAGCTTTTGCACGAGCACTTTCCGGCGTGGCTGAAGAGGGTCGGGGACGGTGTCCGTGCTGTTGAAGGAGAAGAACTGGGTGCCACCGCCATACACGATCAAATTCGGCGAGCCAGTCACATTCTTTTCTGATCGGAGTCCCGATAGACGAGCATCTTTGTAGGCGATATTCCCACGAACGCTCAGTGGCTGCGCTTGGCCTTTGAACAGCGCAGCGCAGGCGACTAGAAGGGCGTCGTCGCCGAAATTGCCTTCGTGGTAGTTGCCTAGGAGACTCACGTGGTTCGCGCTGATCTGCACTGCTGTCATCTACGGACCTGTGAAAATGGATATCATCAACGCAGAGATTTGCACCGGTTGTGGATCCGGTTTCAAACTGCTGAGAGAAGCGTATCGGCGATCTTGCGAGATGCCGTCCCGTCTCCATAGGGATTGTCAATCTCAGTCATCCGCCTGTGAAGAGCGCGATCATCAGCGAGGCGATTGAACGCGTCAACAATGGCTCCCGTATCGGTGCCGACCAAGATGTTGCATCCAGCCTCGATCGCTTCTGGCCGTTCCGTGGTTTTTCGGAGGACCAAAACCGGGCAAGCGAAGCACGGCGCCTCTTCTTGAATGCCGCCGGAATCGCTCAGCGCCAAATAGCTCCGCTGCATGACAATCAGCAGATCATTGTAGCTCAAAGGCTTCAGCAAACGGATATTTCCAATGTTGGCGAGGCTTTCCATCACCACTCCATGAATGTTTGGATTGGGATGTACAGGCCAGACAAAGACGAAGTCAGGACGCTCTTTGGCGATCTTGCGGATGGCGGCAATGATCGAGGTGATGCCCTCGCCGAAACTTTCGCGACGGTGCGCCGAGACCAACACTACGCGCGCGTTGCTGTCGGTCAGTTCGGGTAAGGCAGCGCGCAACATATCCGATGGCGGTAGATTCTTCGCGGCGATTGTAAGCGCCGCGTCGATAGACGTGTTGCCAACGACATGGACATGGTCATGGATGCCCTCCGCGGCAAGATTACCCGCTGCGGTCAGCGTCGGGGCGAAGTGCCAGCGCGCCGTGATTGAAACCGCACGACGGTTGAATTCTTCTGGGAAAGGCGAATGAACGTCGCCAGATCTCAGTCCAGCCTCCACATGCGCGCACGGAATGCCACGATAATACGCCAACAACGAACCGACAAAGGCGCTGGCGGTGTCTCCTTGGACGATCACGAGGTCCGCATCTTCCGGCAACAACCCGTCAAGTCCCTCGAGAACCCTCGCCGTAATGCCGGCAAGGGATTGGTTGTGTTTCATCGTGTCGAGTTTGATGTCGGCATCGCAGCCGAAGGTGTGAAATACATCCTCGACAAGTTCTCGATGCTGCCCCGTCAAAATAACGGTCGTCCTGACATTCTCCTTTTTCCGCAACTCGATGTTCAGCGGCAAAAGCTTGATTGCCTCTGGTCGAGTTCCAAGGACAAGCACGAAGTGTTTCATTAACAGTCCTCAGAAGTCCTGCCGCTCAAAGATACGCAGCAGAGAGAAGCTGGGCACATATCGTCCCCCGCAGGATTGGAGCGTGACAGCATTGATGTGCAAAAGCTGAATTCTCACAAACGCCGGGCGGAGATGAAGTTATTGCCCCGAAAATGACTGTCGGACACCGGAGCATCCCGCAGCGTGTTGATAGATTTCTGTAAACTCAGTGCTCGTCTTGGCCCAAGACAGTGTAGCTCTAATCCAGGCCATGCCGCGTGCGCCCATCACCGCAAGTTCGGAGTCCGGTGTTGAGGTCAGCGTTGCAATCCCTCTTTCAAGGCCTTCCAGGGCGGGATCAACCCACCAGCCGCAACCTTCGCTTTCCACAGCCTTCCACGGAGTCCCGGTCGACGCCAAAACGGGCCGTCCCATGGCAAGTGCCTCGGCCACGACAACCCCGAAATTCTCCGTAAAACTCGGCAACACCAACGCATGAGCCGCAGCAAGTTCGAGCTTTTTGTCCGCGCCATAGGCCGGACCTGCAATTGTGATACGCGTATGCATTCCAAGGCTCACAATCAGGGATTCGAGTTCAGAACGGTGGCTGTCTTCGTCGGGTCCAACCAGTTTCAAGTGCCAGGATGCTGACCCAGCATGCGCGAAAGCCCGGATAAGAGTATGAAGATTTTTCACCGGATGTAATCTGCCAAGAAAAAGCAGCCGGCGCTCGTGTCCGGATAGGTTCATGGCGGTTGGGGCTTCGGGAAGGTCAATCCCAAAAGGGACTTCTCGCACCTGACCCATGCCAACAGCGGCATTTACTATCTCTGCTTCAGCTTGGGATGTCACATGAACTGCCGATGCGGTGCGCAGATCGCGTCGCTGATACAACGCCCAAGCAATGTCTTTGCGCATATTTTTATGCTGACGCGCCCACGGCAGAAGCATGCCGTGTACGCTGATCACCGTCCCGACAGCGCTCTTTCTTGCCGATCTTACAGCCGCATGATTCAGCGGATGCCAGAGGCCATGGCTGTGCACGACAAAACTCATGCCCGGAGGAAATCCCTCGAGCGCCTGTTTAAGGACAACGTTCCTTTTCAATGGGTGGACGAGATGCGTTGTGGACACGATTGTGGTAAGTCGACGCAAGTCAGAACCGTCGTCCAGGAAACGAGTCAGGAACCGACTTACTATTCCTTGGTCCTGCAGCGCGGCGGCAAGTGCGGTCACCGCGGCGGCGATACCACCCGCTTGCCGACGTAAATCAGGGACAACATGAAGCACCCCGATCATCGGCGAGACCTTGTGAAACGTATAATTTTCGACAAACTCGCCCGCCAATCGATATGATAATTCAATTGAAGATCACGCTTGGTGAATTTGATCTGCACAAGAAGGCACGACGCTGGACTGAATATAAGTATCAAAGGCAGGCGCCTCTTATAAACCCGCGATCGGACTTTCTTTGAAAGCTTAATAGTATGTCCTGGCGCACTCTACCTTTTTCGCTCAACCAACTCACGCGCGGTAGCTCTGACCGCGTCCGTGAATTGTGACGGGTTGAACCGCTCGCGCACATCAGCAGAGCACGCCACTGCCCGAACCTGCCACTCCACATCGCGCTCCAGCGCCACCAAAAGCTGCGCAGCTTCCACCTCTGTTCGATAAATTTGTGCTTGGTCGGTCACAATTTCTTCTTGCCCGGTATCGGCGGGGGCCAACACAATCGCACCTGCGGCAGCCATCTCTGCGGTAGAAATTCCGAAGGCCTCAATACGGCAAGCATTTAGCCCATATTTGACTCGTCCGAGGAGTTTTTCCTTCTCGCGCGAGACCACGGCAGGGAGCATCTCGATCCAATCGTGTTCTGCCACGAGGGCTCGGATTCTGCGGACATAGCCATCCTCACCATGGGGGCCTGCGATCACGAGCCGACCAGGAAAGCCTGACGCTCGCGCCGCGCCCACGATTCGGATGCAAGCCTCGATCTCCTTCTCCGGCGAAATCCGACCGAAAACCAGCACTATGTTCTCGCGCTCTGACCACGCAAGCCCGACGGGAATCGTAGGTACAACCGGATGGATTACCCGCATGTCACCTTGGCGGCTCATCTTGCTCCGACGCAGCAGCCAGTTTGAGTTAGCTATAAAAATGTCGCCCGCGTTTCTACGCGGTCGGCCGGACACGAGCGCCGCGACCACCCGCGAAACCCGTGTCCGCAACGGTACGGCATCGCCATAGGGCAGCTGAGCCCGGACGTCCGGGCTCCAGTCCAGCGAAGAAAGAAAATGCAGTGCCGGGCGCCCCCAGGGCAATGCGCCCGACGCAGAAACCCGGAGACTGTAGTCAGCGCCCACATTTGCCAGGGATCGAACAAAGTTGCCCGCAGCAATTGCCCCAACCGGTATTATCGTCTCAACCCTCGCCATGCGAAGAGTGATATCGGTAGGCTCAACCCGAGTGCCGGCGAGTGCGTTCAGCGCGTCGAGATCAAAGCCAGATCGAGTGTAGACAGTCACATCATAGTCTTCGACCAAAGCGGCGATGATCCACATCGCCGCCGCTTCCGCGCCCCCTCGGCCCCAGATCGGATGCGCTACTATCGCCGTGGGCCTAGAAAAGGCCGTCATGACTGCCTATTCACTCGCGAGACGAGGCCCGCCAACATCGCCCGTTCTTTGGCACTCAGTCCTAACCAGTAGGCCGAGACCCCGAATACAGCACTTGTCACTGCAATTGTTAACGCCAGCCGAGACAAGGATGGCGGCAGGAGTGAAGCGACAGCGATCGCGATAACTGTAGGTGGCACCGATGCGAAGGCTACCCTTGAGAGCGTTTCGATGCCCCATCGGCGCATGATTCCCGGTGCGCGGGACTGGAGGAGCAAAATACGAGCCACCACGACGATGCCTACGACAATGACCGAAACGCCAAGCGCGTCGCGGAAATCACCGGTCAGCACCCCCACGCCATAGCCTAACGGCAGTACCAGCAAGGAGAGACCGCCTGCGATGGATTGAAAACGGCCAACCTGTCCCATCGCCATGTTGGCCATCCCGGCGCCCACCGACGTCTGATCGACAAGTTGGCTCAAGATCAAAATCCTCGCAACAAAGGCTATGGTCGGATCCATGTCACCCAGCCAGAACAACAGCACGGTCGGCATTTCGACGACGAGCGGCACGGCGAGGGCGACAGCCACGAGCGTCGAAATCCTGCAAGCAGCCAGGGCGGCACCGACCATCTCGTTGCGGTCGCCGGATGCTTCTTTGCTGTAAACGCGCGGTGCCAGCACGACTTGGATCGAACTGGCCAGTTGCCGGAGCGCTCCTTGCATCTGATTGCCAATGGCAAAGGCAGCGCTAGCGGTCGGGCCACCCAGAACATTCATGAGAACGGTAAGGCCCTGATTGCGCGCTACCGCTGAGAGCGAGCCCACAAGCGACCAAGAAAAGATCGCGCCATGCTTACGGTAGGCGGCCGGATTGAAGAACTGCGTCGGGCGTGGCCGCGTGAGAGGATCGTCATACAGTACCACGGCCATGCCGACCAGATTGGTTAAGATCGTCGAAGCGGCCATAATCGTCGCATAGATTATCATGCGTTGACCGTCGTAGTACATTAACCCGTAACTTACAGGCACCAGCAGCCAGGATCGCGCAAGGTCCAGGAAGGCGAATACGGCGAAGCGTTCTTTGTACTGCAGATAGGCTTCATAAGGTGCAAGAAGGGTCCCAAACGCCGCCGTCCCCAACGTTATGAGAAACACGACCTGCACCGTTGAACGCACGTCTTCCGGGACGACCAGCAGGTGAGCGACCACCCAGCTGCCGAGTGAGTATCCGATGAGCAGCACGCAGACAGCCGTCCAAAGGTGCAGGCCGAGCAATGCATTGAACAGCTTTCCTCTGCTGTCAGCATCTTTGGCCTCCAAGGCGATCGCCCGCAGGCTCGTAGCCTGCATAGCGCCTGTCAGAAAACTGGTGAGCAACGCAATGGACGTGGCGGCGGCATAGGAACCGAAATTCTCAGCACCGAGAGCGTTCAGCAGGAACGGGGTCGTCAGCAGTTTGGCTAAAGTCACACCGACAATCTGCAGCCAAGTGACGACGCTGTTCGCCAGGATGCGACCGACACCGTATCGAAAACGTTCGCTGAGCGTGGATACTCTCACGAATTCATGCCTGGAGCTTTGCATATGCCTGTTCGGCATCGCGTCGTCCAATATCAGCGAGAACGGCAACCTGCGGTGGTATCTCCACCCCAGGGCGTATGACCCTGTGCGCTGTAATCCACACATGGTCGCCAATGGTGACAGGCAGCGCAAAGAACGGAAAATCCGGTCTGCTCCAATCGTGGCTGCCTGTGAGAATTTTCACGCCTTGGCTGATGCACACATTATTGCCGATCTCGACCCGACACAGATTATCGATCCACACGCCCTCTCCCAGCCAGACGTAGTCGCCGACGTTCAGAAACCACGGATACTTGATGTTTACGCCGGGCTTGCAAACAAAACCGGTACCGACCCTCGCGCCGAACAGGCGTAGAAGTGCCGCTTTTGCTCTGCTTGGCAGCAGCCCGACGATCGCAGATTGGAACACCAACGCGTTGACGATGTACCAAACAATCCGCCACCCATAACCCCAGTTTCCATCGATCGCCGGCCGCTGGAACTCGCCTAACTTCAAGGCAGCTATCCGCTGAAAGGCTGGTCTATCCGTCACAGCTTTGTTCCATTAGATCTTTGAGATGAATTCAACTTTTCGCCCAATGGTTGGCGCGCTGGGCGAAGCGTAAATGTCGCGCTCGCCGACCCTTGTCGCGAACCACGTTCCGAGAGGTTGTCCATATCATCCCGACTGTGGCCCAGAATATCGGAGTGCCCGCGCCACCAGGCGAGAACAACCAAGATTCGAACTGTGCGTTAGCGACCATCCCAACCAAGCTGCCGATCATCAGCGCAAGGAGCATACGATCCTCGCGCATGCTGGCGGTCATGGCTGCTCTTACCCCTTGGATAAGCACAGCGATGATGAAACCGACAAACAAACCAAAACCCAACAGGCCTACCTCTTCGATGATCGCCAGCGAGACGTTGCCTTTCTCGCGGCCATATTCCATTGCCGCCAAGCCCACATCGTAGGTGTTGAAGCCAAAAGAAACACCATAACCCAGGCCGAAGAGGCCCCCTTGAGCGGCGCCTTCGTAGGAAAGAGACCAATTGTCCTCTCGGGAAGCCAACACCGACGTTGCCAAGGGGTCCCCCTTATAAACAAACTGCACGACCAGAGAGTCGATCAATGCCGGGAACAATATTGACAACAGGACGGAGAAAGCCGCCATTCCAGCGAGAACGACAACAAACCGTTGCGCACCTCGTCCGAGCAGATAAATAACGAGCATGATTGCCGCGCCGAGTAGACTTGCCCGCGACAACGAACTTGCCAAAAGGTAACCGATATAAATGAGAATGGCGATGTGCAAGCGCCTTGTGCCGCGTGTTGTATCCGGTCGAGCAAGGTACCACAGCGGAAGTGGAAGCGAAAAAAGAGCCAACAGCCCAAGGAAATTGGAGTTGGCGGTGAGCCCGCGGTACAGGTTGACCGTTTCGTTCATCTGCACTTTCGACGAGGCTATGCCAAGACCTCCCAGACCGGAGAGGATGGTCAGGATGAGGACAGGCCAAAGCACATTGAAGCTGTCCCAGCGCCTAGCACTTGCCGCCCACACCGCCCCGGCGGCGGAATAAGCGATTGCAACCAACAGAAAGGTCACCGATTTCAACCCGGTCAGGTTGGGTAGCGGAGACCAGAACGTGGAGAATGTGGCGTAGACCAAAAGAGGCAAACCAAACGCCGCCGCATAGCCACGCAGACCCGAAAACAGTCGACCGGTAACGAACAGAGCCAATACGAGCAAGAGAAGCACCACCCATCTTGCCAACGGGTTCAGGACCACGTTTACGTAAGCTATGCTCGGCCCCACCGATGCGGCGAAACCCAATGCCAGCAGCAGGCCACTCCACGTGCGGTCTTTCAGTTGCAGCGCTCTCAATCAGGTAGCGTCCTGAAGGCCCGGCTGTCGGTCTGACAGGCTGTCCCTCCATGCGGCCAAAATGTTTCCGGCCCACGCTTCGGTGGTCCAATCGGCGATTGTCGCCGCTGCATTGCCCTTTAGAAACGTGCGCAATGCAGGACCGTGCGACAAGCGCGCCAGCGCCGAGCCAAGCGCTTCAACGCTGTGCGTTGGAAAGATCAGCCCATTCACCTCGTCTTGAATCAAATCCCCAATACAACCCGCGCAATCCGCAACAATGACGGTCAAGCCTGCAACCAACGCCTCGTTTACGACAAGTCCCCATGACTCGGAGCGCGACGGCACCACCAAGACATCCGCCGAGGCGAATTGCGCCCAAAGCGCCGGCCCCTCCAGCCTTCCGCGTGATACGATGCGAGGATCGGCCCTTGCTGCGGCCTCGATCTTCCCTCTCATTGTCCCATCGCCCACGACAATCAGCCGCGCCGACTTTGACACCTCTTCTCGATTGAACGCAGCAAGCAGCAGATCCGGACCTTTGACCGGCTCGAGACGGCCGACATATAGAAAAACAGGTGCATCTTCAGCGACGCCCAACGCCTCTCGAACTTCGCGACGCCGGCGCAATCTCTCCTGGCTTAAAAAAGCGGTTGCGGCACTGACATCAACCGTCATACGAGCGACGAAAATCCGATCGGGTAAAATCCCTTGGTCGCGGAGATATTGGCTTTGACGGGAACCAGCAGGCGTAAACCGATCGATCAGCCGCATCACTGTTCTCTTTGCCGCAGCGCGTAAACCTCTGGATGTGCTGATGTGGGTGTCGGACATCGAGATCACCTTTGCGCCCAGCAAACGGCTCATGATGATCACGGCGATGATCACAGGATGGCTCCAACCCGCGACAAAAACGACACCCGGGCGCTTTCTACGAAGTTCACGCCAGAGCGTTGCCGCAGCTGCCAGCGTTCCCTTAGGGAGTACACGGCCTCCCGATTGCTCTAGTGATCGCTCCCAGGCCTGGGTCAGTGTTCGGGTAATAAACCAGGTTTCCACAGGGGCTGGCCATCGACCACTCAATTCTTCGCCTAGCCGCGTAATGTATGGCGCAGGTTCGATGAAGACGCAAAACGCCCGGGGAGTTGAGTCTCCGCTCACGGAGCGACGACACGGCTGGTAGAGAGGCTTACGGTAGACGGCCTCGATGTGTTTTCAGCGACAACCGTCCTTATCAAATCGGTCATTCTCGACGCGTGCGCCTGCCAAGTCGCCTGCGTCGCTGCATATGATGCCCCCTGTGCAGCGATCCGGCGCCATGCTGTTCGGTCAGCTTGCTGCAAAATTGGCTCTAACGTCTGCACCAGAGCATCGACAGAACGCGGTTCAACCAGGAGTCCAGTCTCCCCATCCACAATGAATTGAGCTGGCCCTTGCCCTCTCACCCCGACGGTCAAAAGCCCAGCGGCCATGGCTTCAAGATATGCCACCCCGAATGCTTCGCGGTATGACGGCAAAACGAAAACGTCACATTGCGCAAGTTCATCGAGTACGCGCGTGTTGCTCTGCGCACCCAAGAACCGGACATGATCGCCAAGATTCGCGGCGTCGACTTGATGGCGGAGCGCCGGCTTTTCAGGCCCCTCCCCGATAACCGTCAGTCTCCAGTGAGCGACACCGGCTAGGCAGAGACGGTGCAAGGCCGCGACCAGCAGGTCCACGCCTTTACCTTCTTGTAGATTGGAAACGGTGATCAACTCTAAGGGTTTGCAATCGGGAACCGGAACCACGCGTGTTTTCGGGGGTGGCCTGACCCCATTCCAGACTACGCAGACGTGATCGGCACGGCCGGCCAGCTTTGCCGCATAGGCCCGCAGGGGTTCTCCTACAATAACAAGGCGATCCGCTGCAGAAAGAGATCGTCGGAAACGCTCTACTTGTTGACCGCCGGAAATGTATTCCCGATTGGTATTTTCACCGTGCAGAACCACAATGACAGGCAAACCAATCGTCCCAGCGATCTCAACGGCGCCGCTTGCAAGTCCTTCGGAGTGAACAATCAGAACATCGGGCCGTCGATCTTTAAAGGCCCTCTGTAAGCTGCGCTTTACCGTCCCATCGAGAGCCAAGTTTGTCAAACGTCGTAAGAAACCGCGTGGCAATGCTAGATAGCGGCTTGTCTCAAGTCGCTCCAAGCTGTGAAATGCGGCAGTATCGATCTTGCCTTGATGTTCGCGGGGTGCAAACCGCTCTAGGAAGTTCGGGACAATTCCCCGCAACACTGCAACGCGCACCCGGTGGCCCATCTCCGCCAGCGCCCCAACGGACTCAGCAATAAATGGTGCAGGCCATCCGCCCGGCCGGTTGGGAAACCAAGGTGTGATTACGAAAATATCAAGAGCGCCATCGGCTGCGTTCGCACGTCTCAAAGCCGTATCTTTAGACTTCAGGGGCTGCATATCTCAGTCTTCTGCCATCCAGTTCGGCCCGGGCCGTACCAGAACTTCGCTCTTATGCCTGCCGCACCAGGAACTGGCCCACTTTGGACAGGTTCTTCAACGCCAGAGTCGAAAGTCCGCCCACCCGGTTTCGCCGGATCGCGCGGTAGTCCTCCGCCATCTTCTGACGAACTTTAGCGAAGTTGCGATTGCTGATCCCTCCCACGCGCATCTTATAGAGAACCTCAGGAATGTAGATCGACTTGCCTGTGGTGCGCGAGAAGTAGCGCAGGATGAAATCGTAGTCCGCGGCGATGCCAAAACCAATATCGAAGGCTCCGTACCGCTCGTAGACATGACGCCGGACATAGAGCGTAGGGTGGGCCGGCATCCATCCGCGCCTCAACCTCCCAGGGCGAAAAGGGCCTGTAGACCAATGCCGGATGACGCGTGAGGTGTCTGACTGGGCCACATAGTCGAGGTCGCTGAAGACAGCTTCAACGGCGGGATCTTCGAAAGCTTCCGCAATCCGCTCCAAGACGCCGGGATGCGCCAGGAAATCGTCACTGTGAATGAAGCCGATCACATCGCCCTCGGCATGCTGAATTCCCTTGTTCAGCGCATCGTAGACACCTCGGTCAGACTCGCTGATCAATCGCATCCGATCGTGCTGGACCTGTTGAATGGCAGCGAGGGAGCCGTCTTTGGATTTGCCCTCCACGACGATGTGATCGAAGTTCAAATAGGTCTGCGCAGCGACGCTGGCGATCGCTTCGCCGACGGTTGTCTCCGAATTGAAAACAGCGGTTATGAGAGAGATTTTCACGCGGTCACCGGAAAGGCAAGGTCGTCGAATGAAGGCGTTCGCGCCATGTCAGCCGAACGATCCATCGGATTGAAAATGCCGTTGTTGTTGCTCGGCGGTATTTCAAGAACGCCGCCAACGGCGAAAGTGACGCAGCATCGACGGCACTTGCCGTGGGCAAATCCTTCGGGAGGTGCCAAGGCAAGGCCGTCTACGGGACCGCGACAATTCTTAACAGGCTACAACGCCGAATGGCTGACACCGCGCAACTCGGATTGTTCGAGATACCAGCGATACGTGGCCTCAATGCCCTCGCGCAGGTTCATCTTGTGCTTCCATCCGAGATTGTGAAGCTTGGTGATATCGACCAGCTTTCGCGGAGAGCCATCAGGCTTGGACCGATCGTAGTCGAACCCGCCCTTGAAGCCCACGACGTCGCCGATCAGTTTGGTGAGATCTCCGATAGTAATCTCTTCGCCGGTTCCGATATTGACGATTTCGCTTTCGGAATAGGTGCGCGCCAAGAATACCAACGCATCGGCGAGATCGTCGACATAGAGAAACTCCCGCAGCGCCGAGCCCGTTCCCCAAACTGTCATGGATTTACCGGAGATTTTGGCGTCCTCAGCCTTGCGGAGAAGCGCCGGCAGCACATGGCTGCTGGCAAGGTCAAAATTGTCACCCGGGCCGTAGAGATTGGTCGGCTGTGCAGCAATGAAGTCACAGCCATACTGAGCGCGGTAGGCCTGACAAAGCTTGATACAAGCGATCTTGGCAACCGCATACCACTCATTGGTGGGTTCGAGCGGTCCGGATAGCAGCGCACTTTCCGGAATCGGCTGCGGCGCAAACTTTGGGTAGATGCAGGATGACCCGAGATAGACGAGCTTTTCGACCCCAAACTCACGCGCCGCCTCAATGACGTTCGCGCCGATCATGAGGTTATCGTACAGAAATTCCGCCGGTCGCGTGCTGTTCGCCAGGATCCCACCCACAGTTGCGGCAGCATGGAACACCACTTGCGGGCGAGCCTCGTTCATCCAGGCGTAGACGGAAGCTTGGTTTCGCAAGTCTACCGTATCGCGTGTCGCGGTCAGGACGGTGCAATTTTCCAAGGCGAGACGCCTGACGATCGCTTGACCCACCATGCCTCGGTGCCCGGCAACCCAGACGCGCTGGCCGGAAAGTTCATAGGTTGTCATAATGCTCTCAGCATAACCAAAAGGGCGAACACGGTCAGCGGGACCCGGCACCTGTCAGAACCGTTTTAAACGTCTTTAAGATGATTATCACATCAAGCCAGTATGAGAAATTCTTGATGTAGTAGAAGTCGTAGTGCAGCTTTTCCAGAACGGCGTCCTTCTCGACCACATGGCCCTGGTTGATCTGCGCCCATCCCGTGATCCCGGGCCGTACGATATGACGGTAGACATAGAAGGGCAGTTCTTTTTCGTACCATTTCGACAGAGCAATCGCCTCCGGTCGAGGCCCTATCCAACTCATCTCTCCACGTAAAATGTTGATCAACTGAGGCAATTCATCGATTCGGGATCGCCGCAAGAAGCGCCCCAACCTCGTCACTCTGGGATCGGCTTCGAGCGTCATCGCATCCTTCAATCGGTCGACAACGTCTTTTGCGCCTGAGGGCCCGGAGACGTCCTCCGTTCGAACTCGCATTGTCCTCAGCTTGTAGACGTTAAACGTCTTCCCCCTGTACCCAATCCGCTCTTGTTTGAAGAACGCCGGGCCAGTCGTTTCAAGTCGAATTGCCACGGCTAAAACTGCAATCAACGGACCTAGAACCACTAGGCCGACTGCCGCCGCGACCCAGTCCAAAACCTGCTTGATCTTGATATAGGCCTGGTTGGGATTGATCGAACCCAGCGTGTTCTCGGAGAGATGCTCTATCTCGGTTCGTCCTGTGAGCGCCTCGGTGACCTGCCGGAAATGAAAAACCGGTAGACCGCCTAGTGCCGCCGAGGCGATCACCCGCTCCCATTCGTTCGTCAGGTTTGCCCGTAGATCAGCGGTAAGTCCATAAAACTCCTCCAGTGGTTGATCTGCGTCGACCAATTCAACCCACTCGACTTTGGGAATTCGCATCAGCGTGCCAACTGCACCGCCCGGTACGACGGCCATACGGTAGACTTCATTCCGCCTGACCACCAAAAATATGAACAGGAACCAGAATAGAGAAGCGCAGAAACTTGCGACGACATGGAACCGGCTATAGTCCAGACGAAATGCAAACAGCACCAAGATCGCCATTCCGTATGTCGCCGTAAGGGTCGGGAAGACATAAAGGCCTTCATTGAAGCCCGGGTAGATCGAGACCCTTCTGAGAAAATACAAGGCGATTGTGACAGCGAAGAAGCTCGCGATGATCGAGTTGCTTAAGGTCGCAGCCTGAAGCCCTTCCGACCCCATCGTTGGCGACAAGAGATACGGCAGAACGATCGCGGAGAAGATTGCCCCAAGCAACTGATACCGTATTCTAAGCAGCGTACGCCGTCGTCCGCCGTGCAATTTACGAGTACTCAAGGGCTATCCGCAAGCAAAGCTACCGCACTCGACGTCGCTTCGCCGAGCAAAATATCCAGTTGGGTCGCTAATCCTGAAGACGGATGCTTCCTCTCTCTAGTCGAACTGCTACGGAGCCATTCAGCAATTCGACCAACACACGGCAACGGCCGTTTGGTTCCAGCTTTTGTAGTGTACCTGCAAGATTTGCGAAAGGCCCCGTGGATATTAGAACGCTCGACCCGGGCGCTATTTTTTCTTCCGGCCGTAAAATGCCCAGTTCGTCCGTACGCGCGATCAGCGACTCGACCACCCCGATCGGCAGAGGCAGAGGAGTCTCACCCTGCATAATCAGCGTACTAATGCCGCGCGTACTGTTTATCGCGCGCCACCGCGTGTTGGCAGTGTTGAAAAAAACGAACAGATAGCCAGGGAAAAACGGGACCCTCCTCAGATGAAACCGCTGCCTGCGTCGAACGGTGGTCTCTATCTGCGGAACAAATGCTTTGTAGCCCTGGCGCCTTAGATGAAGCTCGCCAATCCGCCACTTCCCGGGTTGCGTGCGTGCAACGTGCCATCTCTCCCGTGCAGGCGTGTTCAATTCTGGATATCCCGCACCACACGTCATAGCTGTATGCATCGTCCCAGCTTGTCGCCGCCCTCCGCAAACAGGGTCGAGACAACCAGATTTCGGCCGAACTTTTCGTGCTTGAACTCACGCCTCGGCAGTTGAAACAGATCAAGCTCAATCGGGATTCGGCGTCGGCACCTGATCATGTCTTATTGTATTGATGCTCAAAAACTGGGCAGAATAATCTACTATTACACTCAACTTTTCAGAAAACAAGCAGATACCGCCGTATTGGCGTTTTTTCTACTGTATATCGCATTTCGTGACATTTAGGACATATAGAAGGGCAGCATCACGATATTGTTTTATTTCAATGGGTTAGTTCGTACATCAGCGCATTCTCGCCGGGGTCCAGATCGGCCTGAACCACTCCCGATCCGATATCCTGAATCGCATCTCTTTCGCATTCGTTAACGAGGCTAGGCCAACAGCGAATCGTTATTTTTACAGGAGCTGACCAGCGCGTAGCGTGATCCCGTGGTAACTTGAGGGTATCCGGGAAAGCAAAACGGCCACCCTAAGGTGGCCGCTTTAATTGCTTGCTTCCCGAAGGAAACTGGAGCGGGTGAGGCGATTCGAACGCCCGACCCCAACCTTGGCAAGGTTGTGCTCTACCCCTGAGCTACACCCGCTCATGCAGCTGTGCGCCGCAAGCCGGTGCTATATGGCCGAAGAGCCGGGCGAATGCAACAGGGAAATTTGGGCAATTTCAACATCCCCGGCATTTTGTTTGCCGCGACCCCGAAACATCGCGAGAGCCCAAGCTTTCGGGCTTGTAAGCTCGCGAAAATTCGCTGAAAAAGCCCGGCATACGCGGTGCTGCGCAGGCGGCGCGGCTGGGATGGCGCAGCTGGCCGCGGCGCCTGGGGAGACGGAAAGACGATGCCGAAAACACCAGAAGACCTTTTCGCCTATCTCGACAGCCTCGATATCTCCGTCCGCACGATCAAGCACCCGCCGCTGTTTACGGTCGCCGATTCCCAGAACCTGCGCGAAGACCTCGATGGCGGCCACACCAAAAACCTGTTCCTCAAGGACAAGAAGGACAACTTCTTCCTCCTGACCGTCGAGCAGAACGCCGTCGTCGACCTCAAGCAAATCCATCATGTGATCGGCGCTTCCAGCCGCGTCTCCTTCGGCAAGCCCGAAGCGCTGATGGAACTGCTCGGCGTCATTCCCGGCTCGGTCACCGCCTTCGGCGTCATCAACGATACGAATGGCCGGGTGAAGATGATCCTCGATGCAGCGCTGATGGAGCATGACGTCATCAACGCCCATCCCCTGACCAACGAAGCCACCACCGCCATTGCGCGGGACGACCTGATCAGATTTATCGAGGCAACCGGACATGAGCCTGTTATCTTGAAAGTATCGGACTGATCGCCACATGGAAGCCTGAAGCGGCGAGACCTTGACGTCGCGCCAGAGGAACCCCGACGGAAAGCATGACCATGAACAACGAGAACAACCCGTTCGGCGGCTTCGGCGGCCAGTATGCCACCAGCGTGCAGTATGGCGACACCAGCGCGGAGCGGCCAGCGGCCGCCCTGCAGCTCGACACCGCCCCGCCCGCCGATGTCATCAAGGACACCACCACCCAGGCATTCGCCGTCGACGTCATCCGGGAGTCGCGCAAGCAGCCGGTCCTGGTGGATTTCTGGGCGCCCTGGTGCGGGCCTTGCAAGCAGCTGACGCCGATCATCGAAAAAGCGGTGCGCGCCAAGGGTGGGCGGGTCAAGCTCGTCAAGATGAACATCGACGAGCATCCGGCCATTGCCGGCCAGCTCGGCATCCAGTCGATCCCCGCCGTCATCGCCTTCAAGAACGGACAGCCGGTCGACGGCTTCATGGGGGCCCAGCCCGAGAGCCAGGTCAACGCCTTTCTCGACAAGCTCGCCGGCAAGGGCGGCGGCGCGCAACCGCAGATAGACGAAGCGCTGGCAGCGGCCGCCGAAGCGCGCGCAGCGGGCGACCTGCAGACCGCGGCCGATATCTATCAGGCGATCATCGAGCAACTGCCCGAGACCGTCGCAGCCATCGCGGCTTTCGCGGATCTGCTGGCGGATGCCGGCGACCTCGAGGCTGCGAAAGAGGTTCTTGCCACGGCGCCGGAGACCGCTGCCAACGATGCCGCGCTGAACGCCGTCCGCACCAAGATCAAGCTGGCGGAAGAAGCCTCTGCCCTGGGCGATGGTGCCGAGTTCGAACGCCGCCTCGCGGAAGACCCCACCGATCATCAGGCGCGCTTCGATCTCGCCATGATCCAGAACGCGGCCGGCAAGCGCGACGAGGCGGCCAACAGCCTGCTCGCCATCGTCAAGGCTGACCGGACCTGGAACGAGGACGGCGCCAGGGCACAACTCCTGAAGTTCTTCGAGGCTTGGGGGGCGATGGACCCCGCGACGCTGGCGGCGCGCAGGAAGCTTTCGTCGCTGCTGTTCTCCTAAGCCGGCAGATATAGTCCGGTGCGGGTCTTGAGTCTGGGCGTTTTCGCCCCAGATGATGTCGCAACGGCGAAGGACCGGAATATCATGCAGGCAGGAAACGCACATTACAGGATGGCCAAGGATTTGCCCGCGGCGATTCCGGTGTTCCCGCTGGCCGCGGTCCTGTTGCTGCCCGGCGGGCGCCTGCCGCTCAACATCTTCGAACCGCGCTACCTGCAGATGATCGACGAGGCGATGTCGGGCAAGCGGCTGATCGGCATGATACAGCCCGCGCTCGACGGAAGCCGCCGCGAGGACGGCGAGCCGGAGCTCTGCCCCGTCGGCTGCCTCGGCCGGATCACCTCATTGTCCGAAACGGGCGACGGCCGCTATCTCGTGTCGTTGCAGGGCGTGTGCCGCTTCCGGCTTGCCGATGAGTTGGACGTCAAGACGCCCTACCGCCAGTGCAGGATCACCCCTTTCATTGGCGACCTGACAGAAGATGCGGCCGCCGACGACATCAACCGCGCAGCCCTTTTGAAGGCATTCCGCGCTTATCTGCAGGCCAACGATCTCGAAGCCGACTGGGAAAGCGTCAGTCGCGCCGACAACGCCATGCTGGTCAACGCTTTGTCGATGATGGCGCCTTATGGCGCAGCCGAGAAACAGGCGCTGCTCGAGGCACCCGATCTCAAGACCCGCGCCGATACCTTGATCGCCATTACCGAGATAAGCGTCGCGCGCGATGGCGACGGCAACAGCTCGCGGATGAACTGACCGTGCGCCGCGACAAATCCGCCATGGCCGTCGACCCAAAACTTCTGGAGCTGCTGGTCTGCCCTTTGACAAAGGGGGCGTTGAGTTGGGATGCAGCCAACAACGAGTTGGTCTCGCGCCTCGCCCGGATTGCCTATCCCGTACGCGACGGCATTCCCGTCATGCTGCCTTCGGAAGCACGCTCTCTCTCCGACGAGGAGTTGGCGAAGCTGGCGAGATAAGCCGGCTTACAACCTTACAGCGACGAGACAAGGTGCCCGCCATCGACGGCCAGGGATGCGCCGGTGATATAGGCGCCCGCCTGCGAAGCCAGCAGCAGCATCGCCCCGTCGAGATCCTCGATCTTGCCCAGCCGGCGCTGCGGAATGCGCTTGATCATCGCCTCTCCGGGCGGCGTGACGAAGAAATCGCGGTTGATATCGGTTTCGATATAGCCTGGGCAAAGCGCATTGACGCGGATGTCATGGCGCGCCCATTCGAGTGCGAGTTCCTTGGTGAGGTGGATCAGCCCCGCCTTGGAAGCCGCATAAGGCGCCAATTCGCTCGCCACCCGCAGGCCGACGATGGAGGCGACATTGACGATGGCGCCGCCCTTACCCGCCGCCTTGAGCGCCCGCGCAGCACCTTGCGCGACCAGGAAAGCGCCCTTCAAATTGACGTCGACCACCTGATCCCAATCCGCCTCCGTCAGATCGAGCGCGCGACCGGTGCCGCTGATGCCGGCATTGTTGACGACGATATCGAACGGCGCGGACAGCGCGCCGAACAATGCAGCGACCGAGTCGGCGCTTGCGACGTCGAGCACTGCGGCCTCGGCTTGGCCGCCGGCATCCCGGATTTCGGCACAGCTCTGCTCAAGCGCATCGAGACGGCGCGCCGCCAAAGTGACCGAAGCTCCGTAGCCGGCAAAGAGACCCGCGAAATGCTTGCCGAAGCCGCTCGAGGCTCCCGTCACGAGAACGCGCTTTCCCTTCAGATCGTCGAACATTCTTTCCCCTCGTGCTGTCAATGCGTCGAAGCAATCGTCGCCAAAATGCCCCTGAGGCGATCGGTCAGCGGTTTTGGCCTGCGACTGACGCGGTCGACATAGACATGGATGAAGAACCCCTCCGCCGCCGCCATCTCCTCGTCATTGCGAAACAGGCCGATTTCATAGCGTACCGAGGACGAGCCAACCTTTGCCACCCGGATGCCGGCATGCACCACATCCGGAAAGGCGATTTCCGCGAAGTAGCGGCAGCCGGTCTCGACGACCAATCCGATCTGATCGCCGGCATGGAAATCGAGAACGCCCTGCTCGACCAGCCAGCCGTTCACGGCGGTGTCGAACAGCGAGTAATGCACGACATTGTTCATGTGGCCGTAGGCGTCATTGTCCATCCAGCGCGTGGTAATGGTGCGAAACGTCTTGTAGCCGCTGCGGGCGGAAGGGGCAGGCCGTTCGCTCATGACCTCACCATGCCGCCTTGTAGATCGCCAGCGCATCGGCTTCGGAAACGTCGCGCGGATTGTTGACCAGCAGACGCTGCTGCTTCATCGCGTCGGAGGCCATCTTGGCCAGATGCTCCTCGCCGATGCCAACCTCGCGCAGCCGTGTCTGCATGCCGAGTTTCTTGGACAAAGCGGCCAGCGCCTCGATGAAGGCGGCGCAGCGGCCCTGGCTGCCCTGCTCCTTGGCCAGGTCCGGAAACGCGTCGGCGGCGATTTCGGCATAAAGCTGTGCCGCGTCGGGCGCGTTGAAGCGCAGCACATGCGGCAGCACCAGCGCGTTGGACAGACCGTGCGGCACATGGAAGGTGCCGCCGATCGGGTAGGCAAGCGCATGCACCGCCGCCACCGGCGAGTTGGCAAAGGCCTGGCCGGCAAGCATGGAGCCGAGCAGCATCGCGCCGCGTGCGTCGACATCCCCGCCGTCGAAGACCGCTTTTTCGATGTTGGCGCCGAGCAGTTGCAGCGCCTGCCGGGCCAGCATCTTGGACAGCGGATTGTTGTTGGCGTTCTTCGACGCATAGGCCTCGATGGCATGCACCATGGCATCGACGCCGGTCGCAGCGGTGATTGCCGGCGGCAGGCCGAGCGTCAGCGACGCATCGAGTATCGCAATGTCGGGCAGGATGATCGGAGACGAAACGCCGCGCTTTTCCTCCGCGCCCACGGTTATGATCGACACCGGCGTCACCTCCGAGCCCGTGCCGGCTGTGGTCGGCACCAAAACCAGCGGGAGGCGCGGACCCTTGGCGTTGCCGACTCCCCAGGCGCCGTCGATCTCTTCGCCGGACCCGAGCAGAAGTGCGGCCACCTTGGCCACATCGAGCGAAGAGCCGCCGCCGAAGCCGACCACGCCCGTCGCGGCCATGGAGCGACCCGCCTCGACCGCCTTCAGGACGGTATCCAGCGAAGGATCGGCTTCGACCGCGTCGAACACGCCGACCGAATGTCCCGCCTGGGTCAGCGACGCCAAAGCCGCATCGCACAGGCCGAGCCTGCGCAGGCCTGGATCGGTGACGAACAGCACGGATGCGCCGAGCTTCCTGCCGGCGATGGCCGCGAGCCGCGCAGTGCTGCCCGGTTCGAAAACCAGATGGGGCGTGGTGTGGAAAGCGAATGACTGCAAACTGTGATCCTCCTCGAACGCGCTCATAAAGCTTGGCGTGCAGGCATAACAGGTGATGCCGGAAATGTCCGCGACAGACGGCTTCACAGGGATGAAACTGACTGTCGGACGCCGCGTGTCCAGGCTTGGTCTGGCTCGATGCCTTGTACTCGGCGTTCTAGCCGGTACAAGAGCAAAATGGCGGACCGCCGGCAGCCCTCGCGCTGTTATGATCGCCATTAGCCGACCGCAGCAGAAGACATCGCAGCGCTTGGTCGGCAAAAACAGGCTTTTCAGTCCGTCATTGGGCCACGCAGGCCAATGCAGTTCCCCCAGGGGTCGCGGACCTGGCACATCCACAGTTCGCCATCGATTTCCAGCGGGCCACGATAAAGAACGCCGCCTGCATGTATCAGATGGTCGAGAGCGCGTTGGAAATCCTTGACGGCCCAGTAGACCACCGACCCCGCAGCGCCGCTCGCCACTTTTTCGTCGGCGGGCACGATTTCGAGCTGGATCGACCCGACCCTGAGAAATTCGAAACCGGATGGCTGGCTGACTTCAAGAACCGCATCCGGAAACGCCTGTCGATACCATATCAGCGCGGCCGTGACATCGGACACATGAACGAGAATGGCACAAACGGATTTCATGAAACACCGACCTATGGACTCGGCCACACCAACCAGCTGCGGCCGAAACATCTGGGAAAATCAGGCCGCTTCGATCTCGGCCTGAAGGGCTGCGATATGCTGCTCGGTGGCCGAGGTCGCAGCGCGCTCGATGGCGCGAAAGCGGCTGACCACGGCAAGCCCGACCGGCGTCAGCTGCGCCCCTCCGCCCCTACGCCCACCGCTCTGGGTCGACACCACCGGCTTGCCGAACAGCCGGTTCATCTCTTCGACCAGATCCCAGGCGCGCTTGTAGGACATGTTCATGCCGCGCGCCGCAGCCGAGATCGAGCCGAACGCTACGATCTGCTCCAGAAGCTCGATCTTGCCGGGGCCGAGACGGCCGTCCGGATCGAGATTGATGCGCAGGCTCAGCGATGGCATGTTTTCCCTACTCCTGAATTCGCGGCGGGTCCTGGTGAAGCGTTGAGCCCATCCGAGCGGTCGCCAATTAGCCGGAATGTTCGCCGTTGAGCCCTGCCGCCACCGTGCCCGGCTCGAAACTGACCGTCTTGATCACGGCGTAGACGGGCTGGCCGACGCGCAGGCCCAAAGTGCGCAGCGACAGCCCGGTGATGCGCGCCAGGACCGTCTGTCCGCCGCAGTCGATGCCGATATCGGCATGTGCGCCCTCGCCTTCCCTGACGCTGGCGACCGTGCCTGCGACGATGTTGAGCGCGCTCAGGCCCTCCGGCTTCTGGGTGGCGACGATCACGTCGCGCGCGCGGATGCGGATGCGGACCCGCTGCCCCACCGCGCCGCCGAACACCGGCACGCGGATGTCTCCGGCAGCCGAGCGCAGCACGGTGATGGCGTGCCCGGCATCCTGTTCGGCCACCGTCATCTCCAGAAGCGCGCCGCCCTCGCCGCGCTCGCCGGCCGGCAGCAGGTCGAGCTTCTGCAGCACCTCCGAGGCCGGCCCCGCCGCGGCCACCTTACCGTCCGACAGGATCACGACATCGGTCGCCAGCCGCGCGACCTCGGCGATGGAATGGCTGACATAGACGATGGGCACCTTGGCCTCGTCGCGCAGCCTTTCGATATAGGGCAGGATTTCGGCCTTGCGGGCATCGTCCAGCGCCGCCAGCGGCTCGTCCATCAGGATCAGGCGCGGGCTCGCCAGCAGCGCCCGGCCGATCGCCACGCGCTGCTTTTCGCCGCCGGACAACAGGTTGGGCCGCCGCTCCATGAGTTGACCGATGCCGAGCAGGCCGACCACCGCATCGATGTCGGCGTAGCGCTCGGATGGCGGGGTAAACCAGCGCCCATAGCGCAGGTTCTGGCTCACCGTCAGATGCGGAAACAGCCGCGCATCCTGGAAGACATAGCCGATGCGGCGCTTGTGCCGGGGCAGGAAGATGCCCGCCTTGCGATCGACCAGCACGCGGCCGTCGACCGCGATACGCCCGGACTCCGGCTTGACCAGCCCGCCGATGATGTTGACCAGCGAGGTCTTGCCCGAGCCCGACGGCCCGAACAAGGCCGTCAGCCGGCCCGGACTTTCGAACGCAGCTTGAAGCCGGAAGGCGCCCTGGCTGTGGCTGATATCGACCGACAGGCTCATTCGATGTCCATCCGCCGGCTAAGCCGCCGCGCCAGCACTTCGGACGCGACCAGGGCCGCCATGGCAATCGCAATCGACACCAGCGTCAGCCGCAGCGCACCCGTGTCGCCGCCAGGCACCTGGGTGAAGGTGTAGATCGCCGAGGGCAGCGTCTGGGTTTCGCCGGGAATGTTGGAAACGAAGGTGATGGTGGCGCCGAATTCGCCCATCGCCTTGGCGAAGCACAGGATCATGCCGGCAACGATACCGGGCAGGATCAGCGGCAAGGTGATGGTGGCGAAGGTCCAGAGCGGACCGGCGCCCAGCGTGCCCGCCGCCGCTTCCAGCCGGCGGTCGACCGATTCTATCGACAGCCGTATCGCCCGGACCAGCAGCGGAAATCCCATCACCGCGCAGGCAAGGGCGGCGCCGGTCCAGCGGAACGAGAAGACGATGCCGAAATGCGCGTCGAGAAACGCGCCGATGGGGCCACGCCGGCCGAAGCTCAGCAACAGGAGATAGCCCGTCACCACCGGCGGCAGGATAAGCGGCATATGCACGAGGCCGTTCAGCACCGACTTGCCCCAGAAATTGCCGCGCGCCAGAAGCAGGGCCACGACGAGGCCGAGCGGCAGGCTGCCGATCATCGCCCACAGCGCGACTTTGACGGACAGCCGGACCGCGGTCCATTCCTCCGGGCTGAGGGCCATCCAGTCCATGCGTCAGGTCAAACCTTCTAATTCGAAACGGTCGGCGCGAGCACGGTGAACCCTTGCGCCTCGAACATTTCCTTGGCCTTGCGGCCCTGAAGATACGTCACATAGGCCGAGGCCGCATCGGCATTCTTCGATTCAGCGACGATCCCAATGGGATAGACGATGGCCGGGTGGCTGCTTTCGGGGAAGGTGCCGACCACCTTCACACCCGGCTCGGCCACGGCGTCGGTGGCGTAGACGATGCCCAGCGGCGCCTCGCCGGTGGCGACGAGCTTGAGCGCGGCGCGCACGTTCTCGGCCTGTGCGACCTTGCCCTCGACGGACGCCCAGACGCCGAGCGATTCCAGCGCCGCCTTGCCGTATTTGCCCGCCGGCACCGCCTTCACGTCGCCCATGGCGAGCCGGCCGTCGCCCAGCGCGCCGGCAAGATCGAAATTCGGCGCGATGGTCACATCCTTCGCCGTGTCGGCGGGCGCGACGAGAACGATGCGGTTGCCCAGAAGATTGAGTTCGCTGTCCGCCTTGGTCAGCTTCTTGTCGGAAAGATAGTTCATCCAGTCGAGATCGGCGGAGATGAAGATATCGGCGGGTGCGCCCTGCTCGATCTGCTTGGCCAGCGCGGAGCTTGCCGCATAAGAGGTCGTCGCCCGGTTGCCGGCATCCGCCTTCCAGGCAGCGTTGACGGTATCGAGCGCATTCTTCAGGCTGGCTGCCGCGAAGACGGTGACGTTCTCCTCAGCATGCAGCGGCGTGGCCGCTGTCATGGCCACCACAGCGAGCCCCGCCAGGGCTCCCCTGATGCGGCGACGAACAGTCAGCATGATCGTCTCCCTGACGCATATCCTGCCTGACAACATTGTGTGCAGGCCCCTCGCTATATACAGACAAATATAACACTGTTAGCAAGTGGCCTCGTGATAGCAACCACATCTGCGAACTCCGTTATGCATCGGCTCAAGCGAAAGTCGGTTTGCCGGCATGGATATCGCCTCCCGGCCTTGACGCGTCCGAAAATTCCCACTAAGGAACGCCAACTTTTCCAATGGGCCGCCGGATCGATTGCGCGCCAGCCGAGTTTCGGTGCGCCGGTGTCCTTTGGTCCGACAGAAGAATTAAAGGTAGACACATCATGTCCCGCGCCTGCGAACTCACCGGCAAAGCCGTCCTGACCGGCAACAATGTGAGCCACGCCAACAACAAGACCCGGCGTCGCTTCCTGCCGAACCTCGTCAACGTCACGTTGATGTCCGAGGCTCTCAACCAGAACGTCCGTCTCCGCATCTCTGCCAACGCACTGCGTTCGGTCGAGCATCGCGGCGGCCTCGACGCCTTCCTCGTGAAGGCCGATATCAGCGAACTCTCGCAGCGTGCGCGCCTGCTCAAGAAGCAGATCGCCAAGAAGCTGACCGAAGAAGTCGCTGCCTAAGCAGTTTTAAGGCGGGGGACAACCGCCTTCCGAGCCTCGACTGCCTGAACGGCTTTCGAGGCTCTTTCCATTCCGGGATGTCACCCGGCCGGTCCACTGGTTCCATTACCCAGGATAAAAAAATGCAGCGCCTGTCCGCCTACATTCCCTTTGTCGCCGCCATGGCTCTCGTCGTGGTCGCGTCCAATATTCTCGTGCAATTCCCGGTTCAGGGCCAGATCGGCGCGCTTTCTCTGGCTGATCTGCTGACCTGGGGCGCGTTCACCTATCCCTTCGCGTTTCTGGTCACCGACCTCGCCAACCGCCGCTACGGCCCTGTCGTGGCGCGCCGCATCGTCTTCGTCGGCTTCATGGCGGCCGTCATCTGCTCGATCGTGGTGCCGCCGCTGCTCTACAGCCATGGCTACATCGAATATGAGACCGCGGCCGGCCGGCTGGTGCGCATCGCGATTGCATCGGGTACAGCCTTCCTCACCGCGCAGCTGCTGGACATCACCATCTTCAACAAGTTCCGCGCGCAAAGCTGGTGGCGCGCTCCGATCTTCGGCACGCTTGCCGGCTCGGTGGTCGATACCATCCTGTTCTTTGCCATCAGTTTCTCGGCAGCCTTCGCCTTCGTCGGCCCGGAAGATGGCTTCGCGCTCGAAACTGCTCCTTTCATGGGCCTTTTCGCAACAGAAGCGCCGCGCTGGCTGTCCTGGGCGCTCGGCGACCTTTCGGTCAAGCTGCTCATCGCCGCCGTGGCACTGATCCCCTACCGGCTGATTGCGACACGCTGGAGCCTGCAGCCCAAGCCGTTGAGCTGAGCCGGTTTCTGGCGAGACCGTTCGTCATGGCTCCCCCCTGCGCGGGAGGAGTGAAAGCGGTCGGCGAAGCCGATCAATCGACGAGATACACCTGCGAAGGCAGAAAGGAGCGCCCCCTTCTCCCCTTGCGGGGTGAAGAGCGGTCGGCGAAGCCGATCAATCGACGAGATACACCTGCGAAGGCAGAAAGAAGCGCCCCCCTTCTCCCCTTGCGGGGTGAAGAGCGGTCGGCGAAGCCGATCAATCGACAACGATTTGTCGATTGAAGCGATGAACGCCCGGAGCCCAAGCGGAGGGCCGGGGGTGGCCGAGCCGAGCGCAGCGAAAGACAGGCGGCGGATGAGGGGTGTTGGACGGAGTGAGAGGCTGCGTATTGCGCGCGTCAATGCACCGAGCTTCCCCTTCCTCCCATCGCCTCGTTTCTTCCAGCACCCCTCATCCGCCCCTTCGGGGCACCTTCTCCCGCAGGGGGAGAAGGGGGCGTCGGCGCTGACGACGCACTACCGCCAGGGCTGCAAAGTTCGATCGCGCGTAAAGGCGATGATGGTATCGCAGACCGAGTTCATCTCCCGCAAGAATCGGCAACGCCCGCCTCGTTCTGCCTTCGTCGCGTGTCTGACACGTCACGGAATGGATTCCCGGGTCGCTCTCGGCTGCGCCTCGCTTGCCCAGGAATGACGAAGGTGGGGTTGCTCCGCCAAGCTCCGACGCTAGCGATTGACATCTGCCACCCCCGCGCCTTCGTCATTCTCGGGTGGAGCCGAGCGCAGCGAAGGCGATAAGCAAGTTTCTCCACCGCTGTAGCTTTCGTCGATGTCACGGAATGGATTCCCGGGTCGCGCTCGGCTTCGCCTCGCTTGCCCAGGAATGACGAAGGTGGGATTGGCTCGGCCAAGCTCCGACGCTGGAGATTGGCGGAGCCAACCCCACCTTCGTCATTCTCGGGTGCAGCCCGAGCGCAGCGAAGGCGGAAACCCGGGAATCCATTCCGTGACTTACGAGGAACACCTGCGAAGGCAGAAAGGAGCGCGCCCCCTTCTCCCCTTGCGGGGTGAAGAGCGGTCGGCGAAGCCGATCAATCGACAACGATTTGTCGATTGAAGTGATGAACGCCCGGAGCCCTGGCGGTAGTGCATCGTCAGCGCCGACGCCCCCCCTTCTCCCCTTGCGGGAGAAGGTGCCCCGAAGGGGCGGATGAGGGGTGTTGGAAGAAACGAGGCGATGAAGGAGGGGTGATGAACCGAAAGGCTGGCGGCGGATACTCTCCAGCCCCTCACTCCGTCCAACACCCCTCATCCGTCGCCTGATCTCGTCCTTGCTGCGCAAGTCCGAGGGCGACACCTTCTCCCGCAAGGGGAGAAGGAAGGGCGCTCAATCGCAAAAGTTTATCCACACTCCCCACCCCCCGCCTTACACTCCCACCGCCTTGAACAACGAAAGGAGGCGGCGATGGATTGGGCAGGGGCGATCGACAAGCATCAGGCAGCGCTGAAGCGCCTGCTCGCTTTGCTCGTCGCCATGGCCGGCATGACGGTTACGGCTGGCGAAAGCCAACGCACGGCCGGCATTGATGTCGGCCAAAACACCCTGCCGCGCCATCTGCATCGCGCCATTCTCCGGCTGCTGCGTCCCGCCGAGGCGGCGGCACGACGGCTGATCATTCTCGCCGCGCGCGGCATGATTGTGCCGCACCGGCACTCGCCTGTTCGCGCATCGCAGCAACATTCCGCCTTCCTGCGCGCGCCCGGCGGCACCGGCATCGTGATGCCGAAAGGAGCCATGCCGTCTCGCCCCATGCCTCAATCCATGGCGCTGCCGCTGCTCGATCCGCTGCGCCTGCCCCGCCACAAGCCGTCGCGGCCGGCCGTCGTGCCGCGCATTCGCGGCTTCGGTTTCGGGTTCGACGCGCCCTCGCTCATCCCGGCCCGCCCGGTGCCGGAGCCAGACGATCCGCTCGATGCCGACCGCCTGCGGCTCAGGCTCGCAGCGCTTGGCCGCGCGCTCGACGACCTGCCGCGCCAGGCCCGGCGCTTCGTGCGCTGGCGGCAACGGCGGCGGCGCGGCGTGTTCCATCGCCTGTCGCCGTTGCGCGGCGGGCCGCCGCCGGGCTTGCGGGCACCGGGCTCGCGCCACGCCCGCGAGGTCGACCGCACCCTGGACGATGTGCACGGCCTGGCGCTGTGGACGCTGGAGCACCCCGACAGTTCATGACCAGCTGGCCTTGCGACAGAACCGCTTTGTTCGCTGACGCGCAGCCTCGCTCGCGCGCGCCAAAACCGTTGGCCGATTGTGCGCGGTCCGACGTTTCCGTCAGCAAAGTTTCAGCGGAGTTGGACAAAGCCGGCCGGTCCTCGAAAGACACACACGGACGCCCAACTCGACAGCTGTCAACGTGGCATCGCGAGCGTCGTCTCCGCCAGCTTCACCCAATAGCTGATGCCGTGCGGGATGGCCTCGTCGTTGAAGTCGTATTCGGCGTGATGCAGGTTGGCAGACTTGCCGTTACCGATAAAAATGAAGGCACCCGGGCGCGCCTCGAGCATGTAGGAAAAATCCTCGCCGCCCATCAGCGGCGCAATGTCGCGATGAACCTGCGGGTCGCCCGCCACCAATGCCGCGGCGTCCCCGGCGATGACGGTTTCGGCGGCGTGATTGAAGGTTACGGGGTAGTTGGGATGGTAGTCGACGACGATCTCCGTGCCGCTGGCCAGCGCAATGCCGGCGCAGATCGTCTTCATGCGTTCCTCTGCCTTCTTGGCGACGTCTGTGCGCAGCGATCGCACGGTGCCGGCGATATGCGCATGCTCGGGAATGATGTTGTGGGCGGTGCCGGAATGGAATTTCGTCACCGAAACCACGACCGAATCGATGGGATCGGTGGTGCGCGAGGCAATCGTCTGCAACGCCGCCACCACCTGCGCGCCTGCCAGGATCGGGTCGATGCCGAGATGCGGCATGGCCGCATGTCCGCCCTTGCCCTTGACGTCGATGCTGAACTCCGCTGTCGCGGCCATGATCGGACCGGGCCGGATCGCGAACTCGCCCACCGGCAGGCTTGGCATGTTGTGCATGCCGAACACCTTTTGGATGCCGAAACGCTCCATCATGCCGTCGCGCACCATTTCGCCGCCGCCGCCGCCGCCTTCTTCGGCAGGCTGGAAGATGACGGCGACATTGCCGTCGAAATTGCGCGTCTCGGCGAGATATTTCGCAGCCCCCAGAAGCATCGCGGTATGCCCGTCATGTCCGCAGGCATGCATCTTGCCGGATGTTTTCGAGGCATAGGGCTTGCCGGTCAGTTCATCGATGGGCAGCGCATCCATGTCGGCACGCAGGCCAACCGTGCCGCCCGGACCTCGGCCCTTGATCAGCCCGACCACGCCGGTGCGTCCCAAGCCGGTGACGATCTCGTCGCAGCCGAATTCCTCGAGCTTCTGTTTCACGAAGGCCGCGGTTTCGAACACGTCGTACCCCAGCTCGGGATTCTGGTGCAGGTGACGGCGCCAGGCGGCAACTTCATCCTGCAGTTCGGCGGCTCTGTTGAGGATCGGCATCGTGTCTCGCATTCTCCGGATTAGGCCGCGCAAACGTGATTGCGGGGCCTTTGCCATCTTGACGTCACATGAGCTAGATAGCACCCTGCGGTGCGTCGGACTATCCGTGTCCCGACTGCCTTTGTTCCCATGCCACTGGCTCGGGAAAATCTTATTGACCGTCGCATGGAGGCGGCAAGGGGATATTTCGGATTAGATGATACGACATTGGCTCTCTTCATTCGCTCTGGTCGGCGCGCTTGCCGGCCCCTTAGCCTTTGCCTCGGACGCACAGGCGAACCCGTTGCTGGTGTTTGAGCTGCGCAGCGGCCGGGTCATCGAACACCAGGATGCGTTCCAGCGCTGGTATCCGGCCTCGCTGACCAAGCTGATGACGGCCTATGTCACGTTCCGCGCGGTCCAGGCAGGCGAGTTGCAGCTGGATTCGCCGATCCGGGTGTCGAAACACGCGGCCGGCGAACAGCCGAGCAAGATGGGCTACGCGGCGGGCTCGGTGATCCGTCTCGACAATGCGCTGAAGATGATGCTGATCAAGTCCGCCAACGACATCGCCATGGCCATTGGCGAGAATGTCGGCGGCTCGGAAAAGGCTTTCGTGACGCGGATGAACGCCGAGGCGCAACGTCTCGGCATGACCGGCACGCATTTTGCCAATCCCAACGGCCTGCATTCGCTCGACCAATATACGACCGCGCGCGACCTGGCGCTGCTGGTCATGGCGATCCGCAACGAGTTTCCGCAATATGAGTCCTATTTCGCGATAGAAGGCCTGCAGGCCGGCAAGGCGACCATCATGAACTACAACCTGCTGGTCGGCCGCCTGCCCGGCGCCGACGGCATGAAGACCGGCTTCGTCTGCGCCTCGGGCTTCAACATGATCGGTTCGGCCACCCGCGACGGCCGTACGCTCGTGGCCGTGGTGCTGGGCGAGCAATCGGCGGTCAAACGCGCCGAGACTGCGGGCAATCTGTTGAACGCCGGTTTCGCCACCTCCAACGCCTCGAGCCAGACCGTCACCGCCCTGCCCTTCTACGGCCAGAATGCGGCGGTCGCGACCGACATGCGCCAGGAGATCTGCGAGAAGAAGCCCGCGGCCGAATTGTCGGAAGCCGGGGCTGAGGCCGAAAAAGGCCCGAAGTCGGTCTATCAGGAGACGCTGACGCATGTTCCGACGCTCGTGGCCGTCGGACCCGGCAATGCGACCGGGCCGACGCCAAAGGCACGGCTCAGTCCGGACGGCCGAGAATTCGCCGATGTGCCGCTGCCGAGCTGGCGGCCCGATTTGCCGCCGCCGGCAGGCGCCGAGCCGCTCGCCCAAGGCGATCGCGTGCTCAAATCCTCTCTCTGAAAGCAGTTTTCATGGCAGCGCAGTTTCCGATACCGGTTTCGGTCATCACCGGCTTTCTGGGCGCGGGAAAGACCACGCTGCTCAACCGGCTTCTGAAGGATCCGGCCCTCGTCGATACGGCCGTCATCATCAACGAGTTCGGGGATGTCGGTATCGACCATCTTTTGGTCGAACAGGCCACCGACGGGGTGATCGAATTGTCCGACGGCTGCCTGTGCTGCACCGTGCGCGGCGAACTGGTCGACACGCTGGCCGATCTGGTCGACCGGGTGCAGAACGGCCGCATCGAACGGCTCGCCCGCGTGGTGATCGAGACCACCGGCCTCGCCGATCCCGCGCCGGTGCTGCAATCGATCATGGGGCATCCGGTGCTGCTGCAGGCCTTCCGTCTCGACGGCGTCATCACGCTGGTCGACGCGGTCAACGGAGCTGAAACGCTCGACGCCCATATCGAAGCGGTCAAACAGGTCGCCGTCGCCGACAGGATCGTGATCACCAAGGCCGATCTCGTGGAAGACAACGCCGTGTTGGCGGCCCTAGCGGAGCGCCTGAGGGCGATCAATCCCGGGGCACGCCAGTTCTCCGTCGACGCCATCGACAGCGCCTCGCTGCTTGCCTGCGGGCTCTACGACCCCACCACCAAGACAGCCGACGTGCAGCGCTGGCTGGGTGAGGAGGCGCATCACCATCATGACGGGCACCATCACCACGATCATGGGCATGATCATGATGAGCACCGGCACGACGAACGCGTGCGTTCGTTTTCGCTGATCCATGCCGCCCCTGTGCCATTCTCGACCATCAGCATGTTTCTCGACCTGCTGTTGTCGACGCATGGCGACAAGGTGCTGCGGCTCAAGGGTATCGTCGAGATCGCCGAGGATCCGGCGCGGCCGCTGGTGGTGCATGGCGTTCAGAAAATCCTGCATCCGCCGGCACGTTTGCCCAAATGGCCGGACGATGTGCGCGGCATGCGGCTGGTCATCATCGCGGTCGATCTGCCGGAGGATTATGTCAGGCGGACATTCGCGGCCTTCGTCAACCAGCCGTCCATCGACATGCCCGACCGGGCGGCACTGGAAAACAACCCCTTGGCGATTGCCGGCCGCTGAACGCGGCCAACCCTCACGCCGGCTTTGGCTCGATTGTTCCTGGGTTTGCTTGGACGGTCGGCGTTGCCGGCGCGGACGGCGTCAATCCCTCGATATGGAGGGGCGGGGCGTTGCCCTGCTTGTCCTCACCCATATAAATCGTCATGTGCGGATAGGGAAGCTCGATGCCGCGGCGGCCGAAGACCGTCTTGATGATCTCGTTATAGGCGCGGCCCGCTCCCCAATGCTTTCCTGGCAAGGTCTTGATCCGGGCACGCACATTCACTGCGGAATCGCCGAGTGCGGTAACCCCCTGCATTTCGAGCGCGTCGACGATGGAGTCCTTGTGCTCGGTCTGCATCAGCAGGTCGAAGGCCTCCCCCATCGCCTCCTTCACCTCGCCAATGTCCTCGCGGTAGGCCACGCCGATATCGGCGACGTGGTAGGAAAAACCGCGCATCATGTTGGAAACGGCATCGACCGAGGAAAAGGGGATGACATGCAGCGTCCCATCCGCCGACCGGATCGACACGGAGCGGATCGTCAGATGCTCGACCACGCCGGACTGGCCGCCGGCCTGCACGACATCGCCTTCGTTCATGATGTTTTCGAACTGGATGAATGCGCCGGTGATGATGTCCTGAACGAATTTCTGGGCACCGAAGCCGATCGCCAGGCCGAGCACGCCGGCGCCGGCGAGTAGCGGCGCGATGTTGACGCCGATCTGTGCGAGCGCCAGCATGGTGATCAGAACAGCCAAGGCAATCGTGAACGCGTTGCGGAACAGCGACAGCAGCGTTTTTTCGCGTGCCGTGGCGACATGTCCGATTTGCGGGTTGAGGCGATATTCGACCCAGGACGACATGGCGATGTAGATGGCGAAGCCTATGAGCACGATGATGCCTGCGGACGCCACCGCACCGGTCACACGCGTGCCGGCCTCGCTGACCAGCCAGCCGGAGAAGTCGAGCAGCGCCCAGGCCTGGGTGATGAACAGTACGGCACAGAGAATGACCAGGAAGCGCACGACCTGCATGACGCGGGGAACGAAGGCGTTCAGGCGATGTTCGAGCAAAGGCAGCCTCGTCCGGATGTCCTGAGGCAAGTGCAGTCCGCCATGCACGAACCTGTTGACGCCGTAGATGACGACGCTCGCGACCACGATCGCCAGAACGGTTTGCGCGGTTGCCGCGAGCATGAAGGGTAGCGCGTTCGTCGGGTTGACCATCCACACCAGGAAGATCGCCACCGCATAGGCTATGGCGACGACATGCCAGTAGCGGGCGATGAGGGGGAGGCTCCGCGACAGCGGATTTCCGCCTTCCTCCGCGGCCCGTGCCGAAAGGGCGGTGCGAACGGCAGATTTGTTCTGCAGCACGATGATAATGACCGTGACCAGCGCGACGAACAGGACGAGGACACGCAGCGCCTGCGCGAGCGCCGGGGATACATTGTTGGCAAGCAGTGGAGCTATGAACAGGAACGTATAGCCGACAAGCGAAGTCAGCCTTGCCAGCCAGAAATGCCAATACGCGGCACTGGTGTCGCTCAACGGCAGAAAGCGCAGCGCCGGGTCGCGCGGCTGCAGCGTGGCGCGCAGAACGGCCTTGATGGTTTCCACGACCAGGAAGGCGTTCAAGAGCAAGGTCTGGCTGAGCGACATGCGTCCGAGCTCTCCGGTCGCGGCCTGGAGTGCGGTGAAATAGCCGGCAGCCCAGGCAGTTCCGACACTCGCCCATTCAAGAACCAGGGCTATGACAACGCTGACCAGCACGACGACAAAAGACCCACCAATTGCCCGGCGCGCAAGCGACGTCTTGATCCAGCGAATGAGAGCCCTGAGGGCAAAGAACACCGCCAGCAAAACTGCCGCCACAACGGCTATTTCCAGAAAAGCGGTCTGAAGATTGGCGAGCCGGCCGCCGGCACCGCTGAACACCCCTACCAGTTCGGTCGCCGCTGACGCTGCAAGCATGGTGCCGTCCGACAGTTGTTCAGCAGCCTGGCGGGTGTATTCGGCAACCTGCGTTGCCAGGCTGGGGCTCGCTTCTTCCGGAGCGACGGCTATCTCACCGCCGCGCTCGCGCAGGCGGTTGATGAGCTCCAGACGCGTTTCGTCGTTCTCGATGATGCGGATGAACGCGTCGACATTGGCGCTGGCTGCCGCCGTATGTGCCGGCGGATCACCGGGCGCGGTCGTCTGCGCATGGCCGGAGACGGATAGTGCGGAAAAAAGGATGAAAATCAGCAGAAGTCTGAGCATGCGTCCGGATATGGCTGTTGGGCTATACCGGGGACTTGGGGCAGCAGGCTGGAAAGTCAATCCGCTGGTTAAAAGCTGGCTTAAAAAGCGAAAAAGCCCGCCGCTAAAAAGCGACGGGCTTCGATCGAGGTTTTGGACAATGTGTGAGAACTCATACCCTTAGCAGACCTGGCAGCGACTTACTCTCCCGCGTCTTGAGACGAAGTACCATCAGCGCTGGAGCGTTTCACGGCCGAGTTCGGAATGGGATCGGGTGCAGCCGCTCCGCCATAACCACCAGGTCGGCAAAGGGTATGTTGATTGAGAAGCTGGGGAGCGAGTAGCGAATAGGGATTAGCGAGTAGGTTTTTGACCCTCCGCCTGCCTTTTCACAGCGCTCTGTTCTTTCCGTGCTTTTGACGTGCCATTAGCCTGACGAAGCGAAGCTTCGCAAGGCCGACTGGCCGTCGGCGCTTTTGCGCCGCACCCGCGCAGCGCCGCCTGAAGGGCGGAACAAGCGTGAGCGAGATAAACGCGTTAGCGATGAACATAAGTAATGAGAACGATCAAGCCTATCGAACTATTAGTACCGGTAAGCTTCACAGGTTACCCTGCTTCCACACCCGGCCTATCAACGTGGTCGTCTTCCACGGTTCTCAGGGAATACTCGTTTTAAGGTGGGTTTCCCGCTTAGATGCCTTCAGCGGTTATCCCGTCCGGATATAGCTACCCTGCTATGCGGCTGGCGCCACAACAGGTCCACCAGAGATCCGTCCATCCCGGTCCTCTCGTACTAGGGACAGATCCTTTCAATATTCCTACACCCACGGCAGATAGGGACCGAACTGTCTCACGACGTTCTGAACCCAACTCACGTACCGCTTTAAATGGCGAACAGCCATACCCTTGGGACCTGCTCCAGCCCCAGGATGCGATGAGTCGACATCGAGGTGCCAAACAACCCCGTCGATATGGACTCTTGGGGGTCATCAGCCTGTTATCCCCGGCGTACCTTTTATCCGTTGAGCGATGGCCCTTCCACGCGGGACCACCGGATCACTATGACCGACTTTCGTCTCTGCTCGACTTGTCAGTCTCGCAGTCAGGCGGGCTTATGCCATTGCACTCGACGACCGATTTCCGACCGGTCTGAGCCCACCATCGCGCGCCTCCGTTACTCTTTAGGAGGCGACCGCCCCAGTCAAACTACCCACCATACATTGTCCCGGACCCGGATAACGGGCCGCGGTTAGACATCCATGACGATAAGGGTGGTATTTCAAGGATGGCTCCACAGAGACTGGCGTCCCTGCTTCAAAGCCTACCACCTATCCTACACATGCCGACACGAATGCCAATGTAAAGCTATAGTAAAGGTGCACGGGGTCTTTCCGTCTAACCGCAGGAACCCCGCATCTTCACGGGGAATTCAATTTCACTGAGTCTATGCTGGAGACAGCGGGGAAGTCGTTACGCCATTCGTGCAGGTCGGAACTTACCCGACAAGGAATTTCGCTACCTTAGGACCGTTATAGTTACGGCCGCCGTTTACTGGGGCTTCGATTCAAAG
Organism: Oryzicola mucosus; assembly: GCF_014534685.1. Classification (GTDB taxonomy): domain Bacteria; phylum Pseudomonadota; class Alphaproteobacteria; order Rhizobiales; family Rhizobiaceae; genus Oryzicola; species Oryzicola mucosus. The sequence goes on from NZ_JACVVX010000001.1 coordinate 499,804, forward strand.
CTTGCACCTCTCCTCTTAACCTTCCAGCACCGGGCAGGCGTCAGACCCTATACGTCGTCTTGCGACTTCGCAGAGCCCTGTGTTTTTGATAAACAGTCGCTACCCCCTGGTCTGTGCCACCCCCTTACACTTGCGTGCAAAAGGGTCACGCTTCTTCCGAAGTTACGCGTGCAATTTGCCGAGTTCCTTCAGCATAG
>NZ_JACVVX010000001.1:505000-507500 GCF_014534685.1 Oryzicola mucosus
CTCAGGGAATACTCGTTTTAAGGTGGGTTTCCCGCTTAGATGCCTTCAGCGGTTATCCCGTCCGGATATAGCTACCCTGCTATGCGGCTGGCGCCACAACAGGTCCACCAGAGATCCGTCCATCCCGGTCCTCTCGTACTAGGGACAGATCCTTTCAATATTCCTACACCCACGGCAGATAGGGACCGAACTGTCTCACGACGTTCTGAACCCAACTCACGTACCGCTTTAAATGGCGAACAGCCATACCCTTGGGACCTGCTCCAGCCCCAGGATGCGATGAGTCGACATCGAGGTGCCAAACAACCCCGTCGATATGGACTCTTGGGGGTCATCAGCCTGTTATCCCCGGCGTACCTTTTATCCGTTGAGCGATGGCCCTTCCACGCGGGACCACCGGATCACTATGACCGACTTTCGTCTCTGCTCGACTTGTCAGTCTCGCAGTCAGGCGGGCTTATGCCATTGCACTCGACGACCGATTTCCGACCGGTCTGAGCCCACCATCGCGCGCCTCCGTTACTCTTTAGGAGGCGACCGCCCCAGTCAAACTACCCACCATACATTGTCCCGGACCCGGATAACGGGCCGCGGTTAGACATCCATGACGATAAGGGTGGTATTTCAAGGATGGCTCCACAGAGACTGGCGTCCCTGCTTCAAAGCCTACCACCTATCCTACACATGCCGACACGAATGCCAATGTAAAGCTATAGTAAAGGTGCACGGGGTCTTTCCGTCTAACCGCAGGAACCCCGCATCTTCACGGGGAATTCAATTTCACTGAGTCTATGCTGGAGACAGCGGGGAAGTCGTTACGCCATTCGTGCAGGTCGGAACTTACCCGACAAGGAATTTCGCTACCTTAGGACCGTTATAGTTACGGCCGCCGTTTACTGGGGCTTCGATTCAAAGCTTGCACCTCTCCTCTTAACCTTCCAGCACCGGGCAGGCGTCAGACCCTATACGTCGTCTTGCGACTTCGCAGAGCCCTGTGTTTTTGATAAACAGTCGCTACCCCCTGGTCTGTGCCACCCCCTTACACTTGCGTGCAAAAGGGTCACGCTTCTTCCGAAGTTACGCGTGCAATTTGCCGAGTTCCTTCAGCATAGTTCTCTCAAGCGCCTTGGTATACTCTACCAGTCCACCAGTGTCGGTTTCGGGTACGGTCTATAAGGAGGAGCTATTTCCTGGAACCACGCAGCTGCCCGCTCAATCCGATAAGATTGGACAACCTCAATGATCCGTCACTACCTCCAGGCTCACGATTATTAACGTGATTCCCATCGTCTACGCATTTCTGCCTCGACTTAGGGGCCGGCTAACCCTGCTCAGATTAGCTTTAAGCAGGAACCCTTGGACTTTCGGCGGGGGTGTCTCTCACACCCCTTACGTTACTCATGTCAGCATTCGCACTTCTGATACCTCCACAGCCCCTCGCAGGTGCTGCTTCGTCAGCTTACAGAACGCTCCGCTACCGCTTGCAGTAAACTGCAAACCCGAAGCTTCGGTGCATGGCTTTAGCCCCGTTACATTTTCGGCGCAAAGACCCTTATTTAGACCAGTGAGCTGTTACGCTTTCTTTAAATGATGGCTGCTTCTAAGCCAACATCCTGGTTGTTTTGGGATCCTCACATCCTTTCCCACTTAGCCATGACTTGGGGACCTTAGCTGTCGGTCAGGGTTGTTTCCCTTTCCACGACGGACGTTAGCACCCGCCGTGTGTCTGCCGACTAGTACTCCCGGGTATTCGGAGTTTGGTTAGGTTTGGTAATTCGGTAAGAACCCCTAGCCCATCCAGTGCTCTACCCCCCGGGGTATTCGGTCGACGCTCTACCTAAATAGATTTCGCGGAGAACCAGCTATTTCCGAGTTTGATTGGCCTTTCACCCCTAGCCACAAGTCATCCCGAACTATTGCAACAGTTATGGGTTCGGACCTCCAGTAAGTGTTACCTTACCTTCATCCTGCTCATGGCTAGATCACTCGGTTTCGGGTCTAATGCGACGAACTGAACGCCCTGTTCAGACTCGCTTTCGCTGCGCCTACACCTACCGGCTTAAGCTTGCTCGTCACACTAAGTCGCTGACCCATTATACAAAAGGTACGATGTCACCATTTCAGGCTCCATCTGTTTGTAGGCAACCGGTTTCAGGTACTCTTTCACTCCCCTCGTCGGGGTGCTTTTCACCTTTCCCTCACGGTACTAGTTCGCTATCGGTCATGCACGAGTACTTAGGCTTGGATAGTGGTCTACCCATGTTCAGACAGGATTTCACGTGTCCCGCCTTACTCAAGGACGATTGATCGCATTACGCATACGGGGCTGTCACCCACTATGGCCCTACTTTCCAGAAGGTTCTGCTTGTCTCTCAATCGCCACTGGCCTGGTCCGCGTTCGCTCGCCACTACTTGCGGAGTCTCGGTTGATGTCCTTTCCTACGGGTACTTAGATGTTTCAGTTCCCCGCGTTCGCCACTTTACCCCTATGTATTCAGGG
>NZ_JACVVX010000001.1:512500-1354450 GCF_014534685.1 Oryzicola mucosus
GATGTCGGACAGCTCGGAACTGCTTTATGTCGCGGCGACGTTTGCCGGCACATCGCGGAAATTCTACCGGTTCCAGACGGAAGACGGCGCGCTCGACTATTTCGACGAGGAAGGCCGCAGTTCGCGCCAGTTCCTGCTGCGCAATCCGCTGCCGAACGGCAAGTTCCGTTCCGGCTTCGGCGGCCGCAAGCATCCCATTCTGGGCTATGTACGCATGCATACCGGCGTCGACTGGGCGGCCCCGACCGGAACGCCGATCATCGCCTCGGGCAATGGCACGGTGGAAAAGGCCGGATGGGCCAGCGGCTACGGCAAGCAGACGATTCTCCGGCATGCCAATGGATACGAGACCTCCTACAATCACCAGAGCCGCATCGCCAATGGCGTGGTGCCCGGTGCCAAGGTGCGGCAGGGCCAGGTGATCGGCTATGTCGGCACAACCGGCCTGTCGACCGGCGCGCATCTGCATTACGAGTTGATCGTCAATGGCACGAAAGTCGATCCGATGCGTGTCCGCCTGCCCGGCGGCAGGACGTTGAAAGGCGCAGAACTGGAAGCCTTCAGCAAGGAACGCGAACGCATCGACGAATTGCTGAAGGACGAGGACCAGAACTCGTTGAAAGTTGCCAGCACAGCCAAGCTGAACGGCTAAGGCATCTCACCTGCATCCGCTGCCGCTTTCGACAACGCTTCAGGTTTCGCCGGCCAGGACGGCTGCGTGGTCCAAGCCAACAGCGCCGCGATCAGCGCCATGACCGCAGCCGCGCCCGCGACGGCCTGAAAAGCGTTGTTCGTGGCAGCGATTCGCAGGGTCTCCGCTGCCGGATCGAGCGGTTGGACGAGCAGACCGCCGAATTCCACGCCCGGCACCTGCGTTCCCGCGATGGCGCCGAAGACAATGCCCGCTATCGCTCCCAACCCGGCTACCGCCAAAAGCCCCGCTGCGCGGGCGACGGCATTGTTGATGCCCGATGCGAGCCCCGTGTCCTGGTCGGGCGTCGCCATCATGACGGCGGTCGACAAAGGCGAGACGAGACAGGCCATGCCGATTCCGCTCAGCACCAGGAATGGGAAGGTGACCGTCCAAAGCTGCATGGCGTTAAAGCTGAGCGTCAATCCGGTATAGGCAACGCATACGATGGCAGCGCCGAGCGTCAGCGGCAGACGCGGACCGATTCGATCGGCGAGGCGGCCCGCTGCGCTGGAAAACAGCGCGATCGAAGCCGATAGCGGCAGGAAGACCAGGCTCACCTGCCATTCCGGCACGCCCCATGCGGACACGACGGTCATCGGCAGGAAGAACAGGACGGCGGTGAAGCCGAAATACAGCACCAGCGTGTAAAGGTTGGCCCCGGAAAAAGCGCGCGAGGCAAACAGCCCGAGCTTGACCATCGGCTCGGCCGCCCGTCTCTCCCAAGCGATGAAGACGGCAAACAGCGCGACGCCGATGAAAACCCATAGCCAGGGAGAGGCGACCCGGCTCTCCGGCGCGATGCCAAAATCGGTCAACCCCCAGGCGATAAAGCCAAGTCCGCCGGTCGCCAGCGCAGCACCGGGCCAGTCAAGACGCCGATGTTGGGCAGGCCGGTCGTCCGGCACCTTGGCAAGCAGCATCCACAAAGCCAGCGCGCCGATCGGCAGGTTGATGGCGAAAACCAGGCGCCAAACCCAATCCGCGCCAATGGACAAGACCACCCCGCCGACAAACGGCCCCAAAGCGGTGGTCAGCGAGGAGAACGCCGCCCATTGTCCGATCGCCTTGCCGCGGATATCCGGCGGATAGGATTTGGCAATGATGGCAAGACTGCTCGGCACCATGAAGGCTGCGCCTATGCCTTGCGCGGCACGCATCCCGATCAGCATCTCCGCACTGGTGGCAAGAGCGCAACCGACGGAGGTGACGACAAAGAAAGCAATGCCGGCGACAAATATCTTTCGGATACCGAAGACGTCGCCCGCCGCGCCGCCAAGCAGAACCAGCGCCGCCAGAAACAGCATGTAGGCATTGCTGATCCACTGCGCGTCAATCAGCGAGGCATCGAGATCGCGCCTGATCACCGGCATCGCCAGGGAGACGACGGAACCGTCGATAAATCCCATGCTCGAGGCAAGAATAGCCGAAACCAGCACGTAAGGCCGCGAAGAGGCCGGACAGTAGGCCGGCCCGGAAGCTGTGGAATCGCTCATTTACGGATTTCCAGTTACAGCCAGTACAGGCTGGCATGGAAAGGTTTCGGACCGCAACAGCTTTGCGCGGCAGCGCCGGCTGGTTCAGCTCTATGATCTTAACGAAAACGGCGGCGATGTCGCCATCGCCGCCGCGTCAATCCAATACAAGCTTAGTGCCTATTCGATGAAGTCGACGGTCACGCCGGGCTTGACCAGCTTCGCGAGCTCGAATGCATCGAAATTCGTCAACCGAACGCAACCATGGCTCTCGGTCTTGCCGATCTTGGATGGCTCGGGCGTGCCGTGAATGCCGTAGGTCGGCTTGTCCAGCGCAATCCAGATCGAACCGACGGGGCCGTTGGGTCCCGGCGGGATGGTCAGGACCTTGTCGTTTTCGCCCTGCTTGAAGTTGATCTTGGGATTGTAGGTGTAGTTGGGATTGAACGCGATGCGGCTGACAGCATGGGTACCTGTTGGCGAAGGCGTATCGGATGAGCCGATCGTGGCGGGATAGGCAGCCACCAGCTTGCCGTCGGCACCATAGGCGCGGACCTGCTTCAGCCCCTTGTCGGCAATGATGTGGGTGACCGGCGTGCTGACGAGCTTGCCGAAATTGGCGACCTTGATCAATGTTCCCGGCCGGTTGAAATTGGCCTCCGGGTTGAGAGCCTTGAGATAGGCCTCGTCCATGTGGAAACGCTCGGCCAGCGCTTCCGTCACCGAAGTAAAGCTCATCGCGGGGAGTTGCGCCTTCTGGCTGTAGTCGTCCGGAACGGACGCCACATAAGGACCGGCGACATCCTCGGGCGAAATCTCATAGGTCGCAAAGGCGTCACCACCGGTGGCGGCAAGCGCCATTTCGATTTCCTTGGTGTCGGTCGACTTCAGATTGGTACCGGTCAATTCACGGTAGGCAACCAGCGCCTTGTCGACATTGCTGCCGAAGCGTCCGTCGATCACGCCGGGCGAGGCGCCGACCCGGTCGAGCAGAATCTGCAAGGCTGCGACATCCTCTCTGCCGCCAAGCCGCGGCTCGCCGACGATCGCTCCCTGCGCAGGGGGCGGAGGCGGTGTCGAGGTTAAGCTTCGATCGTTGCCGGTTGGCGGCTCGATCGTCCCCACCGTCGAATTGTCCAGCGGTTCGCGACGCACCACGCGCTCTTCGGGGAGAGGCTCGCGTCCGGTTTGAAAACCGGGCTCGGAACCATAGGTCGGCGGCGCTTCAGGATAGGCTCCGCGTGCGTAGGTGTCGTCGCCACCCAGGGGGACGCCATTGTTCAGTTCGTCAAGCGTACGCCGACGGAATTCGCCATTGTCGGGATAGCCACCACGCAGATAGGGATCGTCAGGCAAACCTTGGCGGCGCGCCGCGCGCTGGTCATAGCCGCCGTCGTCCGGCGCTTCGACGCCGATCACCCGTCCGGTCGCAGCATCGATGATGACGCGGTTGCCATTACGGTCGTAGAAAATGTCGACATCGCCATTCTGCGCCAGCTGAATGCCATGCGCCCGGCCTATACGCTCTGCCGGATCGGCATCCGGAATGGCTGCAAAAGCCGCGAAGGGCGAAAGGCTGGCTCCTAAAACCGATGTGACAATCATTTTTCGCAACATGGTTGCCAACGCTCTCCATTCTCTTCCGTTCCGCGCCGTCACGCGGATGCGGCCCAAACCACCACAGCTTTCCAGCCTATTGGATTCATTATGAACAGGGCATGAAAATGGCCGCATCGCTGCGGCCATTTTTTAACCCATGCAGATTTTTCAGGCTGCGGCTTCCGCCTCACCGACCAGACTGGGCTTCGAGCGGAAATTCAGCCTGTCCGATCCGGCGGTGATTTTCACCGTCGAACCGTCGCGGATATCGCCGAGAAGGATTCGCTCGGCGAGCGGATCCTGCAGCTCCTTCTGCATCACGCGCTTGAGCGGGCGGGCGCCATAGGCCGGGTCGTATCCCTTGCGGGCCAGCCACTCGATGGCGTCTTCGTCCAGTTCGAGCACAATCTTGCGATCCACCAGCAGCGATTCGAGCCGCTTGAGCTGGATTTGAACGATCTGCCCCATATCCTGCTGACGCAAGCGGTGGAACAAGATGATCTCATCCACGCGGTTGAGGAATTCCGGCCTGAACGCCGCACGCACCATGCCCATCACGTCGTCACGCGCGACATCGACATCCTGATCCTCGCCCAAGGCCACGAGATATTCCGCGCCCAGGTTGGAGGTCATGATGATCATCGTGTTGCGGAAATCGACCGTACGCCCTTGACCGTCGGTCAAGCGCCCATCGTCGAGAACCTGCAAGAGCACGTTGAAGACATCCGGATGCGCCTTCTCGATCTCGTCGAACAGGATGACCTGATATGGCCGCCTGCGCACCGATTCGGTCAGGACGCCGCCCTCCTCATAGCCGACATAGCCGGGAGGCGCGCCGATCAAACGGGCGACGGAGTGCTTCTCCATGAATTCCGACATGTCGATGCGCACCAGTGCATGCTCGTCGTCGAAGAGGTAGGAGGCCAACGCCTTTGTCAGCTCGGTCTTTCCAACGCCGGTCGGTCCGAGGAACATGAACGAGCCGATCGGCCTGTTCGGATCCTGGAGGCCTGCACGAGAGCGGCGGACAGCCTTCGAGACGGCCTGGACGGCTTCGCCCTGACCGATGACGCGAACGCCGATCTCGTCTTCCATCCGAAGCAGCTTCTCGCGTTCGCCTTCCAGCATCTTGTCGACCGGGATACCGGTCCAGCGCGAGACGACGTAAGCGACGTGATCGGGTGTGACGGTCTCTTCGACCATCGATCCCCGCGTCTCTACGGCTTCCGCTTCCTTCAACTGCCGCTCGAGTTCGGGAATTCGGCCATAAGCAAGCTCGCCTGCCTTCTGGAACTCGCCCTTGCGCTGGGCAATCGCCAGCTCGTTGCGGGTCTCGTCCAGTTGGCCCTTGAGTTCGGCGGCACGCCCGAGCTTTTCCTTTTCCGCCATCCAGCGGCTGGTCAGCTTGTCGGATTCCTCTTCAAAACCGGCCAGATCCTTCTCGAGCCGGACAAGCCGATCCTTGGACGCCTCGTCCTTTTCCAGCTTCAAGGCCTCGCGCTCGATCTTGAGCTGCATGATGCGGCGATCGATCTCGTCCAATGCTTCGGGCTTGGAGTCGATCTGCATACGCAGCCGCGATGCCGCCTCATCGACCAGATCGATGGCCTTATCGGGCAGAAAACGGTCGGTGATGTAGCGATTCGACAAAGCGGCAGCCGACACCAAAGCCGAATCGGAGATGCGGACCTTGTGATGCTGCTCGTATTTTTCCTTCAAACCGCGCAGAATCGAGATCGTGTCTTCGACTGACGGCTCGTCGACAAAGACGGGCTGGAAACGGCGGGCAAGGGCAGCGTCCTTCTCGACATGCTTGCGGTATTCGTCGAGCGTCGTGGCGCCCACGCAATGCAATTCGCCGCGTGCAAGTGCCGGTTTCAGCAGGTTGGATGCGTCCATCGCACCATCCGCCTTGCCGGCTCCGACCAGCGTGTGCATTTCGTCGATGAAAAGGATCACACCGCCGGCCGCGGAGGTGACTTCCGAAAGTACGGCCTTCAGCCGCTCTTCGAACTCGCCGCGATATTTGGCGCCTGCGATCAGCGCGCCCATGTCGAGCGCCATCAACTGCTTGTCCTTTAGCGATTCGGGGACGTCGCCATTGACGATGCGCAGGGCGAGGCCCTCGGCAATCGCCGTCTTTCCGACGCCGGGCTCGCCGATCAACACCGGGTTGTTCTTGGTGCGGCGCGACAGAACCTGGATCGTGCGGCGAATTTCGTCGTCGCGTCCGATCACCGGATCGAGCTTGCCTGCGCGCGCATCGGCCGTCAGGTCGCGCGCATATTTCTTCAATGCGTCGTAACCCTGCTCGGCGCTCGCCGAATCGGCGGTACGGCCTTTGCGGATTTCATTGATGGCAGCGTTCAAAGCCTGCGCCGTCACGCCGGCCTTGGCCAGTATGTCGGATGTCTTTGCCGATTTCTCCACGGCAAGTGCTGTCAAAAGCCGCTCGACGGTGACGAAGCTGTCGCCGGCCTTCTTGGCGATGTCTTCAGCGGTGGCGAAAACCTTTGCCAAGGGCTGAGCCAGATAGAGCTGCCCGTTGCCGCCCTCGACGCGGGGCATGGCTTCGAGCGCCGCCGCGACGCCAAGCTGGACGTCCTTCGAGCGGCCGCCGGCGCGTTCGATCAACGAAGCAGCAAGGCCTTCCTCGTCGTCGACCAGGACTTTCAGGATATGTTCGGGAGTAAACTGCTGGTGGTTGCGCGACAGCGCCATCGTCTGTGCCGACTGGATGAAACCGCGCACGCGTTCTGAATATTTCTCAAGGTTCATGTCTGTCTCCAATCCGTCCCCGGCCCGCTTTGCGGCACCGGATTCGCTTAAGGTGACGGGCCTGCTCGCATGAGCCAGACCCCGTTGCGCCTGATATGGGTATGCGCTTTGTTTTGCTCAAGATACCGGCAAGGGCTGAAACGAAAAACGGCCGGGCGCAGGGCCCGGCCGTTTTCGATTTATGCTCGTCTGACCTGATGTCGCTGATATCAGTCGTCAACAACCGCCAGGTCCGGTGCCCCGGCTGCGGCTTCCGCCGGCTCGGCGCTCTCTTCGCGCGGCTTGCGCGGCTTGCGTCCACGGCGTGGCTTTTCCGGTTGTGCCGGGGCTTCCGCCTCGACAGCGGCGGCCGGCTCTGCAACCGATGCGGCTGCTGGCGCGGCAGCGACCGGCTCGACGGCCGGTGCAACAACGGGTGCTGGGGCAACCGACATAGCGGGTGCGCTTGCCTGCTGCGGCGCATCCTCGGCCTTTGGCTCCGCACTGGCTTCGTTTGCAGCTTCAGCATTGGCTTCGCGGCGATCGCCATAGCGGCCACGACGGCCACGCTGTGCCCGTTCGCGCGGTGCGGGAGCGGCATCGACAGGCGTCTCTGCGCTGTAGGCGATTTCCGCAGGAGTGCCTTCGATCACCGGTTGCGGGCCGGAGCCGTCGGCCACGGGCGCGGCCTGTGATGCGGGCGGAGCGGAATGTTGCGGCCGCTGCTGCTGCTTTGGCTGGGCGTAATCCGAACCGTTGTTCGAGTTCTGCCCGTCGTCGCGATCGTCGTCCATATCCTGGTCGAAATCGTCGCGATTGTTGCTGTCGTCGCGGTTTTGCGGAGCTTGCTGCACCGGCATCTGCGCCATGGCGGCTGCGATGATGCGGTTGTAATGTTCGGCGTGCTGAAGATAGTTCTCCGCCACCACACGATCGCCGGAGCTTTGAGCATCCCGTGCGAGGGTCGTGTACTTCTCAGCGATCTGCTGAGCTGAACCGCGAATCTTCACATCCGGTCCATTACTCTCGTAATTACGCGTAAGCGGGTTTGGCCCCTTGCGGTTGTTATTATTGTTATTGTTGTTGTTATTACTGTTATTATTATTGTTGTTACGACCGCGCATGCGCCTGTTCTGCTGTTGTGGCCTCATCCGATTCTCTTCGCTTTGAAAAAGGTTGCGAGCGGCGCTTCTCCAGCTGCCTGCCGTCTCGTAGTCTTTTCGCTGGTGCACGCTCGCGGCAAATGAGTGGAGCCACGTGCGATCCCGCTTAGGTCTCGTGTATCTTTCCGGACGAGCCCCGCACGAAGCAAAGCGTCGTCTACGCAAGAAGGCAGCTTTTTATCCATGGAAACCGAATCGATAAGAGCACTGCCTGCTTCGTCTCATCCGGTAATTTGGACCCTAGCCGCATTCGAATTTGTTGCCAAGAGGTTTTTTTGTGGCATTCCAATGCGTCAAGGCCTTGTGAACAAAAGAACCCGGTCGTTTCCGCCGAGGTCGGTCAGCGCCTCGACAAGGCTCCAGCCACAGGAACTGAATATGGCCGTTACATCGGCTTTCTGGTCATGTCCGATCTCCAAAGCGGCCAGGCCGCCGTGCGCCAGATATGCCGGACCCTGCTCCCCAATGATCCTGTAGGGATCAAGCCCGTCCGCGCCGCCATCGAGCGCACGAACCGGATCGAAATGCCGGACCTCCTGCTGCAGACCCTCAATCTGTTGCGAGGGTATATAAGGTGGGTTGGAGGCAATTACATCGTATCGGCCCGAAATTTCCTCGAACCAGTCCGATTGAACTGCAGCGAAGCGGTTGGAAAGTCCAAGATGGTCTGCGTTGCGGGTGGCTGTGGCAACGGCATCCGCTGAGATGTCGACACCCATGCCGGACGCTTTTGGACAGGCCGATAAGACCGCGAGGAGGATAGCGCCGGTGCCGGTTCCAAGATCGAGGATGCGGCAAGCGCCACGCCGCTCGGAAACCTCGCGCACAAAAGGAAGAACGGCATCGACCAGCGTTTCGGTATCCGGTCGTGGCTCCAGCGTCTCGCGGGACAGCTCAAGTTTCAGCCCATAAAACTCGCGAAAGCCGAGTATGCGATGGAGCGGCTCGCCTGCTAAGCGCCGCTCGACCGCCGCGATCAGCGGTTCGACCCCGTGGACGGGCAAGGTGGGGTCGGTGATAGCCTGGCTGCGCGTCGTGCCGGTAAAGTGCTCGACCAAAAGCCTGGCATCCAGAGCCGCGTCGGTGACTCCAGCCTCGCTCAGCCGCCGGCGCGCCTCGCGCAGAAGGGCGCCAAGCGGATGCGCGGCATCAGGCATTGTTGCCCATATCGGCAAGAAGCGCCGACTGATGGTCTGAAATCAGCGCGCCCACCACCTCTTCGAGTTCGCCCATCATCACCCGGTCGAGCTTGTACAGCGTCAGGTTGATGCGATGGTCGGTCAGCCGTCCCTGCGGGAAATTATAGGTCCGGATGCGTTCGGAACGGTCGCCCGAGCCGACCTGCAGCTTGCGCGCCTCCGAGCGTTCGCTGGCGGCGCGGTTGCGCTCCATGTCGTAGAGCCGGGCGCGCAAGATCTGCATGGCGCGGGCGCGGTTCTGGTGCTGCGATTTTTCCGCCGAGACCACCATGATGCCCGTCGGCAGGTGGGTGATGCGCACGGCCGAGTCGGTAGTATTGACGTGCTGCCCGCCCGCTCCCGATGCGCGCATGGTGTCGATGCGTATATCGTCTGGCTTGATGTCTATGTCGACGTCCTCGGCCTCGGGCAGGACCGCGACCGTCGCAGCGGATGTGTGAATGCGCCCGCTGGTCTCCGTCTCTGGGACACGCTGAACCCGATGCACGCCGGATTCGAACTTCAGATGCGCGAACACGCCCTTGCCGGATACGGAGGCGACCACTTCCTTGAAGCCGCCGACTTCACCTTCGCTGGCCGAGATCAGCTCGAAGCGCCAACCCATCGACGCAGCATAGCGCTCATACATGCGATAGAGGTCGCCGGCGAAAAGGGCTGCTTCGTCGCCGCCGGTGCCGGCGCGGATTTCCAGGATAGCGTTGCGATCGTCAGCGGCGTCCTTGGGCAGCAGGAGTATCTGGATCTCCTGCTGCAAGGCCTCGATGCTGTCTTCGACGCCGGGAATATCGGCCTCGGCCAATTCGCGCATTTCGGCATCGCTGCTCTTGTCTGCGACCATCGCCTTGAGATCAGACAATTCCGTCTCGGCCGAGCGCAGCTGTCGGATGCGCCCCACGAGGTCCTGGATGTCGGAATATTCGGATGCCAAGCGGACATAGACGTCGGGCTCCGGCCCAGCCGCCATCTGCGCTTCGAGCATCTCGAAGCGCTTTACCACCTGGTCCATACGGTCGCGGGGAAGATCAATCATGCTCATCAAACTGGAATGTCGCGGTCGTCGGCAAAGGCCTGCAGCAGCGCGCGCATCGGCACCTTTGTCGAAGTGCCGGAAAGATTATCGTCGAGAAGGGCTTTCAACTCGCCCAGCGGAAGCTCCGTCAGCATCGCCTTGACCGGGCCGATGGAGGCGGGAGACATCGAGATGGAACGATAGCCGAGCCCCAGCAGCGCCATGGCGGAAATCGGCCGGCCGGCCAGCTCGCCGCACAGCGTGACGGTGGTGTTGTTGCGGACGCCCGCATCGGCGATCTGCTTGAGAACGCGCATGAACGGCACCGACAGCGGGTCGAAACGGTCGGCAAGCAGCGTGTTGCCGCGATCCACCGCCATGATAAATTGGAACAGGTCGTTGGAGCCGACCGAGACGAAATCCACCGCCTTCATCAACTCGTCGAGCTGCCACAACAGCGAGGGCACCTCGACCATGGCGCCGAGTTTCAGGCTGGTCGGCAGATGGTGGGCGAAGCGCGAGAGATGCCGCACCTCACGGTCGATGATCTCGCGCGCCTGGGCGATTTCGCCGAGTTCCGTCACCATCGGCAGCATCAGCTTCAGTTCGCGGCCGCCGGCCGCCTTGAGCAACGCGCGAATCTGCGTGCGCAGCAGGCCGGGCCGGTCCAGCGTGAGCCGGATGGCGCGCCAACCCAGCGCCGGGTTTTCTTCCTGCCCCGCTCCTTTGAAGTAGGGCAACACCTTATCGCCGCCGATATCGATGGTGCGGAACGTCACCGCCTTGCCGCGCGCGGCATCGAGCACGTCGCGATAAAGCTTTTCCTGGGCTTCGGCACGCGGAAAAGTCGCGGCGACCATGAATTGCAGCTCGGTCCTGAACAGGCCGATACCGGCGGCGCCCGATTCGTTGAGCTGCGGAAGATCGACCGCCAGTCCGGCGTTCATCAAAAGCTCGATGCCGACCCCATCCTTGGTAACGGACGGCTGAGCCCGCAATTCGCGATAGAGTTCCTGGCGGCGGGCGCGGAAGCGTACTTTCTCGGTATAAGCGGCCTCGAGGCCCGCTTGCGGGCGAAGATGCACGATGCCTTCTTCGCCATCGACGATGATCGCATCGCCGTTTTCCGACATCGACACGGCGCCCTTGACCTGGCCGGCGACGGGAATGCCCATGGCGCGGCCGACGATGACGACGTGACTGGTCGCGGCACCTTCCTCCAGCACCAGACCGCGCAGTTTCTCGCGGGGATAGTCGAGCAGTTCGGCCGCGCCCATCGAACGCGCGACGATGATGGCGTCCTTAGGCAGGGAGGAGGCGACGTCTTCCGCCCCACGCCCCATCAGCTGGCGCAACAGGCGGTTGGCAAGGTCGTCGAAATCGCTCATCCGCTCGCGCAGATAGGGGTCGGTCATATGGATCATGCGCGCGCGCATGTCGCTCTGGACCTTCTCGACCGCGGCTTCCGCCGTCAAACCGTTGCGGACGGCTTCTTCCAACCGACGCACCCAGCCCCGGTCGTTGGCGAACATCCGATAGGCTTCGAGCACCTCGCGATGCTCACCCTCGAAGGCGACGTCGCGGCGGGACAGCATGTCGTCGATGGACAGGCGCAGCGAACCGAGCGCGCTTTCCAACCGCCTTGTTTCCTCGTCGCTGTCCTCGTTGAACAGGTTGGTGACGACGATGCGCGGCTCATGCAGCACGACATGGCCAAGGCCGATGCCGTCATTGAAGGAGACGCCGGTGAAACTCGCGGGGCGGCGCAGATCGAGTTCCAGGCCCGGTCGGCTGAGGCGTGCGAGGTCGCCGGTAGCGATCATCTCGGCGATGACCATCGCCGTGGTCTCCATCGCCTCGATCTCATCCTCGCGATACACGCGCATCGTCTTGTTCTGGACGACCAGAACGCCGAGCGTACGGCCGGCGCGCAGCACCGGCACGCCGAGGAAGGAATGATAGATTTCCTCGCCCGTCTCGGGCAGGTAGGCGAAGGCGGGATGTTCCTGCGCGTTGGAGAGATTGAGCGCCCTCGCGCCCGCGGCGATGGTGCCGACGAGACCCTGGCCAAGCCGCAATTGCGCCAGATGGACGGAGCCGGGATTGAGACCTTCGGTGGCGTAGAGCTCCAGTACGGAATCGGCGCGGAGCACATAAAGCGAGCAGACCTCGGCGACCATATTGGCGGCGATATCGCGCACGATCTGGTCGAGCCGCGCTTGCGGATCGAGCGGCTGCTGCATGAGCTCACGCAGCCGTTTCAGCAGAACGCGCGGGCCGCCGCCCGGATCACGCATCAAGATCCCATCTCCCCATAAAGCCCGAGACCGGCGACATCATGGCCACCGGCAAGAGATAATGCAATCCAGCGACTCGGCCAGATGCCTGTCGTTACTGCTTATCGAGCCCGTAGACCGAATGCAAAGTGCGAACAGCAAGTTCGGTATAAGGACCGTCGATCAGGATGGAAATCTTGATTTCCGAGGTCGTGATGGCGCGGATGTTGATCGATCTGTCGGCAAGCGCCTTGAACGCGGTCGCCGCGACGCCGGCGTGGCTGCGCATGCCAATGCCGATCACAGAAACCTTGGACATGCCGGGCTCGGACTGGACCGCGTCGAAACCGATGGTCTCCTTGACCTTGCCGAGCACGAAGAGTGCCTTGTCGAGATCGCCCGACGGCACCGTGAAGGTGATGTCGGTGAACTTGCCGTCCTCGGAAATGTTCTGGACGATCATGTCGACATTGATGTTGGCTTCGGCCAATGGTCCGAAGATGCCGGCGGAAACGCCCGGACGGTCCGCCACCCGCCGCAGCGATATCTGGGCTTCGTCCTTGGCGTAGGCGATTCCAGTGACGACCTGCTGTTCCACGATTTCTTCCTCGTCGCAAATGAGCGTTCCGGGCGGATTGAGAAGATCGCCCATGCCGGGCGCATCCGGGTCCTCGAAGGAGGACCGCACGAAGGTGCGCACCCGATGCACCATCGCCAGTTCGACCGACCGCACCTGCAGCACCTTGGCGCCGAGCGAGGCCATTTCCAGCATCTCCTCAAAGGAGATTTTCGACAGCCGGCGCGCCTTGGGCTCGATGCGCGGGTCGGTGGTGTAGACGCCGTCGACATCGGTGTAGATGTCGCAGCGATCTGCCTTTACGGCCGCGGCAATCGCCACGGCCGATGTGTCGGAGCCGCCGCGTCCGAGCGTCGAGAGCCGGTTGTCCGGCGCAATGCCCTGGAAGCCGGCGACAACGGCTACCTGTCCCTCGCCGAAACGCTTGATCAGGAACGAGCCGTCGATTTCGGCGATACGGGCCGCGCCATGGGCGCCATCTGTCTTGATCGGAATCTGCCAGCCCTGCCAGGACCGTGCGTTGACGCCCATGGCCTGAAGCGTCAGCGCCAAAAGGCCGGAAGTTACCTGCTCACCGGAGGCCACCACCGCATCGTATTCGCGGGCATCGTAGATATTGAGGTTGGAGCCCTCGGCCTTGGACGCATCCTGCACCCAGCCGACCAGCTCGTTGGTCTTGCCAGACATGGCCGAAACCACGACGGCGACCTCATGGCCCGCATCGACCTCGCGTTTGACATGCCGCGCCACATTGCGGATGCGGGCGATGTCGGCGACCGATGTCCCGCCGAACTTCATCACGATGCGCGCCATGGAAACGGTATGCCTTTGCCTGAACGCACCGGCCGGGAGGCCGGACACACTAAATGAAGAAACCGGCCCGACGCAGGGACAAGCCGAATGCGCGGTCTCCATATCCAAAACACCGCTCTTTCGCAAGCGATGCGCTACCGGCAAACGTTCTACGCGCCGTACGGGAACCATAGGCGAGCACATGACTTGTTGGTTTGAGGTTTCAAGGGAGAGTACTCATGCTCAATACTGATCTTTGGCTCAAGGTGATTTGCGGCCTCATGATCAATGCCGTCCTGTTCGGCGTCGGGCTCGTCACGGTGCTGATGTTGCCGCTAACCTCGGACAATCTCATGCTGTGGATTCCTGTTGTCGTCGTCGCGAGCTTCCTCACTACGCCCTTCCTGACCGGGCTGGTCGCGAGGCGCATGCGCATTCGCAACTGGGGCCGCGACGGCTGGCGCGAAGGCGACGCGATCTCCGGCTGAGCGGTGTGGCGCCAAATCCACCTTGACTTTCGAGGCATGCGGGCCGACTTCCTTGGATCGAAGGAGACGCTTTCATGCCTGAGGCCACGCGCTCGACGATCGATAAGAACGAGGTGGACCGCTTCTCGGCCATGGCTGCCGAATGGTGGAGCCCGACCGGAAAATTCCGCCCCCTACACAAGTTCAATCCCGTGCGCCTGGCCTATATCCGCGACCAGGTGGCAACCCGGTTCGGTCGCGATATTCATGCTGCCAAACCTTTCGAAGGCTTGCGCTTTCTCGATATCGGCTGCGGCGGCGGCTTGCTCTGCGAACCCATGGCCCGGCTTGGGGCGGAGGTAGTCGGAGCCGACGCATCGGCCACCAATATCGAGGTTGCCAAGCTTCATGCGGCGGAATCAGGCGTGACGATCGACTATCGCGCAACGACGGCCGAGGCGCTTGCCGATGCGGGCGAAAAATTCGACGTCGTGCTCAACATGGAAGTGGTCGAGCATGTCGCCGACATCGACCTGTTCATCGGCAAGACCAGCGAGATGGTGAAGCCGGGTGGGCTGATGTTCGTGGCGACGATCAACCGGACGCTGAAGGCGCTCGGGCTTGCCATCATCGGTGCCGAATATGTTCTCCGCTGGCTGCCGCGCGGCACCCACCAATATGAAAAGCTGGTCCGACCGGAAGAACTGGAAAAAGCGCTGTCGACGGCTGGAATGAGCGTCATCGACCGCACCGGCGTGGTCTACAGCCCGCTTTCCGACCGCTGGCAGCGCTCGAAGGACATGGACGTCAACTATATGCTTCTGGCGGAACGCAGCGCCTACGACTAAGCGGGTTTGCGCTGCGCCTTGGTGGTCATGGTCACGCCGATGACGATGATGACGGCTCCGGCCCAGGTCAGGATGCTGTAGTGCTCGTCGAGAAACAACAGGCCCGAGATCAGTCCAACGGCCGCGGCGACATAGCCGATCTGGCTGAGATAGACCGGCCCGCCGACTGACTGCAGCCGGAAGAACAGCGCGAACATGATGGCCGACGAGCTCACCTGAACGACCGCAAGCAGCGGCACGGCGCTTAAAGCCGCAAAGGCCGCACTCCCGTCCGTGGCCAACAAGCCGATCAGCAGAATTCCCGCCGCTGCGAGGTGACTGCCGATGGCGAGTTCGACCGGGCCTGCATCCGGCGGCCAGTCCATGGTGCGATAGATGTTGCCGATGGCCAGGCTGCACGGCATCAGCAACCCGATCATCACCCAGAACAGGTCGGCTGGCGCGCCGGCCTCGCCGCGCGTAGCGGCCACCATCACCGCACCGGCGGCACCAACGAGGATGCCGGCAATGCCCAGCGCATTGGGCTTGCGCACGCCGAGCAGCAGCGACAGCATCAGCGTAACGATAGGCGAAAGCGTGTACATGATGCCGGTAAAGCCGGCGCCGAGATGCGGAATGGCCGAAAACAGCAGCATGTTGGGAACGGCATAGGAGACCGTCGCGGTGATCAGGAAATAGCGCAGCTTGCGTGGCGTAACCTTGAATCGCCCGCCCTGCGCATATGTTACGGCCAGAAGCACCAGCCCAGCGCCAAAGGAAATGACGAAGGCCCAAAGCGCGGGCGGCACGCCGGCTTCGCGCGCCAGCTTGCCGAGCGGAAGCGTCAGGCCCAGCAACGCCCCGTTGACGAGCAACAGGCCGATCGGCGAGTTCAGGAATGCCGTCATGATGTCTCCGCTTTGATCGGCGGGGACCTGATCAGAAAACGCTGAGCGGGGAATGCGCCACAGGCAGGAAAGGGCCGGGTCAGTTCTGGTCGTCGGGCAAGGTGGGCAGCGGCATGAACTCCACGCCATCCTCGACCAGGCTGACGACCTCATCATGCGTCGCCTCGCCATAGATGCCGCGCGCATCGGCCTCGCCGAAATGAATCTTTCGGGCTTCTTCGGCAAATTTGTCGCCGACATAATCAGCGTTCTGCCGCACTTTCTCCGACAGCTCCTTCAACGCCGCCATCATCTTGCGCTGCTCCTCGCCGGCGGCGAGCGCGATCTTGTCCTTCTTGCGCCCCGTCGAAACGGCCGGCGCCATCAACGCCTTGCCGATCTTCTTGGAGGCGCAATGCGGGCATTCCACGAGGCCGCGCTTGAGCTGAGTGTCGAAATCGTCATTGCTGCGGAACCAGCCCTCGAAGGTGTGGTCCTTGTCGCAGTGAAGCGAAAAACGGATCAAGACGCGGTACCCCGGAACGTTCGTGCATCGCCCGGAAGAGCGAAATCGCGCGCATTGCGCAGGTTGGGAATCTTGGCTCTGGCAGTTGCAACCTGCGCGGTATCGATCTCGGCCAGGACGACGCCGGGCTCGTCGTGATTCGCTTCCGCGAGGATGCGCCCCCATGGGTCGACGATCATCGAATGGCCGTAGGTTTCGCGCCCGTCTTCATGCTTGCCGCCCTGAGCCGCGGCCACCACGAAGGCACCGTTTTCGATGGCGCGGGCGCGGATCAGGACATGCCAATGCGCCTCGCCGGTCTGGCGCGTGAAGGCGGCCGGAACCGTCAGCACCTCGGCGCCAGCCATGGCCTCGCTGCGGAACAGTTGGGGAAAGCGCAGATCGTAGCAGACGGCGAAACCGAGCCTGCCGATCGGCAGATCGGCGACCACCGCCTCCTTGCCGGGCTCATAGGCCGACGATTCGCGCCAGCTCTCGCCATTGTCGAGATCGACGTCGAACATGTGGATCTTGTCGTAGGTGGCGAGTTCGCGGCCGTCAGGCCCGAACAGAAAGGCGCGGTTGGCGAGCTTGCCGTCCTCCCGCCGGATCGCCGTCGACCCGACATGCAGGTGGATGCCCAACTCCGCCGCCAGCTTCTTCGCCGTGGTCACGACGATGTCGTTTTCGGCCGTCGTGAACAAAGCAGCGCGGGCGTCCTTGTCGCGGATCAGCCCGCCTGTCATCTCCGGCGATTGAACAAACACTGCGCCCTGCCCCGCGGCCTGCCGGACCAGCGCCTCGAAATCGGCTGCATTGCGCTCGGGATTCGTGCCCGAACGCATCTGGACTGCCGCTGCCTTGAAAATCGTCATGCGCGAGCCTTCAGCCGATCTTGCCGGTCGCCAGCAGGTCATCCAGCCTGCCATCCGCCTCGAGCGCATGCAGGTCGTCGGAACCGCCGACATGCACATCGCCAATGAATATCTGCGGGAAGGTCATGCGGCCGTTGGACCGGCTGATCATTTCCTGCTTCAGTTCCGGCGAAAAACTGGCATCGTGCTCGGTAAAGGCCACGCCCTTCTTTTCGAGCAGGTGCTTTGCGGCGGCGCAATAGCCGCACATCATGCGTGTGTAGATCGTTACATCGACCATCGAGAAAACCTCAGCTTCAGCCGGCTATATAGTGTCAGTTTCGTCGGCCCGGAAGTCCCCAGGCAAGACCCGCGCAAAGGTCAGCACATCGACGGCCGATGCGCCACCTTTTTTCAAGGCCCGCGTCACCGCCGACACGGTGGCTCCCGTCGTGTAGACATCGTCCACCAGCAGGATGCGCTTGCCCGCAACCTCGATCTCGCTTTCATCCGAAACACGAAAGGCGGCGCGAACATTGCCCTCGCGTTCCCGGGCGGCAAGGCCGACCTGCTGGCGCGTGTTCTTCACCCGCTTCACCGCCGTCGGCGAGAATGGCTTGCCGGAAAGCTGCGCCAGACTGCGCGCCAGATCGGCCGACTGGTTGAAGCGACGGCTGAAAAAACGCCGCCAGTGCAGCGGCACTGGCACGACGAGGTCGGCATCGGCCACGAGCTCGGTGCCCGCGCGCAGCATCCACTGCGCCATAGGCCGGGCCAGATCGGTGCGGTCGTGAAACTTCAGCCCCTGGACGATCTGGCGCGCAACGCCCGTATAGGCGACCGCAGCGCGGGCACGTTCGAAGGGCGGCGGATTGGCAATCGCTTCGGCGGAGAGAAAGCCCTGTCCCATATCGTGGCTGAAGGGCGTGCCCATGACCTCGCACCACGGTTTTTCCAGAAATCGGAGGCTTCTCCAACAGGCACCGCATAAGGCGCCCGGCTGAGATACATGACGCCGACAGCCGGCACAGACCGGCGGAAACAGGATGCCGGCCGACCAGCCTGCAACGGCCCGCACCGTCGCGGGTATCAACGACACACGTTCCGTCATGGGTTGCGTCCCGGCGCCCTATATTGCACAGCTTTGCTCACCTCGCCGCCTCATCATCCGGCAAACAGGCGGCGTCGGCAAGGACGTAGCATCAGTGCAAACCATCATCGACACCGACCTTCTGCTTCGGCATAAAAAGCGCGCTTTGGCCAGGCTTGAGCCCGGCACCGATTTCCTGATGCAACGCGCTGTCGACGATCTGGAGGACAGGCTGGGCGCAGTGGGTCGCCATTTCGCCGATGCCGTTGCACTGTTCTGCCTGACGCCCGATGCGGCGCGCACGATTGCCGGCAGCGGCAAGGCCGACATAATTACCCGCGTCGAGCAGGACAGCGCCTTTCTCGGCCCGGACGACAGCAAGATTTCGGACGCGAACCATCTCGATCTCGAGCCGGAAAGTGCCGATCTCATCGTCACTTTGCTGACCTTGCACGAGGCCAACGACATTCCCGGTCAGTTGATCCAGATTCGCCGGGCGCTTCGGCCCGATGGCCTGTTTCTCGGCGTCATGGCCGGCGCCGGCACGCTTGCCGAACTGCGCGAAAGCCTGCTTGCAGCGGAAACGGAACTGTTTGGCGGCGCAAGCCCCCGCATCCTGCCGTTCACCGATGTGCGCGATGCCGGTGCGCTGCTGCAACGCGCAGGCTTTGCCTTGCCGGTCGCTGACCTCGAAACCGTGACTGTGCGCTATGGAACCATGTTCTCGCTGATGCGCGACCTACGCGCAATGGGCGCCGCCAACGCGCTGGTAGACCGCTCGCGCAAGCCGGCGACGCGCGCTTTATTCATGCGCGCGGCTGAAATCTATGCCGAGCGGTTTTCCGATCCGGACGGGCGGATTCGCGCGACATTTTCATTCGTCTGGTTTTCGGGGTGGGCGCCGCACGCTTCGCAGCAGAAGCCGCTCAAGCCGGGCTCGGCAACGCTATCGTTGAAACAGGCTCTCGAAGGTCCCGACGCGTCCTGAACCCGGTTAGCGCAGCGACGGAGTCTGATAATCGCGCTTGACCGATCCTGTCGTGGTCAGATCGAGACCGTTGCGGGCCATCTGCGGGCGGGCTCGGCTGTCGGCAAAGGCTGAAGCGAACAGAACGAACGCCACCGCACCGATCCCGAACAGCAAGGTGAGCCTCAAGAGACTGGTGCCTAGCGCTCGGGAGCGCGAATAGGGTTCGGGGTGGATGAGTTCCCATTCCCTGTCCATCTCGTATCGAGCGCTCTGCTTTTTGCCGTTCGCCACAGGCAGATGTCTCCAGGTGGTCTACCACTCATTCCCAGCGCGAAAGCGCCGTCACCTGTCTGGTTTGTCACGAATGGATAAAGGTATGTTTAACGGTTGCGTTAACCCAATATCCGCCCGCTGCGCGCATTTCCTGCAAGCCCCGACCGGTCAGAGCAGATCGATCAGGAACGGTATCAGCGGTTCGTCGGCGGGCGGCATCGGATAGTCGCGCATCTGCTTCGGACGCACCCATTTCAGGGTCTGACCCTCGCGCGATTGCGGCGCGCCCTCATAGCGGCGGCAGACGTAGAGGGGCATCAAAAGATGGAAGGTGTCGTAGGTGTGGCTGGCGAATGTCAGCGGCGCCAGGCAAGGAATCTTGGTCTCGATGCCGACTTCCTCGCGGAGTTCGCGAACCAGGCATTCTTCGGGCGTCTCGCCCTGCTCCACCTTGCCGCCTGGGAATTCCCACAGACCGGCAAGCTGCTTGCCCTCGGGGCGCTGTGCAAGCAAGACGCGGCCATCGGCATCGACCAGCGCGCAGGCCGCGACCAGCAGAATGGGCCGGCCCGCCGGCACAGATGGTGAAATCATACGGTCATGGCTCCCGCCGGACGACGGTAGTGGTAGCGGTAGACCTCCTCGAAGCCTAATGCCTTGTAGAGCCGCACCGCGCCTTCGTTCCGTTCCTCGACCTGCAGCCAGGCGAGCTTGGCGCCGCGCAGCCGCGCCCACTTCAGCGCCGATAGGATGATGCGCCGGCCATAGCCCTGGCCGCGAGACGCCTCGTCGGTGGCAATCTCGAACAGCCCGGCCACGTCGCCTTCATGCACGCAGATGGCGGTGGCAAGCGCCTGGCCGCGTTCTTCCAGCGCGAAAAGACCGGCCTCCGGCTGGATCGCGCCGATGATCTCCGACAGGCCCGGGCGCAGCGTCTGGTCCATGCCATGGACTTTCAGCGACGCGCCGACGAAGCGGCTGATGTCCTTGAGCGGAATCTGGTCGAGAGCTTCTTCGACGGGCGCATTTTCCAGCGGAAGCTGCATGACCAGGGATTCCGAAAACACACTCCAGCCTTCGGAATCGAGATGCTTTGCGATCTTGGGCCCGGCGAGCGGGGAAACACGAAAGGTCAGCGGACGTCCATAGGCGTCGAAACGGCGCGCCGCACGACCGATTCGGTCGGCGATGTTGGCGGTGTCGCCGGGATCGAGCGGGTTGACGGAGTTCAGCCGTTTTGCCGGATGCCCGGCCGTCAACCTGACCAGCCAGGTGCCGTCGTAGTGCACGGCCGCGGCGGGCCACGCCCGGAAACCGGCAGCCTCGAAACGGCGCACGATGGCGAGTTCTGGGGTCGCGTGGCCGTAGGGCAAAATCGCGTTAACTCCTGTAGTCGCCATTGATGGCAACATATTCCTTGGTCAGATCGCAGGTCCAGACCGTTGCCTTGCCTCGGCCGATGCCGAGATCGGCGCGGATGCTGATCTCGTCCTGCTTCATATAGGCCGACGTCTTCTCTTCGGAGTAGCCGGGATCGCGCTCGCCATTATGGGCAAGCCGGTTGTCGCCGAACCAGATCGACAGAAGGTCGCGGTCGGCAGGCTCTCCGGCCTTGCCGACGGCCATGACGACCCGGCCCCAATTGGCATCCTCGCCGGCAACCGCTGTTTTGACCAGCGGTGAATTGGCAATGGAGAGCGCCACGCGCTTCGCCGAACGAGCCGACTTCGCGCCGGTGACGGTGATTTCGATCTGCTTGCGCGCGCCCTCGCCGTCCCGAACCACCTGCAAAGCGAGGACTTTCAAAATCTTGTTCAGTGCGCGGCGGAACTGGGCCAAGCGCGGATCTTTTGGATCGGTGATTTTCGGAGCGCCCTTGGCCGTGCCGGTTGCAAACAGCAGAAGCGTGTCGCTGGTCGAGGTGTCGCTGTCGACCGTGACCGCATTGAAGGTCTTGGCCGTTCCGCGCGACAGCATGTCCTGCAGGACGGAGGCTGCAATCGGGGCATCGGTTGCGACAAAGGACAGCATGGTCGCCATGTCGGGCGCGATCATACCGGCACCCTTGGCGATGCCGTTGATGATGACGTCCGCGTCGCCCAGCTTGACGGTCTGGGTCGCAACCTTCGGAAAAGTGTCCGTGGTCATGATCGCCTTGGCGGCGTCCGTCCAGGAAGCCGGCGCGGCCTGCTTGACCATGTCCTTAAGCAGGTGGCTGAATCTGCCCGCGTCGAGCGGCTCGCCGATCACGCCGGTAGATGCCAAAAACACTTCGCTGTCGCGAGCGCCGGCGGCTTCGGCTGCCGCCTTGCCGGTCATGGCAGTGGTCTCTCGCCCCTTCTTGCCGGTGAAGGCGTTGGCATTGCCGGAATTGACCACCAGCACGCGCGCCTTGCCGCCCGACAGATTCTGCCGGCAGAAATCGACCGGAGCCGAAGGGCATTTGGAACGGGTGAACACGCCGGCGACCTCGGTGCCCTCGTCGAACACCATCACCAGAAGATCGGTGCGGTTCTTGTATTTGATTCCCGCCTCGGCGGTGGCAATGCGGACGCCCTCGATCGCGGGCATCTTGGGATATTTCTTCGGCGCGAGGGGAGAAATGGCGGCGGACATGGAACCTCTAACGGCGCATGGCTACGATTGGAAGCACGGTTTGCCCCATAGCAACCCTCGGCGCAAGGCGTTTTCGCCAAGGCCGCGCCGTAGCTGCGCCGCCTGCAGTTGGATGACGCCATAAAAAAGCCGCCCGCTCTCGTGCGGACGGCCT
The DNA here is from genome assembly GCF_014534685.1 of Oryzicola mucosus. Lineage (GTDB taxonomy): Bacteria > Pseudomonadota > Alphaproteobacteria > Rhizobiales > Rhizobiaceae > Oryzicola > Oryzicola mucosus. Next base: position 534,682 of record NZ_JACVVX010000001.1, read on the forward strand.
TGATAGCGACTCTGGGATAGAGTCTCGGGCAGGGATGGCCTACTTGGCGGCTTCGATCGCCTCCAAGGCCTTCTTCAGCGCTTCGTCCTGCACTTCGACCTGGGCGGCCGCGCGGATCGCCTTGACCTGCTCGAAATAGGTATCGCGGATCAAGAGAGAGCGAATCTGGTCCTTGACGGTGTCGAAGGCCGGCGGCTGCTGGGTGCGCTTGTCCTCGACCTTGATGATGTGCCAGCCGAACTGGCTCTGCACCGGCTCCTTGGTGTAGGCGCCGACGTCGAGCGCGAAAGCCGCCGTCTCGAACTCGGGCACCATCTGGCCCTGGCCGAAATAGCCGAGATCGCCGCCCGAGGTCTTGCCGCTCGGATCGGTGGTGTTCTCGTTGGCGAGCTTCTGGAAGTCTTCGCCGGCATCGAGCTTCTTGACGATCGCTTCGGCTTCTTCCTTGGTCTTGACCAGAATGTGACGGGCATGCACCTCGTTGGCGGGCGGGGTGTCGGCCATTTCCTTGTCGTAGCGGGCGCGGATCTGCTCGTCTGTGATCTTGCCTGCGACGTCCTTTTCGACGAACTCGCCATGTAGGGCGCGCTCGTTGAGGAACGCCATACGGCGCTGGAAGTCCTCGTCCTTGTCGAGGCCTTCCGACTTCGCCTTGGCCGCCATCAGCTTGATCTCGATGAGCGAAGACAAGGCCGCGGCGCGGCGCTGTTCGGGCGGAAGCCGCGCAAATTGCTGGCTCAGATCGCTTTCGGCCATGGAAAGGTCGGCTTCTGTGATGTTCTGACCGTCAACGACGGCAAGGACTTTGGCAGGGTCGGCGGCAACAGCCGGAGCGGCAGTTGCGGGCGGCGGCGGTGTCGCGGTATCCTGAGCGGCCAGCGGACCGGCGGTCAGGGCAAGAAGGCTGCCGGCCATTGCCAATGTGGCAAAGGACGCGCTGCGAAAGAAAACGGACATCCATACTCTCCGTGTGGGAAACTCGTTGTGCCTTCCAGATCAGCCCCAATATGGCGGAATTAGGCGCGATAGGCTGCAAATCTGCGGCGTTGACATCAAAGGTGCCCCCTCTTATCTGTCCTTCGTCGTTGCGTCCAGAACCCTTTCCGGGCGCGCTTCGTGCTGGGCACGCCATTCCCCACGGCGGGCCGGTACGGCTGCCAACAGGCGTCATTCGAATTGAAAGGACCATTTGATGGTCAGCTTCGGCGGTCTTGCCCGCAAAATCTTCGGCTCCTCAAACGACCGCCGCGTCAAGTCGACGCGGCCACGGGTCGAAGCCATCAACGCCATGGAAAACGAGCTGAAGGCTCTTTCCGACGAGCAGCTCCAGGCCCGCACCGCGAAATTCCGAGCGGATATCGCCAATGGCGCCTCGCTCGACGATCTGCTGGTCCCGGCTTTCGCCACGGTTCGCGAGGCCTCCCGCCGCGTGCTCGGCATGCGGCCGTTCGACGTTCAGCTTGTTGGCGGTATGGTCCTGCACGGACGCGGCATCGCCGAGATGCGCACCGGCGAGGGCAAGACACTGGTGGCGACCTTGCCGGCCTACCTCAACGCGCTCGAGGGCAAGGGCGTTCACGCCGTCACGGTCAATGATTACCTCGCCCGCCGCGACTCCGAATGGATGGGTCGCGTCTACAAATTTCTCGGCCTCACCGTCGGCGTCATCGTCCACGGCATGAGCGACGAGGAACGCCGCGCCGCCTATGCCTGCGACATCACCTACGCCACCAACAACGAGCTCGGCTTCGACTATCTCCGCGACAACATGAAGTATGAGCGCGGCCAGATGGTGCAGCGCGGACACAACTTCGCCATCGTCGACGAGGTCGATTCCATCCTGATCGACGAAGCGCGCACGCCGCTGATCATTTCTGGTCCGCTCGAAGACCGTTCGGAAATGTACAACACCGTCGACGCCTTCATTCTTCAGCTTGAGCCGAGCGATTACGAGGTCGACGAGAAGCAACGCACCGCCATCTTCACGGAGGAAGGCACCGAGAAGCTTGAGGGCCTTCTTAACGCAGCCGGCCTGTTCAAGGGCGAGTCGCTCTATGACGTCGAGAACGTCGCGATGGTGCACCACGTCAACAACGCGTTGAAGGCGCACCGCCTGTTCCAGAAGGACAAGGACTATATCGTCCGCAACAACGAAATCGTCATCATCGACGAATTCACCGGCCGCATGATGCCCGGGCGCCGCTTCTCCGAAGGTCTGCACCAGGCCCTCGAAGCCAAGGAGCACGTCCAGATTCAGCCCGAGAACCAGACGCTGGCCTCGGTCACCTTCCAGAACTACTTCCGCATGTACACCAAGCTGTCTGGTATGACCGGCACGGCGCTCACCGAAGCCGAAGAGTTCGGCAACATCTATGGCCTGGAAGTCACAGAAATCCCGACGAACCTGCCCGTCAGCCGCATCGACGAGGACGACGAGGTCTACCGGACGGTCGAGGAGAAGTACAAGGCGATCATCCGCGACATTCGCGAGGCCTATGCAAAGGGTCAGCCGACGCTCGTCGGCACCACCTCGATCGAGAAGTCGGAGCTGCTTGCCGCACGCTTGCGGCAGGAGGGCTTCACCGACTTCGAAGTTCTGAACGCCCGTCACCACGAGCGCGAGGCGCAGATCGTCGCCCAGGCCGGCCGCCCAGGGGCCATCACCATCGCCACCAACATGGCCGGCCGCGGCACCGACATCCAGCTCGGCGGCAACTTCGAAATGCGCGTCTCCGAGGAACTGGGCGATGTGCCGGAAGGCCCCGAGCGCGAAGCCCGCGAGCAGCAGATTCGCGACGAAATCAAGCGCGACAAGGACCGCGCGCTGGCGGCCGGTGGCCTCTACGTCATCGCCACCGAGCGGCATGAAAGCCGCCGCATCGACAACCAGCTGCGCGGCCGTTCCGGCCGCCAGGGCGACCCCGGCCGTTCGAAATTCTTCCTGTCGCTGCAGGACGACCTGATGCGCATCTTCGGTTCCGAGCGCATGGACGGCATGCTGCAGAAGCTCGGCCTGAAGGAAGACGAGGCCATCATCCACCCCTGGATCAACAAGGCTCTGGAGAAGGCGCAGAAGAAGGTCGAGGCGCGCAACTTCGACATCCGCAAGAACCTGATCAAGTATGACGACGTGCAGAACGACCAGCGCAAGGTGGTGTTCGAGCAGCGTATCGAGCTGATGGACGCCGTCAGCCTGACCGAGACGGTTACCGAAATGCGCCGGGACGTGGTCGAGGAACTCGTCGCCAAGCATATCCCCGAAACGGCCTATGCCGAGCAGTGGGATGTCGCCGGCCTCAAACAGGATGTGGTGCAGTATCTCAACCTCGACTTACCGGTCGAGGAGTGGGCTGCCGAGGAAGGTATTGCCGAGGAGGATATTCGCGACCGCATCATGCAGGCGGCGGATGCCGCGGCGGCCGACCGCGCCGAACGGTTCGGTCCCGAAGTCATGGCCTATGTCGAGCGCTCCGTGGTGCTGCAGACACTGGACATGCTGTGGCGCGAGCATCTGGTCAATCTCGACCATCTGCGTTCCGTCGTCGGCTTCCGTGGTTATGCCCAGCGCGATCCGCTGAACGAGTACAAGAGCGAAGCTTTCGAGCTGTTCCAGTCGATGCTGGGCAATCTGCGCCAGGCCGTGACCTCGCAGCTGATGCGGGTCGAACTGGTGCGCCAGGCAGCCGAGGCACCGCCGCCCCAGGCTCCTGAGGCTTTCGGCCATCACATCGATGAGACCACCGGCGAAGACGAATTCGGCGAAAGCGGCAGCATCGATATCCAGCAGGACGCGCGTATCGTCGCTCCGGAAGACCGCGACCCCAACGATCCCTCGACCTGGGGCAAGGTCGGCCGCAACGAGGCTTGCCCTTGCGGTTCCGGCAAGAAGTTCAAGCACTGCCACGGCGCCTTCGTCTGATCGTCGTAGAATGCTACCTAAAACGGCGCGTCCCCGACGCGCCGTTTTCGCTTGTGGGGCAATTGGAAGCCGGGGCGAAACACACTATCTTCCTGTGATGAAGCTGACTTCAACACGCGTACCCCGATACTGGCTCGTCGCCGGCGCGCTGGTCGCGTGCATGGGTGTGCCGGCGGGTCCGGCATCAGCTCTCACATTCGATCTCATTCAGGGCGTCGACCTGAACCGTCCACGGACCAACAACACCGCCCAGGAACTGGAACAGTTGCGCAACCGGCAGGACCGGCAACGCTTCCAGGACACCCAGAGGCTTTATCGCGAGCAGGACCGGCAGCAGGCAGCGCCGCCGCTCGTCCTCCAGCGCCCCGATGTGCCGTCGCTTCAGCCGCGCTGCAGCGAAAGCGTGTTCGGCAGCACGTTCCTGAAACGTTGCCGATAGAAGCTCGGCAGAACAGCCCTTCAAAAGAGCGGCGGTCGGGCTTCTTTGGGAATCGGCAGTAAGCCGCCCGGCTGGAGATAGGTTTAACCGACGGACGGCTTTACAGCCAAAGATACGCTAAATCAGCCCGGCCTGCTCGGCCTCACGGCGCAAATTCTGGCGCGGACGCGGGCCGACCTGCTGGATCACCAGCCCGGCTGCGAGCGAGCCGAGATCGCCGCAGCGCTTGAGATCAAGGCCTTGCGTGTAGCCGAAGAGGAAGCCGGAGGCGTAGAGGTCGCCGGCGCCCGTGGTGTCGACCAGTTCGCGGATCGAAGTTGCCTCGATGACGACGGTCTCGTCGCCACGCACGATCACCGAGCCCTTTTCCGAACGGGTCACTGCGGCGATCTTGCAATCTTTGCGGACCAGCGAAAGAGCCTCATCGAAGGACGCGGTCTGGTAGAGCGACTTGATCTCATGGCTGTTGGCGAAGACGATATCGACGGTGCCCGAGCGCATCAGCTCGAGGAATTCCTCGCGATAGCGGTCGACGCAGAAACTGTCGGAAAGCGTCATCGAGACCTCGCGGCCGGCCTCGTGCGCAATCTTGGCGGTCATGCGGATCGCTTCCTTCGCCATGGGCGGATCCCACAGATAACCCTCGAAATAGGTCACCTTGGCGCCCCGCGCCTTGTCGGCCTCGACATCGTCTGGCCCAAGCTCGACGCAGGCGCCAAGATAGGTGTTCATCGACCGCTCGCCATCGGGCGTGACGAAGATCATCGAGCGCGCCGTCGGCGGCTGGCTTTCGAGCGGCCGCGTGTCGAAGGATACACCCTGGGCGCGGATATCATGGGTATAGATCTCGCCGAGATGGTCCTGAGCCACCTTGCCGAAGTAAGCCGCCCGGCCGCCGAAGCTGGCCACACCGGCCGCCGTGTTGCCCGCGCTGCCGCCCGAGGCCTCGATAGCCGGCCCCATGCTGGCATAAAGCAGTTCCGCCCGGTCGGTATCGATCAGGTTCATGGCGCCCTTGATGATGCCGTTGTCGGTCAGAAACGTCTCATCGCATTGCGCGATGATGTCGACGATCGCATTGCCGATGCAAAGCACGTCATACTGGCTCATGAAGGTCTCCGGGCAGACGGGACAAGAGGGCGAGCTGCGTGCCCGCTTTTCCGTTCCGCTCTATCTGCTTGAAAGGCTTTTGCAAACCCGTCAATTTACAAGGCAATGCTTCTTGAGCGCGACAACGCCACGCCCTATCTGTCAGCGGCCCGGAGACCGACCGCCATGATCCTCGAAGCCGCCCGCCTCGCAGCCTCGCAACTGTTCAGCCCCGGCTTCCGGGCCGTGTTCCTGAAATCCATCGGCTTGACGCTGCTTGTGCTGGTCGCCTTGTGGTTCGCGCTGCGCCAACTCTTTCTGGCGCTTGCTCTGCCGTGGATCGACGCGCTGATGCCCGGCGTTCCGGAATGGGCGGGCTGGCTGACGCTGCTTGCGGCTGTCGTCACCGGCATCGGTCTCGCACTGGCGCTCGCGCTGCTGATCGCGCCGGCCACGGCCATCGTCGCGGGACTGTTTCTCGACGATATCGCCGAGGAGGTGGAGCGCTCGTCCTATCCGCGCGAGCCTGTCGGCCACGCCATGCCCGCCATGCGGTCGCTGATCCTGTCGCTCAAATTCTTCGGCATCGTCATCTTGGGCAACATGCTGGCGCTGCTGCTCCTTCTGGTGCCGGGCGTCAACCTGATCGCCTTCTTTGTCGTCAACGGCTATCTGCTCGGGCGCGAGTTCTTCGAATTCGCCGCCATGCGCTTCCGGCCGGAGGACGAGGCCAAGGCGTTCCGGCGAAAGCACGTCGTGACCGTGTTCTTCGCAGGGCTGGTCATCGCCTGCTTTTTGGCGGTGCCGCTGCTCAACCTTCTCACCCCGCTCTTCGCGGCCGCCATGATGGTGCATCTGCACAAGATGCTGAGTGCCGCGACCCCGGCGCAGGCACCCGCTGTCTGATTACTTTTCCAGCCGTGCAGATGCCGCCGGCGTGTAGAGCGTCTGCAAGCGGTCGAAGGGCATGACATCGCCCATGAAGCCGAAAGTGCCCTTGTCGAGGATTTCGCGGGCCGCACGCTCGACCGCCCCGAATGCCGCCTGCGTCAAGCGTGGTCCCAGCGATATCCGCCTGATGCCGATGGCCGAAAGCTGGTCGACGGAGACATCCCTGGGCGCAATGACGCTGACAGGCTTGTCGAGAGCCGTGCACAGCGTCGTCAGCATCGCCGGGTCGGAAATGCCCGGCGCAAACAACACATCCGCACCGGCTGCGGAAAACGCCTGAAGCCGGCGGACCGTATCGTCGAAATCACTGACGCCATGCAGGAAATTCTCGGCGCGTGCCGTGAAGACGAACCCGCCATCCACCGCGCGCGCTGCCTCTGCGGCAGCGGCGACGCGCTCAACAGCATGCGAAAACTCATAGATCGGCTTGCTGGGATCGCCGGAATAATCTTCGATCGAGCACCCCGCCAAGCCCGCGGCCTCGGCGGCAAAGATCGTTTCGGCGGCACTTTCGGCGCTATCGCCCTTGCCGCGCTCGAGATCGGCAGACACCGGCACATCGACGGCCGCAGCCATCTCCTTGCAGTGCCGGATCATCTCTTCGAAGGTGACGCCGCCATCGGGCAGAGCGCGCGAGAAGGCATAGCCGGCGCTGCTTGTGGCGAGCGCCTTGAACCCCATCGAGACCAGAAGCCTGGCCATGCCGATATCGGACGGGTTGGGCATGACGAACGCCCCCGGCCCGTTGTGCAGATTGCGGAAATCCTCACTCTTGCGCATACCATCCTCCGACACCGCAGACCGCGCCATCGGGCACGATCCTATCCACGGACGCGGCAGCGGGCAAAAGGTTCCCGTTGGACCAGCGTCGGGAAAAAGGCGTAGGATCAATCGACATTCATGGATCGGCCTAGCCCGTCAGGCCGTGCCGGTGGAGCCGAAACCGCCTGCGCCACGCACGGTTTGCCCGGCCTCGTTGCGCGGCTGCACCTGCATCTGGTCGACGCGGGCGAACACCATCTGCGCGATGCGCATGCCGCGCGTGACGATGAAATCCTCGTCGCCGAGATTGACCAGCAGCACCTTCACCTCGCCGCGATAATCGCTGTCGATGGTGCCGGGCGTGTTGAGGCAGGTGATGCCGTTCTTGAAGGCGAGACCGGAACGCGGCCGGACCTGGCCTTCGTAACCCCGCGGGATTTCCATGATCAGGCCGGTCGGCACCAAAGCCCTTTTTCCCGGAAGCAACAGCAGCGGCCGGTCCTCGGGCACGGCGGCGCGAAGGTCCATCCCGGCCGAGCCTGCGGTCTCATAGGACGGAAGCGCAAGGCCATCGGCATGCGGAAGGGCAACGATACCGAGTTCTGCTGTCGCGGGTTCTGCAGTCATGGCGATGTCCTTTGCTGTTACGGCTCAATCGCTGCTCGCAGGCGCGATGGCAAGAAAAAGCTTTGTCCGTCCCCAATTGGCGAACCGCTTCGGCCCACCGCTGCGTCCGCACAGCCTACTCGCTCTCGCCTTCCAGCGCGGGCACCGAAACGCCAGCCATTTCGGCCGCCAGCAGGCGCGCAGCACCAGCACGCGCAATGCGCAGCATCAAAGCCTTGCGCGTGGCCGCGGCGATGCGGTGCTCGGGCGCGTCGCGCATGATCTCGGCGCCGTAGCCGTCGGAGAGGATGAAGCCGCATTCCTCGGGGAAGATTTCAGCCGGCACACCCGGATGGGTGGCGAAGAAGAAGCGGTCGGAATGCAGCCGGTATTCCGGCCATTTGCGGTCGACGCGAAAATCCTCCACCGACGACTTGATCTCGATGATCCAGATGTCGCCTTGCCGAGTCAGCGCGACAAGGTCGGCGCGACGGCCGGTCGCGAGCGACAGCTCTGGCAGCACATGCGCACCCATCTGCATCAAGAGGCGCTGCACGCCCCTGCGCACCAGCATGGCGCGTTCGGACTGGCGCCCGTCGATGAGCGGATTGAGGGGAATCGGCGAGATGATCGGCATCTCGACACTATGGCACTAGATGTTCACGGTTTGAACCCTCTTTGAAGTACATTCATTTTTACCACTTGTGCTACTGCAGTTTTCGCGTTGAAGCACTGTCGAACCTGACACAAGCTGTCTTGGCATGCGAAGTCTTTAGAGGTGTAGGAAGTGAAAGCGTATTTTATCAATCTGGACCGCTCGCCGGAGCGATGCGCGTTTATGATGGGACAGTTCTCACATGCGCGGGTCGATGCCGAGCGCATTCGCGCAGTCGACGGGCGGACGGTCGATATGTCAGCCTATACGCATACGACGCTGCGTCCCCCAGAGATCGGATGCCTTCTCAGCCATCGCGATGCTTGGGAAAAGTTTCTCGAAACGAATGAAGCCTTCGCGGCGATATTCGAAGACGATGCCCGGTTGAGCTCCGATATCGCTCGCTTTTTGCATTCCGATGACTGGGTGCCGCCGAAAGCGGAGATCGTCAAGCTGGACACTATGCTTTATGAGACAGCGGTATCGAGGCGCGCTCGAGAAGCTTTCGGCAGAACGATCCACCGCCTTTCCGGCGAGCATGTCGGGGCAGCAGGCTACATAGTCAGCCGCAACGGGGCGAAAAAGCTGCTCGAGGTTTCTGCTGCGGCAATAGTCCCCATAGACATCTATCTTTTTTGCGGGCCGCAACTTCTGGCTGGCAGCATTTATCAGGTGGCGCCAGCGCTTGTGTTGCAGAGAAGCTTCTTTGAAAGCGACGGCGAACATGCGTTCAAATCTCTTTTGGAGCATGTCGAACTTGCCGTAAAACCTCCGCCTCCGAAACCGCGCGGGATGCGGAAGGTCTGGCGAGAGGTTTCGCGGCCGTTTATACGGCTTAGCGTCGGGTTGAAGACGAAACTGTTCGGCCCGGATCGTTTGGTGATTCAGTTTCGGTAGTCGAAACCCTCAACGTACAATAACGGTGTTTCAAGGATTAGCCGCCCACCCCAGCCATCTCCTCCAGAATCGGGCAATCCGGGCGGTCGTCGCCATGGCAGGCTTTGACCAGCCGGTTGAGCGTCGCCTTCATCTGTTGCAACTCGCGCACCTTTTCCTCGATCGCCGCGACATGGGCGAGTGCGATTTCACGGACGTCGTGGCTGGCGCGTTCACGGTCCTGATAGAGCGCCATCAGCTGGCGGCATTCGTCGATGGAAAAGTCCAGTCCCCGCGCGCGGCGCAGGAAGGCGAGGCGGTGGATGTCGTCGCTGGTGTAGGCGCGGTAGCCATTGCCGGCGCGCTGCGGCGCAATCAGGCCGATCTCCTCATAGTAGCGGATGGTCTTGGCCGGGAGGCCGGAGCGGCGCGCGGCATCGGATACGTTCATGACGGCACTCCCGAAAGACGACGGAACGAGCTAGATCATCGCTCCACCCTGCGTTGAAGCCGGTGGCGCCGCTCGCGCTGTTGCCGAAATGCAATAGAGTCGCCTACACCGGTATTCTCGGCATCGGATATGGTGTTGCGACGCTTGGCAAGCAAATGGAATCGCCTATGAATATGGGCGAAATTACGGCTCGGACCGAGCCGTTTCGAACAGCCGAGGGCATATGCACCTGAAATCCGCCGTCATCGCAGCCGTGCTCGCCCTGTCATCCGCTCTTGCCGGTTGCAGCATCACCGGCGGTCCGATGCAGATGTTCACCAACGATTACGGTGCGCGCGTCGATGCCGGCTACCAGCTTCCGGCGATCCCGATCTACAAGGTCGACCGCAAATATCAGCGCCAGGTCGTGCGCTACGACACCACCGAAGTGCCGGGCACGATCATCGTCGATCCGCAGCAGAAATTCCTCTATTTCGTCATGCCGGACGGCAAGGCGATGCGCTACGGCATCGGTGTCGGCCGCGAAGGCTTCGAGTGGAAGGGCAATGCCCGCGTTGCGCTCAAGCGCGAATGGCCGCGCTGGACGCCGCCGCGCGAAATGATCCAGCGCCAGCCGGAGCTGACCAAATACGCCAACGGCATGGATCCCGGCCTATCCAACCCGCTCGGCGCCCGTGCGCTCTACCTGTTCAACAAGGGTGGCGACACCGGCTATCGCCTGCACGGCACGCCGGAGTGGAACTCCATCGGCAAGGCCATGTCGTCGGGCTGCATCCGCCTGATGAACCAGGACATCATCGACCTCTACAACCGCGCCGAAGTGGGCGCAAAGGTCATCGTGCTTTAAATCTGCGAGCCGTCTCGGCAACACATAGACGTCGCAACAAAAACCGGGCCGCAAGGTCCGGTTTTTCGTTTTCCGGCGAGCCCGCAACGCCCCGGAACGAAAAAAGCCGGATGCGAACACCCGGCCTTTCCAGATTGATTTGCGGAACGCTCAGGAAACCTGTTCGACCTGCTGCACTTCCGGCACGAAATGGCGAAGCAGATTCTGAATGCCGTGCTTCAGCGTCGCTGTGGAGGACGGGCAACCGGCGCAAGCGCCCTTCATGTGCAGGAACACCGTGCCGTTCTCATAGCCTCGGAAGGTGATGTCGCCGCCATCCTGGGCCACGGCCGGACGCACCCGGGTGTCCAGCAGTTCCTTGATGGTGACGACGATTTCCTCATCGGCATCGTCGTAGAACTCGGCGTCTTCCTCTCGGTCGTCGGCGGCGGTGCGCGCCTCCTGGCCCATCACCGGGGTGCCGGACATGAAATGCTCCATGATGGTGCCGAGAATGGCCGGCTTCAGGTGCTGCCAGTCCGGGCCGTCCTTGGTGACGGTAATGAAGTCGTAGCCGAAGAACACGCCGGTCACGCCGGGGACGTCGAACAGGCGACCTGCAAGAGGCGACGCCACGCGCGCGGATTCCGCATCGCGGAAATCGGCCGTGCCGCTGGCCAGCACTTCCTTGCCCGGAAGAAACTTGAGCGTTGCGGGGTTCGGGGTCGCTTCGGTCTGGATGAACATATCGGTCTCCACGCCCGCCTGCGCGAGCCTTCTTGGAATAGTTCTAAACTAGATAGTCCTTAACGGCCGTCCGCACAAGCAAAACCGTTCTGTCACGACATGCCTGCTGAGGTATGGCCGTCAGGCGAGGCTTTCAATGTCCTCGTCGGAAAGATTCTGCGGCACCACCGTCACCGGGATCGGGAACGCCGCGCCCTTGCCGGCGATGGAGGCGACCAGCGGGCCGGGACCTTCCTTGGCCGCGCCCGCGGCCAGTACCAGGATCGCGATGTCCTGGTCTTCCTCGATGATCTTGTGGATCTCGTCGGCCGGTTTACCTTCGCGCACGACCAGTTCGGGCTCGATGCCCGCCTTCTCGCGCACCTTCGCCGCATAGGAGGCAAGGGCCGCCTGCGCGCTGGCGGTGGCCTCCTCGCGCATGATCTTTTCAACCCCCAGCCAGTGCTGGAAATCGTCCGGCACGATGACATAGAGCATCACCACCACGCCGCCGGTGTTCTGGGCGCGGCGGGATGCATAGGCGATGGCACGCTCGCATTCGGGCGTGTCGTCGATCACGACCAGGAATTTGCGGCGGTGTCCCGCCTCCCGGATCAGTCGTTTGGATACCATGGACCGTCCTGCTGCTGCCTCGATGAGTCGCCGGCAATCTGCCACCGCGGCAGGCGCGGGGCAAGTCGCCGGCGAATGCTGCCGTCAATCACCCAAAAGACCAATGATCTCCCGCACCGACTTCATCGTTCTCTCGGCAAGCGCACCGGCGCGCTGTCCGCCATCGCGCAGCACGCTGTCGATATAGGCGGGATCGGCCATCAGGCGACGCATCTCGCCGGCAATCGGCGCCAGCTTGTCGACTGCCAGATCGGCCAGCGCCGGCTTGAACACAGAGAACTGCTGGCCTGCGAACTGCCGCAGCACCTCTTCTTTGGTGATGTCGGCGAGCCCGGCATAGATACCCACCAGGTTCTCCGCCTCCGGCCGTCCGGCAAGGCCGTCCAGTTCGCTGGGCAAACCGGCGGGATCGGTCTTGGCCTTCCTGATCTTCTTGGAGATCGTGTCGGCATCGTCCGTCAGGTTGATGCGCGACAGGTCCGACGGGTCGGATTTCGACATCTTCTTGGAGCCGTCGCGCAGGCTCATGATGCGCGCCGCCGGGCCGCCGATCAACGGTTCGGTGAGCGGGAAGAAGCCGTTGACCGTCTCCTCGCCGACCTGCATCTCGACGCCGATGCCGAGATCGGCGATGCGGCTGGAGAAGTCGTTGTTGAACTTCTGGGCGATGTCGCGGGTCAGTTCGAGATGCTGCTTCTGGTCCTCGCCCACCGGCACATGGGTTGCGCGATAGAGCAGGATGTCGGCCGCCATCAGGCTGGGATAGGCGAGCAGGCCCAGCGAGGCGTTCTCGCGGTCCTTGCCGGCCTTGTCCTTGAACTGGGTCATCCGGTTCATCCAGCCGATGCGCGCCACGCAGTTGAATATCCAGGCAAGCTCGGCGTGCTGCGACACGCGGGCCTGGTTGAAGACGATATGCTTCTTGGGGTCGATCCCGGCGGCCAGAAAGGCCGCGGTGATCGAACGGGTCTGATCAGCAAGATCGGGGTGAACCAGCGTCGCCGTCAGCGAGTGCAGGTCGACGACGCAATAGATGCAGTCGTTGTTCTCCTGCAGGGCGACGAATTTGCGGATCGCACCGAGATAATTCCCGAGATGCAGATTGCCCGTGGGCTGGACGCCCGAGAAGACGAGGGGCTTGAAGCTGGACATGATGTTCCTCTTGGCTTGTGGAGGGCCGTTTGAGCATGGTGCCGGAGGGTGTTGCCCCATCGGAACGCCATGCGCCTGGAAAGCCGGCGCGGCGCGCTTATGAACGAGGCCGAGCCGGCAATCAAGGGGCGTCAGCCGGCAAGCGGCTATTCAGGATCGATGGGGGCTGCAGGCTTGGCGCCGCCACGCCTGACATTGCGCTTGAGCATGGCGACATCGGCGCCGCCAATGGCAAAGACAGTGCCGAAATAGACGATGCCGCCGCCGGCAACCAGAAGCGCGAGGGCTGCGAGTTGCGTGTGCAGCGGCGTTAACGGCGCCAGCCAAGGCTCCAGCCACAGCCCACCGGCCCAGAGGGCAGCGGCCATCAGCACGGAGGCCAGGATCAGGCGCGGCGCACGCCGCATCAGGCCGGCATCGCGGCTCCAGTGGCCGCGCTTGATGAGGAAGCCGAGCAACAGCGCGACATTGATCCAGCCCGCGATAACGGAGGCAGTGGCAATGCCTGGCGCCCCCATCGACGGGAACAGGATCAGCGCCGTGGTGATGTTGATCGCCACCGAGATGGCAGCGAAATACATCGGCGTTCGTGTGTCCTCGCGCGCGAAATAGCCCGGCGTGAACGCCTTGATCAGCACGAAGGCCGGCAGGCCGAGGCCGAAGATCGCCAGCACCGACGATACCACCGCCGTGCTATCGGCGGTAAACGCGCCGCGTTCATAGAGCACGCGAATGATCGGCTCGGAAATCACCAGCAGGGCCGCCGCCGACGGCAGGGTGAAGAACAGCGAAAACTCCACCGAGCGGTTCTGCAGGTTCGCAGCCTCGATGTCGTTACCGCTTTTCAGCGCACGCGCCAGTTCCGGCAGCAGCACGATGGCCACCGCGATGCCGATCACACCGAGCGGCAATTGATAGAAGCGGTCGGCGAGGTTGAGCGAAGAGACCGCGCCGTCGCGGCCCGAAGCGATGGCGGTGCCGATGAGCTGGTTGATCTGGGTGATGCCGCCCGTCACCGCTGCGGGCAGCGCCAGCACCAGAAGCCGCTTCACATTCGGCGTCAGCTTGGGCAGCCTGAAGCCGATCGCCATGCCGGCATGGCGCACCGCGCCCCAGACAATGGCAAGCTGGATCACACCGGCCACCATCACGCCCCAGGCGAGCCCGTAGCCGACCTGCCGGCCGTCATGGCCGTTGTGCCAGGCATAAACCAGGACCGAGATCAGGACGACGTTGAGGAAGACCGGGGCAACGGCGGCGGCGAAATAGCGCCGCAGCGAGTTCAGCATACCGCTCATCATCGCCGTCAGCGACATGCACATCAAATAGGGGAACATGATGATGGCGAGCGATACGGTCAGGTCGAACTTTTCAACGTCGTCGCTGAAGCCTGGTGCGATGATCGTCGAGACCAGGAACGGCATTGCCAGTTCCATGAGGATGGTCAGCGCCAGAAGGACTGTGAAAAGGACACCGAACACTTCCTCGGAAAAACGCTTGGCGCCGTCCGTGCCGTTCGCCTCGATCTCCTTGGAGAACAGCGGCACGAACGCTGCGTTGAACGCGCCCTCGCCGAACAGGCGGCGGAAGGTGTTGGGAAACTGGAAGGCGGCATAGAACGCGTCGGCAATGGGACCGGTGCCCAGCGCAGCCGCCATCAGCATTTCGCGGGTGAAGCCCAGTACGCGGCTCGCCAGCGTGCCGGAGGCGACGGTGGCGAATTTCTTGAGCAGGCTCATTGCGGGAGGCTCTCTTGGCGGGCACCAATATCAAGACGTCTGCACCCTATGACACCCCTCTCTGAGCAACTCATTCCGCTGCGGCCTTCTCAGCCTCGACGGCGCCGTCCAGCTTGGCCACCAGCCGCGCCTTGATGTTTTCCATGCGCGTCGGATTGTCGATCTTCTGGCCAGTCAGGTCGGTGACGTAGAAGGTGTCGATGACCTTCTCGCCAAAGGTGGTGATGTGGGCCGAGGCGATGTCGAGCGACAGGTCCGACAGCGCGCCGGTGATCTCGGACAGGAAGCCGGGGCGGTCTAGCCCCTCCACCTCCACCACGGAGAACCGGTTGGACAGCGAGTTGCGCACTTCGGCGCGCGACTGGATGCGGAATATCTTCTGGCCGCGCTTGGGCTTGGAGCGCTTGGCGATGATCTCGGGCAGCCAGCTCTTGCCGGACAGCACGTCCTCGATCAGCTTGCCGACGCGTTCGGCGCGGCGGCGCTCATCCTCGTCGCGGTCGAATTCGCGGCTGATCAGGATGGTGTCGAGCGCACGCCCGTCGGCGGTGGTGAAAATCTGCGCGTCGACGATGTTGGCGCCGGATGCCGCGCAGGCGCCTGCGATCACCGACAGCAGGCGGGGGTGGTCCTGTGCGAGCACGGTGATCTCCGTCACCGCCTCGAACTCATGCGTCCGCACCATGGTGGCGAGCCGCTTGCCGGTCTCGTCGACATTGCGGATGAAGTCGGCATGCCGCACCTGATCGGCCAGATCGACGGTCAGCAGATAGTTGTCGTAGTGCAGCTTCACATAGTCCTTGCGCGCCTTTTCCGGCCAGGCGGCAAGCGACTCCGAAAGGCGCGCACGGGCCGCCATGGCGCGCTCGGCGCGGGTCATGTCGGAGAAGCCGCCGGTCAGGAGCAACTCAGTCTCGTAATAAAGCGTGCGCAGCAACTGGCCCTTCCAGCCGTTCCAGACGCCGGGGCCGACGCCCCGGATGTCGCACACCGTCAGGACCAGGAGCAGCTTCAGCCGCTCCACCGACTGCACGATATCGGCGAAGTCGCCGATCGTCTTGCGGTCGTTGAGGTCGCGCGTCTGCGCCGTCATCGACATGACGAGATGGTTCTCGATCAGCCATGCCACCGTCTCGGTGTCGGCGGGCGACAGGCCCATATGCGGGCAGATGCGCCTGGCGATCTTGGCGCCGGCTTCGGAGTGGTCCTCGGGCCGCCCCTTGGCGATATCATGCAGCAGTACGGTGACATAGAGCACCTCGCGCTGCTTCTTCAGCCCCGGCATCAGCGAGTGCGACAGCGGATGGATCTTTTCGCCATCGCCATGCTCGATCTCCGACAGCACCTTGATGCATTGCAGCAGGTGCTCGTCCACCGTGTAGTGGTGGTACATCGAGAACTGCATCATCGCGACGATCTTGCCGAAATCCGGAATCAACCGGCCGAGCATGCCGGCCTCGTTCATCCGGCGCAGGTTGAGCTCGGGGTCGCGGTCCGACGTCAGCACGTCCATGAACAACCGGTTTGCTTCCGGATTGCGCCGCAGATTGCGGTCGACCAGGCTCAGCGACCGGGTCAGAAGCTTCAGCGCATCGGGGTGGTATTCCAGCCCATGCTTGTCGGCGAACCAGAACAGCCGGATCATGTTGACAGGATCGTGTTCGAACACCTGGTCGTTGGCGATGTTGATCCGATGGTTGTCGACGATGAAGTCGCTGGTGCCGGCGAGCTTGCGGCGGCGGCGCGAAAAACCGGCGATCAGCCGGTTGAAGCCCGGAACATGCTTGGCCTGCTCCTCCTCAAGCGCCGCGCAGAAAATGCGCGTGAGGTCGCCGACATCCTTCGCCACCAGGAAGTAGTGCTTCATGAAGCGCTCGACGCCCGACAGGCCGGGCTGGCTAGTGTAGCCCAGCCGCTCGGCGATATCGCGCTGGATGTCGAAATGCAGCCGCTCCTCGGCCTTTCCAGTGAGGAAGTGCATGTGGCAGCGCACCGCCCAGAGAAAATCGTCGGCCTTGAGAAACTGATTGTACTCGGTCTGGGTGAAGACGCCCTTTTCGATCAGTTCTCTGCCGGTGCGGACACGATAGAAATATTTGGCGATCCAGAACAAAGTCTGCAGGTCGCGCAAGCCGCCCTTGCCGTCCTTGACATTGGGCTCGACCAGATAGCGCGTCTCGCCCGCCTTGGTGTGGCGCACGTCGCGTTCGGCCAGCTTGGCCTGGACGAATTCCGAGCCGGTATCCTTCACCACCTCGCGGTCGAAACGCAGGATCAGTTCGTCGTAAAGCCGCTGTTCGCCCCACAGATAGCGCGCTTCCAAAACAGCCGTGCGGATGGTGATGTCCTCACGCGACAGCCGCAGGCATTCCTCGAGGTTGCGGGTGGCATGGCCGACCTTCAACCCCATGTCCCACAGCATGTAGAGCATGTATTCGACGATCTGCTCGCCCCAGGGGGTCTGTTTGTAGGGCAGCAAAAACAACAGGTCGATGTCGGAGCCCGGCGCCAGCGTGCCCCGGCCATAGCCGCCGACGGCAACGATGGCCATGCGCTCGGCGGTGGAGGGGTTCTTCGCCCGATAGACATGGGTGACGGCGAAATCGTAGAGGCAACGGATCACCTCGTCCATGACGTGGGACAGCCGCTCAGCGCAGGCGATGCCGCCGCCATCGTCCATCAGCATCGCTTCCGCCACCTTGCGGCCGCTGGCGATGCGTTCCTTCAGAAGCTGCAGCGCCTTGCTTCGCACAGCGACGCTCGATCCGTCGCCATTCGCGCCGGTAAGCGCCGACAATTCGACGCGCAAGGCCGCGGAATCGATCAGTTCGTCCAGCTTAAGGGGAATCTTGCTCATAGGCGGATCAGGTCTCGGCTTTTCGGCGGCGTCTATAGCGCGAAATTGGGGGCATGGGTATGGCATTGCCAGCCTGCGAGCCGGACACTGCACGCGAAAGTGCAACATTCGGTAAAATTGCCTGTTGACCTTCCAGTTGCTGGAACCCCTACAACGCCAGCCGACTGGAATTCCGAGTATCGACATGACCCATTCGCACGATCATCACGACCACGCCAAAGGCGCCTGCTGTTCGGGCCACGGCAAAGCTGCGACACCGGACGCCGAGGCGGTGCTGCGCGATCCTGTCTGCGGCATGGTTGTGGATCCGAGCGCCGGAAAGCCGAGCGTCGAACACGACGGCCATGTTTATCATTTCTGTTGCGCCGGCTGCCGCGACAAGTTTGTAAAGGAGCCGGACAGCTACATTTCCGCCACCGATCCGGTCTGCGGCATGACCGTGGCGCGGGCGAGCGCGAAGCATTTCCTGCGCCATGAGGGCGACAAGTTCTATTTCTGCTCAGTGCGCTGCAAGGACAAGTTCGAGGCAGAGCCGGCACACTATCTCGGCGACCGCCCTGCTCCGAAGCCTATGCCAAATGGCACGCAATACACCTGCCCGATGCATCCGGAGGTGGTGCGCGACAAGCCAGGCTCCTGCCCGCTCTGCGGCATGGCGCTGGAGCCGATGGGCATACCCACCGGCGACGAAGGCCCCAATCCCGAACTGGTCGACTTCACCCGTCGCTTCTGGGTCAGCGCTGTGCTGTCCATCCCGCTGCTTGTGATCACGATGGGACCGATGCTGGGCCTGCCCTTCCGCGACTGGATGGGCGAGCGCGCAGCGGTTTGGGTCGAGTTCGCGCTGGCCACACCGGTGGTGCTTTGGGCCGCCTCGCCGTTCTTCCATCGCGGTTGGGACTCCATCGTCAACCGCAGCCCCAACATGTTCACGCTGATCGCCATCGGCGTGGGCGCCGCCTATCTCTACAGCGTCGTCGCCACCCTGTTCCCGGACATCTTCCCGCACGAATTCCGCGGCCATGGCGAGGCCGTGCCGGTCTATTTCGAGGCCGCGGCCGTCATCATCGCGCTCGTCTTCCTCGGTCAGGTGCTGGAACTGAAGGCGCGCGAACGCACCGGCCACGCCATCCGCGCCCTGCTCAACCTCGCGCCCAAGACAGCGCGCCGCATCGGCGCCGACGGCTCGGAAAGCGAGGTTCCCCTGGACGAGGTGAAGACAGGCGACCGCTTGCGCATCCGTCCGGGCGACAGCGTACCGGTCGACGGCACCGTGCTAGAAGGCCGCACCGCCATCGACGAATCCATGATCACCGGCGAACCGCTGCCGGTCGAAAAAACCGCAGGCGACGCAGTCACCGGCGGCACGCTCAACCGCAACGGCACGCTCGTCATCAAGGCCGAGAAGGTCGGTGCGGAGACCGTCTTGTCGCAGATCGTCGAGATGGTCGCCAAGGCCCAGCGCAGCCGCGCGCCGATCCAGGGATTGGCCGACCGGGTGTCGTTCTATTTCGTGCCAACCGTGGTTCTGGTCGCCGTCCTGGCGTTCGCCGCCTGGGCGATGTTCGGCCCGCAGCCCAGCATGGCGTTTGCCATCGTCTCGGCGGTGTCGGTGCTGATCATCGCCTGCCCCTGTGCGCTCGGCCTCGCCACGCCCATGTCGATCATGACCGCAACCGGGCGCGGCGCGCAGGCCGGCGTCCTGATCAAGGATGCCGAGGCGCTGGAGCGGTTTTCGGGCGTCGACACGCTGATCGTCGACAAAACAGGCACGCTGACCGAGGGCAAGCCGAAGCTCACCGATGTGATCGTGCTCGAAGGCTTTGCCGAGGACGAGCTTCTGGCTCTCGCCGCAGGCCTTGAAAAGGGCTCGGAACACCCGCTCGCCGAGGCGATCCTCGAGGGCGCGGCCTTGCGGAACATCTCGGCTGCCACGGCCACCGAGTTCGAGGCGATCACCGGCAAGGGCGCGGTGGCTACGGTTTCCGGCCGTAAGGTCGCCATCGGCAATTCCGCTTTGCTGCGCGACCTCGGCATCGACCTCTCCGCCTTCGGCGACAAGGCGAACGCTCTGCGCGCTGACGGCAAGACGGCGATGTTCGCAGCCGTCGACGGCAGGCCGGCCGGCATCGTCGCCGTTGCCGATCCGATCAAGGCAACAACAGCCGAGGCCATCGACGCGCTGCACCGGTCCGGCCTGCGCATCATCATGGCGACCGGCGACAATGCGGGCACTGCCAGTGCCGTGGCAAAGCGCCTCGGCATCGACGAGGTGCGCGCCGACATGCTGCCCGAGGACAAGAAGGCGCTGATCGACGAACTGCACGCCAAGGGCGCGAGGGTGGCCATGGCCGGCGACGGCGTCAACGACGCCCCCGCGCTGGCGGCCGCCGACGTCGGCATCGCCATGGGCACCGGCGCTGATGTCGCGGTCGAGAGCGCCGGCATCACGCTGGTCAAGGGCGACCTCAACGGCATCGTGCGGGCGCGAACGCTGGCGCAGGCCACGATCCGCAACATCCGGCAGAACCTGTTCTTCGCCTTTGCCTACAACGCGCTGGGCGTGCCTGTAGCAGCCGGCGCGCTCTATCCGGTGTTCGGTATCGTACTGTCGCCGATGCTGGCAGCCGCGGCGATGAGCCTGTCGTCAGTGTCGGTCATTTCCAACGCATTGCGCCTGCGCTCGCTCAAGCTCTGAATTTCCCGACTGTCAAAGGAGACCATCATGACCTTTCGCAAACCGCTGATCGCCCTTGCCGCCGCTGCTCTTCTCGGCACCGGCTTCGCCCAGGCGCAGCAGGATCACAATGGCCACTCCATGGGTGCGGAAGCATCCGCCAGCGCCTCGACGGAGGCCTATAAGGCGGCCGCCGAAACAATGCACAAGGACATGGCTATCGACTATTCCGGCGATGCGGATGTCGACTTCGTGCGCGGTATGATCCCGCATCATCAAGCCGCCATCGATATGGCCGAGGTGGTCTTGCAATACGGCAAGGACCCCGAAATCCGCAAGCTGGCGGAAGCGGTGATCTCAGCCCAGCAGGCCGAAATCAAGCAGATGCAGGACTGGCTTGCCGCCCATCCGGTGAAGTAAACTCGCTTCGCGGCGCCCCTCCGGCGCGGAGGAAGATGCCATGGCGCCGGTGACGGTCGATCCAGGAAAGGTTCGGGAGTTCGGTGATAAGGACAGCTTCTACAGCTGGCTCGCCGAAAACCATGATTGCGCCGATGAAGTCTGGATCAAGATCCACAAGGTCAAATCGGGACTGAAATCGATCAGCCCGACTGAAGCCATCGACGTGGTGCTGTGCTGGGGCTGGATCGACGCGATCCGCAAGGGGTTTGACGACAAGAGCTTTTTGCAGCGCTACACCAAACGCGGCAAGAAGAGCATCTGGAGCCAGATCAATGTCGACAATGTCGCGCGGCTGATCGAGGAAGGCCGGATGACCGAGCACGGCCTTCGAGAGGTCGAGGCGGCCAAGGCCGACGGTCGCTGGGACCGGGCCTATGCCAGCGGCAAGGATATGAAAATCCCCGACGATCTGCAGGCCGCCATCGACTCCAGTCCGAAGGCAAAGGCGATGCTTGCCACGCTCACCGCACAGAACCGCTTCGCGCTCGCCTTCCGCATGCATCACATCAAGACGGCAGCGGGCCGGAAAAAGAAGATCGAGACCTTTCTGACGATGCTGGAGCGCGGCGAAACGATCTACCCGCAGCGGGTGAAGGAGCGCTAAGCCTCGCTCTTGCTGCGCCAGAGAAACAGCACGAAAGCAGCGCAGCCGGCGGCCGCGAAAATCGCCAGGCCATGCGGGATCGACTGCATGGCGAGGCCGCCCAGCGGCGGGCCGACCAACGCGCCAAGCCCCCAGGCGACCGACATGATTGCGTAGAGCGCGACGAGATCGCCGCCCTTGAAGCGGCTGCCGACGATGGTGATCATCAGCGTGTAGATGCCGACGAACACGCCGCCCCATAAAAACAGCAGCACATAGGCGAGCCAGCCATGGCTCAGCATCGCCGGCCACAAAGCGGCGCCGATGGTCGACAGGACAGCCAGCACCATGACGAATTTGCGCCTGTCGACACGGTCGGCGAGCCAGCCGATGGGCAGTTGCAGCACGATGGCGCCTGCCAGAAGCGTGGTGATCAGAAGCGTGGCGGGCTTTTCCTCCCAACCCAGCTCCATGGCATAGATGGCGAGCAGGCTGAGGCCTGCCGTTTCCATCGCCGAATTGAGCGCGGTGGCCACGATGGCGATGGGCGCGAGCTGCCAGGCGCGGGCCAGGGTCATCCTGGTATGGTGCTCGACCACCTGCGCCTTGGGCTTGCCCCAGATCAGCACGGCGGCGGCCACCAGGGCAAAGGCCGCGCCGATCAGGAAGGGCAGAGCGCCCTGGCTGCCGGCGATGACCAGGATCAGCGGGCCGAGCGCGAAGCCGAGCGACAGGCAGGCGCTGTACATCGCCATGGTCTGGGCGCGGGTCTTTTCTTCAGTGACCTGGTTGAGCCAGGTTTCGGACACCACGAACAGGCTTTCCGACACCACGCCGAGCGCCAGCCGCAGCGGAAACCACAGCCAGATCAGCGGCACGGCTGGAAACAGCAGCAGCAGCACGCCGCCGGCGATCAACGCCACCAGCGCGGTGCCCGCCGTGCCGAAGCGGGCGACGATCTGCGGCAGGAAGGGCGCTATCGCCAGAACCCCCAGCGCATGCATCGCGGCATTGAAGCCGATGATGGTCTCGCTGTAGCCGTCCTCGGTGAGTTGCAGTGCTATCAGCGGCGCGCTCAGCCCGTAGGTCAGGCCGAAAATCGTCGCCGTCAAGATGATCGCCGTCTTGTCGCGCCACACGCTCGGTCGGCCCGCTATCGTATCCTGCTGCGCCACGGTCTTGCCCCTTTTTCCCGGCCACGATACCAACAGGCCGGCCGCCCTCTCCCGGCGGGACCTCGACCTTTGCTACCGCAGGATGGTAAATTTTCCACCAGCCCTTTGCATAGTCCTTTCCGCATCGTGCTCAACGGAGCCGCCATGACCGATACCGTACTCGACCGCTTCCTGCGCTACGTCGTCATCGACACTCAATCCGACCCGACCTCGAAGTCCCAGCCGACCACCGAGAAGCAGAAGGTGCTGGGCCGTCTGCTGGTCGAGGAACTTCTGGCAATGGGCATCGCCGACGCACATCTGGACGATCATGGCTATGTCTATGCCACGATCCCGGCCAACACAGACAAGACGGTGCCGACCATCTGCTTCTGCTCGCATATGGACACCGCGCCGGATTTTTCCGGCACAGGCGTCAAGCCGCAGATCGTCAGGAATTACCTGGGCGGCGACATCGCCCTGCCGGGCGACGCCAGCCGCGTTATCCGGACCGCCGAGCATCCCGCACTCGCCCACCAGATCGGCAACGACATCGTCACCACCGACGGCACCACGCTTCTGGGCGCCGACGACAAGGCGGGCGTGGCCGAGATCATGACGGCTGCTGATATCCTGATGACGGACAAGACCATCCGCCACGGCGTGATCAAGATCCTGTTCACGCCCGACGAGGAGGTCGGTCGCGGCGTCGACAAGGTCGACCTGAAAAAGCTGGGCGCTGCGTTCGCCTATACGATGGATGGCGAGACCACCGGCCATATCGAGGACGAGAGTTTTTCAGCCGATGGGGTGGAGATTTCCATCACCGGCGTGGCGATCCATCCCGGTTTTGCCAAGGACCGCATGGAAAACGCCATCAAGATCGCCGCCGCCATTCTCGACCGGCTGCCCAAGGATATCGCGCCCGAAACCACCTCCGGCAAGCAGGGGTTCATCCATCCCGTTTCCGTCACCGGCTCGATGGAGAAGGCCCGGATCGAGCTGATCGTGCGCGATTTCGACGAGGAAGGGCTTGTCGCCAAGGAAGCGCTGCTGCGCCAGATCGTGGCGGACGTTTTGGCTGGTTTTCCGGGATCGACGGCGGGCTTCGAGGTCAAGAACCAGTACCGCAACATGAAGGTGGTGCTCGACCGGCATCCCGAAATCATGGACAACGCGCTGGAAGCGGTGCGCCGCGCCGGCATGGAGCCGGTGCGCGGTTCGATCCGCGGCGGCACCGACGGCTCGCGCCTCTCCTTCATGGGGCTGCCCTGCCCCAACATCTTCGCCGGTGGCCACGCCTTCCACTCGCCGCTGGAATGGGTCTCCCGCCAGGACATGGAAAAGGCCGTTGCGACCATCGTCGAACTGGCCAAGGTGTGGGAAGAACGGGCTTAGGGGTGGCGCGCCGAGTTGACAGCTGTCAACTTTGAAGGAGGTTGGCGCCCCGTCCTTCTCCCCTTGCGGGAGAAGGTGCGCCGAAGGGGCGGATGAGGGGTGTTGGAAGAAACGAGGCGGGAAAGAAAAGATAACGATTTAGAGGGTCAGGCGCACAATCATCGCCCGTTCACTCCGTCCAGCACCCCTCATCCGACCTCGCTGTCGCTGCGCTCGCTCGGCCACCTTCTCCCGCAAGGGGAGAAGGGAAGGACGCGTTGTCGTCTCATCAAGTTCGCCGCTCGGCGAAAGCCCGCCCCCCTCAAGCCCCTGCCGTATAGGCGGCGATTGCCGCCATGTTGACGATGTCGGAATCCTTGGCGTTGAGCGGCACGATCTGGACGGGCTTGTTGAGCCCGACCAAGAGCGGGCCGATGACGGTGGACCCGCCGAGTTCCTGCAGCATCTTGGTCGAGATCGAGGCCGAGTGGAACGCCGGCATGACCAGCACATTGGCCGGACCGGACAGGCGGCAGAACGGATATTGCTGCATGACCTTGGCATTGAGCGCGACATCGGCGGCCATCTCGCCATCGTATTCGAAGTCGACGCGGCGCTTGTCGAGCAGGCGCACCGCCTCCTGCACGCGCTCGGAGCGTTCGCCCTGCGGGTGGCCGAAGGTCGAGTAGGCGAGCATGGCGACGCGCGGCTCGTAGCCCATGCGCCGGGCAAAGCCCGCGGCTTCCTCGGCGATGTCGGCGATCTGCTCCGCGTTCGGCATGTCGTGCACCGCCGTATCGGCAACGATGACGGTGCGGCCGCGCGCAAGAACGATGGAGGCGCCGATGACGCGGTGGCCGGGCCGCGCGTCGATCACGCGGCGGACATCCTCGAGCGCCGTGGAATAGTTGCGCGTCACGCCGGTGACCATGGCGTCGGCATCGCCCAGCGCCACCATGCAGGCGGCGAAGTGGTTGCGGTCGTTGTTGATCAGGCGCTGGGCGTCGCGGAACAAGTAGCCCTTGCGCTGCAGCCGCTCGTAGAGATAGTCGGCATAGATCGCGTTCTTGCGCGACAGGCGCGCATTGATGATCTCGATGCCCGGCTTGTCGAGATCGACACCGGCATTGCGCGCATTTTCCTTGATGACCTCGTCGCGGCCGACCAGAATGGCGGTGCCGAGCTTCTGGTTGACGTAGGAGACGGCTGCCCGCATCACCTGCTCTTCCTCGCCCTCGGTGAAGACGACGCGCTTGGGCTGGCGACGCACGCGGTCGTAGATGCGCTGCAGGGTGGAGGCGATCGGGTCGCGGCGCGCCGACAGCTCCTGGGCGTATTTGTCGAGGTCGAGGATCGGCCGCCCTGCAACACCCGATTCCATCGCCGCGCGCGCCACGGCGACCGGAATGGCCGACAGCAGGCGCGGGTCGAACGGCACCGGAATGATGTATTGCGGGCCGAATTTCGGCCGGTTGCCCTGATAGGCGGCGGCAACGTCGTCGGGCACGTCCTGGCGGGCGAGATCGGCGAGCGCCTGGGCGGCGGCGACCTTCATGGCATCGTTGATGGTGGTGGCCCGCACATCGAGCGCGCCGCGGAAGATATAGGGGAAGCCAAGCACATTGTTGACCTGGTTCGGATAGTCCGAACGGCCGGTGGCCATGATGGCATCGGTGCGGATTTCGGCGACCTCCTCGGGCGTGATCTCCGGGTCGGGATTGGCCATGGCGAAGATGATCGGGTTCTTCGCCATGGACTGGATCATGGCGTTGGTGAAGGCTCCGCGCGCCGACAGGCCGAACACGACGTCGGCACCATCCATGGCATCCGCCAAAGTGCGGGCATCGGTGGGCGCGGCGTGCGCCGACTTCCACTGGTTCATACCTTCGGTGCGGCCCTGATAGACCACGCCCTTTGTGTCGCACAGAATGACGTTTTCGGGCGAAAAGCCCATCGCCTTGACCAGTTCGATGCAGGCAATGCCCGCAGCGCCCGCGCCGTTGCAGACCAGCCTGGTATTTTTCATGTCGCGGCCGGTGATGTGCAGCGCGTTGATCAGGCCGGCGGCCGCGATGATGGCGGTGCCATGCTGGTCGTCATGAAAGACAGGAATATCCATCAGCTCGCGCAGGCGCTGTTCGATGATGAAGCACTGCGGCGCCTTGATGTCTTCCAGATTGATGCCGCCGAAGGACGGGCCGAGATAGCGCACGCAGTTGATGAATTCGTCGGCATCCTGCGTATCGACCTCGAGATCGATGGAATCGACGTCGGCGAAGCGCTTGAACAGCACCGCCTTGCCTTCCATGACAGGCTTGGACGCCAGCGCGCCGAGATTGCCAAGGCCGAGAATGGCGGTGCCATTGGAAATGACGGCGACCATATTGCCGCGCGTGGTGTAGTCGAAGGCCCGCGACGGGTCCTCGGCAATCGCCAGCACCGGTACGGCGACACCTGGCGAATAGGCGAGAGAAAGATCGCGCTGCGTCGCCATCGGCTTGGTCGGGTTGATCTCAAGCTTGCCGGGCCGCCCCATCGAATGGAATTCGAGCGCTTCCTGCGCGCTGACGGACGGGCTGCCGGAGATCGAGGACTTGCTGTTTGCGGCCATGATTGCGAGCGTTCCTACCCTGGATGACTTCTTTTTGTGGAGCGTTCCGGATTAAGGCTACACATCGCCGCTGTAAACCGCCAAGCAGGAGCGGATATCTCATTTTTGCGGACGAGCCCTTGGACGACACCAACCAATCCGCCATGGCGGCGCTGGAAGCGGCGAAAGCCGGCGCCACGCCGATGATGGAACAGTATATCGAGATCAAGTCGGCGAATCCGGATTCGCTGCTGTTCTATCGCATGGGCGATTTCTACGAGCTGTTTTTCGACGATGCGGAAAAGGCGAGCCGGGCGCTCGGCATCGTGCTGACCAAGCGCGGCAAGCACCAGGGCGACGACATCCCGATGTGCGGCGTGCCGGTGCATGCCGCCGACGACTATCTTCAGAAACTGATCGGGCTCGGCTTCCGCGTCGCGGTGTGCGAGCAGGTCGAGGACCCCGCCGAAGCCCGCAAGCGCGGCAGCAAGTCGGTGGTCAAGCGCGACGTGGTGCGGCTGGTGACGCCCGGCACGATCACCGAAGACAAGCTACTGGCGCCTTCGGAATCGAGCTTTCTCATGGCGCTGGGCCGGGTCAAAGGCAACGCCGACCAGTGCCTCGCCATGGCCTGGATCGAGATATCGACCGGCATTTTTCGCGTCGCGGAGACCACCGCCGACCGGCTGGCGGCCGACATCTTCCGCATCGACCCGCGCGAGGTCGTTCTGCCGGACACGATGTTTTATGACGATGAGTTGAAGCCGGCCTTCGACCTGATCGGACGTATCGCCAATCCGCAGCCGGCTGCTCTATTCGATTCGGCATCCGCGCCCGGCCGCATCGCGCGCTTTTACGGCGTGGCGACGCCAGACAGTTTCGGCGCGTTTTCGCGCGCTGAGCTGGCGGCGATTTCGGGCGCCATCGCCTATGTCGAGAAGACGCAGAAGGCGGAGCGGCCGCCTCTGGCCCATCCCGAGCGCGAGCAGAGCGGCTCGACGCTGTTCATCGATCCGGCGACACGCACCAATCTCGAACTGCTGCGCACCCTGTCGGGCAGCCGCGAGGGTTCTCTGTTCCGGGCGGTGGACCGTACGGTGACGGGCGGCGGCGCGCGGCTTCTGGCCGACCGGATGATGTCGCCGCTGACCGATCCGGAGGCGATTGCGCGCCGGCTGGATTCGGTGTCGTGGTTCCAGCGCGAAACGCGGACGGCGGATGCGCTGCGGCAGTGCCTCAAGGGCGTCGCCGACATGCCGCGCGCACTGTCGCGGCTGGCTCTCAATCGTGGCGGTCCGCGCGACCTCGGCGCGCTGCGCGCCGGCTTCGACGCTGCGCGCGCGGCCGCCGAGCTGTTTGAGGCAGCCGAACTGCCCAAGGAACTGGACGCCGCCCTCGCCGCCATCAAGGCGCTGCCGGCAGTCTTCGCCGATCATCTCTACAACGCCCTGGCTGACGAGTTGCCGCTGCTCAAGCGCGACGGCGGCTTCCTGCGCGAAGGCTATGACGCCGAGCTGGACGAAATGCGGGCGCTGCGCGA
This sequence comes from Oryzicola mucosus, assembly GCF_014534685.1. GTDB lineage: Bacteria > Pseudomonadota > Alphaproteobacteria > Rhizobiales > Rhizobiaceae > Oryzicola > Oryzicola mucosus. The sequence goes on from NZ_JACVVX010000001.1 coordinate 562,746, forward strand.
CCAGTCGCGGCGGGTGATCGCGGCGATGGAACGCGACCTGATCGAGGAGACGGGCATCCGTTCGCTGAAGATCCGGCACAACAATGTGCTGGGTTATTACATAGAGGTGACCGCCAACCACCAGGCGATCATGAACGGCAGCGACGAGGCGAAGTCGCGCTTCATCCACCGCCAAACCATGGCGAGCGCCATGCGCTTCACCACCACCGAGTTGGCCGGGATCGAGACCAAGATCGCCAACGCCGCCGACCGGGCGCTGGCGATCGAGCTGAAAGCCTTTGAGGCGCTGTCTTTGGAAGCGGTCGAGCATGTCGAGACCATCCGCGCCGGCGCTGACGCGCTGGCCGTGCTCGATGTGTCGTCCGCACTTGCGGTGGTGGCGATCAACGAGGCGTGGAGCAGGCCGCAGGTGGATGCGGGGCTCGCCTTCGACATCGAAGGCGGCCGGCATCCGGTGGTTGAGCAGGCGCTGCGGCGCGAGGCCGGTGCGCCTTTCGTCGCCAACGATTGCGACCTGTCGCCCGGCGAGGGTTCCAGGACCGGAGCGATCTGGCTTCTGACCGGCCCCAACATGGGCGGTAAATCGACCTTCCTGCGCCAGAACGCGCTGATCGCAATCCTGGCGCAGATGGGCTCCTTCGTGCCGGCCAAGCGCGCCCATATCGGCGTCGTCGACCGGCTGTTCTCCCGCGTCGGCGCCTCCGACGACCTGGCGCGCGGGCGCTCGACCTTCATGGTCGAGATGGTCGAGACTGCGGCGATCCTCAACCAGGCGACCGAGCGCTCGCTGGTGATCCTCGACGAGATTGGACGCGGCACCGCGACCTTCGACGGCCTGTCCATCGCCTGGGCGGCGGTCGAATATCTGCACGAGAAGAACCGCTGTCGCGCTGTCTTCGCCACCCATTTCCACGAGCTGACGGCATTGGCCGGCAAGCTCGAGCGGCTGCACAACGTCACGATGCGGGTGAAGGAATGGGAGGGCGACGTCGTCTTCCTGCACGAGGTCGGCAAGGGTGCCGCCGACCGCTCCTACGGCGTGCAGGTGGCGCGGCTGGCCGGTCTGCCGGACGCTGTGGTGCAGCGCGCCAAGGCAGTTCTGCACCAGCTCGAAGAGGGCGAAACCTCCGGCAAGGCCAACCGCCTGGTCGACGACCTGCCGCTGTTTTCCGCAGCCGTCAGGCGCGAGGAACCCAAGCCTGTGGCCAACGACGCTTTGGCAAAAAGCCTGTCCACGCTTGTGCCCGACGAGATGACGCCGCGCGAGGCGCTGGAGGCGCTGTATCGGCTGAAGGAACTGGCGGCGAATCGGTGATTAAAAAGCCGGGTCGAATGGTAGTATCCGGTCGGATTGTACCTGAATAACCGCGTCACCATATCTTATGACGAAGTCACTGTTACGCGACATATTGCCGGTTGGGTATCGGTGTTGCTGCCACTGGATCTGGAAAAACATGCTTCTGCATTTTTTGCATGCGATTGCCCTGTTTCTGGAGTTCGTCGGTTTACCGATCTGGCAGGTGTTCAAGAAGCCGGAACGCAGCAACGCCATAAACGATTACAGGCTTCACGAACCCTATCCCGAGCAGGCAAACGTCTCGCCACCACCGCGAAATGTCGAGACTCCGATCTTTTACACGGAAACAGTAGCGAAACGCCCAACCGTTTCTTAAGGCGAGGGATGTAGTTTGACGCTGGTTTGCGGCTAGGCGCAGCGGTTCGAGACAGGGGTAGAGCTTCATGGCGGCCATTCCGCTGATGGAGGAGATGAGGGGCGGACCAGCCGGCACACTGATTGCCGGCATGGCCGGTGTTGCCGAAAGCCCGGCCGATCCTACCCATGTCGAATTGATCGAAACCAACCGCCAGGCGCGCCGGCTGTCGATCTACCCTGCTTCCGCCGGCTTCGACCTGGTCGAGGAACTGGACTTTCTCAGCGCGCGCACCATCGAGCCGAATGTCTTCTTCAATCCGCGCTTTCTCGCACCCGCCATGCCCAGGCTGGAGGACCGCGAGGTCCGGCTGGCCGTCATCCGAGACGGCGACGAATATAGCGGGCGCTTGCGAATGCTCCTGCCTTTTTCGGTCGAGAAACCGCCGATTCCGCTTGGCGTCACCGTCATGCGCACCTGGTCGAGCCCGTTCGGGCCGCTCGGCATGCCTCTGATCGACCGAGACGATCCGGAAGGCGTGGTCGAGGACCTCATCTCCATCATGTCGCGGCCGCATCTCAAGCTGCCCAGCGTCTTCGTGCTGCCCGACATACGCCTCGACGGGCCGGTGGCGCGCATGCTGCGCTCGGTGGCCGAAACCGGCGGCCTGCCCCTGGTGATAACGTCGAAGGTGGAACGGCCTTTCCTGCACAGCGATCTCGACGGCGACGCCTATCTGCGGCGTGCGATCAGCCCGCATCATTACCGCAACCTCGCACGCCTGAAGCGGCGCTTGTCCGAACAAGGCGTGGTCGAGCATGTGACGGCGCGCAGCCCCAACGATATCCGCCCCGCGGTCGAAACCTTCCTGACGCTGGAAGCCTCGGGATGGAAAGGGCGCGCCCGTTCCGCCATGGTCAACGACCGGCTTCGCGCCGCCTTCGCGCGCGAGGCGATCCACGGCCTCGCCGAACGCGACAAGTGCCGCATCCACCAGCTGACGCTGGACGGTCGCGTCATCGCCAGCCTCGTCGTCTTCGTCGAGGCGGGCGTGGCCTATAGCTGGAAGACCGCCTATGACGAGAGCCTGTCAGCCTATTCGCCGGGCGTGCTGCTGGTGGCGGAAGTCACTCGGCAGCATCTGGAAGATCCCAATATCGACATGACCGACTCCTGCACCGTCCCCGATCATCCCGTGATGAGCCGGCTATGGACCGAAAGGCGGCCGATCGGCACCATGGTCATCGGCATGCGGCCCAACACCGACCGCATCACGCGGCAGGCCGCTTCGCAGCTCCATCTCTATCGCGAGACGCGCAACATGATGCGGCTGTTCAGAAACCGTGTGAAAGCGGTGTTCCGGAAGAAATAGGCCTGCTTCCCCGTCACCGATATGACGGGGAAGGTCGCTTCAGATCGACCCGCTCAGCCCAGCTTGCCGAGATCCCGCACGGCGCCGCGATCGGCCGAGGTGGCGAAAGCCGCATAGGCCTTGAGCGCGGTGGTCACGTTGCGCTTGCGTGGATGCTGCGGCTTCCAGCCGAAGGCGTCCTGCGCGGCACGGCGCTCGGCCAGGGTGGCTTCGTCAACCGCAAGGTTGATGGTGCGGTTGGGAATGTCGATCTCGATGGTGTCGCCATCCTGCACCAGGCCGATGATGCCGCCATTGGCCGCTTCCGGCGACGCGTGGCCGATCGACAAGCCTGACGTGCCGCCGGAGAACCGTCCGTCGGTGATCAGCGCGCAGGCCTTGCCGAGGCCTTTAGACTTCAGGTAGCTCGTCGGATAGAGCATTTCCTGCATGCCGGGTCCGCCCTTGGGGCCTTCGTAGCGGATGACGACCACGTCGCCGGCCACAACCTCGTTGCCCAGAATGCCCTTCACCGCCGCGTCCTGGCTTTCGAACACCTTGGCCGGGCCGGTGAATTTCAGGATCGATTCGTCCACGCCCGCCGTCTTCACGATGCAGCCATCGAGCGCCAGATTGCCCTTGAGCACGGCCAGGCCGCCATCCTTGGAGAAGGGGTGCTGCGCGTCGCGGATGACGCCGTTCTCGCGGTCGGTGTCGAGCTCGTCCCAGCGCGCCGCCTGGCTGAACGCCGTCTGCGTCGGGATGCCGCCGGGTGCGGCGGAAAACAGCTTGAGCGCGGCCGGATTGTCGGTGACGGCGATGTCCCAGGACGCCAGCGCCTCGGCCATGGTCTTGGCGTGGACGGTGGGCAGGTCGGTGTTGAGCAGGCCGGCGCGGTCGAGTTCGCCAAGGATCGCCATGATCCCGCCGGCGCGGTGTACGTCTTCCATGTGGACATCGGCCTTGGCCGGCGCGACCTTGGACAGGCAGGGCACGCGCCGCGATAGGGCGTCGATGTCGGCGAGGTCGAAATCGATCTCGCCTTCATGGGCCGCCGCCAGGATGTGCAGCACGGTGTTGGTCGAGCCGCCCATGGCGATGTCGAGCGCCATGGCGTTTTCGAACGCCTTCTTGCTGGCGATCTTGCGCGGCAGCGCGGTTTCGTCGTCCTGCTCGTAGTAGCGGCGGGCGAGGCCGACGATGCGGCGTCCGGCCTCCAGGAACAGTTCCTTGCGGTCGGCATGGGTGGCCAGCGTCGATCCGTTGCCGGGCAGCGACAAGCCGAGCGCTTCGGTCAGGCAGTTCATCGAATTGGCGGTAAACATGCCCGAGCAGGAGCCGCAGGTGGGGCAGGCAGAGCGCTCGATGACCTTGACGTCCTCGTCGGAGATCTTGTCGTCAGCCGCGGCCACCATGGCGTCGACCAGATCGAGCGAGACGGTCTTGCCGTGCATGACGACCTTGCCGGCTTCCATCGGCCCGCCGGACACAAAGATGGTCGGGATGTTGAGGCGCAATGACGCCATCAGCATGCCGGGGGTGATCTTGTCGCAGTTGGAGATGCAGACCATGGCGTCGGCGCAGTGCGCGTTGACCATATATTCGACCGAGTCGGCGATGAGTTCGCGCGACGGCAGCGAATAGAGCATTCCGTCATGGCCCATGGCAATGCCGTCATCGACCGCGATGGTGTTGAATTCCTTGGCGACGCCGCCGGCGGCTTCGATTTCGCGCGCGACCAGCTGGCCGAGGTCCTTCAAATGCACATGGCCGGGCACGAACTGAGTGAAGGAATTCACCACCGCGATAATCGGCTTGCCGAAGTCGGAATCCTTCATGCCGGTGGCGCGCCATAGGCCGCGCGCGCCCGCCATATTGCGGCCGTGAGTGGTGGTGCGCGAACGATATGCAGGCATGGCGGTTCTCGATCTTCTTGCGAGTTGGCTACAAAATCTGCCGTTTCAAGCTCGGTGAGCCGCCGAAAACAGCGGCTATGGCGATCCTGAAGGAGGCGTACCCGTCAGTACACCACTATCGAATGCGCATAAAGCTGAAATTTTCAGCATGCCTATCCGACCCGAAACGGCTTCGAACCGTGAGTATAGACGCAAAATATCCCACGATTGAGGCAGACTTGGATTGCGGGCAAGCCGTGCCGCTCACGCCTTCATCAGCCACTCATGTTCGGGCGCGTTGTGGAACTTCCAGGTCCGCTTCGGCCCGGCCATGACGTTGAGATAGTAAAGATCGTATCCGTGGCAGGTGGCACAGGGGTGATAGCCCTTCGGCACCAGAACCACGTCGCCGTCCTCGATCGCCATCGCCTCGTCCAGTTCGCGCACGCCCTCTGCATCGGCATCGGTATAGACGCGCTGGAAGCCAAAACCCTGCGGCGGGTTGAGGCGATGATAGTAGGTTTCTTCGAGGTAGGATTCGGCGGGAAGATTGTCCTGGTCGTGCTTATGCGGCGGATAGCTCGACGTGTTGCCGGCCGGTGTGATCACCTCGACAACCAGAAGCGAATCGGCGGGGTCGCCCTCGGGCAGGATGTTGGTGACGTGACGCGTGTTCGAGCCCTTGCCGCGCACTTCCTGCTTGACGTCGTCGGGGCCGATGACGCGGGCGGGCAGGCCGCCGCCAAGTCCGGGAGCCGTGCAGATTGCAAGTTCCAGGTCGGTCTCGGCCGTCACGGACCAGTCCTTGCCCTGCGGCACATAGAGCGACCACGGCTTGCCCTCGAAGACGCTCATGCGTTCGCCAAGTGTGCCGAAATCCTGACCGGCGGCTGTTGCCGCGCCCTTGCCGGTGACGAAAACCAGGCAAAGCTCCCTTTCGCCCGACGAAGCCGAGGCCGTCTCGCCCGCTTTCAACCGGTAAAGCTCGAAGCCGACATAGCGCCAGCCGGCACTGTCCGGCGTGACATGGGTGACGCGGCCGGTGCCCTTACCGCTCTTGATCAGAAGTCGTGACATCGTCGGTTTCCTCCTTCGCCGCTTCCGGTTCCGGCGCGGGCTTGTAGTTGATCAGGAACTGCCACGCCCCCAGCACGGCCATGCCGCCGACCAGCGTCGCCCAGAAGGACGAGCCCATATAGAGTTCGAAACCGGCCCATGCCACGCAGAAGGCGACAAGGAGAATGCGGCGCCACAGCGGACGAAAGAAGGGGTGGCTGGTGTCTCCCACGGGCGATCTCCTGTGTTGCTCAACAGTCCCTTCCGGTCATCCCAGGGCCCGCTTGTCAAGTGCGGGGCTGGCATTGTCATGCTTTCACGCGTCGGGAAAGGCCTGCGTCTCGAGCGTATAGCCGGAAGCTTGCATCACGCGGGTCAGTTCCGCATGGCCGACCTCAGCCATCTTGAGCGGCGGGTTTTTCCTGGGGTCCTGCTCGGCCTCAACGACGAACCAGCCCTCATAGCCGTGATCGGCAAGCCGTTGGACGATAGCGCCGAAATCCAGCGACCCGTCGCCCGGCACGGTGAACGCGCCCAGCGCCACGGCATCGAGGAATGACTGCTTGGACCAGTCCAGCCCATCGATCACGGTCTGGCGGATATCCTTCACATGAACGTGGTTGATGCGCTTGTGGTGGTTGTCGATGGCGCGCAGCACGTCGCCGCCGGCAAAGGCCAGATGGCCGGCATCGAGCAGCAGCGGAATGCCTTCGCCCGAATGCTTCATGAAGGCGTCGATCTCATGCTCGAACTGCACCACCGCGGCCATGTGGTGGTGATAGGAGAGCGGCATGCCCTGCTCCGCGCACCATTCGCCGAACGCCGTCAGCTTGCCGGCATAGGCCTTCATCTCGTCGTCCGACAGCACGGCCTTGGTGGCGAGCGGCTTTGCGCGGTCGCCCTGGATCGAGCGGCCGACCTCGCCATAGACGATGCAGGGCGCGCCGACCGCCTTGAACAGGTCGATCATCGGCTGGATGCGATCCTTGTTCGCCGCCAGTTCCTCATCAACCAGCGTGCCGGAAAACCAGCCGCCGCACAGCGTCACGTCAGCCTTTCTCAGGATCGGCAACATCTCGTCCGGCGTGCTCGGAAACCGGCGGCCCTGCTCCATGCCGATGAAGCCGGCCGACCGCGACTGGCGCAGACATTCCTCCAGCGAAACGTCGTCGCTGAGTTCGACGAGATCGTCGTTCCACCACGCAATAGGGGACATGCCCAGTTTGGCTTTCACGTCATCAACTCCGGTTTTGTCTCGTCGTCTGCGCTCAATTGCCCACACGCTGCCGTTTCACAGCCTGCTCATAACCCTTCCGGGCAGCATTCACTTCCACCCGCTCGCTGACTTCGGGCACCGCCACGTCCCACCAGGTGCCGCCGGCCTCGGTGGAGATCAGCGGGTCGGTCTCGATGACGACGACTGTGGTGCGGTCGTTGCCTTTTGCCCGGCTCAGTGCGGCTTCGAGATCGGCGATGGACGCCGCCTTGTCAGACACCGCGCCCATGCTCGCGGCATGGGCTGCGAAATCGACCTCGGGCAGCACCTCGTGGCGCGCATCCTTCAAGAGATTGTTGAAGTTGGCGCCGCCGGTGGCCATCTGCAGCCGGTTGATGCAGCCATAGCCACGGTTGTCCAGCAGCACGACGGTCAGCTTCAGCCCGAGCATGATCGAGGTGGCGATTTCCGAATTCAGCATCAGATAGGAGCCGTCGCCGACCATGACGACGACCTCCTTGTCAGGCCTCGCCATCTTGACGCCCAACCCACCGGCAATTTCGTAGCCCATGCAGGAGAAACCATATTCGGCGTGGTAGGACCCTGGAGCACCGGCCTGCCACAGCTTGTGCAACTCGCCCGGCAACCCGCCCGCTGCATGTAGTAAAACGACCTCTTTGCCGAGCGCACGCTGGACGGCGCCGATCACCTGCCCGTCGGACGGCAGGGCGGCATTGGTCGCAGCCGTCACCTTGGCGGCATCGCCCTGCCAGGCCGTCTTGCCGGCCTTGGCGCTCTCGGTCCAGGCGCCGGGCGCCTTGTAGCCGCCAATGGCGGTCCCGAGTTCGGCAAGCCCTTCGCGCGCATCGGCGACCAGCGGCAGAGCGCGGTGTTTGCCGGCGTCGAAGGCCTGCACATTGAGCCCGATGATGGTGTTGCCCTCGGCCTTGAACAGCGACCACGAGCCCGTGGTGAAATCCTGCAGGCGCGTTCCGACCGCGAGCACGACATCGGCCTCCTCGGCGAGCCGATTGGCGGCGGAGGTGCCGGTCACGCCGACAGCCGCCATGTTGAGGGCATCGTCGTCGGGAAGCGAGGATTTGCCGCCCTGTGTCTCGGAAACTGGAATACCGGTGGCGGCGGAGAATTTTGCCAGTTCCTCGGAGGCGCGGCTGTAGAGCACGCCGCCACCGGCGACGATCAGCGGCTTTTTGGCTGCTTTCAGGGCAGCGGCCGCGGCCGCCAGTTCGTCGCGGTCGGGGCGTGGCCGACGCGGCGTCCAGATGCGTTCGTCAAAGAAGCTCTCGGGATAGTCGTAAGCTTCGGCCTGCACGTCCTGGCACAGCGCCAGCGTCACCGGTCCGCATTCGGCCGGGTCGGTGAGAACCTGCATGGCGCGGGCAAGCGCGGGGATGATCTGCTCCGGCCGGGCGATGCGGTCAAAATAGCGCGATACCGGGCGGAAGCAATCATTCACCGTGACCGTGCCATCGCCGAAATCCTCGGCCTGCTGCAGCACTGGATCGGGAATGCGGTTGGCGAAAACGTCGCCGGGCAGAAACAGCACCGGCAGCCGATTGACATGGGCCAAGGCGGCAGCCGTCACCATATTGAGCGCGCCGGGGCCGATGGAGGTGGTCGCGACCATCATGCGGCTGCGGAAATGCGCCTTGGCATAGGCAATGGCCGAATGCGCCATCGCCTGCTCGTTATGGGCGCGAAAGGTCGGCAGCGTGTCGCGGACCTGATAGAGCGCCTCGCCGATCCCCGCGACATTGCCATGGCCGAAAATCGCCCAGACGCCGCCGAACAACGGCAGCTTCTCGCCGTCGATAACGGTCATCTGTTTCGCCAGGAAACGCGTCAGGGCCTGCGCCATCGTCAGGCGGATGGTGTTTGCCATGATCATGCTCCTTGGGGAAATGCGTACTGAATTCCAGGAAGGCCGCGTTCCGTCGCGCCCCCCTCTGCCCTGCCGGGCATCTCCCCCGCATGGGGGGAGATTGAGCCTTCATCAAGGCCTTCGCAAACCGTCACCGCAGCAGGAGATACGGGGCGCGCGCAACTGCTGATCTCCCCCCATGCGGGGGAGATGTCCGGCAGGACAGAGGGGGGCAACGTAGAGCGAGGCACCGCGCAATTCATCACTTCGCTCCCCTCACCCGCAACCACGCCTCGGTCAGCTTTTCGAAGCGTTGCGCCATATCCGCGATCGCCTCGTCATCGTTCATCTGCCCGCCCAGCCATCGTTCGGCGGCCTCGGCAAAAATGGTGCGCCCCACGGCAAAGCCCTTGACGATCCCGGCATCCGCAGTTGCCGCAAACGCCGCTTCCAGTTCCTCCTGCGGCGCTTCAAGCCCAAGCAGCACCACGCCGCGACACCACGGATCGTTGCGCCTGATCGTATCCTCGATCCCCGCCCATGCGGCGGGCGAAGCCTGCGGCTCCAGCTTCCACCAGTCCGGCTTGATGCCCAGCGCGTAAAGCTCTTCCAGTGCGCGCGAAATGGTGGCGTCGTCGATGCTGCCGTGCTTGCCGGCGATGATCTCGACCAGAAGTTCGCGTCCGACTTTGCGCGCCGCCTCATAGAGCGCGACGAGCTTTTCCTGCTGCTCGATCTTCAGCTCCTGCGGGTCGTCGGGGTGGTAGAAGCACAGGCACTTGATGCAATGCGTCACCGGCCATTCCACCAGTTGCGAGCCGATATCCTGAGAGAATTCGAAGCGCAGCGGGCGCGAACCCGGCAGTTCAACCGGCCGACCGACCCAGGCGAAGGGATGCCGGGCAAATTCGAACAGTGCGTCGCGGCCGTGTTTTTCGTCGAGCAGCATGCCGTAGCCGGGGCGACCGTCGGCGACCCTGGCTGCGGCCTTGACCGCCAGAACCTTGAAATCGCCGATGCGCTTTTCGTCGGCGCCCAGCCTGCGGGCGACGTCTTCGAGCTGGCTGCGGTGGTCGCAGGCCAGGGCCATCAGCGCGGGGATTTCAGCCCGTCGCGTCGTCGCCCAATGGATGTGGTTGAGGTTTGCGTCCTTGCGCAGCGCGTGCTGCGCACTGCCGTTTTTCAGGAACGTCTCCAGTTCGGTGAAGGTCGGATATTCCGGCGAGCACAGCAGCCGGGAAACGGCGAACGCGCCACAGGCATTGGCCCAGGTTGCCGATGTCGCCAGGCTTTCGCCCCCCAGCCAGCCGCGCAGCAAGCCCGACATGAAGGCGTCGCCGGCACCCAACACATTGTAGACCTCGATGGGAAAACCGTCGCCGACAATACCGGCCTCGAGGTCGTCGCTGATCGGACCGTCATAGACGATGCAGCCCATCGCCCCGCGCTTGAGCACGATGGTCGCCTCGGTCAACGCGCGGATCGCCTTCAGCGCGCCGAGCACGTCGTCGGCGCCGGATGCGATCATGATCTCTTCTTCGGTGCCGACCACCAGGTCGCAATCGGCCAGCACGGTGCGCAGCTGCGACGACACCCGCTCGGATTTGACATAGCGCCCAAAGCCCTCGGCATGGCCGCCAAGCCCCCAGAGATTGGGCCGGTAGTCGATGTCGAACACCACCTTGCGGCCATTGGCCTTGGCGATGCGGATCGCCTTGCGCTGTGTGGCGTCGCTGTTGGGCCGGGAGAAATGCGTGCCCGTCACCACGATGGCCCGGGCGGAGGCGATGAAGCTCTCGTCGATATCCTCTTCCGAAAGCGCCATGTCGGCGCAATCGCTGCGGTAGAAGATCATCGGCGAAACGCCCTCCTCTTCCACCGACAGAAGCACCAGCGCGGTCAGCCGCTCCGGATCGGTCTTGACGCCCTCGACAACGACGCCTTCTCGCTGCAATTGCTCGCGGATGAAACGTCCCATCTGCTCGGCGCCGACCCGCGTCAGCAACGCCGAGCGAAGGCCGAGCCGCGCGGTGCCGATGGAGATGTTGGCGGGGCAGCCGCCGACCGACTTTGCGAAGGAAGCGATGTCCTCGAGCCGCGAGCCGGTCTGCTGGCCGTAGAGATCGACGGACGCGCGGCCGATGGCGATGACGTCGAGCGACGGTGCCGTCGCGCCCTGGCTGGTGTTCACGCAATCCTCCGGAATGAACCGGTGTTACGCTCCCGGCTCTTGGATCGCATGAAATGATAATTCCAATCACTAGTCAATATGGAATGTATGTTCCTTTTTGAGGGCATGCGGCATGAATGCTCCATAGGCGTGCCGTTGCGCGACCTGTGGTGACACTGGTATGGCGGCGGCGATGACCATCGACCGAAAGCCGCCAAACCTGGCCGACCTGCCGCCCCTGCCCGTCACGGCGGTGCTGCCGAAGCTCATCGGCACTCTGGAATCCGGGAACGCCGCTGTGCTCGTCGCGCCGCCCGGCGCAGGCAAGACGACGCTGGTCCCGCTTGCGCTGCTCGGGCAGTCCTGGCTCGGTGCAGGCAAGATCATCCTGTTGGAGCCGCGTCGGCTTGCCGCCCGCGCCGCCGCCCGCCGCATGGCCTCGCTGCTCGGCGAGGAGCCCGGCCAGACGGTCGGCTATGCCATGCGCATGGAGAACCGGACCTCGGCTGCGACCCGCATTCTCGTCGTCACCGAAGGCGTTCTGGCGCGCATGGTGCTCGACGATCCCGAACTGACCGGCGTGTCGGCGGTGCTGTTCGACGAGTTCCACGAACGCTCGCTCGACGGCGACTTCGGCCTCGCGCTGGCGCTCGACGTGCAGGGCGCGCTGCGGCCCGATCTCAAGCTTGTCGTCATGTCGGCAACGCTCGACGGTGCGCGTGTCTCACGGCTGCTTTCGGACGCGCCGGTGATCGAAAGCGAAGGCCGAAGCTATCCCGTCGAAATCCGTTACCAGGAGCGCCGGGCGGGCGTCGCCATCGAGGACGCCATGGCGGATTCCATCCGCGCCACCCTTTGCGACGAGACCGGCAGCATCCTCGCCTTCCTGCCCGGACAGCGCGAAATCGAGCGCACCGCCGAGCGGCTGGCGGGACGGATCGCAGCCGACGTCGAGGTCGTGTCTCTGTTCGGCATGATGGACGGCAAGGCGCAGGATGCCGCCATTCGGCCGCCTCCCGCCGGCCGCCGCAAGGTCGTGCTCGCCACCGCCATCGCCGAGACCTCGATCACCATCGATGGTGTGCGCGTGGTCATCGATTCCGGCCTGTCGCGACAGCCGCGCTACGAACCGGCGTCAGGCCTGACCCGGCTGGAAACCGTGCGCACCTCGCGCGCCGCCGCCGACCAGCGCGCAGGCCGCGCGGGGCGTACAGCGCCTGGCATTGCCATTCGTCTGTGGCGCGCCGAGCAGACGGCGGCCCTGCCCGCTTTTTCGCCGCCCGAGATTCTGGAAGCCGACCTGTCGGGTTTCCTGCTCGATTGCGCCGCCTTCGGCGTGTCGGATCCTGCGACACTATCCTTCCTCGACCCGCCGCCCGCGCCCGCTCTGGCCGAGGCGCGCGCCTTGCTGACGCGGCTCGACGCCATCGACGGCGATGGTCGCCTGACCGAAACCGGGCAGGCAATGCGCAAGCTGGCGCTGCCGGTTCGCCTTGCCCACATGGTCGCCGAGGCTGCCCGGGAGGGCCACGCGCTGGAGGCTGCCCGGCTTGCCGTGCTTCTGACGGAACGCGGCCTTGGCGGCGACGCAGCCGACCTCGAACGCCGTTTGCAGCGCTTTTCCACCGATCGGTCGCCGCGTGCCAATGCGGCGCGCCAACTTGCGGAACGGTTGGCCCGCGCCTCAAAGACGAGGCCAGGCGGGACTGACGCACCTCCCGCAGGCGCGCTTTTGCTCCATGCCTGGCCGGACCGTGTCGCCAAAGCGCGGGGGGAACGCGGCCGCTTCGTCCTGGCAAACGGCAGCGGCGCCGCAGTCGACGCCGCCGATCCGCTCGCCGCCGAGACCTGGCTGGTCGTCGCCGACCTGCAGGGCAAGGCGCAGAGCGCGCGCATCACGGCTGCCGCGCCCGTTTCCGAAGCGGAGATCCGTGCCATTCTGGGCAGCCGCATAGAAACCCGCTCGGAGGCCAGCTTCGACGTCGAAAAGCGCTCCGTCCGTGTCCGTGAGACCGCGCGGCTGGGCGCGATCACGCTGTCGGAACGCCTGCTCGCCGCACCCAAGGGAGCGGATGCCGACCGCGCGGTCATCAATGCGCTGCGCCGGCACGGACTGGATCTCATCGACTGGGGCAAGGACGCGGCCACCCTGCGCCAGCGCCTGTCCTGGCTGCATCGCGGCCTTGGCGCGCCATGGCCTGATATGTCCGACAAAAGCCTCGTCGAGCGTCTGGACGACTGGCTGCTGCCATTCCTGTCGGGCGAGGCCTCGCTGGCCCGCATCGGCAGTGAGGCCTTGCGTCAAGGTCTGCTGTCGCTTGTTCCGCACGATCTGCAGCGCCGCATCGAACAGCTTGCGCCGACCCATTTCAATGCGCCTTCCGGCAGCCATGTGCCGATCCGCTACGAGGGCGAATGGCCGGTGCTGGCGATCCGTGTGCAGGAGTTGTTCGGGCTCGACACCCATCCCGCCATTGCCAATGGCAGCGTCGGGCTGACGCTGGAGCTTCTGTCGCCTGCGCATCGCCCGATCCAGACCACGCGCGACCTGCCGGGCTTCTGGCGCGGCTCCTGGGCCGATGTCCGCTCCGACATGCGCGGGCGCTATCCCCGCCATGTCTGGCCCGAAGACCCGCGCGTCGCCCAGGCCACGGCGCGGGCCAAGCCGCGCGGGACGTGAGCCGTCGTGGGATTACCCCGCGTAGATTGTGGGACGTAACTTCGGTGCTCTACGTTGCCCCCCTCTGTCCTGCCGGACATCTCCCCCGCAAGGGTGGAGATTGGCAGTTTCACGCTCACCGCCTTTCCCGCAATGCCGGCGATTAGCGAAAGCCGGTGCGACAGGTAATCTCCCCACCTGTGGGGGAGATGTCCGGCAGGACAGAGGGGGGCGCCGTAGAGTGTCGACCAAACTGGACAGCCGGTGTGGGAACCTAAAACCCTTCCCTCCTCCTCCCATCCGTCGCATAAAGCGGCCATGATCAAGGTCTCCCACACTCCCGATCTGCAACTGTCCACCCGGCTTAGGCTCAACACGCTGATCCGGCTGCGCTGGCTGGCGGTGTTCGGCCAAAGTGCCGCCGTTCTCGTCGTCGCCTATGGGCTGGAATTTCCGCTCCAGGTCAGCATGTGTTTCGCGCTGATCGCCTGTTCGGCATGGCTCAATCTCTATCTGACGTTCCGCTTTCCTGCGACGCACCGGCTCGACCCCTACGCGGCATTGTCCATTCTCAGCTTCGACAGTCTGCAACTGTCCGGCCTGCTGTTCATGACCGGCGGGCTGACCAATCCGTTCGCTCTCCTGCTCACCGTGCCGGTGGTCATATCGGCGACCTCGCTGCCGCTCAGGCTGACGGCGGTGCTCGGCCTCGTCGTCATGACGGCGGCGACGCTGCTCACCTTCTATCACCTGCCTTTGCCCTGGTATCCCGGCGTGACGCTGATCATGCCTTACATCTATGTCGGCGGCGTCTGGGTCGCGGTGTTTTCCTCCATCGCCTTCACCGCGCTCTACGCCTTCCGCGTTGCCGACGAGGCCCGCCTGCTCGCCAATGCGCTGGCCGCGACCGAGCTGGTGTTGCAGCGCGAACAGCATCTGTCTGCGCTGGACGGATTGGCGGCGGCGGCGGCCCACGAACTCGGCACGCCTTTGGCCACCATCACGCTGGTCTCCAAGGAAATGGAGCGGGCATTGGGCAACGACCCTCGCTATGGCGAGGACGTCAAGCTGTTGCGCTCGCAAAGCGAACGCTGCCGCGAAATCCTCAAGCGGCTGACCAGCCTGTCGTCGGAAGGCGAGGCGCATCTCGCGCGCATGCCGCTGACCTCGCTGATTGAGGAGGTCACAGCACCGCACCGCGATTTCGGCGTGTCCATCAAGATGGAGCCGGGCGAGCGCATCGGCACCGAACCGGTGTCGCGCCGCAATCCGGGCGTGATCTACGGCCTGGGCAATCTTGTGGAAAACGCCGTCGATTTCGCCCGCTCCAAAGTGCGCGTCGGCTGGAGCTGGAACAACGAGACCGTCTCGTTCCGCCTGGCCGACGACGGCCCCGGCTTCCCGCACGAAATCATCGACCGCATCGGAGAACCCTATATGTCGACGCGGCAGGGCGGAGAGTCCGGCGGCGGGCTTGGGCTCGGCCTGTTCATCGCCAAGACGCTGCTCGAACGCTCCGGCGCGGAGATCACCTTCTTCAATTCGTCCGACCCTGGCGAGGGCGCTATCATCGAGGTGACCTGGCCGCGTGCGCAGTTCCAGGCCGCCGCACCGGCCGATTCGTTCCTCGGCGCAGCCTGACCTAGGGTTGGACATTGGCGTCAAGCGGCTATATCTGCATAGAAACACAAGAAAAGTTTCAGGCGGATAGGGATGAAGCAAGGATGACCACACAGGACCAGGCCAACGGCGAGATTCCGGGCGACGACCATTCGTTGCTCATAGTCGACGACGACAAGCCGTTCCTGACCCGTCTGGCGCGCGCCATGGAAAGCCGTGGGTTTCAGGTCGAGACCGCCGAAAGCGTCGAGGAAGCGGTCGCCAAGGCCAAGGCCAATCCGCCCGCCTATGCGGTGGTCGACATGCGACTGGGCGATGGCAATGGCCTCGATGTGGTCGCCGCGATCCGCGACAAGCGCGAGGATGCCCGCACGGTGATCCTGACCGGCTATGGCAACATCGCCACCGCCGTTACCGCCGTGAAGCTGGGCGCCGTCGATTATCTGTCCAAGCCGGCCGATGCCGACGACGTCTTCGCCGCGCTGACCAGCCGGTCCAGCGAACGCGCCGCGCCGCCGGAAAACCCGATGTCGGCCGACCGGGTACGCTGGGAGCATATCCAGCGCGTCTATGAAATGTGCGACCGCAACGTGTCGGAAACCGCGCGCCGGCTCAACATGCACCGGCGCACCCTGCAGCGGATATTGGCCAAGCGCGCGCCGCGCTGAGCCGGCAGAATCTGGAAGAGACCATGGGACTTTCGATTTCCGTAGGCGTCGTCGCCGACCTGCGCCACCACGACCAGGACGTGGTCGACGGCATTCTCGCGCAGTTCGACGCCGTCAACTCCGCTTTGGTCTCCAAAGGCCTTCCGCAGCACAACGATCCGCTCGACTGCGAAGTCTGGTCGGTGGAAGGCAACGGCTATTCCGGGCTGCATGCGGTGCGCGAAATCGCCGGGCTGATCTGGAAAGGGCTTCCGATCCCGCGCGACGTGGTGCTGACCGGCGGCGACACGCCGAACGCCGACGATCTGTTCGCCGCGCTGATGCCATCCGTGACCGGGATCGAGGCGGGTTCGATACCGCCCTTTGCCCATCTGATCGCCCATTCCGATGCCGAAGGCCTCTATGTGCCGGTTGAGTTTCCCGTGCCGATCATTCCCGATTTCCTCGATGAGCGCACAAACCACCTCTGGCCGCTCGGTTCGGTGCAGCGGCTTCAGGCCGAACTCCAGACTATCGCCGATGCGCTGGAGATTCCCGACGATCTCGACGTGAACTCCGATCTGGTTTTCGACCGATTCGACGAGGGCATCGAAAACACCGAGGGCGCCTTGTGGGAGGCGCAGCCGATCGCCACCTATTCGCTGTTGCTGCTGCGCGAGGCCTGCCAGCGGTCGCTTGCCACAGGCGCCGCTATCTATTTTCACTAGGAGCGGCTGCGCCATCGCGCCGTTCCCGCAGCGCCATTACCATTCGACAGCCGCAAAAAGCGCTGCTAGAAGCCCCGCTGTCACAAGGATCATCTCGCAATGGCTGAGCCTATCCAGCAGGAGGTCGCGCGCCGCCGCACCTTCGCCATCATCGCCCACCCCGACGCCGGCAAGACAACGCTGACCGAAAAGCTGCTTTTGTTCGGCGGCGCGATCCAGCTCGCCGGCGAGGTCAAGGCCAAGAAGGACAAGATCCAGACCCGCTCGGACTGGATGAAGATCGAGCGCGAGCGCGGCATCTCCGTCGTCACCTCGGTGATGACCTTCGAATATGGCGACAACGTCTTCAACCTGCTCGACACGCCAGGCCACGAGGATTTCGCAGACGACACCTACCGCACGCTGTCGGCGGTCGACAGCGCCGTAATGGTCATCGACGCCGCAAAGGGCATCGAGCCGCGCACGCTGAAGCTGTTCGAGGTCTGCCGTCTGCGCGACATCCCGATCATCACCTTCGTCAACAAGATGGACCGCGAGGCGCGCAACCCCTTCGACATCCTCGACGAGATCGAGCAGAAGCTGGCGCTCGACACCGCGCCCGTCACCTGGCCCATCGGCCAGGGCAAGAGCTTTTCGGGCACTTATCACCTCGCCCAGAACGCGGTGCGCAAGGGCGACGACGAAAAGGAGCGCACGCCGGTCAACGGCCCGGATTCCAACCGCGTCGCCGGCCTGTTGCCCGAGAACGAGCGCGAGACCTTCATCGAGGAGCTTGAGCTTGCCCGCGAGGCCTGCCGCCCCTTCGACCTGGAAGCCTTCCGCGAAGGCCATCTGACGCCGGTCTATTTCGGCTCGGCATTGCGCAATTATGGTGTGCGCGACCTGATCGAGGCGCTTGGCGCCTTCGGTCCGCCGCCGCGCGCGCAGGAAGCCGACACCCGCAAGGTAGAGGCGACGGAGGACAAGATGACCTCCTTCGTCTTCAAGATCCAGGCCAATATGGACCCCAACCACCGCGACCGCATCGCCTTCGTCCGCGTCTGCTCCGGCACTCTGCAGCGCGGCATGAAGGCAAAGCTGGTGCGCACCGGAAAGCCGATGAGCCTTTCGGCGCCGCAGTTCTTCTTTGCCCGCTCGCGCATCACCGCCGACGAGGCCTTTGCCGGCGACGTGGTCGGCATCCCCAACCACGGCACGCTGCGCATCGGCGACACGCTGACCGAGGGCGAGGACATCCTGTTCCGCGGCGTGCCCAACTTCGCGCCCGAAATCCTGCGCCGTGTGCGCCTGGGCGATGCGATGAAGGCCAAGAAGCTCAAGGAAGCCCTGCAACAGATGGCCGAAGAGGGCGTGGTGCAGCTCTTCCAGCCGGAAGACGGTTCGCCGGCCATCGTCGGCGTCGTCGGCGCTCTGCAGATCGACGTGCTCAAGGAGCGGCTGAACATCGAATATTCGCTGCCGGTGGATTTCGAAATCTCGCGCTTTTCGATCTGCCGCTGGATCGACGCCGACGACAAGGCCGATCTTCACCGTTTCGTGGAGAGCCATCGCGGCGACATCGCCCGCGATCTCGACGACGATCCGGTTTTCCTCGCCCAGCACGCCTTCTCGCTCAACTACGAGGCCGAGCGCTGGAAGATGATCCGCTTCGCCGACATCAAGGACTACCAGATCCGCGACAAGGCGGCCTGACCGGCGCAAGCCCTCCCAATGTCCGAAGTGACTTCACCGGCTGTCGGTGTTATCACGCCGCCCGGCTGGGCTTCGTCAATCCGTCACGGGAATCGGATATGTGCGGGCCCGTCCGGGGAGAAACGTCATGCGTTATGCGATCTACTATACGCCTGCAGCAGATGAGCTGCTCGCGCGCGCTGCTGTCGCCTGGCTCGGTCGCGATGCGTTTGGCGGCCCGACCGCACCCGCTCAGCCTGTTGCGTCGCTGAGTGCGGCGGAGGTCGCTTTCCACACCGCGTCGGCCCGCCGCTACGGGTTTCATGCCACGCTGAAGGCGCCGTTCCGCCTGTCGTCCGGCGAAAGCGAAGTCTCGTTGCGCCATGCCGTCGATCTGTTTGCCGCTTCCACCGCCCCGGTCGTGATCCCGCGCCTGAAAATTGCCCAGCTCGACGGCTTCCTGGCGCTGGTTCCCGACGACAAGCTGCCTGAGCTCTATCAATTCGCCAGCGAAGTCGTTTCGACCTTCGACCGGTTCCGCGCACCGCTGACCGAAAAGGACATCGAGCGCCGCAATCCCGACCTGCTGACGCCGATGCAGTTCCGCTATCTGCATCGTTGGGGCTACCCCTATGTCTTCGATGCCTTCCGCTTCCACATGACGCTTTCGGGCCGTGTCGGCGACGACGACGCTCGTCGTATCGAGACGGCAATCGGCGCGCTCTTCGGCGAGGCGCTGTCGCGTCCGATCGTGATCGACGCGCTGACGATTTTCGTCGAGCCGGAACCCGGCGCCCCGTTCGTCGTTCTCTCCCGTCATCCGCTGGGTGCGGAGGCGGTCAGGAAATTTGCATGACGCATGAAACTGTTCTCGCCAATGCACGCGTGGTGCTGGCCGATGAGGTGATCGAAGGCAGCGTCTTGGTGCGGGACGGTCTGATCGCCGACATCGACACCGGACCGAGTCGACTGGGGGAGGATATGGAAGGCGACTTCCTCATTCCCGGCCTCGTGGAACTGCACACAGATCATCTCGAAGGCCATTTCGCCCCCCGCCCCAGTGTGCGCTGGAACCCCATCGCAGCCGTGCTTGCACATGATGCGCAATTGGCGACGGCGGGTGTCACAACCGTGTTCGACACGCTGCGCGCCGGCCTCGACGACGATGCGCCCATCAGCCTGCCCGACATGCTGCGGCTGGGCGAAGCGATCGAGGACAGCGTACGCCACGATCGGTTGCGCGCCGAGCATTTCATCCATCTGCGCTGCGAGGTCTCCGTGCCAAGCTGCCTCGCCGATTTTGCAGCCTTCGAGGTGCTGCAGCGCGTCCGCATGGCATCGCTGATGGACCATGCGCCAGGTCAGCGCCAGTTCACCCGGCTCGAAACCTACGCGCTGTACTACAAGGAAAAGACCAAGCTCGACGATGTCGAGTTCCTCGCCTATTGCGAGCGCCGCATCGCCCAGTCCACGCTGAATTCGCCAGGCAACCGCGCAGCCATCGCGTCCGCCTGCCAGGAGCGCGGCATCGTGCTCGCCAGCCATGACGACGCCACGCTCGCGCATGTCGAGGAGGCGCTGTCGCAAGGCATCCGTGTCGCGGAATTTCCGACCACGCTGGAAGCCGCCCGCGCCTCGCATGAGTCCGGGCTTGGCGTGCTGATGGGCGCGCCCAACGTCATGCGCGGCGGCTCGCATGCCGGCAACGTGTCGGCCCGCGACCTCGCCGAGCATGGGCTGCTCGACATCCTGTCGTCCGACTACATCCCCTTCAGCCTGATCCAGTCCGCCTTCTTCCTGGGCGAAGTGGTCGACGCCGTCACACTTCCCGATGCGATCCGCATGGTGACCGCCACGCCGGCGCACGCCGCCGGGCTCGATGACCGCGGTTCGATAGCGCCCGGCCTGCGCGCCGATCTCGTCCGCGTCCGGCTGGACGAGCACGTGCCCGTCGTCCGCTCCGTCTGGCGGCAGGGAAAGCGCGTCGCATGAACGGGACGGCCGCAACCGATCCATCGCCAAGCCGGGTGAGCCAGCCCATTGGAAATGGTGTGTTCGTCGCCGTCGTCGGCCCAAGCGGCGCGGGCAAGGACACCGTGATAGAACACGCGCGCGGCCATCTTGCCGACAGCTGCATCATCGAATTCGCCCGACGCGTCATCACCCGGCCATGCGACGGCCAAAGCGAACAGCATGACTCGATGACGGAAGACGAGTTCGAGACGGCGGAAAAGCAAGGCGCTTTCGCGCTTGCCTGGAAAGCGCATGGGTTGCGCTACGGCATTCCCGCATCCGCCGATGCGGCCATTCGCGACGGGCGCGTGGTCATCGCCAACGCCTCGCGCAACGAGATTGCACGCATGCGCCGCCGCTACGCCACGCTGATCGTAGCCGAGATCACCGCCGAGCCGGAAGTGCTGGCGGAACGTCTTGCCGCGCGCGGCAGGGAATCCCGTGCCGAAGTTCTTGCACGGCTGGCGCGCAGCAAGCCGGGCGATCTCGGGCCGTCCGTGTTCCGCATCGACAATTCCGGCACGCCTGATGCCGCCGGCGACGCCTTCCTGCGCCTCGTGCTGCAGGCGGCGGAACATGCCAGCCGGCCAGTTGCTCGAAAAAAAAGTAAGTGACCACTTACATATCGATCCGCAGCATGTGGTTGTCCCAGACATAGTCCGGGTCTCTCGCTTCCTGGCCCGTCGGCGCGATGATCTCGCCGGCTCCGGTAGTGGCCAGAAATCCGTCGCCATCGGGCGCCAGGCCGCACACTTCGACCAACGAGCGGTTGGCGACGATGCGGCCGCTGGCAGCGTCGATCGTCACCATGGCATTGCCTTGCGGCGATGAGACCGCGACGAGCCCGGACCGGGGGTTGGCCGCGACCGAGCCGATATAGTTGCGGAACCCGCCCAGAACCTCCTCGGGCATGTCGAGCATGGTCAGGTCCTTGCCGCGCACCGCGCGCCCGACCAGCAACGGACGCTCTGTGGCCGGGCCTTCATGCTGGCAGCCGAACCAGATCGTGCCGGAGGCATCCACCGCCATATGCCGGATCGAAAGCTGGTGCAGCGTCGCGGGCAGTTCGTGCTTTTCGAGCAGGTCGCCCGTCGCCCTGTCGAGCAGCGCGAAGGACGGCTTCATCGTCGGGATGTTGAGTTTCGCCCGTCCGAAATCGGGATGGGTTTCGATGCCGCCATTGCACACCGCAAGCGTGCGGCCGTCATCCAGCAGGATCAGTTCGTGCGGCCCTACGCCATGGGTCGGAAATTCGCCGATGCGGGCAAAACGGTCTCTGGCATCGTAGACGCCGACCATGCCGGCGGCGTTGTCGAAATCGTTCTCCGTCACATACAGCAGCGCGCCATCCTGGGAGAATGCGCCATGCCCGTAATAGTGGCGGCCGGCGATGCTGTTGACGGTCAATGGCGGCTGGCCGCCGCTATGGTCGAAGATGACCATGAAGGTTCCGGGCTGGCGCGCGAACACCACGGAACGCCGCGTGACCGGATCGAAGGTGATGTCGTGACCGCGATCGGGCAAAGCGACGCTGTGCAGAACTTTGCCGGCTTCGGTCAGCATCGCGACGCCATAAGACCCATCGCGCATCTGGTAGGCGGTCGCAAACAAGGCGTCGGCTTCCAGCGTCGCCGCCCGCGAGGACGGCGCCATGGCGAGCACGAAGGCCGAGCCGGCCGCCTTGATGAAGTCGCGCCGGTCGAACAGCGGCGTGCGCATCGTCAATCTCCGTCGAGCGAGGAGAAACCTGCCGTCAACCCCAATGCGCCCGAGAGGCGTGTGCCAAACAACTCACTGAGACTCGAGGTGACCACCTTGAAATAGGCGAGCTTGCCGCGCTCCTGCCCATTGGCCAGCACATCCGCAAGTGGGCCTTGCGCGCCATCGGCGGCACGCACCGCATTGCCGAATTCAAATCGAACCGAATTGTCGATCCAGGACATTTCGGCGGGCAGCGCCTCGCCGAAATGCGACGCCTGATACAGGGCGCTCATGCCTTCTATATTGGCTTTCAGGGCCGGCACCGTCTGGCCGGATCGCCAGAACAGCGCCTGTCGCGGCTTGTCGTCCTTTGGCACCTCGCCCAGAAAACCGCCGACGCGAACGTCGCGCACCAACTCGGTGCCGTTGACGAACACTTCGAGCAGCGTGGTGACCGCCTCGGTCGAATTGCGATAAAGCGGGTTGTCCGCGCCCGGCTGGCTCCATGTCGCGGCAAAACCGTCTGGCTTGGCCCATGCGTCGCTGATCTCGCGGGCAATAGAGGTCATATTGCCGGCAATCGCCTCGCCATAGCTGCAGCGATAGGGGTCGGAGGGCGCCGACAGGGTCTCGTAACCGGTGCCGTAGAGTACGAATTCCAGCGCTCCCAGCCCCTGCATTGCCACGCTTTTCTGCGCCAGGGTTTCCGCTTTGGTCGCGGTCACATCCTTGTCGGCCAGGGCAGCCTGCACCTGCCGCAAACCCGTTCCCTTCCGGTCTGGCCAGAACAACATGCGCTCAAGTCTGTTGTGCTCGGTCACCGGCCCGAAGCGGATGGTCTCGGCTTCCGACCACGCTTCCACAATGTCGGCAAAGCTCTTGTGCGCCGCATCCAGCGTTTCTTGCGAGGGCGCCTTGCACAGGGTCTGCATGGCGGCTTTCATTGCTGAGCTGCGCTCGCCAAGCTTTGCATAGGCAGGCCGGACAAACCCATCGACGGCATTGGTCACGATCTGCTTACCAGTGATCGCGAAAGCCGGGGCGGGAAGCAGAACCATCAAAAGTGGGACGGTGGCGAGCAGGCTTCTTCGCATCACAACGACTCCAGGAATTTGACCAGCGCTTCGCGGTCTTGGGAAGCCATATCAGCAAATTTGTCGCGCGCGGCCTGCGCCTCGCCGCCGTGCCACAGAATGGCTTCGGTCAGATTGCGCGCGCGCCCGTCATGAAGAAAAAAGGTGTGGCCGTTGACGCGCTGGGTCAGGCCGATGCCCCAGAGCGGTGCTGTGCGCCATTCGCTGCCGCTGGCGACACCGACCGGCTGGCCGTCGGCCAAGCCCTCGCCCATGTCATGCAGCAGAAAGTCCGAATAAGGCCAGATCAGTTGGAAGGCTTGCGCCTTGTTGGGTGCGTCTCGGCGGGTAACGTATTTCGGCGTATGGCAGGACGCGCATCCGGCTTCATAGAACATCTGCTTGCCGCGCAGGACGGCTGTTTTGCCCATGTCGCGGCGGGCGGGCACAGCCAGGTTCCGGGAATAGAAAGAAACCAGCTCCATGATCGGATCGGGTGCCTCCACCGGGCCCAGCCGCTCCTGCACACCGATGGGCATGGCCTTGCAGGCGGTTTGCCTGTCGGTGCAATCGCCCCAATGATTGGGCACCTCAGGCGTCGAAATGCCGATGTCGCCGGCAAAGGCGTCGGCTGTCTGCTGCCGGATCGAAGGCGTCTGCGCTTTCCAACCAAAGCGGCCGAGGATCAGCTCGCCGGTCGGAACGTCGCGAACCACCGATGGCTTTCCGGAGATGCCGTCGCCATTCGCATCGTCGGGATCGGCATTGGCCAGGATATCGGCCGGGTGGATCTGTTCGACCAGACCGAGCCCGATCATCTGTGGGGTGACGCGCGGCGACAGCGTGGTGCGCGGATCGAGCGGCCCATAGCCCAGATCGGTGACGGAATAGTTCGGCTTGCGCAGCGACACGGAAGTCCCGTCGCCCAGCGTCACGGGGATTTCCTCATAGGCGATTTTCATCCGGCCTTCGCCGGTCAGTCCAGGCACGGCGAGATCCTGCAACTGGTTGCCATAGACCGGATCGGGAAAATTCAGCGCCTTGTGCTCGGCAACAAGCCGCTTTTCCTCTTCGCTCTCAGCCGCGCGGGCGAGCCGCAGAAACATCGAGGTGGCATCGGCGGTGTTTTCCGGCGGATGGCCGCGTCCATCCTTGAGATGGCAGCTTTGGCAGGCACGGGCGTTGAACAACGGTCCGAGCCCATCGGAAGCCTGCGTCGATGAAGGCGATGAAACCCACAACTTACGGAACAGCCCATTGCCGAGCTTGAAAGTGCCTTCTTCCTCAAAGGTCAGATTGGACGAGAATTGCGAGAACGCGTCCTGGTTGACGCGTTTCTTGGATGTCCCTGCGCCGCCCTGCATCAGTTCGAACTGTTCGGGAGCGGAAAAGTCGGTTGCCGGCTTGGTGATCGCTTCGACACGCGCTCTGTCTTCCGGCGTCAGGTCGGTCCGCTGGGCCGGAAGATTGGGGGAGGTCTCTTCGGCCTGAGCCAAAGGTGTTTCTACGAGGGATAAAATGATACCCGCGGCAAGAAGCAAAGCGGCTGCCTTGGAAAGGAAGCCGGATACCCCCTCATCGTCTCGCCCTTCGGGCTCGCCACCTCTCCCCCCCTGCGTAAGGGAGAGGAATCGCTGCTTTGTCGGAAGCGAACTCCAATCAGCGTCGGTTCCTCGCCCCCATGCAATGGGGGAGAGGTGGTTTGTGAAGCAAACCGGTGAGGGGGTTTCTTCTCCCTCATAGCTCAAAAGAAATGGTGATGTTGCCGCGTGGCGATGCAGCGGAGAACCAGGCCCCATGCGGCGCATCTGTGAAATTATGCGCCGCATTCCGGCATGTCCTATTCGGCCTCGTTGGCCGAGTCGGCGTTGAGCTGACCGTATTTGGCCTCACCGATGCTCTCGAGAAGTTGCAGCTGGGTCTCAAGGAAGTCGATGTGACCTTCCTCGTCGATCAGCAGTGCCTCGAACAGCTTCATGGTGACGTAGTCGCCTTTCTCGGCGCAGATCTCACGCGATTTCTTATATGAAGTGCGGGCGTCGTACTCGCCGGCGAGATCGGACTCCAGCACTTCCTTGACGTTCTGCCCGATCCGCAACGGCGAAACGGACTGCAGGTTCGGATGGCCGTCCAGGAAGATGATGCGGGCTACCAGCTTGTCGGCATGCTGCATTTCTTCGATGGACTCTGCGCGCTCCTTCTTGGCGAGCTTGGTGAAACCCCAATCCTCGAGCAGACGGTAATGCAGCCAGTATTGGTTGACAGCTCCGAGCTCGAGAAAGAGCGCTTCGTTAAGCCGCTCGATGATCTCTTTGTCGCCTTTCATGAATCCTGCTCCCGAATTGGATGCGCAATTCTCTGACGCGATCCAGATGTGAAACGATAGCCATTTCGTCCGCTTCCGAACGAGAATGGTAGTTCTCGGTTACCCGAATGATCGTTTCCACCACATTTGGGAAGCAGCCGCAACAGCGACCGCGTTTGTGCATGGCATGGTAGACCTTCGCCGGGACAATGAGCTGCCACGGGTCGCTGTCGAGCAGGTCTATGATCGTCTGTTCGATTTCCTTTTCGGTAATCAAATTACAGTGGCAAATCAGCATGTTGAACTCTGCGATGGCTGTGGCGCGGGCTCCCCGCGCCAGTGGCTTTGCGGTTTCGGCGCGTGGCGAAAAGCCTCACTGGAAAACCTTGTCCGGCGCGTCGAGGCTGTCCGATCCCTCGAAGGCGATGGCGTCGATCTTCAGCGCGGCAACGGCACGCTCGATCGACTTGGTCTGGTCGACCAGCGCGTCGATCGCGGCCTGCACGGTGGCGTTGCCTTCGGTGTTGCCTTCGCCGATCTGCTGGTCGTAGGCTTCGCCGGCCTTGGCGCGGGCTTCGATCGCTTCCATCTTGGCCACAGTCGCATCGAGCTTGCCGGACAGCTCCGCGTCGACGGCCGGGTCGGCTGCCTTCACCAGATCGGACACAGAAGGGCCTTCCACGACGGAACCGTCGACGCGCTTGTAGCTTCCGCGATAGACGTTGCGGATGCCGACCGTGTCGTAGAGATGCGAGATGGAGGTGTTGTCGGAGAAGCAGTCATGCTCCTCTTCCGGGTCGTGCAACAGCAGGCCGAGTTTCATGCGCTCGCCGGCCAGTTCGCCATAAGACAGCGAGCCCATGCCGGTGAGGATGACGGAAACGCCCTCGGTCGGATCGGCATCGACCAGCGTCTTGCGGGCTTCGCCATCGGCCTTCCAGTTGCCGACCATCTCTTCGAGGTCGGCGACCAGCAACTGCGAGGCCGAAGCGAGGTATTCGCCGCGGCGGTCGCAGTTGCCGCCAGTGCAGTTGGCGGTGTCATAATCGGTGTAAGGCCGGTTGCCCGCGCCTGGACCGGTGCCGTTCAGGTCCTGGCCCCAGAGCAGGAATTCGATGGCATGGTAGCCGGTGGCCACATTGGCCTCGATGTCGCCGGCTTCCTGCAGCGTCGACGCCAGGAACTCAGGCGTCAGCTTGGAAGCATCGACCGTCTCGCCATTGATCTCGATGCTTTTGTTGGCAATGACATTGGCAGTATAGAGCGTGTTCTCGTCGGACTCGGTGCCATAGCCGCCATCGACATAGTCGATCAGGCCTTCGTCGAGCGGCCAGGCGTTCACCCGCCCCTCCCAGTCGTCGACGATGGGGTTGCCGAAGCGGAACGCCTCCGTCTGCTGGTAAGGGATGCGCGATGCCTTCCAGGCGGCGCGCGCAGCGTCCAGCGTCTCCTGCGAAGGCTTGGCCACCAGCGCATCGACAGCGGTCTTCAGCGCCTGCGCTGTGGTCAGCGAGTCCTCATAGCCGGCAAGTGCGATATCGGCATAATTCGCCACCACCGCTTTTGGGTCGACCTCGGCTGCCTTCGCCGGCAGGACGAAAATCGCCGCCGTCAGTGCGGCCGTTGCTGCGATTGTGGCAATCCTGCCGTGGCGCCGTGTCATGGCCATGCTCGTGAGCATCGTCGTCTCCCTCAGTGAACTGTCTTGCGCGACGACCGGTCCAGTATGTCGTCGATCGCGGATTTCGGTATGGGCAAAAGATAGTGATGCAGGGCGCTCAGCGTTTCGGCGAAACAGCCTGCGGCCTCCTTCGCCTCCTGGCGCATCAGGCCGCAGGTCATGGCTTCGAGACATGTCGCGGCGGCAACCTCGTCATGATGCTGCAGGCCGGCTACAAGGCCGAGCGCCAGGCACTCGTCGCGGCAGACATGGTGCGCGCCGAACGGAAAGCTGATCAGCGGGCAGGCCGCGCAGCGGCGCAGCGTGCGCACGAAATGCGACAATTCGCCCAGTGCGCGACGGCCGTCCGCATCGCCCAGAAGGCCGGCATAGAGCGTATGCGCACGTTCCCACGGCGTCACCGAACCGGTGTCGTATCCGGCCAGCCAGTGGCGATAGCCTTCGAGCACGAGCTTTTCCGGAGCCCGCTCGAAATACCCGCCGCGGCCATGCGCGATATCAGCCGACAGGCTCATGCGCGGCCCTTGTTCGGCAAATGAAAACAAGAAGATATGACGGAAACGGTCAAGTCGCCCGATGGGCAGCCGCACAGATGCGCAGGTGCCGCGTCCACGCGCGGCGGGGTCATCGAAATCATTCCGGTCGCTCCAATCGAAAGGGTTCAAGGCCCAGACATCAAAGGCATGCATCTCACGATGCCGGCCCATAAAAGCCGACGGCCCGGAAAAGTCAACGCCCCTCTCCGAAAAACGTAAAGAGTTCAAGTGTTTAGAACTATTCTAAACTGCGACTGTCCAGTTTGTTTCGGCACGCAACGCCGGTCGGGGCCCTCAGGGCCGCGGCTTGACAGCCGACGATATCAGGTGTCACGCAGAGCTTATCGTCGCCCGGCCCTTGCGGCGGCCCAGATGGCATCACCATCTGCGGCGGGCATGTGAGGAAAGGCAATTTCATGAACAACGGCGTCGTGATCGTTGGCACCGGCCATGCCGGCGTACAGGCTGCCGCCAGCCTGAGGGAAGAGGGCTTCGAAGGCCCGGTCATCCTGATCGGCGACGAGACGGATCTGCCCTATCACAAGCCGCCTCTCTCCAAGACGTTCATCAAGGACGAAGCCGCCAAGCCGCAGCCGTTGCGCGGCGACGCCTTCTACGAAACCAACCGCATCGACCTCCGGCTCGGCCGCCGGGCAGAGCGCATCGACCTTAAGGCGCGAAGCCTGGTGCTCGCGGACGGGACGGCGCTTGCGTTCGACAGGCTGATCCTGGCCACCGGGTCGCGACCGCGCGCCTTGCGCCTTGAAGGCAGCAACCTCGAAGGCGTGCTGTCGCTGCGGTCGATTGCCGATGCGCGGCGCATCCGCGAGACCAGCGGACAGGTCGAGGAGGTCGTGGTACTCGGCGGCGGCTTCATCGGGCTGGAGATCGCCGCAACATTGTCGCTGGGCGGCCGCAAGGTCACCGTCATCGAGGCGCAGGACCGGCTGCTCGGCCGCGCGGTTGCGCCCGTCATTTCTGAGCATGTCCGGAGGCGGCTGGAGGGACTGGGCGTGCGTGTGCTGCTCAGCACCACGCTCGACCGACTGGACGGCGACAATGGCGCGGTCTCGGCCGCGATCACCTCGACCGGCGAACGCCTTCCGGCGCGGATGATCGTTGTCGGCATCGGCGTCGTGCCCAATGTCGAGCTGGCCGAAGCCGCCGGGCTGTCGATTGCCAACGGCATCCGGGTCGATCCCCACATGCGCAGCTCGGCGCCGGAAATACTCGCCATCGGCGACAATGCCAGCTACCGCCACTGGTTCAGCGCGGCCGACGTGCGGCTGGAGTCGGTGCAGAACGCCACCGACCAGGCACGGCTCGCAGCGCGCACCATCCTGGGACACGAAAGCGCCTATGAGGCGGTGCCATGGTTCTGGTCCGACATTGGCGACATGAAACTGCAGATGGTCGGCCTGACCGGCGGCAGCAGCCGGCAAGTCGTTTCCGGCGATCCGGCGGAGAACAAATTCGCGGTGCATCATTATCTCGGCGACCGGCTGATCGGCGTCGAAACCGTCAACCGCCCCGCCGACCACATGCTCGGTCGCAAAATGATCGGGCTGGGCTTTTCGCTCCCGCCCGACATTGCCGCCAGCGGTACCGAGGCGGTGAAGGCAGCGCTCGCGGCCTGGCAACAGGCTCAGGCGGCTGGGTAGTTTACGGCTCCAACAAACGGACAGGTGGAAGCCCCCCCTCACCGGCTCGCGATGCTCGCCACCTCTCCCCCCGCCCGGGGGAGAGGAATCCTGCCTCGCGAGGCGCATTCTATGCAGAACCTGGGTTCCTCGCCCCCATGAAATGGGGGAGAGGTGCCGAGAGCAGCGAGGCGGTGAGGGGGAATTGGCCATATTATCCAACTGGCCGGGTATTCTTCTGAGAATGTGCGCAGGCCGGTGGGGCAGAGCCAATCCGGCTCTACGCGTCCCCGACCTTGATGATCGCCTTGATCAGGCCTGACTTTTCATGCGCCCAGCGTGGCAGATCCTGAACGGCGCCTTCCAGCGTGGTGCGATGCGTGACCAGCCGATCGAGCGGCACCAGCCCCGCAGCGATGGAAGCGGTGACATGCTCGAAATCCGCGCGCGTGGCGTTGCGGCTGCCGACCAGCGTCATCTCACGCTTGTGGAATTCCGGGTCGGAAAAGGTGATGTCTTCGCGCACGACGCTGACCAGCACCAGCACGCCGCCATGTGCGACATGGGCAAAGGCAGCCTGCATGGATTTGGCGTTGCCGGTGGCGTCGAACACCGCGTCGAAACCTTCGCCATCGGTAGCGGCGCTGATGCGTTCCGCAAGGTCCGGTCCGAGCGCCAGGCTGGCGGCGAAGCCGAGTTCGGTGGCGGCAAAGTCGAGCCGTTCCGCGCTGGCGTCGAGCAGGGTGACGTCGAGCCCGGCGATGCGGGCGAAGATCGCCGTGCCCAACCCGATGGGACCGGCGCCGATCACCAGCGCGCGGCCATGGTTTGCACCGCTGCGGCGCACGGCATGAGCGCCGATGGCAAGGAACTCGACCGTGGCCGCGGCCTCCAGCGAGAGGCCTTCCGCCGGGTAGAGGTTCTGCGCGGGCACGAGGATTTCCGCGCACATCGCCCCGTCGCGATGCACGCCCAGCACCTCGATGGCCATGCAGCAATTGGGCTTGCCATTGCGGCAGGCGATGCAGCGGCCGCAGGCGAGATAGGGATTGACGATGACGGCCTGCCCGACCGCAAGGTCGACACCGGAGCCCGCCTCGGCCACCGTGCCTGACACTTCATGGCCCATGATGCGCGGGTAGTTCAGGAACGGATGCTTGCCTTCATAGATGTGATAGTCGGTGCCGCAGATGCCGACATGGCTGACCGCGACACGCGCCCAGCCTTCCGGGGGAGAGCCGGGCGCCGGGCGTTCCTCGAGCGAGAGTTGGCCGGGAGCCGTGCAAACAACAGCTTTCATGTCGGCCTACTTGCTCCGCCTGCGCAGCCCGTCGAAGAACACGATGACGATGATCAGCACGCCGGTGATGATGCGCTGCCAGAAGGAATTCAGGTTCAAAAGGTTGGCGCCGTTGTTGATGGTGGCCAGGATGAAGGCGCCGAGCAGCGGGCCGTGCACCGAACCCACCGCGCCGAACAGCGAGGTGCCGCCGATAACGGACGAGGCGATGGCCTGCAGTTCCCAGCCTTCGGCCTGGGTCGGATTGCCGATGCCGATGCGCGAGGCCAGAAGCACGCCGACAAAGGCCGCGCAGAGGCCCGACAGCATATAGGCCATGTAGATGGTCCGCTGGACGTTGACGCCCGACAGGCGCGCGGCCTCGGCATTTGAGCCGACGGAGAACAGGTAACGGCCCCAGCGGCTGTGATGCAGGAAGATATAGGCCGGAACGCCAACCAGGATGACCATCCAGAACAGGTTCGGCACGCCGAGGAAGGAATTGCGCGAGAACGCCTGAAAAGCGTCGTTGTTGATCGAGATCGAATTGCCGTTGGTGATCAAAAGGCCGATGCCGCGCAGCGATGTCAGCGTGGCGAGCGTGATGATGAACGGCGGCAGGCCCATCTTGACGATGCCGAAGCCGTGGAAGGTGCCGATGGCGATGCCGACCAGCAGCGTCGCCAGGATGGCGATCCATACCGGGAAGCCGGCATTGATCATCATCGCCGTCACCACGGTAGAGAAGCCGACCACCGCGCCGACAGACAGGTCGATGCCGCCGGTGATGATGACGAAGGTCTGCCCGACCGCGAGAATGGCGATCATCGAGCCCTGACGGAGCAGGTTCGCAATGTTGTTGGCCGAGGCGAAACTCGTCGTTGCCAGAGACAGCGCCACCCACAGAAGCACGAGCAGCGCCAGCAGCGTCAGCCCGAACAGCACGTTGTAATTTCGCTTGGCCTTGACCGGGACCGGGGCGTCGATGCTCATGGAGTGACCTCTCAGCAATAATTCTCGTCAGACGCCGATCGCTTGCGTCAGCACATCTTCATGGCTTGCGGTGTGGAATCCGTGGCTCGCCACCAGTCTGCCGCGCCGAAACACATGCAGCGTATCGGCCAGTTCGTAGACTTCCGGCAGGTAGGACGAGATCAATATGATGCCCGCCCCCTGCGCCAGCAGCGTGCCGAACAGCCGATAGATTTCGGCCTTGGTGCCGACATCAACCCCGACGGTCGGCTCGTCGAAGATGAACAGCCGCGCCCCGTGGTTCAGCCATTTGCCGATCACGATCTTCTGCTGGTTGCCGCCCGAAAGGCTGGAAGCCAATGCGTGGCGGCCGGCGGTCTTGATGCGCAGGTCGGCTATCTGCTGGTCGGCGTGCTTCTTTTCCTGGCTGCCCGAGATCAGCATGTTGGAGCTGATACGCTTGTAGATCGGCAGGTTGAGGTTTGTCCCCACGGTCAGGTTGAGACAAAGGCCCTGGTCGCGCCGGCTCTCGGGCGCCAGAGCCATGCCGAGCCGCATGGCGTCGCGTTCCGACTTGATCTCGACGTCCTTGCCATCCCACAGGATGGAGCCGCCGGATTTGGCATGGCGCCCATAGAGCGTGGTGACGAACTCGCTGCGGCCGGCGCCGATCAGCCCGTAAAGGCCGACGATCTCGCCGGATCGAACCGACATCGACACATCCTCGAAGCCCTTGCCGGACAGGTTGCGCGCCTCGACAATGACCGGCCCGAACTCGAACTTGTCCTTGTGATAGACCTGTTCGATGGAGCGGTTGATCATCATGCGGATCAGTTCGGCATCGTCGGTCTCGGCAATGTTGCGGGTCCCGACATAGGTGCCGTCGCGCAGCACAGACACGCGGTCGGCCAGCTCGAACACCTCTTCCATGCGGTGGCTGATATAGACGATGGTGACCCGTTGCGCCTTGAGGCGCCGGATCAGGGTGAAAAGCTGGTCGGCCTCGCGCCGCGTCAGGTAGGCGGTGGGCTCGTCGAAGATCAGGAATTTCGTGCCGCGCACGGTGGCGCGGGCGGCGGCGACGAGCTGCTGCTGGCCGATGGTCAGGTCGCCGAGCAGGACATGGGCGGGAAGCTCGAAGCCGAGATCGTCGAGGATCTTCTGCGCTTCGCGCACCATGGCGCGCTGTTGCAGAATTCCGAACCGTACGGTCTCCTCGCCGAGAAAAATGTTGGCGGCGACCGTCAGGTGCCGGCACAGCACGACTTCCTGGTGGACGGCATTGATGCCGAGCGCCATGGCCTCATGCGGCGTGGACAGTGCGGTCGGCTTGCCTTCCCAGATGACGTCGCCCGAAGTGCGCGGCATCACCCCGGTCAAAAGCTTGATGAGGGTCGATTTGCCTGCGCCGTTTTCGCCGACGATGGCATGAATCTCGCCGGCCTTGAAATCGAGGTTGATCGGTTTGAGCGCGTGCGTGCCAGGATATTTCTTTTCCAGCCCGCGCAGTTCGAGGATGATTTCGCCCGGCGCGAGATCGGGTTCGGGATGCAGGTCGGACGATGCTGTGTTCATGACAATCCTCCCGGAACGTATCGATGAGGTGTAAGCCTCCTCATCCGGCCCTGCGGGCCACTTTCTCCACTCCGGAGAGAGCCTACACACCGCGCCCAATCGCAGGCGGGGCGAAAGCAGGGCGAATGGGTGAGGAGCAAGCTCCTCACCCGAACCAGACTAGTTCAGCTTGGGGTTGAGCAGCGCGTCGATCTTCGGCTCTGCCATGTTGGCCTTGGTGACGAGGTTCGCGCCGGTGTCCACGAAGGTCTCGACCGTCTCGCCCTTGGAGGCTGCGAGCGCGGTTTTGATGCCGTCATAGCCCATCCGGTAGGGGTCCTGCACGACGAGGCCGGAGATGACGCCGTCATTGAGGAACTTGATGAGCTTTTCGTCGGAGTCGAAACCGATCAGGCCGACCTTTCCGGACAGGTCGTTCTCTGCAATCGCCTGGCCGACGCCCTGCGCCATGATCAGGTTGGAGGCGAAGATGCCCTTCAGGTCCGGATTGGCGGTGATCAGGTCGGTTGCGATGTTCAGGCCGGTGGTCGCCTGACCGTCGGCATATTTGTCGGCGACGACTTCGAGGCCGGGATACTTGGCCTTGACCTGCTCCAGGAAGCCTTCGCGGCGCTGTTCGAGCGAACCGGCGCCCGGCAGTGCGGTGATGATGGCGACCTTGCCTTCGACCTTGCCGCCATTGGCAGCGCCGATGGCTTCGGCGAGGCCGTCTGCCGCGACGCGTCCGCCCTGCACGTTGTCGGTGGTCAGGAACGAGGTGAAGGCCTTGGAGTCGGCCGAGGAGTCGATGCCGATGATCTTGACCTTGCTGGCGGCCTCGTCGATCGGCTTGCCGAGCGCCTTGGCTTCGGTCGGCGAGATCACGATGGCAGCCGGATTGCCGGCGACGGCGTTTTCAAGGATCGAGATCTGGCCGTTGACGTCGGTTTCAGCCTGCGCGCCGAGTTCCGGAACCTTGACGCCGAGGTCCTTGCCGGCCTGGCGGGCGCCGGCCATGACGATCTGCCAGTAGAAGGACGTGGTGTCCTTGACGATGATCGGAATGGTGACTTCCTGAGCGAATGCCGGGGCTGCCGGAGCGGCCAGTGCAAGCATCGATGCCGCGGCGAGCGCGGTAAAGGCACGACGGGTGATGGTGGTGACGGATTTCATAGGCTTCCTCCCTAAGTCGCCTGGTGAACGTGGGTTTATCCGGCTCTGGTTAGGCGTCGCCCAAAGCGGACTTTATCGATAAAAAACAGATGCTGAGAAGAGGTAGCGGATTTGCCGTTTCCTGGCAAGCAGGCCGTACCGCGGAATTTTGTGAGCCTCCCTGCTCCCGAAAGCCTGCCGATCCAAGGATCGGCGGCGCTCCTCCTAATTGATCAGAGCGATGAAATATTAATTCCATCATTCTGTCAACTTGGAATGTACGTTCCCTTTTCGGCGTGCGCGTTCCAATGCCGCAAGGCCTCAGGCGTCCTGGACGACGCCTTTCTTGAGGATGATATTGGCATAGACCGCCCGTTCGCCGGTCGCGACAATATAGGCAGCCCCTCTCGACCGTTCGTAGAAGGCGAAGCGCTCCAGAGGCTCGACGGCGAAGTCGCCGGCAAGCCGGGTCACGATAGCCTGGAACGACTGGCAGATCGGCGGAACGACGTCCGGCGTATCCACCATCGCCATGCGGAAGGCCGATGCGGTGGCGAAGGTGTCGAGCGGAAAATGCGTCAGGATCGCCTCCAGCAGCGCCTCCGCGCCCAGTCCGTCGGCCCGCACGACCTTCGGACCCAATGTGCTGGCGGGGAAATTGGCGTCGGCCAGAACGATTTCGTCGCCATGACCCATGGTCTGCAACGCGTGCAGCAGATCGGGTCCGAGCAAAGGATGAATTCCGCGCAGCATCAGCCGATATCCTCGGTGACAGGCTTTAATGGCGTCATTCGCGCACCGCGCCCTTCAGCGGCGGCTGGACGGTGGTGTAGGGCCGGTATTTCTCGAATTCCGCCGCCGGGACGGTATCGTCAAGCAAATCGAGGTTGCGCTTGAGACTTGAGGTCTTCGCCGTGCCGATCAACACGGTGGCGACGGCAGGCTCATCAAGCGGAAACTGCATCGCGGCCGCGGCCAGCGGATAGCCGCTCGCCGTGGCGATATTTTCCATAGCCGAAACCTTGGAAAGTATTTCCGACGAGGCCGGCCCATAGTCGAAATTCGCGCCGGGCTTGGCGCCCGTTGCCATGATGCCGGAGTTGAACACGCCGCCGATGACCAGCGAGGTCTTGCGCTCGCGGCATACGGGCAAGAGCTCCGCCTCGGCCGAACGGTCGAGCAGCGAGTAGCGGCCGGCCAGCAGGATGCAGTCCAGCGGCGCGCGGCGCATCACGTTCAGGCAGACCTCGACCTCGTTGACGCCCAGCCCATAGGCCGAGATCACGCCGCCCGACTTCAGCTCTTCCAGCGCCTTCAGCCCGCCATCGAGCAGCTGGCCGAGATGCAGCTTGGTCAGCTCCACGCCGTGGGTGTAGACGCCGATATCGTGGACATAGAGGATGTCGATGCGGTTCAGCCCCAGCCGGGCGTAACTGAACTCGACCGAGCGCATGATGCCGTCATAGCTGTAGTCATACTCCAGCTTGAACGGCAGCGGATCGACGAAGCCGACCTTCGGCACCTGATCTTCTGGTACCGGCCGGAGCAGACGCCCCACCTTCGTGGACAGCGCATAGCTGTCGCGCGGCTTCGAGCGAAGAAAGTCGCCGAAGCGCCGCTCGGAGAGGCCGAAGCCGTAATGCGGCGCGGTGTCGAAATAGCGGATGCCCGCGTCCCATGCGGCGTCGAGCACCGCTTCGGCGTCGGGGTTGGATACCGCCTGGTAGAGATTGCCCAGCGAGGCCCCCCCGAAGCCGATCTCGGTGACCTCGAGGTCGGTGGTGCCGATCCGGCGCTTTTTCATCGTTTTTCCCTCACCATGTGTCTGTCGCCCCTCCAGCGATGCCCCTCATGCCCCCTTTGGGGACCATTTTGAGGGGGTCGAACCGCCGGTTTCGACCCCTCCTTCGCGATGCTTGGACCCCTTCAACCGGGCGCGGAAGGGGGTCGCCAAGCACTGCGAAACCGCGTGCGGGGGTCAAGGGTTTCGTCGTTAAAGCGTCGCCCCAAGATGCCACGGCACAAACTCGTTGTCGCCATAGCCGAACTCTTCGCTCTTGGTCTTGCGGCCCGAAGCCGTCTCGATGATCAGTTCGAACATTTCGCGGCCCATCTGTTCGATGGTCTTTTCGCCCGAGGCGATGTCGCCGCAATTCACGTCCATGTCTTCTTCCATGGCGTTGTAGAGGGTCGAATTGGTCGCCACCTTGATCGACGGCGTCGGCCGGCAGCCGAAGCACGAGCCGCGGCCCGTGGTGAAGACGATGACATTGGCGCCGCCGGCCACCTGCCCAGTCGCGGATACCGGGTCGTAGCCGGGCGTATCCATGAACACCAGCCCATGGCCGGTGACCTTCTCGCCATAGCCGAACACGCCGGTCAGCGGGGTCTGGCCGCCCTTGGCGACGGCGCCCAGCGACTTTTCCAGAATGGTCGTCAAGCCGCCGCGCTTGTTGCCGGGCGAAGGATTGTTGTCGATCGACGCGCCGTGCAGGGCGGTGTGGTCTTCCCACCACTTGATGTAGCCGTCGAGCTTCTTGGCCACCTCCGGCGTGGTGGCGCGGTAGGCAAGCAAATGCTCGGCACCGTAGATCTCCGTCGTTTCAGACAGGATGCCGATGCCGCCGACGCCGGCGAGAAGATCTACAGCCGCGCCGAGCGCCGGATTGGCTGTTATGCCCGACATGCCGTCGGACCCGCCGCATTGCAGGCCGACGACGATCTCGCTCAGCGGAATCGGCTCGCGCTTGAGCTGTCCGACCTCTTGGGCGATCTCGGCCAGGATCTCCATCGCCTTTTCGACCGCCTTGCGCGAACCGCCGGCATCCTGGATGTTGAAATGGCGCTTGGACGAGACAACGCCACGCTGTCCGTAAAGCGTCAGCTGGTTGACCTCGCAGCCCAGCCCGATCATCAGCGCACCGCCGAAATTCGGATGCCGGGCATAGCCCGCCAAGGTCCGGTGCAGCACCGCCATGCCGTCGCCGGTGCCGCTCATGCCGCAGCCCTGGCCATGCACGATCGGCACGAAACCGTCGATGCCGGGATAAAGCGGCAGCAGCCTGCGGTTCGCCTCGTCCGAGATGGCCTTGCAGACGGTGGTCGAACAATTCACCGAAGCGATGATGCCGATGAAATTGCGCGTGCCGGCGCGCCCGTCGGCGCGGCGATAGCCCATGAAGGTGCGCGCCTTGTCGGCCTCGGTGGGCTCCAGCGCGGTGCCCGGCGGGACAACCGGCATGCGGCCGGCCTCGAACACCAGGTTTTGCGAATGCACATGCTCGCCCGCGGCGATATCCTGCGTCGCCCTGCCGATCGCCTGTGCATATTTGATCACCGCCTCACCCGCCGCGATCGGCCTGGTCGCCACCTTGTGGCCGGGATCGATGACCGTCAGCGTCGGCACGCCGTTCGGAAGGGCTTCGCCGGCCTCCAGCTTGCCATTGGCGACCGCGACATTGTCGGAAGGGGAAAGAATGATGGCTTTGGCCAAACTCACTGCCGTTGCTCTCATGGTAAGGCCGGCGCAGCCCTTGCGGGGACGCCGGGGAAAGATTTCAGGCCGTCGGCCCAGCTTGGATTTTGTCTTTTATCGTGAAAAAACATTTTGCCGTCAATCGGATTTTTGCTACCCACGCATTGTCTCGCTCCGACTCCCGGGCGAAAGGGCAGCGCCATGGCAAAACAGAAAAATGTCTATAAAGACGCCTATAACCGCTGTCTGGAAATGATATCGGCAAGCGACGCGCTGCCGTCCGAACCCGACCTCGGGGCGGCGCTGGGCGTCAGCCGCACCACCGTTCGCACCATTCTTGCGAAGATGGAAGAGAGCGGGCTGATCGCCTGGAACAAGCGCAGCAAGCTCGTGCTGCGCGATCCCACCGAGGACGATTATTTTCCCGAGGAAGAAACCGATGCGCTGTCGCTCATCATCGAGCGCAAATTCATGGAGCGGCTGTTGGCCGGAGGCTCGCAGGCCGGCATGCAGGTCAACGAATTGGAGCTTGCGCGCGAAATCGGCGTCGGCACCACCAGCGTTCGGGAATTCCTGATCCGCTTCAGCCGCTTCGGACTGATCGAGAAGCGCAGAAACAGCCATTGGGTGCTGAAGGGCTTTACCAAAGCCTTCGCGCTCGAACTCACCGAAATCCGCGAGATGTTCGAACTGCGCTCCGCCCATGCCTTCGCCGCGCTGGGCAAGAACAACCCGATCTGGTCTACCCTCGACGTCATCGAGGACGAACATCGCGCGCTCCTGGCCTCGGTGTCAGACCGTTACCTCGAGTTTTCCGCGCTGGACGAACGGTTCCACCGCCTGGTGCACAGCGCCTCGCACAACCGTTTCATCGTCGATTTCTACGACGTCATCGCCATGATCTTCCACTACCACTACCAATGGAACAAGACCGGCGAGCGCGAGCGCAACGAGGTCGCCCTGCAGGAGCATCTGCGCTACATCGCGGCGCTTCGTTCCGGCGATATCGCCAAGGTCGAGGAAGCCTGCCGCAGGCATCTGCGCTCGGCGCGCGAGACACTGCTGAGATCCATTCCCGAAACCTGGCAGTGATTTTTCACTCTTCTGCACCGATGCTGCGCTGCAGCACGATATCTTGACGCAGTGCAAAAGCAGGTTTAGCCCTTGCTGCGACCTTCTTTTCGCGTGAGACAGCCATGCTCGAACGGCGAACCAGCTACGAAGCGCTCTGCCGGGATTTCGCCTGGAAGATTCCTCCGCGATTCAACATCGGCACCGCCGTCTCCGACCACTGGGCGAGCCGCGAGCCGGATCGTGTCGCGCTGATCGATTACCGTCCCGACGGCGAGGCGGCGCGCCTCAGCTT
The DNA here is from genome assembly GCF_014534685.1 of Oryzicola mucosus. Taxonomy (GTDB): domain Bacteria; phylum Pseudomonadota; class Alphaproteobacteria; order Rhizobiales; family Rhizobiaceae; genus Oryzicola; species Oryzicola mucosus. The sequence continues at coordinate 602,040 of NZ_JACVVX010000001.1, forward strand.
CGGCGATCTGACGCGGCAGTCCAACGCGCTCGCCGACAGCCTGCGCAAGGCAGGGATACGGCGCGGCGACCGGGTCGCGCTGCTCTTGCCGCAATCCTTCGAGACGGCGATTGCGCATGTCGCGATCTACAAGCTGGGCTGTATTGCCGTGCCGCTGGCGCTGCTGTTCGGGGTCGAGGCGCTTGAATACCGGCTGCAGACGGCCGGCTGCGCTGCTATCGTCACCAACGATGCCGGGTTCGCCAAGGTCTCGGCGGTTGCCGCCCGGCTGACCGACCTCAAGCTGATCGTCTCCACCGAGGGCAGCAAGGGGGCGCTGGATTTCCGCCGTCTGGTGGCACATGGCTCGTCCGTTTTCGCGGTCGAGGACACCACGCCTGACGATCCGGCGATGATGATCTTCACCTCCGGCACGACAGGCCCGCCCAAGGGCGCGCTGCACGGCCACAGGGTGCTGCTCGGCCATCTGCCCGGCATCCAGATGGCGCAGGAGTTCCTGCCCCAGCGCGGCGACATCGCCTGGACGCCCGCCGACTGGGCCTGGGCCGGCGGCTTGCTCAATCTCCTGCTGCCCAGCCTCTATTTCGGCCTGCCGGTCGTGGTCGGCCGCTTCGACAAGTTCGATCACGAGGCAGCCCTGCTGCTGATGGAAAGATGCGGGGTGCGCAACGCCTTCATCCCGCCCACCGCGCTGCGCATGCTCAAGACCGTTCCCGAGATCGGCAGGCGTTTCCGGCTCAAGCTGCGCAGCATCGGTTCGGCCGGCGAGTCGCTTGGCCGCGAGACCTATGACTGGGCGAAGGCGGAACTTGGCCTCACCGTCAACGAGTTCTACGGCCAGACCGAATGCAACGCCGTTCTGGCGTCCTGCGCAGCCCTGGGTGTCAGCCGCGGCGGCGCCATCGGCAAGGCAGTGCCCGGCCATAGCGTGGCGATCATCGACGAATGCGGCCGTCCGCTGCCTGTTGGCGAGGCGGGCCAGATCGCGGTCGCCCGCCCCGATCCGGTGATGTTTCTGGGCTATTGGGACAACCCCGAGGCGACCGAGAAGAAATTCATCGCCGACTGGATGACCACCGGCGACCAGGGAGTGCAGGATGCCGACGGCTACGTGTCCTTCTTCGGCCGTGACGACGACGTCATCACCTCTGCCGGTTTCCGCATCGGCCCCGGCGAAATCGAGGACTGCCTGACCGGCCACCCCGCGGTGGCCCTGGCCGCCGCCGTCGGCAAACCCGACGCCCTGCGCACCGAAATCGTCAAGGCCTATGTCGTGCTGAAGGATGGTTTTGCCGGTTCTTCCGTCCTGGCCGGCGAAATATCGCAATGGGTTCGCGAGCGGCTGTCCGCGCATGAGTATCCGCGCGAGGTCGAGTTCGTCGATTCCATGCCGCTGACCACCAGCGGCAAAGTCATTCGCCGCATCTTCCGCGACAGGGCCAAGCGCGAGCTTGAGGTATAGAGAACACCTTCCGCGCGCCGTTGGCGTGTCAGCTCAAGGTCCGACGCACCGCATCGCGCCAGCCGGCGAGTTTGCGCTTGCGGGTCGCGGCGTCCATTTTCGGCTCGAAACGCCGGTCGAGCGCCCAGGATTTGGCGAATTTCTTCGCATCCGGCCAAACGCCCGCCTTCGATCCGGCAAGCCATGCAGCCCCCAGAGCGGTGGTTTCCAGAATGGTCGGCCGGTCGACGGGCGCGTCTAGAATGTCGGCAAGGCGCTGCATGGTCCAGTCCGAGGCGACCATGCCGCCATCGACGCGGAGCACCGTCTTGCCGCCGCCCTTCCAATCCTTCTTCGTCGCATCCAAGAGGTCGCGGGTCTGGTACGCCACCGATTCCAGGGCGGCGCGGGCGAATTCGGCCGGCCCTGAATTGCGGGTCAGCCCATAGATCGCGCCCCGTGCATGCGCGTCCCAATGCGGCGCGCCCAGGCCGACGAAAGCCGGCACGAGGTAGACCTCCTGCTCGGGATCGGCTTTCTCAGCCAGACCGCCGCTGTCGGATGCCTTGCCGATGACCTTGATGCCGTCGCGCAGCCATTGCACGGCCGCACCCGCGACGAAGATCGAGCCTTCCAGCGCATAGGTGGTCTTGCCGTCGAGCCGGTAGGCGATGGTGGTCAGCAGCCGGTTTTTCGAGCGGACGATGTCGCTGCCGGTGTTGAGAACGGCAAAGCAGCCGGTGCCATAGGTCGACTTCATCATGCCCGGCTCGAAACAGGCCTGGCCGATGGTGGCGGCGTGCTGATCGCCGGCGACGCCCAGGATCGGCACGGAGGCGCCGAGGATGGATTTCTCCGTCACCCCGAAGTCGTCGGCGCAGTCCTTGACCTCGGGCAGAAGCGCTCGGGGAATATCGAGTATCTCGAGCAACTCGTCGTCCCAGGCGTTCTTTTCGATGTCGAAGAGCAGCGTGCGAGACGCGTTGGTGGCGTCGGTGGCGTGGATCGCACCGCCCGTCAGCCGCCAGATCAGGAAGCTGTCGATGGTGCCGGCCAGCAATTCGCCCTTCTCGGCGCGGCGGCGGGCGCCTTTGACGTGATCGAGCAGCCAGCGCAGCTTGGTGCCGGAAAAATACGGATCGAGCAGCAGGCCGGTCTTGCGCGTGAATTTCGGCTCCAGCCCGTCCTTCTTGAGGCGCGCGCAGAACGACGCCGTGCGGCGGTCCTGCCAGACGATGGCGTTGTGGATCGGCTCGCCCGTCGCCTTGTCCCAGACGACGACGGTTTCGCGCTGGTTGGTGATGCCGATGGCGGCCACATCCCCGGCCTTGACGCCGCCCTTGCGCAGCGCCTGCCGGCAGGTGGCGACGACGCTTTTCCAGATGTCTTCCGGGTCATGCTCGACCCAGCCTGAGGCGGGGTAATGCTGGGTGAATTCCTTCTGGCCGATGCCGGCTATCTTCATGTTCCTGTCGAACAGGATCGCCCTGCTTGAGGTCGTGCCCTGGTCGATTGCCAAAACAAAGCCTGGCATCGTTCCTCCCCATTGTCGGTCTCTTATTCCGCCGCGGCGGGTTGCCTCCGGACATCGTCCATGAAGACTTGCAGGGCCGCAACCTCCTCGGCGACGAATTTCAGCCCGCGCTTGGTGCGGCGCCACAGCACGTCCTCGGCGGTCTGCGCCCATTCGTGCTGCATCAGGTAGCGCACTTCGGCTTCGTAGAGCTCGTCGCCGAACATGCGGCCGAGATCGTCCAGCGTTTTCGCATTGCCGAGCAGCACCTTGGCGCGGGTTCCATAGAGACGGATCAGCCGGAACGCCTCGCGGTCGCGCAGGAACGGATAGGCCGTGCGCAAACGCTCGACCTCGAGCTCGAAGCCGTCGGGCGGAAAGTCGCCGCCCGGCAAGGTCGTTCCGGCGGTCCAGGCCGGGCCTTTCTTGCCGATGAGGTCTTCGATCTTTTCCAGCATGGATTCGGCCAGCCGGCGATAGGTGGTGATCTTGCCGCCAAAGACATTGACGATGGGCGCTTCTCCCGAAGGCGCATCCGCCTTCAGCACATAATCGCGTGTCGCTTCCTGGGCCTTGCTCGCGCCATCGTCGAACAGCGGGCGCACGCCCGAATAGGTCCAGACGACATCGGCTGGGGTGACCGGCTCGCGGAAATACTCGCTGGCGGCATTGCAGAGATAGTCGATTTCGCCGGCGCTGATGACGACATTGTGCGGATCGCCGCCATAGTCGAGATCGGTCGTGCCGATCAGCGTGAAATCCTGCTCGTAGGGAATGGCGAAGATGATGCGGCCATCCTTGTTCTGGAAGAAATAGGCGCGCGGATCGTTGAACTTCTTCGGCACGACGATGTGGCTGCCCTGCACGAGGCGGACATTGTGGACATCGTTCTGCGCGACGATGCCGCTGATGACATGGTCGATCCAGGGGCCGGAGGCATTGACCAGAAGCCGGGCGCGGACCTGTTCGGCGTGACCGGTCGATATGTCCTGCAGGGTGACGTTCCACACCTTGTCCTCGCGCCGCGCGCTGACGACCTTGGTGCGGGTGCGGACGACGGCACCCCTGTCGGCGGCGTCGCGGGCGTTGAGCACGACGAGCCGGGCATCGTTGACCCAGCCGTCGGAATATTCGAACGCCTTGGTGAACAACGGCTTCAGCGGCGCACCGGCGGGGTCAGTGCGCATGTTCAGGGTGCGCGTCGCCGGCAGCAGCTTGCGGCCGCCGAGATGGTCGTAGAGGAACAGGCCGAGACGGAGCAGCCATGCCGGCCGCAGGCCCTTGGCATAGGGCAGGACGAAGCGCATCGGCCAGATGATGTGCGGCGCCATCTTCCACAAAACCTCGCGCTCCATCAGCGCTTCGCGCACCAGACGGAACTCGTAATGTTCGAGATAGCGCAAGCCGCCATGGATCAGCTTGGTGGAGGCCGAGGACGTGCCGCTGGCGAGGTCGCTCATTTCTGCGAGCATCACCGAATAGCCGCGCCCGACAGCATCGCGGGCAATGCCGCAGCCATTGATCCCGCCGCCAATCACCAGCACGTCATAGGTCTGCGCCATGGTCAGGCAGTCTCCGCGCTTTCAGTTTGTGGCACTATGGTTTTTCCGAAAGCGTTTTTTATTTGTTCGAAATCAATTCGAATGTCAAACGAAATGGGCGGGGCGGACGAGGCGGGGGGACGATCCAAAGCGCTTTCCTGAGCACGGCCAGAATCACCATCGCATCGATGTCTCTGGCTTCCGTTGCGGCAGGGTGATAGGCTATGCGCGGACGTCGTTCAAAATTCTTTCGTTTTTGTTTCGTTTATGTAACAATAGTTGCGCATAACGACCAACCACGGAAACAAACGACCGATATCTCCGGCTCAGCGGTTTTTCGAGGAGCGACTACGGCCTCGAATAATCCGCGCAGTTCGCCCAGCGCCCAGCTGCGTGTCACTCAATGCAAAGAGCGGCACGCCACAGGCGCGTAAGGTGAATCTCATCGGGGGAGAAGGGGTGTGGGGCATTGAGTTGGGACAAGGTTGCAGCGCGGATCGTGGTCGTCGATGACGAAGACGGTCTTCGCGACATGGTGACGGAGTATCTGAACGGCCAGGGTTACGCCGTGCGGTCGGCCGATGGCGGGCGGGCGCTCGACACACTGATGGCTGAGGAAGCGCCCGATCTTCTGATCCTCGACGTCAACATGCCGGGCGAGGATGGCTTTTCGCTGGCGCGCCGGATCCGCGCCTCCAGCACCGTTCCGATCATCATGTTGACGGCAGCCGACGACGTCATCGACCGGATCGTCGGGCTTGAGCTGGGCGCCGACGACTATGTGACCAAGCCGTTCGACCTGCGGGAACTGAAGGCGCGGATTGGCGCCGTTCTGCGGCGGCGCGAGATCGAAAACCCCAAGATAGCCGAGACACCTCCCAGGCAAGAGCCGGTTCCGGCACAAAAGCTGGACCGGGACACTTTGGTGCCGTTCGGCAAGAAGCTGCTCGATCTGGAGGCCCATTGCCTCGTCGCCGATAACGGCGCGCATGAAGCGCTGACGGCCATGGAGTTCAAGCTGCTGCATGCGTTTGCGATCAACCCGAACCGCGTGATGACACGCGAAAGACTGCTCGACCTCGCGCAGAATCGCGATGCCGACCCATTCGACCGCAGCATCGATGTCCGCATCACCCGCTTGCGCAAGAAGATCGAGAGCGACCCTGCCAAACCGCAGACGATCCGGACCATGCGCGGCGTCGGCTATCTTTTCAGTCCGGCACAATGATACCGGAAGCCATCGACAGGACGCCTCGGCCGGCCAAGGCTGGGATCGGCGACGTCAACGCAATCGCTGCGGTCGGCTTCGACATGCTGCAGGCGCTGATCGACGCTGTCCCGGCGCGCGTTGTCTTCATCGACAACGAGCATCGCTATCGCTATGTGAACCGGCTTTTCCTCGACTTTCTCGGCTTGCCGGAAAGCGAGGTGCTCGGCCGCACGCCCGGCGAGGTTCTCGGCGAGGAGATATCGGCCGGCTACCATGACCTTCTGCCGCGCATCCATGCCGGAGAAACCTTCCGCTGGACCGGATGGGCGGATTATCACCGCTTCGGCAAGCGCTATGTCGAGGAAACCGTGCTGCGCTATGCCCCGGCGGGCGAGGTGCTTGGCATCATCTCCATCGGCCTTGACCTGACCGAGTTGCGACAGCGCGAGCAGGAACTGGCTGCGAGCGCCAAGGCCCAGGCGGAGAGCAGCCGGTTCCACGCCGCTGTGGTGGCGACCGCCATCGACTGCATCATCGTGGTCGACGACAAAGGCGACATCATCGAGTTCAATCCGGCGGCGGAGCAGACATTCGGCTTCAAGCGCGCCGAGGTGCTGGGGCTCGCGGTCGCCGATGTCATCATCCCGCCCGAGCTTCGCGGGCAGCATGTGAGAGGCATGGCCGACCATGCGCTGGGCGGCGGCGGCAAGCTCATGGGACGTCGTGTGGAACAGGTCGGGCTCAAGGCGGACGGGACCCGCTTCCCGGTCGAACTTGCCTTGTCGGAGGTCAATATCGACGGCCGGCGGCTTTACACCGCCCATATTCGCGACCTGACGGCTGCACGCCAGGCGCAGACTGAGATCGAGCGTCAGCGCGATACGCTCTACCAGAAGGAGAAGCTGGCGGCGCTGGGTTCCATGCTGTCGGGCGTGGCGCATGAGCTCAACAATCCGCTGTCGATCGTCGTCGGCCAGTCGATGATGCTGCGTGAACAGCTCGAGGCCGAGGCAGCACCCGCTTCATCGAGCCTGCGTGAGCGGGGAATGAAAATTTCGCAAGCCGCTGAACGCTGTTCGCGTATCGTCAAGAGCTTCCTGGCGATGGCGCGGCAGCGCAAGGCTGAACCGCGCGCGGTAACGGTGGAGACATTGGTGCAGGATGTGCTGAGCCTGCTCGCCTACGGTCTCAGAAGTTCCGGCATCCAGGTGAGCACCGACATTCCAGCCGACCTGCCGCCGATCTGGGTGGATGGCGACCAGATCCACCAGATTCTGGTGAATCTCGTCATCAACGCGCAGCAGGCGATGGACATGGTGCCGTCGAGCGCGCGACGGATTTTCATCTCCGCGTGCAAAACCGGCGCGAACCGGATGGAGCTGTCGGTTCAGGATGGCGGACCGGGCGTGGCGGCCGACATCCGCACGCGGATTTTCGACCCATTCTTCACCACCAAGCCGCAGGAGGTCGGAACGGGCATCGGCCTTGCGGTCTCCCGGGGACTGGCCGAATCCAACGGAGGCACGCTCGACCTCGCGGAGCAGGAGGCCGGCCACGGCGCGCGCTTCGTGCTGTCTCTGCCGACCGGCGAAAAGATCGCCGCGAAGAAGGAGTTCTCCGCCGAAACGGAGCAGGCATCCAGCCGACGCCGGCCTTTGGCTCTCGTGGTGGAGGATGAGTCCGAACTGGCGGAACTGCTGGCCGAACTGCTGTCCTGCCTGAATGTCGATGCCGTGACGGCGGAGGGCGGGGAGCAGGCGCGGACGATGGTCACGCAATCGGTGCAGCCTTTCGACATGGTGCTGTGCGACATGCGGATGCCGGGCGGCGATGGACCGACCTTCTATGCCTGGCTGCAAAAAGACTATCCGCACATTGCCGAGCGCGTGGCCTTCGTGACCGGCGACACGCTCGGTCCGTCGGCGGTGCATTTCCTGCAGAACTGCGGACGGCCGCTTTTGGAAAAGCCCTTCACCTTGCCGGATCTTCAGGCGCTGGTGGCACAATTGCTGGACATGAAAAGCGCATAGCCGCGCCGCATCAGTCTCCGATCGCCACCGCGTCAGTGATCTCGAAGCGCTCGGAAACGCCGATGCGGATCATGTTGAGCGAACCCTCGCGCGTGAAGCGGAATTCGGCACGCGTGTTGGAGCCGGACGGATTGCCATCGCGGAAATGAATGACGCGGGTGCCGCCGTCGGGCCAGGTGACGGTCACATCCGCCTGTCCTTCCGCCGGGCGCACCACGCTTGCCGCGCATGCGGTCATGGGCTGGCCGGTATAGCGCGCACAAGGCACAGATAGGGCCAAGGCTATGGCTTCCTGGGCCCGCGGCTGCAGCGATGCAATGAGAGGTTCCGCAGGTTCCTGCGGAGCTTCGGCAACGGGTGTCTCCGGCATCGCGGCAGGAGCCGCCGAGGCCACCGTCGCCAAAGCCAAGGCATAGCTGGTGCCGGCATCGAGGCCCGGCTGTGCCTCTTCCGCGGCAGGCGGAAGCGCAAGGGCCGGTGCGCCGCCGAAACGAGCCTCTATGCCCGAAGGAAGCGCAGTCGAAACTTCAGGCGTGGATTCGACCGGAGCCGGCCGATCCAGCTTCTCGGTGGTATCGGCAGAGGGTGCCGCCAGGGCTTCCGATGGAGCCGGCACCGGCGCCAGGGCGATCTGCTCCTGCGCGGGCTGTGGTTCGGCGCCTTCTGGCGCGGCCTCGCCCACAGGCACCGACGGTTCAGTCGTTTCGCCCGTTATCGTGCCGAGAGCGTCCTGCCGTTCGCCGGCGGAGGCCGTGGAGATAAGATCGTCGGGCAGTTCCAGAGGGCGCAGATAGCGCGCCGGCGCCCATCCGCTCAAGCCTTCCAGTTCGATGGCCTCGACCTTGCACCACTCATAGCCGTTGACCGCCTTGCAGTCGTATTTCCGCACCACCGCGCCATTCGGCAGACGGCCTATCACCTTCTGCATCGGCGACGCTTCGACGCGAACGTTGAGCAAATCGCCAGCGGCAACGCCCTCAACCATGGCGGTCGCGGAAGGCTTTCCCTCGACCGGCGGCAAGGCGGCGGCTGTTGGAGCCTCTTGTGCGATTGCAGGCCCGGCGAAAAGCACAAGACAGGCGATGGACGCGGCAAGGGACAGGCGAGGCATGGCAAATTCCGCTGATACGCGTCCGGCACTGATACCCGAATGGCAAGTCGGCAAGTTGGGCGCATTTGGCCACGGTCGCCTGTCGTCCGCAACCCTCCGACTGTTCTTTCGCCGGGGGTGTTGCGTCTTGACGACATCAGCCGCGCAAGCCGCATCGGCGTGCTTCCGAGCAGAGAGCGACACGCCCGGGGGCGAGCCGAATATCAATGTTAAGTGCTTGATCCCGTTGGTAGTCGGGATGGGAATGGTGCCCAGAAGAGGACTCGAACCTCCACGCCTTGCGGCACACGGACCTGAACCGTGCGCGTCTACCAATTCCGCCATCTGGGCTGGTGCGGGCTCATGTAAGCGGGCAAACGATGCCTGTCAACGCGCTTTTTCAAATCCCCCGCCGATTGCCGAACATTCCCTGTCCGGCAGCCGGCAAAGCGCAGAAACAGGCGATGCGAAGCCACCTATCCCCCATAAAATCGGCTCAGCCGAGCACGTCCTTCGACGCCACGGTCGAATCGGCGTTCAGCCTGTAGACGACCGGAATGCCGGTGCCGAGTTCCAGCTTGAGGATTTCCTCGCTGGTCAAACCGTCGAGCGCCATGATCAAGGCGCGCAGGGAATTGCCATGCGCGGCCACCAGCACCGTCTTGCCGGCAAGCACATGCTTCTGGATATCGTGGATGTAATAGGGCCAGACGCGCGCGCCGGTGTCCTTCAGGCTCTCGCCGCCGGGCGGCGGCACATCATAGGAACGGCGCCAGACATGCACCTGCTCCTCGCCCCACTTGGCGCGGGCATCGTCCTTGTTGAGGCCCGACAGGTCGCCGTAGTCGCGTTCGTTGAGCGCCTGGTCGCGGATGGTTTCCAGCTCGCTTTGGCCGAGACCGTCGAGAATATGCTGGCAGGTCTTCTGCGCGCGGGTCAGAACCGAGGTGAAGGCGATATCGAATTTCAGCCCCTTGGCCTTGAGCTTTTCGCCGGCTTCCTTGGCTTCGGCATGGCCCTGCTCGGTCAAATCAGGGTCGCGCCAGCCGGTGAAAAGGTTCTTCAGATTCCATTCGCTCTGGCCATGACGGACGAGCACGAGAGTTCCCGACATTGTCTTCCTTCCCTTCAACGATCAAACTGACGCGGCGACGTCCTCAGAGCCCGAGAACGTCGCGCATGGAATAAAGGCCTGGCTTGCGGCCATGCGCCCAGAGCGCTGCCTTGACGGCGCCGCGAGCGAAGATGGACCGGTCTTCGGCGACATGCGACAGGGTGATGCGCTCGCCGCTGCCGGCCAGGATGACCGAGTGGTCGCCGACGACCGAACCGCCGCGCAGCGTGGCAAAGCCGATGGTGCCGGCCGCGCGCGCGCCGGTGTGGCCGTCGCGCACCCGGACGCTGTGATCCGCGAGCGCGACCTCGCGCCCGATTGCCGCGGCCTGCCCGAGAAGAAGGGCCGTGCCGGACGGCGCATCGACCTTGTGGCGATGATGCATTTCGAGCACCTCGATATCGAAGTCGTCCGGTCCGAGCGCCTTGGCAGCCTGCTCGACCAGCACGGCCAGAAGGTTTACGCCCAGGCTCATATTGCCCGACTTGACGATGGGAGCATGGCGCGCCGCGGCGGCGATCCGTTCATCGTCCTCTGCGCCGCAGCCGGTGGTGCCGATGACATGGGCGATGCGTGCCTGTGCCGCATAACCGGCGAACTCGACCGTCGAGGCCGGGCTGGTGAAGTCGAGCACGCCGTCGGCCTTTGCAAAGGCGGGCAGCGGATCGTCGGCGATGACGATGCCGTTTTTGCCGATGCCGGCCAGCTCGCCCGCATCCTGCCCGATGCGCGGCGAGTCCGGCCGCTCGACCGCAGCCACGAGCCGGGCGCCGTCAATCGCAGAGATGGCGCGGATCAGCGCCTGTCCCATGCGTCCGGCCGCACCCACCACGACCAGTCCCATTTCGCTCATGCGGGTCTCTCCTCGATTGCGCGCTCGACGGCTTCGTCCCTGTCTTGGGGGGCATCGGCTATGTCGTCAACCAATCCGATATCCTGGTCGTCCTGCAACTGATAGAAACGCGCATACAGACTGTTCGGATCGGCCAGAAGCTCGGTATGCGTGCCCTGCTCCATCAGCCGGCCCTGCTCCAGCACGACGATGCGGTCGGCGCCGATGACGGTCGACAGACGATGCGCGATCACCACTGTCGTGCGGCCCTGCATGGCGGCAGCCAGGGCTTGCTGCACCTTGGCCTCGGATTCGTTGTCGAGCGCCGAGGTGGCCTCGTCGAGCAGCAGGATGGGCGCGTTGCGCACCATGGCGCGCGCAATGGACAGGCGCTGCCGCTGGCCGCCCGACAGGGTGGCGCCGTTCTCGCCCAGCGGCGTGTCGTATCCCAGAGCCAATTGCCGGATGAAACCGTCGGCTTCGGCCAGCTTCGCAGCCTGCTCGATCTCGGCGTCGGTCGCCTCCTCGCGGCCATAGCGGATGTTGTCGCGCACCGTGCCTTCGAACAGATAGGGATGTTGCGAGACATAGGCGATGGAGCGGCGCAGCGACTGCTTGGTGACGCCGGCAATGTCCTGCCCGTCGATCTCGATGCGGCCGCCGGTGACGTCGTAGAAGCGTTGCAGCAGCGCCACGATCGTCGACTTGCCGGCCCCCGAGGCACCGACAATGGCCGTGGTCCTGCCGCCTTCAGCGGTGAAGCTCAAATCGCGCAGCACCGGCAGGTCGGCGGCATAAGCAAAATTGACCCGGTCGAAGCGGATCTCTCCGGCAGACACCGAAAGGGCCTTGGCGCCCGGCGCATCGCCCTGGCGCGGCTCGAGGTCGAGGATCTCGTAGATCATGCGGGCATTGACCAGCGAGCGCTCGAGATTGACCTGGGTGCGCGCCAGACGCCGCGCCGGGTCGTAGGCCAGAAGCAATGCGGTCACGAACGCAAAGATTGTGCCGGGCGGCTGGCCGCCGGCGGTGGCGCGATAGCCGGCATAGGCAATCACGATGGCGATGACGATGCCGGCCAATATGTCCGAGATCGGCGACAGGCGTTCGGAGACCCGCGCGATCTTGTTGGAACGCTGCTCGACATCTTCGGCAAGCGCCGCCATGCGGCGCGACAGCTGGTCTTCCATCGTGAAGGCCTTGACGATGGCGATGCCCTGCACAGCCTCCTGCATCGCCCCGCCGAGTTGCGAGCCGACCACGATGGCGTCGCGGTTGAGCTTGCGCAGCCGCCGCATCAGATAGTTCACCGAAAGGATCAGCGGCGGCCCGATCAGGAAGGCGATCAGCGACAGGACAGGGTCCTGGACCACCATCACCGCGACAAGCGCCACCAGCGAGATTGCGTCGCGCGCCACCGAGGTGACCAGCATGTTGAGCAGGTCGCGCACGCCGCCGACATTCTGGTTGATCTGGGCAGCCAAGGTGCCGGAGCGGTTCTCGGCGAAGAAATCCATGCCGAGCTTCATCAGATGGTCGAAAATACGCTTCTGGTACCGCGCGACGAGATTGTTGCCGACCCGCGCCAAGATGACGGACTGGCCATAGGTGGCGACGCCACGGACCATGAAGGCGGCCATGATCGACAGGCTGATGACGGCGATGAGGTCGGCGCGCTGGCGGTAGAAAATCTCGTCGATGACGTCGCGCATGATCCAGGCGGTAAACGCCGTTGAACCCGCGATCGCGACCAGGAAAACAGCGGCGATGCCATACTGCCACGCATAGTCGCGGCCGTTTTCGGCAACGATGCGCTTGAGGATGGAGACGACTTCGCCACCCTTGGATGACGTGTCCTGGCTTTTGCTCGAACTCAACCCGGCTTCCCGTGAACGCTGCGCCAGTGCCCGTTCCGGGCGGCGCTTCGCGCCCCTCCTACATGAAGTCGGCGCTGGACGAAACCGGCTTTATCAGCGCCAGCGGCGGCCATGGGTCTGCACGCCGAACTGAAACGGTGTCCTGGCATAGGCGGCGAGCCCGGCAAGCGCGCCGAGCGGGTGGGTGATGACATAGACCGGCATGGTCCGCATCAGGGCGCTGTGCGGCGCCTTGTCCTCGAACGCCGCACGGAAGGCGCCGGTCTTCAGCGCCGGGACGATCTTCTGGGCAATGCCGCCGGTGAGATAGACCCCGCCGCGGCTCTTGAACACCAGCGCGACGTCGCCCGCCGTGCGGCCGAGGCAGGTGACGAAGATCGACAGCGCCTCTTCCGCCACCGGATCGCGCCGCTCCAGCGCCGCCGCGGTCACCTCCGCCGGCGTGGTCATCGTGGCCGGCTTGCCGTCGGTTTCGGCCACGGCCCGATAGACATTGACCAGGCCGCGCCCGCACAGGATCTGTTCGCCCGACAGCCTGCCGTCGATATGCTCGATGCGGGGAAACACGTCGAAATCGCGCGGCGTGCGCGGGCCGATATCCATGTGCCCGCCCTCGCCCGGCACCGGGATCCATCGCCCCAGCGCATAGACCAGACCCGCGACGCCGAGGCCTGTGCCGGGACCGAGCACAACCTTTCCGGCCTCCTCCTGCGGCTCGCCGCCGCCGATCTTCTCCATATGCTCGTCGCCCAGGGCAACGACGGCCAGCGCCTGCGCCTCGAAATCGTTGAGCACGACAATGTCGGCGAGGCCAAGGCTGCGCAACTGCTTCGGCCGCACGACCCAGGGGCAATTGGTCAGCGGAATCTCGTCGCCATTGACGGGTCCGGCCACAGCAAGGATCGCCGAGCGCGGCGCGGGGCCGTCGCGTTTTTCGGCAATGGCCTTGATCGCGTCGTCGATGGTCGAAAAATCCGCCGTGCGAACCACGACCGGCGCGCCATCGGGCGCATCCGGGCCGTCGACCACGGCAAAGCGCGCATTGGTGCCGCCGATGTCGCCGATCAGGATGGGAAAGGCGAATGCCGTTTCATGATCGGCCTGTCGTGACATCAGCGGATATTCCCCCGTTCGCGGGACCATCCGCGATTTCTGAACTGCTAAAGCTCATTGCGACAATCGCCGAAATGCGTCAAGCTTTGCCGTTTCCTCAAGGTATCCGGCGCGCAGGGTTGCGGGTGGCCCGTCATCTCCAGGCTGCTAGACTCGGTTGCGAACAAGGCTCCACACGAACAGCCCGCCGACGAGATAGGCGACAAGGCCGTAGGCCGCCGGCGCTATCGCCATTTCCGGGTCGTTCAGCATATGCTCGCTCATCGCCAAGGCGATGACCAGCGCCGCGTTGCGCAAACTGATCGACATCGACAAGGCGACCGACTGATGCCGCTCGATATCGAGCATCCTGGGGACCCAATAACCGACGGCCAAGGCCATCCCGTTGAAGGCAAGCGCGACCGCGCCGACCGTAGGTCCCCATGTCACCAGCAGACGCCACTGCCCGACCAACGCGACGAGGACGACCGTTGCGAGAAAGAGCGTGGCCAGAAGTCTCACCGGCTTGTCGAGTCTTCCCGCGAGGACTGGATGCCGCTTGTGAATGTAGGCGCCGACCAATGCCGGCACGATGGCGATCGCAAAAATCTGCATAACCTGATGAAGCTGAAGCCTGACGGCGCCGTTTTCACCGTAAAACGCCAGCAGGGACAGGTTTGCGATGATCGGCAAGCTCACAATCGCGAGCAGTGAGGAGATGGCCGTCAGCGCAATGCTGAGTGCGACGTCGCTGCGCGCCAAATGCGTATACAGTGCCGCGGAAGTCCCACCCGGGCTTGCCGCAAGCAGCATCATGCCAACGCAGATCGCCGGCGGAAGACCGGACAAGGACACAAGGAGAAAACACAAGGCCGGCAACAGGATGATCTGGCAGAACAGACCGACCATCACCGGCCACGGGCGCGCAAGGACACGAACAAAATCTTCGAGCCTAAGCGATAGCCCCAGACCAAGCATGATGATGCAAAGCGCCGCCGGCAGGCCGACACTCAACGCCAGACTTGACTGCATACGCCGCCTCCTCAGATGCAGTCAGCTCTATCGGAAAGTCCTTATAACACCGTGAAGCCGAGAACATTCGCGATCGTCCGGTTGCAGTTGGCCCGCGATTTCTGAACTGCTAGGCTCCTGTCGCCGGGCGATGTCGGCCGACTAGGGTTGCAGTTGGCCCGCGATTTCTGAACTGCTAGGCTCATTGCGCGCAAGGCTGAAGAGGCCCCCACGTTGCAGTTGGCCCGCGATTTCTGAACTGCTAGGCTTCGCAGTAACTATACCTTGAGTTCCACGCTGTTGCAGTTGGCCCGCGATTTCTGAACTGCTAGGCTAATTCGCCAGGAGTTGGCCGGCGCGGCCCTGTTGCAGTTGGCCCGCGATTTCTGAACTGATAGGCTATGGCAGGTGAGGACACATCATCGGTCTATGTTGCAGTTGGCCCGCGATTTCTGAACTGCTAGGCTGAGCGATTGCATGTGGATGATGGGGTCTCTGTTGCAGTTGGCCCGCGATTTCTGAACTGCTAGGCTTCATGCGCATTCAAGCTGCCTTTTCTTCCAGTTGCAGTTGGCCCGCGATTTCTGAACTGCTAGGCTCGCTCATGACGAGCAGGCAGAGCCGGTGGCGTTGCAGTTGGCCCGCGATTTCTGAACTGCTAGGCTCAACCAGAACATTCACAACTACGCGGGCGTGTTGCAGTTGGCCCGCGATTTCTGAACTGCTAGGCTTCGTGTTGACTGCCATGCCGACAAGAGGTCGTTGCAGTTGGCCCGCGATTTCTGAACTGCTAGGCTGCCCTCGTGGCTGTTTCGGCTGATCCAGGAGTTGCAGTTGGCCCGCGATTTCTGAACTGCTAGGCTTTCGTGGCAGCATGATTGTCGTTGTCTGCGGTTGCAGTTGGCCCGCGATTTCTGAACTGCTAGGCTGAGCTGTTACGGCGAACCGTTCTATGCGTCGTTGCAGTTGGCCCGCGATTTCTGAACTGCTAGGCTGCTCCATGACAGTTGTCGTCGTTACTCCCCGTTGCAGTTGGCCCGCGATTTCTGAACTGCTAGGCTGGGCATGCGTCATTGCTCGATGCAGGCCGGGTTGCAGTTGGCCCGCGATTTCTGAACTGCTAGGCTCTGCCCGAAGGCGATCAGCGCTTGGAAGGCGTTGCAGTTGGCCCGCGATTTCTGAACTGCTAGGCTACCCACATGTCAAAAGCACCATTGCAGTCTGTTGCAGTTGGCCCGCGATTTCTGAACTGCTAGGCTTGGGGGGGTCATCTACGCGACCACGGCGGCGTTGCAGTTGGCCCGCGATTTCTGAACTGCTAGGCTGTCCCGACATGCCAATCGAGCGCTCGAACAGTTGCAGTTGGCCCGCGATTTCTGAACTGCTAGGCTACTGACCGGCTCGGCCACGATCACGCGCGAGTTGCAGTTGGCCCGCGATTTCTGAACTGCTAGGCTCTACCTTGTCAGCCAGTACAACCCGCCCGCGTTGCAGTTGGCCCGCGATTTCTGAACTGCTAGGCTTCATGGCCTGGTCGTGCATGGTGTTGACGCGTTGCAGTTGGCCCGCGATTTCTGAACTGCTAGGCTAAATCAGATGACGAGGACGGTGACGGGTGCGTTGCAGTTGGCCCGCGATTTCTGAACTGCTAGGCTGGCTCAACCCGATGTCTTCGAACGGCGCAAGTTGCAGTTGGCCCGCGATTTCTGAACTGCTAGGCTGACCATCGTCTCGGCCGACGGCCGGGTCTAGTTGCAGTTGGCCCGCGATTTCTGAACTGCTAGGCTCGTCGGTGAACAGCGTGTTCCCCTCGATACGTTGCAGTTGGCCCGCGATTTCTGAACTGCTAGGCTATCATGGCTTATCTGGATCGGACGTTGCCGGTTGCAGTTGGCCCGCGATTTCTGAACTGCTAGGCTCGATGTTTTCGCGTGGTTAAAGCGGAATCGGTTGCAGTTGGCCCGCGATTTCTGAACTGCTAGGCTGAGATGGACTGGCGAGCCGCGCGTGGTCAAGTTGCAGTTGGCCCGCGATTTCTGAACTGCTAGGCTCGCAGTCCGCATCTTCGGCGAGGTTCTTCAGTTGCAGTTGGCCCGCGATTTCTGAACTGCTAGGCTGCTGGTGGAGGGGAGGAGGCGGGGGCTGCTGTTGCAGTTGGCCCGCGATTTCTGAACTGCTAGGCTCTTCGCGCTGGCGCTCCAGATGCGCCTTAAGTTGCAGTTGGCCCGCGATTTCTGAACTGCTAGGCTCTCATCAGGAAAGAGCAAGCGGCCCGACCAGTTGCAGTTGGCCCGCGATTTCTGAACTGCTAGGCTAGACGCCAGAATCGTCAACAACATCAGTCTGTTGCAGTTGGCCCGCGATTTCTGAACTGCTAGGCTCGCGTCGGTGGACACCTGCCGCAGCTTGTTGTTGCAGTTGGCCCGCGATTTCTGAACTGCTAGGCTATTTCGGGGCTCAAATCCTTGGTTTTCCAAGCGATTTGAGCCCCGGGAAGCCAACCGAAATCCAGCGAATCGCTAGAAAAGCGCGAGCTGTTCGGGATTTTTCGAGCGCTTCCGGCGTGACTGGTCGGAGAATCGGATGATGTTTTCATACTGCCGGTCGGTGAACTGGAAGACGAAAATGTCGCCGCGCTCGGGCAGGCTGCTCTCGATCTTGCGGATATAGGCATCGAATTGCTCCTTGCCGTTGCAGATGCGCAGATAGTTGGACAATTGGCTCATCTCGAAGCCGAGATCGAGCAGATGCAGGCGAAAGGCGCTGGCCGCCTTGCGCTGTTTTTTGGTTTCCACCGGCAGGTCGAACGTCACCAGCATCCACATGAGCCTGTAGGCGGACAGATGCGTTGGCTCGCCGCCTCCCTGTTGCGTGTAAAAGGTGGTCATGCCGGCGCCTCCGCGCGGCGGCCGAGGGCGGCGAGCGCCAGCGGATCAGGCGGGCGCGGCAGGTCGAGCGCCACGATGCCGGTCTCGAACGAGGTCGCCACGGAATGGACCAGGCGGCTCGCCTGCACCGAAAGCGGGCTGGTGCCGGCCGATGTGTCGAGGTCCAGATCGGCTATCTTGACCAGCCGGGCCTTGGCCTCGGACGTGACGTCGCGGATGTCTTCGGCCATGAGCGACAGCACCACGCGGTCGATCAGCGGGCGATAGGGTTCCATCAGATCGTCGGCCAGCGCGAAGGCGTTGGCGCGGTTGGAGTGGAAAATGCCAAGTGTGGGGTGCAGCCCGGCCGCGCAGATGGCGCGGGAAAGCACGGCGCGCAGCACCGTGTAGCCATAGTTGAGCAACGCGTTGGGCCCGTCGCCGTCGGCATCGCGGCGAAAACCGGCGCCCATCAGCGCCGACCAGTAGCGGCGCGCCGCCTGCGCTTCGAGATTGTCCGGGTCGCCCGAGCGGACCTTTCTCGCCAGCATGGCAAAACCCGCGCCCTCGCCGCCGGAAGCCGACAGCACCGCGCCCTGCATCAGGATTTTTCCGGCGACGATCTTCTGCCAGAGTTGCTTGGTCAGCGGCTTGGGCGCGGCTGCCTGCGCCCGCATGCGCGCGCCCTGCAGATGGTGGCCGGCGAGCGGCCACAGGCAGGTGATCGGCGCATGGTTCTGGGCGCAGATCACCACCGGCACGTTGCGCTCGGCCAGCTTGACGAACACGCTGTTGGACCAGGTCAGGCCGTGGGCATGGGCGATGACGGCGCCGATATCGTCGAGCGCGATGCGGCCCTTCTCCTCGTGGCCGGCGGAGACGGTCAGGAACCCGCGATGCACCGCCAGATGCAGCCCATCCGTGCTGATGTCGACGACCCGATCCATACGCCACACGCAACCAAAGGTAGATTGCCATACGATAATCTACCTTTGGTTAAAATCAATTGCGACATGCAACCTGAGATGGCGGCGCCGGCAGAGTGTGAAGCCTGCACAAACAAAGCCGAGACTCAGACGCGTGGGCCAGGGTCCCAGACGCGTCCGATCTCGTCGACGCGCACCTGGCGCGCCTTGATGGCCTTCAAAGCGTTCGGCCGCTTGCTGAAGCTGCGGAACGGGTCGGCCTCGTCCTTGTGCCGATCGTCCAGTCTGCCGCCCTCATTGTGCGGGTCCAGATAGATCTGCTTGTTGCGCTGGTCGAATTTGCGCACCCGCGCAATCACCCGCTCGCCGCTTTCGGGATGCTCATAGGCAACCATGTCACCGATCTGCAGGCTCATCACCTTTTTCGGATTGTGATGGTCCTGCCTGATCTTCGAGACATAGCCGGGCTGGTGCGCCTCGAACATGGAGATGACATCGGCATCCCAGCGGCCGTCCGGAAGCTGCCAGACATCGAAGCGGTAGTTTCCGCCCCCGAGATAGCCCTTATAGACCTTGCCGTCCTTGTCCTTGATGGGAATGATGGTTTCGGTTTCCAGCACGCGGATGTGGCGCAAATTCCGGAACGGGTTTTTCCGCCCGTCCAATGTTTCGGCCCTGGAAAAGGCGATCAAGGCCGCTTCGAATTCCTTGCCGGAAAGCCCGCGCGTCGCAGCCCACAGCGCCTCGCGCAATTGCGTGTCGCGGATCGCGGCCAAATCCTTTTCGGATTTGAAATCGGAGAGCTGCCGCCGGCGCACGACGCGCGGACTGCCCTTCTCGTCCACCTCGCCGGTCGGGCTATAGGCGGTGTCGTTGTGCAGTTTGCCGGCGGTCTGGCCGCGGCCGGAGGCATAGGCCTCGCGCGAAACGGTGCCATGGTCGGGCCGGTGGCTGACCACGGTGTTGCGCAGCGCCTCGCGCAGCTGCTCGCGAAAACCGGGCCAGGGGTCGGCGATTTTTTCGATCACGCGTTCCGCGCCCTCCGCCTCCAGCTTCGCCGAAGCCGTGGCGATGCGCTGGATCAGCGAGCGGCTGGTGCAGGCAATGACGAAGGCGTCGACGGCATGGTGGCGGTGGTCTTTGCGGTTCTTCTCCTTCACCGTGTCGCTGCCGCCGATGTTGCGATCGGGCAGAAGGTCGTTGAGGTCCCATTTGCGCCGCAGCATCTCCGTCATCCGGCCGGGCAGCGCACGGATGCGGCTGTGCCGGCGCAGCACGCCGTCGGCGCCGGCTTCCTCGGTCGGGTAGAGCGAGGCGAGATAGGTCAGCGACAGGCGCGACATATATTGCGTGTCGGTCAGCTGCCGGGCCAGGAACCCCTCCTGATCGGCGAATTTCTCCATCGCATCCGCGGCGAAGCGCCAGCGCTTGTTGCGCGGCAAGGTGCTGGCGCGGGCGAGGATGTCTTCGTAGCGATCCGCCCAGCCGGACACGCCGGCGGGGGCGCGGTTGCGCTTCTGCCGGTTCGCATGCGTCTTGCACAGGATCTTGTTGCCTTCGCTGTCGTCCAGCGTCTTGGAATAGGGCAGGATGTGATCGATATCGACCTCCGGCGAAAACACCATCGCCGCCGTGATCGGCTCGCCGGAATAGATGCAGACGCGGTTGAGCGGCTGATCCTTGTTCAGCTCCTGCCAGAGCTTCAGCCGCAGCCGGTTGTAGCCGGTGTCGGCCCGCCCCAGCGCTTTCAACTCCTCCGACCGCGCCTCCGCCTCGCGCGTGTTCTTGCGGATGGTGCGGTCGATCTCGTCCTTCTGCTTGTCGCTGAGCTTGAGCTCGCGGCCGAGCTCTATGGCGATACGGTCCGGCTTGCCGTGGCGCTTGATCAGCGCGTTGACCGTGCGGCGCAGCTGGTTGAGGGCGATATGCACGGACGGGTTGGTGATGCGGCCCTTGAAGACGTCATAGACATCGTCGGGATTGCCGGTGCCGGGCGGAATGTGGCGGTCCAGCACCTCCTGATAGTGCGGCAGTTCCTTGTGCCCGGGAAAATTCAGGTCGCTCTTGTCGGAATGGTTGTAGCCGCAGCGCTTGGCCGCTTCCGATTCCGGGATCACCTTGCCCTCGGCATCGGTTTCCGTCTTCAAGGCATCGACCAGCATTTTCGCCGCCGTCTCGCCGATGCGGCCATAGCCCTCCGGCAGATGCACCTTGGCCACCGCTTCGGTCTGATCGTCGTTCAGGCCGCATTCGGCCGTCAGCCAGGCATGCAGTTCGAACTCGTCTTCGGTGTTGCGCAGTTTCTGGACGATCTGCCATTGCCGCTCCAGCCCGAAGGTCGACCAGCGGTTACCGAAACCCTTCTTGTCGGAAAGCGCCGAATAGACCTCGTCGCCCAAAAGCTTGTCGCGCGTTTCGCTTTCCTTGTTGAAACGGATTTCTTTGCCCAGACCCAGCGTCTTGCGCAAACTGATGAAGGTACCGGTCTTTGCGCCCCTCAATTGGCTGTACAGTTTGTCGCGCTCATCCAGCGTCAGCTTGCGCCGCTTCTGCTGCTCGTCGATCAGTTCGAGTTCGTTCAACTCCTTGTAGAGCCGGAATTCCTGGAACAGCGGATGCGCCTTGGCCAGCCGCTCCTCGGCGGGGTTGTAGCTGCATTTGCCGACGACCGGCGGTTTCAGCGGGCGCTGGTAGAAGGTGATGTCGCGCAGGTGTTTTATGCGCTCTTGCGTCAGAAGCTCGGGATGGTGCCCGGCCTGTTCGGCGCAGACATCATCAAATTCATCCTCAAGCGCCTGGCGCGACGGATAGAAATCGTAGCCGTCGCCCTTGGCGTCCTCTCCCGATTCCGGTCGAAGGCGCGTGCGTACGGACTTACCGTCCAGACGGCGCTTGTAGAGAAAATCGCCGTAGCTTTTGGCTCCTGCCTCCGCCATCTTCTGCTGAAGCCTCGAGACCCCAATGGCGATTTTCCCCGCCTCGTTGTCGCCCTTGTCGGTCTTGCGGTTGGACTTGAAGCCGCGGCGCTGGTCGAGCGCAAAGAGAACGCGTCCGATCTGGTAAGGGTGCAGCTTTTCGCCGAGCGCGCGGGAGCGCAACCCATAGATGCTGCCGGACAGATCGCCGCCCTCGCCATCCCCGGTTTCCTTGAGCAGCTTTTTGCGCGCATCCTCGTTTGCCGGCATCAGGCCATAGTCGGTCAGAGCCTTCAGCAACGCGCCGCGCCGCGCCACATAACGGTCGCGGCGGCGGCGCATGGCGCGGGCCGCGCGGCGCTGGACGGCAAGCGAGGCTTTGGTCTGCGGCTCGCGCCCATCGGAAAAGATGCGGATGCCGATGGCGACGATTTTGCCAAAGTCGTTTTCCAGCGGCTCGCCTTGCGTCTCGATCAAACACCAGCCAAGCGACGTACTGCCGATGTCAATTCCCAATGTCAGCATGATCCCCCCGGTTCATTCTTCGCAATCGGCTTTGAAATTTATGGTTGTTTATTTCAGATATCTCTTCAACCAATTTCCTCTTGCAGTCTCAGTTATTTAGTGAGAGATTAATGGTTCAGAAATCGCGATCCAGCCGTTAACAAGCTGGAACAGCACCAGATAAGGCCCACGCTACGGCGTGGGCTTTTTCGTTCCGGCATCCGGCTCTGACTTTCCTTTCGGCGGACCTACCTCCACAACTTGTCGAAGCACACAGGCCGGTCGAGCGAAGCCCTCTCCGCTTCGTCATTCCATGGCAAGCGAGGCGAAGCCGAGCACGATCACGGGAATGACGTAGGTGTGGAGTTGCTGCCGGGCCCATCTCCTGCCATTCCATGGCACCTTCCACATCCTTAAACATGGACAGTTTTGGCGCTTGGCGTTACGGCTAGCGCCATGAAAAAAGGCGATCATCTCTTTCTAGTCGACGGCTCGGGCTACATTTTCCGCGCCTATCACGCTTTGCCGCCGCTGACGCGCAAGTCGGACGGGCTGCCGGTGGGGGCGGTGTCGGGCTTCTGCAACATGCTGTGGAAGCTGATGAAGGACGCGCGCAACACCGATGTCGGCGTGGTGCCGACGCATTTCGCTGTCATCTTCGACTATTCGTCGAAAACCTTCCGCAACGAGCTCTATGCCGAATACAAGGCCAACCGCTCCGCGCCGCCGGAGGATCTGATCCCGCAATTCGGGCTGATCCGCCAGGCCACCCGCGCCTTCGAACTGCCCTGCATCGAGATGGAGGGGTTCGAGGCCGACGACCTGATCGCCACCTATGCAAAACTCGCCTGCGAGGCCGGGGCCGACACCACCATCGTGTCGTCCGACAAGGACCTGATGCAGCTCGTCGGGCCGACCGTGTCGATGTACGACCCGATGAAGGACCGGCAGATCAACATTCCCGAGGTCATCGAGAAATGGGGCGTGCCGCCCGAAAAGATGGTCGATTTGCAGGCGCTGACCGGCGATTCCGTCGACAACGTTCCCGGCATTCCGGGCATCGGGCCGAAGACCGCCGCCCAGCTTCTGGAAATGTTCGGCGATCTCGACACGCTTCTGGAGAGGGCGTCGGAGATCAAGCAGGACAAGCGGCGTGAAACCATCATCGCCAATGCCGACAAGGCGCGGATTTCGCGCGAGCTGGTACGGCTGAAGAACGATGTCGCAGTTCCCGAACCGCTGGACGATCTGGTGCTGCACCCGGCCAACGGGCCGAAGCTGATCGGCTATCTGAAGGCGATGGAATTCACCTCGCTGACCCGCCGCGTCGCCGAGGCGACCGGTACGGAGGCTTCCGAGATCGAGCCGGCGACGATCACCGTGCAGCGCGTCGAGGATGCCCATGGGCCGGATGTCGGGGCTGGCGCCGACTCCACCTCCCCCTCGCGGGGAGGTCGCGCCGCAGGCGCGGGTGGGGTCGTCGATGACGGCAGCGACCCCACCCCGGCGCTGCGCGCCGACCCTCCCCTCAAGGGGGAGGGAAAGGCCGGCTTCACACCCTCCGCGCTCGCGCAGTCCCGCGCCGACGCGGCCGCCTCTTCCAAAATAGACCGTAGCGCCTATGCCACCATCCGCGATCTTGCCACGCTGCAGGCATGGCTGGCGGAGGCGCGGGAGGCCGGGATCGTCGCCTTCCGCACAGAAACCACGTCGCTCGACCCGATGCAGGCCGAACTGGTCGGCTTCTCACTGGCGATTCGGCCCGGCCGCGCCGCCTATGTGCCGCTCAGCCACCGTTCCAGCGCAGTCGACCTGCTTGGCGGCGGGCGCGCGCCGGACCAGCTTTCCTTCGACGAGGCGTTTCCCCTGTTGGCGCCGCTTTTGTCCGATCCGTCCGTGCTGAAGGTCGGGCAAAGCACGAAATACGACTGGCTGCTGATGCACCGGCTCGGCGTCGACATCGCGCCCTTCGACGACACGATGCTGATGTCCTATGTGGCGGACGCAGGAACCGGCGGCCACGGCATCGACGCGCTCGCCGAACGCTGGCTCGGCCATGCCGTCATCCCGTTCAAGGATGTTGTCGGCTCAGGCAAGAGCGTCGTCAGCTTCGACCTCGTCGATATCGAGCGCGCGACGACCTATTCGACCGAAGGCGCCGATCTCGCTCTGCGGCTGTGGCAGGTGCTCAAGCCGCGCCTCGTCGCCAATAGCTTGATGTCCGTCTATGAGCGGCTGGAGAAGCCGCTGGTACCGGTTCTGGCGCGCATGGAGGAACGCGGCGTCTCGGTCGACAGGCAGATGCTGTCGCGGCTTTCAGGCGAACTGGCGCAGCGCGCCGCCGCACTCGAGGATGAGGTCTACCAGCTTGCCGGCGAAAAATTCACCATCGGCTCGCCAAAGCAGCTCGGCGACATCTTGTTCGGGCGCATGGGCCTGCCCGGCGGCACAAAGACGAAATCCGGGCAATGGTCGACGACGGCGCAAGTGCTGGAGGAACTCGCGACGGAAGGCTACGAGCTGCCGCGCAAGATCGTCGACTGGCGCCAGCTGACCAAGCTGAAATCGACCTATACCGACGCGCTGCCGGGCTACATCCATCCGGAGACGAAACGCGTCCACACCTCCTATGCGATGGCGGCGACATCGACCGGCCGGCTGTCGTCCAACGAACCCAATCTGCAGAACATCCCGATCCGCACCGCCGAGGGGCGCAAGGTGCGCACCGCGTTCATCGCCCAGCCGGGCAACAAGCTGATCTCGGCCGACTACAGCCAGATCGAGCTGCGCATCCTGGCGCATGTCGCCGACATTCCGCAGCTCAAGGCGGCGTTCGCCAATGGCGACGACATCCACGCGATCACGGCGTCGGAGATGTTCGGCGTGCCGGTGGAGGGTATGCCGCGCGAAGTGCGCTCCAGAGCCAAGGCAATCAACTTCGGCATCGTCTACGGCATCTCGGCCTTCGGGCTGGCCAACCAGCTGTCGATCCCGCGCGAGGAGGCTGGCGCCTACATCAAGCGCTATTTCGAGCGCTTTCCCGGCATCCGCGACTATATGGACCGCACCAAGGCGTTCTGCCGCGACACCGGCTATGTCGAAACCATCTTCGGCCGCCGCGCGCACTATCCGGAAATCAGGGCCTCGAACCCGTCGATCCGCGCCAACAGCGAGCGCGCGGCGATCAATGCGCCGATCCAGGGTTCGGCGGCCGACATCATCCGCCGCGCCATGGCGCGCATGGAGGGTGCGCTGGTCGAGGCCGGCCTGCCGGATGTGCGCATGCTGTTGCAGGTCCACGACGAACTGGTGTTCGAGGCAGCAGCGGAAGACGTGGAAGCCGCCATGCCGGTGATCGTAAGGGTGATGGAGGATGCCGCCATGCCGGCCGTCGCGCTCTCCGTGCCGCTGAAGGTCGACGCCCGCGCCGCCGACAACTGGGACGAGGCGCATTGAGGGGCTGAGCTTAGCGGGCTACGCCGCCAGGGCAGCGCAGCTGGCACAGGTGCCGCGGAACTCGATCACCGCCTTCTTGGCGATGAAGCCGGTGGCGCCGATCCAGTCATCCAGCCGGTGGCTGATCGATTCGTCGGAGAACTCGGTGACCTGGCCGCAGGTGTCGCAAATGGCAAAGGCGGTCATGTGGTGGGTGTGCTGGCTGTGGTCGTGCTGTTCGGAACAGGCGACGAAGGCGTTCAGGCTTTCCAGCCTATGGACGAAGCCTTCCTTGATCAGCGCGTCCAGCGCCCGATAGACCTGCAGCGGGGCGCGAAACCCGTTCTCGCGCAGGAGGTCGAGCAGGTTGTAGGCGCTGACCGGCGCCTTTGCCGCTTCGAGCTTTTCCAGGACCAGCTTCTGGTTCTTGGTAAGCGCAACTTTGGTGACCATGACTGCCTGCTCCTGCGGTGCGGACTTTATAACGTATCCCCCTCCAGATAGCCACACGGCGCGACTATTGCTAGCGCGCGGCGCCGACAAAGATAATCGGCATCTCGGCGAAACAACCATGACATCGCCACAGCGATGAAGACAAAACTCCGCAATACAGCCAAAATGTTCGTCTAAAATCGGCGTGCTTGGGATCATCGGGGCTTGGGAGACTTCTGACATGATGGGTGCGAAACATCTGCGCGGCCTTCTGGCTGCGACGGCTCTGTCTTTTGCCGCTTTAGGCGCTCTGTCGGGTGCCGCCGTGGCGCGGACCAATCATGCCTTGCTGGTGGCGGTCACGGCCTATCCCAACCTGCCGCCCAAGGCAGCGCTCATCGGTCCCAACCACGATGCCCGGCTTGTGCGGGAGTATCTGACGACGGCGGCGCCGGTGCCTTTCTCGGCCGACAATGTGGTTGTTCTCGCCGATGGCCTCGAAGGCGCGGCGGGATCGCCGACCCATGAAGCGATCCTGGCCCAACTCAAGACACTGGCCGACACCGTGCAGCGCGACGACTTCGTCTATCTGCATTTTTCCGGCCACGGCGCACAGCAGCCGGAGACGGCTGCCGGCAACGAAACCGACGGGCTGGACGAGATTTTCCTGCCCGCAGATACCGGCAAATGGGCGAACCGCGACCAGGGCGTGCCCAATGCGCTGATGGATGACGAGATCGGCGCGGCGCTGGACGCCATCCGCGACAAGGGCGCCTTCGTCTGGTTCGTCATCGACGCCTGCCATTCCGGCAGTGCCACGCGCGCCGCCGATATCGGCGACGATGTGGTGGTTGAGCGGAAGCTGGATTTCGACACATTGGGCATTCCCGCCGAAGAGGTGAGCAAGGCCGAGGCCTTAGCCACACAAGCGCCGGCGGAACGCCAGGCGGCCTTTTCGCTGACCGACGAAAAGACCGGCGACGCTGCGGTCCGCGCGTTTTCGCCCGGCACCGCCTCGCCGACCAGTGCTGCGCCCCTTGCAAAGGGCGGCCTGGTCGCGTTCTTCGCCGCCCAGACCATCGAGACGACGCCCGAAATGCCCCTGCCGAAAGGCGAACCGCAGGCCGAGCGCTACGGGCTGTTCACCTACACGCTGTTCTCCAAGCTCGCGGAAAATCCGGGCGCGACCTACCGGCAGCTGGGGCATGCGGTGCTGCAGCAATATTCCGCCGACCGGCGCGAGCGGCCGACGCCGCTGTTCGAGGGCGATCTCGACGCGCGTGCCTTCGACAGCGAACAGCTCGATACCGTCATGCAGTGGCCGGTGACCGTGGACGGCAATTCCGCAACCGTGCCGGCAGGCTCCCTGCACCGCTTGTCCAAGGGCACCAAGCTCGCAATCCTGCCCTCGCCGACATCGAAGCCCGAAGAAGCGCTGGGCTATCTCGAGGTGAGTTCCGCCAGGAACCTGTCCAGCAAGCTGGCTCCCGTCACCTATGAGGGCAAGCGCGCCATAAAACTCGCCGACCTGCCCAAAAATGTCTATGCGCGGCTGGCGGAAGTTTCCGTCGACTACATGCTGACGGTGGCGCGGCCATCGCCCATCGAGGGCATGGTCGATCAGGTCAATGCCGCCAACCAGATGCTCGACACGCTGGCCAGGGACGACCAGCAGCGCTTTCGCATCAGGCTGGTCGACGCAGGCGCGGAGGCCGACCTTCGGCTCGCCGTATGGGCCGAGAAAACGCTTCCCGGCGCATCCGCTAATGCAAGCGCCGAGCCCGCACTTTGGTTTCTGCCGCCCTCCGGCGAAATCGAACTCGACAGCGGCAGCAAGCCGCCTTCGGTGACGCTCGATGCCGCCAACCCCGAAGAGACGGCGAAAAAGACGGCGGAGAACCTGCTGAAGATTTTCCGCGCCACAGCCCTGTCGCGACTGGCCGCGGCGTCGGACTACAAGCCTGAAGACGTGTCGGTGCAGTTCCTCATCAAGCGCGACGGACGGGACGACCTGGAGCCGCTGCAGGCTTCGTCGGTGCCGATCCTCAATCCCGGCGACCAGATCCATGTGCTGGCCGAAAACGCCTCGCCCGATCTCGTCGACATCAACATCCTCTATGTCGGCAGTGACTATTCGATCAGCCACATGGACGCCCAGCGCCTGGTCGCGGGCGCCAAGGTCGAGGAAGGCATTCTGGAGATCACCGAATCGAGCTTCGGCATGGAGCGCATGATCGCAGTTCTGACCGAAGCCCCGCCGCTGAGCGAGGTCGAGGATTTGAAATTCCTCGAACAGGACGGGGTGCTGCCGGCGACGCGAGGCGTCGCGCAGGCCTCGTTCGGCGCCTTGCTGGACGATATCGGGCTTGCGCCCTCTACCCGCTCGGCCGCCAAACTCAACGACAAAGCCAAGGCGGGCGGCGCGGTCATGATCTTCCCGATCGAGACCCGCCCGCGCTCGTGACGACAGGCTTGCGCGGCGCCAGGCTTTGGGGACAATGGGATGGTGCCAGACTCCGGCGCACAACGGTTTACATCAACGTCTATGGTGATGCGATGAAAGTCCTTGCTTCCGCATGCCGCTTCCTGCTCGCAGCCATACTGGCCGCGGTATCCTCGCAGGCGTTGGCGGATGGAGCTTGCGCTGTCTGCGACAAGGAAATCGTCACCAATGCGGAGCTCGCCTCCTGCTTCCTCGACAGCTATGACGAATTTGCCAAGCGAGCGGGAAACGCCGTTGTGGTCGATCTCAGTGCCTGCGAACAGGCGCGCGGCGTGATCGAACCGCTCAAGAGCCTCGTCTCCCCTGTCGGCCCGGAGACGGCCACGCCGGATGAGCCGAACGTCACCTTCATGGTCTCGCGCACGCAGCTCGACTGCCTGCGGAAAAAGCTGCAGGAGCCGGGGCTGAAGCTCGACCCGTCGCTGCGCATCGCCCTGGGAAGCTGCTGATGAGCGACGCCGCGCCCCTCACCCCGCCCGTCGCCGGCATTGCGCCCAAACCCAAGACGGTCCTGCCGGAAACCGGCGAAGGCTTGCCGTGGCAAAGCCCGCAGGAGATCAAGAAGGAAAGCAATCCGTTCACCGACCGGGACTGGCGCATGCTGGTTTACGCGTGGTCCGGCCTGGCGCTGCGCCTGGTGCTGATCTTCGGCGCGGCTTTCACCGTCTACCAGTTTCTCAACGGGCGCGACGAGAAGCGCGTCGAGCGGACGCTGGATCTGGTGACGCTGTGGGAGCAGCCCGACTACCAGCAGGCGCAGAAGGCAGTGCGGCAGCGGCTGGATGCGCTCGACGCGGCCAACCGGCAATTCCTTCCCGCGGGCGCGACGCCGGCGGAACAACTCGTCTATTTCCAGCGCATCGGTTCGCAGGCGATGACCGAACAGGGCGGCGCGATGCCCCTGACCGACTTCCGCGACCAGTTCGACCGGATCGTCTATTTCCTCAACCGGGTCTCGACCTGCGTGTCCGGCGACCTTTGTTCGAAGGAGGTGGCCGACACCTATTTCAAGGACTACGCGCAGTCATTCTGGAATTCGTTCTCCGGCTTCATCAAGGCCGAACGCCGTAACGGCGCGCCGAATTTCGCTCGCGCGATAGAGAGCTACGCGCAAGGGACCTGACCGGAGATGGCTTATTCTGCCGTGGGAGCCTTCGACGGCAGGGGGAACAGCGAAACCAGCCGTTCGGCAGCTTCCCTGTCGCCGTCCAGCTTCAGCGCACCGCCCGCTTCGAGGTCCGCGAGCGGAACGCCGCCATAGAAGGCAGCGGCCAGGATTTGCGCATTTCCGGTGAGCACGGCCTTAGCCTCAGCCGGGTCGCCGCGTTCCACGTGAATCGAGCCATCCATTACCCGAACCACGAACCCGTCATTCGGGAGCTTGAGGCCCACAGTCAGGTCCAGGCCATCGGCGCGCAAGGGATCGAACATCGTCCGCATCGACAGCACCAGCGAGACCGTTCCGAACGGCAGTGTCGGATCGTGCAGCGGCGACCGCGCAGCCCAGCGCCCCATGGCCTGGAAGATGGGCTCGGATTCATAGCCCCACTCGGTCAGTTCATAGACCTGGATGTTGGCCGGCGGCGGCAGCTTGCGTCGCTTGACCACGCCGCTCGCTTCCAGCCCTTCGAGCCGCTGCGTCAGTACGTTGGCGCTGATGCCGGGCAAATCCGCGCGCAGGTCGCCGAAGCGCTTCGGCCCCAGCATGAGTTCGCGGATGACCAGAATAGCCCATCGTTCGCCCAGCAAATCGAGCGCATGCGCGGTGGCGCAAGCGTCTTCGTAAAGCCGCTTCGGGCTCTGCTTTTCTCTTTCAGTTATTTTTTTTAACTTCATAGTTGCTTTTTATAACTTAAGCCGGCATGATCGTCAAATCGAAATCGAGAGGAGGATGCCATGTCCAAGCTTATCTTCGTCAACCTGCCCGTCGCCGACCTGCCCAAATCCATCGCCTTCTACGAAGCCATCGGCGCGACGTTGAATCCGCAGTTCACCGATGAGACGGCGGCCTGCATGGTTTTCTCGGAGACCATCCATGTCATGCTGCTGACCCATCCGAAATACAGCCAGTTCACGCAGAAGCCCATCGCCGACGCCCACGCCACCAGCGAGGTGTTGATCTGCGTGTCCGCCGATTCCCGCGACGACGTCGACGCGATGACGGAGAAAGCCGAAAAGGCCGGCGGCAAGCCGGATGTCGGGCCGAAGCAGGATTACGGTTTCATGTACGGCCGCAGCTTCGACGATCTCGACGGCCACCATTGGGAGGTCATGTGGATGGATATGGCTGCCGCGCAGGCGCAGGCCGCCGAAAAGGCCTGAGCCTTGGACCGGGGGCGGGCGCGCTGCCGAGCAACCGCCTCCCTCAATTGCCTTGCGTCTGCAAACGCTCGGGATAGAGCGCGCGGGCGAGATCGCGGATTGCCTCGGCGGTCCGGGGCCCGAAGCCGAGCATGTACGGCCCTTGAAGCACCACCAGCGCTTTATTCTTGCCCGCAGGCGTCGTCGCCAGCGCCGGAATGGCAAAGACGTCGTCGGGCTTGGGCCCGCCCGCGGCATCCGGCATCATCAAAACCACATCCGGTCCGACTTCGAGCAGCTTTTCCTCCGACACCGCCTTGTAGCCCGAGTATTCGGCGAGAGGATTGGTGCCTCCGGCATAGCGGATGATGGCGTCGGCGGAGGTGTCCGAACCCGCGCCCGTCAGCCGTGCGAGACCGTGAAAGAACACGACCTTGCGGCGTTCGGCTTGCGGAATGGAGGCGCCCAGTTCGGCTGCCTCCCGGAAATCGGCGAGCACGGTAGCGGCAAGGTGTTCGCCCTTTTCCTCTTCGCCCAAAATCCTGGCGATGACCTCGATCTTGCGCACGATCCCCTCGCCCGAATTGCCTTCGGGCACGAACAGCATGGGCACGGACAGCCCTTTCAGGATGTCGACGGCCTCGGGTGGGCCGATATCCTCGGCAGCCAGGATCAGGTCGGGATTGAGCGCGATGATCCCTTCGGCGGAAAGCGCACGGCGGTAGCCGACATTCGGCTTGGCCGCAGCCGCCTCGGGGTAGCGGCTGGAGCGGTCGACGGCGACAATGCGGTCGGCGGCGCCCAGCGCCATGGCAATCTCCGTGACATCCGGCCCGAGCGAGACGATGCGCCTGTAAGCGGGCTCGGCATGAGCGGCTGCGACCACGAGCAGAAGCGCCAAGGCCTGCAAGACGAAGAGCACCATCACCTGCTGGGACCGCGCTGAAAAAGCGTCTCGGGTTCTATCTCGTATCATTGGCATCAATGTCCCATCCTGGCGTCGCGCAGCGTCGCAGCATCACCGCTGCGATTCTCGATCTGGCCTAAGAGGATATAACTTGACTTTATAAATCAAGATTTTTATCGAGCGTTATAGCTCACCGACACAAGCCAGCCATTCACAGCCAGCCGTCCCTGTTTTCTGGAGAACTTCGAATGGCCGGCTCCCCGCTGCCCCGCAACCTGCTTGCGGCTGGCTCAGCCCTTACTGTCCTTTGCCTGTTCAATCCCGGCCTGGCCCGCGCGCAGCAGGCGGCCGACGCGCCGGTTCTGAAAAAGCAGGAGCAGCAGGACGCCAAGGCCGGCGAGAAGGTGACGGTTCTCGACACCATCACGATCAGCGCCACCATGCAGTCCCTGGCGCTGATCGATTCGATGTCGGGCACCAGCCTTGTCAAACGTGACGAGATCGACCGCGTCCAGGCGACCTCGGCCGCCGACCTGTTCCG
The DNA here is from genome assembly GCF_014534685.1 of Oryzicola mucosus. Classification (GTDB taxonomy): domain Bacteria; phylum Pseudomonadota; class Alphaproteobacteria; order Rhizobiales; family Rhizobiaceae; genus Oryzicola; species Oryzicola mucosus. Next base: position 634,122 of record NZ_JACVVX010000001.1, read on the forward strand.
CAACGTTCCAGGCGTGGCAGCCTCGCCCAATGGCGACGATCCCGCCACGTCCATCAACATACGCGGCCTGCAGCAATATGGCCGCGTCGCCGTGACGCTCGACGGCGCACGCCAGGATTATTGGCGCGTCGGCCACGGCTCGGGGTCGTTCTACATCGAGCCGGAGCTTCTCAAGCAGGTCACCGTCATTCGCGGCCCCGTTTCCAACGCCTATGGCTCGGGCGCCATCGGCGGCGTCGTCTCTTTCGAGACCAAGGACGCCCGAGACTTCCTGCGCGACGGAGAGACCTGGGCGCTGAGCCAGAGGCTGCGCTACGAGAGCAATGGCGAAGGCAAGCTGTCGAGCACGACGGGCGCCTATGCGTTCAACGAAAATATCGACGTCATCGGCAACATCGTCTGGCGCGACAGCGACGAATACAAGGACGGCAATGGCGACACGGTGCGCTGGACCGGCGAGGATGTGGTCAGCGGCTTCGGCAAGATCACCATGCGTCCCGCAGACGGCCATGAGATCAAGCTCGGCATGACCGCGCAGGACTATAGTGACTTCATCACAGGCTCGAGCGGTTCGTCCTCCGCAACGCTGAGCCGCTACGATGCACGCACCAAAGTCTACACCTACAGCGGCAGCTATACCTACAAGCCGGACGACAACGAGCTGGTGGATTTTACCGCAAACGCCTATCACGCCAGCACCAAGGCCGACCAGTTCCAGACCTGGCCTGAGGCGAGCTACGGCAACAGCCGCTACTACGACGTTGCGACATCGGGCGTGAACGCGCGCAATTCGTCGCGTTTCGAAGCCCTGAACATGCAGCATACGCTGACCTACGGCTTCGATTACTACGACCTCGAAGGGTCGTCCGACACCGACAATTTCGGCCAGGGCTCTCAGCGCGCCTATGGCGGCTTCATGCAGTGGGAAGGCAAGTACGAGCAGTGGCTCGATCTGATCGCGGCCCTTCGCTATGACGGCTACCAGCTCGACGGCCGCAGCAAGGCGACGCCGACCACGCCGTCGCAGGACGTCTCGCTCGATGGCGACCGCTGGTCGCCGCGCGTCACGGTCGGCGTCACGCCGTTGGAAGGCTTGCAGGTCTACGGCACCTATGCCGAGGGCTACCGCGTTCCGCATATGCAGGACGTGTTCCGCCAGAACGGCGCGCACGGCTCGGGCTACGAGCCGAACCTGCTGCTGCGGCCGGAAGTGGCGCGGACCTGGGAAGCGGGCGTGAACCTGCAGTACAACGACGTCTTGACTGGCGGCGACCTGCTCCGCCTGAAGGCCAACCTCTTCCACTCCGATGTCGACGACTACATCAACACGGTCTCGAGCGGCGGCATAACCCGTTCGGAAAATGTCGGCACGGCACGGCTGCGGGGCGTCGAGGTCGAAGGCATCTACGATTATGGCTTCGGCTTCATCAACCTCGCGGCATCCTTCACCGACGCCACCATGCGCGACGGTGTCTATGCCGGCGAGACGCTGAGCAACACCCCGCTCGACAATGTCTCGGCGACGCTCGGTTTCCGCGCCTTCGAGGATCGGCTGACCTATGGCATCCAGTACCAGAGCATCGGCGAGGTGACGCGGGTGTTGAGCACGGGGACCAAGGTCTATCCGCGCGTCGACCTGATCAATGTCTTCGCCAATTGGGACATTAACGACAATCTGAAGCTGGATCTCGGCGTCGATAATGTGTTCGACCAGGCCTACACCGATCCCCAGAGCGGCTGGTCGACGACCTCGGACATCGAACAGGCCAAGGGCCGCACCTTCAAGGTCGCGCTGACCGGCCGCATCGGCGGCTGATCGAGGCCAAAGCCGGGCCGACGAGGCCCGGCTTCACGCGAAGACCAAGCTTTATGCAAAGACAGGGGACCGCATCATGACGCTCACCAGCCGCGCCGAAGTTTCGCTCAGCCACCTGCCCACCTATCTCGACAGCATCGTCGACCGGCTGGGCAGCTACCACCCGGAGGTGGTGCGGCAGGGCGAACGCGCCGAGTTTCGCTATCCGTTCGGCCGGGCGGCGCTGGATTTTCCGCAGGGCCGGCTGGTGATGACGGCCGAAGCGCCCGACACTATGGGCCTGGCGCGCGTCAAGGACCTGGTGGCTGTGGCCGTCCAGCTCTATGCCAAGTCGGAAAACCCGCGCATCGTCTGGACCGGCGACCTCGCAGGCGAGACAAGGCTGGAGCAATTCCGGCTGATGCGGGTGACGGCCAAGCACTATGTGACGCCGCGGATGCTCAGGGTGCGGCTTGCCGGCAAGGATCTGGCGCGCTTCGGCCTGTTCGGCGGCATGCATATCCGCATGCTGTTCGCCACGCCGGAGAATCCCGATCCGGTCTGGCCGGTGATGGGCGAGAACGGGTTGCCGTCCTGGCCGTCCGAGGCGAGGCGTCCGGTCTCCAGAGCCTATACGGTTCGCGCGCTCGATGCGGAAGCGGGCTGGATCGATGTCGATTTCGTCATGCATGAGGAGCACGGCGTCGCCTCATCCTGGGCTGTTCATGCCGAGGAAGGGGACACGGTGGGTGTGCTTGGACCGGTCGGGCGACCGCTCAAATCCGCCGACTGGTATGTGCTCGGCGCCGACGAGACCGGTCTTCCAGCTGTCGGGCGACTGCTCGAAAGCCTCTCGCCGGACACCCAGGGCATCGCCTATCTCGAGGTGGAAAATGCCGCCGAGGAACAGGAACTGAAGCGCCCGGACGGATTTGAAATCCGCTGGCTGCACCGCAATGGAGCGCCCACCGACGGCACGACAGGGTTTTCGCACCTTGTCTGCAACCAGCCCTGGCCGGACCGGGACAAGACCTTCGGCTGGTTCGCGGCCGAGGCAAGCGTCGCCAAGAAGGTCCGCGAGCATTGGCGCGTCACGCGCGGCCTCGGCCGCGACCGTACGCTGGTCGCCGGCTACTGGCAGCGCGACAGCACCGGCTTCATGGCCGGCTGATATCAGCGAAAAACTCTTGCCTTTCTCGACGCGGGGCGTTCCTGTGTCGCCGAACCAGGTTTGGAGGACAGAATGTTTCGCTGGGGTGTACTTTCAACCGCAAAAATCGGCCGGGAGCATGTGCTGCCGGCAATAGCGGATTCCGACAATGGCGTGCTCGTCGCCGTGGCTAGCCGCGACATCGCCAAGGCCAAGGCGCTCGCGGCACGGTTCGGCGCGCCGCATACTTTCGGCTCGTATGAAGAGCTTCTGGCTTCCGACACCGTGGATGGCGTCTATATCCCGCTGCCGACCTCCCAGCATCTCGAATGGGCCACAAAGGCTGCCGAAGCCGGCAAACACGTGCTGGTGGAAAAGCCGCTGGCGCTGAAAGCCGACGACATCGCATCTCTGATCGCCGTCCGCGACGCGAAAAAGGTGCTGGTCAGCGAAGCCTTCATGGTGACCTACCATCCGCAGTGGCTCAAGGTGCGCGAACTGATCGCGTCAGGGGCCATCGGCCGGCTGCGCTATGTCCAGGGCGTGTTCAGCTATTACAATGTCGACCCGTCCAACATGCGCAACCAGGTCTCGCTCGGCGGCGGTGCCCTGCCGGATATCGGCGTCTATCCGACGGTGACGACACGGTTCGTCACGGCCAAGGAACCCGTCCGGGTGCAGGCGACGGTGGAGCGCGATGCAACCTTCGGCACCGATACCTTTTCGTCGATCCGGGCCGATTTCGGCGATTTCGAACTGTCCTTCTATCTGTCGACGCAGTTGGCGGCGCGGCAGATCATGGTCTTCCACGGCGACAAGGGCTACATCGAGGTCGCCTCGCCGTTCAATGCCGGGCTTTACGACCATCACCGCATCGAACTGCACAACCAGAACCACTCCGGCGCTGAGATCTTCCGCTTTCCGGCGACCCAGCAATACCGGCTCGAAGCCGAGACCTTCGTGCGCGCGGCGCAGGGCGGCGGCGACGAGATCTTTACGCTGGAACAGTCCGTGCTGAACCAGAAGGTGATCGACGCGATTTTCCGCGCCGGAGAGACGGATAACTGGGAAGCGGTCTGACGCACACCCCAACAGGCATCTCGCCCGCCGCGCCCTCCAAGGATTTGACTCCAACCTTGGCGTGAAACGCTTGCGCGGCGAAAAGCCTGTTCTTATATACGCCGCACACCGGAAGGCTTATGGCACACAACCATCCGCCGGCCGGAATTTGTTGTGACAGGGGCTTTCGTCGGAACGCCGGAACGGGTCCTGAGAGCCTGCTTAGTGGAGAGAACAAATGGCTAAAGTAATCGGTATCGACCTCGGAACGACCAATTCGTGCATCGCCATCATGGATGGCAAGGAAGCCAAGGTCATCGAGAATGCGGAAGGCGCGCGCACGACCCCTTCCATCGTGGCATTCTCCGGCGACGGCGAGCGCCTTGTAGGACAGCCGGCCAAGCGCCAGGCCGTCACCAATCCTGAAAACACAGTTTTTGCGGTCAAGCGCCTGATCGGGCGCCGTTATGATGATCCGGTCACCGCCAAGGACAAGAACCTCGTCCCCTACAAGATCGTCAAGGGCGACAATGGCGACGCATGGGTCGAAGCCGGCGGCAAGAAGCAGTCGCCCTCGCAGATCTCGGCCATGATCCTTCAGAAGATGAAGGAGACGGCGGAAGCCTATCTCGGCGAGAAGGTCGAAAAGGCCGTCATCACCGTTCCCGCGTATTTTAACGACGCCCAGCGCCAGGCAACCAAGGACGCAGGCAAGATCGCCGGCCTCGAAGTGCTGCGCATCATCAATGAGCCGACCGCAGCCGCGCTCGCCTACGGTCTCGACAAGAAGGAAGGCAAGACCATTGCCGTCTACGATCTTGGCGGCGGCACCTTCGACATCTCCGTGCTTGAAATCGGCGACGGCGTCTTCGAAGTGAAGTCGACCAATGGCGATACCTTCCTGGGCGGCGAAGACTTCGACATGCGTCTGGTCGAGTATCTGGCTGCCGAGTTCAAGAAGGAACAGGGCATCGACCTGAAGAACGACAAGCTCGCTTTGCAGCGCCTCAAGGAAGCTGCGGAGAAGGCCAAGATCGAGCTGTCCTCGTCCTCGCAGACCGAAATCAACCTGCCCTTCATCACCGCGGACGCTTCCGGCCCGAAGCACCTGACGATGAAGCTGTCGCGCGCCAAGTTCGAGAGCCTGGTCGAAGATCTCGTCCAGCGCACCATCGAACCGTGCAAGGCGGCGCTGAAGGATGCGGGCCTGAAGGCCGGCGACATCGACGAGGTGGTTCTGGTCGGCGGCATGACCCGCATGCCCAAAATCCAGGAAATCGTGAAGCAGTTCTTCGGCAAGGAGCCGCACAAGGGCGTCAACCCCGATGAAGTCGTCGCTATGGGTGCAGCGATCCAGGCCGGCGTTCTGCAGGGCGACGTCAAGGACGTTCTGCTGCTCGACGTGACCCCGCTGTCGCTGGGCATCGAGACGCTGGGCGGCGTGTTCACCCGCCTGATCGACCGCAACACCACGATCCCGACCAAGAAGAGCCAGGTCTTCTCGACCGCCGAGGATTCGCAGTCTGCCGTGACGATCCGCGTCTTCCAGGGCGAGCGTGAAATGGCCGTCGACAACAAGGCGCTCGGCCAGTTCGACCTGGTCGGTATTCCGCCCGCACCGCGCGGCGTGCCGCAGATCGAGGTCACCTTCGACATCGACGCCAACGGCATCGTCAATGTGACGGCCAAGGACAAGGGCACCGGCAAGGAGCACCAGATTCGCATCCAGGCTTCGGGCGGTCTGTCCGACGCCGATATCGAGAAGATGGTGAAGGACGCGGAAGCCAACGCCGACAGCGACAAGAAGCGCCGCGCCCTGGTGGAAGCCCGCAACCAGGCGGAAGCCCTGGTGCATTCGTCCGAGAAGTCGCTCAAGGATTATGGCGACAAGGTTACCGAGGACGATCGCACAGCGATTTCGAATGCCATCGCAGCCCTGAAGACGGCTGCCGAAGGCGACGACGTCGAGGCGATCAGCGCCAAGAGCCAGGAGCTCGCCGAAGTGTCGATGAAGCTCGGCCAGGCCATGTACGAAGCCTCCCAGAAGGAGGCTGCGGAAGCCGACGCCCAGGCGGACGCCGCCAAGGATTCGGATGTGGTCGATGCCGACTTCGAAGAGATCGACGAAGACGACGACAAGAAAAAGTCGGCCTGATCGTCTGCGCATCAACGGAAAAGCCCGGCTCGCCGGGCTTTTTTGCAACCTGGATTTAAAAAGATGCTGCCAAGACCTGTCCCACTCTGGCGCAGGCGGCATCTGGTCACTAAATCGGATGGCGGTCGTCTCTCCACCATGGCAAAGCGCCGGGGGCGACAGCCGATATCCGAGCAGCGGGAAACTATGAAAGCTGATTTCTACGAAACGCTGGGCGTCCAGAAGGGCGCTGACGAGAAAGAGCTCAAGGCAGCCTTTCGCAAGCTCGCCATGCAATACCACCCGGACAAGAACCCCGGCGACAGCACCAGCGAGCACAAGTTCAAGGAAATCAACGAAGCCTATGAGACGTTGAAGGACCCCAATAAGCGCGCGGCCTATGATCGTTTCGGCCATGCCGCTTTCGAAAATGGCGGCATGGGCGGCGGCGGCCAGGGGTTCGGCGGCGGCGGTTTCTCCGACATTTTCGAAGACATCTTCGGCGAGATGATGGGCGGTGGCGGACGGCGCCGCTCCTCGGGCGGGCGCGAACGCGGCGCCGACCTGCGCTACAATATGGAAATCACGCTGGAGGAAGCCTTCCAGGGCAAAACCGCGCAGATCCGCGTGCCGATGTCGATCGCCTGCAGCGACTGTTCCGGCAGCGGCGCCAAGCCCGGCACCCAGCCTGTGACCTGCAGCATGTGCGCCGGCCACGGCAAGGTGCGTGCCAGCCAGGGCTTCTTTTCCATCGAGCGGACCTGTCCGCAATGCCAGGGCCGCGGCCAGACCATAAAGGACCCCTGCCCGAAATGCGCCGGCCAGGGCCGCATCACCGAGGAGCGCTCGCTTTCGGTCAACATCCCCTCGGGCATCGAGGACGGCACGCGCATCCGGCTGGCCAATGAAGGCGAAGCGGGCCTGCGCGGCGGACCCTCGGGCGACCTCTACATTTTCCTGTCGGTCAAGCCGCACGAGTTCTTCCAGCGCGACGGCGCCGACCTTTATTGCAAGGTGCCGATCTCGATGACAACAGCTGCCCTTGGCGGCTCGTTCGAGGTGACGACGCTGGATGGCACGCAGACCCGCGTAAAGGTCACCGAAGGCACCCAGAACGGCCGCCAGTTCCGCATGAAGGGCAAGGGCATGCCGGTGCTGCGCCAATCCCAGTTCGGCGACCTCTACATCCAGACCGCGGTGGAGACGCCGCAAAACCTGACACGGCGCCAGCGCGAGCTTCTCGAAGAGTTCGAGCAGCTCTCCTCCAAGGAGAATTCTCCGCAGTCCAGCGGCTTCTTCGCGCGGATGAAGGACTTCTTCGACTCCTTCGGCGAGCGGTGACCGCGTATCCGTCGGTAATCTGCCGCAGCGTCAGCTCGACGCTTGCCATGACCGGGGATGGTGCTATTGATCCTCCGGGGGCCACGAGGAGAGAGATATATGGCGCGTGAATCCGGGCTGCGGAAGTCGCTGGCGGCAAAGTTCGACGACGAGGTTCGCTTCTTCAAGGGCTGGATGGACAAGCCGAAAGCCGTTGGCTCCATCATTCCCACAAGCTCCGTGACGGCCAAGCGCATGGCCTCGGCGGTCAACCCCCAATCCGGCCTTCCGGTTCTGGAACTCGGACCCGGCACCGGCGTCATCACCAAGGCGATCCTCGCCCGTGGCGTGAAGCCCGAAAACCTCTATGCGGTCGAATATTCCCACGATTTCGTCCAACACCTTCATCGGCTGTATCCGAAGGTCAACATCATCCAGGGCGATGCCTTCAATCTCGACAAGACGCTCGGCGCCTTGAACAACCAGCAGTTCGATTCCGTCATCTCCGGCGTGCCGCTGCTGAACTTCCCGGTCCAGACGCGTGTCGCCTATCTCGAGAGCATTCTCAAACGCATCCCCGCCGGCCGGCCCGTGGTGCAGATCACCTATGGTCCGAAATCGCCGGTGCCGCCCGGCTTGGGCGCTTATTCGGTCGAGCATTTCGACTTCGTGCTGCGCAACATTCCGCCTGCCCAGCTCTGGGTCTACCGCTCGCGTCCGCGCCACAGCTGAAGCGCTTAAGTTCTTCCGACGAAAAGGCGCCCCGATGCGTGTCACTCCCCGAATTCTCGTCTTCGCCGGCTCTTTGCGCACGGGCGCCTATTCCGGCAAAACCGCTGACATCGCGCAGAAAGTGCTCGCCCAGAACGGCGCGGAGGTGACCCGCATATCGCTCGGCGACTATCCCCTGCCGCTGGTCGACCAGGATCTGGAAAAGGAAAAGGGCGTGCCCGCGAATGCGGTCAAGCTCGCCCGCATCTTCACCGACCATGACGGCATCGTCATCTGCACGCCCGAATATAACGGCTCGATTCCGCCGCTGGTGAAAAACACCATCGATTGGGTGAGCCGGGCGCACAGCGACAAAACGGGCAAGCTCAAGCCCTATTCCGACAAGCCGATGGCGATCTGCTCGTCGTCCGACGGCCATTTCGCAGGCATCCGCAGCGCCAGCCATCTGCGCGCGGTTCTCGCCCATATCCAGGCCGATGTGATTGCGCCGCAGGTGTCCGTGCCGAGCGCCGGCGAGGCTTTCGACGAAGGCGGCAATTTCAAGGAAGAGCGCCTGCGCAAATCCATGGACCGCCTGGCCAAGGCCCTGATCGAGCGGGCTTCAATGATGTCGATGAGGACTGAAGCATGATCGTCCCTGCCTCCATGAGCGACCGCCTCATCGTCGGGCTCGACGTGCCCACCGTGAAAGAGGCGGAAGCGGTGGTTCGCGAGCTGGACGGCGTCGCCACCTTCTACAAGATCGGTTATCAGCTCGCCTTCGCCGGCGGGCTGGACTTCGCCCGCGAGCTTGCGCAGGCCGGCACCAAGGTCTTCCTCGACATGAAGCTGCTCGACATCAACAACACGGTGGCCAAGGGCGTGGAGAACATCGTCAAGATGGGCGTGACCATGCTGACGCTGCATGCCTATCCGAATGCGATGAAAGCCGGCGTCGAGGCTGCGCGCGGCAGCGAACTGTGCCTGCTTGGGGTGACCGTCCTGACCTCGATGGACGAAACCGACATGACAGCGGCGGGCTATGAGTACGATCCGCACACGCTGGTGCTGCGGCGCTCGGAGCAGGCGCTTACGGCGGGGATGGGCGGCATCGTCTGCTCGGCAAGCGAAGCCGCGGCCGTGCGCAAGATCGTCGGACAGGACATTGCGGTGGTCACGCCTGGCATAAGGCCAGCGGGCGCAGACCATGGAGACCAGAAGCGTGTGGTGACGCCTTCAGAGGCGCTGCGCAACGGGTCCAGCCATCTCGTCGTCGCTCGTCCCATCGTCGGCGCGGTTGACAGGCGAGCGGCGGCGCAAGCTATCCTGCGCGAAATGGAAGCCGCCTAAGGGCACATCAGGAGGATACCACCATGACCAAGGCATATTGGATCGCCCGCGTCGACGTCCGCGACCCGGAAGGCTACAAGGGCTATGTCGAGGCGGCGAAACCGGCTTTCGAGCGCTACGGCGCCAAATTCATCGCGCGCGGCGGTGCGCATGAGGCAGCGGAAGGCGCAGGGCGGGCGCGCAACGTCATCATCGAGTTCGCCTCGATGCAGGACGCGCATGATTGCTACCATTCCGCCGAATACCAGCATGCCAAGTCGATCCGGCAGAAATTCGCCGAAGGTGAGATCGTGCTGGTCGAAGGCGTCTGACCGGCGGTCGGCTGCCTAACGCGGCACGGCCGGGGCGTGTGCCTGCGCATCCGGTGATGTGCAAACAGTCCAATATTTTCAAAGATTGCAGAGAAAGAAGAAGCCGTTTGCCCGTTGCGGGCATATTGCGTTGCAACAAATCTCTGATACCTTCGTTTACCCCCGGTACTATAGGGTGGACCCCGTTCCTGTGGAACGGAAGAAGGGACCAATAGATGTTCTATCAGTTTTATGAAATGAGCCACGCCGCGCTTCAGCCGGCGCGGGCCTATGCCGACGCCGTCAAGCTGTTCTATTCAAACCCCCTCAATCCATTTTCGCATCTTCCCTTCGGGCGATCCGTCGCCGCCGCCGCCGAATTGTTCGAGCGCACCACGCGCCGTTACGGCAAGCCGGCCTTCGGCCTTACAAAAACGGCCCTCGATTTCCACACATCAGTCGATGTCACCGAGAAAATCGTCTGGTCGCGACCCTTCTGCCAGCTCATTCACTTCAAGCGCGATCTGCCCGCGGCACGCCGCGCAGATCCTAAGCTTTTGATCGTGGCGCCGATGTCCGGCCATTATGCAACGCTGCTGCGCGGCACGGTGGAAGCCATGCTGCCCCATGCCGAGGTCTACATCACGGACTGGACCGATGCGCGCATGGTGCCGCTGACCGAAGGCCGTTTCGATCTCGACGACTATATCGACTATGTCATCGATATGCTTCATACGCTCGGCCCGGACACCCATGTCATGGGCGTCTGCCAGCCCTCCGTGCCCGTACTGGCCGCTGCCGCCATCATGGAAGAGCGCGGCGACCGCTTCGCGCCGGCCTCGATGACGCTGATGGGCGGGCCGATCGATACCCGCCGAAACCCAACCGCCGTCAACAAGCTGGCCGAGGAAAAGGGCATCGACTGGTTCCGCGACAATGCCATTATGCAGGTGCCATGGCCCGAACCCGGCTTCATGCGCGAGGTCTATCCGGGCTTCCTGCAGCTTTCCGGCTTCATGAGCATGAATCTCGACCGGCATATCACGGCGCACAAGGAATTCTTCGTGCATCTGGTGAAGGACGATGGCGACGGCGCCGATAAACACCGCGATTTCTATGACGAGTATCTCGCCGTCATGGACCTGACCGCCGAGTTCTATCTACAGACGGTCGACACCGTCTTCGTCAAGCATTTGCTGCCCAAAGGAGAGATGAAGCATCGCGGGGCGCTGGTGGATTGCTCGGCGATCCGCAAGACGGCGCTGCTGACCATCGAAGGCGAGAATGACGACATCTCCGGCCTCGGCCAGACACAGGCCGCGCACGATCTGTGCAACAACATTCCGGCGGAGAAGAAGGCACACTACATGCAGCCGAAGGTCGGCCATTACGGTGTCTTCAACGGCTCGCGCTTCCGCTCGGAGATCGTCCCGCGCATCGTCGACTTCATTGCGTCCAACCGCCAGCGCGAAACAACAGCGCCCTCGAAGCCAAGGCTGGTTCGGTCGCGCAAAGCAAGCTGAGCGACCAAGTTCGCTCAGAATCGCCCCGTCCTTCGATGCGAAGGGCGGGGTTTTATTCGACGAGCTTCACGCCGGCATCCCGCATCGCCACCATCATCGCCGCCATGGAACCGTTAAGGTCGATGCCACGGCAGGCTTCGAGCAATACGGTGGTGTCGAAGCCATGGCCCACCGCATCCAGGGCGGAATAGGCCACGCAATAATCCGTCGCCAGCCCGACAAGCACGACCTTGCCAATGCCGCGCTCGCGCAGATAGCCGGCGAGACCGGTCGGCGTGGTGCGGTCGTTTTCGTAGAAGGCGGAATAGCTGTCGATCGCAGGATCGAATCCCTTGCGGACGATCAGCTCCGTCTTGGTCCAGACAAGCCCCGGATGGAATTCCGCGCCCCACGCGCCCTGAATGCAATGGTCGGGCCACAGAACCTGCTCGCCATAGGGCATCATCACGGTCTCGAAGGGCTGTTTGCCGGCATGGTACGAAGCGAAGCTTGAGTGGCCCGCGGGGTGCCAGTCCTGCGTCAGCACGACATGGTCGGAGGAAGCGATCAATCGGTTGACGATGGGCACGATCTCATCACCGCCGGCAACGGCGAGCGCGCCTCCGGGGCAAAAATCGTTCTGCACATCAATGACGACCAGGGCTTCCGCGTTCAAGGCATTGTCCTTTTTCAAACCACGGCGATCTTTGCCCCTTCCGGCAGACGGGATCAAGCACTTCGCCGGATCAAACTGGCGCCATACTTGAGCGTGAAGGAAGACTTTCTTCACCGATGCCTCATTTCGGCGTTGTGGTGTGCTCCAATCGGTAATAAAGCGCCTTTCAGGCTTGCCGCGCGAGGCTGGTCAAAACGAGCAGACGGGCAGCGCATGAACAGCATCGCAGACATTGAACACCCCATCGAGACGAGCCGCTGGAAAGTGCTCAAGGCCCGCACGGCACCGACACATGAGCGGCTGGACAAGCGCATCATGGCAGGCAATCCGTTCGCCGACCGCGCCCGCTATGGCATGTTCGTGACCGTGCAGTACCGCTTCCACCGCGACATCGACGCGCTGTATTCCAATCCTGAACTCGACCGCCTGCTGCCGGATCTGGCAGGTCGCCGCCGCCTGGGACTGATCGAGCAGGATCTGGCCGATCTCGGCCTTGCCATTCCGCAGGCCGGCGCGGCTGCGTTCGGCACCGAAGCCGATATTCCCGCCGCGCTGGGTTGGCTCTATGTGGCGGAAGGCTCCAACCTGGGTGCGGCCTTCCTGCTCAAGGAAGCCGCGAAGCTCGGTCTCTCCGAGACTTTCGGGGCGCGCCACCTCGCCGGCGCACCGGAAGGGCGCGGCCTGCACTGGCGTACCTTCACCGCTGCGCTCGACGCGCTTGAACTCGATGCCGCGGAAGAGCAAAAGGTGGTGGAGGGCGGAGACGCCGCATTCCGCCGCGTGCATGACCTCGTGGCGGACATCTTTGGATGAAAGGGTTTGGACCGGGCAGACGGTGAAGCTGTCATCCGGCCGATCGCGCGACAATGCTGAGACGTTCCGGATATCTCGTTCTCGGCTTCCTTATGCTCGCGCTGGGCGTCATCGGCGCAGTCCTGCCCGTGATGCCGACGACAATTTTCCTGATCCTGGCCGCGTGGTTCTTCGGCCGCTCGTCGCCTCGGCTCGAAGCCTGGCTTCTCAACCACCGCCGCTTCGGACCCTCTCTGCGCGCCTGGCGGGAAGAAGGCGCCATACCGCGCCGGGCCAAGCTGCTCGCCTGCCTGGGCATGGCGTCGGGCTATGGGATCTTCTTCATCACGGTGCAGCCAGGCCTCTGGCTGGCATTGGGCGTGGCCGTCTTCATGCTCGGCAGCGCCTTCTATGTGACGACGCGTCCGGAACCGTCCGCCCAAGCGGATAAAGTCCCCCGCCAATAGCGCCGGGCCGATGGCGCTGTCGGTCAAATCGGTTAAAGTGCCGGCACCCGGCTTCGATAGCTGGAAAGAAAGATTTTGGAGGCACGACGATGCGCTGGCAACCGGCAAAAAACCGATACGATTCGATGGTCTACAACCGCTGCGGTCATTCGGGGCTGAAGCTCCCCGCTTTGTCGCTGGGCCTGTGGCACAATTTCGGCGAGGACAAGCCGCACAATCTCAAGCGCGATATCTGCCGCACCGCCTTCGACCTGGGAATCACCCATTTCGATCTCGCCAACAATTACGGCCCGCCCCCCGGTTCGGCCGAAACCGCGTTCGGCGAAATCCTGCGCACGGATTTCGCGGGACTGCGTGACGAAATGATCATTTCGACAAAGGCTGGCTACGACATGTGGCCCGGCCCCTATGGCGAATGGGGCAGCCGCAAATATGTGCTCGCCAGCCTCGACCAGAGCCTCAAGCGCATGGGGCTCGACTATGTCGACATCTTCTATTCGCACCGCTTCGACCCGGAAACGCCGCTGGAAGAGACAATGATGGCGCTCGACCACGCCGTCCGCTCCGGCAAGGCGCTCTATGTCGGCCTGTCCTCCTACAATTCCGAACGCACCCGCGAAGCCGTCACCATCCTGCGCTCGCTCGGCACGCCCTGCCTCATCCACCAGCCCAGCTATTCGATGCTGAATCGCTGGGTGGAGGACGACGGCTTGCTCGACACGCTGTCGGGGCTCGGGGTCGGCTCGATCGTCTTTTCCCCGCTGGCGCAGGGCATGCTGACGACGAAGTATCTCGACGGCATTCCCGATGACAGCCGCGCGGCGCAGGGCAAGTCGCTGCGTCCCGCCTTCCTCAACGAGGACAACCTCGCCAACATCCGCGCGCTCAACGCCATTGCCGAACGGCGCGGCCAGACATTGGCGCAGATGGCGATTGCATGGGTGCTGCGCGGCGGACGCGTGACCTCGGCGCTGATCGGCGCCAGCCGGCCGGAACAGGTCGAGGATTGCGTCGCCGCGCTGAAGAACCCCAACTTCACGCCCGAAGAGCTGGCGGAAATCGACCGCTATGCCAACGAGGCCGACATTAATTTGTGGGCTCGTTCGGCGGAACGCACCGGTCCGGTCCGCAAGTAAAGCCAAGACAGAAAAGGCGGGGCTTCCCGCCTTTTCTGTCAAAGCGCCTTACTTCCAAAGACTGTTGATCCACTCGACATAGGTCTTGTTGAGCCGGACGGCGGTGTTGGCGCTCGGGCTCTCGGCAACATTGACGCCGACGACGATGCGTTGCTTGACGGCGTTGTCGTAGGCATAGACCGAACTGCCGCTCGACCCCGGATAGGTGTCGCAGTCGTATTGGAAGTTGATCTCGTCGATCTGCTCGGCCACCACATTGCAGGTGGCGCGCCACATGGTGCCCATCGGCTTGTCGCCGGGATAGCCGACGATGTTGGCGTCGAAATCGCCGAGATTGTCGTAATTGGCATAACCGAGCCAGCCGAGATTGTCGCCGACCGGCTCCTTCAGCGTGATGACCCCCAGATCCCACGGCACGACCGACCCGTAGAAACCCTGGTAATTGTCGATATAGCCCTGCACGATATAGGCGGTGTCGTAGTCGAATGCGCCATAGGGCGCGTCGTCGGCGGTCGAGCCATTCAACGACGGGACGAAAATGAACTCATCCAGCCAGCCGCCATCGTCATGATTGTACAGGCAGTGCGCGGCCGTCAGCACGGTGCGCGGACCGATCAGAGTGGCCGAACAGCTGCCGAAAGCGCCGCCTTTGGTCTTGCCTTCGAGATAGCCGATGGCGGTAAAGGGGTAGACCTTGGTGTTCTTGATCTGGACGCGGTCGTCGTCGCCGAAGACCTGCCGGTTGGCCTCTTCGCCTTCGCCGAGCGCCGGATCGATGCCGATGGCCGGGCCTGACGTTCCTTCCGCCTTCTTGTCGCCGGGAGCGGGCGCATTCAGCTCCTCGAGGATGATCTTGCGCATGGTTTCGCTCGGCTCGACAACCACATCCTTGCCGGCGCTCGAACGGCCGACGATGCCGAAGGATTTTACCGCCGCATCCTCGTCGGTGGGTGCCGCGCGGCTGGTCTCGTCCTCCTTGAGCTTTGGCGGGGCGATCGGCTTGGCGCGGCCGATGTCGAGATCGTCCATGGGTGCTGCGCGCGGCGCTTCGCCATTGCCTTCGTTCGCCGCCCCCGGCTCGGCAAATGCGGAACTGGAGCAAACAGCGGACGCGAGGAGTGCGGACACGGCAAGTGTCTTTGTCAGTTTAAGCACGGTGAGACTCTCCCAAAGTCAGTCAGCAAGAATTCCAAGACATGAGAAAATGTTGTCGGGATCGTGGTTGACGCCGATCTCGCATCAATTTGTTGAAAAACAACGGAATTTTTTCTTGAGCCTTCTCCAGGCCGAAGCATCCCCTTCCCCCATCGACAAGTTTTGCCGCAAATAATCCAATATTGGCAAGACGAAATCGCTGCGTCTGGCCCGTGGGGGGCTTGATATCGCAGCCGGCGAAGATTTCATTGCTTCACCGCTCATGCGGGGTTTGGTCTCAGGAGGATCATTTGAACATCATGCAAGGTTCGGTCGCAGCAGCATCCATGCTGGCGATCACGGCGGCGCTTGCCTGCAGCCCAGCACAAGCCCGGGATGCGTCCGGCAGGGCTGAACTGTCGCCGAAAAGCCGGGTCACGCAGGCCCGGGCGCAGGCCAAGGAGGCCGACAAGGACGAAGGCGACCGCGTGTTCGGCGGGCTCGAGGCGGAAAAAGGCGCCTGGCCGTTCCAGGTGGCGCTGCTGAGCAGCGACATGCTCGACGAGCAACCGGCGTCGCAGACCGACGCCCAGTTCTGCGGCGGCAGCCTGATTGCGCCGCAATGGGTGCTGACGGCGGCGCACTGCCTTTATGACGGCGGCACCGCCATCGCGCCCGAAACCGTGACCATCCTGACCGAAGCGACCGACCTCGCTGAGGGCAAGCGCTACAAGGTCAGCCAGGTCATCGTGCATGAGGGCTATAGCGAGGTGTCGCTGGACAACGATATC
Organism: Oryzicola mucosus; assembly: GCF_014534685.1. Classification (GTDB taxonomy): domain Bacteria; phylum Pseudomonadota; class Alphaproteobacteria; order Rhizobiales; family Rhizobiaceae; genus Oryzicola; species Oryzicola mucosus. The sequence continues at coordinate 650,429 of NZ_JACVVX010000001.1, forward strand.
GGTCTTCTGAAGCTCGTCGAACCGGCGGCCGCGCCCTCGATCAAGTTGCGAAAGAGCCGCGTCGAGAAGGGCAAAACCACCGTCATCGGCTGGGGCATGACGGATGACGGCAGCTTTCCGTCCGCGCTGATGCAGGCCGAGCTCGACCTTGCGCCAAACGCTGCCTGCAACGCCGGCATCAAGGACATCTACGCCAAGGATCTGCGCACCATGTTGAAGCAGATGTCGACGCGCATGCGCTATTCCGAGCGCGGCATCGATGCGGGCGCGGTAGCGATCGCGGGAGACATGGGCGATCCGCTGACGGACAACATGATCTGCGCCGGCACCACCACGGGCGCCCGCGACGCCTGCAATGGCGACAGCGGCGGGCCGCTGTTCGTGACCGGCAAGGATGGGGTGGAGCAGATCGGCATCGTCAACTGGGGCGAAGGGCCTTACGACGCGAATGCCGCCTGCGGCCATGCCAACGCCTATGGCGTCTATTCCCGTCTGTCCAATTACACCGACTGGATCGGGTCCAAGACCGGCCTCTGACAGATAACGGGCAACGGCTGGTACCGCCGTCGCCCTTTCTTCGGATCAGGCGTCGCGTTCGGCCTGTTCGTTGATCGGGCCGGGTTCGGCGGGCGCTTCCGCAGCGGCCTTCGGACCGCCCTTGGCGACGCCGACCATAGCGGGACGCAGCACGCGGTCGCCGATCGAATAGCCGGGCTGGACGACCTGGACCACCGTGTTGGCGGGAACCGCCGGGTTCGGCACCTCGAACATCGCCTGATGGAAGTTCGGGTCGAATTTTTCGCCTTCCGGGCTCAGCTTCTTGACGCCGTGGCGCTCCAGCGTGGTCAGCATGGAACGCTCGGTCATCTCGACGCCTTCGACCAGCGCGGTAAGGCCGGCCTCTCCGGCGGCACGCAGCTCGGCGGGCACCGCATCGATGGCGCGGCGCAGATTGTCGGAAACCGTCAGCATGTCGCGGGCAAAATTCGCCACCGAATAAGCGCGTGCATCCTGGACCTCGCGCGCCGTGCGGCGGCGCAGGTTTTCCATATCGGCGGCGATGCGCAGCGAGCGGTCCTTGAGTTCCTCGTTTTCCTTCATCAGGCGCACCAGCGCCTCGTAATCGCTATTGGCGTCGTCCGCGCCTTCCGGCTGAGCCTCGTCAACGATGGGCTCATCGAAGATGCGATCGTCTTTGTTCTGGTCGCTCATCTCAGCTTCCCGTTCTAAATGATGCCTGTAGGGTGCGCCCGATATCGAGGTTCGGGGGGCAAAAATCAAGAGGCGAAGCAGCCTGCGCGCAAGCGTTCGCCACCTTCGTCGCAGACCGGTACGACATTCCACAACACCGCGGCACGCGCCATTTCCCCGCTCCGATGACATTGCGACGGCGTTCTTGGCTGTTCAGCCGGGCGTTTCTGGTTTAGCTCGGTTGCAGGGCTCTCTTTCCACTGCTCCCGAGGTCAACCCCACGATGTATGGCATTCCCGTTTCCGACCTGATCCTGCTTGCTGTTTCGCTGTTGGCGGCAGGCGCGATAACCGGTCTCCTGGCCGGCGTATTCGGGGTCGGCGGCGGCGCGGTCGCGGTGCCTGTGCTGTATGAGCTTTTCCGCATTCTGGAAGTGCCGGAGGAGGTTCGAATGCCGCTGTGCATCGGCACCTCGCTCGCCATCATCATTCCAACCTCGGTACGCTCCTTTCGCGCGCATTTCGCCAAAGGCGCAGTCGACATGACGATCCTGCGGCAATGGGCCGTCCCGGTGGTCGTCGGTGTCGTCATGGGCAGCTTCATCGCGCGTTACGCGCCTGAGCAGCTGTTCAAGATCGTATTCGTCCTTGTTGCCGGCGTCTCTGCCATCCGGCTGCTCTTCGGCAAGGACAGTTGGCGTTTCGGCCTCGACATGCCCGGCAAGCTTCTCATGACCGTCTATGGCTGGATCATCGGCCTACTTTCGGCCTTGATGGGCATCGGCGGGGGGCAATTGTCCAACCTGTTCATGACTTTCTACGGCAGGCCGATCCACCAGGCGGTGGCGACGTCTTCGGGGCTCGGCATCCTGATCTCGATCCCAGGCGCCATCGGCTACATCTATGCCGGCTGGCCGCGCGCCGCAGAGTTTCCTGGCGTCGCCGCCCTGCAGCCGCCCCTGGCGCTCGGCTATGTCTCGCTGATCGGATTGCTGCTGTTCATCCCCACCAGCATCATGACCGCCCCGGTCGGCGCCCGCCTGGCGCACTCTTTGTCCAAGCGGCGGCTGGAGGTCGCCTTCGGTATCTTCCTGCTGCTGATCTGCCTGCGCTTTGCCTGGAGCCTGTTCGTCTGATTGCCGCTTGTCGGCGACCGGGAAATGGTCTTATCAATTGCCACCCCGGCTGAGGAAGGCGCGCAGAGCAGACCATGACGATGAGCGGCTCCAGACTGGACGATGCGGCCCGAGCAGCCTGGCTGTATTATGTTGCCGGCAACACGCAGGACCAGATCGCCGCCAAGCTCGGCGTTTCCCGGCAATCCGCCCAGCGGCTCGTGTCGCTGGCGCAGGCCGAAGGGCTGGTCAAGGTGCGCATCGACCATCCCATCGCACAGTGCCTGACCTTGTCGCGGCAACTGGCCGACCGTTTCGGCCTTGCCTTCGTCGAGGTCGTCCCTTCCGATCCAGGGTCGGATTCGACCACGCTCGGGGTGGCTCAAGCCACCGGCGCGGAGATCGAACGCTGGCTGCGCCGCGAGGACCCGACCATCATCGCGATGGGTACCGGCCGCACGCTGAAGGCTGCCATCGAACAGCTGCCGCCGATCGAATGTCCGCAGCACAAGGTGGTTTCGCTGACCGGCAACATCGCACCGGATGGCTCGGCAGCCTTTTACAACGTCGTCTTCACTATGGCCGACACCGTCAAGTCGCGCTCCTTCCCGATGCCGCTGCCGGTCATCGTCTCCTCGCTCGAGGAGCGCACCATGCTGCAGGGCCAGCCGATGATCCGCGCCACGCTGGATCTCGCGGCGCAGGCCCATGTCGCCTTCATCGGCATCGGCGACCTCAGCGATTCGGCGCCGCTTTATCTCGACGGCTTCATCACACGCGACGACCTCAGTGCCCTGCAGCAGGCGGGCGCCGTGGGAGAGATCGTCGGCCGCGCCTTCGACGCCGAAGGTCGCGTGATCGAGGGCCTGACCAATGACAGGGTGGCAAGCGCCGTCCTGCCCGATCCCGCCCGTTGCACCATCATCGCCAGCGCGATGGGCAGGCGAAAGCTTCCCGCCATAGCCGCCGCCATACAGGGCAAAATGATCAACGGCCTGATCACCGACGAGACCACCGCGGAAGCGCTGCTGCAACACCGCTAGCGATGTCAGCGACGACGCGGCGTGGGATCCTTTCCGTCGATGACGCCGACATCCCGCTGCAGGTGATCCGGCAGAGTGCGCAGATCGACGATGCGCTTGCGCCGGGGAAGCCGGAACGGTGCGCGCAGAAGCAGCAGCAGGATGGCGCCAAAGCCGGTGGAGCGCTTGGAGGTATGCGTTTCGCAGATGCTCATGATGTTTGTCCTTCCGTCGCCGACGATCGCCTTGACGATCGCACTTGTTCGTTGACATCGACTCTGGCGACAAAATGCTTGCAATTCCAATCGAATGACGATCTCCTGACATAAGGAGATTTAATGGATAGACCCGACCTTCTTCCGCCGCTGACCGCCGTGCGCGCCTTTCACGCCGTCGCCCGCCACCTCAGCTTCACCAAGGCAGCGGAAGAACTGGGCATGACGCAAGCCGCCGTCAGCTATCAGATCAAGGTTCTGGAAGACCGCGTCGGCTCGGCGCTATTTCTGAGGAAGCCGCGCCAGATCGAACTGACGGAAGCGGGCCTGAGGCTGCAGCCGGGCGTGGCCGAAGCTTTCGCGCTGATAACAGACGCTTATGCTGCCGCTCGCGGCGAGGCCGGCGGTATTCTCAACATCACCAGCGCACCGACCTTCGCATCGAACTGGCTGGCGCGCCGGATCGGGTCGTTCCAGATGTCCAATCCGAAGCTCGCCGTGCGTTTCGAAACCTCCGGGAAGGTCTTCGATCTCAGCCGCGAAGGCTACGACGTGGCGATTCGCACGGGATTCGGCGATTGGCCGGGGATGGCGCGGCATATGGTGATGAAAACCCTGTTCACGCCCATGCTCAGCCCCAGCCTTCTTCAGCGCGCAGGCCCTCTAGACAGGCCGGCGGACCTGCTGAAGCTGCCCATTCTCGATCCCAGCGACCCGTGGTGGGAGCGGTGGTTCGATGCCGCGGGGCTGCCGCGCGATGGGCTGCACGACAGGCCGGCCAACAATTTCGGCTCGCAGGCGCTGGAAGCGAATGCCGCCATCGCAGGCAACGGCGTCGCCATCCTGACGCCGGCTTTCGTCGCCGACGAATTGCGCCACGGCCGCCTCGTCCAGCCTTTCGACATCGTTGCGGGCGATGAGAAGGCGCATTGGCTGGTCTATCCCGAAGCACGGCGCAATGTGCCGAAAATCAAAGCCTTTCGCGAGTGGCTGCTGGCCGAAGCGGATAGCGAATAGGCCTTCTATCGGATTCGGAACCCAGCTTGCTGCAGCGCAGCGACGATTTCACTTGACCTTTTCAAGGATTGAGTGAGTAATTGCCCACACACAAAGCATTTGCTCATTAGTGTGAACCAGGGAGGGTTTCCATGAAAGCCAAAACGCTCGCGTTGAGCGCATGTTCGCTGCTGGCCATGATGATGGCTGCTAAAGCAGAGACGCTGACCATCGCCACCGTCAACAACGGTGACATGATCCGCATGCAGAAGCTGACCGACGACTTCACCAGCAAGAACCCGGATATCCAGCTTCAGTGGGTGACGCTGGAAGAAAACGTGCTGCGTGAGCGCGTCACGACCGACATCGCCACCAAGGGCGGCCAGTACGACGTCCTCACCATCGGCAACTACGAAGTGCCGATCTGGGCCAAGCAGGGCTGGCTTCTGGAACTGAACGACCTCGGCTCCAACTACGAGGTCGACGATCTCCTGCCGGCGATCCGGGGCGGACTTTCGGTCGATGACAAGCTTTATGCCGCGCCGTTCTACGGCGAATCCGCCATGACCATCTACCGCACCGATCTGCTGGAAAAGGCCGGCATGAAGATGCCGGAAGAGCCGACCTGGGAATTCATCGGCGAGGCAGCGCGCAAGATCACCGACCGTGCGACCGGCGTCAACGGCATCTGCCTTCGCGGCAAGGCCGGCTGGGGCGAAAACATGGCCTTCATCACCGCGCTGGCCAACTCTTTCGGCGCACGCTGGTTCGACGAACAATGGAAGCCGCAGTTCGACCAGCCCGAATGGAAGGAAGCACTGCAGTTCTATGTCGACCTGATGAAGGACGCGGGACCGCAGGGTGCCTCCGCCAACGGGTTCAACGAGAACCTGACGCTGTTCCAGCAGGGCAAGTGCGGCATGTGGATGGACGCCACCAGCGCCGGCTCCTTCGTGTCTAACCCCAAGGATTCGACCGTCGCCGACAAGGTGGCCTATACGGTGTTCCCCTCCAAGGGCGAGTTGAAGAACCACGGCAATTGGTTGTGGTCATGGAACCTCGCAGTGCCGGCAAGCTCGCAGAAGGCCGACGCAGCGAAGAAGTTCATCTCCTGGGCGACCGACAAGGCTTACACCGAACTCGTCGCATCGAAGGAAGGCTGGGCCAACGTGCCTCCGGGCACCCGCACGTCCCTCTACAAGAACGATGAGTATCTGAAGGCCGCAGCTTTCGCTTCGACCACTCTGGCTGCGATGGACGCCGCCGACATCACCAAGCCGACCGTCAAGCCGGTGCCGTATACGGGCGGCCAGTTCGTCGCCATTCCTGAGTTCCAGGGCATCGGAACGACGGTGGGCCAGCTCTTCTCGGCTGTTATCGCCGGGCAGTCCACGGTCGATGACGCGCTCGCTCAGGCACAGTCGATCACCACGCGTGAAATGACACGCGCGGGCTACATCAAGTAAGCTCCTCTCTGGACAAGCACCCGGCTTCGGCCGGGTGCCCTCTCCTGCCTCAGGCACGCCTTCGAAGCAGGACGCTCCGACGCAGTCATTGCGGCAGCGCCGGGAGCCCGGTTCCCAAACCACGCACTTAGCATGCAGACGCGGGAGGAAACGCAATGGCCACGCGAAACACAAGCACGCTTGCACGGTTCATGATGGCGCCCGCCGTCGGTCTGCTGCTGATCTGGATGATCGTGCCGCTGGCGATGACGCTGTGGTATTCGTTCCAGAACTACAACCTGCTCAACCCCATCAACCGCAGCTGGGCAGGCTTCGAGAACTATTATTATTTCTATACCGACCCTGCCTTCTGGCAGTCGATCGCCAACACCATGACCATCGTGCTCGGTGTGCTTGCCATCACCGTCATCGGCGGCATCCTGCTCGCGATCCTGATCGACCAACCGATGTTCGGTCAGGGCTTCGTCCGCATCCTGGTGATCTCGCCCTTCTTCGTCATGCCGCCGGTGGCCGCGCTGATCTGGAAGAACATGATCATGCATCCCAGCTATGGCGTGTTCGCCGACATGGCGCGATGGCTCGGCTTCCAGCCCGTCGACTGGTTCGGCCAATACCCGCTTTTCTCGATCGTCATCATCGTCGCCTGGCAGTGGCTGCCTTTCGCCACGCTGATCCTGCTGACCGCCCTGCAGTCGCTTGACGGCGAGCAGAAGGAAGCAGCGGAGATGGACGGCGCCGGCGTGCTCAGCCGCTTCATCCACCTGACGCTGCCGCATCTGGCGCGCTCGATCACCGTCGTGATCCTGATCCAGACCATCTTCCTGCTGGCGGTTTATGCCGAGATCCTGGTGACCACCAATGGCGGCCCCGGCTTCGCCTCCACCAACCTCGCCTTCCTGATCTATCGCACGGCCCTGTTGTCCTACGACGTGGGCGGCGCATCGGCGGGCGGCGTCATCGCAGTCATCCTCGCCAACATCGTCGCCTTCTTCCTGATGCGCACGGTCGGCAAGAACCTGGACCGGTAGGAGAACATCATGGCTCGCGCGGTTACAACCCAACGCAAAGTCTTCTTCACGGTCGCCTCATGGGCCGTGGCGCTGCTGATCTTCTTTCCGATCCTCTACACCGTCATCACCTCGCTGAAGTCCGAGACGGAGGCGATCCAGGGGTTCGGGCTGATCCCGTCCTTCACCTTCGAGAACTATGTGCTGGTGCAGACCCAGAACGGCTATTTCAAACCGTTCATGAATTCCGTCGTCATCTCCGTCGGTTCGACGCTGATCGCCCTGCTGATCGCAGTACCCGCCGCCTGGGCGATGGCGTTCTCGCCGACCAAGCGGACCAAGGACATCCTGATGTGGATGCTGTCGACCAAGATGATGCCGGCTGTCGGCGTTCTGGTGCCGATGTACCTGATCTTCCGTGACACAGCCCTGCTCGATACGCGGCTCGGACTGACGGTTGTTCTCACCATGATCAACCTGCCGATCGTGGTCTGGATGCTCTACACCTACTTCCGCGAGATTCCGGGCGAAATCCTGGAAGCCGCACGGATGGACGGAGCTTCGCTGTGGAACGAAATCGTCCATGTGCTGACGCCCATGGCAGTGCCGGGCATCGCATCGACCATGCTGCTCAACATCATCCTGGCATGGAACGAAGCGTTCTGGTCGATCCGGCTGTCGGCAGCCAACGCCGCGCCGCTGACCGCCTTCATCGCCTCGTTCTCCAGCCCGCAAGGCCTGTTCTGGGCAAAACTATCCGCCGCCTCGACGCTCGCCATCGCACCGATCCTCGTCATGGGTTGGTTCTCGCAGCGCCAGCTCGTCCGCGGTCTCACCTTCGGCGCCGTGAAATAGGGGACACCACAATGGGCATGATCGAACTCAAAGGCGTCCACAAATCCTTCGGCGGCACCAATGTCATTCCGAAGGTGGACCTCGCGATCCAGAACGGCGAATTCGTCGTCTTCGTCGGGCCTTCCGGCTGCGGCAAGTCCACGTTGCTCCGGCTTATCGCCGGGCTGGAGGACACGACTTCCGGCCACATCACCATCGACGGCCGAGATGTCACCGGCGAGCCGCCGGCCAAGCGCGGACTCGCCATGGTGTTCCAGTCCTATGCGCTGTACCCGCATATGAGCGTCTACAAGAACATCGCCTTCCCGCTAAAGATGGCCGGCATCGACCCAGCGGAAATCGACCGCAAGGTCAAAGCAGCGGCCGCCACGCTGAACCTGACCAGCTATCTCGAACGGCGGCCCGGACAGCTTTCGGGCGGCCAGCGCCAGCGCGTCGCCATCGGCCGCGCCATCGTGCGCCAGCCCAAGGCGTTCCTGTTCGACGAGCCGCTGTCCAACCTCGACGCCTCGCTGCGCGGAACGATGCGGCTCGAGATTTCCGAGCTGCACCACCAGCTCAAGACGACGATGATTTACGTCACGCACGACCAGGTCGAAGCCATGACCATGGCCGACAAGATCGTCGTGCTGAATGCCGGCAATATCGAGCAGGTCGGCTCGCCAATGGAACTCTATCGCAACCCGCGCAACCTGTTCGTTGCGGGATTCATCGGCTCGCCCCGTATGAACCTGATCTCCGGCAAAGCCGCCGAAGAGCATGGAGCGACCACCATCGGCATCCGCCCGGAGCATGTCTCGATTTCCAAAACCGGCGGCACCTGGAGCGGCACGGTCGGCGTCGCAGAGCATCTCGGCTCCGATACCTTCCTGCACGTCCACACCGATGGCGTGGGCACGATCACCGTGCGCACCGGCGGCGAAATCGGCCTCGACCATGGCGCCAAGGTCTGGCTGACGCCGCAACCCGACAAGCTGCACCGTTTCGACAAAGAAGGATTGGCAATCGCATGACCCGGCTCCAAGGCAAATCCGCTCTTATCACGGGTTCCGCGCGCGGCATCGGACGCACTTTTGCCGAGGCCTATGTGCGCGAAGGCGCGACGGTCGCCATCGGCGACATCGATCTGGCGCGCGCCGAAGCGACGGCGAAGGACATCGGCGCATCCGCTTACGCGGTGCAGCTCGACGTCACCGACCAGGCATCCATCGATGCCGCCGTTCAGGCCGTCGACGACAGGACCGGCGGCATCGACATCCTGATCAACAACGCAGCGCTGTTCGATCTCGCGCCCATCACCGAGATCACCCGCGCAAGCTATGAAAAGCTCTTTTCCGTCAATGTCGCCGGCACGCTGTTTACCCTGCAGGCAGCCGCCCGCTCGATGATAAAGCGTGGCAAGAGCGGCAAGATCATCAACATGGCAAGCCAGGCGGGGCGTCGTGGCGAGGCCGTCGTGGCGATCTATTGCGCGACCAAGGCGGCCGTCATCAGCCTGACCCAGTCAGCGGGCCTGGACCTGATCAAGCACGGCATCAACGTCAACGCGATCGCGCCCGGCGTGGTCGACGGCGAGCACTGGGATCACGTCGATTCGCTGTTTGCCCGCTACGAAAACCGTCCGCTGGGCGAGAAGAAGCGACTGGTGGGTGAAAGCGTACCCTATGGCCGTATGGGCACGGCCCATGACCTGACGGGCATGGCGGTGTTCCTGGCCTCCGCCGAGGCCGATTACATCGTCGCCCAGACCTACAATGTCGACGGCGGCAACTGGATGAGTTGAATGGATTCCTCTCCCCGCTAGCGGGAGAAGATGTCGGCAGGCAGGTGAGGAGCAGCGGCGTCATCCAAGGTGTCTGTGCTGCCCCTCATCCGACCCTTCGGGCCACCTTCTCCTCGTGAAGGGGGAGAAGGGATCGCGATTGCCGGCGCTCCAACAAAAAAGGCGTCTTGAAATGACAAGCAAACTCTCCCTCGCCACCTTGGCTTCACTGCCGAAGTCTGTCGGCACACCGTCCTACGAGCGCCAGGACCTGAGAGCCGGCATCGTGCATTTCGGCGTCGGCAATTTCCATCGCGCGCATCAGGCGGTCTATCTCGACGATCTGTTCAACGCGGGTCTTGGCCTCGATTGGGCTCTTGTCGGTGCCGGCGTGTTGCCATCGGACGAGGCGATGCGCTCGGTGCTTGCGGCGCAGGACAATCTCACCACCGTGGTCGAACAGGATGCCGATGTCAGTTCGGCACGCATCACCGGCGCCATGATCGACTATCTCAAGCCGGGCGATGCCGAGAGCATCGTGTCCAAGCTGGCCGACCCGGCCATTCGCATCGCGTCGCTGACGATCACCGAAGGCGGCTACTTCATCGATCCGGCATCGGGTACGTTCAATCCGGCTCATCCCGACATCGCAGCCGATGGCGCAGCACCCGATAAGCCGCGCACCGTGTTCGGCCTGCTGGTCGCCGGCCTGAAGCGCCGCCGCGCCGAAGGCATCCCGCCCTTCACCGTCATGTCCTGCGACAACATCCCCCACAATGGCGTGGTTACGAAGAACGCCGTCGTTGGTCTTGCCCAGATCTCCGATCCAGAACTCGCCGCCTGGATCGCGGCTGAGGTTGCGTTTCCCAATGGCATGGTCGACCGCATAACGCCGGCGACCGGCGCGCGCGAAAAAACCATCGCGAAGGAAGAATTCGGCATCGACGACCAATGGCCGGTGTTTTGCGAGAGCTTCAAACAGTGGGTGCTGGAGGACAACTTCCCGGCCGGTCGCCCGCCGCTGGAGAAGGTCGGCGTGCAGTTCGTGCCGGACGTGTCTCCCTACGAGCACATGAAAATCCGCATTCTCAATGGCGGCCATGCCGTCATCGCCTATCCGGCGGGGCTTATGGACATCCACTTCGTCCACGAAGCGATGGAGAACGAGCTGGTCGCCGCCTTCCTGCGCAAGATCGAGACCGAAGAGATCATTCCGATCGTGCCGCCGGTACCCGACACCGACCTCGCCGACTATTTCGCGCTGATCGAGCGCCGCTTCGCCAACCCCAAGATCGGCGACACAGTGCGCCGGCTGTGCCTGGACGGATCGAACCGGCAGCCGAAATTCATCCTGCCTTCCACCGCCGACCGGCTGAAGCAAGGCCTGCCTGTTCCCGGCCTCGCGCTGGAATCCGCGCTGTGGTGCCGCTACTGCTATGGCACGACCGAAAGCGGCAAGACAATCGAGCCCAACGACCCTTCCTGGGACAGGCTGCAAAAGGCCGCGAAAACCGCGCGCGAAGACCCGATGGCGTGGCTTGCCATGGAAGACATCTTCGGCGAGGTCGGACGCTCCGAGGTGTTCCGCAAGGCCTTCGCCACGGCACTCGATGCGCTGTGGAAGGATGGGACGGAAGCCGTCCTGCGGCGCTATCTCGCCGGCGACCTGTAGCTCGTCATGGACGGAAAGCCTGGTCCCGACCTGGTGATCTTCGACTGCGACGGCGTTCTTGTCGACAGCGAGCCAATCTCGGTCGCAGTCCTGCTGGAGGTGTTTGCCGAGGCAGGCGTACCGGTTGGCGAGGATGTCGCCTATAGCCGCTTCCTCGGTCGCTCCATGGCGTCGGTTGCCGCCATCATGGAAGACGAATTCGGGCTGGCGATCACCCCGCTGCATCTCGAATCTATACGGCTACGGCTGTACGAACGGTTCCTGGACGAACTCATGCCCATTCCCGGCATTGCGGAAACGCTGGACACGCTGACCGTGGCGCGTTGCGTGGCCTCCTCCAGCCAGCCCGAGCGCATTGCCCTATCGCTTGAGATCACTGGTCTACTGGAAAGGCTCGCGCCGCACCTGTATAGTTCGAGCATGGTGAAACACGGCAAACCGGCTCCCGATCTTTTTCTCCATGCCGCAGGGGCGATGGGCTGCGATCCCGCTCGCTGCCTGGTGATCGAAGACAGCCCCGCCGGCGTCGAGGCGGCACAGCGTGCCGGCATGAAGGTCTTTGCCTTCACAGGCGGTGCGCATGCCGACCGCAGCGGTCTCCGAAACGCTTTGGCTCCGCTTCACCCGGACTTGATCTTCGACGACATGCGCCTGCTGCCGTCGCTTCTGCGCCACGCAGCCTGACGTCGCCGCGATGAGCCGTCCTTACGTCTGCGCCGTCGACGTGGGTACAGGCAGCGCCCGCGCCGGCATCTTCGATAAAAGCGGCCACATGCTGGCGCGCGCCGAGCATGCAATCGCCATCCGCAAGCCGCTGCCCGATCACGCCGAACACAGTTCCGAAGACATATGGAGTGCGGTCTGCAAGGCGGTGCGGTCGACGCGCGAACGGGCTGGCGTCGCAGCCTCCGAGATAGCCGGCATCGGCTTCGACGCCACCTGCTCGCTGGTGGTTCTCGACGGGGATGGCCGCCCGCTCAGTGTCGCTGCCGACGGCAAAGAGGGCTGGGATACGTTGGTCTGGCTTGACCACAGGGCGCTTGGCGAATCCGACGCCTGCACCGCCACGCGGCATCCGGTGCTCGACTTCATCGGCGGAGCGATGTCGCCGGAAATGCAGACGCCGAAACTGATGTGGCTCAAACGGCATCTGCCCGCCATCTGGCAGCAGGCCGGCCACTTCTTCGACCTCGCCGATTTTCTCACCTGGAAGGCGACGGGCAGCACCGCGCGCTCGCAATGCACGCTGACCTGCAAATGGACGTATCTGCCGCATGACGGCGGCTGGAAGGCCGATTTCTTCGAGGCGGTGGGGCTGGAAGACATGCGCCGTCGCGGCGGCCTGCCCGACCAGGTCTCCCCGGTTGGCGCGTCCCTCGGCACGCTTTCGCCCGAGGCGGCGGACGCGCTGGGATTGGACACGCAATGCGCGGTCGCCACCGGCATGATCGATGCCTTCGCCGGTGCGCTGGGCGTGATCGGAGGGCATGTCGACCGCCATGCGCAAGGCCATATGGCCCTGATCGCCGGCACGTCGAGCTGCGTCATGAGCTTTTCCGCCGAGGAAATCCGCGCCGCCGGCATGTGGGGCCCCTATGTCGGAGCGGCCTTGCCCGGCCTGTGGATTTCCGAGGCCGGTCAATCGGCCACCGGCGCGCTGCTCGACCATGTCATCCGCTTGCATGGCGCCGGCGGCGAACCGTCGCCTGAGCGGCACGCCGCGATCATCGCCCGCATCAAGGCGTTGCGCGGAGATAATCCGGAGTTCGCCGCGGACCTTCACGTCCTGCCGGATTTTCACGGCAACCGCTCACCCTTCGCCGACCCGCACGCACGGGGCGTGGTCTCCGGCCTGACGCTCGACGCGTCCTTCGATGCGCTGTGCGCAGTCTACTGGCGCACGGCCGTGGCGATAGCGCTCGGCATACGCCATATCGTCGAGCATATGGAAGCCAGCGGCCATCACATCGAGATGCTTCATGTGACCGGCGGCCACACCCGCAACCCGCTGCTGATGGAGCTCTATGCCGACGCGACCACCATCGCCGTCAGCACCTGCGGCTCGGAAGACGCCGTGCTGTTGGGCACTGCGATGAACGCCGCTTCGGCAAGCGGCTGGTTCGATGACCTCGCCTCGGCCTGCAAGGCGATGCTCCCGCCGCAGCAGGTTCTAACAGCCGACCCATTCCGAAAGGCCGCATACGACAGAGATTACAAGGTGTTCCTCGCCATGCACCGGCATCGCCGGGAACTGCAGGCCCTCTGACGATCAATGCGGGTGGTCGTGCACGGACTTGAGCGGCATGTCGTCATGCAGCGGCACCGTCTGGCGCTCGATCATGCGATGGACGCGCACCTGTTCGCCACGATGCAGCGCGCGCAGCCGTTCGGCGGATTCGGCATCGGCCTGGGTCCGCCGCGTATTGTGGCGGATGTATTCCACCCAGGTCGGGACATGATAGGTCTCGGTCCAGATTTCCGGGTTTTCAAGGTCGCGTAGCAAGGCCCATTGTCGCGCGCCGTCGCGGATGCGGATGCGGCGCCGGTCGGACATGGCGGCGAGGAAAGCGGGCACATCTTCCTGGGCGATTTCATAGTCGACCATGACCATGATCGGTCCGCTTCGGGGCTTGAGGTCCAAGCGCAGGATCGGCTCGCTGAAGCGGTCGAGCGGATCGAGGTTGAGTTTTCCCAGTTCCGGCAAAGCGAAACTCACCCCGATTGCAGCCCCTGCGACCAGCGACACGGCGGACATGACCAGGGCCGGCGAAACCCCATGCGCTTCCGCCAAAGTGCCCCAAAGCCAGGCGCCCCCGGCCATGCCGCCAAATGTGGCGGTTTGATAAAGCGACAGGGCGCGGCCCACCACCCAGCGCGGCGTCGACAGTTGCACGGTCACGTTGAAGAGCGACAAGGTGAGAACCCAGCAGGCGCCGGCGGGAACAAGCGCAAGGCAGGTGAGCCATGTCTGCCCGCTCCAGGCGATAAGCAGGGCTGCAGCGGCAAAGCCGACAAAGCCGCAGCGCACGATGGTCTCGTTCTGCAGCCGATCGCGAATCCAGCCGTTGGAAAAGGCCCCGCCGATAGCACCCGCGCCAAAGCAGCCGAGCATGATGCCATAGGTCAGCGCGCCGCCCTCGACGAGATCGCGGGCGACGAGAGGTAGCAGTGCGACCACTGCAATCGCGGTCATGCCGAAGGCGAAACCGCGAAACAGCACTTTGATCAGGTTCGGCGACATGGCGATGTAGCGAAGCCCGGCTGCCATGGCGCTGCCCAACGCCTCGCGCGGCAGCGTGTTCTTGACCACCGGACGCTTCCAGAGGGTCAGCGCCGCCAGCAGAGGGATGTAGGTGAACGCGTTGACCGCAAAAGCCGCCGCCGCGCCCACGGTCGCCACGATCAGGCCGCCGATTGCCGGGCCGACGCTGCGCATCAGGTTGAAGGCCATGCTGTTGAGCGTGACGGCGGAAGGAATATCCTCGCGCTTGACGATATCGCCCATCGAGGCCTGCCAGGACGGATTGTGCAAAGCCGTGCCGCAACCGATCAGGAAGGTAAAGGCAAGAAGCAGCCAGGGCGTCAGCAATCCCTGCCAGGCGCAGACGGCGAGGCCGATCGAGATCGCCATCATCAGCGTCTGTGCCGTCAGCATGACGCGACGCCGGTCGACGCTGTCGGCCAGCGCGCCGGCGGCAATGGAAAACAGCATGATCGGCAAGGTCGTCGCCGCCTGCACCAAGGCGACGAGATCGGACGAACTGGTCAGCATCGTCATCGTCCAGCCGGCCGCGACGCCCTGGATCAGGCCACCGAGATTGGAGACCAGCGTCGCGCTCCAGAGATTGCGAAAGGTGGCCTGCTTGAGGGGGGCGGTGAGCGATGAGCTGGGAACCATCAGCTGGTCCTTGTGGAATCGGAAAAGCGAGCCGTCTCAACAATCTATAGCGGTAAATGTGAGAACCAAACCTAAAGCATCGCACGCCAGCATCATATCGCCAGATACGGCTCTGTTTAGAACCACAATCCAAGTTTGTTCTGCATGCCGGCGAATCGCGGCAATAAAACAGCGCTTCCCAGATAATCCACGAAAACCTGTTTCCTTTCCTCACCTTGACGCTGATGCCCGCGACATACTAATTACAACGCAGCCAAAAGGGTCTTCCCTTACCGTTGTCGAAGTGAGCGCGCAGAAGCTGCGACGCGTGGCCCGGCTGATGCCGGGCGAGAGGTTTTCATGAGCGGATTGCCTGCCCAGAGCGTGGCCGAAGACCGGTCGCCAAAATTCCCGATCCCGGCCAATGTCTATGCCGAAAAAATCGTGTCGGTGACGCATTACACCGATCATCTGTTCTCGTTCCGCGTGACGCGGCCGCAGTCGCTGCGCTTCCGCTCGGGCGAATTCGTTATGATCGGCCTGCCGAACGCCGAAAAACCGGTCTATCGCGCCTACTCCATCGCCAGCCCGTCCTGGGATGAGGAACTGGAATTCTTCTCCATCAAGGTGCCGGACGGCCCGCTGACTTCGGAACTGCAGAAAATCCAGCCGGGCGACACGCTGCTGCTGCGCCAGAAGACGACCGGAACGCTGGTGCTCGACGCGCTGACGCCGGGAAAGCGCCTGTTCATGATCTCCACCGGCACCGGCATCGCGCCCTTCGCCAGCCTTTTGCGCGACCCCGACACCTATGAGCGCTACGAACAGGTCATCCTCACCCACACCTGCCGCGAGGTGGCTGAACTGAAATACGGACAGGAGCTTGTTGCCGACCTCGCCAACGATCCGCTGATCGGCGAACTGACGCATGGCCGCGTAACGCTGTACAACTCGACGACGCGCGAAGAATCGCCGCGCATGGGCCGCATCACCGCGCTCATCGACTCGGGCAAGCTCTACACCGACCTCGGCATCGCGCCGTTGAATCCCGAAACCGACCGGGTCATGATCTGCGGCTCCATGCACATGCTGAAGGACGTCAAGGAACTGGTCGAAAGCCGTGGCTTCGAGGAGGGTTCGCTGAACCATCCCAACACCTTCGTGGTCGAGCGCGCCTTCGTCGGCTGACCCTGCGTTCCCTACTGAGACCGACAGGGGCCTGAATACCATCTCCAAGCAACCTCGCCGCATCGGCGAGGTTGCACTCTTGCGCCAGGAATGCTCTGAATATAGTCACAGGCGGAATACTGCCGCTTGATTCATCATTGTCGTCGCATTCGGATCCCATGACCCTTATTTCGGCAGATCGATCGGGCTTCTCGACCGCCGCCAAGGTTGGTTTGCCCTTGTCGTTCGACGACCAGAAGGGCTGGGATGCTGAACTCGCCCTGGAGTTCGAGCGGTCGCACGGCGCGACGCGGCTGATGCGCAGGCATCATCGCGGCCCGTTGATGGTGCAACGCCCCTTCCATCCCGAAAACGACGGCACCTGCCACGTCTATGTGCTGCATCCGCCCGGCGGCGTGGCAGGCGGCGACCGCCTCGACCTGCGCTTCACCTTAGCCAGCGACGCGCGCTGCGTGCTGACGACGCCGGGTGCGGCCAAATTCTACCGCAGCGCCACCGGGGCGTCGCAATGCAACACGGTCACGGTCGCGTCGGGCGGCGTATGCGAATACCTTCCGCAAGAGACCATCGTCTTTTCCGGCGCCCAAGCCGCGCTGGAAACGCTGGTTTCACTTGAAGGCAATGCGACCTATATAGGCTGGGATATCGTCTGCCTCGGCCGTCCGGCCGCCAAGGAGGCGTTCGACAGCGGCAGCGTCACCCAGCGCATCGAGATCATCCGCGACGGCCGCCCGATCTGGTTCGAACGCATCCGGCTCGATGGCGGCTCGCCGATGCTGGCCGCACCCTATGCGCTGGCAGGCCAGACCGTCTTCGGCACCATGATCTGCGCCAGCACCGACCTGGACGACACCGTCGCCGACCAGGTGCGGGCCGCCGTCGGCCAGGTCAAAGACGGGTTGTTTTCGGTCAGCCGGCTCGACGACGTTCTGGTCTGCCGCTATCTGGGCCCGCAGGCGGCCGCGGCCAAGGCGCTGTTTGCCCATGCCTGGGATGCGATGCGCCGCGCCCTGCAGGACAAGCCGTCCTGCCCGCCGCGCATCTGGGCCACGTAACCATTCGAAGAGGAGCCTGTTATGGAATTGTTGCCGCGCGAGAAGGACAAGCTTCTGATCTTCACCGCAGGTCTTCTTGCCGAACGCCGCAAGGCGCGCGGTGTGAAGCTGAACTATCCGGAGGTCATCGCCTACATCTCGGCCGCCATCATGGAAGGCGCGCGCGACGGCAGGACGGTTGCCGAGCTGATGTCCTATGGCGCGACGCTCCTGACCCGCGACGACGTAATGGAAGGCATCCCCGAGATGATCCACGACATCCAGGTCGAGGCGACGTTTCCGGACGGCACCAAGCTCGTAACCGTTCACAACCCCATTCCGTGAGGGCCGACCCATGACCACTGCCATCATACCGGGCGAATTCTTCATCGAGGACGGCGAAATCGAGCTGAATGCGGGGCGCGAGAAGCGCAGCGTCGCCGTCGCCAATTCCGGCGACCGGCCCATCCAGGTCGGCTCGCACTACCATTTCTACGAGACCAACAGCGGTCTGGTGTTCGATCGGGAGCAAGCCAAGGGCTTCAGGCTCGACATTCCCGCCGGCACCGCCGTGCGCTTCGAGCCGGGGCAGGAGCGCAGCGTCACCCTCGTCGCCTTGGCCGGCGACCGCACGGTCTACGGCTTCAATGCAAAAATCATGGGCAAGCTGGAGAACTGACATGGTCACTATCACACGGCGTGCCTATGCCGACCTTTATGGCCCAACCACAGGCGACCGCATCAGGCTTGCCGACACCAGCCTGATCATCGAGGTCGAGCACGACCACACCAGCTATGGCGACGAAGTCACCTTCGGCGGCGGCAAGGTGATCCGCGACGGCATGGGCCAGAGCCAGCGGCTCATCGCCGATGTCGTCGACACCGTCATCACCAACGCCGTCATTCTCGACCATTGGGGCATCGTCAAAGCGGATGTCGGCATCAAGAACGGTCGCATCGTGGGCATCGGCAAGGCCGGCAATCCCGATATCCAACCGGGCGTGACCATCGTCATCGGCCCCGGCACCGACGTCATTGCCGGCGAAGGCAAGATCCTGACCGCCGGCGCCATCGACACCCACATCCACCTGATCTGTCCGCAACAGGCCGAGGAAGCGCTGACCACAGGCACCACCACGCTGGTGGGCGGCGGCACCGGCCCGTCGGTCGGCACGCTCGCCACCACGGTGACGCCCGGCACCTGGCACATCCACCGCATGCTGGAGGCCATAGAGGACCTGCCGATCAATGTCGGCCTGCTCGGCAAGGGCAATGCCAGCCTGCCGGAGCCGCTGCGCGAACAGGTGCGTGCCGGTGTCATCGGCCTCAAGCTGCACGAGGACTGGGGCACCACGCCCGCGGCCATCGACAACTGCCTGACCGTCGCCGACGAGGAAGACGTGCAGGTCGCGATCCACACCGACACACTCAACGAAAGCGGCTTCGTGCGCGACACCTTCGCCGCCATGAAGGGCCGCGCCATCCATTCCTTCCACACCGAAGGCGCGGGCGGCGGCCATGCGCCCGACATCATCACGGCGGCGGGCGAAGAGAACATTCTGCCCTCTTCCACAAATCCGACCCGGCCCTACACCATCAACACCATCGACGAGCATCTCGACATGCTGATGGTGTGCCACCACCTGTCGACCAACATTCCCGAGGACGTCGCCTTCGCCGAATCGCGCATCCGCAAGGAGACGATCGCCGCCGAGGACATCCTGCACGATCTCGGCGCGTTTTCGATGATGTCGTCGGATTCCCAGGCCATGGGCCGCATCGGCGAGACCGCGCTGCGCTGCTGGCAGACCGCCCACAAGATGAAGGTGCAGCGCGGCCCGCTCGCCGAGGACAGCGCTCGCAACGACAATTTCCGCGCCAAGCGCTACATCGCCAAATACACGATCAACCCTGCCATCACCCATGGCTTCGCCCATGAGATCGGTTCGGTCGAGGTTGGGAAACGCGCCGACCTGGTGCTGTGGAAGCCGGCCTTCTTCGGCGTCAAGCCGCATATGGTCATCCTTGGCGGCATGATTGCCACCGCCCCCATGGGCGATCCCAACGCCTCGATCTCGACGCCGCAGCCGGTGCATTACCGTCCGATGTTCGGCGCGCTCGGCCGTGCGCGGTCATCGACCGGCGTCACTTTCGTGTCCAAGGCAGCACTCGACGACGGCATCCGCGACAAGCTCAGGCTGCAGAAACAGCTCGTGGCCGTGCGCGGCACCCGCACCGTGCGCAAGAAGGACATGATCCACAATGCGCTGACGCCGAAAATCGAAGTCGATCCGCAGAACTATCAGGTTCGCGTCAACGGTCAGATCATCACCTGCGAACCGGCTGAAGCCCTGCCCATGACGCAGCGGTACTTTTTGTTCTGATCTATTCGTTTCGTCTCACCGCTCCCGGGAAGAAGGCGGCCCGACGGGCCTGATGAGCGACCGCATCGACCCCGGCCTTCAGGACCGGAACAGTCGGCTGTACTGCGTCTCATGCCAGGCGCTGGCCATGGCCATGCCGATCGCGGCATTGCCGACCGCGTCGTCCGGCAGGTTTTCCGCATGAGTAGCGGCGCGCTCAAGCACCGCATCCGCGGCAATCAGGATGCGCTGTCCGGCCGTCTGGCCGAGCGGCACGAGCCGTATCGCGGCCGCGACCTGGCTTTCCACCATGCTCCACATCAGCCCGCGCAGCGCCTCGCCGACCGGTAGCGCCCAGTGGTCGGCGGCAAGCGCGAAAGCGGCGGTATAGCCGAGCTGGTCGTTCGAACAATCCTTCGCCCGCGTCACGTCGAGATCGATCAGCAGCTGCAACAGTGCCGCGCCCATGCGCCGGTCTTCCAATTGCAGCTCGCGGCTCTCGCGGCCCGACGCCAGCCAGGCGTCCAGCCGCCGGAATGCGCCGACATCGCCGGCAGCGAGCGCCGTCATCATCCTGAGCAGAATCGCGCCGTCGAAGGCTGCAAAACTGTGTTCCAGCACGCCGAGAATCCACGCCCGCGCCGATTCCTCGTCCTTCACCCAGCCGTGCTGGACGGCACTTTCCAGCCCACGCGAATAGGAGAAAGCGCCGACCGGCAGGCTCGGGCTGGTCAGCCGCAGCAGATGCATCATCGAACCCGGTGCCGGCATTCTTGTTCCCTCGGCGCTCTCCCTACCGGTAGGGGGAGGCGTTGCCTCTGTAAAGCGCGATCGTCGTCGCCACACGATCCGCATTGGCATCCGGCCACGGAATCTATACATGCCGTTGACCGAGATTATTCAGACCCTGCTTAGCCGGAGTTTACCATGCTGCTCAAAGTCGCCGTCCAGATGGACCATGTTTCCACCATCTCTATTGCCGGCGACACCAGCTTCGCGCTTTCGCTCGAGGCGCAGCGGCGCGGCCACCAGCTGTTCCACTACACGCCCGATCGGCTCTCGCTGCGCGACGGCAAGGTTTTCGCGCGGCTGGAGACGCTCGAACTGCGCGACGTCAAGGGCGACCACTTCACCCTCGGCGAGCCGGTGCGCACCGACATGTCGGAGATGGACGTGGTGCTGCTGCGCCAGGATCCGCCCTTCGACATGAACTACATCACCACCACCCATATTCTGGAGCGCATCCACCCAAAGACGCTGGTGGTCAACGACCCGGCCTGGGTGCGCAACAGCCCGGAAAAGATCTTCGTCACCGAATTCGCCGACCTGATGCCCGAGACGCTGATCACCAAGGATGTGCGCGAGGTGGCCGCGTTCCGCAAGGAGTTCGGCGACATCATCATCAAGCCGCTCTACGGCAATGGCGGCGCCGGCATCTTCCACCTGCACGAGGCCGACCGCAACCTGTCCTCGCTGCTGGAAATGTTCGGCCAGATGTTCCGCGAACCCTTCATCGTGCAGCGCTACCTCAAGGAGGTGCGCGCCGGCGACAAGCGCATCATCCTGATCGACGGCGAGCCCGTCGGCGCCATCAACCGCGTGCCGGCGGAGCACGATGCGCGCTCCAACATGCATGCGGGCGGCCGTGCCGAAAAGACCGAACTGACGCAGCGCGAGCGCGAGATCTGCGCCCGTATCGGCCCCTCGCTGAAGGAGCGCGGCTTCATCCTCGTCGGCATCGACGTGATCGGCGACTACATGACCGAGATCAACGTCACCTCGCCCACCGGCGTGCGCGAGGTCAAGAAATTCGGCGGCGCCGATATCGCAGCCCTGTTCTGGGACGCGGTGGAGGCAAAGCGAGGCTGACAGCGGAAGCCGGCAAGAATGTTCTCTTAATGTTCTTGCGCATTCCTGCAATCTATGCTTGTCTTGGGCTCGGTTCATCCATGATCTGATCGCGGGCGAGTAGGGCGCCCGAATGGGGGCGGCATGGTCTCGCGCGTACGCACGGTTGCATTCCAAGGCATCGAGGCTGTTCCCGTCGACGTTCAGGTGATGATCGCGCCGGGCAAGGTGGGCATGCACATCGTCGGCCTGCCCGACAAGGCGGTGGCCGAAAGCCGCGAGCGGGTGCAGGCCGCCCTTCACGCGTCCGGCCTGTCGATGCCGCCAAAGAAGGTGACGGTCAATCTCGCTCCCGCAGACCTGCCCAAGGAAGGCAGCCATTACGATCTGCCCATCGCGCTCGGGCTGATGGCGGCACTCGGCGCGCTGCCGGGCGACGCGCTGGCGGGCTATGTCGTGCTCGGCGAACTGTCGCTCGACGGAACGCTGACGCCCGTCGCGGGTGCGCTGCCCGCTGCCATCGGCGCCAATGCGGAAGGCAAGGGCTTGATCTGCCCGCATGCATCGGGAGCGGAAGCCGCTTGGGCGGGCGCGGACATCGACATTCTGGCGCCGCGCAGCCTGATCGCCATCGCCAATCATTTTCGCGGCACGCAGGTGCTGTCACGGCCCGAACCGGGCGTGCAGGCGCCCGCCATCGGCCTGCCCGATCTCGCCGACATCAAGGGCCAGGAAAGCGCCAAGCGCGCACTCGAGGTGGCAGCCGCCGGCGGGCATAACCTTCTGATGGTCGGGCCTCCAGGCTCCGGCAAATCCATGCTGGCACAGCGTCTTCCATCGATCCTGCCGCCCTTGACGCCGCGCGAACTGCTCGAAGTCTCGATGATCGCTTCCATCGCGGGCGAGCTTTCCGGCGGCAAGCTGACCGACCGGCGGCCGTTTCGTGCGCCGCATCATTCCGCCTCCATGGCTGCGATGGTCGGCGGCGGGCTCAGGGCACGGCCTGGCGAGGTATCGCTCGCGCATAATGGCGTGCTGTTCCTCGACGAGTTTCCGGAATTCACGCCGCAGGTGCTGGATTCGCTGCGCCAGCCGCTGGAAACCGGCGACTGCATGATCGCGCGCGCCAACCACCGCGTCACCTATCCCTCGCGCATCCAGCTTATCGCCGCGATGAATCCGTGCCGCTGCGGCATGGCCGGCGAACCCGGCTTCCGCTGCCTGCGCGGGCCGCGTTGCCAGACAGATTATCAGGCGCGGATTTCCGGACCGATGCTCGACCGCATCGACCTCCGCATCGAGGTGCCCGCCGTTTCGGCCTCCGACCTGATCCGGCCGGGCAAGGCCGAGGCGAGTGCGGTCGTGGCGGCGCGGGTAGCCCAGGCGCGGTCGATGCAGCGGGCGCGCTTCGAGGCGCTCGGCCTCGACTGTACGACCAATGCGCAATGCCCAACGGGTGCGGTGGAGGAGATCGCGCTGCCCGATGGGCCTGGGCTCGCGCTGCTGCGCGATGCCAGCGAAAAGCTCGGCTTTTCCGCTCGCGCCTATCACCGCGTCCTCAAAGTCGCGCGAACGCTCGCCGACCTCGACGGTGCTGAGACGGTCGGTCGCATCCATTTGGCCGAGGCGATTTCCTACCGCATGGCGGCGGACAGGATGGCGCAGGCGGCTTGAACCGGAGGAGACGACACCGGCGCACTCCATCACGGCATCCGGAGCGCAGCCCGGCCGACTGCTTTCAAATCGGCACTTGTGCAAAGGCAGTTCGCCCTTGCGACACGCCGGTCGCAGGTCACTGCTGCGGGGGGCGCGGACGGGGCAGCGGGACGCCATAGTCCGGCGTCGGTGCGAAAGCGGAGATGCCGGCGGGCAAGGATGCAGCCGATGCCGCGCCGACCGACGCGGGCGGCTGGATGACCGGTTGCGCCGGGCTGGCAGCAACAGTGGTTGCCATGCCGTTGACCGGGTAAGTTACCGCCGCCTCGGAAACGGGATTGGGCTGCCCCAGCACGGCGCGGCATTCCTTGGGCAGGCTCGACATCGTCATCAGGTCGCGCGCCTTGGGCGCATCGGGGTTCTGGTTGGGGCGCCAGGGTTCTTCGGTGAACCACCAGGCGAGCGACTTGTCGCAGCCGTCGCCGGCTGCCGTGGCAGCCTGCGCCTTGCAACCGATGGAGCCGGGCTGGCAGCCGATGCGGACATGGAAATGATAGTCGTGCCCCCAGAACGGCCGGACCTTCTGCAGCCAGCTTCGGTCGCCCTTTACGGTGTCGCAGAGTTTTTTCTTGATGCCGGGATGTACCAGAATGCGCTCTACCTGCGGATAGCTCGCAGCGGTCTTCAGAAGTGACGCATGCGCCGGTGTCCACAACCTGTCGTCGACGGTGAGCCCGCCCTTTTTGATCATCGACACGGCAGGCATGTTCTCGCGTTCGGAGAGCGAAAGCCTGCGGTTGGGCATGGGCGTAAACCAGATATCGGCGTCGAGACCGATCTGGTGCGAGGCATGGCCGGACAGCATGGGTCCGCCGCGCGGCTGTGAGATATCGCCCAGCATCAGACCCGGCCAACCCACCTTGGTCGCATCGCGGGACAGTTGCTCGATCAACGCTATCATCGTGGGGTGGCCCCAGCGTCGGTTGCGCGACAGCCGCATCGCCTGCCAGGTCGGCCCGTCGGTGGCAATCGCCAAGCCGCCGGAAAAACAGCCTTTCGAATAAAACCCATAGGATCGCGCGGGTGCGACAGACGGCAGGCGCTCTGCCCCGAACAGGTTTTTGGCCAGTTCCTCGGACTGTGCGGCGGGCAGTTCGGCGGCGAT
Organism: Oryzicola mucosus; assembly: GCF_014534685.1. Taxonomy (GTDB): domain Bacteria; phylum Pseudomonadota; class Alphaproteobacteria; order Rhizobiales; family Rhizobiaceae; genus Oryzicola; species Oryzicola mucosus. The sequence goes on from NZ_JACVVX010000001.1 coordinate 674,860, forward strand.
CATCGTCCCGGCAGCAAGCAGCGCGGCTGCCGTGCCCACGATTTTGCGCATCCACTGTCTCATCTGCTCACCGTTCGTCTTGCCGGCTTCGCCGAAGCGATGCCTTTCCATCTTGCCTTATCGCCCAAGCTTTGGGACCGCTTGGTTAGCGAGAAGTAAATGGACACCGGAATGGTCGATCACATTTATCGACACACAGTCAGCCTTCCCGCATTGCGCTGCGCTCGTCGCCGCCCTCGCCTTTCCAGGTCCCGTCGCGCCACAGCGCGTTAAGCGCGATGCGATAATCTGGAAAGCGGAATGCATAGCCTTCTGCCTTGATCGCCGCGTTCGAAACGCGTTTGTTCTCGCCATAGAAAGACCGCGCCATGGGCGAAAGTTGGGCGGTCTCGAAAGCAATTTCAGCCGGCGGGGCGATGCCCATCAGTTCAGCCGCGTAAGATACAACATCCTGCGGCGGCGCGGGCAGGTCGTCGGTGACGTTGAACACCCCGCCTTTGCGTTTGCCGAGCAGATGCCAGGCAGCGCCCGCGATGTCTTCGACATGAATACGGTTGAACACCTGGCCGGGCTTCACCAGCCGCTTGGCCGTACCGTTCTGGAGATTGACAAGGGCATTGCGGCCCGGCCCATAAATGCCGGAAAGCCTCAAGATTGCCGTAGGTATTCCCGCCTTGTCGCCCAGGTCGAGCCACTGCCGCTCTGCCGCGACGCGCAATGTCGAGCGCCGCGAGGTCGGCCGGCATTCCGCAGTCTCGTCCACCCAAGCGCCGGCGTGGTCGCCATAGACGCCGACAGTGGAGAGATAGCCGATCCATTCGAGCCTGGGTATGGAGGATGGCACTATGGCGCCTGCCATTGCCAGAAGCGGGTCGCCTTCATCGCCGGGCGCCGCTGACACCAGAAGATGCGTTGCATCCTTCAACACCTCTATTGCAGCCGCATCCAGCGCACCATCGACGATCAGCGGCGCAATGCCAGCCTGCCTCAAGGCTTCGGCCTTCTCGGCAGAGCGCGTCGTGCCGTGGACGACAACACCCTCGGGAGCCTGACGGCCGAATGCCTTGCCGGAATAACCGGCGCCGAACACAAAAACACTCATGCATGAACTTTCGAGAGGGAGGAAATGCTGCGCCATTCCGCCAGAACGTCCGGGTCGGTTTCTTCCACGATAGCGGGCACGCAAAGGCTTGTGGCAAGGTCGGCGTCGAGCCGCGCGACTGCCCAGATCGCAGCGCCGCGCACGAGTGACGACGGGTCCGACAACAGGTCTCGGCAGGCGCAGAGCAGGCCCGCATCGGCGGAATTGCCGGCGGCAATCAGCACATTGCGCAGAAAGCGGTCGCGGCCGATGCGCTTGATCGGCGAGCCGGAAAACAGCGCCCGGAACGCCGCATCGTCCAGTGTCAGCAGATCCGCCAGCGCCGGTTCGCGCAGATCGTCACGGGCGATGAGTTTCGCCTCCGAGGCGGTTTTGGCGAACTTGTTCCAGGGGCAGGCTGCAAGGCAATCGTCGCAGCCATAAATCCGATTGCCGATGGCTGCGCGAAATTCCTGCGGTATCGGACCCTTGTTCTCGATGGTGAGGTAGGAGATGCAGCGCCGCGCATCGATCCGATAAGGAGCCGGAAATGCGTTGGTCGGGCAGGCGTCGAGGCAGGCGCGGCACGAGCCGCAGCGGTCGACATCGGCCTCATCGGGTTCCAATTCCGCTGTGGTGAAGATGGTGGCCAAAAACAGCCAGGAGCCGAGGTTACGGCTGACCAGATTGGTGTGCTTGCCCTGCCAGCCCAGGCCGGCCGCCTGTGCCAGGGGCTTTTCCATCACGGGTGCGGTGTCGACGAAAACCTTCACGTCGCCGCCGGCGCGCGCCACGATCTTGCCGGCGATGTCCTTGAGCCTGCCCTTGATGACGTCGTGATAGTCGCGGTTGCGGGCATAGACGGAAATCGCTCCGATCCCCTTGTGCGCCAGGATGCCGCGCGGATCGTGGTCGGGGCCGTAATTCATGCCGAGCACGACGATGGACCGCACCTCGGGCCACAGCACGGAAGGCTGCGCGCGGCGCTCCAGCGTCTCGGTGATCCAGTCCATGGAGCCGTGAAACCCGTCCGCGACGAACTGCCTGAGCCGTTCGGGGGCTTGCGGGATGGCATCGGGTCTCACCACGCCGACAGCGTCGAACCCCGCACGCGCGGCCTCGTTGTCGATCAGCGCGCGCAGCCGCGCCTCAGAAGTCGAGGTCCGCATAGTGCGACACCGGCGAAAGCCCACGCACCCGGTCGGACAGCAGCGGGCGGAAGGAGGGTCGGGACTTGACCCGCGTGTACCATTCGCGCGCGGCGGGATGGTCGCGCCAGTCGACCTCGCCGAGATAGTCGAGCACGGAGATGGAAGCGGCCGCGGCCAGGTCGGCATAGGTGATGCGCGCCCCGGCCAGCCAATGGCGCGTGCCGGCGAGCCAGTTGGTGTATTTCATGTGTTGGCGGATGTTGGACCGGGCAGCGCGGATGGCGCCCGAATCGGGCGAGCCGCCCCCCAGGGCCTCTGGCATCAGCGGCTTCAGCACGCGCTCGCGCACCAGATGCCGGGAGACTTCGCTTTCCGTCTTGGTCAGATACCAGTCGACCAGCCGGCGGATTTCGGCCCGGTCCATCGGGTCCTCTGCGAACAGCCGCCGGTCGCGCTTGAGCACGCCGCGCGTCTCGTCGAGATATTCGGCGATGGTCATGGCGCCTACGATGGGCACGTCGCCCTCGGCCAGGAGCACCGGCAGAGTGCCTGCGGGGTTCAGCGCCAGGAATTCCTTGCGCCGGGTCCAGGGCTTTTCCTCAATGAGTGCGATTTCCTCGCCATACTCGCCGAATACCAGGCGAATGAAACGGCATGTCGCAAAAAGCGGGTGGTGGAAAAGCGTCAGCATGGCCCTGCGTGGTATTTGAAGTCTGCGGCTCTGGCGAATCGCATCATGCGCCGGTAATGCTTTGCAACCCGTTTAGACGGTGCCCGGCGCAAGACCTATAGGAGCAGTCGGGCGTCATGACAAGCAAGCGCGGCATTGCGCGGAGACAATATGGAAAGCCAGACGATCGTTGAAGCCCTCCTGCTGGGCCTGTTGGAGGGGCTGACGGAGTTCATTCCGGTGTCCTCGACCGGGCATATCCTGCTGGCGGGGCATTTCCTGGGTTTTGAATCCACCGGCAAGGCGTTCGAGGTGCTGATCCAGCTCGGCGCCATTCTCGCCATCCTCAGCGTCTATTTCGGCAAGCTGTGGAAAATGCTGACGAATTTGCCCAGCGATGCGCGCACGCGCCGCTTCGTGCTCGGCATTCTGGTTGCGTTTTTGCCGGCTGCCGTGATCGGCGCTTTGGCGCATGATTTCATCAAGTCTGTGCTGTTCGAAACCCCGATGCTGATCTGCATCATGCTGATCGTCGGCGGCTTCATCCTTCTCTATGTCGACCGCCTGCAGCTGCGGCCGAAATATCACGATGCGATGGATTTTCCGCTGCCCATGTGCCTGAGCATCGGCTTCATACAATGTCTGGCGATGATCCCGGGCGTTTCGCGTTCCGGCTCCACAATCGTGGGTTCGCTGCTTCTCGGCGCCGATAAACGCTCCGCCGCGGAGTTTTCCTTCTTTCTCGCCATGCCGACCATGGCGGGAGCCTTCGCCTACGACCTTCTCAAGAACCACGACGCCTTGTCGAATTCCGACATCACCATCATCGTCGTCGGCTTCATCGCCGCCTTCGTGTCCGGCCTGTTCGTGGTCAAGCACCTGCTCAATTACGTCTCGCGGCACGGCTACGCGCTGTTCGGCTGGTGGCGGCTTCTTGTTGGTGGCGTGGGCCTGATCGCGCTGCTCATCTGGGGGTGAGCGGCGCACCACCGCGCTTTCGTCATACTATGGCAAGCAAGGCGTAGCCGCGCGCGACCATAGTATCATGCCGTGACCTTGCGGACGAGGGTGGCGGTGCCATAGTTCGGCCTGCACTGCGAAGGCATCAGCGTAACGAATGGATTCCCGGGTTTTCAACCACGCTTCGCTCGACTTCACCCGCGAATGACGAAGCCGCGCGAGCGGCTTACCCAGATGGATCACCGTCAAGGACGGAGCAGGCCCAGCTAGTCCGTGATCAAGCCTCGGTCTTCTGCGTGAACTGTCCGGCCAGGCGGTAGCGCCAGAGATAGGACGGCAGGATCGCAGCCGTGCTGCGCGGCTCCAGGCCCATGCCATCAAGCGTCAGACCGGCCTTGATGGCATGCCCGGACACGACATTGTGGGTCTTCAGCAGTGCGACCTGATCCTTGGTCAGCAATGGATTGGGCAGAAGCTGCAGGATCGACGCCTTAAGATTGGCGAGCGACCACGGCAGAACAACCAAAAGCCGCTTGCGGCCGGTGATCTCCAGCATCTGTTCAAGGCATTCGCGGAAGGTCCTGACGTCGGGGCCGCCAAGCTCGTAGGTCTTGCCGGCTTCGAGCTTGCCCTGCACCGAGCGCACCACCGCTTCGGCGACGTCGCCGACGAAGACTGGCTGCAGCTTGGTCTCGCCGCCGCCGATCAGAGGCAGTGCCGGCGAGAAACGCGCCATATTGGCAAAGCGGTTGTAGAAGGCGTCCTCGGGGCCGAAAACGATGGATGGGCGCAGGATCACGGCGTCCGGCAGGGTGTGCAGAACGGCTTTTTCGGCGCGCGCCTTGGTCTGGGCGTAGAGGGACTCGGAATGCGCATCGGCGCCGATGGCCGACACATGGGTGAATTGCGCGCCGACGGAGCGGGCCGCCTCGGCAATCGCATGGGCGCCGAATTCCTGCACCGAGGAGAATTTCTGGCGACCGGCCTCATGCAGGATGCCGACGAGGTTGACGACATGGGTCGCGCCCTGCACCGCGCGGTCGACAGACCAGCGCACCCGCACATTGGCCTGGATCGGCTGGATCTGGCCGACATTGCCGAGCGGCTGGAGGAAATTGGCCAGTTCCGGCCGGCGGCAGGCGACGCGCACCAGATAGCCCCGCTTGGCCAGCGCGCGCACGACATGGCGGCCGACGAAACCGGAACCGCCGAACACGGTCACGATCTGGGGGGTCTGGAGTATTTCGGTCATCGCTGGCTCCGGCGCTAGCATGGCTGGGATGTCAGCGTTTCTTAGTCGCTTTCTGGCAAAAGGCAAAGAGCGACGCAGCGTCGCTCATCGACATAGTTTGCCGCAGTCCGCAGCCGCTCAACCTCGCTTTAACCATGCCCATGCTTGATGCTCCTGAAGGATAGCGGAGACTGCGGATGACGACGACCAGGCGTACCTTTCTCATGGGCGGGGCCGCGGGTCTCGCAGCGGGCAGCCTCGGCCTGAATTTTGCCCGGGCGCGCGATGTCGCCGGCGACGTTCAAAGAGGGTTGGAAAGCCTCGGAAAAGGCCTCAAGGGCCGGCTGTTGCTGCCCGACGACTATGCCTATACGTTTGCGGCGATGCCGAACAATGCGCGCTGGTCCGGCGTTCTGCCCAAAGCCATCGCCCGTTGTGCCGATGCGCAGGACGTTCAGGCCTGCATCGCGTGGGCACGCGACAACGAACAGCCTTTCGCCATCCGCTCGGGAGGCCATTCCTATGCCGGCTACTCGACGACGGACGGACTCTTGATCGACCTGAAAGGCCTGAAGGGCTCGAGCATCGACCTCCAGAACGGCACGGCGACCCTGCAGGGCGGCGTCAACAACGAGGGCAGCGCCGGCGCCTTGCGCGGGCTGCCCTTCGCCATCCCCTCGGGACGATGCCCCACAGTGGGCGTCGGCGGACTGGTTCTCGGCGGCGGCTGGGGCTTTTCGGCCACCCATGCGGGCATGACCTGCGACAGCCTGCTGTCCACCGAAGTCGTGCTGGCCAATGGCGACAGGATCACCGCCAGCGAGAACGAGGCGAGCGATCTGTTCTGGGCGGCGCGCGGCGGCGGCGGCGGCAATTTCGGCGTCCACACCGCTTTTACCTTCAAGCTGCGCCCGGTGCACGACCTGGTCACCTTCAACATCTTCTGGCCGGGCGGCAAGGGCGTCGAGATGATGTCGATGCTGCAGGACATCCAGCTTGCCAACGCCACGACGATTTCGATGCGCAGCAAGATGACGCCCGCGACCAATATGGCGTTTCCGGGCATCGAGACGCTGGGCGCGCAGACGCTCGGCATCTACTGGGGCAAGGAAAGCGAATTGCACGAAATACTGCAGCCGGCCTTCGCCCTGCTTAAGCCGCATAGCAGCGAAATCAACACGATGCAGTACTGGAGCGCCCGCGATTATCTGGTGACGGACGATCCAATCGGGTTTTACGAAATCCGAGCCAACTACATCTCCGACCGTCTCAATGAGGACGGGCTGGAGACCATGCTGCGCTGGATGTCGAAATGGCCCGGCGGCTCGGTGCGTCAGGTCAATATGGGTGTCTTCTTCGCATCCGGTGGGGCGGTCAAGAACAAGCGTCCCGACGAGACGGCCTATGTCCACCGCGATTGCAACTTTCTGTTCGAAATGGAAACCGCATGGGGTCCGCTCGACAGTCCCGAGACGGTCGACCGCCAGCGCGGCTGGCTCAAAGACTACGTCGCCGATATGCAGCGCTTTTTGCTGCCCAGCGCCTATGTCAACTTCCCCAACCGCGACCAGCCGAACTGGCAGCAGGCCTATTACGGGCAGAATTTCGCGCGGCTGCAAAAGATCAAGAAACGCTACGACCCGGACAATATCTTCCGGTTCCACCAGAGCATTCCGCCCGCGGCCTGAAGACCGCGGGCGTGGCGGTAGACTTAGAATTCCTTGCCGATGCGGGCGTCTACCGAATGACGGTTGCCGCCGCGCACGAAGAAGAACAACAGGATCGCCGCCCAGAGAATAGACTTCTCCGCGCCGCTATAGCCCTGTCCCTGCGTAATCCAGTGGAACCACACCGTGACCAGCAGCACGAAAGTGGCGGCAAGAGCCGCCGGCCGCGTGAACAGGCCGAGGATCAGCAGGATGCCGCCGAAGAATTCGGTGATGGCCAGGAGCGGCGCCCACAGCACGCCGGGATAGAAGCCAAGGCTCTCGACCATGCCGGTGGCGCCGAAGGGGTCGATGATCTTGGGCGCGCCATGAATGACCAGAGCGCCACCGGCAACGACGCGCAACAGCGTCTCGGCGCCATCATGGAGGTTGCTATAAAGCCCGCGCAGCGCAGGGATGAAAAGGCGACGGTCTGCACCTGTCGTCGAAATGCTCACACTAATCTCCGGTTCTCTCGGCCAGCCGGCGCCTTGGGAGGATGCGCTGGCCGGCCGGGTTTTCGTCAAAACGATAACGTCCGGAAAGTCTTCGACTTTTCGGCGCGCTTCTAAACGCCGGATGCATCGATGACGGTCAAATCAACATAGTTTGAATAAACTTGATTTTCCAAGTCAAATTTTATTGCGTGCCGTTTCACACTCTTCATTTCGTATCGCCTTGTGAAGAGGGTGGGGTAGAAGGTAATGGGCTCGAAAAAGGGTTTGAGAAACGATGTTGTCGATCACCGAACAGAGAATGACCCGCCTGCGCGAGCGCATGGTCGCGACCGAAACCGACCTTGTCGTGCTCGGCCCCTCCTCGCACATGAAATGGCTGGCCGACCTGTCGCCGCATGGCGACGAGCGCCCTGTTTTGCTGATCGTCAGCCAGGGCCATGCCGGCTTCCTGATGCCGGCGCTGAACGTCGACAGTTCGCGCCAGCATACCGACCTGCCGTTTTATCCCTGGACAGACAGCGAAGGGCCCGACGATGCGCTGGCTGCGCTATTCCAGGCTTCAGGCATTTCCGAAAAGCCGTCGCTCGCCATCGACGAGACCATGCGCGCCGACTTCGCGCTTCTGGTTCTCGACGCCCTGCCAAACGCCAGACGCAAGTTCACGGACGACACAGTCGGTTATCTGCGCGCGCAGAAAGACGACAGTGAATATCAATCCCTGAGGGCCAATGCCCTCATCAACGACGGCGCGATGCGCGCAGCCTTCGCTGCGCTGAAGCCCGGCGTCACCGAACTCGACATCGCCGCCGTGGTGCGCGCCTATTATGCGGCCAACGGTGCGACCGCCGAATTCACCAGCGTCTGCTTCGGCGAAAACGGCGCCTTTCCGCACCATCATACCGGCGACAGAGTGCTGGGCAATAACGAGGCCGTGCTGATCGACATTGGCGGGCGCAGCAATGGCTATCCCAGCGACATGACACGCGTCGCCGTGGTTGGAACGCCTCCCGAAGGTTTCGATGAGGTGCATGCAGTGCTCGAGCGTGCGGTGGAAGCTGCGATTGCGGCAGCAAGGCCGGGCGTTGCCGCCAACGAGGTCGACAAAGCAGCGCGCGATGTCATTGCCGAAGCCGGCTATGGCGACTTCTTCCTGCACCGCACCGGCCACGGGCTGGGCATCGACATCCACGAGCCGCCCTACGTCACCGCAACGTCGGAAACCATCCTTGAGGAAGGCAACGTGTTTTCCATCGAACCGGGCATCTATCTCGCCGGCCGTTTCGGCCTGAGGCTGGAGGAGATCGTCATCCTGCGCGGCAACCGGGCCGAGGTTTTGTCGGAGCTTCCGCGCGACGCCTATCGAGCCTGAATCAGCCCAGACCGCCGATGGCGGTCTTGAGGATAGAAGCGAGCCGTTTGCCGCCCAAGGGCGCCATATCCTTGGTTTCCTGATGCGACAGCTCGCCGCCCGTCATGCCGGCAGCAAGGTTGGTGATAACCGAACAGGCCGCCACCCGCATGCCGAGAAAGCGCGCGATGATCACCTCCGGCACGGTCGACATGCCGACCGCATTGGCGCCGAACACACCAGCCATACGGATTTCCGCCGGTGTCTCGAAGGACGGCCCGGAGAACCACATATAGACCCCCTTGTGCAGTTCGGTGTCCGTCTCCTTAGCCGCCCGCTCGAGGCGTTCCGACAGATCCGGATCATAGGCTTGCGTCAGGCCGACGAAGCGCCGGTCGGATGGCTCGCCGAACAGGGGATTGGAGCCGGAGAAATTGATGTGGTCGGTGATCAGCATCACCGATCCGGGCGGCATGTCCGTCTCCAGCGAGCCGGCGGCATTGGTCAAAAATAGCGTGTCGACGCCGACGCCGGCGAGGATTTCCAAGGCCGGGCGCATGGCCGCGGCGTTACCGTGCTCGTAATAATGCGCCCGGCCCGACAGCACGATCACCGGCGTTCCCGACAGCGTGCCGACACGCAGTTCGCCGGAATGGCCGGTAACGCCGCTGATGGGGAACCCGGGTATCTCGCTGTAGGGAATGCTGATCGCGTCCGCCACTTCGTCGGCCAGACTGCCCAACCCCGAGCCCAGCACCACAGCGATTTTCGGCCGGCGATGCTCGAGCCAGCTCTTCAGAATATCGATGGATTGCTGCATGTCCGTCTCCTCTGCTCTGGCCTTTGAAGCATGGTGGGCGCGTCAGGAAAAGCCCGCGCCGCCGAACTGACGCACCGGAAGCCTCTCGGATCGGCTGGACAGTTGCACGATGCTGTTGTGTGAGGCACATTCTGCCAATCGTCGGCGGGATGGAAGGAGGTTTCATCCCGGCACACCGATCAACCGGGAGGTATCGATGAAGAAAACCCTCATGCTGGGCGTGGCGTTTGCAGCACTTTGCCTTGCCGCCCCTGCGCAGGCCGAACTGAAATTCAAGCCGGGCGAGGACGCCCGTTTCACCTGGGCGAACTACGACGATCTCAAAAAGGTCGACCTCAAGGGCGAGACACTGTCCATCTTCGGGCCCTGGCGCGGCGAAGACGAGGCGCTTGCGCGCAGCGTGCTCGAATACTTCTCCGAGGCGACCGGCGCGACCATCAACTATGCCTCGTCGGAAAACTACGAGCAGCAGATCGTCATCGATACGCAGGCCGGCAGCCCGCCCAACATCGCCATCCTGCCGCAGCCCGGCCTGATCCAGGATCTCGCCTCGAAGGGGCTGCTGACGCCGCTGGATGAAGGCACGGCCAATTTCGTCAAGGAAAACTATGGCGCAGGCCAGTCCTGGGTCGATCTCGGCACCTTCAACGACAAGGACGGCAAGGCCGGCTTTTACGGCTTTCCGTTCAAGGCCGACCTGAAATCGCTGGTCTGGTACGTGCCTGAAAACTTCGAGGAAGCGGGTTACGAAGTGCCCAAGACCTGGGAGGACATGCAGAAGTTGACCGACCAGATCGTCGCCGATGGCGGCGTGCCGTGGTGCATTGGCCTGGGCTCGGGCGGCGCTACCGGCTGGCCGGCCACCGACTGGGTGGAAGACATCATGCTGCGCACACAGACGCCCGAGGTTTACGACCAGTGGACCAAGAACGAGATCAAGTTCAACGATCCCGCCGTGGTCAACGCGCTGACCATCTTCGCCGATATCGCCACCAATGACAAATATGTCGACGGCGGCAAGGCAGCCGTCGCCGCTACCGATTTCCGCGACAGCCCCAAAGGGCTCTTCGCCGTCCCACCGAAATGCTACCTTCACCGCCAGGCCTCGTTCATCTCCTCCTTCTTCCCCGAAGGCACGGAGCTGGGCGAGGATGCCGACTTCTTCTACCTGCCGGCCTATGCCTCCAAGCCCGAACTGGGCACGCCGGTGCTGGGCGGCGGCACGCTGTTCACCATCACCAAGGATTCCAAGGCCGCGCGCGCGTTCATCGACTATCTGAAGATGCCTTTGGCGCATGAAATCTGGATGGCGCAATCCGGCTTCCTGACACCGCTCAAGACGGTCAACAAGGACGCCTATGCCAATGACGCGCTGAAGCGGCAGGGCGACATTCTGGTCGACGCCACGACCTTCCGCTTCGACGGGTCCGACCTGATGCCCGGCAAGATCGGCGCCGGCGCTTTCTGGACCGGCATGATCGACCTCGTCGGCGGCAAGTCGCCGGAAGCGGTCGGCACCGACATCCAGAAGAGCTGGGACGGGATCAAGTAGCAGCCACCTGCCTTCTCCTCTTGTGGGAGAGGGTGCCTGAGCGAAGCAAAGGCGGATGAGGGGTGTTGGGCTAAATCCGACGTTTCATCTTCCAGCACCCCTCATCCGACCTCGCCATTCGCTGCGCTCAGCTCGGCTACCTTCTCCCACAAGGGGAGAATGTAGAAGCGGCAGCCCGCTTACCGCGGAGGGACTCATGGGATCTCAAATCTTTTCCGCCATCTTGGTCATCATCGTCGGGGTCGGCGGCTGCGTTGCCTATTTCTGGGGCGCAAACAAGCTGCTCGATCTGGCCTTTCCCTCGCGCGGTGTGGCGGGACGCGCGGCCATCGACAATCTGCGCCGCCAGGGCATCGTGCGGCCCTGGCTGTTCGTCGGCCCGGCCCTGCTGATCCTCACCGTCTACCTGATCTATCCCGTGGTCGACACGCTGCGGCTGTCCTTCATGGACCGTGCCGGGCAGAATTTCGTCGGCCTAGCCAACTATCAATGGGCAGTGGGCGACCGCGAATTCCGCACCTCGATCCTCAACAACTTTCTCTGGCTCGCCGTCGTGCCGGCAGCCTGCACCTTCCTGGGCCTGATCATCGCTGTTTTGACCGACAAGATCTGGTGGGGCAACATTGCAAAGAGCCTTGTGTTCATGCCGCTCGCCATTTCCTTCGTCGGCGCCAGCGTGATCTGGAAGTTCATCTACGAATACCGCGCCGAGGGCCAGACCCAGATCGGCATCCTCAATGCCTTCATCCAATATCTCGGCGGTACGCCGCAAGTCTGGATCTCCATCCCGTTCTGGAACAATTTCTTCCTGATGGTCATCCTGATCTGGATCCAGACGGGCTTCGCCATGGTCATCCTGTCATCCGCTTTGCGCGGCATTCCGGAAGAGACTATCGAAGCCGCAGTCATCGACGGCGCCAACCCGTTCCAGATCTTCTGGCGCATCATGGTGCCGCAGATATGGGGCACCATCGCCGTGGTCTGGACCACCATCACCATACTCGTGCTGAAGGTGTTCGACATCGTCCTGACGATGACCAACGGGCAGTGGAACAGTCAGGTGCTGGCCAATCTGATGTTCGATTGGATGTTCCGCGGCGGCGGCGACTTCGGCCGGGGTGCCGCGATTGCCGTTGTCATCATGCTGGCCGTCGTGCCGATCATGATCTGGAACATCCGCCAGGCGACGCGCGAGAGCGGGGAAGGACACTGACATGGCCAATACCCGTGGAAAGTCGTTCATCGGCCGCTTCGGCGTCCACATCGCCGTTTTGATCTTCGTCGCCATCTGGACGATCCCGACGCTGGGCATCCTCGTTACCTCGTTGCGCGACAAGGACCAGATCACGGTTTCGGGCTGGTGGACGGCGCTGACGAGTTCGACGCAGACGGTTGCCGGGCGCCTCCCCGGCGCTTCTGCGCAGGTGGAACGCGACGGCACATTCGTCATCGAAGGCAACATCTTCGAAAGCGGCAGCGGCCAGGTCGGCGCCTTCGGCACGCGGGTGCAGGCGCCGACGCAATATGCGGCGGGCGAGACAGCCGAACTGAATGACGGCGTCACCATGCAGCTCAACGAGGATGGCAGCTTCGTGCTGACCTCGCCGCAGGCGTTCGAGGGCGACCGAGGCCAGCGGGTCTATTATTCGGTGCTGCAGCCACCTAGTTTCACCACAGAAAACTACAACACCGTGCTGTTTTCGGAAGGCATCGGCCGGTCCTTCCTGAATTCGCTGACGGTGACCGTGCCGGCCACCGTCATCCCGATCCTGATTGCCGCCTTCGCGGCCTATGCGCTGGCCTGGATGCGCTTTCCCGGCCGCGCGCTTCTGATCGCAGCCATCATCGGTCTGCTCGTCGTCCCGCTGCAGATGTCGCTGATCCCGCTGCTCAAGCTCTACAATGGCGTCGGCGCGTTTTTCGGGGTACCGGCCAAGACCTACCTCGGCATCTGGCTGGCGCATACCGGCTTCGGCCTGCCCTTTGCCATCTACCTGCTGCGCAGCTACATCGCCGGCCTGCCGCGCGAGATCATGGAGTCGGCGCGGATCGACGGCGCGTCGGATTTCGAGATTTTCGTCAAGATCGTCCTGCCGCTGTCGTTCCCGGTGCTGGCGTCCTTTGCTATCTTCCAATTTCTCTGGGTATGGAACGATCTCTTGGTTGCGATGGTTTTCCTAGGAAGCGGCTCCGACCAGCTCGTGCTCACGGGCAAGCTCAATGCGCTGCTTGGTTCACGCGGAGGCGATTGGGAAATCCTGGCGACCTCCGCTTTTGTGACAATCATAGTACCGTTGATCGTGTTCTTTTCGCTTCAGCGCTACTTCGTCCGCGGCCTCCTCGCGGGCTCCGTCAAAGGTGGTTAATGGTCAATACAGCATTTCAAAACCCGATCGAGGATGCGGTTCTGGCACCCGCCGCGGATCGCGACTGGTGGCGCGGGGCGGTGATCTACCAGATCTATCCGCGCAGCTACCAGGATTCGAACGGCGACGGCGTAGGCGACCTCGTCGGCATCATCCAGCGCCTGCCGCATATCGCGGATCTCGGCGCGGATGCGATCTGGATTTCGCCTTTCTTCAAGTCGCCGATGAAGGATTTCGGCTACGATATCTCCGACTATCGCGAGATCGATCCGATCTTCGGCACGCTCAGCGACTTCGAAATCCTGATCGCCGAAGCGCACCGGCTCGGGCTCAAGGTGATGATCGACGGGGTGATCTCCCACACCTCCGAACTGCATGAGTGGTTCGTCGAAAGCCGGTCCAGCCGCGACAACCCCAAGGCCGACTGGTACGTTTGGGCCGATGCCAGCCCCGACGGCACGCCGCCCAACAACTGGCTGTCGATCTTCGGCGGATCGGCTTGGCGCTGGGATACCCGGCGCATGCAATATTACATGCACAACTTCCTGCCCGAGCAGCCCGACCTCAACTTCCACAATCCCGAGGTGCAGGACGCCGTGCTCGACATCGTGCGGTTCTGGCTCGACAAGGGTGTCGACGGCTTCCGCCTCGACACGATCAATTTCTACTTCCACAGCCAGGGGCTGGAGAACAACCCGGCGCTCGCCGCGGACGAGCGCAACGCGCAGACGGCACCTGCGGTGAACCCCTACAATTTCCAGGACCACATCTTTGACAAGAGCAGGCCGGAAAACCTTTTATTCCTCGAGCGTCTCCGACAGGTGATGGACGAATATCCGGCAGCAGCCGCCGTGGGCGAAGTCGGCGATTCCCAGCGCGGGCTGGAGGTGGTCGCCGCCTATACAGAAGCCGACAAGCGGGTGCAGATGTGCTACGCCTTCGACTTCCTCGCCCCCGACAAGATCAGCGCCGGCAATGTCCGCACGGTGCTCGAACAGTTCGGCCATGTCGCCAGCAGCGGCTGGGCATGCTGGGCTTTCTCCAACCACGACGTGGTGCGCCACGCGACGCGCTGGGGCGCAGGCGAGCCGGATCTGACCGCCTATCTCAAGGTGATCTCGGCGGCGATGATGTCGATGCGCGGCTCGGTCTGCATCTACCAAGGCGAGGAACTTGGCCTGACCGAAGCCGATCTCGCGCTGGAGGATTTGCAGGACCCCTACGGCATCCGCTTCTGGCCGGAATTCAAGGGCCGCGACGGGTGCCGCACGCCGATGGTCTGGGACCGTATGGCGATCTATGGCGGCTTCTCCACCGCCAAACCCTGGCTTCCGGTCCCGTCCGAGCATCTGGCGCTGGCCGTCAACATGCAGCAGGGCGACGAGCAGTCGCTGCTCGAGCATTATCGCCGCTTCATCGCCTTCCGCAAGCAGCACCCGACCTTCACCAAGGGCGACATCAATTTCATCGACACGGAGGGTGATGTACTCGCCTTCACACGCCGCGCCGGCAACGACCAGGTAGTCTGCGTCTTCAATCTCGGCAGCGCGCCCGCGACGCTGAAGTTCGCAGGTACCGAGCCGCTGACCGGGCATGGCATGGAGGCGGCCGCGGTGGGTGGGAACATCGAGCTGCCGCCCTATGGCGCATGGTTCGGGCGCGCCGGCTGATCGGCGCATAGTTTGTGAAGCGAAACGGGTTGGGAGGAACGAACAATGGCCGATCTGACGCTGCGGGACGTAAAGAAATCCTACGGTGCCGTGAACATCCTTCACGGCATCGATCTCGACATCAAATCGGGGGAGTTCATCGTCTTCGTCGGTCCGTCCGGATGCGGGAAGTCGACCCTGTTGCGGTCGATTGCCGGCCTTGAGGAAATCACCTCGGGCACGCTGCAGATTGCCGGCGAGACGGTCAACGACGTGCCGCCTTCGCAACGCGGCATCGCCATGGTGTTCCAGTCCTATGCGCTCTATCCGCATATGACGGTCTACGACAACATGGCGTTCGGCATGAAGATCGCCAAAGCGCCCAAGGCCGAGATCGACCGTCGCGTCAAGCAAGCGGCCGACATCCTGCAACTGACGCCCTATCTCGACCGGCTTCCGAAGGCGATGTCGGGCGGGCAGCGGCAGCGCGTCGCCATCGGCCGTGCCATCGTGCGCAACCCAAAAGTGTTCCTGTTCGACGAGCCGCTGTCCAACCTCGACGCCGCGCTGCGTGTCGCCACCCGCATCGAAATCGCCAAGCTCAAGGAATCGATGCCGCAAACGACGATGATTTATGTCACCCACGATCAGGTCGAGGCGATGACCCTGGCCGACCGCATCGTGGTCCTGAAGGACGGGCGCATCGAGCAGGTCGGCACGCCGATGGAGCTTTACTGCAAGCCCGGCAACCTGTTTGTCGCGCAGTTCATCGGCTCTCCGGCCATGAACATTTTGCCCGTCACCATTGAACGCGGCGGTGCGCCGACTGCCGTCAGGCTGCCGAGCGGGACCGTCGCCCATGTTCCCATCGCCACACCCGCCAATGCTACCGGAACCAAAGCCAGCTTCGGCGTGCGGCCGGAAGACCTGCGCGTGGCAGACGATGCCGAGGGCGGCGCCCTGTTCGAAGGCACGGTCGACTATATCGAGCAGTTGGGCGAGGTGCAGCTCGCCTATATCGACATTGGCCGGCAGGGCGAGCAACTCGTCGCCAAGATGCCCGGCAATGCGGAGGTGGCGCGGGGCGGCATCCTTCGCTTGACGGCAAGCCCCGGAAACCTGCATCTTTTCGATGAGAACGGCCGGACTTATGCCGTTTCGGATCGGGCGGTTCAGGCGGCGTAACTCACCCCGCCTGCATCTGCCTCCGACGCATTCTGAAGCGCGAGACGAAGAACGCTGCCACGAAGGTCAGGCTCATCAACAGCACGATGGTCGGGGCCGGAGCGCTGTCGAGGAAGAAGCTGAGATAGACGCCGAAGAACGACGTCAGCAGCGCTACCGCCAGCGACACCATCATCATGCGCTCGAAGCGGTCGGTCAGCAGGAAGGCGATGGCGCCAGGGGCGATCAGCATGGCAATCGCCAGGATGATGCCGACAGCCTTCAGTGCGCCGACGATGGTCAGCGACAGGATCGTCAGGAGACCGTAGTGCAACAGCCGCACCGGCAGGCCTATGGCGCGGGCATGCTGCGGGTCGAAGGCATGCAGCAGAAGATCGCGACGGTAAATGCCGATCGCGGCAAGTGACACTGCGGCAATGATGCCGGTCTGCAGGATATCGCCCCAGCTGACGCCCAGGATATCACCGAACAATATGTGGTCGAGGTGAACGTCGCTCTGGATCTTGGTGTAGAGCACGATGCCGAGGCCGAACATGCCGGAAAACACGATGCCCATCACCGTATCTTCCTTGATGCGGCTGTTTTCCTTGAGATAGCCGGTGGAAAGCGCGCAGACCATGCCGGCGGCGAACGCTCCAATCGCCAGCGGAATGCCGGCCATATAGGCCAGCACCACGCCCGGCAGCACGGCGTGGCTGACCGCATCGCCCATCAGCGACCAGCCTTTCAGCACGAGGAAGCAGGACAGCAGCGCCATGGGAGCCGCTATCAGCAGGGCGATGATGAATGCCTGCTGCATGAACGGAAACAGAAACGGCATGAGGAGGGTTTCGGTCATGCGCGGTGTTCCTCGGTGATGTGCCACCCCTTCTCCCCTTGTGGGAGAAGGTGCCCCGAAGGGGCGGATGAGGGGTGTTGGACGGAATGAGGGTTTGGCCGTGATCCCTCAAAAGAACAGAAGGGGCACCCCTCGCTCCATGCAACACCCCTCATCCGACCTCGCTGCGCTCGGCCACCTTCTCCCACAAGGGGAGAAGGGAATGTCACTGACGGGCTCATACCCCCGCCTCCAGCGATTCCTTCGCGCGGCGACGCGAGGCCAGCAGGCCATGCTTGGGCGCGAAGACGAAAGCGGTCAGAAAGATCAGCGTCTGCAGCACCACGATGATGCCGCCCGTGGCACCGTCGAGAAAATAGCTGAGATAGGCGCCGGTAAAACTCGTCACCGCGCCAATCGCCACGCTGAGTGCGATGAGGCGCGGGAACCGGTCGCTCAGAAGATACGCCGTGGCACCGGGCGTCACCACCATGGCGATGACCAGAAAAGCGCCGACTGTTTGCAGGGCAGCCACCGTGCAGGCACTCAACAGGGTGAAGAAAAGCACCTTGAGCCGGTCCGGATTGAGGCCGATGGAACGGGCGTGGTTCTCGTCGAAGAAAGCGACCATCAGATCCTTCCACTTGACCAGCAAAATGGCGAGCGAGAAGCCGCCGATCAGCACCAGTTGCAGCGTGTCCGACGGCGTCACCGCCAGGATGTTGCCGAGCACGATGGTCTGGATGTTCACCGAAGCCGGGGACAGCGAGATCATGAACAGGCCGAGCCCGAAGAAGGAGGTGAAGATCAGCCCGATAATGGCGTCTTCCTTAAGCTTGGTGCGCTGGTTGAGGAACAGCATCGCACCCGCCGCCAGTCCACCGGACAGGAAGGCACCGAGCGCAAACGGCAGGCCCAGCATGTAGGCCCCGGCCACACCCGGCACGATGGAGTGCGACAGCGCGTCGCCAATCAGCGACCAGCCCTTGAGCATGAGATAGGCAGACAGGAAGGCGCAAACGCCGCCGACTAGGGCGGAAACCCACATGGCGTTGACCATGTAGCCATAGCCGAACGGCTCGAGCAGCGTCTGGGTCATTTGCCGGCCTTTTCGCCGTTGGTTTCCTCGCCATAGATGACGAAGGGATGCTCGTCGTCGGTCAGGACCGTGACCTTGCGCTTGTCTTCGTCGTCATGCAGTTCGGCCCCACCCAGAATGAACTGGCGCAACACGCCGCCGAACGCCTTTTCCAGGTTCGACTTGGTGAACACCTCAGCCGTCGGTCCCGCAGCCAGAACGGTGCGGTTGACCAGCACGGCGCGGTCGCAGAAGCGCGGCACGCTGCCGAGATTATGGGTGGAGACCAGCATCACCCGGCCCTCGTCGCGCAACGCCTGCAGAAGCATGATGATCGCCTCTTCCGTTCGCACGTCGACACCGGTGAACGGCTCGTCGAGCAGGATCAACCGCCCGTCCTGGGCCAGCGCCCGCGCCAGGAAAACGCGTTTCTTCTGGCCGCCCGAAAGCTCGCCGATCTGGCGCTTGCGATAGTCGCTCATGCCGACGCGCTCAAGCGCGGCATCCACGGCGCGTTTGTCCTCGGCGCGGGCGATACGCATGAAATTCATGTGGCCGTAACGGCCCATCATCACCACGTCTTCGACCAGGACAGGGAAATTCCAGTCGACATCCTCGCTCTGCGGCACATAGGCGACGGCGTTGCGCTTGAGCGCTGTGGCGGCGGGTTCGCCGAAGATGGTGACCTTGCCCTGGGCGAGCGGCACGAATCCCATCACCGCCTTGAACAGGGTCGATTTGCCCGCGCCGTTAACGCCGACAAGAGCCGTGATGGTGCCGGCGGGGATCGAGAACGACGCATCGCGCAAAGCGGTGTGACCGTTCTTGTAGGTTACTGTGATATGATCGACCTGCAGCCCGGGGGACTGGACGTCTTCCACGCGATGCGCTGATTTCAGGGCCACGTTCATTCGGCAAGCCCCTTGGCAATCGTCTCTGACGTCACGCGCAGCAGGTCGAGATAGGTCGGGACCGGGCCGCTTTCGTCGCTCAGCGAGTCGACATAGAGCACGCCGCCATATTTGATCCCGGTCTCGCGCGCCACCTGCTCGGCGGGTGCTGACGAGATCGTGCTTTCGCTGAAGATCGCCGGCACATGGTGTTCGCGGATCTTGTCGATCACCTTGCGGACCTGCTGCGGCGTACCCTGCTGGTCGGCATTGATCGGCCAGAGATGGAGCTCCTTCAGGCCGAAATCGCGCGCCAGATAGGAGAATGCGCCCTCGCTGGTGGCAAGCCAGCGCCGCTCTTCGGGGATCGCATTGATGGAGGCGCGGATCGGCGCAACTGTTGCCTTGATCTTTTCGGAATAGGCGGAGGCGTTTTTCGCATAGATTTCGGCATTGTCAGGGTCCTGCGCGGCAAACGCCTTGCGGATGTTCTCGACATAGATCAGCGCCGCTTCCGGCGACATCCAGGCATGCGGGTTGGGTTTGCCGGTGTAGGGACCCTCGGCGATGCCCATCGGCTCGACGCCTTCGGAGACCACGGCGCTCGGCACACCGCTCAGATTGTCGAAGAACTTTTCGAACCAGAGTTCAAGGTTGAGCCCGTTCCACAGAATCAGATCGGCCTTTTGCGCCCGGATCATGTCGCCCGGTGTAGGCTGGTAATTGTGAATTTCGGCATTCGGTTTGGTGATCGACTGCACATCGGCCGCCTCTCCGGCGACGTTGCGAGCCATGTCTGCAATGATCGTGAATGTCGTGACCACCGTCATCTTCTCTTGTGCCGACGCCTGCCCGCTCCATCCCGCTAGGCCGAGCGCTACGACCGCCACCGACATCAAACTCCGCATACGCACCCGCATATCTCCACCGCTTGTTTCGCGGTCACTGCCGCGTCCTGCATAGAACTAGGGCGGCACAGCCCTTGTGTCAATGCAACTGCAAATCGTTTGCAAGAAGAAGAAAAGAGCGGTTCCAGATTGGCGCTTCGCAGTGGATGGTCGGCGAAATTTTTTGCAACTGACTGTCATCTGGAACATAGTCCCGCGCATGACGAGCGAGACATACAAGAAGCCCGACTACGAAAAAGCGCTGCGCAAGGCCGGCATCCGGATCACGCGGCCGCGCCGGGTGATCCTGTCGATCCTGGGCGAGACCGACGATCACCCGGACGCGCTGGAAATTTTCCGCCGCGCCGTCGCCATTGACAGCAGCATTTCGCTCTCGACCGTCTATCGCACCATGAAGCTGCTTGAGGGGTTAGGAGCCATTCACCGCCATGCCTTCGAAGGCGGGCCGTCGCGCTTCGAGCAAGCGGTCGGCGAGCATCACGATCACCTTATCGACATGGAGTCTGGGGACGTCATCGAATTCCATTCCGAAAAGATCGAGCAGCTCCAGAATGAGATTGCCCGCGAACTCGGCTACGAGATCGTCCACCATCGTCTCGAACTCTATGGCCGCCGCATCAAATAAGGCTCGCAGGCCTGTGGTCCGCTTCATCATCCGGCGCAGGCTGGTTGACGAAGTCGGCGGGCGGGTTCAATCATGCGCCGCACCGTAAATTCAACAGAATGCAAAGACAGGGATGAACGATGGAACAAGCCGAAATCGGGCTGATCGGCCTCGGAACCATGGGCTCCAACCTTGCCCTCAACATCGCCGAAAAAGGCCATCGCATCGCCGTCTTCAACCGCACGACGTCGCGCACCGATGCCTTCAAGGCCAATGCCGGCGAGCTCTCCGACCGCATCGTGCCCTGCCATTCGCTGCAGGAACTCGCCGCCGCCATCCGTCCGCCACGTCCGGTCATCATCATGGTTCTGGCCGGTACGCCGGTGGATGAGCAGATTGCCCAGCTGCGCGAGGTCCTGTCGGCCAACGACATCATCATCGACGCTGGCAACGCCAATTTCCGCGATACCATCCGCCGCTTCAAGGAACTTGAAAGCACCGGGCTGACCTTCATCGGCATGGGTGTTTCGGGCGGCGAAGAAGGAGCGCGCCACGGCCCGTCGATCATGGTCGGCGGCACCGAAGAGTCCTACAACCGCGTCGAGAAGGTGCTGACCGCCATCTCTGCCAAGTACAAGGGAGAGGCCTGTTCGGCCTGGCTCGGCACCGACGGTGCGGGCCATTTCGTCAAGACGATTCATAACGGCATCGAATATGCCGATATGCAGATGATCGCCGAAATCTACGGCGTGCTGCGCGACGGCCTGGGCTTGAACCCCAAGGAAATCGCTCCGGTCTTCGACACATGGAACACCGGCCGGCTGAACTCCTATCTGATCGAGATCACCGCCAAGGTGCTGAACGCGGACGACCCCAAGACCGGCAAGCCGGTGGTTGAGATCATCCTCGACCGCGCCGGCCAGAAGGGCACCGGCAAATGGTCGGTGATCGAGGCGCAGCAGCTCGGCATCCCCGCCACTGCGATCGAAGCCGCGGTCGCAGCACGCGTGCTGTCTTCGCTGAAGACCGAGCGTGAAGCTGCCGAAAAGGCCTATGGCGACCTCGGCCTTGGCCGGATTTCCGGCGACAAGGACGCCCTGCTCGCCGATCTGGAACTGGCGCTGTTTGCCGGCAAGGTCGCTGCCTATGCACAGGGTTTCGCTGTCATGTCGGGCGCCTCGCAGCAGTTCGGCTGGGACCTGCCGATGCCGACCATCGCCAAGATCTGGCGCGCCGGCTGCATCATCCGCTCGCAGTTCCTCGATACCATCGCCGAAGCCTTCTCCGCCGAAGACAACGTCGCCAACCTTCTGATGACGCCCGCCTTCATCGCGATGATGAAGGAAGCGCACCCTGCGCTGCGCCGCGTCGTCGCGCGCGCTGCCGAAGCCGGCCTGCCGGTTCCGGCGCTGTCCTCGGCTCTGGCCTATTTCGACGCTTACCGCCAGGGACGCGGCACCTCAAACCTGATCCAGGCGCAGCGCGACTTTTTCGGCGCGCATGGCTTCGAGCGTATTGATGCCGAAGGTGCGTTCCATGGTCCGTGGGGCAGCAACGGCTGAGGCTTAATTGCTTAAAGCCTACTCCCACCCTTGATCCCTCCCCACAAGGGGAGGGAGACGTCTACCTCAACGCTTTCCGCTGGTTTTTAAGCTTCGCGTCAAGCCAAGCGCCGGCGGAATCCTTCCCCTTGTGGGGAGGGGTGGGGGTAACCGCCGCTACACCGTGTAGAAATACCGCACGAGGTGGAAAAAGATCGGCGCGGCGAAGACGATGGAATCGACCCGGTCGAGCACGCCGCCATGGCCGGCGATCATGTTGCCCCAGTCCTTGGCGGCAAGGTCCCGCTTCACCGCCGACAGCACGAAGCCGCCGAAGAAGCCCGAGACGACAATGGCAAAGCTCATCGCCGCTGAGGTCAGCGGCGTGAACGGCGTCATGCCATACAGTGCCGCCCCCACCGCGACCG
This sequence comes from Oryzicola mucosus, assembly GCF_014534685.1. Taxonomy (GTDB): domain Bacteria; phylum Pseudomonadota; class Alphaproteobacteria; order Rhizobiales; family Rhizobiaceae; genus Oryzicola; species Oryzicola mucosus. Next base: position 697,303 of record NZ_JACVVX010000001.1, read on the forward strand.
CCGCCAACCCGCCGCCGACAAGCCCTTCGATGGTCTTGGACGGGCTGATCCGTTCCGACAGCTTGTGGCGGCCGAACAGCTTGCCGAAGACGTATTGGAAGACGTCGCTGAGCTGTACCACCACGATCAGATAGACCAGAAGCAGAACCGGCTGCACGCCGGTGTCGAGCATCAAGAGCCCCGGCGCATGGCTGATCGAATAGACGCAGACCATCAGACCCCAGGTAACCCGCGCATTGCGGGTGAGGAAGTCGCGGGTATCGCCAGCCAGCGTCGACAGGGCGGCCAGGCCGAGAAAGGCATAGACCGGGATCAGGATCGAGAACAGCCCGTACCAGTCGGTCGCCACGAGATAATATTGCAGCGGCAAAAGGATGAAGAAGGAGACGAAGAGCGGCCGGTGGTCGCCCCGCGCCGATGGCGCCAGCGACCAGAACTCGCGCAAGGCGAAGAAGGAAACGAAGGCGAAGAAGACAGTGGTGAACAGCTTGCCGGCCAGAACGCAGAGGCCAAGCAGCAGCACCATCACCCACCACGCCTTGATGCGCTGGTTGAGGTTGGCGATGGTCGCCTGCTGCGGCCCGTCCTTTTTGAAATAATGCAATCCAGCGCCGATGGCCGAGGCGACGAGCAGCACGCCAACGATCCCGGCGAGCACGGTGAAGATGGTCCCGTTCATGCTGCACCTCCATCGCGCGGCGGGGCAAGCTCGGCGAGCGCATCTCGCGCGCGGTCGAGAAAGGCGCGGCGCTCTTCTCCGCGCTTCAGCCGGATGGGCGCGCCGAAACGCGGCGTGCATATCATCGGCACGACCAGAAAACTGCCCTTGGGCATGATGCGCGACAGATTGTCGAGATAGACCGGCACCAGATCCCGGTCGGGGAACCGTGCGGCGAGATTGTACAGTCCCGACCGAAAACTCTCGATCCGGTCGCCATGGCCGCGCGTGCCCTCGGGAAAGATCAGCACGGATTCCTTGTTGTGCAGCACCTCCATCATCGGCTCCAGCGGGTCGGCATCGGTGCTGCGCTGGCGGTCGATCAGGATGGAGTTGAGCAGTTGTTCGGCAATGAAACGCTTGCCCTTGCTCGACCCCCAATAATCCAGCGCCGCGGCTGGATGCACGGTGCGGCGCACATCGCCTGGCAGCGCCGCCAAAACCACCAGCGTATCGAGATGGCTGGTGTGGTTGGCGAAATAGATGCGGCTCTGGTCGTGCCGGCCAAGGTCGTGGCCGACGCCGCGCGCGCCGACGAGCAGCCGCACCAGCCCCAGGAGCATGTTCGACAGGAGCACGATCATGATGTCTTGAGCCTCGCTGCGATATCCCTCGTGCGCGTCATGCAGGTCCATGCACTTCCCACTGCAATGACCACCACGGCAATCTGCAACACCAACAGGCTGGGTGAAAAGAACCATAGGACGGACTGCGCGACGAGGGCTGCGGTCAGCACAGCCATACGGTGCTGCTTGGCCATGATGCCGCCGAAGCTCTGCGGCAGGCCGAGCGAGCCGCCGAAGACGCGGACATAGGCGGTGAGCGCGGCAAGCAGAGCCGCCAACCAGCCGAGCGCCGGCCAGGCTGCGGCATAGCCTGCGGCAACCAGAAACAGGCTGTCGGCGACACGGTCGGGGAACTCGTTATAGATCGCGCCCACCGGCGATTTCTTGCCGCCTTCGATGGCCACCATGCCGTCGAGAAGATTGCAGACCAGCCTGAGCTGAACGCAGAGGGCGGCGCCGATCCAGGCTGCCGGGTGCGAATAGCCAAGCATCAACCCGGCGCCGATGGCGGCGCAGATCACAGACCAGACGGAAATCTGGTTCGGCGTGACGCTGGATTGCGCCAGCTTGCGGCTCAGCGCTTGCGCCCAGCCGGAAGACCGGCTGGCAATCGGCCTTCGCTCCGGCTGAATCTCGCTGCTTTCGGAATCCGTCATATCCCTACCCAAACCGCCCGCCGACCGGTCATGCGGCGGTGCATTGTGCCGTGCTTGTGGCGGCGCAATGTTTCTAGCGGATATCTCGGCGTGTTTCAGGCTCGGATGAATGTTTTGCACCGAAGCATGTCGCCGAGACTGTCCAGCGGTTTGCGACAACGACATACGCGTAAAAAGCGCGCGACGTCAGCCGCCGCGCCGACCGAATTTGATGTCCGAAGGCGTTGCGCCATAGACCCCTTGCGAAACGCGCGGTTGAAGGTGGAAATGTCGGCAAAGCCGCAATCGAATGCGACTTGCAGAATGCTGCGGCCACGCCGGCTGGCCAGCATGCTATACGCGGAGCTCAGCCTGTGCAGGGGTGCCAGAGTCGGGGCGTCAGACGCCCGAAAGGCCGTCTCTGGGGCAGGCGAGACATGCACAATAATCTCGGCCGAAGGTGAACCTGAAGAACTATGCAGCATCGCTTCGGTGTCGGGAAGTGCGTTCAATCGAGAAATGAAATATTCGGACAAACAAACAGCACGGCAGCGAATACTGGGCCGCCTAAAGCATCTGGTCGGCACCGCGCCTTTATATTCCGGTGCCGCGTGCGCATGCCTCGATGTTGTTTCCGTCCGGGTCCAACACGAAGGCACCGTAATAATCGCCCGCCCCGCTGCGCGGTCCGGGTGGGCCGTTGTCGGTCCCGCCTGCTGCCAACGCTGCGTTATAGAAGGCATCCACCGTCTGTTTGTCGGCAGCAACAAAGGCGATGTGTGTCTGATTGAGGCCAGCTCGCGAACCTTCGGCCCAATAGGATGGCCGGCTTGTTCCGATCCAAAGATAAGGGATCGGCTCTTCGGCGCTTTTGCCGAGTAAAAACGCTTCCGGTCCATTGTCTATCGTCGACAGGCCGAGCGTTTTGGCAATAGCGTCATAAAAACGCCGGGCCTTTGGCAAGTCGGTCACGATGAAACCTGTGTGGTCGATCATGCCTTAAAAAATCGTCGTCGACGCATTTGGTTCCCGCGCGCCGAGCCCTGCAAAACAGAAGCGCTTACCCAGCCTGCCTTTGCCGGCGCCAGGAATAGGCAGCACCTTTGGCGGGAAGATCAGCGGGCTTTGCCGTGGGCTGGTAGTAGAAGGGACTACCGCCGCTTTCGCCGGCCTCAAGCCGGCGCAACAGCACGGGATGGGCGATCTCGAACTCATCGAAACCGGTGCGCAGCATATGCGGCAGCTGGTCGACCAGCACCTCGCCCGTTGCCCGCACAATGCCGGCAAAGCCATGCCGACCGCGCAAAAGCTCGGCCTTGGAATAGGAACGGCCGTCGCTGAAGGCCGGAAACGCCAGCGCGACAAGGGACAGATCACCCAGATACTCGGCGATATCCTCCAGATGCTCGCCGGGTTGCAGGATCACACCGAGCCGTTCGCGGGAGCCTGCGCGGACGCCCGGGTCGAGAACTAAAAACGTCCGCAGCGACAGGATGAAACGGCCATTGCCAGACAGTGCGTCCGCACTGTCGGCATGGATCCACTCATCATCGCGGAAGCCTTCCGGCGTCCACAGCCGGGGTGCGGCGGGCGGTGTCGCTTCGGTCATATGCAGAATCCTAGTGAGGGACATCGTTCAGCGTTCTTTCGAGACCGCCGAGATGAATGCCGCATTCCGTCTTGGCCTGTCCGGCCCAGCGTCCGCTGCGGGCGTCCTCGCCCGGCTTGACCGGTTGGGTGCAGGGAAAACAGCCAATGGAAAGATAGCCGTATGCGACGAGGGGATTGGCGCGCAGACCGTGGCGTTGCATGTAATCGGCCAGGTCGCCGCCGCTCCACCGCGCCAGCGGATTGATGCGGACGCGCGGGCCGACCGTCTCGAACACAGGCAATGCCGCGCGCGTCGCCGCCTGGAAGCGTTTGCGCCCGGTGAACCACGCGCCGAACGGCTCGACTCCACGCGCCATGGTTTCCACCTTGCGCACCGCGCAGCAGGCTTCCGTATCCCTTTGGTGCAAAGAGCCATCGGGATCGGCACGATTAAGCGCGGCTTCCTCCGGAGTGACGATGCGCAGATCGGTCAGGCCGAAATCGGCGACAAGCGCATCACGATAATGCAGCGTCTCCTCGAAATGCTTGCCAGTGTCGAGAAAGACGATTGGCAGCGACCGGTCGACCTCCGCGATCATGTGCAGCAGCACCGCCGAATCCGCGCCAAAGGAGGACACGGCGGCGATATCGCGCACGAAAAGATCGGTCGCGGCGCGCTCGATCACCTTGCGCGGGTCGAGATCGCCGTAGCGTGTGTCATAAGCGGCGGCCTGCTCTGCAAGCTCCGTCTCAAGCAGCCTTTGCTTCGCTGCCATAAAGCGCCTCCTTGAAGGGAGCTTGCCCCACCCGGCGATAGGCATCGAGGAAGATTTCGGAGCTGTCCAGCCTGATCCTCAGATAGGTCTCGACGATGGTTTCGACGGCATCGGTGATATCCTCCGGCCCGAAACCACGGCCGATGATCTCGCCGACCGAGGTGTTCTCGTCGCCCGAACCGCCCAGCGTCACCTGGTAGAGTTCGGCCCCCTTCTTCTCAACGCCGAGAATGCCGATATGGCCGACGTGATGGTGGCCGCAGGCGTTGATGCAGCCGGAAATCTTCAGCTTCAGTTCGCCGATATCGCGCTGGCGCTCCAGCGAGGCAAAACGATGCGTGATCTCCTGAGCCACCGAGATCGACCGCGCATTGGCGAGCGCGCAATAGTCCAGGCCGGGACAGGCAATGATGTCGGTGATCAGATTGGAGTTGGCCGTCTGCAGACCGATCTCCACAAGGGAATCGTAGACCGCGCGCAGGTCAGCGCGCGCGACATGCGGCAGGATCAGGTTCTGCTCGTGCGACACGCGGATTTCGTCGAAGCCGTAGCGTTCGGCGAGATCGGCGACCGCTTCCATCTGCGAATCCGACGCGTCGCCCGGTGCCTCACCCACGCCCTTGAGCGAGATGGTTACGGCGGCGTAATCGGGATGCTTGTGGGTGACAACGTTCTGGTCGAGCCACTCGCCGAAGCTGCGCGAATCCAGCCGTGCCAGCCGCAGCGCCTCGTCGCCTTCCGGCCGCGCGACCAGCGCGGGCGGCGCGAAATAGGTCGAGATGGCGCGGATGTCGGCTTCGGGCAGTGCGAGCTCGCCGTCTTTAAGATGAGCCCATTCAGCGTCCACCTGGCGGGTGAATTCCTCCACGCCGGTCTCATGCACCAGGATTTTGATGCGCGCCTTGTATTTGTTGTCGCGGCGTCCATGCAGATTGTACACGCGCATGATGGCCGTGATGTAGGACAGCAGATGTTCTTCCGGCAGGAAGTCGCGGATTTTCTTGGCGATGATTGGCGTGCGCCCCTGCCCGCCGCCGACATAGACGGCGAAGCCCAGCGCACCGGTCTCGTCCTTCTTCAGATGCAGGCCGATGTCGTGGACCTGAATGGCGGCGCGGTCGCGCTTGGCCCCGGTCACGGCAATCTTGAACTTGCGCGGCAGGTAGGAAAACTCCGGATGCACCGACGACCATTGCCGCAATATCTCCGCATAGGGGCGCGGATCGGCAACCTCGTCGGCGGCGGCGCCCGCGAAATGGTCGGCGGTCACGTTGCGAATGCAGTTGCCGGAGGTCTGAATCGCATGCATTTCGACGCTCGCCAGATCGGCGAGGATCGCCGGCATGTCCGACAAAGCCGGCCAGTTGTACTGGATGTTCTGGCGAGTGGTGAAGTGGCCGTAGCCCTTGTCGTATTTGCGCGCGATGTGCCCGAGCATGCGCAGCTGCTTCGAGTTCAACGTGCCGTAGGGGATCGCCACTCGCAGCATGTAGGCGTGCAGCTGCAGATAGACGCCATTCATCAGCCGGAGCGGCTTGAACTGATCCTCGGTGATCTCGCCGGCAAGCCGCCGCTCCACCTGGTCGCTGAACTCGGCGACACGGGCCTGTACGAAATCGTGGTCGAACTCATCGTAGCGGTACATGATCGTTCCCTGCGTTCAGTCTCAGGCGTGCCGCGCTGAGGGACGTGCCTGCTTGCCAAGGTCGGTACGGTTGGTGGGGCCTGCGGCGCGGATGACTTCGCGCAGCCGCGTCGGGCGGATGACGCCGTCGGCCACAACGACGTCGATCAGATTGACGTCGACGACTTCGTCATTGTCGTAGGCAGCCTTGCCGATGGCCTCGAGCCGGCTTTCGCCGAGCTTGTCGGCAACCGTTTCGGCGAGATCGATGGCCTCGGCCCATGTGCCATCGGCGGCATACCAGACGGCCTCGCCGTCGCTCAGCCGGTTGGCTGTGAGGATTTTCATGCTCTGGCTCCCGCAAGAGTTTTGGGGGCGGCGGGACGGCGCGCCGAAAGCGCTTCCGAGCGGGCGAAATTGGCGCCCGCCACCGCATCGCCTATGATGGTCATGACGGGACCGTCGAGATCGTCGCGCGCTTGCAGCGACGGCAGATCGGCCAGCGTGCCATGGAACTTGCGGCTGTTGGCGAGGCTGGCATTTTCGACCACAGCCACTGCCGTATCCGGCGACAGCCCGGCATCGATCAACCGACCGGCCACTTCGGCCGCGACCGAGCGGCCCATATAGACAGCGACGGTTGCGCCCGAGATGGCAAGCTTAGCCCAATCCGGCAGGCTGCGGCCTTTCAGGTCGTGGCCGGTGGTAAAGACCAGCGAGGAGGTGACGCCGCGCAGCGTCAGCGGCAGTTCGAAATCGGCGGCGGCGGCAAAGGCCGACGTAACGCCCGGCACAACCTCGTAGGAGACGCCGGCATCGCGCATCGCCTGCATCTCCTCGCCGGCCCGGCCGAACACCAGCGGGTCGCCGGACTTGAGACGGACGACGGCCTTACCCTCGCGGGCGAGTTCAACCAGCAGGTCGTTGATTTCGCCCTGCGACTTGGAATGGCAGCCCTTGCGCTTGCCGACCGAGACGCGCTCGGCATCGCGACGGCCCATGGCGACCACAGCCTCGGGAACCAGCGCATCGTAAAGTATTACGTCGGCTTCCATCAGCAGGCGCTGCGCACGCAGCGTCAACAGATCTTCCGCGCCCGGACCGGCGCCGACCAGCGCGACATGGCCGCGCGCGGCACCGCCGGATGCGATCAGGCGCTCAGCCGAGGCCTTCGCCTGCTCGTGCCGACCGGAGGCGACAGCGCGCTGCGGCTCGCCGGTGAAGAAGGATTTCCAGAAGCGCCGCCGCACCGCACCGCGCGGCAGGCTCGCATCGACCGCATTGCGCAGCGAGGCAGCCAGCGTCGCCAATCCGCCCAGCGATGGCGACAGCATCTGGTCGATGCGCGCGCGGATCATCTGCGCCAGCACAGGCCCCACACCTTCCGTGCCGATGGCGACCGCCACGGGCGCACGATTGACCAGCGCGGGCGTGAAGAAATCGCACAGTTCCGGGCGGTCCACCGCATTGACCGCAATGCCGAGACGGCGCGCATCGTCCGACACGCAACGGTCCTGGACCTCTTCGCCGGTGGCCGCGAAGACCAGCGTCGAACCCGCGATCAGCGCAGCCTCATAGTCCTGCGCGACGTGCTCTGCGTGGCCAGCGGCAACGAAAGCGGCAAGGTCGGGTTCGATGTCCTGAGAGATGATGCGGATCGAAGCGCTGGATTGCGCCATCAGGCGCGCTTTGGCCAAAGCTTCCTCGCCGCCGCCGACGATGGACACAGTTTTACCCTCGACCCGCATAAAGACGGGGAACGCGTTGAGCTTTGCTGGAATTGACGGCATGGCACGGGTTCTCAAGGGAGCCCGATTTTTACTCGTTCAGCCCTTCCCGCAGAAGGAATGCACTCGCGCCGCCTCAAAGGCAGTGCAATGTTTTTTCCGCGCAGGCGACGACGGGCAGAAAAAGATTCCCCAATGCGGCGCGAGAAGTTTTTTCCTCCCGCAAAGCTCGCCTCGCGGAACATTCTCACGCTTTTTCACGTTGGCCTTGAGAAGGCGGCACGGGGCACCTGAAATGACTAGCTTTGCCTAGAAAGGGTTAGGATATGACGCAGCTGAAACTCAAGCACGGAACTTCTGTGGTCGTGGCGGACGGAGAGAAGGCGATCTTCCTGAAAAACGAGGGCGATGCAACCTATCCCAACCTCAAACTCGTGCATGAGATGAAGATGGAAAATCCACCGTCCCGCGACCAAGGCACCGATCGCCCCGGTCGCTTCAACGACGGACCGTCCGTACACCGCAGTGCCGTCGACGAGACCGACTGGCATCGCCAGAACAAGGAGCGCTTCGCCGGCGAAGTGCTCGAAGAGTTGAAGAGCGACGACTATGAGCGCGTTGTTCTCGTCGCAGGGCCGTTGGTGTTGGGCGAAATGCGGAAATCGTTTCCGACCGAAGTGTCATCGAAGGTGGTAGCCGAAATCACCAAGACACTGACTAACCATTCGGTGCCCGAAATCGAAAAGCTGCTGATGAAAGAGTAGCATCGGCAAGAAGACTGCAACTGTGAAATCCTGACAGCCCACTTTTCGGCTTTTGGCCTTCACGAGCGATTGTCTTGTGGCCGGGGTCGCGCATCAGCGACCTCGGCCACCATATTGGAAACGCGGCGGGAGTCCCTCGTCGCATCTTCCATGCTGACTGATTCCAAAAGGGCGTTGGCTGGACAATGCCGCACGACACTACGCTTATAGTCACTATCGTTGCTGGCCTCGGTCTCGCGTTCGTTTTCCGAGTTCTTGCCAACCCATTGGCTCGACGGCTTGGCGCTTTGGGTGGTTTTGTGCTATTGGTCCATTAGCTGAAGATCGACGGCAATGATGGGCAGTAAGGGCAATTGTAACGGGATGGAGTGCGATGCGTTTTCGCGCCTTAGCCGCGGCATGCTCAGCTGGTGGCGGGGCGAAGTCGCTAAGATCAAGAGTGCCTTTGCAAAGCGGGTTCGCAAGGCGTCACGGCTAGCTGCACCATTCCGCCGATGAAAGAATTCGCATCTCAAATTTACGCGGCAGTGAAGTCTGGGCGCCTTAAAGAGCCGTTCGGACCGAAGGACGTTCGCCTTGCTTGCCCCGGCTGGGCGGACAAAACCTACGGCGTTTTCCTGTCCAAACACCGAGTAGGCAATACCGGCAAAACAACGGAGCTTTTTGAGCAGGTTGGACGGGGACTGTTTAAAACGCTCCCGCGACTGCGGTAGCCATGTTTTGAACCGCTATGCAGTCAACCACACAATACGGCCGTAGCATTAAAGTGGGCGAGCCTGTGTCGGCGGCAGCGGTGGTGTGAGGCAGCAGGTGCTCACACGTGCTGTCCGCCATTGATGTGGATTTCTGCGCCACTGACATAAGACGACTGACCCGAGCAGAGGAAATAGATGATGTCCGCGACCTCTGCGGTGGAGCCGAGCCGGCGCAGCGGTATTGTCTCAACAATCTTGTCGGTGCCGGGCGACAAAATCGCGGTGTCGATCTCGCCGGGCGCAATCGCGTTGACGCGAATGCCATGCGGCCCGAAATCGGCGGCCATTTCGCGCGTCAGCGAGCCAAGCGCTGCCTTGGAGGTCGCGTAAGCCGTACCGGCAAAAGGATGCACTCGCGTTCCGGCGATGGAGGTCACGTTGACGATCGATCCCCGCGCCGCTGCCAGTTCCTTGAAAAGACCCCGCGCCAGCATGATCGGGGCGAAGAAATTGACCTGGAAGACATCGCGCCAGACATGCATCGGCGTGTCGAAGGAGTTCATCCGTCCGCCCTCAGGCAGCTTGGGCGAGATGCCGGCATTGTTGACCAGCGCCTGCAACTGTCCACCCTCCGCCTCGATGCGGTGACGTATTTCAGAAACGGCAAGGCCGACATCTTCGGGGTCGGCAAGATCGACCTTGATGTGGTCCTCCGGCCCTGCCGGCCATGGGCAGTTTTCGGCAAAGGCCTGCCGCGAGCAGGTAATGACACGCCAACCTTCGCGCGAAAAGCGCTTGACCGTGGCGTGACCGATGCCGCGGCTGGCGCCGGTGAGCACGATGGTCTTCCTGCCGTCCGACTGACTCATGATCCTGCCTCGCTGATATTTCAGAGCATGTAGCGGATCATGTTTCGGATTGGTAGCGGCGCGGTGACGCGGGCAGGCGGGCAAGCCGCCTATCGGTTGCCCAGAATGACGTCGAGGATCGACGTTTCGCTGCGCTGCGCCGGTCCGCCGACATCGGCTTTCGGCACCGGCCGGATCGAAGATGTGGCTCCCGCTTCGACGCCAAACCCGTCGCCGGGGCCGATGGGTTGGCTCGGGCGTGGCTGTGCGCCAACTGGAACCGTGGGAGCCTGGGGTGCGGACGGGAACAGGTTCTCTCCGGGAGCCGCCTGCTCGACGGCAATTTCCTGCGCCGGTGTTGGCGACCAGCGGCCAGGAAGGGCGGCAATCGGCACGCCGTCATGCGCGGCGACCATGAACTCGTGCCAGGCCGAGGCCGGAAGTGCACCGCCGGTGACCTTGTTCATCGGCTTGCCGTCATCATTGCCGAACCAGACGCCGGTGGTCAGATTGGCGGTGTAGCCGACGAACCAGGCGTCTCGCGAATTCTGGCTGGTGCCGGTCTTGCCGGCGGCCGGCCAGGCGAAATCGGCCTTGCGCGCCGTGCCTTCCTTGATCGTCGCGCTCATCATCGCATTCATCATGCCGACTGTTTCGGAACTGACGACGCGCGGCGTGTTGCCCCCGGTGTATTCGTACAGCACCTTGCCCCCTGTGGTGGTCACGCGCTGAACGAAGTGGATCTGCGGTTTGTAGCCGCCATTGGCGAAGGGCACATAGGCGGCTGTCAGTTCGAGCGGCGTCACCTCGGAGGTTCCGAGCGAGATCGAGACGTTGGATTGCAGGCTGGATTCGATCCCCATGCGGTGCGCCGCCTCGATCACCGCATTTGGGCCGACTTCCATGGTCAGCTGGGCCGCGACCGAATTGAGTGACTTGGCAAGGGCCGTCGCCAGCGTCACCTGGCCGTAATATTTGCCGCCGTAATTTTCCGGCGTCCATTTTCCGATCTTGATCGGCGCGTCGTTGCGCAGGCTGTCGGGTGTGCGTCCCGCTTCGAGCGCGGCCAGATAGACGAAAGGCTTGAAGGCCGAACCCGGCTGCCGCCGCGCTTCCGAGGCGCGGTCGAACTGGCTGTTGGCATAATCGTAGCCGCCGACCATGGCGCGCACCGCGCCCGAATTGTCGATGGAGACGAGCGCGCCCTGCGACACCGAGAGTTTCTTGCCGTTCTCGTCGATCAGGCGGCGGATAGATTTCTCCGCCTGCCGCTGCAGATTGAGATCGACGGTGGCGTCGACAATGATGTCGTTGCGGACGTCGCCGATCAGCGCCGGCAGTTCCTCCATGATGCGGTCGGCGACATAATTCTCCGAACCGTTCCAATAGGACGGCGCCCGGTTGGCCGGGGCGCTCATCGCGGTCGTCAGTTCCTTGTCGCCGATCATGCCCTCGTTGCGCATCGCGCCCAGAACGAGCTGGGCACGGCTTTCGGCGGCCTGCGGATCGCGCGCCGGAGACAGCCGGGACGGCGCTTTCAGAAGCCCCGCGAGCAGCGCCGCCTCCGCCAAGGTCACATCGCGCGCGGATTTTCCGAAATAGCGCCGCGAGGCGGCCTCGACGCCATAGGCACCGGATCCGAAATAGACCCGGTTCAAATACATCTCGAGGATCTGGTCTTTGGTGTGCTTATGCTCCAGCCAAAAGGCCAGCAGCACCTCCTGCACCTTGCGCTCCAGCGTGCGGTCGGGGGTCAGGAACAGGTTCTTGGCGAGCTGCTGGGTCAGCGTCGACCCACCCTGGCTGAAACGGCCGGTGACCACGTTTTCCGCCATGGCGCGGGCAAGGCCGATCGGATCGACGCCGAAATGCCCATAGAAGCGCCGATCCTCGATGGCCATGACGGCTTGCGGGATATAGGGCGACATCTCGTGCAGCCCGACGGCCTCGCCGCCGGTCATGCCGCGATTGGCGAGCAGGTCGCCATCGACGGAGACGATCTTGATGTTGGGCGAGCGGTCGGGAATCGACCAGGTCGTGGCGCTCGGCATCTGAGCGCCGTAATAGACGACGAGACCTGCGCCTGCGATACCGGCCCATATGGCAAGCACGAAGCACCAATAGAACAGCTTGCCGAAAATGCCGAACGTGCCGCGCCGCTTGCGGCTTCTCTGCGCCGGCTGGCGACGGCCGCCGCCGGGCGACTTGCGCTTGGTGGAAGACTTTCGGCTGTTTGTGGGCACGACGCGATCCTCTTCACCCACGGACAAATCGTCGGACCCGCGCCCGCGCGCCGGTCCGCCAAAACTTGGCTCGATCCGTTTGTCGTTTCGCCTTGCCATGCACTCCCGCGGCCCAATGAGGTCTCTGGCTGAGCTGAAGGCTAAATGCGGCGATTTAAGGGGGCGTTAAAGCCATTTTAAAAAATGTTTAAGGTTAACAGTGACTTATCGTAAATACGCTACCGCTCTGTTCCAGAGGGGATGCCAGGGCGCCGGCGCTCCATCGCGGACGGTATCATAGGACCGGCAATCGTGGTCGCCATGTCTGTCCTGTCGTCAAGCAAAAAGCCCGCGCCATTACTGAAGGCGCGGGCTTTGTTTTGTTCAGTCTTACACAACCAAGAAGTCCTGGTAGCCAATCGCGGCCTTGTTCGAAAGGATGGCGAACAGCACAGGATCGTAGGTCGTGCCGTTGCCGTCGCGGTCGAAATAGAGCTCGCCGGTGTCAGTCTCATAAATAATGCGGTCCGAAGCGTCTCCTGCCAGTCCGGTGGTGTTGGCTCGGAATGCAGGCGATGCCAACGCGCCGTCCGTCAACCCGAGGAAGACGGCATTGTCGAGGCGGATGCTGTCATCGGGTGCATAGAAATCGGTGATGGTATCGACATTGGTCGCGCCGAGGGCTTGGTCGAACACGAATGTATCCGCGCCGCCTTTGCCCAAAAGCGTATCGCTGCCGGCCATGCCATTCAGGATATTGTTGCCGTTGTTGCCGTCGAGCACATTGTTCAGCTTGTTGCCGGTGGCATTGATGTTGCCGGTTCCCACGAGGTCGAGCGTTTCGACATAACGGCCAGCGAGCGAGTAGCTGACGGTCGAAATGATCTTATCGTTGCCTTCCCCGGAAGCTTCGACGACATTGTCGCCGGCATTGTCGACATAATAGGTATCGTTGCCGCTATGGCCGACTATTTTGTCGGCGCCCGCCTTGCCGTCCAATACGTTGTTACCCGATGTGCCGTCGATCAGGTTAGCCTGGGCATTTCCGGTTCCGTTGATGTTGGCGCCGGAAAGATCGAGCGTCTCGATGAAGGCCGACAGAGTATAGCTGACCGTAGCGATCACCTTGTCGCTGCCCTGGCCATTGGCCTCCGTCACCACATCGCCGGCATTGTCGACGTAATAGGTATCGTTGCCGTCCTTTCCGATCATGGTGTCCGGGCCAGCCTTGCCATCAAGCACGTTGTTGCCGTTGTTGCCGTCGAGCACATTGTTCAGCTTGTTGCCGGTGGCGTTGATGTTGCCCGTACCGACGAGATCGAGCGTTTCTACATAACGGCCGGCAAGGCTGTAGCTGACGGATGCGATGATCTTGTCGTTGCCTTCGCCGTCGTCCTCCACGACATTGTCGCTGGCATTGTCGACATAGTAGGTATCGTTGCCGGTATGGCCGACCATCTTGTCGGCGCCCGCCTTGCCGTCCAGGACGTTGTTACCGGCGGTACCGTCGATCACATTGGCATAGGCATTGCCAGTGCCGTTGATGTTGCCGCCGGACAGATCCAGGTTCTCGACCTCAAGACCCGCGAGCGAGTAACTGATCTTGGCGATGACTTGATCCGTGCCTTCACCGAAATACTCCACCACCAGATCGGCAGCATTGTCGACCACATAGATGTCGTTACCCGCCCCGCCGCGCATCGTGTCGATGTCGGCACCACCGTCCAGCCTGTCGTTGTTGGTGCCGCCGTCGAGCGTATCGGCGCCTGCGCCGCCATACAGCTTGTCGGCTCCGCGCATGCCATAGAGCATGTTGGCGCTGGTATTGCCGTAGATCGAATCTCCTGCATCGCCGCCGATGGCATTCTCGATGTTGGTGAAAGTCGCCGCCTGGCCCGCAATAGAGCCCGTGACGCCGTCGAGCCGTATGATCGAGGCAGTGGTCACAGCAGAAGCATTGACCGTATCGCCGCCGCCGTTGCTGTCCACTACGGCCGTGTTGTGGTTGCTCACCCCAGCATATTGGGCGTATTCATCGGTGTAAATGTAGCGATCGCTCAGACTGAAGTCGGCATGCACGCGGAGAACGATATCCGACACTGTAAGTACATCGCTGCCCAAATCGTCTACGACGCGCACCGTCCAGGTTCCAGCGGCGCGCTCTCCACGGAAGGCCTGGCTCTCGAAAGTCCAGGTTCCATTGTAGTCACTCGAACCGGCAACGTCCCTGATCAGTTCGCTAACCGTACCGTCAGGGGAAACGAGGTAAATCTCCATATCGGCGGTGAACGTGGTAGAGAAGGTCATCTCCACAGTGACCCGTTCGACGATATCGTCGTAGTTGACGGTTCCAGAGAAGCTCAGGCCCGTCGTGTTGCCATCCGGTATAACGGTCGCGGTGTCCAAAATATGAACTTGGCTGGTCCACTGGGTCGAGGTTGTCTGAGGCACGCCACCCGCGAGCAACCAAGTCTCTGCCATGCGCACGGCGGCATGAGCATCGACCAGACCATAGCCATAGTCGTTGCTGAAATGCTGGCCGCCGCCATTCCATGTGGTGGCCCCATTCCAGCCCCAGGCATACCGTTCGGACCCGGCGATCCCGGCGCCCATCTCGCTGCCGACCTGCCGTGCGGATACACCCAGAATGGTCTGCACGTCACGCCAGCCAAGCCCCGCATTGGCGTCGAGCATCAGCGACACGACACCGCTGACCATGGGTGCGGCGGAAGACGTTCCGTTGAAGGTCGAGGTGAAATCCGTAGTGCTGTAGCCGTCCGCGCCGACACGATCGGTGGTCACCACCTGGCCAGGCGTGCCGAAGCCGGACACCAACACCGCTGCGCCATAGCTTGAATAGGACGAGACGAAACCGTTTTGATCGACAGCGGCCACGACAACCTGCCGTGTGTCGTTCGTCCAGTCGTCGGCATTGACGTCATAATCGTCTGTGCGCGAATTGCCTGCCGACTTGACGATTATGGAACCAAGGCCGCCGCGGCCGGCGTTCACGGCGGTACCGATGGAAGTCTCGATCTCGTCGAATCTTGCGGCATCGTAGCCGAACCCAAACTCGCTATTAACGTCGTTGGCAATGCCTTGGCTGATGTTGATAACGTCGCCTTGAGCACTTATTGCTGCGGTGCCTATCGCGTCCCGGATGTCTTGAAGCCATTCGTCCGAGATGAAACGGTACACGCGATAGCCGACAAGCTGGGTATGAAAGGCGACGCCAACAGAGCCGGCGCCGTTGGCGGCAGCACCAATGATGCCCGCAACGGCGGTTCCGTGCCAATCACTGGCTGGATCTCCATAGGCATCATCTGTGTGGGTGACGTATTCATAGTCCAGGCCAGTATGGTAATTTGGCGCCAGATCCGAATGAAGATAATCGATACCATCGTCTATCACGACCACCCGTGTGCCCCAACCGGTATAGGCCTCGCCTTCCGTTGGGTTCCAGACCGACATGACGTTCAAATCATATAAGCCTGAAACAGTCTGATTGAGATGCCATTGTTGTGCGAGCAAAGGGTCGGTTGGCGTCGGCATTGACTTCTCCAATCGTTATTGAGCATCTTGAGAGGCTCAAGCGTTACTTCTGCAATTTCTGCTGTTCCTCGACCACCAGCGCCTGCCCCCGACAGCGGGTCGACACGGCGTAGTGTCCGGACACGCGGATCCGGTCGCCAATGGCGATATCGCTGCTAACCCCGATGACAGAATGAAGCTGCCCGTCGTCGCCGCGGATTTGAGGGCAGTCGACGGCGTTGCCGCGAGACACATAAACGCCCGTTATTTCGGTCGAATTCATTGCGGGCGAAACCTTTCGGACCATTTTCGCAGACTGCTGGTAGGCGGGCGCTATCGACCCCGCCGAAGAAGGCGCGAAGGCCGCGCACAGAAAAATCGACTGAATCGCAAAGATCATCGTCAAGCGCCTGGCTGACACTTGAGCCCAATCCGTTCGCCGAGAGAGTGACGGACGAGACAGCACGGTCATGGTCCTTCCGAAATGATCCCACCAATTGCCAGGCATCATTCGGCTACAAGATTGACTGGTTCCCATGATGGATTACTCTTGCAATGTTTCATGAATATGCCGCACCTCCTGAGTGAGTAGAGTGATCCGCCAAAAGGCTTAGCTTGTCGCCCGATGTTGATGCGGCCCGAGTTTCAGACGCCGGCTTAGGAAATCTTCAAATTCTTCCAGCGGGCTTAAGTTTACCTGACCGAAAATTGTAAACCCTGATGGAATTCTGAACGGATATGTCAGAAGATCTTGTCGAACGCATTTATGAAGCCGCCTTCATTCCAGAGCATTGGCCGGATGTACTGCAGACACTAAGCGAGCTCTCAAACTCGGCAGCCGGCGGCGTCGGTATTATCGATAATCCCAAAACCCCGAAATTCGCAGCCACGAAGCTGATCGAACCCGTGCTTGAAGCGATCACGAGCGAAAATGCCTGGCCAGAATGCGATATTCTGAGACAGATGATGACGCAAATTCCCCCGGCCACCTTCGTCTACGATGCCGACTATTTCCCAAAAGAAATTCTGGATGGAAACCGTGTGCGCACCGACAGGACCCGGGTCATGGGGATCGGCGGGCAGGTCGGCACTTTTATCACCTTCCCGACCGGTGAAGTTGTGCTTTTCGCCATGGAACGCTGGCTGGCTCACGACCGACCCTCACCGAATGAGCTTGTCGCACTCAACGCTGTAAGGCCGCATCTGGCCCGCTCGGGCGTTATTGCCGCGCGCTTGCGACTGGAACGGGCCCAGACGATGACCTCTACCTTACAAAGGCTTGGCCTGCCGGCTGCCGTATTGAGCAGTTCCGGCCGCGTGCTGGCGACCAATGAGAGCCTGGACGCGCTCGACGATGTCTTTTTGCCCGCCGCCTTTGGCAAACTGTTCATCGCCGATGCCACAGCCAATCGGCTCGTGCAGGAGGCGATCTCCGCTGATGCAAGCGGGTCGTTCTTGTCGTTACGCTCGATACCGG
Source organism: Oryzicola mucosus (assembly GCF_014534685.1). Taxonomy (GTDB): domain Bacteria; phylum Pseudomonadota; class Alphaproteobacteria; order Rhizobiales; family Rhizobiaceae; genus Oryzicola; species Oryzicola mucosus. The sequence continues at coordinate 714,476 of NZ_JACVVX010000001.1, forward strand.
TACGCGGCAACGGTCCCGTACCGCGCTGCGTGGTCCATGTGCTGCCGGTTCGGAGATCGGCGCATGACGTCTTTTCCAATGGGGATCATCTGGTCGTCGCAGCCGTTCCGAGACATCCGGGGCCTGCTCCGTCAGCCGATCTGATCGGAGCGCTGTTTGATCTCGCGCCTGCCGAGGCGCGGCTCGCGATTGCTATTTGCAGCGGGAAAACTTTACAGCAATCCTGCGCCGACGCAGGCATCAGCTACAGTTCGGGAAGAACCTATCTGGAGCGGATTTTTCAGAAGACAGGCGTTCATCGTCAGAGTGAACTCGTCGCCCTGGTAAGCACAGCAGCACCTTTGTCTGCGGACATCGCCAGCGACGCATAGTGGCGTAGGCAAGCTCTCGAAAGGTAAATTTATCACAAGACCTTTGTTGGCGAATGAGCGTGGGCCTTCAGCCTTATGAGCATGACATGGAACAACGGTCTACTTCTTGGACAGATTGATGTCCCAACTCGCCCAGATCAAGAACACCATAATGGTTAGGATGAAAGCGTCGAACACTCCGAAATGAGTCAGCATAAACATGGTCTATCTCCTCCGCAGGCCTCCAGTCCCGCACAAAGACAATGCTGCGCGAGGTGGGATGGTTCCATGAAAGGAGTTGAGGGTAAGGCGTGGTCTACGACCGACTGTTAGTTATTCGTCCGACTCGAGCTCTTCGCCCGGCTCTGGCAGCCAGGAGTGCGGCTCGATGCGCTTCTGGGTGTCGCTGTCGACATAAGCCCACCAGCCGGTGCCGTTGTCGTCCGAACGAAACTGGGCGAGGGATTCGTTTTCGACTCCATCGCCACTGGTCCAGCGCACGGTGACCTTGGATCCGTCACGCGGCGCGCCGGAAATGGGTCTTGGACCTGCCATGGACGCCTCCGTCAAGACGACTTATGAGCGGCGCGACATGAGGCTCAGGAGCAGTCCGGCGACAGCGACCCCGATAATGGCGGTAGCGACCGGATTGTCCCGCGCCGTCTTTTGAGCGACCCGTGTCTGCTTACGGATGACCGGCATGGCGTCATACACGCGACTGGCGAGTTCGTCGTAGATTTCCGATGCGCTGTCGCGGGTCTGCGCTGCGGCCCGGGAGCCTTGGCGGGAAAGGATTTTCTGCAAGGAGGCCATTTCCTTGCTCAAACGTGCAACCTGCTCATGCAGGCCGTCTTCTACAGTATCGCGAAACCGGAATATGCTCGACATGAAAACATCCTTTCAAAATCTGGACGTTTGCAAACGGCTCCTGGGCGAAATGGTTCCCAATCCTCAGCTATGGGCGAAGATATCGGTCTCCGGCCAGCCCATCAAATCCAGCTTCGAACGCGTCGGCAGAAACTTGAAGCAGGCTTCCGCCTCCTCGACGCGGTCCTCGCGCTGCAGCCGCGTGGACAGCGCATCGCGCAGGCGATGCAGGTAGAGCACGTCGGAAGCGGCATAGTCGAGTTGTTCGGGCGATAGTATCGCCGCTGCCCAGTCCGAGGATTGCTGTTGCTTGGAAAGGCCAACGCCCAGCAGTTCCGAACAGATGTCCTTCAACCCGTGCCGGTCGGTATAGGTGCGGGTCAGCCGCGACGCGATCTTGGTGCAGAAAACGGGTTCGGCGAGAACGCCGAAGGCCTGGTACAGCACGGCGATATCGAAACGGCCGAAGTGAAACAGCTTCGTAATCTTGGGATCCGCCAGAAGGCTGACCAGATTTGGCGCCTGTTTTTGTCCCTTGTCGATCTGGATGACGTCGGCGCTGCCGTCGCCCGGCGAAATCTGCACCACGCACAAGCGGTCGCGATGCGGGATAAGGCCAAGCGTCTCCGTGTCGATGGCGACGGCATCCACATTGTAGTGGTCGAGATTGGGAAGGTCGTTACGGTGGAAGCGGATCGTCATGTCGTTCTCCGGTCGCGGCGTAGCCTCTCCTCGCCGCGATTGCGTTAAAAATCAACTGAAACGGGCAAAGCCCCTGAAAATTCGTCGTCCATCGCGACTCTTACCGGGTTAGCGCTTCGAGAATGCGCGCCCAGGATCGCTGACCCTTGTGGAAGGACGTCAGCTCGTATTTCTCGTTTGGTGAGTGGATGCGGTCGTCGGAGAGACCGAAACCGACCAGCAGCGATTCCATGCCGAGAAAGGTCTGGAAATCGCCGACCACGGGGATCGAGCCGCCCATGGCGATCATCACCGCGGGCTTTTGCCATTCATCGGACAGGGCATCCTTTGCCTTGGCGAGGAAGGGGGAATCGTAGGACAACTGGATTGCCGGCGAGCCGCCATGCGGATGGAATTCCACGCTGCAATCCGCTGGGATGCGGGCTTTGACGAAATCGCGGAAGGCCGCGCGAACCGCGTCAGGGTTCTGCTTTTGCACCAGCCGGAATGACACTTTCGCCGAAGCCTCCGAAGCAATGACCGTCTTGAAACCCTTGCCGGTGTAGCCGCCGATAATGCCGTTGAACTCAGCCGTCGGCCGTGCCCAGGTCAGTTCAAGCACCGAGCGGCCTTTTTCACCCGACGGAATGGACAGGCCGACCTGACCGAGGAAGCTTTCAGCCGTCTCGCCCAGCCCGTTCCACGACTCGAGAATCTGGGACGGGGTGTCCTCAACGCCGTCATAGAAGCCCGGAATGGTTACCTTGCCGTCTTCATCGTGAATGTCGGCCAGTACCTTCGCCAGGATGCGGATGGGGTTTGCAGCGGCACCGCCGAACTCGCCCGAATGCAGGTCGCGGTCGGCCGCCTTGACGACGATCTCCTCGCCAACCAGGCCGCGCAGGCCGGTCGAGATCGCCGGCGTCTCAGCGTCCCACATGCCGGTGTCGCAGACCAGGGCGAAATCGGCCTTCAGTTCCGCGGCGTGGGCCTTGAGGAACGGCTTCAACGACGGCGAGCCGGATTCCTCTTCGCCCTCGAACAGCAGCGTGATGCGCGCGGGCAGCGCGCCATGCACCTGCTTCCAGGCCCGGCAAGCCTCCACGAACAGCATCAACTGACCCTTGTCGTCGGATGAGCCCCGGCCGGTAATGACCTTCCGGCCCGGCGACAGTTCCTTGACGGCAGGGTCGAACGGATCGTCATGCCACAGTTCGAGCGGATCGACCGGCTGTACGTCATAATGACCATAAAACAGCAAATGCGGCGCCTCAGGCGACGGCCCTTCATGATGCGCCACCACCATCGGATGGCCTGTCGTATCGCGGACGCTGGCCTCGAAGCCAATGGTCTTCAGATCGGCCACCAGCCATTCGGCTGCCTCGCGCACATCGGCCTTGAAGACCGGGTCAGTCGAGATCGACTTGATGCGCAACAACGCAAACAGCCGCTCGAGGCTCTGGTCGAGATTTTGGTCGATACGGTCGAGGACGGGCTGGATGACGGACATGGAAGGCCTTTCGGTTCGAAGGCCCGCACCCTAGAACTGTCCGAGCATAAGGAAAAGCCTTGCGGGTTGGGCCAGCCTCGGCTCACTGGATAAAAAAGTGCCGCCGTGGCGGAGGGGAACCACGGCGGCAACTTCTCTAAACGAGGCGGCAGCCCGGAGAGGGGGATGAGGCTGCCGCTGTGTCCGGTATAGGCGGGGGACGGGCCGTACTCCGGACTCGGCGAAAACTGCCGATGACCTGTATTTGTGGCTGTGAACGTGGCGATTCAAGGGCGTGAAGATTACACTTTTGTAACGAACCCGTGATCCACTGAAGAGCCGCCCGATACCGCTCTTTTCAAGTGGAGGTTGGCTCAACCGATTCCAGACCGAGAAGCTTGCGGCCTGCCGCTTTTTTCGCCAAAGCGATGACCAATGGAGCAGAAATTCCGATTTCTGCTGGTGTTGCGGTGCGCAGAGCAAAATTCTGCATCGTTTTCCTCGAAAGTTTGAGACCATGGCCATCAACGACGCGGGAGTGAAGGCGTCCGGACCATCTCTGTTCGCATCGTTCCGGGCAACGCTGGCGCTGAGCTGGCCGATCATGCTGACCAATCTCGGCCAGACGGCGATGACAGCCACCGATGTGTTGATGATGGGCCGGCTCGGATCGAAGTCGCTGGCCGCCGGCGCGTTGGGCTCGAACCTCTATTTCGCGCCGCTGATCTTCGGCCTTGGACTGATGCTCGCGACATCGCCGATGATCGCCGTCGAGATCGGACGACGCCGCCATTCGGTCCGCGACATCCGGCGCACGGTGCGACAAGGTCTCTGGCTGGCCATCGCGGTCTCGGTACCGATCTGGCTGCTCTTATGGAACACCCAGCATATATTACGCCTGATGGGACAGGATGCCGAGCTTTCCGCTATGGCCACCTCCTATGTGAGGGCGCTTCAATGGTCGGTTTTGCCGTTCTTCGCCTATATCGTGCTACGCTCGTTCATTTCGGCGCTGGAACGGCCGGGCTGGGCGCTCGCGGTGGTCTTCGGCGCAATCGGCTTCAACGTTTTGGCGAACTGGTGCCTGATGTTCGGCAATCTCGGCTTCCCCGCCCTTGCGCTGCCGGGGTCCGGCCTGGCGACCACGCTGTCCAGCACGATGATGTTTACGGGTCTTGTCATTGCGGTCTGCACCGACAGGCAATTCCGCCGCTACAGGCTGTTCGGGCGGTTCTGGCGCGCCGATTGGCCGCGCTTTGCAGGACTGCTGGGCCTCGGTTTGCCCATTGCCGGGCTGATGTTGTTCGAAGTCACGATCTTCAACGCCGCGGCCTTTCTGATGGGGCTGATCGGCGCCGATTCGCTCGCCGCCCATGCGATTGCAATCCAGATCGCCTCGCTCACCTTCATGATTCCGCTGGGACTCGGCCAGGCCGCCACCATTCGCGTCGGCCGCGCCTTCGGTGCAGGCGACCGTCTGGGCATTGCCCGTGCGGGCTGGGTCGCCTATGCGCTGGGGGTCGGCTTCATGGCTGCCATGGCGCTCGTCATGCTATTGTTTCCGCGCGTTCTGATCGGTGCTTTCATCGATCTCGATGCGCCGGAAAACGCCGGGGTCGTTCGCATTGCCGTCGGCTTTCTCGCTTTCGCCGCTCTGTTCCAGATCGTCGACGGCGCGCAGGCAGTCTCCAGCGGCATGCTGCGCGGCCTGAACGACACCAAGGTGCCGATGCTGTTCGCCGCCCTTGGCTACTGGGGCGTCGGCATGCCGCTCGGCGCTTTACTGGCTTTCCATTTCGAGCTGGGCGGCAACGGCATCTGGATCGGCCTGTTCTCGGGACTTGCGGCGGTCGCCACCCTTTTGCTGCTGCGCTGGCTCAGGCGCGACCGGTTGCTTGCAGGGATGCCCTGACGGCAAATGCTTTTTTGACTGGTCCAGGTGAAAGCCGCGGGCGCGCCTGACAATTCGATGCTATAGGCCTTGGCGGACCTGGCCATGCCGGGTGGAGGAGATGTCTGGAAGGCGACATGGCAAGAACTGATATTGCGCGGCGTGTTTACAACCATGCCTGGAAGCTCGACCCGATCGTCCGCAGCCTTCTGGATACCGACTTCTATAAACTGCTGATGTTGCAGATGATCTGGGGCATGCACCCGGAGGTCGAAACGACATTCTCGCTGATCAACCGCGCCACATCGGTACGGCTTGCCGACGAGATCGACGAGGGAGAGCTGCGCGAACAGCTCGACCACGCCCGGACGCTGCGCTTCTCCAAAAAGGAAATGATCTGGTTGGGCGGCAACACGTTCTATGGCCGCAAGCAAATCTTCCAGCCGGAATTCCTTGCCTGGCTGGAGAATTTCCGCCTGCCGGACTACGAGCTCGTCCGCCGCGACGGCCAGTATGAGCTGACCTTTTCCGGACCCTGGGTCTACACCACGCTTTGGGAAATCCCTGCGCTCGCCATCATCAACGAGCTGCGCTCGCGCGCGGCGATGAAGCGGTTCGGCCCGTTCGCGCTCGACGTGCTCTATGCCCGCGCCAAGGCCAAGACCTGGGACAAGACCGAGCGGCTGAAGAAGCTGCCGGAACTGCGGATTTCCGACTTCGGCACCCGCCGCCGTCACAGCTTCCTGTGGCAACGCTGGTGCGTGGAAGCGCTGAAGGAAGGCATCGGCGAGGCCTTCACCGGCACATCGAACGTGCTTCTGGCCATGGACAACGACCTCGAAGCGCTGGGCACCAACGCGCATGAACTGCCGATGGTCTATGCCGCTCTCACCGATACCGACGAGGACCTGGTCCAGTCGCCCTACCGGGTGTTGCAGGACTGGCAGCGCTATTATGGCGGCAATTTGCTGATCGTGCTGCCCGACGCGTTCGGCACGGCCTCCTTCCTGCATCACGCGCCCGATTGGGTTGCCGACTGGACCGGCTTCAGGCCCGACAGCGCCCCGCCCATCGAAGGCGGCGAACGCATCCTCGCCTGGTGGCGTGAGCGCGGTAGGGATCCGACACAAAAGCTGCTCATCTTCTCCGACGGTCTCGAAGCCGAGACGATCGAGGAAACCTATCGCCATTTCGAAGGCAAGGTGCGCATGAGCTTCGGCTGGGGCACCAACCTGACCAATGATTTCGAGGATTGCGCGCCGACCCCCGTGGACGGCCTCAAGGCCATCTCGCTGGTCTGCAAGGTCACCGAAGCCAATGGGCGGCCGGCGGTGAAGCTTTCGGACAATCCGGCCAAAGCAACCGGCGACGCCGGCGAGATCGATCGCTACCTGCGCGTCTTCGGCGGCGAGGAACGCGCCGAACACGCCGTCAAGGTCTGAGCGACGGACCTGCGAAACCGTGCGACGCCATTCAGGCGGCGCGGCGCTGGCGCAACCCGCCATTCTCGACGATGAAATCGACGATCTCCTGAACGCCCTTGCCGCGTGAAAGATCGCTGAAGCCGAAGGGGCGTTCGCCGCGCATGCGGGCAGCGTCCGTTTCCATCACATCGAGATCGACGTTCACATAAGGCGCCAGATCGCTCTTGTTGATGACCAGGAAGTCGGAGCGCGTGATGCCCGGCCCGCCTTTGCGAGGGATTTCTTCGCCCTGGCAAACCGAGATGACATAGAGCGTCAGGTCGGCGAGTTCGGGGGAAAAGGTCGCCGCGAGGTTGTCGCCGCCCGATTCGATGAAGACGATGTCGAGATCGGGAAACTTCCGGTTCATCTCGGAGATGGCCTGCAGATTGATCGACGCGTCCTCCCGGATCGCCGTATGCGGGCAGCCGCCCGTCTCCACGCCCATGATGCGGTCTTCCGGCAGCGCCTGCAGCCGGGCCAGGATCATCGCGTCTTCCTTGGTGTAGATATCGTTGGTGACGACGGCGAGCGAAAATTCGTCGCGCATGGCCTTGCAGAGTTTCTCGGTAAGGGTCGTCTTGCCCGACCCGACGGGGCCACCGATGCCGACACGGAGCGGACCGTTCTTCGAAGTCTTGGACATGCGGAGGTCTCCAGCAAACGAGGACCAGCTTTGTCAGCCGTGATGATGATTGTGATGGCTATTGCCGGAATAGGCGCCGCGCACCGGCACAAAGGTCTCCTCGACATCGGTCACCACGGCGCCGAGACCCTCGAGCATCGCCTTGATGACATGGTCGCGCAGGATCAGGATCCGGTCGGCTTCGATAGAAGCAGCCAGATGCCGGTTGCCGATGTGCCAGGCAAGCTGCGACAAATGCACCCCGTCCCGCGCCCGGATGTCGTAAAGCGGCTCGCTGGCGGCCACGATCCCGGCAAGGCGGCCGTCATCGAGCCGGAGCGCATCGCCGGTCTCAAGCACCGCCGGCTCGGGCAGGTCGACAAACACGCGGTCGCCGCCGGAAAGCTGAAAGACCCGCCGCCGGAAATGACGCTCGTCATGGGCGAGCATGACGGTGTCGTAAGGTGTTTCGCCGTTCAGGGCATCCGCCCGAACGAAACTGGCTGATTTCAGCAATGCGTCCCTCTTCCTGCTGCCCGTTCATCCTGTCTTTCGGGATACCGAAAAAAGCGGGGCTCGGAAAGTCCGACGCTGACGGAAGTGCCGCCGCGTTCGCGCAAAGCGGAAGAGGGCCGGAAGATAGCCGGTTGCCACTGATGCTTTCCATTCATATAGATGGGGAACGATTGAGGCAGGGGCCAGTTTCCTGGTTTCGGGGCAGTTGCACCATTTCGAAGTCCATCTCGTAAATGGGCTCAGCGTGGCGACCACGCATAAAAACTTGGGGAAGGAAGTATGGCAGACACTCTGGCAACGCAGATCATCGACAAGATCAAGGCCCATGCCGAACCTGCGGGCGCCGAAATCACCCTCGACACGGAATTGACCGAGTTGGGGATTCATTCGCTCGAACTGACCGAAATCATCTTCGACCTCGAAGAGGATTACGACATCGAGATCGAGATGAACACAGTCGACGCCTGGGCGAACCTCAGGAACGTCGGAGATATGGTCGAGGCCGTTCGCCAGCTCATTGCGCAAAAATCCTGAGATGACGCGCCCCCGGATCGTCATAACCGGCGTCGGTGCCCTATCGTCGCTCGGTACCGACGTGCCCTCCACATGGAATGCCATGCGGAACGGTGTGTGCGGCATCGGCGAGATCACCACCGTCCCGCTGCATGAACTCAAGGTGCGCGTCGGCGCCGAGATTAAGGCGGTGCCGGATGCCGGTCTCGACCGCAAGCGGCTGGTGACGATGGATCGTTTCAGCGTGTTCGCCGTCCTTGCCGCGCAGGAAGCCCTTGCGCAGTCCGGCCTGATCGTTACGGAAGCCAACAGCCATCGCTTAGGCGCGGTTGTCGGCGCCGGCATCTGCGGCTGGGAGACGATCGAGGAAAATTATCGCGCGATCCTGCTGGACGGACGCAGCCGCGCAGGCATCTTTTCGATTCCCCGCGCCATGACAGGTGCACCTGCGGGCCAGATCAGCATGCAGTTCGGCCTGCGCGGACCGGTCTTCGGCGTCACCTCGGCCTGTTCTTCGGCCAATCACGCTTTTGCCTCCGCCGTCGATCAGTTGCTGCTCGGCCGCGCCGACGTGATGGTGGCGGGCGGAACCGAAGCTCCGCTGTTGTGGGGCATTCTGAAAGGCTGGGAAGCCCTTCGCGTTCTGGCGCCCGAGACCTGCCGGCCGTTTTCGGCCGACCGCCAGGGCCTCGTGCTCGGCGAAGGAGCCGGCATGGTGGTTCTCGAAACGCTCGATCACGCCCAGGCGCGCGGCGCGACGATCCTCGCCGAACTGGCAGGCGTCGGCCTGTCGGGCGATGCCGTCGATATCGTAGCGCCCTCCGTCGAAGGCCCGGCCGCCGCGATGCGCGCCTGTCTCGCGGATGCCGGCCTTGCCCCGGAAGAGGTCGACTACATCAACGCGCATGGCACCGGCACCAAGGCCAACGACCAGATCGAGACGCAGGCTATCCGCCGCGTTTTCGGCAAGCATGCCGACAGTCTTTCGGTGTCGTCGACCAAATCGATGCACGCCCATTGCCTCGGCGCATCGGCGGCGATCGAACTGGTCGCCTGCGTCATGGCGCTGCGCGACGGTATCGTGCCGCCGACCGTGAATTATCGCGAACCGGATGCGGATTGCGATCTCGACGTTACGCCGAATGTCGCCCGCGCCCGTCCGCTGCGGGCCGCGATCAGCAACAGCTTTGCCTTTGGCGGCACCAACGCCGTCGTGGCGCTCAAGGCCGTCTGATCGGCGGCCATTCGAACTTTCAGACCCATCCGCCGATGGGCGAAACAGGCCTCAAGGAGCACCCATGTCCGATCTGTCAGCGTTCCCGATCACCAAGCAGTGGCCCGCGCAGCACCCTGATCGCATCCAGCTCTATTCGTTCCCGACACCGAACGGCGTGAAGATCTCGATAGCGCTGGAAGAGACCGGCCTGCCCTACGAGGCGCATCGGGTCGACATCATGAAGAACGAGACCTGGACACCGGACTTCCTGTCGCTGAACCCGAACGGCAAAATTCCATCGATCATCGACCCGAACGGTCCCGGCGGCACGCCCTTGGCCTTGTTCGAATCGGGCGCAATCCTGACCTACATCGCCGAAAAATCCGGCATGCTCATGCCGAAGGACCCAGCGCGGCGCTATGAGACGCTGCAGTGGGTATTTTTCCAGATGGGCGGCATTGGCCCGATGTTCGGCCAGTTCGGTTTCTTCTACAAGTTCGGCGGCAAGGCCATCGAAGACAAGCGTCCGCTGGAACGCTATCGCGACGAGAGCAAGCGTCTGCTGGGCGTCATCGAGGGCAGGCTGCAAGGCCGCAAATGGATCATGGGCGACGACTACACCATCGCCGACATCGCGATCTTCCCCTGGGTACGCGGCCTGCGCGACGTTTACGAGGCCACGGACATTCTGGAGTTGAAGACCTTCACCCGCACCTTCGAATGGGTCGACCGCGCCATGGCGCGCCCGGCCACGCAGAAGGGCCTCAACATACCGCCGCGCTCCTGACGCACGAGCCCGCGGCTGACGGCCGTCAGTCGCGGACCTCAAGCACCAGTCCGGCCTGAGCGCGGGCATTCAGCACTCGGTCGACATTCGGCATGTCATTGCCTGCGATCCAGGCGCGGGCATCGGCTTCGCTGCGGCCATGGCCGAGCCAGCGCCGCATCAGCCGTTCCTCGAGCACCGCGCGGGGGACATCGACGAAGATGCTGAAGTCGAACAAGGGCGCCAGCCTGCGCCAGGGATCTTCGTCGAGCAGCAGGTAATTGCCTTCGACCAGTATGAATTTGGCGTCGGAAGCGACGATGTCGGCCGCTGCCCGCGACAGCTCCATGCTACGGTCGAAGACCGGTATCGCAATATCGGGTTCACCGGATCGGATCCGCTTCACCAGGGTTTCAAAACCGGCGAAGTCGAAGGTCTCGGGCGCGCCCTTGCGGGACCTTAGGCCACGACGGTCCAGGATCGCGTCGTCATAGTGGAAACCGTCCATCGGGACCACGACGGAAGAGCCCTGCGGCAGAACGTCGTGGAGGGCTGCCGACAGCGTCGATTTCCCCGCGCCGGGCGGCCCGGCAATCGCCACCACGTAACGATCCTTGTGCGCGGCCTGTTTGAAGATTTTGGCTGCGATGCTGGCAATTTCCGACATGTCGTAATCCTCCACGCCCATATTGCCGCGCCAGCGCGAGAAACTCAAATCCTCGTGAACGAAAGCTTTGCGAAAGGCATGTATGTCAGAGTCCCGAAGCATGCGTCGCTTCGCCCCTCCCAGGATCGAGTGGACGCATTGGCAGGCGTATATTAAAGCAGCACCGGAATCGGGATCTCTGACCATATCATGACCGCTCTGGCGTTTTCATCGACACGTTCCTGGCGTGCCCTGCCCTCTTCGTTCGGGCGCATCGCGGCTGCCTTGCTGGTGGCCGCTTCGCTTGCCGGCTGTTCCACAAGCAACACGCTCGAGGTGAAGCCTACGGCAAGTGTCACGGCATCGTCCTTCGTCGACGGCAAATACGCGGCACTGGTCATCGATGCGGCAAACGGCAAGGTGCTCTACGCCGTCAATGAGCGCTCGCCGCGCTATCCCGCGTCACTGACCAAGATGATGACGCTCTACATCCTGTTCGAAGCCCTGCAGTCGGGCCAGGTCAATATGGCGACGCAAATTCCGGTGTCCGTTTCGGCGGCTTCGCAGCCGCCGAGCAAGATCGGGCTGAGACCCGGCGAAACGATTGACGTCGACACGGCGATCCGCGCTCTTGCGGTGAAATCCGGCAATGACGTCGCAGCCGCCGTGGGCGAATATTTCGGCGGCGGCACAGAAGAAGGCGCCGCTGCCCTAATGACGGCGAAGGCGCGCTCGCTCGGCATGAATGCGACGACGTTCCGTAACGCCTCCGGCCTGCCCGACCCGTTGCAGACCACCACTGCCCGCGATATGGCGGTTCTGGGCTTGGCGCTGCAGAAGCGCTTCCCGCAGCACTTCCACTACTTCTCCGATACCCAGTTCGCGTTCAAGGGCAAGGTCATTCGCGGCCACAACGACATGCTCGGCCGCGTACAGGGCGTGGACGGCATCAAGACCGGCTATATCCGTGCCTCGGGCTTCAACATCGTCACCTCCGTCAATCGCGGCGGACGGCGGCTTATCGTTGTTGTGATGGGCGGCGACACCGCCCGCAAGCGCAACGCTCATGTGGAGGAGCTGATCGAGCGCTATCTGCCGAGTTCGCCCTTCGCCCAGCCCTCGGCTGTTCTGTCGACGGGGCTCTGATCCGCTCAACCGGCTGAGCGGTTCGCTTCGCCGGTGTAGTAATTCACATAGCGCGCACCGATGGCGCCGACCGGCATGACGATGAAGACGTCCACCGTGCCGAAATCGTCGTCGATGACGCAGCCATCGCCGATGCGCGCACCGACGCGCAGATAACCCTTGATCAGCGGAGGCAGGCCGAGCAGGGCCGATTTGGTGCCGACGGCCTCCAGCGGCATCAAATCCATCCTGTGGTAGCGCTTAGCCACGGCGCTGACGCTCCATTCGGCATTGGCACGGCAGTGATGCCAGAGATAGGACAGCGCCTCGGCATGGGCCTGAGGCTGCACGCCATGAAACGACGCGCAACCGACCATCGCATCCACCCGGTTCTGGGTCACATAGGCCCAGATGCCTTGCCACAGCGCCTCGATGGTGCGCTTGGAGCGATAGGCCGGCAGCACGCAGGAGCGGCCAAGTTCGAGGAAACGCTTGGTCGGGTGCCGGTCGATCAGTGCATCGAGCGCGAATTCGTCCTGCGAATAGAAGCCTCCGGATTTCTGCGCGGCTTCCTGGCCCAAAAGCCGGTAGGTACCGACGATCTGGCGATGACGCGGGCCGGGCATGGCCGTATCGAAGACAAGGAGATGGTCGCAAATGTCGTCGAAGCGGTCGGCGTCGCGCCGGTCCGTCGATGGTGCGGAATGGCGGCCCGCGCCGCACTCCTCGTAAAAAACCTTGTAGCGTAGTTCCTGGGCGGCGGCGACTTCGCCCGCATTTGCGGCAAGGCGGATTTCCAGCGTTCCGATTCGTCCGAGCGGCTGGCCGCGAAGAACGTCCAGAGGCGATGCGAACGCCGCATTTGCACGGGTCGCAGTGTCGAGCAAGGCTGCGTGCACGGGCGATTCTCCTTCGAGCCATCCCTCATGGCGCGGGATACGAAATGGGTGCAACAGACGTGTGACACTATGACTGCAGCATGGCAAGCCGGTCAAGTCCGACCTCAGCGGCGGGCCTGCTGCTCGACCGCATCGGCAAGCGTCGCCGGGTCGAGCGGCTTGGTTAGGAAACCGCTGGCGCCATGCGCGATGACACTGTGGCGGGTTTTCTCCTGGCTGTCTGCGGAGAGAACGAGGATCGGCATGGGCTCCAGCCCTTCCTCCTCTTCATGGCGCCGGATGACGGTGATCGCATCGAGACCATCCATGATCGGCATGTGCAGGTCCATCAGCACCACGTCATAGTGATGCCCGTCGGGGCTGCATATGACGTCGACCGCCGCCTGGCCGTTTCCGACCACATCCACGGTGTGGCCCGCCTTGACCAGCGTGGCACGGGCCAACATCGCGTTGATCTCATTGTCCTCGGCCACCAGAATGCTCAACGCGCTGCTTTCGCGCCGCTGGCGGATTTCAGGCAGCCGGCTTTGCCGCACGGCGTTGGCGGCGACAAACTCCTCGGTCTGGCGCATCAGCACGATGCGCAGCAGCGTTTCGCCGCGAACCGGACGGGGCAGGAAGTTGCCATAGCCAACGGCGCGGTATTCGTTGAGCAGGCCGCGGTCGGTCGGCGTGATCAGGGTGATCGCATCGCCGGTGAAACCCGCCTCGCGCATTTTCTTCATCACCGCGCCATCGGCGCCCTCGATGACCGTATCGACAAGAGCCACGTCGGCATCCCGGGCCATGAGCAGCGCCTGGGCGACGGTGGGAGCCATTTTCACCTCGGCGGCATGGTCGCGCAGCGTCCGCGCCATGGCCTCGGCTTCCACAGTGTTGGCAGAGACGATCACCGCACGCCTGCCGGCGAGGATTTCGCCGCGCATCAGCGAACTGCCGCCCGGATGCAGCGCGGGAATCTCGAAGGCGAATTCGGATCCCTTGCCCAGCGTGCTGGTGACGCCGATGGTGCCGCCCAGCGACGCAATGATGCGCTTGGAAATGGCAAGGCCGAGTCCCGCGCCACCATGCAAGCGGGTGGATGTGCCGTCCGCCTGCTCGAACTCCTCGAAAATGCGCTCCATATCCTGTTCGCGCAGGCCGGGACCGGTATCGGCCACCGCGAAGCGTATGGTCTCCGCACCTGGCATGCCGGCACGCGTCACCGACACCAGCACACCGCCCGTTTCGGTGAACTTGATGGCATTGCCGATCAGGTTGAGCAGAACCTGCCGGACGCGCCCGGGGTCCGCTGTGATGATCTGGGGGACGTCGGTCGAGACATAGCAGCCGAGTCCGATATTCTTGCCGAAGGCGCGCGAGGCCAGCAGCTCGACGACACTTTCGGCCAGTTCGCGCGACGACATGGGTTGCGGTTCGGGATCGAAGCGGCCGGCTTCGATCTTGGAATAGTCTAGCAGATCCTCGATCAGCGCCAAAAGCGCGCTGGCGGATGTCGAGACCGCGCCGACATAGGTACGCTGCTCGGGCGTCAGCGGCGTGTCGGCCAAAAGCGTCGCCATGCCCATGATCCCGTTCATGGGCGTGCGAACCTCGTGGCTGACCATGGCCAGGAAGCGGGACTTCGCCTGGTTGGCGAGTTCGGCCTTCTCCCTGGCGCGAATCATCGCGGTTTCAGCACGCTTGCGCGCGGTGATTTCGCGCGCAATGGCCCGATGCGAGGTTCGCCGGGTTTCGCTGTCGCGCACCGACAGTTCCATCCAGGAAAACCAGCGCAGCCCGTCAGGCGTGTGGATCGCCACATCGGTGGAACTCAGGCACTCGCCGTTGGCGAAGGCGGCTTCCGGAACGAGACCGACATCGACGCCGAAATCCGCGAGGGTTTTTCCCTTCATCTCCTGCGGATCGGCCCCGATCAGGTCGGCGATAATGCCGTTAGCGTAGAGAATCCTGCCTTTGCCGTCTCGGTGTACATCGATATCGCCGAGCGCGTCGATAAGGCCGTGGAAGCGCTCCTCGCTCTCTTGCATTTCCCACATGCGGTCGGCAAGCGTGACGATTTCCAGTCGCGAGCGCATGATGGCATCGCTGAGTTCGTCGGCGGCTCGGTCGCGCTCACGCAAGGTGCGATGGAGCAGCGCTATCCCGCCAAGCATCGCTGCGAGCAGAGCCGCGGTGACAAGGGAATGGACGCCGAGAAAGCTGGAAATACCGACAAGAAACACCAACGCGACAAGGCCGGCGAACAGCCAGTCATACCTGCGCTTTGGAAGTTCCGGGGCCAGAGGCGGCGCGGCAACGCGCTGCCGTTTCTGAACGGCGGAGCTCCGCTGTTCTGTCTTACGATTGTCGAGAGACGATCCCTGCACCATGGCGCAGGGTATAACCAACACAGATTATGGAAGCTTTTGGCGGAACGGTTGCATTTTAATCATAGCCACTTTCCGGCAACACCGGCAGGCCGGGCTAAGCGTCAGCGTATGTAGCTCTTGTAGACGAAGCCCTTTTGCCCGTTGAACTCGATCTCGCACCATGCGGTGCAGGACCCCAGGGCGACCTTGGCATTTCGCGGCACGACGCCCAAGACCTTCGCACCCTTCTGCGGCGATGCCCGCATGTTGACCGACGATTTGATCGTCGCAGATTTACCGTCGACCGCGGCCTGTTCGACGGGCTTGTCCTTGACCGTATTGGCCTTTGCGGGCACCGGAGCCGTGGCCGGCGTTGTCTCGATCGCCGCCGTAGCGCTGGGATCGGTGGCCTCGGGCTGAATATCCGGCACCACGCGGTTGCGCAGGCTCTCGGTGGGCAGAAGCGATGCAGCCATGGTCGGAAGCGCTGCGGGAGCGGCCTCTTCCTTGACGATGGATGGCGGCTGTTTCGGCTTGTTTTTGGCCGGCTGTTTTTCCGACCAGCGCGGATCGGCCTTGGTCAGCGGCTCGACCGCCTGGACGGCCAAGTCATCGGGCGACACCCGGCCCTGGCGTTGAACCGGCTGGGCTTCCGGAACATAGGCAACTTCTTGGGCGACGCGGCCAGTCGAATTATCGGCCTCGGCAGCCGCGGCCGGATCGATCACCTGTGCGGACCATTGGCCGGAACGGGGAAGGATGAAAAGCGCGGAGACGGCGGTAACGGCAAGAACGACCGTCATCGCAACGGTCGCGAGAACTAAGCGGCGTGCCGGTGCATCGCAACGCCAGTCGGCGGTGGTCTTGCGTGCCGTCAGAACCAGCCCCCGTGTGTTCTTCGACACGGCCGGACCGAATGGTTTCTTCACTTTTCCCTCTCCACGTAACGCCGGCACGATGTGCCCCTGCCGGCGACTTCACATGGTTCGCGAAACTGCGACCATACATGCGGGGGTTTGACCGACCCGCCGCAACGAACGCTCTTTTGAATCCTGATTGTGGCCATTGTCGGGACATAGGGCAACACGCAGAAAATTATCCGCCTTTTTTCACACTGGTAGAGGGCGGACGTCAATCTTTTTGCGCGCGGGCGGATTGCCGGCGCCAGCCGAGGAATTCTTCCAGCACGACAAGAGCAGCACCAACGCTGATGAACGCATCCGCCAGATTGAAGACGGCGAAAGACCAGACCGGCGTGTGGAACAGAATGTAGTCGATGACATGGCCGTGGACGGTACGATCTATGACATTGCCGATGGCGCCGCCGACGATCAGCGCAAAGCCGATGCGCGCGACCAACTGCTCGGATGTGGTCTTGCTGGCAAGGTAGGAAATGAAAGCCACAACAGCCAGGGAAAGAACGACCAGCGTGGTATCGCCGAAGGAAGAGAACAGCGAGAAGGCGATGCCGGTGTTGTAGGTCCGAAACAACGCCAGGAACGGCAGCAGATCGACCGGTTCGTGCATGACCAGCCGCGCCTCGACAAGATATTTTATCCACTGGTCGAGCAGAACCGCGACCAGGACGATAGCGGAATAGATGAAAAACGGCCTTGCCTTCACGCTCCGGCCTCCGGCGACAGCGAAAGGGCCGCGCGCCTGATCTCAAACAGCATGATACCGGTGGCCACCGCCAGATTGAGCGAATCGGCGCGTCCGGCCTGCGGGATGCGCAGGAGGCGATCACAGCTTTCGGCAAGGATGTCGGGCAGCCCCTGCTGCTCGTTGCCCATCACCAGAAGCACGGGCTTGGTGCCGAAATCGACCGAACGGTAATCGACAGCCCCCTTCAGATGCGTGCCGGCGACGAGACCGGAAAAGCCTTTGCGCCAGGTCAAAAACGCCTCGACGCTCGCTTTAGCGACCGGCACGGCAAAGATCGAACCCATGGTGGCGCGTACGGTTTCCACGGAAAACGCGTCGGTGGTCTCGCCGACAAGGATGACGCCCTTGGCGCCGACGGCATCGACGGTGCGGATGACGGTGCCGAGATTGCCGGGGTCGCGAACCCGGTCGAGCGCCACCCAGACATCGCCCGCCGCCGGTCGGATGTCCTTCAGCGCAACGAAACGCTGTGTGAAGACACCCACCACCATCTGCGGATTGTCGCGGCGGGTGATCGCGGCCAGCACCTTTTCGGACACTTCCAGCACGTCGCCGCCGCTCGCAACCGTGCGGGCGGCAATTTTCTCGACGGCGGGATTGCCGAGCGCGGATTTGGCGAAGATCAGCGTCTTGATCGTCCAACCGAGGTCGAGCGCGTCGATGACCAGTTTAAGGCCCTCTGCCATGAAGGCGTTCTGCTGGTCGCGGAATTTCTTCAGCGCCAGCGCCTTGATGTCCTTGACCAGCGGATTGGCCAGGCTGGTGACTTCCTTGACGCGGCCTGGTGCGCCCTTTTGCCTGTCGACTTCGCTCATTGCGCCACCCAGCGGGAGAAGAGTGAGGTCGACAGCGCCCGGCCCGCCGACTTTTCGCGGATGACCAGCTCACCCGACTCGATGGTTCCGCCCATGCCGGCGAAACTGTCGCGCATCAGCGCATGAATAGCGAAGAACGAGGCGCGGATCGAGTAGGCGGTCAAAACCACCGCCAGCGGCCTGGGCGTCAGGATCGAACGGCAGATGTCGGTCAAAACAGGCAGATGCTCGAACAATTGCCAGATCTCGCCCTTGGGGCCGCGGCCATAGGCGGGCGGATCGAACAGGATGATGTCGTAATGGCTGCCGCGGCGTTCCTCGCGCTCGGCGAACTTCATGGCATCCTCGCAAATCCAGCGGATCGGCTTGTCGACGAGACCAGCCATTTCCTGGTTTTCACGCGCCCAGCCGATCGCCTTCTTCGAGGCGTCGACATGGGTAACCTCTGCGCCGGCCCGTGCCGCGACCAGCGAGGCGAGGCCGGTATAGCCGAAGAGGTTGAGCACCTTGACCGGGCGTTTCGCCTCGACGATGAGGCGGGCCGTGTGGTCCCAATGGGTTGCCTGCTCGGGAAAGACGCCGACATGGCGAAACGAGGTGAACCTGCCCCAATAATCGATGCCGTCATGTTTCATCGGCCAGGTCTCGCCCAAGGGCGCGCTTGGAAAGCGCCAGCGGCCGAGACCTTCCTCATCGGTATCGCCGGTGAAAACAGCATCGGCGTTCTGCCAATCCCGGACCGGCAAGGCCGGGCGCCAGATCGCCTGCCCTTCCGGGCGGACGATGCGATAGGGACCATATTGTTCGAGCTTCTGGCCGTCGCCGCTGTCGAGCAGCGCGTAATCGGCCGTGGGTGGAACTTCCAGTATCACCGGCAACCGCTCTGCCGGCAGCGTACCCTCCCGGCGCACCAGCTTGCGCGGCGGCGAAGGCGGCTCGCGCGTCTCGGCCTGGCGGGCATGCTCCGTCCGCTGCGGCATGGCATCGCGCGGCGGACGCGATGGTGTGGCCGCGCGATACGGCGCCTGGCCTTTCCTGTCCGGTTTTTTGTCGCGTGGATGCTTCAAGAACTCTGCTCCGATCTCGTCGCCGCTTTTGGCACAGGCTCTTGCCCGTCGCAACCGGAGCCCCGTTGAGGCAAAGGAGAAGTGCCGCTTGCATGAACGGTTGATCGGGCCGAAAAAGCTCGCAAACTGGAATTCACCGTCGTCCATGTCACGCTCCGCCCGCCTGCTCGATCTTCTGCAGACTTTGCGACGCCATCGCCGCCCGGTCAGCGGACTTGCTCTGGCCGCCGAACTCGGCGTCAGCATCCGGACGCTGTATCGCGACATTGCCACCCTGCAGGCGCAAGGCGCGCCCATCGACGGCGAAGCGGGCCTCGGCTACGTGCTGCGGCCCGGCTTCACGCTGCCGCCGCTGATGTTTTCGGAGGACGAGATCGACGCGATATTGCTCGGCCTGCGCTTTGTGTCGAAGCGCGGCGACGACGAGATGCTGGACGCGGCCGAAAACGCGCTGGCGAAGATCGAGGCCGTGCTGCCCGAGGGCATGGCGGATGTCGTGCAAGGGTCGAGCCTGCTCGCAGGACCCGGCGGCTCCGGCGCACGCGATATGCTGACCTTGATTCGAGGCGCCATCCGCTCCGAGGAAAAGCTTTCCATCACCTATACGGACGCCAAGGGCCGCGCCAGCGACCGAACGGTGTGGCCGGTGGCGATTGCCTTTTTCAACGACACGGAAATCCTGGCGGCATGGTGCGAGACGCGGCGCGATTTTCGGCATTTCCGCTTCGACCGGGTGACATCGGCGAGACCGACGGGCGAAAGACTGCCCCGCCGGCATCGCATCCTCCTGGCGGAGTGGCGGCTCGCTCAGGATCTCGACGAGATGATGTGACCGCTGCTGCCAGAATCTGACAGTGGCCTGGATTAAGCTGGCTCCACTCGAAACACAGGAGCAAACCATGCCGACCCCAAACTTCATCATCCTCTATGTCGACGATCCCCAAAAGAGCGCGGCCTTCTACCAGGAGATCGTTGGCCGCGACCCCGTCGAATCCTCGCCCGGCTTCGCCATGTTCGTGCTCGACAACGGCTTCAAGCTCGGCCTTTGGCTGCGTCCCGAGGTTGAACCCAAGGCAACCGAAGCGGGCAGCAATGCCGAACTGGTCTTCGCATTGGAAAACAACGAGGCGGTCGACAAAGCCCATGTCGATTGGGCCGCGAAAGGCCGAACCATCGTCCAGACGCCAACCGACATGGATTTCGGCTATACCTTCACAGCGCTCGACCCCGACGGCCACCGCCTGCGCGTCTATTGCGTTGCCGAGAACCCGGTCTGACGGCGATGCCCAGCTATTGGCTAGCGGTCGCCTCGGCCGATCACGTCAGGATCGGCCGCAAGGCAGGATTCATGCAGGTCAACCATGGCAAACGCGGACCGCTGGCCAAAGTCAGGCCCGGCGACGGCGTGGTCTATTATTCGTCCTCGACCGTCTATCGCCAGAAGGACGGCCTCTCGGCGCTGACGGCGATCGGTTTCGTCCGTCCCGGCGAGCCCTATCAGGGCTTCATGGGCAGCGGCTTCACGCCGTTCCGCCGCGACGTCGCGTGGTTCGAGGCCGAGGAGATTTCGATCCGCCCGCTGCTCGACCGGCTCGACCTGTCCGTCGGCAAACCCAACTGGGGCTATCAGCTGCGTTTCGGCCTCATCGCCCTTTCGGAACATGATTTCCGGCTGATCGCAGAGACGATGGGCGCGAAACTTCAGGAGGTGGCGGCAAGCACCTTGTAAACCATTATTCCCGCAGCCAGATCCTCGAGCGCCGCACCGACGGACTTGAACAACGTGATCTCCGCGTCGCTTTCGCGCCCTTGTTTCTCGCCGCGCGTCAGTTCGTGCAGGTCGGCCAGTACATCGCCCTTGTGAATGATTCCGGCTTCAAGCGGCTGGACGATGTCGCCAGCCTCCTTGGTGGCGCCGGCATGGGTGTCGACGAAAATGCGCGCGCGCGTGATCGTGGCGTCATCCGCCTCGCGCAGCAGCGGCGTGAAGCCTCCGACGAGATCGACATGCGTGCCCGGCTTCAGCAGGTCGCCGCGCACCAGGGGCGTGGCCGATATGGTCGCCGCCGAGACGATGTCGGCCCAGCCGAGAGCGCTGTCGAGGTCTTGCGTCGCCTCGACGGAGAAACCTTCAGCCCGCAGTTCCCCGGCCAGTTTCTCCGCATTGGCGTGGGTACGGTTCCAGATCCGGACCTCTTGGATCGTCCGCACCGCCGCATGAGCCCGGACAAGGAATGAGGCCTGGGCGCCGGCGCCGATCATCAAAAGCTTCGAGGCGTCCTTGCGGGCAAGATAGCGGGCGGCGAGCGCCGAGGCGCAGGCGGTCCGCCATTGCGTCAGGCGGGGGCCATCGATCAGCGCCAGAGGCTCGCCGGTGATGCCGTTCAACAGCAGGTAGACGCCGACCACGGCCGGCTTGCCGATGGCGTTGTTGTCGGGCGAGACGGTGACGATCTTGACACCTATGAACCCCTCGGCCAACGCATTCGGTGCCTTGAAGTCGGTCCAGGCCGGCATCAGCAGCAGCGTCGAATCGGCGCCTTGCGCCCTCTCGACGCCGTGATGGTGGCGAACCGGCTGGACGGCACCCTCGCGAAAGGCTGTTTCCAGCGCATCGACCAAGCCCGGAAAGGACAGCGCGCCGTCCACCTGCGCCGCGGATAGGGTCAGCATGGTCGCCTCGCTTCTGTTTTTTAGGGATCAGAGCCGGCTGATCGCGGTGCCCGGCTGTTGGGCAGGGGGCTGGGTCGTGACAGCCTGGCGCAACCCTTCGGCCTCGATGCCGCGCTGGCGGGCCAGCTTGCGATAGCGCCCTTGCCGCAGCCAGGTGGCGACGCTGCCGACGATCATGCCGAGCCCGATAGCCAGGAACAGCATCACGAACAGCGGTAGCGTCAGGGTCAGGGCCGGATTACCTGGGTTGAACGGATCCAGCGTGAAAGCCACGGAGGCACGGTTTGCCACTGCCAGCGCGATCAGGATGATCGCCAGCGGCAGGAAAACGATGATGAGGGTGAGACGGTTCAGCATTCTACCTTTTCAGCCGCGGCGCGCCGGCAAAACCGGGCGACCGGCGGTCCTATTCGTCCACGTTCAGACGTTCGCGCAGTTCCTTGCCGGTCTTGAAGAAGGGGACCCACTTCTCCTCGACCTCCACCGATTCTCCGGTGCGAGGGTTGCGGCCGGTGCGCGCGGGGCGGTTCTTCACCGAAAACGCGCCGAAGCCACGCAGTTCGACCCGGTTGCCGTCGGCGAGCGCATCGGTAATCTCGTCAAACACCGCATTCACGATGTTCTCCACATCGCGGAGGAACAGATGCGGGTTGCGCGTCGCGATGATTTGCACGAGTTCAGATTTTATCATGAGCGCAATCCCGCCGATGAGACATTGAGAAGAACATGCGGATGATTTTATTGGATTTTCAGTCGCCGAGCATGGTCTTTTCAGGTTGCCAGACCGACAGCAGGCCGTCAAGGAACAAGCGTTCGCCGCCAAGCTTCTTGATCAGATCCACCGTGCTGTCCTGAAACCCGAAAAGCTGGGCCGCGGAAGTCGGCAAAAAGAAACTGCCGCTGTCCTTAGGCTTCCACTCGACCACGTCCAGTTCGGCGTCCACGCCTTTGGTGCCGAGCCACTTTACCGCTTCGTCCTCGCCGCCGAGTTCGTCGATCAGCTTGTTGGCGAGTGCCTGACGTCCCGAGAAGATCGACCCATCGGCCAGCACCTCGACCTCGGCGCGCGACAGCGGCCGGCGCTCGACGACGAGCCCGACGAACCAGTCGTAGCTGTCCATGATCAGTTTGCGCACCATTTCGCGTTCCGGCTCGGTGGTCGGATTGAACGGCGAAGGCTCGGCCTTCAGCGGCGAAGACTTGATCTCTTCCAGCGTGATGCCGAGCTTTTCCATCAGGCCGGTGAAGTTGGGGAACTGAACCAGAACGCCGATGGAGCCGACGATGGAGGACTGCCGCGCAACAATATGGTCGGAAGCGCTGGCGATCATGTAGCCCGCCGAGGCTGCAAGCGTGCCGACCTGGGCGACGACAGGCTTTTCGGCGGCGAGTTTGCGCACCGCATCGAAGATCGCCTCGCCGCCGGCGGTGGTTCCGCCCGGCGAATCGATGGACAGGATGACGCCTTTGACTGCGGCGGATTCGCGCATGTCCTCAAGGCGAGCCAACAGATCCTCATCCTCGGTGATCGTACCCTCGATCTTCACCTTGGCAATGTGCGGCGTGGCCTGGCCGAAGCTGCCGCGCGACAGAAAGCCGACGGCAGCGACGATGCCCACGCCGGCCACAACCAACGCCGCAGCGCGCCAAAAGGTGACTTTGCGCCGCAAGCGGCGGCGGTCGATCAGGTCGTCGGCGGTTGAAGCCATAGCTGCGCATTCTCCTTCGCGCGTCTTTCGAATGGGGGTTTTAGAACAAGTCGCAGCGCAGGGCCACTGCTTTCGGCGCCGCCCAAAAGCGCCGCCCCCGCGGCAAAAACTTCCGCTTCATCGAAAAGTAACCCTATGCGACGAAGGTTGATGCTTGATCTCGGCGGAAAAGATTCTTTAATGATTGTCGACCCAAGGGCAAATTGAGTTCTCGGTCGTTCAAGCCTTATTTTTGCGACTTTCACCCTTCTTAGATCGATTTGATTTCATGGGGACAACGACTTCCCCTTCATTACGAGGACAGGAAAGGCGCCGATGACGGTTCGCCCCATCGAAGTGGCAGGAGGTGCCGTGGCCAGCAGCGGGACGGGCATTGCGCCCGCATCGTCGCGGGAAGCCGCGTTCGACAAGGCCCGCCGCCATTCGCATCTGGTGCGTGTCCTCAAATTTGCGCTGCCGGTGGCGGCGATTGCTATCGCGGCGGCCTTCCTCGGCAAGTCCTACATGGCGGCCCCCTCGGCCATCGAGATCAAATCGGACGACACCGCCTTTTCCGACGGCAAGCTGGTGATGGCCAACCCCAAGCTGGACGGCTACACCAAGGACAACCAGCCCTATTCGATGACGGCGCGGCGCGCCGTGCAGGACGCGTCCAACCAGGGCGTCGTCGAGCTCGAAGGCATCGACGCCTCGCTGCCGCTCGACAAGGACAACATGGCCAAGGTCGAAGCGCAGCGCGGCGTGTTCGACCGCGACAAGAACACGCTCAACCTTTCGCAGGCCATCACGCTCACCACCACCGACGGCATCGTGGCGCTGTTCCAATCCGCCTTCCTCAATATGGGCGAGGGCGAGATGACGACATCGGAACCGGTTCAGATCAAGCTCGACGGATCGACGATCAATTCGGACTCGATGAATGTGTTGCAGAACGGTAAGGTTTTTGTGTTTGAGAATAAGGTGCGGGTGACAATCGAACCGCAGCGCTATCAGACCATGCGGCAGGATAACGGGGACCTTTAATGCGGCCAATCAGGCTTATGCTCATCTCGGCGGTGCTTTCAGGCGCCGCGCTCTCGGGGCTCGCACCGGCTTTCGCCCAGACCGATGGCGCAAGCCGCATGTCGGGGCTGAAACTCTCCGGAAATCTGCCGATCCAGATCGAAAGCGACAAGCTCGAGGTTCGGCAGAACGACAACATCGCCATTTTCACGGGAAACGTGAACGTGGTTCAGGGCAAGACGGCGATGAAGGCCGGCAAGATGACGGTCCACTACGCCAATGACGGCGGTTCGGCCGCCACTGGCTCGTCCAACATCGAGCGCATCGAAATCGACGACAAGGTGTTCGTGAAGTCGGAAACCCAGACGGCGACCGGCGACCGCGGCACCTTCGACATGAAGAGCGAAGTGCTCGTCCTTTCCGGCAACGAAGTCGTGCTGTCCGAAGGCCCCAACGTGCTCGTCGGCTGCAAGCTGACGGTTCAGATGGGCACCGGGCTCGCCGAGGTCGAAGGCTGCAAGAAGGGCAACCAGCCCGGCCCGGGCCGGGTGATGATGTCGCTCACGCCGGGCTCGCAGAACAGCAACTGATGAAGGAAGCGACGAAAACGCGCCTCGGCCGCTCGCGCGACACGTTGGCCGCACCCACCGTCATCCAAGTCGATACGTCCAAGTTCAAAGGGACGTTGATTGCCAAGGGGTTGACCAAAAGTTATCGCGGCCGCCAGGTCGTCAGCGGCGTGACGCTGGGCGTGCGCGCCGGCGAAGCGGTCGGCCTGCTGGGACCTAACGGCGCCGGCAAGACGACCTGCTTTTACATGGTGACGGGGCTTGTGCCGGTCGACCAGGGAACCATCGAAATCGACGGTTTCGACGTTACCGGCATGCCGATGTATCGCCGGGCGCGGCTCGGCATCGGCTATCTGCCGCAGGAAGCGTCGATTTTTCGCGGACTGACGGTCGAGCAGAACATCCGCGCCATCCTCGAAGTGGTCGAGAAGAGCCGCAAGGAGCGCGAAAAATCGCTCGACGGGCTTCTCGAGGAGTTCCACATCAGCCATCTCCGCAAATCTCCGTCCATCTCCCTGTCGGGCGGTGAACGGCGCAGGCTGGAAATCGCCCGTGCGCTCGCCAGCAAGCCGAACTACATGCTGTTGGACGAGCCTTTTGCCGGTATCGATCCAATTGCGGTGGCCGACATCCAGCAACTGGTGCGCCACCTGACCCAGCGCGGCATCGGCGTGTTGATCACCGACCACAATGTGCGCGAGACGCTCGGCCTCATCGACCGGGCCTACATCATCCATGCCGGCCAGGTGCTGACGCATGGCAAGGCGGAAGAGGTTGTCGCCAATCCCGATGTTCGCCGGCTGTATCTCGGCGAGAGTTTCACGCTTTAAATCCGGCTGCACCGGGCAGTTCAAACGTACTGCCCGTTTGCGCTATTTGACCGAGCCGACCAGCATGTTCTGGTCTTCGCGGATCGAGACCCAGCGGCCGGTGTTCTCGTTCGACTGCCGCTTGAGAAAACGATAGCCGGTCTCGTCCCACTGCTTGACCGCATCGGTCAGATTGTCGAGCACGAAATCGCCCTTGTTGGTGCGCACGGTCAACACCGCATGGCCCTCGCCGTCGGGCTTGCGGACGACCGTGATCAGAAGGTTGGCGATGGAAATGCCCTGCTGGCTCAACTGGCGGCGCTTTTCGAGAACGTAGTCCTCGCAATCGCCGACGCCGGCATCCGGATAGGCCCAAACCTCGTCCTTGCCATAGATGTCGATATCGTTCATCGGCTTGATCGAGGCGTTGACCGTGGCGTTGACCGCCACGATGTTGCGCCAGAGATCGCCGCTCATCGCGGCCGGCTTGATGCCCCGGTTGCGAATGGAGCACTCGTTGGGATAGGCGCGGCAAAAATCGTAGTGACCGATCGGCTGAGATGTCAGTCCACCCGTCGACATCGGCTCGGACGCGAACGCGCTTCCGGAAAACAGCGCCGATGCAGCGATCGCGGAAAGCGACACGGCAAACCTGCGCCTACTCCGCATCCCTGGTGCGGTAGACATGTCCCAGCCAACCCCTTTTATTTCGGTTCTTAACAAAACGTTAAGGGCGATGCCGGCTACAAGTCAATTACCTCTTATTGCGCATTCCCGACATGGTTACTTTCCGCAGGGCGACCGCGACTATTCGGCAACAGAATTGGTCTGGAGTCATCAATACAGCCCCTCAGCCCACGCCGACATAGCGGCGGACAAGCTCGGGGTTGTCGCGCAGGCTCGAGGCCCGGACGGTTTCGCGGGCACGGCCGTTCTCAATGAAACAGACGCGGTCTGCGACAGACAGCACAGCCTCCAGGCGCTGCTCGACCAGAAGCGTGGAAACGCCTTCGCCACGCAGACTGGAAATGGTCTCGCGTATGCGCGCGATCATAGACGGCATCAACCCCTCGGTCGGCTCGTCCAGCAACAGCACCTCGGGCTCCAGGCACAAAGCACGCGCCATGGCGAGCATCTGCTGTTCGCCGCCCGACAGCGTGCCGGAGCGCTGGCCGAGCCGTTGCCGCAGAACCGGAAACAGGTCGAGCACGCGGTCGCGCGTGGGCTTACCCTTGCCGCGCGCCATCAAGCCGATCTCGATATTTTCAGCCACCGTCATTTCGGCAAAGAGCCGCCTTCCCTGCGGCACATAAGCGACGCCGGCCTTGGGCACCTCGTGCGGCGCAAGGGCGGTCAGTTCGCGGTCTCCGAGCCTGATCGAGCCTGCCTTCGCCGGCACCAGCCCCATGATCGCCTTCAGCGTCGTGGACTTGCCCGCGCCGTTGCGGCCGAGCAGGCACAGCACCTCGCCCTTGTTGAGCTCCAGCGACAGGCCGTGCAGCACCTGAACCTCGCCATAGAAGCAGTCGAGCCCGGAGAGGGTGAGAACAGCGCTCACGATGCCGCCTCCACCGTGCCGCCGAGATAGGCTTCCTGCACGGCCACATTGTCGCGTATCTCCTGCGGCGCGCCCTCGGCCAGAATGCGGCCGGCCTCCATCACCGTGATGCGCTGTGCCAGTTCCATCACGACATGCATGTTGTGTTCGATCAAAAGCACCGTTGCGTCGCGGCCTATCTCGCGCACCAGCGCAATGAACCCGGCGATCTCGCCATCGGAAAGCCCCTGCGTCGGCTCATCGAGGATCAGCAGGCGCGGCTTCAGCGCCAGTCCCATCGCCACCTCCAACAGACGCTGATGGCCATAGGCCATGGCGCCCGCCGTCTCCTTGGCGCGGTCGGCGAGCCCGGTGCGATCGAGCGCTTCCATCACCCCGTCATGGACGCTTCGGCCGGACTGCGCGCGCTGGAACGCCAGCGCGACATTGTCATAGGCGCTCAGCCTGGCGAACACGCTGGTAATCTGGAAGGTGTAGGCGATGCCGAGCCGGACGCGCTTGTGCGCCGGCATGTCGGTGATGTCGCGGCCGTCGAAGACGATGCGGCCGGCAGACGGCAGGATGCGGCCGCAGACGAGGCTGACGAAAGTGGTCTTGCCGGCGCCGTTCGGGCCGATGATGGCGCGGATTTCACCGGGCATCAGGCTGAAATCGACGGAATCGACCGCCTTCAACCCGCCGAAATCGCGCGACAGACCATGCGTGGTGAGCAGCGGCGTCATGGCAGCCACCTCAGCCAGCGCTCGCGCACCGTGCCCAGCACGCCTTTGGGGAAATAGAGGATCAAAAGGATCAGCAGCAGCCCGACGATCAGCATGTAGGCCGAAGTGTAGCCGCTGGCGATGTCGACGACATAATACATGAACAGCGTGCCAAGGAACGGCCCCAGCGTGGTCGCAGCACCGCCCAGGAGAACCCAAAGCAGCGGAAAGATCGAATATTGCACCGATGCGAAGGTCGAGCCGACATAGCCGAACAGCAGCGCATAGGCCGCCCCCGCCGCCGCGCAGAAGGTGCCCGATACGACGACGGCTGACAGCTTGTTGGCAAATGTGTCGTAGCCGAGCATCTTGGTGCGCTCCTCATTCTCGCGGATGGCGACCAGCACGCGGCCGAAGCCCGATCGCGCGACACCGAGCGTCAGCAGGAGCACGATGGCGAACAAACCGAGCGCCAGCATGTAACGCGTCATCGGATCGGTAAAATCGAGCCGCATCGCGCCGAGGTCGAGCCCTCGCCGTGCCTGCGGGATCACCAGTCCCTCGTCGCCGCGCGTCCAGACGCTGAAATAGAGCGTCAGCAGGTAGAAGACCTGCGAGAACATCATGGTGACGATCATGAAGGCGACGCCGGTGGTGCGCAGCGCCAGCACGCCGACGCCCAGCGCCAGCACGGCGCCGGCGATCACGCCGGCGGCGAAACCGGCGGGTGCGCTCCAGCCGAGATGGATCATCGACAGGCCGGCACCATAGAGGCCGGCGGCGAAGAACATGGCATGACCCAGGCTGAGCAGGCCGGCATAACCGAACAGCACATTGTAGCCCATGGAAAAGACCGCCAGCACCATCACCCGCGCCAGCACGCCGTGGTGGTATTCGGGCAGCACAAAGCCGAGTCCGAACAGGCCCGCGATGACGACCAGATGCAGTGCTATGGCTTTGCCGCAACCGGTGTCGCTTTTCATCGCGGCGTTGTCCCGAACAGGCCTTGCGGACGGAACACCAGCACCATGGCCACCGCCGAGGTGGCAATGATCTTGGCCAGCGTCGGCGAGAAGAACACCGAGATCACACCGTCGGACACGCCGATGATGAGGGCTGCGATAACGGTTCCGCGCAGCGAACCGAGCCCGCCGATGATGACGACGATGAAGGACAGCAGGAGCGGATCGAGCCCCATCAGGTAATGCGCCTGCTGAATCGGCACGATCAGCACGGCCGCCACCGCGGCCAGCATCGCGCCCAGCGCAAAGACGCCGGCATAGACCCTGTCGACGGGGATGCCGAAGGCTTGCGCGGTCTCGCTGTCATATTGCGTGGCGCGCATCACCAGCCCGATGCGGGTTCGGGTCAGCACGAACCATGTCGCCAGCATCAGCACGACGGACGCAGCGATGATCGACAGCTTGTAGCCGGAATAGCCGAACCACGGCAGTTGCAGGCGAAAATTGAACGGGGCCGGCACCGCGCGCGCTTCCGGGCCGTAGAAGGTCAGCGCCAGTTGCTGGATGACGTAGAGCAGGCCGATGGTGGCGACGATGGTGGCCTCGGGATTGTAATCGAGCCGGCGCAGCACCAATCGCTCCGCCAGAAGCGCCACCGAGCCGACGATCAACGGGCTGAGCAGCAATGCCATGAGAAAGCCGAGCGAGGGATGGCCGGGCACCATCGACGAAATCGCCCAGGCAAGCACGGCGCCGAGCATGAAGAACTCGCCATGGGCGACATTGACCACCCGCATCACGCCGAACACCAGCGACAGCCCAAGCGCGGTCAGCGCCAGCACCGCAGAGGTGACCAGCCCCTCCAGAACGGCAAGCAGAAGATGCGGTCCGAACGACATGGACTATTCGCCATCCATGCTGACGGGGGGAATACGGCGAAACTCCCACAGATTCACCCCCACCCCTGACCCCTCCCCACAAGAGGGAGGGGGATCTTTCAGCTTCGACACCTCGCCATCGGCCCGACTAAAATGGATGGGCTCGGCGACGCGACTGTTCCCCTCCCCCTTGTGGGGAGGGGTCAGGGGTGGGGGTTCAAAAACTGCTAACAATACAGAATTCCGCTTTCTATCAGCCGGTGAATCACACTATGCAAAGGCCGGGAAAGCATCGTTGCACTATAAGAGAGACTCAGCTGTTCTTTTCACCAGGTTGATGCACGGCATCCCGCAGCTCTGGCTCCAGCTTCATCGTGAAGACGGCTTCCTTGGACATCGCGATCTCCAGCATATACTGACAGCGTCTATACGCCGTCAGTATATGCTATCGCCTCCCGTCAGGTCAAAGCGCCTGTTTGGTGTAGTCGGTGTCGTTCTCGTAGAGCCCGTCCTCGATCGAGGTACGATGGACAAGTTTGAGCTTGCCGCCCTCGACCTTCGAGATGTTCTGGTGGCCGAAAACCTGGTGCATCTTGCCGTTGAACACCTTGTCGCCCTGCGGATGCTCGGCGCCGTCCTTGAAGTCCGTCAGCGCTTCGGTGGCCTCGACAAGCCTAGCGCGGTCGGCAGGGCCTTGATAGTTCGCATCCTCCATCGCCTTCTTGATGACGTAGAGCGTTTCCCAGCAGCCGAACATGTGGCCGGCGGTGGAGACATCCCTGGCGTCCTGAACCGAGGCGCCGTTCTCATCGATGCCGACCGCCGTGCGATAGGCCTTCTCGGCATCGCTGGCATTGTCCTGCAGGTACCGCGGCATGCCTTCCCAGAAATGGCTGCCTTCGAGGAATTCCAGACCGGGGCTCTTCATGTCGACCGCTTCGAGCGAGTCGATGAAGCCGAACAGTTGCGGTCCGCCCGAACCGTAGAACTCGCCGAGTTCCTTGACGAAGGTCAGCACGGCCGGCCCAACCATGACATGGTAGATAACCTCGGTCTCGGCCGGAATCTGCGGCAGGTAGCGGGTAAACGAGCTTTCCGTCGGCGGAATGGCGATCTGGGCGATAACCTCGCCGCCCTGCGCCTTGATCGCCGGGCCGAAATAATCGCGGTGGTCGTAGCCGAAGGCATAATCCGGATAGATCAGCGTGATCTTCTTGCCGAGGTTCGAAGAAATCCAGGGGGCCACCGAGGTCACCTGCGACCGAACATCGGTGATGCCCGGCTGGAAGACATAGCGGTTCAGCGCGCCGGAGGCGACGTGATAGCCTTCGCTGACCACGTAATAGGGGATTTTCAGCTCACCGGCTGTCGGCGCCGAGCCCGTGACGACATGGGAGAACAGCGTGCCGTAGACCACGTCGGTCTTGTGCTGCGAGGCGAACTTCGCCACCACTTCGGCAC
Organism: Oryzicola mucosus; assembly: GCF_014534685.1. Lineage (GTDB taxonomy): Bacteria > Pseudomonadota > Alphaproteobacteria > Rhizobiales > Rhizobiaceae > Oryzicola > Oryzicola mucosus. The sequence goes on from NZ_JACVVX010000001.1 coordinate 745,743, forward strand.
CGCGCTTGGGATCGGTGCCGTCGTCCTCGATGACGATCTCGACCGGACGTCCGTTGATGCCGCCTGCCTCGTTGATCAGCTTGACGGCGGCGGTCGTGGTGCGCTCGTACCAGCGGCCATAGGCTGCGCCGATGCCGGTCTTGTGGGCCTGGAAACCGATCTTGATGGGGGCTGAGCTCTGCGCCTGGCTGTAGCGCACGAAGCCGGGCGCAGCGATCAGGCCTGCGCCCGCGGCAAGGCCTTTCAGCGCGCTGCGGCGGCTTACCGGACTCACAAGGCGTTTCGACGATTTCTGGTTTTCGGCCACGATGCCTCCCTCATTCCAACAGGCCCAAAGTCAAATGCCAATGCTTTACGGCATCGCCTTTGTGCATCGCACCTAGGGCAATAGTTTGGCTAACGCAAGGGAAGCGGAAGGCATTTATCGCGGCGCAAACGCTGTAATCGGTTACACGGTCAGCCCGCCGTGGGCGTGGACAGCAGCCACAGGCCCAGAGCTGTATAGGCGAGCATCAGGACGGTCAGCGGAATCTGGCTGCGGATCGCCGCGCCGCGTTCGGGGTGCAGCCTGTGCGCCAAGGCATGCGCGGCCAGCACCGCCAGGACATGCCCGCCGACGATGGCCGCTACTTGGACATTCCAGATCAGCCGCGCCCCTCCGGCGCCGGCTACGATAGCAGCCTCGACGTGATGGTTGGCCGTGCCGAACAGGTCCCAGCCCAGAGCAAAGGGGTCGGAAACCGCCACCACGGCATATTGGCCATTGACCAGCAGCGAGGCGACGTAGTGCGACGCATGATAGGCCAGCGCAATCGGCACGAAGGACCAGACCAGAAGGCCGCTGGCCTTGCGGAAGCCGTGGCGGCTTGCGACCAGCCGCTCACCCAGCGCGACCGCCGACAGGGTGACCGCAGCCATGACCGCAAAGGTTGTCAGCAGCCCGATGCTGTTGAGCCATATAAGGGCCGAACGGCCGGGGTATTCCAGCGGGTTGATGCCGAAAAAGCCCAGCCAAAGAAAGGTCTTCGACAACCCGTCGAACGACACCGAAGACAGCACCAGGATGAGAAACAGCGTGCCGCTGAGCGGCAAAGGGGCGGCATCGAGCAGCTTGGCGCCGGGCCAATTCAGCGTGAGCCGGACGCGGCCGCCGGATTTCTGCCCGTCCAGCATCGAAAACCGCGCGATCAGGGAAAAGAAAGCGGTCAGGAACTCGCCCTGCCGGCTCCAGCTGTTGTAGCCGAACAGCAGCATCCCAGCGAAACTCAGCCCCCAGTAGACGGCAACGACGAGGGCCAAGCGAAAGGGATCGTCCGGGGCCGGATAAATCAGTTCGAACCAGGCGAAGGCGAAGAAGCCGACAAGGGCGGGGGTGTAAGCGAGATGTCTATAGATTGGAAGATTTCGCCTTGTGGCGCCTGGCAGGACAGAGAGGGGCAACGTCGAGCGCTTGCGCCGATGGGTAACAAATCCCACGCAGCGCATGACCAACCGATACGGCCCGTACCACGGGTTGATCCATGACCAGAGGTCGCCCACCGATCCCTGCACCAGCGTCACGCCGACCCAAAGCAGCGTCCAGACGACCAGCGGCAGCGGGTTGGCCAGCGGATCGCGGCCGCCCCAGATACCGGCAGCGAGCAGGATCGCCAGGACGACGAAGGACGGCACGCTGGTAACAGCGCGAAAATCCGGCACCGACCCCAAACAAAGCCGCCTGGACCAGGCCGAGACGATGGTTTTAGGCGGCAACACCGCCAGCACGAGAAAGCTTGCAAAAACAGCGAGGACAGCGCCGACGATATAATAGCCGGTCGGCAGCAACAGCACATGGCCCCGTTCGGACGCATGAGCCAGTGCCTCGCCGGTGAGACCTGCCAAGACAAGCGGCGAAAGCTGAAGCGCGCGGAAACTGGATCCGACGCCCCCGCAATCGCGCATCAGCGGCGATCCGCGTCCGCTGCGTCGCGGATCGCGGCAATGTTGCCGCGATAGGCGTCGACCGTGCCGCCCTTGAACACTGCCGCACCCGCCACCAGCACATTGGCGCCGGCCGCGACGACCAGCGGCGCCGTCTCGGGCGACACGCCGCCGTCGATCTCGAGGTCGATCGGCCGGTTGCCGATCAGCGCCTTGATGCGCTTGACCTTGTCGACCATCGCCGGAATGAAGGCCTGACCGCCGAACCCCGGATTGACGGTCATGACCAGAACGAGATCGAGCCTGTCGAGCACATATTCAATGACACTTTCCGGCGTTCCGGGATTGAGCGAGACGCCGGCTTTCTTGCCGAGATTCTTGATGGTTTGCAGGGAGCGGTCGAGATGCGGTCCGGCCTCGGCATGCACGGTAAGGATATCGCAGCCGGCATCGGCGAAGGCCGCCAGATAGGGGTCGGCGGGCGCTATCATCAGATGGCAGTCGAACACCTTTTTGGTGCGGTTTCGGATCGCCTTGATGACCGGGGCGCCGAAGGTGATGTTGGGGACGAAATGCCCATCCATGACGTCGAGGTGGATCCAGTCGGCGCCGGCTGCGTCGATGGCCGCGACCTCGTCGCCGAGCTTCGAAAAATCGGAAGCGAGAACCGAAGGCGCGATGAGGGTCCTGTTGGTCACGGGCAAGCCTTTCGAGAACGGTGGATGTCGTGGCCGCCTTAACGCCAGACAGTGGGATTGTCGAGAGTGTTGGGCGTCCGGCAGATTTGGCAAGGGCGTCCGTGTGCCGCCTCGACTTGGCTGCAATTTCGTGGCACTGCGCAGACCATGGCACTCGACATCAAAATCTGCGGGCTGAAGACCGAGGAGGCGCTGCAAGCGGCGCTTGACGGCGGTGCGAGCCATGTCGGCTTCATCTTCTTCGCGAAAAGCCCGCGCCATTTGGAAGTGCGGGAGGCCGGCCGGTTGCGCAAGCTCGCTGATGGCCGCGCGCAGGCGGTGGCGGTCACCGTCGACGCCGACGATGCTGAACTCGACGTCATCGTGGAAGCCATGCGGCCGGACATGCTGCAACTGCATGGCAAGGAAACGCCCGAACGCGTCGCCGAGGTGAAGGCGCGCTACAGCCTGCCGGTGATGAAGGCGTTTTCTATCCGTGAGGCGGCCGATCTCGCCGGCATCGAACCCTATAAGGGCGTTGCCGACCGTTTCCTGTTCGACGCCAAGCCGCCGAAAGGTTCGGAACTTCCGGGCGGCAACGGCGTATCCTTCGACTGGCGGCTGCTTGCGGCCCTTGACGGAAATATCGATTACATGCTTTCGGGTGGGTTGAACGCCGCCAATATAGGCGACGCCCTAAGCCTCACCCACGCGCCCGGCATCGACATATCCTCGGGCGTGGAAAGCGCTCCGGGCGTCAAGGACGTGGCGCTGATAGACCAATTCTTCCGGGCCGTGGCAGCCGCGCGCGACAACCGCGCCGCCTGACCAGGGTCCAAGGCCCCTGAGCATTCCGTAGCCTGCGCTCCCGCAACGGCTTGCTCGCGACAGTGATGGAGATCGGCCGTGAACAAGCCGTTAGCGCCCAATTCCTTCCGCACCGGACCCGACGAGCAGGGCATGTTCGGCATCTTCGGCGGACGTTTCGTCGCCGAAACCCTGATGCCGCTGATCCTCGATCTGCAGAAGCACTGGGACGAGGCCAAGAACGACCCGGCTTTCAAGGCCGAGTTGCAGAACCTGTCGACGCATTATGCCGGGCGACCTTCCAAGCTCTATTTTGCGGAGGGCCTGACCAACCATCTCGGCGGCGCCAAGATTTACTTCAAGCGCGAAGACCTCAACCACACCGGCAGCCACAAGATCAACAACTGCCTCGGCCAGATCCTGCTCGCCAAGCGCATGGGCAAGAAGCGCATCATCGCCGAGACGGGCGCGGGGCAACATGGCGTGGCCTCCGCCACAGTGGCCGCCCGCTTCGGCTTTCCCTGCTTCGTCTATATGGGCGCCACCGACGTCGAGCGGCAGAAGCCGAACGTCTTCCGCATGAAACTGCTCGGCGCGGAAGTCACCGCCGTCAGTTCCGGCCACGGCACGCTGAAGGACGCCATGAACGAGGCGCTGCGCGACTGGGTGACCAATGTCGAGGACACCTATTACCTGATCGGCACGGCCGCAGGCCCACACCCCTATCCGGAACTGGTGCGCGAGTTCCAGTCGGTGATCGGCATCGAGGCACGCCAGCAGATTCTGGAACAGGAAGGCCGCCTGCCCGACGTCATCGTCGCGGCTGTCGGCGGCGGCTCCAACGCCATCGGCCTGTTCCACCCCTTCCTGGACGACACGGACGTCAAGATCGTCGGCATCGAGGCCGGCGGTCACGGCCTCGATGGCATTGAGCATTGCGCCTCGATGAGCGCCGGCAAGCCCGGCGTTCTGCATGGCAACCGCACCTATCTGTTGCAGAACGCGGACGGCCAGATCATGGACGGCCATTCGATCTCGGCGGGGCTCGACTATCCCGGCGTCGGCCCCGAGCACAGCTGGCTGCGCGATACCGGCCGCGTCGACTATGTGCCGATCCTCGACGACGAGGCGCTGGACGCGTTCCAGCTGACAACCAAGGTCGAAGGCATCATCCCGGCGCTGGAATCCGCCCATGCCATCGCCCATGCCGTCAAGGTCGCACCGACCATGGGCAAGGACCAGATCATGATCGTCAACCTCTCCGGCCGTGGCGACAAGGACGTGCACACCGTCGCCAAGATGATGGGCATGGAGATCTGAGTTTGAGCGCGTTCCACGCCATGTCAAACTGAGCGAGGACTACAGGAGATTGACATGGGGGCGGCGCCGCTTTCGTTAAACGTTAAGTCTGAGCTGAAAGATGAGCTGAAGCGTGAAGCGCGCCTGCTGAAAATTTCGGAATCCGAGATCGCGGAACACGCCATCAAAATCTTCCTCGACCTGCAGTCTCACAAGCGCGATGTCATCGCAGCAGCGGCCAAGGAAGCGGACAAGGGCGTGTTCATATCCAGCGAGGCCATGGAGGCCTGGCTTGAACGCTTGGATGACGATCCCGACGCCTCTGCTCCAGAAACTGATATATACCTGCCGCCGCGTCGATGAAGGTTGTCTTCCTTCCGTCCTCGAGCAAAAGCGTCCGATGGTTTTCTCGCGATTATCGTTCCGTCTTTCCGGAGGGTCGCGGCAAAGCCCGAGCTCGAATGCGACGTGCGCTGGAGCTGATATCCGACAATCCGCAGATAGGACATGTCGTCGAAGATGCAGAGCAAAGGGAGTTTTCGATCCCGAAAACACCGTTTCCCCTCATTTACCGTATCGCGGGCGAGCAGATAGAGATATTGCGCGTCTGGGACGGTCGCGCTAACCCGGGAAGACTGACCGCTCCGGACGAAGGACTGGATTGACAATGACCACCCGCATCGACCGCCGCATGGCGAAGCTGAAGGCCGAGGGACGGCCGGCGCTGATCACCTATTTCATGGGCGGCGACCCCGACTATGACACGTCGCTCGACATCATGAAGGCGCTGCCCAAGGCCGGCAGCGACATCATAGAGCTCGGCATGCCGTTTTCAGACCCCATGGCCGACGGCCCGGCGATCCAGGCGGCCGGCCTGCGCGCGCTCAAAAACGGCCAGACGCTCGCCAAGACACTGAAGATGGCGCAGGATTTCCGTGTCCATGACGACGAGACCCCGATCGTCATGATGGGCTATTACAACCCGATCTACATCTATGGCGTCGACCGCTTCCTTGCGGACGCCAAGGCGTCGGGCATCGACGGGCTGATCGTGGTCGACCTGCCGCCGGAGATGGACGAGGAACTCTGCATTCCCGCCGTCAAGGCCGGCATCAATTTCATCCGCCTGGCAACGCCGACGACCGACGACCAGCGCCTGCCCAAGGTGCTCGAAAACACTTCGGGCTTCGTCTACTACGTCTCGATGACGGGCATCACCGGCTCGGCGCTGGCCGACACGACCAAGGTCGATGCCGCCGTCAAGCGGATCAAGAGCCACACCGACCTGCCGGTCTGCGTCGGCTTCGGCGTCAAGACGGCCGAGCAGGCCCGCTCCATCGGCGCCTATGCCGACGGCGTGGTGGTCGGCACGGCCATCGTCAACGCCATTGCCAATGTCATCGGCCCGCAGGGCAGGATGACGGCCAATCCGGCAGACGCGGTCGCCACCCTCGTCACCGGTCTGTCGCAAGGGGTGCGCACCGCGCGCCTTGCTCCTGCCCAATAAATCCCCCACACCCCAGCCAGAAGAGGGATCGAAGCCATGAACTGGATCACCAATTACGTCCGCCCCAAGCTCAACTCCATGCTGGGCCGCCGCGAGATGCCGGAAAATCTCTGGATCAAGGATCCCGAGAGCGGCGAGATGGTGTTCCACAAGGATCTGGAGCAGAACCAGTTCGTCATCCCCGCCTCCGGCCACCACATGAAAATCTCGGCCAAGGAGCGGCTCCGCTTCTTCTTCGACGACGGTCGCTACGACAGCGTCGAGAACCCCAAGGTCGTCGCCGACCCGCTGAAATTCCGTGACGAAAAGCGTTATGCCGACCGCATCAAGGATGCGCGCACCAAGACAGCGATGGAAGACGCCGTGCTTTCCGGCGTCGGCACCATCGACGGCCTGCCGGTGGTCGCGACTGTGCAGGACTTCGCCTTCATGGGCGGCTCGCTCGGCATGGCGGCTGGCGAGGCCATCGTGCGCGCCTTCGAGGTCGCCATCGAAAAGAAGCGGCCGCTGATCTTGTTCGCCGCCTCGGGCGGCGCGCGCATGCAGGAGGGCATCCTGTCGCTGATGCAGTTGCCGCGCACCACCGTCGGCGTCGACCGCCTGAAGGAAGCCGGCCTGCCCTATATCGTCGTGCTGACCAACCCGACTACCGGCGGCGTCACCGCCTCCTACGCGATGCTGGGCGACGTCCACATTGCCGAGCCCGGCGCGCTGATCGGTTTCGCCGGGCCGCGCGTCATCGAGCAGACGATCCGGGAGAAGCTGCCGGAAGGTTTCCAGCGCTCCGAATATCTGATGGAGCACGGCATGGTCGACATGGTCGTCTCCCGGCTCGAGCTGAAGGCGACCATCGCGCGGCTGTTGAAGATTTTGCTCAAGGTGCCTGTCGAGGAGGCAGGGCCGGCAATGGACGTCGCTCTGCCCGCGCCCGCCACCACACCCGAAACGCGCCCGCAGATGTGACTCACAGCTCCGTTAACGTGCTTACGACCCTTAACGCCCCCTCATCCGGCCCTTCGGGCCACCACCCGGGGTCGAGCCACTGGTCTCGACCCGTCCTTCGGACCCTCGCTGGGGAGAAGAGACTGGCGCCGGCGTTCATCGCTTTCCTCTCCCCTCGGGGAAAGGGTGGCCGAGCGAAGCGCAGGCCGGGTGAGGGGGTAGGAAAACCGATCCGGAAAGTTGCTCAATGACTGTGCTCGCCGCGGACCGCGAAATCGAGCGCCTCATGGCGCTGCACCCGAAGGGTTTCGACCTGTCGCTCGACCGTGTCTCGCGCCTGCTCGACCGGTTGGGCAACCCGCAGGACAAACTGCCGCCGGCGATCCACATTGCCGGCACCAACGGAAAGGGGTCGGCGGCCGCGTTTTCGCGCGCGCTGCTCGAGGCGGAAGGATACCGCGTCCACGTCCACACCTCGCCGCATCTCGTCAACTGGCATGAGCGCTACCGGCTGGGCGCAAAAGGCGGCGGCCGGCTGGTCGGGGACGACGTGCTGGCCGACGCCATCCGCCGCGTCGCCGATGCCAATGGCGGCGAAACCATCACCGTCTTCGAAATTCTCACCGCCGTCGGCTTCCTGCTGTTTGCAGAACACCCCGCCGATGCCGCCATCATCGAAGTCGGGCTCGGCGGCCGTTTCGACGCCACCAATGTCATCAAAGAGCCCGCCGTTTCGCTGATCATGCCGGTGTCGCTGGATCACGAAGCCTATCTCGGCGACCGCGTCGAGCTGATCGCGGCGGAGAAGGCCGGCATCGTCAAACGCGGCTGCCCGGTGGTGATCGGCGCGCAGGAGACCGAGGCAGCCCAACAGGTGCTGATCGACACCGCCGAGCGGCTTGGCTGCCCGGTGGCTGTCTACGGGCAGGATTTCCTCGCCTATGAGGAAAACGGCCGTATGATCTACCAGGACGAGACCGGCCTGCTCGACATCTCGCCGCCCCGCCTTGCCGGACGCCACCAGCTTGCCAATGCGGCCGCAGCCATCGCCGCCGTGCGTGCCGCCGGCTTCGAGATCGGCCAGCGCGCCGCCGACCACGCGATGACGCATGTCGAATGGCCGGGCCGGATGCAGAAGCTGCCGCAGGGCAAGCTTGCAGAGCTGGCGCCGAAAGGCGCCGAGATCTGGATCGACGGTGGCCACAATCCCGGCGCCGGCGTCGTGGTGGCCGAAGCGCTGGCCGAGCGCGAGGAAAAATTCGCACGGCCGCTGTTCCTGATCGCCGGCATGATCAGCACCAAGGACCAGACCGGCTATTTCCGCGCCTTCGAAGGCATGGCAAGGCATGTCTACACCGTGCCAGTCCATATGAGCGACGCCGGCGTGCCCAATGCCGAACTTGCCGTGCGCGCTGCGCAGGCCGGTCTTTCGGCCGAGCCGATCAGCTCGGTGGCCAATGCCCTGATGCTTCTGCGCGATAGCTGGGACGAGGAAGAGACCCCGCCCCGCATCCTGATCGGCGGCTCGCTCTACCTCGTCGGCGAGGTTTTGGCCGAGAACGGCACCCCGCCGGTGTGATCAACAAAAAGCCCGGCGCAAGGCCGGGCTCGTTGGTCGTCCGTGAAGCTCGGGATTAGGCGACGTTGCCGTTGATCCAGTGCGACAGAGCCGTCTTGGGCAGCGCGCCAACCTTGATGTCAGCGACTTCGCCGCCCTTGAAGATCATCAGCGTGGGAATCGAGCGGACGCCGAACTGAGCGGCGATCTCGGGATTCTCGTCGATATTGACCTTGGTAATCTTCACCTTGCCGGCGAGTTCGCCGGAAATCTCTTCAAGCGCCGGCGCGATCATCTTGCAGGGGCCGCACCATTCCGCCCAGAAATCGACGACCACCGGCTCTTTTGCGTCGAGCACGTCGGTCTGGAAGTTGTTCTTGTCGATCTTAACGGTGGCCATGGGAAAATGCCTTTCAGATGAGCGGGATTCGGTGTCGCACCCATATCTGGTGCCAAAGCCGCCGCAGTTCAAGCGACAGTTTTGTCACGCATCGGTTACCCGGGCAAGCGCGGCATCCAACTCCGGCGCAGGCACGCGAATCAGGCGCGGCGCCTCGGTGAAAAGAAGTGCCGCCGCAATCGTTTTTCCGGGATAGAGCGGCTGGAGCAGTGCGCGATACAACGCAAGCTGGACGATATAGCCCTGCGGCACTTCGGTCGGCGCTGCCGGCGGCGGCCGGTTGGTCTTGTAGTCTACGATCAGGACTTCGCTGTCGGTCACCGCAAGCCGGTCGATCTTGCCTGACACGGTGCGCGGTTTGCCGCGCACGTCGATCATTCCCATGACAGCGACTTCGGCACGCGAGCCGGGCGCGAAGATCGGCGCGAACGCGTCGTCGTCGAGCACGCTCAGCACCGAGGCGAGAGCCGCATTGCGCTCGGCGTCCGGCCAGTCGACCCCCACCCGCGCCAGATAACGCCCGGCTGCGTCCTCGCGTGCCTCCAATGGCATTGTGGGCAGGACCTGCAGCATCTTGTGCAGGGCCGAGCCGCGCGCGATGGCAAAGCCGGGCGCGGAACCGTCCAGCACCGGCGACTTGCCGGACACGGTCGGCTGGGCGGTCTCCTCGATCAGCACCGAAGCACCTGAAGGCGACAGCGGACGCGGCAGTTCTTCATAGGGAGGCGGGGCTTCAAGCAGTTCGGCGGGTATGACGACGGGGACGGCGTCACGCGCCTTCGGCTCATCTGCTTCCTGCGCGGCGACAATGCGCTGTTCGGTGACGCGGAAACGATGCACGGTCACCTCCGGCTTGGCGGGATGCGGCCGCGTCTCGGTTTCGGCAGACGCGGCGATGGCGCGCGTCACCACCGAATGCCACGTCGTCGGCTTGGGGTCGCGCTTGCCGTGATAGCCGCAGACGATCAGCCGATCCTCGGCACGCGTCATGCCGACATAGAGCAGCCGGCGGTATTCGTCGTCGGCCAGATCCTTCGCCACCGCCTCCGCACCACGCGAAAAGCTGTTGGCGACATCGCTGCCGGCGCGCCAAAGATAACCCTTGCCACGCCAATGGCCGTTTTCGGGCTGGAAGGCCATCAGCCTTGGCAGATGCTGTGTGCTGAAGGGCTCAGAGCCGCTGTCGACCAGAAACACCACCGGCGCCTCGAGCCCCTTGGCGGCGTGCACGGTCATGATGCGCACCTCGTTGCGCGTCTGGTCCATCTCGCGCTTGATCTCGGGGCCGGCACTTTCCAGCGTCGACAAGAACGCTTCCAGGCCGGGCAGGCCGGTACGCTCCTCGGCCAGGCAGAAAGACAGAAACTCGTCGAGGATGTCGCCGGCTTCCTGGCCGAGCCGTGCGATCATTTTCCTCCGCACCCCTGGCCGTTCCGGGCCGCCGGCCAGAACGCCTGAATAGAACTCGAACACAGGCCGGAACGCAGCCTGGTTGGCCCAGTCCTCCAACTGCTCGACGACCGCCCCGATCCGCGCGTCCGAACCGGCTTGCCGACGCATCGACTGGATCAGCGAGCGCCCTGCCGGCCGTCCATAAGAGAGTTCATAAAGCGCATCCTCGGAAAGGTCGAAGACCGGGCTGCGCAGAAGGGCGGCGAGCGACAGGTCGTCCTCAGGCTGCAGCAGGAAGCGGCCAAGCGCGATCAGGTCCTTGACGGCGATATGTCCCGGCAGGCTGAGCCGGTCGGCGCCCGAAACCGGAATGTCGCGGCGTTTGAGCTCGCGCGACAGCGCATGCACGAAGCGGTCGCGCTTGCGCACCAGCACCATGGCGTCGCCGGCGCGCAGGCGCCGGTTCTGACCTTCGATCATCTCGCCATCGAGTAGCCAGCGCTGCACGGTGGCGGCGACCTGCTCGGCCACCCGCACGGCAGGCCCGTGTACATGGTCGATCGGCTTGCTCCAATCGTCCGGCTCCTCGGCCTTATCCTCGCCTACCGAGGGCCAGACCTCGACATAGCCGGGATCGCCTGCCCGCACCGCGCGATGGGTGGGCGGATGCGGCGAACGGCTGACGCCGCGACGGACTTCCGGCGGCTCGAACACGCGGTCGACCGCCGTCAAAACATCGTTGGTCGAGCGGAACGACCAGGTCAGTTCGACATCCTCGAAGCTGCGCTCGGCCTGCTTCACACGTTGGGAGAAGGCCATGCGGCTCTGGTCGAAGGATTCGGGCGCCGCGCCCTGGAAGGAATAAATCGACTGCTTCTCGTCGCCCACGGCAAAGATGGTGCGCAGGACGTTTTCGCGCGCGCCCGCGCCGACGAAGAACTCTTCCGCGATCAGCCGCACCACATTCCATTGGTCGGGGCTGGTGTCCTGCGCCTCATCGAGCAGGATGTGGTCGATGCCCTTGTCGAGCTTGTACTGCACCCAAGGGCCGGCATCGGGCCGCGCCAGAAGATTGACCGTGCGGGTGATGAGGTCGTTGAAATCGAGGAAACCGCGCCCGGTCTTCAGCCGCTCGTAGCGCGCGATCAGCCAGTCGGCGAGCGTCAGCGCCGCGCGCGACGCCTCCAGCATACGGAACAGCGCCAGACGGTCGGATGCCGTGCGGATTGCTTCAGCTGCTTCCAGGTATCTGTCCGGCAGATCCGGCATGCGGGCCAGAAGCGCCTTCTTGAACAGCCAGCCCGGCGAATAGGCCTCGCCTTCGGACTTGAGGAATGCCGCGGCAAGGCCTTCCAGCCGCTTCAGGGGGTCAGCCTCGCGATAGGCCGGAATGCCGCTGGGCAGAATGCATTTCAGCACATTGCCGGCATCCGCCTGCTCGGCGGCCGCGACGAAGGCGCTGAAAAAGCCGGGATCGAAGCCCGGCACCGGCCAGACGGAGGCAGCGATGGCCTCGGCGGTTTCGCTCGGCGCGAAGCCGAATTCCTGAAACAGGGCGGCAAAGGGCATTTCATCGTTGCCGACCGCGTCGATGAAGGGACGCAGGCCGTCGCGCTTGTAGAGAATTTCGGCCAAAAGCGCATCGAGCCCGGCCTCGCCGCCGCGCTCCAGCACGAAGGCGAAGGCCTCGGCGAGTTCGGGATTGTCGGAGGCCGCGGCACCGGTAATCATGTCGCGCCGCGCCGCCGCGAACAACGCCGCCTCCATCTGCGGGTCGAGCATTTCGAAATGGGCCGCGATGTTGGCTTCCAGCGGAAACTGGTGCAGCACGGATTCGCAGAAGGCGTGAATGGTCTGGATTTTCAATCCGCCCGGCGTTTCCAGCGCCTCGGCAAACAGCCGCCGAGCCCGCCGCAGCGTGCCGGCATCCGGCTGCCTGCCGTCCAGCGCCTGCACCTTGGGCGCCAGCTCTTCGTCGGACAGCATGGTCCATTCCGACAGGCGGGCGAAAACACGGTTGGACATGTTGGCGGCTGCCGCCCGCGTATAGGTCAGGCACAAAATCTTCGATGGATCGACGCCGCGCAGCAGAAGCCGCATGACGCGCTCGGACAGGACATGCGTTTTGCCCGAGCCGGCATTGGCCGATACCCAGACCGAATGGACGGGATCGGAGGCAAGCGCCTGCAGCTTCACCGTGTTTTCGGGAACGACGAAGGACTTCTTCATTCCTCGCCTCCCCCATCGCCGGCATCGCCGCCCGCCGACCATTCCAGCACGCGGGCGAGATGGTCGTAGTCTCCGTCCGTTTCGCCTTCGCGGAAGGGCAGTGCGCGGGAGAGATAGCCGCTCTCGGGATCGTGGTAATGGATCAGCAGCGCCTCCAGCCGCGCCCAGGCCTCCTCGGCCAGTTCGATGCCGGATTTCACCTTGCGGTCATATTCGAGGATCGATTCCTCGAACACCTTGCCGTTCGGCCTCAGCCGCACGAAGGCCAGCTTGGATGGCTCCCGCGCGCCCAGCTCCCGGAAGGCGCCGCGCCGCAGAAGGGCAGCTTCCAGCGCGAGCTGTGGCGACAAAAGCGTATGCGCCTGCGCCTTGGACGGCGAAGAGCCGGTCTTGTAGTCGAGAATATCGGCCATGCCTCCGGCGAGCAGGTCGATGCGGTCGGCGCGGCCCGACAGCGTGGCTCCCGATGCGCCGACTTCGATTGCATGGGCGCGTTCCTCCGCATGGCGGCGCGCCACATCGGGCGCGCGCTCGCGTTCCCAGCGCACGATGTCGTCGGCGAGCCGTGCAAAACGCGGCCACCACACAGCATCGATTTCCGGCGGCAAGGCAGCCTTGTCGAAACTGGCGCGGCCGGCAGCCAAGAGCATGTCCAGTGCCTCCGGGCGACGGGGATCGCCGATGGTGGCGGAAAACAGGTGCAGAATATCGTGGAACAGCGTGCCGCGCTCGGCAGCGCCGGGATCGCGCACAAGCGGATCGATCGGCATCAGGCCGAGGATGCGCTTGGCATAAACGGCATAGGGATCGCGCCGCAGCGTCTCGACCTCGGTGACGGAAAACCGCGTCGGGCGCGCTGCGACCGGCGGCCTGGGGTTGGGACGAAGCGCGAAATCCTGCTTTTGCCCGGCATCCAGCGCGCGCGCCCAGTGCAGCAGCGTTTCGCCGCGCTGCTTCATCTCGGCGGCTGCCTGCTTGCCGGCGAAAGTTGTCAGCCGCTGCAGCCAGCGCGAGGGCACGGCGGGCGCATCGCCGGCGCGGGCGGAGCGCGTCAGCACCACCTGCGGCGCGCCCATCGCGGTCTGGAAGTCATGCGCGGCAAGGCCAATGCGGCGCTCCGGCGGTTCGAGATCAATGCCGCCCTTCATCATGCGGGACATGAAGCGGTCGCTCTCAGCCTTGCGCGGCCAACCGCCCTCGTTCAAGCCTCCCAGAACCAGTGTGTCGACGCTCTGCAAGCGCGCTTCCAGCGCGCCCCAGATGGAGATGTTGCGGTCGCCGCCACGCGCCGGCTTCACCGCTTCGGGCGCAATCAGCGCATCCGCGACATCGGGCCATTCCTCCGCCGACAGGTCGAACCGCGCCGAGGTGCCGACCAGCCCGCGCAGGATATCGGCGAGTTTCTGGCCGGCATCCCCGTCATAAAGCGCGTCGAGCCCGCCATCGGCGCTTCGGCCAAGAGCTTCGAACGCCGTCACGGAGAGGGCGACGATCTCTGCGATCTCGATCCCTGTCTGTCCGCGCAGCGCCGCAAGCGGCGCGGTCGCCGCCTCCAGCCCGGCGCAGACGGCGCGCGCTTCCTCCAGCCGGCGCGCACCGAGCCTGTCGAGCCAGAAAGGTTTGCGGGGGTTCTCGGCCAGCTTCGCCAGCCGCTCCTCGAAGGCCTGCGAGAGGCTGCCGATATCTGGCCGGCCGACGCCACCGCGCAGAACGACGAGTTCGATGGTTTCGGCGGCATGGCGCACCGCGCCCCGCTCCAAAGACAGGCCGAGCAGCGGATGCTTGAGCAGCGACAGCAGCGCCACCGGGTCGCCGGGCCTGAGGGCCGCGGAGAGCATGAGCCTGAGCAGCGTGGCGGGCGCGGTGTTGGACAGCGGCACGCCGCCCGAATCATCGGCCTGGATGCCAAAGCGCCCGAGTTCGGCTGCGACGCGGCGGGCGAGGTTGCGGTCGGTGGTTACGAGAGCCGCTGTGTGGCCCTCGACCTGGATGGCGCGGCGCAAGGCCAGTGCGATGGCCGCCGCCTCGTCGCGCTCGTTGGCGGCCTCGACCAGCGACACCTCGGCGAGTCCGGCGGCGACCTCCTGGTCGGACAGCGTTCCGCGCGTTTCCGACCAGTCGTCGGTGGTTTCCGCGGGGCGCAGCGCCTCCGCCACCAGGCGCGCGCGCAAGGCGCGTTCGGGTGCGGCCGTGGCCAGATCCTCGACATCGCCGGGCAATACGCCGATGGTGCGGATCAGCTTGGCAAGACCGTATTGCGGGTGGCCGAGAATGGCGGGCCGCGCATCCGCCGCACTGATCGCGGCAAAGGACCGCGCATCGAGCGAACGATCCAGCCCCGGCAGCACCACCGCTCCCTTCGGAAGCCTTGCTATCGCCGACAGCAGACGTGCGGTCGCTGGAATCGAGCCGGTCGAGCCGGCGGCGATCACCGGACCGGGAGGCGGATTGGCAAGAAGCCGCTTCGCTTCGAAATCCATCATCGCGTTGCGATGCGCGGCGGGGTTGGACAGTCCCCGCTCCTTCAGCACTTCCGGCCAATGGGTGGTGACGATGGTGAGGAAATCCAGCGTGACCTGCCACCAGCCCGACAGATCGCCGGTGACCAGTCCGGCGAGCTTGGTCCAGTCCGAGCCCTCGGTTTCGATCTCGTCCATCAGCGCGGCAAGGTCGCGCGACAGCCAGATCGCGTCCGAGGACGATGCCGGAACGACGATCTCCTCGGCGAATTTCTGCGCGACATGGGCTGGCAGCCGGCGCTTCCAGGCTCGAACCAGCGGCGCCAGCATCAGAAGCCGGTCGGCGGACGGAACCGGCGGATCGAGCGCGAGCGTGCTTTCGCTCGCTTCGTCGAAGGCTGCCGAATCCTCGTCGAACTCGCCGAGCGGGCGGATCACCGGGAGCACGGCCGAACGGCGCCCCAGCTGTTCCATGATGACGGTGCGCAGGGCGCGGGCGGCGCGACGCGTCGGCACGTAGATGGTAACGTCCGCCAACGCGAGCGGATCGTCGTCGAGCTTGAAACCGGGGACCAGCCTGCCCTCTGCAAGCGCCTGCGCCAGCGTCGGCAGGAAGGCGCAGCCGGGCGGGATCGACCAGACGCGCGGGATCTGGCTTTCCGTCATACGCCCTGCGCCAGCGCCTTTTCCACCGCGGCCTCGGCGGCGGGGATGGCATCGGGCGTTCCGACCGTGATCCAACGGCCGTTCATGGCCATGCCATGCAGCCGCCCGGCGGCGATGGCGGTGTCGAAATAGCGGTTGAGCGAATGCGGCTCGATCGCGGCGTCCTTGAACAAGGCGGGATTGACGATGGCAGCGCCGGCATAGATCAGCCCGTCCTGGCTTCCCGCCGCGCGGCGCAGGCGTCCGTCGGCATCGACCAGAAAGTCGGTGCCGCCGCTGTGGCCTGTCGCGGAGTCGAGATCTGCCAGCATCAGCAGAATATCCATGCTGCCTGCATCCCATGCAAGAGCCAGCCGCCGCAGATTGGATTCTTCGGCATCGATCCAGAAGGTGTCGGCGTTGAGGATGTAGAACGGCTCCCCGCCAAGCTGCGGCAGCGCCTTGACGATGCCGCCAGCGGAATCGAGCAGACCGCCGCTCTCGTCGGAGATGTCGATGCGCGGCACAGCACGACTGCCCAGATGGGCGACGATCTGGTCCGGCAGATAATGCACGTTGACCACGGCTTTCGTCACACCCGCTTCGGCAAGGCTGTCCAGACCCCAGTCGAGCAGCGTCTTTCCGGCGATCCGCACCAGCGGTTTCGGAATCGTGTCGGTGATCGGGCGCATGCGCTTGCCGAGTCCGGCGGCGAGGACCATCGCGGTGCTTGGCGCCTTGTTCGATGGAGCGGTCGTGCTCATGTGCTGCGCTCCTCCAGAAGGCCGTTCCGCTCATAGAAGTCGCGCATCTCTTCCAAGGCCGGATGGGCCAGCGCGCGGCGCATATAATCGCGGATGCGCGGCAGGTGCTTGAGATAGTTCGACTTACCGTCACGCACATTCAGCCGCACGAAAATACCGAGAATCTTCGAGTTCCGCTGCGCCGCCGTGATCGCATAGGCCTCGCGAAACCCGTCCTCGTCGAAGCTGCCTGCCCTTTGCCGCGCGGTGACATAGGCTTCGACCGTAGCCTGCTCGATCTCCTCTGGAACCGTCACCCGCGCATCCATCGCCAGGGATGCGACATCATAGGCTACCGGCCCGATCAGGGCATCCTGGAAGTCGAGGATGCCCAGCCGGTCGTGACCTTCACGCTCGTCGCGCCAGACGATGTTCGGGGAGTGGTAGTCGCGCAGGACGAGGCCGTATTGCTTGCCCTCCAGCCGGTCGAGGGCTGCGTTCCACAGGCGCAGAAAGTCGCGGCGCATGACGTCCGGTGCCGGCGCGCCGGCCATTGCCGGCACATACCATTCCAGCAGCAGCTCGACCTCGATCATCAGTGCGTCGCGGTCGAAGGGCGGGATGACGTGAACGACATCCGGCGCCACTTCGATACTCGCCGGCCAGCCTCGTTTGCCTTCTCCCTGCTGGGTCAAAAACGCCCCCTCATCCGGCCGTTGCGCGGCCACCTTCTCCCCAACGGGGAGAAGAGGAGTGGAGCGGCCTTCGCCGACCTCCTCTCCCCTCGGGGAGAGGGTGGCCGAGCGAAGCGGAGGCCGGGTAAGCGGGAAAATCGCGGGGGCAGCGATGTCATGCAAATCCGCGAGCAATTCGGCAGCCGCTGCATAGCGCTCCGCCACCGGCTCGCCGTCGACCAGAAACGGCTCGGTGCCGAGATGATCGAGCAACAGAAAACCCTGCTCCAAATCCTGCGCCAGGATCTGCGGCACGCTGACGCCTGCCTCGGCCAAAACCTTGTCGAGCGCGACAAAGGCCGCCACGGTCTGCGAGGTGTGGGCTATTTCGGCGTAGGGCTTGCCGTCGCGCACCGGCGGCCCAAGCACCAGGCGCGGCGAATTCATCAGCACGCGGCGGGGCTCGCCCTTCTTATCCACCGTTTCATACCAGCGGGCAGAGGCATCGGCGACGAAACGCGCACGGCGTGCTTCGCCATAGCCCGCCGATTTGAGAAAATCGCGCATCAGCAGCGAGCGCGCCATGCGCTCGAAGGCGGGTCCTTCGCCGCTCAACATGGCACGGCGGCCCTCGCCTTCGTGCTCCAGCGCCAGATGCACGCTGTCGCGCGGAAAACGGCCGTCGCCACGGTCGGGCCATTCGACCAGGACTGCGCCATCCGACAGCATCTCTTCGAAACCGAGTTCGTCGAGCTCCGAACCATGCGAGAGGCGGTAGAGATCGAAGTGATGCAGCGGCACCGGCGTGTCGTAGCTCTGCACCAGTGTGAAGGTGGGTGACGGCACTTCGAGGCGGGGATTGTCGGCCAGCGCCCGGATCAGGCTGCGTGCCAACGTCGTCTTGCCGGCGCCGAGGTCGCCATCAAGCAGCAGCACATCGCCCGGCCTGATTGCCATGGCCAGGTCTTCGCCGAGCGAAAACGTCGCCGCTTCATCGGCCAGGAAGCGCTCCAGCGATCGAGCGGCCAAGTCTCTACTCCGCCGCTGCGCGCAGGCCCGAAGGCGTGTAGGGAAACAGGCAGACCACCGTCGTGCCGCGGCCGTTGCCGGTCTCGATACGGACGCTGCCGCCATGCAACTCAACGAAGCTCTTGACGATGGACAGGCCAAGCCCCGCGCCACGGCGACGGCCGCCATTGATGTGCGGTTCGAAGCGCTTGAACACGGCGTCGAGCACCTCCGGCGGCATGCCGGGGCCATCGTCATGCACGGCGAATTCGACACCGGTGCCGGTCTGGCGGCAGGTCAGCGTGACGGTGCTGGATTCCGGTGCGTAGTTCACCGCATTGGACAAAAGATTGTAGAGGATCTGCCGCAGCCGCGTCTCATCCGCATGCAACCGCGCCGGCGCCTCGAGCGCCTGCACGTCGAGACGGATCGCGTGTTCCTGCATGCGGTCAGCCACCAGCTCGGCGGCAGCCGCGATGGTCCGGCCCACCGGCACTTCGGAAATCTCGAGCTGCATGATGCCGGCATCGACGGTCGCCAGGTCGAGAATGTCGTTGACGATGGTCAAAAGCACCGACGAGGACGAACCGATATGCTCGAGATATTCGCGCTGGCGTCCCGTCAGCGGTCCGGTACCGGGCAGCGACAGGAGTTCGGTGAAGCCGATGATGTTGGTCAGCGGCGAGCGCAGTTCGTAGGAGACGTGCTGCACGAATTCGTTCTTGATCCGGTCGGCGTTTTGCAGCGCATCGTTCTTTTCCTTCAGCGCGCGCTCGACATTGACGCTGTCGGTGACGTCGACAAAAGTCATCATGACCTGGCCATTGGGCAGATGGATGACGGCGTAGCGCAGCACCGTGCCGTTTTTCAGTTCGGTCTGGCCATGGCGGTCGGAGCGCTCGTCAAAGCCGGTGACGGCGGCGACGAACCCGTTCCACAGCCCGGCTTCGGCATAGAGGTCGCATTGCGCGCGGATGGCCGCGATGTGCACGTTCTGGCGCAGCGTATCGGCATCGAGGCTCCACAGCGTGGCGAATGCCGGGTTGGACAGGCGGACACGCCCGTCCGGACCGAAGACGACAACGCCTTCCGCCAGATTGTCGAGCGTTTCGCCCTGCACCCTGACCGCGGTGGTGTAGCGGCTCTCGAGATCGATGCGCTCTGTCAGGTTCTCGAAGACCCAGGCAACGCCGCCGGTCGGCTGGGGGTTGGCAATGACCCGGATGGTACGGCCGTCGGGAAGGTGCCAGAGATGCTCCTGCGGTTCGACGGCGCGATAGGCGGACAAAAGCTCTTCCTTCCAGCGTCGCCATTCCGGCTGCTCGGGGATTTTGCCCTCGCTGCGCAGCCGGTCGAGCAAAAGAGCGTTTTCCGGCGCGCTGCCCAGGAAGCCGGCATCGAGCTGCCACAGCTTCTGGAAGGCCTGGTTGTGGAAGCGCAGTTTCTGCCCCGCATCGAAGATCGCGACCGCCGTCGCAACCTGGTCGAGCGTGTCGGAATGGCTGCGCACGACGCGACCATATTCCTCGCGGATCGCTTCGATGGCGCTGACATCGGTGGCGATGCCGGCCGAGCCCTCGGGCGTGGCGACGTCGGTGACGGAAAACATCTTGCGGTCGCCATTGACGACAGTGGACAGCGTCTGGCGGAACACCGGCTTGGAGCGGTGATGCTGCGAAATGGTTTCGCGAGACTGGGCGCCGAGGAATTCACGCCCTTCGTCCACCGCGACACGCATGCTGTCGGCTTCCACCGCCTTGAGATAGGCGTCGTTGGCCCATTTCAGCCGGCCATCGGCATCGCGCAGCCAGAACGGCGCCTCGAGCGCGTCGAGAAGGCCAAGCAGCGCCTGCTGCTCGCCGACGAGCCTGCTGTTTTCCAGCCTGAGCCGCGCCTGGGCGCGGTTGGATTCGGAAATCGACAGGAAGCGGACGATGGCGTGGGTGGGCGTCTTGCGGCCCTGGACCTCGATCGGGGTGGCGCCATGCGTTTCCACCAGGAGGTCGAACGGCACACCCTTTTCGCGCAAGGCAAGGATGGCTTTCTCCAGCGTCGCGGCCGAACGCGGCATGAGCCAGCGTCCGAAGGCCATGAAAGTGGCGCGTTCCTCGGGCGCGCCGCTTTCCACCGGCAGCGCGCCGACCAGTTCGGGCTTCTTATCGTCGATGCTCCAGATGACGATGCGCTGGTCGCGCAGATTGAGAAGGGATTCGGAGCGCTGGACGGCGGAGTCCAGTTCGGCGACACGGGTGCGCAATTCGACGTTTTCCGCAGCGGTTCGTGCCCGCTCGCGGATCATCAACAATGCGGACAGCAGGGCTGCCCCCAGAACGCCGAAGAAAATCGAGAACTGGATGACTTCGACAGTGCCGACGGACATGCCCGAGATCGTCGCCTGCTGGGCCTGAGCCGATGCCGAGAACGCCCCGACAAGCGCGGTGCCCGCAAGCAAGGCCCTCGCCGCCATCTTCCTCGCCCGCATCGGCAACGAGCCGCGCGAGGATCGGAGTCCGGCGGTCGAATCGTCATGGCCGCCGGAAACGGCCCGTCCCGCCAAAAGCGGGTTTTCGCCCGGCATGTGCTTCACCTCTCCGCAGCGTATTACAAGACTGCCATCCGGCATGCCTTCGCCCCCGTCCCGAAGCGTCGACGTCTCGAATCAGGACACAATACCCGCTTGAAGAATCGAGGTGAAGGCAGCGCGGGCGCAAAAAAGAGGCCCGGCCAAAAGTCAATGGTCGGGCCTCAACATGTGGTAGCTTCAAAAGCTATGGTTAATAGCGGTAGTGTTCCGGCTTGAATGGGCCCTTCGGCGTGACGCCGATATAGGAGGCCTGTTCGTCGCTCAGTTCGGTCAGCCGCGCGCCGAGCTTGCCGAGATGCAGGCGGGCCACCTTCTCGTCGAGGTGCTTGGGCAGGACATAGACCTGATTCTCATACTGGCCCACCTTGGTATAAAGCTCGATCTGGGCGAGAACCTGGTTGGTGAAGGAGGCGGACATCACGAAGCTGGGGTGGCCGGTGGCGTTGCCCAGGTTGAGCAGACGGCCTTCCGACAGAAGGATCATGCGCTTGCCATCCGGGAAGGTGACCATGTCGACCTGCGGCTTCACGTTGGTCCATTTCAGGTTGCGCAGCGAGGCGACCTGAATCTCGTTGTCGAAGTGACCGATATTGCCGACGATCGCCATGTCCTTGAGCGAACGCATATGGTCGAGCGTGACGACGTCCTTGTTGCCGGTGGTGGTGATGACGATGTCTGCGGTGGGCGCCGCATCTTCCAGCGTCACGACCTCAAAGCCGTCCATCGCAGCCTGCAGCGCGCAGATCGGGTCGACTTCGGTGACCTTGACGCGGGCGCCCGCGCCCTGCAGCGAAGCGGCCGATCCCTTGCCGACATCGCCATAACCGCAGACCACGGCGACCTTGCCGGCCATCATGACGTCGGTGCCGCGGCGAATGCCGTCGACCAGCGATTCCTTGCAGCCATATTTGTTGTCGAATTTCGACTTGGTGACTGAGTCGTTGACGTTGATCGCCGGGAAGGGCAGCAAACCCTTCTTCTGAAGCTGATAGAGACGGTTGACGCCGGTGGTGGTCTCCTCGGTCACGCCGCGGATCGCTTCACGCTGCTTGGTGAAGAAGCCCGGGCTGGCTTTCAGCCGCTTCTTGACCTGCGCTACGAAGTATTCTTCTTCCTCGCTCTGCGGGTTGGACAGCACGTCCTCGCCCGCTTCGGCGCGTGCGCCCATCAGGATGTACATGGTGGCGTCGCCGCCATCGTCGAGGATCATGTTGGACAGGCCGCCATCGGCCCACTGGAAGATCTTGTCGGTGTAGTCCCAGTATTCCTCGAGCGACTCGCCCTTGACCGCGAAGACCGGCGTGCCGGAGGCGGCAATGGCTGCGGCGGCATGGTCCTGCGTGGAGAAAATGTTGCACGACGCCCAGCGGATGTCGGCGCCCAGTTCCTTCAGCGTCTCGATCAGCACCGCGGTCTGGATCGTCATATGCAGCGAGCCGGTGATGCGCGCGCCCTTGAGCGGCTTGGCAGCGCCGAATTCCTCGCGGCAGGCCATCAGGCCCGGCATTTCTGTTTCGGCGATTTCGATTTCCTTGCGACCCCAGTCGGCCAACTTGATGTCGGCGACCAGATAATCCTTGCTACCCGTCATGGCGTGCTCCGGTTGTTCTTTGGGCGCGCCGGGCTGTTTGGGGCGCGCACAGTGTGCGGCTTCCCTAACAGATCGGTACAAAATCGACAATGGGATATAAAGAAATCTTTATCCCTGCATGTGATGCAGTTCGAAAGCAAGTGGCGCCACCGAAGGGCCTTGCCTCAGCATTCCTCGCCGAAACGGTCGGCAATCAGCTTCACCAAGGCCTCGACGGCCGCGCTCGCCTCCGGGCCGCTGGCCTGGATGCGGACAGAGCTGCCGGGGCTCGCGGCCAGCATCATCAGGCCCATGATCGAGGTGCCGCCGACGCTTGTGCCGTCCTTCTCGACGCTGATGCCGGCATCGAAGCTTGCGGCGACCTGGACGAATTTGGCGGAGGCACGCGCATGCAGGCCGCGCTGGTTGACGATGGTAACGTCTCGCGCCACCGCGTCCGCGCTGGACGGATCATACATTCCGGTTACTTTCCGCTCAGCAGCTGGCTTGCCACGTTGATGTATTTGCGGCCGGCATTCTGGGCTTCCTCGAGCGCCTGCGCCATGTTGTCCGTCTTGCGCACGCTCGACAGCTTGATCAGCATCGGCAGGTTCATGCCGGCGATAACCTCGGTGCGGCCTGCCTCCATCACGGAGATGGCAAGGTTCGACGGCGTACCGCCGAACATGTCGGTGAGGATGACGACGCCTTTGCCGGTGTCGGCACGCGCAACGGCATCAATGATGTCGCTACGGCGCTGCGCCATGTCATCATCGGGCCCGATGGCGACGGTCTCGAAATTGTCTTGCGGCCCGACAACATGTTCCACCGCGTTGCGGAACTCTACTGCCAGCTGACCGTGCGTCACAAGCACGAGTCCGATCATTCTGCCTTGGCTCCCGTCGTGGCACCCCTCACGCCCGGATACGCACTTGCGTTTTTCCCGGGCCGTGGGGTCGCTATCTTGTCGACCCTACTGCGCTTGACAAGCCCAAAATCGCCGCAGTGGTTGGCATTTTGACGCAATGCAGCACGATTTTTCGGCAAAGCGCCGCTAAAGGGGCAAATTGAGCCGGCCAAGAACGATCGGAATGGAAGAACTGACGTTGCGGAATGGCGTGACGACGCGCGGCACTTCCGTGCCGAGAAGGCTTTCCGACGACGGTTCGGGCAGTCTTTCGACCTCTTCCGCAGGCACCAGCCGGACGAGGAGATCGATGACGGCGCTGTCCTGATAAGGGATGGAAACCGGTCCGTAACCCCTGATCTCCAAAAGCCCGGCGATGGGCCGAGGACAGCGTGCGACGAGGCGGCTGCCTGCAACCGACAGCAAGAGCTGATCGTCCGCAATAATGCAGGCGAAATGGCCCGCAGAACGAAACCGCTGGATGAGAGAGACGGCGAGCAGCGATTTTCCCGAGCCTGAAGGCCCCACTATCATCACACCCCGGTCGCCCAGCACGACGCCCGTGGCGTGGATGTTGTTAAGCGGCAAGGGTCAGTCCTCGGCGGGCAGCGTGACGACGAACCGCGCGCCGCGGATATCGCCCGGCTTGGTGCCGGGAATATTCTCGGCGGTCAGGGTGCCGTTATGCGCCTCGACGATCTGGCGGCTGATCGACAGGCCGAGGCCGGAATTCTGGCCGAACGCCTCGCTCGCCGGACGGTCGGTATAAAAGCGCTCGAAAATCCTTTCGATGCTCTCGGCGCGGATGCCCGGCCCATTGTCTTCGACAGTGATGACATTGAATTTGCCGGCGCGCGACAGCGTGATCGTGATGCGGCCATTGTCCTGCGGCACGAAGGAGCGCGCATTCTCGATCAGATTGGTGATCACCTGACCGATGCGAAGATCGTGCCCGACCACGAAATAGCCCTTCGCTCCCGCCGGCAGCTTCGCGGGTTTGAAATCGATCTCAACCGCCTTCTTATTCCGGGTCGTCTCTTTGGACACGGAAACGAGATCCGAAATGAACTTCTTCAGATCGACGCGACCGGCATCGTCTCGCGCCAGTTCGGCATCGAGACGGGAGGCATCGGAAATGTCGGTGATCAGCCGGTCGAGCCGCTTCACGTCATGCTGGATGATTTCCATGAGCCGCTCGCGCGAGGTATCGTTCTTGGCGAGCGGCAGGGTCTCGACCGCGCTGCGCAGCGACGTCAGCGGGTTCTTCAGCTCGTGGCTGACATCGGCGGCAAAGCTCTCGATGGCCTCGATGCGGGCATAGAGCGCATTGGTCATGTCGCGGACGGCGACCGACAGGTTCCCGATCTCGTCCTGCCGGTCGGAAAAGTCGGGGATTTCCTCGCGGCTCTTGACGCCGCGCCGGACGCGCACGGCAGCAGCCGAAAGCCGGCGCAGCGGCGTGGCAATGGTAGAAGCCAAAAGCAGCGACAAGCTGGCCTGCACCAAGGCGGCGATGGCGAAGACGCGCAGGATCGCGCGCTGTTCCGCGGCGACGATCTTGTCGATGTCGCCGCCCTCGGTCGACAAAAGCAGCACGCCGAGCACGGCACGGAAGCGCTGGATCGGCACCGCCACCGAGACGATCTGCTCGCCTTGTTCACTGACCCGGACCACCGTCGAGGGACTGCCGGTCAGGGATTGCACCACTTCGGGGAAGGCTGCGCCATTGCCGCCGGGCTGCTCCCGGTAGATCGGCAGCCGACGGGTGTTGAACATGTCGAAGACGAACTTCTGGGTTTTCTCGAGAAAGCCGTTCTCTTTCTTTTCGATCGGCGGAAGATCGTAACGCAGGATCTGGCCGCGCGAATAGAGATGCCGGGAATCGAGCAGCAGGTTGGTGTCGCGGTCATAGATGCGCGCCCGCGTCCGGGTCGGCGAGATCAACCGCCGCAAGACCGGCGCGACGCGCTCGGGGTTGATGGGGAAGTCGAGGCTTTCGAGCTGATCGCTGCCAGGACCGATGCTCTCCCCGGCCTGCAGTTCCAGAAGCTTTTCCGGGTCGATGGAGATGGAATCGGTCTCGACGGTCGCGGAAGCCGCAATGGCGCCGGCGATGATTTCGCCCTGGGTCATCAGGCTCTCGACGCGGGCGTCGATCAAGCCATCGCGGAAGGTGTTGAGATACATGATGCCGGCGACCAGCACCGCAAGGCCGGCGAGGTTGAGAACCAGGATGCGGCGGGTCAGGCTCGAAAAGAAATGGTGGCCGAGAAAACGGCCGAGCGGAATCGTCGTCCAGCGCATCAGCGCGTGCCAACGGCCGCGCTTCCGCTCTGCGGGCCTTTTTATCTCGGCTTCAACCGCCATTCACCAGAGCCTATTGCGCTCAGCCTCGGAGCCCGGCATCCGCGCCGCATCACATTTCGCGGAAGCGATAGCCCACACCGTACAAGGTCTCGATCATCTCGAAGTCGTCATCCACCTGCTTGAACTTCTTGCGAAGCCGCTTGATGTGGCTGTCGATGGTCCGATCGTCGACATAGACCTGCTCATCATAGGCCGAATCCATCAGCGCGTCTCGGCTTTTGACGACGCCCGGGCGTTGGGCAAGCGAATGCAGGATGAGGAACTCGGTGACGGTCAACGTCACGGGCTCGCCTTTCCAGGTGCAGGTGTGGCGCTCCTGGTCCATGACGAGCGAGCCGCGCTCCAGCGAACGCGACTGCTGGTTGGGGCTCTTGGCGGCGGCCTCGCGAGCGCTGGCGCGGCGCAGCACGGCGCGGACGCGCTCGACAAGCAGGCGCTGAGAGAAGGGTTTGCGGATGAAGTCGTCGGCGCCCATCTTGAGGCCGAACAGCTCGTCGATCTCATCGTCCTTGGAGGTTAGGAAGATGACCGGAAGGTCGGTCTTCTGGCGCAGCCGGCGCAGAAGCTCCATGCCGTCCATGCGCGGCATCTTGATATCGAGAATGGCAAGATTGGGCGGCCTTGCGCTCAGGCCCTCCAGAGCGGACGCGCCATCCGTATAGGTCTCGACGCGATAGCCCTCGGATTCGAGTGCGATCGACACCGAGGTCAGGATGTTGCGGTCGTCGTCGACCAGGGCAATGGTTGCCATTTCCAGCGTCTCCCTCATGGACGGGGTCCCTTCTGTCGTTCGGAAGGGCTTGTGCAGGACAAATTAGGTACAAAATGTGGCATAGACCTTTGCCGCATCAAGAGGCAAGTGCCCATGGAAACGGCGCGGTTTCATTTCGATCCCTTAACCTATGACGAAACCCCTCGCCTTTTCCTTGGGCACCGCCGTAATTATTTTGAGCAGTTTAACCGTTTTAAACGATTCTCAAAATTTTAAATCGATTAAACATTTGATATAGCTATGCTTTTCTGGTTCTGACAGAACCGCTCCCGTTGTATAGGAGCGCCGGGCCACAATCCGGTCGGACGCGACCTAAACAAACGAGGACTTTTTAAATGACCGAGACAGGACGCCGGAATCCCGCGTGCGGCATCGAAGCGGCTGGGCTCAAAACCAGCGGCAAGGTTCGCTACAACTTCGGTCCCGCCGAACTGTGCGAGGAAGCGCTGCGTCGTGGCGAGGCCAAGCTGACTGCCCATGGCGCGCTTGTGGCCTATACAGGCCAGCACACCGGTCGTTCCCCCAAGGACAAGTTCGTCGTCCGCAGCGCAGAGACGGAAGACCACGTCTGGTGGGACAACAACAAGCCGATGTCCCAGGCGCATTTCGACACGCTTCTGGCCGATTTCATCGAGCTCGCGGCCGACAAGGATCTCTATGTCCAGGATCTGATCGGCGGCGCCGATCGGTCGCTGGCATTGCCGACGCGCGTCATCACCGAATTCGCCTGGCATTCGATGTTCATCCGCAACCTGCTGATCCGTCCGGAAGCGGAAGAGCTCGACAGCTTCGTGCCGCAGTTCACGATCATCGACCTGCCCTCCTTCCGCGCCGACCCCAGCCGCCATGGCTGCCGCACCGAGACCGTCATCGCCGTCGACCTGACGCGCATGATCGTGCTGATCGGCGGTTCCGCCTATGCCGGCGAGATGAAGAAGTCGGTGTTCACCGCGCTCAACTACATCCTGCCCTCCAAGGGCGTGATGCCGATGCATTGCTCGGCCAATGATGGCCCGAACGGCGATTCCGCCGTGTTCTTCGGCCTGTCGGGCACCGGCAAGACGACGCTCTCGGCCGATCCGACGCGCACGCTGATCGGCGACGACGAGCATGGCTGGGGTCCGGACGGCATCTTCAACTTCGAAGGCGGCTGCTACGCCAAGACCATCCGCCTGTCGGCCGAAGCCGAGCCGGAAATCTTCGCCACCACGCAGCGTTTCGGCACCGTGCTCGAAAACGTCGTGCTGGACGAAAAGCGCATTCCCGATTTCGACGATGGTTCGCTGACGGAAAACACCCGTTGCGCCTATCCGCTGGACTTCATCCCGAATGCCAGCGAGACGGGCCGCGCCAGCCATCCCAAGAACATCATCATGCTGACCGCCGATGCCTTCGGCGTGATGCCGCCCATCGCCAAGCTGACGCCGGCCCAGGCCATGTACCACTTCCTGTCGGGCTACACCGCCAAGGTCGCCGGCACCGAGCGTGGCGTGACCGAGCCGGAAGCAACCTTCTCGACCTGCTTCGGCGCCCCCTTCATGCCGCGCCATCCGTCGGAATACGGCAATTTGCTGCGCGAGCTGATCGCCGAGCACAAGGTCGACTGCTGGCTGGTCAACACCGGCTGGACCGGCGGCGCCTATGGCACCGGCAAGCGCATGCCGATCAAGGCGACACGCGCTCTGCTGACCGCCGCGCTCGACGGTTCGCTCAACGAGGCCGAGTTCCGCACCGACCCGTCCTTCGGCTTCGCGGTTCCGGTCGCCGTCCCCGGTGTCGATACGGCGATCCTCGATCCGCGTTCGACCTGGGGCGACAAGACGGCTTACGACCGCCAGGCGGAGCGACTGGTGTCGATGTTCATCGACAATTTCGGCAAGTTCGAAACCCATGTCGACTCGTCGGTTCTGGGTGCTGCTCCACGCATTCAGGAAGCCGCCGAATAAATTTTGGAATACCTGGGAGGGATGGAGGAGAGGCCCGGCGCAAGCTGGGCCTTTTCTTTTGACCGAAGGCGCGGCATGACTTCGCGATGGATATCAACGACGACATCGTGATCGCGCCGGACGTGGTGATCCGCGCGGACGAGCTGGAAGAGAACTTCATCCGTTCCTCCGGCCCCGGCGGGCAGAACGTCAATAAGGTGGCGACGGCCGTGCAGCTGCGCTTCGACGCGCGCAATGCGCCCGGCCTGCCCGAACGCGTCCGCGAGCGCACCATCAAGCTCGCCGGCCAGCGCGCCACCAAGGACGGCGTCATCGTCATCGAAGCCGGCCGTTTCCGAACCCAGGAGCAGAACCGCGCCGATGCGCGCGGACGGTTGACAGCGCTCGTCGCCAAAGCGGCCGAACCGCCGCCCCCGCCGCGCAAGAAAACGCGGCCGACCAAGGGTTCGGTCGAGCGCCGGCTGAAATCGAAAGCCGGCCGCTCGACGGTGAAGAAACTGCGCGGGCGCATCGACAACGACTGATGCTGGCCTATCTTCTCAAGCACTCCGCCACGTGACACGTTGCACTCAACAAGAACAGGCAAGGGAGAGCCAGGATGGGTATTTTCGATTTCGTCAAGAATGTGGGAAAGAAGCTCGGCATCGGCGACGATGAGGAGGCTCCCAAGGCCGAAACGCTTAAGAAAGATCTCGATTCCTACAAGCTCGGCACCGACAAGGTCACCGTGAAGGTCGAGGGCGACAAGGCCATCGTGTCGGGCGTCGTCGAGGACCAGTCGATCTTCGAGAAGGCGGTGATCGCAATAGGCAACACGGTCGGCATTTCCAAAGTCGAAGCCGGCGAACTCAAGGTGGCCGCGCCAGAATCCGGGCTCAAGCTCGATCCCGGCGCCGACATGACCGCTTTGGTTGCCGCGGCCACACCCGCCAGGCAGCCGGTGTTCTACACGGTCAAGAAGGGCGACAATCTCTGGAAGATCGCCGAGGCACAGTATGGCAAAGGCAAGGGCGCGAAGAACCCGATCATCTTCGAGGCCAACAAGCCGATGCTGACGCATCCGGACAAGATTTATCCCGGCCAGGTGCTGCGCATCCCGGATATCGAACAGGGCTGAAACCTGAAGACCTGACCCGCACGGTCGCAGATAGATTGGACGCGCTTTCAGCTCACCCCGGACCCCTCTGAGCGAGGGGTTGGAAGCCTATTTCGGTGGGCTTGAACAGCGCGGTTGGAGGGGTCGAAACCCCTTCTCCGACCCCCTCGCCTGAAGGGACCAAGGGTGCGACGAGCGAAGAAGTTCGGCGGCTTTCGGGTCGCCGTTTTCGTTTCCGGAACCTATATCGACGGAACCAACGAGGTCCTTGCCATGCTCGTCCTGCCCAAAGGCGTCCGCCATATGCCCGGCTTCCTCTCCCGCGAGGTGCAGGAAGGCCTGGTGGACGATATCCGCGCCGTGGTGCAGGCAGCGCCGCTCTACGTTCCGGCAATGCCGCGCACCGGCAAACCGCTGAGCGTGCGGATGACCAATTGCGGCTCTCTCGGCTGGGTCACCGATAAGGAAGGCGGCTATCGCTATCAGGCAACGCATCCGGTGACTGGCGAGCCCTGGCCGGCGATCCCGCAACGATTGCTCGATCTGTGGGGCACGGTTGCGGGCTATGCGGCCGCGCCGGAAGCCTGTCTTGTGAATTTCTACACCGACGACGCCAGGATGGGCCTTCATCAGGATCGCGACGAACAGGATCTAGCCGCACCCGTGGTCTCGGTGTCGCTGGGCGATGCGTGCCTGTTCCGTATCGGCGATACGACGCGCAACGGACCGACCTCATCCTTCCGGCTTGAGAGCGGCGATGTCGTGGTGCTCGGCGGAGCCGGTCGGCTCTGCTTTCACGGCGTCGACCGGATTTATCCGCGCACGTCGGCTTTGCTGAAGAAGGGCGGACGCATCAACCTGACCCTCCGACGCGTCACGAAAGCCGCATAGGCCAGTTCACAGTTTGCGCAGCGCGACTTCCTCAACCAGATGATCGGCGCCCTTGCGCAGGATCAGATCGGCGCGCGGGCGCGTCGGCAGGATGTTTTCGCGCAGGTTTTTCAGATTGATGTTGGCCCACAGCCCTTCGGCAATCGCCTGGGCGGCATCGGTCGACAACGCGGCATAGCGGTGGAAGAACGAGGCGGGATCGCGGAAGGCGGTTTCGCGCAGCCGCATGAAGCGCTTGATATACCACTCGTGTATCATGTCTTCGTCGGCGTCGATGTAAATCGAAAAATCAAAGAAGTCAGACACGAAGGGCACGAAGTTGCCGTCCTTCGGCAGTTCGCGCGGCTGCAAGACGTTGAGCCCTTCGAAAATCAGAATGTCGGGCCTGTCGATGGTGACATATTCCCCGAACATCACGTCATAGGTCAAATGCGAATAGAGCGGTGCCCGGACATTGGGCTGACCCGATTTGATCGCGGACAGGAAGCGCAGCAGCGCGCCGACATCGTAGCTGTCGGGAAAGCCCTTTCGCTCCATGAGATTGTTGCGTCGCAAAACCTCATTGGACAACAGAAACCCATCGGTGGTGACGAGATCGACCTTCGGGCTCGATGGCCAGCGCGCCAGAAGCTCTTTCAGGATACGAGCGGTGGTCGATTTGCCGACGGCCACCGAGCCCGCCATGCCGATGATGTAGGGTGTCTTGACCGTGTCTTCGGAGTTGAAAAACTGCTTGCGCTGCCGAAACAGCAGCTGGCTCGACTCGACATGGGCGTAGAGCAGCCGCGACAGCGAGAGATAGATGCGCCGAACCTCATCGAGATCGACGGGATCGTAGAGGGAGCTCAGCCGCTTGACCTCGTCGGCCGTCAGCGTCAGGGGGGTATCGGCGCGGAACTTGGCCCATTCCTCGGCCGAATAGAACCGATAGGGGGAGTATTTTTCCGCCGGGGCCAGTTGATCCATCGACACCTCGCGCCTAGTCGTTCTTGCGGGATGCCTTTTCGGCAACTCCGCTTTGCCCCGTGCGGCGCTCCAGTTCCTTCATCACATCGGAGACGGGAACGCCCGCAATCGTCAGCACCACAAGCCAGTGGTACAGAAGATCGGCACTTTCGGAAACGAGTTCTTTTGCGTCGCCGCGTACAGCGGCGATGACCGTTTCGACGGACTCTTCGCCCAGTTTCTGCGCGGCTTTCGGCATGCCCTTCGCAAACAGCTTGGCGGTCCAGGAATCGGCTTCGCCGGACCGGGCGCGCTGCGCAACGATCTCTTCGAGATCCTTCAGGGAAAAATCGCTCATTCAGTCCTCGGAATTGACGGTCAGCCGATCGGGTCTAGCCGCATCGGCAGACCTGCTTGTGCCATGTGCGCCTTGGCCTGGGCAATGGTGTAGGTGCCGAAGTGGAAGATCGATGCGGCCAGAACGGCGGTCGCATGGCCTTCGCGGATGCCCGCGACCATGTGATCGAGAGTGCCGACGCCGCCCGAGGCGATGACCGGCGCGCGAACCGCATCCGCAACGGCGCGCGTCAGGGCAATGTCGTAGCCGATCTTGGTGCCGTCACGATCCATCGAGGTGAGAAGGATTTCGCCGGCGCCGAGATCCACCACCTTGCGCGCGAATTCGATGGCATCGATACCGGTGCGCTCGCGGCCGCCATGGGTGAAGATTTCCCAGCGGTCGCCCTCACCCGCGCCGGACACCTTCTTGGCGTCGATGGCGACGACGATGCACTGGTTGCCGAACTTGTCGGCGGCTTCGGCGACGAAATCCGGGTTTTTCACCGCAGCGGTGTTGATCGACACCTTGTCGGCACCGGCCAGGAGCAGCTTGCGGATATCGGCTACCTGCCGCACGCCGCCGCCAACCGTCAGCGGCATGAAGCACTGTTCGGCGGTGCGGGCGATCACGTCGAATATCGTCTCGCGGTTGTCCGACGACGCCGTGATATCGAGGAAGCACAATTCGTCCGCGCCAGCCGCATCATAGGCCTTAGCCGCCTCGACCGGATCGCCGGCATCGATAAGGTCGACGAAGTTGACGCCCTTGACCACACGGCCGTCCTTGACGTCGAGGCAGGGAATGACGCGGGCCTTGAGGGTCATCGGTTCGCCTCCACTTTCGGGTCCTGTCGGACTTCGGCCTTACGACCTTCCAGCGTTTCCAGAAGTTCGGTCAATAAACGCCCGACGATGGGCGGCACTTCGTCCTCAGCATCGAACAGGGGATCATAGGCCGAGAGCGTGAGGCCGGAAATCGGCAGCGCACCGGCCAGGCTGCAGGCCATCTGCCTGAGCTGTTCCGGAGCGGGCCCGCCCTCGCTGACATAGCGATTGGCCTGCAATTTCCTGGGATTGTGGACATCCAGATCGAGATGCATGTGGACGCGCTGCGCGCCGGCCGCCTTGAGCTTGGCCGAAGCGGCAACCGCATCGGCGCATTCGCTGCGGATGATCGGCAGTGTCTTCAGAAGCTCGCGCTCGCCTGGATCGAGGTCGCGCGCGTCGATGAGCAGGCAGCGCGACGGTTCGATGGCGCGGAAGCCGGGAATACCCTTGGTCATGCCGTGCCAGCACAGCCCAAGCACCGTAGCCAGTGCCATGCCGTCGAGAAAGCCCGATACCGAGGTTTCAGGCGTGTTGAGATCGCCGTGCTGATCGGCCCAGACGATAGCGTCGGAATCCTCACCGCCAATGGAGCCTGCCGTGGTCAGGCAATTGCCGGCCAAAACGATAGGAAATCGGTCCTGCTCGCGCGCTTGCCGCACGGCATTGGCCACGGCGCTGCAGACCGCGAAACCGGTGGCGATTTCGCGCTGCTGCTCGTCGCCGACCTTGCCGATATCTTCGACCGACACATCATGACCGGCATAAGTCAGCGCCTCGCTCAGCCCGCCCGAGATAAGCGCTTCCGGCCCTTGCCCGAAACCGCCATGGAAATGGCCGCTGTCATAAGGGGCGAGGATAAGTGCGATCTTCATAGGCCCGTCGCTCCCGCCGCCTCACCGCGCAGGACCGCAAGCGCTTCTCTGGGATCAATGCGCCCATCATAGAGCGCGCGACCGGAAATCGCGCCTTCGAGTTTTTGGGCATCCGGCATGGTCAGGCGGACGATATCGGCGATGGAAGCGAGACCGCCCGACGCGATGACCGGGATGGAGACGGCTTCGGCCAAGTCGATGGTCGAAGCCCAGTTGATCCCGGCCAGGATGCCGTCGCGGTCAATATCGGTGTAGATAATCGCCGAGACACCCGCGCCCTCGAATTTTTGGGCCAACTCGATCACGCCGAGGCTGGAGGCCTCCGCCCAACCCTCGACCGCGACCTTGCCGCCCTTGGCATCGATGCCGACGGCAATCTTGCCAGGGAATTGCTTGCAGGCTTGCTTGACGAGTTCTGGATCACGCACCGCCACCGTGCCCAGGATGACGCGCGCCAGCCCTTTGGACAGCCAGGCTTCGATATGGTCGAGCGTGCGGATGCCGCCGCCGAGCTGCACCGGATTTTTCGTTGCCTTCAGGATCGCCTCGACAGCTGCACCATTGACGCTCTCGCCGGCAAAGGCACCGTTGAGGTCGACGACATGCAGCCACTCGAACCCCTGGTCCTCGAAGGCCTTGGCCTGGGCGGCCGGGTCGGCATTGTAGACGGTGGCCTGCTGCATGTCGCCCAGCTTGAGGCGAACGCACTGGCCGTCCTTGAGGTCGATGGCGGGAAAAAGGATCAAGGCTTCCACCTCAGGAAATTGGCGATGAGGGCGAGGCCGAGCGCCTGGCTCTTTTCAGGATGGAACTGGGTGCCGGCCATGTTGTCGCGGCCAACGGCTGCGGTAACCGGTCCGCCATAGTCGGCAAGCGCCAGAACCTCCGCATCCTTGCCGGCATCCAAATGGTAGGAATGGACGAAATAGGCGTGCAGACCATCGTCTCCTGTCGGGATTCCGGTGAACAGCGGGTGCGAATGTTTCACGTGAATCGTGTTCCAGCCTATCTGCGGGATCTTCAGCGCAGGGTCGGTGGGCTCGATTTCCTTGACGTCGCCCGCAATCCAGCCGAAGCCATCAGTGATGGTTTTCTCCAGCCCGCGTTCGGACATCAGCTGCATGCCGACGCAGATGC
This sequence comes from Oryzicola mucosus, assembly GCF_014534685.1. Lineage (GTDB taxonomy): Bacteria > Pseudomonadota > Alphaproteobacteria > Rhizobiales > Rhizobiaceae > Oryzicola > Oryzicola mucosus. Next base: position 780,257 of record NZ_JACVVX010000001.1, read on the forward strand.
CAAGGAAGGGGCGGGCCTTCTTCTCGACCGCATCGCGAATGGCGTCGACCATGCCGGGGACCGCGTTCAGACCGGCGCGGCAATCGGCATAGGCGCCGACGCCTGGCAGCACGATGCGGTCAGCCGTTGCGACCCGCTCGGCATCTGCGGTCAGGTCGATTTCGGCCGGGATTCCCGCCTCGCGGGCAGCGCGCTGGAAGGCCTTCGTGGCCGAGCGGAGATTGCCCGAACCGTAGTCGATGATGGCAACGCGCATGTCAGGGCCTTCCGGGATAGTTCAGCAGGAGTGCCGCGCCTGACCCTGACGGAGCAGGCCGAGGGCTCGGGCCCGGCGTGATCGTCATGGCCAAGGGCTGGATCGGCTCGTCTGCCAGATGCGTCGCGGCTTCCGCGGCATAACGCAGTTCGACCTCGTCGCGACTTCCGGCGACCAGTGTGCCCCATTCAGCCCAGTCCTTGCGGCGCAAGGCGGCGATGCGCATGGCCTGGCCTTCCAGGCCGACATAGATGGAAACCAGAAGCGACAGAAGCGAAACGGCTGCGGGGTGCAGGCCGTAGAAGCCTGCCAGCGAGATCAGCACCATGACGAGCAGCGCGACAGCTGCTTCCAGCCAGAGCCGATGCCACAAAAGCCAGAACACCGGCACGATGAAAGCCAGAAACGCAAAACCGTCGCGGATCAGGACGGCATCCTGAAAAGCCTTGCCGCCCGCCTGTCCCGGCGGCTCCATCACCACATAGACGGACATGGTCTATCCTTTCAGGCTGCCCTTGGTCGAAGGCACCGCGTCGGGTTGGCGCGGATCGCTTTCGAGTGCTGCGCGCAGCACCCGCGCCACCGCCTTGAAGCAGGTCTCGGCGATATGGTGGTTGTTGGCGCCATAGAGGTTGGTGACATGCAGCGTGATGCCGGCGTGCTGCGCCAAGGCCTGGAAGAATTCACGCACCAGCTCGGTGTCGAAAGTGCCGATCTTAGGGGCTGAGAATGTCACGTCCCAGACCAGGAACGGCCGCCCTGAGACGTCGATGGCGGCGCGGGTCAGCGTCTCATCCATCGCGAGATCGAGCGAGGCATAGCGCATGATGCCCCGCCGCTCGCCAAGTGCCTTGGAGAGCGCCTGGCCGATGGCGATGCCGGTATCCTCGACCGTATGGTGGTCGTCGATATGCAGGTCGCCCTTGGCGCTCACCCTCATGTCGATCAGCGAATGCCGCGACAGCTGGTCGAGCATGTGGTCGAAGAAGCCTACTCCCGTGGCCATTTCGGCGCGGCCGGTGCCATCCACGTCAACCGAAACGGAAATCTCGGTCTCCTTGGTTGTGCGGCTGACTTCGGCTTTGCGAGCGGACATTTCGGGCTCATCCTTCGTGGAAAACGAAAGCCTTCTACCAGCATGAACGGGTGAATGAAAGTTGGCAAAGCGGCGCGCGCGAAGCGGAATTGCAATCGCCGCAGCCATGCATACATATGCGGCGACCAACCCTCGTAACGCGCACGCCGCCGATTGGGGCCGCGCGCATCGGAGCATCTTACATGTCGAATGAACTTTCCATGCACGCCACGACCATCGTCACCGTGCGCAAGGGCAACAAGGTGGTGATCGCCGGCGACGGCCAGGTCAGCCTTGGCCAGACCATCATGAAAGGCAATGCACGCAAGGTGCGCCGCATCGGCAAGGGCGGCAACGTCATCACCGGCTTTGCCGGCGCCACCGCCGACGCCTTCACCCTGCTGGAACGGCTCGAAGCCAAGCTCGAACAATATCCCGACCAGCTGACCCGCGCCTGCGTCGAGCTTGCCAAGGACTGGCGCACAGATCGCTATCTGCGCCGGCTCGAAGCGATGATGCTCGTGGCCGACAAGTCCGTGACGCTGGCCTTGACCGGCAATGGCGACGTGCTCGAACCCGAACATGGCGTCATGGCCATCGGTTCGGGCGGCAACTATGCGCTTGCCGCCGCCCGCGCTCTGCTCGACACCGATAAGGACGCGGAAGACATCGCCCGCAAGGCAATGCAGATCGCTTCCGACATCTGCGTCTACACCAACAACAATTTCGTGGTCGAAACGCTCGATGCAGAATGATCCGGTCTATGACTTCCGGCCGGTGATGGCCAAGGATCTGCCCCTCCTGGCCAAATGGCTGGCCGAGCCCCATGTCGCCGAATGGTGGGGCCCGGCCGAGGAAGAACTCGCCCAGATCCGCGAGCATATCGACAGCATTTCCGTCGAGCCGCTGATCGTGGAGCTCGGCGGCAAGCCGATCGCCTATCTGCAGAGCTACGATCCGCATATGGAAGACGACCATCCCTATGCCGACCAGCCCTATGGCACGCTGGGGCTGGATATCACGATCGGCCCGGCGGAATATCTGGGCCAGGGACATGGCTCGGCGATCCTCGACCAGTTCGCAGAAGAGCTGTTCGAGGAAGGCGCGCCGCGCCTGATCATCGATCCCGATCCGGGGAATGCGCGCGCGATCCGCGCTTATGCCAAAGCCGGTTTTCAGCCCATCGGAGAGCGCACGAGCATTTATGGGCCGGCGCTGATCATGGCGCGCGACGCGCCGGACGAAGAGTAGCCGACAGCCGCTCATTCATCGCTGCTCCAAATGCGCTGCAAATGTGCTTTTGTGCGCTGGAACTGATTCGGATGGACACAGGGGGCACGGTGGCTCAGGCGGCACAGACACGGCACGGCACGGCATGGGGGTTGGACTGGAGGGCCGGCATCGGCGTCGCCGCCCTCCTGGTCGCAGCACAAGCCATCATCCTGCATCTTCTCGGCCGCATCTGGATCTGCAAATGCGGATATGTGAAATTGTGGCACGGCGTGGTGGTCAGTTCGGAGAACTCCCAGCACCTCTCCGACTGGTACACGTTCTCGCACATCATCCATGGCTTCCTGTTCTACTGGCTGTTCTGGCTCATCTTCCGCCGCTCGACCGTGTGGACCCGCCTGTCCTTCGCCATCCTGCTCGAAGCGGCGTGGGAAATCCTGGAGAACAGCCCGATCATCATCAACCGCTATCGCGAGGCGACGATCTCGCTGGATTATTTTGGCGACAGCATCGTCAATTCGGTCGCGGACACGCTGTGGATGGTGTTGGGCTTCGCCCTCGCCGCCCGCCTGCCGATCTGGCTGACGATCGCGCTCGCCATTCTGTTCGAACTGGTGGTCGGGTATCTGATCCGCGACAACCTCACGCTCAACGTGCTGATGCTGGTCTATCCGCTGGAATCGGTGAAGGCCTGGCAGGGCGGTTGAGCTTTCGACAGGTCGTCATAACGCAATCCCTGAAACATTCTGGGCGGACATCATATTGATCAGCGCTGAAACACTGGAAAAAGCCGTCGCGGAGAGCACCATCACATCCGCCCAGCGCGAAAGGCTGCTCGCTATCGAGCAGGCCGGAACGACCGCCCTGGTCGAGGACGATGGCGGCGAGGAGAACCTGCGGCTGATCGGCGGCGGCAACGATTTGTTCGTCACCGTGGGCACGATCCTGCTGTCGGCCGGTTTCTATTTCGTGCTCAGCACCCTGCTTGCCGGCCAGGTTCTCGCCATTGCCGGCCTGATGGCGGCCTGCACCTGGGCTGTCGCCGAAATCGTCACGCGCCAGCACCGGATGAAACTGTCATCGACCGTGCTCAGCCTCATCTTCATCGGCGCCGTCATGACGGGATTGTCGCAGATCACCTATGAACGCTACATGCTCGCCGTGCCGGAAACGATATGGCAGCTTGTAGCTTTGCGCGGCGATATCGCCCCGGCATCATACCTGTTTTTCGGTGGAACCATCGTTGCCGCCGTCGTTTATTTCCTCCGCTTTCGCGTGCCGATCCTGGCCGGCGTGGTCGCCATCGCGGTGACATGCCTGGTGTTCCTGCAGACGGCGCTGTTTCTCTATGACGGTGTGACGACCGGATCGGTGGCGCCGCCCTCATTGCAGGACCTGCCGCAATTGCTGCGCGCGTCGCTCTACATGCCGCTGATCTGCGGACTGGCGGTGTTCGGCGTGGCGGTAGCGCTCGATCTGCACGACCGCGACCGGCGCACCATCGGGTCGGACTGCGCGTTCTGGCTGCATGTCGTCTCAGCGCCGATGCTGGTGCATCCGCTGTTCATCCTGGCCACCGGACGCGATGTCGCCCTTGGCCGGATCGAGCCGGACACGATGGCCACCGTCCTGCTCGTCGCTCTGATCGCCGCTTTCGTCTATATCGCGCTGGCCATCGACCGGCGTTCGCTGCTGGCGCCGACGCTGGCCTATTTCGGTTCGCTCGGCATCTACTACCTCGTGCATTCCGCAGCCAATACGACCGGAGTCCCGCCCTTCGCGCTCATCCTCCTGGCGGTCGGCACCCTGATCATTTTCTTCGGCGCCGGCTGGCAGCGTATCCGCCGCTTGATCATCGGGCCGACACTCCCCACATCGGTGCTGAACAGACTTCCCCCCATCAAGGCTTAGCAATTCCCACCATGTCGAATTTTTCCCCAAGAGAGATCGTTTCCGAACTCGACCGTTTCATCATCGGCCAGAAAGACGCCAAGCGCGCCGTGGCGATTGCCTTGCGCAACCGCTGGCGGCGCCAGCAGTTGGAAGGGCAGATGCGCGAAGAGGTCATGCCCAAGAACATCCTGATGATCGGACCCACCGGGGTCGGCAAGACTGAGATTTCGCGCCGTCTCGCCAAGCTTGCGGGCGCGCCTTTCGTCAAGGTCGAAGCGACGAAGTTCACCGAGGTCGGCTATGTCGGCCGCGATGTCGAGCAGATCATCCGCGATCTGGTCGAGATCGGCATCGGCCTGGTTCGCGACAAGATGCGTGAGGACGTCAAGGCCCGCGCTCATATCAATGCCGAGGAACGCGTGCTTGAGGCCCTTGTCGGCAAGACGGCGAGCCCGGCGACACGCGACAGCTTCCGCAAGAAACTGCGCGACGGCGAGATGGACGACAAGGAGATCGAGATCGAGGTTGCCGACACCGGCACCGGCGGCATGCCGAGCTTCGACATTCCCGGCATGCCGGGAGCCAATGTCGGCGTGCTCAACATCAACGACATGCTGTCGAAGGCGATGGGCGGCAAACGCACCAAGACGCGCAAGACAACGGTCAAAGAATCCTACGCGCTCCTCATCGGCGACGAATCCGACAAGCTGCTCGACCAGGACGAGGTGATCCGCCGCGCGCTGGAATCTGCGGAGAATGACGGAATCGTCTTCCTCGACGAGATCGACAAGATCGCCGCGCGCAGCGACATTTCCGGCGGACCTTCGCGCGAAGGCGTGCAGCGCGACCTGCTGCCACTTGTCGAGGGCACAACGGTGGCAACCAAATACGGGCCGGTGAAAACCGATCATATTCTGTTCATCGCCTCGGGCGCGTTCCACGTCTCCAAGCCGTCGGACCTGCTGCCAGAGCTTCAGGGCCGACTGCCGATCCGTGTCGAGCTGCGCGCGCTGGAGAAAGAAGACTTCGTCCGCATCCTGACGGAGACGGAAGCCAGCCTGATCAAGCAGTATATCGCGCTGATGGCGACCGAGGGCGTGACGCTCGATATCACCGAAGACGCCATCGACCAGCTTGCCGGCATCGCCGTCGATCTGAACGCCAGCGTCGAGAATATCGGCGCCCGCCGCTTGCAGACCGTCATGGAGCGGGTTCTGGACGAAATCTCCTATGACGCGCCCGACCGGAACGGCACGACCGTGACCATCGACGCCGCCTATGTGCAGAAACATGTCGGCGAACTGTCCAGGAATACCGACCTGTCGCGCTTCATCCTGTAGCGGTGTGGACGGGATTGGGGGCAATGGCCCCCTCATCCGGCCCTTCGGGCCGCCTTCTCCCCGGGGGGAGAAGAGAAAGCTGTCATCGCCGTTGCGGTCCCTCTCCCCTCGGGGAGAGGACGCGAGCAAAGCGAGCGGGTGAGGGGGATACCCTTTCCTTGATCAACGCGACAACCGTCCATGTGGCCGAAACGTCCCATCGGCCCTATTCTTAACAAATTGGGCGGGGATTGCCTCGACACGCGTCGGTGCAGTCCATAACCTGCCCGGCCTGGTGCAGGACGCGGGGTGCGGCGGCTTTCATGAAAAAAAGATCTCTCCTGGCGGCGATGCTGTTTGCGCTTCTTTCGAGCGCGCCCCAGACCAATGCAGCCACCGCGGTGCCACCGGGCAACCGCAACGCCGAACAGCCTTCCGTGCCCGGCGCTTCCAGCCGCCGAACCACGGCAGGCAACACCACCTTCGACGCCAAGTATCGCAAGGTGTTCGCGCTGCTCAGCAACGACTCCGATCTTCGGGCCAAGATACGCAAGGCAGCCTCGGCCTATGGCATCGACCCGATGCATATCGTCGGAGCCATCGTCGGCGAGCACACCTACAATGTCGACGCCTATGACCGGCTGCAGACCTATTACGTCAAGGCCGTCTCCTATCTCAGCAGCAGCCTGTCCTTCAGCTATAAGGGCGAGGACATCACCGAGTTCGTTGAGAGGCCGCAGTTTTCGAGTTGCGAGGGAATGCGCGACAGCTACGACCTGTGGTCTTGCCGAGAGAGCGTCTGGAACCGCCAGTTTCGCGGCAAGACAGTCGACGGAAAAAGCTTCCCGAACGACCGCTTCAGCGCAACCTTCTTCCAACCCTTCTACGCCGGCCAGACCTTCGGCATCGGCCAGCTCAACCCGCTGACGGCGCTGCAGATGACTGACATGGTCCACCGCGTTTCCGGCCTGCCGAAGCTCGATGCAGGCGATTCCAACGACGTCTACAAGACGATCATGGATCCCGACCTCACCCTGCCCTATGTCGCGGCAACGTTGAAGACGTCGATCGACGCCTATCGCTCCATCGCCGGCTTCGACATCTCGCAGAACCCCGGAGTTACCGCGACCCTCTACAATATCGGCAATCCCGAGGCGCGGGCCTATGCGCTGAAGGCCGAGAACGAGCGCCGCCGCGCAGCGGGCGAGCCTGAAAAGCTGCCCGAGGAAAATTATTACGGCTGGCTGGTCAATGAAAAGCTCGATGAGCTTAAGGCGATGTTCTGACCCGCATCAGCCGGCTTGCCGCCATGGGAAGATTGCGCGCAGCGCAGGGTCACGTAGCCACAACCCGCCCCACATGAACAGCCCGAGATAGATGCTGAACAGGACATGGCTGAACAGCGGGTTGCCTATCCGTATTTGCGTGGCCATCGCTCCACCGAGAACGCCCATCATCAGCACCGCGCCAAGCACGCTGGTCTTGGGGAAGACATACAGCAGCACGCAAATCAATTCGATGATGCCGATCATCAACACATAGCCATCCGGCCATCCGAGCTGCCGCATCGTGTCGGTGGCAGCCGCCATGCCGAGGAACTTCGGCGTAATCGATGCACCCAGCATGAACAGAACGAAGATTGCCGACAAAACGCGGCCGGCCCAAAGCATGCTCTTTCGGCTCATCGCCTCGTCTCCCCTGCACTATGCCGCGAGCAGACCTAGCATAATGGGCGGGTATCGCGGTAGCAGGGGCGAAGGCGGGGCTCCCGCGCTACTGTCGTTTCCTGTCACGCACCAGCGTCTGGATGAGTTCCTTCAAGGTTTCCTCATCCAAGTCACCGATCCGCGCCGCAAGCAGGTTCGCCAGTTCGGTCGCAGCCGGCGACAGGCCCGATGTGTCGACCACCACGCGCGGTTCGGATGCTTGCGCCAGCGCGACGAGATCTTCGGCATCGTCCCAGATCAGGTTGAAATAGCCCAGGATCTTCTGGATCGTTGCCCAGGACGGCAAGCCGCGATGGCCATGTTCAAGCGCGGAGAGATAGGCGGCGCTGACGCCGATATCCGTCGCCATATCCTTTTGGCTCACGCCTTTCTGGCGCCGGAGGGCACGAAGGCGCTCGCCGAACGGCGTCACTTGGGCAACACCTTGCGCAGGCGGACATAGATGGCGCCGCCGCCGCCATGGTGGCGCGCGGCGTTGTCGTGGCTGCTGACGAGCAAGCGAAACGGCGGCGTGGTCAGCCAGATCGGCACCGAACGCCGCAGCACGCCCTCGCCTTTCGAGGACGATCCCTTGCCGGTAATGACCAGCACGTAGCGAATACCGGAGGCATGGGCGCGACTGAGAAAGGACAGCAGCAGCGAATAGGCCTCATCCTGGGTCATGCCATGCAGATCTACCCTGCCCTCGATGGGCAACCGACCCTTGGACAGCTTGTCGAGCGTCGGCTCGTCCAGCCTATGGCCGACATAGAGTTTCCTGGTGGGTTTCGGTTCGGGGCCAGGCGTCGGCGCCGCGGGGGCCTTCGATTGTTTGGAAGCGGGCTTTTCGGCCGGTCCGTCATCGGGCTCAGGGGCGAACACATCCTTTGGGCGCAACGGCTTCGTCGATTTGGCGACGAGGCTCCACAGCACCCTGTCTTCGCTCGTGAGGTGATCCTGTTTCGGCCGCTTCATGGCCTGCTGTCGCGCAAAAGCCGGTTCGGCACAAGAGCGAAGAACTCAGCCTGGTGGCGTACAACACCGGCGATTTCGCCCGCCGCCTCGCCCGACCCGGCAAACAGATCGCCGCGAGCGGCGCCGACAATGGCCGAACCGGTGTCCTGCGCTATCATCAGCCGCTGGAAGGGTTTTGCGTCGAAGGCGGCCAGCCTGGGTGCTGAAATGTGGAAGGGGGTGCCGAACGTGTGCAGCAGCCTGTCCACCGCGACCGAACGGCCTGGCGTCAGCGGCACCTTGGCGGCCGCGATCGGTCCCAACCCGTCATCGTCGACCGGTGCATCGCGAAAGAAAATGTAGGAGCGGTTCTGCCATAGAATCTCGTCGATCCGATGCGGATTGTCGCGGAACCAGGCGCGGATCGACTGCATGGTCACCTGTTCGAGCGGGATTTCGCCGAGATCGGCGAGGATGCGCCCCGGCCCGGAAAACCGCTGCCCGGACTTGGCGACATAGGTCACCCGCCGCATGCCGCCATCCGTCATGTGCAGCCGCGCCGCGCCCTGGACATGGATAAAGAACGCATCGACCTTGTGCCGCAGCCAGGCAATTTCCAGCCCTTGATCAGCCAGCGCCCCTCGCTCGATGGCGCCACGGTCGAAATACTCGATCAAGCCTTCAGGTGTCTTACGGGCGAACGCCAGATAAGGGTCCATGCCTGCGGGGCGATTGGCATCGTCGATGTCGATGAGGTCGGGCGGGCGGGACAGGAGCGGCACTGTGAAATCGCCGGTTTTTTCGGCCGAGGCCTCGACCTCGGGCTCGTAGAAGCCGGTGACCAGCCCTGCCACTCCTGGTTCAGGCTCCACCAGCATTGGCGTGAAATGGCGTTCGAAGAACGCCCGCGCAGCCGGCCCATCCAGGGCATCGATGCTTCTCGCCTCGGCATAAGCGGGCTCGAAGGCCTGAAACGCGATGCCGAGTGCGCCGGACCGGTAGGGCTTTTTCAGAGCCTGGAGGGCGGAACGGCGAAAGGCCTCGAATGCCGAGGCCTTTTCATCTTCGTACCAGCCCGGCAGGTCGCCGAAGCTTTTGTGTTTGAGGCGGGGCGACAGCGCCACGGCAAATGCCCCTGCGTCAGTCTTCTTCCTCGGTCGCGATCAGCTTCCAGTTCGGATCCTTAGACCGCGTGTCGCGCGCAAAGGTCCAAACATCCTTGACCTCGGCCACCGTTTCCGGGTCGCCGTCGATCACTTCGCCGCTCTGGTTGCGGGTGGCGGAAATCAGTTCGCTGACGATGCGCAGCGTGACATGCGCTTCCGACCCCTTCATCTCGGCCCCGACGATCTCGGCCTTGTTGATGCCGACGAATGAGGACTGGATCTTCTCCGAGCGTGATTCGCGGTCGGCGATGGCGGCGACGAAACCGTCATAGACTTCGCGCGACAGAAGGTTCTTCAGCGTCTTCCGGTCGCCATCGGCATAGGCCATGACAATCATCTCGTAAGCCATCTTCGCGCCTTCGGCGAAGGTCTTCGGATCGAAGGACGCATCGGCATCCTTGATCGCGCGCATACCCTTGTTCAGGGCACTATCGGGCGCCGCGACCGCGTCGATGCCGGCATAAACCTCCTCGGGCGCCTCCGCCTCCCGCTTGCGTGGCAGCGAAACGACATTGTCGTTGCGGGTCGAGGCCTCGTCGCCGGTCTTGGCGCGGGTGTAGGGGTCGAAAGGCGGCTTCTCATTGCCCGTGCGCCGCCCAAGCACGCTGCGGAGCTGATAGAAAATCACCGCAGCCACGATGATGAAGAAGATTGTGCCGAAATCGAAGAATTCCATATTCGCCGCCGATCAACCCTTTCCCGCCGCTTGCGCAATCGCCTGTTGCAGGGCAGCCACATAAACACCAAATGATGATAGCATATAGTCCGGACAAGCCGATCATTCAAATCGGCAGAGCCGATACCTATGTATTTGTTTGCAATTGTATGCGCCAGTCGGCTCATGCGCACGAAAAGATGAACTCTCGCGGAGACCCGGCCCGTTCATGATCGCCTTGCTGATCCTTCTCATGCCGCTTTTCGAGATCGCGGGCTTCGTCGTCGTCGGCAGCCAGATCGGCGTGCTGCCGACTTTGGGGCTGGTGATCCTCAGCAGCGTTGTCGGCGTCCTGCTCCTGCGCGTGCAGGGTTTCGGCGTCATGACGCGCATTCGGGCAGCGCTTGCAGCCGAGCAGGACCCGAGCCGCGAGGTGATCCATGGCGTGATGATCCTGCTTGCGGGCCTACTGCTGGTCATTCCCGGCTTCATCACCGACATCATCGGCCTAGCGCTTTTCCTGCCGCCGGTGCGCGATCTCGGCTGGAAGCTGTTGCGGCGCAATGTGAAGATGGACACGCGCGTCTACGGCTTCCGCCGCCAGAACGCCCGCGATGGCAAGACCATCGATCTCGACGAGACCGACTACAGCCGCAAGCCAAACCCGGATTCGCCCTGGCGCTCGCTGCCGGACGAGTAATCGGCAGCTTCAAATCCAGCCACAACCTTGTCTTGGCCGGGCCGCCATGCTAGCCAACGCACGATTTCAATCCCGGCCGCGCCGCGGTCGAGCCAAGAGGATTTAGGCTTATGGCCAATCAGGACAGTGCGCCGACCGGCGCGGCCACCAACGGCAACGCCGCACAGGCATCGCTGAACGTTCTGGCTCAATATGTGAAGGACCTTTCCTTCGAAAGCCCCGGCGCACCAAATTCGCTGCGCGGCCGTGACAAGGCGCCCGGCATCAACATCAATGTCAACGTCACAGCCAACCCGCTGACCGACAAGCAGTTCGACGTCAACCTGACGCTCAACGCCAAGGCAGCGGTGGACAAGGACGTTCTGTTCAATGTCGAGCTGGTCTATGGCGGCGTCTTCAACATCGAAGGCTTCCCGCAGGAGCACATGCTGCCGGTGCTGTTCATCGAGTGCCCGCGCCTGCTGTTCCCGTTCGCGCGCCAGATCATCGCCGACGCGACCCGCAATGGCGGCTTCCCGCCGCTGATGCTTGACCCGATCGACTTCGCGCAGATGTTCCAGCAGAAGATCGCCGAGGAACAGGCCGCCGCCAAGGTGAAGGTCAGCTAAGCCTGACGCACAAGGATACCAAAAAGCCCGGTTCGCCGGGCTTTTTTATTGGCGGGATGGCGCCACAGCTCTACCCGCCGGGCTGGGACAGTTTCGCCCAGAGCGACTTTTCGCCAAGGCTGGCCACAAGTTTTTCATGCGCTGCCTGCTCGGCCTCGCTGAGCCGCAGCGGCAAGGTACGCGGGCGCTGCGCAACCGTGATCTGAATATCCACCGACGATGAATTGTCGCTGGAGCGGATTTCGATGGCCGAGTCCAGCACGAGCGCTGCCTGCTTGCCGCCAATCAGTTCGATATAGACTTCGGCGAGAAGCTCGGAATCGAGCAGCGCGCCGTGCTTGGTGCGGCGGCTGTTGTCGATGCCATAACGGCGGCACAGCGCATCGAGCGAGTTCGGCCCCATCGGATGCTTGCGCCGCGCCAGCACCAGCGTGTCGACGACAAGGCCGGGGTCGACTGCGGGACGGCCGACCCTGGCAAGCTCGGCATTGATGAAGCCGATGTCGAAATTGGCGTTGTGCGCGACCAGCCGCGCACCATCGAAGAACGACACGAACTCGTCCGCGATTTCCGTGAAATTCGGCTTGTCGGCAAGCTGCTGGGCAGAGATGCCATGGACCGCCTGGGCATCAGGGTGGATCTGCCGGCCCTGCGGATTGATATATTTGTGGAAGGTGCGCCCGGTGGGGAACCGGTTGATCATCTCCACACCGCCGATCTCGATGACTCGATCCTCGCGCGCATCTAGGCCGGTGGTTTCGGTATCGAAAATGATTTCACGCATCGATTCGCTCCATGGCCAACCATGCGGCCGGCCGGATCAGGCTTCAAGTTCAGGATGCGGCAATGCCGCCCTTATCCCCCAGCACATCGGCAATGATGCCGGTGACCGCCTGTCTTGCGACTTCCAGGCCCTGTCCGGTGTCGACGATGTAGTCGGCCCTGAGGCGCTTTTCCGCGTCCGGCACTTGCTTGGCCAGGATCGCCGCGAATTTTTCCTCGGTCATGCCGGGCCGCTCCAACACGCGCTGACGCTGTATCTCAGCCGGCGCGCTGACCACCACTACCTTGTCGACCCTGTCGCGGCCTCCGGTCTCGAACAGAAGCGGGATATCGAGGACGACGAGTTTTTGACCGTCCTGCTTGCTTCGGGCGAGAAAATCAGCCATTTCGTCGCGTACCAGCGGATGGACGATGGCTTCGAGCCGCTTCATCGCCTCGGGATTGCCGAGCACCTGCTTCGACAGGCGATTGCGATCAACCACCCCGTCGACCACCGTCCCGGGAAAGGCCTCTTCCACCGAGGGTGCCGCCTTGCCGGCATACAGCCGATGCACCGTTTCGTCGGAATCGTGCACCGGCACGCCAGCCTCGCGGAACATCGCAGCGGTGGTGGATTTGCCCATGCCGATGGAGCCGGTGAGGCCGAGAACGATCATCGATGCTTATCCAGATCCTGAGCGATGAGGTCATGGAGCGCTTCGGTCACCTCTGGGCGAATGCCGAACCAGCGCTCGAAGCCGGGCACGGCCTGATGCAGCAGCATGCCGAGACCATCGACAGTCTTCAAACCCGCATGGCGGGCGGCAGCAAGCAACGGTGTTTCGAGCGGCACATAGACGATATCGGTGACGACGGCGTGCGGCGGCAATCCGGAGACGTCCACCGCCACATCGCCCTCGCCATGCATGCCCAGCGCTGATGTGTTGACCACGAGATCGGCATCGCCCAGCAGGGCCGATGTCGCTTCAAGCGCATGGGCAGAGACTGTCTTTCCGAAATGGTCGGCCAGTTCTTGCGCGCGGGAAATCGTGCGGTTGGCAACACGGATATCAATGAAACCGCGCGATTTGAGCGCGTGGATGATCGCGCGCGACGCCCCCCCAGCCCCCAGGATAAGCGCTGTCTTACCATTATCCCAAGCCGGTGCCTTGGCGTCGAGATTGGCTGCGAAGCCATAGGCATCGGTGTTGCCGCCCCATAGCTCGCCACCCTCGAACCACAGTGTATTGACAGCGCCGATCTGCTCGGCTGCCTCATCGCGCTGTGCGACCAGCGCGAACGCCTGCTCCTTGTTTGGGATCGTGACGTTGCCGCCGACATAACCGTTGGCCCGCAAAGACGACAGGAAGGCAGCAAAGTCGTTGGGCGCGACATCGAGGGCTTGGTAAGTTCCATTGAGGCCATGGTGTCTCAGCCAATAGCCATGGATGAGCGGCGACCGCGAATGCGCGATGGGGTGGCCGCAAACGAAGGCCTTTGGTGCTTCAGCCATCAATGGCGCCCATCTCGCGAAGCTGGCCGAGCAACGGCAGAAGCGGCAGGCCGACGATGGTGAAATAATCGCCCTCGATCTTCTCGAAAAGCTGGATGCCCTCGCCTTCGATTTGGTAGGCGCCGACGCTGGACAAGGCCTTGTCGCCGACCCGTGCCAAATGACGTCCGATAAAGCCGGGATCGAGCACCCGCATCGTCAACGACGCCACCGAGACATGGCGCCACAGAACCTGTCCGCCCTGGGCGACGACAACCGCGCTGTTGAGATGATGGGTCCGGCCCGACAGCGAAAGAAGATGACGCCTCGCCCCTTCCATGTCGGCGGGCTTGTGAAAGATCGTATCGCCCAGGGACAGGGTCTGGTCGCAGCCCACGACAACATCGCCCGGATGGGCTTCGCTGACCGCAATGGCCTTGGCCTCGGCCAGAACGAGCGCGACGTCCTCCGCCGATGCCCCGCTCGACTTCAGCGGAGCTTCGAGCGAGCGCTCGTCGAGATCGGCAGGAACGGGCTTCACGTCGAGGCCGGCATTCTGCATCAGGGTTAGGCGGAACGGGCTGGCCGACGCCAGGATGAGTGTCTCGGGCATGTTTCCTCCTGCAAGGCTGTAGTGCCTTGTTCGCGACAGCACTTTACAGAATTGACGGTTTTCTGGCTCTAGCGATTCTTGTTGCGCAGGGCAACGATGGCAGCGGCGGTTTCCTCGATGGACCGGCGGCTGACATCGATCATCGGCCAGTTGTGGCGCGTGCAGATCTGCCGGGCATAGGCCAATTCCTCGGAAATGTTCGCGCGGTCGACATAGTCTTGCGCATCATGCGCTGCTCCCAGAACGCGGTTTTGCCTGACATGGGAGATGCGTTCGGCGGTGGCGACTAGACCGACAACGAGCGGGCGTTGCGCCGTCACCAGTACAGGTGGGATCGGCACACCGAGCACGATGGGAATATTGGCGGTCTTTATGCCACGGTTGGCGAGATAGATGCTGGTCGGCGTTTTCGACGTGCGCGAGATGCCGATCAGGACGATATCGGCCTCTTCTATATCCAGCGGCAGCTGGCCGTCGTCATGCTCCATAGTGAAGTTGAGCGCATCGATGCGGCGGAAATATTCCGCGTCAAGCACATGCTGCGCGCCGACGCGGCGGCCGGCCGGCGTACCGAGATAGGACTGAAACACGGTCAGCACCGGCTCAAGCACATTGACCGCCGGCAGACCCATGGTAGTGCAGCGCTGGTCGATCATCCCGGCAAGCTGCTGATCTACGACCGTATATAGGATGATGCCCGGCTCCTCCTCGATCTCGTCGAACACCTTCATCAGCTGCTTTTCCGTGCGCACAAGAGGATAGATGTGTTCGATGGCGCGGGCGTCCTTGTATTGCGCCGAAGCCGCGCGGCCGGCCGCCAGGAGAGTCTCTCCAGTCGCGTCAGAAATCAGGTGAAGATGAAAGAAGCTTTGCGGTTTGTTCACAGAATACCGTGGGGCCTGTGGCCAACTGTGGATGAAGCCGGACAAATCGGCCGGTGTGGAAAAGCGACTGTATCAGAACCGGTTTTGTCCACAATTCGTGCTGCTGTCCAATTCGATCGGCGGCTGTGGAGCGTTCTGTGGAATTCACACTGATCCCACATGGAGGTCCTGTTTTCGATGTCACACCCTCATTGACAAGCCTTTGTCTTAAAACGCTGAATCTGGACTATCCCCAGACTTGTCCTATTTAGCCGCAAGGCCTGCGCGTCATTATGGCAAGTGGAACTCAAACCGCTGATGTGAACAGGTAGCAATCCTCGATTCCAACAGAGTCTAAGAATCAGAAGACTCTCTTTCATAGAAATTTTATTTAAAGATAGATTTGGGGAGCGAGCCCTATGACGGCAAACCGCGTGGTGCTGGATGTTCTTGCCGGGAAGAAGACGGCAGTCCCACCTCTTTGGATGATGCGACAGGCTGGACGCTACCTTCCCGAATATCGCGAGACGCGGAAGCGCGCGGGGAGTTTCCTCGATCTTTGTTACAATCCCGACCTAGCGGTGGAAGTGACGCTTCAACCGATCCGTCGCTTCGGCTTCGACGCGTCCATCCTGTTCTCCGACATTCTCGTCATTCCTCATGCGCTTGGGCGTTCGCTTCGCTTCGAGGAAGGTCGCGGACCTCTGCTTGAGCCGATTTCGGCGGAGGAGATCGAGCGTCTCGACGGGAAGCGCTTCCATGAGCACCTGGAGCCGGTCTACGAGACCGTCAGGCGTCTGCGTCGGGAGTTGCCTCAGGAAACCACCCTGATCGGCTTCTGCGGGGCTCCCTGGACGGTTGCGACGTATATGATCGCCGGCCATGGCACGCCCGACCAGGCGCCGGCGCGTTTGTTCGGCTACCGACACCCCGAGGCGATGGATACGCTTCTGACGACGCTGGCCGACTGGTCGGCGGCCTATCTCCTGCGTCAGGCGGAAGCAGGCGCAGATGTGCTGCAAATCTTCGATTCGTGGTCCGGCGTTCTGGATGAGGCCTGTTTCGATCGTTTCTGCGTTGGACCGGTTGCCAGCATCGTGAGCAAGGTGCGCGCCGTCTATCCCGATATTCCGATCATCGGTTTTCCCAAAGGCGCCGGTGCAAACTACAAGAACTATCGCGAGCAGACTGGCGTTACCGCGCTCGGACTGGACTGGACCGTACCGTTGACGCAGGCACGCTCCCTGCAGGCGCTGGGACCCGTTCAGGGCAACCTTGACCCGCTTCGCCTGGTTGCGGGCGGCAGGGCGCTGGACGAGGGCGTGGATGCCATTCTCGACCATTTGAGCGATGGGCCGCTGATCTTCAATCTCGGCCATGGCATCACACCCGAAACCCCGGTCGGGCATGTCGAAGCGATGGTGCGCCGGGTCAGGCAAGGAAAACTATAATGGCGCTTTCCGAGAACAAGGCATCTGGCGGAACGGCGGCGAAACGCGCGGTTGGGGCCATCGTCATCTTCGTTGCGCTGACCGGGCTGCTGTTCTGGCTGGACCCTGACGGTTTCTATCTCTGGGCAAAGGCCATTCATGTCATCGCCGTCATCTCATGGATGGCCGGAATGCTGTATCTGCCACGCCTGTTCGTCTATCACGCCGATACCCAGCCCGGGTCGCAGCAGTCCGAGACATTCAAGGTGATGGAGCAGCGTCTGCTTCGGCTGATCATCAACCCGGCGATGATCATCACCTGGGTGTTCGGGCTCTATCTGGCTTGGCGTGGTTTCGGCTTCATGGGAGGATGGTTGCATGCCAAGATACTGCTGGTCGTGCTGCTGTCGGGCGTCCATGGCTATCTGTCGGCATCAGTTCGCAGGTTCGCCACGGACCAGAACACCAAGCCCGCCAAGCATTGGCGAATCGTCAACGAGGCACCGACACTTTTGATGATCGTGATCGTCGTTCTCGTCGTGGTAAAGCCGTTCTGAAACGCAAGAGCCGATAAAAAACGGGCCCGACCTGTTTTTTGGGTATGTCCGTTGATATATCTGCTGGAGAGCAATGCCCTCGGCTTGCTCTTTCGGCCGGCCGACGATAAAAGGCAGGTCTTCCTCCTTGCCATGCGCGCTGCTTTTCAAAGGCCGCGTCCGGCGTTCATCGCATTCCGCCGATCGAACTTTTCCCATTCCGCCTATCCAGAGTCTGTCCATGCAGGAAATGAAACTTTCCGAGTTCAAGAATAAAAAGCCGCCGGAGCTGATCGCTTTTGCCGAATCGCTCGAGGTCGAAAACGCCAGCGTCATGCGCAAGCAGGAACTGATGTTCGCGATCCTGAAGAAGCTCGCAGGCAACGATGTCGAGATCATCGGCGACGGTGTCGTCGAGGTGCTGCAGGACGGTTTCGGCTTTTTGCGGTCGGCCAACGCCAACTATCTTCCGGGTCCGGACGATATCTACATATCGCCCTCGCAGATCCGCCGCTTCTCGCTGAAGACAGGCGATACGGTCGAAGGCCCGATCCGCAGCCCCAAGGAAGGCGAACGCTATTTCGCCCTTCTCAAGGTCAACACGATCAACTTCGACGATCCGGAAAAAATCCGGCACAAGATCCACTTCGACAATCTGACGCCGCTCTACCCGACCTCGCGGCTGAAGATGGAGGTCGAGAATCCGACAACCAAGGACATCTCGCCGCGTGTCGTCGATCTTGTGGCGCCGATCGGCAAGGGCCAACGCGCGCTGATCATCGCGCCGCCGCGGACCGGCAAGACGGTGCTGATGCAGAATATTGCGCATTCGATCGCCAAGAATCATCCCGAGTGCTACCTGATCGTGCTTCTGATCGACGAGCGCCCCGAGGAAGTGACCGACATGCAGCGTTCGGTCCAGGGCGAGGTCGTTTCCTCGACCTTCGACGAACCGGCCGTGCGCCACGTTCAGGTCGCGGAAATGGTCATCGAGAAGGCCAAGCGTCTGGTCGAGCATGGCCGCGACGTGGTCATTCTGCTCGATTCCATCACGCGCCTCGGCCGTGCCTACAACACCGTCGTGCCGTCATCTGGCAAGGTTCTGACCGGGGGTGTCGACGCCAACGCCCTGCAGCGTCCGAAGCGCTTCTTCGGCGCCGCGCGTAACATCGAGGAAGGCGGTTCGCTGACCATCATCGCAACCGCGCTGATCGACACCGGCAGCCGTATGGACGAGGTCATCTTCGAAGAGTTCAAGGGCACAGGCAATTCGGAAATTGTGCTGGACCGCAAGGTCTCCGACAAGCGCATCTTCCCGGCCATGGATATCCTTAAGTCTGGTACCCGCAAGGAAGACCTGCTGGTCGCGCGTCAGGACCTGCAGAAAATCTTCGTGCTGCGCCGCATCCTTGCTCCGATGGGAACCACCGATGCGATCGAGTTCCTGATCGACAAGCTCAAACAGACTAAGACAAACGCCGACTTCTTCGATTCAATGAACACCTGATCGGTTTGCTCAACGCGCTCCGTCAACGCTACGATATGCGAGATCAAAAAGGCCGGTGCATCGCGCATCGGCCTTTTTTATCAGCTTGATATCTGAAGTTAGGCAGAGCGTTGGGCTACACTACCTTCCCTGCGGTTAGAGCAAGGTCTTTGGCATTTCGATTCGCTACCGAAACAAGCCGCTGCGACACTGCGATGCTTCATTTGCGAAGATTGGACAATGATAACGATCCAATGTCTTGCGAAACTCGGGTTCAGCAGCTGACAATTCAGGGCTGAACTCATAGAACGTTGCGGCAAGATGGTAAGGCACGTGATGCTCGTCGCATGCCGCGGTTTACAGACAGAGAAGTCGGCATGCAGTTTGAACAAACGATTTTTGCGCTCTCGAGCGGGCATCTGCCCTCCGGTGTTGCGATTATCCGTGTGTCAGGGCCTCATTGTCGATTCGTCACCGAAACGATCTCTGGCTCTCTGCCGGTCCCACGTCAGGCGCGTTACAATGCGCTGAGAGACCTGTGCGGCAATATCATCGATCACGGACTGACACTGTTCTTTCCAGCGCCGGGAAGTTTTACCGGCGAGGACGTCACAGAATTTCATGTGCATGGCGGTCGAGCTGTCGTTGCTGCTGTTTTGCAGTGCCTTTCTTCTTTTCCTGGCTGCCGCCACGCGGAAGCCGGCGAGTTTTCCCGTCGAGCATTTCTCAACGGCAAGATGGACCTTCTCGGCATTGAAGCGGTGGCCGACCTGATTTCCGCTGAGACAGAGGCGGAGCGCCGTTTTGCTGTTCAAAATTCGTCCGGTGTACAGGCCGATCTTTACAGCGGCTGGCGACGTCGGCTTATCCACGCGCGGGCCATGATCGAAGCGGAAATGGATTTCAGCGATGAAGGAGACGTTCCCGGTTCGGTATCCGATAGTGTCTGGCAAGATATGGAAACCCTGGCGGGAGAGATAGAACGCCACACGACAGGCTTCCGGCGTGCGGAAATTATTCGGGAGGGTTTTGACGTTGTCATCGTCGGGGCTCCAAATGCTGGGAAGTCCAGCCTCCTGAACGCATTGCTGGAGCGAGACGCCGCCATTGTTACAGATGAACCAGGGACCACGCGAGATCTCGTTGAGACGACTCTGGATATTGATGGAATCAAGGTTCGGCTGACAGACACTGCCGGTCTTCGTGATGGAGCAGGGAAAGTCGAGAGCATCGGGATCGAAAGGGCACGAAGGCGGGCTGAACAAGCCGATCTTGTATTATACATCCGCGAGGTGGACGACCTTTCGGATCCCCTGCCATATGAAGGCGAAGGTGTCCTTCTTATCGGCTCCAAGATCGATATCCCAAGGCCTCGGCCAGTGACCGCCGAGCATGACTGTTTGATCTCGACCGTCACGGGAGAAGGGCTCGAAATACTTCGCTCCCTGATCTCCGCTCGCGCAAGTGCATCTCTTGGAGATAGAGGGGATGTTCTGCCCTCGCGGCTCAGGCATGTGGAGTTGCTAAGAGAGGCTGAGGTAGCAGTTCAGAAAGCTTTGGCTGATGAAACAAAGCCGTTGGAACTGAAAGCTGAAGATTTGCGGCAGGCTTCCGATGCTATTGGCCGCATCTCTGGGGCGGTGGACGTGGAAGACCTTCTCGACGTTATCTTTTCCCAGTTTTGCGTTGGAAAGTGATGACTCACGTGAAACACGCAGTCATCTGCCAAGCTGAACTAGTTCATTTCAGCGTGAGATTACAACCATAGGGAGTCACGTGTTTCACGTGAAACCTGCGTCGCCTTGACTTGGCCGCTAAGAGGCGACATGTCTCCTGCAAGTAGGAATCGATCTATGAGCAAGAAACACGACGTGATCGTTATTGGCGGTGGACATGCAGGCTGTGAGGCAGCGAGTGCCGCCGCACGGGCAGGCGCACGCACCGCGCTGGTCACGATGAGCCGTCATACCATCGGTGTGATGTCATGCAATCCGGCCATTGGCGGTCTCGGCAAAGGACATCTCGTTCGCGAAATCGACGCGATGGACGGCTTGATGGGGCGCGTTGCAGATGCTGCCGGCATTCAATTTCGTTTGCTTAATCGCAGAAAGGGTCCAGCGGTCCGAGGCCCGCGAACGCAGGCGGATCGGAAGCTCTATAAAGATGCTATGCAGGCCGCTATTGCTGAGCAGGAAAGCCTTGAGGTTATAGAAGGCGAAGCGTTTGACATCGATATCAAAGACGGGCGTGTTGTTGGTGTCGTGCTTTCGGATGGCCGTCGCCTCTCCTGCGGTGCCGTTGTGCTGACCACCGGCACGTTTCTCGATGGCTTAATCCATATCGGTGAGCGTAAAATCAAGGCCGGGCGGATGAACGAGGACCCGTCCATAGGGCTCTCGCAGACGCTGAAGCGCGCTGGCTTTTCCTTGGGAAGACTCAAGACCGGGACCCCTCCCCGGCTCGATGGACGAACGATCGATTGGCGACAGCTCGAAACACAGGCAGCTGATGAAAGCCTAATGCCTTTCTCGCTGATGACGGATGTCATTCTCAATCGGCAAATTGAATGCGGCGTCACCCGGACGACGGGGCGCACCCACCAGATCATCCGTGACAATCTGCATCGTTCGGCCATGTATTCCGGCTCGATTCAAGGGGTGGGGCCGCGCTATTGCCCGTCCATCGAAGACAAGATCGTCAAGTTCGGTGATCGTGACGGTCATCAGATATTTCTTGAACCTGAAGGCCTCGATGACGACACCGTCTATCCGAATGGGATATCGACATCGCTGCCAGAGGACGTTCAGCGCGACCTTGTCGCGTCTATTCCTGGGCTAGAACATACGACGATCCTGCAACCCGGCTATGCCATCGAGTACGACCATATAGACCCGCGCGAATTGGATGCTGGTCTTCAGACCAAACGCGTCGCTGGATTGTTCTTGGCGGGACAAATCAACGGCACGACTGGGTATGAAGAAGCTGCTGCCCAAGGCCTCGTAGCAGGCATAAACGCGGCGCGCCTTACCGGCGGCTCTTCAGCATTTCGGTTGAGCCGCACGGAAGCTTATATAGGGGTAATGATCGACGATCTCACCTCGCGGGGTGTCAGTGAGCCTTACCGCATGTTCACATCCCGTGCAGAATTTCGCCTCTCTCTGCGCGCGGATAATGCCGATGAACGGCTCACGCCATTGGCTTTAGGCCTCGGTATAGTATCGGAAGCGCGCGCTCTGCGATTTGGCGCGACACAGTCTCGTCTCGCTCACGCCCGGTCATTGCTACAAGCACGCGTCCTCTCCCCGAACGAAGCGCGCCGATACGGCCTTGAGGTCAACCAGGATGGCGTGCGGCGCAGTTTATACGAGTTGCTGGCCTATCCGTCGGTGGAACTGTCAGGTCTTTCCGCTGTGGAGAATGCTTTATCAGACTTGGACGCTAAGACCGCTGAGGCTATTGAAACGGAAGCGAAATATTTCGTCTATTTGAATCGGCAGCGTAACGATGCTGCGCTATTGCTGAAGGAAGAAGAGCGGCTCATCCCGCATACTCTCGTTTTCGACGATGTGCCCGGGCTTTCCAATGAGCTGCGTCAGAAGCTGTTGTTTCATAAGCCCACGAGCTTGGCGGCTGCCCGCAAAATTGAGGGAATGACGCCGGCGGCGCTGGCCATTATCCTTGCTTCTGTTCGGTATCACGAACGACTTACTGAGCAAGGTGTGGCAGCGTGAAAAGTGAATCGTTCCAAAGCCTGGTGGATATAGCCGGGCCAGTTTCACGTGAAACATTCGAGCGCTTGACTCTCTTCAAATCATCATTCCTGAAATGGGCAAATCGAATCAATCTCGTAGCACCTTCGACCTTTTCGGACATCTGGCAGCGACACATTCTCGACAGTGCGCAGGTTCTTCCTCTTGCCGGCCCTGCTACTCGATGGCTGGATCTCGGCTCGGGCGGTGGTTTTCCAGGGCTCGTTCTGGCCCTACTTCTACGGCAACGGGATGGGGCTCGGGTCGATCTTGTCGAGAGCAACCGTAAAAAATGCGGGTTTCTCCAGGCGATGATTGGTGAATTCGACCTCCCCGCAACAGTTCATCCGGTCCGAATCGAGGATGCAGTTAAGAACGTCGCGGCGCCGGAAGTTGTCACTGCCCGTGCCTTGGCGCCTTTGCCGCTTTTACTCGATCTTTCCAGTCCCTGGCTGACGTCCGGGGCGGTCGCCTTCTTCCATAAAGGCCGGGATTATCGCGCTGAGCTGGTAGAAAGCGCTCATCACTGGCGATTCGATCTGGTAGAACACACGGGCAGGATCGATGCTGACAGCGTTGTCCTCGAGATTCGCAATCTGCGCAGGCTTTAGGCTGCAAATCTCATGAATGGTCAAACCGAGCCGGCAGGCAAACGTATGAATATTCGTCCAAGAATCATAACCGTCGCCAATCAGAAGGGCGGAGTGGGTAAGACCACTACTGCAATCAACCTTGCGACAGCGCTCGCGGCTATTGGCGAAAAGGTGCTGGTAATCGATCTCGATCCTCAGGGTAATGCTAGCACCGGGCTTGGCATTGATCGACGCGACCGCCCCGTGTCGTCCTATGATGTTCTGACTGGAGAGCTTAATATTGAGCAGGCGGTGATGGCGACGGCGGTTCCCGGTCTGTTTCTCATCCCTTCGACCATGGATCTTCTCGGCGTGGAGATGGAAATAGCCTCCCAGCCGGACCGCGTGCTCAAGCTCCGCAATGCATTGCGTGCGGCCACGGCGCGCGGCGTTGGTTTCAGCTATGTACTCATCGATTGCCCTCCATCGTTGAATCTTTTAACTTTAAATTCGATGGCGGCTGCAGATTCGGTGCTCGTTCCCTTGCAATGCGAGTTCTTTGCCCTTGAGGGCTTGAGCCAGCTTCTTGAGACAGTGAATCAGGTCCGAGGTTCTATCAACCCTGATTTGATTATCCAGGGCATCGTCCTCACCATGTATGACGGCCGGAACAATCTCGCCAACCAGGTGGTAGACGATGTGCGGGCGCATATGGGGGAAAAGGTCTACGAGACTGTTATTCCTCGCAACGTCCGCATCTCTGAAGCCCCTTCTTACGGCAAGCCGGCCATTCTCTATGATCTGAAATGTTCAGGCAGCCAAGCCTATCTGCAATTGGCGTCTGAGGTTATCCGACGTGAACGCAAGTTGCGTGCGGCATGATCGATTCGGACTCGAAACAAAAGCTTAGCAATGGTTGATGACAAGATGAACGAAGATATCTCCCGGAAAAGGCTTGGCCGCGGTCTAGCCGCCCTGATCGGCGAGATGGACAAGCCTGCGGAACAGGCGCCGGTGGCGCCCGCCGACGGGAAGGTTCCGATCGAGTTCATCACGCCCAACCCTAAGAATCCTCGCCGCACTTTTCCTGAGACGGAATTGGCCGATCTGGCCCAGTCGATTCGCGAGCACGGTCTCGTCCAGCCTGTCGTGGTCCGGACAGCTGCGGGCCAGACCGGCCGATATGAAATTATAGCTGGTGAACGCCGGTGGCGGGCATCGCAACGCGCGGGTCTTTCTGAAATCCCGGTCATTGTCCGTGAAGTCAACGATCGGACCGCGCTCGAACTCGCGATTATCGAAAACGTTCAGCGCGCTGATCTCAATGCGATTGAAGAGGCGGCCGGCTACCAGCAACTCATTGACGATCATAATTATACACAGGCTGATCTCGGTCAGGTGATCGGCAAGAGCCGTAGCCATGTCGCCAACACGCTGCGGCTGCTCAAGCTTCCAGCGGTCATTCGCGATATGCTGGTCAATGGCGACCTGTCGGCTGGCCATGCGCGCGCGCTGGTGACAACTGCCGATCCAGCCGGCCTGGCAAAACGGATCGTCGAGGAAGGGCTTTCCGTCCGGCAGGTAGAGGCTTTGGTTCAGATGCCTGTCGACCGGCAAGAGGATGCGGATGTTGTTCGTGCGCGCCCGGAAAAAGACGCTGACACGATCGCATTGGAAAAGCTGTTATCGGACGTTATCGGCATGCGGGTCGCCATCGCCCATAAGCAGAAGGGCGGCGAGATCAAGATCGCCTACACGTCGCTGGAACAACTCGACGATGTCTGCCGGCGCCTGAAGGGCAGCGAGGCTACTGTCAGCACGCCGCGGGTCCGCGAACTCTGAGAGATGGTAATCAGCGGCTGCGTTGGGCCCGGCGCGCGCCTTCGACCGCGAGCGCGAGTAGAGCCTGGCGCGTTAGTGCAATTGCAAGGTCCGCGCGTTGGCGACTTTGCAAAGTCGTCGCCTGCAACCGCTCCAGTGCCCGGCCGAGGCCTTCGCCGTTCCAGCGTGTGATCGCTCGCTCCACCGCTTTTTTTCGACCGTAAAACACTGGTGGGCGTTGGGCAGCCACGACGCTCGATGCGCTGCTCAGGCGCTTTTCCATCTCGCCACGCATAGCATGAAGCGACTGGACATAGCGTATCGCCGCGCCAAGCAACTGCCCGGCTTGACTGGGCGTCTGGCACTGGCGGGTGAAGGCGGTGTCGAAGGTCTGAATATCTCCATCCAGGGCAGCATCTATCGCTTCGTCCATGGACAGCGCTGCGACATCCCCCGTCATGGACTTGACGTCGTCCAGCGTGACCTCGCCCTTGTCGAGGGCGTAGAGCGCTAGTTTCTGCACCTCGCCGCGCGACGCAAGCCGGTCGCCGCCGAGATTGGCGCGAAGCGCCTGGCGGGCGTCCAGACTGATGGAAAGCCCAGCCTTCTGCATCTCATCGTCGATGATGGTTTCGATCTCGCGTGTCTCGTCGGCGTAACACGGCAGCGCCATGCCACAGAACGCGCCCTCGACCACCGTTCGCAGCGCCACACCCTTCTTCAGGTCGCCGCCCTCGATCAGCACGATGGCGTCTGGCTGGGGTTCGGCCGCGAGTAGCTTTACCGCATCCGAGATAGCCTTCTGGATGCCGGCATTGCGCAGCCAGACAAGGCGCCGCGTGGCAAACATCGGCACGGTGCGTACTTCGTCGATCAGCCTGCCGGCATCCTTGTCGATCTCGGAGGCATCAAGCTTGATGACGGAGAACGGGTCGTCCAGTGGCAACCCGGACTTTTCGGCAAAAATTCTAGCGCGTTCCGAGACCAGCCCACGATCGGGGCCGTAGAGCAGGACGATCGAGACCTCGGACGATGGCCGGGCCAGCCAGGATTCGACCTCGTGAGCTTTCTTCTGTGCCATGCCGCTCCGTACCACACGGCCGGCTAGGGCCGCATGGCTTTTTTCGCTATTTGCGCTTGAAGGCGTCGGCCAGCGCCGAGCCGAAGGAGCCTTGCGCCGCTGCCGGCTGTTGGCCCTTGGGTTTGGCTGCGGACGGCTTGAACGAGCCCGGCCTGTCACGCTGTTGCGGCTCGGGCTTAGCACCTCCATCCGCCTGCTTGCGCATGGTCAGCCCGATGCGCTTGCGCGGAACGTCGACCTCGACCACACGCACCTTGACCACGTCGCCGGCCTTGACCACCTCGTGCGGATCCTTGACGAAACGGTCGGCAAGCTGGGAAACATGGACCAGCCCATCCTGGTGCACGCCGATATCGACGAAGGCGCCGAAAGCGGCGACGTTGGTCACCGTGCCTTCCAACAGCATGCCGGGCTTGAGATCCTTGATGTCGTCGACGCCGTCGGCGAAGGTCGCGGTCTTGAAGCTCGGTCGCGGGTCGCGGCCCGGCTTTTCCAGTTCGGCGATAATGTCCTTGACCGTCGGCAGGCCGAACCGGTCGTCGACGAAGACGCGGGGGTCGAGCGTCTTGAGGGCGGCGCTGTCGCCCATCAGTGCGCGCACATCGCGGCCGCAGGCGGCAACGATTTTCTTGGCGACGCCATAGGCCTCGGGGTGAACGGACGAGGCGTCCAGCGGCTCCTTGCCGTCGCGGATGCGCAGGAAGCCGGCGCATTGCTCGAAGGCGCGCTGGCCTAGCCGAGGTACCTCCATCAGGCCCTTGCGCGTCTGGAACGGTCCGGTGCGGTCACGATAGGCGACGACGGCTTCGGCCAGCGAGGCGCCGAGGCCGGAGACCCGGGCCAGCAGCGGAGCCGAGGCGGTGTTGAGATCGACGCCAACGGCGTTCACCGCGTCCTCGACAACGGCTTCCAGCGAGCGGCCGAGGCGGTATTGGTCGACATCGTGCTGATACTGTCCCACGCCGATGGACTTTGGTTCGATCTTGACCAGTTCTGCCAAGGGATCTTGCAGGCGGCGGGCGATCGACACCGCACCGCGCAACGAGACGTCGAGATTGGGGAATTCGGTCGCCGCCGCCTGCGAGGCGGAATAGACCGATGCACCGGCCTCGGACACAATGACCTTTGTGGGTTTGGGGGCAGGCAGGTCTGTCAGCATGTCGGCGACCAGCCGTTCTGTCTCACGGCTGCCGGTGCCGTTGCCGATGGCGACAAGCTCTACCTTGTGCTTGCGGATCAGTGAGGCGAGTTCCGACTGCGCGCCGCGCAGGTCGTTTCTCGGCGGAAAGGGATAGACGGTGGCGGTGTCGAGCAGCTTGCCGGTGCCATCGACGACGGCCACCTTGACGCCGGTGCGAATGCCCGGGTCGAGCCCGATGGTGGTGCGCGAGCCGGCGGGGGCTGCGAGGAGCAGGTCCTTGAGGTTGCGCGAGAAGACGTGGATAGCCTCTTCCTCGGCGCGCTCGCGTAGGTCGCGCATCAGGTCGAGCGACAGGGATAGCGATAGTTTTACCCGCCAGGTCCAGCTTGCGACCTCCCGGAGCCAGACATTGCCGGGCTCGCTGCCGCCGATCCTGTAGGCGGCGGCGATGATACGGTCGACCGGCTTGACCGGGCTTGAGTCGTCAGTGTCGACTTCTATGTCGAGCGCCAGAAAATCCTCGTTGCGACCGCGCAGCATGGCGAGCGCGCGGTGGCCGGCGACAGTCGACCATTTTTCGACATGGTCGAAATAGTCGGAAAACTTGGCGCCGGCTTCCTGCTTGCCGTCGACTACCCGAGAGCGCAGCACGGCCCTGTCCTTCATGTGGGCGCGAAGGGCACGCAGCAGGTCGGCATTCTCCGTCATGCCCTCTGCAACAATGTCGCGCGCACCTTCCAGCGCCGTCTTCACGTCCGGCACCGCTTCCGTGATGTAGGCGGCGGCAAGTTCGGCTGGCGCCAGTCTTCGGTCGGTAAGGATGGCATCGGCAAGCGCCCCCAATCCGCGCTCGCGGGCAATTTCCGCCTTGGTCCTGCGCTTGGGCTTATAGGGGAGGTAGATATCCTCGAGCTCCGCCTTGGTCGTGGACGCAGCGAGCTTCACGGCCAGTTCGTCGGTCATCTTGCCCTGACCGGTGATGGAGTCGACGATGGAGCTGCGCCGGGCATCGAGTTCGCGCAGATAAACAAGGCGCTCCGACAGGGTGCGCAATTGCGTGTCGTCGAGGCCGCCCGTGACTTCTTTGCGGTAACGGGCGACGAAGGGAACGGTCGCGCCTTCGTCGAGAAGCCCGATCGCTGCAGCGGCCTGTTCTGGCCGGGCTTTGATCTCGGCTGCGATAAGGGTGGCGATGCGCCTGGTGTCTGAAGCCATAAGTATCCGAACCTGTTGAAGCGGTGCGACCTTAGTCGCTTGCGAGGGCGAGGCCAAATGCCGAATCGATTCCTGACTGAGCGATTCCACAGATGTCCGCGATGCGGCAATTGGCACGAGGCAGTGACTTATCTTTGGCGCTAGAAGAAAACAGCGTAACAAGGAGCTGACGATGGCGGCGGACAGGGTGTTTCTAGCTTTGGGCGGTCTGTGCGGCGCGCTTGGTGTGGCGCTCTCTGCGGCCGCGGCGCATAGCGGCGGGGCCAATGTCGGCACGGTTGCAAACTTCCTGATGTTTCATGCGCCGGCCTTCATAGCCTTGTCGATTGTTCCACGTGGAACATTCATGGCGCTGGCATGCTGGGTGCTGTTTGCCGGGCTCGCCATTTTCTGCGGCGACCTGATGGCGCGGGAGTATATCAGTACGCGGCTGTTCCCCTTCGCCGCTCCAATCGGAGGGACAGGTTTGATTATGGGATGGCTGCTTGTGGCGATTTCCGCGCTAGTTCCGGTTAAAAAAATAGCCGGCTAATTTTACCTGGCATATTTGTAACCGCGCGTCCTTCAAGGCTCGTCCTTTTGCCCGATCTACCGCTGCCGAGAAGGGGAAGCCCGCGCAGAACAGTTTTGCTCTCGACTGCTATAGGCATCTGGATAGTGTCGGTCACCAACCGCCATTTACTGTGAAGTAAACCATTGCCAAACAATCTCGTTTCATTTCGCAAGTTCCTCCAGACCGGTCGTCTCGGCCCAATTTCCGCAGACATGACGCTCATGGATGTCGCGAGGGTCTTGGGCGGACCTGATCGTTTTATTCTTTCCTCGGACCAGACCGTTCCGCTCTATTGGTGCTACAATAAGCTCGAAATCTCCTTCGCAGAGGATGTTCCCCATCGAATAGAATGGTTCCAGATTGAATACGCAGACTGTCTCGATGGCGATTTTGAGGTTATAGTGGACGACATGTTGGCTATGACGCTCGACGGGTTTGACAATGCGACAAAACCTTCAGAGTTCCTGCTTCAAGACGTCTGGAGTCCAAACGACACCATCGTCACTTTGCGCGCTATCAGCGACGACATTCTGCTCAATATAAAAAGTGGGCCAATTCGAATTTATTTTCGAGTGGATACCGATTTCTTACAAGGCAGTGATGCCGGACACTATCTGCGTTCCAATCGCCTTGAAGACGTCGTTCGCACCATCGATACCAGAACGCAGCTCGATAGCATCTATTCATACTCATCTTCTGATCAAGATTTTAAAGCTTCCGATGCTACGAGTATAAATGGAGCTACCTATCTGGCCGCTCTGTACCGATGACGGCAATGCCCTTAACCGATCCTATACGGCAGCGGATACCTAACATCCTTGTCGATCATGAGCCGGCGTTTCAGCGGCGGGACGGCGCGCTGCTGGCAAGCGGTGCGCTCGCAGATGCGGCAGGAGATGCCGATCGGGTCGAAGGCGGTGCGGTTGGTGATCTCCATGCCGTCGGCATAGACGAAATCCTGCGCATAGGCGACTTCACAGCCAAGCGCGATGGCGTAGCGACGATGCGGCGCGGCAAATCCCCCAGAGCCCTTGGCGATTTCGGTGGCGATGCAGAGATAGCGCACGCCGTCGGGAGTTTCGGCCAATTGGCGGATAATCCGGCCGGGAGTCTCAAAGGCCTGGTGGACGTTCCACAAGGGGCAGGCGCCGCCGAAGCGGGCGAATTGCAGCTTAGCGGCGCTGTGGCGCTTGGTGATGTTGCCGGCGCGGTCGAGCCGCGCGAAAAAGATCGGCACGCCCTTATGGCCCGGCCGCTGCAAGGTGGAGAGGCGGTGAGCGACTTGTTCGACGCTGGCGCCGAAATGGGCGGCGAGCAGTTCGAGGTCGTGGCGCAGGCTGCGCGCCGTGGCCATGAAAGCCTGGTACGGCAGGATTAGTGCGCCGGCAAAGTAATTGCGCAAGCCCATCTTGCAAATTTCCAAAGCCTCGGCGGTGCGGAATTCGGCACGACGGGCAATCTCGCCGACCTCGGCCTCCATTTCGAGTTCGGCGATCTGCACCGCGGTCTGGAAGTTACGGGTGGCGAGCGGCAGATAGGGGCTGAGGAACAGCACGCCCGCCTTGGGATCAAAGCGGCGCAGGATGGTCTCGCCGGGATCGGCGCGCGTAATGCGCACCCCATGCCGCTTTTCCAGATGAGCCGACAGGCTGGCATTGGTGTCGCGCTCGCCGATGCCGAGCTCGACCGCCAGCTTTTCGGCATACAGGTCGAGCGTGTGGATATAGTTGTCGACGAAGTGGAAGAAGTCGCGCACCTCTTCATAAGGCGTCGGCTCGGCAATGGCGGAGCCGTGACCAAGCGTGTCGTCGAGGCTGGCGAGTTGCTCGCCATTGCGCCGATAGGCCTCGTGGCAGGCGATCAGGGCACGGGCAAAGGCCGGTGCGTTCTGTGACACCAGCTTCAGTTCCTGCTGGTTGAAGGCGATGTTCTCGAACAAGGGATCGTTGAGCACCTCGGAGAGCGCCGACAGCATGCGATCGCCGTCGCCCTGCGAGATTTCGCCGATGTCGATCTGAAATTTTTCAGCAAGCGCCAGCAGAACAGAGGCGGAAACCGGCCGTTGATTGTTTTCAATCTGGTTGAGATAGCTGGTCGAGATGCCGATGCGCTCGGCGAAACTGGCCTGCGTAGTCTTGTGCGCCTCCCGCAATTCGCGCACTTTCCTGCCGATATAGAGCTTACGCTGGGCCATGTTTGCAATTTCGCAATTTTCAGGATTAAAATTTGTACATTATGCATTTGCACACGATCAACTGTTTTCGCGAGGCGACAATAGGACTATGGCACAGCAGCCCGTTCCGCATGAATTTTGGCGGCTTTTTGCCGTCACCCTAAGCTGAGGCATAATATGAGCGCAGTGCTTGAACAACTCGAACAACGCCGCGCCGAGGCACGGCTGGGCGGCGGACAGAAGCGCATCGATGCCCAGCACGCCAAGGGCAAGCTGACGGCGCGCGAACGGCTCGACGTGTTGCTCGACGAGGGATCGTTCGAAGAGTTCGACATGTATGTCACCCACCGCACCACCGATTTCGGCATGGCCGAGCAGACGGTGGCGGGCGACGGCGTCGTCACCGGCTGGGGCACAATCAACGGCCGGCTGGTCTATGTCTTTTCCCAGGACTTCACCGTGCTGGGCGGATCGCTGTCGGAAACCCATGCGCAGAAAATCTGCAAGATCATGGACATGGCGGTGCGCAACGGCGCGCCGGTAATCGGCCTCAACGATTCGGGCGGCGCGCGCATCCAAGAAGGCGTCGCCTCGCTCGCCGGCTATGCCGATGTGTTCAAGCGCAATGTCGACGCCTCGGGCGTGGTGCCGCAGATTTCGGTCATCATGGGGCCATGCGCGGGCGGCGCGGTCTATTCGCCGGCGATGACCGACTTCATCTTCATGGTGCGGGATTCGTCTTACATGTTCGTCACCGGTCCCGATGTGGTCAAGACTGTGACCAACGAGATCGTCACGGCGGAGGAGTTGGGCGGCGCGCGGACGCATACGCAGAAATCCTCGGTCGCCGACGGAGCCTTCGAGAACGATGTCGAGGCGCTGGAGGCAATCCGCCGGCTGTTCGACTTCCTGCCGCTGAACAATCGCGAAAAGCCGCCGGTACGGCCGTTCTACGACGATCCGAGCCGGCTGGAGATGCGGCTCGACACGCTGATCCCCGACAGCGCCAACAAGCCCTACGACATGAAGGAACTGATCCTGGCCATCGCCGACGAGGCGGAGTTCTTCGAGATTCAGGAAGCGTTCGCCCGCAACATCATCACCGGCTTCGTCCGCATCGAGGGCCAGACGGTGGGCGTGGTCGCCAACCAGCCGATGGTGCTGGCAGGGTGCCTGGATATCGACTCGTCGCGCAAGGCGGCGCGTTTCGTGCGCTTCTGCGATGCGTTCTCGATCCCGATCCTGACCTTGGTCGACGTGCCCGGCTTCCTGCCCGGTACGGCGCAGGAATATGGCGGCGTCATCAAGCACGGCGCGAAGCTTTTGTTCGCCTACAGCCAGGCCAACGTGCCGATGGTGACGCTGATCACGCGCAAGGCCTATGGCGGAGCCTATGACGTGATGGCTTCCAAGCATATCGGCGCCGATATTAACTATGCCTGGCCGACTGCCGAAATCGCCGTCATGGGTGCCAAGGGCGCGACCGAAATCCTCTACCGCTCGGAATTGGGCGACGCCGAGAAGATCGCGGCGCGGACGAAGGAATATGAGGTCAATTTCGCCAACCCGTTCAAGGCGGCCGAGCGCGGTTTCATCGACGAGGTGATCATGCCACATTCCTCGCGCAAGCGTATCGCGCGCGCCTTCGCCGCCCTGCGCGGCAAGAAGCTCGACGCGCCCTGGAAGAAACACGACACCATCCCGCTGTGAGGCTATCATGAGTGACGAAAAATTTCCGCCCGAGAAAAATCTACCTGCCGGCTATGTGCCGCCCGCGGTGTGGTCGCCAACGGGCGCCAATGGCGGCGCCTTTGCCTCGATCAACCGACCGGTTGCCGGGCCGACGCATGACAAGGATTTGCCCGTTGGCAAGCATCCGCTGCAGCTCTATTCGCTGGGCACGCCCAACGGCGTCAAGGTCACGATCATGCTAGAAGAGCTTCTGGCGGCGGGTCATTCCGACGCCGAATACGATGCCTGGCTGATCAAGATCGGCGATGGCGACCAGTTCGGTTCCGGCTTCGTCCAAGTCAACCCGAACTCGAAGATTCCAGCCTTGATGGATCACGCCCCCAAGGGCGGAGGCGCACCGGTTCGGGTGTTCGAGTCCGGATCGATCCTAGTCTATCTCGCCGAAAAATTCAGTGCCTTCCTGCCGACCGAGCTACGCGCGCGGACGGAGGCTATGAACTGGCTGTTCTGGCAGATGGGCTCGGCGCCGTTTCTGGGCGGCGGCTTCGGCCATTTCTTCGCCTATGCGCCGATGAAGATCGAATATGCTATCAACCGCTATGCCATGGAGGTGAAGCGGCAGATGGACGTGCTCGACCGTCATCTCGCCGAGCACGAATATATGGCCGGCTCGGACTACAGCATAGCCGACATGGCGATCTGGCCCTGGTACGGCCGGCTGGCGACCGACGATTCCTATGCGGATGCCGGCACTTTCCTGGCGACGCAAGATTATACCCATGTCCTGCGCTGGACCAGGCAGGTGGGCGAGCGGACGGGCGTCAAGCGCGGCACCATGGTCAACAAGACCTCCGGCGATCCGGCGACGCAGTTGCACGAACGGCACGACGCTTCGGATTTCGAAACCAAGACCCAGGACAAGCTGGGCAAGGCCTGAGGAGCGACGAAATGGGAAAGCTGCCCGACATGACCAAGCACCGGGGGTTTCCCTCCGGCATGCCGGGCACTGGATTCCAGTTCACCATCCGTCGGGCCAATCCACGCGGCGTGACCCCGCTGAAGGCCGTGCCGCGCAAGGCGCGCGCGGGGTCGCCGGAATACCTCGTCGACGCAGCCTTCTTGCATGCGCTGTGGCACCATTTCGGCGCCGAGCCTTTCGAGCGCGGCAATCTCGATGCAGGTCGGCTGAACGCGCTGCTGGGCCGGGAGGTCGTGGCGGCGGACGGCGCTTTCGATCCGTCGTCCTATGAAACCATGTTGAAGATCGACGAGAGCGTGGCGCGGCAGACCATTCCCGAAGCCTTCCAAGACGTGCTTGAGGTGTGACGATGGCATGCCGGCCAGAGGTCAAATCGAGATGATGGACAGGCTCTATCGGCATTGGGTGTATGGCGGTTTTCTCGCCGGCATTCTGCTGCTCGTGCTGACGCCGGTCCTTGCCGCGCAGTGGACGCTGGCGATGCTCGCCGTGTTCCTTCAACTGCCGGTCTATATGATCCACCAATATGAGGAGCACGACGCCAACCGCTTCGCGGATTTCGTCAATACTGTCATCGGCGGCGGACGCGAGGTGTTGTCGGCGCCTGCGGTGTTCGTCATCAACATTCCCGGCGTCTGGGGCGTCAACGCGCTGTCGATCTGGTTGGCTGCGACGCTGTCCTTGGGCTACGGGCTGATCGGCGTCTATCTGACACTGGTCAATGCCATCGTCCATATTGCCCAGGCGGTCCGGATGCGCCGCTACAACCCGGGCCTGCTCACGGCCATAGTGCTGTTCGTTCCGCTGGCGGTTTGGTCGCTCTTCACCATTCACGGTACCGGTGACGCCACCCTGTTCCACCACCTGCTCGGCCTTGGCCTTGCCGTTCTTCTCCATGCGCTCATCGTCGCCTATGTCCTATCGCGGCACGGTCGGGCGCAGCTTGTTTCAGCATCCGAGGCTTCATGATCAAAAAAATCCTCATCGCCAATCGTGGCGAAATCGCCTGCCGCGTCATCAAGTCGGCGCGCAAGATGGGCATCAAGACGGTGGCGGTCTATTCCGATGCCGACCGCGAGGCGCTGCATGTCAAGATGGCCGATGAGGCCATCCATATCGGGCCGGCGCCGTCTGCGCAGTCCTATATCGTCATCGACAAGATTCTGGATGCCATCCGCCAGACCGGCGCGGATGCGGTGCATCCCGGCTACGGCTTCCTGTCGGAGAATTCCAAATTCGCCGAGGCGTTGGACAAGGAAGGCGTCATCTTCGTCGGACCGCCGGTGCGCGCCATCAAGGCGATGGGCGACAAGATCACCTCCAAGAAACTGGCGGCCGAGGCCGGCGTATCGACCGTGCCAGGCCATATGGGCTTGATCGAGGATGCCGAGGAGGCGGTGAAGATCGCCGGCCAGATCGGTTATCCCGTGATGATCAAGGCGTCGGCCGGCGGCGGCGGCAAGGGCATGCGCATCGCCTGGAACGATGCGGAGGCGCGCGAGGGCTTCCAATCGTCCAAGAACGAGGCGAAAAGCTCGTTCGGTGACGACCGCATCTTCATCGAGAAATTCGTCACCCAGCCGCGCCACATCGAAATCCAGGTGCTGGGAGACCAGCATGGCAACCTGCTCTATCTCGGCGAGCGCGAATGCTCCATCCAGCGCCGCAACCAGAAGGTCATCGAGGAGGCGCCGTCGCCGTTCCTCGACGAGGCCACCCGCAAGGCGATGGGCGAGCAGGCCGTCGCACTCGGCAAGGCTGTCGGCTATTTCTCGGCCGGTACGGTGGAATTCATCGTCGATGGCGAGCGCAATTTCTACTTTCTCGAAATGAACACTCGCCTGCAGGTCGAGCACCCCGTCACCGAACTCATCACCGGCATCGACCTGGTCGAGCAGATGATCCGCGTCGCGGCCGGGGAAAAACTCGCGATCCGCCAGGACGACGTGAAGCTGAACGGCTGGGCCATTGAAAGCCGGCTGTATGCGGAAGATCCGTTCCGCAACTTC
The DNA here is from genome assembly GCF_014534685.1 of Oryzicola mucosus. Classification (GTDB taxonomy): domain Bacteria; phylum Pseudomonadota; class Alphaproteobacteria; order Rhizobiales; family Rhizobiaceae; genus Oryzicola; species Oryzicola mucosus. The sequence continues at coordinate 815,986 of NZ_JACVVX010000001.1, forward strand.
CTGCCGTCGATCGGGCGGCTGACGCGCTATCGGCCGCCGGTGGAAGGCAGGCGAGAGGATGGCACCGTCGTGCGCAACGATACCGGCGTGTTCGAGGGCGGCGAAATCTCGATGTATTACGATCCGATGATCGCCAAGCTCTGCACCTGGGCGCCCGACCGCCTGACGGCGGTGAGGGCGATGAGCCGGGCGCTGGACGATTTCGAAGTCGAGGGCATCGGGCACAACCTGCCATTCCTGTCGGCGGTGATGGAACAGGACCGTTTCCGTAAGGGTGAGCTTACCACCGCCTATATCGCGGAAGAATTCCCCGATGGTTTTCAAGGCGTGTCGCCGAGCGAGGAAGCGGCGAAAGTACTGGCTGCGGTTGCGGGCCTGATCAATCTGCGCACCCAGAAGCGTGGTGTGCTGGTGTCAGGCGCGCTTGCCAACCATCCACGCACGGTGGGCAAGGATTGGGTGGTGACGCTGGCCGGGCATTCCTTCCCGGTTTCCGTGCGCGATGAGGGCAGCAAGACGACGGTTGTCTTCGGCGAGGAGACACCGCTGACCATTTCGAGCGATTGGCTTCCGGGTCGGCCGCATGCGAGCTTCGTCGTCGAGGGACGGACGGTCGGCATCAAGGTGCAGCCTGCCGGCAGCGGCTGGCGCCTGCGCTGGCGCGGCATCGACGTGGTGGCGCGGGTGCGCAGCCCGCGCGTGGCTGAGCTGGCCGAACTGATGCCGGAAAAGCTGCCGCCGGATACGTCCAAGATGCTGCTGTGCCCGATGCCGGGCGTGGTCACGTCGATTCTGGTCGGCGAGGGCGATACGGTTGAGGCCGGCCAGTCGCTGGCGACCGTCGAAGCCATGAAGATGGAAAACGTGTTGCGCGCCGAGCGCCGTGGCGTGGTCAAGACGGTCGCGGCCAAGGCGGGTGAGAGCCTGGCGGTCGATGAATTGATCCTGGAGTTCGAGTGATGGTCGTCGCGTTGTTTATGCTGGCACGCACCCCCCTCTGTCCTGCCGGGCAGAGGGGGGTGAAAGCCAACCGAACCTTTCGTCCAAGGTAGGACAGCAATGACCGAAAACCAAAATATCGACGCCTGGAAGAAGCTCGCCGAGCGCGAGATCAAGGCCGATCCGGAAAAGCTGGTTTGGCACACGCCGGAAGGCATCGACGTCAAGCCCCTCTACACCGCCGACGATATCGCAGGCCTCGACCATGTGAACAGCCTGCCGGGCATGGAGCCGTTCCTGCGCGGGCCGCGCGCCACCATGTATGCGGGACGGCCCTGGACCATCCGCCAATATGCCGGCTTCTCGACGGCCGAGGAATCCAACGCTTTCTATCGCAAGGCGCTGGCGGCGGGGCAGCAGGGCGTCTCGGTGGCCTTCGACTTGGCCACCCATCGCGGCTATGACAGCGACCATCCGCGCGTTGTCGGCGATGTCGGCAAGGCGGGCGTTGCGATCGATTCGGTCGAGGACATGAAGATACTCTTCGACGGCATCCCGCTCGAAAAGATCTCCGTCTCGATGACCATGAACGGCGCGGTGATCCCCATCCTGGCGAATTTCATCGTCGCCGGCGAAGAGCAGGGCGTGCCGCGTGCGCAGCTTTCCGGAACCATCCAGAACGACATCCTCAAGGAGTTCATGGTCCGCAACACCTATATCTATCCGCCAGAGCCCTCGATGAAGATCATCGCGGATATCATCGAATACACCTCGAAGGAGATGCCGAAGTTCAACTCGATCTCCATCTCCGGCTATCACATGCAGGAGGCAGGCTCGACGCTGGTGCAGGAACTGGCGTTCACGCTGGCAGACGGGCGCGAATATGTGCGCGCGGCGTTGACCAAGGGGCTCAATGTCGACGAATTCGCGGGCCGGCTGTCGTTTTTCTTCGCCATCGGCATGAATTTCTTCATGGAGGCGGCAAAGCTGCGCGCCGCGCGCCTGTTGTGGACGCGCATCATGAAGGAGTTCGAGCCCAAGAAGGCGTCAAGCCTGATGCTGCGGACGCATTGCCAGACCTCTGGCGTGTCGCTACAGGAGCAGGACCCCTATAACAACGTCGTGCGCACCGCCTTCGAGGCGATGTCGGCGGCGCTCGGCGGTACGCAATCGCTGCACACCAACTCCTTCGACGAGGCGATTGCGCTTCCGACAGAGTTTTCGGCGCGCATTGCCCGCAACACCCAGTTGATCCTGCAGCACGAGACCGGGGTGACCAAGGTGGTCGACCCGCTGGCCGGCTCCTACTATGTCGAGAGCCTGACCAACGAGCTCGCCGAAAAGGCCTGGGCCTTGATCGAGGAGGTCGAGGCGATGGGAGGCATGACCAAGGCGGTGGCCACCGGCCTGCCCAAGCGGCTGATCGAAGAAGCGGCGACCCGCCGCCAGGCGGCTGTCGACAAGGGCGATGAAGTCATCGTCGGGGTCAACAAGTACCGGCTGGAGCAGGAAGACAAGCTCGACATTCTGGAAATCGACAACAGCGCCGTGCGTCTGTCGCAGATCGCCCGCATCGAGCGCACGCGGCGGCAGCGCGATGCCGGCCGCGTAGAGGCTGCGCTTGCCGCGCTGGAGACTGTGGCGCGTACCGGGGAAGGCAATCTGCTGGAAGCCGCCGTCGAAGCGTCGCGGGCACGGGCGACGGTGGGCGAAATTTCCGACGCGATGCGCAGGACGTTCGGCGATCACGCAGCGGTGCCGAAAGTGGTGCGTAACGTTTATGGCAAGGCCTATGAGGGTGAGCCGGAATTCCAGACGCTGGTAACGCGGCTGGACGAGCTTTCGGCCGCGCTGAAGGAAAAGCCGCGTGTCATGGTCGCCAAGCTCGGCCAGGACGGGCATGACCGCGGCGCCAAGATCATTGCATCGGCCTTCGGCGATATCGGCTTTGAAGTTCTGGCCGGGCCGCTGTTCCAGACGCCGGAGGAAGCGGCCGAGATGGCAGTGGCCAACAAGGTGCATGTGGTGGGCATGTCGTCGCTTGCCGCCGGCCACAAGACGCTCGCGCCGCAGCTGGTGCGGGCGCTGAAGGACAAGGGCGCGGAAAACGTCATCGTCGTGGTGGGCGGCGTCATCCCGCGCCAGGACTATGATTTCCTTCTGGCGAATGGTGTGGCCGCCGTGTTTGGCCCCGGCACGAACGTGCTCGATGCCGCACGCGCCGTGCTCGACCTGATGGAAGGCAAGCGCCGGAATATCTAACCGATAACGACAGCAACTGTGTCAGGCGGCGGCTGAAAGCGGCTTCGCCCTCTCGACGCGCGCCCGTTCTGCCGGAGAGTTCATCACCTCCCACAGGTCGCTGCGTCGCTGCACGTTCAGCCAGAAATCCGGACTGTTGCCGAAAACGCGAGCGAGAATGAGCGCCGTAGCCGCCGTCACAGATCGGCGTCCGTTGCACAATTCGTTGACATGCTTGCGCTGGACACCCATCGCCTCGGCGAGTGCCGCCTGCGTTAGGCCCAAAGGCTGCATGAATTCCTCGGTGAGGATATCGCCGATCGTTGCCGGTTTACGTGTGGTGGTCAGCATGGTTTTGACTCATCGATAGCTGTGGTTGTCGAGATAGAGTTCCGAGGCTTCGCCGCGAGTTCCATCCCACCGGAAGACAAGCCGCCATTGCTTGTTGACGCGAATTGAATGGAAGCCGTCAAGGCTGCCACGCAGCTTCTCGAAATGGTTGCTCGGTGGAACCCGCAAATCCAGATCGGTGACGGAGTCGTCAATCATCTGAAGCTTACGGAACAGCCGGGTTTCGAGATCGGGCGGGATGTTTCGAGAATGGGTGTCGTCTACGAAGAATGACCGCAGCCATTCGTCCCGAAAACCAACAATCATTCAGCGGTACTCCTAATCAGGGATGATGTACCACTCAATGGTGCATCGTGCAATTCTCTGAGTTCGGTGTCAGTCGCAGCGAGGATTGGCCTATCAACTACTCCTTGCCGTCGTGGCCTCACGCCGGGCGCCGCCGGCTGGTCGCCAGGTCGAGAACACTGGATGCCAGTCGCAGCTTAACACCGTCCTGCATAAAGGCGGGTGTGTTGCGCTTGTCGCGCTCGGGTTGATGCAGGACCGAAACCAGGGTCAGGCGGTCGCCATTCGGAAGATCGGCGGAACCGCCTTCGCCCAGGCCGATCAGTGCCAGGCCTTTCATATCATACAAGGACAGCGCAAAGTTCGGAAAATCATCGCCCTCGCTTGGAACCAAGAGGACCTGCCCGCAGGTTTCATCATTGATCGCATAGACAATGCGGCTGTTGAGTGTGACGACATCAGGCGGGATATCATCCCGAAGGACAATCACCGCTTGGGCCAGCTTGCGGCGCAGGAAGGCGGCGTAATCCGCCTTGCGCGGCATTCGGGCGAAATGGTCGAGAATGGTTTCGAGGACGCAATGGTCCTTCGCAGTCAGATGGATCGGGCTGGACATGAACGGTCTCCCGCCGGGCGCGGCGCGCCCGGCTTTCAAGGTGCGACTTGAGTGGGAATCCCCTGTACCGGTGAAGACACCGGCCAGGGGCTACAGTCCTGCGATGAGGCAGCCCGAATGGTTCAGAAAACGCGGTCTCCGAGCATGACGGTGCTTCGTCTCGAAAACCGGCGGCATGATATTAGGCCTCGACGGCCGGCTTGGTGACAGACAGAACGGTGAGGCGATGATTGCGCCCGTCGCGCGCCGTCCAATCGATCGACTGGCCAGCCGCAAGGCCGATCAGCGCCCCTCCGATCGGGGTGAGGATGGAGATGCGGCCTTGCGCGATATCCGCTTCAGCGGGGAAGACGAGGGTCACGGTGCGGTGCTGGCCGTCATCGGCTTCATATTCGACCGTCGAGCCCATGCGGACGACGTCCTCTGGGACGGCTGTGTCCTTGACGACCTTTGCCCGTTCGAGTTCGAGCAGCAGGTCGTCGGCGACCTCGGGGATGCGGTCGAGGGCGTCATTGGCTAGACGCATCAACCGGTCATGATCGATCTGGCCGATGACGATCTTCGGTTTGCCCCTGGAAGTCTTGCTGGTTGGGTTTGTCATGGTGTTCTTGTGCTGCATGGCGCGCGACCGTTGGGCCCTGCGGCTGCAATTTTTCCTGTTTTCGGTGGTTGAGATGCCAAAAAAGCCCCGAGTTCACGGCGAATGCCGTGCCGGGGGTCACTGTCCTGCGATCGGGAAGATCCGGAAGATAAGGCATCCAAAGAGGTTCATCCCTTAAACATGGCGATGTCTGGCCCGTTGTCAAGCCTGCGCGGACTTTGGCGGGCGAAAGCGTTTCAGTGTGGTGGACCGCGGTCGCTCGATTTGGGTAACCATAGACTTGCACGAAATCGAAAGTTCCTTTCTCCTATGACCGATTTCGAAAAGACTTGACGCGGATCAAGGCCGGTCCGCGAGAGGTCCGCAAGTGTTGCGAAGGATGCCCGCGGGCGGCATCGCCCAGTTTGAACGGAGGATTTCGATGACCTACAAGTCTGTGCTGGTGAACCTCGATATCGACAAGGGCGATGCGGCCGGGCTGGTGCGCTATGCCGCAGACTTCGCGCGTCACTTTGGCGCAAGGCTTGTCGGCGTGACGGCTGCCGACGTGACACCGCCCGTGGTGACCATGGAGGGCATGGTCGTGGATGGCGAGTTGATCACCCAGCAGCGCGAAGACATCGAGCAGCGTATCGCCGAGCTGGAAGGCGTCTGCCGCGAGGCGGCTGGGGCCGGGATTGACGTCGACTGGCGCGGACAAGTGGACAACCCCACGCGCTACCTCAGCGAAATTGCCCGCCTCGCCGATGTGATCGTGACCGGACCCTCGCATGGTTCGGGCCGGTCCGTCGATCTCGGCACGCTGCTGCTCGATGCCGGTCGGCCGGTTCTGGTGGCTGCGGAAGGGGCGCAGAGCTTCGAAGCCGGAACCGTGCTGGTGGCCTGGAAGGACTCCCGAGAAGCCCGCCGCGCGGTGCGCGACGCGGTGCCGCTTCTGGTGGCCGCCAAGGAGGTCGTGGTGGCGACAGTGGACCGCGAGGGCGGCGCTTATCTGGAAGCGAGCCTGGCCGATGTCGCGGGCTATCTCGCGCTGCATGGAGCCAAGGTGCGGACCGAGCTGATCACCGGCCACAACGACAGCGGCCATCTGGTCGAGCTGGCAGACAGCATCGGAGCTTCGACCGTCGTTTCGGGCGCCTACGGCCACAGCCGTCTGCGGCAGTGGATTTTCGGCGGCGTGACCCATTCGCTGCTCGGTGAGAACCGCTACAGTCGCTTCATGGTCGGCGGCTGATCGAGGGTCCGTCCGGGCAATTCGCACACGCGATTGACGTTTTTGCGCCGTCTTTTCGAAAGGAAAGGCGGCGCAGTTGTCTGTGCATTGAATGCCGACAGTTATGAGATTGTGGAAACAAGGGCCACAAAAAACAACACCCGCCGGGGGAGGAGGTCCGGCGGGTGTCGTATGTGGCCGGCCAGCGAACGGGAGGAGGTGTTCTGCTGACCGTATTCACCGCGTGTCAGGGAGGAGGAAGACGTGCGGCGAAATTCAGTAAGGTCAACATAGCTGTCCTATCGCCTTTTGATAAGTGCGTTTTGCGCATGGGAGCCCTGCAATTTGTGCAATGCACAATGACGAGATCGCGGCAGCCGTGCATCGTGAACTGCTTGGAAGCTGCCGAAAAGCCAAGCGTCTTTCAGTGCTTGCGCGACAGTTCCCGCGTGGCGGCCTCCAGGCCGGCGAGTGTCAACGGATACATGCGCTGGCCGAACATCTGCCGCACCATGCTGATCGATTGGGTGTAGCCCCAGTGCTGCGCCGGGGTCGGATTGAGCCAGACAGCGTTGGGCCATTGCGCGAGAACGCGCGACAGCCAGACGCTGCCAGGCTCGGGGTTCCAGTGCTCAACCGAACCGCCGGCTGAGACGATCTCGTAAGGGCTCATCGAGGCGTCGCCGACGAAGATGACCTTGTAGTCGTGGCCGTATTTGTGCAGCACGTCGAAGGTGGGGATGACCTCCGAATGCCGGCGTCGGTTATCCTTCCACACGCCTTCATAGAGGCAGTTGTGGAAGTAGAAATATTCCATGTGCTTGAACTCGACGCGGGCCGCCGAAAACAGCTCCTCGACCACCTTGATGTGGTCGTCCATCGAGCCGCCCACATCGAAAAACATCAGAAGCTTCACCGCATTGCGGCGCTCGGGGCGGGTCTGCACGTCGAGATAGCCGTGCTCGGCGGTGGCGTGAATCGTACCGGGCAGGTCGAGCTCTTCTTCGGCGCCTTCGCGCACCCATCGGCGCAGACGCTTCAACGCAACCTTGATGTTGCGGGTGCCGAGTTCGACCGAATCGTCGAAATTGCGGAATTCGCGCTTGTCCCACACCTTGACGGCGCGGCGGTGGCGGCTTTCGCTCTGACCGATGCGGACACCTTCGGGATTGTAGCCATAGGCCCCGAAGGGCGAGGTGCCGGCGGTCCCTATCCATTTGGAACCGCCCTGGTGGCGGCCCTTCTGCTCTTCCAGCCGCTGCTTCAGCGTCTCCATCAGCTTGTCGAAACCGCCGAGGCTTTCGACAAGCTTCTTCTCCTCGTCGGTCAAATGCTTTTCGGCAAGGCGCCGCAGCCAATCCTCGGGCAGGTTGGCGACATCCACGGGACTTTCGCCGGACAGAGCTTCCAGCCCCTTGAAGACATGTGAAAACACCTGGTCGAAACGGTCGATGTTGCGCTCGTCCTTCACCAGCGTGGCGCGCGCCAGATAATAGAAACCCTCGACGTCGTAAGTGACGAGATCGGCCTGCAGTCCCTCCAGCAATGCCAGATACTCCCGAAGGGAAACGGGGACTTTTGCAGCCTTGAGTTCGAGAAAGAAGGGAATGAACATGACGACGGTTGTGCGGCAGGAGTCGGCGCTTGGCAAGTCTGCAAGGTTGCTAGCAAAATGCTCTATGGTGACGGGAAACAAAGAATCCGTGCCATGGCAAGCCTGCATGTCCGCGATGTCGATGACGAAATTGTCGATCGTCTCAAGCAGAGGGCCGCAGACAACGGCGGTTCCGCGGAGGCGGAGCATCGCGAGATTTTGAGGCAGCCCTGAGGTGGGATGCGCAGGTTCAATGGACAAGGGCGTTTGGGACAGGAGAACTGCCGAGCTTCGCGAACGATTGAAAGGGCGTCATCACACGCCTTCCGAAGTTCTTCTGCGCGAATCCAGGGATGAGCGCTGACAATGAAGCTGGTCGTCGACGCCAGTGTTGCGATCAAATGGCTTATTCCCGAAGAGGACCATGAGAAGGCGCTTAAAGTCGCTGCCGAACACGAACTCATAGCTCCGCAACCGATTTACGCGGAATGTGTGAACATTGTCTGGAAAAAGGTGCGGCGGGGGCAATTCACCAGAAAGAAGCACAAGAGGCCGCGCTTTTCATCGATACGTTCTATGTCCGTACGGTGGCGATGCGGAGCGATGCCGGCTCCTGAGTTCCCTCTAAAGCAGATCGTACTCGATGAAGCCGGTTCGCGTCGCAACATGGTCGTAGAGCCGGCGGGCGGTGGTGTTGTCTTCCTTGGTCATCCAGTAGACGTTCTTGACGCCGATTTCGGCTGCTTGGAGCCGAACAGCCTCGATGAGTGCAGCACCCACGCCCTTGCCGCGACTGTCGGGATCGGCGAACAGATCCTGCAGGTAGCAGTTGTTCACCAGCGACCAGCAGGTTCGGTGATACATGTAGTGAACGAGTCCCACCGGCTTGCCGTCGAGCAGGGCAAGAATGCCCTTGGGCTCGAATTCGCCATCTGTAAACAGGCGCTGCCAGGTCAAGCTGTAGACCTCTTCCGGCAGCGTGGCGTTGTAAAAGGTAAGATAGGCTGTCCAGAGCCGCCGCCACTCCGCGTGGTCGCCCTGTTGCAGTGGCCGTATCGTCAAACCCGACATGATCTTTCCCTCAACCCTCTTTTTCGCACTTTGCCACCATCGGCCATGGTTGGACAGCGCCAGCGCCGTCCTATCGCTGGCTCAGCTGTTCCTTAACGGGGCATCAGCTACCGTTTTACGGCCTGCACACGCGTTGCCGCGAACTGGCTGACCATCACCAGGAGCGTTGCGGCCCATCGCCGCCTGCAGGACGGGTCCGAAATCGATGGCCGAGCTGATGCCGGTGCTGTTCCGTCGCCAGCTCGACGCGCACCAGCTTCCTTCGCGTTTTCCGAAGTGCATGCCCACGTCAACTATATGATCGGACGCGGCGACCTCCGCTGGGCAGCACCCGATGCCGGCATGCTGCGCTGTGCTGGTTTAGCGCGGCAGATTACCCGTTTCGGCGCGCCATGAATGCAAGGCGTTCGAACAGATGCACGTCCTGCTCGTTCTTGAGCAAGGCGCCGTGCAGCCTAGGCAATGCGTGCTTGGCGTCGGTGCGCAGATCCTCGGGCGCGATGTCGTCGGACACCAGAAGCCGGATCCAGTCCAGCGCCTCGGAAGTGGATGGCTTCTTTTTCAGGCCGGGCACGTCGCGGATTTCGTAGAACTGGGTGAGCGCGGCGCGTACCAGAGCCTGCTTGATGCCGGGGTAATGCACGTCGACGATCTTCTGCAGCGTCTCGACCTCAGGGAAGCGGATGTAGTGGAAGAAGCAGCGGCGCAGAAAAGCGTCCGGCAATTCCTTCTCATTGTTGGAGGTGATGATGACGATGGGCCGGACGGCCGCCTTCACGGTTTCGCCGGTCTCGTAGACGAAGAACTCCATGCGGTCGAGTTCCTGCAACAGGTCGTTGGGAAACTCGATATCGGCCTTGTCGATCTCGTCGATCAACAGCACCACCTTCTTGCCGGCGGCGAAAGCCTCCCACAGCTTGCCACGCCGGATGTAATTCCGGATGTCGTTGAAGCGATCGTCTCCGAGCTGGCTGTCGCGCAGGCGCGAGACGGCATCGTATTCGTAAAGCCCTTGCTGGGCGCGAGTGGTGGATTTGACGTTCCACTCGATCATGTCGAGCCCGAGCCCTTCGGCCACCTGCCGCGCCAGCTCGGTCTTGCCGGTCCCCGGCTCGCCCTTGACCAGCAGCGGCCGCTCCAGCGCGATGGCCGCATTCACCGCAACCATCAGATCCTTGTCGGCGATATAGGCCGATGTCCCTTCAAAACGCATTCCAGGCTCCCTGTGTCGGCGGCGACTTTAGGGACCGGGCTTTTCCGGGGCAAGGCGCGCGAAGGAAAGTTTTCTCGGCCACTGGCGGGGACGGGGCCGGACCTTTATATTGGAGATGACGGTCTGTGCTTCGCGACAGGAGAGACATTTTCCCCGGGGCCTTAACGATCCTTAGGGAGCTGTCCCTGATTGGACCCGTGGGTCCTGTCACACGGCGCCCACCTACTTTGTAGGTTCCCGGGATCGACTTCTCCATCGGTTGCATGGATCGTCGCTTACATCAAAAACCGTCTCACATGATCTCTCCCAAAGACCGGAAAAAACAACTTCGCCAGGAAGCGCTTGCGCGGCGCGATGCGCTCGATCCACATTGGCGGATCGAGACGTCGCTGGCGATGGCTGATGCGGCCAGAAACATAGACGTCGAGCCCGGTGCTGTTGTCTCCGGCTTCTGGCCGATGCGGTCGGAGGTGGATGTGCGGCCTTTGATCTTCGCGCTGCGCGAAAACGGTGCGCGGCTGTGCCTGCCGGCCATTCTCGACAACACGACCATCGTGTTTCGCGAACTGGTGCGCGGCGCTGGACTCGTCGACATGGGGTTCGGCACGGCCGGCCCCGGCGAGGAGGCAGAGGTGCTGGACCCCACGCTGATGCTGGTGCCGCTGGCGGCTTTCGATGGGCGCGGGCATCGGATCGGCTATGGCGCTGGCTATTACGACCGCGCGATTGCCAGGCTGGAGGCCAAGGGCGCGCCGCCGCGGCTGATCGGTATCGCCTTCGATTGCCAGGAGGTCGAGCGCGTGCCGGACGAGCCGCATGACGTGATAATTCCCGAAATCCTGACGGAGTCCGGCTTGCGCCGCTTCGCATAAGGCGGCATGAGAGCGCCATGCGACTTCTTTTTCTTGGCGACATGGTGGGCAAGACCGGGCGGACTGCCGTCTGGCAGCAACTGCCCGGACTGATCTCGGATTTCCGGCTCGACTTCGTCATCGTCAATGGCGAGAACGCCGCCGGCGGTTTCGGCATCACCGAAGAGATTTTCCAGAACACGATCCAGGCTGGCGCCGATGTGGTGACCACCGGCAATCATGTCTGGGACCAGCGCGACGCGCTGAATTTTGCGCCGCGCGAGGACCGGTTCCTGCGGCCGTCGAACTTTCCCAAGGGGACGCCGGGGCGCGGCTCCGGCCTCTACATCGCCAAGAACGGCGCACGGGTGCTGGTATCCAACATTATGGGCCGGGTCTTCATGCATCCCGAACTGGACGATCCGTTCCAGGCGGGGGAACGCGAGCTTGCCGCCTGCCCGCTGGGGGAACAGGCCGATGCTGTCGTGATCGATTTCCACGCCGAGGCGACGAGCGAAAAGATGTGCTTTGCGCATTTCGTCGACGGGCGAGCCAGCCTCGTCGTCGGCACCCATACGCACCAGCCGACAGCGGATCACCAGATACTCAACGGCGGCACTGCCTATATGAGCGATGCCGGCATGTGCGGCGATTACGATTCATCGCTCGGCATGGACAAGGAGGAGCCCTTGAGCCGCTTCCTGTCGAAAGTGCCAAAAGGGCGCTTCGAGGTGGCGAGCGGGCCGGCGACGATTTGCGGCGTGGGCGTCGACATATCCGATCGTACCGGACTTGCCGAGCGTATTGCTCCGTTGCGTCGCGGCCCTAGATTGGAAGAAACCGCGCCTTCTTTCTGGTCCTGACATTGACGGGTGGCCGCGGCGTACCTACTTGCCCGCGACCATTGTCAGAATTTGTTAGAGATTCCGGAGAGGGAACCCCGCAATGATTGAATTTCTGGCACCCTATTTTGCCTTCGTGAACGATCCGACGGCATGGGTGGCCTTGATAACGCTTGTCATACTCGAGATCGTCCTCGGTATCGACAACCTCATCTTCATCTCGATCCTCACCAACAAGTTGCCGGAGCACCAACGCATTCCGGCGCGGCGGCTGGGCATCTCGGCGGCCCTCGTGATGCGGCTCGTGCTGCTTGCCACCATCTCCTATATCGTGGCGCTGACGCAGCCGGTCTTCACCATCTTCGGCAATGCCTTCTCATGGCGCGACATCATCCTCATCGCCGGCGGCCTGTTCCTCGTCTGGAAAGCCACGAAGGAAATCCACCACACCGTCGACCCGATCGACAGCAAGGACGAAATGCTGTCGAACACGTTGCAGCTGTCGCTTGGCGGCGCGATCTTCCAGATATTGCTGCTCGACCTGGTGTTCTCGGTCGATTCCATCATCACAGCCGTTGGCATGACCGATGAAATCGCAATCATGTACATCGCCGTCATCGCAGCGGTTTCGGTGATGCTGGTCGCGGCGACCCCGCTCGCCAACTTCATCGAGAAAAACCCGACCATCGTCATGCTGGCTCTGGGCTTCCTGCTGATGATCGGCATGACGCTGATCGCGGACGGCATGGGCTACCACGTGCCCAAGGGCTACATCTACGCCGCCATGGGCTTCTCTGCGCTTGTGGAGGGCCTCAACATGCTGGCGAGGAAGAAGACGAAGAGAAGCGAGTAGGGAATAGCCAATAGCGAATAGAGTTTTGGGTTGCGGTGGCGGGTAGCTGAGTGAAAACTCGCTACTCGCTACTCGCTACTCGCTACTCGCTACACCCCCTTCAGTACCACGATGGTCGGGCGGCTCGGCAAAGAGCGAAGCGAGACCGTCAGCGAAGGGCCGTCGCGGTAATCGACGGCAAAGCCTTCACCCATACGGCCGGTGAATTCGCTCATCGGCGTGGCGTGCCGGTGCATGGGCAGGATCATCGACGAATAGAGCCGGGTGGTAATCTCAGTCATCGCGTCGATGGAGAGCGTCATGCCGCCATCGACCGGCACCATGACGATGTCGAGGCGGCCGATTGCGCCGTAGTGTTCGTTTTCCAGCCGGTGGTGCAAATGTCCGAGATGGCCGATGCACAGGCCCGCCACCTCGAAGATGAAGATCGAATTGCCGTCCGCTTCCATGTCGCCCCAACGGCGGATGTCAGTCGGCACGTTGCGGACATAGACGTCGTCAATGACGACGGCATGCCTGGCCGGCCCACCTTCCGGGTTCCAGCCGCGCAGGACATATTCGATATTAGGGTCCGGCGCGTCGGTGTAGTGGGTGCGGTGAGCCTTGTTCATCGTCGCCACGCGCGGCAGGGGAGAAGAGCCGTAGACGCCGGAATAGTCGGTGGCGATCCGCACGCCGGCAGGTGTTTCGATGACATAGGTGGAGTGGCCGGCATAGGTGATGGTGACGTCGCCGTCGGCGCGTGCCTGAACCGGTGTCGCCGCAGGCGCGGTGAAACTGGCATAGGTCGCCTTGGGGATCGACTGGGCGATGGCCAGGCACTGGCTCGGCACCGGATCGTCCTGGGCGAAGGCGGTCCCGGCCAAGGGCAGCAGCAGGAACTGTGCGAGAACGGCGGCGAAGCGGGTGGCGGACATGGCGTCTTTCCGGCTTGGGGCTGTTGGGCGCACTATGACTGTTGCGCGGCTTTCCTGCACACTCACGTTTTCGCGAGCCGCGCTGCACGTACGCCATGAGAACGGGATGTGCTGGAGTGCTCGAAATTCCTGCGTCGCGGCATTGCGCAGGAGCGCGGGGCATGGTTTACGGCGTGTTCTTCGCGGGCGCGAGCGATGACGTCATGGCCCGATCTTGTTCCAGGGCCAGAAAACCATGATCCGTCTCGAAAATATCGGCAAGCAAAACGGCAAGCAGATCGTCTTCATCGAAGCTTCGGCGGCGATCCAGAAGGGCGAAAAAGTCGGCCTTGTCGGGCCCAACGGCGCCGGCAAGACGACACTGTTTCGCATGATCACCGGCCAGGAACAGCCCGACGAAGGTCAGGTCGCGGTCGATCGCGGGGTGACCATCGGCTATTTCAGCCAGGATGTCGGCGAGATGGCCGGCCGCAGCGTGGTGGCCGAAACGATGGACGGCGCCGGGCCGATCAGCGCGCTGATCGCCGAGATGAGCGAATTGGAAGCCGCGATGGGCGACCCCGAGCGCGCCGACGAAATGGACGAGATCATCGAGCGTTACGGTGAGGCCCAGGGACGCTTCGAGGAACTCGACGGCTATTCGCTCGACGGGCGCGCGCGCGAAGTGCTCGACGGCCTCGGCTTCAGCCAGGAGATGATGGACGGCGATGTCGGCAAGCTCTCCGGCGGCTGGAAGATGCGCGTCGCACTTGCCCGCATCCTCCTGATGCGCCCCGACGCGCTGTTGCTCGACGAGCCGAGCAACCATCTGGACCTCGAATCGCTGATCTGGCTGGAAGATTTCCTGCAAAACTATTCCGGCGCGCTGTTCATGACCTCGCACGACCGCGAATTCATGAACCGCATCTGCACCAAGATCGTCGAGATCGACGCCGGTTCGCTCACCACTTATTCTGGCAACTACGAGTTCTACCAACAGCAGCGCGCCATCAGCGAAAAGAACCAGCAGGCGCAGTTCGAGCGGCAGCAGGCCATGCTGGCCAAGGAACTGGACTTCATCGCCCGCTTCAAGGCGCGCGCCTCGCATGCGGCCCAGGTGCAGAGCCGGGTCAAGAAGCTCGAGAAGATCGACAAGGTCGAGCCGCCCAAGCGCCGCCAGACGGTGTCGTTCGAGTTCCAGCCGGCGCCGCGCTCCGGCGAGGACGTCGTGACGCTGAAGAACGTCCACAAAAGCTATGGCAGCCGTACGATCTATGAAGGGCTGGACTTCCAGGTTCGCCGCAAGGAACGCTGGTGCATCATGGGCATCAACGGCGCGGGCAAGTCGACGCTTCTGAAGCTGGTCGCCGGCGCGTCCGACCCCGACAATGGCACCGTCGCGCGCGGTCCCAGCGTCAAGATGGGCTATTTCGCGCAGCATGCGATGGATCTGCTCGATGGCGAGCGCACCGTATTCCAGTCGCTGGAAGACAATTTCCCGCAGGCCGGCCAGGCGCCGTTGCGCGCTTTGGCCGGCTGCTTCGGCTTTTCCGGCGACGAGATCGAGAAGAAGTGCCGGGTTCTGTCCGGCGGCGAAAAGGCGCGGCTGGTCATGGCGATCATGCTGTTCGATCCGCCGAACCTTCTGGTGCTGGACGAGCCGAGCAACCATCTCGACATTGCCACCAAGGAAATGCTGATCACCGCGCTGTCGCAATATGAGGGGACGATGCTGTTCGTCTCGCATGACCGCCATTTCCTCGCAGCACTGTCCAACCGCGTGCTCGAACTGACGCCCGACGGCATCCACACCTATGGCGGCGGCTATACGGAGTATGTCGAGCGCACCGGCCATGAGGCGCCCGGCCTGCGCAGCTGATGCCGGACGAACCGTCCGCGGGGGACAAAACCAAAGTTCAGCCGGCGATAGATCGCATTGCGTTGCGCTGGACGTTTTGGCGCGTTTTCTCTATATAGCGCGCCATCCAGACACTATCGACGACCACTGCAGGGGTTTCATGGCCGGCCATTCACAGTTCAAGAACATCATGCACCGTAAGGGGCGGCAGGATGCCGTCCGGTCCAAGATGTTCTCCAAACTCGCACGCGAAATCACCGTTGCCGCCAAGCAGGGCCTGCCTGACCCGGCGATGAACCCGCGCCTCAGGCTCGCGGTGCAGAACGCCAAAGCGGAATCGATGCCCAAGGACAACATCCAGCGGGCGATCAACAAGGCTTCCGGCGGCGACGCGGACAATTACGAGGAAGTGCGCTACGAGGGGTACGGCCCCGGCGGCGTGGCGGTGATCGTGGAAGTCCTGACCGACAACCGCAACCGCTCGGCCTCCAATGTGCGCGCCGCCTTCACCAAGTCGGGCGGGGCGCTGGGCGAGACCGGCTCGGTTGCCTTCATGTTCGACCGCGTCGGCGAGATCGTCTATCCGGCTTCGGTCGGCGATGCCGACAAGGTGATGGACGCCGCCATCGAAGCAGGCGCCGACGACGTGCAGTCCGACGAGGATGGCCACACCATCATCTGCGGTTTCGAAGCGCTGGGCGAGACCTCCAAGGCCCTGGAAGCAGCCCTTGGCGAGGCAAGCTCGGTCAAGGTGATCTGGAAGCCGCAAAACAGCATCCCGGTCGATGAAGACCGCGCGCAGTCGCTGATGAAGCTGGTCGGTACGCTCGAGGATGACGACGACGTCCAGAACGTCTACGCCAATTTCGAGATCGACGACGAGACCATGGCCAAGCTGAGCGCGGCCTGATGGACACAGCCTCCAAGCCCGTCATCCGGATCGCCTACTGCACCCAGTGCAACTGGCTGTTGCGGGCGGGCTGGATGGCGCAGGAGCTGTTGTCGACCTTCGGCACCGATCTCGGAGAAGTTACGCTGGTGCCGGGCACTGGCGGCATCTTCGAGATCACCTGCGACGGGCACGTGGTATGGGAACGCAAGCGTGACGGCGGTTTTCCCGATGCGGCGAAGCTCAAGCAGCTCGTGCGCGACGTGATCGACCCCAATCGCGATCTCGGCCATTCCGACCGCAAAGCCAAGGCGGAAAAGCCGGCGGGTTGAGGCCGTAGGGGCAGTGGGTTGCCGCCGCGTATCGGATACACGTCAAACCCAAAGGAAAAGGCGCTTGCCTTGCAGCAAGCGCCTCCGTGTTTCCGTCCATGGCGCGGCTCAGTGGCAGTGACCGAGGTCACCGACCGCGCATCTCGCGCCTTAACGGGAAGACTGCTTCCCGAAAGTGCAATCCGCTGAGCCTACGTTCTGGAAAACGAAATCACTCGACATCGGATCACCTCCTTTCAGTTCGTTGAACACGACGCCAATGTGGGATGATTTTCGCGACTGCGCAAGAGCCTCTTAATTCTTCTTTTGGCGAATCCGGTTTGCGCCGGCGACGCGTCTTGACACAGCCCGGCTTTTTCATATTTGATCCGCGCCAGAGCGCTTGGGGCGCCACCTGTCCGCGGCAAGGGAGCCTGCTCCCACCCATTCGGCGATACCGAAGACGACTTTCCCAGCCTTCTTCCGGCCTGTGAAGCGGACATCAGGCGCAATGGAAGGATGCTTCAATGGCCCTCACCCCGCGTGACCTCTCATCCCGCACCACGCTTGAAACCCTGCGCGGCCAGGCAAAACGCTGGCTCAAGGCACTTCAAGCGGGTGACAGCAATGCCGTCGGCCGCTTCGCATCGGCCTTTCCCGGTCATGCCGGCGTCCCGCGCCTGCGCGAGGTCCAGCAAGCGTTGAGCCGCGAGTATGGCTTTGCCAGCTGGGCAGCCCTCAAGCAGGAGATCACCGATCGGGAGCTCGCCCGGCGCGGTCATGGCGAGCGCGTGGCGCTTTTCCTGGAAAAGTCTGCTTTGCGCTATGGTCTGGCGCCTGGCGCGCTGGACTATGGCAACTACGAGGCGGACAGACCGGCCCGCGGTGCGATGGCGCTGCGGCTGTTCGAAAACCACCCCGAGATCGCCCGCGACAGCATTCATACGGCAGTAGCTGCCGGCGACATCGCAGCGGTCCGGACGTTCATCGCCAACGATGCATCGCTTGCCGCGCAGCCCGGCCCCGTCGATGGCTGGACGCCATTGCTGCGGCTCGCTTATACGCGCCTGCCCTCCGAGGCTACCGGGCGCGATGCGGTGGAGATCGCAAGCCTTTTGCTCGACAATGGAGCGTCGGCGTCGGATTTCTGGAGCGACGGCCGGAACCATTTCATCGTGCTGACCGGCGCCATCGGCGGTGGAGAAAGCAACCAGCCGCCGCATCCCAGGGCCGAGGATCTGGTGCGCCTGCTGCTTGGCCGTGGCGCCGACCCGCTCGACGGCCAAGCGCTGTACAACACCTCGTTGGGTGCCGACGACACTTTCTGGCTCGACCTGCTCTGGGCCGAATCCGGGCGGCGCGGCGAGACGGCGCGCTGGCGCGAAACGCCGCGCGAACTGCACGGACCGGCGCTCGACTATCTGCTGGGCAATGCGGTGCCGAACCAGCCCAAGCGCGCCGCATGGCTTCTGGCGCATGGCGCGCGCGCCGACGCAACTAACCCGCATTCCAGGCGCAGCGTGGTCCGCAGCGCCGTGCTGAACGGGCGCAGGGATTTGGCGCAGCTGTTGATTGAGAATGGCGCTGTCGAGCCCGAATTGACTGCGCAGGAGGCTTTCGTGGCCGCCATTGCATCGGGCGAGGAAGCGCAAGCGCGCAAGCTGCTGGAGGGAAACGCCGCGTTTCTTGCCGATCCGCAACCTTTCTTCATCGCCGTCAGGCAGGCTCGGCCTGCCATAGCGCGGCTTGCGCTGGCTTTGGGCCTGTCGCCCGATGTCGAGACCCGCGACGGCGTGCGCCCGCTGCACGAGGCTGCCGGCGTCAATGCGCTGGAGATCGTGCGGCTGCTGGTGGAGGCCGGCGCCGAGGTGGACGCTGTCGAACGGCGCTATGGTTCCACACCGCTCGGTTGGGCGAACCACAACGGTGCCGATGCGGTGCTGGCCTATCTGGCGGCGCTCAGCGGGGATGTCTGCGGCCTGTGCCAGGCAGCCCGGCTCGAGCAGTTGGAGGTGCTGCTGCAGGCCGATGCAGGGCTGGCAAATACCAGGACACGGTCGGGCCTGCCACCGCTCTTCACCTTGCCCGACGATGACGGACAGGCAGCGGACGTGGCCGAATTGCTGCTTGCGGCGGGTGCCGATGCTACGGCGCGAAACCCGGCTGGCCTGACACCAGCCGATGTCGCGCGCCAGAGAGGGCTGTTCGATACCGCTACCCTCTTGGCGCCCTGACAGCCACGGACAACAATCCGGAGACGCGACCTTTCTGGATGTCGGGGCTCCAGCCCTTCGTTATGGCTTCGGGCGTTCGGTCGCCCAGGAAGCCAATCGTTGGCTTCCTGTCCGCTGAGCGGATCGCTCCCTCACCCCTTCTTGTTCTGGCGGTGCTCGATCAGGTCGTCGACCACGGCTGGATCGGCCAGCGTAGAGGTGTCGCCCAAAGCGCCGAAATCGTCCTCTGCAATCTTGCGCAGGATGCGGCGCATGATCTTGCCCGAGCGCGTCTTGGGCAGGCCCGGCGCGAACTGGATCTTGTCGGGCGAGGCGATGGCGCCGATCTCCTTGCGGACATGGGCGACCAGTTCCTTGCGCAGGTCGTCGCTCCATTCGATGCCGTTCATCAGCGTGACGTAGCAATAGATGCCCTGGCCCTTGACGTCATGCGGGTAGCCGACGACGGCGGCTTCCGACACCTTGTCGTGGCTGACCAGCGCGGACTCGACCTCCGCCGTGCCCATGCGGTGGCCCGAGACGTTGATGACGTCGTCGACGCGGCCGGTGATCCAGTAATAGCCGTCCTCGTCGCGGCGGCAGCCGTCGCCGGTGAAATATTTGCCCTTATAGGTGGAAAAATAGGTCTGCACGAAACGCTCGTGGTCGCCATAGACGGTGCGCATCTGGCCGGGCCAGGAATCGACGATGCAGAGATTGCCGTCGGCGGCCCCTTCCAGCACCTGGCCTTCATTGTCGACCAGTTGCGGCTGCACGCCGAAGAAGGGGCGCGTCGCCGAGCCGGCCTTGAGGTCGGTGGCGCCGGGCAGAGGCGTGATCAGAATGCCGCCGGTCTCGGTCTGCCACCAGGTGTCGACGATCGGCACCCGCTTGTCGCCGACGACGTTGAAATACCACTCCCAGGCCTCGGGATTGATCGGCTCGCCGACCGAACCCAGCACCCGCAGCGACTTGCGCGACGTTTTTGTAACGTGGCTGTCGCCCGCGCCCATCAGCGCGCGGATGGCGGTGGGCGCGGTGTAGAAAATGTTGACCTTGTGCTTGTCGATGACATCCCAGAAACGCGAGGCCGAGGGATAATTGGGCACGCCCTCGAACATCAGCGTGGTCGCGCCATTGGCCAGCGGGCCATAGACGATGTAGCTGTGGCCGGTGACCCAGCCGACATCGGCGGTACACCAGTAGATGTCGCCGTCATGATAGTCGAAGACATATTGATGCGTCATCGAGGCATAAACGAGATAGCCGCCGGTGGTGTGCAGCACGCCCTTGGGCTTGCCGGTGGAGCCTGACGTGTAGAGGATGAACAGCGGGTCCTCCGCCTTCATCTTGACGGGCTCGCAGTCGGCTTTCACCGCGCGGACCTCGTCGTGATACCAGAGATCGCGGTTGTCGTACCAGGAGACCTTGCCGCCGGTGCGGCGCACCACCAGCACGTTCTCGACGGTGATGCCTTGGCGTGCGGCGATGTCGATGGCCTTGTCGGTGTTGTCCTTGAGAGGAATCGATTTGCCTCCGCGCAAACCCTCGTCGGCTGTGATCACGAAGGTCGATTCGCAATCGACGATGCGGCCGGCGAGCGCATCTGGCGAAAAGCCGCCGAAGACGATGGAATGAACGGCGCCGATCCGCGTGCAGGCGAGCATCGCATAGGCCGCTTCGGGGATCATCGGCATGTAGATGGTAACGCGGTCGCCCTTCTTGACGCCGTGCTTCTTCATGACGTTGGCGAGCCGGCAGACATGCTCGTAGAGCTCGTTATAGGTGATCTTCTTGTCGTCGTAGGGATTGTCGCCTTCCCAGATGATGGCCGTCTGGTTGCCGCGCTTCTTCAGATGGCGGTCGATGCAGTTGTAAGAGACGTTGGTGACGCCGTCCTCGAACCACTTGATCGAGACCTTGCCGGTGAAGGAGGTGTTCTTGACCTTGGTGTAGGGCTTGAACCAGTCGATGCGCTTGCCATGCTTGTCCCAGAATTTCTCCGGGTTCTTGATGCTCTCGGTATACCATTTCTGGTAGGTCTTGTTGTCGATGAGAGCGTTTTCCTTCCACTCCGGCTGGACGCGGTGAACATGGACTTCCGACATTTGACCTTCTTCCTCCCAAAGCTCGGGCGCCGCGTCTCCCGCGCGGCGCTCGCCTGATCGCGGCGAATTCGGCTGTTCTAGCAGGCCTTCCAATCTGGCGACATTAGACATTCGGCAGGGCGACAGCCTGCCGCATCCGAGAATGGGGCGTGTCCTTCAGCGATGAATTAGCAGCCGCCGGAGATGGCTGCCAACCATATGATTTCATGATGGAATCCCACGATCGCATCAGCCGATTTCAATAGACGGTTAACCATCGGGTCGCACACTCTCGATTTGGGAGGATGGTTCATCATGGAAGGACTTGCAATGCGCGGCACTGCTGAACTCGAACTGATGATGAAGGGCTACGGCCTGACCACGGCGGAAATTCTCTACCACATGCCCGATCACCCTCACGTCCTGCAGACATTCGTCTGGCAGGACTACGACCTCGCTCCCAAATTTCCTGTCCTGTTCGGCTTCATCGATTTCTGGAAGGCGAAGCTGGACGGTCCGCTGCACTCGGTGCGCTATACCCACAAGAAGCTGATTTCCGCCAGCGAATGGCGCAAGGTCGACGGCGAGATCGTGCTGCACTGATCAGTCGAAGCTTTTGGGATGAGCACTGGACGACAAGCCGCCGGCGGCTGGTCGATTGTGCATGAGCAGGCTTGCTCCTAAGTGATGGGTTCGGCTTTGAGTCGAAGCCGGGATGGATCCCGGCACGCCTACAAGGAGGAAACCAAATGAAGAAAAAGACACTGGCCGGGCTTGCGCTCGCCACATCCCTGCTCATGTCCTCGGCTGCCTATGCGGAGATCGTCATCGGCCTCGTCGCGCCGCTGACCGGCCCGGTCGCCGCCTATGGCGAGCAGGTCAAGAACGGCGCCCAGACCGCAGTCGAGGTGATCAACAAGAATGGCGGCATTCTCGGCGAACAGGTCACGCTCAAGCTGGCCGACGATGCGGGCGACCCCAAGCAGGGCGTTTCGGCCGCCAACCAGCTTGTCGGCGAGGGCATCCGCTTCGTCGTCGGACCGGTGACATCGGGCGTCGCGGTGCCAGCTTCGGACGTGTTTGCCGAAAACGGCATCCTGATGGTGACGCCGACCGCGACCGCGCCGGACCTGACCGCGCGCGGGCTGACTAACGTGCTGCGCACCTGCGGCCGTGACGACCAGCAGGCCGAAGTGGCGGCTGCCTACGTCCTGAAGGCCCTGAAGGACAAGCGCATCGCCATTGTCGACGACAAGGGCACCTATGGAAAAGGCCTGGCCGACGCGTTCAAAGCCGCGATCAATGCGGGCGGGGTGACGGAAGTCGCCGCCAACTCGCTCAACCCCGGGGAGAAGGACTTTTCCGCGCTGATCACGCGGCTTAAGGCCGACAATGTCGACGTGATCTATTTCGGCGGCTATCACCCTGAGGGCGGGCTTCTGGCGCGCCAGCTCAAGGATGCAGCGGTCAACGCCACCATCATTGGCGGCGAGGGCCTGTCCAACACCGAGTTCTGGGCCATCGGCAACGAGGCGGCGGCGGGAACGCTGTTCACCAACGCCACCGACGCGCTGAAGAACCCGGACTCGGCGGCGGCCGTGAAAGCCCTGAACGACAAGGGGATCCCGCCGGAGGCCTTCACCCTCAACGCCTATGCCGCCGTGGAGGTGCTCAAGGCCGGCATCGAGAAGGCAGGCAGCGCGGAGGATGCCGAGGCGGTCGCCGCCGCGCTCAAGGGCGGAGAGCCAATCCTGACCGCAATCGGCAAGCTCACCTATGGCGAAACCGGCGATCTGAGCTCGCCGAGTTTCTCGCTGTTCAAGTGGGAAGGCGGCAAGATCGTCGCTGCCGAATAAGCACAGCGCATATCTGCGGAAGCCGGGCCGAGCGCCCGGCTTTCGTATCTGGGCTGGAGGTCTGGTAGCTCTTGCCCTCGCGGCGGCTACTCGAAATTCCGACGACGCCGGTTGACGAGCATGCAAACGATTCCGGGCATCGAGGACAGTCGATGCAATTAAAAATTGTATTTCGAGTGCCGTACCCGCTTGATTTGCAGCTGCTTCGATGAAACATTGATGGCGTGACGATGTGAGCCGACTACTCCCGAAGGTTGGAGGTCGCATGCCGGAACCAAGCCATTGGTGTCTGATCTTTTCGGACGGAACAGGCCAACGCGGCGTTCGCGAAGATGCCGCCAGGAAGAATACCAACATCTTCCAGATGTATGCGGCCGCCTCCGACAAACCCTATCTCGACGCGTTCTACGATGCGGGCCTTGGTGCGCCGGAAGAGGACCAGGACGACACGCCAGCCCGCAAGGCGCGCAATCTCTTCGCCAAGGCGACGGGATGGGGCATCACCGACAACATCGTCGATTGCTATGAGGCGCTGCTGCTGCGCTGGCGACCGGGCGTGAAGATCGGCGTGTTCGGCTTCAGTCGTGGAGCCTACACGGTTCGTTGTCTGGGCGGCACATTGTCGACCTGCGGGCTTGCGACGAGCGACGGCAGCAAGCCGATCTCGAAGGACGAAAAGGGCAAGGGCGCCGAACGCCGCCGCGCCATCGCCCTGGAGGCCGTCGAAGCCTACAAGATGCGAGACAAGGCCGAGCGCAAGAAGGCGGGTAAAGCATTCGCCGCGACATACCAGGCGGCACCGGTGGTGCCCGATGTGGTCGGGGTGTTCGACACGGTCAAATCACTCGGTCTGCCGGGCTTGATGAACCTCGCCAACCCGTGGCGGCACAAGTTCCACGACACCGAATTGTCGCCGCGTGTGCCAGTCGGACTGCAGGCGCTTTCCATCGACGAAAACCGCAAGGCGTTCCTGCCCATCCGTTGGGACGATCCGACGCCGGAGGGAACTGCCGCCGGCCAGGTCATCGAACAGGTCTGGTTTCCCGGCGTTCATTCCGACATCGGCGGCGGCTATGAAGACGAGGACGACGACTGGAAACTCGCCGACCTGTCGCTGGACTGGATGCTCGACCGGCTGCGCAAGCTCGCCGGTCTGCACATTCCGCTGACGGTGACGATCGATAAAAATCTGCTGGGCAAGCAGCACGACGAGCGCACGGGGTGGGGCACGTTCTGGCTGCCCGCCGACCGCAGCGTCAGGGGCGAAAGCCGAGACCTCGACGCGCTTTGCGGTGATATCGAGAATCGGTTTGACCGGCACCTACCGCGTTACCGGCCCAACTCCCTCAGAAGGCATCCAAGGGTGGAGGACCGCTATCCCTAAGCCCCAAGCCTCAGGGCTTGGGGTCGAAGGGCGCGGGACGGCGGCCCGCGGTCTGCCGCTCCAGCATCCAGCCCGGATATTCCGGCGGCAGGGCGCTCACCTTGTCGAGGCGGGCGATATCCTCGGCATCCAGATCAAGCCCCGTGGCGGCGAGGTTCTGCTCGAGCTGGTCCAGACGGCTGGCGCCGATGATGACCGACATCACGAAGGGTTTGGCCAGGACGTAGCCGAGCGCCACCGTGGCGACGCTGACATCGTGTTTTTTCGCCACCTCGCGCATTTCGGCGACGCAGGCCCAGCCGCGGGTTTCGTCGACCGGTGGGAAGTTGAAGCTGGCGCGGCGCCCTTCGCCATTGCCCGGCGCATCGGGACCGTATTTGCCCGACAGCAGTCCGCCGGCCAGCGGCGACCAGACCATCAGGCCGAGCTTCTCCTCGTTGAGCAGAGGGACGATATCGCGTTCGAGATCGCGTCCGGCGATGGAATAATAGGCCTGCAGGGTCTCGAAGCGGGCATAGCCCTTGGCCTCGGAAATGCCGAGCGCCTTGGCGATGCGCCAGGCCTGCCAGTTGGAAACGCCGACATAACGCACGAGACCGCTGGAGACGATGTCGTCGAGGGCTTTCAGGGTCTCGTCGATGGGTGTCACCGGGTCGGTGCCGTGGATCTGGTAGAGATCGATATGGTCGGTCTGCAGCCGGTCGAGGCTGGCTTCGACCTGGTCCATGATATGGCCGCGCGAGGCGCCCCGGTCGTTAGGGCCGTTGCCCATCGAGCCATAGACCTTTGTGGCGATGACGACATCCTGACGCTTGACGCCGAGATTGATCAGCGACTGGCCCAGAATGCGCTCCGAAGCGCCGAAGGAATAGACATTGGCGGTGTCGATGAAATTGACGCCGGCTGCGAGCGAGCGTTCTACGATCTCATCGGCGGCATTCTGGTCGACGCTGGCAATGGCGCCCCATTGGCCCTCGCCGCCTGGGTCGCCGAAGGTCATGGTGCCGAGGCAGATTTCGGAAACGAACAGTCCAGTGCGGCCAAGCTGATTGTAGCGCATGAAGATTTCTCCGGATGGATGCTGCGGCGGGCGGGGACGTATCGCCGCGGGCGCACAGACATGATCGATTGAGGGACGCACCGGATGGTTTGGCGCGACCTCTCACATATGGAGCCGACCCGAAGCAGCGACAACGCTAAGCCGAAAATTTCATCCGAATGTCATGAACCGCTGTCCAGTGAGCAGCGCTTCGATAAAAAGCACTATCCACTGTAGCAGATTCTTGCTCCAGCGCCTTCTTTCCCATCCTGCTAAAAAATGGCGTCCACGAGAGGATTCGAACCTCCGACCCCAGGATTCATCCCACTTCGGCTTTCGCCGCCGCCTTGCGGCGTTCGTGGTCTGGACTGTCCCTTCACCCTGGGCCGAAGCCGTTAGGTGCTGCCCGTCCAGTCTCTACACCTTCCGGCGAACCCGCCGGCTTGGCTCGGGATCGGCATGCCGCATGCGTGGCGAAGCGTTCCCCGACTTTGAGCAGATCCGTTGCGGAGTTTCCTGCCGCAACGCCCAATTCACCTTAGGAATCCTGTGCTCTATCCAACTGAGCTACGTGGACACTGAAAACGGCTGTACAGCCTCGCAGCCCATGGATCAAGACTTGAAACACGTTCGAGTCTCGGCGAGCGTCCGGGTCGATGCAAAACCGTCAGCCGCGGGCACGCGCGAGCAGGCGCTGTGCGCCGCGCAGATGCGGCCGGTCATACATCTTGCCGCCGATGGCGAGCACGCCGGGATTGCCGGCCTGCTCGAAGGCGGCCACCACGTCGCGGGCATGGGCGACGGCTTCCTCGCTCGGTGTGAAGACCTCGTTGATCAAGGCCACCTGGGCGGGATGGATCGCCATCTTGCCGGTAAAGCCGTCGCGTTCGGCCTCGACGCATTCGGCGCGCAACCCGTCCATATCGCGGAAGTCGACGAAGACGGTGTCTATAGCGGCCACGCCGGCATGCGATGCGCCGAGCACCGTCAAGGATCTGGCAAGCCGGAAGACATCGGTATAGCGGCCCCGTTCATCGCGGTTGGTGCGCGCACCGACCGCAGTGGCGAGGTCTTCGGCGCCCCAGGTCAGGCCGGCAAGGCGCGGATGTGTCGTCTCGGCATAGCTGGCGGCGGAGAGCACGCCCGCCGCCGTCTCTGTCACGATGGGCAGAATGGCGGTTGCGCCGTCTTCCCAGCCGCTCTCGGCTTCGAAGACCCGCAGGAGGCCCGCGAGGCGCTGCACATCCGCGCCGCTGTTGCACTTGGGCAGCATGATGCCGTCCGGTCGGGCTGGAACGACGGCTGCCAGATCGTCGTCGCCCAGTCCGGTCGAGAAATCGTTGATGCGGACATAAATTTTGGCGGAGGCAGACGCCCGGTGGGCAGCGATGACTGCTGCGGCAATGGTTCGGGCGCGGGGCTTGTCGTCGAGCGAGACGGAATCCTCAAGGTCGACGATGACGACGTCTGCGCCGCTGGAAAAACCCTTTTCCAGCTTTCTCTCGGAATCGCCGGGCACAAAGAGAAGAGAGCGCATCGTTCAGGGCCTCTTCATCATCATCGCCTGGCGGGTGCACTGGGCGACCAGCGCTCCATCTTGGTTGAAGGCGCGGTGCTCGAACTCGACAACGCCACGGTCGGGTTTGGATTTCGATGCCCGCACGGATTTGATCTCCGTCTCGACCCTGATCGTATCGCCGTGGAAGACAGGATGCGGGAAGCTGGTGTTGGTCATGCCGAGATTGCCGATGGTGGTGCCCAAGGTGGTGTCGTGAACGGAAATGCCGACCATCAGGCCGAGCGTGAACAAGGAGTTGACCAGCGGCTTGCCCCATTCGCTTTTCGCGGCGAAGTCGAAATCGATATGTAGCGGCTGCGGGTTCAGCGTCATCACCGAAAAGAACATGTTGTCGCTTTCGGTCACGGATTTGGTCAGCGTGTGCCGGATGACCTGGCCGACCACAAACTCCTCCAGATATAGACCGGCCATGCTTTCCCCCAACTGCCATAGGTGACCGGAAGGCTAGCGGCGGCTGCGCCCGTTGTATAGCGCCGTGTTTCAAGGCGAGGATTTGCAGCGAGCCTTCGGACCCGAAAAATCTAACGCAGCGGCATGCTGTTGTTACAAGGCGCGATTATCTTCGTTTCATGCAAAAATGAATGATAACGAACAGCGGGGATCCATGTTTCGCTTCTCTAATTCTATCAGCAGTGCCGAGAGCTCCAACGGAAACACAGCAGAGCACGCCATGCCGAGGCTGGCTTTGCGCCGCCGGTCTCACGAACATCCGTTGGCGATGTTCGCTATTTTCGCTTTGGGCGCCTTTGTGGCGATCCTGCTGACGCCGGTCGCAGGTCCCGGCCTGATCTCGCCGGCTGCAAGCGACACCATCTCCAACGCGCTGCGGGAAAAGAAGAAGGATGCGAGCGTGCCGAGCCACACCGATCTTGCCTGCGAAGGACAAGCCTGGGGTGCCGAAGCGGGCGAATGCCTGGTCGCCATTCTCCAGGAAACAGGGACGGCAGCCAAGCGCGAGCGGATCAGGCTGATTCAGCCTGCTAAGCCCGATCAGAGCCGGCCCAATATTTTCTGATGTCGGACCGGCGACGCCGCCTACGCGATTGAAGATGTAGCGTTGGTGATAGCTGGTTTACCCACACCAGCTGTATCGGCGTCCGCCGTCATAGGCCCGCACCTTGCCTGAAGCCAGCATGGCTTCGGCGACAACCTCGCCACTGCCGCTTGCGACATCGGCCAGGACGCGTCCGTAATATTTCGCGCCGCCAATGTTGGACAGCAGGATGGGCCGAGCGCCGAGCAACGCAGCCAGCGCATCGCGCGCCCGATGCGCTGCCTCTCGTTCGCTTTCGCAGCGGCTCCGCATCTCGGGAGCGTCTATGCCACGGATGCGGATGTTGACGCGAACGGAATGACCGGGCCACACCTTGGCCTCCGCCAGAAACGTATCTCCGTCCAAGACGTCGATAACGGTCGCCTCCACCGGCCCGGCAAACGACCGGTTTTCAGTCCGTGCAGGAGTGCCTACCAGCAGCAGGACGGAGCACAATACAACGAAGGAATATTTTCCTGAACGCATTCAGGGTATTTATTCCTAAGTCAATATTGAGGCAAGCGAAAAATCAGGCCAGCATCCGTGCGTCCTGTACGCGGTTGAAATCACGATAGGGCGGCTGGGCTGGGGATTCGCCCTGTTCGTAGGTCCAGACCTTGAACAAGGACAGGCGGTGGGGACCGAAGCTGTGAAGCAGCGGAACGTCTGTCGCATCGCGGCCACGCGCGACAACGATGCGGCCTATGCGCGGCATATTGTGGCGGGCGTCGAACGAATACCATTTGCCGTCAAGGAATGCCTCGAACCATGCAGAAAAATCCATCGGGGCGGGATCGGCGGGAATTCCAATGTCGCCGAGATAACCATTCACATAGCGGGCGGGGATGTTCATGCAGCGGCACAGCGTGATCGCGAGATGCGCGAAATCGCGGCAGACGCCGACGCGTTCGTCATGCGCCTGCGCAGCCGTCCGGGTCGAGCGGGCATAGCTGTAGCCAAAGGACAGGCGGTTATGGACATAGTCGCAGATTGCCTGAACCCTTGCCCAGCCCGCCGGAACATTTCCAAACAGGCTCCAGGCCAAGGAGGAGAGGTGATCGGTCTCGCAGTAGCGGCTGCCGAGAAGAAAGCCGACCGCCTCAGGCGGGAGTTTTTCGATCGGCGTTTCCTGAGCGAGCGGATTGGTCAGGTCGTGCTGGCCCGAATCCTCGACCACGGCGTCGTACAACACGCGAAAACCGCCGGCGGGAACGCTGAAGCGGCGGCAGGTGTTGCCGAAAATGTCGCTGTATGTATCGCTGGGGACGATGGGCGACGTCAGAACCTTGGTTTGCCGTTTGATGTCGCCCTGACGATCGGGATGGATGTCGAGAAGCGAGATGACGGGCATCGCCTGCTGGCATTCGATGGCAATCTCGTAGCCGAGTCGGATCAGCATGGCGTAGCTCCGGAGCGCTGACTGAAAAATATCAGTCCATTCAACGCAGCCGGCTATTCGCGGTTCCGCGGCGCCGTCGAAATTCCGCTGGGGCTTCCGGTCAAAAGTCGCTGGTGAGGCCCTTCACCTCCCAGTCGCCATAGCGTCCGGGCTCCTTGCCGCCGCGCCCGCCGATCTCCTTGGGCAAGGCGGCCGTCGCTGCCTCGTACGCCTTGCGGCGTTCTTCGGCTTCTGCAAGCGCACGTTTGGCCGCCGGCGATAGCTCTTTTGCCGGGGTTTGGTCCGGTTCCGGCGTGGCGTCGGGGTTTTCTATTTTCGTCACTGGACTTCCCGCAACAATTGAAACATGTGCACCTGTCTCCCATCATATAGCGGAGGCACGCGCCGCATTCGACCCCGAACGGGCAAAAGCGGCGCCACGGATATGGAGTAGGCGATGAACATCATGCGGACGGCGATGCTTCTGGCGGCGATGACAGCGCTGTTCATGGGCGTCGGCTATCTCATCGGCGGTTCGGGCGGCATGATGATCGCCTTCCTGATGGCTGCCGGCATGAATCTGTTCAGCTACTGGAATGCCGACAAGATGGTTCTGCGCATGAACCACGCGGTGGAGGTCGACGAGCGCAACGCGCCGGAATATTTCGGCATCGTCAAGGCTTTGGCCGAGCGTGCCGAACTGCCGATGCCGAAGGTGTATCTGATCGACAATCCGCAGCCGAACGCGTTTGCCACCGGCCGCAACCCTCAGAATGCAGCGGTTGCCGCCACGACCGGACTTCTGCAGCGGCTGTCGCATGAGGAAGTCGCTGGCGTCATGGCGCACGAACTCGCCCATGTGCAGAACCGCGACACGGTGATCATGACAATCACCGCGACGCTCGCCGGTGCGATTTCCATGCTCGGCAACTTCGCTTTCTTCTTCGGCGGCAACCGCGACAACAACAATCCGCTCGGCTTCGTTGGCGTGCTGGTGGCGATGATCGTGGCGCCCCTGGCCGCGATGGTGGTGCAGATGGCCATCAGCCGGACGCGGGAATATTCCGCCGATCGGCGCGGCGCCGAAATCTGCGGCAACCCGCTGTGGCTTGCCTCGGCGCTGGACAAGATCGCCCGCAGCGTTCAGCAGATCCACAATCCCGACGCGGAACGCAATCCGGCGGCGGCGCATATGTTCATCATCAATCCGCTGTCCGGCCAGCGCATGGACAATCTGTTCTCCACCCACCCCAACACCGATAACCGCATCGCAGCACTTCAGGAGATGGCGCGCGCGGGCATGGGACGGCAACCGCAGGCAGCAAACCGGCCCGCGCCGAGTGCTTCCGCCCAACCACGCCAGGCCGCACCGCGCCAACCGGAGACGCCGGCTGCCGGCCCCTGGGGCGGTCGCCCCTCCCAGCCGAAGCAGCCGCCCGCGCCTGAGCAGCCGCGCCCCAATCCCTGGGGCCGCAATCCCACCGGCCCCAAGAGGCCAAGGTCTTGAGCGGCGCCGGCCGGACGCGGGAAGCCCCCTTCAACAAGCACTACGCCGACAGGCCAGGATCCGACGTTCCGGGCCTTGCAGCACGCATGACGGCTGCCAAGCTTCTGGCCGCCGTCATCGACGCCAAGACGCCGCTCGACGGCATGACCGACCAGGAACACGGCCATCCGCAATATCGTGCGCTCGAGCCGCGCGACCGGGCTCTGGTTCGCGCCATATTGGTGACGGCGCTGCGCTATCGCGGCACCATCGCCGCGCTCCTGGCCAAGCGGCTGGAAAAGCCGCTGCCGGCCAATGCCACGGCGCTGTCGCATATCCTGCACGTCGCAGCCACGCAGATCCTGTTTCTCGACGTGCCGGACAGCGCCGCCGTAGACCTTGCCGTCACCCACGCCAAGGGCGACCCCCGCACCGTGCGGTTCTCCGGTCTGGTCAATGGTGTGCTGCGCAGCCTGGCGCGTGCCAAGGCCGAAGAGCTTGCGCCGGCGCTCGACAGAATGCGCGATGCGCCGGACTGGTTCGCCGCGCGCCTGCGCGAAGCCTATGGCAAGGACAAAGCCGAGGCCATCCTGGCCATCCACCGCAGCGAGGCGCCGGTGGATTTCTCGGTGAAGTCGGGCGCCGCCGGATGGGCCGAAAAGCTTGGCGGTATCGTACTGCCGACCGGTTCAGTGCGTGTAGAGAAGCTTTCGGCTGGGGTGACCGAACTGCCGGGCTTCACCGAAGGTGCGTGGTGGGTACAGGATGCCGCCGCCGCCCTTCCGGCCAGGCTGCTCGGCGATATCAAGGGCAAGCGGGTCGCCGATCTGTGCGCGGCACCGGGCGGCAAGACCGCGCAACTGATCCTTTCGGGAGCCGAGGTGACGGCTGTCGACACATCGCGCAACCGGCTTAAGCGGCTGGCCGCAAACCTGGAGCGGCTTGGGCTGCAAGCCGAGACGGTCGTCAGCGATATCCTCGCCTACGAGCCAAAAGAGCTGTTCGACGCCGTGCTGCTCGATGCACCATGTTCGTCCACCGGCACGGTGCGGCGGCATCCCGATGTGCCGTGGATCAAGACGCCGGAAGACATCGTCAAGCTGGCCGCGGTGCAGCGCAAGCTGCTCGACCGGTCCATCGATCTGGTGCGGCCGGGCGGTACGATCGTGTTTTCCAACTGTTCGCTCGACCCTGCTGAGGGCGAGGTCCTGGCGGCCGCCTTCCAGGCCGATCATGCCGGACACATCGAACCGATGCCCTTCTCCACCGATGAGGTGCCGGGGGCGGAGGCTTTCTTGACCGGTCAGGGCTGGCTCAGGACCACGCCGGCGGGGCTTGCACTCGATAGACCCGAACTGTCTGGGCTCGACGGCTTCTTCGCAGCTCGTTTCCGCAGGCGGTGAGCGTCCCTGACCCTACTGCAAAAGGGCGGTGGATGATGCCTCTTTGGGGGCTGTCGCACCAAGCGGGGAATCAAATAGAGTGTTCTGCCGTTCCTTTCAGACGGCAGGAGGATTGTTGACCATTTTGGCGGACGATACGACGCGCCTTTGGGCGCTCGTCGCCAGAGAGTTTTGGCGCAAGACGCGACGACGCCTGCGGGCCGGACCGACCTATCGCTGGCGGTATTCCGGCCGCACGCCCGAGCGCGTGCTGATCGCGCCGCCCGATCTGCGCCTTGCCGATCCGCAGATCGCGCTTGAAATCTATTATGGCCGTTTTCCGCTGTCGGGTTATCTCGTCGAGACGAGCGGCAACTCACCCTTCCAGATGGAGGTCGCGCATCGCGGCTGGCAGCGCAGCCTGCATGGTTTCCGATGGCTGCGCCACATGCGCGCGGCCGGCACCGAGCTGTCTTCGGCCAATGCGCGTGCGCTGGTGTCCGACTGGATCGCGATGCATGGTGGCCGTATTTCCGGCGAGGCCTGGGATCCCGCCGTCACCGCCCGCCGCATCATTTCCTGGCTGCAGCATTCCTCCGTCGTGCTGCAAGGCGCGGAACTGCGGGTCTACCGCAGCTTCCTGCGCTCGCTCGCCCTGCAGATCCGCTATCTGCGCTCCACCGTGCGCGGCATGCCGCGCAGCGAAGACAGGCTGCGAGCGCGCATCGCGCTCGCCTTCTCTGCGCTGTCGCTGCCGACATCCGCATCGGCCCTGCGGTCGGCGACACGCAACCTCGCCGAAGAACTCGACCGACAAATCCTGCCCGATGGCGGCCATATCTCGCGCAACCCCATGGCGGTTCTGGAAATTCTCGCCGACCTTCTGCCGTTGCGCCAGACCTATGCCAACCAGGCCGAAACGCCACCTGAAGCGCTTGTGAACGCCATCGAGCGTATGCTTCCGGCGCTGCGCTTCTTCCGGCACCGCGACGGCAGTCTTGCCCGGTTCAACGGCATGGGCGTGACCATTGCGGACCGGCTGGCCGCCATACTGCGCCATGACGAGACCGGCGGAGCGCCGCTTCTGCATGCGCCGCATTCGGGCTATGAACGACTGTCGATGGGCGATGCGACCGTCATCGCCGATACGGGCGCGGCCCCTCCCGTCGAAGTCTCGGGTGCAGCCCATGCCGGCTGCCTCTCCTTCGAGCTTTCCCTGGGGCGGCATCATTATGTCGTCAATGCGGGCACCGACACCTTCGGCGCGCCTGAGTTCCGTCCCTTGGCAAGAGCGACGGCCGCGCATTCGACCGCGACCATCAACGACACATCATCGGCCCGCTTCGCCCATTCGCAGCGCATCAGCGACATGCTCGGCGAGCCATTGGTCGCGGGACCGCGCGTGGTGACATGCGAGCGCACCGACACGCAAAGCACCCAGGGCTTCTTTGCCCGTCACGATGGTTATGCTT
Source organism: Oryzicola mucosus (assembly GCF_014534685.1). Lineage (GTDB taxonomy): Bacteria > Pseudomonadota > Alphaproteobacteria > Rhizobiales > Rhizobiaceae > Oryzicola > Oryzicola mucosus. The sequence continues at coordinate 849,519 of NZ_JACVVX010000001.1, forward strand.
CGCGCTTCGGACTGTACCACGAACGCGCGCTGGTGCTGTCCGACGGCGGCGCGGTGCTTTCGGGCGCCGACAGCTTCCTCACCAGCGGCCGGGTCGCTGCGCGCGCCGAGGGCGACCATGCCGCCATCCGCTTCCACATCCATCCCGATATCGACCTGTATCGGCAGCCGGGCGACCGCCTCATTCTGCGCGCGCCGGGCGGCGATGGCTGGGTGTTCACCGCCGACGAGGTCGAGCCCCAGATCGAGGAGTCGATCTATTTCGCCGGATTGAGCGGACCCCGCCGCTGCCGCCAGCTGGTATTGGCTCTGCCGCTGCAGGATGTCAGCACGGTCAACTGGCGTTTTGAGCGGATCGAAGGTCCCGGCAAGGCATAACAGGACATAAACTGTCGAAAGCCTAAGCCAGTGTGCGGCCAAAGCGGCTGCAAACCTTGATTTCCCGGCCCCATGTGGTACGGCCCCGCCATCCGTTTCCGGCGGGCGTGCCATGGTTTTGGAGCGCGCCCAGCAACTTCCGAAAGGCGTTTCCGGCATGGCCGTCGCTTCCAAAAAAATTCCTGCTCCCGATCTCGTCCCACTGCGGCGTGCGCTGCTGTCCGTGTCCGACAAGACCGGGCTCGTCGATTTCGCCCGGGCGCTGTGCAATATCGACGTCGAGCTTGTGTCGACCGGCGGTACGGCCAAAAGCATCGCGGAGGCCGGCCTTGCCGTCCGCGACGTCTCGGAGCTGACCGGGTTTCCGGAAATCATGGACGGGCGGGTCAAGACGCTGCATCCGTCGGTGCATGGCGGGCTGCTGGCCATCCGTGACGACGCCGAGCACGCGGCTGCCATGACTGAGCACAACATTCAGCCAATCGATCTGGTGGTGGTGAACCTCTATCCGTTCGAGGAGGTGATGCGTTCGGGCGGCGATTATGCCTCGGTGGTCGAGAACATCGACATAGGCGGCCCCGCAATGGTGCGGGCATCGGCCAAGAACCATGCCTATGTCGCTGTTGTCACCGATCCCGCCGACTATCCCCGCTTGATCGAGGCGATCAAAGCCAACAATGGCAGCCTGCCGCTGTCGCTGCGCAAGGAACTCGCCGCCAAGGCGTTCTCGCGCACCGCCGCCTATGATGCGGCAATCTCGAACTGGTTTGCCGAGGCGCTGGAGATCGATCAGCCGAAATGGCGCGCTTTCGGCGGCAGGCTGGAGAGCGTGATGCGCTACGGCGAAAACCCGCACCAGAATGCCGGCTTCTACCTGACCGGCGAACAGCGTCCGGGCGTCGCCACCGCGCGGCAGCTTCAGGGCAAGCAGCTGTCTTACAACAACATCAACGACACCGATGCCGCCTTCGAACTGGTCGGCGAGTTCGACCCTGTCCGCACGGCGGCCGTCGCCATCATCAAGCATGCCAACCCCTGCGGCGTGGCGGAAGGCGGCACGCTGAAGGCCGCCTATGAGAAGGCGCTGGCCTGCGACCCGGTCTCGGCTTTCGGCGGCATCGTGGCGCTCAACCGCATTCTCGACGCCTTGGCCGCCGAGGAGATCGTCAAGATTTTCACCGAAGTGATCATCGCCCCCGACGCCACAGAAGAGGCGCGCGCCATCGTGGCGTCCAAGAAGAACCTGCGCCTGCTGGTCACCGGCGGGTTGCCGGATGCGGACCGCGCCGGTCTCACGGTCAAGTCGGTGGCGGGCGGATTGCTGGTACAGTCGCGCGATAACGCCATCGTCGACAATCTGGAACTGAACGTGGTGACCAAGCGCCAGCCGACACAGCGCGAATGGGAAGACCTGAAATTCGCCTTCCGCATCGCCAAGCACGTCAAGTCCAACGCCATTGTCTACGCCAGGGACCTCGCCACGGTGGGCATTGGCGCCGGCCAGATGAGCCGTGTGGATTCCTCGCGCATCGCCGCCCGCAAGGCGCTCGATGCCGCCGAGGTAGCGGGCCTGAAGGAGCCACTAACTGTCGGCTCGGTGGTGGCATCGGATGCGTTCTTCCCCTTTGCCGATGGCCTGCTTTCGGCCATCGACGCGGGCGCGACCGCGGCGATCCAGCCCGGCGGCTCGATGCGCGACGACGAGGTCATCGCTGCTGCCGACGAACGCGGCATCGCCATGGTGTTCACCGGCGTGCGGCACTTCCGGCACTAGCGCCAGGCTTTCGTCAGCTAAGCCTTTCAGCGATACACGCTGCGCGGAGCGCCGTATTTGGCCACCGCTGCGAGAACGACGCCGAGCATCAGGGCGTTGAGTGTGTGCCAGAGGAAATGCGTTCCGATCGGCAGCGCCTCGCAGACGATCGGATCTATCATCCGAAAGCTAACCGAGCCGATGAAGATCATCGCGGCGATGATGTTGTACCATCCAGCCGGATTCCCGCTGCGGATGACGAGGATGCCGAAAAAGATCAGCGCCAGGAAGGGGGGCAGGTAGCCGGTGCTGCCGTTGGTGGCGAGCCGCAACCAATCCGGCACCATGTAGGTTGCGAAGCCGACGACGGCATAAAACGCAAGGAAGATCGCAATCGCCTTGCCCCAGCGCATGCCCATGAAGCGGCGCAGGCAGAACAGCGTGTATGCGAGGGTGAACGTCGCGATGGGGACGATGTCGGCCCAGATGGTGAGCCGGTTGGCGAAGCTGTGGAACAGGCCCGAGCCTATGCCGATGGCGACCACCCACCAGCCCATCAGCTCAGCGAAGCCGCCCGTTCGGCGCTGACGAACCTGATAAATGCCCCAGAGACCCGCGGCAACGAAGAACAGGTTGGACAGGAAATTGACCGGTTCCGACCAGAAGCCGGCATCGAGTCGCTCGCAATAGAGGTCGATCGAGGCGAAAAGGTCCATGTCGGTCTCCCATCCTGAACCTTGAGCTTTATGAAGGATTCACCAACTTTCCGTTAGTACGGGCCGGGCGCTTTGAACACCGGGTGCTAAATTTCACTGCAACGTGACTTCCTGTTGATGCTGTCTTCTGACAAACATCCTGCGACAAAAACAATATCAGCGAAAAGCTGCGGGATATCGGAACGACCATGAGGCGCATTTCCATCACGCTGGCAGCCCTGCTGGCAGCATCGGCTGTTGCGGGGTCGGCTTTTGCCGAAGACGGTAAGCCTGTGGGCGTGGTCGAGCTGTTTACCAGCCAGGGGTGCAATTCCTGCCCGCCCGCCGACGCGCTGTTTTCCGAATATGCCAAGCGCTCCGACATCGTCGCCCTCGCCTATCACGTGAATTATTGGGATTATCTTGGCTGGCGCGACACGCTTGCAACCGAAGAAAACACCGCGCGCCAGAACGACTATATGCGCTCCTTCAAGTCGCGGTCGGTGTATACGCCGCAGGCCGTGGTCAATGGCCGCGTTCATGTCAATGGAGCGAAGAGACAGGCGCTTGCCGATACGCTGGGCAAGATGCAGTCCGATGGCAATGGCTTGAGCGTGCCGATCAGCATCAGCAAGCAGGGGGACAGCATGCTGATCGAAACCGGATCATCGGCCGATGGCGAGTTTCCCAGTGACAAGGAAGCTCACCTTGTCCTGGTGCATTTCGATGCGCCGCGTCCGATCACCATCGATCGCGGCGAAAACCAGGGCCGCGAGGTCACCTACTGGAATTCCGTCACCGACATCCAGACGGTCGGCATGTGGCATGGCAAGGCCGCACGCTTCGAACTGCCGAAAAAGGTGATGGGCAAAAAGGGCGGATGCGCCGTCCTGCTGCAGGAAGTCGACACGGAAGGACTGCCCGGCGCCATACTCGGCGCGGTGGTTGTGCGTAACTTTGATTCGGCTGCCGCACCGCAATAGCGGCATCCCATTTCAGGTCACAATTTGTACCGTTTCAGAACGGATTTTTCATTTTTATCACAGCCCCAGGCTGTCCATTCACCCCCGTTAACCTTCTGTTAAACATAAGCTTGCCTTCAATGGGGGGTAAGCGCATTTTCCACCATCTTCTCGCAAGAGTTGGGGTCTACGCGGTCGAAACAGCCGGAACAGGCTGATATGCCGTTTAGCGGGGATGCAGGAATTTTTTGATGAACGAGCCTTTCGCCACGAGCCCGAACACGATCAAGCTGGCCGAGCACCGCGTGTTCTCGCAATCCTTCAAGCCGCTCTATGAAGAGGGCATGGGGCTGGTGGAGAATGCAGCCGAATATCTCGACGGCAAAGGTCGCGCCGAGGCCAAGCGGCTGTCGCGCAACGCGGCAACGCTGTATGCGGCGGAGTCGATGCGCCTGACGACGCGGCTCATGCAGGTCGCTTCGTGGCTGCTGCTCCAGCGTGCCGCCAATTCGGGTGAAATGACCCGCGACCAGGTTGCCTCCGAAAAGGCCAAGGTTCGGCTCGATACAGCGTCGGCGCATGAAGACGCGCTTGGCTGGGGCGAACTGCCCGAAGACTTCATAGGCCTCGTCCGCCGTTCGCTGCGTCTGCAATCGCTGGTGCGGCGTATGGACGACGAAATATACGGCAACGGGTTCATGCCGTTTCCGCATCGGTCGCAGAACCCGGTTTCCGACCAGATCACTCTGCTCAACACTGCCTTCGGTCGCGGCTGACGTTTTCGGTTTGTTCACATTTCTCTGGCTTCGTGGCGCCCGAAAGATAAGGTTCGGGTATGACGGAAGCGATTCGTATCATTGGCATTGATCCGGGCCTGCGCCGCACCGGTTGGGGCGTTGTGGAAAGCCTCGGCAATTCGTTGCGTTTCATCGCGGCCGGCACGGTTCGCTCCGACGAAAAGATGAGCCTGGCGACACGGCTCTGCCAGCTGCATGACGGGCTTTCCGACGTCATCCATTCGCTGATGCCGCATGAAGCGGCTGTGGAAGCCACCTTCGTCAACAGAGATGCCGCAGCGACCTTGAAGCTTGGGCAGGCGCGTGGGATTGCCATGCTGGTCCCGGCGCTGGCGGGCCTGGCGGTTGCCGAATATGCGCCCAATGCCGTGAAGAAAGCGGTGATCGGCGTCGGTCATGGCGACAAGAAGCAGATCGTCATGATGGTCAAGGTGCTGATGCCCAAGGCGAGCTTCGATACCGAGGATGCCGCTGACGCGCTTGCGATCGCCATCTGCCACACCCATCACCGGCAAAGCCCGGCCTATCGGCTCAGGGCCGAGCTGGCAGGATGAGGTTTGTCAGTATGTTCTTGACTTGTTCACGGTCGGTGGATAAGTAATACCACAGAGGTATTACCATGCGCGTGACGGAAAAAGGCCAGGTTACCATCCCCAAGAACATCCGAGACCGCCTCAACATCGAGCCGGGCATGGAGGTCGATTTCGTCCAGCGTTCGGATGGCGTCGTGGAACTTGTAAGGGTGCCGGGCGGGCGGGAAAGCGTTTTGCACCGAAGCCTTGAGGATTGGTTCGCCAAATTGGAAGGCACAAGTGACAGCGGTCTTAACTCGGACGAGATCATGACCCTGACGCGAGGCGGCGATGGCGACGCTGATTGACTCCAACATCATCATCGACCTTTTGGAGCGTGGATCGCCTTGGAAGGATTGGGCTAGAGGCGCAATCGGCAGTGCGTTGTCGCGTGGCGGATTGATCTACAACGTCGTCATTGCGGCCGAGGTCGCACACGCGTTCAAGACGTTGGAAAACTACAACGCTGTCTTCGTCTCCGCATTGTGGACGTTCGAGAATATACCAGCGGAAGCGGCGCCGATTGCGGGTTGGGCGCATCGCGACTACCGTGCCAGAGGTGGCGGGCGTGCGCAGACCTTGCCGGATTTTCTAATCGGCGCGCATGCCAGTGTGGCCGGGCATCGCCTCATGACGCGCGATACCCGCCGCTACCGCACCTATTTCCCGCAGGTGGAGCTTGTTACTCCCGAGAGTCACTCATGAGGCCCAGATGATCGGCAAGCTCAAAGGCACTGTCGACGAGATCGGCGAGGACTCATGCGTCGTCGACGTGCATGGCGTCGGTTATGTCGCGTTTTGCTCGACGCGCACGCTGGGAGCGATGCATCCCGGCGAGGCGGTGGTGTTGTTCATCGAAACCTATGTGCGCGAGGACATGATCCGGCTGTACGGCTTCCAGTCGCAGCTCGAACGCGAATGGTTTCGGCTGCTTTTGAACAACGTCCAGGGCGTCGGCGCCAAGGTGGCGCTGGCCGTGCTGTCGACGCTGACGCCGCCTGAACTCGCCAATGCGATTGCACTGCGCGACATCGCCATGGTCAGCCGCGCCCCGGGCGTCGGCAAGAAGGTGGCCGAGCGCATCGTCACCGAACTGAAGACCAAGGCGCCGGCCTTCGCGGGCGAGGCGACGGGCACCATCGGGCTCAAGCAGGAACTCGGTGAGGGCGTGGCGCCTGCGCCGATCGCGGATGCGGTTTCCGCGCTGGTCAATCTCGGCTACTCCCGCGACATCGCCGCGAACGCCATCGCATCGGCTCTGAAGACGGCGGGTGAGGACGCCGATTCCTCCAAACTCATCCGGCTCGGGCTGAAGGAGCTGGCCCGGTGACGTGTTGCGGAGCTGAAATTCCTTACTATTACTATTGGTAGGGAAAATCAGGTGTAAGAAATGAGCGTTTTAGCGACGATCACCTCAAAAGGTCAGATTACCATCCCTAAGGAAGTTCGCCTGAGACACGATCTCAAAGCTGGCGATACCGTCGAGTTTCTTGAGGAGGGAGGGCGAACCTATGTCCGTCCTCGAAAAATCAGGGCCATAGACCTTGCCGGTATTCTTGGAAGGCCGCCTTCGGGGAAGAGCTTGGCGATCGAGGAATTCGACGATGCAATCGCGGATGCGGTCGCTGAGGAATGGGCCGAGTTCGAAGCAAGGGAGCGCGAGACGTGATCGGGGTCGACACTAACATTCTCCTCCCGTTGCTGGTGCACGACGATCCTGAGCAGTGTGCGAAATCTCGCGCTTTCTTTGCGCGGCGAGCGGCTCGAAGCCCGGCTTTTGTCAGCGCCGTTTCGCTTGTGGAACTCCTGTGGTTGTTGAAAAGGCGGCTTCATTACGATGGTGACAGCATCCTCGCCACAATTCGCAAGATGACGCAAAGCGCAGAGTTCCGTTTCGAGCATGGCGAAAAGTTGCGCGGTTTGCTGGAAAGGGAAGATGTCACCGCATCCGACCTGCCTGACGCCCTTATGGCCTGGTCGTGTGAAGCGGCGAAATGCGATACGGTCATGACGTTCGACAAGCGCTCTGCGCGATCGCCTTCTTCCATGGAACTTCTTTAGTGAGCCTTTCTCCCCGCCTCATCACCCCGGAAAAGCGCGGCGAGGACATCGATTCGTCGCTGCGGCCGCAGATGCTGGACGATTTCGTCGGCCAGGCTGCGGCGCGGGCCAATCTGCGGATCTTCATCGAGGCGGCGAAGGGGCGGGGCGAAGCGCTCGACCATGTGCTGTTCGTTGGCCCGCCCGGTCTCGGCAAGACGACGCTCGCGCAGATCATGGCGCGCGAACTCGGCGTCAATTTCCGCTCCACTTCCGGCCCGGTGATCGCGAAGGCAGGAGACCTCGCAGCACTCCTGACCAATCTCGAAGAGCGCGACGTCCTGTTCATCGACGAAATCCACAGGCTCAGCCCGGCGGTGGAGGAGATCCTGTATCCTGCGATGGAGGATTACCAGCTCGATTTGATCATCGGCGAGGGGCCGGCGGCACGCTCCGTCAAGATCGACCTGGCGAAATTCACGTTGGTCGCCGCGACCACGCGGCTCGGCCTTCTGACCAACCCGTTGCGCGATCGGTTCGGCATCCCGGTCCGGCTCAATTTCTACACCGTGGAAGAGCTCGAACTGATCGTGCGCCGCGGCGCACGCATCATGAGCCTGCCTATGTCGGACGACGGTGCGCTGGAAATCGCCCGCCGCTCGCGCGGCACGCCGCGAATCGCCGGGCGACTGTTGCGCCGGGTGCGCGATTTCGCGTCGGTTGCCAATGCGCCGATCGTCGACCGCAAGGCGGCCGACGAGGCACTACAGCGGCTCGAGGTCGATGCGCTCGGCCTCGACCAGCTCGACCGGCGCTATCTGTCGATGATCGCGATGAATTTCGGCGGCGGCCCCGTCGGCATCGAGACGATCGCCGCAGGTCTTTCCGAGCCGCGCGACGCCATCGAGGACATCATCGAGCCCTATCTGATCCAGCAGGGCTTCATCCAGCGCACGCCGCGCGGCAGAGTGCTGACGGCCAACGCCTGGCGGCATCTCGGGCTCGATGCACCGAACGAGATCGCCCAGCAGCAGATCAACCTGTTCCAGGAAGAGGAGTGATAATGGACGCTTCCTTGGAAGCCGGCCTGTCCGGCGCGCTGACGCCGTTCGGACATCGCCTGATGGCGCGGGTGTATTACGCCGACACCGATTTTTCCGGTGTCGTCTATCATGCGCGCTATCTCGAATTCCTGGAGCGTGGCCGGTCGGATTTCCTGCGGCTGGCGGGCGTGCATCACACCGAACTGGCCGATGGCAAGCATGGCGAAAAGATCGTCTGGATCGTCAGGCGGATGGAAATCGACTTTCGCAGTCCGGCCCGCATCGACGATATCCTGACCGTGGACACGCGCACCATCGATATTTCCGGCGCCCGCATCGTCATGGGCCAGCAGATCCGGCGTGGCGACGATCTTTTGATCGAGGCGCGGGTCGAGGCCGCCATCATCGGTGAAAGCGGCCGGCCACGGCGGTTCCCCAAGGAGTGGATTGCCGCTTTCATGCCTTCTGCCAGCTGATCGGCACACCGACGCGCACCTATCCCTGCGACAAAGCGCCATTCCCTGAAGCGTCGATCCTAACCGATCCTTAACCATAACGGATCATGAAGGAATCGATGAAAATGGTAAGGAATGGCTGCGGCCTTCCTTTCACCAAATTTGGCTTGGACAAGGCGGCAAACGCGTATTTTCGGGACTTTTCCGAAGGTCTGCGCGAAATGGCCTCCTTGAATTGACGGTATGCATGGACGGGACGGTGAGCCGGGTCCGAAGATGTTAGGGACAGTTTGGATATGGAAAACCTTACACTTGTCGAGCCGGCCGCCCAGTTGTCGATCTGGGCGCTCTTCTGGCAGGCCGGCTGGGTCGTCAAGCTGGTCATGATCGGCCTGCTCGTGGCGTCGATCTGGACCTGGGCGATTATCGTCGACAAGCTCATTTCCTATGGCCGGATGCGCTCGGCGCTCAACCGTTTCGAGCAGGTATTCTGGTCGGGACAGTCGCTCGAGGAACTCTACCGCACCCTGTCCGACCGCAAGACCACCGGCATGGCCTCGATCTTCATCGCCGCCATGCGCGAATGGAAGAAATCGTTCGAAAAGGGCGCGAAGTCGGCGCTGGCCCTGCAAACCCGCATCGACAAGGCGATGGATCTGGCGTTGAGCCGCGAGATGGAGCGCATGGAAAGCCGTCTTGGCTTTCTCGCCACCATCGGCTCGGCCGCACCCTTCATCGGTCTGTTCGGCACGGTCGTCGGCATCATGACCTCGTTCCAGGCCATTGCCGGATCGAAGTCGACCAATCTCGCGGTGGTGGCGCCTGGTATCGCAGAGGCGCTGCTGGCCACCGCCATCGGCCTGCTGGCGGCCATTCCCGCCGTCATCGCCTATAACAAGCTGTCGACCGACGCATCCAAGCTGGCATCGCGGATGGAAGGCTTCGCCGACGAGTTCTCCGCCATACTCTCGCGGCAAATCGATGAAAAGGTCCCGCAACGGGCCTGAAACTTCAGGGGTTGGATTGAACCATGGGCATGTCGGTAAGCACGGGCGGAGGCGGGCGACGCCGCGGCGGACGCCGCGGGCGCAAGCTCGGCCTGATGTCGGAAATCAACGTCACGCCCTTCGTGGACGTGATGTTGGTGCTGCTCATCATCTTCATGGTGGCGGCACCTTTGTTGACGGTGGGCGTGCCCATTGACCTGCCTGAAACCCAGGCCAATGCGATGAATTCGGAGACCCAGCCGATCACCGTCTCGGTGAACCAGGCCGGCCAGATTCATTTGCAGGAGACCGAAATTCCGATCGAGGAAGTAGTGCCCAGGCTGCAGGCCATCGCCAAGACCGGCTATGATGAACGCATCTATGTGCGCGGCGACAAGGCTGCCGACTATGGCACCGTGATGCGTGTCATGGCGCGGATTTCCGCGGCGGGCTATCGCAATATCGGTCTCGTCACGCTTCAGGAACAGGGTAGCTGATACCGCGATGAAGGCCGGGCTCACCACATCTGTCGTCTTGCACGCCTCGCTGCTGGCCGTCGGGCTGGTAACGATGTCCGCGCCAAGCGCGATGCAGGTGGAGAATATCGAGTCGTTCCCGGTCGAGTTGGTGCCGTTGTCGGAGGTGCCGCAATCCGTTCTGGGCGAACGCAAGGCGGAGAAGGCTGAGAAGCCGGCTCCTGTGCCGACCCAGCGCCCCGACGTCGTCGCCGATGCCCAGAAGGTCGGCAACAACAGCGCCGATACCGACGCCCCGATCACGCCGGAAGCCAGTCCGCGCCCGGTCGAGCCTTCCGCCGCACCGCCTCCGGCACCCGAGCCCAAGCCGCAGGACAGAGTGGCCGACGAGGCCAAGCCCGAGCCGGCAAAGCAACCCGAACCAAAGCCTGAGCCCAAACCGGAGCCGGTGGAACAGCCCGCGCCGAAGCCGGAACCCGTGCCTGAACCGGCCCCAAGGCCTGAGCCCGTCAAACAGCCGGAGCCCAAGCCTGAGCCGACGCCCGCTCCCGCTCAGGAAGCCAAGCCGGAGCCAAAACAGGAAACCACGCCCGATCCTGTGGCCGAGACCATTGCCCAGGAGCCTGCGCCGACCGAGGCCGTGCAACTGCCGAACTCCGCGCCGGCCCCCGCGGCGCGGCCGGATCCGGCGCCTGCGCAGCAGACTGCCGCCAAGGCCAGCGAGACGAAGCCGTCGACGTCGCAGTCGAGCGAGCAGACGGCGGTGCGTCCTAAGTCGGACGAAAAGCAATTCAGCACCGATGAGATCACCGCCCTGCTCAACAAGGCCAAGCCGTCCGGCGGCGGGGCCAAGCGCTCGACCGAGCAGGCCGCGCTGGGCGCGAAGAAGACCACCGGCCAGACCCTGTCGCAGAGCGACAAGGCAGCCCTTTCCTCGCAATTGAGCGACTGCTGGACCATCCCGGTGGGCGGTGCCGAAACCGACAATCTCAAAGTGTCGATCCGTTTCAAGGTAACGCAAGCAGGCAAGATCGACGGCAGGCCGACGGTCGAGACGTCCAGCGGCAATAGGCCGTTCGACGAAAGCGCTATCCGCGCCGTTCAGAAATGCGACAATCAGGGGCTGAAGCTGCCCCCGGCAAATGGCGAATGGGATCAGTTCGTCATCAATTTCGATCCAGCCGAAATGTTCTGAGCCATGACGATTCACAGAGGCAAGGTTCCACCTATGAAAGCAGTTTTGAAAGCCCTGATGCTCGGGCTGGTGCTGGCCGGCGGCTTCGCCGCGGGCGCGGCACGGGCCGACATCGTCATCGACGTCAACAGGGGTAATGTTGAGCCGCTGCCGATTGCGATCACCGACTTCCTCTCGGGCGATAAGATGGGTGCCGAGATATCGCAGATCGTATCCGCCGACCTCAAGCGTTCCGGCCTGTTCACGCCGATTGACAAGGGCGCCTTCATCGAAAAGATTTCCAACCCCGATGCTGCCCCGCGTTTCGAAGACTGGAAGGTCATCAATGCGCAGGCGCTGGTGACGGGGCGGGTCAGCCAGGAAGCGGACGGGCGCGTGCGCGCCGAGTTCCGCTTGTGGGACACGTTCGCCGGCCAGCAGTTGATCGGCGAGCAGTTCTTCGCCACCAAGGCCAATTACCGCCGCGTGGCGCATATCATCGCCGACGCGATCTATGAGCGGCTGACCGGCGAAAAGGGCTATTTCGACACCCGCGTCGTCTATGTCGACGAGAGCGGACCGAAGAACCAGCGCAAGAAGCGCCTCGCCATCATGGACCAGGACGGCGCCAATGTGCGCTATCTGTCGGATGGCCGCTCCATCGTGATGACGCCGCGCTTTTCGCCGAGCCGGCAGGAAATCACCTACATGTCCTATGAGAGCGGCGAGCCCAGGGTCTACCTGCTGCAGCTTGAGACCGGCCAGCGCGAACTCGTCGGCAATTTCCCCGGCATGACCTTCGCACCGCGCTTCTCGCCCGATGGACAGCGGGTGATCATGAGCCTGCTGCGCGACGACGGCAATTCCAACATCTATGCGATGGACCTGCGCAGCCGCAACACCACGCGCCTGACCAATTCCAGCGCCATCGACACCTCGCCGTCCTATTCGCCCGACGGTTCCAAGGTGGTGTTCACCTCCGACCGTGGCGGCCAGCCGCAGATCTATGTGATGGGCGCGGACGGTTCCGGCCAGAACCGCATCTCCTTCGGGGGCGGCTCCTACTCGACGCCGGTTTGGTCGCCGCGCGGCGATCTCATCGCCTTCACCAAGCAGAGCGGCGGCGAGTTCCAGATCGGCGTGATGCGCACGGACGGTTCGGGGGAGCGTATCCTGTCGTCTGGTTTCCAGCAGGAAGGCCCAACCTGGGCGCCCAATGGCCGCGTGCTGATGTTCTTCCGCGAGGCCGCCGGCGGTGGCGGACCCAAGCTGTATTCGATCGACCTGACGGGCCGCAACGAGCAGGCCATTCCGGCTCAGGGCTATGCATCCGATCCGGCATGGTCGCCCTTGCTGGAATAGCTGCGGGCGGGAATTCGAACTCTTCAAAGGGCGCCGCATCGGCGCCCTTTTCTTTGGAACTGGTGTTGCTTGCCGCTGTCGGCCCGACGGACTGGTGTGGCAACGCTTTTCGGTGCGTTGCCGTTTCGGCAATTCAATTTCCGAAAAATTGTTCTTTTATCGAACGCGAAAGCGGATCATCATCTTACTCAGTCCGATGAACGGCTCCCCCAGGCAGATAAGAAGCCGCATCGATTCAGCCACCGACAAAGGGGAATACAATGTCGAACTTTACCATGAACCGCCGTGGCTTCCTGACCAATGCCGCCCTGTTGGGCGGGCTGGCAGCAGCAAGCCAGACCATGCTCACCGTGTCCGGCGCGAATGCGCAAGGTCTGGCCAAAATCCGTATGCAGCTCGGCTGGCTGGCCTCCAACGGCCTGCTGGGCGAAGTGGTCGCCATCGAAAAGGGCTTCTATGCCGAACAGGGCATCGAGCTTGAAATCGTGCCCGGCGGACCGAATGTCGACGGCGTTGCAGGCGTCGCCTCCGGCCAGTCCAATGTCGGCCAGATTTCGTCAAGCCCCTCGGTGATGCTGGCGCGTTCGGCCGGCGTTCCAATCAAGGCGATTGCCGCCGGTTACCAGAAGCATCCCTACGCTTACTTCTCCAAGAAATCCAAGCCGATCGAAAAGCCTGCCGACATGGTCGGCAAGACGGTCGCGATTCAGCCCACAGGCGCCATCCTGCTGCGCGCGCTCCTGGCCAAGAACGGCATCGCGGAAGATCAGGTCACGGTGGTCAATATGGGCGCCGACATGAACCAGCTGGTGACCGGCCAGGCCGATGCCGTGGTGGGCTGGCTGACCAATGTCAACGCGCTCAAGGTTCTGGGCGACGACCGCATCGACATGCTGCTCTGGGACACCGGCATTCAGCTTTATGCCAATGTCTATTACACCACGGACGACCAGCTTGCGAACAACACCAAGGACCTGACCGGCTTCATCGCCGCCACCGCCAAGGGCTGGGGTTATGCGCGCGACAATCCGGCCGAGGCTGTCGACATCCTGGTCAAGGCCTATCCGAACCTCGACAAGGCAAGCGAGCTGGAAGCCATCGGTCCTCTGATGACCTTCGCCTTCAACGAGACGACCGTCGCCAATGGTTGGGGTGCGATGAGCAAGGAAAACTGGGAAGCCCAGATCAAGACCTATGCCGATCTCGGCCAGTTCAAGGGCACGGTGCCGACGGTGGACGATGTGATGAGCCTGGCTCTTCTCGATGCCACCACCGACATCCGCAAGCAGGTCGGGTGAGCGAGATGCTTGGGGCCGCCCAGATGATGCAACCCGTGCGGCACACTGAGGCAGCGGGTTCGGCAGTGTCGGTCAAGAACCTGCACATCCGCTTCGGCAGCAAGGGTTCGGAATTCACCGCCCTTTCCGATGTCTCGGTCGAGGTTCCGGAAGGTGCGCTGGTCACCATGCTGGGGCCGTCGGGTTGCGGCAAGTCCACACTGCTGCGCGCGGTGGCCGATCTCGTCCATGTCTCGGACGGCTCCATTTCGGTGCTGGGACAGCCGCCCAAAAAAGCGCGCGAGGGCCGCGACTTCGCCTTCGTGTTCCAGGAAGCAACGCTGCTGCCCTGGCGCAGCGCCATCGACAATGTCAGCCTGCCGCTGGAAGTCGGCAAGCACAGTTCTTCCCAGCCAACGGCCGATCCGGAGGAAATGCTGGCGCTGGTGGGGCTGAAAGGCCGCGAAAAAGCCCTGCCGCACGAGCTTTCGGGCGGCATGCGCCAGCGTGTGGCGATTGCTCGCGCGCTTATCACCCGGCCGCGCATCCTGTTGATGGATGAGCCTTTCGGGGCGCTGGACGAGATCACCCGCGACAAGCTCAACGAGGAACTGCTGCGGCTGTGGCAGGAAACCGGCACGACCATCCTGTTCGTCACCCACTCCATTCCGGAGGCGGTGTTCCTGGGCCAGTACGTGCTGATGCTGGAATCGCATCCCGGCCGGGTGAAGGAATTCATGAAGGTCGAGCTGCCCTATCCCCGCAAGCTTGCGATGCGCGATACGGTCGAGTTCATCCGCATCACCGCCAAGCTGCGCGCTTTGCTGGAGGAATGCTGATGTCCGATGTCGTGCAAGGCTCCAAGCAGGGCGTTTCGGTTTCCGACGCCAAACGCAGCGGCGTGACGGACGCCGTCCTAGGCTTCTTCGCCAACCATTATCCGGCAATCTTCGCCGTCGCCGGCTGCGTCGCGCTGTGGCAGTTCGTGGTCTGGTTCTTCGCGGTGCCGACCTTCATGGCGCCGAGCCCCGTGGAGGTGTTCTATGCCTTTGGCGAGAATGGCGCGATCCTCTGGGCCAATCTGCTGCCGACGCTTCTGGAAGCCTTCCTGGGGTTCATCTTCGGCAACCTCATCGCCATTCTCCTGGCTGTCTGGTTCGTCTACAGCTCGACCGCCGAGAAGGCGTTCTATCCCATCGCCGTGATTATCAAATCGATCCCGATCATAGCACTTGCGCCGATCCTGGTGCTGATCTTCGGCAACGGCATCGCGCCCAAGATCATTATCGCCGGCCTGATCTGCTTCTTCCCGACGCTGGTCAACATGGTTCAGGGGCTGAAGGCGGCGAGCCCGGCAATGCTCGACCTGATGCGGGTGCTTTCAGCGAGCAATTCCGAAGTGTTCTGGAAAGTGCGCTTGCCGGCATCGCTCCCCTTCCTGTTCGCAGCCTTGAAGATCGCGGCGACGAGCAGCGTGATGGGGGCGATCGTGGCCGAGTGGATCGGTTCGAGCTACGGGCTCGGCGCATTGATCATCGAGGCGACCTACAATTTCCGCTCGCCGCTGCTCTATGCCACCGTGGTCATTGCCGCCGGACTGGCCGTGGCGCTGTTCTTCGTCGTCTCCTTCATCGAATCCAAGGTGGTCCGCTGGAAGCCTGACGCTCAACACTAAACCGAAGTTTTCGCGAGGTTTTGCGCGCTGTCATCGCTGACAGCCCGGCCTTTTGCGGCCTCAAACAGGAGGAATTGGACATGACTGCAACCATCAGAGAACCCGGCGGAGATGTCCGCATCGTCGACCGCTCCGATGTCGTCGTCGTTGGCGGCGGCCCGGCCGGCATCTCGGCGGCGGTCTCGGCGGCGCGAAACGGCGCGAGTGTGACGCTGCTCGAACGCTATCCTTATGTCGGAGGCCTCGCCGCCGGTGGCATGGTCTTGGTGCTCGACGACATGACCAACAAGCTCGAAATCACCGTGCAGGGCATCTGCATGGAGATGATCGAGCGGATGAAGAAATGGGACCTCTGCGTCACCCCGACCGACCGCGACCGCGAACTCGACATGCGCGACACGCCCGAAGCCTGGCGGCGCTGGGCGCGCTGGGGCCTGTTCGACTTCCACACCCAGTCGATGCCGCATCCGATCTGCTATTCAGCGGCCTTCGATCCGGATGGCTTCAAGCGCGCGGCCTATGATGTGATCCGCGAATCCGGCGTGAAACTGCGCACGCATAGCTGGTTCTCGTCCTCGATCATGGAAGGCAACACCATCAAGGGTGTGATCTGCCAGACCAAGTCGGGCCGCGAGGCCATCATGGGCGATGTGGTGATCGATACGACAGGCGATCTGGACGTCGCGGCAAGCGCGGGCGCACAGCACACCGAAGGCTCGTTCATCCTGACAAACGTATCGCGCTGGGGCGGCGTCGACACCGAAGCTGCCGAACGCTTCGAGTTCGAGGAGCCCGAGCGCTTCAAGCGGCTCGACCACGAGGCCAAGCGCCTGATCGGCGGCTGCTGGTCGTTCTGGTGGCTGAAGACGCCGCTTCCCGGCATCGTCTGGCTCAACTGTCCGCATATCCCCAAGCTGAACGGGCTGAAGGTCGAGGACCTGACCCACGCCGAAGTGGAAGGCCGCAACCGTATCCAGAACCTGCTGGAGTTCGCGCGGACCAACTTTCCCGGCTTCGAGAAGGCCTATATTGTCGATTTCGCGCCGCAGACCGGTGTGCGGCAGACCCGCCTGCTCGAGGGTTCCTATGTCGTGACCAAGGACGACGTGATGAACCGCAGGCATTTTGCGGATACCGTGTGCCGCGGCCGCGATTACTACACGCCTTACCGCGCCATGCTGCCGCGCGAGATCGACCAGCTCATCGTTGCCGGCCGGCACTATTCCGCGACGCCGCAGGCGCAGAAGTCGAGCCGCGAAATCCCGCCTTGCATGGCGATGGGCGAGGCGGCGGGCGTTGCCGCCACCGTCGCGCTCAATGCCGGCGTCGTCGCGCGGCATGCCAATGTAGCCAAGATTCAACAGCAGATGCGGGCCCAAGGAGCCGATCCCGGCGACACCCCGTCTGAAAACGCCACTTACCTGGAGGCCGCGGAATGAGCGTTCTACCCCTGGACGGCATTCGCGTCGTCGATTTCACCCAAGTCATGCTCGGGCCGTGCTGCACCCAGATGCTGGCGGACTATGGCGCCGAGGTCATCAAGATCGAGAAGAACGGCATCGGCGACCTGTCGCGCTGGTCGCTCGGCTCCGATCCCGACGGCCTCAACAACCCGGTCTTCTGCTCGCTCAACCGCAACAAGAAGAGCCTGGCGCTCGATCTCAAGCAGAAGGATGCGCGGCAGGCCGTCCTGGCGCTCCTCGAAACAGCCGACGTCGTGGTCAACAACTTCCGCCCCGGCGTCATGGAGCGGATGGGCTTCGGTTATGAAGATCTGAAGAAGATCAACCGGGGCATCATTTTCGCCGTGGGCACCGGCTTCGGCCTCGAAGGGCCTTACCAGCACAAGGGCGGACAGGATATCCTGGCCCAGGCACTGACCGGCGTCATGCGACGCAAGTCGGACAGTTTGCATCCGACCTCGATCTATGCCACGCCGCTGGCCGACTATTCCGCCGGCATGCATCTGGTGCAGGGCATCCTCCTGGCGCTGCTGCACCGGAACAAGACGGGCGAGGGCCAGCAGGTCGCCGTCAGCCTCTACAGCTCCATGCTGGCGATGCAGATGCAGGAAGGCGCCGCGCACATGATGCGCGGCAAGGATTTGAACTGGGGTGCCTTCCCGCTGACCGGCGTTTTCGACACCACCGACGGTGCGCTTGTCATGGTCGGCGCATTCAAGCAGAACCCGCTGCAGGATATCTGCAACGCGTTGGAGATCGAGGATCTGTCGGCCAAGCCCGAATACAAGGATTTCGACCAGCAGATGCTGAACCGGCCCGACCTTCAGGCCGTGTTCCGCGAGAACTTCGCCAAGAACACGACGGCGCACTGGCTGAAGCGGCTCGAAGAGGTCGACATCCTTTGCGCGCCGGTCCGGTCGCTGCCGGAAGCATTGCAGGACGAGCAGACCTTCATCAACAAGATGATCCTCGAAGCCGGGGAAACGGCTGCCGGCCCGGTCAGGCTCATCGGTTCGCCCATCGACATGTCGGCTGCACCGGTTTCGGTTCGCCTGGCGCCGCCGACGCTTGGCCAGCACAATGAGGAAATCCTCGCCGAGACCCGGCTCGTCAGGGGCAACGCGGCATGAGCGTCGAATTCTCGGTCGAAGGACGGGTTGCCCGCGTCACGCTCAACCGGCCGGAGCGGCTGAACGCCGTCAATGGCGAAGCCGAGCGCCAGCTTGACGGAATCTGGAGCGAGATCGAAAACCGCGACGACATCAGCTGCGTGGTGCTGACGGGCGCGGGCGAAAAGGCCTTCTGTGCCGGGGCCGACCTCAAGGGCGTCGAGAAGTCCGGGCTCGATTATTGGGCGGAGAGCCGGCCGAATGGTTTTGGCGGATTGTCCTTCCGACGCAGCCTGGACGTGCCGGTGATCGCGCGCGTCAACGGCTATGCGCTGGGCGGGGGCTTCGAAATGGTGCTGGGCTGTGACATCGTGGTGGCGGCGCGCACTGCCAAATTCGGCCTGCCGGAGGGGCGCGTCGGCCGTATGCCGCTGGATGGCGGGATGGTGCTTTTACAGCGCAAAATCCCTTTCAACCGCGCTATGGCCGTCATGCTGACCGGCCGCCAGTTCACCGCGGACGACATGTTCGGCTTCGGTATTGTCAACGAGGTGGTGGATGCGACTGACCTCGATGCCGCGGTCGACCGCTGGGCGGCCGATATCGTCGCCTGCGCGCCGCTGTCGCTCAGGGCGATCAAGCAGACCGTCAACCGCACCGGTCATCTCAGTCCTGCTGAAGCGCAATCGCTGCGGACGCCGGCCCTGGTGAGGGCGTTGACCAGCGAGGATGCGCTGGAGGGGGTGGCTGCATTTCAGGAGAAACGGGCGCCTGTTTGGCGCGGCCGGTGAGCGTGATATAGCCGGAGAGCTATCCGGGGACCGCAGATGCACGCCAGCATTCTCAAATACTTTGTCGCCGTGGCCCGGTCGGGCTCGATCCGCAAGGCGTCGGAGGATCTGCATGTCGCAACCTCCGCCGTCAGCCGGCAGATCAAGAAACTCGAGGACGAGCTCGGCACGCCGCTGTTCGACCGCTTTTCCGACGGTCTCAGGCTGACGACTACGGGCCAGATCGTGCTGCGTCATGCGCGGGAAACGCTGCAGCAATATGAGGTGATGAAAAGCGACCTCGGCGATTTGCGCGGCAAGAAGACAGGCCGCGTGCACATCGCCTGCCTCGACAGCCTGGCAATCCATTTCATGCCGACGCAGGTCATGGCGTTTCACAAGAAACACCCGGCCGTCGATTTCCGCATACGCACCGACAACTACAACAACATCTTCCGCTTCGTGGCGGAAGGCGATGTCGACATCGGCATCACCTTCGATCTCGCCCGGCCACAGGACATCAAGCTGGTCTATGGCGTGGCCATGCCGCTGATGGTGATCGTGGCGCGCAACCACCCCATCGCAAAGCTCAAGTCGGTCACGCTGCAGGAATGCGCGCAGTTCAAGCTGCTGCTGCAACTCGACAATGAGGTGATGAGCTCGATGATCGCCTTCGAGCTCGCCTCGCTCGACCGCATCGGCCGAACGCTCGTCGCCACCAACAACCAGATGATGCTGAAGCCGCTGATCCTGTCGGGGCTGGGCGTCGCGTTCTTCACGCCGTTGGGGCTGGTCGATGAATTGCGCGCCGGCGACATGGTGGCGGTGCCGATTGCCGGCTCGAACCTGCAGAACATGCAGGTCGGCATCGTCGCGCCGCGCGACCGGCAACTGACCCATGCCACGGAATCCGTGATCGAGTTCCTCAGTCAGGAGCTCGACAAATTCAGCCGGGAAATCGATGACATCGTCCGAAAATGAAGCGGTGCCGGGCAGGCTGTTGAACCAGCCGGGCCGTTCGAAAACCGAACGGGTCACAGATTTGCGGCCTCTGTTGCCACAAGGTGCTTCGGCGCCCGTATCCGGCGACCTGGTGATGGCAGCGCCGTTCAATGCGCATGACCACGGCTATGGCGTCCGCACGCTGGATTTCGGCGGGGTCGACGATGCGCTCGAAGCGTGGATCCCGAGCCTGCGGCTGAGGCCGCGCACCAATCCCTATCTGGAGACGCTGGTCGCGTTCGGCCGGATGGCAAAGGGCGGCATTGCCGGCACGATCCACTGCCACAACTCGCTCAATGTCGACCGCATGGTGGACGAGGCGCTTGCGGTGATCCGCGCGGCGGGCGATGTCGGCATAAGGCTCGGCCTGTCCTGCCCGATGCTCGATTTCGACGCCTGGGCCTATGACGGAGGGCCGGAACGGCTCAGGCCGCATTTTTCCGAGTCGGATTGGGCTGACCTGTCGCAGACCATCCCGCGCTATGCTCCTGTCGAGGTGCAGATCGCAGCGGTGGATGCGGTGGCGGCGGCGAACACCAACCCCACTGTCACCGTGCAATATGGCCCGATCGGCCCGCAATGGTGCTCGAATGCGCTGCTTCAGCGCATCGCCGAGGCATCGGCGTTGAATGACCGGCGCATTCATATGCACCTGCTCGAAAGCCCAAGGCAGCGGCAATGGCTGGACCGACGCTTTCCGCAAGGCATAGTGACCTATCTCGACGAGATCGGCTTTCTGTCGCCACGGCTGGCGGTGGCACATGGCGTGCAGCTCAGGCCGGACGAGTACGAGCTGCTTGCCGAACGCGACGTGCAGCTCGCCTCCAACCCTTCGGCCAATCTGCGTCTGCGTTCGGGCATCGCCCCGTTGGGGCAGGCTGTGGCTCATGGCCTGAAATTCGGCATCGGGCTCGATGGGACCGGCATGGACGACGACCAGGATCTGTGGCGCGAGATGCGGGTCGCCTATCTGCTCCATGGCGGACGTGACCTGACGCGGGGCTTTACGGCCGAGGCCCTGTTCACGGCCGCCACCTCGACGGCGGCCCATATCGTCGGCGCACCCGAAGGCCGCGATCAGGTCGTCATCGACTATGACGCTTTGACTGAAGACAGCCTGTTCGGCGATGTCGACGAAGCAGAGGTTCTGCTTGCGCGCATGACGGCGGGCCATGTGCGTGCGCTGTATGTCGAGGGGCGCGAGATCGTGGCGGATGGTAAACTGGTCGGCGTTGATTTCGAAGCCGCCCACCACGAATTGATGGATCAGGCGCGGGCCGACATGCCACGCCTGCAACAGGAACGCGGACGAAGCCGCGCCCTGGCCGAGGCCACCCGCGCCTATTATGCCGGCTGGTGAAGCCGTTCGTCGAGGTTCTCGGCAATCCCGTCGAGCGCTATGACATGCGACTTGTCCGAGATCGGCAATTGCGGCGGCGCGACGTTGAGCCAGACCGGATTGCCTGTACGTTTCGCAACCAGATACTTGATCGCCGGGATCAAAGGATTGGCTGAGATCGACTGGCGCAGGCCGAGTACCTCTTTGTGCAAGGCAGCGTCGTCCTGCTGTTTCAACAGCTCCGCCGACGATGCCGGGTCGATGTTGACGGTCGCCGAAATGCAGCCGGCATAGTTGTCCACTTTCGCCTTGGCCAAGGCGCCTTCGCTGCTCGGAAACACGTCGAAGCCGTCGATCCGAGCCAGCTTGGCAGCATAGTCGAGATTGCCCGAACTGTCCTTGGCGCCCTTGATACGGTTGGGGAACGCGCGCAAGAGCCGTTCGGCCAGCGCCGGGCTGAACTCGATCCCGGTAAGCTGCGGGAAATTGTAGAGATAGATGCCGATCGGGCTGTCGGCCGTGATCTCCGCCAGCGCCGAGAACCAGGCGAACAGGCCGTCGTCGGAAACCGGCTTGTAGTAATAGGGCGGTAGCACGAGGGCCGCGGCAAAACCCAGCTGGTGCGCATAGCGCGTCAGCTCCGCTGTTGTGTCGAGATCTGGCGTCCCGGTGCCGACCATCAGGCGGCTCTTATCCAGCTTGCTTGCCGCTTCCGCCATGACCGACTTGCGCTGCGCCACCGAAAGCGAGTTTGCCTCACCGGTCGTGCCCAGCACGTTCAAGCCGTCGCAGCCATTGGCGAGACACCAGCTGCAATGTTCGACAAAGGCTGCGAGATCGATCTTGCGCTGAGCGTCGAAGGGCGTGGGGACAGCGGCTATGACGCCGGACAGTTTGGTGGGCATGGTTCCTCCAGATGCAGCCGCGTTCATGCGGACTTTTCAAATTGGGCCACCGCAGGATGGTCGGCAGCGGTGGACAGCCGCTTGTCCCAGCCGCCGGGCGATCCGATGCCGCTGACCTCGAAGAACTCACGGTTGATCGCAATATACGGTGCCTGCTGCGGTGTCGCCTCTTCGTCCCAGATGATTGCGTCGACCGGACAGACCGACAGGCACAGGCCGCAGTTCACGCATTCTTCCGGGTGGATGTAGAATGTGCGGCCGCCTTCATAGATGCAGTCGACGGGGCACACATCTGTGCAATCGCCGTCCTTCACATCGATACAAGGTTCCGTCACCACATAGGCCATGCCGCGCTCCAGCGTTGCCGTCCCTGTAACTATGCCAAACGGTGGCGTTGCGCAGAAGCGCCGATGTTCGCTGCGATGATTGCCGAAAAGGCAACACTATTGGAATAACGTCCGCATCTGTTTCGAAATTCGCTCATGCTTGAAACCGATGCCGGACCGCACGCGTATCTGCGCCAGTAGAAACCGCTGAATTGCGGGAGATTGACTTTTGGATGCATGGATCTCGTTCGCCCTCATCGCGGCGTGTCTGTCGGGCGTGATGGCGGTTGCCTGGGCGATTGCGATCAAGTCGGGGCGGTCGGGCTGGATCGATGTGATCTGGTCTTTTGCCCTGGGTGGGGCAGGTTTCGCCGCAGCCCTTATGCCTCTGGGTGGTGCTTCCGATCTGGCTGCGCGACAATGGCTCGTCGCCGCTATGGCCGTGTTGTGGGCGCTGCGGCTGGGCGGTCACATCCTGATGCGCACCTTGGGCGGGGGCGACGATCCGCGTTATGCGCATTTGCGGAAGGAATGGGGCGATGCCGCGCCGCGCCGGCTGTTCTGGTTTCTGCAGATACAGGCCGCGGCGGCGTTTCTGCTGACGCTGTCGATTGCCGCCGCCGCGCACAATCCCGGCTCGGAACTCGGGCTGAGCGATTTGTTCGGCGTCGCGTTGCTGCTGGTTGCTGTTGTCGGAGAAGGGCTGGCGGACCGTCAGCTCAAGCAGTTTCGCTCGAATCCTGCCAACAAAAGCGAGGTCTGCGATGTCGGACTGTGGGCCATTTCGCGACATCCCAACTACTTCTTCCAATGGCTCGGCTGGGTCGCCTATGCGGTGATCGCCGTCGAGTTCACCGGCGGCTATCCCTGGGGCTGGGTGGCCTTGGCCGGTCCGGCCTTCATGTACTGGCTGCTCGTCTATGCCTCCGGCATCCCGCCGCTCGAAGAGCATATGCTGCGCTCGAGAGGCGACAAATTCAGGGCCTATCAGGAGCGGGTCAACGCGTTCTGGCCCGGTCCTCCCGCCAACCGCCAATCGCAAAAGAAGACACCATGAGCCTGATCGCCTCCGCCATCAATCTTGTCGAACGCAGCGCGTTGCCCGATCCGGTGCTGCGTCAGGGCATCCAGTTTCTTGTGGGACGGACGCGTCAGCGACTGGTCGGCGAGACCGGTGGCGATGCGGATTTCGCGTTTGCGCGGGATATGGCGCGCTATCCCATCGCCGAACACACCGACGCCGCCAACGAGCAGCATTACGAACTGCCGCCCGAATTCTTCGGGCTAGTGCTGGGGCCTCGGCGAAAATATTCATGCTGCCTGTATCGCAATGGCAATGAGACTCTGGCCGAAGCCGAAGTGGCCGCCTTGCAGGACACGGTGACGCATGCCGATCTCGCGGACGGCCAGTCCATTCTGGAACTGGGCTGCGGCTGGGGCTCGCTGACGCTTTACATGGCCGAGCAGTACCCGAATGCGCGGATCGTCGCCGTGTCCAACTCGGCGCCGCAGCGGCTGTATATCGAGCAGCAGGCGCGCGAACGCGGCTTTGGCAATGTCACGGTCATTACCGCTGACATGAACGAGTTTGAGGCAACGGGTTCCTTCGACCGTATCGTTTCGGTCGAGATGTTCGAGCACATGGCCAACTGGCGTGCCTTGCTGGAACGCGCGCGGGGTTGGTTGAAGGCGGATGGGCGGCTGTTCCTGCATGTCTTCACCCACCGCAGCCGCTGCTATCGCTTCGACCATAGCGACAAGTCCGACTGGATCGCGCAGCATTTCTTCACCGGCGGCATCATGCCCAGCCACGGGCTGGCGCATCAGTTCACCGATCTTTTTTCGGTTGAGAAGGAATGGCGTTGGAACGGCACGCATTACCAGCGCACCGCCGAGGATTGGCTGAAGAACATGGATGCCAACCGTGACGCCACCGATCGCATCCTGTGCGACGTCTATGGCGCGGATGCCGCCTTGTGGCGGCGGCGCTGGCGGCTGTTCTTCCTGGCGACGGCGGGCCTGTTCGGCCATGCCGGTGGCGAGGAATGGGCGGTCAGCCATTATCGTCTGCTGCCGGTCAGCGGTTCGTGAGTACCATCTTGCTGAGCCGTCTCAGGGGACCCGTCAGCCGTTACTTCCACCATCCCGATCCGCTGGTGCGAACGGCAAACATGATCGCGCTGGTCGTCGTTTTCAACCAACCGTTTTATCCGCTCTATCTCTACTGGTTCGTCAGCCCGAACTTCGAAGCGGCCTATTGGACGTTCCTGTCGACGCCGTTCTTCCTGGCGGTGCCGATGGTGTCTCGTATGGACGCTATGGCCGGTCGGGCGCTGCTGCCTGTCGCAGGCATCGGCAACACGATGCTGAGCGCAAAGGCGTTCGGCGACGCCTCCGGCGTGGAACTGTTCCTGCTGCCGATCGTGCTGATCGCTTTCGTAGTCTTCCGGCCCAAGGAGAGGCTGCACAGCTTCGCACTCGCTGGATTATCGCTCGCCGTCTACATGGTGATGCATGGCGGCTACGGGGAGCCGTTCCACCGCTTCACCGCCGAGGAATACGCTTCTTTTATCAGGCTGAACGCGACCAGTGTCGGCATGCTCACCGCGCTGGTCGGCATCCTGGCATCCAACCTGATCGCCGAACGCGGCGGCGATCCGAAGTAGGCTTTTATCCCAAAAGCTTGCGGGTGATGAGGAAGCCGCCGGTCGCCGAGGCCGCGGTCAGGAATGTACCCCACGCCAGATCGGCCACGGTGATGATCGTCGGCCAGTTCCGCAGCGTTGCCTGGTTGGTGAGATCGTAGGTTGCGTAGGCGACAAAGCCGAGCACGGCCCCGTTCAAGGCAGCCGTCTGCCAGCGGCCGGCACCCAGCGCGGGATACAAGGCAAAAAACAGAATTCCGCCGATATAGATGAGATAGAAAAAGACCGCCGGCGCAACGTTGAAGCTATCGGTCAGCATGTCACCGAGAAGCGGGCGGTAGAGTCTGCTCGCCATGGTCGAAAGCCATATGGCGTCTATCGCCAGAAACACCAGTCCGGTCGCAACATAGGCGATACCCAAGGTTTTCATTCTCATCCGCTCCTGCTGTTGTCCTCCCTATACGAATGCCAGAGGCAAATGGTTTCGCGCCCGGTGGTTTTCACGAGGCTCATGGAGGAACTGCCAGGCCGGGATGTTCATTTCTTGAGGCGGAGTGAAACTCGCCAAGCCCCGCTTCCGTGACTTTGCGATAGACCCACCCGGAGAGGCCGCCATGAAAGCTTTCAAGTCTGGAATTGCACTCGCCTTCGGCATCTTGGTCGCCACGGCGTCCGTCGCCCACGCCGAGCCCGATGTCGACGGCATCTGGCTGCGCGGCGACGGCAACGCCAAGGTGCGGATAGCACCCTGCGGCGACGATCTCTGCGCCACCAATCTCTGGATCAAGGACACCAGCGGCGGCGAAGCCGTCGGCGACAGACTGGTGATGGACGTCAAGCCATCGGGAGACATGCTGAGCGGCACGGCGTTCGATGCCAAGCGCAACATGAGCTACAAGATCCATATCAGCGTCTCGGGCGCGAGCCTGTCGACAAAAGGCTGCGTCATCGGCGGCTTGGTGTGCAAGACGGTTAGCTGGACCAAGTCGAGCGAGTAGCCGTTTGCGGCTAAGCCTCGAACCTGGCGCGGTAGGCGCTGGGCGACAGCCCAGTGTTGCGTTGGAAGCTGCGGCTGAAATAGGACGCGTCGTCGAAGCCGAGCGAAAACGCCACGCTTGAGACCGACATCCGGGTATAGACCAGCATCCGGCAGGCCTCGCGGGTGCGATAGCCTTCGATAAGCGCCAATGCCGACAGCCCGGTGAGAGCGGTGCAGAGCCGGCTGAGATGGCGCGGCGACATTCCCAGCTCACGCGCATAGTCCGAAACCGTCCAGTGCTGCCTGTGGTGCTTTTCGATCAGCGCCTCGAAACGCCCGAGGCGTGGGTCGCGGCGGCCGAGATGCGGTGCTGCCTGGTCGCCTGCAAGATCAGCGGCTGAAAAAGCACGGCACATGGCCAACGTCGCCAAAGCCCGCAACCGCGTCTTGCGAAAAGGCCGCGATGCGCCATGCTCCTGCGAAATATCCATGAAAAGCGTCTCGGCCCATTTCCCGGGCACAGCCACGAAAAAGCGGCTGGCCGGCACGGCTGTTTCACTGTCCTCGCTAAAGAGGTCGCTAAATTCTTCTATGGGCAGCGTCAGCACATAGCCTTCGGTACCGGCCGAGAAACGAAAGCCGTGAACGCAGCCGCGCGGGATGTTGAGCAGAGCGGGCGTCATGACGGCCTGGCTTTCGCCGTCGATCGATAGCGTGATCTCGCCCGACAGCAGCAGAAAAATCTGATGCAGGTGAAGATGCCGGTGCGGGCCGATCTTCCAGTCCAGCCCTGCCGCCCGGTCAACGATGCGCTCGATGTGCAGCACATCGGGAAAGCCGCGCTTTTCGCCGTATAGCTGATAGGACGGGATAGGTGAGATTTCCGACGCCATGTCCGAAAAGTGCCGGAACAACACGGCTTTGTCCATTCATGGATTTCTCTGCTGCGATATTCTTTCGCTACGGAGGATCGACAATGCGGACACAGATTGCCATCGTGGGCGGCGGGCCGGCTGGCCTGCTCTTGTCCCAGCTTCTCAACCGCGTCGGCATATCGACGGTTGTCCTAGAGCGAAAATCACGAGATTACGTGCTGTCGCGCATTCGCGCCGGCGTGCTGGAATGGGGCACGGTGGAGTTGCTCAGAACTGCCGGCGTCGGCGAACGCATGGACCACGAAGGCATGCCGCATGACGGCTGCTATCTCGCCCATGATGGCCGGATGTTCCGGGTCGACTTCCGTGATGCCTGCGGGCGCCAGGTGATGGTCTACGGCCAGACCGAAATGACGCGTGACCTCTACGCGGCGCAGGACGCAATGGGCGCGACCATCATTCACGATGCCGAGGAGGTGGCTCTGCATGAGCTGGATGGCGAAGCGCCGTTCGTGACATGGACGCATGACGGGAAACCGTTTCGGCTGGACTGCGACTTCGTCGCTGGCTGCGACGGGTTCCATGGCGTCAGCCGCCCCTCTATTCCGAAGGAGGTGCGCCGCGAGTTCGAAAAGGTTTATCCGTTCGGTTGGTTGGGTGTGCTCTCCCATACGCCGCCCTTGGCGGACGAGCTGATCTATGCCAGCCATGAGAGGGGGTTCGCGCTGGCCTCGATGCGAAACCCGAACCTGTCGCGCTATTACATCCAGGTGCCGCTGACCGATCATGTGGAAGATTGGTCGGACGACGCCTTCTGGCAGGAACTCAAGCGCCGCTTGCCCGAGGAGGTAGCCGAACGCCTCGTCACCGGCCCATCCATCGAAAAGTCGATTGCGCCGCTGCGCTCCTTCGTGTCGGAGCCGATGCGATGGGGAAAGCTGTTCCTGTGCGGCGATGCCGCCCATATCGTGCCGCCGACGGGCGCGAAAGGCCTCAACCTTGCCGTTTCGGACGTGCATTATCTGGCCGAGGCGCTGAAGCTGTTCTACAGCAGCGGCGACGGTTCAGCGCTCGACGGCTATTCCGAGCAGGCCTTGTCGCGGGTGTGGAAAGCGATGCGTTTTTCCTGGTGGATGACCACGCTGATGCATCGCTTTACCGAGCACAATGCCTATGAGCGGCGCATGCAGGACACCGAGCTCGCCTTTCTGGAGTGCTCGGCTGCCGCGCAAGCTGTCATGGCCGAAAACTACACCGGCCTGCCGTATTGAGGCCGCCGCCGCTTACGGCAGCGTGTAGGCGGTTTTCACGACGGTGAAGAACTCGGCGGCGTAGCGGCCTTGTTCGCGCGGGCCGAAGGACGAGGCCTTGCGGCCGCCGAAGGGCACGTGGAAATCGACGCCCGCCGTCGGCAGATTGACCATCACCATGCCGGCTTCCGAATTGCGCTTGAAATGGGTGGCGTATTTGAGGCTCGTGGTGGCAATTCCCGCCGACAGGCCGAAGCGCGTGTCATTGGCCACGGAAAGCGCCTCGTCATAATCCTTGACGCGGATGACGGAGGCGACCGGCCCAAAGATTTCCTCCTGGCTGATACGCATCTTGTTGGTTGCTTCGGTGAACAGCGCGGGCTGCAGGTAGAAACCGGGCGTATCGCGCTCCAGCCGCTCGCCGCCGAAGGCGAGCTTGGCACCTTCCTTCTTGCCGATCTCGATATAGTCGAGATCCTGGGCAAGCTGCTTGTCGTCGACGACGGGGCCGATATGCGAGCCGGCCTTGAGCGCGTTGTCGATGGTCAGCGACTTCAGCTTCTCGGTCAGCGCGGCGACGAATTTATCGTGGATGCCCTCGGTCACGATCAGACGGGAGGATGCGGTGCAGCGCTGGCCGGTGGAGAAGAAGCCGGAATTGGCAGCTGCTTCGACGGCGACGCCCAGATCCGCATCGTCAAGCACGACCATGGGGTTCTTGCCACCCATTTCGAGCTGGAATTTGCGGTTGTGTTCGAGCGACGACAGCGCGACGCGCTTGCCCGTAGCGGTCGATCCGGTGAAGGTGATGCCGGCAAGGTCGGGGCTGTCGAGCAGCGCCTGGCCGACCACCGAGCCGCGGCCCATGACGAGGTTGAGCACGCCCTTGGGCAGGCCGGCGCGGTGAAGGATGTCGACAATGGCCCAGGCGCAGCCCGGAACCAGGTCGGCGGGCTTGAAGACGACCGTGTTGCCGTAGCAGAGGGCGGGCGCGATCTTCCAGGCGGGAATGGCGATGGGGAAGTTCCAAGGCGTGATGATGCCGATGACGCCGATCGGTTCACGGGTGATCTCGACGCCGATGCCCGGACGGGCTGAGGGCAGCACTTCGCCTGCCAGGCGCAATGCCTCACCGGCGAAGAAATCGAAGATCTGGGCTGCGCGCGTCACCTCGCCGATGGCTTCGGGCAGGATCTTGCCTTCCTCGCGGGCGAGCAGCTTGCCGAGTTCCTCCTTTCGCGCCAGAATTTCGTCGGACGCTTTCCTGAGCACCGCGTGGCGCTCGAGGATGCCGGAGCGCGACCAGGCCGGGAATGCCGCCTTCGCAGCGGCAATCGCCATTTTGGCGTCGTCCGCATTCGCCTGGGCATAGGTGCCGACGATATCGTTGGTGTCGGAGGGGCTGACATTTTTCGTGCCCTCTTTGCCGATCCATTCGCCGGCAATCAGATTCTGATGCAATGTCATGTGTCTCTCCCTGCTCCTCGGAGCTTCAGCAAACAAGTCGGCGCCGGACTGCGCCAACCTTCTACAAAGTTTTCAGCGCGATGGATATCGGTTTGACCAGCGAACGCAGCAATCAGGCGCGCCTGAGGGCGGCGCTGTCGAAATCCTGCAGCAGCCTTTATCGATAGGCCAAGGCTCTGGCGATGGTGCCATTCCAGCATCCCTGGAGAGCGTTGACGCCCAATTTGTTGTAGCGGACGCGGGTTATCGCCGTTGCGCCCAGAGCCGCGGCCTGCGCCTTGGCTTGTTCGAGAGCCGCCGGCTGGTCGGAGCCACAGACGCTGGCCTTAACCGTTCCCAGCACCGTCGCCTGAAGCGGCAGGATTTCCGACACCTCGACGCTTTGCGTGGCGACCGGCGCGGTAATGTTGGTCGTATCCCTTGTGCTTGCGCATCCCGCCAGAACGATCGAGGCAGCCGAAATCATCAGCCAACGGTTCATGGTCATCCTTTCTTCGACGAACGACAGGGCCCGTCTTTTGCGGCGCAATATGTTCGTTTTGGTCAGCGATTTCAATTCACCAGTTTCGGCTGCCGGAAATCGGCAAGTCGAAACCAGAGAAGCGAGAGCGCCAAACAAAGAAAAACCTCCCCGCTTGGTGGGC
The DNA here is from genome assembly GCF_014534685.1 of Oryzicola mucosus. Lineage (GTDB taxonomy): Bacteria > Pseudomonadota > Alphaproteobacteria > Rhizobiales > Rhizobiaceae > Oryzicola > Oryzicola mucosus. The sequence goes on from NZ_JACVVX010000001.1 coordinate 879,937, forward strand.
GGGGAGGTTTGCATGATGGTCGCTGCCAGGTTTTTCAGACGCGCTCGAAGATGGCGGCGATGCCCTGTCCGCCGCCGATGCACATGGTGACGAGGCCATGACGCTGCTTAAGGCGTTCGAGTTCGTACAGACATTTGACGGTGTTGATGGCGCCCGTCGCGCCGACCGGGTGGCCGATGGAGATGCCGCTGCCATTCGGGTTGACGCGCGCCGGATCGAAATTGAGTTCGCGAGCGACGGCGCAGGCCTGGGCGGCAAAGGCCTCATTGGCTTCGATGACGGCGAAATCGTCGACCGTTAGCCCGGCGCGCTCCATGGCGATGCGGCTTGCGGGCACAGGGCCAATGCCCATGATGGTGGGGTCGACACCCGCATAACCCCAGGAGACGAGGCGGGCCATAGGCTTGAGCCCTTGCGCCTTCACCGCCTCTTCGCTGGCCAGGACCAGGGCGGCGGCGCCGTCATTCATGCCCGATGCGTTGCCGGCGGTGACGCTGCCACCCTCCTTGAACACGGTGGGAAGCGCGCGCAGATCTTCGATGCTGACCTCGGCACGGATGTGCTCGTCGGTCGTGAACTGAACTTCGCGCCGCTTCTGCTTGACGGTCACTGGGACGATCTGGTCGCGGAAGCGGCCTTCTTCGGTGGCGCGTGCCGCCCGTCTATGGCTTTCCACGGCATAGGCGTCCTGGTCGTCGCGGGAAATGCCGAACTGTTCGGCGACGTTTTCCGCAGTTACCCCCATCAGGATGCGATGGAACGGATCGGTCAGCGCACCCTTCAGCGCATCGACAAGGCCGGTATCGCCGAACCGCGCACCCCAGCGGGTGGAGGGCGAATGATAGGGGATGCGGCTCATGCTTTCCGCGCCGCCCGCCACCGCGACCTCGGCGTCGCCCAGCATGATCGTATGGGCGGCGGTCAGCACAGCCTGCAGTCCGGAGCCGCAGAGACGGTTGAGCGTCAGTGCTGGCGCTTCCTTGGGCACGCCGCCGTCGATGCCGGCAATGCGCGCAAGGAACGGGTCTTTGGGCTCGGACTGGATGACCTGGCCGAAAACGACATGTCCAACCGAAGCAGGGTCGATCGCAGCGCGTTTGACGGCTTCCCTGACAACGGTGGCTCCCAGCGCGCTGGGGGCGATATCCTTGAGTGAGCCGCCATAGGTTCCGACCGCGGTTCGCGCGCCTGCGACGATGTAGATGGTCTTCATTGCTATCGCTGTCCTTGAATTGAGTGAATTACGAAGCGCGGCGGGCGCGGATCTTGCGCAGGACCCTGTCCAACTCGCCGACGACGCCTCGGCGGAAGAACATGATGACCAGGAGCAGGATGACGCCCTGTGCGATCAAGGCCCATTCGCCGAAATCGGCGAGATAGTCGTTGAGCAGGATGATTATGCCCGCGCCGACGATGGGGCCGCTCAGCGTTCCCAGGCCGCCAAGCAGCGTCATCAGGATGACCTCGCTGGAGATCGGGAACGAGACGTCGGTCAGCGTGGCGAACTGGAAGACGGTGGCTTTCAGGCCGCCTGCCAGGCCGGCCAGGGCTGCCGACAGGACGAAGGCCACCAGCTTGAACCGCTCGGGTTTGAACCCAAGCGATTCGACGCGCTGGTCGTTGTCGCGGATCGCCTTGAGCACCTCGCCGAAGGGCGAATGCACGATGCGGTAGAAGAACCAGACGCTGAGCACGGTGATGCCGAGAACGACATAATAGAAGGTGAAGCTGCTGGAGATGTCGAAGACGCCGAACAGAGCCGACCGCGGTATGCTCTGCATGCCGTCTTCGCCACCGGTAAACGGGGCCCGCAGCAAGAGGAAATAGACGAACTGGGCAATAGCGAAGGTGATCATGGCGAACTGGATGCCGCTGCGGCGCAGCGCAATCAAGCCGACGAACAAGCCCAGCAGCGCCGTGGCGCCCGCACCTCCCAGCAAAGCGAGTTCCAGCGACAGACCCGTGGTCTTGAGCAGATAGCCGGTGACGTAGGCGGCACTGCCGAAGAACATGGCATGGCCGAAGCAGAGCAGGCCGGTATAGCCCAGGAGCAGGTTGAACGAGCAGGCGAAGATGACGAAGCACAGGATCGTCATCAGCGTCACCGGATAGGCGAAGAAGGGGGCTGCGATCAACAGGACCGCGAGCACGCCGAGCAACAGGATACGCGTCATCATCGGGTTTTCTCCGCCCCGGAAAACAGGCCGTTGGGCCGGACGAGCAGGGCCAGGATCATGAACAGGAAGATCACGACATTGGCGGCTTCGGGATAGACGATCTTGGTCAGCGCCTCGACAAGGCCGAGCATGTAGCCGGTGGCGACGGCGCCGATGATCGATCCCATGCCGCCGATGACGACGACAGCGAAGATGACGATCATGATGCTGGAGCCCATCGAGGGCGAGACCTGGTAGATCGGCGCGGCCAGCACGCCGGAAAGCGCCGCGAGGCCGACGCCGAAGCCATAGGTCAGCGTGACCATGCGGGGTACGTTGATGCCGAAGGTCTCGACGATGTCCGGCTTTTCGTTGGCGGCGCGCAGATAGGCGCCGAGCTTGGTATGCTCGATGAGCAGCCAGGAGCCGATGCAGGTGACGATGGAAAACAGCACCACCCAGAGCCGGTAATAGGGCAGGAACATGAAGCCGAGATTGACCCCGCCTGGGATCGGGCTCGAATAGGGCAGGCCGCTGGACCCATATTGCTGGCGGATGAGCCCTTCGACGATCAGCGCCACCGCATAGGTGGCGAGCAGGCCATAGAGATGGTCGAGATTCTGCAGCGGCCGCAGGATCGTCCGCTCCATGACCATGCCCAGCACAGCCACGATGACGGGCGCGAGCACAAGCGAGGGCCAGTAGGGAATGCCGAGATAGTTGAGCAGCACCCACGTGACGAAGGCGCCGAGCATATATTGTGCGCCATGGGCGAAATTGACGACGTGCATCAGGCCGAAGATAATCGCCAGCCCCATGCTGAGCATGGCGTAGAACGATCCGTTGATCAGGCCGATGAGAAGCTGGCCGAAGATCAGTTGCGGGGAAATGGCATCGAACATCGCATCAAACCCCTAGATAGCTCTGGACGCGTTCCATATCGCTGTCGAGCTGGGCGGCGCTGAGAATGTCGACCACCTTTCCGTTCTCGACAACGACGTGACGGTCGGCGACGCGCTTGGCGAAGCGCAGGTTCTGCTCCACCAGGATGATGGTGAAGCCGCGCGCCTTCAGCCGCAGGATGAGCTCGCCGATCTCCTTGACGACGACGGGCGCAAGCCCCTCGCTGGGCTCGTCGAGCAGCAAAAAGCGCGATCCCGTGCGCAGGATGCGGGCAATGGCCAGCATCTGCTGCTCGCCGCCCGACAGCTTGGTGCCCTGGCTCGAAGCGCGGCTGCGCAGATTGGGGAAGGCTTCCAGCAGCTCTTCGTCGCCCATGCCGCCCGATTGCAGTACCGGCGGCAGCGTGAGGTTCTCCTTGACCGAGAGCGAGGAGAAGATGGCGCGCTCTTCCGGGCAGTAGCCGATGCCCTTGCGGGCGATCTCGTAGATGCGGCGGCCAATAAGCTGGTCGCCGTTGAAGGTGATCGAGCCGGTGCGCTTCTTGACGATACCCATGATCGAGCGGAGCGTGGTGGTCTTGCCCGCGCCGTTGCGACCGATCAGCGTCAGCAACTCGCCTTCGCGCACGTCGAAGGAAATGCCGTGCAGCACCTTGGATTCGGCGTACCAGGCACTGAGGTTTTCGACCGATAGAACGGTTCTGGCCAAGGTCTCGGCTTCAGTCGTCATCGACGCCTCCCATATAGGCGGTGATCACGTCCGGATTGGACGAGACCTCGGCGTAGCTGCCCTCGGTGAGCAACTGGCCATGCTGCAGCACGGTGATGCGGTCGCAAAGAGTGGAGACGACCGAGAGATTGTGTTCGACGATCAGCACGGTCCGGCCTTTGGCGGCTTCGCGGATCAATTCCGTGATGGGCTCGATGTCCTCATGGCCCATGCCGGCGGTCGGCTCGTCCAGCAGCATGATCTGCGGGTCGAGCGCCAGGGTCGTGGCGATCTCCAGCGCGCGCTTCTTGCCATAGGAAAGCTCGGCCGCCGTCAGGTTGCGCGACTGCGCAAGGCCGACGCGGTCGAGCAGTTCCTCGGCCCGCGCATTCAGCGGTTCGACGGCGCTTAGCGAGCGCCAGAAATGGAACGCCTTGCCATAGGCCGATTGCAGCGCGACGCGGACATTCTCCAGCGCCGTCAGATGCGGGAACGTCGCCGAAATTTGGAACGATCGAACCAGCCCCAGGCGCGCCACGTCGGCTGCGCGCATGCCTGTGATGTCGCGGCCCTCGAAAGTGATCGTGCCGGCCGTCGGCGTCAGCGTCTTGGTCAGGAGGTTGAAGCAGGTCGTTTTGCCCGCCCCGTTGGGACCGATCAACGCGTGAATGCTGCCGCGGCGGATGGACAAGTCGACATTCTTGACAGCATGGAAGCCGCCAAACTGCTTGGTCAGCCCACGCGCGGTGAGCGCATAGGCCGATGCATCGGCATCCGGTCGCCTCTCATCGAGGCTTAACGTTTCGCTCATTCGGTTCCTCCCGTTTGCGCGCTGATCAGGCTGGTCCTAACCCGGCAGCCTGAGGACCGCCTTGGCCAGGATGTTGCGCTGGATTTCATTGGAGCCGCCAAAGATGGCGGGTGCGCGCGAATCCAGAAACAGGTTCATGGCGTCGACCTTGGTGTCGCCGGCGTCGAGATCGTCTTCGAAGCGGGCAGCCTCGCCCGCGATCTCCAGCATTTCCTCGGTGATGCGCTGATAAAGCTCGGTGTTGAAGATTTTCAGCACCGAGACATCCGCTTCCAGGTCGCCGCCGGCGCGCAGCACCTTGGCGAAGCGCTCAAAGGCCGAGCCGAGGTCGTAGACATCCAGCCTGTGGCGGGCATAACGCGACAGGAACGCCTTGTCCTCGAACTTGCCGGTGGCTTCCGCCAACGTTTCCAGACGCGCCAGCGCATATTCTGGCCGGGTCGGAGCGCCGAGAAAGATGCGCTCATGGCCGAGCACGGACTTGGCCAGCGTCCAGCCCTGATCGACTTCGCCGACAAGATTGCCGGCGGGCACGGGCACATCGTCGAAGAAGACTTCACAGAAGTCGGCTTCCTCGCGCAGATTGGGGATCGGCCGGATGCGGACGCCGGGCGTGCGCAGATCGACCAGCAGTACGGATATGCCTTCCTGGCGCTTGCCTTCGACCTTGCGGGTGCGGACCAGCAGCAAAATCCAGTTGGCGCAATGGGCCAGCGTGGTCCAGATCTTCTGGCCGTTGACGACGAATTCATCGCCATCGCGGACGGCCGAGGTCTTCAGCGAGGCGAGGTCGGAGCCGGAGTTGGGCTCGGAATAGCCCTGGCACCAGACATGCTCGCCCGACAGGATGCGCGGCAGGTAGTAAGCCCTCTGCTCGTCGGTGCCATATTGCAGCAAAAGCGGGCCGGTCAGCCCGATGCCATGGTCGGGAATGCGTGGGCAGCCGAGCCGGGCCCACTCCTCGACATAGATCATGTGCTTGGCAGGGTTCAGCCCCATGCCGCCATAGGCCTGCGGCCAGGTTGGCGCGAGCCAGCCCTTGTTGGCCAGAGCGTGATACCATTCGGCCACTTCGTCGAAGAGCGGGCGCTGCTTGCGCATGAAGCGCAGCTCCGCCGGGCAATTGGCATCGACCCAGTCGCGGAAGATACGGCGGAAGTCCTCGTCGGGAAGCGTGTTCCAGTCCTGCTGCGGCTCGGCCATTAGATCGTATCCTTGAAGACGGGCTTCCGCTTTTCCAGAAAGGCGCGCATCGCTTCCTTGGAATCCTCGTGCTGCACCATCTCGTTGGTCAGGTTCTGTTCGAAACGATAGCCGTCGCGGAGCGGCATGTTCGCGACCGTGTTGATCGCCCGCTTGGCCAGGCTGAGCGCTTTCGGGCTCTTGGAGGCGATGTTGCGCGCGATCTCCATCGCCGCATCCATCAGCTCCTCGAGCGGCACGCAGGCCTCGATGATGCCCCGGCGATAGGCTTCGGAAGCGGGCAGCCGATAGCCGGTCAGGATCATCCGACGGGCAAGCGAATGCGGGAACAGGCGCATCGTGTGGCTCGCGCCGCCCATCAGGCCGATGTCGATTTCGGGCATGCAGAAGAAAGCGTTGTCCGAGGCCAAAATGATGTCGGCATTGATGATCGGCGCCATGCCGACGCCCAGCGCAGGGCCGTTGACGGCGGCAATCACCGGCTTGTTGGATTCCATGATGCAGTTGCCGACCTCGCGCATGCGGCGCATATGCCGCGTGGTGTCGCCGGGCTGGCCGCCGACCTTGCCACGTGCCTTGATGTCGGCACCGGCCGAGAAAATCTTCTCGCGACCGGTCACGACGATGCAGCGAACGTCTGTGGCGTCATAGAGTTCATCGAACACCTGGATCATCTCTTCGCTGAACTCCAGCGACCAGGCGTTCACCGGCGGCGAGTCCATCTTCACCAGCGCGACGTGGTCTTCGATGGTAACCTTGATGAGATTGTTGAGCATTTTATCCTCCCTGTCGATCAGGCTGCGGCGCGTTCGAGGGCGACGAACTGAAGGCGCAACACCTCCGGCTGTCCGAGCGTGGCGTTCAAATTGATGGCGCGCTTGAGATAGAGGCCGATGTCGCATTCATCGGTGAAGCCCATTGCGCCATGCAGATGCACCGCACGGCGGGTGACGGATACCGCGGCGTCGCCGGCGCGGGCCTTGGCCGCCAAGATCGCCAGGCTTGTCGCGCGCGCTGTCTCATCCCGCGCGGCATCCGCAGCGTTGACGACGGCGGCGCAGGCGAATTCCGCATCCCCCCACATGTCGACGAGGCGGTGCTGGACGGCCTGGAAACTGGCGATCGGCTTGCCGAACTGGACACGGTCGCGGGTGTAGGCGACAGCGATTTCCAAGGCACGCGAGGCGATGCCGGCGAGTTCGGCGGCAAGCGCGAAGCGGGTGACTTCGATGGCTTCATCGAGCGCGGCCTGGACCGCCGATCCCTTGGCCAAAACCTGCGAGGCGGAAACGACGACATCCTTCAGCGTCACATGTCCAAGGCGGGAGCCGTCGACGGTCGGACGCGCGGTGACGGAAATGCCGTCCGCTGCGGCATCGATGCTCACAAGGATCAAACCATCCGGCGACCTCGCAATGGCCAGAAAGTCGGTGGCCGAATGCGGCGCCGACACGAAATGATAGCTGCCCGACAGCGCATAGCCCCCATCCGGGCGGGGTTCTGCGCTGACGTCGGACAGTTCGGCGTCGCTGCCCTGCCAGACCGGCGAGACGATACGCGAACCGTCGGCGATGCCGTTCGCGAGCGCGGTGCGCGCATTGCTTTCAGCAACTCTCTTCAGCAGAACCGAGGAGAAGACGACAAGCTGGGCGAGAGGTTCGGTCAGAAGCGAACGGCCGAGCGTCTCGCTGAGCACGGCCTGCTCTGCGAGCCCCAGCCCGGAACCGCCGAGCTCTTCCGGCAGAAGCAGACCGAGCCAGCCGGCTTCGGCCATGCCTCGCCACAGATCGGCATCCAGGTCGGTCTCGGCTGCGCGGCGCGCGCGCAGCGCCTTGGCTCCCGGGTTCTGCTCGGCAAAGCTCGCCACGCTTTCGCGCAGCATCCCGAGCGTGCCTTCTTCATCGTCGAACATCGTTTGTGGCATGACACCCTCTGCTTTCGTTCGGCCAAGGCGGGATGCGCTTTCGGCGGCCGTCTTGGGAGTTGGGTCGACGTCGGTCAGCCCGGCAGCACGTAGTCGCGGAAGCGTTCGCGCAGCTTCATCTTCTGGAGCTTTCCGGTTGCGGTGTGCGGCAGCTCGTCGACGAAGACGATGTCGTCGGGCAGCCACCATTTCGCCACCCGCTCGGACAGGAACTGCTTGAGTTCGTCCGATGTCGGCGGATTGCCGTCCTTGGCGACGGCGACCAGCAGCGGACGCTCCTGCCATTTGGGATGGGCGATGCCGATGACAGCCGCCTCATGGATGCCGGGATGGGCGACCGCGGCATTTTCCAGATCGATGGAGCTGATCCATTCGCCGCCGGATTTGATGACATCCTTGGAGCGGTCGGTGATCAGTACATAGCCGTCGCTGTCGATCTTGGCGACGTCGCCGGTGGAGAACCAGCCCTCCTTGTCGAGCACGTCGCCGCCCTCGCTGCGGTAGTAGCCTGATGTCACCCAGGGGCCGCGCACCTGCAGGTCCCCTGCGATCGAACCGTCATGCGGCAACACCTGGCCTTCGTCGTTGACGATGCGGAGGTCGACGCCGTAGATCGCGCGGCCTTGCTTGGCCTGGACATCCACCTTTTCGTCGAAGGAGAGGTCCTTGTGCTTGGACAACAGATTGGAGATGGAGGCCAGCGGGCTTGTCTCGGTCATGCCCCAGGCATGCAGCACATAGATGCCCATCCTGTTGAATTTTTCGATGATGGATCGTGGCGCGGACGAACCGCCGATAACCACGCGCTTGATCTTGAGATCGTTGGGATCGAGGCTTGGCGTTTCGTCGATATATTTGAACAGTCCCAGCCAGACCGTGGGAACGCCGAGCGAGAAGGTGCATTGCTCGGCGACGGCCAGTTCGTAGAGGCTCTTGCCGTCGAGATTGGGGCCGGGCAGCACCAGCTTGGCGCCGCACATGGCAGATGCATAAGGAATGCCCCAGGCGTTGACGTGAAACAGCGGCACCGACAGCAGCGTGGTGTCGCGGCTGGACAGTTGCAGGCCGTCGGCCTGGCAGGCGATGAAGGAATGCAGCACGGTCGAGCGATGGCTGTAGAGCACGCCCTTGGGATTGCCTGTGGTACCCGAGGTATAGCAGAGCGACGAGGCTGTGCGCTCATCGAAGTCAGGCCATTCGAGTTCGCCGTCCTGTGCCTCGATCAGCGTTTCGTAGCAGAGGCAGTTCGCGACATGGGCGGGCATGTGGGCGGCATCGGTCATGGCGATGAAATCGCGCACCAGCGGCAGCTTCGGCTGCAAGCCGGCGACCATGTCGGCAAAACTGATGTCGAAAAGCAGGACGCTGCTTTCGGCATGATTGAGGATGTATTCGATCTGCTCGAGGAACAGCCGCGGATTGACCGTATGCAGCACGGCGCCGATGCCGGAAACGGCAAAGTAAAGCTCGAGGTGGCGGTGCGTGTTCCAGGCCAGGGTCGCCACCCGGTCGCCCGGTTTGACGCCCTTTTCGATCAGCGCCTCGGCAATTTTGGCAGCGCGCTCGGCCAGGCCGGCATAGGTCGTGCGGACGGTCGGGCCTTCGACCGTGCGGCTGACGATTTCCGTATCAGAATGGAAACGCCGGGCGTGCTCGAGCAACGAAGAAATGAGCAACGGGCGGTCCTGCATCAGACCCTGCATAGAACGTCCTCCTCCTGTGCGACCTCTCCCGCACCGAACGAAAAGACATTTCCCAATTACCGACCGTGAAGTCAAAGCAATCGCGGGCCGAAGGAAAAATTCACCAGTGTGAAAGATCGACGTACCGCGCCGACACGGCTACAAAGCTCGCGCCAACGGTTGACGGTACACATCCATCGCCGGAGAAAGAAGGTCGGTTCTAAGCTGCCGGATGCGGCGCATGGAGGAGAATTTGCAGATGACGAATTTCGTGGGGGTAACGCGCAACGGCGACGTAGCTGTGGTTTTGCTCGACAATCCGCCAGTGAACGCCTTGAGCCTGCACTTGCGCGAACCGCTGGCCAAAGCGCTTGGCGAACTTAGCGACGACGCAGGCGTGGCGGCTATCGTGCTGGCCTGCGCAGGCCGCACCTTCGTCTCAGGTGCCGATATCACCGAGTTCGGAACGCCGAAACAATTGCAGTCGCCGTCGCTGCCGGATCTATGCGCGTTGCTCGATACGATTGCCAAGCCCACCGTGGCCGCGGTTCATGGGACGGCGCTTGGCGGCGGGCTCGAACTCGCAATGTCCTGCCATTATCGCGTGGCGGATGCCGGCGCGAAGGTCGGACTGCCGGAAGTCAAGCTTGGCATCTTGCCGGGTTCGGGCGGGACGGTAAGGCTTCCGCGCCTCGCCGGCCCGGAGAAAGCCTTGAAGATGATCGTGAGCGGTGCGCCGATCGGCGCGCAGGAGGCTCTTGCGGCGGGGATCGTCGACGAAGTGGCGCAGGGCGATCTGGTCGAAGCGGCAGTGGCGTTCGCGCGCCAAAAGGCCGCGTCCGGCGCGAATCATGTGCCTGTGCGAAACCGGGACGAGAAGCTTGCCGCGGCGAAGGCCGACCTGTCGGCATTCGATGCGGCTGCCGCCGAGCTGAAGAAGAAGGCGCGCGGTCTCGATGCGCCCGTTGCCTGCGCACAGGCCGTGCGCAACGCGATTGTGCTGCCTTTCGACGAAGCGCTGCGCAAGGAGCGCGAAGCTTTCCTGACACTCGTTGCCGGAACGCAATCGCGCGCCCAGCGTCACCTGTTCTTTGCCGAGCGTGAAGCGGCCAAGGTGCCCGGCTTGGCGGGCGCCAAGTCTCGCGATATCCGCAAGGTGGGCGTCATCGGCGCAGGCACGATGGGCGGCGGCATCGCCATGTCCTTCGTCAATGCAGGCATTCCCGTCACCGTCCTGGAAATGACAGATGCCGCGCTGGACCGTGGCTTTGCCACCATCGAGAAGAACTATTCCGTCTCGGTGTCGCGCGGGTCGCTGAAGGAGGCGGACAAGGCCTCGCGGATGCAGCTTTTGTCGCGTACCACCGACTATGCCGACCTCGCCGATTGCGACCTGATCATCGAGGCTGTCTTCGAGGAGATGTCGGTCAAGCACGAGGTCTTCGGCAAGCTGGAAAAGATCGCCAAGGAGGGTGCTATCCTGGCATCGAACACATCCTATCTCGACGTCAACGAGATAGCCGCGGGCACGAACCGGCCGGCCGATGTGCTGGGGATGCATTTCTTTTCGCCGGCTAACGTCATGAAGCTTCTGGAAATCGTTCGCGCTGAAAAGACTGCGCCGGACGCGCTCGCGGCTGCGGTCGCCGTGGCCAGGAAGATCGGCAAGGTGCCGGTCGTCGTGGGCGTGTGCCACGGCTTCGTCGGCAACCGCATGCTGGGCGCGCGCGGCGCCGAATCGGAGGCGTTGCTGCTGGAGGGGGCGACGCCCGCGCAGGTCGACAAGGTGTTTACGGATTTCGGCTGGCCGATGGGGCCTTTCCAAATGCACGATCTGGCGGGCCTCGACATCAGCTGGCGCAACCGCAAGTCGCGCGGCGAAACCGCTGCCATCGCGGATGCGCTGTGCGAGCAGGGCCGGTTCGGCCAGAAGACCGGGCGCGGCTTCTATATCTATGAGAACGGGTCGCGTACGCCGGTGTCCGATCCGGAAGTAACCACGCTGATCGAGCAGAAGCGTCGCGAACGCGGCATCCAGGCGCGCGAGATCGGCGAGCAGGAAATCATCGAGCGCACGCTCTATCCGATGATCAATGAAGGCGCGAAGATCGTTGAAGAAGGCATCGCGGCGCGGTCGTCCGATATCGATGTGGTCTGGACGAACGGTTATGGTTTCCCGATCGGCAAGGGCGGCCCGATGTTCTGGGCCGAACTGGAAGGCATGTCCAAGGTGGTCGAAGGCTTGCGTCGCTGGCACGAACGGACTGGCAAGCCGGTGTACGCGCCGGCACAATCCCTGGTCGGCAAGGCACAGGCCGCCGCCTGAGCCTGGCTTTTACCCCAAGGGCCGCTGTCAGCGGCCCTTGAACGCCGGGGTTTGCTTGGCACGAAATGCTTCGACACCGGTGCGGTAGTCGTCACTTCGTCCTGCCTCGCCCTGCAACCGAGCTTCGAGATCGAGCTGTTCGGAAAGGTCGTTTGAAGCCGATGCGAGGAACGCCTGCTTCAGAAGGGCGAAGCCCTTGGTCGGGCGCGCCGCGAGTTCGCCGCATAGTTGGCGCGCATAGCCGTCCAGATCGGCATCGTCTACCACCTTCCAGATCATGCCCCATTCGGCGGCAAGCTCAGCCGACACAGGTTCGGCGAGGATGGCAAGCGCCCGCGCGCGGGCGTCGCCTATCAGCCTGGGAAGTGTCCAGGTGCCTCCGGCATCGGGGATCAGTCCCAGCTTAGAAAAGGACTGGATGAACCGGGCTGAGCGTGCTGCGACAACGATATCGCAGGCCAGCGCAACATTGGCGCCGGCGCCCGCTGCGACCCCATTGACGGCGGCGATCACCGGCTTCGACATGCTGCGGATGCGCCGTATCAGGGGATTGTAGTTGTCCTTCAAGGACGCGCTCAAATCCGGCGGCGCGTCGGGCGTGAATACCCGGTCGGAGAGATCCTGGCCGGTGCAGAAGCCCTTGCCGGCTCCGGTGAGCAGTACGGCGCGGCATCGCTCATCCTGCTCAGCCGCATCGAGGGCTTGTCTGAGCTGATGATGCATCTCAGCGTTGAACGCGTTCAGTTTGTCAGGTCTGTTCAGCGTTATGACGGCATAGCCATCGCCGTTCTCAACAAGGACAGACGCGATTTTTTCTGAATCGGACATAAAGCTCACTAGCGACGGTTGGATCGAGATTAATCTAATTTGCCGGCAAAATTATCCATGCCGCAAATCGGGACGGGTCGTAACCGTTTTGGGTTACCGCGTCCTCCGATACGAGGCAAGCGATGCTCAGAGCTCGATCTGGATCGGCACGTCGAAATCGTCCCGGACCTTGACGGAGCGGACCGCGGACAGCAACGCGTTGAGGTAGCGGTCGTGGTTCTTGCGCATGCGGTCCATGATGCCGCCCATGCCAAGTACGACGGGCTGGCCTTGCATGGTCGCCGGCAAAAGCGCGCAGAGCGAGCGGCCGCCTTCCAAGGGAACATTTTCGGCAACCGCGTAGCCGTTGGTGCGGACTTCCGTGATTTTTTCCATCATGTCCCGCACCTTCACGCGCTGTGCGCTGGGCGTGGCTATGTTGGCGCGGCGCACCAGATTGTCGATCTTTTCGTCGCTCACCGTCGACAAGAGAACCCAACCGGCGGCGGACTGAGTGAGAGGGCGGATCACGCCTTCGTCGAGGTGAAAACGCAGCGCATGAATCGAGTCCATCGTCTGCACATATTGCAGGTAGATGTCGTTTTTCGAGCCGATGAAAATGCCTTCGCCGGTAGCGGCATGTACGTCGCGCATGGCGTCCAGAATCTCTCCCGTGCCGAACAATTTGCGCGGAATCCAGTCGCCCAATGACGTCACTTTCGGCGTCGGAAAATACAGCCGGGCGCGCCGGTCGAAGTTCAAATAGCCGAGATTTATCAATGTTTTGAGAAGGACGGTTGCGCTCGACTGGGGATAGCCCAGATCGGCTGCGATCTCCGACATCGAGCGTTCCTGCTGAACCAGCCGGAAATATTCGAGAATCTCGATGGCGCGCGACGCCGACTTCACCTGCGAAGCTTGCATTGGGGCTGGCTCCTCCTCCACCCGTTTCATATACGTGAATGTATCCCATACGTAGGGAAAGTTCTGGTTGCGTGCAACCGCCTGTGACATCTTCCGGACCGTCGGCAGCACCCTTGCGGTGCATGGGAGCTTGCCGTCGCCCCTCGCCGCAAGGTTCGATGGGGCAGGAGGAAGGCGAGGACATATGGCAGGCAGACTTGAGGGCGCGGTTGCGCTTGTGACCGGTGGCGGGCGCGGCATCGGCCGTGCGATCAGCGAGGCCTATGCTCGCGAGGGCGCGGCCGTCGGCGTCATGGATCTGAAGGCGGAAATCGCCGATGCAGCGGTTGAAGACATTCGCAAATCCGGCGGCAAGGCTTTGGCCATCGTTGGCAATGTCGGCAAGCGCGAGCAGGTGTTCGCCGGCGCTGAGGCGCTCAAATCAGCATTCGGGCCGACCACGATTCTGGTCAACAACGCGATGTGGAATCGTTACGGCCCGCTGGAAGAGCAGACCGAGGACATGATCGGCCGTATGATCGATGTCGGCTTCAAGGGGGTGATCTGGGGCTACCAGGCTGTGCTGCCGCAGATGCGCGAAGCCGGCAAGGGCGCCATCGTCAACATCGCCTCGCCGTCGGCGGTTCTCGCCATGAAGCACGGTATCATGTACAGCGCGGTGAAGGCGGCGGTTGCTGCATCGACGCGCTCGGCCGCGGCCGAATTCGGCCCGATGAACATCCGCGTCAACGCCATTGCGCCCGGCTCGACCCAGACGGACGGCGCCAATCTTGTCGTGTCCGAAGATGGATGGGAGCGCCGCCGCCAGCGCGTGCCGCTCGGTCGTCTCGGCCAACCCGAAGACATTGCCAATGCGGCGGTTTTCCTGGCTTCCGACGAAGCAAGTTTCGTGTCCGGCGACATGATGTTCGTCGATGGGGCGATGACCTTCGCATTTTCCTGATTTTGGCCGGAGGGGGCCAACAACACAGCCCGAACCAGAGGTCCGGGCGCTAGAGGAGGAGACTGACATGATGATTTCCGCACTGAAACTCAATTGTGCGACCGTGGCGCTTGCCGTGGCCGCGACCGTCCTGCCTGCGCAGGCGCAAGTGTCGGACGACGTGATCCGCATCGGCGTCATGAACGACCAGTCCGGCGTCTATTCCGATAATTGCGGCGCCGGCTCGGTCACCGCCGTCAAGCTCGCGGTCGAAGATGCCGGTGGCGAGATCAACGACAAGAAGATCGAGGTCGTGGTCGCGGACGATCAGAACAAGCCCGATATCGGCACCGCCAAGGCGCAGAAATGGGTCGAGGACGAAGGCGTCGACGCCATCGTCGGCTGCTCGGCTTCCTCGATTGCCCTGGCGATCCAGGACATCATGGCATCGCACAAGAAGCCCTATCTCATCGCAGGCACCGCGACGTCGGATCTGACCAATGCGAAATGCTCTCCAATGGGCACGAACTGGGCTTACGACACCTACACCTTGCCCAAGGGCACGGTGACGTCGTTGCTCGGCCAGGGGCTGGACACCTGGTATTTCATCACTGTCGACTACACCTTCGGCAAGAAATGGCAGGAAGACGCCACGCGCTTCATCGAGGCCGGCGGCGGCAAGGTGCTCGGCTCGTCGCTTCACCCGCTGAACGGCAATGATTTCTCCTCGCAGCTTCTGCAGGCGCAGGCCAGCGGCGCCAAGGCAATTGGCATCGCCAATTCCGGTGCCGACATGGCAAACGTCATCAAGCAGGCGCGCGAGTTCGGCATTGTCGATGCGGGCCAGCAACTGGCGCCTTTGGGCCTGCAGATCAACCAGGTGCATGGCATCGGCCTCGACGCTACGCAGGGCATGATCTTGACCAGCACTGTCTATTGGGACCAGAGCGACGGCACCCGTGCGTTGGCCAAGCGTTATGGTGAGGCTTTCAACGGCCGTGTGCCGAACGAATCGCAATTGTCCTCCTATTCGGCGGTCAATCACTACCTCAAGGCAGTGGCAGCGGCCGGCACCGACGAGGGCGACGCCGTCATGGCAAAGATGCGTGAAATCCCGGTCAACGACATGATGCTGAAGGATGTGCCGATCCGCGAGGACGGTGTCGTCATGCGGCCGATGAAGACGGTCAAGGTCAAGGCGCCCGGCGACTCCAAGTATCCGTGGGATTATTACGAGGTCATCGGCGAAGTTCCCGCCGAACAGGCCTGGCGTCCGCTTTCCGAAAGCGTTTGCCCGCTCGTGAAGAAGTAGGCTCTGACAGAGGACCGGCCTATCGGGTCGGTCCTCCCGGCGCGGGACATGACATGGAAAATCGGCAGATGGTTTTATCGGCAACCCGAATCTCCAAGACGTCCGACATGCTTGGAGAAAGCCCGGTCTGGGACGCCGACAGCCAGAAGCTCTTCTGGGTGGACAGCTTCCAGAAGCTCATTCGCAGCTATGAACCGTCCACCGGCGCGTTCCGCGATCTGCCGATGCCGTCCATGGTCGGATCTGTCGGACTGGCAACAGGCGGCAAACTCGTCGCAGGCCTCGCCGACGGGATCTATCTCGTCGACATCGAAAGCGGCGCGGTCGAGCCGATCTTCAAGCTCGATCCGCCCGATCCTCGGGTGCGCTTCAACGACGGTAAGGTCGACCGGCAGGGCCGCTTCGTCTGCGGTACTATGGGCGTTCACGCCGAAGCGTTGGGCGAATTGTATCGCATCAATAGCCGGGGCGACGCACAACTCCTGGCCAACGGCATCCGCATCGCAAACTCGCTCTGCTTCAGTCCCGGCGGCGATACGATGTATTTCGCCGACAGCCTCGATCGTCGCGTGCGGGCCTATCACTATTCCGAGGGCGACGATCCGCTCGACGATCCGCGCATCCATGTCGACACCAAGCCGTTCGATTCCGGCCCGGACGGCGCCACGATCGACAGCGAGGGGTTCATCTGGGTCGCGCTCGTCCAAGTCGGCAAGATCGCGCGCTTCGATCATGACGGCCTGATCGAGCGAACCATCGAAGCGCCGACAGACATGCCCTCCTGCGTTGCTTTCGGTGGACCCGACATGTCGACGCTGTTCGTCACGACGATCAAGGATTCCGGTTCGGGCCGCGCCATTTCGCGCCACCCCGCCGGCGGGCATCTCTTTGCCATCGAGGGGCTGGGGGTGAAAGGCATTCCCGAGCCGCGCTTCAGCTATCAACCAGGGAATTAGGTCAGTGTCGGAAACGCTTTCAACCCTTCTCGCGCCGCGCTCGGTGGCGATCGTGGGTGCGTCGGACAATGTGGCTCGGATTGGCGGTCGCCCGCTGCGCTATATGCGCGAAGCCGGCTTTGCCGGGCGCATCATGCCGGTCAATCCAAACCGCGAAACGGTGCAGGGCATTCCCGCCTTCGGATCAATTTCCGCACTGCCCGAAACGCCCGACGTCGCCTTGCTGGCGGTGCCGGCGGACGCCACGGTCAAGGCCGTGGAGGACTGCGCGGCACTTGGCGTGCGCAACGCGATCATCTTCTCGGCGGGTTTTGCCGAGACGGATGCGGAAGGCCTCCGCATCCAGAACCGGATAACCGGCATCGCGCGTGAAAGCGGCATGCGGGTTCTCGGACCGAACTGCCTCGGCGTGTTCAACCCGTCGACGCATTTCTACGGCACGTTTTCGGTCGTGCTCGACAACGCGTTCATACAGCCCGGCCCTGTCGGTATCGTTTCGCAGAGTGGCGCTTACGGGTCGCACATCGCCCATCTCGCGCGCAGCCGCGGGCTTGGCGTCAGCCAGTGGGTCACCACTGGAAACGAATGCGACCTCGATCTGGCCGAAGTCCTGCATTGGATGGTCGATCAGCCCGACACCAAAGTGATCATGGCCTATGCCGAGAGTATTCGGAACCATGAGCATTTTTTCGCGGCGCTCGATCATGCGCGCAATCGCGAGAAAGCCATCGTTTTCATGAAGACCGGCCGGTCTGACGTGGGAGCGGAGGCAGCCGCCTCCCATACAGCCGCCCTCGCGGGTTCCGACGCCGTTTTCGACGCGGTGCTCCGGCAGTATGGCGTGTTTCGCGCCGCGACCACCGCCGAGCAGCTCGACGTCGCCTATGCCTGCGCGCCAGGTATCTTTCCGAAAGGCAACAAGATCGGCATCTTCACCATGTCGGGCGGCTTCGGCATCCAGATGGCGGACGACGCTGTTGCGGCCGGGCTCGACGTCGCCACCATGCCCGAGCCCGTCCAAGTGGAACTCAAGGCACTGCTGCCTTATGCTTCGCCGCGCAATCCGGTCGATGCTACGGCTCAGGCGGTGACCGACCTGCCGCTGATGACGCGCTATATCCGCGCCATTCTCGACAAGGGCGGATACGATCTTTTCGTCGGCATTTTCGGCACCGGTCCGGCCAGCGCGACCTTTGCCGAGCCGCTGCGCAAGGCGCTGCTCGAGGCCGCCGAGGGGCATGAAGACAAGATCCGCGCGCTCACCATGTCGGCCGACCCCGATGTGTTCCGGCGCTATGAGGCCGACGGCTTCATCGCCCATGAAGACGGCTCGGCACTGATCAAGGCGCTCGGTGCGCTGGTCGGCTTCCGCAAAAGCTTTGATGCCGCGAAGTCGGCCTCGAAAGTGGATGCCGCGCAGCGCATCGAGATTAGGCCGGGCAAGCACAGCGAACGCAGCGCCAAGGATATTCTGAGCCAGGCCGGCATTGCCTTTCCCCGGGAAGAGTTGGCTGCGCCCGGCAGCGATGTGGGGGCCATTGCGGAAAGGATCGGCTTCCCTGTCGTCCTCAAGATCGCGTCGCCCGACATCGCTCACAAAACCGAGGTGGGCGGCGTCAAGATCAACATCCGCTCTGCCGACGAGGCCCGCTCAGCCGCCGCCGACATATTGGCACGGGCGGCGGAAACCTGTCCGGGCGCCGATATCGAAGGCATCATCGTCGCGCCAATGATCTCCGGCGGCGTGGAGACGATTGCCGGCGTGGTCAACGATCCCGTGCTCGGGCCGGTGGTGATGTTCGGGCTCGGCGGCGTCTTCGTCGAAGTTCTTAAGGATGTCACCTTCCGTGCCGCGCCCTTCAGCGTCGACGAGGCCCATCGCATGATCCGCGACATCCGCAGCTATGCCATTCT
Organism: Oryzicola mucosus; assembly: GCF_014534685.1. GTDB lineage: Bacteria > Pseudomonadota > Alphaproteobacteria > Rhizobiales > Rhizobiaceae > Oryzicola > Oryzicola mucosus. The sequence continues at coordinate 898,485 of NZ_JACVVX010000001.1, forward strand.
CGAAGGCGTTCGCGGCGAGCCGCCGGCGGATGTCGATGCGTTGGCTGAACTGCTGTCCAACCTGTCGCGTTTCGCCGCTGCCCATGCCGATGTGATCGAGAGCATCGACCTCAACCCGGTGCGGGTTCTGCCCAAGGGGCAGGGCGTGGCGCCTCTCGACGCTCTTCTGGTGCTGAAGGAGCCGCGGCCATGACGATATCTGTTGAGGCGATGCTGACCGAACTGATGGATCGCGAGGCCATCCGCGACTGTCTCTATCGCTATTGCCGCGGCATCGACCGCGCCGATGAAGCCAACCTGCGCTCGTCCTACTGGCCCGACGCGCATGACCAGCATGGCGCCTACTCCGGGCCTGCGAGCGGTTTCATCGATCTGGCGCTCAAGGTCTTCAAGACCGCCCCGCGCATGGTCCACCAGGTCAGCAACATTCTGATCGAGTTCACCGGACCAGGGCAGGCAGCGGTCGAAAGCTACTTCCACGCGCTGCAGCGCGGTCCCGGAGCCAGCGGCGCCGTCGAGCAGGTCATGCTGGCCGGGCGCTATTGCGATGTCTTCGAAAAGCGCTCGGGCGAATGGCGCGTGCTCAAGCGGGTTGTCGTGTATGACTGGGTCGAAGGCCAGGCGCTGCCCGAACGCGGCGAAGAGGAACGCTTCGCCGCGCGCAAGCCCATCGGTGCGGCCTATCCAGACGACCCCATCTACGCCATTGCGGGGCAGCGAAAAGCTTGAAACGAAATCCGGAAGAAAGCTTCTTCACAAAGATGAATTTCAAAAGCAATGGCAAGTCATCATTGATTTGAATTGCCGCGAGTGCGATTTTAGATTTGGCATCTGACAGTTTTTTGAAGAAAATTAGGTGTCCGAAACATGAATAACGGTTTTGGAGGCATTGAGAATTGTCACGCCTGAAGAAAAAAGCGCCGGAAGAGCTTGTCTCGGTCGATTTGTACAAGTCAGCAATGCGCCAGGTAGCGTCGCCGGTCGCGGTGATCACGACTTTCGACGGTGGCGAAAAGGCTGGCTTGACGGCGACGGCGGTCTGCTCGGCGACCACGGAGCCGCCGACCATTCTGGTCTGCGTCAATCGTTCGGCGAGCGCGGAGCCGATGATTGCAGCGAGCGGCCGTTTGGCAGTCAATTTTCTCACTGACGATCAGCATGAAGTGGCCCGCCTGTTCTCCACCTCGAAACTGTCTTCGGAAAAGCGTTTCGCGGTGGGCGACTGGACCACGCTTTCGACTGGCGCGCCCGTGCTGAAGAACACGATTGCGAGCTTCGACTGCACGGTGGAATCGGTGGTGCCCTGCGGTACGCACAACATCTATGTCAGCCGTGTCGAAGCCGTATCTTCCGATGATGGTGCACCGCTGCTGTATCGCGACGGCTATTTCCGCCGCCTTGGCGCGAATTTCTGAGGCGCGCGATGTCGGAGAACAATGAGCAAATGCAGCCCGTCGCCCTGATTACCGGTGCAGCGGGCGGTATCGGCCGCGCCTTGCTGGCAGAGTTCGCCGACCGGGGCTACAGGCTGGTCGCCGTCGACATCGCCGATGGTGCGTTGGCCGGCGAGTTGCAGACCTATGGCGACGGTCACCTCTTCAAGGCATGCGACCTGGGCTCCGAAGCCGATATCATGGCGCTGTATGAATGGCTCGACGCCGCTGTCGGACGCCTCGATGTGCTGGTCAACAACGCAGCGCTCGGCCCGACCATGGCATCGACCAAGGCAACTTCCGCTGCCGATTTCCGCAAGGCGCTGCAGGTCAACCTGATCGGACCGTTCGCCATGGCGCGGGAGGCCGCGCGCCGCATGCGGCCAGGCGGCGTCATCGTCAACACCGCCTCCATGGCGGGGGTGCTGGGCAATCCGCGCCGCAATGCCTATGCGGCCTCCAAGGCCGGCCTGATCTCGATGACCAAGTCGCTGGCTTGCGAATGGGCCAGCCGTGGCATTCGTGTCAATGCGATTGCGCCGGGCTATGTGCGCACACCGATGGTCGCCGAGCTGGAGCGCAGCGGCAAGGCCGACCTCGCGCTGGTGCGCCGCCGCATTCCGATTGGCCGGATGGGCCGGCCGGATGAGATGGCTTCGGTGATCGGCTTCCTCGCATCGCCCGAAGCGCGCTACGTCACCGGATCGGTCGTCTCCGTCGATGGCGGCTGGGCGTCGTTCAACCAGCCCGGTTTCGCGCATCCACCCGTCGAGGGCACGCCGGCTGAGGAACTCGACCGGCCCGCGCCGAATGCGCGTTCGCGCATTGTCGTGGTGGTCGGCGGCGGCCGCGGTATCGGCGAAGCCATTGCAAGGCGATTCGGAGAAGCGGGCGACACGGTCATCGTCGCCGACAAGGATGGTGCGACTGCAAAGGCAGTTGCCGCATCGTTGGGCGAGGGGCATCTGGGGCTCGCGCTCGACGTCACGGTCGATGCCGAGGTGGAAGCCGCCTTTGCCGAGATCGGCCGGCGATTCGGCGGCGTCGACGTCCTGGTCAACGACGCAGCGATTGCCGACGATTTCAAGCCGGCTTTCGACCAGACCGGCGCCGATCTCGAGCGGACGCTGAGCGTCAATGTGACGGGCGCGTTCCTGTGCGCCCGCGAGGCGCTGAAGGTGATGGACGGGCGAAAGGGCGTCATCGTCAATCTCGGCTCGATCAACACTTTCCTGCCGTTTGCTCCGCGCCATGCCTATGGCGCGTCGAAGGCCGCCATCGACATCCTGACGCGCTGCATGGCGGCAGAACTCGGACCCGAGGGCCACCGTACGGTGACGATTGCCCCCGGCTATATCCGAACGCCCGGCGTCGCAGCCCTGGAAGCGTCCGGCCGAATCGATGTCAACGCGCTCCGCCGCCGGATTCCCATGGCCGATCTCGGCACGCCTGAAGATATCGCCCATGCCGTGCATTTCGTGGCGTCGGAGGCCGCGTCCTACATCAACGGCTCGATTGTCTATGTCGATGGCGGCTGGACTTCTTTCGGCAATGCCGGTCACGCCAGCGCTCCCGATACGCAAGCTAAGGAGGAGCCCGCATGATCGTTCACTATGACCCGCAAGTCGGCCTGACGCTGCTTGAGCCCGACGATTTTCGCAACTTCAAGGTCCAACTCGCCCAAGGCGCCACGCAACAGCCCGAGGTTGACGGCCTGCGTTTCGTCGATGACGGCAACGCTCTCGTTGGCATCGACGCCGTCCCGTCATTGCCGGGCGCGCCAAGTACCGAGGCCTGGCGCGAAGGCTATGCAAAGATGCTTGCGGCGGCAGCGAAATATGGCTGGATCGACGATGAGGCGAATGCCATCAAGGCGCATGTCGAGCGCAACTGACAACGCCGCAACCGCCGCTTTCTTCATGAATATGAATGTGCGCGGCCGGTATATGTAAGACTTGATCGTATGGTCGATCGGTAGTCTTGTTCATGCAGAGAACGTGTCGCTGGCCGTTCTTCGCAGGAGGTTCGCAAACATCAGCTTCGACGATAGCCGCCGTCCACCGATGACGGAGGGGGAAGCTTTTCGCCGCAAACGCCGATGTTTCGCGGTCCCTGTCGAAGTCCGACGCGAGTGCCCATAAATCAACCAGGAAGAGACCAGGTCATGGAATTCGGAACATTCATTCTCGCCGCGCAACGCGGTTATCATCAATCGTCCGAACAGGTGATCCGCAATTCGATCGAGCAGGCCGTCGCCTCCGAGAAGGCAGGCTTCACCACCGCCTGGTTTGCCGAGCACCATTTCAACAACTACAGCCTCGTTCCTTCGCCCCTGATGATGGTAGCCCATTGCGCCGGCGTCACCAGGACCATCCGGCTCGGCACGGCCGTTTGCGTCTTGCCGCTCTACCACCCGCAGCGGCTGCTGTCGGAAGTCGGCTTCGCCGATATCGTGTCCAACGGCCGTCTCGAACTCGGCGTCGGCTCGGGCTACCAGCAGTTTGAATTCGAGCGCTTCGGCGTCAATGTCGACGAGGCGCCGGCGATCTTCTCGGAATATCTCGACATCCTGCAGAAGGGTCTCAAGCAGAAGATTTTCGAGCATGACGGCAAATACGAAAAAATCCTGCCGACTGCGATTTCCGTCCGCGCCGTGCAGCAGCCCACCCCGCCGATCTGGCTCGCGGCTGGTTCGAGCCGCAGCATGAGCCGCGCCTATCGCGAGGGCAACAATCTGTTCGTGACAGCATTCCATGAGGGGCTCGACACCGTGCGTAAGCTTCGCGCCACCATCGAGGAGGCCGCCGCAGGCGAGGGCAAGAAGGTGACGGATGCGCGGATCGGGCTGCTGCGCTGCTGCTATGCCAGCGACAGCCAGGCCGAGATCGACAGCTACCTCGACAATGCGCGCTTCCAGCGGCGCCTGTCGGAGGCCCTGCACCAGCGACGCCAGCAGAGTGCTGACGGCTACCTGCTGCAGGAAACGCCGACGCAGGCCGATATGTCCTTCGAGCAGATGCAGAAAAATCTGCCCATCGGCAGCGTGAACTACGTCATCGACCGGCTTTTGGCGGAAATCGAAATCCTCAAGCCGGACCAGATCGCGGTTCAGACCCAGCTCGGCGACTTCGACCAGAAGACGATGGTGCGGCAGATCGAACTGTGGGGCGAAAAGATCATCCCTGCGGTCAACAAGGCGCTGGGCGAAGAGATCGTCTCCGTCGCGGCCCAGTAAGCCGCCCCTTTGCAGCCCGGCGATCCAGCAGGGCTGTCTGTATCAGTCGAATAGTGGCCGGGTCTGATTCCCGCGCGCTCCGTGGGACGTCGGCCAGATAGTTTGTCCGTCGGCTTACAGCCAACCCGCCAGAACGCCGATGCCGCCGACTGCGAACAGGGCTCCGACCGCGCGTGCAACCGGTCGGGCGTATTTGCCGACAAGTGCCGCCGCGCCGATAGATGCAGCTATGCCGGCAAGATGCAGCGAAGCCGTCGCCAGGATGAAGCCTGCCGCGTAGAGGAAACCGCTGGCATTGCCGGGCATTTCCGCACCGTGGGCATGGCCGTGGAAAACAGCGAAAACCCCGACAAGCGCCATGGCAACGACGGTCGGTACGGACCTGCCCCATGCGGCCGCACCCCCTATCACGACGCTGGAGAGGCCGATGCCAAGCTCGACGAGAGGCAGATCGACACCGCTCGTGCCCAGTAAGAAGCCGACGATCATCATGCCGACGAAACTCGCAGGAACCAGATACAGTGCTCGTCCGCCCAAAACATAGGCGAACACGCCGACGGCAACCATCGCAAGTATGTGGTCGACGCCGCCGATGGGATGCATAAACCCATGCGCGAAGCCGCTGGCCTCACCCCCGCCGACATGGGCGAAGGCCGCGCTGGGCAGGGTTGTCAAACCAAGTGCGAGTAGCGAGCGTTTCATTGTAAAAATCCCCATTTTCAAAATGTATTGCCCGTTTGCGTGCGCTGCACAAGATGCAACTGGCCGTGACGACGAGCAAGTGCTGGAAGAACTGCCGGCTGGCAAAGACGGGCGCTGCGCCACGTTTTGTCCGAAGGGGTTAAGCAGAGCGGGCGCCTGATCGCCTTCGATCTGCCTTTCCGCCGGGGTGACATCATGCCTTTCCTGGCGCATATGAAAGCGGACATGCCTGATCATTTCGAGGACGTGACGATCTGCGATTTCGGCCATATCGGCGATGGTGGCTTACGCTTCAACCTCGCCGCCGCCAGGGGTGACCCGCGCCTTGCCGCGCGATTGCGAGGCGGACCTGGGCGACTGGGTCTTGCCGTCGCGGTCGAACGGTTCGCCGTCTTGCGGCCGGGCTGAAAGCCATTATCTCGCCGAGCCGCTCGGCGCCGCAACCTTCTGATTGAGACAAACACGGAGTTACCCCATGACGAAAGTCGACGTAAAACAGGAAACCGCAGCCATTCTCGACAAGCTCGGCGTCGACCGTGGCGCCTGGCAGGGCGGCGACATGGCCTCCTACAGTCCGGTCAGCGGCGAGGAGATCGGCAAGCTCAAGACCGTTTCCGGGACCGAGACCGACACGGCTATCGACGCTGCCCATGACGCTTTCAAGGCCTGGCGCCTCGTGCCGGCTCCCAAACGCGGCGAACTCGTCCGCCTGCTCGGCGAGGAACTGCGTACTTCCAAGGCGGATCTCGGCCGTCTTGTGTCTATCGAAGCCGGCAAGATCACCTCCGAAGGCCTCGGCGAAGTGCAGGAAATGATCGACATCTGCGATTTCGCCGTCGGTCTTTCCCGCCAGCTCTACGGTCTCACCATCGCCACCGAGCGCCCAGGCCACCGCATGATGGAAACCTGGCACCCGCTCGGCGTCGTCGGCATCATCTCGGCCTTCAATTTTCCGGTTGCCGTCTGGTCGTGGAACGCTGCCCTCGCGCTCGTCGCCGGTAATGCCATCGTCTGGAAGCCGTCCGAGAAGACCCCGCTGACGGCGCTTGCCTGCCAGTCGATCTTCGAGCGCGCGTTGGCCCGGTTCGGCGATGCCCCAGCGAACCTCAGCCAGGTCCTCATCGGCGACCGCGTCATCGGCGAAGCCCTCGTCGACAACCGCAAGGTCGCGCTCGTTTCGGCCACAGGCTCCACCCGCATGGGCAAGGAAGTCGGTCCGCGCCTTGCCAAGCGTTTTGCCCGCTCGATCCTCGAGCTCGGTGGCAACAATGCCGGCATCGTCTGCCCGTCCGCCGATCTCGACATGGCGTTGCGCGCGATTGCCTTCGGTGCGATGGGCACCGCCGGCCAGCGCTGCACGACGCTGCGCCGCCTCTTCGTGCATGACAGCGTCTACGACCAGCTCGTGCCGCGCCTGAAGAAGGCCTATACCAGCGTTTCCGTCGGCAACCCGCTGGAAACCTCCGCTCTCGTCGGCCCGCTCGTCGACAAGCAGGCGTTCGACGGCATGCAGAAGGCGCTGGAAGCGGCCAAGGCCGAGGGCGGTTCCGTCACCGGTGGCGAGCGCGTCGCCGATGCCGGCAAGGACACGGCCTATTACGTCAAGCCCGCCATCGTCGAAATGCCGAAGCAGGCTGGCCCGGTTCTCGAAGAAACCTTCGCGCCGATTCTCTACGTCATGAAGTATTCCGACTTCGACGCTGTGCTGGACGATCACAACGCCGTCGGGGCGGGGCTGTCGTCATCGATCTTCACGCTTAACGTCCAGGAAGCCGAGCGCTTCCTGGCGGTCGACGGCTCGGATTGCGGCATCGCCAACGTCAATATCGGCACGTCGGGCGCGGAAATCGGCGGTGCCTTCGGCGGCGAGAAGGAAACCGGCGGCGGCCGCGAATCCGGCTCCGACGCCTGGAAGGCCTATATGCGCCGCGCCACCAACACGGTGAACTACTCGAAATCCCTGCCGCTCGCCCAGGGCGTCTCGTTTGACATCGAATAGCGGCGATATCGAGTAAGGCTTACTGAGCACGCAAAGCAAGATCGAGGAGGCGGGCCTTCAGCCCGCCTCGCGCACCGCCGCTATCGCAGTGACATGATCCTGCAGATCGACGCCAATGCGAGCAACTGAATCTAAGGCGTGCACCGTCATCCTCAAAAACCACACTCGCTCGTCTTCTCGCGAGAGAACGCGGATATGCTGCTGGACGCCTACTGAACAGTCAGACCGCGAGTTGGTTCGTGAGACGATCCAGGTCTTCCGAAATCGCATTGGCCGCCGATTTCAGGATCGGCGCATAGCGTTCGCAGGCTTCCTGCTCGGAACTGAAGGCCGACTTGAAATAGGTCATCCCTATGCTGGCCAGCACCCGGTCGCCTTGGCCGATGATGGGCACGGCAATCGTGTTCGAATTTTTCGGCTCTACAAACGAAGACCTGACCGCGTATCCATTGTCATGCACCTTTTCCACCAGCCTGGCCAACTCGCTGGGATGGTGGCTGAGAGCGTTCTCAGGATCGTCCGAGCGCTTCAGCACGCCGACGATCAAATCGAACTCTTCCTTGTCCAAAAACGCCAGATAGGCCAGGCCGAGTCCACGCGTCAGAAGGTTCAAGCGCTTGTTGACCGTGCTGTGGAATGGGGAAATGAAACTGTCCGGCACGGTGCTGAAACGCACCACCATCTTGTCGTAGTCCGGCAAGGCTATCGCCACCGGCCATTTGTGCTTGCGGGTCATCGCAATCGCCCATGCGCGCCCGGCTTCCACCACCAGGGGGTCTTTATGGAAACCGGAACTCAACGACGTCACCAGCGCGCTGACGTGGTATCCGCCCTGCCGGGCGTCGTTCTCGACATACCCCGCCTCCTCAAGCGTGCGCAGAATGCGCACGAGCGTAGGCTTGGGAAGCTTCGTCCGGGCATGCAGTTGCGCGATCGTATTGATCGGCTGCAGGTTGAGTTCCTGCAGCACAGCCATCGCGCGTTCGACAGCTCGAATGCCCATGGATCGTCCTCCCCCGTATCGAGTGCCGTTTCGTAAAGCGAAACGACTGTTATGACAAGTTGTGGCTGGCCGAAGCCGCGCCTTATCAGAGGCTGAGTTGAATACAGGGGAAGATGATGGCTTCGGCAAACGACGCAAATCGCAATAGGGAAGAAGTTCGGCGCCTGATCGCCGGCATAGACGACTCGGTCGCAAATGATTTGTTGAAGGGTGCCATCGACCTTCATGTCCACTCAGGCCCGTCGACCATGCCGCGAAAGCTCGACCATATGGAGGCCGCCGAGGAGGCAGCGGCTGCCGGTATGCGTGCCGTACTGTTCAAGGATCACCACTATTCGGTAGCGCCAGTCATACCGATGATGGAACGTCTCTTCGGAGAGCGCGGACTTGCGATGTATAGCGGCCTGGTCCTCAACAATTCGACGGGCGGGCTAAATCCGTTTGTCGTCGACGCCCAGTTGAAGATGGGCGCCAAGCTGATCTGGATGCCGACGGCACAGGCTGGCAACCATATCCGCAGCGCGCATCGCAAGACGCGGCTGGCGACCAATGTCGAGCTCAGGCCATCTCCCGGCCTCACCGTCGTCGACCCCTATGGAAAAATTCTCGACGAAGTGAAGCAGATTCTCGACCTCATCGCCGAATTCGACGCGATCCTGTCGTCGGGTCACTTGCACGTGTGGGAGATCTGGAAGCTTTTCGACGAAGCGCGGGCGCGCGGTGTCAAGCGGTTGCTCGTCAACCATCCCATGTACGGCCTGCACTTTACCTATGAAGATGTCAGAGACCTGGCCAAGCTTGGCGCGCTGATCGAGCAGTCGGCCGGGCTTTATGTGGACTCGCGCTTCAACACATACACGCCCGAGGAGTTCAAGGAACATATCCTTGCGGCCGGCGTCGAGCATTCCTCGATCGGCTCCGATCTTGGGCAAGTGGACAATCCAACCCCGGTCGAAGGCATGCGCCAGGCCATCAAGCTCTGCCTGGCACTCGGCTTCAGCGAGGCCGAGGTGCGGACCATGGTGGCGGACAATCCCGCCCGCCTGCTTGGACTGAGCAGCTGAACGCCGTCGTCGCGGTCGACAGGATGCAGGCGGTTTTCTTCGAGGTGCCAGGCGGGCCGGACGTTCTTCAGATCGTGGAGCAGCCGTGCCCCCGGCCTGGGGCGAGTGAAGTTCTGATACGGGTCCTGGCCGCCGGGGTGAACCGCCCCGACGTGCAGCAAAGGCGTGGGCTGTATCCAGCCCCGTCCGACGCATCCCCGATCATGGGCCTGGATGTCGCAGGCATTGTCGAGACGGTCGGTGACTGTGTCGACATGCTGCGGGTCGGAGATGCGGTCTGCGCTTTGGTCAATGGCGGCGGCTACGCGGAATATTGCGTGGTGCCGGCCGTCCAATGTATGCCCATTCCGCGCGGTTTCAGCTTTGTCCAGGCAGCCTCGCTGCCGGAAGTCTTCTTCACCGCCTGGAACAATTTGATATGGCTCGCCCGTCTTGAGACCGAGGAAACCCTGCTGATCCATGGCGGGACGAGTGGGGTCGGCATGGCCGGCATTCAGATCGCGCGGCGTTTGCGCAATGCCACGGTCTACGCCACGGCCGGCAGCGAGGAAAAGCGAGCGGTGTGCACGGCTATCGGCGCGCATGCGGCCGTGGACTATCGCGGCGCCTGGGACGACGAAATTCGTGCCGTGTCGGCAGGCGAGGGGGTCGATGTGATCCTCGACGGCCAGGCCGGCCCTGACACACAACGGCAGTTGGACCTTTTGAGAAATGACGGTCGGCTGGTTTTCATCGCGAGCCATCAAGGCCCGACGGCAGTGGTGGATATCCGAGCTGTCGTGCGCAGACGCTTGACGATAACCGGCTCGACGCTGCGGCCAAGGCCTGCGTCCTATAAGGGGCGGATTGCCAGGGAACTTGTCGAGCAGGTATGGCCCCTGCTCGAAGACGGCCGCATCGTCACCCGCATCCACGAGGTCGTCCCATTCCGGCATGTGCAGGCGGCCCATCGCATCCTTGATGAAAACCGCCAGATCGGCAAAGTCGTGCTGGCGGTCGATCCAGCGCTCGCCGAAACCATTCCGCTGCCGAACAAGCGATGATGCCTGACCATAGGCGAACCGGGCGACGGCATTGGATGCCGCCGCCGATTGTGTTCAGCCTGCCGGCAGCGGATAATCGTCCGCGTTCAGAACCCAGCCCGGCTTTGCCGAGAAATCCGCACGCGGCGGCGAAAAGATATCCACCAACTGGTTGATACCGGCGGATTCCGCTGTCGTGGTGTGGATGGCGGGTGGCGGGATGATGCAGATCGAAGGCGACTCGCAATAAAGATGCTCGTCTTCACGCCAGATATTCATATTGGTCACCCACGGCCACCGCAGATGATGAGTAAAGCTGCCGCTGAGCGCGAGCGAGCATTGCTCGAAATCGTCGTGATGGTGCGGCGAGACTTTATCGCGCTCGCGCGGACCGACCCGGGGCGCGAGATAGTTGATCATGAAGGTCGTGCAGCGATAGATCCGACCGAAGCGTGAGGGATCTTCGGGAACGTCCAGAGTGTACCATTTCAAGGTCAGGCCGCCAGGCGGCTCGGGCCATGCCTCGAAGGGGGGCACGTTGGGATGTGGCCCTGCGAAGGCTTCCGCATTGGCCGCCGCCTTCGCCAAATCCTCGGATTTGGGGGTGAAGAGCCGGACGAGGGTACCGGAGGTCAACATCCGGATGGTGCTGGCTCCCGGCGGCACGAAGGCTACCGAATAACCTGGCACGACCGTGCTCCCTTGCGACGTGGTAATCTCGACCGTGGTTTCCCTGTCCGGAATGATCACGGCGTATTCGTCGGGCTGGTTCTCCCGCGAAAAGCAGCCGCCTTCCTTGCCATTGCTGTAGACCACGACGCAATTCTGGCCACGACTGATCCAGGTCTCGCCATTGGCATCGATGGTCTGTGGCTTCTCCTGGTAGAAAAGGCCGAGTTGAGAGCCGAAATAGCTGCTGTGAACCTTGGCATCCTTCGGCGAAGCATTGCCTTGCAGGCTCGACCGAGGGTCGCTCTGGACATACATGTTTTCCTCCATTTGCCGTTGTGGAATGGGTGTCAGATCGCGTTCGGAAGCTGTTTTTTCAGCTTCAGCATCTCGCGCGTCTCGCCGACCGTGGCGATCCTGCCGCCGAGTTCCTTGACGACACGCACGGCTTTCTGGACCAGGACCGTGTTGCTCTCTGCAAGGACGCCTTTTTCGAGATAGATGTTGTCTTCCAGGCCGACCCGGACGTGGCCTCCCAACAGCCATGCCTGTGCGAGAATGGGGAATTCGAAACGCCCAACGCCGAAAGCGGCCCAATGCGAGCCCGCAGGCAGAAGCGACTTCATATAAAGGAGGGTTTCGGGCGTGGCGATTGCGCCGTAGCGGACGCCCAGCACGATCTGGAAAAGCGCCGGCCCATCGAGCCGTCCTTCCTGCAGGAAATGATTGGCAAGCTGTATGTCGCCAGTGTCGAACACTTCGAGTTCGGGCAGGACACCGGCATCCCGTATGATCTCGGCCATGATTGCCAGATTCTGGGGCGTGTTGATGACCACCGATGTGCCGGAATACATCGTGTTGAAGTCGAGGCTGCAGATTTCCGGCCGCAAGGCGGCGATATGTTCGACGCGCTGCCTCGGCGGCAACAGCGTCGTTCCAGGTGCTGCAACCTTCGGATCGTCTTCGCTCGGGATGAAGCGCCCGCCTGGACCTGTGGTGAGATTGATGATGACGTCTTCGTCGGCCGCCCGAAGCCGTTCGACGACCTCTCTATAATGCCTCAGTTCCATGCTTGGTCTTCCATCGGGATGCCGCACATGGATGTGGACGATGGAGGCGCCCGCGCGGGTCGCCTCGAGGCAGGCATTGGCGATTTGTTCCGGCGTGATCGGCAGATAGGGCGTCTGCGAAGGGCTGGTTATATTGCCGGTTACGGCACAGGTGATGATTGTGGGATCGGCCAAGTGTTGCCTTCCTTGCTGAGCGCGGTCGTGTATCGACCCGGAGAGTTCGCCTCTTCGCTCGCATCCGAGGCCACTGACCACAAATCCTATCGACCGTCGTTTCGCGCCTAGAAACGCGCAAGCTGATCGAAAGGTGGCATTCCGCAGGGAGAAACGGAGAGGCTATTGCCTTCGCAAGACGGTCGCGAGTGATTAGGGAGCCCTATCGAAAGGCAGGTTCAATGACCGAACAACGACCGCACTTCAGTTCATTCCGCGACCGTCTGCTGGCGCGTGATCGGATGCTCGGCACGTTCCTGAAATTTCCGACCACACAGGTGGTCGAAATCCTGGGGGTGATTGGCTACGACTTCGTGGTGATCGACCAGGAGCATGCTCCGCTGGATAGGACCACGACGGACATGATGATCTTTGCAGCGCGGGCATCCAACGTCGCACCCATCGTGCGCGTGGGAGATTTCAGCGACGCGAACATCCTCTCGGCGCTTGATTGCGGCGCCTCGGGGATCATGGTTCCACATGTGACTACGGTGGAAAAAGCACAGGCAATTGCGAAAGCCTGCCGATATGCCGGCGGCAATCGCGGCTTTGCGGGGCTCACGCGCGCCAGCGGCTGGGGCAAGGTTGGCAGTGTGCAGCATATGGCGGTGCAGGATCGACAGGTGACGTGCATTGCAATGATCGAAGACGCGGAAGCTGTCGGTCGCGCCGGCGACATTGCCAGGGTCGATGGCATCGACGCATTGTTCGTGGGACGAGGAGACCTGACGGCAGCGTTCGGAGATGATCCTGACGCGGCGGGCAAGGTAGCAGAAATCACCACCACAGTGGCGGCAGCGGCTCGGGATGCGGGGGTCCACTTGATGCTGCTGCCGAATGGCAAGGCGGATTTGGCTTTTGCAAGGGAGCTCGGCGCGACGGCCATGCTGGTATCGAGCGACCACGGCTTCATCCGGTCGGCGGCTGGCGCAGCACTGAAGGACTATTTCGACTAAGTCGGCGCCGGGAAAAAGACGGACGCTTGCGGACAAAAAGCTTCTCGCCGAGACGTCGAGCGGGCAGGATTGCCAACGTCAGCTCTTCAAAGGGCATAACCGTAGAAATTGCGCCAGGAGAAGACATGACTGCCATCGAAATCCCGGAGCTGAAAGTTCCGAAAGTCGCGCTGGTTACGGGTGGAAACAGCGGGATCGGCCGCGCGACGGCGGCGCGCCTCGCCAGCATGGGCGCAACCGTCATCGTCGGCTACAACAGCCGCGGAGCGATGGCGGAGGAAGTCGTGACCGGCCTTCAAGGCAGTGGTCACATCGCGCTCAGGATCGCAATCGACGATCCGGCGTCCGTCGCTCAGGCAGCGTCCGCCGTTGCGGACAAATTCGGCAGCCTTAACGCCCTGATCAATTGCGGGGGCGCCACCACACCGGTTGCAGCCAACGATTTCGATGCCTTGACGGACGATATCTTCGACCGTGCTGTTGCGATCAATCTCAGGGGCCCGTTTGCCATGATCCGCGCATTCCGGCCGTTGCTGGACCAGGCCGACAGCGCGGCGATCGTCAACATATCGTCGATTGCAGCGCGGACAGGCTTGGGGAGCAGCCTTGCCTATCTGGCTGCCAAGGGCGGGCTGGATTCGCTCACCATTGCTTTGGCCAAGGTTCTCGCACCCAAAATTCGCGTCTTTTCTGTCTCACCGGCGGGCGTGGACACGGATTTCGTTCCGCATCGTTCCCGCGAGCAACTGCAAAAAGTCGCTGATCGGCTTCCCTTGGCGAAGATCACAAAGCCGGACGACGTTGCGCGGGCGGTCATCGCCTGCATTGTTCATCTCACCAGTTCGACGGGGATCGTCGTTCCGGTCGATGAGGGACGGCATTTATAACGCAAGCACGCACGGTTCTCGCAACGCCGTCCGCTGTTCCGGCGATGTGCTGGCTCATAGCGGGTCTTCGCCTGGTGGAACAATGTCATTGCCGCGTTGCCAGCCGACATTGAGCATGGTGCAGTGGTGTCTCGGGGATCATCGGCGGACGCTGGAACTGAACCTTCGTCGCCTGTCGTACTAGGGCGTGTCACGTCTTCTGAGGAGAGGAGCTCGGATGAAGCTTAGCCAGGACATTTTGCTGGGACTGTTTTTTACCACCGTCGGTGTCGTTGCGGCAACGATGGCGGTGAGCTACCCGTTCGGGACATCCAGTCGGATGGGGCCGGGCTACTTCCCAATCATCATTTCGAGCCTGCTCATCGTCACCGGTCTTCTGATTCTGTTGCGGTCGCGATTGACCCGTGTGGTGATACCGACCGTCGGCTGGAAGCCGGTCATCGCCGTTCCCCTCTCCATACTTGTGTTCGGCCTCGCCGTCGAACCGCTCGGGCTGCCTATAGCGGTCTTCCTGCTGACCGTCCTCAGCGCCTCGACGAGCGAAAAATTCCGCTTCGACTGGAGAGCTTTCGCCGGTGCGGCTGCCTTTGCCGCATTCTGTTCGATCCTCTTCGTTGATTTGCTCGGCCTTCCCGTTCCGATCGTCGGAAACTGGCTGCAAGGCCTCGCTTCATAGACATCGCAGGAGTTTGACATGGATATCTTCAACGGACTTCTGCTCGGCCTTTCGACCGCGACCACCCTGACGAACTTCGCCTACTGCTTCTTCGGCGTGTTCCTCGGCACGGCCGTCGGCGTGCTGCCCGGTCTGGGACCGATAGCCACCATTTCGATGCTGCTGCCTTTTACCTTCGGACTGCCGGTCGACACTGGACTGATCATGCTGGCGGGCATCTTCTACGGCTCGCAATATGGCGGTTCGACAACCGCCATCCTGATGAATATCCCCGGCGAGGCGTCGTCCGTGGTCACCACGCTTGATGGCCACGAAATGGCCAAGCAGGGCAAGGCCGGACGGGCACTGGCAGCGGCGGCGATCGGCAGCTTCTTTGCCGGCACGGTCGGCACGCTCTTTATTGCGGTCTCCGCACCGCTTCTGGCGAGCTTGGCGCTGACGTTCGGACCCACGGAGTATTTCGCGCTGATCGTGCTCGGCCTCGTTACCTCGATGGTGCTGACGAGCGGTTCGCTTCTCACCGCTTTCGGCATGGCGCTGTTCGGCGTAGTTCTGGGTATGATCGGGACAGACGTCAATTCGGGCGCCGCACGCTTCACATTCGATTCCGTGAACCTTCTGGACGGGCTGGATTTTGTCGTCGTTGCCACCGGCATCTTCGGTCTGGGAGATGTCCTGGCCAATCTGGAAAACGAACGAAGCCGGACAGCTACCGTGGCGCCGGTCAGCAGCCTGTTTCCGACAGCGGATGACTGGCGCCGAATGACTGCGCCGATCCTGCGCGGAACCGGTATCGGCGTCTTGCTTGGGGTGCTGCCCGGCGCCGGTGTCCTGCTGGCTTCATTTTCGGCCTACGCGCTGGAAAAGAAGATTTCAAAACATCCCGAGCAATTCGGCAAGGGAGCAATCGAAGGTGTCGCCGCACCCGAGGCTGCGAACAACGCCGCGGCGCAAACCTGTTTCATCCCCATGCTGACGCTCGGCCTTCCCGGGACCGCGACCATGGCGCTGATGATCGGCGCGCTGGTCGTCCAGGGCATCCAGCCTGGGCCGGAAATCCTCACGCAGCAGCCGGCATTGTTTTGGGGTCTTGTCGTCTCCATGTGGCTCGGCAACCTCATGCTGCTGTTTCTGAACCTTCCCCTTGTCGGCTTATGGGCCAAGCTGATTTCGGTGCCCTATCACTTTCTCTTCCCGGTGATCTGCGTCTTCGTCGCCATCGGCGTCTACAGCATCAACAACAGCGTCTTCGATGTTTACATGATGGCTCTGTTCGGCGTGCTCGGCTATTTTTTCAAGAAGGTTGGGGCAGAACCCGCGCCGTTGATTCTGGCCATGATCCTCGGTCCGATGGCCGAAGAATATTTGCGGCGGGCGCTTCTGATCTCCCATGGCGACGCGACCGTATTTTTCTCGAGCCCGCTCAGCCTCGGAACGCTGGTTGTCGCCTTCCTGCTGCTGCTGTCGATCGTATCGCCACGCTTCCGCAAGGTCCGCGAAGAAGGGCTGCAAGATGCGGACTAGCGGCAAGAGATCAGCCTTCGGATGGACTAACCGGTTGCCGGCCGCTCCAATCCGTCAACCGTCAATGAGGTGACCATGCAGCCGGATGATGACAAGCGCCTTCGCGCTCTCCTCGATCGCGAAGACCTGTTCGATCTCGTGCGCCGCGAACGCTTTGCTCGTGACCAGCGGCGTTTCGACGTTATGAGCGCATGTTTTCACAGGGACGCGCATATCCGCACAAGCTGGTACGATGCGCGCGGCGGCGAGGCCTATGTGGAGGCGACCCGCAAATGGATGAGCGCGACCGGCAACAGCAAGCATTGGGTGTTCCCGGCTTTCGCTCAGGTTAACGGCGATCGGGCGACCGTGGAAAGTCCGGCGATGATTTTCAACCGCGCGCGTCCGGACGACATCGAAGTCGACGTTCACGTCTTTTGCCGCTTTTTCTCGCGGGCAGTGCGGGAAGCGGGGACATGGAAGCTGATGAGCTTCGAGGTCCTGTTCGAGAGGGACATCATGAAACCGGTCAATCCGTCCGACCTTCTCCCGGTCGACTGGTCGCTGCTGGCGACAATGCGACCGTCCTATAAATTCCTGACCTATATCCAATACAAACGCGGCGTGAGGGTTAATCCCGATCTGCTGGGTGACGATCGCCCCGATGAACTCAGCGCCTTTCACGCCGCCGAAGACCGCTGGCTTGCCGGCGCTGCATGATCGGCGACGCAGCTGTTGCGACGCGATCGTTCCAAAGGACGAAATGACGGGAGTGAACATTTCGCTCTGAGGCCGAGACAGGCTAGGTCTTTGGCCAAGGAGCTCGATGGAACGAGCGGGAGGAGGAGTAACATGAACAGACGTGAATTCATCGTGCTGGGAGGGACGGCCGTGACGCTGGCCACCAGCGGAATAGCGATCGCTGCCGACTGGCCAAGCAAATCGGTCGTCGTGATCTCGGCTTACCCTCCGGGCGGCACGAGCGACATCATTGCCCGTATCGTCGCCGATCTGCTGACAGCGAAATTCGGCCAGCAGTTCGTCATCGAGAACCTGGCGGGTGCCGCCGGTGCTCTCGCAGGCGGAAAACTCGCCCGTTCGGCGCCCGACGGTTACACCATCCTCATCAGCGGCAGCGCGCCTCTCGCCGCCAACAAGGTGGTGCAGAAGAACCTTGCCTACGACCCCCAGGTCGACTTCACGCCGATTACCGTGGTTGCCGAAAGCCCGGCGCTGTTGAGCGCAAGCGCCAATGCGCCGGCGAAATCGCTTCAGGAACTGATTGCCTATGCGAAAGCCAATCCTGGGAAGGTGAACATCGGAAATCCGGGCGCAGGAACAAAAGGCCACATTTGCGCTGCCATCATCGGGCTCGAATCCGGCATTGAGCTCAACCATATCCCTTACAAGGGTTCTCCGCCTCTGCTTGCCGATCTGCTGGGCGGGCATATCGATTTCGCTCTCGACGCGCCGTCCAATTACCTGCCACACATAAAGGATGGCAAAATCCACGGCGTGGCGGTGACATCTGCAAAGCGCATCGGCGAACTGCCTGAAGTCATGACGGTCGCTGAGCAAGGGCTCAAGGACTACAACCAGACCCTCTGGTTCGGAGCGGTGGGTCCCAAGGGAATGTCTCCCGACATCGTCAGTGCCATCAACTCGGCCATCAAGGAGTGGAGCGATACGCCTGCTGCTCAGGCAAAGCTGGCGTCGCTCGGCCTCACCGCCGTGGTCAACACCCCCGACCAGATGCGCGCCTCCGTCGAGCGCGAGATCGAAACGCTCATACCTTTGGTCGAGGCAGGCCTCGTGCAGCCGAGCTGAATTCGGCAGCGGATGGTTGCCGGGCCCTGGAGTCCAAAGGCCCGGCAATCCATTCCCGGCATAGGTTCACGCGCCTCACTGCGAGGCCGAATACCTCCATCGACAGCGTGTTAGACGTGTACGGAAGAGACTTCACCGCATGAGTCAGCCTTTTACCCTGACCGTCAATGGCCGGGATCACAGCCTCGATATCCCGGCCACCACGCCTCTGTTGGACGTTCTGCGTAACCATCTCGGGCTGAAAGGCAGCCGGTATGGCTGCGGGCTGGAGCAATGCGGGGCGTGCATGGTGTTGATCGACGGCAATGCCGAGTACTCCTGCAGCCGTGAAGTCGGCACCCTCGCGGGCCGGTGCGTCACCACGGTGGAAGGTTTGGGCTCGCCAGAGGCGCTCCATCCGCTTCAGCGAGCCTTTCTTGAAGAACAGGCCGGGCAATGCGGATACTGCCTGTCGGGCATTCTCGTTTCGGCCAAAGCCTTGCTGGATCGAAATCCGAACCCGACGCGCGCGGACGTGATCGCGGCGCTCGATGCAAATCTTTGCCGCTGTGGATCGCATCCCCGCATCCTGCGCGCTGTTCTCAAGGCGGCAGCCACATTGCGCCAAGAGGTGGCTTGATGGCAGGGCTTTCCAACAGCCTCAAGGACAATCCGCGCCTGGATCGCTGGCTAAAGTTCTGCGACGACCGCACCGTCCGCGTCGGCACCGGCAAGGTCGAACTCGGCCAGGGGGTGCTCACCGCGCTAGCCCAGATCGCCGCAGAAGAGCTGGATTTGCGGATCGACCAGATCAGCATGATGTCCGGCAACACAGCGGAAGGCCCGGGAGAGGGCTATACGGCTTCGAGCTGGTCCATCGAGCATTCGGGCGGCGCAATCCGCCTCGTTGCGGCCGAAGTCCGCGAACTCGCCTTGAAGCAGGCTGCGCTGCGCCTGAACGCGTCTCCCGATGAGCTGTCCGTCGTGGAGGGTGTCTTTCTCAGAAATGGTACCCCGACCGATTTCGACTATTGGGCGGTTGCCGGCGATCTCGATCTTGCCGCCGAGGCGACCGGCACGGTGTTGCCCAAGTCCTCGAATACATATCGTCTCGTTGGCACGTCCGTTCCGCGGCTCGATCTTCCTGCGAAATTGACAGGCTCAGGCTTCATTCACGACATGGTGCTGCCTGACATGCTGCATGCCCGTACCCTGCGCCAGCCTGGTCGTGGCGCTACGCTTGCTGCGCTCGACGAGGCTTTCGTGAGACGCAAGGCCGGCGCGGATATCAGCATCATACGCATCGACAACTTCGTGGCCTTTGTCGGAGCCGACGAAACCGCCGTTCGTGCTGCGGCCGTCGCGGCAGCGGACTGTGCCGTCTGGAGCGATGCTCGCATCCTCCATCCCGAACAGGCAACCGCAAAATGGGTTGCAGCGCAGCCTTCTCACGATCGGCTGATCGGCGCTCCTGTTGAAGAACCCGCAGGGGCGCATGGTGCGTCGCTGACCTTTACGCGGCCTTTCCTGTCACACGGCTCAATTGCCCCATCCTGCGCTTTGGCGGTCTATCGCGACGGCGCGCTGACCGTGTGGTCCCATGCCCAGGGCATGCATCCGTTGCGCGACAACATTGCAAAGACACTCGGCCTGCCGCCCGAAAACGTCACATGCCACCATGTGCAGGGCGGTGGCTGCTATGGCCATAACGGTGCCGACGATGCTGCGCTGGATGCAGCCCTTTTGGCGCGGGCACTTCCCAACCAGCCGATCCGGCTGATGTGGCGGCGGGAAGAGGAATTCGGCTACGAACCGCTGTCCTCGGCGATGACCGTCACAGTTCACGCAGCACTCGATGCCGGAGGGCGTCCCCGCGATTGGACGACCGAGATATGGAGCGCTGCCCATGGCCAGCGCCCCGGCGTCGGCGGCGCCTATCTGCTTGCCGCCGACGCGATGAAGGAACAGCCTCCCGAACGCAAGCCGTTCGACATTCCTCTCGAACGGGGAGGGGGCGCGGACCGCAACGGAATTCCACTCTATGACATAGACGCCAAGCGGATCAGCTATCACCTGATCCACGACGTGCCGGTGCGGACGTCTTCGTTGCGCGGGCTCGGAGCGACGTTGAATGTCTTTGCAATCGAAGCCTTGATGGACGAACTCGCCGCTCGCGAAGGCGAAGATCCCGTGTCATACCGCCTGTCCACACTCTCCGACCCACGCGCCCGCAGAACGCTTGAAAAAGCCGCGGCAATGGCCGGCTGGTCATTGCGGGACGCTGGCGGTGCCGGACGTGGCTTGGGCATCGGCCTCGCCCGCTACAAGAACTCCTCGGCCTATGCTGCGGTTGTCGCGGCGGTGGAGGTCGATGAAGCGGTGCGGGTCACAGATATCTGGTGCGCCGTGGATGCCGGGCTGGTGATAAACCCCGACGGCATCGTCAGCCAGGTCGAAGGCAATATCGTCCAGGCCATCAGCTGGACCTTGATCGAAGAAGTGGGTTTCGACCCGCAGGGCATCTCGACATTGGATTGGCAGAGCTACCCCGTCATTCGATTTTCAGACATACCCGAGATTCACGTCGAGCTCATCGAAGCAGACCAGCATGAAGCGCTTGGGGTCGGGGAATGTGCCGGTGGACCTACCGCCGCGGCCATCGGCAATGCTGTCGCCCATGCCTTGGGCATCCGTATCTGCGACATGCCGATGACACGCGAGCGGATCATGGCAGCCGCTTTGAACGCCTGATGCAAGATAGGTTGTGTCGCCTGATCGGTGGCGCCCCGCTGTGAGCAGCTGACTGGACCGGGAACGGAGAGAACGGACTATGGAAAATATCGAGCAACTCTCAGGAGGGCTTTCTGCGCTGAAGGGCGAAACGGTTCTGTTCTACAGTCCGGGGGCCTGCTCGCTGGCCCCGCATATAGCACTGGAAGAAACGGGCAAGCCATTTCGACCGATCGAAACACTGCTCGGGAAACAACAGCACCTTGCCCCGAACTATCTGGCGATCAACCCGCGCGGCAAAGTCCCCTCCCTCATCACTCCGGATGGTCAGGTGATAACGGAAAACACCGCCATACTGACCTATATCGGTCTCACCAACCCGGAGGTATCATTGCTTCCGACTGATATTGTCGAGCAGATGCAATGCATTGCGCAAATGGCATGGTTTTCGAACACGCCTCATATATTTCAGAAGGCCAAATTCCGTCCTTATCATTTCGCCGACAACGAAGAGGTTCATGGCGACATCCGGACGAAGGCACTGGCGAAATACTGGGAAAACATGGTTGAGATCGACGGTTTGATTGCCGATCAGGCCTGGATCATGGGGGAGCGGTACACGGTCGTGGACCCCTATGCGCTGGTGTTCTACGGCTGGGGCATGAGTAACGGGCTGCCAATGGAGACGCTTGAGCATTTCACGCGCCACAAAAGCGAGATGCTCAAGAGGCCCGCCGTGCGAAGGGTTCTGGAGCGAGAGCAGAACCCCCATTTCAAATCAGAGATTTCGCGCCAGGACCTTTCATAAGGTCCGCAGCCGGTTTCATGGACATCGAGTGAAGGTGTTCCTCTGGACCGGCGAGCATGAATGCAAAGACGCGTATCTGGCCGCGAGTAGAAGGTTGAGGTGGTGAAGCTGGTCAGGGACCGCGGGGTTACTGTTGCCCAAGCGGTCCGTGAGCTTGATGTCGACAAGGATGTGTTGCGCCAATGGTCCGGGAATATGGCGACGATCCTGGCCAGTCCTTTCCTGGAAAAGGTCAAATGAAGCCGGAGCAGCTTGATCGAGCGGCGCCGTCGTGAAGGCACCAAGCTGAAGGCGGAGCGCGCTATCTTAAAAAAAGGCCGCAGCCGACTTTGCCAGGGACGCGATATGAAACTCGCGTTCATTGCAAAGCACCGTTGATTGCGGGCAAAGGTGGATAGCTCTGCTAAGCGCTGGGGTCACCGAAATGAGCGTCTACAAGGGCGCCGCTCTGATCTACCCGATGCTACCATGCCGGTAGGCTGATGCAGACAAAGCCTATGACTGGAGACACATCTCAACCCGTTACGACCGCTGCGCCCATGCCTTCTTCAGCGCCATGTGCATCGCCGCGACAGTCATCTTCTGGCTCGGCTACTTCAGTCCTGAGCCTAAGCCATTGTGACATATTTCAAAAACGGATCAAAAAACTGTTGTTATATGTATCCCCCTATTTCTGATTTTTGCCGGCTAGAGGGCGCAATCTTCGTATCCTGAATGTCGAGAGCCGCGGCGGCCCTTCTCTTTGCCCGATAGAGGTTGAACTGCTGGTCCGCCAAGACCCCGGCCAGGATCACGGCTCCCATCACCGCGAAATTGAGCGAGGACGGGATTCCGAGGAGGTTGACCAGGTTCTGCAATTCCTGAAGCAGGACCGCCCCTAAGATCACGCCAATGATCGAGCCTTCTCCACCTCGCAGCGAAAAGCCGCCCAGGACAGCGGCCGCGATGGCGTAGAGTTCGTAGAAATTACCGTGCGACGAAGGTTGTACCGATCGAGTGAACATGGCGAAGTAGACGGCGGCAACGGCGGTCAGTGCGGCGCAGATGACATAGGCGGCGGTGATGACCAAACCGGTGCGGATGCCAGAATAGCGCGCGGCGTCCTCATTCTTGCCCACCGCCTGCAAATGTCTCCCAAAGACGGAGCGATGCAGCACAAACCAGCAGACGATCCCGACCAAGATCATGGCGAAGAAGGAGTGGGGCACACCAAACGAGCGTCCGATCGTCAGCCATTCCAGGGCAGGATAACTCGCGCCGAAGGGGAACCCCGCGGTGGCTTCGCCGGTATAGCCACGCGCCAAACCGCGATAGATCAACAGGCCGCATAGCGTCACCACAAAGGGCTGCATCCGCAGCCTGGTGATCAGCAGCCCATGCGCCAACCCAAGGAGCGTGCCTATGGCGAGGATGGCGAGAATTGCCACCGGCCATGGGACGCCGAATTTGCCCACCATGTCGACGAACAGCACACCGAGCAAAGCGACCATCGAGCCGACCGACAGGTCGATGCCGCCTGTCATGATGACAAAACCCTGGCCAATGGCGAAGAGGCCGAACAGACCGATCAGGTTGGCGGTGTTGCCAAGATTGATCGGCGAGAGAAACAGCGGATTTTGCAGATACACCGCCGCTCCCACAACGATGATCAGGACAGCCAAGCCGAAGTCTTTTTTATGCATTGGGCATTTTCCTAATTTGCGCCGACGGCCAACTTGAGAACATTGTGTTCGGAGAACTCAGGCCGCAACAGAGATCCGGCGATTTCTCCTTCCCGCAAAACGACGATGCGGTCGGACACGCCGATGACTTCTTCCATGTCGCTGGAGATCATCATGACGCCGACGCCCGCGTCCGTCAGAGCGCGCATCAGCCGGTAAATCTCGACCTTGGAGGCGACATCGATGCCGCGAGTGGGTTCGTCGAAGATGATCAGGGCCGGCCGCATGGAAAGCCACTTGCCCAGAACCACTTTCTGCTGATTTCCGCCGGAAAGCTCGGCGGTGTTGCGCATGACGTCAGTGGTTTTTATAGCAAGTTTTGTGCGCTGATCCTCGGCGCGCGCCTTGACCAGTCTTTGGGAAACCAAGCCGTTGTACGATACCGCGTCGAGATCTGCGAGGCAGATGTTTTCGCAGATCGCGCTTTCCAGGACGAGGCCGCTTCGCTTGCGATCTTCGGGAACCAGATAAATACCGGCTGCGATGGCGTCATGCGGGCACGAGGCCCTGAACGGCTTGCCCTTCAACATGATCGTGCCTTCGAGAATAGCCGTGATCCCGAATATGGCCTCGGCCAGTTCGGTGCGTCCTGCGCCAACCAGTCCGGCTACGCCGAGGATTTCGCCATCAAGGACATCGAACTCCACCAAGGCCAGCGGTTTTGCACTGGTCCTGATATCTCTCAAGGTCAGGATGGGCTCGCCGGGAGGGCGGGCCGGCGGCTTATACAGAGAGTTGAGGTCGCGGCCGATCATGATTCGGATCATTGCGTCATGGGTTATCTCAGGCTTGTCGAGTTCACCCGCCGCCTTGCCGTCGCGGAGCGCGAAGACCCGATCAGCGCATTCCTCGATCTCGCTCAGCCGATGCGATATATAGATGACGGCGATGCCATCAGCCTTCAGGCCGGCAATGACGTTCATCAGTGTTTTCGTCTCGGAAAGGGTAAGGGACGAAGTTGGTTCATCCATGATGATAAGGCGTGCCTGAATGGAGAGCGCCTTGGCGATTTCAAGCAATTGCCGCTCGGCCAAGGCCAGCTCTGCGACCGGCGTATCGGGCCTGAACGTCGCCCCAACCCGTCTCAAAAGCGGTTCGGCCGCGGCACGCATGGCCTCTACATCGAGCAGCCGGAGAAAACCGGCGCGTTTTTCACGGCCAAGGAACATATTGGCAGCGACATCGAGATTGTCGAAGACATTGAGTTCCTGATGGACGAAGGCGAACCCCACAGACTGGGATTCGGTCACCGAAAGCCGGTCATATCTCACATTGTCAATGACGATCTGCCCTGAACTGGGCGGGATCACGCCTCCCAGAATTTTCATTAGCGTGGACTTGCCGGCGCCATTTTCTCCGATCAATGCCAGCACCTCGCCAGCCATGACCGTCATGGAGACATTGGAGAGGGCGACCGCGCCGCTGTAAGCCTTGGAAATGTTTTCGAGCACCAGCAGGGGGCGCTTGCGATCCTCATTCGTCGTCATAAAACATGCCATCTTATTTGCGGCAACAGCGATGCCCGAAGCTATTGCCCGATCTGTCCCAAAAGCCGTATCGGGCCGGTCGAAGGCCCGATACGGCCACGCTGACAGGAAGGGAGGTTACCCGCCAATGCGCTCTTTGAGTTCCTTCTCGAAGGCATCGACGTTAGCCTTGTCGATGACTTTGGTTGGAACAATGATTAGGCCATCCGCTGGAATGCCAGATTTGTCGCCATCAAGGTATTTCGCCATCAGGTGCATGCCCTGATAACCCCACTGATAGGGATCCTGCACGACGGTGCCGGCGAAACTGCCTTCGCGCACCGCACCAAGCGTAATCGGATCCTCATCGAACGCGATGACCTTGATTGCGCCGAGCTTGCCCGCGGCTTGGAGGGCCTCGTAGATCTTAGGCGGATTGTAAGAATAGAAACCCACCATGCAGTTGATGTCCGGATTGGCGGCAAGCACGTCATCGACGTTGGACCGAGCGCGGGCGAAATCGACATCGTCGCCGCGCACGTCGACAAGTTCGATGCCAGACCCTTCAACGGCCTTGCGGAACCCGGCGATGCGCTCCATGGCGTTGTCTGCTCCAAGGAACCCGACGAAACCCATGCACTTTCCACCATCGGGCATCGCCGCGACGGCGATTTCGCCCGCTTGGACGCCCGCCAGGGTGTTGGACGAACCCAGATAGGCGATGCGCTTACTGGCAGGCGCGTCGCTATCTGTGGTGAACAGCGGCACCTGCCCTGCAATGCGATTGAAAGCGTCGATGGAGTTCTTCGGATCGGCTGACGAGATCATGATGGCATCGGCGCCTGCGGCAACAAGGTCATCCATCAGAGCATTCTGCAGGGCCGCCGTGCCCTGAGCCGGGTAACGGAACTGAAGATCATAGCCCGGCAACTCGGCCTGCGCTTTCTTGACCCCGGCTTCCGCAAGTTTCCAGAAGTCCGAAGCGGCATTTACGACAAAGGCCAGCTGTGGTTTGTCCTGTGCGGCAGCGGGGCCAGCCACGCCGGCAACAACCATGGCGATGGTGACAGCAAGCTTCAGTTTCATTGTTTATCCTCCCATTGTGAGCGTGGTCATGGCCACGCTTCAGCGTTACCGAATGCCCGTGGCAAACCGTTTGCCAGAGGGCGGTGCATATCCTTTGCTTCCGGCCTCGCCCGGACGGCTGCATGCGAATCGCCCGGAGCCGTGTCGGATTTTCCCTCCCTTATCCCGGGTACCAGACGAGGCGCGGATCATCGGGCGCCCGGACATAGGACCAGGCACGCTCTATAAGGCGTTTGAGATCGACGGCCGGGCGCCAACCCAGCAGCATGCGTGCCTTGGTGTTGTCGAGCCAGTTGCTGTGATAGGGCGTCGGAATGGTCACAACCGGCAAACCATGCGATGCACTGAGTTGCGTTGCCACGCAGGCATAGTCCACCGGTATATCCATGGCGACGTTGAACAGGTCGCTGTTGGCGGCGGGATTGTCGAGCGCCAGGAGAATGGCGCTGACCAGGTCGCTCACATGGATGAAATTGCGTTTGAGCGATGCGCCGGTAACATCGCGGAGCAATGGAACGGCGCCTGCGGCGGCAAGCCGGTCAATTTCCTCTTCTGCCAGGAATTCGCGCCACGCCGGTCCGCCGAACTGGTCGCGGAAGCTCAGCACATGCTTGAAGTCATCCTTCTCCATGATCCAAGGTGCCCGCAGGCAGCAGGCGTTGATGCCATACTGAATCCGGTATTGCTCCAGCATGACTTCCTCGATCACCTTGGTGAGCGCGTAGCAACCGGGATAGGCGCGCCGCGCGGATTTTTCGGTGATCGGGGCATCGTAGCGATGGAAAATGTGTCCCACCGAGCAGTCCCCGCCGATCAGGACAAACTGCCTTGCAGTCTTCGACGTTCGGAAGGCCTCGAGGAGATTGAACATGCCCTTGACCCCGACGTCGATGGCCAGATCTGGCGACTCCTTGACCGCAGCCATATGCAGGACATGGGTTACGCCATCCATCGCAGCATGGACCGCGTCAGTATCCGACAAGGAACCGCGCACAATCTCGACGGCTGCATGATCAATGATGCGGTTGTTGCAGACCGCGCGCAGGGACCAGCCGGAAAACTTTTCGGTGGTGAGAAATTCTGGCAGGAAATTGCTTCCCACCTTTCCCGTTAGTCCAGTGACCAGAAGTTTCAATTTGCTTCCCCTATAAGCCCCACGAGCGCGGTGAAATCGAGGCTACCGCTTCGCAGCCCGTGCAGCGGCCGAGCGTCATGGCGCCGTAACGCCATGACGGGATTGCGTCGAAATCACTTTATTTTGGGGCGCAGAAACCCGGCTCTTCACGGGTGCATACATCCAGCCCGGTGTAGATCGTGTCTTCGACCTTCTCGCCCTTGATCAACTGGATCATGACTTCAGGTGAGCGCTGGCCCATTTCGAAGGGGCGCTGGCCCACCTGCGCGTGGCTGCGTCCTTCGTTGAAGGCCTGCACTTGCGGTGGCAGGGTATCGCCAGCGATGATGATCAGATCATTGCTTTTCAGGCGGTCCATCACCTGGTCAGTGACCTGGGCATAGGCTTGCGGCGCGAACTGCGCCCAGCCGCCGATCAGAATAAAGGCGTCGAGATCGGGGTTAGACGTGAAGACATCGGCCATCTGCTGGTTGGCGAGATCGATCTGATCATTGGTAAAGACCGGGCAACCCTCGATTTCACTCCAGCCGCTTTGCCCTGTCAGGCGGTCAATCCCTTTCGAGCCCGCGATGGTATCGCGGAAGCCGGCCGCGCGGGCGTTGATATTGTCAGCTGCGACATTGCCCAATTGCAGGCAAACTGTACCGCCATCGGGCTTCAGCCGCGTTGCCTGTTCGGCCATCTTCACGCCCATCAAGTAATTGTCGGTTCCAAGATAGGCGGAGCGCAACGCGCGGTCGGCCTCGGAGAGATCCGCGTCCACCGTCATGACCGGCATTTTCGGAGCGATTTCCTTGAGCCGGTTGGCCATCGCCGCTGCATTGGACGGTGAAATGGCTATCGCTGCCACGCCTTTGGCAATGAGGTCGTCGACAAGCTGGACCTGGCCGGCCTCGTCGGCGCTCGATGCCGGGCCGGTATAGAGGCACTGATATTCCGAATCAGGATTGTTCTTCGCCCAGTCCTGGCAGCCCAGGTTGATCTGCTCGAAGAACGGATTGTCCAGTCCCTTAACGACAATGGCCAAGGTTTTCTTGTCCTGCGCCTCCGCTGCACCGGCTGCCAAAGCAATAAGAGCGGCAGCTGCGGCAATCTGATTTACGTACCTCAAATTAGTGCACTCCTCCGTTGGGGTTATCTGGCTGGCGCAGGTAAGGCTATGCCCACCAAGCGACTGCCAGAACTGTCTGCCGCGCTGTTCCTCCCATCGCGGCATGCATGCGAGGCTCGAGCCATCCGAAGTTCGCGCCAATATTGACAAGCATTGCAGTTGCAGATTTGATGATATTATATGATAATAACAGCATTTAATTACCTGCTTCGTCAAGCTGGAATTTCGACTGAGTTTTGGACTTGAGAGGGGAGCCATTGCGCGACACGCGCCGCCGCGCGGGATGCAAAAGGCAGGCGGGAAGAAGGGGAGGAATATGAGTGCTTTGAGACTTGAGGCAGTGAGCAAACACTTCGGCGCAATCCACGCGTTGAGCGACGTATCGCTTTTGATTGAACCGGGGGAAGTCATAGGCCTGATGGGCGACAACGGGGCCGGTAAGTCCACCTTGGTGAAGGTTATCGCTGGAAACTTCGCGCCGAGCGCGGGCGAGATTTTCATCTCGGACACAAAAGTCGAGTTCCATAAGCCGTTGGATGCCCAGCGGGCCGGAATCGAGGTCGTCTACCAGGACCTCGCCATTTGCGACAACCTTTCAGCGGCCGCAAATGTCTTTCTGGGGCGCGAACTCACCAAGCAGATTGGGCCTATACCCATCCTTGACTATGCGCGAATGCGGATCAGGGCAGGAGAACTGTTCGCGCGTCTCAAATCCGAGACCCGGCCGCGGGATCTCGTAAAGCGAATGTCTGGCGGACAACGGCAGGCTGTTGCCATCGCCCGTGCCCTTCTCAGCGATGCCAAGATCGTCCTGATGGATGAGCCTACCGCCGCTATTTCCGTGCGGCAGGTCGCGGAGGTGCTCAATCTCATACGCAATCTCAGCGATCACGGCATCGCCGTCGTTTTGGTCAGCCACCGCATGCCGGACGTGTTTCAGGTGGCTGATACGATAGCCGTGCTGCGCCGAGGCCGTCTGGTGGCCAGCAAAAGGGCGGCGAATTCGTCGCCGGAAGAAGTCACCGGCCTTATCACGGGAGCGATCGAATTCGCATGAGCAACCAGGGAAATAGAACTCTCACGCCCACGGCAAATTCGCTGGCTGACGCGATCGGCCACTCCGAACATCGCGGCATGCTTGCGCGCCTCACCAACCATCAGACCTTTTGGGTGTTTATGGCTGCGGTTCTGGCCTGTCTGGCGCTGTCGCTATTGACCGACACATTCGCCACCGAGCGGAACCTGTTCAATGTCTCGCGCAACTTTGCTTTCGTGGCTATCATTGCTCTTGGCATGACAGCTGTAATCGCGTCTGGGGGCATAGACCTGTCGGTGGGGTCTGCCGTCGTGCTGTCGTCCATGACCGTGGCCGTTCTGATGTCGGCGGGTATGCCGTTCTGGATCGGCATTCCGGCAGCGCTGGCCGTTGCAATCCTTCTGGGTGCGGTCAACGGCGTGCTGGTCGCCTATGCCGGCATGCCGCCTTTCGTGGTCACGCTGGGCATGCTCTCGGTGGGGCGGTCACTTGCCATGGTCCTGTCCAACAACAAGATGATCTACCAGTTCGGCCCCGATCACGAACTGCTGCTGGCGCTAGGCGGCGGCTCCACGATGGGCCTGCCAAACCCGCTTCTCGTCATGGTGGTCCTGGCCGCGATCACGGGGTTCCTTTTCAAATGGACCCGCTGGGGCCAGCATCTCTTCGCGATGGGCGGTAATGAGAGCGCGGCCAAGCTTACCGGTATTCCAGTGCGGCAGTTGAAGGTTTCCGTCTATGTGTTCTCGGCGCTGACGGCCGGCATTACCGGTGTGCTGGAAGTGGGCTGGCTGGGTGGTGTCACGACCAATCTCGGCCAAGGCATGGAACTCGCGGTCATCGCGGCGGCCGTTATCGGAGGGGCCAATCTGGCAGGCGGCGTGGGCACGGCCTTTGGCGCTGTGGTGGGTGCGCTTCTCATCGAGGTTATCCGCAACAGTCTGATATTGCTGGGTATCAGTACCTTCTGGCAAGGCGCTTTCGTCGGTTCGTTCATTGTGATCGCTGTGGCGTTCGACCGGTTCCGGAGTGTTCGCCAGCAGGGTTGAGGATGGTTGCCCCGCCCCTGTGGAGGCGAGGCTCAACAGTTACTGCGCCGCCAGGGTAGCTTCGATATCATCGAGGTATCGGCTAGTGGCGGTCGATTGCCGCGCGATCAGTTCGCACTCGACCTTGATGCGGCTTGGATTGGTGTGCAAGCCGCCGGCCGCCTCGATCAGCAGTTCAGCAGCAGTCCGGCCCATCTCGTAGAGCGGCAGAACAAGCGTCGACAAGGGAGGGTGCGTATATTGCGCGATGTCGCGGTCGTCGAAGCCGATCACGGCCACATCGTCCGGTATTCGGACATTGAGTTGCTTCAATGCGTCGAAACAGCCGACGGCCATCATGTCGTTGGCGCAGAAGATGGCATCGGGCGGGTTGTCCAGGGCCATCAGTTCCATCGTCATTTCATAACCTGCAGACGGCTCCCAGTTGCCTGGGCGCACGAGAGCGGGATCGAAGGCGATATCGTTGCTGGCAAGTGCCTGTTTATAGCCTTTGAGGCGGTCGCGGGCTGCGTCTACGCCCTGCTGGCCATTAATGAACCCGATCCTGCTGCGGCCGGACAGCAGCAGGTGTTCAGTCGCCGTGCGGCCACCCAGCAGGTCGCCGGGCAGAACCGAGTGATGCTCGCGATTCTCGTCGTAGCAATTCACCAAAACGATGCTGAGGTCGGAAAGGGCTGGGGGAATCTGCACGAGGCGGGTCAGGATCGTCCCGTAGATCAGGCCGAGAATGGGCAGGTTCTTGAGGCCGCCGATGATATTTGCCTCGAGTTCCGCATCGCCATGGCTCACCACCATCAGCATGTTGATGCCATATTCAAGCGCTTTGTCCCGCGCGCCCTCGAAGGCGAGGGACATCCACGGATCCGTCGAGGTTTCGTCGGCGACGAAAACGATAGCGGACCGCCCACCGGGGGGTGCCTTGGTTCCCCGCCGCACAAACCGATAGCCAAGCGCCTTTGCGGCTTCTACAACGCGGGCTCGTGTTGCGTCGGCAAGCCGCGCACCTTTCGTTCCGCTGAGAACCAGAGAGACGGTGGCTTGGGAGACGCCTGCCGCGGCTGCAACGTCCATCATTGTGGGCCGTGCCACACTCACTTGTCTCTTCGTCTTGGACATAAGCCGATTATTTCCCTTTAGATAAAACATCTGCCATGCGGCTCTGCGAAATTCAATGTCGTCCGCTTCGGTGGTTCACTCGCGCGGCCGTTCATACCCAGACTTCAATGATAGTCAAAAAAGAAGCGGTAGATTTGCAAATATTATGATAAAATATTAACAAGGAGTCTGTTGTTGAGCGCCACAAGCAGGCGGGGACGAGGCGCCGCAACGTATTTGTCGACTCCTCATCGGAGCCTTGCGGGATCGGGCTTGAGGCTGTTGCTGCCCGAGGGCTGGGCAAAAAAATATGCTGCGGCCTGAAGAAGTTTTGGCATTCTGTGACTTAAAGAGCGATGTCGTGCCAATAGACCTGGGTCTCCTGGCGCCATTTCAGGATGGCCAGGTCGCCAGCGGAGGGCCGAGCGCACGTCGCCGTGGCTGTCGACGACGATCACGCAACCGGGAGCATTCGTCCCTGGCGCGGCGCTGGAGAGCTTGCGTCAGCGGATTATGTCCGCCGTCGTCGAGGCCGTCACTGTCGACGGAAAAGCCCGTCAGGTTGGAAGACCTGACCGGCCCTCATCCGCTTAATTGATCTGGCTTCCGATTGGTGCGGCGCCTAAACGCGGGCGCTATGTCTCTTGAGCCCAAGCGAAACCGAATATTCGGCGGGGATTATCGTGCCGGATGAGACGAGCGATTTCGGCATCGATCCCGTCGAGCGAAGCAGGCGCGCTCACCGAGCCCATCGGGAACGGCCAGTCGCTGCCCAGAAGTATTCTTTCGCTGCCCAGGATGTCGACTAATGCACTGAGTTGCGCTGGCGAATGAACCACGTTGTCGACATTGAAACGCCGAACCGCCTCAACTGGCGGAAGGGTTAGCCGGCGAATGCCTGGACGATCTGTATCCATTCCGCGTTGCCATCTGCCGTAGAGCATGCCAACTGCGCCGCCTCCATGCGACAGGATGAACTGCAGGTCGGGAAACTGCCCTAGCACGTCGCCGAACACTAGGTTCGCGGCGGCAATCGTCGTCTCCATCGGGTTGCCGATCAGGTTCGAAAGATAGAATGGCTTGAGCCGAGCGTCCTTCGATTCGGAAGGATGCAGCAAAACTGGAAGCTTCCTATCGGAGAGAATTCGCCAAAGATCGTGATAGCTTTCGTCGGCATAAGAATGTGCGCCGAGATCGGTCCCTACTATAACGCCCGCCCAGCGATCGTCGAGCGCGTCAGCCACGCTCACAGCAAGCTGGGGAATATCGGTGGGAAGATAGGCCAGAGGACGCAGGCGCTCCGGTGCGACATCCACCGTCTCCAGAAGACCGTTGTTAAGCAGGTCGATATAGGCCGCTCGCTCGCCCGTGGGGAGGTCTGCGCGAAAAAGGGGAGGAGGAACTCCCACGGCGGCTCCGTGCAGCCCATCGGCATCGATACGGTCAAGCAGAGCTTTCGGAGTGCCCATGGTTTTCAGAGCAAGGCGAAACCCATGCACGTCGATCGCATCTGGCTCAAGCTTCATCCCGAAGTCGCCTTGAGCCGCCGCCGCGATCAAGGGTTGCGGCAGGAGGTGGGTGTGGATGTCCCAGCCGCCTTGGGTTCCCTGGTCCGACGTCATTGCGCGTCACTCGCATCGGTGTACCACGGCGGTTGCACGGGGTAGTGGGGCCCGTCGTAAATCTCCAGGAAAACCGTCGTTTCGTCGGCGACGGTCGGGCCGTGGACGCTGCCGACGGGATTGCAGTAGAACGAGCCGGCGACCAGCGTCGTGCCAGTCGGAATGTATCGGTACTGGCCCGACAGGCAGTACATGAACTGGTTGGACGCATGGGCATGTGCGTTGGGGATGCCCACTCCCTTTTCGAATTTGATCAAGGCGATCGAGGCTCCGCTTTCCTCGTTGCGCCAGAGCATTTTCTGCGACAGGCCGGCAAGCGATTTCGGCGACCAGGGCTCATCCGCCGCGTTGATGAGTATTTCCTTGAAGGCTGCCGCAAAGCCCTCCGGAACAGTGCCGCCGACTGGTGTTTCGGGCAGGAATTCTCCTTCGTCAGGATACACCCAGCGAACCGACTTGAACTCCACCAAGCGCGACAGATAAAGCGTATCCGACGTGTTAGTCAGGCGGTGAATTGCGCGCTTTTCCTGGATTGCGACCGTGTGG
The DNA here is from genome assembly GCF_014534685.1 of Oryzicola mucosus. GTDB lineage: Bacteria > Pseudomonadota > Alphaproteobacteria > Rhizobiales > Rhizobiaceae > Oryzicola > Oryzicola mucosus. The sequence goes on from NZ_JACVVX010000001.1 coordinate 932,128, forward strand.
CCGAGTGGCTCGCTGGTTGCAATTCTGTCGCCGAATATGGTTTCGATCTCATTGTCGCCGCCCCCGAGCGAAATGACGAGATAGGGATGGCGGTGAATATGAAAATCCAGCATTTCACCGGGTTCCAGCCGAACTTCCCAAACCCTCGTCTGGTCGTTTTCCTCAACGATGCGGTGGCCTATATCGCCCAAGGTGATCCCGCGCCGTTTGGCGAGGGCAAATCCGAAATCCTGACTCATGAAAATATCCTTATCAACGGGACGGCGGTCAACGAGGAGAATGCAGATCGGCAGCTTGCATGACGTTCCGCAGTTCGCCGAGTTGCGGGCTGCGACAGATCACCTCGTCGCCGGCTTTGAGGAAGAGCTGTGGCGTCCGGGCATTGCCAACACCCGCGGGCGTCCCGGTCAACAGCACGTCGCCGGCACGCAACGTCATGCCAAAGGACAGTTCGGAGAGCAACTGGGCAACGGTGAACGCCATCAGTTTCGTCGATGCGCTCTGCAACACCTCGCCATTGACGACGCATTCAAGAGTGAGGTCCTGCGGGTCCACCTCATCGGCGGTGACGATATAGGGGCCAAGCGGCATGGTGGCGTCGATGCTTTTTCCCTTGAGCCACTGGCCGCCATGGGCGCGCTGGAGATCCCGCTGTGAAATGTCATTGGCCAGGCAATAGCCAAAAACATGGTCGAGTGCGGACTCTACGGGGATATTGCGTCCATCCTTGCCGATAATGAGAGCGAGTTCGACCTCGTAATCCCATTTGCTCGAGATTTCTGCATCGAAGGAAATCGGCGCGTCGGGGTCGATGACTGTATCTGGTCCCTTGGTGAAAAACGTCGGATGTTCAGGGCGCTCCACGTCCTGTCCTTCGCGGCGTCCCTTGCCTTCTTCGAAGTGGTCCCAATAATTCCATCCCGCGCACAGAATGTCACGTCTGAAACGCTGGACGGGAGCGCGCAGAGCAGAGCGATCGAAAGGCACCTCAACTCCGCCGGACGATGAGAGATCAGTGAGTGCGGCCCGTCCTCGAGATGCGATGTCGACCATGTCGCCCGCCTCCGGCGGCAAAAGGCGCATTGTGTCGGCCTCAACGATGGCAATGCGGCTCCTGCCGTCATAAAAAATACTGGCAAGCTTCATGGATTCAGGCTCCGCGGTTGTCCGGGATTACGGCGATGGCATTGATTTCGATGAGATATTCGTGGGACACCATCTTGGTGACCTCGACCATGGTCGAGGCCGGTAACGGAGGCTGGAAATATTCGCGGCGCACGGCGTGGATCTTTTCGAAATCCTCCATGTTGCGCACATAGACATCAACCCTGCAAACATCGGCAAGGGTTCCACCGGCCAGTTCCACAGCAGTCTTGATGTTCTCGCATACCTGGCGTGTCTGTTCGCTAACATCGCCAATGCCCGCGATGCTGCCATCGGGGCGCCGGGCTGTCATGCCTGAGACGAAAACCAGGCGGCCGCTGGCTTCGATGACGGTTGCTTGGGAAAAATGCCCCATTGGCTTGCGGAGATTGGGTGTGGAGATTTCTTGCTTGGCCATGTTTTGGCTCCTCTAGACTGTCAGATGATCGTCCATTGTGGTGCGGATACACCAAGTTCTGCGCCGATTGCCGTGAGGGCATCGCGCACTGCGGGCTGCAACTGAACGCGCCCTTTGGATTTCGACTGGCGGTCCCACTCGGGTTCCCCAGGGGTGTAAAGGCGTTCGATTCCCGGTGCGCGTTGGCCGTTGCGAATGCCGCGGGCTGCCGCCCCCGCCATGGCGCGCAGAACTGCCGGTTCTCCGAAGTGGGCAAGGTCGATGGCGATGAAGATGTGCGAGCAATCGTAAGGTACGGACGCATCGCCATAAAGCGGTTGAACCGCGCTGCCCATCGCGCCCCCTGACAGCAACCCGCACATCAGGTCGATCATCAGTGCCAGCCCGAACCCTTTCGGTCCTGCGCTCGGCAGGAGCATCCCATTGATGGCTTCATTAGGATCGCTTGTCGGAGACCCGTCTGCTTTGACTGCCCAGCTCAGGGGTATCGCCTGACCGGACTTGGCAGCCATTCTGATCTTGCCCATTGCTGCCTCGCTGGTTGCCATATCCAGCACCAGGGGGATTCCATCATCCGACGGCACAGCGATGGCGATGGGGTTGTTGCCGACGACACGCTCCGCGCCGCCGGGTGCGGGCATAAGCGGGCGGGTGTTGCAGATCGCGATGCCGATGCACTCACGATCAGCAGCTGCCTGGGCGAAACGGCGTGCAGTACCGAAGTGAAATCCATGCCGTACCGCCGCTACACCGATGCCGTAGAGCTTCGCCTTATCCACGGCCCGCTCCATGGCATCGTCGCCCGTCAAAACGCCGAACGCATGGTTGGCATCAAGAACCACGATCGATTTGTCGTCGGAGACAACGACCGGCTCGGTCTGCTTGCTCACGGAGCCGGCAATCAGGCGCTTCACATACATGTCGGCTAACATGACGCCATGAGAATGCAGCCCGAGCCGATCGGCATCGACAAGCCCTTCCGCAACAACACGCGCCGGCTCTTGGTCGAGCCCGGCAGCGGTGAAGAGGCTGCTGACGTAGTCGGTTAGCTGCGTGGAGTCGATCGCTATCGGCATGAAATTCTCATTTGGCAGGCTCCGGTTCAGATTCGATATTGAAGAATATTCCGATAATCAAGTGAATTATCGAAAATCATTTGACTGCTCGATTGTTATAGGATGTGGTGCGTATGGGAGAACGTAAACGCAGCCGTCGTAAAGCCGGCTCAATGACGAAGGGAACAGAGCCTTGAAAGCATGGAAACGATCCACGCTGGCGATTGCCGCCAGCCTCATGTCCGCTTTTGCCGCGCCCACATTTGGGCTGGCGCAAGAGCTGACCAAAGTCACCTTCTCGCTCGACTTCATTCCGCTGGGTCGACACGCGGCTTGGTATGCCGCCCTCGGCGAAGGTTACTTCACGGAAGAAGGCCTCGACGTCACGATCATTCCCTCCCAGGGAACGGCGCAAGTCATGCAGGCGATTGCGTCCAACACCGCACAGCTGGGGTTTGTCGATCTTCCAGGCGTCGTGCTTGCGCAAGCGGCGGGCACCGATATCCGTATGGTCGCGGTCAACTACCAAAAGGCGCCCTATGCGATCTTTTCATTGGCCAACGGAGCGAATGTAACCGACACGAAGCAGCTCGAAGGGCTGACGATTGGAAGTGGCGCCGGCAGCATCACGCCGCAGGTCATCAAAGGGTTCATGAAGCAGAGCGGCTTGGATCCGGCTTCGCTGAACGTGTCCAACGTCGCGCCGCCCGCACGTGCGTCCGCCTTGTTAAGCGGTCAGGTGCCGTCCATCGAATTTTTCATCATGTCGAAGCCGGGCCTGGAAAAGGGCGCCAAGGACGCGTCGACCAGCCTCACCACATTTCTTATGGCAGATCATGGGCTTGAGCTCTATTCAAACGGCATAGGAGCGTCACAGGCTTTCATCGAAGCCCATCCAGATGTCGTACGAAAATTCGTCCGTGCCGCCCTGCGCGGATGGAAGTTCACTCTGGACAATCCTGATGCAGCGGCCGATCACCAGATGAAGGTGGTAGACGGTCTTTCCAAGCCCGCTATCCTCGCAGAAATCGACATCGTCCGTGAGCTCGTCGTAACCGAAGACACGAAGAAGAACGGCCTTGGCTCCTTCGAAGCTTCAAAAATGGAAGCCGGATTGAAATTCGTCACCGACAATTTGGCGATTACAGGCACAGCGCCGTCCGCCGATAAACTCTATGTCGAAGGGTTTCTGCCTGACGAGCCGGTCAAACCGTGAATTAGGCATGCAATGATGAGCAAGGATGCATTGTCAGCGACTCCTACGGAAGCCGCCGGATCCAACACGGTCTTCGCACGCTTCGACCGTGTTGGAAAAATATTCAAGCTGCCGGGGGATCGCCAGATCGATGCCTTAGAGGACGTGTCGTTCACTCTGGGTCGAGGTAAACTGGTCGGGCTGCTTGGGCCCAGCGGCTGTGGCAAAACCACTTTTCTTAGGATCGTCGCTGGCCTCGAAACGGCAACGTATGGCACCGTGACAATTGAAGGCAAGCTCGTAAACGGACCGCATCCCAACTTTGCGTTCGTCTTCCAGCAGGCGAACCTGATGAATTGGCGCACTGTGCTGAAAAACGTGTTGTTCCCGCTCGAAATACGCGGAGAGGTGACACGCGCGAGCATCGAGCGTGCGCGCGATTTGTTGAACCTTGTGGGCCTTCATGGCTTCGAGGATCGTTACCCGTCCGAACTCTCCGGCGGCATGCAACAGCGCGTCGCTCTCTGCCGAGCGCTGGTCTATGACGCCAAACTTCTTCTGATGGACGAACCTTTCGGCGCTCTAGACGAGCTGAAGCGGATGGAAATGCATGATCTTCTGCTCGACATCCGGCTGCGCACGGGAGTCAGCGTCATGTTCGTCACTCATAGCATTTCCGAGGCCATATACCTGTCGGACACAGTTGCCGTCTTTTCAAAAAGGCCTGCGACGATTGCGCGGTTCATAGACATCGATTTTCCCTATCCACGCGAAAACGCTATGCGGTACGAAATGAAATTCACCGAGTACGAACATGAGGCCGGGCGCGCGCTGGGGATAGCACGATGATCTTGGACCGGGTTTTCAGGGCGATATACCCGCTGATTGGGCTCGCCCTTATCCTTGCGGCATGGCAGGCCTATACACAATTCTTCGCAGTCAACCGCATCATCTTGCCAAGTCCGATGGACGTGCTTGTGGCCAGCAACGACAATTTCGGATTGCTGCTGCGTCATCTCTGGCCGACGCTTCTGGAATGCGTTCTGGGATTTATGCTGGCAATGGCGATTGGCGTGCCGGTCGCTGTTGCGGTTGCGAACTCGCAAATTCTCAATCTCACGCTCTATCCCGTGCTGATCGCGATGCAGTCCGTGCCGAAGGTGGCTGTGGCTCCAATCATCCTCGTCTGGTTTGGCCTAGGGATTGAATCCAAGCTGGCCATTGCTTTCCTTGTGGCATTCTTCCCGGTCGTGGTAGACACTGCCACAGGGCTGCGCGCAACGCCGAAGGGCCTGCTCGAACTGGCGCAGTCGCTTCGCGCCTCTCCGCTTCAGGTGTTTTGGAAGGTGCAGTTTCCTTCCGCACTGCCCTTCGTTTTTGCCGGCGCGAAAGTCGCTGTAACTTTGACGGTGATCGGCGCTGTGATTGGCGAGTTCGTCGGTTCGAACGAAGGGCTTGGGAACCTGCTTCTCACCGCCAATTCGCAGTTGAACAGTCCGCTTGCCTGGGCTGCCCTGGTCTGGCTGAGCCTGCTGGGCATGGGACTGTTCGGAGCCGTTGCACTCGCTGAGCGCATCGCGATGCCATGGGCCAAGAATGGCGGACACTGACGATTGGCGGCCATTTGCGTTTGAACTTGAGATGAATGCGCTTGAGGCGGTGCCTCAGACGTCCATCATCTTGAAGTCGCTGGTCTTTTTGAGCTTTTCGGTGGTCCGCTCGATATGCGCACGGTTCAACCGCAGCGCGGTTTCCGCGTCCCGCGAGATCGCGGCGTTCATGAGTGCGGCGTGCTCGCTCACATCGTCGCGAAACTCGCCTTGCGAGGCGATGGCAAGCGAGACATAGCGCTCCGCTTGGTCAAAAAGCCTGTCTCTTATCGAACTGAGCGTCGGCGAGTCGCATGCGGCGACCAGGGCGGAATGGAACTCGCGATGATAGCGCAGCCAGTCGCTGTTGCGCCCTGCTTCACCATCGCTCGCGCGCTTCGGGACGCTCGACAGCCGGTGCAGCGCGCCCACCAGCAGCGCTTCCCATTCGACTCCACCCTTGGCAATCGACCAGCGCAACGCGATGTTTTCGATCTCGATGCGGGTGCGCGTCAGATCTTCAAGGTCGGCCAGGGAAACGCCGGAAACCTTGAAGCCCTTGTTCTGTTCCAGGGAGACGAAGCCCTCCGACTCAAGACGCATCAGCGCTTCTCGAACCGGACTGCCGCCAACATCGTAACGCTGGCGCAGCGTCTCTGCCCGCAACCGCTCCCCCGGGCGCAGCCTGCCGGTGAGGATATCCTCACGTAGCAAGCCGAACACTGTGGCATTCAAGGTGCTCTGTTCGTTCATGGCATCTCTCTGGCGCGGGTGAAACTTTGATGACTAGCTAGGGACTCATATCTCGATAAGCAACTTGATTATACAGCGACTCTTAACATAATCGGCAGAGGTATAAATTTTCGATAATCTATTGACGTTTCGACTTACAGCTTGTTTTATCACCCAATGAGCCGGCATGAGTTCCGGCCTGCCAAGCCACCATCCAACAAACATAAACAGGGGAATGCTGATGGTCCGGAATAGAACTGTTTTATACGTGGCAACCGCGTTGGGATTGTTGACCCTCGCCTCGCAAGCCCGTGCCGCCGACGCGGTCTTCGGTTTCTCCGGCTGGGCGGTCGGATACTTGCCCACCGCGGTGGCAATCGAGCGCCTTAAGGCAATGGGTTATGATATCGAGGTTGCCGAGCTGGGAGGCAACAGCAACCAGCTCCAGGCCGCAGCCACAGGCGATGTCGATATAACTGCGATCGCCCAGGTCATGGACGCGATGGACCAAGGTCTGGACAGCCGCTTTTTCATGGGTGCGAACACGAATGAATTCATCCTCGTGTCGAAAGCGGACCTTAAGGATTGCAAGTCGCTCGACGGGCGTACCGTAGGCATCCAATCGACTGGCTCTTTCGTTGGGCAGCTGGCTATCCAGTGGCTGGCCAAGGAGTGTCCCGACGCCAAGCCGAACCTGACGGTCATCGAAGGATCCGACAACAGGCTGGCGGCGCTGCTCGCCGGCCAACTCGACTCAAGCGTCGTCGACCTTCAGGACTGGACGCTTCTCAACCGCCAGAAGCCGGGTGAGTTCACGATCACGGCTGATTTCACCAAAGTCACGCCGATCCTGCGCGCTGCCTTCGCAGCCCGCCAGTCCTTCATCGCCGAAAATCCGAAGCTGATCGAGGATTGGATCCGCGTCCACCTGGACGTTTATGCGGAGACCTACAAGGATCCGAAAGTGCTGTTGGACAAGGGTAAGGAACTGCTTGGTGAAGTCGATCCCGAAGCTTTGCCGCCCATCATTGAAGCTTTCACCGCCGCAAAGGTCTGGCCGGTCGACGGTGGCATCTCCGATCAGGCAGTGCAGCAGACCATCGATTTCTTCAACAGCGACGGCCAACCCTTCGAGAAAATCAAGACGCCGGCGGATGTGATCGATCGCGGCCCGCTCGATAAGGTTCTGGCAGGCAAATGACGATGGTTGCGGCTAGGCCGGCCAGGCCCCGCGCACCTCGGTGGCGTCTCGAAAGTATGGCAGACAGACGACTTGGGCGACTTGCAATTCGCATCGCGGCTCTGGTGCTGTTCATCGGCATCTGGCAAGCGGCGGGCGACGACAGCATCAACCTTCTGTTCCCAACCTTCACGCGCACCGTTTCGGTGTGGTGGGACTTGGTCGAAAGCGGCGTGCTCCCCATCACACTTCTAATCACGAACCAGACCCTATTTGTCGGTTTTCTGATCGTTCTCGTTCTTGGAATACCCATTGGCATCTTCACCGCGCGCATCAAGCTGATGGACAAGATCGTCTCACCCTATCTCACCTTCTTAGTCGCGATCCCGATGATCGCCATCATTCCGGTCATTCAGGCGCTTCTCGGGCTCACCTTTGCCGCGCGCGTCACTGTGGTGGTGCTGTTCGCCATTCCTTATGTGGTGATCAACACCGCTGTAGCTGTCAGGCGGGTGGATCCGGTGCTGACGGAAATGGCTTTCAGCTTCGGCGCCAGCCGTCTCATGACGTTGCGCGACGTCGTCTTGCCGGCTGCGGTGCCGGGTATGATGGCGGGCATCCGGATCGCGCTGGGCCAGGCGCTCATCGGCATGGTCGTCGCGGAACTCACCATCGTCGGCGCAGGCATCGGAAGCCTCATCGCCGACCTTCAGGGGCGCTTCCGTGTAGCTCCGGTGCTTGCGGTGGCATGTAGCATCGTGATCGAGGGCATCATCCTGATGAGCCTAGTGGAATGGATTGAACGGCGTCTCGGCCGGTGGAGCAAACAATGAGCGGCAAGGCAGATGCGGCCATCTCGATCCGCAGCGTCTCGAAATATTACGTCTCCGGAAACGGCAAAAAGACCAAGGCGCTCGATAGCGTCGATCTGACTGTCAATCGCGGCGAGTTCGTATCGATCATCGGACCGAGCGGGTGCGGCAAGACGACCATGCTGAAAATGGTCGGTGGTATTCTCGGCTGGGACCATGGCGAGGTCGAGGTGCTCGGCAAGGCGGTGGAAGGTCCGGGACCGGAACGCGCGACAGTGTTCCAATCCTTCGCTCTGCTGCCTTGGATGACCGTTATCGACAACGTCTCATTCGGCCTGAAGGTGCGAGGCGTTGCCAAACCCGAGCGCTACAACATCGCGCGCGGTCTGTTGAAGTCCGTCGGTCTCGGCGACTTCGAACATGCCTATCCGCGCCAATTGTCGGGTGGGATGCAGCAACGTGTCGGCCTCGCCCGCGCTCTCGCCGTATCGCCGCAGGTGCTGTTGATGGACGAGCCATTCTCCGCAATCGACGCGCAGACCCGTTTGATCCTCCAGACCGACCTGCTCGACATCTGGTCCAAGACCGATCTGTCCGTGCTGTTCATAACACATGCCATGGATGAGGCGGTTTTCCTGTCCGACAAAGTTGTCATCATGGGTGCGCGGCCGGGGCACGTCACGGAGGTAATCGACGTCGACCTGCCCAGGCCGAGAAATGAGGCGACGCGCCGGGATTCGCGCTTTGTCGAACTGACGGGCCGGGTGTGGGATCGTCTGCGCGGCATGATCACCGACCCTAACGCGGATGTCGCGGCATGACGTTGTCATTGGGGCTAGGCACACGGAAATACGGGCCGTTCCTTCTCTCTTTGGTGGTGCTTGCGGCGATATGGGAAATTGTCGGACGGACGGCCAACATTCTGACGTTGCCCCCGCTGAGTTCCGTGCTTGTGGCTTTCGGCAAGCTTTGGTCGAGCGGGGCCGTCACCGCGCCGCTGTTTGACAGCACGATGGCGCTGTTGACGGGTTTGGCCATATCCTTGACACTCGGCAGTGCGATTGGCATCGGCATGGGGATGTCTCGCGTCATCGACGTCGCCATAGGCCCTTATGTAAAGGCGGGACTTTCCGCTCCCCTCATTGCTTTCGTCCCTGTCTTTCTGATGATCTTCGGGATCGGCTCCGAAACGCGCATTGCCACCGTTGTCGCGTTCTCCATCTTTATCGTCGCCACCAATGCCGCCACTGCGATGCGGACCATCGACGATCGCCTTCTCGAAATGGGCAGGTCATTCGGTGCAAGCCGCTGGGCCATCTTCCGCGATATCCGCCTTCCCGCAGGCGCTCCTTATTTCGTCGCCGGACTGCGCCTTGGCGTGGCGCGCGGGGTCAAGGGCCTGATCAATGGGGAGGTTCTGATCGCAATCATCGGCTTGGGCGGCCTGGTCAAAAAATACGGCACGGTCTTTTCGATGGATCAGTTGTATGCCGTTATATTGCTCATCGTGCTGTATGCGTCAGTCGCAGTCGGAGGCGTCACGCTGCTCAGCAATCTGCTCGTCAAAGACAAAGCGAACACGGCTTGATAGCGCAGAAGGCCGAAGTACCGAAGCGCGCTCTTCATAGCATCCCGAGTATTGCCTCCAGGGATTGGAGCGTCGGATTGACCGTCTTTGATCGTATCGTCTGAAAGTCGTCGTTCAACGTTTGCGCCATGGAGAGGTCAGACACATTGCTCTCGATTGCAGCAACCAGCAGCGCGTCGGATTTAGAGCATATCCTCTCTAATCTGGTTCATATCCAGCGGCCTTGAAGAAGTTGGCGCATTCGGCCGGCGTGACCAAAGTGATGACCCCGCCGACAGTGTGCATCCTCCGCAGACGGCCGTGAGCAGAGGATGCGATTTCCATGAAGCTGTCCGGCACCAGACCCGCGCGCTGATCGATGGTGCTAGTCGAGCTTCACAGAACGATGTACTCGAATCCCGAACGCAATAAGGTGTAGGAAACAGCGTCCAATTGGAAAAATGGAATGCGGGGCATCAACGCTAATTTAGGGACTTATACAAAAGCCCTTTGGAATGCCCAATCGCTGGCCAGACAGTTTCTATTTGCAGGGGGATTGGTCAGCATCGTTGCCATGGTCGTGGTTGGTGTTTTTGTCACTACTCTTATCAAAACAAGCGTAACGCGAAACGCGGCGGCGACGACTGCGCTTTATGTCGATAGTATAATCGCGCCGCTATTGCCGGACATCCAACGCAGTACGGAATTGGACGTCAGTGTGCAGCAGGCGCTGGACGAGACCTTGAATATGGGGGCGCTTGGACGGCGCCTTGTCGAGTTCAAAATATGGCGCGCTGATGGAACGATCCTTTATTCCAAGGACAAATCGCTGGTTGGAAAGCGTTTTGGCCCGTCGAAGGATTTGCGAAACGCCTGGCAGGGCCGCGTCATTGCTCAACTTGACGAATTTGACGCTATCGAGGCAAAAACGGAAGGTGCCCGTGGCGTTTCCCTGCTCGAAATCTATAATCCCATACTACAACCTTGGTCTGGGGAGGTGGTCGCGGTCTCTGAATTTTATGAGGTTGCCGACGATTTGCGTGCCGATCTGCGGCATGCTCTGTGGCGGGCATGGGCGGTCGTCGCTGCGGTTACAGGGGCCATTTTCGGGACTCTCGCGACTATCGTGCTGCGCGGAAGCAGGACGATCGACCAACAGCGTGTTGCTCTTGCTGAACGAGTCAAAGAATTATCAGACCTTCTGGCTGCAAACGATGCGCTCCGCACACGTGTCCAGCAGGCGGCCGAACGCGCGACCGCTTCCAACGAACAATATTTGCGGCGTATCGGCGCCGATCTCCATGACGGTCCGGCTCAGTTGGTTGCTTTGGCTTCGCTGACAATGGACAGCGCCGCATTGGATGCAGATGCACCGACGCACAAGCGAGAAACCGCCGTCAATGCCATTCGCCGAAGTCTCGATGATGCGATGATGGAAATTCGCAGCATCTGCAACGGTCTGATGTTGCCGAGTATTGAAACAGCCGAACTCCGCGATATTGTAGCGCTAGCCGTTGCTTCTCATGAGCAGCGCACTTTGACAAAGGTACAGGTCTCTCAGAGAGGAAACTTTCATGGATTGTTTCTGTTTATGCCTCCACAGAAGATCTGCGTTTATAGGTTCCTCCAAGAAGGCCTCAACAACGCCTATCGCCACACAGGCGGCGCCGGCCAGAGAGTCGATGTGAATTGCGGCAAGGGTCTGCTGACCCTAGCTGTCACCGACTCTGGCCAAGGCTTCGATGTCGAGCGTGCTGGGGGTGAGGGTCTAGGGTTGGCCGGTTTGCGTGATCGGATCGAAAGTCTCGGCGGAACGTTTTCAATCGAAACGTCAACGTCCGGCACGCGATTGTCGATGACACTGAAAGTTAAGGAACCACCACATGACAGCAATCCGGCTGGCCATCGTTGACGATCATCCTCTATTTCGTGAAGGGGTTGCGCGGAGTCTCGCAGATATGGGGTTCGATATAGTTGGAGAGGGCGCAAGTCGCGACGACGCCATTTCTCTTTCCTCGACTTCAGCGCCGGATATTCTTCTCCTCGATATATCTATGCCTGGCGGTGGCCTGAACGCGATTTTTCCTGTCTTAGAGAAGAATCCGGCGCAAAAGATCGTCATACTGACGGTATCCGAAAGCCGGGAAAACGCAGCAGTGGCCCTCAATCGCGGTGCTCGCGGCTATGTGCTGAAAGGGGTTGGCTCGCGCTCTCTTGCAGCAATTCTGACCTCGGTTCACGCGGGCGAGACCTACATTTCTCCAGCCCTCGCGACGAGTATGCTTGCGCATGTGCCGCAGACGAGCAGCGATAGTCCGATAAAAGGTGCACTCGGCTCATTGACTGAGCGCGAGCTCGAGATTTTGAGGCTTGTTGCGGCTGGACTAAGCAACAAGCATGTGGCGATCCAGCTCGACTTGCAAGAAAAGACGATCAAGCATCATATGACACGCGTGCTTGCTAAGTTGAAAGCGCGCAACAGGACTGATGCCGCGATGATCCTCCGTGATGCCGAAAGCTGCTGATCATCAGCCCGACATAGCTGCCAAACGGGCTCGATCCGCGTTCGTCGCCGGACGTCGGATGATCCGCCTGCCCTTGGCATCCCTCATCTCGTAGATGGCTCCAACGATCGATTCGAATATCCCGTTGCTATGTCTCACCGAAATGTTGCGTCCCCGACGCTCGATGACATCACCCGTTTTCGGATTGGCACCTTTAGAAGCTTTGGGTTGTTGATTCAGGTTGCTGCCGGAATTCTGACTTTTGCCACCTTGGCCATTGTCTTTTCCGCTCTTGCCGTTGCCGCCGCCGCTCTTATCGTTGCCCTTGCCTTTGTCGCCATTTTCCTTGGCGTGCGCCGAGGTTGCCCAAGCGACAACAAACCCGCCACTTTCGACGACAATCTTGGAAGGCGAGCTCGTTATAAGCAGTAAAAGGCCTAGAGAGGCAACGGGCCGCCGCAGGAATTGAAATGCCATCAAACCCTCTTATAGCCTGAACGTTATATCGCGGGTGACATTTTGACAACCGCTTCAGAATGACGAAGGCCCACCAGTTGCGAAGCTGGCGGGCCTTACCGGTGCAGGAAGGGACAGGACTGCACCTGGTTCAGATGTCTTCACGTCTCAGAACCTACACGATAAGCGTCCACTCGTAGGTCATCGTCAGTTGCACTGCCGTCTGGGCCCGCCGCTGTAGGGCTGATATGTGTTATCCTCGGGACGATAAGAGCGGTAGCGGTTGAAGCAACTCTGAACGTGATCGCTGTTCAAGATGCGCGTAGCTCCGTCAAAAGCTGCCCCCGACTGCAAGGAAGCCTCAACAATCCTTACTTCTTCCCCATTTTGTACGGGTTCTGCGGAGCCGTCGCCATATGGCGATTTGCACTGCCGTTTCACGCCTCGATGTGAGGTGTAGCTATTGTCGGAGATTTGATAGGAGCGAAACCGCTTGGCACACCATTCCCAATGGGCCGTGGTCGTTGCGTTTTCATCGTCAGGATGCTGTATGGTCTCTTCCAGCGCAGCATCGGGTCTTTCAATAGCATCCCCGATCATCGCTTCCCTTGCATCCGCTTCGGTTGTCGAAACGAATGTTTTGAACGAAGGGCGGGGAGGAACCCGATCGAAATTTTGCGTCTCAACATCTACTTTTGCCGGCTTGTCGGTCCAAACATTTAAGGCGTCCGACTTTAGCGCCAACTCCTGTTCAGGTTCAGCTCGGAAGAAAATTGTTGCTCCAACGGCACCCGTCATAAGCATCCCAACAGCCAAACCAAGCGCGCTGACTATCATCATGAAACTTTTCACGGCCACCTCCTGTGATATGTTTTGAGAATGCAGGAGGTGTAAGGCGGTTCCCCGGACTTAAGTCCGACGATCTGCGATCTTACGTGACAAGCGATGAGCAACAGCGCGGGTAAACACCCCTTCTGTACGCAGCTCTTGAGAGAGGTTGGGGGGCCGGCGCGACTTAGGGCATCGGGGGCTTAGTCCGCGCCGGCTAGGTCGGCAATTAGCCTCCCCGAGGCGATATGACCTCATATGCCCCGCCGTAACAATACGGACCTAAGTCCGATTTAGTCCTCCACAGAGTCCAGATCGAGCATGGGATCGCCGGGTGATTTTGCCAGCAGAGATGCAACGTAACGTTCCATCAGACCTAGGTCCTATGACAAGATTTTTTAGGAACGCGGTTGCCAAGGGCTCGTTGTGGTGCCGATGGGACATTAGGAGATTTCAAAATGATCAAGCTTCTCACCACCACGTTCGCCGCTGGAGTTCTTCTTTCATGTATGGGCAATGTGGCAATGGCTCAATCCTCGGTGACGGCCTCAACAGACCTGAATGTTCGTAGTGGTCCTGGGCCGAACTATCCGGTTGTGGGCATGATTGGGGCAGGCCAAGCGGCACCGCTGAACGGTTGCCTGGAAAGCGGCAAGTGGTGTTCCGTTACAACCGCAACGGGCGAAGGCTGGGTGTATTCCGACTATCTGGTTGGTGAATTCGGTGGTTCTCAGGTTGTGTTGACACAGCGCCCAGCGGACTCCGGCGTCAAGGTCGTAGAGGCCCCTGCCAATAAGGGCGGCGGCGACACCGGTGCGGTCGCTGGCGGAATCACCGGCGCGGTTGCCGGAGCCATTATCGGTGGCCCCGTTGGCGCCGCTGTCGGAGGTGCGGCTGGTGTTGTCGCCGGCGGTGCGACCGGCACAGTCATTGATCCGCCGCAAAATGTAAGGACGTATGTGACAAGCAACAAGCAGGACGTCGTCTATCTGGATGGCGAGGCGGTTGTCGGAGCCAGCCTTCCCGAGAACGTCAAGCTCTATGACGTTCCCGACTATGAATACCGATATGTTTACGTAAACGGACAGCCCGTTTTGGTAGATGGAAAAACTCGACAGATTGTTTACGTCGTTCGCTGAGACGTGAATCATGGCGGCTCCCCCATCGCGGGGGAGCCGCTCTTACAGTATGTCGAGCGTTAACGTTGTCACTTTGAATGAACAGTGTAGCCGGATAGACTCCGGATAGGGCGAATCTCGGGTGTCACTTTAGTCTTGGCAGATACCAAAGAACCACAGCGACTGGCAGCAGGCGAGATGCTGCGAGCGTCTTGCGCGATGCGATGAAGATGAACGAGTACAAGGGTTACGTCTGCACGATCAGGAGTCGGAAGTGATCCGCTCCATTTTGAAGATTTTAACCGCGTTCGCGCTTGCTTCAGCTTTGATACTCTTGGCGCTCAATATCCTGCCGGAACGCCGCGAGGTGCGCGATCCGATCCCACACGAGATTGCTCTGTCAGACCGGCACTTTTTACAGACGACGAAAAGCGTATACGGGTCAAACATAGAAGCTGGCCATGAAATCGTTACGCTGGTCAACGGCGATGTCATTTTTCCGGCGATGCTCGAAGCAATCGCCGAGGCAAAAGAGACGATCAATTTTCTGACCTACATATATTGGTCTGGCGAGATTGCGGAAGTCTTCGCCAAAGCTCTCGCCGACAAGGCTCGCGATGGCGTCGCGGTTCGAGTGCTTCTCGATTGGGCAGGATCAATACCCTTCGATCAGCGTCTGATCGACATCATGGAAGATGCCGGCGTCATAGTTCACCGTTTTCGTCCTCTTCACTGGTATTCGATCGATCGACTGAACAACCGAACTCACAGAAAACTACTCATCGTTGATGGAACAGTGGGTTTCACAGGAGGCGTTGGGATTGGCGATGAGTGGCTGGGCAATGCCGAAGCCCCGACCCAATGGCGTGACAACCATTACCTCGTCAAAGGTCCTGTTGTGTCAGACATGCAGGCGGCTTTTGCAGAGAATTGGCTTGAGGCAAGCAATGAGGTGCTGCAGGGGGCCAAGTTCTATCCACAGCATCCTAGCCATGGCGCCGTTGTTGCCCAGCACATAAAGTCGTCGCCGAGCGGCGGATCGAGCTCAATGCACCAGATGTTGCTCATGACCTTGGCAGCGTCCACGAGCCACGTCCGCATCGCAATGGCTTACTTCGTGCCCGATGAGGTCGCGATCAAGCAATTGCTCGATCTGCGCCGGCGTGGCGTGAAAGTCGATGTCATTGTCCCTGGCGACAATAATGACGTTCCAATGGCGCGTCGTGCTTCACGCCATTTATGGGGACGGCTGCTCAAGGCAGGCATCCGTATTCATGAGTATCAGCCGACAATGTACCATACGAAGGTGATTATTGCAGACGAGCAACTGGCCATTATTGGCTCGGCCAATTTCGACGAAAGATCATTGAGGTTGAACGACGAAGCAATCTTGAATGTTTACGACCAA
This sequence comes from Oryzicola mucosus, assembly GCF_014534685.1. Lineage (GTDB taxonomy): Bacteria > Pseudomonadota > Alphaproteobacteria > Rhizobiales > Rhizobiaceae > Oryzicola > Oryzicola mucosus. The sequence continues at coordinate 948,133 of NZ_JACVVX010000001.1, forward strand.
GATTTCGCGCGGAAGCAGATTGCGATTTTCAACCACGACCTACAGCGAACGCGGGAGATTAGTTTTCAGGATTGGGAGAACCGCTCGGTCTGGGATCAGTTTTCGGATTGGATGGCAAGCTTGCTAAGGACGCAGCTTTAGGTGTCCGATAGGCGGTAGGGTCCGCTGATTGGAAAAACATCTTTCGACACCGGTTCCAGTCCTGCATTGGAAAACGCGATCGGCTCCAGAGATTGATATGTTGTTAGCCTTCGACGGTGTACCACTTTCAGAGTGGAGGATATGCGGCGATGAGAGCCCCAACAACATCACTTGCAAACCAGATAACGGGACTTTCCTATATCTTCGCTATCCTTCTGGTGGCTGTACTTGGCTCTTTTGGATGGTGGGCGGCCTCAAGAATTGACGGCCGATCCATAGCAAGAGAAACGCGGTCGGTTCATAACGAACTCACCGAATTGGCCGAACGCATTCCGGTAGAGCAGAACAGCTCGGTTATCTGGGATGATGCTGTAATCAATCTCCGCAGCAACAACACATCCTGGATCAAAGACAATCTGGCTGAATGGATGAGCAGCCATTTTGATCACGATCAGATCTTTCTTTTTGACGCTAGCAACAAGGTCGTGCGAGCCACCGAACGCGGCGGCGAAATGAGGAAAGACGTTTACGAAAGAGAGCTTCCGGCTTTATTGCCGTTGGTCGTTTCTCTACGCGCACAAATGGCCCAAGCCTCCGCAGGTCTGGACGATTCAACTGAGGCTATTACCGGGCTAGGCATACTGGAATACCTGCGCCTCGGTTCAGGCGCTGCGGCAGTTGTGAGCGTTCGGCCGATAGTGCCGGACACCAATGCGGTGCGGCAAACTCCAGGCACTGAATATGTTATGATTTCGACACGTCTCCTAAACGGGGCGCTTCTTTCGGAGATGCGCAAGCGCACGGAATTGTGGGACCTTAGTTTCGAGGAAACCTTGGCCACCGAAGGCGATCGCCTCGGCACACCAATTCTTGCAAAGAATGGGAGTATTATCGGCTTCTTTAACTGGGCACCTGAGAAGCCCGCGTCGAGCTTTATCAAGGAAACAGCGCCGGTGTTGGCCGCCGGGATTTTAGCAGCCATCATCGCTGTGACGTTTTTGCTCCGGCGCCTTCAACGCACCTCCAATCTGCTCGAAGATACCAAGGAGAAGGCTTCCTTCCTCGCCTTCCATGACCCATTGACGAGCATTCCAAATCGCGCCCTGTTTGAAGACCGTCTTGAGCAGGCGCTGGCGAACATGCGTCGGACCGGCTCGATGATTGCGCTGCACTACATCGATCTGGATCGATTCAAGCATGTTAACGATACTCTTGGTCACCAAGCCGGCGACGAACTCATACGGTATGGCGCGCAACGCTTGGCCGGCCTTGTGGACGAAGTGGATACGGTTGCACGCCTCGGTGGTGATGAATTCGCCATTATCCAGTTTCAGCCTCCCAACGTCGCTTCCGCCGAGGCGCTGAGCCAGAAAGTGGTGGATGTGTTTGCCGATCCGGTTCCGATCGCCGGTGTCGAGGCTTCGGTAGGAGCCAGCGTGGGCGTCATCGTTACCGCCAATCCCTCGGTTAGTGCTGTGGATTTGATGCGGCAGGCCGATATAGCGCTTTATGAAGCCAAAAGTAGCGGGAGGGGGCGGTATCAGCTTTTTGCGGGCGAGCTGGACGATGCCGTGCAGGAGCGCCGCATGCTGGAAATTGATCTGCGCGCCGCGCTCGCCACCGGCCAAGGCCTGCAACTGGTCTACCAGCCTGTCTTCCACACCGTAGGCGGTGGTCTCGCCGGTGCCGAAGCCCTGATCCGCTGGAACCATCCAACCCGTGGCCGCATGGCGCCCGATGCCTTCATCGGCCTGGCGGAAGAGCGTGGCCTGATCGACCAATTGGGCCTCTGGGTCATGCGGTCTGCATGCTCATTTGCATCTGGAACAACCCTTCCATGGGTCGCGGTCAACGTTTCGCCACTGCAATTTCGCAACGAGCGCTTCGCCGATAGCGTGCGCGCCATCTTGAAGGAAATAGGTTTTCCAGCGGCGCGTCTGCAAATAGAGATCACGGAAGGTCTATTGCTTCAAAATTCTCACCTTATTCAAACAACCCTCCGCGAGCTTCGAGCCGATGGAATCCAAATTGCGCTTGACGATTTCGGAACTGGCTACTCTTCCATCAGTTACCTGCGCACTCACGGCATAGACAAGCTGAAGATCGATCAGTCCTTCACGGCGTTGTTGGGCACTGACCCACAGATCGAGAGCATCATCAAATCGATTGTCGACCTCGGCCGTGCCATGGACATGGTGGTGACTGCCGAAGGTGTGGAAACAACCGATCAACAGAAAACCCTGACTCAGATTGGATGTGACGAGTTGCAGGGATACCTTCTTTCTCGGCCGATATCTGCCGACCAGATCATCGCAATGCTAGGCAAGAGGCAGTCCGCGGCCGCCGAATCTAAAAGTTCTCGAATAGAGGGATAGCGACCGATTTGATGGGGTTGCTAGAATTTGGCGAGATGCCCAAGGTCCGTTTGCCCATAGTAGGGTGTTGGCGATCACCACTGGCCAATGTGAAGTGTACCTGAGCGAACCAGACGCCTGACCTGGCCAGGACGACATCGGCTTGGCGCGGCAGTTGGCCCGCAGTGCTTTGCACGCAGCGCTAGCCGCCCGATTGTTACAACCGCAACCTAACGCTTTGTCTGATCGAGCTCAGAAGAATATACGACTACGCGGTTCCTGCCGTCTCTTTTTGCAAGATAGAGCGCGGCATCTGCTTGGCGCTGAAGTTCCGTCATCGACAGCGGCTCGCTTTGCAGCATGATGGCCACCCCGATGCTCAGAGTGACATAGGGGACGACACTTGAAGTGGGGTTTGGAAGCGATGCGGCCTCTACTCGGCCGCGAATCCGTTCGGCGATTCCCTCAGCTTCTTGTTGTCCAGTCCGAGGGAGGAAAATAAGGAATTCTTCACCGCCATAGCGGGCAACATGATCTCCATCGTCCCTCATACAGCTCTGGATGATCCCGGCGACTTTCACCAGACTTCGGTCGCCTTCGGCATGGCCAAGGTTGTCGTTGAGGCGCTTGAAATCGTCGATATCGCACATCAGGATTGCGACTCCGTCCTGATGCGCCCCGCCCTCGTTCCAGAAGCGTTCGAGTGCTTCCGTCATGGAGCGCCTGTTTGCAACGCCGGTGAGGGGGTCCGTTCTCGCCATCAGTTCGAGCCGTGCATTCGCATAGGTGAGGTCAGCGAGCCGGCTTCGGTCCCGCAATTCAAGCAGAAATGTCTTCTGCGCTAAGATGGTTGCCGTGCGGCGGGCTACGATAGTAGCAGCAATACCGCTGGCGAAAAACAAGGTTCCTGCCAGAGCACTTCCCGCTTCGATGTCCGGATTGCGCAGTTGGAACACCAGGTACAGCCCAAGCGCAAAAGCGCCGATCGCTGTTGCCCAGAGCAGCGGAATGGGAAAGATGACAATGGCGGTGACAGCGACAAAGAGCATGATCGTCAGGTGCCGCTCATAAAATTCGCCGCCAGCACTGACGCCGACGAGTGCTACGGACAGCAGAATGAAGAACATGCTCGTCAGGAGCACCGCTCCCTCCAGCCACTGTCCGCGCGGCTTGCGAAACAGTATAGCGGCGCCAAGGGCTGCCGGGGGAAGAATTGAGGCGGGAAGAGCCATGGGCGCAACAGCGTGGCCGGGCAGCAATACAGCATTTAGTCCCAGCGTGAGAACATCGAGCAGTATCACCCAGATCATCCATGCTCGAATGATTTTGGCGGCCTGCCGCCAGGAGCGCTCGCGGAAATGGCGGGCAAGTTCCCCATCAAGCCGGATGTCCCGCGTGCGACCGCCTAACAGGCTCTCGACCCGTGTGGCAAGCTCTGGGTTCAACCTGTTTTGGAAGTGCATCGACCGAACTCCGTCCGAAGTGAAAGGACGTTTGTCATGATGATCAGCGGCCATGCGACCAATTTAGGGAAGAAAGGATTCTAGACAAGGCAGGCGGTATTGAATGAGAAGAGAACTGCACGAATGATTCCATTTCCAGCGCCATCGGACTCCAAGCTTGCTTGGGCTCCGCTCCAAGGCAAAACATGGCCGATTTGTTCCCAGAGCACTTAGTCAAGTGCTCGCAACAAACGGGCGCGCGCAACAGCGCAAAAGTCCCTGTCGCTCAACATCCCATTAAAGTTCTTGTCTGGATGCGAGGACCGTTTACATCTGCACGGGCGAGAGAACTCGTTTCTGAGAGGAGGATTATTTGACCGCACAAGTCGCCGCGCTTCAGACTGCCTCCATGGAAGAGCGATATCGCCTTCTCGTCGATGCTATCAGCGAATATGCCATCTACATGCTTGACACGGAAGGCCGCGTTGCGAGTTGGAACGCAGGTGCACAACGTTTCAAAGGCTATACCGAACCCGAGATCCTCGGAGAGCATTTTTCCCGCTTTTACACACCGGAAGACTTGGCCAACGGTGTTCCAGCCAAAGCGCTTTCGACTGCCAGAGCAAATGGGCGGTTTGAAGCTGAGGGTTGGCGCGTCCGCAAAGACGGTGAGAAGTTCTGGGCCCACGTCGTCATTGACGCAATTCGTGACCAGCATGGTCAACTGCTTGGCTTCGCCAAGATCACCCGCGACCTGTCCGAAAGAAAGCTTGCCGAAGAGGAGTTGAAGCGCAGCGAGGAGCAATTCCGCCTGTTGGTCCAGGGCGTGACGGACTACGCCATCTACATGCTTGACCTGGAAGGTAACGTCTCAAGCTGGAACGCGGGGGCCCGGCGCATCAAGGGCTACGAACCGGAGGAAATCATCGGCCAGCATTTCTCACGCTTCTATACCGAGGAGGACCGGGCAGCGAGGCTGCCGCAGAAGGCTTTGGAGATCGCGGCCAAGGAAGGACGCTTCGAAAAGGAGGGATGGAGGCTTCGAAAGGATGGCACTCGGTTCTGGGCGAACATCATCATCGACGCAATTCACCTCGAAGACGGCAAGCTCGTCGGTTTCGCCAAGGTGACGCGGGACATCACCGAGAAACGCCAGGCCCAGCAGGCACTCGATCAAGCGCAGCAGGAGCTCTTCCAAGCTCAGAAAATGGAAGCCGTCGGACAATTGACCGGCGGTATCGCGCACGACTTCAACAATCTTCTTATGGCGATCCTCGGAAGTCTGGAAATTGCCCATAAGCGGGCCCTCGAAGGGCAGAACGTTGTCAGCCTGATCGAGAACGCGATTACCGGCGCGAAGCGCGGCGCTTCTTTGACGCAGAGGTTGCTGGCATTTTCCCGCAAGCAGGACCTCAAATTTGAGGCGGTGGATGTACCCGCCCTCGTCATGGAGACGACCGAGTTTCTGCAACGTTCCATCGGTCCCACGATAGAGATCAACACGGCATTCCCCCTTTCTCTGCCGCCGGTTTCATCCGATCCAAACCAGCTCGAGAGCGCGCTCTTGAACCTTGTGGTCAATGCCCGCGACGCGATGCCAGGTGGCGGGGTGATCACCATCTCAGCCCACAAGCATTCCTTAAGGTCGAAACAGATTCCCGAGCTTGCAGCCGGTGAATATGTTTGCCTCACCGTAAAAGACGAGGGCGAGGGGATGGATGCTGAGACACTCGAAAAAGCGACGACGCCGTTCTTCACGACAAAGGGTGTCGGCAAGGGCACAGGCTTGGGATTGCCTATGGTGCAGGGATTGATGGCCCAGTCTGGGGGGCGGTTGATCCTTAGCTCGAAGCCGGGTGAGGGCACTACCGCGGAGCTTTGGCTCCCGGTCGCCGAAGCAAACGTGACGCCCGAACCTGTCAACCGGGCCTCGACGGGGGCTGCACTGCGGCACCTCGCGGTCATGGCTGTAGACGACGACAGCCTCGTGTTGATGAACACGACCCTGATGCTTGAGGACCTCGGGCACAGGGTGATCGAGGCAAACTCAGCGGGAGAGGCACTCCGGCTGCTCGAACAGGGTCAAGTTCCGGACGTCATGATCACAGACCATGCGATGCCTCACATGACGGGCGCAGAATTGGCTCGGCAGGTGCTCGAGCGCTACCCGGAGATGAAAGTCATTATCGCCACTGGGTATGCTGAGTTACCAGGTGGAGAAGGCGGCGATCTGAGGCGGCTCTCTAAACCCTTTACCCAAGCGCAATTGAACGACGCATTGGCGGCAGTGGAGGGAATTGATTAAATGGGCAACTGAATTTGGCCAGCGATTTTGTCGTACCATCGGCCCATGATGCTGGCTTCATTTATGCCCAAAGGGGATAGGCGATCTTCGCGGCCGTTCGTGCGGGGCTATTCAGACCGTAGCATTGTCTGTCGCACAAGTGTGATGTACGCGTTAGCGAACTTGCCAGCTTACGAACATTTCTAATCGCCTGTGACCTGAGCGTTTCAATCGGGCCATGCCACGGCGATAGGCTCTTGCAGATCAAAAACGACCGTGTCTCCGTCTGATGAATGCATCATTGTCATCGCAAAAACAGCGGGTGTTTTCAGTGGCGTCAGACGATGGTGCAGGACGCCGCGATTATAGGTGACGACCTGTGTAGGGCGAGCGATAAAAGCTCTTGCCGTGGCCAGATCCGGCTCTCCCGCAGCATTGGGTTCGCAAACCACGACGAGCGACGGCGCCATGTCTAGCGACAGAAAGGTCTGCGCCGAATGGGGATGGATTTCGAGGCGGACAATCGTCAGCGGCTGCGGGATGCTCTCAATCTTGACGAGTTGAAGAACAGGTTCAGACGCTGGCTCGCCCGCCTCGTAAGCCGCGTGGATCGTCAGCAATCCTGTCAGGTCGGACACGTCGGAAACCGTGCCGAAGGGCCGAAAAGCCTCTTCGGTAAGTTGCGCTGCGAGCAGGTGGTTCAATGCAGGCCTCCGCCGAAATCCAGCTGGACCTTCATGCTTTGGGAGCGGTCGCTGGCAAGCTCGAAGGCGTCCCTAGCCTCAGTGAACGGCAATGTCGCAGTGATCAACGGCTTCACGTCGATGAGACCTTGCCCCATCAGATCGACAGCCTGAGCGAACTCACTGTGAAAACGAAAGGTCCCTCGAAGCTGCAATTCCTTGGCGACGATGGTGTTTATGGGGAGCGTCATCTCCCCGCCGAGGCCGAGCTGGACGATGATGCCGCTCGGCCGAAGCAGGTGCAACGCGTCGGCAAGAGCTGCCTGATTGCCTGATGCCTCGAACAGCACGTCGAAAAAACCTTTGTCGGCTCGATAAGGCTCAAGCATCTCAGCGTCTCTTGCGACGTTGATCGCCTGGTTCGCACCAGTTCGACGGGCGATGGCAAGCGGCGCATCCGCAACGTCGGTCACTACGATACGCGCCGAGCCGGCAAATCGGGCCACAAGGACGCTCAGGGCGCCGATGGGCCCGGCGCCGGTGATCAACACGTTTTTGCCCAGCAGTGGACCGGCTTGCCGCGCCGCATGCAGGCATACCGCCAACGGCTCAGCCATCGCCGCTTCGCCCATCGACAGCGTATCGGCAATGGGAACCGGCTGCGAATGATGGACCGTAACGATTTCCCGGAAACCGCCTTGCACATGCGGCGATCGCATGGCGCTCCCCATGAAGCGCATGTCGAGACACTGGTTCTGGCGTCCTTCGACGCAATAGCGACAGATGCCGCAAGGCAGGCCCGGATTGACCGAAACACGCATCCCCGGCACCAAATGTGAAACGGCGCCGCCGATCTCGCTGACCACGCCCGCGAATTCATGGCCGAGCGCCATCGGCTCGCGAAGTCGGACGGTCCCGAATCCGCCATGGTGATAGTAGTGAAGATCTGATCCGCAGATTCCCCCTGCTGCGACCTTCACCCTCACCTCTTCAGGCGCTAGGCCCGATGAGGCGACCTCTTCGACCCGCAGATCCTTCGGCGCGTGTATGACAATGCCCCGCATGTTCTCCTCCCTTGGGTGTCCAGTCTTCAAGCGCTCTCAGAGCACGACCGACATGCCGCCATCGACATAGATGATCTGCCCATTGACATAGTCGGACGCGCTCGAGGCCAGGAAGACCGCGGTCCCCACCAGTTCCTCCGGTCGGCCCCAGCGCTTCGCTGGGGTACGCCCCTTGACCCACGCATCGAATTCGGGGTTGTCGACCAGGGCCTGGTTCATGTCGGTCAGCATATAGCCGGGACCGATGGCATTGGCCTGGATGCCGTGCTGGGCCCATTCCGCCGCCATGGCGCGGGTCAGCATTTTGATGCCGCCTTTCGCGACGGTGTAGGGCGCAACAGTCGCGCGGGCGAGTTCGCTCGTCAGGGACCCGATATTGATGATTTTGCCGCGACCGCGGGAGATCATGCGCGTCGCCGCCTCGCGGCCGATCACAAACGCGCTGGTCAGATTGGTGTCGATCACACGCTGCCAGTCGGCGGTCGCGAGATCGACCATGGGCTTGCGAAACTGAATGCCGGCATTGTTGATGAGAATGTCGATTGCAATTCCTTCAGCGTCGAAACGCTGAAATGCGGCGACGATTTCCGCTTCGGAATTGACGTCGAACGTGGCGCCATCGGCTGAATGGCCGGAGTCCCGCAGGGCCGAAACCGCCTCTGCAACACGGGTGGAATTGGTTCCGTTGATGATGAGGCGAGCGCCAGCGGCGGCCAGGCCCTCGGCCATGGCCCGTCCCAGGCCGCGGGAGGAACCGGTCACGAGAGCTGTGCGGCCGTGAAGGCTAAATAGTGGAAAGGTGGTCATGTCTGCCTCCTTCAAAGCGAACTGCGACGAACGTGCAAATCCTGCCGTTCGAAAACCTGGGGCAAAAGATCGACGCCGAGTCCGGGGCCTTCCATCGGCAGGACATAGCCGTCCTCGATCACCGGGATCGTATCGACAAGCTCCTTGTACCAGCCGGTATAGAAAGCCCGTACCGATTCCTGGATCAGCGTATTTGGTTGACTGAACGAGGCATGGATCGCTGCGATGAAGCCGACCGGACCGATGCAGTCATGAGGAGCGAACGGCCGATGATAGGTGTCGGCCATAGCGGCGATCTTGCGCCCTTCGGTCAACCCGCCGGTCCAGCAAAGGTCCGCCATGACGATGTGCATGGCATCCCGGTCGAGCATGTCCTTATAAGGGAAGCGGGACCCGAGCGTCTCGCTCGCGCAGACCGAAACCGTCGTCGAGCGTGCAAACTCCGCCAGCGCCTGTGGAGAGTTCATGCGGATCGGGTCTTCGTACCATGTCGGGCTGTACGGCTCGAGTGCTCGCGCGATCTTGATGGCGGTCGGAAGGTTCCAGAGCGAATGGAACTCGACCATGATCTCGATCTTGTCGCCGACCGCCTTGCGGATTTTTTCGAACGGCTCGATCGCCTTTTTCATCTGCTCAGGTGTGATATGCAAGCCGTGGTTCTCGATGGCGGCCGGGTCGAACGGCCATATCTTCATGGCGGTAATTCCGCTTTCCAGCAGGCTTTCCGCGACAGCGTCGGCGCGGTTCATGAAGCCGTCCAGATCTTCGTAAGGACCGCTGACATCGCCCAGATTCCATGTGGATACCGGCTTGATGTTCTGTGAGCGGACGTATTTGTACCCGGCGCAGGTATTGTAGACCCGCTGCTTGTCGCGGCAAAGGCCTCCCAGCATCTGGTGCACCGGCTGCGAGCACACTTTGCCAAACAGATCCCAGAGCGCGATGTCGATGGCGGATGTGGCCCGCGATTCCACGCCAGTGGATGCCTGGGCCATGGGCAGGTTGGTCATTTCCCTATGGAGAGCCTCGATGTTCAGCGGGTTCTTGCCCAAAAGGCGCATCGCCAGGGTGTCGTGAATGTGAGCCTCGACGGCGCCGGCGCCGTAAAAAGTCTCACCGAGGCCGATCACCCCGGCATCGGTGTGAACACGCACCCACAACACATTGGCGAACTCGTCGGTCCGCAACGTTTCGAGCGAAACTATCTTCATTCATTCCTCCTGCTGCCGAGACGATGCCTGAACCCTGTAGGCCGGTTGACCAACGCGCCTCGCTCCACCCGACCGCTACGATAATATCGCTTGTAAAATTTCACAACATGTTTAAAAACATTTCGAACGTAGACAGCTGTTTGCAGTCGTGAGGGGAGGAGACCGTTCATGGCCAAGACGAAGAATAAGCCTCAACTGGTGGTCGATGGCGGACAACCAGCCAGAGCAAATCGGGTGAATTTTCTTGAGCTCGCTTATCAGCGGATCGAGAATCTGCTGGTCAATTGCGAGCTAAAGCCTGGTCGGCAACTGACGCTTCAGGAATTACAGGACATGACCGGCCTCGGCCGCACGCCTGTCCACAATGCCGTCAGCCGGCTGGCCGCCGATACGTTGCTCGTCATTGTGCCGCGCCATGGCCTCAAGGTTGCGCCCATCGATCTGTCAAGAGAGCGTTTGCTGTTGCAGTTGCGGCGCGATGTGGAGCGTTTCGTTGTCAAGCTCGCTATCGAGCGGGCCAGCCTCTCACACCGTAACCAGATGCTGCATATCGAGCGCGCACTGAAAGAAAGGCGCAGCGCTATTACCTTGGCTGAATTCAATGTGCTGGACCGTCGGATCGACGAGATCCTTCTTTCCGCAGCCGGTGAGCCGTTCCTCGTCCACACGCTGCGCCCGCTGCACACCATCTACCGGCGCATCGGCTTCATCCATCACACGCATACGCTTGGAACGTCCGACCTGACCCGGACTGTGGACTGTCACCTGTCGGTGCTGAACGCTGTGGCGAACCGACATCTCGATACCGCCTTGGCGGCAACCGACGCTTTGATCGGATTCGTTGAATCGATGTTTTACGAGATGGAGGCAGGCGTTGATCCGCGCCTGCTCGATTGCAGCATCGAGCCGATTTTCAAGCTTTAAGTTTCTAGGGAGGACGTCATATGTCGCCGAGGATCGTTTTCCATGGTGAGAACGCCGCGTGTTTCAGCCAGGATTTCGCCGGTCAGGTCGCGGGAATAGGCGACATTGCCATTCTTCCTGATGTGCTAAGCACCGAGGCGGAGCGCAGGATTTACGCGGAAGCCGAATTCATCGTCGGCGTCAAATTCGATGCATCGCTGCCGATGCCAAGGAACCTCTCGCTGTTTCACGTGCCCGGCGCCGGTTACGATGCGGTCGACCTCTCCTTGCTTCCGGATAGCGCGGTGGTCTGCAATTGCTTTGGCCACGATCCGGCGATCGCAGAATATGTTTTTGCGGCCATGCTGAGCCGCCATGTCCCGCTCGAAGCGGCCGACCGCAAGCTTCGGAACGGCGAATGGGCCTATTGGTCCGGCGCACTCCACCGTGTGCATGGCGAGTTGTCGGGCAAGACGGTTGGTCTGGTCGGATTCGGTCATATCGGCAAGGCTATCGCACGGCGCGCCAAGGCCTTCGACATGCGCGTGACCGTTGCCAACCGCAGCCGCGTCGAGCCGTCCGATCTGGTCGATCAGTCGTTCACGCTGGAAGATCTCGCGCAGTTCTGGCCAACGGCGGATTTCATCGTCGTTTCGGTGCCGTTGACACCGTCCACCCGCGGCATTGTCGACACAGCGGCGTTCTCCGTCATGAAGGCCGACGCCGTTGTCTTCAATGTCGGTCGCGGTCCAACAATCGACGAGCAGGCGCTTTTCGATGCGCTCAGGGAAAAGCGGATAGGCGGCGCGGTCATAGATACCTGGTATGCCTATCCGAGCGCGGACGCATCCACCAAACACCCATCGTCGCTGCCGTTTCATCAACTCGATAACATCGTCATGACGCCGCACATGTCCGGCTGGACAAGCGGCACCATTCGCCGCCGTCAGAAGACCATCGCAGAAAATGTAAGCCGGCGGCTGGAGGGCAGCCCTTGCATGAACGTCGTCAGAGAAGAAATCCGGCAGGGTTAAGGGACGAATTTCGGTCGGCTCAAAAAGGGGTTCCGACCGCCAGCTCAGCAAACAAGGGAGAGAGTGATGAGCTTCTTACATTCCGTTAAATCAGTGGTTGCCATATTGGCGGTATCCGTCGGCATTGTAGCGGCGGGTTCTGCGAGCGCGCAAAGCGTCGATGAAATCGTCAGCCGCGGTTCCGTCAAGATCGGGGTTTTGGTCGGGGCGCCGCCCTTCGGCTCGGTTGATGCACAGGGCAATGCCATCGGCTACGACGCCGATGTCGCCGAACTGGTCGGGAAATATCTCGGTGTGCCAGTCACCATGGTTCAGCTAACGCCGCCCTCGCGTATCCCCGCACTGGAATCCGGCAAGGTCGATTTCCTGGTGGCCACGCTGGCTCCAACTCCGGAACGCGCCAAGGCGGTCATGTTCACCATTCCTTACAGCGCCTTCCAGGTCGGTATCTATGCCGCCAAGACGGCCGAGATCAAAACATGGGAGGACCTGAAAGGGATGACGGTCGGCGTCAATCGCGGATCGAGCGTCGAAAAAGAGTTCGTCAATCGTGAGACGGAATTGGGCCTGACAATTTTGAGGTTCGAGGATGATGCGACCACGATGCAGGCTCTGTTCTCCGGCCAGGTCCAGGCAATCGCAGGCCCTGACGCACAGTCGAACGCGGCTATCCGCTCGCGTGGGGACACCTCAACCGAAGTGAAGTTCTTCTTCTCGATGCAGCCGAATTCGATGACAGTTCGCAAGAACGCGTTCGAACTGCATCAATGGCTGAACAACGCCATCTACATGATGAAGCAAAACGGCGAGCTCGATGCCATTGCCCGTAAATGGGTCGGAACGCCGCTGCCGCCACTCCCGACATTCTAGTCGCACCTGTGACTGTCCGCGACCGGCAGCTTGGTTCGGTTGCGGACAGCAATCTTGGGAGAAGGGTGAGCTATGGAATTCTCGCTTCATTTCGCGTCGGTATTCGCAGAGTCCGACCTGATCATACGTGGCATCCTGTTGACGATCGGCCTGTCATCCAGCGCCATTTTGCTTGGCAGCGGCCTGGCGATACTGCTGGTGGCAACACGCAACCTCGGGAATAAATTCGTTCGCGGTTGCGTCGATGCCTATGTCGAGCTTCTGCGCAACACGCCTTTCCTCATTCAGCTCTTCATGATCTTTTTCGGATTGCCGCTGATGGGAGTTCGCATGTCGGGCACCCAGGCCGCGCTTCTGGCGATGACGCTGAACCTGTCGGCCTATGCGACCGAGATCATTCGCGCAGGTGTCGATTCGATCCACAAGTCGCAGATCGAGGCCGGCCTTTCCCTGGCGCTCAGCCGGATACAGGTGTTCCGCTACGTTGTCCTGAAGCCCGCCATCGCGAAGGTTTGGCCTTCGCTCTCGAGCCAGTTCGTCCTGATGCTGCTCGCATCCAGCATCTGCTCGTTCATCTCTGTTCCCGAACTGTCAGGCGCTGCCGCGATAGTCGAACAACGGACGTTCAGAAGCTTTGAGACCTATATCGTCGTTACGCTGAGCTATCTCGCGCTCGCCCTCGTCCTCAAACTTATCCTGATCTGGCTCGGCCATCGGCTGTTCCACAGGAAGGTGGTTTCCATCCTGAGTACCGCCAGCAAGGGAGGGATCGCCTGATGTCGACTTTCGGTTGGCCCGAATTTCTTTTTCTGTTGCGCTCGGCGGGTTGGTCGATCGTTTTGACCGTCATCGCGTTCGCCTTTGGCGCGATTGGCGGCGGGGCGTTCGCCATCATGCGGCTTGCCAACAACGCCGTGCTGCGCAACATCGCCGCCATTTACATCCTGGTTATTCAGTCCATTCCGGTCCTGATGATCCTGTTCATGTCCTATTACGGGCTGTCGATCGCAGGAGTTGAAATCCCGCCGCTGCTTGCAGCGTCAGTGTCGCTGTCGATCTATGTGTCGGCCTATCTCGCCGAAATCTGGCGGGGTTCGATCCAGGCGGTGCCCCCTCAACAGTGGGAGGCTTCCGCATCGCTTGCCCTGACCCGACCGCAGCAATATCGTTACATCATCCTGCCTCAGGCGCTGCGGATTTCCCTGCCGCCGACGGTCGGCTTCCTGGTTCAACTCGTCAAGAACACCTCCATCGTCTCCGTCGTCGGTTTCGTGGAACTGTCGCGCGCCGGGCAACTGGTCAACAACGCGACGTTCAGACCGTTCGAGGTCTTCATGGTCGTCGCGGCCATCTATTTCGCCATCTGCTTTCCACTGTCGCGTTTAAGCCGCTATCTCGAAAGGGTGCTCCATGTCGGTCGTAGCCATTGATCAAGTCCACAAGCGGTATGGCGCCCTGGAGGTCCTGAAGGGGGTTTCGCTGAGCGTCGATACAGGTCAGGTGGTCGCCATCATCGGTCGGAGTGGTTCCGGCAAGAGCACCATGCTGCGTTGCATAAACGGGCTTGAAGCGTTTCAGTCCGGGAGCATCACGGTTGCGGGCCACGACGTACAACAGGAGCCGACCAAGCTTCGCGAACTGCGCAAGGATGTCGGAATCGTTTTTCAGAGTTACAACCTTTTCCCGCATCTGACCGTCAGCCAGAACATCACTTTGTCCCCCAGGATCACCCAGGGTGTGAAAGCGGCGGATGCGGAAGTCATTGCCCGTCGGGTCCTCTCGCAGGTCGGGTTGCTAGAAAAATTCGACGCTTATCCCGACATGCTGTCCGGCGGCCAGCAACAGCGCGTGGCCATCGCAAGGTCGCTCGCCATGCGGCCGAAAGTGATGCTGTTCGATGAGGTGACCTCCGCGCTCGACCCGGAACTGACCGGCGAGGTGCTGCTCGTCATGGAGCAGCTTGCGAAAGAAGGGATGACGATGCTGCTCGTCACGCACGAAATGAGCTTCGCCCGCAGCGTCGCCGATCTGACCGTCTTCATGCATCAGGGCAAAATATGGGAGGCCGGCCCGTCGAAGGAGCTTTTCGAACGTCCAACCACAGCTGAGCTGCAGGCTTTTTTGGCGAGCGGCGTGAAGTAGTCGGCTCTAGATAGGTCCTGAGACAGGTACAGCATGCCGCTACGCTTGGGGTAATCTCCGCAATCTATCTTGTTGGTTGTTCCCATCGGCAGCAGGCGAACACCTAAATTCGAATCCCTCCGTTCCGCCAAGCACCGCCGTTTATGCGCCACTGCCCGACGTCTCGGCGCCTGCGACGCCGGTCATGCCAAGCGATTGACCAATTGCTACAGCATCAGACATCCATTCCCTGCGCAGGATGGCGTATTGCATGGTGTTTTCGTAGATCGGATTGCCCGCATCGTCCTTGGTGAACGACACAAACTCGACGAACACGCCCTCCCGGCGCATGCACAGCTTCTCGCAGAGGCGCTGCGAGGGCTTGTTGTGGTCTTCGACATAGGCATAAAGTCGGCGAAAGCCCTTTGCTCGGAAAAGATGGTCGAGCAGGGCTCTTGCGGCTTCGAACGCATATCCCTGGCCACCGAACTGCGGGTTGAGATTCCAGCCGACTGAGGTAGTCGCGGCGTCCTCATCCTCTCCTGCGCCGCCGCCGAAAAGATCGCCGATGACCTGACCGGTCTGTTTCAGGCAAATCGCCACGCTGCCCTCGTCGAGCGCGCGTTTTTTGACCTCGATTTCGGCCTCGGCCAGGTCGGCGAGTTTCAGCGAGAGGAAGCAGGTGGCGGTCGGCGCGCGCAGATAGGCAAAGAGGTCAACTGCATCCCCCTCGCGAAATGGCCTCAGGATCAGCCGGTCTGTCTCGATGATCTGCATGTGCTCTACTCTTTGAAAAGTGGTCAGTGCTGTGCATGGGACAGGCTGCGGTACCTTGCGAGGGTGAAGAACACGATGACTGCCAGCGCCGCGATCACAACGGCAGCCGTCATCAGGAGGACCGTGTGTGTTCGGCTGAAGGCCGCCTTGCCGGCCTCGATCAGGGCGGCACCCTGCTCAGCTTGAAGCGCACCGGCGACGATATAGGCATCGCCGATCGTTTTGGACGCCTGTTCGGCCAAATCCTGTGACAAGCCGATAGGGAGTTCGATGGTACGGCTGAACACGGTCGACGTGAAGACGCCGAACAGGGTGATCCCGAGACCGGTGCCCAACTCATAACCCGTCGCCTCCAGCGAGCCCGCCGCGCCGCCCTTGCTCGCATCGACGGAGCCCATGATTGCGATCGACGAGGCCGTCAGTCCGATGCTGAGCGTGAGCCCGAGAATGGCAAGTGCGAACGGAACGAGGAAACCCGGATCGTGGAAGTCGCTTTGCGCGAGCAACATCAGCATTCCCGCCGAGATCACAAGCGAAAGTGTGGCGACCAGCCGCAATCCGAACCGGTTGGACAGATAGCCTGCGGCCGGGCCGCCTATGGCTGCCGCCGCCATGATGGGGATCATGAAGATGCCGGCCTGGAGCGGCGTCTTGCCCAGCACATATTGCAGTTCCTGCGCCAGCGTCAACTCGACGCCGGCCAGCGCGCCCGATGCGACGACGGCCATGATCAGCCCGGCGACAACAGCGGGATGAGACAAGAGCGACAGGTCCAGCATCGGTTCGGACGAACCCAGTTGCTTGCGCACGAACAGCGTCAAGGCCGCAATGCCAAGGACAACCATGAGGACTATGATGAGCAGAGGTTGCTTGCCGCCGAACCCGGCCTTGATCCCGTAAACCAGCGATATCATCCCGACGATCAGCAGGAGCGCCTGGCCGATGGCCCACTTTCCGGGCGTCGTCTGCTCGACGTGCGGCAGCAGAAAATAGCAGGCCGGCGCGACCACCAGCATGACCGGAACATTGATCAGAAAGACCGAACCCCACCAGAAGTGCTCCAGAAGGGCGCCGCCGACCAGCGGACCGACTGCCGCGCCGGCGGCTCCGACCATGCCCCAAAGTCCGAGAGCCATGGCCCGCTCACCCTCATCTTCGAAGGTCTTGCGGATAAGGCCCAGCACGCAAGGCATGATCATCGAGCCGCCGAGCGCCAGGAGCACGCGCGCGGCAATCAGCATGGCCGCGCTTTGCGCAAAGGCTGCCCATGCCGAGGCCGCTGAGAAAATGGCAAGGCCGATGAGCAGAATCTTGCGGTTGCCGACGCGGTCCGCCAGTGTGCCCATCGGGACCAGAAGCCCTGCCATCAACAGCGGGTAGATGTCGATAATCCACAGCACTTCGGTGCCCGACGCATTCAGCGATTGCGTCAGCTTCGGGACGGCGACATGCAGGATCGTCATGTCGAGGACAACAGGCAGGAAGGCCAGCATGACAGCGACGAGGACAAGCCAGCGGTTGGCTTGGAGAGAAGCGGACGACATGAGTCACCTGACCAAGGATTGCGTTCCTCGATATAAATACATACGTATGGATTTCAATGGCTATCAGTGATGAAGGAGCGACGAGTTGGGCAGAAAGCCGACGATCACGCGTGAGGGCTTGCTCGAAATGGCGGAACAGATCGTTCGCAACGATGGCGCATCCGGCCTGACCATTGACGCCTTGGCCAAAGCTGCCGGCATTTCGAAAGGTGGCGTCCAGTATTCATTTTCGTCGAAGGACGATCTGGTCCGCGCGCTGATCGAGAGATGGACGCGTCAGTTCGACGCGTTACTTGGTGAAATCGACAGCGTTCCGCCGGCTGATCTCATCCGAAATTACATCAAGGTCATGCGCAGTTCGCAGGCAGCCTTGAACGCCAAAATGGCTGGGCTGATGATCGCCTACATCCAGAACCCACAAAATGTCGCGGAAACCCGCCAATGGTATCGCGCCATGTTTGAGCGCCTGGGCGGTGGGGCAAGCGATGCAAAGGCGGCCCGCGTCGCCCTGCTGGCAGTTGAGGGCCTCTTCCTGCTGCGCATCGCCGGCATAGATGAAGACGGGGAATGGAGTGGTTTTCTCGACGACGTGGAGAGCGTCTTTGAGCGCCTGATGGAGATAGGATAAGCCGCCATCAAACACGGTTTGGAGCGGAGACGCCGAGGGAAAGTACGGCGAAATAACTCCCTTTGCTCCGCGCAAGACAAGGGCAAGAACGGCTTGCGACGAGCCGATGCAACGGCTTACCGTCATGGATATGAGCAATCGGCTTTGTGAGGGGGCTGTTCGTATCGGGATGTTCAGCATCGGTGTCTGGCGCAAATACAAGCCGGAAGCGCCCGCAGTGCCGACACGTTGACGTTGAAGTAGCGCCAGTGACAGTAGGATCCCGGCTCCTTGGAGCGGCAACCATCGCCCGGACAAGCCGAAGGCCGTTGAGGCATTGTCAACTGACCCAGACGTTTCGCGCGCCGCAGGGCGAGCTGTGCGTCGACATAGGGTTCGAAGATACGCCGGGTCATGGAGGCATCGACGGCGAAGGGTGCGGTACGGTGTCAGCAGTGGGCCAAATGCGTAGTTCGATCGTAAGCGATCGAACTTTTTTACCGCAGATCACCGCCGTTACTGCGCTTTCGTCAGCGGCTGTTTCCCACGTTGAGAACTGGCGTAGTTCCGGCAACGACCGGCGGAATTTTTCGGGGTAATATCGCAGAAAGGGCAGATTTGGCGCACCCGACAGGATTCGAACCTGTGACCTCTGCCTTCGGAGGGCAGCGCTCTATCCAGCTGAGCTACGGGTGCATCTCAGGTTCAACGCTGCGAACCCGCAATGATCAGCCGGACGAGCCAGCCGATGAAGGCTTCATATCCGAAGCGTTCGGATGCTTCAACGGGAAATCGGCGGTTTGGGCGATCTGCAGGATCGAGAGGGCAGCGGTTCGCAGTTGCGGTTCGTGTCGGCTGAGCATCGCGTCCTCCATCTTGCCGAAGTATCGACAGGACGGCATCGCCAGAGCGACCTGGTCAGGCCAGGCGTTCGGCGATGGCGGTTCCCGCAGCCCAGCCGGACGACCAGGCCCATTGAAAATTGTAGCCGCCCAGCCAACCCGTCACATCGACGACCTCGCCGATGAAATAGAGGCCGCCGATCGCCTTGGCTTCCATGGTTCGCGAGTTCAGGCCTGACGTGTCGACCCCGCCCAGCGTGACTTCCGCGGTGCGATAGCCCTCCGTGCCGATGGGAAACACCTCCCAGTCCTGAAGCGTGGAAGCGATAGCGGCAAGCTTCTTGTCGCTTGCCTCGCCCATCGTGCCCGTCCAGCCGTGGCGGTCGGCGAGATAGGTCGCCAGGCGCTTCGGCAGGATTTCGCCGAGCGCAGTGCCGATGCTTCTGCGCCCGTTTTCGCGCTTGGAGGCGCAGAGAGCAGCAAACAGGTCATCCTTGGGCAAAAAAGCGATGCGGATCGGCTGTTTTTCGCGCCAATAGGAAGAAATCTGCAGGATCGCGGGTCCTGAGAGGCCGCGATGGGTGAATAGCAGCGCCTCGTCGAACGAAGTCTTGCCGCAGGACACCCGCGCTTCCGCAGCCACGCCGGCAATCTCGCGAAACCCCGCCAGCACATCCTCGCCGAAGGTCAGCGGAACCAGTGCCGCGCGCGTGTCGGTGACGGTCAGTCCGAACTGCCCGGCAATCTGGTAGCCGAGGCCGGTCGCGCCCATTTTCGGGATCGATTTCCCGCCGCAGGCGACAACGACATGCCGGCATTGGATATCTGCCGCTCCATCGCCGCCCAGCACGACGTCGAAGCCGGCATCTGTCTTGGTGAGCTTTTCCAGCGTGGTGTTGAGCCGCAATTCGCATCCGCCACGCGCCATTTCGTCCAGCAGCATGGCGATGATGTCCTTGGCGGAATGATCGCAGAACAGCTGTCCCAGCGTCTTTTCGTGATAGGCGATGCCATGTTTTTCGACCAGCGCTATGAAGTCGCGTGGCGTGTAGCGGCCCAGTGCCGACTTTGCGAAATGCGGGTTGCCCGAGAGGAAATTGCGCGCACCGGCGCCGACATTGGTGAAGTTGCATCGGCCGCCGCCCGAAATGCGGATTTTCTCGCCCGGCGCCTTGGCATGGTCGACGATCAGCACGCGCCCGCCGCGAGACGCGGCGTGGATTGCGCACATCATGCCGGCGGCGCCAGCGCCAAGAATGACAGTGTCGAACGTCTCAATCGGCATCGAACGCAATCCCCAGACCGCGTTCGGCCCCAGACCGCGTCGGGAAGGCGCCGAGCGGGATTTTCCTGTCGCATCGGCCGGGCAACGTCGTGGCGGGCCGAAGCAGGCTTCATATCCGAGGGTCCTGGCCGCTTCAACGCGAAATCGTCCCGCTTGGGCAACTCATATCAAGACGGTCTCGCCCGGCAGCGTCTTCGGCTATAAGGATGGCATCGCCATGAGAGCAAGCTGACTGCGGAGGAAAAGCATGGATATCAAGCGTTGCGGGTCGCGACCCTCGACCACGCCGCCGGCGGACTATTTCACCGGCACGGTCAGGCAGGATCTGATCATCGAGGCGCCGGCACCGGCCAGCGTCCGCGCGGTCAGCGTCACCTTCGAGCCGGGCGCGCGCACGGCATGGCACACGCATCCGCTCGGCCAGACGCTGTTCGTCTTGTCGGGCGCCGGGTGGGCGCAGACATGGGACGGACCGGTCGAAGACATCAAGGCCGGCGACACGATCTGGTTTGCGCCGGGTGAAAAACACTGGCACGGCGCCACCGCGACCACGGCCATGACCCACATCGCCATTCAGGAAGCAAAGGACGGCAAGGCAGTCGATTGGCTGGAACAGGTGTCGGACGAGCAGTACAAAAGCTGATCGGCCGGCATGACATCCGAGCGATAGCGCAAAACCGAACCTGCGGCGCGAAACGCCGAAAGGCCGGCTCAACGTTCCGCGCTCCGCCTTGCGGAACGCTGAAGCGGTTTTGAAGACAGCGCTAGATCAGTTCCACCGCCATCGCAGTGGCCTCGCCGCCGCCGATGCACAGAGATGCCACGCCGCGCTTCATGCCGCGCGCCTTCAGCGCCGACAGCAGCGTGACCAGGATACGTGTGCCCGAGCAGCCGATGGGATGCCCGAGCGCGCAGGCTCCGCCATTCACATTGACCTTGTCGTGCGGCAGGTCGAGTTCGCGCATCGCCGCCATGGCCACCACGGCGAAGGCCTCGTTGATTTCGTAAAGATCGACGTCGGAGGCCTGCCAGCCGACCTTGTCGAGCAGCTTGCGCATGGCGAAGACCGGTGCTGTGGTGAACCAGGCCGGCGCCTGGGCGTGGCTGGCATGGCCGAGAATGGTGGCCAGAGGCGTCAGCCCCCTCGCTTCGGTAATCGATCGCCGGGTCAGAACCACGGCCGCTGCACCATCCGAGATCGACGATGAGTTTGCCGCCGTCACCGTGCCGCCTTCGCGGAACGCCGGCTTCAGCAGCGGAATCTTTTCCGGCTTCGCCTTGCCGGGCTGCTCGTCGTCAGCCAGGTCACCCACCGCAACGATTTCCTCGCGGAAGCGTCCTTCGGCAATCGCTTTCACCGCGCGGTCCAGCGAGGCGAGCGCGTAGTCGTCCTGCGCCTGCCGCGTGAACTGATAATGCTCGGCGGTGTCTTCGGCAAAGGTGCCCATCGCCCGACCCTTGTCATAGGCGTCTTCGAGCCCGTCGAGGAACATATGGTCGAGCACGCGCCCATGGCCGAGCCGGTACCCGCCGCGCGCCTTGTCGAGCAGATAGGGCGCGTTGCTCATGCTCTCCATGCCGCCGGCGACGACGATGTCGGCGCTGCCGGCCGCGATCAGGTCGGCTCCCAGCATCACCGTCTTCATGCCCGATCCGCAGACCTTGTTCAGCGTCGCGCAAGGAACGGATTGCGGCAGTCCCGCGGTCATCGCGGCCTGCCGCGCGGGCGCCTGGCCGAGGCCGGCCGGCAACACGCAGCCCATCAGCACTTCATCGATGTCTTCCGGTTTCAGTCCGGCGCGCGCGAGGCTTTCCTGGATTGCGATGCCGCCAAGCACGGGCGCCGCCGTCGACTTGAGCGCCCCTTGAAATCCGCCCATGGGCGTGCGCGCCGCGCCTGCGATGACGATCGGATCAGCAGCCAAGTTGACCTCCCTGAGCTATCGGACTGCCTTGGTGATAAGACGCCCTGACGGGCAAGTAAACCGGTCCAGCGGCACTCGCATTTGGGCCTGCACGACACACGGTCGAAACATGTGCGCATCGTGCGGGCTCGACACGTTACTGATAGCGTTTATTCTTTTTTAACAAAGTCCAGCGTCTACGCATGTAGCGTCTAAAATTGTATCATAAATGCAACTGCTGTGTAACAAGCTTTGCATCTTCTCTGGAAGGATCTCGTCTTCGCCTAGGCCCGGTGCTACATCCCACTTCAATGAACATCTCTGGGCTTATAGGGGCTGACATCATGAAGAAGTTTTTGATCGCATCGTCTTTCCTGGTTGCTTTCGCCGGCCAGGCCATGGCTGCTGACGCAGTCGTCTATGAGCCGTCGCCGGCTCCGGAAGTTGTCCCGGCCGGTTTCGTCTGGACCGGTGGTTATGTCGGTATCAACGGCGGCTACGGTGGCGGCAACGCCGATCACCCCTTCTGGGCCGACAATGGCAGCGAGACGCTGACCGGCTCGCTGGATTTCACCTCGAGCGGCTTCCTTGGCGGCGCACAGCTCGGCTACAACTATCAGATGGACCGCTTCGTAGTTGGCGTCGAGGCTGACATCCAGGCTGCGAACGTGAAGGGCGAAGGCTCCCTCTCGCTCAACTCCCCAGCCTTGTCCGGCAACCTTGAGGTCGGCACCGAGCTGAAGTGGTTTGGAACGATCCGCGGCCGGCTTGGCTATGCTGCAACCGATCGCTTCCTGGTCTATGGCACCGGCGGCGCGGCCTATGGCGAAACCAAGAGCTATGCCTTGCTGAATGGTGATGGCGTTAGCGAGAAGTCGAAGAAGTGGGGTTGGACTGTTGGCGGCGGCGCCGAATATGCCGTCACCGACAACATCACTTTTAAGACTGAGTACCTCTACACCGACCTCGGATCGGACAACCTGTTCTCGGGTTCGGTTTTCGGCGCTGATGCAAGCATCGACCGTGACTTCACCTTCCACACGGTCCGCGCGGGTATCAACTACAAGTTCTAATTCTCAATCAGTTGAGAAGCCGCTTCAAAGCGGCATAGACAAGAGGCTCCGGTTCGACCGGGGCCTCTTTTTTGATGTCTGCAAGGGTTAAACGGCGGCAGGGAGCGAACCTCAAGAGCGACTGCGCATTCCCGTTGAACCCCATACAATGGCGGGGAACATCTTGCTTGGCCCAAACGGAGGTGTTTCCATACCTTCCGACGGTAGGCTCATCCGGCAGGCTGCTGTCGAGAACGGCAAGTTATCCCGCCCATTCCATAGCCGCGCTGATAGCCATAGGACAAAAGCGCGAAAAGCCGCCTCGTTTCCGAAGCGGCTTGAATGGTTATCGAAAAAAGCCCTGAAACTTTATCTAGGGCCTTTATTCTAAAAAACGATCAGAACTTGAAAGCCACGCCGAGGCGCACATCATGCGTCTTCAGCTTCGTGGTGTGGCTGTCGATATCTTCGTTGCCGGCATACTCTTCCTTGCCGAAATCGGTGTAGCGATACTCGGCGCGACCGATGACATTGTCGGTAAACGCATATTCGGCGCCTGCGCCAACCGTCCAGCCGACATGGGTTTTGGTGCCGAGGTCGAAGGGCACCCCAAGTTCGTCATCGACGCCAAATGTTTTGATGCGCCCGAACGCCACGCCGCCCGCAACATATGGGAGAAAACGATCCATCGCGTAACCGACGCGACCGCGCACTGCGCCCGACCAGCGGAGTTCCTGGGTTATAGTTGCACTGTCAAGCGGCTCGTCCGGCTCCGGGTCAGGGTCTGTGACCGACAAATGGCCCTTTACATCCGTATAGGTTGCGTCGGCGTCGATACCCAGAACGAAGCCGTTGGCGGCTTGATAGTTATAGCCGGCATAGATGCCGCCGATAAAGCCATCTGGATCTACATCAAACGAAACCGGTTCTTCATTCGACCAGGTACGGCCCTTGCCCCAGGCATAGCCGGCCTGAAGGCCGACATAACCGCCGGTCCAGACAAAACCGGTCTGGACGATTTCGGCAGCCGCCACAGGCTCATAAACCACCGCATCGGCAGCGAAAGCCGCCGCGGTTGTCGACAAAATCAAACCTGTAGCAAGAAGAATTCTCTTCATTGGACCGCTCCGGTACCCAACACGTTACTCAACGTCACCATGCTCTTTCCCGTTCCGATCCGAAAGATGAACAACGCGTTTACGTCGCGGTTTTCACGGCCTGTTACAATTCAGCAACATTGCGATGTGGCCCATGTCAGCGGCCTGTTGGAAACGCCGTCGGCTGTGGATCGTGCCTTCCAAAGCCCCATGGTTAATGGCTGCTTAACCACCTGCCCCTAGTCTGAGGTCGATTCCGCTCCGCTCTCGGCGGCGCGACAGGCATTTTATGGACGGGGACGAGGCATGCGTTCTGAGGTTTCCTCATCGCTGGCGCTGGACAATGAAGGCTACGGCATCAAAAGCTTCGCCAGAAGGCAGGCCGGGCGCGCAGCCGGTCTGGCCCTGTTCGCGGCGGTCGCCTTCGGCCTTGCCGCGCTGGGCACATGGAATGTCGCCGACCCCAGTTTCAGCTATGCCACCGACAATCCCGTGACCAACGCCATGGGCTATCCCGGCGCTGTTTTCTCCGACCTGTTCATGCAGTTCTTCGGCCTCGCCGCGGTCGGCCTGTTCGTGCCCGCCGTCGCCTGGAGCTTTTTCCTGGCCACCGCGCGCGGCGTCGACAGCATGCCGAAACGCGGCATCGCCTGGTTCCTGATGGGCGTTCTGGGCGCGGGCATCGCCGGTTGCATCACCCCCCCGCCGACCTGGCCGCTGCCGACAGGTCTCGGCGGTGTCTTCGGCGACATCGTGCTCAAGCTGCCGTCCATGTTCCTCGGCGGTTACCCCACCGGCGTTGCCGCGTGGGCCATCGCCATCGTGCTGGCCGGTCCCGTCCTGTTCCTGTTCGCCTATGCCTCGGGCCTGGTCTGGCGCCGCAACGGCTTTGCCCGGCAGGATGCCAAGTCCGAGCGCCAGCAGCGCGAGGAGGATCTCGCGACACTGGACGAAGGCGAGGAAGACGACCGCGAGCGCTTTGTGGCGCTTGGCGTCATCACCCATTGGTGGCTGTCGGCCCGCGCCTGGATGCACCGCCGTGCTGTTCGCCGCCGCGAGCGCGAGGAGCAGGAATTCGGCCTGCCGGCCAAGCGCGAAAGCGCCTGGCGCCAGGCGGCCGAGCGCGTCGAATCGGCCGAACGCGACGAAGCGCGCATCGAAACCCGCGTGACGGAAGCAGGCCGGGCCCGGGTCGAGCCCGAATTCTTCGCTGCCATCGTGGCGGATCACCGTGTTGCCGACCACCGCGCCGTTGCCCCGCATGAGCCCGCTTATCACGCCGCCTATGACACCCCGAACAGCGCCAGCGCGTTCGAGGAGGACGAAGACGACGCCGTCGACGTTCCGCCCGTCTTCGTCGAACCGCGCCGCTCGCCCATCGGGCCGAACACGCGCGTCCAGAATTTCCGCTCGCCGTCGCGCTCATCGCAGATGACCGAATGGAGTTCGCTGGAGCCGCAGTTGATGCCTGCCGAGCCGGAAGCGCCGACGCCGCCCGCCTTCGAGCCGGACTTCGATGAGCCCGTCTTTGAAACTGCACCACCGGCAGCGCCCGTCCACACGGCGTCGCCCGTGCCCCAGCCCTCGGCCCGCGTCGCCACCCCGGCGCCGCGCCCCGCGCCGGCTGCCCGCGTGCTGCGCGAGCCTGCCGCCCCGCTGGTCGGCGCCAACGGCTTCGAGATGCCGTCGCTGCAGTTCCTGTCCGAGCCGAAGAACGTCGCCCGCGACCCCAGCCTGTCACAGGAGGCGCTGGAGGCGAATGCGCGCCGGCTGGAAGGCGTGCTGGAGGATTTCGGCGTCAAGGGCGAGATCATCCACGTCCGCCCCGGCCCTGTGGTCACGCTTTACGAACTCGAGCCCGCGCCCGGCATCAAGTCGAGCCGCGTCATCGGTCTGGCCGACGACATCGCGCGCTCGATGTCAGCCATCGCCGCCCGCGTCGCCGTGGTGCCCGGCCGCAACGCCATCGGCATCGAACTGCCCAATGTGCGCCGCGAGACCGTCTACCTCCGCGAAATCCTCGCCAGCAAGGATTTCGAGAACACCAAGGCCAAGCTCGCGCTCGCGCTCGGCAAGACCATCAATGGCGAGGCCGTCATCGTCGACATCGCCAAGATGCCTCACGTCCTGGTTGCCGGAACCACCGGTTCGGGCAAGTCGGTGGCGATCAACACCATGATCCTGTCGCTGCTCTACCGCATGACGCCGGAACAGTGCCGCCTGATCATGATCGACCCGAAAATGCTGGAACTGTCGGTCTATGACGGCATTCCGCATCTACTGACCCCCGTCGTCACCGACCCGAAGAAGGCCGTCGTCGCGCTCAAATGGACGGTGCGCGAGATGGAAGACCGCTATCGCAAGATGGCCAAGGTCGGCGTCCGCAACATCGATGGCTTCAACGCGCGTGTGCTGCAGGCCGAAAAGAGCGGCGAGAAGATCACCCGCACGGTGCAGACCGGCTTTGACCGGCAGACCGGCGAGGCGGTCTACGAATCCGAGGATCTCGATCTGGCGCCGCTGCCCTATATCGTCGTCATCATCGATGAAATGGCCGATCTGATGATGGTCGCCGGCAAGGATATCGAGGGCGCCGTCCAGCGCCTGGCGCAGATGGCGCGCGCCGCCGGCATCCATGTCATCATGGCCACGCAGCGCCCATCGGTGGACGTCATCACCGGCACGATCAAGGCCAACTTCCCCACCCGCATGTCCTTCCAGGTGACGTCGAAGATCGACAGCCGAACCATCTTGGGCGAGCAGGGCGCCGAACAGCTGCTCGGCATGGGCGACATGCTCTATATGGCAGGCGGTGGCCGCATCCAGCGCGTCCACGGCCCGTTCGTGGCCGACGAGGAGGTCGAGAAGATCGTCGGCCACCTCAAGCTGCAGGGCGTGCCGGAATATCTCGACGCGATCACCGAGGACGACGAGGAAGACGACGACGAGCCCTCCGGCAAGGGCGGAAGCGGTGGCGGCGGTTCCGGCAATTTCGAGGATTCCGACGATCCCTACGACCAGGCGGTGGCGGTGGTGCTGCGCGACGGCAAGGCCTCGACCTCCTACATCCAGCGCCGCCTCGGCATCGGCTACAACCGCGCCGCCTCGATCATCGAGCGGATGGAGCAGGAGGGCATCGTCGGTGCGGCCAACCACGCCGG
The DNA here is from genome assembly GCF_014534685.1 of Oryzicola mucosus. Classification (GTDB taxonomy): domain Bacteria; phylum Pseudomonadota; class Alphaproteobacteria; order Rhizobiales; family Rhizobiaceae; genus Oryzicola; species Oryzicola mucosus. The sequence continues at coordinate 975,316 of NZ_JACVVX010000001.1, forward strand.
CAAGCGCGAGATCCTGGTGCCGACCGAAGACGACAAGATGTGACGGTTCGGGAACCCGGAATGCCGCATCGCGGTTATCGGGAACCCGTCGTCAAACTTCAGCCCCAGTGCGGATGCACACCGTACCAGACCTGAATAGATTGGAAGCACGAACATGACCAAAGATCTGAACACAGCGATCCAGGGTTTTGCCCCCACCCGCCGCCAGGTTCTGGGCTTTGGCGCGGCGCTGTTCGGCACCGCCGCTCTCAATGCCGTCCCCGGCTTGAACCTTCTCGCCCACGCCCAGGCCGCCGTCGACCCGTCGGGAGCTGCGCAGAAGATCGCCGACCATTTCTCCGGCGTGAAGTCGATGACGGGCGAATTCGTGCAGTTCGGCCCGCGCGGCGACCAGACGGAAGGCAAGTTCTTCCTCGAGCGGCCGGGCAAGATCCGCTTCAACTACACCGGCTCGCAGAATTTCCGCGTCATCTCCGACGGCCAGTCGGTCGTCATCCTCAATCAGAAGATGCGCACCTCCGACCTTTATCCGCTGTCGAAGACGCCGCTGAAGCTTCTGCTGGACGAGCGCATCGACCTGTCCGGCAACAAGGTCGTCGGTGTCGACCAGCGCAGCGACCTGACCACCATCAAGCTCGCCGACCGCCAGATGTTCGGCAACTCGACCATCACCATGATGTTCGATCCCAAATCCTACGATCTGCGCCAGTGGACCATCACCGACGCGCAGGGCAAGGACACGACGGTGATGATCTTCAACACCCAGGAAGGCGTCCGCTTCGCGCCCGACACCTTCGCCATCGACTACACCCAGAACCGCAAGTGGAACGAGCAGAAGAAGAGCGATTGATTCTGCGGTAAAAATACCTCCGGGAAGAAGGGGCCTCAGCGCCCCTTTTTTCCTGAGCCGTCTGCTCCCGGCGTTGCGCGACGACGGCCGGATAGCCGCTCCAAAACAGGTCATAACCCGAGGCCTGCTCTTGTCTTTGCTAGCCGCGGCTGGCAGTTTCCCGGCGCATAAAAAGCCGGAACATTCATGACCTTCACCATTGCCACCTGGAACATCAATTCCGTCCGCCTGCGCATGCCCCTGGTCGAGCGCTTCCTGCAGGAGCAGGCGCCCGATATCCTATGCCTGCAGGAGACCAAGTGCCCGGACGACCAGTTCCCCTCCGCGCCGCTGCGCAAGCTGGGCTACGAGCACATCGCCATCCACGGCCAGAAGGGCTATCACGGCGTCGCCACCATCGCGAAGCGGCCGCTGGAGATCGTCGAGAAGCGGCGTTTCTGCGAGATCGAGGACAGCCGGCATCTCTCGGTGCGGTTTTCGGCCGGTGGCCGGCTCTTGATGCTGCACAATTTCTACGTGCCGGCCGGCGGCGACGAGCCGAATGTCGAGATCAACCCGAAATTCAGGCACAAGCTCGGTTTCGTCTCAGAGATGCATGCCATCCGCGCCGAGCATGACGATGCGTCCGGCTCCATCCTGGTCGGCGACCTCAACATTGCGCCGCTCGAACACGACGTCTGGTCGCACAAGCAGTTGCTCAACGTCGTCAGCCACACGCCGGTCGAGACGACCAGTTTCGAGGCGATGCGCGAGGCGTCGGGCTGGGTCGACCTGATGCGCCTCAACATTCCCTACGAGCAGAAGATCTACACCTGGTGGAGCTACCGCGCCAAGGATTGGGAACTGTCCAACCGCGGCCGCCGCCTCGACCATGTCTGGTCCTCGCCCAACCTCGTGCCGCAGTTCACCGGCTACGACATCCTGCGCGAGGCGCGCGGCTGGGAACGCCCTTCCGACCACGTGCCGGTCATCGCGAAATTCGATTTCGAATAGACGGGCTCAGTTCTCGAAGCGCGACGCCACGCCCTCGATCTGGCCGATCAGGGCCTGGATGTCCTCGATGATGCGCGCGCGCAGCATGCCGGCGACATCGGGATATTCTTCCAGGATGCGCCTGAACATCTTGCGGCTGAGCCGCAGCACTTCCGAATCCTCGGCGGAGACGGCGCTGGTCATGCGCCTGGTGTCGGCGATCAAGGCCATCTCGCCCAACAGCGCGCCCGGTCCCGCCGATTTGACCACCTCGCCGCCGTTCTCGCGGAACAGGTTGACGCGTCCGCGCACCACCACATAGGCGGTCTCGGCCTCGTCGTCTTCGAGATAGAGCTTGCGCCCGGCGGGGAGGGCGACGCTTTCGGCGCCGAAGGCGAGCAGGCGCAGTTGCTCGGGCGTGAAGTCTTCGAAAAGCTTCACGCCGGACAGGATGCGGATATCGTCATCCAGCGCCATTGCGTCCCCGACTTCCCAGCCCGCATTTCTCCCGGCCCGGGTCCGATCATTGACCGGCAAAGCTTCCCTGCCAAGCCGCCCGCTGATCCACTCTGCTCCCTTATGCACCGACAATTCTCGACAAACCGTTGCCGGCTTTCCGATCCGATGCATGACGCCCCGGCAAAATCCCCTCTCGCCAAGGCTCTCAAGCAGCGTCACCCCGCGAAGCAGTCAGGGGACGAGCTTGTATCCGCCGCTTTCTGTCACAAGAATTTCGGCATTGGAAGGATCGCGTTCGATCTTCTGGCGCAGACGATAGACGTGGGTCTCCAGCGTATGGGTGGTGACGCCGGAATTATAGCCCCAGACCTCCTCCAGAAGGATGTCGCGGGTCACCACGCGCTGCTCGGCGCGGTAGAGATACTTGATGATCGACGCCTCTTTCTCGGTCAGCCGCACCTTGCCGCCGCGCTGGTCCAGCAACAGCTTCTGGCTCGGCTTGAAGGTGTAGGGGCCGACGGAGAAGGTGGCGTCCTCGCTCTGCTCGTGCTGGCGCAGCTGCGCGCGGATGCGCGCCAGAAGCACGGCGAAGCGGAACGGCTTTGCCACATAATCGTTGGCGCCGGCTTCGAGCCCCAGGATCGTGTCGGAATCGGTGTCGTGCCCGGTCAGCATGATGATCGGCGAGCGATAGCCGCCCTTGCGCAGCATCTTGACCGCCTCGCGGCCGTCCATATCCGGCAGGCCGACATCCATGATCAGAAGATCGATCGCCCCGCTGCGCGCGACGGCGACGCCCTTGGTCGCGGTCGATTCCTGCAGCACGTCGAATTCCTCGTACATGGCAAGCTGCTCGACCAGCGTCTCGCGCAGGTCGTCATCGTCGTCGACGATCAGGATGGTCCGTGAGGTCATGATACAATCCGTTGTTTTGAAATGAATAATTCTGTTGACCGTGGCCCTTTTATGCGGAACCTGAGAAACAAAACAGCAGATCACGGTGATTTGTTCCCTCGTGAGAGCATACAGCAAAAAACCCGGACGCAATGCGGCAGGCCCTGTTTTCCGAACAGGTCTTTCCGCGCTCGTGGTCCGCGCCCGTCCCGGCCACCCCACCCAAGGCCTGCTTAAGGCCGGCCACACCGTGTTTCCCTGCGCGCTGGGGCGCGGCGGCATCACGTCCAACAAGCGCGAAGGCGACGGCGGCACGCCGCTCGGCGCGATGCGGCTGATCTTAGGCTATGTCAGGCGCGACCACCTTGCGCCGAGCCCCTCGAAACTACAGCTGAAACCGATTGGCTCATCACTCGGCTGGTGCGAGGTGCCCGACGACCGCAACTACAACCGCCCCGTCAGAATGCCCTATGCCGCCAGCCACGAGCGCATGCGCCGCGACGACAAGCTCTACGATGTCTGCATCGTGCTCGACTGGAATCTTTCGCCGCGACGGCGCGGCCGCGGCAGCGCCATTTTTTTCCACCTCGCCCGCCCCGGTTTTGAGCCGACCGCCGGCTGCGTCGCGGTCACCGAACGCACGATGCAACGGCTCTTGCCGCATTTGAGGCGGCGGACGGTGATGAGGGTGGTGAGGTGAGGTGATTGGGTGGGCTCGGTCGTGGCGATGCCGAGACACGACCCCGTTGTCGTCGTTCGTAGAGCTTCTGACGCGACCCAAATCCCCCGTTCGTTCGTTGGGCTTGCAGGGATACTAATGCGGCCCTTTTTGGCGCATTCAGCGCTTCAAGCAATAGTCGATAATTTCGGTGAAGCCCGCTTCTTCCCGGGTCATCCTCGCTTCCAGATCGTTCAAGTGTACGACGCTGGGCAGGTCATCGGTCGCAGATATTTCCATAGTAAATTCTGCGTTGTAACGCTTGCCGACCCTTGAAAGTTCGGTACTGAGCTGGCTTAGAATGTCGTCCCTTAATAGAAGTTGGTTGCGCCGGAACCGGATCAACCGATAACAATCGAAAAAGTCGGAGCGCTTGGAAGAGTCAAATTTCCTGCCGTTCCAACCAGTGGCTCGCGTGGAACGGTACAGAGCGCGATCTTGCGCATCTAGCCAGACGCTGAAATCAAAATGGTTGGTTGGGTTCGGGTTCTCGTGCGTGGCCTGAGGCTGGAAGTCGGTCACTACAAATTGGTGCCTATCTATGACAGCTAAAATCCGGTTTTGTGAAGAAAGCATGCGTTTGAATGATCTGGGTAACACAAAGCACATCACTTTGGCCGAATCCAGAATCCGTATTTCTCTGGGAACCTCTTCGTCGTCTTGATCAAAATGCCTCACGGTCCGTTTTGGCACCCACTGGATATGCTTGCCAAAGAGATGCGCGACGCCGCTTGAGCTAAACGAAGCTATGTGAATGTTATGATGCTGCGCGTCATCCTTTAGGCAATAGTGAGCTTTACCGAACCAGATAAGCGATTGAGCGATGTCCTCCACCCATTCACGAATTGTTCTGTCGATAGGATGGGGTCCGTATCTAGTTTGGACATTGGAGAGCAATCGCTCCGTCAGCTTTTCGTCGCTTGAAGAAATATCGAATAATCTTTCGCGATGTCGATTAGCATAGTTAAAAATAACAGCGAAATCTTCGTCAAACATTCGTTGATTAAAGCTCGGTCTGTATTCTTCGCATTTGAAGAATAGCCGATCAAGAAAGCTACGACGCGCGTCACCGAAGCGATGATACTGCGAAGGCTCTGCTCTATATATCTTCACGGCCACCCTCTTCGCGTTCTTCGCGCAGCTTTCGGGTAAGACTTGTAATATGATAATCGATATTCATGCCCGTGGTATCGATGTTTGGCAAAACATGTCTTGCAAAAAAGAGATGAGACGCATCAGAATGCGATTGTAGGAATTCCCTTACGATCCTATTTGGATGCTCTGCTCCTTGCGCCATCCTCATTCGATCCCCAAACCCGTCATGTCGCGCGCGATGTTCGAACGACAATTTCCAGTTAATCCGAATTATCCCACGCGGCGATGCAGTCATGCTAAAGTTGCGCGGGCTAGACAGCAGTACCATTCGTTTAAGGTACTGTTGTCTGTCGGTTGCATGCGCGATCCAGTCATCAAATTTGGCCAGTGCACCCCGCGATAGTTCTTCCTCATCGAAGTATGCCCCGTAAAGGATGGCAAACCCCAGTACGGACGCCAAGTCATTGATAACTGTCGAAATGAGATGAAGTCTTAACTCGTCATTAATCTCAAGCGCTGGATCTGAGAATTTCGAATCAGCAGCTAGAAAAGCGAGGGTCATAAACATAGGGAGAACTGCGTTAAGCTTATCTATGTCATTCTGCTCAAGCGCGCTTATGCATGCCTCGGCCAGCTCAAAATAAATCTGTCCAAAGTGATCAGGCAAATCGTCGTTGTGTTCAGGTTCGAAGATATGTCGGACCGTCGCCTCATTACCAAGCGCCGCAAGTGCATTGTTCCTCGACATTTTAATTTTCTTGGACAGCTCATCCACATTGGTAATTGGCAAAATGTAACTTGCTTCCGTGTAATGCGTGAAACTACGATACCGCTCAAACAGCCCTGCTAGTTCGTCAAACCACAGTGGAAGTTTCCAATAGCTATGTAAGCTTGCCAGAATTACCTGCGTTGCCGCCTCTGACATCTTCAGTTTCGACAATGTGGCCGCGAAGCTCGGAATCATGTTCTGGTGGAAGTCGGAGACCTTCGGTAGGATTTTTGTGTAATGCTGTAGTAGCTTTTGAACCACCAACTGTTGAACGTATTTCGGCTTGGACAGTCGATTTCCTTCTATCTCTCGCTCAAACTCAATACGCTCAACGATAAACGCAATTTCAATTTGTAGAAAAGTGGGCAGACTACGTAGAGAATTTTCGCTCCACTCATCCGCCTCGAAGAACCGTTGCAGTTCTTGCTCGAAGGTCAATATTCGGCGAAGAGTTTCTAGGCATAAATTACTCCCTAACGCAGCCCATGCATCAGCTATGCCAATCTTTGTTAAGGCTGAAGCACTTTTCGCTGAAGCGTCCTCCACCGTAAAAGCTTGTTCAATTATCTGCCTAAACCTCTCGAGCTCCCGCATGCCGATATCGAACTGAAATTGTGCTGCATAAGCGGAAACTCTAGTTGAGAAGCGACCAAGGAGTTCCAATGCAAGGTCAAAGTCTCTAACTCGAAACGCGAGTTCGATGTGGCCTGCTAACCGGTCGACAATTTCGTTTTCGAGCCATTGGTGGTCAGGTTTTTCCTCGACCATCATTTGCTGACTGCTTGTTCGCAGTGCCATAGACGTAGTGGTATCCCCAGCGAAGAACCATTGCTTGTGCTTGCTTCGCCGCGGGAACCAGTAGCTTTCTTTGTCAATTTTGGGTTTTTGGTTAAGGTAGTGCAGAAGCAATGCAGTGTAGTCGCCAGTCAACGCAGGCAAACTATGGTCGAGATTCTCCGTGCTTACTCTAATCCGCTCGTCAATGTACGAGAGTTGCTCAAGCGCATGTCGCACAGACTTCGAATGATGGTTGGCCAGCGTTACCGTATTTTTGCGGTTTGCCGCACCTTCGATGTGGCGCACAATGCTGGGGAGGACCTCGGTACGAATGAGCACATTGAGATCGAAGAAATTGAACAGTCTCTGGCCCAACGGAAACAGGGCCAGAGCACTCAACAAGGTCAAAACGGTTCCGACGATGTAGACAAATAGCCCGGGTTCAAAACCCAATGAAGGCAAAGCCGTCGCTGCCAAACAAAACATGGCTGCAAGCACCAAAACCCGGGAATAGACACTGCCAACTTGTTCATTGGTTAGCATGCGGATGATGTCGCGGCGAATTTTGGTGTATCCAGCACTCAAAATGATGCCAATCGTCGCAAAGTATATCGAAAATATTGTAGTGAGTAGCTGAGCGTAAAGCCGTAGCTGATCAATATTGAACTTTTTGTTTCCAGCACTAAGTGGCGCAAGCCAAGACGGACTATTTCTCGCAAAATTTTCGGCAAAGATCAGCGCTGCTAGAACTAAAACGACCCAGAAAAGGCTTTTTATTCCGACCCATGCGAAAGAGCCAAAGATGTGAGCGTTTGCCTTAGCCTTGGCGACTGAGGCTCTATTTTTGTAGGCGTTACGCTCAAGGACAAACCCGATCCTTCCAAGTTGCGCTCGGAACTTCCAAAACCAGAGCTTTGAACCCAACCAGATTTTCAGCCGATCAATCAAAGGGTGCGCACTCTCATTGCTCCTCGCATAACAAGTAGTTTCGTCTGAGTGTATTTACCAGATTTATGGAAACAGACTTTCTGTTGGCTTTGAGGAGCTTGCAGGCGACCGCTTATACGTAGATGGCCGCTTATCGCACACCTGACCGCTAGGCTTAAGCCAGTCCTACCCCCTACCCAAACCGCCACACAGTCGTCTTCTTCACCTCGGCGTCTTCCAGGGCGCGGGTGACGGGCACTTCATAGACCGCCAATTTTTCCAGTCGCTCCCTGGGCAGATAGGACCGGCCGGGGTCGCCGACCAGCACCTCCGCGCCGCGTGCGCGCAGCGCTGAAAACCACGGCACCAGCCGCTCGGCAAAGGGTTTTTCATAAAACACGTCGCCGGCCAGCACCACGTCCCAGCCAAGATCCCTGCCGACCAGATCGTCGCCCAGATAAGAAACCGACACGCCATTGGCCTCGGCGTTCAGCCTTATCGCCGCTTCGCAGAACGGGTCGATGTCGGCCGCGAGCACCTCGGCGGCGCCCGCCTTCATCGCCGCGATGCCGACCAGCCCGGAGCCCGATGCGAAATCGAGCACGGTCTTTTGCGCCACCGTGCCGGGATGGTCGAGCACATGGCGCGCCAGCCCTTGACCGCCGGCCCAGGCGAACGCCCAGAAGGGCGGCGGCAGGCCGATCTCGGCCAGTTGCTCCTCGGTGCGGTGCCAGAGATCGTGCGCCTCGTCGGCGAGATAAAGCTTAATCTCCGGCACATGCGGCGGGGTCAGCAGCGCCGTATTGGCCCGGATGAAGCCTTCGGCCGTCTCGGGCGAAAGCGGTTTCAAGGCGCTTTTTCAAGGCCGCCCATGCGGCAGACTTCTTTCCATTCGTCTGGCGTCACCGGCTGGACGGACAGTCGCATCGAGGTGACCAGCGACATCTTTTCCAGCTTCGGATTGGCCTTCACATCGACCAGCGTGACCGGCTTCGGCACGTCCTTGAAGGCGCGGATGTCGACGCATTCCCAGCGCGCATCCTCGGTCGTCGTGTCGTGATGGGCGAGCGCGCAGACCTCAGCGATGCCGACCACCTCCAGCCCCTCATTGGAATGGTAGAAGAAGCCGAGATCGCCGATCTGCATGGCGCGCATGTTGTTGCGCGCCTGGTAGTTGCGCACGCCGTCCCATTGCGTGCCCTTGTCGCCGAGCTTTTTCAGCATCTCCCAGGAAAACTTGAACGGCTCGGATTTGAACAGCCAATAGTTCATGCGTTGAGGCTCCGAAACGATCAGGCGCTGGCAGGGTTGTTGAACACCCAGTTCCACGGCAGCACCTCGACCGACTGGAACAGGCCGGCCTTGGCATAGGGATCGGCATCGGCGATGGCCTGTGCCGCTGATTTGTCGGCGGCCTCGACCACGACCAGGCTGCCCAGCGGCTTGCCGTCCTCGCCCAGGAAGGGGCCGGCGAATTTCAGCGTGCCCGCCGCGTTCAGCGCGTTGAGATGGTCGACATGCTCGGGCCGCGTGTCCATGCGCACCTGAAGATGGTCTGGCTTGTCCCTGCAAATGAACGCAAACAGCATTGTTCCTGCTCCTTTTTCTCGAAAAATCAGTCGGCTTCGGCCTTGAGCGGCCGCGACATCAGGCCGGTGACGGCCTCGTTGATGGTGATCGCGCCGTCCAGAATGGCGGCCACAGCTTTGATGATCGGCGCGTCGAGGTCGCGTTCGCGCGCGATGCGGGCGGCGATGCCCGATGTCGCCACGCCCTCGGCCAGCGGCCTGTCGGCGAGGTCCTCGTGCCGCCCCAGCGCCATGCCATAGGCGAAGTTGCGCGATTGTGTCGACGAACAGGTCAGCATCAGATCGCCGAGGCCGGAAAGCCCCATCAGCGTCTCGGCCCGCGCGCCGAACGCAGCACCCACGCGGCGCAGCTCGACGAAACCGCGCGTCACCAGCGCCGCCTGCGCGCTGGCGCCCAGCCCCGCGCCCGACACGGCACCGGCTGCGATGGCGAAGACATTCTTCAGCGCGCCGCCCAGCTCGACACCCGTGAGGTCGTCGCTGGAATAGCAGCGCAAGGTGGTTCCCGAGAATCGTATCGCCAGAGCCGCCGCCAGCGCTTCGTCCCGCGCGGCGACCACCACGGCGGTCGGCAGGCCGCGCGCGACATCGGTGGCGAAGCTTGGGCCTGACAGGGCCGCGGCCGGATTGTCGGGCAGGATCTCCGTGGCGATGTCCGACAACAGCCGGCCGGTGTCGCGCTCGATGCCCTTGGCGCACAGCACCAGCGGCACCTCAGGCGCGAGCCTTCCCTTGAGCCCGGTCAGCACGCTGCGCAGCGTCTGCGCCGGGGTGACGACCAGCACGCAATCGGTATCGCGGATCGCCGCATCGAGATCGCTGGTGGCGTCTATGCCGGCCTCGAACGCGATGCCCGGCAGGTAGCGCGGGTTCTCTCCGCGTGAAATGGCTGCGACCGACTCGTCATCGCGCGCCCAGAGCCGAACGGCATGGCCGCTGCGCAGCATCGCCAGCGCCAGCGCCGTTCCCCAGGCGCCTCCGCCCAGGACGGTCACTGTGTAGTGGCCGCTCATGCCTTCGCCCCCCTGCGGCCGGAGCCGATGACGGGTGCCGACACGGTGTCGAGCGGCCAGCGCGAGCGCGGCACGAAGTCGAAACCGTCATCCCCGGCCAGGCCGGCGCGCAACCTTTCGATGCCGGCCCAGGCGATCATCGCTGCGTTGTCGGTGCAGAGATTGAGCGGCGGCGCGATGAAGGCGAAACCATGCGCGGAGCATAGTTCTTGCAGTTTTGACCCTATCGAACGGTTCGCGGCGACCCCTCCGGCGACCACCAAAACGGGCTTTGGATGGGTCGGAAACCGCTGGAGGAACCCCTCCAAAGCCCGCTTCACACGGTCCGCCAGGGCGTCCGTGACGGCTATCTGGAACGATGCGCAGATGTCCGATACGTCCTGGTCGGACAGCGGAGAAATGGCCGTTGCAGCCTGCCGGACGGCTGTTTTGAGTCCTGAAAAGGAGAAATCGGGCTGCGCCGACCCCTTCATCGGGCGCGGAAAGGCAAAGCGTGTTGCATCGCCCGCCGCCGCCGCCTTTTCGACATTCGGCCCGCCGGGATAGGGCAGGCCGAGCATTTTCGCTGTCTTATCAAAGGCTTCGCCCAAGGCATCGTCGATGGTCGTAGCCCAGCGCTCGTAATTTCCGACGCCGCGCACCAATACGATCTGGGTATGCCCGCCCGAAACCAGCAAAAGCAGATAGGGAAAGTCGATGCCGTCGGTCAGCCGCGCCGTCAGCGCATGGCCCTCGAGATGGTTGACGGCGAGCATGGGCTTATGCGCGGCGGCGGCAATCGCCTTGGCCGTCATCAGCCCGACGATCAGTCCGCCGACCAGTCCCGGCCCTGCGGTCGCCGCCACCGCGTCGATCTGCGAAAGGTCTATGCCCGCATCGGCGAGGGCGACTTCTACGATGCCGTCCAGCGCCTCGACATGGGCGCGGGCGGCGATTTCCGGCACCACGCCGCCAAAGGCCGCGTGTTCCTCGATCTGGCTGAGCACGATGTTGGACAGAATCTCGGGCTTTCCGCCATCGCGCAGCGCGACCACGCTCGCGGCGGTCTCGTCGCAGCTCGTCTCGATGCCGAGAACGCGGATCAATTGGTCGCTGCCCTGCATGATTGCCCGGTCGCCGTTTCCCCGTTAGGAGGTGCGGAAAGAGTTTCCGCACGGCGCGGAGTTACCATGGACCGGGCGACATGCAAACCATCAGCCAGGACATCGGCCCGAAAATCGCGGGCCTGAAAATCGGAACGCGCGGCAGCCTGTTGGCGCTGGCCCAGGCGCATGAGACGCGTAGCCGGCTGATGGCGGCGCACGGCCTGCCCGAAGACGCCTTCGAGATCGTCGTCATCTCCACCAGCGGCGACCGCATCCAGGACCGTCCGCTGTCGGAAGCCGGCGGCAAGGGCCTGTTCACCAAGGAGATCGAGGAGGCGATGCTGGACGGCCGCATCGATATCGCCGTGCATTCCTCCAAGGACATGCCGACCGTGCTGCCCGACGGGTTGGAACTGTCGGCCTTCCTGCCGCGCGAGGATGCGCGCGACGCCTTCATCGGCCGTTCGGCCAAAACCATCGCCGAGATGCCGGAGGCCGCCGTCATCGGCTCGTCCTCGCTGCGGCGGCAGGCGCTGATCCGGCGCATGCGGCCGGACCTGAAGGTCATAATGTTTCGCGGCAACGTGCAGACCCGGCTGCGCAAGCTCGACGAGGGCGTCGCCGAAGGCACCATCCTGGCGCAGGCGGGCCTGAGGCGGCTCGGGCTGGACCATGTAGTCACGGAATTGATGTCGCTCGAGGCCTTTCCGCCTGCTCCGGGCCAGGGCGCGATCTGCATCGAAAGCCGTATCGGCGACGCGAGCGCCAGGGATATGGTTGCAGCCATCCACCACGCCCCGACAGGCCACGCGCTGGCCTGCGAACGCGCCTTCCTGGCTGCGCTCGACGGCTCGTGCCGGACGCCTTTGGCGGGCTATGCCGAGATCGACGGCGACCGGCTCGCCTTCTCCGGCCTGATCCTGACACCGAACGGACAGGAAACGCATGCGGTGACGGTGGATGGTAAAGCCGTGGATGCCGTGGCGCTGGGCCGAAAAGCCGGGGAAGAGGTGCGCGCGCGTGCCGGCACGGGCTTCTTCGACGGATGGGGCTGAATGGTCCGCGTCCTGGTCACACGGCCTGAACCTGGCGCGGCACGGACGGCGCAGCGGCTTGCTGAACTGGGCTTCATGCCCCTCATGCTGCCCTTGTCGAGAACCGTATCCCTGCCGGCGCGGCTGCCTGAAGGGGTGGACTTCGCTGGCGTGGCGGCAACCAGCGCCAACGGCTTGCGCCACGCCGACGCCAGTATTCTCGCCAGACTGCGGCATCTGCCGCTTTACGCGGTCGGCACAAAGACCGCGTCTCTTGCCACCAGCCAGGGTTTTTCGCGTATCAAGACCGCGCGTGGCGATGCGCTGTCGCTGGCGCATCTCATTGTCGAAGACCGGCAAACCGCTGCTTTGGCTTATTTGTGCGGGCGCGTTCGGCTCTCCGGCTTCGAAGCTGTTTTGCGCGAAGCGGGGGTGGAGGTCGCTGCCATCGAAACCTATGACACGATGACCGTGCAGCGTGAAACACGTGAAATCGCCGGCCTGCTCGGCAGCCAACCCATCAATGCCGCCTTGATCTATTCGGCCAAAGCAGCGGGTGCGTTGCGCGAAATTGTCGATAAAATGGGCGGGATTTTCGAGAACACGCACTATATCTGCATTTCGGCCCGCGTTGCCGAAGGGCTGGCTGGACTGTCCAAGGTCGATATTGCCCGAAGGCCTGACGAAGATGCGATGTTTACCTTGCTCGCGCGATAAAAGACATGTGCCATAAGGCGGCCTTTTTTCGTCCGACTCTGATGTGCTACTGACTTCCGACGACCCGCAACGCCGGGACCACTGCAAACCAGACCGGGGAGCCCAATATGGTCAAGACGCCAAGGACGCGCCATTCCAAGTCCACACGCGAACCTGTCACCATCGATCTGGATCCGGATGCCGTGAAGCGGGTCGACGAGGCCACTGTGGAGACGCCGCAGGAACCCTTCGCCTCCGAAAGTGCGTCACCGCCCGTGGACGAGACGCCGACAGGCGATGCGGCTCCGGTCGACGCCGATGCGACGCCTGAGACGCAGCCATCGCCAGAGCCGAGCGGCTATGATTTCTCCGAGCCGAGCGTATCCGACGCTCCGGTCCAAGAGCCCGCGGCGGAAATTTCCGAACCGCCTGTCGAGGAAACCGTTGCGGAGCAGTCTGCCTACAGGGCCGCGCCCAGACCCGAACCCGCGCCGCGCCGCAAGGGGGGCTCGTCGCTTATGGCGGGTGTCGCCGGCGCCGCCATAGCGCTCGCGGTGGCAGCGGGCCTGCAATATTCAGGACTTCTTGCTGCCCCGACCGGTTCCGGCGATTCCACTCAGGTCGCCGCACTCCAGTCCGAGCTGGATGCGGTGAAACAGCAGCTCGCAGCGCTGTCGAACGCGCCTTCGGCACCCGGCGACGCCGGTGCGCTCGACCAGCTCCGCAGCGAACTGGCGGCGCTCAAGTCCGAGGTCGAAAGCGGCGGCGCTGCCGATAGCGGTGGACTTGCCGCGCTGGACGAACGGCTCAAGAGCATCGAATCGTCGGTGGCTGCCGCCAGCGAGAATACGGCATCGCAAGACGAAATTACCGCGTTGAACGAACGCATCACCGGTCTCGACGCGACGCTGAAATCAGCAACCGACGGCACATCTGCCATAGAAGGCCGCATCGGCGCGCTGGAACAGACGATCAGCGGCCTGACCGAAAAGGTCGACGCTCAGGCCGACCAGCCGCGCATTGCGCTGGCAATCGCAGCCGCCGCGCTGAAGTCGGCCGTCGATCGCGGCGAGCCCTTCGGCGCCGAGCTGGAAACCTTGGCGGCTATCGCCCCCGACGCGCCCGAACTGGCTGCGCTGCGCGGATTTGCCGAAAAGGGCGTGCCGAGCCGCGCCGATATCCTGGCCCAAACCGATGCCGCCGCCACCGCGATGATCGCGGCCGGTTCGCCCATCGACGCCAATGCCGGCTATTTCGACCAGCTCATGGCGAGCGCGAAGTCGATGGTGCAGGTCCGCCCGATCGGCGCGGTGGAAGGGACCGGCGTGCCGGAAACCGTCGCGCGCATCGAAGCCGCCGTCAACGAAGGCAATTACGAGAAGGCGCTTGCCGAATATGAAGCGCTGCCCGATGCCGTGAAGGCTGCCGGGGCGGATTTCACAGCCAAGCTGAAAGCGCGGCTGGAGGTCGAGAAGCTTGCCGACCAGCTCGTCGCCGGCGCGATGAAGGCCTGAGGAGAAACATATGATCCGGGTCCTGTTCTACCTAGCCATCGTCTTCGCCCTCGGTCTCGGCTTTGCCTGGCTCGCCGACCGCCCCGGCGATATGGTGGTGACCTTCGACGGCTACCGCTACCATGTCAGCCTGATGGTCGCCGCCGTAATCGTCACCGCCATCGTGGCAGGCGTGATGCTGACCTGGTGGCTGCTCAAGGCGATCTGGAACAGCCCTTACACGCTCAGCCGTCATTTCAGGGTGCGCCGCCGCGACCGTGGCTATCAGGCGCTGTCCACCGGCATGATCGCAGCCGGCGCCGGCGATGCCGTCTTGGCGCGCAAGAAGAACAAGGAAGCCGCCAAGCTGATCCCGTCCGACCAGGAACCGCTGATCGCTCTGCTCGACGCGCAGACCTCGCTCCTGGAAGGCGACCACGACACAGCGCGCCGCAAGTTCGAAGCCATGCTGGACGATCCAGAAATGCGGCTTCTCGGCCTGCGCGGGCTTTATCTCGAAGCCGAGCGGCTGGGCGACCGCAACGCCGCTCGCCATTACGCCGGACGCGCTGCCGATCTCGCGCCGCAACTGGCTTGGGCAGCGGAATCCACCATAGAGGAGCTGACCGCGCGTTCCGACTGGGACGGCGCGCTGACGCTGGTCGACGCGCAGAAGAACACCGGTCAGCTCGACAAACCGACGGCTAACAACCGCCGCGCCGTGCTTTTGACGGCCAAGGCCATGGCGCTTCTGGACGGCAACCCGAGCGCCGCGCGCACGGCGGCGCTCGAAGCCAACAAGCTCAGGCCGAATTTCGTGCCAGCGGCCGTGGTGGCGGCAAAAGCGCATTTCCGGCTCAACGACATCCGCAAGGGCGCCAAGCTGCTCGAAGCTGCCTGGAAGGCCGAAGCGCATCCCGAGATCGCCGATCTCTATGTTCACGCCCGCCCGGGCGATGCCGTGCTGGACCGTCTGACGCGGGCCAGGAAGCTCAAGGCGCAGCGCCAGAACCATCCTGAATCCTCGCTGATCGTTGCGCGCGCAGCACTCGAAGCGCAGGACTACGCCACCGCCCGCGCGGAAGCCGAAGCCGCGATCCGCATGCAGCCGCGCGAAGGCGCCTTCCTGCTTCTGGCCGATATCGAGGAAGCCGAGACCGGCGACCAGGGACGTGCCCGCTACTGGCTGGGCCGCGCCGTGCGCGCGCCGCAGGATCCGACCTGGGTGGCCGATGGCGTTGCCTCCGAACAATGGCAGCCGACCTCGCCGGTTACCGGACGGCTCGATGCGTTCGAATGGCGCGCGCCGGTGGAGCGGCTTGGCCAGGTCATCGACGATGGCGATGTGATCGAGGCCGCACCTGCCCTTGCCGCACCCATGCCCACGGCCGAACCGGCCGCTCCCATGGGGGAGACCGTCGAGCCTGTTTCGGATGCGCTTCCCGACCCTGTCGAGGCGGTGAAACCTGCCGAGGAAACCCCGCCGCCCCTGGTCGTATCGCCGCCGCACAAGCTGTCTCCGGTTCCTGTTGCCGAGGCCGAGCCCGCGCACAACGCGCGCTCGCCGGCATCGGTGGCCGGCAATGTGGTAACGCTCGCGGCAGTGGCTCCGGCTGTTCAGTCTGAACCGCGGATCGAGGAAGAAGCTGCGGCGTTGCCGCCTCTTCCCGACGATCCCGGTGTCGATCCCGACGAAGCGGCGGAGCAGGCGCCCAGCCGTTTCCGGCTTTTCTGACAAGGCACTGCTGCGCCTTTGACCTCAGGTTCCCAAACCATGCTCGACCGTGTGTTCTCGGTTTTGAAGGATCTGCCCGGCGGCAAGCCGGAGCGCGGCGGCATGGACGACGATCCGCGCCTGGCTGTAGCCGCGCTGATGTATCACGTCATGGACGCGGACGGCCGGCGGCAGGATTCGGAGTGGGAAAGCATCAAACATCTCCTGGCTGAAACTTATGGCATCAAGGGCGATGAGCTTAAGACGCTGATCCGCGAGGCGGTGAAGGCCGACCAGGAAGCCATCGACCTCTACGCCTTCACCAGCCCGATCAAGCGGCATCTCGACGCCGAAGGCCGCAAGGCCTTCATCGCCATGCTTTGGGATGTGGTCTATGCCGACGGCGTGCTGCACGAGATGGAAGACAACATTATCTGGCGCGTTGCCGAGCTGATCGGCGTCGACAGCCGCGATCGCGTCGAAGCGCGACGCAAGGCAGCCGCAAGCTACGCGGTGCAGCATCCGCACGAGAACAAGGGATCCTAGAGCCTTTCATGATTAATTGGAATCGTTCTGCCGGAGGGAATTCGGGACAAGGTCGAGGGATGAGGCGAGGTCGTAGTGGCGCTACGGCCGAGTCGAAGCCCGAAGGATTTGGCCCGAATTCACCCGGCCCGAAGGGTTTCCCGCTGGCGGACACCCGGGGCGTCGAGCCGCTTGGACGATGGAACCCCATCGACCTGCGCGCCTCTCCTGCCGGATTGTCGCGCCATCGGAGAAACAGAACTGCTTCCAACTAACCATGAAAGGCTCTAATCGAATGCCGAAGCGACCCAGCCCGCGCATCCTCATCGTCCTGCATCAGGAACGGTCGAGCCCGGGTCGGGTGGGGCAGGTGCTGAGCCAGTACGGTTTCGACCTCGACATCCGCCGCCCGCCCTTGGGCGACGCGCTTCCCAAGACGCTTGAGCATCACGTCGGCGCCGTCGTGTTCGGCGGACCGATGAGCGCCAATGACGAGCACGACTACATCCGCCAGGAAACCGAGTGGCTGGCTGTGCCGCTGCGCGAGAACAAGCCGCTTTTGGGCATCTGTCTCGGCGCGCAGATGCTGTCCAACCATCTCGGCGGCACGGTGGCCGGCCATGGCGAGGGTCTCGTTGAGATCGGCTGGTATCCGCTGCGCGCCACAGGGGAGGGCCGCAAGCTGATGCACTGGCCCGAAATGGTCTATCAGTTCCACCGCGAAGGCTTTTCCTTGCCGCGCAGCGCGGAGCTTCTGGCCACTGCCGACACCTATCCCAATCAGGCGTTTCGATATGGCAGCAACGCATGGGGCATCCAGTTTCACGCCGAGCTGACGCGGGCGATGATGCAGCGCTGGGTGGTGGGCGGTGCGCACCGCTTCGATCTGCCCGGCGCGCAACAGGGCAGGGACCATCTCGGCGGACGGCTGATCTGGGATTCGCATCTCAAGCGCTGGCTGGACGAATTCCTGGAGATGATCTTCGGCAACCCGGCCAATGTCCGTGCGCGGACGCGGATCGCAGCCTCAGCCGGTCACATCGACGGTATCGCCGCCGAATAGGGTTACACGCGGCCGTCAAGCCGGCGAACCTTGCGCAACGCCGGGAACATATACGCCCACAGTCCGGCAACCGCGATGGCGCCCACGCCGCCGAACACCACGGCATGTACGGTGCCGAAAGCAGCCGCCATCATGCCGGCGCGGAACTCGCCCAGCTCGTTGGACGCGCCGACGAATACCATGTTCACGGCATTGACGCGGCCGCGCACATTGTCGGGCGTCCAGAGCTGGATCAGCGTTTCACGGACATAGACGCTGATCATGTCGGTGGCGCCCAGCATGGCGAGCGCGACAATCGAAAGCCATGGCACGGTGGACAGGCCGAACACCACGGTGAAGACGCCGAACAGCGCGACGAAGACGAACATGATCCGCCCGGCATGGTCGCGCAAGGGATGTCCGGCGAGCCAGACCGCCACGGCAAGCGCGCCGATGCCAGGCGCTGCACGCAGCAGGCCCAGCCCCCACGGGCCGAGATGGAGGATGTCGCGCGCATAGACCGGCAGCAGCGCCACCGCGCCCGACAACAGCACGGCGAACAGATCGAGCGAGATCGCGCCCAGCACGATCTTTTCCCGCCAGATATAGCGGAAGCCGGCGAACAGGGTTTCCAGCGTCGGCCGGTCGGTCTCGCTGTGCTGTTTGGGCTTGGGGATGGAGAAGATCAGGATACTGGCGGCAACCATCAGCATGGCGGCGACGCCATAGGCCGCCGAGGCCGACAGGCCATAGAGCAGGCCGCCCGCGACCGGGCCGACGATGGTTGCGGTCTGCCAGGCCGACGAGTTCCACGCCACCGCATTGGCGAAATCCTCCGGCGGCACCAGATTGGCCACCAGCGAGGCGGAGGCAGGGCCGAAGAAGGCGCGCGCGACGCCGAACACCGCGAGGACCGCGAAGATCGGCATGACGCTCGTCAGCCCGCGCAGGGTGAGCACGAGCAAAGCAACCGCGCAGAGCGATTCCAGAAGGATCGACAGCCCCATGACCCGCCGCCGCCCGAAACGGTCGGAGACCACGCCGGTGACCAGAACCAGAAGCAGCGCGGGAATGAACTGGATGACGCCGACCAGCCCGAGATCGAAGGGATCGCGCGTCAGGTCGTACACCTGCCAGCCGACGCCGACCGAGACAATCTGGGTGGCGAAGGTGGTCAGGAACCGCGCCGCCCAGAAGCGCAGGAAAGCGCTGTGCCGGAACGCGGCGTAGCGCTGTTCGGGGGAAGAGGCGTCTGGGGTCATAGCTATCCGTCACCGGCCAGTGCGATGGCAGTGGCAGGCGTTTCCCATAGGCTTTTGCCAGCGTAAAATCACGTCCTAAGCGCCAGTTTCTCGACCTGGCCTAGTTTTTAACGCAAGCTGGTGCCCAGTTTTTTTACCTCTCAAAGACAATCGGTACGATGATCTTCTTGGAAACTCCAGGAGGCGGCGCGGGAACTGGCGACGAACGGTTGACCAGACGGACGCCGGCTTCGTCTATCCTGTCATTGCCCGATGACTGTGCAACAGACGCGGACAGAACCTGTCCGCTGGCATCGATGGAAATCGAGACTTGAACAACCCCTGCGCCGCGAACGGAAACGCCTCGCTTGCGGCGATTGATATGAGAATACAGCTTCGACGTCCAGTCGGCTGGCGACATCCCCGTGGACCGCGAGCCTGCGCTCGGCTTTGGTGCGGCTGAAGTATCCGCGCGGTCAGCCCGGGCCTGCGAGGATGCGCTGCGCGTCGTCTGGGGCTTTGCGACTTCCTTCTTCTCCACCGGCTTCCTGGGAGCGGGTTTTTCGACCTTGCGCGGCGCGGGTTCGGGCTTTTTTTCGACCGGCTCGGGGCGCGGCGAGGGGATGGCCATGGCCACTTCCGGCAGCGGGGCCTCTTCGATGTCCGGGATGACCTCCTCGACCTCGTCCACCGTCTCGGCGACCTCTTCGACCGGCTCGATCTCGGTCGGCTCGGCAATTTCTTCCTGGACGGGCTCCGTGGTCGGTTCCTCTACAGGCTCGACGGTTTCGCTCACCGGCTGGGTCGTCGGCGTGGTGTCGGGCTCGACCTTGTCGAGCTCTTCTTCGACGGGCTCGGCGGCCTGCGAGGTTTGCACGATGTCGGGCGTTTCGTCGGGAATGGCCTCTGGCGCGACAGCCAGCGGCGCCAGATCGAGCATGATGGCCGATGCGGCTTCTTCCATGGGCGGCGGTGGCGGATCCTGCCAGAGATGCACGGCGGCAACCGCACCGGCGTGAATGCCGACGACGATGGCGGCGGCGAGGCCCCAGCGAATGAATTCGCGACCGCCGAAGGAGCCGTCCCAACTGTGATGGCTGTAGGTGGCACTCATGGCGCGGGCGCCGCCAAAGGGGGTGTCGGGCCGGCGCCGGGAGTCTGCGCGACCGGATCGGCCGGCGCGCCGGGCATCGCCTCAAGGCCGACCAGCGCGATCTTGAGATAGCCTGCCTTGCGCAGCAGGTTCATGACGTCCATCAGCTGGCCGTAGTCGACGGCGCGGTCGGCGCGCAGGAACACGCGCTGGTCCTTGTCGCCGGAGGTGAACGTGTCGAGCGCACCGGCAATCCCTTCGCGGGCGACGGTGTCGTTGCCGATCGAGACCGAAAGGTCCTGCTTGACCGTGACATAGAGCGGTTTATCGGGGCGCGGCGCTGGTGTGGCGGTGGAGGCGGGCAGGTCGACATTGATGTCGACCGTGGCGAGCGGTGCGGCCACCATGAAGATGATGAGCAGCACCAGCATCACGTCGATGAACGGGGTGACGTTGATCTCATGGTTCTCGCTGAGATCGTCGCCCTGACGTTCGCGGATGCCACCAGCCATGACCGGTCTCCTATTCAGCCGCGGCCTGCGCCGCCGTGCGCGCCTTGCGGTCGTCGTTGGATGCGGAGCCCGGAACCAGCCTGAAGTCGAGATCGCGGCTGACCAGCCGCTCGACGCCGGCGGAGACGTCGGCCAGAAGCTGGCGATAGCCGGTGATCGAACGCGCGAAGACGTTGTAGATGACGACGGCCGGAATGGCCGCGACCAGCCCCAAAGCGGTGGCGAGAAGCGCCTCGGCGATGCCGGGGGCGACGACGGCCAGATTGGTGGTCTGCGCCTGGCTGATGCCGATGAACGAATTCATGATGCCCCAGACCGTGCCGAACAGCCCGACGAAGGGCGAGGTCGAGCCGATGGTGGCGAGAACGCCGGTGCCCATGCTCATGCGGCGTCCGGCATGGACTTCCAGCCGGGTGAGGCGCGAGCCGACGCGCTCCTTGAGGCCGGACGCGGAGGCGTGGTCGAGTGCGGCGACGGACAGCCGGGCTTCTTCACGCGCCGAACGGATCATGGCGGCGGACGGACCCCTCTGCTTTTCGGTCTGGCGAAAGGCATCGTCCAGCGTGCGTGCGCCCAGCACCACCCTGAGTACGCGGCGGGCGCGGCCGCGGGCGCCGGCTAGCTCCAGCGACTTGGCGATCCAGACCGTCCAGGTCACCAAGGACGCGAAGGCCAACCCGATCATGACGGCCTTGACCACCCAATCGGCGGCCATGAACATGCCCCAGGGCGAGAGGTCGTGCGGCAGCGTCGATCCCTGCTCTTCTCCGGGCTGCAATTCGATCGGCTCCGTCCTTACGGCGGGTTGCTGTTGCACAGCGTCGGGAGCGGCCGGCGCAGTCGGCGCCTGAGGCTGTGGCGCGGGCTGCTCGACCTGGGCGGGTGCGGGAGGGGTCATGTCCTGCGCAAAGCCAGCGGTTCCGCCTGCCACCGTCAGAAACGCCAGGACCGCAAGAGCGGAAAAACCGCGCCGACCCGATCTGCTTCGGATCGCACCAGAAGGGATGGAATTGAGTGGGCTCATATCCTCGTACTCTGATGGTGGACCTGCCGGGCGGACGCTGTCCGACCAAGGCCCGTTGCTGCCTCAGGCGGCGAGGTAACATTGTTGACTTTTATCATCAAGTAATAATTGCCGGCCGGCGCGGGTTAGCCGGTTTGCGATGGCTGAGGTGGTTGCCATCCGGGCACAACGGCGACGACGATTTCCGCGTTCGGAAAGAAGCTGTGATGCGCGATGCTTCTTTTGCCTGTAAGGACAGGGTTAACATTGCGTTACCGGGGTTTCGTATGCGTCGCGCCGTCCTGCTCACCTTCTGCGTTTTCCTGGCGGCGTGCGCCAGTCGCCCCATCGGTGTGCTGCAGCCAACCGATCTGCCGCTCGGCGGCGCAAGCACCGTCGACATGCTGGTCGCTACAACCCGCGCGCCCTCCGCGGATAAGGCAATCCTGTTCACCGGAGAGCGCGGCGCGGACCTTTCCATGGCCGATGTCAGCATCTCCATCCCGCCGGCAGCGAACCGCGAGGTCGGACAAATCCAGTGGCCGAGGAGGCTTCCCGCCGACCCTTCGCGCGAGTTTGCCACCGTCGCCGTCAGCCCGGTCGTCGGCAAGAAGCAGGCGCAGGACTGGCTCGGCAGAAACCTGCCGGAGAACCGCAGCGTTCTCATTTTCGTGCACGGCTTCAACAACCGGTTCGAGGACGCGGTCTACCGCTTCGCCCAGATCGTTCATGATTCCGGCGCCAAGACAGCGCCCATCCTGTTCACCTGGCCGTCCCGCGCCCGCATCTTCGACTATCTCTATGACCGCGAAAGCACGAACTTCTCGCGCGACGCGCTGGAAGATCTGATCCGGCACGTCGCCGAAGACCGCCGCGTCGGCGAAATCACCATCATGGCGCATTCCATGGGCGCATGGCCGACGATGGAGGCCCTGCGGCAGATGTCGATCCGCGACGGTCGCGTCAATCCGAAAGTGAGGAACGTCATTCTCGCATCACCGGATCTCGATATCGACGTGTTCATGACGCAATGGCGCTCGCTGGGCGAGCATCACCCGCAAACCTATCTGTTCTCATCGCGCCGCGACCGCGCGCTCAACTTCTCGCACACCATAGCGGGCGGCGTGACACGCCTCGGCCAGATCGATCCGACCATCGAGCCTTATAAATCCGGACTCGAGCGCGCAGGCATCACGGTGTTCGACATGACCAATGTCGAGGGCGGCAGCGACCGGCTCAACCATGGGCAGTTCGCCCAGAACCCCGAGATCGTGCAGATCATAGGCAACCGGCTCATTGCCGGGCAGACCGTGACGGACAACGATCCGTCCCTGGGCGAGCGTGTCGGCGGGCTGGCGCTCGGCGTCGGCCAGACGGTGGGCAGTGCAGCTGGCCTGGTGATCACCGCGCCAATCGCCGTCCTCGACCCGGAAAGCCGGAGACGGTATGGCGACCAGGTGATCCTGTTCGGACAGCAGGGTGAGAGTCCGGCTAACTGATTTCACGTTCCCGTGAAACCAAATCCTCGGTGCCGCGTTGTGGGGGACACAACTGACGGAGGACATCTATGGCGACACCCCCAAACGATCCGCATCGGCCGGTCGATCCTAGAGCTGTTGACCCGCTGAACCCGATGCCGCCATCTGGCACTGTCAACGTCACCACGCCACCTCCCGCCCGTTCCGGCGGCAGTTCGTGGCTCATTTTGATCATCATCGCGGTCCTGGCCGTCGCAGCCTATTTCATCTTCGTGCCGCGCGGCGAGACGCCTGCACCGGGTGAAACGCCTCCCGCTGCGAGCGAAACGGCGCCCGCACCGGCCGCACCCGCCACTCCTGCTCCAAGCGCGCCGGCACCGGCTCCTGCCGAACCCGCGCCTGCTCCGGCTCCCGCTCCCGCACCGTCTGCACCCGCAGAACCGGCACCGGCTCCGGCAACACCGCCTGCACCGGCTCAATAAGCCTCGCAGGCAGCTACAAAAAAACCGCCGAACCATGTTCGGCGGTTTTTTTGCGTTCGAAGGAAAGCGCGAAGCTTCCGGCTCCGGTTCTACATATGGATGGGTTTGAAGAAGGTCGCGAGCGCGGCTTCCTTGACCGCTTCCGACATGGTCGGGTGCGCATGACAGGTGCGGCCAAGGTCTTCCGAAGAACCGCCGAATTCCATCAGCACCGCCGCCTCGTGGATCATCTCGCCCGCGCCGAAGCCGACGATATGGACGCCCAACACGCGGTCGGTGTCCTTGTCGGCAAGGACCTTCACGAAACCGTCGGTGTGCAGCATGGCGCGGGCACGGCCATTGGCCGAGAACGGGAACTTGCCAGCCTTATAGGCGATGCCTTCAGCCTTGAGCTGCTCTTCCGTCTTGCCGACAGAGGCCACTTCGGGGCTGGTGTAGACGACGCTCGGGATGACAGAGTAGTTCACATGGCCGGCCTGACCGGCGATGATTTCGGCAACCGCGATGCCTTCATCCTCGGCCTTGTGCGCCAGCATCGGGCCGACAACCACATCGCCGATGGCATAGATGCCTTCGACATTGGTGCGATGACCGTCGGTCTTCACCCGTCCGCGCTCATCCAACTCAACACCGGCTTCTGCAAGGCCGAGCCCGTCGGTATAGGGGCGGCGGCCGGTGGAAACCAGCACGATTTCGGCTTCGATCGTCTCGGCGCTGCCGCCCTTGACGGGCTCGAAGGTTACGGTTGCACCGTTCTCCGACTTCGCGACACCGGTGACCTTCGCGCCCAGCTTGAACTCAAAACCCTGCTTGGACAAAAGGCGCTGGAACTGCTTGGCGACATCGCCGTCCATGCCGCCGAGGATGGTGTCGAGATATTCGACCACCGTGACCTTGGCGCCCAGGCGCGCCCAGACAGAACCGAGTTCGAGACCGATGACGCCGCCGCCGACCACGACGAGATGACCCGGCACCTTCTCGAGCGACAGGGCACCCGTGGACGACACGATGACCTTCTCGTCGAAATCGACGCTGACGCCTGGAATGCCGGCAACATCCGATCCCGTGGCGATGACGATGTTCCTGGCCTCGATCTCCTCGACCTTGCCGTCTTCTCCGGTGACCGAGACCTTGCCCTGGCCCAACACCTTGCCGGTGCCGCGGAAGCTGTCGATCTTGTTCTTCTTGAACAGGAAGGCAACGCCATTGACGTTGGAGGCGACCGTCGCATCCTTATGCGCCATCATCTTCGGAAGGTTCAGCTTGGGCGTAACCTCAACGCCGAGCGTGTCGAAGGAGTGCTGCGCCTCGGCCATCATTTCCGATGCATGCAGCAGTGCCTTGGATGGGATGCAGCCGATGTTCAGGCAGGTGCCGCCAAAGGTCTCGCGCTTTTCCACCACGGCGACCTTGAGCCCGAGCTGTGCTGCCTTGATGGCGCTTACATAACCGCCCGGGCCAGAACCGATGACGACGACGTCATATGCCATTTTTGTCTTTCCTTTTCGTCCGGCGACTATCGGCCGCCACTCACATTCAAATTCGCGCCCGTCGTGTAGGACGCCTGGTCCGACAGCAGCCAGAGAACCGCCTGGGCGACTTCCTTGGGACTGCCCGCGCGTTTCATCGGCAGCGTAGCGCTGATCTCAGCCACCCTGTCCGGTTCTCCCCCCGAAGCATGCATCTCGGTGTCGATAATGCCAGGGCTGACGGCGTTGACGCGCACGCCTTCCGCGGCGACCTCCCGTGCCAAGCCCACAGTTAAGGTGTCGATCGCGCCTTTTGAAGCCGCGTAGTCGACAAACTGACCGGGCGCACCCAGAGTGGCCGCCATCGACGAGATGTTGACGATCGCGCCGCCCTTGCCGCCATGCCGGGTCGACATCCGCCGCACCGCCTCGCCGGCGCAGAGAAAGGCACCGACCACGTTGATGCGCATCAGGCGCTCGAGGCGCGCTGCATCCACCTCGTCGACGCGGGCCTTGACGTCGAGCACGCCGGCATTGTTGACGAAGGCGTCGAGCCCGCCGAAAGCGCGGTCGACGGCGCGGAACATCTCAACAATGTCGGCTGGATTGCCGACATTGCCCTTCACGGTGACGGCTTCTCCGCCGGCATTCCTGATCTGCGCGGCGACAGAATCGGCGGCAGATGCGTTGGACGTGTAGTTGATCGCGACGCGATAGCCGGCCTGTGCGGCCAGCAGACAGATTTCAGCGCCGATGCCACGGCTTCCGCCTGTGACCAAAAGAGATTTCGCAGTTACGCTCATTCCTGACACCCCCTGAGTTCGAACACATCCCATGGCAGCTGTTTGATGCCACCCTCCTCGTACAGCGCCGACATCCGCATATAAGGCCCGAGATCGGCCATTATGAGCGACTTGGGCGCGTCCGTCCCTTCCGCGGGCAAAAGCCCGATCGTTCCCTTCTCGTCCACCGTGTAGACGATGCCTGCCCAGACGGTGCAGGCGGCGATTTCCTCGCCGGTCACGTCGCCCTCGGGGCACTCGTTCATCAGCATGCCGCGCGCACGGCGCACGCCGTCGGTCCAGATCACCATGCCGTCGAGAACGACGCCTTCGGGAAACGACATCTTGAAACTGTTGGTGACGGTGGCCGATGTGCCAGTGGGCTGGAAATCGATGCTCGCCTCGGTTTCCGTATTCTCGTAGACGGCCAGTTCCATCGGGCAGGCAGCATAGGCCGACGCCGCGCCGGCCAACGCAGCGGCGAAAACCATCGACAGACAGGCTGGCCGGCCGAAACGCATCATCCGGCCTTCTGGATGGCGAGGCGCAGGCCGAGACTGATGAAGGCGAGTCCGCTGACGCGATCAACCCATTTGCTCGCGCGGCTGAAGGCCGCCCGCATGCGCGGCGTGGTCAGGAAGAAGCTGACGCCGACGAACCAGACGATGAGGCAGCTTGCCATGACGAGGCCGTAGCCGAATTTGATAGAGGCAGGCGTATGCGCGCCGATCATCACCGAAAAGATCGACAGAAAGAAGAAGACCGGCTTGGGGTTGAGCGCGTTGACGGCGAAGCCGAGGACGAAGGCTTTCATGGCGCTCTGACGCTTCGGCGCATCGCCGGCTTCGGGTGCATAGGCTTCGATTTCGGTGCGGCCGGCGCGCAGCGCCTTGAAGCCGATGTAAAGCAGATAGGCGACGCCACACCATTTGACGATGTTGAACAAGTAGATCGACTGCGAAATGATCAGGCCGAGCCCGAGGATGGTGTAGCTGACATGCAGCATCAGAGCCGTGCCGATGCCGAAGCTTGTGAGAATAGCCTCGCGCCGTCCATGCGTCATGGACTGGCGGATGACCATGGCAAGGTCCGCCCCCGGCGAGACGATGGCGAAGGCAAACACCGCCATCAGCGAGGCAAGTTCGACGAGATAGGGATGCATGGCGTCCTCCTGGCCGACTTCGGCGCAACCGGCTGAATTCAGAAGACCACGGTGAGAAACATGATGGCAAGCCCCACCAGCGAGACCGTCCAGACGAGCGAGCGGATATAGGGAATACCGGCGAGATAGAGCGGGATGTAGGCGAGACGGGCAACGAGCCACACCCAGGCGCCGGTCAGCCCCCAGCCGGAGGGGTCGCCGACGATTGCCAGCGCGAGCGCCAGGCCGACGAAGGCGGGGTAGGTTTCGCGGAAATTCAACGAAGCGCGCTCAGCGCGGCCGGCAAAGGCGCCGGTCGGCTTGCGGCCTTCGTCGCGCGGGCCGGCGTTCCATTCGGTGCCGAGCTCCCGGGTCGCCGAGAAGCCCTGCAGCAGGATGTGCACGACAAGCAGAACGACGCTCCAGGCGACGAGCTGCACGAAAGGCGAGGCCACGAGGTACTGCATCATTGGGTCATCGGCCTTTCAAAGGAGCCCGCGACGGGAACCGTCCTGTCGCGGATGCTCTGCTTAATCCTAGAGGTCTAGAACCAGACGTTCCGGATCTTCCAGGCTGTCCTTGACGCGGACCAGGAAGGTCACGGCTTCCTTGCCGTCGACGATGCGGTGATCGTAGGAGAGCGCGAGATACATCATCGGGCGGATGACGATCTGCCCGCCGACCACGACCGGACGCTCCTGGATCTTGTGCATGCCCAGGATGCCCGACTGCGGCGCGTTCAGGATCGGCGTCGACATCAGCGAACCGTAGACGCCGCCATTGGAGATGGTGAAGGTGCCGCCCTGCATGTCGGCGACCGACAGCTTGCCGTCGCGCGCGGCGATGCCCAGGCGGCCGATTTCCTTCTCGATCTCGGCAATCGACATCTGGTCGGCATCGCGCACCACCGGCACCACGAGGCCCTTGTCCGTGCCGACGGCGACGCCGACATGGGCATAGTTCTTGTAGATCAGGTCGGTGCCGTCGATCTCGGCGTTGACCGCCGGGATTTCCTTCAGCGCATGCGTCACGGCCTTGGTGAAGAAGCCCATGAAACCGAGCTTCACGCCATGCTTCTTCTCGAAGATGTCCTTGTATTTGGTGCGCAGCGCCATCACCGCCGACATATCCACCTCGTTGAAGGTGGTCAGCATGGCGGCCGTGCTCTGGGCTTCCTTCAGGCGACGCGCAATGGTCTGGCGCAGCTTGGTCATCCGCACGCGCTCTTCGCGCACTTCGTCATTGGCCGAGGTCGGCGCGCGAGGGGCAGACGGCGCAGGCGCGGCGGGCGTCTTCGGCGTTTCGGCCGGCTGGGACGGCGCGCCCTTGGCGACGGCGTCGAGCACATCGCCCTTGAGCACCTGGCCGCGTTTGCCCGAGCCCGCGACCTGATCGGCCGAAATGTTGTTTTCGGCCAGCAGCTTGGCGGCGGAAGGCGCCGGCGGCATGTCGCGAGCCTCGAGGGGGCCTTCGCCGGCGATCTTGGCGGTCTGCGCGGCGGCTTCCTTTGTGGTGGACGCAGCGTCGGGCGCCGAGGCCTGGGCAACGGCCTCCGGCTTGGCTTCCTGCTTGGCAGCGGGGGCAGGAGCAGCACCCGAACCGGCGCCGATCATGCCCAGCAAAGCGCCGACGCCGACGGTCTCGCCTTCCTGGACGGTGATCTCGGACAGCGTTCCGGCCGAAGGTGCCGGCACCTCGATCGTGACCTTGTCAGTTTCCAGTTCCACCAGCGGTTCGTCGGCGACGATGGCGTCGCCCGCCTTCTTGAACCACTTGCCGATGGTGGCTTCGCTGACGGATTCGCCGAGGGTCGGAACGCGGATTTCGGTAGCCATGTGTTTGCCTGTCCGTTTTTGTCTTTGGTCGGTTTATTCGCCGAGTGCGTCGTCGAGGAATGCCTGAAGCTGTGCGAGGTGCTTCGACATCAGGCCGGTGGCGGGAGAAGCGGCCGCGGGGCGGCCGGTATAGCGTACGCGCTGGTTCTTGGCGTCGATATGAGCGAGCACCCATTCCAGATACGGGTCGATGAACGACCACGCGCCCATGTTCTTGGGCTCTTCCTGGCACCAGACCATCTCCGCGTTGCGGAAGCGCGACAGCTCCGTGATGAGCGCCTTGGCCGGGAACGGATAGAGCTGTTCGACGCGCAGCAGGTAGATGTCGTTGATGCCGCGCTTCTCGCGCTCCTCATAGAGGTCGTAATAGACCTTGCCCGAGCACAGCACGACACGGCGGATCTTGGAATCCTTGACCAGCTTGATCGGCTTGTCGTTGTACTGCGCATCGTCCCACAGAAGACGGTGGAACGTGCTTTCGCCTGAGATTTCAGACAGCGAGGACACGGCGCGCTTGTGGCGCAGCAACGACTTCGGCGTCATCAGGATCAGCGGCTTGCGGAAGTCGCGCTTCAGCTGCCGGCGCAGAATGTGGAAGTAGTTGGCCGGCGTGGTGCAGTAGGCAACCTGCATGTTGTCTTCGGCGCAGAGCTGCAGGAAGCGTTCGAGACGCGCCGACGAGTGCTCCGGCCCCTGGCCTTCATAGCCATGCGGCAACAGGCAGACCAGGCCCGACATGCGCAGCCACTTGCGTTCGCCGGACGAGATGAACTGGTCGAACACCACCTGGGCGCCGTTGGCGAAGTCGCCGAACTGCGCTTCCCACAGTGTCAACGCCTTGGGTTCGGCAAGGCTGTAGCCATATTCGAAGCCGAGAACGGCCTCTTCCGAAAGCATCGAGTTGATGACTTCGTAGCCAGCCTGCGCCGCCGAAAGGTTGTTCAGCGGGATGTAGCGTGTCTCGTCCTTCTGGTCGTAGAGGACCGTATGACGCTGCGAGAAGGTGCCGCGCTCGGAATCCTGGCCGGACAAGCGGATCGGGTTGCCGTCGAGCAGGATCGAGCCGAAGGCCAGCGATTCCGCCGTCGCCCAGTCGATGCCTTCGCCGGTCTCGATCGCCTGACGGCGGTTTTCGAGGAAGCGGCCGATGGTGCGGTGGACTTCGAAGCCCTTGGGCACCTCGGTCAGCTTCTTGCCGATATCCTTGAGCGTCTTGACCGGAACGGCGGTCTTGCCGCGGCGCAGTTCGTCCTGATTGTCGGCCGCGCGCAGGCCAGACCACGCACCGTCCAGCCAGTCGGCCTTGTTGGGCTTGTAAGCCTGCCCGGATTCGAACTCGACTTCCAGATGGGCACGCCATTCCGCCTTCATGGCGTCGACATCGGCCTGGGTCAGATGGCCTTCGCCGATCAGCTTTTCGGCATAAAGCTGCAGCGTCGTCTTGTGGGTGCGGATGTTGCGATACATGATCGGCTGCGTGAACGCCGGCTCGTCGCCTTCATTGTGGCCAAAGCGGCGATAGCAGAACATGTCGATGACGACCGGCTTATGGAACTTCTGCCGGAACTCGATGGCGACCTTGGCTGCGAACACCACAGCTTCGGGATCGTCGCCATTGACGTGGAACACCGGTGCCTCAACCATCTTGGCCACATCCGATGGATAGGGCGACGACCGCGACAAGCGGGGATTGGTGGTGAAGCCGATCTGGTTGTTGATGATGAAGTGCAGCGTGCCGGCAACGCGGTGGCCGCGCAGGCCCGACAGGCCGAGGATTTCAGCCACGACGCCCTGGCCCGCGAAGGCCGCGTCGCCATGCAGCAAAAGCGGCAGCACCTTGGCGCGCTCTTCCAGCGGCACCATTTCCTCACGCGTCCGGCCGAACCACTGGTCCTGCTTGGCACGCGCCTTGCCCATGACGACGGGATTGACGATCTCGAGATGCGAAGGGTTGGCGGTCAGCGACAGATGAACCTTGTTGCCGTCGAATTCGCGGTCGGAGGACGCACCGAGATGGTACTTCACGTCGCCCGACCCCTCGACGTCATCGGGAGCGGCGGAGCCGCCCTTGAACTCGTGGAAGACGGCACGGTGCGGCTTTGCCATGACGTTGGTCAAGACGTTGAGGCGGCCGCGATGGGCCATGCCGAGCACGATTTCCTTCATGCCGAGCTGGCCGCCACGCTTGATGATCTGTTCCAGCGCCGGAATCAGCGACTCGCCGCCGTCGAGGCCGAAACGCTTGGTGCCCTTGTACTTGACGTCGATGAACTGCTCGAAGCCTTCGGACTCGATCAGCTTCTGGAGGATCGCCTTCTTGCCATTGGCAGTGAATTCGATCGCCTTGTCCGGACCCTCGATGCGAGCCTGAATCCAGGCCTTTTCCTCAGGGTCGGAGATATGCATGAATTCAACGCCCAGCGTCGAACAATAGGTACGCTTGAGAATCTCGAGCATTTCGCGAACGGTCGCGTATTCGAGCCCCAGCACGTTGTCGATGAAGATCTTGCGGTCGTAATCTTCTTCCTTGAAGCCATAGGCCTCGGGCGACAGCTCGTTATAGTCTTCCAGCGGCTTGGCGATGCCGAGCGGGTCGAGATGGGCATGCAGATGCCCGCGCATGCGGTAGGCGCGGATCATCATGATGGCGCGAACGCTGTCGCGGGTCGCCTGAAGCACCTCGGATTGCGAGGGAGCCGCGACGCCGGTCGCAACAGCCTTATCGCGCACCTTCTTCTCGACGACCTTTTCGATCAGGCCCCAATTGCCGTCGAGCGCGGAGACCAATTCGCCATTGGCCTGCAGCGGCCAGCTCGGACGCGACCAGGAGGCGCCTTGCGCGTTCTTGCGCACGTCGCCCGCATCGTCCTTCAACTCGTCGAAGAAATTGCGCCATTCGGGATCGACGGATGAAGGATCGTCTTCATAGGCCGCATGCAGCGCTTCGATGTAGTCGGCATTGCCGCCATACAGGAACGAGGTGATGGAAAACTGGTCGTTTGCTTGGTCAGAGCGTGCCATGTCTCATCGGAGCGTCGTGCTCCGTCTCCTTATTGGAGCGAGTAGGGAATAGTGAGTAGCGAATAGGGAAAGTTGGCCTTGCATCCCGCCGCGCGTCTCTTTTCCCTACTCGCAATTCGCTACTCTCTATTCGCAACTCTTTATTTCGCTCAGCCCTTCAAGGCTTCTACCAACGTCGTCCCAAGACGCGCCGGAGACGGCGAAACGCGGATGCCCGCTGCCTCCATCGCCGCGATCTTGTCTTCGGCTCCGCCCTTACCGCCCGAAATTACGGCGCCAGCATGGCCCATCGTGCGGCCTTCAGGAGCGGTCCGGCCGGCGATGAAACCGGCCATCGGCTTCTTGCGGCCCTTCTTGGCTTCGTCGATCAGGAACTGAGCCGCGTCTTCCTCAGCCGAGCCACCGATTTCGCCGATCATGATGATCGACTTGGTCTCGTCGTCCGCCAGGAACATCTCCAGCATGTCGATGAACTCGGTCCCCTTGACCGGGTCGCCGCCGATGCCGACCGCCGTGGTCTGGCCGAGGCCGACATTGGAGGTCTGGAACACTGCTTCATAGGTAAGCGTTCCCGAGCGCGAGACAACACCGACCGAGCCCTTGCGGAAGATGTTTCCGGGCATGATGCCGATCTTGCATTGTTCGGGCGTCAGAACGCCGGGGCAGTTCGGTCCGAGCAGGCGCGACTTGGACTTCTCCAGCCGAGCCTTGACGCGGATCATGTCGGTGACCGGGATGCCCTCGGTGATGCAGACGATCAGCGGCACTTCGGCGTCGATAGCCTCGATGATGGCTTCCGCGGCACCTGCCGGCGGGACGTAGACGACCGAGGCGTTCGCGCCGGTGCGCTCCTTGGCTTCGGAGACCGAGGAGAAGATCGGCAGGCTCTCGCCCTTCGATCCCGTCCAGGTCTCGCCGCCCTTCTTGGGGTGGATGCCGCCGACCATCTGCGTGCCGTAATAGGCCAGCGCCTGTTCGGTGTGGAAAGTGCCGGTCTTGCCGGTCAGGCCCTGAACGAGGACCTTAGTGTTTTTGTCGACCAAAATG
The DNA here is from genome assembly GCF_014534685.1 of Oryzicola mucosus. GTDB lineage: Bacteria > Pseudomonadota > Alphaproteobacteria > Rhizobiales > Rhizobiaceae > Oryzicola > Oryzicola mucosus. The sequence goes on from NZ_JACVVX010000001.1 coordinate 1,008,072, forward strand.
GACATGGAATGGGATACTCCCGTATTACCGATCGAGAAATGGATTGACGGCCCTAACGCTATCGTAGAGCTGGCCGTGGTTAAGGTCTTCCGTGTAAAGGGTCGTTACGCCCAGACGTTCGGCTGCGGCGATGATGGCACCATCCCAATAAGAGATTTGATAGCGCTGTGATTTTTCAATGCCGCGCATGACGACCGCACTGTCCAAATCCTGACAGGGCTTGCGGCTGATGGTGGCGACCCACTCCGCAGCTTTCCGCGGCGTCAGAGCCGTATCAGCACGCTTGGTGACGTTGACATAAAACTCCTGAAGCACTTGCGCCGACGTCGAATATTCCTGGCTCTCTATGAGTTCCAAGGCACGCTCATACTTTGCGGGCTCGGACTTATATCCGATCGCCGCATAGACCAGCACATTCGTGTCGAAGAAGCAGTCAGCGATCATAGAGCGCTTCCCGATTCCACTTTTGAACGCCCATGTCTCCAGCCTGCTCGCGGGCAAGTTCCAACAAAGCCTGCCTGGCTTCGTCCTTTGACTTCTCCCGCGCGACAAGGGACGCCAGGAACTCGCGCACAAGCGCATTTACGCTGGTGCGCTGTTCAGCAGCCACGACCTTGACCTTCTCAAGGACGTCTTCATCGACTGTCAGAGTGATGTTCTTCATGGCGCAACTTCCATTAAAAGCACACAGTATATGTGTAGCTGTGTGCTCTCAACAAGTCAGTTTCCCTTCACCGCAGCCACGATCTTCTGCGCAGCGTCATCGAGATCGTCGGCCGAGATCACGTTCAGGCCGCTTTCGTTGATGATCTTCTTGCCCAGTTCGACATTGGTGCCTTCAAGGCGCACGACCAGCGGAACCTGAAGACCGACTTCCTTCACAGCTGCGATAACGCCCTCGGCGATGACGTCGCACTTCATGATGCCGCCAAAGATGTTGACGAGGATGCCCTTCACGGCCGGATCGGCGGTGATGATCTTGAAGGCCGCGGTGACCTTTTCCTTGGAAGCGCCGCCGCCGACGTCGAGGAAGTTGGCGGGCTCGGCGCCGTAGAGCTTGATGATGTCCATGGTCGCCATGGCAAGGCCTGCGCCGTTGACCATGCAGCCGATATTGCCGTCGAGCGCGACATAAGCGAGGTCGTATTTCGACGCCTCGATTTCCTTGTCGTCCTCTTCGCTCTTGTCGCGCAGTTCGACGATTTCCGGGTGGCGGAACAGGGAATTGCCGTCAAACGAAATCTTGGCGTCGAGAACGCGCAGGCGGCCGCTGGTCATGACGATCAGCGGGTTGATCTCGAGCAGGCTCATGTCCTTCTCGACAAAGGCCTTGTAGAGGATCGGGAACAGCGTCTCGCCGTCCTTTGCCGCTTCGCCCGAAAGTTCAAGCGCCTGGTTGAGCTTGGCGACGTCGGCGGAGGTGACGCCGGCGGTCGGGTCGATGGCGACGGTGATGATCTTCTCGGGCGTGTCATGGGCGACCGCCTCGATATCCATGCCGCCTTCGGTGGAAACCACGAAGGCAATGCGGCCAACCGAGCGGTCGACCAGGATCGACAGATACAGTTCGCGGTCGATGTCTGCGCCGTCCTCGATATAGAGGCGGTTGACCTGCTTGCCGGCGGGGCCGGTCTGCTTGGTCACCAGTGTGTTGCCGAGCATCTCCTTGGAGAAGGCGACGACTTCCTCGATCGACTTGGCAAGGCGTACGCCGCCCTTAGCGTCGGGCGACAGTTCCTTGAACTTGCCCTTGCCGCGTCCGCCGGCATGGATTTGGCTCTTGACCACGTAAAGCGGGCCGGGAAGGCTCTTGGCGGCGGCCTCCGCCTCTTCGATCTTCAGCACCGGCACGCCCTCGGCCACCGGAGCGCCGTAGGATTTCAGAAGCTGCTTGCCCTGATACTCATGGATGTTCATGGCGACGTCCTTATTTGTTGCCGAGGTTCGGAGCGATGCCGACGCACGCTTCGCAGAGGCCTTTGACGGCGGCGAGCGACTTGTCGAACATGGCTTTCTCGTCCTTGTCGAGATCGATCTCGACGATGCGCTCCACGCCGTCCGCGCCGATCACCACCGGAACGCCGACATACATGTCCTTCACGCCGTACTGGCCCGACAGATAGGCTGCGGCGGGCAGCACGCGCTTCTTGTCCTTGAGGTAGGATTCAGCCATGGCGACGGCCGAGGAAGCCGGCGCGTAGAAGGCCGAGCCGGTCTTGAGCAGGCCGACGATCTCGGCGCCGCCCTTGCGGGTGCGGTCGACGATGGCATCGACCTTGGCCTGGCTCGTCCAGCCCATCTTGACCAGATCCGGCACCGGAATGCCTGCAACGTTAGAATAGCGGGTCAGCGGCACCATGTCGTCGCCGTGGCCGCCCAGCGTCATCGCATAGACGTCCTCGATCGACACCTTGAATTCCTCGGCGAGGAAGTAGCGGAAGCGGGCGGAGTCCAGCACGCCGGCCATGCCGACGACATGGCTCTTGGGCAGGCCGGAGAACTTCTGCAGCGCCCAAACCATGGCGTCGAGCGGGTTGGTGATGCAGATCACAAAGGCGTTCGGGGCGTATTTCTTGATGCCGGCGCCGACCTGCTCCATGACCTTGAGGTTGATGCCGAGAAGATCGTCGCGGCTCATGCCCGGCTTGCGCGGCACACCGGCGGTGACGATGCACACGTCGGCGCCTTCGATGCCGGCATAATCGTTGACACCGGTATAGCCGGCGTCGAAGCCTTCAACGGCAGACGACTGGGCGATGTCGAGACCCTTGCCCTGGGGAATGCCTTCCGCGATATCGAAGAGAACGACGTCGCCGAGTTCCTTGAGGCCGATCAGGTGCGCGAGCGTGCCGCCGATCATGCCAGAGCCGATGAGGGCTATCTTGTTGCGTGCCATGTTAGGAAAATGTCCCTTGTCCCTGTTACAACGCCTGGAGGCGGGTGAACTATAATTTGGGCCAGCATGACCGCAGGAATGCGGCCAGAAACAGCAGGGCCAGATAGACGCATAGGCAAAAAAATTCAACCGATTCTTTTTGGCTCAAAGTTTTCAATCGTTTAGATCAAGTTTCATTTACGTAAACGTCAAAAATATATGACGAAATGGTGACTGCTTATCGACGAAACGCTCGGGCTGGACCGGCTACGTGTCGAAGATAGACGTTCTGTTCGGTGGGTCTTGGCAGTTTCCTGTGCTAATCGCACGGAAATCCTGGCGCGGGACGCAAAGCAGCGGAAGGCTGACGGTTGCTTCAGACCGCCTTCTGGAGCGTCCGCTCGTCGAAGTCTTCCAGCCACTCCTTGCCCTGCATCTCGATGAGACGCGACGCCGTACGGTCGAATTCGAATGCCTCGGTGCCGCGCCGCGCGACATAGAGCTCGGTCGGCCCAGCGGCGGCGCTGATCACCAGCCGGGCATGGTGGTCGTAAACGGTGTCGATGAACAGGATGAAACGCTTGGCCTCGTTGCGGTTGGCTTCCGCCATCACCGGCACATTGTCGACGAAGATGGTGCGGAAACGGCCGAGCAAAGCGAGATAATCGCGCGCGCCGAGCGGCCGACCGCAGAGCTCCGCAAAGGAAAACCGGGCGGCGTCGGCGGCTGCGAGCGGCACCTCGACCTGCCGGCCCTTGACCGTGACGGTCGTCGGCGCGGCAGCAGCGCCCTTGGTCATCACGGCCCAGATCTCGTCCATCTGCCGGTCGGTGTCAGGCCCGGGCGGGGTGAGATAGACCGGCATCCGGTTGAGTTTTTCCAGCCGGTAATCGGTATCGGCATCGAGATTGAGAACGGCGGCGTTGGCTTCCAGAATGGCGATGAACGGCATGAAAAGCTGCCGATTCAGCCCGTCGCGGTAGAGGTCGCGCGGTGCGACATTGGAGGTGGCGACCAGCACGACGCCAAGCGAGAACAGCGCCGAAAACAGCCGCGACAGGATCATCGCATTGGCGATATCGGTGACGGAAAACTCGTCGAAGCATAGCACCCAGGCTTCTTCGGCAAGTGCCTTGGCGACGGGCGGAATGGGGTCGTCTTCCTTGACGATGCCATCCTTGCGCGCCTGGCGGTGCTTCTGGATGCGGTCATGCGCATCGGCCATGAAGTCGTTGAAATGAACCCGCCGCTTGCGCCTGACCGGCAGCAGCTCGAAGAACATGTCCATCAGCATGGTCTTGCCGCGTCCGACCCCGCCATAGACGTAGAGGCCCTTGACCGGCTCGGGCGCGCGGCGCTTGGCGAACAGCCATCCCAGCGCGCTCGACTTGCGGGCGAGGCGCTTTACCGAAATCTCGACGATCATTCGGTCGAGCGCGGAGACCACCTCCTGCTGGGCGGGATCGAAGCGGATCGAGCCTGCCTCGACCATCTGGTCGTAGCGCTGCTTGACGGTCACATGGGTCTGTATGCCGTCTCGCAGGTGCTGCATGGCTTACTCTGGACTGGCGCGAACGAGAGGTCGGCGTTAGCGCGACAGGGACAGCGGCAAGCCGTTGGAGGTCTGTCCGTCGAAACGGCCCTGGCTGGAGGACGAAAGGCTCGCCAGGGTGCTGCCGTTTTCGTCGTACAGCGTCAGCTGCTTGCCGGCGACGTTCCACGACTTCACACCGTCCAGCGGTGCCGGGCAGCGCAGCGGGCCGGCACGGAAGCCCTGGCCGAATTTCGTCTGCGGCGTGGCGATGCGGCAGTTCTGGCCCGAAACGCTGGCGTTCCAGACGCCGGCCACGCTGCCCGCGGTCAGGTCCGGCGCGTTCGGATCGGTCTGCGGCGGCAGCGACGCGACCTGGGTGTTGGGCGGTGTCGGGAATTGCGAGGCGGGGGCGGGCGTCGCGGGAGGCGGAAGCTGGCCACTGGTCACGGTTCCGGCCGGTGCGGGCGGCAGCGGAGCGGGGCCGGCATTGACTTCGGAGAAGCGCGAGCTCTGGCAGCCTGACGCTGCGGCGAGCGCGGCGAAGGAAAGTGCCACAAGTGCCATTTTCGAGAGTGCCATGCAGGTCCTCCATCGAAGCCATCCCCGGCTTCGGGCGCGTTTCATGATGCCTTTCTAAAAAGGCCAAGATGGCAGCATTTCAACCGCATATGGTTAAAATACGGTTTGCGTTGGAGATTGTTGCAGAATTGTCTCACAAACTTTGACGAACGCATGGTTGAAAGCACCATATATTTGCTGGACCTCAATCAGAACGCCGGATCGCCAGACCAATCATGAAAAAGACCGTGGAGTCACCGGCCAACCGGTACTATGGCGGCCCGAACTCCGACCATTTCGACGGCAAGCTGTTCCACAATCCGGGCGGCGTGCTTCCGCTGGGCTTTCGCGATGTGCTGCGCTGGCAGTTCAACGGCCTTCGTTCGGCATGGCCGAAGGCTTGGCCGAGCCCCTTTCCACAGGCGAAGCCGCGGTGGCGAGTGACCGGCGAGGGGCTTTCGGTCACCATGGTCGGCCACTCCACGCTGCTGCTGCAGGTGGACGGCCTCAACATCCTCACCGATCCAGTCTGGTCGGAGCGTGCCTCGCCGGTGCGTTTCGCAGGCCCACGCCGGGTCAACGCGCCGGGCATCGCCTTTGACGATCTGCCGAAGATCGATATCGTCCTGCTCAGTCACAATCATTACGATCACATGGACATCGCCACCTTGCGGCGGCTGCATCAGGTCCATGATCCGTTGGTGATCACGCCGCTCGGCAATGACGCCATCGTCAGACCCGCAGTACCGATGCTGCGGGTGTCGGCGCATGACTGGGGCGATACGGTCGAGGCCGGAGAAGGCACCCGCATTCATGTCGAGCCGGCGCATCACTGGTCGGCGCGCGGCGCACGCGACCGCCGCATGGCGCTATGGGGCTCCTTCGTCCTCGAAACACCGGCCGGCCATGTTTACTTCGCCGGCGACACCGGCTTTCACGAAGGCCGCAACTACCGCCACATGGCTGAGAAATATGGCGGCTTTCGCTTGGCCATCCTGCCCATCGGCGCCTACGAGCCGCGTTGGTTCATGAAATCGCAGCATCAGGACCCCGATGAAGCGGTCGAGGCGATGCGCCTGCTCAATGCCGGCCATGTCGCCGGCTGTCACTGGGGCACGTTCCAATTGACCGACGAGCCTATCGAGGAGCCGCGCCAGCGTCTTCACGCAGCACTCGACCGGGAGGGCGTTTCGCGTGAGCTGTTCCGCGCTCTGCAGCCCGGCGAGGTCTGGCAGGTAGCAACGGTTTGAACAGCGCGAGACTGGTAATTGCCGCCGCTTTCCGCCATATAGGCCGCGGAACAACAGAAGCATCCGGACCATGCCTTCGAACGCGCCCTTCTCCAAGATGAACGGGGTCGGCAACGAGATCATCGTTGCCGACATGCGCGGGCGTGCGGACAGGATTTCGGCCGCCGCGGCCATCGCGCTCAACGCCGATGCCGCCACGCGCTTCGACCAGATCATGGCGATCCACGATCCCAGGACACCGGGCACCGATTATTTCATCGACATTCTCAATTCGGACGGCTCCGGCGCCCAGGCCTGCGGCAACGGCACGCGCTGCGTGGTCCAGGCGCTGGCTACCGAGACCGGCAGCACGCTGTTCACCTTCGAAACCGTGGCGGGGATACTCAAGGCCGAAGACCATGCCGACGGGCTGATTTCCGTCGATCTTGGTGCGCCGCGCTTCGGCTGGCAGGAGATTCCGCTGGCTGAGGAAGTCAGCGACACCCGCGCCATCGATCTGCGGATCGGGCCGGACGATGCGCCGGTGCTGCAGTCGCCTTCTGTGGTGTCGATGGGCAACCCACATGCCATTTTCTGGGTGGACAATGATGTGTGGTCCTACGAGCTCGACCGCTTCGGTCCACTGCTTGAAAATCATCCGATCTTTCCCGAGCGCGCCAACATCACCATCGCGCAGGTGACGGCGCGTGACGCGATGGTCATCCGCACCTGGGAGCGCGGCGCGGGCCTCACAAAGGCCTGCGGTTCTGCCGCCTGCGCCGCAGCCGTCGCCGGCGCCCGTACAGGTCGGACCGATCGCGCCGTGACCTTGACCGCGCCCGGCGGCGAGTTACGGGTCGAATGGCGCGAAGACGATCATGTGGTGTTGACCGGTCCCGCGGAGTGGGAGTTTTCCGGCTTCTTCGACCCGGCAACCGGTGCTTTCCTTCGCGAACAGCAGGGCGCGGCCTGATGGGGATCGAAGTCGTCACATTCGGCTGCCGTCTCAACACCTTCGAATCCGAGGTGATGCGGCGCGAGGCGGAAACAGCCGGCCTTGGCCAATTGAAGGACGGCGCCGTCATCTTCAACACCTGCGCCGTCACCGGCGAGGCCGTGCGCCAGTCCAAGCAGGCGATCCGCAAGGCGCGCCGCGAAAACCCCAATGCCCGGATCATCGTCACCGGCTGCGCTGCTCAGACCGATCCGGACGCCTTCGCCGGTATGGACGAAGTCGACCTCGTGCTCGGCAACGAGGAAAAGCTGAAGGCGCACAACTATCGCGCTCTGCCGGATTTCGGCGTCAACGATTTCGAGAAGGCCCGCGTAAACGACATCATGAGCGTGCGCGAGACCGCCGCCCATATGGTCGATGCCATCGAGGGCCGCGCCCGCGCCTTCGTGCAGGTGCAGAATGGCTGCGACCACCGCTGCACCTTCTGCATCATCCCCTATGGACGCGGCAATTCTCGCTCCGTGCCGATGGGTGCTGTGGTCGAGCAGATCAAGCGCCTCGTCGGCAACGGCTACGCCGAAGTGGTGTTGTCGGGCGTCGACATGACCAGCTATGGCGCGGACCTTCCCGGCGCGCCACGGCTGGGCAAGCTTGTCGCCACCATCCTGCGCCAGGTGCCGGATCTGCGCCGGCTACGGCTGTCCTCCATCGACTCCATCGAAGCCGACGACGACTTGCTGCAGGCCATCGCAACCGAAAAGCGGCTGATGCCGCATCTGCATCTGTCGTTGCAGTCGGGCGACGACATGATCCTCAAGCGGATGAAGCGCCGGCATCTGCGCGACCAGTCCATCGCCTTCTGCGCGGATGTGCGCAAGCTGCGCCCCGACATCGTCTTCGGCGCGGATATCATCGCCGGTTTCCCCACCGAAACCGATGACATGTTCGAGAACTCGCTGAAGATCGTCGAGGAATGCGGGCTGACGCATCTGCACGTCTTCCCCTTCAGCCCGCGCAAGGGCACGCCAGCCGCGCGCATGCCACAACTCGAGCGCGCGCTGGTCAAAAGCCGCGCCGCAAAGCTGCGCGCCGTGGGCGACACCGTTTATCGCAGGCATTTGGCAAGCCTTGCCGGCACACGCCAGGCGGTTCTTGTGGAGCGTGACGGGCTGGGCCGGACGGAAGGGTTCACCTTGGTCGGCGTGGATCGGGGCGCACCGGGCGAAATCGTCGAGGTCGACATCGCCGGACATGACGATGAACGGCTGCTTGCAGCGCCTGCCGCGCGCGCGGCCTGACGGAAAGACGGCATGGCCTTTAATTTCATCAAGAAAGTCTTTTCCTTCGGCAAGAAGGACGCGGAAGACCAGCCTGTAGAGGCGGTTGCCGATGTCGCGCTGCTCGAGGCCCGTCCGCCCGAGGCGGACGTTCCGGCGCCCGGCGCTGATGTTCCCGATTTTCTGAAACGCGAAACGCCCGAAGCCGCCGAACCGGAGCAGCCCAAGCCGGAGGAAACTCCGGTCGCCCCGCCGGAGCCTGCCGTAACGCCGGAGTCCGTGCCGGACGAAGCGCCGGCCCCGCCGCCTGCCGAACAGCCTTTGCCGGTGGACCCCGAGCAGCCGAAGCCTGCGCCGGTGGAGATGCCGCCCGAGACGCCGCAGCCGGAAACACCGGCGGAAACGCCGCCTGCTCCGCCCGCCGAGGTTCCCACGCCCGCACCTGCGGAAGTTCCCGCCGAAGACCCGCAGGAAGCCCCTGTTCCCGCGCCGTCGCCAGCGGAGCCGGAGCCTGCGCCTGTCGAGGTGCCGGCTCCCGTCGAGCCCGCGACGCCGGTCGAAGTTCCGCAGCAGCCTGTGGCGGAGGCCGTGCCGCAGGTGCTCGCCGAACTCAGAGCCGAGGCCGAAGCGAAGCTTGAGGAAGCGGAGCTTGATCCTGTAGTTGTCGAGAATAGGGATGAGACTGTATCGCCCCCTCATCCGGCTGCTTCGCAGCCACCTTCTCCCCGCTGGGGAGAAGAGGAAGCCGGCATCGCCGCTAATTTCGTAAAAGCGGATGAAGGGCAAACTGCCCGGCCGCAGCCAAAACCCGCTGCCGGCAAAGTCACGGTCCAGAAAAAGGTCGAGCAGAAGGGCGAAATCGCTCCCGTCGCGCCGCCTGCAGCTCCGCGCCAGACATGGTTCCAGCGGCTCCGCGAAGGGCTTTCGCGCTCGTCCAGGGAACTATCGGGCAACATTGCCGGCATCTTCACCAAGCGGAAGCTGGACGAAGAGACGCTGCAGGATCTGGAAGACGTGCTGATCCGCGCCGATCTCGGAGTCGAAACCGCGCTGCGCATCACCGACACGCTTGCCGCCAGCCGCTACGGCAAGGATGTCTCCGACCTCGAAGTGCGCACCGTCATGGCCGAGCAGATCGAGAAGGTGCTTGGTCCCGTCGCCATTCCGCTTGAGCTGGACCTGTCGCACAAGCCGCATGTCATTCTCGTCGTCGGCGTCAACGGCACGGGCAAGACCACGACCATCGGCAAGCTCGCGGCCAAGCTGACCTCGGGCGGGCTGTCAGTGATGCTGGCTGCCGGCGACACGTTCCGCGCCGCCGCCATCGAGCAACTGAAGATATGGGGCGAGCGCACCAATTCGCCAGTGATCGCCACCAAGCTTGGCGCCGATGCCGCCGGCCTCGCCTTCGATGCCTTCCAGAAGGCCAAAGAGGCCGGCTCCGACGTGCTGATCATCGACACCGCCGGCCGGCTGCAAAACAAGGCCGAGCTGATGGCGGAGCTGGAGAAGGTCGTCCGCGTGCTCGGCAAGCTCGATCCGGAAGCGCCGCACACCGTTTTGCAGACCGTGGACGCCACCACCGGCCAGAATGCGCTCAACCAGGTGGAGATTTTCCGCAACATCGCCGGCGTCAACGGCTTGGTGATGACCAAGCTGGACGGCACCGCGCGCGGCGGCATCCTGGTGGCGATTGCCGCCAAGCATCGCCTGCCGGTCTATTTCATCGGCGTCGGCGAGCAGATCGACGACCTCGAGCCCTTTTCCGCAAGCGATTTCGCCAAGGCGATTGCTGGAGTAGCATAACCGAGCGGAGCGGGCTGAGCCCGGCGCCGGTGCTGCGCAACACAAGGTTTTCCATGTCCGAACCCATTCTCGAGCGCGATCCGGCCGATCCCAGGCGCAAGCATATCAACCCTATGCTCAAGCTGGTGCTGGAACTGGGGCCATTGATGGTCTTCTTCTTCGCCAACACACGCGGCGAATGGCTGGCGCAGACATTTCCAATCCTCTCGGAGATGGGCGAGCCGCTCTTCATCGCCACCGGCCTGTTCATGGTCGCCACAGCGCTGGCGCTGGGCGTCTCCTGGGTGCTGACACGGTCGCTGCCGATCATGCCGCTGATCTCGGGCGTGGTGGTGCTGATCTTCGGCGGCCTGACGCTTTATCTGCAGGACGAACTGTTCATCAAGATGAAGCCGACCATCGTCAACACGCTGTTCGGCGTCATCCTGCTCGGCGGGCTTTATTTCAGGAAGTCGCTGCTCGGCTATGTCTTCGACGAGGCCTTTCGCATGGACGCGGAAGGCTGGCGCAAGCTGACCCTGCGCTGGGGCCTGTTCTTTCTGTTCCTCGCCGTGCTCAACGAAGTCGTCTGGCGCAATTTCTCGACCGACTTCTGGGTTGGCTTCAAGGTCTGGGCGACCACTCCGATCACGCTGCTGTTCACCGTTTCGCAGATGCCGCTGATCATGCGACATGCCATTGAGGATTCCGCCAAAACCAGGGAGTAGGCCATGGAGTTCATCGCTTCGCATGAAGACCTGAGGAAGCTCTACAAAGCGCCGGGCGACCTGCCTCTCCGCAAGGAGCTGAAGGCGCTCGACGGCCACGGCCGGTCCTTTCTCGCGCGCAGCCCGTTTGTGCTGGTAGGCTCCTCCGACGGCAAGGGCAATGCCGACGTCACGCCGCGCGGCGACCGGCCGGGCTTCGTCGCAGTGCTCGACGCCAACACCATCGCCATCCCCGACCGACCGGGCAACAACCGCCTCGACACGCTGGAAAACATCGTCGTCAATCCTTCGGTCGGACTGCTGTTCCTGATCCCCGGCATGAACGAGACGCTGCGCATCAATGGCGACGCGCGGATCACCGCGGACACCGCGCTGCGCGAGCAACTGGCAGCGGAGGGCAAGCTTCCGGTGTCGGTGATGGTGGTGACCGTGAAATCGGCCTATATGCATTGCGCCAAGGCGTTCATGCGCTCCCAGCTCTGGAAGCCGGAAAGCTGGCCCGATCGCGCCAGCCTGCCGACGCTGGGGCAGATCCTGCACGACCAGCTCGCGCTCGCCGAGACAGCCGACACGATGGACCGCAATCTCGACGAAGCCTATAGCCGCACCCTCTGGTAGGCGTTACCCCAAGGTTAACATCGTCTTAGGACGGCCATGCGATTTGCGCATTGCTGCAATGCAGCATCTTATGTTGCGCTGCACTGGAACTCTGCGATGCTCATCACCAGTTCAAGGGAGGATAAAAGCCGCTCATGCGGCACCTTGAAAGGACTGCATCATGATCTTCAACGATCTTCAGAACCGCTTCGCCAAGCGCCGCCAGTACAAGCGCCTCGTTGCCGAAATCGATACGCTGACCCCGCGCGACCTTACCGACATCCGCGCCGACCGCAGCGAACTACTCTACCGCGCTTACCAGCAGGTCTACGGCTGATCGCCGAGGTTGGGGCTTAGCCCAGCCATTCGATCGAGCGTCCGTGAAAATCGCAACGGGCGAGACGCCGCGTCTCGCCGCCGGGCCACAGGGTCAGGCTCAGCGTTGCGAACGGATCGGCGACAGCGACCGCTTCCATCCTCAGCCAGGCAATCGGCGCGGCGCTTGTGGCGTTACGCCCGGCCGTCTTGAGAAGGTGGCGGATGTCCTCGCGCTCGCGTTCGGACATGTATTGCCACATAATCGAGTGAAACAGCACGAACGCCGCCCCTTCTTTATGGGCGGCGAGTTGGCGGCGCAGAAACGCCGCCGCGTTCATGGTTTCGACCGAGAACTCTACCCGCTTCGCGATGGCGATGGCCGCGTCCAGGCGCTTCAACCTGTCGGTCTGGTCGGCCCAGACGTAGGAGCGCAGGCGCAGGCGCGCTGCCTCGTCGGTCAAGTCGACCGGCGCGATATCGCAGCCCTGCCGCGACAGGATTTCAAGCGCTCCGTGAAGTAGAGGCAGCCTGCCGGTCACCTCGGGTGTCAGCCTGGCCCCCGACAGGGCGTCGCCCCAGCAGAGATCTCCATAGGCATAGTGGAAACGGTCGAACAGCATGTTCAGCCCGGCGCTCGAACCGATCTCGTTCAGCGCCAGCGGCAGGCCGGTTTCGCGCGCAATCGTCAGGAAGCCAGGCAACAGCATGGCCGAGCGCGCCGTCTCGTTGGTCTGCGGGGCGCTGTCGAGCGCTGTCGAAAGCACAGCATCGTTGCGCGCAATGGCGCTCGGCAGGACAGCGACAAGTGCGTCCTCGTCCGCCTCAGAGGGTGGATAGACCGCGCTCAGGGCAGCATCGGCCCCCGTCAGCACCAGTCCGTGCAGTCCGCCGCAAAGGCGAAGCGCCAGCGCATCCCAGCGCGGGTTGCCCGGCCAGGACAGCACCCGCCGTCCCGTATGCGTCGTATCCTCGAGAATCCGGGTCAATGCCCGGCACAGGCTGCCGGTGAAAGGCGACCCAAGGCGGTCGCAGGCCATTGCCTGATGCTCGAAATGATCGCCAATCCGATCGTCGGGCGCGGCCATGATGAAGTCGGGTTTGCTAGCCATGCGGAAAGACATAGCGCAGCCGGTCTTTTATGGCGAGGCGGCGAGCGCCTTTTCGATTTCCGGCATGATGGTGGTTGCCGCCGCCTGCGGCGACAGCGGGCCGACATGCTTGAACAGGATCTTGCCGTCCTTGCCGATGAGGAAGGTTTCCGGAACGCCATAGACGCCCCAGTCGATGGCGGTGCGGCCATTCTGGTCGACGCCTATGGCTGAAAACGGGTTGCCGAGATCGCCGAGGAAGCGCCGTGCATTCTCCGGCTTGTCCTTGTAGTTCAGGCCGGCGATGGAAAAGCGCTTGTCCTGCGACAGAGCCAGAAGCACCGGATGCTCCTCGCGGCATGGCGCGCACCACGAAGCCCAGACATTGACCAGCGTCACCTTGCCGGCAAGGTCCCTGGATTCGAGGCCGGGCAATTGCATGCCCTCGAGCGGGGGCAGGGAGGTGACCGGGGCAGCCTGGCCGATCAGGGCGGATGGCACGGCGGCGATATCGCGTCCCGACAAAAGCTGCATCAGGAAGACGCCGGCCAGGGCCGTGAACACCAGCAAGGGCAGGAGCACGATCAGCCTTGGGCCGCGCCGCGCCGAGGTCGGTTGCTGGGTTTGATCGGTCATAGTGTCTCGCGGTCCGACCGCCGCCGCAGACCCGCCGCCTGAAGCTCGGCGATTTCCCGCCGTCGTCCGCGCTGGTCCATCAGGATCCAGCCGATCAGCCCGGCAACGGCAATGGCCGATATGGCATAGGCAGCCGTGACGTAGAGCGCATGCGCCGTCATTCGCTATGGCTCCTCGTCGCAAATATCGTCGGTTCGACCTTCATGTCTTCCCAATAGCCCTCAGGTGGCGGCTGTGCAATTGCGCCGCGTGCCGCAGGCAGAGCCTCAAGCAAACGTGTTCAGTCCGCCCCGAAGCGCAGTGCGACAGCGGCCGCGACCGGCCCCAGAATGGCAAGGAACAGGCTGAGCGCCGACAGCATCAGGAAGGGTTGCAGGAACGGGTCGGGCTCCGCCACAGCACCGTAACTTGCCGAAACGCCGAAGATCAGCACCGGAATGACGATCGGCAGGACGAGCACTGAGACCAGAAGCCCGCCGCGCGGCAACGCTACCGCTACGGCAGCACCCGCCGCGCCGACGAAGACGATGGCCGGCGTGCCCACCAGCAAGGTCAGTGTGGAGGCGCCGATGCCGGCCGGCTCCATATTCATGAACAGGCCAAGCAAGGGTGCGGCCACCACCAGGGGCAGCACGCTTGCGGTCCAGTGCGCCAGGCATTTGACGAAGATCGACAGCGCCAGCATGTGACGCTCGTCGGCCATGATGAGCAGATCGAGCGAACCGTCCTCGCGTTCGGCCTGAAACAGCCGGTCGAGCCCGAGCAGGCAGGCCAACAGCGCGCCGATCCACAGGATCGCAGGGCCGATGCGCGCCAGAAGGTTGAGGTCGGGGCCGACGCCGAACGGAATGGTGACGATGACGGCGAGGAAGAACAGCACGCCCGTCAGCGCCCCGCCGCCGGCGCGGATGCCAAGCTTCAGGTCGCGGAGGTAGAGCGCTAGCATGCCGGCAGGCCAGAGGGGGGTGATCGGAAGACGCTACACATCATCTCAAAGCACCTCCATCTCCAGCGCCTGCATCCCCTCCACCCCCAATGGCAGATGCGTCGCGGCGACCAGGATACCGCCCTCGGCCAGATGCGCGGTCATCAGTCCGGCAAGCCGTCGCTCCGAGGCTTTGTCCAAGCCCGCCGTCGGTTCGTCGAGCAGCCAGATCGGGCGATGACTGACCAGAAGCCGGGCAATCGACGACCGCCGCCGCTGACCGGTCGAGAGATAACCGAAGGGCAGGTGGCCGATGCCGTCCAGGCCGACCGCTTCCAGTGCCTCATCCGGCGCAAGGCGCGGTGCGCCGAGAAAATCCTGCCAGAACAGCAGGTTCTCCGTCACCGTCAGCGCTGTCTTCATACCGTTCTCGTGGCCGAGATAGTGGCAGGCGGCGGCGACGTCCTCGAACTCGCCGCCATCCTCCAGACGAATCGACCCGCGCGCCACAGGCAACAGGCCGGCCATCACGCGCAGAAGCGTCGACTTGCCCGAACCGTTGGCGCCGGTCACCACAAGGCCGTCGCCTTGGGCCAGGGAAAAGGAGATGTCGGAAAAGACGATCTCGCTGCCACGGTCGCCCCCCAGTCTGTCCGCAATCAGTCGCATGATGCTCCCAACGAAACGATTCATGGCTGTGCCGTTGCGACGCAACAAAATAGCCGATTCTTCGTCTAGAACTATTCCAGGAAATTCTCTATATGCGGGTTACCAACCCCAGCGGTCGGGGAAGGCATTTAAAATATTGCGCCGAACCAACACACGCGCCGCCTTGAACGGCTCGGGTTGCTTGGGACCGGACAGCGGAAATGGCCGTACCCGCACCTTTGCGCGTGATTGCATGCCCATCGGAGTCCGTTCCCTTTCAGGCTGAACAGACAAGGATGGAACGCACGTGTCCAAATCACTAGACAGTTTCAATTGCCGCCGCACGCTGACCGCTGGCGGTAAGGATTATATATATTACAACCTGTTGGAGGCCGAAAAGAACGGCCTGACCGGCGCTTCCCAGCTTCCTTATTCGATGAAGGTTCTGCTCGAGAACCTGCTGCGCAACGAAGACGGTCGCTCCGTTACCAAGGAGTCGATCCAGGCCGTCGCCAACTGGCTGGTCGACAAGGGCACCGCCGGCGTTGAAATCGCCTACCGTCCCGCCCGCGTGCTGATGCAGGACTTCACCGGCGTGCCCGCCGTCGTCGATCTCGCGGCCATGCGCGACGGCATCAAGGCGCTCGGCGGCGACCCCGAGAAGATCAACCCGCTGGTTCCTGTCGACCTCGTCATCGACCACTCCGTCATCGTCGACGAATTCGGTACTCCGCTGGCTTTCGCCCGCAATGTCGAGCTCGAATATGAGCGCAACGAAGAGCGCTACAAGTTCCTGAAATGGGGCCAGCAGGCATTCCGCAACTTCCGCGTCGTGCCGCCCGGCACCGGCATCTGCCACCAGGTCAATCTCGAATATCTCGGCCAGGTCGTCTGGACCAATGACGAGACCGGCGAAACCGTCGCCTATCCCGATACCTGCGTCGGCACCGATTCCCACACCACCATGATCAACGGCCTGGGCGTTCTGGGCTGGGGCGTCGGCGGCATCGAGGCGGAGGCCGCGATGCTCGGCCAGCCGGTCTCCATGCTGTTGCCCGAGGTCATCGGCTTCCGCCTTACCGGCAAGCTCAAGGAAGGCGTCACCGCCACCGACCTGGTGCTGACCGTGACCCAGATGCTGCGCAAGAAGGGCGTCGTCGGCAAGTTCGTCGAGTTCTTCGGCCCCGGCCTGTCCAACATGACGCTGGCCGATCGCGCCACCATCGGCAACATGGCGCCGGAATATGGCGCCACCTGCGGCTTCTTCCCCGTCGATGCCGAGACCATCCGCTACCTCAACATGTCCGGTCGCGCCGAAGACCGCATCGCGCTGGTCGAGGAATATTCCAAGGCGCAGGGCATGTGGCGCACCGCCGAATCCGCCGACCCGGTGTTCACCGACCTGCTCGAACTCGACATGTCGGAAGTGGTCCCCTCAATGGCCGGTCCGAAGCGTCCTGAAGGCCGCATCGCGCTGGAAGGCATCGCCTCCGGTTTTGCGACCGCGCTGGAGAAGGAATACAAGAAGACCGTCGACACCGCCAAGCGCTATGCGGTCGAGGGCGAGAGCTTCGATCTCGGCCATGGCGACGTCGCCATCGCTGCCATCACCTCCTGCACCAACACCTCCAACCCGTCGGTGCTGATCGGCGCGGGCCTGCTCGCCCGCAATGCCAATCGCCTCGGCCTCAAGCAGAAGCCGTGGGTGAAGACCTCGCTCGCCCCCGGCAGCCAAGTTGTTGCCGAATATCTGGAAAAGGCCGGCCTGCAGAAGGAACTCGACCAGATCGGCTTCAACCTCGTCGGCTTCGGCTGCACCACCTGCATCGGCAATTCCGGCCCGTTGCCGGCACCGATCTCCAAGACCATCAACGACAAGGGCCTGATCGCGGCCGCCGTCCTGTCCGGCAACCGCAACTTCGAAGGCCGCGTGTCGCCCGACGTTCAGGCCAACTATCTGGCGTCGCCGCCGCTGGTCGTCGCCTACGCGCTTGCCGGTTCGGTCACCAAGGACCTGACCACCGAGCCGCTGGGCGAGGACAGGGACGGCAACCCGGTGTTCCTCAAGGACATCTGGCCGACCAGCCAGGAGATCGACAGGTTCATCGCCGAAAACGTCACGCGCGAACTGTTCGCTCGCAAATATGCGGATGTCTTCAAGGGCGACGAGAACTGGCAGAAGGTGCAGGCGCCGGAAGGCCAGACCTACACCTGGGACGACAAGTCGACCTATGTGCAGAACCCGCCTTACTTCGTCGGCATGCAGAAGACCTTCGGCGCGATCGGCGACATCAAGGGCGCGCGCGTGCTCGGCCTGTTCGGCGACAAGATCACCACCGACCACATTTCTCCGGCCGGTTCGATCAAGGCGGCGTCGCCTGCCGGCAAGTACCTTACCGAGAACGGCGTCGGCGTTGCCGATTTCAACCAGTACGGCACGCGTCGCGGCAACCATGAAGTGATGATGCGCGGCACCTTCGCCAACATCCGCATCCGCAACCACATGCTGGGCGAGAACGGCAGGGAGGGCGGCTACACGATCCACTATCCTTCGAAGGAAGAGATGTCGATCTATGACGCTGCCATGGAGTACCGCAAGGAAGGCGTGCCGCTGGTGATCTTCGCCGGCATCGAGTACGGCAACGGCTCGTCGCGCGACTGGGCTGCCAAGGGCACCAACCTGCTTGGCGTCAAGGCGGTCATCGCCCAGTCCTTCGAGCGCATCCACCGCTCGAACCTGGTCGGCATGGGCATCATCCCGTTCGTGTTCGAGAATGGCACCTCCTGGGCCTCGCTGGGCCTGAAGGGCGACGAGATCGTCGAGATCGACGGCATCGAGACTATCCGCCCGCGCCAGACGATGGTGGCCAAGGTGACCATGGGCGACGGCACGGTAAAGAACGTGCCGATCCTCTGCCGCATCGATACGGTCGACGAACTCGACTACTACAAGAACGGCGGAATCCTGCAGTACGTGCTGCGCGACCTCGCCGCCTGATCGGACAGCGCATCGATGATAGAGAGCGCCGGGGTTTTTGCCCCGGCGTTTTTTTGACTCGAGCAAGGCAAAGAAAGCCTGTCCCGCCCGGATCGTTTCTCGCCCTTGCGTGTTTTCTCCTCACAGCCAGGAGGAAGCCATGACTGATAAAACCGACTACGAAAGCGGCGCCCGCGCGCCTAAGCCCGCCCGTCCGGAGGATATGCATCCGGAGTTCAGCCAGGATGCGGCCACGAACAAGAGGCCGAATGACCAGTTCGGGTTGACCGAGCCGACAAACGATGTCGACGAAAAGACCCGCCATTCAGATGGCCAGCAGCCGTCCGCCAGCTCTGCCGAGAAAGTCGCAGGGGCTGCGCCCGCCTTAGCCGAGCATTCGAAGGACGCCTATGAAGGGGCGCCAGGAACCACCGATCAACGGCCGAGATGGGAAGGCCCGGAAGAGACCCGCCCGCGCGGCTATCTTCCTGCCAAGGACAATCCCGATGAGGATCGCGATGCGGCCGGCGAGAACCTGAAGGACCCCGAGCGGTCTGGTGTCTCCGACGCCTTCAAACAGAAATCGTAGAGGCGTATCGCCTGAATGGTCAGTCGACCGGGCGCCCTGCGGGATAGGGCGTCCGGATCAGGATCATCAGCCCGCCCACGAGAAAGGCTGCGATCACGGCCATGCCAAGGCGCGGCGACCCTGATATCGCCGTTACTGTCGCCACCAGAAACGGCGCCAGGAAGCTCGTCGCCCGACCGGTCAGGGCATAGATGCCGAAATAACGGCCGGCCTCCGAAATCGTGACACTGCGCGCCATATAGGATCGCGACGAGGCCTGAACCGGGCCGAAAGCGATGCCGACGAGCAGGCCGAATGCGATATAGGCTTTTTCGGCAGGCGTTCCGAACAGGCCGCCGCTGTCGGCGCCCGGCATTTGCCAAAGACCGAACAAGGTGTAGCCCGCGCCGGTCGAAACAATGCCTATGGTCGCAATCGTCAGCAGAACCAGCGAGCCCACCACCACCGCTTTGGAGCCGAATAGGGTATCCAGCCGGCTGGCGACGAGACAACCGACCACAGCCACGACATTGAGGATGATGCCGAACAGGCCGATCTCGGTGATCGACCAGGCGAACATGGCGGCGGCAAACGCCCCACCCAGCGCGAGCAGGGCGTTCACCCCGTCCTGATAGATCATGCGCGAAATCATGAAGCGGAAGATGCCCGGCCGGAGCCGAACCTCGCCCAGCGTCGATTTGAGTTCTGAAAGCCCGGCTCGGATCGCAGGGCCGATCGCAAGGCCCTTCGCGGCATCGGGCGTGAACAGGAACATCGGCAGCACGAACACCAGATACCATAGCGCCGACAAAGGCCCGGTGGCGCGCGCATCCTCGCCCTTGAGCGGGTCTAATCCCCAGAGCGGATCGATACCGATGATGGTCTTTCCGGTTTCCGGCGAGCCGGCCAGGAAAGCGACCACGAAGATCAGCGCAATCATGCCGCCGAGATAGCCCAAACCCCAGGCGATGTTGGAAATGCGCCCGATATTCGCCTTGGAGACCAGCCGCGGCATCATGGAATCGTTGAAGACGATGGAGAATTCGGCGGCAATCGACGCCAGCGCGAACAGCAGAACGACTGGAATCAGCGGCGAACCCGGCGCGGCATACCAGAGCAGGCTGAGGCTGACGATCTGGATGACGGCGAAGAAGCCGATCCACGGTTTGCGCCGGCCGGTCTGATCGGCGATGGAGCCGAGGATCGGCGACAGGACGGCGATGAACAGGCCTCCGACCGCAATGCCATAGCCCCATGCAGCCTGGCCCTCCGCCGGGTCACTCGCCATGCGGGATACGAAATAGGGCCCGAAAATGAAGGTGGTGATGACGGTGAAGAAGGGTTGGGCTGCCCAGTCGAACAGCATCCAGCCCCAGATGCCCCTGCGCGCTACAGGCTCGACACGGCCTTCGTTCATCGGGGATCCATTTCCGCGCCGCGCGCCGTCTACAGTCCTGTCAGATCGCTCATCAGCCCTGCCGCGACCGACAGGCGCGAAACCGTAAGGTCTCCGCCCTCCGTCAGCGCCTGCAGCCGCTCGCGCGTGCTGTGAATGCGAGCGCCGCCAGCAGCCAGCCATGCCACAACCGGGTCGCCTTCCTGCCCGTAGCCGGAAAGTGCCGCGACCGCAATGCCGCGCCGTGCGGTGGCCACCGTATCGGCGGCGCGCGCCAGCGCCAGCCCATCGTAATAGTCAGCCGGGGAGATGGAGCGGACGGCTTCTTCGATGCGGCCGATGCGGAACGCCTCCGTGGTGGAGAAGAACGCCTTGGCGGCTTCCAGCGTATCGACGCCGGCCGTGCGCGCGACCAGTGCGATGTCTGGTACGATTTCGCCGATCTCGGCCAGCATCAGCCGGCCGGCGAGCTTGTCCGGCACGCCGAAGGCGACGAACTCCGCTTTTCGAGCAGCGAGACGCGTTGCGCCGAAATCGGGAAGCAGGCCTTCAAGTTTGGGTTCGAGTGCCGCGCGCGCATCGCGGAGGGCTTTGATGCGTTCGCTGAGCGGCGCATCCGAGGCATCGTTGCGCAGGAACCAGCCAGTCGCAGCGAAGATCAGCCGGCTCACGACCTGGTAGAGATCGAGCTGACGCTGGCCGTCGATCTTGGTGTCTAGAGCATCGATCCCGGCAAACAGTTCAGGCAGTGCGAACCCGTCGCGCACCACAGTAAACGCACGCACCACATCCGCTACGGACCGACCTGTCGCCTCCTGCAGGCGATGCACGAAGGACGGCCCGCCGCGATTGACCAGATCGTTGATGACGACACGCGCGATGATCTCTCGCCGCAGCCTGTGGCTGTCGATTTCGGCCGCGTATTTCTTGTCCATGCGATTGGGAAAATAGTTCATCAGGTCGCGGTGGAAGTGCGGTTCATCCGGCACATCGGTTTTCAGGAGGTCGGTGAACAGCACGATCTTGGCATAGGCCAGCAGAACGCCGAGCTCGGCGCGGGTCAGCGGCTCGCCGCGTTTCTGGCGCTCGGCCATGGCCAATGGCGACGGCAGCGTCTCAACCGCGCGGTCGAGCAGCTTGCGCGCTTCAAGCGCGGCCATGAAGCGTTCCTGATGCGGCATGTCCGCCAGGCCGCGCCGGCTCGCCACCGACAGGGCCAACGTCTGCTGGTAGTTGTTGGCAAGCACCAACCCGGCCACTTCGTCGGTCATCTCGGCCAGCAGCTTGTTGCGAGCTGCGCGTGTCAGCTTGCCCGACCGCATCGCCGAAGCGAGCGCGATCTTGATGTTGACCTCGACGTCGGAGGAGTTGACGCCGGCAGAGTTGTCGATGGCGTCGGAGTTGCAGCACCCGCCGCGCAGGCAGAACTCGATGCGGGCGCGCTGGGTGACGCCGAGATTGGCGCCTTCGCCGATCACCTTGGCGCCGACCTGCGCCGCCGTGATACGGAGCGTGTCGTTGGCCTTGTCGCCGACCTCCTGATTGGTCTCGCCGGTAGCGCGGATGTAGGTGCCGATACCGCCGAACCAGAGAAGATCGACACGCGCCTTGAGAATGGCGGTCATGATCTCGGTCGGCGAGGCTGTGGTCTTGCCAAGGCCGATCGCCGATGCCGCCGCCTCCGACAAGGTGACGGATTTCTGCGCCCGCGAGACGATGGCGCCGCCCTCGGAGAGCTTCGACGTGTCGTAATCCTGCCAGCTCGAACGCGGCAAGTCGAACACGCGCTGCCGCTCGGCAAAGGATATGGCGACATCGGGGTTGGGGTCGATGAAGATATCGCGGTGATCGAAGGCTGCGATCAGGCGGGTTTGCGTGGAAAGCAGCATGCCGTTGCCGAAGACGTCGCCGGACATGTCGCCGACGCCGACGACGGTGAACGGCTCGGACTGGATGTCGCGGTTCATCTCGCGGAAATGGCGCTTGACGGCTTCCCAGCCGCCGCGCGCGGTGATGCCCATCTTCTTGTGGTCGTAGCCTGCCGAACCGCCGGAGGCGAAGGCGTCGTCCAGCCAGAAGTCATGCGCCTGACTGATGCCGTTGGCGGTGTCGGAGAAGGTCGCCGTGCCCTTGTCGGCAGCAACGACGAAATAGGGGTCGTCGCCATCGCGTCGCAGCACGCCCTTGGGCGGCACCACGGCGTCACCCTCGATATTGTCGGTCACCGACAGGAGGCTGGAGATGAAATTGACATAGGCTGATTTGCCCGCCTCGAAGACAGCATCGCGGCTGCCGCCGGCAGGCAAACGCTTGGGGAAGAAGCCGCCCTTGGCGCCCACGGGCACGATGACGGCGTTCTTGACCTGCTGCGCCTTGACCAGACCCAGCACCTCGGTGCGGTAGTCCTGGGCGCGGTCCGACCAGCGCAGACCGCCGCGCGCAACCGGCCCGAAGCGCAGATGCAGGCCTTCGACCTGCGGTCCGTAGACGAAGATCTCGCGCCAGGGTTTCGGCTCCGGCAGACCGTCGATGATGCGGGGGTCGAGCTTTATGGCGAGCGACTGGCCGCGCGCCGCCTTGCCGTCGACGAAATGATTGGTGCGCAGGGAAGCATCGATCAGGTTGATGTAGCGCCGGATGATGGTGTCGTCGTCGATGCTGGGAACGCCGTCCAGCGCATCCTTGATCTTGGCCTTGAGATGCTTTGCGGTGACCAGTCCCTCAGTCCCTTGCGCGGGATCGAGCCGGGCAACGAACAGCGCATGCAGGCCGCGGGCAATTTCGGGGTAGCGGTTGAGCGCTGCTGCGATGAAATCCTGGCTCTGCGGAATACCGGCCTGCTGCAGGTAGCGGCCATAGCAGCGGAGAATCAAAATCTCGTTCGCGTTCAGTCCGGCGGTCTGCGCCAGCGCGTTGTAGCCGTCATTGTCGGCATCGCCGCGCCAGACCGACAGGAAGACTTCTTCGAACAGTTCGCCCTCGTCGGAGAGATCGATGGGTGCGCCAAAGACGTTTTCCAATTCCATGTCGTGGATGAAAATCGGCTTGCCGCCCTTGCCGGCAATCTCGAAGGTCCGCTCGCTGATGACGCGGAAACCCATATTTTCCAGCAGCGGCACGCGGCGTGACAGAGCCAGCGGCGTTTCGAAATGGTAGATTTTCAGCGAGGCCTGCGAGTCAGACTGGCCCTTGTCGCGATAATAGTCGGCAATGATCGGACTGTCGGGACCGATGCCGGATATCCGTTCCGCGTCGACAAGTGCTGCCTCGGCGGGGAAGCTGTTGCGGTAGCTTTCGGGAAAACGCGTCGCAAGGGCGGCGCAGGCGGGGTCGGCGCCGCTCGCGAGGGCTGCTTCGCGCAAGTCGTCGTCCCAGGTCCGGACGATTGCGCGCACCGCGTTTTCGAGCGTGGCGGTGTCGATCTTCGGCGTCTTGCCACCGGAGCGGCCGATGATGAAGTGAACCCGCGTCAGACCGCCTTCCGGAAAGGCAGGGTAGTAGGCGGACAGATGACCGGCGAAGGCATTTGCGAGATAGGCGCCGATGCGCTCGCGCACGCCGCTGTCGTAGCGGTCTCGCGGCACGAAGACGAGCACGGAGACGAAACGGTCGAACTGGTCGACGCGGAACAGCACGCGGACGCGCGGTCGCTCCACAAGGCCGAGGATCGCTTCGGCGTGCTTGCGCAGGACCGGCGCCGAAACCTGGAACAGCTCGTCGCGCGGATAGGATTCGAGAACGTTGATCAGCGCCTTGCCGGAGTGGTCGGCGGGATCGAAGCCGGATTTGGCAATGACGCCTTCGACCTTTGACCTGAGATAGGGGATTTTCAGCACCGAGCGGGTGTAGGCCGTCGAGGTGAACAGGCCCACGATGCGCAATTCGCCGGCAAGCTTGCCTTTGTCGTCATAAGTCTTGACGCCGACATAATCGAGATAGGCGCGGCGGTGAACGACCGACTTGGAATTGGCCTTGGTGACGATCAGCGGATCTGGCCCATGCAGGAAGGCGCGCACCTCGGGCGTGGTAGGCGCGACATCCGCGTCTCGCCGCAGCACCGGGACGGTCGGGTCGGACAGGACGCCGAGGCCGGGCTTGTCGGAGCGCTCCAGCGTGCCGCTCTTTTCGCCGCCCGTATAGACGAATTCGCGCATTCCGAGGAAGGTGAAGTTGTCGTCGCGCAGCCATTCGAGAAAGGCGATGGCTTCCGAAACCGCTGTTTTGTCCAGCGGGACGGGTGCGTAACGGAATTCGGAGATGGCGCGGTCGAGCCGGGCCAGCATCGGCTTCCAATCCTCGACCGCAGCACGCACCTGCACCAGCACCTTGTCGAGCCGGGCCTTGAGCGCTTCGGCCTCTGCTTCGCTCCGCTGGACGATGTGGACATGGATGACGCTCAGCCGGTCCGCGGCGGCATCCTTCAAGGGTGCTGTCTCGCCGATGATCTTGTCCACGCCCTTGCTGCCGTGACGAACCGCAATAACGGGGTGGGTGACGAGAAGCGGCTCGCCGCCGGCATCCGTGATCTCGGCCAGGATAGAGTCGAACAGGAAGGGCATGTTGTCGTTGACCACGGTGACCACCGTCACCGGCCGTCCATATCGCATCACCTCGCCATCGGTGACGACATCGATGATCGAAGAGCCTTTGAGGTGCCTGTCGACCGCCTTGCGGGCGAGGTCGGTGGCGCGTTCCAGCATCGTCGGTTCGTAAGCTGCAACGTCTTCCTCCGGCGCGCGCGCCAAGAGAATGTCGGTCAGGCTATGAGACGAATCGGCTGCTTTGGTGGAGGCGGATGACTTGGCTCGGGCTTTTGCGGCCTTCTGGACTGCCATGATGCGGTTCACTCCCGTCGCGATGCTTTTGCAATCGTAACAGATGAGACCGCTTTGGCGACAAAGGTTTGACGCGGATGCCAAAAAAGCTTCTTTCAGCAGCAGCTACCCTTTGCATAGCGCGAGCCAGCTTACCCGAAGGAGAAATCAATGCGAACTGTCGGAGCGCTTGAAGCGAGGAAGACGCCGGGAAGCCTGCTTGAGTTGATCGAGATGGGTGAAGACATCGTCATCACGCGGCATGGCAAGCCGATGGCGCGACTTGTTGCTCTCGTAGAGGAAATCGATCGGAAGGCGAGAGCCCGTGCTGCCGGAAAACGGCTTTTGGAACGCGCAAAAGGTCAAAGCCTTGGAGGAATCTCGATCAAGGAGTTGATCGAGGACGGCAGGCGCTGAAGTCTGCGATGAGATGAGAGAGGGTCGTAAACGCCCTCTCTCTCGCATTCAGAACCGAGCCGCTTACGCAGCGCCGGCGGTCTTGGACTTCTCGAAACGCTTGCGCTCGTTCGGGTCGAGGTAGAGCTTGCGCAGGCGGATGGTCTTCGGCGTCACCTCGACCAGTTCGTCGTCCTGGATCCAGGCCAAGGCACGCTCCAGCGTCATACGGATTGGCGGTGTCAGCTTGACGGCTTCGTCCTTGCCGGCGGCGCGGATGTTGGTCAGCTTCTTGCCCTTGAGCACGTTGACTTCCAGGTCGTTGTCGCGGCTGTGGATGCCGATGATCATGCCCTGATAGACCTTGACGCCGGGATCGATGACCATCGGGCCGCGATCCTCGAGGTTCCACATGGCGTAGGCGACCGACTCGCCCTGCTCGTTGGAGATCAGGACGCCGTTGGTGCGGCCGGGCAGTTCGCCCTTGTATGGCTGGTAGGAGTGGAATAGGCGGTTCATCACGGCCGTGCCGCGCGTATCGGTCAGCAACTCCGACTGGTAGCCGATCAGGCCGCGCGTCGGCGCGTGGAACACAAGACGCTGGCGGTTGCCGCCGGAGGGTCGCAGCTCGACCATTTCGGCCTTGCGCTCGCTCATCTTCTGCACGACGACGCCGGCATGTTCCTCATCGACGTCGATGACGACTTCTTCGACCGGCTCGAGCAATTCGCCGCTTTCGCTTTTCTGCATGACGACGCGCGGACGCGAAACGGCAAGCTCAAAGCCCTCGCGACGCATTGTCTCGATCAGAACGGCCAGCTGAAGCTCGCCGCGGCCCGACACGAAGAACGAATCCTTCTCGGTCGATTCCTCGATCTTCAACGCGACATTGCCTTCGGCCTCGCGCAGCAGGCGGTCGCGGATGACGCGGCTGGTGACCTTGTCGCCCTCGGTGCCGGCGAGCGGCGAGTCGTTGACGATGAAGGACATGGTCACGGTCGGCGGATCGATCGGCTGCGCATGCAGCGATTCCGTCACGGCCGGGTCGCAGAAGGTGTCGGCGACGGTGCCCTTGGACAGGCCGGCAATGGCGATGATGTCGCCTGCCTGCGCTTCCTCGATGGGCTGCCGCTCAAGGCCACGGAAGGCCAGAATCTTGGAGACGCGGCCGGTTTCGACCAGCACGCCGTCATTGTTGAGAACCTTGATCGGCTGGTTCGACTTCAGCGTGCCGGACTCGATGCGTCCGGTGATGATGCGGCCGAGGAACGGATTGGCTTCCAGAAGCGTGCCGATCATGCGGAACGGGCCGGGGTGAACGGTCGGCGCCGGGACATGCTTGACGATCAGGTCGAACAGCGGCGCGAGGCCCTCATCCTTCGGACCTTCCGGGTTTTCCGAGACCCAGCCGTCGCGTCCCGAACCGTAGAGGATCGGGAAGTCGAGCTGCTCGTCGGTCGCATCGAGCGCTGCGAACAGGTCGAACACTTCGTTGACGACTTCGACATGGCGGGCGTCGGGCCGATCGATCTTGTTGATGACGACGATCGGGCGGAGGCCGACCTTGAGCGCCTTGCCGACGACGAACTTGGTCTGCGGCATCGGGCCTTCGGCGGCATCGACGAGAACGATGGCGGAATCCACCATCGACAGGATGCGCTCGACCTCACCGCCGAAATCGGCGTGGCCGGGGGTGTCGACGATGTTGATGCGCCAATCCTTCCACTCGACCGAGGTGGCCTTGGCCAGGATGGTGATGCCGCGTTCCTTTTCCAGATCGTTGGAGTCCATGGCGCGCTCGGCGACGCGCTGGTTCTCGCGGAACGAGCCCGACTGGCGGAGGAGCTGGTCGACCAGGGTCGTCTTGCCATGGTCAACGTGCGCGATGATCGCGATATTGCGGAGATTCATACTTGGATCCGGAAAGGTTGCTGGCACAACCGATCGGCGCGCCGCGTTTCATTTGGGCGGGCTCTTACAGGTTTTTTCGCAAATGCGAAAGGGGCGGCGACGCGGATCGTGCGTTTTCCGCACGGTCAGGGCGTCTCCAGATCGAGTGCATCGCCCCAGTCTGCCCGTTTTGCCCGCTTGAAAAGCGCGCCTTCGCGGCGGCTGAAGCGGCGTTCCTCGGCTTGTCCGGACGGCAGGCAGAGCTTGAGCTCGACCAATCCGCCGCTTCCGCGCGGCGGCGCCAGCACGCGAGCTTCGGGTGGGACCGGAACAGGCTGGCGCGAAAAGGCGACGAAACTGTATTTCTCGTCTTCCCACGGCACCTCGCCCTGCTTGGTCAGGCGGTGAATCCGCGAGCGCGCCACGCGGCGTGAAAAATGGCACCAGTCGGGTTCGACCAGCGGACAGGGCGCGCGGTGCGGGCACGGCGCCACGACATGTCCGCCCTGCGCCAGCAGGGTATCGCGGACGTCGAGAATGCGTTTCCAGCCCGCAGGCGTGCCCGGTTCGATGACGACGAGCACGCCCCCGGTCGCCTGCCACAGGCTTTCGATCAGCCTTGCGCGCCGCTCCGGCGCGAGCTCGTCGAGCACATAGGCCAGGGTGACGAGATCGAAGCGACCGGCGGGCAGTTGGTCCTTCACGAGGTCGGCACTGCGCCATGAGGCCTTGAGCGGCGAGGCCTTGGCCAGGTCAGACCCGACTGCGCGGATGGCGGGGCTTGCTTCCAGAAGCGTGGCCTCGGCAAGGTCTGGCCAGCAATCGGACGCGGCCCAGAACGCCGTGCCGGGTCCGGCGCCCGCGTCGAGAAACGTTTCAGGCGCAAAGTCCGGCAGCCGTTCGGCGACACTTTCCAGGCTGGCGCGGACCGCTGCGAAGGTCGCCGGCAGGCGCGTCGCAAGATAGGCGCGGGCATAGAGCGCATCGGAGATGTGCAGCCGCCCGTCCCGTGTCTCGGCGCGGTAGCGCTGCGACAGCGTGCTTGCGGCGCGCTGCAGATCAGTGAGCGACACGCCTTCGAGCGCCGCATCCACTGCCGCTCTCAAGGCTGCGGGAAGCTCCATCGTCCGCTTTCAGACCAGGCCGCGCTTGGCCATCATCGCTTCCGGCGACGGCATCTTGCCACGGAAGGCGGTGTAGAGCGTTTCCGGATCGGCGGAGCCGCCGGACGCATAGATGTATTTCTGCAGCTTGGCCGCCATCTCGGCATTGAACGGATCGCCGGTCTCGATGAAGGCTGAGAACGCATCGGCGTCGAGCACCTCCGACCACATGTAGGAATAGTAGCCCGCCGAATAGCCGTCTCCGGCGAAGACATGCGAGAAATGCGGCGTGCGGTGGCGCATGACGATGGTGTCCGGCATGCCGAGGCTTTCCAGGGTTTCGCGTTCGAAGGCCAGCGGGCTTTCCGGCGCATCCGGCCGGGCGTGATAGGCCATGTCCATCAGCGCCGAGGCGGTGAATTCGACGGTTGCGAAGCCGGCGCCGAAGGTGCGTGTGGCCACCATCTTGTCCATCAGCTCCTGCGGCATCGGTTCGCCGGTCTCGTAATGCAGCGCGTGCTTTTCCAGCACTTCCGGCACGGTCAGCCAGTGCTCGTAGAGTTGCGAGGGCAGTTCGACGAAATCGCGGCTGACGGATGTGCCCGACAAGGAGGGCCAGGTCACTTCGGTCAGCATGCCATGCAGGGCATGGCCGAATTCGTGGAACAAGGTTTTGGCCTCGTCCAGCGACAGAAGTGCCGGCTCGCCTTCGGCCGGCTTGGCGAAGTTCATGATGTTGTAGATGATCGGCTTGGAGCCCCGGCCGAGCTTGTAGCCGGATTTCAGCGCGCTCATCCATGCGCCCGAGCGCTTGGAAGGGCGGTTGAAATAGTCGGCAAGGAAGGTGCCGCGCTCGCTGCCGTCGGGATTGAGGATGGCAAAGACGCGAACATCGGGATGCCAGGCCGCGATGCCCGGCTTTTCGACGAAGCTCACTCCGAAAAGCCGGGTGGCGACGTCGAAGCAGGCTTCGATCACCTTGTCGAGTTGCAGATACGGCTTCAATTCCGCCTCGTCGAAGGCATATTTTTCGGCGCGCAGCTTTTCCTGGTAATAGCGCCAGTCCCATGCGGAGAGCTTGTCGTTGCTGCCCGCCTGCTGTGCCAGGCGCTGCAATTCGATTTCGTCCTCGGCGGCTTTCTCCTTGGCCTTGGTCCAGACCGGATCGAGCAGCGTATGCACCGCCGTGGGCGTCTTGGCCATGGTGTCGTCAAGCTTCAGCGCGGCATAGCTGTCATAGCCAAGCAACTGGGCCTTTTCCGCGCGCAGCCGCAGCATGTCGGCGACGACGTTGCCGTTGTCGGTCGCACCGCCATTTTCGCCGCGATGGGTGAAGGCGTAAAACGCCTTTTCGCGCAGGTCGCGGCGGTCGGAGAAGGTGGTGAAGGGTTCATAGATCGAGCGCGACAGGGTCACGGCGTATTGCCCTTTGCGGTCGCGCGATTCAGCCGCCTGCGCCATGGCGCTCTTGAGGAAGTCGGGCAGGCCTGTGAGATCGGCCTCGTCCAGGAACAGCACCCACTCTTTTTCGTCGCCCAGCACGTTCTGGCCGAAGGTTGTGCCGAGCCTGGACAGGTCTTCATTGATCGAAGCCAGCCGCTTCTTGCCGTCGGCATCGAGCTTCGCGCCGGATTTCACGAAACCTTTCCAGCTCTTTTCCAGAACCCGCAGCGTCTCGGCGTCGAGATCTAGCGTCTCGCGGCGCTGGTAGAGATCGTGAATGCGCGCAAACAGCTTGGGATTCATCGAAATGGCGGAGAAATGCCGCGACATCTTCGGCGAAATCTCACGCTCGATCTTCTGGATCGCATCGTTGGTATGCGCGCCGGCGCGGCACCAGAAGATCGAAGACACATGATCCAGCGGCTCGCCGCAAAGCTCCAGCGCTTCGAGCGTATTGGCAATGGTGGCGGGCTCGGGATTGTCGGCAATCGCCGATATGTCGGCCTCGTGCGCGGCCAGCGCGGCATCGAACACCGGCGAAAAATCCTGGTCCCGGATCCTGGTGAAGTCGGGCAGGCCGAGAGGACCGGTCCAATGTGTCAGCGGATGGGTGGAGAGATCAGGGGCGGAGGAGACGGACATGAAGATTCCCGGCGGCAATGTGATCGGTCCAGCCGATGTAAGCGCCCGGCGGGCTTGGCGCAACAGCGTTGACCTGACGACGTCGAGATACTAAGTAATACTTATTATCAGCGAAT
This sequence comes from Oryzicola mucosus, assembly GCF_014534685.1. Lineage (GTDB taxonomy): Bacteria > Pseudomonadota > Alphaproteobacteria > Rhizobiales > Rhizobiaceae > Oryzicola > Oryzicola mucosus. The sequence continues at coordinate 1,038,570 of NZ_JACVVX010000001.1, forward strand.
GTGATCAAAATGAAATTTCATATCGACCCCGATAGTTTTGGATTTCTCGTCAACGACGTCGCGCGGCTGACCCGACTTGAGATGGACCGCCGCATCGAGGAGGCCGGCCTTGGTTTTACGACTGGCGAAGGCCGTGCGCTGATCCACATCAAACGTGCCGGTCCGGTGCGCCAGAACGTGCTGGCCGAGCGACTGGGCGTCGAAGCCATGACGTGCTCGACCACGCTCGACAGGCTCGAGGCGAAAGGTTTCATCGAACGCAGGCCCGACCCCTCCGACAGGCGGGCCAAGCTCGTGGTTCTGACGGCGGCGGGCGAGGACGTGATCGAGCGCGTCGGGCCGATCGCTGCAACCGTTCGCGAGGACGCGGCACTAGGCCTCTCGCCGGCTGAATGGGAAACCTTTTTAGGCACGCTGCGGCATGTCCGGTCCACCTTGACGGGTATTCGCGAAAGCGCGCAGGCCCAGGCACGGGAGGATGCGGCATGAACATGCGCCCGCCCGAGGTTGCCCCCGAGGCAGCGGCCGCACCAGCCCCGGTGATGTCGGAGCGTCGCGTCGCTTTGCTCGGCGCGCTGCTTGTCGCGGTGGGTCCTTTCTCGATGTCGCTCTACACGCCGGCCATGCCGGAGATCGTTCAGTATTTCGGCACTAGCGATGCTGCGGTGCGCCTGTCGCTATCTCTGTTCTTTGCCGGCTTCGCCGTTGCCCAGCTTGTCTGCGGACCGCTTTCGGACGGGCTCGGGCGCAGGCCGGTAACCATCGCCTTCATGCTGATCTATGCCGCGGCCAGCATCATGGCTGTGTTTGCCGAAACCATCGAGACGCTGATCGCCGCACGCTTTCTGCAGGGCATCGGCGCAGCGGTCGGGGTCGCCATGTCACGCGCCATTGTCCGAGATCTGTTCGCCAACGAGCAATCCGCGCGCATTCTCAACATCATCGGCATGATCCTCGGCATCGCCCCGGCAACAGCGCCGATCATCGGCGGCCTGACGATGGAGTTCTTCGGCTGGCATGCGGTCTTCATCGTTATGGCGGGCGCGGGACTGACCATCGTGACGATGGCCATCCTCGTCATGAAGGAAACTGTGCAACGGGATATTTCGCGCATCCAGCCGCGCGCCCTGGTCGCTACCTACAGGCAACTGCTCGGCAACAAGCATTTCATCACGGCGAGCATTACCAACGCCACAACCAGCGGCGTGCTGTACTCGGTCGCGACGGTGATGCCGTTTATCCTGATTCAGCAGGTCGGCCTCACCGCGGGAACCTTCGGTCTCGTCATGCTGATCCAGTCCGGTTCGTATCTCGCCGGTTCGGTAGCCCTCCGATTTCTGATGCCGCACTTCGGCGCATTCCGCCTCGTACCGGTCGGTCTCGGCCTTACCGGCCTGGCGTCCCTGCTGATGCTGATACTGCTTAGGCTCTACGAGCCGAGCGTGCTGCTGGTGATGGGGCCGATGGGGGTGTTCACATTCGGCCTCGCCATGATCACACCGGCGGCGTCCACGGCTGCCATGCAACCGTTCGGGCGCAATGCGGGCGCGGCATCGGCGCTGCTGGGGTTCATGCAGATGGGGACAGGCCTTGTCGGTGGCGTGATCATGACGCTGATGGGCGATCCGGTCCATGCGATGGCGACCGTTATTCCCTGCCTGGGCGCCTGTGCTGTTGTATCCTGGATGTTCTGGCTCAGGCTCGACCGCAAATCGCCGAACCCACTGTCGCAAAGGCGGTAGCGGTCTACACCCATATTGCTATGGGAATGCCATGGGCATCCCGGCCCGGCGGCGAGGGGAAACTTTGTGTTTCCCTCCGCTGGTGACGCTCGGCGATCAGCAGCATGGCGCAGGCATCGAGAAAATCGTCGTCTCCTGCGCCGCGCGGCGGCCGGGCCTGGAGAAACGAGGCGTCATAGCCGCGGCGCTGCAGAAGCTCGCGACGCTCCTCCATGCCGGGCGGATTGATCCGGCCTTTCACCTTCTTGGGCAGCGCCATCGCTTGTTCGTTATTCAGTCGCCAGAACGCCACTTCAGGATGGGATTCGATCACCTGCGTCCTCAACTCGGGACGCTCGATCAGCAAGGCGTCGATCTCGCGGATCTTGGAAAAGATGCCATAGGCCTGGATTGAAACGCCTCTGGGCGGATCGGACAGGCCGCGCGCGACCGCGCTCGCCTTGGTGTGCCCGGCATACCAGGCTTCGAGGTTCGTGAAGGGAGCGGTGTCCGCATAGACGGCGGCGCGGGCGGGTATCGAAAAGACACTCGACTGACGCTGGCCGAGCAACGGCCGGACCAGCACCTCCGGACCGCGTCCGCCGCGTGCGGAAAACTCCGGCAGCCCGATGGGCATATCGACTGCAATCACCGCATCGTCCGGCAGGTTTGCGAGGAGTTCTGAAAAACTTGCGTGGACGACAGCCTCCGGTGCCGCATCCGGCGCCGGCCTGATCACCGCGACCCAGCCTGCCTTGCAGCCATCGACGCCGGCTGCCGTCATGATCAGGCGCGCCGGTCGCGACCGGGATGGGTGAGATGCCGCAGATGCACCATCGCCATGGGATGAGACAGGCTCTGCGAGTCGGTTTCGAGCTGCAACTCGTCGCCGCCGCGCTTGGCGGTGCGGGCCAGGATCTCGTAGACGGCCGCCGTGGTGGACTGCAGCGCCTTGAGCGGGGTGTGGCCGGCAAGCAGGCGTGCCAAAAACACCGCGCCGGTGAGGTCGCCCAGCCCGTTCGGTGGCCGATCGATGATCCTGTGTTCGGCGAGCAGCGCCTGAGACCCGTCGAGCAGGAGATTGCCGGTGCTGCCCGCCATCATCGCCGGCGCCGATGTCACCAGCATCGTCGAAGGGCCGGCATGAAGGGCGGCCGAGACGACGGATTTGATGTCGTCGAGCGAGGCCCCTGCCAGCCATGCCAGTTCATAGCGGTTGGGTGTGGCGATATCGGCGATGGGCAGCAGCACGTCGCGCATCGCCTCGGCCACCGGTAGGGGCACATAGAGCCCTCCGAGGTCGCCCATCACCGGGTCGCAGACGTAAAGCGCCTTGGGGTTGCGCGCCTTGACCGCGCGCACCAAAGAGGCGACCGCATCGGCCTGGGCGGCATCGCCGAGATAGCCGGACAGCACGCCGGCCACCTCGCCAAGCCAAGGCGCGCGTTCGAGATCGCCCATCAGGGCAGCGAATTGGTCGGCCGGCGGCACGATGCGGGTCGCCCTGCCATGGCCGGGATGCCAGGGCAGAATTACCGTGGGCACCGCCCAGACCGGAAATCCCAGCGTTTCGAGCGCGAAGACGGCGGCGCGGTTGCCGACCGACCCCCGCGCGACATGGCTTGAAATGACGATGACCGCTCGTGGCGTGTCCGTCAGTTCCATTGAACTCATGAAATCTATCCGCCTTGTATGATGTAGACGATCAGCCAGCCGACAATGGCAGTGGTGATCAGGAAGCCCAGAATGCGCCCGATGCGGGTTCCCATCTTTTCGATGGGGTCGTCGACGCCATCGGCCGAAAGATGCTTATGGAGACGATCCGACGTTCTGCCGACCAGCGACGCTCCGCCATCGGTCTCGCGTTCGACGCGTTCGATGATGCGGCGGGATTCTGCTTTTTCGTCGTCGCGCGGCTGCGCCATCAAAAAGGTCTCTCATGGGGCCGTGCGCGTCTGGAACACGCGATGCTCCGATGACGCCGGTTTTCTCTTTGCGCGATTGTGATAATGCTGTGCCAGTTGTTGATTTGTCGAGGGCTTAAAGATGCGCGCGTCAACCTTCCCGGCTTTTTCCCGGTCCCGCCTGTGGCCAGCGGTCGTGCTGCTCATGCTGGCGCCGCTGCTGTCGGCCTGTGGCTACAACACCATTCCCACAGCGGAAGAAAATGCCAAGGCGGCATGGAGCGAGGTGCTGAACCAGTATCAGCGCCGTGCCGATCTGATCCCCAATCTGGTCGAGACCGTCAAAGGCTACGCTTCGCACGAAAAGGAAGTGCTGGAAGGCGTCGTCGAGGCGCGCGCCAAGGCAACCCAGGTGACGGTGACGCCCGAAACGCTGAGCGACCCCAACGCGTTCAAGGCCTTCCAGGACAACCAGGCGCAACTGACCGGCGCCCTGTCGCGCCTGTTGGCGGTGGTGGAGAACTATCCCGACCTCAAGGCCAACCAGAACTTCCTTGCCTTGCAGGCGCAGCTCGAAGGCACCGAAAACCGCATCGCCGTCGCTCGTCGCGACTATATCGGTGCGGTGCGCGACTACAATCTGACGCTGCGCACCTTCCCGTCGGTGATCTGGGCCAAGCTCTGGTTCACCGATGCGCAGCCCTTCCAGAATTTTACCGTCGAGCAGGACAAGATGGATGCGCCGAAGGTCGAATTCGGCACCAGGTCGGGCGGCTGACCTCAGCGGAACCGGTGAGCAGGGCATGCGCATGACGGGGGCAGGTTTCCGATCATCGGCCTTGGCGGCGTTCTTGCTTGCCTTGGCGCTGATTGCCATCGTTGCACCGGTGCGAGCGGCCGAGTTTCCCGCTTTGACCGGGCGTGTGGTCGATACGGCCGGCATGATCGACCCGGCGACCGAAGCGGAGCTGACGGCGAAACTCGCCGCCTTCGAGCAGAAATCCTCCGACCAGATCGTCGTCGCCACCATCGACAGCCTCGACGGCGAAGCCATCGAACCCTATGCCAACCGCCTGTTCCGCGCCTGGAAACTCGGTCAGGCCGGCGAGAACAACGGCATCCTGCTTCTGGTCGCCAAGAACGATCGCCGCATGCGCATCGAGGTCGGCTATGGCCTTGAAGGGACGCTGACGGACCTGCATTCGAAGCTGATCATCGAAAACACCATGGTGCCGGCCTTCCGCGCCGGGGATTTTTCCGGTGGCATCAACAGGGCCGTCGACGACATCATCATGGTTGCCGAGGGCAATGGCGCGGAACTGCAGGCGCGCGCCGAACGCAACCAGCCGTCGCAGGACAGCGGCTTCGACTGGTTCGTCGTCATCTTCGTCGTGCTCTGGGCAACCATCTTCTTCGGCGGATTTGCCATGGCCATCCTGCCGCGGATTTATGGACGCAAAATTGCGCCCGGCCGCTACACCTGGCTCGGCATGAATTTCGACTTCCGCAACAAGGGCGGATCGGGCAGTTCAAGCAGTGGCGGCTGGTCGTCCGGGCGGTCCAGCGGCGGCTGGTCATCGGGCGGCGGCGGTTTTTCCGGCGGCGGCGGATCGTCGGGCGGCGGCGGATCTTCCGGTAGCTGGTAGGGACAAGCATGACACGCAGCCTGACAGCAGACGAGCACGACAGCATCGCGAATGCGATCAGAACCGCCGAGGCGCATACCAGCGGCGAGATCTACTGCGTCGTCGCGCGCTCAAGCGACAGCTATTTCTTTCCCGCCGCCTTCATCGTCGGCGCCGGCATGGTGGCGGCCAGCCTGCTCGCAGCCTGGGGGCTCGAATATTTCTGGTTTGCCATCCGCTTGCCGGTGTTCGTCGCAGCCCAGCTCTGCGCGATCGGCGCGGCGCTGCTCGCGCTCTGGCTTTGGCCGTCTCTGCGTATTCACTTCGTGCCGCATGGGCTGCGCTATCGCCGCGCCCATGCCAATGCGCAAGGCCAGTTCCTTGCGCGCAACGTTCATGTCACCGCAGCTCGCACCGGCGTGCTCATCTTCGTGTCGCTCGCCGAGCATTATGCCGCCGTCGTCGCCGATTCGGGCATCGATGCGAAAGTCGGCCAGAGGGAATGGGACGGGATCGTCGGCGACCTGACAAAACAGGCCGCGGCCGACCGGCTTGCCGAGGGGTTCGTCGGCGCGATTTCCTCGGTCGGTGCCTTGCTTGCCGTGCATTTTCCGGTTGCGGAACGCGATATCAACGAACTCGACGACCATCTCGTCGAACTCTGACAAGGTTCCTCGCTTGCTCTGCAACGACTCTTTGCAACTTTCGATTCGGCGTTTATGGTTAAGCAACCATGAACACGCTGCTCATCGATATCCGTAAGGCCGAACCCCGCGATGCTGACGCCATCGCGGATGTGCATCTTGAGGCGTGGCGCGGCACCTATACCGGCATCATTCCGCATCGTGCCCTGACGGCGATGATCAATCGCCGCGGCGGTCAGTGGTGGAGCAATGCAATCCGCCGCGCCTCCGGCGTGCTCGTCATCGAAATGGCCGGCGAAGTCGCCGGCTATGCCACGCTGGGCCGCAACCGCGCCCGCGAACTGCCCCAGCAGGGCGAAATCTACGAACTCTATCTGCGTCCGGAATATCAGGGCGTTGGGCTTGGCAGCCGGCTTTTCACCGCCGCCCGAACCAAGCTTGCCGATCATGGTCTGAAAGGGCTCGTCGTCTGGGCGCTGGAAGACAACGACAATGCGGTTTCCTTCTATCAGGGCATCGGCGGACGTGACGTCGCCGAAGGCGTCGAAATCTTCGATCAGAGGGCGTTGAAAAAAGTCGCCTTCGTCTGGGATTAGATCTGAACCGCCCCGTTTTCCCTCGTTTTGCTGGTAAAAGGCAATCGGTGCCGTGTTTCAGGCCGGTGTCGCGGCGTCATGCTGCGCCGAATAGTGCATTGCAGAAAGCCCGCAACCCGTTTATCGGAAGCCACCTTCAATCCCACGGAGCTTCCCATGCGCATCGATGCCATCTCCATCGGCAAAAATCCCCCTGAAGACGTCAACGTCATCATCGAAGTCGCAATCGGCGGCGAGCCGATCAAGTACGAGATGGACAAGGAAGCCGGGACGCTGGTCGTCGACCGCTTCCTCTACACGCCGATGCGCTATCCCGGCAATTACGGCTTCGTCCCGCACACATTGTCGGGCGATGGCGACCCGATCGACGTGCTGGTCTGCAACACGCGCGAACTCATCCCCGGCTGCGTCATCAATGTACGGCCCATCGGCGTACTGGTAATGGAAGACAACGCCGGCCAGGACGAAAAAGTCATCGCCGTGCCGTCGCCCAAGCTCACCCGCCGCTATGAAAACGTGAAGGAATATACCGACCTTCCCGAGATCACGATCCAGCAGATCGAGCATTTCTTCGAGCACTACAAGGATCTCGAGCCCGGAAAATGGGTCAAGATTGGCGGCTGGCACGGTTCTGACTATGCCAAGAAGATGATCGTCGAGGCTATCGAGCGCGCCAAGACCGAAGCCAAGTAAGGCTTTCGTAAGGGGTGATGGCCGGCAACCGCCGGCCTTCTTGTTCAGTCCTGCCGCGAGAATTCCGGGATTGGCTCTCCCACGAAAACGCGTTCATCCGCGCCGCAGGCGAAGTCTCGCGCCTGCCGGTCGGCTATGATGCGCGCCATGTCGTTGGCGTCGGGCTTGCCGGTGGCCATGACCAGGCCGACGACGCAGCCATCGGCTTCGCCCGGCTGGCCGATCTTGGAAACCACCAGGATCTCCAGCTTCTTGTCGTCCTCGTCGGGGTCGTGGACGAACCAGCGGCGGATGGTTGCGAAGGGCAGTTCCATGCCCTCGTAGGTGGCGAGGCGCCATTCGATTCTCGGACCCGCCGAATTGAAGCCTGAGAAACTCTCCCATGCGGTTTTGTCCGCTCCGGGAAAGCCGTAGACAATGCTTTCGCGCATATCGTCCACCGACAGGATGACGGGGAAGCCGCGATAGCCGTTGCAGACATAGTTCGAGAACGTGCCTTCGCCTTCCGTCGCACGCTCGGTGACCGCGCAGTCGCGATCGATATCGAATTCCGTGTAGGCGCTTACGATCTCTTCGGCTTCGGCGGAGCCGGACAACGCAAACAGCAGAAGTGCGGCGAAGAACTGTCTCATCGGTGACCTCCCCGTTTCAGCGGAGACTAGCCCGACTTCAGACCCATTCCTAGAGATGACAGTGCCTGTAGAACGGCATCAGCATGGCCGTCGACATGGACGGTCTTGAGACGGGATGTGCCGCCGGCGACCACCGTGACCGACCGCGTGGGCAGCGACAGCACATCGGCCAGAAGCCGCTCAAGCGCTGTATTGGCCGCGCCTTTCTCCGGAACGGCACGAACGCGCGCGGCAAGATGGCTGCGTCCGTCGGCAGTCTGTTCGATGCCGTCGACGGCGTCGCGCGAGGATTTTGGCGTCAGCCGCACGAACAGGTCGATCCCGCCGGATTTCGCCGCACGGAAGAAGTCGGACATCTAAAGCGATGAATAAAACATGGGTTTTACGGACGTTTCCAGAAACTGCTGTATGAAGAAAATAATCAAAAGCACGACGATGGGAGAGATGTCGATTCCACCCAGATTCGGCAACATGTTGCGGATCGGCCGCAATACAGGTTCCGTCAGCCTGTAGAGCATATTCCCGATCATACCGACAAATTGATTGCGGGGATTGACCACGTTGAAGGCGTAGAGCCAGGAGAAAATCGCGGAGGCAATAAGAATCCACCAATAGATACTAAGAGCGAACTGGATGGTATTAATAAGCGCGATCATGCCTGTCTCCTGAACACAGCGACATGTAGCGACTGGGGCGGAGGGCGGCAAGCCCATGCGCCGCACATCAGCAAAAGTGTCCTTGACAGCCGTGGGGCCGCATCAATAATTGCGCCACCTGCTGATGGGGCTGTAGCTCAGCTGGGAGAGCGCGTCGTTCGCAATGACGAGGTCAGGGGTTCGATCCCCCTCAGCTCCACCAGCAGGTCATCAAGTCGTTGATATTCCTAAAAACCCTTTGATTTCAGGTGCCTATTTTGTGAATATAGTTCACAAATCTGGTGCACAACTCGGAAAAATCGTGCCCAGAAAAGCCAATCACCTCGCTGGGGCGACTCTCACTTACGGTCGTGACCCATATCGAGCTCGGCAAGCTTGTCAGTGACCGATTTAAGAAGCCACTCGCGCTCACCAAGAACACCCACGTCTTTCATGCGCTGCAAAACTTTCAACGCCTCCTTTAGGTGTTGCTGTCGATATTTTGCGACTTTGGAAAGATCATAGTGAGCCTTCGCAAGGCTGAACAGGAACCGCGTATTTTCAGGAAACTGCCGAGTTAGCGCTGTATGCTCATCAATGATAAGACGAGATGTCTCGATGGAACCGGAAATGTCACCACTGTTCAGTTGATTCACGCTTATCTTTGCCATGGCATCAATCACGGCGAGTCGTGCCTCAGCGCTCGAAGGATCGCGATCGACCAACCTTTTTGATATGTCCAGGCTTTCCTGCAAATGCAACCGCGCAGCCATCAGGTTCCATTGCGCCTGCTCAGCCCAGCCCAGCATGAAAAGGCTGCGGGAGATGCGACGCATCAAGTCGTCGTCGGATATTGTGCTGGCCGTGATCTCGCGTCTGATCCATGCATGAAGCGCTGCTGCTCGAGCAAGCGCTGCGTCGACAGCGACACGATCGAGTTGTGTTCTGGCGATGCCAGCGTCTGCGAGATGGGTCTCCGCCTCCGAAAGCCGACGCTCTAAAAGGTTCTTGGCGAGTTCCTCGCTTGACGTCGCATCGATCGCCGCTGCTTGGCTCAGTTTGAGCCTTGCCTCTGCAAAAGAGCCTTGCTCCAAGGATGTTTCAGCCTCACTTCGGAGCCGCATGACCGCCGGATCAGCAGCGCCCAACGCCTTGAACCTGATTTGAACCTCCGAATAGGCGCGTGCAGCCTCTTCCAGTTTATTAGAGCGGTCCACAGGGGTGAGACTTGCGAGGTTTGCCGAAAGAAGGGACCCGTAGAGCGGTGCCAACGGCACGTCGTTCCTGGCCGCTGTTTGCTCCACCTCGCTGCGAAGCGCCGGAGTAAGCTCTGCCATGGCTAACAGCAGCCGCTCTCGCTCGGATAACACATATCCGGTGTCGGCCGCGAAAAAAACCTTTGGAAGTCCGCTCTCGACGTAGGGCAGTTGGGCTCCCTTCGACGCTGCGTAGACCTCCTGCTGGACGAGGGTGAGCACAGAGCGAATTTCGAGGCCTTCTGTGCCGACATGCCGCGATAGCGCTGTGGTGAACGGCGAGTTATCGCCATCTCCATCGGACGCAACCTGACCGGGGGCGGCGGCAAAGCCAAAAAGAATATTGTCTGCCCGCCCCACGCGGCCCAGTCCTGGCCGAACAGCTTCCTTCAGTTTTTGCTGTACAGCCTTCGCGCCACGTCCTGCTTCATCAACAATTCCGAAGGGGTCGTTCCGGCAGGCGTCCAGCAGCACAAGGCCCACCTTGCTGATTGAGGCGATAGCATCTCTAATTTCTTCGAGGGGTAGCGTCGATGCTCTGAAAGAATCTAACGATGAAATGTCAGCATCAACGGGCAACAAGCGATTGTCGCCACTAATTTCGACCCCGTGACCTGCAAAATAGACCAGCGTGACATCCGCACCTGCTGCATCTTGCCGGAAGTCGTCCAGCGCGCGCCGCATGCGCTTGAGATCGCGGTTAGTTTCAAGGGAAACTTCGAAGCCGAGCTCACTAAGAGAGCGTTCGATCAGCCGAGCGTCATTTACCGCATTGTCGAGCTTACGCATCGAGCGGTACTCACCCGATCCGAACACAAGGGCGAGCCGACGTTCCGCAGACGCTGAAAAGGTGGATATAGCTAGAATTATCAACGCCCAAAATATGCGCGCCATCATGTTTACCCCAAGCCCACGGGCATCTAAGGCAGAAACTGCGGCAGCTTCAAGATTGGCGGCACGAGATGACAGGCGAGGTATATTTTGCAGTTGGTCGCACGGAAGGCCCTACGTCTCCGATAAACTGCAGTAAGTGTATCTGAGAATTGAAGGGTCCGTGAACGGACTCCCACGAGCAGAGGCCCTCAACTCCACCATGATTTTCGTGTTTTCAAGCCGGCATACGCCATAGCAATTGGCGAAGCGGTAGCGCACCGCGCTCCACAGGCTGCTTCAGCGTGAGCAGTCGACAAGCGGATAGCTGTGCCACCCCGTCGACTTCAGCACAAATTCCCTCAGCGTGCTAACCGCCTCGCTGAGCCTCGGAGCTGGGTTTCTTATCATCGTGCCCGAAGTGCGCTTGACAGAGATATGACGCAGTGGTCAATTCCTGTTTACCGGAAATTTGTGCGGTATACCGAACGCGGCAGGAAGGCTGTTTGTCAACGTAATTTGCCGCGTCCACATCCAGCCCTTCCAGATGGTTCTCGTGGATGTCGGTCCAGCGCATGCTTATCGGTCAAAGTCAGAAAAGGGGAATTCACATGAATAAGATCATAGCCAACCGTAGAACGGCGCTGAAAGTGTTCGGTGCGGGAACCGCCTTGTTGGCCGCACCCTATATCATCCGGCCGCGCCCGGCCTGGGCTGCCAGCGGCGTGTTGAATGTCACGACCTATGACAAGTTCCTGCCGCAGGAATTCCTCGACAAGTTCCAGAAGGACAATGACATCGAGGTTCGCATCCGCCTGACGGACGATCAGGGCAAGCAGTATAACCTGCTGACCGCCGAAGGCGCGAACCCGTCGACCGACATCGTCACCGTCGCAGGCCACCGTTACTCGCAGTTCATCAAGTCCAACCTGCTTCAGCCGCTCGATACCGGCAAGATCGCGAACTGGAAGAACCTCAACCCCGCCTATCAGGATGCGCCCTGGGCGCGTGTCGACGGCAATCTGTGGGGTCTGCCGATCCTGGCGGGTTACGAAGGGCTCGCCCGCAATATCGACTATGTGCCGGAGGCGCCGAGCTGGGAGGTCATGTTCGATCCGCAGTACAAGGGTCAAACCTCCTATATCGTCAGCGACTTCATGACCATCGTCATGCAGTATCTCGGGTATGACGGCGACTTCGTCACCTATGTCGACAAGCCGGATGTCGCCCAGAAGGCGACGAACGAAGCCCGTGATTTCCTGATCAAGCACAAGGACATGGTCCGCAAATACTACGATGCGGGTTCGGAAGTGCAGCAGATGTTCATCAATGAGGACATCTATCTCGGCCATTCCTGGTCGGGCCCGGCTGCCAAGCTGATCATGGATGGGCATCCTATCAAGCTGTCGGTGCCGAAGGAGGGTACGTTCGGCTTCTGCTATACGCTCAACGTGGTCAACAACGCGCCGAACGCTGAAAACGCCTACAAGCTCTTCAACGCCATTCTGGAGAGCCCGGAAGTCGGCGCGGCGATGACCCGTCAATCCGGCTACAGCTCGACCATCAATGGCGTCGGCGATGTGCTCGAAGAGCGCGAAAGGATGGCGTCGACGCTTCCGCAGGAAGAGGTCGAGCGCATCATCTTCTTCTCCTCGGTCAATCGCGACATGAAGAACGAGATGATCGACCGCGCTACCGCAGAGGTCAAGGCGGCCTGAGGAGACGAGTCTCGAGAATGCAGCCTGCCTGCGGCGCTGTTATCGCCTTCAGGCAGGCGGCGGGCTTTCGCCTGCCTCCCCAGGCTCAACAACGCGCTCTGACTGCCGCCGGCTCGCCTGCGCGGGACCTGTCGGGCTGCGCCAACCGAGATCGCTAGATGGTGAGTAGCACTACGACAACAGCCGGGCATGCTTCAGGACGCGATATGTCCGTGCCCAAATATTCCACCGGCATGGCCAAGGTGGTCAATTCCTCGCTGTACCAGCACACACTGGGGGCTGCGGTTGAGTCGCGGATCGGCCGCATCATTCTTCTCGCCAGCGTGCCTTTGCTCTGGCTGATCATGCTGCATGTCGGGCCGATCTACCAGATGCTGAAGATCAGCCTTCTGTCGCACTATCCGGTCCAGCCCGGTGTCGAGTCGCATTTCACCTTGGCCAATTATGCGATCTTCTTCCAGGAATCGATTTACTTCACACCGCTGATCAAGAGCTTCATCTTCGCTACCGGAGCGACGGCCTTCACCCTCGTCGTCGTCTATCCCGTGGCCTATTATGTCGCCAAGATCGTCAAGCCGCAGGGCCGATCCAAGGCGTTGCTGCTGCTTCTGGTCCCGTTCTGGGCGGGTGAGCTGATCCGCACGTTCTCGGTCATCATGCTTCTGGCCAATCGCGGCGCCGTCAATGTGCTGCTGCGCGAGATCGGCTTGATCGACCGGCCGATCCCGATGCTCTACACCTCGTTTTCGCTCGGCTTCGGCCTGGTCTATCTGATCTGCCTGTACATGCTTCTGCCGCTCTATTCGGCGATCGAGAAGATACCGTCGCCGCTGCTCGATGCCGCCGCCGATCTGGGCGCCGGTCCGTTCACGCGCTTCCGCCGGATCATCCTGCCGCTCTCGCGCGATGGCATCGTGTCGGGCTGCAGCCTCGTCTTCCTGACCTGCATCGGTGTCTTCGCCACGCCCATGCTGCTCGGCGGGCCCAATACGGTGCTGTTTCCCGAAACGATCAGCAGCTTCTTCCATGGCGCCAGCGACAAATGGCCGGTGGGCGCCGCCTTCGCCCTGATCATGCTTGTCACCGCCCTTATCGCCGCTGCCATCTTCATGCGGCTGGTCGGCGGAAGCAAAAGGAGAGCCATCTGATGCGATCCCTGTTTTCCGACGCGCCGCGCGTGACGCTCACCGCGATCTACTGGGCCTTCATATTCTACCTGCTCCTGCCGCTCACACTGATGATGGCAATGAGCTTCAAGGACGCCAATTTCGTCGCATTCCCGATCGGCGAGTGGACATTGGACTGGTACGCCAAGGTGTTGCAGGACAAGCAGTTCCTTGAGGCGTGCCTATATTCGATCATGATCGCGGCCGCCACGACCCTGGCTGCGACCGTGCTAGGCGTCTGGATCGCCATGCTGATCGTCGCCGAGGGCATCAAGGGCCAGGTGATCATCTTCGCGCTGGCGTGCCTGCCGGCCGTGGTGCCGGGCATGATCTCGGCCATTTCGCTGCGCATCTTCATCTCGACCATCGACATGCCGACGGGTACGGCGGCGATCATCCTGGGCCACACGGTGCATGCGGTGCCCTTCGTGGTGGTGATGGCGCTCACCCGCCTGCGCTCGATGCCGGGCAATCTCGTCGATGCCGCGCGGGATCTCGGCGCTGACAGCTTTGTCGCCTTCCTGCGGGTCACGCTGCCTTATCTCGGGCCGGCGCTGTTCGGCGGCATGATCTTCTGCGTGCTGTTGTCGATCGACGACTTTGTCCGCACCTTCTTCCTGGGCGGCTATCGGCCGACATTGCCGATGTTGATCTTCGCCAAAGTGCAGGGCGGCATGTCCCCGGAAATCAATGCAATGGCTACTCTTGTCCTCGTGGTGACCGCCGCAGTGGGACTCTATGCCGAATATCTTACCCGCCGCGCGAGGACCCGCTGATGGAACCCGTCGTTCAATTCGACCATGTGACGAAGAACTATGGCAGCCAGGTTGCCGTCGACGACCTGAATTTGAGCATCGAGGCGGGCAAGTTCGTGACACTGCTCGGCCCATCGGGATGCGGCAAGTCGACGTCGCTGCGGATGCTCGGCGGCTTCGAGATGCCGACGTCCGGTCGCATCCTGCTCAGCGGCAAGGATGTGACGCGGGTTCCGCCCAACAAGCGCAACGTCAACATCGTGTTTCAGGACTATGCGCTCTTCCCGCATATGAACGTGGCCAAGAACATCGCCTTCGGTCTCGAACTCAAAGGCCTCGACAACAAGAGCATCCATCGCCGGGTGTCCGAGCTGCTCGAGCTTGTCCAGCTTCAGGACTATGCGAACCGGCTGCCGAATGAGTTGTCGGGCGGTCAGCGGCAGCGCGTGGCGCTGATGCGGGCGCTCGCGCCCGATCCGGACGTGTTGCTGCTCGACGAGCCGCTCTCCGCGCTGGACGCCAAGCTGCGCCAGCAGATGCAGATCGAGCTCAAGGCGATCCAGGAGAAGACCGGCAAGACCTTCATGTTCGTGACCCACGATCAGGAAGAGGCGCTGACCATGTCCGACACGATCGTCGTCATGAACAACGGACGTATCGAGCAGATGGGCGACCCCAGCACGCTGTACGGCCGCCCCGGTTCGGTCTTCGTCGCCAACTTCATCGGCGAAACCAACCTGCTGCGCAGCACCGTTCTGGGCGCCGAAGGCAATCTGACCGCGCTGGACTGGAACGGCATCACCATCAAGGCCGACCAGGGCGGTCTGTCGCCGAAGGCCGGCGAGCACCTTTACGTGGTCCTCCGTCCCGAATCGATCCATTGCTCGGCGACAGAGCCGACCAGCGGCAACCGCATCAAGGGCAAAATCCGGCAACGGGTGTTCAAGGGCAACCACACCTCGCTGGCGGTCGAAGTCGGCGATGGCGCCGTTCTCAACACGCTGGTGCATCCCGGCGATGTCGCGCAGCTTGCCGGCGACGACATCTGGGTAGGCTGGAAACCCGAGACCGCCACCGTCATTCCGGACCGTCATGCTCATCGTTGAACGGGATGGCCCCGCGCCGTATTGGACGCGCCGCCGCGAGCAACCAATGCTGGTAGCAACCAGCACGCCGGTCGGGAAAAGGAGGTGAACCATGGCTTTTGATGTGCAGGCACCGCTCCAATCCGCGGCGCGAAGCCTCTCGGAGTTGGATCAGCGCGTCCGCGACGATCTAGCCTGCCTGTGCTATCCGCCGGCCAACTGGGTGGTGCCCACCGCAGGCGACGACCATGTCCATGATGTCGTCGTGATTGGCGGCGGCATGTGCGGATTGGTGGCGAGTTTTGCGCTGATCGGCGCTGGCATTCCGAATATCCGCATCTTCGATCGCAGCCCGGCCGGGTTCGAAGGACCGTGGCTGACCTATGCGCGCATGGAAACGCTGCGCTCGCCCAAGCAACTGGTGGGGCCGGCCTATGGCATGGCCTCTTTGACGTTCCGTGCCTGGTACGTCGCACAATTCGGCGGAGATGCTTGGGCTGCGCTGGACAAGATCCCGCGGCCGATGTGGATGGAGTATCTGCGGTGGTACCGCAGGGTACTCGATCTGCCGGTGGAGAACGAGGTGGAAGTCACCTCGATTCGTCCCGAAGGCGCGCTGCTGCGGTTGGCGCTATCGGGTACGGGAGCCCGGGAGACGTCGGTTCTCACCCGCAAGGTGGTGATGGCCACCGGTCGTGACGGGCTGGGTCATCCCAGCATTCCCGATTTCGTCTCGGGGCTGCCGCAGAAATTCTGGGCGCATTCCTCGCATCACATCGATTTTGCCGCGCTGCGCGGCAAGCGGGTTGTGGTCATCGGGGTGGGCGCATCCGCCGTCGACAACGCTGCCGAGGCGCTCGAGGCGGGTGCCGCCGAGGTCCGCCACCTCATCCGACGCAAGGAAATGCCTCGCATCAACAAGCTGATGGGCATCGGCTCATTCGGCTTCACCGCCGCGTTCCCGCATCTGGACGATGCAAAGCGCTGGAAGATCATGAACTACTCGCTGCGCACCCAGACGCCGGCGCCACGTGGATCGACGCTGCGCGTCAGCCGTCATCCCAATGCCTATTTCCATTTCGATGCGGCGGTGGAAAAGACCGAACTCGAGGGTGACGAGGTCGTCGTCACGACATCGCAAGGCAAGACGGTTCGCGCCGATTTCCTGATCCTTGGCACCGGCTTCGGTGTCGATCCGCTCGCGCGCAAGGAACTCGACGGCTATGCCGACAAGATCCTGTTGTGGCGGGATCGGTTCACCCCGCCCGAAGACGAACGGAATGCCGATCTCGGCAAGTTCCCCTATCTTGCCGATGACTTTACCTTCCTGGAACGCGAGCCGGGACAGGCGCCCTGGTTGTCACGGATTCACAGTTTCAATTCGGGCGCCACTGCGAGCCTCGGCAAGGTGAGCGGCGACATTCCGGGCATCAGCGAAGGGGCGGCGTGGCTGGCGCGCGAAATCGCCGCCAAGTTTTATATCGAGAATTTCGACCGCTATTGGCAGCGCCTGCTCGACTACGACACGCCCGAACTGCGTGGCGACGAATGGTCGGCATCGCCATTGCCGGACGATGAGCGGACGGCCGCCCGCAGGCAGGCATAGGAGAACGCGATGTCAGGGAATGAGGATGTGATCAAAGCGATCGTGGGCATCGAGCCGGGCAGCGCCTTGGCCGACGTGATCGCAGGGCGGGCCGACATCATGGCGCTGACCCAGCAGACGCATGACGGGGCTTTGATGCCGGAAAATCCCGGTGGGCTGTCGCATGCCGAACGTGCGGCGCTCGCTCTGCGCATTGCCAAGATCAACGACCACAAAGCGTTCGAAGAGCATTTCGAGACCATGCTGGAAAAGGCCGGCTCGCCAGACGGTGCCGTTCGCATGGCCGATATCTGGTTCGACGGCGGCAGCGATCCACGGGCCAGGGCCCTTATCCGCCATGTCGATCTCGTCGCTCATGCGCCCAAGGACGCGACGCGGCGCGATATCGAGTTGCTTCAGGAAGCGGGTATCGCCGATGCCGATATCGTCCGGCTTTCGGAGCTTGTCGCCTTCGTCAGCTACCAGATCAGGGTAGCCGTCGGCTTGGCATTGATGAAGGGGTTGGCATGAGCAAGATCGTCCACGACTTCACCACCGACATCCCTGTCTGGAAGCCTTACGTTACGCCGCTCGACCTTGCCGAGGCCAGCGCCGACCAGCTCGAAGCGCTGAAGGTCACCCCCTCCAACAACAAGGTCTCGGATTACGTTCTGGTGCTTGCGCATGACGTCGAGACGCTGAAGCACCGGAGTCCGTTGTTCAACGCGGTGATGTACAATCGCGACGGGCTGTCGCGGGCCGAGCGGGAGCTTGGGGCTGTCGGCGCGTCCATCGTCAATCGCTGCATCTATTGCGCGGCCGTGCACGCCAGCCGCTACAACCAACTGGCCAAGGACAAGTACGTCATCGCCGCCGTCTTCGCCGACGGCGTCGATGCGGAGATTGCCCCGCGTCTCAAGGCGATCCTGAATTTCGCGGTCAAACTGTCGAAATGTCCGTCCGAAGCCGATGCCGACGATATGGCCGCGCTGATGTCAGCCGGATTGGGCAAAGACGAAATCCTCGACCTCATCCTGTCCACGTCGTTGTTCGGCTGGGCAAACCGGCTCATGCACACGCTGGGCGAACCAATTGCGGGATGATGGATCGAAACGTTTACTGGAGGGGTAAAGGGGGAGAAAATATGCTTTCGGTCAATCCACCCGAAATCGGCCCGCGCCTGCAGGCATATCGGAAACGCCTCGGTCTGACGCTCGCCGAACTGGCGGCCAGGTCGGGCGTGTCCCGCTCGATGCTGTCTGAGATTGAACGCGGCAACGCCAATCCGACCTACGGCACGCTGTGGCACCTGACGCGGGCGCTCAACATCGATCTCAACAGTCTGGTGAGCGGCGCCAGCGAAGAGAGTAGCGGGCCGGTCATCGACCTGCAGCCGGGCAATCTGACGCCGACCATCCGCAGCGCCGATGGCAGCTGCACCCTGCAGATTCTGTCGCCGGCCAATATGGTGTCGCTGATCGAGTGGTATCTTTTGAGCTTCGAGGCTGAGGGCGTGCTGGCCAGCGATCCGCATGGTTCAGGCACCGTGGAGCATCTGCACTGCACCAAGGGGGAGATCGTGGTGCGGAGCGCAGGCAATACCACAAGCGTTCGCGCCGGCGAGACAGCACGCTACGCCGCCGACGTGCCCCATTCGCTGACCAGCGTCGGCCCTGTCGGTGCGGGGGCGTTCCTGGTGGTCGCTTCCGGCGATGTCGTGCCGGGCGCGCAACGGACATCGATACGTTCGACATGACGACCGGCCAAAAATGCCGCGTCCAGGATTGAGTAGAAGAGGAATAGGGAATGCATGTAGGAATTGTCGGTGCGGGGTCGATCGCTTTCGCATCAGCGGTACTCATCGAGCAGCAGGGGCATAAGGCAATCCTGTGGTCGCCCAGCGGCGAACGCACCAAGGCGTTGGCAGCCGGCGAGGCGTTGGTTGCGCAAGGCGCGATCGAAGGCACGTTCCATCCGGCCGTGGCCGAAAGCGCCGAAGCGCTGGTCGCCGATGCGGAAGCTCTACTCATCGCGCTTCCTGCTTACGGCCATAAAACGGTTCTTGACGCGATTGCGCCCTACATTACTCCGGCGCAGATCGTCATCTTCAGCTCGCATGCTTCGTTCGGCGCGCTGTATCTGTCGCGCCTGCTGGCTGAACGCGGCGTGGCGGTGCCGATCGTCGCCTGGGGCACCACAGTTGTTTCCGGCCGTCAGCTGAGCCCGACGCTGGTGAATGTGAACACCGTGCGAAAGCAGGTCGACATCGCCACGATACCCAGCTCCGAAAGCGCGCGGGGGCTGGCTGTCTGCCAGGATTTGTTCGGCGACCGTTTCCTCGACCGCGGAAGCCTGATGGCAATCGCCCTGTCCAACCTCAACCCGCAGAACCATATGGGCATCGCGCTGGGCAACATGACCCGCATGGAGCGCGGCGAAAACTGGAGCCAGGGCCAGAACGTGACCCCGAATGTCGGTCGTCTCCTGGAGGAACTCGACAAGGAGCGGATCGCCATCGCCACCAAGCTGGGCCTCGATGTGCGCACCATCTTCCAGCATTTCCACCTGTCCTTCCATGTACCTGTCAGTTCCATCTCGCAGATGAACCAGGAGATGCATGAAGCCGGCAATGGCGGTCGCGGCCCCACCACGGCTGACAGCCGCTATGTCACGGAAGACGTGCCGTTCGGCCTGGTGGCGACAGCAAAGATCGGACGCCTCGCAGGCTATCCGGCTGAGCTGCACGAGGCCGGCGTGCGGATTTTCTCGGCGATGTATGGCCGCGATTTCATGGCCGAGAACGATCTGCTCACCGCGCTCGATCTCGACGCCATGTCGCTGGACGATCTGAAAGGGCTGTGCAGCGAAGGGTTCGCAGCCAAAGCGGCCTGACCGCATCGCGATTTCCGGTCGTCCGCCCGGCTAGGGCGATCGGATGAAACGTAGATGACGGCGAGAGGCATAGTTCCTTCGTCGTCCTTTCCTAATGCTGTGACGCGACCCGCGGCGCAGCGCAAACGAGGTCTATGCCATGAACGCCTTTATCGCTCATCTGTCCCGCGAACTGGAAACGCTCAAGGCGGACGGCCTTTACAAGAGCGAGCGGGTCATCACCTCGACCCAAAGTGCCGAGATCGTCGTCGCGGGCGGTGCGAAAGTGCTCAACTTCTGTGCCAACAACTATCTCGGCCTTGCAGACAGTGACGCTTTGCGGGACGCGGCCAAGCAAGCTCTCGACCGCTATGGCTATGGCATGGCCTCGGTGCGGTTCATCTGCGGCACGCAGGAGGAGCACAAGGAGCTGGAGGCCCGGATTTCCGGCTTTCTCGGCATGGAGGATACGATCCTCTATTCCTCCTGCTTCGATGCCAATGGCGGTCTGTTCGAAACGCTTCTGGGCGAGGACGATGCGATCATTTCCGACGCTCTCAACCATGCCTCGATCATCGACGGCGTCCGCCTGTCGAAGGCCAAGCGCTTCCGCTATGCAAACAACGATATGGCGGCGCTGGAAGAGGAACTGAAGAAGGCCGAAGGCTCGCGCTTCAAGCTGATCGCCACCGATGGCGTATTCTCGATGGATGGCATCATCGCCAATCTCCGCGGCGTCTGCGATCTTGCCGAAAAATACGGCGCCATGGTCATGGTTGACGACAGTCATGCCGTAGGTTTCGTCGGAAAGAACGGCCGAGGCTCGGCCGAGTATTGCGGCGTCGAGGGCCGGATCGACATCATCACCGGCACGCTCGGCAAGGCGCTGGGTGGCGCCTCCGGCGGTTATACGTCGGCTAAGAAGGAGGTTGTCGAATGGCTTCGCCAGCGTTCGCGGCCCTATCTGTTTTCGAACACGCTGGCGCCCGCCATTGCCGGCGCATCGATCAAGGTTCTCGAACTCGTCGCGGGCGGTGACGATCTTCGCGCAAAACTCGACGAAAACGCACGGCACTTTCGCGCTGAGATGACCAAGCTCGGCTTCACGCTGGCGGGCGCCGATCATCCGATCATTCCGGTGATGCTGGGCGACGCCGCCTTGGCGCAGGCGATGGCGGCGAAAATGCTGGAACGCGGCATCTATGTCATCGGTTTCTCGTTTCCCGTGGTGCCGAAAGGCCAGGCTCGTATCCGCACGCAGATGTCGGCGGCGCATTCCATCGCCGACATCGACCGCGCGGTGCAGGCGTTCGGCGAGGTCGGCAAAGAGCTGGGGATTCTCGGTTAGGGTACACTCTCCCTTGCGGAAGGGTCACGAACGCTCGAAATGAAGTAAGAGCGCGAGCCAGGGTGGTAGGACAATCAACAGTCGGCTTCCCGGCCTTTCGCGCCAACCTTCCTCACAGGGGGAGGGTAAGGAGAAAAAATGTCCAATATGATGCGCGCGCTGGTGAAGGCGAAATCCGAGCCGGGACTATGGATGGAGCACGTTCCCGTCCCCGAGATCGGCCCGAACGATGTCCTGATCAAGATCAAGAAGACGGCGATCTGCGGCACGGATGTCCATATCTACAATTGGGACGAGTGGGCGCAGAAGACCGTTCCCGTGCCCATGGTCACGGGCCATGAATTCGTCGGCGAGATCGCCGATCTCGGCCGGGCCGTCACGCAATACAAAGTCGGTCAGCGGGTTTCGGGCGAAGGCCATATCGTGTGCGGCCATTGCCGCAACTGCCGCGCCGGGCGTGGGCATCTCTGCCGCAACACGCAGGGCGTAGGGGTCAACCGTCCCGGCTCCTTCGCCGACTATCTGGCTATCCCTCAGAACAATGTCGTGCCGATCCCCGACGATGTGCCCGATGAAATCGCGGCGATTTTCGACCCGCTGGGCAACGCCGTCCACACGGCCCTGTCGTTCCATGTCGTTGGCGAGGACGTGCTCGTCACAGGCGCCGGACCGATCGGCATCATGGGTGCGCTCGTCGCGCAGAGCGTCGGTGCCCGGAAGGTCGTTATCACCGACATCAACCCTGTACGGCTGGAACTGGCGCGCAAATTGGGGGTCCGCTACGTCGTCGACACATCGCGTGAAAAGCTCAAGGACATCATGCCCACCATCGGGATGACCGAAGGCTTCGATGTCGGGCTCGAAATGTCGGGTGCGGCCCCTGCTTTCCGCGACATGATCGACACCATGAACAATGGCGGCAAGATCGCCATTCTCGGCATCGCGCCCACCGGCTTCGAGATCGACTGGAACAAGGTCATCTTCAAGATGCTGCATCTGAAAGGCATCTACGGCCGCGAGATGTTCGAGACCTGGTACAAGATGATCGCGCTGGTGCAGGGGCCACTCGACGTTTCGGGCCTGATAACCCATCGCATCGGCATCGACGATTTCCAGGCCGGCTTCGATGCCATGCGAAATGGCAGCGCGGGCAAGGTCGTCATGGATTGGTGATGCCGACGGCGCGTCGAAGATGCGTCGGGCTTGATTGTTAATAAGAGGCGGGGCCTGAGGGTGCGCAGTCGGAATTTTGAAGCCATTGTCACCCTTCCGACAGGACGGTATCGCCCGTGAACACCTTGCCACCTGTGGACTTGCGGGAAGACTGGAACCGCCGGATGATCATGTTGGCGCTTCCGATCATTCTGGCGAATCTGGCCCAACCCGTCCTGTCGCTGGTCGACACGATGGTGGCCGGGCACATGTCTGGGCCGTGGTATCTTGGCGGCGTCGCGCTCAGCGGGGTGCTGTTCAACTTCCTGTTCTGGAGCTTCAGCTTCCTGCGCATGGCCACCACCGGGCTGGTGGCGCAGGCCTGGGGCGCGGACGACGCCACGCTGATGCGCAAGCATCTGCTCCGGGCGCTTCTCATCGCCACCACGGCCGGGGCCGTCGTCGTCATCCTGCAGAAGCCGATCATCGAGATCGGCCTCACATTCCTCGGCGGAAGTGAAGCGGTCTATCAAAGCGCGTCGGCCTATGCTTCCGCGCGGATATGGTCGGCGCCGGCCGCCTTGGGCAATTTTGTCGTGCTTGGCTATCTCCTCGGATGCCAGCGCGTAATGATCTCGCTGGCGCTGCAGGTCGCGCTCAACGTAATCAATCTTGCTGCTACCCTGACGCTGGTCTTCGTGTTCGACTGGGGCGTGGCCGGCATCGGCGCGGGCACGGCCATCGCCGAGTGGGTCGCCTTCATCGTCGGGCTGATGATCGTTCGGCCATTCAGCGTGCGCCAGGCGCTGGTATTGCGCGACCTGCTGGATGGAGCGGCTATTCGCCGGCTGTTCGCGGTCAACCGCGACATCTTCCTGCGCAGCCTGCTTCTCCTGGTCTGCTTTGGATGGTTTGCCCGAAGCGGGGCTGCGGAGGGCGACGCGATCCTGGCGGCCAACGCGGTTCTTCTCAACCTGCACGGCATCATGTCTTATGGCCTGGACGGTTTTGCGCATGCCACCGAAACCCTGGTCGGGTCCGTCATAGGAGCGCGTCGCAGGGACGCCTTCTACCGCGTCGTCAAAGCGGCATTCCTATGGTCGGGCCTTGTCGCGCTGCTTTTCTCGCTTTGCTACGCGTTGGGCGGCCCGGCGATCATTGCCATGCTGACCAATCAGCAGGAGGTGCGCGCGGCGGCCATCGAGTTCCTGCCCTATGTCGTCATCCTGCCGATCCTTTCCGTGAGCAGCTATATGCTCGACGGCGTGTTCATCGGCGCGCTGCGGACGCGCGACCTGCGCAACAGCATGTTCATATCAACGGCCCTCTTTCTTGCGACAGCCTATGTCCTGCAGCAACTGGCGGGCAATCATGGCCTTTGGCTCGCCATGATCGTGCTGATGATTGCGCGCACCGTCACCCTTGGGCTCAAGCTCAGGCATATCGCGGCGAACTGACGAACGGCAAGCAGTTCAGCTTCACCAAGGATTGAACATCGATGGTTGGCGCTGAGCTTTCCAGGCTTCATGAAATTGCCTAAAAGCTGCGCTTAGGGCTAGCGATCAGACCGGTTCGGCCAAGCGGAAACCTTGTATTAACCAGCAGGACCGATGCTTCGCGGTTTAGAGCCCTTTACGCAACCAGACGTGATGAAAAGAGTGCGCGCCATTTTCCGACGTAGCCATGCCTACTCCCTTCTGATCGCAACGAGCCTCTTCCTGTCGGGATGCGTCTCGTCGGTGATGGATGTCGACACGCGCGCGATACAGCCGATACCGGCCCGGTTGATGGGCGAGATGAACAAGAAGTCGATGTCGCCGTCATCGCCGATCGTTGTGCGCATCTTCAAGCAGGAGAGCGAACTCGAAATCTGGAAGCGCGACAGGTCGGGCCGCTTCGCGCTTCTGAAGACCTATCCGATGTGCCGCTGGTCTGGGAAGCTTGGACCCAAGAAACAAAATGGCGACCGTCAGGCGCCGGAAGGTTTCTACCACGTCAACGTCAACATGCTGAACCCGAAGTCACAATACTATCTGTCCTTCAATCTCGGCTATCCCAACAAGCTTGAATCCGCCCTCGGCTACACCGGCGAGGCATTGATGGTCCATGGCGCCTGTTCGTCGTCGGGTTGCTACGCGCTGACCGACGATGGCGTGGCGGAAATCTATTCGGTGGTGCGCGAGGCGCTGAAAGGCGGCCAGACCTCGTTCCAGGTCCAGGCCTATCCGTTCAAGATGACGCCTTCCAATATGGCGAAAAACCGCAACGACCCGAACTTCGCTTTCTGGAGCGACCTCAAGAAGGGCTATGACGCTTTCGAAGTGACGCGTCAGCAGCCGAAGGTCTCCTATTGCGAAGGCCGCTATGTCTTCGACCGCACCTTCGAGGGTGGGGAGCCCAGCGATCCGCTCGCGGCTTGCCCGCCATCGCTGGAGTCGCCAGCAGTCGCGTCGCGCTGGCAGTCGGATGCCGCGGAAATTCAGAAATTGATAGCCTCGGGCGTGCCGGTGGCTACGCACGCCTATTCCGATGGCGGCATGCACCCGTCATTCCGCAAGCTACTGCAGAGCAGTGGCGAAAAGGCGTTGGCCAAGCGCACCTCGCAGACGGCGGTGCCGATCAGCCGCCCGGATGCCGCTCTCGCCGACCCGCATGCCGCGGCCGAATAAGGCCAGTATCACTGGTTGTGGATGAAAGCTTTTGCTTTGGAGCGGGTTCCAAAATCCTTAGCGATATCGGCCAGCGAAATTTGGCCGAACCGCTCCAGCAGTAAGGTTTCCGCTTCCTGTCGCGTCTCACTGATCGCCTGATTTACGGCCCGTTCGACAAGGCATGACGGCATATCTTCCGAAAGACCGAAGGCGAAGAGTTCAGGTTTTCCCAAAGCCCGGTAGACGTCGAGAAGTGTGATCGCCGTCAATGGGCGGACAAGCGTCCATCCTCCGCCATGCCCCTTCTCGGATGTTACATAGCCGGCCTCCCGCAGGCCAGCCATGGTGCGGCGCACGAGCGTGGCATTGGTGTTAAGCATGCGGCCGATCATTTCCGACGTCACAGGCTTTTCCTGCCCGTCCATATGCAGGAGCACGTGCAAAAGCCGCGACAGCCGTCCGTCCTGTCTCACAATACGGTCCTTTCCCGATTTCGCTGCTTATAGCGGTCCAGCACCGGGGACGATAGGATTGGCCTGTAGCCTGCCGCTTACAATTTGCGGAAAACAATGGATTGGTGCGTTGCCGTGCCGGCAAAAGCGCCGTCGCCGACCGCCATCGATACCGAACCGGCCGCACGTGCCGCATCGCCGCAAGCAAAGACCCCGGCCACCGAAGTCTCTTTGAAGCCGTCGGTACGGATGAACGCGCCAAAAGGCCCATCTTCGAAGGCGCAGCCGAGCTGGTGAGCGATAGAACTGGCCATCTCGATGCGCGGGGCCGTGAACAAGCCGTCGAGCGGAAACAGGCGGCCGTTCTGGGTCCGCACGGTGGCGCGCTCACCCTCCACGGCTGTCACGGCATCGGTGACGACCGTCACGCCGCGATCCCGGAGTTGGGCGGACTGATCGGCGTCAGGCGTGAAAACGCCGTTGAGGAAGAACGTGACGCGGCCCCAGTCGGGCAGCAGCAACGCTTGATGCAGGGACAGCGGCGAGGTGGCGAGCACGCCGATTTCGCCTTCGTTTATTTCGTAGCCATGGCAGTAGGGGCAATGGAAGATGCTCGTTCCCCAGCGCTCCCGCAGGCCGGGAATATCGGGCAAGATATCCCTGACCCCGGTCGCGAGCACCAGGCGGCGCGCGCGATGAACGCTGCCGTCGTTCACCTGGACCTGAAAATCACCACCAACGGCCTCCGCAGCTTCGGCGGTCCCATCAAGCCAGCACACAGTCTTGTAGGCCATCAGCTGCCTGCGCGCTGTGGCGGCAATGGCTTCGGGCGATTCGCCGTCCTGCGTCAAAAACCCATGCGAGCTGTGTGCGAACCGGTTCCGCCGAATGCCGGCATCGACGACGAGGATGGAACGGCGCGCCCGCGCGAGTTGAAGCGATGCTGCTAGGCCTGCATAGCTGCCGCCAATGATGATGGCATCAAAGATCATGAGAGTACCCTTCATTTCACGCATCATCATAAGTAGCGTGAGTGCCGGTGTCAATTATCATGATACTTTTGATGTTTCTTGAGGTGAGATTAGAAGATCGCCGCTATGCCCATGGCGGCGAGTGCGGCGCCGAGTGCCATATCAGCATAGCGGCGATAACGCGCGTAAAAGGCTCGGCAGGCCGAAGCGGATAGCGCAAGACCGACAAGGCCGAACCAGACTGCTGCGACCAGAAAGACGACGAGGCTGCTGCCTTGCGCGGATGTCTTGGCTGCCAGCGCGGACGAGGTGAAGAACAGCGCTGAGGCAGGATTGGCCGTGGCCGTGATGAACGCCAGCCGGAAATAGCCCGTGGCAGGAAGGCGGGTTTGCCGGCCCAGCTCAGTCGCCGGCCTGATGGCGCGGTCGATGGCTCTTGCACCCAGCCCCAGAAGAAAAACCCCGTACAACACAGTCGCGAGGCGGGCGCCTGTGGGGCCGAGGGGCAGCGCGCCGGCGCTGCCAGCGATGACTCCCGATAGAAGGCTGGCGCCCAAAGCAATGCCGATGGCGGCGGCGAGCGCGGTGTTTCGGCATGAGGTCAGCCCCGCCTGTGCCACGACAGCGAAATTCGGCCCCGGCAGCATGGCCAGCAAAGCATAGGACATTGCGAACGGCACGAGGTCCGGCGTCGCGAACGGACTGGTTTCGATCATCTGTAAGATCATCCATCCCGGCCGGCACCCCTCAATGCATGGCCTGCAATCAGCGCGGACTGTGTTACCGACGGGTATCCGCCACAAGTCGGCAAATGCCGACTTGTGGTCGTCTTTCCCTGAGGTCATGATGCGCTGACATGCGGATGATTGGACCGAAGCATGGCTTGAGCCGGATTGCTGGTGGGACGGTTGGACTTTCCAAGCTTGGCTTCGGGAAGCGGATGTGCCGTTGCGTTCGTATCCTGCCGGTCTTCTGCCGGCCACGCGCGGGACCGGTCGGGCCATGATCGTCGGGCTCGACGACCGGATATACGAAGCGGCCCTCGTGCCCGAGCTGTGGCCGCACGTTCTCGATCACATCGGCGCGGTGTCCGGTTCGGCCTCCGGCTCAATCCTGACGTTCTCCACGCCGGATTCGCCGCCGCGCTACAAGACGACGTCTTTGACGGAGGCGTCGCTTCACGCCTTCACCACATCCGACCAGTGGCGTGACAGCCAGCGTGCGCAATTCCTGTTCATGGATGGGGCGCAGGATGTCTTTTCGCAATTCGTCTATATGAACGATTTCATGACCGCCGAGCAGTTGGCGGCGGACGCCGTCGAGGCCAGTCTGCGAGAGTTGGGGCTCGGCCAGCAGATCACCACGGTCATTCCGATGCCGAGCCGCGAGGTGGTGAGCTTCACCTGGGAGCGCAGGCTTGGCGACGGGCGTCACGATCCAGCCAGCATCGGATTGCTGGACAGTTTGCGGCCCCATCTCGCCCGTGCCGGACTGATTTCGGCTCGCCTCAATCTCGAGCGTGCGCGCGCTACCGTCTCGGGGCTGGATGCGATTGGCCTGCCGGCAGCGGTGCTGACGCAGGCAGGGGTCGTGCTCGCCGCCAACGCTTTTCTGGAAACGCTCAGGGAGGTCTTTCGCCCGTCCGCCTTCGGTGGACTGACTGTATCCGATGAGAGGGCCGACGCTCTTCTGCGCGAGGCTCTTACCGCGCTGGCGGGCAAGCGTTCCTCCAGCGGATCGATCCCGATCAGGCCGAGGGAAGGGCGCGCACCGATGGTGGTGCATCTGTTGCCGGTCAAGGGCGCGGCGCACGACCTTTTTGCCGGCGGCAGCGTGCTGCTCGTCGTGACTGCGCTGACGGTCCAGGGAGGCGCGCCGGTCCCGCATGTGTTGCATGGGCTGTTTGACCTCACGCCATCCGAATCGCGTCTCGCGGCTGTCTTGTCCGGTGGGCTGTCGGTTGCCGAGGCGGCGGATCGGATGGGAACCACGGTGAAAACAGCACGAACCTATCTCGATCGCATTTTCGCCAAGACCGGGACCAACCGGCAAAGCCAGCTCGTCGCATTGCTGAAGGGCGTTGGCAGCCCCTTTCCGGGATTGCACCGGGAAGTCGGGGATGGCAAGGTTTGACGACACGTCGATGGGATCAAGGCCGATGACGGAGACGCTGGTCGAACGCATCTACGAGGCGGCTTTCTTGCCCGACCTCTGGCCGGAGGTTCTAGGAGCTGTCAGCGAGCTCTCCGGCTCAGTGAGCGGCGAGTTCCAGATCCTGTCGCTCGATGCGCCGCCGCGCTGGAAAGCGACGGAGATCACCCGCGACATTCTCGGCAATTTTATCCGCGACGGGCTGTGGCGGGACTGCGAACGGCCGGCACATCTTCTGACCGTCAATTATCCCGGCTTCCTCTGCGATATCGACTACATGACTCCCGAGCAGATCGCGCGCGATCCTGTCCGGCGCCTCCTCAAGGATATCGGTCTCGGCTGGCAGCTTGGTTCGCTCATCCATATGCCGACCGGCGAAATTGCCGCGATGACCTTCGAACGCTGGGTCGAAAACGGCAGGCCGAGCGCTGCCAATGTCGCGGTACTCGACGGTTTGCGGCCGCATATGGCGCGATCGGCACTGATTGCCGCCCGGCTTGGGCTGGAACGTGCGCGCGCTACGGTGTCGGCGCTCGATGCGATCGGCCTGCCCGCGGCCGTGCTGTCGTCAGCAGGCCAGCTTCTAACCGCCAACGCCTTGTTCGAAAACCTGTCCAACGTGTTTCGCGCAGCCGCCTTCGGCATGGTGTCGCTCGACCACGATCAGGCCGATGCCGCGTTCAAGGCAACACTGGAAACGGTGCAGAGCGGTGGCGCCAGCCATGTTCTATCCATACCGCTGCCGGCTTCGGAGAGCCGGCAGGCATTGGTTCTGCACATCATCCCGCTGCGACGCAGCGTTCATGACATTTTCTCTGGCGCAGACATCTTGATTGCCGCAACCGCCGTCTCCTCAGAGGGTATCGCGCCATCGCCCGCCATCCTGACAGGACTTTTCGATCTCAGCCCGGCCGAAGCCAGGCTTGCCTCGGAACTGGCTGGCGGAAAGTCGCTGAAAGAGGCGTCGGCCGAGCTGCAACTGACCTTCAAAAGCGGCCGCACTTACCTGGAGCGCATATTCCTGAAGACCGGCACCCACCGGCAAAGCGAACTGGTGGCGATGCTGAGATCGGTAGAGCCTGTGCGGCGCGCAGCCGAGTGACGCGCGCCGCTGTTTCGGCAATCAGCCGAGCTTGGCGTCCAGCGTGACCTGGATGGCGCCGAGCGCCTTCGAGATCGGACACCCTTCCTTGGCCTTCTTGGCCAGTTCCTGGAACTTTGCATCGTCGATACCGGGAACGGTGCCGACCAGCGTCAGCGCGCTGCTCTTGATGCCGTCGCCTGGAATGAGCGTTACCACGGCCTTGGCGTCGAGCTTTTCGGCAGGCGTGCCGTTCTCGGCGAGGAAGTGGGAAAGCTGCATGGCAAAGCAGGAGGCGTGCGCGGCGGCGATCAACTCTTCCGGATTGGTGCCGGACTTGCCGCTTTCATCCTCGAAACGCAGCTTGAACGAGTAGGGCTGCGCCTTGAGCACGCCGCTCTGCGTATCGATGGTGCCGGAGCCTTCCTTCAGAGTGCCTTTCCAGACGGCTGTAGCGTGACGGTCCATGGGTCTCTCCCTGTCTTGGATTTCTGCAAAGCCGGACGTGATCCGGATGCGCCAGAACATTTCTGTGCCGTATCAATATAGGACTTCGCAGCGTCATCGCCACCGCGTCCGTTGGCTAAATCGTCTGGTAGAGAACCGAAGTTTCAGCGAAATCCAGAGTTGAAACGCTGGATTGTTCTGCCTATCGTCGCGCCCGTTGCGACGGAGGTTTCATGCATATACTGATTGCCTTGCTGGGGATTCTTGGTGCCGGCGCATTCTGGTGGTACCGGCTGAAATATATGGGTGACGCAGCCGGTGAGGTCGTCGACAAGATCGGCCAGGTGCGCGGCTCGATGAGGCGCAGCAAACTTCGCAAACAGGCCAGCCTTTCGCCGCTCACCGCCGTCAACGATCCGGTGGTCGCGGCAGCCACGATCATTACGGCCATCGCCACCGACGACAAACCGCTGACCGAAGCGCGGGAAACGGCGTTGCGCGAGGCGATTGCCGGTCTGTCCGACACTCCCAAGGCGGATGAATCGGTGATTTATGCCAAGTGGGCCGCTGCGCAGATCGACGATACCAATGTCGTCATCGACAAATTGGCGCCGTTCCTGCGCGACCGGCTGGATCCCGGCGAAAAAGAGGATTTTCTGGTCATGACGCGCGGCATCGTCGATGCCGAGCCTAACGATCCGCCGCGTTTGACGCAGCAGAACCTGCGCCGCCTGCGCCAGAAACTGGGCCTCCAGATCGACTAAGCGGCGCTTGCCTCAGATAGCTTCACCGCGCAACAAACGAGGCGTCTCGCCGGTCAGGCCGGATGCCTGCTTGATGAAGTAAGTCTTCAAGGCAGGCATGCGGTCGACGAGGCCGAGCCCGATATCGCGAACGGCGCGCAACGGCGTGCTGTCGTTGGAGAACAGCCGGTTGAGTACGTCGGTGGTGATGCCCATCCGCACCGTGTCAAACCGCCGCCAGCGCTCATAGCCCTCGAGCACGTCGAGCGCACCGATATCCTGGCCGAGCCGGTCGGCTTCCACCACCGTTTCGGCTAGAGCGGCCGCGTCCTTGAACCCGAGATTGAGCCCTTGGCCGGCAATGGGATGGATGCCGTGCGCCGCATCGCCCGCCAGCGCGAAGCGTGGCTTGACGAAGGCGCGGGCGAGCGTCAGGCCGAGCGGGAAGGCACGCGGCTTGGTTTCCACGCTGATCTCGCCGAGCTTGAGGCCGAAGCGCTGTTCCAGCTCGACTTCGAAGATGAACGGGTCACCCGAAACCAGACGCTCGGCATCGGCGGTGCGTTCGGTCCAGACGATGGACGAGCGGTTTTTCCCGTTGGCATCGGGTTTCAGCGGCAGGGTCGCAAAGGGTCCCGCCGGCAGGAAATGCTCTTCCGCCCGGCCGCCATGCGGACGTTCGTGCCCGACCGTGCAGACGATGCCGGACTGGCCGTAATCCCAATGCATTGTCTTGATGCCTGCCATGTCGCGCAGCCCGGATTTCACGCCGTCGGCGGCGATCAGCAGTCGGGTGTCGAAGACCAGGCCGTCAGCCAGATGGACGCGGGCGCGCCCGCCGTCGGTGTCGAACGAACTCACCGCCACGCCTTCGACCAGATCGATCCCCAACTCTGCTGCGCGGCGGCGCAGCGCGCCGTTGAGCGCGACATTGGCGATCATATGCGCGAAGGGTTCGCCTTCGTCGACATCGCCGTCAAAGGTCAAAAACACCGGCCTGACCGGATCCGTGCTGCGCGAATCGGTGACGATCATGTCGGTGATCGGCTGTGCCTGCGGCAGCAACTCGCCCCAGCAGCCGAGTCTGTCGAGCATGCGGCAGGCGGCCGCGGCGATTGCCGAAGCGCGACCGTCCTTCTGCCAAACGCCCTCGGGTGCTGCGTCCACGACAGCGACGGCCAATCCCGGCCGCGCCTGCTTGATCGAGACCGCTGTGGCCAACCCGACATAGCCGGCGCCCGCGACCAGAACGTCGAAATCGCGCTTGCCGGCTTGCTGGGCTATTCCCGGCTCTGGTCGTTGTGCCATTGGCTGACTCCTTCGCTGGTATCTGTGCCTTGACTTGCCTCTGCGTTCCTGTTCGAAACGCGCCGGCGAAACCGTTGGAAAGGCAGACTATGTCCGCTGCAATGCAGGACCTTCTGGACATTCTCAACCTCGAACAGCTCGAACACAATCTGTTTCGTGGTCGCAGCCCCGTGGTCGAGTGGCAAAGGGTCTTCGGCGGCCAGACCATCGCGCAATCGCTTGTCGCAGCCCAGCGTACCGTAGAGCCCAACCGGTTCGTTCATTCGCTGCATGGCTATTTCATGCGGCCCGGCGATATCCACGTTCCCATCATCTACGAGGTTGACCGCATTCGCGACGGCGCGAGCTTCACCACCCGACGCGTGGTGGCGATCCAGCATGGCAAGGCCATCTTCTCGCTGGAAGCGTCGTTCCAACTCGATGAGCCGGGCCTCGAACACCAGATGCCGATGCCGCTCGACGTGCCTCCGCCGGAGGGACTGGAGTCGTACAGGCATCTGCTCGAAACCGCGCCGCATCTCCCAGACGTCATCCGCCGCTTCTGGGCGCGGGAAAGGCCGCTTGAACTCCGCCCGGTGAACGTCCAGCACTATTCCAGCCGGGACAAGTTGCCTCCGGAGCAGAATATCTGGATCCGCTTGCTCGGCTCGGTGCCCAACGATCGAGCACTTTCGTCCGCCATTCTCGCCTATCTGTCGGACATGACTTTGCTCGATACGTCGACATTTGCCCACGGACGCGCCATTTTCGACAGGGACATCCAGGGTGCCAGCCTCGATCATTCCATGTGGTTCCACCGCGAGGTAGCGCTGGACGACTGGCTTCTCTACACCCAGGACAGCCCTTCAACCTCTGGAGCCCGAGGCTTCACGCGCGGCTCCCTCTACAGCCGCGACGGCGTGCTGATCGCTTCGGTGGCACAGGAAGGCCTTATCCGCCTGCGGCCATCGCCTAAAAAATAGGCAATTTTTCATTTTTGACTGGATTTTGCCCGTTCCGCTTGCTGCGGCTGCGAAGGCCGCTGCACGCCGTTCGGGCAATACCGTGGATTTACAACGGCTTAAACCAGTTCGGCCCAACTGGCACGGAGCTTGAATATGATTGTGTAATCTCCGGTGACTCTCGGGTCCGCCGGCGATGTTCAGGCAATCGCGGGGGACCCGCGCCAGCAACTAAAGGGTGAAACCTTATGAAAATCGTGATGGCAATCATCAAGCCGTTCAAGCTCGACGAGGTGCGCGAAGCACTCACCGCCGTTGGGATCCAGGGCCTGACCGTCACCGAAGTCAAAGGCTACGGGCGTCAGAAGGGGCACACAGAGATTTATCGTGGGGCCGAATATGCAGTCAGCTTTCTTCCAAAGATCAAGATCGAGGTCGCAGTGAGCGTCGACCTGGTCGAAAAGGCAGTCGAAGCGATCTCCAGCGCGGCTAAGACCGGCCAGATCGGCGACGGCAAGATTTTCGTCTTCGGCATTGACCAGGCGGTGCGCATCCGTACCGGCGAAACCGACACCGACGCGCTCTAAGGGCCTCTCGAATTTACATGGAGACATCAATGAAATTTCCCTCGATCTTGAAGACGGCGGCGCGCCCGGCCCTCGCGGCCACGCTCGCCCTGGGCGCGCTCGGCACGACCATGGCGTTTGCCCAGGACGCCGCTCCCGCCGCCCCGGATGCGGCAGCCGCTGCCGTGACCACCATCGACAAGGGCGATGTCGCCTGGATGATGGTCTCGACCATCTTGGTCCTGTTCATGATGCTGCCAGGTCTCGCCCTCTTCTACGGCGGTCTGGTTCGCGCCAAGAACATGCTCTCCGTGCTGATGCAGTGCACGGTCATCTTCGCACTCGTTTGCGTCATCTGGGTCGTCTACGGCTATTCCTTCGCCTTTGGCGGTTCGACCAGCCCCTACTGGGGCGGCCTCGGCAAGCTCTTCCTCTCCGGCGTAACCCCTGAATCGGAGGCCGCCACCTTTAGCGATGGCGTGATGATCCCGGAATTCGTGTTCATCTGCTTCCAGATGACCTTCGCCTGCATCACCCCGGCCCTAATCGTCGGCGCCTTTGCAGAACGCATCAAGTTCTCGGCGGTCCTGCTGTTCACCGCGCTCTGGGTTACCTTCGTCTACTTCCCGGTCGCTCACATGGTCTGGGACGCCAACGGCCTAATCTTCAACTGGGGCGCGCTCGACTTCGCAGGCGGCACGGTCGTTCACATCAATGCCGGTATCGCAGCCCTCGTCGGTTCGATCATGATCGGCAAGCGCACCGGCTACGGTAAGGACAACATGGCGCCGCACTCCATGACCCTCACCATGGTCGGCGCCTCGATCCTGTTCGTCGGCTGGTTCGGTTTCAACGCCGGTTCCAACCTCGAAGCCAATGGCGCCACGACGCTCGCCATGATCAACACCTTCACCGCCACGGCGGGCGCAATCCTCGCCTGGGTGATCATCGAAAGCGTCGCTCGCGGCAAGGCATCGATGCTGGGTGCTGCTTCAGGCATGATCGCCGGTCTCGTAGCGGTCACGCCCGCTGCCGGCCTCATCGGCCCTGTTGGCGCGATCTTCCTGGGCGCTCTTGCCTCGGCTGTCTGCTACTTCTTCGTGGCCGTCGTGAAGCTGAAGTTCGGCTATGACGACTCGCTCGACGTGTTCGGCATCCATGGCATCGGCGGCATCATCGGCGCCATCGGCACCGGCATCTTCGCCTCCACCTCGCTGGGCGGCATCGGCTATGCCGATGACATCACGATGGGCGCCCAGGTCTGGATCCAGATCAAGGCGGTTCTCGTGACCATCGTCTGGTGCGGTATCGGGTCGGCCATCTTCTACAAGATCACCGACGTCATCGTCGGACTGCGCCCGACCGTCGAGGAAGAGCGCCAGGGTCTGGACCTCACCTCGCATGGCGAAGTAGCTTATCACTCCTGAGATCGATGCGGGCGGCTTCGGCCGCCCCATTCCAACCATCTCCCGTCGTGGTCCTCTTCCGAGAGCCACACTTCAAAGGCCCGGCTCGTCCGGGCCTTTTTTTCACGAATGCAAGCCGGGCCGGACTGCTCGTACCGCGCGGCAAGGTTCCGAGCCTTCACAGCCAGTGGAGAACAGAGCGGTTCAACCAACCATGCAAGGCACCAGGCAGCAAAAAGGGCGCATCGAATCCAATCGACGCGCCCTCTGAAACTGTCGCGATGCGGATCAGACGCGGCGTTCCACCATCATCTTCTTGATCTCGGCGATTGCCTTTGCCGGGTTGAGCCCCTTGGGGCAGGTCTGCGCGCAGTTCATGATGGTGTGGCAGCGATAGAGCCGGAACGGGTCCTCGAGGTTGTCGAGGCGCTCGCCCTTGGCCTCGTCTCGGCTGTCGATCAACCAGCGATAGGCCTGCAGCAGCGTTGCCGGGCCGAGATAGCGGTCGCCGTTCCACCAGTAGCTCGGGCAGGAGGTCGAGCAGCACGCGCACAGGATGCACTCGTAGAGACCGTCGAGCTTCTGGCGGTCCTCATGGCTCTGCCGCCACTCCTTCGCCGGCTCGGGCGATACAGTCTTCAGCCAGGGCTCGATGGAGGCATGCTGGGCGTAGAAATTGGTGAGGTCGGGCACCAGATCCTTGACCACGGCCATATGCGGCAGCGGATACACCTTCACCGCGCCGGAAATGTCGTCGCAGCCTTTTGTGCAGGCTAGCGTGTTCGAGCCGTCTATGTTCATGGCGCACGAACCGCAGATGCCTTCGCGGCAGGAGCGGCGCAGGGTCAGCGTCGGATCGATCTTGTTCTTGATGTAGAGCAGGGCATCCAGAACCATCGGGCCGCAATCGTCCATGTCGACGAAATAGGTGTCGATGCTCGGATTCTCGTCGTCGTCCGGCGACCAGCGATAAATGCGGTATTCGCGCAGATTGGTCGCGCCTTCCGGCTTCGGCCAGGTCTTGCCCTGCTTGATCTGCGAGTTCTTGGGAAGCGTGAGTTCGACCATTGAGCCGTATCCTTCCTCAGTAAACGCGCGCTTTGGGCGCGATCTTGGCCAGGCTGATGCCGCCATCCTCTTCCTTCAGCAGCGGTTCCGTGTGAACCGGCCGGTAGGTGAGGGTGACCTCGCCGTCGGGAGCGACATGCGCCAGCGTGTGGACGCGCCAGGTGGCGTCGTCGCGGCTCGAAAAGTCCTCGCGAGCGTGCGCGCCGCGGCTTTCCTTGCGCGCTTCAGCGCCATAGACGGTGGCAATGGCGTTGGCCATCAGGTTTTCCAGTTCCAGCGTCTCCACCAGATCGGAATTCCAGATCATCGAGCGGTCATGGACCTTGAGATCCGGCAGTTCCTTCCAGATTTCGGAAATGCGCCGGCATCCCTGTTCGAGCGACTCCTGCGTGCGGAACACGGCAGCGTCGTCCTGCATGGCCTTCTGCATCTTCTCGCGCAGCACAGCCGTCGGCGTCGAGCCATTGGCGTGGCGCAACCTGTCGAAACGCTCCATGATCTTGTCGACCGACGCCTGGTTGATCGAGGGGATCGGCGCGTTGCGGTCGATGACCTGGCCGGCACGGATGGCAGCCGCGCGACCGAACACCACGAGATCGATCAGCGAGTTGGAACCCAGGCGGTTGGCGCCATGGACGGAGGCGCAACCGGCTTCGCCAACGGCCATCAGGCCCGGCGACACGCGATCGGGTTCGTCGGCGGTCGGGTTCAACACCTCGCCCCAATAATTGGTCGGGATGCCGCCCATATTGTAGTGGACGGTCGGCAGCACCGGGATCGGCTCCTTGGTGACATCGACGCCGGCGAAAATCTTGGCCGATTCCGAGATGCCGGGCAGGCGCTCATGCAAAACGGCGGGATCGAGGTGGTCGAGATGCAGGTAGATGTGGTCCTTGTTCTTGCCGACGCCGCGGCCCTCGCGAATCTCCAGCGTCATGCAGCGGGACACCACGTCGCGCGAGGCGAGATCCTTGGCCGACGGCGCATAGCGCTCCATGAAGCGCTCGCCTTCGGAGTTCACGAGATAGCCGCCTTCGCCGCGTGCGCCTTCGGTGATCAGGCAACCCGAGCCGTAGATGCCGGTGGGGTGGAACTGCACGAACTCCATGTCCTGCAGCGGCAGTCCCGCGCGCACCGCCATGCCGCCGCCGTCGCCGGTGCAGGTATGAGCTGATGTGGCGGAGAAATAGGAGCGGCCGTAGCCGCCGGTGGCCAGTACGACCATTTTGGCGGAGAAACGGTGGATGGTGCCGTCATCGAGGTTCCAGGCCACGACGCCGGTGCAGGTGCCGTCAGGCTCCATGATCAGGTCGAGCGCGAAGTACTCGATGAAGAACTGCGCGTTGTTCTTCAGCGACTGGCCGTAAAGCGTGTGCAGGATGGCGTGGCCGGTACGGTCGGCGGCGGCACAGGTGCGCTGTACAGGCGGGCCGTCGCCATAGTTCATCATGTGGCCGCCGAACGGGCGCTGATAGATCTTGCCTTCCTCGGTGCGCGAGAACGGCACGCCGTAGTGCTCGAGCTCGTAGACGGCGGCTGGCGCTTCGCGCACCAGATATTCCATGGCGTCCATGTCGCCGAGCCAGTCCGAACCCTTGACGGTGTCGTACATGTGCCACTTCCAGGAGTCGGCGCCCATGTTCTGCAGCGAGGCTGCGATGCCGCCCTGGGCGGCCACTGTGTGCGAGCGGGTCGGGAACACTTTGGTGATGCAGGCTGTCTTCAGGCCCTGCTCGGCCATGCCAAGCGTGGCGCGCAGCCCCGCGCCGCCGGCGCCGACGATGACCACGTCGAATTTGTGATCGACATAAGTGTAGGCGGAAGTCGCCCCGCCGGGCTTGCCGTCCTTGGCCACTCTCAGCCTCCGAATGCGAGTTTAAGCAGAGCGAAGATCGAAGCGACGCCGACTGCGATAGTGAAGAAGGTGTTCAGCATGACGAGAAGGATTTTGAGGCCCTCGCCATGGATATAGTCCTCGATGATGACCTGCATGCCGAGCCGCATGTGGTAAAGGCCCGAGATCATGAACAACGCCAGCACCAGCCCGACGAAGGGGTTGGACAGCGAGGCGCGGACATCAGCGAAATCGCCGCCGCTGAGCGCGATGAGCAGGCCGACGAAGAACAATGTCAGCGGCACGTTGGACACGGCCGTGAGGCGCTGGCGCCAGAAGTGCTCGGTGCCTTCCTTGGCCGATCCAAGGCCACGAACCTTGGCGAGAGGGGTGCGCATGTCGCTCATGGTCAGAAGCCTCCCCGGACCGCGAGGCCGACAGCCCAGATCAAAATGGTGAGTGTCACCGAACCGATGATGGTTGCCCAGCCGAGTTTCGACGCCGTGTGCTTTTCAAGCGCTGTGCCGGTGTCCCACATGAAGTGGCGGAGACCGCCGAGCATGTGATGCATCAATGCCCAGGTGTAGCCCAAAAGGACGATCCGCCCGATCCAGGAGCCGAAAATCCATTGGACGGTGTTGAAGGCGCTTTCGGAGGTGGCCGCGGTGATCAGCCATGCGGCGACCAGCAGCGTTCCGAAATACAGAGCAGCGCCCGTGGCGCGATGGGAAAACGACATCACATAGGTGATCGTCGGCCGCCATACGGAAAGATGCGGCGAGAGCGGGCGTGCTCTTGCGGTTTGGGTGGCTGTGGATTTGCTCATGGCTCCCCCAGATCGTGTCCGGCCGAGGCGTGGTTGAATAGGTGGCGAAGCCGCAGAAATGCGACCGTGGACAGCGGCTTTCTAATGCGCTTTTTGCAGCGCGTCAAAGCCGGAAAACCGTTTCCGTGCTGCTATTTAGTCACAGAGCCCAATAGCCATGGCTTCAATCGATTGAAGCCAGATGTCACTTTGCCGCAGCGCATCAAAAAGCGATTCAGCGTCGGCAGTTGACGGGCTCCTTGCCGCTTTTCATGTAAAGCGCTTCATTGCCGTCGAGCACCAGAGCATAGGGCGTCTGGCCATATCGCGAGCGTTGGCTTGCCGGTGCCGCGGGCAACTCGACCATGTCGCCATCGGGATCGACCAGAGATACGGCGGTAATGCGGTTGTCGATCATCAAGGTTGCACCGCCCTCGCAACGATAGGCGGCGTGCTTCGGCTGGGGCGAGCCCAGATCGGGCGTGCTGGACAAAGCGGTTTCGGTGGCAAGCGGCGAGGAGCCCGACAAAGCGAGACTTGTCTTGTCGGTTTCGACGCAGGCCGAACAAGAAGACACGCGCCGATGGCGGCGGCGCGCCCGATGGTCTTGGATGCAGACATGTCCTCTCCCTCGACCGGGAAGCTAGCCTATTGTCTGGCTAAGGGAAATCCCCTTTGGGGATGGCTTATTCGGTTGGGAGTTTCCACCGCAGGCCGATGCTTGCGGGAAAAAAACGCCCCGCTGCAAGGCGCCTCAAATTGCCGGGGGCTTGTTGCCGAACGGGTAGATGAGGTTGCCCGCCGACTGCGGCGTCGCGGAAACGCGAACGCAGTCACGTCCGCTGTTCTTGGCATCGTAAAGCGCTGAGTCGGCGCGCATCGTCAGTTCGTACAGGCTTTCGCGTTCGGCCAACTCGGCGACGCCGAAACTCGCGGTAAAACGCTGCCCTTGAGGCAACCCGTCAATCGCCATTCCGGCAAAAGCAACGCGGATACCCTCAGCAAACAGCCTGGCGCTCGATAACGGTGTGCCGGGCAGAATGACGGCAAACTCCTCGCCGCCCAACCGCCCCAGGATATGCGACCCCGGCGACGATGCGCTCAGGAATTGCGAAAATGCCTGGATCACCCTGTCGCCGGCAGCGTGGCCGAAGGTGTCGTTGATGACCTTGAAGTGGTCCAGGTCGCAAGCCACCATGGACACATAAAGGCTTTTGGCGAGAGCGTTGTGGATGGTCTCGGAGGCGCGCCGTTCGAAGCCGCGCCGGTTGAGAAGCCCCGACAACGTGTCCGTCTCCGAGCGCATGGTGGCTTCCGAAAGCACGTCGCGCATCAGGATGACGAGCAGCATCAGCGCGATCGCCAGGGAGAAGATGGTGCCGAGCGATTGCGAGACCATTGCGTAATTGCTCTGCAGATAACCTGCCGTATCCATGCCGCTGTCACCAAAATACAGTGCGACGAATGGCTTTGCGGCAAATTGCAGTCCGCTCGCAAAAAACAGTCCGACCAGCAGATAATCGAATGTGTCTCTTCTGAAACTCGACCGGAGAACCACGATAGCGCCGGCAATCTGCATGATCGTGAAGGGCAGTTGGTAGGCCATCATTCGGATGATGGAGGTGCGCTCCATGTCCTCAAACAGATACACAAGGACGACGCAGACGGCGAAAAACGGCGCTGTCGCCCATAAGGGGAAGCGGACATGGTATTTCCGCGCCAAACCGATGGTCAGCGAGATTGTCGTCGCCAGAAACGCGGCGAAAGCCACGGTGAAGACATAGCGGCCGTTTGCAAACAGCGGAGTGACGAATTCCAGCACGGTGTACACCATGCCCAGCAGGTAGGCGAAGGCGAACCAACAGGCGGCGCCACGACGCTTGTCATACAGCGCAATCCCGAAAAAAGCCCCCGCCAGCAGTGCTGCGCCGCACAGATTGATCGTCAGAATGAATTCGGCGCCACTCATCGTCGTGTTCTTCGCTACTTGGGAAGGCTGGGCCAGGACAAGCTGCGCCCGAATTATACATCTGTATCGACTGCGTGGCGAATTCTTGGCGCCAGCCACCGGCTGGCGTCCGGCCACAAGAAAGGGGCGCACTCCATGACGGAAGGCGCCCCTTTAGTCCGTGAAATATTAAAGGCTCAGCCTTGCCAGTCGCGGATATCCACGAAATGGCCTGCAATTGCGGCGGCCGCTGCCATGGCCGGCGACACCAGATGCGTGCGGCCCTTGAAGCCCTGGCGGCCTTCGAAGTTGCGGTTCGAGGTCGACGCACAACGCTCATAGGGGCTCAGGCGATCGTCGTTCATGGCCAGGCACATCGAGCAGCCCGGCTCGCGCCAGTCGAAGCCAGCGGCGACGAAGATCTTGTCGAGACCTTCCGCCTCAGCCATCTCCTTCACCAGGCCGGAGCCTGGAACGATCATGGCGCTGACGCTCGATGCCACCGTCTTGCCCTCGACCACCTTGGCCACGGCGCGCAAATCCTCGATCCGGCCATTGGTGCAGGAGCCGATGAAGACGCGGTCGACGGAGATGTCGGTGATCTTGGTGCCGGCGGTCAGGCCCATATATTCGAGCGCGCGCTTCTTGGAGTTGCGCTTGTTCTCATCGGCGATCTGCTCGGCGTCCGGAACGATGCCGGTTACCGCCACGACATCCTCGGGCGAAGACCCCCAGGTGACGATGGGCGGCAGCTTGGCGGCGTCGAGCACGACGATCTTGTCGAAATGCGCGCCTTCGTCGGTCTGCAGCGTCTTCCAATATTCGAGCGCCTTTTCGAAGGCCTCGCCTTTCGGTGCGCGCGGCTTGTCCTTGACGTAGGCGAAGGTGGTCTCGTCCGGCGCGATCAGGCCGGCGCGGGCGCCGCCCTCGATGGACATGTTGCAGATCGTCATGCGGCCTTCCATCGACAGCGCGCGAATCGCTTCGCCGGCATATTCGATGACGTAGCCAGTGCCGCCGGCGGTGCCGATCTCACCGATGATCGCCAGCACGATGTCCTTGGCGGTCACGCCTTCGGGCAGTTGCCCGTCGACGCGCACCAGCATGTTCTTGGCCTTCTTCTGGATCAGCGTCTGGGTGGCGAGCACATGCTCGACCTCCGAGGTGCCGATGCCATGCGCCAGCGCACCGAAGGCGCCATGCGTCGAGGTATGGCTGTCGCCGCAGACGATGGTCATGCCCGGAAGGGTGAACCCCTGCTCAGGGCCGACAATATGGACGATGCCCTGGCGCGGGTCGTTCTCGGAATAATACTCGACGCCGAAATCCTTGGCGTTGGTCGCCAGCGCCGCGATCTGGATGCGGCTTTCCTCATTGCGGTTGATGCCGAGCTTGCGGTCGGGCGAGGTCGGCACATTGTGGTCGACCACGGCCAGCGTGCGCTCGGGGTGTCGAACCTTGCGGCCGGCCATGCGCAGGCCTTCGAAAGCCTGGGGGCTGGTGACCTCGTGAACGAGGTGGCGGTCAATATAGAGCAGGCAGGTGCCGTCTTCCTGGCGGTCGACGACGTGATCGTCGAAAATCTTATCGTAAAGGGTGCGCGGTGCGCTCATGGCCATGATCCGTCGATAGGAATGAAGATTTCAGAAGTCCGGCTTCAGCCGGAAAGCCCGTCGGCTCAAGGAAGTCGGCAGTTAAGCGCGCCGGAAATACGCGCAAAGAACCGTGCCGGCAGACGCTTCTTGTCCTGCAGCACGAAACCCTTATACGCCGGATCTCCAAACAGCTCTTCCATCGCCGCTCCATACCAATGTTTTGCGGTTTCGGCAATTGGCCCGCTTTGGAGCATCGTCAACGGGTCCGGCGCCCTTGCCCGTCGCGGCATTCCTGTTAAGAGTGCGCCGGAATCTGCCTTCAGGGCACCT
This sequence comes from Oryzicola mucosus, assembly GCF_014534685.1. Lineage (GTDB taxonomy): Bacteria > Pseudomonadota > Alphaproteobacteria > Rhizobiales > Rhizobiaceae > Oryzicola > Oryzicola mucosus. The sequence goes on from NZ_JACVVX010000001.1 coordinate 1,081,123, forward strand.
GTGGAACTGGCCGGGATAAAGACATGTCCAAGTGGAAAGACGTCAAGAAAGTCGTGCTCGCCTATTCGGGCGGCCTCGACACCTCCATCATCCTGAAATGGCTGCAGACCGAGCTGGGTGCGGAGGTGGTCACCTTCACCGCCGATCTCGGCCAGGGCGAGGAGCTTGAGCCGGCGCGCAAAAAGGCTGAGATGCTCGGCATCAAGGACATCTTCATCGAGGACGTGCGCGAGGAATTCGTCCGCGATTTCGTCTTCCCGATGTTCCGCGCCAATGCCGTCTATGAAGGCGTCTATCTGCTGGGCACCTCGATTGCCCGCCCGCTGATCTCCAAGCACCTGATCGAGATCGCCGAAAAAACCGGCGCGGATGCTATCGCGCATGGTGCGACCGGCAAGGGCAACGACCAGGTCCGCTTCGAGCTCTCGGCTTATGCGTTGAACCCCGACATCAAGATCATCGCGCCGTGGCGCGACTGGGCTTTCAAGAGCCGCACCGACCTGCTCGACTTCGCCGAAAAGCACCAGATCCCGGTCGCCAAGGACAAGAAGGGTGAAGCGCCGTTCTCCGTCGACGCCAACCTGCTGCACTCGTCCTCCGAGGGTAAGGTTCTGGAAGACCCGGCGGTCGAAGCGCCCGAATATGTCCATATGCGCACTATTTCGCCGGAGGCCGCGCCCGATAAGGCAACGATCATCAAGATCGGTTTTGAGAAGGGCGATGCGGTATCCATCGACGGCGAGCGCCTGTCGCCCGCGACCCTGCTGGCCAAGCTCAACGATTACGGCCGAGACAACGGCATCGGCCGTCTCGATCTGGTCGAGAACCGTTTCGTCGGCATGAAGAGCCGCGGCGTCTACGAGACGCCCGGCGGCACGATCCTTTTGACCGCGCACCGCGCAATCGAATCCATCACGCTCGACCGGGGTGCAGCACACCTCAAGGACGAGTTAATGCCGCGTTATGCCGAGCTCATCTATTACGGCTTCTGGTTCTCGCCTGAGCGCCAGATGCTGCAGGCCGCCATCGACCTCAGCCAGAAGGACGTCGAGGGTGAAGTGACGTTGAAGCTCTATAAGGGCAATGTCATGGTTATCGGTCGCGAAAGCCCGAAATCGCTCTATTCCGACACGCTGGTCACATTCGAGGACGATCAGGGCGCCTACGATCAGAAGGACGCCGCGGGCTTCATCAAGCTCAACGCGCTGCGCCTGCGCACGCTTGCCGCCCGCAGTCGCCGGGGCTGAGGGGCGCCCGTAGTTTAAGTTGCTTCACGTCACAGAAAGGCCGCGCAAGGTGCGCGGCCTTTCTGTCTGTCGATCCGATGTCTCGACGATCAGTTGTCGTCGATTTCCTTGGCGATGATGGCGATGGCCTGCTGATAGACGCCTGCCGAGTTCCAGCCCTGGATGGCGCCGAAATTGGCTTGTCCCGGCTGGTAGCCGCTGCCTGCGCGCCAGCCATGGCCCTTCAGGAAGTTGGCGGTCGATGCCAGAGCGTCGGCGGTCGACTTGACCATGTCGATGCGGCCGTTGCCGTCGCCGTCCACGCCGTATCTCAGAACGTTGACCGGCAGGAACTGGGTCTGGCCGATTTCGCCATGGGCGGCGCCGATCGACGACGCATTGATCGTGCCGCGGTCGACGAGCTTCAGCGCTGCGACAAGCTGGTTGGTGAAGAACTCGCTGCGGCGGCAATCATAGGCCAGCGTGGCGACTGCGGAGACGGTGTTCTGGTTGCCCAAAAAGCCTCCGAAGCCGGTTTCCATGCCCCAGATAGCAAGCAGCGGGCCGGCGGGAACGCCGTAGCGTGCTTCGATCTGCTGGAACAGGCCGGCGTTCTTGCGCTTCAGGGACTTGCCCTTGGATGCGATGGCCTTGGCGCCGCGCTTGTTCATGAATTCGCTGAGCGAAAGCTTGAAGCTCTTCTGGTTGCGATCCGCATAGATCGTCTTGCTGGCATAGCTCGTGCCCGCCAGGGCATTCAGGCCGGCCTGGCCGACACCGTTCGCCGCCGCTTCGTTTCTGAACGCAGCCTTCCAGGCCTCGAAGCCTGAAGCGGTGTTGCCGCATTGCGCAGCCTGTGCCGCTACCGCGCTGAGGCCGAGCAGAACCGTTGCCGCCGCCATACTTTTCATCGTGGCAATGATCGCCATGCCAAACTCCCCTATCGCCTGATTCTCGCCCGTGGACGGATTTCCAATCGAACGCTGGCCTGTCAGCCTTAACAAGGCGTTTACATCCGCCTCTCTTCATGCTGGCAGGTCGCAGAAAACTTGGCTTCGATCAAGTATTCCGCATGCCGCATGGGGGAAAATCAATGAAAGATGTCGATGTTGTGATCATCGGCGCAGGTTCCGCTGGATTGGCGGCGGCAAAACCGTGCGGCAGGCGGATTTTACTTTCAAGCTCCTCGAAGCGATGGACCGCATCGGCGGAGCGCTTGCAGGACCGGTGATTCACACCTGTGGCGGCGCAAGGCTTTCCGGCCAAGCCGTGGCGCGGGATGCGATAAAGGAGCTGGCCGCCTGAATATCGGTTTTCGGACGGAACAACTTCCGCCCAACTTCGTTGCGGGGCCACCTCCCTCCCTCCCGAACTGCGTGTCCCATGAAACTCTTCGTATGCCCCAACTGCTCCCAGCGGCTTTATTTCGAGAATGCACAGTGCCTGAATTGCAGCAGCTTCGTTTCTTATGATCCGGATGCGGGCGGCTTTGTGCTGTCTGGCGTCGACGGCCATTTTCAATGCCTCAACGCAACCGAGTGCAGCTGCAACTGGACGGCGCCGGAAGGCAGCTTCTGCCGCGCCTGCGCGCTTAACAAGATCATCCCCGACTTGTCCGTCGACGGCAATCGCCAGCGCTGGACGCGCGTGGAGGCGGCCAAACGTCGCGCGATCTATTCTTTTTTCGCCTTCGGCCTTCCCGTCGAGCCCAAGTCAAGCCCGGACGACCAGACCGGCATCGCCTTCGACTTCCTCGCCAGCACGCCCGGTGCCGGTCCGGGCGGCGAGCATATTCTGACGGGTCATGACAACGGTCTGATCACGCTCAACGTCGCCGAGGCCGATTCGGCCGAACGCGAGAAGATGCGCGTCGAGATGGGCGAGAACTACCGCACCCTGCTCGGCCATTTCCGCCACGAACTCGGCCATTACTACTGGGACCGGCTGATCCGCGACGATCCCGCCTGGCTCGAAGAATTTCGCGCCATGTTCGGCGACGAGACGCTCGACTACGAACAGGCGCTGCAGACTCATTATGCCGAAGGCCCGAAGCCGGGCTGGCAGGAAAGCCACATCTCGGCCTATGCGGCGAGCCACCCTTGGGAAGACTGGGCCGAAACCTGGGCGCACTACATCCACATCACCGATACGCTGGAGATGGTCGCGGCGCTGAACTTCCCGCTCGGCAAGCTCGAAACAACGGAAAACGACCGTAAGCAGGTGACCGAACAGGCCCAGCCCGACGAGTCGGCGCCGCCCGCTGCTCCGGAAGGCGATTTTGCGCCGATCCTGGCGCGCTGGCTGGTGCTGTCCGAGGCGTCCAACGCCATCAACCGCTGCATGGGCCTGCCCGACCTCTATCCGTTCGTCATCTCGCAGACCATCGGGCAGAAGCTGGGTTTCGTGCATCGCCTGCTGACCAGCAAAGCCTCTCGCTGACGTTCTTCCGCAAACGCAAACGTGCTTAACGAGTTCTATACGTATTGGCCATAAGCCTTGAGTCTTGGAATTCGATGACGCGGGTTGGGCGACATCACAGTGAATTGGCGTACATCATGAACGGAAAGAGATTCGGCGCGCTTCGTGCCGATTTGGTCCGCAGCCTGAACGTGAAGGTGTTTGTTCTGATGGCGGTCGTCTCGACCGGCATAGCGGTAACAGCCCTTGTCTCGTTCTCTGGTCTCTCCGAGCGGACGGCTCTGTCCGTCGGCGGGCCGCTCGCGGAAACCCAGGCGCTCTACGACCGCGACCGTGGCAACGAAGCGCTGAGCCGCGACATTGAACTCGCCCGCACCATTTCGGGCGCACCTTCGATCATCGAATGGATCACCGACGAAGCCGCAGAGGACAAGCGCAACAGGGCGCTTGGCGAACTGGAGCAGATGCGCCAGGCATTCCGCGACGGCAGCTATTTCCTCGTCGCCAACGCTTCGGGCAATTACTATTTCAACGATGAGAAGGGCAGTTTTTCCGGTCAGGAACTGCGCTACACCATCAATCCGGAAAACCCGCGCGACGAGTGGTACTATCGCATGATCGCGGGCGAGCCGGGCTGCTATCTCAATGTCGACAATCGCGATGGCGGCATTGCGAAAGTCTGGGTCAATTGCCTGATCCGCGGCAACGGCCAGGCACTCGGCGTCGTCGGTACCGGCATCGATCTCGCCGACTTCCTTGCCGATATGGCGGCACCAGCGCGCCAAGGCGTCGAAAGCCTTTATGTCGACGCCGCGGGCACCGTTCAGGCACGCCGCGGCGAAGGCCAGGAGAGCTTCAGCGCCGCCGCCGGTGCACAGAAGGCAGGCGTCTTCCAACTCATCGATTCCGAGGCCGACCGCCAGCTGCTGCGCAGCGCCATGGAGCAGGCCAAGGCCGGCGGCCCGACCAGGCCCGTTTCACTCTCCATGGGCGGTCGCGACATGCTCGTCAGCGTCGGTCATCTCAAGTCCCTGAACTGGTTCAACATCGCCGCCGTCGACATCAACGCCATCGCCGGGCAAAGCCTGTCCCGCCCGCTTGGGCTGCTGATTGCCGTGGCGATGGGCGCCGCCCTGCTCATTGCTCTCATGTTCAAGTTCTTCGTGCTCGACAGGGTGGTCAAGGCCGCGCGCGCCGTAGCGGAAGTGGCGGCCGGCAATCACGATATCGCGATGAAGGAAGGTGGCGACCAGATCGGCTCTCTGATGCGCTCGGTCAACAGCATGGCAGCGTCCGTGCGGGACACCACCGGCAGGCTCGAATCCGAGTTGCGCCAGCATCAGGAAAAGATGGAGAACGGAGCCTATTTCGACCCGCTCACCGGGCTGGTCAACCGGCGTGGCTTCATCGAGACCTTCGAACATCGCCGTGGCATCGTCGAGAATGCCCGAGGCCGGCTTGGCATCCTGCTGCTCGACGTCGATCACTTCAAAGCGGTCAATGAGGGGTTCGGCAATGCCTATGGCGACGCCGTTCTGGCCGAGCTGGGCAAGCGTCTCGATGGCGTTACCCGCAGGCTCGACATTTGTGGCCGCTGGAGCGGCGATGAATTCGCCGTGTTGATCGATCGCTGCACGCCGGAGCTTCTGGCCTCCATCTCCCACAAGGTTCTGGAGGCCGTGCGGGCGAAACCGTTCCATCCGGCGGGCGGCGCCAACCTGCGCGTCACCATCAGCATCGGCGCCTGCCTGATCGCGCCGCGCGAACCGCTGGAGCATGCTGTCCACCGCGCCGACGCCGCTCTTGCCCAGGCAAAGGCGTCGGGCCGCAACCAGGCGAGCGTCTACGATCCGTCGCTTGCCGGCGAGGATATACTGGACGGCACACAGGCGGCCTGAGGGCCGCTTCCTGGTCTCGCTATGCCGAGACCTTGACTTCGCAGCTTTTTTGCTGTCTAGAAGCCCGCAATTCAGCGACGAGTTCAGACTCCGAGCCGCCGACCGGGACCCCAAGTGGTATAAATCGATCCCGGAGGCCAACACCAGGCAGCGCGATGCGCCCCCTGGTGCTTTTTGGCTTTGGCTGCACGAAAGGTTTTGAACCTGGCTGGCGAAGCATTACTTCTCGGGCGTAGCCCAAGCGCCGGAGAAAGGAAGAAGGTTCATGTTCGAGAGCTTACAGGAACGCCTAGGCTCGATCCTCAACGGCCTGACCGGCCGTGGCGCGCTGTCGGAAGCCGATGTATCGGCTGCCTTGCGCGAGGTTCGCCGCGCCCTCCTCGAGGCCGACGTCGCGCTCGAAGTCGTGCGCTCCTTCACCGACCGCGTGCGTGAAAAGGCGGTGGGTGCCGCCGTCGTCAAGTCGATCAAGCCCGGCCAGATGGTCGTCAAGATCGTTCATGACGAACTGGTCGAGATGCTCGGCACCGAAGGCGTCGCCATCGACCTCAACGCGGCTGCTCCGGTCGTCATCATGATGGTCGGCCTGCAGGGCTCGGGTAAGACGACCACCACCGGCAAGATCGCCAAGCGGCTGACCGAGCGGCAGAACAAGAAGGTTCTTATCGCCTCGCTCGACACGCGCCGTCCCGCCGCGCAGGAGCAGCTTCGCCAGATCGGCGAGCAGATCAAGGTCGCCACGCTGCCGATCGTCGCCGGCCAGACTCCGGTCGATATCGCAAAGCGCGCGGTCCAGGCCGCCAAGCTCGGCGGCCACGACGTCGTCATCCTCGATACCGCCGGCCGCACCCATATCGACGAGCCGCTGATGGTCGAGATGGCCGACATCCGCAAGGTGTCGAACCCGCATGAAATCCTGCTCGTCGCCGATTCGCTGACCGGTCAGGACGCCGTCAATCTGGCGCGCAATTTCGACGAACGCATCGGCATAACCGGCCTCGTGCTGACCCGCATGGATGGCGACGGTCGCGGCGGCGCGGCCCTGTCCATGCGCGCCGTCACCGGTAAGCCGATCAAGCTGATCGGCACCGGCGAGAAGATGGATGGGCTCGAAGAGTTCTATCCCAAGCGCATCGCCGACCGCATTCTCGGCATGGGCGACATTGTCAGCCTGGTCGAGAAAGCTGCCGAAACCATCGACGCGGAAAAAGCCGCCGCGATGGCCAAGAAGATGCAGTCGGGCAAGTTCGACCTCAACGATCTCGCTGACCAGCTCGGCCAGATGCAGAAGATGGGCGGCATGGGCGGCATCATGGGCATGATGCCCGGCATGGGCAAGATGAAGGACCAGATGGCGGCCGCCGGCATGGACGACAAGATGTTCGGCCGCCAGCTCGCCATCATCTCCTCGATGACCAAGGCAGAGCGCGCCAATCCCGATGTTCTCAAGCACTCGCGCAAAAAGCGCATCGCCGCCGGTTCCGGCACGGACGCGGCCGAGATCAACAAGCTGCTGAAGATGCACCGCCAGATGGCCGACATGATGAAAGCCATGGGCGGCAAGGGCAAGGGCGGCATGATGCGCGGGATGATGGGCGGCATGGCGCAGAAGATGGGCCTTGGCGGCATGATGCCGGGCGGTATGGGCGGCATGCCCGATCTGTCCAAGATGGACCCGAAGCAGCTCGAAGCGCTGAAGAAGCAGGCCGAAGCCGCCGGCCTCGGCAAGGGCATGGCGGGAGGGCTTCCCGGCCTCGGCGGCGGCGGTTTGCCGGGCCTTCCCGGCGGCATGAGATTGCCCGGCCTCGGCGGTCCCGGCGGCCTGCCAGGCCTGGGAAAGAAGAAATAGCGTGGGGGAGACGATGAAGGCTACACCGCAGGTATTGCTCAAGGATTTGCGCGGCTCGATCGACAATATCGATGCAGCTTTGATCTACATGCTGGCGGAGCGTTTCCGCTGCACCCAGGCGGTGGGCGTGCTCAAGGCCACCCACGGTCTGCCGCCGGCCGACCCAGCGCGCGAACAGGAACAGATAGCCCGCCTGCGCCGCCTGGCACAGGAGGCCAATCTCGATCCCGATTTTGCCGAGAAATTCCTGAACTTCGTCGTCCGCGAAGTCATCAGGCACCACGAACAGATCGCCAAGGATGGCGTGAAGACAGACCAGTAAACCCGATCAGTGAACAGTACCCCTAAGGAGATTTTGACATGGCACTGAAGATCCGCCTGGCTCGCGCCGGCTCCAAGAAGCGTCCCTACTACCACATCGTCATCGCCGACGCCCGTTCGCCGCGCGATGGCCGTTTCATCGAGCAGGTCGGTTCGTGGAACCCGATGCTGGCTGACGATGCCGCGCGCGTTTCGGTCAACGAAGATCGCGTCAAGCATTGGATGGACAACGGCGCCCTGCCGACCGACCGCGTGCTGCGCTTCCTCGACCAGGCTGGCATTGCCAAGCGTCCGGCCCGCAGCAACCCGACCAAGGCCGAGCCGGGCAAGAAGGCCCAGGAGCGCGCAGCGCTGCTGAAGAAGGCCCAGGACGACGCAGCCGCCGCCGCTGCGGCGGCTTCCGCTGCTCCGGCCGAAGCCAGCGCCGAGTAATTGCTCTATTTCGGTTTAAATGAAGACGGCGGGTCGTTCGGCCCGCCGTCTTCATTTTGCTTAGATGGGTAGATCGTTCGCTATCTTTACGATGGCTTCTTCGAAGTCTGCATCTCGGCGTTGTCGAGAGGGTCCTTCGATGCCGGGACGTCCTGCACGCGCTCGATCCGGTCGCGATACAGCGCTGCCCGCGCCAGAAGCATCAGCGTCACCGGCGTTGTGACCGAGACGAAGACGAAGATCAGCACTTCGTGAACCGCCGGCCTGAGCTGGGTGACGGTAAAATAGACCACCGATCCAGCCAGAATGAAGATGGTGCCGAAACTCGTGCCCAGGGTGGGCGCATGGATGCGCTGGTAAAACGAGCGGAACCGCACCATGCCGATACAGCCGGCAAGCATCAGCAAGGAGCCTGCGACCAGCAGGACGGATACGGCGATGGCCGCCCAGAGCGGGAATTGGTCGCCGGTCATTCGATAACTTCGCCACGCATGAGAAATTTGGCCAGGGCCAGCGTGCTGACGAAGCCGAGCGCGCCGATGATCAGTGCCACCTCGAAATAGAGCGTCGTGCCAGTGCGGATGCCGAAAGTGACCAGGAGCAGCATGCCGCTGACATAGAAGGCGTCAAGGCTCAGCACCCGGTCTTGCGCGCGAGGGCCGCGAGCCAAGCGATAAGCTGCGCAGGCCATGGCGAGCGCCAGAATGGCCTCGCAGGCCAGCACGCTCCAGAAAAGAATGATCTGGCTCATCCGAAAATCTCCAGCAGCAGTGTCTCGTAGCGGTACTTCAACGTGTCGATCCATTCCTGGTCGTTTTCGATATCCAGAACGTGGATCAGAACCTCGCTTTCCTCGGGGTGGTATTCCAGCCAGGCGCTGCCCGGCGTAGCGGTGACGATGCAGGACAGGATGGCAAGGCCGAAGCGGTGTTTCAACTCAAGCGGCACGGTCAGGAAGCCCGACTTGGTCATATCGCTGTTCGGGTTGAGGATCAGCTTCGAGACGGCGATGTTGGACGCCATGATGTCGACAACGGCTCGGCCAGCCAGCCGAAAAATCGGCAGGAAGCGGATGACGCGCGGCTTTTCCGGTTGCAGGGCGGCCATGGCGCGCGACGCCAGCAGCGCGATCGCCAGCCCCAGCAGGATGTGGCCCGGCGATGCCGATTGCTGCAGCAGAAGCCACATGATCAGCAGCGACAGCGTCAACAGCGGATAGGGCAGAACACGGCTCATGACGCACCTCCCGCATGGGCGGCGGGTGTGGTGCCGATAATGTCCTCGATATAGTCGGTCGGCGTGTGCAGCGCGTCCGCGGCCAGGTCCATGAAGCGCAGCACCGGGCCGCCTGCGACAGTCAGGCCGAGGCAGAGAGCGATCAAAATGGCGATCGGAGCGATCTCGATGACGCGGACGCTCGGCGTCTGACCTTCAAGTGTGGCCCAGAAGGTGGCAATGCCGGTTCGCGTCATGGCGATCAGCGAGGCGAGGCCGGAAATGATCAGCAGGCCGATCAGCCACCATGTCGATGCGGGGATCGGCGATGCGGCGTCTTCCGACTGAAGCACCGCGCTCAGCATAGCGAATTTGGAAATGAAGCCTGAAAAGGGCGGCACGCCCGACAAGAGCAGCCCGCACAGGGCAAAGCAGACGCCCAGGATCGCCATAGTCGATGGGATGACTACGCCGACCTCCTCCTCGTGTTCGAGCTCCTCGTCGTCCTCGCCATAGGCTTCCATGGTGACGGCGAGAACGTCGGCGCCGGCGACACGCGCGCGCTCGATCAATTCGACCAGCATGAGGAAGGCGCTGATGGTGAGGGTCGAGCTGACGAGGTAGAACAGCAGGCCGCCGGTCACCGCCCTGTCGCCCATGCCGATGGCGGCGAGCAACGTGCCCGAGGAGACCAGCACGGAATAGCCGGCGAGACGGCCCGTGCTTTGCGAGGCGAGAACGCCTACCGTGCCAAAGGCGATGGTCGCCAGCCCGCCAATCATGAGAAAGGTCTGGCCGAAGCCGAAGGATGCCCCGGCATGCTCGCCGAACAGGAGCAGCGTCAGGCGCAGGACGATGTAGACGCCGACCTTGGTCATGATCGCAAACAGACCCGCGACCGGTGCGCTCGCCGCCGCATAGGTCGTCGGCAGCCAGAAATTCAGCGGCCACATGCCGGCCTTTACCAGGAAGGCGATGCCCAGGATGGCTGCGCCCGCATGCAGCAGGCCGAGATCGTTGGCCGGCACATGCGGAATGCGGAGCGCGAGGTCTGCCATGTTCAGCGTGCCGGTGACGCCATAGATCAGGCTGACGCCGATCAGGAACAGCGACGAGGCCGCCAGATTGATGGCGATGTAGTGTAGGCCGGCGCGGACGCGCAGCACGCCCGAACCATGCAGCAGCAGCCCGTAGGAGGCCGCCAGCATGACTTCGAAGAAGACAAACAGGTTGAACAGGTCGCCGGTCAGGAAGGCGCCGTTCAAGCCCATAAGCAGCATCTGGAACAGCATGTGGAAATGCGGCCCGGCGGCCTGCCAGCGCGCCATCGAATAGATCAGCGCATTGATGCCGAGAATGCCGGCGAGCAGCACCATGATCGCCGAAAGCCGGTCGGCGACCAGTACGATGCCGAAGGGCGCGGGCCAGTTGCCGAGCTGGTAGGTGACCGTCAGTTCGGTGCCTTCGCGCGTCACCGCATCGGTCTGCATCAGAAGCGCTATAGCAACCGCGACGAGCAGGATGGTGGCGGCGAAATTGATGCCCGCCTTGATCTCTCGGCGGGTGTCGTCGAACAGCAGCGTCAGTGCCGCTGCGCCCAGCGGCAGCAGGATCGGCATGATGATGAGGTGGTCGAGGAAGCTCATCTCAGCGCTCCCTTCCGTCGACGTGGTCGGTGCCGGTGAACCCGCGCGAGGCGAGCAGAACTACCAGGAAGAGCGCCGTCATGGCGAAGCCGATGACGATCGCCGTCAGCACCAGCGCCTGCGGCACAGGGTCTGTATAAAGAGCGGGGTCGTTCGCCGCCGGATCCAGGACTGGCGCCGCGTTGAGACGGATGCGCCCCATCGAAAAGATGAACAGGTTGACCGCATAGGAAAGCAAAGACAGGCCGATGATGACCTGGAAGGTGCGCGGCCGCAGGAGCAGAAACACGCCCGAGCCCGCGAGAACGCCGATGCCGATTGCCAGGACGAGTTCCATCAGGACGCTCCTCCCGGTGCTTCCACAGTGGATGTTTCCAAAGTCGGCGGCGGCGGGGGCTCCACGGCATGCGTCGGCAGAACCGAGCTGCGCGCGGCCTTTGGCGAGCGGACGGATTGGTGCGCCAGCGCGATGAGGATGAGTACCGTGGCGCCGACGACCAGGACGAACACGCCGAGGTCGAAGAATAGGGCGGCGGCCATCGGCACCTTGCCGATGATGGGGAGTTCGGCATATTGGAACGCCATGGTCAGGAACGGGTAGCCGAACGCCCAAGCGCCCAGGCCTGTCGCCAGGGCAATCAGCAGGCCTGTGCCGATCCATTTGACCGGGAGGATGCGCAGCCTGTCTTCGACCCAGCGCGTGCCGCCGGCCATATATTGCAGAATGAAGCCGATCGACATGGTGATGCCGGCCGCGAACCCGCCGCCCGGCAGGTCGTGGCCGCGCAGAAAGATATAGGCCGAAAGCACGATGATGACCGGGAACATCCACTGCATGATCACCGATGGGATCATCAGATATTCGTTCACCGTGTCGCCGCTCTGCCGGTTCGGCCTGAGGTTGTCATAGGCATTCTGAATGCGCTGCTGCTCGGGCTTTTCGACGCTCTCGGCTGCCGGGCGGAAGCGGCGCAGCAAGGCGAAGACGGTGATTGCCACGATGCCGAGAACCGCGATCTCGCCAAAGGTGTCGAAGCCCCGGAAGTCGACCAGCATGACGTTGATGACATTGGTGCCGCCGCCTTCGGTATAGGCACGTTCCAGGAAGAAGCGCGAAATCCCGTCGGGTACGGCGGTACGGGTCATGATGGCGTAGGACAGCGCGGCGACGCCGCCGCCGGCAAAGACGCCAAGCACGATGTCGCGATAGCGGCGGAGTTTGGTGGGCAGCGCGATGTGATCGGCGTCGCCTTTCTGGAACCGCTTGGGCAGCCAGCGCAGGCCGAGCAGGATCAGCACCGTCGTGACGATTTCGACAAGAAGCTGGGTGACGGCGAGATCGGGCGCGGAAAACCAGACGAAGGTCATGCAGGTGACCAGGCCGGCGCCGCTCATCAGCACCAGCGAGGCGAGACGGTGGTACTTCGCCTGATGCGCGGCGGCGATAGCGCAGAAAATGCCGACCAGCCATAATATGACGAAGCCGGGGTCCCAGCCGCTGAGCTGCAGCTTTACCGGCCCGAAACCCGGGCGCAGCGCGAACCATGCTGTGACGACGCAGATGAGCACCAGCAGGAAGAGCTGTGGCTGCAGCCGACGCGTGCCGGCCCAGCGCTCCAGCGACTTGGCCCATTTCCAGGAAATCGTCACCAGGATGCGCTCAAAAATGCGCTGCCCGACCAGCCGGCGCATCAGCGGCGGACCTTCAACGCCGAGGGCAAGATAGGGCCGCAGCATGATGTAGAGTATGACGCCGCCGACCAGCGCGCCGATACTCATCAGCAGGGGCAGGTTAAAGCCGTGCCAGATCGACAGGCTGTAGTGCGGCGTGTCCTGGCCCAGCACCGCCACCACGGCGGTCGCGAGATAGGGGCCGATGGCGATGCCGGGGATGATGCCAACGATCAGGCAGATCAAAACCAGGACTTCGATGGGAATGCGCATCAGCGACGGCGGCTCGTGCGGCACTTTTTCCAGATCGGTCGGCGGCGGGCCGAAGAACACGCCGCAGACGAAGCGCAGCGCATAGGCGACGCTGAAGATGCCGGCGATGATCGCTCCGATCGGCAGCGCCAGATTGGCGAACATGTTGGGATTGCGGATCGCTGTCTCGGTGAAGAACATCTCCTTGGAGATGAAGCCGTTGAGCAGCGGCACGCCGGCCATGGCAGCACTGGCGATGATGGCGAGCGTGCCGGTGAACGGCATGTATTTGAACAATCCGCTCAGCCGCCGCAGGTCGCGCGTGCCGGACTCGTGGTCGATGATTCCGGCCGCCATGAACAGCGAAGCCTTGAACGTGGCGTGGTTGACGATATGGAAAATCGCCGCCACCGCCGCCAGAGGCGTGCCCATGCCCAGAAGCGTGGTGATCAGCCCGAGATGGCTGATGGTGGAATAGGCCAGCAGGCCCTTGAGATCCTGCTGGAAGATTGCCGCATAGGCGCCCATGACGAGAGTGATGAGACCCGCCGAGCTGACGATCCAGAACCACTCTTCGGTGCCGGCCATGACCGGCCAGAAGCGTACCAGCAGGAATACGCCGGCCTTCACCATGGTGGCCGAATGCAGATAGGCAGACACGGGCGTGGGTGCGGCCATGGCGCGCGGCAGCCAGAACTGGAAAGGGAACTGCGCGCTCTTGGTGAAGGCGCCCAACAGCATCAGCACCAGGATGGTGGTGTAAAGCGTATGCTCGCGCAGCGTATCGCCTGACGCCAGCACCGCGTCGAGATCGTAGCTGCCGATGACATGGCCGACCAGGAGCATGGCGACCAACAGCGCCAAGCCGCCGATGGCGGTGACCGTCAACGCCATGCGCGCGCCGTCGCGGGCATTGGCGTTGTGATACCAGTAGCCGATCAACAGGAAGGATGTGACGCTGGTCAGCTCCCAGAACACGACGAGCTGGATGATGTTGCCTGACGTCACCACGCCCAGCATCGCGCCCATGAAGGCGAGGAAGAACGCGAAAAAGCGCGGCACCGGATCCTTGGGTGACATGTAGTAGCGTGCATAGAGCACCACTAGGAAGCCGATGCCGGTGATCAGCATCGAGAAGATCCAGGCGAAGCCGTCCATGCGGATGACGAGATTGAGTCCCGCCGAAGGCAGCCATGGTATCTCGTAGCGGACGACATCTCCGCCGGTGACATCAGGATAGAAGGACATGGTGATGGCAAGGCCGATAAGCGCCACTGCGCCGGCAAGCCAGACCTCGGCATTTCGTGCATTTGCAGGCAGGCTTCCGGCCACGAGGCTGCTTAGAAAAGGCAGGACGATAAGGACGGTCAGAAGCACTTCACTGGACATCAGCGCGGGGGAAGCCTTTCAATTTTTGTGGGAAAGCGCCCGAAAACGCTGTCATTTCCTACTTTTGCGGGATTTCGCCGGGGCAATCAAGGTTGCACAAGCGACTTTCGCACCCTTTAGCGGCATTTTTGCGAAGCCGGGACAATCGGTTGCGCGGTTTCGGCCCCGGCCTTTCCCAACGCTTGGTCAGCAAATGCTTTTCAAAATGCAGAAAGCCCCGCACTCCGGGGAGGCGGGGCTTGTCGCAATGCTGCGCCGTATCGCCCGGCGCAGGCGTGTTTGTCGGGTCAGGCGGCCTTCTGACGCGGCTTGATCAGGTCGCGCTCGATCAAAAGTTCGGCGATCTGCACCGCATTAAGTGCCGCGCCCTTGCGCAGATTGTCCGAGACGATCCAGAGCGCGAGGCCGTTTTCGACGGTCGCGTCCTCGCGGATGCGGGAAATGTAGGTGGCATCCTCGCCAGCCGAATCCAGCGGCGTGGCGTAGCCGCCATCCTCATGCTTGTCGATGACCAGGCAGCCCGGAGCTTCGCGCAGGATATCGCGCGCCTCGTCGGCGGTGATCGGCTTTTCGAACTCGATATTGACCGCCTCGGAGTGACCGATGAACACCGGCACGCGCACGGCGGTGGCCGTCAGCTTGATCTTGGGATCGAGCATCTTCTTGGTCTCGGCCATCATCTTCCACTCTTCCTTGGTGTAGCCGTCTTCCATGAAGACGTCGATGTGGGGGATGACGTTGAAGGCGATGCGCTTGGTGAACTTCTTGTTCTGGACCGCGTCGGCGACAAACACGGCGCGGGTCTGGGTGAACAGCTCGTCCATGCCTTCCTTGCCGGCGCCAGAAACCGACTGGTAGGTGGAGACCACGACGCGCTTGATCGTGGCGATGTCATGCAGCGGCTTCAGCGCGACCACCAACTGCGCGGTCGAGCAGTTCGGATTGGCGATGATGTTCTTGCGGGTGAAGCCGGCGATGGCGTCGGGGTTCACTTCCGGCACGATCAGCGGCACGTCCTGATCGTAGCGCCAGGCCGAGGAGTTGTCGATGACGACGCAGCCCTGCTTGCCGATCTTCGGCGACCATTCCTTGGAGATGGTGCCGCCGGCAGACATCAGGCAGATGTCGGTGTCTGAGAAATCATAGGTGTCGAGCGACTTCACCTTGATCGTGCGGTCGCCATAGGACACTTCGGTGCCCTGGCTGCGGCGCGAGGCGAGCGCCACGACCTCATCGGCGGGAAAGCCGCGTTCTTCCAGTATGTTGAGCATTTCCCGGCCCACATTGCCCGTGGCACCGACGATCGCAACCTTGAAACCCATATCGAAAATCTCCTGTCCCTCTCCGCTCGCTTTTGGAGAAAACCCGCCGGCCGTCGCGGGCTTCATCCCCCGGGCCGGACCCGGGAGAGGGTGAGCAGGCCAAGGGAGATCACACCGTTTTGGTGGTCGTTTTGGCCGTGGTTTTGGTCGAAAGCAGGGACGCGCTTCGGCGTCCGGCCCGATGGTTGACATCGTGGCCGGGAAAATCGAATGCGAAAAGCGCCATCAAGAGGCCGCGCATCGGTGCAATCCCTGTTCGAGCGCGCTTTTACGCTGTTTGCGGCAGGAGTCAACGGTGGGAAGCGGCCAGCGCAGTGTGTATCTTCCGTAAGATGAGGAGGCTTGGCGTCAAAGCAAGGGGTTATGAAGGTCTGCGGCCGATGCCAGCGCTATCCTCCCGTTAAGGGCGCCTCGTTCTGCTGTTGTGCCCGTATTTAACATAAGTCACGGAATGGATTCTCGGGTGCAACCGGAGCGAAGCGATGGCGGAAACCCGGGACTCCATTCCGTAGCGCTTAAGACAGGCACGGCGCCGCAGACCAAACGGGCACAGCACCGCATCAGGGGCATGTTGCGCCGGCTAACCACCATGATCTCGCGTCAGGAAACTGTATTGCTTCCGTCATCGCTGCGTCACGCAATTTTGCTCAAAGCGACGCATGGCAAGCACAGCAATCCACGAATCGAGTGATCAGGCGGATGCGCCGAGCTTCCGGACGCTGTTCCTTTCGGACGTGCATCTGGGCACCCGCTTCTGCCAGGCAGAAGCGCTTCTGGAATTTCTCAGGCAACACGACGCAGAGACCATCTATCTGGTCGGCGACATCGTCGACGGATGGCAGCTGAAAAGCAGCTGGTATTGGCCGCAGGCGCATAATGACGTGGTTCAGAAGCTGATGCGCAAGGCGCGCAAGGGCGCGCGCATCGTCTATGTGCCTGGTAATCACGATGAGTTCCTGCGCGAGTTCCGCGGCGTGAATTTCGGCGAGATCGAAATCCACGAGACGATCGTTCATGAAGCCGCCGACGGCAAGCGCTACCTCGTCATCCACGGCGACGTGTTCGATGTGGTGATGCGGCACGCCAAGTGGCTCGCTTTGCTGGGCGACGGCGCCTACCAGCTGGCGATGTGGCTGAACCGCTATGTCAACATTGCCCGCCGCAGGCTCGGCTTCACCTACTGGTCGCTGTCGGCCTGGGCCAAGATGCGCGTCAAGAACGCCGTTAATTTCATCGGCAAGTTCGAGACGGTCGTGGCGGACGAAGCTGCGCGGCAGGGCGTCGACGGCGTGATCTGCGGCCATATCCACAGTGCCGCCCATCGGGAGATCGACGGGCTCGCCTATATCAACACCGGCGACTGGGTCGAAAGCTGCACCGCCGTCGTCGAGCATCATGACGGGCGCATGGAGCTGATCGACTGGTCGGTGCTCAGCCGCACGCTCAACCAACAGCGCAGCCTTGCCGCGCTGCCCTGGCGGCGCAAGGCCGCTGCGTGAGCACGCCACCATGCGCGTCCTGATCGTCACCGACGCCTGGTATCCGCAGATCAATGGCGTGGTGCGCACGCTGGTGACGCTCGCCGAGACGCTGGCCGTGCAAGGCGTCGAGGTCGCATTCCTGACGCCCGAGGGCTATCCGACCCTGCCTTTGCCGTCCTATCCCGAGATCAGGCTGTCGCTGGCCACACCGCGCCGCATCGGCGAACGGATTGCGGCACTGGCGCCCGATGCCGTGCACATCGCCACGGAAGGGCCGCTGGGCTGTCTCGCCCGCCACACCTGCCTGTCCAGAGGAATGCCGTTCACCACCAGCTATCACACCAAGTTTCCGGAATTCCTGAGCGCGCGGCTGCCGTTTCCGGAGGACTGGGCCTATGGCTGGCTGAGGCGGTTCCACAATGCCGGCGAGGCGATGCTGGTGGCCACGCCGTCGCTGGCAGCGCAACTGTCGCGGCGCGGCTTTTCCAATATCGTGCAATGGGGGCGGGGCGTGGATGCCGAGCATTTTCACCCGCGCCATCGCAGGGATATCGGCCTGCCCGGCCCGGTGTTCCTGTCGGTCGGCCGTGTGGCGGTGGAAAAGAACCTGCCGGCCTTTCTCGATCTCGATCTGCCCGGCAGCAAGGTCGTCGTCGGAGACGGGCCGGAACGCGAGCGGCTGAAGGCGGCTTACCCGGATGCGCATTTTCTCGGCCTTCGCCAGGGTCGCGAACTGGCTGAAATCTACGCCAGCGCCGATGTCTTCGTGTTTCCGAGCCGCACCGACACTTTCGGCAACGTTCTGCTTGAGGCACTCGCCAGCGGCTGCCCCGTCGCGGCCTATCCCGTCACCGGGCCACTCGACGTCTTTGCCGATGGACGCGGCGGCGTGTTGGACGACGATCTCGGCCAAGCCGCGCTTGCGGCGTTGCAACTCCCCCGATCCGTTGCCCGCGAAAAAGCGCTCGACTTCACCTGGGCCGAATGCGCGCGGCAATTCCTGCGCAACATCGAGATCGCACCGCGCTCCCGCAGTCATCCGGGCGCGGAGCGGTTGAGGAAGGGAATGAACATATGCCAGCCGTGAACGCTTTGCCGAAGACATCAGCCGACGCTGTGAAGCAGGCGCATCGGACGCTCGACGCCGCCGTGCGCCAGAGCCATGGGCTGACCCCGACAGGCCTGTCGGAAAAACTGTTCGCCCGGCTGTTCCGCAAGCTGGTCTACGCCCAAATCTGGGAGGACCCCGCGGTCGACATGGAGGCGCTGGAGATTAAACCGGGCAACCGCATCGTCACCATCGCCTCGGGCGGGTGCAACGCTCTGTCCTATCTGATTGCCGATCCCGAGCGGATCGAGGCTGTCGACCTCAACACCGCGCATATCGCCTTCAACCGGCTGAAGCTTGCAGCCCTGAAGCACCTGCCGGACTACGATGCCTTCTACAGATTCTACGGCAACGCCGCGGAAGCCGGAAATATCGACGCCTATCGTCGCTCAATCCGCCCGCATCTCGATGCGGAAAGCAGCGCCTATTGGGACGGACGCACGCTGACCGGCCGCCGCCGCATTTCGATCTTCTCACGGCATCTCTATCGCCACGGCCTGCTGGGCGTCTTCATCGGTGCTGCGCACCGCGCGGCACGGCTCTATGGCGTGGATCCCAGCCGGATGCTGGATGCCCGGGACATGACCGAGCAGCGCCGCCTGTTCGATGAAACGTTGGCGCCACTGTTTGAAAAGCGGGCAATCCGCTGGGCAATGTCGCGTAAGTCGTCACTGTTCGGCCTGGGCATCCCGCCGCAACAATACGACGCCCTGGCGACTGCGGGTCACGGCGAAATGGCCAGCGTTCTGCGCCAACGGCTTGAGAAGCTCGCCTGCGATTTCCCCTTCGCCGACAATTATTTCGCCTGGCAGGCCTTTGGGCGCGGCTATAGCCCAGCCAATGACGGTCCGCTGCCGCCCTATCTGATGCACGGCAATTTCGAGACCGTGCGCGCCCGCGCCGACCGGCTGTCGGTGGTCAACGCGTCGTTCACCGATTTCCTCGCTGCCAAATCTGCCGGGTCGGTAGACCGTTTCATTTTGCTCGACGCGCAGGACTGGATGTCGGACGACCAGCTCAATGCCTTGTGGTCCGAAATTACCCGGACGGCGGCTCCTGGCGCACGAGTCATTTTCCGCACCGCAGCCGAACCGAGCCTCCTGCCGGGGCGGGTGAATGATGCCATCCTCGACTGCTGGGACTATCACCGGGAGACGTCGCAGCGCCTGCATGCCCGCGACCGCTCCTCGATCTATGGCGGCTTCCACCTCTACGTTCTGAAAGGCGCCTGAGATGGCGACGACCACCAGCCATGGCGTCTTGATGGATCGCGTGTACCGGCACCAGCGCCATGTCTATGACGCGACGCGCAAATATTACCTGCTCGGCCGCGACGCGATGATCGAGGGCCTCAATCCGCCGGCCGGAGGAACGGTGCTCGAAATCGGCTGCGGCACCGGGCGGAACCTGGTCAAGTCGGCGCAGCGTTACCCCGATGCAGCGTTTCACGGGATCGACATCTCGACGGCGATGCTGGAAACGGCGGGTCGCTCGGTGGCGTCGGCGGGGCTGACGGATCGGGTAAGGCTCGCCTACGCCGATGCCTCGACCTTCGAGCCCGGGAAGGTGTTTCAGCGCGACAGTTTCGACCGCATTTTCATTTCTTATGCGGTCTCGATGATCCCGGCCTGGCGCACCGTGGTCGAGCAGGCGGCGGAAAGCCTTTCTACCGGTGGGGAACTGCACATTGTCGACTTCGGCGATCTCAGCGACCTGCCGGGTTGGTCGAGGGCAGCACTCTACAAATGGCTGGAATGGTATCACGTCACTCCGCGCGGCGACCTGTTTGGGCAAAGTGCTGAAATTGCCGCGGCGCGTGGCATGTCCGTGCGCGAGAGCCGGCTTTATCGGGGCTTCGCCTGGATTTCGGTGATCGAAAACCGAGCTTTCGACGCGGCCGTTACCGCGCCTCGCGCCGTAGCGGCTTGACGGTCCGCACTCCACCGCTTTACGCCTTATGTCTTGTGTTGGGATACGGGGGTAGTGGATGCGCGGGGAAGTTCTCCATTTCGACGAGGCACAGGGGTTTGGCTTCATCAGCGGCGCCGACGGCAACCGCTATGGCTTTGCGCATGAGGATCTGCGCGTTCGGGCATCGCTCAGCAAGGGCACGCAGGTCGAATTTCAGCCCAGCGGGGGGCAGGCGAAGGACGTCTTCGTCTTTCGCCCGCACGGCCATTCGGCTGTCCCGCAGGTGCCGACGCAATTCGGGCGTCACGCCGATCCTCAAGCCACAGTCTTGGTGCAGGAGCCGGCAGCCGGGAACAGCACCGGCCTGTGGAGTTTTTTCTGGCGAGGACTGACCAGCAACTACGCCAATTTCCAGGGACGGGCACGGCGCAAGGAATTCTGGGGCTATTTCCTGTTTTACTATCTCGGGATCATCGTCCTGCTGTTCGCCGGGCTTCTGATCGACGCAGCACTCGGCAATTTCCATCCCGAAATCGACACCGATTCCGTACCGGTGGTCACCATGGTGGTTCTGTCCGTCTTCGTGCTCGGCACCATCATTCCCGGCATTGCGATGACCGTGCGGCGACAGCACGATATCGGCCTGTCGGGCTGGTTCTATCTGTTGATCCTCATTCCCTCGATCGGTGGGCTGATCATCTTCGTCTTCTCGCTGATCCCCTCGCAGAAGCACGACAATCGCTGGGGACCGGTGCCGGCGGGTATCACAATCCCACCGCCCTACGTGCCAGTTGCTCAGGCATAAAAAAGGGGCGCCGAAGCGCCCCTAGGTGACTCTCCAAAGGCAATGTCAGAAAGGAGAGTCGGGGAAATAGAACTGCTCGGCATTGTCCTTGGTCACCAGCGTGGCGTCCAGGATATAGGTTCCGTTGACGGGCACCTGGTCGATCAGGCCAGCGGCCGTCAATTCCATCGCGGTGCCAACCATTGCCGGCGGATACAGAACGTCGACGGGGACCATCTTGTCGCCATCGGCAACCTTCTTGATCATGTCCTTCGAACCGGCGCCGCCGATGATGTACTGGATATCGGTGCGCTTTGCCTGCTGGATGGCTTCGAGAACGCCGACGACCATGTCGTCATCCTGTGCCCAGACCACGTCGATCTTGGGATATTTGGTCAAGTAGTCCTGCATGACCTTGAAGGCGTCGTCGCGCGACCAGTTGCCATACTGACGATCGAGAACCTTCACCGCCGAGCCGTCAATGCCCTTGTCGAAGCCGTCCTGGCGCTGCTGGTCGATCGGAATCGGCAAGCCGCGAATGATGACGACCTCTGCGTTTGGCGTGGTTTCGGCGATGTACTTGCCGGCGACTTCGCCGAGTGCCGGGTTGTTGCCTGCGACGTACAGATCGCGCACGCTGTCATCGTTGTTCGACGGAGCGCGGTCGACGAGCGCGACGAACTTGCCCTTCGCCTTCACTTCCTTGATGGCGTTGACCAGCGGATCCGGATCAGTCGGCAGGATGACAAGAGCGTCGATGCCCTGCGTTTCGAGATCCTGCACCGCATTGGCCTGGCTCGCCGGGTCCGGCGAAGTCTTGACGATGACGTTGAGGTTCGGATGCTCTTCCATCAGCTTCTTGGCAACGCGTTCGGCGTGATAGACGACACCGGCGGTCCAGCCGTGGTCGGCTGCCGGAATCGACACGCCAATGGTCTTCTTGTCCTGCGCAAGCGCCGTGCCCATCGTTGCTGCGAGCGCGGCCGCCGCAAGTCCAACCAATAATCTTCTCATGACTCTTTCTCTCCCATTCAGATCTTGCCGATAGCGACCGGGCGATCTGTAACCCGATCTGTTGTTACGATTTCCGGACCAGCCAGCGTTGGACCAGCATCGCAATGATGATGATTGCGCCCTGGATTGCGCCCAGCAGATATTCGCTGATGACATTCGAGAGCAGCATGACGTTTCCGACGATCTCGAGGATGAACGCCCCGCAGATCGTGCCCCAGATACGGCCGACGCCGCCGCGCAATGCGGTGCCGCCGACCACGACGGCGGTGATCGCCTGCAGTTCCCACATCATGCCCGTGGTGGCCGTCGTCGACGACAGGCGCGGAATGTAGATCAGGCATGCGATGGCCACGCAAAGGCCCTGGATCACGTAGGTCAGGGTGCGAACGCGTTCGACCGAGATGCCGGAGTAGCGCGCAACGTCCTCGTTGGAGCCGACTGCGATGACGTGGCGTCCGAAGGAGGTGCGGTACAGCACGAAGGCGGCAATCGCCCCGGTGACGAAGATTGCATAGACCGGATAAGGGATGCCGAACAGGCTTTCGAAATAGATGGGACGATAGGTCGCCTGCACGTCCGCGTTGCGCAGCGTGATCGCGCCGCCCTGCGACAGCCATGTAGTGAGGCCGCGATAAACGCCCATCATGCCGAGCGTGGCGATGAAGGGCTCGATCTTCCCGATGGTGGTGATCAGGCCGTTGGCGAGGCCGCAGGCCATGCCGATCAGCACCATGACCGCCATGGCCGCGAGCACCATGCCGAGCGGACTGGCGATCGATCCGGCGTTCATGAACATGATGGCGAGAGAGGCGACGAAGGCCACCATTGCGCCGACCGACAGGTCGAGGCCGCCGGCGGAGATGACGAAGGTCGCGCCAACCGCGATGATGGCGATGTAGGCGCTGCGCGTCATCACGTTCAGCAGATTGTTGGTCGTCAAGAAATTGTCGTGTGCGAAGCTGCCCAGCACCAACAGCAGAAACAGCGCCACGAAGGGCGCCACGGCGCGCAGGTCGACATCGCGCCAGAAGCTGCGGGAGGGGGCTTTGGTTGTGGTCGTGTCAGTCATGGCTCAAGCCACCTCCGAAGTCGTAACGCCCGTCGCGAGAACCACGATCTCGTTTTCGTTCATATGCTCGCCGCTCACCTCGCCGACGATGGCGCCGCTGCGCATGACGACGATGCGATCGCAAATGCCGATCAGTTCCGGCATTTCCGACGAGATAACGATCACGGATTTGCCACTCGCTGCGAGGTCGGCGATGAATTTGTAGATTTGTTCCTTGGTGCCGATGTCGATGCCGCGCGTCGGCTCGTCGATGATGACGATGCCGGGCTTGAGCAACATCATCTTGGCGATGAGCAGCTTCTGCTGGTTGCCGCCCGAAAGTTGTCCGGCGAGCAGGTCCTTGTTGCGGGTGCGGATGTCGAACTCGCCGATGGCGTTGTCGAGCGCGGTTTTCTCCCGCGCGGAATCGATCACCATTCCGCTTGCGAACTTGTTCAGCGAGGCCAGCGTCAGGTTGGTGCGCAGATCCTGCTGCAGGAGCAGGCCCTTGCCTTTGCGGTCTTCGCTGAGATAGACGATGCCCGCCGCCATACTGTTGCGGACATTGCCGAACGTCACCGGCTTGCCGTTGAGGCGAATTTTTCCGCGCCCGGTGCGCAAACCGACGACACCCTCCATCAACTCGGTACGGCCTGCGCCGACAAGCCCCGCGAAGCCCAGGATTTCGCCTTTCTTCAGCGCGAAGGAAGCGTTGCTGGCATAGCCGGGAACATCGAAATTCTCGACTTCGAGGATGGGGGCGGTGTCGCCCGGCGGCACGTGGTCGGGATAGAGCTTGGAGACATCGCGGCCGACCATCAGCCGCGCCATGTCGATCGGCTCCAGTTCGGCTGCGTCGCGCGTCGCGATCAGCCTGCCGTCGCGCAGAACGGTGACGCGGTCGGCAATCTGCTTCACCTCCGGAAGGCGGTGGGAAATGTAGAGCACGGCGGCACCGCTGCGCCTGATGTCGTCGATGACCTTGAGCAGCGCATCCGTTTCGACCGGGGTGAGCGAGGCTGTCGGCTCGTCGAAGATGACGATGCGATGCGGCACCAGAAGTGCGCGCGCGATCTGCACCAATTGTCGCCGGGCGATGGACAGGCGACCCACGGTCTGGACCGGATCGACATCCGCGCCAAGGTTGCGTACGGCTTTTGCCGCACCTTCGTTCATGGCGCGGTCGTTGAGGACGAAGCCCTTTTTCAGCTCGCGGCCGAGGTAGATGTTCTGGGCGACAGTCAGATCCGGTGCGAGCAGGATTTCCTGATGCACCAGGACGATGCCGCGATGTTCGGCATCGACCGGGCCGGACAGGGCTATGGGCTCACCGTCGATGCGGATCGTGCCGCGTGTCGGCCTGAGATGGCCCGACAGGATTTTCATCAGCGTGGACTTGCCTGCGCCGTTCTCGCCGATGATGGCGTGAACCTCACCGGCGCGGATGTTCAGGTCGATATTCTTCAGCACCTCGATGCCGCCGAAGGCCATGGACAGGCCTTCGGACGCCATGAAAGGCGCCGGGTCACCGCTCGGTCTCTGCGCTGCGGCGGCTGTGCTCATCCCACTTTGGTCCAGACGTTGCCGGCATTGGACGATGCAACGGCGGCTTCGATGAACTGCATGCCGGCAAGGCCGTCCTGCACGGTCGGATAGATCACCTCGGCATCCGGCTCGCCGCCGTCGCGCGCGGCGCGGATGGCGCGGGCGGCTTCGGCATAGATGGTTGCAAAGCCTTCGAGATAGCCTTCCGGATGGCCGCTCGGCACGCGGGATACGCGCGCTGCCGCCGCGCCTGCGCCGGCACCGGCGCGGGTGATCAGTTGCTTGGGTTCGCCAAAACGGGTGAACCACAGATAGTTCGGATCGGCCTGGGTCCATTCCAGCCCGCCCTTGCTGCCATAGATGCGCAGCTTGAGGCCGTTTTCATTGCCGACGGCAACCTGGCTGGCCCACAGCATGCCGCGCGCTCCGCCCTTGTAGCGCAGCAGGATCTGCACATCGTCGTCGAGTACGCGGCCTTCGACAAAGGTGGACAGCTGGGCAAGGAGTTCGTCCGTCTCGAGACCCGACACAAAGGCGGCGAGATTGTAGGCATGGGTGCCGATGTCGCCAATGGCGCCGCCCGCGCCGGAACGCTTGGGGTCGGTACGCCACTCCGCCTGCTTGGAGCCGGAGCGCTCGGCGGCTTCGGTGAGCCAGTCCTGCGGATACTCGGCCTGGACCAGCCGGATGTCGCCGAGATCGCCGGCGGCGACCATGGCGCGAGCCTGCCGGATCATCGGATAGCCGGTATAGTTATGGGTCAGAACGAACAGCTTGCCGCTCTTTTCCACCAACGCGACCAGGTCCTTGGCTTCTTCGACCGAAATGGTCATCGGCTTGTCGCAGATGACGTGGATGCCGGCTTCGAGAAACGCCTTCGCGGCGGGCGCATGCATGTGGTTGGGCGTGACGATGGCGACCACTTCGATTCCATCGGGACGCGCGGCCTCCGCCTTGGCCATCTCCTCGAACGAACCATAGGAACGGTCGCGCGCCAGGCCGAGCTCGGCGGCCGATGCCTTGGCACGGTCGGGGTCGGACGACAACGCGCCGGCAACCAGATCGAACTGGCCGTCGATGCGTGCGGCGATGCGGTGCACGGCGCCGATGAAGGCGCCCTGGCCGCCGCCCACCATGCCGAGGCGGATGCGGCCGGCACTTTCCTGCTTGCTGGATTCAATGGTCATGACAGCCTCCTAGCCCAGGCCAAGCATCTTGCGGTTGGCGACATCGTCGGTGCCCGCATTGGCGAAGTCGTCAAAAGCATGTTCGGTGACGCGGATGATGTGGTGCTTGATGAATTCGGCGCCTTCGCGCGCGCCGTCCTCGGGATGCTTCAGCGCGCATTCCCATTCCAGCACCGCCCAGCTGCCGAAGCCATAGGCGGTGAGCTTGGAGAAGATTGAGCCGAAATCGACCTGGCCATCGCCGAGAGAACGGAAGCGACCGGCGCGGTCGACCCAGCTCTGGAAGCCGCCATAGACGCCCTGGCGCCCGGTCGGGTTGAACTCGGCGTCCTTGGCGTGAAACGCCTTGATACGCTCGTGATAGATATCGATGTAGTCGAGATAGTCGAGCTGCTGCAGGACGAAATGGGAGGGATCGTAGAGCAGGTTGGCGCGGGCGTGGTTGTTCACGCGCGCCAGAAACATCTCGTAAGAGACGCCATCGTGCAGGTCTTCGCCGGGATGGATTTCGTAGCAGACATCGACGCCATGCTCGTCGGCGTAGTTGAGCAACGGCGTCCAGCGCCTGGCGAGTTCGTCGAAGGCAAGCTCGACAAGCCCCGCGGGACGCTGCGGCCACGGATAGAGATAAGGCCAGGCGAGCGCGCCGGAGAAGGTGGCGTGCGCATTGAGGCCGAGATGCTTGGATGCGCGCAGGGCACGCTTCACCTGGTCCACGGCCCAGTCGGTGCGAGCCGCGGGATTGCCGCGCACTTCGGGAGCGGCGAAACCGTCAAAGGCTGAATCGTAGGCGGGATGAACGGCGACGAGCTGACCCTGGAGGTGGGTGGATAGCTCGGTGATCTCCAGGCCGTGGGAGGCGGCGACGCCCTTGATCTCGTCGCAATAGTCCTTGGAGTCCGAAGCCTTCTTGAGGTCGAACAGCCGTGCATCCCAGGTCGGAATCTGCACGCCCTTGTAGCCGAGCGACGATGCCCAGCCGCAGATGGCGTCGAACGAATTGAACGGTGCGGCATCGCCTGCGAACTGCGCAAGAAAGATCGCCGGCCCTTTGATAGCCTTCATGAAAACTCCTCCCATAAGTCACGCATCGAGACTATCGCCACAAAACCGCGTCTCCACAGCGCGGTCTTGCCAGCGCTCAATGTAATCGATTACAAATACCATTGTCCACGTCAAAACAGCGGTTGTTAGAAATTGTAGTTCCTGCATTGATCGCGACACCGAAGTCGCACACAAAGGCCGGAACATGTCGGGTGCGAAGATGGACGGCAGCCTTAATAAAATCGGCCCGAAGACCAATCCCAGGATCAGCGATGTCGCGCGCGTGGCTGGTGTGTCGACCGCGACCGTCAGCCGGGTCCTGTCGAATCCCAGCATGGTTTCGGCGAAGACGCGAGACCATGTGCTCGCCGCGGTCACGGAAACCGGCTACCGCATCAATCTTGCCGCGCGCAATCTGCGCCGGAGGCAGAGCGGCGGCATTGTCGTTCTGGTGCCGCATCTGTCCAATCCGTTCTTTTCGCAAATCCTTTCGGGCATTGCGCGGGTGGCGTCCGAGGCGGGGCTCAACGTTTTGGTGGCGGACACCCGCGAGCCGGAGGGCGCCGACCGGCAGATCGCTGACTATCTGTTCAACAATCGAGCCGATGGGCTGATCGTGCTCGACGGCAATTTGCCGGAAAGCATGTTCCAGCCTCCCCATAACGACAGAGACATGCCGCCGGTGATTTTTGCCTGCGAATGGGTGGAGGGTCACGACGAGCCTGCGGTGACGATCGACAACCGTCATGGGGCCGCGCTTGCGGTCGAGCATTTGATCGCCCTGGGGCATCGCCGCATTGGCCATATCATGGGGCCGCGCGACAACATCCTGACGCGCCAGCGCGCCGATGGCGTGCGCGATGCGCTTTCTGCCGCGGGACTGGAGGCGGACCAGCGCTGGTTCCTGGACGGCGATTTCACGCTCGCCTCCGGCATCGCCGCAGCGCCGCACTGGCTTGCGCTGGATGAGCGGCCGACCGCCGTCTTCTGTTCGAGCGATGCGATGGCTTGCGGGTTCATGTCGGAACTGAACCGGCATGGGGTGCAGGTGCCGGGCGACGTTTCGGTGGTCGGCTTCGACGACATCGAAATCGCCGCGCATTTCATCCCGGCGCTGACGACGATCCGCCAGCCGCGCGGGGCCATTGGCGAGGTTGCCGCCGGGATGCTGCTCGACCTGATGCGTGGACCGGACAAGGACGGCAAGCCGGCCGAAGGCGGAAGCCGCACCCTGCCGATAGAGTTGATCGTGCGCAACAGCACGGCTGCGCCCAATCCCTCCCGAACCTGACCTGTTTTTCACGCTGCGCACGGCCCCTCCCAAAGCATCCACGATGGAGCCGGAAAGACGGGCTATCGCCTCTCCGGCTCCTGTTCTTAGACGTAGCGGTTGACGACGTTCTCGAGATATTCCTGCTTGCCGGACTTCGGCTGCGGCTCGATGTTTTCGGCCGTCACGCGCGCGGCAACCTCTTCCAGCGTCCGCTTGCCGTCCAGGATCGCCTTGGCTTCCGCCGATTGCCAGCCGGCATAGCGGGCCTCCAGCGGGCCGGACAGGGCCTTGTCCTCGATCATGCGTGCCGCAGCCTTCAGGCCACGTGCGCAGGCGTCCATGCCGCCGATATGGCCGATCAGCAGATCCTCGGGGTCGAGCGACTGGCGGCGCAGCTTGGCGTCGAAATTGGTGCCGCCGGTGGTGAAGCCGCCAGCGCGCAGCACTTCGTAATAGGCGAGCGTCATTTCCGGTACGTTGTTGGGAAACTGGTCGGTGTCCCAGCCCGACTGGTAGTCGTTGCGGTTCATGTCGATGGAACCAAAGATGCCCAGCGCGCTGGCGAGCGCCAGCTCATGCTCGAACGAGTGGCCGGCGAGGATGGCGTGACCCTGCTCGATATTGACCTTGACCTCGTTTTCGAGCCCGAAATCCTTGAGGAAACCATAAACGGTGGCGACGTCGTAATCGTACTGGTGCTTGGTCGGCTCCTGCGGCTTCGGCTCGATGAGGATGGTGCCCTTGAAGCCGATCTTCTTGGCGTAGTCGACGGTCATCGACAGGAAGCGGCCAGCCTGCTGGCGTTCGCGCTTCATGTCGGTGTTGAGCAGCGTCTCGTAGCCTTCGCGACCGCCCCACAGAACATAGTTCTCGCCGCCAAGCTGTTTGGTGACGTCGATGCAGTGCTTCACTGTGGCAGCGGCATAGGCGAAGACGTCCGGATCGGGATTGGTCGCCGCACCCGCCATGTAGCGGCGGTTGGAGAAAAGATTGGCCGTACCCCAGAGCAGCTTGACGCCGGTCTCCTTCATCTTGCCTTCGAAATATTCGGCGATGACGTCCAGGCGCTGCGCGCTCTCGGCGAAGGTCTTGCCCTCAGGACGGACATCCGCATCGTGGAAGCAGAAATACGGGACGCCGAGCAGCGAAAACAGATCGAAGGCCACATCGGCCTTGACGCGGGCGTCATCCATGCTGTCGCCGAACCAGGGGCGGTCGAAGGTCTGGCCGCCGAACGGATCGCCGCCCGGCCAGGCGAAGGTGTGCCAGTAAGCGACGGCAAAGCGCAGATGCTCTTCCATCGTCTTGCCCAGAACGACCTCATCGGCCTTGTAGTGGCGGTAGGCAAGGGGGTTGACCGAATTCGGCCCCTCATAGGTGACCGGTTTGATATCGCCGAAGAAACCTGTGCTCATTTTGAAACGTCCAATGCTTGAAATGCCAGGGAGGGGATGGAAACGGACGGCGCTGCGTATAATTTTGAGCTACGTACGTCAATTGTTCGTATGGGTTTGAGGGATGTCGTCACGGCAGATTGTCCCTCAGGTAGATTTCAATGCGGATGCTCTCCTGCCCATCGATCACCGCAGTGCCATCTATGCGGGCTTGAAGGATGCGGACGGCGCTGCGCACCTCATGTCCGGCGTCCTGGTTGATCACTGCGTCGAACAGGCCGTCCCGCAGGGCACGGCGGGAGTGATCTGACAGTTCATGTGCGATCACCGTCAATTCGGCATAGGCGCGATCGGCGGAAAGCGCGTCGATCAGGCCGCGATTGCCGGCACCCATATTGTAGAGGCCAACGATCTCGGGCTCGCGGGACAAACAGGCGGCAACGGCTTCCCGCGCGGTAGCGGCATCGTCGCGGCCTTCCACGACGGGCAGGCAGGTAAGATTGGGAAACTCCGCCGTGATGACCTGCTCGAATCCCATGCGGCGTTCGACATGGTCGCGCACAAGCATCGACCCGGCGACCAGCGCGAGCTTTCCTGGCCGGCGGCCGACGAAACGGCCCATCAGCGTTGCCGCGGTGCGGCCGGCTGCGACATTGTTGACGCCCACGTAATCGCCGCGCTTGAACGCGGGGGCATCGGAGACCAGCGTAACGACATGAACATTCTCGCGATGCAGGCGCGCCAGTGCCTCGCGAACCATAGGGGATTCGGTTGCCACCACGGCCACGCCGGAGATCGTTTTGCTGTCGATGCTTTCCAAGGCGCGCGCCAAAGCGGCGCCGTCGAAGGCAGGAACTTTGAGCACGGTAATGTCGGTGCGGTTGAGCGCGGAGCGCAGTTTCACCTGCTCCAACTCGTTCTCCAATCGTCGCATGAAGCTGTTGGAGCCGTCGGGGATGATGAAGACGAGGCGGTAGATGCGCTGCTTGGCCAGGTTTGCCGCCGAGATGTCGCGGACATAGCCAAGGCGAGAAATGGCAGCCTCCACCTTGGCAACAGTCGTGCTCCGCACGCCGGCGCGGCGGTTCAGCACGCGATCGACCGTGGCAAGGCTGACGCCTGCCGCCTCGGCGACATCATGGACGGTTGGACGCAAATGAAACTCCTCTTGCCGGCAGGATTACCGTAAATTCTGAGGTACGTAAATCGAAAATTGCGGAGGTTTCTTGGGCGGTTCAGGCAAAGCAGATCGAGAGATGCGAAAGGATAGAAGTTTGCGCATCCCGGCCTCCACAGAAAATCGTTCTGGAAAAGCCGCTGAATAAGCAATCGACAAAGTCTACTGCTTTTATAGACTGATCGCAGTAAGCCGCTCGATTGCGGCAAGGCGGGAGGAGAACCGTACAGCCATGTCGGGATCGGCGTCGACCTCCAGCGAAGTCGCCCCCAGCCCGGCTCCCCAGCTCTTATCAACAGCATGTCCCGTTCAGTGCGAACCAGCGAAGGAGAGAATGCGATGCCCGTCGAGTTCACTTTCGTACCGCAAGGCCAAGAGGCAGAGACCGCATCGTCGGCGTCGGGAGCTTTCTTTTTCGATCCCGCCGCGGCGCGGATCACGCTATCCCGTGCGGCAGCAGCCGGGTTTCATCAGGTCCTTATCGATGACAGGGTCGGGGTCCTGGGCAATATCGACCTCGCAGGCACAGTCTGCCGGTTAGCCCATCCGTTAGGCGTCGTGCTGACGCACTGGGCGGGCGCGCTGTCGCCTGTCGTCGCGGCAAACACCCTGGCTGAACTCGCTGCCAAGCTGGGTGGCAACCTGTCGCTCCGCATCCTTGGCGATGGAGGCGAGGAGGGCGAGGCCGATGAGGCGGCTCCACTTCGGCATGCCGCCGCATGGCAGCGGACCGACGAATATCTGACCCTTCTCAGGCAGCTCTGGTCGAATGCCTCGCCGATCGACCATGAGGGGCGGTTTTACAGCGTCCAAGGCGGTGCGCTGGACAAGCGCATCGCGCAGCCTCTCGATATGCCTATCTGGATGAGCGGCTTGTCGGGGACGGCGCTGCATGTCGCGGGTCGCCATGCCGACATGTTCGAACTCTCGGTCGGCTCGATCACCGACTCCAAGCTTCTGATCGAGCGGGTTCGCGAGGCCGGGGCGCGTCATGGCCGGGCCGGCAAGATAGGCTTTGCGCTGCGCATCCACGTCTCGGACCGAAAGCTTGTGGCTGAGCAGGGTTCTCAGGCAGCGGCGGGTCGTTCGGCGCTTTCGCTTCTGCCTTATATCGACGCGGGAGTATCGGAATTCATGGTTTCCGGCCTTTCCGGAGAGGCGTCGTTTGAAAGATTCAGCCAATGGATCGCACCGCTTCAACGTTCTTGGCGCCCCGAAAGGCCGGCAAAAACGAGCACGACGCTGCTTTCCGCAGTTCGGCTGCGGCTTTAAAAGCGGTTCAGAGCATGCAAGCAACGGACGGCGCGCCAAAATCTTGCCGCGCTCCACTTGGCAGTTGATCACCGTCAAGTGTCGCTTTACCAGTTTGCCCTATTCTTCCAATCCTGCTCTCTGACTTGAAGGCCCTTCACGTCGATGCAGGATCTTATCTCGATGGTTTTCACCCCACGAGAGGATGCATTGGGATGGCGGATGATCGACCCTGACGAAGCAAAAACCTTCGACCTTGCTCCGATAGCGATGTGGATCGAGGATTTCAGCGGGGTCCGGATCATCTTCGACCGCTGGAAGTCCGAAGGCGTGACGGACATCCGCAGCTATCTCAACCAGGACAAATCCCGTGTCGAAGCCTGCTCGCGCCAGATCAAGGTGCTCAAGGTCAATCGCCGAACACTCGATCTCTTCGAAGCGCACGACTTCGACCATCTTGTAGAGAATCTCGACCTGGTGTTCCGCGACGACATGCTGGAAAGCCATATCAACGAACTGTCGCAGCTTTGGGAAGGCAAGACCGAGTTTTCGTCAAACGCGGTCAACTATACGCTTTCCGGACGCAGGCTGGATATCCAGCTTAGGGGCTCGGTGCTGCCTGGCTATGAAGAGACGCTGGGCAAACTGCTGCTGACCACCGAAGACGTGACCGAGAAGGAAATGGCTCGGCGCAACGAAGAAGAAAGCCGCCTTTACGCGGAAGGCATCTTCGAGCATTCGCCGGTGTCGCTCTGGGTCGAGGACTTTTCTCGCGTCAAGGCTTTGCTTGACGATATTCGGGGCAGGGGCATTGTCGATTTCCGCGTTTTCACCGACGTTCATCCTGAATTCGTCACGCAGTGCATGAGCGAAATTCGTGTCATCGACGTCAACAAGGCGACGCTGAATCTGTTCTGCGCGCCCGACAAGCATACCTTGCTGCAGAGGCTGGGGGATGTTTTCCGCGACAGCATGGAACAGCATTTCCGCGAGCAGTTGATCGAGCTTTGGGACGGCAATCTCTTCCATCACCGCGAAGTGGTGAATTATGCGCTCGATGGTACAGAGCGGTTCGTACTCCTGCAATTCTCCGTCCTGCCGGGGCATGAGAGCGATTGGTCGCTGGTGCAGGTGGCGCTGACCGACATCACCGCGCGCAAGAAGGCGGAAGCCTATCTGGAGTATCTCGGCAAGCACGACGTGCTGACGAAACTGCATAATCGCGCTTTCTATATGGACGAGTTGAACCGCTTGCAGCGAAAGTCGTTGCGGCCTGTCTCCGTCCTGATCATGGACCTGAACGGGCTGAAGGAGATAAACGATCATCTAGGCCATGACGCTGGAGACAAACTGCTGCAGCGTTTCGGCGAAGTGCTCACCGAGGCGGTCGCCGTGCCCAATCATGCCGCGCGCATCGGCGGCGACGAGTTCGCTCTGCTCATGCCGGGGGCCGACGAGGCCGCCGCCATCGCGATGGTGGCAACCGTGGAAAAGCTGCTGCACATCAACAACCAATATTATTCGGCCGTGACCTTGAGTGTGTCTCTTGGCTGGGCAACCAGCACCGAGGGGGAAACGATGGAAGCGTTGGTCAAGCGTGCCGACGTTGGGCTTTATAAGCAAAAGCGCGCCTATTATGCGGCAAAAGCGGCCGGTTCTCAGGCTACTGCAACTTCAGGCCGGATGTTTGATCGCCTCGACGGGCATGTCGTCATTCGCTGAATCGCGCATCTCGGCCAGATTGCGGTTGTCGAGAACCTCGGCGATTGCCTGCCTCACCTCAAGCATCATGTGGCGCACCTGGCAGGTCGCTTCGTCGCAATCCTCGCAGCGCTGGTAGCGAGTGCGGCTGGCGCAGGGGAACGGCGCGAGGGGGCCGTCGAGGACGCGCACGACATGGCCGACCTTGATCTCGTTGGCGGGGCGCGCGAGACGGTAGCCGCCATCCTTGCCCTTGCGGCTTTGCACGAAGCCGGCATTGCGGAGTTCGCCCAGGATGGCATCCAGGAATTTCTTCGGGATGTTGTTCATCACGGCGATATCGTT
The DNA here is from genome assembly GCF_014534685.1 of Oryzicola mucosus. Taxonomy (GTDB): domain Bacteria; phylum Pseudomonadota; class Alphaproteobacteria; order Rhizobiales; family Rhizobiaceae; genus Oryzicola; species Oryzicola mucosus. The sequence continues at coordinate 1,115,025 of NZ_JACVVX010000001.1, forward strand.
GACGAAGGCGAGTTGCCCTACCGGTAGCTGCGAGAGGTGAATAAGCGCCTTGAGGCCGTATTTGCCTTTACGGGTAAGCATCTGGGAACGCGATCCTGGCAGGTGGCAACAACGCCGCCCTTATGATGAAGCGCCAAGGGATACTTCATGAACTGGCGCACCAAGCTCATTAGATTCGAAGTCGAGGATAAACAACCGAAAAAAGCTTGGTTGGAACAGAGTTTTACTATCCGGGGCAGGAGTTAGAGTATGAAACGCCCGGTTGCTGTCTTGGCGTGGAGTTGATGCGAGCAGTCACGTCTAAGCCGGCAAAATAGATTGCCTGGCATGGAACCGATGTGAACAAGCCTCGTTCACCCGCCATGTCTGAACTCACCGAAGCTTTTTCGCACCAATATGTAATCTCCTTGCCGACGATGATCGTCAGGCTTCTCCTTGCCGGTCTGCTTGGCGCCATCATAGGCTTCGAGCGTGAATGGCAGTCACGGCCAGCCGGTCTCAAGACTCACACCATGGTGTGCATCGCCTCGGCCACATTCACCTTGTTGTCGCTTGAACTGGTGAACGTTCCCTATTTCAATGACCAAAACATCCAGATGGACCCGCTGCGTCTGATTGAGGCGATCACCAGCGGTGTAGCGTTTCTGGCCGCCGGCTTCATCATATTCGCCAAGGGCGAGGTGAAGGGTATCACCACCGGTGCCGGCATGTGGCTTGCGTCGGCAGTTGGGCTCGCGGCTGGACTTGGCATGTGGGAAATCGCCGTTCTGGCAACTATCCTGTCCGTCAGTGTGCTCCTTATCATGCGGCTGGTTCAGCCTGCCGTTCAGAATGCCGCCGCGTCTGACGACACCGACGAAACCAAGTCCTGAGCGCTCAATCCTCGCCGTCAGCTTCGTCTATTGAGACCAGTGCCATGGCCTTATCAAGCTCAGCCATCATGCGGTCGCGGCTGAGCAGGCCGGCGTCTTCAAGCCTCTCGAAATCAGGCATATCCCGCAGCGTGTCGAAACCGTATTCGTTGAGGAACTCTTGGGTCGTGACATAGGTGTAGGGAGCGCCAGCGGTGGGACTTCGCGGGCCTGAGGCTATGAAGCCGCTGGCGCGCAGCGTGCCGATCAGATCCCGGCTGATCTCGCGGCCGAAGAATGTCGATAGCTCCGTACGCGTCAGCGGCTGGAAATAAGCGATGGTCATCAGCACCAGCGTCTCGAATTGCGACAGATCCATGGTGCGCTCGCGTGCGCCGACTGCTTCGCGGACCGCGCTGCCAAAGGCCGGCCTGGTGCGGTGCTGCCAGCCGCCAGCGACCGGGACGATGTCATAGGGGCGATCGCGCAGCTCGCTGCGGATGTCGTCGATGATCAAATCGATGCTGCAGGATCGGCCCACGACTTTTGCCAGGACGTCGCGGGAAACGGGTTGGGATGAGGCGAACAAAACGGCCTCGACGCGGCCCATCCATTCCCGCCACCGCGCCTGTTGGGGGAGATGATCCAGTTCGCGGTCGAATGGGCCTCCCCGGGCTTCCTGCTGGGATCGAGCGCGTGCCACGACCGGTCCTATGACCTATCGATGCGGGACATCGCATCGTCCGGGCGAGCGTCGCATTGCACCTTTTCGGGTCCCCGAACATGTGCGGTCAACAATGCGGCGACGGATCGCGACTGTGGAATCATTGCGCAAACCTAGCCGAACTCTGCGCCTGAGGCGAGTTGGGCAACCGAGATGCGAAGTTTTGTCGGCACATTGCCGGGGAAAACCCTGTCGACCCCTCCGAAGAAGGCTGCCACAGTCACCCAACTTTTTGCTTCGCCGATGAGACAATGCCAATTGAAAATCGCTCAGTCCCCATATAAACATATAGTATGATTTAATGAGATCGGCAGATATGCCGGCTGCCATGGGGAGCGAAATGCCTTTCGAGAAAAAAGCCTGGCCGCGTGCGTTGCGGTCGCAGGAATGGTTCGGCGGAACCGGCAAGAACGCGATCATGCATCGCTCCTGGATGAAGAACCAAGGCCTTCCTGCCGACACGTTCGACGGGCGGCCGATCATCGGCATCTGCAATACCTGGTCGGAGTTGACGCCCTGCAACGCGCATCTGCGCGACATTGCCGAACGGGTGAAGCGCGGCGTCTACGAGGCGGGCGGTTTCCCGGTCGAATTCCCGGTTTTCTCGTGCGGTGAAAGCACGCTGCGCCCCACGGCGATGATGTTCCGCAACCTCGCCGCCATGGATGCCGAAGAGGCCATTCGCGGCAATCCGATCGACGGCGTGGTGCTGCTGGCGGGATGCGACAAGACCACGCCCTCTTTGATGATGGGGGCGGCGAGCGTCGACATTCCCGCTATCGTCGTCTCGGGCGGGCCGATGCTCAATGGCAAATGGCGCGGCAAGGATGTCGGTTCGGGTACCGCGATCTGGCAGTTCTCCGAAATGGTCAAGTCGGGGGAGATGACGCTGGATGAGTTCATGGACGCCGAGCAGGGCATGGCCAGGTCTGCGGGCTCCTGCATGACCATGGGAACGGCCTCCACAATGGCCTCCATGGCCGAGGCGCTTGGCATGACGTTGCCCGGCAATGCCGCCATTCCCGCCGTCGATGCGCGCCGCCGCGTGCTGGCGCAGATGTCGGGCCGGCGCATCGTAGACATGGTCAAGGACGATCTGAAGCCCTCCGACATCCTGACCCGCGAAGCCTTCGAGAACGCGATCCGCGTCAATGGCGCGGTCGGCGGCTCGACCAATGCCGTGCTGCATCTTCTGGCGCTGGCCGGCCGCATCGGCATCGACCTGACGCTCGACGATTGGGATCGGCTCGGCCGCGACGTGCCAACCATCGTCAACCTGCAGCCATCGGGCCAGTATCTGATGGAGGAGTTCTATTATGCCGGCGGCCTGCCGGTGGTGATGCGCGCCGTGGGCGACATGGGCCTGCTGCACAAGGAGGCGCTGACCGTCACCGGCGAGAGCGTGTGGGACGGCGTCAAGTCGGTCGAGAACTACAATGACGCAGTGATCGTGCCGCGTGAAAAGGCACTGACCCAGTCGGGCGGAATCGCCGTGCTGACCGGCAATCTCGCGCCGAAGGGCGCGGTGCTGAAGCCGTCAGCGGCCTCCGAGCATCTGATGAAGCATCGCGGCCGCGCCGTTGTGTTCGAAAGCATCGAGGACTACCACGCCCGCATCAACACCGATGAACTCGATATCGACGAGACCTGCATCATGGTGCTGAAATATTGCGGTCCGAAGGGTTATCCCGGCATGGCCGAGGTCGGCAATATGGGCTTGCCCGCGAAGGTGCTCAAGAAGGGCGTCAAGGACATGATCCGCATTTCCGATGCGCGCATGTCTGGCACGGCTTATGGCACCGTCATCCTGCACACAGCGCCCGAGGCCGCTGATGGCGGACCGCTCGCCATCGTCCGGAATGGCGACATGATCGAGGTCGACGTGCAGGCGCGCAGCTTGCGCCTCGACCTGCCGCAGGCCGAGATCGACGCGCGGCTGGCCACTTGGACATCACCCCTGGCGAAACCGCAAAGCGGCTATGCCGGGCTCTATGTCGATCGCGTCATGCAGGCCGACTCCGGCGCCGATTTCGATTTTCTGGTTGGTTGTCGCGGCTCGACGGTGGAGCGGGATTCGCACTGAGAGATCCTTCTGAACCGCCGCTCTTAAAATCATCGGGAGGGACGTCGCGCCTTCCGCCGGACACCGCTGTCGGTCTATAGAGCATCCTCTCAAACCGGGCGCGGGTATCATGGGTTCTGCATCGGCGGCTAATTTTGGCCGTGTAATGATCGTTTTGGCCGTCTTGCTGCAGGCGATTGGTAAGGTGGCATTCGGAACATGGCTGGCAGCCTTTCCATCGCCCTTGTTCGTGTTCATCAGCTTCGCAGAGACGGCCGCATTCTTCCTTGCTCTATCGAGGCAAGGAGCGGGAAAGCAGTCGTGGCGCGCGCTTCTGCTGCTGAACGCGAGCACCGCTCTGACGTTCCTGTGCTTCTTCTATGCTTTGAAGCTGATCGAGCCTGCAATCGTCGGCGCCGTCGAGATCGGGATAGGACCGGTTCTGGCTGTACTGATCGGCCTGATACTGTCTGGTGAGCGCCCTGGCTCCATGCGCATTCTGGTTTGCATAGGCATTCTGATCGAATGTGCCGTTTTGGCCGTTGCGGCACAACGGGGAAGCGGGTTCGCGGTCGATGGCAACGATGCATGGATCGGCCTTGCGGCAAGTGTGGCCGCGGGAGTTGGCGCAGTTCTCATAACGATGGCTTCGAAGACGCTGCTGAACCAAGGCTGGAAGTTCGGCGCTGTGCTCGCGCACCGCTTTTATCTGATCCTGCCGATATCCTTGGTGCTGTCGTGGGATGTCAACCTTGCCGCTATCGACTGGAGCGGAACGCTGGTCGCAGCCCTTGTGGCGGTTTCACTCATCGGTGTTCTGGCACCGCTTTACCTGCTTCAGATCGGTATCGGCAGATGCGACCCCTATACGGTCATGGTGACCATGGCCGCGCTGCCGGTGCTGACGTTTATCATCGAAGGGTTCTCCCACGCTCTATACATGGTCGTGGCTGACCGCCGGCGGTCTTCTGATCGTGACGGGTTTTCTTCTGCTCGACGTATTCACAAAGCGCGACAGAAGATCATAAGCCGGTATCAGGCTGGCTGTTCAACCGCCTTGACCCGATCCATGCCCTCGATGATGACGAGCCGCATGGCGTTGCGGGCGGCATCGGGGTCGCGGGCTTCAATGGCGTCGGCGATCGCACGGTGGCGGGCGACGCTTTCGAGGTGCTTGACGGAATCGGGTATCGGCGAGCTGATGGTGAAGGTTGCGGCAAGTGCGACTTCGATCAGCGTGCTGACCGAACGCATGAAGGGGTTGTTCGACGCCTCGGCTACCGCGATGTGAAAGCGCAGGTCGCTCTGCACGAAGTTCTGGCCTGAAACACCGGTCACGCCCATCTGCTCGATCCAGCGGTAGAGTTCCGCGACATGGGCATGGGTGCGCCGGATTGCGGCAAGGGCGGCTGCCTCCGGCTCCAGCGCAAGCCGCATTTCGCCGAGGCTGAGCAGGAAGTCTTCGTCGACGCCAGCCTGGAAATGCCAATGCAGGATTTCGGGATCGAACAGGTTCCAGTAGCCGCGCTCGCGAACGCGCGTGCCGATCTTGGCCTTGGGCTGGATCAGGCCTTTGGCGGCAAGCGTCTTAAGGGCTTCGCGCAGCACCGTGCGCGAGACGCCATAGTGTTCGAGCAGTTCAGCGTCGCCGGGCAGGATCGCGCCTTCGGGGTACCGTCCGCTGACGATGCCGAGGCCGAGATCGTGCATGACATGGCCGTGATGGGTTCTTGGCTGGGCGGTGGCGATGAGATCGCGCCGACCTGGCTGAAGCGTTAACGGTTCAGTGCGCGCCAAGGGCCGAAGCCTTCCGAGTTGAGAGCCAGACGAGAATGCGCTGTAGCGCGATAAAGGCAAAAAGCAAAATGCCGACGACAATTTTCGTCCACCAGCTCGACAGCGTGCCGTCGAAGACGATGTAGGTCTGGATGATGCCCTGGATGATGACGCCGATGAAGGTGCCGGCGACAAGACCGACGCCGCCGGTCAGCAGCGTGCCGCCGATCACCACCGCCGCGATGGTGTCGAGTTCTACGCCCACCGCTGCCAGCGAATATCCGGCCGAGGTGTAGAGCGAGAAGACGATGCCGGCGAGGCCCGACAGGAAGCCCGACAGCGCATAGATGCCGACCGTCGTGCGTGCCACTGGCACACCCATCAGTTCGGCCGACGCGCGGTTGCCGCCGATTGCGTAGATGTAGGAGCCGAACTTGGTGAAATGGGCGATCAGGATGCCGACGGCAAAGGTCGCGACCATCAGCCCGCCGACGAAGGTCAACCGCCCGCCACCCGGCATACGCCAGTAGAGGCTTTGCAGCAGGGTGTAGAATTCGTGGTTGATGGGCACCGAATCCGTAGTCATCACGAAACACAGCCCGCGCGCCAGGAACATGCCGGCAAGCGTGACGATGAAGGCCGGCACGTCGAGATAGTGGATGATCAGTCCCATTGCCGCGCCGAACAAAGTGGTGAGCGTCAAAGCGATGGCGAAGGCGAGAAGCGGATGCACGCCGTTCCAGTTGATCAGTACGGCGAGCAACACGCCGGTGAAGGCGATGACCGAACCGACCGACAGGTCGATGCCGCCCGACAGGATGACGAAGGTCATGCCGACCGCTGCGATGCCGAGGAAGGCGTTGTCAGTAAGCAGATTGCCGGCAACGCGGGTCGAGAACATACCGGGGAACTGGATGACGCAGATGACATAAGCGAGGACGCCGATGAACAGCGTCGCGTAGAAGGGCAAGAGGCGGGTGTTCATGCGCGCTTGACCTTCGCTTCGGCGGTACGTCTGGGGGCGGGGCGCAGCACATGCCAGAAGCCTGTGCGCGACAGCGACTGGGCGAGGAGGATCATGATGATGACGCCAGCCTTGAGGATTAGGTTGTATTCGGGCGGAAAGCCGGAGATCAGGATGCCGGTGTTCATCGCCTGGATGATGATCGCGCCCAGCACCGACATGACGATGGAGAAGCGGCCGCCGAGCAGCGACGTGCCGCCGATGACCACCGCCAGGATGGCGTCGAGTTCAAGCCAGAGGCCGGCATTGTTGGCATCCGCGCCGCGAATATCGGCGGCCACGATGATGCCGGCCAGGGCTGCGCAGAGGCCGCAGAAAGCATAGATCAAAAGCAGCAGAAGGCGGCTGTTGACGCCGGCATAGGTGCTGGCGCTGCGGTTGACGCCGAGCGATTCGATCAGCAGGCCGAGTGCGGTTCGCCGCACCAGCAGCACGGCCACGACGGTGACCAGCAGGGCCAGGATGACTGGCATCGGGATCCAGAAGAAGGAGCCTGTGCCGAAGAAGATCAGGCCACGGTCGATAAAGGTGACGATGGTGCCTTCGGTGATGAGCTGGGCAATGCCGCGCCCTGCCACCATCAGGATCAGCGTGGCGACGATAGGCTGCAGGTCGAAGAAGCCGACCAGCAGGCCGTTCCACAGGCCGCACAGCACGCCGGTGCCGAGCGCTGCCAGAAGCACGACAGGCAGCGGATAGCCGGCGACCGTCATGGTGGCCGCCACCGCGCCCGCCATGGCCATGACCGCGCCGACAGACAGGTCGACGCCCTTCGAAGCGATGACGGCGGTCATGCCGACGGCCAAAATCACCACCGGGGCGCCCCGGTTAAGCACGTCGACGACGCTGCCGAAGATGCGGCCGTCCTGGATGCGCATGTCGAAGAAGCCGGGAAAAGCCAGCCAGTTGAGCAGGAGAATGACGGCCAGGCAGATGAGCTGCGGGGCCGCCCGGGTCAATCCGGCCGTAAACATCCGGCTCATGCCTCAATCCTCGCGCTGTCGGCGGCAATGGTGCGCATGATGGTTCCCGTATCGATTGAGGCGCCGGTCAATTCGCCCTGGTGCTCGCGGTCGCGCAGCACGCGGACGCGTGTGGAATAGGCAACGATCTCCTCGATCTCCGACGAGATGACGAGCAGCGCCATGCCGTCGTCGCAGAGCCGGTTGATGAGCTGGATGATCTCGGCATGGGCACCGACATCGATGCCGCGCGTGGGTTCGTCGAGGATGAGAAAACGCGGCTCGGTGGCGAGCCAGCGCGCGAGGATCACTTTCTGCTGGTTGCCGCCGGACAGGAATTTCACCGGCTTTTCGATGTCCGAGGTGCGGATGTCGAGCGCCTTGACGAAACGGTCGGCCAAAGCGCGCTGTTCGCTCTGGCGCATCCGGTTGAACCAGCCCCGCCTTGCTTGCAGCGCGAGCGCGATGTTCTCGCGCACCGACAGGTCGCCGATAATGCCGTCGGTCTTGCGATCCTCAGGGCAAAGGCCGAAGCCCAGCTTGATGGCATCGCGCGGCGAGCCGATCTTGACGGGCTTGCCGTCTATGCTGGCCGTGCCGCTATCGGCGATATCGATGCCGAACAGGAGCTTTGCCGTTTCCGTGCGTCCCGAACCGAGCAGGCCGGCGACGCCGACGACCTCGCCACGGCCGATCTCCAGGTCGAAGGGGGCGACCGAGCGGCCGAGCCCGAAACCCTTGAATGAAATCTCGCGGTGAACCGGCCCGGTTTCCTGCCTGCGGCTGCCATGGGTGGCTTCCGCCAGCGTACGGCCAAGCATCAGCGAAACGAGATCGAGCTTGGGCAGATCGACGCAGAGCGACGTTCCCGCCAGCTTGCCGTTGCGCAGCACGGTGACGCGGTCGCTGACGGCGTAGACCTGATCGAGAAAGTGGGTGATGAAGACGATGCCGAGACCGCGCGCCTTGAGCCGGCGGATGACGGTGAACAGAACTTCGACTTCGTGCCGGTCGAGGCTGGCGGTGGGTTCGTCGAGGATGAGAATCTTACCGGAGATGTCGACGGCGCGCGCGATGGCGATGAGTTGCTGCACGGCGACCGAATAACTCGCCAGGTCGGCGGAGACGTCGATGTCGATATCGTATTGCGCAAGCAGCGCGCGGGCATTTTTGTCCATCTCGCGGCGATTGATCAGGCCGAAGCGCATGGGCTGGCGGCCGATATAGAGGTTCTCCGCCACCGACAGGTTCGGCAGCAGGTTGACCTCCTGGTAGACGGTGCCGATGCCGAGCTTTTGCGCCTGCTGCGCATCGCGCACGGAAATCTGCTCGCCATTGAGGCGGATGGTTCCGGAATCGGGCTGATGAACGCCAGTCAGGACCTTGATGAGAGTCGATTTTCCGGCGCCGTTCTCGCCCAGAAGCGCGTGCACCTCGCCGGCGCGGATGTGGAGATCCACGCCTTCAAGTGCGCGGAAACCGAGGAAGGACTTGGATATGCCTTCGGCGGACAACAGGATCGGAGGTTCAGCCATCCATCCCTCCCAAAACGGCCGGCATTAGCCGGCAGGTTAGCGCAAGGCGCGCAGAAGGAAACGGGTCAATTCACACTATCGCCCGAAGGAGAAAGAGGGCCGGGATTGATTCCCGGCCCATAGTGACAATCAGTAGCCGAGGCCCTTCTTTTCTTCGTAGACCTTCATCGGATCGTCAGCCTGGGTGTAGAGCTTGGATTCGGTCTGGATCCACTTCTCCGGCGCCTTGCCGCTGTCCTTGAATGCCTTCAGCGCGTCAAAGGCGGGGCCTGCCATGTTCGGCGTCAACTCGACGGTGGCGTTGGCTTCACCGTCCGCCATGGCCTTGAAGATGTCCGGAACGGCGTCGATGGAGACGACGAGGATATCGGTGCCCGGCTTCAGACCGGCTTCCTTGATGGCCTGGATCGCGCCGACGGCCATGTCGTCATTGTGAGCGTAAAGCGCGCAGATGTCCTTGCCGCCGCCTTCGGCCTTGAGGAAGCCTTCCATGACTTCCTTGCCCTTGGCGCGGGTGAAGTCGCCGGTCTGGCTGCGGGTGATCTTGATGTTGGAGGCGCTGGCGATACCGTCCTCAAAACCCTTCTTGCGGTTGATAGCCGGGCTCGAGCCAACGGTGCCCTGCAGTTCCACGACGTTGCACGGCTTGCCGGCTACGGTTTTGACCAGCCAGTCGCCGGCAACCTTGCCTTCATGCACGGTGTCGGAGGTGACGGCGGTCAAATAGAGGCTGTCGTCGGACGTCTCGATGGTGCGGTCGAGCAGAATAACCGGGATTTCCGCATCCTTTGCTTCTTCCAGAACCGTGTCCCAGCCGGTGGCGACGACCGGTGCCAGAAAGATCGCGTCGACGCCCTGGGCGACGAAGCCGCGGATCGCCTTGATCTGATTTTCCTGCTTCTGCTGCGCATCGGCGATTTTCAGGTCAATACCGCGCTTTTCCGCTTCGATCTTGGAGACCGAGGTTTCGGCCGCGCGCCAGCCGGATTCGGAGCCGATCTGCGAGAAGCCAACCGTCAGATCGGCGGCGGCCGCAGTGCCGGCGAAGGCGACGGCTGCTGCCGTGCCCAACAAAATTCGTTTCATAAGCGTCATGATCATTCCTCCCTTGGATCCCTGCCAAGCTCCTCAGCACAGGGGATAGGGCTTACTATCATATAGTAATATTAATTGAAAAGAGGCTTTCTTGTTTGAGCGGCGACATTTAGAAATCCGCGCAAGAAGCAGTTGGGAACAAGCCGCCCTGCGTTCTGTTATCTCCAGAAGGAGACATGCCATGACCGAGACAATCGACGACGAACCAGGCGATCTGGATGCCGACGTAAAATTCCTAGCTGAAAATACCGACCTGTCGCCAATGCAGGCGCGCAAGCTTATCGAAGAGCATGGGCGCGACCGTGAAAAGCTTCTGAAGCTTGCAGGCAGTATGAAGGCAGAAAGCTGAAGCGCGAATAAAAAAGGCCAGGCAGAAGCCTGGCCGAGGTGTGAAGGTTAAAACCTCCAGAGGGGAACGCGCCGGGCTCAATGGGAGGAGAAAGACCGGCGCAAGAGGGAAATAGGGTGAGCTATTCGTCGTTCAAGGCGCACAATGACTTTTTTGTGAGATATTTTTGATAGACTTGGAACTTCACGGCTCGGAGTAGCCTTGAACCACGAAAGCTATCGCTTCCGCCGTGGCCGGTTGAGACGTAAACAGGAACGCGCCTTTCCGCGCCGAATTGGCCGGAACGTAGTCGAAAGTAATCTCGCGTTCCTCCACTATGTCCGTGCCGTTACGCAATTCGGCCTTGAGCAGCACTGCGGCAGCGGTCTCGCCGCCTGAATTGTTCAGCGTTGTCCTGACGAGCCATCCCCCGGAAACCTGTTCGATCCGTTCCACGGCGGCAGCCAGGTCTGGCGGAGAAGGCTCCCCCTCGAGCGCCTTATATCCGAGATAGACAATCAGCGCCGCGACGATCCCGGCCGCAATGCCGCCGACGATCCATTCCAGCATTGGTCTTTGTGCTTCGCTCACAGGTTGGGACATCAAGGACGCTCCGTTACAGGATCAGGCGGGCGGCCGCCGCGCCGACGGAGGCGGGAAAGCCGAGAACGACGGCGGCGGTGATCATCTGCTGGAGGGAAGCATCGTCCATCCGGCCGAATGTCCAGAGCAGGTAGACGCTGATCAGCAGCGCGATGAGATAACCGGGGATGGTCAGGCGCAGGAGCTCGCTCCACCACGGCGTATCCGGTCCGATTTCCGTGCCGCCGGCAAAGCCTACAGCGAAGACGAAGCCATGCATGACGAGAAGCGACAGCAGCACCATGGCAAGCGTGTGCCACTCCGTCATCTGGTAGGAGATCAGCACCATCTCCTCGGTAGGGGCGACGTTGAAGCCGAGGAACAGGGCTCCGACGGCCATCAGGAACATTTCCCCGCCATAGGTGTCTTCCTTGGGGGCGGCGTCGTCGTCCTGCATGGCGAACTGGCTTTTGGCCAGCAAGGCGCCGATCGAGGCGGGAATGGCCTGCAGGGCGATCTTGCCGACGACCTCGTCGAGCGACATGGCGGGGCCCAGCACCTTGAACAGCAGCAGAATGGCTATGCTGACGACAAGGCCGACACCCAACGCGACCAAGGCGTCGAGGATGTCGTCGCGCCAGCTCTGCGTCTCTTCGAAGCCGATGTGGCGTGACAGGATCACCAGCAAGGGCAGGGCGAGCACCACAAGCAGCAGAAGCCGTGCCCGGTCGATGGTGAAACCGAGCGCCCACATCTCCATCGTCATCAGGATCGGCAGGGAAAAGATCAGCGCGCCGCCGGCAGCGCGGCCGAAATCCTTGAGCACCCTGCTGTGCGATGAGGCGTCATCGCTGGATTTACCCGGCTTCGCATCGTCACGACCGCGCTGCATCGATCTCACTTTCCGCGGGCTCCCTCGGCCCGGCGCAAGGGATAGCAGAGACACCTTAACGCGAACAGACCGCGCATGAGCCGTTTCACTGTCCCTAGAGCACTGAAAAAGCGGCTTTCCGCTTGCGCGGAAACCGCTCGGCAGCTAGCAAGACCGCGGCTTCACGACACTTTCAGGGATGGAACTCCATGGCTTCGAAAAAACTCCTCCTTCTTCCCGGCGACGGCATCGGCCCAGAGGCGATGAACGAGGTGAAGAAACTCATTGCGGCGATGAACGAGACGCTCAAGAGCGGCTTTGAGACAGAGGAAGGCCTTGTCGGCGGCTGCGCCTATGATGCACATGGCCAGGCTGTTTCCGATGCCGACATGGAAAAGGCAATGGCTGCGGATGCCGTGCTGTTCGGTGCCGTCGGCGGCCCGAAATGGGATGCCGTGCCTTACGAGGTGCGCCCCGAAGCAGGCCTGCTGCGCCTGCGCAAGGACCTGGAACTGTTTGCCAATCTGCGCCCGGCGATCTGCTATCCGGCGCTGGCCGAATCCTCTTCGCTCAAGCCGGAAGTGGTCGAGGGTCTCGACATCCTCATCGTGCGCGAACTGACCGGCGGCGTCTATTTCGGCGAGCCCAAGCAGATCATCGATCTCGGCAACGGCCAGAAGCGCGGCATCGACACCCAGGTCTATGACACCTTCGAGATCGAGCGTATTTCGGGCGTCGCCTTCGAACTGGCCCGCACCCGCAAGAACCATGTGACGTCGATGGAAAAGCGCAACGTCATGAAGTCGGGCGTTTTGTGGAACGAGGTTGTCACCGCGACCCACAAGGCAAGATATTCCGACGTCAAGCTCGACCACATGCTGGCAGATGCGGGCGGTATGCAGCTCGTGCGCTGGCCCAAGCAGTTCGACGTCATCGTCACCGACAATCTGTTCGGCGACATGCTGTCCGACATCGCCGCCATGCTGACCGGTTCGATCGGCATGCTGCCTTCGGCATCGCTCGGCGCGCCCGACGGCAAGACCGGCAAGCGCAAGGCGCTCTACGAGCCCGTGCACGGTTCCGCGCCCGACATCGCGGGCCAGGGTATTGCCAACCCGATCGCCATGATCGCGTCCTTTGCAATGTGCCTGCGCTATTCCTTCAACATGGTGGAGGAAGCCGACCGCGTGGAAGCGGCCATCGCCGCCGTGCTGGACGAGGGCCTGCGCACCGCCGACATCATGTCGGAAGGCAAGACCCAGGTCGGCACTGTCGAAATGGGCGACGCGATCGTCGCCAAGTTCCTCGGCTGATTTTTTCAACGTCGGGCACGGGCTTATGTCCGTGTCCGAGCCTTACAATTGTCAGATGACGTTGAGCTCGCGGAATGGTTCGTTGCGCGCGATCCGTCCGTAGCCGAAGGCCGAGCAATCCACACTTCTGTATCCGCCATGGACCAGAAGCTCGGCCAGCGCCTTGCCGACGGCAGGCGCCTGCTGCAGGCCGTGGCCGGAAAAGCCGTTGGCGAAGACGAAATTCTCAACCTCCGGATGCGGGCCGACCACGGCGTTCTGGTCGAGCGTGTTGTAGTCGTAGTGCCCTGCCCAGGCACGCGTTGCCTTGATCGCTTCGAAGGCCGGCACGCGCGTGGCCAGTACCGGCCAGATCGTTTCCTCGAACAGCGACCAGTCGGGTTCGAAATCCCCGGCCTCAGCGGGGCCTTCGCCATCCTCTGATTCTGCACCGCCGGTGATGTAGACAGAGCCCTCCGGGCGCACATAGATGCCGCTCGGATCCACCATCAGCGGCATGTCGGCAAAGCGGTCGCGTGCCTCGAAGACGAAGACGTTGCGCTTGCGCGGCTCGACGGGGAGCACCAGTCCGGCCATGGCGGCCACCCCGCCGCCATTCGGGCCGGCGGCATTGACGATGGTGCCAGCTTCAAGCCGCGTTCCATCGTCCAATGTCACACCGATGACGCGGTTTCCATCGCGCTGAATGCCACTTACCGAGGCTGTGATGAGATCGACGGCTTTCGTGCGCAGAGCCTTGCGGAACAGGCCGAGCAGGGCATGGGCATCGAACCAGCCTTCGCCGCTGCGGCCATAGGCGCCCGCGGTGATGCCTTCAGTCGAAATCCACGAAAAGCGGCGCTGCAGGGAATCGGGGTCTTCGAACAGGATGTCGGCGCCTTCCGCAATCTGTGCGTCGTGATTGGCTTTCAGGATCGGCAGGCCCTGTTCTCCGGCGAGGATGAGATAACCATTTTCGTGGAAGCCGATATCCGCCTCATCGCCGAATTCGTTCTTCAGGCGACGGAACAGGCCAAGGGTGAACTGCGACAGGCGGATGTTTTCCGGAATCGAGAATTGCTGCCGGATCGAAGCACAGGACAGTGTCGTCGCGGCATGGGCGAATTGCGGGTCTCTCTCGATCAGCGCGATGGAGCCGATATAGCCTTCCTCGCGCAGATAATAGGCGACGGAGCTGCCGACGATCGCCCCGCCGACGATGACCACGTCATATCGCGTCATGAATCGCTCGTTCCCTTTTGAGATTTTGCATTGCAAACAGTTTCGGCATCGCGTGGCAAGCTCTTGCAAGGGCCAGAAGAGCCGGGCAAGAAGACCAGATGACCGATCGCAGCTTCCGCCCCCGCCGCTCCGTGCTCTATGTGCCGGCCAGCAATGAAAAGGCCTTGGCCAAAGTGGCTGGGCTCAGTTGCGATGCGGTGGTGATCGATCTCGAAGATGCCGTCCTGCCTGAGGACAAGGCCGCAGCGCGGACACGGCTCGATGCCTTCTTCGCAGAACGTCCGGCGGGCCGTGAGATCGTGGTGCGCGTCAATGCGCTGTCGAGCGATTTCGGCCGCGACGATCTTCTGGCCGCCTGCCGCTGGGAACCGGACGCCATTCTGCTGCCCAAGGTGAACACGCCACGCGACATTCTGGAAGCCGGCGACGTGCTGGACGACGAGGCTGCGGACGGTATCGGCCTCTGGGCGATGGTGGAGACGCCGCGCGCCATGCTCAATCTCGGCGCCATAGCCGAGCTCGGCCGCGATCCCGCATCCCGCCTTGTCTGCCTGGTGGCCGGCACCAACGACCTGATCAAGGATACCGGTGTTCTGGCCACGCCCGACCGACGGTATCTGTCGGTGTGGCTGATGCAGATGGTGTTGGCGGCGCGTGCCGGCGGTTTGGATGTTCTGGACGGCGTCTCCAACGATTTTCGCGACCTGGAAGCCTTTGCGCGCGAATGTGCCGAGGGGGCGGCGATGGGGTTCGACGGCAAGACGCTGATCCATCCCGCGCAGATCGATCCTGCCAACACAGCCTTTTCGCCGTCACCTGAAGCCGTAGCTGAGGCGCGGCGTATCGTTGCCGCTTTTGCCGAGGCCGAAAATGCCGGCAAGGGCGTCATCCAGCTCGATGGCAGGATGGTCGAGCGCCTGCATCTGGCTCAGGCGCAGCGGCTCTTGGGCAAGTCCGGCGCTTGACCGGGCCTGGTTGCCTGTGGAATTGAAGAGGCATGAAACTCTATCGCTTCCTCTCCGGACCCGACGATTCCAGCTTTTGCCACAAGGTGACGGCGGCCTTGAATAAGGGTTGGCAACTCCAGGGATCGCCGACCTATGCCTTCGACGCCGAAACCAAGACCATGCGCTGTGGCCAGGCCGTGGTGAAGGATGTCGAGTACGTCGAATACGAACCTGGCATCAAGCTCAGTGAGTATTGAATTTCATGCCCGTGGGTGACGTTCGGGTCCTGTCCCTGAAAGACCGGCCCGGCGATATTGCCTTATGCGCGCGCTGGAATTTCGAGCAGTGGGGCCGCGAGGCCGGGCGCGATCTTGCCGGCACCGAGGCCGCATTGCGCGACATCGCTTGCAGCACCTCAGGCGAGGGCGCCGTTATCGGCCTGCTGAATGGGAAACCAGCCGGTATGGCGTTGCTCATCGCGTGCGACCTGGAGAGCCACAGCCACCTCACGCCGTGGGTTGCGAGTGTCTATACGGTGACCGAATCACGCGGCCAGGGCGTGGCCTCCGCCATGATGCTGGGCCTGGAAAGGCTGGCGGCGGCATATGGATTTGACGCTGCCTATCTCTACACCGAAAGCCCCGGCTTCTATGCTCGGCTGGGCTGGAGCGTCATCGAAACACTTGCCCATGAGACGAGCGATATGGCCGTCATGAAGCGGGTTTTGGCGGGTTAGCCTATTCCTCGGCCTCGGTTTCCAGCCGATCCATGTCTTCGTCGGAAAGCCCGAAATGGTGGCCGATCTCATGGATCAGCACATGGGTGACGATGTCGCCCAGCGTCTCTTCGTTTTCCGCCCAGTAGTCGAGAATGGCCCGGCGGTAGAGCGTGATCTTGTTGGGACCTTCGCCCGTCTGCGGGTTCCAACGCTCGGCGATGCCACGGCCCTCGAACAGGCCGAGCAGGTCGAAGGGCGTTTCCAGCGACAGGTCGTCCATGATTTCGTCGGTGGGAAATTCGGCGAGCTGGATGATGACCTCGCCGGTCAGCTTGCGGAATTCCTCAGGCAGATGCGCATAGGCCTCGAGAGCCAGAAGCTCCATTTCTTCGATCGCCGGGGACAGTTGTTCATGCCAAGCGCGAGTCTGGTAAATGCGGGCCATTGAGTATCCTTTTGCGACCCATATAGCCTTTCATGCGGCGGCTTTCGAGGCTTTGACGTCATCTCAACGCAAATAAGCCACCTCAGGATTCTCTTCCACAGGAATAAATTCTCCGTCGTGCTGCTTGACTCTTCGTGCCGGCTCTGGAATCCATAAGAACATAACAGGAACACAACCGAAGGCAGATCGACATGGCGACCAGCGCCGTGGCGAAGGACATTGTTTTTGCCCTCCGTCAACAGATAGCGAAGATCGAAGGCGCCTTGCCCGAGCGTCTTGCCGCGCCGGACGATGCGGAAGATTCGGCTGTTATCGTCCGGCGTCACGGCGTTGCTGCGCGTAGGCTTCTGCAAATCGGCGTCGAAGAGCTCGACGCCGCTCTTGGCGGCGGGCTGGAAGCTGGTGCGCTGACGGAACTGCATGGCCGCGAAACGCGCGATGCCGCCGCGTCGGCAGGCTTTGCGCTCTGTCTCGTCAGCCTGTGGCTGAAGGCTGTGACTGCAGCGCCCTTCATCCTCTGGATCGGCACGGAGGAGATTTTTCGCGAGGCGGGATTTCCTTACGGGCGGGGCATTCTCGGCCTGTTCGGCATTTCGCCGGAAAATCTTCTCTTCGCTGCAGCCCCCAAGCCGTCCGATGCGCTGTGGATCGCAGAGGAGGCCGCCGTGCTTTCGGATTTTGCCGCCGTGATCGTCGAATTGCGCGGCAGTCCGCGCGCGCTGGACCTGACCGCCACCCGACGCCTGCACCGCCGGGCGCAAAAGGCCGGCCGTCCGGTCTTTCTGTTGCGGCAGGGTGCAGCCGCGGAGCCCACGGCAGCTCCCGTGCGGTTCGTGCTTTCAGCCTCCGCCGCGGGTTTGCGCGAGACGCTCGACGGGCCGTTGCCGCTGTCCATCGGCCCGCCTGGGTTTGCGGTGGAGATCAGCAAAAGCCGCACGGCCGCGCCTGGCCGTTTTGTTTTGGAGTGGAACGCCGATGAGCGTATTTTCGAAGACAGAAGAAGAGGACGCTTCGCGCCGCCGGATCGTGGCGCTGTGGTTTCCCTATCTGGCGGCGGACAGGGTGTTGAGGAAGCGCTGGGGGCGGTCGTGGCGTTCGGCCAATCCGGTGCGCGGGCCGCTCATCATCAGCCATCGCGAGAGCAACACCCAGCGCATCTGCGCCCTCGACGAGCAAGCTGAAGCCTTGCACCTCAAGCGGGGCATGGGCATTGCCGACGCCCGCGCGATGCATCCCGGCATCGAGATCGTCGAGGCCGAACCCGATGCCGACAAGGCGCTTCTCAACGGGCTGGCCGATTGGTGCGACCGCTATACGCCGCTGGTCGCTCTCGACGGCGTGGACGGACTGTTCCTCGACATCAGCGGATGCGCGCATTTGTTCGGCGGCGAGCAGGCCATGCTGAATGAGATTGCAAAGCGGCTCCTCGGGCAGGGATTTTGCGTGAGGCTGGGCGCGGCGTCCACGCCGGGCGGCGCCTGGGCTGCCGCACGCTTTTCCAATGCCGCGATCCTGACGCCAAAAAGCGAGGCGGCGTTCCTGGCGCCCTTGCCCTTATCGGCGCTGCGGCTTGCGCCCGAACTGCGCGAAAGGCTTGAAGGAGTGGGCCTGCGCCGTGTCGGCACGCTGCTGCAGGCGCCGCGAGCGCCGCTGGCCCGCCGCTTCGGCAAGGGCCTGCTTCTCAGGCTCGACCAGGCATTGGGCGCTGTGGAGGAGGCCATCTCGCCACGCCTGCCGGTGGCGCCGCTATCGGTCGAACGGTTTCTGCCGGAACCTTTGGTGCGGATGGAGGATGTCGAGCACCTACTGGGGCTGCTGGCCAACACACTGAAAGGCGATCTCGAACGGCGCGGGGAAGGTGCGCGCCGGCTGGAATTGCGGTTGTTTCGCGTCGACGGTCTGGTCAGCCGCATTGCGGTCGGGGCAGCGCGTCCCTTGCGCGATCCACATCTTATCCTGAAGCTTTTTCGTGAACGGCTTGCCGTTCTGGGCGACCAGGTCGACGCTGGATACGGTTTCGATCTCGTTCGGCTCAGTGCGGCACTGGTTGCGCCCTTCGACGACCGACAGGCCGATCTGGTCGACAGCACAGGCGATGAGGGCGAAGGCATCGCCCATTTCGCCGACCGCGTGCGCGCACGCTATGGCGCGGAAACGATCGTCCGTCCCGTCTTGGTGGAAAGCCATATTCCCGAACATGCGGTGACGGCCGTTGCGGTCGAGGATAGGGTGGAGGCGGTGCCCATCCAGGACGAGCGGGGTGCAAATTCCGAACGGCCGATCCGGCTTTTGCAGCATCCAGAGCTTCTGCAGGTGAGCGCCGAGGTTCCCGAAGGTCCGCCCATCCATTTCCGCTGGCGTAGCGCGTTGCACAAGGTAGCGCGCTCGGAAGGGCCGGAACGCATTGCGCCGGAATGGTGGCGCGACAGGGCGGATGCCGAGACGCGGGACTATTTTCGCATCGAGGACACAGAAGGCAGGCGCTTCTGGCTCTTCCGGCGCGGCTTTTACGGAACGGCGGCCCGCCCGCCCGCATGGTTCATGCATGGGCTTTTCCCATGACCGGAACAGCGTCTTCCGAAAAGGAGCCCCCGGCCTATGCTGAGTTCGGGGTGATGTCGAACTTCTCCTTCCTGCGCGGGGCTTCCAAGCCCGAACACCTCGTGGTGACCGGACATCTTCTGGGCTATCGGGCGATGGGAATTGCCGACTGCAACACCGTTGCCGGCGTCGTGCGCGGCTGGTCGCAGGCGAAGGTCGACAAGGTGACCTATCATCCCGGCTGCCGGCTGGTTTTTGCCGACGGTCTGCCCGACATGCTTGCCTATCCCCAGGATCGCAAGGGATGGGGGCATCTCTGCCGCATGCTGACGGCTGCCAACCAGCGCGGCGAAAAGGGCGCGCCGAGGTTGTTGAAGGACGACCTTTTCGAGTGGGGCGAAAACCTGTCGCTGGCGGTGCTGCCGAGGCTCGGCAAAACCGTGGAAGCCGAAGCCGATCTCATAGGGGCGCTCAAGCGCCGCTTCGGCAGCGTCTGGCTTGCAGTCGCGCCCTCTTATGGCGGTAATGACAGCTTCCGCTTCGCAGCGGCATCTGCCATGGCGCAGCGCGTGGGGGTGCCGATGATGGCGACCAACGACGTGCTCTATCATCTTCCCGAACAGAGGAACCTGCAGGATGTGCTGACCGCCATCCGGCTCAAGACGACGGTCGATAAGGCCGGCCTGCAGCTTGCCGCCAATGCCGAGCGGCATATGAAGCTGCCGCTGGAAATGACGCGGCTGTTTCGCCGGTATCCGGAGGCGATTGCCGAGACGCAGCACTTTGCGAGCACGCTGTCCTTCAGCCTCAAGGATCTCCACTACAACTATCCGGAGGAGCCGACGGAATCCGGATTAGAGCCCCAGGCCGAGCTTGAGCGGCTGGTCTGGCAAGGCGCCGAAAGGCGCTATCCGGAAGGGGTCAAGCCGCGCATCAAAGACCTCATCTGCAAGGAACTCGGCATTGTCGAGACGCTCAAATATGCCCGCTATTTCCTGACCGTCCACGAGATCGTCAGCTTCGCCCGTTCGAAAAAGATACTATGCCAGGGGCGGGGATCTGCGGCCAATTCCGTCATTTGCTACTGCCTGGGCATCACCGATGTCGGGCCCGATATCGTCGACGTGCTGTTCGAGCGCTTCATTTCCGCCGAACGCGACGAGCCGCCAGACATCGATGTCGACTTCGAGCACGAGCGGCGCCACGAGGTGATGACCTACATCTACGAAAAATACAGCACGAAGCGAACCGCGCTGGCCGCTGCCGTCATCAGCTATCGCGGGCGGTCGGCCCTGCGCGAGGTTGCCAAGGCGATGGGCTTGTCCGAAGACGTGATGAACGCGCTGTCGGGCTCGATCTGGGGGTGGTCGACGTCGGAACTCGGCGACAAGGAGACGGGTGCTGCCGGCCTCGACCAGGCCGATCCCGTGACCAAACATGTGGTCGATCTTTCCAACGCCATAATGGGGTTTCCGCGCCATCTGTCCCAGCATGTCGGGGGCTTCGTCATCACCAAGGACCGCCTCGACGAGATCGTGCCGATCGTCAAGACGGCGATGGACGACCGGATGATGGTGGAGTGGGACAAGGACGATCTCGATGCGGTCAAAATCCTCAAGGTCGATATTCTCGCGCTCGGCATGCTGACCTGCCTGCAGAAGGCGTTCGGGCTGGTCCAGTCGCATTACGGCGCGCGCAACAAAGACAACGGTCGCCTCATCGTCGATCTGGATACGCTGCCGAAGGAGGATGCCCGGGTCTACGACATGATTTGCCGGGCAGATACGATGGGCGTGTTCCAGATCGAAAGCCGTGCCCAGATGAGCATGCTGCCGCGCCTCAAGCCGCGCGAATTCTACGATCTCGTCATCGAAGTCGCCATCGTCCGCCCCGGTCCGATCCAGGGCGACATGGTGCACCCTTATCTGCGGCGGCGGCAGAAAAAGGAAAAGCCCGACTATGCCCACCCCGAGCTGGAAAAAATCTTGAGCAGAACACTAGGTGTTCCTTTGTTTCAGGAACAGGCCATGCGCATCGCTATCGAGGCGGGGGGATTTACGCCGGGAGAGGCCGACGAGTTGCGGCGCGCCATGGCGACTTTCAAACGCACGGGCACGATCGGCAATTATGAAAAACGTATGATCGATGGAATGGTCCGGAAGGGCTATGACGAAGAATTCGCGAAACGCTGCTTCAATCAGATAAAAGGGTTTGGCGAATACGGCTTTCCCGAAAGCCACGCGGCTGCTTTCGCCCTGCTCGTCTATGCCTCGTGCTGGTTCAAGACCTTTTATCCGGATGTGTTTTGCGCCGCGATCCTGAATTCCCAGCCGATGGGGTTTTATCGGCCCGCGCAATTGATCCGCGATGCGCAGGACCATGGCGTTGAAATCCGCGCTGTCGACGTCAATCATTCCGATTGGGACTGTCTGCTGGAGGACGCCGTCTTCGACCCGCGGAAAATCCGCTGCAAGCACGAGGAGATGCGCGGGGTGATCCAAACCCGGCGCGCTGTTCGTCTGGGGTTTCGCGAGATCAAGGGGCTTTCGGAACATGCCATGAAGCTTTTGGTGGCGCAGCGCGGACAGGGCTACATCTCGGTCCGCGATCTCTGGCTGCGTTCGGGGCTCGATGCGTCCGATATCGAGCGGCTTGCCGATGCCGACGCCTTCCGCTCCATGGGGCTCGACCGGCGCGAGGCCCTTTGGGCGGTACGGGCGCTCGATGCGAAAAGCGCTGCCGAAAGCCTGCCCTTGTTCGAAAGCCCGCAGCAGCCGTTACGCGACAACGAACAGCCCGTCGCATTGCCGGCAATGCCTCTAGGCGAGCATGTCGTGCAGGACTACCGCTTTTTCGGCCATTCGCTGAAGGCGCATCCTCTGTCCTTCTTCCGTAGCCGTCTGAACAGGGAAGGTGTCACGGCCAACACAAGGCTCGGCGACCTAAGGAGCGGGCGGCGCGTGTCGGTGGCGGGGCTGGTCTTGGTACGCCAGCGGCCCGGTTCTGCGAAAGGCGTGATCTTCATGACGCTGGAGGACGAGGAGACGGTCGCCAATGTCATCGTCTGGAAAAAGGTGTTCGAACAGTATCGGCCCGTCGTGCTCGGGGCGCGGTTTGTCCGCGTCACCGGCAAGCTGCAATCGGCATCGGATGTCATCCATGTCGTTGCCGACCGCATCGAGGATATCACGCCCTGGCTCGCGGAACTGTCGGAGGAAGCGCAGTTGCAGCTTTTCGAGGCCGAGAAGGCCGTGAGGGAAAGCGGCCGGCGCCTTGGCGAGTGGCAGGACACCGATGCGGCAAGGCAGGCTTTGCCGCAGATGGCTCAGCCGGGACATGATCTCCTGGCGCGCCGGGCGCGTAACGTGATGCCCAAAGGGCGGAATTTTCAATGAAAGCATCGCCCGAATGCCGGCCTCACATCCAGGCATGAACCGCTATTGCTGGCTCTGGCGTCAGCCCTGCCTCTGCCTGGCTTGAAAAATGCGCTCGGGAACCGAGTGCGGGTCCGGAGGCAGGGTTTTGCCGCCGTTCATGGACAGTTGCATCAGAACCGTGTCCAGCCAGCGGCCGTGCTTGTAGCCCGATCCGGGCATGGCGCCGGTGTGCTCGAAGCCGAGCCGTTCATGCAGTTTCACGGACGCGCTGGTGGGACTTCCGTCGCCGATCACAGCCACTATCTGCCGGAAGCCCAGGCGGATGCACTCGTCGAGAAGCGCCTGCATGAGGGCCTTGCCAACGCCGGCGCCCTTGGCCTCGGGAGCGATGTAGATCGAATCCTCGACGATGAAGCGGTAGGCAGGCCGCGCGCGGAAAGGGCCGGCATAGGCGTAGCCGATCACCGCGCCGTCTTTTTCGGCGACGATATAGGGATATTCGTCGGCCCGCAGCGCCTCGTAGCGCTTGTGCATTTCTTCGAGCGAGGGCGCTTCCAGCTCATAGGTCGCCGTACCGTTGTTCACGGCATCGGCATAGATGTCCGTGATGCGGGGAAGGTCTTCAGAGCGAGCGGGACGGATGGAAATCTGGGTCATCGGATGCCGTTGAGAGGTTACGCATGCCGATCTTTTCCGGCATTCTTTCATACAGGAAAATCTGGGCTTTCCGATACTGCGAGATTTGATCGGGACCAGGATTCGCTTGGTCCAGCGGGTCGACATAGCATGCCCAACCTGCCCGCTTGGCGACGATTTCGTATAGCGGGGTTGTGGCAAACGGCTGGATCTCGTTGGGAGCGTGCCCGCGGGTGTGCATCAATCGGTCTGGCTTGCCGCGGCTGTCAGCGCAAGACAAACAAAAAGGCGACCTTTCGGTCGCCTTTTCATGGTTCAACCTGTCCTGGGACAGCCTTGCTCCTAGTTGCGGTTGCCCATGAACTGCAGGAGGAAGGTGAAGAGGTTGATGAAGTCGAGATAGAGACGCAGCGCGCCCATGATCGCCTTGCGGCCCATAGTGGCCGCGTCGTCGCCCTCGTAGTACATTTCCTTGATGTTCTGCGTGTCGTAGGCGGTCAGGCCGGCGAAGATCAGCACGCCGATCGCCGAAATGGCGAACTGCAGGGCGCTCGATGCCAGGAAGATGTTGACCACCATCGCGATGATCAGCCCGAACAGGCCCATCACCAGGAACGAACCCATCGCGGTGAGGTCACGCTTTGTGGTGTAGCCGTAGAGCGACAGAGCGCCGAAGGCGGCTGCGGTCACGAAGAAGGTCTGCGTGATGCTCTGGGCGGTGTAGGCCAGGAAGATCGACGACAGCGACAGGCCCATCAGTCCGGCGAAGACCCAGAAGGCAAGCTGGGCGCCAGCCGTGCTCATCGAGCCGATCCGTGCGCTGAGGAAGAACACCATGCCGAGCGGTGCGAGCATGACGACCCACTTCAGCGGCGAGCCGAAGATGGCGAGGCCGAAAGAGGTCAGCATCTTGCCGTTGCCGAGCGTCGCCACGGCAGCCGATGGATCGGTCGTCGTCGCAAGCATCGCGGTGCCGAGAGCGACCAGGCCGGTGATGACCAGGCCTATGCCCATATAGTTGTAGACGCTGACCATATAGGACCGGAGGCCCTGATCGATCGATGCATCGGCGTGGCCTGCTGCCGCCACCCGTGCCTGATAATTACGGAAATCAGCCATGGTATCCTCTATTGCTTCTGCCCCGTCCGGTGTCGGGTCCACCGACCCAGGCGCCGCTGGCGGGACTCCAGCATGCCTGCGGCAGAATATGATGATATTTTAGGGCTAGAACAAGACCCGTTACGTTTTGCAACGCCGCGTGAGTCAACATTTTCATACAAATGTCGTTCAAAACGATGTGACGCGCGTAACAATGGCTTTCGATCCTGCGGATTGGTCCGATTCTGCCGACGCGTCAGAGCTCTCTCAGCACCGGTGCGGCCTTGTGCCCCAGAACCCGCCATGTGCCGATCAGGCCAAATCCCACGGTCAGGACAAGCGCTGCGACGACTGTTCCAAGCGCCACATCGGGAAGGAAGGACCAGGGCAGTTTCATCACTTGGGCAACGACATACCAGCCCGCCACGCCGCCTGCCAGCAAGGCGAAGATGGCGGTGGCCAGTCCCAGCAGCATATATTCGAGCGAGAAGGCGGCGATCAGGGTGCGGCGCGTGGCGCCCAGCGTCTTGAGCACCACCGCGTCGTGGATGCGGGCGCGGTTTCCGGCCGCAAGCGCGCCGGACAGCACCAGGATCGACGCGATCAGGGCCACGCCCGCGGCCCCGCGAATAGCCGTTCCAAGCTGGGCGACGATGCGGTTGACGACGTCAAGCGCATCCTTGACCCGCACGGAGGTGACGGCGGGATAGGCGCGGGTGACGGCGTTGAGGATCTGGCCTTCGTTCGCGGTGTCTCCATTCAGCATCAGCGTGGCGAGCCAGCTGTGCGGTGCGCCGGCGAATGTGTTGGGCGAGAACACCATGACGAAGTTGATGCCCATGGACTCCCACTGCACTTCGCGGAAATTCGAGATTTTGGCGGTGACGTTTCGGCCAAGCACGTTGACGGTGACGCTGTCGCCAAGCTTCAGGTTGAGTTCCCGCGCTTCCTGCGCGGAGAAGGAGACAAGCGGTTCGTCTTGATAGTCGGCCGGCCACCATGTGCCTTCGGACAGGGTCGAATTTTCCGGCAGGTTCTTGGCGTAGGTCAGGCCACGGTCTCCGCGCAGCACCCATGCGCCTTCCGGCGGCACGTCGAGCTTCTGCACATCGGTCCCGTTGAGCGCCATGATGCGTCCGCGCAGCATTGGCACCTGCACCAGTTTGCCTTCGGGGGCCTGCGCCTTGAGCAAACCGGCGAACCCGTCGACCTCGCCGGGCTGGATGTCGACGAAGAAGAAGTTCGGCGCGTTTTCCGGCAGTCCGCCGGCTATCTGGCGGCGCAGGTTGCCGTCGATCATGGCAAGCGTCACCAGAAGCGTCAGCCCCAGGCCGAGTGAAAGCACGACGGACGGCGTCAGTGCGCCCGGGCGGTGGATGTTGCCGATGGCGAGCCGTAACGCGGTGGACCGAACGCGCGGTGCACGCCGCGCTGCGAGTTGAACGATGGCTGCGACGGCGCGCAGCACGATGAACGAAAAGATCGCCGCACCCACGAAGGTGATAGCGATGCGCCGGTCGCTGGCGAACCAGACGGAGAGTGCGGCAAGTGCCACGCCAAGGCCAAGCGACAAGGCGATATAGATCAAGCGGGGCCAGCCGCGTCCCTCGAAACCCATCTCGCGGAACAGTGCCGTGGCCGGCACGTCACGGGCGCGGCCGAGCGGCAGGAGCGCGAAGGCGAGCGTGACCATGAAGCCGAAAAGCGCTGCGAGAGCGAGTGCCGACGGGTAGAGACCCACTTCGGCGGGAACAGGAATGAAGGATTGCAGAAACGCGCTGGCGGCATAGGGCATCAGCGCGCCGACCACCAGTCCAATGGCAACGCCGACCGCGGCGATGAGCAGGATCTGTATGAGATAGACCGAAAGCACGAAGCCGCCCGAGGCGCCAAGGCTTTTGAAGGTGGCGATGACGCCGCGCTTGGCCTCGAGATAGGCGCGTACGGCGTTGGCGACGCCGACACCGCCGACGACAAGAGCGGTGAGGCCGACAAGCGTCAGGAACTGCGAAAAGCGCTCGATATTCGACGACAATGCGGGTGCTGCGTTGCTGCGGGTCCGGATGCTCCAGCCGGCTTCCGGGAAATCCGCTCCGGCACGGTCGCGAAGAACGGTGATCGCCTCGTCGCTCTGGGCGTTTGACGGCAGGCGCAGCTTGTAGGAATGCTCGACCAGACTGCCGGGCTGGATCAGGCCCGCCGCGCGAAGTCCGTCGAGCGACACGAGCAGACGGGGTGCAAAGCCGAACCCGTCCGACAGCGCGTCGGGCTCGGTGACCAGAAGCGCGCGCAATTCGAAGGTCGTGCTGCCCAGGCGCACGCGGTCGCCGGGCTTGAGGTTCAACCGCTCGAACAGCGTGTCCGGCGCAGCTGCGCCGAAAACGCCGTCCTTTTCGCCGAACAGCGCACCGGCGGGAAGCGCAGGCTCGGTCTGCAAAGCGCCGTAAAGCGGATAGGCCGCATCCACCGCCTTGACCTCGGCGAGCGTCTGGTCGGAACCGTCTTCGAGCCGCACCATAGAGCGCATGCCGGCGGCATGAGTGACGGTGCCTTGCTCGTTCAGGAAAGCCAGTTCCTCGGGCGTCGCCTCGCGCTGGTTGATCTCGAAACGGATGTCGCCGCCCAGAAGCTGCTGTCCTTCTGCAGCGACACCTGAGCCGATGGCGCGCGCAACGGAATTGACGCCGCCAATGGCTGCCACCCCCAGCGCGATGCAGGTCAGGAAGATCATGAAGCCGCGCAGGCCGCCGCGCATCTCGCGCAGCGCAAAGCGGAAAGCGAGCGCCGTCTGCCGGCTGCGCGTCATCAAGCGGGCACCTTGGCGGCTTCGACCTCGACCGTTTCGATGCGACCCGAGCGCATGGCAATCTGGCGGCCGCAGCGGGCGGCGAGTGACGGATCGTGGGTAACCAGCACCAGCGTCATGCCGCGTTCCGCTGCTTTAGCGAACAGCAGGTCGGCGATCTGGCGGCCGGTTGCCTGGTCGAGATTGCCGGTCGGCTCGTCGGCGATCAGGATTGCGGGCTCGGGCGCCAAGGCGCGCGCTATCGCCACGCGCTGCTGCTCGCCGCCCGACAATTCGCCGGGATAGTGCGTCACGCGGTCCTTGAGTCCGACTGCGGCGAGTTCGCGCTCGGCCACTCCGAACGGGTCGCGGTGTCCCGCCAACTCCAGCGGCACGGCGACATTCTCAAGCGCCGTCATGTTGGGGATGAGGTGGAAGGACTGGAAGACGATGCCGACATGTCGACCGCGAAAGGCGGCTATCTGGTCCTCGCTCTTGCCGTTCAGCGTCTCGCCGGCAATCTTCACCGTGCCTTCATCGACCCGCTCCAGGCCTGCCAGCACCATAAGCAGGGTCGACTTGCCCGAACCGGACGGGCCGACGATGCCGGCTGCTTCGCCGCGCGCGACGTCGAGATCGATCCCCTTGAGGACATGGACCGAGGATGCTCCGTGACCGAGGGTCAGGGAGACATTTCGGAGCTCAATGACGGCTTCTGTCACGAAAAAACTGTCCTATATGGGAGGAAGATACGAATGATTTCTCATATGGGACGCAGCCTATGGCTTTCAAACACCTGATCTTCGGCCTGTTCGCATTTGCCGCATCCCTTGCTCTGTCGCCGGCTTACGCAAAGACCGTGAAGGTGGTCGGCTTCGGCGACAGCTTGATGGCTGGCTATGGGCTTGGTCCCGGAGAAGGTTTTCCAGAAAAACTGCAGGCGGCGCTACAGGCTAAAGGTCACGATGTCGTTATCGCCAACGCCGGCGTTTCGGGAGATACGACCAGTGGCGGCCTCTCCCGCCTCGACTGGTCGGTGCCCGACGATACCGATCTGGTAATCCTGGAACTCGGCGCCAACGACATGCTGCGTGGCATATCGCCGGAAACAGCGGAAAAAAACCTCGACGCCATGCTGCGGCAGCTGAAGGGCAGGGGTATCGACGTTCTGTTGGCCGGCATGTTCGCCGCGCCCAATCTGGGTGCGGATTATGGCGATCGGTTCAATGCCATCTATCCGACGCTGGCCAAGAAATACGATGTCACGCTCTATCCGTTCTTCCTGGATGGGGTGGCCGGTGACCGATCCTACGCGCTTGAAGACGGTATGCACCCCAATGCCAAAGGCATCGACCGTATGGTCGAGCGCTTTCTGCCGACGATGGAGGCGGAGCTCGCCAAACAACGGGATGGTTCGTGAGAACACGGCATCTTACGCTGCGTCATCCAAAGTCTTGTTCGCAGTTGCAACAAAGCACTTGCCCCGCGGACCGAAGGATGATCCGCTGAGACCACGAACTTCGATTCGAGGAAAGGAGCCTGGCAATGCCGCGACTTTTCACCGCCCTCGAAATCCCGCGTGAGGCAGCGCTGTCGCTGTCACTGCTGCGGGGAGGGTTGCCAGGGGCACGTTGGATCGACGTCGAGAATTATCACCTCACCTTGCGCTTCATTGGCGATGTCGAAGGCCATGTCGCCGACGAGATCGTAGAAGCCATTGACCGGGTTGACCGGGCCTCCTTTTCGCTGACGTTGTCGGGCGTCGGTGCCTTCGGCGGCAAGAAGCCGCATTCCGTGTTCGCGGCGGTGGCGCCTTCGCCGCATCTGAACGCTTTGCAATCGGAAATCGACCGTATCTGCCAGCGGATAGGACTTCCCGCCGATCCACGGAAGTTTACGCCGCACGTCACCCTCGCCCGGCTGCGCAACAGCAGTCCGATCGATGTGGCGCATTACCTGTCGGCACGGGGCAATTTCTCCACCCTGCCATTCAAAGTCGGACGCTTCGTCCTGATGTCGTCGCGCGATTCCGTCGGGGGCGGGCCCTACATCGTCGAGGAAGCCTGGCCGCTTGCTGGCGAGATACGTCCGGCCGTCACCTTGTCGGCAAGCTTTTCGGATGCATCACGGATCATGCGGTAGACATCGGCAAAACCGTCGTCACCGCCATAATACGGGTCGGGCACGTCCTTCTGCCGGGCCGTCGCGTAATCGAGATAAAGCGCAACGCGCCCACTTGCGCCTTTGGGCGCCAGCGCAAGAAGATCGCTGACGTTGGAGCGGTCCATGCCCAGGATCAGGTCGAATCGGGAAAAATCTTCGGGCACCACCTTTCTGGCGCGCTGAATTGTGATGTCGACGCTATGCTTTGCGCCGATTGCAATGGAGCGGGGGTCGGGCAGTTCGCCTGCATGCCAGCCGCCTGTGCCGGCGGAATCGATCTCCACGTCGGTAATACCGCGCTCGGACAAGACGGTGCGGAACACGCCCTCGGCCAAGGGCGAGCGGCAGATGTTGCCGAGGCAGACGAAAAGGATCGAGGTCAAGGCCTTTGACTCCTGCTACGGTGCGTTATGTTCATCACAATGCCGATTAGCATGGATGGTTGATATGGCGAGAGACAAACTGGACGGCGAAACGATCACCCAGGCTCTCCTCAAGGTGCCGGAATGGACGCTTGCGGAAGAAGGCTGCGCCATCTCTCGCACCTTCGAATTCCGCAGCTTCAACGAGGCATTCGGCTTCATGACCCGCGTAGCGCTCGCGGCGGAAAAGATGGATCACCACCCCGAATGGTCGAATGTCTACAAGACGGTCGACATCCAGCTTTCCACCCATGATGCCGGCGGGCTCACCGAACTCGATTTCAAGCTCGCCGAAAAAATCGACCGTCTCAGCGGCCATTGAGCTTCATCAATCTTGCGTGAGGTCTTTGCCGTTCCCACATGATCGGACGAAGGAGTTAAGGCATGTTCGGTACCTGGGATTTTGCGAAATTCGGCATAGGCAAAGACGCTTCGTCCGACGAAGCAAAGGTCAAGGCCGGCTTCTGGCGGACGGCGAAACGTGCTGCGCGCCATGTGCCGTTCATGAACGATGTCGTGGCGTCCTATTACTGCGCGCTGGATAAGAAGACGCCACTGCGCGCCCGGGGCACGATGCTGGCGGCACTTGCCTATTTCGTGCTGCCTTTCGACATCATTCCAGACATGGTGCTGGGGCTCGGCTTCACTGACGACATTGCCGTCTTG
Source organism: Oryzicola mucosus (assembly GCF_014534685.1). GTDB lineage: Bacteria > Pseudomonadota > Alphaproteobacteria > Rhizobiales > Rhizobiaceae > Oryzicola > Oryzicola mucosus. The sequence continues at coordinate 1,145,167 of NZ_JACVVX010000001.1, forward strand.
TCTGCCGCCATCGGCGCAATCACCGCCAACATCAAGCCTGCGCACCGCATCGCCGCGCGCAATGCCCTGAACGAAACCGACTGAGTTTCAGTCTCTTGAGCCGACAATGACGGGGTCGCCTTCGAGAGCCTTGCGCAGCTTGGCGAAGGCGAGCCTGAACCTTGATTTGACCGTGCCCAACGGCAGGCCGGTCCTGTCGGCGATCTGGGTCTGCGAAAGCCCGAGGAAGTAGGCAAGCCGGAGCAGTTCCTTCTGCTCGTCCGGGAGATCGGCGACGGCAGCGCGCACACGTTCATCGGTGCGGGCCGCGTCGATCGAATGGTCCGGCGGCGTCGCTTCGCCGGGCCAGAGCGTCGGGTCGCTGGTGTCGAAGGTGTGGCTGCGCTCACGCCGCGCCAAATCGATGCGACGATTGCGCGCAATGCGGAAAAGCCACGTCGCGAGCGAAGAGCGGGCTGGGTCGAACAGGTCGGCTTTCTGCCACAAAACCCCCATGACCTCCTGTGCGACATCCTCTGCGACGCCGCTGCTCAGCCCAAGTTGCTGGAGATAGCCGTTGATACGCGGCGCAAACTGATGGAACAGCACCGCGAATGCTTCCGTGTCCCTATCTCTTGCGACCTTTGCGACAAGCAGGGCGTATGTTTCCTGCGACGTTTTAGTCATGTGCGGACATATGGGTGATTGCGCTGCAACCTGAGCACTGCGGTAAGTTCTGTGACCAATATGGGACGATGTCTAATCCTGTCCAGATTACAGCTTGCAACGAAAAGTCAAACTCTTGCCGTTTTCATGCTCTTGATCGTTTCCAGGGACGCGCCGGTTCAGGCTGGCGGATACGGGCAGCGGTACCAATTGGGGCAACTCATCACATTTTGCGGTGGGATTCATCGTTTGGTAACCCAGATTAAATCAAAATGAAGCAATCCGGCGACGGCGACAGCCGTTTCGCCCACCGCCTCATTCGAGATACGGGAAAAGAAATGCGCAGATTGATAGCAACCATGTCGTGCCTGGCAGTGATCGCGGCGGCAGCGCCGGCGATGGCTCAGTCGGCGACGAAGATCGGGCAGCACAACGCTTGGGGCACCTACAGCTATCAGGCACAGAACGGTAAGGTTTGCTATGTCTTGACGGTGCCGACGGACAAGCAGCCGCCCACCCTCAACCATGGCGATATGTTCTTCTTCGTCAGCCAGAGGCCCGGCCAGCAGGTCAGCTTCGAACCGCAGTTCATTGCCGGCTACGATTTCCAGACCAACTCGAAAGTCTCGGTCACCATCGGCGCCAAAACATTCTCGATGTTCACGCGCGGCAAGTCGGCCTGGGTGGAAAACGCAGCCGAGGAGCCGCAGTTGATTGCGGCCATGCGCGGCGGCGCCGACATGAAAATCTCCGCCAAGTCCGGGCGTGGCAACACCACGACCTATGTCTTCTCGCTGAAAGGCATTTCGGCCGCCCTGTCATCCATCCAGAGCTGCAAGTAAAAGCCGACAAATGTTTTGATTGAGGCCGGCCTCGCGCCGGCCTCTTTCTATTCGGGTGGGACCCGGCTGTTGTCCGAATCCTCTTTGCGCCGCTTGCGCAGTGCGTCAGCTATGAACATCCGCGACAGCGCGTGATAGAGCGGTTCGTTTGATATCAGCCGCGCCGTGCCATAGCCGAGCATCGACGCGCACATCAACGCGATGACATTGTCGTTATTGCCGGTCATTTCGAGAATGATGACGAAGGCGGTCATCGGCGCCTGTACAACGCCGGCGAAATATCCCGCCATGCCCAGAAGGGCCGCGCTGCCGATGCCGGTGCCGAGGATCACGCCGATGCTGCTGCCGAGCCCGGCACCGACTGCCAGAGACGGCGCGAAGATGCCGCCCGGAATGCCGGACGCCATGGACAGCACGCCAGCCACGAACTTTCCGATGAAGAACCAGGAGGGCAGGGGTTCGCCTTCGATGGCCGTGCGGGCCTGATCGTAGCCGGTGCCGAAGGTCGCTCCGGCGGTTGCCACCCCGATGATGCCGACGCCGAGCCCGCAAAAGGCAGCGATGATCACGTATCGTTTCAACGAATTCCGGCTGTTCCAATCTCTGATCCTGCGCGCAATCTTCAAGGAGAATGCGGAAAAGACGGCCCCCAGCGCCCCGCCGAGAACGCCGCAGATGAGCACGATGAACCAGTCGCTGCCCATGGCGATGGTTTCGCGCGAAACGCCGAAATAGGTGTACTGGCCGACCAGCGCCAGCGAGGCGAGGCCCGAAATAATGACGGTGCTGAGCACGAGGCCGTTGGCGCGTGCCTCATAGCTGCGGCCCATCTCCTCGATGGCAAAGACGATGCCGGCAAGCGGTGCGTTGAAGGCCGCAGCGATGCCGGCAGCCGAGCCGGCAAGGATAAGGCCGCGCTCCCGCATCATCCCGCCCCATTGCGCTGTTTTCAGCATGATCGCCGCGCCGACCTGCACTGTCGGCCCTTCGCGGCCGATGGAAGCGCCGCACAACAGGCCGACGATGGTCAGCACGATCTTGCCGAAGGCGAGTTTCAGCGACAGCAGGTGCGTGCGGTCTTCTTTCTCCGTCAGGTGCCGCGCGGCAATAGCCTGCGGAATGCCGCTGCCTTGCGATCCCGGAAAATAGCGATAGGCAAGCCATGCGCACAACGCGAAGCCTCCCGGCGTAAGGATCAGCGGCAGATAGCTCCAGCCGCCGGGGCGGTTGATTGTGCTGGTGAAGGCATTCTGCGCGGTATCGGCGACATGGGCGAAGGCGACGCTGAACACGCCGATGGTTATGGCGCCGGCCCAGAAGATGAGGCTTGGCCGCCAGACCCTTGGCGATGCCATCATGGCGCGTGAGCGTCTGAAAACAGCGCGGCGTGCGACAGGCTTGCGGGGCATTGCTGTTCCTGACGAAGAAAAGGCTTCTTTCGCTAGCACAGCCGGAAGCTTCGGTAAAACCTCGCTTCTGTGTTGGGCGTGACGCGGGCGGAAAGCTGTGCTATGGCCCCGCCTTCCGTTGCTTCGAACGCATTCCGTCCGATGAACTGACGTAAATCGTCCCTATATAAGCCGCTGCCATGACCTTATCGTTCGACCTGACCACCGAGGGTACCCGCGACGCATTGCGCGCCCGCGCGATGCAGCCCGCAAAGGACTCCTTGATCGGCCTCACCCGCCCGGAGATGGCGGAGGCGTTGGTCAAGGTCGGCGTGCCCGAACGGCAGGCGAAAATGCGCGTTCAGCAGCTCTGGCACTGGCTCTATATACGCGGCGTGTCCAGCTTCTCGGATATGTTGAACATTTCCAAGGATCTGCGCGCCACCCTTGACCGGCATTTCACCATCGCACGGCCGGAAGTGGTGGAAGAGCAGATTTCGTCAGACGGCACGCGCAAGTGGCTTTTCCGCTTTCCGGCGCGCGGCGCGGGGCGTCCGGTGGAGATCGAGACCGTCTACATTCCCGAGGAGGGTCGCGGCACGCTGTGCATTTCCAGCCAGGTCGGCTGCACGCTGACCTGCTCGTTCTGCCACACCGGCACGCAGAAGCTGGTGCGCAACCTGACCGCCGAAGAAATCCTGACGCAGTTGATGACGGCGCGGGACCGGCTGGGCGATTTTCCCGAGCGCGGCACGCCCGACGGCGCCATCGTGCCGGCGGAAGGGCGCAAGATCACAAACATCGTGATGATGGGCATGGGCGAGCCCCTCTACAATTTCGAGGCGGTGAAGACGGCCTTGCTGATAGCGTCGGACGGCGATGGGCTGGCGCTGTCCAAGCGCCGCATCACGCTGTCGACCTCGGGGGTGGTGCCTGAAATCGTCAAGGCTGGCGACGAGATCGGCGTGATGCTGGCGATTTCGCTGCATGCACCGAACGATGAGTTGCGCGATCTTCTGGTGCCGATCAACAAGAAATATCCGCTCCAGCAACTGATGGACGCCTGCCGCAACTATCCCGGCCTGTCCAACGCCAAGCGCATCACCTTCGAATATGTGATGCTGAAGGACGTCAACGACAGCCTCGACGATGCGCGCGCCCTGATCAAGCTGCTCAAGGGCATTCCGGCCAAGATCAACCTGATCCCGTTCAACCCATGGCCGGGCACCAACTACCAGTGCTCGGACTGGGAGACGATCGAGAAGTTCGCCGACTACATCAACAATGCCGGCTATGCCTCGCCGATCCGTACGCCGCGCGGGCGCGATATCCTGGCGGCCTGCGGGCAGCTCAAGTCGGAATCCGAGCGCATGAAGAAGACCGAACGCCTGGCGCTCGAAGCCATGATGATCGTGGGACACGGCGAGGATTAGGATCGATCCATGACTGTCGATCGGTCCTAGCCGCATGCTGCTCATGATCGGCAAGCTGTTCCACATGCTGATGGGCTATGTCGTGGCCACGCTTGCGGCGTCTGCCTTCCTCAACCTCTTGTTTCTGGGGTCGGCTGGCTTCACCGCCGAGGAGGCAGGTTGGGTGGCCTCTTCCGGCTCCATGATCGTCTCCATACCCTTCGTAGCGCTGTTCGTATCCTATTTCGCCTTCATCCCGGCGCTGGTGGTCATGCTTTTGGCGGAGATGATGGGCAAGCGCGACTGGCTGTTTTATGCCCTTGGCGGTGCGCTGGTGGGGATCGTCGTCGTGGGTTATTTCTATCAGGTCGGGGAGCCTTCCAACGAACTGCTCATGTCCGGCGCGCCGATAGCCGTCATCGGCAGCGGCATTGTTGGCGGGCTCGCCTACTGGTTCGTCACCGGCCGATTTGCCGGCAGGCTGGCGTAAGGACAAGGCGCCGCCGATACGATAAGGCGTTGTCTATCGCGCCTGCGCCGTGAGGATTTTCAACGCAAAGGCTGAAAAGACGCCTGCGAAGACATAGTCGACGATCCGGGTGACGCGCGGGCTCTTGCGCAGCAAGGCGGAGAAGCGGTCGGCGGCGATCACCATGGCGGCAGTCAGCGGCAGCGACACGACGATGAAGGATAGGCCGAGAAAGAACAGTTTTCCCGGCGCGTGCGGGTCGCTTGCCGAGACGAATTGCGGCAGGAAGGTCATGAAGAACAGGATGATCTTGGGGTTCATCAGGTTGATGCCCAGGCCCGTCGCCCAGTTCTTCATCAGCGAGCGGCTGCCTCCGGCCTTTTTTTCCGGTGAAAACGCCGAGCCATGGCGGATCGCCTGCCAGGCCAGCCACAGGAGATAGGCCGCACCACCGACTTTCAGCAGGATGAAGGCTTCGGGAGAGGCTACGATCAGCGCCGACAGCCCGAGCGCGACCAGCGATGTGTGGACCACGATGCCCGTCATTGCGCCCGCCATGCAGGCAAAGCCCGCGGCACGACCCTGCGACAGCGCGCGACCGACGAACAGCGTCATGTCCGGTCCGGGGGTGATCGCGATGATGATGGTGGCGACTGCGAATTGCAGCAGCGTGGCGATGTCGGGAACAAAGGTCATGGGCGGCACTCCAGAGCGCGGCGCAACCTATCCGATCGTTATTTCCCACGCCAGATGGGATATGCACTGTCCGTAAATCGCCACACGGCGCGCTTCGCTTTGATTTTTGCGCTGACCTTGTGTAAAGCGACTGACGCAAGCTGCCTCGGCAGCATTCAGAGCCAGATCGAAACAGTCGAGCCACAAACATGGACAAGTTCACGAAGCTCACAGGCGTTGCGGCACCGCTGCCGATCGTCAACATCGACACCGACATGATCATTCCGAAGGACTACCTGAAGACGATCAAGCGGACCGGGCTTCGCGCGGGTCTTTTCGCCGAGATGCGCCTCAATGAAGATGGCACCGAGAACCCCGATTTCGTGCTCAACAAGCCGGCTTACCGCAACGCGCAGATCCTAGTCGCGGGCGACAATTTCGGCTGCGGCTCAAGCCGTGAGCATGCGCCCTGGGCGCTGCTCGACTTCGGCATACGCTGCGTGATCTCCACCAGCTTCGCCGACATCTTTTACAACAACTGTTTCAAGAACGGCATCCTGCCGATCACCGTCAGCCCCGAAGACCTCGACAAGCTGATGGATGACGCCTCGCGCGGCGCCAATGCCACGCTGACGGTCGATCTCGAAGAACAGGAAATCCGCGGCCCAGATGGTGGTACGGTCAAGTTCAGCATCGACGAATTTCGCCGCCACTGCCTGCTCAACGGCCTCGACGATATCGGCCTGACCATGGAAAAGGCACCGTCCATCGATGTCTTCGAAAAGCAGCTTGCCGAAAGCCGTCCCTGGGCCTGAACGCCCCTCATGATTGAAGAGCGGAGAAGCCGATGTTCAAATTTTCGACCCTCTCCGCTCTTACGTTGCTGCCGCTGACTTTCGCCTCGCCGCTCCTGGCGCAGGCCGACACTGATGGGCCGGTGCCCTTTGCCGGCGGCGAACTGACGATCACCGAAAACGCCGACATGGAAAAGATCCTTGCCTTCAACGGCAAGGAACTGCTGCGCAACTACATGCTGTTTTATGACGGCACGGTCGAGGTGCAGGATATGCCCGTCGCGCTGTTTCAGGCGGGCGAGGGCGGCAATGCCTGCGGTCCGCAGACGGTGATCGTCTGGAAGCCCGAGGGTGGCGAGGTCCAGTCGGTGCTTGCTGGCGACGATTGCGGGTCGCCCCCGCCCGCGGTGACGGACGACAGCATCTATTTCGTTCCCTACCTGCTCCCGGGCACCACCTCCGATGTGCAGGTGTGGTCGCCGGACGAGGGCCTGCGCGTGGCCGGCTCGATGCGCTTCGTGCCGCAACCCGATACGGGCTGGACAGACCTCGAGCCTGAAAGCATCGACCATATCATCGACGCCTTCGACAATGGCGGGATTTACACGGCGGCCACCGGGCTTTTGGGCGACGACATGGACGATGTCGTGTCGAGCCTGGTCGTCGGCAGCGAGCCAGAGCGCCTGCCCTCGGGCGTCTTCTATGCCACCGGCTGCGTGCCGCATGCTTGCGGCGTTTCGGATGGTTTCATGGCCGTCGATCCGAAGGCGCAAAAGCTCTATTTTGCCCAGCAGACCGATGCGGAGCCGAAGACCTGGCCGGACCTCTCGGGATGGCCGGCGGATATCCGCGATGCGATGGAAAAGGGGCTGGCGAAGAAGTAGTGTGCCCGATGCACACCTCTATTCGACTGAGGTCAGCGTATAGCCTTTTTCACGCAGCAACTCGACGACACCTTCCTGTCCAGGAAGGTGCAGAGCCCCGACAGCAATAAATGCATTTCCGTCTTCGAGGAACGGAGTCGCCCGGTCCGCCATCGTATGGTTGCGCATAGTGATGATCTTCTGCTCGAAGGCCGCGTAGTCTTCCAAGGACGATTCGCGTTCTGGCACAGCGACCTTCATGACGGGCATGATCAGGGCTATCCTGCCTTGCAGATACAGTTCGAGCATCGTCTCGTTCATGTCATCCACGAGTGAACCTATTGTCGCAAGTTCGACCAGTCCTCGCATATGCAAGTCAAAAGGCAACGCCGCGATAGCTTCTATCTGCTCCGCGGCCGTCTCCAGGCCGTCGATCTTTTTACCCTCGGCTTGCGCCTTTTTAGCCAGCATGATGTCGAGAGGGGCATCCCCCGCTATCATCGCGACCTGACATTTCGGCAAGGAGAAGAGCGAATTGAGTACCCAGGGCTTCATCTTCTGCACGCTGTAGGGTGGGATGCCGCGTTGCTGCAGAACTGTGCGCAGCACCGTCGCGTCGGCTTCGGACAGGTGCGAAAACAGCGTGCTTCCATCGGTGAACATTGTCAGTTCCGGGCGGCTGGCCGTCGCTCCAGCCATTTTCCTCGGGTCCAGAATATCCGTTGTCTCAATCACCACGGTGCCTGCGCCATTGAAGGCCTGCAGGACGCTTTCGGGCAGATCGAGGATGCGGGGATCCGCGACATGCATCGTGCCCATCAGCCACGACGGTTCAATGCCTGCCTTTTCGATTTTCCACAAACGGCCTTGCCCGTTGGGCGTCGCCGCGGCCTCAGCTTCTGCCTTTGCCAGCAGATCAGGCTTCGTGTTCCCAAGCTCTTCCACGAAGTTCTTGCCGGTGCATGCCAGCGCTTCCTGCGCCTGGGCGCCGCTCGCGCCCAGAAGGCTCAACACGATGCTCACCAGGAAAAGTGTATTCAGTCCGGCAAGCAGCTTTAGCGGTCGGTAAGGTGTGGCGTTCATGTCAGAATCCGTCGGCAATAAGGATCAGGCGCGGGGATGCGCGGCTTCGTAAATGTCGAGCAGACGCGCTGTGTCGACGCCGGTGTAAATCTGCGTGGTCGAAAGGCTGGCGTGGCCCAAAAGCTCCTGGATCGTGCGCAGATCCCCGCCACGCCCCAACAAATGGGTGGCGAAGGAATGGCGCAGCGCGTGCGGCGTCGCCGTATCCGGCAGGTTCAGCGCCGAGCGCATCTTGCACATTTCGCGCTGGATGATCGCAGGGTTGAGCTGGCCGCCCTTGGCGCCGACGAATAGCGGCCCGTTCGCGGCAAGCGCGTAAGGGCACAGGCGCTTGTATTCGGCGACGGCCTTGGCGGCGATGGGCAGCACCGGCACCAGCCGGGTCTTGCCGCCCTTGCCGGTGATGCGCAGCACGCGGTCGTCCTCCATGAGGTCGCCGGCCTTTAGCCCGAGCGCTTCCGAAATGCGCAATCCCGAGCCGTAGAGCAGCACCAGGACGGCGGCGTTGCGCGCGGCTATCCAAGGCTCATCGACCAGTTGTTCGCCTGCGGAGACCACCCGTCTGGCGTCTGCCGCGGTCAATGGCTTGGGCAGCGACTTCGGTTGTTTCGGCGCGCGCAGCGCCGTGGCTCCCGCGGCATTGACCAGACCCTGGCGTTCAAGGAAGCGCAGCAGCGAGCGCACGCCTGCCAGACCGCGCCCCAACGTCCTGGCTCCGGCACCCGCCGACCGTCGTGTAGCCAGGAAGCCGCGCAGATCGGCCGGGCGCAGGTCCTTGATGTCGGCAATGCCCGGTGCGCCGCCATTATGGCCGGTCATGAACTGCAGGAACTGGCGCGTGTCGCGCTCATAGGCGTCGACGGTCAGCGGCGACAGACGACGCTCGCCGGCGAGCGATTTGAGCCAGCTTTCGCGGGCTGCCTGCAGATCGGGTTTTGCGGCGATGAGAAATTCCTGCATTGGCAGCAAGGGTCCGATTGGAATAAGGCATTTCTATTATAAGTCAGTGTTGACTGATCGAAGTTAGCAACCGGTGAACCGTTCTCAATGCCCAAACTGCAAAATCCCATCCAGATGGCCGTGATCGGCGCCGCCCATGGCATCAAGGGCGAGGTGCGGGTGAAGACTTTCACCGGGGATCCGCTGTCGCTCGGCGACTATGGTCCGCTCTACAGCCGCGACGGCCGCGCCTTCGAGATTGCCGCGATACGCCCGGCCAAGGAGGTCGTGGTGGTCCGCTTCAAGGGATTGAGCGACCGCAACGCAGCCGAAGCGCTGGCCGGCACCGATCTGTTCATCGACCGCTCGGCCTTGCCGGACGATGGCGAGGAGGGCGAGTTCTACCACGCCGATCTGATCGGGCTCGCGGTGCGGGACGAGATGGACGCTGTTGTCGGCAAGGTGACGGCCGTGCAGAATTTCGGCGGCGGCGACATTCTCGAAATCGTTTTCCAGGGCCGCAAAGGCGTATTGATCCCGTTCACCGAGGCTGCCGTGCCAATGGTGGAGGTCGCCGGCGGGTTCATCCGCATCGATCCGGTCGCAGCAGGCCTTATCGATGACGGCGAGGACGAAGACGCGCCGGATCGCCCTTCGCCGCGCGGCGAGCAAGGCTGATGTTCAGGGCGACGGTCCTCACGCTCTATCCCGAAATGTTTCCCGGCGCGCTCGGCCTTTCGCTTGCGGGCCGGGCGCTCGAGGCGGGGTCGTGGTCGCTCGATGCGGTGCAGATCCGTGATTTCGCCACTGACCGACATCGCACGGTCGACGATACGCCGGCGGGCGGCGGTGCCGGGATGGTGCTGCGCGCCGATATTCTGGCAAAAGCCATCGACCATGCCTCACCCGAGGGCGACGGCAGGCCGCGCCTTTTGATGAGCCCGCGCGGAAAGCCGCTGAACCAGGAGCGCGTGCGCGAACTCGCCGCCGGGCCGGGTGCGGTGATTCTGTGCGGGCGCTTCGAAGGGGTGGATCAGCGTCTCATTGAGTCCCGCGGTCTTGAAGAGGTCTCGATCGGCGATTTTATCCTGTCGGGCGGCGAGCCCGCGGCCCTGGTGCTGCTCGATGCCGTCGTGCGTCTTTTGCCGGGGGTTATGGGCAATCAGGTTTCGGGCGATGAGGAAAGTTTCGAGAACGGGTTGCTCGAACATCCGCACTACACGCGGCCACAACTGTTTGAGGACATGCCTATCCCCGAAATCCTGACATCGGGCAACCATGCGAAAATCGCTGCCTGGCGGCACGAGCGCGCGCTTGAACTGACCGCCGAGCGCCGGCCCGATCTTATCGCGAAGCGTCAGCCGCGCCAGAAATAATAGCCGGCCAGAAGCACGCCGACGGCGATGACGAAGCCGCGTACGATACCTTGCGGGACGCGGCGCGCTATCCATACACCGGCATAGCCGCCAAGCCCGGCGCCCGGAACCAGGCATGCGGCATGCAGCCATGCAACCACGCCGCCCGAAGCGAAGACGGCGATGGCGACAGCGGCGATGACGATGGACAGCAGGCATTTGAGCGCGTTGATGCGGTGATAGTCGCCGCCTTCGGTCAGGCTGAGCGTCGCCAGCATCATCACGCCCATGCCGGCGCCAAAAAAGCCGCCATAGACCGACGTGATAAGCTGGGTGAGGCCGCCCGCCAAAGATGGTGTATCGCGCCGTGCCGGCATGGCGGTCCGCTTTGGCCGCAACCAGGGGCCTGCGGCGAAAATACCGGTCGCAGCCAAAAGCAGCCACGGGACGATCGCGCTGAAGGAGGCGTTGTCGAGCGAGATCAGCACAAACGCTCCCGCCAGGGTACCTATGCCGGAAAGGATGCACAGGATGATGGCACTGCGGCCCATGGCGCGTATGTCGTCGCGATAGGCGTGGCTGGAGGTGATGTAGCCGGGAAACTGCGCGATGGCGGAGGTGGCATTGGCCGAGATGGGCGGTACGCCTGCGAGTGTCAGCACCCCGAATACCAGAAACGTGCCGCCGCCGGCAATCGCATTGACGGCACCCGACAGGAAGCCCGCGCCGAACAGAAGCGCAGCAAAGAAAAATGTCACCGCGTCTCCTCCCGATGCAAGTCTTTGCTGTAGATGATTTGGGTCTTTGCCGGCAAGGTGTGCAATTGATGCAAAAGCGCCCGCTTTGGCCGAAATAACATGGCCCGGCAGTTGAAAGAGGCAGCAAAAACCTGTATGTGGCCGCGCAACTGGTCGAAGGTTCGTCCGGTCCCGTCAACAAGGACGGTGTAGTCGCCCCTGCTTTTTCGAGTGTGAACGAGAGAAGGCATAGCCGCGCGGTCGATGGAACTGCAAGGCGAGCGCCGGGCGCTCTGGCTGTCGGAAGAACAAGAAGAGGATACCTGATATGGATATTATCCGTCAGCTCGAGGCCGAACAGGCCGCCAAGATCGAAGCCAAGCGTACGCTTCCCGAATTCCAGGCCGGCGATACCGTCCGCGTCATGGTTCGCGTTACGGAAGGCAGCCGTACCCGCGTGCAGGCCTATGAAGGCGTCGTCATTGCGCGCGCAGGCGCCGGCTTCCAGGAAAACTTCACCGTTCGCAAGATCTCCTACGGCGAAGGCGTGGAGCGCGTTTTCCCGATCTACTCGCCGATGATCGAGGGCGTCGAGATCGTCCGCCGCGGTAAGGTCCGCCGCGCCAAGCTGTACTATCTGCGCGATCGTCGCGGCAAGTCGGCTCGCATCACCGAGAACACCAGCGTTCGCGCCCGCAAGCTCAACGATGCCGAGCGCGAAGCGCTGAACGCCGAGAAGGCCCGCATCGAGGCTGAGAAGGTCGCAGCCGCCCAGGCTCTCGCAGCCGAGAAGGCCGCGCAGGAAGCCGCCGAGAAGCAGGCTGCCGCTGATGCCGCAGCCGCCGAGACCGCAGCCGCCGAATAAGACTTCGCCCATCGGGCTGGATTACCGAAAACCCCGCCGCTTTGCGGCGGGGTTTTTTGTTTGTCATGGCGTATGCCTATCTGGACAGGCGACCGGCAGTCGTGCCGGCTGGGACCGGCAACTCGACGACCTTCCAAGCTTCGACGGACTTCCGGCCTGATCGTTTCCGCAACAAAAAACCCCGGCGCCAAGGAGCCGGGGTTTTTGGAACTGGAAAACGAAGCGTCTTCTGGACAGCGGCCGTTAGATGCCGAGGCCTTCGTAGCGCTTCTTGAACTTCGACAGACGGCCGCCGCGATCGAGCAGGGTCTGCGTGCCGCCGGTCCAGGCCGGGTGCGTGGTCGGGTCGATGTCGAGGTTCATCGTGTCGCCTTCCTTGCCCCAGGTCGAGCGGGTCTGGTACTCGGTACCATCGGTCATGACGATCTTGATGGTGTGGTAGTCGGGATGGATGCTGGTCTTCATCGGTTTGTTCCTGGCGTTAGCGGCGAGCCCGCGTGCAGGAAGCCTGCGGCGATGCGCCTCTTTCGAAAACTCGAAGCCGCAGCTAGAAAGCCACGGCTTCTGAAACGGTCGGCGAGGCCTATACATCAGCCGAACTTGAATCACAAGGCCGCAGCGGGCATTTAGCCCAGGCAGGCCGAGGAACGAATATGGCATCGACAGCGGCAGACGATACGGAAACGCGGCGGCGTTCGCTGCGGCCGCTCTGGCGCCTTGCGCCGTATCTCGGGAAATATCCCAAGCTCGTGGCCGGCGCGCTCGCCGCGCTCGTTCTGGCCGCCGTCACCACGCTGACCTTGCCGCTCGCCGTGCGACGCATGATCGACCACGGCTTCTCCGGCGCCGATTCTGCCTTCATCGCGAACTACTTCCTGATGCTGGTCGCCATAGCGGCAATCCTGGCCCTGGCGTCCGCTCTTCGCTATTACTTCGTGATAACCCTGGGAGAGCGCATCGTCGCCGATCTGCGCGGCGACGTGTTTGCCCATGTCACGCGACTGTCGCCTTCCTTTTTCGACACGGCACAATCCGGCGAGATCGTCTCCCGGCTGACGGCGGACACCACGCAGATCAAATCCACCGTCGGTGCGACCGCGTCCGTCGCATTGCGCAATATCATCCTGACACTCGGCGCGCTGGCGATGATGGTGGTCACCAGCCCTAAACTGTCGGGGCTGGTTATTGCGGCAATCCCCCTCATCGTGCTGCCGCTGGTGGCTTTCGGCCGCTCGGTGCGGCGCCGGTCGCGGCTGGCGCAGGATACGCTGGCGGCGGCGACCGCCTATGCCTCGGAACAGATCGGCGCCGTGCGCACGCTACAGTCCTTCACCAACGAGGCACTGGTGACGCGGCATTTCCTGGGCAATGTCGAGACCGCTTTCCAGGCGGCGCGCCAGTCCATCGTCGCGCGCTCGTTCCTGACCTTCGTGGCGATCTTCATCATCTTCGGCTCGGTGGTCGCCGTCTTGTGGTTCGGCTCGCGCGATGTGCTTTCAGGCGCCATCTCGCCGGGAACGCTGAGCCAGTTCCTGCTCTATTCGGTGTTCGCGGCCGGCGCGCTTGGTGCTTTGTCGGAAGTCTGGGGCGAACTCAGCCAGGCTGCGGGCGCTGCCGAGCGCATCAGCGAGCTTCTGGCAGAACAGCCCGCCATCGCCTCGCCGGCCAAGCCGGTGGCGCTGCCGGTGCCCGCACGGGGCGCTGTGACCTTCGACGGTGTCAGCTTCTCCTATCCGGTGAGACCCGACAGGGCCGCGGTCCGCAATCTCAGCTTCTCCGTAGAGCCCGGCCAGACGGTCGCCATCGTCGGCCCTTCCGGCTCGGGCAAGAGCACCACGTTCTCGCTGCTGCTGCGCTTTTACGATCCCGAGACGGGCACGGTCAGCATTGATGGCGTCGACATCCGCAAGGCTTCGCTGGAGGCGGTTCGCCGCAGCATCGCCATCGTGCCGCAAGACGTGACCATCTTTGCCGCCACTGTGCGTGAAAACATCGGCTTCGGCCGCCCCGGCGCATCCGATGCCGAAGTGGAGGCGGCGGCCATGGCTGCCTATGCCGACGGCTTCATCCGCAATCTCGCAGACGGTTACGACACCCAAGTCGGCGAGCGCGGCGTCATGCTGTCGGGAGGCCAGAGACAGCGTATCGCCATTGCCCGCGCAATCCTGCGCGATGCCCCGATCCTGCTGCTGGACGAGGCGACATCGGCGCTCGACGCTGAAAGCGAGACGCTGGTGCAGGCAGCGCTCGAGCGGCTGATGCAGGACCGCACCACGATCGTCATCGCCCACCGCCTCGCGACCGTGCTCAAGGCTGACCGCATCCTGGTGCTGGCCGATGGCGAGATCGTCGAGGACGGTACGCATCAGAGCCTGGTCGCTCGAAACGGCGTCTATGCGCGCCTTGCGAAGCTGCAGTTCGAGCACGGCGCCCATGCGTTCAGGGGAGCGGCGGAGTAACGCCAGACGGGTCGGCGATGCCGTCTGGCGCGTTTAGGCACTCAATCCGTCTCGGGTTTTTCCGCATCGACATAGGCGAAATCATAGTTCCAGGCGTTGTTTTCTCGGGCATGCTTCAGGAACTTGGCATAATCGCCGATTTCCCCGACCGTGACGCGGTCCGCGAATGTCGACAGGTACCAGTCCAGTTCGAAGGTCGTCTTCGAATTGCTCCATTCCACATCGAAAATGCCGAACGACGTCACTCGCATGACATCTTCCTCCGGTCCGGCGAAACGTGCCTTCAGGTTCATCGCAGTCACGCGATGTCGTTTCAAAGTCGCGGGACCGAGCCAGATCGGCGACTTGCGTCCGACCCGGGTCGGATCCGGCAACTCGCTGGTTCCGACATCCGCCTTGATCGTAAAAGCCTCGATCAGGCCGTCTTGCTTCAGCGCCTCAGCCGGCAGGTTGTAACCCTCAATGGTCATAAGGACGTTGGAATCGCGGTTATCGTGCGTCCGCAACGGGTAGAGAATTTCAATTCCGGGATACGAATTGGCATAATATACGAGGTAGCTCTGTGCCGTTTTTGCCGCGGATTGTGCTCGAAGCTTCACACGCATCTGATCGGCCTGATAACCTTGATAGGTCGTGACGACGGTCAGGGTCAGCGGATCGCCGTCGCGTCGAGGAAAGACGAAGCGTTCATCGACGAACTGTGTTGGTTCCACCAGCATGCGCGGCGTGATTTTCTCCAGCTCGGCATTCGCGGACACCAGCGGCAGCGCATATCCGAAAGGTGGCGGCGCCAGATTGTCCGCCCGTCCGCCCTGGAGATAGTTGGTGGCGTCGATCCAGAAGGTCTCGACGCCTATTCGCGCGCGCACGATGACATGGTCGAACACATAGATCGACGGCAGGTAATTGGGCAGTGCCGTGCCGGTTTCAATATCGGTCAGAGCCACGTCCGCTGAGATGCCGAGCCTTCGCAGGCTTGTGGCCAATAGGAGAGCTTTATCCTTGCAATCGCCAAAGCCGCTTTCGACCACGGCTGAAGGCGGCCGTGGGATGTACGATCCGCTCCCCATGGAAAGGCTGACATAGCGGATGTCGTCCTGGACCAATCGCATGACCTCGATCAGGCGGTCCTTAGGTTTCTGATGCTTAGCTGCGATGTCGTCGAGTTTCGCTGCGAATGCTTCGGGAAGGGCGCTTTCTTTGTAGTGCGGAAGCACCGCGTCCACGATGTCCTGCCAGCTTCGGGCTGTGGAAAAATGGATCGCTGGCAGAATGTCCTCGTCCGGAGGCGTGTTTGCTTCCTTCGTACCGGGCTCGGGGTTCTTTGCCTCCCAGCTGTAGGAGGTCAGACCGCCTTCCGCGCGGACGGTCGGCTCAATGGGTGTGTTATATCGTTTGACGGTGACGGGCTGATCAGATGGCCAGATCATCTTTTCGCGAATGAGGCCGATTGGTCGATACCAACTGGCGTAAGTGTACGTGGAGATCAGATGCGGCCCGACATACGGTTTGGTATCGGTCGTGCGTGCGAAGTCGATGATATCGCCGATCCTGACGTCGTTGAGCTGGATGTAAACCGTCAGCCGTCCATCGAAAATGCCTCGCTCGGCATCAGGCTCCCGCCGAACGACATCGAATTTCGCGACCTCCAACTGATTTATGGTGGTGCCGTCGCGGACGATGTGAATGCGGTTGACCGTGACGGTGCTCGTTGCCGGGTTGAACGTGAAGGAGGCGGTCGCGCCTTCCTCCAATCCCGTCCGGTCGGTGACCCGATAGGCCCACCGGTCGAACGTTTCATAGCCTTCGGGGCGATAGCGAACTTGGCTGTCCGAAAGCAGATTGGCGATGCCATCATCGAACTGCTCTGCAACATCGGAAACCTGTTCCGGCAGGTCAACGAGTTCGACCCACTCGCCCACAGGCCCCTTCTCTACGGTCTCCGTGGCTGTTGCTTTCAGCCCATATCCCGAGAGGGAGATGAACAGAACGGCCAAGAACAAAAGTGCCTTATCCAAATACGGTCTTGCGATCTGCATAGCTTCCCCCAAAGCTTCCAGCATTGAGTAACATCATCGCCTCAAACCTGTATAGCGTCGTTTCACGACGACTCGCTTCATCAGTTCATAGCGAGCTGTCGTCGAAGCCCGTCGCCTCGTCGGCTGCGTCATCGACCTGAAAATCGGGATTGATATGCGGGATACGCAACCTCTTGCGTGTCAGGATATGACCTCCCCGCTGCTCACGCCTTCGGCCCGAGTTCGAAACGCCCATATGCGGGGATCTTCAGCGCTGGATGGGCGAGGTCGAAGCCGGCGACGAGCCCCATGAAATGTAGCTCCAAACCGGATCGCACGCCGGCAGCGAAACCGACGAGGCCGCCAAGCGTGAGGTGGACATCTCGGCCGTCGGGGGCAATGTCGAAGGCCGCGATGCCCGGTGCGAAGTCGCGACCGATCGCATTGGACGGCATTGTGGCACCCAGTCCCGGCACCGAACGCAGGACGTGGGCGACGAAGCTGTTCGAATTCGGTCCCGGCCAGAGGCGGTAGTCGCCGGCTTTGGAATAGGGATAGTCGGCGATTGCACGCTCGACAGCGGGGATCAGTTTTTCCGCGTCTGTCCCTTCCAGCGCCGAGACGATGACCGGTGCGTTCGAATACCAGCGGCCGTCAGCGGCATAGGCGTTGCGGCGAACCGGCGAGCCCCAGCCGACCTTATCATAGCGCTCATAGGCGGACTGTCCGGGCTTCTTGACCACGATCCAGCTGTGGACGGCGAATGCGCCCTTGAAGCCGCCGGTGCGGGCGGCAAGCACGTAGATGGCGGAATCGTCTGCCTTGGGTGCTGCGCGCAGCAAGCCGCTCGACGACCAGTCGGCGGCACGCCAATTTGCCGGACGATCCTGCAGCGCCCACCAGCCGAGGGTCGCCAGCGCCGGCAGGATGAACACGACAAGCAGGAAGAGAACGACGGATTTCAGAAGCCACATGCGGGAAGGTCTTGCCTCGGATTGCGAAACGCGGATGCGTTGCATTCGCGATGACACCCAATCTTTGGTGAAAGGATGACCGATGCGGGTGCCGATGCAAGCTTTGGGCGACGCCAAAGAAAAAGGGCGCGAAACTGGGTCCGCGCCCTTTACACAATACCGTGTCGGGAGAGATCAGCCGATCTTCTGGCCGGTCTTGGCCCAGTCGGCCAGGAACTGCTCCAGGCCCTTGTCGGTCAGCGGGTGTTTGACCAGCGCCTTCAGCGTTGCCGGTGGGATGGTGGCGACATCGGCACCGATCAGGGCAGCACGCTTAACGTGGTCGACCGAACGGATCGAGGCGGCGAGGATTTCGGTCTCGAAGCCGTAATTGTCATAGACCTGGCGGATCTCGGCGATGACTTCCATGCCGTCGAAGCCCATGTCGTCGAGACGGCCGATGAAGGGTGAGATGAAGGTCGCGCCGGCCTTGGCGGCGAGCAGCGCCTGGGTGGCCGAGAAGCACAGCGTGACATTGGTCTGGTGGCCGTCCGAGGTCAGCGCCTTGCAGGCCTTGAGGCCGTCGAGCGTCAGCGGCAGCTTGATGCAGATGTTGTCGGCGATCTTGGCGAGCACGGCGGCTTCGCGCATGATCTCGGCATATTCGGTCGCGGTGACCTCGGCGGAAACCGGTCCGTCGACGATGTCGCAGATTTCCTTGGTCACTTCCTTGATGTCGCGACCCGCCTTGAGGATCAGCGACGGGTTGGTGGTGACGCCATCGAGCAGTCCGAGATCGTTGAGTTCACGGATTTCCTTGACGTCGGCAGTATCGACGAAGAATTTCATGGCGGTCTCCTTGGGCCGTTGTTGTCACCGATGCCGGTGCG
Source organism: Oryzicola mucosus (assembly GCF_014534685.1). Lineage (GTDB taxonomy): Bacteria > Pseudomonadota > Alphaproteobacteria > Rhizobiales > Rhizobiaceae > Oryzicola > Oryzicola mucosus. Next base: position 1,163,554 of record NZ_JACVVX010000001.1, read on the forward strand.
TTAAGCGATGTCGGGCTTTGCTCTAGACGAAAGTCGGGGCAAGGTCACGCGCAATGAATGAAGATTCGCTCAAAAGCCGCGCGGTGCCCGTGCTGGTGCCCATGCCGGCCGAACGCCCCTATTCCTATCTGGTGCCCGAACATATGTCGGTGCAGCCCGGATCGATCGTGCGCGTGCCGCTGGGGCCGCGCGAGGTGGCGGGCATTGTCTGGGACACGGCGGTCGATCAGGTCGATCCCCGCAAGCTCAGGCCGATCTCGCAAGTCTTCGACTGTCCGCTCATCGATGCAAAGACGCGGCGCTTCGTCGATTGGGTGGCGAGCTACACGTTGTCGCCGCCCGGCATGGTGGCGCGCATGCTGCTGCGCGCGCCGGAAGCGTTCGATCCGCAGCCCTGGACCGAGGCGCTGAAACGCACCGAACGACTGCCCGACCGGATGACGGCGGCGCGCGAACGCGTGCTCGAGATGGCCGCCGACGGGCTCGCCTGGACTCGGTCGGGGCTGGCGCATGCGGCGGGTGTGTCCTCCACCGTGGTCGAAGGGCTGAAAGCCCAGGGCGTGTTCGAGACCGTCATGGTGCCGCCCCGGCCGGTGGTGGCGGAGCCCGACCCATCCTACGGCCGGGCGGAACTGACCGGCGACCAGGCTGCGGCGGCCGAGACGTTGAGGGAGCAGGCTGAAGGCGGCATTTTCGGCGTCACCCTGATCGACGGCGTGACCGGGTCGGGCAAGACGGAGGTCTATTTCGAAGCCGTGGCGGCGGCGATCAAGCGGGGGCACCAGGTGCTGATCCTGCTGCCTGAAATCGCCTTGACCCAGGCTTTTCTCGACCGCTTCCACGACCGGTTCGGCACCAAGCCGGCGGAATGGCATTCCGACCTGCCGCCGCGCATGCGTGAAAAAGTCTGGCGGCAGGTGGCCGAAGGCACGGTGCGGGTGGTGGCCGGCGCGCGCTCGGCGTTGTTTTTACCGTTCAACGATCTCGGTCTGATCGTCGTCGATGAAGAACACGACCCCGCTTACAAGCAGGAGGACCGGGTCTTCTATAACGCCAGAGACATGGCCGTGGTGCGCGCTCATATCGGCGGCTTTCCGGTCGTGCTGGCGTCGGCGACGCCGTCGGTTGAAAGCCGGGTCAATGCCGAGCAGGGGCGCTATGCGCGCGCGGTGCTGCCGGGCCGTTTCGCAGATGCCGCACTGCCGCATCTGGCCACCATCGACATGCGTCGGGCGCCGCCCGCGCGGGGCGGTTTCCTGTCGCCGGTGCTGCTTGCCAAGATGCGCGAGACGCTGGAGCGGAAGGAGCAGTCGCTGCTGTTTCTCAACCGGCGCGGCTATGCGCCGCTGACCTTGTGCCGGGTCTGCGGGCATCGTTTCGGCTGTCCCGTCTGCTCGTCCTGGCTGGTCGAACACCGGTTTCGCGGCCAACTCGTCTGCCACCATTGCGGCCATACCGAAAAGCGCCCGGAAGCCTGTCCGGAATGCGGCACGCTCGATCATCTTGTGGCCTGCGGGCCGGGCGTCGAGCGCATCGCGGAAGAAGTCGTCGCGCATTTCCCCGATGCGCGCACCATCGTGCTGTCGTCCGACATGCTGGGGGGCGTGAAGCGGCTCAGGCTCGAACTGGAGGCGATTTCCAAGGGCGAGGCGGATATCGTCATCGGCACGCAGCTGGTGGCCAAGGGGCACAATTTCCCGAACATGACGCTGGTCGGCGTGGTCGATGCCGATCTCGGCCTTGCCAATGGCGATCCGCGCGCGGCGGAGCGCACCTTCCAGTTGCTCAGCCAGGTGACCGGCAGGGCAGGGCGCACCGGCAAAAAGAGCCTGGGATTGCTGCAGACCTTCCAACCCGACCATCCGGTGATGCGGGCGATTGTCTCAGGCGATTCGGAAGCGTTTTACGACCGCGAGATCACCGAGCGCGAGAAAGCCCACCTGCCGCCCTTCGGAAGGCTTGCGGGCATCATTGTCAGTGCCGCCACCCGGCCGGAAGCCGAATCGCACGCGCGCGGCCTGCGCAAGGCAGCTCCCGACAGTCGCGACATCCATGTGCTTGGCCCCGCGGAAGCGCCGCTTGCCTTGCTCAACGGTCGCCATCGCTTCCGCCTCCTGGTCCAGGGCGAGAAACGCTCGGACATGCAGGCCTATATCAAGGCGCTTCTTGCGGCGGGCCCGAAGATACGAGGCTCCGTGCGCGTGCAGGTGGATATCGATCCGCAGAGTTTTCTCTGAGGCTGTTCGGCGGCATGCAACGTCCAATTGGCCCCCTCCGGCCTTCGCGCTACCTCCCCCTAAACGAAGGAGGATGGGCGGCGGCGTTTCCGGCAATCCTCCCCTGCGGAGCGGGGAGGTGGCGCGAAGGGCCGGAGGGGGCTCGCAACGACGGGAAGATTGATCATGGACACGGCCTAACGCTCTTGCGGCACCAAACCGCCTCTTCGTCTCCACAGTGGCGACGGGGCGGTGCGCCGTTCCGGCGGCGGTATGACGAGCTGTTGTCACGGAATGTCAGCAATCTGCCAGCGAAGCTTGACCCGCTCGTATTGAGTTGATATCAACTTAATTACTCAAACGAGGAACGCCGGCACACGAAATCGCGTTTGCCTGGCAGTGAATGAGAGGAGACTTCGGATGGCTTATATCGAAGGGTTCGTTGCCGCGGTTCCCGCCGCCAACAAGGACATATACACCAAGCATGCGACCGAGGCCTGGACGCTGATCAAGGAATTCGGCGCCAGCCGCATGGTCGAGACCTGGGGCGATGACGTGCCCGACGGCAAGGTTACCGATTTCAGGGGCGCGGTGAAGGCCAAAGACGACGAGGTCGTGGTGTTTTCCTGGTTCGAATTTCCGTCCAAGGAGGCGCGCGACGCGGCCAACGCGAAGATGATGGAGGATCCGCGCATGGAGGAGATGGGCAAATCCATGCCTTTCGACGGCAAGCGCATGATCTATGGCGGCTTCGATACCCTTGTGGACGAGGGAAAGGGCGGCAAGGTGGGTTACGTCGACGGCTCGCTGATCGCCGTGCCGACCGCGAACAAGGCGGCCTACAAGGAGATGGCCTTGAAGGCCGGCGAGTTGTTCAAGGAGTATGGCGCGTTGCGCGTGGTCGATGCCTGGGGGGACGATGTGCCGGACGGCAAGGTCACCGACTACAAGGGCGCGGTTAAGGCCAAGGACGACGAGACGGTGGTCTATGGCTGGGTGGAATGGCCCTCCAAGGAGGTTCGAGACGCCAGTTGGGGCAAGCTTATGGCCGATTCGCGCATGCAGTTCGAAATGCCTTTCGACGGTCAGCGCATGGTGCATGGCGGGTTTTCGCCGATTCTCGACTTCTGATCGCCTTTCCAATTCGATTACGCAAAGGGCGCGGCGGCAAGCTGCGCCCTTTGCTTTTGCGGTCGTGAAATCCTCTCGCGGCGGCAATTGGCTTCGACTACACTGCAGCGGAATCACCTGCGGGTCGTGCATCGGGACGGAAAAGCACGGTCGCGTCAGTTTTAAAACATGCGGCAGCGTGGAGAGGCATCATGGAATTCGCGTTTCCCTGGCCGTTGAGCCAGGGCGAGTGGCTGGCGTGGATGTCGGCGGCGATAACGCTGCTGTTCGGCATCGTGCTGTTCTTTTTTCCCGGCCTGTCCTTCCGTCTGCTCAGGTTGCAGCCGCGCCCGGATGTTCCGTCCGCCCTTGCGGAAGGACGCTCGACCATGGCCGGTTTTTATCTCGGAGTCGGACTGTGCTGCATTCTGCTCGCGCAGCCGCTGGTTTATCTGACGCTCGGCTTTTCCTGGCTGTTTACCGTGTTCGGAAGGATCATCGGGATGCTGTCAGACAATGCCAACACGCCCTACAATTGGCTGGCACTGATTATCCAGCTGGCTTTGGCCATACTGCCGCTGGGGTTTGCTTTCGGCCTTTGGCCGTGAATCCGCCCATCGGGGCCTGCCGTGCGACAAAGTGTATGAAAAGGTTGTTAGAGGACGTGTTGCGGTCCTGAAAAGCGTGTGCTAGACGGCAATCGACTTTCGGCCGGGGGATTGCGGCAGCCGCAAGCCCCGTGGCTATAAACTAAATAAGGTCAAAGGTTTAGCCAGAGTATACTGCTCGCGCCAATAACCCTGCGGCCTGTCAGAAAAAGAGAAAAGACGGTCCGTGGCCCAATCTTCGCCAATATCCGGTGTTGCCGAGCGTTATGCGGGTTCTTTGTTCGCCCTCGCTCTCGAAGCTGGCTCCGTTGAAGCGGTCGAGCGGGACCTCGGCAGTTTCGAGCAGATGCTGGAAGGCAGCGCCGACCTGCAGCGCCTGATCAAGAGCCCGGTGTTCACCGGTGAAGATCAGGCAAAGGCGATCACCGCCATTCTCGCCAAGGCGCAGATTTTCGGTCTTGCTGCCAACTTCCTTCGCGTCGTCGCCCAGAACCGCCGGCTGTTCGTCGTCGAGGGCATGATCAAGGCGTATCGCCGCATCGCCGCCGAGCATCGCGGTGAAGTTGCCGCCGATGTCACTTCGGCGCACGACCTGACGCCTGCGCAGCAGACGGAACTGAAGGTGGCGCTGAAGAGCGTTGCCGGCAAGGACGTTGCGATTTCGGTCACGGTCGATCCCTCGCTTCTCGGCGGTCTCGTCGTGAAGATGGGCTCGCGCCAGATCGATACGTCGCTCAAAACCAAACTCAATTCGCTCAAGCTTGCACTGAAAGAGGTCGGCTGATGGACATCCGCGCCGCGGAAATTTCCGCAATTCTGAAGGACCAGATCAAGAATTTCGGCCAGGAAGCCGAGGTTTCCGAAGTTGGTCAGGTTCTCTCCGTTGGTGACGGCATCGCCCGCGTCTACGGTCTCGACAACGTCCAGGCGGGCGAAATGGTCGAGTTCCCCGGCGGCGTGCGCGGCATGGCGCTGAACCTTGAAAGCGACAATGTCGGCGTCGTCATCTTCGGCGCCGACCGCGACATCAAGGAAGGCGACACCGTCAAGCGGACTGGCGCCATCGTCGACGTTCCGGTCGGTCCCGGCCTGCTTGGCCGCGTCGTTGACGCGCTCGGCAATCCGATCGACGGCAAGGGTCCGATCCAGGGTGTCGAACGTCGCCGCGTCGACGTCAAGGCGCCAGGCATCATCCCCCGCAAGTCGGTGCATGAGCCGATGTCGACCGGCCTCAAGGCCATCGACGCGCTCATCCCGGTCGGCCGCGGCCAGCGCGAGCTGGTCATCGGTGACCGTCAGACCGGCAAGACCGCGATCATTCTCGACACGATGCTGAACCAGAAGGCGGTTCACGACAGCGGTCCGGAAAAGGAAAAACTCTACTGCGTCTACGTCGCCGTCGGCCAGAAGCGCTCGACCGTCGCGCAGTTCGTGAAAATCCTCGAAGAGCGCGGTGCGCTCGAATATTCGATCATCGTCGCTGCCACTGCTTCCGATCCGGCTCCGATGCAGTTCCTGGCGCCGTTCGCCGGCTGCACCATGGGCGAATATTTCCGCGACAACGGTCAGCATGCGCTGATCTCTTATGACGATCTGTCCAAGCAGGCCGTCGCCTATCGTCAGATGTCGCTCCTACTGCGTCGTCCGCCCGGTCGCGAAGCCTATCCCGGCGACGTGTTCTACCTGCACTCCCGTCTGCTTGAGCGCGCCGCCAAGATGAACGACGAGCTCGGCGCTGGTTCGCTGACCGCTCTGCCGGTCATCGAGACGCAGGCCAACGACGTGTCGGCCTACATCCCGACCAACGTGATCTCGATCACCGACGGCCAGATCTTCCTCGAAACCAACCTGTTCTTCCAGGGTATCCGCCCTGCAGTGAACGTCGGTCTGTCGGTTTCGCGCGTCGGTTCCGCCGCGCAGATCAAGGCGATGAAGCAGGTTGCCGGCTCGATCAAGGGCGAGCTCGCGCAGTATCGCGAGATGGCCGCCTTCGCACAGTTCGGTTCCGATCTGGATGCTGCGACGCAGCGTCTTCTCAATCGCGGTGCGCGCCTGACCGAGCTGCTCAAGCAGCCGCAGTTCTCGCCGCTCAAGGTCGAGGAACAAGTCGCGGTGATCTTCGCCGGCGTCAACGGCTATCTCGACAAGCTGCCGATCAATCAGGTGTCGAAGTTCGAGCAGGGCCTGTTGTCGCATATGCGTTCGACCGGCAAGGCCGTGCTCGATGGCATTCGCACCGAAAAGGCTCTGTCGGATGATCTTCGCGCCAAGTTGAAGGCCGAGATCGACGCCTTCGCCAAGTCCTTCGCGTAAGCGAAGAAGCCGACGGAACCAGGGTTGAAGCATGCCTTCACTGAAAGAGCTTCGTAACCGTATCGCCTCGGTCAAGGCGACGCAGAAAATCACCAAGGCGATGCAGATGGTCGCCGCGGCGAAGCTGCGCCGCGCGCAGGAGGCTGCGGAGGCTGCACGGCCCTATTCCCAACGAATGGGCGCGGTGCTGGCCAACATCACGGCCGCGGTCGGCGACGGCGGAGACGCGCCAGCGCTGATGACCGGTACCGGCAAGGACGATGTGCATCTGCTCGTCGTCTGCACGGCGGAGCGCGGTCTTTGCGGCGGCTTCAACAGCCAGATCGCGCGTTTTGCGCGCGATCATATCCGCAGGTTGCTGGCTGCCGGCAAGACGGTGAAGATCATCTGCGTTGGCAAGAAGGGCTACGACATCCTTCGTCGCGACTATGGCTCGCTGATCATCGACCGGATCGATCTGCGCGAGGTCAAGACGCTGGGGTTCGTCAATGCGGACGCCATCGCCAAGAAGGTGATTTCGCTGTTCAACGAAGGCCAGTTCGACGTCGCGACGCTGTTCTATTCGGAATTCAAGTCTGTCATCAGTCAGGTGCCGACCGCGCAGCAGATCATTCCAGGTGCGGCTCCCGCCGTCGCCCAGGACGATGCAGCAGGCGGCGCGATCTACGAATACGAGCCGGAGCCGGGCGCGATCCTGAGCGACTTGATTCCGCGCAACATCTCGGTGCAGATATTCCGCGCGCTGCTTGAGAACGCCGCCGGCGAGATGGGCGCCAAGATGAGCGCCATGGACAATGCGACGCGCAATGCGGGCGACATGATCAACAAGCTGTCGATCACGTATAACCGCCAGCGTCAGGCGCAGATCACCAAGGAACTGATCGAGATCATTTCGGGCGCGGAAGCGCTCTAGCCCGCGCGCCCGTTTCGGGCGTGCGACCGCATGGACATGGAAGATTACGGCCTGATCGAACCGATCACGCCCTAACGGACGAAAAAGGGTAACAAGGATGGCGAAAGCAGCGACCCCGAAAGCGGCTCCCGCAGCCGAGAAAGCTCCCGCAAAGCGGGCGGTGACCGCCAGGGCGCCGGCAGCTGTAACGACCGCTGCACTGGGTGCGACCGGAGCGGTCGGCGAGGTGCGTCAGGTCATCGGCGCGGTTGTCGACGTGCAGTTCGAAGACCATCTGCCGGCGATCCTGAACGCGGTGGAGACCGACAATGGCGGCAACCGCCTGGTCATGGAAGTGGCACAGCATCTGGGTGAAAACACCGTGCGCTGCATCGCCATGGACTCAACCGACGGTCTGGTTCGCGGCCAGCAGGTCGTCGACACGGGTGCCCCGATCATGGTTCCGGTCGGTCCTGAAATGCTCGGCCGCATCATCAACGTCATCGGCGAGCCGGTCGACGAAGCAGGCCCCATCACCGCGACCCAGACGCGCGGCATCCACCAGCCGGCTCCGGCCTATGTCGAGCAGTCGACGGAAGCGCAGATCCTGATCACGGGCATCAAGGTTCTCGATCTTCTGGCTCCGTACGCCAAGGGCGGCAAGATCGGCCTGTTCGGCGGCGCCGGCGTCGGCAAGACGGTCCTGATCCAGGAACTGATCAACAACATCGCCAAGGCGCATGGCGGTTACTCGGTGTTTGCCGGCGTTGGCGAGCGTACCCGCGAGGGCAACGATCTCTATCACGAATTCATCGAATCCGGCGTCAACCAAAAGGGCGGCGGCGAGGGCTCGAAGGCCGCACTTGTGTACGGCCAGATGAACGAGCCGCCCGGTGCGCGCGCCCGTGTCGCTCTGACCGGTCTGACGGTTGCGGAATATTTCCGCGATGAGGGCCAGGACGTGCTGTTCTTCGTCGACAACATCTTCCGCTTCACCCAGGCAGGTTCGGAAGTGTCGGCTCTCCTTGGCCGTATTCCTTCGGCCGTGGGCTATCAGCCGACGCTTGCCACCGACATGGGCATGCTGCAGGAGCGCATCACGACGACCCACAAGGGCTCGATCACCTCGGTGCAGGCCATTTACGTCCCCGCCGACGACTTGACCGATCCGGCGCCTGCTACATCCTTCGCCCACTTGGACGCGACGACCACGCTGAACCGCTCGATTGCCGAAAAGGGTATCTACCCGGCCGTCGATCCGCTCGACTCGACCTCGCGCATGCTCGACCCGCTGGTCGTCGGCGATGAGCATTACGGCGTTGCCCGCCAGGTGCAGTCGATCCTCCAGCGCTACAAGTCGCTGCAGGACATCATCGCCATCCTGGGCATGGACGAACTGTCCGAAGAGGACAAGCTGACGGTGGCGCGCGCGCGCAAGATCGAACGCTTCCTGTCGCAGCCGTTCTTCGTCGCCGAAGTCTTCACCGGTGCGCCGGGCAAGCTCGTCGACCTCGCCGACACCATCAAGGGCTTCAAAGGCCTCTGCAACGGCGAGTACGATCACCTTCCGGAAGCCGCCTTCTACATGGTCGGCACCATCGAGGAAGCGGTCGAGAAGGCCCAGCGTCTGGCTGCGGAAGCAGCTTAACCAAAGCGAGTAGCGAAGAGGGAGTAGCGAATAGGGATTTCGAAGGCTTAAGGCGACATCGTCGCTATTCGCTATTCGCTATTCGCTAAACAGAACATGGCTGAAGCTTTCCAGTTCGAACTCGTCTCTCCCGAGCGCTTGCTCGTGTCGGAAAAGATCGAGTCAGTCGTCATTCCGGCAACGGAAGGCGAAATGACCGTCATGGCCAACCACGCTCCGGTCATGACCACGGTCAAGCCCGGCGTCGTGACGGTGAAGACCGTCGGTGGCCAGGAAGAACGCTATGTCGTGTTCGGCGGTTTCGCCGATATCCTGCCCACCGGCTGCACGCTTCTGGCGGAGTCGGCGACCGCGGTGAAGCACATCGACCGCGCGGACCTTGCGCAGCGTATCCAGGATGCCCGCGAGGACGTCGCGGACGCCAAGGACGATCATTCCCGTACAAAGGCCGAAGAGTTCCTGCACCAACTGACGACGCTGGAAGGCGCTGTCATCCCAGCCTGAGGGTGGATGTACTGAAGTCTCAAAAGCCGGGCCTGCGAAGGTCCGGCTTTTTATTTTGGCGGGATGCTATCTCGTTCCCCATCAAGCTCGGGCATAGAGGCAGGTTCGCGCCACCGGACATGAGTTGCATTGCGGGTTGCTGTGGGTACAGGTCTGCTGACCGAAGCGTTTCATCAGCCGGTGAAGCTCTTCCAGTTCCTGCGCGGACCAGCTTGGGCAGCGCGCCATGACCGCTTCGAAGGCGATCCGGGCGTCCGCTCCGGCCCGCAGCACGCCTTGCCGGGTGAGAATCCGGATAATGTGTGTGTCGGCGACGAAGGCCGGCCGGGCGAGAGAGGTGAAGTTCAGCACCGAGGCGGATACTTTGCGGCCGACACCGGGAAGGCGCTCGAGCCACCGCAAGGCATCCATCACCGGCCATGCGGCGAGGAATGAAAGATCGAAATCCGGCGCGATCTTGCCGACCGTCTGCAGCGTGCGGTGAAGATGGTCGGCCTTGTCTTCGGCATAGGTGACGGGGTGGATGGTCTCCAGCAATTCGTCAGGCTTGGCGAGAGCCATCGCCGGCCAGGTTTCATGACGTTCCAACAGGCGCCAATAGGCAGCCCATGATACGTCATCAAGCGTCTTGCTGCTGAGCAGCGATTTGACGAGTTGACCAATTGGCGACAGCCGCTCATAGGGCCGCGACGGCAGTTTCACCGCCGACCGCAGGCTCTCCTGGAGCGCGCCGATCTCGTTCCTGTTCTCGAATGCGAAAGCCAACTGCATCGATCTGATATGGAACAAATTGCGAACATCTTGAAGGCGTCGACTTTGATTTTTTATGAGGCTTACTACCACAGATTGTGATTGGGCCCTTTACGATAAGAATACAATCTATAAGAGTATTCAGGGCAGATACTCGGAGGAGTGGCGGAATGGTTGATCGCAGGGGGCGTCTTGAACTCGTCTGGGTCAACAAGGACGACCGCCCTCTGCTGGAGCCCCGCATTCTTCTTGAAGAGGATAGCAAGAGTTACCCGCCCGGCGCCGCGTCGGACAACATGTTGATCTTTGGAGACAATCTGCTTGCGCTGAAGGCCCTGGAGCAGGATTTCGCCGGCAAGGTGAAGTGCTGCTTCATCGACCCTCCGTATAATACCGGCAGCGCTTTCACGCATTATGACGATGGGATGGAGCACTCTATCTGGCTGGGCCTGATGCGCGACCGGCTGGAACTCATCCGCAACTTGCTGTCTGAAGACGGCTCTCTGTGGATCAGCATCGACGACAATGAAGCGCATTACCTCAAGGTGCTGTGCGACGAGATCTTCGGGCGTATCAATTTCGTTGCCAATGTCGTCTGGCAGAAGCGGACCTCGCCAGATGCGCGGCTTGGCTTGGGCGGTGCGCATGATCACATTCTCGTCTTCGCCAAGGATGCGAGCAAACTGAAATTCCGGCCCATTCTCCGCAGCGACAAGCAAACCAAGGGCTATCGCAATCCCGACAATGATCCGCGTGGACCATGGACCTCGTCCGACTTTACGGCCCAAGGTTATCGTCCTAACCAGATGTATGAGATCGTCACGCCCGGCGGCGCGCGGCACAAGCCGCAGGCTGGCCGGTGCTGGAAGAACATCGAGCCTGTTTTTCGGCAGCTTGTGGAGGATAACCGCGTCTATTTCGGCAGGGATGGCAAGGGCGTTCCCCGACGCAAGACCTTCCTATCCGAAAGCGAAGGCATTGCTGCTTGGAGTTGGTGGAACAATGAGGATGTCGGCCACAATCAGGAAGCGAAGAAAGAGAGCATCGTATTGTTTGGTGCAGCCGATGCCTTTGCTACGCCCAAGCCCGAGCGGCTGATCAAGCGGGTACTGGAGATCGCCACCGATCCCGGCGACCTCGTGCTCGATTCTTTTGCCGGATCCGGCACCACTGGCGCGGTTGCTCACAAGATGGGACGGCGCTGGATCATGGTCGAACTTGGCGAGCACTGCCACACCCATATCCTGCCGCGCCTGCGTAAGGTGGTCGATGGCAGTGACGTGGGCGGCGTGACCAAGACGCTGGGTTGGACAGGCGGCGGCGCGTTCCGCTATTTCAAGCTCGCGCCGTCGCTGCTGCAGAAAGACCTGTTCGGCCGCCCCGTGATTGCACAGGACTATGACGCTGCCATGCTGGCGCGCGCCGTCTGCAGGATTGAAGGCTTCACCTATGCGCCGAGCGATATCTTCCACTGGCAGCACGGCTACTCCACCGAAAGCGATTTCATCTATGTGACGCCGAAGGTTCTGGACGCGGAGGAACTGGCGCTGCTGGATGAACAAGTCGGTCGGCGGCAAAGTCTGCTTGTGATGTGCCGCGCTTTCCGTGCTCATGCTGGCCGCTTCGAGCGGCTGACAGTGCGCAAGATTCCGGGGCATCTGCTGGCGTCCTGCGATTGGGGCCGTGACGACTACAGCCTGCCTTCGGCGAGGCTGGCACCCGAAGCGGCGGCGGATTACTGAGCGGCTTAACCATGGACAGCACGGCGTCGACGATCGCACAACGGCTCAGCCTGCGCGCGCCGCAAGGCGAAGCGCTTGAGAGGCTTGCCGGGCTGACGGAGCTTCTGCCGATGCGGCGGCAGGCGGATCGCACAGCTGAAATGGAAACACTGCTGGCCGCGGTGCGCGCGGTGTTTCCGTCCGTGCAGGATTTCGAGCGCGACTTTCCCAGCGTCTGCTTTGCGCTCGCCACCGGCGTCGGCAAGACGCGGCTGATGGGCGCCTTCATCGGCTATCTCAATGCGGTTCACGGCATTCGCAACTTCTTCGTGCTGGCGCCCAACCTCACCATCTACGAAAAGCTGATCACGGATTTCACCCCGAACACGCCGAAATATGTGCTGCGCGGGCTGTCGGATTTTGCCGTTCTGCCGCCGATGCTGGTGACGGGCGAGACCTTCGAACGCCAGATACGTTCCGGCGGACGGCTGCTGCCGGTGGCTATCAACATCTTCAACAGTTCCAAGATCAATGCCGAGCTGCGCAGCGACAAGCTGCGCATGCGAACATTTCGCGAGGAGATAGGCTCCAGCTATTTCGACCATCTGGCTGGCCTCGACGACCTCGTGCTGATCATGGACGAGTCGCATCGCTATCGTGCCTCGGCGGGGGTGCGGGCGCTGAACGAACTCAACCCACTGCTGGGGCTCGAACTGACCGCGACGCCGTTCGTGGAAACGTCGCGCGGAACCGCGCCGTTTCGCAATGTCATCTACGATTATCCGCTGGCGCGCGCCATCGCCGACGGTTTCGTGAAGGAGCCCGCCGTCGTAACGTGCGAGAATTTTTCGGCAATCGGGCTTTCCGAGAGCGAACTCGAACGCATCAAGCTCGAAGACGGCGTTCGCCTGCATGAGAGCGTCAAGGTGGAGCTTGAAACCCATGCCCGAAACACGGGCGAGCGCCTGGTCAAGCCGTTCGTGCTGGTGATCGCTCGCAACATTTCGCATGCCGCAGAGATCGTTGCTGTGCTGCAATCGCCCGATTTTGCCGGCGGGCGCTATGCCGGCAAGGTAATCCAGGTCGATTCCAGCGTGAAGGAGGAGGAGACGATCAAGCGCCTGCTGCGCATCGAGCGCGCGGAAGAGGCGACCGAGATCGTCGTCCACGTCAACATGCTGAAGGAAGGCTGGGATGTGAACAACCTCTACACCATCGTACCGCTGCGCGCCGCCAATGCCCGCACGCTCATCGAGCAGTCGATTGGGCGCGGTCTGCGCCTGCCTTTCGGAAAGCGCACCGGCATTCCCGCGCTGGACCGGCTGTCTATCGTCGCACATGACCGCTTTCAGGAGATCGTCGAAGAGGCGCGAAGGCCGGGTTCGGTGTTGCGCTTGGCAGAGGTCATTCTGCCGGAGGCGGATGCGCCGGTGCCCACTGTCAGCGTCGAATCCATACCGCTGGTCGAGATGCGGCTGGGACTGTCCGCAGCGTCTGTGGGTTCGGAGGCGCGTTTCGCCTTGCAGGAAAGGCCGGCGGTCGCCTTCGTGTGGGAGACGCTTGCAGGACTGGAACGTCAGCCCGACGCCTTGCCAGATCTCAGCGCCTTGGCGGAGCCAGCTTTTCGCGCGCAGCTTGTCGAGCGGTTGATGCAAGCGCCAACCGTTCCGCCGGCCGCAGTCAATGCCGCCGATCTCGTGGATCGCGTGGCGGAGGTGGTGGCCGAGACGATGATTTCCATTCCGCGCATCATGGCGGTTCCGGAGCCAGGCTCCGTCGGTGTGCTGATGCCGTTTCGGCTCGATCTTGCCGCCATGCGGTTCGAGCCGCCCAGCGAGACGCTTTGGATAGCTCATCTCAGCACCGGCAGGGTCGACCGCATCGGCGCCGCCGACAGGACCGATGCGGGATCCCGCCTCGAAGATATTGTCGTGGATGTCCTGTCGTCGCTGGACGACGTCGCCTACGAGTTCAATGTCGACGTGTTGCAGGATCTTGCCGCTCAGGTCGCGGCGCATCTGCGCTCACAGATGGATGAGGCGTCGGCCTGCCGAACCGCGCGCTTTCACGGCAAGGAGATCGCGCGGTTCGTGCGAGCGCAAATGCCGTGGCGCGTTGCTGCGGCCAGCGGGATTGCGCGAACCTTGGTGACGCGCGGCTTCACCTTGCTGCGGCCTTCCGCCTATTCGATTGCCGCGGATGCTGAGCCTCTCAATTTTCGTCGGCCGCCGCGGGATCGCAGCACCATGGGCCGGCATCTGTTCGGCGGGTTCTCGCGCTGCCTCTATCCGTTGCAGAAATTCGATTCCGACCCCGAGCGGGTGATAGCTGTCATCCTCGACCGCGATGCGTTGAAATGGTTCAGGCCATCAAGGGGACAGTTCCAGATTTTCTATCGGCTGGATGGCGACACCTCCGAGTATCAGCCGGATTTCGTCGCCGAGACCTTCGAGGCCATTCTGATGATCGAGGTCAAGGGCACCGACCGGATGACGGCCTGGGATGTGCTGGCAAAGCGGGATGCCGCTGTCGAGTGGTGCCGTCAGGCGAGCATGCACGCTCTGGCGCACGGTGGAAAGCCATGGCGCTATTTGCTCGTGCCACATGACCGAATCGCGGAAAACATGTCGCTCGAGGGGTTGGTCAGGCTGTTTCGCACCCTCGCAGAACCCGGCTGATCAGGGCCGCAGCATGCGCCGCATCACCTCGCCGAGCGTCAGCGTGTGGTCGAAGCGGCCATGCCGGATGAACTCCAGCGTCTCGGCAATGACCAGCGGGTTGTTCATCATAAAGGTATGCGAGGCGCTGAGCACGATGTGGTCGGCCATGCCATCCACCTTGGTGCTTTCCACCGAAACCTTGCCGTCGTTCGGGCCGGTAAACACCGACGACATCAGCGGGTTGAGGCTGAGAGTGCCGGCAATCACCCCGACGGGGAACGTCACCGGTCCAAGCGCATTCGGAAGACTGTCTCTGGCGGTGCCGAGCTGCAGTCCGGCAGGGCCGTTGATCCACTGAAATGCCGTCAGGCCGCCGAGTGTATCGACCAGTTCCGACCCGTGGTTCGGCGGCCCCAACATGACGGTTCGGCCGAGATTGGCCGGCCGGTTGTCGGCAAGCCAGGCGCGGGCAAGAATGCCGCCCATGGAATGGGTGACGAAATGGATCTTGCCGGCTTCTGCACCGCATCGCTCAACCGAATCGGACACGAAGGACATCAATTCCTCGACCGGCGCATTGGTGGAGGGGTAGCTGTCGTTGACCACCTTGTAGTCAAAGGCGGAGAGCGTCTCCTCCATCAGCGTCAGTGAGTTTTCCGTGCGTCCGAGACCGTGCAGCAGCACGACGCAGTCTTGGGCTTGGGCAAGGGCAGGGATCAGCATCATGACGATCAGGATAAGGGCGCGCATGGAGTTCATCTAGCGCTGGTCGGGTGAGGCGCTCAAGAGCAAGCCGGGGCGACAGATGGCAAATTTCAGTCGTCGTGGAGGATGAATTCCAGATAGACATTGCGCTGGAAGATAGAGCCGTTGTCGTCGGAGATCAGCGAGACCATCAGCGCCCCGTCGTCGCGGCGCCAGACGTCCAGCCCTTCCATATTGTCGATCTGGTAGCTCATGTCGGTGTACAGCAGAACCGGACCGTCGGCGATCGAGCCGGCGCGGATCGTTTCGGCGTCGATGCGCCTAAGACGCATGCGGACGCCCGTGACGACGAAGTAGCTGCGTTCGAGCAGCAACAGGTCGCCATCGGGCAGGAAGGCGCCATCTGTGATGTCGAAGTCGCCGTCGCGGCGGATGGTGAAAATGCCCTTTTGCGGCCCCTCCAGAATGGCGGCGAAAACGTTGCCCTGCTTGTCGATGCTGCGCTCGGAGACGGCGACCAAGGCGCCACGCAGCGGCCCATCCTTGGCGGCGAAGGCAAGCGTCTCGATGCCTTTGTTCTGGCGCAGTTCCCAGCGTGGGATAAGGAAATCGCGCTGACGGATCGGGCCTTTCATGGCGCCCGGCTGCAAGCGGTATTCCTCGACGCGGTGGTTGCGTTCGTAGCCCACAGCGGCGATCCCGTCACGCACCGCCAGGCTTTCCGCATCGGCGGCGAGTTTGCCGTCCAGCGGCTTGCCAGACGCGTCGACCATCGCCTGCATGCGGAAGTTTTCGAGGCCGGTGGGGTGCATCGTGGCGTCGCGGGCAATGGTGCCAAAATACCAGTAGCCGGTATCGGCGACGCCGATGAAATCGCTGCCAGGCCCCATGAAGCGAAAGGCGGAGAAACTACCAAAGGCTCGCGCTGGCGCATTGAATTCCAATCCGCCGACAAATTCGAGCGTGCCGAAGCGCGTGGTGTCGCGGCCGATCTGGAATTGCGTGATCGGGCGTGCCGTGACGACGATAGGATCGGCCGCAGCTGGAAGAGCCTGGAACAGCAAAGATGCTGTGAGCAGGCAAGCGAGAGTGCTACGCTTCATCCCGCCCGACGGGCGCCGCCACGGCGGGTCTCGCGCGTGCTTTCCTCGCCGAACAGCGAGGCGAGCTGCTCGGTCATGGCGCCTGCCAGTTCCTCTGCATCGACGATGGTGACGGCGCGGCGATAATAGCGCGTCACGTCATGGCCGATGCCGATGGCCAGCAGTTCGACCGGCGAGCGGGTCTCGATGAGGTCGATGACGCCGCGCAGATGCCGTTCGAGATAGTTGCCGGGATTTACCGACAGGGTCGAATCGTCAACCGGAGCGCCGTCCGAGATCATCATCAGGATCTTGCGCTGCTCGGGCCGTGCCATCAGGCGCTGATGCGCCCACAGCAACGCTTCGCCGTCGATGTTCTCCTTGAGCAGGCCCTCGCGCATCATCAGGCCGAGATTGCGGCGCGAGCGGCGCCATGGCGCGTCGGCGGATTTGTAGATGATGTGGCGCAGATCGTTGAGACGACCCGGATTCGGCGGCTTGCCGTCCTTCAGCCACTTCTCGCGTGCCTGTCCGCCCTTCCAGGCGCGGGTGGTGAAACCGAGAATTTCGACCGAGACGCCACAGCGCTCCAGCGTGCGCGCCAGAATATCGGCGCAGGTCGCCGCAACCGTAATCGGCCGGCCCCGCATCGAGCCGGAGTTGTCGAGCACCAGCGTGACGACCGTGTCGCGGAATTTGGTGTCACGCTCCTGCTTGAAGGACAGTGGCTGCATGGGATCGATGACCACACGCACCAGCCGCGCCGGATCGAGATAGCCTTCCTCAAGGTCGAAATCCCAAGACCGGTTCTGCTGCGCCATCAGGCGGCGCTGCAGTCGGTTGGCAAGGCGTCCGACGACGCCCTGTAGATTGGCGAGCTGCTTGTCGAGGAACGCGCGCAGCCGGTCGAGTTCGTCCTCGTCGCACAGTTCCTCGGCGCCCACCGTCTCGTCGAAGGTGGTGGTGAAGACCTTATAGTCGAATTCCTTGGAGAAATTGGCGAAGGGGTTGTCCTGCCGCTTGGCCTCGCCCGGCGTCTCCGACTCCATCTCGTCGTCATCCGCCATGTCGTCGGCGGTGGCGTCGGAGGCCTCCATTTCGCCCTGCTGCTCCTCCGAATCAGAAGCCTCGGAGTCCTCGGACGGAGAAGGTTCGGCACCCTCGTCGTCTTCGCCGGATTCGGGGCTTTCGTCCTCGCCCTGCGGCTGGTCGTCGTCTTGATCCTCGGAGTCCTCGGTCTCCTGGTCGTCGCCGAGTTCCTCTGCCATTTCCATGGAAACCAGCATCTCGCGGATGATGCGGGCGAAAGCCTGCTGGTCCTCGATCTTGCCTTCGAGATTGGCGAGTTCGCCGCCGGCCTTGTCGTCGATCCAACTGCGCCACAGGGAGACCAGGCGTTCGCCGCTCTGCGGTATCGGGCGGCCGGTCAGCTTTTCGCGCACCACCAGCGCCAGCGCATCTTCCAGCGGCGCTTCCTCGCGGTCACTGACGGAGGCGAGGTTGGATTTGGTGTATTTGTCCTCCAGCATGGAGGCGATGTTGTCGCCTACGCCAGTCATCGCGCGGCTGCCGATGGACTCGACCCGCGCCTGTTCGATTGCGTCGAAAATGGCGCGCGCCTGCTTGCCTTCGGGGGCAAGGCGGGTGTGGATGCGGGTGTCGTGGCAGGCGCGGCGCAGTGCCATGGAATCGCCCAGGCCGCGGGTCACGGCAATATCGTTGGCTGACGGCTTCTTCGGCGGCTCCGGCAGGCGGGCGCGGTTGCCTGCAAGGGCGGGACGGTCCTTGCTGAAGGCAACTTCCATCTCGTTGTCGCCGGAGATCGCGCGCATGCAGACGGTCACGGCGCGCTTGAAGCTGTCAGCCTCCGTGCCCGCCTTGGGTTTGTTGCGCGTATTGTCTCCGGCGCCAGCCATCAGTGTCTAGGCCCTTTTCTGCGATTGAAGTGAGTCACGATGTTTCTCGGATGCTTATCTTGAACGGCCGTCATACGGGGTGGGCTTAAGGCTTTCGACGTCGACATCTTCAAGGCAGCGGACGTTCACGGCAACCATTTCGGTGCCATCGGGCGCGGCCGCGCGAGCAAAGGATTCCATGCCGCAAACCGAACAGAACAGGTGCTGGATCTTGTTCGTGTTGAAGCGGTATTCGGTCAGCTTGGCTTCGCCATGCTCGAGTTCGAAGTTTTGCGCCGGAGTGAAGGCCAGGATGCCGCCCTGCCGCCTGCAATAGGAGCAGTTGCAGGTGATCGGATTGTCCAAATTCACGTCAACCTTGAAGCGTATCTCACCGCAATGACAACTGCCCTGATGCATCCTCGCCTCCTATCCAAGAACCATATCGGCAGCGCCTTCGGACCGACACCAGCCGGCGTTGCGCCGGCGGACGTGTGCAACGCTACGCCTGCGCGCTGGCATATGCTAGTTCCCAGTTCGTGTCGGAAGATCGTCCACGCTTACATCTTTGTAGGTCGTCTCCGCCGGGGCATCGACCTCATTAAGGCCAATGGCACGGTCGCTGGCTTCCACTGAAAATACGCTCTGCAGCGTGTAGTGGTCGTCATTGACGAGGTCGAAGCCCGTGTCGGCATAAATGCGGGACGGTTCACCCGGCTGCAGATACGCGATCTCGAACTGTCCATCGAGCACGAAGGTGGTCAGATTGCCCTCGGTTTCGTCGTTGTTGACGGCAAGCGTCAGGTCCAGTGCCACGCTCTTGCCGACTGCCTGCAGCAGAAACGCTTCTAAGCGCGGAAAGTTTTCGTAGGTAACCTTCCCGGTTATGCGCGACAATTCTTCCGCGTCCGCCGCCGCCGTGCCAAAGGCAAACAGTGCCGATGCCAGTGCAAGCGCGACGGCCGGATGCATCAGGAAAGCACCACATTGGCGGCGCTCTCGGGCAGGTCCTGGCCGAAGGCGCGCTGGTAGAATTCCGCCACCACCGAACGTTCGAGTTCGTCGCACTTGTTGAGGAAGGTCAGCCGGAAGGCCATACCGACATCGCCGAAAATCTCGGCGTTCTCGGCCCAGGTGATGACCGTGCGCGGGCTCATGACCGTCGACAGGTCGCCATTGATGAAGGCCGAACGGGTCATGTCGGCCACGCGGACCATCTTGTTGACGATCTCCTTGCCCTTGGCGTCGCGATAATGCTTCGCCTTGGCGACGACGATGTTCACTTCATTGTCGTGCGGAAGGTAGTTCAGCGTGGTGACGATGGACCAGCGGTCCATCTGGGCCTGATTGATCTGTTGCGTGCCGTGATAGAGGCCCGTCGTGTCGCCGAGACCGACCGTGTTGGCAGTGGAGAAGATGCGGAAGGCGGGGTGCGGACGAATCACGCGGCTCTGGTCGAGCAATGTCAGGCGGCCGGAGGATTCCAGGACGCGCTGGATCACGAACATCACGTCCGGGCGGCCGGCGTCGTATTCGTCGAAGACGAGTGCGACATTATGCTGGTACGCCCAGGGCAGGATGCCGTCCTTGAATTCTGTGATCTGCATGCCTTCCTTGACGACGATGGCATCCTTGCCGACGAGGTCGATACGGCTGACATGGCTGTCGAGATTGACGCGAACGCAAGGCCAGTTGAGCCGGGCCGCAACCTGCTCGATATGGGTCGACTTGCCGGTGCCGTGATAACCCGAAACCATGACGCGGCGGTTGTAGGCAAAGCCCGCCAGGATCGCCAAGGTGGTCGCCTTGTCGAAAAGATAATCCGGATCGACATCGGGCACATGCTCGCTCGGCGCCGAATAGGCAGGCACTACCATCTTCGACTCGAAGCCGAATGTGTCCTTCACCGACACCGTCGTGTCTGGCAGATTTGCGATGTCGCGATCGACCTTGTTCATGACGTCTCCACGCGCGAAGACCGTGCTTCGCCGGCAATCCAATTGTCTTCGGTGGCGGTCTTAAAGACTTTTCCGAACGGATGAAAGTTGGAAAACGCAGCCAACCGTTTCTGGCTCAACACAATCCCGCCTGTTTGAGCACGCGATAGGCCTGCAGCACCTCGCCAAGCCGGTCTTCCGAGCCGCGGTCGCCGCCATTGGCGTCGGGGTGATGCTGCTTGACCAGTTTTTTGTACTGGGCGCGGATATCTTCCGGAGTGGCTTTCACGTCGAGATTGAGCGTGGCCAGCGCCTTGGCTTCCAGCGGCTTGGCCTTGCGCTCGCGCGGCGCGGTCTTGGCGCCGCCTTCGAACAGACCATAGGGGTCGCGCATGCGGTTGTAATAGCCGGCCCGGCCCGAACGCAGCTTTGCGAAGTCGGGCGCCGAACGGGCGGCGTCGCCGCTGGTGCTGCTTGTGCCCATTGTCCAGGTCGGCCTGTGCCCCGTCATCGCCTCTTTCTGGAAGCGGGCGATTTCGGTGTCGGGTACCCCGGAGAAATAGTTGAAGCCCTTGTTGTACTCGCGGACATGATCGAAGCAGAACTGGAAATATTCGCCTTCTTTCATGCGGCCGACGGGTGCCTTATGGGTCCCCGGCTGGTTGCAGCCGTCCCATTGGCATATCGGCGCATGCGAGGCCGCCTCGGCTTTTTTGTCCGGGCGTACGCGAATCTTCTCGAAGTATTTCGAATAGGATTTCATTTCGTCCCATTTATGGGGTTTTCGCAGTGCGAAACAAGAATTGACATTTCGGAGTTGCGCACCTTAACCGCTGATTTGCGGTAAAAAATGCAATCGCGTCATATATAGCATGACGATGAAGCGTGGGCCGCATTGATGTGATGAAAGGATGACGCAATGTCCATACAGGCGACGATGGAAAACAAGCTGACGGAGCGGTTTCTGCCGGAGCGGCTGATCATCATCAATGAAAGCCACCTTCATGCCGGCCATCATCACGAAGAATCGGGCCATCATGAGACTTATGACGGGACAGGGGAGACGCATTTCCGTGTCCGGATCGTCTCACCCCTGTTTGCCGGCATGAGCCGAATCGATCGCCACCGGGCGGTCAACGAGTTGCTTTCGGCGGAATTGCAGGGCGGTGTTCATGCTTTGGCCATCGAGCCGGCGGCACCCGGAGAAGCAACCCGCTGGTAGCCGGCCTTTTCTACCACGCTTTTACGCCTTCTACGAAGGCTCGCTTCACCGCTTGAGGCTGAGATCAAGGAAGGCGAGAACTTCCGAGGCCGGTACATCTTTGGCGATGAAGGACTGGCCGATGCCGCGCGTCAGGATGAAGGTCAGCGCGCCGCGTGATACCTTCTTGTCCTGTGTGATGAAGTTCAGCAGCGTTTCCGCATCGGGCAGGCCGCCGGGGATATCGGAAAGGCGCCAAGGCAGGCCGACCGCCTTGAGATGCGCCTCGACGCGAGAAGCGTCGTCGGGGCTCGCGAGATTGAGCCGGGCCGAAAAACGATAGGCGAGCGCCATGCCGATGGCCACGCCCTCGCCATGCACCAGGCGCGTGCTGTCATAGCCGGTTGCGCCTTCCAGCGCATGGCCGAAGGTGTGGCCGAGATTGAGCAGGGCGCGGTCGCCGGTCTCGAACTCGTCGCGGGCCACCACATCGGCCTTGGCGCGGCAAGATTGGGCAATCGCCTCGGCACGGGCGGGACCGCCGGAAAAAACCTCCTGCCAGTTGTTTTCTAGCCAGGCGAAGAAGTCCGGACGGTCGATCAGTCCGTATTTCGCAACCTCGGCATAACCGGCGCGGAATTCGCGCGGCGACAGCGTGTCGAGCGCCCCCGTGTCGGCCAGCACGACCTTGGGCTGGTGGAACACGCCGATGAGGTTCTTGCCGCGCGGGCTGTTGATGCCGGTTTTGCCGCCGACCGAGGAATCGACTTGCGACAGCAGCGATGTCGGCATCTGGATGAAGTTCATCCCGCGCCGCACGATGCCGGCGGCGAAGCCGGTCAGGTCACCGATGACGCCGCCGCCGAGCGCGATGACCGCGTCGCCGCGTTCCAGCCTGGCAGCGATGACGTCGTCAACCACCTGCTGCAGCGCGTCGAAGTTCTTGGTCTTCTCGCCGGGCGCGAGCACGGTCGTGGTCGAAGCGGTGCTTGTCTTGTCCAGGGCCATGCGCAGTCTGTCGAGATGTCCGGCAGCCGCGAGATGCTCGTCGGTGACGATGGCGACGCGTGCCTTGGGCAGGCGCTTGGCGATTTCCTCTCCGGCGCGCTCGATCAGGCCCGGACCGATGAGGATGTCGTAGGAGCGCTCGCCGAGCCCGACTTCGACGGTGACGACATTGTGCGCGCTCATCCGATTGTCTCCGCCGGTGCCTGTTTTGGATTGCCGTCGAGGTGGCGTGCAATCGCTTCGATCACCTCGCCCGCGATGATTTCCTTGCGCTCATCGCGGGTCGGCACCGTCAGGTCGGCCAGCGCATAGACGGGATACCGCTCGTCCATCAGCTTGGCGAGGGTGCCGCGCGGGTCCGGGTTCTTCAGAAGCGGCCGGTTCTGCTTCTTGGCGACGCGTTCCATCAGCAGGTCGAGCTCGGCCTTGAGCCAGACCGAAACGCCACGTTCGGCTATCGTCTGACGGGTCTGTGCGTTCATATAGGCGCCGCCACCGGTCGACAGGACCTGCGGGCCGGCCTCGAGAATGCGCCCGATGACGCGCTGTTCCAGCGCGCGAAATTCGCTTTCGCCATAGCGCTCGAAGAGTTCGGGGACGGTCATGCGCGAAACCGATTCGATCTCATGGTCGCTGTCGGTGAAGGGAATCCCCAGCGTGTTGGCGACCTTGCGTCCAATGGCGGTCTTGCCAGCACCCATCAGCCCGACAAAGACGATCGAGCGTTGCCCCAAATGAGACAGGATCGAGCTCTGTGTGGCTGCTGCCGCTGGTGTCGAGGTCTCGGATATCATAACGCGCCTTTCGGGGCGGCTATGCGCATGAAAAGCCTCGTTGCGTCAAGCCGCCAAGGCCCATCGCGCCCTTGAAATGGCCGGATTGGCGTCCCATAACGGGCTAGGTTTTCGATTCACGGCACATCCCATCCCATGCCGACACTCTTCCGATTTATCGTCACGCTCGCAGTCCTGGCCGGTGTCGTCTATGGCGCCATGTTTGCGCTGGTGATGTTCGTCGAGCCGCGGAAAGTGGAGCTTTCGGTGCCGATCGCGCCGGAAAAACTGAAGCCGCAGCCATGAGAAGCGGTGCGCGAATCGAGGCCTTCCTGGAGATGATGAGCGCGGAACGGGGGGCTGCCGAAAACACCTTGCTCAGCTATCGCCGCGACCTCGAAGACGCCTCCGCTCATATGGACGGGCGACTTGCGGAAGCCGATCCCGATGCGATCCGCACCTATCTCGACAGCATCGCCGCGCAAGGGTTCGCCGCCACCTCGCAGGCGCGGAAACTGTCGGCGATACGGCAATTCTTCCGCTTCCTGTATGCCGAAGGTCTGCGCGCTGACGATCCGACCGGCACGCTCGACAGCCCGCGCAAGGACCGGCCGCTGCCCAAGACGATGAGCGAAGCCGCCACCGGACGCCTGCTCGACCGTGCGGCACTGGAAGCCGCGGAGGCCGGCCCAGGCGAAGCGCTGGCCGCCAAGCGCATGCATGCGCTGGTCGAGGTGCTTTACGCCACCGGCTTGCGTGTTTCCGAACTGGTCGGCCTGCCGGTCTCTGTGGCGACGCGCGACGAGCGGTTCTTCGTGGTGCGCGGCAAGGGTAATAAGGAGCGCATGGTGCCGCTTTCGGGCAAGGCTCGGATTGCGATGCGGGTCTGGCTCGAGGAGCGCGCCCGTCATCCCAAGCTGGCGGAGAGCTCCTATCTGTTTCCGGCGTCGTCGGAGAGCGGGTATCTGTCCCGCCAGGTTTTCGGACGCGATCTCAAGGCGCTCGCCGCACGCGCCGGCATCGCTTCGGCGAAAATTTCTCCCCACGTTTTGCGCCACGCCTTTGCCAGCCACCTTCTGCAGAATGGCGCGGACCTTCGCGCGGTGCAGCAATTGCTCGGCCATTCCGACATCTCCACCACCCAAATCTACACCCATGTGCTGGAGGAAAGGCTGCTTCGGCTGGTCAACGAACATCATCCGCTTGCCGATTAAGGTGCTTGCCGCTATGTGAGTGCCACGTTCCATTGGGTCGGGGGCTATGAAAACCCGTGTTCCCAGGTGTTTCCTTCCGGCGTTGTGGTCCGCGAGCGAATGTATAACTATCTCGATTTCGAAAAGCCTGTTGCCGATCTCGAAGGCAAAATCCTCGAACTGAAGAAGCTCGCCGAAAGCGGCGAAGCTGTCGATGTGGCCGAGGAAATCTCTCGGCTGGAGAAGCGCTCGCGCGATGCGCTGCGCGATGTCTACAAGGCGCTGACGCCCTGGCAGAAGGTGCAGGTGGCCCGCCATCCCGACCGGCCGCACTGCGTCGACTACATCGCCGGGTTGTTCACCGATTTCACGCCGCTCGCCGGCGACCGTAACTTTGGCGAGGACAATGCCATCGTCGGTGGCTTCGCGCGCTTCAAGGGGCGGTCGGTTGCCGTGATCGGCCAGGAAAAAGGCTCCGACACCAAAAGCCGCATCAAGCATAATTTCGGCTCGGTCAGGCCGGAAGGTTACCGAAAGGCGGTCCGCCTGATGGAGATGGCCGACAAGTTCGACATCCCGCTTATCACGCTGGTCGATACGGCCGGCGCCTATCCGGGCGTGGGTGCGGAAGAGCGCGGCCAGGCCGAAGCCATTGCGCGCTCGACCTCTGCCTGCCTCAAGCTGAAGGTGCCGTCCATCTCGGTGGTGATCGGCGAGGGCGGTTCGGGCGGTGCGATTGCGATTGCGACAGCAAATCGCGTCTACATGCTGGAGCATTCCATCTATTCCGTCATCTCGCCCGAGGGCGCGGCTTCGATCCTGTGGCGCGACACTACCCGTTCGCGGGATGCCGCCACCAACATGAAGATCACCGCGCAGGACCTTTTGGAACTCAAGGTGATCGACGCGATCGTGCCGGAACCGATGGGCGGGGCGCATCGCGCGCCGGAAGCGGTCATCACCGCTACCGGCGACCTGATCGAAAAGACGCTGGGCGATTTCGCCTCCCATCCCTTCGATTTCCGCGAACAGCGCCGCGAAAAATTCCTTAATATCGGCAGGAGCCTTTAGGCCGTTCGCGGCTGAGCGCTTGACTTGGCGGATTCCACTCGCAAAATCGCCGTGAATGCTGCTAATGACTTTGCCGTGATCTGAGGATTCGTCTGTCTGCGATCGTGATGCAGTAAGGAATTTTCAAGGTTAACGGCCTAAATTTGAAGCAGTGGAAACCGCATCGCCTCGCAACCAGTTGTCGCGCGGCGATCGAGACGAAGACGAAACTGTTCGCATGATTGCAAATGTCGCCCGTGCCGGACTGCTGATGACCGCTCTCGCGCTGGTCGGATGCTCCGAATCGTCTATGAATGATTTCTCGCCGAAAGCCCATAAGGCGCTTTCCGCCGAACTCGCCGCCGAAATGAAGGCGAAGGGCATGTCGCGCACATCGCCTATTCTGGCCCGCGTGTTCAAGGAAGAGGGCAAGGTCGAAATCTGGAAACAGAAGACCGACGGGCGCTATGCGGTGATCGCTGCCTACGACATCTGCAAATGGTCGGGAAAGCTTGGCCCGAAATTCACCGAGGGCGACCGGCAGGCGCCAGAGGGGTTCTATACGGTCCGTCCCGGACAGATGAACCCGAACTCGCAATATCACCTGTCTTTCAACATCGGCTACCCGAATGCCTATGACAAGGTGAACGGCCGGACCGGCTCGAACCTGATGGTGCACGGCGCCTGTTCGTCGTCCGGCTGTTATTCAATGACCGACGACCAGATGGATCAGATTTATACCTTTGCACGCGACGCCTTCGATGGCGGGCAGAGGGAGTTCCAGATTCAGGCGTTTCCGTTCCGGATGACAGCCGCCAACATGGCGCGCTACCGCAAGGACCCCAACTACGCGTTCTGGAAGATGCTGAAGGAAGGCTACGACCACTTCGAGATCACCAAGGTGCCGCCGAAGGTCGATGTCTGCGAGAAGCGCTACGTCTTCAATCGCGAAGTTTCAGGCGATGCGAAATTCGATGCCGCGGGTGCTTGCCCTGCGAGCACGCAGCCCGCATCGCTGGTGACGGCCTACCAAAGTTACCAGAAGAAGTATGACGCGGCGTTCACCAGCGCGAGTGCTGTCTGGAGCCGTTCCGCAGCGCCCGCGCCAAGCATCGCCGGCATCAAGGAAGCTTCGCTGGTGTCGGAATGGACAAAGAAGCGTGCGCGCGGCGAGCGCGTTCCGCTCGATCCGCCTTCGCTCAATGGTGATGGGACTGTGACCGTGACCGAACGCATGGGCCGCATCGACTCCGCCGCCGGTCGACGCATGGCTGCTCTCGAAGCCAAAGAGGAAGCCAAGAAGAAGGCTGCGGAAGAAAAGGCCCGTGCCGTTGCCGAAGCAAAGGCCGCGAAAGCCATCGCCGCGGCTCCGGTGACCACTGCATCCATCCCGGCGCCCGCTCCGGTGATCGTCCAGACGCCGCAGCAGGAAGTGGTGCAGGAAGCGCGCGGCTTCGGATTGCCGAGCGCGGATGCGGTGAAGAAGCGCCTGCTCGGCATGTTCGGCGGCTAAGCCCTGCTTTGGGCGACGGCACCGACATCTACGATTTGAGAGGGCTGAACTGTCCTCTCCCCGTGCTGAAGGCCCGCAAGCGTCTTTCGGCGATGCGACCGGGGGAACAACTCTGGCTGGAGACCACCGATCCGCTGGCTGTAATCGACATTCCGGCTTTTTGCGTCGAGGATGGGCATCGCCTGATTTCCAGCGACGCGGTCGAAGGCGGACGCCGCTTCCGTATCGAACGCGGTCCGACGCGGGCCGCAGCCACTTAAGCCAAATCGCCAGCCGTCAGACGAGTTTCAGCTTCTTGTCGAACAGGCTCAGCACCCTCGCGAGCTCGTGGCCGCGCTTGAGGATAGCTCCGCCGGTCGCCAAGATGGCATAGGCGCCTTGCCTGCGGGCCATTTGGGGATCCTTGACGATCTGGTAGAGCGGATGCTCGCTGGCGCGGCGATAGACCGAAAAGACGGCCCGGTCGGGCGTGTGGTCGATGGCGTAGTCCCGCCACTCGTTCGCGGCAACCATGCGGCCATAGAGTCGGAGAATCTGGTCGAGTTCCCGACGGTCGAATGAAACCGGCATCTGCAGGCGCTGCCGTCGGACTTCGTTCAGGGGAACGAGGACATTGGATGTTTCGACATCCTCGGGGCTCTCTGCGCGGTCGACCATCAATCCTCCCTCTCCGGAACAGACGATGCCGAATCGTCGCGCGTTCAGCTGGGAAAATCAACCCTTCGTTGGGATCATTGATAGAGCCGGCAAATCACCCCTCGGCGCCAGTTTTAAGATGTAAAAAGAGTTCCCTCGCATAGCGGTCACGATTGCACACATACTGTTGAAATTGGTGATTCTGCGCCACATTCCTGCCGCATTTTATCCGCGTTGAGGCCCCATTGTGCGATGAATTTACGGGTGTTGCCTGAGACGGTTCGGTCCGGCACTGGCTCGTAACCCCAAGCCCCCCGCCCACGAGCCCGCGTCGGATCGAACCAACCTCGGCCTTTCTTCGGGCCGGGTGCGACGATCCCAAAATCTAAATGGCCGATGTTGGACAGCAAGCCGACATCGGCCTTTTCTTTGCGTCTTGTCCAACCGAATTCTGGGCAAAAAAAGAGCCGCAACGAAGCGGCTCTCAGGAGTTTAACAGGGAGGCGTCAAACAAAGTGGCTCCAACCACTCGGTAAGAATCCAGAAAACTGGATGCCGTTAGTAAACACCTGTAAAGCTTAATGGCGGGTTAATCGAAGCCACTATTTTTATCGATTGGTCCTTAATGGGACGATCACGACCTATACAACGCTCCGAGCGCTATGAAGGCGAACAGCACCATCGCGCCATAGAAGCCGAGCGAAGCCACTGCGACCAACGGCTCAAAATCCTCATTGCCGCCGAGCAGGAAGAAAAGGCCCACCATCAAGCCGATGCCGGTCAGCGCATGCATCCAGAAATGCACCTTCGCCATGCGCGAGGTCCCCGCTTTGGGAACCAGATGATAGAAGAAGGCGAAAACGGCCGACATGAGCCAGCCCGCCGCCATGGCATGGGCATGAACCGGACGCTGGAGATAGTCGTGGGAAATCGACATATGCAGCCCGAGCGCCATGCCGCCGAGGGCGAAGAGAATCGCCAAAGTGAAGAAATTGCGTGCTACGCCCGTCATCGTATCTCCCGACGTGCCTGGTCCCAGAGGGATAAGTTGTTGCCGGAGCGCATGAAAACGCCCGCCGGGGACAAAGCCTCCGACGGGCGCATTTGGCATAGAGGTGGTTTCAGCCGTTTGCCGCTCGTAGCGATGTTCGAAACACCGCTGTTACGTCATCTTACGCTTTCGCCATGTCGCGCAGCCGGAATTTCTGGATCTTGCCGGTCGAGGTCTTGGGAATCTCCTCGAAAATCACGGCCTTTGGAACCTTGAAACGGGCAAGCAATGTCCGGCAATGCTCGATGATCTCGGTCTCGGTCGCCGATGCGCCGGGCTTGAGCTCGACATAGGCGATCGGGACCTCGCCCCATTTGTCGTCCGGTCGGGCAACGACGCCGCAGGAGGCGACGGCCGGGTGCTTGTACAAAGCGTCTTCGACCTCGATGGACGAGATGTTTTCGCCACCTGAGATGATGATGTCCTTGGATCGGTCCTTGAGCTGGATGTAGCCATCTGGATGCATCACGCCGAGATCGCCCGAATGAAACCATCCGCCTGCAAAGGCTTCGCCGGTGGCTTTTTCGTTCTTGAGATAACCTTTCATGACGATGTTGCCGCGGAACATGACCTCGCCGATGGTCTCGCCATCAGCGGGCGTTTCCTGCATCGTCTCGGCGTCCATGACGGTCAGCCCCTCGAGTGCTGCATAGCGCACGCCCTGGCGCGCCTTCTTGGTGGCGCGGCCGTTCTTGTCCAGATCGTCCCACTCGCTGTGCCACTCGTTGACGACGGCGGGGCCGTAGGTTTCGGTCAGGCCGTAGAGGTGGGTGACCATGAAGCCGGCATCCGCCATGCCTGAAAGCACGGCTTCCGGCGGCGGAGCGGCAGCGGTGTTGAAGGTTACCGTATGGGGGAACTCGCGCTTGTCCTCGTCCTTGGCACTGAGCAGCAGCGACATGACGATCGGTGCGCCGCAGAGATGAGTGACGCCGTGATCGGCAATGGCATCGTACATCGCCTTGGCTCGGACCCAGCGCAGGCAGACATGCGCGCCGGCCTGCACGGCGAGCGTCCAGGGGAAGCACCAGCCGTTGCAGTGGAACATCGGCAGCGTCCAGAGATAGACGGGGTGCTTGCCCATGCCGGCATGGATCGTATTGGCATAGGCCATCAGGGCCGCGCCCCGGTGATGGTAGACCACGCCCTTGGGGTTTCCGGTGGTGCCGGAGGTGTAGTTGAGCGCAATCGCATCCCATTCGTCGTCGGGCATGGACCAGGCGAAGTCCGGATCGCCGGCGCTGAGAAACTCCTCATAGTCGAGGCTGCCGATCCGCTCGCCCTTGGGGTAGGGCGCGTCGGCTGGATATTGCGGATCGTCATAGTCGATCACCAGCGGCTTCACTTTGGCAAGCGCCAGCGCCTCCCGGACAACGCCGGAGAACTCACGATCGACGATCAGGATCTTGCTGTCGGCATGGTCGATCTGAAACGCGATGATGGCCGCATCGAGCCGGGTGTTCAGCGAGTGCAGCACGCCCTGGGTCATCGGCACGCCGAAATGCGCTTCCAGCATGGAGGGCGTGTTGGACAGCATCACGGTGACGGTGTCGCCCTTGCCGATGCCGGCACCCGCCAGCGCCGATCCGAGTTGCCGGGAGCGGCGCCAGAAATCGGCATAGGACAGCTTGCTGTCGCCATGGATCACCGCCGTCTTTTCGGGGAAGGCACGGGCTGCCCGTTCCAGATAGGTAAGCGGGGTCAGAGGCTGGTGATTGGCTGCGTTGCGGTCCAGTCCGATTTCATACGGGTTGCTCATATCTTCCCCTCGCTCTCAATCCGTGCCTGCTTCAAGCCAAAGCGGCTATCTCAAATCTTAGCCAACCTGTCCATTCCGGTCACCCTCATTGGAAGCTGGCGATGCTGTCCCAGACGAGCTTCGCCGCAACGATTGCTACGGTAATGTAGGTGAACGGGTAAAAGACTTCGGGCCGCATGCGCCGCACCAGCCACGCGCCGGCCAAGGTGGCGAGCGGCGCAAGAGGCAACAGCACCAGCGATATCTGCAGATTGGTGGCATCGAACTGCCCGAGTGCGAAATAGGGGATCAGCTTCACGGCATTGGTGATGGCGAAAAAGATCGCCGCCGTCCCGGTCATCACTTTGGGGTCGAAGCGCAGTGGCAGAACATAAACCTGGAAGGGCGGGCCGCCGACATGCGCGACAAAGGAGGTGAAGCCTGAAATGGTCGACCAAAAGGTGGCTGCTATTCTGTTGCGGGGCGCGGCGGCGGGCAGACCGCGATGCCGAATGCTTTTGTAGACCCATTGCCCGACGAAGATGATCGCCAATGCCCCGACGATCAGCCGTACCATGTCGGCCGTGACGACCGCCGCCGTCAGCCAGCCGATGCCGATGCCGATCATCGAGCCGGGGATCATGTCGACCAGCGTCTGCTTGTCGTAGACGCCGCGCCAGGTCCACAGGGAGACGACGTCCATGAGTATGAGGATCGGCAGCAGGATGGCGGCCGCCTGAACCGGCGGCATGACCAGCGCCATCAGCGGCACGCCGATGAAGCCCGCCGCACCGCCGAAGCCGCCCTTGGAAAGTCCAACCAGGATGACGGCGGGTATCGCGAAAACGTAAAGCCAGGGATCGGACAGGAGATCGTGCATGAAAGCCCTCTTCGTCCGCAATAACGCCAACCGCCCGGATTGGCGAGAGTGCATGTGGCGCTGTTCAACGCTGTTGCTTTGCTCTATGCCGCAATCCAAACATGATCGGCCTGCATAGCCGGAACCGGATAGCAAAGACATGACCGAACAGACGCCCCTCAACCGTTGCCGCATCGTGCTGATCGTCCCTCCCACCGTTGCGGTGGAGCGGGTCCAGGCTGCTCTCGAAGGCGGTGACGTAGCCTCGCTGATTCTCGCCGGCGAAGGCGCCGACGATCAGGCCTTCCAGGATTTCGCCGAAAAGGTGGTTCCGCTCGCCCAGGACAAGGGTGTTGCCGCCATCATCTCCGGCGACAGCCGTGTGGTCGGCCGCGTTCAGGCAGACGGCATCCATGTCGAAGGCAGCAAGGCCGATCTGGCCGATACCATCAAACGGCTGCAGAGCCGCATGATGGTGGGCACGGGCGGTGTCAAGACGCGCGACGATGCGCTCGATCTCGGCGAGGAGCGCCCGGACTACATGTTCTTCGGCCGCTTCGGCTACGACACCCAGCCCGAACCGCATCATCGCAATCTTTCGCTCGGAGCTTGGTGGGCGGATGTGATCGAGATCCCCTGCATCGTCATGGGCGGCTCGGACATCGCCTCGGTCGAGGCCGTGGCTGCTACCGGCGCCGAGTTCGTCGCTCTGTCGTTGGCTGTTTTTGCCGAGGGTGTCGATTCGCAGGCGGCGGTGGCGCGGGCCAACGCATTGCTCGATGAAACCGCGCCGAGCCTCGAGGGGGCTGCATGAAATCGGGCGGGCTCATCGCCGTATTGGCGTTGCTGCTGGCGGGTGTGAGCGCGTCGGTCGCACAGGAGGCTCAGCCCGTGCCGCAGACGCCTCCGACCGAAGCTGCGCCCGTCAAGAAACCCGCTCCCGCGCCCTCCGGCCAGTCCCCGGCGCCTGCTCCCGCCACCGATGCCCGTCGGGCGCCGAGGCTCGCCACCCCGCCGCGCGCCGTGGAAACGGAGGTGGTCGACCCCTCCCGTTTCGGGGAGATGCCGACGACCCCGCTGCCGACGCTGGATGAGTTGCGGCAGAAGCCCAACCTGACCACGCCGCAGCAGGCCGGCAGCACCGTTGGGCCGCGCGTCCAGCCCAGCAGGATCGATCAGGAGCGTTTCGGCGGAAAGCCGCTGGACGAGGCTTATGGCGCCTTCCAGCGCGGCCTCTACAAGACAGCCTATAATCTTGCTTTGACGCGCGCCGAAGCCGGCGATGCGGCCGCCCAGACGCTTGTCGCCGAGATTTTGTCGCGCGGGCTCGGCGTGAAGCGCGATGTGAGCGGTGCCGCCAAATGGTATGAACTCGCCGCCGAACAGGGCGTGCCGGAGGCACAGTTCCAGCAGGCGCTGGTTCTGCTCGATGCGAAGAGCCCCAAGCATGACCCGAAGGCTGCCTATGCGCTGATGCAGGCCGCGGCGGAGGCGGGCAACCGGCTCGCCCAATTCAATCTCGCCCAGATGATCCTGCAGCGAGAGCCCGGCGAAAAAGGTTTGGCCCAGGCTGAGCCCTATTTCGAACGGGCCGCCGGAACTGGGCTGGCCGATGCGCAATATGCGATGGCGCAATATTACGCCAATGGTATTGGCGGAAAGAAGAAGGACGATGTCCGCGCGCGCCTCCTGATGGTGCAGGCTGCCCGGCAGAACCACGATACCGCCCAATTCGACCTTTCGCTCTGGATGGCGGAGGGGCGCGGCGGCGACCGCGACCTGAAATCGGCATTTGGCTGGATGAAGCTTGCGGCGGAACGCGGCAATGTCGCGGCCCGAAACCGGCTCGCGAAATATTATGTCGGCGGCATCGGCGTCGATCCCGACCCCGTCGAGGCCGCGTCCTGGTATATGGCGGCGCGCCGCGCAGGCCTGATCGATCCCGAGATGGAAGACCACCTCGTCGGGCTGACGGATGACGAGATAAAGCAGGCGATGGAACGGTCGGACCGCATCCGCTGAGGCGTCGTTCCTGCCGATTTCGGCGGTTTCTCTTGCCTCGCACGGCATTTTGTGGTCTTGGAAGCGCCGAAATCGCCTTTCAGGCGGCTAACTCTCTTCCGGATAAAAACCATGGCCAAAATCAACGGCAACGAAATTCGTCCGGGCAACGTCATCGAGCATGACGGCGGCCTGTGGGTGGCAGTCAAGACCAATGCCGTGAAGCCCGGCAAGGGCGGCGCCTACAACCAGGTCGAGCTGAAGAACCTCATCAACGGCACCAAGCTCAACGAGCGGTTCCGCTCCGCCGAGACCGTCGAGAAAATCCGCCTCGAACAGAAGGACTTTTCCTTCCTCTACGAACAGGGCGATGCGCTCGTTTTCATGGACACCGAATCCTACGAACAACTCGAGCTGCAGAAGGATTTCGTAGGCGACCGTGCTGCCTTCCTGCAGGACGGCATGATGGTTACGGTTGAACTTTATGAAGAGCGCCCGATCGGAATTTCGCTTCCCGACCAGGTGACGCTGACGATCACCGAAGCCGATCCGGTGGTGAAGGGGCAGACCGCCGCGTCGTCCTACAAGCCGGCCATGCTGGAAAACGGCATCCGCGTCCTCGTGCCGCCCTTCATCTCGTCGGGCGAGCGCATCATCGTCGACACCAACGAAATCACCTACGTCCGCCGCGCGGACTGATTTCGCCCCGGCACGGAACGGGAAGGCTCCGTCCTCCCGATCCACCGCCCCGTCTGCAGAGAAAGAAGCATTAAATGGCGCGTTCAGCGATCCTCAACGTCATGGTGCAGGCCGCAATGAAGGCCGGGCGCTCGCTGTCGCGCGATTTCGGCGAAGTGCAGAACCTGCAGGTGTCTTTGAAGGGCCCCGGCGACTATGTCAGCCAGGCGGACCGCAAGGCCGAGGAGATCATCTTCACGGAATTGTCCCGCGCCCGTCCCGGCTACAGCTTCCTGATGGAAGAGCGCGGCACGGTGGCCGGCGATGACGATCAGCATCGCTGGATCGTCGACCCGCTCGACGGAACCACCAACTTCCTGCACGGCTTGCCGATCTTCTCGGTTTCCATTGCCTTGGAGCGTCAGGGGCAGATCGTCGCCGGCGTTATCTACAATCCGGCGATGGACGAGCTTTATACA
The DNA here is from genome assembly GCF_014534685.1 of Oryzicola mucosus. Taxonomy (GTDB): domain Bacteria; phylum Pseudomonadota; class Alphaproteobacteria; order Rhizobiales; family Rhizobiaceae; genus Oryzicola; species Oryzicola mucosus. The sequence goes on from NZ_JACVVX010000001.1 coordinate 1,197,775, forward strand.
GCCGAACGCGGCGGCGGAGCGTTCCTCAACGACCGCAGGCTTCGCGTTTCGGGCCGCGCGCGGCTCAGCGATTGCGTCGTCGGCACCGGTGTGCCGCATCTGGGCCGCGGCCATCACGGCAACTTCCTGATCGAACTGCGCCATGTCATGGGCGAGGTCGCTGGCGTCCGCCGCCTGGGCTCGGCGGCGCTCGACCTGGCCTATGTGGCCGCCGGCCGGATGGATGCCTTCTGGGAGCATTCGCTGTCGGCTTGGGACATCGCCGCAGGCGTCCTGCTGGTGCGCGAAGCCGGTGGCTTTGTCTCCGACGTTGACGGCGGCCAGGGCATGCTGGACAGCGGCTCCATCGTGGCGGGCAACGAAGCCATTCACCGCGCCATGCTGAAGACGCTCAAGACCCCATTGGCATCGCGCTGAAGCGTCGCATTTACGCCGGCCGGCCTTGTTCTGGATAATCTCGTGCAAGACGCCATATGGAGTGTTTTGCAGGAGCCAAAATGGACAGTCAGCGCAAGGCGTCTGAAATCCACATCCCCTTCGCAGGACGTTTCACTTATTCGCGTGCCGAACTCATCGCGGACGGCATCGTCCATGCGGTGGGCATCGTGCTTGCCATCGCAGCGGGCGCGACGCTTCTGTCTCTCGCTATTCCGCACACAGGCCCCGGAGAATATGTGGCTGCGGCGTTTTTCGTCGTCTCGCTGCTGACCGTCCTGACGATCTCCCTGGTCTACAATCTTTGGCCGATCTCACCTGCGAAATGGATCCTGCGTCGGTTCGATCATGCCGCTATCTACCTTCTGATCGCCGCCACCTACACGCCGTTTCTGGCACAACTGGACAATAGGGCCGTTGCCGTGCCGATGATCGCCCTGGTGTGGGTCGCAGCGCTCTGCGGCATGGCGATCAAGCTTTTCCTGCCAGGCCGATACGACCGCCTCGCCATAGTGTTCTATCTCGCCATCGGCTGGAGCGGCGTGGTCATCGGCCAGCCCTTAGTCAACATCCTGCCAGGTACGACGCTGGTCCTGCTCGTGGCGGGCGGCATTGCCTATTCGTTGGGGGTCGTGTTTTTCACCTGGCAGAAGCTGCGTTTCCAGAACGCGCTGTGGCACCTTTTCGTCGTGGCGGGCGCCGGCCTGCACTTCGCGGCACTGATCGACTGCATGCTGGTCAATCGATTGTGATCCGCTGGTGCCGTCCCTATCATAAGCGGTGGCAAAAGGGGCGCAACGCCTTTCAATTTCGTCACAATTCCGTTTAGAGTCGCCCGCTATTGGGTTGGGAAAAGGAATCGGGGCGCCGATGGCTTTGCTGAAATCGTTCCGTTCGGGTTCGGACGTGTTGAACTATGACCCGCATCGACTGTCGAGCCCGCAGGTCTTTCTCTTTTCGATGATCATCTTCCTGGCGATCGTGGCCTTTATCGCGGCCATTCTCTATCGCCAGATCGCGTCGGCCTTTACGACCAATCCCGGCCTTAACGGCTTGATCTTCGGCGTGCTGCTCATCGGTATCCTCCTTGCTATCGGCCAGGTCGTCAGGCTGTTCCGCGAAGTCCGTTGGGTCAATTCCTTCCGCGCCGGCGCCGATGTCACCGATCCTGTGCTGCTTGCGCCGATGAAGGCGATGATCGGCCGCTCGTCCTCCATGGCGTTCTCGACCAATTCGACGCGCACGATGCTGGATTCCATCGCCAACCGCCTCGACGAAAGCCGCGATATCTCGCGCTATCTGATTGGCCTTCTGGTTTTCCTGGGCCTGCTCGGCACGTTCTGGGGCCTTCTTGAGACCATCGGCTCCATCGGCGAAACCATTCAATCGCTCGATCCGGGTTCGGGCGATGCGACGGCGGTGCTCGACGCGCTCAAGCAGGGGCTTGCCGCGCCGCTGCAGGGCATGGGCACGGCGTTCTCGTCCTCGCTGTTCGGTCTGTCCGGCTCGCTGGTGCTCGGCTTCCTTGACCTGCAGGCGGGCCGCGCGCAAACGCGCTTCTACACCGAGCTTGAAAACTGGCTGTCCTCGGTGACCGATCTGTCGTCCGACGTGGTCGTCGCCGATCCCGGCCGGGCGGATTCGCTTGAAGAACTGCGCGAACTGTCGGAGCGTCTGCGCTCCATGCAGGAAAGCGGCGGTTCCAGCACCCGTACGGCTGCCGCCATGGCCAATCTGGCTGACGGCATTTCCGGACTCGTCAAGAATATGCGCAGCGAACAGCAGATCATGCGCGACTGGGTGGAAGCCCAGTCCGAAGAGCAGAAGGCGATGCGCAGCACGCTGGAAAAGATTGCCAATGCCTTGAACGACCAGCAGGGGAAGCGCTGACATGGCGCTTTCGCGACGGCGCACTGACCGGCGTGTCGACTACTGGCCTGGCTTCGTCGACGCGCTGTCGACGTTGCTTCTGGCGATCATGTTTCTGCTTTCGGTGTTCGTCCTGGCACAGTTCCTGCTGACGCGGGAAATTTCCGGCAGGGACGAGGCGTTGCTGCGGTTGAACTCACAGATCAACGAACTGACCCAGCTTCTGGCCATGGAACGCTCCAACACCCAGGACGCCCAGGATTCGCTTGCCAATCTGCAGGCCTCGCTATCGGCCGCCGAAGCTGAGAAGAGCCGGCTCGAACAGCTTCTGTCGCAGGGCGCGGGGGCTGGTCAGCAGGCGGAGGCGCGCATCGGCGCCCTGAGCGGCGAACTCGACAACGAGCGCCAGATGAGCCAGCGGGCGCTGTCGCAGGTCGAATTGCTGAACCAGCAGATTTCCGCTCTGCGCCAGCAGATCGCAGCGCTTGAAGACGCGCTTGGCGCCTCGGAAGCGCGCGACCGCGAATCCAACACCAAGATCGCCGATCTGGGTCGCCGCCTGAACGTCGCGCTTGCCCAGCGCGTGCAGGAACTGAACCGATACCGCTCCGATTTCTTCGGACGGCTGCGCGAGATCCTCTCCGACCGCGACAATATCCGCATCGTCGGCGACCGTTTCGTGTTCCAGTCCGAAGTGCTGTTCCCGACCGGGTCCGAGCAGATCAACGATGCCGGGCAGGTCGAGATGCGCAAGCTGGCGGGAGCCATCCTGGAGCTCCAGAAGGAAATCCCGCCGGAGATCAACTGGGTGCTGCGCGTCGATGGCCATACCGACAACATTCCGCTGTCCGGTACCGGGCGATACCGCGACAACTGGGAGCTTTCCTCGGCGCGCTCGACGGCGGTCGTCAAATATCTCATCGAGAACGGTGTGCCCGCAAACCGACTGGTGGCAGCCGGCTTCGGTGAGTTCCAGCCGCTCGATCCCGCCGATACCCCGGAAGCACGCTCCAAAAACCGCCGCATCGAGTTGAAACTTACGGAGCGATAGAGGCGGCCTGCGTTCGCTGGAACGACGGCTTTTGCCATAAATGCCCCGTCGAGCGGGCTTGCCTCGGTTTCGACTTCTTTAACCTAGCAACACTATCCCTCGAAGACAGGGTCAAAAAGGGATATGGTTGCCATGGTCAGAAACAAAAGCCCGCACTTCCGGGGCGGTGTCACGGCTCTGCTGCTTGCGGCAACGCTCGCCGGTTGTGCATCGACGACCTCGCCTGCCGTCTACGCGACATCGCTTTCCAGCCAGGACCCGAAATGGTCGACGGCGGAATGCCAGGAAATCCGGGCCCGCGCGTCCAGCTACGAAGCCAACGAAAAGCAGACGCTGAGCTGGGGCGGTGCCTTGATATTCGGCCCATACGGACTCGGCATGGCAGCAGCCGGCAAGCAACACCAGGCCAAGCAACGAAAGCTTTTCCGCCGCGAGATGCATATGCGGTGCTCGAGCAAACCCTTGCCGAGGGATTTGCAGAACCTCCAAACGACCGCTCGCACGACCAACTAACCCTTAGCTACAGCTCCTCCCCGAGGAGAGGTATACGGCTCACCATCCCAGCCAGAGCGCGATCATTGCAGCCACGGCTGGGACGGTTTGGATGAACAGGATCTTCCTGCCGACCGTCACTGCGCCATAGAGGCCGGCTATGGCAACGCACAGCAGGAAGAAGATTTTGATCTGGAAGCCGACGTCGCCGAGATAGAGGCCCCAGATCAAGCCGGCGGCGAGAAAGCCGTTATACAGGCCCTGATTGGCGGCGAGCACTTTGGTATCGCGCGCAAAGTCCGGTTTCAGCCCGAATGCCTTATGCCCGCGCGGTGTGTCCCAGGCCACCATCTCGAGATAGACGATGTAGACATGGATGGCCGCGACAAGCGCCACGAGAACAGTCCCAACCATCGTTCCTCCATTGGTGACAGCCATTCCTTAAGCCTGCACCATTGACCGTTGATCCCAAGGTGCTGCAAGTGGATTCTCTCGGATTGTACTGCAAGGAGCCGTAATGTCGTTCGAAAAGCTGGACCAGCTTGGTCGCCGCCTCGAAGCGCTGGAACACGCCATGTCGATCCTTGGTGCCGACGAGGCCACGCATATGGCCGTCGGCGGTGGAGAGAAACGTGCGGAGGCGATGTCCAACCTTGCCGGGCTGTATCATCGCCAGGCGACCGCGCCGGAGGTTGCGGACTGGCTCGATGCCGCCGAAGGCGAATCTCTGGACGAGGACCAGTCGGCAGCCCTGCGTGAATTCCGCCGCCAGCACACCAACATGACCTGCCTGCCGCCGGAATTCGTCGAGCGCCAGACGAGCGCGCGGATGCGTTCCGAGCAGCTTTGGCGTAGCCTGCGCGCCCAGAACGACTGGACGTCCTTCGAGCCTGCGCTGGAGGGTGTCGTGCAACTCGTTCGCGAGGAAGCCCAACTGCGCGCCGAAGCGCTCGGGCTGGCTCCCTATGACGCGCTGATGGAACAATACGACCCCGGCAACCGTGTGGCCGACATTACCCCGGTGTTTGCGGAGCTCAAGGCGTTCCTGGTCGATTTCGTGCCCGAAGCGCTGGCCGTGCAGGAAGAGCGCCTTACCAAGACGCCCCTCAAGCCGCTCTCGGGCGTGTATCCGACCGAGCGGCAGCGCGAACTCGGGCTTGCGATGATGCAGGCGGTGGGCTTCGACCTCACGCGCGGCAGCCTGTCGGTCTCGCACCATCCGTTTTGTGGCGGTGTGCCGACCGATGTGCGCATCACCACGCGCTATAAGCAAAACGAGTTCCTGTCCGCGCTGATGGGGGTGCTGCACGAAACCGGCCATGCGCTCTACGAGCAGAACCTGCCGGCGGACTGGTCGCACTGGCCATCCGGCAAGGCGCGCGGCATGTCGGTGCATGAGAGCCAGAGCCTGTTCGTCGAAAAGCAGCTGGGGCGCAATCCGGCCTTCTGGCACTGGGCTTTGCCGGAGGTCGAAAAGCATCTCGGCGAGGCCTGGACCATCGACGAAATCCTGCCGCATGTGCATCATGTGCAGCGCGGCCTGATCCGGGTCGACGCCGATGAGGTCACCTATCCGTTGCATGTCATCCTGCGCTACGAGTTGGAGCAGGAACTGGTCACGGGCAGGCTTGAAGTGGCCGATCTGACCGAGGCCTGGGACGCTAAGATGCAGGCCTATCTCGGCCTGTCCACCATCGACAATCCAGCCGACGGTCCGATGCAGGATGTGCATTGGCCGAGCGGCGCATTCGGTTATTTTCCGTCCTACACGCTGGGCGCGATGATGGCTGCCCAGCAATGGGCCGCTCTGATCAAAGCACACGGCTCAGCCGACGAGGACATCGCGAAGGGTGATTTTGAGGCGGTTAACGAGTGGCGGCGGGATAAGATCTGGTCGCAGGGATCGCGCTGGTCGACGCCGGAACTGATGGAAAAGGCGACAGGCGAAAAGCTCGATGCCCGATACTTCGCGGCGCATCTGAAAGCGCGCTACGGCAGGCCCTGAAAGGGCCTGCGCCTATCGCCGCCGGCTTGAGCGGTCTTTTTTCTACTGCGCCGGCAGCAGGTCGGGATTGCCGGACTGAGGCTTCGGCTGGATGACCAGTTCCGGATCGATCTCTTCCTGCTCGAAGGTGTCGGGAGTCGAACGGTTTTTCCGCAACAGGTCTTGTGCGACCGAAAGGCGGAGGAACTCGGCCAGTTCGCGCGCGGCGCGATTTTCCGCGTCTATGGTGGCGCGCCGCACGGCGAATTCCTGGCGAGGACGGTCGAAAGAAGCCCGCGCCATGCGCGAGCCGCTGGCCACGCGCTTGCCGGTCGCGGTTTCCGTCAGCCGGTAGCGGCCTGTGAGCTCGAGGGTGCCGGCGCTGGGCTCGTCATCGTCGGAGGTGATCTGCACGATCGCCGCGGTTTCGATGCGCCTCCGGACATCCAACTCCAACGTATAGGCCGGCGTGGCGGCAGGGCCCTTTCCATTGCCGAACAGGTAGATCAAGTGGGTGCGCACCTCTTGTGCAAAGCGGGTGTCTTCGCGCCTGGGCGAAGGCTTTATGGCGATGGATGCCAGCTCCGCCTTCATCGACGTCGTCACGCCCGTCGATGAGGTCACGGGACTGTCCGAATAGAGCGGACGCACCTGGCAGGCCGAAAGCCCGGCGGATGCCGCCACGAGCAAAGTCGCGGCAAGGAAACGGCGGCTGAAGGGGGCGGTCATTCGCTTAGGCAACGACATTCACGATCCTCTGAGGCACCACGATCACCTTGCGCGGCGCTTTGCCATCCAGTGCTTTTTGCACCGATTCGAGCGCGAGCGCTGCTTTTTCGACGCTAGCTTGGTCTGCGTCGCGGGCGATTGTCAAATCACCGCGCTTCTTACCATTGATTTGCACGGGATATGTGAACTCGTTGTCCACCACCAGCGCCGCATCGAATGCAGGCCACGGCGATTCCGAGACCAGCCCCTCGCCGCCGATCGTGGTCCAGCATTCCTCCGCCAGATGCGGCATGAAGGGTGCGATCAGATGCGTCAGAATCTCGACAGCCTCGCGCATCGCAGCCTTCAGGGCAGCATCGCCCTTGCCGTCGGCAATGTCGGCGGCCGGCGCTGCGATGGCGTTGACCAACTCGTAGATGCGAGCGATGGCGCGGTTGAAGGCCAGCTTCTCGATGTCTTCACTGACGGCCTTCAGAGCCTTGTGCGCAGCCTTGGAGACGGCAGCCGCCTCGCCTGAGGTGGCCGCCGCAGGGGCGATGCCGACCAGCGCTTCGCCTGCAGTCGATACCAGGCGCCAGACGCGCTGGACGAAGCGGTGGGCGCCGGCGGCACCGTCGTCGGTCCATTCGACGTCGCGCTCGGGCGGCGAATCCGACAGCATGAACCAGCGCGCGGTGTCCGCGCCGTAGCCTTCGGTGATCTCTTCCGGGCTGACCACGTTCTTCTTCGACTTCGACATCTTCTCGAGCGGCCCGATCTCGACCGGCTCGCCGGTTTCGACCGCAATCGCGACGCGCTTGCCGTCTATGTCTTCGACCCGAACCTCGTTGGGCGACAGCCAACGGCCGTTCTGGCCGCTACCGAGGCGGTAGGTCTCGTGCACGACCATGCCTTGGGTGAACAGGCCCTTGAACGGCTCTGCCAAGGCCACATGGCCCGTGTCGCGCATGGCGCGGGTAAAGAAGCGCGAATAGAGCAGATGCAGGATCGCATGTTCGATGCCGCCGATATATTGATCGACCGGCAGCCACTCGTTTGCCGCCTTCGGGTCGGTCGGCTCGTATTCCCAAGGCGCGGTGAAGCGCGCAAAATACCACGACGAATCCACGAAGGTATCCATGGTGTCGGTTTCGCGGCGCGCATCGCCGCCGCAGTTCGGGCATTTCACATGCCGCCATGTCGGGTGCCGGTCGAGCGGATTGCCGGGCTTGTCGAAATCGATGTCGTCCGGCAGCTTCACAGGCAGGTCTGCCTTGGGTACCGGAACCACGCCGCATTCCGCGCAATGGATCATCGGGATCGGGCAACCCCAGTAGCGCTGGCGCGAAATGCCCCAGTCGCGCAGGCGGAAATTCACCTTGCGCTCGGCCATGGGGCGGTTGCCGATCGAGATGTCGGCAAGCCGGTTCGCGACCTCTTCAAATGCCTGCTTCGGCTTCATGCCGTCCAGGAAGCGCGAATTGATCATCACGCCGTCGCCGGTGAAGGCTTCGGTGGTGACGCGGAAATCGGCTGGCTCCGCACCGTCGGGCATGACGACGGGCACGACGGGCAGTTCGTATTTGTTGGCGAAGTCCAGGTCGCGCTGGTCGCCCGAGGGGCAGCCGAAGATCGCGCCGGTGCCATAGTCCATCAGCACGAAGTTGGCGACATAGACGGGCAGCGTCCAGCTCTCGTCGAAGGGGTGAACGACGCGGATGCCGGTATCCATACCCTTTTTCTCCGCCGTCTCCAGCGTGGCGACGGAGGTGCCCATGTGGCGGATGTCCTCCATGAAGGAGGCCAGTTCGGGATTGCTCTCGGCTGCCTTCTTCGCCAGCGGGTGGTCGGCTGCGATCGCCATGAAGGAGGCGCCGAAGATGGTGTCGGGCCGGGTCGTGTAGACCTCCAACTCGCTCATGCCTTGCGGCGCATTGGCCAGCGGCCAGCGGATCAGCAGGCCTTCGGAGCGGCCGATCCAGTTGCGCTGCATGACGCGGACCTTCTCGGGCCACTCGTCCAGCGTGTCGAGCGCGTCGTGCAGGTCCTGGGCGTAGTCGGTGATCTTGAAGAACCACTGCGTCAGTTCGCGCTGTTCGACCAGCGCGCCCGAACGCCAGCCGCGCCCGTCGATGACCTGCTCGTTGGCGAGCACGGTCATGTCCTCCGGATCCCAGTTGACCTTGGAGGATTTGCGCGTGACCAGGCCCTTCTCGGCCATGTCTAGGAACAGCATCTGCTGGCGGTGGTAATAGTCGACATCGCAGGTGGCGAATTCTCTGCTCCAGTCGATGGACAGGCCCATCACCTTGAGCTGCGCCCGCATGGTGGTGATGTTCTCATAGGTCCAGTCCTTGGGGTGGACCTTATTCTGCATGGCAGCGTTCTCGGCCGGCATGCCGAAGGCGTCCCAACCCATCGGATGCAGCACGTTGAAGCCCTTGGCGCGCTTGTAGCGGGCCACCACGTCTCCCATCGTGTAGTTGCGGGTGTGGCCGATATGAATGCGGCCCGATGGATAGGGGAACATCTCCAGCACGTAGTATTTCGGGCGCGGATCGTCGTTCTTCGTCTCGAAGAGCTTCGCCTCATCCCAGGCCTTCTGCCATTTGGGTTCGGTCGCGCGGGGATTGTATCGTTCGGTTGCCATGGGACGTTTTTCACTTAAAAGCATGCACGAGGCGCGAACGGCTGCTTGGCCGTCCAAAAACATGGGTCCGGGTGTTCACCATGGATTCCAGGACCCGTCAACTCCGCTTGATCCCGGCCGGGGAAAAAGCAGCAGGATCAGGACCAATTGGCATGGAAAAGTCGGTCGAACAGCTTGCCCTGGTGAAGAACAGGATCGCGCAGGCCGAAAGCGAGGCGAAGCGCACGGAGGGTTCGGTCGTGCTGGTCGCGGTGTCGAAAACCTTCGATGCCGGGCACATCCGGCCCGTCATCGAGGCTGGGCAGCGTGTGTTCGGTGAAAACCGCGTGCAGGAAGCGCAAGGCAAATGGCCTGCGTTGAAGACGGAGTATCCCGATCTCGAACTGCATCTCATTGGACCGCTGCAATCCAACAAAGCCAGGGAAGCGGTGGCGCTTTTCGACGTGATCGAGACGGTAGACCGGGAAAAGATCGCCGCTGAACTGTCCAAGGAAATCTCCAGGCAGGGCAGGGCCGTGCGGCTTTACGTGCAGGTCAACACCGGCTCCGAGCCGCAAAAGGCGGGAATCGAACCCAACGATGCCGTCGCCTTCGTCGAGCGCTGCCGCGCCGTCCATGGGCTGATCATCGAGGGACTGATGTGCATTCCGCCCGCGGACGAGAATCCGGGGCCGCATTTCGCGCTGTTGGAAAAGCTTGCGCGGCAGGCCGGCGTCGAAAAACTATCGATGGGCATGTCCGGCGACTATGATGTGGCGGTCGGCTTCGGCGCCACCAGCGTCCGCGTCGGCTCTGCCATTTTCGGGCAACGCTGACCGACCGAGGGACCGCCTGCAGAGCGCGCGAGCACGATATCAATAAGTGAAGGGCCGGACGGGACAAGCGCTCGTCTGCCGTTTCGTTGGCCAAGGGGAGAAACCGGGAAAATCCTACCCTTGTTCGCTGTACCGTCAAGCCCGGTTGACACGGCCCTTCAGGCCAATAATGCGCTTTGGAAAGAAGGGTTCCGCACTATCTTTCGAGCCATGACAGCATACCCTGCGCAGCCGCGCGACCTGTCGCCAGGCAAGCCGTGAGAAGATAGCCGCCTGTCGGCGCTTCCCAGTCGAGCATCTCACCGGCGGCGAACACGCCAGGCATCTTCTTCACCATGTAACCTTCATCGAGCGCCTGCCAGGCAAGCCCGCCGGCCGAGGAAATCGCCTCAGTGATGGGACGTGGGCGCAGCAGCGGGACAGGCAGTGCCTTGATGGATGACGCGAGGCGGGCGGGGTCGTACTGGCTTTCCGGTCCCAGAAGTTCGCGCAGCAGCGCAGCCTTGACGCCGTCCAGCCCGGTCGCCTTGCGCAGGCGGTTGGAAAAACTTGCCTTGCCATGCTGCCGGCTCAGATCTCGCGCAAGTTTTTCCTTCGTCCGTCCCGGTGTCAGATCGAGATACAGTTCCGCCCGTCCATATGCCTTCAGGCTTTCCCGCAGTGCCTGCGCGTGGGCGTAGACAAGGCTGCCTTCGATGCCGTGGCGGGAGATGACGAATTCGCCCGGGACGCTGCCAGCCGATGACGTCGCCGCAACGGACTTTACCGGGGAACCGGCGAAGCGCGTGACAAAATGCTCGTTCCACGCGACGTCGAAGCCACAATTTGCGGGTTCGAACGCGTTAACCTGCACGCCCTTGCCACCCAGCCAAGGCACCCAGGCCGCATCGGACCCGAGGCGTGGCCAGCTTGCACCGCCGAGAGCCAGGAGAACCGCATCCGCGCGGACGCTTTTGCGTCCTTGCGCCGTCTGAAAGACCAGTTCCTCGCCTTCGAAGCCGGCCCAGCGATGCCGCGTCAAAATCTTGACTCCCTGCGTCTCCAGCCGTGCCCGCCAGGCCCGCAGCAGTGGCGAGGCTTTCATGACGGTCGGAAAGACGCGGCCGGACGTGCCGACGAAGGTCTCGGTGCCGAGGCTCGCCGCCCAGTCCCTCACATGGCTTGGCGTGAAAGTCTCGAGCGCCGGGCGAAGGTGAGGTTCAGATTCGCCGAAGCGGCTGGCAAAAAGAGCAAAATCCTCGGAATGGGTAATGTTCAGCCCGGATTTTCCGGCAAGCAGAAATTTTCTGCCCGGCGTCGGCATGGCTTCATAGACGGTGACGGCGTGTCCCGCTGCCGAAAGCATCTCGGCGGCGGCCAGTCCGGCAGGACCGCCGCCGATGATGGCGATGTCACGCGCTGGCATGGACGATATCCGGACAGTTCAAATGTCCTCGCCAGGCCAGGACTTGATGTCCGGCATATCCGGCACCCAGGGCAGGGCGGACTTGCGCCAGATTTCATGCGTCGGCGGCAAAATCTCGCGCTGCTTCAGCGCACCGACGCGCACGGCATAGACCTCGGGCTCACGGTCGGCCGATGTCGAATAGATCGGTGTGCCGCACTGACCGCAGAAGCCTTGCGCCCGCAGCGCACCGCTTTCGGCCGTCTTAACATAGACTGCGGGCTGACCGCTCGTGAGGGTGAAATCCTCGGCCGTGCAGGGTACGGAAACGCGGAAAGCCGTTCCGGTCAGTGTCTGGCAATCGGTGCAATGGCAGATGCTGACCTTCGATGGCTCGATCTCGGCGGTAAAGGTCAGGGCGCCACAATGGCAGGAACCGTCGACACGCATGGCGGTCTCCTTCGGTTTGAGATTGGCGTTATCTGTCACGTCGGGGCGGCAAAAAGCAAGGCAGCGCCTGCTTGCGAGCCGGGTCACACGGTAAAAGCGTCGCGGAACCGCTGCAGGGCAACCTCGTCATCGCCCGATGCCCAGGCCTCCAACCCGATCGTGCCGGCATAGCCCATCTCTGCCAGGGCGCGCGCGATGGCGGGATAGTTGATCTCGCCCGTTCCCGGCTCGCGGCGGCCAGGTACGTCGGCGACCTGGATCTCGCCAATGAACGGCAGCGCCCGTCTGCAGAGCTCGATCAAATTCCCCTCGCCGATCTGCGCGTGATAAAGGTCGAGATTGAGCTTGAGGGAAGGCCGGTCGACTGCGGAAACCAGCGCCAGCGTGTCCTCCGCTTTGGCGAAGGGCGTGCCGGGGTGGTCGGTGGCGGTGTTGAGATTTTCGAGCACGAAGGTCACACCTTCGCGTTCGCCGAGATCTGCGATGCGGTTCAGCGTCTCGCGTGCCTTCAACCACATCGCGCCCGTCACCGTCTCCACCGGTTTAACAGGCCATCCCTTGCCGTCGAGGCCGGTGCCGTGCAGGTTGAGGCGCGGGCAATTGAGCGTCCGGGCAACCGGTATCGACTGCTCGGCCGTGTGCAGCAAGGCATCGGCCCCTTCGTCGTCGGCAAGCGAGCCGGAAATGTATCCTGTCATCGACGAGAATGTCGCGCCTGATCCGGCGAGGGCATTAATGTCGTGCCGCGTCCAGTCCCATATCTCGCAGTGGAAGCCCAACTCGGTGATGCGGGCAACGCGTTCCGGCATCGGCTGCGACAGAAAGATCATCTCCGCGCAGACGGCGAGGGTGAATGGCTGCGGCATGGCAGATCCCTTTTGGCAGACTCGCTCCCGACTGGAGCTTATGCCACGCTGCCTTTTTGGCTCTCGCACGGCAAGGACTATCCGGCCTCAGCGCCGGAGATAAAGCCACAGGGTCGTCGGCGCCAGCACCGCCGTGAGAACCACAGGCGCGATCAATGCCAGGAGGATTTCGCCGAGGCTCACGCCGCCGCCCATCAGGCCGCGTATCGCTGATGTCATCAATGATACCGGATTGACATCGACAAAGGCGCGCAGCCAGTCCGGCATGGTTGCGGGGTCGACCATGATGTTGGAGGCAAAGACCAGTGGAAACAGGAAGGTGAAACCGAGCGTCATCACCGTGGTCGGCGTGCGGATCAGCAAGCCCAACACGATGAAAATCCATCCCATGCCGAAGCCGATGGCAATCAACATGGCGAAAGCGGCGATGATGCCGAACAAGCCCGCCTCGGGCCGATACCCCAGGATCAGGCCGATGATCAGGATGATCGTCCCGGCGATCAGATGGCGCAGTATGTCGCCCACCATCAGGCCGGCGAAGGGCGCCAGCGACCAGATCGGCAGCGAACGAAACCGATCGAACAAACCTTTGCCCAAATCGGTCGACAGACCCATGCCGGAATAGACCGCGTTGAACACCACGGTCTGGACCAGGATGCCGGGCAGGAAAAACTGCAGATATTCGCTTGGCGAGCCGGCCAAGGCGCCGCCGAACACGAAGGTGAACAGCAGCGTGAACATGATCGGCGTCATCACCAGGTCGAAGAGCTGTTCTGGCACATGCTTGAATTTCAGCACCGCGCGCCACCCGAAGACGAGCGCGTTCGACAGCGCGGAGGGTGTCGAGGGTCGGGCCACTTTCGGTAGCTTTTGCAGCTGTGAGGTGTCGCTCATAGGGTTGCCTCCTCGCGGCTGGTGTCTGTTCCAGGCTGTCCCGTCAGGGCGAAGAAAACCTCGTCCAGGCTTGGTTGTCCCATGGAGAAGTTCGACAGTTCGATGCCTTGGCCGACAAGAACAGCAAGCGCTTCGTTGGCGTCCTTAGCCGTTCCGGCCAGGATGGACAGTTCGGCGCCCTCGGTGCTGCGGTTCGCCTTATGCCCGAGCCGCTGTTCCAAAATGCCTGCCGCCTCGTCGAGACGGGCGGGATCGGCTATCGCCACATGCAGGAAGCCCGAGCCGGTTGCCGCCTTCAATTCGCGGCTGGTGCCTTCGGCGATCTTCTTGCCGCGATCGATGACGGCGATTCGCGCGGCCAGCTGGTCGGCTTCTTCAAGATATTGCGTGGTGAGCAGGATGGTCACGCCCGAGTCGGCCAAGCCGCGGATCATGGCCCAGACGTCCTTGCGCGCCTTGGGATCGAGGCCGGTGGTGGGCTCGTCGAGAAACAGCACGCCCGGCGTGACGATGAGCGAGGCAGCGATATCCAGCCTGCGCCGCATGCCGCCGGAATAGTCCTTCACCTGCTTCGTCGCCGCAGCCGAAAGGTCGAAGGCGGCGAGGAGATCGTCGGCCCGCGCCTTGGCCGCACGACCACGAAATCCCCACAGTCGAGCGAGCAGCACGAGGTTCTCACGGCCCGTCAGATCCTCGTCGAGCGAGGCGAACTGGCCCGTCATGGCGATGGCGGTGGGGACAGCATGCGGCGCGCTGATGAGATCGTGACCCATCACGCTGGCCGAGCCGGCGTCGGGCCGGGTCAGCGTTGCTAGCATGCGCATCAGCGTGGTCTTACCGGCGCCGTTCGGCCCCAGCACGGCAAAGATGATGCCGCGCGGCACGTCGAGGTCGATGCCGTCGACCGCGCGCACGTCGCCGAACGCTTTCACCAGACCACGCGCGGAAATGGCGTTTGGGGAGGCATCCAAGGGTGCATTCAGCTTGATGGCTGGGGATGTGTCGTTCATCGCAATCTATCCGATATCGGTGAGCGGACCGGGCTCGAAGTGAGCCCCTCTATAACAGGTCGGCCAGGGCCATGCAGCGTGGCAGCCTAAATCTGCTGACAGATCGAGACAGCGGCGCTTAGAGCTGCGTAAGGCCTAGGGCCGTGTCGCTCTCAGGCACGATATTGAGCGAAGGTCACTTGGAAGAGCATACTGTCGGCACGCTTGGAGAGCCGGTTCCGACAAGATGGCACGCCTCTCTAAAGAGGTCCACATCAATGCAGCCCTGCTTCCATTCGGCGGGCGTGGTTCTTCGCTAGGGGAGGTCGATGGCGGAGAAGGAGGGATTCGAACCCCCGATGAGCTTGCACCCATGCCGCATTTCGAGTGCGGTGCATTCGACCACTCTGCCACTTCTCCGCGGTCATGGTCGGCCGTTTCCGGCGCGGCGCACTAAATAACGAGTCGGCGCCCCCGACACAAGGCCCTTTATGGGATTGGCGTAATTCTTTGCAACCGGTCCTGCTTGGAGTGCTTTAGATCCTGGCGCTGCAAGCAAGGGGTAGCCTGATCTGTCGCGCCTTAGCCCGAGAGCGACAGTCGCCGCGCTTGGCTTTCTTCGCCGCGCTTGCCTTGACGCACCGGCAGTCTTCCAGTATGGACAGCCTGCATTCGGCGTGGGGGATTCTCCGCGCCGCTTGTATTTTGGACCCGCAGACTGACAAAAAGACGGCCGGGACGCCAAGGCGTTCCATAAAGGCCGACCGAACAGCGAAAGGCAAAAAATGTTCGCAGTCATCAAAACGGGCGGCAAGCAGTATCGCGTCGCCGCCAATGACGTCATCAAGGTCGAGAAGCTCGCCGGCAATGCCGGTGACATCATCGAGATCGCAGAAGTTCTCGCCGTCGGCGAGGGCGAAAATGCAGAAATCGGCGCTCCGTTCGTTTCGGGTGCGATCGTTACGGCTGAGGTGGTCGAGCACGGCCGCGCCAAGACCGTCATCGCGTTCAAGAAGCGACGCCGGCAGAATTCCCGCCGCGCACGCGGCAACCGTCAGCACAACACCACCTTGCGGATCTCCGAGATCCTGACCGGTGGTGCCAAGCCGTCCAAGGCAGCTGCGGCCAAGGCCGATGCAGCCGATGACAAGCCCGCGAAGAAGGCAGCGCCGAAGAAGGCCGAAGCCGTCGCGGAAGCCGAATAAGTAGAGCGACTGAAGGAGAAGACCCATGGCACATAAGAAAGCTGGCGGTTCGTCGCGCAACGGTCGCGATTCAGAGTCCAAGCGTCTTGGCGTGAAGAAGTTCGGCGGCGAAGCTGTGATCGCCGGCAACATCATCATTCGTCAACGCGGCACGCAGTGGCACCCGGGCGTCAATGTCGGCATCGGCAAGGACCACACCCTTTTTGCGCTGTCCGAAGGCGCGGTTACGTTTAACAAAAAAGCCAACGGCCGAACCTACGTGTCGGTAAACCCGATGCTTAAAGCCGCGGAGTAGCCGGTTCCGCACCTCGATACCGGCACCCATCTCAGGGAACCGGTGTCTGGCCAAGCCAGGAAAAGGATCAGGGGAGATGGGTCGCCATCTCCCCTTTTTCTTTGTTTTTATTTGAGCCTGGAGGTCATGACATGGTTGCCGAGAAGGAAGACAGCGAGGACGAAAGTCTGAGCCTGGAATGCCCCGTTCTGCGCACTGAGCGGCTGGTGATGCGCGCGCCTGTGGAAGCCGATATTCCCCAGATCGCAGCACTCGCAGACAACCGCCATGTCGCGGAAATGCTCGCGCGCATGCCGCACCCTTATGGCGAGGCGGAAGCCCGCGCCTTTCTCGCCATGACCCGGTCGCGCCGGGGCGGGGTCTCCTACGCGCTCACGGTTGCCTCCACGGGCGAGTTCGTCGGTTGTGCCGGGCTCAACGCTACGGATCGCGGGCTCGAACTGGGCTACTGGATCGGCGAACCCTTTTGGAAGAAGGGCTATGCTACGGAGGCCGCGCATGCGCTGGTCGACCTGGCGTTCCGGTCGACGACGACCAATGTGCTCTACGCATCGTGCCGGGTCATCAACCCGGCGTCGCGTCGGGTGATCCACAAGTGCGGCTTCCAATATGCAGGACAGGGCATGCTGCATTCGCTGGTGGCTGGCCAGGTCCCAGTCGAGCGCTATCGCCTCGACCGCAAGACCTGGACCAGCCTGCGCACTTGGCCGCGACTGTAGATTTATGGTCCGGCCAACCGGCCGGGCCGCCTTTTCCTGCAAAGCATTTTTGATTTGTCGTCCATCTTGCTCTAGAGCAAGGCCGAACACACCTAGAACACAGCCAGAATGGCGAAACGCTCATGAAATTTCTCGATCAGGCCAAGGTTTACATCCGCTCCGGCGACGGCGGGTCCGGTTCGGTTTCGTTCCGGCGTGAGAAGTTCATCGAGTTCGGCGGACCGGACGGGGGCGACGGCGGCCGTGGCGGCGATGTCTGGCTGGAAGTCGTCGACGGGCTAAACACGCTGATCGACTATCGCTACCAGCAGCATTTCAAGGCCAAGACCGGCGTGCATGGGATGGGCCGCAACATGACCGGTGCCAAAGGCGCCGATATCACGCTGCGGGTGCCCGTCGGTACGCAGGTCTATGAGGAAGACAATGAGACGCTGATCTGCGACCTGACCGTGGTCGGCCAGCGTTTCAGGCTGGCTGCAGGCGGCAATGGCGGCTTCGGTAACCAGCACTTCAAGACCTCGACCAACCAGGCGCCGCGCCGCGCCAATCCCGGCCTGCCCGGGCAGGAAATGTGGATCTGGCTACGCCTCAAGCTGATCGCCGACGCCGGGCTGGTGGGCCTGCCCAATGCAGGAAAATCGACCTTTCTGGCTTCGGTCACGGCGGCGAAGCCGAAGATCGCCGACTATCCCTTCACCACGCTGCATCCCGGCCTGGGCGTTGCGCGCGTCGATGCGCGCGAATTCGTCATCGCCGACATTCCCGGCCTGATCGAGGGCGCGCATGAGGGCGTCGGCATCGGCGACCGCTTCCTCGGCCATGTCGAACGGACGCGTGTGCTGCTGCATCTGGTATCGGCGCAGGAGGAAAATGCCGGCAAGACTTACAAGACCGTACGCCGCGAGCTTGAAGCCTATGGCCATGGGCTGGCCGAAAAGCCCGAGATCGTCGCGCTCAGCCAGGCCGATACGCTCGATCCCGCGGAGCGCAAGAAGAAGATCGCCTCGCTCAAGCGTGCCGCGGGCCGCGACCCGCTGGTGTTGTCGGCCGTGACGCGCGAAGGCATCGAGACCGCGCTGCGTGCGCTGATGGCCGTGGTTTCGGAAGCGCGGGAGGGAGAAGCTCAGCCCGTTGAAACGCGCTGGGAAAGCTGAACCCATGTCTGCGCTTTCGCTGAAGAAATACAGGCGCATCACCGTCAAGATCGGCTCGGCGCTGTTGGTCGACCGCGCAACGGGCTTGAAGCGCGAATGGCTCGCCTCGCTGGTCGACGACATCGCCATGCTGGCGGAACGCGGCACAGATGTGCTGGTGGTTTCCTCAGGCGCCATCGCCTTGGGCCGCACGGTGCTGGGGCTTGGCAAGCGAGCGCTGAAGCTGGAGGAAAGCCAGGCGGCGGCAGCTGTCGGCCAGATCGAGCTGGCCGGTGCCTGGGCCGAGCAGCTTGCGCGGCGCGGGTTGAAGTCCGGCCAGATTTTGGTGACGCTGGGCGACACCGAGGAGCGCCGCCGCTATCTCAATGCGCGCGCCACCATCTCCACCTTGCTCAAGTTGAAGGCGGTGCCCGTCATCAACGAGAATGACACGGTGGCCACCAGCGAAATCCGCTATGGCGACAACGACCGGCTTGCCGCTCGGGTCGCGACCATGATGGGCGCGGACCTTCTGGTCCTGCTTTCCGATATAGACGGACTTTACACCGCACCCCCGGCGGTCGATCCGCATGCTGAGTTCATTCCGGTGGTCGATGCCATTACCTCCGACATCGAGGCCATGGCCGGCGGGGCCGCGTCGGAACTCTCGCGCGGCGGCATGCGTACAAAGATCGATGCCGGCAAGATCGCGACAACGGCGGGAACGGCGATGATCATCACCGCCGGCAACCGCATGCATCCGTTGTCGGCTATCGAACGCGGTGAGCGCGCCACATTCTTCCGCCCGCATGGCAATCCGGTAAAAGGCTACAAGACCTGGATCGCCGGGCAGCTCGATCCTGCGGGGCGATTGACGGTAGACGACGGCGCTGTCGGCGCTTTGCAGTCGGGAAAGTCGCTGCTGCCCGCCGGCGTGCGCGCGGTCAGCGGGAATTTTTCGCGCGGCGACACCGTTGCCATCGTCTCACCGGACGGACGCGAGATCGCGCGCGGGCTTGTTGCCTATGACGCGGCGGATGCCATAAGAATTGCCGGGCGCAAGTCGGCGGAGATCGAGGCAGTGCTTGGTTACGAGGCGCGTGCCGCCATGGTCCACCGCGACGACCTTGTCGTCACCCGAACGGACGCGGGCGTGCTGATGAAAGCGGAAGGGATAGACCATGCTCAAAGCGCATGAAAAGGTCGGCGAGGATATCGCAGCTGTTATGGCGGGCATCGGCCGCAAGGCTCGCGCCGCCGCCCGCCCGCTGGCTATCGCCGATGCCGAGCGCAAGAACGCCGCGCTCGTGGCGATGGCCGCGTCCATTGTCCGCAACGAGGAGGCTATCCTTGCTGCCAATGCTATCGACGTCGCCAATGGCGAGGAAGCCGGGCTGACCGGCTCCTTCATGGATCGGCTCAAGCTGACGCCCGCGCGCATTGCCGACATGGCGGAAGGCATTCGGGCGATTGCCGCACTGGCGGATCCCGTCGGCGAAGTCATCGCGGAGTGGGATCGGCCCAACGGCCTGCATATCGAGCGGGTGCGCACCCCGCTCGGCGTGATCGGCGTGATCTACGAAAGCCGGCCCAATGTGACGGCGGATGCCGGCGCGCTGTGCTTGAAGGCCGGCAATCCCGTCATCCTGCGCGGGGGCTCCGATTCGCTGAATTCGTCGCTGGCGATCCATGCCTGCATGGTCGAGGGCCTGCGCGAGGCAGGACTGCCCGAAGACGCCATTCAGCTTGTCCCCGTGCCCGACCGCGCCGCCGTCGGCGATATGCTCAAGGGGTTGGGCGGAAACATCGACGTCATCGTGCCGCGCGGAGGCCGCAGCCTGGTCGAGCGCGTGCAGAGCGAGGCGCGGGTGCCGGTGTTCGCGCATCTCGAAGGCCTTTGCCACATCTATATCGACAAATCCGCTGATCTCGCCATGGCGGTCGCGATAGCCGTCAACGCCAAGATGCGGCGCACCGGCGTGTGCGGCGCTGCCGAAACGCTGCTGTTCGACCGTGCCGTGGCAGTGACCCATGTCGTGCCGGTTCTGACGACGCTGCGTGACGCGGGGTGCGAAATCCGGGCGGACGCGGACGTGCTGAAGCTTTTCGCCGATGCGAAACCCGCGGTCGAGGCCGACTGGATTACCGAATATCTCGATGCGATCATCTCGGTGAAACTGGTCGATGGGATCGAGGGTGCCATCGAGCATATCGAGACGCATTCCTCCCATCACACCGAAGCCGTCATCGCCGAGGATGCGGCTGTGGTCGAAAAGTTCTTCAGCGAGATCGATTCCGCCATCCTGCTGCACAATGCGTCGACCCAGTTCGCCGACGGGGGCGAGTTCGGCATGGGCGCGGAAATCGGCATTGCCACCGGCAAGATGCATGCACGCGGCCCTGTCGGCGTCGAGCAACTGACCTCGTTCAAATATCGGGTGCGCGGAACCGGGCAGGTCAGGGCGTGACGCTGCCTCCGCTCGGTTCGATCTGAACGACAGTGCTTTACGGCTCCAACATGGAATGCAGTTGTCGCCGTGCGATTCTGCTTTCGACCGCGAGAGTGTGAACGCATGGCATTGTCGGACATCCCATCCCGCTACCTCCGCATGCCCTATGTCGAAAAAGGCATGCAGGTGGGGCTGTTCGGCGGCTCGTTCAATCCGCCCCATGCCGGCCATGCGCTGGTAGCCGAAATTGCGCTGCGCCGCCTTGCGCTCGACCAGCTCTGGTGGATGGTGACGCCGGGCAACCCTCTCAAGAGCACGCGCGAACTCGCGCCGCTCAAGGATCGGCTGGAGCGGTCGGAGAAAATCGCGACCGACCCGCGCATCAAGGTCACCGCCTTCGAGGCGAGCTACAATGTCCGCTACACCGCCGACACACTGGAACTGGTCAAGGCGCGCAATCCCGGCGTGGATTTCGTCTGGGTCATGGGCGCCGACAATCTCGCGCAATTCCACCGCTGGCAGCGCTGGCGACAGATTGCCTCCACCTTCCCGATCGCGGTGATCGACCGCCCCGGCGCGACGCTGTCTTTCCTGTCGTCGGTGGTGGCCAAAACCTTCGACTATGCGCGGGTGGACGAGGCAGACGCGCCGCGCCTGGCGCGGATCAAGGCGCCAGCCTGGACGTTCATCCACGGTCCGCGCTCGCCCTTGTCGTCGACCGCGATCAGGAACGGCAAGTCGAGCGGTTAAAAAGGTCGCGTTGAGATATCATCATCTGGAGTAAAGTTTTGATCGTTCGGTCGTCTTGAAACTGTTGCAGGACTCTGCCTATCTAACAAGTGTCACCGGAAAGGTGATTTGGTTGTTCTTGTTTCGGAAGGAAAGACACTGAGAACAGCACTGCGGAAGAAGGCCGACATCGTGCCTTCACCGGCCGGGATCAGCGGAAGCGACGCCGTGTCCCGTGCCCTCGAAATAGTCCTTGCCAGTCTGGACGACTCCAAGGCCGAAAACATCGTCTCTATCGACATACAGCGGAAATCGAGCCTCGGCGACTATATGGTCGTTGCGTCGGGTCGATCGCACCGCCATGTGGCGGCCGTGTCGGACCACCTGCTCAAGGCGCTGAAGGATGCCGGTTTCGGCACCGCCCGCGTCGAAGGGCTGGCGGGTGCCGACTGGGTCCTGATCGATTCGGGCGATGTCATCGTGCATGTGTTCCGTCCGGAAGTGAGGGAGTTCTACAACATCGAAAAGATGTGGATGGCTCCCGACCTCGGTGAAGAAACGCTGCACTGAGCCTGGATGAAAGTCGCGGTACATGTCGTGGGCCGGATGAAGGCCGGCCCCGAAAAGGAACTTGCGGACCGTTATTTCGACCGTTTCGCAAAAAGCGCCGCGTCTCTCGGATTTGATTTCGGCGGCATCACTGAGACCGTCGAAAGCCGTGCGCGCGACGTCGACGAACGTCGCCGCGAGGAAGCCGGCAAGCTGCGTGCCGCCATGGCACCGGGCAGCGCCCTGATCCTGCTGGATGAGCGCGGAAAAAATATTTCCTCCCAGATTTTTGCCGACCGCATTGCCGCCATTCGCGACGGTGGCCAGAAATCCCTCATGCTCGCCATCGGCGGGCCGGATGGGCACGACGAGACGCTGCGATCGGAAGCGTCGCTGCTGGTCTCGTTCGGAGCGGCGACTTGGCCGCACCAGATGGTGCGAATCATGCTGGGCGAACAACTCTATCGAGCGGCGACGATCCTGTCGGGACACCCCTACCATAGGGCGTAGCGGTCTGCGGGAAAGAACCCTGCGCCCGGAATTCGCCAAAATCCACCGTCAGGCATGCCTGTGGTGAGGCGGCCGATCATGGTTGATGGTTCGTTAACACAGCCGATCTACAATGCCGCCGACGCAAACGGAACGCCGGATGATCTTCTGCCGGAACAGCCATGGACGGATGCCTCTGCCGCGCTGCCTTGTCGCGGCGGTCATGTTCCTGTGTGCGGTCCAGGCCGGTCATACGCAGGACGCTCCGGCATCCAATCCGGACGCCACACGCGCTGAATACGAAACCATCTCCAACGAGATAACGTTGTCGGCCGAACGCCTGGAGCGTCTCGCCGACGATATTGCGGGGGTGAAGAAGGATCATGCCAGCATCACCGCCTCGCTGATCCAGTCGGCCAAGACCGAGCGCAAGCTGGGGGAGGATATCGAGGTCATCGGCGGCAAGATGGAAGTCCTCAAGCGGCAGGAGGACGGCATCCGCACCTCGCTCGCCGCGCGCAGCGCTGTGCTCGCCGAGGTGCTGGGCGCGCTGCAGCGCATGGGTCTCAACCCGCCGCCCGCCATTCTGGTGAAGCCGGAAGACGCCCTGTCGTCGGTCCGCAGCGCCATTCTCCTGGGTGCCGTGGTGCCGGAACTGCGGGAAGAAACCGATATTCTGATCGCCGATCTTCGCGAGCTCTCAAAAGTCACGGCGTCCATCGAAGCCGAGCGGACGCGGCTTACGGCGGCCATGGAAGAACAGGCAGCCGAGAAAAAACGCCTCGAACTTTTGATGGAAGAAAAGGTGCGGCTGCAGAGCGCAACCGAGCTGGCTCTGGTCGACGAGAGGAAACGCTCAGCTGAGCTGGCGAGCCGGGCGGAGAGCCTGCGCGACCTGATCGCATCCGCCGAGCGCGAGGCGGCAAAACGCCAGGCGGCGGAAGCCGCCGCGCAGAAGGCATTGGAAGAAGCCGAACGCCGCCACGCGGAGCTCGCTTCGCTGCCGGTTCCCAAGGCCAACAGGCTGGTGGCTTCGACTCCGTTTTCGCTGATGCGCGGTCAGGTCGCACTTCCCGTTGTCGGCAAAGTCATGCGACGTTTCGGCAGCTCCGATGGTAACGGCGGCGTGATGCTTGGCGACATGGTTGCGACACAATCCAACGCCATCGTCACAGCGCCTATGGATGGGAGCGTTTTGTATGCAGGTCCGTTCCGTTCTTACGGGCAACTCTTGATCCTGAACGCCGGGGATGGCTATCATGTCGTCCTGGCGGGGATGACCAGAATCAATGTCGCGCCGGGGCAGTCCGTTTTATCGGGTGAGCCGATCGGTGCGATGGGAGAGGCCAGGGTGGCTGATATGTCGAACTCTGGCGCTGAAGTTGCGACACCGGAGCTCTATGTAGAGTTCCGTAAGGATGGAAAACCCGTCGATCCAGCTCCGTGGTGGGCGGACCGTATTTCTGGAAGGACCTGAAATGATGCGTAAACTGTCGCTTCTTCTTGCCGGGGCCTTGATGGGCGCCTCCGCGATGAGCCTCATCCAGGGCGGCGCGAGCGCGACGGCGAATGCGGCGGCTTCGGACACCTACAAGCAGCTTTCGATCTTCGGAGATATCTTCGAACGGGTCCGCGGCCAGTATGTGACCCCGCCGGACGACAAGTCGCTGGTCGAAAACGCCATCAACGGCATGCTGACCTCGCTCGACCCGCATTCGTCCTACATGAACGCGGAAGCCGCCAAGGACATGCGCGTCCAGACCAAGGGTGAGTTCGGCGGTCTAGGCATCGAAGTGACGATGGAGAACGAACTCGTCAAGGTCATCACCCCCATCGACGATACGCCCGCTGCCAAGGCCGGCGTTCTGGCAGGCGATTACATTTCAAAGATCGACGGTCAGGAAGTGCGTGGTCTGACGTTGAACGATGCAGTCGAGAAGATGCGCGGGCTGGTCAACACCCCGATCAAGCTCGAAATCCTGCGCGAAGGCGCCGACAAGCCGATCAACATCGAGGTGGTCCGCGATATCATCAAGGTCAAGGCGGTCAAGTTCCGCGTCGAAAACGACGTCGGCTACATGAAGGTGACCTCGTTCACGGAAAAGACCTTCGACGATCTGCAGGCCGCCATCGCCACGATCAAGAAGGACATTCCTGCCGATAAGCTCAAGGGCTATGTCCTCGATCTGCGCCTCAACCCTGGCGGTTTGCTCGATCAGGCGGTCAGCGTTTCCGATGCGTTCCTCGACCGTGGCGAGGTGGTTTCCACCCGTGGCCGCGATCCGAAGGATGTCACGCGCTTCGACTCCCGTCCCGGCGATCTGATCGACGGCAAGCCGCTGATCGTCCTGATCAATGGCGGTTCGGCGAGTGCGTCCGAGATCGTCGCGGGCGCGCTGCAGGATCATCGCCGCGCGACGGTGGTTGGTACGCAGTCCTTCGGCAAGGGCTCGGTGCAGACCATCATTCCTCTCGCCGAGAACGGTGCTTTGCGTCTGACCACGGCGCTGTATTACACGCCGTCGGGCAAGTCGATCCAGGGCAAGGGCATCTCGCCCGACGTCAAGGTCGACCAGCCGCTGCCGGATGAACTCAAGGGCCAGGACGTCACGCGTGGCGAGTCCGAACTGAAGGGTCACATCAAGGGCGTGGAGGAGAGCGACGAGGGTTCGGGTTCGTCGGCCTATGTGCCGCCGGAGCCCAAGGATGATCTGCAACTGAACTACGCGCTCGATCTGTTGCGCGGCGTGAAGACGGATCCGTCCTTCCCGCCGAACCCGCAAAAGGCCGTGATGAACCAGTAAGGTTCTGCGTAGCATTCACAGAGTTTCAATTCCCTGCCGGAGACGCGAGTCTCCGGCAGTTTTGATTTATAGACGTTCAGCGTATCGATATCTCCGCATCTGCCATCACCGAAAGAGGCTGAAATCCATGTCGAAGAAGAAAGTCGTCGACCCACGCGACCTGCCATACCGGCCCTGCGTCGGCATTATGGTGCTGAACGGCCAAGGATTGGTCTGGGCCGGTCATCGGCTGGTCGACGAGCTCAGCGAAATGACCGGAGCTGACAAATTGTGGCAGATGCCGCAAGGCGGTATTGACAAGGGCGAGGATCCGCTGCCGGCCGCGCTGCGCGAACTCTACGAGGAAACCGGTATGCGCAGCGTGACGCTGCTCGCCGAAGCCCTGGAGTGGATCAATTATGATCTGCCGGAGCACATGATGGGCATCGCGCTCAATGGCAAGTATCGTGGCCAAACACAGAAATGGTTTGCCTTCCGCTTCGAGGGAGACGAAAGCGAAATCGCCATCAACCCGCCGCCGGGAGGCCACGAGGCCGAATTCGATCGTTGGGAGTGGAAACCGATGCAGGAACTTCCCGACCTCATCGTTCCGTTCAAGCGCAAGGTCTATGACGAAGTGGTCGCCGCTTTCCGGCACCTGGCTGGATAGGCGAGCAGCCTGGCCGGCCGCGCCGCTTGGATCACTCTATATGAACAGCGCACGTTCACGCTCGACCGCCTTGGTGATGTAGCCGGCAACCGTCTGGATACGCCGCAGCGGGCGGACCGATTCATGATAGATGAGCCAATAGGCTCGGCGGATGGGCGGCGCCACCGGCACAGGCACCAGTTCCTCGAAGGTGCGCGCGATGAAGCTGTGCAGGATGCCGATGCCCGCGCCCGCCCGGACGGCTTCGACCTGGCCGAGCGCCGATGAAATCGAAAACGCCGAGTCCCAATCGGGGCTGAATTCGGACGCATAGTCCAGCGACTGGCTCACCACGAGGTCGGGCACGTAGCCGATCAGACTATGCTTGGCCAAGTCCTCCTGCGATGCCGGCAGGCCGTGCTTTTCAGCGTAGCCGCGCGAAACATAGAGACCCAGCGTGTAGTCCACCAGCTTGCCCGCAACGAGCCGGCCTTCGCTCGGCCGTTCCGTGGTGATAACGATATCGGCCTCGCGCCGCGACAGCGAGAAGGATCGCGGCACCGGTACGAGTTGGATGCGCAGGCCCTGATGCAGTGTCGTCAACGGCCCGAGACGCGGAGCCAGGAAAGCGACGCCAAAGCCATCCGGCGCACCGATGCGCACCGTGCCCGAAATATCGTCGCCTTCGCCCGAGACCTCGGCCCGGGCGGCGATCATGTCGGCTTCCATCCGTTCGGCGATGCCGAGAAACCGCTCGCCCGCCGGCGTCAATTCGCTGCCGGTGGTCAGCCGCCGGAAAAGCTTGGCATGCAGCGCCTCCTCCAAGGCCGCGATGCGCCTGGAAACCGTCGCATGGTTCAGTTCCAGTCGCCGTGCCGCACCGAGAATCTGGCCGGCGCGCGCAACTGCGAGGAAAATACGAACGTCATCCCAATTCATTGCCAGCTCCATTCGCTGGCAGGATATCATTTGCGGCAATTAATGCCCAAGCGCCATTTGCTGTTTATTTCACGCACATCGGATGGTTTTCCCCTGCGCGTTGCATTGCCTGGCTCAAAGGGCAACAATGCCCGAATAATCCTTCAGGGAGCGAAACAATGGTCGATTATGGACATTTCATCGGCGGCAAGCATGTCGCCGGAACCAGCGGGCGCAAGCAGGATGTGATGCAGCCAATGGACGGCACGGTGCGTGGCACCGTGGCGCTCGCTTCCGCTGCCGAACTGCGCGCAGCCGTGGAGAACGCCAAGGCAGCACAGGTCGGTTGGGCTGCCACCAATCCGCAGCGCCGGGCGCGCGTGTTGATGAAGTTCCTGGAACTCGCCCAGAAGGAATACGACTCGTTGGCCGAGTTGCTGGCGCGCGAGCATGGCAAGACCATTGCCGACGCCAAGGGCGACATCCAGCGCGGCCTGGAAGTGGTTGAAGTCTGCATCGGTGCCCCGCACATGCTGAAGGGCGAGTTCACGGACAATGCCGGAACCGGCATCGACGTCTATTCGATGCGCCAGGCGCTCGGCGTCGTCGCCGGCATTACCCCGTTCAACTTCCCGGCCATGATCCCGCTGTGGAAGATCGCACCGGCGATTGCCTGCGGCAACGCCTTCATCCTCAAGCCGTCCGAGCGCGATCCCGGTGTGCCGCTGCGCATCGCCGAACTGTTCCTCGAGGCAGGTCTGCCGGCCGGCGTGCTCAATGTTGTCAACGGCGACAAGGAGGTGGTCGATGCCATTCTCGACGACCGCGACATCAAGGCCGTCGGCTTCGTCGGCTCGACGCCGATCGCCGAATACATCTATTCGCGCGGCTGCGCCAACGGCAAGCGCGTCCAGTGCTTCGGCGGCGCCAAGAACCACATGATCATCATGCCCGACGCCGATCTCGACCAGACCGTCGACGCGCTGATTGGCGCAGGCTACGGCTCGGCCGGCGAACGCTGCATGGCGATTTCGGTAGCCGTGCCGGTGGGCGAAGACACCGCGAACCGCTTGATGGAAAAGCTCATCCCCCGCGTCGAAAGCCTCAAGGTCGGCCCTTCCACAGATTCCTCGGCTGACTTCGGTCCCGTCGTCACGAGCCAGGCGCTGGATCGCATCAAGAACTACGTCGATATCGGCGTGAAGGAAGGTGCGAAGCTGGTCGTCGACGGTCGCGGCTTCAAGATGCAGGGCTACGAGAACGGCTACTACATGGGTGGCTGCCTGTTCGACAACGTCACACCCGACATGCGCATATACAAGGAAGAAATCTTTGGCCCTGTGCTGTCCGTTGTGCGTGCGCCCAACTACGACTACGCGCTGAAGATCACCAATGACCACGAAATGGGCAATGGCACTGCCATCTTCACCCGCGACGGCGACGCGGCCCGCGACTTCGCCTCGCGCGTTCAGGTTGGCATGGTCGGTGTCAATGTGCCGATCCCGGTGCCGATCGCCTACTACACCTTCGGCGGCTGGAAGGCTTCGTCCTTCGGCGACCTCAACCAGCACGGCGCGGACGCGTTCCGTTTCTACACCAAGACCAAGACCGTCACTTCGCGTTGGCCGTCCGGCATCAAGGATGGCGCGGAGTTCGTCATCCCGACGATGAACTGAGAGCATTCCGCCATCAGAGATCAAGGGCGCGGCTTCGGCTGCGCCCTTTTTTGTTTCCGCTCGCGGCAGCGTCGCGTTGGCTGTTACCGCAGCGCCGCACTCTGTGCGTGGCTGCGCAACAGGGTCATGAGGCGCTCGGCTTCGGCTGCGGCCCCGTCCTCGTCATGTTCTAGGATCATCCGGATCAGCCCAACGTGATGCTCGGCGGATTCCGCCAGGCCGGTCTCGCGCTGGTGACGGAACCAGTATCGGCGGCTATGCGTCTGCAACGGTGCCGCGACGCGCGTGGCAAAGGGATTATCGGACGCCAGCGCCAGCGCATCGTCAAAAGCCTTATCTGCGTCTAGAAAGGCGACGACATTGCCGGATAAAACGGCCTGCTGCATGGCAATGGCGGCATCGTGGAACCTGTGAGCCGCCTCCTGGGTTACAAAGCGGGCCGCCGACCGCGCCAACACCACCTCCACCCCCCGCCGTGCATCGATCACCCGCACCCAGTCCGCAGGGTGCAATTGGGTGATCGCCAACCCCGCGCGGGGGCGAATTTCCAGCAGGCCTTCCCAGGCAAGGCGCTGGATGGCCTCGCGCACTGGTGTGCGGCCGAGCCCGAGCTTTTCGATGAGGGCAGCTTCCGTCGCAATGCTCCCCGGAGACAGTTCCAATGTAACGATCATCCGTTCGAGCGCACGGTATGCCTGGATCGCCAACGGCTCCAAACTCTCAGAATCCATCGGCTACCTCTTTGGAAACGTGAAAATATCCATCTTATATATCAGACCAGCAAGGCCATTGACAGAGTGCCGTCTTCATGATTGGATATCACTAATATATCAGATGGAGAGCGCTATGTGGAGCGGAGTTTTTCCGGCCGTTACGACCAAGTTCACCGATGATGATCGCCTCGATTACGCTGAAATGGAGCGTTGTTACGCGCTGCAGATGGAGGCGGGTTGCGACGGCATCATCGTCTGCGGGTCGCTGGGCGAAGGTCCGATGCTGTCGCAGGATGAGAAGATCGAGGTGTTGAAAGCAGCGCAAAAGGTTGCCGCCAGCAAGCCGGTGCTGCTGACCATCAACGAAGCCGGCACCCGCGAGGCCGCTGCATTGGCCAAGCGTGCCGCCAAGGAAGGTGCGGACGGACTGATGGTCGTTCCGAGCCCGATCTACCACACCAATGAGGAAGAGACCGTCGCGACCCTCCGCGCAGTGGCTGAAGCCGGCGACCTGCCTGTCATGATCTATTCCAACCGGCTCGCCTATCGCGTCGACGTCACCGTCGACATCATGGAGGAACTGGCTTCGGACAAACGCTTCGTGGCGGTCAAAGAATCCTCCGACGACATCCGCCGCTCGACTGAGATCATCAACCGCCTCGGCGACCGGTACGACCTGTTCACCGGCGTCGACAATCTGGCTTTCGAAGCGCTTTCGGTCGGCGCGATCGGCTGGGTGGCCGGTCTCGTCACAGCTTTCCCTCGTGAAACGGTAGCAATCTACCAACTGATGAAGCAAGGCCGTCGTGACGAGGCGCTGGCGATCTATCGTTGGTTCCGTCCTTTGCTGGACCTCGACGTCTCGACCTATCTGGTGCAGAACATCAAGCTCGCGGAAGTGCATGCCATCGGCACCAACGAGCGCGTGCGCATGCCGCGCAAGCCGCTGTCGGGCGAGCGCCGCGCAAAGGTCGAGAAGGTGATCACCGACGCCTTGGCGATCCGGCCGACACTGCCGCAGTTCTGAGTATGACCGAACTCAATCAGAGTGCGCTGACGATAAAGCTGGTCAGGGTCGCTACGCCCGGCCAGTGGGCTGCCTATCACGGCATCCGACGCGGCGTTCTGTTTGAGGCACGCGGCCGCATTGCGGCTTACGATGAAGATCATCCGGACGAGCAGGATGAGAACCATCACCCGCTTTTGTTTCTCGCCCAGGGCGAGGCGGTCGGTACTGCGCGTCTCGACGATCATCTGGACGGATCCGCTTCGGTTCGGCTTGTGGCTGTCACGTCCCAAAGGCAGCGGCAGGGGTTAGGTCGTGCTCTCATGAGCGACGTCGAAGCCTATGCGCGACAATTGGGCATCGAACGCCTGCGAGCCTATGTTGCACAAGACGCGGTTGGATTTTATGCGAAGCTGGGGTGGTCAATGCACAATGAAAAGCTCCCCAACCCGCTCATGATGAAATGTCTCGTTGAACCACAATGACAGAGGCGTCCGTGCAGCCACACGCCCATGACATCGCCATCGTCGGTGCCGGCATCGTCGGCATCGCGGTCGCGGCCTATCTGGCCGAGGCCGGGCGGTCCGTCACAATCTTCGACCGCACCGGCATTTGCGAGGAGACAAGCTCCGGCAATGCGGCGGCGTTTGCGTTCTCAGACGTGCTGCCGCTGGCCCAGAAGGGCATGATGCGCAATGTGCCGAAATGGCTGATGGATCCGCTCGGGCCGCTCGCTATCCCGCCGACTTATCTGCCGAAACTGCTGCCCTGGCTGCTGCGCTTTTGGAAGGCTGGAGCGCCGGAGCACTACGAAGCCAGCCTAGCCGCGCAGGCGGCGATGATGCAGCTTGCCGAAAGTGAGTGGACGGAGCTGATGCGGCGGTCCTCCACGCAGCCGATGCTGCGCGACGACGGTTCGCTCGAACTTTATGAGAGCGACGCGGAATTCACGGCCTCGTTGCCCGGCTGGCGCGCGCGCGACCGCTTCGGCATAAAATACCGTCATGTCGAGGGCGACGAACTGGCCGCTTTGCAGCCAGGCCTTTCGCCCCGCTTCGTCAGGGGCACCTTCGTGCCTGGCTGGAAGACGGTTGCCGACCCCAAACTGCTCGGCAAGGCCGTCTGGGCATATGCCGAGGCCCATGGCGCGCGGTTCGTCCAAGGTCTGGTGCGCCATGTCGCGACGGGCGAGGGCGGTGTTGAACTCCATCTCGCCGATGGCCGCACCGAACGTGCGAAGACGCTGGTCGTTGCCGCCGGCGCATGGTCGCACCGTCTGGCGCGGCAGTTCGGCGAACGCATTCCGCTGGAGACCGAGCGCGGCTACAACACCACGCTGCCGGCATCCGCCTTCGATGTGAAGCGGCAACTGATCTTTTCCGCCCATGGTTTCGTCGTCACGCCCTTGTCCACTGGCCTGCGCATCGGCGGGGCCGTCGAACTCGGCGGGCTCGCCCTGCCGCCCAATTATGCCCGCTCACGCGCCATGCTGGACAAGGCCAAGCGTTTCTTGCCGGGTCTCGACGCCAGCGGTGGCCGCGACTGGATGGGCTACCGACCGTCGCTGCCCGATTCGCTTCCCGTCATCGGTCGGGCGCGCAACGCCTCCAATGTCTTCTACGCCTTCGGTCACGGCCATCTGGGGCTGACCCAATCGGCCGCCACGGGGCGCTTGATCCGCGATCTGGTTCTGGGGCACTCTCTGCCCATGGACATCGCGCCCTTCTCTTCCCAACGGTTCTAATCCGAGGTCTCGTCATGGCGCGCCACACCTTCACCTGCATCGACGGCCACACCTGCGGAAACCCGGTCCGGCTGGTTGCGGGCGGCGGACCGCTCCTGAAAGGCTCCACCATGATGGAGCGGCGCGCGCATTTTCTCGAAGAGTTCGACTGGATACGAACCGGGCTGATGTTCGAGCCGCGCGGTCATGACGTGATGTCGGGTTCGATCCTCTATCCGCCGACGCGCGAGGATTGCGACATCGCCATCCTGTTCATAGAGACCTCCGGATGCCTGCCGATGTGCGGTCATGGCACCATCGGCACCGTCACCATGGCCATCGAGAACGGCCTTGTGAAGCCGAAGACGCCGGGTGTGCTCCGGCTCGACACGCCCGCTGGGCTGGTCATCGCCGAATACAGCCAGGTCGGCGACTATGTCGAGGAGGTGCGGATCACTAATGTTCCGTCGTTCCTTTATGCCGAAGGGCTGACGGTGGAATGCCCGACGCTCGGCGAGATCAAGGTCGACGTCGCCTATGGCGGCAATTTTTACGCCATCGTCGAGCCACAGGATAATTTCCGCGACCTAGCCGATCATTCCGCCGGCGACCTCATTGCCTGGAGCCCTGTGGTGCGCCAGCGGCTCAACGAGCTCTATGCGTTTCAGCACCCCGAAAAACCGGAGATAAACCGGCTGACGCATCTCTTGTGGACCGGGGCGGCCACCCATCCCGAGGCGGATGCGCGCAATGCCGTGTTCTACGGCGACAAGGCCATCGACCGTTCGCCCTGCGGCACCGGCACCTCGGCGCGCATGGCGCAATTGCACGGCAAGGGCAGGCTGAAGGCGGGAGACAGCTTCGTCCACGAATCCATCATCGGCTCGCTGTTCAAGGGCAGGGTCGAGGAAGAGGTCGAACTGGCCAGCAAGCCGGCGATCATACCGTCTATCGGTGGATGGGCGCGGATGACCGGCCTGAATACGATTTTCATCGACGACCGCGATCCGTTCGCGCACGGTTTCGTCGTTCAATGATCATATGCCCAGGCGATGGGCATATTCCTGTCGATAGAGACGAAAGGAGTATTGCAGTCTGAAGCCGAACGTCCTCATTGAGCGGAAAGGAATGTGTTCCTTTCCGCAGGGTCATGAAAATGAACCAAGATGGGTGAGGACATCGCCGAAGAGCAGTGCTAGCTTCCATCAAGGTTTCGAGCCGCGATCAAAAACACGGGCACCCCGAAAAGGCAGACCCGATACCGCGCAAGGTTCATTGAGCCAAGCGCATCGCGACGCGAGATTGTAGACCGGGGAATACAAGAAAGGGCGGGTGCTATCACGCCCAGGGGAGCCTCAAGATTATGCAGTATTTCATCCAGCAGCTTATCAACGGGCTGACGCTGGGGTCGATCTATGGCCTGATCGCCATCGGGTACACGATGGTCTATGGCATCATAGGCATGATCAACTTCGCCCATGGCGACATCTTCATGATCGGCGCCTTCATCGCCTTGATCGTGTTCCTTGCCCTCACCAGCCTGTTCTATTCGGTTCCGGTGGTCATCGCCCTGTTGATCATGATGATCGTGGCGATGCTGATGACCAGCCTGTACAACTGGACCATCGAGAAGGTCGCCTACCGCCCGCTGCGCGGCTCGTTCCGGCTCGCGCCGCTGATTACTGCCATCGGCATGTCGATCGCGCTCTCCAACTTCGTGCAGGTCACGCAAGGCCCGCGCAACAAGCCTATCCCGCAGATGGTCAGCCGCGTCTACGAGATCGGCGGCATCTCCATCTCGCTCAAGCAGATCATCATCGTGGTCGTGACAGCCGTGCTGCTGACGCTCTTCTGGTATCTGGTCAACAAGACCTCGCTGGGCCGCGCGCAGCGTGCCTGCGAGCAGGACCGCAAGATGGCCGCGCTGCTGGGCATCGATGTCGACCGCACCATCTCGATCACCTTCATCATGGGCGCGTCGCTGGCCGCCGTGGCGGGGACGCTGTTCCTGATGTATTACGGCGTGGTCTCCTTCTCCGACGGTTTCGTGCCGGGCGTCAAAGCCTTCACGGCAGCCGTTCTCGGCGGCATCGGTTCCTTGCCGGGCGCAGTCCTCGGCGGGCTTCTGATCGGCTTCATCGAATCCATGTGGTCGGCCTATTTCTCCATCGACTACAAGGACGTCGCCGCCTTCTCGATCCTGGCCATCGTGCTGATCTTCCTGCCCTCCGGCATTCTGGGCCGGCCCGAAGTCGAGAAGGTCTGATCCGATGAGCCTTCAGACCTCCACTCAACCGACAAGCCCCGTGCAGCAGGCGCTGCGCGAGGCGCTCATCGCCGGCGTCGTCTCCTTCGGCCTGTTCTTCTTCTTCATCGGACTGAAAACCGACCAGAACATTCGCAACGAACTGGTGCTCGTCACGCGCTGGGGACTGCTGACCACCGTCGTCGTGCTGACGATGATCGTGCGTTTTCTCTATGTCGCCTACGCCGTGCCGTTTCTGGCGCGCCAGAAGATAGCGGATGCGGTTACCGGCCTGCTTCCCGACAGCACGGGCACGAAATTCTTCCGTGTGCCATTCTTCATCGGTTCTCTGGCGCTTGCGGCTGTCCTGATCGTTTTCGGCAGCGCCATCGTCGCCTGGACCGGCCCGAACATTGGCGCCTATGTCACGCTGATCCGCGCCTTTGCGATCATCTATGCGGTTGCCGCGGTCATGTTCTATGGCCGCGCCTTCATCGGACGCAACTTCGCATCCATCGGCATCGTCTCGCTGATCCTCTACCCCATCCTGGTAGTGGTCATCCTGGCGCTGTTGGCATGGTCGAACGGTTCAGCCAACATCACCTCGGCGGCCTTCCAGGGGTCGCTCAAATGGGTCGACAATTTCGGAATCCAGATCCTGATCTACGTCATGCTGGCCTGGGGTCTGAACATTGTCGTCGGCCTGGCGGGCCTGCTCGACCTCGGCTATGTCGCCTTCTACGCGGTAGGCGCCTATTCCTACGCGCTCTTGGGCACGCATTTCGGCCTGTCGTTCTGGATCCTGCTGCCTATGGCCGGCATCCTCGCCGCGTTCTGGGGCGTCATGCTGGGCTTTCCGGTGCTGCGCCTGCGCGGCGACTATCTTGCCATCGTGACGCTTGCCTTCGGCGAGATCATCCGGCTGGTCCTGATCAACTGGCGTGAGGTCACGAACGGTTCGGCCGGCATTTCGGGCGTTCCAAAGGTCAGCTTCTTCGGCTGGTTCACCTTCAACGTGTCCGACCCCAACTACATCTCCAAGGTCTTCGACATTCCGCAGTCGGGCGCCTACTACAAGATTTTCCTCTATTATCTTATTCTCGCTTTGGCGCTTCTGACGGCCTTTGTCACCATTCGCCTGCGCCGCATGCCGGTGGGCCGCGCCTGGGAAGCGCTCCGCGAGGATGAAATCGCCTGCCGGTCGCTCGGCATCAACACCACCAGCACCAAGCTGACGGCCTTCGCCATCGGCGCCATGTTCGGCGGTTTCGCCGGCTCGTTCTTCGCCGCGCGCCAGGGCTTCGTCAGCCCCGAATCCTTCGTCTTCCTGGAATCGGCCATCATCCTGGCCATCGTTGTTCTGGGCGGCATGGGTTCGCTGGTCGGCATCGCCATTGCGGCCCTGGTGATGGTCGGCGGCACGGAAGCGCTGCGCGAGATGGAGTTCCTCAAGTCGTTCTTCGGTCAGGACTTCACGCCCGAGCTCTATCGCATGCTACTCTTCGGCATGGCGATGGTCGTGGTGATGCTGTGGAAGCCGCGCGGCTTTGCATCGAGCCGGGAACCGACCGCCTTCCTGCGCGAACGCAAGGCCGTTTCGGGCTCCTTTACCAAGGAAGGGCACGGCTGATGAGCGACGCTGCCACTATGAGCACCCCCATCCTCAAGCTCGAACATCTGTCGATGAAGTTTGGCGGGCTGGTCGCCATCGGCGATCTGTCCTTCGAGGCCAAGCGCGGCGAGATCACCGCGTTGATCGGACCGAACGGCGCGGGCAAGACGACGGTTTTCAACTGCATCACCGGCTTCTACAAGCCGACCGAGGGCATGATCACCATGACGCGGCGTGACGGCTCGACGCATCTGCTCGAGCGCCTGCCCAATCATGAAATCCCCGCCAAGGCCAAGGTGGCGCGTACCTTCCAGAACATCCGCCTGTTCTCGGGCATGACGCTTCTGGAAAACCTGCTCGTCGCCCAGCACAACAAGCTGATGCTGGCCTCGGGCTATACGATCCTCGGGCTCTTGGGCTTCAGCGGCTACAAGCGAGCGGCTGCAGAATCGGTCGAACTCGCCAAATACTGGCTGGAAAAAGCCGATCTGATCGACCGTGCCGACGATCCCGCCGGCGACCTGCCCTATGGCGCACAGCGGCGGCTGGAAATTGCGCGCGCCATGTGCACCGAGCCCGAACTGCTGTGTCTCGACGAGCCGGCCGCGGGTCTCAACCCTAGGGAATCGCTGGCGCTCAACGAGTTGCTGATGGGCATCCGGGCGGACACGGGCACCTCGATCCTGCTCATCGAGCACGACATGTCGGTCGTCATGCAGATTTCCGACCATGTCGTGGTGCTGGAATACGGACGCAAGATTTCCGATGGCGATCCCTCTTCTGTACGCTCCGATCCCAAGGTCATCGCCGCCTATCTCGGCGTCGACGACGATGAAGTCGGCGACGTGCTGGTCGAGGTTGGTGACGAACAGGTCATCGAGGAACTCGACGTCGCGCCCGATCCCGAGCATGGTCCTGGCGCATCCTCGTCCATGTTCGCCGGGTCCGTGAGCGACACGATCGAGCACAGCGACGAAGACGAGCGCATCGCTGTTTCCAAAGGCGCGTCGAAAGCGGCGCAGGTGGAGGCTAAAGAAGCTCGCTCGGCCGAAGCGCCCGACACGACATCCAAGGGAGCCAAGTGATGGCGGGAAAAGCTCTTCTGGATATCAAGGGCGTCGAGACCTATTACGGCAATATACGCGCGCTCAACGGCGTCGACGTCAGCGTCGATGAAGGCGAGATCGTTGCGCTGATCGGCGCCAACGGCGCCGGCAAGTCGACGCTGATGATGACCATCTTCGGCACGCCGCGTGCGCGCAGCGGCTCCATCGTGTTCAACGGTACCGACATCACCCAGATGCCGACGCACGAAATTGCGCGGCTCCGCATCGCGCAGTCGC
Organism: Oryzicola mucosus; assembly: GCF_014534685.1. Lineage (GTDB taxonomy): Bacteria > Pseudomonadota > Alphaproteobacteria > Rhizobiales > Rhizobiaceae > Oryzicola > Oryzicola mucosus. The sequence goes on from NZ_JACVVX010000001.1 coordinate 1,234,599, forward strand.
CCGAGGGGCGACGCATCTTCCCGCGCATGACGGTGATGGAAAACCTCCAGATGGGCGCCAGCCTCGACAACCTCAAATATTACGATGAGGACGTCGAGAAGGTCTTCCACCTGTTCCCGCGCCTCAAGGAGCGCATCGGCCAGCGCGGCGGCACGCTCTCGGGCGGCGAACAGCAGATGCTGTCCATCGGACGCGCGCTGATGGCGCGGCCGAAGCTTCTGCTTCTGGACGAGCCGTCGCTCGGTCTTGCGCCGCTGATCGTCAAGCAGATTTTCGATGCCATCCGCGAACTCAACCGTACGCAGGGCCTGACCGTCTTTCTGGTCGAGCAGAACGCCTTCGGTGCGCTGAAACTGGCAACGCGCGGCTACGTCATGGTCAACGGCAACGTCACCATGAGCGGCAGCGGCGCGGAGCTGCTCGCCAATCCCGAAATCCGCGCCGCCTATCTCGAAGGCGGCAGGCATTGACCAAGGCCTAGGAGGGTCGAACCGTGAGCGGAATACTCTACGAAGAGCCTTCGATCTGGCAGTTCTTCTTTGTCACCTGCCTGCTGGGCGGCTGGGCGGCCTGGATGACGGGCCGCGCCTGTGCCAAGACATGGCGGACCTATCCCTACCTTGTGCTCTATACGCTGGGATTGGGCGTGGCCGTGCGCTTTATCCACCATGCGCTGTTCAACGGCACGATGTTCAGCCCGCAATATTACGTCGTCGACACGGTGATCCTCTTGTTTTTGTCGACGCTGGGCTATCGCTACACCCGGACCAACCAGATGGTGAACCAATACCACTGGCTGTACGAAAAGGCGTCCGTCTTCTCCTGGAAGGCAAAAGCCTGATGAACTTCACTCACGCCGATTTCACATCGAATAGGCGTGACAACTGCCGGAAAATCGGCAAACTTGCTTTTCTGCGAGCTGGGCGGGCATCGCAACAAAAGCTGTCAGGGCCCGCTCTTTTAATGGGAGTCTTTCAATGAAAAAGTCACTTTTGTCGGCTGTTGCGATGACTGCGCTCGTCGCTTTCAGCGGCAGTGCATGGGCTGATATCATCGTGGGCGTGGCCGGTCCGATCACGGGCCCCAACGCTGCCTTCGGCGCTCAGCTCCAGAAGGGTGCCGAGCAGGCCGCAGCCGACATCAACGCCGCGGGCGGCGTCAATGGCGAGCAGATCAAGGTCGTCGTCGGCGACGACGTCTCCGATCCCAAGCAGGGCATCTCGGTCGCCAACAAGTTCGTGGCGGACGGCGTGAAGTTCGTGGTCGGTCACTTCAACTCGGGCGTCTCCATCCCGGCCTCGGAAGTCTATGCCGAAAACGGCATCCTCGAGGTGACTCCGGCTGCGACCAACCCGACCTTTACCGAACGCGGCCTGTGGAACACCTTCCGCACCTGCGGCCGTGACGACCAGCAGGGCGGCATTGCCGGCGCCTATCTCGCCGAGAAGTTCAAGGACGCCAAGATCGCGGTCATTCACGACAAGACGCCTTACGGCCAGGGCCTCGCGGATGAGACCAAGAAGGCGATGAACGCCGCCGGCGTGACCGAAGTCATGTATGAAGGCGTCAACACCGGCGACAAGGACTTCTCCGCCCTCATCGCCAAGATGAAGGATGCCGGCGTTTCGATCATCTATTGGGGTGGACTTCACACCGAAGCCGGCCTGATCATCCGCCAGTCGGCTGACCAGGGCCTCAAGGCCACGCTGGTTTCTGGCGATGGCATCGTGTCGAACGAACTGGCCTCCATCGCTGGCGATGCCGTTGAAGGGACGCTCAACACCTTCGGCCCGGATCCGCGCCTGATGCCCGAGAACAAGGAACTGGTCGAGAAGTTCCGCGCCGCTGGCTTCGAGCCCGAGGCCTACACCCTCTACTCCTACGCCGCGATGCAGACCATCGCCGATGCCATCAAGGCAGCGGGTTCGGCCGATCCTGAGACCGTTGCAACGGCGATGAAGGAAAAAGGCCCGTTCAAGACGGCCCTGGGCGACATCTCGTTCGACGAGAAGGGCGACCCGAAGCTCCCCGGCTACGTCATGTATGAGTGGAAGAAGGGTCCGGACGGTAAGTTCACTTACCTCCAGCAGTAATCCACGCGGATTCCCGCTTCGGAACGCCCGGCCTCGTGCCGGGCGTTTCTGTTTTTCCAGCAGCTTTTGCGCCCAGGCGGCCAACACTCACTAGAGCAGGACGTCTGTTTTAAATCGATTAATGTGTCGGGAAATTTATGTTTGCACTGCAGCATTTTCCGGCTAATCATACAGCCCTGTCGTAGGGGGAGTTCTTCGTGCCGATCAGCAAGATTCTAGTCGCCAACCGTTCGGAAATCGCCATTCGCGTCTTTCGCGCGGCCAATGAACTGAACATCCGAACTGTTGCGATCTGGGCTGAGGAAGACAAATACTCCCTGCACCGTTTCAAGGCGGACGAAAGCTACCAGGTCGGGCGCGGTCCACATCTTCAACGCGATCTCGGCCCGATCGAGAGCTATCTGTCGATCGAGGAGGTCATCCGCGTCGCCAAGCTTTCGGGCGCCGATGCGATCCACCCCGGCTATGGGCTTTTGTCGGAAAGCCCCGAATTCGCCGATGCCTGCGCGGAAGCCGGCATCACTTTCATCGGCCCGAAGCCCGAAACCATGCGCCGTCTCGGCAACAAGGTCGCCGCGCGCAATCTCGCCATTGAGGTCGGCGTGCCGGTGATCCCGGCGACCGAGCCGCTGCCCGACGACCCCGAAGCCATCAAGAAACTCGCCGCCGAAGTCGGCTATCCCATCATGCTCAAGGCGTCGTGGGGCGGCGGCGGACGCGGCATGCGCGCCATTCGCAGCGAGGCCGACCTTCTGCGCGAGGTCACCGAAGGCAAGCGCGAGGCGAAGGCGGCCTTCGGCAAGGACGAAGTCTATCTCGAAAAGCTGATCGAGCGCGCCAGGCATGTCGAGGTCCAGGTGCTCGGCGATACCCATGGCAATGCCGTGCATCTGTTCGAGCGCGACTGCTCGATCCAGCGCCGCAACCAGAAGGTCGTCGAGCGCGCGCCCGCGCCCTATCTCAGCGACGAACTGCGGCAGGAATTGTGCGGCTATGCGCTGAAGCTGGCGCGCGACACCGCTTATATCGGCGCCGGAACGGTCGAGTTCCTGCAGGACGCCGACACCGGAAAATTCTATTTCATCGAGGTCAATCCGCGCATCCAGGTCGAGCACACCGTGACCGAGCAGGTCACCGGCATCGATATCGTCAAGGCGCAGATCCACATTCTCGACGGCTTCGCTATCGGCACGCCGGAATCGGGCGTGCCGGCGCAGGCCGATATCCGGCTGAATGGCCACGCCATGCAATGCCGCATCACCACCGAGGATCCAGAGCATAATTTCATTCCCGACTATGGCCGCATCACCGCCTATCGCGGTGCGACCGGTTTCGGCATCCGGCTTGATGGCGGCACTGCTTATTCAGGTGCGGTGATCACCCGGTTCTACGATCCGCTTTTGGAAAAGGTCACCGCCTGGGCGCCGACGCCGCAGGAGGCCATTGCCCGCATGCACCGCGCTCTGCGCGAGTTCCGCATTCGCGGCGTAGCGACGAACCTGACCTTCCTGGAAGCGATCATCACCCATCCCAGCTTTCAGGATAATTCCTACACGACCAAGTTCATCGATACGACGCCGGAGCTCTTCGCCCAGGTGAAGCGGCAGGATCGTGCGACCAAGCTTCTGAACTATCTCGCCGATGTTACGGTCAACGGACATCCCGAGACGCGTGGCCGGCCGATACCGAACCCAGATGCGGCGGCTCCCATCGTTCCATGGTCCACCGCGCCGATCCCCGATGGGAGCAAGCAGCGGCTCGATGCGCTCGGCCCCGAGAAATTCGCCGGATGGATGCGCGAGCAGAAGCAAATTCTCATCACTGACACGACGATGCGTGACGGACACCAGTCGCTGCTCGCCACGCGCATGCGGACCCATGACATCGGCCGCATCGCCGGCACCTATGCGCGCGCATTGCCGGAGCTTCTGTCGCTGGAATGCTGGGGCGGGGCGACTTTCGACGTGTCGATGCGGTTTCTTACCGAGGATCCCTGGGAGCGGCTCGCCAACATCCGCGAGGCCGCGCCGAACATCTTGCTGCAGATGCTGCTGCGCGGGGCCAACGGCGTCGGCTACACCAACTATCCCGACAATGTCGTGCAGTATTTCGTCAAACAGGCGGCCGCCGGCGGCATCGACCTCTTCCGTGTCTTCGACTGCCTGAACTGGGTCGAGAACATGCGCGTGTCGATGGATGCGGTGCTGGCCGAGGGCAAGCTATGCGAAGCCGCCATGTGCTACACCGGCGACATTCTCGACCCCGCCCGCGCCAAATACGACCTGAAATATTACGTTGCGCTGGCCAAGGAGCTCGAGGCGGCGGGCGCTCACATCATCGCCGTCAAGGACATGGCGGGCCTGCTCAAGCCTGCCGCGGCTCGTGTGCTGTTCAAGGCGTTGCGCGAAGAAACCGACCTGCCGATCCATTTCCACACCCACGATACATCCGGTCTTTCGGCAGCCACTGTGCTGGCCGCCATCGACGCGGGCGTCGATGCCGTCGATGCGGCGATGGACGCGTTTTCCGGCAACACCTCGCAACCCTGCCTGGGCTCGATCGTCGAGGCGTTGAAGGGTTCGGACCGCGATCCCGGCCTGGATACCGCCTGGATCCGCAAGATTTCCTTCTATTGGGAAGCCGTGCGCAACCAGTATGCCGCCTTTGAAAGCGACCTGAAGGGTCCGGCTTCGGAAGTCTATCTGCACGAGATGCCGGGCGGACAGTTCACCAACCTCAAGGAGCAGGCGCGTTCGCTGGGGCTGGAAACCCGCTGGCACGAGGTGGCGCAGGCCTATCACGACGTCAATCTGATGTTCGGCGACATCGTCAAGGTCACTCCGTCCTCCAAGGTGGTCGGCGACATGGCGCTGATGATGGTGAGCCAGGACCTCACGGTCACCGACGTCGAAAACCCGTCCAAGGATATAGCCTTCCCGGATTCCGTGGTGTCGATGCTGCGCGGCGATCTTGGCCAGTCGCCCGGCGGTTGGCCCGGAACCCTGCAGAAGAAGGCGCTCAAGGGCGACAAGCCGATCACCGAGCGTCCGGGTTCGCTGCTCAAGCCGGCCGATCTTGCAAAGGATCGGACGGAGATCGAAGAAAAGCTGGGACGCGCGCTGTCGGACTTCGAGTTCGCATCCTGGCTAATGTACCCGAAGGTGTTTTCGGACTTCGCCGCCGCCCAGGAAAACTACGGCCCGGTCAGCGTGCTGCCGACGCCGACCTATTTCTACGGCATGAAGGGCGAGGAAGAGGTCTTCGTCAACATCGAGAAAGGCAAGACGCTCGTCGTTCGCTGTCTTGCCGTGGGCGATGTCGACGACAAGGGCATGGTCACGGTCTTCTTCGAGCTCAACGGCCAGCCGCGCCGCATCAAGGTCCCGGACCGGGCGCATGGCGCTTCCAACGGTAAGGCGCGCCGCAAAGCGGAGCTCAACAATGAAGCGCATGTCGGTGCGCCGATGCCCGGCGTCGTCTCGACGCTCGCGGTGGCTTCAGGCCAGGCGGTCAAGGCCGGCGACGTGCTTTTGTCCATCGAGGCGATGAAGATGGAAACCGCGCTGCATGCCGAGCGTGATGGCACCATCGCAGAGGTGCTGGTCAAGACCGGCGACCAGATCGATGCCAAGGATCTTTTGGTCGTCTATGGGTAATCCACGGGATCGATCGCTCCGATTCTAACCCCTTGGCAATCGCATCTGGATTTCAGGCCACTCATCCGGCCCTTCGGGCCCAGCGGGGAGATGGTGGCCAAGCGTAGCGGAGGCCGGGTGAGGGGAACTCCATTGCGATCCCCTGCCCTTGCGGGGAGGGGGGGCGCGCGCTTGACCAATCCCTGGAATCGCATCGCCGTCGCACGGTAATAACAGCGCCTCCCTTCCCTTCCTTGTGGGGAGGGATCGAGGGTGGGGTAAATGCCCACCACATACTCCGCCCAATCGTCCCAGACGCTTAGAAAAGCCCCTGGCCGGCAGCGGCTTCCTCCGCAGCGCTGCGGCGGATGAAGTTCTTATAGATATACCCGCGCTTGCCGTTATAGACCACGGTGCACCACTGACAGTCTGCCTCGGCCTGTATGGCGGCGTTCGCCGGCAGGATGGTGATGACACCCGCCTCGTCGGCGGGTCCGGCGCGCAGTTTGACGGCCTGCGTGGACTTTGCCGGCTTCAGCGCAGGCAGCGGGCCGGTGGGTGCTTGGACGGGCGTCCGGGCAGCGGCCTGCGGTTCAACGGTGACCACCGGCTCCGCGCTGTTGGGCGCGACGCTTGCGACGGTGGCCGTATCGGGGGCCGGGGCGGTCTCGTCGGTCATGCCGGTTGACGTCTCCAGCATGGCGACCTCGGCTTCGCTTTCGGCCACCTGAACGTCCACCGTGCCGCGCAATCCATCGGGGATCGCCAGTCTTTCCGATGCCGGCTCGGTCAACCCTGTCGAAGCCGCTTCCCGCAGCGGCACCGCTGCGCTCGTCGATGCGATTTCCACTCCATCCACAGCGGGTACTGGGGCGTTGGCCAGGGGCGGCAGGCTGGAGGTCAGCTTGGCGGCCAGCGTCGTTTCAGGCGCCGTCATTTGGTTTCGCGCTGTCGGCTTTTCAGGCTTCGCGACTGGCTTTGCCTCAGCACTCTTCTGTTGCGGTTGGGGCGTCTTGGATGCGGCCTGCTTGACTTGGGCGGGCTTTTTCACTGGAGCAGCAGGTTGGGTGCTCTCGGGAGCGACCGTGGCAGTCTTGGTAACCTCCGGCGTGGACCCGCCAAAAACGGCAAAAGCGCCGACTGCCAGCACGATAGCGCCGGCAATGCCAGCAGTGGCGATAGCCGCATGCCGTGGCGCCAAGCCGCCATATGCGGGCTTCGATGAACTCCGGACGAGCCGAGACACGGGATTATTCATGATACACACTCCAACGCGATACAGCGCGGCGAACGCTCGCCGACGAGCCCCCCAGCCCTCCTTAAGCCTACCTTTGCGGACACGAGCCAAACGTTGGCTGCTGCCTGTGCCCAGCATGCGCCTGTTATAGCATGTCTTGGACCAAATTCGGGCGAAAGTTAAAGAAGGGTTAACGCGTCTGGCCCAACTCATGGACGAGGCCGGCTCTTGACGCAAAATTCAATCGATTTAAAAAGCCGCATTGTTGAGCGTTTTGTCGGAAGTGAAGTGGCTTCCGCGCGTCTAACTCGACTGAAATTGTGCTAGGAGCTCGGCATCATGGATGCAACATTGACAACAACCGGTTCGGCGGCAGCGCGTGGGCGCTGGGCGCTGGCAGTCGTTTTTCTCGTCAACGGGTTCCTGACGGGAAGCTGGGCGCCGCAGATTCCGGTGTTTGTCGCGCGCCTTGGTATCAGCGAATTCACCTTGGGCCTGCTCATCCTGCTGTTTGGCCTCGGTGCCGTCGGGGCCATGAGCGTCACCGGCTACCTCATCTCGCGGTTCGGCTCGCGCGACGTGACGCGCGGACTTTCAGTGGTTGCAAGCTTTACGCTGCTTTTCGTGTCCGTCGCACCGAACGTGCCCTTGGCCGCGGTGGCTATGGTGCTGTTTGGCGGGCTGATCGGTGGCATGGACGTGGCGATGAACGCCAATGCCGTGGTTGTCGAGCGCAAGCTCAGCCGAGCAATCATGTCGTCCTCGCATGGATTCTGGAGCCTCGGCGGCTTTATCGGCGGCGGACTGGGCGGTCTTTTCATCCAGCAGTTCGGTTCCGTCTGGCATGGCGTCGCGGTGACCATCGTTGCGATTGCCGCGGTCGTTTTTGCAATTGGCAGATTGGTGGGCGAGGAACGGCCAGAAAAGCACGAGCACAAGTCGTTTTCGCTGCCGCGTAACCCGGCGATCTATCTCATCGGCATGATGGCGCTGTTTTCGATGGTGCCGGAGGGGGCGGTTCTCGACTGGGCCGCCTTGTATCTGCGTCAGGAGATGGGCGCCGACATCGCCACAGCCGGCTTTGCCTTCGCAGCCTTCTCGGGCATCATGGCCATCATGCGCTTCCTCGGCGACGGCGTGCGCAATCGGTTCGGGTCGGTCCGCACCTTGCGCCTGTCGGCACTGGTCGCGGCCATCGGCATCTTCGCCGCCTCTATCGCCACCACGCCGTGGATGGCGATAGCAGCCTTCGCGTTCGCCGGCTTCGGCGTCGCGAACATCGTGCCGATCCTGTTTTCGGCAGCCGGCAACCAGACCGGCCTGTCCTCCGGTGCCGGCATGAGCGTTGTTACGACGATGGGCTATTCCGGCATCCTCGTGGCACCGTCCGCTATAGGCTTCGTCGCCCAGCGCACCGGGTTTTCCATCGTCTTCATGACCGTCTCATGCCTGTTGCTCGTGGTCTGCGTTATGGCGGGCCTCGCCCATCGCGCCGAGTTCGCCAGCGGCACACCGAAGGAGTGAGGACTTGCATAAACGAAAAAGGGCGCCTGTTCGGCGCCCTTTTTGCATGGTTTGTACTGTCAGATTCTGCCCATCAGCATCAAGATGATCAGCACGACCAGAAGCACGCCGACGATGCCCGAGGGACCATATCCCCAGTTCCGCGAATATCCCCAGGATGGCATGGCGCCAATCAAGAGCAGGATCAGGATAATGATCAGAATGGTGGAAATCGTCATGGCGTGCCCTCCAAGGCATGTTGCAATAACATCACAATGCACAAGGCCGCCTGGAAGTTCCAAACGGCCCTGATAGATTGCAAGTCAGCGTTAACACACGCTTATTTCGAAACGCTTCGTCCTATTCCGCCGCGGGGTTGGGCAGGGGCTGTCCGGGCTCCTTGTCGTCCGGCGCCGACTGGGTCTCGGCTGCCTTGTCCCTGCGCCAGTTGAAGATCTTGCCGAACCAGCTGCGTTCGCCGGGCTTGCGGGCATCGCGGGTGAACACCATCAGCATCGAAGGCGTCACGATTAGCGTCAGAACCGTTGCGAAGGACAGGCCGAAGACGATGGCCGACGACAGCGCGATCCACCATTGCGTCGACGGCGCGTTGATCGTGGTCTCCTGGTGAAAGATTTCCAGCCCTAGGCCGAAGGCGATGGGCAGCACGCCGAGGATGGCCGACACCGCCGTCAGCACCACGGGACGGGCGCGTTCGCGGCAGGTCTGCAGCACGGCGTCCAGCTTGGTCCAGCCTTCTTCGCGCAGCCGGTCATAGGTGTCGATCAACACGATGTTGTTGTTCACCACCACGCCGGCAAGAGCAATGATGCCGATGCCCGACATGACGATGACGAAGGCCTGGCCGGTAAGCATCATGCCCAGGAAAGCGCCGATCGTCGCCATGACAACGCAGGACAGAACCAGCACCACGCTGGTGAATTTGTTGAACTGCGCCAGAAGCACGATGAAGATTAGGAAGATCGCCGCGCCAAAGGCGTTGCCCAGAAACGCGCTGGCTTCGGCGCTGTCCTCGTTGGAGCCCGCGAGTTTCCAGTCGATGCCGGGAAGCTCCATCTTGCCCACCAGATCGCTGACCTCGGCCTGCACGGCGGCGACCTGATAGCCTGAGGCCACGTTGCCCTGGATGGTGATGGTCCGTTTGGCGTCGATGCGGTTGAGGATGCCCGTCGTCTTCTCCGGCTTGCGCGACACAAAGTTGGAGATCGGCACCGAACCTTCCGCCGTTTGCACGCGCAACTGGTCGAGAGAGGCGAGCGTGCGGCGGTCTTCGGGCAGGCGCAGGCGAATGTCGACGGAGTCGTCAGCGCCGGCGGGGCGGTAGTCGGTGAGCTTGAGGCCGGTGGTCACGAGTTGCACCACCGTGCCGACCGATGTCGGGCTGATGCCGTATTGGGCTGCCTTGGAGCGGTCGACCTCGAGCGCCCAGTCGATGCCGGGCGGCGGCAGGCCGTCGGATACGTCGATGACGCCCGGCACCTTGGCAACCGCGGCTGCAACCTCGGCCGCCTTGGCGTTCAGGCCGGTGGGATCGACGGCGGAGAGCTGGATCTGCACCGGCTTGCCGGTCGGCGGGCCGGCGTCCGGCACGCGCACCTCGACGTCGACGCCGGGAATGCCGGCCATCTTCTGGCGCAACTCGTCCAGAATGTCGTGTGCCGACTTGCGCTCGCGCCAGTCGATGAATTCGTATTGGATGACGCCGACCACGTCTTCGGGAATCTCGTTGCCCCCGCGTGTCTTGCCGACGCGGGTGTAGACGGACTCCACGCCAGGCCAGCCGAGCAGGCGATTTTCCGCCTCGCGCGTCGCGGTGTCCATCTCAGCGAGCGACAGGTTGCCGCGCGCATGGACATAGAGCAGGCCGTAGTCGGGTTCGACATTTGGGAAGAATTCGACGCCCGCGCCGAATTTCGAATAGGCCACAGGTACTGCCACCAGCAGCGCCAGCGTCAGAAGCAAAACCGTCTTGGGATAGTGCACTGCCTTTTTGACGACGGCCATATAGGCTCCGTCGCGATGCTCCGGCTCGGCATGATCTGGCGCCTTGGCGAAGATCGCGCCCAGCGTTGGCGCGAAGATCAGCGCGTAGAGCATGGAGGCCGCGAGCGTCACGATCAGCGTGATCGGCAGGTATTTCATGAAGTCGCCAATGATGCCGGGCCAGAATAGCAACGGCGAAAAGGCGGCGATACGCGTCATGGTGGCGGCGATGACGGGGCCTGCCATGCGCTTGGCCGCTTCCTCGAAGGCCAGTTCCTTCGGCATGCCTTCAGACATGCGACGCTCGGCATATTCGGTCACGATGATCGCATCGTCCACCAGCATGCCGACGGCAAGGATCAAGCTGAACAGCACAATCATGTTGATCGTGTAGCCCATCAGCGCCAGCGCCAAAATGCCCATCAGGAAAGAGGAGGGGATGGCCAGGCCGATGAGAACCGAGGCGCGGCCCGATAGCGCATAGAGAATGACGATGAAGACCAGGATGACAGCGATCAGCACGTGGTTCTGCAGGTCGCTCAGGAGTTGATTGACGAAGACCGACTTGTCCTGAGTGTAGGTCACCTCCATGCCTTCCGGCACTGTCTTGACGAACTCGTCGGCGACGGCTTTCACGCCATCGATGGTCTCGACGATGTTCGCGCCGATCCGCTTCTTGACCTCGATGGCGATAGCCGGCTTGCCGTTGAGGCGGGTGATCGTCTCGGCGTCCTTGAAGGTTGAGCGCACCGTGGCGAGATCGCGCACGCGCACGACGGCATTGTTGCCCGCCACCACCGGCAGGTTGGCAACATCCTGCGGCGTTTCGATCAGCGAGGGAACCTTGATGGCGTATTTGCCCTCGGTACCTTCAATGGCGCCGGCCGCGACCAGGCTGTTGGAGGCGCCGATGCCCTGAATGAGCTGGTCGAGCCGAAGGTTATATGAACTCAGCTTCATCGGGTCGATGATGGCCTCGACCAGTTCGTCGCGTGCGCCCTGCAGCGTGCCTTCCAGCACGCCGGGAACCTCCTCGATCCGGTCGCGCAGCGCCTTTGCCGCCGTCGTCAGGACGCGCTCTGGCATGTCGCCGGAAAGGGTGACGACCAGCACCGGGAACTCGGACAGGTTGACCTCGTTGACGGTGGGTTCTTCCACGCCCTGCGGCAGGTCCCGCTTGGCGTCCTGCACCTTGTTGCGGGTGTCGATCAGCGCGTCGCCGAGATCGGTGGACGGATCGAATTCCACCAGCACGTATCCGCCGCCCTCATAGGCGGCAGAGCGCATCTCCTTCAAACCCTTGAGGTTCTTCAGCTGCGCTTCGACAGGCCGCAAAAGCAGACGCTCGGAATCCTCCGGCGAAATGCCCTGATAGACCAGGCTGACATACATGATCGGAATGGCGACGTCAGGCTCGGCCTCCTTGGGCACGGCCTGATAGGCCAACGCGCCGGCGACGATGAGGAACACCAGCACCGAAATGGTAAGACGCGCGTTGCGAATCGCGAGCTTGACGATATCCATGTTCAGATCCTGAACGAAAGGGCCGGGGACGGCTCATGCCGTCCCGCAAGTCTTATTGTGTGGCGCCGGTAGCTTCGCCGATGAGCTTCTTGACCGTCGCTTCGTCGGCCTGCACCGGGTTGACCGTCTGACCCTCGGTAGTCAGTTCCTGGCCGGCAACGATGATCCGCGCCTCGGGCGGGATGCCCGCCAGGACAAGGCCGGTGGGCGTGTCGTCGACGAGGTCGATCGGGTAAAACACCACCTTGTTGTCCTTGTCGACGGCCCTAACGCCGAGATCGCCATTGGCCGACAGGGTCACGACCGAGCGCGGCAGTATCACGGCGTCCGTGGCTTCCGCCTTCAGCGCGATTTCCGCCGTCATGCCGGCGGGGATTTTCAGGTCCGGATTGGGGATCGAAATCTCGACACGGAAGGTGCGCGTCTGGGCGGAGGCATCGCGGCTGATGTAGCTGAGCGAGCCGTTGACCTTCTCGCCATTCACCAGCTTCACCTCGGCCGTTTCGCCGATCGTGAGATATTGCAGGTCGCGCTCGCTGACCTCGCCCTTGGCGAGAATAGGATCGAGGTTGAGAATGGTGGCGACTTCGCCGCCCTGCAGCACCGAACTGCCGATTTCGACATCGACCCGATCGATCAGGCCGGCAAACGGCGCCTTGACCTGGTTGCGCGACAGTTCCGCCTGTGCGGCTTCCACCTGCGCCTGTGCCGCCGCAAAGGCCGAGCGGGCACTGTCGGCCTGCAGCTTGGCCAGATTTCCCGATTTCAACAGTTGCTGCGTAGCTTCCAATTCGGCCTTGCGCTGCTCGAACAGCGCCTTGGCGTTATCCACCGCGGCCGTCTTTTCCTCGGCGTCGAGCATCAGCACGAGATCGCCTTCCTTGACGTGGTCGCCTTCCTGCGCCGGAAGCTGAACAATCACGCCATTGGCGCGGGTCGCGAGAACGGCGCGCTTGTTGGCCTCGGTCAGTCCAGAGATGCGGATGGTGCGGGCATGCTCGGTGCGCGGCGGCTGCAGCACGGCAACAGCGCGGACTGGCGCCTGCGGCTGCTCGGCCGCGGCCGGTGTGGCATCGGCGGCAGGTTGGGCGCTGCCGACCGACGAGAACTTACCCGTTCCCATCCAGACGGCAAATACGACGAGCACCGCCACGGCGGCGACCTGGTGAAACCTGAATTTCGACATCTGTCGCTTCCATTGGGTAAGGCGCAACCCCATCAACTCGAGTTGATATGGTATTGCACGAACCGATTAACAATCCGCCTGGAGCAAGGTCGGACGGCTCGGTTTCTTATCTCAAAGCTGCATCGCAATATAGTCAGAAAATTTGATCGGCATTATCAATGCTGCCCCGTTTGTCAGGAGCCGTCAGCATTCACATGGCGGATGCCTGCAGGGACTCTCCTTTGTCGCATCGGCATTGTACTGGCGGCAAGTAACCGCACCGTACCGCGCCGATCAATTCGGCAAAGGCTGCCATGGCCGGCATTGACAAGGCAGGCGGCGTCCGCCACCTCATGGCTGACGTTTTTATGATAGAGGTTCCCGGGCATGACCCGATATTTTTCCTCACCCTTTCCGCGCCGCTCCTCCGTCGGCGTGGATGTCGGCGGCGTGTTGGTGGGCGGCGGTGCGCCCGTCGTCGTCCAGTCGATGACCAATACGGACACGGCGGATATCGACGGAACGGTGGCGCAGGTGGCGGCCCTGTCGCGCGCCGGGTCGGAAATCGTGCGCATCACCGTCGACCGCGACGAGAGTGCCGCCGCGGTTCCGCGTATCCGCGAGCGGCTGGAGCGGCTTGGTTTCAACGTGCCTTTGGTCGGAGATTTTCATTATATCGGCCACAAGCTTCTGGCCGATCATCCGGCCTGCGCTGAGGCGCTTGCCAAATACCGCATCAATCCCGGCAATGTCGGCTTTAAGGACAAGAAGGACAAGCAGTTCGCCGATATCGTCGAAATGGCGATCCGCTACGACAAGCCGGTGCGCATCGGCGTCAACTGGGGCTCGCTCGACCAGGACCTCCTGACCCGGTTGATGGATGAGAACCAGAACAATGGCTTCCCGCTCACCGCCAACCAGGTGATGCGCGAGGCGATCGTGCAGTCGGCGCTGATCTCGGGTGAGATGGCCGAGGAGATCGGCCTGTCGCGCGACAAGATCATCCTGTCGGCCAAGGTCAGTCAGGTGCAGGATTTGATCGCCGTCTATACCGAGCTGGCAGGCCGTTCGAACCATGCGCTGCATCTCGGCCTCACCGAGGCCGGCATGGGCACCAAGGGCATTGTCGCGTCGTCGGCGGCCATGGGCATCCTGCTGCAGCAGGGCATCGGCGACACCATTCGCATCTCGCTGACGCCGGAGCCCGGCGGCGACCGCACTCGCGAGGTTCAGGTCAGCCAGGAACTGTTGCAGACCATGGGCTTCCGCCAGTTCATTCCCATCGTCGCGGCATGCCCCGGCTGTGGCCGCACCACCTCCACCGTCTTCCAGGAACTCGCGCAAAATATCCAGGCCGACATCCGCAAGAACATGCCGCTGTGGCGGGAGAAATATCCGGGCGTCGAGGAGCTCAAGGTCGCGGTGATGGGCTGTATCGTCAACGGTCCCGGCGAATCCAAGCATGCCGATATCGGCATTTCGCTGCCCGGCACAGGCGAGTCGCCGAGCGCGCCGGTCTTCATCGACGGCAAGAAAGCGGCCACGCTGAAAGGTCCGAGCATCGCGGCCGATTTCGAGAAGATGGTCGCCGACTATATCGAGCAGCGCTATGGCAGTAGCGGCCGGCAGGCTGCCGAATAGGATGCGAACCCCGTGCAAGGCAGCGGCGTTCCTGCTTTGCCTTGCCGCTCCCGCCTTTGCCGCCGAACCGCCCGATGAGCGCAAGAGCCATGTCGAGCGCGTCTGCGCGCTGATCGAAACCCATGCCGTCCAGAACGGGCTGCCCAGGGATTTCTTCGCCCGGCTGATCTGGAAGGAAAGCCGCTTCGACACCAATGCGGTGAGCCCGGCAGGCGCCGAGGGCATTGCGCAATTCATGCCCGGCACGGCGGCGATGCGCGGCCTCAAGAACTCCTTTGACATGAACGAGGCCATCCCGGCCTCTGCCCGTTATCTCGCCGAAATGAAGGCGGGTTTTGGCAATCTCGGATTGGCGGCGGCCGCCTACAACTCGGGCGAGACGCGGGTGACGCGCTGGCTATCGTCCGGCGGGTTCCTGCCCCTGGAAACGGAAAACTACGTGCTCGACATTATGGGCGAGCCGGCTGACAATTTTTCAGACCGGACACATGCCGGCACGATCCGCCCGCTCGACCCGAAACTGCCGTTCAGCGAAGCTTGCAAGAACATGCCGGCGGCGTTCTCTGCCACCATCGCCATGGCCACGGTGCACACCAAGCCCTGGGGCATCCAGGTTGCCGGCAATTTTCGCCGACCGGCCGCGATCCGCCAATGGCAACGGATTCAGGGACGGTTTTCCGCCTTGCTGAAGCCGTATGAGCCGGTGGTCAGCAGGGTCCGGTCGGGACGCGGGCGGATGGGCATCTATGCCGTGCGCATCGGCGCCGACAGCCGCGGGGATGCCGATGCGATCTGCCAGAAGCTGCGCGGCGCCGGCGGCTCCTGCATCGTCTTGAGAAATCGATAGACCGGTCAGTGGCTTCTGCTGGCGACAAAGCTGGCGGCTGCCTTGAGCAAAAGCGCCCGCTCGCCGAACGGTTCGAGCAGTTCGTGCGCCTGCGCCACAAGTCCCCCGAGCTGGCGCTTGGCCCAGTCCGCGCCATGCAGCGAGACCAGCGTGGCCTTGCCGGCGGCGGCATCCTTGCCGGTCGCCTTGCCCATCGTACCGGCATCGGCGGTGACGTCGAGCAGATCGTCGGCAAGCTGGAAGGCGAGCCCTATGGCCTCGCCGAACGCCGTCAGCCGGTCCCGGTCGGCCACCGATGCGCCTGCGACCAGAGCACCGGCCTCGCAGGCGAACCGGATCAGCGCGCCGGTCTTCATCGCCTGCAGGCGGATGATGCCGTCCTCGGCGGGCATGTTCTTCTCGGCGTCGAGATCGAGCGCTTGCCCGCCCACCATGCCGCCGGGGCCGGCTGCGCGCGCCAGGGCCAGCACGAGCGTTGCGCGGCGGTCGCCGGGCAAGGGCGTTGCTTCGTCGGCAATGATGTCGAAGGCATAGGTCAGGAGCCCGTCGCCGGCCAGGATCGCGGTGGCCTCGTCAAAGGCCTTGTGGACGGTGGGCTGGCCGCGTCTGAGATCGTCGTCGTCCATGGCGGGCAGGTCGTCATGGATCAGCGAATAGCAGTGCAGGCATTCCAGCGCCGCGGCCACCCGCATCGCCGCATCGCTGTCGGCGTCGAACAAGGCGGCACTTTCCAATACCAGGAACGGCCGCAGCCGCTTGCCGCCGTTCAGCACGCCATGGCGCATGGCGGCCAGCAGATGGTCGGGCCGCGCGATCTCGCCGGGACGGATGCGTTCGTCCAAAAGCCGCCGCAGCAGGCTTTCGATCTGCTCCGCACGCATTTGAAGTGCCGTTTCGAACACGGTATCGATCTCTGTCGTCATGTTGGGAGCGGTAACGAACAGACAGGCGTTGCGCAAGAAGCCAAGCGCCGTTATGCGGTTGGAGTGGATAGGCAAGGGCAGCGGCTTGGCGGAACCGACAGTAGAACCCGAAACCGAAGGACTCGACATGGCGGCGAGACGGCGGCGCGTTTCCCGATCCTCAATGTCCGTTTGGTTCAGGCGCGCTTTGATCGTCCTGGCGGTGCTGGTCGCAGCCCCCATCGTGCTCACCATCCTTTATCTGCCTCCCTTCGTGCATCCCGTCTCGACGCTGATGCTCAAGGACCTCGCGACCTTCCAGGGCTATGACCGGCGCTGGGTGCCCATCGAAGATGTCGCGCCGGCTTTGGTCAATTCGGTCATCATGTCGGAGGACGGGCAGTTCTGCTTCCATCGCGGCATCGATCTTGGCGAACTCAAGGGCGTGATCAACGACGCGCTCGCCGGCGAATCGACACGCGGCGCCTCGACCATCCCGATGCAGACGGTCAAGAACCTCTATCTGTGGAATGGACGGTCCTTCGTCCGCAAGGCGCTGGAACTGCCGCTGGCGGTCTATTTCGACCTGATGATGCCCAAGAAGAGGCTGATGGAGATTTATCTCAACATTGCCGAATGGGGGCCGGGCATCTATGGCATCGAGGCGGCGTCGCAATATCATTTCGGCAAACCGGCGAAAAACCTGACGCGGCGCCAGGCGGCGCTTCTGGCAGTCAGCCTGCCCAATCCGATCGAACGCAATGCAGGCAAGCCGGGACCGGGCCTGCAGCGGCTGGCGGGGCTGATCGAGCGTCGCGCGGGCGGGGCGGGCGATTATGTCGGCTGCGTGGGCACCGCCGGCTGAATCATAGCTACCCGCCGCTAAAAAAAGCGCGGCGGCACTGGTCAAGTCAGGGCAGGGCGTGTATAGCGACGCCACTTTCTCAGATTATGGCCTCGACAGCGGCCCTTTAGCGAGGGTTGTCGGGGCGTTTCGACTTAAGAGTGGAGTCCTTCCATGGCTGTTCCTAAACGCAAAACCTCCCCGTCCAAGCGCGGCATGCGCCGTTCGGCCGACGCGCTCAAGGCCCCGACCTATGTCGAGGACAAGAACTCGGGCGAAACCCGCCGTCCGCACCACATCGACCTGAAGACCGGCATGTATCGCGGCCGTCAGGTTCTGACGCCCAAGGAATAGTTTTTCCTAACCGTCTTGCGGAAGACCGGTCTCGCGACCGGTCTTTTTTGCGTTGTGCGGATGGCTTTGCCGAAAGCTGACAGTTGCGGCGCAACTTTTCTTCTGCCGCAAGGGGAGAAGGCAGGGTCGCTCCCGTCTACCCCTGCTTGTCCTGAAGCGCATCGCCGGGTTTGCTCAGTGTCTGCAGCGTAGCAATGTCCTTGCCGGCGATGCTTCCCATGACCGAGCGGGCGAGTTCGAAGCCGGCAAGCCTGACATTCTCGTCGACGGCAAAGATTTTCGGCCTGAGCAGGTGAAGCAGTTTCGACGATTGTTTCGAGACGATATCGACATCCCTGCCGAGCTCCAGCCCGGCGTCCTCGGTTCCCGCCACCAGCGCGAAGGTCGACGATCCCGAGCCGGAGACGAAACCGTCCGGCCGCAGCTCGCGACGCATCAGCTGTGCCGTCTTCTGCCTGACTTCCTGGATCGAATGATCCAGCGTGACGCCGTTCATCGGGATTTCGATCAGGCCGCATTCGGCAACCGCATCGGCGAAGCCGTCGCGCATATGGTGGTAGTAGCTCAAATTCGACGGCGGCGCCAAAAGCGTTAACCGGCGGCGGCCGAGAGCGGCGAGCTTGCGCACCGCCTGCGCGGCATATTCGTAATTGTCGAAGTCGTGGCTGGGGTGGTTGATCCCCATATCCGTGCGACCGTGGGTGGCGAAGGGAAAGCCGTGCTCGATCATGTAGCGCACGCGCTTGTCGTCCGGCTCGGTGCGGGAAATGATGATGCCGTCGGCCGAGCCGGTCTCGACAACGTACCGGACCGGCTCCAAAGGGTCGTTGTTGCGCGAATAAGGCGTGACGATCAGGTGGTAGGACGTTTTGGCCAGCGCTTCGGAAATGCCGTAGATGATGTCGGAGACGAAACCGCCGACCTGCTCTTCCGTATCGAGGATCAGGCTGATGACATTGGTCTTGCCGGTGCGAAGCCTGACGCCGGCGCGGTTGGGGCGGTAGCCGATCTGGCGGGCGATCATCTGCACGCGCTTGCGCGTCGCCGCGCCGATCTCCGGGGCGTCCTTCAAGGCGCGCGACACGGTGGTCACGCCCAAGCCCGTCATGAACGCAATCGTCTTCAGCGTCGGTCGACCCTGATCGGAGCCTGCCTCCGGCTCGTCGACCGGTGTATCGGGAGTATGCTCGTCCATGTCAGGCCCGGTCAGCGCGGGGTGCGCATGGGACATATCGCACCGGTTCCGATCTCGCACAAGCATTAGTTACTTCAACCTGTAACGTTTCAAAAATAAAAATTTGCGATCATATGGCCTGCAGTTTGAGCCTCCAGGATTTGTCGCAGGCGCTCGGGTTTCCGCAGTGCGACATATCTGGAAACGACTGATATTCTTCGCATTTTGGTTGTGAAATCTCCTAAAGCGAGAGCTTTTGCTGCGCTGCGGCAGGGGTGGTTCGGGGCGGCTTTAATTCGATGCTCGAAGAAAAGTGACGCTGGACGGCTTGCCGGACCGGAATTCTTCGCATACCCTTTAATCTGTAACGTTTCAGATTTGGGAGGAATGATGATGCGTTTTAGCTTCTCGGCTGCGGCCTTGGCGGCATCGACTGCTCTTTTGCTGGCTGGTCCGGCTATTGCCACCGATCTCGAGGTCACTCACTGGTGGACGTCGGGCGGCGAGGCCGCGGCGGTGGGCGAACTGGCCAAGGCGTTCGACGCCACCGGCAACAAATGGGTCGATGGCGCCATCGCCGGTT
This sequence comes from Oryzicola mucosus, assembly GCF_014534685.1. Lineage (GTDB taxonomy): Bacteria > Pseudomonadota > Alphaproteobacteria > Rhizobiales > Rhizobiaceae > Oryzicola > Oryzicola mucosus. The sequence continues at coordinate 1,254,105 of NZ_JACVVX010000001.1, forward strand.
CGGGCGGCACCGCCCGGCCGATCATGATCAGCCGCATCACCGGCGGCGATCCGATGGGCGCCACACAATTCAATCACGGCAGGCAGGCCGAGGAACTGGTTCAGGCCGGCATGATGCGCGACCTGAGCGACATCGCCGCGAAGGAAGGCTGGGCCGACTTCATCAAGCCGAAAAGCCTTCTCGACAGCTGTACGCTCGATGGCAAGATCTACTGCGTGCCGGTGAACATCCATTCCCAGCAGTGGTTGTGGTTGTCGAACAAGGCGTTTGAGGAAGCCGGCGTCGCCGTTCCGAAGAATTGGGATGAGTTCGTCGCCGCCGCGCCCGCGCTCGAGAAGGCCGGCAAGATCCCGCTCGCGCTCGGACAGCAGCCCTGGCAGACCACGCTCGTGTTCCAGGTTCTCCTCGTCGCGCTCGCCGGACCCGATGCCTACCAGAAAACCTTCGGCGACAAGGATGCCGAGTTCGCTGCCGGTCCTGAGATCGTGAGGGTCTTCAAGGCGGTCGACGATGCCCGCAAGATGTCGGCGAAATCCAATGTCCAGGATTGGAACCAGGCAACCTCGCAGGTCATCAACGCTCAGGCTGGCGGCCAGATCATGGGCGATTGGGCGCAGGGCGAGTTCCAGGTCGCCGGCCAGACGGCAGGATCGGACTATACCTGCCTGCCGGGGCTTGGCGTGAACGAAGTCATCCAGACGGGCGGCGACGCCTTCTATTTCCCGAAACTCTCCGATCCGGAAAAGTCGAAAGCCCAGGATGTTCTCGCGTCCGTCATGCTGTCGCCGGAAACGCAGGTCGCCTTCAACTTGAAGAAGGGATCGTTGCCGGTGCGGGGCGATGTCAATCTCGACGCCGCCAACGACTGCATGCGCAAAGGCCTTGCGATCCTGGCCAAGGGAAATGTGATTCCTTCGCCCGACCAGCTCATGTCGGCGGACTCTCTCAACCAGGTGAATGATTTGTTCGTCGAGTTCTTCAGCAACCCGAACCTGTCCGCCGATGACGCGCAGAAGCGTTTCGTGGACATCGTGTCTTCCGCGGACTGATTTCCTCCCGCCGCGCCGCCCTGTCCCGGCTTTCGGGGCAGGGCGTTCCCCTCCAATTGGCCGAGGCTGCCCGATGAGTACAGCACCGACCGGAAGACCCAACCGCCTGTTCCGAAACCTGAACGCCAAGGTCGCCTCGATCCCGATGATCCTGACGGCGGTGGTGATTTTCGTCGGCGGTACGGCGTGGACCGTGGTCTATTCCTTCACCAATTCGCGGCTCCTGCCGCGCCTCAATTTCGTAGGTCTCGAACAATATGAACGGCTTTGGGCCGCGCCGCGCTGGCAGATTGCGGTCGAGAACCTTTTGATCTACGGCATCCTGTCGCTGATCTTTTCGCTGGTGATCGGCTTCGTGCTGGCCGCTCTGCTCGACCAGAAAATCCGCTTCGAAAACACCTTTCGCAGCATTCTGCTCTATCCCTTTGCGCTGTCCTTCATCGTCACCGGACTGGTCTGGCAGTGGATCCTCAACCCGGATTTCGGCGTGCAGAATGTCGTGCGCTCGCTTGGCTGGGAGAGTTTCGTATTCGATCCGCTCTACAATCCAAGCCTCGTCATCTACGGCATCCTCATCGCCGGCCTATGGCAAGGCACAGGGCTGATCATGTGCTTGATGCTTGCTGGATTGCGCGGCATCGACGAAGACATCTGGAAGGCCGCCCGCGTCGACGGCATTCCGATGTGGAAGACCTATCTGTTCATCGTCATCCCGATGATGCGGCCTGTCTTCGTCACGACGCTCGTCATTCTCGCCTCCGGCATCGTCCGCGTCTACGACCTCGTCGTCGCCCAGACCAGCGGCGGACCGGGGATCTCGTCGGAAGTTCCGGCCAAATATGTCTACGACTACATGTTCCTCGCCCAGAACCTCGGGCAGGGCTTCGCGGCCTCCTCTATGATGCTGCTGACCGTGATCGTCATTGTCGTGCCGTGGGCCTATCTCGAATTCGGAGGGCGCCGCCGTGCATGACCGTGTAGCGCTTTCCGCCATTCCCGCAGCCCGTATTGAGGCCGGCCCGCAAGGTCCCAAGCCGCGCCACGCCTTCTCGCGCCGCAACATCTTTATCTACGGCACGCTGATCGTCGTCTCGCTCTACTATCTCCTGCCGCTCTACGTGATGGTGGTGACGTCGCTCAAGGGCATGCCGGAAATCCGGCTGGGCAACATCTTTGCTCCGCCGATGGAAATTACCTTCGAACCCTGGGCGAAAGCCTGGGCGACCGCCTGCACCGGGCTCAATTGCGATGGGCTGTCGCGGGGCTTCTGGAATTCGGTGCGGATCACCGTTCCATCGGTGATCATCTCCATCGTGATCGCCTCGGTCAACGGCTACGCGCTCGCCAACTGGCGCTTCAAGGGCGCGGACGTGTTCTTCACCATCCTCATCGTCGGCGCCTTCATCCCCTATCAGGTGATGATTTACCCGATCGTCATCGTGCTGCGGGAGATCGGCCTTTATGGCAGCCTGAGCGGCCTGGTGATCGTGCATTCGATCTTCGGCATGCCGATCCTGACGCTCCTGTTCCGCAACTACTTCGCCTCGATGCCCGAAGAGCTGTTCAAGGCCGCCCGGGTCGACGGCGCCGGCTTCTGGGGCATCTATTTCAGGATCATGCTGCCGATGTCGCTGCCCATCTTCGTGGTCGCCATCATCCTGCAGATCACCGGCATCTGGAACGACTTCCTGTTCGGCGTGATCTACACTCGGCCGGAATCCTACCCGATGACCGTGCAGCTCAACAACATCGTCAATTCGATGCAGGGGGTGAAGGAATACAACGTCAACATGGCTGCCACCATCCTGACCGGGCTGGTGCCGCTGTTCGTCTATTTCGTCTCCGGAAAACTCTTCGTGCGCGGCATCGCCGCCGGCGCGGTCAAGGGGTAGGGCCTCACTTATGAACACCAGCGTTTCGGTCAAAGACCTTTCCCTCGCCTTCGGCACCGTCTCGGTGCTGCAGGACATGAACCTCGATATTGGCGATGGCGAGTTCCTCGTGCTGCTGGGACCGTCCGGCTGCGGCAAGTCGACCCTGCTCAACTGCATCGCTGGCCTCATCGACGTCAGCAGCGGCCAGATCTTCATCAACGGCCGCAACGTAACCTGGGAAGAGCCCAAGGATCGCGGCATCGGCATGGTGTTCCAGTCCTATGCGCTCTACCCGCAGATGACGGTGGAGAAGAATCTGTCGTTCGGCCTGCGCGTCGCCGGCATGCCCAAGCCGCAGATTGCCGAACGCGTCACCCGCGCGTCCGAGATTCTGCAGATCGGAGCGCTGCTGCAGCGCAAGCCGGCAGCCCTTTCCGGCGGCCAGCGTCAGCGCGTGGCGATCGGACGGGCGTTGGTGCGCGATGCCGAGGTGTTTTTGTTCGACGAGCCTTTGTCCAACCTCGACGCCAAGCTGCGGTCCGAACTGCGTGTCGAGATCAAGCGGCTGCACCAGAAGCTCGGCAATACCATGATCTACGTCACCCACGACCAGATCGAGGCGATGACGCTGGCCGACCGCATCGCGGTGATGAAGGGTGGCGTCATCCAGCAACTCGACGCGCCGCAGCAGATCTACAACCGGCCGGTCAATCGCTTCGTCGCCGGCTTTCTCGGCTCCCCCGGTATGAATTTCCTGGAAGGACAGGTAGAGGCCGGTGGGGACGCTCCCGATTTCGTCGCCAGGAATGTCCGGATACCGCTCAAGGGCTACGGGTTCGGCATTAAGGGCGCCTATACCGGCCCGGCGACTTTGGGCATCCGCCCCGAGCATATCGGCGTCAACACCGGCTCCGGCTGGCCGTTTTCGGCCGCCGTGGAGGTTGAGGTCGTCGAGCCGATGGGCTCCGACACGCTGGTCTGGGCTCGGCTGGGTGGCCAGAACATCACCATGCTGGTTTCCTCCGAGCGCAGCCCTCGCGTCGGCGAAATGGTGACGATCGGCTTCGACCCGATGCGTGCCTCGCTGTTCGACGGCGCCAATGGCGACCGCCTCTGATCGATATCTCAACTGAAACGGAACACGATGATGACGGACTGGTCCTTCCAACTTTACAGTGCCCGCAACTTCCTGCCCTGGGATGGTATCCTCAAGTCCATCGCCGAGGCCGGCTACACACAGGTCGAGGGTTATGGCGGGGTGTATGAAGATCCCAACGCGCTCCGCGCGCAGCTCGACGCTGCCGGCCTGACGATGCCGAGCGGGCACTTCTCCGTCGATATCCTGGAAAACCGCTTCGATGAAGCCGTCGACATTGCCTCGACCCTCGGCGTCAGGCTGATGGTCTGTCCCTATCTCAACCCCGCCGACCGCCCCACCGATGCGGAGGGGTACAGCGCCTTCGGCCGGCGACTGGAGGCAATTGGTGAGAAGGCTCGCGCGGCCGGCTTCGATTTCGCCTGGCATAACCACGATTTCGAATTCGTGGCCCTGCCGGACGGATCGATCCCGCAGAAGCTGATCTTCGATGCCGCCCCGCAGCTTGGCTGGGAGATGGACGTGGCCTGGGTGATCCGCGGCGGTGCAGATCCGGTGGCCTGGATCGCCGACTACGCCGATCGAGTCGTCGCCGTCCATGTCAAGGACATCGCGCCCGCGGGCGAGAACACGGACGAGGACGGCTGGTCGGATGTCGGCCATGGCACCGTCGACTGGCGCGGCCTGGTTTCGACCTTGAAGGCCAAGACGCCGGCCAAACTCTTCATCATGGAACACGACAACCCGTCCGACTACCGCCGCTTCGCGCAGCGGTCGATCGAGACCGTCAAGGCATTCTAGGAGCGGCTTTCATGGCAAGGAAAAACCTCGGCGTCGGCGTCATCGGCTGCGGCAACATCTCGAAGGCCTATTTCGAGCTGGCGCCGCTGTTCAAAGGCATTGAAATGCGCACCTGCGCCGATATCAACGCGGATGCCGCCAAGGCGCGCGCGCAGGAATTCGGCCTGCGCGCCGAAAGCGTCGAAGGCCTTTTGCGCTCTGACGACATCGACATCGTCGTCAATCTGACGGTGCCGGCGGCGCACTATCAGGTGTCACGCGAAGTCCTCGACGCCGGCAAGCATCTTTATTCGGAAAAGCCCTTCGTGCTCGACGTCGAGGAAGGGCTCGACCTCGGCAAGCTCGCCGCCGGCAAGGGCCTGCGCATCGGCTCCGCGCCCGACACCTTCCTGGGCGGTGCGCACCAGCAGGCGCGGCATCTCGTCGATTCCGGGGCGCTGGGCCGCATCACCAGCGGTTCCTGCACGGTGATGAACCACGGCATGGAGCATTGGCACCCCAATCCGGACTTTTTCTTCCTCAAGGGCGGAGGGCCGATCCTCGATCTCGGACCCTATTATCTCGCCAATCTGATCCAGCTCATCGGCCCGATCAGCAAGGTCGCAGCCCTTGCCACCATCCCCGCCAGGGAGCGCACCATCAGCTCGAAGCCGCGCGCTGGCGAAAAGATTCCCGTCGAAACGCCGACGACGATCATGGCGCTGCTCGAATTCGCCAATGGCGCGGCGGTCAGCTTCAACGCCAGTTGGGATGTGTGGAAGCACGGCCATGCGCCGATGGAGCTTTACGGCGAGCTCGGCTCGCTCATGGTGCCGGATCCCAACTTCTTCGGCGGTGCGCTCGGCTACACCAAGGCCGACAAGCCGGTCAAGAAACTGCCGAAATGGGAGCACCCCTTCGGCGTGCCGAACCAGAAGCATTCCAACGGCATGATGGCGAACTACCGCACCGCCGGCCTTGCCGACATGGCGCTCGCCATCCTGGAAGACCGCCCGCATCGCTGTTCCTTCGAACTCGCCCTGCACGCGGTCGAAGCCATGACCGGCATCCTCGCATCCGGCGACACCGGCGCATTCGTTGCCATGACGACCACCTGCGACCGGCCCGAGGCGCTGGGCGTGAAGGAGGCGAGACGGATGATGGTGTGAGGGCAAGCCATGGAGGCACAGGCCTCCATGGCGCGCTCCGCCTATTTACACTCTGCCACTGGCTTGGCGTAGGCGCCGAGCAGGATAGGTGGATTGTCGTTCTTGAACAGCCGCGTCAGCAGCGAATAGTCGGGATCGACCCGCCGGATTGAAATGGCCAGTTCCGGCTGTGGGATAGAAAAGCAGTGGGATGTGACCGAGATGTGGCCCGAGAGCTTCAACACTTCAGACGCCGGCTCCGTGGTGCCTGCAATGTCTCTCAGAGACAGCTGAAGCTCCGACGGACGAGAGCCGGCGCGAGCCCACACCGCGACTTCGAGACCCTTGAATTTCGCAGTGTCGATCTTTGGGACAGCACCTATCACGCGCGCTTGGTTAGGAGACAAAATAAAATAGTCTTTGTGCAATGTTCTCCGGCTGGACTCCATATATCCAGTTTTAACGAAGCCCGAAGGTTCTGCGGCCTTCAAGGTGATTTTCGAGAACCCATCCGAGGCGAGGTTCTTGGCGACGAGCGATGGCATATTCGCCGCGAAATAAAGGTGCTCGTTCATGCGAGCGTAGAACAGGGGTTTGATGAACACCGGCGCAAGCATGATGAAAACCGCTGATGCTCCAACCGTCCCAATAAGACGCAGTCGCCCGACACCGCTCGCCTGCAAGGCACCCCATGCCAGGAAGACGCCCAGGATTCCGACCTCCAATGCGCCGATCGTATAGCGCCCCTGCGTGCCTAGACGGCCATTGAGCGCGTAATTACCGACGTTCCAGTTGATCCAGATGAGCCAGAACAATGGCGGAACAGCGAGATAGACGAGCGGGATGAGCAAACGGCGGAGGTCGGAGTTTTTTCTGTAGATCCAGCTTAGGACGACTGCGCCTAGGGCAAGTAGAAAGGCCAATGTCACAAGCACGAGTTCGGTGGTAACATTGGCGTCGACATAAAGATGCTCGTGCCCGAAAGCGCCTGTGGTGGTCCGCCAGGACGAGACAACGACATCCTCGGCAATCGCACCCCAGCTTCTTTCCTTCGTCCGCTCGACGCGAAATTTGTTGTCCTCATCGGGGAGGTTGTAAATCTGCGTGTAGGTCGGGTTAACCGAACCGAATTTGGCGTAGGTATTGCCATAATAAGCGGCGGCGAAGACGAACAGAACGGCGAATACCGCGAAAAGCCCAGCCTCCCTAAGGCGTGACCGGCGAATTTCGTACCACCAGAAGCGCAACTGCGGCTGAAATCCCAGAGGATCGAACCGCAGGAGCTGAAAAAGCATGATTGCGCCGGCAAATGGCAGGACGACGATGGCCAGCGTGAGTTTGGTAAGAGCTGCGACGGTTGCGGCAATCGCGAATTTCAGCAGCGTCGCAAGGCTGGGCTCCAGTAGAGTTTTTGTGCCGTATAGAGCGAGAAACGGCCAGACGGCCATGGCAAGCGTATCGTTGTTCACGGCGCCGGCGAGATGCATCCGAGACGGGATGAAGACCACCAGCGCAGTTGCCGCTACGGCGGCCCAACCGGACACAAGCTTGCGCCTCACCAGATAGTTGACGAGTAGATACAGCCCAAGCAGGTGGACCGCGTAAAGCGCCAGCGATATCGCGCGAAGCGGCTGGATCGCCGCGTTCTTCAAAGATCCGGAATATTGCGTGGAGGACAGTCCGTTGCCGGAAAAATCCTTGTCGATGTCGAGCAGCGCCATGGCGCTGGCAAGGATGAAATAATAGCCCGGCGGATGCCTGAGGTGATTTGGATCCTTGCCATCGGTCAGGATTGCCTTGCGGTCAAAAAACGGTGTAAGGCCCTGTTCGTAGATGCCGTAGGCATAAGCGAAATGGTGCCGCTCATCGGGTGACTTTCCAACCGGCGTCATGGCGCTGTAGATGTCAACGAGAAGCGCGGAAAATAGAAGAATAGCCCCTAGCAAGCCCTTTTGAAAAAAAGTCATAACAGTCCTTGAGGCTGGGTCGATTTACGTGGGCAGAATAAACAATCTAGATCATGCCCAAGAGCGAGTGAAAATATGATGCTTCGACGGTGGTTGGCAATCGGTCTTGCGGGCATCCTTGTCAGCTATGTGTCGATAGTCGCAGTTTATGTGGTTGCGACAAAGTGGACCGGAACGTCGGATTCATTGCGGCATCTAGATTATGCTTGGCAACTCTCAAAAGGCGAATTTCCGTCCTGGGCGGAAGGAACTAAAATTCCGGTCGAATTGAAAGGGGGGCAATCCTGGTCCGGCAAGCCTCAGTTTGTTTCCCACCATCCTCCACTTTATTACGCTGTGCTGGCACCGTTTGTCGGTCAGGCTATCGACCACGGGGATTGGCGAGACGGAGTGTTCGTCGCCAGAGTTTTGACATTGTGCTTGGGCGTCCTGTGTGTTGTGGCTTTTTTTTGGACAAGCTGGGTAGTAAGTCAATCACCACTCGTCACATTGGCTTCTACTGCCGTAGCGGCGTCTTGGACGCCGTTCATTCGCGTGTCGGGTGACATAATGAATGATACCGTTGTTGTTTTCGCCACAACGCTTACGGTTGGTATTTCAGTTGTCATTCTGAGGCAGGGAATTAAGCCGACCTATGTCTTTTTACTATCGTTAGTATGCGCGTTAGGGATGCTGTCGCGAGCAACCTATGTTGGAATAATGTTCATTTCCTTCGTTGTTATAATTGTCGCTGCCAGTCGGGAGGCGAATAAAAAGGACGCTTTTTTTAAATCTGTAATTTCAATTTTGACAGTCTTCGTCGTTTCTGTAGCTGCAAGCGGCTGGTTTTATTATGGAAATTATCTCCAAAGCGGTTTTTGGTATAGAAATTCGGACCAATCATGGGTAGCGGAAGCGCAGGGCCGGAAATTGAGAGGATGGTGGAAAACTTTGACAAGTGTGACACCGTACACTCAAATTCTAAAAGGTTTCTACGGTCGCGCATGGATTAAGTGGGGCTCCGGTAACGTAAATATTTCATGGGTCGTCTCGATCGCAAGCTTAGCGGTGCTTGCGTTCGCTGCGATAAAAAGTTTCCGTAGAAATGAATTCAAGAATTGGGATGTTGGTCTGCTTCTTTTAATACTTCTTGGCGCAAACATATTTTTCCAAATATGGCATGCCAAGGGTTACGGCGCCTTCAATGTTAGATATGTTTTACCGGCTACAATCGTAGTCGCATTGACGGTCGCATTTTCTGCAACCTACTTCAGGGCTGTGGCTATCCCGCTGACTTGGGCAGTATTAACGATCGGTTGGTCCGCAGCACTCCTGAATGGAATTTGGTCGGTAAGCCCACGTAAAACCAGATCGGAAAATGCGCTAGGCGACTTATTTTTGAACATCGAAGCCAATGGATTTTCGACAAAGTTGGCAGTGCTCTTGTTTGTCTTGGCAGTTGTTGGCTTGGTCATTCAGCTTGTGTCTGTGTACAAGTTGCGTTTTCGCGCTGTGGACGGGAATACGGCCCCATTTATTCCAAAAAAATCGTTTTTATTGGAATTCTCAAAAAATGGGATTCGATGAAGCGGATGGCTTATATTCAGAGCGCAGGCTTCCCGTCAAAGTTCCTTCTAGTGTGCATGGTAGGGTTTGTTTCTCTACTCCCGTTGTTACATCCGCTTGCCGAGGTGCAGATCGTCTCAAGGCCGCGAGAGGAGCCAAGCAAGATTCCTATAAAGTCGGGGCTAAAAATTCGTCAGCCGCTCACCGTCAATGAGGGGCTGTTGGCAAGGGCGGATACGTTTTGCGCCTCAGTACTGCTCTCCGGCCAAAAGAAAAAGAATAACGCGGCAGCAAAGATCAGTCTGATATCGAACATGGTCATTTTGAATACAGTCTCGATAAAATCCTCGGATGTCGGCGGTAGAAAATTCATAGAATTGTGTACGAATAACATGAACTACCAAGAATCATTTCTGGAAGTGGAGGGTTATGGATCTGACGACGGGTTTTTTGTCTACGTCGCTTCCCGGAATTCGGATAGAAATAATAATGGTATATTAAACGTAAGAACTTCTTACATTGTGAGGCCAATTTATGCTTGGACAAGCTACGCTAGAGGGGTCTCAATGGTTTTTCTTATTATAATGACACCCTTATTATTATTCTTTGCAATGAAAAATCGGAAGTTTCAATGAATAAGGGAGTGCCAATTGCTGTTTTTCTGATATCGTTTGTCAAGTTTTTTGTCGTTGGCTTTTTGATTGTGCCCCCTTGGGGTAATGCCGATGAGCCTGCTCACTACTCTTATGTAATGGAATTTGCACGAGGAAACTTTGTTCCGGAACATGGTGTTAGCCTTATAGACTCTGCTGCGGTGGAGAATCAAAATGGAGCGCCTTCGAAAAGGAAAAACTACGTATTAAGTCATCCTCCTTTGTACTACGTGATGATGGCACCGGCGGGTTTTCTCGCCGATGTTTTCTCTGATAGTCCGGTATCGATCCTCTATTCCATAAGGTTTCTCAGCGCGCTCTTTGCGGCAGTCGGCGTTCTCTTCATGTATTTGACATCAAGAGAATTGGCGCTTTCTTTAATTGGCTCTTGGTTTTGCGTTGTAGTCGCTTTGGCAACGCCAACCTTTGTTGCCTTGAGTGGCGGCATTTCAAATGATGTGGGCGTGTTCGCATTTGCCGCTATCGGCGGATACTATCTTGCTCGATTTATGAAGGGTGGTTGCAGGCTGGACGAGACCTTGTGTATTCTCGCTTTTGTTGCGGCTACATTAACCAAATCGACGGCACTGCCACTTTTGGTGGGCATGGTAGCATTTTTTGCCATTCAGAGATTGTTCTGCAGGGGTTTTAGTCTTCGTTGGATAGCAGGTGTGTCATTGGTTCTTACACCTATATTCCTCTGGCACCTCTATAGCTTTTTAAAATACGGTAACTGGGTAAGGCTCGGAAGCTTAAGGACAAAACATGTTCTTTCCTCAGAGAATTTTACGATATTCGATTTCTTTCGTGCATCCTCGGTTGTTGAGAGATTTATTGGTAGTTTTCATGGACATATCTGGCTTAGAAATGATTCCAAAGACTTGGTTATGATTTATCTTTCAAACGGCTTGTCCCGAGATATTTTTATATCAGCAGTCTTATTTATGCTTTTGATTGTATCTTTGATTTACTCAATTTTTATTGTGAAATACAAACCGATTTTTATAAAGTACATTACAGTAATAATCTCCGCGTCGTTTGCGCTTTTTGTATATTTCTACATTTCCAATTACAGCATTGCGGCGCCATTCTTAGCGGGATTGATTGCGTTCTTGGGAGTATTTTCAATTCTAAACTCTCCTATCGTTTTTATAACGGATGACGCGTTAGTTAAATTCTCGATTTTAACGTTTTCTGCATTTGTACTTTTTTGTCTTGTTGCCATATATAATATATATCAGGTTCAGCTGATAACTGGCGGGATAAGAGCGACTCATGGCCGTTATTTTTACGCTATTGCACCTCTACTGCTTATTTCGATTTCTGGTGTAATTGATAGGTTTAGAGGAAATTCTTTGATATTTTTTATATTGGCATCGATGTTCTTGCTGGCAGAATCATTTTTCTGGAACGATGTCGCGTTCCCCACGTACAGAGCTTACGAGATACTCTCTGCCTCGTAGGGCTATCGGCCTTTTAAGTGTTGGCTTAGCTTGACGTCCCCTTGCCATCCCCCCGCCGTTCCATTATACGCCGCCGTGGGCCACCCCTCCCCAACGAGGGGCCAACTATCTGGAAGGATAGACCACGATGACGGCATCCGTCGCAAAGCCCGGACTGCGTCCGGCAAACCCCAATTTTTCCTCAGGTCCCTGTGCCAAGCGTCCCGGCTGGTCGCTCGATGCGCTCGCCAAGGCGGCGCTCGGTCGGTCGCACCGCGCCAAGATCGGCAAGAGCAAGCTCGAAGAAGCGATTGCGCTGACGCGTGAAGTGCTTCAGGTGCCGGCCGATTACCGCATCGGCATCGTGCCCGCCTCCGACACCGGCGCGGTCGAGATGGCGCTGTGGTCGCTGCTCGGCGCGCGCGGCGTCGATATGGTGTCGTGGGAGAGCTTCGGCGCCGGCTGGGTCACCGATGTGGTCAAGCAGCTCAAGCTTGCTGATGTCCGCACCTTCGATGCGCCCTATGGGCAGTTGCCGGACCTCGCCAAGATCGATTTCGACCGCGACGTTGTTTTCACCTGGAACGGCACGACCTCGGGCGTCCGCGTGCCGAATGGCGATTTCATTCCGGCCGACCGCGACGGCCTGACCATCTGCGACGCCACCTCGGCCGCGTTCGCCCAGCGTCTCGACTTCGCCAAGCTCGATGTCGTCACCTTCTCCTGGCAGAAGGTTCTGGGCGGCGAGGGCGCACATGGCATGCTGATCCTCAGCCCGCGCGCGGTCGCCCGGCTGGAGAGCTACAAGCCGGCCTGGCCGCTGCCGAAAATCTTTCGCCTCACTTCGGGCGGCAAGCTGATCGAAGGCATCTTCAAGGGCGAGACCATCAACACACCGTCCATGCTGTGCGTCGAAGACTATATCGACGCGCTGCACTGGGCGAAGTCGGTGGGCGGCCTCGACGGCCTGGTGGCCCGCGCCGACGCCAACTTCGCTACGCTCGACGCGTTCGCGCAGACATCCGGCTGGCTCGAAAACCTCGCCGTCGATCCGGCGACGCGCTCCAACACTTCGGTCTGCTTCTCCATAGTCGACCCGGAGGTCGCAGCCCTCGACAAGGACGGCCAGGCCGCCTTCGCCAAGGGCATTGTTTCGGCGCTCGAAAAGGAAGGCGTCGCTTATGACATCGGCGCCTATCGCGATGCGCCGTCCGGCCTGCGCATCTGGGCGGGCGCGACCGTCGAGACCTCCGATCTCCAGGCGCTGACCGCGTGGCTCGACTGGGCGTTTGCCCAGCAGAAGGCCACGCTCAAGGCGGCTGCGTAGCTTCAGCGTTCGTTTTTTCGCAACACCCCTCATCCGACCTCGCTCCGCTCGGCCACCTTCTCCCACAAGGGGAGAAGGTGTCGCCGAAGGCGACGGATGAGGGGTCAGCAACCTGACAGGATCCAAAAAATGCCTCGCGTACTCGTTTCCGACAAACTCTCCACCACCGCCGTCCAGATCTTCAAGGATCGCGGCGTCGAGGTCGACTACCTGCCCGATCTCGGCAAGGACAAGGAAAAGCTGCTTGCAGTCATCGGCCAGTATGATGGCCTCGCCATCCGCTCGGCCACCAAGGTGACCGAGAAGCTGATCGCCGCTGCGACCAATCTCAAGGTCATCGGCCGCGCCGGCATCGGCGTCGACAATGTCGATATCCCGGCCGCCTCGCGGCGCGGCATCATCGTCATGAACACGCCGTTCGGCAATTCCATCACCACCGCCGAGCACGCCATCGCCCTGATGTTCGCGGTCGCCCGCCAGATCCCCGAGGCCAGCGCCTCCACTCATGCCGGCAAGTGGGAAAAGAACCGCTTCATGGGCGTGGAGATCACCGGCAAAACGCTCGGCGTCATCGGCTGCGGCAATATCGGCTCCATCGTCGCGACGCGCGGCGTCGGCCTCAAGATGCATGTCGTTGCCTTCGATCCGTTCCTGTCGGAAAGCCGTGCGGCCGAACTGGGTGTTGAAAAGGTCGAGCTGGACGAGCTCTTCGCCCGCGCCGACTTCATTACCCTTCATACCCCGCTGACCGACAAGACGCGCAACATCATCAATGCCGATGCCATCGCCAAGATGAAGAAGGGCGTGCGCATCATCAACTGCGCGCGCGGCGGCCTCGTTGTGGAAGCCGACCTCATCGCGGGGCTGAAGAGCGGCAAGGTCGCCGGCGCCGGGATCGACGTGTTCGAGGTCGAGCCTGCCGAGCAGAACGAGCTGTTCGGCATGGACAATGTCGTCTGCACGCCGCATCTGGGCGCCTCGACCTCCGAGGCGCAGGAGAATGTCGCCCTGCAGGTGGCCGAGCAGATGGCGGACTACCTCGTTAAGGGGGCGGTGTCCAACGCCATCAACATGCCGTCGATCACGGCCGAGGAAGCGCCGCGGCTCAAGCCCTTCGTCAAGCTTGCCGAAGTGCTCGGCGCCTTTGTCGGGCAGGTCACAGAGGATCCGATCAAGGAAGTCGAGATCCTGTTCGACGGTGCGACCGCGACGATGAACACCCGCGCCCTGATCAGCGCGGCTCTGGCCGGGTTGATCCGTCCGCAGGTGTCTGACGTCAACATGGTCTCGGCGCCGATCATGGCCAAGGAGCGCGGCGTCATCCTGTCGGAAATCCGCCGCGACAAGTCGGGGGTGTTCGACGGCTACATCAAGCTGACGGTGAAGACCGAGAAGCAGACCCGCGCGATCGCCGGCACCTGCTTCTCCGACCTCAAGCCCCGCTTCATCCAGATCAAGGGCATCAACATGGATGCGGAAGTCGGCCGCCACATGCTTTACACCACCAATGGCGACGTACCGGGCATCATCGGCCTGCTAGGCGGCATCCTCGGCAAGCACAAGGTCAACATCGCCAACTTCCAGCTCGGCCGCGACCATCCGGGCGGCAACGCCATTGCCATGCTCTATCTCGACGAGCGTATTCCGGATGCCGTGCTGGAGGAATTGCGCGCCCAGCCGTCGATCGATTCGGCCAAGCCGCTGCAGTTCGACGTTGCCGAAGCCTGATCGGCGCTGCATCGAACTTCAAAGGCGCGGAGTTTCATCCGCGCCTTTTTGTTTTCGCAGCGTTGCGGTAGAATGGTTCCTATTGCAGGGTGAGCGGTATGAAGATCGTCGTCGAAGCTTTTTGGGATGATGAAGCAGCCGTCTGGGTCGCGTCGGACCGTGACCAGCGTGGTGTGGTTACAGAGGCTGAGACGATAGAAGAATTGCAGAAAAAGCTGGCCCTCATCGTCCCCGATCTAATGGCCGATACGGACTCCGGTCCGATTGAAATCGAGTTGATAACCCGCAGCTTCCAAACTGTAGCGGCGTGAGTTCCGTCGGGTTTCACGACCCATATTCTGTGAATCACGGGCGTTGCTCGACAAATTGCCGATCTCTATCGGGAAGATGAACTATTCTTCCAGCGTGGGTGAGTCGCAGGTCGGTAGTCTGTGGAAAGTTTCTCCAAGCCTCTCAAGACGATCCTCAGCAAGGCTGGGTGGAAACTTTTGCGCCATGGCAAGGGTGACCATGAAATCTGGCATCAGCCGGAAAACGGCCGCAAGGTGACTATCGACAACGCGATCAAGTCGCGCCACACGGCGAATGCGGTGCTCAAGCAAGCGGGTTTGCCGAAAGCGTTCTAGGATTGTCTAACCCTACCGCGCCAGTTTCCGCCCACCATATTCGGCAAGGCCGATGCCGGCCAGGATCATCACCAGCGACACCGCGTGGTAGATGTGGAACTCCTCGCCGACGATGGTGACGGCCAGCAGCGCGCCCCACAGCGGCAGAAGATTGATGAACAGCCCGGCGCGGTTCGAGCCGATCAGCTCGACCGCGCGGATGTAGAAGGCCTGGCCCAGCAGCGAGGGAAACAGCACGATGAAGCCGATGATCAGCCAGCCGCGCGGCTCGGGCAGGATGGTGGCGCCGGCGGCCATCTCCAAGGCGAGAAACGGCAGCGCGGTCAGGGTCGCGCCGAGGCACAGCATGATCATCAAACTCGTCCAGTGGACGATGGGTTTGGTGCGCAGGGCGGCGGTGTAAATGCCATAGGCGATGATCGCCACCAGCATCAGCGCATCGCCGAAATTGATATTGAGGGTGATCAGGTTGACGAAGTCTCCACGCAGCGCAATGACCACGACCCCGATGAAGGACAAGACGAAGCCGATCGCCTGCTCGATCCGGATACGGCTGCCGAACAGGGCGAAGCTTGCCGCGAAGACGAAGAGCGGCATGCCGCCCTGCAGGATGCTGGCGTTGATCGCCGTGGTGTAGATCAGCGCATAATACAGGGCGATGCTGAAGACGGTGAAACCGAGCCCGCCTAAAAAGAGCAGATAGAACAGGCGCGGGCGGATGACCGCCCAGTCGACGGCGACCTGCCGTCTGTTCAAGAGAAAAAGCGCTGCTGTGACGGCGGCCCAGCGAACGGTGACGAGGACCATCGGCGAGACGTGGCCGACCGCCAATTTTCCGGCAATCGAATTGCCAGCCCAGAACAACGTCGTCAGCGCCAGCAATGCATAGGCGGTTCTGTTCATTCGATGCCCTCACGGTCCAGCCGGCACCTATCCGCCCGGGCTGGGGGAAGTAAAGGTCCCAAAAGCGGGAAATTGTTGTGCCTCCGAGGCCTTGAAGGTGCAAAGAAAGGTCGCGCAATGGGATTCTTGACGCTATAGAGGCCTGTCTTTTTGAACCGTTCGCGGCTCGCCCGCGAAGCCTGAAGGGAAGAAACTATGGCCAATGTGGTGGTCGTCGGCTCGCAGTGGGGCGACGAAGGCAAGGGCAAGATCGTCGATTGGCTGTCCGAGCGCGCGGATGTCGTCGTTCGTTTCCAGGGCGGACACAATGCCGGTCACACGCTGGTGGTCGACGGCAAGGTCTACAAGCTCTCACTGCTTCCCTCCGGCGTCGTGCGCGAAGGCAAGCTGTCGGTCATCGGCAATGGCGTGGTCTTCGATCCGCATGCCTTCGTGGCCGAAGTTTCCAAGCTGAAGGAGCAAGGCGTCTCCGTCACGCCCGACCGCCTGAAAATAGCCGAAAACACCTCGCTTATACTGTCGCTGCACCGTGAACTGGATGGTTTCCGCGAGGACGCCGCCTCCAATTCCGGGACGAAGATTGGAACGACCCGACGCGGCATCGGCCCTGCCTATGAGGACAAGGTCGGTCGCCGCGCAATCCGGGTGATGGATTTGGCGGATTTGGAAACGCTCCCCCTCAAGGTCGACCGGATGCTGACGCACCACAATGCGGTGCGGCGCGGCCTCGGCCATCCCGAGGTCGAGCATTCCGCGATCATGACGGAACTTACCTCCGTTGCCGACGAGATCCTGCCCTACATGGACCGGGTGTGGAAGATACTCGACGACAAGCGTCGCGCGGGCGAACGCATCCTGTTCGAAGGCGCGCAGGGCACGCTGCTCGACATCGACCACGGCACCTATCCCTTCGTGACCTCGTCCAACACGGTTGCCGGCCAGGCAGCTCCCGGCTCGGGCGTCGGACCGGGCGCCATCGGCTATGTGCTCGGCATCACCAAGGCCTACACGACGCGTGTCGGCGAAGGGCCTTTCCCGACCGAGCAGGACAATGAGGTCGGCGAGTTTTTGGGCACGCGCGGCCGCGAATTCGGCACCGTTACCGGGCGCAAGCGCCGTTGCGGCTGGTTCGACGCGGTGCTGGTGCGCCAGGCGGTCGCCGTCAACGGCATCAACGGCATTGCCCTGACCAAGCTCGACGTGCTGGACGGCCTCGACGAGATCAAGGTCTGCACCGGCTACACGCTCGACGGCGAACTGATCGATTATCTGCCGGCCAGCCAGGGGGCCCAGGCGCGTGTCGAGCCGATCTATGAGAGCCTGGAAGGTTGGAAGGGTACAACGGCCGGCGCACGCAGCTGGAACGACCTTCCCGCGCAGGCCGTTAAGTATGTAAGATATATCGAAGAGCTTATCGGCGCGCCGGTAGCGCTTCTTTCCACCAGTCCTGAACGTGACGACACGATACTTGTGACCGACCCGTTTCAAGACTAGTTTTGGCCATATCCGGCGATGACGCGGCCAATGGCGGGGGCGCGCGCCGGGATGAGAGAGTAGAGAATGGCAGATTTCGTAGCGGTCCTGAAAAAGGCGCTGGATGGACTTGGCGAGACGACGCCCGAGACGCGCGCGCGTGTCTACGACAAGGCACGGACGACCATAGCCAACAAGCTGGCGGCGATCACGCCGCCGCCTCCGGCCGCCGTGGCCCAAAGGCAGACGCAGTCGCTCGAAGATGCCATCGCCACAGTCGAAGCAGGCTACGCGAAGCCTGTTCCGGCTCCCGCACCGGAGCCCGAAGATCCGCTGGCGGAACTCGAAAGCATCTTTTCGTCCATCGACCGCAACCGGACCCAGCCGGCCCAGCCCAAGCCTGCCGAAAAGGCTGCTCCGCCTCCGGTGGTGCCCGCTCCGCCACCCGTTATCGCAGAGCGCAAGCCGGACGTGCCGCCGACACCAGCCGACAAGCCTGCTCCGCCGACGCCATCGCCCGTGGCGGAAACGCCGCGCGTTGTTCCCGTTCCCGAGGTTCAGAAACCGACATCGGCCCCGGTTCAGGAAACGCCCCGGCCGGAGCCCGTCGTGGCCGATGTGCCAAAGGTGCCGGTGGAGGCACCTGCTGCGCCAAAACCCGCGCCCAAGCCGGCGGCGGTCGTCACGCCGCAGGAGGAGCCCGATCTCGACGAGTTCCTTTCGCTGCCGCCCCGCGATGCCCAACAGCGCCCCGCGCTGGCCGGTGACGATGTTCTGCATGCGGATGCGGACGACGAGAGGCCGGCATCGGACAATTACGACTATACCGACGAGGACCGTGCCGAGAAGAAGCGCGGCGGTGCCCGGCTTCTGATTGCTGCCGTGGTTCTCGTCGCACTCGGCGGCGCCGGTTACGGTGCCTGGCTCAACCGCGACGCAATCGCTGCGCTCATACCGCAGGGCGGAACCGAGACGGCGGAACAGGTTCCGGCGGAATCCGAGACACCGGCCGCGCCGGCTCAGCAGCCTGCGGCACCCGCCCAGGCCGAAACCGAGACTCCGCCGCCTGCTGCACCGGCGACTACGCCCCCGGCCAGCGAACAGGCCGCGGCGCCCGCTCAGGACGCCGAGCCGGGCAAATTCACCCAGCGTCTCAATGCCGACGGTACGGAAGTCGATCCTGGCCCGGCCTCCGGCGAGAATGGCGTCGGCGAAGGCACCTCGGTTGCGGCTTTGACCCAGGCGCCACCGGCCGCTCCGATTGCGCCTGCTGCTCCGGAAGCGGCCCAGCCCGCCCAGGCTGAAACGCCTCCTCCGGCTGCATCGGGCGATCAGTCGTTGTCGGTCGCGCAGAAGGCCATCTTTTACGAGGAACGCACCAATGTCGCGCAGGGCTCGGCGCAGCCGGGCAATGTTGTCTGGAGCGTGGTGCAGGAATCGCCCGGCGGCGACCTGCCGCCGGAGCCGGCGATCCGTGCCGAGGCGACCATCCCCGGCAAGGACGTGCAACTGCGCATGACCATCCGCCGCAACACCGACCAGACCTTGCCGGCCAGCCACATCATTGAGATGATCTTCCTGACGCCGGACGGTTTCGAGGGCGGCGGCATCGAGAACATCCTGCGCGTGGCGATGAAAAGCTCCGAACAGGACGCCGGCAACGCCTTGCTCGGCATTCCGGCCAAGATCGCCGACGGCTTCTTCCTTGTCGCCCTCAACGACACCAAGGCCGAGACCGACGCCAACCTGACGCTGATGCGCCGGCAGAGCTGGATCGATATCCCGGTAGTCTATAAATCCGGCCGCCGCGCGTTGTTCACGCTCGAAAAGGGCGTGCCCGGCGAGCGGATATTCGAAGAAGCGATGCGCGCCTGGCAGACCGCAAGCGCGGGCTGATCCCTGCGCTCGCTCATCGATCAGAACCCGTAAAACACCATGTCCAGCGCCGCGACGATATCATCGTGGTGCTGGCGAAGATTGCCGCGCGGTATTTCAAGTTGGTTTTCCAATACGGCGGACAGCAACTGGCTGTACACCACCAGACGTTTGCCTTCGAACATGAACGTTGGATTCAGCCGTGGCACCGGCGACCGACCACGGATGTCCACCAGAAGCGGCACCATCACGCGGGTGTCTAATCCGTCCAGCAAATCGGATTGTACATCCAGCAGATATCCATCTTCCCTACGATTGAGATAGACGTCGTATCGCGCCATTAAAATTGCCGGTAGTTTTCCAAAGGCAGTCCGTGTTCCCTAAAATAGGCGTTGGTCTCCTCGATCGCTTCCTTGTTCTCAAGCTTCCAACGCCGTTCTTTTTCGGCCTTGATCGTCTGTCGCAGGTCTGAGGAAGCCACCTGAGAGACATCGAAACCAAGCTCCCTTGCTTCGTTCAGCAGGTCTGAATGGCTCGGCTTATTTGCTGCGCGTTGAAGTCCGGGCATGGCCTGATCTCCTTGGTAGAATCTCAATCTAGGCGCAGGCCGTTTAGCGGGGAAGCTCAGCCTTCCAACTCCTCGCGAAGCATTTCCAGTTCCAGCCATTCCTCTTCCATTTTGGCCAAGGTCGCGCGCTCCTTGTCGAGCGCGGCAATCGCCTTCTGGAAGCCGGTCGGGTCGCGCTGGTAAAAGGCGGGGTCGGCGATCTGATCCTCCATCCGCGCCATCGAGACCTGCACCGCTTCCATCTGTCGGGGCAGGTTTTCGAGCGCGAATTTCTGCTTGAAGGACAGCTTCTTCGTCGCAGCCTTTGGCTGGACCGTCTCGTTCTTCGCAGGCTGCGGCTCGCCATTCGCCATCCTGGCACGCTGCGCCTTGCGGTCGTCCAGCTTGGTGCCGCCGCGCTGCGCCAGCATGTCGGCGTAACCGCCGGCATATTCGATCCAGCGGCCTTCGCCTTCCGGCGCGATCACGCTGGTGACGGTGCGGTCGAGAAAATCGCGGTCGTGGCTGACCAGGATGACGGTGCCGGCAAAGCCGGCGACCAGTTCCTGCAGAAGCTCCAGCGTTTCCATGTCGAGATCGTTGGTCGGCTCGTCCAGCACCAGAAGGTTGGCGGGGCGGGCCAGAAGCCGCGCCAGGATCAGGCGCGCGCGCTCGCCGCCGGACAGTTCGCGCACCGGCGTGCGGGCCTGTTCGGGCCGGAACAGGAAGTCTTTCATGTAGGAGACGACATGGCGCTGCTCGCCATTGATGACGAGGTTTTCGCCACGCCCGTCGGTGAGATATTCGGCCAGCGTCTCCTGCGGATCGACCGCCTCGCGCTTCTGGTCGAGCGTGGCGATGTCGAGATTGACACCGAGCCGCACCGATCCGGCATCGGGCTTCAACTGGCCGATGAGCATCTTGAGCAGGGTGGTCTTGCCCGCGCCGTTCGGGCCGACCAGACCGACGCGGTCGCCGCGCTGAATGCGGGTCGAGAACCCCTTGACCACGGTCAGTTCGCCGAAACTTTTGTCGATGCTCTTGGCCTCGATCACCAGCTTGCCGGATTCCGTCGATTCGCTCGCCACCATCTGGGCGACGCCTTCCGCGCCGCGATGGCTCTTGTGGCGCTGGCGCATGTCCTGCAACTCGCCCAGCCGACGCATGTTGCGCTTGCGCCGAGCGGTGACGCCATAGCGCAGCCAATGCTCCTCGCGCACGATCTGGCGGCCGAGCTTTTGCTGCTCGCGCTCTTCCTCTTCCAGAACCGTATCGCGCCACTCCTCGAAATGCCCGAAACCGCGGTCCAACCGCTTGGTCTGGCCGCGGTCGAGCCAGACGGTCGAGCGGCTGACGCGTTCGAGGAAACGCCGGTCGTGCGAGATCAGGATCAGCGCGAAAGACGAGCGGGCGAGCTCTTCTTCCAGCCATTCGATGACCTGGAGGTCGAGATGGTTGGTCGGCTCGTCGAGCAGCAGGATGTCCGGTTCCGGCGCCATGACGCGGGCCAAGGCGGCGCGGCGGGCTTCGCCGCCGGACAGGCCCTGCGGTTCCTCGTCGCCTGTCAGCCCGAGATGCTCCATCAGATAGGCGGCGCGGTAGGGGTCGTCGGCAGGCCCCAGACCGGCCTCGACATAGGCCCGTACATTCGCAAAGCCTTCCAGATCGGGGGCTTGCGGCAGGTAGCGCACTGTGGCGGAAGGCTGGCGGAAGACCTCGCCATCCTGCGGCTCGACCATGCCGGCGGCGATCTTGAGCAAGGTGGACTTGCCCGAGCCGTTGCGGCCGACCAGCGCGATCTTGTCGCCGGCCGAGGCCGCCAGGGAGGCTCCGTCCAAAAGCGGCGTGCCGCCAAAGGTCAGCTTGATCCCGTCGAGATTGAGAAGGGGAGGCGCCATGTCAAAAACCTGCTTGCGGAAATGGATGGGCTAAAAGCAATGCGCGGCCCCGATTGAGGCCGATTTGGAGGGTGCCGCGCACCGTATTTGACAAAGTTAAAGAGGTCCCGAAGGGCACTTCGACCCCCTCAAGAGGCCATTTGGCACCCCTCACCGAGAGGTTTGACAGGGCGGAAAAGGCCAGCACGGAGAAGACGGTGCCGTCGGTGTAGTCGAAGCGCGTCGTCCGGCCCGCGAGCAGCGGTGTGCCTTCCTGCGCCCCGCTGGTCAGCAAGGTCGGTGTGCCGTCGTCGGCCAGCCGCATGGCGAGCGTCATGTGCAGAAAGGCATGGTCGCTGCGCGGCCCGCCGAAAGCGCCGGCCAGGATCAACTCGGTGGCGCCGCGCTGCAGCGCTGCGGACACCGCCAGTTCGCCATCGGTCTGGTCTTTTTCGACCGGGAAGGTTTCGCGCGGGACATCGCGGAGATGCGGCGCCAGCCTGTCCGGTACGGAATCGAAATCGCCAAGCCACAGCTCCGGCACGACGCCCAGCGTTTCCGCATGGCGGATGCCGGCGTCGGCCGCGACGATGCGGGCGCCGGCAAGCAGGGCGTCGAGACGCGGGGTGCGGACGAGGTCGCCGCCGAGGAGGACGATGAAACGGCTCATGGCGTGGCCTTATCAGGGCCGTAGCCCAAACGGAAGGCCGGGATGGCTTGCTCAGCCGGCATAAAGAAGGCTTGCGCCTTCCCACGATGCGCCCTATGTCACCGATAGCTCTAACGGGGTGCCGGTCGCTTATGCGCACGGCTGAGAGGCAAAGGGGAGACCCGGCCAACCCGCTGAACCTGATCCGGTTGATACCGGCGGAGGGATTAGACGTTCTGGCAACACGACGCCTCATTCCCTTTCAAATTCGATGAAGGAAGTGCCGATGCGCTCGTTGTTTCTGCCGCTTGTTTTCCCAGCCATGCTGCTCGCAGCACCTACCTTGGCGCAGGACAAGCTGACCGTCTACACCTATGAAAGCTTCACCGCCGAATGGGGGCCGGGACCGCAGGTCAAGAAGGCCTTCGAGGCCGAGTGCACCTGCGCGGTCGATTTCGTCTCGGTGGCCGACGGTGTCGCCTTGCTCAGCCGGCTCAAGCTGGAGGGTGCGTCGACCAAGGCCGACATCGTGCTCGGGCTCGACACGAACCTTGTGGCGGAAGCCAAGGCGACCGGGCTGTTTGCGCCGCATGGCAAGGGAAGCGCTCCGGTCGAAATCCCCGGCGGCTGGAACGACGATACATTTCTGCCCTATGATTACGGCTACTTCGCCGTCGTCTACGACACCGAAATGCTGAAAACGCCGCCCAAAAGCCTGAAAGAACTGGTCGAGGGCGATGCCGCGCAGAAGATCGTCATCCAGGACCCGCGCACCTCGACGCCCGGTCTCGGCCTCGTCTTGTGGATCAAGGCGGTCTATGGCGACAAGGCGGGCGATGCCTGGGCCAAACTGAAGGACCGCGTGCTGACGGTCACGCCGGGCTGGAGCGAAGCCTATGGCCTGTTCACCAAGGGCGAGGCGCCGATGGTGCTGTCCTACACGACCTCGCCCGCCTATCACATGATCGCGGAAAACAGCGAAAAATATCAGGCGGCAAGCTTCGAGGAAGGGCACTATCTGCAGGTCGAGGTCGCCGGCATCACCACCACAGGCGCCAAAAACCCGCTCGCGGTTGAATTCATGGACTTCATGCTGAGCCCGAAATTTCAGGACATCATCCCCGAGACCAACTGGATGCTGCCGGCCGCGGCCACCGACAAACCGCTCAACCCGGCCTTCGACAAGCTGGTGAAGCCGAGCCATCCGCTGCTCATTCCGTCGGAAGACGTGGCGGCTAACCGCAAGGCCTGGGTGGACGAGTGGCTGGCCGTGATGAGCCGGTAGGATTGGCGGATAAGCGGGATGTGTAGCGCTCCACGTTGCCCCCCTCTGTCTTTCGGGACGTCTCGCAATCCTCATAAGAGGCTAATCGCATATGACCAGCCGGTTGCCAGATACCCCCTCACCGCCTCGCTTCGCTCGGCACCTCTCCCCCACTTCGTAGGGGAGAGGAACCCAGGTTCTGTGTGGTCCGCGTCTT
Organism: Oryzicola mucosus; assembly: GCF_014534685.1. GTDB lineage: Bacteria > Pseudomonadota > Alphaproteobacteria > Rhizobiales > Rhizobiaceae > Oryzicola > Oryzicola mucosus. Next base: position 1,278,145 of record NZ_JACVVX010000001.1, read on the forward strand.
ACGAGGCAGGAGTTCCTCTCCCCCGGGCAGGGGGAGAGGTGGCCCGAAGGGCCGGTGAGGGGGCGCTACAATCTCTACGCGAAATGCTGGCAGTTCTTGGCTTTGTGGCAAAGAGTGAGCCTCATGCCTAGCCGCCTCGTCCCCGGCCTTGCAGCTCTCTCTTTCATCGCGCTTCTCATCGGCGGGGCGTTTTTCGGGCTGGGCGCGGAGGCTCTCAAAGACCCTTCCGGAGCCGTGGCTGCGTTCGACGGCTATCTCTTCCGCATCGCGCGCTTCACGCTGTGGCAGGCCGTGCTGTCCACCGTTTTGTCGGTTCTTCCCGCCATCGCGGTTGCTCGCGCCCTGTCGCGGCATCCCAGTTTTTTCGGGCGGGGGCTGATCCTGAAGCTCTTCGCCGTCCCGCTGGCGCTGCCGGCCATCGTCGCAGCACTCGGAATCCTCGCTCTATTCGGTCGTGCCGGTTATTTCGCCGGTATCGCCTCCACCGTGACCGGCTCGCCCTGGACCGGCATTTACGGCCTGTCCGGAATCCTGGTGGCGCATGTCTTTTTCAACCTGCCGCTTGCGACACGGCTGTTTTTGGAAGCGCTGCAGACGGTCCCTGCCGATCAATGGCGGCTGGCAAGTCAGCTTGGGATGGGTGCGCGCTCGACGTTCCGGCTGGTCGAGTGGCCGGTTCTGCGGGCTGCCATACCCGGCATTGCCGGGCTGGTGTTCATGCTGTGCATCACCTCTTTCACCATCGTTCTGGTGCTCGGCGGCGGTCCGCGCGCCACCACGATCGAGGTGGCGATCTACCAGGCGTTGCGCTTCGATTTCGATCCCGCGCGCGCCGTCGCCCTGACCGCGACGCAAATCGTCCTGACCGTGGCCATGATCGCGCTGTTGTCCCGTCTCGGCGCCAACACGACCGGCGATGCGAACCTGTCCGTAGCGCGCAAGGGCTATGTCAGCGTTCCACCTGGCGAGCGTGTGGCCAACATCCTCGTCATCGCGTCAGCACTGTGTTTCGTCGCGGCACCGCTTGCGGCAACCGTGCTGGCGGGCCTGCAGGCCGATCTCGTGCGGCTTTTTGGCGAAGCGACCGTATGGCGGGCCACACGCACCAGCATCATACTGGCCATCTCGTCCGCCATGCTTGCCGCGGTTCTGGCGCTGGCGCTGGTCGTTGCCCGGCATACGCTCGAACTTGCCAGGCCGCGCGCAACCCGGGGCTCCTGGCTCGAGCAGATGACCGACAGCGGCGTCGGTTTCGTCCTGGTCGTGCCGCCCATCGTCATCGGCGCCGGCTGGTTCATCCTGCTGCGCAGCACCGTCGACGTGTTCACGGTCGCGCCTGTCATGGTGGCGACGGTGAACGCGGTGATGGCCATGCCCTTCGCGCTGCGGGCTATTCGCCCTGCCTATGACGCGGCGAGCGAACGGCACGAACGGCTCTGCGCGCAACTCGGTATTGCGGGCTGGAACAGGCTGCGGCTGGTCGACTGGCCGGTGCTGCGACGTCCGCTTGCCACCGCCTTCGCTTTTGCCATGGCGCTGTCTTTGGGCGATCTCGGCGTCATTGCGCTGTTCGGCAGCGATGCGGTGCAGACGCTGCCCTATCTGCTCTTGTCGCGCATGGGCAGCTACCGCACGGAAGATGCCGCGGGCCTTGCGCTGATGCTCGGCCTGCTGTGCCTTATCCTCATCATGGCAGCGGACTGGCTGGGCCGGGAGGCGTCTCATGAACGCTGATGCAGCTTCCGGCGTGGTTCTGGACAAGGTCGCCTTCAGCTATGGCGAGGCGGAGATGCTGTTCGATGTCGCCGTTCCGCAAGGCAGGATCACCGCGATCATGGGTCCGAGCGGTTCGGGCAAATCCACCTTGCTCAATCTGGTCGCCGGTTTCGAGCGTCCCTCCTCGGGCCGTATCCTGATCGGCGGCGCCGATGTGACCGGCGCGCCGCCGGCCAGGCGACCGGTATCGATGGTGTTTCAGGAAAACAATATGTTTGCGCATCTCAGCGTCGCCGACAATGTCGGCCTGGGCCGCTCGCCGGCACTTCGGCTGGACGCTTCCGACCGTGCGGCGGTGGCAGAGGCGTTGCGGCGCACCGGCCTTGCCGGCAAGGACAAGCGCTTGCCGCGCGAGCTTTCGGGCGGAGAACGCCAGCGTGTGGCGCTGGCGCGCGTGCTGGTGCGCGACAGGCCGGTTTTGCTGTTGGATGAGCCGTTTGCCTCGCTGGGACCTGCGCTGCGTGACGAGATGCTCGACCTCGTTGCCGACCTGCAGCAGGAACGCGGCATGACGGTGCTGTTCGTCACGCATCAGCCGGAGGATGCGCGGCGGGTCGGGCAGGCCATGGTCTTCATCGAGGATGGCGCGGTTTCGGCATCAGGGGCGATGGACGATTTCTTCTCGAACAACGCGCCAGAGGCATTTCAGCGATACATCGGCGGTCAAGCGAATATTGACCGTTCACGTTGAATTGCCTGCAAGGCGACATAATTTACAGCCAAAGCGATTTGCGGGGCCGGTGTCTGTTCTTGCACCTCAGGGGCGAGTGTGGCTAGGTCCGAACTGACGAAGGCGATTCAAACGCGGAATCAATCGCCTGGAACCATGAGGATGACATCCTGCTGAATCGCCGCTTCTTGACGGATGGGCCGCTGGCCAAGCGCTCGCGGATGGGAAGGCTGCTGGTCGCTGTGGCGCTGGCGGCGCTTGTCGCCGGCTGCAATACGATCAGCCAGGCCGATCTCAAGGAATCCGGCTTTCAGCCGTCGAACAATCCAGTCACCGTCGACAGCGTGACGCGCAACGACAAGCTGGCCGAAATGGCCAGGAACCAGCATCCCCGCATCCTGGCCACCTATGGCGGGGAATATTCCGATCCGAAGCTCGAACGGATGGTCGCCAAGGTCGTCGGCAATCTGACCGCCACCAGCGCCAATCCGAACCAGACCTACCGGATCACCATTCTGAATTCGCCCAATGTCAACGCGTTTGCGCTGCCGGGCGGCTATCTCTATGTCACGCGCGGCCTTCTGGCGCTCGCCAACGACTCAGCCGAGCTTGCAGCCGTCATCGCGCATGAAATGGGCCATGTGACCGCCAATCACGGCATCCAGCGGCAGCAGAAGGAAGCCGAGGAGGTGCTGGCCACCCGCGTCGTCACCGACGTGCTCGGCGATAGCCCGACCGCGCGCGCCTCGCTCATTCGCGGCAAATTGCGGCTTGCCCAATTCTCGCGCAACCAGGAGCTTGAAGCCGACGGCGTGGGCATCAAGGCAAGCGGCCAAGCCGGCTTCGACCCCTATGCCGCCGCGCGCTTCCTGCAGTCCATGGCGTCCTACAGCGATTTCCGCTCGGTCACCGGCGCTACCGACGCCAGTCTCGACTTCCTTGCCAGCCACCCGAACGCGCCGCAGCGCATCGAACTGGCGCAGCGCCACGCGCGGCAGTTCGGCGAGCCCGGCATCGGCACTCGCGACCGCGACGCCTATCTCGCCGGGATAGACGGCCTTTTGTTCGGCGACACGCCGGAAGAAGGCTATGTGCGCGGCGAGACCTTCCTGCATCCGAGGTTGGGCATCACCTTCTCGGTGCCGCAGGGCTTCATGATCGACAACACCGCCGCCGCCGTTACCGCGACCGGTCCCGGCGACATGGCGATCCGCTTCGACGGCGTCACCATCAACCAGACGATGTCGCTGGCCGACTATATCCGCAGCGGCTGGGTGGCCGGTCTCGATCCAGCCAGTGTGCAGGCCACGACGATCAACGGCAACGATGCCGCCACGGCGCGCGCGGCGGCCGAAGGCTGGCAGTTCGACATCACGGTGATCCGTTCAGGCGGCCAGATCTACCGCCTGCTGACGGCAGCACCGGTGGGCAGCAATTCGCTGGATGCGGTGGCGCGTTCGGTGGCGTCGAGCTTCAAGACGCTTTCGACCGCCGAAAAGGCCGCGCTGAAGCCGCTGCGCGTGCGCATCGTGACTGTTCAGCCCGGCCAGACGATGGGGTCGCTCGCCGCAGGTATGGTGGGCGTGGACCGCAAGCTCGATCTGTTCCGGGTGCTGAACGCTTTAACGCCTGGCGCGACCGTTTCGACCGGCGACAAGGTGAAGATCATCACCGACAAATAAGATGTTTACGCGTTATGCGCGGCCAAGGCCGGGCTTTGGCGGATCAGCGCAAGCTTGAGCTTTTCCATGGCGCGGCTCTCGATCTGGCGGACGCGCTCTTTCGAGATGCCGAGCAATTCGCCCAGCGACTCCAGCGTCGCGCCATCTTCGCTCAGCCGGCGGCGTTCGATGATCCGCAATTCGCGGTCGTTCAAGACGCCAAGCGCCGTGCGCAGCCAGGTGCTTCGCCGTTGCATGTCGATCGTATCCTGAACCGCCTCGTCGGGCTGGCGCTCCTCGGAAACCAGGAAATCCATACGCTCCGAAGAACCGCTGTCGTCGGTGATCGGCGCGTCGAGCGAGGTATCCGGGTTGGAGAGCCGCGAATCCATCGTCGCGACGTCGCTTTCGGAGACGCCGAGGGAGATCGAAATCTCCTTGTAGATGGCGGAGCGTTCCATCAGGCTGTCCGCGCCGCTCAGACGGGCGCGCAATCGCCGTAAATTGAAGAACAGCGCCTTCTGCGCCGAACTCGTGCCGCCCCGCACGATCGACCAGTTGCGCAGCACGTAATCCTGCATCGAAGCACGGATCCACCAGGTGGCGTAGGTCGAAAACCGTACGTCGCGGTCCGGCTCGAAGCGGGCAGCAGCTTCGAGAAGGCCGACATGGCCTTCCTGAATCAGGTCGCTGAGGGGAAGTCCATAGTTGCGGAATTTCGTGGCCATGGAGATGACCAAACGCATATGGGCAATCGTCATGCGGTGAAGCGCGTCGTGGTCGTCGCGCTCTTTCCAACTGATCGCGAGAACGCGCTCTTCCTCACGTTCGAGATAGGGCGCCGACATCGCCGCCCGCATCATCATCCGTCCTGCGTCCTGCGTTCTGGCTGTGGCTACCATGGTCCCGCTCCGCTGCCCCGAAGCCACCGCGCCGGAGGTTTTGTGGCGGGCCGGCTGCGATTGCCTTTAAAAAAGACAGAACGCCACCGGTGAAAAAATGTTCCGGCGCCCTATGGCCAAAACGCAAGAACCCGGCCGAAGCCGGGTTCTTGTCGATTCAGTGAGAGATGGAAAGGCTCAGGCGGCCTCTTCCTGCTCCGCATCGTCGGCTTCGACTTCAACCTCGGCACCGTCGGCATTGTCCGCCTTGACGCCGCGCTTCGGACCCTTGTTCAGATTGGTCTCGATGAGGCGGACGGCTTCGGTCTCGGACATGCGGTTGACGGCTGCGATCTCGCGCGCCATGCGGTCGAGGGCGGCTTCGTAAAGCTGGCGCTCGGAATAGGACTGCTCGGGCTGGTTGTCGGCGCGGTAGAGGTCGCGAACGACTTCCGAGATCGAGATCAGGTCGCCGGAATTGATCTTGGCATCATATTCCTGCGCACGGCGCGACCACATGGTGCGCTTGACGCGTGCGCGGCCCTGAACGACCTTCAGCGCGCGCTCGACATAATCCTCTTCAGAAAGCTTGCGCATGCCGATGGAGGTCGCCTTGGCGACCGGCACCTTCAGGCGCATCTTGTCCTTCTGGAAATCGATGACGAACAATTCGAGTTTGTGTCCCGCCACTTCCTGCTCGTCGATGGACACGATCTGGCCGACGCCATGCGCTGGATAGACGATGAATTCGCCGGTTTTAAAGCCGTGACGACCGGGAGATACTTTCTTCTGCGGGATCGTGGTGGTTGCCATACGCCCTGAACTCCTTCTGTGGCGCCGGTCTTTCAAGACCGGTATAAAACCGCTAGTCTTCCAGGAGGAAGACCGTCGCCGCGAAACGACCGATCGCGAACCGGGGAGAGAGAAACGGACAAGGCGCGCAAAGCGTTATGCCGTCCCAGAATCCTCTGGTTCGGGTTGATGTGTCACCTTTCAGTGAAATAGGCTCAGCGCCATGATCGACGTCGTGTCAGCGGCATGTTGATGTGTGTTTAACACAAAAACTGCCCAGAATCAAGAATTTGCTGCATACGCGAAGCGCGCCTCCCGTCAAGCGGGTTGCGATCACAAACGATGAAATTCGTTCTCCGGCTTCGGGCTCGGCGCCGGTCAGTCGCCGGTGCCGGGCTCCGCGGAGAAATATTGGTCAAACTTGCCCTCTACGCCATCGAATTCCTTGGCTTCGGGAAGCTCTTCCTTCTTGGTCGTCAGGTTCGGCCACTGCTCGGAATAATCGGCGTTGATCTTCAACCACTTGTCGAGGCCGGGCTCGGTGTCGGGCCGAATGGCGTCGGCGGGGCATTCCGGCTCGCAGACGCCGCAATCGATGCACTCGTCGGGATGGATGACGAGCATGTTCTCGCCTTCATAGAAACAGTCGACCGGACACACCTCCACGCAGTCGGTGTATTTGCACTTGATGCAGTTGTCGGTGACGACATAGGTCATGAAAGCGGCTCCCGGGGGTCCGGTCTTCTGTGGTCTTGTGGGTGGAGGTAGACCCTTTGCCAAGGCGTTGCAAGATCGTGCATTGCGCCGAACCGCCCTGCGACGAAAAGCCATTCGGCTCGAAAGGGTTGCAGGGAAATCGACTTCTTTACATGTCGCGCAGGCGGTCGGTGGCGCGGCGTTCCTTCTTGGTCGGGCGGCCGGCGCCCGCCTCGCGGATCGGCAGTATCGAGGTCAGAGGATCGGGCTTGGCGCTTTCCTGCGGCGGCGAGATATCCTCGTACAGGGTGCGCGCCTCTTCGGCGGGACCGCGACGGGTGCCAGGCTGAAGAATCCGATAGACCAGAACCCGGCGGTCGAGCGTGATGGTCAGCACGTCGGTTGCCTTGACCTGCTCGGCCGGCAAGGTGGTCTTCTCGCCATTGACCCGGACGCGGCCGGCCTGAACCAGCTTGGCGGCAAGCGACCGCGACTTCACCGCGCGCGAGAAGAACAGCCATTTGTCGATGCGCTGTCTTCCCTCGGCGGCCAAGGCACTTCTACTTCTTCAACTGGTCGCGCAGGGCGGCGAGCTTGGCAAAAGGCGAATCCGGATCGACGCGCACGGGACGTTCCTCGCGCGGCTTCGGCTGGAAGTTCGGCTTGCCGCCCTGGTGCGGGCCTTTGGGCTGGCCTTTGCGGCCATTGTCGTTCTGCGGACGGCCGTCGCGGCGCTCGCCCTTGGCGGAGTCGTTGCCGGCGAAGTTGGGCTTTCCGCCGGCATTGCCGGCAAAGGGCGGTTTGCCGCCGCCGGGTTTGCGCTCATGCTGCGGCTTACCGCGGCGCGGCTGACCCTCGCGCTGACCCTCTCTGTTGCCTTCCTTCTGGCCCTCGCGTGCCGCGCCGTGCTGGTCGCGACGGTGCTGGTGGCGCGGGCGCTGTTCGAAGCGGCCCTGACGCCAGATCAGGATGGGCTTGGGCTCTTCGACGGGTTCGGCCGGCGCGGCCGCAGCAGTTGCAGGCGCGGCATCGTCTGCGGCCGCAGGCGCGGCTTCTGCGGGGGACGCGGCAGCTTCCGGCTCGGCCACAGTGGCAGCTTCAGGCTCGGCAGCAATTTCAGCCGCCGGCTCCTCGGCAGCAGCGCCGACTACCGCTTCTTCGGCAGGCGCTTCGCTTGACAGCTCTTCGGCGGGTGATTCTTCTGCGACTTCAACGGGCGCTGCATCCGCAACCGAAGCCTCGGCAACGGTTTCCGCTGGCTGCTCGGCGTCGGCGTCGAGCGTCATTGCTGCCGCATCGACCGCTTCCGGCTCCGGCGAAATCTCAGCCGCAGGGACTGCCACGGCTTCGGCAGCTTTTTCGGCGGCCTTCCGAAGGGCAGCTTCCGCAGCCTCGCGGGCGGCCGTCTCGATGGCTTCGATGCGGCCCTTCACCTCGGTGGCGGGCTTGGGGTCGCCGCGATAGCCGAGGCCCTTGAGGATTTCTTCCATGTCGTCGGAGGTCGCGCCGAGGATCGACATCATTGGCGGGGTGACGATGAATGTACCGCCATCGTAAGCACCGTCCGGACGCGCCCCGGTGCCGGGCTTCCAGGCAATGGCGGGGCGGATAAGGTCTGCTAGGCGCTCGAGAATGTCGACGCGCACGGCGCGGCGGCCGAGATTGCGGTAGCCGGCCAGCTTGTAGAAATTCTTGTCGAAGGTCGGGTCGATCACCACCGAGGTGCGGCCGGAAGCCAGCGCGTTGATGACGTCGCCGAAGCCGGCATTGTCCTTGCCGTCGTTCTTGAGCGCCCAGAGCAGCGTCAAGAGACCGGCGGGCGCCGGCTTGATCAGCGCTGGGATGAAGATGTGATAGGCGCCGAACCTCACGCCGAGCCGGCGCAGGGCAGCACGGCCTTCCTGGTCGAGCGACTTGACCTCTTCGGCGATGTCGCGGCGGTTGATGAGGCCGTAATTCTCCACCAGCCGGAAGGCGATGCCGCGTCCGATGCCGGAAAGCTGGTCGGCGTTCTTCAAATCGTTGAGCGGCTTGAGCAGCGTCTCGATCTGGAAATTCACGAAACGGTCGACGCGCGCAGCCACCTTGTCGCGCGCAGGTCCGGTCAGTTGTTCGTCGGCCAACAGCACGGCGCGGGGACGCAGCGTGTCCTCGCCATCGACCAGCGTGGCGATGGGAGCGCCGATCCAGCGCACGACGCCATCGGAGCCGAGCGCGATGTCGCCATTGGGCGACGCCGAAAAGCGCTCCGCGCGTGCCTCGAATTCGGCTGCCAGCGCTTTTTGCGCAGCGGCTTTCACGGCTTTCGCATCTTCTCCGCCGGCACTCTGATCGGCTGTAAAGCGGAAGCCCTGCAATTCCCCGACATGATGGCCTTCGACGACGACGGATCCGGACGGGCTGATTTCTGCTTCAAGCATGGTGTTTTCTCTAAGGCGGCGCATGAGGACGGAAGTCCTGCGGTCTACGAAGCGTTTCGTCAACCTTTCATGCAGGGCATCGGACAATCTGTCTTCGATATCGCGCGTTTTTTCCTGCCAATGTGCCGGATCGGCAAGCCAGCCGGGGCGGTTGGAGACAAATGTCCAGGTTCTGATCTGTGCGATGCGATGGGAGAGCGTGTCGATATCGCCCTCCATGGAATCGGCGCGGCGCACCTGTTCGGCCATATAATTCTCGTCGACATGGCCGCGGCGTGCGAGGTCGTCGTAGATCGAGGCGATGAGATCGGCATGCTGGGCGGGTGCGATGCGGCGATAGTCGGGAAGCACGCAGGCCTCCCACAAAAGCGCGACGCGCTCCCGGCCCGTCGCCAGGGCGCGGATCGCCGGGTCCTTGCTGAGCGTGTCGAGCGCCTGGGCATCGACAGCAGGCAAAGCGCGCGTCAGCCCTTCGACAGGGGCGGGAGTTTCGATGGAGCGCTGCAGCGCGTCGAGGCTGGTGAAATCGAATTTGGCGGTGCGCCATTGCAGCACCTTCACCGGGTCGAAGGCATGTCCTTCGATGCGCTCCACCAGTTCGTCTTCGAACGGATCGACGCGGCCGGTAACGCCAAAGGTGCCGTCGCGCAGATGACGGCCGGCGCGGCCGGCGATCTGGCCCAGCTCGGCTGCCGTCAACTGCCGGTACTGGAAACCGTCGAACTTACGGTTCTGGGCAAAGGCGACATGGTCGACATCGAGATTGAGGCCCATGCCGATGGCGTCGGTGGCGATGAGGTAGTCGACGTCGCCGGACTGGTACAGGGCGACCTGCGCATTGCGCGTGCGCGGGCTGAGAGCGCCCAGCACGACAGCTGCGCCGCCCTGCTGGCGGCGGATCAGTTCGGCGATGGCGTAGACCTCGCCGGCCGAAAAGGCGACGATGGCGCTGCGGCGCGGCAGCCGCGTCAGCTTCTTGGAGCCGGCATAGGCGAGGTGGGAGAGACGCGGGCGGGTGACCACCGAAATGCCGCGCAGCAGCTTTTCCAAAATGCCGCGCATGGTGGCGGCGCCCAGAAGCAGCGTTTCCTGGCGGCCGCGCAGATGCAGGATGCGGTCGGTGAAGATGTGGCCGCGCTCGAGATCGTTGGCGAGTTGCACCTCGTCGATGGCGACGAAGGCCGCATCGGTTTCGCGCGGCATGGCCTCGACGGTGCAGACGGAATAGCGTGCGCCGCGCGGGAGGATTTTCTCTTCGCCGGTGACGAGCGATACTTTGTGCGCTCCGACCTTTTCGCACAGGCGGGTGTAGACCTCGCGAGCCAGAAGCCTCAGCGGCAGGCCGATGATGCCGCTTTCATGCGCCACCATGCGCTCGATGGCCAGATGCGTCTTGCCGGTGTTGGTAGGCCCCAACACGGCGGTGACATCGCGACCGGAAAGGATGAGGGGATCGTTCGGCTTGGGATGGACATTCATCGTCGAATTACAGTCCTTGTCGCCGGAATCTCCGGAGAGCGGGCGCCCGCCACCCGACACATAGGATTTTGCAAGCCCGGTTGAAAGCACAATGTTGCAGATTGTCGTTTGGAACGAGTCTCGAACGAATCAGCGACAAAAGGCCTACTTGCCGCAGAATCCTGCCTTGCTGCCGCAACATATGGATTTTCGGCACTGATGTAGCACCAGATGCTGAATCAGAAAAAGCTGGGAAAGCCGGCTATACGCTCTGGCGGAGTCAAGCCGTTGCTGGCGGCTGCCGATGAAGCCGTCCATTTGGGCTAAATCATTGAAGCTACATCGGTTTCCAGAGATTCAGGCCTGCTCTGATCGGTCTGAGAGCGTGACGATGACGGGCGGATACCAAACGGAACCGAATGGCGGGGTAGGAAGCCTGCCGGTGGCTCTTCCCGGTTTGTTCCTGAGCAAACGGCTGGTTTTCAACAGCTTTTCCACCTGTTGTGCACAGGTCGACTGCCACTTTTCCACACCCTGAAACGAGAACGGCGCCACTGGCGCCGTTTCAATCAAGAGACGTCATAAGAGGTCAGGCGAAATACTGACCGCCATTGGCTGATATGGTCGATCCAGTGATAAAACCGGCCTCGTCCGAGGCCAGGAACACGACGCAGCGGGCGATTTCCTCGGCTTCGCCGAGCCGTCCAACCGGAATCTGCGCGATGATGGATTCGCGCACTTTCTCCGGCACGGCCATGACCATGTCCGTGGCGATATAGCCTGGGCAGATGGCGTTGACGGTGATGCCGGCGCGGGCGCCTTCCTGGGCGAGCGCCTTGGTGAAGCCGAGATCGCCCGCTTTGGCGGCGGAGTAGTTGACCTGCCCGAGCTGGCCCTTCTGGCCGTTGATCGAGGAGATGGTGATGACGCGACCGAATTTGCGCTCGCGCATGCCGCCCCAGAGGGGATGGGTCATGTTGAACACGCCGCTGAGATTGGTGTCGATGACCTCGCGCCATTGCTGCGGCGTCATCTTGTGGAACAGCGTGTCGCGGGTGATGCCGGCATTGTTGACCAGCACGGAGACGGGGCCGAGATCGGCTTCAACCTGGGCGATGCCGGCGGCGCAGGCCTCATATTCGGCCACGGACCATTTGTAGACGGGGATGCCGGTCTCGTCCTTGAACCTCTGCGCGGCTTCGTCATTGCCGGCATAGTTGGCGGCAACGGAATAGCCGGCATTCTTGAGGGCAACCGAGATGGCCGCTCCGATGCCGCGCGTTCCCCCTGTAACGAGTGCTGTTTTGGATGTCATTGCAGGTCGTTCCTCCCCTTTGTTGAAGCGAGTAGCGAGTAGCCAATAGCGAATAGGGAAAGGGTCTCCCTATTCGCTACTCCCTATTCGCCATTCGCTGTTCTCAGATCGCTTCCACGCACATCGCCACGCCCATGCCGCCGCCGATGCACAAAGTGGCGAGGCCTTTCTTGCCGCCGCGGCGGCGCAGTTCGTGGACGAGCGTGTTGAACACGCGCGCGCCCGATGCGCCGATCGGGTGGCCGATAGCGATGGCGCCGCCATTGACGTTGACGATGTCGGGGTTCCAGCCCATGTCCTTGTTCACGGCGCAGGCCTGGGCCGCGAAGGCCTCATTGGCTTCGACCAGATCGAGATCGGCGACCGACCAGCCGGCCTTTTCCAGCGCCTTGCGCGATGCGGGGATCGGGCCGGTGCCCATGATCTGCGGGTCGACGCCGGCGGTGGCCCAGGAAACGATGCGCACCAGCGGTGTCAGGCCGCGCCGTGCGGCTTCGGATTCCGTCATCAGGACAACGGCGGCCGCGCCGTCATTGATGCCCGAGGCGTTGCCGGCGGTGACGGTGCCTTCCTTGTCGAAAGCCGGCTTCAGCTTGGCGATGGCGTCGATGGTGGTGCCGTGGCGGATATACTCGTCCTGATCGACGATGGTGTCGCCCTTGCGGCCCTTGATGGTGACCGGAGCGATCTCGTCGGCAAACCTGCCGGCCTTCTGCGCCGCTTCGGCCTTGTTCTGCGAGGCGACGGCGAAGGCGTCTTGCTCGTCGCGGGTCAACTGCCATTTGCGGGCGACGTTCTCGGCCGTGTTGCCCATGTGATAGCCGTAGAAGGCATCGGTCAGGCCGTCCTTGATCATGGTGTCGATCATCTTGAAGTCGCCCATCTTCACGCCGCCGCGCAGATGCTGGCAATGCGGCGCCATGGACATGGACTCCTGACCGCCGGCAACGATGATGGTGGCGTCGCCGGTCTGGATCTGCTGCATGCCGATGGCGATGGTGCGCAGGCCGGAGCCGCAGAGCTGGTTCAGGCCCCAGGCGGTGGCTTCCTGCGGAATGCCGGCTGCCATGGCAGCCTGTCGTGCGGGATTCTGGCCTTCGCCCGCCGACAGGATCTGGCCGAGGATCACCTCGTCGACTTCCTTGGGATCGACGCCGGCGCGCTCGAGCGCTGCCTTGATCGCCACCGCGCCCAGTTGGTGAGCCGGCGTATTGGCGAAGGCGCCATTGAAGGAACCGACGGGAGTGCGGGCTGCACTGACGACGACGATGGCATCGGAAGCGGGCATTTCGATCTCCGTGGACGCTGCGCAGCTTGGCTGCTGGTGCTTTTATATGGTCCCTGTTTCTTGCCGGTTCCATGATCCGAGTCAAACCGAAATAACTTTGCGCAGTCAAAGGCGCCTACGCCTTTCGAATTGCTGCACAAATGTTGCGCAGCATTTTTTCCGTGCTATTTTCTGCACTGCACAAAGCACTTGGAGATGGAGCGCTTTTGCGCTTATCCTTGCGAAAACAGAAGAAATGTTGCCGGCTGCTTACAGTGCATCCCGGTCTCTCGAGGAGGATTGCCAATGCCTGCTAAAGACGAACCGGTGGTCATCAAGAAATACGCCAATCGCCGTCTCTACAACACAGGCACCAGCACCTATGTCACGCTCGAAGACCTGGCCACGATGGTCAAGAAGGGCGAGGAATTCACCGTCCAGGACGCGAAATCCGGCGACGACATCACCCACCCCGTTCTGACGCAGATCATCTTCGAGCTCGAGAACAAGGACGGGCAGAACATGCTGCCCATTCCGTTCCTGCGCCAGCTCATCGCCTTTTACGGCGACCAGATGCAGATGATCGTGCCGAGCTTCCTCGAACAGTCGATGATGGCGTTTTCCAAGGAGCAGGAGCGGTTTCGCGAGCAGATGAAAACCAGCTTCGGCAAGGCGCCGATCGACATGCTGCCGATGACCGTCCCGATCAAGGCGCTGGAGGAGCAGACGCGGCGCAACATGGAAATGTTCCAGAACGCGATGCGGATGTTCACGCCGTTCCCCAATGCGGGCCAGCTGGCACAAGCGGATGCCGAACCCGCGGGCAAGGACGCCGCGTCCGAAAAGTCCGGCGACCTGCAGGAACTCAAGCAGCAGATCGCTGCGATGCAGCGCAAGATCGACTCGCTGAGCTGATCGTTCCAAAGAGCTGCCAAAGTGCCGCGCCGCGGCTTCACCGCGCGAAGCCTTTTACCGTCCATCTTTTGCCGCCGCAGGCGGTTTTTTTGTGAAAGACCTGGAGACCAAGCATGTCCGAACTCACCCTGGCCAAGGCCAACACCATCATCGAAATCGCCTTGGCCAAAGCCGCCGAGCAGAAGTTCAAGCCGCTGGCGGTGGTGGTGCTGGATGCGGGCGGGCACACGATTGCGCTGCAGCGCCAGGACGGCGCGCCGTTCATGCGTCATGAGGTTGCCGCCGGCAAGGCGTTCGGCGCCATCGCGATGGGCTCAAGCTCGCGCGCGCTGGGGCAGGCGGCCATCGAGCGGCCGCATTTCTTCCAGGGTCTCGCCGGCGTTTCGGGCGGCCGCATCATACCGGTGCCGGGCGGCGTGCTGATCCGCGACGCTTCGGGCGCTGCCGTCGGTTCGGTCGGCATCTCCGGCGATACATCGGACAATGACGAAGCGGCCGCGGTCGCCGGCATCGAAGCCGCGGGCTTTACCGCGGGCGTTTAAGGAGCACTGTTTCCTTCTCCCCTTGCGGGAGAAGGTGCCCCAAAGGGCGGATGAGGGGTGCTGGAAGAAACGAGGCTTCTGAAAGACAATTGATATCAATTGCTTGGAGAGCCTTATCCGCCGACCGCTCGCTCCGTCCAACACCCCTCATCCGACCTCCCCTTCGACAAGCTCAGGGTCGGCCACCCCCGGCCCTCCGCTTGGGCTCAGGGCGTTCATCGCTTCAATCGACAAATCGTTGTCGATTGATCGGCTTCGCCGACCGCTCTTCACCCCGCAGGGGGAGAAGGGACCGGCGCGTAGGCACCTCACCGGAAGGCCGGGATGACCTCGCGGCCGTAGCGAGCGATGATCTCTTCCTCCTCGCCGCTGTCGAGATAGATGTTGAACTGGGTGACGCCGCCGTCCTTGAGCGTGTTGATCTTGGCGATGTGGTCTTCCGGCTCGCCCAGCACGCAGAAGCTCTCCACCACGTCGGGCGTGATGAAGTCGAGATAGGCGTTGTCGCTCTGGCCGTGCTTGGAATAGTCGTAGCCACGGCGCTTTTCGATGTAGCTGGTCAGGCTGCTCGGGACGAGGTCGCTGTCGGAGCCATATTTCTCGACGATGTCGGCGACGTGGTTGCCGACCATGGCGGGGAACCATTTGGTCGCCTCGATCGCCTTGGCCTTGTCGCCGAAATAGGCGGGGGCGGCGGCCATGGAGCGGAAGTTCGACATGTCGCGGCCCGCCGCCTTGCCAGCCTCGAGACACTGGTCGGTGAACCATTTGCACAGGCCCGGCTCGGCGATCTGCAGCACCACGCCATCGGCATGCTCGCCGGCGGTCTTCAGCGCCAGCGGGCCGTAGGCGGCGATCCAGGACGGCATTTCATGGCCGACGGCCCAGGGGAAGTGCACCGGCTCGGGCGACTCGCCATAGACCACCTGTTCGCCGCGCACCATGGCTTGGGTCTTCTGGATGAACTCGGCGACGCGCTTGAGCGTGGCCGGCTTGAAGCCCATGACGCGGCGCGAGGAATCGCCGCGGCCGACGCCGAGGTCGAAGCGGCCGCCGCTCTGCTTGGACAGCGAGCCGAAGATGGAGGCGGCGACCGACCAGTCGCGCACGTCTGGATTGGTCACCAACGGGCCGAAGCGCATCTTGGTGGTGTGCTCCATGCACATGGCGATGGCGGCATAGCAGTCGCGCCAGAGAATGTGCGAATCGTAGAACCAGCAATAGTCGAAGCCGGCATATTCGGCCGCGCGGACGAGGTAGCGGGCGCGGTCGGCTTCGACGAAGCCCTTGAACGTAATTCCGAATTCCATTTTTTACCCTCCTGAGGTTTGATTCTCGGTCGACGATCCAGCCCCTCATCCGCCCTTCGGGCTACCTTCTCTCCGTTGGGGAGAAGGGACTGCGCCTGCCTTTGTCGCGCTCCTTTCCCCAGCGGGAGAGGGTGGCCGAGCGAAGCGGGTGCATCAGTACGGTGAGGGGTAGGCTGGCGATCCCTGTTCGGTTGGTCTTGGTTTGGTTGTTGCGTTGTCGTTTGATCTCAGCCGAACATCTTCCGGAGCTTCGGCAGCACGGTTTCCGAATAGAGCTTGAGGAAGCGCTTCTGGTCCGGGCCGGGGGCGTGGAAGACGAGGTGGTTGAAGCCGAGTTCGAGATAGGGGCGGATGCGCTCAATATGTTCGTCCGCATCGGTCGAGACGATCCAGCGTTTCGCGGCGCGCTCGATGGGCAGCGCGTCGGCCAGCCGTTCCATTTCCAGCGGGTCTTCCACCGACATCTTTTCCTCGGGCGACAGGGACAATGCCGCCCAGAAGCGGGTGTCCTCCAAAGCGCGGTCGCGGTCCGTATCGAAGGAGACCTTCATCTCGATCATGCGGTCGATGGAATCGGGCGCGCGGCCAGCCTGTTCGAGACCGGCGGCCACGTTGGGCAACAGGGTTTCGGAATAGAGCTCGGGCGCCTTGCCTGACGTGCAGATGAAGCCGTCCGCGGCGCGGCCGGCATATTTGGCGATCAGCGGACCTGCGCCTGCGACATAGATGCGGACGGGGTTGTCGGGTCGGTCGTAGATGGTGGCGTTCTCGGTCTGGTAATACTCGCCGTCGAAGGTCACACGGTCCTCGGTGAACAGCTTTCGCATCAGTTCGACCGACTCGCGCAAGCGGGCGGAACGCACCTTCATCTCCGGCCATTCGACGCGGGTGGCGGGCACTTCGTTGAGCGATTCGCCCGTGCCGATACCCAGGATGACGCGGTCGGGAAACAGCGAGCCGAGCGTGCAGAAGGACTGCGCAACGATGGAGGGGTGGTAGCGGAAGGTCGGCGTCAGCACGCTGGTGCCCATCTCGATGCGCGAGGTCTTCGCACCCAGCGCGCCCATCCACGACATGGCGAAGGGCGCATGCCCGCCGGTGTGCCGCCAGGGCTGGAAATGGTCGGAAATGAAGACGGAGTCGAAACCGGCTTCCTCCGCAGCCACGCCATAGGACAGGAGGTCGCTGGGGCTGAACTGTTCGGCCGAAGCCTTGTATCCGAGCTTGAGTGCCACTTTATCGTCTCCTATTAGCTCTTTCGGTGCCGGTCACAGGAACAGCTCCTGCTCCATCGGGCGCAGCACATCCTGTGCGCTGGCCTGCGGCGTGTCGTTCCAGGTCAGGCCGCGCAGGACGACGACCGGGATGCCGGCGTCCTTCTGCATCAGAAGGCCGGAGGCGGCGGCGATTTCGTCGGCCAAGGCCGGCAACGTCGCCTTCAGCCCGCGTCCATAGGCGTCTGTTCGGTCGGTCCAGTCGTCGATAGCGGCAACACCGGCCGTGCCGATGGCGATGTTGACCAGACCGTTGCGCCAGGGCCGACCGAAGGTGTCGGTGACGACGACACCGATGGGGCCGCCGAATTTCTTCTCGAGATCAGCCCGGATGCGTCGGGCGGACGCGTCGGGATCGTCGGGCAGCAGCAACAGCATGCCGGCCTTGTTCTCTCCGAGATTGGATTCGTCGATGGCCGCGTTGGCGCAGATCCAGCCATGTTTGTGGCGGGTGATCAGCAGTCCGTCCGGTCCCATGCGCTTGGCGCGCAGCACATGGGAGGATTCCTGAAGGATGGCCTCGACCTTGCGCGGGTCCTTGCCGATGTCGGCGGCGATGGTCTGGGCCTCGGGCGAGGGGAGGTAGTCGGAGAGCCGCCGCATGCGGCCCTCGGATTTGGAGACGACTTTCTGCGCGATGACGACGATGTCGCCCGGCAGCAGCGTTCGCGTGCTATCCGCGAGCGCTGAGGAAATCAGCGCCGCAAGATCGTCGCCATCAGCGACTTCAGGAATGCCGGCAACGGCGAAGGCCCAAAAGCCGGATGTTTTCTGTGAAGCGTCGTCATCCGTGGGCTTGTCCCGAGGATACGGAGTGCCATCGCCTGTGGTTTGAAGCACCCCCTCACCGGCCCTTCTGGCCACCTCTCCCCCTGCCCGGGGGAGAGGTGCCGAGCGCAGCGAGGCGGTGAGGGGGGCTTGTGCCGAAGGACCATGCAGCCGGTTCTGCGGAGTCGATCTGTCCAGTTCCCGGAAACTGAGCAAATCGTCGGGCGTATCAAGATCGCGCGATAGGAAGGGCAATTTGAGGCGGGCGGCCGTCGCGCCGCGTGCGCGGGCGGCGGCTTCGTGAGCGGTGGCGGACTGCGATCCGAAGCAGAAAGGGATAACATCCGGCGGCGACACAAGCAGGGCGTTGCTGCCGCCGTCGACGGATTCGCCGATAACGACCGCATGGTTTTCGCCAGCCGAAAGCAATGCGGAAATTTCCGTCTCAACAAGGGTCGGGATATCGGCGTGAACGACGAGCAGCCGGTCGGCACCGTTATTCTGCGCCCAAGCCGCCGCGCTCGCGGCGGCACCGTTGATGCCCGGCTCTCCTTGCGCCACCACTTCGGCCTGCTGGGCTGCGGCAATCCCGGCGATGCGCTGCGAGGGGGTGACGACGCCGAGCAATTCGTTGGGAAACGTCTTGCGGAAGAAGGCCAGCGTGTTCTCGAACAGGGCAAGCGCCAGCCTTTCGCGCGCGTCGAAGGCGAGCGCTCCGCTCAGCCGCGTCTTGGCGTCGGCCGGGTCCTTCATCAGTATGGCGATGGCCAGTGTCACGACAAGCGCCTCGCAGCGTTTGCGCCGAGCGTGGCGGCGAAGGCCAGCAGCGTGCGCGCGACGGCCTCGGCTTTTGCCGGATCGGTCAGCATGATGTCGGTGCCGAGCACGGCCAGCCCGCCGCTTCGTGCGGGCTCCATCTCGTCGAGGTCGCCGGGATCGACCGCGAAGGCGTCGATCAACCCGGCATAGCGCCCGGCCACGCCGGCGGAACCTGCGGGGAGGCCGAGGTCTTCGATCAGCCGCCCGAGCGGACCCTTGACCGCCTGGCCGCCGATCAGCGGCGAGACGCCCATGCAGGGTGCAACTGAGGCCTGCACGGCCTCGCGCATGCCGGGAATGGCAAGGATCGGATCGATCGACAGCAGCGGATTGCTCGGCGCGATGACGATCAGATCGGCCGCCGCGATGGCTTCGAGTGCGGCGACACTGGGCCTGGCCTCGGCGGCGCCCTCATAGCGGATGTCGCTGACGCGCGGTTCGCAGCGCTTGCCGACGAACCAGGGCTGGAAATCCATCCAGCCTTCGTCGGTCAGCAGTTTCGTCTGCAACCGGTCGTCGGTGGCGGGCAGAACGCGGGCGCGGGAGCCGAGGTTTTCCGCGGCTTCGGCGGTGATCTCGCTCAGTGTCGCGCCCTGCGCCAGCCGCCAGCTCCGCCAGATATGCAGGCCGAAATCGGCGTCGCCGAGCTTCATCCAGACCGGTGCGCCGAGGTCGCGCAACACGTCGAGGGCGCGCACGGCGTCGTCCTTCACGCCCCAGCCCTGCTTGCGGTCGATCCGATCCGAAAGCGTGTAGATCAGCGTATCGATGTCGGGCGAGACATGCAGGCCGTAGAAGCTTTCGTCGTCGCCGACATTGGCGATCACCGTCAACGCACCCTTGGGCAGGGCGCGCGCCAGCCCTTCGGCCATGCGGGCGCCGCCGACCCCGCCCGCCAGCAACACGACCTTGTTCGGCGGGCCTGCCGTCACGCCGTGGCTCCCGGTATCTGGGCGGCGATACGATCGAGGAAGGCCGAGGTCTTCGAACTGCATTTGCGCTCGACCAGGGGTGCGATCTCGACCGGGTCGTGGTCGGAAAAGTCCTCGACGACGCCGTAAAGCGTGTTGCGCTGGATCGGGATGCGGCCGGCTGCGCGGATGATGCGCACCATTTCGGCGGCGGTGATTTCCTGACCGTGCGAGGCGCCGGCGGCGCGCGAGATGCTTTCGTTCATCAGCGTGCCGCCGAGATCGTTGGCGCCGCAAGACAGCATGGTCTGCGCCATTTCCGGCCCGAGCTTCACCCAGGAGACCTGGATGTTGTCGATGTGGCCGGCCAGCATGAGCCGCGCCACAGCATGCATTTTCAGGTTTTCCTGCTCGGTCGGGCCAGGTCGCGCCTGTTTGTGATCGCGGTAAAGCCGCGTCTCGTCATGGATGAAACCGAGCGGCACGAACTCGGTGAACCCGCCGGTGTCTTTCTGGATGGAACGGATGCGGTCGATATGGGCTGCCCAATGCGCGGGGCCGTCGATATGGCCGTACATGATGGTCGCGGTGGTGCGGATGCCGACCTCGTGCGCTGCGCGGATGATCTTTTCCCACTCGTCGGCAGACAGCTTGTTGCGGGTCAGTTGCAGGCGGATTTCAGTGTCGAGGATTTCGGCCGCCGTCCCCGGCATGGAGCCGAGCCCGCATGCCTTGAGGTCGCGCAGATAGTCATGCAGGGGCAGGCGGCTTTTCTTGACGCCGTACCAGATCTCGAAGGGCGAGAAGGCATGGATGTGGATATCCGGCAGTTGCGCCTTCACCGCCAGGATCAGGTTGCGATAGTGCTCGGCTGGAATGTCGGGGTGGAGGCCACCCTGGATGCAGACCTCCGTGCCGCCCCGGTTCCAGGCCTCCACGGCACGGCTGGCGACCTGGTCGAGGCTCAGAAGCTCCGCGCTTGCGGCATCCTTGCGGACGCCGAAATTGCAGAACTGGCAGGCCATGTAGCAGACATTGGTGAAGTTGATGTTGCGCACGGTGACGAAGGTCACGCGGTCGCCGACGCGCTTGCGCCGCACCGCATCCGCCGTCCGCAGCACGGCGGTCAGGTCGGCGCCTTGCGTCTCGAAGAGTTTCTGGCCGTCCTCGCGGCTGACCTCGATGCCGGCAAGGGCGTTGTCGAGGATGCGGCGGATCGAGGGGCTTGCCGCCTCGAGAGCGCGGGGCAGGGCGTCTGCTTCGTGGAAGGCGGGAAAAATGGCGTTCATGGCCGATCCTCAACTGACGAACTGTTCGCGGGCGAGGCCGTCGCTGCCGGCGAGCCGCGAAAGAGCGATGTTCATGTCGCCCGGCAGCGATGCGAGATAGGCCGGATAGACCGTCAGCCGCTCGACCAGCCGATAGCCGGTGGCCGCCGTGCGGCGCGACAGCTCGCCGAGCGCGGGCCAGGCGCGTTCTGGATTGATGTGGTCGGCGGTCAGCGGCGAAATCCCGCCCCAGTCGTTGATGCCCGAGCCGATATAGTCCTCGAAGGCTTCTTCCAGATTGGGCGGCGCCTGCAGGCTGATCGACGGGTCGAGGATGAGCCGGGCGACCGCCAGCGTGCGCAGCATGTCGTCGCGCGTCGGCTCGATCCATTCGGCCATGGCGGTGCCGGGCTTGGCGCGGAAGTTCTGCACGATCACCTCCTGCACATTGCCGTGGCTGAGATGGATGTCGTTGATGGCGTAGAGGCTGTCGATGCGCTCTTCCCAGCTTTCGCCGATGCCGATCAGGATACCGGTGGTGAACGGTACGCCCAGCCTTCCCGCCGCCTCGATGGTACGCAGGCGCAGGATCGGCGCCTTGTCGGGACAGGCATGGTGCGGCATGCCGGGCTTCATCAGCCGTTTGCTGGCGTTCTCCAGCATCATGCCCATCGAGCCGGACACCTCGCGCAGGCGGGCGACTTCTGCCTCCATCAGCGTGCCGGCATTGACATGCGGGATCAGCGAGGTGTGTTCCAGAACCAGCCGGCAGGCGTCGATGAGATAGTCGACGGTGGTCTCGTAGCCGAGCTTCGCCAGGATTTCGCGCGCCTCGGGATAGCGCCGCTCGGGGCGCTCTCCTAGCGAAAACAACGCTTCCTTGCAGCCGAGCTGTTCGCCGCGGCGGGCGATGTCGAGCACCTCGTCCGGCGTCAGATAGTTTGCGCCCGGTTCGCCCGGCGCCTTGACGAAGGTGCAATAGCCGCAGGTGTTGCGGCACATGGTGGTCAGCGGGATGAAAACCTTTCGCGAGTAGCTGATCGCCTGGCCCCAATGGCGGTCGCGGCGTTCGGCGGCGCGAGCGCGGAGCGCGTGGAGAGCTTCGCCTGTCGCGGAACCGGCGGCAAGCGCGTCGTCGCGTGTAAACGGGTTCGGGATCATGGCCTTGGCTCCCGTTGTCCGGTGGGTATCGTACCCCCACCCCTAACCCCTCCCCACAAGGGGGAGGGAGACCGGATCGGTCTCATGAACCCGCAAGCGGTTGAGATGGAACGGCCTAGTGGACGCCTCCCTCCCCCTTGTGGGGAGGGATAGAGGGTGGGGGCGATCTCGTATGCGGACGCGATGCCGCCGCGAGCGAACGGCCACGGGATTTGCTGCGCAGGAGAAGAGTCCGCGCCGCCAAAGCCATCTATGCTCAAGGGCCTGCCCATTGCCATCTCATTCACCCTCTGGCCGAGCCGTTGACCGACTTCTTCGCCATGCGTTTGTCTGGAGGAAAATTTTGACCATTTGATAAAAAAAGTCAACGGCCTTGTTGGCAAACCCGCCGACAGGCCGCGCAAAAGCCAAAGGCCCGGCGTCTTGCGACGACCGGGCCCCGGGAGCTTGCAGATGGAAGGCCTGGGCCTACCAGAGTTCGTAACGCAGGCCGACGCGCACTTCGTGGGTGCTCAGGTCGCCGTTGGAACCCGTAACGCTTTCGCCAAAGGAGGTCGTGCCGTCGAACATGTCGCCGCCCTTGATGTGGCGGTATTTGTAGCCGAGATCGAGCTTCATGTTCTTGGTCACGTCGTAGGCGACGCCGGCCATGAGGGCGTAGGTGAAGCGCCAGTCCTTGTCGCCGGCGATGGTCTGCATCGAACCATCCGGCAGGGTCGCGTTCAGATCCGAGAAGTTCATGTAGGTCGAGCCGAGACCCGCGCCGATATAGGGCGTGAAGCCGACATAGGTGCCGAGATCGACATAGCCGTTGGCCATCAGGCTGATCGCCGTGAAATCGGCCGAGCCGGTAACATTGCCGGCCGTCCAGGGGTCGCTCGCGGAGAGCGTGCTGCGGAAGCCGTCGACGGTGGCGTCAGCGCGGAAATAGTCGGTGAAGCGGTAACCGACGCCGGCACCCAGGTTGAAGGTGTCGTCGAAGTTCGGCGCGCGGGTGTCGCCGGGAAAATCCACGCCGCCGGAGTTGACGTTGTAGCTGATCTTGTCGGCCTTATCGCCCCAGCTGTAGCCGATGTCGCCGCGCAGATACCAGCCGGAACCGACTTCTACGGGCACCTCCTGCACGACCGGAATATAGTCGGCGGCCATTGCGGACATCGGGAAGAAAATGGTGGCGGCGAGCGCCAGTTTTATACGCGAGTGGATTTTCATGGTTCAAGCTCCTGACGTGACCCTGGTTGTTGGCGGGGGTGACCGACATCCTTCGAGAGCTAATGTTAACCATAGAGGTTAAGTGATCGTTAAGGATAACAGGTGGTTACGATTTTTCCCGGTCGATCCGGGGCAAAGATTCAGCGAGTGTTTTCAATGCCGGAAAGTTAACGGTGCGGCGTTTGTGCCGGAATTGCTGGGCGCGAACGCAAAAAACCCGCCTTGCGAGGCGGGTTTTGCAATGGGTTCTCGTTAAGAAATTCAGGCGGCGGAGCGGCTTTCGGCGATGACGCCGACGATGTCGTTGACCACGTCTTCGACCAATTGCCTGTCGTCGCCCTCGGCCATGACGCGAATCAGCGGCTCGGTGCCGGAGGGGCGGATGACGAGACGGCCGGATGCGCCGAGGCGGTTCTTGGCGTCCTCGATGGCCGCTTTCACCGGCGCTTCCTCCAACGGCTTGCCGCCATGGAAGCGCACATTCTTGAGAAGCTGCGGCACCGGCTCGAACTTGCGTGTGAGTTCGCTGACCGGACGGTTCTGCTGCTTGATGCAGGCCAGCACCTGGAGGGCGGAGACAAGGCCGTCTCCGGTGGTCGAAAAATCCGACAGGACGATATGGCCGGACTGCTCGCCGCCAATGTTCAGCCCGTTGGCGCGCATATGCTCGACGACGTAGCGGTCGCCGACCTTGGTACGGTGCAGGTCGAGCTTGATGCCGTTGAGGTAACGCTCCAGGCCAAGGTTGGACATAATGGTCGCCACCACGCCGCCGCCGACAAGCCGCCCGGCCGAATGCCAGGATTCGGCGACCAGCGCCATGATCTGGTCGCCATCGACGATGGTGCCGTTCTCGTCCACGATCACCACACGGTCGGCGTCGCCGTCGAGGGCGATGCCGATATCGGCGCGCACCTCGTGCACCTTCTTCTGCAGGCCGGCGGGATGGGTGGAGCCGCAGTCCTGGTTGATGTTGAAGCCGTTGGGTTCGACATTGATCGCGATGACCTCGGCGCCAAGCTCCCACAGCACGGCAGGCGCCACCTTGTAGGCCGCGCCATTGGCACAGTCGACGACGATACGCAGCCCATCCAGCGACATCGGCTGGGGCAGGGTGCGCTTGGCAAATTCGATGTAGCGGTCATGCACCCCGTCGACGCGCTTGGCCCGGCCGATACCATCGGAATCGGCGAGCGCGCTGTCGATGTTTTCTTCCAGCATCGCCTCAATGCGGTTTTCGATGTCGTCGGAGAGCTTGTAGCCGTCGGGGCCGAACAGCTTGATGCCGTTGTCGTAATAGGGATTGTGCGAGGCCGAGATCATGACGCCCATATCGGCGCGCAGCGAATGCACCAGCATCGCCACCGCGGGCGTCGGGATCGGGCCGAGCAGGAACACGTCCATGCCGGCCGCGCAGAGGCCGGAAACCAGCGCGTTCTCGATCATGTAGCCGCTGAGGCGGGTGTCCTTGCCGACCACGACGCGATGGCGGTGGCTGCCCCGCTGGAACGACAGGCCGGCGGCCATGCCGACCTTCATCGCAATCTCTGCGGTCATCGGAAATCTGTTGGCCCGCCCCCGGATTCCATCCGTGCCGAAATACCGTCCCGCCATGAAAGCTCAACTCCCAGAAATATCGCCCGCGCGGCTTCTGCCATACCGGATGGCGCGCGCGGCATCACTTTTGGTGAGTTTATGACACAAACTCTTAGAAAAGTGTTGGGGGAATATGTCGGAGGCAGGTCGGCCGATGGGAGGGAGAAGGCAGACTGTCGCTGTCCAGATGACGGTGGCGTTGGCGGATCAAAAGAAAACCCCGCGACGCGTTGGCGTCACGGGGTTTACGAATTCGGACCGCCTCCCGGCCCTCCGCCAGGGCTCCGGGCGTTCGTCGCTCGACAAGCCAAATCGTTGTCGAGCGTTTCCCTGCGGGGGCCCGACGCCTGCGGCAACTCCCCAACGTTCGAAACCTCTCACCGTGCCACTGGCACGGTGAATCCGCAAAGCGAACCGGTTTCTCACCCCTGCGGTTGAGGCTCCATCCCGCCTTCAGGCTCGGGACCCTTTTTCTTGCCGCGCGTGGTGCCGGCCTTGGGAACCGTGGACCCGCGCGAGGGCGGCGTATCGTCGCCCAGATCGTGGACAGGCTTTTCGCCCTTCATGATCGCGCGCAGCTCGTCGCCGGTCAGGGTCTCATATTCCAGAAGAGCTTCGGCGATCGCAATGAACGTCGCCTTGTTCTTGGTGATCAGTTTGCGGGCTTCGGTCTCGCCGAACTCGATCAGCCGGCGCACTTCCTCGTCGATGAGCTTCGCTGTTTCTTCGGACATGTTGTTGCTCTGGGCAACCGAATGGCCGAGGAAGACTTCCTGCTCGTTGGAGCGATAACGCACACGGCCGAGCTTTTCCGACATGCCCCATTCCATCACCATGGAGCGGGCCAGGCCGGTGGCCATCTGGATATCGCCGGCCGCACCTGTGGTAACCTTCTCCTTGCCAAAGGTCAGGATCTCGGCTTCGCGGCCGCCGAACAGCATGATCAGCCGGGCAATGGCCTTCTCGTAGGTCCAGTTGTAGCGGTCGGACTCAGGCAGCGTCATCACCATGCCGAGCGAACGGCCGCGCGGAATGATGGTCGCCTTGTGGATCGGATCAATCGTCTCCGACAGCATCAGCGCGATGATCGCGTGACCTGCCTCATGATAGGCGGTGTTCTTCTTTTCCTCAGGCGTCATGGCCAGCGACCGGCGCTCGGCGCCCATCATGACCTTGTCCTTGGCGTCCTCGAACTCCTGCATGGTCACCAGGCGCTTGTTGCGCCGTGCGGCCAAAAGCGCGCCCTCGTTGATGAGGTTGGCGAGATCGGCACCCGAAAAGCCCGGAGTACCGCGTGCCAGCACCTTGAGGTCGACATTCGGCGCCAGCGGCACGTTGCGGACGTGAACCTTGAGGATCTTCTCGCGACCGTTGACGTCCGGATTGGGCACGGTGACCTGGCGGTCGAAGCGGCCTGGACGCAGGAGAGCGGGGTCGAGAACGTCGGGACGGTTGGTCGCGGCGATCAGGATGATGCTTTCATTGGGCTCGAAACCGTCCATCTCGACCAGAAGCTGGTTCAGCGTCTGCTCGCGCTCATCGTTGCCGCCGCCGAGACCGGCGCCGCGATGGCGACCGACGGCATCGATTTCGTCGATGAAGATGATGCAGGGCGCGTTCTTCTTGGCCTGCTCGAACATGTCGCGCACGCGGCTTGCGCCGACGCCGACGAACATCTCGACGAAGTCGGAACCCGAAATGGTGAAGAACGGCACATTGGCTTCGCCGGCGACCGAACGGGCCAGCAGCGTCTTGCCGGTGCCGGGAGGGCCTACGAGCAGCACGCCGCGCGGAATCTTGCCGCCCAGGCGCTGGAACTTCTGCGGGTCGCGCAGGAACTCGACGATCTCTTCAAGATCTTCCTTGGCTTCGTCGACGCCCGCGACATCCTGGAAGGTGATGCGGCCATGCGCCTCGGTGAGCAATTTGGCCTTGGACTTGCCGAAGCCCATGGCGCGTCCGGAACCGGACTGCATCTGGCGCATGAAGAAGATCCAGACGCCGAGGATCAGGATCATCGGCAGCCATGACAGCATGTAGCCGAACAACGAGTTCGAGCCGTCGCTTTCAGGACGCGCATTGATGGTGACGTTCTTTTCCTCGAGACGCGGCACGAGCGAGGAATCGCCCGGCGAGTAGGTCTGGAAAGCCGTCGAATTGTCGACATATGTGCCGGTGATGCGGTCGCCTGCGATCGTCACGTCCTTCACACGACCCGAATTGAGGTCCTGA
Source organism: Oryzicola mucosus (assembly GCF_014534685.1). Taxonomy (GTDB): domain Bacteria; phylum Pseudomonadota; class Alphaproteobacteria; order Rhizobiales; family Rhizobiaceae; genus Oryzicola; species Oryzicola mucosus. Next base: position 1,305,089 of record NZ_JACVVX010000001.1, read on the forward strand.
AGGAATTGCGAATACGCGACTTCGCGCGAGTTGGTGCGGCTCTGACCTGTCTGGAACAGGTTGAACAAGGCGATCAGCAGAACGGCTATGATCGCCCAAAGCGCAAAGTTGCGATAATTCGGATTCATCTATTGTCCCGTCGGCACCCACTGGGCGCGATGATGATACTGTAACTTGCCCCTAACATAGGCATGCCACCAGCCATTGCCAAGCACATCTCACTTGCGGCTTTCGTTAAGCTTTACAAGCAATGTGGTCGGCGCAAGGCGGCTGAGGCAGGGCGGCTGCGCCGAGCAGTTCGGCTGCTGCGCTTGCGGCCTCCAGATCGAAGCCGGGCAGGAAGCGCAACCAGGGTGCCAGCACCGGCTGGAAGAGGCTGTTTTCTGGCGAGCCCAAACCGGCATCCGGCACGCGCTTATCGCTTCGCCATAATGCCGGCTGGGCGGAAAGCGCGGCTCTGGCAAGGCTTTCCGGCACGCCGTTTTCGACTTTCATGACGCCGCCGGCTTCCGCATTGCCGATAGCGGCGATGGTAAGGTCTTCGAGGTCGACGTTTCCGGCAAGGCGATAGCGCCCGTCCCAGATCATGGCTTTTGCCGGCTGCGGTTGCGGCAGGTTGCGGGTTTCGCGATACAGGAAGATGCCCGAGGCGCGGCGGTCGATCACCGAGCGCGACATTGTGGCGCGGAATGGTTTTCGGCTGTCGGCTGTCTTCATCGCACCAAGCAGGGCCGCCACCCGGGGCTGGTCCACAAGCCTTGGCGTGCCGCCGATGCAGGCCAGCAGAATGCGCACCAGATGGGTCGCCGCCTCGGGAGACGCGTCAAGCAGCTTGGGATCCAGCCGGATCAGCCCCGGTGACGGTCGGTCGGCATAAGCCCTGAGAAGCATAGCTGCCTCATGCCCGAGTTCCATCCGGCGGGCGGCGACGACGGCTGATGAGGCAAGTGCTGCGGCGAAGCACATATCGTCCGTGTCGTTGAGCGCAGCACGAATGCGCGGGCGCTCGTAGCGCTGGTTGATATTCGACGGATCGTCGATCCAGTCCTGGCCGCGGGCAGCGAGATAGTCGCGCAGTTCCGCTCGTCGAACGCCGAGAAGTGGGCGCAGCAGCCAGCAGTCGCCATCGAGCAGCGTCAGGCGCGCCATGCCGGCAATGCCGAGACCATCGCCGCGCGCCTGGCGCATCAGGACAGTTTCTGCCTGGTCGTCGGCGGTATGGCCGGTGACGACGATAGCGGCGCCATAGCGTCGCGCGGCTTCGGTGAGCAGGCGGTAGCGCGCATCGCGACTGGCGGCGGCGAGCCCCGTTGCGGGCTTTTCACCGGACCAGCTTCGAACGTCATGGTCGATGCCGTGTGCGCGGCAGAGCTGGGCGACGGCTTCCGCTTCCCGCGCCGATTCAGTGCGCAGGCCGTGGTCGACGGTAACTGCGACCAATTTGCAGTGCGGCGCATGCCGCTTGATGTGGTCGTTGAGGAGAAACAGCAGGGCGGTCGAATCGCTGCCGCCCGAAACGGCGGAGATGATGGCCGAAGACGAGCCCAGGTCGATGTCGGCGAAGACGTTCCGGAATGCTGTGCCGGGATGGTCGCTCAGCAAGATGCCTGCGCCCGTTCCTGCTTCACGCGTTCCTTGAGGGCATCCGAGATGTTGGGATAGCGTTTGGTCACTTCGGAAAATGTCGCACAGGCGACGTCGCGCTGCTTCAGGCCAGCCAGCGACACGCCAAGCTTGAGCAGCATTTCAGGGGCCTTCTTGGATTTCGGGTAGGCCTTGTTAGCTGTCAGGAAGGTCTCGGCGGCATCGCGGTATTTCTTTTGGCCGAGTTGCGCTTCACCCAGCCAGAAGCGGGCGTCGGCGGTCTGGGGATCGTTGGGAAAACGGTCGATATGGTCACGAAAACCCTGTTCGGCGGTGTTGTAGTCGCCCGACAGAACGAACTGATAGGCGTTGCGGTAGAGTTCGGCCGGATTGTTGGTCGAAGGCAGTGCCGCGACCTGGTTGTTGCCGGAAGGGGCGGGCGGTGCGGACTGCGCCTGAGCCGGTGGAGCCGAAGGCGGCGGCAGTTGCCGGCTTGCTCCGCTCTCGATGACATTGCCGTTCTTGTCGACCGTGATGGTGCCGAAGGTGCGCGGCGGTGCGCCGTTCGTGGCGGGAGCCGACTCTGTGCCGCCCGAACCGGCGATGATGTCTTGAACGCTGTTATCCGACCCGGAGGCGGCGGAGGTGCCGCCGCCTTCCGTAATTGCCTCACCCGACTGGGAAGGGGTGCCCGCGACGGTTCTGTTCGAACCGCCGGAGGCATCGGATTTCTTTTCCAGTTCCTGGAAGCGGAACTCGTTGTCTTCCTGCATCTTCCGCATCTGCTCCTGCATTTGCAGGATCTGGAAGTTCAGTTCCTCGATGGTGCCGCTGAGCCTGCGGATCTGCTCTTCAAGCGCGGTCACGCGCGGATCGCCGGCCTGCGCCATCTGGAAGGTGCCGGTGTCGGCCGACCGGCCAGACGCACCGAAGACGCCCGGCAGACCCACGCTGGGCACCGGGTTGGTGGTTTCGAGGCCGCTGCGCGCGTGCGCGCCCGCCCCCGAAAGCAGTAGGAGGGCAAGTGTGCCACTCAGGATTGAACGAAAAATCATCAGCCTCTCGCCGTTGGGATGAAGACGGGTGCGCGAATACGCTCTCGGCTTTTATCAGGCGGTGAGACTTCGGCCAAATTTTGTTTGGCCTTGCAGGATAAGAAAAAGGCGGACCGAAGCCCGCCTCTTTCGAGATCGACCAATGCGGCAGATCAGCTGCCGGCGCCGCCCAGCGTGGTGACGGCGCGGCGGTTCTGCGACCAGCAGGAAATGTCGTCGCAGACTGCGACCGGACGTTCCTTGCCGTAGGAAATCGTCTTGATGCGGTTGGCGGCGACGCCGCGTCCGGCGAGATAGTCGCGGGTGGCGGCGGCGCGACGCGCACCGAGCGCCAGGTTGTATTCGCGGGTGCCGCGTTCGTCGGCATGGCCTTCGACCACGATGGCGTACTGGCGGTACTGGTTGAGCCACTGCGCCTGGCGGGCGAGGGTGGCCTGGGCGTCGGCGCGGATCGAGGACGAATCGGTGTCGAAGAAGATGCGGTCGCCGACGTTGACGGTGAAGTCCTGGGCGGAGCCCGGAGTCGCCACGCCGCCGGCACCACCGCCGAGGCCGAGATCAGAGGCGCTGTTGGGTGTCTTCTTGGAAGCGCAACCGGTAAGTGCCAGGCCGACGACAAGCGCGACGACAAAAGGATTGGTTGTCAGTGCTGCGATACGGCGCATGCCGCCTCTCCTTCGCAATTCGAGTGAATTCGTTGATCGCCCAGTAACCACGTTGCGGTTAACCGGCGTTCAAAAAACGTGGTTAATTTTCGGTTCAACCGCCATCCATTGGCTGAATCAACCACCCGTCCGCAGGCTGAAGTAACCACGTCAGATTGGTTCGGGACCATAGGCGCAAATGGGGCGGAATGGCGGCAAACATGGTGAAATGAGGCCTTGTCACCCCACCTGCGTCATTTTTGACCTTGCTGGGGCGAAAGCTCTCCATGGAGAGGTCGTTTTTTGCGTCGGAGAGATAGTGTCCAGCCGACGAATCGACCGATACGGAAGAAAGCTCTGCCGAAAATGGAGCGGCCGGCAAAAGCCGGCCGCATCCGAATCATGCCATGCCGAGGGCGGCCATGTAGAGATCAAGAATCGTTTCCGCTTCAGCCCGTTCGTTGGCGTCCTGCTTGCGCAGGCGGACGATGGTGCGGATGGCCTTGGTGTCGAAGCCGGTGCCTTTTGCCTCGGCATAGACGTCCTTGATGTCGTCGGAAATCGTCTTCTTTTCCTCTTCCAGGCGCTCGATGCGTTCGATCAAAGCGCGAAGCTGGCCTGCGGCCACGGTCTGGCTGGATTCTGCGATGTCATCGGCCAATGGTCGTCTCCGGATATGGCGGGCCCGAGTCGGGCGGGAGGGTTCGGGCCGGTTCGATGCCCCATGCAGGGCGGGGGGTCAAGGGACAAGCCGTTCCGTGCCGTCGATTCAGCCGTCAGTGGTCCTTTGAAGCACTTTGGGCGAAGGCGGCTTTCTGCGCGTCCGAAGCGTCGGTCTGGTATTTCGCCTGCCATTCCTTGTAGGGCATGCCATAGACGATGGCGCGGGCGTCGTCCTTCGAAAGCGCTACGCCCTCCTTGCCGGCGGCGTCCTGGTACCAGTTCGATAGGCAATTGCGGCAGAAGCCGGCGAGATTCATCATATCGATGTTCTGGACATCGGTGCGCTCGCGCAGATGGGCGACCAGCCGGCGAAAGGCCGCAGCCTCGAAATCGCGTTTCTGGTCCTCGGTCAGGTCGGTCATCGAAAACTCCTTCACAATGGTCCGGTGCGCGAGCCGAATTGCTGGACCTCGTGCATGCCGGGTCGCGCATTGATCGCCTTGACGATCGGCGCAAGGCGGTCAGCCCAGGCCTTGGCGCCAGCGTCGTCGGCGATCAGGTCCTGTCGGATCTCGATCAATGCATGGGCATAGCCGTTGACGATCGCGTGCTTGTACATGGTGTCGCCGCGCAAGGCACCATCATAGGGCTCGTTGTCGCCGACGACCAGCGCCTTGTCTTCGGCGAGCATCTCGATCAGCGGCCAGGCGACGCGGTGGTCCATGTCCCACAGGACGCCGACATGCCAGGGCCGGACATGGCCCTGCATGACCGGGGTAAACGAGTGAACCGAAAAGATGAACGGCGCCGAGCCCGACGCTTCCGCCACGGAGGCGATCATCGAACCGACGGCATCGTGATAGGGCTGGTAGAAGTTTTCGATCCGCCTGGCCCGCTCGTCCGCCGTCATCGGATAATTGCCCGCGATGACGGCGCCGTCATAGAGCTGACGGATCAGCGTCGGGTCGTCGTCGCCGCGATTGGGATCGATCAGCAGCCGCGAGAAATTGGCAAGCACTGCCGGCGCTCCGGTCAGCGCGGCCAAGGCGCGCGTCACCGCCTCCGCGCCGATGTCGAAGGCGATGTGGCGGTCGAATTCCTCCGGCGGCAGGCCGAGATCGCCATATTCCTCCGGCAGGTCGCGGCGGGCATGATCGCACAGGAGCACCAGACCTTTGCTGCGGTCTCCCTCGATGATGTCGAAGGGGGCGAAAGCGGCGGTTCGGGTCATCGGCGACAAATTGTCCTTCTGGCGGGTGGGCGCGGGCGCGCATTGCGCTTATAAGCCGATATGCTCCGAACGCCGTTGTTTTGACAATCTTTTTTCGGACAGGCGGGCGTATGAGCTGAAATGCTGGGTTTAGGTGCGTCTAAATCGATTTGGATAAGGCAAAACGGCGCGTTGACATGCCGTTCAAGTTTGCCGAAAAGGGGCGGAGTGGAAATGCTCAAATGGTCTAGGAAAGGTTTCGGGATGGATCTCGCGCGGGGGACGTCCGTTCGTTCGGCCTTCGCCACGCTGGTTCTTTTTCTTGCCGTTCCCGTGCTGTCCGTTCTCACCGCGAAGCCTGCCTTCGCCGATTTCCGCGTCTGTAACGCGACGCAGAATCTCGTTGGGGTGGGGATAGGCTACAGGGCGCAGGCCGGCTGGATCACCGAAGGCTGGTGGCACATCGAAGGCTCGAGCTGCAAGACCCTCATCGAGGGGCCGCTGTCCTCGCGCTTCTACTATCTCTATGCCGAGGATGCGGAACGCGGCGGGCGTTGGGACGGTCCGATCACGATGTGCGTGGCCGAGAAGGAGTTTAAAATCTCCGGCGTCACCGATTGTGTCGCGCGCGGTTTCCAGCGTGCCGGTTTCCAGGAATACGATACGGGAGAGCAGGCGAACTGGATGGTCCAGTTCACCGACGAGCCCGCAACCGATGGCGACAACGCCGCGACGGGAAGCAATACCCAATGAGACGCAGCCGGAAGGTCAAGATCCTCGCAACGCTCGGACCCGCCTCTTCTGACGAGGCGATGATCCGGAAGCTGTTCGAAGCGGGCGCGGATGTCTTCCGGATCAATATGAGCCACACCGACCATGACAGCATGCGCGCGCTGGTCGGTCGCATCCGGGCAGTCGAAAGCCAGGTCGGCCGGCCCATCGGGATTCTCGCAGATCTCCAGGGCCCGAAGCTCCGCGTCGGCAAGTTCGCCAAGGGCAAGGAAGAGCTCAAGGTCGGCCAGACCTTCACACTCGACAACAATGACACGCCGGGCGACTCCAAGCGGGTCTTCCTGCCGCATCCCGAAATCCTGCGCTCCGTCGAAGTCGGCCACCGGCTGCTCATCGACGACGGCAAGCTGCAGCTCAAGGCCGTCAAGACCGACGGCAAGAAGATCGTCTGCGAGGTCGTTGCCGGAACCGGCATCTCCGACCGCAAGGGCGTCAGCCTGCCCGATACCGACCTGCCGGTCGGCGCGCTGACCGAAAAGGATCGCCGCGACCTCGACGCCGTGCTCGAGACCGGTGTCGACTGGGTCGCGCTGTCCTTCATCCAGCGTCCCGACGATCTCGCCGAGGCGCGCAAGATCGCCAATGGCCGTGCGCTGTTGCTTTCCAAGATCGAAAAGCCGCAGGCCGTGGCGCGCCTTGCCGAGATCATCGAATTGTCCGACGCGCTGATGGTCGCCCGCGGCGATCTCGGTGTCGAGATGCCGCTGGAAGCGGTGCCCGGCATCCAGAAACAGATTACGCGTGCCGCCCGCCGCGCCGGCAAGCCGGTGGTCGTGGCCACCCAGATGCTCGAATCCATGATCACCGCGCCGGTGCCAACGCGCGCGGAGGTGTCCGACGTTTCCATCGCCGTGTTCGAAGGTGCTGACGCGATCATGCTGTCGGCGGAATCGGCGGCCGGCGCCTATCCGGTCGAGGCGGTCTCGATGATGGACCGCATCGCCGTGCGCGTCGAACAGGACCCGACCTATCCCGGCATCATCAACGCCCAGCGTTCGACGCCGGAAGCAACCAGCGCCGACGCGATTTCGCTCGCCTCGCGCGAAATTGCCGAGACGCTGAAGCTGGCTGCCATCATCACATACACCGCCTCCGGCGCCACCGGCATGCGCGCAGCGCGCGAGCGCCCGCAGGTGCCGATCATCGCGCTGTCGCCGATCCTCGACACGGCGCGTCGCCTGTCGCTTCTGTGGGGAACGCATTGCGTGGTCTCGCCGGATGCCATCGACCTTGACGACATGGTCGAGCGCGCCTGCCGCATGGCGTTCAACGAAGGCTTCGCCAAAGCCGGCGAGCGCATCATCGTGACCGCCGGCGTGCCGCTACGGACGCCCGGCTCGACCAACATGCTGCGCATCGCTTATGTGGGCCAGGACGGCAAGGGCGGGCGGTAGGTACGGCCTGTTGTTGTGAGCAGGGTTGGTCGGTGTTAGAATGACGGTATGGCATCCAGCAGCACGCAAACTCTGACGATCTCGCTGACACCTGAGCAAGCCAGTCGGGTGAGAGGCGCTGTCGATTCCGGTGCCTATGCTTCAGACAGTGATGTGATTCGCGAGGCTCTGACTTTGTGGGAGCGCCATGAGATATCGCGCGCTGCGGATATCGAGCGTCTTAAGAAAGCATATGAAGCTGGCAAGGCCAGTGGCCCTGGACGGGTGATGGATGTCGATACGCTTCTGGGGGAGTTGAAGTCGGAACGCAGCACACGTGGCTGAATTCCGTCTTACGCCGCGCGCTGAGCAGGATATCCGAGACATCTGGCGCACAATTGCCAGCGAGAGTGAAAAAGCAGCAGACGCTCTTGTGTTGCGTCTGTTTGCCAAATTTCACATTGTGGCAACGCAGCCAAAGATGGGACGCGCTGTGCCGGAAGTTGGTCAGGATGTCCGTATTCTCATCGAGGGGCGATATCTCATTCTTTATGAGCCGGCAGGTGACGATCTCCTTATCGTCGCTGTCGTCCATGGCATGAGAAATCCGGACGAATGGCTTTCTTGATTTACTGCGGCGACAATTCGCCCGCCGGCATTCGAGGTTCGGCACAGAGTTCCGTAGCGAAATTGTCGGCGGCGATGCGCTGCTCGACACGACCTTTCACCGCGGCCAGATCGACCGGCTTGCCGGACAGCTTCTCGATGGCCGAGACTACCAGTTCCGGGGCTATCCAGTCCGGTTTATGGCCGAGATTGTCGACCCAGACGATCTCCGCGCCGGGAATGTCGCGCGCCAAACCGCCGGAATGCAGTTCCTCATAGACGATGGTGTCGCGGTTGCCCGTGACGATGATCGACGGCGCAGTGATGCCGGGATAGCGCGGTGCGTTGACCCGGACGAAGTCGTAAAGTCCTGCTACATCGACAGCGTTGGCGCGGAACGCCGGAGGTCGCAGCACCAACTGGATCGACGCGCGGTCGACATAGCCGTGGGGAACCGGGTTGGGGGCGAAGACGCAAGCCGTTGCATCGGCGATACGTCCCCAGCCGACAAGCGTGGTGACCGTCTCGGAAAAAATCCAACCGGCAACGGGCAGGGCGGTGGCGCTGTAGTACCAGGAGGTTTCGCCGCCCGGCCAGGGATGGGTCGCTGGCGACAGGAACAGCAGGCCGCGCGTTTTTTCGGCATGGTCGAGGGCGAAGATGGCGGCGACCGCGCCGCCATAGGAGTGGCCTACGACGATTGCGTCCTTGATGTCGAGCCGGTCCATCAGCGCCGCCAGCGTTGCTGCCTGGCCGGTCGGCGTGTCGTTGCCGCTGCCGCGCGTCGACCAGCCATGACCCGGCCGATCGAAGAACAGCATGTCGGCCTTGCCTTCCAGCGCCTGACGCATGGGAACGAACTGGTCCATCAGATTGCCGCTGGCGCCATGAATGAACACCAGCGGCGGCAGTTCTGGCTTATCGGCTTTCAGGTGGACATAATGAATGCGCGCGCTGCCGATATCCATGAAGCTGCCGGCGGGTGAATTGCGCCGTTCGATCAGCCATGTCGCCACACGCGTCGACCCTGCCAGCGTCAGAAGCAGAGCGAGCAGGAAAGCCAAAAAAGCGTAAGCGAAATTCATGATGGAATGGGAATGCCGGTGCAGGGTGAGCGAAGCTATACACGCGTCAGATGGCGCTGCCTGTCAAATCCTCGGTAATGGTCGACACCTCCTGCTGAGCGGAGCGCATCATCGGATAGATGGCCAGCACCTTTTCCCATGCCTGAAGCGCCAGTTCCTTGTCGCCATTCTCCGACATGATGCGGGCGATGCCCGAAAGCGCGCCGAAATGGCGCGGTTCGAGTTGCAGCGTGCGGTCGAGATCGCTCATCGACATCTTGAAATTGTTCATCAGATAGTGCGCGGTGGCGCGGCGGTTCCAGCCTTCGGCATAATCCGGCTTCAGCACCACGACCTGATCGAGAAAATCGAGTGCAACGTCGAACTTGCGTTCGTTCATCGCCTTCTGCGCCCAGCCCATCATCAGGTCGACCGACGCGCTGCCGGACTCGGCCCAACGATTCTGGATGCGGGCGGCGATCCGCTCCGCTGCGCGCTCGTTGCGCTGGCGCTTCAGGTCCTTGAGAAGCGTATCGACCTGGCCTTGGCTGGGCACGGTCACCGGCCGACCGTTTTGCGCGGCAAAACCCACGGCAGGGGTCAGCAGCGCGAGGGAAAGGGCAAGTCTGAAAAGCAAAACGATCCGCATGCCGGAAATCTAGCTCCCGACAGCGGAACGTCAAACTGAATTTAGCGTGAACGGCGATGCCGGCTCATAAAAAGCTCGACCGTGCCGGTCTGCTCAGCCCTGGCGGGCCTTGAAGCGCGGTGCGCTCTTGTTGATGATGTAGATGCGGCCCTTGCGGCGAACCAGCTGGTTGTCGCGGTGGCGAGCCTTGAGTGCCTTCAGCGAATTCTTGATCTTCATTGGTCTGACCCATCTGATAGGGCCCGCTTCGGGCCGAAATGAAAGGCGCGCCAAAAGCGCGCCCGAATTTGTGTGTGGCTCATAAACGAGGAGTCTCGGTTGTGTCAACCGCAGAGGCGCTTTTCAATGCTTTCCTCGGTCCCGCATTTGCCCAAAGGCGAAATTTGCCGCATCCTGGTGTTCCATGAACGAAACTGCGAGACTGACAATGCGCCTGCCGATACGACTTGCCCTGATCGCTGTGGGTCTTCTTTATGCCGGGGCGGCTTCCGCCGCTGAATGCGACCCCAAGGACGAAAGCCAGATGGGCATGAACATCTGCGCAGCCGCGGACTACAAGGCAGCCGATACCAAGCTGAACGCGGCCTATGCCGAGATCGTCAGACGGCTGTCCGACGACGAAGACAGCAAGAAGCGCCTGCAGGCGGCCCAGCGCGCATGGATCGGCTTTCGCGATGCCGAGTGCAATTTCGCCACCGGCGATGCCCAGGATGGCTCGATCTATCCGATGCTGCAGTCCAATTGCCTGGAAGGGCTGACGCTGGACCGCGTCAAACAACTGGATGTCTATCTGCATTGCGAGGAAGGCGACATGAGCTGCCCCGTCCCCGCCGCGCCGTAAACGGCGGACTTCGAAGTCAGGCGATCAACCGGGTGAAATGCCCCATCTTCCGGCCAGGTCGCGCCTCGGCTTTGCCGTAGAGATGGACGATCGTGTCAGTCTCACTCAGCAGCGATTCGAACCGGGCGATATCGTCGCCGATCAGGTTTTCCATCACGCAGTCGGAATGACGCTTCGGATTGCCCAACGGCAGACCGGCGACCGCGCGGATGTGTTGCTCGAATTGCGAGACGGCACAGGCGGCCTCCGTCCAATGGCCGGAATTGTGCACGCGCGGGGCGACCTCATTGGCAATCAGCCCACCATCCGGCAACACGAAGAACTCGACGCCGATGACGCCGACATAATCCAAAGCGGCAAGAATTCGGCGCGCGGCCTCGCGGGCTGCGATGGCCGTTGCCGCCGAGATCGCGGCGGGCACGGCGGAGCTGTGCAGGATGCCGTCCCTGTGGACGTTCTCCGCAGGATCGTAGACCGCAAGAGAGCCGTCTATGCCGCGCGCGGCGATGACAGAGATTTCCTTCTCGAAGGGCACGAAGGATTCGAGGATCAGCGGAACGTCGCCCATTGCCGCGCAGGTGCCGTCAAAGCCGCCGCTTCCGACATTCCGGAATACGCGCTGACCCTTGCCGTCATAGCCCATGCGGCGGGTCTTGAGGATGCCGCTGCCATCGAAGCGGGCGAGCGCGTCGGCAAGCTGCGCGTCGTCCTCGACGGGCAGGAACCGCGCGGTCTCGATGTTGATGCCGTTCAGGAAATTCTTCTCGACAAGGCGGTCCTGCGAGACTTCCAGCGCCTTGGCCGGAGGATAGACCGGCACCGAGCGCGCCAGTCGTTCGGCCGCCGACACCGGCACGTTTTCGAATTCGTAGGTGACGACGGCACAGCTCCGCGCCAGTTCGTCGAGCCCGGCGGGGTCGTCATAGGCGGCGACGATCTGGCGGTTGGCGACCTGCGCGGCCGGGCAGTCGGCGTGCGGTTCGAGCACGATGATGCGATAGCCGAGCCGTGCTGCCGACATGGCAAGCATGCGTCCCAGCTGCCCGCCGCCGATGATGCCGATGGTGGAGCCCAAGGGAAGGGAAGCGGTCATGCGTCGTCCGAAGGTGTTTCAGCCACTTTGGCGGTCTGGCCGCTGCGCCAGTCTTCAAGACGGCTTGCCAGCGCCTCGTCGCTCAGGGCCAGGACTGCCGCCGCCAGAAGGGCGGCGTTGGCGGCGCCCGCCTTGCCGATGGCGAGCGTGCCGACGGGAATGCCGGCCGGCATCTGGACGATGGACAGAAGCGAGTCCTGTCCCGACAGCGCCTTGGATTCGACCGGCACGCCGAACACCGGCAGCACAGTCATGGCAGCGGTCATGCCGGGCAGATGGGCAGCCCCGCCCGCGCCCGCGATGATGACGCGGAAGCCGGCCGCCTTGGCTGATTTGGCGAAGTCATAGAGGCGGTCTGGCGTGCGATGCGCCGAGATAATGCGCGCTTCATGCGAGACGCCAAGGATTTCGAGGATGTCGGCGGCGTGGCGCATCGTCGCCCAGTCCGACTGACTGCCCATGATGATGGCGACGTCGACGCGCTTTTGCTGCAATGGCCAGTCCCTTCGAGGCGCTAAAACGGCCACGTAGCCGAATTTCCACCCTGCCGCAAGGACGGTGCGGCGCTCAGGCGATGATGTCGGGGATGATGCGGTCTTCGATCGCCCTCAGCTTGTCCTTGATGACGAGCTTCTTCTTTTTCATGCGCTGTATCTGCAGGGTATCGCAGCCGACGGCGATCATCGCGTTGATGGCCGCGTCGAAATCGGCATGTTCCTGTTTCAACCGTGCAAAATCGAGCCGAACTTCGGCCTGTTCCTGTTCCGACATGTCCACCGTGTGCAAATTATTTGCGCCTTTCGACGCCATCGTGGCAAGACCAGCACCCTTGCGGCGCAGTGGCGGCTTGCCCATATCATATTTTAGCCCTGCGGGAAATAATACCACACCGCATTCGACATGGCGGATTTTAGGTGGCAAACTGTCACCGTACCGTCACACGGCGTAGCCAGCGGTGGATACGCCTCCGACAGGGTCCACGAGGAACTGAAAGGGAGATTCAATCCATGTCTCTTGCATCCCATCTTGAAGAACTTCAGCGCAAACATGGCGATATGGAACGTCAACTCGACCAAGCCTTGAACCATCCGTCGATTGACGATCTTGAAATCGCAACGTTGAAGCGTCGAAAGCTGGCACTCAAGGACGAGATTGAGAAGCTGCGGTCGCAACCGACCCGGCATTGATTTCAAGCCGCTTCGCGGCTTTAAAAGCCGGCGGCGGATCATTCCGCCGTCGGTTTATTTCGGGCAAGTCCAAGTTCTAAAAATGGCCAACAAGACGACGCTGCGACCATGCGCGTCTCACGCTTCCCAGAACTGATCCAGCCAGATATTGAGCTTTACAAAGCCGTCTGAACTGACGGCGTAGACCCGGCGGGTGCCTTCCGCGCGGGCGCTGACGAGACCGGCATCCAGAAGCACCTTAAGATGCTGGGAGACTGCCGGCCGCGATACCGGCAGTCCGGAAGCGAGTTCACCGACAGTCTTTGGCCCGCGCCTAAGCTCTTCCAGCAGATGCCGGCGGTTGGGGTCGGCAATGGCGACGAAAGAGTCATTCGCGTTCATTGCTTATTCTTGCAGCAAGGCGCGAGAAATCACAACCTTTACGACGAGGCAGGCTGCGGCGCTTCGTTTTCGGCATCGGCGTTTTCCGGGCTCGCTTCCGAACGGGGGTCGAGCCTGAGCGCTTCCGGCGTCACCGCCCGCTCGGACGGCAGCGTTTTGAACGCCTCACGGTCTCCGATGGGCACCGGCGCGCGGCGACGGATGCGCAGAAGCGTGTAGCCGGCCAGGCCGAAATGCGCGAGCGCCGTCGCCAGGAACAGGCCCTCCGGTCGCAGCCATCCCATCAGCCCTGCGGCGATGATCGGGCCGATCATGGTGCCGAAGCCGTAGAGCAGCAGAAGCCCGCCGGAAATCTTGACGAAATCCTCCGGTGAGGCGTGGTCGTTGGCATGCGCCACGGCGAGCGAATAGAGCGTGTAGGCGAAAGCGCCGTAGCAAGCCGTCATGGCGATGACGAAGCCGCTCGATCGCGGCGCAACGAGAAACAGCAGCACTGCGAAAATTGTCGACAAAAGCGCACCGCCGGCCAGTACGAAGCGCCGGTCTGTGCGGTCGGAAATGCGGCCGATCGGCATCTGCAGCGCCGCCCCCGCCACCACCGTCAGGCTCATCATCAGCGCGATATGCGCCGTCGAGATGCCGATGCGGGCGCCATAGACCGCGCCCAACGTTCCCCAGGCGCCATTGGCGACGCCGATCAGCACGCAGGCGATGGAGGAGACCGGCGAATTGGCATAAAGGCCCTTGATGTCGAGCTTGACGTCGCGCAGCGGGTTGGGGTGCGCGGCGCTCGAGACGGCCGTCGGGATCAGCGACAGGCAGAACAGGATGCCTGCGACCATGAACAGGGAATCGTTGCCGACGTCGCCTGCGGCGACCATCATCTGCCCCGCCATGATCGAGGCATAGGTGACCATCATGTAGAGGCCGAAGACCGTGCCGCGGTTCTTGTTGGTGGCGCGCTCATTGAGCCAGCTCTCGATGATCATGAAGGCGCCGGCCATGGTGAAGCCGGTGAAGGCGCGCAGGACGATCCACACCTGTTCCTGGATGATCAACCCGGTCAACAGAGCGATGATCGCCCCGGACGCCGCGAAGGTCGAGAAGGCGCGGACGTGGCCGGCGCGGCGCACCAGACGTGGCGCAAAGACGCAGCCTGCGACGAAGCCGCCTGCCCAGGCCGTACCCATCAGACCCAGCGAAACGGTCGAAAACCCTTCGACCTGTCCTCGCAGCGGCAGAAGAAGCCCGTGCAAACCGGATGCGGCAAGCAGGAATGCCGTGCCGCGCAGCAGCGAAAGGATGGGGCGGTAGTCTGCAAACATCATGTCATTCCGGGTTTTTGGCCGAGTTTTGGCCGAGTTCTGGTCGAACTTCCTGCTGGCGAAGCTCCAGCGCAGTGATTCGTCTCGGCGGCGGCGGTGCTGATTCCATCCCGCTTTAGACAGCGATGCTGGCGATGATGCGACAGCGGCGCGTTTTTATCATCTCGGTTTGAACAGCGATTCGGCCACGGATTTGCTGCTCGTCTTGGACGCTATTTCCGCCTCAAGGCGACCGGCCTCAGCTTTCAGAATCGCGATGCGCTCCTGGAGGTCGGCGACCGAAAGCAAAGAAAGATCCTGTCCGATTTCGTGCTGGCGGTTGGTCCTGCGGGGTTCTTCGTCGAAAACAGCCATTCCGGGTCCTCGCTTCCTGTTGTTTGCCTCCGCCGACGAACAGAATACATAGAGCATGGACAGCGATGCAAACCCCTGCAAGCGCTTGCAAGACAGAAAAGCAGGTTCCCATGGCGATTGACAGCAGCATTCCCGCAAAGATGACGGCGGTGGCGATCTCATCTCCCGGCGGCCCCCGCGTGCTGAAGGCCGAGCGGCGCGACGTGCCCCAGCCCGGGCAAAACGAGGTGCTGGTCCGGGTGCGGGCGGCGGGCGTCAACCGGCCCGACGTGCAGCAGCGCAAGGGCGCCTATCCGCCGCCGCCCGGCGCCTCCGATCTGCCGGGTCTGGAAGTCTCGGGCGAGGTGGTCGCGGTTGGTGAGGGGGCGGTCCGCTGGCGGCCGGGCGATGCGGTCTGCGCTCTGACCAATGGCGGCGGCTATGCCGAATATGTCGCCGTGCATGAGAGCAATGCGCTGCCCATCCCGCATGGCTTCACCTTCACCGAAGCTGCCGCCATCCCCGAAACCTTCTTCACCGTGTGGCACAATGTGTTCCAGCGCGGCGGCCTGAAGGCAGGCGAGGTGCTGCTGCTGCATGGTGGCTCGTCCGGTATCGGTACCACGGCGATCCAGCTTGCATCGGCGCTCGGTGCCACCGTCATCGCCACGGCGGGTTCGGGCGAGAAGTGCGAGGCCTGCGTCAAGCTTGGGGCTGCGCGCGCGATCAACTACAAGACCGAGGATTTCGTCACTGCGGTGAAAGAGATGACGGACGGGCAGGGCGCCAATGTCATCCTCGACATGGTCGGCGGCGATTATGTCGCCCGCAACTATCATGTCGCAGCGGTCGAGGGCCGCATCGTCCAGATCGCCACCCAGGCGGGTGCTGTGGCGAGCGCGGATTTCTCCCGGCTGATGATGAAGCGGCTGACGCACACCGGCTCGACGCTGCGTCCGCGCACCATCGAATTCAAAGGCCAGATCGCCGCCGCACTCGAAGCGCAGGTCTGGCCGCTTCTCGCCAGCCGCAGGGTGGCCCCGGTGATGGACATGATCTTCCCGCTCGCTGACGCCTGGCGCGCGCATGAGCGCATGGAGGAAGGCGACCATATCGGCAAGATCGTGCTGGATGTGGGGTGAGCCTCGCCCCCCTCACCCGGCCTCCGCTCCGCTCGGCTACCAAGCGGGGTCGAGCCGCTGGTCTCGACCCGTCCTTCGGACCCCCGCTGGGGAGAGGAGGGTCAGCAACGCCGCGCCAGTCTCTTCTCCCCAGCGGGGAGAAGGTGGCCCGAAGGGCCGGATGAGGGGGCAATTTGCACTGGCTCTCGTGGATAGAACAAAAAAAGCCGCTCCGTTGCCGGAGCGGCTTTTTCATGATGTCACGTCGGCTCAGCCGTGCAGGCGGGCTTCGACGGCCTTGGCGGTGTCCTCGGCGGTAATGCCGAAATGCTTGTACAGATCGGCGATTTCGCCGGAAGCGCCGAAGCCGTGCATGCCGATGAAGACGCCGTCGGTGCCGATGAACGCATCCCAGCCCTGGCGGATGCCGGCCTCGATGGCGACCTTGACCTTGGCATCGCCGATGATTGCCGAGCGATAGGCTTCGTCCTGCTTTTCGAACAGTTCGAAGGCAGGCACGGAGACCACGCGGGTCGGGTGGCCGTGGCCCTGCAGCAAGGTGCGGGCGGCAAGCGCGATTTCGACTTCCGAGCCGGTGGCGAAGATCGTCACCACGGCGTCGCCATCGGCGGTTGCCAGCTCATAGGCGCCGTAGCCGCAGAGGTTTTCCTCGACGAATTCCGTGCGCACAGCCGGCAGGTTCTGGCGGGTCAGCGCCAGGGTCGCCGGCGCGGTGGTCGATTCCAGCGCAAGCTGCCAGCATTCGGCGGCTTCCGTGGCGTCGGCCGGGCGGAAGACGATATGGTTGGGGATGGCACGCAGGGCGGCGAGATGCTCGACCGGCTGGTGGGTCGGGCCGTCTTCGCCCAGACCGATGGAATCATGGGTCATGACGAAAATCGAGCGGATGCCCATCAGCGAGGCCAGCCGCATGGCCGGGCGCGCATAGTCGGAGAAGCACAGGAAGGTGCCGGAATAGGGGATGACGCCGCCATGCAGCGCCAGGCCGTTCATCGCGGCCGCCATGCCGAGTTCGCGGATGCCGTAATGGACATAACGCTGGCCGTAGTCGTCCGGCGTGATCGACTTGGTCTGGCTGGTCTTGGTGTTGTTGGAGCCGGTCAGATCGGCCGAACCGCCAATGGTCTCGGGCACCACGCCGTTGATGACCTCAAGCGCCATTTCCGAAGACTTCCGGGTGGCCACTTTCGGCTTGTCGGTAGCGAGCTTCTTCTTGTAGTCGGCAATCGCATCGTCGAAGCCGGCCGGCAGATCGCCGCGCATGCGGCGCTCGAACTCGGCCCGGGTGTCGGCCGATGCGGCGGCGAGGCGCTTTTCCCAATCCTTGCGCTGCTTGGCCGAGTTCAGGCCGGCCAGGCGCCAGGCGTCCAAAATGTCGGACGGGATTTCGAAGGGCGGATAATCCCAGCCCAGTTCCTTGCGCGCACCGGCAATCTCTTCCTTGCCGAGCGGCGAACCGTGAACCTTGTTGGTGCCGGCCTTGGTCGGGGCGCCGAAGCCGATGGTCGTCTTGGCGGCGATCAGCATCGGCTTGTCCGAACGCTTGGCGGCCTCCAGCGCCTGGGCAATGGCCTCGGGGTCATGGCCGTCGATGGCGATGGTGTTCCAGCCCGACGCCGCAAAGCGGGCGAGCTGATCGGTGGAATCGGCCAGCGACACCGCGCCGTCGATGGAGATGTTGTTGTGGTCCCAGATCACCGTCAGCTTGTTGAGCTTGAGGTGGCCGGCCAGGGTCAGCGCTTCCTGGCTGATGCCTTCCATCAGGCAGCCGTCGCCTGCCAGAACGTAGGTGTGATGGTCGACCAGGTCGTCGCCGAAGGTGGCGTTCATGATGCGCTCGCCGAGCGCGAAGCCGACCGAATTGCCGAGGCCCTGGCCGAGCGGGCCGGTGGTCGTCTCGATACCGGTGGCGTGACCGTATTCGGGGTGACCGGCAGTCTTGGAGCCGAGCTGGCGGAAATGCTTGATCTCGTCGATCGTCATATCCTCATAGCCGGTCAGGTAGAGGAGCGAATAGAGCAGCATCGAGCCATGGCCGGCCGACAGGATGAAGCGGTCGCGGTCTGGCCAGTGCGGGTTGGCCGGGTCGAATTTCAGGAATTTGGTGAACAGGACGGTTGCAACGTCGGCTGCGCCCATCGGCAGGCCGGGATGGCCGGAATTGGCCTTTTCGACCGCATCCATGGACAGAAAGCGGATCGCATTCGCCATGCGGTCGTGTTTTTCGCGCGAGGCCATAATTCCTCCTGGGTCAGATTGGCTGGGCTCGACGGCCCGGAAACGTGCGCGACACATAGCAGGAGCAGGCTTTGAGTCAATAAACCCGGACATCGCGCGCAAACAATCCGCGCGTCTTTTTGCAGGGCCGCGCCTGTTGGGCGAAGAGCTTTCCGATGGCATCGGAGCCGGCAAATTTCGTGTCGG
Organism: Oryzicola mucosus; assembly: GCF_014534685.1. GTDB lineage: Bacteria > Pseudomonadota > Alphaproteobacteria > Rhizobiales > Rhizobiaceae > Oryzicola > Oryzicola mucosus. Next base: position 1,323,455 of record NZ_JACVVX010000001.1, read on the forward strand.
AAGCCTTTCTTGCCTGGCTGGCAATGCGAATGCAGGGGATAGAGACGGGGATTTATTGACGCAGGCTTCACCCGGTGCCTAATCTTCCGCAGATAACGCGTTCTGAACACGCGCGATTCGGTGATGGGCGGGGGTAGCACGGATACCATGACCGGCGAGGCCACACTCAAGGAAGTCATAGGCAGGCTCGGAAGGGCCATGGAAGTGTTGGAAGACGCGGTTGGCGCGCGCTTCGAGCACGAGCAGGACTATGCCGAGGCGGAAGCGGAGGTTCAGCGCATGAACGCCGACCGCGCCCGTCTTGCCCAGGAACTCGACAATTCCGAAGCCCGCGCCGAGCGGCTCGAGGAAGCCAACAAGGAAGTATCGCGCAGGCTGGTGACCGCTATGGAGACCATCCGCGCGGTGCTGGACAGGTAGGGCCAGATGGCACAGGTCACGGTCACCATCGACGACAAGCAGTATCGGATGGCTTGCGACGAAGGCCAGGAAGAACACCTGATCGACCTCGCCGCGCGCTTTGACCGCTATGTGCTGCATCTCAAGGATTCGTTCGGCGAGATCGGCGACCAGCGGCTCACCGTCATGGCCGGCATAATGGTGATGGACGAACTGGCCGAACTGCAGAAGCGCATCAAGGGCATGGAAACCGAAGTGCAGACGCTGCGCAAGACGCGCGACGAAGCGCTGATCAAAGCCGACAAGAACGATTCCGCCCTGACCGGCGCGCTCGGCGCACTCGCCGACCGCATGGAAGGCCTCGCCGATCGTCTCGCCAGAAAGGCGTGAGGGACTCCTACCTGGCTCAATAAAGAAGCGCTCCGTTCTGTTTCCGTAGTTGTATCTTGTCGGTCACGGAATGGATTCCCGGGTCGCGCTCGGCTTCGCCTCGCTTGCCCGTGAATGACGAAGGGTGGAGGTGTTTTCACCAAACTCCCAGGTTCGCGCCAAACTCCCAGGTTCGCGCCAAACTCCCGCGTTTGCGAGCAGTATCCACCCCCGTCCCTTCGTCATTCACGGGTGGAGCCGAGCGGAGCGAGGCGGAAACCCGAGAATCCATTCCGTGACGTACACGTCAGATCCGACAGTCCAAAATCACAGCCCAGCGTTGCGACGAAGAGACACGCTGCCCCAGGCTCCCGCATAGGGAGAAGGAGAGGGCGCATCCACCTCCACATCGACGGCCGTCGACTCGGCTCCCAAAACGCAAGAAGCCCCGGATCGCTCCGGGGCTTCTGCCAAACGATGCGCGGCGATCAGGCCGCGGTTTCGAACTCGGACTTCCAGGTGCCGAGGGCAGCGAGGCCGTTCATACGGGCGCGGTGGGCGAAGGCGGCCTGGGCGGCGGCGACGTTCTCACCCTTGCCCGACCAGGCCTTCTGCGGGGCTGCCTGCAGCGCGCGGCCATAGGAGAAGGTCAGCTTCCACGGATGCGGGCCGATGGCGTTGATCGCGTTGAGGTTGGCGGTCGCTTCCTCGTCAGACTGGCCGCCCGACAGGAAGGCGATGCCGGGAACCGCGGTCGGCACCGTCTGGCGGAACACGCGGATGGTCTTTTCGGCGACTTCCTCGGGGCTGTTCTTGGTGCCCGACTTCTTGCCTGCGATGACCATGTTGGGCTTGAGGATCGAGCCTTCGAGGTTGACGCGGGCTTCATAGAGGGCGTCGTAGAGCTTGATCAGCGTCGCCTTGGTGACCTCGAAGCAGGTATCGATGTCGTGCGAACCGTCCATCAGCACTTCCGGCTCGACGATCGGCACGATGCCGGCTTCCTGGCAGAGCGCGGCATAGCGGGCCAGCGCATGGGTGTTGGCGTTGATCGCGGCTGCCGAAGGCACGTTGGAGGCGGTGTCGATGTCGATCACCGCGCGCCATTTGGCGAAGCGGGCGCCGAGCTTGTAGTATTCGGCGAGGCGTTCGCGCAGGCCGTCGAGGCCTTCGGTGATGGTGTCGCCGGGATAGTTGACCAGCGGCTTGGCGCCGGCGTCGACCTTGATGCCCGGAATGGCGCCGGCTGCGCGGATCAGTTCGACCAGCGGGGTGCCGTCGACTGCCTTCTGGCGGATGGTTTCGTCATAGAGGATGACGCCGGAGATGTGGTTCCGCATCGCATCCGCTGAGCGGAACAGAAGTTCGCGATAGTCGCGCCGGCTGTCCGCCGTCGACTCGACGCCGATGACGTCGAAACGCTTCTTGATCGTGCCGGAACTTTCGTCCGCTGCCAGAATGCCCTTACCGTCCGCCACCATGGCGGCGGCGATGTCCTCAAGACGTTCGCTCATCCACACTCTCTCCTTGACTGCAAAGCTGTGAAACGGGCCATACCAGAAGAGATTTGGCAACGGAATGACAGATTAGGCGAACTAACCGATTGAAAAAAATACAATCGATTAAAAGCGTTAGGATCGTTAACGGGCGGATTGCTCCGCCCGTCAAGGGTTAAAACACGTCAGGCCTTCAGGACTTCGACGCCGGGCAGATCCTTGCCTTCCATCCATTCGAGGAAGGCGCCGCCGGCGGTCGAAACATAGGTGAAGTCGTCAGCCACGCCGGCATGGTTGAGGGCTGCCACGGTATCGCCGCCGCCGGCCACCGAAACAAGCTTGCCGGCCTTGGTGCGCGCCGCCGCATGCTTGGCGGTCGAGACGGTTGCCGCGTCGAACGGTGCCAGCTCGAACGCGCCGAGCGGACCGTTCCAGACCAGGGTCGCGGCGCGGTCGATCCAGTCGTTGATGGCGGCGACCGTCTTGGGGCCGACATCGAGGATCATGCCGTCTTCGGGGACCGCCTCTATGGCAACGGTCTGGTTGTCGGCATTCGCCTTGAACTCCTTTGCCACCACGCCATCCACCGGCAGGACGATGGCGCAGCCGGCATCGGCGGCCTCGATCATGATCTGGCGCGCGGTCTGGGCCAGGTCGTGCTCGCACAGCGACTTGCCGACCTTGGTGCCGCGCGCGGCCAGGAAGGTGTTGGCCATGCCGCCGCCGATGACCAGCGCATCGACTTTGCGCACGAGGTTCATCAAAAGGTCGAGCTTGCTCGAGATCTTCGCACCGCCGACGATGGCGACGACCGGTTTCGCCGGATTGCCGAGACCCTTTTCCAGCGCCTCGAGCTCGGCCTGCATGGTGCGTCCGGCAAAGGCGGGCAGGACCTGCGCCAGGCCTTCCGTCGAGGTGTGGGCGCGGTGGGCGGCCGAAAACGCGTCATTGACGTAGAGGTCGCCATTGGCCGCGAGTTCCCTGGTGAACGCCGGGTCGTTCTTTTCCTCGGCCTTGTGAAAGCGGGTGTTTTCCAGAAGCACGATGTCGCCGTCCTTCATCGCGGCGATGGCGGCAGAAGCCTTTTCGCCGATGCAGTCGGCGGCGAAACCCACCGGGCGGCCGATCACCTCGGACGTCGCCTTGGCGATGGGCTCGAGCGACAGTTTCGGATCGGGTCCATCCTTGGGGCGGCCGAAATGCGCAAGCAGGATGACCTTGGCGCCCTTGTCGGACAGCTCGGTGATGGTGGGCGCAACGCGCTCGATGCGGGTGGCGTCGCTCACCTTGCCGTCGGCGACGGGAACGTTGAGATCGACACGGACGAGAACCCGCTTGCCCTGAACCGATCCGATCGTGTCGAGCGTCTTGAAACCTGCCATGAAACCCTCTCCTTTGGAAGTCGCGGGACCATATCGCGAAGCGTGGAGGATGCAAGCGCATTGGCGGGCAGCGATGTCCGCCTTGGCTCAGGGCCGGTTGAGGCTTGCCGTAAAGGCCTCGGTGATCTCAGGACTGCGTTCGAGGAAGAAAGCCTCGGGGCCGGCGCCTGTGGCATCGAAGAAGCGGGCGGCGAAGCAGCGAAGCGCCGCGCAGAGCGCGATGTCTGATATCTGCTGGTCGGTGAAGCCTACCGAGCGCAGTTCGTCGATGTCTTGCTGGCCGATCCGCGAGGCATTTTGGGCAATCGTTTCGGCGTAGGAGAGCATGACGACATCCCGGCGTGACAGGCCGGCACTGCGGAAATCGCGCTGCACGGCGATGACCTGCTCGGCGGAGCCGAGATCGTCGACCAGTTGTCCGCCATAGACGATGGAGCAATATTTGGACGGCACGTTCTTGGCGGCGATCAGCGTGATCAATCGCCAGTCCCGCTTGGGCAGCGAGAAATTCGCCTTCACTCCCTCGAAGAAATCTTCATAGAGCGGCAAAAGGTCTGGCCGGGTCGTCCAGCAGCGGGTCGCCGCCATGACGAACCCCATGGCCTCGCGCTCCGCCGCGTAGATTTCGGCTGTTCGGCCCGAGGCCTCATCATCGGAAATGGTGGTCAGGAACATGACAATTCCTCCTGTGCGATGGTGCGACAGAACAATGCGCGAAGGCAGGAGAGCGGTCAATCCGCCGCTGGAAGGAGTGGCAAGCCTGGAAATCTCTGGTACGCCCAAGGGGAATCGAACCCCTGTTTGCGCCGTGAGAGGGCGCCGTCCTAACCGCTAGACGATGGGCGCAGCCGAGAACCGGCGATATAGATGGGCTTTCGGCAAAAAGCAACAGCACTTCGGCCCGCAGGTCAAAGCTTTTGCGTAAGGGCCGCCGATCAAGTCCGGTGCCTCAAGCCTTGTACTGGATCAGGTCCCACAGATTGCCATAGAGATCGGCGAAGACGGCGACGGAGCCATAGGGCTCGTGGCGGGGCTGTTCCTTGAAGACGACGCCCTTTGATAACATCGCCGCATGGTCGCGCGCGAAATCGTCGGTCTGCAGGAAGAAGGCAACGCGGCCGCCGGCCTGGTCGCCGATGCGTGCCGCCTGCGCTTCGTCGGCTGCCTTGGCCAGGAGCAAGCGGGCGCCGCCCTCGACGCCGACGACGAGCCAACGCTTACCGCCGCCCTGGTTGGTGTCGGCTAAGACGGAGAAGCCGAGTTTTTCGACATACCAGTCGCGCGCCGCGTCATAGTCGGCGACGACGAGTGCCGCGGTGGCGATGCTGCGGGCCGGGCCGGTCATTGGGTCCTCACGGCGAAGCGGCCGACGATGCGGCCTTCGACGGTGTCGTAGACGAAGATCGAACGGCTGCCGTCCGACAGTTCGACATCGAGCGCGAGGCGGGTTCCCGAAAGCGACTGCGAAACCAGCCGCGAGCCGACAGGCAGGACGATGTCGCCTGCAAGCGGTTCCTGCCCGGAAGGCGGGGCGGCCATCGACGCGGGCATTTGAGCTGTGTCGTTCGATTTCATGGCTTTGTAGACAAGTGCCGCCACCACGGCCATAAGGGCCAGAAATAGAATGCCCAGATTGATGGCCATGAAGCGGACCAGCTTTCGGCGCACGCGCTCGGCAGCGGGGTCGAGCGGCTTTTCCTCTTGAGGGTCGGTTTGAGGCCCTGACATCGGCAAATAGGTCCGGAACATTGAAATGAGCGACCCTGATAGCGAAGCAGGCGGCGGATTGATAGTGCTGACCGCGGCCGAGGATGCCGTTGGGCTGCGGCTCGACCAGTGGCTGGCCGGCCGGCTCGGCGACGATTTTTCGCGCAACCGCGTGCAGGCCCTGATCAAGCAGGGCGCGGTGCAGGTCGCGGGTAAAGCCGTCACCGAAGCCAAGCGCAAGGTGGCCTTGGGCGACGTTGTGACCGTCGACATGCCGGAACCCGAGCCTGCGGAACCGATCGGCGAGGACATTACGCTCGACATCCTGTTCGAGGACGACGATCTGATCGTCATCAACAAGCCGGCCGGATTGGTGGTGCATCCCGGCGCAGGCAACTGGACGGGCACGCTGGTCAATGCGCTGATCCATCATTGCGGCAACAGTCTTTCGGGCATCGGCGGGGTCCGCCGTCCCGGCATCGTGCATCGGCTGGACAAGGACACGACCGGCGTGATGGTGGCGGCCAAGACCGACCGCGCGCATAAGGCGCTGTCAGAGGCCTTCGCCGATCACGGCGTTTCCGGCGATCTCCAACGCGCCTATGTCGCTTTGGTCTGGGGCATCCCTGCGCGGATGACCGGCACGGTGGATGCACCGCTCGGGCGCGCCGCCGACCGGGTGCGGCGGGCGGTCGTACCCGAGCACCGGGACGATGCGCGTCGCGCCGTGACGCATTACATGGTGCTCGAGCGCTTCGGCCAGGCGCAGACCGAGTTCGCCCAGGCAAGCCTGGTGGAGTGCCGGCTGGAGACCGGGCGCACCCACCAGATCAGGGTTCATATGGCCCATATCGGTCATCCGCTGGTCGGCGACCGCGACTATGGGCTTTCGTTCCGGACCAAGGCCAATCGCCTGCCGGAGCCGCTAAGGGCGCGGGTTACGGCGTTTCCACGCCAGGCGCTGCATGCCCGATTGCTTGCATTCCGCCATCCGGCAACCCACATGATGATGAGTTTCGAAGCCCCCATGCCGGCCGATATGGCTGATATGCTCAGCGGCTTCGAAGCCATCTGAAAAGGCCCATTCGACCGCCACGCCTTTTTTAAGCCCTGATCCCACTGTTCACTTCACTGTGACAGTGTGTTTCAGGTGCAACTTTTTCTGTTCTTTCCGCTTTTGTTCCTATATACAACGTTAGGCAAGAGAGACGCGCAGACCGGCGTCTCGCCGTGCTCGCCTGGATGAGGGAGCACATTCTCTAAAGAGGAGGGCGCTATCATGGCCCAGTCACTACCCAGTATCGTTTCCGGCGAAGGCGGCCTCACCCGCTACCTGGAGGAAATCCGTCGCTTTCCGATGCTGCAGCCGCAGGAAGAGTATATGCTCGCCAAGCGGTATGCCGAGCACCAGGACACCAAAGCAGCGCACAAGATGGTCACCAGCCATCTGCGTCTCGTCGCCAAGATCGCGATGGGCTATCGCGGTTATGGGCTGCCGATCGGCGAGGTCATCTCGGAAGGCAATGTCGGCCTGATGCAGGCCGTGAAGAAGTTCGAGCCCGAGCGCGGCTTCCGTCTGGCCACCTATGCGATGTGGTGGATCAAGGCTTCGATCCAGGAATACATCCTGCGCTCGTGGAGCCTGGTCAAGATGGGCACCACCGCCAACCAGAAGCGGCTGTTCTTCAACTTGCGCAAGGTGAAGGGCAAGATCCAGGCGCTCGACGACGGCGACCTCAAGCCCGACCAGATCACCGAGATCGCCACGCGGCTCAACGTGTCGGAGGCCGAGGTGGTGTCGATGAACCGCCGCCTTTCCGGCGACGCTTCGCTCAATTCGCCGATCCGCGCCAGCGAGGGCGAATCGGGTGAATGGCAGGACTGGCTGGTCGATGACCATGAAAGCCAGGAAGCCATGCTCATCGAGCAGGACGAGTTGGAAAACCGTCGCGGCATGCTTGCCGGTGCGCTGTCCGTGCTCAACGAGCGCGAGCGCCGCATTTTCGAGGCCCGCCGCCTGGCCGAGGAGCCGCTGACGCTGGAAGAGCTGTCGTCGGAGTTCGACATCAGCCGCGAACGCGTGCGCCAGATCGAGGTTCGCGCCTTCGAGAAGGTGCAGGACGCGGTTCAGGCCGCCGCCCGTAAGCAGATGCAGGCGCTGCGCACCATCGACGCGCAAGCCTACGCCTGACGGGCGAGACGATTGAATCAAGGCCGCGCCGGGTAACCGGCGCGGCCTTTTTTGTTCCGTGCACAACGCGCTGATATCTCAGCGGGGAGATGTCCGGCAAGACAGAAAGGGCAACGTAAAGCGCCGGCCGAAGCGAGTCTGTATCGACTCTAATGGCCAAGCAGCGCGGTGATGGAAATCGCAGCCAGTGCAACCACGGCAAGCTTCCAAAAATCGCTTCTGCGCTTCAGCCCCGGCAGGCCGAGAGGCTTGAAGAGATGGATCACCATTGCGGCGAGGATCAGCAGCGACAGCAGTTTCGTCATGCCGCTGTGTGCTCCACCGGATGCGACCGTGTCAAAGCGAACGATGTCTTTTTCACGCGGCTCTCGGGCGAATGCTCGAAAGGTCGCGCTCGATCTCCCGGCGGCGTTCCATGAGGTCGTAGTCGGCTTGCAAGCCGAGAAAAAACCCTTCTGAGACGCCGAAGTAACGGGCCAGTCTCAAATCGGTGTCGGCTGTTATCGCGCGCTTGCCGAGGACGATCTCGTTGATGCGCCGTGGCGGCACATGCACGGCGCGGGCCAGCGCATTCTGGCTGATCGCCATGGGCTTCATGAAATCCCCAAGCAGAATTTCGCCGGGATGTGGATTCGGCAAAAGCTCAGTCATGGTAGTCGACAATTCCGACATCTGTCGGGCCTCCTTCGTGCCAAACGAAGCATATCCGCCATTGCTCGTTGATACGTATGCTGTGTTGACCGTCTCGGTTGCCTTTCGACGTCTCGAGACGATTGCCGGGCGGTATACTTAATTCCTGAAGTGTCCGCGCCTGATTGATCATACGCAGCTTGCGCAAGGCGGTAGCCTGAATATCCGACTGCAGCTTCCTGCTTCGCCGACCTGACCAGATCAATTCCGTTTCTTGATCCGCGAAATTTCTGATCATATCCGGTTATAACGCATAACGTTATGTGGCGCAATCGAACGCTGACGGGGTGGGGCTTTGAACCTTGGTCCGGTAGACGCGGGTGCTAAGTCGGCGCTACAAGCGGCGCGGAATATTTTCGGGAGGAACTGATGGCGTCACGATATCACGAGGTCTATGCGCGCTGGAAAGCCGATCCGGACGGGTTCTGGGCCGAGGCGGCGGAAGCCATCGACTGGAGCAGGCGCTGGGACAAGGTGTTTGATGGCGATCAGGGCGTCTATGGCCGCTGGTTCACCGGCGCGGAATGCAACACCTGCTGGAACGCGGTCGATCGTCATGTCGAAGGTGGACGGGCGGATCAGCTCGCGCTGATCTATGACAGCCCAATTACAGGTGCGCAGGCAAAATACACCTATGCCGAACTGAAGGCGGAGGTCGAGGCGCTCGCCGCCGTTCTGCGGGAGCAGGGCGTGGACAAGGGCGACCGCGTCATCATTTACATGCCGATGGTGCCGCAGGCGGTGTTCGCCATGCTCGCCTGCGCGCGGCTGGGTGCCGTGCATTCCGTGGTGTTCGGCGGCTTTGCCGCCAAGGAATTGGCCACGCGCATCGACGATTCCACGCCCAAGCTGATTATCTCGGCGTCCTGCGGTATCGAGCCAGGGCGCATCGTTCCCTACAAGCCTTTGCTGGACGGTGCGATTGCGCTGTCGCGCCACAAGCCAGAACGCTGCGTCATCCTGCAGCGCGAGCAGTTTTCATGCGATCTGATAGAGGGTCGCGACGTCGACTATGCCGAGGCTGTCGATGCGGCAAAAACTGCCGGGACCGCGGTGCCTTGCGTTCCGGTGGCCGCGACCGACCCGCTCTATATCCTCTACACCTCAGGCACGACCGGCCAGCCCAAGGGCGTGGTGCGCGACAATGGCGGCCATATGGTCGCGCTGAAATGGTCGATGGAAAACGAATATGGCGTCAAGCCGGGCGAGGTGTTCTGGGCGGCGTCCGATGTCGGCTGGGTCGTCGGCCATTCCTACATCGTCTATGCGCCGCTGCTGCATGGCTGCACCACGGTGCTGTTCGAGGGCAAGCCGGTCGGCACGCCCGACGCCGGCACATTCTGGCGGGTGATTTCCGAACATGGCGTGGTTGCGCTGTTCACCGCGCCGACCGCGTTCCGCGCGATCAAGGGGCAGGACATCGAAGGCGTTTTCGTGAAGAAATACGACCTGTCCAAGTTCCGCACCCTGTTTCTTGCCGGGGAGCGCGCCGATCCCGAAACCATCAAATGGGCCGAGCAAAAGCTGGAACGCCCTGTCATCGACCATTGGTGGCAGACCGAAACCGGCTATCCGATCAGCCAGAACCCGGTGGGGCTTGGGCAGCTTCCGGTGAAATACGGCTCGCCCGCCGTCGCCATGCCCGGCTATGACGTGCAGGTGCTGGACGATGCCGGCCATCCGGTGGCGCGTGGTACGCTGGGCAATGTGGTGATCAAGCTGCCGCTGCCGCCCGGCTGTTTTCCGACCCTGTGGCAGGCCGAAGAGCGGTTCAGGCAAGCCTATCTCGAAGAGTTCCCCGGCTATTACAAGACGGCGGATGCCGGCTATATCGACGATGACGGCTATCTGTTCATCATGGCGCGCACCGACGACATCATCAACGTCGCTGGCCACAGGCTGTCGACGGGCGGCATGGAAGAAGTGCTTGCCGAGCATCCCGATGTGGCGGAATGCGCGGTGATCGGCATCGCTGACGCCATGAAGGGACAGATCCCCTGCGGTTTCGTGGTGCTGAACGCCGGGATCGAGCGTGACCATGGGGAGATTGAAAAAGAGATCGTCGCTCTGGTGCGCGAGCGGATCGGGCCGGTGGCGGCTTTCAAGATGGTGGTCACTATCAAGCGGCTGCCGAAAACCCGTTCGGGGAAAATCCTGCGCGGCACCATGCAGAAGATTGCCGACCATGAAGAGTGGAAGATGCCGGCGACGATCGACGATCCGGCGATTCTGGACGAGATCACCACGGCGCTGAGACAGAGGTCAGCCGCGGTTTAAAGCGACTTATCGGAAGACAGTCTGGCTCCTGCCAGGAGGCTGTCAGTACGGCTGTGCGATATTCCTTCTCGTTGATATCGAGGAGGAATGACGATGACCGTTTCCGTGTTCGAAGCTGCCTTTTTCACCAGTTTGCGTCAGTATGCCGGTAAGGTCTCGACCTTGCGCAACGAGATCAGGACCGAGCGTTTCCTGAGTTCGCTGCCTGTCGACTTACGCAAGGATATCGGCTGGCCCGATATCCACGCTGCCCGGCGTGCGCGGCGTTTCGGCGACCGATGAGAGCGCGGTCCATCATGCCGGATGCCGTGAAATGCCGTCGGGCTCCTGACAATATGGTGTCAGGAGCGTTGTGCGATGGTAGGCTCGGGATGAAGATGCCGGTTGGGCGGCCGGCCATGGAGGACACGCATGAGGCGCGCCGACAGATTGTTTCAGATCGTCCAGCACTTGCGGGGCGGACGGTTGGTGACCGCGCAGAAGCTTGCGGTCTGGCTCGAGGTTTCCGAACGCACCATCTATCGCGACATAGCCGATCTGCAATCGACCGGCGTGCCGATCGATGGAGAAGCTGGCGTCGGTTATATGATGAGGGAAGGTTTCGACCTTCCGCCGCTGATGTTCACGCGTGACGAGATCGTAGCCCTAGTCGCCGGCGCACGCATGGTGCGCGCCTTCGGTGGTGCTGCCATGGCGCGGGCTGCGGAGGAGGCGCTGGTGAAGATCGGCGCCGTTCTGCCGGATGCGGAAAAGGACCGCATCGCGCGCATCGAGATCCATACGCCGATGTGGGTGGTCAGCGATGCCGATCGCGTCACCATCGACCTGATGGAGCGCTCGGTGGAACGCCGAGAGGTGCTTAACCTCGACTACCGCGACGAGAACGGATCGAGCAGCCTGCGCGATGTCAGGCCGCTGGGACTGTGGTTCTGGGGAAAGGTGTGGACCTTGATCGCCTGGTGCGAAATGCGCGGCGACTTTCGTGCCTTCCGCATCGACCGCATCTCAGTGGTCAGTCCCTCGGGGAGGACATTCCGTCCGGAGCGCGGCAAGACGCTCGCCGATTATTATCGGCTAACCGAACGCCACGAGGCCGAGCAACGGAACCTGCCCCAGGCCGGACGCGGAGGCTGACGGTCAGAGCATCCAGGGCTGGAACCTGTCGCGTTTGTCGATGATGCGGCCGGCCACCATGAACACGCCCTCGCCGGTATAATGCAGCGTCTTCGGATATTCCGGGCTCGTCGCCGCATGCGCCTTCACGACTTCGAAGACAAAGAAGCTGTACTTTTCCACCAGCGCATCTTCGTACAGACGGCATTCAAAGTTCGCATGGCACTCTCCGATGAGTGGAGCCGCCACCTTCTCTGCCTCCTGTGCCGTCAGCTTGAACTTCTGAAACTTGTCGGCGTCCGCACCCGAGCAGTTGCCGATGCCGACGACCTTGTCCGTCATGCGGGTGGTCGGGAGGTTGATGACGCACTCGCCACTGTCGCGAATCATCCGGAAACTGTGATTGCCGGAAGAAATCATGCAACCGATCAGAGAGGGCGTGAACTGCATCACGCAGTGCCAGCCCATGGTCATGATATTGGACTTGTCCTTCAGGCGCGATGAGACAAGCACGATCGGACCGGTTTCAAGGAAATGACGCGCATTGCCGACGGGAAAATCGCTTTTTCAGGATTCTTCATGACACTCAGCTGCGTGGACATCTCATACCTGTCCTAAGGCTTATGCAGGGGCCGGGTTCCGTAAGAACCCCGAAGGCGCATAAAAAAACCGGGCATAGCCCGGTTTTTTTCGACGAGATCGTGACGAGGATTATTCCTCGTCTTCGTCATCCGCGCGGGTCGACTTGAGCGCCGAAAGCTTGGCGAACACCTTGTCGGCGTCGAGTTCCTGGTCCTCGTCGTCCTGCTTTTCGGTATTGGGCACGAGACGCTCTGTCAGCGATGCCGGCAGCAGCGTATCGCCGGCGGCCGGGGCCTGCTCGCGACCGCGCGAGGCGCGCTGCACTTCGATGTCGAGATCGATCTGCGAGCACAGGCCGAGTGCGACGGGATCCATCGGCGCGAGGTTGGCGATGTTCCAATGGGTGCGGTTGCGGATCTGCTCGATCGTCGCCTTGGTGGTGCCGACGAGGCGCGAAACCTGCGCGTCCTTGAGTTCGGGATGGTTCTTGACCAGCCAGAAAATAGCGTTTGGACGATCCTGGCGCTTGGACAGCGGGGTGTAGCGCGGACCCTTGCGCTTGGATTCCGGCACGCGAACCTTCGGCTCCGACAGCTTCAGGCGGTGGTTGGGGTCTTTTTCGGCGCGCGCGATCTCGTCTCGGCTGAGCTGGCCGGTAATGACCGGGTCCATGCCCTTGATGCCCTGCGCGGACTCGCCGTCGGCAATCGCCTTCACTTCAAGCGGATGCAGGCCGCAGAACTGTGCGATCTGGTCGAAGGACAATGCAGTGCTGTCGACCAGCCATACTGCGGTCGCCTTGGGCATGAGAAGGGTGTTGGCCATTGGATAATATCCTCTCGTTCGCCCGCGTCCCTGCACGCGGGCGGTGGATCAAAACCACCAAATTGGGAAATCGGCCCGTATATAGACTCAAACCTTTCGCGGGGCAAGAAAAGTTCGGGCGCTGTCATGGAACAGTCATCGCCCCGTCATCGGCCTGAAATGAAGCGGGGACAAACGGGGCTGCACACCAATTCCGGTCTCGCAGGAGATTTTCATGTCCCGTCGCCTTTTGCTGCTGACGGCCGCGCTTGCGGCCTCCGCTTCCATTCCCGCCCACGCCGAGGGCGTGTTCAACCGTGTCGCGACCTTCCCGGTCGCCGCCAATCTTCCCGCGGATATCGACGCTGCCACGCCGACATCGTCCGAGATCATTGCCGCCACCGAAGACGGCAACATGCTGGTTTATTCCGACAGCCCGCTGGGCGCTGTCGGCTTCATCGATATCACGGACATCAAGGCGCCGAAGCCGGGCGGCATCGTCAAGTTCGACGGCGAGCCGACATCGGTGGCGGTGCTGGGCGGCAAGGTGTTCGCCGGCGTCAACACCTCGGAGAGCTACACCAACCCGTCCGGCACGCTATCGATCATCGACATCGCTTCGAAAGCCGTCGAATCGTCCTGCGATCTGGGCGGCCAGCCGGATTCGGTTGCGATAAGCAAGGACGGCAAGTTCCTCGCCGTGGCCATCGAGAATGAGCGCGACGAAGAGCTGAATGACGGCGCGCTGCCGCAGCTTCCCGCCGGCAACCTCAAAATATTTTCCATCGCCAACGGCACGGTCGATTGCGCAACAGCCAAGACGGTCGATCTGACCGGCCTCGCCGAAGTCGGCGCGGAAGACCCCGAGCCGGAATTCGTCGCCTTCAACGAGGCCGGCGAAATCGCCGTCACGCTGCAGGAAAACAACCATATCGCCATCGTCGATGCCGCGACCGGCACGGTCAAGGCGCATTTCTCCGCCGGCTCCGTCGCGCTCGAAGGCATCGACACCAAGAATGACGGCGCTCTGTCCTTCACGGGCAAGCAGGACGCGCTGCCGCGCGAGCCCGACACCGTCAAGTGGATCGACAACGGCCGGCTGCTGATCGTCAATGAGGGCGATTACGAGGGCGGTACACGCGGCTTCACCATCTTCGACAAGACGGGCAAGGAGCTTTACGAATCCGGCGCCTCGCTCGAAATGAAGATCGCCGCAGCCGGCCATTATCCCGACAAGCGCAACAAGAAGGGCGTCGAGCTCGAAGGCGCCGAAGTCGGCCAGTTCGGCGACACCAAATACATCTTCGTTGCCAGCGAGCGCGGCTCGGTCGTGGGCGTTTACAAGGATACCGGCGGCGAACCGGAATTCGTCCAGCTGCTGCCCTCGGGCATCGGACCTGAAGGCGTTCTGGCGATCCCCTCGCGCAACCTGCTCGTCACCGCCAACGAGAGCGACCTTGTCGAAGACGGTGGCGTGCGCTCGCATGTCATGCTGTTCGAACGCGGCGAGGGCACGCCGGCCTATCCCATGGTCGTCTCGGTCAATGACGACGCCGGCAAGCCTCTCGGCTGGGGTGCACTGTCGGGCCTGGTTGCCGATCCGCAGGTCGCCGGCAAGCTCTACGCGGTCTCCGACTCGTTCTATCGCGCGCAGCCGTCGATCTTCACCATCGACACCAGCAAGACGCCGGCCGAGATCACGACCAAGCTCGTCGTCACGCGTGACGGCCAGCCCGCGCAGAAGCTCGACCTCGAAGGCATCTCATCCGACGGCGCGGACGGCTTCTGGCTCGCCTCCGAGGGCGATGCCGCCAAGCTGACGGCAAATGCGATCTACAAGGTCGATGCCAAGGGCGCGATCAAGCAGGAAATCCCGCTTCCGGCTGAACTCATCGGCAAGGACGGCCGCTTCGGCTTCGAAGGAATCGCGACGATGGGCGAAGGCGACGACCTGACATTGGTCATGGCCGTGCAGCGCGAATGGGCCGACGATCCGAAGGGCCAGGTCAAGCTGCTCGCCTACAAGCCGGCATCCAAGGAATGGTCCGCCGTGCGCTATCCGCTCGAAGCCGCCGGCGAAGGCTGGGTCGGACTGTCAGAGATCACCGCTTATGACGGCAAGCTCTACATCGTCGAGCGCGATAATCTGGTTGGCGACAAAGCCAAGCTCAAGGCGGTCTATGCCGTCTCGCTGGATGCCTTCAAGCCCGCGGCCCTGGGTGAGGAGTTGCCTTTGGTCGAAAAGACACTGGTGCGCGACCTGATCCCCGACCTCAAGGCGGCCACCAACGGCTATGTCGTCGACAAGGTCGAAGGGTTCGCCATCGACAAGGACGGCAATGCCTTCACCGTCACCGACAATGACGGCGTGGACGGTTCCTCCGGCGAAACCCTGTTCCTGCGGCTTGGCAACATCTCCGCGATGAACTGAGGCGTTCCGCCGCCATTTCTCGACCGCGCCGCTCGCCGGCGCGGTTTTTCTTTGCCATCACGAGAGGAGAATCGATTTAAGGCACCCCTGCCATGGCTGGATTCTTTGGGGCTGCGCGGGTAAGAAGCGGCGGACATCAGCCCAAGCTCCCAGGGAGAAGTACATGACCGTCAGAGTTGCCATCAATGGTTTTGGCCGTATCGGCCGCAACATCGTGCGTGCCATCTATGAGTCCGGCCGCAAGGACATCGAGGTCGTGGCCGTCAACGATCTCGGCCCTGTCGAGACCAATGCCCACCTGCTGCGCTTCGATTCCGTGCATGGCAAGTTCCCGCACGAAGTCACGGTCGACGGCGACTCCATCAGCATCGGCAACGAGAAGTTCAAGGTCACCGCGATCAAGGATCCGTCGCAGCTGCCGTGGAAAGAACTCGGCGTCGACATCGCGCTGGAGTGCACCGGCATCTTCACGTCACGCGACAAGGCCGCGGCGCACCTGACCGCCGGCGCCAAGCGCGTCATCGTCTCGGCTCCCGCCGATGGCGCCGATCTGACCGTCGTGTACGGTGTGAACCACGACCAGTTGTCTAAGGATCACATCGTCATCTCGAATGCGTCCTGCACCACCAACTGCCTCGCGCCGCTGGCTGCCGTCCTGCATGAAACGGTCGGCATCGAAAAGGGAATGATGACCACCATCCATTCCTACACCGGCGACCAGCCGACGCTCGACACCATGCACAAGGATCTCTACCGCGCCCGCGCGGCGGCCCTGTCGCAGATCCCAACCTCGACGGGCGCCGCAAAGGCCATCGGTCTCGTCATCCCCGAACTCAAGGGCAAGCTCGACGGCATTTCGATTCGCGTGCCGACCCCGAATGTGTCGGTCGTCGACTTCAAGTTCATCGCCAAGCGCTCGACCACCGTGGAAGAGATCAACAATGCGGTGATCGCGGCGTCGCAAGGCAAGCTCAAGGGCGTGCTCGCCGTGACCCATCATCCGAACGTCTCCATCGACTTCAACCACGATCCGCATTCCTCGACCCTGGCGCTCGACCAGACCAAGGTGATGGACGGAAACTTTGTCTCGGTGCTGTCGTGGTACGACAATGAATGGGGCTTCTCCAACCGCATGTCCGACACGGCTGTCGCCTTTGGCAAGACCATCGCCTGATCGTTCGAAGGCCCAGAACTTCAGAAAGCGCCCGGCATCGTCCGGGCGTTTTTCGTTTACCGTGTGGCTTAAGCAGCCGGAAAGCATGACTCGATCTCGTCTGGGGAAAAAGGCTGAGAAAAGCCGGGATACCGGCAATTTGAATCTTATCTAACTGAATTGTCACAGCTTTTGTTTAGGAGTGTCGGCCTATCCATCACGAACAAGGGCGGATTTGAACCGCTCGACACGGAGCGGAGAGACTCATCATGAAAGATCGGTTCGAACTGGTACTCGAGCCCACCGATCTCTGGACGGTGTGGGATACGCAGACCGAGGAACCGGCCGTCTTCGGCGACCGCTCCCTGATCGCCCTTCTGGAATCGGAGGCGATCGCCGCCTGCGAAATCCTCAATGGCGTTCATCAGAAGCGGCAGGCCGCCCAGGCGGGCGACGCCAAGGAAAAGAAGACGGGCGGCGGCAGCGCCGCCTGACCGACGCGCTTTCGCTTGGGACAGCGTGACAGAGCGCTTCTCATCGATGCGAGGTTCCGATAGCCTTGAATGCCCGATGCCGTTTTGGCATCGGCAGGACAGCAGGAGGACGCCCCTTGGCCGAAATGACCATCATCGTCGACTATGATATCGTGGACGGCTCGGAAGAGGCATTCACCTCCCTCATAAAAGAGCATGCCGCCGCGACGCTGCGCGAGGAACCCGGCTGTCTTCGCTTCGATGTGGTCAAGCCTTTGGACGACGAGGGTGCGCCTGTCGCCAACAAATTGATGCTGGTCGAGGTCTATGCCGACGACGCGGCCGTCGCCGCCCACAAGCAGAATCCACGACTTCCCGGCGTGCGGGACGCCGCAAAACCGCTCCTGGTGTCGCAGCGCCTGGTGCTGACCCGGTCGCTCAACGAGAAGATCGCCGAAGAAGGCATCCGTCCGGAAAACCTCAACGCCGCCAACGACGACTGATTGTCGGCGCGGCATGGTGCTGCGGAATATCCCAGCGCTTTCGGATCGATCCATGAAGGATTGGTTCTCAGTCGCATCTGAACATTTGGCCCGGCTTTGCGCGTTGTCGGGGCACACCTTGCAATTGTTCACCTTGGCCGGGCATTGCGTCCGCAGCCGATTACCGTTTGGCTGGAACGCTTTATCAGCGACCCGCTGATCTCTGGCGAAAGCGGGGGGTTGCGGTGTTATTGAGCCGACACGAAACTGTCATGCAGCTGTAATAAACGGGGTCTATTGGCACTCACGGATGCCCAAGGACGGCGTCTTAGAGTTTCATCCGCAAGGAGCAGGCCCATGAAAAAAGCACTTCTCACCGCGTCGGCAATCGCCTTCGCTCTCGCCGCTTCGGCAGGTTACGCCTCGGCACGCGACACCATCCAGATCGCCGGTTCCTCGACCGTGCTGCCTTTCGCCTCGATCGTCGCCGAAGAATTCGGCAATGCGTTCCCTGACTTCAAGGCTCCGGTCGTCGGCTCCGGCGGCACCGGCGGCGGGCTCAAGCAGTTCTGCGAAGGCGTCGGCGAAAACACCATCGATATCGCCAACGCGTCGCGTTCGATCAAGAAGGAAGAGATCGCGACCTGCAACGCCAACGGCGTCAACAAGATCCTCGAAGTTCAGTTCGGCTTCGACGGCATCGTCTTCGCCACCAGCGCAAACCAGGGCGATTTCGCCCTTCAGCCGATCCATGTCTTCAAGGCGGTCGCTGCCCAGGTTCCGGTCGACGGCAAGCTGGTTGCCAACCCCTACAAGCGCTGGAGCGAAATCGATCCGTCGCTGCCGGATCAGGAAATCAACGTCGCCATTCCCGGCTCCAACCACGGCACCCGCGAAGTGTTCCAGGAGAAGGTGATTGCTCCTGGCTGCAAGGCCGCAGGTTTTCCCGAGATGGAAAAGGAAGCCATGGAGAAGATCTGCACGACTTTCCGCCAGGACGTCGTGGTTGAAATCGCCGGCGACTACACCGAGACGCTCGCTCGCCTGCAGGCCAATCCGGCCACGGTCGGCGTGTTCGGCCTTTCCTTCTACGACCAGAACAAGGACTCGCTGAAGGTCGCCACCGTTGCCGGCGTCACGCCTTCGCTGGAAACCGTTGCCTCGGGTGAATATCCGGTTTCGCGCCCGCTGTTCTTCTACGTCAAGGGTGAGCATGTCGGCACCATTCCGGGCCTCGCTGAGTACACCGAGTTCTTCCTGTCCGATCAGATGGCCGGCCAGGGCGGTACGCTCGAAGGCGCTGGCCTGATCCCGTCCCCGGATGCGACACGCGCCGAGGTTCTGGAAGCGTTCAAGGCTGGCAAGGCTGTCGGCACCAACTAATGGTCTGATGGCGGGCGGCGCTTCGGCGCCGTCCGCTTTCGGCTGCTTATCGCCCGCATTGGCCCGGAGCGTTTGTCTTGAACAGTATCGTCATCATTCTCTTGCTGCTTGCTCTGCTGTCGGTCGGCTATCAGGTCGGCCTTTCGCGTGGCCGTACCGTGGCTGCCACCGCCCAGCGCACGATGCATTCGCGCCCGAACTACCACGGCCTGATGGTCGCGCTGTGGTGTCTCGTTCCGGCTGCCGTCGTCCTGCTCCTGTGGGCGGTCTTTTCCAATGGCCTGACCACCAACTATATCCTTTCCTTCATTCCATCCGATGTAGCGGGTGATCCCAATCTGCTGCGCGAAGCGATGCGCCGCATCGAGCAGATCGCTGCCGGCTTCGGCGTGATCGGCGAGACGCAGGATTGGGAAGTTGCCGCGGGCGAGGGACTGCGCCAGTTCCGTTCGGTCAGCTTCTGGTCCGTGGTCGTGCTCGCCGCCGTGCTGGGAATCGCCGGGCTGCTTTTGATGAGCCGACGCATTGCGCCCCGGCTGCGCGCCCGCAACGAGTTCGAGGTCGCGATCCGCGTCCTGCTCATCTTCTGCTCGCTCATCGCGATCATGACGACGGTGGGCATCGTCGCCTCGCTGTTCTCCGAGGCGATGCGCTTCTTTGCCTTCGTCAGCCCTATCGACTTCTTCTTCGGCACCGTCTGGAACCCCGGTTTCACGACGTCGGGCGGAGCGGGAACCGGCGAATACGGCCTGCTGCCGCTGCTGTGGGGCACGATTATGATCAGCGCCATCGCCATGCTGGTGGCTATCCCTGTCGGCCTGATGTCGGCGATCTATCTCGCCGAATATGCATCGCCGCGCGTCCGCACAGTCGCCAAACCGATGATCGAAATCCTCGCCGGCATCCCATCCGTGATCTACGGCGTGTTCGCGCTGGTCACGCTGGGACCGTTGCTGAGCGATATCGGCGCTCTGGTCGGCATCCAGATCCGCGCCACCAGCGCGCTGACGGCCGGTATCGCCATGGGGCTGATGATCGTGCCTTTCGTATCGTCGCTGTCCGACGACATCATCACCCAGGTACCTCGCGCCATGCGCGACGGCTCGCTCGGCATCGGCGCCACCAAGTCGGAGACGATCCGCAAAGTGGTGCTGCCGGCCGCGCTTCCCGGCATTGTCGGCGCCTTCATGCTGGCGATTTCCAAGGCATTCGGCGAGACCATGATCGTGGTGCTTGCCGCCGGCAATGCCCCTATCCTGCGCTTCAACCCCTTCGACGCGGCATCGACCGTCACCGTTTCGATCGTCAACCAGCTGACCGGCGACACCAACTTCGCAAGCCCGCAGTCGCTGGTCGCCTTCGCACTCGGTCTTACCCTGTTCGGGATGACCTTGATCCTCAACGTGATCGCGCTCTATGTTGTGCGCAAATATCGGGAGCAGTACGAGTAGTCATGGCCACCACCGACACTCTGCGCCCGATGGGCCATTCAGAGCCAAAAGACGAGCGGCTGGCACGCATCCAGAAAAGCCTGCGCCGCCGCCGTTCCGCCGAAACCCGCTTCCGCATCTACGGCATGAGCGCCGTGGCCATCGCCTGCGGCTTCGTCCTCTTCCTGTTCGGCAGCATCATGCATGACGGCCTTCCGGCCTTCTGGCAGCCGGCGCTTCAGGTGAAGGTCACCTTCTCACCCGATGTGGTCAAGGTCGCGCCCAAGCCGGAACAAGCGCCGGGACAGTCGCCCGCCGAATTCCAGCGCGCCAGTCTCGACTGGCAGCGCGAGGTGACGATGGTCAACTGGAACCGCGTGATCCAGGACGCGGTCCAAGCCGCGGCCCCCGATGTCAAGCTGACTCCGCGCGACGTCCAGGCCGTGGTGTCGCCCAACCAGCGCTTCAAGCTGCGCGACATGTTCGTCGAAAATCCAGGCCTGCTCGGCCAAACCGTCGACGTCTCGCTGCTCGCATCGGCCAATGCCGATGTCTGGCTCAAGGGCAACATCGACCATTCGCTCGGCGACGACCGCCAGCAGCTTTCGGGAGCCGCGCGGCAACTGATCGACCGTCTCTACGAAAACGGCACCATCAAGATGGTCTTTTCGACGGTGCTCTTCACCAATGCCGATTCCCGCGGTGCATCGGCGGAAGCTGGTCTGCTCGGCGCCTTCATCGGGTCGCTCTACATGATGATCATCGTCATTGTTCTGGCGGTGCCGATCGGTGTGGCGAGTGCGATCTATCTCGAAGAATACGCGCCGAAGAACAAGCTGACCGACCTGATCGAGGTCAACATCAACAACCTCGCCGCCGTGCCGTCCATCGTGTTCGGTCTGTTGGGCGCCGCCGTTTTCATCAACTACTTCCGCCTGCCGCTTTCGGCTCCCTTGGCGGGCGGCCTGGTGCTGACGCTGATGACGCTGCCGACCATCATCATCGCCACGCGCAATTCCCTCAAGGCGGTGTCGCCTTCGATCCGGCAGGCTGCGCTGGGGCTGGGCGCGTCCAAGACGCAGATGGTGTTCCACCACGTCCTGCCGATCACCTATCCCGGCATCATGACGGCCACCATCATCGGCGTTGCCCAGGCTCTGGGCGAGACCGCGCCGCTGCTTCTGATCGGCATGAACGCCTTCGTTGCAACCGTGCCGACCACGCCGCTCGACCAGGCGACGGCGCTGCCGGTGCAGATCTTCCTTTGGGAAGGCAACGAGAACCGCAACTTTTTCGAGCCGCGCACGGCGGCGGCAATCATTATCCTGCTCGTCGTTATGCTCCTCCTGAATGCGGTGGCGATCTACCTTCGCTCCCGCTTCGAACGCCGGCAGTAGAGTCACGGAGATGACCAAAATGAACGTGATGACCCCAGCGGAAGCGGAAGCCGAAGTGGCCCGCACCGTCAAACAGCGCGATGGCGAGAAGTTCCAGACCATCCGCACCCCCGACGCGCAGCCGCGCCAGATCCGCGTCAAGGCGGAGGACGTGAACGTCTTCTATGGACAGAAGCAGGCGCTGTTCAACGTGTCGATCGACATACCGGAAAAGGCCGTGACCGCCTTCATCGGACCGTCGGGCTGCGGCAAGTCGACCTTCCTGCGCTGCATCAACCGCATGAACGACACCATTGACGGCGCGCGGGTCGACGGCCTGATCGCGCTCGACGGCGAGGACCTCTACGATCCCAAGCTCGACGTGGTCGAACTGCGCGCCCGCATCGGCATGGTGTTCCAGAAGCCGAACCCGTTTCCAAAGACGATCTTCGAGAACGTCGCCTACGGCCCGCGCATTCACGGTCTTGCACGCTCCAAGTCGGAGCTTGAGGAAATCGTCGTCACGAGCCTCAAGAAAGCCTCGCTCTTCGAAGAGGTGAAGGATCGCCTCTACGAAGTCGGCACCGGGCTTTCCGGCGGCCAGCAGCAGCGCCTCTGCATCGCGCGCGCCATTGCGGTTTCGCCCGAGGTGATCCTGATGGACGAGCCTTGCTCGGCGCTCGATCCCATCGCCACCGCCAAGGTGGAGGAACTGATCGACGAGCTGCGCGAGAACTACACGATCGTCATCGTGACGCACTCCATGCAGCAGGCCGCGCGCGTTTCCCAGCGCACCGCTTTCTTCCATCTCGGCGTTCTGGTCGAGGAAGGTCCGACGGACATGGTGTTCACCAGCCCGAAGGAAAAGCGCACCCAGGACTACATTACCGGCCGCTTCGGCTGAGCGGAGACGAGGACACTACCATGGGCGAACATACGGTTTCTTCCTTCGACGAAGAACTCAAGAACATCGACCGCCTGATCCGTGACATGGGCAGCCTCGCCGGATCGATGGTCGAGTCCGCGATCCGCGCGCTGCTGACCTCCGATACGGCGATGGCGCAGACCGTGATCTCCGAGGATCTCGTCATGGATGCGCGGCAGCGCGCCCTGGACGAGCAGGCGATCACCCTCATTGCCCGGCGTCAGCCTATGGCGCAGGATCTGCGCGCGGTTCTCGGCGCCATCCGCATGGCCGGCGATCTCGAGCGCATCGGCGACCTCGCCAAGAACATCGCCAAGCGCGTCGGCGCGGTCGGGCCGGCGGCGCCCAAAGACCTGTCGCATTCCATCGATGCGATGTCCAAGCTGGTTCTTGAGCAGGTTTATGGCGTCATTGAACTCTATGTCGGCCGCCAGGCCGAAGGACTCAAGATGCTGCGCATGGACGACCAGAAGATCGACGTGAAATACACCTCGGTCTTCCGCGAACTCCTGACCTACATGATGGAAGATCCGCGCAACATCACCGCTTGCACGCATCTGCTGTTTTGCGCCAAGAATCTCGAGCGTATCGGCGACCATGTCACCAACATCGCCGAGAATGCCTATTTCGTCGTGACCGGTACCCAGCTTCCCGCCAACCGCCCCAAGGTGGACGAGACGGCGACGTCGGTTTCGGCCGCCTGAGAGCCGTGAAAGGACGTTGGTAGCATGATTGCACCGAAGATCATGGTGGTCGAGGACGAGGAATCGCTTGGCATTCTTCTCCGCTACAATCTCGAATCCGAAGGCTACATGGTCGAGGTCGTCGGACGTGGCGACGAAGCCGAAATCCGGCTTCAGGAAAACGTCCCCGACCTTCTGGTTCTCGACTGGATGGTTCCGGCGGTGTCGGGCATCGAGTTGTGCCGACGCCTGCGAATGAGGCCCGAGACGGAGCGGCTGCCGATCATCATGCTGACCGCGCGCGGCGAGGAAAGCGACCGGGTGAGGGGGCTTGCCACCGGCGCCGACGATTATCTGGTCAAGCCGTTCTCGACGCCGGAATTCATGGCGCGGGTCAAGGCGCTTTTGCGCCGGGCCAAGCCCGAGGTCCTGTCGAGCGTGCTCAAGGTCGGCGACATCGTGCTCGATCGGGAAACCCATCGCGTCTACCGCAAGAAGGCCGAGGTCAAGCTGGGGCCGACCGAGTTCAAGCTGCTGGAATTCATGATGCAGAATCCCGGCCGTGTCTTCTCGCGCAGCCAGTTGCTCGACAATGTCTGGGGTGAGACGATCTATATCGACGAACGCACCGTCGATGTGCATGTCGGACGGTTGCGCAAGGCGGTCAACCACAATCGTATGCCGGACGTCATCCGTACGATCCGTGGATCGGGTTACGCGATCCGCGAGGACTGAACGACCTCGCTGTCGCGCGTCTGCGGAGCAAAGACTTCGTTGTCGATGAAGGCTAGCGCCTGCATGGTGGAGCCTTGGCGGGTCAACTGCATCTCATTGCCCTCCGTATCGAAGGAGATCGCTTCGGAATGCAGGCCGCCGACTGTCTTGGCAATGGCCTGCCTGACCGACCTTTCCATGAGATCGAAGGCGGATGCCCCGACGCCGACGAGAGCAATGGGGGCGGCATCGATCAAGGCGAAGAGATTTCCCAGGCCGTAGCCGATGGCTTCCCCCGCCGTTCGGAACGCCGCGCGCTCGGGGCCTTCTGTGGTGCGCGCGCGCTCGGCGATGGCGCGAATGTCTTCGTCGCCGATGCCGTCTACCGGCCGCTCGTTTTCGTCATGGCCATGGGCATTGCGCCAGATCGCATAATTGCCGGCGTAAGCCTCCACGCAGCCATGCCGGCCGCAGCGGCAGAGCGCTCCACCGGGGCGGTGGATCATATGGCCGAATTCTCCGCCGGAGGAATGCGTACCGGTGAACACCTTGCCTTTCAGCATCACGCCCATGCCGATGCCGTGCGACAGCAGGATCGCAATGAAGTCGTTGCGATAGCGCTCGGGATCACGCCAGCGCAGGGCTTCCGCTATCATGTTGCAGTCGTTTTCGACGCTTACGGGAACGGCAAACACCTCTTCGATCCGGTCGGCAAAGGCAATATTCTGATGCGGGGTGATCGGCGACCACAGCAGCCGGCGCGCCGCCGAGTCCGTGACACCCTGCACCGCAAGCCCCGTCCGCAGAACCGGGCCGGCATGAGGGCTTCTCGCGACGACTTTTCGGATGATGTCGACGCATTCGGCCAGAAGCTCTTCCTCGCTCATCGACAGCGTATGCAAACGGCGGTCTTCTTGGACAATGACTTCGCCGGAATAGCCGATCGTGGCGGCCGAGAGATGGTCGAGAGAGAGAACGACGGAAACCACCGTTGCCGCCTTGGCATTCAGCGCAATGGCGACCTGCGGTCGTCCGCGTTTGAGCGACGCGATTTCGCTCTTCGTCTCTGCCAGAATGCCTTCGGCGATAAGGTCGGCGGAGATCGCTGAAATCGTCGAATTGCTCAACCCGGTCACCGACGCGATCTCGGTGCGGGAGGGTTGCCCCGCACGCCGCACGGCGCCAAGCACCATAGCCCGGTTACGACGCCTGAGATCGTCGTGACGAATTCCAACCGACATGTTTTTCTGCATTCCTCCCGCAGGACAGAGCGACAACACCGGAACCGACGTTGCGCCACTTGGCCCGCATTACAAATCTGACAGAAGCACCGAGAGCTGTCATCAATAATTTCGGGGCTCGAAAAAATGCGGATTGCCGCGACAACCCCGTTGACACCGACAAGAGCTTGAGTCACACTTTTTTCGAGGCTCGAAAAAAAGAGCTCTTTATCCGGCTGGTCCGGAAGTGTAACGCGCTACGGCGCTAGGGAGGAAATCATGAGGAAGCATACAACCGCCATTTTGGCGGGTGTAGCGATGTCGCTCACGCTGGCATCGGTCGCCCATGCCAAGGACAAGATCATCGGCGTATCCTGGTCGAACTTTCAGGAGGAACGCTGGAAGACCGACGAAGCCGCCATGAAGAAGGCTATCGAGGCTGCTGGCGACAAGTACATCTCGGCTGATGCGCAGTCGTCGCCCGCCAAGCAGCTCACCGACGTGGAAAGCCTGATCAGCCAGGGCGCCAACGCGCTCATCATCCTGGCACAGGACGCTTCGGCCATCGGACCTGCTGTGCAGAAGGCCGTCGACGAAGGCATTCCGGTCGTTGGCTATGACCGCCTGATCGAAAACAAGGACGCTTTCTACCTGACCTTCGACAACATGGAAGTCGGTCGTCTGCAGGCCAAGGCTGTGTTCGACGTGCAGCCCGAAGGCAACTACGTCTTCATCAAGGGCAGCGGTGCCGATCCCAATGCGGACTTCCTGTTCGCCGGCCAGATGGAAGTTCTCAAGGAAGCCATTGACGGCGGCAAGATCAAGAATGTCGGCGAGGCCTACACCGATGGCTGGCTTCCGGCCAACGCCCAGAAGAACATGGAGCAGTTCCTGACTGCCAACGACAACAAGGTCGATGCGGTTGTTGCTTCCAACGACGGCACCGCCGGCGGCGCGATCGCAGCGCTTCAGGCACAGGGCCTTGCAGGGTCCGTGCCGGTTTCGGGCCAGGACGGCGACCAGGCCGCGCTGAACCGCATTGCACTCGGCACCCAGACCGTGTCCGTATGGAAAGACGCGCGCGAGCTCGGCAAGAATGCCGCTGAAATCGCGTCCCAGCTCGCCGACGGCAAGAAGATGGAAGAGATCGCGGGAACTGCGAAGTTCACCACGCCTGCTGGCAACGAGGTCAATTCGCTCTTCCTCACGCCTGTTGCGATCACCAAGGACAATCTCAACGTCGTCATCGACGCTGGTTGGATCGCCAAGGACGTCGCATGCCAGGGCGTTGCAGCCGGCGCTGTCGCTGCCTGCAACTGAGCAACGTCTAACTGACATGAAACGCCGCGGTCCGGGTTGGGCCGCGGCGTTTCAACAAGCGCGTTAGAGCGCGGTGCGTCCGACAGGAGGTACAGCGCGAGAACTACCGCATGCGCCCGCGGATTGCGGCTGCCAGCTTGCATGTGATGCTGTAGCATGATCGTTGCCGGCGCTCGCTATGTGCCGTACGGTCGGGAGGGAACCATGACTGACGCAACTTCCAATCTACCCCTGGATCGCGCCCGCGAGTCGGAATCAGGCCCTATCCGCAAATTCCTAAACGCCACCGAGCTGGACACCCGCATGCTGGGCATGGTGGGTGCGCTGCTGATCATCTGGATCGGCCTGCACATTCTTTCGGGCGGTCTGTTTCTGACGTCGCGCAATCTATGGAACCTCTCGGTTCAAAGCTCTTCCGTGGCGATCATGGCAACCGGCATGGTGCTGGTCATCGTTACCCGCAACATCGATCTCTCCGTCGGCTCGGTTCAGGGCTTCATCGGCATGGTCATGGGCGTCGCGCAGGCCGAATTCCTGCCGCGTGTGCTCGGCATCCCACTCGGCAGCCCGTCCATGTGGATCATCGCTTTGGTCTCGGGCCTGGTGGTGGGGCTTCTCATCGGAGCGCTGCAGGGCTTTCTCATCGCCTATCTCGCCATACCGGCCTTTATTGTCACACTGGGCGGATTGCTGGTTTGGCGCGGTGCGGCATGGTGGGTCACCAGCGGACGCACCGTGGCGCCCCTCGACCCGACATTCCA
The DNA here is from genome assembly GCF_014534685.1 of Oryzicola mucosus. Classification (GTDB taxonomy): domain Bacteria; phylum Pseudomonadota; class Alphaproteobacteria; order Rhizobiales; family Rhizobiaceae; genus Oryzicola; species Oryzicola mucosus. Next base: position 1,350,816 of record NZ_JACVVX010000001.1, read on the forward strand.
GCTCATGGGCGGCGGTCCCGCAGGGTCCATCGGCGCGACATGGAGCTGGGTCGTCGCCATCATTGCCTGTCTCGCAGTGGTCTTCATGCTGGTCAACGGCCGGCGCCAGCGCAAGCGTTTCAAGTTTCCGCAGCGGCCGATCTGGGCCGAGACGTTTCTCGGCGTCGTGTATTGCGGCGTCATCCTCGGCGCCGTCTCCATCGCCAACGCCTATCCCTGGCCGGTCGGCATCGTGCGCCGCTACGCCGAGGCCAACAATCTTACGGTCCCGGAAGGTGGACTGTTCATCGCCCACGGCATTGCCGTACCGGTGCTGATTGCGATTGCCATCGGCATCATCATGACCTTCATCTCGATGCGGACGCGCTTCGGCCGCTACGTCTTCGCCATCGGCGGCAATCCCGAAGCGGCCGAACTGGCGGGCATCAAGACCCGCTGGGTGACGATGAAGATATTCATGATCATGGGTTTGCTGGCGGCTGTCAGTGCTGCGGTGTCATCCGCGCGCCAGAACGCTGCGACCAATGTGATGGGCACGCTGGACGAGCTTCTCGTCATTGCTGCCGCCGTCATCGGCGGAACGTCGCTTGCCGGCGGATCGGGAACCATCGTGGGTGCGATGCTGGGCGCACTGCTGATGCAGTCGCTGCAGTCGGGCATGGTCCTGCTCGGCCTCGATACGCCTTTGCAAAACATCGTCGTCGGCGCTGTTCTGGTCATCGCGGTCTGGCTCGACACGCTCTATCGCAAGCGGTTCTAAAGCGGGCCGCGATCTTTCAGAGTCGCCTGACACGCTTTAGCTTATTGTTTTTATGCATGTCTTTGTCCCGAACCCGGTGTCCATTTTTGGGAGACATGCATTAGGAGAACGGTCATGGAACAGCTTCGCATTCCGCTTATCGACATGAAGAACATCTCCATCGCCTTTGGCGGCATTCGCGCCGTCGACGATGCATCCATCGACCTCTTCCCCGGAGAAGTGGTAGCCCTGCTCGGCCATAACGGTGCGGGCAAGTCGACGCTGATCAAGATCCTCTCCGGCGCCTACAAGCGCGATTCGGGGTCGATCTACGTCAATGGCGAAGAGGCCTCGATCTCCAATCCGCGCGATGCCAAGAAGTACGGCATCGAGACGATCTACCAAACGCTCGCGCTGGCCGACAATGTCGATGCCGCTGCCAACCTGTTCCTCGGCCGTGAGATCATGACGCCGTTCGGCACGCTCGACGACGGTGCGATGGAAGCCGAGGCGCGCAAGGTCATGGGCCGTCTCAACCCGCGTTTCCAACGCTTCAAGGAGCCGGTGGTCAAGCTTTCGGGCGGCCAGCGTCAGTCGGTTGCGATTGCCAGAGCAATCCTGTTCAATGCGCGCATCCTGATCATGGACGAGCCCACCGCGGCCCTCGGCCCGCAAGAGACGGCGCAAGTCGGCGAACTGGTCAAGCAGCTCAAGGCCGACGGCATCGGTATCTTCCTGATCAGCCACGATATTCACGATGTGTTCGATCTTGCTGACCGAGTCTGCGTGATGAAGAACGGGCAGGTGGTCGGCACCGCGCGCACCCAGGATGTGACCAAGGATGAGGTGCTCGGCATGATCATTCTCGGCAAGTGCCCGCCGGGTGCCGTGGCTGGCCCGGGAGCCATGCGCGTCGCGGCCTGATTGGCCTAACGGGGCGCCGTCATCCGCCATTGTGTTGGCGTTATGTGTTGCTTACAACGGTGACGCATCGACTGATTGACGGCTTGCCCTTGAAACGATTTTTCCCAATTGCCGCGTTCGCCGCCGTGTCGATAGCCGGCATGGCCATGGCTGCGCTGAGCTACGTGACGACGCAGGAAGCTGCCCGTCTCAAGTTCGAAGCCGTGGCCGACGATGCGCTGAACCGCATCGATGCAAGGGTGGGCAGCAGCCTGTCGTTGCTGCAGTCGGCCAAGGCTTTCGCGGATGCAAGCGGCGGGAACCTGACCGAGGCGAAGTTTGCGACTTTTTTCAAGGCGCTGAATCTCGAACCCGGTTTCAGCGGGCTAAGCGGCTTGGGTTATCTGCCGCTGATAAAGCCAGGCGAAGAAGCTGCCGTAGAGACGCGGATCCAGGGCGATTTCGGCATCGACCGGCGTCTTTACCCAGACTCGACGCTGGAATGGCGTACGCCGATAACGTTGTTCGAGCCACGTCCGGACCTGCGGGCCATCGGTTACGACATGTATACCGATGAGGTCAGGCGCCGCGCGATCGATATGGCGCTCGCTTCAAACGACGCCCGCGCCACCGGCAAGGTTCTGCTTGGCGCACCGACCGGCAGCGAGCAGGTCTATCCGGGGTTTCTGGTCTTTGCCAAACTGAACCCTGACAGTGCGCGCGTGACGATTCCGTCAGCGGATGCGTCCAGGCCGGCGGGGCTGATCTATGCCTCATTCCGCAGCGAGCAACTGTTCACCACCGCGCTTCAACGCATCCCGCTTCTGCCTGTCAGCATCGAGGTGTTCGACGGAGAGCCGGTCAAGGATAATTTGCTATACCGCTCCTTGACCGTGCCGGATGAATCGCTCGATCGCTTCAAGTCCACGCGACAGACCGTCGTGGCTGGCCGATCCTGGACCATCGTCTTCCACCCCACCTCTGCTTTTGCGCCGCCTCTGTCGCTGGCGGTGCCTTTTGCCATTGGCTTCTTCGGATTGCTTCTGGGCACCACCATCGCGCTTGCCGCGCGCTACCAGGAACGTGCCTTCGATGCCGTCACCCAACTCCACGAAGCCACCGAAAAGAGCCTCGCGGACAAGGATCTGATGCTTCAGGAAATGAAGCATCGCATCAAGAATTCCATAGCCCGCGTACTGGCGATGGCCCGGCAGACGGCGGCCCACGCCAAGGGAATAGACGAATTTTCGGCGTCTTTTTCCGCACGCCTGCAGGCGATGGCTGCGTCGCAGGACATGCTGACGCGGTCGCGTTGGCAAAAGGCCGATCTGGGGGAGTTGCTGCGCATCGAACTCGGTCAGGTCTTCGGCAAGGAGATTCCCGAAGGCATGTTGAAAGGCCCGCCGGTAGAACTCGACGAGACCACGACTCAGGCACTCGGCCTGACCTTCCACGAGCTTGCCACCAACGCTCTGAAATATGGCGAAGCGGCCAACAGCGTCGGCGTGCTCAATGTTGAGTGGTCGTTATCAGGGGGGCGCAAGGACAAACGGTTGCGTCTCAACTGGTCGGAACGGTCTGGCAAGCCGGTTAAGAAACCGGAAAAGATCGGCTTCGGCACCAAACTCATCGACATGAACATCACACGCGAGCTCGATGGCACGATCGAGCGCGTTTATGAGGCCAACGGCATCAAGATCGCCATCGATATCCCCTATCGAACCTGAAACAGCACATGCAGCTATGTTTGATGGGCCAAACCAAAACGGCCCGGTCAAGCCGGGCCGCGTTGGGTTTATCGAATTAAAGCGTGTCGCACTTAATCGGCCTCATATCCGGCAGCCTTGAAAAAGTTTCGGCATTGTGTTGGGTCGAAGAGGTCACAGATATCGCCGATTGCATGGCATAGGGCGTCGAACGTTCGCGCGGCCCTCTTGCGCAGCAACGCCTTGAGCTTCGAGAACGCCATCTCGATCGGGTTCAGGTCGGGCGA
>NZ_JACVVX010000010.1 GCF_014534685.1 Oryzicola mucosus
GGCTGGGCGGAGGAGACCATCGAGCAGACGCTCACCTTCTTCCGGCTGCCGCGCCAACACCACAAGCACCTGAAGTCCACCAACATGTTGGAGCGCCTCAACGAGGAAATCCGCAGGCGCACCCATGTCGTGCGCATCTTCCCCAACGCCCAGAGCTGCCTGCGCCTCGTCAGGGCGCTCGCCGTGGAGACCAACGAAAATTGGATGGAGGCCAACCGCTACATCAACATGGACGACCTCAGAGAGCACAAGAAGCTCGAACTCCGAAAAGCCGCATGACCAGCACAATGGCCGCCCCAATTTGCAGAACTTGACGCACACAACCTCAAAATCGAAGGCGGATGACCGGGTTGGGTTCGCTCCGCAGCGTCCATTCCAGCAAATCTAGATAGCTACTTTCAATGCCCAGGAGGTGTTGTGCTCAATTGCTGGCGAAGCATAGCGCGGTAGCGTTGTTGGCTCCCTTTCAGATGAACGCGCATGGCGTCGCGAGCGGCGTCGGCATCCCCATCGGAGATCGACGACACAATCTTCCTATGCTCATCCTGAAGCTGCTTAAGATAGGGTTCGGCCGTGCGCTCAGTCGTCGTCGCTTGCAACGCAGCGCGCGGGATAATGTTCTTTCCCATCATCTCGAGGAATTCCACGAAGCGGGGATTGTTGGTGGCCGCAGCGATCGCAAGATGCAACTCGAAGTCAGCCGCCGTCGTCGTTCTGCCTTCATCGATACAAGCTTGCACTGAAGCGAGTTTTTCGATGAGGATTTCCTCCTGCGCTGGTGACCGACGGATGGCGGCAAGCCCTGCTGCTTCAGTTTCAACCGCCGCTCGAAGCTCAAGAATCTCGATTATTGATGAAATCCGTTCGTGGTCGACATCCTGGAATGGCTGAGGCTGCGGCACCGGAGGATGCAACACAAAAACCCCGGCGCCATGCCTGACTTCAACGAGGCGATCGGCCCGCAAGGTTGCAACCGCTTCGCGGATTACCGTTCGGCTGACTTGGTGAATGTCGGTCAGTTGAGCCTCAGTCGGCAGCTTGTCGCCCGGGAGATAGTCACCGGCGGCGATAGCTCTACGCAATGTGTCGCTTACTTTGCTGACAAGGGTTCCGCTTTGGGGACGGGCAAGTTTATTCATAACGGACTCGGCTTCGTTATTCAGAATATGCAGCGATCTCCTGCTACAGCGCAAGAAATGATATGATGAATCTTATATCGTATTATATCTTTGCACAAGCACTCACTGCGATGCCGATAGGCGCTGAAGAACAATCCCGTAAGTTACCCGAGGTCTACCGCAACTTCAAATTGGCCTCGGCTCTGCAGTGCTTCTCCCTCTTAATCGACACGCCGGCGGAACGGGCTCGCCAGTTGCGATCAAGTAATCTCATTGATGCCTCTCAAAGCTGTGATCCACGTCGGTCGGGTTCCGATACCACGCAGGGCAGCGGGGCAAAGCATGCCCTTGTCGTCGATCTTGTGGATGGCGAATTGATTGGTCTTCTCGCTGGCAACGAGCAGAAACCGGCCGGAAGCATCAAGCGAAAAAGCGCGTGGAAATGGCGCCGTCTCGATCTCGCCCTGCCACACCAGATCACCGCAGCTCGATATGTCGAAAATGCCAATGCGACCCGCATTACGCTCCGCCGCGTATAGCCTATTACCGCCGGCGCGAATGTCGCTCGCTTTTGGTGCGGATATCGAGATACTTTGAAGGATCGGCAGAGTTTGACCGGCGATCATCGCACCGTCCAAGGTCTCCGAGAAAGCTGTCACGGTGGCAGCTTTCTCGCTTATAACGAACCATGCGTCATTCATCGGCGAACGTGCGAGATGGCGCGGTCCGCTGCCGGCGGCAAGCCGCAACCGCCCCGCCTCCTCGATGTGGCCAAGCCCGGCATCGAAACGGTAGGAAACGATCAGATCCGCGCCCAGGCAAGGCACGAGAAGATGGCTGTTGTCGGCGGTTAAGGCAACAAAATGCGGATGGAGTGGTGTCGGGATTGCGCGCGTTTCATCCGGAAGCCCGTCGTCGCCAATATGACTGACCGACATCGAGTTGCCTGAGAAGGACGCACCGAACAGATAGCGTCCGGTGGCGTCGAGGCCGATATGGCATATGTCCGCCGGCAGAGGTGCCGTTCCGAGAAAGCCGAGATCATCGCCCGCAGGGTCGATCTCGAACACATAGACGCGATAGGGCAGGCCTCGAAACGCCGCGTAGAGATAACGCCCGTCCGGGCTCAGAGCCATGGGAGCCGACCCGTTGCGCCCTTCAGCATCCGGCAAGCTGCAGCGTTTCACAGGATGTGGGACGCCCTGCGTATCGAGATCGAACACATCCAGGCAGTGGTCCCCGGCGCAGTAGACGACAAAACGGTTTCGCATAGCGTTCTAGCGACCGGGAATCAGCGCCGGGTCGGCCAAGAATTCCTTTGCGGCCGAGCCGCCGCCCTGGAACTGATTTTCCAGTTTGCCGGCCTCTTCCCGATTCTCTCCAAAACGCGCGGCAAAGGTCTCGGCGTCGTCCCGCGGCTGATACCCGAGTTCATGGGCGCGTGCGTTGTCGCACCAGGCACGCTTGTTGGCCGAAATGCCGAACACCGTCTCGAAAACGTAATCCGCATTGAGACCTATCTCGACAAGAGCGGCCAGATCGCGAGGCGAAATCCAGGTGGATAATTCGCGGCGGCTGATTGGCTCTGGGCGGTATGAACCGATGCGGATGCAGAATGCCTTTACGCCAAACTTGTAGGCGTAGACACTTGCCAGATGCTCGCCAAAAGCCTTCGTGATTGCATAGCGGCTGTCTGGCCGCTGTGGATCGTCGTTCGAGATTTTCTCTTCTGGTCTGTAGAAACCGACCACATGGTTGGAGCTGCCGTAGACGATGCGCTCCACCCCGTGCGTGTGCGCAGCGTCCCAAAGATGGGTGGCCGCCATGATGTTGGGCCCGGCCAGGTCGGTCCACTGACCTTCCTTGGCGCGGCCGGCCATGTGGACAATCGCGTCGACCCCTTCGCAGAGGCGAGATGCGAAGCCGGCATCGCAGAGGTCGCCGATAACGATCTCCTCCTGATCGCCAAGCTGGCCGAAAGGTCTGATGTCGCTGCTGCGCAATGTGGCGCCTTGTTCGACAAGCCAGCGGCGCAGGTCAGAGCCGATGACACCTGCGGCGCCCGTCATGAGAATGCGTTTGCCCTTCACGCCGCCGCTCCTTGTAATGGATGGCCCTTCAGGAAGTCCAAAATCACATCACCGAACTCCGGCCGCGACGGCGCGTTGCCATGGGTTGCGCTCTCGGTTTCCACAAAAAGCCCGGCGTTGCCGCTTTGAAAATACCGGCCGTTCGTCATGCTTTTTCCTTCGCCGCGGCCGAGCCCGCGACCATGGCGACGCCAAATTCGGCTGCCGCCTTTTTCAGGTCGGTGACGATGCCATCGTTGAGGAGGACGCCATGCTGCAACATGTGCCTGCGCAGCGCCAGACCACGCTGGCCTGGCAAGCGTACCGGACGTGATGGGTCGCGCGGCGGATTGCTGCGCACTGCGGCCGCCAGCCAGCCGGTTTCCCGCAGGAACGCCTGCCGGCCGCCGAAAAATTCAGGATCGAGCACCTGGATAAACACGCCGGCCTGCCAGCCCGCGGCCCCATCGGCACGACCGTAGCCGGCAAGACCGTTGGCGAGCGCCTCGACCAGAAGGCCGAGACCGAAGCCCTTATGGCCGTTGTCGACCCCGCCCAGCGGCATGATCGACCCCACGGGTTCGCTGAACCGCACGGCCGGATCGTCGGTTGGGTTGCCCTGCGCATCGACAAGCGCATGGTAGCTGAAACGTTTGCCCGTCTTGTGCAGTCGGTTGACCATGCCATTCGTCGTCGCCGACGTGCTCACGTCGATCAGGATCGGATCGCCGTTCGTCGGTATGCCTGCCGCATAAGGATTGGTCGTGTAGAGCGGCACGGTGCCGCCGAAGGGCGCGATCATCGCCTGCGTGGGGTCGGACACGGCGAGCAAAGCGACCAGTCCGTGGTCGGTCACCGGCTTGAGATAGGAGGTTAACGCGGCGGTATGGTGACTGCGACGGATGGTGAGCGTAAAGGTGCCATAGGTCCGCGCACGCTCGACGCCCAGTTTCATGCCTTCGCTGATCAGCCATGGGCCCGGAAGCCCGCGACCGTCCCACAGGGCGGCTGCGCCGGCGTCGCGCACGATTTCCTGCGCACCGTCCGCCGTCATGGTTCCGGCCTTTAGCGAGGCGAGATAGGACGGCAGGAGTTGCAAGCCGTGCGTGTCATGCCCCATCAGGTCGCCTTCGACCAGAACCTCGGCCACAGCAGCGCCATAGCGCTCGGGCAGACCGGCCGCAGCCAGCAGATCGGTGGCGAAGCGGCATAGGGCGGTATGGTCAAACGATACTGCGGTCATGGTCACGCTCCGTGAATCGTACCGCCGCCGGCCTGGCGAGCGGCGGTGATGTCGTTCGCCATGGAACGGTCGTAATGGTGGCTGGCGTCGAACAGCATGCGCGAATAGGCTTGTTGCGCGCGTCCGCCCGAAAGATCGGCATAGTCGACGACCTCTTCGATCAGGCCTTGCTGCATGACGGCGAGCCGCCGGCACATATGCCCGATCACCGCCAAATCGTGGCTGACCAGCAGGTAGGTCAGCCCTTCACGGTCTCGGATGTCGCTTAGCACATTGAGAACCTCGGCCTGCACCGACACGTCGAGCGCGGAGGTCGGCTCGTCCAGCAGCAGGATGGAGGGTCGCAGGATCAACGCCCGCGCGATGGCCACGCGCTGCCGCTGGCCACCCGACAATTGGTGCGGATAGCGGAAACGCAGATGCGGCGCCAGGCCGACGTCGCGCAGGACCTCGGTGATGCGTCTGTCAATGTCGCCGATGCCATGGATGCGCAGCGGCGCTGCGAGCGTGGTCTGTACGGTGTGCTTCGGGTGCAGCGAGCCATACGGATCCTGGAACACCATCTGGATCTTACGGCAGCGTTCCTTGGTCAGTTGCGCGCCAACCGGCTGCCCATCGATCCGGATTTCGCCCGTCCAATGCGTGTAAAGGCCGGCGATGCAGCGCAGCACGGTCGATTTTCCCGAACCTGACTCGCCCACCAGACCGAACACCTCGCCTTTCTCGACGTCGAAGCTGACTGCGTCCAGGACCTTGGTTTCATTATCCTCCTCGCCGAAGACGATGGAGAGATTCTTGACTGAAATAGCCGTCATCATGCGCTCCTATACCGCTTCGAGCCAGCTGTCGTCGCGCTGGATCACCGGAAGGCGGTCGCGCTTCTGGTCTAGCCTTGGCAGCGAATTCAAGAGGCCCCTGCTGTAAGGATGCTGGACATTGTCGAGGTCGGCCGCGGCCACCGTTTCGACGATGCGGCCGGCATACATGATGATCACGCGATCACAGAACGAACGCACGAGGTTGAGGTCGTGGCTGATGAAGATCATGCCCAGGCCGCGCTCTTTGACCATATCGTCGAGGATAGCGAGGATCTGCAGCCGCACGGTCACATCCAGAGCCGATGTCGGCTCGTCTGCGATCAGCACCTCGGGATCGGAGATCAGCATCATGGCGATCATGATGCGCTGGCCCATGCCGCCTGAGACCTGATGCGGATAGAGGTCGTAGACGCGCTTAGGCGAGCGAATCTGCACGGCTTCCAGCATGGTCAGCGCGCGCTCGCGGGCCTCCCGGCTGGATACCTTGTGATGCGTTCGGTAGGCCTCGGCAATCTGTTCGCCGACGGTTGCGACAGGATTGAGCGAGTACTTCGGATCCTGCATGATCATCGAGATGTGGCGCCCGCGCAGGCGGCGCAACTCCTTCTTGCTCGCGCTGAGAAGGTCGACATCCTTGAACGTCAGCCGCTCCGCGGTGACGATAGCACTCGGCGGGTTGAGGCGCATGATGGCGCGACCGACGGTGGACTTGCCCGAGCCTGACTCGCCCACGATCGCTAGTTTTTCCCGGCCTAGGCTGAAGGACACGCCACGGATAGCCTGGAACACGCCGCGCTGCATCTGGAAGGCTACACGCAGATCGCGCGCTTCGATCAGCGGAGCCTGAACGGCCGCCGCGTCACTTGCTCTTGGGGTCGAGGACATCGCGCAATCCATCTCCGAACAGGTTGAAGGCAAGGCTGACCACCATGATCGCAACGCCTGGTGCAGTGACCAGCCACCAGCTGTCGAGCATGTATTCGCGGCCCGCGGAAGTCATCGCGCCCCACTCCGGCGTCGGCGGCTGTGCGCCGAGGCCAAGGAAGCCGAGGCCGGCTGCCGTCAGGATGACGCTCGCCATGCCCAACGTCAGCCGGACGATGACCGACGACAGGCAGACCGGGATGATCGAACCGAAGATGATCCGCAGCGAGGAAGCGCCCTGAAGCCGCGCCGCCGCGATGTAGTCCGAAGAGCGGATCGTCATGGTTTCGGCGCGCGCCAGGCGAGCAATTGCCGGCCAGCCCGTGAGTGCGATGGCCAGCACCGCCTGCTCGAGTCCCGGCCCGAGAATGGCCACGAAGGTCAAGGTTAGGATCAGACCGGGAAAGGCCAGGAACAGGTCGGTGATGCGCATCACGATCATGTCGACCATGCCGCCAAAATAGCCCGAAACCGTGCCGACGATCAGTCCGATCGGCCCGACGGTAATTGTCACCAGCGTAACGATGTAAAGCGTCACGCGCGAGCCATAGACGATGCGGCTGAAGATATCGCGGCCATATTCGTCGGTGCCGAACCAGTTTGCCGACGAAGGCGGCTTTAGCGCCATGGACAGGTTCTGCAGGTTCGGGTCGTGCGTTGCCATCCATGGTGCAAAAGCTGCCACAGCGATCAGCAGCAAGATGATGGTAAGCCCGGCAACGGCGAGCCCGTTGGACAGGAACGTGTGGATGCCTACCAGCAGCCGCTGCAGAAAGGCCTCGGTGACGGAGGTCGCCTCGCGGTCGAGGAAGGCGACTTTCTTCCGCTTTGCCGGCCCTTGGCTTGCCTGCGCACTCATTGGACGGTCCTTGGGTCGAAGATTTTGTAGAGAAGGTCGGCCAGCATGTTCAGAGTGATGAAGATCACGCCGACCAGCAGGACGCAGACCATGATGGCGTTCATGTCGCCGAGCAGCAGGTTGTTGGTCAGGTACTGCCCGAAACCGGGCCAGGCAAAGATCGTCTCGATCAGCACCGCACCTTCCAGCATGCTGCCATAAGTCAGCGCGATGACGGTCAAAAGCTGGACGCGGATATTGCGGAAGGCGTGATGCCAGACCACGTTCCATTCCGACACACCTTTGACGCGCGCGGCGGTGATGTATTCCTGCGACAACTGGTCGATCATGAAACTGCGGGTCAGCCGGCAGAGCGAGGCCATGGAGGCATAACCGAGCACGGTTGCCGGGAGGATGATGTGACGCACCGCGCTCCAGAACACTTCCGTGTCTCCGGCCAACAGCGAATCCACCAGGAGCAGACCAGTGCGGGTCTCGACGAGACCTTCATAGTAAATCTCGACGCGACCACCGCCGCCGACCCAGCCCAAATAAGAATAGAAAAGCAGCAGCCCCATAAGGCCGATCCAGAAGATCGGAACGGAGTGGCCCAAGAGCGTGACGATGCGGATGATGTGATCGGCGGAGCGGTTTCGCTGGACCGCAGCCAGGACGCCAAGTGGAACGCCTATGCCGGCGCCGATCAGCAGCGCCAGCGTTCCGAGTTCGACAGTGGCGGGAAAAACGCGGATGATATCGTCCAGCACCTGATGGCCGGTCAACAGCGCCGTACCGAAATCGCCCTGCACCATACGCGAGATGTATATGCCGAACTGGACGATGATCGGCTGGTCGAGACCGAGCCGCTCATACGTCGCCTGATAAGTTGCCTGGTCCGCATCGGGACCGACGAGCCGCGACACCACGTCGACCGGCATGACCTGACCGAGAAAGAATGTCAGCGTCACCAGCAGCAACAGAGTGACGAGCACCGATGCCAGCGATTGCGCCGCCCGCTTGAGTTTGTTGCGTTTGAAGAACCGGCCCATCGCATTTCCTGATCGCATGGAGCCCGCCGAGACGGGCGGTGCGTGGCGGCTGGAAAGCCGCCACGCCTTGGGAGGACTACCGCTGCTTGTGGGTATCGCGATAGCGCGTGTTCTCGAACGGATGCGGCACGTAGTCCACCAGATCCGCCTGATAGACGACAGTCGAGTAGCTGAGTGAGATCGGCTGCAGCGAGGGAACTAACTCTTCGTAAAGAAGCTGGATGTCCTCGTACATTTTCTTCTGCTTTTCAGCGTCCGGTTCCAGCAAGGCCGTCTCGAGCAAGGTGTTGATCTCCTTGCTCTGGAAGCTCGTCCGCCACGCCTGGAGGGTGAACAGCTTGGCGTCGTCGGCATTGTTGGGATTGTAGACCAATGACAGGAGCGCCGAATAAGCGTTGGAGCCGTTGCGGTCGCCGCCGCGACCGACAATAAACTCGAAATCGCGGGCGCGCATGGCGCCATAAACCTGATCGCCATTGCCTGTCAGGATTTCAGCCTTGATGCCGCCCTGTGCCAGAGAAGCCTGGATGGCGGTAGCAATGTTCACAAAAGGCGATTCCGCCAGAACGCGGATCGTTGTGCTGAACCCATCAGGAAAACCAGCGTCCGCAAGATACTTCTTGGCCAGCTCAGGATCGAACTTGTACATCGGATCGGGCAGCGCGCCGCTCAGGCCGTGCGGAACCGGGCGCTGCAGAAGCTTGCCATAAAAGGGCAGGATCGTGTTGTTGATGCCTTCGTAGTCGATCAGATGTCGCAGCGCGAGGCGAACATTCTTGTCGGCGTATTTCTCGTTCTTCATGCTGGCGGCGAGATAGTAGACGTTGCCCGAGCGCACCTCGGCCGTCTTTAGCTTCGCGTCGGTCTGCAGGGCAGTGATGTCGCTAACCGCCATCCCCATGCCGATGTCGATGTCGCCACGCTGCAAAGCCAGACGCTTGGTCTGCGATTCCGGCATATGGCGATAGATGATGCGGCGGAACTTGGGCGCTTCGCCCCAGTAATCGTCCGAGCGCTCCAGGATCACGGCGTTGTTGGCCTGCCAGCTGCGCAGCACATAGGGCCCGGAGCCTGCGCTGTTGGTGGTGAGCCAGCCCTGCCCCTCGTCGCCATCCTTGGCGTGTTCGAGCGCCAGCTTCTTGTCGATCACCATCAACACGCCGGTCGACGCGATTGCATCGATCAGCAGCATCGGATCGTTGGGCTTGGGCAGTCGGATAACGAGTGTATGCGGGTCTGGCGCGGTCACCAGTTCTGGGATGTTTTCGACGGTGTAGCCGTAGACGCGCAGCGTGGATCCGCCAATGCCCAGCTTGAACGCTCGCCAGAACGACCAGATGAAGTCTTCCGCGGTCAGCGGGTTGCCGGAGTTGAAGGTAACGTCGTCACGCAGCTTGAACGTGATCGACATATGGTCGTCGGCGATCTCCCAGCTCTTGGCGAGGCGGGGATGGTAGGTGCCGAGCTTGACCGGATCGGCCTCGACGAGTTGGTCATAGACGTTGGAGTTCATCTCCATCGACTCGCGACCGCTCATGGCCGAGGGGTCGAGCGACAGCATGTTCACCAGACTGACGCCAATGACCAACTGGTCCTCGGGGGTCGCCGCCGGCGCAGGTGCGCTGCCCAGACCGACAAGCGCACTGACAGCGAGCGCTCCTAGCAGATTGCGGAATTTCATGCTTCTCCTCCAGTAAGAAATCCCGGCCGACGAAATGAATTCATCCGACCAGATTGGCTTCGATGTAGTCGAAATCGATATCCTCCCCGAGGCCGGGCAAGGGCGAGCCATGGACGTAACCGTCCGCATCCATTGGATCGACGAGGCCGCGCAGATATTCCGGCGGCTTCTCGTAATCGAGGAACGGGTGCAGCAGGCCGCGCTCGTACCAGTCGCAATTGGAGCTCGACAGGCACAGTGCGAGGTTTGCCGCGCCGTTGCCGTGGATTTCGCAATTGAGCCCAAAGGAATGCGCGGTATGCATAACCTTGAGCGAAGGCGTGATGCCGCCGGCATTCAACACGCCGGTGCGCAGGATGTCGCTGGCCTCGTGCTTGACCCATTCCGCACGGCTGCGATTCTTGCCTGATATCGTTTCAGGCCCGAGAACCGGAATGTCGAGCTTGTCTGCCAACCAGATGTAGGAGGACATGCTGGTCTCATCCATCGGCTCTTCGATCCACTCGAACGCTAGCTTTTCAAGCGTCCGGCCGATCTTCAGCGCGTCGGTCCGGCTAAACCAATGATAACCGTCCAACATCAATTTGATCTTTGGGCCGACCGCTTCGCGCACCGCAGTGCAGAGGTCGATTTCCATCTGCGCGTCGGGAGCGCCCGCTATCGGCGGAAACCAGCCGTGCAGCTTGATTGCCTTGTAGCCGGCTTCGACCAGCTTTACCGAATAGGCAGCATAGTCGTCTGGGCTGGAAAGCCCACCGGGAACGTCGTCTCCTGACATAATCGAGCCATAGGCGAGAATCTTGTCGCGATAGGCACCGATGAGCTTGTAAACCGGCATGCCCGCCTTGCGTCCGGCCAGATCCCAGAGGGCCTGGTCGATTGCGTTCAGCGACCGATCGTTGAAGCGGCCGCCGGCTCGCCGCTGGCGATGCGTCATTTCGGTGAACAGACGCTCTCGTGCAAGCGGGTCCTGGCCGATCAGGACGGGGCGAACATAGTTGTCGAGAATTGCAGCGCTGAGTTGCTCCGGATGCTGGAAGGAAAAACCTTCAGTGCCGTCATCGGTTAGGATGCGCAGCATTGCATGAGCAACACGCTTGCCCGAACCGAAATGAGCATGGCCGGTGGCGCCTTTCGAGCTGTAGCTGGTGTAGTGGAACACATCCGTGCGGACATCGACGATTTTCAAAACTTGCTTCTCCGGAGAGAGACAGCGACATTTGCTGAAACGCAATCCAGCAGACTCGCCAACGACTATACGAAGCGTGCTAAGTCATCATACCTATCTTGTCAACCTCACGGCGGTCATCGCCTATGTTGAAGACACATCGAGATTCTCGGATAAATCGAGCCAGTTTTGCGGCTGTTACAGCCCCCTTGCCTAGCCTCCAGAAGGAGGAATCCTTGATTTACCCTCTCCAGAGATGACAGATGGCAAATTTTCATCATACATATTATTGACAGATATTATGTACGGCATTATGCAACGCCATCAAGTGAGGCAGTGAAAAGGGTTTGTCATGGACGCTCAGCATCTCAAAACGGTACTCGGCGCGGGTTTGCTGTCGTTCCCGGTCACTCATTTCCACGAAGATGGGTCGGTGAACCACGAGTCCTATCGCAGGCATGTCGAGTGGCTCTCCGGATATGAAGCGGCTGCGCTGTTCGCGGCCGGCGGCACCGGCGAATTCTTTTCGCTTCACCCCGACGAAATCCCCGGCGTGGTGGCCTCGGCGAAGGAAGCAGCGGGGACGACACCCATCATTTCCGGCTGCGGCTACGGCACTGAACTTGCCGTTTCCATTGCAAAGTCTGTTGAAAAGGCAGGCGCCGACGGCATCCTGCTTCTGCCGCATTATCTGATGGATGCCCCGCAGGAAGGTCTCTATCGCCACATCCGCACCGTCTGCCAGTCTATCGGTATCGGCGTCATGGTTTACAACCGTGACAACTCGATTCTGCACGCCGATACGCTCAAGCGGCTTGCTGACAAATGCCCGAATTTGATTGGCTTCAAGGACGGCTCAGGCGATATCGGTCTGGTGCGCCAAATTACCGTCACCATGGGCGACAGGCTGACCTATCTCGGCGGCATGCCGACGGCGGAACTGTTCGCCGAGGCTTATCTCGCCGCCGGATTCACCACCTATTCGTCGGCGGTATTCAACTTCGTGCCCGGCCTCGCCATCGATTTTTACAAGGCGCTGCGCGCCGGCGAAACGACCAGGTGCGAAAAAATCCTCGCCGACTTCTTTTACCCCTTCATGGCGATCCGCAACCGCAACAAGGGCTATGCCGTCTCCGCTATCAAGGCAGGCGTCCGGCTTCAGGGCTTCGCTACCGGCCATGTAAGACCTCCCCTCGTCGATCTCACTCCAGAGGAAGACGACATGATGGCGCAACTTATCCAACCCTATAGAAAATGAAAATCGAGCGCGTTAACACGCATCTCCTCGACTTCCGGCTCGACACCGCGTTCGAAAGTGCATCGATGCGTTTCGACACGCGCACGCACATCCTGGTCGAGATCGTCTGCGACGACGGCACGACCGGCTGGGGCGAATGCCTCGGACCTGCACGGCCCAACGCGGCCGTGGTCAAAGCCTATGCCAACTGGCTGATCGGGCAGAATCCGCTTGAGACCGAAAAGATCTGGGCGACGCTTTACAACGCTCTCCGAGACCAGGGCCAGCGCGGACTGACTGTCACTGCGCTCTCCGGCATCGACATCGCGCTGTGGGACATCAAGGGCAAGGTGTTCAACCAACCCATCTCAATCCTTCTTGGCGGTCGGTTCCGCGAGAAGGTGAAGGCCTATGCCACCGGGTCGTTCAAACGTGACGGCGTCGACCGCGTCAGCGACAATGCCGAGGAAATGGCCCGCCATCGGGCAGAAGGCTTTCACGCCGCAAAGATCAAGATCGGCTTTGACCTCGAGGAAGACCTGCGGGTCCTGCGCGCGGTGCGCGAGGCTGTGGGCGACGACATGCGACTGATGGTCGACGCCAACCACGGCTATGACAGCCTTGATGCGATTGCCTTCGGCAAGCGCGCTGTCGACTATGGCGTGGACTGGTTCGAGGAACCGGTGCCGCCCGAACAACTCGCCGCCTACAGGGCGGTGCGCGAAGGCCAGCCGATCCCGGTCGCCGGCGGCGAAACCTGGCATACGCGCTGGGGCATGCGCGAAGCGCTCGAAACCCGCGCGGTCGACATCGTCCAACCGGACCTCTGTGGTGTCGGCGGTTTCAGCGAAGCCAAGCGCGTGATGGACATGGCGAGCCTCTACGGTGTCCGCGTCGTTCCACATGTCTGGGGAACCGCCGTGCAGATCGCGGCGGCCCTGCAATTCATGGCCTCCCTCGTGCCAGACCCGATGCGCGGCAGGCCGCGCGAGCCGATCTTGGAATTCGACCGGACGTTCAATCCGTTTCGACAGGCGGTGGTCAAGCAACCGCTGGAGCACTACAAAGGCGTTGTCACGATCCCGGACGGTCCAGGGCTCGGTATCGAAATCGACCGCGATGCGCTCACTGAATATCGTTTGAAGGAAACATGATGCTGGTTCGCAAGCTCGAAGGCAAAGCCCCTGTCCACGCCTTGCCCGCAGGCTCCATAGATAGCCAGATGCATATGTACCTGCCCGGTTTTCCAGCGCAGCCGGGTGGACCGGGACTACCACCCGGCGCACTGCCGACACCGGACGACTATCGCAGGCTGATGAACTGGCTCGGCATCGACCGCGTGGTCGTCACCCAGGGCAATGCCCACCAGCACGACAACGGCAGCCTCCTCGCCTGCCTGAAGGCCATGGGCGACGTCGCCCGCGGCGTGGCGGTCATCGGCGGCGATACAAGCGATGCCGAGATGCAGCGCCTGAGCGACGCCGGCATCGTCGGCGCCCGCATCATGGACCTTCCGGGCGGCGCGCGGACGCTGGTGGATATCGAAGCCGTCGACGTACGCACCGCACAGTTCGGCTGGTGCATCGCCGTGCAGTTCGATGGCAGCACACTGCTGGAACACGAGAGCCGCCTGTCGAGACTGAAAAGCCGATGGATCCTCGACCACCACGGAAAGTTCTTTTCCGGCATCACCCCCGACGATCCGAAGGTCGATGCGGTCAAGCGGCTGATCGACGGCGGCAACTGCTGGTTCAAGTTCGCCGGCTGTTACGAATCCAGTCTCACCGGCGGTCCGGACTACAGCGACATCGCAGCGGTTTCGCGCCTTATCGCCGAGTATGCTCCCGAGCGCATCGTCTGGGGCACGAACTGGCCGCATAACGCCATGCAGCGTACTGAGGATTATCCGGACGACGCTGCCCTGCTCGACACGGTGATGTCGTGGTTCCCTTCGGATGCGGCCCGTCACCGGGCGCTTGTCGACAATCCGCAGGATCTTTTCCAGTTTCCCGCCTTCAACGGCTGAGAAAACTACAGCCATGTTGAGACGCTGCACGAGGGCGGCACCTGAACACGCATCAAGCGTAGCGGCCAGACGCCTGGCTGACTGCTGTAAACAGGCCCGACTGGCTCGACTGCCGCAACGCGGCGGTCACATAGACGCTTTCCAGCGCTTTCACGCCCTTGACCAGTGTGTGCGACACGCGGGACGGATCGGCCAAGCTGAGCGTCATATCCTCGAACACGTTGCGCGGCGGCTGGTCCGGAATCGGCGCGTGATCGGCGATGTCAGGCACCTTCCAACCGGTGATGCCGTTGCCTTCTACCGTGGCGCTGCCGGTCTCTCCATGAATCTGCGCACGCTTGATCGTCGCACCGCCGTAGCGGCCGTTTGGCCGTTCGCTCGGAAACGTCGTGGTCACGCTCAAGGTGGCGAAAGAGCCGTTGCGGAACCGCAGCACGGCACTCGTCACATCCTCCGCATCCATGTCGTGCGCAAGCGTGGCGCTGATCGAAAAGACACTTTCCACCGGCCCTTGATACCACAGCAAATGATCGATGGGATGGACGCCTTGGTTGAGAAGGCAGCCGCCGCCCTGGCTCGCTATGCCTCGCCAGCCCGAGCCCTCATCGTAGTAGCTCTGGGCACGATGGCATTTGTTGATGTAATCGCCCTGGATCAGGCGCCCCAACCGGCCCTCGGCAATGGCCTTGTAGATGCTGTATGGCGCTTCCTGGTAGCGCGTGTCGAATTCCACCACCAGTTCGACACCGGCCGCGTCGGCCGCCGCCAGCATCGCCTCGCCGGCTTCGACGGTCACCGCAGTCGGCTTGCTGACGATGACATGCTTGCCCGCCTTGGCTGCGGCAATCGCGATTTCGCTGTGCAGGTCGGTCGAGGTGTAGACGCCGACGACATCGATGTCATCACGCGCGATCAGCGCCCGATAGTCGGTTTCGGCAGCGGCGCCATACCGCTCGGCCACCGCTTGCGTACGCTGCGCATCGCGGCCGCAGACCGCCACGAGCGTCGCACCCGGCAGTTCATGCACCATCAAGCAGCGCGATTCTCCGAACGAGGTGCCGATGATCCCGACGCGCATCAATTAACCTCATTGGCGGCGATGAAGTCCCAGTCGATGTCCCAGCCGATGCCGGGGCCGGTGGGCACGTGGACAAAACCGTCCTTGTCCATCGGGTCCTCCAGCGTGGCGAGCCAAGGGGTGCGCTTGGTGTAGTCGATCAGCGGGTGCAGCAGGCCGCGCTCGAAGAAACGGCCTGGAATCTGCATTGCGCCCAGTGCCTGGAGCGTCGCGGCGCCGTTCTGGTGCAGTTCGATCGACATGCCATGCGCTTCGGCCAGGTGTATGGTCTTCATCATAGGCGTGATGCCGCCGACATCGAGAACCCCGGTGCGGAGGATATCGCAGGCTCCTGCTTTCACCCATTCGGCGCGCGTCCATATCTGCCCAGGCGCTGTTTCCGGCCCGCAAATGTCGAGATCGAGTTCGTTGCACAGCCATGTGTAGGAACTCACGCTCGCCTCGCGCATCGGTTCCTCCATCCAGAGAAAACCGAGCTCCTCGATGGCGCGGCCGATCTTCTTGGCCTCTTGCCGGCTGTACTGGTGATAGGGATCGAGCATCAGATGCATGCCATCGCCGACGCGCTTGCGGACAGCCACGCACATCTCGATGTCGCGGTCGACCGATGGCGCGCCGGGAACCGGCGGCATCCATGGATGCATCTTGAAGGCCGTATAGCCCTCTTCCTTGCACTGCTCGGCGAAGTCGGCATAGGCCTCAGGGCAGGTCAGGCCACCCTTGAGGTCGGCATCGCCGCACATGGTGCTGGCATAGGCCGGAATCTTGTCTCGAAAGGCGCCGAGGAGCTTCTGCACCGGCAGGCCCACAGCGTGCCCGGCAAGGTCCCACAGCGCGACGTCGACCAGCGCCATATGCGCGTCCGACAAGGTCGAGCCGTTGCCGCGCTGCAGTTCCGAAAGCTTCTGCCAGATTTTTTCGCGGTAAAGCGCGTTTTCGCCGATCAGCATCGGCTTCAGGGTTCGCTCCACCAGATCCGCCGGCACGCCGAAGGCATAACCCTTGGCGCCGCCGCGGGTTTCGATCTCAAAGAGCGTCTGCCGCGCCTCGTTGGGCGGACCAGGGTGCGAATGGCCGAAGCCACGGCGGATGAAGGATGTGTAGGTGAACACACGCACGCCGAGCCGCGTGATCTCCATGTCCCTGTCTGCGATCATTTGCCTGCTGCCATTTTCTTGAGATCGTCGTGGGCGACCTGGTTGCGCAGCGCCTCGCCGCGCAAAAGCCTGCCGATGTTGTCGCCGATGAGCTTCAGAGCGCGCTGGCGCGTACCGAAGGTAGTGCCCGAGAAATGCGGGGTCATCAGCATGTTGAACTGATGGAACGGCAGGTCGGCCGGATAGCCGTCGCGGCCAGACCCGTCTTCCTCTTCGTGCCACCAGCAATCCATCGCGGCACCCGCCAGATGCCCGTTCATGAGGGCGGCGAACAGATCGCGCTCGACGATCAGCGGACCGCGCGTGATGCTGACGAGATAACTTCCCCGCTTCATCGCCGCCAGCCGATTGACGTCGATCAGGCCTTGTGTCGTTCCCGTCAGCGGCGCGGTGATCAGCACATAGTCGGCCTGTGCGAGCGCTGAATCGATGTCCTTGTATCCATAGGCGAAGGCGCGTGCATGCGGCCGGTCGCCGTAGCTGTCGGGATTGCGCGTGACAATGCCGACACGCATACCGAAAGCCTCGGCTCGCAGCGCCGTCGCCTGGCCGATGCTGCCGTAACCGACGATGCAGAGGGTCGAACCGTAAAGCTCCGGTCCTCGCCTGCCTTCCCAGCGGCCATGCGCCACCAGCGTTTCATGCGCGCGCAGGACCTGCCGCGACAGCATGATCATCGCCATGATGGCATGTTCGGCAATCGCTATGTCGCCGCTGTCGGCGGTGGCAATCTTGATCGAGCGTTCGGCCATCAGATCGGGGATGCCGTCGCGCAAGAGAAGGTCAACGCCGTGTCCGGTCAGGTTCACCAGCTTGAGACCGGTTGCCGCTTCCAGATAGGGTCGGGTGACGGTGCGCATCAGGCCGGTGTGGATGTCGATCCGCGGCGCAAGCTTCAGCTTGGCCGCCTGGTCGAGGCGACTGCCGCCCTCGATGATTTCGACCTCCTTCGGCCACGTCTCGATCACCGCGCGTTCCTCGGGCGGGATATCCCAGTCGACCAAAACCCGCATCGTCATGCCTCCTGTTCCTTCGTCGCCGTTTCTCCGACAAGCTCCGGCGAGGAGGCAAGCAGAAGCCGCGTATAGTCGTCGCGAGGATTGGCAAAGATGGCCTGCGTTGGCCCCTGCTCGACGATCCTGCCCCGGTTCATGACGATCACCTTGTCGGCAATCAGCCGCACCAGCGCCAGATCGTGCGAGATGAAGATGCTGGTGAAGCCGATCTCCTGTTGGAGCGTCATCAGAAGCTTTATGACCTGAGCTTGGATCGACACATCAAGCGCCGAGACCGGCTCGTCGAGGATCAGCAGGTCCGGCCGCAAGGCGAGCGCGCGCGCAATCGCAACACGCTGGCGCTCGCCGCCCGACAACCGCGCCGGATATAGCGACGCATAGGCCTGCGGCAACCCGACCTGTTCGAGAAGAGCGGCCACCCGCTGCGGCCATTCGCGGCGCGGGGCGACCGAGGAATGCACCCGCCAGGGTTCGGAGACGAGTTCGAATACCGTGCGGCGCGGATGCAGCGAGGCGTAGGGATCCTGGAAGATCATCTGGATATGACGGCGAGTGGCGCGCATCTCGGCTGCCGTTAGGCCAAGCAGGTCCTTGCCACGATACAGAATGCGGCCGGAGCTCGCATCGAGCAGGCGCAGGATGGTACGCGCCAGCGTCGACTTGCCCGAACCGGATTCGCCGACCACGGCCAGGATTTCGCCTTCCGCCACCTCGAAGTCGATGGCATTGAGCGCGGTCACCTGCCCGAAATGCTTTGTCAGCTTCTCGACCTTCAAAACGGAGGTGACGGCCACTTTGGTGTCAGCGGCCATCGAACATCTCCTGCGCGAAGTGGCAGCGGCTTTGCCGGCCATCCGCGACGGTGACGAAGTCGGGCTCGCGTTCGCTGCACATGCGCACAGCGCGCGGGCAGCGCGGCGCAAAGGCACAGCCCGTGAACACCGCCGACTTGTCGGGCGGATTGCCGGCAATCGGCTTGAGCTCGGACCAGTGCTTCACCGACCCGGGATTAGAGCCCAGCAAGGCGCGTGTATAGGGGTGCGCTGGACGGTGGAAAACGTCGTCGATCGGTCCGCGCTCCACGACGCGCCCCGCATACATCACCACCAGCTTGCGGGCGACCTGACGGGCGACCGCGAGATCGTGCGTGACGAACAGCAGCGCCATGCCGCTGTCGCGCTGCAACTGGCTGATCAGCTTGAGAATGCCCGCCTGGACCGTGACGTCGAGCGCGGTCGTCGGCTCGTCGGCAATGAGCAGGCGCGGCTTCAGCGCAATCGCCATGGCGATGCAGATGCGCTGGCGCATGCCGCCGGAAAATTGATGCGGATAGTCATCCAGGCGGCTTTCCGGATTGACGATGCCAACCTGCAGCATCAGCCGTATCGCTTCCTCACGCGCCTGCTGCCCCGACCAGCTGAGCCTTACGGTGAATATCTCGATGATCTGGCTACCGATCGAGAAGACCGGGTTGAGCGCATCGAGCGAGTCCTGGAAGACCATGGCGATGCCCGGTCCCCGAACGGCGCGCAGAGAGGCCTCGCTGCGTCCGACAAGTTGCATGCCGTCGAACTCGACCGATCCCGCGACTTTGCCGGGCGGATTGATCAGCCCCATCACCGCCTTGCCGGTGACACTCTTGCCGGAACCGGATTCACCCAAGATTGCGACACTCTCGCCGGGCATGATGTCGAGGTCGATGCCACGTACCGCATGGGTGCGCCCGTAGCGCACACGCAGTCCGGCGATCGAAAGAAGCGGTCTCGCCGACGTCTCACCGGCGGGGCGTTTGAGGATTTCGGTGGTCATGGCCGCGCAGCCTCCTCGCGGGACGCGGTGACCCCCATAGCAGCCGCCTGCAGCGGGTCGCCGCTGGCGCGCATCCAGTTGGACAGGAGGTTCGCGGCCAGTGCGGTTACGAGAATTGCGAGGCCCGGAAACACCGTCGCCCACCAGGCCCGCGTCAGATATTCGCGGCCTTCCGAAACGATGGTACCCCAGTCGACATCGGGCCGTTGCAGGCCGACGCCGAGGAAGCTCAATCCGGCAGCCGCCAGCATCACGCTGGCGATTTCGAGCATGGCGACCGTCATGACCGTGGGTACGACAAGCGGGCGGATGTCACGCCAGAGGATGCTGCTTGTACCCTTGCCCAGCGCACGGGAGGCTTCTACGAAGACCCGTTCGCGGATTTCCAGCGTCTGGGCACGGGACACACGCAGATAGATCGGCAGCCGCGCCACCGCCAGAACCAGGATGAGGTTGAGTATGCTGGGTTCGAGCACGAATAGCACCGACAGCGCCAGGAGGAGCGATGGAACGGTCACGATGATGTCGCTAATGCGCATCAGCGCGGCATCCACGACTCCACCTATATAGCCGCTGACCATGCCCAACGTGGTGCCAATGGTAGCGGCCAGCGCCACGGTCGCGCCGGCCACCAAGAAGCTGGTCCGTGCACCGACGATCAACTGCGCCAACATGGGGCGTCCAAGCGCGTCAGCGCCGAGCACATAGGCCCAGCCGCGTTCGAGACTGAACGGGCGAAAGAAACGCAACCGCAAATTCTGCGTGTTGGCGAGGTCCTGCAGCAGCGGCGCGCCGATGATGGCCACAAGCAGCAGGAAGATGAGGACCAAAGCCGACAGAAGCGCTACAGGCGAACGCAACAGCAGGGCGAGGCGGCTGTCCGCAGCGAGCCGGCGACGTGGAGGGGTCAACGAAAGGGTCCGCGCGGCCATGTCAGGAGACCCTGATGCGAGGGTCGGCCGCCGCATAGACGAGGTCGACGAGGATGTTGAGCAGGATGACAGCGATGCCGACGACAAAGACGCCGGCCTGGATCACCGCGAAGTCGCGGTTGTAGACGGCATCGACCAGAACCTTGCCGATGCCGGGCCAGGCGAACACGGCGGACACGATCACTGCCCCGTTGACCATGCCGCCCGCGCGGTCGCCCGCCACCGTGATGATCGGCAGAGCGGCATTGCGCAGCGCATGCCGGAACGCCAGCCGCCGCCAGGAATAGCCGCGCGCCCGGGCGTTCTGCACATAGCCGGCATTGAGCGTTTCCAGCATGGCGCCGCGCACCACCTGGGTGATGACGCCGACCGGATGCAGCATGACGGTGGCGACCGGCAGCACCCAGGACGACAGCCCCCCCTGCCCCGAGGTCGGCAGCAGGCCCAGGCTGACCGAAAAAACCAGCACGCAGACAAGCGCGAACCAGAAATCCGGAATGCTCGCGGTGAACAACGAAAACAGCGTGATACCCCGGTCGAGCGTGCTGTTGGGACTAAGTGCGGCGAAGGTTCCGAGCGGAATCGCGAGCAGAAGCGTGAGCCCCATGGCGATGGCCGCCAGAAGGATGGTCTGCGGCATGGCCGATAAAACCGCCGTCGCCGCCGGCCGCTGCTGGGCTATCGACTGGCCGAAATCCAGCCGCAGCGCATTAGCGACGAAATCCACGAACTGGGAGACCAGCGGCTTGTCGAGGCCGTTCTGGCGATTGAATGCCTCGACCATGGCATCGGTCGCATCGACGGGAAGGTAGAGGGAAGCGGGACTTCCCGTCAGCCTTGCGAGAAAGAAGACGATGACCATCACTCCCGTCAGGGCGATCAGACTCGTCGTCAGCCTCACGCTCAAGAACTTTAACATGGCGACCTGCGGCAAGCTTGCGGAAATGGCGGCTTACTTCTTCTTCACGTCCGCCAGATGCAGTTCGATGTCGGTGAAGCCGTTGGCCTCGTAGGATACCTTGTCGGAGGTCAGGAGCCGGCTCTGCAATGCCGCGACCGGGATAATGATCTCCTCGCCATACGCCGCCTTCGCAATGTCGCGATAGGCTGCCGTCCGTTCGTCGCCGACAAGGGTTGCGGCCTTCGCCAGCTTCTCATCCAGCGCAGTATCGTTGGCCATGCTGAGCCGTCCACCGCTGCTGAAGTAGTTCGGGAAGGACAGCGAAGCGTCGCCCGAGATGTTGTCATGGGTGACAGTCAACAGGTTCGCCGGCTGCTCAAGCGAATCCGGCTTGCGGGCCCATGGGCTCCAGGCCGCGGAGTCGACCGGCTTGAGGTTAACTTTCAAACCGGCTTCCTGCAGCATCTGCTGGATCGCCTGCGAGACTTCGTTGATGCCGGAGAACAGATCGCTGCGGGCGATGAGTTCGATCGGCGTATCGACGGCCACGCCCGCCGCCTTGGCTTCGGCAATCAGCGCCTTCGCCCTATCGAGATCGTAGGCAGTGCCGGCGAAATCCGGAATGTTGCCGTTGATCAACGGGCTCACCAGCTGCTGGGCCGGTACGCCCGAATGGTCCATCAGAACCTCGGTCAGTGTGTCCTTATCGATGGCCGCGTTGACCGCTTGGCGGACGCGCAGATCGTCTAGCGGCGGCTTGCGCAGCATTGGCCGCAGGAAGAAGACGCTGTTGGTGGCATATTCCTGAGCGTTGGGAAG
The DNA here is from genome assembly GCF_014534685.1 of Oryzicola mucosus. Taxonomy (GTDB): domain Bacteria; phylum Pseudomonadota; class Alphaproteobacteria; order Rhizobiales; family Rhizobiaceae; genus Oryzicola; species Oryzicola mucosus. The sequence goes on from NZ_JACVVX010000010.1 coordinate 21,884, forward strand.
CCCCTCGGCCTCATGGAAAGGAATGTCGATGGCTATATCGGCTTCGCCAGCCTTGATCATGCTGGCGCGGATCGTCGGTTCGGAACGCCAGACATATTTGGCTTCGGCAAAATCCGGCGCGCCGTCCCAATAGGTTTCGTTGGCGGCGAGCGTGATGGACTGGCCAATGTCGCGGCCGGCGAATTTGAATGGCCCGGTGCCGATCGGCGTATCGGTTTTCGCCGCCGGCGGCGTCGCAGGCGACGGCAGGTCGATATAGGCGATGCGCGCCGGCAGGATGGGATCGGCATCCTCGGTGACGATCTTCACCACCATGTCGCTTTCGATGGAAGCGGTGGTCTTGGTCTTAAACAGCGATAAGGTCTGGCAGACCAGATCCGCGTTCATCGAGCGATTGATGCCGAAGGCAACAGCCTCGGCGTTCAGCGACGCGCCATCGTGGAACTTCACGTCTGGCCGCAGCGTGAACAGCCAGGTTTTGTCGTCGACGCGCTTCCATTCGGTTGCCAGCAAGGGCTCGACCTGACCGGTCTTTGGGTCGAGTCGGGTCAAACCCTCCACGACATTGCCGCGCAGCACGCGCGCATTGGCGTTGGTGCTGTCATCGCAGGCGTCGACGGAAGTCGGCTCCGAAGGCAGAACCAGCACGATTGAACCCTCGGCAGCGAGGGCGGCTCCTCCCACCACCGTCATGGCAGCGGACAGCATGAGCGTCTTGAGCGCGGGGACGCGCTTCACATAATTTGTCACTAAGTTTTCCTCCCGAATTCTCAGCCGCCGCTGCGTCAGAATTAGCTGTCGCTGGCAGTCCGGAAACTTATACACCGCCAGCATCAAACGTCAATATTCATATTATCAATCATTCAATATGTGTTTTTAGATAATATATGTTGGATGGCATATCTGATGAGGCCCACTCCCGCATGCTGCCGCAGCAGTTCGAAACAACGTCGTACCTGATGACCACTTGAGCTGTCGTCGACGGTGAGCGGAGACCCCCCATCGCAAGCACTGCTACTTCCCCCTCCAACACTCGATGTGCAGCGCGGCTTCAGGAGAGAGCTGTCTTGCTCCTTTTTTGTCATGGACAAGGTCGAGCTTCAGCGGGAGAAGATGAGCGGAAAACGCTGCTTTCGATTGTCGCGATGCCGCGTTCGCGATAGACTTCGACCATGCAGAACTCCACGCTTAAGCCCGCGCGCAAGGAACGTCTGGCCGACACGGTCTATGGCCAGATACTCGATGAAATCACCGCCGGCAGATTTACTTCAGGAGATAAGCTGCCCTCCGAAGCCGAACTCTCGCACAGTTTCGCGGTATCGCGTCCGGTAGTGCGTGAAGCCCTTCTGCGCCTGACGACGGACGGGTTGATTCAGTCCCGGCGCGGCATCGGCACGTTCGTCTCGACCCGTCCGTCGAGCCGCCTGACAGAACTGGCCAAAACGTCCGAGTTGTCCAGTTATCTCCGCTCGTTCGAACCGAGAATCGTGCTGGAGGTCGAAGCCGCCCGGCTCGCGGCCCAACGGCGGACCCGCGCCGACCTCGACCGGGCGCATGCGGCCATCGAGGCCCTGCGGGTGGCAATTGCCTCCGGCCAGCGCGGACAGGAACAGGATATCGAGTTTCACGATGCGGTGGCGCGGGCGGCAGGCAACGAGTATTTTTGTGATCTGCTCAACGACCTCAGGCAACCGGTGACCGAAACGATGAATATCGGGCTTGAGTTGGCCCGAGAACGCTCGCCAGGCCGTCGCTTGCGCATCATCGAGGAGCATACCCGAATTCTCGACGCCATCGCCGCCGAAGACAGCGACGCAGCGGCAAGCTACATGAAATATCACCTCATGCAGGCGAGAGCCGCGGTTCTCGACGCGCGACATCTGGAAAACAGCCAGGCACTGGACATAGCTCCACGCGCGAGGGGGTAGAAGCACGCGCTCGGCTCAACGAGCTCCGCATGCCTCAAGCCAGCAACGCGGACAACGCAAAATCAATTCAAGATTTGTGCGAGAAATTCTCTTGCCCGTTCGGTTTCCGGCCTGGCGAAAAATGCTTCGGGAGCGCCGGATTCGACGATGCTTCCCCGGTCCATGAAAATAACCCGATCGGCAACCTGACGGGCGAAATTCATTTCGTGGGTCACGCAGATCATGGTGGAGCCCTCCTTGGCCAGTTCCACCATTGTGTCGAGAACTTCGCGCACCATCTCGGGGTCGAGCGCCGAGGTCGGCTCGTCGAAAAGCATCAGTTCCGGGCTCATCGACAGAGCGCGGGCGATTGCCACGCGCTGCTGCTGCCCGCCGGAAAGTTGCGCCGGATATTTGTCGGCCTGTTCGGGAATATGGACGCGCGCCAGGAAGCGCTCCGCCGTCGCCCGCGCCTGATCGCGCGACATTCCCCTCACCTTCATCGGCGCTATCATGCAGTTTTCGATGACGGTCATGTGCGGAAACAGATTGAAGTTCTGGAACACCATGCCTGTCTTGCGGCGGACGGCATCGACGGATTGTCTGCTGTCGTTCACCTCGACGCCGCACACCGTGAGCTTTCCGGATTGATGGCGCTCAAGCGCGTTGAGACAGCGTATCAGCGTCGATTTGCCTGAACCGGAAGGTCCGCAGACAACGATGGTCTCGCCCTTCTCGACGTTGAGATCAATGTGGTCGAGCGCCTGAAACCCACCGTAATATTTGCAGACCTGGCTGGCCCGCACCACCGAAATACCCGCGGCCGTGCGTTCAATCGAGCTCATATGCTGTCTCCGTTTTAGCCGAACGCCTCAAACGATCTTGGGGTCGAGTTCGCCCGAAGCGTACCGCTTGGCCATATCGGCCATAGGAATGACCTTGATCTTTGCCGCGTTGCCGGCCGTGCCGAACTCTTCGAGCCGCTGCCTGCACAGTTTGGTAATTGCATCCATGCCCGGCTTCATCATGTTACGGATGTCGAATTCCTTGGGGTCTTCATGCATCACCCGGCGTATCTGGCCGATCAGCGCCATGCGGTTGTCGGTGTCGATATTCACCTTGCGCACGCCGTGTTTGATACCGCGCTGGATTTCCTCGATCGGTACGCCCCATGTCTGCTTGATATCGGCACCGTATTTGTTCATCACATCCTGCAGTTCCTGCGGCACGGAAGACGATCCGTGCATCACAAGATGCGTTTCGGGCAGCCGGCGGTGGATTTCCTCCAGTCGGTCCATGGCGAGCACGTCGCCGTCGGGCTTACGGCTGAACTTGTAGGCGCCGTGCGAGGTGCCCATGGCGATGGCCAGCGCGTCGACCTTGGTGGCCTTGACGAATTCGACAGCCTGGTCGGGATCGGTCAGCATGCGCTCGTCATTGCGGGACTCGAGCTTGCCCAGCACGCCGATTTCGCCTTCCACCGATGCGCCCATCCAATGCGCCATGCGCGATACGGTCGAGGTGACATCAACATTGTAATCGTAGTCCGACGGCATCTTCGCATCGGCCAAAAGCGAGCCGTCCATCATCACCGAGGTGAATTTGTGCTGCAAGGCCGTGGCACAGGTGGCTTCGCTGTTGCCATGGTCCTGGTGTACCACCATTGGAATGTGCGGGTACATCGTCTCCAGTGCGGCGAACAGGTGTTCGATCATGACGTCACCGGCATAGCCGCGCGCCTTGGTGCCGACCTGCAGGATCACGGGCGCGTCAACGGCCTCCGCGGCGGTCATGACGGCGAGCATCTGCTCCATGTTGGTGACGCTGAAAGCTGGTACGCCATATTGGTGCTCGGCGGCATGGTCGAGAAGCTGGCGAAGAGTGATGCGGGACATGATCGGACCTTTATGGTGAGTAAGGCCCCGCAACCGATGCGAGGCCTGGACGACATTAGAAGCGCGGCAATTCCTTGTTGACGACGCCGAGCCATTCTTTCTGCGCAGCCTGCAGTTCGCCGGAATTCCACAGCAGCATGATTTCGGTGTTCAGCCACTGACGGAGATCGAAATCGCCGCGGCGAACACCGATGCCCATGGGAGACTGGCGGACTGCAAACTTGCGCTGGAATTGGTCGGTCTGCGCGTTGATGGCGTTGGCTGCCGCGACACCCGAAACGATGGCATCGACTTGTCCGGAGAACAACGCCTGATTGGTTGCGGCATCGTCGTCGAAGCGCTGGATATTGGTGCCTTCGACGGCTTTCTCGGTAATGATGGTGTCGTTGGTGGTGGAGCGGGTGACGCCCACGCGCTTGCCAACGAGATCCTGCAGCGATGCAATCTGGGTGCCCGCAGGGGCGATGACCATCTGCTCGTCGACATAGATCGAGTTGGTGTACATGATCGCCTTGGCACGTTCAGCCGTAATGCCGAGCGAGGACACGACGATATCGACCTTGTTGCTGGTCAGGTTGGGAATGCGTGCCTGCGACACCTGGTCGACGATCTCGAGTTGCACGCCCAGATCGCGCGCGATCAGGTTGGCCACCGCGACATCGAAGCCGGACGGCTTCATGCTGGCATCGGTCATGCCGTAAGGCGGTGTGGATAGCGAGATGCCAACGACGATCTTGCCGCGCTGGATGATCGTATCCAATGTGCTTCCGGCCTGCTGGGCCATCGCCGCGGACGATATGAGCAGCGTGGCGGCGGCACCCACCACAAGACCTCTAACGAATCTAAGCATTGGTATTCTCCTCCGTTGAAAATGGTTCAGACGTTCAAGCGCTTTTCCAGCCGGCGGCTGAACAGCGTGATGGGAAAGCAGACGAGGAAATAGAACAGCGCGGCTGTCAGATAGACCTCGAGCGGCTTGAAGGTGGCGTTGCTGACGATCTGTGCGGTGCGCGTGAGCTCGACGATGCCGACTACGGATGCAAGCGACGTATTCTTGATGAGCTGCACGAAGAAGCCGACCGTCGGCGGCGTTGCGATGCGGATCGCCTGCGGAATGATGATGTAACGCATGGCGGCGACCCGGCTGAGGCCCAACGCATGCGCGCCCTCATGCTGGCCGCCGGGGACGGACTGAATCGCCCCACGCCAGATGTCGCCCAGGAAGGCGGCCGCATAGAAGGAAAACGCCACCGCGATGGCGACCAGCGGCTGCACGGCAAAGCCGACATAGCTCGCGCCGAAATAGGCGATGAACAAAGTGACCAGCAGCGGCGTGCCTTGCACGACGAAGATGTAGAACTGTGCGATGCGGCTCAGAATCGCATTCGAGGAAACGCGCATCAGCGTCAGCACCGAACCGGCGATCGAACCACCCACAAGCGCAATCAGCGCGAGCGTCACCGTCCAGCCGAGGCCGGTGAGCATGAACTGGACATGAGCGAGGCTGTATTGCTGGAACATCACTCAGCGCCTCAGGAACTTGAAGGGAAAAAGGACGCGCTCCAGCACCGTCATGGAGCCCTTGAGGATAGCGACGAGAGCGACATAGATCACCGCGATGACGAGGTAGATTTCCATGTTGCGCAGGGTAAGACCCTGGATGTCGTTGCCCGTACCTGTCAGTTCCGGCACCGAGATAGCGGACACCACGCTCGACGACAAAAGCAGCAGGATGAATTGCGCGACCAGCGACGGAAATACCGAAGCAACGGCCGGTTTGAGCACGATGTGGCGGAAGATCGTCAGCGGCGACATGCCGAGCGCGCGCCCGGCTTCGATCTGCCCTTTGGCGATACCCTGGATGCCGGCGCGGATGATTTCGCTGCAGTAGGCGCCGCCATAGATCGACATAGCGACAATGGCAGCCGTGATCGGCTCGAGTCGAAGGCCAAGCGCCGGCAGGCCGAAATAAATCAGGAAAACCTGTACGATGAAGGGGGTATTCCTGATGACCTCGACATAGGCAAGCACCGGAAGCCGCACCACACGGCGTTCGTTCAGCGAAAGGGTCGCCGCCACCACTGCGATGACGAGCGCAATCACCATCGCGGCGACCGAAATCTGCGCGGTCAGCACGAGTCCGTTCAGCAGCAGGTCGCTGCGGGAAAGGACACCGGTGAAATCGAGATAGTTCAAAGGAACAACTCTCCGGCTTGAACGAATGGAGGGATCATCCGAACGCTCGCGGTTGCGCGAACTGCGCATAGTGGGACGCGAAATCTTCGCCTGACGGGGACATCGCGACGTCGCCCTGCCAGCACACATGATCCATCCATGGCGTGGCGAACCGGTCGGTCAACGCATTGAGCTTGTCCATGATAGCCGGAGCACTCTCGGCCAGGGCGTGTTCCATCGCCGACATATCCGGAAAGTTGGAAAATGCTTGCGACCAGATCGCACGACCTGCGAGATATCCATTGGCGCCCGACCTGAAGGCGTAAGTGAGAAGCCGCAGGAAATCCTCCGGCGTCGATCCGGCGCTTAACAACACCCAAGGACGGTCGATGCCGTTCGCCATCTTGTCGAACCGCGCCTGAACCTGTGCTGCGTGCGGCCCGTCCGGATCGGGCACATCAGTCGTTTCCGTCGGCGGCTCGAGCTTGTAGACGTCGACGCCGTCAGGGTTCATCACATCGGGATCGGCAAGCGACTGCAGAACCAGTTCGACCCGGCGCGCGGAAAACCCCTCGGCGGTCTCGTCCGGGAAGGGATAGACCAGAAACTCAAGGACGAAGGGGATGTCTTGGTCGCGGCAGGCTTGCTTGATGCTTTCGAGATAGGCGAGCTGATGCTCCTTGACGTCTTGGCTGACATCGCAGCGGAACCAAAGATTGACCTTCACGCCGTCTCCGCCGACCTTGCGGATTACGGCGGGATTCCAGCCGGGAATATTCTGCGACTTGCGCCCCGTGGGCGTCACTTCCCAGGTCGCCCATTCGGTGGCCACCAAAAGGCCCTTGCGCGGTGAAATCCCTTCCACCGCCGCGGCATATCCAAGCGGCGGATCGATCAGCACAGCTGAGGCCTTGGAGGCGAGATATTTGCCCAGCATCCGCTTGACGGCGGCAACATCGGAATAAGGTGCGTGGTCGAGCTTCAAAGCCGCTTTGATTGGGTTGACGATCGGCCCGGTCTGGTCCATCGCCAGCATCTTGAAGCGGCCGGCATCGTCGGCAAGGCGACGCAATCCCCACAACTTTCCAGGGGTGATGTTCATGTGTGGCTCCCGTTCAGCAGGGCGTTAACCGCGGCGCGGTTGGGAATGCTCTCCCAGCCGCTGCCACGCGCGCATTTGAGGGCGGCGGTCGCACCGGCAAAGCGGGCAGCGCCTTCGACGTCCAAGCCCTCGGCGAGGCCGAGCGTGTAGGCGCCGTGGAAAATATCACCCGCGCCATTGGTATCGATGGCTCTCACCGGAAAAGCCGGCACGTTGCGCACCTCGTCACCGTCGAGCCAGAAGAAGCCACGTTCGCCATCGGTGACGGCAACGACGCCACTGCAGATGCCACGCGCATGACGCAAGCCGGCATCGACGTCGGCGGTGCCGGAAAGACGTTCCAGGCAGGCTGCCGAAAAGACGATGTGGTCGGGCAATTGCAAGAGCTTGTGGACGGCATCCATGTCCCCGACATCGGCATCCAGGACGGAGACGATGCCACGGTTCCGCGCGGCCGTGAAAATAGCAGCCGCGCCTTCCCACCAGCTATAGTCAGCGAGCACGCCATCGACGCCGTCGAGCCGTTCGAGCGGCAGCCAATCGGCTTCATTGCCAAGGTCTTTGCCGATGAAGCCGAAGGCCATCCGGTCTCCATCGGGCGATACCAGGACGGTACCGATCGGGCTGATACCACCCTCCACCCTGCGAACGGAGCTCACATCCACGCCGGCCGCATTGAGCCGCGCAAGGATCTGGTCGCCTGTTTCGTCCTGGCCCAGGCGGCCCCAATAGACCGTGTCAGCGCCCAGTGCAGCGGTTGTGTAGGCGGCCGTCGCGGCAATTCCGCCGCCCGTACGGCGCACATCGATTGCGCGGATTTTCGTCGGCGCGGTGGGCAGAACCGGCAAATAGACGATCGTATCGAGGAATGCGTTTCCCAATGTAACGATACGGCGGGTGGACATCAGGCACGTCTCCAAGACTCACGGGCCGCCAAATTCGGGCAAACCCTGAGCGCTCCCGCCCCCAGCTTCGAAGCGAGTTCACATTGGTTTTTTTGGTAATCCTCCGCAGGCTCTTTTTTGGCCCTTGTGAATTTAGCGGGACCTTAGCCGCTGCTTGACATGTAGTCAATAAAACTTACAAGTAAATTTCCAAGTCTCAGTCTGCCCGGTTTTCAAGGCGAGGATGGATGGCTGCGGTTGCACATGATCCAAATGGCAGTCGCGGATCGCGGTATGATCGGCGATCGGTCTGGTGACTTCCAGACTGCCCGACATGCGGAGGAGCCAACAGTGACAGCCAACACGATCCGGCAAACGACCTCGGGCTATATCGATGGCATGCCCGTCGAGGCGTACCGTGTCACGGCTGCGGAAACCGGCTTTGCGCTTGAAACGCAGAATTTCCCCAACGCGCGCCCAACGAGCCGCGTTTCCCCTCTTCGGTCCTGCGCCCCGGAGAGACTTACGACCATCGCATGGAAATTACGTTCTCGACGGTCGATCCATGACTTCGGGTTTGTGCTGGGCATTGATTGGAGCTTCCAGCATCGCCCGCGAACGCATGGTCCATGCGATCCGGTCGGCAGGCGGGAATATCGTGGCTGTCCAGTCGGGTAGCCTCAAACGCGCCGAGACGTTCGCATCGAATTTCAGCGTGCCGCTTGCCACGACAAGCCTGGAAGAGGCTGCGGCCCTAGCGGATGCGGTCTACATATCGAGCACCAACAGCCAGCATTGCGCCACGACCTTGGAAGCGCTTGAAGCCGGTTGCCATGTGCTGTGTGAAAAGCCCATTGCCGTTGAACTCGACGACGCCAGGCGCATGATCGAGGCAGCCGACGCAGCAGGCCGTGTGCTGGCGGTGAACCATCACCTCAGACACAATTCGGTGCACCGGACCATACGCGACTTCATCATATCAGGCAGGATCGGCAATGTTCGAGCGGTCACTCAACTTTCAGGGATAGCGCCGGTCGGACAAGCGGACAGGCCTTTCCTACGAGCGATGGCATGGCATGCGCCTTGCCACGCGATGTTCCAGGGCAGAAATCTGTCTGCTGCGGCAATCGGCCCGCAAGATCGGCATTTGCATAGCAGCTTCCGCACCGCAGCACGTCCGGCAACCCGCTAGAACGTCACGTGAAGAGCAGGCGCGTTCCAACCAGGTGAGAGCGCGGTTGCGCAAGACCCCGGCCGATTCGAAGATTCGCTCAAGCTGGTTTGCAAGGAGACATGCAATGACAACCATCAGAACATCCGACGGGACCACTCTCTTTTACAAGGATTTGGGGCCGAAAGACGCGCAGCCTGTCGTGTTCCACCATGGCTGGCCGCTCAGTGCCGACGACTGGGACAACCAGATGCTGTTCTTCCTGTCCGAAGGCTACCGTGTGATCGCGCACGACAGGCGCGGCCATGGCCGGTCCGACCAGACCGACTTGGGCAACGACATGGATACATATGCCGCGGACGTGGCTGAGATCGCCAAGGCGCTCGATTTGCGCGACGCGGTTCATATCGGACATTCGACCGGCGGCGGTGAAGTCACGCGGTATGCGGCCCGCGCCGAGCGTGGCCGGGTGGCCAAGGCCATTCTGATCGCCGCGATCCCGCCGGTGATGGCTCAGTCCGACGCCAACCCGGACGGCGTTCCGATGGAGGTCTTCGACGGGCTGCGCTCCGCCCTGGAAACAAACCGCGCACAGTTCTATCTCGATCTTCCGAGCGGACCCTTCTATGGCTTCAACCGCGAGGGCGCGAAGGTCAGCCAGGGGCTGATCGACAATTGGTGGCGCCAAGGCATGAGTGGTGGCGCCAAGGCGCACCATGACTGCATCGAAGTGTTTTCGGAGACAGACTTCACGGAGGATCTGAAGACACTCACCATTCCCGTGCTGATCATTCACGGCGAGGATGACCAGATCGTCCCGATCGAGAACTCGGCTCACAAGGCGATAAAGCTCGTCAGGGACGGCACGCTGAAGACCTATCCCGGCCTTTCTCACGGCCTGTTCGCCACGCATCCCGAGGTGGTGAACGCGGACATGCTGGCCTTCATCCGCGCCTGAGACAGCATCACCGACGGGATCGGCCGCACCGTTTGCGACCGCCGAAAGCGCGTTTTCGTGTCTGCCCTGCTCGCCGTCGGTGGCGCGAGGATACACTGTCGGATAGTTTCGGCTTTCACCGCTAGCGTGTTCGGCGCTCTTGGAAGCTTTGGCAAGCCGTGCTCGATGCTGGAAGATAACGCATGGAACCCATGAATGTCATCAGGGTCGCGATCGCCGGTTTCGGGGGAGTGGGCCGCGCGACGGCCAATCTCCTCCTCGCACGCCGCGATCGCTACCGGCAGGTCCATGGAGCCGAAATCCGACTGGTCGCCGTATGCGGTTCGCGATCCGGACTGGCCGACGCGGACGGTCTCGAAGCCGAGCGTCTGGATGCGCTCGAGCCGGGCCTGTCGGGCCCGGCATTCATCGAGGCGAGCGGCGCCGACATTCTCATCGAGGCGGGCCCCAGCGATTTTCGAACCGGAGGTCCCGGTCTCGCCTATATCCGATCCTCCCTCTCGGCGGGGCGCGATGCCATCGTCATATCCAAGGGTGCGCTGGTCCACAGCGGACCGGAGTTGCTGGCCCTGGCGCGTTCCTCGGGCGCGCTGCTGAAACTTAGTGGCGCAGCGGCAGCCGCGCTGCCGACGATCGATCTCCTCGATCACAGCCTGAAAGGCTGCGAGGTGTTGGAAATCGAGGGCATTCTGAACGCCACCACCAACTACCTGCTCGATGCGATGATGAACCAGAACCTCGGCTTCGACGAGGCGCTGGCGCACGCCCAGGCGGGCGGTTTCGCCGAAGCCGACCCGCGCAACGATACAGAGGGCTGGGACACCGCCAGCAAGCTCATACTCATCGCCAATTTCGGCCTCGACGCCGCCCTAACGATGGACGATCTGGTCGTCGAGGGCATTCAGTCGGTCACGGCGCAAGACATCGAAGCATGGCGAAAGCAGAGTCTTGTTCCCAAGCTCGTCGGGAGCCTCATCCGGACGGACCGCGCGACGCGGGCGACCGTCGGCATCCGGACCTACCCGCCAACCGATCCGCTTGCGCATGTTTCGGGAAAGAACAAGGCGATCCGGATCACCACCGACGCGATGGGCGAGACAATCGCCATCGGATCGGGAACCGAGCCTCTCGCCACAGCTGCCGCCGCGCTCAAGGATCTCGAACATATCCTGACGACACGAGCGGCCCAGGCCACTAGCGGCAAGGGAGGCGAGGAATGACGCAGAAAACGGTGCAGGCCATTCGCCATATCAGCTTCGAGGACCTTGGCAGTTTCGAAGCACCGTTGCGGGAGGCCGGCTACGACATCGAATACATCGATGTGGCCGAGCGCGATCCGGCAACGCTCGATCCTCTCGGCGCCGATCTCCTCGTGGTTCTGGGTGGTCCGATCGGCGTCTACGACCACGACGCCTATCCGGTCGTCACCGACGAGATACACCTGCTGCGGGCGCGGCTCGCGGCCGACCGACCGACGCTCGGCATCTGTCTCGGCGCGCAGCTGATGGCGGCAGCCCTCGGTGCGCGCGTCTATCCGGGGCCGGCCAAGGAGATCGGCTGGTCAGCGCTCGATCTTTCGGACGCGGCTGCGCCCAACCCTCTTGCTGCGCTGCGCAACGTGCCCGTGCTTCACTGGCATGGCGATACCTTTGACCTGCCGGAAGGCGGCACGCTCCTCGCATCAACACCGCTCTGCGCAAACCAGGCTTTCGCTCGCGGACCGAACGTGCTCGGCCTCCAGTTCCACCCGGAAGTCCTGGGCGCGCGGTTCGAGCACTGGCTGCTGGGCCACGCCAATGAACTGGCCACGGCAGGTATCGACCCTGTCACGCTGCGCCGCGATGCCGGGCGGCATGCCGGCGCGCTCGAAGGAGCCGGCGCCGTCCTTGTGGCCGGGTGGCTGTCGCGCCTGACGCTCTAGCTTCCCGGCGGTCACCGCAATGCGATGGAACGCACCGGCTCGCGCACCGCCCGACGGTAGTCGGTCGGGCTCATGCGCTGGTGCTTTATGAACACCCGGGCCAGCACCTGGTTCGACGAATATCCCACCTCCTGCGCGATCTCGGTGACCGACATATCCGTTGTCTCGAGGAGTTCGCAGGTTCTCTCCATCCTCAGTCGCGTCAGATAGACCCGAGGCGGCACACCGACGCTCTGCTTGAACATGCGGGCGAAATGAAAAAGCGACAGCCGCGCTTCGGCTGCCAGTTCGTCGAGGCTGATGTCTTCCGAAAGCCGCGCCCGCATAAGCTCCAGGCAGCGCCTTTTTGCCCACAGGGCGAGGCCGCCCTTGACTGGCCCGAGCGGCGCCCCGCCCAACCTGCAGAGTTCGGCCAGAATCTCGCAGCCTGCGGCCCGCGCCAACAGGCGCGACGGCGCCCCCTCGTCCTCACAGAGAGCCCACAGGTTGCGGAACGCCGATCGGATTGCCGACGAGTCGAACACTCGGCCGTAGATGCAGGAACTGTCGAACGAGAACCGGCCATCGGCGGCTTCGTCAAGCACGCCCTGCCACTGCGCCAAAGGAAACGCCAGGCTGCGGAGCCAATGGCTTTCTTCATTGATCACCGTGGTCGCGAAATTCGGCGCAGCGACGGCGAGGGTGCCTTTCCCGGTCGCCACATCGAAGCGACCTCCTCCCAGGTCTCCCCTACACGACTGCAGCCAAGCATGTCCTCCATCAGGACGATGTCCGGCAGGGCAGGACGGGACATGTCACCGGCTGGTCGCTGGACGCTAAGAAGGTCGAGAATTCCGCCGGGGGATTTCAACGTACGCAAGTAGGACGCATGTCGACCGTTGCTGTGCCACTGGGCGAATGACGAATGGGCATGGACGGTCATGCTGTGTCTCCTATGCGTCTTGCAGTGCCTCAATGCCAGCCGGTCGCACGCTCCAATCCGCGCGAATCGATCGGCGCGCGCTCAATTGGTCAAAGCAAGCATTCTTCCTTCAGGTGGCACGCGAAACGCACTGCGGCGATCCTCGTGTCCGGCCAAACCGCAACGATCCAGAAATACCCGTTGAAGGCTAGTTCAGCCCCTTCTCGCTTATTGGTTGAAACGCTATCGTTCCATCCACAATGGGGAATTTCTGGATGGAACGCAAGAGTATCGACCATACAAAAAGCAGCCGGAAACCAAGTGGGGCGGCGGTCATGCGACCCGAATTGACGACCGCGCTGTTCAGGGCATTGTTCGAGGAGTGGGCAACGACAGGCTACGCGGCAGTAAGCCTGGAGCGCGTGGCGGCGCGGGCGGGCGCAGGCAAGGCGGCCATATACCGGCGATGGCCGTCGAAACTGGAGTTCGCGTGCGAAGCGATCCGAAGCGTCGAGGTCATGCGGTTGGGTTCCACCGACCAGGGGTCTCTGCAGGCCGATATCAGTGAATATCTACGAGCCACGCGCGCGGTCCTGAGACATCCTTTGGTCCGCCGGATAATCCCCGATCTGGTTGCCGAACGTTTACGATCGAACGAATTGTCGGCGATGCTGCATGGCATTGGCGAGGCACGGCGACAGTTCGGACGTCGGCTACTGGATCGCGCCATCGTCCGGAACGAACTGCCTGCGGACATCGACAGGGAACTGGCGCTCGATCTGCTCTTTTCGCCCCTCTACTCGCGTATGATCGTCCGGGGGAAAAGTTTCACGAAGGCCGAACTCGACAGGCTGGGCAACGCACTGCATGTGGCCGTCAAGGCTTGTTGAACCGGCGCCAGGGTATCGCGGGCACGCGGTACGTCGTTCCGGCCACTATGGCGCGACGTCCGTCTCCGACGCTCGACAATCATCGCAAGAACAGCATCGTCACAGCAGGGTCTGCGACGCTTTGCTGGCGCATCTCGCTAGATTGTCTAGCGAGACCTGCATTTTTGATCGCACCGGGCCGATGCGAAAACCCCTCTAATGGTTCATAAGCATAAGGGGAAACCAAGCGCGGAAGGCATCACGGGAATGACCAGCGGCATACACCACGTCACCGGCATCACCTCCAATGTGCAGGCCAACGTCGACTTCTATGTCGGCTTTCTCGGGCTGAGGCTTGTGAAGCGCACCGGAGGCTACGCAGACGCCGAGCAGTTGCATCTTGTCTATGGAGACGGTCTCGGCAGTCCCGGCTCGTTGCTAACGTTCCTTGTCTGGGAGGCGGCGGGCCGCGGGCGCACGGGCATCGGCCAGGTATCGGAAGTGGCGTTGGCGGTGCCGCCACCTTCGCTCGGTGGCTGGATTACCAAGGCGCTCGCCGCCAACATTCCGCTCGATGGTCCATCTCGCGAGTTCGGGGAGCCGGTCCTCCGGCTTAAGGATCCGGACGGGCTGATCGTGAAGCTGGTCGGAGTGGACATGGCAACGCCGGCCCCACTTCCGAACGCACCCACCCGACTGCGGGGCGTCACACTCCTGACGGACAAGGCGGCTGAGACCGCAAGCTTTCTCACGCGTTTCGGGTACACAGAAGAGCGGCGTTCAGGCGTTACACAGCGCATGGGGTCCGATACAGACATCGTCGATATCAGGGAGGTGTCTGGTTTCGTGCCTTCCGTGTCCGGCGGCGGGGTGCCCGATCATGTAGCTTTTCGCGCGCGCGGTATCGATGATCTCCGCTCCATGCGGCTTTTGCTGAAGGAGCATGGGCCCACCGAGGTGCATGATCGGAAGTACTTCGTGTCGCTCTACGTTCGCGATCCCGCCGGCATACTGATGGAATACGCGACCGATGGGCCGGGCATGACCATTGACGAAGCGCCTGCCGAGCTTGGCCAGACATTGTTTATGCCGCCGCGTGATGCCGATCGCGCAGAGGATCTGAGGGCAATGCTTCCACAGTTTGCCCTGCCAGGCGAAGAGAGGTTTCCGGCCCGCGACCTTCCTTTTATACATCGTTTCAACCGGCCGCAAAATCCGGACGGCACGACCTTGGTGTTGCTGCATGGCACTGGTGGCAACGAAGCCGATCTGATGCCGATCGCACGACGCATAGCCCCACAGTCGACGCTGCTCGGCGTGCGTGGCCGAGCGACCGAGGAAGGAACCAATCGTTGGTTCCGCCGCGTCGATGCAACGACGTTCGATCAGCAGGATATCCGTGGGGAAGCAGAAGCCTTCGCGGTGTTTGTCGAAGGCGCCGTAGCCGGCTATGGCCTCGACCCCGACAAACTTGTCTTCCTCGGCTATTCCAACGGCGCCAACATGCTGGCGGCGGTCATCCAGCTTCACCCTGGCGTCGTGCGCCGCGCGATTCTACTTCGTGGCATCCAGCCCCTGGAGAAACCACCGGCGGTGGATCTCTTGGACACGAGCGTACTGGTGCTAACCGGGCGTGATGATGCCTTTGCTCGCGATGCGCCCGCGCTGGCGGACGCCCTTTTGGCTCAAGGAGTGCACGTCGACAGCCTGCAGCTCTCAGCCAATCATGAACTCGCCGCTGCAGACGTCACTGAATCAGTTGCATGGATACGGCGAAATCTCCCGGTGAATTGACAGATCCATTTGCAAGAACCGTCCTTTTGGGCCGAATGGGACTGACCTGCTCCCCCGGGTGTTCGCGACTGCGGCAGGCTTCGCGATCACCTCCACCGATGGCCGCCGACGATCAGCTTTTGCGCATCAGGATCATCTTCTCCTGCGTCATGTCGCGCATGGTGAAGGGGATGCCTCCCGTGCCGCATCCGGACTCCCTACGGCCGGCGAACGGCATCCAGTCGGTGCGGAACGCAGTGGGATCGCTGATCATCACAGCCGAGGCATCGAGGCGATTGGCCGCCCGCATCGCGACGTCAATATCCTGTGCGAATATCTGCGCACGATCGAAGGCCTGGAAGACTGTCAGCATCGTTGATCTCCCTTCGCTGGACTACCCGAGCTCCACGTCGGGCCTGCGGTTGCGCAACTCATCGACAAGAACGCGGGTGTTCTCGGAATAGTCGATCGGCACATCGACCAGATGAACGCCGCCACCGGCGAAGGCGGCTTCGAGCGTCCGCACGAGATCTTCGACAGCGGTTACCCGCGACCCCTTTGCGCCATAGGCCTCGGCATACCGCACGAAATCGGGATTGCCGAAGCTCATGCCAAAATCCGGGAATCCGTCCACCGCCTGCTTCCAACGGATCATGCCGTAGGCGCTGTCGTTGAGGATGACCACCACGAGGTTCAGCCCGAGCCGCACCGCCGTTTCCATCTCCTGCGAGTTCATCATGAAACCGCCATCGCCGCAGACCGCCATGACGCGGCGGTCCGGATAGAGCATCGCCGCCATCATCGCCGAGGGTAGGCCGGCTCCCATCGTGGCAAGGGCATTGTCGAGCAGCAGTGTGTTGGCGACATGGGTGCGGTAGTTACGAGCGAACCAGATCTTGTACATGCCGTTGTCGAGGCAGACGATACCGTCTTCCGGCATGACCTTGCGGACATCATGGACGATGCGCTGCGGCGTGGGCGGGAAGCGGTTTTCCTCGGCGCGTTCATTGATGCGGGCGAGGATTCGCTGACGCAGTTCGAGCATTCCCCCGTCGGGCGACAATTTCGCTTCGAGCCGCTCGGCAAGCCCCGCGACCGCAGCCCCGATATCGCCGATCACCTCGAAATCCGGATGGTAGACCTGTTCGACCGTGGCCGACTGGTAACCGACATGGATTACCTTCGGCCCGCCCGCGCTCTTCATGAGGAAGGGCGGCTTCTCAATCGTGTCGTGGCCGATGACGATGATCAGGTCGGCGCGTTCAACCGCTTCGTGGACGTAGTCGCCCTCCGACAGTGCCGCGGTTCCCATGTAGAGGTTTGACCCGCCGGTGACCGCACCCTTGCCCATCTGGGTGTTGAAGAACGGCAGCCTTGTGCGCCTCACGAAGCTTGAAAGCACATCGACCAGCGCAGGCCGATTGCCTGCCGCGCCGAACATGACGAGCGGACGGCTGGCACCAAGGATTATCTCCGCCGCGCTGTCGAGCGACAGGGTCGAGGCGACCGGCCGCTCCGTCGCGTGGACCGGAATGACCGGGATGTTCGCGACCTCCTCGCCCGCAACATCCTCCGGCAGCTCCAGATGTACCGGTCCCGGCCGCTCTTCCATCGCGACGCGAAAGGCATCGCGCACCGTCGAGGGTATGGCGGCGGCACTGACGATCTGGCGCGTCATCTTGGTCAGCGGCTTCATCGAGGCGACGATGTCGACGATCTGGAAGCGGGCCTGCTTGGCGCTCATCACTGGCTTCTGGCCAGTGATGAGGATCATCGGCATGGCGCCGAGATGCGCATAAGCGGCGCCGGTGGAAAAGTTCAGCGCGCCCGGACCCAACGTGGCGAGGCAGACGCCGGGCTTACCTGTAAGCCGACCATGAGTCGCTGCCATGAAGGCCGCCGCTTGCTCGTGACGCGTCAGGATAAGTTCGATGCGCGACGTCCGCAACGATTCCAGAAGGTCGAGATTCTCCTCGCCTGGCACCCCGAAGATGCGGTCCACGCCCTCGTTCTCCAGCGCGGCGACAATAAGGTCCGATCCTTTCGGCATAGCCTAAACTCCTAGGTTCATCGTTCGACGGAACACGCGACGAGTATACACGGGATGTGCAATCGCACCCTATCGTCTCCGCGTCACGAGACCGGCGGCCCGCTTCGTTCTGGCCGATCACGTTTTCGGAATGTTCGGGATGGCGTGCAGAGTAGCCGCCCATGAACGGGCGGCGCAGGACGACCCTCGCCGCCTTGCGCGCGGATCGCCTCAAAGACACCCCGGGCAAGCTGCGAACCGATCCCCTGCCCCGTGAACCGGTACGGCACTTCCGTATGTATGAGGATGAACCAGCCATCCTCGGTGCGATAGTACACTGCTGCGATATCGCCGTCGCTGCCCTCTATCGGGAGTTCGAAAGGTGTTCGGCCGGATTGTCGATGATCTCGCTCACTCGTATCCCTTGGTTTGGGGGAACGTCGCGATGGTGCTCGCCGATGCCGAAGACGTCGAGCCCGACCCGGTCAGCGATCTCAACCTCATCAAGGAGGTCGGCCATGCGATCGGTTGCCGAGGGAGGACGCCCCGTCGCCCGGTCGGGAGGATGGCCGCGAAGCTGTTGACGCCTATTTCCATGACGGGTTCTCGCAAATCACTGTCGAGCGTGATGGCGGTGGCGCGTGCTACGCCGACTTCGGTGAAGCACGATGTGCTCCTTCCCCGGGGTCGAACATCGAGATGCCGCCATAGGCGGCAGTCGCGCTCACCTCGTTCTGCAACACGTCCCAATGCTCGGCCAACTTGCCGTCCTCCACCCGGAAAATGTCGATCGCTATCTGCGGTTCGTCCGCCCAGCCGCGGATGCGTCCGTGGATGGCGACGAGATCGTCGCCGGCGACGACCAGTCCGGGCTCGTAGAATACGTGCTCAGGCAGGCCGGCGACGATCGCCTGCAACGCGTCGCGACCCTGGGGAATGTTCGGGTTGTGCTGGATGTAGTCCCGAGCGTAGAGCCGTTCCACGGCCGACGCGTCGTGACGCTGGAAAAGAGAGGTCATCGCCTCGAGGACGAGTTCCTTGTTGCGCCGCGGCCGATCGTCGAAGCTGCGATGAGCGGGCCGTATGACCGCCATTTTCCCGGTCATTCGCAGGAACTGCCCGCCGGGCAGCGTCGCGAACGAAAAGACCAGCCCGCGGTCGTAGTCCTGGACGTTGGTGACCGTCGCGCCGTCCTTCTCCTGCCAGCTCACGGCGAACATGCCGTTTCCGAGTGGAATGACTTCGGTGTCGACGATCTCGGTTCGGGCGAATGGGCCTTCCTTGATCTCGAACTGCAATTGCGACGCCGACAACAGGGTCAGGCTGACATGGAAGTTCGGATAAGAGACTTCCATCTCCAATCCAACGGGAAAACTGTGTTCAGTCACTCTAGCGTCTCCTTTGGCATAGCGGAAGCTCCGGCCGGGTTGGCTGAAGTCGCGTTCATGACGTCTGCATTCTGGCTCACGCGGTTCGACGTGGCGATCAGGGAAGATCTGATCGTCTGCCCCGCTGGGGACGACGCGGCGAAGGCGGCGTTTCCGGGCAAGTCGAGTTGGGCAGCGCAGACGGGTGCGGGCCTGAAAGCAAGCGGGTGCGCCACCAACTGACGCAATGATCCGCCTGCGATCCCGCTGCCGGCCGCGCGGCAAACAGCATGCCCTCCGCTCGGACGTCATTACCGTTCAAGGTTCCGATTGATCGAGGAAGACATGCAGGGTTCGAATGAGGCCGCCTTCGACATGCGCGACATCGGTACCCGTGACCGCGAACGGACCTTCGGCCGGACCGGCCCCCCATTGCAGGCGACCGACGCCGTTATGGCCCAATGCCGGCCTTATCGCGGTGAACACGAAGTCCGGAGGCAAATGCTCCAAAAGGTCCGTTACGGCCTGCGAGATCGCTTCATGACCACGCGCCGAACGCTCGGGTTCGTGAAGCTCCGCGTTTTCATCGTAGATGTTTCGGATCGCCGAGATGCGCTGTACGGGGTCTCGTTCGCCGAACACCAGATCGAGGTTGGCCTGCATGAGTTTCTCAAAATCCATCAATGCCTCCTTAGCTGCAGGTTTGAGTAGCCCCATAGATGAGGCTAAGCCCGTTCCAGGTATGCCTCGGGCTCGCTTCACCATCCCGCCTCAATCAGCCCGCCGGGCTCGGCTTCGGCGTGTTGAGCAGTTGCTGCTCCCACAGATAGGCGATACCGCTGCCCGCGGCATGCTGAATAACCACCTCGTTGAGCGCGCCGGCGGTTTCGCCCCGTGTCCAGTCGCGCTGCCACTCCGCCGCCAGCGCCATCCAGGTCATCATGTTGACGCCGGCCACGATCATGCGGTGGATGGCGATTTCGTGCGCCTCGGTGGAAACGGCGCCGGAAGCATCGGTGATGACGGTCACGTCCCAGCCTTCACCAGCCGCCTGGATCGCAGGCATCGCGACGCAGACCTCAGTCCACAGGCCGGCCAGGACCAACTGCTTGCGACCGGTCGCCTTGACCACGTCGACGACCTTAGGATCCTCCCAGGTGTTGATCAGCGTCCGGTCGATGATCTCCTGGCCGGGAAACACGTCAGTGATCTGCGGGAAAATATGACCGCCACGGTCCGCCACAACGCTGGTCAAGATGGTGGGCACGCCGAACACCTTCGCTGCCTTCGCCAGCGCGGCCGAATTGTTGACCACGGTATGCGGATCGTGGCTGTTCAGGTTCGCTAGCTGGTAGGGCTGATGGTCTATCAGAACGAGTACCGAATCCTCGGGGCGAAGAAGCGAGGCAAGGCCGTTGCGAAAAGTCATTCCAATCTCCTGGGTATCGAGGGAAGCGCTCATTGGCCGCTTGAAACCTACCAAAGGCTTTCTGGCACTGCGGTGCAGGTCGTGCCATTCTGGTGCCGTTCTTGCTCCCAATCACGCTCGTCGCTGCGCGAAGACTTGAGTTCGTTCGGTTTCTTGGAAAGGGTACGACGGCATTCGCCGATCTGCTGGCGGAAACGAGTGAATGCCGGGCAGCCCGGCGAGCGCGGAAACTGACATCTCCTTCGGTGATACGGTGGGGCCCGATCCTGCCAAGCTGTGTCGCGAAACGGGGACGCCGAATGGACACCGAAGACTTGCGGACGTTTGTGGACATTGCCGATGTCGGGCGTTTCGGCCGCCCGCTACGACGATCGCTCGGCGGGATCAGGCGATGCGACGACAGAGGATGATGCACATGAGTTGGAACCCGTCACTCGAACCGGGTTGTCCCGATGAGGTCAACCTCGATGCCATCGAGACCCTGATCGTCCCGCGTTCCCGCGACCTCGGCGATTTCCAGGTCCGGCGCGCCCTGCCGGCACCCAAGCGGCAGATGGTCGGGCCGTTCATCTTCTTCGATCAGGCGGGGCCGGCAGAGTTGCTGACCGGGCAAGGCGTCGACGTCCGGCCGCATCCGCATATCGGCCTCGGCACGGTCACCTACCTGTTCCAGGGCGACTTCCATCACCGTGACAGCACTGGCGCCGACCAGATCATCAGGCCTGGCGCGCTGAACTGGATGGTCGCCGGTCGCGGCGTCACGCATTCGGAACGCACGTCGACGGCCGCACGGAGTGGCCCGAACAGCCTCTTCGGGATCCAGACCTGGCTGGCCCTGCCGGACAGCCATGAAGATGTTGCCCCCAGCTTCGAGCACCATGGCAAGGAGGCGTTGCCCGTCATCGGGGACCAGGGCGTCTCGGTCCGGCTCATCCTCGGAAATGCCTATGGCAAGACCGCGCCAGCGACGATGCTTTCTGAGACGTTCTACGCCGATGTGAAGCTCGAGCCGGGAAGACGACTGCCCATGCCGGACAACCACGAGGACCGCGGCGTCTACATCGTCGAAGGCTCCATATTGGTCGCAGGCCAGGACTTCGAGGCCGGCCAGATGATGGTGTTCCGGCCTGGCGACCGCATCACCGTGGCTGCTGGCGAGCGGGGCGCCCGGCTGATGATCCTCGGTGGCGCGACCTTCAACGGACCGCGCTACATCTGGTGGAACTTCGTCGCCTCATCGCAGGAGAGGATCGAACTTGCCAAGGCTGAGTGGCGCGCGGCGAAATGGGGCAAGGGCCGCTTCGACCTGCCTGCCGACGACCGGAGCGAGCACATTCCCCTTCCGGAATAATTGGAACGAGCTTGGAGAACGACTATGAACAGGTGGCCACAACTCGACTATCTCGGCTGGCGCGAAACGTGTTCAGCCTTGCAACTCTATCTGCAGATCGCAGGGAAATATCGGCTGGCGCACACGCCGTGGCTCAACCACTCTTGGAATGCGACCTTCTACGTCACGCCCAACGGTCTTGCCTCCTCGCCCATCCCGGATGGCCCTGGCATCGAGATCCTGTTCGATCTTCGCGAGCACAGGGTCGTGGGCACCTGCGGCAACGGTCTTCGGAAATCGATCGACCTCGGGCCGATGACGGTCGCCAAATTCCACGCGAGCTTCGTGCAACTGATTTCCGAGCTCGGCGGCACGCCGAACTTCAACGGGCTGCCGAACGAGGTGCCGAATCCAATACCCTTCGTGGAGGACGATCGCGACCGGCCGTACGACCGCGACGCGGTCCAGCGCTTCCACCAGGCCTTGATGGCGGTCGACAAGGTCTTCAATAGGTTCCGCACATCCTTTCTGGGCAAGTCCAGCCCAGTTCATTTATTCTGGGGCAGCTTCGACCTGGCCCTCACGCGCTTTTCCGGACGTCGAGCACCGCTCCATCCCGGAGGCATTCCGGCATTGCCGGATGACGTTGCGCAGGAAGCCTATGATCGAGAGGTCTCATCAGCGGGATTCTGGCCGGGCGGCGGCGGCATCGACTACCCGGCCTTCTACGCATACGCTTATCCTGCGCCAGGCGGCTACCGCTCCGCGTCCGTGCAGCCCGAGGCCACGTTCTGGCACGATGGCCTGTCGGAATACGTCCTCCCTTACGATGCCGTGCAATCCGCCGCCGATCCCGACGAAGCCCTGATGGCTTTCCTCGTCACGACCTACGAGGTCGCGGCCGATCTGGGAGGCTGGGACCGCGACCTGCTGGAATGTGCGCCAGGGCTGCCGCGCAAGGTCCGCTCAGTTGCGCGGTCCGAACATTGAACAGGATTGGGTGCCGTTGCGCGACCAACGCATCTGTCGCTTCTTGCACATGCGTTGGTTGATCGACTGGTTCACGGTCAACACCCGCTCGCCTCGTCGCCGATGCGACGCGTAATCCGCCTGGGATCCGATGTTGCGATAGACGTAGCGCTGGAATTCCAGGAAGCGTTTGTAGAGATTGTCGTTTTACCGGCTGCGTCAGCTCCGAGACGATGAGACAGAATGAAGCCGGCCAGACTAGACATCGCGATCATCCAGCGAGCATGTAATTGTGCCACTTTTCGTAGATGACAGAATGTGGCTTCTTCAATAGTGGGTCGCGCGACGTAGCGCTCGCCGATCGACAGGCAAGGCCGCCGTCACCAAGACGTTCCCAGCCATTGTCGGTAGGACCGCGTCGCGGCAAACATCACCGAACTCGTTCTTCAGCTCGATCGTGGTCCTCCATTCCATCGCCATCCGCTTCCCTCCAAAAGCAACGTCGATGGAATAAGCAGGCCCAACACCCTGTGTTCGATCCCGGAAAAATTGCCGGTCTCAACCGCGATCCAATTCCGGCTAGCCTTGTGGCGACGCGGCCGCACTTGCCCTTCTTTCGCCGTGCAGGCCGATAGCGATGCTCACGCACATGAGGAGCAGTACGAACGTGAACGGAAAGCCGGTGGTCACCACCATGGATTGCAGCGCCGCAAGCCCGCCGCCAAGCAACAGCGCGATGGCGACGAGCCCTTCAAAAACGCACCAGAAAACCCTCTGCGGGATGGGACCGTCGTCCTTGCCACCGGCCGTTATCGTATCGATCACAAGTGACCCGCTGTCCGAGGAGGTGATGAAGAATACTGCCACCAGGATGATACCGATCAGCGAAGTGATCTGCGCGAAAGGCATCACGTCGAACATGGCGAAGAGCTTGACCTCCAGATCGGCGTCCGCCACGGCGCGATAGCCGTCATTGATGTATTGGTCAAAGGCGACGCCTGCAAAGACCGACATCCAGATGATGCACACGGCCGAAGGTACGATCAGCACGCAGGTGATGAACTCGCGCACTGTCCGGCCCCGGCTGACCCTGGCGATAAACATACCGACGAAGGGTGACCACGAGACCCACCAGGCCCAATAGAACGAAGACCATCCCTGCGCATAGTTGGCATCCTCCCGTCCAAAGGGCTGCGAGAGCGCCGGTAGATACGCGAAATAGTTGACGAAGGAATCCCCGAGACGAGCGAGGATTGCGCCGGTCGGCCCTATGACGAACACCATGACGAGCAGCACGAAGGCCAGCCCCATGTTGATTTCCGAAGCGATCTTGACTCCACCGTCGAGCCCACGCAGCACTGAGATCAGCGCAATTCCAGTGATGATCGAAATCAGCACGATCTTGACCAGGTTTGAAACCGGAACGCCGTAGAGATACGCCAGGCCGGCATTGATCTGCTCGGCGCCAAGCCCGAGCGACGTGGCCAAACCGAACAGCGTGGCCAGAACGGCAAGCGTATCGATGACATGGCCGACCCAGCCCCAGACGCGTTCTCCGAAGATCGGGTAGAAAGCCGAGCGGATCGCGAGCGGCAGCCCTTTGTTAAAGGCGAAAAGCGCCAGCGCGAGGCCGACGACCGCATAGATCGCCCAGGCCTGCAGTCCCCAATGATAGAGCGTTGCCGCCAAACCGAGCCGCGCCGAGCCCTCGACGTCGCCGGCAATTCCTCCGAGCGGCGCCCAGCTCTCCGAACTTCCGGCATCTTCGGCGACGGAACTTGCAAAATGGGTCATTGGCTCGCCGACACTCCAGAACAGCAATCCGATCCCCATCCCTGCCGCGAACAGCATCGAAAGCCAGCCGATGAGGCTGAAATCCGGCTGCGCGTCCTCGCCGCCGAGGCGGACCTTGCCGTAAGGCGAGACTGCGAGCGCAACGGTGAAGAGCAGGAAGAAATTGGCCGTTAGAATGAAGAACCAGTCGAAACGCACCGTGACCCAGATCTTCGCTGCCTCGAAAATGCCGGTGGCGGTCACAGGAAATGCCAGCGTGCCGATAACGAAGAGCACAATGCTCAGCCCCGAAATCGCGAAGACGGGATTGTGAATGTCAAGCCCAAACGGGCCAATCGACGCTTTGATGTTGTCCTGACCGATTTCATAGTCGGTTACGATGAGGTTTCCGCCCGGTGTCGGTTCCGTGCTCGCCGCCGTCTCGGTCATTGCTATCTTCCCTCTGTTGGTTTGCTGTCGCACGCCGCGCGTTGACGTTGATCACCTTGTCGATAGAGTCTGTCCGGCAACAGCATTGCAATCATCGCGGCTGGACGCAAGTCGTTGTCCGGGATCAGGAGTTCTTCCTTTGTGTGGTTTATTCGCTGTTCGCGAGAGTGCGGCTCACAGCTAGGCTTTGGCCCGTCGGATTGCGGCAGGGAGAGTCCACAATCCGACTTGCGGCGAGCAAGCTGGACGGTAGGTAGCGAGGGGTGATGAGATGTAATGGCAACCCGGTCGAACCGGGGATTGGGATCAGCCCGAGATTCTCAAGGCGCTTCGAACGCGCTGATTTGATTGGAACCCGATCCGCAGACTTCATCAGGGCCTGCAGCCAGAACCGTTACCTGTTGCCGGATTGCGCGTCGGATATGCCTCAAGCATGGCTTGCCGAGTCGGGGCGGTGGATATGGTGACGCCATAGCGAAGGCGTTGCGCGGTGCTGAGCAGGTTGCGGATCGCTGGTGTCGCTAGGCAGTTAAACGTAAGAATGCGCCGGTTTTGCTCAATTAAATAATGAAAATCATTGATGTCGAATTCTCATGTGTGGAGCGGCTGTCTGTTGCAAGAGAGAAAATCAGTGATGCCGCGCTGGTCGGGCGCAAGCCATGTGTCCGGCCTTCACGAGGCGGCGCATCTCCCTCGCTAAAGGCGCGGGCGGAGAGCTTCATGCGGACCTTTAATATGGAGGACATCTATACTGCCGGGTACGAGACCTTCGCAGACGTTGCCGAACGCTTGCCCAGGTTCATCGGGGATGATCCGAAATGGCAAGCGGCTGCACTCAGCCTTGGCTACGGATCGCCAACAGAATTTGAAAACCAACTCGACCAACGGGCGGCTTAGTTTGAAGCGCCTCGCTGGTCTAGCCAGAGGGGTTGCTCCAGTGCTGGGCCAGGTCTCAGCAACAATCAACACCGGACGACTCGTCGAAACTGAAGGCAACCCTATTGCGACCGGCATTCTTCGCGGCATACAACGCCGCATCCGCGCGCTTGAAGAGCTCCTCGCGCCCTTCCCCGTCCTCCCGAACTGCAACGCCGAAACTAGCGGTTACCGCGGGAGCGATGTCCGGGAGCGGAAACGAGGCAGCATCGATGGCGCGCCGGAGCCGTGAAGTGAATTCCGGGGCCTCATCGGCCTCAGGGATTACGATGGCAAACTCCTCGCCACCAATCCGACCCACAATGTCCCGCTTGCCGGCGGTGCGTTGAAGGATTGCCCCGAAGGTGCGCAGAACATCGTCGCCGGCGCTGTGCCCAAACGTGTCATTGACCCTTTTGAAGTGATCGATGTCGCAAAGAATAAGGACAATCGGAAAATCCGATCTGCGTATCACTCGATCGTAAGCATCCTCAAATCCCCTGCGATTGAGGACGCCCGTGAGGGGATCGACATCGCGCTCCAGCCGAAGACCGTCTATTACATCTGTAACAGCCGCGGCCAGGATCGCCAGAGCCAGGCCGGACCCTAATACCGCGAGCGAAAGTTGAAGCGCGTGCCAGAAGATCGACTGGCCGAAGGCCTTGGCACCCACTGGAGCAGCAGTCCCAAGGGTGAACAGCGTGCGTGGGAAGAAATGGATCGCAAACGCAAGAAGAATCCAGAACAGAAGCCGATCCACAGTGCGCGCTTGCGCAAGATGCGTCAGCCGCATTGATGTGGCTAACAAAATGAGCCCAAAGCCGAAATTCTGAATATAGACCCGCGCGAGGAGGTTTCGATCGATATAGAAAAAGTACCAGATCAAGACGCTGAAGATCGCGAGTGCTGTCAAGTCGGCGAGAACCCCCATGCTCTTTCCAGACCGCATCAACAACCCCTCGGATGCGGCGATCACGGCGGACGTGTAGAACAGGTTCGAGATGATGGCATTCAGGCCGGTATCGGCCGGAAGGTAGAAAATCTGTGTCAGGGCGCCAAACACAAACAGCATGCACGCAAGCGTGAGCACCAATAAATAATGCCGCCGCCGCTCGATCGACCATGCCCATAGAAACCCGATGCCGAAAACCAACAATGTCCCGGGTCCGATCAGTAGCAGCGCCAGGCTCGTCGTTCGTTCTTCCATATTCGTACTTTTATTCTTCAATGCACTGGCGCCAGGGCTTTGCCTGGGCGCCCGAATAACGCGTGCCTTATTCTTATTCAATTTGCCATGGCTGTTCGAGGCCGTCCCTAACTAATGTAGCAGGGCGTCGCACTAGCGCTCCAGTCTCACCCTCAGGCGCCAGTCGCGTTCCGCCAGAATTATTTGTCGGCGCGGCAATCTGCCGAGGGATGATCGTTAGTACGCGACATCCCGCATATGCGGTCAAGCGCATCAAACGGGATGCATAAGAAATACCGGACCGTAACCGAGATCTGCCTGTCGGCATGCAATTCGGCTTATACCGGTTTGCGTAAAGTATCAGGCGGCAAGAAAGGTCATTGGCAGGCGTTCATAGCCTCGTAGAACATTGTTCATAGCGAGCGTGGGCTCGCCAACCTGGATGCTCTTAACCTGCTTGGTCATCGCCGTTACGATGCTCCGAATTTCGAGCCGCGCGAGCTGCATTCCGGCGCAGGAATGGATGCCATGACCAAAGCCAACATGGTCAGTGAGGATGCGTTTGACATCGAATGTGTCGGGTCGCTCCCAACGTCGCTCGTCCCGGTTGGCTGAGGCATAGAGGATCAGGGCACGATCACCGGACGGAATGAGCGTATCGCCGACGTGACGGTCCGCGGCGGCATAGCGGGTGAATCCACGTATCGGAGACTCCAGGCGCACGGCTTCGTTGATCGCGTTCGGAATTAGGGTCGGATCGTCCCGTAGCATTTGCCACTGGTCTGGGTTCTGGCCCAGAAGATACATCAGATGACCGGTCGCGAAGATGGTTGTATCTAGGCTTGGCCCAAGATAGTCGCGCATCAGCACCTGCACCTGTTCAGGTCTGATGACGCCCTGATCCGCTGCGTCATAGAGCATGGCGACCCATCCGCCGGGCCGCACCTTGTCGCGCGTCGCTTCGTTCGCCGTATAGGCGCGCATCTCCATGATGATCGGCATGGCTGCCGCCGCTCGCTCATTATCGCCACCCAGCATATCGAAGACGGCGGAGGCCCAGCGCAGCATGTTTTCGCGGCCATGTTCAGGCATGCCGACCAGTTCGGACACGATGGAGACCGGCAAGTACTGCGCGAGATCGGCCATGCCGTCAAAGCTGCTGCGCTGAACAAGCCGATCGACGAGCGCGTCGGCCGTTTCCTCAATGCGTTCCTTCACCATGGCAAGAGAGCGGGGACTCAACGGTGCTGCCAC
The DNA here is from genome assembly GCF_014534685.1 of Oryzicola mucosus. Lineage (GTDB taxonomy): Bacteria > Pseudomonadota > Alphaproteobacteria > Rhizobiales > Rhizobiaceae > Oryzicola > Oryzicola mucosus. The sequence goes on from NZ_JACVVX010000010.1 coordinate 50,142, forward strand.
GATCCGCCTGAGGTGATCGTGTAACGGAGGGTCGGAGGCCAGCAAATTACCTGGGGCGATCTTGTTGGCAGCTGAATTGCCCGACACGCCATGTCCGGAACGGAAGTTCACATGGTCGGCCAAGACAGCGCGAACATCCGCATGCCGGCCTATTGCCCATAACCCGTTCAACGGCAACCAGACCGCGGCTCCCAAAGCCCGTATCCGACGATAATGTGGATATGGGTCGCGGATGACCTCGTCCGAATAGATGTCGACCTCATAGACAGGCGCGCGAGACGCGCGAACGAGAGTGGGCGATCCGACCGACATAAATCCTCCTCGGACATGAATCAATGAGACGGCTGCCCGGCAAGTTTCCCTGCCCGGTCCTTCGTCGCAAGCACCCGTCTGGGAATGTTCGATAGGTGGACAGATTGACGGCAGGCTCTATAGCGGGGAAGTATCAAGCTCGGCGCTGATGTGGTTTTCGACTGGGGTCTCGAACGAATTCAGGATGCAACCCAGTGTGGTATAAAAGCCGACAATGGCTATGAGGTCCAACACGCCAGGCTTGCCCACCGCTGCCACTAAGGTACTGACGGTCGTGGGTTGGAGACGGGCGTCGCGCACCAATTCGTCGACGGACTGGACAATCACCGAATAGCGCTCGTCGTCCACCAGCCTTCCGTCAAGGATGTCGCGTATAACCTTATCGCTGACCCCGCAGGCGCGCGCTCTGACGATGTGATGTGCCCGCTCATACTGAGACTTCAGGTGATATGCGGCACGCAGAATGGCAATCTCTGTCAGATCGGCACCGAGGCAGTTCTCAACGACGACATGCTTGCGAAACCCCGCCCAAGCGCTCAGCAGCGCCGGATTGTGAGCCATGACACGATAGACATTCAGTTGTTCCGCAAAACTGCCCTTGAGATGCTCGAGTGCATCTGGCCATTGCTCGGATGGCAGTGGCCGGAAATCAGTATCCATGCTCATTGTACCTTCGTCGGCGACTTGCATCAGAGAGCGGGGCGCGCGTTTCTTACCTTATGTCAGCAGTCTTCCCAAGATTGCGAAGATCGACCTCGGGCTCCCGCAAAGTCGACATATCGAGCAGGATTCCTGCATCGATGATACGCCGACCTGCCAAAAAAGCCTGTGGGTCGTTGATGGCGTCAACGGCAATGAGCGCTGAGTTCTTGAAGTACCAGCAGGACTTCCGTTTCCCATCCGTCTCGGTTCTGAGGATCGTCTCGTCATGTCCCATCGAAAGGCCCACAATCTGCATGCGTACGCCATATTGTTCTGTCCAGAACCAGGGTCGCGGCACATAGGCGGTCCGGCGTCCGATGATATTCATCGCGACTGTTTCAGCCTGATCGATGGCATTGCCGACACTTTCCAGGCGTATCCGTCGACCGCCCATGTCGATGGACGTGCAGTCGCCGGCAGCCCAAATAGAGCTGCTCGATGTTTTTCCGAGTTCATTCGTAACGATCCCATTGTCGACGTGGAGCCCTGCCATCTCCGCGAGCTTCGTCTCCGGGGCGCCACCGATCCCCACCACAACCAGATCGCATGCGATAAGCTGGCCATCGGCCAACTTCGCAGCCTCCACCCGGTCCGATCCGTGAAGCCTGCGGATAGCGGTATTTTCAATAATGCGAACACCATTTTCTTGGTGAAGCAACCGGAAATGGCTCGCCGTCTCTGGACCGGCTACCCTGTTGAGGATCCGTGGTTGCGCCTCCACAACGGTGACGGCGAGGTTCAGGCTCCGCAAGGCTGAGGCGATCTCGAGGCCGATATAGCCGCCGCCGATGACAAGTACCGACTTGGCGCTGCTCAACTCAGCTTGAAGCACGTGGGCATCGTCAAGCGAGCGTAAGGTGTGGATGCCGCGAAGGGTCCCGCCTAATGCGGCCGGCCACTGGCGGGCGGTAGAACCTGTTGCCAGCACCAATTCATCGTAGGGAATGACATCGCCGCCCGCCAGCGCGACTTCCTTTGAAGCTGGATGTATCGAGACGATGGACTGCCCCAGGCGCAGGTCCACGGCCGACTGTTCATAAAACTCGCGCGGCCGGAGCAGCAACTGGTCCAGCTTCTGCTTGCCGAGAAGATAGCCCTTCGAGAGTGGCGGACGCTGGTAGGGCATCGTTGTCTCGGCCCCCACCACGGTGATCGTGCCGCTGTGGCCCTCGGCGCGCAGCTTCGCGACAAGCGATAGGGCGGCCTGACCAGCACCCGCGACGACAACTGAGCTTTTTTCCATGGTGCCGGTTCACCGATCAATATTGAGACGGAGGGACGGTCACCTCCAACCCGTCGAGCCCGTCGTCGATCGGGATTTGACAGCTGAGACGGCTCGTCTCCATGCGGGGAGAGCCCGTGCCTTCCAGCAATTCGTCTTCGAAATCAGACATGGCGGCAATCTTGCCGAGCCATTTCGGGTCGACATAGACGTGGCATGTCGCGCACATCGCAGCGCCGCCACATTCCGCGACGATCCCGGGAACGCCATTGTTGCGCGCCGCCTCCATGACCGAGTGGCCCGTTGCGGCGGCCACGGACATGACCGTGCCGTTGTGCAGGGTGAATAGAACCTGGGGCATCTTTGGCAATTCCTCGATGTGTAGGGGTCTGCAACGGTCAGGAAGGACCAGGGTTTGTCAGGATGATTTTGCCGAAATGTTCATTGCGCTCTAAGAGGCGATGGGCTTCGGCAACGTCCTCCAGGGCGAAGGTGGCGTGAATCCGAGGTCTCATCTCGCCTCCCGCGAGGCGCGGCAGGACGTGACTTTTGAGATGCTCGACAACCCCGGCCTTGGTAGCCAGAGGGAGCGGGCGAAGCGTCGACCCTACGAGCATCAACCGTCGGCGCAGGATGGGCTCCAGGTCTATCTCGGCCCGGCTACCGCCCTGCAGAGATATTAAGGCATAGCGCCCGTCCTCGGCCATGCAGGCGATATTGCGATCTGTATAGTCGCCGCCGACCATGTCGAGCACGACGTCCACCCCTCGCCCCTTCATTTGGCGCATGACTTCTCCGGTCCACTCAGCCGATGTCGTGTCGATAGCGAGCGCCGCGCCGATTCGCCGGCAGTATTCGGCTTTCGCAGCACCGCGCGATGTTGTGATGGGAACGGCGCCGAGGGCATGTGCCCTGGCGATGGCATGCGACCCGATGCCGGACGAACCGCCATGGATCAGTACGATGTCGCCGGCTTCCAGCCCGGCTCGCATGATCATGTTAAATTCTACAGTCATTGCAGCTTCGGGAAAGCCCGCCGCTTCCGTGTAAGACAGGTCTGGCGGGATGCTCATCACTAGACGTGCATGAGCGCGGCAGAACTCAGCGTAGCCCCCGCCATGAACCAGCGCCATGACACGGTCGCCCAGGCTGAACATCTCCGTTCCAGCCCCGATCTCCACAACATCCCCCGCGACCTCGAGCCCAAGCAGCGGGCTCGCGTCCTTCGGCACCGGATATCTCCCAAGGCGCTGGGCGATATCCGGACGGTTGACGCCGGCGGCGCGGACCGCGATCACCACCTCCCCTGGTCCCGCTTTTGGTATGTCGGCTCGGCCGACATACAAGACGTCCGGACCACCGGGCGCATCGAACAGAACCGCGCGCATAGCCGGGATCAGCTCTCGTCCACGATGGCGTTCGCCAAAGTGCCGATGCCGGTGATTTCAACCTCGATACGGTCGCCGGCCTTCATGAAGAGTTTGGGTTCGCGGAACATGCCGACGCCGCTGGGCGTCCCGGTCGCGATGATATCCCCCGGCAGCAGTTCGCAAACCGTCGAGAGATATGCAATCAGCGTCGGGATGTCGAAGGCAAGGTCCGCGATCGAGGTCGACTGCATGACCTCACCGTTGAGCCTGGTAACCATCGACTGGTCGGCCGGGTTTCCAAACTCGTCGGCGGTGACGAACCACGGCCCCATAGAGCCGCTGCGGTCAAAGTTCTTTCCTGCCCAAAACTGTGTGGTGTGGCGCTGAAAGTCACGTATCGTGCCGTCATTAAAGCAAGTATAGCCGGCCACGTGGCTCATGGCCCGCTCCGCGGGAATTGCACGACCAGCCTTCCCGATGATGACCGCCAATTCGCCTTCGAAGTCGAACCAGGTCGATACCGATGCCCGGACCATCGGCTGATCGTGACCGACCAGGGAGGAAGGATAGCGGGTGAAGATCGAAGGATGGCTCGGCGCGTCCCGGCCGGTCTCCTTGATGTGCCCCATATAGTTCAAGCCGATGCAGATAATCTTGTCAGGGTTGGTGATGGGCGGGAGGAGAGTCAGGCTGTCCAGCGGAACGGCTGCGGAGCCGGAAGCCCCCTCTGCCACATCCGACAAAACACCGCTCGCCAGGGCTGCCCGCAAATCGGGATATTGGCCGCGGATCGTTTCTCCGACATCGCGAACGAGGTCTCCGTCGACAATTCCATAGGATCGTGTGCCGTTTGCAAGCACGTACGAACAGATACGCATCTCATATGCTCCGATTGATTGTTGTAGATTTGCGAGTGCCGTCACTCTTGCCGGACGACGCTGTCCAGCCACGCACAGTTGCTGGCCGGGTCAGGTGCTCTCAACCCACGACGCGCTGCGTCGAGCCGCATCTCCCGGAGACGCTGGCGGTCGGCTGATGTCTCCGGCATATGGAGACGTTCGTGGCCCCAATAGCTTGGGCCGTCGAAGGTTTCATGGGCCTGCCAGGTGTCGGGATCGATGACACGCGCGCCCCATCCGTACTCAACGAAGAAGCCTGACGGACTGTTGGCGTAGAAGCTCATCATATGGTCGTTGGAGTGCCGGCCAAGCGTGTAGGCCACCTGCCCCTCGTTCCGTGACGCCAAGTCGTAGCCTTGCCCTACATCGTCGAGGCTGAGCAGTTCGACCATGAAATGATGGATGCCCTGCCTGCCGGTGCCAACCATCGCAAAACTGTGGTGCCGGCCGTTGATGTGGAAGAAATAAAGCTTGAACGGGGTCAGGCCGTAATCCGTGACCTGGAAACCCAGCAAATCGCGGTAGAATGGAAGCAAAGTGTCGACATCGCGGGCATGAAGAACCGCGTGACCCATGCCAAGCGATCCGGTCTTGAAGCCTGAAATAGCGCGCCCCGGAACAAAAGGGTCGCTTGCGATCTCGGGTCCGCAAAAGACCTCGATGCGATTGCCTTCGGGGTCTGAGAAAGAAACCATGCGCGCTACGTGCCGTTGATCCGCCATTGACGCGGCCTCGAGCGTTACGGCGACGCCGGCATTGTCCAGACGGTCTGCAAGCCCGGCCAATGCTTCAGGGGATTCAATCTCCCAGCCCATAAAGCCGAGGCCATCGCCGGAATCGTTGGTGACGATGAGCCGCTGCTTGCGGTCGTCCATGCGGAAAGCCCGCATCCCTCCTCCCGTGTCGAACTGCTGCATGCCCAGGAGGCTTGTCGCAAAGGATTCCCAGTCCGAGGTGCGCGCGGAGCGGATGCCAATATATCCAAGGGACGTGAGGGACATTGGGACGGGCCTTTTCAGGAGGTGCCACGCCACTAAGGGCGTGACACCCGGTGACTTGCTTACTGTGAAGACTTGTTTGCAGCTATCGCGGCCGCGAAGGCGTCGTAAATCTGTTGCCCTTCCGGGTTCTGTTCGATCCAATTTGTCTTCGCTACGCTGACGGCATTCTGCCACTCGGCCATCAATTTATCATCCGGATCGACGATGGTGACCGCGGGGTTGGCGGCAATGCGTTCGCGTGTGTCCTTCATGGACTTATCGAAGATTGCACCGAACCGCTCCGAGAATGCGGCGCCGGAAAACTTGTCGAGCGCCTCCTGCGCCTCTTTGGGGAGGGAGTCGTATTTGGACTTGTTCATCACCACCAGCATCGGCGTAGCGCCGAGCGGCACCGTGTTGTAGTGGGTAATGACATCGGCCATGCGGAATGTCTCAACTGCTCCCCACTGCGTGAGAGTTCCGGCAATAAGCCCCTTGCTGATGCTATCGGCAATCGACGGCCCCGTAATACCTCCAATCGGGACGGCGCCAAGTGCCTTGATCGCCGTCAGCAACGTCGGGCCTGGTGCGCGGAAGTTGAGGCCGTTCATATCGGCGGGCGTCGACACCGGTTTCGTTGCGGCCACGAAGTTCGGAAAGGACGCGAAGACGCCAAGCATCTTCAGTTTGTTGAAATCCCCTTTGAAGAGGCCTTTTTCGTACATCTCCCACATTGCGGCAGAGCCAGCCGTGGCATCTGGCACGAGGAACGGAATTTCGGCGACGGTGCCCTCCTGAAACCGGCCGGGCGAGTAGCCGGGGATGACCCAGGCAATGTCGGCAACGCCTTGCTCGACAAGCTGCAACTGCTGTGCGGGATCACGGCCGAGCGACCCGCCTGCGAATATCTGGACGTTGAGTGCACCGTTGGATGCGGCGCTGACGTCCTTCGCCCACGGCGTCAGTATTTCCTTGGTGACGAGGGCGACGGGCGGTTCGAAGCTGGAGAAGCGAAGCGTATCGGCCGCAAAAGCGGTGGTTGTGGCAAACAATGCCGCCGCTGCGACTAAACTGGATAGGACCTTCATCATTTTCCTCCCCTAGGCTGATGAATGACTTCACGGTACGCGCCCCACCGGCAACCCGCACTGTCCATAAGCATTTCGTCCATCAGATGGACACCCTTCAATGCAGCATCCGAGGAAGCCAAAGCGTGATTTCTGGGAACAGGGTAAGAAGCGTCAGACGCACAAATTCTGCGCAGAGGAATGGCAGGATGCCCCGATAGATTGTTCTCAGTGGGAGGGACTTGTACATGGAGTGCAAAACCATGACGTTGATGCCTATCGGCGGTGCCAGCATGCCGATGCCGATCACCACGACGTTGATGATACCCCACCAAACCAGGTCGTAGCCAAATGACTGAATCAGCGGCACCACCAGGGGAAGCGTGATCACCATGGCAGCCACCTCGTCGAAGAAGGCACCGAGAAAAATATAGAGGATCAGCAAGGTGAAGATGATGGCCTCTGGCGGAATCGGCAGGCTGGTGATGGCCGTTACTAGGAATGCCGCAGCTCCTGTGACCGCCATGAAGTATGAAAAGATGGTTGCGCCGAAAACCATCACATAGATCATTGCCGTGCCGGCGCTTGCCTCGGCGAGAACCTTCATGAAATTTTGCCAGCCAAGCTTTCGTCTCAGGAGGGCAAAGAGAAACGCCACAACGACACCGATTGCCGCCGCTTCATTGACTGTGAAGATGCCCGAATAGATGCCGCCCATGACGACCGTGAACAGAACCAAGGCTCCCCATGCCTGCTTGAGTGCCTTAATTTTTTCGGCAAGGCTGGTTTTTTCGCCCGCGGGTCCGGCTTCTGGATCGAACAAAAGTTTAATCCGTATTGCGATTATGTAGAAGGCGATTGCCATGATCGCGGGCACGACTCCCGCCGCGAAGAGGTCCAGCAATGACTGTTCGGTAAGAACGGCATAGAGGATCATGATCCCTGACGGCGGAACAATGATGCCCAGCGTTCCTCCTGCTGCCACCGCACCGGCAGCGAGATCGGAGCGATACCCTCTCGACAGCATCTCCGGCATGGCGACACGACCGAAAGTCGCGGTGGTCGCCACGCCGGAGCCGCAGATTGCGCCAAAACCGCCGCTGGCGACAATCGTCGTCGTCGCAATCCCACCGCGGCGATGTCCAATCAGAGCATAGGCAAGGTTGTAGACATCCGAGGCAAGGCCGCTTGCAGCGGCAAGGCTTCCCATCAGCATGAACAAGGGAATGACCGCGAGATCCAGGCTGGCCATCGCCGAAGCAGGCTCGCTTCCCATCAGAGTCAGCGCAGGCTCCCACCCCACGATCTGTGCGAACCCAACGACCCCTACCAGCGCCATCGATACACCGATCGGCACATGCAGCAGGATGAGGACCATCATGACGATGAACCCGATAAGGGCAATGAACAGCGGGTCCATGGCAGAACTCCTCAGCGAGGCTGGAAATAGTCAGAGATGAGGGTCGCGGCCCTCGGGGCCACTGTCGAAACGATCGGCATCGCCCCGTATGAGGGCCGCGAAATCGGCTACGAAGACCAGGAACTGGACCACGGCGGCAAAGATTATCATGGCACTCGCCACAGCCCACCACGGCCAGACAGGCCACGCGAGCACCCAGGTGCGGTCTCCATTCGCATGGAGATTCATAGTGTAGGGCACGAACTGCCAGGCCATCAGGACAATGAAGACCAGCGTGACGAGGCTGGCGAAGGTATCCAGGGCACGCTTTGTCCCGCCGCCCAGCATGGCCCCGGCCACCTCGACGGAGATGTTCTGTTTCATCGCCAGGTTGGCAGGGATGCAGGCCGAAATCACCACCGCCATGACGACGGCGCTGACATCATTGACGCCTTGAAGCGGCATCCCCGCCAACCAGCGGAGCAAGACATCCAGCGAGATCATGATGGAAAGTCCGAGCAAGCCTACAAAGCCCAGAAGGGCAAGCGTGTGGGAGGCCGCACGCAGGCGCGCTTCCATGCTTTTCATAAGGTCCTCCCACGCGCTCCAAGCGCTGCCGCAAGACTTGACGCCGTAGAGGCAGATTGCAATGAAGGTGAACCACCTGTCCACCACGCGAACGGCATAGGAGTTTTCCATTTCAACTTTCGGTTCGGTGAGATCACTCCAACGCGGCTTGGCGGTGTTGCAGGCTGTCAACCGCCACAATGGCTTGCGCGCTTCAGAAGTCGCGAAACTGGCGGGAGTACCGCGTCCGACAGCCTATCGGCTGCTCGAAACCCTAGAAGGCCTGGGCTTTCTGGTGCGCGGTCCCTCGGAGGACTGGCGCCCGACTTTGCAGACGAAGTCGCTGAGTTCAGGTTTTCGCGACGAGGATTGGGTCGCCCAAATCGCGGTGCCGCAAATGGTAAAGTTGGGTCGGCAATTGCTCTGGCCGCTGGATCTGGTGATATTCCGCAATTTCCGCATGGAAATTCGCGAGTCTACCCACAACATCAGCCCCTTCTCGGTCGATCACGGTATGGTTGGACGTGGTCTCCCCGTTCTCGAAACGGCAGGCGGGCGGGCCTATCTGGCGTACCTGCCGGACGACGAACAACGGCATGTGTTGCAAGGTCTTCGGGCTGAACTCGGCGACGCCAAGGTCGATTACCACGACGACGGCCCGCTCGACTTCATTCTAGAGCGGACCCGTCGCCTGGGTCTGGGATTCCGAATACGGGGCTTCAACGAGCGTACGATGAGCATTTCCGCGCCGATCATGGCGCTGGACCGACCTGTTGCATGCATAACCATGATCTGGATCGGATCTGCGATGAAATTCGAGGAGGCTATCAGGACTCACGGCGAAGCGCTGAAGGCCGCCGCGGGCTTGATCGCCGGCGAACTCGCTCGACTGACAGCGGAAAACAGTGCTTCGTAGCGGCGCAGGCCTGTTGCCAGTTCGGCGGGGTCGAAGACTGCTGCACAATAACGGTCCGGCCGGACGAGCATCACTTGATCGCGATGGGTGAGCAACGGGCGTGCAACGGCATCCCGCCGCATCCAGGCTCCCCCATCCCGGCCACCCAGCGCCGCACGGTCCAGCCAGACGTGGCTGAGAGGTAACCCTAGCAAGCTCTTCTGCTGCACGCACATGGCGGCTTGGTATGCGTCATCCGATTGCGTCACCAGCGCGAAGCCTACGCCCAGTCTCTCGTCAAGAGCAACCAACCCCACTTCAGCCGGAACACGCGGCTGGGGCAGCATCTCGCCCACCAGAGATCCTTCGAAGTCAGGCCGGTCAAGGTCGAGGAACAGGCCGGTCTGGTATCGCGGCTTCGGTTTGAAACGCATGTGAATGAGGTAGTCCCGGACATTGGGGAACGGCTCGAGAGCAGCAAGCAACATGTCACGGAAACGCAGCTTCTCCGCGTCGGCCGGCATGACGAAATCGCCCATCGTAACGGCCACGAGGATCATGTCCCACGCCGGCTTCCGCCTCTCCGCTTCATAACTGTCCAGGATCGAAGCGCTGGCGCCGCCCTTGACCGCAGTTGCTATTTTCCACGCGACGTTGTGGGCGTCTCTCAGTCCTGCATTCATGCCCTGGCCGGCGAAGGGCGGTGTGAGATGGGCAGCATCGCCAAGAAGGAGGACCCTCCCCTCGCGGAACCTGTCGGCTATCCGCGCATGGAACCTGTAGACCGTCTTACGAATCAGGTCCTCGCGGCGAAATGGCCGGAAAGGCTTCAACAAATCAGCCAGGAAATCGTCGGCAAGCACTTGCTCCCGGGTCTCGCCGGGAAGCAGCATGAACTCGTAGCGACGGCCCTGCCCCGGAGCAGGCACGCTCACGGTGGGACGAACGGAACTGCAGAAAAACTTCGAGTAGCGAGAGGCGTCAGGATCATCGACCATGTCGAGCACGATCCAATCCTGCTCGTAGGTCTGTCCCGACATTGCGATCCCCAGCCGCTCGCGGATCGGGCTTCGCCCTCCATCGCAGGCCAAGACCCACTCGGTTTCGATCCTGTGGCGCACGCCGTACCGGTCGATGACAGACACGACGGTCGTGCCGTCGCAGTCCTCGACGTCCGTCACCTCCGATCCGTAGAACAACCGCCCCTGCGCCTGCTCGTCGAGGCGATTGCGCAGCGCTGTTTCCAGTTCGGGCTGATAGATATACTGCCGCTTTGCAAAGCCATAGGTTTCGGGGCCGGCTCCCGTCTCGGCCAGGCAGTTTCCAGCATCGTCAAAATATTTGGAGCCGACCGCCCTGATCGTGCTCGCCAGATAGGTCTTGTCCAGCCCAAACACCTGCAGTGTGCGCGCGCCTTCGTCGTCCACCACGATAGCGCGTGGCAGATCCATGGGGCCTGGCTCCCGATCGAGCACGATGACATCGACGCCGTAGGTAGACAGAAGATTGGCTGCGGTGAGACCGGTCGGCCCCGCGCCGACAATGACCACCGGAACGTGTGTTGGGTAGGCTGGCATGCCGCCATGCTCCTGCTTGACCGTGAGTACCGTGTCCCCAGACAAAGCGTCGACATGGCTTTAGTCTACCGATCAGGCTCAAGCGTCCAACTGACGGACACTTGAGCGTCAAGGATTACGGCAGACAGCGAGAGAGAGGGAGACCCTGCCCCCTCGGTACGATCACCCTTTCTCGGCGACGCCGAACGGCGGCACCGGTCCTGCCTCTACTCGATGGAATTGAGCGCGTTGCGTATCGAAATCACGACGCGATTGACATCCTCTCTTGAGCTGGCTGGCATACCGGCCGATGCAACCCATCTCGGTCCAAGGGATGGCCAGCCCATCCAAAGGCATCGGCGCTCACCAGATCAGTTGGATGCGTACTTTCCACGCCCGGTCGGAGACCTACCGCGCAGCCCAGGCCTGCATGACGGACACACAACACCCGCCAGCCGCATTCTCGCCTTAGGGGCAATGGCACGACGTCATCATCTGATGGCCAATTCTTCTGCGCAAGCGACGGCGCCGCAAAGCGCGGAGATATCAATCTACATTGCGGCAGTGTACCGGGATCGAAGTACCTCGATGCCGACCAGACCGTCTGACGCACTGCGCCTTGAAGCGCGTGAAATTGACTAAGCGATCGGTATCGCGGATCTCATCGTGGCCAGCGGTCAAAGACCGCGTCAACAGGCCGGACATATGACTGCACCGTCCGACGGCGACTTACGCGACGAATAACCTTGCTAACCGGGCCGTTCCACATATGCATCAGACCCAATTTTGGACGCCGATCGACAGCTGTGAAGGTCCAAGTCCACCCTCGGCGGGACAATGACGCGATGAGCCGATTCATGGAGCCGGCGCTTCATGCCTCCGGCCAACGTCACCGGCGACAGATCGTCAGCTGATCTTCAGATGCGCGGCGACCAACTCGGCAACCTTGGCGAACGGGATGATGCCGAGTTCCTGCGCTTCAACGCCTGGCCCGGTGGCCAGCACCGGCACGCGTTCGCGCGTATGGTCGGTGCCATGCCAGGTCGGATCGTTGCCATGGTCTGCGGTGATGATGAGAAGATCGCCGTCACGCAGGCGGCCTGTCAATTTCGGCAACCTTGCATCGAAGGTTTCGAGCGCGCGGGCATAGCCCGAAACATCGCGCCGATGGCCCCAGCGACTGTCGAACTCGATGAAGTTGGTGAATATCAGATCACCGGATGCGGCGCGATCGCACCACGAAAGCACATGGTCGAAAAGCGCCATGTCATCCTGGCCCTTGGACACATCGGCGATGCTCTTGTACGCAAAAATATCGCCGATCTTGCCTACGGCATGGACTGCGCCGCCGGCTACGACGACCCGGTCGCAGATCGTGCCCTCAGGCGGGGCGATTGCGTAATCCTTGCGGTTTGCGGTGCGGACAAAGGCCCCCTGCGCTTCTCCGACGAACGGACGCGCAATAATGCGCCCGACATTCAAGGGATGAAAGATCTCTGCAGCAATCCGGCAGACTTCGAGCAATCGTTCGAGCCCAAAGTGCTCCTCATGCGCGGCAATCTGCACGACACTGTCGGCCGATGTATAGACAATCGGCTTGCCGGTCGCGATGTGTTCGGCGCCAAACGCATCTAGCACTTCCGTGCCCGAGGCGTGGCAATTGGCGAGCGTGCCCGGAATGCGGGATCGAGCGATCAACTTCGCCAGCAAGTCGGCAGGGAAAGCCGGAATAGTGCGCGGAAAATAGTGCCAATCGCGCGTTACTGGCACGCCTGCCAGTTCCCAATGTCCAGATTGCGTATCTTTGCCTGCGGAGATTTCCTCGGCGGCTCCCCAACTGCCGGTCGGCACGGCGCCGAGACCCGGAACCGCCTTGCCGGATGCAAGCCGGATCGCAGCACCCAGACCCAGCGCGTCGAGATTGGGAACCTTCAGTGGCCCGCTTCGGCCGTTCTCGGCATTGCCGGCAGCGCAGGCCTCGGCGATGTGGAGCAAGGTGTTCGACCCCTCATCGCCATAGCGTGCCGCATCCGGCGCGCCGCCGCATCCGACGGAATCGAGGACACAGAGGAAAACACGCGCCATTGTCAGCGGCTCAAGAAAGTTGGAAGCGTCCGAGCGATCGGCGGCGGATCAACTCTATGATCTCATAAAAAGCCCAGCCGATCATAGAGAGCAACAGGACCATGCCGATGACGACGGCTGTATCGCTGTTTTCCTGGCCGGAAGACAGGAGATAGCCGATGCCCTCATTGGCACCCATGAGTTCGCCTATGACCGCTGCGGTCATGGCAAGCGTGGTGGCAACTGCCATGCCGGCGAGCACCGCCGGCAGTGCCGAAGGCAGCTCGATATGCCAGAAGCTCTGCCAGGGGCTGAGCTTCAACACGGCTGCAAGATCTCGGAAACTGCCTTCCCCGTAACGCAGGCCGGTGACCATGCCGGACATTACGGGGAAGAAGGTGACGATCGCGATCAGCACGATCTTGGGCGTCGGCCCGATCCCCAGCCACAACAGCAACAGGGGCGCAATCGCGATCTTCGGTGCGGTCTGCAATAGCAGGATCAGCGGCGTGGCAAAGCGTTCAACGCGCGGCAAGCGCGCGAAAACGACGCCGGCCAGAATGCCGATCACCGTTCCGAGCACGAAACCCGCGACGATCTCTGTGAGTGTCACGCCGATATGCCGAAGCAGCTTGGCGTTCTCGAAGAGGAAGACGAGACGGTTGAGCACTTCCATCGGGCCCGGCAACAGATAGCTAGGGACCTGGAAAATGAAAACAATCGCCGTCCACAAGACGAGGGTGGCGATCAGACCCGCTATGCCACGCAGGATCATGCCTTACTGCCCGATCGTGGACGGATCGACGACGAAGTCTTCCGCCTTCGGAGCGTCGTCGATGACCTTGTACTCGGCCAGAATGTCGGCGTTCTTCTGCCAGCCGGCGACATCAGCGGCGCCCAAGCCCTTTTCCTTGGTGAGCGGGCTCTGCCAGACGGTTGGTACGAAGGTTTGTTCGAAGGCCGTGGTCAGAATGCCCTTTTGATCCTTCGGCCAAGTCGGCGCGTATTTGTCGAGTGCGATATCCAGCGCTTCGTTGACATGGCCGTCGATGACCCATTCGTAGGACTGCGTGACGGCAGTGGTGAAGCGCTTTACCAGATCCGGGTTTTCGGAGAGCTTGGCAGCGTTGGTGACGACGACGTTGCCGAAGGACGGCAAGAAGTCATTGGAAAGAACCATCGTGACCTTGGTGCCGTCGGCTTCGAGATTGTACTTGCGAAGCTCGGAGAAGACGATTGCGTCGACCTGTCCAGCCTGTAGCGACTGGACGATGGCGCCCGTCTGCACGACCTCTACGCTGACGTCGTCGAGCGACAGGCCGGCCAGCTTCAGGCCGACCTGGAGCTGCAGATAGTTCGGGCTGGCAAGGCTGGTGACGGCGATCTTCTTGCCCTTCAGGTCCTTGTAGCCGGTAATGCCGCTGTCGGCCTTGGCAAGCAGTGCACCGATGCCGCGCTGATAGGTCGTGTGGACGACCTTGACCGGCAGGCCGTTGGCGGCAGCGGCAACCACGGCGTCACCGTTCGGGAAGCCGAAATCGACATTGCCGGCAGCGATGTTGGTCAGGATGTCTGCGGCAGCGGCATAGATGAACTCGACCTCGATGCCGTTCTTCTCGAAGATGCCGTTTTCGACGCCGGCATAAAGCGGCGCGTAAAAGGGAGCGGCCGCGCCGTCGATCTGCATCACAATCTTATCGGCTGCGTCGGCGAGGGATACGAAAAATGGCGAAGTGAGCAAGGCGAGCAGGCTTGCCGTGGTTGTCACGCGAAACTGGATCATGGTTGGCTCCTGAGTTCCCAATCTGTAGAGGAAAATGCCCTTCCTGCAATGCGCAGAAGGTTTCGCTGGGTCGCCTCATAGTCGTCGAGCCATTCATCGGTGGCGCGATTTCCATGGACACCAAGTAAGCAGCCGGTCTGGAGGCCGATCGCTCCACCGACGGTCAAGATGATCTCGCTCTCCATCTCGACGCCGACGGCGCCCTGAGCCTGGAAGCGGTCGATGAAATTGCCATAGGCATCGTCGCTGCCTTCGATCGAACGGAAGCGGCGGTCCTGGCCGAAATAATAGCTGTCGGTCGAGGCGACCATGCCCGGTCTGCAGGCGAGGCCAAGCTCAGCCGCTGCGTTCACGAGGCCCTGGGTAATCTGCGGCGAGGCGTTCGCCGTGCCGCCGGTGGCGCGATAGGTCCGGGCAGTTCCGGTATCGCCGATGGCGCTGTCGACGGCGATGAAGGTGCCGACCGCATGGTCCGCGATCAGCGAAGACATGCCGCCGATGCGCACGACACGTTTGGCACCAAGCATTGCGAGTTCCACCAGGGCGATTTCCGTCGACGGTCCGCCGATGCCGGTCGAGCAGATGGTCAGTTGCTTGCCTTCATAGGTGCCGGTGATGACAGCGAATTCGCGCTTGCGACCGAAATCTGTCACGTCCTCCATCATGTCGGCGAGCAGCCGCACGCGATCCGGGTCTCCTGGCGTCAAGACGTTTTCTGCGATATCGCCGGGGCCGCATGGCAGATGCGGCGGACGGCCGTTTTTCCAGGGGAAAGCTGCGCTGGTTTTAGCCACGGGCTGCTCCCTTCCAGGACAGCAGCCGGCGTTCGAGGATGGTCAGCGCGACATGCAGGAGAAGGCCGAGAACCACGGTCATGAGGACGGCGGCAAATAGAAGCGGCGTCTTGTAGGTGGCTGACGCAAAGGTCATCAGGTAGCCGAGCCCCACCTTGCCAGACATCCATTCTGCAAGCACCGCGCCAACCAGCGCCTGCACCGCGCCGATCTTAAGGCCGACGAATATTTCCGGCATCGCCGCCGGCAACTCGATCTGCCGGAACCGCTGTATGGAACTGAGGCCGAGAAGCTTCGAAAGATCCTTCATTTTCGGGTCGAGCGCCCGGAAGCCGGCGACGGCGCCGACAAAGACAGGAAAGAAGACTAGCGAGAAGATCAGAACGATTTTCGACAGGACGCCGAAGCCGAACCAGACGATGAAGAGCGGCGCGAGCGCGATCTTCGGGGCCGTCTGCAGGATCACAAGCGGGCCGTCGAGCCAGACCGCAAGCTTGGGAAACCGCGTCATGACATAGGCAATCGCAATACCGGCGATGCAGCCGAGGATAAGGCCGAGCACGATGTTCTGCAGCGTGAAGCCGAGATGCCGCCAGAGCTCGCCGGTGAGCGCGATCGTGACCAGCGCATTCCACGTCCGCAGCGGCGAAGGCAGGAGGTAGGTCGGCAGCCCCATCGGTCCGGTCGCCAACCACCAGGCAAACAGAAGCACGGCGAGCGCCAGCGTATAATCGATCGCCGCGGAAAAACGCCCACTCATCAATGCGCCTCACCGGCAGGCGTCCTGAGGTCGCGGCGAAGCTGGGCGACGAGAGCGTGATAGGCCGGATCGAGCTTGGTCTCCTCGCCGCGCGGACGGAGAAGCTCGACATTATGGACGCATTTCAGCTTGCCCGGGCGTGCCGTCATGACCATGACGCGATCGGCGAGATAGGCAGCCTCTTCTACGCTGTGTGTGACGAGCAGGATCGTCTTGCCGGTCGACTGCCAGATGCGCAGCAGTTCGTCGTTCAGATTGTCGCGTGTGAGCAGGTCGACGGCCGAAAACGGCTCGTCCATCAACAGAATCGGCGGGTCGTCGGAGAGCGCGCGGGCAATTGCCGCGCGCTGGCGCATGCCGCCGGAAAGCTGGCGCGGCAATGCCTTCTCGAAACCGGCGAGGCCGACCATCTTGATGAGGTCGAGCGCGGTCTTATCGCCCTGGCCGCGGCTGATGCCCGAGGTATCGAGGGGGAAGCGGACGTTGTCGATAATGGTCTTCCAAGGCAGGAGAACCGGCTCCTGGAACACGAAGCCGACAGGGCGTTTGCGGCCGGAAACATCGAGCTTGATCGAACCGCCGCTCGCTTGGTCGAGGCCGGAAATCAGCCGGAGAAGCGTTGACTTTCCGCAGCCGGAAGGCCCGACGATCGAGATGAATTCGCCTTCTTTGATGGTGATGCTGACCGGCTCCAGCGCGGTTACCGTTCCATGGTCAGCCACGAATGTCTTGTGGACACCCGCGATATCGATCATCCGCTCCGATTGCGACACCAAAAACTCCATGCCTTACCAGCGGGGAGCAATTGGTTATCGAGAGGACAATACCCCCTTCGACTACCCGTCCAACCCCGGAAAGGAGCCAAGCTTTCACAAAACTTTCACGGACGCAACCAAAATCTCAAAGATGAGATTTGTATCAAAATTGTTTTCGCGCTCGAATTCGGTGCCCCGAACGGTTGTCAGGCTGCGGCCCCATTCTTTAGCACGGTCTTTTCGATGAAATCGGCCGCCTGGTCGCCCTTGAGGCTTTTGCGCCAGAGCCTGTCGGTCATGCCGCCGTAAAGCTGTACCGCCTCTGCTGCCGCAGTGATGGTCGCGACCCCGACGCGGATATTGGCAAACGCTCCGAGGCGGAAGGGGCTGACGGCAACCTGCGCCTTGTCTGCTCGCTTGAATATCTGGAAGCTCGCGCCCGGCATGGAATCGATCACCACGCCGATCTGCACCCCAATCGGCTGCTCGCGCAGCATATGCACGATGTGCTCGATCTCGTCGCGCGCGGCCTTCTGGCGTTCCGCCAGATTGACCGAAGGATGATTGTGGGCGCCGACGAAGCCGACGCGACCGAACTCGTCAAGCTCCGCGGCCGAAACCAAGCTGACGATGCTGGGCGTGCGCCGCCGGAAGGTTTCCTTGCGGGTTTTGAGGATGTCCATGAGAGCGCCGATCTCGCGGATCGCCGCCTTCCGGTCGCCGACATCCTCGGGAATGCTCTCGTCCAGAACCTTCGGCAGCAGCTCGTCGTAGCGATCCGTGGTGAGCAGATAGGAGATCGGCCCAAACATCACGGTGATCTGGTCGACATCCTCTTCCAGCTGGCGCATGCGTTCAAAGAAGCTCACGGCCGAAGCGACGTATTCGATGCCGACCCCAAGCAGGGTGGGCAGCGAAACGCCGAGCAGGTCGGCGATCTTGCCAAGCGTATCGACCTTGGGCGGCTTGCCGGATTCGTAGCGATAGATGGCGGCGCGCGACACCCCGGCCTTGGCGGCGAGATCCTCTGGAGTAAGTCCTGCGCCCATGCGGAATGCGCGAAGGCGGCGCCCGACATCCGCTGTGGAACTCATCAAGTCCAAGGCGATTCCTCCCGACATCCTGTTGCTAAATCTTCGACTCATTAAACAAAAAATGGAAAAATCGCAATGAAGATGGCTATCAAGCGATAAATCTCATTTTTGAGAATCGTCTTGACAGCTTTGCCGCTCCACAATAGGCTCTGTTTTTGGACCCCGAATGCAGGGAGCACCCTATGACGTCCGACCGCCACCCTCTCCGACGCTGATCTCGAGCGAAGGCCGCGCGACGGCCTGGGCGATGTGCTGAAGCCTGAAGTCGCCATCCCAATCGACATTTTCATCCGCCCGGCGGTCAGAGTCGCCGACGGACCCACTTTTTCTGATTCCGGAAACCGTCATGCCCGCAAGCCCTTGCGTCGTTCCCGATTCCATTTCTCGCCCTTATTCCGTCCATGAGGTCGACTGTCGGGTCAAAACCCACGACTGGGTGAATGGCGAATACCGGCGTCTTGTGCTGTCGGCGCCGCGTTCCGTTCTTGATTGCGAGCCGGGGCAGTTCTTCCACCTTCTTTGCCCGCAGATGGAGGGCTTACAGCCTTATCTGCGCCGGCCAATGAGCATCTATTCCTATGACCGGATCCGGGGAGAGCTTTCCTTCCTCTACAAGGTAGCGGGTACCGGCACCGGAACACTGGCACGCCTTCAGCCGGGCGAACATCTCAACATCGTCGGGCCGCTCGGACGGGGTTTCGAAATCAGGCGCGAATGGCGGCGGCCGCTTCTCGTTGCCCGCGGCGTTGGGCTTGCAACGCTGGCACCCCTTGCAGGCGAATGCGCCCGTCTCGGCCGGCAGCTGACGGCAGTCTGCAGCGCGCGCTCCCCCGATCTCGTGATGTCGACCGATCTCTTCCGCTTCTTCGGCGCCGAAGTCATCACTGTAACGGATGCCGAGGATAATTCGGATGTCAAAAGCCTGACGCTGCTGATCGAGGGACTGATCCGCACGCGCGGCATCGATGCGTTCTTTACCTGCGGCTCCGCGCGTCTCCTGCGCATGTTGCAGGAGATCGGCGCACGTCACGGTATCGGCGGGCAGGTGGCGGTTGAGCAGCACATGGCCTGCGGTATCGGCATGTGTCAGGCTTGCGTGCGAACCTTCCTGCGCGATGGCAGCACGTTCAATCTCAGGGTCTGCCGCGAAGGACCGGTCTTCGATCTCCACGAGGTGCTGTGATGGCGGACCTGAGGACAATGATCGGCAGCCTTACGCTCAAGAACCCGATCATGCCGGCTTCCGGGACTTTCTCGGAGGAACTGGCGGAAGTCTTCGATCTCGACTGCCTCGGCGCGCATGTCACCAAGACCATCACAAGGGGAAAACGGTCTGGCAACCCCGTGCCGCGCGTCTGCGAGGTTAACGGCGCAATGCTGAATTCGATCGGCATTCCCAGCAAGGGCGCCCCATGGTTCCTCCAGAACACCCTGCCGTTCTACCGGGATTACGAGGCGCCGCTGGTCATCAGCATCTCCGCTAATACGGCTGACGAATTCGCGCGCTTCGCTGAGGAAGTCAGTGTGCCGGGTGTCGCGGCGATCGAGGTGAACATCTCCTGCCCGAACATCGAGGATGACGGAAAGGCCTTCGCCATGAAGCCGGGCGCAACCGGAGACGTCGTCCGCCGCATGCGCTCTGCCACCCACCTTCCGCTCTGGGCAAAGCTGTCGCCCAACACCGGCGAGGTGGTGGAGGTGGCGCTTGCAGCCGAGGAAGCCGGGGCCGATGCTCTCGTCACCGCAAACACCATGCTCGCCATGGCGATCGACAGCCGCACCGGCCGTGCCCGGCTCGGCAATATTATGGGCGGACTTTCCGGCCCGGCGCTCAAGCCGATCACGCTGCGCATGACCTATCAGTGCGCCCGCGCCGTCTCCATTCCGGTGATCGGATGCGGCGGCATATCCACCGTGGACGATGTGATCGAATATCTGGTCGCGGGCGCCCATGCCGTCCAGGTCGGCACCGCCACTTTCATCAGCCCGTCCACGATGCCGCGTCTCGTCCGGGAACTCGACGAGGCGCTCGACTCGCGCGGTCTACCCTCTGTCGATGCGCTGATCGGTACGGTCGATGTCACCAACGAAGCCGTTGCAGTCGCGGAAATGCGTGATGGGTGTCATGCTGCTCGATAGACCTTCATCTTCCGACCTCGGTGCGCTTGCAACACGGCTTTTCAGCGAAGTGGCCGAGCGAACTGCCGATGTCGAAGGCGTCAGCCGTCCGGCTTTCTCGACGATAGAAACAGAGACTCTCCGGTTTCTGTTCGATTTTGCCCATTCGGAAGGACTTTCCGCTCATTGGGATGCCGGCCGCAATGTCGTCTTTTCGCTGCCCGAGCATGAGCGTGCGAAACACTACATCCTTGTCGGCTCGCATGTGGACAGTGTGCCGCGCGGCGGCAATTTCGATGGTCTCGCCGGCGTCCTGGCGGGGCTCATGTGCCTCGTCAAGGCAAGGCGGGGAGGCGAACGTTTAGCGCAACCTGTGAAGGTCATCGCCATGCGCGGCGAGGAGAGTGCATGGTTCGGGCCTTGCTATATCGGGTCGAAGGCATTGCTCGGCGTTCTATCCGAACAGGAACTGGGTGCCCGGCATAAGGAAGACGACAGCACTCTCGACGCTCATATGGAGGCCGTCGGCATCGACATGACGAGTGTCCGGGCCTCCCGGCCCCTTCTGGATCGAAAGGCGGTCACGGCTTATCTCGAAGTGCACATAGAACAAGGACCGGTGCTGATCGAACGGAACCTGCCTGTCGCGGTGGTTTCCGGCATTCGTGGCAACTTCCGCTACAAGAAAATCTCCTGCTTCGGCGAAGCCGGCCACTCAGGCGCAGTGCCGCTCGCCTACCGGCACGATCCGGTTCTCGCCATGGCGGAACTCCTGAACAGTCTCGATGTCGCCTGGCACGATTTTGCGTCCAAGGGCCGGGATCTGGTTGTTACGAGCGGGATGGTTTCTACCGACCGGGCAAAGCATGCGCTCTCCCGAATCCCTGACAGCGTCGAGTTCAGCCTTGATGTGCGTAGCCAGGATGACGGGATGCTCCAGAACATACACGATCTGGTGCTCCAGCATGCGGAACGCATCGAACGTGAACGCAATGTACGATTCGATTTCGGAGATGTGCTCTGGACAAAGCCTGCGCTTTGCCACCAGCAACTCATCGCTGAACTGACGCGTTCAGCGGAAGCGCTTGGCCTGGAGCCCGCAATCGTACCTTCTGGGGGCGGGCATGATGCGGCGGTCTTCTCACGGGCTGGAATTCCCACCGGAATGGTCTTCATCCGCAACCGCAACGGCTCGCATAACCCACACGAGGCAATGGAGATCGGCGATTTCGAGATCGCCATCTCCGTGCTCTACGAATTCCTCATCACTCTGCAGAAGAGCGGAGCCAATAAGCAAAGGAAACCGTTCCCATGTTAGCAGCGATCACCAACATCATCCGCGACAAGGGCAATGCAATTCCAGGCTATCGCGAGGCTGCCAGAACCGCCCATCAACAGGCGACGAAAGATCTGGAGCGGTCGGTCGGCTATTTCCTACTCGGCAACGCGGCGCAGGAATTTGCCGATGCATACTGTGAAGAACCCTTGCACGCTGACACCGCCGAGCGCGAGCTTGCCAAACTGGAGGCATATGCATCTGTGCTTGATGAAGCTTTTGAAATGCCGGACCTGCAACGTCGACTGGATGCGCTTTCCTCCGTCGCGCGGGCGATGGCCGAGGACCGATGACGGCCACAGCAGGCGCTGTCTGCGTTCACGGATTCCGTTTTGTTTGACCGGAATCCGCGGCGATCCGCTCGGCAGCACCTTCCTTCGGATAGAGGAAAGAGACGGGGACATTGCTCTTTTGCTCTTCCTAGACCTTGGTTATCGTGACGTCGCCTATGCGATGTGTCTTTCGTTCGCTGTCCATGGAAATCCTTCGCGTTCGAGGCTTCCGGCTTCCGAACATAGGCAGTCTGCGCAGGCGCAAGGAATCGAACCTAACCATAGGCGCGATCAACGAGATCGATTGGTCGAAGGATGAAAGGTCGGGCATCTCTGGATCGGCTGCCGGACAATGGCAACGACCTCTTTCAGGGATGACGATGATGAACCTGTATTTCCACGCCACACCGAACTCCATGAAAGTCGCGGTTCAGCTGCATGAGCTGAACCTGCCTTTCGACATTACGCCGTTCGATATTTTCAAAGGGGCACAGCATTCGCCGGATTTCCGAGTGGTCAATCCGAACGGCAAGGTTCCGCCCTCGTCGATGACAGCGTCCCCGTTTCGATTCCCATGCGATCGGCGTTGTCGATCTACCCCAAAATATGCTTCTTGATGGCCGCACCAACGGAGTATTTTGGATCTACGAAATTTCCGAGCCTTACGATGCCGCACTGGCTTAACAACATATAGGCATCCCACTTTTCGAAAGTGTATTCCGAAACCATCCAGCGGATAAGCTCGCGATAGGCAATTCTCGTGGCGTCCTCGAGTGGACGCGCGCTGCCAATCGCCATGATCATGTCCTCCGTCTCCAGACGCGGCCAGTCGATGGTCCATTTCTTGATCAGATCGACGCGGATGGTCACCACAGCGGAATATTCCACCGCAACGCCACAAACCTCTCCGTCGCCCTGGCAGGCATGCGCATCGCCGATAAACAGGCGCGCGCCGGGGGAACGGACGGGCAGGTAGGTCACGCTGCCAGGTCCCATGTCCGGCAAGTCCATGTTGCCACCGTGATTGTCGGGGGTCAGCGAGTTGATGGAGTCGATTTCAGGCGAGCAGCTCAGCGTGCCGATATGGGGTTTATAGGGCAAGGTGACCCGTTTGCTCCAATAAACATGCTGTTCGTCAAGATCGATTTTCCGAACAACTTCCGGCAGCGGTTCATTGAGCATTGCCGTATATGTCGTCCCGGTCAGGCCGCCGAATTCCTCGATCATGCAGCACGTTCCGCGTGGGTTTTCACCGCGCGGAACCATTGACTCGATGTAGACGGCGACGGTGTCGCCCTTTTCCGCACCTTCGATCATGATAGGGCCGTTCTGCGGATTGAGAAACGGCATGCGCAAGAGCTCGGACGGCTTGTCCGTTTCATGCCGGATAGCCCCCTCGAAGGCGTCCCGGGTTTCCACCACGATCCTGTCGCCCGGCTTCACATGCAGCACCGGCGAAGAATACGGACCCATTGTGTAATGGTAGTCACCCTGCATTTCCTCGGTGAGATAATGTGTTTGCGAAGCCCGTGCCTTGCCCACGGATCTCGCAACCATGATGGAATTGCTGACCCATGCGTGAGGGAACGGAACGTGCGGGGCTTCAGGTCTCATGTCTGTCATGGCTCTCTCCTTGTAAAAAAGCGCAGCTTGCCGGTCGCCTAAGTGGCGTTGTTAAAATTACTGATGTATGGCTTGTTGCGCGGTGCGAACTTACCTGGTTTTGGCCGGATGCTGCGCGATCTTGCCGTGAGGCGTCTGAGACAAAATCAGCTTGTGCTGCGCAGCCGCCGACACCGCAAGTTCGCTGCAACATTCTTCAATCGACATTTGCCGCTGCATGGATTCGTTTCGTAGGATGCGAAACGCCGCGTCGTCATCGATATCGAGACTCTTCATAAGGCCGAATATGATCTTCACGACGATCGGCCGCAGGCGTAGCCTGTCCTCCAGCGCAAGCATTGCCGCCTCGCGTTGCGCATTAGCCTCGAATGCGTTGAACGCTGTTACCAGCGCCAGAAAAACGCCCTTGGATCCCACGGGCTTCGTCATATAGGCGCACGGTTTCTGGCCAATCGCCCATTCCAGTCGTCCCGGCGTTTCCGATCCGACCATGGCAATCAATGGAATAGGCGGAGAGCCGGACCAGCCGAACATGCCATCGAAACCGTTGTCGGTATCGAAAAATATCATATCAACCGCTGCGAAGTCCCTGTTTCTGGGGGGCCATTGGCAGATTGCGAAAATGTTCAGGCGTCTGAGCTGACTCACAAGAGCCTCGACATTAGCGTCGCTGCGATGAACCACGAGCGCTTTCATGGTGCTGAAATTGGGAATCGACACACTCATCGAACCACCTGCAGCCTGGGGGCCACCTTCTTGGTGTTGCCCGCGTCCGTACCAATCCGAGCGTCCATAAGAAATGGTGACGACTTAAGGGATGCGAGAAAAGGATCGGGTTTACACGGACGCTGTGCGGCGGCAATCACCCTGAAATCGGCATCCGATGTCGAGATACCAATGCGCGGCGTGAGATAGCAATGATTGTTGTCGGGATCGATCCAGATTTCGCCTTGCGGCGCTTCAAATGTGACGCTGGTTATTGCTTCCAGCACAGAGCGCGTATCTTCCGAGCCGGCATGGTGGGCTGCCAAAGCAAACATATGCACGGAATTGTAGGAGGCCTCCGCGTCCGCGGACGTTACCTTTTCAGGTCCGAACCTTTCGCGAAACCGCTTGACGAAAGCAATATTTCGCTCTGTTTCTATCGACTGGAAATAGACGCTGGACACGATGTGATTGGCGGCGGCAGGCACACCGATCATCTTAAGTTCCGCCTCCGACAGCGTGCAACTGGCAACCGGGACTGGACGCCCGTCCGAGGGACGGCACAAACCTGCGGAATGAAGGGCCTTTATGAATTCGTAGCTGCTTTCACCGATCAGTGTATTGAAGACGAAATCCGGTTTCAGAACACGGATTTCCTCCACCAATCCAACGATATCCACGGAGCCGACAGCCAGATATCGCTCGGCCAGAACGGTTCCCTGGACGTCATTGACGATCTCGCGCATGACACGGTTGCTTTCCCACGGCCAGATATAGTCCGAGCCGCACAGATAGACATTCCGGCCGAAATTCGTCGTCATGTAATGTGCCAGCGGAACGATATGCTGGTTTGGCGAAGCTCCGAGATAGAAATCGAAGGGACCGAGCCGTTCTGCCGTCGAGCATGATGCCTCCAGACCCTGCGAGAACGCGAAGCCGTCTGAGTAATAGGCGCTGTCTCCGTGTTGCAAGGCGAGAAGCAGCCCGAGCGAGCCAACGATCATCAGGCTGACCCGTGGGCTATAAAATCTCAGACGGCACCACAACTGGTATTGCAACCAGCTCTTCTGCAATAGGAGCTGATTAGCTCCGCTCCTAGTCTTTTAGTGAGGTAGACGTCTGCGCAGCGACTGGTTCCTTATGTGATGACTCGGTTGCATCTTCCACGATCAGTCGAGCGCCGCGCTCGTAGGTAAGGTAGCGCCATAGCCATTGAAGTGCGACCTGCACTCTGTGCTGGAAGCCAACGAGAAGATAGACGTGCACCACGGCCCAAGTCATCCAGGCTACCCAGCCCTTTAGTCTGAAACTACTGCTTTCAAAAACAGCGGCGTGCCTACCGATGATCGCAGTATTTCCTCGGCTGCGATAAACAAAAGCCTCGATCGGCACGGTGTCGCTAGGCTTGGCCGTCAAAGCGCGGCCAAGGTAAATGCCTTGCTGCTTGGCGACTTGAGCGAGTCCCGGCAGCGGATTGCCGCCGTCGTCAAGGCACAAGGCCATATCGCCCAAAGCGAATATGTTTTCGTGTCCTTTTACGCGGAGATATCGGTCAACTCTGACACGTCCTCCTCGATCCAGTTCACCACCTGTCTTTGCTGCAAGGTCGGAAGCCATGACGCCGGCCGCCCATACCACTGCCCCAACTGGAATGGTTTCGCCGGAAACGGTTATCGAAGTAGCATCGATCGCTTCGACCCGTTGTCTTGTTCGGATCTCTACGCCGAGCTTCTTCAACCGTTGGCGTGCGTAATCTGAAAGTCGCGCGTCGAACCCTCCAAGCATTCGATCGCCTGCCTCAATGAGGATCACACGGGTAGTACCCGGCCGGACATTGCGGAAATCCCTGGTAAGGGTATGTCGACTGAGTTCCGCGATTGAACCGGCCATTTCAACACCCGTTGGCCCGCCTCCAATCACAGCAATTGTCATCAGACGCGCCTGCTCTGCGGCATCGCTTGACCTCTCGGCCAACTCGAAGCATCGCAGCAGGCTGGACCGTAGCTTTCGTGCGTCTTCGATCGTTTTGAGGCCGGGGGCAAAATCTGCCCAATCGGTCCGGCCGAAATACGAAGGCACGGCACCCGCCGCAAGTACCAAGGTATCAAAAGTAATTTGGCTGCCATCGTCGAGGCTTACACGCCGAGCGGTCAAATCAATATCTACCACCCGCCCATAGAGAACCTGGATGCTGGGGTAGTCCCGAAGCACCTTGCGAATTGGCTCAGCGATGTCTGTAGCCGACAGTGCAGCGGTTGCCACTTGATAGAGGAGTGGTTGGAAGACATGGTGATTATGGCGGTCAATGACAGTCGCGCCGATGTCGGCTTTACCCAGAGCCCTTGCCACTTCCAAGCCGCCAAAGCCTGCTCCAACAATAACAACACCGCTCATCAGCTATATTCCGCCAGACCGAGGCCGAGCAGCACTGCAACCACTACGCCGACCGAAACCAAAATGGCAACGACTATCCATTTTTTCAGTGGTTTCTTGACTTCAGCGGATGGGAGGGGCCGCATAGCGGAGGCGTGGCTCGTCGCATTGAGGTTTGGTTTTTACCGATGCCCCTCTGCGTGGCAGAGGTTCCACCGGCATTGTTGCGGTGCCTCCGGCTTCTGCGTCTGTTTCCATTGGCACCGTTGCAGGATCGAAACCGGCAACCTTATCCCCCTCAAGTCCAGCATCGATTTCGCCACGTTGCATCGACGGTGTCACGGATCCATTTCGCTTGGATGAACTCGTCATCGTCTTTCCTTTCCGCACATCGTCACCAGGGCGTGAAATCCGTGTCCGGACGGATTCTCCGACAATAGCCGCAGACGAGGTCGATCGTTGCTTCGACGTCGTTCAGGCACAAGACCTCGGATGGGGTATGCATGTAGCGTAGCGGCACAGACAGCAGGCCCGTCGCAACGCCGCTGCGATTGGTCTGCAGCAGTCGCGCGTCCGTCGGGCTTTTATCGCCATAGGCCTGCAGTTGATATGGGATACTCTCCTCGAGCGCGGCCTTCAGCAGAATGTCAAGCACGATGGGATTGGTGTTTGGCCCCTGTGAGATTCCTGGCCCCTTCCCCAAATCAAGCCGACCTTGTTCCTCAGGCCTTGCAAGGGGATAATCCATTGCCACCCCCATATCGACGGCAAGTGCCGTATGGGGTGCTAAATTGAAGGCCGCTGTTTGGGCGCCTCGAGACCCAATCTCCTCTTGGACGGTGCCAAGCGCATAAAGACCGACATCGGGATGGAGCCCGCCCTCTTCAGCAAGGCGTCGTACGATTTCCCCGCCGATGAACAAGCCTGCCTTGTTGTCAAACGCCCGCGCGGTGGCATTGCTACCGAGTAGCGCGGCGAATTCCGTCTGCAAGGTAACCGGGCTGCCAATCTTGACTACGGCTTCGGCTTGCTCACGTGAGGTTGCGCCAATATCGATCCACAGGTCCTTGAGAGTTGGGGTCTGCTTGCTTTCGTCAGCTTTTAACGTCTGGATTGCCTTGCGGCCGATAACGCCCTGCACCCGCTCTTTTCCATGCACCCATACCCGTTGGCCGATCTCAGTCGCCACATCCGTGCCACCGATAGTGTTGAAGAAAAGAAAGCCATCTTCATCGATAAAATGAACGATAAAGCCGATCTCATCCATGTGACCCGCATACATGATCCGCATCGCCGCCTGTGGGTTTATGCAGGCGCTCACATTGCCCATAACGTCGGTTATGACCTTGTCGGCGAATTCAGACACGTAGTTTCGGTAGAGGTGAGCAACCGGTTGTTCGAAGCCGCTGGGAGAAGGCGTCGCAATCAGCGTCTTCAGATGTTCGAGGGATGCGTCGCGCATTGCAGTCTCCAAGGCTGACCGAGAGCGTAATCTTGAAATGCGCCGAGCTGGCACTTCCACCCCAATCCTCGCACTTGCATATGGTTCCGTGTCAATGCTTCAGGTAGCATCCTAAGAGCGCGACATACGCTGCGGCCACGGTAGCGCGCTTACGTACCGCAGGACCTTCTCGACCCCAGCAACGATCCTATGATGGCAAAAGGTTCGTCCCATCGCAGCGATAGCAATTTCGCCAACTCGGTCAGAATGCTGGAGTGAATGGTTCCTTTTTATGCCGCCCGCCCGCGCTTCGCATATCTCGCCAATCGTACCGGCTGTGCAACCAACAAAGCTGTCTATCAGGATGAAGGGACAACTGGATTTTGCGGCAAGAAACGGGTGGCCGCTTCTTCGCCCAATCACCTATGCCTAAGCTCCCACAGAAGGAGTCAATCATGGGAATGTTGCAAGAAAAAGTTGCTATCATCACCGGCGCATCATCAGGGATAGGCCGCGCCGCAGCACTGCTGTTTGCTGCCGAAGGTGCTGCCGTAATTCTGAACGCCAGAAGCACTCCCGGTTTGGAAAAAGTCGCCGACACGATACGGGGCCAAGGCGGGAGAGCCCATATCGTGGTGGGTGATATAAGTCAGCCGGAAACTCACGACGAACTTACTGCTGACGCCGTGCGATTATTCGGCGGCGTCGATATTGCCTTCAACAATGCAGCAATGGTCGGTCCATTAAAGCCACTCGCGGACGTTACCCTGTCAGAATGGCACGAGACGCTTGCGACCAATCTAACTTCAGCCTTCTTGGCAAGTCGCAGCCAAATCCCCGCTATCTTGGAGAGAGGCGGTGGCTCCATCATATTCACATCTAGTTTTGTCGGGACCAGTGTCGGACTTCCGGGCATGGGGGTCTACGCAGCGTCTAAGGCCGGATTGATGGGCCTCGTAAAGGGGATCACCGCCGACTATGCCAGCAGGGGCATCAGGGCAAATGCACTTATGCCCGGCGGCTCTGATACCGCGATGGCTGGCGACGAAGCGCAGAAGGAGTGGGCCGCAGGCTTGCACGCCTTGAAAAGAATTGCGCAACCGGAAGAAATTGCGAGAGCCGCGTTGTTCCTTGCCAGCTCCATGTCAAGTTTTGTTGCCGGATCCGCGTTGTTCGCAGACGGTGGAAATTCAGCCGTCAAATAGCAATACGATGTCCGCACCGTATTCCTGACTGATATTGCCAAGCGTTCGTATGGTTGTTCGGCGATATCAGTCGAACTCGCAGCGGGGTGACTGGAACCTTGCCTGGGCGACTACCTGAAATGGGCAGAGGACGACAAGGTGATCCTCCTCTATCAGATCAGCCCCACTCCGAAGCAGACTAAACAAACTATCGCCGAAACCGGTTTCCAACCCCATCTTTGGATGTGGGAACAGGCGCTGCTGATCTCGACAGCCGACATGTAACTGGTCTTGCGCCAAAGACTTCAGGCAGGATCGCAAACAGGAGCAGATATGTTTGATGGATTCAGATTGGAGCAGATCAGTCTTCCGGAAGCAACGCTTCGGGTCCGGATAGGCGGCAAAGGAAAGCCTTTGCTTCTGTTGCATGGTCATCCCCGGACACATGCAACCTGGCACCGGGTGGCGCCGATCCTTGCTGAGCAATACACGGTCGTCTGCCCAGACCTGCGCGGCTTCGGTCAATCCTCCAAGCCTGTGGACACGCCGGATCACGTCGGTTCATCCAAGCGTGCCAAGGCAAGAGACTGCATTGCCCTAATGCGCCATTTCGGCTTTGATCGCTTCTGTCTCGTCGGGCACGACAGAGGGTCCTACACAGCCTTTCGGGCCGCCATGGATCACCCTGCGTCGGTCGATCGTCTTGCGATACTCGACGGTATTCCTATCGCGGACGCGCTGGCCCAGTGCGACGCCCGCTTTGCTTCCGCATGGTGGCATTGGTTTTTCTTCGCTCAAGCGGAGAAGCCCGAGCGGGCGATCTTGGCTGACCCGACCGCATGGTACGGCGGCAGCCCGGAGAAGATGGGCGAGGAGGCTTACGCTGATTTCAGTGCCGCAATCCACGATCCGGCGACCGTTCATGGCATGATCGAGGACTACAGGGCGGGTCTGGGCATCGATCGCCAACATGACGAAGATGATCGGCAGGCTCGCCGTAAGCTTGCTTGCCCTTTGCTCGTGCTCTGGTCGGGTCGCGACGATTTGGAGGACTTACATGGCGATATCCTAGCCATCTGGCGCAGATGGGCATCCAACGTCACTGGCCGCAGTATCGACTGCGGCCACCATATGGCCGAAGAAGCGCCCGAAGAGCTGGCGGCAGAGTTAGGAGCTTTCTTCCAGTCATCCTGACCTGCGTCGGCTTTCGACAGGAGCTCACAACAAAGAAGACCGACCGAATGCCAACGCAACGGGTATCGATATGTGATTTGGCCGAGTGGCTAGTCGAGGAGAACCACAGCTTCTACCTCGAAGAGCATAGGGTCGATAGCAAGCTTTGGCACCGGAACCAGTGTTTGCGCCGGCAGTGTGGCACCGAACATCCGCGTCGCGCTCTGAGTCAGCACACCCAATTTCGACATATCGTGATCGACCACGAAAACGGTCAGTTTCACGACCTGGTCCAGCAGAGCGCCGAGCGCGTCGATCACGGCAGCCAAGTTCGCATATGCCTGTTCTACCTGTGTTGCGAAATCAGGCGAGAGTGCCCCAGTCTCGTCCTGTCCGCCCTGCCCGGAAATAAAGGCAAGCCGACCGGCAGCGGGGGTGATGACCGCTGTGCTGTAGCCATTCGGCGTCGGGTCGGGCAGATGGGAAGGGTTGACGAAAACGGGCGTTGCATTGGGGACGGGCGTTTGGTTTGGGGATGTCATGTTACTCTCCTTGTTGCGTTTCCATGACCCGCCTAGAGTGAATCGATGCCAAATTTTGTCACCAAATGTGCTATTGCTGACAAATGAACATCCGCCTCCGACACGAAGCTATCGTGCGCATCCTCCGGCGCAGCGGAACCTCGACGGTCAACGACTTGGCACGGGAAGTTGGTGCTTCCGGGCGAACAGTGCTGCGCGACATCGTAGCGCTGCGTGACCAAGGCTTCGTCATCCATTCCGAATCCGGCCGGGGCGGCGGGCTGCTGCTCGACCCGCAATCGGTGCAGACTACTGCTCGGCTCTCCATGACGGAAGTGTTCGCTCTCATCATCAGCGTTGCGGCAATGCGCGCGGCCAGATCCCTTCCGTTCTCCGATCTCGCCGATGCGGGGCTTGCCAAGATCGAGAGGGCATTGTCGGCAGACAAGGTGCGAGACCTGCGCCGGCTTCTCGACTGCTTGTATGTCGGGCAGTTGTCGCCTGAACAGGATATTTCGGACCTGGGTTTGATCGATCAGGCTTTGCTGCCCGCCTTCGAGACGACATTTCTCCAGCGGCTACATCTGCGGTTCCGCTATCGCGACGCCAAAGGAGCTGAAACCATCCGCACGGTCGAACCACAGGCCCTTCTGATCCTGCCGCCCCTTTGGTATCTCGTGGCGTGGGATGCCGCCCGCGATGATTTCCGCCAGCTGGCAGTTGAAATGATCTTGTCTGCCCCTTGACCACTGGCTTCCACAACATTGTCACTTGAATCGTCGACGTAATAGGTGTCGTTCCCGAGGCCCCCGCGCATCGTGTCAGCCCCGGTACCACCGTTGAGCAGATCATTGCCGACTCCTCCGTCGAGCGTATCGTCGCCGGCAAGACCATAGAGCTTGTCGTTGCCCAGCCCCCCAGTCATCACATTCTCTATGGTGTCACCGGTAATAAGGTCATGTTCGGTGATTTGCGGAGACATGATATTACTCAAGGGAATGTCCCGATCCGGGCCATAGTACCCCCAGTCCAGAAGCTGGGTACTTTGCACCGATGCGAAGAAGGCGTTGAAATCTGAAGCCGAAGACATCTCCGGGATCAAATTCCCCGACATCTGGGCCAAAAAGCGCCGTCCATCGCCGACCTCTATGGAGATGATGTTGGCAACGCCACCCGGCCACGAAATCTGTTCGGTTTCGGCGTTATGATCAGGGATTTGATTGAGCGGCACATTTTCGCCATCGACTCGAAGCGTGGAAATCGGGCTGACAATCGTGATGTGCTCATTCGGCTGACCGTCCGTGTAGCTGCGCGTGTAGCGCAGGAAAGGACTTTCGTCCGGGACGACGATAACAAGCGTGGAAGCCTCAAGATTGGACGCTGTCCCATCAACACCATAGGTGACGGCGTATCCCTGATATGTAAATGTCGTCATTCCCAATCCTTTCTGATCCAGGATTTCCAGCCGGTGGATTCACGTGAGCATTGAGAAGGCGCCAGCCGCCAATCTGTGCACGACCGGCGTTATGCAGGCGCTCTACGCTCAGCCGAAAGCCGTGCCATCGTCGCCTGTGATTATCGCACCACGATCGCGACGACGCCGGACTGAAAGCGTTTAACTTCGGAACCGGATTTGATACCGGTGGCGTTCACCGCGCGGGTGGGAACATTCTTCTTACATTGATCGCTCATACGGCTGGAAAGCCCCCCATCCGAATAGCTGACGATTTGCGAGCGCGGCATCCGGCCCGAAACTGCCGCGAAACTGGGAGGCGGTGCACCGCAACCATCAGCGCGATAGGCGGTGAGGTGCTTTGTTTCCCCTACCGACAATTCTACGGTCTTGTCGGCGCTTCCAGCACTGACGCACCCAGCCATAATAAGCCCTGAAAACAGCATCGCAGGAAATTTGAATTGCTTCATGCCCAGCCCACTCCTGAAAAAATGTTCTTCACTGATTCGAGAAGGGGATCGCTGCCGCCTCTCGCTACACGCATCAGTGAAAAGGGAGTTGCGAGAGAAACCTACCGAAAAATCGGGTTATTTATGGAAAAATCGGAAAATAACGGAAAGAATTGTTTCGACAGATCGGAGTTCCATTCTAAATATCACTCGCAGACGAGCGGGATATTTGACGTTGAAGCTTTATGACTGGAACCACTATGATACGTGGAATGAGTTGTTTGACGCTCTTTGCCACGATCGGGGCTACGTCGACAATGCGGACTTGGCGAGTGAATTCTGCCGGCGTTCTGGCAGGGGGCTCGAAAGAGACTATGGGGCAGCGGAAAAGAAGCTGCGGAACTGGCGAAGGGGTAAGCGCGTGCCACTGCCCCGAAATTTCGTCATTCTATCCCATATTTTGGATGTGGAAGCGGACCCAGCGCTGACCACCCGGTGGTACTCGCTTTACCGAATAGCACGTGACCGGGATCTTCCGAGCCACCACATGGACAACTCAGCCTTCGCCTTGATTGGCGCGAAAGCAAGGCGGGGCAAACGCATCATAGTTATCGCTGGGCTGGTTGCCGCGGTGACTCTTGCGATCCTGGCCGCCCATAGCAGCATCGCTACTGATGAAGATATGCAAGCCGGGCTTCCCACAGTCGCTTACAATGCAAGGGCATTTCTGACGATTGGTGCGGAAAAGCTTCTTCATGGGGCGGTTGAGGACTGCGAGGGGGAACCGGCAGCCTGGGAGGATATGCTGCCTCTTATTCCTTCCAGCGCGGTCGGAACCTTCTCCGATGGCGGACTTGCCACCAAGATGATGAACGATTGTGGCAAGGAAATGCGTGTGCGCGCCATAAAATTCACAGCTACCGCATCCGGAGTCGAGGAAGTTCGTGTGCTAGGCGACTATTTCAAAATCGAAGTCGTCCCAGCGTCGAAAGCGGCAAGATGACTGGGTTTCCCTTCAACATGAGGACAAGACATGGATCCGGAGCTAGAGCAGATTGGCAGTTGGCATGAACTCTTCAACCTCCTGTGCGATCGAGCTGGTTTCGTCGACACGGCTCAATTGGCTGCGCAATATTGCGAGGTTACGAAAGGCAGTGGTCAGTCACATTTAGAAACGGCAATGCGCAATCTCAGCAACTGGCGAACGGGAAAGCACTTGCCACGCCCTCGCAGTGTCCGAATACTATCGCAGCTTTTGAAGGTTGATGATAATCCCGAAGTACTATCAATGTGGAATGCGCTTTACCAGCGCGCCAGGGGTGCGGATACGGAGGAAGGGCCGGCCTACACATCCAGTGTAGCCCCAGACGCCACACCCAGGGCCCACGTCTCCTCCGCCACCGGCTTTGGCATCATGTCGATGGTGATGGCGGGCATAGTTTTGTTCGCTGTTGGCGTGGGCACCGGAGCCATTGCTTCGACCGGCTGGCGCCCGTGGCGAACCGCTACGGATGATGCGCCACTCATCACCTATTTACCCGAGGTTCGTCTCGTCGTCGGTCAAAGCCGCATCATCCATGGTGAAAGAGGAGACTGTGGTCAACTGCCCCGCGAGTGGCGTGATGTTTGGGGAAACTTGCCTACGTCTCGTATAGGTGAGTTTACCGATGGTGGGCTGGTGCGGCGCTATTCCATGTTCTGCAAAGGAGTGACACCGGCGCGAGGAATACGGTTCGCGGCCTTATCACCGGGGACCGAGGAAATGTATGTGACCGGCGACTACATGAAGATAACGGTTGTAGCGGAGGACGAGCTAACACCTGTTCATTCAGAAAACAAACAGGAAACGCCGCAGAACGATTGAACACGGCTAGAATGAAACGGGCTGAAGCTCAAACGCTAATCCTCATTGTTCAACGACGCAGGTGACACAATTCACTGTTGATTTACGCTTCAATTGGTTCTTCCTCAATCTGTGTTATTCAGCGGCAATATTCTGGCTCTCATCAGTTCTTGTCCGGCTCTGCCATACATTGCTCGCTCGGAGTTTTGAAGCGGTTGATCTGCCCTTCGGCCTGACCGTTGCTCCAGAGGAGTTCAATTGCGTTTTGACGGCATCAATGTCTCGCCTGAGAACGCTGGCGAAACGCATGGTCGCCGTGAGTTCGGTGTTGATGGCATCGTCGATCCATTGATCCAGCGCTCCCGGCATAGCAACGTGCGGTACAGGACTTGTTTTGGCTGTAAACAAGGTACATTCTGTATATTAACTTGGCTCATATGGCGCTTCAGCCAGAATGCGGACGCTGGGCATCAACGAGGGGGACGGCATGAAACTTTCCAACAAAATCGCACTCATAACCGGAGCCGCTAATGGCATCGGACTAGCGCTTGCGAAGCGCTTTTGCCGCGAAGGGGCCAGCGTCGTGTTGGCCGACCTGCGCGCCGACGAGTTGGAGCACGCTGTGGAGGAGATCAAGCAAGGACAGCCGGCCGTCCGCTGCCTTGGTCTGACCGTCGACGTGGCGGACCGCGCCTCGGTTGAGACCATGATGGGCAAGGCCGTCGACGCGTTTGGAGGAATCGATATTCTCGTCAGCAATGCGGGCGTCTGGAAGAACCTGACCAAGGGGCCTTTCTGGGAAATCTCGACGGCCGAATGGCGCAATACATTCAGCGTCAACACGGAAGGCGCTTTCAACTGCGCCGCCTCCGCCGCGCCTCATCTGATTGCCCGTAAATCCGGCCGGATCATCTTCATTGGCTCCGCTGCCATTGGAGAGGCGCTGGCTCATATCACTCAGTACACCGCATCAAAATCTGCCGTCACAGGGTTGATGCGCTGCGTCGCCAAGGAACTCGGCAAGCACGGAATTACGGTCAACATGATTAATCCCGGCCAGATAGACACCGGCGCCTTTACCCGCGAGCAATTGGAAGCCCGCGCACAAAGCAAGTTCATAAACAGGGTTGGGGCGCCCCAGGATCTTGAAGGCATCGTCAGTCTTCTCGCCAGCGACGAGGGCGGTTTCATTACGGCCCAGCAGGTCTACGTTGATGGCGGCGGCGTGCTCAACTGACGGCGACGATGGACGATAACTTGCCGAGAACGACTGATGTGCCTGACCGGTCCGATGAAGCGACCGGTCTGGCGATTGCCGGCCGTGGCGCCCACTGCGAAGTGGATGGCGTCCGTCTGCACTATCTCGACTTCAATGAAACCGCACCCGGAACGCCGGTCCTGATTCTGCCGGGCATCACCAGTCCCGCTGTCACCTGGGCCTTCGTCGCAAGGCGGCTTGCCACGCGATGTCGGGTCGTGGTGCCCGATATTCGCGGACGCGGATTGTCCGAGAATCGGCCAGGGTTAGGCTACTCGCTCGATGACTACGCCGCAGATGCGAGAGGGCTGATACGCGCGGTTGGACTAGAGAGGCCGATTGTCATCGGTCACTCTATGGGAGCGCGGATAGCTGCTTGCCTGGGCTCCTCGGACCCGGATATCGCCTCCAGAATGATCCTCGTCGATCCGCCACTTTCCGGTCCGGGACGCGATCCGTATCCGACTCCGCTGGCATCCTACCTCACGGCTCGTGCAGCCGCATCGAACGGAGCGACAATCGAGGCGTTCCGCGAGTTCAATCCGACATGGACGGAGGAGCAGATCGCGCTGCGCATCCAGTGGCTGCCAAGTTGTAACATCGAGGCCATCGAGGCCACGTATCGCCACTTTCACGACGAAGACGTGTTCCGGTACTTTTCGGAACTGTCGTGCCCAACATTGTTGCTTTATGCACTGCGGGCGAAGGTGGTCAGTCCTGAGCAGGCAAAAGAGATCGAACATCTTCTGCCGGCCGGCCGAGCCGAGGGCATTGAAGCAGGCCACATGGTCCCATGGGACAATCTGGAAGGCTTTATCGACGCCGTGACCCGCTTCATCATCGCCCACCGATAGCGGCTCGCTCTCCTCGGTTCTCAAAAACTCATCGAAATCCGAATCTTCATGACCGCCTGCGACAGGCATCGAAAGCTACATAGTTAATATTGTTTAGAGGACCGCGACTTGCCGCATCCGAACCTCCGGACAGGATTAAGTGCGAGGAACCTTCGGCGTCAGCGCGATGTTCGCTGGGGTGGGCGGCGCACTCGGGGTTTTGGCGGCACAATTCGTCTCGCCGTTCCGCTTCACCTTCTTCCCGTTCATTTCCTTGCTCGTCGGCATCGTCGTCGGCGAGTTTGTCGGCCGCGATCTTCGGCGCGATCTTTATCCAGTTCGTCCCCAATTTCGCTGAGAATATCTCGTCCACAGCGCCATGGGCGATCTAAGGCGTCGTCATCTTCGGCTGCGTTTACCTCCTGCCGCGCGGCGCTGCCGGCTTGCTTGACTCAGTCGTGAATATCTTGCGCAACTGGCAAGTCCGCAACCGGTCTCTGTGGTGGTTTCAGTAGAGGGCCGGAAGCGAGTGCATCGTCGTTGCGCAAGCTATAGCCTTGGCAGGCGCCACCACATTCGCCTGCTGACGCGCAGGCATCCGCACGAGATAGGAACGAAGGGTCCGCACTTGAGGTCGGTGCAGGGTTGTTGCCGGAAATTCACTTCCGGCTGCGCCATCAGGGCTGGGCGGCCTTCTTGGCGGCGCGCCGGCGCTCAATGTCCTCGATGGTGAGCGGTACGCCGCCGGTCGCCCATAGCCCGCTGGCGACCTCGCTGACGGTGATGAGGACATTGTTGCGGA
This sequence comes from Oryzicola mucosus, assembly GCF_014534685.1. GTDB lineage: Bacteria > Pseudomonadota > Alphaproteobacteria > Rhizobiales > Rhizobiaceae > Oryzicola > Oryzicola mucosus. The sequence continues at coordinate 87,745 of NZ_JACVVX010000010.1, forward strand.
TGCCTTCACCCGATACCCGGACGAAGGCATCGGTGATGTCCCCGATCAGCGCAGTCTGCTGTTCTCTGGTGAATGCGCCGGCAACATGCTGGATTTGAACGAGAGGCATGAAGGTCTCCGTTGAGATGGCCGAAGGGCGAGTAGTACGCGCCCTACCCGCCCATTTAGCGGCCAGGCGCCCGCATATCGTTGGGAAGGATCTCGCCATCCTTGAGGATCTGGTGTCCGTCGAGGAAAAGCGAGCAGTTCTTCAACGGAATGTCGAGGTGACACATCGTGTCGTTGGTTCCGCCCAGTTCCGTATTGGGGCCGGTGGAAAACAGCACGTTGCCGTAGTAGCATCGACCATCAACGCCGAGGCTGTCGCCTGCCGATGGGCTGGTGGCCAAGTATGTCCAGCGCGCATTCTCGTCGAGACCCCAGCCTATGTGGGAGACCGCGTAAGCTTTAGGATCGCGGAAGCCGGCCATGAAATCGCGCATGATGGCTCCTTCGGCGCCACCTCCGGCGATCTCTGTGATATAACCCTTCTCGATGGTCAGGACGATCGGCTCCGATACATAACGCAGGATCGGGTCGAGGAGCAGGTCGCCCGCATCGATGACGACGGTGCCGTCGACGCCATCCTCGTCGCCGCCCGTCCAGACAAACGAACCCGCCCACGCGTCCCATCGGCCGGGCTCGTCGGTATAGCCGTATTGGCTGACAGTTTTCAGATTGCCGATCCGGTAGGTCACATCCGTACCGCCAGGCGAAGTGATGCGCAGTTCGCGCGCCGTCGAGATCGTCTTGTGCGCAGCAGCGACGCGGCGACGAGACTCAGGTGAAGACAAAAGCCTGGACAGCACGTCGAGCGGCTCCAGGACGAGCAACATTCTCGGGCCGGCATCGGTGATCTCGTCCTGCTCCTTCGACCACAGCAGACCGATGAGGTCGATGACCATGTCGACATTCTTCAGCGCATCGATGGCCGCCTGCTGGCCGCGCAGCGAATTGCCCGGGCCGAAGAAACTGTCCGGACGCTTGCGGATGTTGACATGCAACGTGTCGGCGCCAAGATCTTCCGCCGCCGCTGCGAAGGCAAGCGCATAGTCCCTGCGGATCAGATCTTCCGAAAGAATGCCAATGCGTTGGCCGGACGTCACTTTGCAGAGTTCGAGTTCTTTCCGGAACAGATCGAATATGTATTTGTCTACACTCATCGCCCACCTCAAACATTCCGCAAGACCCGCCGCATTCGCGTCGGAAATTCCGATCGTCGTCCGTTACGACTAGTCAGGCTGAAACAGAGCGCTGGCCTTAGGGTCCCCTTTCGGCAAGTCGAAGAGATCGCTTGACAGCGAATTGATATACTCGATGGTATCGCGGCTGGAGACGACGTCGGCGTATTTTGCGTTCATGTCGCAAAGATTGATGGCGTGCGAGGCTTGCGAACGATCCGCGCAACCGTCCTCGATCACCGCCACGCGGTAGTTGTAGCTGAAGGCGTCGACCACGCTCGCCCGTACGCATCCCGAAGTTGTCGTGCCGGTCACGAGCAAGCTGTCACAGCGCAGATGCACCAGGTAGTCCAGCAGTGGCGTGCCGTGGAACGCGCTTGGCTTCTGCTTGCCGATAACGAGATCCTGAGGCGCCGGCGCGATGTCGGGAACGATGATGTTGCTGCGCAGCGTCGTCTGCCCGAGATAATCCTTGTTCACCCGGCTGTTCTTGTAGGCCCATGCTCCCTGGTCCCACGCGTCGCTGCGTCGAAGCCCGGATGTATAGATCACAGGTACTCCCTTACCGCGACAAGCTACCAAAAGCGACTTGATCACGCCGACGGCCGCCCAGCCTTCTTCACCGCATGAATTCATCCAGCGCTTCACCGATTCCAGGATCGGCTCGGGGCGATCGCCGACAAAACCGTAGTTGACGTCGATGATCATCAGCGCCGGCCGCTTGCCGAAGCCTCCACGGGCGCCATATCCCGACGCCGCGAAGACCTGTTTGTCCCTCTCGGTAAGGAACTCGTCCCAAATCGGCGCTGCGCCGCTCGCATGTGACATCTGAGTATTTCTCCGTGATCCCTGCGGCTCGCCGCCTTCGCATTTCCGTATGCTTTTGGACTGCCCCAAACTGCAGCGAGAGCCAAGCACACCGGTTCCCCTGCACCGCTATTTAGCGGCTGGCTGGACGCAATTAATGTACATAATGTATATTAATTGGCGCCTGTCAAGGCCGGTATGTAAGGCACAATCGCGACGTTAGACCCTTGCGTGCGGCTCGCCACTGCCCGTTCTCAACGCTGCGCGAATAGCGTCTCGACACCGCGCGCCAACCGCAGAAGCGCGCTGTCGTGCCCTTGCGGCGCCGCCAGCATCAAGCCGACCGGTGCTTTGCCCACCGCATGGATCGGCAGGGAGATAGCGCAGCCATCGAGCAGGTTGATGATCGCCGGATTGCGCAGCAGAAGCAGATTGATGCGCGCGAATTCGCTGTCTTCCACTAGGTCGTCGATGCGAGGGGGAACGATCGGCACAGTCGGCATCACAATCGCGTCGTACCCGTCGACCAGTTCTTCGACCGCTGCGATGAAGCCGGCCCGGGCGTTTAGCAGATCCAGATAGTCTGCCGCAGTCTGTGAGCGTCCCCGCTCCATCCTCACCCGGACCCGCGGATCATATCTACCCCCGTCACGCTCCAGAAGCTTGCGGTGCCAGTGATAGCTTTCCGCAGCGGCAAAGCCGCCAAGGGCATTGATCGAATGAATGCTGTTGAGAACCGGCATCTCCAGCCTGCGCACGATGACGCCTGCCCGAGACAATCTCTCCAAGCTTGCGTCGAAGACCAAGGAGACCGTTGCGTCCATGCCGTCGGTGACGAAGTTAGTCGGAACGACAAGCCGCAGGCCAGCCAGATCGACTTTGCCGTCCGCGAGGTTGTTCATACCGCTCAGGATCGATGTCAAGGTCACGCAGCAATCGACGCTCCGCCCAATCGGGCCGACCGAATCCAGACTAGGGGATAGCGGCACCGTGCCCGCGGTCGGCACCAGTCGCGCCGTCGGCTTATAGCCGACCAGGCCCGTAAAGGCTGCGGGGATACGGCACGAACCGCCTGTGTCCGTGCCGATCGCTCCATGCGCCATGCCGTCGCTGACCGAGATCCCAGCTCCCGATGACGAACCGCCGGGTATGCGGCGCGAGGCCCGATCCCAACTGATGGCCGGGGTTCCGTGGTGCGGGTTAATGCCGACGCCTGAAAACGCGAACTCGCTCATATTAGTGCGGCCGACGATTACCAGACCGGCGCGCCTCAATCGGCTGACGGCTTCCGCGTCGCGGCCAGCCGGCTTCTCACCCGCCAGCACCACCGACCCGGCGGACGTGACTTGTCCTGCGACGTCGAACAGGTCCTTCACGGAAATCGGAATGCCAGCGTAGGGCGAAACAGAGGCGCCGGCGGCGCGCAGAGTGTCCATCGCCCGGGCTTGCGCTCGCGCTCCGTCCGCATCGACATGAACAAAGGTCTGTTGCCCTTCACCGTTAGGAGCGCAAATCGCTGCCAAGCACGCTTCCGTCAGGGCCTCGCTGGTGGTGTTGCCGTCATGCAGGTCGCGAGCGAGTGAGGCGAAGGTAGGGCTGGTCAAAATCGCCCCCGTCAAACCGGGTCGAAGTAGTGGATTTCCAAAAGCACGCATCCCTGCTTGGACAGGAAGGGGCCATGAAAGGCACCGGGCGGGCGGCAAGCATAAGTGAACGGCGCGAACGCCTCGCCACCTTCACCCTTGTCGTCGTTTCCGACGGTGAGGTCGCCGCTGACCAGAAAGACCTCTTCCCAGTATTCGTGCACGAAGGGCTTGGTGGTGTAGGTGCCGGGGTCAAAACGCAGGAGCCTCGTGCGGGTGCCGCGCTTGCCATCCTCGTCGAGGACGCCCGACAGTATCTTCTGCTGGATGCCCGACGGATAGCCGGTCGGCACTTCCCAGCCAGCATCCATGTCCAGTGTATGAAACTCGTCATGTGTCTTATTAACCGGCATGACCACTGTCTCCCGTGCCTGCCCAGAGCGGGCTGAATTGCGTTGCCACAACATCTTCATAGGAAGGGTGGCCCTTGAGAATGCCGATGCGCCGGCAAAAGGCGGTCATATCGGCGACGAAGTCGCGCGAGATCGACGCATCATAGTACGGCCCGTCGCGACGAATGAGTTCGGCAAATAGGCCAGCTTCCTGCTCCGGAAAGACCTTGCTCGCCACCTGCGTTGCCAGCGAGGGGTCTTTCCGTAGTGCAGCCTGCGTCGCGACGATCGCCCGAACGGCCGCCGCGGCCCGGTCCGGCTGGTCCTTGATCAAGCGGTCGGTAGCGGCAATCGATGCCATCGTATAATTGAACGCTTCCTTCGGCCCATCGCCGCGCCGGATGTCGAGCACCACCGTGCCGACGCCACGCCTAACCGCGACCTCCGTGCCCATTCCATTGGCCCAGAACCCGTCGATCTGTCCGGCCTCCAGCGCCTTGGCAGCAGTCAGGCCGAAATTTACGCCGGCGCCGACTGCGCCAGGTACTGGCGCTATCAAAACCTGGTCACGCTCTATATCAATGCCGCCGGCAACAAGCAGACCACGCAGGCCCATCTCCACCCAGGGCGCCGCGCCGATCCGTCGTCCCTTAACTACCGAAAGGTCGCCACGGGTGGCGGCTAGGTCGGCGCGCATGACCAGGAACCAATACATTCCCTGGCCCTGGGCGCAGATCAGCTTGACGCCATCCGATTCCGGGAAAGCCGACAGAGCCGAATGCGCCGAGCCGGCGACGAGGTCGACGTCCCCGTCGCGCAACGCAGCATAGGCTTTGTCGACGGGGAAGATCATTTCGATAGAAGCGTCTATCCCCTCCCGCTTGAACATGCCGAGCTCAACCGCGGCGATGGCAGGAAAATAGGAGTTCGAGATCAGGTCGGGGACGGCGATCTTCATGTCTGCGCTCGTCCTGTTAGCCGGCTATCGTGAGGCTTTTGACGTCATATGCGTGCGCGATCCGGTGTCCTGTGACAGGGTCCTCCAACTCATATTCGAAACGCTCGGAGGGACGAACGCCCCCCCGCGCCGCGAGGGTGCCGCAGAACATCACCGTGCCATCCTCCAGCGAAGCCTCCCAGCGGGCCAGCAACTCGTCGGGCGACAGCATCGCTGCGACGCTGCCTTCCTGATAAAGCACACGCGCGCCATTCTCGACGATATAAGAGCGCAGAATCAGCTGATCCCAGTGATCTGAAACCGTGTCGAAGTCCCAAAACACCGGGGCGACCGGCTTGTCGCACATTTGCTTGGAAACGGTGATGTTGTAGGTTTCCACCTTGCGGTCGGTGTGGTCGGATCCAACGCCGACCCAAAGCCGGCCGCCATGCTTCAGCAGGACAAACTCGACTTCGCCGCTCGATTCCGAACCGCTCGATTCAAGGACAGGCGCGGTTGTCAGCCGGCTCGCCGCCACCCGGTAGAAGATAGGGGTCGAGGCAGGGCGCTTGACGCCAAGCTCTTCCAACTCGACGATATGCTTTTCAAGCGCTGCCTTGTCGCGGCCGGTCCATCCCGCGATGATGGCCGCGTGAACGGGCACGTCGGTCGCGCTGCCCAATTGAAGCCTCAGGACGTGCGAAGCAACCATGTCGGCCGGCCTCCTTGATTGTTTTCGTTTATGCATTTAGCAGCACGTTCTCTAAGCAGCGGCTGTATCGAGTGCTGCATCGACGAGCCTGCCTGCGCGGTCGAAGTCGTAGTTTCGGTACATGTTGGTCTTCACGAGATAGGATGCGCCGCCGTAGAACTTCTCGTACTGCTGGT
>NZ_JACVVX010000011.1 GCF_014534685.1 Oryzicola mucosus
GCAACACGTTCACGCAACGCCATCGGTAGCGGCTTGCCCATCGCGGTTCTCCTTCGAACCTCAATGAATCATCCCCCAACCAAAATGGGAATCCTGAATCACGTCAAACGCGACACGCTTTAGCTTGTTAGCGACATGGAGCCTGATAAAGACGTCCAGTCCGAGGATTACGATACTCGCAATAGCCGTTGCGCAGATTTCTGACCAGGAGACCGCCAGCAGCGCCTGCGGCCGCGCCAATCAGCGCACCTTTCGCGTCGCCACCAGCCAGAAGGCCTACGCCCGCCCCAAGTGCGGCGCCGGTTCCCACATCGCGCTCTGTGGTGGTGCAACCCGCCAATGCAGCCACGGCCGCCAGTGCAATAATCGTCTTACGCATAGTTTTTCCTCTCACTTGATCAAAAAACGTCCCGTCACGCCCCCAAAAAGGAAGCAGCCGACTTTACTGAGGTACAACCACGACATTTTCGCGGCGCGTGTTGCTGGCCACGGTCATCTCACCGACATCGACGGAAGCGCGAAGCACACCATCTTTGCCGATGTCCCACGTTAGAACCGCGTCTTCCTCCACCATCGCAGGGTCAACAGTCACGCAGGTGGAATAGAGCTGGCCTTGTCCCTCAAAGGCCTTCAAGGCCTGAGGTAAAATTTCGCGGCACTCCTCCATCGTTTCGAAGACTGTGACGGGTGAGGGAAGCTCCTGGCAATTGTCCACGCTTCCCGAGCATGAGACGATCAACATCAGCGCTGCGATGTGTTCCATGGCGTTTTCCTTTCGTTAAGAAAACGACGATGGGGGTCATCGGTTCCGGCTCAAAAAGCCGGAAAACAGCCTGGAAATGCTGGGATCGTGGCAAATTCATCAACGAAACGTTACCGATGTCTTAATCGGCCGGGGTCGTGGCGGTTTCGAAATTGCTCCCAGGCACGATCAACTGATAGCAGACTTCGCCGGGGCCAATCTCCAACCGGGCCGTTCCATTCAGCGCTGCGGGCACAGCGCGTTCCAGCGTGACGCTTCCAAAACGTCTGCGGATTTCACCTTCGGAGGGGCCAAGGGGAAGGTGTTCGCACCAGACTATTGTCAATTGGGGTTCGTGGGAGGAGGGGTCGGGCGCTATTTTTGCGGTCACGGTGACTTCGCCACCGGCTGTCTTCAGGGCACCGTGACTGACCGAGTTGACGGTCAGTTCATGGATCGCAAGCGCGACGTGAAGTGCGGCGTTGGGGTTGAGATAGGGGTCGGCACCGGAGATTTTGAGCGCTGACGGCGTACGTTGGGTGTAACGTGCCATCTGACTTGTCACCGTTTCCCGGAACCCTGCGCCTCGCCAGTTCGAGGAGGTGACGAGATCTTGAGAGGTTGCCAGAGCCTGGAGGCGGCCGCGGAAGCGGCCTAAAAACGCCTCGATCGTATCTGTATACCTACCGGTCTGCGTCGCGATGCTCTGGGCAATGGCAAGCAGGTTGCGTGAGCGGTGGCTTACCTCACGCAGCAATGCTTTCAACGTCTGGTCGCGGCGTTTGTGTTCTGTGGTTTCGACGAGGGTAGTCACAAGGCCTTCGATACGTCCTTCGGCCGCCACATCCGGGTCGATCCAGACATCGAACCAATGCAAACCCGCGTCGTCAGCGCTGCTAATCTCAAAGCCTTCGGCTTTCCCTGTAGACGCGACGCGACTCCGCATTTCCACCATGCGCGGCGAGGCGAGCGACGTGGTCATCTCGGAGGAGCCATCAGGTCGGGTGTAGCGTTCAAAATTATGCGCCCAGACCAACTCATTGGCGAGATCGTGATACGCAACCGCCACGCCCGCATTCCGGGATGCTTGTAGGAGGGCCGGTGCGAACCGCGCAGGCATTTCGTCTAGGAATTGCAACACGCCACCGCCTTGCATTAGCAGGCCTTAAAAAGTTCCGCCGGGCTGCGCTGCGTTGGAGAGCGCTGCCCGGCGGATTGGCTGGAAACCGATTGAGGGGGGCGGCTTCCAGCGTTCCTTCTCCGCTTGCTATGCCCGCCTAAACAGACCGGCAAGAAGAGAGATCACGAGGAAGGCGAGGAACACGAAGAATAATATCTGCGCGATCCCGGCCGATGTTCCTGCAATGCCGCCGAAGCCAAGTGCGCCGGCGATGATTGCTACAACCAGAAATACAAGAGCCCAGTAAAGCATGTTCATCTCCTTCAAATTATGAAGTAAAAACGTTTCCGGTGTCGGCTTGTTCCATCCGTGCGCAGGAAAACGTTTTTATTTCTTCAAGCAGCCGCTTTTGCCTGCCGGTCGAAGAACAAGGCTTGGCTGATGAGGGCCTTAACCATTTCCGGATTGAAGGGCTTCGTTACAAGAAATGCCGGTTCGGGCCGCTCACCGGTCAGAAGCCGCTCAGGGAAGGCGGTAATGAAGATGACCGGGACAGGGGTGGTAGAAAGAATCTCGTTCACCGCGTCGATGCCCGAGCTTCCATCTGCGAGCTGGATGTCGGCGAGTACCATTTTAGGCCGCGCTTTTGCAAACATTGCTGTCGCTTCCGAATGGGTACGCGCGGTGCCAACCACGCGATGACCGAGGCTTTCGACCATTTCCTCTATGTCCATGGCGATCAAAGGCTCGTCCTCGATGATGAGGATGTCGGTTGCCACCTGACGGGAAATCTCACTGCTTGCGGTCTGCAGGAGGTCGTTGAACTGGTCTTCGGAGACGTTCAAAATTTCGGATGCTTCACCAATGTCGAAGCCCTCGACCGCGACCAGGAGAAACGCCTGACGCGGGCGGGGTGCGAGTGCGGCAAGGTTTGAAGCAGCGCTCATCTCCCACGAATTCTGCGACGCTTCAGGCGGCACGCGAATCGAGACGGAGGTAAAGAGCTGGGAGTACAATTTGTAGAGCGCGATGCGGTCGGACGACGAGTCCGGGAAAATGCTTACATCTGCGATGATCGCTTCCAACAGCGCCGCCACCAAGGCGTCGCCACTTTCCTGCGAGCCGGATACGGCACGCGAGAAGCGGCGTAGAAAAGGCAGGTGGGGCGCAATTTTTGCGGATAAACTCATTTCAAGACGTCTCCCTCAGATGACGTTTTATCGTTTCATAGATAGTGCCGAACACAACAAACTCGCTGCGGCGGAAAAAGTTCCTTCACAAGGAACTAAAACGCGGACCTTGCGTTAAAGCCGAGATCGGGCAGCCGCAAGCCATTCCGTGCGTCGGTACGGGTTTTTCGTGGCATACGGAAAGAGGGCTTTTTTTGGAAATGACAACGATGAAAAATGACGGAAAACGTCCGCCGCATGTCAGCGACGGCGGGGATCCGCTCGGCACGAATTCACAGATTGGTCTGAAGCTGAAGCAATATTACGCAGATCTTGTTTCGGAAGAGGTGCCTGACCGTTTTGCCGATCTTCTGCGGCAGTTGGAGCAGACGCCCGCCGCAGCAAAGAAAGGTTGAGGCCATGGCCGTTTCGCAGGGCTTCAAGACCGATCTGCTGGCAGCCATTCCTAGCCTGCGTGCATTTGCGATGTCGCTGGCGCAGAACTCCGACAAGGCTGATGATCTTGTGCAGGAGACACTCGTCAAAGCATGGGACAAGCATGAGAGCTTTCAACCCGGCACAAATCTGAAAGCCTGGCTGTTCACCATCCTCCGCAACGAGTTCTACTCGCAGATGCGGAAGCGTGGCCGGGAGGTCCAGGACAGCGACGGAGCCATGACCGGCCGGCTGGCGGTGCACCCTGCCCAGCAGGGCCAACTCGACCTAGAGGACTTCCGCACCGCTCTCGAAAAGCTTCCAGAAGATCAGCGCGAAGCGATCATTCTGATCGGCGCCTCGGGATTTTCCTACGAGGAAGCGGCGGAAATCTGCCAATGTGCTGTCGGCACGATCAAAAGCCGCGTCAGCCGCGCGCGCAACCGACTTCAAGAAATCCTGCAGATTTCCGGCGAATCCGAATATGGACCGGATTCGATCGCCAGCCAGGTTATGGGATCAAACGCCGCTTAGGCGGCGCGTCGAGGCTTCGACGAGAGCTTCGATCAGGTCGGAGCCCGCATAGGGCTTCGACACCAGGACTACATCTGGAAAATCGGAGAGCATTTCTTTCGTGTCAGTGTAGCCGGACGCGAAGACAAACGGCATTCCCGCGTTTTGAAGCTGGCGTGCATAATCGATCGTCGATTGATTGTTCAGCATCAGGTCAACGACGGCCGCATCGAAAGATGTCGCCGCATGTTCGGCCGACATATGATCGACGGTCTGCATGATAACCACATCCTCAGCGCCATGGTCGCGACACAGTTGCTCCACGTCCATCGCGATCAAGAATTCGTCTTCTAGAACGAGAATTTTCATTCCGGTAAGCGGTTGCTGCAACTGAGGAAATCTCCACGAAACGAGTCGCGATAGGTGAACGTAAAGCGATATGTTGTCATTTAAAAAAGACATACCTACTCTGCAAAATGTAGGAACTCGATCACTTAAAAATCGTTTTGAAACAATGTGTTTGGAGCAACGGCGATGTCTGGCGCAACACCGCGCGTTTTTTCAACCCGCCAGTATCCCTGCGAGGCTTGCCCGCTGAGGCCACTCAAGGTTTTTCGAGACTTCGAGCCCGAGGAACTCACCTTCATCAGCAAGTTCAAGAAAGGTGAGCTTTCGGTAGAGAAAGGCTCGGCCGTGCTGGTCGAAGGAAGCCACAGCGCACATTTATACACTGTACTGTCTGGCTGGGGGTTTCGCTACAAGTTGCTGCCTGACGGACGCCGACAAATCCTGAACTATATTCTACCGGGCGATCTCGTTGGTCTTCAAGGCAGCCTGATGGGCGAAATGCAGCACTCGGTTGAAGCGCTGTCTTCTATGCTGCTCTGCGTTTTCGAACGCCAGAACCTCACTATTCTTTACCGGAATCATCCCGGTCTCGCTTATGATCTCACCTGGATTGCCGCCCGCGAGGAACAGATGCTCGATGAGAATCTGCTCAGCGTCGGGCGGCGCAACGCGTTGGAGCGCGCGGCCTATCTCATCGCGTTCCTCCACGGCCGCGCCAAATCCGTTGAGCTTAATGGGCATCGGCAGGTTGAGATCCCGGTGACCCAGCAGCATATCGCTGATACGCTCGGATTGTCGCTTGTTCATACAAACAAGACCATTCGCAAACTGATCGATCGGGGAATGATCCGTTGGCGGGAAGGAAGCTGCGAAATCCTGGACGCCGAGGGACTTGCAGCCATTTCCGGCTGGCACGGCCTCCCCGAAACCAAGCGCCCGCTTATGTGATCGCGTAACGCGAAGCTCTTTCACAGTCTGCGGCTGGAGGGATTGAAATATCGTCTGTGAGTCCGTTTAATCCTCATAAGGAACCTTGCCTTGGCTCAGGCGTTGGAAGGTTTCTGTCGACACAAAGGAGTAATTCATGGCTGCTGCAACCAGGGCAGGCACTGCCCAAAGAGACGTCGCTCAATTGGAGGCCGATATCGCTGCGCTGAAAGCGGATGTCGAACGGCTGACCGCCGATCTTGCAGCCACAAGCGAGCATGGCTTCGGCGCTGCGAAGCGCGCCGCCGCACAAGGTGCGGAACAGCTCAAGGTACAGGGCGAAGCAGCCTTGGACTCGCTGAAGACCAACGCTAAAGACATCGAAGCCCAGGTCATCGCAAATGTGCACGAGAAGCCAATTACGTCTCTGGCTATCGCAGCCGGCGTCGGCTTTTTCTTCGCCTTGCTGACCCGTCGCTGAAATCTGGCGCATTTTAAATTGGTGGACCGTCCATGCTCGCATCCCTGATCGCCGGTTTTGCAACAACTGAGGCGGCGCAGACGCTACGTCGTGTCCGTCAATTGGCGATCACCTATCTGCTTGCTGGCATCGCCGTTGCTTGCGGCGCCGGTTTTCTGATCGGTGCCGCTTTCATCACGGTCGCCCGATATTACGGCCACACCGCAGCCGCCATCGGCTTCGGTGTCGGTTTTCTCGTGCTTGCCGGCATCATCATCCTTATCGACAAGATTTCGGCAGGTGTCCGTGTCAGGCAAGCCAAAGTACGGCGTTCGTCCGAGGCACGATCAATCGGTATCGCGGCCGCGGTTGCCGCCGTGCCGCTTCTCCTGCGCAACCGGGCTGCTTTAGGCGCCCTGGCTGGTCCCTTGCTGGCAGTGCTTGCGTTCAAGGTGTTCCAGGAGAATACGCGCAAGCGCACTCCGGTTCCACGGCCTGATAAGCCGTAGGCGCTCAATCCCCATAGGAAGCTGCCCGCTTGGCGCACCTCGTCTCAGAGATGCGTTTCCTCGGCCGAGGCGAGCGGCATCGAGATGCCGGCATAGACGCCTTCCGGCCTGAATTCGTGGATGACTTCGCTGGACAGCACTTTGGCCAGGCCGCGCTTGATCAAAATCGAGCCAAAGCCGTGATGTGCTGGCTCCGTCACAGCCGGGCCGCCGCTCTCCGACCAGCTCATATCCAGCAGGCGCTTGTCTTCGCGGCCGCGCACCGACCATTCCAACAGAACCGAGCCCCGTGGCACTGACAGCGAGCCATATTTGACGGCGTTGCTGCCAAGCTCGTGCAGCACGAGCGCCAGGCCGACGGCCTGATCGGGCGACAGCAGAACATCCTGGCCGCGTAAAGCGATGCGAGGACGGGCGGCATCCTGAAAAGGCTGGAGTTCTGTTCGGATCAGTTCGCGGATGCTGATGCCGCGCCACTCGTGATCCGAAAGCAGCCCATGCGCCAGGCCCAGCGAACGCAGGCGGGCGCTGAACGCTTCGAGGAAATCGCCGGGGTTGCGGGCGTGTCGAACCGTCTGGGTCGCCAGCGCCTGGACGGTCGCAAGCGTGTTCTTGACCCGATGGTTCAGCTCGCGCAGCAACAATCTCTGCCGCTCATTCGCGGCCCGGGCTTCGGTGATGTCATAATTCACGCCGAAGACAAGGATTGCCCTGCCGTCGGAGTCACGCTCCACCACGCGGCCGCGCGTCGCCAGCCAGCGGGACGGCTCGGTGCCGCGCACCCGATATTCGCCGAAATATTCGTCGCTGTCGGCCAGAGTGTCGCGGAACATCGTCCCGGTCTTGCCAAGGTCCCGGCGGTCTATGGCGGTGAAAACATCTCGTGCGCGCATCCGCGTGGTCGTTGGCAGCCCCAGCAATTCGGGTAGAAGCTCGTCGCATTCCACCACGCCGCTGCGGGCATCCCAGACCCAGCTTGCAAGGGACGCGGCTTCGATGGCAATCGCCCGACGCCGTTCTTCGCGCACCAGCGCGACTTGCGCTTTTTCGCCGGCGCGCGTGCCTGCCTTGAGCGAGAACAGGCTCGCGGCCAGCTCCGCCAAGGCCCGTAACTGCTCCATACGGGCGGGCGGCGGTTCTGCCCGGGGTTGCCGGTCGATCACACACAGCGTGCCGATGGCGACATCCGCCACCCGCATGGGCACCCCGGCGTAGAACCGCAGATGATGTTCGCCGGTCACGAGGGGGTTTTGTGCAAAGCGCGGGTCTGCGCTGGCGTCGAGAACGACCATGGGCGTGCCATCCCCAGCAATCGCGTGGGCACAGAAGGACTGGTCTATCGGCGTTTCATGCTCGGTCAGCCCGACGGCCGAGCGGAACCATTGGCGGTCGATATCGACCAGGCTGACCAGCGCAACGGGTGCATCCATGATCGTCGAAGCAAGTTTGGCGATTCGATCGAAATCTGCGTCCCCGACAGTTTCCGACGCTTCCAATCCTTGAAGCACCGACAGGCGCCGAGGATCGTTGACTGCTTCCACGACGCGTTCGGGAAGCGCGCCTGTCTCTTTCTGGTCAACCATGGCCACCAAACCATTTCCCATGCGGCGCGGAGAACGCAGGTGCGAAAGGGCTGGAACTATGAGGGTGGCCTGCCGTTAGCCTCGTGAAGCCAACGAACCCGTCAGGAGCGTTCAGATGACCAAAATTGTTTCCGAGGAAAAGGCCAAACAGGGCAGGAAAGGTACGCATGTGCTTATGATTCTGATCGTAGGTCTCGTCCTTGCCGCAGCTGTCTGGTTCGGCGTTGAAATGTACGGCGACATGATCGACAACGCTGCGCAGGGCCAGAACTCTACGACCCAACCAGCGCCTTAACGATCCGAGTTCTATGGAGGCGGCGTCAATCATGCCGCCTTCTTCGCTTCAACGCGTTGCGGCACCAGGACGTTCAACGCACCAGGATGAATCTTGAAATCCGTCACCTTTTCGAGTTCCGACAGTTCCCCATCGATAACACGTTTGTAGCGCTTCGACGACCTGACTTCGAGCCGCACGCTTTGCGCTTCGTGAATTTCGATCTGGTCGTTGTCGCGCCATTTGCCGCGCGCCATCTTCGTCAACAGACGAACCAACTCGCCTTTTTGCTGCGCTATGGTGATGTAGACACCGAGTGTTCCGCCGTCAGGCTGGTCCGTATAGGGAAGGTGGCCTTCACCGAACAGATTGTTGGTGACGCCGATGCTCGTCGCCTTGGTTAGGATCTCAGCCTCGCCAATCGACAGTTTCACGTCGAGCGCGGTAGGATTGTGAATGGTTTCCCATGCCGCATGGAGCGAGGCGCGAATTTTGCCGAGGCGGGAGGCGAAGTTTTTCTGTTCCCTCAGATGAACCAGCTTGGCATGCATGCCCACTGAAAACTGGTGCACGAACGGAATGCCATTGGCCGTCGCAACATCGACAGCGCGGATCTCACCTGTGGCGAATGCCTTGACCGCGCCATCCAGCGTCTGGGGGATCTGCAGACTTCGAGCGAACAGGTTCATGGTGCCGGCCGGCAAAATGGCGAGTGCCTTCTTTTTTCCCTTAAGCTTTGCCGCCGCCGTCGATACGGTGCCGTCCCCGCCGCCGACCATCACTACATCGACACGCTTCGCCGCAGCCTTGTCGATCGCGTCGGCTATTTCGCTGCCAGACACAATTTCGATCGAAACTGAATGTCCGGCTTCTTCCAACGCAGCATGAATTCGCGCCGAGAAATCATCGAGATCGGTGGTGCGCAGGGTTCCGCCGTCGCGGTTGAGTACGGCTGCGAATTTCATTGTCCCTCAATTCCAACAGCGGCCCTCTCCGGGCTTCATGCTTCATCAAGTCCGAAACGGCGAAAAGAAGTGTTTGTTCCTCAGCTTAGGGAAAACTTGGAAGCTCTCGAGACCAAGCGGAAAAAGTGGCATTTGAGGGGATGTAGCGGAACCACATACGTATCGCGACGTTGTGCTACCGTGAAAAGCTGCGCCCGGCCTTCCTGCAAAAGAGCGACCGGAGCGCAGCACGCACGAGATTTTGAGATCACGCACAAGGAGACAATATCATGATCCGCAATCTTTTGGCTACTACGGCCGTCGCGACCCTGCTCGCCACCGCCGCTTATGCTCAGGATACGACCACGCCGGCACCGGCTGCGGCTCCAGCTGCTCCCGTGACGGAAGGCGCACCTGTTGCCGCCGAGGTTTCGACTGACGGTCATCTCGCCAGCAACATCGTGGGCGAAGACGTCTACAATGGCACCGCCGACGATGCCGAAAAGATTGGTACCGTGAGCGATATCGTCATGACGGCGGATGGTGCGGCGGAAGCCGTGGTCGTGAGCGTCGGCGGCTTCCTTGGCATCGGCGCCAAGAATGTGGCTCTGCCTTATGGCGAGTTTGACTGGGCCGAACGCAATGGCGACCGGTGGTTGGTGATTGCTGCAACCAAGGAGCAGCTGACCGAGCTGGCTGACTTCGACAAGACGCCGTTCGATCCGATGCCTGCTCAGAGCGCTGCAACCGACCCGGCCGCGCCGGCGGCGACAACCGACCAGACTGCACAGGCTCCCGCACCGGCACCTGCCGCCCCAATGACGCCCGCACCGGCTGATCAGTCTGCTGAGGCTCCTGCAGCAGGCGCTCCGGCTGCAACAACCGACGGCACCTCCACCGCAGCCATCGATCGTTCGACGCTGAAGGAAATGCCAGCTGGCGACATGGGCGCGGAAGAACTTGTTGGAACCACCGTCTATGGTGCGAATGACGCCAATGTCGGCGAAATCGGCGACGTGATTCTGACGGCGGATGGCAAGGTCGATGCCTATATCGTCAATGTCGGCGGTTTCCTCGGCATGGGTGAGAAGGAAGTGGCCATTGGCGGCGAAAAGCTCGCTTTCATGGTCGACAACGACAACAACAAGTATCTGTACACGACCTTCACGAAGGAACAGCTTGAAGCTGCACCGGAATATGATGAAGGCACGTTTGCTCAGAACCGCGACCAGCAGCTTCTGAACGTACAGTAATTATTTGACTGGTTTTTCTGAAAAGGCCCGCGCTCGTCGCGGGCCTTTTTCTGTCTAGGTATCACCTCAGATACCCGTGATGAGTTCGATGTTACATTGAACAATCATTCTACTATTGTTCACTATTTCAGCACGGACCATTCTGTGAACGCCGTCTTTGCCGCCCAGGTCTTTGTCGCCATATTCCGGCCATCACGAAGGGCCGCATGGCGGCAGAAAGGGCAAAACAATGCTCGACCAAATCAAGGGACTTCACCACGTAACGTCCATGGCCGCGAATGCTGCGGAAAACAACGCGTTTTTCACGCATAAGCTCGGCCTGCGCCGTGTAAAGAAGACTGTGAATTTCGACGCTCCGGATGTTTATCATCTCTATTACGCCGACGAGTTCGGCACGCCGGGGTCGGTGATGACCTATTTTCCATTCCCCAATATCGGCAAAGGTCGGCATGGGGTGGGCGAAGTTGGAACCACGGTGTTTTCGGTGCCCGAAGGCTCTCTAGGATACTGGCAGAAGCATCTAGCCGATCAGGGCGTGAAGAATATCGAGCGCCAGGAAAAATTCGGTGAGTCGCGGCTGGCTTTCACGGGTCCCGACGGCGAAGGGTTCGCCGTGTTGGAAGGCAAGGGCGACGAGCGCGCGCCTTGGGTCAAGGGCGGCGTCCCGGCCGATGAGGCGATCCGCGGTTTCCATTCCGCTTCGCTTCGGCTGAAGGATGGCGGCGCCACCGAAGAGCTTTTGAAGTTCATGGGCTATGAGGAGGTCGACACCTCCGGCAACACCAAACGGCTGGCTGTGAAAGGCGGCAACGGCGCCGATGTCATCGACATCGAGACCGTTCCCGGAGCGCCCTTCGCGGGGCTGGGGGCCGGTTCGGTCCATCACATCGCGTTTGCGGTCGAAAACCGCGCCGAGCAGCTCGAAGTGCGCAAGGCGCTGATGGATACGGGCTATCAGGTCACGCCGGTGATCGATCGCGACTATTTCTGGGCAATCTACTTCCGGACGCCGGGCGGCGTGTTGTTCGAAGTCGCCACCAACGAACCCGGCTTCGATCGTGACGAGGACACTGCCCATCTTGGCGAGGCGCTGAAGCTGCCGACGCAGCACGAGCACCTTCGCGGCCAGCTGGAAAGGCATCTCCAGCCCCTAGGCGATTGAGGAGACAGCTATGACGACCGAAGCTTACACATACAAGGTTCTGCCCGGTGCGCCGGGCGGACCTCTGGTCTTCGCTTTTCACGGCACGGGCGGCGATGAAAACCAGCTCCTGGCCTTTGCCCGCGAGCTGGTGCAGGAAGCAACTGTCATCGCACCGCGCGGCGACGTGTCCGAATTCGGGGCCGCCCGCTTCTTCCGCCGTACCGGCGAGGGGGTTTACGATATGGACGACCTAGCCCGCGCAACGGCGAAGATGGCAGGTTTCATCCGCGCTCATGTCGAGGCGACGAAGCCTTCCAAAATTCTCGGCATCGGCTACTCCAACGGCGCGAACATCCTGGCTTCGGTGGTGTTCGCCGCGCCTGATGTGTTCGATGCCGCAGGGCTGATGCACCCGCTGATCCCGTTCGAGCCGAAGGTGGCGGGCAATCTTGAAGGCAGGAGGGTTCTGATCACCGCAGGGCGTCGCGATCCAATCTGCCCACCCGACCTGACCTCGCGGCTCGAAGCGCATTTGCAGGCGCTTGGGGCGGATGTCACACTGGAATGGCATGAGGGCGGACACGAAGTCCGGCCGGCCGAGATCGAAGCGGCGAAGACTTTCTTTGCCCAGACCAATCAAGGAGCCTGATATGGACACGTCAACACCGATCGAACTTGAGGAAACCGAAACCAAGGGGCGCTATTTCCTCAAAGGCGCCGACGGGGCGGTTGCCGAGATGACGTTCAGCAAGCTCGGGACGGACCAGATCATCATCGACCACACCGGTGTGCCGGATGCGTTCCGCGGACAGGGGGCAGGCCTTAAGCTCGTCACCCGCGCGGTGGAGGATGCCCGCGCCGCTGGCAAGACGATCATCCCGCTCTGCCCCTTCGCTGCTGCCCAATTCCGGCGTCATCCGGAGTGGGCCGATCTGATCAAGCGCTGATTGGTTTTAACCGGCGCGGGTGCTCACGAGGATAGCGCCCGCGCCGGCGATTGCCTGTAGGCGAGCAGGGTCACGACCGTGGTGAGACCGCGAACGGGTCGCCAACCGTGTTACTTCTTATACGACGTACATGATCCGTCGTTTCGCGGGAAATGCCGTTTCGGGTATCCCAGCCTCATTGCACGCATATGCTGAGACGTTGACCTGCGTGCGGGGGAGAGGTATGAGAAAACCAATCCCGTGGTGATTTGGCCGGTCGGCTTGCAGCCACGTTAAACAATTCGCTAAAGGACCGTGGCAGGACATGTCACCGGCTTTGCGAATGCAGTGCCGGTTTTTTGTTGTCAGAAAGCCGGCCTCGAGGTGACGAGATGGCCGCAGCGCGCGCATTGAAAAGTCGTAACGAGGTCGAGAACCCGACCAGCAAGGTGCTCAAGTTCGGCGCCGACAAACCGTTGGCGCTGGCCGCCGGCGTCATGCTGTCGCCCTTCCAGATCGCCTATCAGACCTATGGCACTCTGAATGAAGCGCGCTCGAACGCCATTCTCGTCTGCCATGCGCTGACCGGCGACCAGCATGTCGCCAACGACAATCCCGTCACCGGCAAGCCCGGCTGGTGGGATGTGCTTATCGGCCCCGGCAAGATCATCGATACCGATCGCTTCTTCGTCATCTGCTCCAATGTCATCGGCGGCTGCCTTGGCTCTACAGGGCCAGCCTCGATCAACCCCGCCACCGATAAGCCCTACGGGCTCGATCTGCCGGTCATCACCATCAAGGACATGGTGCGAGCGCAGGCGATGCTGGTCGATCACTTCGGCATCGACCGGCTGTTCTGCGTGCTCGGCGGCTCGATGGGCGGCATGCAGGTCCTGGAATGGGCGGCGAGCTATCCCGAGCGTGTCTTTTCCGCGCTGCCGATTGCCGCCGGCGCGCGGCATTCCGCCCAGAACATCGCCTTCAATGAGGTCGGTCGCCAAGCGGTGATGGCCGATCCGGACTGGCATGGCGGCACATATTTCGAGACCGGCAAGCGGCCTGAAAAGGGCCTCGCCGTCGCGCGCATGGCCGCCCACATCACCTATCTGTCGGAGGCGGCCTTGCACCGCAAATTTGGCCGCAACCTGCAGGATCGGGACGCGCTGACCTTCGGTTTCGATGCCGATTTCCAGATTGAAAGCTATCTGCGTCACCAAGGCATGACCTTCGTCGACCGCTTCGACGCCAATTCCTATCTCTACTTGACGCGGGCGATGGACTATTTCGACCTCGCCGCCGACCATGGCGGGCTCCTGGCCAATGCCTTCGTCGGCACCAGCACGCGGTTCTGCCTGGTGTCTTTCACCTCCGACTGGCTGTTTCCAACCGAGGAGAGCCGTGCGGTGGTCCACGCGCTCAATGCCGCTGGCGCGTCTGTGTCTTTCGTCGAGATCGAGACGGATCGGGGGCATGACGCATTCCTGCTCGACGAGCCCGAACTGTTCGCCGCCATCAACGGCTTCCTGCGTTCGGCTGCGCGCGCCAGGGGATTGGAAGAGCTATGACCGTCAATGTCGCACAGCGTGTCGACCTCGAAGTCGTCAGTGAAATCATCCCGCCGCGGGTAAAAGTCCTCGATGTCGGCTGCGGCGAAGGGGAACTTCTGCAACTGTTGCAGGAAACCCGTCAGGTCGATGGACGCGGCGTGGAAATCTCCCAGCGCGGCGTCAACGAGTGCGTGGCGCGGGGGCTGTCGGTTATCCAGGGCGATGCCGATACCGACCTGGTCTTCTATCCCGACAAGGGGTTCGATTTCGTCGTCCTGTCGCAAACGCTGCAAGCGACGCGCAATCCGCGCCGCGTCCTGGAAGAACTCTTGCGCATCGGCGACCGCGCCATCGTCTCTTTCCCGAATTTCGGGCACTGGAAAGTGCGTTTTTCGCTGTTCTTCAACGGCCGCATGCCGGTGACCAAGGATCTGCCCTATTCCTGGTACGACACGCCCAACATCCATTTCTGTACCATCCGCGACTTCGTCAGCCTATGCGACGAGATCGGCGCCAAGGTCGAGCGGGCGACCGCGCTGGACGTCAATGGCAAGAAAATCCGCTTCTCCATGCCGTGGTGGTTCTGGAACTTCTTCGGCCAGCAGGCGGTGTTTCTGCTGAAGCGGTGAGACGAACTGTCCTTGTCACTTTACCCCACCCCTTACCCCTCCCCTACAAAAGGGGAGGGGTATTCTGCGGCGCTTAAGCTTGTTGCCCACCCTCGAAATCGACTACGGCGCGTAAACCACCACCGACTTCGGCCGGATGCGGAAATGCGCCGGCGTATAGGTCGCCAATTCGCCATCGGTGTTGATCGGACGCGGCCTGGTGGTGCGGATGGTCACTTCCGTGGTGCGGAAGGCGCGCACGTCGTCCCAACGCCCTTGCGTGCCATTGCGCAGACTGGGCAAGAGGCGCAGAAGCCGCCACCAGTGGTCGACTTCGAGGCTGTAGAAGTCGAGATAGCCGTCATCGGCAGTCGCGGTCTCCTCAACCGTCATGCCGCCGCCATAGTGGCGCCCATTGCCGACCGAGACCTGCAAGGCGCGGATTTTCTCGGTCACGCCGTCATGGTCGACGAAGGCGGAGAACAGCCGAGAGCGTATCAACAGGCGGGCGGCAACGATGCCGTAGCCCAGCGTACCCCAGCGTTTCTTGGCGTGCTCGGTCAGTTCGCCGGCGAGTTCGGCGGAAAAGCCGATGCTGGCGACATTGAAGAACAGATGGCCATTCACCTCGCCGAGATCGACATGCTTGGTCCTGCCTTTCACGATCAGTTTCGCGGCTTCCATCGGGTCGAGCGGAATACCCATGGTGCGGGCAAAATCGTTGGCGGTGCCGAGCGGCAGCACACCCAGCGGCAGGCCCGTATAGCAGAGCCCCGACGCGGCATTGTTGAGCGTGCCGTCTCCGCCTCCGGTGATGACGAGATCGCATTGATCAGCGTAACGCGAGATCAGGTCGGAGGCGCTGTCACTTGCGCTGCGTTCGGGCTCCAGCAAATCCAGGCCGGCCTGGCGCAGCATGTCGAGTACAGGCTCGATGGCCGCCTTGCCGTTACGCGCGCGGGGATTACGCAAAAGCAGCGCCGTTTTCGGTGGTGTCGTGGCCACGCGGTCAGTGTCTCCAGCGGTTCGGTGCCGTGCTTGGGAGGCGCGGGGTGCTGGGTATCTAGGAATAGAACTTTGGAAAATAAGGGGCAGGTGGACTTTTCAGCTGCGATCTTTTTCGAGGATGCGCCCCGCGGCACCTTGCGGCGACAGCACCGGAACAAAGACGCGCCGCGAGGCCCTGCGGGCGACCGGAATGCCCTGATACAGGCGTTTTTCGGCCGAGACCAGAATGACGCCGGAGAAGATCGGCCAGAATTGGCGACCGGCGCGCTCCAGCATGCCGTGCGAACGCTGCAACCATTGGCGGCGCGACGGCGGATAGAGCAGTGCTTCGCCCCATCCGGCCGGAGTGAAGTTGGCGTCGTGCAGCAACTCCGTCAGCTGCGTGCGCGAAAACGGCCGTCCGGTGCCGAAGGGCGTATGTTCGAAGCGCGCCCACACCCCGCGCCGGTTTGGCACGACGATGACGACGCGGCCCGCCGGCGACAGCACGCGCCAGATTTCCTTGAGCGATTCGCGCGGATTTTCAGCATGTTCGAGCGAATGGACAAGCAGCATGCGGTCGACGGACGAGTCGCCGAGCGGCAGTTCCTCGTCGAAGACGAGCGCGGTGGTCGACGGGCCGTTGGCGGGCCAGACGACCGCGCCCTGCGTCGCCGGCATGAAGGCGAAGACGCGCTCGGCATCGGTGCCGAACCGCTCAAGCCACGGCAGGGTGTAGCCCAGGCCGACCAACCTTTCATTCGGTACGTCGGCCCAAAGCGACGACAGCGCCATGGTAATGGACTGCGCGGCCAGCCGTCCGAGCGGGGAATCGTAAAACGAGCGAAGATCGACAATGTCGGAATTCATGGGCCGAAAATAGAGAGAGTGCGAGGCAAGTTCAACAAATGCCGTCGCGGCAGACAAGGGATGACAGGATGCCGTTGCCGCCCTATCTTCGCGTGCCTTGAAGAGGAAGACAGCCATGACCGTCCGTATCGAACAATTCCTGTGCCGGAGCGACAATTTCGGCGTGCTGATGCACGACGCCACAAGCGGAGAGACGGCAATCATCGACGCGCCGGAAGAGGCGCCGATCCTGGCCGCCATCGCCCGCACTGGCTGGACGCCGACGATGATCCTGACCACTCACCACCATGCCGATCACGTCGAGGCCAATCTGGCGCTGAAGAAGCGTTTCAAGCTGCGCATCGTCGGCCCAGAGGCGGAACGCGACCGTATCCCCGGTATCGACGACACGGTCGAGCAAGGTTCTATCATCCCCTTCGGCGACGAAGAAATCGACGTGATCTTCACGCCCGGCCATACTGCGGGCCATGTGTCCTATCATCTGCCGCAATCCAAAGTAGCGTTTACGGCAGACACGTTGTTTGCGCTCGGCTGCGGTCGCTTGCTCGAATGCGCGCCGCCGGTGATGTTTGAATCGCTGCAGAAGCTCGCCGCACTGCCTGCCGACACCACGGTCTATTGCGGCCACGAATACACACTCGCCAATGCGCGTTTCGCTCTGACCGTCGATCCGGACAACGTGCAGTTGAGGGAGCGAGCCGCGCGGATCGAGGCGCTGCGGGCCGAAAACAGGCTGACGCTTCCCACTACCATCGGCGAGGAGCTTGAGACCAATCCATTCCTGCGTTGGGCCGACCCGGCGATCCGCAAGCATCTTGGTATGGAAGGCGCAACGGACGTCGAGGTTTTCGCCGAAATCCGCAAGCGCAAGGACAATTTCTGATCAGATGCAGGCAGCGGACATCATCCAGGCTCTCATGATGCAGCGCCACCCCGAGGGCGGCTGGTATGTCGAGACGTTTCGCGATGTCGAATCTGGCGGGCGCGGCCACTCGACAGCCATTTACTTCCTGCTGGAGGCCGGCGACGTTTCGGCTTGGCATCGAGTGCGGGATGCCGCCGAGGTTTGGCACTATCATGCCGGCGCGCCGCTCGAACTGATGCTGTGCGCGGACGGCAGCCCTGTGGAAACCCGCATTCTCGGCACCGGCCTGCTCGCCGGCCAGCGCCCGCAAGCGGTCGTGCCGGCAAACTGGTGGCAGACGGCGCGAACTCTTGGAGAATGGACACTGGTTGGCTGCACAGTGGCGCCCGGCTTCCTATTCGACAGCTTCGAAATGGCGCCGGAAGGGTGGAGGCCGGGCCAGCCGGAAGCGCGGCAGCCGGGCCAGCCGGAAGCGCGGCAGCCGGGCTAGCCGAACTTGGCGGCCAGGCTAGCCGAAAGGCAGCCGGCTAGCCTGCGTAAACAGCGCCCAGAACGATGGCCGTCTGGGCGAGATAATACAAAATCCACACAGCAGGCTGCATGATCCGTGCCGCCGAAGACATCGGAGACAGCAGAAAGCGTTCGGTGGCCAATATTGCATCCGATGCCATGAACAGGACGGCACCCGCCGCTATCCAGATGCCGCCGACGGTGAGCGCCGAAACCGCCATCGCCAGGATGGCTGCGATATAAGCGGTGACCGGAAGCCGCATCGAGGCATCAAGTGCGGGCCGCAGTTTCAGCACCATAAAGCCGGCGAAGACCGCCGCTATCCCAGCCACAAGCAGCCGCCAGGGTTCGGACATCAGGAGATTTGGGCTCCCGGCTGTGAAAAACAGCCCGGCATACAAAAGGTGCCCGATGAGAAACGCGCCGAGCCCGCCGAGAAACGCACGCGGGCCATCGCGCGACAACAGCGCATCGCCCGCAGCACAGGCTATCAGCGCCAGTGTAAGCAGCCAAGGACCATGCTCCAGGAAGACCAGAACCGCGAGCAGGCCGACTGCCGCCGTCTTCACCGCCGTGCGCCGCCAGGAGGCGGGACGGTCGAGCAGATAGAGGTAATAGAGCGCGGCGACAACCGACAGCGCCAGCGTGCCGTTGGAGTGCGATTCGATGCCGCCGGGAAACGGCATCATGCGTTTGCTGTCTCGCGTTCGCGCTTGAAGATCATGCTCTTGGCAGCCAGCACCGCGCCGCCGGTGATCAGCAGGCATGCCGCCAGGACGCGCAGCGAGGGTTCCGCGAAACCGGCCACTATCAGCACCAGCGTCGACAGCAGCGGGGCGGCGTAGCTCGCAGCACCCAGAACCTGGATGTTGCCGCGCTTCACGCCGATGTCCCAGGCATAGAACGCCGCGCCTACCGGCATCAGACCCAACCCGACCACTGCCAACCATTGGCCGGCCGTCTGTGGCAGAGCGGTCTCTTCGAGCGCCAGATGACAGAGCAGCGACAGAACAGCGGTCGCGGCGCAGAACCATGTCACGATGCTGGTCGGCACGGACGGAAAGCGGCGGGACAGCAGCGAATAGCCCGACCACAGGAATGCGCAGGCAAACGCCATGGCATAGCCGAAGCCGTAGCGCGGATCGAACGACAGCCCGGCGCCCTTGGTGACGATGAGGGCGGTGCCGCCAAGCCCGAGCAGCGCGCCGACGATATGGTTCCAGCGCAGCTTCTCGCCGGGCATCAGCGCTGAACCGAGTACAATGAACAGCGGCCACAGATAGGCGATCAGGCTGGCGTCGACGGCTGGCGCGTTGCGCAACGCCGTGAAGTAGAAGAAGTGGTAGCCGAACAGGCCGCCTATGCCGATCAACCAGACCTGCGGCGGGATTTTCACCGGCGTCTCGGCAGCCGGCATGAAAAGCCGGGCGACAAGTCCGACGCCGGTGCCAATGGCGAATGTTATCGCCGACAGCAGGAAAGGCGGCACCGAGCCCGACGCATCGGTGAACAGCGCCAGCAGCGCCCACATCGCAACTGCGGTGAACCCGATCAGCGTGGCGCGCGCCATAACATCCCCTCAACGGGGCTTGGCGCCCCTTAGTTGGTAGCTTCGAACCGCCGGGCCTTGATGGTGATCGTGCCGATCTGGGTGCCGACGGTTGCGTAGATGGGGGCATATACGCCGGTTTCTCCCAGCGGTGCAAACGTCACGTTGATCTGTGCGCGGTTCTTCAGATACTCGAGCGCCTTGCGTCCCTTGCGATAGCCTGCGACCGGGTCGAAGCTCATCCGGCAGGTGACGGTTTCCCCGTCGAACCCGGTTACCGACATCCGCTCTTTGGACACTTGCGACAGCGTGAGGTTGGCCCGCAGTTCGCCGTCATACATCTTCACTGTGCGGCGGCAGACGTCGTCGAGGTTTTCGGCGCGAATGACGGTTGCGGCAATGGGGTCGACCACCATGCGCAGGTCGGCCTTGCCGAGCTTGACCCAGTCGCCGCCACGGCCCTTGGGCGCAGGCGTCACCTTGGTGCTGACCACATTGCCGTCGCGGAAGCGGACGTCGATGGAGGACGCCTTGCTGCCGTAGGTGTAGTTGGCGCGGAACGAGTCCGGCATCGGATGTTCTGGACCGAAGCGGCCGCGCGCCGCCAGCGTGCCGGTGGTGTCATCGAACAGGCGGGCCAGTCCGCTGCTCGAAACCGATCCGTTGATCGTATAGACCTCGCCCTCATAACTGCTCTTGAAGCTGGCGCTGGCGATCGGCAGGCCGAGAAACGAGACGGAATAGTCGCCGATGAAGCTCGGCGCGGCCAATGCGGGGGCTGAGCCCAGGATCAGCGCGGCCAAGGCGAGATGCGTACGGATCATGATGTCTTCCCGAAAGCCGGCATCGCACCGGCGCAGATGTCCTTCACCCTGCTTATTGGGACGGAATAGGGCTATAGTGTGAAGTCCGGCAACCGCATGGAGCGCCGATGCCGCGCTTGCATCTCGGTTTTTCTCGACAAGGGCTTATGTCGGCTGTATGCCGCTTGCGTCTCCAGAGTGGGAGGCGTGCCACGGGTTTTCAGCCATGACCGAGATCGTCGACAACAACCGCCCCAAGCCGCGCGCCGGCATCATGGATATCGCTGCCTATGTGCCCGGCAAAAGCTCGGCGCCGGCAGGCGTCGATAAGATCCATAAGCTGTCGTCCAACGAAAATCCGCTCGGCGCGTCACCAAAGGCTACGGCTGCGGTGAAGGCCGTTGCGGAAAAACTCGAATTCTATCCCGACGGCGCGGCCACCCGACTGCGCGAGGCGATTGCCCATATACACGGCCTGAACGCCGCAAACATCGTGTGCTCGAACGGGTCGGACGAGTTGCTCGGGCTGATCTCGCAGAGCTATCTCGGCCCCGGTGACGAGGCGATCTACACCGAGCACGGCTTCATGGTGTACAAGATCTACATCCAGGCGGCAGGTGCCACGCCGGTGGTTGCCAAGGAGACGGATGAGCGCGCCGATGTCGACGCCATCCTCGCTGCGGTGACGGACAAGACGAAGATCGTTTTCCTCGCCAACCCCAACAATCCCACGGGCACCTATTTGCCGTTCATCGAGGTGCGCCGCCTGCATGCCGCCTTGCCGGCGCATGTGCTTCTGGTGGTGGACGCGGCCTATGCGGAATATGTCCGGCGCAACGACTATGAGGCTGGCGTCGAACTGGTCGCCGCCAACCAGAACGTGGTGATGACGCGCACCTTCTCCAAAATCCATGGCCTGGGCGGCGCGCGCATCGGCTGGGTCTATGCGCCCACCCACATCGTCGAGGTTCTGGAGCGCATGCGCGGTCCGTTCAACGTCAACGCGGTTGCCATCGAAGCCGGTATCGCGGCGATGAACGATCGTGCCCATGTCGAGCGCACGGTCGAGCACAATGCGCATTGGCTGGACTGGCTGACGCAGCAGCTGACCGAGCTCGGTCTGCGCGTGACGCCCAGCGTCGGCAATTTTGTTCTCATTCACTTTCCAGAAGCGGAAAAGCACTCGGCGGCACGGGCGGACGATTATCTGTCGGCGCGCGGCTATATTCTGCGGCGCGTTGCCGGCTACGGTTTTCCCAACGCGCTGCGGATGACGGTCGGAACCGAAGAAGCCAATCGCGGCGTCGTCGACGCTCTCACCGAGTTCTTGAAAAGTTAGAGAAAAATGCCTTCTCCCCTGTTTGAAAAGATCGCCCTTGTCGGCATAGGGCTGATCGGGTCTTCCCTCGCTCGCGTCATTCGGCGCGAAAACCTCGCCGGCCACATCGCTATCTCCACCCGCAGCGCCGCCACGCTCGCCCGCGCCGAAGAGCTCGGACTGGGCGACAGCTACTCCACCGACGCCAGGGATGCGGTGCGCGACGCCGATCTCGTCATCGTGTCGGTTCCGGTCGGCTCGTCCGGCGCGGTCGCCGAGGACATCGCGCCTTCGCTGAGGAAAGGTTGTATCCTCACCGACGTCGGCTCCACCAAGGCTTCCGTCATCGCGCAGATGCAGCCCTTCGTGCCGGAAGGCGTTCATTTCATCCCCGGCCACCCGCTGGCGGGTACGGAAAAATCGGGCCCCGATGCCGGCTTCGCCGATTTGTTCACCAATCGCTGGTGCATCTTCACGCCGCTGCCGGACACCGATGCCGAGGCGCTGGAAAAGCTCTCCGAGTTCTGGCGCCGCTGCGGCTCCAACATCGACACGATGGACGCTACTCATCACGACATGACGCTGGCGATCGTCTCGCACCTCCCGCATATCATCGCCTACAACATCGTCGGCACCGCCGATGATCTGGAGACGGTGACCAAGTCGGAGGTCATCAAATACTCCGCTTCCGGTTTCCGCGACTTCACCCGTCTGGCTGCCTCCGATCCGACCATGTGGCGCGACGTCTGCCTGCACAACAAGGACGCGATCCTGGAAATGCTATCGCGGTTCTCCGAGGATTTGGCGTCGCTGCAGCGGGCAATCCGCTGGGGCGATGGCGACAAGCTGTTCGACATCTTCACCCGCACCCGTGCCATCCGCCGCTCCATCGTCGAGGCCGGCCAGGATACGGATGCGCCCGACTTTGGTCGTCAGGCCGCCGAGCGGAAGTAGGGCGGGCTGCCACAGCTGAACGATGAATGCCCACAATCAATACAGGGTAATCTCCCCCTTGGTGGGGGAGATTACCCGCGCCTCTTTCTGCTGTCGCCCTTGTATCTCAAAAGTTACGGAATGGATTCCCGGGTCGCGCTCGGCGATGCCTCGCTTGCCCGTGAATGACGAAGGTAGAGATGTCTCCGCCAATATCCGACGTCGTCGATTGACACCCGCCATCCAAGCCTTCGTCATTCCCGGGTGGAGCCGAGCGCAGCGAAGGCGGAAACCCGGAAATCCATTCCGTGACGACGCGAAAGGTCCCGGCGGCCCGGAACAAAGCCCGCGGGGTAACATTCCTCACGACCGCCCTCATCCTGAGGTGCGAGCCCGCAAGACGCTGTAAATCAGAGCAAAAATCTTCAATGGGCGAGCCTCGAAGGACGCACCTGTTGCTCAAGCGCCGGGCAGGCCTTGCTCTCTGGCCATTTCCATGTCCCGGCCGAAGGATGCCTTATAGGCCGGGCGCTCCGAAAGCCGTTGCACATAGTCGAGGAAGACAGGCTTCTGCGGCACGACCTTCAGCGCGAACATGCCGTATTGGAGGCCGCCGCCGATCTGGATGTCGGCAGCCGTGAAGCGATCGCCGGCGATATAGGGGCGAGACGACAGCGTCTTCTCGACATTGTTGATCATTTCGGTGAAGGAGCCGTAGGAATAGCTCTTGCCCATATACTCATGGCCGTTGGCTTTAGCCGCCAAGACCGGGTCCATGACGCCATCGGCATAGGTGAGCCAGGTCAGGAACGCGGCACGGTCGGGATCGCCGGGCGCAGGCATCAGACCGGCTTGCGGAAACTGCTCGCAAAGATAGATCGAAATCGCCGCGCGCTCGGTGACCGTGGTGCCGTCATGGACGATCGCGGGCACCTTCTTGTTGGGCTGGATGGCGCGGTACTCCTCCGGCACGGTGCCGCGAATATCCACCATCTTCATTTCATAGGGCTCGCCCAGTTCCTCGAGCAGCCAGAAAATGCCCGAAGCGCGCGACCAGGGTGCGTGGTAGAAAGTGATCATGCCGTCCTCCTTATCGTGAATGAGAGGAGACTATCACCATGCTCCTGACAGCAGATTGTCAGGAGGTCGCATCGTCATCGAAAAAAGCCTGGGCCGGAGTGGCGATCCGCGATCTTAAGCCTCGCCTGCTAAACGGCTTCAGGCCGCCAGGCTGGTCAGGCTTCGGGCTACGCCGGCACGCAACTCGGACAAAGTGAACGGCTTCTGCATCACGTCCTTGATGACCAGGCTCAACTCTTCGGCCCGCTCGCGCTGGTCGGCATAGCCGGTCATCAGCAGGATCGGCAGCTTCGGAAAATGCGTCGCCGCCTTCATCGCCATTTCGATGCCGTCCATCTCCGGCATGCGGATGTCGGACAGGATCAGGTCATAGCCGCCGGCGGAGGCCTGGATGCGATCCAAGCCCTGGGCACCATCGGCTGCGGTGTCGACGGCATGTCCGTCGCGTTCGAGCGCGCGGGCTGCGAGGGAGCGGACAGAGTCGTCGTCTTCAACAATGAGTATCTTTGCCATGGCGCGATATTTGCCGGGACAGGTTGACGATTCCTGAAGCGCGCTGACTTAGTCGAGCTGATGCTTAACGAATGGTAGGCCCCGTCCTTTTAAGCATCTCCCTTGACGATGCCGACAAAAGGCAGTTCCCGGAAGGCATGCGCCACATCCATGCCGTAGCCGACGACGAAATAATCGGGACAGTCGAAACCGACATAATCCGCCTCCAGATCGACCTTGCGGCGGACGCTCTTGTCGAGAAGCACGGCGAGCGAGCAACTTTTGGCGCCGCGCGACAGCATCAATTCGCGCGCGAATTTGAGCGTCTTGCCGGATTCCAGGATGTCGTCGATCAACAGCACATCGCGACCGGCAACGTCGTTGTCGATGTCGCGCAGCACCTTCACCTCGCCGCTGGTGGTGCCGGCGCCATAGCTCGATATGAAGATGAACTCGACCTCGGGCGACAGGCCGACATCGTGCATGGCGCGAATCAGGTCGGCAGCGAAGATGAACGAACCCTTCAGCACCGAGATGACCAACAGGTCTTCATAGTCGCGTGAGGCGATGTCCTTGGCGAGTTCGAGATTGCGGCGCGCTATGGCGGACGCCGAATACAGGACTTCGATTTCCTTGCCGCGCACGACTGGCATAACTGCTCACCTTGTTCCGCTTGCCTGCTCGGCGAAAACCGAGATGGTCTTCATCCCGTTCTAGGCAGGTCGAGGCTGCTGGAAAAGACAAATATGCCGTCCAAAGCCATCCGACAGCCCGCTTTCCCCAACCTGTGCGGCTGAACCGGGGCTTTTTAGAGCACTGCACGGAGTTTTTATGTCGCCGGGCGGCTACCCTGCGCAGGGACTGCTTGGTGCCGGGTCGATAATGGTCTTGATATAAGCCGCATTAACCGGTGATTAACCATGCGGGCCGAAGGTCGATTCGGCGAACAGCTGTTGATTTGAGGTCGCCGGATGCGGCTGGCGAGCGCCTGAAAACCACCACAATGCGGCTGGAAACCCGCTAAACCCCACGGGGTCGAACAAACCAAGGTCTGCGGCACAGTGATCCGTTTCGAGAATGTCGGCCTCCGCTACGGTATGGGTCCTGAAATCCTCCGGGATGTGACGCTGCATATTCCCGAGCGGTCGTTCCAGTTCCTCAGCGGCCCGTCCGGCGCCGGCAAGACGACGCTTTTGCGGCTGCTGTTCTTGTCGCTCAAGCCGACACGCGGGCTGATCACCGTCTTCGGCAAGGACCGCGCCCGCATCACCCGGCACGAATTGCCTTTGCTGCGCAGGCGCATCGGCGTCGTGTTCCAGGACTTCCGCCTGCTCGACCACATGACCACTTACGAGAATGTCGCCCTGCCGCTGCGCGTGCGCGGCCGCGAGGAGGCGAGCTACCGCACCGACGTGACCGAACTGCTCAAATGGGTCGGGCTCGGCGACCGCATGCATGTGCTGCCGCCGATCTTGTCGGGCGGGGAGAAGCAGCGCGCGGCCATTGCGCGTGCCCTGATCGAGCAGCCGGAAGTCCTGTTGGCCGACGAGCCGACCGGCAATGTCGATCCGCCTCTGGCTCGCCGCCTGCTCCGGCTCTTCATTGAGCTCAACAGGCTCGGCACCGCCGTCGTCATCGCCACCCACGATCTCGGCCTGATGGACCAGGTCGACGCGCGACGCCTTATCCTCAGCGGCGGCAGGCTAGACGTCTATGAGTGAGACCGTGGCCGAAGACCGCGAAGACGGCCTGCAGGAGGGCACAAGCCGCCCGCAGACGCGCGCGAAGCGCCGTGCCACACCCATCGTGCCCTCGCAAAACATTGCCGGCCGGGCGCTGATCCTGGTCATCGCGATCATGACGTTTTTGTCCTGCCTGACCTTTGGGGCGGTGTCGCTCGTCCGCGATACCGCTTCGATCTGGGAAAACCAGATTTCGCGAGAGGCGACGATCCAGATCAAACCTGTCGACGGGCTCGACATGGAAAAGGCGCTGCAGGACGTGTCCCGCATGGCGACGGATTTTCCAGGCGTGCGCGGCACCAGCATCGTCGACCGTGCCGCCACCACGCGCCTGCTCGAACCCTGGCTGGGTGCCGGCATCAACATTGACGACCTGCCCGTACCGCGCCTCGTCATCGTCACCCTGGACGAGGACAATCCGCCCGATTTCCAGGCGATGCGCGCTGCGATCTCGCCGCTCTACCCATCGGCGACGCTGGACGACCACCGCACCTGGGTCGACAGGCTGGTGGCGATGGCGCGCACCACCGTCACCATCGGCTTTTCGGTGCTGGGGCTGATTCTGGCCGCCACCGTGCTCTGCGTCGTCTTCGCCACGCGCGGCGCCATGGCCGGCAACGGCCATATCATCGAGGTTCTGCATTTCGTCGGCGCGGAAGCGCGCTTCATCGCCCGCGAGTTTCACCGGCATTTCCTGCTGACGGGGATGAAGGGAGCGGCCGCTGGCGGTGTCGCCGCCGTCATCGTCTTCATTGTCTTCTCCTGGTGGTCGTCGCGCAACCTCGCAACGCCGCAGGCCGACCAGGCAACGGCTCTGTTCGGCAACTTCTCCATCGGGCTCAATGGGTATCTGGGCGTGGCCGCCATTGTCGCCCTGATTGGATTTTTAACGGCGGCGACATCCCATTTGACTGTCGTGCGTTATCTCAGCGAGATCGATGTAAACCACCATGACGGGATGTGATCACGGATGACAACACGACGTAATTCAATGTGTCGATCCGGTCGTATCAAACGCCTCGTTTGCAGGCTAACGGTTAGGCCATGAGCCACGAAACGGCCGACGCGGACTATCTGCGGGGTCCTGAAAACGCTACCGGCACGAACCGGTCGCGGAAGCCTTTTCATGTGCGTTTTGTGTCTATCCTCATTGTCGTCGTCCTGTCGCTCGCCCTGGTGTTCTTCGGCGGCTTTGCTGCTTTTGCCACCTATGTCAGCCGCATGACCACCCCAGACAACCCGCCCAAGGCCGATGCGATCATCGTTCTGACCGGTGGTCAGTCGCGCATCGACGCCGCCGTCGATCTGCTCAAGTCGGGCAAGGGTGCGAGGCTGTTGATCAGCGGCGTGCATCCGGCAGCCGGGCGCAAATCGCTGCAGGCTGCGACCGGTGGCGACAAGAGCCTGTTTTCCTGTTGCGTCGACATCGATCATGCCGCGCTCGACACCATCGGAAACGCCGAGGAAAGCGCAAAATGGGTGCGCGACCATGATTATGACCAGGTGATCCTCGTCACCAACAACTACCATATGCCCCGCACGATGCTGGAAATGAGCCGTCTGCTGGAGGGCGCGGAACTGAGCCCCTATCCGGTGGTCAACTCGAAGCTCGACAATGGCGAATGGCTGACCAAGCCCGAGGCGCTGCGGGTTCTGTTCACCGAGTACAACAAATATTTGTTCTCGCTGGGCCGCGCCGTTCTGCCGTTGCGGCAGACGCCGGACGGTTTGAAGATCCTCGCCGCATCGCCGGATTGAATCAGCCGGTTTCCATTTCGAGGGGCATCGTGTAACGAGCGGGAAACCGCGCGGGCTTCTCGTTCATGCTGCAAATACGTTCTCTGGCTTTCAACGCCGCCTTCTACGCCAACCTGGTGCTCCAGATGATCTTCTGGACGCCCTATTACTTCATGTCGCCGCGCCACCGTGCCTGGTTCGTGCCGAAATTCTGGTCGCGCACCAGCCTGTGGCTGCAGGAAAAGATCGCCGGGACCAGGAGCGAGATCACCGGCATGGAAAACCTGCCGGCAGGCTCCTTCATCCTGGCGCCGAAGCATCAGTCCTTCTGGGATACGATTGCCTTCTTTCCCTATCTGCGCGACCCGCTCTACATCCTCAAGCGCGAGCTGACCTGGATTCCGTTCTTCGGCTGGTACATCCAGAAGATGCGGATGATCCCCGTGGACCGGGGCAAACGCGCCGCCGCATTGAAGAAGGTGCTGGTGCTGACGAAGAAGGAGATGGAGCACGATCGCCAGCTCATCATCTATCCCGAAGGCACCCGCCGGCCGCCCGGGGCAGAGCCGGCCTACAAATGGGGCATCGCCGAAATCTACGCCGCGCTCGGCATGCCGGTCGTTCCGGTCGCCCATGTCGCGGGGCTTTATTGGCCGCGCCGCAAGTTCCTGCGTCATCCCGGCATCATCAAGGCGCGGTTCCTGGCTCCGATCCCTCCGGGATTGGACAAGGAGGTGTTCATGCAGCGCCTGATCGCGGAGACAGAGGCCGGATGCGATGCGCTGCTGATCGAGGCAGCGCGCTCGGAAAATCCGCCGCCGATGCCGCCGACCGCAGTCAAGCGGCTGCAGGAACTCGGCGTGACGATCGGCTAGAGCCTTTCATGATTAGTTGGAATCGTTCTGCCGGAGGAAATTCGGGACAAGGTCGAGGGATGAGGCGAGGTCGTAGTGGTGCTACGGCCGAGTCGAAGCCCGAAGGATTTGGCCCGAATTAACCCGGCCCGAAGGGTTTCCCGCTGGCGGACACCCGGTACGTCGAGCCGCTTGGACGATGGAACCCCATCGACCTGCGGGCCTCTCCTGCCGGATTGTCTCGCCATCGGAGAAACAGAACTGTTTCCAACTAACCATGAAAGGCTCTAATCAGCCGTCCGACCTCTTCCAGCCAGTGATCGCGGATACCGAGCGCGCGGAGATGCTCCAGCGTGTTGAGTACATACTCCTCGTTCGGTCCGGACTGGCCGACCGCGCCGGATACGATGGCGGCTGCATCCGCCGGATCGAGATGCCCGGCATATTGCTCGTGATGGATGTCGGCGACATAGCAGATAGCCGGCGCGATTGTGCCGCTTGCAAGCTTCAACGGCAGGGTGCGCTCGAGATAGACGCTGGTGACCAGTTCGCGTTCGCGCAGATAGCCGACGACCTCGTCGCGCAGGTCTCCCGGCACACGAAAGGCGAGACCGACGCAGGAGCCTCCGCGATCCAGCCCCATGACGAGCCCTGGCCGTTCCGGCGTGCCGCGATAGATATGCGAATGGATGCAGAGTGCGCGCCTGAAGCCGAACAGACGCGCACGTTGCGTTTCGATATGTGCGAATCCCGGCCGCCACATCAGCGAGCCATAGCCAAACACCCAAAAATCGCCCATATCGCAGCACCAAACAACAGATAAGCGGAAAAGCCGCATCCACAGCCCTAGCGAGAGCCGCAGCATGCCGTCAAGGACCGCCCGGAAACCCAATTACGGCCGTCGTATCCTTTGGCTGACCGTGCTCGTCGTGGTGCTGTTCGGCGGCTATACCGCCGGCTGGCTCTGGTTGGCAGGCCGTATCGAGCGCGAGGTCGATGCGGGCTTGACACGTGTCAACAATGGCGACGTTGTCGCGGAATGTCTGAATCGCCGCGTCGAGGGATTCCCCATGCGCATCGGCTTGACGTGCGATGGCCTCGACTATCAGGACAACGGCCGCCGCATCGCGGCGTCCGCCGGTCGTTTCAGAACGGCGGCACAGCTGTTCCAACCGTTCCTGACCGTGGCGCAACTCGACGGCCCGCTGCGCACCGAGGCTCCCGGCATGGCGCCGCTGTGGATCGATTGGGATGACCTCAAGGCCAGCGTTCGTCTGGCCCGGCCGTTGCCGCAGCGCATTTCGCTGCAGGCCGAAGGCCTTTCCGTTCAGACCGATCCGGAAGAGGGCGACCCGGTCTTCCTGTTCAATGCCGGCACAATGGAGGGGCATCTCGTACCTACCGGCGACGATCTCAATTGGGCTGGTACGGTCAACGGCCTCGAGATCGACCAGAACATCTTGGGCGAGCGTACCTTGCCGCCTCTCGACGGCGCCAGTGATGTCACGCTCAACGGCGGCGTGCCGTTGCTGCTGGAGCGCCCCGGGCCTGAAGGGCTGCGCGGAAAATCGGGCATAATCCACCAGCTGCAGCTTTCGGCGGACGGCGCCAGCATTTCGCTCAGCGGTCCGTTTTCCATCGACCAGGACGGGCTGATCGACGCGCAACTGACGGTCTCATGGCAAAACACCGGAAAGCTTGGCGATGTCCTGGCGGGAGCCATCCCCGAACAGGGCAGCAATATCCGCAACATCCTGCTGGCGATCCAGGCGGGCGGCCAGACCCGCGCGCCCGTATCCATCAATAAGGGGCGCGTCGGTTTTTCATTCTTTACGCTGGCGAAAATCCCGCCGATTTGACCCGAACGCCTTAAGTGGGTGGAGGCGTTAACCTACTGCAATTGCAGCAGGCGTTCGAGATAGCTGCGTTCCAGGTCGGGGCTCAGCGCATTGCCGAGACGCTTGCGGATGGCTTCGAGGATCTGACGGGCGCGTTGGACGTCGATCTCGTCAGGCACAATGACGGAATCGCCGAAGTCCGGTCCGGTCGTGGCACGGGGGCGGCCGAGCGGGTCGCGGTCGGAGCTCTGCTGACGTCCGCCTTCCTGGCCCCCGCCTTCGTCGCCTTGCATGGCCTGCAACTGCTGCATCATGTCTTGCGCGCCTTGGCGCAACGCCTCCAGCGCGCGACCCTGTTCGCCAACGGCGTTCTCGCCTTCGCCGCGTCCAAGAGAGCCTTCCGCTTCGCCCATGGCCTCGCCGGCCTGGCCAAAGCCTTCGCCCGGCTGGATGCCCAGACCTTCAAGGCCTTTCTGCAAGCCCTGGAGATCCTGCTGCAACTGGCCCTGGCCTTCCTGCAACTGCCGCATCGCGTCGGCGAACTCTTCCGGCGTCATCGGCCGGCCCTGACCTTGCTGTCCCTGTTGGCCCGGCTGCTGCTCGCCCTGGTCACCCTGCTGGCCGCGCTGCATCTGATCCATGCGGTGGGTCTCGTTCATCATCTCCTGCTGGCGGCGCATGATCTCGCCCAGCTTGTCCATCTGCTGGCGCATCTCGCTGTTCTGCTGGCCTTGCTGACCCTGCTGCGGGCGCGCCATCTGCAGGTTGTTCATCATGTCCTGCAATTGCGACAGCAGTTCCTGAGCCTTGTCGCGGTTTCCCGACTTGGCGAGGTTTTCGATCTGGTCCATCATCTTATCCAGATCGCTCTGGCGCAGCGTCTGCATATTCTCCGGCATCTGCGCCTGGTTCTGATTCTGCTGCGACCGCTGGGCGAATTCGCGCAGAAACTCGTCCATTGCCTGGCGCAGTTCTGCCATGCGCTGTTCGATCTCCTCGTCGCTGGCGCCGTTTTCCAGGGCTTCCTGCAACGCCTTCTGGGCGGCCTGCAAGCGGCGTTCGGCATCCGAGAGCGAGCCCTGCTCAATGCCAAGGGCGATCTCCCAGAAATAGTCGACCACGCCGCGCAACTCGTCTTCGGACTTTGCCATATTGAGGCGGCTTCGCGCGCTCATGATGGCGAGATAGTTCGCAGTGTTGTCGAACGTGTCCTCCGGCCGCAGCGTGATCGCATCGATCAGGCCCATCACCTCCGGCTTGGCGTTGGCGTCGAGCCCAAGCATGCGGCGCTGCTCGATGACGGCGCGGGCCAGCGGGTTGAGGAATTGTTTTTCCGGCAGGATGAAGGTTTTTGTCTCGCTCCTGGCCTCCTGGCCGGCATCGTCGGTGGCGAGCAGCGTCAGGTCGACGGGAACGCCGGCCCAGACATGTTCGGTCAGGTCGCGCGTGGAGCGCGCCGGCTTGTCGCGATTGTTGCCGCGCGGCAGCGCCAAGGGCATTTCAGGGGCGGTATAGAGCGGACGGGCCCCGGGTTTCTGAGCGTCGGTCAGCTTGAAATCCGACTTGGCTGTGGCCGCGCCGTAATCGTCCTCAATGACATAGCTGAGTTCCAGCGTGCCGTTGGCGGCCTGTCGCGGTTCGCCGGCAAAACGGATCGCCGGGGCCTTGTCCGGGGTGACCGCGAAGTGCCAGCTTGCCAGGGTTTCGCCATCGGTGGCGAGCGCCAGCGTACCGTCGGTATCGAGTTTTCCGGTGAACTGGCGCGGTGCCGCTGACGGGCTTCCAGCAGGTGCCGGCGTGTCGGCCGCAGCGGCCATGGGGGGGATTTCTGCCGATTTTTCAGCCATATCCGTGAAGGTCAGCGTCTCGTTGCCCGGTCCGCCGGTTATCCGCAGCGCAAGGTCGCTACCTTCGGGCACGACGATTGGGGCAGGGTTCGGCTCGATATTGGCGGCAAGGAAAATCGGCGCCTTGCCGGTATAGGCAGGCGGCGTGATCCAGGCGTCGATGCGGGGGGGGACTGCCTCTGCGCCGCTGTGGGCGCGAAAGCCGTCTCGCAGATCGCCGCCCATTGGGCCGAAGGAAAAGGCAAAGGCTGCGACCAGAAGCAGGGCGACAGCCGACCGCAGGCCCCAGGGATCGCGCTCAGGCATGCCGGCGCGGGGCAGGTCGCCGCCGAGACCCTTGAGTTTGTCGGCCATGCGGCGGCGGTGTTCCTGCCACAAAGCTTGGGAAAAGCTGTCTTCATTGCCGGTCAGACGGTCGTGCTGGACCAGGACCGGCGTGTGTTCCAGTGCATTGGCGCTTTCGATGCGGCGGTCGATTTCGGTGCGGGCGGGCAGGCGGAGATAGCGCAGGGGATAGAGCGAACCGAGCAGAGCAAGTGCCGCGAAGCCCAGGAGCACCAGACGCGCCCACTCAGGCACGATGCGGAACACGCCGAGCCAGGACAGGCTGGCAAAGAGGCTAATTGTGATCAGAAGCGGCAGCACCAAGGGCCAGGCCCGCTCGACCAACAGCGTGGCACCTGTCAGGAAGCGCCGGGCGCCGAGGCGCGATGCGAGCGTATCGTGATTGCCTGTGCTCTGAGGTTCCGTCATCGGCCTTTCCGGGTGATGCGGCGTCAGGGACGCAGCTACTTTGTTAGAGAATAGCATCAATAGAGGCAAAGGCGAGGCGCGTCGCGAAATCGTGAAGAAGCAGCCGTGTGTTCACCCCGACACGTCAGGCGGCTTCCGACTTTTTCGCCGCGAGGCTGAGGCCTAGCGCCCGCATGACGCCGAGCTGGGTTGGCATCGCCGAAGTGGCCGACTTCGAGACGGTCAATGCGAACCTGTATCCGAACTCTCGCTCGGATATCTCTGAGGTTCTTCACCAATCGGAAAAAACAGCGGTCTTACGACCTTTTTTGTAAACTATAGTTTACAAAAAAGGTCGTCAATCACGGCGGTTTATCACCCGGCGCCACTGAGGGGCCTGGGCGGCACCGCAAGCGGCTCTCAGTCGAGCCAGGCGGGGATGGAATCGCGTCCGATCAGCTCTTCATAGGTTTCGCGCGGGCGGATGACGTGGAAGGCGTCGCCATTGACCAGCACCTCGGGAATCAGCAGGCGTGTGTTATAGGTCGAGGCCTGGACCGCGCCATAGGCGCCGGCCGTGCCGACGGCGATGAGGTCGCCCGTCTTCAGCTTCGGCAGGTTGCGGTCGTGCCCGAGATAGTCGCCGGTCTCGCAGACGGGTCCGACGATGTCGACATTCATGTAGGCGGCATCGGTCGCCGGCTGGATGACGGGCCGGATATCGTGGAACGCATCGTAGAGCGTAGGCCGGATCAGGTCGTTCATCGCCGCATTGACGATGAGGAAGTTCTTGGCATCGCCTTCCTTCACGAAGATCACTTCCGACACCAGGATGCCGGCATTGCCGACCAGAAGGCGGCCGGGTTCGAACATGATTTTCAGGCCGAGCCCGCTCATATGCTTGCGCACAATGGCCGAATAGGCGTCGGGCAGGGGCGGGGGATTGTTGTCGGTGCGGTAGGGCACGCCGAGGCCGCCGCCGACATCGACATGTTCGAGCGCATGGCCATCGGCGCGCAGCGTGCCGACCATCTCCGCGAGCAGTGCGAAGGCATCGTCGAAAGGCTGCAGATCGGTGATCTGACTGCCGATATGCATATCGATCCCGGTGGCCTGCAGGCCGGGCAGTCCGGCGATGCGGGCATAAACCTCGCGGGTGCGCTGCCATGGAACACCGAACTTGTTCTCGGCCTTGCCGGTCGAGATCTTCTTGTGCGTCTTGGCGTCGACATCGGGGTTGATGCGCAGCGAAACATGGGCTGTCTTGCCCAGCGCGGTGGCGCGGGCGGAGAGTTGCTCAAGCTCCGGCTCGGATTCGACGTTGAAGCAGAGAATGCCGGCTTCCAGGGCGAAATCCATCTCGCGAATGGTCTTGCCGACGCCCGAAAACAACACCTTGTTTGCAGGAATGCCGGCAGCGAGCGCCCGGCGCAACTCACCCTCGGAGACCACGTCGGCACCAGCGCCAAGCCGGGCGAGGGTCTTCAGTACGGCCTGGTTCGAATTCGCCTTCATCGCGTAGCAGACGAGCGAATCGAGACCGGAAAAGGCTTCCGAGAAGACGCGGAAATGGCGCGTCAGCGTGGCCGTGGAGTAGCAGTAGAACGGCGTGCCGACGGCAGCCGCGATAGCCGGTATGGACACGTCCTCGGCGTGGAGCACGCCGTCGCGGTAATCGAAATGGTTCACGGAAGAAGGCTCGCGGTCAGATCAGCGGATCGAGGATGAACGGCTTGTCTACGACCGGCGGTTTGGGCTCGGGCGGCAGCGGCTGGCCTGCGCTCCGCGCGTCTTTGCGGGCCTGGATACCGGCCTCATAGGGTGTATCGAGCGGACCTTTGCGGCCACAGGCGGAAACCAGCGCCAGTGCCGCCACCATTGCCGCCGTGCCCAGAAGCTTGCCTGCCGTCATCGTCCGATCCATCCGTCTTTGTTCATAAAAGGCTCTAGCCGAAATCCGCGTGCAATGCACCCCGCTATCAGGCTTTTGCCAGCCGCTTCTTCCAATAGCGAATCTGCTTGCGGACTTCCGCGGGCGCAGTGCCGCCGAATGAGGTGCGGCTCTTCACCGAATTCTGTACCGAAAGCACGGAAAAAATGTCGTCGGTGATGCCGTCATGGATCGACTTGAGATCGTCCAGCGTAAGCCTTTCCAGTCCGACCTTCTTCTCTTCGGCAAGCGCTACGGCGCGGCCGGTGACGTGATGCGCCTCGCGGAACGGGATGCCGAGCACCCGCACCAGCCAATCGGCGAGGTCGGTGGCGGTGGAATAGCCGGAGCCCGCGGCCCTCTTCATCGCATGGTCGTTGATCTGCATATCGCCGACCATGCCGGTCATGGCAGCCAGCATCAGGTCGAGCGTTTCAGCGGCGTCGAAAACGGCTTCCTTGTCCTCCTGCATATCCTTGGAATAGGTCAGCGGCAGGCCCTTCATGACGGTGAGCAGGCCGACCAGATGGCCGGTGACGCGTCCGGTCTTGGCGCGCACCAGCTCGGCGGCGTCGGGGTTCTTTTTCTGCGGCATGATCGAGGAGCCGGTGGAGAAGCTGTCGGACAGGCGGACGAAGCCGAATTGCGGCGTCGACCAGATGACGATCTCTTCGGCGAGGCGCGACAGATGCGTGGCGGATATGGCGGCGACTGACAGGAACTCCAGCGCGTAGTCGCGGTCGGACACGCTGTCGAGCGAGTTGCGGGTGGGTTCGCGGAAGCCGAGCTTTTCGGCCGTCATGTGGCGGTCGATGGGGAAGCCGGTGCCGGCAAGCGCGGCCGCTCCCAGCGGGCTCTCGTTCATGCGCTCGATGGCATCGGTGACGCGAGACAGATCGCGGGAAAACATCTCGACATAGGCCATGCAGTGGTGGCCGAAGGTCACGGGCTGCGCGGTCTGCAGATGGGTGAAGCCGGGCATCACTGTGCCGGCGTGCTCCTCGGCGCGCTCCAGGAAGGCTGCGATGAGGCCCTTGAGCGCTGCGGCGACACGGTGGAACTCGTCCTTGACCCATAGGCGGAAGTCGACGGCAACCTGGTCGTTGCGCGAGCGCGCGGTGTGCAGGCGGCCGGCGGCGGGGCCGATCAGTTCGGCCAGCCGTGCCTCGATGTTCATGTGGATGTCTTCGAGGCGGGTGGAGAACTCGAACGAGCCGTCCTCGATTTCTCGCAGGATCGTGTTCAGGCCGCCTTCGATTTTGAGTTGATCCTCAGCCGAAATAATGCCCGTGTGCGCCAGCATCTGGGAGTGGGCGACGGAGCCTCTTATGTCCTGGGCGTAGAGCTTGCGGTCGAAGCCGATCGAGGCATTGATCGCCTCCATGATCGCGGCCGGGCCCGAGGCAAAACGTCCGCCCCACATCTGGTTGCTGGCCTTCTTGTCGCTCATCGTGGTAACCGGGCTCCGGAGAATTTTTGACTATGTCCGATCGCAGAAAACTGTTTCCCGCGTCGCGCCTGATCGTCCTGTCAGCCCTGGCGGGCATATTGGCCGGCGCGCTGGCGGTATATGTCACCGGAAGCCCTTCTGGCAACAATGCAGGGCCGCAAGTCGCAACCGATTCGTCGGATGCGGGCGACAAGCAGTGCGCGGCCAAGGT
Organism: Oryzicola mucosus; assembly: GCF_014534685.1. Lineage (GTDB taxonomy): Bacteria > Pseudomonadota > Alphaproteobacteria > Rhizobiales > Rhizobiaceae > Oryzicola > Oryzicola mucosus. Next base: position 36,251 of record NZ_JACVVX010000011.1, read on the forward strand.
CGAGACAGCGAAGACCGTTGCCGCGGCGGCCACCGGCGAGGTCGCCGCGATGCTGCCGGCCGATCCGCCGGTGTCGCTGGCGTCGCTTGCCTTCAACGGTCCGGACGGTAAGCCGATGACCGTCGCCGACCACGGCGGCCGCACGCTTCTGGTCAATCTGTGGGCAACATGGTGCGCGCCGTGCCGCGCCGAAATGCCCGCGCTCGACAAGCTCGAGAGCGAGATGGGCGGCGAAAGCTTCGAGGTCGTGGCGATCAATGTCGACACCGGCGACGATGCCAAGCCGAAGAAGTTTTTGCAGGAGACCAACGTCGCCGCGCTGGGCTTTTACCGCGACAGCACGATGAAGGTGTTCAATGACCTGAAGGGCAGGGGACTGGCGCTCGGCCTCCCTGTGACGCTCCTGATCGACAAGGACGGCTGCCTCATCTCCCATATGAACGGCCCGGCGGAATGGGCCAGCGCCGATGCAAGGACGCTGGTCGAGACCGCGCTGGCGCGGTGAGGCTTGATCGGCGGCAATTGTCCCGCAGCCGATCAGCGAGTGTCGACGGGTTCCAGCAGCCTGACGTGCTGGGATCTGCGACTGACCATCATGCAGCCTCGGAAATCTCCCAAAGCCGTTTCGCGTGTTCCGCATCGACGGCGTAAGAGGCCACACCTTTGCGATCCTCTCCTCCGGTATATACTGACGCAACGTTGCAATCCTCAAGGTAAACGCCGCCGAGGTCGCTCAATAAGGGGCTGGCGGCAGCCCAGACACTGGTCGCGGCGCCCTGTTCCGGCGTTTTCATTCCTCGTTCCGGGTCGACACGCCTGTTGCCATTTTCATCGGTGGCGTTGAAGCTGGCAATATCTTCCTGGGACAAGTGCCGAGCCAGTTCGGTAAGAATTTGGCCCGGGTGCAACGAGAATGCACGAATCCCTGCGTCTTTGCCTCGTTCATCAAGCTCGACGGCGAAAAGAGCGTTTGCCGTCTTCGACTGTCCATAAGCCGTCCAACGATCGTAAGGGCGCTTCAAAAAATCCAGATCATCGAAATCGACACCTGCAATTTGGTGTCCGCGCGATGAAACGCTTACCACCCTGGCGCCCTGAGCCTCGATCAAAGCCGGCCAGAGCGCTTTCACCAGACGGAAGTGGCCCAGATGGTTCGTTGAAAACTGTCCCTCATGTCCGGCATCGTCACGAAAAAGCGGCGTCGCCATCACGCCCGCGCTGTTGATCAATATTGAGAGCCTATGACCTTGCTCGATGATCCTGCGTGCGAAATGCTCGATGGAGGCGCGGTCCGTCAAATCCATTGTCTCGACGACGACGCGATCGAAGCCGGCCAGTGCAGCTTTTGCCCTCTGCGGATCGCGAGCCGGGACGATCACATCGGCGCCGATAGATGAAAGAGCTCGCACGGTCTCAATTCCCAGACCGGAATAACCACCGGTGACAATCGCTGTCTTTCCAGACAGGTCATGCCCCTTCACCACCTCGGCCGCTGTCGTGAATGCATCGAATGGCGAATTTATAGCTTTCTGGTGGGTCGACATGTCAAATCTCCATGAGAAGTATTCATATCGCTGCAGATAGAGGTTAGACGGTGAGATGAACCAGCTTCAAAAATCCAGATTTTCATCGTGATCGTCCAAGAACAATCCCACGACGCCCTTTCGGATATTTTGACGGCCATTCAGGCGCGTGCGGTATGCTCCATTTCGCTTGTCGCGGGCGGAGACTGGGCAATACAGTTTCCCATGCCGGCCCAGATCAAGTTCAATGCCGTTCGCCGCGGTGCCTGCTGGCTGTTGGTCGGAGGCCAGGAACCGGCCCTTTTGTCGTCAGGGGACTGCGTGGTCATCGCGCAGTCGGCCTTCACTCTCGCCAGTGGACCGTCGATAACCCCGATACCGGCACGCGAAATCTTCGGCGAAAACAGCATGGCTGCCCAGATCGGCGAAGGCGATGGTTTTTCCATCCTCGGTGGAAGCGTAGCGGTCGATAAAATCGACGGTCTTTTCCTGGCCCAAGCCTTGCCGCCGACAATGGTCATTCGTGGCGGCAGTGCCGCATCGATCTCTTGGCTGCTGTCAGAACTCGATCGGGAATGGGACAGCGGGGCGCCGGGCGCGCGCCTGTTATGCAACGATTTGTTGCGCATCATCTTCATTCAGGTTCTGCGCAGCCGCATTGAATCGGGGCTCTTGCCGGCTTCGGGCTGGTTCGCGGGGCTCGGAGATCCACGGATAGCAAGAGCGCTGCATGCGATCCATGCCGATCCTGCGCGCTCGTGGACGGTTGAAGCGCTTGCCCGCCTGGCTGGACAGTCGCGATCTGCTTTTGCCGCGGAATTTCGTCGTCGGCTCGACCAAGCCCCGATGGACTATCTCACCAGTTGGCGCATGCGTCTCGCTGCCACGCACCTTCGCAGCACGACTTTATCTATTCCCCAGATTGCATCCAAGCTCGGCTACGACTCCGATAGCGCCTTCAGCGCGCGTTTCCGACGCGTACAAGGAACATCACCCGCACAATATCGCCGAAGCCACCGGCTGTGATCGCCGATATCTTGCAACACCGCGAACCACCATCAACCCATCACTCCTTCACCGCGGCCTAATCGTCCCACCAAGGCCGCCGGTTTACCCGAAATTTCGTTTTTCTTTCGAATATGAAAGCCGGTTTCCCCTGCGGAATGAAAACCCTTTAAATCCAGCAGCGGCCAAGAGTGTTGGAATCGTTGTGAAAAAACCGAAAGCAATACGAATTTGGTGTGAATAGTCATCCGAACGTAACAAAACGGTTGTGGCGCTGTCATAATCCGACAATACTGGTGCCTGCGAAACTTAACCCTTTCGCCAACCAGACCGGGAGCGAGACAATGAAAGCCTATGGCGTAGCGGCAGGCCTTGCCGCGACAGCATCCCTCTTTTACAGCACCTCCGCCTTCGCCGTGACCGAGATTTCATGGTGGCACGCCATGACCGGCGCCAACAACGAAGTGGTGGAGACGCTTTCCAAGGAATTCAACGAAAGCCAGAGCGAATACAAGGTCGTTCCGGTTTTCAAGGGCACCTATCCCGAAGCGCTGAACGCCGGCATCGCCGCATTCCGCGCCAAGCAGGCGCCGGACATCATCCAGGTCTTCGACGCCGGTACCGGCGTGATGATGGGCGCTGAAGAGGCTATGAAGCCGGTCGCCGACATTCTCTCGATGGGCGGCAAACCGTTCGACAAGAGCCAGTATCTCGGCGGCATTGTGTCTTACTATTCGAAGCCCGACGGCACGATGCTGTCGTTCCCGTATAATTCGTCGTCGCCGATCCTCTACTACAACAAGGACGTGTTCCAGAAAGCCGGCCTCGATGCCGAAAACCCGCCCAAGACCTGGGCCGAGGTTTGGGACGCCGCCAAGAAGATCAAGACCAGCGGCGCGGCCAATTGCGGCTTCACCTCGACATGGCTGACCTGGATCCAGACCGAGAACTTCGCTGCCTGGAACAACCAGCAATACGGCACCAATGAGAACGGAATCGCCGGAACCGACGTCGAGCTGAAGATCAACGCGCCGGTCTTCGTCAAGCACTTCCAGGATCTGGCCGATCTGGCCAAGGACGGCACGTTCAAATATGGCGGCCGCACGTCGGAAGCCAAGCAGCTCTTCCTCTCCGGCGAATGCGGCATCATGACCGAATCCTCCGGCGGCCTGGGCGACGTGGTCAAGTCGGGCATGAACTACGGCACCGGCTCACTGCCTTACGAACAGGGCGTCGAGGGCGCTCCGCAGAACACCATCCCCGGTGGCGCTTCGCTCTGGGTCTTCGCGGGCAAGTCGGACGAGCAGTACAAGGGTATCGCTGCGTTCTTCGAGTTCCTGTCGCAGACCAAGATCCAGTCGCGCCTGCATCAGGTTTCCGGCTACCTGCCGGTGACGCTGGCTGCTTACGAGGATACCAAGGCTTCGGGCTTCTACGAGAAGAACCCGGCGCGCGAAATCCCGATCAAGCAGATGATGGGCAAGGCTCCGACGGAGAATTCCAAAGGCGTCCGCCTCGTCAACCTGCCGCAGGTCCGCGATATCATGAACGAGGAATTCGAGAAGATGCTCGCCGGTCAGCAGACTGCCCAGCAGGCGCTCGACAGCGCGGTCGAACGCGGCAACAAGGCAATCCAGGAAGCGCTGGGGAATTGATGCAGGCTGTCACCCTCCCCCTTGTGGGAGGGTCGGCATAGAGCGTTGGGGTGGGGTTGAGACAGTGTCTGTCGAGCCCCCACCCTGCTTCATAGTCTTCACTTCGTTCAGACTGTTCGTCGACCCTCCCCGCAAGGGGGAGGGTAAAAGGAGCCGAGCCCTTTGTCCCCACGCGTGGTCTTTCCCAACAAGGTCCTGCCCTATCTACTGGTCGCGCCGCAGCTGGCGATCACGCTGATCTTTTTCTACTGGCCCGCCTCTCAGGCGGTCTACCAGTCGACGCTCAGGGAAGACCCGTTCGGGCTGAATTCCAAATTCGTCTGGTTCGACAATTTCAAGCGCGTCTTGAGCGATCCCGGCTATCTCAACTCGCTGCAGGTAACGGCGGTCTTTTCGGTCTCCACCGCCTTCGTCTCCATGGCGGTGGCATTGCTGCTTGCCGTCATGGCCGACAAGGTCATCAAGGGACGTGGGCTCTATCGCACGCTGATGATCTGGCCGTATGCGGTGGCGCCCGCCATCGCCGGCATGCTGTGGCTGTTCCTGTTCAGTCCGTCCATCGGCTCGCTCGCCATCGGCCTGCGGTCGCTGGGCATCCGCTGGGACCCGCTGCTCAATGGCACGGATGCGATGATCCTGGTGGTCTCGGCGGCTGCCTGGAAGCAGATCAGCTACAACTTCCTGTTCTTCGTCGCCGGCTTGCAGGCGATCCCCAAGGCGCTGATCGAAGCGGCTGCCATCGACGGTGCGCGCGAGACCAAGCGCTTCTGGACGATTATCTTCCCGCTTCTGGCGCCGACGACCTTCTTCCTGCTCGTGGTCAACACCGTCTATGCGCTGTTCGACACGTTCGGCATCATCCATGCCGTGACCGGCGGCGGCCCGGGCCGCTCTACGGAAACGCTGGTCTACAAGGTCTATAGCGACGGCGCGCTGAACCAGTTGATGGGCGTGTCGGCGGCGCAGTCGGTGATCCTGATGGTAATCGTCATCGCGCTGACCGCTGTCCAGTTCCGCTATGTCGAACGGAAGGTGCATTATGGTTGATACACCCGTCGCCGTGGCACCGGGGAAAGCCACATCGACCGCCGCCGTGCTCGGGCGCAAGGAAGACGGCGCCATGCTCGGCGTCAGTCGTTCGTCGCGTTATATCGCGCATGCCGTCCTGATCCTTGGCATCGTCATCGTCGCCTTCCCGATCTACTATACCTTCGTGGCGTCGACCCATACGCTGCAGACGATCCTGCGGCCGCCGCTGCCGCTGCTGCCAGGCGACCAGTTCTTCGAAAACTATTCGGAAGCGTTGTTCGGCGGGGTCGGGCGTATCGGCGGCGTCGCCGTCAGCACGCTTCTGTTCAACACCATGGTGGTGGCGCTGGCGATCGCTATCGGCAAGATCATCATTTCGATCCTGTCGGCCTATGCCATCGTGTTCTTCCGCTTCCCGTTCCGCATGGTGTTCTTCTGGATCATCTTCATCACCCTGATGCTGCCGGTGGAAGTGCGCATCATGCCGACCTACAAGGTGATGTCGGATCTCGGGCTGATCGACACCTATACGGGGCTGACGCTGCCGCTGATGGCGTCGGCCACCGCGACACTGCTGTTCCGCCAATTCTTCCTGACCATTCCGGGGGAACTGGTCGAGGCCGCGCGCGTCGACGGTGCCGGGCCGTACCGGTTCTTCAAGGACATCCTGCTGCCCCTGTCGCGTACCAATATCGCTGCCCTCTTCGTCATCCTGTTCATCTATGGCTGGACGCAATATTTGTGGCCGCTGCTGATGACCAACAGGAACGACATGAACACCATCGTCATCGCGCTGAAGAAGATGATCTCCTTCGCCGATGCCGATACGCAATGGCATCTCGTGATGGTCACATCGATGCTCGCCATCATCCCGCCGATCCTCGTGGTGCTGCTGATGCAGCGCTGGTTCGTGCGCGGTCTCGTCGATACGGAGAAATAACCAGCATGGCCACTGTCGACCTCAAGGATGTCCGGAAAGTCTATGCCGGCGGGGTGGAGGCCGTGAAAGGCGTATCCATCGCCATTCCCGACAAGGCGCTGTGCGTGCTCGTCGGGCCGTCGGGCTGCGGCAAGTCCACGCTCCTGCGCATGATCGCGGGGCTGGAAACCATTTCTTCGGGCGAAGTTTCCATCGACGGCAAGGTGGTCAACACTGTCGGGCCGACCGAGCGCGACATAGCCATGGTGTTTCAGAACTATGCGCTCTATCCGCATATGAAGGTCTACGACAATATGGCTTACGGCCTGCGCAACCGCGGTACGCCGAAGGACGAGATCGACCGCCGTGTGCGCGATACCGCAAAGACGCTGGAACTGGCGCATCTGCTGGATCGGCGGCCGCGCGAACTCTCAGGCGGCCAGCGGCAGCGCGTTGCGATGGGCCGCGCCATTGTGCGCAACCCGAAAGTCTTCCTGTTCGACGAGCCATTGTCCAACCTGGACGCCAAGCTGCGTGGGCAGATGCGCGTCGAGATCAAGAATCTGCAGCGCTCGCTGGGCGTGACGTCGGTTTATGTCACCCACGACCAGCTCGAGGCGATGACGCTGGCAGACGTGCTGGTGGTGATGAATGGCGGGCTGGTCGAGCAGGCGGGTGCGCCGCTCGACATCTACGAAAAGCCGGCTTCGACCTTCGTGGCAAGCTTCATCGGCGCGCCGCCGATGAACCTGATCGCGCTTGCCGGCAACGCGCTGCCGGAGGGGACCAAGCTGGTTTCTCCCGTGCCGCCGAGTGCCGCGACCCTGGGCTTCCGGCCCGAGGATGTCGAACTCGCCGATGCCGCGCATGACGCGGCGGACGGCATGGACCTGGAAGCGCAGGTGGAAGCGGTTGAGCCCGTGGGCGCGGAAAGCTTTCTCTACAGCGCAACCGGTGGCGGTCGCATCGTGGTGCGGGTGCCGGGGCGGGCCATAGCGCAACCGGGCGATCGCCTGCGCGTGCTGGTTCCGGCCGACAAGCTGCACTGGTTCGATCAGGCCGGCAAACGGGTCGGCTAAGCGCAATCAATTTTCGGCGGTGTGAAAAAATGGCAGTGGAACAGCTGCCGTTTCGCCGTCACGGCGTGCATCTGTTGCGATGAGTTTGCGGCTTATAATTGCAGATTATGTCTTGTTGAAATCTGGTCTGATTGAAACATGTGGGCGCGCTCCGCTGCAATGTGCGGCGCTTGAAGGCTAAGATTTCTTCCTACCTGTGTTCTTTGTCGGTTATAAAGGTTTACGTAGCGTCATTTGAAAGGTCGAGGGGTCTTGCGGCGGGGAATGAAGTCATTGTCGCGCACGGCATGGCTGAGGCTGGCTCGATGGACGATTTTCGGCACCCTCGGTTGCGTCCTTTTTTCCGTCGGCTTCACCTACATCGCATTCAAGGACGCTGCCGGCGAGCTGTTGCATCTCATATTGCTCGTCGCGGTCATACTTCCGATCCTGCTGGCAGGCCCGCTGTTCTTTTATCTCTCGCTCAAGCTGCGCGAACTGGCCATCGTCAACCATAAGCTGGCGATTGCTGCGTCCACCGACAGCATGACGGGGTGCCTGAACCGAGGCGCCTTCGCCGAGAAGGTGGAGCGATACTTTCACACCAGCCCGCCGAAAGGCTCAAAGCTGTCTCGGGGCGCCCTGCTGGTTGTGGATGCCGACCACTTCAAATCCATCAACGACCGTTTCGGCCACAGTGAAGGCGACGAGGCGCTGCAACTGATCGCGGCGGTCATCTCAGCCTGCGTGCGCGAGGGCGACGTGGTTGGACGGCTGGGCGGCGAGGAGTTCGGCATTTTCCTGCCGGGAGCCACCCCGGTCAACGCGGTCGATGTAGCGGAACGCATGCGTCGCGCGGTTGCCGACACACGCTTTACGCCAGGCGGTCACATGCATGCCCTGTCGATCTCAGTGGGCGGAGCCGTCTTCGATGCGCCATCCACCTTCGCCGAGCTGTATCGCATCGCCGATCGCTTCCTCTATGTGGCGAAGGAAGGCGGTCGCAACCGCGTCGAGCTGTCGCCATTGCCGCATGGAGGCGGGCTGGAACAGAGGCAAGGATATTTGCAGTAGCGCGGCCGCTTAGCGCGTCGGCACCGGGTGTTCGCCACGATAGTCGTAGAAGCCGCGCCCGGTCTTGCGGCCCAGCCAGCCGGCCTCGACATATTTCACCAGGAGCGGGCAGGGGCGGTATTTCGAATCCGACAGCCCGTCATGCAGCACCTGCATGATCGACAGGCAGGTGTCGAGGCCGATGAAGTCGGCGAGCTGCAGCGGCCCCATCGGATGGTTGGCGCCGAGCTTCATCGCCGTATCGATGGCTTCGACGGAGCCTACGCCTTCATACAGCGTGTAGATCGCCTCGTTGATCATCGGCAGAAGGATGCGGTTGACGATGAAGGCAGGGAAATCCTCCGAGACCGTGATGGTCTTGTCGAGCGCGCGGACATATTCCTTCGAGGCTTCGAAGGTCACGTCCTCGGTGGCGATGCCGCGTACCAGCTCCACCAGCTTCATCACCGGCACCGGGTTCATGAAGTGAATGCCGATGAAACGCTCGGGACGGTCGGTCTGCGATGCCAGACGGGTAATGGAGATCGACGAGGTGTTGGTCGCCAGAATGGCTTCAGGGTTCAATTGCGGGCAGAGCTGGGCGTAGATCTTGCGCTTGACGGTCTCGTCTTCGGTGGCGGCCTCTATGACGAGATCCGCACCCGCGAGGTCGGCCATGGCGTTGGCCGGAGCGATCAGGCTTATCGCCTTCTGGCGCACCGCATCGTCCAGCTTGCCGCCGGAAACCTGGCGCGCCATGTTGCCGCTGATCGTGGCTATGCCCTTTTCGATACGGTCCTGGGAAATATCATAGAGAAGGACGTTGAAGCCGGCGAGCGCTGAGACATGGGCAATGCCGCCGCCCATCTGACCGGCGCCAATGATGCCGACCGTTTTGATCTTTGCAGCCATTTTTCCACCCCGTCAGTGAATTTTGGTATTCTTATTGTGCAACGCACACTAAATGGCCGGGGTAGGTTTCGTCTACCCCGGCCATCAGCAAATCTAAGTTTTTGTTTCAGCGCCGTCAAAGCGCCTTTTCAAGCTCGGGCAGGATGGAGAAAAGGTCGCCGACGAGGCCGTAATCCGCGACCTGGAAGATCGGGGCTTCCTCGTCCTTGTTGATGGCGACGATGACCTTCGAGTCCTTCATGCCGGCGAGATGCTGGATAGCGCCCGAAATGCCGACCGCGATGTAGAGCTCGGGCGCGACCACCTTGCCGGTCTGGCCGACCTGCCAGTCGTTGGGCGCGTAGCCCGCATCGACCGCCGCGCGGGATGCGCCCACGGCGGCGCCAAGCTTGTCGGCGACGGGCAGGATGACCTCTTCGAACTTCTCGGCGGAACCCAAGGCACGGCCGCCCGAGATGATGATCTTCGCCGAGGTCAGTTCGGGGCGGTCGCTCTCAGACAGACGGTTCTCGACAAAGGTCGACAGGCCCGGGTTCTCGGCCGCGCCAATGCTCTCGACTGAAGCCGAGCCGCCTTCGCCCGCCGCCTGGAACGAGGCGGTGCGGACCGTGATCACCTTCTTGGCATCCGTCGACTGGACCGTCTGGATGGCGTTGCCGGCATAGATCGGACGCTTGAACGTGTCGGCGGAGACGACCTCGATGATCTCGGATATCTGCGCGACGTCGAGCAGCGCTGCAATGCGCGGTGCAACGTTCTTGCCCGCCGCGGTGGCCGGGGCAAGGATGGTGTCGTAGTCGGCTGCGAGCGAGACGACGAGCGCTGCCAGCGGCTCGGCGAGGCGCTGTTCGAGGTCGTCGCTTTCGGCCAGCAGCACCTTGCGGACACCGGAGAGTTTCGCAGCCGCATCGGCCGCGGCCTTTGCGCCCTTGCCGGCAACCAGCATGTCGACATCGCCGCCGATCTTGCTCGCAGCGGTGAGCGTCTTTGCGGTCTGGTCCGACAGGGTTGCGTTGTCGTGTTCGGCGATCAGAAGAATTGCCATTTTGTTTTGTTCCTTCTTTCCGTTCCGAACTCAGATCACGCCGGCGGATTTGAGGTTTGAGACCAGTTCGGCGACGTCCTTGACCTTGACGCCGGCCTTGCGGCCACCCGGCTCTTCGGTCTTCAAGACCTTCAGGCGCGGCGCGACATCGGCGCCGAAATCGGCCGGCGACTTCTCGTCCAGCGGCTTCTTCTTGGCCTTCATGATGTTGGGCAGCGAGGCATAGCGCGGCTGGTTCAGACGCAGGTCGGTGGTGACAATGGCCGGCAGCTTCAAGGATACCGTCTGCAGGCCGCCATCGACTTCGCGCGTGACCTTGGCGGTCTCGCCGTCGATCTCGACCTTGGAGGCGAAGGTGCCCTGTGCCCAGCCGAGCAGAGCAGCCAGCATCTGGCCGGTCTGGTTGCTGTCGTCGTCGATCGCCTGCTTGCCCAGGATCACAAGGCCTGGCTGTTCGGCGTCGACCACGCCCTTCAGCACCTTGGCGACGCCCAGCGGCTCGACCGGACCGTCGACCTTGACCAGGATTGCGCGGTCGGCACCCATGGCAAGCGCTGTGCGCAGCGTTTCCTGCGCTTGCTGCACGCCGATGGAGACCACGATGACTTCCTCGGCCTTGCCGGCTTCCTTCAGCCGCAAGGCTTCCTCGACGGCGATCTCGTCGAACGGGTTCATCGACATCTTCACATTCGCGAGCTCGACGCCCGAACCGTCCGACTTCACCCGGATCTTCACGTTGTAATCGACAACCCGCTTAACCGGGACCAAAATTTTCATGGAATGCAATCCTCTCCGACACATCAGGAAACCGCTCCTTAACATCGGGCAGGCCGGGAGATTTGCCAGGCCGCGACATCAGGACGGGAAAAACATCTATCCGCCTCGCCTCCGGTGGCGAGCACGGCTTCCGGAAGCGGGGCGGACCGTAGTTGCGCCCGACCGCACCGTCAATATATGCTGGCGCTTCAAATCGGTTGAAGCGGCACGCTTCCATAAAGTCGCCAGCCTAACACGCGTCGTCATCAGGCTTGCATCAACGCGTAGCCGCCGCGGGCACCACCGTCACCAGTCCCTTGTCGAAAAGCGGCACACCGCGTTTGCGCAAAAACACCACCAGTGTGGCGCCAGCTATGATCCCGCCGACATGAGCTGCCCAGGATATTTCCTCGTCGCCGGCAAAACCGAGCATGGCAAACTGCATAGCGATCCACAATGCGAGCACGAGCCATGCTGGCAGGCGCAGCGGTATGCGTGCAAAGGCCAGAACCCAAATTTTAACCCGCGGATGCAGGATGAGATAAGCGGCGACGATGCCGGCGATGGCGCCGGAGGCGCCGATCAGCGGCACCTGCGATTGAGGCGCGACAAGACCATGTACGAAGGCCCCGGCGGCTGCGCAGAGCAGATAGAAGATCAGAAAACGCACATGGCCCAACGCGTCCTCGACATTGTCGCCGAACACCCAGAGAAACAGCATGTTGCCGCCGAGATGAAGCAGGCTGCCATGCAGGAAGGCGTAGCTGATGTAGCTTAGATCTTCCGGGATCAACTGATATTGCGGAGGCAAATCGGCGAGATCATGCACCAATGCCGGAATGTAGCCGAGGCCAAGCACGGCCGCGGTCTGGACTTCCTCGGACGAGACATAGGTGAAAGCGTAGACAAGCACGTTGACGACGATCAGGCCGATCGTAACATATTGCTTGCGAATGTAGCGCAGGGCGTTGGCGTCGTGAAGCGGAATGAACATTGCGGGCTTCCGCTCCCCTCAAAGTGTCATTGTCAGCGGTTTTTGCCGGGAACCCATAGCACGTCGGCATTTCCGTTGTCATTGGCGATCCGGGCGGCGACGAACAGAAGGTCCGAAACGCGATTGATGTAGCGGATGCCCTCGCGGTTGACGTGTTCAGCCGGGTCTTGGGCCAGCGCGACCATCAGGCGCTCGGCGCGGCGTGCGACGGTGCGGGCGAGATGCAATGCTGCGGCGGCGGGCGAGCCGCCGTTGAGCACGAAGGATTTGAGCGGCTGAAGCCGCGCGTTGAGCGTGTCGATGTCGGTTTCCACCCGCTCGGTCTGGGAAGCGATGATGCGCAACGGCTCGTAGCCCAAATCCTTGCCAGTGTCGGGCGTGGACAGATCGGCGCCAAGGTCGAACATGTCGTTCTGGATGCGGTTCAGCATGGCGTCGAGTTCGGGGTGGGAGGTGCCGGTGTGGACGCGCGCCATGCCGATGCAGGCATTGGCCTCGTCGACCGTGCCGTAGGCCTCGACCCTGATGTCGGATTTCAGCCTGCGTTCGCCGGAGCCGAGACCGGTCGTTCCGTCGTCGCCGGTGCGGGTGTAAATCTTATTGAGCTTGACCATAGGCGCGTTCTCCCGTCAGCCGCCTTTGAAATAAAGCGCGGCCATGATCAGGCAGAGCGCAACGAATTGCAGCACCACGCGCGCCTGCATGAGCTTGTTGGAAGTGCTGCCCGAGCCGCCCTTCAAAAGGTTGATCAGGCCACGGATGAGCACGATTACCACGGCGACCATGAACAGAATGGCTAAGACGTTGAAGACTGTGGACATGGTCTTTTTTCCTAGTTGCCGCCACGGCGGGCGAGCAGACCGTAAAGCGTCGCAGCCGGCAGCAGGCGTTTCAGCGCCATCGCCACTTTCGCGGGTGTCGTCACCACATAGTGCGGCTTGGGGCGCTTGGACAATAAGGCGTGTCCGAGTGCCGCATAGACCGCCTCCGGGCCGAGCTTGAGACGGGACTGGGTGCCGCCGCTCGACAGGCGGGCGAGCTGGGTCTGGTAGGCGTCGCGGTGGACGGAGTTCTCGATGTCGATGTAGCGCCGGAACCAGGGCAGGCCGTTGCTGGCGATCTTGCTGCGGATCGGGCCGGGCTCGATCAGCGAAACGTGGATGCCGGTCCCAATCAACTCCTGGCGCAGACACAGCATCAGCGCTTCCAGTGCTGCCTTGGAGCCGGCATAGGCGCCGCGAAAGCGCGTCGGCGTCAGAGCCAGGATCGATGAGCAGCAGACGATGCGGCCGTGGCCTTGCGCCCGCATCACCGGAACGATGCGGCGGGTCAGTTCATGCCAGCCGAACACATTGGTCTCGAACTGGTCGCGCAGGGCCTGAACGGGCATGTCCTCGACCGCACCTACCTGGTTGTAGCCGCCATTGTTGTAGAGCGCGTCGAGCGTCCCGCCTGTGCGTTCGAGCACATCTGCGACAAGGGCGGCAATCGAATCATGGTCGGTATAGTCGAGATAGAGGGCCTCGATGCCATCGGCCTCCAGGCCTGCGATGTCCTCGGGCTTGCGCGCGGTGGCGAAAACGCGCCAGCCTTCCGCCTTCAGCGCCCTTGCAGCGTAGGCGCCGATGCCGGACGATGCGCCGGTGACGATGATTGTGCGCAACTCGGGCATCGGATAGGCCGTAGCTTCATTCTTGCTTGTCATATGTCGTTCTCCCTTCCCATATTCGCGGCGGGGAGACAATCGGACGGATTCGGAGACACGCGCATTATGCGGACCATTGTCGCCATCAAGCGTGTTCTCTACGACGCTCTCGGACATTTCAACGACGATGACGGATGGGCGATGGCCAGTCACCTGGCGATCACCGCACTTATGGCACTGTTCCCGTTCCTGATCTTCGCCACGACGCTCGCCAGTTTTCTCGGCGCCGACGCCTTTGCCGATACGGCCGTGCACATTATCTTCGACACCTGGCCGCAGCGCGTGGCCCAGCCCATCGCCGACGAAGTCGTCAGAGTCCTGACCGTGCGGCGCACCGACCTTCTCACCTATGGCGTGGTTCTCGCCGGTTTTTTCGCCTCCAACGGCATCGAAGCCGTGCGCGCCTCGCTCAACCGCGCCTACCGCGTCAGCGAAACAAGGTCGTTCTTCTACCGGCGCTTCCAGAGCATTTTCTTCGTGCTCATCGCCACCGCAGGCTTTTTGGTGATCTCGGTGTTTCTGGTCTTCGCGCCACTGCTCGCACGGGTGGCCGAGGCGAATTTCGAATGGATCACACCCTATATGGGCACCATCACCGTCTGGCGTTACACCATCGCCACGATGGTGATCATCTTGGGGCTGTTTTCAGTGCATATCTGGCTGCCTTCGGGCCGGCGTCCTCTGATCAGCCTGGTGCCGGGCATCGTCTTTACCCTGGCGGCATGGCTGATCGGGTCCAACATCTTTGCGCGCTACATTGACGGTTTCGCCAATTACGTGACGACCTATGCGGGCCTCGCCTCGATCATGATCGCCATCGTGTTCCTCTATATTTTGTCGGCGATCTTCATCCTGGGCGGGGAGCTCAACGCTGCGATCCTGCGCTATCGCGAAGCGCGCGCCCGCGTGCCGAACTGAACCGTGGCAAGACCGACGCCGAAGGTGGCGAGCGCCATGCCGGCGACCTGAAGGGCAGTCAAGGTTTCATCGAACAACGCCCAGGCGATGACCGCCGTCACCGCCGGCACGAGATAGAACAGCGACGCGACCTTCGACGCCGACCCGCGCCGGATCAGCCGCATGAGCAGGAAGGTGGCGCCGATAGACAGCACCAGCACCAGCCAGGCGAGCGCGAAGATCAGTTCGCCATTGACGGTGACCTCGCGCGTCTCGAACGCAAAGGCGCCCGCCGTCGTCAGCACCAGCGCGCCGAAATATTGCCAGAAGGCGCCAGTCACCATGTCGCCGCCGGTGGCGAAGCGCTTCTGCCAGATCGTGCCCGCGCAGATCGATGCCAGCGACACCGAGCAGGCAAGCAGCGTCTGCGGCGTGACGCCGGCGTTGGAGATGCCGAGCTTAGGCCAAAGCACCAGGACAACGCCTGCAAGGCCCGCTGCCAGCCCGACCCAGTGGCGCGGCAGGATGGTCTCGCGCAAAAGCACTCCGGCGAGGATCGCGGTCAGCAGCGGCTGCAGGCCCGCCACCAATGCCGCGATGCCCGCTGGCATGCCGTGACGGATCGCCCAGAAAACGGTGCCGAGATAAAGCCCGTGCATCAGCATGCCGACGACCACGGCATGTCCGGTGGCCCTGGGCGACAGGCGGCGCGCACCGAGCACCAGCATCAGGGCGCCAAGGATGAGGAGCGCGATGCCGAAACGCAGCGCCAGGAAGGTCAAGGGTTCCGCCCACGGCATGGCATAACGTGCCCCGATGAAGCCAGTGGCCCAAAGAAGCACGAAGGAAGGGGCGACGAGCCGCTCTGCGAAGGTCATGACGATTATCCGGGCTTGCCGCACGCAACCGCCGGCCCATTCGCTCTAATGCGGAACGGTGCGGCACGCAAAACGAAACGGTTGATCCATGAAATGCATTAGGCTGAACGCGCTGCGCCTTAGGCGGGCGGTTGGTAGCGGCATCTGGAGGGTTGCCAACACCTTCCAACGCGTAGAAGCCGCTTAGCTAAAACCCAGCATGCCGCGGATATCGGCCGGCGTTTTGCCAAGGCCGCGCAGCGCTGCAAGGCCGGTATCGCGAAGGCTCTTCGACAGCTTTCGGCCTTCCGCGTCGAGGATCAGGCGATGGTGGAAATAGGTCGGCTGCGGCAAGCCGAGCAACTCCTGCAAAAGCCGGTGGATCGACGTCGCGTAAAACAGATCGCGCCCGCGTACCACATGGGTGATGCCTTGCAGGGCATCATCGACCACGACCGAGAGATGATAGCTCGTCGGCACGTCCTTGCGCGCGATGATGACGTCGCCCCAGGCCTGCGGCGCTGCGGTTTCGTGCTGGGATGCCGCCATTCTCTCGTCCGTCCATTCGGTCCAGTCGAGCGATCTCCCCACCGTATCGCATGCCTTGTCGACATCCAGACGCCAGGCGAAGGGTTCCCCGGCCGCGATACGCCGGCTGCGTTCGGCGTGGCTCAGGACACGCTCCATGGGCGGATGCAACGGCGCGCCGTCGGGATCGCGCGGCCATGGTTTGCCGGCGGCTTCCTGCTCAGCGATGGCAGCGCGAACCGCGCCCCGGCTGAGAAACGAAGGGTATACGAGATCGTCTGCGATCAGCCTGTCGAGCATCGCGCGATAGTCGTCGAAATGCTTCGACTGACGCCGCGCCGGCCGTTCGAACGTTACGCCGAGCCAGGCGAGGTCGCGATGGATGCCTGCCTCGAAGTCCGGCGTGCAGCGTGTCGCGTCGATGTCTTCGATGCGCAGCAAAAGCCGTCCGCCAGTCCGTTCGGCCATGCCGGCATTGACCAGCGCCGAAAAGGCATGGCCGAGATGCAGTTCGCCATTGGGGCTGGGCGCGAAGCGGAAGACGGGCCTGGTCATGGCCAAGAACGCACTGCCGGCAGGTTTCGGACGGTTAAGGACATGGGCGATTGCTACTGTGCCAGGCCGTATGCTTCAAGAGAGCCCATGCAACGCATTCGCAATCTCGACGACATCGCCCTCGGTCTCGATGCCCTGTGTGTGGCCGATCCAAGGCTCGCGCATATCCGCGCCCATGCCGGCGAGGTGCCGCTCAGACTGTCCGAACCCGGCTTTGCCAACCTCGCCTCGATCATCGTCTCGCAGCAGGTTTCGACCGCAAGCGCCCGCGCCATTTTCGGGCGGCTGACGAGCTTGCTCGACCCGCTGACGCCGGAAGCGCTGCTTGCCGCCGACGAAGACATCTTCCGCCAGGCCGGCCTGTCGCGACCCAAGCAGAAGGCGCTTTTGGCCGCCGCGCGCGCCGGCGCCGAAGGTCTCGACTTTCACGGCCTGTGCGTGCTCGACGCCGACGAGGCGATCGGCCGTCTGGTGGCGGTGCCTGGCATCGGGCGGTGGACGGCGGAGGTCTACCTGCTGTTTGCCGCCGGCCATCCCGACATTTTTCCGGCGCGCGACGTGGCGCTGCAAAGTGCCGTCGGCCATGCGCTCGGCGTCGATCCGCGACCGGGAGAGAAGGAACTGATTCGGCTTGCCGAATCATGGTCGCCATGGCGGGGCGTCGCCGCGCGGCTCTTTTGGGCTTATTACCGCACCATGAAGGGGCGAGACGGCGCCCCGCCGGTGCCTGTCGCCGAAAAAAGCTGAGAAACCAGCGAAATTTGGCCTTACCTGTGGCCTACATACCGCTTCACATCCCTGTCATGTCGGGCTTACAGTATCCGCACCTGAAAGTTCATAGCCGATAAGGAGTGAGCGTAGTGACGGTAGCGGTGTCTCCCAATGGGCTTCCCGCGCTTGTGCTGAATGCGGACTACCGTCCGCTCAGCTATTACCCGCTGTCGCTCTGGTCCTGGCAGGACGCGATCAAGGCGATCTTTCTCGAACGCGTCAACATCGTTGCCGAATACGATCACGCGGTTTCCTCGCCGACATTTTCCATGCGCCTGCCCAGCGTGGTCAGCCTGAAGAACTATGTAAAGCCGTCGCGCTACCCCGCCTTCACGCGCTTCAATGTGTTTTTGCGGGACCGTTTCGAGTGCCAGTATTGCGGGACGCATGAGGACCTGACCTTCGACCATGTCATTCCCCGCCATGCCGGCGGCGCGACGACCTGGGAGAACGTGGTGGCGGCCTGCTCGCCCTGCAATCTCAAGAAGGGCGGCATGATGCCGGCTCATGCCAAGATGTGGCCGCTGCAGAAACCGTTCCAGCCGACCGTGCACGATCTGCACAACAATGGCCGCCTCTTCCCGCCCAACCATCTGCATGAGAGCTGGATGGATTATCTGTACTGGGATGTGGAACTGGAGCCGTAGCATTCCGATGAGCCCGGCCTGCAAATAGCCGTGTTCTTCCGATGCTCACGTACTGAAGTAGGCTCCGCTTCGGTTCTCGAACACAACCATTCTCGGCTCGGCCTGATCGGGATGCAGGCCGGTGCTCTATCAATGTTAAGAACGTGTCGCGGCGCCGCGATAGGCGACCACCGCGAGAAACAGGCTGGCGACCGCGTTCCAGCCGGCGAAGGACAGACCCAGCACGCGCAATGCGGCCTTGTCGCAGCTTGGCGGCACGAAGGTGTTGAGCGCGTCGAGCACGCCCTTGCCACCGGTATCGACGGAGTCGACGGCGCCGCAATCTGTCGGGCCGGCCCACCAGGCCCACTCGACACCGGCATGCTTGACGCCGAGATAGAGGCTGTAGGTCATCAGCAATCCCCCGATCAGAAGCAGTCCGCGCGTTACCCAGAGCGGCCACCGCAGGGCGGCTGAAATCGCTGCGAGGACCATGATCGGCACGCCAACGTAATAGGGCGTGCGCTGCTCGTAGCAGAGCTTGCAGGGTATATAGCCGCCAATGTGCTGGAAGCCGAGCGCAGTGCCAACGACAGCCGCCATGGCGACGGCAAGGAACAGCGCCGTCGCGAGATGGCGGCGGTGCGGGGTAGGGGCGGAGGCGATGGTCATGAGGGCAGTCCGTTGCAGTCTTCAGTGCAGATATTTGACGAGCACATAAAGCAGAATGAGGGCCGCCGCACCTGCCGCGGCGATCAAACCGAGCCTCTTCTCGATAAAGTTACGGATCGGCTCGCCATAGCGGCGGAGCAGCCAGGCCAGCAGGAAGAACCGCGCGCCGCGTGCCACGATTGCCGACAGGATGAAGAGATGCAGCGGAAAGCCGACAACGCCCGACAGGATGGTCACGACCTTGATCGGGGGGAGATGGGCAAGACCGGAGGTGATCAGCATCAGAAGGATGAAGCCGACGCCAGTGTTGAGCCTCAACTGCTCGAATGTATCGAACTTGCCGTAGAATTCCAGCACTGGGACGGCGATGGCCTGGTAGGCAAAGTGGCCGATGGCCCAGCCCAGAATGCCGCCCAGCACCGACGCGATGGTGGCAATCAGCGCGTAGCGATAGGCCTTGTCCGGACGGGCGATCGCCATGGGCACGTAGAGGACATCCGCCGGCACCAGAAAGACCGAGCTTTCGACGAAGGCGATGATGGCAAGCCACCATTCGGCCGATTTTCGGGCTGCGAGCGACAGTGTCCAGTCATAGAGTCCGCGAAGCATGCATTTCCCTTTTGGGCCGGTCGCTCGTGGGCTCTGTTTAGTGAAACTTGCCGCACTGCACAATGGCGCCGCGCCGGTCATTCAGGCAAATTTGCCTGGAAGCGGACGTTCACGCTCGTTTTGACGAACGGCAGCAACGCGCCCCTCAGCACGAACCCGCTTTCGCGGGAGGAGCGCCTTGCCCTGAGATGGCGTAATATTTCGTAGCTTTGAGCAGGTTGCGGCGGGCGAGCCGACCGTGGAGCTCCCTTCACGAGAGGAACTCGCTATCGCCGCAAGCTGCCAGATGTACTCAGCGTTAAAGGAGCGGGGCGACTGCTCGAAGCCACACCCGGCCTGAAGTACAAGGCCGCGCTCGGCGTTGCCTTCGGCGCGGGCCTGCGTGTGTCCGAGATCGCGGG
Organism: Oryzicola mucosus; assembly: GCF_014534685.1. Taxonomy (GTDB): domain Bacteria; phylum Pseudomonadota; class Alphaproteobacteria; order Rhizobiales; family Rhizobiaceae; genus Oryzicola; species Oryzicola mucosus. The sequence continues at coordinate 55,821 of NZ_JACVVX010000011.1, forward strand.
CCAATATGTCTCGAGGTGACGGTGCGGAGAACGGCACGTGCAAGCTCCATATCGTGGAGTGCCAGGAGCACCATTCAAAACGGCTGGCTATCTGACCGACGGGTTGTGTAGGACTGCAGCTTTGAAATAGGCCTCGCGCAAGTCCCGCCGAAGTACTTTTCCGTATGCATTCTTCGGCAGCTCCGGGAGGAAAAGGACGTGCTTCGGCTTCTTGAAGGAGGCGAGGTTTGACTTGCAGTGGGTAAGCACTGCGTCTGCATCCAGCAACGCGTCGTCCGCCACCACGGCGACGGCGACGCTCTCGCCCCACTCGTCGTCGGGAACGCCGAAGGCGATGACCTCGCGCACGCCCGGATGGGCGGCGATCGCGTCCTCGATCTCTTTGGGATAGATGTTGGTGCCGCCCGAAATGATTGTGTCATGGCGTCGGTCGAGCACGCGCAGGCGTCCGGCGCCATCAAAACGGCCGATATCCCCGGTATGTAGCCAGCCGCCACGCAGCGCCTTGGAAGTTGCTTCGGGATTACGCCAGTAGCCCTGCATGACGACATCGCCGCGCACGCAGATCTCGCCGTCTTCGCCGGGGCGAACGTTGCGGTCGTCCTCATTGACGAGCCGCACCTCGACGCCGGCGCGGACATAGCCGGCCGACAGCAGCGTATCGTCGTCAGCATCGCGATGCAGTTCGCCCGGCAGGTAGGAAATCGTCATCGGTGCCTCTCCCTGCCCGTAGAGCTGGTGGAAGATCGGGCCGAAGCGGGCGACGGCCGCGCGGATATGTTCGAGATGGATCGTTGCCCCGCCATAGACGACGCCGCGCAGGCTGCCAATGTCGGTACGCGGAGCAGCCTCCAGGAAGCGCACGATCATCGTTGGCGCGACGAAAGGAATGACCGATACGGACAGGGCCGCAACCGTGTCCAGTACTTCGTCCGGTCGAAAGCCCGGGCGGTCATATATGATGTTTTCCGCGCCACGCGCCAGCGATGGCAGCAGATAGATGCCGCTACCATGGGACAGCGGCGCGACATGCAGCACGCGGTCGGTCTCGACAAATGGAAAGATGTCGGCAAGGCAATTCACCGTCGAGGCAACCAGGTTGCGGTGCGAAAGTACTGCGCCCTTGGGCTTGCCGGTGGTGCCGGACGTGTAGAATATCCATGCCGGATCGTCGGGCTCCACATCGGCAGGCGGTAGGGGCCTCTCCACTGGGGAGGGCAGCGAAAGGTCCTCGATGGCGACAATGCGCGGTGCCACGCCAGCCGGTAGCACAGCGCGGATGTCCGCGACATATTCGGCATGCGTGACGACCAGTTTGGGCTCGGCATCTCCAGCGATCCACGCCACTTCGCGCGGATGGAGCTTGGCGTTGACTGGCACCACAACCAGCCCCGCGCGCATCGGCGCCATCAGGAGAACGGGGAAGGCGAAGCCGTTGCGCAGGAAAAGCAGCACCCTGTCGCCTCGCATGCAACCGTTTTCGGCGAACCAGTCCCCAAGTGCGGCGCAGACGCCGTCGAATGCGTGATAGGAAAGCCGGCTTTCGCCCCAACGGACCGCGGTTGCCTCGGCCCGACGACGCACTGCATCGGCCAGCATGGCATAGACATTCATGGCAGAGCCTTTCCAGCAAGCATGCGAGGTCGCAGCCTCCCCAAATCCTGCGGGGAGACTGCCATAGGATAGCGGGCCTACTGGCCGCGCACGAGCACGCGGTTGCGCAGGATGCCGATCCCCTCGACCTCCAGTTCGACCACGTCGCCATGCTTGAGGAACTTCATGTGCTCGAGCCCGCAGCCATTGCCGACGGTACCAGAGCCGAAGAACTCGCCCGGATAAAGAGTCTCAGAGCGCGAAACATGGGCGATCAGGTCCTCGAACTTCCAGTGCATCGTGGAGGTGTTGCCGCGGCCCCACTCTTCGCCGTTGACACGGCAGATCATGGTCAGATTGTAAGGGTCGGTCATCTCGTCGGCGGTGACGAGGCAAGGGCCCATGGCATTGCCATAATCGAAGTCCTTGCCCTTGGCTGGGCCGAGCTGCCCGCCCATCTCCTGCGTCTGCGCGTCGCGCGCCGAGAAGTCGTTGAAGATAGTGTAGCCGTAAATGTAGTCGCGCGCCTTGTCGCGGGCGATGTCGACGCCCTTCTTGCGGACGAAAAAGCCGAACTCCAGCTCGAAATCCATCAGCTTGGAGTAGCTCGGCCATGGCACATCCACATCGGTGCCGATCACCGAGAAACGGTTGGCCTTATAGTAGATCGGCTGGTCGTAGAAGGTCTGAGGGACGGCGAAGACGCCCTTCTCCTCGAACTCGCGCATCGCTGCTTGCGGGTCTGGGGTTGCATTCGCGCGCACCTGACGGACGGCGGCAAAGGACTGCTTGAGATGGGTCTCGAAGCAGAGGCAGTCCCGCATCTGGATCGGCATCGGCACGGGAGCGAGCAGGCGAACGCCAGCACGCTGGATGGCGTCGGCGGTCGCCTTCTTCACCGTCTCATAGGCGCGGTCGAGGGCCGCGTCGCCACCTTCGATCATCGCCTGCACAGATGAAAAAGGGGCGTAATCTTCACCAAACGTCTTTGCATGCGCGTCTGCGAGATCGACGATGGCAGCATCGTCGTTGACCAGCGCTCCGGCCCGCTGGGCTCCCTGCCTGTCATAGGTTACGAGCTTCATCTTTGTCCTCCCGTTAAGTTTTGCGGCGTCACACGCCAATCATTCGTTCGGGCTCGATGGCGAAACGCGAGCATGAAGCAGCGCAGCTGTCATGATGGCGACCAGATGGTTCGCCGTCGCCATCTCGTCCTCCGGGTCGCAGCGTCCGCCGGAAAGCCGGCTGATGCGTCCCATGTCGGCCATCGTGAACACCATGACGCCCAGCATCGCTTGGTAGCCCCAATTAATCTCCTCAATCGAGCGGTCGGGCATCGCTCGATGCAGGGCATCCATGACCTTGTAGGCAACCGGGTCGAGATAGTCCTCGATCACCTTGCGGTCGAGGGACTTTGGGTCCGACACTTCTCGTGCCAGGATGCGCGCATAGCTCGAGCTCCTTTCAGCACTGCGCATGTGCAGGTTGGGCACCAGGACCGCCTTGACGATCATCTCGACCTTTCGCTGGCGGTCGGGCTCCATCTCGGCCAGCCGCAAGCCGGCGAGTCGCTGATCGACGATCATCGGCGCGCGCATGTCGAAAATCGCGCGATAGAGGCCTTCCTTGCTGCCGAAATGATAGTTGATGAGGGCGACCGGGACTTCGGCGCGCAACGCGATCTGGCGCACGGAAACGCCGTCGAATCCGTGATCGCCGAACTCGGCCTCGGCTGCTTCCAGAATGCGCGCCCGGGTGTGGGCGGCATTTCTCTGGGTTGGCTCCACAGAGATAACAACGTGTTCCTGCTGATTTTTTTTGGGTCTGCTCATGTCGGTCACCATCCCTCGTGGCAGCGCAAAGGCAGCCTGCGAATGACTGAATTGAACGATATATCAAAACTATTGTCAATGTGTTCAAATGCGGCTAGCGTCCTCTTATCGGTACGGGGTGAGGAGTGTCCCCGGACACGACCAGGGAGGAAATCAATGTATCGCAAGGCTATCTGTGGCGGCTTGGCCGCCATTACGTTCGGCTTCTGCTCCAGTTCGGCATTCGCTCGGCAGACCATCCGTCTCACAGTCGCCACCGGCCATCCGGAGGTGTTCTTGTGGGTGAAGCACCTGAAGGAGACCTTCATACCGGCTGTCGATGCAGAGCTGGCCAAGACGGGCGAAGTGGAGATCGAGTGGACGCAGGGATACGGCGGCACCATCGTCAAGCTCGGCTCTGAAACAGAAGCATTCCAGAGCGGCATCATCGATGTCGGCCAGATGAGCGGCGTGTTCAACCCGGCAACGATGGGCCTGCTCAACATGACTTACGCCATGCCGTTCGGCCCGGCCGATGCGCGCGGCGTGACGGCGGCGGTAGAAAAGGCGCTGGCAGACACCGAAGGTGCGCTGGCCGGTCTGGAGGAAGCGACCGACGTGATCTACATCGGCGGCGGCATCGCCATCGACGACTACAACATCGCTTCGGTCAAGCCCCTCAAGACAATCGCCGACATGGATGGCGTCAAGTTCGGGGGATCCGGCCCCAACCTCGGCTGGCTGGCAGGCACCGGCGCAGTGGGCGTCCAAGGCAGCTACGTAACATTTTACAATGACATCAAGACCGGTGTTTACGAGGGCAATATCGGCTGGGTTACCGCCAATGTGCCGGCCAAGCTTCAGGAGGTTGCGCCCTACTGGAACGACGTGAACTTCGGGGCGATGTATATCGGCGGCCTCGGCGTCTCCAAGGTGGTCTGGGACACGTTCTCCGACGAGACCAAAGCTGCGTTCCGCACTGCAGCGACCGCCTATACCAGCGCCTATTTCGACGAACAGGAAGCCAACTACGAGGCGGCACGAAAGAAGCTTGGCGAAACCGGCGGCACGATCGTGGAATTCGAGAGGGCCGAGCGGTCCAAATGGATTGCTGCGCTGCCGAACCCGACCACGGCATGGATGGCGGCGGCAGACGCGCGAGGCGAACCGGCAAGAGCGGTGCTGGAAGCCTACCGCGACAACCTCGCCGCCACGGGCTTCACTTTCGAGCGTGACTATCTGGCGGAGTGATCCGCCAACCTCGTCCGCGCCGCAAAGACGCGGACGCCCACTGCTCCCCGATTTAGACCGGAGGCTCTCATGGCTGACGAAGCCGCAATTCCGCGTGACGACGCGCCACCCCCTCACGTACCCAGCGGTCCGTTCGCACGCATCATCGGCGCCATGAACGCGGTCGGCACGCTTTGGATCATCGGCCTGATGGTTCTCATCAACGCTGACATCATTGGCCGCAGCTTCGTCAACCGCCCGATCGCGGGCGTTGCCGAACTGGTCACCTTCTCGATCGTCGGCATCGTCTTCCTGCAACTCGCACACACGCTGCGCTCCGGCTCGATGACCCGCTCGGATGTGCTTTTGAACCTGCTTGAGCGCCGCGCGCCGCGTGTGCGCTTCATGGTGCTGGCGCTGTTCCACTTGATCGGCGGGCTTCTCTTGGCCTTGGTCGCCTGGAAATACGCGCCGAGCCTGGCTGCTGCCTGGCAGCATCCGGAGCGCAACTTTATGGGCAATCCCGGCTTCTTCACCGTTCCGCAATGGCCGCTCTACGCTTTGGTGCTTCTTGGCATCATCGCAACGGCGATCCAGTTCCTGCTGCTCGCCTGGAGCGACGTACACGCGGCACGGAGGCTCAGCCGATGAGCGGCGTAGAGATTGCATTCCTGTCCATCGGCGTCATGCTGCTGCTGATCTACTCCGGCATGCATGTTGCCATCGCGCTGATCCTGCTGTCCTTCGGCGGCGTCTGGCTTCTGCGCGGCAATTTCGACATCGCTTCCAACATGCTGGTGCTGGCATTCAAGGACGCCATCGCCGACTACATCTTCGGGGTCGTGCCGCTCTTCGTGTTGATGGGCCTGCTGGTGGCAGTTGCCGGCATTGGCCGCGACACGTTCGAGGTTGCGGCACAGGTCTTCCGCAGGGTCGTCGGCGGGCTCGGTATCGCCACCGTCGCGGCCAATGCGGTGTTCGCGGCGATCACCGGCATCTCCATCGCCTCGGCGGCCGTGTTCACAAAGGTTGCCGTGCCCGAAATGATGCGCCACGGCTACACGCCGCGCTTCTCCGTGGGTGTCGTTGCCGGTTCGTCGGTCCTGGGAATGCTGCTGCCGCCGAGCCTTTTGTTCATTCTCTACGGCGTGCTCACCGAGCAGTCCGTCGGCTCGCTATTCATCGCCGGCATCATCCCCGGTACTCTCCTAGCGCTGATCTACTGCGTGGGCATCCTTGCCATGGGGCGATTCTGGCCATCCTTCGTTGGCGGTCGCCAGATTGCGACGTCGGAGCCGGTGCGCGAGATGGGCGCTGCGGAGATGGCGGGAAAGCTCGCGCCGATCGTCGTCCTTGTCGCGCTGGTGCTCGGCGGCATCTATGGGGGCTTCTTCACACCAACCGAGGCAGGCGCGGCGGGCGCGCTTGGCGCGCTTCTGATCTCTCTGGTCAAGCGCAGGCTGTCGTTGACGAGCTTCTGGCAGGTGTTGGTGCAGACTGGGCATACAACGTCTTCCATCTGCTTCCTAATCGTCGGCGCCAGCCTCTATTCGCGCATGCTGGCGATGTCGGGCATGCCCGGCTGGCTCGGGTCGTGGGTGGTCGAATCGGGACTGGGCGTCACGGGCATCATCGTCGCGCTGCTTCTGGTGGTGATTCTGCTCGGAACGATCCTCGACTCTGCCTCGATCATGCTGCTGACACTGCCGATCGCCATCCCCATCCTGATGGGAATGCAGGTCGATCTGATCTGGCTTGGCGTTCTGATGGTCATCGCCGTGGAGATCGGGCTTCTGACGCCGCCCTTCGGCATCGCCGTATTCGTGGTCAAGGCCACGATGGGACCCGACAGCAAGGTAACCCTCAACGAGATTTTCGCCGGCGCGGCGCCTTTTGCAGGAATGATGATGCTGGTGCTCGTTCTGGTCTTCCTCTTCCCGTGGCTTGCCACGGCGCTCATCTGAAAAAAGGAGAAATCCGATGGCTAAATGGCAATTCACCAAGGGCATGCACGACCTCGGCAACGGCTGCTATGCCTATATTATGCCCGACGGAAGCTGGGGCTGGTCGAATGCCGGCCTGATCGTAGACGGCGACGCGACGCTCATGGTCGACACGCTGTTCGACCTGAAGCTGACGGCGGAGATGCTTTCGACCTACCGCGCCTCCATCCCCGCAGCGAAGGATATCGGCATCCTCGTCAACACCCATGCCGACGGCGACCATACCTTCGGCAACCAGCTTGTCGAGGGCGCACGCATCATCGGCACCCAAGGGACGGTCGACGACTTCGCGCGCTTCGATCCCACGGTGGTGCAGAAGATCGTCACCAATGCGGAAGAGTATGGCAGCGCTGGCGTGTTCATGCGCGAATGCTTTCGGCCCTTCGACTTTTCGGGCATTGAACTCACCCCGCCGACGGAGACCTTTTCCGGCACGATGGACATCATGGTTGGGGGCAAGAAGGTCCAACTCATCGAGGTCGGCCCGGCGCACTCGCTGGGCGACGCGCTGATCTACGTGCCGGACGACAAGGTCATCTATACGGGCGACATCCTCTTCACCGGCGGCACGCCGATTGCATGGTATGGCCCGGTCCAGCGTTGGATCGACGTTTGCGACATGGTGATGGGCATGGATGTCGAGACCATCGTCGCCGGCCACGGTCCCATCTCCACCAAGGACGACGTGCGCGAGATGCGCGACTATCTCCAATATGTTTCCGATGCAGCGCGGCCGCTCTGGGAAGACGGGCTCGACTATCTCGCGGCAGCCTACAAGGTCGATCTCGGGCCTTATCGCGACCGCAACGACGCCGAGCGCGTGGTCGTCACGCTCCAGACACTCTTCGACGATTTCGGCAATGCACCGGTCAGGCCGACGCGCGCACCAATTCCTTACTTCGCCGAGATGAAAAGCTTCCGGCACAATCTCGGCCGAGGACCCGTCCACGAGGCCTACTGCAAGGCATGCGGCCTGAAGCACGACGCATACTGATCAACCACAATCTGAACGAAGACGAATGCAGTTCGATTGGTGTCTTTGAAGGGATTTAATCGTGTTGACGCTTTACCACGCCCCCATTTCAACTTGCAGCCAGAAGGTGCGTCTTGTCATCGCCGAAAAAGGGCTCCATTGGGAGGGCAAGGAATTGAACTTTGGCAGGGGCGAGCATCTCACCCCCGAATATCTGAAACTAAACCCCAATGGCGTTGTCCCGACACTTGTCCATGATGGGGCTCCCATCATCGAGAGCAGCGTCATCACGGAATACCTTGACGAGGTATTTCCGGACAATCCGGTGCGGCCGAAAGATCTCCGGCAACTTGCGCACATGCGAGCCTGGCGCCAATATATCGACGAAGTTCCGACGCCCTCGATCCGTCCTATTTCCTTTAACACGTTCTTCGTGCCGATATGGTCACGGATGACCGAGACGGAATTTTGGGACTATACGGAGCGTCTGCCACTTCGCAAACACTTCTACAGAAAGATGGGTCGCAACGGCTTTTCGAGCCAGGAAATCGGCGAATCGCTTGATCGCCTGTCCCAAGCATTGGGAAGGATGGAGGCTGCACTCGAACATGGGCTTTTCATCGCCGGAGATCAGTATTCGATCGCTGACGTCAATATGACCCCAACGGTCGTCCGCTTGGAGGACTGTGGCCGTACGGACCTTTGGGATCGTCTACCCCGGGTGGCCGCCTGGTACGAACGAATTCAGGCGCGTCCCAATTTCAATGTGGCCTACATGCCGGGTTCTCGAGACCTGGGCGCGCACATCTGACCGGAGGCTCAAGGGCCTATCGAGCGGCTGCACTTCGGTTGGTCGATAGCTATCCGGAGTGTCCGGTAACGGTCCCCACAGCTGCCCGGATCGTTTTCCAATTCATTGCGGTCGGAACCCAGCGAAGTGTGCCCGATGGCTTTTTGCCCGACCGCTTTTGGACGGCGGAGTTTGGGAAGCGGCCATGCAGATGGCGCCGACTGTCACGGCAACGCCGCCACCATCTCGGCTGAAGGAGACGGCCACCGCGCTTCTTAAAATTGGACGCTGTCCATTGGATGATCGGGCTTCGTCGTTACGCCGCCAGCCTATGCGGGAAGGATCGGGTGAGGCGCTCATCAACAGTCGTCGCGACCCTAGGCTGCGATCTGGCTCTTGCCAAAGCTGTCCCGAACATCCTTTGCCGGTGAGGCTCCAAACAACCGGCCGTATTCTCGCGTGAACTGGGGAACGCTTTCGTAGCCAACAGCATATGCCGCGTTGCTGGCCAGTATGCCCTCGGACATCATCATCCGCCGAGCCTCGATCAGACGCAGTTGCTTCTGGAATTGGAGTGGAGACAGCGATGTAACGATGCGGAAGTGATGGTGGAACGATGAAAGGCTCATGCCTGCGACTTCGGCCAATTTTTCCACCGTCAGCGCCTCCGAGTAGGCTGCTCTGATCAGCGCGACGGCCCGCCCGATGCGGTCTGCATGGCTGTCGGTGACCCCGAGCGCACGGATGCCTGCACCGTGGCGACCTGTCAGCAGCCAGTAGTGCATTTCACGAATCAGCTGGTTTTGCAGAACCGGGATCGAAGCCGGACGATCGAGCAGTTGCATCAAACGCAGTGCTGTGTCAGCAACCTCCGCTTCGGTTGGATCGACGCGAATGGAAGCACCCGTCTCGGCATGGGCAATGCCGATTTCCACCACGAGGGACCGCGTCACCGCCGGGTCGATGTCGAGGACGAGCGAGTAGTATGGCACTCCGCCACTGGCTCGCGTGATCTGGCTGACATTCGGAACGTCGGCAGCAATCAGCAAGGAATCGCCAGCTCCGAAATCGAAGCTCCTGTTCCCCACCGTAACACGTTTGGTTCCCTGAAGAACGAGCGCCACCAGTGGCTTCGAAATCGCATATTGAAGCTCACTCGGAGCCGTCGCACGCATAGCGAAAAGGCCCGGGAACGGCGTGCGGGCAACGCCGAATTTGTCGGCATTGCCATCTGCGAAGCGGCGGACGCAATCCAGCAGAGCGCTGTTCATCGCTATTCACTCCGATTAACAAAACACCGGCATTTAAAGACGGGGCGGCCTTTCACGCAAGTCACTTGGTGGATCAGGCAAGGATTCTGAGTCCCACGACAACGCCGATCAGAGGAAGTATTCAAACCGTCTAGTCTCTGCGTCGTACGTGGTTGATCGTATTCCGCAGCCCGCATCAGGTGTCAGTCTGGAGAAATAGGCAAGGCTTGCCGAAGATCAGACAACCGCCGGGCCGCGAGGCCTGTCATAGATTCCCTGTCCGCAGCAAACGGATTGAAGGAGAACAGACATGAATACAGTTTCCATCATCACAGGCGGTAGCCGTGGTCTCGGCCGCAACACTGCGATCAGCATCGCGCGTCACGGCGGCGACGTCATCCTGACCTACCGCAGCGGCGTCGCCGATGCACAAGCCGTCGTCGCCGAGATCGAGGCCCTGGGTCGCAAGGCTGTCGCCCTCCAACTCGACGTGACCGACGTCGCCTCGTTCAAGGCCTTCGAAGACAGTGTCCGGCATGCCCTCTCAGCGACCTGGGACCGCAACACCTTCGACCACCTTGTGAACAACGCGGGCCAGGGCGAAATGGCGAGTTTTGCCGAAACGACGGAGGCCCAGTTCGATGCTCTGTTCAACACCCATGTGAAAGGCGTTTTCTTCCTCACTCAGAGCCTGCTGCCGCTGCTGGCCGATGGCGGCCGCATCGTGAATTTTTCTTCGGGTCTCACCCGCGTCTCGGCGGCCGGCTTCGCGGCCTATTCCGCCGCCAAGGGCGCCGTCGAAATCCTGACCGTGTATATGGCAAAGGAACTCGCCGAGCGTGGAATCACTGCCAATACGGTAGCTCCGGGTGCTATTGAGACCGACTTCCTCGGCGGCGCCGTTCGTGACATGCCCGATCTCAACAAGCAGTTCGCCGGCATGACTGCGCTCGGTCGCGTGGGTGTACCGGACGACATCGGGCCGATGGTTGCAAGCCTGCTCGGTCCGGATAACCGCTGGATCACCGCCCAGCGTATCGAAGTATCCGGCGGTCAGGTCATCTGACACGCCGGAAATCGAGAGGCCGCCTCGCGCGGCCTCCCGACACTCCGGCGAGTTCACCCAGCACGGATGGTTGCGCCAAACACCGTTCGTTCTTGATGATCGTGTGACGACATCCGCAGCCGGAAACGACAGGTTCGCAATATCCCGACAGCCTCAACCGGCCAATGCCAGCTTGCCGTATCGGCTGATCTCGGCCTCAACCTCGGCTACAAGGCTTTCCAGCGCCGGGTTTCTCGCCTTCTTGGCCCGACGTACGACATAGACGAGGGGCGGCGGAGCCGGCAGGCGCTCGCGAATGATCTCCATTTCCGGGCGCAGGTGACGTTCGCTGAGAAGCGCGACGCCGAGGCCAGCCTGTACCGCCGCGATGATGCCAGCAGCGCTGGCACATTCGAATACGGTTTCCAGATCCGCGCCGCCGTCCTGGCCGATGTCGATGGCCCAGCGCCGATAGAAGCAATCGTCATCGAAGGAAAGGAACGGCAGGGGACTGCCATTCTCCAGGGTCAGTTGGCGCGACTTCACCCAGTGCAAGTCTTCGCGGAACAGCACGACATCCGTCGGCCGGACCTCGTGCGCGAAGACCTGGATGATCGCGACGTCCAGTGCCCCGCGCTCCAGCATGGACCGGAGCACCAGGCTCATGCGCACTTTCGTCCGGACGGCCACCTGCGGATGCAGGCGCCGGAAGCGGCCGAGAATTCGCGACAGGTCCGAACAGGTCGTGTCCTCGGTCAGCCCGAGCAGAATGCGGCCTTCCAGATTTGACTTCGCCAGGCTGATAAGCGCCTCGTCGTGAAAGCCGAGAATCTTGTCGGCGTAGGCGAGAAGCGCTTCCCCATCCGCCGTGAACGTGCCTCCGCCTGGGCGCCTGTCCAAAAGGTCGCAGCCAAGACTGATCTCCATCCGCTTGATCTTGTGGCTGACGGCAGATTGCGACAGGCCGAGCGCTTCGGCGGCGCGTGTAATGCCGCCATGCAGCTTGATAGCCCGAAGGGCGCGCAAGGCGTCGATCTCCAGTCGCCTGCTGGTCGTCTCGATCATCGATGTTTCCAAGTCTTATCGTTCTGTAAATGATGTACCACATTGCATCCTTCAACAAGATATTATTACAAGTTAGAGCGATATTTTATATCATGATCGAAATTTGTCATGTGCATGCCGCGTTCCGAGCGCCTATCCGTGGCCGAAACTTGCTCCGGAACCGCCATGGCCACCCTCTCCACAGACATCGTCGGAACGTCGCGTTCCCGCCTGCTTCTGCCGCTCCTCGCTACACTGATGATCATCGGCTGGAGTTCCGGCTTCGTCGGCATCCGATATGCGAGCGAGGAGGCCAGCGTGGCCGTCCTTCTGTTCTGGCGAACCTTGCTGTCGGGTATCATCCTGCTTCCCTTCGCCCTGGCTTTCGGGCCGAGGATACGCCTTTCGGCGGTGCTGCCGCAGATGGCATTCGGCGTGATGGCCGTCTTCATCTATCTCGGTGGCTTTGCGCTCGCGATCGAGCAGAGGGTGCCGACCGGGCTCGTCGCGCTGATCTCGGATCTGGTGCCGCTGGCGATGGCGGCCCTGTCGCAGCCGCTTCTGGGCGAACGGCTTTCGGGACGGCAATGGCTGGGGACCGCGATCGCCGTGACGGGCGTGCTGATTGTCTCCTTCGACAGTCTGAGCTTCGGAGCGGCGCCTTTGTGGGCCTATGGGCTCACCATCGGCTCGATGTTGGTCTTCGCCGTCGCGTCCGTTCTGCGCAGAGGGAAGGCGTCGCTGAACATGCCCGTCCACCAGAGTCTGTGTATCCATTCGCTGACCGGTGCAGTACTCTTCGGCATCTGCGGTCTCTATCAAGGGGGCCTGGAACCGCCGCTGACGCGCGAGTTCGCCATTGGCATGGTCTGGCTCGTGCTCCTTGCCACATTCCTCGCCTATGCGGTTTATTACACGATGCTTCGTCTTTACACGGTCGCGCAGGTGAGCGCTGCGATCTACCTCAGCCCGCCGGTCACCATGCTTTGGGCCTGGATGCTGTTCTCGGAACCGCTGACTCCGGCGATGTTCATTGGCCTCGCGGTGACGCTGGTGGGGGTCTGGCTGACATCACGCGGGTGAGCTGCCGGTCCGCGTTCAGAGCTTTTCCGAGATCAAGCGCAGCCCGAACGCAGCAAGTGCAGTGCCGACCGCGCGTTCAATCCACTGACCGGCACGATCGTAAATCGCCCGAGCCGGAGGTGTGGAGAGGAGCACGATGACGAGGCCGTACCAAACCACCTCAAGGAGAAAGCCGCCCGTCAGCAGGGATAGCTTGGTCCATAAAGAGGCTCCCATGGGCACCGTGACTGCATAAAGGCTCAGGAAGAATGTGATCACCTTTGGGTTGGACAGGTTTACGATGATACCCGTCCGGAGCCCACTGATTGCACTGTCATGTGCCGACCCTCTGCTTTCCGGCGAAAGGGTGTGCCTAGCGCCCAGCCACGCCTTCACGCCGAGATAGATCAAGTAGCATCCGCCTGCGATTTGAACGAGGCTTGCGAGCCAGCCGATACGCGTCAGCGCAATCGACAATCCCGTGATGGTCAAGATGGCGTAGAATGTCGCCGCGAGCGCGAGACCCAATGTCGCGCCAATGGCCGCGCGGCGAGCACCCGACAGGGCCAGTCTAGAGATGAGCGCAAAGTTTGGACCCGGACTGGCCACTGCAAGGGCGTAGAAGCCAAGGGTGGTGGCGACAACTGCGATCTCCGAGCTCATGGTGCACCTCCAGATTTGAACGACAACGCGCGTATCGCATAAGAGTGCCATTGCACCTGGAGTTCCCTGCTTGACCGGCGGGCGGCGATGATTTTGTCCCGATGTGATCCAGCTGCGGTCAGCAGCCCGCTGGCCGAGAGTGATCCGGTCTAAGGTTTCCGTCAGTTGGCTGCAGGAATGCGGGCGATGACCTTGATCTCAAAGTCGAACCCGGCCAACCAGTTGACCCCGATAGCCGTCCAATTGGGATAGGGTTTGGTGTTGAAATAGCGGTTCTTGACGGCCATGAAAGGCTCAAATTGCCGTTCCGGCTCGGTGTGGAAGCTGGTGACGTCGATGATGTCATCCAACGTTGCGCCTGCTGCATCAAGGACGGCTTGTAGGTTCTGGAATGCGCGCTCTACCTGCTGAGAATAGTCGGGCTCGGGAGAGCCATCGGGTCGGCTGCCGACCTGGCCAGACACGAAAAGTAGGTCGCCGGAGCGGATTGCTGCGGAATAGCCATGAGCTTCGTAAAGGGCATGGCGGTCAGCGGGGAAGACAGCTTCACGTTTGTTCATCTGTGGCTCGATTCTTGTTTGCCCGGTTGTGGGATTTGATATACGCGGCGTATGTAGAATACAGCGATCCCCGTATGTCAATCCCATATACGCTGCGTATGTGAAAAGGTATTCTGATGGCCAGCAAGCGCCAGGCAATGATGGAAGAGAACCGGCTCAAGCTGATCGAAGCCGGAAGGAAGGCGTTCGCGGCGCACGGCTACGCGGCAGCGTCCATGGATGAATTGACAGCGTCTGTGGGGTTAACCCGCGGCGCTCTCTATCACAATTTCGGCGACAAGAAGGGCCTGCTTGCCGCGGTGGTGCATCAGATCGACAGCGCCATGGCACAGAAGGCGCAGCAGGTCGGTGCGCTCAAGGCTGATCCGTGGGAGGCTCTGCTTGCCGAGGGAGCGGCTTACATAGAAATGGCGCTCGATGCCGAGGTTCAGCGCATTGTGCTGCTGGATGGACCCGCCGTGCTGGGCGATCCATCGCAGTGGCCGAGCCAGGATAGCTGCCTGCAAAGCACAAAGCGGACCGTCGAGCGGCTGATCGCCGAGGGGCGCCTGAAAAAAGTCGATCCCGAGGCAATAGCGCGGCTTTTGAACGGTGCAGCGCTCAACGCCGCCCTCTGGGTCGCCGCGAGCGATGATCCGGTCAAGACCTTGCCAAGGGTGGTCGAGGCTTTCAATGCGATGGCCGCCGGACTGCGGATCAACTGATTCAGGGTGCCGGCACCAGGACGTGCTGGGCGAGCGTGGAGACTTTGCTCTCGATAGTACCCAGCGCAGGCTTCGCACGTCAACTCAGAGTTGTCGTCTGTCTAACGGATTCGGAGGCCTTCAAGACACATAAGCGGTCCCACCCTGACCGCCGAGTGACTAGTTCCAAGCTTTGTCAAACTCACGAAGCCAACTAACACCACGCCCGTGTCAACTAGCTCTGCAACCGATGAGGTCGCTGCTTATTAACCCCTCGCGCATACCGTCGCGCTTCGCCAAGGAGATGGAATATGCCTGAGAAATGTAAGCGATGCCGTGATGACAGCTCCTTTGACATCGCATTCACGATGGCGTTCCAACCGATCGTGGATGTAGTTGAAGGCCGGATATGGGGCTATGAGGCGCTTGTGCGCGGCCTGGCCGGCGAAGGGGCCGGAACGATCCTCTCACAGGTTACCGCGCAGAACCGGTATACATTCGACCAGGCGTGCCGCGTCAAGGCTATCGAACTGGCGGGGGCAATGATGCCCCAAGGCTCGAAGGCGAAGCTCTCGATCAACTTCATGCCAAATGCCGTCTATGAACCCAAAGCCTGCATCCGCGCCTCCCTCGGAGCGGCTGCCCGGGTCAAGTTTGACCCTAAGCGACTGATGTTTGAGTTTACCGAGAATGAGAAGATCGCTGATACCGCACATGTGCAGAACATCATCGAAGCTTACAAGCAGATGGGATTTACCACAGCGCTGGATGATTTCGGCGCGGGTTATGCGGGCCTCGGGCTACTTGCGGAGTTCCAGCCCGACGTGATCAAGCTGGACATGGAACTAATCCGCGGTATCGCGACGTCGCTAGCCCGACAAGTGATCATTCGGCACCTGGTCGAGATGGCCAAGGAACTTGGGGTGATCGTTCTTGCCGAGGGCGTGGAGACGCAAGCTGAACTTCTGTCGCTGCGGGCGGCCGGCATTGCGCTCGTGCAGGGCTATCTTTTTGCCAAGCCAGAGCTCGAGATGTTCCGCACTGAAGATGAACTGCCTTTCCTGGGCGAACTGCGCTGCTAGCTAAATATCATCCTGACTTGATTCCCACCTGCTGGGTGCGGGCGAATGTCCGCTTTGGGCTGGAGTTCCTGTCGAAATCAGCTCACGTCTAACGGAAGCTATCCGAACCTCGACGACCAGAAGCAAACTGACAGAATCGGCCACTCTTCAGCCAGAAATGGGTCGGTGAACGAACCCGCTCGCGCGGGAGGGCGCCTGGGTTGAGATAGAGGGCACAGGCCGGAGGTCGGGCTTCCATTGAGCCTGGCGCGGTAGCGGCAGAGCATGACGGGCTTCTTCAACAAGGAGC
>NZ_JACVVX010000012.1 GCF_014534685.1 Oryzicola mucosus
CGAGCTTGAAAAGGCGCTGTAGGAGCTCCCTATGGATGATCCTGCCCGCCTGATTGCCGACCTCGACGCGCAGGCAAGCCACGCGACGACGAGGACGCTCAATGGAAGTCTCGTCTGGCGGGTCTGGGGCGATGGCGAACCCGTCGTGCTGCTGCATGGTGGCCATGGCTCGTGGAAACACTGGATCGGCAATATTCCGCAGCTTGCCAACAGATACCGGGTCTACGTGCCCAACCTGCCCGGCATGGGAGGATCGGCGCCTGCCGGCGACACGATGGAAGACCTCGCCGCCGCGATTGCCGCTGGCGTGGACGAGCTGGGCATTTCCGGCCGCTATTTTCTTGCGGGATTCTCTCTTGGATCGATGATCGCTGCCTATGTGCTCGACGCTCATCCGGATCGCGTGCGGCATCTATTCCTCATCGGAACGTCTGGTTTTGGACGGGTCAATATGCTGACCCACTCCCTGAAACGCTGGCAGGAAGTACCCGATCCACTCGCGCGCCGCGCCATACACGCCAACAATCTATCAGTTCTCATGCTTCACAACCCGGAAGCGATAGATCCTTTGTCCATCGCCATCCAAGCCGACAACGTCGAAAACACCATCGTCAACAATCGAAATGCAGCACTCGCAGCGGACATGAAATGCTGCCTCGATCGGCATGCCGGAGCGATCACGGCAATCTGGGGCCGTGAGGACGCGCTCGTGCGCAGGTATCTGGACGAAAGAATAGACTATCTTTCCCGCCGCCGGCCGCCGGGCCGCTCTGTTGTCATCCCGGACGCGGGACACTGGGTGCAGTACGAGGCAGCTGCCGCCGTCAACGCCGTGCTTCTGGAAACCCTCGACGCGAGCGTCGCGACATCGCCGTCTCCCCTCCCCGTTGCGGAAGGAGAGACAAATGCCTGAAAGCTGCTCATCCAGCGCGACGGCTCGATTGTGGTGCTGACCTTCAACGGTCCGGACGGCGGAACCTATTTCCATTGCGCTTATGCGGCTGGCCGACAAACTGGCCGCGCCCGCTTGGTCAGGTACTGGTGGAGGCACGCGAGATCGCAGCCCTTTTCTCGGAGTTTCCGTCGTTCGCCTTGGCGCTGCTCAAGTCGGCATAGTCATAAGGGCTCGATAACGTGCTGAGGCTGGAACTCGACGTAAAGCCCATTCTCATCGCCGCCGAAGACCATCCTGAAGCCAAGGCCGCATTTTTAGAAACGCAAGCCGGCCTTCACCGGCGTTCAGCCGCGTTCGGTTCAAGACATGGTAAAACCGCTGTCGACAGGGAGTGTGTGGCCGGTGATCCGCGCGGCCTCGTCCGAGGCGAGAAAAAGCGCGGCGTTAGCGATATCCTCAGGCCGGGCATCGCCTAGACGATTGCGGTCGCCGGCTCCGCCTGTCGGTCGGGCGGCGTCCACCTTCATGGCCCTTTCGGTAAGAGTGCGCGTCGGTGCAACCGCATTGACCCGGATTTTATCCTCGGCCAGTTGGAGGGCCAGCGCACGCGTCAGCGCGATGATCCCGCCTTTGGCGGAGCTGTAAGCATCGATATTGCTTAAGCCGACAAGACCCGCGATAGACGTCGTGTTAACGATCGCGCCACCGCCGGCCGCCCGGAGTTGAGGGATGGCAGCGCGGCACATCAGCCAGGTGCCGAAGAGATTGAGCTGTAGAGTCTTCCAGAAGACGTCTATGTCGCCGCGCTCGGTTGGGCTGTCGCCGGCAAGGGAAGCGCCAGCATTGTTGTAGAGGATATCGATCCGGCCGTAGGTCGAGACGGCAGCTCTAACGGCAGCCTCAACGCTGTCGGGATCCGTGATGTCCGTATGGACGAAGGTCGCATCCCGTCCGGCTTTCGCCTGCTGCTCAGTTGCGTCACGACCAAAATCGCCGTTCACTTCGGCGATTACGACCTGTGCGCCCTCGCGAGCAAAAATGTCGACGGCGGAACGGCCAATCCCTGCCCCGCCCCCCGTGATGATCGCGACTTTCCCCTCCAGTCTTGCCATGGCTTCCTCCCAATGCGTTGGCGTCAGCGCCCCTTGAACACAGGCCGCCGCTTTTCCTGGAAGGCATTAACGGCCTCCGTATGGTCTTCGCTGACTGCAAGGCGGATCTGGTGGAACGCCTCAAGGTCCAGAACGTCTTGTAGCGTGCCCGTCTCTGCCGCCCGGAAATTCCGCTTGATGTATCCGTGGGCAAGCACCGCGCCATCCGCAAAGGTCCTTGCGAATGCACGAGTCTCCGCAACCAGCGCATCGTCCTCAACAACCTTCGAGACAATTCCCAGCGAAAGCGCGCGCTCCGCATCCAGCTTCTCGGAGGTCAGGAAAAGCTCCTTCGCTTTGCTGGGACCGAGCAGGCGCGTCAGGAAATAGGTGCCGCCGAAATCGCCAGCAAAACCGACGGTAACGAAACTGGTGACGAATTTCGCGGAACGCGCCGCGAGGCGAAAATCGCAGGCGAGCGAAAGCGCGAAACCGGCCCCCGCCGCTACCCCGTTGACCATGGCGATCGTCACCTTCGGAAATTCGTAGAGAACGCGTGAAAGTTCGTGGCGCCGACGAAGCAAACCGACACGGTCTTCGTAAGACATCGGATTGGCGTTGCCCTTCATCGCCTTGACATCGCCGCCGGCACTGAAGGCGCGCCCCGCGCCGGTAAGGATAACGACGCGGATCGCAGGGTCCTGGGCGATTTTTTCGAGGTCTTCGATCAACGGAAAGATGATGCTGTCGTTGATGGCGTTAAGGACCTCCGGGCGGTTCAACGTCACGGTCGCGATGCCGTCCTCCACCGCAATATTGTAGCTCTGGGTCATGGTACCTCCCTATTCGAACCTTCATTTTGCGGAATCCGGAACTGGAACCGAAGGCTTTTTCGATAGCAAACATATATGCGTCGTTGCCGCAGAATGGATGGACAACAGATCATCGCTCCGGCCATGAACGAGGATAATTTTGGCCGCCCCACGCGGCCTTCATGATCTGTTGTTCGAGGAGACGCTGCTGATGACGATACGCTTTGACGGCCGGGTGGCCATCGTGACAGGTGCCGGCGCGGGTCTTGGCCGGGCCCATGCGCATCTTCTAGCCGCTCACGGGGCGAAGGTGGTGGTCAACGATCCCGGCGGCAGCGTCGATGGGAAGGGTGGCGACGGAGCCGCCGCCGACAAAGTTGTGGCCGAGATCACGGCTGCCGGTGGCGAAGCCGTCGCCAATTATGCAAGCGTATCGGATCGCGAGGGCGCTGCTTCCATCGTCCAGACCGCGATCGACGCCTTTGGAAAGATCGACATCGTCGTCAACAATGCCGGCATCCTGCGTGACAAGAGCTTCGTCAAGATGACGCTCGAGGAATTCGAGATCGTCCTGAACGTTCACCTTCTTGGAACCGTTTACGTCACCAAGGCGGCTTGGCCGCATCTCTTGGAGCAGAAATACGGCCGCGTTGTCTTCACGAGTTCCGGTTCCGGCCTCGTCGGCTCCTACGGACAATCAAACTATGGCGCCGCCAAAACCGGCATGATGGGGCTGATGAACAACTTGAAGTTCGAAGGGGCCAAGTCGAACATCAAGGTCAACATGATTTCGCCGGTCGCCGGCACCCGTATGACCGAAGGCATCATCGAGCAGAAGCTCTTTGATCTGTCCAAGCCTGAACAGGTGTCGCCGGCGGTCGCCTGGCTCTCCAGCGAGGAATGCGACGTCAACGGCGAGATCGTAGCAGCCGGCGCGGGCTATTTCACGGTGCTGAAATTGATGAAGGGAAAGGGGCACGTGGTCGATCCCTCGCATGTTGCGACGCTCGAAGACTTCGTCAACAACAAGGACAAGATCTTCGACCTTTCGGAGGCGAAGCCCTACAACAGCACGCTCGACGACGAGACCAAGAAGTTTCTCGGATTGATGTGAGGACAGGATGACCGAGGAAGGAAAAGGCCGAGCTATCATCACAGGCGGGGCGACGGGCATCGGACTGGGGATCGCCAAGCGTCTCAAGGCTGATGGCTTCGACATTACGATCGTCTCGCGGGACAAAGCGAAGCTGGAGGCCGCCTGCGCCGAAATCGGCGCCGGTGTAGATTACATCGTTGCCGACGTCAGCGAGCGGGCGGGCGTCAAGGTGCTGGCCGCTGACATTGGCCGCCGCTACGGACAGATCGTGGCTCTCATCAACAATGCCGGCATCATGAAAACGACATCGCTGGAAACACCGTCGGAGGACATGGACCGGATATGGGACGAGACCTTCGCCGTGAATCTGAAGGGGACAATGATGGTTTCCCAGGAGCTGGCGCCGATTATCCGCTCGCCTGGCGGCCGTATCATCAACCTGTCTTCGACCGTTTCCTACAATGGCGGCAGTGTTCCCGGACTGCTCGCTTACAGCGCATCCAAGGCAGGCCTTAACGGGCTGACCATGGCGCTCGCCCGCGAACTTGCCGCGCGCGATATCACCGTCAACGCGGTCGCGCCCGGCATGATCGAGGATACCGGTCTAACGGGCACCTTCGATGAGGCGCGGAAGGCTCGCATCAAGCAGATCCTGCCGCTCGGACGGCCCGGTCTCCCCTTCGAGGTTGCAGCGGCGGTGTCGTACCTCGCCTCCCCCGAGGCAGGCTACGTTACCGGGTCGGTCATGTCGGTCAATGGCGGCTGGATATTTCGGTAGGCCGTAGCCCCCTCACCGTCCAGGTTACAAGGATCCCTCGGTTCATCATTGCATGCGTCTTCCATCGTAGGCTTCCCGGATCACTCCTTAACGAGCCAGGAGATCAAGCTCGGCGGTAAGCGTAAGTTCCGTAAACACATTTCTGAGCGCCGTGTCTGCCGTTCACTCCCCGCTTCTTTCGGGGAAGATTCCGTTCAATCGGGCCAATGCATCTTCTGCCTCCGTAATAATGCGTCGGATGATTTCCGCCACTTCCAACGTGTCGTGGATGAGGCCGATACTCTGCCCAGCGTGGACGGTTCCTTGTCCGACATCTCCCTCGAAGCTCAGCTTGTTGTAGCGCTGCATAGACGCCATGCTGATCATCTCAAATACGCGTTTGGGACCTTGGCGGACAGCGTCGAGCGCAACTCGGGTAAGCGGAATGTCCATCTCCCTCGCGATTTGAAACGAATAGAGAAGAGCGTGAAATGGATTAACTTGTGATCTCAATATCTTTTCGGCCTGTTCGGTACGCATCAGCCGGTTGGGCGAGCCACCGAATTTTTCCGAAATCAGCGTGTCATGTACGTCTCTTTCGATCGCTGCCTTCTTGAAGTTCTCGTGCCATGTGCTCTCGGTGGCCGTTGCGAAGCGGGTACCGAGCGAAACGCCGCTAGCGCCGAGCGCAAGCGCTCCAAGAAGGCCCGCGCCGCTGGTGACCCCTCCAGCGGCGATGACCGGGATATCGAGCAGTTCGGCGAGGCGCGGCACGAGAACGAAAGTCCCGATCTCGCCTGCATGACCGGCGGCCTCATAGCCGGTGGCAATGATGGCATCCGCACCGCGTTCCTGTGCGCTGCGTGCGAGTTTGACCGAATTCACCGACGCAATCGTTTTTCCCCCATAGCGCGTTGCGCCCTCAGCGATCCAGTCGCCGCGACCCATTGAGTAGTTGATCACAGGCACCTGCTCCTTCAGGGCCAATTTCGCGTTGTCTACTGCGTTCGGCATGGCGAGCGGGCAATTTATGCCGAACGGCTTCTCCGTCAATTCCCGGATTTCGCGAATCTGGTCCGCCACCACCGATGGAGGCTGAACACCAGCGCCAAGTATGCCGAGGCCGCCTGCGTTCGAGACTGCGGCCACCATTTTTGGCAGCGACACCCATCCCATTCCTGCGTTGATGATAGGGAAGCGGATACCCATGAGATCGGTAAAATCCGTTCGAATTGTTTTAGCTGGGGCCTGCTGCATGGATTTTGCCTCAAGGAACGGAAGCACGCGCAATTCCGTCCACTGGACTTGCCGATAAATTGTCTCGCGTACCCGGTGAGCACCTAACACGAGGCTTTCGTTCCAAGAAGGAAGTGCCCGCGGTGGAACGGCCATTCCAGCTTTTTAGCACGTACATGACATTTCAGCGGCAGGCTGCCAAACATATTGAGCCCGTCAAACCGACCTTGTTACCATGCAGGCGGTATAAACACGGAAAAGAACACATGGCCATCGAGAGAGCCGGAACGCTCAGCGGCCTTCGCGTCATCGACTTCGGGCAGTATATCGCCGGTCCGCTTGCGGCTATGCAACTTGCCGATCATGGGGCAGACGTAATCCGCATCGAGCCCCCGGGTGGGCCGCGCTGGAAAACACCTGCCAATGCCATGTGGAATCGAGGCAAACGATCAATCGTCCTCGATCTGAAAAATACCGACGACATCGAAACCGCGCTCCGCCTGATTGCTAGGGCTGACGTCGTGATCGAGAATTTCCGCCCCGGCGTGATGACACGTCTCGGCCTCGCTCCGGAAACCTTGCTCGCCGAGCATCCGAGCCTCGTGTGGTGCAGTCTACCCGGATTTGGTAGCGACGATGCACGCGCTCAGATACCTGCCTGGGAAGGCCTGCTCGGTGCCGCGACCGGAAATTTCATGCTGAAGGCGCAAAGACTGCGCACGGATGCGGGCCGGCGGGAGCTAGCGCCAGATGATGGGCGGCCGATCTACACGATGACGCCGGTATCCTCTGTCTTCGCAGGCTGCATGGGTGCTCTTAGCGTCGCCATGGCGCTCGTGGCTCGGCAGAGGGACGGACGGGGGCAGCATATAGAAGTGCCGCTCTTCGACGCGACTTTCGCCGCTATCGGCAGTCCGCGCTGGAAGGGCTTGCCGGGTACGCCATGGGTGAGGAGCTATGAGTGCGCCGATGGCCGCTGGCTCGACATGCTCTGCTATCATGCAAAGCACGTCAGAGCCTTTGCCAACGGGGCGGGAGTTGAGGACTGGCTCGACCAGCCTTTCGTCAACAACATTAACAAGGTGTTTCGCACCGATGCTGCCAAGGTCCGAGTTTTGCTGGCGCGGATGGAGGCGCTGTTCAGGACGCGGCCGGCTGAGCAGTGGGAAAAGATTCTAACGTGCGCCGGCGTTCCGATCGCCATGGTTCGCACAAGTGCGGAGTGGATGGAACTGCCGCAGGCTCGTGAATCCGGTTGCATCGTCGCGCTTGAGGACAAGCAGCTTGGGCCAATGCTGCAGCCCGGGATCCAAGCCGGTCTCAGCCTGTCGCCGGGCCTCATTGCTGGGCCGGCACCTGCGCCGGACCAGCATCGCAGTGAGATTTTGAAAGAACTGGACACCCCACCCGCACGTGCGCTCCCCCTGACTGCGGAACCGGATACCAGGCCGCCGCTCGCCGGCTTGCGTCTGGTCGATCTCGGCTCAGTTCTCGTCGGTCCCGCTTGTGGCCGGACGCTCGCCGAGTTCGGCGCGGAAGTCATAAAAATCGACGATCCGAATGGCGTTGGCGCTGGACCGGATGTCAATCGCGGCAAGCGCAGCATGTTCCTGGATCTGACGAAGTCCGGTTCCAAGGAGGTGCTTGAGCGACTCAGCTTAGACTGCGATCTCTTTCTGCAGAATTTCCGCCCCGGCGTCGCTGAGAAGATGGGCATTGGTTACGACCAGATCCGCAAGCGAAATCCTGATGCGATCTATATTTCCTATACGCTCTACGGTGCCTCCGGCGATTGGGCGTGGCGACCGGGCTATGAAAATCAGGCGCAGGCCGCGACGGGAATGATGGATCGCTTTGGCGATGGCATTCCGGCAATGGAGCCCTTTCCGATCAACGACTATGGCACGGCCTTGACAGGCTCGTTCGGCGTCGCCCTCGCTGTCTATCACCGCAACCGGATGCGGAGCGAGCGCCGGCAGGGCTGCGGGCAGCATGTCTCGACGGGGCTGGTCTTCACGGCCTCGCTTCTTCAGTCCATTGTGATGAACACATATGCTGGCAAGCGGTGGGACGAGCCGCGCGGGCAAGAGAAACTCGGCAGTGGGCCACTCGACAGATCTTACCGGACTGCCGACGGATGGATGTTTCTTGCCGCGCGCGAAAACCAGATCGACGCCCTGGCCCGGGTCCCGGGGCTGGAGGAATTGGCGGAGATCGCTCCGGGAGAGCGGGAGCCGTTTTTGGAATCACGCCTCGCGCTCGATAACACGGCCAACTGGACGGCACGGCTTCTGGCTCTCGATATCGGTGCATATGCGCTGAGCACGGTTGCCGAGGTGATGGCCGACCCCCGCGCGGCCAGGAGGGGCATATACCTGGACCGTGCCCATCCCGATGGCGGACGAAGTGTAACCATCGGACCCATTCCGAAACTGTCCCATACACCGACGGTGGCCGGCCAACCGCTACGCCCTTCGATGGAAGGACCGTCTATCCTTGAGGAGATCGGATTCGATCCGGCGCCTCTTCTAGAGTCCGGGGGCGTGCTGGTGACGCCTCCGGCGCTCGCCGTTGGCGGCGATTGAACCCTGAACCATTAGATTTCGATCATTTGATCATACTGCAGAAGGAACGAGAATGAGCGGCGCACCGCATTCCAAGACCGACCTCGTCAGCCTCGACTGGCGCGGACCTGTGGCCGTCGTCACGCTGACAGGTTCGACCAGCCGCAACTCACTCGACAGGGTGACGAAAAACGCGCTGCTCGAAACGCTCAAGCAGGCGAGCGAAACCGTTGCATGTCGAGCGATCGTGCTCATGGGCGGGGGCGACACCTTCTCGGTCGGCGGTGACGAGGCAGACGTCCTCTCGCTTGAAATCTTTCAGATTTTGACCGTCGGAAGGCGGCCGGTTGTTGCGGTCGTCAGTGGCCTGGCAGCGGCGGCCGGCATGTCGCTTGCCGTCGCTTGCGACTATGTTGTCGCGACGGAAGCAACCGTGTTCGACTGCGCCTTGGGGCCTGGTGGTCAACTGCCGCAGGGCGCAGTCTATTGGACATTGGGGCGCCGCATCGGCGCCGGTCGGGCGCGGCACGCCCTGCTGACCGGGCGCCACTTTACCGGAGGAGAGGCGCTTGCCATTGGGCTGGCGAACGAGCTCGCCGATCCGAGCGAGTTGCTCGACAAGGCTGTCGCAGCTGCGATGCGTTACGCGCAAATGCCCCCCTTGGCACTGGCGTGGCTGAAGGCCGCGATGGCCACCGGCAGCGATACCCTTGACCAGGCGATTGAGACGGAAACCAATGTCCAGCCGCTGCTGCGCTTCAGCGAGGACCATAACGAAGCCGTGGCCGCATTCCTGCAGAAGCGCGCACCCAACTTCGTCGGACGATAGGAGGACATGATGACGGACACCACCTCTCCGGGAATCCGCGCTGAGAAGCGAGGCCGCACGGCAATTCTCACTATCGACAATCCAAGCCGCAGGAACGCAATCGCCCGCAAGCTGAGGCAGGAACTCAACGGGCTCGTCAAGGAGATGCTTGCGGACGAATCCGTTGCGGCGATCGTCCTTACCGGAGCTGGCGAACATTTCAGCGCTGGCGCCGACATTTCAGAAATGCGCGAGCGCAGCATCGCCGAGTATCGCGAACTGCATGTCGAATCCACAACCGTTGTGCGCCTGATGATGGCGGGCCGCAAACCCGTTATCGCAGCGGTGGAAGGGATCGCCTTCGGCGGCGGGCTCTCGTTGGCCTGCGCGGCGGATTTTGTGGTTGCCTCCAAGACAGCGCGTTTCTGCGCCGCCTTCATCAAGGTCGGGCTGCTGCCGGACATTGGCATACTCTGGACGCTGCCGCAAAAGATCGGGCGGGCGAAAGCGGCGGAATTTCTTGCACTAGCGACCGAGTTCGACGCCGATGAGGGACATCGCCTCGGGCTTGTGTCGCAGATTTCCAATCCGGGCCATGCACTTACCGACGCGCTCGCGCTGGCCGAAACGCTCTCGAAGAACCCGCCTGTTTCGATGGCTCTGATCAAATCGGCGCTGACCAACTCCAATCACTCGCTCAACGAGTCCTTAAATGTCGAGATCGATTATCAGTCGATCTTGCGCGCGACCGCAGACCACAAGGAGGCCGTAAAAGCCTTCCTGGAAAAGCGCCCGCCCGAATTTTCGGCCCAGTAGACCAGGAACCTGCCTATGTACAAGCATCCAACAGACCTGGTGACGATCGAAACCGACGGAGACGTCGCCATCCTCACCATGAACGAACCCAACCGGCGGAACCCCTTTTCGGTTCATATGCGCTACGCGCTGACCGAAGCGTTCCACCATTTGTTCGAGGAGGACAAGCGGAGCCGGGCGATCGTGCTCACCGGAGCGGGCGGACATTTCTGCGCCGGAGGCGATATTTCAGGCATGTCCGCAACGCCCACCTTCCTTCAACAGAGAACCCAGATCGCGGTGGCTAGCGATCTGGTGCGGCTAATGTGCTCCGGACCCAAGCCGATCGTCGCGGCCGTCGAGGGTTCCTGCATCGGGGCCGGCCTGTCGCTCGCTTGCGCCGCCGACGTTGCGGTCGTGGGGAGAAGTGCCAAGCTGGGCTGCACATTCGTTAAGATGGGGCTGATCCCCGATACTGGCGTCATGTGGACCCTGACCCAGCGGGCCGGGCACGGTAAGGCGCGCGCATTGATGCTCTCAGGCGCCATGTTCACGCCCAAGCAAGCCGTGAAGGACGGGATTCTGGATGAAGAAGTGCCCGATGGCGAAGCTCTGGCGGAGGCAGTCGCAAAGGCGCGCGAATTTGCCAAGATGCCACCCTCGACCCTCGCGCTGCTCCGCGGCGCCCTGGTCACCGGCATGAACAGCTATCAGGAAGCTATGCGCGTCGAAGCCAGCCTGGCGGCCTTTAAAGGCATCGCGGCCGGCGCATGAGCGGCAATAGCTAGGATGGCGAATTCGGAATCCGTGGCGCCCGGAACATCCGCGCTTTTTACCCCACTCCGCATTCGCGGCGTCGAAGCCCGCAACCGGGTAATGATTTCGCCGATGCAGCAATATGCCGGGGGAAGCGATGGCTTGGCGGGCGACTACCATCTCGCCCATGTCGGTCGTTTCGCCCTCGGCGGCGCCGGAATGGTGATCATGGAAGCGACCGCCATAGAGCCTATCGGTCGCAACAGCTGGGGTGATCTCGGTCTATGGTCTGACATGCATGTCGAGCCGCTTGCGCGATGCGCGGCGCTGATAAAGTCCTGCGGCTCCGTTTCAGGCATCCAAATGGTCCATGCAGGAAGAAAGGCGTCGATCAATCCTCCCTGGCTGGGCGGCATGCCGCTCGGAGCCGCTGATGCGGAACGGGGAAGCCCTCCTTGGGCTGTGATCGGGCCGAGCGCTGTTGCCGCCGGTCCTGAGTGGCCCTTGCCCATGGAAATGTCGGCTGCGGATATCCAGGCAAGCGTGGTGCTGTGGGCGAATGCAGCGCGGCGGGCGGCAGACGCGGGTTTCCAGATTATCGACCTCCATGGCGCCCACGGCTACCTGCTGCATTCCTTTTTGTCGCCGCTAGCCAACCATCGCACGGACCTCTATGGCGGTCCGATTGAGAATCGGATGCGCTATTGTTACGAGGTCGTTGACGCAATCCGTGCGGCAATCCCGGATGAGATTGCGATCTTCTACCGCCTTTCGGCGCTCGACGGCATCGAAGGTGGCTGGACGCTGGACGATTCTGTGGTCTTTTGTCGTGGCCTTCTCGCGCGAGGCGTCGATGTCATCGACTGTTCTTCCGGCGGCGCGACCGGGGATCGCAAAAGTGACACGCGCATCCGGCGTGGTTATGCCTTTCACGCCCCGTACTCCCGCGTCTTGCGCGCCGAAACGGGCGGGCTTGTCGCGACGGTTGGCCTGATCGTCGATCCTTTTCAGGCGGAGGCGATTCTTGAGGCCGGCGACGCGGATATTGTCGCGATTGGCCGCGAGGCACTCTTCAATCCGAACTGGCCGCACCATGCGCGCAATGCCCTGTCGGGAGAGAATTTTTCGGCATGGAACAAGGAAGCAGGGTGGTGGTTGAAACGGCGCGGCTTCCTCCTGCGTGAACTGGAGAACCAGGGCGAGACACCGATGAGCAGATATTCAGGTCAGGGAGACGGTCAATGAACAAGCTCGGCGGCGCGGCGCACGAGGACCGCACTGGCGTCCTTATCGGCGAGCGGTTCGTCTCGTCTACAGATCTCGGCGAGCGCGCTGCGCGCGTCGCGGCCGGGCTCCATAGCATGGGTGTCGGAACAGGCGACGTCATCGCGATTTATGTGCGCAACACTCCCGCCGTAGTCGAGATGTCGATGGGCGCGGCCCGTGTCGGGGCGACAGTGGTCCCGCTCAACACGGCCTGGCTGGGATCGGAGGTGCGGTATGTGCTGGAGGATAGCCGTGCCAAAGTGCTCTTCGCGCAGACAGATCTTCTGAGCGGCATTGTCAACGATCTTCCCGATAGGCTGAAAATCGTGGTGCAGAAGCCGCTTGCGGAGGTAGTCAACGCCTTCCAGATTCCGGACAAGGCACTTGTCGTCCCGGAAAATTACGACGTGTATGAGGATTGGCTATCGCGGTTCACACCCCTGCAGAGCGTCAAGCCATCGATTCAGGCGCCAACGATCTTCTACACTTCTGGAACGACGGGAAAGCCGAAGGGTGTTCTTCGACAGCTGCCCACACGGGAACAGTCTGTTGACAGGCTCAAGAACCTCCAGACAGTTTATGGCATCGAGGACGGTGCGCGAAGCCTCATCACCACCCCGCTCTACCACGTTTTCGCGTCAGCTTACGCTCAAACCACCCTTGCCAAGCATGGACTAGTCGTCCTTCTTCCGCGCTTCGATGCCGAGACGCTCCTGTCAATCGTCGAAGAACATCGAATCACGAATCTGCAACTCGTGCCCACCATGTTCGTCCGTCTGCTCCGGCTGCCGCAGGAGGTCCGGGAACGCTACGATGTGAGTTCGCTCCGCCATGTTCTCCACACGGGCGCACCCTGCGCCCCCGACGTAAAGCGCGCCATGATCGCCTGGTGGGGACCGGTGATCTGGGAAATGTTCGGAACAAGCGAGACCGGCGTGTGCGTGCTTTGCAACAGCGAGGAGTGGCTTTCTCATCCGGGAACCGTTGGCAGGCCATTCTTAGGCAGTCGGGTCGGAATCTACGGGCCGAACGGAGATGTGATGAAGCCTGGCGCAATCGGTGACGTCTATATGCGCATGCCGAGCATGCCGGATTTCACCTATATCGGCAGGCAGGCAGACCGGGACGCCGCCGAGCGCGACGGCCTGATTACAGCCGGCGATGTCGGCTATCTCGATGAAGACGGCTATCTCTACCTGTCCGATCGTCGCGCCGACATCGTCATTTCCGGGGGCACGAACATCTACCCCGCTGAGATCGAGCATGTGATCGCCGACAAGGCAGGCGTCGCAGATGTCGCCGTGGTGGGGCTGCCTGACCCAGAATACGGCGAACGCCTCGCAGCTTTCGTCAAGTGCGAAACCGGTGTCGTTCTGTCGAAGGAAGACGTGCGAGCCCACGTCCGAGGCCGTTTAGCGGGCTACAAGGTGCCCAAGGACGTGTTTTTCGTCAAAAATCTTCCGCGAGACGACGCTGGCAAGATAATCCGCAGAAAGGTACGGGATTTCTCTGGCCCTTCGCAAGAGATCATATCATGAGCGCCGAACATCACCTTTTCCACGTCACGAGAGAGAAGCTGAAACGCTTCATCGCGACGCAAGTCTATCCGGCAGAGAAGCAGCTCCCAGCTCCGGGAGACGATGAAGGCTATGGCAGGACGCAGGCAATGCGACACCTTCGAGCGGAAGCCGAGCGCGAAGGGCTGTTCAACCTTTTCTCGTCGCTTCGGGAAGACGAGTTCGGCTTCTCGACAGTTCAGATCGCCGAACTCGCAGAATTGACAGGACACAGCCCTTTGCTCGCACAGGACGCAATTGGCAGCCTCAATCCTGATGCGGAGGTCATAAATCTTATCCGGAGATTCGGTACCCCGGCGCAGCGCGATCGCTGGGTGGCGGCGCTTGCCGCTGGAGAGGCGGCTTCGGCGCTTTGCATCACCGAACCTGACGTCGCCTCGTCAGATCCAACCGAAATCCGAGCCGCCTGGCGGGCGCATGCCGGGAAATTTCTGCTCAGCGGCGAAAAACATTGGGCGCTGGGCGCGTTGAACCCGAATCTCCGCCTCCTCATCGTACTTGCCATCACCGAGCCGGAGGAGAAGAGGCGCAGAAGACTCTCGCTCATTCTTCTGCCGTCCGAGCGATCGGGCATCATTATCGGCGAAAGTGCGACGGTCTTCGGTTACGGGAACGACGCGCGGGGAGGAATGCCGCACATCCGTTTTTCTGATGTCGAAGTCGATGAGAACGACATTCTCGGCCCTCGAGGACAAGGTCTTGCCACCGTCCAATCGTCGCTCGGTCCGGCCCGTCTCTTCCACTGCATGCGGCTTGTCGGGAGTGGAGAGCGGGCGCTGCAACTGATGTGCCAACGGCTAATTAGCAGAACGATCCGGGGCAAACCGCTCTCCGAAGACGCGCTCTGGATGAGCCGCATTGCCGATTCCCGCATTGCCATCGACCAGTCCAGAGCCTTCGCCCTTTCAGTGGCCGCCAAGGTTGACGCGAGCGGGCTGGAAGCCGCCGCCGTCGACATTTCCGCGGTGAAAGCCATTTTACCGGAGGCGATGGCGAGGGTTATCGACATGGCGATCCAGTCCTTTGGAGCGGAAGGCATGTCCCATGCGCTGCCGCTCGCGGGCATGTGGGCACTGGCGCGGAGCCTGCGCTTTTCCGACGGGCCTGACGAGGTTCACAAGGCCGTGGTTGCGCGGGCGGAACTGAAGCGGGAGCTTTCATGACAACCGACCCGACGCTGGCCGAGATGCTGGAGGTCAGGCAAGTCGGGAACAACCGCTTCGAGGGCCTTTGCGGCCCCGGCAGTCCGGGCCGTGGCTTCGGTGGCCACACGATGGCGCTTGGACTTCGAGCGGGCCAACAGACTGTATCCGAGGACCGTTCCATCCACGCGCTTCACGCCCGGTTCGTGCGGCCTGTGGTGCCTGCCGAGCCAATGGAGTTCATCGTTTCGCCCGAGGGCGACTCCCGCAGCTTCTCGCGCCGAAGCGTTGTTGGATTGCAAGCCGGTAAGGAGCGAATTGCGCTTTTCCTCACCTTCATCGAGCCTGACAGCAAGGCACCGGATTTTTCCGCGTCGATGCCGCAGGTCCCGCCCCCCGAAAACCTCACCGGATGGTTCATAGGGCCGATTGAAATACGATCCGTGGAAGGTCAATCTGTAAAGACCGGCACGCTTCCAGACCCCTCGCGGCAACGCATCTGGCATCGCGCCGCGAACATGGCCGGCGAGAGCCAATCCTTGCACGATTGCGCGCTCGCTTATCTTTCCGACGTGACCCAACTCTGGCTCACCGTCAGCGTCAACCGCCTGAGTTTTGCCCACAAGAGTCAGATGCTCGCTTCGATCGAGCACTCGATGTGGTTCCATCGTCCGACACGCACCTGCGAGTGGCAGCTCTATGACCAGTTCTGCCCGTCAACATCGGCAGGGACAGGTCTGGTCCAAGGACAGATCTATGACGCTGCGGGCCGCGCTGTCGCGACGGTTGTCCAGAATGGAATGCTGCGAAATGTTGTGCCGCTTGCCCCCGGAGAATGAGACCAGCGCTTGACTGTTCTATAACCAGGCGAAGGGATGGAATGTGGTCTGGAAGATACTGTCTGATTTTAGACGTAGCGGAGCGATGCGGAAACATCCGCAACTCAAAACTATCCATTAGGGTCAGGTTTTTAAACCCGGTGTTCCCGGCAGAGTATCCGATCGTTGCACATCTGACCGCAGACAGTATCAGCCCTTGATATCGGCCAGCAGATCGTTTTTGAACAACACGCTCCTGGACAAAGGTTGGAAAGGCATGGCGTCTGCGGGACGCCATGCCTTCTGGATCAGTCGAGCTTGATTCCAGTCGCTGTAACTACAGGTTCCCATTTCGTGATTTCGCTCGCGGCGAACTCACGAAATTCCGTCGTCGGAAGGAAAGCAGGCTCGGCGCCCAGCCGACGATAGGTTTCCATCACAGCCGGATCGGCCATCACCTTTTTCAGTTCGTTCGCGAACTTGTCGGCAATCTCCTTCGGCATGTCCTTCGGCCCAGCAAGTCCGTACCATGTTGCAAAGGCGAATCCTGCGAGCCCGCTTTCAGCAACGGACGGAACATCCGGCAGGCGAGCGATCCGATCCTTAGTGGTTACAGCGAGAGCGCGGATTTCGCCGGAGCTAATCTGGCCGATCGAGCCGGCAAGCTGGTCGAAGCCGAAATCGATCTCGCCGCTGAGCATGCCGGTCAGCATCGGGGCGCCGCCCTTGTAACCGACATGCAGGACATCGATACCCGCAGTCTTGGCAAAGGCCACTCCAGTAAGGTGTGTCGTCGTTCCCGGTCCCAGCGAGCCGAAGCTGAGCTTGCCGGGATTGGCCTTAGCGTCCGCGAGCAGGTCGGCAATCGTCTTGTACTTGGAATTTTTCGCGACGATAACGACGTTGGGAATGCTCACGAAGCGCGCGACATAGGTGAAGTCGGCGATCGGGTCATACTGCATGTTCTTGTACAGCGAGGGCGCGATGCCATGCGTCGCGGCCGTGATCATGCCGATTGTGTAGCCGTCCGGCCTCGCGTTGACGACTTTGATATTGGCGATGTGGCCGCCTCCTCCCGGGACCGATTCCACGTTGAATTGCTGTTTCAGATCTCTCCCCATCGGCTCCGCGAAGGCGCGCACGGTCATGTCTGACGATCCGCCCGGAGGGGATGGGATCACGATTGTGACAGGCTTGCTGGGCCAATTGTCCGCGGCGTGCAGATTGGTGGCGATCAACATCGCCAAACCGATAGTGGCCAGAGATTTCCTCATTTCACTCCTCCTTGGAAAAGCCCATGAACGGGCGGTATTTCAGTCAAATTCGCCCTACTTCGAGACAACAATTGCGGCCGGTTCTGCCGTTCTGGAGTCATCCGTCAGTCGCAATCAATGCATCCAGCGCCATGACGCCTTGTCCGGCGGGGAAAACGAGGAGCGGGTTAATTTCGACGGTGGCGATATGGTCGGCATTGCGTGCCGCGAGTTGCGACACTGCTGCGATCGCAACGGCGAGCGCCTCCAGATCGGCGGCGGGGGCACCGCGATGACCCGCTAGAAGCGGATATCCGCGGATGTCGCGGATCATCTCCATTGCGCCTGCCCGGCTGACCGGCGCCAGCCGATAGGTCACATCCTTGAACACCTCCACCGCAACGCCGCCAAGCCCGAACATGATCATCGGACCGAACTTAGGATCGGCGGTAACGCCGACGATGCATTCGATGCCCTTCGGCACCATTTCAGACAGGAGATAACCGTCGATCCTGGCTTCCGGCAGGGCGCGTCTCACCGAGGCGGAAATGCGGTCGATCGCGTCCGCCGTAGCTTCGGCGGACGCAACACCGAGGACGACACCGCCGACATCTGTCTTGTGCTGGATATCTGGGGAAATCACCTTGACCACCAGCGGAAAAGCGATTGATTCAGTGGCGAAACGGGCGACGTCGGCGCTTTCGACGACCTTCTCTCGCGGCGTTTGGATGCCGATGCCGTTCAGCACCGCCTTAGCATCGACCTCATTAAGCTGAACGCCAACGGGAAGCTTTAAAAAGCCAAGGTCCGCCGCGTGATGCTCCAGGGTACGCGAGAAGCCCGCCGAAATGTCGGCGAGTGCAGCGAGGGCGTTGACGGCGCGCGCCATTTCCTCGAAGACGAGGCAGCCGGAATTCTCGTATTCCCGCACGATCTCCGGCGGCGCGACACCGCAGATCAAAAGTACGCTGCGAGGATTTCGCGTCCTAACGCGCCGCACGGCATCGAGAAGAGGCTGCGCCAACCCTTGCGCCTGGATCGCCACGGTGACAAAGGCCATCACCATCTCGCAGTCGCTGCTCATCAGTTCGAGGCAAGCCTCAAACATTTCTGGCCTGTTGACGACGTTGGCCGTCAGGTCGGTTGGGTTGTTTGTCGACGCAGAGGGGCTGATCTCGACAAGCTTGCGTTGAACTTCCTGAGGAAAGGCAGGCAGGTCAAGACCTTTTTCGACCGCGAGATCGGCGATCTGGACGGCCGCGCCCCCCGACAAAGACATCACAGCTGCACGCTTCGTCGACGGGAATACTCCGCGGCTGCACACATAGGCTACGTCCAGCATCTCATCGATGGTGCGGGCGCGATAGACACCGTATTTTTGGAAGATCGCCTCGTAGCCGGCGTCGAAACCGGCCAAAGAGGCTGTGTGCGATGAGGCGATCTTTGCGCCCTCCTCGCTTTGTCCAACTTTGAGCACGATAACGGGCTTTCGGTTGCTATGCGCCAGTTCAAGCGCCGCGACAAAGTTCTTTGCCGATCTGACGCCCTCGATATAGGCGACGATCACCTTGACGGAAGGATCGGCGGCGAACCTTCCAATGACTTCGCCGATCTCGACGTCGCACTCGTTTCCTGTCGTAACAAAATTTCCAAAGATCAGGCCGCGGTTCTGAGCGATTGTGGCGAGGTGGCTGCCGATGCCGCCGCTCTGGCTGACGAGGGCGACATTGCGGGTTTCGTCATAGCCCGAGATAAACGTGTTTGCGAATGTGACGTAGGCGCCGGTTCCTGCATTGTAGGCACCCATGCAATTGGGGCCAAGAATACGCATTCCCGACGTGCGGGCAATGTCGGAAAGCTCGTCCTGAGCTGCCTTGCCACTCGGCCCTAGTTCTGCGAAACCCGCGCTGAACAGCACCACGGAGCGCACGCCGCTCGCGGCGCATTCGCGAACAACTGCGACCGCATCCGTCGCAGGCACGGCCACGACGGCGCAATCCACCGGCCCGGTGACATCTCCGATATGAGGATAGGCCTTGAAGCCCTGCACCTCGCTTCGGGATGGATTGATCGCATAGACAGGGCCATCGAACCGCGACTGACGCAAATGACGCAGCGTCCGCCCGCCGACCCGATTTTCGTCCGACGAGGCGCCTATGATGGCTATCGACCGTGGGGACAGAATATAGTCGAGACCGCCTAACGTCCCGTCGGTGTGTCGTGTCAAAGGTAATGTCATGACCCGATCGATCCCGAACTAGCCTGCCATGCGCAAGACATGCTTCGTTTAGGGCCGATTTTGTCGGATACATGTTGCTTTTCCGGAGTTGCGAAAAACAGGCCCTCCAGCGGCGGGAGGAGCGTTAGTCTTGCCGCAGAAGTGCAGCAGATCACGGTGGGGACATATGTTTCAGAAGGACTTACTCAAGGGAAAGAGGTTTCTCATCACGGGTGGCGGCACCGGTCTGGGGCGTAGCTATGCCTTGCGCATGGCCGAACTCGGCGCCGACCTCGTGCTCTGCGGACGTCGAGGCGAAGTGGTGGTAAATACGGCGCAGGAAATCACCGAACTGCATGATGTCCACGCCACGGGTATCGCCTGCGACATACGCGATAGCGGGGCGGTCGAGGAGATGTTCGAGCAGGTATGGCAGGAAGGGCCATTGAACGGTCTCGTCAACAACGCGGCAGGAAATTTCATCGCGAGGACCGAGACGCTTTCCCCGCGCGCGATCGACTCCGTTCTCAACATTGTACTGCACGGTACTTTCTACTGCAGCGTCGCCGCCGGCAGACGCTGGATCGCCGAAGGCAAGCCAGGCGTCATTCTCAGCATCGGGTCGGCTGCAGGTGACCACGGGCGGGCGTTCACGGTCCCCTCGGCGGCCGCGAAGGCCGGCGTTGAGGCGATGATGAAAAGCCTCGCCGTGGAGTGGGGGCCGCACGGCATCCGCACCGTCACCCTTTCACCTGGCCTCTTCCCGACCAAGGGTGCTTGGGAAAACCTGTATCCCGAGGGCGCCAAGAGCTATGCGCAGGAAATGGAGATCCCCCTGCGTCGCACGGGAGATCATGCGGAGATCGCCAATCTTGTCTGCTATTTGCTCTCCGATCAGGCCGGCTATATCAACGGCGAAACCGTGGTGATGGATGGCGGGCGGCACCTGCAGAACGGAGGCGGCGCCGGGGTTATGGATCTGATGAATTGGTCCGAGGAGCGGTGGGCGCAATTCAAGAAGACGGGGCGGTAGCCTGGACTTTATCAGCACGTCCGTGCGGATTGGGTCCGTCACCCTTCGCTACCACCGGGTTTTGTGAAAACCATCTCGATGGCCGTGACGTGTTCTCTTGATTTGCGGTGAAACGCCGACGACCATGTGATGGGAGGAATCGCATGAGGTCTTTGGAAGACTTCGAATCTGCCGGCGACGGGGCCGATGTCGTCAAGTCGGTCGCGCGGACGCTTGAAGTTCTGGAACTATTCGACGAGGTCCGCCGTCCCATGAAAGTCATGACAGTGGCCGCTGCCCTCGGCTATCCGCGAACCAGCACACTTGCCATTCTTCAAAGCCTCGTTTCGCTGGGCTACGTGAAGGTCGACAGCCTGCGTCGAACCTATATTCCCACCGACCGCGTCTCTTTGCTCGGCTGCTGGATGAGCCCAACCCTGTTTGCAGAAGCACGCCTTCCACGGCTTCTGCAGGCGATCACCAAGCGCAGCGGCCAGATGGTGGTTCTCGGCGCGAGAAACGGGGATTATGCGCAATATATTCAGGTACTTGATCCCCGCAATTCGGCAGGTTGCCGCATCCGCCTGGGAGCCAAGCAGCCACTGGCAAGCTCGGGCGTAGGCACGGCGCTGCTCAGCGCGTATGACGACAATGACGTGCGGCGATTATTCCACCGCATCAACGCTTATCGAACGGTCGATGCCGAGCCGATACAGGTCGGCGATCTGCTCCTTTCTCTGGCCGATATCAGGCGCAAGCGCTACTTCGTCTCCATCGATCAAGTGGTGACAGGTGCAAGTCTCATTGCGATGTTGATGCCCACCGCTTGCACCGACAGGCCGCTCGTCGTCGGGATCGGCGTGCCAACGGGCACCATTCGGGAGCGGGAAGACGAACTGGTCCGCGTGATGAACGAGGAGATCGACCGCTTTTTCGGCAAAGGTGATGGCGAAAGCCGGATGGCCTGTTAGCAATCTCCTAAACAGCAGTGTTCAGATGCCTCGGCTCGTACGGAAGGAATTCTCTGATGCCGCCTGGCTGAACGTCGTCGTCGAAACCGCGCGCGTCTGGTTAAGGAGCTGCGGCGTCTCCCTCCCTCCGCAGGTTGCCGATCCAATCCGCATATATGAGTCTTCTTTGCTCTCTCGATGTACATCGTTCCCAAATGGCGGCCATGATTGTCGAATGCTGGCCGGCTCGACGCCGGCTGGGAATTCAGAGAGGACGAATTGCAATGAAGACGCGGATCACGGAACTGCTGGGGATCAGGTACCCTATCGTGCAGGGCGGCATGCACATGGTGGGCCGCGCGGAACTCGCTTCGGCCGTTTCCAACGCCGGCGGTCTAGGCATCTTGACTGCTCTGACGCAGCCTTCGCCCGAAGATCTGGCCAAGGAAATCGCCCGTTGCCGGGAAATGACGGACAAGCCGTTTGGCGTCAATATCACGATCATGCCCTCCCTGCGTCCAATCGCCCATGACGAATATGCGCGCGCTGCGGTCGAGAACGGTGTCCGAATCATCGAGACGGCAGGTCGGAGCCCCGAAGCTCTGATGCCTATCTTCAACGATGCCGGCGCCAAGGTTATCCACAAATGCACCTCGGTTCGTCATTCCTTGAAGGCTGAAAAGATCGGTTGTGCCGCGGTCAGCGTCGATGGCTTCGAATGCGCCGGTCATCCGGGCGAGGACGACATTCCCAACCTGATCCTGCTGCCGAGGGCGGCGGATGCGCTGAAAATTCCGTTCATCGCATCTGGCGGCATTGGCGATGGTCGTGGTCTCGCTGCTGCATTGATGCTCGGAGCCGACGGTATCAATATGGGGACGCGTTTCATGGCGACGAAGGAAGCACCGATCCACGAAAACGTAAAACAACGTCTTGTTGAGGCGAACGAGATGGATACGATCCATCTCTACCGCCCGCTGAAGAATACCTCACGATATTTCCGCAATTCCGTTGCCGAGGAAGCACATCGCATCGAGCAGGAAAAAGGCGCGGCGCTAACGATCGCTGACATTGCGCCGCTCGTGAACGGCCAGCGGGGTCGCTCCGTCTACCTTGATGGCGACATGGAAGGCGGGGTCTGGACCGCGGGGCTCGCCGCTGCTCTGATTCACGATATCCCAAGTTGCGGTGAACTCATCGACCGAATGATGGCCGAGGCTCGAGAAATTCTGAAGACAAGGTTGGCAGAGATGCTTGAGGACGCCGCATGACCCATATCGCCGATTCCCTCTTCGACCTGTCCGGTCTGAATGCCCTCGTCACCGGCTCGAGCAGGGGTATCGGCCGGGCGATTGCCGATCGTTTCGTCCAGCATGGCGCGCGGGTGATCATTTCCAGCCGCAAGGAGGATGCCTGCGCGGCAACCGCAGCGGAGATCAACGCCAGACGCCGTGTCGAGGCCGCAATCCCCATCGCCGCCAACGTCTCGCGGCGCGAGGATCTCGAGCATCTCTATGCCAAAAGCGTCGAGGGGCTGGGGCAGATCGACATCGTCGTCTGCAACGCCGCGATCCACCCTTATGTCGGCCCTGCGATGGGCACCAGCGACGAGGCGATGCGCAAGGTCATCGATGCCAATGTCATGGGCAACCACTGGCTGATCCAGCAGGCCCTGCCAGGCATGATCGAGCGCGGCTTTGGACGTATCGTGCTGATCGCGTCGATCGCCGGCCATTTCGGCTCCGACAAGTTCTATTCCTATTCGATTACCAAGGCAGCCGACATGCAGATGGGACGCGCGCTCGCCGCAGAGCACGGCCGAAACGGGATACGCGTCAACACGGTGGCGCCAGGAACGATTCTGACGGACATGGCTCGCGGCATGACCGAGAATAAGGAGTTCATGGATGCGGAGATGCGCCGCAATACGGTGCAGCGTCTCGGAGACCCCGACGAGATTGCCGGTGTAGTGGTGATGCTTGCGTCGCCGGCTGGCGCCTACATCAACGGACAGGTAATCAACGTGGACGGCGGCTACACGATCTCCTTCTGACGAGCCGCCAGGCGGTCGAGGAACCGCATGTAGATCAGCCCAGCTGCAACAACCGCGACTGCGCTCGGGCCGAGCCATTCAAGACCGAAAGTATCGACGATACCGCCAGATGCGAGCGAGCCGATCGCGCTACCGACATAAATGAACGACGCATTGATCGAGAAGATCATTCCCGACCCGGCCGGCATGAGTCTGATGAGCCGCATCTGCAATGGCGCGATGTGTGTGAAAAGCGAGCCACCGGCAATCACGGCTATCACGCAGGCGGCACTGAAGCTGTAGTGCAGCGAAGTCATCGGCACACAGATGATGGCAATCATCACCGCCTGCCCCGTCAACGTCTTGGATGCTCCGACAAGATCGATGGCTCGGCCAGCAACCCAGGTGCCGGCGAGCGTACCGACGCCAAGACAGAGAAGCACTACCCCCAGCGTCGACGCTGTAAGACCGGCATTGGCGATGAAAATTTCCGCCTGGAAGGCGTAGATCATGTTGCATGCACCGCTGAAAAGGGCCGTTAGGCTGGCATTGGCCATGAGCCGTCGGTTGAGCAGGGCCGCGCGGAAGACATTCAGCGAAAGCTTTGGGGGACGCGT
This sequence comes from Oryzicola mucosus, assembly GCF_014534685.1. Classification (GTDB taxonomy): domain Bacteria; phylum Pseudomonadota; class Alphaproteobacteria; order Rhizobiales; family Rhizobiaceae; genus Oryzicola; species Oryzicola mucosus. Next base: position 23,696 of record NZ_JACVVX010000012.1, read on the forward strand.
ATGACCAGGCGCGACCAAACGAAGAAGCAGCGCCACCATGACGAGGAAACCTCCGGCGATGGTGAAGGCCGAGCGCCAACCTAGGACGTTGTTGACCAAGGAAGCTGCCGGTAGCGCGATGACCTGCGACAGCGAAACGCCGAGCGCAACGGTAGAAAGTGCCTTGCCGCGATGTTCCGGCGAATTGATCGAAACCGCGAACGCTGCAGCGGTCGGCGTGAAAAGCGCGGCTCCGAACGCAGCGACCACGCGGCTCGCCATGAAGAAGCCAGGCCCATCCGCGTGCGCCGCCATCAGGCAGCCGGCGGCCGCTATAAGGGTCGCCGTGATAAGGACCAACCTGTAGGGAAGCCGAGTGCCAGCCCAGCCAAGAAGCGGCGAGGAAATCGCGTAGGTAATGGCGTAGATCGAAATCAGCAGACCGGCCTCGGTTGCTGACAGATGCAACTCCCGCCTGATGTCAGGAAGAAGCGCAACGATCAAGAAGCCGCCTCCCACGACTCCGAGATTACCGAGGATCATCGCACTCGAAGATGCGAAAAGCGAACGGTTCATCGAAGTTCCTCGCGGACGCTAGGCCCGCGCAATAAATACTCCTCGTCCCGCCGGCTCGCTGTAGAGCGACTGCAGGACACCGAGCCGGCGTTGGAGAACCGCCTTCTGGCTGATCGTGCGCTTGTCTGTCAATTCGCCGGTGTCGAGCGTCGCCGGCTCACTCGTCACCGAGAGGCGGAGGATGCGGCTGGCCGCCCCCGTTGCCGATCTTGCGAGGAGATCCAGGCCGTTTTGCAATTGCTCTACGACGGCCGGAGCGGTAAGCACTTCGTCGTCGGATGCTTCCTCGTGCAGCCCGGCCAGGTTTCGACAAGCGTCCATGTTCGGGAAGACAATGACACCGAGAAAATCCCTGTCCGGGGCGGTGATGACGGCGTCCAGAACCAGAGGTGCGAGGGCCGCGATGGCGCGCTCGCGCAGCTCAGCCACATGCACCCAGGTGCCGCTGGCGATCTTGAAATTTTCGGCGAGGCGACCGTCGAAGCGCAAGCCCTTTTCAGGGCGGCCCGGCTCGATGAACCGCACCGAATCGCCTGTTCTATAGAAGCCATCCTCGTCGAAAGCTGCCTTCGTGAGCTCCGGATTTTTCCAGTAGCCTGGCGTGACGCATGGGCCTTTCAGCCGGAACTCAAATTTTCCTTGAACCGGTGCGACCTTGATCTCCACGCCCGGAACCGGCAGTCCCACCAGTGGGACTCGCTCCGGATCCCAGTTGGCACTTGCCGGTACCGGGCCAGCTTCCGTGCAACCGAGCCCGGACGTAATCATGATGCGCGCGCCAATCGTCTCGATCGCCATGCGGTCAAGTTCGTCCCAGAGATGATATGGCAGGCTGGCACCACCATAATAGATCAGCTTGAGACGGCTGAAGAAATTGCGCCGCAGTTCCGGTTCGCGCCGGAAATAGGGAAGCAGCGTCGCGAAGCCCTGCGGTGTATTCAGGTAGAGGGTCGGCGCCACTTCGCGCAGGTTTTGGACCGTCGGCCCAACTAACTCTTGCGTTGGTCGCCCGGTATCTATTCGGAGGCTGCCGCCTGAATAGAGCGCGGTTCCGAAGTTTTGCGTTCCACCAAACGTATGATGCCAGGGTAACCAGTCAACCATCACGGCAGGTTCGTCGATCGTAAAGGCGAACGTCTGCGCCACTTGCTCACGCTGGCTCGACATCATGAGATGCGGATAGATGACGCCCTTCGGAGATCCGGTCGTACCGGAAGTGAAGAGAATTTTCGCAACCGTCTCCGGACGGATGGCCGCATGGGCGCGCTCCACCGCCTGCTTGTCAGTGCTATTCAGAAGCGTTTCGAATGGTGTTGAGGCGGGATCGGACAGATGATTGAAAACCGTCACGACCTCGACACCCGGACGGGCAACAGCCCGTATTGCACGTCCGTAACGGGCTCCGTCTGCGGCGAAAATCAACGGCGGATCGAGAAGGTCAAACACGCCCTTCAATTTAAGATAATCAGTCGAGAGGAGCGAGTACGCCGGCGAAACCGGCGCGTAGGGTACGCCGGCATGCAAAGCTCCGAGTACAAACAGTGCCGTCTCGATGTCATTTTCGGACAGCATGACGATCGGCCGGTCGGCGGGAAGATCGCGGGAGATCAGCGCGGTGGCGATAGCTTCGACACGCTTCAGCGTATCCGCATAGGTGAGCTCCGTCAGGCTCCCATCGTCCTGCCGCATCGACAGAAACACCTGATTGGGTTTTTCGATCGCCCATTTGACGAGCCTATCGGTCAGTGTCGCGGGATAGGAATTGAGTGGCTCGTCCAGCGTCAAGATCGTACTCCCGTCCCTGCCAGGACGGGCGGTCGCAGCCTTCGTGCCAAGCCGGACGGAACGCAAGGGTGTGGTCATGCATTTCTCTCTTAGTGGAATGTCCGTCCGCCATCGACGGCGAGACTGATACCGGTGACAAAGGAAGCTTGGTCGGAAATCAGGAACATCACAGCCTGCGCGATCTCCTCAGCCTTCCCCATCCTCTGCAGCGCATAGGTCTTTTTTATCCGATCGTAGAAGGCGTCGTCCCTGTCGAACAGCCCGTTCAGCATGTTGGTGTCAACTGTGCCAGGGCAGACGGCGTTGATTCGGATGTCCGGCCCCCACTCCGCAGCCATGCTCTTCGTCATCATCAGCACGCCGGCCTTCGACGTGGCGTAAGCCGTACCGGCTCCAGATGGCAAGATACCGCTGGCGGACGCGATGTTGACGATAGCCGCGGATTTCGACTGCTTCAAATAAGGATAAGCCGCCTGGCTAAGAAGAAACGGGCCAGTCAGATTGATGGCGAGCACTTGGTTCCAGCGTTCGAGCGTCACGTCTTCCATTGCTGACACATCGGCAATTCCCGCCGCATTGACGAGCCCGTCGAGCCCGCCCAAATCCGAGACGGCCAACGATATTGCCCTGCGAACGGCGGTCTGGTCGGTCTGATCCATGACGAAGCGGAGACCACGCCCGCCGTCGATTTCGAGTCCCTTCGCGTCACGATCAAAACGCGCAACCTGGGCGCCGTTCGCCTCAAACAATGAAGCGGTCGCCAATCCAATGCCCGACGCCGCCCCGGTGACGATAATGCGTCGTCCTGATAGCACTCCGGTTTCCATTCGTTTCCTCCTTGCCGTTGTTGTCGAGACTCGGCCCTCGTGACCCTTGAAACGCCCAAGGCCCTTACGCGCTTTGAGAAAACGCAAAATAGCGGGACTACCACCTCTCGTTCGCTGGCTGTTCGACATCCGCATGGTTGGGGAAGCAAGGAAAGAGAATGACCATCAACACTACGGATGTGATGTCTGGGCTCCAAGCCGCCTCGCCCCGTTGATCATCAGCGAAGCTTACGTTGTGTTCGCGGCACATTCTTGGTCAGCTTAAGGAGGAGAACATGGCTAGATCATATAATAGGGCTAATATATTCAATTGGAGCCGTCGCGCTTTGTTGGGTGCTGTCGCCATAGGCGCATTAGGCATCAGCGGCCCGCTGCTGGCCCAATCAAATGAGCCTATCAAGCTCGGTCTGCTTATTTCACACACCGGGGGTGATGCCATCAGCGGCCTTAACGGGAAGGCCGGGGTTACGCTAGCGGTCGACGAAATCAACAAGGCTGGCGGCATACTGGGCCGCCAGGTCGAAATAGTCGCTGCCGATGATCAGAGCGACCCGACCGCCGCCGTCAATGAGGCCCGGCGCCTGTCTTCACAAGAGAAAGTCGACTTAGTGTTCGGTCCGCAGTCCAGCCAACGTACACTGGCCGTCCTGCCGGTCTTCACCGATGCCAAGATACCGCAGATCTCGACCAGCGGCTCGCTTGAAATTACACCTCAGAAGGGCCCATACAACTTCAGCGTGCAGGCGAACGCCGACGCGCAAGGCTACCACATGGCCCATTACGTCACCGACGTGCTGAAGGCAAAAACGGCCGCCATTCTGACCGACAACGGCGCACAGGCCCTCTCCGGTGTGCCTTATATCAAGAAGTACTTAGAAGAAGGCGGCGCCACTGTCACTGGCGTCCAGGAATTCCCGTTCCGCTCAGAAGATAAGACCGCGCAACTGCTGTCCCTGAAATCCGGTAATCCCGATTCGCTTGTTATCTGGGCCAACACGCCCGAAGATCTCGGTGTCCTGATGAACAATCTGGCCGACATCGGGTGGGACGATGTTCCCCTTTCCGGACCGAACGCAACGGTTATGCAAGCGGCCAGCGCAGCTAAGATTGCCGATCCGAACCAGTTCGACAAAGTCGCAGGTGTCGCCTATGTCGGCTGGACCTATTGCCCCGGCGACGACATGACGAAAAACCCGTTCGTCGAGTTCAAGGAACGCCTCAAGGCTGCCAACCCCAGCAACTACGACAGCCTTTTGCCAACCATCTCCGGCTACGCCTATGACGGCATCATGGTCATGAAGGCGGCCATGGAAGCGACTGGCGGGACTGATCCCGAAGAAATCAAGACTTGGATCGAAAACAATGCCGATAAGGTAGCGACAGTTTCCGGGCCGATGAAGGCGTCTGCCGAAAGCCACTTCCTGGCAGGCCGCGAGGTTCTCACTCCCATCCTGAATCCTCTGGATGTCAACGAGCAGGGCCTGTTCAAACGCGCCGACTGCAAGTGACATGTAGGTAAAGTTCAACAAGGCGGGCCGGCGAGGAGCCGGTTCGCTCTTACCTTTTCGGAGATAACGATGTGGCAGGAATACGCTATCATCCTCATTCGCGGCATCGGCCTCGGATCGGTGTACGCGCTCATCGCGATGAGCTTTAATATCGTCAAGGTTTCCAGTGGTATCTTGAACTTCGCCCAGGGCAATATGTTCGTCTTGGGAGGAATGCTAGCCTACGCCGCCGTAGCCTTGTTCGGCCAGCCATCCTTTATCGTGTGGCTCCTACTTATTCCCGTCGCTGCGATAATCATTGCCGTTGTGCTATTGATCCAGGGTTATTTGACGCTTCTACCGCTCAGCTACTCTGACGATCAGCAGTCCTGGTTGATCACCACCATGGCCGTCTCGATCATCATCGGCGCAGTACTTCTCTTGGTGCAGGGCCCCAACGCCCTCATGGTCCGCTCGATTTTCCCCAACGTGCCGTTGTTTGGCATGCGCGTCCCGGCACCCTTCTTGCTTGCCATTGGCCTCGCGGTTTTCTGGTATGTGGTGTTGCAGTGGTTCCTGTCGAAGACCCTTACTGGACTGGCCATCAGTGCGCTTTGGCAGGATCCGGTAGCTGGACGCGCCGCTGGCCTGAAAGTGCGTAGGCTGCAGCTGCTTGCTTTCGGCCTCTCGGGCCTGATCATTGGATCCACAGGCTTCGTGGCAGCCCCGATCATCACCATCGCCTCCGATTCCGCAGTCGCCTATGTTCTGAACGGCTTTGTAGCGCTTGTCATTGGTGGCGTCGCCAGTAACACCGGTGCGCTCATCGCTGGGCCTCTGGTCGGTGTGGCAGCTATGCTCGCCACCTTCAAGATCGGCGGCGAATTCCAAGGCCTCGTTTCCATGCTGATCCTCGTCGGCATCCTGCTTATCCGCCCAGAAGGCATCTTCGGAAGCACTGCCGCGAGGCGCGTATGACGTCCAAGATATCAACAGGTGAACACATGATAGCGGCAAGGCCCTCTACGGCCCGAACCGGCCCTTCAATTCTCGATCGCTCGGCAAAAATCCAGGTCGTCATCGGAATCGCCATCCTCGTTGTCGCTACCGTCGTTCCCTCCGCGCTCGGACTGAGCTATTGGATCGGCGTGATCAACTTGGCGACCATTTACATCGTCGCCAGCGTCTTCATGGGACTTCTTCTCGTCGATGCGGGACAGGTCTCGTTCGGGCACGGCGCGGTCTTCGGCGCGGCAGCATATGCGGTCGGCGTCGCCTGCGGCATGCACGGATTCTCATTCCCCGTCGGCATCCTTTTCGGAGTCGCGGCCGCGTTAGTCATTGGAATCCTGTTTGCTTTGCCGGCTCTCCGGGTGCAGTGGTTCTATCTGGGCTTCGTGACGCTCAGCGCCGCTATGGTCTTCCCCCAGATGCTCTTCGCCTTCGATAGCCTTACCAACGGCCTCAACGGCATTTCTATTCCGTTCACGGCCCTGAATACACCGACGGCGATCGGCCTTTCGATCCTTTCGATCCTGTCCCTCGTTCTAGGATCCCTCGCGATCCTGACCTCGGCCATCTTTCCGAAAACGAAGCTCGGCAGGCGGATGCGGGTTGCCGCGGCAAGTCCAGAGGCCGCGCAGTCACTTGGCATCAGCCCTGGCAGGATGCGTTTTACCGCCTTCATGATCGCGTCCTTCGGCACGGGCCTTGCAGGAGTTCTGTATCCGCCGACCGTTGGCTTCGTCAGCCCCAACGCGTTTCACCTCGACATATCGATCCTGTTCTTCTTCGCAGTCATCGTCGGCGGCAAAGGGCAACCCCTTGGCACCATTGCGGGCATCACGCTGCTTTACATGCTGCCGAACGTCTTTCTTGCACAACTCGTGGAATACCGCCCGCTGGTCTATGGCCTTGTGGCATTTCTGGTCATGCTGCTGATGCCGAGCGGCATTATCGGAGGCATCGTGCGCTGGCTGACGCTTCGCCAGAAGCCGCAGGCCATGCCGGCGCTGCAGTTTTCCCAGATCGTCGACGCGACGCAATCGGCCAAACATCCGGTCGGTGACATTGCCATCGAGATCGAGGGGCTGCGCAAGGTCTTCGGCAACGTCGTCGCCATCAACAATGTATCGATGAACGTGAGACGCGGCGAGATACATGGCCTAGTTGGTGCTAACGGTTCCGGCAAGACCAGCCTGCTGAACGTCCTGAACGGCTTCACCAACAGCGACGCGGGCTCCGTCAAGGTCAACGGCAAGGAGATTACCTCCTTAAAGGCGCGGGACGTTGCGCACCTCGGCGTCGGCCGAACATTTCAGACACCGCGCATTCTCGAACAGCTAGGTGCTTGGGACAATGTGCAGATCGGGCTGGACGCCAAACTTTCACCCAATCCGACGCGCGTTTCACCAGCATTCGTCGACAGCCTGCGTGATACTCTCGGACGCCTGCGCACAGAATCTATCCCGCACGGGCAGCGTCGCCTGCTGGAGGTGATCCGGGTCATCCTGACCGATGCTGACATTCTGCTCCTCGACGAGCCGGCAGCTGGCCTTTCCCCAGAGGAGCGAGTCGCCTTCGCCGGACTACTGCGCGACCTGCGCGACAAGCTCGGCCTGACGATCGTCTTTGTCGAACACGATCTCGATTTGGTGGCGCGTGTCGCAGACAGGGTCACGGTGCTGGAGAGCGGCGCGGTGATCGCGTCCGGCGATGTCGCCAGCGTTTGGGAGAACCCTCGAGTGAAACCTCTTTTCGTCACGGTGCGCCATGCTTGAAGTTTCTGGCCTTTGTGCAGGTTATGGGCGGCTGCCGGTTCTGCGGGATGTCAGCTTTTCCGCAGCTGAGGGTGAGATCCTCCTCATTGCCGGCGAAAATGGCGCCGGCAAGACGACACTCCTCCAGACGATCGGCGGACTGATCAAGCCCACAGCCGGAAGCATCCGTTTCGAGGGCAGAGATGTGACCGGCGCCACCCCGGAGGACTTAGTGCCTCGCGGCCTCCGCCTAGTTCTAGACGGCCACCGTGTCTTTCCGGAACTGTCGGTCTTCGACAATATACGCCTCGGGGCCGTTGCGTCCAAGACCGGCAAAGTCGCCTTCGACACTGCGGTGGATCAGATTTTCGAGGTCTTTCCGATCCTGAAGCAGAAGGCGAACGATAAGGCGCGCAGCCTAAGCGGCGGCCAGCAACAGATGCTGACCCTTTCCCAGGCCTTTGTTTCGCAACCCAAGGTCCTCCTGTGCGACGAGCCTTCACTCGGCCTTGCGATGGCGCTGATGCCGCCGATCATGAATTTCCTTCGAAGCTGGGCAAAAAGCGGTACGGCGGTCGTCATCGTGGAACAGCATGTGCAACTGGCATTGGCCGTCGCCGCCCGTGGCCTGCTCATGCAGCGCGGCAGCGTCGTTTTCGACGGCACAGCGGATGAATTCGCAGCCGAAACCGGCATTATCGCAGCACCTCATTAAACGAGGCGATCCTGGGTAAGATGCTCTCGATCGCCCGTCCAGCTGAGGAGAACGCCAGCAATTTCGACCGCCTCGTCCTGCAGGGCAAGGTCCGCTATGTCGGCTTTGCCATCTGGCTAGTTTGGAGGGTCGGCAAGTCTTTGAGGCCGCGGCAGGGACGAAGGTCCGAAAGGCCTCCGCGATCAAGCCGGAATAAAGCGATCAACATTCGACGACATGAAAAAGGGCGCCTTCGAGGAGCCCTTTTCTATACCCTCAACGGTCCTAAGGGTCGCTCCCCTCGCGAGAAACCGTCCGCATTCGCAAGAACAAGAGCACAAAGCCTTTCGGTGGCGGATTGCGTGTTCGTGCCGCCGAGATGCGGCGAGATGATAAGATTCGGGACCCGCCAAAAAGGATGGCCATCCGGCAAAGGTTCCGGATCGGTGACGTCAAGCGCTGCGCCGCCGATGTCGCCCTGCTGTAGCCCTGCCGCCAGTGCCTCCGTATCGACAACCCCTCCCCGCGCCACGTTCACGAGCAGGGCGCCCCGCTTCATCGCGGCCAGTCGGCGAGCGGAAAATAGATGATGCGTCGCGGGAACGTAGGCAATTGCAATAGCAACGACGTCGGCTGCGGCCACCGCGTTGTCGAGATCGGCAAGTCCGTGAATCTGCGAAAGCCGTGGATCGTCGACCGGACTACGGTTCACGGCACTGACCCTCATGCCGAAGGCGAGCAGCCGCGTTGCGATCTCACGCCCGATTCCGCCATAGCCGACGATCAGCGCGGCGCCATCTTCCAGCGTTGAAAGTCCCCGCGCAATGTGCGGTTGCCACGTCTCCTGACGCTGGGCGGAAAGGATGACTGGCAGGCCTCGCACGAGACCGAGAAGCAGTGCCACCGCATGTTCCGCGACATTGGGGGACCGGGCGTCGCCGGCGTTCGTCACGACGATGCCAGGGGCCACTCCATGCGTCACAAGGTTTTCGTAACCGGCCGACAGAAGCTGGATCCAGCCGACGCTTCCGCCGACAAGCACGGCTGCTATCTGCGCATCGTATCGGCTGTTTTCCAGAACGAAACCGGCCGCGCCTTGCAGCGCGGCCGGCAGATCGATCTTGTCCTTAACGACAACGACATCGTGCCTCTCCGACAACCGCCGAGCGACGATTGCCCCTTCCGCAAGCAGGCTCCAGACTACGATCTTCAAGACTGTCTTTCCTGCTGTTTGGAGATTTACTCCGGCTTGACGCCCGATGCCTCCACCACAGGCTTCCAGCGACCGACTTCCTCGCGGATCATCTTGTCCATGTCTGTCGGGCCAAGATAGGCCGCTTCAGCCCCGATCATATGCATCTTCTGGGCATTGGCCGGATCCTTTAATGCAGCTTCCACAGCGGCGGAGAATTTGTCGACAATCGCATCCGGCGTGCCTTTCGGTGCCACGATACCGAACCAAGAGGAAACCTCGAAGCCAGGAAGACCGGCTTCGGCCACCGTCGGTACGTCCGGAAGTTCCGGCCAGCGCTTGGCGGAACTTACCGCAAGCGCCTTTACGGTCTTCGCCGAAATCTGAGACATCACCGCGCTCAGGTTCTCAAACGAGATATCCGCCTCGCCGCTCAGGATGCCTTGAACAGCAGGCGCACTGGCTTTGTAGGGTATGTGGTTCATCTCGATGCCTGCTTTTTGCGAAAAAAGGACCATCGACATGTGTGTCGAAGCCCCGAGGCTGGAGCTTGCATAGTTGATCTTGCCAGGATTTGCCTTCGCATAGGCGATCAGGTTCTGGACAGAATTAATCGGAAGGTTGCTGTTCGCGTAGAGTACGTTCGGCAGGGTGACCAGTCGCGCGACACCGCGCAGATCCTCGATCGGATTGTATTTCAGGCTCTTATAGATGTTTGGGGTAATGCCGTGCGTATGAATCGTCGTCAGCATGAAGCTATAGCCATCGGCAGGCTGGCGCGCAGTATATTCGCCTGCGATGTGCCCACCGCCGCCCGGCTTGTAATTGACGGCAATGGCCTGCCCAAGCGTTTTCGTGACGCTGTCGGCGATGACACGCCAAACATTGTCTGTGCTGCCGCCGGCCGCGCCGACCGAGACGAGCTCGATCGGCTTGCTCGGCCAATCCTGTGCCTGAACCTGCGACCCGACAGCGACGACGATACCCGCCGCAATCACTGCTTTCTGTAGAAGCTTCATCATAATTTTCCTCCTCACCCTATGGCTTTCACGAACAGCATGGGCAGCAGTTCGCTCTGTTGGCAATGATCCGCCGCTCCACATTCACATATGTGACCGACATCCCCGAAGCGCTCCAGACCTCTCGATTTTATTTCGCGACAGGGCCAGAGTGAGCAGGGTCGATCCGCCGCCGATAAAAATAAGTCATGGGAGGGGCACGCGTTGCGATTAAAGAGCTATAGAGATTTCTGGGCAGCAATGCTGTTTGCGGTGATATCGCTGGTCTTTCTGTGGCAAAGCGCAGGCTTGGCGATGGGAACCGCCGCGCGCATGGGGCCGGCCTACATGCCGCGCATGCTTTGCATCCTGATGCTGATCGTGGCCGCAGTGCTTTTTGTCCGCAGCCTCCGCACGCGCGACGACGAGGGCGTTGCGTTGAACCTGCGCCCTATGCTGATCATCCCCGCCGCCATGATGGCTTTCGCGCTCGCTCTCTATCCGTTGGGATTGGTTATAGCAGTGTGTCTCAGCGTGACGATCGCCTCGTTTTCCGACAAGGATTCGCGGCCGGTCGAAGTGTTTTTCACCGCCCTATTCCTTTCGATTTTCTCGGTTGCCGTGTTTGCCTACGGTTTGAAGCTGAACCTGCCGCTTTGGCCCGGAGCATAGACGATGGACCTGTTTCACAATCTGGGGATCGGCTTCGGTGTCGCGCTGCAGCCCTATAATCTTTTCGTATGTTTCCTAGGCACGCTGATTGGCACCCTGATAGGGGTCCTGCCCGGCATCGGACCCTTGGCGACGATGGCCATGCTGTTGCCGATCACGCTCTATCTGCCGCCGGAATCCGCCCTCATCATGCTGGCCGGCATCTATTACGGCGCACAATATGGGGGTTCCACGACGGCGATCCTCGTCAACCTGCCGGGCGAAAGCTCCTCGGCGGTGACCTGCATCGACGGCTACCAGATGGCGCGCAACGGCCGGGCTGGTGCTGCGCTGGCTGTGGCAGCGCTCGGATCGTTTTTTGCAGGCACGGTCGGCACGATCCTGATCGCTCTGTTTTCGCCCGCCTTGGCGCAAGTCGGCCTCGCCTTCCGCGCGCCCGACTACTTCTCTCTGATGGTGCTGGGGCTCGTGGGCGCCATCGTGCTCGCGCACGGATCGGTGGTGAAGGCGGTCGGCATGGTCTTTCTCGGCCTGCTGCTCGGCATCGTCGGAACGGACGTGACCTCCGGAGCCACCCGCTTCACCTTTGGCAATCTCGAACTGTCTGACGGCATCGACTTCGTCGTGATCGCGGTCGGCCTGTTCGGCCTCGGCGAGATCATCTCCAATCTGTCCAACCGCGGTGTCGAGCGCTCCGCCGGCATCGCCAAGGTCACCAGCCTGTGGCCGTCGAAAGAAGAATTCCGCCAGGCCTGGCCCGCCGTGCTGCGCGGAACCGGCATCGGATCGGTTCTCGGCCTGCTTCCGGGCGGCGGCGCCCTGCTGTCGTCCTTCGCGTCCTACACGGTCGAGAAGAAGCTGTCGAAGACGCCGGAACGCTTTGGGCGGGGTGCCATCGAGGGTGTGGCCGGCCCGGAATCGGCCAACAATGCCGGTGCGCAGACATCCTTCATTCCGATGCTGACGCTCGGCATTCCCTCCAATGTCATCATGGCGATGATGATCGGCGCGATGATGATGCAGGGCATCGTTCCCGGACCCCAGGTCATGACCGAGCGGCCGACGCTTGCCTGGGGTATGATCTGCAGCATGTGGATCGGCAACCTGATGCTGGTGATCATCAACCTGCCGCTCATCGGCGTCTGGATCAAGCTTCTGTCGATCCCCTACCGGCTGCTCTTTCCAGCCATTATCCTCTTCTGCTGCATCGGCGTATACAGCGTCAACAACAGCACGTTCGACGTCATGCTGGCGGCGGCCTTCGGCATCCTCGGCTACGCCTTCATCCGTCTCGGCTGCGAGCCTGCACCCCTGGCCCTGGGCTTCGTCCTTGGCCCCTTGATGGAGGAGAATCTTAGGCGCGCCATGCTGCTCTCGCGCGGCGATCCGATGATCTTCGTGCAAAGGCCGATTAGCGCCGTCCTGCTGGCGGTCACGGCCGTGCTTATCCTTCTGCTCGTGATGCCCGCTTTCCGATCGAACCGCAAGGAAGCGTTCCAGGAGTAAGTCTTGTCCGATGCTTGAGGAGTCCGTAATGCCCGAGGCATGCCCTGCACAGAGATCGAAGCTTTTTACACCGATGCCGATCCGGGGCTTTATCAGCCGCAACCGCATCATGGTCTCGCCGATGTGCCAGTATGCGGCGCGGGACGGCCTCGCCAACGACTATCATCTCGTCCATCTCGGACGCTATGCGCTCGGCGGTGCGGGCATGGTGATCGCCGAGGCGACGGCGGTGGAGGAGCGCGGGCGGATATCGAGCGGCGACCTCGGCCTGTGGAATGACGAGCAGATCGCCCCGCTTCGCAAGATTGCCGATTTTATCCGGCAATATGGGGCTGTACCGGGCATCCAGCTTGCCCATGCGGGGAGAAAGGCGAGCACCCAGCCTCCCTGGCATGGCAACGGGCCTTTGACCGATGCCGACCGGCTGCGTGACGATCCGCCCTGGCCTGTGGTCGGACCCAGCTCGGTAGCCGCCGGCGCCGGATGGCAGACGCCGCAGGCGCTCGACGAGAATGGGATCGCGGGCATCGTCCGCGCTTTTGCCGAGGCGGCACGCCGGGCAGACGACGCCGGATTCGACCTCATTGATTTTCACGGCGCTCACGGTTACCTGCTGCATTCCTTCCTGTCGCCGATCTCGAACCTGCGAGACGACCGCTATGGCGGCTCGCTGGAAAACCGCATGCGCTTTCCGCTCGAGGCGGTCGATGCGGTGCGCAGAGTCTGGCCGGAGAACAAGGCGATCTTCTACCGGCTATCGGCGCTGGACGGTCTGGACGGCGGATGGACGCTTGAGGATTCGGCGATCTTCTGCCGGGAGCTTTACAGTCGGGGCGTTGATGTCATCGACTGCTCCTCGGGCGGGGCGATCGCCGACCGGTCTCGCGATGTGCGCATCCGCCGAGGCTTCGGCTTCCACGCACCTTATTCCGCCTACTTACGCAGGGAAGCCGGTGGGCTGGTGGCGACGGTCGGGCTGATCGTCGAGGGCCGGCAGGCCGAGGCGATCCTGCAGGCGGGAGAAGCAGACATCATCGCCATCGGCCGGGAGTTCCAGGACGACCCGAACTGGGCGCATCATGCGCAGGCCGAGATCGAAGGGGCGGCTTTCGATGCCTGGCCGCAGGAATCCGGCTGGTGGCTCGACAAGCGGGCCGGCGTCCTGAGCAAATTACGGGAGGCAGGGGAAACCCCGATGGACCGCTATCTGTCGGCGGAGTAGGCACAAGCTGCGGATCCGCGCCCGAATGGTGTGCTTGACCTTCGACGCCTGTCTTCTGTGTTCCTGTCGAACACCAACCACGAGGAAGACCAGCTGATCCACTTCAAGGAAAGGACATGGAGCCGCAGAAGCGCTTCGAGGACACGACGGAACGGTAGGCCGTATGAACAACGTAGGAAAAACGGAAGGGAAATCTCACTGGGCGCTGCCTTATGCGCTGCATATGGGCATACGTTCCCCTGAGACGCCTTTGTTCCGGGCCACGCTCGGCACCGCCGATCCGCTCGCCCATATCGACCACGCAGCGACTCTAGGGCTGTCCGGCATCGCCGACAACATGCTGCGGCTCCGCTCACCCGCAATGCAGGCGGAGATGGGGCGGAAACTTCGTGACCATGGCCTTCGGTTCGGCAGCTTCGTCGTCAGCCCGGCCGACTGGCCGAGGCTGTGGTGGGGACGCGACGATACTTCAAATGCCGACCTGATCCGCCGTGAGATCGCCAGTTGCATCGCCGCCGCCGCACGTGTCGGCGCTGAGGTGCTGACCATCACAAGCATGATCGACGGTGGCATGCCGGCCGAGCGACAGCTCGATACCATGGCACGTCATCTTGCGGACGTTATCCCGATGGTTGCCAATGCCGGGCTGCGGCTTGGTCTGGAGACGGTCAGCGCGCACCGGGTGCCGGACCAAATGCTGCGACATCTTTGCCAGGCCCAGTCAATCATCGATCAGGTCGATCATCCCAACCTCGGCCTCGTTTTCGACACGCACCATGTTCGGGCCATGGATGGCGATGTGTTGGCTGCAGTGGAGCATCATACCAGTCGGATTTTCATCATTCAGATCGCTGACTATCCCGACCGTTTCGAGCCTGGAACCGGCGACGTCGATTTCCCCCGTGTGCTTGCCTCCTTGCGTAAACGCTGCCCTGGCATTCTCGTGGAATGGGAATTCTATCCATCGGGTGAAGGCGCATCGGCAGAACGCGCTTGTGTTGAAGTCATGGAAAAATTGGACGCGGCGATTTCAAAAGCTTCATAATTTGCATGTTGCATGCAAAATGTGGCGGTGTTACGCATTTTGACGCCGTTCCTGAAAGGAGATTGCCATGAACCGAGGATTGATCCTCGATCCGAGCGCGAAGCGCATCGACGATATTTCCGACCCGGGGCCTGATCTTGAAAGCCTTGCCGGTAAGGTGATCGGCTTTCGTGTCGACGAGCTCTGGCGGTCCTGGGACTGGGTCTCCGAAGTCTGGAGCGAGATGCTCGAGCGCGACGGCGCCATCGTCAGGTTCTGGCGTGCGCGCGGCAGAACCGGCGAAGTTGGCGCGGAAGTGCTCAGGGAGCTAGAGGCCTTCACAAAGACTCTCGACGCCGCCGTCGTCGGCCTCGCCAATTGCGGCTCCTGCACGTCCTGGACAATCCACGACGCGCTCTGGGCCGCCAAGAATGACATCCCGACCGTTGCGGTCGCAACGGATCATTTCGAGCAACTGGCGGGCAACCTTGCCCGGCGCGGCGGCCGCTCCGGCCTGCGCCTCCATGTCCTCCCCTACCCGCTCGATATCCGGCAGAAGGCTGAAGTCCATGACATTGCAAGAGACCACTATCGATCGTTCCTGCGGACCCTCGGGGTGCGAGATCGACTGGCTATCCAGTCCGCGGCATGAGGCGGATCTCGATGTCGAGAAGTTTACCGCCTTCGCAATGACGGAAGGCTGGGGCGACGGCTTGCCGCTGATCCCGCCAACAGAGGGCCGGGTGCGCATGCACCTTTCAAAGAGCGGTCGTTTCCCGGACGAGGTCATCGCCGTCCTCTTGCCGCTTCGAACCGAATGCACCGTCGAGAAAATCGCTATCAACGCTGTCATGGCCGGAGCACCGGCCGAATCCATGCCTTTGCTGATCGCAGCAGTGGAGGCCATGGCGGAATCAAAATTCGAGCTACAGTCCTTGAATGCGACCACGGGTTCGGTGGTGCCGGCGATCATCGTCAACGGACCGATCCGTCACACCCTAAAAATTCCGTTTGCGACCGGCTGCCTCGGCGGTGTCGCGGGGCCGGCGCCCGCCATCGGCCGCGCGCTTCGGCTTCTCATCCGCAATGTCGCGGGTCAGGTCATCGATATCACCTCGCAAAGCACATACGGGACGCCAGGCCGCGTCGCCGGCATCGTTTTCGGCGAGTGGGAGGAAAAATCGCCCTGGGCGCCGCTTGGCGAACGGCTTGGTGTCAAAGGCGATGCCGTGACCGCCTACGGGGCCATGGGGACGGCCAATATCTGCGACATGATCGGCAATACCGCCGACCACTTTCTGCAAATGATCGGCAAGTCGCTCGCCTATCCCGGTGCGAACGGCTTCCTGCCGTCTTCGCAATGGTCGGAGACGCTTGTCGCCATCAATCCGGTCTGGGCAGAGGTCATCGGCAAGGCATATCCGAACATCGAAGACGTCCAGCAGAAGATCTTCGACTATGCCGCAATCCCGATCGATTTTCTCGATCCGGCCTACCGCGAGCCGATCGACCGCTGCGGCCGGCTGCAGGCGGATGGCCGTGTGCATCTTATCCAGAAACCGGAGGAGGTCTTCGTGATGGTCGCCGGTGGCATGGGCGGACTGCATTGCGCCATGCTCCATTCCTGGGGCACCTGCTTGACGACTACGAAGCCGGTGCGGATGCCGGCATGATGCAAGCGCCTTTTGTCGCGATCGGTGCAAAACAGCGGAGCGCGGAGGAAATCCGCGCTCGTGCCGCCGGCCTCGCCGAGGCCTTGGCCGCCCTTGGCGTCGGGCGCGGCGACGCGGTTGCGCTGATCGCGCGCAATGGCTTTCACTTCTTCGAAGTCGAAACCGCCATGCGCTCGCTAGACGGGTTTCTCGTCCCGCTTAACTGGCATCTGACGGCAACGGAAGCCGGCTACATCCTGCGCGATTGCAGGGCGCGGGTCATCATAGGCGAAGACGACCTGTTGGCCGCGATCAACGCCGAGATCCCGGCGTCCGCAAAGCAGGTTTCCCTCGAAAAGGAGACCGCCGGCCGATTGTCCTACGAGGTGCTGGCCGCAACCCCGCCCAAGATCGCGCGCAGGGGAAGCGGGTTGGAAAGCTCGATCATCTATACGTCCGGCACCACTGGACATCCCAAGGGTGTGCGCCGCCTGCCGAAGTCCACCGACGAGATCGCCGCCCGCCGCCACGCGCTGAACCTTCTCTATCCCTCGCGTCCGGGCGCCCGCGCGCTGGTGACCGGCCCACAATATCACCTGTTCAGTCTCGCGGTCTCGATGACCTATTTCGGCGCGGGAGCCGACGTTGTCGTGATGGAGCGGTTTGACGCCGAATCCTTCCTGGCGACGATCGCCGAACATCGCGTCACTCACACGCATCTCGTCCCCACGATGATGGTGCGCCTGCTACGCCTGCCCGAGGATGTGCGCCGGCGCTACGACGTCTCTTCTCTGGAATTCGTCATTCACAGCGGCGCGCCTTGCGCCGAGGAGATCAAGCGGGGATTGATCGACTGGTTCGGTCCTGTGATCTCGGAAAGTTACGGATCCACGGAGACAGGCGCGGTGACGCTGATCGGTTCGCGAGACTGGCTGGCGCGGCCCGGCTCTGTCGGCCGCCCCTACGCGACGGGAGAGGTGCGCATCTATGACAAGGCCGGCGAGCGGTTAACGTCGGGCGGAATCGGCGAGATCCACACGATCATGCATGGCACACCCGATTTCACCTATCACGGCAATGACGACGCACGCCAACGGATCGGGCGGGACGGCATGATCGCATCGGGCGACATCGGCTGGCTCGACGCGGAAGGCTATCTGTTCGTCTGCGACCGGATTGCCGACATGGTAATCTCAGGCGGCGTCAATATCTATCCGGCCGAGATCGAGGCCGCGATTCTCTCCCATCCCGCCGTTGTCGACGCCGCCGTGTTTGGCATTCCAGATCCGGAATTCGGCGAATCCATCGCAGTTCACCTGACGGTCGCCGTCCCGCTCGTGGAAGAGGAGTTGCGCTGCTATTTGCGCGAACGCCTCGCCTCTTACAAGGTCCCGAAACGAATGGTCTTCGAGGCCGAGTTGCCGCGACTGGAAAACGGCAAGATTTTGAAGCGGGCGTTGCGGGAACCCTATTGGGCCGGACGACAGCGGCGCGTTTGAGGCAGAATTCAGAAATGACAAACATCAAACCCCTGCCGCTCGAAGGTGTCCGCGTCCTCGACATCGCCTCGCTCTACGCCGCCCCGTTCGCGGCCACGCTTCTCGGAGACTTCGGCGCCGAGGTCATCAAGGTCGAGCCGCCGGAGGGCGACGGTTTCCGCGGCACCGGCATGTGGGGGCTTGTCGGGCGGAATAAGAAATCCGTGACACTCGATCTCCGTTCGCCCGACGGTTGCGAAAATTTGCTTCGCCTCGTGGAGACTGCCGATGTCGTCGTCCAGAACTTCCCCCGCGAGGTTCTGGAGCGGCGCGGTCTCGGCTGGGATGCCATGTCGGCGCGCAACCCGCGCCTGATTATGGTCAGCGTGTCCTGTTTCGGACAGGATGGCCCCTATGCCGGCCGGCCCGGCTCCGGCACGATCGGTGAAGGATTTGGCGGCTTGACCGCGCTGACAGGACGGCCAAATGACGTCCCCATGCTTTCCTCGGTGGCGCTGGGCGACGCGATCGGCGCGATGAGTGCTGCCATGGGCACGATGGCAGCACTTTACTGGCGCGATGTGCGCGGCGGTACCGGTCAGGAAATCGACGTCTCGCTTTATGAGCCGATCCTGATGGCGATCTCCGGCGCATGCGCCCAATGGTCTCCGGGCAATTCACCAGGCCGGCTGGGCGGGCGGCTGGGCAGCGGCATCCGCAACAGCTACCGGACGGGGGATGGCGAGCACGTCGTCATCTCCGCCAGCACCCAGCGCCACGCGGCGGACATGGCGGCCCTTGTCGGTGCTGAGCCTGACACGGACCCTGACGCAGCCGTGGCACGCTGGATTGCACGCCACACGCTGGCGGAGGTCCTCGACATTCTGACGGCGCGCCGACTGCCGGTCGCGACGGTGAATCACATCGACGATCTTCTGTCCGATCCGCAGGTCATCGCACGCGGCAGCCTGATACGCACCGAGGTGGAAGGGAGACCGGCCGTTATTCCTTCGCCGCAACCGAAGCTATCTAAAAGTCCGGGCACGATCCGCACCCTCGGTGCCGCGCTTGGAGCACACAATGCGGAAGTCCTCGGAGGCCTTGAGCAGGCTATAGCCCGCGCGGCTTCGTGATCGGGACGGCTTCGGGGATGTGGGAAGGACGGTCGCTATTCTCAAGGGCTCGTCGAAGTCGGGCTTCGCGTAGAGCCCAACCACGGCATTGCAGTTCCGTCGATTGCGACTTCACAGCGCCGTAAGACGGGATCACCCTTCAAGGGTGGATTGCGACGTGAAATAGACGCCGCGGCCGCTGGCTACGAGACGTCCCATCTTGTCGTAGATGAAAGCATCGGCAGTGCTGACGGTTTTGCCAAGCTTGATCACCTTACCGACGACCTTCAGGTCGCCATAGGCAGCGATGCGATGATAGTCGGTGCGCAGATCAATCGTCGGCGAGGCATGGCCAAGCATGGTCGCGACTGCATAGTCACCACCTGCATCGATGAGGGAGGCCAGCACGCCGCCGTGGATGAGTTTGCGCTCTGGTGCACCCATCATCTCGTCGCGCCATACAGCGGTGAGTTCCAGTTCGCCGTGGCCGACCGAGACGATGTGAAGGCCAAGCCAAGCGTTGAACGGGCAGCGATCCGCCATTTTCTGCAGTTGTTCGACGCTTAGAAGCGAATCCGACACCCGTGTTCTCCTAAATTTCCGCGGTGGCCACGATCAGCCGTCGTCATTCAGCCTGACGACAGCTTGGCCCGTCGTCGTGCGTTCTCCCGAACCGTTTTCGAGAAAAAGCGAAATCGTCAGCACTCGATCCTCGCGACCGGTGATCTCTCCTCCGAGCCGCAGGCTTGCGCCTTCGAAATCCGGCTTCCTGTAGCTTGCCGATATGCGTAGCAGGCGTCCCCGGCCCTTAAGCCAGGCCCGAACCATTTCCCCGAAAAGTGCAAACTTGTAGGTGCCCTGGACGGGCGTGCTGGCAAGGCCCATTTCAAGGGCCGCGCGGTCATCGTAGTGAATATTGTAATAATCGTTCTCCGCTGCGCACCATTCAACCAGATGATGCCGAAGGATGGGACCTGTCTCCTTTGGAGAAAGGATTTTCTCAGCCTCAGTTGCCATGGAGCCGCCCCTCAAGCTGCGACAGCATCCAGTCGGTATAGCGTTCGAGCTGGAACTCCTGCCGTCCGAACAGGGCGTCGATGACTAGGAGCCGCTTGTAGAACTGGCCGACCCTGTATTCTTCGGTCACTCCATAGCCGCCATGCAGCTGGATGCCCTGAGACGTTGCCCATTTGCCGATGCGCGTCACGAAGGCCTTGCAGCCGGCGACCTTGGCGCTTCGCTCGATCGGCTCGGCATTTGCCAGCGCCTGAAGCGCCACCATCACGGCCGAACGCGCAAGCACCAGTTCCATCGCCATGTCGGCCATGCGGTGCTGGAGCGCCTGGAAACTCGACAGCGTCACGCCGTACTGCTTGCGCTCCTTGATATAGGGCGCGGTTGCCTCGATCGCGCCCTCGATCGCACCGACGGCTTCGGCGCAGAGCACGACGCTCGCCGCATCGAGCGCCGCCTGCAGCAGCGCAAGGGCATCCTCTCCAGATGTAAGCAGCGCATCCGCTGGAAGCTTGCAGCCTTCGAACACGAGATCCACGCCGGACGTCCAGTCGACAAGCCTGTCGCCATCTGTCGTCAACCCGGCCGTTTTCGCATCGACGAGGAACAGACACAGGCCCTCGGGTGCCGCGGCTCCCGCCGCCTTGGCAGTCACAAGCACCATGTCCGCGACGTCGCCGCCGACAACCAGCGTCTTGCGGCCCGAAAGGGTCCACCCCTCCGTAGTCCGGGATGCGGTCGTCTTGATGGCAGTCATGTCGCCACGCGAGATTGGTTCGGAAAAAGCGGCGGCAAACAATTTTTCGCCGGAGATGAGGTCTGCGATGGCCTGCTGCGCCGCTTCATTGTCCAGGACTGCCGCCAGGATGCGCGCTGGAAGGACGGCGCACATTGTATAAGGTTCGAGCGCCTGCGCCTTGCCGAGGCATTCCGCGATCAGCGTGTTCTCGATCGTGGATCCGTTAAAGCCGCCGACTTCCTCCGGCACGCCGATGCCGAACCAGCCAAGTTCGGCAAGCTTGTTCCAGTTGCTTCGATTGACCGTCACGCCCTGCGCGACGCTCTGGCGCCGCTTCTCGAACGTGTATTCCTCGGCCGTAAAGCGCTGGGCGCTTTCGAGGATCAGTTTCTGTTCGCCACTGAGTTGCAGTTCCATAAGGTGATCCTGTCAGAAGCCAAAGAGCATCTTGGCGACGATGTTGCGCTGGACTTCGTTGGCACCGCCGTAGATAGACGCCGCCCGGCGATAGACCAATTCCGCCATCAGCCCGGGCGCATATTCGGGTCCTGCGAAAGACTGGTTGCGCAGCGACGCCTCGTCGTTGGTGTCAGGGTAATAATAGGCGCCGTAGTCGCCTGCCACCTCGACCAGCATGTCTGTGAGCCTCTGCGCAAGCTCGGTGCCGCGTGCCTTCAGGATCGAACCCACGGCCGCGCCGCCGTTCCTGTCGTCGAGGCCGTGGGCGATGACCCGCGAGACGGTCATATCGATCGCCGCCACCTCGATCTCCATTTCCGCCAACCGGGTGGCGAAGGTCGGCCGCCGTATAAGAGGTTCTGAGCCAGCCCGCTCAAGCGAGCTCAAATGCTTGATCTTCTGCAGATAACGCTTGAGCGCTGGTGCTTCGGCGCCATAGAAGGCGCGCTCGTTGAACAGCAGGAACTTGGTGTAGTCCCAGCCCTTGTTCTCCTCGCCGATTCGGTTAGCCACCGGAACGCGGACATTGTCGTAGAAGACTTCTGCCAGATGGTGCGAACCTTCAAGGCTCTGGATTGGCCGAACGGTAACGCCCGGCGTTTTGATGTCGAGCAGCAGAAAGGAGATGCCAGCCTGCTTCTTGACCGTGGTATCGGTTCGGACCAGCAAGAAGTTCCAGTCGCCGAATTTACCGTGGGACGTCCAGATCTTCTGACCGTTGACAATGTAATCGTCGCCGTCACGCACCGCGCTGGTGCGCAGCGCGGCCAGGTCGGAACCGGCGCTCGGTTCCGAGAAGCCCTGGACCCAGAAGGTGTTCCCATCACGGATTCCCGGCAGGAAACGTTCCTTTTGCTCCGGGGAGCCGAACGTGTAAATCACCGGGCCGACAAGCCCGATGCCACCGATATTGGTGACCGGAGCGCCAGCCAAGTAACATTCCTCGTCGAAAATGTAGCGCTGGCGTGCGGTCCAGCGCGGGCCGCCATATTCGACCGGCCAATGCGCGACCGACCAGCCTTTCTTGGCAAGGATTTTCTGCCAGGCAAGCGCGTCGTCGCGCTCCGACAGGAATCCGCTCCTGCCGCGCGCCGCCATGTCGGATGGCAGTTCCGCTTTCAAAAAGGCGCGTACTTCCTCCCGAAACCGTTGATCCGCAGAATCCGGTTCAAAGTTCATGCCGCACCTCCCTTGTCCCACGGAGACGCGCAAGCGGCACCCCCGGCATCTCCGTCGATGTGGTACCTATCAGGCCCGACTGCCATGCTGCCAAGCCCAAAGTGCCCTCGCCGACGCTGTGCCGAGCCATCAGCAAGCATGTGTTTTCCGTCACGCGGCAGGCAAGCGGGTTTGATTGTCGCAAGCCTTTCGATCAGATGCCGGACAAGCTTCGGAGGCGTCATGGAAACTCTGGGTAAACTTCTCGACCGCAACGCACAGCTTTACGGCAGCGAGGAAGCGTTAGTCTTCAGTGGCCGGACGTTGACCTATGATGACCTCAGGCAACGGGCCGGGCGGCTCTCGGCAGCGCTTTACCGGCTTGGCCTGCGCCGGCAGGACAGGCTGGCAATCCTGGCGATGAACTGCCCAGAATATCTGGAAGTCTACGGTGCTGGACACCTGGCCGGTTATATTATCAGCACCGTGAATTTCAGGCTCACGCTCCCTGAAATGGAGTTCGTCACGCAGGACTCTGCCCCGACGATCTTCATCTTCGAGGCGCAATATGCCGGCATCGTCGGCGCCCTGCGGGCCAGCGCTCCTTCCATCCGTCATTTTATCTGCATTGGCGACGCGCCGGACTGGGCACTCTCCTACGAAGGCCTGATGGCATCGGAGTTTGAAAACAAGGCCCCAATCGTCTCGCTTACAGATGACTACGCGCACCTGATGTATTCCAGCGGGACGACGGGCCGGCCGAAAGGGGTCATCAAAACCCACAGAGCCGAACTTGCTCGCGGCGAGATTTTCTCTGGAATGCTGCGGTTGATGTCCGACGAGCGCTCGCTGGTCGTCATGCCGCTCTTTCATACCGGCGCGACGTCGATCATGCTGGCCGCACACTGGATCGGCGGCTCCGTCGTTCTCCATCGCAAGTTCGACCCTAACGCCGTGCTGCGTGACATCGAGGCATATCGGGTCGCGATGACGCACATGGCGCCCACGCTCGTTCGCGCAATCCTCGATTCTCCCGATATCGACACGCGCGACCTGTCCAGCCTGAAAACCCTTTTCTATGCTGCCGCACCGATGCCGGTCGCCTTGCTCAAAAGAGCAATCGATCGCTTCGGGACGATCCTGGCCAATGGATACGGCATGACAGAGGGCGGGGGGACGTTCCTGCAGAAGCACTATCACCGCCCCGATGGAAACGAGATGGACCGCCGCCGACTGTTCTCGGTCGGCCACCCGACGGCACATGCCGAAATCCGCGTGGTCGACGGTGACGGCGAACCTCTTCCGCCCGAAACAGCCGGCGAGATCGTCCTGAAATCGCCGACCGTCATGGCATGCTATTGGAACAATTCGGTCGCGACCCGTCAGACGCTGAGGGACGGCTGGCTCAGCACCGGCGATGTTGGCGTCATCGACAAAGACGGGTTCGTCTATCTTGTGGACCGGAAGAAGGACATGATCATCTCCGGCGGCGAAAACATTTACTGCCAGGAAGTGGAGCAGGTTTTGATGAATTGCGACGGCGTCCGCGAGGCGGTCGTCCTCGGCGTGCCGGACGACTACTGGGGCGAGAACGTCGC
Organism: Oryzicola mucosus; assembly: GCF_014534685.1. Taxonomy (GTDB): domain Bacteria; phylum Pseudomonadota; class Alphaproteobacteria; order Rhizobiales; family Rhizobiaceae; genus Oryzicola; species Oryzicola mucosus. The sequence continues at coordinate 47,627 of NZ_JACVVX010000012.1, forward strand.
CGCCTTTGTTATCCGCGAGCCCCATTCTACTGTGACATCCGACGAGATCACCGCCTACTGCAATGCGCAGCTCGCGCGCTACAAGGTTCCCAAGTCCATCGTTTTCGTCGAGGACGTGCCGCGGGTCACCAGCGGCAAAGTGGACAAACGGACCCTGAAGTCGGTCTATCTGGAGCAGGCCGCATCGGCGGCAGCCCTTTGAGCCGTCTTATTCCCCGGTGAACCGCGCCGGCCGATTCTCCCGGAAGGCGGAGGTTCCCTCTGCGAAGTCCGCTGTAAAGCGCATCTGCGGACTGATCAGCGCCTCGTCTCGAAGAAAAGCATCGATCCGGGGCGAGATGCTGCGATCGACGAGATGTTTCATCATGGCAAAGGCGAGCGTCGGACCGGAGGCCAGATCGACGGCCATCGCCAGTGCCTCTTCCTCAAGGATCTCGCTGTCGAAGAGCCGGCTGACCAACCCCATCGACAGAGCTTCCTCGACCGTCAACGTCCTTGCCGTGAAAAGCAATTCCTTGGCGCGCAACGGCCCGAGCAGTCGAGTCAGGTGATAAGCAGAGCCAGAATCGGCCACTAGGCCAAGCTTGGCAAAAGGCATGGAGAAACGCGCACCCCGTCCGGCGAGCACGATATCGCAGCCGAGCGCAATGGCCCAGCCGAGCCCGTAGGCAACCCCGTCGACGGCCGCTATCGTCGGCTTGTCGGTGCTAGCGAGCAGTGTGGCGATGCGCAGGCCACCCTGTTTCATCCGCCGCCGCGACGAAGCGATGGTCTCTGCCCCGAACTGGCCGACATCGGCCCCGGAACAGAAATGGCCACCTGCTCCCGAAATGAGGATGGCACGCACGGCCGGGTCCGCGTCGAATGACTCGAGCGTCGCGGCAAAGGCAGAGCGCATGTCCTTGTCCATGGCGTTGCGCCGGGCCGGCCGGTCGATGATGATCCGGCCCACGCCGTTCTCGATGCTCGACCCGACGAGGTTTTCCAACGATTCATTCCCCCTTGAACGTCGGCTTGCGCTTCTCGAGGAAGCCGTTCACCGCCTCGGCGTAGTCCTGGCTGAGCATGGTGATCGTTTCAAAGGCGATTGATGCATCGAAGGCAAGTTCGAGCTGCTGGCGGATCTGCTTGTTGATCGACTGTTTCGTCCAGCGGACCGCCAGCGGTGGAAGCGCTGCCATTTCGGAGGCGATCGCCACGGCCATGTCCATTACACCGGTCGCAGGTGCGGTGTGGCCAACCAAACCCATGCGAAACGCCTCATTGCAATCCGCCAGCCGACCGCGCATCAGAAAGTCCTTGGCCCTGCTGGGCCCGACCAGCAGCGGCCAGATCACGGCGCCGCCATCGCCGGCTACAAGGCCGACACGCACATGGGTGTCGCCGATCCGTGCGGTCTCGGCCATCACGACGACATCGCAAGCCAATGCCAGAGTTGCTCCGAGGCCGATCGCGTCGCCATTGACGGCTGCAATGACAGGTTGCGGCAGGTCCAGAAGGCCACGAAACAGGGTCAGCGCCGAAGACGGCACGGCGACCGAGGTGCGGAAGTTTTCCTGCGGATCGCCGAGTCGGCGGGCAATGGCCTTGAGGTCGCCGCCCGCCGAAAAGGCTTTGCCCGCACCGGTGAAAACGATCGCCCGAACGCTACGATCGTCCGCAAGGCGCGGCCAGAGAAGCTCGGCTTCCCGGTGCATGTCGGCGTTGAATGCGTTCATCTGCTCCAGACGGTTGAGCGTCACGATCGCGATATCGTCGCGACGCTCGACGAGAATGCTTTCACCGGTAACGGTCACCATCGTCCCTTTCCAATTCCCATGAGACAAGACGAGGCTTTACTCGAGCTTCATGCCGGTCTTCTCAACGAGAGTTTGGAGTTTTTCCTGCTCCTTCTGCATGTCCAGCTTCGTCTGCTCCGGCGAGGTACCCCCGGGTTCGCCGACCGCGAGGATCTTTTCCCTCACATCGGGCATCGCCAGAGCCTCGTTGACCGCTCCATTCAGTGCGTCGACGATTTCCTTCGGTGTATCCTTTGGAGCGAAGAACGTGAACGCATAAGTTGTCTGGAAGCCAGGTACGGTATTTGACAAAGGCGGAATTTCCGGAAATTGGCTGATGCTTTTCGGCGAAGAAACGCCAAGCGCAGTCAGTTTTCCGGTTTTCCCGTATTGCTGGTGCAACACCGGCGAACCGAAGATCATGGACACTTCGTTCGCCACGACCGCCTGAGTCGCCGGGCCTGTTCCCTTGTAAGGAACATGCAGGATGTCGGTGCCAGTCATGTTCTTGAACAGTTCGCTGGTGAAATAGGTATGTGCGCCGACCCCTGTGGAACTGTAGCTGTACTCGCCGGGCTTGGCCTTTGCCGCGTCTATGAATTCCTTGACGGTCTTGAAGCCGAGCGACGGGTTCACGTAGAGAATATACGCTCCGGTATGCGTCGTCGCGACGGGGACAAGATCCTTACTGATGTCGAAGTTGAGTTGGTCCTTCTTGGTCAGTTGCAGAGTGATCAGGGCGGTAACGGCCGTGTAGAGGATCGTATAGCCGTCATTCTTGGCGCGCGTCACATATTCGGTGCCGATCGCCGTCGAGGCGCCCGGCTTGGTCTCGATGACAAACTGCTGGCCGAATTTCTTCGACAGCTTGTCGAGAACGATGCGCCCCATGATCTCGACCGGGCCGCCGGGATCGAATGGAACGATGACGGTGACCGGCTTGGTCGGATAATCCGCCGCGACGGCCGGTACCGTCATGGTCATTGCAATTGTCGTGGACAGCGCCGCGAGCGCCTGTCGTCTAGTCAGTTTCATTGCTTCTCTCCTCCCCTCACTTCAAATCCTTGTTTCGCGCCGAGGCAGCCGGTCCGAGTTCGGCGCGGGCGATGAAAATGCGAAGCATTTCGCTGGACCCCTCCAAAATCTTCGCGGTACGCAGGTCGCGAAACCAGGCTTCGAGCGGCAGTTCCCGCGACAGTCCCATGGCGCCCATAATCTGCATCATGCGGTCGACAGTCCGGCTTGCCGCGTCCACGGCGCCGGCCTTGGCGACGGCGGCTTCTAGGCGGATGTCGCGGCCCTGGTCGTGCTTCCAGGCGGCCTCCCAGACCAGCCAGCGTGCGGCGTTGATATCGATCCGACTTTCGGCGACGGCGAATTGCACTGCCTGCCGGGTGGCGAGCACCGCGCCGAAGGTTTCGCGCACTCGTGCCCAATCGGAGGCGATGCGTAACGATTCCTCCGCTATCCCAACGGCCCGCGCAGCGTAGAGCAGCCGCGCGCGCTGCAACCATTTTCCTGCAAGCTCGAGCCCCTTGCCCTCGGCGCCGATGAGATTTTCGGCCGGGATTCGGCAATTGTCGAAACGCAATTCGGTCGGCCAGTGGTCGCGCAGTACCGGTAAGCTGCGAACCACCTCCATTCCCGGCGTGCCGGCTTCAACCACGAACGCGCTAATGCCGCTTCCGGTCCTGGCATACACGACGCCATAGTGCGCATATTCGGCATGCGTGATCCACATCTTGGTGCCGTTGATCACGTAATGGTCCCCATCGCGCACGGCCGTCGTGCGGATCGCGCGGGCTGGATCGCTGCCACCGGTCGCCTCGGCGATCGCTGTAAAGCCGTACCAACCATTGCGGATCGAGGGCACCACGTAACGATCGATTTGCTCCGGCGTGCCGGCGTAAAGGACGATCGGCGGCGGATGGCCGAAGGCGCCGCCGCCCGGCTGCGGAAAGCTGAACCGATGCTTGCTACCAGCCTCAGCGGCGACTGCGAATTCCAGCGACGACAGTCCGCCGCCACCATATTGCTCCGGCGCATCGAGGCACCACAGGCCGTGCGCCCGCGCCTTTTCCTGAAGCCCTGCGGTCACGTCCGCCGGAAGCCCGCGCGCCTCGGGCGACAGCGCCTGCTCTGCCGGAACGATCTCGTTTCGAACGAACGCTTCCATTGTGTCGCGCAATGTCACAAGATGCGGCGGCAGGTCGAATCCAAAGCCTGCGTCGCTCATTTTCCGCCCTTCAGAACATGCTCGACCCGGGCCTTGACGAGTGGACTTGCCAGGAGCTTGATCTGCTCGCCGACGGCCGCGGCAAGATGCGCCTCAAGTCCCGCCCGCAGGTCCATCCGCGACAGGCGTACATAAGCCTCAATGGTGTCCCGAGACAGCAGCGCCAGTTTCTCGATCCGCTGCACGGCTCGTTCACGGGCCGTTGCTTCGGCCGAAGATTCGCCGAGATTCATGGCTTCCGCTAAATCCTGCCCGATGCGCGGCTGTTCTTCTAGAAGCTTCCACAGGATATGCGGCGCCTTTAGCCGCAGCAGCCATTCGCCCCCGGTGCCCGGCGCAAAGCCGACGCGGGCCCAGCCCTGCATGAGCGATCCCTGGGGTCCGACGAAACGGCAATCACAAGCAAGCGCGATATCGAGACCGAGTCCGATGGCCGGCCCGTCGATGGCCGCGATGGTGACCACAGGCATGTCCACGAGCGCACGGATCACGTCCTGATAGGCAGTGTAAACGATCTGCCGCCGCTCTTCCTCGGACATGCCGGTCCGGCTTACAGCGCCCTTGAGGTTGCCCCCGGCACAGAACGCAGGACCTTCGCCGGTGACCACCACGCCGGAAATCTCTCCGTCGCGGGCAAGCTTCCGCAGGCCGGCCGCGATTTCGCGGCATTCGTCCGGCCCCAGCGCATTGCGCTGTTCCGGCCAGTCGAAAATCAGCAAGGCGGCAGCGCCGTTCCGCTCAAGTTTCACAGACACTGCATTTCCTCCAGAGATCAAAAGAGATCCTCGCCATGCGACATTCTCCTTACGGATAGAGGTATTGTCTCGAAGGCCGGCTCAAACCGCACGTATGTGTCAGGCGCCGCGGGCGGCCCGGCCCGCCTTTCGGGACCGTGGCGTCTGGCGTCAGATGGGTTCACTCTGGAATTTGCCTTGCCGCATGCGGCGGAGGACCACCGGCGCATCGGCCTCCAGCGGTCCGGCCACCAGCTTCGGCTCTAGTTCGTCCAGCACCACGCGGGTGACCATAGGCAGCTTCTTGAAGGCGCGCGCCTCATCGAACGTCACCCATGCGGGGTTTTCGAGTTCCTCGTCCGGCACCTCGACTTGCTTGACGATCGCGTCCGCCTCAACCACGAAAAACCGCGCATCGAAGCGGCGCGGCTGGGTCGGCGGGGTGATGGCGCGGGTCAGGAGACGGAGACGGGAGAGAGCCGGCAGCACACCATGGCTGACAAAAGACGACCATGATGCGCCGGGCGGCTTGCGCCAGGCAGCCTGTTCGATCCCGATAAGATAGCCGGTTTCCTCATAGGTCTCTCGGATCGCCGCGAGTGCCAGTGCCCGTGCCCGAGCCGGTGAGGCGGAGGAACGCCGGCAGAGAAGCTCGACGACCGCCGGGTCGAGTTCATCCGCCACCGGCACGAACCGGTCCTGGTTCTCAATCCGGCCGCCGGGGAAAACCAGCGCCCCCGGCATGAAGACATGACCCATGGCCCTGCGGCCCATCAGCAGCCGCACGGCATCGACGTCGCGCCGGTAGACGATCAGCGTCGCCGCATCGCGCGGCCGCAGCGCCTTTTTCTTCTTTTCCTGCGTTTCCGTCGTCTCACCCAATGGCCGTCCTCCTGCATGTTCCGCCACAGAATGGAAATTCGGTCGCCGATTGCAAACGTCCGGCCAGCGTGGTGGCGACAACAACATGTAGCTGTTGAATGATGGTTCAGGCCTGCCGTAGGACTTATGGTTGTGCCCCTCGCCGCCAAAGCGCACATCCATGTGGTTGATGAACGGGGTTTTGACGGAACGCCGTTTCTGCCGCTAGTAAAAAACATGGGAGGGAGCTGAGATCAGACGTTCGCAGATTGGAAATCGCGTTACCACCAAATGCGGTGCCGCCGTCAGCGCCATGGAATTGCCCGGTGCCCGTAGAGTTCGCCTGCCTTTTCCGCGGTGGCGGACGGGCTTCAGTTTACCGTAGGACCCACGGCGGCTCCTATTTCACTCATCTCGGCAAGCGGTGTGACCTCGATGCGGATATCGGCTCGGTCTACTAGGCACATACCGACGGCTGTAAGATCCGTGAGGTTGTCTTCCCGTTTTATAGGCCGAACGGCATCGGATTGTCCGCCCGACGAGCAAACGCAGCAGGTGTCCGAGACGTTGACCGCACGCCTAAGGGGCTTCAAGATCGAGACGCCCGACGCGTCGTGCAGCCGTTCCACGCCCACTATCCCAGCCTTCGCCTGACCTATTGAGGGATCCATGCTACCGCTTTCCGGAATGACCGTCCTCGACTTCTCCACCCTGCTTCCTGGCCCGCTAGCCAGTCTGTTCCTGGCGGAGGCGGGTGCCCGGGTGGTAAAGGTCGAACGGCCCGGAGAAGGCGACGTCATGCGGACGTTCGGTCCAGCGGAGTTCGACATGTTGAACGCCGGCAAGGATAGCGTCGCTATCGATCTCAAGGAGACCGGTGCTATCGAACGGCTGCGCCCGCTGATTGAGGGGGCCGACGTCCTGTTGGAGCAGTTCCGGCCCGGCACGATGGACCGGCTCGGGCTTGGTTACGAAGCAGTTCGCGCCATTCGGTCGGACATCATTTATTGCTCGCTGAATGGCTATGGGTCAAAAGGCGAATATGCTTCTGTGCCCGGCCACGACCTCACCTACGCCGCTGAATCGGGCCTACTCGGACTGACGACGGGCAGCGATGGCGCACCGGTCGTGCCGTGGGCACTGGTCGCCGATGTTGGCGGTGGCACATACCCGCTCCTGGTGAACCTTTTGATGGCACTGCTGCGTCGCAGCCGAACCGGCGAGGGCTGCCAGATCGAGGTTGCCATGTTCGACGGGCTTTATGCCTTCGCAGGATGGACGCTCGCCGCGAAGGCGGAGACTGGCAACTGGCCCGTGCCAAATGGCAATCCGGCCTCTGGCAGCTCGCCGCGCTACCACATCTATGAAACGTCCGACCGGCGTCATCTGGCCGTCGCCTGCGTAGAGCAGAAGTTTTGGCACAATTTCTGCTTGTTGATCAGTCTGCCCGACGATCTCGCTGCCAGCGACGACCACGATGCCGTTGTCGCTGCGGTCGCCGAGCAAATCGCGCAACGGTCCTCCGCGGAGTGGACCGCCATCTTCAAGGGGCGGGAGGTCTGCTGCGCGGTGGTTCGTACTCCGGCCGAAGCTATGGAGGGCGCCTTGGTGCGCGACCGTGGCCTTGTGTCCCCGGAAGGAATACTGCCGTTGCCACTGTCGCCGGCGTTGCGGCGGGCGGATCGCCGGCCCGCCCCTGCGCTCGGCCAGTCCAACCCGCTGCTCGCCGCAGTCAAGCCCCGGATCTGAGCAGCGTGTCGAGCGTCTCGACGAGGCGATCTGTCAGCCCGCTTCCTTCCGTCTTCCAGACGAGCGCCAGCGACATGGAAAGAGATAGGCCTTGGACGGGCCGAATGACGACGCCACGTGTCCAGCTGACCTCGTCGGCGGAAATCGCCAGCGCCAAACCCAGCCCGACGCCCACGAGGTTCATCGTCGTCGCCTCGCTTTGCGTCTCCTGCACCATGCGTGGTTCCAGGCCGGCCTTGCGGCAGGCCGTCGTCACCGCTTCGTAGTAGACCGGATTGACCGAGCGCGATATCCCGACGAAATCCTCATCCCTCAGATCGACCACCGAAATTTGCCGACGGCCGGTCAAGGGATGGCCCTCGCCGAGCGCCAGCCAGATGCGATGCACGCTCACCGCTCGACTGGACAGCCCGGCCGGTAGCTTCGCCGGCAAGTAGACGAAGCCGGCATCGAGTTCACCCCGAGCGATCGCCTCGATCTGCATCTGAGACGTCATCTGCAGCAGACGCAGCTCGATCTCCGGCCAGGCGCGGCGAAAATCGCGGAACGTATCCGCGACTATGCTGGAGCGTCCCGCCGTCTCATGGAAACCGAGCCGGATAATGCCCGCCTTGCCGCTGGCGATCCGGGCTGCCCGCTCTCCGGCGAGCTGCACCTCACGAAGGATCCATCGGGCATCCGCCAGATAGGCTTCGCCGGCCGGCGTCAACCGGACGCGCTGCTTCGTCCGCGCGAACAGCAGCACGCCAAGTTCCCCCTCCAGCGCCGCGATCTGCCGCGATAGCGCCGGCTGCACGATGTTCAGCCTCTCCGAGGCCTTGCGGATGCTCTCGGATTCGGCGGCGGCCACAAAATATCGGAGGTGACGGAGTTCCATCCTGACTTGATACCATTAAGGTATCAATTTGACAATAAATGAACATTTGAGTTTTCACGCCAGTCGGCGACACTCGGCTTCTCTCAGGGAGGAGACACCGATGAACGTGACTGTGAAAGAACCGGGCAACGCAACCGGCGCCGCCATTCTGGAAATCGTCAATCCGATCGCCCGCCAGAAAGTCGAGACTGCCCAGGCGGAACGCTTCCCGGCAGCGCCACGACTGGAAGACCTCGCCGGCAAAACCATCGGCCTCTTCTGGAACGGCAAGCAGCAGGGCAACCAGGCACTGGAGCGCACCAAAGCCAACCTGAAACGGCTCTATCCGGAGATTCGGTTCCGCGACTATCTGGGTGCCATGGGCGGCGTGCTCCGACGCGCTTCCGATGCGCAGCTCGATGCCATGGCCGGCGAATGCGACGCAGTGGTTGGCACGTCGGCTGACTGCGGCAGTTGCACCTCCTGGCTGATACACGACATGTGCGGCGTAGAGCAACGCGGCACGCCGGCAATCGCCTGGACTGCCAGCCAGTTCCACGAGGATGCCCACTGGAGCGCCAATGTATGGGGGGTGCCGGATCTGGTCATCGCGGAAGTTCCGGAATGCTTCACGAACAACAGTCCGGATCGCATCCACGCCATGGTCGATACCGCCATGGATGCCATCATTCGTGGTTTCACCCAGACGCCTCCGACTGCCACACTGGACTTCAAGCGCATCAGTCGCGAGAGCGTCGAACTGCCGTCGCTAATCTATGCCGGACGCGACCTGATGGACGCCTTCGACACGATGAATGCCGCTTTCGTCAAGGCCGGCTGGAGCGACGGCTTCCCGCTGGTGCCGCCGGTGCGCTCGAAGGTGGATGCAATGATTGCGGCATCCGGCCTACCGGGCGACCATGCCCTTGGCTTCCTGGAACCCGGGTTCGGCGTGGCGACCATCGAGAAGATCGCTGCCAACGCGGTAATGGCCGGCTGCACGCCGAAGATGATGCCGTTGCTAGTCACGATGGTCGAATGCTTCCTCGATTTCCGCGCAGGATGGCGTGGTGTCAACATGTCGACCGGCCCGCAGGCTCCCGTCATTCTCGTGTCCGGCCCGGTTGTGGAGGAACTCGGCTTGAACTACGGCATCGCGCCGATCGGCCCCGGCTCCCAGAACGCCGTCAATGTCGCTATCGGCCGGGCAGCTCGGCTCATCATGATGAATGTCGGCCTGTCCTATCCAGGCGTCAGCGATATGGATACCCACGGAACGACCATGAAGTTTTCGTATTGCGTCGCGGAAAACGAAGCACGCAATCCCTGGGAACCCTATCGTGTCACTAAAGGCTACGGACGCGAGGCTTCGACGGTCACGATCAACTCGCCCTTCTCGCAGACCTGCCTCTACGACTTCCAGAACCATGACGCCGAGATGCTTGCCGACGTCTTCTGCTCGGCCATGTCGTCGGCGGCTAATGCCATGGGAGCGGCGTGGCTCACCACCCACAAGGGAGTCGATGGCGTGCCGGCAGTCTGGCGCGGCGACCCGGATAACTTGCTACTGCTCTGCCCGGACCACGCCACAGTCTTCGCGCGGGCAGGCTGGTCGCTGGCGAATCTGCGTGAACGACTTTATCGCGGCTCGCGGCTGACCTTCCGCCAAGCAATGCTCAACAAGACACCCGAACTCTTCAAGGTCGTCCATCCGCATCTACAGTGGATGTGGGAACATCCGGACACCGAGATTTCGCTCTACGGTGCTCCGGAAAACTTCGATATCTTTGTTGTTGGTGGCGATGCGGGATGGAGCACTTGGCATGACGGCGGCACCTACTCGGTGACGCGAGCGATCCGCACGCCTTGACCGGCTAATCCACCAACACAGAGGCGGCAGCAGGGGATAATTCGGAGGGAGGAACCATGGCAGTTCTCGCACACCATATCCCCGAGGCCTACCTTGCTGCCATCCGGCGGGAAGGTAACGACCTGAACATCACGACGTCTTTTGAAGCCGGCGATCCGGATATTTGCTCTGCCCTGTTCTGGCTCGATGTGCCGGCCGGCTTGTCGGCCTTGCCGTCGCTCCGCCTCGTCCTGAGCCTGGGTGCCGGCGTGGAGCGCCTGACGAAGCCTGGCGTCATACCGGCCAAAGCCGCCATAGGACGCATCTCCAATGACATCCAAAGCGAAGGCATGGCTGACTACGTATTACTGCATGTGCTGAGACAGCACCGCCAGTTGGCCCGCCTCCAAGACGAGCAGCGGAGGCGTGTTTGGGAATGGCGTCTTTGGCCCCGCGCTCGCGACGTGACTGTCGGCGTCATGGGCCTGGGGCGGCTTGGAAGCGAAGCCGCCCGCAAGCTTTCCGCAATGGGATTTTCCGTCCGGGGCTGGAGCCGCAGCCTGAAACGGATCGATGGCATAGAGACCTTCGCCGGAACGCCGGAGCTTCCCGCCTTCTTGTCCGCATGCCACCATCTCGTCTGTCTCCTGCCGCTGACGCATGAGACAGAAAACATTCTGGCAGCGCCTCTGTTCTCGCACCTGCCGCGCGGCGCCTTCCTCATCAATGCCGGGCGCGGCGCGCATCTGGACGAGGCCGCACTGCTTGCCGCGCTCGACAGCGGGCAACTTGCCGGCGCTACGCTTGATGTGCTGCGCCAGGAACCTCCGACCCCCGACCACCCCTTTTTCGAGCACCCCGGAATCCTGCTCACGCCGCATTCGGCCGTCTGCTCGACGCCGGAGCAGATCGCGCCGGACGTGGTTGAGAACCTTCGTCGCGCCGAGCGCGGCGAGCCGCCACTTTACGCCGCCGATCGCGCGACGGGATATTGAGACAAGCAGTTTCCCAGTCTGCATTTGGACCGACGCGAACGCTTTGCACCAACCACCAGGAGACCTTTGCATGCCTCTTTCCCCAACCGATGTCGTCGCCCAGTTTCACCAGATGGTCGCGTCCGACGGGAGCAGCCTCAGTCTTGTCGCCGTCGAGAACGGATGCGCGCAGGTGCGCTATCAGACGTCCGGCGACGCACATTGCGAGACCTGCGTGCTGACACCAAGCGACCTTCGTGACATGCTGAGCGAGGCGTTCCAGCGGAACGATAGGGGCATCCGTGAAGTCGAGATGGTCTAAGACAGCATTAGATTCGCGCACTTGCCGATGCGAGAATCCGACGGGCGCGGATTCGCACCGGTTCATCGACCATGGCACCGTCGATCGCCGCCGCACCCTCGCCGGAGGCGAGGACGCGTTCAGCCCAGGCGAGCTCCCGTTCATCCGGATAATAGGCATCTTGGACTGCAACAACCTGCCTGGGATGAATGCAAAGCTTGCCCCCGAAGCCCAGATTGCGGCCATGGCGAGCATCATCCATGACCAGTTCCGCATCCTCTATCGCTGTCGTGACGCCGTCGACCGGGGCTGGCAGGCCGGCCAGCCGCGAGGCGAGCACCAGTTCGCTGCGGGCAAACAGCAGGGCGTCGCGATCGTGCGAACAGCTCAGATCGGCGCAATAATCGATTGAGCCAAAAGCAAGCCGGGCAACTGCTGGATGGGCCGCGATACCACGCGCCTCGGACAATCCGCGTGCCGTCTCTACCAGCGCGATGACGGGCAAGCGGATGGTTTCGAGGCAACCGTCCATCTCGGTCTTGGGTAGCATGACCATTGCAACGTTCAGCGCCGCTGCCGCAGCTAGATCCGCTGCATGCCAAGGGGTTCCGGCGCCGTTTATCCTTAGGATGACCGGCAGACTGGTGAAATCGGTGGTGAGGCTCGCCCGCGCGCGATCCTTGTCGGCCGGTGCGACAGCGTCCTCCAGGTCGATGATGACCACGTCCGCGCCGGAAGCGGCCGCCTTTGCGAAGCGCTCAGGCCTGTCGCCAGGAACGAAAAGCGCGGTAACAAAATCGCGCCCGATAGTCACGACCATTCAGCCTCCGCCGCCATGGCGACCGGTCCATTTTCTGCTGCCGTCCAAAGGGTCATTTTCCCGCCGCCGTTCTCATCCTTCGCATGAAGGCCGAACGGTGCGCCGTCGTAAATCGGCGACTGGCTGCGGAAGGAATAACGCGACGGAGGGCGGCCGTGGATTTCGGTTGCAAACATCATCAGCAGCGTTGCCTGAAGTGGGCCGTGGACAACGAGGCCGGGATAGAATTCAACATCGGTGGCATAAGCCCTGTCGTAGTGGATACGGTGTCCGTTGAAGGTCAATGCCGAATAGCGGAACAGAAGCGTGGGGGTTGGATCGACCCGGTTCCGCCATCTGCCCTGAGCGGCGGGTGACGGCGGTTTGGCCGGAGCCGGCGCAGTCTCGGCGCTGCGATACACGATATCCTGGCGTTCAGTCAGGACAGGCCGGCCAGCGACATCGAACGCATGTTCGACGGAAACGAAGCAGAGGGTGCCACTGCGCCCCCGCTTGATCGCCACGTCGCAGATGCGGGAAACGCGACTGACGGTTTCGCCGACATGGAGTTCTCCCGCGAACGACAGGCTGCCGCCCGCCCACATGCGCCGGGGGAGCGGAACAGGCGGCAAGAACCCCCCGCGCGCGGGGTGGCCGTCCTCGCCGAGAGAGGCTGTCGGCGCCACAGGAAGCGCCAGGCAGAAGTGGATCAGTCGCGGTGCAACGTCGCCTTCAGTCAGAGTTTCCCGGCGGTCGAAGGTGGCTGCGAATTTGCGAGCGAGATCGGCGGACAGAACGTCGGTCGCGCGCTCTTCGCGCCCGATCCAGCTTTTGAGGTGGTCTTCGTCGAGCACCTCCGCGTCGTGCGCAGATCCGCCCATCAGAAAGACCTTGGAAGTCCGAGCACGTGCTCGGCGACATAGGAAAGGATGAGGTTGGTGGAGATAGGCGCCACCTGGTAGAGGCGCGTCTCTCGGAACTTGCGCTCAACGTCGTATTCGGCTGCGAAACCAAAGCCGCCATGAAACTGAATGCAGGCGTTGGCCGCTTCCCATGACGCCTTGGCAGCCAAAAGCTTCGCCATATTGGCCTGTGCGCCGCAAGGAAGCCCGTCGTCGTAGAGACGGCAGGCTTCGAAGCGCATCAAGTTTGCGGCTTCAGTCTCGATGTAGGTCTCGGCGATCGGGAATTGCACGCCTTGGTTCTGCCCGATCGGCCGGCCGAAAACGATACGCTCCTTGGTATAGTTCGTCACCTTGTCGATAAACCAGTAGCTGTCGCCGATGCACTCGGCGGCGATCAGCACGCGCTCGGCGTTGAGGCCGGTGAGAATGTACTTAAACCCCTGTCCTTCCTCGCCGATCAGATTTTCGACCGGGATTTCGAGATTGTCGAAGAACAATTCATTGGTCTCGTGATTGACCATGTTCGGGATGGGCTGAACGGTCATGCCGTTGCCGGTCGCCTGCTTGATGTCGACGAGGAAGATCGACATACCCTCAGACTTCTTTTTCACCTGGTCGAGTGGTGTGGTGCGCGCCAGAAGGATCATCAGGTCTGAGTGGAGGACGCGAGAAATCCAGACTTTCTGGCCGTTGATGACGTAATGGTCGCCCTTCCTGACAGCCGTCGTCTTGATCTTGGTCGTGTCGGTGCCGGTTGTCGGCTCCGTGACGCCCATGGACTGCAGCCGCAATTCCCCTGTCGCTATCTTTGGCAGGTATTTCAGTCGCTGTTCCTCAGAGCCGTGCCTGATCAGCGTGTTCATGTTGTACATCTGGCCATGCATTGCGCCCGAATTGCCACCCGAACGGTTGATTTCCTCCATGATGACAGTGGCCTCCGTCAGACCCAGCCCGGAGCCCCCATAAACCTCGGGGATCAGCGCCGCCATCCAACCGGCCTTGGTTAGCGCATCGACGAAATCGTCGGGATAACCCCGGTGCTCGTCCACCTTGCGGTGATATTCTGCCGGAAACTGCGCGCAAAGATCGCGGACAGCTTCGCGAATATCCGGCGCGTAACGATCGCCAATGCTTTCAAAGCTCATGACATACCTCTGTAGGAAAGAAACATGTTGGGATGACCGACGTGGCCGAGGCAGTCGCTAGCGGGCCGTGTCATCAGGTTGCGCTAGCCTCGAGTTCGGCCCGGAAGTCTGGATGGGCAATGTCCAACATCATCTTGCGCCGTTGCGATAGGGTTTTTCCGCGCAAATCGGCCGCGCCGAACTCCGTCACCACGACGCCCGCATCTGAGCGGGAGATCGTGGTTGGCCCGGACAACCGCGAGACGATCCGGCTGATTTTGCCGCCCGCGGCCGTTGCTGTCAGGGCAATAATCGAAAACCCGCCCCGTGACTGAGCCGCGGCGCGGGCAAATTCGCCTCCTCCGCCGACACCACCGACATAGGCGCCATTCGCGACTTCGGAATTGACGGAGCCGTATAGATCTACCTCGACGGCGCTGTTGAGAGATACAAAGCGATCGATGGCTGCGATTGCAGGTGCGTGATGCGTGTACGATGTTGGCGCAAGGCGGATGGTATGGTTGCCATGAGCGACACGGTTCAGGGCGGCGCCGCCGAAAAATATACCTGCGATGGTCACACCCGCATCCTGTTTCTTACGAGAATTGTTGACGACGCCCGCCTCAATCAGACGAGCAACGCCGTCACCAATTGCTCCCGAATGGATCCCAAGATCGCTGTGAGAGGAAAGCGCCTTCAGCGCTGCCTCCGGCAATGCGCCTACACCGATCTGCAAGGTCGATCGGTCTTCCACCAGTCCGGCGACGATTTCCGCAATTCGAGCGATTGACCGATCGGGTAGAGTGGCGGGCGCCTGGAGAACCTCCCGGGAAGTTCGCATCACGGCAGCCAGCTGGGTGGTGTCTATCGGCGGCGCGCCTGGGGACCAGGGCGCTTCCGCATTGACCTCGGCAACTACCGCCTTGGCCCGAGCGGCGAGTGCGGGCAGATATTCGCAGGCTAGCGCATAGCGTATGATGCCGTCGGGACCCTCGGCCGCCTGTACCAGTACAAGATCCGGTGCAGTTAAGCTATCTGCGATCCTGGAATAAGAGCAGGGCAGGATGTCCAGTCTACCGGTTTTGGCGAGAGCCGCGTTCCGCCCCATACCGATATAGGATATGTATGATATGTCGTCGGCAAAGGCAGGATCGACTGTTCCCGCGAAGCTTCCACCTACGAACGCTCGAAAGCCGCCGATCTTGCGGCGCTGCTCGACGAGCGCCGTCGTCAGCATCAATGGCTCGGCGCATCCTTGCCCCCACGCCACAAATCCTCCGGGTGGGACGAGCCGTGAGAAGTCAGGCAGTGTTTGTTCCGAGCCTGTCAACGTGGTCTCTCGAATACCGCCGCAACGCCTTGGCCGCCGCCGATGCACATGGTCTCGAGGCCGTAGCGCCCGTTGCGACGCTCGAGTTCATAGAGAAGCGTACTTAGAATGCGCACACCGGTTGCACCGACCGGATGGCCCAGCGATATTCCGGAGCCGTGCACATTGAGCCGGTCCGGATCGTTCCATCCCCAACCCTTGAGAACCGATAGGACCTGGCAGGCGAAGGCCTCGTTAAGCTCTACGAGATCCATCTGGTCGAAAGTGAGCCCCGTCCGCGCGAACAGCTTTTGCACGGCGGGTACGGGGCCAAGGCCCATGGTCGCAGGGTGGCACCCAGCCGCCGCCCAGCCGGCAAGATAGGCGAGAGGCTCAAGGCCAAGTTCCTTCACCTTGTCTTCGGCAACGACGAGACAAGCCGCAGCCGCGTCGTTCTGTTGCGCTGCATTACCGGCGGTTACGGTTCCGTCCTTCATCACCGGCCGCAACTTGGCCAGGCTCTCGATTGTCGTGCCGGCGCGCACCCCCTCGTCGCGATCAAAAAGTATTGCGTCACCTTTTTTCTGGGGAACGCTGATCGGAACAATCTCCCTTGCGAAGACACCGGCCTCCCACGCCGCAGCGGCGCGCTGCTGACTGCGCGCTGCATAGGCATCGGCTTCCTCTCTGCTGATCGAGAACTCTTTGGCTAAGTTTTCTGCCGTCTCGATCATCCCAGAGATTTTGCCGAAGCGCTCGACGGGCTGCGATCTCTCGCGGCCCCGATCAAGCCGGTCATGCATAGGCTGCGTGCCTGCCCGGGCGCCCCAGCGCATAGCGGTCGAATAATACTCTACATTGCTCATGGATTCGACGCCGCCCGCCAGCACAACATCAGCCGCGCCAGTCTGTACCATCATCGCCGCGGTGATCACCGCCTGGAGTCCTCCGCCACAACGCCGATCAAGCTGCATGCCGGGCACCTCAATCGGAAAGCCGGCTTTAAGCGCGATCCAGCGGCCGATACAGGGCGTCTCACCGTTAGCGTAGGATTGTGCGAAGACCACGTCGTCAATCAGGGCTGGATCGACTCCCGATTGCGTCACCACCGCATTGGCGACAGCCGCACCCATGTCTTCGACGCTGACAGTCCGCATTGCTCCGCCGAAACCTCCGACGGGTGTCCGCATTGGAGATATGATGGCCGCTCGACGCATGATGTCCTCTTGTCACTGGTTTTTAGCTGCCGCAGTCTAGTTCCGACATCCTTTGCGAACGAGACGATGTCCGACCACGAGATGCCAGAAGAACGTTTAGCAGCAAGGCATCAATGTCCGATGTGCGAGACAAGGAAAAACCCAGACGTGTTTTTTTAATCCTGCATCCGACGCTCGCAACCTGATTCGTGCAGACCCGGTTTCATCACGCTGGCCCATTGAAGCTCTGAGGTGCTGTCGTTGAGTGTAGGTTAGGCTCGCGCGGGCGCGCCGAATAGATCGCGACAAAGCAGCACTACCCGGCCGCCACGCGTGGTTCGCCCGGTGGTAGAGGTGCCTGATCGCCTACGCCTTTCTCCAAGCCCGCCGCCTAAAAGCGGGGCGGAAAAAAAAGAGGCGGCGGACAACCGCCTCAACCGAGCATGCCAGCTGTTAGACAAGCCATTCTCGACCTCTTCAAGCAGTCGCTACCTCGAAGATGTCCTCACTGCCAGAAGATGCTCGCACACGCAGTCAGACCTAAACTGACAAAGTAGTGCTAGCGACTGAAGCATTGGCTATAGCTTTACAATAACTGACTTCAATTCCGTAAAATTCTCAATTCCTTCGAGGCCGCCCTCGCGACCCCAGCCAGACTGTTTATAGCCGCCGAACGGAACATTTATATCGATTCCGCCGCCGTTGACTCGGACTGAACCAGCCTTGACCTTGCGCGACATTTTTAGCGCAGTGGAGATGTCCCTGGTGTATATTCGCGCGCTCAAACCATAGGTCGTATCGTTTGCTTGGGCGGCTATCCCATCCAAATCCTCCTCATCGAACGATACCGCGCAAAGGATCGGTCCAAATATCTCTTCGCGCCGTACCGACATATTCTCAGTCGTGCCGGTCAATATAGTGGGCTCTACAAAGTATCCCGGGCCTTCGATGCTATTGCCTCCAACTGCGGCTGATGCACCATCTCTAAGCCCTGCCCCCACATAGCCGAGAACTTTCGCATGCTGGACATCAGAGATGAGTGGGCCCATATCGACGCCGGGCTCCAAGCCGGGGCCGACCTTGAGTGCCTTGGCGCGTTCAATCACCCCTTCGAGCACCTCATCGTAGACTTTTCGGTGGACGAAAAGTCTGGTTCCGGCGGCACACACTTGACCTGAATTTCGGAACACCCCGGTTGCGGTTCCCGAGACAGCCTGTTCGACATCTGCGTCCGGAAATACGATCACGGGGGACTTCCCACCAAGCTCCAGCGTTACCCGCTTCAAGGTTCCGGTTGCAGCACAGATGATTTTCTTTCCAGTTGCCGTTGAACCGGTGAAGGAGATCTTGTCGATACTGGGGTGATCCACGATTGCTGCGCCCGCATCATGGCCAAAGCCGGTAACGATGTTGATAACTCCTTCTGGGAAGCCAGCTTCCAGAACGAGTTCTCCAAGCCGAAGCGCTGAGAGAGGGGTCTGTTCTGCAGGTTTAAGCACTGCAGTGCAGCCGGCTGCAAGGGCGGGAGCAAGTTTGCCCGCAGCACTCTGGAGAGGTACATTCCATGGGATGATCAGGCCGGCAACGCCGATCGCTTCCCTGAGCGTAAAGGCGTGTGTGTTGTGGGAAACCTCCATGGTCTCGCCACGTAATTTGGTTGCCCAGCCGGAGTAATAATCGAACTTCTCGGCCGCGCTACGAACGTTTTCGGCAAGCGTCATTTTAAAAGGCTTGCCGTTATCCATCGTCTCTATGATCGCCAGTTCCTGCGCATTGACCTCGATGAGTTCGGCCAGACGCCGCATCAGTCGTGCCCGCTCGGATGGCGCCATCCGAGACCAGGGACCACTGTCGAATGCTCTTCGTGCTGCTTTGGCAGCGCGATCAACATCCATTGTACTGCCTTCTGCAACAGAGCTGATCACTGCTCCATTCGACGGATTTTTGACTTCGAAGGTTTTACCCGATGCTGCCGCGGCCCAGTTGCCATCGATGAGAAGTCGATGCTCTTTTGCCAGGAAGGCGTTTGCCCTACGCATATCGGTGTCGTTGAAGTGTTCACTAATCATCAGAAATTCCCTTAGTGTATTGCCGACTTCGTCAAAGCGCCTTTTCGAGTTCC
>NZ_JACVVX010000013.1 GCF_014534685.1 Oryzicola mucosus
ACCAACGAAAATTGGATGGAGGCCAACCGCTACATCAACATGGACGACCTCAGAGAGCACAAGAAGCTCGAACTCCGAAAAGCCGCATGACCAGCACAATGGCCGCCCCAATTTGCAGAACTTCACGCACACAACCGTCATTTGCTTGCAGTATAAAGGCCTCAGGTACCGCGTCGGTATTCGACCGGGCCGAGCTGTCACCCAGTTTCCAATCACTGCAGTCATGGCGGTCCGCTCGCGAGTGCTGCCGCATGGCATCTCAAACAAACCTGGGCGCTGGTCATGACTCAACTGATACCATTGCTGTAGAGACAGCTTAACTCCGATCAGGTCCAGCTTGAGTCCGACCGCCATCGGGATACAGCGCAGGCTGCCGCCGAAGTCCTTTTCGAAGTCAAAAAATCGTGTCCGGCATCGCTTTCAAGGTTTGGTGAGGTCGATTGGCGCCCGCGCTCAGGTCAACTTCCGCTCGACGATGGCCGCCATAATGGTCGCGGCCGGAACGATGGCGTCGTCGTTGAAGTCATAGGCGTCATTGTGCACCGGGGCGCTGTTCTCGCCATTACCGACGAAGAAATGCGCGCCCGGGCACTGTTCGAGCATGAAGGCGAAATCCTCCGACCCCATGCCAACGGGCTTGTCGGGGTTGACGTTTTCGCGGCCGAAAAGCCCTATCGCCACATCGGCGACGATCTCCACCTCGTCCAAATCATTAAAAAGCGGCGCAAACACCAGGCGAAAGCTGCTGGTTGCAGTGCATCCGGAAGCGTCGGCCATGGCGTTTGCGGTCTGGTCGATCTCTGCCTGTAATTGTGCCAGCACAGCGCGCGAATGCGCGCGGATCGTCCCGGACATGGTGACTGCTGCGGGAATGATATTGTAGCCTCCATCGGCCTGAAACCTGGTCACGCTCAGGATCGCCGGTTCCAGTGCGGTAATCCGTTGCGCCACGAGTGTGTTGAGCGCGGTGACGATCTGGCAGCCGACCAGGATTGGATTGGTTCCCAGATGCGGACTGGCCGCATGGGCGCCTTTTCCGGTCACGCTGATATCAAAGAAAACGCCGCCTGCGCTGGAGCGCCCCCGGCAAATTGCCACCTTGCCGATAGCCATCGCCGGGAGATTGTGCAGGGCATAGATCGTATCGCAGGGAAAACGCTCGAACAGACCATCTTCCAGCATGCCGACGGCGCCGCCCCGCCCTTCTTCAGCGGGTTGAAAAATCAGGTTCACCACGCCGTCAAAATGCCGGGTCTCGGCCAGATAGCGTGCTACGCCCAGCAGGATTGCGGTATGGCCGTCATGTCCGCAGGCATGGGATACGCCCTCAACCGTGCTGCGATAGGGCAGTTGGTTCGGTGCCTCCTGAATGGGAAGGCCATCCATGTCGGCCCGCAAGCCGACGCTGCGAGTTCCGTTGCCGGAACGCAGGACGCCCACGACGCCGGTGCCGCCGACTCCACGGTGGGTTTCGATGCCTAGGCTTTCGAGCGCCGAGGCTACCAGTTCAGCAGTCACGAATTCCTGCAACCCGAGTTCTGGATGGGCGTGAATCCGATGACGGATCTGCATCAGATCGGCTTTGAAACCGGCAATATGATCGGCAATCGTCATCGGTAACATCCAGATCCGGCTGGGTCACAGGCAGCGCCGGTCCCGCGATAGGCGAAATCGGCGCTGCTGCTGGTCAGACCCTATTCGTCCACCCAGGCATTGCCCCAGCGGCCGTTACCCATCCATCCCCAAAGGCCATGCAGTTTCTGCGAGGAGCCATCGAAGCCGCTGAGCTCATGCAGCATCACCAGCGGCAGGTCCCGCATCAGGATGGGCGTGATCGACCGGTAGATGCGGGCACGCTCTTCCTCGGATGTCGCCTTGGCGCCGTCGGTGAACAGCTGGTCGACTTCGGGATTGGAATAGCCGGGCGCATTGCCCGATACGCGGCCGATGGCGTCGGTGATAAAGGCTCGAGCGATACCGATAGCGGGATCGCCATAGGAGCTGAAGTCGTTGAGATAGATGTCGAAATCGCGATCAACGAAGACACGCGGCATGACCACGGCCAGATCCAGCGGCTCAAGCGCCACATCGACACCGATTTCACGCCAGTTTGCCTTGAGGGCTAGAGCTGCCAGATGCCGCTCGGGAATCGTGCCGCTATAGATGATCTTCACTCCGAATCGCGTGCCGTCCGGACCGGCTTCGTATCCTGCCTCATCCAGGAGCTGCGCCGCGCGCTGGAGATCGAAGGGATGCGACTGGTCGTAGTTCACGTCAGGATTTGCCGCCCAAACAATTTCCGTGGGCCAGGGCGCGCGACCCGGTTCTCCGTAACCGGAAAAGGCGTTGTCATGAATGAATTGACGATCCGAGGCACGCAGCAATGCATCGCGCACGCGGACATCGCTCATCGGCTCGCGTTCGAGATTGAAGGACATATAGGTCATGTTCGGGGCGAAGCCCGATTTTGTCACCTTCAGGTCCGGATTGTTCTCGATCAGCTTGGCGTCATTGAGCGGAAAATAGACCATCGGAATGAAGTCGATCTCGCCCGAGATCAGCGCTTGAATGCGCGACGCGGCATTGGGCAGGCTGCGAATGATCAAGCCGTCCAGATAGGGCTTGCCCTCCTCCCAATAGGTCTCGTTACGCACCAGAGTGATGTGGCTGCCGCGCTCCCAGCCTACGAAGCGGAACGGGCCAGTGCCAACGGGCTGCTGATTGGTTGCCAGATTGGTTTTGACATCGGTGCCCTTGAACAGATGGGCGGGCAGGATGGGTGCCGAATAGGTGCAGTTCAGTGTCTTGAGCAGCGGGGCATAGGGTTCCTTCAGCCTGATGACGGCGGTGTGTTTGTCCGGGGTATCGACGGCCAACAAGTTGGAACCGACTTGCGTCGAGAAGATTGGACTGAACTTTGAGACGACCTCTTCGAGCGTGTAGCGCACGTCTTCCGAAGTGAACGGCTCGCCATCCTGCCAGGTCGCCTGGCGCAGGTGGAAGGTATAAGTCAATCCATCACCTGACACTTCCCAGGACTTGGCCAACAGCGGTTGGATGGTCTCCACGCCATTGTCATTGGCTGTTGTCACCAGGCCTTCATAGATCATGCAGCCGCTCAGTGCGTCGGGCGTAGCGCTGGTCAGGGCCGAATTGAACCCCTGCGGTTCAGCGCCCAGACCGATGATCGCCGTGCCGCCCAGGCGCGGCGCAGACTGTGCCGAGGCGGGTGCGGTGAGAAGAATTGCTGTGAGCACCGCAGCGGATGTCATAGTGAAGTCACGCATGCTGCGCTTCCTTTCGCGCCGACAGATAGGCGGTCGGGCGGGTCGTGAAGGGACGGATGTTTTCGAATCTGGCAGAGGCCTGCAGGACGGTGAGCTCATCCATCCTGCGTCCGACAATCTGCAAGCCAACCGGTAGGCCGGCCTTGGTGAGGCCTGCGGGGATAGAGGCCGCGGGGCTTCCCGAGAGGTTGAAGGGGTAGGAAAACTCCGCCCATTGCAGCCAGTCCCAATTGTGCTGCGGCCAGTCCTGCGGCATGAGGTCGGGAAGCGGGAAGGCAGTGACGGAGACAGCGGGCGTGAGCAGCAGGTCGTAATCCTCGAACCAGCGATGGATCTCAGTGACGTATTCGTATTTGCGCGCCTTGCCCGCCATATACTGGCTCATGGTGATGCCGATGCCGTCCTTGATGCAGGCGACAAGTCCGGGGTCCATCTGGCTTTCCCATTTCGCGAGGTTCGGCTCGGCACGGGTCATGTGCGCGGCCCAAAGCAAGCGCTCGATATCGGGCCCCTTCGGACCCCAGTCGGGCGTGACCATTTGCAGTTCGCAGTCAAGCTCTTTGGCAAGGTCCTGCGCTGCCGCCATGCTGATCTCGGCCACCTCCGGGTCGACGCGGGCATGGCCCAGGTCCGCGCTATAGGCGATACGGCGGATGGAGGGGCGCTCTCCGAGTCGCTCGTAGTAGCTGTATTGGGGTTTTGGCAGCGTGGTGAAGTCGGCGGGATGGTCGCCGGCCATGACGTCGAGCATAAGGGCCGCATCGGCGACGCTGCGGGTCATCGGGCCGACGGTCGCGGTCAGATCGCTCAACGCAACCGGGGAAATCGGTACCCGGCCATAGGTCGGCTTCAGGCCGTATATGCCGCAGAAATGCGCCGGCATGCGGATTGAACCGGCCCCGTCGCCGCCCTGATGCAGGGGGCCGTAGCCGGCAGCGGCCGCTGCTCCGGCCCCGGCGGAGGACGCGCCGGCATTCATTTCGAGTTGCCAGGGATTGTGGGTTTTCCCGGTCTGCGGGCACCAGGACACCCCGGACCACCCGTATTCGGACGTCGTCGTCTTGCCAAGGACCACGGTGCCGGAGTTGACCAGCCGCTGCGCGACAGGCGCATCGCGCGTCACTTTCGCTCCGGCAGTCGTGTTGGATCCGCTGCGCGGGGGCATCCCTCGCATGGCAACGGTGTCCTTGATCGTGACGGGCACGCCCAGCAGCGGCTTGTCGACGTCCCCGGTTCCCCACAGGACTTCGGCATTGCGCGCATCCGCCAGCGCCCGCTCCGGGGCGAACTGGGCGAATGCGTTCAGTGCCGGATTGGTCTCCTCGATATGATTGAGAATTGCCTTCGTCACCTCGACGGGCGAAATCTTGCGATTGCGATAGGCAATCAACAGGTCGACGGCTGAGGTGTAAAGCAGGTCTTGGTCTTTCATTATTCGGTCGGCCTTCTTCTCGCCGCGCGGAGACATCCGGAGCGGGGCCGGATAGGCGGCTGCAATAACCACTACTTCAAGGGTGATGGATCGCTGGTGGACATGCCGATCAGCTCGCTGGGAAGCCGGACCTCGCTCACCCTCCGTTCCATTCCTCCGTCAAGCTAGCACCCGATTTTCGGGGCAAACAATCAAGAATATTTCGGGTCGAACTTAAGCAGGGCTGATGTATCAGCCGGCAAGCCACTATTTGCAGCAATGGGCCGCGCATGCATCGCGTGTGGAGGAGGTAAAAGCAATGCCGTGAGCAACCTGCCTAGACGACACGCAGGGTCTCGAAGACCTTTTCAGTCACGGTGCCCTTGTCACGCGGCCGCATGAACAGCTTGAAGGCAACGTCCGGCATGAGGGGCATATCTTCGGCCGAGCCCAATACCCGCATGTCCTCGGCGACCTGGTTGAGGCTTCTGGCCGTTACGCCAAGACCGGCCCTTACGGCGGCTCGTACAGCCCCCAGATTCAGTCCTAGATAGGCGATGAACCACTTCTTGCCGGCCCCTTCCAGAGCCTCGATGGCCAATGACCGGAAGAGGCTCGGTTCGTCGGGCAGCACGAGGGGCAGGGGACGTGAGGGGTCAAAGGCGAAGCCGTCGGCACAGATCCAGACAGTCGGCGTAACCCGCAGGGTTTCGCTGATGAAGCTGTCGTCGGAGCGGGTGGTGATGGCGAGGTCTAGGTTTCCCTGGGCCAAGGCGTCCATCAGGAATGGGCTGCGCTCAGAATGTACTTCGAGCAGAATGTTCGGATGCGCCTTGGCCACCTTCTGCAGCAGCAGCGACAGGAACGTCTCCGTTACGTCGTAGCAAGCGCCGACGCGCAGCACGGTGAACTTTCCCCCGGCCACCGCCGTCGACATCAATTCGTCGTTCAGCTCGACAATGCGGCGTGCATAATCCCTGACCTTGACGCCGTTCTCCGTCAGGACCTTGGTCCGGCCCTTCTTCTTGAACAGGTCATATCCCAGCAGTTCCTGGAGCCGCTGCATCTGCTGGCTCACAGCGGACTGGGTCCGGGAAACATGGTCGGCCGCAGCGGCGAAGGACTCCTTGTCCGCAATGGCGACGAAGGTTCTGAGAATGCTCAAATCCAGGTTTCGCATGGTCTTTCCTGCAGCGGGCTGCCTCGATTACATTAGATAAGCTAAAGCAATCGGCAGGCGAAGCAAAGACGCTTCTTGCGTGATCATGCGAAACCTGACGGCCCTGAGCAGCAGCGTCAGGGGATGTCCTGCCATTCAAGGGCAAGGAAGGCGAGCCGGTCACCCTCATGGACCACCGGGTCGCGGCGCGACATGATGACGATCGAGTCGCGGGCGGCACGGACAACATCCCTGTCCTCGAAGAAGTTCACGATGCGACCGAGCGGCTGGCCGGCCTTGACCAGCGCGCCGGCAGGCGCACAATCGATGAGCATTCCCG
Source organism: Oryzicola mucosus (assembly GCF_014534685.1). Taxonomy (GTDB): domain Bacteria; phylum Pseudomonadota; class Alphaproteobacteria; order Rhizobiales; family Rhizobiaceae; genus Oryzicola; species Oryzicola mucosus. The sequence continues at coordinate 6,198 of NZ_JACVVX010000013.1, forward strand.
CCGCATCAGCATAGGCGAAGGTACGCTTGGTGACGATCTTTCGCCCTGTCCTGCTCTCTGTGTCCTGTTGTGCTCCGATCATGCCAAGGTGGGCCATGACGGCCCGCGTTCCGGACAGGCCCGTCGTGATCGGGCCTTCCTGGAAGTCGCCGCCCGATCCGATCTCGGCCATGAAGGCGATAATGCCCTCCGCCGCACAGGCCGCATCGATGCCGCCATTCACCCCGCCGGCGATTTCGCCGGTGGCGGTGGCGAGGTCTACGCGACAATTCAGCTGTGTCCCGAACGACAGCGCCATGGCTTCGGTGCGACGGCCGAAATCAGGCGACATGCCGGCATGCGCCTTGAATACCGTATAGGGCTCGGCGGCATAGGCCGTGCCCACAGTATGAAAACTGATCAGGTGCGTGGCGTAGCGGCGCACCGCCTCGAATAGGATATGGGCGACACGTTGCGAATAGGTGCCGTCTGCCCGGCCCGGAAACTGCTGATCGAGATCGAGCCAGTCCAGGTTGTTGATCTTGCTGCGCCAGTTCACCGATGCAGGGTTGCTGAGGGGCGTGCACACCACCGCTCCCTGTAGCGTCTCCGTGTCCAGCGATGCGATGAGACGTCGCATGACCATGAAGGCGTTGACCTCGTCGCCATGCACCGCGCCGTTGAGCCACAGCGTCGGGCCGGGCGCGCGGCCGTTAGCGATGCAAACCGGCATCGTCAGGTCCGAGCCGCTCGAAAGCCGGCCCACCCTTAGCTCCCCGTTGGCGACCTGGCCCGGCGCGGCGGTCGCCGAGCCAACAGAAATAAATTCGTCTCTGCTGGTCATCATCTTACCCCTGCGCTTGTGGCAACCGTGGCGAAAGCCTGCTCGATATCGGCTGCAAGATCTTCCGGATCCTCAAGGCCGACATGCAGGCGCACCATCGGCCCGACGGGCTGCTGTGGTGGATAGAGCCGCTCGCCATAGGGGGAAATCGGCATGGCCAGGCTTTCGAAGCCACCCCATGAACTGCCGACGGCAAAGAGCTGAAGCGCATCGATAAAGCACACGCTTTCAAACCCAGAGCGGAACTCAACCGAAAACAGTCCCGCCGCGCCGGAAAAATCGCGCACGAACAAATCGTGGCGCGGATGATCAGGCAGTCCGGGGTGCAACACGCGTACAACCTCGGGACGCGCAACAAGCTGGGCCGCAACAGCCAGCCCGGCGTGGTGGTGACGGTCATAACGAAGGCCGAGCGTCCGCATGCCGCGCAACGTGTTGTAACTCTCGTCGGGCGCCAGCGTCTGCCCTGTCATGTTCACATGCGTGCGTAGCACAGCATGCGCATCACCCTTTGCAATGGCGGCGCCCATCATTACGTCGGCATGGCCGCCGAGATATTTCGTGCCGGCAATGATGGAAACGTGGCAGCCCAGTTCGAGAGGGCGATAGAGCCAGCCGGAGCCATAGGTATTGTCGATGATGACCGTCACTTCGCGACCGCTCACCTGTGCGGTCAGCATAGGGACGTCGAGCAGGTCGAATGTTTGCGAGCCCGGCGATTCAAGGAACAGGACGCGCGTGTTGGGCTTGAGATAGCGCGACAGGTCCTGGGCGTCGGCGGGGAAATAGTCCACCGATACGCCCATGCGGGACATCAGAACGTCGAACAGCTTTCGGGTGGGAGAGAAGACAGTGTCCACCACCAATGCATGGTCGCCTGCCGACAGGAAGGCGCTGATCGTGCCAGCAAGAGCGGCGACGCCGGTGGGGAACAGATAGGCGGCGTCGCCTCCCTCGATACCGGCAAGGGCCGTCTGAAGCGCGTGCGCGGGTGTGGTTCCGCGCCGGCCATACGACAGCAGCGTTTCGTCGGTCTCGCGCCGCCGCTTGATGTCATCGTAAGAGGCCACCGTATCGTGCAGGATGGTCGAGGCCCTGATCACCGGGGGATTGGCCGGACCGGGACGCGCTGCGGCACCATAGTGCAAAAGCTTGGTTTCTCTCTTCATCCTGATCACTCCGCAGCCGTCGATACGGGTAGCCTCGCATCGAACACGGCATGCTCCTGTTCGTCCATCTGGTCTGTCAATCCGCGCTCCCAGGCCAGGTAGGCCCTGGCCGACTCGAGGCCGCCCGAATGTCGATCATGGACGAAGAAAAGAAAATCGATCATATCTTCGTCCTTGGGGGTGTCGGGCGTCTGTTCGAGTGCAAGCCCCGCAGCCGCCCAGTCGTCGCGCGTTCCGTCCAGTATCCGTATATCGGCGAATCCCGATGACGCCAGATCATGCGCTACGAGCGCAGCGCGCTGGCCGTCTCCGCAAACCACGATGGTCTGTGCGCGATTGGCCGTGATCTTCGTTAGGCGCGGACGTATCACCCATTGCGCGCCTACGATATGGGCGGTGCGATAGTCGCTTCCGGGGGAGGCATCGAGCAGCACAACGCCGTCGGTGCGCATCCGCGTGAATTGCCGAGCGGTCAGATGCGGCAGACCACTGAGTTTGCTCAACTCCAGACGAGGCGCTTCCTGCGCTCCGGCTATCGTCGACACGTCGAGGTCGAGGACGTAGGCGTCGTGTCCCATGGCGCGCAGCCAGTAGCAAGTGATGACGGCGCGCGGGCCGAGATCACAGGTCAGCACGATCCGCGCGCGTCTCGTTGCTACCCAGTGGTCAGTCGCCTGGACCAGCTGCCCTCCGGGGGCATGCACTGCGTCCGGCACGTGCCCGGCACGGTATTCCGCTGCGGTTCGCACGTCGAAGATATAGAGGCTGCGGTCGAGCTCGGCCTTCCAGCGGTGCAGTGTGTCCATGCTGATGCGGGGCACGCCATTGGCCTTGCCGAAATCGACGGCCCGCGCGCGCACGTGTTCCAACTGCTGCGCTGACAGCGGCTGGCTCTCTGACGGCATGCTGCCGTAATTCAGGCTCAGCCCGGACAACTGCCAGCCCTGCGTGCCGTTGCGTAGCGCAAAGACCGGGTTTCGGACTCCAAGATTGATCAAGGTTTGCGCACCGATGATCGAGCGGGTACGGCCGGCGCAGTTGATCACGATCTTCGTCTTGTCGTCCCTGACGAAGGAATCTACGCGGTAGCCCAGTTCCGCATTGGGGCAAGAGAGGGCGGTTGGAATGTTCATCCGTGCATATTCCTCGGGCGGTCGGCCATCGAGGATGACCATGTTTTCCTCCCCCTTGATCATGGCATGCAACTCTTCAGCCGACACTGACGGCGTCTGCATCGCATTTTCCACGATTTCGCCGAATGCCTTGGAGGGCACGTTCACGCCCTTGAAGAGTTGGAAGCCGGCGGCGGTCCAGCCATCCGCTCCACCATCGAGAATGCGCACATTCTGGTAGCCAAGCGCTGCCAGATGCTCCACTGCACTGGAGGCGATGCCTTCCCCCGCCTGGTCGAAAACGACGACGCGCGAGCGAGTTGAGGGCACAAGGTCTCGCACTTGGTATTCAAGCGTGCTGAACGGACAATTCACCGAGAAGAACGGATGGCCTTCGCCATATTGCCCATGTTCCCGAACATCGAGCAGCGCGATTTCGTCGCCGTCCGAAAGTGCCGTCTTCAGATCGGCCGAGCTGATGTAAGCGTGTGGTGAGGGCATAAAAAGTCGGTCCTCGTCGCCCAGCCCGGCTAGGCGTGGGACGGCATGAAGTTCTGTCTGTCGTTTGCTTGAGCTGTTGGCCCGTCAGCGACGGGTCGTCACACCGACGGTCATGAGCCTGCAGGTGCCGGCATCCGGATCGTAGACGGTCCGGTTCGAAAGTGTTTCGAGTGGCCGGCCATACATATGCAGGTGGCGAATGATGGCGTCGCCCCTGATTTCCACCGAGTGAATGTCATCGGGCATGAGCGCGATGGAACGGGTTTCGGCCGAGCCGAGGGCAACCACGTCGCGCTTTTGCAACTGGGCCTTGCCGGCGACGGAGCCGTCGTCGAGACGATCCCAGACACCGTTATGCTCAATGCCTTCCACGCCCGCGACACAAGCCCAGGTCGTGTGATCGTGGGGCGGTATCTTCTTTCCCGGCCGCATGACGTTCAGATAGAGAGTGAGGCCCTCTGGATCGTCCTGCGCGATCATGTACCGTGCCTGCATCTCGCCGTCCTGGGGGGCGGGGTAGTCCTGTTCGGTCCAGAGCGTGGTGTCGGAGGCCAGCTTGTCGAGCGCCGCGCGAGCGATGTCCAGCGTCTCCCGCGTGACACCGCCGGCGAGCGCGCTGCGGGTCGCGGACAATGCCGTCTGGACCGCGGCATCCCGCGCGCCGGCCTGTGTCTTGGGTGGAGATGAGGACATATACACTCCTGTCGGGTTTATGTTTCGGCGTGAGCCTAGCTGTTCGTCGCGCGGGAATTCAAATTCATAATTTTCGCGCGTTGCTTAAACATCACTTATGTATGAGCCTGAGCGCGAAACGCTCGGACAGGTGCCGGTCAGATCGCGCCCAGCGCGGCATAAGCCAGCCCGGAGATGAATATCGAGCCGATGGCGCCGAGTGCCAGGGCGCGCCAACCCAAGGCCCCCAGCTTGCGCGTGTCAGTCTCCAGCCCCATGGCGGCGAGGGAGATGGTCAGCAGCAGCGTCGTGACGGTGACTATCACGTCCTTGGTCGCACCCGTTACCGGCCACACCGAATTCATGGCGACCACTGCCAGGAAGCCAAACACGAACCATGGCATCGGTGGCGCGCCTGTGCCTGCGGCATGGCCGCGCCGTCGGGCCAAGGCGGCTAGGACAAGGATAAGAGGAGCGAGCAGGACGACGCGGCTGAGCTTGGCGACGGTGCCTGATTGGGTAGCCTCAAGCCCGCCCTGAAAGGTGGCTGCCGTGACCTGTGCGACTTCGTGTATCGAGGCGCCGGCCCACCAGCCGAAGGTAGTGCCCTCGATGCCGAGCAACGGAGCCAGCAGCGGCAGGGCGAGCATGGCTATCGAACCGAATACCGTGACGCAAGCAATGGCATAGGCGATGTCTTCGTCGGATCCGCGTGTTACCGTATTCGTCGCGATAACTGCCGATGCGCCGCACACCGCCGTGCCGGCCGCGATCAGCTCCGCCAAGGCCGGCGCTACCCCGAGAAGGCGGCCGATCCATTTGATGAAGACGAAGGTCACGACCAGAATGCCGGCCGCTGCCGCAAAGCCTACAAGGCCCATATCCACAATCTGGGTGTAGGTGAGCTGGAAGCCAAGCAGCATGATGGAAAGGCGCAGGATGCGCCGGAGCGAGAACTTGATGCCCAGCGTGGCCGCAGGGCCGACACCGACCAGGTTGCGCACCGCCATGCCGAGCACCATGGCCAGCATCAGTGGGCTGAGGGCAGACAACCCACTGGTGCGCTGGATGATCACCGCCAGGGCCGCAAGCCCGCTCGTCAAAGCCAGTCCGGGCAGGATGATGCGGAATGCCGTTACGCCATTCGTCGCCTCGGCAGGGTGGGTCATGCAATCCGTCCTAACGCGTGTTTACGCGCTAGATGGACCTGCATAATCAATCATTCTATCATATTGTTTCGAATATAATGATCGATAGAATCGATAAGACGATGACCCTTGAACAGCTTCGTATCTTTCTTGCGGTGGCCGACGGGCAGCACATGACCCATGCCGCCACCAAGCTGGGGCTGTCCCAGTCCGCGGTCAGCGCAGCCATCTCGGCCCTCGAGACACGCCACGATGTCAGGCTATTCGACCGCATCGGGCGGCGCGTCAGTCTGACAGAGAATGGGCGAATTTTCTTGCGTGAAGCCCGCTCGCTGCTCAGTCATGCCGAGAGCGCCAGTCTGGTCCTGGACGACCTGTCCTCGAAGCTGCGCGGCAGGTTGCGGGTTCACGCCAGCCAGACCATTGCCAGCTATTGGCTGCCGACACGACTTGTGGCGCTGCATGACCTTTATCCCGAAATCGCGGTCATGATGACGGTCGGCAATACTGCCAGCGTGGCCGAAGCCGTTCACGAGGGACGCGCGGATCTTGGTCTCGTGGAAGGCGACATCACCCAGGGCAATCTCCGGCGCCAGGTAATCGCGCGCGACAGGCTGGTGCTGGTAATGGCGTCGGGCCACCCGCTGGCCAGCGAACATTCCGTTCCGCCCGAGGCATTTGCTGACTGGGGCTGGGTGCTGAGGGAGCAGGGGTCGGGCACCCGTTCCGAGTTCGAGGGCCTGCTCACGAAGAGTGGTGTGAAACTGTCCGACCTTACGATTGCTCTCGAGCTTCCCTCGAACGAGGCCGTGCTGGCTGCCGTGGCGGCCGGCCGCTTCCTCAGCGTGCTGTCGGAGCGCGCCGTCGCGGCGATGGCGACGGCAGACTGGGTCCGCACATTCCCCCTCGCGCATGCCGAGCGCTCCTTCGCCGTCCTGATGCATCCCGATCGCCATATGACGCGTGCTAAGCAGATGCTGCTCGGGCTGCTGCCCGAGGGAGAAGGGACTGTGCCGATCCCGGCCATTCGCTGAGGTGCGTATTAGAGCCGCTTCACTATTGTGCCAGATAAATCGAATTGTTTCGCCTGGGAGCGCGCACTAGCTCTTGGTTGAACGGCTAGCTCAGGAGTGCTGGTGCTTCTGCAGACCGCCGGTGACAGAGAGGAGCGGCACATGGGCAAGCGGATATCTCAAGGCGTTCCTCATAGTTCGCACTGGGGCGCGTTCTCCGTCCAATCTCATGGCGACGAGCTGGAGGTGACGCCACATCCCTGCGACCCCATGCCATCGCCTATCCTTCCCAATCTCAATGATGCCGCATCACCTGACTGTCGCATCGGCCAGCCGATGATTCGCAGGGGATGGCTCGATAACGGACCGGGGCCCGACACCAGCAGGGGCAAAGATGCTTTCGTCCCGGTCAGCTGGGAGCGCGCCTACGACCATCTTGCCAATGAACTGCAACGGATTGTCGACCGATATAGCAACGAAGCGGTGTTCGGCGGGTCCTACGGATGGTCCAGCGCTGGCCGGTTCCACCACGCGCAAAGCCAGATTCACCGGTTCCTCAATACGACACTGGGTGGCTATTGCCGCTCCGTCGGGAATTACAGTGCCGGCGCGGCACAGGTTATCGCGCCGCATGTGTTCGGAACGCTTGAGGAAACCAACCGGAAGTCGCCGATCTGGGGACCGATGCTATCCAATACAGAGCTGGTTGTCTCTTTCGGTGGCATGGCGCTGAAGAACAGTTCGGTCAGTGGGGGTGGTAACTCCAACCACAATGTCGCCGGCGTGTTCGACCGGTTGCAGGATAGGGGTGTACGGTTCGTGCTCTTCAGCCCGCTCAGGGCCGACCTACCCGAATGGATCCGCGCCGAATGGCATGCCATCAGGCCCGCTACGGATACCGCTGTCATGCTGGCGCTCGCCCATGTGCTCATAGTGGAAGATCTCCTCGATCGGGCCTTCCTGGCAAAGCACTGCGTGGGCTTCGACCGGTTCGAGGCCTACATTCGGGGTCAGTCGGACGGTATCGCAAAGACACCCGGCTGGGCCGAGCTGATCGCACAGCTTCCCGCGGCTGACATCATCGACCTGGCGCGCGACATGGCGGCGCGACGGACCCTGATCACGGTCAGCCAATCCGTGCAGCGGGCAGAACATGGCGAGCAGCCGGTCTGGGCAGCGATTACGCTCGCAGCGATGCTAGGACAGATCGGCCTGCCGGGTGGCGGTTTTTCATATGGGTTGGGGTCGATCGGCAACGTCGGCAAGCCACCCGTGGCGGTGCCGCTGCCTACTCTGTCCCAGGGCAAGAACGGGGCCAGGGGTTTCATTCCGGTGGCGCGGATCTCCGACATGTTGCTGCATCCGGGAAAACCCTTCTCGTTCAACGGGCAGAAACTGGTCTATCCAGATGTCAAGCTCGTCTATTGGGCCGGTGGAAACCCCTTCCATCACCAGCAGGACCTGACCCGCCTCGCGGAGGCCTTCTCGCGGCCGGACACCATCGTGGTGCACGAACCCTATTGGACATCCAGCGCGCGCCATGCCGACATCGTCCTGCCAGCGACGATCACCATGGAGCGCGATGATATCGGGGCTGCCGGCAACGACCCGAAAATGATCACCATGCGGAAGGCCATCGAGCCATTCCAGCAAACCAAAGACGAGTACGAGATATTCTCCGAACTGGCGCAAAGGCTGGATCGTCATCAGGAATTCACCGAGGGCCGAACGGCGCGTGAGTGGATGGCGTTTATCTACGAAACGACGCGGGTGGCTCTTGCCGAACGTGATTTGCCGGCGCCAGACTTCGACGAGTTCTGGGCGGCGGGAGAACTCGAAGTCCCCACCACCGACCGGCTCAGTATCCTCGAAAAATTCCGTCAGGACCCCCAGGGGGCGCCGCTTCCGACGCCCAGTGGCAAGATCGAGATCTTTTCCGAGGTCATAGCCGGCTTCGGATACGACGATTGCGCGGGCCATCCCGCCTGGTTCGAACCGGAAGAATGGCTTGGCGGCGAGATAGTCGAGCGCTTTCCCATCCAACTGGTCGCCAATCAACCGGCGTTCCGGCTGCATAGCCAGCTCGATTTCGGGCGCGCCAGCCTCGGCTCCAAGATCGCCGGGCGCGAACCGCTGACCATCCATCCCGACACGGCAAAGGCTCGTGGGATAGTCCAGGGTTCCATCGTGCGTGTTTTCAATGACCGGGGATCGTTCCTGGCCGGGGCCAATATCTCCGACGCGATTCGGCGGGACGTCATCCAGATTGCCACCGGCGCTTGGTACGATCCCCAGGACATAGTGCCTTTCGGCACAGTGTGCGTGCATGGCAATCCCAATACCGTCACCCGCGATCGTGGAACGTCGAGCCTTGCACAAGGGTCGACGGGCCAACTGTCCATGGTCGATGTAGAACTGTTCCATGGGCCGTTGCCCGAACTACGCTGCCACAAGCCCCCGCGCCTCGACGCCTAGCCACCGCGTGCGCATGTCGGACCCACTGAAGGGCCGGCCAGCCAATATCCATTCATCCACTCAGCCACTGGACGGATCGAGCATGAACCGGCAAACACCAAAACATTAGATACCCTTATAGGTGACTGGCGGAAAATCGATTTGTTTCGTCATTACCACCATGCTTGCATGACACCATCGGAGCTGAGCCTTCGGCCCGGACCGTCCGACCCATCAGCGTTGTCAATGCAATCCTTGGAGTGAGCATGACGAGTTGGGTGGCGCAGGGATATTGCCGAAGGCATCAAGACAGGAGTTAGCATGTTCAAAAAAAGCAGAATAATTAGCGTTTTGCGTTGGACCATTCTTGGAGGTCTGTGGGTGGCGCCTGCGGCCGCGCAGGCCGAAGCGGCGCCGCAACGTGGCGGCACGGCCATTATCGGCCTTGCGGCGGAACCCAAGGGCTTCAACTCTGCCCTGACTAGTTCCACTCCCGACACCGTCGCCGGCTGCATGGTCTATGAGGGGCTTCTGACGATCGACACTGGAAATGGCAAAGACGAGATTTCGCCTCTGCTGGCAGAGTCGTGGGACGTTTCGGACGATGGACTGACCTATACTTTCCACCTGCGCAACGCGAACTGGCATGATGGACAGCCGTTCACATCCGAAGACGTGCGTTACACGCTCGAGGAGGTCGCTGCGAAATTCAGCCCTATGTTCTCGGCGCAGGTAGGCACGAATCTGGTGAAAGTCGAAACGCCGGATAAGCGCACGGCCATCATCCAGCTCAAGCAGCCCTACCCAACCTTGCTGCGCACCTTGAACTGCACCTATTCTACGCCGATCCTGCCGGCCCATATCTTCAAGAACACGGATGTGGCCACAAATCCAGCCACAACGTCTCAGCCGATCGGCACCGGCCCATTCAAGTTCGAGTCCTGGCAGCGCGGCAGTCATATCAATCTGGTTCGCAATGACGACTATTGGGAAGACGGCAAGCCATATCTGGACGGCCTGATCATCAGGGCCATCCCGAACGCCGCCTCGCGCATCCAGGCCCTTATGGCCGGCGAGATCGACTTTATTCCAATGGTCCATTTCCCGCTGAACGACGCGCGAATGGTGGAGAGCACCCCCGATCTACAAATCGTCCGGTCCGGCTTTGCGCCCGGGATGACATACGCCGCGTTCAACCTGAAGCGGGCGCCGTTCAACGATGCGCGCGTGCGCAACGCATTGCTTATGGCGACGAACCGGCAATTCATCCACGATACCGCCTTTTCCGGTTTGGGCGACCTGGGTCGTGCGCCATGGCCATCGGGAATCGAGTGGGCCGCCAATCGGGAGGTGAACTACGACGTCTCCAACCCCTATGACCCTGAGCGCGCTGCGGCGCTTCTAGACGAAGCGGGCCTGTTGGCCGGTGCCGATGGCACGCGCTTCAGCTTGAATATTATCTATGACAGCGCCATTGCAGAACGTAACCAGGTTGCCAACGCTTTGAAGGCAAACTGGGGCGCTGTCGGTGTCAACGTCACCCTGCAGCCGCTCGAGATTGCAGTGGTGATGCCCCGTGTCTTTAAGGAGCACGACTTCGATATCTATCTGAACGACAACAATTCCTATGGCGATCCTGCAATCGGTGTTGGACGAGTTTTCGTGACCGAGTCGATCGGCCGAATTTCGGGCAATGCCGCCCAATATTCCAACCCGGAAGTCGATGCCCTGTTCGCCGCCGGCGCGAAGGAAATCGATCCAGACAAGCGCGCGGAAATCTATCAGTCCATCCAACCGATCCTTGTCCGCGACATGCCGGTGATGATGCTGCATGAACTCAGCGGTTTCGACGGCGCTGCCAAGAGGCTGCATGGGCTTTGGGGCTGGATCGGTAACGGCCGCTGGGCCCATGCCTGGCTGGAGCAGTAGCTGGCTGGCCCGCCCCTGCTCGATCATCACAAGCGACGCGCCGCGATGAGTGCCGACGCGTCGAACTAAGCTGCCTCTGCCGCCCTCGTGATGCTGCAGAATCACACATCAAAAGGTCCACCCATGTGGCAGTATTTCCTGAAGCGCGTGTTCTGGTCGATCGTCACGATCTTTGTGATCATCATCGTCAATTTCGTGCTGATTAAGCTCGTCCCCGGCGATCCGGTGCATGCCATGATCGGCGACTTTCCGGCGCCGCAAGACTACATCGATCAGCTGCGGCGCGATTTCGGCCTCGACCAGCCCCTTCATGTCCAGCTGTGGCTCTATCTGGGCAATCTGGCCCAAGGCAATTTCGGCTTTTCCTTTGCCAACCGGCAACCGGTTCTCGACCTGATCCTGGGCCGCACCGTTAACACGCTGATCCTGATCCTGCCGGCAATCGTGTTTTCGGCAATCATCGGTATCGCACTGTCCCTGGCCGCAGCGTCACGCGGAGGTGGCTTCGACATCACTGTGTCGGCCATAACCCTGTTTGGCTACTCCATCCCTGTTTTCTGGCTCGGCCAGGTCCTTGTGCTGATATTCGCCATCGTGCTGGGCGTCTTGCCGACGTCTGGAATGTATTCGCTGCGGGCGCCGCAGAGCGGGTTCGGAGCCTTCCTTGATCTACTGCGGCACATGGTCCTGCCACTGGCCTGCATCATGGCTTTCAAGATCGCCGTATTTTCGCGCACGGCGCGCGCCAGCATTCTGGGCGTGCTGAACTCGGATTTCGTGATGACCGCGCGCGCCAAGGGGCTTTCGCGCGGCTACACGCTGTGGCGCCACGTCCTCCCCAATGCGGTCATCCCGGTGATCGCCGTCTTCGGCTACCAGTTCGGCCATGCCCTGACGAGTTCGCTGCTGGTCGAGACTGTCTTCGCCTGGCCGGGCGTCGGACAGCTGTTCGTGACGGCGGTTGGCCAGCGCGACTTCCCTGTCCTGCAGGGCATCCTCCTGCTCTCCACCATTCTTGTCGTGGTCGCCAACGTCCTGGCCGACCTGCTCTACACCATCGTCGATCCCCGGATCCGCCGCAGCTTGGGAGCGCGTCATGCGTGAGCTTTTTCAACGACTAGCCGGAAGCCCGGCAGGATTCATCGCGGGCGGCTTCATCTTACTGCTGATCGTGGTCACGATCGTCGTGCCGCTGGTCCATAGCGTGAACCCGATGGCGATCAGCGGCAATGCGCTGTTCCCGCCTTCGGCCCAGCACCTCCTCGGCACGGACGAACTTGGCCGCGACGTGCTGCAACTCCTGATCCACGGCGTCCGCGTCTCGCTGTCGGTCGGGCTGCTGTCAGCGCTGGTCGCCTCGGTGCTTGGCGTGCTGATCGGTGCCTGGGCGGGGTATTTCGGCGGCAGGATCGACATGTTTCTCATGCGTGTCGCTGAAATATTCCAGGTTCTTCCCACCTTCGTGCTTGCCGCGGTGATTGTCGCGATGCTTGGGCCCGGCACCACCCGCGTGATTGCCGTCATCGCCATCCTGGCCTGGCCGCAGATAGCGCTGGTGATGCGAAGCGAAGTCTATCGCGTCAAACAGATCGATTTCGTCGATGCCGTGCGCTGTCTCGGCTACAGCGAGATCTACATCCTGATACGCGAGGTCGTGCCCAATGCACTGCGCCCCGTAGTGGCGCTGGGAACCCTGATTGTGGGCCAAGCCATCCTGATCGAGGCATCGCTCAGCTTCCTCGGCCTCAGCAGTCCCGATGTCATCAGCTGGGGCGGCATGCTCAACAGCGGCCAGCGCTATCTCTTCAACGCCTGGTGGCTGTCCGTACTGCCCGGTATCGCGATCTTCCTGACCGTGCTGGCCTTCAATTTCATCGGTGACGCGCTGAACGCCGCACTCAACCCGAAGGACACTGGACGATGACCAGCCCTCAAGCAAAGCCGCTTGTTGAGATCAGCGACCTGCACCTCTCCTATACCATGCAGCGGGCGACCATACAGGCATCGCGGGGCGCTAGCCTCACGATCGCGCCCGGTGAGGCCGTTGGGCTCGTCGGCGAATCCGGCTCGGGAAAATCGACCCTTGCGCGCGCCCTCCTGGGATTGAACGACCCCAAAAGTACCCGGATCGATAGTGGATCCATCTTCGTGGACGGCACCGACGTGACGCGCTTCGGCGAGCGTGACTGGCGCGTGTTGCGCGGCTCCTCTCTCTCGATGGTGTTCCAGGACCCTCTCTCCTTCCTCAATCCGGTCATGCGTATCGACAGGCAGATCGTCGAGGCGATCCCCAAGTCGATGCGCGCCGAAGGGGTGTCGGAGCGCGTGGATGACTTGCTCAGGCTGGTAAAGCTGCCTCAGGCGGCACGGCGGTCCTATCCGCACGAGCTGTCGGGCGGCATGCGCCAGCGCGTGCTGCTGGCGATGGCTCTGGCAAGCAAGCCCAAGCTGCTGGTGGCCGACGAGCCGACGACCGCCCTCGATGTGACGACGCAGGCCGAGATAATGGATCTGCTCGGCGAGTTGCGCCAGAGGCTGGGCATGGCAATGCTGCTGATCAGCCACGATCTGGGCCTGGTCTCTAAGGCCTGCGAGCGCATCTACGTCATGTATGCCGGACGCACGGTGGAGTGGGGCCCCGGTTCCAGCATCCTGAAAACCCCGGCCCATCCCTACACCAAGGGCCTGTTCGACTCTGCACGCGCCCTGCGCTTGCCCAATGGTCTGTTCGCGACCATCGGTGGCGACGTGCCCAATCTCGCTCACAAGATCGAAGGGTGCCCCTTCCGCATGCGCTGTCCTCTTGCCATGCCCAAATGCACGACGATGAGCCCAGCCACTCAGGTCCTGGGCCAGGACGGTCATTGGGTCAGATGCTGGGCAGCACAGGATAGCGGCATCGCTCCGGCCCAAGGAAACGACGTTAAAAATGCATAATTCCGGCCCAATTTTATCCATCCAGAATGTCACCAAGCGGTTCCGCAACAATGCGGGCGACTGGTTTCACGCGGTCAACGATGTCAGCCTTTCCGTGGCGCAGGGCGAGATCGTCGCCCTCGTCGGCGAAAGCGGCTCCGGTAAGTCGACCCTCGGCCGGATCGCGCTGGGTCTCATCCGCCCCGACAGCGGCAGCGTCTGCCTTGATGGCCGTGACCTTGCGGGCCTAAGTCCAGCCGAATTGCGGGCCGCGCGCAGACGCATGCAACCGGTCTTCCAAGACCCGACCGCGTCGCTTAATCCGCGCAAGACGATCAGGGCCTTGCTGGCGCAGGCGTCGCATCCGGATGCAATTGAGCTTGAAGCATATGCCATCGGCTTGCTGGAAAGCGTAGGCCTGACGCCAGGCAGCGAATATCTGGCGCGCTTCCCGCATGAGTTGAGCGGCGGACAGCGGCAACGTGTTGCCGTTGCGCGGGCTTTGGCCATGCAACCGGCGCTTATCCTCGCCGACGAAGCCCTTTCGGGTGCCGACGTGTCGATCCGCGGACAGATTCTGAACCTGCTTCTGGATATCCGGCAGAAGCGAAACGTGGCCTATCTGATGATCACCCACGACATTTCCGTTGCCCGTGCCTTCGCCGACCGGGTGGCCGTCATGATGCGCGGTCGCATTGTCGAACATGGACCGGCGGGGGAGGTGCTCACGAACCCCACGCATGACTATACGCGCTCCCTTCTCGCTGCCGTGCCAGAACTCTGATCATGGTTGTCCCCAGAATCGATCATCTGGTCCTCGGCGTCATCAACCTCGAGCAGGCGGAGTCGGATTTCCGTCACTGCGGCTTCGATGTGCTCGACCGAGGCGATGCCGCCGGCCCGATGCAGAACCGTCTCGTCCGGTTCGCAGACGGCAGCTTTCTCGAGCTTCTGGCCTTTTCCGGCGACAGCACGCACCGGTTTGCCCCGCGCTGGATGAAAGGTAGCGGCTGGATCGACTTCGCACTCAATGCCAGCGACTTCAGCCGGCAGACCGAAGCGCTGCGGTCGGAGACGGGGCGTGAACTGCCGCGGCGCTCGCTGAGCAAGCCTGCGCCCAATGTCGGCAAATCCTGGGAGCTCGACCTGATCGAACCCGGCGTCGGAGCATTCGACCCCGTCCTGCCGTTTCTCATCGAGGAGAAAACGCCTACCGAATGGCGTCTGCCGCCCTTAGGGGATGACATCCGCCAGCCGCACGGCATCAGCGCCGTGCGCGGCGTGACGTGTGTCACTGATGACCTGGAGCGCAGTAAGACCCTGATGTCAGCTGTGTTCGGAAGGCCTGCCGCCATTGCGTCGCGCCATGGGGCAGGGACCATTGCCGTGCTGTTCGAAGAAGAGAAAATCTGGGTCGAGCTAGTCCAGCCGATCAACAGCGCCACTGCGATTGGCACCCACATCCAGAAATATGGTACCGGGCTGTACGAGGCCACTTTGCTCGGCAATGAGGCGATCGAGTCCCTGCCTGTAGCGGCCAGGCACCGCGCAAAGCTGCGCGTGTCGAGCGTGGATGGCTTTCCCTTCCATTAGGCCCGAGGGCCCCCATCAGGAAGGTTGGATCTCAAAAGCAAAAAAAGTCGCGCGGTGCATAGAGGTTTGCCGCGCGACGGTCAGAGCATCGGCGCTTAGACGCCGGATTACAATAGTATCGTCCGACTATTAGTCCTCGCTGACCGGAACGGTCAGGTTGAGGCAATTGCGGCCGCCGTCGATATAGATCACCTGGCCGGTGACGTAAGACGCGTCGTCGCTGGCAAGGAATGAGATGACGCCCGCAACCTCTTCGGTCCGGCCCAGCCGCGCCATGGGAATGCGCGACAGCACACTCCGCCTTGCGGCGTCGTTCTGCAGTACGCTCCGCTGGCTCGCAGCGGTCAGGATGGTTCCCGGGCCTACTGCGTTGACTCGCACGCCCTTGGGGGCGAGTGCGACGGCGTTGACCCGCGTCAGCTGGTTGATGCCCGCCTTGGTGACCCCGTAGGGCAACTGGTCGGGAATGACCAGGGCGGCCTGCATCGACGACATGTTGACGATCGAACCGGCGCCCTGTTTCACCATCCGCCGCGCCGCCTCCTGGGTGCCATAGAATGCACCCATGAGGTTCACGTTGAACAGGCGATGCATGTCCTCGTCATCAACCTCCAGCACGTCCTTCTTGAGGGAGTAGCCGGCATTATTGACCATGATGTGCAGATCGTCGCCATGGGACTCTGCCAGCTCGATCGCCGCCACGATGTCGGCGCGGCTCGACACATCGCACCGTATCGCCGCCGCCTTGAACCCCTGTTCCACCAGGGACTGGGCCTCTTGTTCGGCCTTCTCGACATCCACATCCGCCAAGATGACGCTGGCGCCTTCATTGGCGAGCCGGACCGCGCAGGCCAGCCCTATGCCGTTCGCCGCACCGGTAACGACGGCGGATTTTCCCCGATGCTTCATGATGTAACCTCACATTTTCCGCGATGAATTTAGAAGCACTCCATGATGGAAACAAACAAATCATGCCGCGCAGTCTTATCAGTGCTGCTAATGTGTTCGAGATTGCTATCGGTGCGATCCCGCGCATGTCCTGGTCGTGGCGGCTGGAGCCGGACATCGCGATCTCGACACCCACGATGCCGGATCGCATCATCACGACGGGCGTGGAGTTCGTCGAGTTCGCGGCCAATGAAGCCGAGGCAGAGGAACTCGACGGTCTTCTGGCTACCATGGGCTTCGTGCAGATCGCGCGCCACCGCAACAAGGATGTGGTGCTCTACAGGCAGGGCGGCATCCCAGGCCACCGAAGCTCGCCGCCGTGGCGCTCGCGAACAAGATCGCGCGCATCGCCTGGAAGCTGATGGTGAGCGGCGAAAGCTGCAGAGCGAATGCGCCACCCGGCCTGGCGCGCACCGCATGGAGATTGGCCAAACACGGGGACATTACCGTGCTGAGCCGACACCGGATTTGCCAGGAAGTGAGTAGGTGGTGTGATCGATCCGAGACGCAAGACACTCCGTTGATCCCATCGGCCATTGTCGGCCGTCATGATGTTAGGAACTTGCTTTGCGGAAACCATCTTGGCCCGCGGTCATGTGCGACCGCACGCGAAGGCGGGACATATGATCGCAAGCGATCCGATCAAAAAGCTGCTCGATTATCTTGCGAGAAGGGGGCCGTCCACATATGGGATCAGATGCTAGCGGGCCTTGTAGCTTTCCTCCTCCAAGATCGCTCTGCCAGCTTAGCAATTATTTTCGATTTCAGCTTGTTGCTGAAACATTCAACGGATTTCCCAAGGTCTTCTCAAATTGAAAAAGATCCAGCGCAGTTTTGCCATCGAATATAAATCCGGTCGGCGCAGAACCAATCTCAAGCCCAACTCGATCTGGGGTGATCTGGATATAAAGTCTGTTGCGCGGGCTTTAGGAGAGGAGGTGGCACCAGTCTCGTCTGCCAAAGGACAGGGCGGCAAGTCTGATGAGGAGTGTCTCCCCAGGAGACAGAACAAGGCTTGTCCTCATTGACACTGCCTCAAAGTGCATCGACAACTGAAACAAAGACACAGGAGATAGGCATAGCTGACGAAAGCGATACGACGACCGATGCCGAAGCGCCGGTCGTGGTTGAAACGCCCATTGCGCCAAAGCAGCGTAGGCAGCGCGCCAAAAAAGCTGCTGCTGAGGCGGCGTCAGGTTCTGCCAATGCTCCGGCGGAACCGACCGTTGCCTCGAACTGGGACAATGGCACGCAGAAGAGAGGGCGCAAGGCGAAAGCGGTGGAAGCCCCGGCAAGTGCCAAACGTGCATATCAGAAGCGTGCTCCGAAGGCTGTACAGACGACGGCGGCCAGCGACGAGATTGCGGATCTTCTGCAGCTGGAGGAAGAAAACCAGAGACTGCGCAAGCAGCTCTCGGAGCAACTTCGCGCCGAAAATGCCGATCTTCGCAGGCGTCTAAAACTGGATTGAGACACCATGCTGATCATCGATCAGCCGGAAGAAACTCGATCCCAAGTCGATTTCGACGAGCTTGTCAGCCTGTTCGTCGCGGCAAAAGCGAAGCGTCAGGTCAGTATCGTCACGCATAACGCCAATCTCCTGATCAACACGGATGCGGACCAGATCATCGTTGCGTGTGCCGGTCCGCTTGGCCAATGTCCTTTGGCATTTAATGGTAAGAATGCCGCCGTTCCGCCGGGACCGGGAAAAATGTGGGGGTAAGAACCTTCATGTAGTCGGGGCCTTTTCGGAAAGGACACTCGTGATGGCTCAAGTGAGGATGAAGGTCTGGGGTGAGATTGTCGGCGCCGATGGCGTTCCGCAGCGTCGGGAGATCGCAATCGTCGACCGCATTATTGACGGAGTGCGCCTCGACAACTTCGCCCTCTCCCTGGCGGAGGCAAGGCGGTAAAGCGCCGTCTGCAGGAGGAACTGACACAGTTTCAGACATCCGGCAGCAGGATCGGAAATGTCAGGAATGCAACCGCCTTCGCAGAAGCGCTTCGCCAGCGTGGAAGGCCACAAGCTCATCGGTGTCTACTTTCAACCAGAAAGCCTGCGGTCAGGTCCATCCCGCCCGCTGTGCTGCCGGCAAGAGAAGCGCATCCGACAATGGGAGCACCAAGCGGTGCTTGATGCCATGGAGCAAAGACATATGGAATGCCAGACGCAATGGCTATCCGCCGCTGTACCATCGAGCAAGTCTTCGGCACCACAAAAGGCAGGATGGGCGCCACCCACTTCCGAATGCGGGGCTCCAGGACGACGCCACCAAACCAACCTGGCATTCTGGCCTACGACATCAAGCGCGCCATCGCGGTTACCGGCGTGCTGCGACCCTCAAAGCGATAGCGGGTGAACGGCGCCAACACGCGCCATGGCAAACAACTGAGCGAACAACGCCGAGTTCTCACAAGGCCTCCGCGAATGATCCTGTCAGCATTCATGGCATCCTCAACAAGACTGGAAGGGCGGTCGTGCCTGGCAGGGTCTTCGAGCGGCCACATCCCCAATTCCTGAGATGGCACCGTTAGAACTGCTTCAAGCAGTGAGCACCAGGGTAGTCTTACGCTGTAGTCGTTCCATCCCGATCGGTTCCATTTCGGTTCGCTGGCGCCGATAATCATAAAATCATCCCGATCGGTTCTTTTGACTTCCCTTACTGCCATCCGATAATATAATCATCCCGATGGGGGTGATTATGGAAAAGATCAAAGATACGAAGAGTCTCGGCACGCTGATCCGCCACGAGCGCAAACAGCAAGGTTTAACGCAGGAACAGCTCGCCGGGGTGATTGGCGTTGGGGTACGTTTTCTGCGTGAGCTCGAGGCCGGAAAAGAGAGCTGCCAGATTGGCCGTGCGATGCAAGTCTTGGCCGGACTAGGCCTTATTGTTTCGGTCGGTCGGCGCCAGAGTTTGCGATCATGACCCGCGTATTGAACGTCTATTTTCGCGAGACCAAGGCCGGCGTACTCGGCCGGCTTGAAGACGGTCTGCTGACTTTTACCTATGATGGCGCGTATCTCCTGGACCAACAATCGCGGGCGATATCGTTCTCGATGCCCCTGCAAGAAGAACCCTTTGGTGATCGGGTGGTGCGCCCGTTTTTCTCCGGTCTGTTGCCGGACGAGGGCGCGCGGCAACGCCTTGCTGGCGCGCTGGGCCTTTCGGCAGGGAACGCTTTTGGACTGCTGGAAGTTATCGGGGGCGAATGCGCAGGTGCTTTGTCACTCTATCCCACCGGCACGGCGCCCGAACCCTCCGGCCAGTCCCAAGCCGAAATTCTCACTTCGGAACGTCTGGATGAAATTCTCAGCAGGCTGCGGACTCGGCCTCTGCTTGGCGGAGACGAGGGCATTCGCCTGTCGCTCGCCGGCGCGCAGGATAAACTGGCGGTCATTGTCGATGGAGATTCCATTTCCTTGGCGAGAGATGGTCGACCAACGACCCATATCTTGAAACCAGTCATCCAGGCGTTGGAAGGCACAGTGGAGAACGAGTATTTTTGTATGCGGCTGGCTGCCCGTCTCAAGCTGCCGGTACCCCATGTCGAGATACGCCTGGGCGGAGCAACCGCTTTTCTCCTGGTTGAACGTTATGATCGGACGAAGGCGGCAGACGGCATCATTGAGCGGCTGCACCAGGAAGACTTCTGCCAGGCCCTTAGCGTGCCGCCGGAGCTGAAGTACGAGGCTGAGGGCGGACCGGGAACAGAACAGTCTCTCGGGCTGATCGACCAGGCCTGTGCGAGACCTGTCGCGGATCGGTTACAGTTCATTCGAATGCTGATCTTCCATTATCTCGTGGGCAACGCCGATGCCCACGGCAAGAACTACGCCCTGCTTTACGGCTCCGATACCCCGGATCTGGCTCCGATCTACGATGTCGTTTGCACGGCCGTTTATCCCCGTTTGTCAAAGAGGCTCGCCATGAAAATTGGCGGCCGCGATGTGCCCGACACGATCCAGCTGAAGCATTGGGCGACACTTGTGCCGGAAACCAAATCTTCTCAGCGCATCCTTGTTCGCGACCTTGCCCAAATGGCGGAAAGGATTGTGAGCGAGGCTGATATCCTTCTTGCAGAGTTGGCCGAAGACGGGATCAAGCATCCTATCCTGAGCGCAATTCGCAAGGTCATCTCAAGCCGGGCTGGTTCGCTGCAGAGGGTCACGGAGCATGTGCCCTAAGAAACTAAGTGTCTCGAACATCATCGCTCTGTCCCTCGAACAACGGGCCGGTGGTTCGTATCCCACCAAGAGAAAAGAGACTGGCGAGCATTTTGCTGGAGAATCTCAGCTCTCAGCTTTAGATTATCATTCGGGGCAGCGCCACGCTGTTCGCCAGCTCCCAACGATAAGCGCCGGGCTTGGGCGCGCGTCATAAGGTGATGAAGCGAACGCCGGTCGTCCTTCGTCGACCGACAGCGGGTTCGAGGTTAAATTGCGTTAGGCCTTCGCCGCAACCGGAAGCCGGAACGGCGCCCCGAGGCGGTTGAACGCGTTCATCGCAGCGATCGTGATCGTCAGATCGACGAGATCCTTCGGTTCGAATGCGGTGGCGGCGGCGGCATAGGCCTCGTCGGAGGCATGGGTCTGGCTGACATTCGTGACTTCTTCAGCCCAGGCCAGCGCTGCTCGTTCCTGCTCGCTGAACAGGTGAGGCACCTCGTCCCAGACCGGAACAAGCGTGATCTTATCGACGGACATCGTCTTGCGCAGATCGCGACTATGCATGTCGATGCAATGGGCGCAGCCGTTGATCTGCGACACGCGCAGGAAGACGAGATGAATCAGCTCGTCAGGCAGGTTCGTTTTCTTGGTGACGTAGTGATGGACGCTGAAGAGCGCCTTTGCGCCGTCGGGGGCGACTTCGGACCAGTTCATGCGGGACATATTGTTTTCCTTTCTCGTGACACGGTTCTCCGTTCGCCGGAGATACCGTCGTTGCTTGTGCGGTAGTTGAGGTGGTAGGTCTGGTAGGTGCCGCTACGGCTTGCGCTGCGTCGTCAGGGCGGTGTCATCGGTGTCGACGACGAAGACGGCGAGGAGCTTCGCGGGCTCGGTCTTGCTGGCGTTGGCGCTGACGTCATGGCGGTCGCCCGGCATCTCGGTGAAGTTCTGACCGGCGATGAGGTCTTCGTGTCGCCACCGTTCACGGCGCTTAGGATCGCGCCTTCGAGAACCGTCGCGTAGATCAAGGCGGATTTTGCATGCGTATGAGCGGAACTGTAGCCGCCGGGGCCGTACTCGACGAGGACGCCCTTCACGCTCTTGCCGGGAACGTCCGAGAGGGGATGCTCGTAAACCTGCGTCACCTTCGCGTCCTTCGTGTCGCACGCCAGTCCAGGCTTGGCGACGTCATGAGCGGACGCTGTGGCCAGAGAGACCGCAAGTGCTGTAGCGGCATAGAGTATGGTCTTCATAATTCTTCCTTCCTATGCTCTGAGCCACTCGGCGATCGTGACCGCGCCCTTGATGTAGTCTCCGCCGGGAACCAGTGAGCCGGTGACAACGGGAGCGCCGAAGTAGTCGACGGCCGCGTCGGCGTTGACCGGACGAGTGTCGCCCTTGGCATCGAGATAGGTCCCGATGAAGGATTCGAACGGTCCCCGTTCAGGCCCGGCAAGATCGACGGATCCGGCCTTCGGCTCGCCGAGCGCGGCTTCCACCAAAGCAGCGGCGACTTCGTCGGCCGCGATCGGCTGGAAGTCGATATCCGGCACTTTCACCGCGCCGTCGGCTGAGTAGGTGCCCACCAGCGTCTCGATGAACTCATGAAATTGCGTCGCACGCACGATGGTGTAGGCCTGGCCCGATGCTGCGACGGCCTCTTCTTGCGCGATTTTGCCGGCCATGTATGGGTTAGCGGCGAGGTGGTCCGCGTTGACGATCGAGAGGACGACGTGATGGCGCACGCCCGCAGCCCGTTCGGCGATCGTCAGGTTCCGGCTCGACTTGCCGAAGAAGTCGGTGATGATGGCCTTGTCGAAGGACATCATGTTCGACACGTCGATGACGGCGTCGGCGCCCGCGAGGACTTCGGCCAGTCCTTCGCCCGTGTAGGCGTTGATGCCGTTGCGGGAGCTTGCCGTGACGGCCTCGTGGCCGGCGTCCTGCAGCAGTTTAACAGCCTTCGAGCCGATCAGGCCTGTGCCGCCGATGACGACGACCTTCTTCATCTTGGTCATGGTGCTTTCTCCTATGACGAGGCGCGATTGCCCGTCTTACGTTCGTGGAGTTCGAGGAAGGCGCATCCACGGGCCGCGATACCGCCGTCGTCGTCTGCACCAAGGTTCGCCAATAGGTCCGCGACGGATACCTTGGCGAGTTCTGCGCGATAGGCCTTCTCGGCCTTCAGCATCGCGGCGTTGATCTGGCAGGGCTTGGTAAAGTAGCGTTGCGGAAGAGGGTTCGGCCCGCGCTGGCGGATCTCAGCGCAGCGGAAGGCCGGGGCCGGTCCTTCGACCGCGAGGACGATGTCGAGCAGGCTGATGTCCTTCGGCGACTTGGCCAGCCGATATCCACCCTTCGGACCCGGCGTCGTTGCGACCATCCCTGCGCCGGACAACGCCTGCAGGTGCTTCAAGAGGTAGCTCGTCGAAACGCCGTGGAGTTCAGCCAGTGCTGCCGCCGATAGGACGCCGTCGTCGGACAGCCCCGCCAGGAATGCCGTGCAGTGGATGGCCTGCTCTACTCCTTCGCTCAGTTTCATGTTGTATCTCCTAATCGTGGATAATAAATATCCATGAATAGCATCGCTGTCAATCCACGATTGGAAAGCACGCGTTCAACATGATTTTCGCCAAGGCTTGGAGTTCTGGGACTGAATCATCCTGAGGGCACTTTTTCGCTTGACGTCAATAATGGGGAAACTCTTGATCAAGAGAAAGGCTGAGGCATCAGGCGCCTTACCCTGCGCGGCATCCAGTCGCCTTCCTGCGCAAAGACCTCTGGAACCCTAAGATCATAACCTGGGCCGAGGCGATCAAAGCGCGCCGGCGTCACGTTTATCATCATACAGCTGGACGATCTTTCCGCGCTTGCCGACTGAAACGCAGTCACGGAGCCCGAGCAGTCGCGGCGATGAGTTCGCGCATCCTCGGCGGTTGGGTGGGGATACTCGTGATCGTCACACGCGAATACCGAAAGCGAGGGATAATTACGCTAGGGTCTGCACATCGATACCTTGAAAGTTAAGGCCCGGAACTTTCACTAGTCGTGCCTTGCCGAAGGGTTGCGGCATGGACTTCTTCTCCGAAGCGGCGCTCAACCTGCCGCGTGAACTACAGAGATGCCCCGCTCTTTGATGGAACCGATAGCGTCCGATCTACAGCTTTTCTCGATGATCATCCCGTCTACCTGATCTAGATCGATGACATGATAGGCGGAAACCGCACCAAGCTTCTCGCCTGACCCGAGAACAATGGTTTCGGCAGACTGGCGGCTGATCGACCGTTTGATGGCGGCTTCTTCCCGGTCTCCTGTGGTGAGCCCGTGATCAGGATGAATGCCTGTGACGCCGATGAAGTAGATGTCGGCTTTGATCTTGGCGATGCCTTCCATTGCGACAGCACCAACAGCCACGTTCGAATGCTTGTAGATGCGTCCGCCGATGAGCTCGACCTCGACGCTTGGATGGTCGAGAAGCGCGACTGCGACATCTGGGCTGTGCGTGGCGACTGTGGCTCTGAGATCCAACGGAAGCGCACGAGCAACGGCGACTGCAGTCGTGCCCCCGTCGAGAAAGACGATATGCCCCTTCTTGACCATAGCGGCGGCAGCTTTGGCGATGGCGCTCTTGTCGTTGACAGAAACCTTGCCTCGCATCGCGAGGTCTGCAAGCGCCTTTGATGCCGGAAGGGCTCCTCCATGAACGCGCTGCAGAAGACCTTCGCCCGCCAGCTCACGGAGATCGCGCCTGATCGTGTCCTCCGACAGGTTCAGCTTATCGCTGAACTCCTTGGCAATAACGCGGCCCTCCCTTCCGAGCGTGTCGAGGATCAGGGCCTTACGTTCCGTAGTGAGCATAGTTATGCCTATCCTGTTGATGCTGTACATTGCACGAAATCGATTACCGTGCAACATCGTGCATTGATTTGAATGGAGAAACCTATGGCGATTGCTCACAAAGTGCGGGTCGAAGACGTGACGACCCTTTCGAATGACTGGTACGTTCTGAAGAAGACGACGTTCAGCTATTTGAGGAGCGATGGTAGCTGGCAGAGGCAGAGCAGGGAGACGTACGACCGCGGAAATGGCGCAACCATCCTGCTCTACGATCCGCATCGTCGGACGGTCCTGCTCACAAGGCAGTTTCGCTACCCGGCCTTTGTCAACGGCCACGACGACCTGCTGATCGAGACGCCGGCCGGCCTGCTCGATGATGCGAGCCCTGAGGATCGAATTCGGGCGGAAGTGGAGGAGGAGACGGGGTATCGCGTTACCAATGTCCGGCAGGTGTTCGATGCCTTCATGAGCCCCGGATCCGTCACAGAACGGCTGCACTTCTTCGTCGGATCCTATTCCTTCGCTGATCAGGTTTCTGAAGGTGGTGGTAACGCCGAGGAGGGGGAAGACATTGAGCGGCTTGAGCCGACAATCGAAGAGGCGCTTGGGATGATCCGCGATGGCCATATTCGCGACGGCAAAACGATCATGTTGCTGCAGTACGCTGCCCTGCACATCTTCAAAGGGTAGCGATGTTCACCTTGAGACCTGCAACGTGCAAAGACTTGCCGCGCAACTTCGAGATCTGGCGCAGCGCCGTGTTGGCAACGCACGGCTTCCTCTCCAAGAGAGATTTCCATGGGATTAGCGTTATGGTCGAGAAGTCATACCTACCAGCGGCGGCGCTGGTAGTGGCAGTTGGCGAAGAGGATGTGCCGCAGGGGTTCATGGGCACGACAGGAGACAACGTTGACGCATTGTTTGTTCATGCCGAGAGCATAGGGAACGGTGTAGGCCGCCTTCTTCTTGAGGCGTTCTTGTCGGGTCGCGAAGAGGTGACAGTTGATGTGAATGAGCAAAATAGCTCGGGAAGGTTGTTCTACGAAAAGATGGGCTTTCAAGTGACGGGCAGTTCCGACTTCGACGACGCAGGTCGCCCGTACCCCCTCCTGCATATGCGGTGGAGGCGCTCATGACGGATTTCGTACCGCTTGATCCGGGGAGAGACGCAGAAACAGTGCCGCGGGTACGCGGCTTGCGTCTCATGGAGTTTTCCAGGCTAGTTCGACAACACAACGAGTGCCCATCGACACATTAAGCCTCAAGAGCGGCCAGTTAGCGTCGGCAGGGTTGATCCAACAAGGATAACGCAACTTCCACTGTTGACTTGAATCTCGGAATGTTCTCCCCGTCACTCTTATGCCCGCCGTCCTAGGGAGCGGGATCACTTCGTTGCATGCGGAACCGTCATCTGTACTAATCAGATCCTTTCCGAGAGAAGGGCTTTGCAACATCCGTGCCGTGCAATCCGCTCAGGTGAGCGATGATGCCTTCCATAATGTTGGAGCGTGCCTGGGGCGAGGTCAGGTGGCGCGCCGAGGTCATGTAGGTGTAAGCGATCGCGTTGCGCGCCCCTTCGGGACCTGCGGCTTGCAGCACGTCGATTATCCCCTGAGGCAGCTTTTGATCTGGCGGCGTAACCAGCACAGCGACCATCGCGCTGAGATCAGGCGGGCTGTGCGGGCTTTCATAGGAAAAGGCCGCCGCAGCCTTCAGTGCCTTGCGGTCTCCTGCTGCCAGCAGCGCAATGCATTTCAAAACACGTATGTACAAATGCAGCTCGGAATCCGGCGCCGCCAGTTCAATGCCGCGGTCGAAGAATGCAACTGCGGCGGCGAAGTCGCCGCGCGCCTGACGCAACTGCCCTAGCAACGGCAAAGCGGCGGAGTCCGCGGCACGGGTATATGCCCGGTCCGCGAGATCCTCGGCAAGCTCGAGGTGGCCTCGATCGACGAAGTACAGCAGCTTGGCAGCCGCCAACATCAACAGTGGATTGGTCTCGATGAATGGCAGGCAATCGAGCGCTGTCGCTTCGATCTCGCTCTCGATCTCGTCGCGGTCGCCGGGATCGATGCCGGTGAACGGATTGGTAAGGACGAGACGCGCAAACAGATGCAGACACCACTGCAGGGCAAGGTCTGCGCTCGTCGGATTTTGCGCCCGCGCTTCGCGCAATTCCTGCCCCTTCTCAAGCCATGTAGGATTGGAAGCCGACAGCAGGGTCGATGCCTTGCGAAGTCGGATTTCGAGCGGTTGGTCGACCGGCATACCAAGTCCCTCAGAGGCCTCGGCAAGATTGCGCTGCAGCGCCTCGGCTATGCCGATCGAGGCGCGTTCCACCTCTGGCATCATTGAGGCGAGGGTGACGCCACTGAGCTCAAGCCGGAAAGCGCGGATGATGCGCCGTGACGGCCCCTCCCGCAGTGTGGCGGTGCAGTCCAACCGGTCTCCATTGTCCCGAAAGCTTACTTTCAGGTCGTAGCGCACCCCTGGCGGCGGCGAGCCCCCTTCACGCGCCAAGACTATTACGGACTCATCCACGCCGAGCCGGCTGACGATCATGTCGCGCATCTTCTTGGTCACGGCGTCTACACGCTTGGCAAGACGACCGTCCTGTGGCTGGACGACAGGTGCTATCGCCAGAAGTCCGCTGATCAGCGCAGGATTGAGATTTCGTGCAATGGCGGGCTGCTTCTTTGCAATCCAGACATAGCCCTCGCCATATTGCGTGGCGATGTATTTTGGAGCCCTTGCGCTGTCACCTAGTTTGGTACGCAGGCGGTTGACTAGGAAATCGACGTTGCGGTCTGACGCATCGGTTTGCGTCAGCGCGATCGCGTCCAACAACTGGGCGCGCTGCATCAGCCGGTGCGGGTTTCGGGAAAACGCAAGAAGCAATGCGCGCTCGCTACGCGTGAACCAAATCTGCTCACCGTTGCGATGAGCAAACAGGCATGTACGGTCCAAGACGATATCACCGAATACCAAACCGTCCGGCTCCAGCATCCCACGTTCCATTCGAACCTGCCCCCACTGCCGGTCAAGACGGCAGCAACCGTCCCGATGGCGTCCCAGAATGCCCCAAGCTTGACGCTGGAACGAGAAATACAGCTGACGCGCGCGAATGCACGGACAGCGGCTGCCACGACGCCGCCCTTTTCGCTCGGTTTTAACCGACCAGTCAGCCACGGACGTCGTCATCAGAATTGTAGTCGCTTTCAAATATTAGGCAAACAATCGCCTGCTATAGGCGGATCTCCAATCTGAACAGGCCTAACTTCATATTTCGTGCAGCCAATTCGATGTTTCAACTTTGTACTCAGCCTGTTGGTAACCGGAGAACATGATGGCGCGTTCGAAAACCCATCCGATCCAACATAACGCCGGTTCCATGGCGATGAACGTGCCGAGCCACGGCTCGCTACAGGGCCGCCGGTTGACCCATCATCGCCGTAGCCTAGTGACCGGTGCTGTAATCGTGCCGGCTGCGGTAACCTGCATGGCAATGGCCGGCACAGCTGCACACGCGGAGAATATTGAATGGAAAGGTGCAGCCGGAGGCAGCCATCGCCGACGCCTGCCTTGGCCGGCCGCTTCAAGGCGGCCAGGCTAGCAGCAAGCCGTATCACCGCTGTGTAAGTGTCTTTTTGTTCCCGTGAGGATAGAGAAATGGAAAAATACCGGCTTCAACGGTTGTTCGATCCTACTTCGAAGCGCGCTTTGATTGTAGCAATCGATCATGCCTTGTTTAACAACAATGCCTTTCTTCCAGGCATTGAAAACATGGCGGAAAGCGTCTCGAAAGTCGCGGGTGCCGACGCGGACGGTATTCTGCTGTCAGTTGGCGAGGCGCCGCATCTCCAGAAGCTACCCGGTCGCGGCAAGCCCGGCCTGCTGCTGCGCGTAGATCCTGCAAATTTCTACAATACCATCGCTCCTGTATCCCGCCTTCATTGCCGTGCCTACGATAATGCGGTGGAAATTGCGCTGCGTCTGGACGCTGCTTGCATTCTGCTCAATCTCTTGCAGATCGACGACCATCCCGAGATGCTGAACCAGTGTGTCGAGAACATTCTTCGCGTAAAGAACGATTGCGATCGGTACGGGATGCCGATGGCTATCGAGCCACTGTCCTTCAAAACCAGCAGGGACGGCTACATCGGCGACGGAAACCCGCAACGGGTGACGACACTTGCGCGCATGGCCGCGGAACTCGGTGCCGATCTTATCAAAACTGATGCGACCGAACCGGAAGAAGAATTCCACCGGGTTATCGAGGCCGCATCCGGCGTGCCCGTCACTGTACGCGGCGGAAGCAAGGCATCGGACCGCGAAGTTCTGGAGCATACCGAACGTCTCGTGGCTCAAGGCGTTGCCGGCCTGATCTATGGACGCAACATCATTCAGCACGAGAAGCCGTCCGCCATGACGCGAGCTCTCAAAGGCATTCTCCACGACGAAAAAACAGCGGACGAAGCTCTGGAAATGCTGCGGGCCGGCTGAGATGAAACAAAGTGAGGTGAACCGTCTCTGCCGGGAAGCAGACGAGTGCTTTCGTCTGCAAGGCTGGATACTGCCGCCCAATGCTCAGTTCGCCGCGACCGACTTCGGTCTCGGCGACTACCGTGCGGCGGGGCTGGTCGAAGTTCTTCTCGCCAATGAGCCTGAGTATTGTGAGAAGATCATGTATGCCAGCGAGAACATGTCGACGCCGGCGCATACTCATGGCAAGAAGAAAGAGGACATCATCTGCCGGTCGGGCGAACTTCGGCTCACTGTCTGGGCGGACAACCCCAGACTTACTCCTTCTGTTGGCGCCGTGGAGGTGCAGATCAATCGGGAAATGCGACGGCTGCTTTCAGGCGAGGCTTTTTTCCTGAAGGCCGGCGAACGCATTACGCTGACGCCCGGCATTTGGCACGAATTCGCGCCATCCGCTGCGGGGACACTGATCGGCGAAGTCAGCACATGGTGCGACGAGGCGACTGACAATTTCTTCGCCGACCCACGGGTGGACATATTCCATGCCATCGAACCGGATGAGACAGCGGAATATGGCGGTTTCCCCTCGGAGGCGTCGTCATGATACAACGGCCAAAGGCCCTCGTCTTCGACATGGATGGGCTTCTGATGGATACGGAAGGCGTCTATAAGCGCTCCTGGACGGAAGCTGCAGGCGATCTCGGGTTCGACCTTACTGACGCGCTGTATCTAAAGCTGATCGGCATCACCATCGCGGACTGCGAGAGGCAATTGGTCGAATCGTTCGGCCCGAAATTTCCGCTCGAGATGTTTCGGGGCCGAGCCCGAGCGCTCTATGACGAAATCGTCCGTGCCGAAGGAATCCCCTTAAAGCCGGGCGTTCATGCGGTTCTAGACTGGGCCGAGCAGGGGGGACTTCCCTGTGGCATCGGCACCTCGACACTTACCGAAGAGGCCAGAAGTCGACTGGAGCATCATCGCATCCTGGACAAGTTTTCTGTTGTGGTCGGAGGCGATCAGGTGAGCCACGGCAAACCAGATCCTGAAATCTTTTTGAAAGTTGCGCAGGGGTTGAACCAGGCACCCGGTCATTGCCTGGTTTTTGAGGACGCACATAGTGGCGTTCGCGCGGCTACCGCGGGCGGCATGCCAGTTGTCCTTGTCCCAGACCTTCTGCCCAGCACCGATGAGATCACTGCGCTGTGCAGCGGGGTCTTCGCTTCCCTCGACGGCGTGGTGAATTGGCTGAAAACGCTTCCGAGAGGTGCATCTTGAGACCTGGCCTGATTGGAAAAATTGCGCGGCGCGTCGGGGCTTCTTCGGATGCTGTGACCCGTCGCCAGTTTCTTAAGGGAGCGGCGGCATCAGGTGCGGGCCTTTTGCTGCCTGGACATCTCGCCTCGGCGAAGACAAGCGCAACGCCGCCTCATGTGATCGTCATCGGCGCTGGCTTTGCGGGACTAAGTTGTGGTTTTCAACTTCGCAATGCTGGAGCCCGGGTGACCATACTGGAAGCCCGCAATAGGGTCGGTGGCCGCGTCCTGTCACTGCCGAATTTTATCGAGGGCAAAGTGGTCGAAGGCGGCGCCGAGCTCATCGGGTCCAACCATCCGACCTGGATGGCGTATGGCAAACATTTCGGCCTGGAGTTCCGAGACGTCACCGAGCCGGATCCCAACGAGACGCCGATCATCCTCAACGGCAAGCAGTTTAACAATCCGGAGCTGGAAGTGCTGTGGACGCAAATTCAGCAGGCGCTTGCATTTCTCAATGCGGATGCCCGCAAGATAGACCTTGATCGACCGTGGGACACGCCTGGCGCCGTTGAGTTGGACAACACCAGCCTGGCAGCGGCATTTGCGTCCTGGGAGTTGGAAGACACGGCGCGGCACGGTGCTTTGACCCTTCTGGCCAATGACGACGCCAGCCGTCCAGACCAAAGCAGTTATCTCGGCACCCTCGCCAGCGTAGCAGGTGGCGGATATGAGAAGTTCTGGACGGAAACGGAGGTTTTCCGTTGCATTGGCGGCAACCAGCGCCTGGCTTTCAAACTGGCCGAAGCTATTGGCTCGGAGAATATTCGCCTGCAGGCGCCCATCACCCGCATCGGTCTTGCTGGGTCGGGGGTACAGATTAGTCTGGCAGATGGAGCCAATATCGAAGGTGACATCGTCGTCTTGACGGCTCCCCCAAGCACATGGGACAACTTCGTCATCGAGCCTGCGCTTCCGCGCGGTTATCAGCCGTCTACTGGACCGGCGATCAAATATCTTTCGAAAGTCTCTCGCCCCTATTGGGTCAAGGATGGGCTGGTGCCAGGCTCGCTGACCGACTCGCCCGTTGGCGAAACCTGGGAGGCAACCGATGGGCAGCGGTCCAGCGACGACGAGGCAGCCTGTCTCACTGTGTTTTCCGGAGGTCAGGCTGCCCAGGACTGTTTGAATTTCGCTCCTGAAACGCGCGATAGAACGTTCAATAGCTACATTGAGCAGATTTATCCCGGCTATTCTTCGCACGTCGAGAAGACCATGTTCATGGGTTGGCCAGACGACAAGTGGACCCGGTGCGGCTACAGTTCGCCGGGACTCGGCGAGGTTACGACCATCTATCCTAAATTGGATAAGGGGGTTGAAAACAAGCTGTTCTTTTCAGGTGAATATACGAACCTTCTCTTCACCGGATATATGGAAGGCGGCCTCGACAGCGGCGCGAAAGTGGCGAAGAAGCTATCGGCCTTGCTCAGCTTGCGGGCTGAATAGCTTGCTTTTGGTCAGTTCTCAGACACAGTAGCCCGACCAGTGGAAGCATCAGCAATGGCGCGATTGCGGATGTCGCGATGCCCCACCTCAGATCATGCATGTTTCCAACCACGCCGACGAGCCAAGGCATCGCCATGCCACCGGCATTTCCGAAAGCGGCGAGCACGGCAAACATGCTCGCGCCGCCATTGGGATAGCGGTCGGCGCTGATTGCCAGGGTCGTTGGCCATAAGCTGCTGCCGGTAAATCCAGCAGCGATACACGCGAGCAGCGCCAGATTCGAATTTTGCAGAAATGCGCCCAGCAGAAACAGCACGACCGTCAGCGCGCTGCCCACCGCGAGAACGGCGAACGGGCTGACCCGGCCCTCCAACATCGCCACTGCCATGCGCCCGACCGCCATGGCAACGGAGAAAAACAACAACGCGCTGCCGGCCGCCACAGGGGAAAAGCCAAGCGAAAGCTCGGCATAGGCAGGAAGCCATTGAGCCATGCCCAGCTCGGTCGCACCGCCCAGGAAAATCGCCAGAAGCGCAGCCAGAAACCAACGTTTTCGCCAAAGCGCAGCCATCGGCATACGCCCGTCTTCCGTCGTTAGAGTTGGAAAGCGCATCGGCAGAAATGCAATCGCCAAGCCTAACGGCAAAAGTATCAAGACCCAACAGACGTCGCGCCAATCGTATCCGGTAGCCAGTGCTGCTGTGCCGATCAGGATCGTGATCACCGCGCCGACGCAATAGAAAGAATGCAGCCAATTCATCGCCCCCATGCGCCGTTCGGGATTCAGTGCCGCAACAACGGGACTGAGTATCATGTCGAGCATCCCGGCACCGAGACCCAGGATAAACAACATTATCGAGAGCGTCAGAAAGCCTGCGGAAACGGCCATTCCTGCCAGTCCAACAACCATCAAAAGGTTGGCCAGCAAGACAAATGGTTTGGCACCATACCTGTCGGCAAGTGGCCCGGTCACAACGATACCAACGACCAGACCCGTAAAGATCAGCGATCCCAGCCGACCCAGCACTTCCTGGTTCAGGGGTTCTTCCCCGCCGAAAGTGACGCCGATCTGTATCAAAAAAACGGGCAGCAGATTGACGCCAATAGCCAAGCATACCATCGCCGCATAGCACAACCAGGTCAACCGAGCCGGCTCTAGCTGTCGTGTCATTTGCCAGTATGCCCCACCTTTGCACGCGCACGCACGCTGCCCTACCGAACAGTTGTTCTTATCGGTCGCCACTTGCATGATCCAGTTTCGACTCTAGTGCATGCCACGCCACGGCGCCACCTGAGCTGAGGCGTGATTTGCCGCCGCCGGGCGGAGCTTCGGCTCCGCCAATATATCCTGCATTGAGGCTGTTCGCCAGCCGAGAGCCTGGTCCGCAGGACGCGCTTAGGCATCCAAAGCGCCGCAGTCACATTTCTCACGGACCAGTTCGTGGAACTGAAACAAGCGACCGTATAGGGGCCAAGTTCGAATGGCTCGCCGCCTATCACAATTCGGTCGTTGAGGAGATTCTTGGCGAATTCGCGGACGGCCGCCGGTCGGCAGACGCGTTCATGGCTGAGTACCCGAGCGATCCAGTACCGTTGCTGCAAGCCATGGTCGTCAGCGCGTGACGTCCAGACACACGTCCGTCTAGCCAAACAGGCAGAAGCTACCAAGAGCTGCTTTATCAAGCGGTGACGACAAGGACTGGGCAGATATCCCATATCAAAAAACGAGCTGGTCGGTCTCGTCGTCCGCGCCTGCAATCCCCGGCATGGTGCTTGCTGAAATGGCCTCGTTTCCGACAGCAGACCAGCATCCTCGATCGCCTCTACGTCGGGCAGGTCTCAGAGCGCATCCAGCCCGAAATGCTCCAAAAATTCCTTGGTCGTCACATAGGTGAACGGCGCTCCCGCCGTTGGGCTGTGTGGCCCCGGTGATCATATTCTCTTCCCGCAGCGCTCCAATCACGTCGCGCGACACCTCACGGGCCACGATTTCCGACACCCGGCCCGCGTCCCGGCTGATAATAAGCGATCGACACCAGCACCATGGCCCCGTTCTGGGTCAGATCAACCGCGGTCCGGCACCGCAGCAGAAGTGGCAATCCACGCCAGAGCATCGCGCTCCACCGGTTTTGGCGCTGCAAACAGCACGGCCTCGATCCGATTCATCCACTCGCACCAGCGCAGGTCAAGTCGGCATATCGTGTTCACCGGCGGCAATGCGCCGCTGCGCTGCGGTCGCGCCATCTGGTTCCGGCGAAACGACATGAAGGCGGTCGCGGGCAAGAACAAGGTTTCCTCCGAATTCCTGACCTCACACGCCGGTCGATGTTGTCTCCGGGCATAGCGTCGCGCAGGCGGGCTCAAAGGGAGAAACACCCATCAGCGCGTGAATCGAACCTGCCGTTACGATTCACGAAAGTCGTTGGACGCCGCTCTTAGGGTTTGTTCTCTTTCCTGCTCATTTTCCTGAACCTCCATTCGAGGCAGCGCCAGTCGTGGCCGTCACGAGGTCGGCAAGCGCAGGGCCGCAGGTTCGCGAACCCGTCCGCGAGCAGTCGGAAAGGGGAGAGATTTTGTCTGCGGGCCGCAACGTCAGTGAAGGACGGCGCAGCCGTTTCGCGAGGCGAGAACCGGAGGAGGATCAACATTCGGGACGGCCGCGTGTGGCGCGGCCGGCAGGATGATTTTCCATTTGTCGGGTTTCGTTGGCGATGCACACGCGAAGAGGCCGGCGTCAAAAAGGACGCCCGAGCCCTGCTTGGCAAGGAGGGTCTCGGCCAATGCGGCTGACGAACCTTCGCGCAAGAGGACTTCATGCACACCACCATAGGGGGGCTTGCTTGCTTGTCTGTTTCCGCCGTCACCGTACCTGGGTCGCTGGCGCTGCCTAGGAGCACACCGCGATGCCGATCAATATTGGCCTCGAGATATGCGTAGAGATTCCGCAGGCCTGGCAAAATCAGCCGAAACGGCTTTTGCCCGAAGAAGGAGGAGCCGGCCTTCTTGAAGGCATTGGACGGGATCAGTACCTCCCAGCCACGGTTACGCTCGCTCCAGCGCGACTTTCCCCGTTTCATACCATCAGCCGACGCTTGGAGGTACTAGCCTCACTTTGCCAGACAGATCGGCGCTTTCAAACACCAGGCAAACAATTGCCTGCTATAGGCCGGGTTGGTTTGGAACGGCTTGTGGACTCATGGACTTTGAGCAGGGGTTTGGTCAGGCGCCAATGTACTCCTTTGACTTGAGGGATGTGGAGCCGCAGCGGTCCTGACTTGTAAGCAGGAGCATCAGGTTCTCATCCGAATCTGTTGTCCTGCATGGACCAGATCGACAGATATTCAACGAACATTCTTTTGTCAGCGGCGTGGTGTTTCGGATCAAAACAAAAAGAAGGTACGTCCAGAGAATCTGGATATGGGCGTACTACCAACCACTGTGTGCAGCTAGGTTGACGAGTGAAATGAGGGACGAGCATGGGTAAATTCGAATTGCGTGGTCGCCATTGCCGCGGCCTTTCGTCAGGTGCCCGATCAATGTTTTCCCCCCAGCGCTTGGCTGTCCTTCGCGGATCGGCCTCGCGATTGACGCTGGCAGTCCTCGTCGGCAGCGCTGCGTCCCTGGTCGCAGCGCCGGCCATGGCCCACAATTATCTTGTCAGGAGCGAACATGAGCTTCGCGTGGCCATCGGCACCGCGACGTTCGGAGATACAATCACCTTCACGACCGATATCACCCTCACCGCGAATCTTCCGCTGATCTACAAGAGCGTCACCTTCAACGGGGCCGGCCACACGCTTTCTGGCGGTGGCGATTCCAGGGCGTTCGTGGTCGAGGCGAACGAGACCATCCATCCTGGCCGCCGGGTCGTGGTGGCGATCAACGATTTGAAGATTGTCGACGCAAAGGTCGTGGGCGGCAAGGGTGGCAAGTCAGGGGGCTTTTATAGCCCCCAGGAAGATGCGGGAGCTGGTGGTGGTGGCGGTGGACTGGGTGGAGGCCTGTATGTTGGAGCCGGTGCGGATGTGACGATAACGAACGTCTCGTTTCAGGACAATCTCGCCCAGGGCGGGGAAGGCGGAGATTCCACACACCATGGCGGTGGCAGCGGTGGGGGCGGCGGTGGCCGCAGGGGAGATGGTGGGGATGCTCATGGCTATTTTGGTGGGGCGGGTGGCGTTGGCGGCGGCGGCGACGGCGCGAACCGAGAGGGAGCGACCCCGGCGCAGTCGGGCTCCGTCGGAGGCGGCGGCGGCGGGGCCGGGATGGACAACGGGCACGGCGGCAATGGTGGCGTTGGTGGCGGTGGCGGCGGCGCTGCCGCAAGAGGTGCAACTCCGGGTAAAGGTGGGCTTGGCGGCGGCGACGGCGGTGTGAGTGTTTCTATGAATGGTCATGGGCCTGGCGGAGGCGGTGGCGGCGGTGGGGGCGGCATCGGCGGTGCCATTTTTGTCGAAAGTAAAGGCAGCTTAAGCCTCAAAGGCAACCTTAGCATCTCAGGCAACACAGTGGCTGGGGGCATTGGCGGCATAGGCGGCGGTCATGACGGTACCGGCTTGATCACCGGTATCTTCATGCAAGGCTCAGGTTCGCTTACCTTGGCACCGGGACGTGGAGAGGTGCAGCGTATCAGCGATGAGATCGGTACCGAAACCGGTGTCGCTGGAACGGGCGGCGACTATTACTTGGTCAAGCGAGGGGAAGGCACGACGATCCTGACCGGGAAAAACCGCTTTTCAGATCAGATTCTAATTGAGGCTGGCGCGCTAGAAGGTAACTCATCGAGCCTTTCCGCAAACATCGACAATCGCGCCACGCTGTACTTCGATCAGCACACCGACGGCACCTATTCCCATGTCGTCTCGGGCACGGGAACACTATTCAAGGAGGGTGCGGGCGCGCTCGTCCTGACCGGAAAAAACACCTATACTGGTCGCACCGGGATCAGAGACGGCTCCTTGCTGCTCGGCTCGTCCTCGGCTCTGAACGCTGCCAGCCGTGTCACGCTGGATGGCGGGATGCTCGGTGTTGAAAGTGCGGCGGCGAGCATCGGCAATACGGTTGAAATCTTTACGGACACAGTGCGACCGAGCGGCTTCCATGCCGGAACCGGAGGTCGGCTGGTGCTGAACGGCGTGGTGAGCGGCGGGCATCTAACCAAGACTGGCGCCGGCGACGTGGTGCTCAACGCCGCGAACAGCTTCGACGGCGCCACCGTGAAGGGCGGTCGGCTGCTATTCTCGACGGATGCCAATTTCGGCACGGGGCAAATCGTCATTGACGGTGGCAGCATCGGGACAACCCGTGGCGCTGATTCTCACCTGGCTATCGGTCGCAACCTTGATCTGCAAGGCAACGGCGGGATCGATGTAGGCTCGAGCCTGCTGACTTGGAGCGGTGTGATTTCGGGGACTG
Source organism: Oryzicola mucosus (assembly GCF_014534685.1). GTDB lineage: Bacteria > Pseudomonadota > Alphaproteobacteria > Rhizobiales > Rhizobiaceae > Oryzicola > Oryzicola mucosus. Next base: position 43,140 of record NZ_JACVVX010000013.1, read on the forward strand.
GCACCTTCATCAAGAGCGGCTCCGGACAGCTCAATTTGACTGGCGCCAACAGCTATACCGGCGGCACGTCGATCCTGGACGGTACGCTGCAGGTCACGTCGGACGCGGCGCTTGGCAGGGTCAATAAGGGCGTGAGCATCGCGGGCGGAACCTTGTGGGCAAAAGAGGGCTTTTCGACCGGACGTTCAGTCGCCCTTGGACCTGACGGCGGGAAGGTCAGGGTAAGCGATGAAAAGACGCTCAACATCTATGGTGCCGTCACGGGCGGCGGGCTGGAAAAGTTCGGTGAGGGCACGCTGGCGCTTTGGGACGTAGGAAACTCTTATTCCTGGAATGCCATCTATGCGGGCACACTCATGGGCGACAGCAATACGATCAGCGGCGACGTAGCCTTTGTTGATGACCGCAGCAACCCTGATCCGGGCACAGTGCTATTCGATCAGATCGAGGACGGAACTTTCCACGGAACGATTTACGGCGACGGAAGTCTCGTAAAGATGGGCCAAGGTGTCCTGACGCTGGCGCAGGGCAACAGCTACACTGGAGGCACTACGGTGCGCGAGGGCACCTTGCGCGGGACATCCCAGGCGTTGCAGGGCGCCATTCTCAATGACGGCACTCTCCTTTTCGACCAAAACCATGACGGAACCTATGCCGGCACGCTGTCCGGCACCGGTCGCCTCGTCAAGAACGGCGACGGCAGGCTGTCGATAACGGGACGCGACGTGGTCGGCGGCGGAACCGCCATCGACGGAGGAACGCTAGCGGTGAACGGCACTCTGGTTACGCCGAAGCTTGTCGTGAACAAAGGCGGCACCCTTGCCGGCTCGGAAAATGTCGACGGCGAGGTCGATGTCAACGGCGGCAAGATCGCGCCGGGCAATTCGATCGGGACGCTGCATATCAACGGCAACCTGACGATGGAGTCTAACTCGGACTACACGGTCCAGATCAATGGCCATGCCAGCGACCGCATCGAGGTCGGCAAGAGCGCGACTATCCTGAGCTCGCGATTTGAAATCCAACGGGACGATACGGCACTATCACCGGTGCTGCCGGGCATCACCTATACAATCCTGACGACGAAGGACGGTCTCAGCGTGCAGTCGCCGACTGTCGTCGTTGCCGACTTCCCATTCCTGGCCTTCACCCTCAGCGAGGACGGCTACAATGGTTATCTGACGACGTCGCGAAGCGCTGAGCGGTTCTCGGAATTCGCTTCGACTGCGAACGAAGTGGCGGTTGCGAATGCGCTGGAGAATGCTCCATCGAACCTTGCGTGGCAGCAAGTAGTCGGCGCGACGGAAGCTCGGGCGAGTTCTGCCTTCTCCAGCCTCAGCAACGCGTCCATACATGCCAGCGCGCTCGGCGTGCTGTCCAGGCAGTCGCACTTCCTGCGCGACGCGGTAAACGATCGGCTTCGTGACGCGATCCCCGGGCAGCAGAATGAAACCAACCCAGCAGCTGTCGGCGGCTCTAGTGTGATCGAGTCTGCGCCTACTTATGCGATTTGGGGGCGCGCCCTTGGCAGCAAGGGCGTTCTCGATGGAGACGGCAATGCGGCTCAAATCGCCGATTCGATCAGCGGCCTTATTTCTGGAGCCGACGTGTCGATCGGTGAGACCTGGCGTTTTGGCTTGGCCGGCGGCTACAGCCACAGCTCGTTCAACTCCACGGACATCGCAGCGTCGGGTTCCAGCGACAGCTATCATGTCGCAATTTACGGTGGATGGCAGTCCGAGGGTTGGAGTGCGCGCGGTGGTGCAGCCTACACATGGAACGATATCGAAATATCACGTCAGGTCGCCGTGGTGGGCATCGGCGGCCAGCAGCAAGGTGGATACACTCTCGGGACCACGCAGTTGTTCGCTGAGGGTGCCTACAGTTTCGTCCATGGCGCTTCGACCTTTCAGCCGTTCGCTAACCTTGCCTATGTGCATGTCAATGGCGATATGAGTGACAGCGGCGTCTTTGCCACGTCGGGTTCGGGACGTATGGACACCACCTACACCACGCTGGGGTTGCGCGCGTCGATGGATTTGACGGACAGGCTGGCGGCGCACGGGACGCTGGGGTGGCGGCACGCGTTCGGAGACGTGACGCCAACGGCCTCGCTGGCCTTCGACTCGGGCGGGGGTACGTTTGGACTGGCCGGCGCTCCAATCGCACGCGATTCTCTCGTTGCGGAATTGGGCGTCGATTTCATGCTCACCCCGGCCGCAACTCTCGGCATTGCCTATTCGGGACAATTCGGCTCGGATGCATATGAGAACGGCGCCCAGGCAGATTTGACATGGCGGTTCTGAAACGACCAAGAGAACCGCACCCGCTACAGCTGATACTCAAGCCTTGCACCGGCTTTTGAATTGGGGAAAATATGGTGTTTATCGGCCTAAACCCGCAAACCGCTATACTTTACGGCAGCCCGTCACCGGTAAGCCAAAGGCTGACTTCCTCCAGACTTGTCAGGATCGCCGGAATGGCCTTTTCACGGATAGCCTGACGATCTCGTTTGGTGAGTTGGTGAAAGATCCGTAAGTTCGAACTCCCGTTCCCGTCGCGGTCCTTTGCATGAACCGCACGCACCGCGTGACAATAGTCACTCGCGGTTCGTTCGAGTTTTCATCGACGGTCTCGTTGATATCTATGCTCGTTCCTGCTCATTGGGCTGGGATCGGTTCAAGGTCGGCGAAATCAACTGGCGGTGCGAGCGGCAATCAAGGTCCGTTTCGGCGGCGCGGCTTCTACGCCAAATAGGAGGAAGACATGCTGATGGTGGGAATGCGAAAGTCAGGCTGCTGAGTGGGATGCCGCGACCCTTGACGATGTCCGAGAGGGAGGCGGCGAGCGCCCCGAACATCAAGCCGAGATGTTCGATCATCTGGGAGGCTGTTTCCTATCTCCAGACGCCGTTGCGTTGGAAGCCGATCGCCGTCAGCGTCGAGGTCTTGAAACGGATCAGCTCGGCCATCTCCATACTCAGTCGAGGCGGCGCGTCGACCACGCCCGACAGTAGGTCGAGATCGTCAAAGGCTTGTGGAGCGTATCGGTCGTCGCTTCCGGCCGAGGGCGTGTTGTTTTCCGCGCAGAACTGAGCCGATTTTTCCATTGGGAGTGAGCCACCTCTGAGTATGGTTTTCTGATAAGGATTTGGTCAAGGGATTGGCCTTTTCTCCTCTCCTCTCTTCTGTTCTTGTGCTGCGGCGGCCGAACTGGCCTTGAAGTGGAAGCTGTCGTTGCCCGTTTCCAAGATGTGGCAGCGATGGGTCAGGCGGTCCAGCAAAGCGGTGGTCATCTTGGCGTCGCCGAAGACGGTAGCCCATTCGCTGAAGCTGAGATTGGTAGTGATGATGACGCTGGTGCGCTCATAGAACTTGCTCAGCACGTGGAAGAGCAGCGCACCGCCTGAGGCGCTGAACGGAAGGTATCCGAGCTCATCGAGGATCAGCAGATAGAGACGGACCAGCGTCTCGGCGATCTGGCCTGCTATGCGGCCGAAGCGCGAGCTGGCGCTTTCCGGCTGCCGAGGCATGTCTCATCAGCGGCGCGCCGAAGGTCGCCCGCGAAGAAAGGGGCAAAGGCGGGGAGGTGGCGATGAACGTACTGATCGTCAGTATCCTTGTGGGGCTGCGCGCGACGTGGACATGCCGATCCACAACATCCCCTGTCCGACGATGCGCAAGCCCGACGGGCCGGCCCTCTCGTCGCGCAATGCGGCCGAGCGGCAGATTGCACCGAAGCTTGCCGCGATCATATTCGAAACAGCGGCGCGGACCGTTCGCGGCGCGCCGGTTTATGGAACACTTGCGGAAGCCCGCTTGACAATTGTCACGGCTGGCTATGGGTGGAGTATCTCGAGTTGCGAGCCGAAAAGAATCTGGCGCCGATGCACCAAATGGACCAGCCAGCTCGCCTGCTGGCCGCTGCCTGGCTGGGTGAGACACGGCTGATTGATTGTTGGGCCGTGATCGGTTGTGTGGCATTTGTGTTTGTTTTTATATATCATTGATAGATAATAATTGTAGACAATCGCTTGTCACGCTCTTTGCAGCGTGGAATGATAGGTAAGCGCTCGCGACAGCGGGAATGAGAGAGCCATGATGTATGACAGGCAACCGCTATCTGCAGAAAGGCTCGATCTATCCAGCCCTGAAAGATGAACGACTTGTCGAAATATCCGGAGCCACGCCAGTACTTCGGTACAACGACGTGATATGGCGGGACGGTCAGCGTGTGGGTACTATACGCCTTGGGAGTCTGGGGTTCCGGCTCGAAGCCTCTCTAAGCATGGAGTACGTCAAGAATCCCGCAGGCTTCGACTCGAGCTGACTGTCGGAGGGCGGAAGTCGAATCAGCCCTCAAAACGGTATCTCGCGACAGTGCAACTGACGCCATTTTACGATCATAAAGGCCTGCGCGTCAGGATGTAGTTTCCCACAAATACATGGCATGAGGAGAAATGGACGTGGCGCTGGTCATCGAAGGCGAAGAGCGGATCGCGGCACCGCTGGATACGGTTTGGGCCGCACTTAATGATATCGGGATTCTAAAAGCCTGCATTCCCGGCTGCCAAAGCCTTGAAAAGTCAGCCGACAATGAGATGACTGCTACTATCGTTCTTAAGGTCGGACCAATAAAGGCGACATTCAACGGCGCGGTTACCTTGAAGAATTTCAACCCGCCGTATTCCTACACGATAGAGGGCGAGGGCAAGGGCGGCATCGCCGGCTTCGCGAAAGGCGGCGCCGACGTTACTTTGACGGAGGACGGTTCGGACGCGACGGTTCTAAGGTATACGGCCAAGGCCGATATTGGGGGCAAGATTGCGCAGCTCGGCAACCGCCTGATTGCGTCGACCTCTAAGAAGCTGGCTGGCGAATTCTTCTCCACGTTCCGGGACAAACTCAGCAATGTTTAAGCGCATGTACTCTAGACCGACCTCGACCCAACACACGTCGCATTGCGCCGCACCCGACGGCCTCCCTGGTCGCCGATGGATCCTGAGCCAGACGCGGTCCACGCCTCTCGGACGCATTATTGCCAACTGACACGACCATACTTGGCCGTTGTGGTAGCGACGTCATCAACGACCTCCACCCTGTCACACGGCGTCCTACCGATCTGTAGCAGTCGCGGTTGCAAGCCACGGAAGTGGCAGGAAGATCAGACATGACTTGGGCGAACAGATTTCATGACCGAATTGTTGCGTTACGAGAGGCCTACAAAAGGAGGGTAACTGCAGCCGAGGCTACCCGCGGCCCATTTGTAGTGCTGGATGGCGTGGTCTTCTTTTAAATTAACTTGTAGGAGGCGGTTGAAAGCGGCGCTCGCGGCGACGCTATGAGAGCGACACAGTGTCTCCGATAAGTGATGGTGGGAGCGCGGCGTCGACAATCGAAACTGGCGAACTGTCAGCTTTGATCTTGAGGTGGGGTTCGGCGCAATCGTCCGCTGCAGACGATCCGGTTAATCATGAGGGAGGCGCTGTCGGCGCTGGAGCCGGACTTCGCCGTGATATATTTGCGCATCGACGGCCGTTGATTTCGCCTGAAAGAGCGAGCGGTATGCTAATTTGTGCCACTATTCGACCGCTCGGAACGACACCTGATGGAGCGGCTGGAGTGAGACCTCTTGTTCCGCTGGTTCGTGGGCGTCGGGGTCAACGATGCGCCCGGGACCATTGGGAGTTCTCGAAGAACCGCGACCGCATGTGCCGGCTTGGACGAGATCACTGGCGATGGCTCAGCTGGATTGCTCGCTGACGGCTCGAATCGAGATAACTTTCGCCTATCACACGCGACGAGACCCATCGTCAGAGTCAAACGCCACTCTTCTTCGCCTGCTAGGTGAGCAAAGAGATTGCCCCCCGCAGGACTGAGGAGCGACGACAAGCTTGATCGCGCGAAGGCGGGCTTTGCCATGAGGCAAGTGCTCGCGTTCCGTGATCCAAGGTGATCGTCTTACCACAGGTCGATCAAGCGAACGCAGGCTGTGAGCGACGCTGCCGTTTCAAGGTGTTGACGTCTAAACCCGGTCTTGGGTGCGCGTTAGTTCGGCGGCGTAGGCAATTGCGGCGACGGCTTCCGCGCGTTCGGCAGCGGTGCTTGATACCGTATTGCCAGCAAAATATGCGACGACGGTCTCGATCGCGGCCTCTGCCCATCCGTGTTCGGCGCGAAGCACCGACCGGTTGGCATGGTGCTCCGCCAGAACTTCGAACTCGATTTCCTCAGCTGACTGCTCGGCGCGCTTGATGGCTTCGCGGATCGACGCCGATTGACTTGGCGGTACGGGCTCGACGCGATCCTTGAGCGACTTGCGAACGCCGCGCAACGGTTGGACCACGGTGACGCGCCAATGCGCAATCAACCGATCAGCCTCAACTATGTCGGATCGGTCCAGCGGCTGGCGTCGGCACCGCCCCAGAGCCAGCGAGAACAGGAGTAACATGATGTCGACACAAAACCGGTCCTGTAGAAGGAGGCATGCAGGCTGCACGCCGGGCACCGCGTATATTTCGAGTATCTGCGCCCAGACGGTCTCTCGGTCGATGCTCGGTTGGGTCATCGACTGGCGGGCGGGGCTTGGGGTTCTTTCCATCGCCGCACGGCTCCGCTGTCGATGTCGAACAGATCCAGCGCCCGTCCAACGCTGTGCTCGACAATATCTTCGATGGAAGTTGGTCGCGCGTAAAAAGCTGGAACAGGAGGCATGATGACGGCGCCGGATTCAGTAGCTAGGGTCATGGCTCGCAGGTGGCCGGCATGGAGCGGCGTCTCGCGCACCATCAGCACCAGCCGGCGGCGTTCTTTCAAGACGACGTCCGCTGCCCGTGTCAACAGGTTGGACGTGGTGCCGTAGGCGATTTCCGACAGGCTTCGGATCGAGCAGGGGGCGACGAGCATACCCATTGTCCTGAACGATCCGCTGGCGATCGAAGCACCAATATCGTTGATGTTGTGAACTACTCCCGCCAACGCGTCGATGGCACTGACCTTCATCGGCATCTCGCTGGCAAGTGTGACTAGCGCCGACCGCGTCATAACAAGGTGAACCTCGTATCCAAGGTCACGCAGAATGCGCAGCGCCGTCACGCCATAGACAATGCCAGAAGCCCCCGAGATGCCAACGACGATTCGCTTCTGTGCCCCGTCTGTCATGGTCAATGCTTGGCTCCGAACGCTATCGCCATGCTATGCCGAATCCCAAGACCATCGACAACCAGGCAATTTATGTACATAGTGTAAATTCTTTGCTTGGCAAGGCTGGTTTCGGCAGGTGCCGCCAAGTAGAAGCAGGGCAGGAGATGAAGCATGAACGTTGACTATAGCGACCTCCGCGATTTCATCGACAAGGTGGACGCCATCGGCGACCTCAGGCGTGTTTCGGGAGCTCGACTGGAATATGAAATCGGCGCCATCACCGAGGTAGCTGCCGGCCTCTCGCACTGCCCAGCAATCCTGTTCGACAAAATACCCGGACAGCCGGCGGGAAATCGCGTCTTTACTAACGCGACTGTGGGCGCAAAGCGCGCCGCAATGGCGCTCGGCATCGACCATACGCTTACGCCGCTCGATGCGCTGCGCGCGTGGAAGGAGCGTCGCAGCAAGCTGACATTGATCGCACCCCAGGTAACAGACGATGTTCCCTATTTGGAGAACGTCATGGATGGCGAGGATGTCGACCTCCGGAGATTGCCGAGCCCGGTATGGCATCCAGACGACGGCGGCCCGTATATCGGTTCCGGCGCTCTCGTCATGACGAGGGACCCGGAGAGCAACTGGGTCAACAGTTCCATCTATCGGATCCAGGTGCACGACGAAAAGCGCGTCACCATCCAGTTCGATCACAATGGCCGCCATGGCGCCATCATTTCCAAACGCTATTGGGACAAGGGCGAACCTTGTCCCGTCGCAATTGTATGCGGCCAGGATCCGGCCCTCTTCATTTCCGGTTTCGAATACCTGCCCGAGGGGGCTTCCGAGCTCGATTTCGCCGGTGCAATCAAGGGTGCGCCGGTGCCGGTTCATCCTGGGCCGCGAACCGGACTGCCGATCCCCGCAAGGGCTGAAATAGTCTTGGAAGGCCTTCTCATGCCTTTCCCGCAAGACAGTCTTCCTGAAGGTCCGTTCGGCGAGTTCACTGGATACTACGCGGCGGACAAGCGGCCAGCGCCTATCATGCACGTCACGGCCATCTATCACCGCCATAATCCCATCCTGCTTGGATCGCCGCCGCTCAAGCCGCCGCGTTTCCATTTTGGTCTTTCGTTCCGCGCCGCAAGCATGTGGTCCAATCTGGAAGCGGCGGGTGTTACCGACATCGCCGGCGCCTGGCAGCACGTTTCGCAGCTCATGACCGTTATTTCGCTGAAGCAGCGCTACGCCGGACATGCCAAGCGCGCCGCGCTGATCGCGGCGGCGAACAGCTATATGGGGCGCATCGTGGTCGTGGTCGATGAAGACGTCGACCCATCGAACCTCGCCGACGTCATGTGGGCCGTAACAACGCGAGCGGAGCCATCTGAAGACGTCGACATCATCCGAAACGCCTGGAGTTCATCGCTTGACCCGCGCATCTCGGCCGCTGACCGCGATGCAGGCCTGACATCCAATTCCAAGATGATCATAGACGCTTGCATCCCCTTCCAGCATCGCGACTCCTACCCAAAAACCTCAGCGCTGAGCTTGGCGCAGAGCAACGAAATCATGCGGCGCTGGCGGGCCGAAATCGGTTAAAGACGATAGGCGGCGCCTCGCCTAGGCGGAGAGAACTTGGGCGAAAGCGATGCGGTTTCGTGAATGCGCGGAAGCGGCGGCTCGCCGAAATCGTTGCGTGCGACGCAACCGTCATTTTAACCGCATTTGTTGAAACTGCCTGATCGCTCAGGAAGAACGGTCGCTTACGGCTGCTAATCCGCAAGATCGCTTTCCTGCGTTTTGACACGTGAAGACTTAGTGCCGCGGGACCTTCGTCTTGGATGTGGCCGCCGCGACATGCCGGACATGGACAAGTGCTTCCTCAGAATTAGCGACAACCTTCAGCGCCATGAGGTGAGTCTTCACAAGGCTGTTCAAGCCGACGTTTCGAAATAAAAGGTCATTGGTTTCCCGAACGACCGGGGTAACGCGTGCAATCTCCATTTCTCCTTTCGGCGTTAGGGATACGAGAACACTGCGGCGGTCTGTCTTGTTGCTTCGCTTGGCGAGGAGGCCCTTGGCCTCGAGTCGCCCGATCTCGGTCGTCACGTGGGTTGGGGCCAAGGCGACGTGTTCGGCCAAGGCCTTGATTGTCACGCCCTTTGATTTCTGCTGTGACGCCACCCCCATGAGAACGGCGAATTGCGAGGAGGTCAGGCCAAGAATGCGGGCAAAAGCGCTTCTGCATCTCAGCAGTTTCTCGACGCTGAGGACCAAAGTGTAGATAGCTTCCCGGAACAGTTGGTCGCTTCCGTCCTTGAGAAAATCTTCCCGTGAAATGGTCAGGGGTGGCGTGTGATCGAGCATCGAGCGTCTCCAGATAGCCGGACTGTATCCGACCGTCGACAGTGCCCTCCGAATATCATCAACAGACCGGCCATCGCAAGACAAGGCTTGACACTCGGAAAAATATGTACAGGTTGTATACAAATGATCTTGCGACGCAATCGATCAGCTCGAAGCAGGAGGCCATTGCGACATGGTCCATATCAGGCAGGAGATATCCATGACCGCCGAACTCCGTATGGTTGAGACTGCATCCCCATTGCGGACTGGTTCTGAGTTTTTGTCTGATCTTCGG
>NZ_JACVVX010000014.1 GCF_014534685.1 Oryzicola mucosus
ACCAGCAGTACGAGAAGTTCTACGGCGGCGCATCCTATCTCGTGAAGACCAACATGTACCGAAACTACGACTTCGACCGCGCAGGCAGGCTCGTCGATGCAGCACTCGATACAGCCGCTGCTTGAAACGATCAAAGGGCCGGATGCCGACTGGCATCCGGCCCAACCGGCCATCTTAGGACTATCTCTAACTCAAGTTGATGGGCGCGGCTCGTCAAAACAGAAGGGCAGGGCTATTTCGCCTTGCCGCCGCCGCCGCTCATGCCGCGTATCGTATCGGCCGAAATATTGGCGGGACGCATCTCGAAGATATTGGTGACCGAGGTGTAATTGCGATATCCCATGCGGGCCAGCGGCCGCATCTTGATGATCTCGACCTTGCCGTCGGCGCCGATGTAGTCGTCGTTGATATGGATGCCGACAACGCGTCCGATTACCACCGAGTTGAACACGCCGGGCGTATCATTGGCGAGCACGATTGTCTGGTGATGCTTGCACTCCAAATTGACCGGGCTTTCGAGCACGCGTGGCGGCCTGACCAGGCGCGAAGGCGCCGCGGTCAGACCTGCCGCCGCCATCTCGTCGACCCTCGGTGGGACCTAAGCGATGACGGCTTTGACTTCGTGGAACTCCTCGAACCCGAACAAGCCCACCTCGCGCCCGTTGCCCGACTGCTTGTAGCCGCCGAAAGGGGCTTCGAATTCGTAAGTCGGCGTCTCGTCTTGCGGCAGATCGTTCAGGTAGATGCGGCCCGCGCGGATGCGGCGGCCGACCGTGTCGGCATCCTTTATATCGTCGGCCGATACGAAGCCGGCCAGGCCGTAAATGCTGTCGTTCGCGATCTCCACAGCGTGGTCAACGTCGCGATAGCCGATGATCGTCAGCACCGGGCCGAAAATCTCCTCGCGCGCGATGCGCATACCGGGTGTCACGTCCGCGAAGACGGTAGGCTGGACGAAATAGCCGCGGTTGCAACCGGCAGGCCGGCCTTCGCCCCCTATCACCAGCCGGGCTCCCTCGTCGATGCCCGACTTGATCAGTTTCTGAACGCGATCGTATTGCCGACCGTTGACGACGGGGCCATGCGTGGTGTCGGGAGAGCGCGGATCGCCGACGACGAATGCTTTGCTCGCCGACTTGATGAGGTTGACAACGTGGCCGACCTCCGCCTCCGGCACGAGCATTCGGGCGGGTGCAATGCACGACTGGCCACTGTTGGTGAAGGCCCGGATCATGCCGTAAGGAACGGATTTCTCCATGTGGCGGCCGGAAAGCAGGATATTGGCTGACTTGCCGCCAAGCTCCTGATGAACGCGCTTTACGGTTGCTGCCGCATCCCGAGCGACCGTGATTCCCGCCGCGGTGGATCCGGTGAACGACACCATGTCGATGCCAGGGTGTTTTGAGATGGCGCTGCCTACGGTCGGTCCGTCACCATTGACAAGATTGAAGACGCCTGGCGGCACGCCGGCGGCGGCGAGGATTTCAGTCAGGATGACCGGGCTCAATGGCGCGTATTCGCTGGGCTTCACAACCATCGTGCAGCCTGCTGCGAGAGCGCCGCCCAGTTTGGCTGTAATTTGGTTGATCGGCCAATTCCAGGGGGTTATGAAACCGCACACGCCAATTGGCTCGCGCAGGATGCGTGTCCGACCGAGCATATACTCGAACTTGAAGTCCTTGAGTACGGCGATCGCGGCCCGAAGGTGACCCAGGGTGGCTGGCGTCTGCAGGCCGCGCGAGAAGCTGATCGGCGAGCCCATCTCGGTGGTGATCGCCCAGGCGATATCGCCGAAGCGCCGCTCATATTGCTCGATCACGCGCTCGAGCAGGGAGACGCGATCTTTCACGCTCCAGCCGGAAAAAGTCTCGAAAGCACTGCGGGCCGCGGCAACCGCGCGGTCGACGTCCGCCGCACTGCCCAGGCTCGTGCGCGCCACGACTTCCTCGGTCGCCGGATTGATGACATCGAATGGGGTAGCGTCGATCGGCTCGACCCATTGGCCATCGATATAAAATTTCTGATAGTTTTCCATCGAACCTTCCAAGCCGATTGCAGCAGGCATTCCATGATCGAATGTCGGCCGGGAAATACAGTGATCAGACGCGGGCGCGGGGCGGGATTTCTTCGGGCTACAGATCCAGCACGAGACGTGGTGTCTTCGAGCGGCCGCAACAGACCATCATCAGCGTTCCCTCGGCCTTCTCTTCGTCCGTCAGGATCGTATCGCGATGGTCGGGTACGCCTTCGAGCACGCGTGTCTCGCAGCTTCCGCAATATCCTTCCTGACAGGAGAAGGGCACGGGTATGCCCGCATCGAGAAGCGTGTCGCCTAGGCTGCGGTCCGGCGGGACCTGCAAAGTGATGCCCGAAGTGCGCAACTCGACCTCGAACGCGGAATCGCCTACTAGGTCGGCCGGCGGCGGCATATTCTCCGCGGCCCCGAAGCGCTCGATATGCAAGACATTGGAAAGTCCGCGCCGCACCGAGGCCTCTTCCAGCGCAGTCAGCATTCCGCCCGGTCCACATCCATAGACCACTTCTCCGGAGCCCACAGTGGCAAGCAGGGCATCGAGATCGGGCCTGCCGGCTTCGTCTTCAGGCAGCAGAGTCACCGCGCCGCCCTGCCTCTCTAATATCTCGTTGAAGAAACCCATCGTCGCCTTGGAACGCCCACCATAGACCAAACGCCAGGGCGCTCCCGCAGCTTCCGCGGCCCGGATCATCGGCAGCATGGGTGTGATCCCGATCCCGCCAGCGATGAAAAGATAGGCCTTTGCCTCGACCAGCTCGAAATGGTTGCGTGGACCGCGGACGGTCAAAACCATATCTTTGCGGGCGATTTCGTGAATTTCCAACGAGCCGCCGCGTCCCATGGTTTCGCGCAGCACTGCGATGCAGTAGCGGGACCTATCGGACGGATTGCCGCAAAGGGAATACTGCCTGGACTTTCCTGACGGCAGAACAAGATCGATATGCGCCCCTGGGGTCCAGGCAGGCAAAGCTTCGCCACCGTCGCCACTCAACTCGAGTACGACGATGTTAGGGGTCTCGAAACGAGACCGTACGATTGAAAGGAGTCGCTCGTTGGCATCGCGCATGGCTGTGATCCCGGAAGTCGCATGCATGTCGCGGGTGACGCTGACGGATGGTTCGGGCGATTGGATCGAATCCATCTGGTTGATCCTGATCCGCCTTACGCTTTCGCCGGTGGCGTCCATTCCGCTTGCAAATTGTTAATCGTGGTGACGGTCAGCGTCGGCAAATAGTCCAGCTTCTGGTTTGGGACGGCGTGGATGTCCGGCATCCTCCGAAGCAGTTCCTCGAAGGCAACCTTGGCTTCGAGCCGGGCGAGGGGATTGCCCAGGCATGAATGCCGTCCATGGCCGAAGGCCAGATGCTTATCGCTGTTGGCGCGATGGACGTCCCACTTCTGCGCGTCCGGAAAATGGCTTTCATCCAGACCGCCGCCGATGAACAAGAGCCATATCAGGGAACCCTGCGGGATCATCACGCCGCCGAGTTCGACATCCTTGGTGGTGACGCGAAACAGGCCGGGCGAGGTGCCGCGGCGCCGCAGCGTCTCCTCTATCGCGCGCGGCAGCAGCGACTGGTCGGCGCGGATCTGCGCGTCCTGGTCGGGATTTTCGCCCATATAGACCAGCATGTGCGCCATCAAATTGGCGGTTGTGTCATTGCCGGCGGCGACAAGTTCGTGAAGTTTGCGGGCAACGCCATGCTGCGTCATGGCGAGATCGCCGGCCTGGTCCTTTGCCTGAAGCATGATGCTGGTGAGATCGCCGACGGGACACCGCGCGCGCTCCGTCACGAAGTTCTCAAAGAATTCCTGCCCTTCGCCAAGCCGCGACCAGCGTTCCCGCCGCTCCTCTTCGCTCATGGGCTTGCTGACGGCGTCCTTGGTCTTTGGCGTCAGCACGGAGAACAGGTCCTCCGTCCAAAGCCGATAGTCGTCAGCGCGCTCGGGTGGCATGCCAATCAGGCCGATGATCACGTTGAGCGACAGGGGATAGCAGAATTCCTGCATCAGGTCGCATTTACCCTTGTCGATGAAAGCATCGATCAGGGTGTTGGCAATGCGGCGGATGTTCTCTTCCTGCTTCTGCAACTCGCGCGGCAGGAACTGACGAGCGATTGCCACGCGATTGCGCGTGTGCTCCGGCGGATCCTGCGAAATGAAGTGATCCGACAAAAAAGTATCGGGAATTTTTGGCTTGATGTCTTCCGGAGGCGGAACGAAGCCGGTGGCATCGGACGAAAAGGTCTCTGCGTCACGCGCCGCGCGACAAATGTCGTCATATTTGGTGACGACCCACATGCGCAGCGGGGCATAGTAGAACACCGGAGCGATCTCATGCGCGCGCTTTATGGTCGGGGCCGGATCGCTCAAGAATTCCTGCCCAAACGGATCGAACCCGTCGAGAACCGGGAAAGAGGCCGTGTCTTTCATCATGGAAGGAAACCTTTCGTCCATCCGGACATCAGACTAGGCGCTTCGCACTACGCCCAAAATTTGTGTACATAATGTATGTTCCTCGGCGATTGGCGACATGTCAAGCCGAATTCGTGAAGGCTGCGGCAGCCTTAAGATTGCTGGACGAACCCTGATACCAACGGAGCGTGTTGTGCTTTCGATTTGGGTGCTCCTGCCAGCAGGGCGTTTGGCCGGCGTAAGCGATCGTCGCGGTGACCAGTCTCATGGTGGCGATCCGCTCGCGCCCAGTTGGCGGCCAACACAATCAGGCGGTTAGGTCTTGACACCTACATAATGTAGCTATTTAATGAATACATCTGCGCTGCGTCGCGTGGATTGTCAGCGGAGGCGGCTACCATGAATTCGACTATAGACACAGCGCCCAAGGCGACCTTCGACAGCAGGGCCTTCCGGGATGCTCTTGGTACCTTCACCACGGGCGTGACGGTCATCACCACGGTAACGCCAGAGGGCGAGAAACTCGGAACCACTGCGAGCTCTTTCAATTCGGTGTCGCTCGATCCTCCGCTGGTTCTGTTCAGCATGGCTCGCAACGCCAAGGCTTTTCCCGCTTGGCAGCAAGCCCGAAGCTTTGCAGTCAACATCCTGGCTGAGGATCAAGACGAACTATCCACGCGGTTTGCTCGCCCGCTGACCGACAAATGGTCCGATGTCATCCCGGAGCATGGTCCGGTCGAGGGTCTTCCGTTGCTCCCCGGCGCCCTTGTGTCCATGGAATGCACCTCGTACGCCAATTACGATGGCGGCGATCACATCATCATGGTGGGGCGGGTTGTTTCGTTCATGCGCCGACGTCCGCATGCCCGTCCGCTGGTTTTCTTCGGAAGCCGCTACCGCGCGCTGGACAAGCGCGACGATCCCGAAGCTATGCTGGGTTATAATGCTCCGCGCGAAACGGCCCGGTCGCAGTAACTTGGCAGCGTGTTGCGCTGCGAAGGTTCGGATGCCGATATGCGGCATCTTGCCGATAGCTGCTTGACAGCCTTCGGCGTTAGGTAAATCATGTAATTACATTATGTACATATTATCCGGGTCGTCTTTCCCGGCGCCGTCGCACAGCAGGGGGGCGTTTGTCTAGCCTTGAGTGGCGCGGCAACCATAGAGAGCCGGAAAAAATCTGGCCAAACATCAACGCATGCAAATCATCAAGGGGAACTATGATGAAATCCAGCCTGAAACTAACCGCAGCCGCGGCAGTTGCCGCCTTCATCGCCACGTCGGACATCGCCCTGGCTGAAGAGGCTGGTCTGACGGACACCACAATCAAAATTGGCATGATCGGCTCCTTGACGGGGCCGGCGGCGCTGTGGGGATGGCCGACGATTAATGGCGCCAAGATGGTCTATGACGACATCAACGCCAATGGCGGCATCAATGGCCGAAAGATCGAACTGGTTATCGAGGATTCGCAGTGCCAGGCGCCCTTGGCACTTGCCGCGGCAAAGAAGCTGATAAGTCGCGACGAGGTATTCATGCTGCATGGCGGCAGCTGTTCTGGCGCCATCCTGCCGGTGCGTGACTTGGTGCTGAAGGAAAAGGTTCCGATGATGGTTCTCGTGGCGACCGCAGACGAGATCGTTGCACAGCCGAATGGCTACATCTACCGGGCATTCCTGCCCGGCAGCTACGACGGCGAGATCATCGCAAACTTCATCGCGACGTCCCCGCAGTTGAAGAAGGTCGTCGTCGTCGGCAATACGGACGCGGTAGCTAATGTCCGCTACCCGAAGCTCGAGGAAAGCATCAAGGCGAACAATCTCGAATATCTCGGCCTGGAACCTCTCGAGGTTGAGGCGACCGACGCGACGGCACAGGTTCTGAAGGTCAAGTCGCTCAATCCCGATGCGGTCGTGCTGGTGGCTCGTCCGGAGGCGTCTGCGGTGTTCCTCAAGGATGCTGCAAAGCTCGGCCTAGATGTTCCGGTATTCGGTTCCACGTTGGTCGATCTGCAGGATCTGCTCGAACGGATCGGCGATCCGAAGCCGATGGCCAACATGAATGTCGTCTCTTTCTATAAGTCGACGCTGACAGAGGCTCCGATGGCGCGGTGGGTGGATATGCTCAAGAAGTACTATCCCGACGACAAGGTTCAGGCTGCCGCGTTCTACGGAACGTCCGGTGCCCTTGCCGTCGTCGAGGCGCTAAAGCGCGCCGGCCCGGATCTGTCGCGCGAGAAGATGGTTCAGGCACTGTCCGAAATCAAGGACATGGACGGCGGGCCTATGGCTTGCTCGGTCACCTTCGCTGCGGACGACCACGAAGGGTGCAAGACCGGTTCGATCTGGGGAATGCGTGACGGCAATATCACCGCGCTGGGCGACAGCTGGAAGTAATTCTGCTGGTTGTCGTCCCTGCCGGGTCGTCGTCGACTATCCGGCGGGCACGCTTCGAATCGCCACGCCTCCCAAATTGGACGAAGAATAGATGGAAATCGCGACGCTGCTGTCGGTGGGTGTGTCGAACGGCTGCCTATATGGTTTGGTCGGACTTGGACTTGTCCTGGTTTACAACGCCCAGGGAATTCCAAACTTCGCCCATGGCGAGTTGTTCATGGCGAGCGCATTCGCCGCCTACACCGCCAATATACTTTTCGGGCTCTCCTACGCGCTGTCGATGCTTGTCGCAATCGTCTTCGCGTTCGCGCTCGGCGTCGTCGTCGAATTTCTCGCGATCCGTCCAATCGCCATGAACCGCTCGCTGGGGCGGGCCTCGACAGAGGTTGCGATCGTGCTCTCGACAGTCGGTCTCATGATCGCGATCAAGGGCCTGGCGCGTATCCCGTGGGGTGACAGCGTGAGGAAATTGCCGGCGGCATTTTCCACCGAGACGATTTCCGTTGGCGGTCTCGTCTTGTCAACGCAGCGCCTGTTGATCATCGTCGTCGCATTCGTGTTGACGATTGCCATCTCGCTGTTCTTCTCCAAGACGTCGTTGGGAAAGAAGATGCGCGCCACATCCCAGAACACCGCCGGCGCGATGCTGGTCGGCATCAATACGGGACACATTTATTCGGCCACGTGGGGCCTCGCGGCGATATGCGGCGGCGTCGCCGGCATACTGGCTGCGCCCTTGATCTTTCTCTACCCCGACATGGGCACGCGCATGTTGCTGAAGGGCTTCGCCGCCGCATGTCTCGGCGGGTTCGGAAGCGTAGGTGGCGTGTTCGTCGGCGGACTGGTCATGGGCATCGTCGAGATCTTCTTCGGCCGCTATCTGGCGACCTCGATGATGGACATCTTCGCACCCATAATCATCATAGTCGTCCTGCTGTTCCGGCCGCAAGGCCTGTTTGGCTCGCGCAGCGCCGTGAGGGTTTGACCAGTGCTTGCGGCAGTCAGAAGTAACATTCTTCCCCTTTTCTTCGTCCTCTTGTTTGGGCTTTCTTTCACCACCGACGCGTACGCGCAGTATCTTATCAATCTGATGCTCGTTTACGTGGTTGTCGCCCAGGGCTTGAACCTGATCCTGGGCTTCGCTGGAATGTTTGCCTTCGCACATGGCGCGTTCATGGCGATCGGAGCCTATGTATCGGCGCTTCTCATGAACAAGTTTGGCGTGTCCTATCTGGTTGCCATGCCGGCGGCGGGCCTCGCCGCAGCGCTTGTCGGCTGCAGCATCGGCATTCCGGCGATCCGCGTAAGCGGCCTCTATCTTGCCATGGTCACCATGGGCTTCTCCGAGATTGTCCAATGGATACTCAGGAACTGGAAGCCGGTCACCAGCGGCACCGATGGCATCAGCGTCGCATCGCCCGTTTTCTTCGGTGTCGAGTTGAGCGACGACTTTCAAACCTTCTATATCATCCTGGCGGTTTGTGCCGTGATGACGGCCCTGGCCCAGTTCATCATACGCTCGCGTCTCGGCCGGGCGTTCGTGGCTATCCGGGATAGCGAGATCGCCGCACAAAGCAGCGGCATCAATGTCGCGCGAACGAAGGTGTTGGCCTTTGCAATCAGCGCGTTCTATGCGGGCGTCGGAGGTTCGCTTTTCTCGCTGACGCAGCACTATATCAACCCGGACAACTTCAATCTCTACCAGACCATCATGCAGTTCTGCATGGTCATCGTGGGCGGCGCCTCCAGCCTCATCGGCCCCTTCATCGGCGCGACCATCCTGACGTGGCTGCCGGAATTGCTGCGCAACGCGCAGGCTTTCCAGGAAATCGGCTTCGGATTGCTGCTGATCGTGTTCGTGATTTTCGTGCCGAAGGGATTGGCAGGGCTGTTGATCGACAAAGGGATACTTCCTCGTGAGGAATACTCCAGTCGCGTCCGCGGCAAGTGGGTCGTGCGGAAAGAACGCGCAGAAGGCTCGGAGCGCACATGACCCAGATTCTTAAGCTAGAGGGGCTAATGGTCCGGTTTGGCGGCCTCACCGCCGTGAATGGCGTTAGCCTGACCATCGCCTCAGGGGAGATCCGTGGGCTCATCGGCCCGAACGGCGCCGGAAAGACCACTCTGTTCAACGCAATCTCCGGTTTGGCTCCGGCGAGTGCTGGAAGCGTCCATCTCGACGGACTTGAAATCACCTCGAAATCCGCGCCGCAACGTGCCGCCCTTGGCATACGCCGCACATTCCAGACCGTGCAGCTCGTGCAAAGCTTCACCGTCTATGAAAATCTGCTTTTCGGCCTCCACACGAGGGCGGGAAATCCGCTGACCCGTCTGATCGTCGGCTCCTATGCGACGCCGGATGCTGACGCCGATGCCATTATCGACGAGGTGCTGGATTATCTCGGCATGCGGGACCTGAAGCATCGTGTCGTCGACACGCTGACCATCGCCCATCAGCGCTATGTCGAGATCGGCCGGGCGCTCGTCGCCAGGCCGAAACTTCTGATGCTCGACGAGCCCACGGCCGGGCTTTCTCCAGCACAGATCGAACGACTTGACGATCTGATCGGCAGGCTCTCATCCGATTGGAAGGTTTCGATCCTGCTGGTCGAGCATGTGATCCCGCTTGTCGTTAAATTGTGCAGCAGGATCACGGTGCTCGACCGGGGACGCGTGATCGCGGAGGGCACGGGCGCCGAGATCGGTCAGGATGCAGCCGTTCAAAAGGCCTATCTGGGAGAACGCCTGGATGCTTGAGGTTTCCGGTCTGGAGGCGGGATATGGCCCGCAACTGGTGCTCAAGGGCGTTTCCATGCAAGTGCCGAAAGGCGAGATCGTCGCGCTTCTTGGCGGCAACGGCGCGGGAAAGACCACGACTCTCAGCGCCATCATGGGGCTGATATCCGCCCGCAAGGGAACCGTACGTTTCGCAGGCGTGCCGATACAGTCCAAGCCGGCGCATCGCGTGTTCGGTCATGGCGTGGCCCTGGTTCCGCAGTGGCGCGAACTCTTCAGCGAGATGTCGGTGTTGGAGCATCTCGATCTCGGCGCGATGCAACGCTGCCGACGTTCCGAGATTGGGCAGCGCATCGAATCCGTGCTGGAGTATTTTCCCGAATTGCGTTCCCATCTGCACCGGAGGGCGGGCGCTCTGTCGGGTGGACAGCAACAGATGGTGGCGATTGCCCGCGCCCTGGCTTCGGAGCCGAAGCTGCTGATGCTCGACGAGCCGTCGATGGGGCTCGCGCCGATGATCGTGAGTGAACTTGGACGCACGATCAAGCGGCTCAACGAGACGGGAAAATCGATCCTGCTCGTTGAGCAGAACGTGCATCTCGCCCTTAGCGTGGCGAGCTATATCTATATCATTCGTGGTGGAACCATCGTGAAGCACGGCCCCACAGTCGCGTTCGCCGACGAGCGAGAGTTGTTCCAGTCTTATATCGGCTGATAGCAGGCTCCCGATATCGTCGGGAGGGCTGCTTCCCTAATTCCGGCTCTCTGTGCGTGATGGCGACCAGGTTTAGGTCGCCGGACCGCGGGAGACCTTCGCCAGACCTGCTTCCATGGCGGCCGCGATTTCGTCGCTGTCCTTCCGCGTCAACACCAGCGGAGGCGACAGGAGAATGTTGTGACCGACGATGCGGACCAGCATCCCGGCGTCAAACATGGCGTCACCCACCGCACCCATGAAGGTTTTGCCGGCCGGCTGTTTCGTCTTGCGGTCGGCGACGAACTCCATCGCCATCATCAACCCCCTGCCGCGCACATTGCCGATCGCTTCATGCGTGTCCATCATGGACCGGAAGCGCGACAGCAGATAGTCACCCTCTCTGGCGGCATTCGCCGGCAGGTCGAGGCGAACGGTTTCGGCCAGGCATGCAAGCGCGGCTGCGCAACCCACGGGGTGTCCGGAGTAAGTATAGCCATGAGAGATGACGCCCATCGCATCCTTGTTGGCCTTGAACGCGGTCTCGATTCGCTCGTTGACGGCGACCGCGCCCATCGGGAAGTAGCCTGATGTGATGGCCTTGGCGAGGCACATCATGTCCGGCTTGACGCCCCAGCCCCGCGCGCCGAACCATGCTCCCGCGCGGCCGAAGCCTGTGATAACCTCATCAGCAATCAACAAGATTTCATGCCGATCGAGCAGCGCGCGTAATTTCGGCCAATAGGTCTCTGGAGGAACAATGACGCCGCCAGCGCCGAGTACGGGCTCTGCGATGAACGCGGCGATCGTGTCGGCGCCCTGGAAAGCGATCTCGTCCTCGATGGCCGCCAGGCAAAGGTCGGTCAGCCTGGATGGATCGCTCTCATTGAACATGTTCCGGTAGTCGAACGGCACCGGCATGTGAAAGCATCCGGGCAAGAGCGGCTCGTAGACCCGCCGGAACACGTTGTTTCCATTCACCGACGCTCCGCCGAAATGTGTGCCATGATAGCCGCGCTTGAGCGACAGGAACTTCGTGCGATCGACATGGCCGGACAGTTTCCAATACTGTCGCGCTAGGCGCAGCGCGGTTTCGACCGAATCGGACCCTCCAGACGTGAAGAAGACGCGCCGCATGTCCTCCTGATCGAGCATATCCACCAAGACGTCGCTCAACTCGATCAGTTTCTCGTTGGTCGTCCCCTTGAACGCGGAGCTGTACGGCAGATCGGCGAGCTGCTGGGCTATGGCGTCTTTGACTGGCTGGTTTGAGTAGCCGAGGTTCACATTCCACAGTCCAGCGCATGCGTCGATCACCCTGCGTCCATCATCGTCGAACAGATGAACGCCTTCACCCCGAGAGATGATGCGCGGCGGGTGCTCCTCAAGGTCGTTCGGGTGCGCCATCGGGTGGTAAACCTTCTTGGCGTTCATCTCGCGAAGATAATTTTTGTTGCGCGCGCTGCTCATGAGGTCGCCTTTCTTACCCGATCCGGTCTAGCGACCGGAGCCGTTCGCAATCCGCGCCAAAGGATTGGCCCAAAAAGCATTCCCAACGGGACAATTTACATACATATAGCAGCTGTCTATATAGATTAATCATGTTGTCAATTGACTCATGCCGATCGATGTTACGGTCCGTAGCGGAGGCGCGTCGCCCAAAAGTCCGGCGAGACCAGACTTTTCGCCTTTGGATTTTCGTAGGAGACTGGACGCATGGACATTGAGCGTATCGAGCCCGGCCAACGCTCGAGTGCCGCCGTCATATTCGGCGATTTCATCTTTATCTCCGGCCAGGTTGGAACTCCAGGTACCACTGTCGCCGAGCAGACACGGCAGATACTGGCGCGGATCGACGATCTGCTGGGGCAGTCTAACTCGGACCGGTCGCGTATCCTGCAAGCGGTAATATGGCTGGCTGACATCAGCACATTTGACGAGATGAACTCGGTTTGGATGGAGTGGATTCCGCAAGGTCGCGCGCCGGCGCGTGCGACAGGCGAATCCCGTCTTGTTACACCCGAATACGCGGTCGAAATTTACGTTACTGCCGCCCGTTCAAAGTAGGCGGTCACACCTGTTCGCTTGACGGCTGCAATAAAGGACGCAAATGAACCCGGGCAAGAAAAAGGCTGACTTCATCCTGCGCAATTCCAGGATATGCACGATGGATGACGCCCTGCCCTGGGCGTCTGCGCTTGCCGTGCAGAACGGGCGCTTCATCGCCGTGGGCGCATCCGAAGCGGTGGATACGCATATCGGCCGTGAGACCGAGGTCGTCGACGGCCTTGGCGCCTTCGTTATGCCAGGGCTGCTGGATTCACACTGCCACGCGGTCGAGGCGGCCCGGGCCGATCTGTATGAGGTGAGACTTTCGGGAACCGATGGTCTCGACGACGTCATCCGCTCCGTGGGCGATGCTCTGACCCGGCTGGCCGGTAAAGGCTGGCTGAAAGGGGCAGGGTGGTCGATACGGCTGATTGACCAGATGCGTCTGCCTGGGGCGCTGGCCGCGCTTGATCAGGTCACAGCCGATCGTCCGATGGTGCTGCGTGACAGCAGCCACCATGCCATGTTCGCCAACTCCGCGGCTCTGCGGATTGCTGACGTCTCAGCGGCCGACGTCAAGGGCGGATTGGTCGACCGTCGCGCCGATGGCAGCTTGTCCGGGCTGCTCTTCGAGGATGCGTGCGGCCTTATCGATCGCGCCATCCCATTGGATGAAGATGCCGTGCGGCGCAGGAGCGCTCTCCACGCCGTTTCGACGTACAACAGTTTCGGCGTCACTGGCTTTGTCCAGGCTGCGACGACAGAGATGACGATGAAGCTTTTCAGCGATCTGGATCGAGAGGGCAGTCTCTCCGCCTGGGTCGCGACATGCATTGCTACGGATACGATCCTGACGCCTGAAAGGGAAGGGATCGGCGCCGAAACGATCGCCCGGCGCAACACCTACCGCTCCCATCATGTGGTCGTCGACTTCGTCAAGTTTTTCATGGACGGCGTGCCGGGCGCGCGTACGGCGTCATTCCTTTCGCCATATGCGCTGCGCGAGGGTGTCGGGGCTGAACCTGCTCCATTCCACTCCGCCGAAGCATTGAGCAGGTTGATCCAACCCCTCGATGCCAATGGGATCCATGTCAAGGTCCATGCTGTTGGAGACAGGGCCATCCGGGAAACGCTGGATGCAATCGCATCCGTCCGCCATCAAAACGGGGGAGGCGGCCCGCAGCATTCGATCGCGCATCTCAGTTATATATCGGATGCCGACATCCCACGCTTGCGAGAACTCGATGTGGCGGCGGACCTCTGCCCTCCACTGTGGTTTCCCAATGCGATCCTGCAAGCCAACGCGGTCGCGCTCGGCAACGAGCGTGCGGACCGCGCGTGGCCGATCGGAGACATATTACGCTCCGGCGCGACTGCGGTCTTAGGAACGGATTGGCCGATTGTTTCGTCGCCAAATCCATGGCCCGGACTCGCTGCCCTGGTGACCCGCGAAGACCCCAGTCGCTGCGTGTCCGGCGTCTTCAGGCCAGACCAGGCATTGACGTTGCAACAGGCGTTGCGCCTTTGCACTTGCAACGTCGCAGCGTACATGGGCATCGGCGATCGGACCGGTTCCATCGCGTGCGGCAAATCCGCCGATTTCGCCTTTCTGGATCGCAATCTGCTTGAGGTGCGTCCTCAGGATATTGCTGACACACGAGTGTCGAAGACATACTTCGGCGGGCGCCTAGTCTATTCCCGATGAATCGGAGCACCATGCCAGCATCTCGCACGGAGCGGGCGCCGGCGTCCTTACACGGAACGCGTGTCCGTCCTTGACATCCGAAGAGAGGTGGCAATTATATACAGTTGATATGTTAATTCCTATAACATGTATCGACGGGAGCCGGAACGAGCCTCAAGCGGAACAAATATCGACTCGGCTCATCAACCATCAGAGGGGTATCACCATGAAACTGACGACGAACAAGGCGTTGATAGGTCTGTACCTAGCCGCATCTACGATTCTCATTCTATCCTCGCCAGCCCGCAGCGATGGCCTTTCGCTTGCGTTGTTCACAAGTCCTCTGGGCGAGGTGCTGAAGACCGCAGCCATCGAGCCTTTCCGCGAGGTAACCAAGATCGATGTGAAGGCCGACAACCGGGACTGGGGCATCGGCGCGGTTCGAGCCAAGATCGAAAGCGACAGCGGCGTGTGGGACCTCGTGACGGTCGAAGACGCCGAGGCCATACAAGGTTGCGATGAAGGCTATTTTGCCAAGATCGACAAGTCGAAGATTGCCGGCCTCGAAGACTTCGATCTGATGGACGACAAGTTGGAATGCGCCGTGCCCTTCGTTTTCTACGGTACGGTGCTTGCCTACGACAAGGCGCGGATCGGCGACGAACCAACCTCCTGGGCCGATTTGTGGGATGTGAAAAAATGGCCCGGACGGCGTGGAATGAACAAGACGCCGATGGCGACGCTGGAACTGGCGTTGATGGCGGACGGTGTCGAACGTGACCAGGTTTATGCAGTGCTCGCCACCCCCGAAGGCGTCGACAGGGCGTTCAAGAAGCTTGATGAACTCAAGCCCAACATTGTCTGGTGGCAAAACCCCGGCCAGTCCCGCCAGATGCTGGCCGCAGGCGAGATCGTAATGTCGGTGACGTACGACAACGGCATCCGGTTTTTCAACAAGACGCAAGGGACCAATTTTGGCCTGGTCCGCAGCAACACGATCACCCATGTCAACTATTGGGCGCTTGTCGAGGGCAGCAAGAACGTAGACAACGCCTACGCCTTCCTCAATTACGCCGCGAAGCCCGAGGTACAGGCTGCCGTGACGAACGGGCTGGCGATTTCGACGCCGAACAGGAAGGCAATGGACTTCGTTCAGTCGGACCTAAAGCCGTTCCTCACGTCGAACCCGAACAATCTGAAGGAGTCGCTGAAGCTTGATCCACAGTTCTGGGTGGACAATTACGACGCTCTGTCGCAACGTTTCGACGCATGGGTCAGCGCGGGATGAGGCATTGGCAACAGCGGGAAATCACTTGCCGAACATAGCGCGTGATCAGGCTCGCTCGGAGCGTGCGGCGAAGTTCCGCGCGCTCATGCTGGTTGTTCCGATCCTGCTGTTCCTGCTGGTCGTCTTCATTGGTCCTGTCGTCAAACTCTTGAGCCGAAGCGTCGATGATCGCGACGTGGCTTCAGCGCTTCCACAGACAGCCCAGGCGCTTGCTGAGTGGCGATGGGGTACGCCCCTTCCCGATGCGGCGTATGGCGCAATGGTCGGAGACCTGCGCGCCGCATCGACCCCGGCAAACCTGGCGCCGGCGGCCGGTCGGCTCAACTATTCCCTGCCGGGCATGCGCGCTCTGTTGATGACGACCCGGACAAAGCTTCAGGCCCTCGATCGGCCGGAAGCCGATCCGAAGTCGATTTTGATTTCCCTCTCCGCCAAATGGGCGGAGCCCGCGACATGGGCCAACATTCGGCAAGCGGCCGGGCCGATAACCGATTTTTATCTGCTGACCGCCGTCGATCTGAAACGCGACTTCGATGGGTCCATCGCGCGCGTGCCCCCGTCGCAAAGCTCTTTCCTGCCGAGCATCCGGACCACGTTCGTCATCGCCTTTACCGTCACCTTGCTGGCCATAGTTTTCGGCTTTCCATTTGCTTATCTCATGGCGTCGGCGACAGAGCGTGTAGCGGGGATCATGATGTTCGTCGTGCTGTTGCCCTTCCTCACGGCGACCATGGTTCGGATACTGGCCTGGGGGATTCTGCTCGGACGCGAGGGCGTCATCAATTATGGTCTTCTTTCTTCCGGCCTCGTCGACGGCCCATTGGACCTTCTTTACAACCGGACCGCGGTTAACATCGCGCTCCTGCATATTTTCGTACCGTATATGATCCTTCCGCTCTACAGCGTCATGAAGACCGTACCGCTGTCGCATATGCGCGCGGCGGCTTCTCTTGGTGCACCGCCATTTACGGCCTTTCGGCGTGTCTATCTGCCGCAGATCGCGCCCGGACTGGCGGCCGGTTCGCTGCTCGTCTTCATCCAATGCTTGGGCGTCTTCGTCGTGCCGGCTATTCTTGGGGGCGCCCAGGAGCAGGGCTTGCCGTCGTTGATCGCGCACTACGTCAACAAGACCCTCAACTGGGGCCTGGCCGCCGCCCTGTCGGTTATTCTCCTGGTGTCAGTCTACCTGGTCTACTGGCTGTTTGTGACGTTGACCAAATCGGCATCTCTGAGCTTGGGTACACGATGACCCAGCGCGCCATGACCTCTGCATTATCGCTGGCCAACCGCGCAGCGCTTGGCATTTTCGGCGTGATGTTCTGCATCTACCTGCTTGGGCCGATTCTCGCCTTCATACCCATGTCGTTCAACGATGTGGCCCTTCTGCACTATCCGATCGAGAGGTTCAGCCTGCGCTGGTACAGCAACCTGGTCGCTTCCAGCGAATGGCGGCTTGCCCTCCTGAACAGCGTGGTGGTCGCCACATCGGCGACCGTTTTAGCGACGATATTGGGCGTCTGCGCAGCCTTCGGGCTCTGGCGTGGCCGATTTCGCGGCCACAGCATCATCATGGTCGTCATCATGACGCCGATGATCGTGCCGAGCGTGATCGGCGCCATCAGCATGTATTTCAGTTTCGCCGAGATTGGCATGGACTACACGTATAGCGCCCTTATTCTTGCTCATACCGCCATGGCGGCACCGATCGTCGTGGTTACGGTGTCGGCGGTTCTGGCGCGTTTCGACGGGAATTTGCTTCGCGCGGCGGCCAGTCTCGGCGCTGACCCTCTGCTGGCATTCCGCAAGGTCACTCTGCCTCTTATTATGCCAGGCGTGGTCTCCGGGGCCGTGTTCGCTTTCGCCATCTCACTCGATGATGTGGTTGTCGCGCTTTTCCTGGCGGGACCAGACCAACGCACCCTGCCCGTGCAGATGTATATGCGGTCGACGGACCTTTTTGATCTGGCGACCGCCGCCGCCGCAGCCATGATGTTCATCGTGGCTGTGGCGATGATGATTTTCCTCGAATTGCTTCGCCGGCGAGACAGGCTCGCGCCCGTCGCCAAGGCAGCCGATTCCCGCCGCTAAGGCTCAGGATTGCAAACGACATGAAGCCCAGCGTTGAGTTCAGAAATATCTCGAAATCCTATGACAACCAGACGCTCGTCATCCGGGACCTCAATCTCAGCATCGAGCGCGGGGAGTTCTTGACGCTGCTCGGACCGTCGGGCTCTGGCAAGACGACCGCCTTGATGATGCTGGCGGGTTTCGAGATGCCGACGACCGGAGAAATCTTCGTCGAGGGACAGCCATACTCCGCGCTACCCGCGCACAAGCGCGATATAGGCGTGGTCTTCCAGAACTATGCGCTTTTCCCCCACATGTCGGTAGCGGAAAACATCGCTTTTCCCCTTCAGGTCCGGGGCCACGGCCCAAAGGATCTCGACCGGCGTGTCAAAGCCGCGCTCGACATGGTTCGCTTGCCCGAGATTTCAGCACGCAAGCCGGCGCAACTGTCCGGCGGCCAGCAGCAACGTGTCGCCTTGGCGCGCGCCCTGGTTTACGAGCCGAAAATCGTCTTGATGGACGAGCCCCTAGGTGCTCTCGACAGACAGTTGCGGGAGGAGATGCAGATCGAGATCAAGAGCATCCATGCGCGCGTGGGTGTTACGTTTGTCTATGTCACGCACGATCAGGGCGAAGCGCTGACGATGTCCGACAGGGTCGCCATCTTCAGAAAAGGAGTCATTGAACAGATCGCCGATCCGCAGACGCTTTATGATCGGCCATGCAATGCATTCGTTGCGACGTTTATTGGCGACAGCAACCTGCTCAGGGGAACAATAGTCGGTCGCGGTGGTGGACAAGCCACGGTGGCCATGCCAGGCGGCGGTACGCTGGACGCTCGCGCAGGCGACAACGGGGCCGGAAAGGACGCCTATGTTTCGGTGCGTCCGGAGAAGATAGACGTATCGGCAGGATGCATCGACCGGGGAGTTGGGAACATACTCGCCGGCACGGTCGACAAGACGGTCTTTTTCGGAGACCACGTCAAGGTGAGCATCCGACTGGAAGGCGGCCAATTGCTTGCCGTGAAGACCGGCACGACCGAACCCTACAAAAATGGACAGACAGTTACGGCATCCTGGAGGGCGGAGGACTGCGTTGCCTTCACAGCACCCCCGACCCGCGACACCGCGGTCGTGGAAACCACGGTTCAAGTCTAGAGACGGCTGACCTTGACCAGTTTGGTGTTCATATAGGCTTCCATCGCCTCGCTCCCGCCTTCCGAGCCATAGCCGGAATCTTTCACTCCGCCAAAGGGTAGTTCCGGCAGTGCCAAAAGGTTGCCATTGATGCTAACCATGCCGGCTTGAATCCGGTTGCTAAGATCGAGCACTATGTTGTTGGACTGGGTGTAGGCAAAGGCCGCGAGACCGTAGGACAACCTGTTGGCTTCAGCGATGGCCTCATCCACGGAATCGAAAGATCTTATCAGCGCGACGGGGCCGAACGGTTCCTCGTTCATCGCCTTGGCCGTTGTCGGCACGTCGCTGAGAACCGTCGGCTCATAAAAGTATCCGATATTGCCGTGCCTTCGGCCGCCAGCGCGCAGAACGGCGCCCTGTTCGACGGCATCGCTGACAAGAGCCCCGACCGCCTGAAGCCGTCGCTCGCTCGCCAGCGGTCCCATCTCGGTGCCGGGCACCAACCCGTCGCCTAAGCGCATCGTCCTGGCAGCCTCAGCGAAAAGATCGGCGAATTGTTCACTTATGCTGCGATGCACCACGAAGCGCGTCGGCGATATGCAGATCTGGCCCGCATTACGGAACTTGGCCTGGGCCATGGCCGCCGCCGCAGTCGCGACGTCTGCATCAGCGAAGACGAGCACAGGCGCGTGCCCGCCAAGTTCCATGGTCGACCTTTTCATGTGTTCGCCGGCTAGTGCCGAGAGCTTCTTGC
This sequence comes from Oryzicola mucosus, assembly GCF_014534685.1. GTDB lineage: Bacteria > Pseudomonadota > Alphaproteobacteria > Rhizobiales > Rhizobiaceae > Oryzicola > Oryzicola mucosus. The sequence goes on from NZ_JACVVX010000014.1 coordinate 19,261, forward strand.
CAACCGCAGTCGATCCGGTGAACGAAATCTTGCGGATGGCGGGATGCGAGATCAGGTAGCTCGAAATCTCCGATGGGACGCCAAAAACCAAGTTTAGAACGCCCGCTGGCAGTCCGGCGTCGCAAAAAGCCTTGGCCAGCTCGGCGACACATGCCGGCGTTTCTTCCGCCGGCTTGGCGACGACCGAACATCCGGCTGCCAACGCCGCGGCGATTTTTCTGGCTGCCTGGTTGAGCGGAAAATTCCACGGTGTGAAGGCCGCGACCGGACCGATCGGCTCCTTCAAGACCAGTTGCTGGGTGCCGACAGCCCGTGAGGGCACGACACGGCCGTAAGCCCGGCGTCCTTCTTCCGCGAACCAGTCGATCGTGTCGGCGGCAACTCCTATCTCGGCCATCGCTTCACCCACTGGCTTGCCCTGCTCCAGGGTCAACAGACGGGCGATGCCCGTGGCGCGCTCGCGTAGAAGGTTTGCGGCGCGCCGCATGATCGCCGAACGGTCATAAGGCGACACATCCCTCCAATGTTCAAAGCCAGAGACAGCGCTGGCCACGGCCGCTTCGAGGTCGGCCTCCGATGCCATCGCCGCATGGCCGAGTTCTTTTTCCGTGGCGGGATTCACCACGACATAGGTCTTGCTGGCAACGGCATCGATCCATTCATTGCCGATCAACAATTTGACGTCCGGATAATCCTGATCGCCGCCCGCCATCGTGGTTCTCCCTTTATCCGCGCCTGGACCAGCTGGCGCTCTCCGGCAATCCAGACCATTCCGCATTACAAGCTGAATATATGTTTTACATTATGCTATCTAGTGTAGTTTTTTGGTATTTAGCTCGCTGGAGAACCCCAATGTCAACGCCGCGCCGACATCGTCTTGATGCAGAACCCAGGACTGTTCACTGGGGCTACTTCAGTGCCGAGCTTAAACCATGCCTGACGATCGACAGCGGTGATGTCGTGACGATATCGGCCGTGTCGGGCGGCCCCGAAATCCTGCCGGAGCCGCCGCTGGTCGTTCCAGCCGCGCAACGGGCCATCCACGAATCCGTGACAAACCGGATGGAGCCGGGGCATATCATGACTGGTCCAGTCGCAGTCCGTGGCGCAAGACGGGGAGACGTGCTCCAGATCGACATCGAGGCCATCGAGCCTCTTGTCGATTGGGGCTACCACCTCATCAAGCCGCTTGTTGGCGCCTTGCCGCTCGACTTCGAGGAGCGCCGGCTGATCCACCTGACGTTGGACGAGGAAAGGAAAGCCTGGCGGCTCCCTTGGGGCCAGGAGGTTCCCTTCGCTCCGTTCTTTGGAGTCATGGGCGTTGCGCCTCCGGCGGGCTGGGGGACGGTAGGGTCGTTGCCACCACGTCAAAATGGCGGCAACATCGACAATCTTGAACTGCGGGCAGGCTCCACGCTTTATCTGCCTGTTTTTGCCGACGAGGCGCTGTTTTCGGCAGGCGATGGGCACGGTGCGCAGAGCGACGGCGAAATCGGCATGGCTTGCGAAACAGGGCTTATTGGAACCTTCCGCCTGAACGTGCGTCGGGACTTCGCTCTGGAATGGCCGATGGCGGAGACGCCGACACATTTCATAACGATGGCATTCGACGTCGATCTGGACAACTGCGTCGCGATATCGCTTCGCTCCATGCTGGTGCTGCTTGTCTCAAAGACCAGACTGGACCGTTACCAGGCCTATGCCCTCATGAACCTAGCAGCCGAACTGCGCATCACGCAGGTGGCCAATGGCGACAAAGGCGTCCACTGCATGATGAACAAACGCTATTTCGACGCCTGACCCACCGGACAAAAGGCGCCAACCACAGTTCAAACCTGGAGGCGTTGCTTGCCGCCGTATCCGGCCCCTGGATAGATTGCAGTCAGGTCTGCGGTGATCGTGTCCAAGACAGCCATCAACTGCGTTACCTGCTCAGGCGACAAGTTAGCGCGGGCTTGGGCGTTGACCCTGGCTGCGGCTTCAAGAAGGCGGGGTTTCAGCGCTGCCCCTTCCGGGGTGAGCACCACGTTGATCGCGCGTCGATCCTGCGGGGATCGCTCTCGCCGCACGAGGCCGCGAGTCTCCAGTTCAGCAAGAATAGTCGTCGAGGACGCCATTTCTACACCTACGCGCCTCGACAAATCCTTTTGCGTCAGACCGTCCATTTCCCACAGACGCTCCAGGTGAATGAACTGGCCGAAGCTGACGTCCTCTTTAGCCAGTTCAAGACGCAAACCACGGCTGAAGGCCATGTGAGCAAGTCTAAGGCGCTTGCCCATTCCGATATTCGACGACACGGGCTCCCCGACCTCCAAGTTCAACTTTAAACCGGAGTTGAATCTCCTGGCGTCAGCCAAGTCAAGCCGCTGGCGCGTCCTGGCACTGCGCGCGGTGCGCAAGCTTCCAAGGCGCGAACACCGGATCAAGTTTGAAGAGGGACTGGGAGTTGCCGCCCAGGATTGCGCGCTTTGCACTTTCGTCAAGGAAAGGAAGATCGTAGATCGTGCTCGGCAAATCCATGTCCCAGTGCGGATAATCCGACGAATAGAGCAACTGGCTGTCGGCCTTGATCATCTTGAAGGTCAACTCCAGCGCCTCCCGGTTGTCCACCATCTCCATCGGCTGTGAGGTGTAGAACATTTCCCGCATGTAGTCGGACGGCTTGCGTTTCAACAGCGGCGCATCGGAACTGCGCATCATGTACTCGTTATCGAGGCGCTGCATAAGGAACGGAACCCAGGCCAGACCGCTCTCGATCCACACCGTCTTCAGTTTCGGAAACCGCTCCGGCATGCCGTTGACGATCCAATTGGTCATGTGGACCATGTTGTGCCACACGAAGCCAAGCGCATGGACCGAGATGAATCGGTTCATCAGCCGCGTCGACTGGTCGCCCCAGGTATACGCGGCGTGGAAGCCCAACGGCAGATTGCGCTCCTGCAATGCCGCATACGTCTTCATGTAGGCATTGTCGTTGTTCGCCTTGTAGTGGGTCGAGGTGACCATGAAGCCGATGACACCTTTACGATCCCCGAATTCCTCGACCATGGCGAGGCAGGCGTCGGGATCGTTGAACGGCAGATAGAGCATGGAAGTCAGACGCGGCTCCTCGGAGAGGACGTTGTCGCAGAGCCAGCGATTGTAGGCGCGGGCCAGCGCTGTCTCCACATCCACGCGAGGGCAGGTCGCGATGTTGAGCATCGGCGTGGGAAACATGCAGGCCATGTCGACTCCCATCGAGTCCATCCAGCGCCGCATGAGCGTGATGTCGCGGTGGATCGTCGGCGGGGTCTTTTCGCGCCGCCGCATGGGATAGCGCGTCACGCGGCCGGTCATCTCCTGATAGGAACCGTCGATCGAGGTGACGCCGCCGCGCGCCATACCCTGATACTTGGCCTCGAGCCGCAGAACCGGGTCGTCGATATATTCGGCGATCTCCTGAAACGCCTCCGTTTCGTAGTGGTGCGAGTCCACGTCGACGATCAGGAAGTCTTCATAGCCGCGACTCACGGCCTGTTGCTTGGCGTGAGCGAGGTGCTGCTCGCTGTCGAAATCTTCCCGCGACGGTTCGATCAAATGGTTTCCGGGCGTAAAGGTCATCGTCTACTGCTCCATTTGCTGGTCGGTACGCGCGCGCTTGGTTGAGCCGGTGCTCGTCATGGCTTGCCAAGCCGCCAACTCGAAGACCTCGATCGAGGCGCTTTCGAGGATCGCGGTGCACGCAATGACGGCGTCGGTGGCGCTAAGGCGGCTGTTGCCGATGGCTAGGTTAACGGTAAGGTCGTTCTGGGCTCTGGCCCCGACGAGGCGTAGCATGCTCGTCAATGCGGCGACGAGAGCGGTATCCGAAAGCGTCGACAACTCGCCCGTGTCGACGCTTTTCTCGCAAACTTCTGCGAGATGAAAGGCCAATTCGTCGGGGCTTGTTCCGTCAGATCTGGACATAAATGCCGCCTTGGCGGGTTTCAACGCCAAATTTGCGCAGTTTCAGCGCCGCGTTGCAGACGTGACTTCCGGTCGTAAGATGATACTCGTAGCCATGCCACGGGCAGACGATGTGCATGTCGTCCTCGTCGAACTTTTGCCCGAGAAATACGCCGCCATCACCGATGACATCGACCACCTGCGGCAGGCGCAGGCCTTCGCAGGCAGGCCCGCCTTGATGCGGGCAGAGATTCTGGTAGGCATAGTAGCTTCCGCGATGATGGATCACCCCGATCTCCAGGCCTTCGCCCTCGAATATCCGGACATCACCCTCAGCCAATTCACTGATATTGCAGACGAAATGCTCGGCCATCGTTTGCTCCAAAAAACAATAAGGTCTCTTATTATATTGGCCCCGACATGGCGTCAAGCCGAAACCGGTGGTTGCTGAGTTGCTGCTGCCGTTCGCTTATTCCGTCGAACCGTCATGCCGCCCGATCAGGCCTTGCATCGTTCTCGCACCCCAGCTGGTACGGCGGCCGGTCTAGGGCTAGGACCTGTTAATCTGGTCGAACTGATATGCGGCCATCAGTTTGGTTACGCGCAGTGAAGGCGCAGGAAATGTTGACCATTTTCAAGCCCTTCGCGACAAATTAGCCGGGCAGATGAACCATGTCCTCCGGACGCCGAAACACCTGCAAGCTGCCGGGTCGAAGCGCTTGGCCGGTAGGCTACCCCGACCTGGGCGCTCCTCCTTGCATCTTCTTGCCGTTTCAGACGCCATTTCGATCATGTTAATAGGTCCTGACCCTAGCCCGTTGGAATATCCACGTGACGCCTTGGCGTCAGAGCGTCACGTTGACATTCTTCAGCTGTGTACACGCGAGAAGTTCCTCGATGGACTCTTCGCGTCCGAGCCCCGAAAGCTTGTAGCCGCCGAAGGGCGCGCCGAGGAAATGCGAACTGACGCCGTTCACCCAGACGTAGCCCGCTTCCACCCGTGATGCGGCCCGATGCGCATTTGATAGATTGTTTGTCCAGATCGAGGCGGTCAGTCCGAGGTCGGAGTCATTGACCGCGGCAAACATTTCCTCCTCGTTGCGCCATTTGATGACCGACATCACTGGGCCAAAAATTTCCTCCCGTGCGATGCGCATATCAGCGCGAACATCGGCGAACACGGTCGGGTTGTGGAAATACCCCTTTGCGAACTGCCCGCCCTTCGGGCGGTCGCCGCCGACCACAAGCCTGGCCCCGTCATCCTTGCCGTACTGGACGTAGTGCTGCGTTTTCTCCAACTGCGCTGCATTGACCATGCAGCCCATGTCCGTTTCCGGGTCCGATGGGATGCCCGGCACCAGCTTGCGGACCGCCCCGACGATCTTGTCCAGGACTTCGTCGTGGACCGACTCGTGAAGGAACACGCGAGATGTTGAGCCGCAGGACTGTCCACACCAAGTAAAATTCATGCCCTGCGCTGCCGCTGCTGCCACCTTGTCTGGGTCTGCGTCGGGAAATGCGATGAGCGCGTTCTTGCCGCCAAGCTCCAGGCTGAGCTTCTTCAATGTGCCGGCCGCGGCGCGCGCGATTGCTTTGCCAGTCTCAACCGATCCGATCAGCCCCACCATGCTGACGTCCTTGTGCTCGACCAAGGCCTGGCCGCACTCCAGGCCGCCGGGAAGCACGCTGAAGACGCCGGCTGGGAACAGGTCGCCGATCAATTCCGCGAGCAGGAGGCTGGACAACGGAGCTTGCACAGGCGGCTTGATGATAAGCGTATTGCCGGCGACAAGCGGCGCCGCCGCCCGTTGGGCTGCGAAGAGGAAGGGGTGGTTAAAGGCATTGATCCTGACGACTACGCCCAATGGTTCACGCAGCGTGTAGTTGAGGGAACTGTCGTTGAAGGGAATCGTGCTGCCTTTCATCTCGGTCGCCAAACCCGCGAAGAACTCGAAAGTCGCGGCGCCTGCCTCAGCGTCCTTCAGCATGCGCTTGTAAGGACCGCCCGAATCCAGGGAGTCGGTCAGCGTTATGCGTTCGGCATTCGCCCTGATGATCGCCGCGGCCTCACGCAGGATACCCGATCGCTCGCTAAGGCTGGTGCGGCGCCACTCGGCGAAGCCGGCCTTGGCCGCGCGCACCGCCGCCTCGACATCAGCGCGCCCGGCAATGGAGGTCGTGCCCAAGCTGGATCCTGTGGCTGGGTCGAAGACTTCTTCGATCGACCCGTCGGCCGATGGACACCACTTTCCGCTATGAAACAGCCCGCGTTGGGAGGGCAGCGCGTCAAGTTTCTTTTCGTACGACATCCATTGCCTCCCACGGAAAAGCTATTCCTATATGCCTACACAATGTATGTTATTTATCAAGGCTTTTCTGTGCTGGCGACAATTTGCGCAACAGGCTGACTTTATCGGTGCAATTGTCTGACATTGCGCTGAAAATTCCTTCAGTTAAATACGTTTCCGATGTACGTAGCCTGTATAAAAGATGTGCAAATGGGATTTGCCAACGATCGATTGCGTTCCAATGGATGGGATCATGCCAAAAGCAAAAGTCAACAAGGCGCCAACCAAATCGAAGACCGCGAAAACAACGGGGGGGCTTGCCAAGCCTTTTGCGCCGCCGGTGACGGTCTCCCATCCGGAATTACTGGTCGATGGGAGCGATGACCGGTTTCGTGGGCTTATCTATCTCTTCGTCGAAGTTCTCGGCCGCTTGAGTATGTGCCGCGAAGCTTTCGGACGCTCAATCGGGTTGACTGGGTCACAATTCGCCGTTCTGGTTGGCGTCGCATATCGGGAAGAGACGCAGGGAGTGACAATCAAGCGGTTGTCGCAGTATATCCACCTGGCCCCGACGCATGTGACGACCGAAGTCGGCCGCCTCATGCGCAAGGGATTGCTGGTGAAGTCCGCGGCCGATGACGACAGGCGCAGCGTGCTGGTTAGGCTGACGAAAGAGGGCCGCGAGGCGGTTTCGTCGGTGAACCAGTTCGTACGTCGCGTCAACGACATCCTCTTCGAGGGTGTGACGTCCGAAGACGTCGACAACGCCGAGAATCTGTTTGACCGGCTGTCGCGCAACAGTGAATTCGCGATTGCCGATCTGAAAGTCGCTCAACGCGGATCCAGGATAAAAAGTTGAGGAACGCTCCTCGGACCGGTAAGCCGATCAAAGGAGCGAGGCTTTCCTGATATCAGCCAACTGGAGCCGTGATAATTATGTCCCTGCGGCGTTGAGCGCGTTCCATACCCGCATCGGCGTCGCAGGCATTTCGAACGTATCGACCCCTCGGCTTCTCAGTGCATCCTTGATAGCACTGGACACGGCGGCGAGGGCTCCGACAGTTCCCGCTTCGCCCGCGCCTTTGACCCCAAGCGGATTGGTCGTGGTCGGCACGCCGTGGCTCAGTACGTTAATGGTGGGAACATCGTCGGCACGCGGCATGCCATAATCCATGAAGGAGCCAGTCAGAACCTGCCCGTCTTCGCTATAGACGATCTGCTCCGACATGATTTGACCGATGCCTTGCACGACACCGCCGACAATTTGACCGTTCACCAGCATGGGATTGATCTGGACGCCGACATCGTCGACCACAATGTAGCTCACGATCTCGACCGAACCCGTCTGCGGATCGACGACGACTTCGCAGATATGACAACCATTGGGGAAAGTGGCCTTATCAAGGGACACCGACGCTTCCGCTTCCAGACCTGGCTCCATCGCCGGAGGAAGCCGATCCGGATCGAAGGAAGCGATGGCGATATCGCTCAACGAGAGATTTCTGTTCGAGTCCCGGGCGAAGAACCGGCCGTCGCGAAACTCCACTGCGTCGAGGTCCGTCTCCATTAGGTGCGCAGCGATACTGCGCGCCTTTGCGAGAATGGTTCCTGTCGCCCCTGAGAAGGCCGCGCCATACGCCATCATGGTGCGCGAACCGAACGTGCCCCTGCCGCTGGTGACCTTGTCGGTGTCGCCGTACACTATTTGGACGGCATCGGCGGGCGTGCCCAGAAGCGTCTGCGCCATCTGCAGATAGTTGGTTTCGTGTCCCTGTCCTTGGGAATGGCTGCCAGCATAGACGATGGCTCCGCCGTCGGCGGTAAACTCGATCTTCGCATATTCTTCGAACGGTTTGTCGGCCGGTCCCCCCGCGATCTCGATCGCGTAGGCAATGCCGATCCCGCGGATACTGCCTTCGGCTTCGGACGCTTGCCGGCGGTGCTCGAAACCATTCCAATCAGCCGCGTCGGCACATTTCTTAAGTATGGCTGGAAAATTGCCGCTGTCATAGGTGTAGAGCAGGGCAGTACGGTAAGGCATCGCCTCCGGCGGCACGAGATTTCGCCGTCGGATTTCCACGCGATCGACACCAAGTTCGTAAGCTGCCTTGTCGATAATCTGCTCAATGTAGAAGGTCGCCTCCGGGCGGCCGGCGCCGCGATAGGGGCACGTGGGAAGCGTGTTAGTGAATACGCCGCGGACGACCACATCGAAAGCTCCGATGGTGTAAACGCCGGCAAGCCCGCCCAAATTGTTGGTGGGCGAGTGCAGACCGTTCGAAGCGATATAGGCTCCGATATTGGCAAGCGTGGTTACTTTCAAACCAAGGAACCGACCGTCCTCATCCAGCGCCAATGATACGTCCGTGACATGGTCGCGCGATTGGTGATCCGATAGGAACGCTTCAGATCTCTCGCAGACATGCCGAACGGGACGTTGCAGCAGGCGCGCAGCCCATAATACGAGAATGATCTCAGGATGAAGGCTGGCCTTCATGCCGAACGCGCCGCCGACATCCGGGCCAACGACCCTGAACTGTTCGACTGGCAGCCCGAAGATGTGGGCGATCTCTCTACGCATTGCATGTGGAGATTGGAGTCCCGCATGCAACGTGAAACGTCCCGTTTCCGGATCGTATTCTCCCAATGCGGTTCTCGGCTCGAGCGGGTTGGCGCTGACGCGAGAGATGACCATCCGGTCTGAAATGACGTGGGCTGCGCGTGCGGCGGCTTCCTGCCAGGCATCACCGTCCCCGACACGATGCTCGAAGCAGATATTGTCCGGTTCAGTCGGCCAGATCAAGGGCGCATCCTTGGAGACCGCCTGCGTCATCTCGACAACCGGCTGAAGCGCATCGTAGGTGACATCGACTTGCTCGGCTGCGTCCTTGGCCTGATCCAGAGTTTCAGCAACCACGACCGCAACTATATCCCCGACATGCCGTACGTGTCCGACTGCCAGGGGCATGTAGGGCGGGGAGAAATTGGGCTCGCCATTCGCCTTCTTGCGCATCACCCGCAAGGGAAACGGACGGAAATTCTCCGCCGCCATCTCCTCGCTGCCAAGCACCGCAATCACGCCCGGCATGCCGCGTGCGCCAGACAGGTCGATCGAGAGAATACGCGCGAAAGCATAAGGCGAACGGACGGCAACGAGATGCGCGGCCGGGCCGTGTTCAACGGCTATGTCGTCGGTATAGCGCCCCAGTCCGCGTACGAGGCGCAAATCTTCCCGCCGCGAAACCGAGGCACCGATACCGCCTGCATCGACGGAACTGCTCACCGGCATTTCGTTCACGCCGGCGTCCGAGCCGCTGTGAGCGTCAAGGCCGCGGCTTCGCCCTGACGCGAGCGTTCGTGGCGCAGAAACGGCTTCTGCAACCGCATGAACAAATGGTTTACCGTTGCCGTGACCGCAAAGATAATGATCATGACCGCGTATGTCGAACTGACGTTGAAGTTATCTGAATAGCGAATGAGCCGGGCACCGAGCCCAACGCTGGCGTAAGCTATTTCCGCCGAAAGCACGCCGATAATCGCCATCGCAACGCCTAGTTGCAGGCCAACGGATAGTGGACGAAGCATCGCGGGAAGATAGATGAGCCGTATCATTTTGGCTCGGTCAAGGTGGAAGCTGCGCCCGACATTTATGAGCGTCTGGTCGATCTGAAGGAAGCCCGCGATCGTGCTGATGGTTACGGGAAAGAAAGTCGACATTGCCGACTTGGCGATCTTCGACTCGATGCCTAGCCCGAAAACAAGAAAGATGATTGGAAGGAAGATAATCTTCGGCATGCTGGCAAGCGCGTGAATGTAAGGTTCGAATGCGCGCCGGAAGAAGCCGCTGCTGCCAAGCCACAGCCCAACGGCGACCGCCAAAGCAGATCCGACGACAAACCCAACCGCCGCTTCGAAAAGCGTGATGCCGAGATCGATATAGAGAGAAGGCAGGAGCAATTCCGAGACAAGCGCCTTCAGAACCGCGAGGGGTTGCGGAAGCACACCTTCGAACAGCAAGCCGGAAATGGAGAGCAGCTGCCAGGCAATCAGAAGAACCAGGATCGTGCAGATCTTGATGCGCCGAACGGGGGTCAGCCAATGAGTGTAGGCGGATGTCGAGTTCATATCACCGAACCATCTTCTCAAGGCGATTTACAATCAGGTTCAACGTGATGCTGACCAGAGCCACCGCGCATATCGCGGTGTAGGTTCCTGCGATATCGAAGCGGAAGTATCTGTCCGACACCATGCGGCCCAGACCGCCTGCGTCGACAAGAAATTCGATCGCGATGATATTGATCAGCGTGTAGATCAGGCCAAGCCGGATGCCCGAGAAGATTGTGGGGGTGCCACTAGGCAGGATGATCTTCCAGAAGATCGCAGAATTCGACAGGTGGAAGCTTCGGCCGACATTGATCAGCGTTTCGGGAACCGTCATGAAGGCGAGGCGCGCGTGAATGATGATCGGTATCACGCCGGCGGCAAAACCCATGAACACCAGCGTGTAGTTGTTGCGGCCGATGATGACCATGAAAAGCGGATAGAGGAGGAAGATGGGCGCAGCGAACAAGGCGGCGAGCCAACCTTCGTAGGCGGCTCCAAAGATTGGTTTCCGGTAGAGAAAATAGCCAGCCGGGATAGCGACCAGGATTTCCAGCACGAGCGCCGCAGCCACGAGTCCGAAAGTTAGGCGGCAGGCCCGCAGCAACTCGCCGCTGAATTCCGGCGAGAACAGACCGGCGATGGCGTCGCTGGGCAAAGCGATGACCGCTCTCGAGATGTAGTTGCTGGCCACGAGCCATTCGACGATCCCGAGTACCGCAATGACGACGGCAAGTCCGAAAAACACTGCCGGATCGGCAGCCTTCTTCATGAATCGCGAAAGAAACGGACTGGAGGCCCGGCGACGCGGCGCACGGTCTGCGCTCGTTTCAATGGCCTGCGACATCGTCCGTGCTCCTCATAGCTTCAATGGTGGTTAAGCCAGTCAAGGCTGGAGCCGTCGGACGGCTCAATCTCGATCTCGATCAAGTAGCAGCCACCCTTTTCGACTTCATCAAGCCCCCGCTCCAGTGCCGTCTGGATGTCGCCGGAATCCCGAACGACGGGTTCGGTTGCAAATCCGAGATCGCTGGCAAGACCCGCAATATTAATGGCGGGCTCATCGATGCGCTGGCCAATCCACTTATTTTCCGGCGGTCGACCGCGGGCAACGGCAACTGCTTCCTGCTGAACCTCATCGGTGTAATAGGAGCGGTTATTGGCAACCACGATAAGGACCGGGATGCGATAGTGGGCTGCGGTCCATAGTGCCGTTGCCCCACCGATGAACTCTCCATCGCCCATCAGTCCTACCGGGATTCGCCCTGACCCTTTCAACGCCAGCGCCGAACCGATCGTCATTCCCGGACCGGAGCCAACGCCGCCGCCGCCATCATATCCGAGGTAATCCATCGGGTCTTCGAAGGGATAGGCTCCAGCCGGCCAGTTCAGCGGAACGCGGGCAAGGCACAGCTTGCGGTCGGCACGGGCGGCGAGTAATGCCTGGCCAATGTCGAGAAGCGTCGGCTTGCGGCCCGCCACAATAGGACCTGGCTGCGGCGCGGACGCCGTGCGGTCCGTGGTTGCCGGCTTGGGAGGCATGTCGTGCTTTGACAAGGCGTGTAGAAGCGGCTCGAGCAGAACATCGGCTTCGCAGGCGATGCGTACGTCAATCGCCGCGAGGCGCTGGTGGTCGCCGGACCAGCCATTGTGGACCTGATAGTCCACGGACGCGTGGATAACGGTCGCGCGGCGACCGCTATCCGTGAAAGCCTGGCGCATGACGTCGGCAAGGTCATCCCACCCCAGGCTCAGGACCGCGTCGGCATCGGCAAGTATCCGACGGTTGCGTGGTGTCAGGAACAGATCCGGTGGCGCCCCATGCAGGGGATGAGTGGTCGGGAACGACGCGCCGAAACGCAAATCCGTTATCACCCTGGCGCCGAGCATTTCGGCAAGCGCCACCCGGGCATGCCACGCCGCTGGCGCATGCGAGGCTCGCCCGATAAGGATGACCGGCCGTTGCGCCTGCGCCAGCAGCGTGGCAGCCCGTTCCACCACCTCGGTCGCCGGCTTGGGAGGATGTGGCGGGGCGAAAAGGGAAATGTCGGGGATTTCGATGGGCTTTGAAAGAGCATCTTCCTGCAGGCGTCTGTCGAGCGCAACGTAGGAGGGTCCGCAAGGGGCCGTGCAGGCGTGCATGTACGCGCGAAGCATCGCATCGACCGTGGCCGTTGGCGATGTCGGCTGCTCATCCCACTTCACGAAATTACGGATGAGCGCGCCTTGATCGCGCGATGTGTGGAGCCAGTCGATCCAATTGCGGCGCACGGCCGTGTCGACAGCGCCGGTCGCGCCCAGGATCAGCATCGGCACCCGGTCGCACCAGGCATTGAAGATCGACATCATGCCCAGCATGAGCCCGACATTGCTGTGCAGGATCACGCCCATTGGCTTGCCCGCGACTTTGGCATAACCGTGTGCGATTGCGACCACACTCTCTTCATGCAGCGAGAGGATCAGCGAGGGTTCCTCGTTGCCGAGATAGTTTACCATACTGTCGTGAAGCCCCCGGAAGCTGGAGCCGGGATTGATGCAGACGTATTCAATGCCCAGGCGGCGCAGCAATTCTGCTGCGACGTCGCTGCCCCATTTCATCTGATCGTCCGCGGATTTCACCGCTATGTCACGTTCCATCCGGGCCTCCTCAGCCAAACGTTTCCAGAATGGTTTTGACATTCATGTGTTCGAGCACGCCCTCGATGCCGGCTTCGCGGCCAAGGCCGCTATCGCCCACGCCGCCGAAGGGCGCCTCGGGCGCGGTAACCGTCACTCCGTTCACGGCGACGACGCCGGCTTTTAGAGCCGACGACAGGTGTGCGGCGACTGTATGAGACTTGGTGAACGCATACGCAGCCAGGCCATACGGAAGCGCATTCGATTCGGCCACGACCGCATCGATGTCGTCGAACGCCGCAATCGGTGCGATTGGACCGAATGGTTCCAGCCGCATGACGTCGGCATCGGCCGGAACGCCCGAAAGAACAGTCGGCGCGAAGAACATTCCGCGGTTGCCGAGCCGCTGCCCGCCCGTCAAAACCGTTCCGCCCCGCGCTCCGGCGTCCGCCACGAAGCTTTCCATGGCCTCCAGCCGCCGTCTGTTGGCAACTGGACCCATCGTCGTGCCCGCGTCGGTTCCCGGACCGACGTTCAAAGACGCAGCTCCTGCAGTGAATTTTTCGACGAACCGGTCCATCACGGCGGACTGGACGAAGAATCTGGTCGGCGCGGTGCAGACCTGGCCGGCGTTTCGATACCGCGCCTTCCAGCAGAGATCGACGACCCGGTCGATGTCCGCATCCGCCATCACGATTGCCGGCGAATGGCCGCCGAGTTCCAGGGTCGCCTTCTTGAGCTGTCGGGCCGCGCGTTGTGCCACATGCTTGCCGACCGGCACTGAGCCGGTCAGGTTGACCATCTTGATGATCGGGCTGTCGATCAGATAGTCGGAAACCTGCGCGGGATCGCCGAACACAATATTCACGACATCCTTGGGCGCGCCAGCCTCCATGACAAGACGACCGAGCAGCACCGCCGTGCCAGGCGTTTCCTCTGACGGTTTCAGAATGACGGAACAGCCAGCGGCGAGGGCGTGTGCAATCTTGCGCGCCGCCATCATGCACGGGAAATTCCACGGGGAGAACGCGGCGACCGGGCCGACCGGCTCATGTGTCACCAGAATACGCGTATTCTCGAAACGAGACGGCACCAACCTGCCGTAGATGCGACGGCTTTCTTCTGCGAGCCACTCGGTCAGCTCTGCCGTCGCCGCGACTTCGTTGCGCGCCTCCGCCAGCGGCTTCCCTTGCTCTGCCGTAATCACCGCGGCAATCTGCTCGGTGTTCTGGCGTAGCAGGCCAGCGAATTTTCGCAGCACTTTCGAGCGCTCGGGCGGAAGAACGGCCCGCCATATCTGGAAGCCGCGTTCGGCCGATTCCAGCGCGCGATCCAGATCAGCGATGGCGGCGAGAGGCAATCGGGCAACCTCCTCTTCCGTCGCCGGATTGATGACCGCAAGCGTGTCGTCGCCAGATCCGCGCGTCCATTCTCCAGCGATGAGATGTTCCAGAGGCGGGATCACGTCAGGCGCTCCTTCAGGTGATAGAAGGTGCTCAACTCATGCGTGGGACCGACGACTTCCGTCTTGCGGATGTAGTCGGGGGTAAGCTGAGAGAAGTTGTTGACGCCGAGCAGTCCCAGGGCATTGATGATCTCGCGCTCGATGAGTTCAAGACAGCGAACCAGACCGTCCTCGCCGCCGGCCGCCAGTGCCCAACCCTGCAACCGGCCAATGGCAACCGACGACGCACCAAGCGCGGTGGCCTTGATCACGTCAGTTCCCCTGAGAAAACCACCATCGACGATGAGTTCGGCGCGGCCTTTGACCACCGGCGCAATCTCGGCGAGCGTATCGAGAGCTCCCAGACAATGGTCGAGCTGCCGGCCGCCGTGGTTCGATATGTAAAGTGTATCGACCCCACGCTCCACCGCCATAAGCGCATCTGCCACTGAGCCGACACCCTTCAGCATGAAGCTGCCCTGCCAAAGATCTCGGATATAATCCATCAACTCCCAAGTGATAGCGGATTGCAGATGCCGGCCCGTCTGCGCCTGGACACTGGGGGGAAGCCAACGGTTCATCAACTGCCGTTCGCGAATGCCGTAGTAGGCGGAGTCGACCGTCAGGGCGAGGGAGGTGTACCCTGCGGATTTGGCGCGCCCGAGGATGGCCTTGATCCAGTCCCGGTCTCCCCGGACATAAAGCTGGAACACTTTCGGGCCTTCGGCCGCGCCGGCAATGTCTTCAAGGGACGGCTCCGTAATGGAGCTTATGATCGGCATGGTTCCGAAGCGAGACGCCGCCTTGGCCGAGCTCGCTCCACCTCCAGCATAGATTGCCTGCAACGAGCCGATAGGAGCGAGCAGCACAGGAATGCGAACCTTCTGGCCGAGGACAGTTCCGGAAGGATCGATCGACGACATGTCCCTCAACACGCGTGGGATGAAGGCGTAGCTGTCAATCGAATGACGATTGCGGCGCATCGTCATCTCGGCTTCGGCGCCGCCGGTCAGATAATCCCAAACGTCCTGCGTCAGGCTACGCCTGGCGACAGTGACGATCTCTTGATTGCAGGTGAATTCGCTCACGTTCGCCTCGGGCTTTGATGGCACATGTTTGATCAGTGAACCTATTCTGCCTCGACTTCGGCGACCGCATTAGCGAAAGCCTTGATGCCGGCGCGAAGATGCGCGCGCGTCGTGGTCAGCGGCGGCATCAGGCGTATGGTCGAGCCGTAGCGTCCGCAGGACATGATCCGGACGCCCTGGCTTTCGCATTTCTGCAGGATGGCGCCGACGCGTTTGGCATCGAGCGGCGTTCGTTTGTCCTTGTCCGAAACCAACTCTATGCCAATGAAGAGGCCGCGTCCGCGCACCTCATCGATAAAGTGACTGTTGGCCGCGATCTCACGAAGTTCCGCCTTGAGTTCCTCGCCTACCACGGCCGCACGACCGATGAGGTCGTCATCCGGATCGGTGAGGATATCCAGATTGGCCATCGCCACAACGTTCGCGAGTGCGTTTTCGGCGCCTGTCAGCACCTGTGATCCCAAGGGAAGCTTGTCGCGGAACCGCTCGTGGATGGTGACACCCGACAACGGCAGGTCGCCGCCGATCGCCTTGGCCCACGTCATCATGTCGGGCACGATACCATAATGCTCATGCGCCCACATCTTGCCGGTTCTGCCGCCACCGGCCTGCACCTCGTCGATGATCAGGATGATGCCCTTGGCGGTACAGACCTCGCGCAGCGTCTGGAGGAATTCCGGCGGCGGGTCGATGTACCCGCCATCAGCCTGCATCGACTCCACGATGACGGCGGCGACGTCGTCCGCGCCCGTGTTCGGCGTGGTCAACTTGTACCGCGCATATTTGGAGCACAGCGACCCGCACTCTGGGTGCTTGAGATCCGCAAAGCAGCGATAGCAATACGGATAGGGCAGGTGCATCGTACCCGGCATGAGCGGACCGAATTGAGCCCGGAAATTTTCTCGCGTGGTTACCGCAAGAGAGCCGTGGAATACGCCATGATAAGCTCCTTCAAAGGCTACGATTTGATTACGTCCGGTTATAGCCTTGGCGAATTTGATCGCTGTCTCGATGGCCCCGGAACCGCTCATGCCGAACCAGGTGAAGCTCTCGTCTTTAAGCCCGGCCGGCATCGTCGCATTGAGCTTCTCAGCCAGCGCGACTGTCGTTTCGCTGACCAGTCCCGCCGAGTGCATGAGCTTTTCGCACTGCTCGCGGATGGCGGCGACGACCTTCGGATGGTTGCGGCCTACGCTGGACACGGCGACGCCGGCCGACATGTCGAGGAAGACGTTTCCGTCCGGATCCGTAAAGCCAGCCCCCATGGCGCTATCGATCACCAGACGTCCGCGCACCGATGGCCGGGTAGGGGATTGCGCTTTGTGGGCACGGTCGATCACCGCAGCCGATGCCGGACCGGGCATCGAGTTCGTTAAAACCATGGGCATTGATGGGTAGGAGAGGGCAGCAAGATGCTCTTCGGAAATCATGGCGGAAACTCAGCCTCCCAGGGTTGCGGTCACAGTGCGGACCGCCGCGACTACTGCCAGACCACAACCTGTGGCGGATTGATGATGCCGTGCCTCGCCTTGTTGGCGAGCATGTCAAAAGCCTCCGGCACCTTTTCAATACCATGCAGCTTGTGGAGAATTGTCGGCTCGATCTTGACCCTGCCGGAAGCGACGAGATCGATCGAATACTGGATCATACGCGCGGAAGGAGCCCGACGGCCGAAGACGCGCAACCCCTTCTTCTCGATCAGCCCGTAAATGATTTGGGCGCCTGTCGGCAGGTGACCGACTTCCATGATGCGGCCTTCATTGCGCAACATCTGCAGCCCCTGCTGGAACGCCGACGTGCCGGCGTGGCCCTGTTCGTTGCTGCCGCCGGCACAATCGACGACCACATCACATCCGAGCCCGTTCGTGGCCTGCATGACCGCATCGACCGGATCGCTGTTCGTCACATTGACGGTGACGTCTGCGCCCAGCGAGCGGGCGAGTGAGAGGACCTCGTCGCGCCGGGCAATGGCTATCACCTTGCCGGCGCCAGCAACGCGGGCGACTTGCAACGTGTCGAGGCCCATCGGCCCGAGACCGATCACCGCGACGGTGTCGCCCATCGAGATGCCGAGCCCTTCCAGGGACGAAACCATCGAAACCAAAGGCTGAAGCGACGCGCACTCGAAGTCGCTCACTTCCTTCGGCACACGCGCAACCACATGGGCGGGTACCGGAAAATATTCGGCAAGGCAGCCGGGAGTGTCTTCACCGACAAAGGTCGAGGATCGGCAATATTGAGATTGGCCGGCTTTGCAATACCTGCATGTACCGCATTGGGCGCCGCGGTGGTAGAACACCCTGTCGCCGACGCTCAGGTTTTCCACGCCAGCGCCGATCTCCACCACCTCGGCGCAAAATTCATGTCCGAACAGCGGCAACGGCCGCTGCTTATTCCACATTTCCTTATAGACCTCGTGGCTGGAAACAGGCAGGCCGCGAAATTCCGCCACCTCTGTTATCGACAGCTGAAGCACTCGTGTGCGGCAGACCACCCACCCCGGCCGAGCCTTTGGCATAGGCGCATCTTCCAAGCGCATGTCGTTGAAATCATAAGATAACCAGGACTTCATAATCAAACTCCCGCAATAGCGTCATGATAGGCAGCATGAACGAAATATGTCAAATAGAAAGCTACGTTATTAATATAAATAAGCAACTTTCGCCGCTCGGTCGCCCCGAGCTACATGCCGCGGCTGGCTTCAACTCGAAGGTCGGCCCAGATTTCGCCGACAACCCGGCTGAATTCTCCGCTGCCGATCATTTCCGAGGTGCGAGGGCGAGGAAGATTGACTTCGACAACCCGTTTGATGGTTCCGGGCCGATAGGTCATGATAATGACCCGGTCGCTGAGCTGCACCGCCTCGGTTATGTTGTGCGTTATCAGGAGTGTCGTCTGCTTTAGCGATTGCTGAATCTGAAGCACTTTGTCGCCGAGCAGCATCCGTGTTTGCTCGTCAAGCGCCGCAAAGGGCTCGTCCATCAGCAGGATCTTGGGATTTGCCGCCAGGGTTCGGGCAATCGCGGTGCGTTGCCGCATGCCGCCGGACATTTCCGAAGGGTAATGGTCCTCAAAGCCTGAAAGGCCAACGAGGTTCATTAACTCTCTCGCCCGCTCATGCCGTTCTTTCTTCGGCACCCCCGCCGCCTCGAGCGGGAAGGCGACATTGTCCACGGCAGTTCGCCATGGAAACGTCGATTCCTGCTGAAAAACGCTGCCGATGGAACGACGAATGTCGGGACCAGACTTCCCGTCGACGAGAACCTCTCCGGTATAACGGGTAAAGAAGCCGCCGATGATGCTGAAAAGCGTCGACTTGCCGCAACCGCTTGGTCCGATGATTGAAATGAACTCGCCGGGACGGATATCGAATGAAAAGTCCTGCACCGCCCATAGGGTCGCGTCTCCGGTGCCGAAGGATTTTCCGACCCCGCGCAGGGCCAGCGCCGGCATGTCGGTCGTTGTGGCGCCTGCGACGGGGGGGACAACAGTTAGTGTCATTTTTCAAAACCCATCAATTTTGACGGAGCGCGGAACTGGTCGGTGCGATCCATATGTCTGGGACAGGCATGCCAGGACGATCGCGGCATGCCTGGAGTGGTTCGAACACTACTTGGCTGGCGTTGTGTATAAGATCTGCATCAATTTCTTGAGCTCGTCTTCTGTTGGCTCCGCCTTGATGAAGCCTCCGGCAACCGCCTGCTTCAAACCCTTGTCCAGTTCTTGAACCGGCCCGAAGGCAAGGGTTGCGCGATCGTAGAACTCCATACCTCTCTTCGCAATGGCCGGATCGACCTTGTTCAACTTGGCGTAGAACTCAAGCGACTGATCCGGGTTAGCATAAGCCCAATCAATGCATTTATCCAACGTTTCTAGGAACTTGGTCGCCACATCGCGCCGATTGGTGACGAAGTCGTCGCTACCGATGATAAGGCGCTGCGTCATGCTCCGCTGGGACTCAACGTCGTTGCCGGAGAAGATGACGCGGATCTTGCCTTCCTCGGCTTCTTTCAGCATCGTCGGCGGAACGGCGTATCCTACGTCAATCTGGCCGGTCATGGCCATGGTATACGTGGCGTCCATACCGCCGCCAATCACAAGATTTAGATCGATCTTGCGATCAGCTTCGAGGGCGAGAAGGATGGCCTCGCTGGCGCCGCCGGGGCGAGAATAGGCGACCGACTTGCCAGCAAGGTCGTCCATGCTTTTGATCGGGCTGTCAGCCTTCACGTAGAAAAACGAATCATTTTGCCCGCGGAATTCCGAGCTGATTATCTTGATCGCAGCGCCCTGAGTTGCTGCAGCCAGAACGGAGTTGATGCCCGGCGAATAGCCCACATCCATGCCCCCGGCCACCACGGCCTGGACATTCTCGGAACCGCCACGCGTTGAGGTCACCTCCACGTCAAGGCCGGCTTTCGCAAACTCGCCACGCTCGGCGCAAAGCGACGGCTGCGAAGTGTCCCAAAGTCCGAGGAAGGTCGTCGCGACCTTCACCTTCTCCAAGCTCTGGGCCGACGCAGGCTGGGCGACGGCCACCAAAGTTGCAGTCATGAGATATTGAAGCTTTGTACGCATGTTCGTTCCCCATTCTTGATTTGTGAGAGCTGTCGGTCGCTCCGGCTTTGGCGCGCCTGCTCAGGCGCTCCAGAAGGCTACAATATATAGATATGTCTCGTATGCAATATCTGATTGACACAGGATGACACTCACTGTCGATTGGCTCCGGTATCCCAGAAAGCCGCTAAGCATATCCCTGTCGGCAACCTCGCCCACGCAGGAAACTGTGGATAGGCGCTTGATGTTAAGTACGAAATTAAGCTACAACTGGCATATAAAGCAAAATTGGGTGGGAGCGCGCGCGATGAGCACACTGGAGAATCCTTCGAGCCAGATTGTCCGGACCGAATCACCGACGCAATCGGAGCTCGGAAGCCGCTGGGGAAGCGATCACATTTCGGATCTGCTGCGCGGCTTCGACATTCCTTTCATCTGCCTCAACCCCGGCTCAAGCTTCCGCGGGCTCCACGACAGCATCGTCAACGGTCTCGGAAACGTATCGCCGCAGATGCTCGTGTGCCTGCATGAAGAGCATGCCGTAGCCATAGCGCACGGCTATGCGCGGGTGACGGGCAAGCCGTTGGCTGTGGCGCTTCATGCGAATGTCGGGCTCATGCACGCCACCATGGCCATCTTCAACGCCTGGTGCGACCGCGTTCCCATGCTGATCCTGGGGGGCACCGGACCTGTCGACGCGGCTCGCAGGCGGCCATACATCGACTGGATTCATAGCACCCGCGACCAGGCATCCATGGTTCGCAGCTATGTGAAGTGGGATGACCAGCCAGGGTCGCTCAGCGCCGCCGAGGAGTCGCTCCTGCGCGGCATGCAGATGAGCATGACGGCGCCGCAGGGTCCGGTCTACATCAATCTGGATTCCGACATTCAAGAGGCGGAGCTTTCGCAAGATCGTCCACTGCCGCAGTTCTCTCGCTTCGCACCCTTTGCCGACGCGCGTCCATCCGACGATGTTCTCGCTACCGCTGCCGATCTGCTGAAAAACGCGCGCAAACCTGCCATCCTGATGGGTCGCTTGACCCGCGACAAGGCGGATTGGGACCGGCGCGTGCTGCTGGCCGAACAATTGGGTGCGACGGTCGCAACCGATCTCAAGGTCGGCGCCGCTTTCCCGACAGCACACGCTCTGCATGCTGGGCCGCCCGGAATGTCGCTTTCCCCGAATGCTCTGGCCGAACTCCGCGAGGCAGACGTGATCCTGTCGCTCGACTGGGTCGACCTTGCCGGCGCCCTTACCACGCTTTGGCCGAAGCAGACTTGCCCCGCCAAGGTGATACACGTCTCGCTGGACCATCATCTGCACAACGGCTCTAATTTCGAGTATATGGCTCTGCCGGAAGTGGATCTGCACATACAATCCACACCCGATGCCTTTGTCCGTTGCCTCTCGGCGACGCTTAACGCTCCGACAGCGAGGTCTGCGACCCCCCAGCGCGAAAAAGGGCCGGCTGCCCCGACCGGCGACGAACTTACCCTTTCGGATATCGCGCAGGCCCTTGAGGCTGCCGCCGAGGGTCAGCCGATCTCGCTTACACGCGTTCCACTGGGGTGGGACGGTGGCCTGACCGATTTCAACCATCCTCTCGATCAACTTGGTCATTCCGGCGGTGGCGGTGTCGGTTCAGGACCCGGCATGGCAGTGGGGGCCGCACTGGCGCTGATGGGAACCGAACATCTGCCGGTTGCGATCCTCGGTGACGGAGATACGCTGATGGGTGTCACGGCAATCTGGACAGCAACCCACTACAACATTCCGATGCTGGTTATCGTCGCTAACAACCGTTCCTATTTCAATGACGAGTTACACCAGGAACGGGTCGCGAGGCGGCGTGACAGACCTGTGGAAAACAAGTGGATCGGTCAGCGCATCGACGATCCGGCGCCCGATATTGCGATGATGGCGCGGGCTCAAGGCGCTGTCGGCATTGGCCCGATCCGGGACATCGATGCGTTGCGCGCTGCGGTCAAGGATGCTGTGGCTGCGATACGCGATGGCAAGGTGGCGGTCGTCGACGTACACATTGCCGCCGGCTATGCCGCGGCGGGCGCATCCTGATGACGGCCTCTGAGAGCGTCCCGCTCGTTCTGATTCCCGATACCTATGCCGAGACGCTGGAGGTGGAACGGCGCGTCCTCGGCGACAGCGTCCGATTCGAAGTCTACAACGCCGAAAGCGCCGAGGAGATTCCTGAACGCTGTTGGCGCCAGGCCGATACGGTGCTGCTCTGGCATCGGATCAGGATGACGGACGACGTCATTGCAAAACTCAATCGATGCAAACTCATCGTTCGCGTCGGCGTCGGCTACGACAATGTCGACCTGGCGGCATGCTCGGCGCGTGGCATCGTGGTTTCCAACGTTCCGAATTACGGCACGACTGAGATTGCCGACCATGCACTTGCCCTTTTGCTTTCTCTGGTTCGAGGCTTGCCCTCCTATGACGAGAGGCTGCGCCATGACATGGCGGGCAGCTATTTCGCCGAAGGCGTTTCCGTCGTACGGCGGCTGAAGGGATCGGTGTTTGGCGCTGTCGGACTCGGCCGGATCGGGACTGCGGTGGCGCGTCGAGCCGCCGCCTTCGACATGAAGGTGCTGTTCTACGATCCCTTCTTGCCCGAAGGGCACGAACTCGGCGTGGGATTCGACCGTACACATGATCTCGACCAGTTGCTCGAGCGCGCCGACATAGTCAGTCTCCATACGCCGCTGAACGACCAGACCCGTGCAATGGTCAACGCCGGCTGGTTGGCTGGCATGAAACCGGGCGCGCTCCTGATCAACGTCGCACGCGGCAAGCTTGTCGACCTGGATGCGATCGAGGTTGCCCTGCGCAGTGGTCAACTGGGTGCCGTCGGTCTGGACGTACTGCCGCAGGAACCGCCGGACCCCCGGCATCCGCTGCTGGAAGCCTGGCTGGAGCGCGAAGCCTGGCTGCAAGGCCGTCTGGCGTTGACGCCCCATGCCGCATTCTTCTCCGACGCGGCTTATCTTGACATGCGCACCTTCGCCGCAGAGATCGTTCGCGACTTTCTATTTTCGGGAAAAGTTCGCAACAATGTGAATCCCGACTGGCGACGTCCTTCCAGTTCTGGGCCGGACATTCCGGCGCTCACATGACGGACACGGGGCGCACCAATATCCTGACAGGAATCCCCGACCAGGTCGTTGTTGCGGCGCGGCCGCCCTCCAGGGCCGATCCCAGACTCGCGCGCCGATTTCTGAACCTCGACGATTTCCAGGGAGCGGCGAAGCGTCGGTTGCCCCGCCAGATCTACGGCTACTACGCCGGTGCGGCGGAAACGGAACAGTCGCTGCGTGACAATCGCGGAAGCTTCCAGGAACTGGCGCTGATACCGCGCGTGCTCGCCGATGTGTCCCGCCGCACCACAGCGAAATCTCTGTTTGGTAGGGACTACCGGCTGCCGATCGGCATCGCGCCGATGGGGTTGAGCGGCTTGTCCACCTATCAAGGGGATCTGGTTCTCGCACAGTCGGCACTTGCCGAAAATATCCCGATGATCGTCAGCGCAACCTCGATCATGCCGCTGGAAAGGCTGGCGAGGGAAGGGGGCGCAGACTGGTTTCAGGCCTATCTGCCCGGGGAACCGGAGCGGATAGACGCCATGGTAGACCGTGTCGCGCTTGCCGGTTTTTCGACGTTGGTGTTGACCGCGGACGTGCCAGTTCCGGCAAACCGGGAAAATAATGAGCGCACCGGCTTCAGTATCCCGCTTCGGCCGAGCTTGCGGCTCTTCGTCGATGGCCTGATGCGTCCGAGCTGGTCGGTCGGAACATTCTTGCGCACGCTTTCGGATGCCGCGCCGCGCTTCGAAAACATGGATGCCTTCAGAGGCCCTCCGGTGTTTTCACGCAACCTCGTGCGCCAGATCGGCGCCCGAGACCAATTAAGCTGGAGCCATGCGGCGCGGATTCGTGACCGATGGCAGGGCAAATTGGTGGTGAAGGGACTGCTCTCGGCAGCCGATGCGGCCAAAGCGCGGGAGATCGGCGCCGACGGCATCATTGTTTCCAACCACGGCGGACGTCAGTTGGACGGCGCCATCGCGCCTCTGCGGGTCCTGCCGGAGATCGTCAAGGAATCCGGCTCCATGCAAGTCATGATCGACGGTGGCGTCAGACGCGGGACCGACGTGCTGAAGGCCCTGGCTGCGGGAGCGGATTTCGTCTTCATCGGCAGGCCATTCCTGATGTCCGCGGTCTTCGGAAAGAGCGCCGTGCGGCACGCCATTTCTATTATGGCCGAAGAGATCGGGCGCGACATGGCGCTGCTCGGCATCAATAGCCTTGACCAACTGGATGCCTCATTCATCAGGAAGATAAAGTGATGCTGTTTGCTGCTACGCTGCGGGCAAAGCCTGGGATAACGGAGATCCGCGCCCGCATGAGGCCGGCGCATGATGCATATTGGGAGCCGCTGATGGATCGCATCTGGTTGGCTGGCCCACTTCTTTCCGACGACGGTGAGAGGATTGGGCAGATCATGATCGTCAATGCAGAAAATCAGCACGACGCCCACGCGCTGGTGAGCAATGACCCATTCGCTGTTCATGGCTGTTTCGAACCGTTCGCCATGACGGCTTTCCGCCCATCGATCCGGGACGGAATGCCGGCCTGAGAAGCGCCGGCTAGCTGGCGCCGATGCCCCAGGGGGAGCCCGAACGAGCCAGACAAGACCTCGATCGTGAGCAAGCCGCAGCCTCTCCATCAAGTGCGGCGAGGGACTAATGGCAGCTTGACAGCTTCAACATTTATATACTTAATGTATCTAAGATAAGAAGCAGGAGGCCATTGCGACATGGTCCATATCAGGCAGGAGATATCCATGACCGCCGAACTCCGTATGGTTGAGACTGCATCCCCATTGCGGACTGGTTCTGAGTTTTTGTCTGATCTTCGG
>NZ_JACVVX010000015.1 GCF_014534685.1 Oryzicola mucosus
CATCGACAAACGCAGCAACACGTTCACGCAACGCCATCGGTAGCGGCTTGCCCATCGCGGTTCTCCTTCGAACCTCAATGAATCATCCCCCAACCAAAATGGGAATCCTGAATCACGTCAAACCCGACACGCTTTAGCGATCAGGTCGTCGATCTTTTGCGAATCCATCCAAAGTCGAATTGACCGAAGACATTTCAACGACGATTTGGACAGCACCTTCAACGACCGGCGCCGCTCTTTCTAACGGCAGATTTTGTAGAGCCCCTAAAGACGGATCGGGCTGCGAGGCGTTGGCTCGCATCATCGGAAATCCCGCGTCTTGACCTTGATCTCGTCGATATGGCCGTAAGGATCGACCAAGTTGCGCGGCTTTGCAATTCCGCGCGGATCTGGCGTCGGGGAACTGTGATGGAACTCATCGCCACGTCCATGCGGAAGGGGGAAGGTCGATCCTCGCGAACCGACGCTGGCCAGCTCAGCTGACATGTCGATAAGCTCATGGGCAACGATATGCACAACATCGCCCTCGCGCTGCACCCTGCCCTTCACGCCGATCATACCAGAGCCGAGTACGATCCGTCGGTATTTATCGAAGACCTTGGTCCAGACAACGAGGTTGGCGACCGTCGTCTCGTCTTCCACGGTAATAAACATCACACCCTTGGCTGATCCCGGCCGCTGCCGCACGAGCACCAAGCCGGCAATGTGGACCCAGCGTCGATCGCGGCAGGCGACGGCTTCCGCACAAGTGATGATGCGCCGCCTTGCCAGCTGGGCGCGCATGAATGAGATGGGGTGTTGACGCAGGGTCAGGCCGACATGCCCGTAATCCTCAACGACCTCCTGCCCCGCTTTCATGGGACGCAGCGATACGATCGGCTCGTCCTGCTCCGCCAGCACCTCAGCCTCGCGCCTGGCGGCTGCGGCAAAAAGCGGAAGCGGCTCGTCACGCAGGGACTTGATGGCCCAGAGTGCCTCTCGCCGTGCCAGCCCAAGCGAGGGTCGGAACGCATCTGCTTTGGCGAGCTCGACAAGCGCGGCAACCGGAATGCCGACCCGGCGCCAAAGGTCGTCGACGGA
Organism: Oryzicola mucosus; assembly: GCF_014534685.1. Taxonomy (GTDB): domain Bacteria; phylum Pseudomonadota; class Alphaproteobacteria; order Rhizobiales; family Rhizobiaceae; genus Oryzicola; species Oryzicola mucosus. The sequence goes on from NZ_JACVVX010000015.1 coordinate 1,081, forward strand.
AACGAATGGGCGGTCTTCGCGACAGGAGACCAGACGCGCAGCCTCGGCATTGCCCAGTCCCTTAACCAGGCGAAAGCCGAGACGGACCGACAGGCGACCGTCGTCATCGATCGGCTCGAGCGTGCAGTCCCAGCGGGATGCATTGATGCAGACCGGCCGGATTTCGACCCCATGATCTCGCGCATCCCGCACGATCTGGGCGGGCGCATAAAAACCCATCGGCTGGGCGTTGAGCAGAGCGCAGCAAAAAACATCGGGATGCCAGCATTTCATCCAGGCGGAGGCATAGGCAATGAGCGCAAAACTCGCGGCATGGCTTTCGGGAAAACCATAGCTGCCAAATCCTTCCAGCTGTTTGAACGTCCGCTCGGCAAAGTCGCGCTCGTAGCCATTGCCGACCATGCCCTGGACGAGCTTTTCGCCGAACTTCGAAACGCCCCCTGTAAACTTGAATGTTGCCATGGCTCGGCGAAGTTGATCGGCTTCGCCGGCGGTGAAGCCGGCGCATTCGATGGCCACGCGCATGGCCTGCTCCTGGAACAGCGGAACGCCGAGCGTCTTGCCCAGCACCGCTTCGAGCTCCGGCTTGGGGAAAGTCACCTCCTCCTTGCCCTCGCGCCGGCGCAAATAGGGGTGGACCATGTCGCCCTGGATCGGCCCAGGACGGACAATCGCCACCTCGATCACCAGGTCATAGAAAGTGCGCGGCTTGATGCGAGGCAACATCGCCATCTGCGCGCGGGATTCGATCTGGAAGGTTCCCAGCGTATCGGCCTTGCGGATCATCGCATAGGTGCGTGGGTCCTCGGCCGGGATGGTGGCGAGATCGAGCTGGATATCCTTGTGCTCGGCGAGCAGATCGAAGGCGCGCCGCATGCAGGACAGCATGCCGAGCGCCAGCACATCGACCTTCATGAACTTCAGCGTATCGATGTCGTCCTTATCCCATTCGATCACCTGCCGATCTGCCATGGCCGCAGGTTCGATCGGAACCAGTTCGTCGAGCCGGTCGCGTGTCAGCACGAACCCGCCGGGATGCTGGGAAAGATGGCGCGGCGTGCCGACGAGCTGATTGGCAAGCTCAAGAGCAAGCCGCAGTCGACGATCCGCCATGTTGAGATTGAGGGTTTCCGCGTGCTTTTGTTCGACCCCTTCTGACCATCCCCAGACCTGTGACGATAAAGTCTTGGTGAGGTCCTCGGGTAGACCAAGCGCCTTGCCGACATCGCGCAATGCACCTTTTGCCTTGTAACGGATAACGGTAGAGCAAAGCGCCGCCCGGTCTCGGCCATAGGACTGGTAGACCCACTGGATGACCTCTTCGCGCCGCTCGTGCTCGAAGTCGACATCGATGTCGGGTGGCTCACGTCGTTCTTCGGAGACAAAGCGTTCGAAGAGCAGGTCGTTGCGGTCGGGATCGACCGAAGTGACCCCCAGTACGAAACAGACGGCTGAGTTCGCAGCCGAGCCTCGGCCCTGACATAAAATGCCTCTGGAGCGGGCGAAGCGGACGATGGCATTCACGGTCAGGAAGTAAGGCGCATAGTCCAGCTTTTCGATCAGGCGCAGCTCATGATTGAGATTGCCGCGCACCTTGTCTGGCAGACCTTCGGGATAGCGTTCCGCCGCGCCCTCCCAGGTCAGCTTTTCGAGCGCCTGTTGCGGCGTCAGGTCGGGATAGAGCTTTTCTTCAGGGTATTGGTAGGCCAGTTCATCCAATGAGAACCTGCAGCGATCCAATATCTCGACGGTTCGGGCGAGTGCCTCGGGATAGCGGGCGAACAGCCGGTGCATTTCCTCCGGGGGCTTGAGGTAGCGGTCGGCAAAGCGTCCGCGGCGATGGCCAAGCTCGTCGATGCTGACATTGTGCCGGATGGCGGTCACGACATCCTGCATCATCTGCCGGCCGGGCTCATGAAACAAAACATCGTTGGTGACGACGGTCGAGATTCCAGCCGTCGCGGCCATGTTCGATAGCTCCCACAGACGGAGCTGATCATTGGGTCTGCGGCGCAGGGTCAACGCCATATAGGCGCGGTCACCAAAGCTCTCTCGCAGACGCCTTAGACGCAGCGCGCAGATCTCGTCTGCAGCATCGGGCAGGAGTACTGCAATCAGCCCCTCGCCATAGGCTGCGAGATCGGCCCATTTCAGATGGCATTTGGCTTTACCTGCCCGCTTCTTGCCAAGCGACAACAACCGGCAGAGCCGCGCATATGCAGGGCGATCGGTCGGATAAACAAGGATTGAGAGGCCATCGACAAGGTCAAGGCGACAGCCGACAATCAGGCGAACGCCCGTGGTTCGTGCCGCTTCATGAGCTCGCACGATGCCGGCAAGCGAATTGCGATCGACAACGCCGAGCGCCGAAAGGCCCATATTTGCTGCCTGCGCAAACAGTTCCTCGCAGCTGCTTGCGCCGCGCAGGAACGAGAAGTGGCTCGTCACCTGCAATTCGGCATAGGCCATGTCGCTCATGCGAATATGCCGTGAAGAAACCAGCGTTGCGAACCGCTCTCCGCGTGCTCGCCATCGCCGGAGCGAAACAGCCAGTAGCGCTCTCCGGCCTCGTCCTCGACCCGGAAGTAGTCGCGAACAGTGCCCATTTCGGCGTCGCGCTTCCACCATTCGCCTCGGATGCGCTCGGGTCCGTCGGCGCGGCGAATGCGTCGGCGCACGCCACGCCAGCTGAACCAGACCGGCGGATGATCGGGCAGCAATGCCATGGTCTCCACCGGCTCGGGTCGGGGTAGCAGGCGCGGTGGACGCGGCCAGTCGCCCTCCCATGTGGCGCCGGTGTCCGGCGACAAAGCCGGCACACGCGCCACCGAGCGCTCAGGCACGTCACTCTGAACGGGTGTGAAGCGGTAAAGCCGGTTGTCACCCACCCGGTTGGCCAGAACGTCGACGAGGTCAGATACGTCCGGTTCTGGCGCTTCGATCAACGAGGAGACGGTCTGCCTGTCTCGAAGCAGTTCGGTTTCGATCGCAACCAGAACCATGACCTCGATGCCGAACCCGGGATCGATTGTTTCTTGCCCATTGCGCAACAGGCGTGCGAGACGCTTTGGATCGCGGACCGGCTGCGCCATGCCGACACGGATGAACTGCATGGTGTTGTCCACCCGATGAAACAGCAAATCGAGCCGCCGCGCGCCGAGGCCGCGCCGTTCAAGCTCAAGACAGAGTGCTTCGACCAGTTTGCTGGTGTAACGCGCAATGGTTTCGGCCGCGCCAATCGGTTCACCGAAGACACGCCGCACCTCAACCAATTCAGGCGAACGAATGGGATCGACCGGTTCACTCAGGGTCCCCAGCGCTTGGTCAAGCCGTCGGCCAATCGCCGGCCCAAAGCGAAGGGTCAGTGGTGCGCGCGGTTGATCCAGCAAATTGCCGATGGTCTCAAACCCAAGGGTGCTCAGACCGGCTACTGTATCGTTATCAAGCCGCAAGGCTGCCAAGGGCAGCAGCCGCAACACTGCTCGGCTTTCACCTGGCGGAATCACGGCTGTCCGTCGGCGCAGGAAGCGTGCCGCAGCATGCGCTGCCCCCCAGCTATCGGCAACCGCCGCCCGCGCCTCGACACCGGAGGCGGCGAAGCGCTGGACGATCGACGTCAACATCACCTCCTCACCGCCATGCAGGTGATCGGTGCCGGTTGTATCGATCACCAGCCCATCCGGGGGGTCGGGTGCGACGACCGGCGAAATGCGTTGCAACGCCCACAGCGCAAGCTTCTCCAATCCTTGCTGATCGGCAACTAAATCGGCGTCCAGCACGATCAGGCCCGGCACCATGGCTTGCGCCTTGGTGACAGCCATGCCAACGCCAACACCCAAGGCTTGCGCATTCGCATCAAGGGCGACGATCACTCTGCGGTTGCCGGTGCGGCCGACAAGGACGAGCGGCGCCTCAGGCGGAGGCGATGCGGCGCCCGACTTCCTTCTGAGGCGGTCTGTTGGCCACCTTGGAAGGAAGAGCGATACGACCCTTGCCATCGCAAGCCTCCACCTCATAATCCGCGCTTTCACCGGCACGGCATCGGATGAGTTCGACCAGCCAGCGTGCGCGGCCAAGCCCGGGTACCGGCAGCGCGGCTGACGGCAGGACAGACACCCTCCACCGCGTGTCGCTTGCCGTTGGCTGCCCGAAATCTCCAGCCTCGCCCTGCCGACGCCAGCGTCGGACCGCGAGCCCTATCGTGGCCGAGCCTTCCGAAGCAAGCTGAAGGCGGCGCGAGGCGGTCATCGACAGATGCGCTGTCTCGGCGACGACAGCGCCGAGCCCTCCATGACGAAGCCCCTCCTCGAAACAGGCAAGAAGCGCCTTCTCGTCGCCTGCCTCGACATGGATCACCCGGTCGGGGACCAGACCAGCCTGGGCGAGTGCCGGCGCGAAAAGATCGGACCGGGTCACGATCCAGAGCACTTTACCTTTTGTTCGCGCAGCGATGCCTGCAGCGAACAGGGCAGCAGCAGCTCCATCGACCGCGCCGTTGCCACCGCCTGCGATCTCATGCAGAGAACCGAGGCTCAACCCGCCTCCGGGCAGCCGCTGGTCAATTTCGGCAAGTCCAAAGGGAAGCACATTACGCGCACGGCCAGCACCGCCTTCCAGATGCGCAATGCGCTCCTGCAGTTTGGCAATAACAGCGTTTGCCGGGCGATCGGCCATGGACAATCCAGCTCTCCTGAAGGGCTTTGCAACGCGGTCGGGCGCTGATATGTTCATTATTTGTTCCGTTTGAGGAAACGAGTCAACCTGACTTCGGATACGGTTTTAATGATCGAGGCTAGGACTTTGGGGCAGGCAGGAGCGCAGCATCGACCGATTGTCGTTGATTCTGAGGGCGATAGGAGCGGGAAGACGTTGAGTGCAGCGCATCTTGAAAAATTAAATGAGGGGCAACGTGCCGCAGTGGTGCACGGTGTCGGTTTGCAAGACGGGGGGATAGCTGGGCCGCTGCTGATTATCGCCGGTGCGGGATCTGGCAAGACCAACACGCTGGCGCACCGTGTCGCCCAACTCATCATCGCCGGCGCCGACCCGCGACGCATTCTGTTGATGACCTTTTCACGCCGGGCAGCATCCGAGATGGCCAAGCGCGTTGAGCGCATTTGTGCCAAGGTGCTCGGAGATAAAGCCGGCATCCTCACAGACGCACTTGCCTGGTCTGGCACGTTTCACGGCGTCGGCGCGCGGATCCTGCGCGAATATGCCATCGAGCTCGGCCTCGATCCGCAATTCACCATCCATGACCGCGAGGATTCGGCAGACCTTATGAATCTCGTCAGGCACGATCTCGGTTTCTCAAAGACCGAAAAGCGCTTCCCGACCAAGGGAACCTGCCTGTCGATCTATTCGCGCACCGTCAACGCTCAAGCACCGCTCGATGAGGTGCTGCGGGCGAACTATCCATGGTGTGCGGCATGGGAGAAGGAATTGCGTGAGCTCTTCTCAGGCTATGTCGAAGCCAAGCAAATCCAGAACGTGCTCGATTACGACGACTTGCTGCTCTACTGGGCGCAGACCATGGGTGATGCCACGTTTGCCGACGAAATCGGCGGCAAGTGGGATCATGTCCTGGTCGACGAATACCAGGACACCAATCGGCTGCAGGCGACAATCCTCACCGGCCTTAAACCGGGAGGACGCGGGCTAACTGTGGTCGGCGACGATGCCCAGGCGATCTATTCATTTCGCGCTGCCACGGTGCGGAACATCCTTGACTTCCCCAACGAGTTCTCGCCGGTGGCCGATGTCATCACACTTGACCGGAATTATCGTTCCACCCAGCCGATCCTTGCCGCGGCCAACGCCGTGATCGGCCTGGCGAAAGAACGCTTCACCAAGAACCTTTGGACCGATCGCGCCTCGAACGAACGGCCGCGCCTGGTCACCGTGCGGGACGAAGCCGACCAGGCAAGGTTCGTGGCGGACGAAGTGCTGGAGAACCGCGAAACCGGCATGCGCCTTAAAGATCAGGCCATCCTGTTTCGCACCAGCCACCATAGCGGACCGCTGGAGGTCGAACTCACCCGTCGCAATATCCCCTTCGTAAAGTTCGGCGGGCTCAAGTTTTTGGACAGCGCGCATGTAAAAGATATGCTCGCCGCATTGCGATTTGCCAACAACATGAGGGACCGTGTCGCCGGCTTCCGCCTGATGCAGCTTCTTTCCGGCGTCGGGCCGGCAACGGCCCAGGCTGCCCTCGATGCGGCCGCCGATAGCGCCAATCCGATGGAGACACTCAGCCGCTTCCCCTGCCCTGCCCGCGCGCAGGCGGATTGGCCGAAATTTGTCGCATTGCTTGCGGCCCTACGCTCGGGCGCCTCGGGCTGGCCAGCCGAGATAGGACAGGTCCGAGTCTGGTACGACCCTCACCTGGAACGCATCCACGAAGATTTCGAGATGCGACGCGCCGATCTGCTCCAACTCGAAGATATCGCAGCAGGTTACCCAACGCGCGAACGTTTCCTGACGGAACTCACTCTTGACCCGCCGGACGCAACATCGGGCCAGGCTGGCGTGCCGCTGCTCGACGAAGACTATCTCATCCTGTCCACCATCCACTCTGCCAAGGGCCAGGAATGGCGTTCGGTATTTGTGCTGAACACGGTCGACGGCTGTATTCCTTCCGACCTCGGTGTCGGGACCTCCGACGAGATCGAAGAAGAAAGGCGTCTTCTTTACGTCGCCATGACCCGTGCCAGGGATAGCCTGAACCTCGTCGTGCCGCAGCGTTTCTTCACCCATGGCCAGTCCTCGACCGGCGATCGGCACGTCTATGCCTCGCGAACGCGTTTCATTCCGGCTAGTCTGATCAAACTGTTTGAATGCCGCGCCTGGCCCATGGTCGCCGCAGGCGCCGGACCTCATGTTGGACCGCGCCAGCTGCGCCTCGATGTCGGAGCGCGCATGCGCGGCATGTGGCGCTAGGAGAACATCCCATGTGTAACCTTTACAACATCACGACGACGCGTGACGCGGTGATGGCATTCACCAAGGCATTTTCCGACAAGGCAGGCTGGAACGAGCCGTCACTCGACGTCTATCCCGGCACATTGGCGCCGATCGTGCGGGTCGGCGCAGACGGCAAGCGCGAAATCGCCAGCGCCATCTGGGGCATGCCGACCCCACCTGCCTTTATCAAGGGGAACTATGATCCGGGTGTTACCAATATCCGCAATGTCAACTCGCCGCATTGGCGACGTTGGCTTGGTCCGACGAGCCGCTGCGTGGTTCCTTTCACATCGTTTGCCGAACCCGATCCGGCGAACAAGGTCGTAGGTGGCCGTGTGCCCAATGCATGGTTTGCTCGCAATTCTGATAGGCCATTGATGTTTTTTGCAGGTTTCTGGACGCCGTGGCGGGGTGTCAAAAAGGTCCGTGACGGGGAACGGGAGTTCGAACTTTACGGGTTTCTCATCACCTCGCCAAACGAGATCGTCAGCCCCATCCATCAAAAGGCCATGCCGGCGATCCTGACGACTCCGGAGGAGGTCGACCTCTGGCTGACCGCGGGTTGGGATACTGTCAAGCATCTGCAGCGTCCGCTGCCCGGAAACATGCTGGTCGTCGTCGAGCCACCGGCAAAGCCGGCCGGCGATCTACTGCTCTGAGCCAAAACTATGCTGGATGACGACAAGGCAGACCATGAGGATGCCGGTGAGCTTGCCGCTAGTCCCGTTAAGGTTCGCAAGATACTGCATGTCGACATGGATGCGTTCTACGCCTCCGTCGAGCAGCGCGACAATCCCGAGCTGCGCGGCAAACCGGTGGCCGTCGGCGGTTCGGCTGCGCGCGGTGTGGTAGCTGCGGCAAGTTACGAGGCCCGTGCTTTCGGCGTCCGTTCCGCATTGCCCTCAGTTACGGCGAAGCGGCGCTGTCCGGATCTTATCTTCGTCAAGCCGCGCTTTGACGTCTATCGTGCAGTTTCGGCCCAGATCCGCGAGATTTTTGCGGAGCACACCGATCTGATCGAACCGCTGTCGCTCGACGAGGCCTATCTAGACGTAACCGAAAACAAGCACGAGATTGCCCTGGCCACCGACATCGCGACCAGGATCCGCGCCCGTATCAAGCAGGTCACCGGCCTCAATGCGTCAGCTGGGTTTTCGTACTGCAAGTTCCTGGCGAAAATGGCGAGCGACCTCAACAAACCGAACGGTCAGGCCGTTATCACACCGAAGTCTGGCCCGGAGTTCGTCGCCAACCTGCCGGTCAAGAAATTCCACGGCGTGGGGCCGGCCACGGCTGCCAAAATGCAGCGGCTGGGGATCGTTACCGGGGCGGATTTGCGGGCAAAGCCGCTTGAGTTCCTGCAGGCGCATTTCGGCAAGTCAGGTGGATGGTACTACCGGATCTCGCGCGGCATTGACGAACGGCCGGTTCAGCCGAACCGGCAGCGCAAATCGGTTGGAGCCGAAGATACCTTCGTAACCGACATTTTCGAGCTCGAACCCGCGAAGGCCGAGCTTACGCTTCTGGCTGAAAAGGTCTGGCGGCACTGCCAGGCCAAGCAGATCACCGGGCGTACTGTGACCTTGAAGGTTAAGTTCGCGGACTTCCAGCAGGTCACCCGCAGCAGGACACTGTCAAGACCGATTGGTCACCCCGATGAACTGCTGGACGCCGCCCGCGACCTTCTGGCCGGCATATTCCCCGCAACGAAGGGTATCCGTCTTCTCGGCGTTACATTGTCCTCACTCAAGGAAGAAAATGATGGCGCCACTCGAGGGCAGTTGGCGCTTTTCTGAGAGCGGCTAGAAGCTCAGGCTTCTGTGTCGCCGCCCATAGTGAAAGAAGTTTTCGATTCGAGTGTGCAAGTGATCGAGTGCGTCTTCTGTAAGGCCTAGCCGACCGGGCTGGCGGCGTTTCTCGGTAAGGTGACGGGCATGAGCTTTGTCATCAGGAAGATCCACAAGCATCAGGACGCGCAGCGTCATGCCGCTTTCCTCGCGGAGAAGGCAGCGCTTGTGGAACGGCAGGTTGATGCCAAACGCGCGCTGGAGCATCGCAACGTGTTGCAAGTGATGGATGTTGCGCGGGAAGTCCGCGCGCTGGCGCAGATCGAAGCGCGCGAGCTGAAAAGCTATGAAGTCGCGAAGCGCCGGCAGGCACGGATAGCGCAGCGGCAAGGGCATGATCATATGCCGGGGCTCAATCTGGCGCTGAAGCCGAAAGGCCGGTCGGCGATGCCGCACAAGGCGAAGATCGCTTCCGGGCGCGTGACCGGTAGCGTGATGATGATCGGCATGATGATCGTCGTCATCATGATCGGCACCATCACGATCAGCAGAAGGAATCAGGACATCGTCATCATCGTCGATCGGCGGCCTGACGATGATCGCAGTGACTTGCGCAAGGCGTTCGGCGCGGCGGTGAAGAAAGCGGGCGGAGAAGGCGGAAGCGGAGAAATCCGGCAAGGGTGCCGGTAAAGGTGAAAGCGCGCGCGGCGGGCGTGGGGATGGTGGTGGTAAGAACGGGTCCGGGGGGCGGCGGAACAAGCCGTCGCGGTCAGCGCGGGGGATGAGCGCGGGGATGATGACAAGGATTTTGAGCGGGAGCGGTAGGACGGGTGACGATCCTCCCGGGCTCAAAGTTTGACGCCCATCATAGCCGACTGGTCCTATTGCTCTATAAAAAATCCTTTTTGTTCCGACGGATAGCGTTAATTACGTGAAATCGCACAACATTAAAAACGTGTAATCAAACGACATTATTGACGGCCCCTCCGTCGTCGTGGGCATCTTGAAGCCGAGCGCCCTTGCCGGGTATCGCAATCACCCCGTCTATCTACGCGGCTCGTCTCACGTGCCGCCGCGTTCGGAGGCCGTGCCCGAAGGCATGCAGGCGCTCTTCCATCTGCTGGAAAAGGAAACCGAACCCGCCGTGCGCGCGGTGCTGGGGCACTGGCTGATGGGCTACGTCCATCCTTATCCTGACGGGAACGGACGCATGGCGCGCTTTCTGATGAACGCCATGCTGGCGGCGGGCGGCTATCCATGGACGGTCGTGAGAGTGGAGGATCGCAACGCTTATCTAGCAAGGCTTGTGACCGCGAGTGTGGACATGGACGTCAGGCCGTTTGCCGCGTTCCTGGCGGAACGGGTGCAGTGGTCGATGGAGAAGGCGGCGTGAAAGCGTTAGTGTCACATGTTTAATTTGCAAGTAGCATGAAATGCCATGCCACTATAGCCTTGAGAAATACCTGGACGCCTTTGGTAATGCCGGAGGCCTACGCGACCAGCCGCGCAGCCCGTTGTTCCGGACAATCGGCCGGGGACCGGGTAGCTGAGTGATAGCCCCCTCCCCAAAGGCCAGCGCCTATGTGATGATCCAGCCCGGGCTCTGGCGGCCGGCATTGATACCGATGTGTGCTGCCACACCTTCCGCGCCACCGGTATCACGGCCTACCTCAAGAATGGCGGAACGCTAGAGAAGGCGGCTCACATGGCTAACCATAGCTCGACCAGGACGACCCAGCTGTACGACCGCCGGAGCGACGAAGTGAGCCCAGACGAAATGGAAACGGATTCTGATCTAGGCTCAGGACCTATTAATTCCGTTTGAGTTGTGATTCACGGTTTCCGAGAAGGAGGCCGTGATGAGTGATTTGTTTCTGCTGAGCGAGCGCCAGATGGCGCGGATATCGCCGTTCTTCCCGCTGTCGCACGGGGTACCGAGGGTGGATGACCGGCGGGTGGTGAGCGGCATCGTCTACGTGATCCGCAACGGGCTGCAATGGAAGGACGCCCCGCAGGCTACGGCCCGCACAAGACGCTCTACAACCGCTTCATCCGCTGGAGCCTGATGGGCGTGTTCGACCGCATCTTCGCCGGGCTTGCCGGCGAGGGTCCGAAGCCCGAGCGCATCATGATCGACGCAACCCATCTGAAGGCTCATCGCACTGCGGCGAGCCTGCTAAAAAAGGGGATGTTCCCCGCCGTATCGGGCGGACCAAGGGCGGCTGAACTCCAAGCTCCACACAGTCTGCGACGGTGACGGCCGACCGATCATCCTGCTCCTGTCGGAAGGCCCGATGAGCGACCACAAGGGCGCTCGTCTCGTGCTCAGCGGCCACCCTTTACGGTGACGTTCGCCACCTGTAACTTCAACGGCATCAATGGCACGGCTCGAAGCCGTGCGGTGCTGGCTCGACGGCGAAGCCTGATGTTGGTCGGCTGCGGGTGATTAGGCCTTCGACTTCAGGCGCGAATCGTAGAGCCACCTGCGGACCTTCGTCGCTGAAATTTTACCAGCGTCTGGATGCAGCGGGTTGAAGAGCACATTCGACTCGTCGGGTACAATGACCGAAGGAACGAACAGACAGGCCGACCGACGTTCAACCAGCCAGGTCGAGCCATAGGCCAAACTGGCGCGCCCCGCTGGTAGCGCATCCCATCCTACCGGCGCCGTTTTGGCATCCAGCCGCTCGCTTGCGTCCCAGAGATCTTGAGGGATGTCGATTCTGACGAGGTAGCGGTTTAAAGGTAAACTAGATGCAGCAAAATGCACGAGCGTTTCCATCGCCGCGAGGGAGATGTTTTCCGCGCAGTAAAGCAATGCGAAGCCCGGCGCATTCCATCGCCCTCCGGTAACTTTCGCACCCGTTCCTGTGAGGTCATCCGCTTCGTAATCTGGAGTGTCCGCCGTGATCCGCCACGCTGCGGGCATCAGGAGTAGGCCCCGCTTTGCATCCGGGCGAGTAATTGCGACACCATTGCCTGCCCTTCGAGCGTATCAATGAAATCGAGTGGACGGGCACCCCCAAGAGCCGGCACGGATTGCTGTAGCCAGCCGGCCAGCCAGCTTGCAGCGTCAAATCCTCGTGTATCGCCAGATTGCTTTACCATCTCGGTAACTTGACCCACGAGCTTGGAAACGCCCAACACACGCTCACTATCCTCCGGGGATAGGTTTTCCTGCCTACTCACCTTTCGATTCAACGTGGCGATTGACATCCTGAGGCTTTCTAGAAGCACACTCTGAGGTATGCCAAGGCGCTCCTGCAGATGCTTCACGTCTCGTGCGCTAATCCCTTCTCGAATCATCTCAATCCGCTGCCAAGCCGGTGCTTGGAAGATTTCCTCGAAGTCGGAAACAGAAACAGTCTTCTTCCGCTTACCGCCACGCTCGGATTCCGATGGCTCGCCGAAAATCGCCCGCAGAAGCTTTTCCTCCGGGGTCATCTGATCGAGATCAGACTTGACTTCGCGCTTCGATGTAACTCTTGCTGTTGCAGGTTCCATATGAATATCACGACATCGCTGCCGTGCTCCTTTGAGCTTTAATATAACTCAAGTGATTAGATATTCAAGGGCCATTGCCGTGCTGCCTGGCCGTCAAAATATCCCGCGAGTCCGCGCTTTTGTCGACTTCCTGAAGAAACACATTCCATCAGAGGCGTCCCTCTACGATATCGTTTGAATACCTGCCCATCGCAACGTTCGCCTTTGCGCTGAATGGTCAGCAACCGTTCAAATCCCGTTCGACCAGGCAAACTCAAGCTGAAGCGCGACAAGGGCGGCCGTTCTTTCGCCGTAGCGAGAAGCAATTTCTGACAACGCCCGGTGAAGGCTTTGCGCAGGAGGTGTCTGCTCGTCATAGGCTATGCTTAGATCGGGAGCCGGACTGTCGGGCTGTCGATCGACCAGCATCGTCAGGCCGCTGCGGGTCGTGATCGTGCTCCGGTCACCAATGGTTATTGCCTGTGAGCGGTATGTCCGCGACCACGCGTCGGCGGTCAGGCTCAGAGCGATATCATCGACGCCATCTGCGACAGGAATGCCAACGGTTTCGTGGTTCCAGATCGCCGCGCCATTCGCAGCAAGTCGAAACAACAAATGAGAGTTCAGGGAAAACCGCTCACTTTGGTGCGAAACATCATATGACGTGACCCCAAGCTGATCGCCAAGCGCTGAAGCGGCCTTGGGACCAGCGATCGCTTCCACCAAAGCGAGCGAAAGCGGAATCGACGCCGTAACGCCGGTGGTCGTCACAACACCCCGATCGACGACATATCGCCGGTCACGCACCCACTGCATCGACGGATGTTCGCGTTGCAGACTTCTAATAGCATACCAGTGCGTCGTCGCATGGCGACCGTCGAGCAGTCCCGCCCGCCCAAGCACTCTTGCCCCTTCGCAAATGCCGACAATTGTGGCGTGAGAGGCCGCCTGCCGTTGCAGCCACTTCAGGATCGGCCCGTCTCGCTCGTCGTGATGAAAGGCAGGCACCACAACATAATCCGCCCCACCCGGATGCGCCTGGTCAAATGCATCCAGCGTCGCCTGCGGCTCAATCGATAGCGCCGGCATCATGATGATCGGCGATCTATCTGGCGCGACGACGATCACATCGGCGATGCCGGCTCTGCTGAGTACGGCATAGGGGACCATGAGATCGGTGGTCTCCGATCCCCTGTTGTCCGCAAGGATCGCGACCAGCGGACGGGAACGCTTCGGTGGCCGGAGCTCCCGGATGGTCTGCCGCTGCTCATCGACGGAAACGGGCATAGCAACTTGCTTCGAACCGCCAGTCGACAGTCCCCGGGAAATCAGGAGACCTCCGCCACCCATTGCCCCTACAGTACCCAAAACGAACACCCGACGCTTCATATGCTGACCCCCGCTCGCCCTGCTTCAAGCCATGCGGCGACGGCCGCCTATGACAGCGGCGAGCCGCACAACCAGCATCAATCCGACTATGACCATTGCCGGCCAGTACATCGGGTTCATCGCCGCGCGTTTGCCGAAGTTCAGCAGGAACGACACCCAGATGTACCAGGCGCCCACGGTATGGAGCCAATACCAGGCTGTCGGTCCGATCAGGACGGCCGTTCTGTCGAATGACGTGAGTGTCATCAGGATAATGAAGAGATAGGCGATGCCGCCGCCGATATAGCTGCCAATATCCGTCAATTGTAGGAAGAGCGCGGAATCAAGCCTTGCGAGAACGAACAGCGCCACGGCATGGATCGCATGAGATACGGCGAACGACACGCCGAGATAGCGGCGGTTCTGCCTCAGCCATCTCGTCGCGGGAGACGGAAACAGGCGATCCAGGCTTGATGCCGTGAAGGCCAGCGCGAAGAGCACCAGCGACGTGCGGGCCGTGAGCCGGATCACCAACCGCGTCGCCTCGAGCGATGACGGGCTCATCGTGACAGCGACCGCCGCCAAGATCACCAATAACACGGAAATGAGAGCCGTTAGCTTCCAACCCGTCCAGACCGAAATTTCCGTTGTAGACATCTGCGCCTCCCGTTGATGTAAACGTTGATTACATTAGCGGGAGGCATTTGACAAGGTCGGTTATAATCAGTGATTACATTTGTGAAGTACGTCCGCTATTGTCGCCAGATGACATCGAACTCACCACCGGCTCGCGCCAGCTACCACCATGGCAACCTCGTGGAAGCGCTTCTCGAGGCGGCTATCGCACTTATCGAGGACAAAGGCGTGGAATCGCTGTCCGTGCGGGAAGTCGCCAAACGTGCCGGTGTTTCGGCAGGTGCGCCTTTCCGGCATTTCAGCAGCAAGACGGCCTTGTTGACGGCTGTTGCCGAACAGGCAATGAGCCGCCTGACCGAGGCCGTGTCTGCGGAGTTAAAAACAACTGGCGACGCCGATCCCATCGCTGGGTTGCGTGCAATCGGGCAAGGATATCTGAACTGGGCATTGGCCAACCCGACACATTTTCAGGTCATAAGCTCGCGTACGCTGATCGATTTTCACGGGTCCGAAAAGCTCGTCGCGGAGAACGAGGCTATTCGCCTGATCATGGAGAAGCTGATCGACGACGCCCGAAGGCGCGGGCTGCTTCGTCACGGCATCGAGATAGAAGATCTGATCTTCTCGTCGCGGGCCTTCATATATGGCGTGGCGCGGATGTGGATCGATGGACATTTCCTGGAATGGCGGATCGAACGCCCCGCCGCGCAAGCGATGTCCGCAGCACTTGATATGTTCATCCTGTCAATCGGAGCTGAAGTTGCGCAATGATGACCACCGGCACCTGAACGCAAAAGTGGGCCGCCCACTACCGGCTAGCAGGAGATGCTCGTTGGTCGTGTTGAGTGACAACGGCAGGTACAGCCTTGCCGAGCTAAGGATGGAACATCAGTCGCCTCACGAGGACTTGTGAACCGTCTTGCGATAGTCTTCGACAGGAAGGGCCCCCGAGACATCGCGAACATCGTCAAACAAAGCAAGCGCCCCGCCCTATATTCCTGGGTGGAAGCTTCATTAGTACCTTGGATTTCACATAGTCCAACCGCCTTGACGGAATCGAACCGCCGTACACGTAGATAGTGATTTGGTGAAGTTCATTAGATTGGCAGCAGACTATTTCTGAAATGAAAGAGAGTAGCGGGTATGCCGACGTTCACCCGTACGCGTAAATGCACCGATCTCCACGAGTTGCTGAAGGTCGCGTGTCGCTGTGGCGCGAGATGTCCCTGTGATCGAGATGTAGTTTTCTGCACTTAGGCCACCCTTGAAGCCTGATGTGCCTTCCTTGAAGATGCGCGCGACCACCTTTTCCTGCCGCTTGTTCAGTCGGTCTCGAAACTGGTCGTAGAATTTCGCTTTCTGGATGAAGAAATCTATGCGCTCAAGCGTCGCCCGTTGAGCATCCAAGATAGTTTCTGAAAAGAAAATGATCCAGTCGGTGATATCAAGCGTGCGTTGGTGTCGCTCAAGCTCGGAGTAGTAGGCCTTCCGGCCCTTCTCGATCGTGAAGGCGAGTGAAATGAGGCTTGGTTGCCCAATGTTTTGTGCCAGGGATTTCTCGGCGAGCGCGCGCCCAATTCGGCCGTTCCCATCCTCAAATGGATGAATGCCTTCAAAGTAAAGATGGCCTACTGCTGCGCGCGTCAAAGCTTGAAGCGGCGTTTGGCCATTTGGCCCGGATTGATTGAACCATGCGATGAAGTTCTCCATCTCAGCTTGAACCTGGCGAGATGGGGGAGCCTCAAAATGAATCGTGGGCTTATCCAGTCGACCTGACACGATCTGCATGGCGTCATCATGCTCGCGGTAAGCGCCAATCGTCTCAATGTATCGATTTCCTGCCATCAGCATTGAATGCCAATCGAACAGTCCCTCATGACCCAGCGGCCTGTGCCAGCTTCGATAGACATCCGCCATCATCTCGGCGATCCCCCGCTCTTGGGGGCGTACCTGTCTATCATCGGCGTTGAGCCCAAACTGCCGGCGGAGTGATGACTGGACACTTACGCGGTCAAGAAGTTCCCCCTCGATCTCTGATGTCTTGACCGCTTCGTCGCTCAGCAACTCAATGCGAAGTTGGTTGCTGTCATCCTCGTTGAAATGCCGAACGGCACCAATGACCTCGCCGGCGGACTGCAGGAATTTCCGCTCCAACGATATGAGGCTTGCGGCATCGTACCTGAAATTTGGCCAATCAGCGCTTTGCCAGTTCCATTTCATGAGTTATAGCCAGCCCTTCTATAACTCATAGTTATTGCCATAAATGAGCTATTGCAAGCCTCTCTATCGCTCAGCACCAAAATCTCTAGCTCTCGATTCAAGCAGCAACAATCAATAGGTCACCGACGCGCGTCAGATTTGCGCCATGACAGCAACCAACCGCAAAACTGTCGATGCCTTGCAGTTGAAGGGAAAACGAGACCCCACGACCCCACTCTAGGGGACTGTCCGATCCCCACCGCGACCGCAATACCAACGCGGCCATACCTGCTCAGGTGGTCCGGATTCGGCCCATTGCGGACATGGCGTTCCTCTTGCGAACGAAGCGGTGGCACGCTCCACGGGCGCAGCGGACAGGCCCATGAAATGAGAGGGACGCGGAAATACATTTGCCCGTAGCGCTTGCGGAGCGATAATTATTTGACGGACGTAGCTGCCATTGCGCCTTAGCGCAGCCTGAGCCAATGATGTACCCGCAAGCTCAGAGGACCAGCTTAGCTACGCTGGATCGAGGTGAAAAAGGCGGGGCGTGATGCAGGAGAACCTTAGGTCATACATGCGCCTCGTCGAGAAACGCTCGCGCGAGCACAATCAAGCGTTCGGAATGCTTTATGCCCAGGGCCTCTACGGTGCCTGCGCCGCGATCATCCGTCAGGAAATTGATAACCTCATGCGGGTCGATTACTTGGCTTTCTCTGTCCCCCTCACTGATCGTGATAAACTGTGCGGGGATGCCCTATCGGGTGCACGCTGGCAGCGACGCACCGAAAAGGGGAAACGTACGGACATCCGCGATGTCGAATTTCACACTTACGCCAAAGACAATCACTCGTGGGTATCCTTGGCATACGAATACAGTTCGAAGTTCATCCACCTCACGATTTTTTGGGATTACGGGGTGTCTGATCCGCTGGTGACGATGCCCGCGAAGGACCGATTGGATCTCGCCTCATACCTCAGCAGCTACCATGGCTTTGCAGGGCATGATTTGAAGATGAATGATCTTTTCGAGTATCTTCCCGAGGTTTTCGAAAAAATCCGTAGCAACATCGAATGTTACGTCGATCAGAAAGACGGTCTGCTTCTGCAACCTCTATCTTCCTGAGGCGCAGCCAGTCTTCTGCTTCGCCCTACTACCGTATATCTGCGCGAAGACGGTGGAAATTCGATAGTCGCGTCTTTCCATCGCATGACCGCTGTTGACGCGAGGGAGACCACCGGCGGCTGCCGATGGTCATTTGCCCTTATAGCTCGATCTGCTCAGCGATCCGGAGCGCGTCATCTACCTCGACGCCAAGGTATCGGACGGTACTTTCGAGCTTTGAATGACCAAGCAGAATCTGGACAGCCCGGAGATTGCCCGTCTTCTTGTATATCTGCGCCGCCTTCGTCCGCCTTAACGAGTGCGTGCCGTAGGCGTTGGCTTCCAACCCGATGGAAACCACCCATCGATGCACGATCCGAGCGTACTGTCGTGTAGACAAATGCAGCGATGTTTTTCGGCGACTGGGAAACAGATAGCTACCACCATTTCTTCGAACGAACGGAAGCCAGGCGGCAAGCGCGTTCTTCGTCTGCTCAGTGACCTCAAATTGCACGGGCCGCTTCGTTTTCTTCTGGATGATGGTGGCGCGGTCCCGGATCGAGCTACCTGACCACAAGTCCTCGACCCGCAACCTAACTAGATCACAGGCGCGGAGCTTACTGTCGATGGCAAGATTGAAGAGCGCCAGTTCTCGGTGCGCTCCGCTCATTTCAAGCCGAACGCGGATTGACCACACGTTCTTCGGCTGAAGCGGCCGCTTTTGACCGACCAAAATTCCCTTATTCCAAGGACGTCGGGTACGCAGCACAGTGTCCATGACAAAGCCCCTCCCGCTCCTCCCACCTCGTCGCCCGTATTGGGAAAGTCGATGCTATCATGGTTATCGCTACTCGGCCCATTACGGACGAGGCTTTAGATTGGCATTCTTCACCGGGTTGACCCTGACAACTAAATGGAGTGAACGACTGGCAGGTCGGTCAAACCGGTAAGGTCGTCGCTCCCCAGCTTTACATCGCCTGCGGCATATCGTGCGCGATCCAGCACCTGGCCGGAATGAAAGATTCGAAGGTCATCGCCGCCATCAACAAGGGCGAGGAGGCACCGATCTTCCAGGTCGCCGACTACGGCCTCGTGGCCGATCTCTTCGACGTGCTTCCGGAGTTCAAGAAACTGGCCGGGGCTCGGAGACTACCCGTGCGGGCGGTAGGGCGTCACGCGCTCTGCACGTGTACTACTAGATTGCGACTAATCCCTTACTGAGCCATCCAGGACGTCCAGCGCTTGATTGCCGAGCCGTGACGCTCGCACGACCCCGTAGACCAGTTCAGGCCGTAGAGATCGGCAATGATGGCACCGAGCTCGCTGGCTGGAAGGCCGGGATATTCTATTTCGGCCAGACTGCTCTTAAAGGGCTCGATTTGCACGAGGGCCTGCCGCACAAGCATTGACGTCGGCATGTCGTCCTTCACATGATCTGCGATGCTTATCTCGCCATTCTGCTGAACGATCAGTCCAAGGGTGCTTGCAGCGAAGACCGCGTTGCGAAGACCTTGGCTCTCCGCTTCCTTCTTGGTTTTGCAGACACCGCCCCTGACCTGATCAACGAGTTCGATCACGCGCTCAGGCGGTGCGGCCGCCCGGAAAATATCGACTTCGCTGATGTTCGCCACTCGCTCGGCGGATTCCATGATGTCGAAAACGGGGTCGCCGAGAACGAAATGCATCCCGTTTTTCGACAGGAGACCGAAGTGCCAGCAATACGCCAGGATACGGCGATTGTACTGCTGCAACGTCTGCTCATCGATGGAAAGGAAGGCGTACTCCGGTGCGGACGCCGTGCAGATTTCCGCGAAGGTCGCCCCGCCCTGCGCGGCAATGAGCTCTCGGGCCTTGATGAAGATGCAATTGCTCAGCAGGAATTCGATGATCTTGGCCGTCGCCGCCGCCGAGTTCTCGAAAGCTCTTTCGAAATATTGCTCCAGACGGTTCGACCTGACGATACCCATGTTGACCAGGTCGCGGACGGCGTTGTCGGTCGTCGTGAGACTGAGATTCAAGCTCGCAGCGAAGTGCTCGTAGTCGAGCCGGTCCGCTCCGAGCACAGTTTTGAGAATGCCCCTAATTCGACGGACCGAGATCGTCGGGATGTATGTGTTCGGAAGCTGAGGCACCTCGTTATACAGGATGTAGTCCCGGAAAATGTCCCAGTAGAGGTTTAGCTTGCCACCTGTATTGATGACGAGCCGCTGGTTCACAAGCGACGCGACGTTGTCAGCACCGTACTTGTCCGCCGTAGCTCCGTATTCGACAGGAGAGTTCTGGGCAATGAACCGGATAGCCCGGGTCTGGGCCTGCGACAGTTCCTGGAGATCGTTGTTGAAGAGCGTCTCAAGGCTCGGGAGCGATCCCAACGGTCCCGGATCACGGCCGGCCTTGGCATCTTCGATATAATGGCGCACCAACTTTTTTAGGAGCCACGGGTAGCCCGCGTAGTTTTCGACGATGAACTTCGAAATGTTGTATTTCAGGGCCTGCTTCGACTCGCGTTGTGCAAGTACGATAAAACCATCCGCATCCTCGCGTGCGAACCTGTCGACCACGAAATCCTTTCGACGATCCGAAAGCGAGTGCCACAGGTGATATCCGGGATAATCGGAGCCGACGGTACCATCCGTTTTCCAGGAAAAGCCGATAGCGAAAGGCGCTCGCGCTTCATCCGCTGCCAGTGCCAAGTCTCGCATACGGCTGAATGCCGCGCTGAGCTCGGAGCGATGGATGATTTCCTCGAACTGATCGAAAATCAGGCAGACTACCGCGTTCTGCAACTGGGCCTGCGCCAGAAGTTCATGCACTGCCGGATCGTTGAACGGGTTCGTCTCGATCTTCGGAGTGCTGCGGAACAGCGGCCCGGGCGATATATACTGCTCGGCGGCCTGCAATGCCCGCAACATTGCCAGATCGGCGTAGTACGAAGTCTTCGCAGCTCGGCAATCGACCGGGAGAATAAAAATCTTATCCTTCCGTAGTTCGTCGGCAAGCTTCAGCGCGAGGCTGCTCTTCCCCCAACCAGACTGCCCCTTGATGCCGAAAAGCCTCGACGAGGTCTTACCTTTCCGGATGCGATCAAAGAAATCCCGTATCTCGTAAATCAGTCCCTCTCGACCCACGAAGTCTACAGGTCGCGATGGGCGATAATCGCTCCATTCTTCGCCGGGGATAACTTCGACGACGGGCTGTACATCTTTGCTTGGAGGACCTTCCACGTGCTTGTGGTCTAGCCAGCTCGCCTCGGGATACGGAAAATCCGTGTTGGCCAGTTCCGGCAAGTCTCTTGGTTTCATCGGAGACCCGTCACTAGCGCCCCAAGCCAGAAGACCCTTGAGTTCCCTGTTAGGTGTCCACATCGGGACGGCCCAAATCTCTCGTCCCTCCAACAAGCAAAGGAAAACCTCGGTAGCCCCATTGCTGCCCGGCAACGCCGGAGGTTCGAAACCCTTGGCGTCGACTAGAAGTGTCACCAGTTCATGCGGCGGGAAGAATTTGAAAACGTTCTTCCCAGCTTTTGCGTTGAATCTGTCCAGTCTCGCCTGAGCTTCCTTCCCGATTTCGGATATCGAAAAAATCCAGCCATGGTCGGCCTCTTCAAGACTGACATCACTGTGGAGTTTGTTAACCGCGTCGGTTTGGACAGTTTCCGTGCGCGCCTTGCATTCGACAATCGCGCTGTCGCCAGAAAGCCGGTTAAGGCATTTGAGGTCTATTTCGCTACCCGCATCACGAACACGCTCTTTGACAACGTAGCTCTGATAGGCGAGGAAACGCCCGACAAGCGATTCAAGAAGACGGCCTTTGACTTCCCGAAAGTCGGAGCGGCTCTTGTCTAGCGGGATGGCTATTTTGAACTTCGAATCGTGGTCCATGCTGCAACTGGAGAGGAGAAAATCCAAATGACGAGTCTTGAGTTACCACTTCCCAGCGAAAATAGACAGCTAACGTCTCGCTTTACTACTCTCAAAAGTATCTATCCGAAAGTTTCGACAGAAATACTCGACGGACCGGGGACGGGCAGACGGTAACTGATCCACCCGACCTCGTGACTTTCTACCGATGATGGTGGCGTCGGTCGCGGCATGAAGCTCTTCTTTGGAGACCCCATCTGCAAGTTCGACCAACCGTAGGCCACCTTCAACAACATCCAGCACGCCCAGATTCGTGATTATCCGCTTTACGAAGGAGATTTCCGACAAGGCACAATGACCGCAGTTGGCGCAAAGCGGAAGACGTCTGTCGCCCACGGGGACGAAAGACCTTCGACAAAATCATCATGGGGTCTAAATAATGGCCAGCCGACAAAGGTAGGTGAACCAAATGCAGATTAGACGCGCTGCTGCCGGCGCAGTAAGCGGCGTGCCGGCGGCTAGTAGCGACGAGGAGTTGCAACGCTTCCTTGATGAAGACCTGCTGTACGTAGCGTGTAATCAAGATGGTGCTGCCGTCGCTTTTTCCGGAGCGTATATTGCCGACGAGTTCCTCTATATCGCGGAGGTCGATGTCTTACCTGTTTGGCAGGGACAAGGTCTCGGGCGACGCCTTATTATGACCTTGCCCGATGATGGCCGCCAAAGACGACCTGCGGGTGCTACACTGACTACAGACCGTTGTGCATCCTTCAACGCACCATTCTATGAGAAGCTGGGCTTCCGCGTCCTTGAAGGTGATGCCGTTCCTCAGCACCTTAGGGGCAACCTCGCCCGGCAAGCTGCGAATGGGCTCGTCGTTGCGGTATTGTCACCGCTCTGGCCCTGATGGTGTCCGCTGATCCTTTGGCCCGATCAATGGCGCGATCACCAAGCACTCGCGGTCGCCGCCGCAGGTAAGCCAGCCTGCCGCTTGCTAACGAAGCGCACTGCTAATGGCCAATACTGACAATGACTGATATCAGCAGTTCCGCGATCAACTCGGCATCGGTGGCGTCGCCAAAGCGGGCATCCAGGACGAGCTCGTGCCAGCGCCGGACGGCCATCGGATTGAGGTTCACGCCCAGCGCCCAAATCCGGCGCCTGGCCTTGGGCTCTGGTCGCGGATGGAACCCATTTAAGCAGGAGAGGCAGACCGATGAACTGGGGCGCTGAGGACTTTGTAGCCGCCGCTGCAATATTGATCGCGGTCGGAGTGGGTGTTCTGCTGGTGAGCCGCACAATCCATTCGCAGCCGGCCCGTGGGCTCCTGATAGCGTACTCGTGATTGCTTCGCTGATGGTATGGGCTCACCTTGCCGTAGGCATTTTTTAAGTTCAGGAAAGCGATACGGCGAAGTGCCGCCGGCAACCAAACGCAGACTGGAAACTATCCTGATGACCGAACCGATCACGCCACAAGCGAAACTGCCGAAGCTGATCGTGGTGCAGGCCTTTGATCGCGACGATGAAGGCACGCTGTTCAGCGCATTCGGTCCTGAACAGCAGCAAACCGAGGACCGCGCCATACGAACCGCAAGGGCACTTGCAACCAAGCATGCCGGCGCCATCGCCTGGTGCCGAGAGGCAAACCCGGCGATTGGCGAATATGGCGAGCCGATGGTGCTGTTCACCGCCGGCGACATTCCGGACATGGAGTAAACGTGGAAGACCTGTATGGGGCGATCCAGTGACAGACGCTATCGTTAATAGCGTCATATTCCGGGCGTTAAAGATACAAGCAGCCGGCGGAACCGCTCTCGCGATGACGTTTGATGAACTCGTCGCCGTGTATAAGAGGCGCGACTTGCACAACCTTCCTTTGGAGTTGAAGGCCAACGGCGACCGCACATTCATGGGGCTGACCGTGGTCCTACCTGATCATCAAGTGCTAGCGTGATCGTAACAGACTCGTGAATGTCACGATGCGGGTTGTCCTTTGGGTCACTCATCAGGCACTCCCCTTCCGGTGGGAAGTCGCTTGCGCGGGTCAGCAAGACTGCTAACCTTCCTTGCTCATGTGCAGGGAGGATGGATCGATGTTTGCCAAAAACCAGCATATTGAAGATGCGCGGGCGTTGCGAGACATCTACGTTCTAGAGCGCCGGAAGAAAATTGCGGCCGCCCTCGACCGCCACCGGGCAAATGGCGAAGGGGGGCTTTTCGGTGGAGAAGTGAAAACATTCCAAGAGATTATTGAAGCATTGGATCGTGTCATCCGCGATGAAGGCGCTCTGCAACAGGCGGGCTATCCCGTCGATAATCTATAAGGGAACGCTTCGGCCTGAAAGTACGTGCCTTGAAGGTATGGCCATGATGGCCACACCTTAGAGTGTGCCTCACCGCGCGGGATTCTCACTGATGATGTCTTTTGTTAATGCACGGAATCATGGTCGACTTAAGAGGTTGGCTGGCGGGGGGAGACAACGTGCATGACACCCGATCAAGCTGACAAAGAACTTCAAAGCTATCGGTCATTACTCAGGCGTTGGAACATGGCAAACCTTGGTTTGAACAACGATTATGTGCCAAGTCTCGAACAGCAACTGGCGGACGCCGAGTCTACATTGAACGAAATTGCCATGTTGCATCCTAACCGAGCGGATGCTGTGGTCGTTCTGCTGAACGCACGGGCGCGGCGTTACAAATCGAGACCTTCGAACAATCCGCAGGGGCGACCACGGTCAAAATGAACTGTTGCAGCATGGCTGCGCGCGCAATTTTCGAAGCTCTGCACAGATCAGTTCTACGTCTTGGAGCGGCGATGAATTGTTGATCCCTGACAGCCCGAACCAACCTATTAGTCATTCCAGCATTCTCGTCGCCAGAAAAACACAAAGAGCTACCAAAGAGGGAGGAGCTTCATCACCGCGGATCAACGCAGGCGCCATCCTTCGGTTGCTTCAGCCCCAACGACGTGGTGAAGCCGGATTTCTTGTTCACGGCGTGATCAACGGTATCGTTCTGTTAGGAGCCGTCCACGCCCGGCTTGAAGCCAGCGAGGACACAGATCGCCCCGGCTCCGCCCTGGCATCACCTATGATGATAACGGAACCACCGCCCTTCTGCCGGTCCGATTCCTTGCCGTGGGCCTCGCCTTTCTTCTTGGCTTCGGCCTCGTTGGCGACGGTGATCAGCTGCCGGAGCTTGGTGTCGACGTCGGTGATGCCGGTGTCGACCTCGGCCTCGCACGTTCGCCCTTGGCGCGATCGAAGTAGGACAGCGTCACCTTGCTGTATTTCGGACGGCTGACGATGGGCGAGATCTCGGTATCGATGAGATTTTTAGCGAACGTGGCGCGGATTGGCGTCAACGGCCGGCCGGACGCCGCTATGCCTTCGTTGCGGGGTGATAGGAAAGCTCTGGCGCCAATGATCTTAGGCGTGCCGCCGACCTCGCGCGCTATCCGCTGCCCCCAAGAGACAAAACTCTCGTTCTGCATCAGCCAGTAATCGCGGTGGACATCGGCAAGGGAACCTAAAACCTGCACGTCCAACCCAGCCTTGGCACCCCATGCTTTCCAGGCGGAAAACAATATTGGCCGTAGCGATCAACAAAGAAACAATGGAGATCGTACGAAGAATATCGAACGTTCAGATTTCAAACGAAATTTCGTTTTCCCGGGGGTAACAGTCAGATTTCGAATTCTACACTTGTCGGATGACTGGCGACGGGCCATCAGACTGTTCGGGTAGAGCCTCGTCGTGAAATCGGGTCGCGGTAGGACTTTTCGTAACAGCCATCACAGGAAAAGCCAGTGCCTGAAAAAGTTGATCTAATTGAAATCACAGCGGAAATCGTCTCTTCCTACGTGTCCAAGAACCCGGTGCCGAGGGTTGAGCTGCCGGCCCTCATCGCAAGCGTCTACACTTCGTTCAAGGGCATCGAACGACCAGATGAGCAGACGAGGGCACCCGAGCCTCAAACGCCGGCCGTTCCCATCAAGAAATCGGTGACACCGGATTTCATCATCAGCCTCGAGGATGGGAGAAAGTTCAGATCACTGAAACGGCATTTGATGACCAGCTACGGCATGACGCCGGACGATTACCGCAAGAAGTGGAACCTGCCCGCGGACTATCCAATGGTGGCTCCCGGCTACGCCGAGGCGCGGTCTGCGCTCGCGAGGAAAACCGGGCTCGGCAGGAAGCCTCGCACAGCAGAGGTTGCCAAGCCGACTGCAAGCAGGAACAAATCGGCCTAGCGCCCTCCCTCGAAATCCACAGCGTCTAAACGCGTTCTGCTTTGCCAACAGCGGCGCTTGTGTCACCTTCGAAGGGCGGCGGAGCCCCAATTCCGCCTGGCCGGCGCAGCGCCCAAGCCCCCCAGCCTGTAACTGCGCCGGCCGCCAAAGCGTGCTGGACGATCGCCACCAGCACCGACACAACACCAAGTCTATTCGACTTGATCAATGTGGCCGACGACATGATCGCGACCAGCCATGCCAGACCCCGCGTACGAAGCCAAATACGGCCGTGGCCCGCATGTATCCGTTGACGTCTTCGTGGAGTGGTGCGGACAGGTGCTGCTGATCCGTCGGCAGGATGGCACGTGGGCGCTGGCCGGCGGCTTCGTTGATCCGGGAGAACAGCTCCTCAATGCTGCCATTCGCGAGCTGACCGAAGAGACCGCCATCAACGTGGCGCCAGTCGATCTGCGAGCCGCGTATCGTGGCCCGGCAGTGGTCTTCTCAGACCCGGCATAAGATCCCCGCAACCACATCATCACCCATGTGCATAGGTTCGAGTCGCCGGCTGGGTTGGATGTGATGGTCAGCGCCGCGGACGACACCAAGGAGGCGGCATGGTTCAGCGATTTTGATGGGCTGGACTTCTACGCCGATCACCGCCAGATCGTCACGGCGATGGGCTCCGGTGCGTCCGCGGCGTCATGAGAATCGTCAAAATCGGGCTGGGGGCCTTCATCCTTTCATGCCTGGAAATTCCCGGCTTTGCCTATGCGGAAAGCGTCCAGTTCCCGATCTGCGACAGCGGCAAGCGTGTCACTTGCGTTGTCGATGGTGACACGATTTGGCTGCGCGGCACCAAGATCCGGCTGGAGGCGATCGACACCCCCGAGATCGGCGGCGCCAGGTGCAAGGACGAGCTTGCGCGTGGCGTCCGCGCGCAAGGACGGCTGCAGGCTTTGCTTAACGCCGGCGACTTCGTGTTGATGCGTGCCGGCAACCGCGACCAGGACCGCTACGGCCGCAAGCTCCGCACGGTTATGATCAGCGGCGCCGACGTCACTGAGACGCTGATCAGTGAGGGCTTGGCGAAGCGCTGGACCGGCACAAAAGTCGCGTGGTGCGATTAATCGAAAACGCGCATGCTTATGGCCAAGCAACCTCGCAGGCCTTCGCGCATTGAGTCGCCCAGTTGAGTAAGGGTGCCTGAGTATGGATGACGGTTGGTTCGACGAGCCGGTCTCGGTGATGATCGAGGGCGCCAGCAAGATCAGGAATGTCTCGTCGGCAAGGGAGGCCGCGGAGTGCCTGCTCTTCCGTTGGCCCAGCACAGGCGGCAGAAGCCATCATGCCGCGCGCAAGGCCTGTCTGGCTGTCCTCGAAGGCCAGAAGAAATCGATTGTCGCGCGTCGGGCTTTCGCCAAGCCGAGGATGAAGGCGTCTTGATCAATCGTCCCGCCAGATAAACTTTCGCACCATCTTGATCTCGACCAGGCGGCGGAACTTCATCTTCACCCGGTCGCCCGGTGGCGGCAGGTCGAACTTGACCGTCATGTAATCCTTGCGGCCACATTGCGTGCAGCGCATGTGCCGCTCGACATCGAAGATTGAGACGTTCCCCAGCAGCTTCAACAGATCGCCTGCCAGGTAGTTTCTGCGCAGATTGCAGAGCCCACAGCTGATGTGCGCCACCTGTCCGATCTCATCCGCTTTAGGAGAGCATCTGGACGGGATAGCGACGATATGGGTACTGCTCCGGCATGAGAACGAAATAAGAACAAACGTCTTGCGGAGTCAATCTGACGCGTGCATGATTAGCACATGACAAGACCAGCTTTGCACAGCCACCGCGCCCCTTCGGCAGCGGACGACAACCTGTTGCCCGAAGAGCGCCTTGATGCCGCGATTGCGGCTGCCAGGGGCGATCTATGGGCGGCGGCCATGGCTCTGGCGATGGAGTTGGGCGAGACCAAAACAGAGCTTTTGCTGACGCGCGCCGCCGTCTCACACGGCTTCTCCCGCGGCTGGCATCACAGGAGGCGAGGATGAAACTGCTGCTTGATGTGAAAGGCGCGACAGAAGAGCAACTTGTGGCCGGCATGGCAGCGGCTGTCGAAGTTTTCAAAGCTGCGGACATGCGCCCGCTGACGGCAGCCGAAGGGTTTTTCGCCCTTGAGGCATGGGATGACGAGAGCTTTCCGGAAGAAGACACTTACGCGCTGACTGACGAAGACAGCGCAGCCGCCGCCGTCTGGCTTGCCGCCACCAAGGCTGCGCTGCTCGCCTGCTCGGTTGATGGCTCGGAACCGGAGGGGACGCTGGAACTGCTGATACCCGAAGACGACGAGCCCGATCTATGAGCGACGAACCCAACGCCCTCCCCCACTCGACGCCGGCCGGCTTGTATGAGCACTATTGCGAGCACGACGGCTGCGCGAGGTGGGGCAGCTTCGGTTTCGCCCGCGCCAAGGAGGCGCCACACTGGTTCTGTTTCGAGCACCGCGACGAGGGCGAACCGTGTCGGGCGTGAAGGGAGAGGCGTTTGTGTAATCTGTACAATGTCACGACCACACAGGAGGCTATCCGGCAACTGTCGAAGACGTTCCGCGACATCGCCGGCAACATCCAGCCTTCACTCGATCTCTACCCCCACCAGATGGGACCGATCGTCCGCAACGCGCTGGATGGCGTCCGCGAGCTTGCGCGCGTTCGGTGGGGACTTCCCAGCTCCAGCCAGGCCTTGTTCGAGGCAACGAAGAAGCGCGCGGACAAGCTGCGGGCCAAGGGCCGTGACGTAGATGATGCCGCGTTTCAGGAGCTTCTGAAGATGGAGCCGGACGGCGGCACGACCAATGTTCGCAACACCTCCTCCCGCCATTGGTCGCGCTGGCTTGGCATCGAAAATCGATGTGTCGTGCCGCTTACCAGCTTTGCCGAGCCCAATCCCAGCGCCAAGGTTGAGGGTGGGCGAACACCGAACGCCTGGTTCG
>NZ_JACVVX010000016.1 GCF_014534685.1 Oryzicola mucosus
GGCGGCGGTCGCGCCATCGCCGACATCGGCCGCAGTTCGAAATCCCCATAGCCGTCGACTGTGCCCCGCGGGTTCCTTCCTCGGGGACTTTCGTACGCCTGCCGGCGCCCGAAACTCTTCACGTTTGTTGACTGTCCGGTTCTGGCCGAAAAACTGAGAAAGCTGACGTTCGCCCCGCGCCCCCATCCCTGCCGTACAGTTCCTTTTGCCTGCGGGTCCGAAACCCGCCACTTCCTAATAAGACCGCTGTGCTGCGGGTCGACGCCCGATAGGTGCTCAACGGTACCTTCTGAGTGCTTCGGAGGCACCAAGGCGAGATGTGCCGGGTATACCTGCTGGTCGTCAAGAAACGATTCGAACCGACTCCACTTCCTAGCAAATATGTAGACGCCTAGATTAGCGCTGCCGGACCAGGCGCCAACGCTTGGCACGCGCTTAGCGGTTTTGCCGGAAGCACTCGGGCAGTGAAAGCGGCGGCGCGTACGCCTAAATGCTTGCGATGAACGGTGCCCGTACCCATACTGGAAGAGCGGGCCCGGCCTGCTCCCTTTTCCTGCAAAACGTTTTTTGAGGCCACACCGCATGCTGCACGAAATGCCCCTCATCGCCACTATAGTCGCGGGCCTGGGGCTGGCATTCGTGTTCGGCGTGATCGCCAATCGGCTCAAGATGCCGCCGTTGGTCGGCTACCTCGTCGCCGGCATCTTGGTCGGTCCGCATACGCCTGGCTTCGTCGCCGACCAGAGCCTGGCAACGGAACTGGCGGAACTGGGCGTGATCCTGCTGATGTTCGGGGTCGGGCTGCATTTCTCGCTCAAGGACCTCCTCTCCGTGAGGGCGATCGCGGTGCCGGGCGCGGTGGTCCAGATCGGTTTCGCGACATTGCTCGGCATGGGGCTTGCCTGGCTCTTGGGCTGGAATCTAGGCGCCGGCATTGTCTTCGGCCTTGCGCTGTCCGTCGCGTCGACGGTCGTCCTGCTGCGCGCGCTGCAGGAGCGGCGGATACTGGACACCGAGCGCGGTCGCATTGCGGTCGGATGGTTGATCGTCGAGGATCTCGCGATGGTACTGGCGCTGGTGCTGCTGCCGGCGCTGGCAGGCGTGCTGGGTGGGACCGACACGACCCATACTGCGGCCGACCCGGTCTCTGTCACCCTGGGCAGCTATCTCGGCGGCGGGATCACCAGCGTCATCGTTCTGACCATCGCGAAGGTCGCGGCCTTCGTTGGGCTGATGCTGGTTGTCGGCCGCAAGGTCATCCCATGGATCCTGCATTATGTCGCCCACACCGGCTCGCGTGAACTGTTCCGGCTCGCCGTGCTCGCGATTGCGCTCGGTGTCGCCTATGGCGCGGCGAAGCTGTTCGGCGTGTCGCTGGCGCTCGGTGCGTTCTTCGCTGGCATGATCATGAGCGAGTCGGAGCTGTCGCACCAGGCCGCTGAGGAATCGCTGCCCCTGCGAGACGCCTTCTCGGTGCTGTTCTTCGTGTCGGTAGGAATGCTGTTCGATCCGTTCAGCCTGATGGAAAGCCCCTTGCCGGTGCTGGCCACGCTGTTCATCATCGTCATCGGCAAATCCGTCGCCGCCTTCCTGATAGTGATCGCTTTCCGCTATCCGATCGGCACCGCGCTGATCATTTCAGCCAGTCTGGCACAGATCGGCGAGTTCTCCTTCATCCTCGCGGAACTGGGTGTCGGGCTCGGCCTGTTGCCGGAACAGGGGCGCGACCTGATCCTCGGCGGCGCGATCCTGTCGATCGTGCTCAATCCGCTAATCTTCGCCGCGGTCGATCAGCTAAAGCCGAGGCTCGAGAAACGCGCAGCCGCCACGGCCGCAGCAGCATCGGCCGAGACCATGCCGCTGCCACCCCCGGGCAGCGATCCGGCGCCGCCACCGCCGATCGAGCCCGTCGACCTCGGCGATACGCCGGCATCAACCCAGCTGTCCGGTCACACCATCCTTGTCGGCTATGGCCGCGTCGGAAGCCTCGTCGGCAAAGCGCTTAAGCAGGCAGGTGCGGACGTGCTGGTGATCGAGGATTCCGACAAGGTGGCCGAGCGCATCCGTCTTGATGGGATAGAAGCGATTGGCGGAAACGCGGCGCGGATCGATGTTCTGGCGGCGGCGAACACGCTCGGCGCCAAGCGCATCATCATCGCCATCCCGAACGCCATTGAAGCGGGCCCGATCGTTACCCGCGCCCGGGCCGCAAGCCCTGACATACGGGTGATCGCGAGGGCGCATTCGGACGCGGAAGTCGAGCACCTAACCGGGCTGGGCGCCGATCTGGTCATCATGGGCGAGCGGGAGATCGCGCGCGGCATGGTCGAGCAGGTGCTGGGCTCGCCGGCTACCGTTGCGACGGTGCCGGATTCGTACGCCGCCAGCGTCGCCGAACAGGGCGTGCTGCCGGACTTTCCGGGAGCGCCGACGGACGACCGCGAAGCCGACCGCTGACCAGGCGATTGGCACCTATCGGAAAATCGCAAATTTGTGCCGCATGAAATTTTCGTCGTGAAACTCCCGTTGGAGCCGCCACGGGCAGGCTCACTTACCTAAAGAGCGACAGGATGTTCTGCGAGTTCG
This sequence comes from Oryzicola mucosus, assembly GCF_014534685.1. Lineage (GTDB taxonomy): Bacteria > Pseudomonadota > Alphaproteobacteria > Rhizobiales > Rhizobiaceae > Oryzicola > Oryzicola mucosus. Next base: position 2,587 of record NZ_JACVVX010000016.1, read on the forward strand.
AGTACGCGTCGCCAGCAACTGGATGCCTAGCTGCTGCTGAAACTCAAGATCTGAGCGACGGGCCCAACCGGAAGACACGCTGTCGCGGCTTCCCATTTCTCCAGGGAGACCGCAGCAGCCATATGCGGACCACACAGTTCTGCTTCCAAGGAAGGCGGAACGACAGTTTGGGGCAGGTCGAAAATAGCGATCGGACGACAACCACGGTGCATCGCCGCCTGGCACAATTGGGGCCGTCTCCCGACTGTTCGCTTCGTGGCGAAAAACTGGGAAAGCCGACGTTCGGCGTACGACCCCAAGTCGGTCGTTCAAGACGCCTTCCAGATTTACTGAAAGCTGCCAGGCGCTTGGCGAAACGGTCAGGAATGCCTGAAGGCCATTCGCTTTTGACGACCCGGATGCGGTGCAGGCCACCTTGCGACATTTCGGAAGGCTATAATTTCTAGAGCATGGTGAAATATAAATCAGGCGCGACACGGAGGCAGCAGTCGTCATCGCCAAGGATCACTACATCAAATGCAACTGCGTCCATCTTCAGTTTCGGTTTGCGGCCTCTTTTGTTAGCTTGTCGTTACCGGAGCAGGTTACGAGCAATGATTTCCAGCTGGATTTCGTTGCTGCCACCAAAAATACTTTGCGAGCGGGAATTGATATAGGCCGGCGCAGCAACCTTGCGCAGTTCGTCGACTTCCGACTCTTCGGGAAGATGGTGAAGAGGTCGTTGGTCTTCCCAGCGTAGCGCGTCCGGACCAAGGATCGACGCGCCGAGCTCGCCGATTGCCTGGTGGACGCGGCTCCGCAAAATCTTCATGACAGATGAGGAAACCGCGCCCGGGTTGCCACCTGCCTGGACTTTCGACATTGCAGACAGCTCGAGCATGTCGTTGGTATCGATGTCAGCACCGATCTCAGCCAACCTGGCAACGAAGAGCGGATCTTCCATGGCACAGCGGCCATCCGGCCCGCAAGTCTTGGCGATTTTCATCAGCTTGGAGTAGTGGGCGCGTAGCGAGCCGCCGGCGAACGAGCCGCCGCGCTCGAACTCGAGCAGGTATTTGGCGATCTCCCAGCCTTCCCCCTCGGCGCCGACGCGGTCGGCCACGGCGACCTTTACCCCGTCGAAGAACGTCTGGTTGAACTCATGCGTGCCGTCGATGGAGAGGATCGGCCTCACATTTACGCCGGGTGCCGTGAGGTCGATGAGCAGAAAGGTGATGCCTTCCTGTTTCTTACCGGTGTCGGAAGTGCGCACCAGCGCGAACATCCGGTTCGCACGGTGCGCGTGGGTCGACCAAATCTTGGATCCATCGACGACGTAGTGATTGACGTCAAGAGAAGCCTTCGTCGTCAGTGAGGCGAGATCGGACCCTGAACCTGGCTCAGAATAGCCTTGCGCCCAGATATCGTCTCCCGACAATATGGACGGCAGATAGCGCTGCTGCTGCTCAGCTGTGCCATAGCGCATCAACACGGGAGCGATCATCTTTACTCCTGCGCTGCGGAAATGCGGTTCACCAGCGTTCTCACACTCCTGGTCGAAGATGTAGCGTTGGGTCAGCGTCCAGCCTGGTCCGCCATGCTCTGCCGGCCATGACGGCGCGACCCAACCCCGCTCGGCGAGTATTCTCTGCCATTGTAGCCCGTCTTGTGGATCGGCGAGGAATGACGGGTTAAGGCGTTCGGCGCGCTTCATCTGCGGCGTGAGCTCTTGCCTAAGGAAAGCGCGGACCTCATCGCGAAAGGCGATCTCTTTATCGTCAAGATAAAGGTCCATCAGCTCTCACCGCGCTCATAAAGAAGATTGCCGCGCATCTCGGCCGAGGCCAGCACACGCGCATAGCGATCAAGATGATCCCGCGTGCTGCCGAAGCTGTTTTCGAATGCATAGAGACGCTTGAACCAGTTACCGATGGGCAGTTCCTGCGAGAATCCCATTGCTCCATGCAGTTGGATTGCCTCCTGGGCGACGTGGCGCGAGGCGCGGCCGATTTTAGCCTTGGCGCCTGACACCCCACGAATGCGCTGAGACTTGCTTGCATCACAGCTCAAGGCTGCTAAGAGCGCCGAGGCACGCGCTTCCTCGCATCTGACGGCCATCTCTGCCATCCGGTGCTGCAGCGCTTGGAAGGATGCGATCGGCTTGCCGAATTGTACCCTCTGTTTCGTGTACTCGACAGTAGCAGCCAAGAGCGCATCCATGGCGCCGACAGCGTCGGCGCACAGGGCGGCCACGGCGCGGTCGTGGACAGCTTCAAGTGTTGGAAGGATCGACTCTTCACCGATCCGGTCTTCCAATCCGACCACGACCCGGCTCAACCTGACGTCAGCTGCCCTTCCGCCATTCACGGTTGGATAAGAGGTGATCTCCACTCCGCGAGCACCGGCACGCACAGCGAAAAGCGCGATTTGGTCGTCCAGCAGCGCCGTAACGAGAAATACATCCGCCCATTGACCGGCGCGAACGAGCACTTTTTCGCCGGTTAGCGCATATCCCTCGCGGTTGCGCACCGCTACGGTTCGAACATGATCAAGTTTTCCCCGTGCGCCATTTTCAAGATGGGCAAGAACGGGGATCGCGGTGCCATTGATAAGAGGTTCAAGCCATGCGGCGCGTTGCGCATGCGTGCCCAGTGCCTCGATCAAGCCACCGGCAATAACCACGATCTCGATAAATGGCGTGACTGCTCCGGCGCGCCCGAGTTCTTCGGCTACAATGGCGATTTCCAATGCGCCACAGCCCACTCCGCCATTAGCCTCGGCAAATGGCAAACCGAGCCAGCCCAAGTCAGCAATTTGGTCCCAGAAAGTTCGATGAAAGTCGCCGCCGGCCGCCGCCAAGGCGTTTGCCGGCATTTTAGCCAGAAGCCGCCGCGCGCCATCGCGCAGAATTGAATGCTCCTCACTATAGTTGAGATTCATTGTCCCCTACATCAGTCATACCGCCTGGTGACGTCGTCTCGGAAAAAATTCTTCTTCCGAAGGATGCGACCAGCGACATCGAAATTCCCAAGAGAATGCCTCGTGCTGAATATCAGGGAGCCATATATACGTCAATGTGATAGGAATTCTGACTTTGCGTCCAATGTGCCCGATGATGGCGTCTGGACCGCCGACCAGGACGATGGTGTCGGCGTCGTCGAGTTCCTGGAAGCCGAGATGCAAGACGCCGATCGGACGACGCCAGGAACTTAGTCGACACGCTGGAAACTGTGTTGGCTACACCGGTGCGACCCAGCCTGCGAGATGATCGTAAATCCGATCGCGGAGCCGCCTGACATCTTCGTTCAGCTTGGCCATGGCCGCGACGGTCTCGCCGGTGTTTTCGAGCAGCGCATCGGCGAGACTTCCTCCCCTCATTTGCAGGGCCTTGCCTTCATCCGTCAACACGATACCGCGAGTTCGTTGACGTCGAGATGGCGCTTGCGAAGTTGGAATGTGCCGGGGACTTCGTGCATCTCGTTGAACTGCAACGGCCTGCGGCGGTTCTCAAGCGCTGCACCTTGGTTGTGTCGACTATCTCGGCGGAAACGACGGTCTGTCGTCAGCGCACATCAATCGCAGTACCACCGAGGTTCGGTACCACCGAGGTTCCTCTTGAGATTTGGCATGAGTCGCTGGACATTGCACCGACGATCGGGTTGCGCGGTCGCACAGCCTGCGTAGCCGTTTCGCTGAGGAACAAATAGCAGTTAGGAACCGGCTGCGGCCGCCTGAACGCCTGAGACGAGGTCGCGTTGCAGTCGAAGGACGTCGGCCACGTGAATGGCCGCTTTCCCAGTTCCGCCGCCAAAACGGTCGGGCAAGAATCCACCCCACTATGGCCGGAGCAAGCGTATCACTCGGCGTGCTATGAGCGGCCATCCGCGCTCGGTCCGGATGGCCGCTCTACGTCAGATCTCGGTTCTCTCGGCCAGGAGGAGCGCTTCCTCCATACTCCTCAGGACGTAGACCGATCGCCTTCACCCATTCATCGACAAGGCGCGCATACTGCCTCGCGCTTATGTGTTTCGTGTGGTCAATCCTGCTCGGGAAGGCGTAGTCCTCTACCGAGCCACCGCGTTTTTCGAGCCAAGCCAGAAGGCTGGTTCTGACATCGCTGGTGATTTCGAACTGAACAGGTCGCCCCGTCTTTTGCTGAACCACAATCGCGCGAATTCTGATCTCAGTTCCGACGACTACCTCGCGAATCCGGATCTTGACTAGGTCGCAGCCGCGAAGCTTGCTGTCGATGGCGAGATCGAACAGGGCTCGATCCCGGATACGCCTCTCGCGATCAAAGAAGAAGCGAATGGCCCAGATTTGCTTCTGGGTGAACGGACGCTTGGTGCCGACCTTCTTTCCGGCGTTTCAAGTTGCGCTCGCGGCTGGCATCATCGAATGTGGAATGGCCCATGTGAGTTCTCCTCGGCCTTGATTGGCCAAGAGAGGAAACGCCGCAGGTTAGTGCCGCTGAGGGGCGGAGGCTGTGTGAAAACCCCTGATTATGCTATGATCTGGCACTGCTTCGGAGGTGCCACATGGGACGTTTTGTCGAGGCTGCTGACCGACACCAGGCGAGCTTTCTGCCGGCCTGTCTTGAAGATTATGTCGATGCGGATAACGCGGTACGCATCATTGATGCCTTTGTCGATGAACTCGATCTGGCCGAACTCGGCTTTGCCCGCGTGCAGCCGGCATCGACCGGCAGGCCTGGCTACGCACCGGGGACGATGCTCAAGCTCTACGTTTATGGATACCTGCATCAACTGACATCAAGCCGGAAGCTGGAGCGGGAGGCGGGCCGCAATATCGAACTGATGTGGCTGACCGGCAAGCTGGTACCCGACTTCAAAACCATCGCCGACTTCCGCCATGACAATGCCAGAGCGATCCAGATCGCATGCCAGCGGTTTGTTGCCATCTGTGGTCTTGTGGGCGGCGGTATGGTCGCCATCGACGGCTCACGCTTGCGCGCGGTGAACACGCACGAGAAGAATTACACTAAGGGCAAGCTGGCGCGCCGGAAGGCCCATGTCGAGGAGAGCATCGCGCGCTATCTGGCCGAGCTCGAGGAAGCCGATAGTGCCGCGATCGGCCCGGCCACACCCCGGATCGCACATCTCACCGAGCGACTGGCGTCGCTGCGCGGGCGGCTTAGCGAGCTTGAGGAGATTGGCCGTCAACTGCAAGCCGCCCCCGATGAGCAGATCTCGCTCACCGATCCGGATGCCCGCGCGATGGCGACCGGAAGCGACCATCGCGGCGTAGTCGGCTACAACGTTCAGGCCGCCGTCGATACCAAGCACCATATTGTCGTCGCCAATGAGGTAACGAACCGGGGCCATGACCGCTCGCACCTGCTGGAGATGGCCAAGGCGGCACAGGCCGAGATCGGTGCTTCCGAGATGATTGCCCTTGCCGATCGTGGGTACTACGAGGGTGAGCAGATCCGCTCCTGCGCCGAAGCCGGCATAATCCCGATGGTGCCCAAGCCCAATACTTCACCGGCTCAGGCGCGTGGCTTTTGGGGCAAGGCCGAGTTCGTGCATGAGCCTGAGACGGACACCTATCGCTGCCCAGCCGGCCAGCAGCTCCAGAAGCGCTTTGCGAGGGTAGAGGGCGGCAAGCTCATCGGTGTTTACTTCAACCAGAAGGCCTGCGGTGCCTGCGCATCGCGTCCACTGTGCACGGCCGGCAAGGAGAAGCGTATCCGGCGATGGGAGCACGAAGCCGTGCTCGATGCCATGGAGCGAAAGCTCAATGCGATGCCTGAAGCGATGGCGGTCCGCCGTTGTACCGTCGAGCACGTCTTCGGCACCATAAAAGGATGGATGGGCGCCACCCACTTCCGAACGCGGGGGCTCCGGAACGTCGCCACTGAAACCAGCCTGACGATCCTGGCCTATAACATCAAGCGAGCCATCGCAGTTGCCGGCGTTGCCTCGACCATTAAAGCGATAGCCGGGTGAACGAAGCTAACGTGCGCCATGGCAAGGCAAAATGAACGATCAACTGCGCCGAGTTCTCACACAGCCTCGGGCCGATACCGGACCCACCGGTTCTGGCCGAGACGCGAAAAATGCCGACCCTCAATCGAGAGCGTCGGAAATGTCTTTCAGACTCTCAGTTTGGTCATTCAAGGCTGAGGGTACCCCGTATCCATGATGGCCAGTATCGCCGACATTAAGCCGACAAGGTCGTTCTGACGCTGTCCGGTTGGACGAGCCTCGCGACCGCGCGGCGATATCTGCATGTCAATCGGCGTCGTAACGGGACCCCTTATCGGCTTGCAAAAGGAACCCCTGCCTCTGGTTGCATAGGGTCAGCGCGCGCAGGCCCGGGGCTCTCCATTTAGCGCAGGGGCCTGCGGGCGCGGGTTGTTTGTCTTTTCGGCTTTAGCTTTGAGAGCGGTTTCTGAAGCGCCAGGATTCATTCCCTGTCTCAACGATTTCGCAATGGTGGGTTAGCCTGTCGAGGAGGGCGGCGGTCATCTTGGCGTCGCCGAGACGGCCGGCCACTCGCCAAATGCCAGGTTCGTCGTGACGATAATCGAGGTCCGCTCGTATAGCCTGCTGATCAGATGGAAGAGGAGCTGACCACCGGCCTGGGCGAATGGGAGATAGCCGAGCTCGTCCATGATGACGAAGTCGAGCCTGGTGATGAAGTCGGCCAGCCGCCCCTGTTTGCCGCTACGTGCCTCCGTCTCAAGCCGATTGACGAGGTCGACGACGTTGAAGAAGCGGCCGCGTGCTCCATTGCGGATCAGAGCCCGAGCAAGGGCGATGGACAGGTGAGACTTTCCCGTGCCGGTTCCGCCGACCAGAACAATATTGTGCTGATCGGCCACGAAGGCGCCGGTGGCGAGGTCGCGGATCAGAGTCTCATTGACCGGCGTGCCGGTGAAGTCGAAGTCCTCGACATCCTTGGCCAGCGGCAACTTGGCGACAGTGAGCTGGTATTTGATGGAGCGAGCCTGCTTCTCCGCTATCTCGGCCTGCAGCAGGTCGCCAACGATCTGGGGCGGCTCGTGCTGCCGCTTAATGGCGACGCCCATGATCTCGTCATAGGCCGAGCGCATCCCGTAGAGCTTCAGCGTTCCCATCAGTTCCAGCACTTCGGTGCGTTCCATGGCTGCTTGTCCTCCTGAGACTGTCATAGCGGGCGCAGTCGGCGATCGGTTCGTGAGCCAACTTCAGCACCTGTGGGATGGAAAGGATCGTGCCCGGCGCCGGATCGCGGCTGCGCGCCAGGATGTTGAGGATCACCGCCGCCGATGAGACGCCGTGCTCGAGCGCCTCCTGGCAGGCGGCCTCGACCGCGCTCAATCTGTCGGTCAAAACGCAGGCGAGGATCGACACCATCTGCCGGTCGCCGTCATGCATGCCCTTACGGCTTCCACCATGTAGGGTTCCGTGTAGACGGTGTTGATGCTACGTTTGCGGCGCTCAAGCAAAGGGGCGTGACCTTTCTGAGTGAGCCTTTGGATTTTGAGGCTTGCAATCGTCGCTTCGCCGTATTTGCGGACCCGTGGAACAACGTCATTGAGATCGACGCACCGATCGTGCCCGACAGTCCGGTCAGCCAATAATTAGCAGGAGCAACAACGTGGCTCCATGAACAGCTCTTCAATCTTAACTGCCTGTCGTTTCTACCCTCGCCGGCGTGCTTTTCCCATCATCCACCATCTATCAAGATGGATGTTGAATCAGCATACAACCCGGATGTCACTTAACAGGCGATGCATCAATTGCAGGACTTGCTCTAGGGGTCGTCGATAGAGCGCTGGATACCGACGTCGGCCGCGCTAGGAAAAGGCGCCGCCTTTTTGGGGCGGGGCCGGCCTCTCAACCTCCATCCTTTAAAACGCGTTCCGCTTCGAGCAGGGCCATGCCGATCAGGTAGATCAAGAAAAAGTTCTGTGTGATTTGAGCGACCTTCATTGCGTCGAGCAGGTCTGCAACCATGCGCCGTTTCATCGCTGTTCCTCCAGATGGAATCTGGATATCCTTCGACAACAATCAAATAAACTGCAATAGGACGATTGTTTTAGCGTTTGACCAAGAAGAGGTGTCCATCCGGACATCCGTCTACTCGCACTGTTCGTCTTTTTTATCAGTAGTGCCAAACGCCAAGCAGGCGCACCGAAAAAATTAGAATCACAGTTCGCTGAACTCGCACCATCATCAGCGACAGCTGAGGGTCGAGATCATCGGCGCGCCGGCATGACAGCGAAGGCAACGCCGAACAATAGCAACAGTCCGATAAGCAGTACGGTTACCGCCAAAAGACCGATCAGGTCTCCCGGCTCAGGGGCGCGAAACGGAGAGTTGTCGTAGCGGTCGAGCATGTCTCAATAGGCTCTGGCTGAATGTCAGCGTCAAGTGCGCTGACAACGCAGACACCCTTACTCGCTGGGCGAATTCACAAGTGGGGCCGGGCGGGGGGCTTGGTCGCGACCTATCCGATGCTCCACACGCGCTTAGCCTACACTCACCGGCAGCACCTCAGAGCGCTTCAGTTGGCCAAGCGCGAAACTTGTCTCGATGGAGGAGACGCCCTTGAGCCGTGTTAGCTTCGTCTTCAGGAATTGCTCATAGGCGGGAAGATCTGCGACGACGACCCGCATCAGATAGTCGAACTGTCCGGTCATCAGATAGCAATCGACCACCTCCGGCCATTGCAGAACCTTTTCGGCAAAGCGGTCGAGATGATCTTCGTTTTGCTTTTCGAGCTTTATCGACGCAAAGGCGCTGACGGGTAGCCCCACCTTGGCCTGATCGATCACCGCGCTGTAGCCCTTGATAACGCCTTCATCCTCCAGGATGCGAACGCGGCGCGCGCAGGGCGAGGGCGACAGACCAACCTGCTCGGCGAGCGCTTGAACGCTCAGACGTCCGTCGTGTTGGAGCGCCGCAATGATCTTGCGATCCAATGGGTCCAGTTTCTTCATTGGCACGAATCCGGATCAAATAAGCGTCAGTTTAGCGGAATCCGCTAAACCCAACTGTTCTTGTGACGTACTTTGGTTACATTCTCAAACCGCTTACGGATAGTCTATCTCAAAAGGGAGGCCATCTTGCGCGAAGAAACTGACATACTTGCCGATCTCGAAAGGAAAGTTCTCTGGCTTTCTAGCTGGATGATCCACAATGCCAACCATGTCAGAGCCAACGACGATGGACTGAAAGTCGGCGGGCATCAGGCTTCGTCCGCCTCGCTGTCGACCATCATGACCGCCCTCTATTTTTCCATTCTGCGGCCCGAGGATCGGGTCGCGGTCAAGCCTCACGCCAGCCCGGTCTTCCACGCCATTCAATATTTGTTCGGAAAGCAGACCCTGGAAAAGCTCCAGAACTTCCGAGGATACAAAGGCGCGCAGTCCTATCCTTCCCGGACGAAGGACGCTGATGACGTCGATTTCTCTACAGGTTCCGTCGGCCTGGGGGTGGCACAGACGCTCTTTGCATCGCTGGTCCAGGATTACATCACCGCCAAGGACTGGTCAGGCATCGAGCAGCAGGGCCGCATGGTGGCGTTGCTTGGTGACGCCGAGATGGACGAAGGAAACATCTTCGAGGCCTTGCTCGAAGGGTGGAAGCACGGCCTGCGCAACACCTGGTGGATCGTCGACTACAATCGCCAGAGTTTGGATGCTGTTGTGCGGGAAGGCCTGTGGGAACGCTTCGAGGCCATCTTCCGCAACTTCGGTTGGAATGTCGTCATCCTCAAATATGGCTCCCTGCAAAAGGCAGCCTTTGTTGAACCCGGCGGCGAAGCTCTGAAGCACTGGATCGACCAATGTCCGAACCAGCTCTATTCCGCGCTGACCTACCAGGGCGGCGCCGCATGGCGAAAGCGGCTGCTCGATGATCTTGGCGACCAAGGAGCCGTTACCCGTCTGATCGAGAGCCGCAGCGATGCGCAGCTCGAGGCGTTGATGACGAACCTGGGCGGACACGATTTGCCCTCCCTGTTGGAGGCATTCAGTTCTGCTGCGACGCATGACCGTCCGGTGTGCTTTATCGCCTATACCGTGAAAGGCTATGGCCTCCCTCTCGCCGGGCACAAGGACAATCATGCGGGGCTGATGACACCCACGCAAATAGGCACTTTGCGCGACAGGATGGGAATCCGCGAAGGCCATGAATGGGAACCATTCGAAGGAATGACCTTCGACCATCGTTCGGTGCGGAAATTCCTCGCTAACGTCCCGTTCCAGAAAGGCGGTCCGCGTCGCCATATGGTGCCGGCCGTGCCTGTACCGGACAAGTTCGACATCCAGCGGTCGGCAGCGATGTCGACGCAGCAAGGCTTCGGCCTGCTGATGCACGAGATTGCCAAGCAGGATACGCCATTTGCGCAGCGTGTCGTGACCACGTCGCCAGATGTGACCGTCTCGACCAATCTCGGAGCGTGGGTTAACCGGCGCGGTCTGTTCGCGCGTGAGAACACGGTCGATCTCTTCCGCAAAGAGCGCATCCCATCGACTTTCAACTGGGACTTCTCGCCAAACGGTCAACATCTCGAACTCGGCATTGCGGAGATGAACCTGTTTCTCATGCTCTCCGCTTTGGGTCTGTCGCACTCGATCTTCGGGGAGCGCTTGCTGCCTGTAGGGACGCTTTACGATCCCTTCATCAAACGGGGCCTCGATGCACTAAATTACGCCTGCTATCAGGATGCGCGGTTTATCATCGCCGCCACTCCATCGGGCGTTACCCTGGCTCCTGAGGGCGGCGCTCATCAATCGATCGCCACGCCGTTGATTGGCATGGCGCAGGACGGGCTTGCTTCCTTCGAGCCGGCGTTCGTTGACGAGCTTTCCATCGTCCTCCGTTTCGCCTTCGATTATATCCAGCGAAACGGCGAGGCCGAACCCACTCAAACCAACTGGCTGCGGGACGCCACGGGCGGGGCGGTTTATCTCCGCCTCTCGACACGTGCGCTTGAGCAACCGAGCCGCGATCTGACCGACGAAAAGTCCGAAGACATCATCAATGGCGGCTACTGGCTTCGCCGCCCAGGCCCGAACGCCGAAGTGATCATCGCCTATACCGGCGTCGTAGCGCCCGAAGCGATCGAGGCCGGAGGGCTGATAGCCGAGGACAGACGCGACGTTGGTATCCTGGCAGTCACATCGGCGGATCGGTTGAATGCCGGCTGGACCGCGGCACAACGAGCACGCGAAAGCGGCGTGATCGCCGCTAAAAGCCACATCGAGCGGTTGTTCGACGACGTTCCGACCAACTGCGCTATCGTCACCGTCCTCGACGGTCATCCTGCAACGCTGGCCTGGCTGGGTTCCGTCAAAGGCCAACGTACGCGATCGCTCGGCGTCGAGCACTTCGGACAGACCGGGACCATCGCAGATCTCTATCGACATTATGGGATCGATGCCCAGGGCATTCTGCGAGCGGCACAGCTCTTAGCGCCCGGCAAGCCACTCCGATATCTCGCATCGCGTTGATGAGGCGACAGGACCAGATTTTCCGAGTTGCTTCTGGCGACATCGGGGCGTTGAAGCTGGGATCATCTCGCTTCTTGCCCTGGCAGGACGTGTAGTCGTACGGCTAATCCCTGTTGGTTCGAGCGGCTACGCAATGTTAGCTTGATCTCCGCAAGACTTCGCTCATGCAATAGAACCTATTTAGGCACTTCACGACTGGCCTGGCGCATAGCGACCGACTGGAATCGATCTGGCCAACAAAAAGTCGCGACCGTCCTGATCGAATGCAGGTCGATGCTGAGCAGACCTATGCCATCTACTGCATGACCACCAAAAGGAACGGCTTCAGCCACCGCAACGCTCTGCGATTGAACCCTATCGTCACCGGGTAAGCACGGCATCAACGATGCGGTTGTTATGACGGATTCCGACATTTGTCATTACTTCCAAGATGGGAATTACCGCGCTCGTCAGGACGAAGCCGCTGTCTAACGTTTAGACCAAATGCCTGAAAATAGTGCAGATTCTCCGTTATTCGTTTATAAAAATATCAGTTGACATATTACAGGATATGTCCAATTTTCTGAATTGTACCAACCAGGCTTCCAATGAAAATTCTTGTTCTCAATCCGAACAGTTCGGCTAAGGTGACCGCGGCAATCGCGGCGAGCATCGCACCGCTGCGGGCGGTTACGGCTCACACAATCGTTTGCGACCATCTTCCCGATGCGCCGATCGGTATCGAGACCGATGCGGATGTGGCCCTTGTCGCGCCGATGGTCGTAGAGACGATTGCCTCCAGCGACGCGGATGCTTTTGTCGTTGCCTGTTTTTCCGATCCCGGAGTTGAAGCGTCGCGTGCGGCGACAAGCCGGCCAGTGGTCGGTATTGCCGAAGCTGCCTATTATGCTGCGCTGCAGCTCGCGCCGCGCTTCGGCGTTGTCTCTCTCGGTGCATCTTCAGTCGCACGCCATGCTGCCCATATCGAACGGCTTGGGTTGACCGGGCGTCTTGCAGCCGACCGGCCGGTCAACATGTCGGTGGCGGAAGCAAACGACCTCAACCTCGCTGGCGCCTCGGTTGCGCGCATCGCCAAAGTCATGGCGGAAAGCGACGGTGCTGGTGTCGTGATCCTAGGCTGTGCCGGCATGGGCGGTCATCGGCCGGTCCTGCAGCAGGAACTCGGTGTGCCGGTCGTCGATCCCGTGCAGGCGGCAGTCGCGGCCGCGATCAATGCGCTCGACCTTCAATATTTCTCGAAGGTGTGATCCGATGGAGCTTGTCGTCAAGGGTCGCGTGGTGGTGCCGGATGGCATCCTCGAAAACGGTTGGGTCGCAATCTCCGACGGTCGCATAGCAGCTGTCGGAACCGGCAATGCGCCTGCTGCTGGTCGGCTCGACGACCGTGGCAATGCGCTGATCCTGCCAGGTGCGGTCGACGGGCAGACCCATGCGACGAGCTACAAGGGCCTACTTGGCATCGCCGACACCACGCGGTCGGCAATCGCAGGCGGCGTCACCACACTGGTCGACATGCCTTATGATAACCCCGAGCCGCTCGACCGGGCGGAGCGTCTGGATGCCAAGATTGCCGCGATCGCCGCGCATTCGCACGCCGACATGGCGCTGTACGGGACGGCGACGCGCGAAACGGGCACGGCCAATCTGGCTGCGCTGATTGAGGGAGGAGTCGTCGCCTTCAAAATTTCATCGTTCGAGAGCAATCCAGTGCGATTTCCTCGGATCGGGGAGGACCTCGTACTCGACTTGATGGAGGCCCTTGCTTCGACGCGCATTCCGCTCGGGTTGCACAACGAGGACCAGGAGATTGTCCTGGCCCGTGTCGCGCGAGCGAAGGCGGCGGGCCGGAACGGGATTGTGGCGCATGCAGAAGCGCGGCCGGAAGCAGCTGAACTGGCGGCGACCGGTCAGTTCCTTGCCCTCGGCCTTGCAAGCGGCGCGCATGTCCATCCTGTTCATCTAACGGCGGAAGCGGGTTTCCGATTAACCAACGCCGTCGCAGAACTTGGTGCTGCGGCAACGGGCGAACTCTGCGTCCACTATCTCTGGCTGGATGCGGAACGCGACGGAGACCGGCTCGGCGCAAAGATGAAGGTGAACCCGCCCATTCGTTCTTCCGCTATAGACGGCCTCTGGCAATCGATCTCGCAAGACCTCGTCGCCTTCGTTTCCTCCGATCATTCGAGCTGGCCGATAGATAACAAGCTGACGGACTCGATCTTCGATGCAGGTGCGGGTGTTCCCGGCCTCGAGACGCTTGTGCCAGCGTTTTTTACGGCTGCCGAGAGGCGCGGCCTCGATGCTGCGCGTCTGAGCGCAGAGTATCTGGCCGAGCGACCGGCACGATTCTTCGGCATCGATGATCGGAAGGGCGCGATCACCGTGGGCCGTGATGCTGACCTGGTTGCGCTCGAAGAGGGTTCCTTCGTCTGGGATGAGGCTACCTCTCACGACGGGCTGAACTGGAGCCCATTTCACGGCGAAAGGTTTTCGGTCCGCGTCGCCGCGAGCTGGTTACGTGGACAGCTCGCATGGGATGGAAAAGACATTCTCAACAAGCCGGGAGACGGTCGTTTCGTCCCGCGCTCCACAGCCGGCTGGTTTGGGGCTGGAAAGGACTGACAATGGCACTTCTCACAGATAAGGCGCGTGGCGTCTTCGTAATCTCGGTTACGCCATTCAAGGATGACGGATCCCTTGATCTCGACAGCCTTGATAGGGTTACAGATTTCTACCTCTCCGCTGGTGCCGATGGCCTGACCGTTCTGGGTATGATGGGCGAGGCGCCCAAGCTGACGGGTGGCGAGTCCCGTCAGGTTATCCAGCGCGTGATTGCGCGCGCGCAGGGCAAGCCCGTCGTGGTCGGCGTCTCGTCCCCCGGCCTTGCGGCGCTCACGGAAGTCAGCCACGAAGCCATGGCACAGGGTGCTGCCGGCGTGATGATCGCGCCGCCAATGAACCTGCGAACAGATGCCCAGATCCTGAACTACTATCGCCAGGCCTGCGGCTTCCTAGGCACGGATGTGCCTGTGGTGCTTCAGGATTTCCCGCTCGCGACCACGGTGCAGATCAGCGACGAACTCTTGGGGCGCCTAATCGACGAGCTTCCGCAGATCGTCATGCTCAAGCATGAGGACTGGCCTGGCCTATCGAAAATCTCGAAGCTTCGCGAGGCGGAGAAGAAGGGGCGTCGTCGCATCTCGGTCCTTTGCGGCAATGGCGGCGTTTTTCTGCCGGAAGAGGTTGCCCGTGGGGCCGATGGGGCTATGACCGGCTTCGGTTTCCCGGAAATGCTGGTGCAGGTCACCGATCTCGCAAGCCGAGGCGACATTGAGCGCGCCCAGGACATCTTCGATGCCTATCTGCCGCTCGTCCGCTACGAACAGCAGCCGGGCGTCGGGCTTGCAGTTCGCAAATATGTGCTCGCCAAACGCGGCGCTATTGCGTCGGCTGCACAACGGCAGCCCGGTGCGCAACTGGATGCGCTGGCGCAGGCAGAAGTAGAGCGATTGCTTCGCCGCCAGGACAAACGCCTTAAGGAGTTGGGCTGATGGATTTTGGTTTTACCGGGCGAAAGGCGCTGGTCCTGGGCGCAAGCCGCGGCCTTGGGGCTGCCTGCGCAAGGCTTCTGGCTGAGGAAGGCGCTGATGTATTCGGCGCAGCACGCAACACAGCCTCGGTCGCGGATTGGGCGAGGGGTCTTGCAGTAACGCCGGTCGCACTGGACCTCTCCGATTCCATCTCCGTTTCGGATGTCGCAGCCCGAATGGCCGAAGAGGGTATCGATATTCTGGTCAACAATAGCGGTGGTCCTGCCGCCGGCCCCGCCCGTGGACAAAGTGTTGCGGCCTGGCAGGCGGCGTTCTCGGTCATGGCTACCTCGCTGTTCACGCTGACCGATGCAGTCCTTCCCGGAATGATCGACCGCGGTTTTGGCCGCGTCATCACGGTCGGTTCATCGGGTGTAGAGGCGCCTATCCCGGGCCTTGCCTTGTCGAATGGCGTGCGCGGGGCAATCGCCGGCTGGTCCAAGACGCTGGCCGCCGAAGTCGCACCCAGCGGCGTTACCGTCAACATGGTTCTGCCAGGAAGGATCGCTACCGACCGTGTACGCGAACTGGACGAGGGCAAGGCCAAGCGCAGCGGCGCGTCGCTCGATGCCGTCCAAAGCGAAAGCCGTGGCACCATTCCGGTCGGCCGTTACGGGAAGCCCGAGGAGTTCGCAGCCGTGGTGGCGTTCCTGGCAAGCACCCAGGCAAGCTTCGTGACGGGTTCGATGATCCGCGTGGACGGAGGGATGCTGCGAAACTCTTAGGACGTCCAACTTTCTGAGTCGGACGTGGGAATAAATAGCAAGTCCAGACCAACCAAAAAAGGGGAATGACACAATGAAGAAAACACTGAGCCTCGCTTTCCTTGCCATGATGGCCACCTCCGCGCTGGCGGAGCCGACCATCACCAAGGGCAAGATTTCCTTCGCGGCCGACTTTGCCGCAGCGCCGAACCAGTTCATCCGCACCGATGGCCAGAATGACGGCCTCAACGTTGATATGTGCGGTGAGATCGGCAAGCGCCTCGGCCAAGAAGTCGAGTGGACGAACCTCGCATTCCCCGGCCTTGTTCCGGGCCTGCAAGCCAAGCGGTTCGACAGCCTCTGTACAGCGATCTTCATCAATCCGGATCGCTTGAAGATCATGAACATGATCGCCTACGTCCAATGGGGCGAGGGCCTCATGGTGCCGAAGGGTAACCCCGGCGGAATCTCGTGCGAGGGCAAGATAGGCGCGCCCGAGAGCTACAATGCATGCTTCGACGGACTGGCTGGCAAGGCCGTTTCAGTTGCGGCCGGCGGGACGACAAACAAGAATCTGCAGGCGCAGAGCGATCGAATGGTCGCAGCTGGGCAAAAGGCGATCGACATACGCGCCTTCGATTCCAACTCGGAGGCCATCCAGGCTGCCGTGACCCAGCAGGTCGACGCGGCTTATCTGAACGATCCTCAAGCGGCTTATTACATCTCAACCAGCAAGGCGCCCTTCGAAATGGCTTTTGCCGGCAACGCAGCCAACCGCCTCGCGATCACCACTCTGAAAGACAACACCGAGCTGGCGGAGATGATCGTCAAAGCGCTGGAAGAGATGCGTGCAGACGGCACCTATAGCAAGATCGTTCAGAAATGGGGCGTCGCTCCAGTCGATGCCTTCGTCCTCAACCCGCAATGATATGACATAGGTTGACGGTGCAGTTCTCGGTCGAGACATTCCTGCATTATCTGGCCCAGCCACGGTTTGCCGCCGTGGCTGGCGTCACCCTGCTGGTCGCGATAGCGGCGCAGGCGATTGGGACCGTGATCGGCCTGATCCTTGCGCTGTGTGCCTTGTCGCGGTTCAGGGCCTTGCGGATATTTTCCGGGACTTGGGTATGGCTGTGGCGCGGCACGCCTCCGCTCGTGCAGCTTTTCCTCCTGTACTTCGGTTTGCCCCAGCTTGGCATCCGTCTTGGAGTGTTGGAAGCGGGACTGATTGGTCTGGGCTGCTACTCCGGCGCCTATATGTCCGAGATCATTCGCGGCGCCGTGCAGAGCGTGCCAACTGATCAAATGCAGGCGGCGCGGGCCATGGGCATGAGTTGGCTAGGCGCCATGCTGCACGTGATCCTGCCGCAATCGGTCCGGCTGATCCTGCCGCCATTTGGCAATGAGTTTTCTTCCATGATGCGCACCACTTCGCTCCTTTCGGTGATTTCCTTCAGCGAGCTTCTGCGCGTCACGCGAACCGCGATCAACGAGACCTACGCTGTCATCGAACTCTACGCCGTCGCTGCCTGCTGGTACCTCCTGATGTATTCCGCCTGGATCATCGTGCAGCGCCAACTCGAGCGCTATGCCGCCACCGGCAGCGTCAAACGAAACATGACCAACGTCACCACTCAGGTCGCGGAAGGTTGAGGCACTCTTATTCCGGAGAAACTGAAATGACGACCGCTGTTCTGTTCGGTGTCGGCGCCATGGGCGGACGACTGCTGCGTGTACTTGAAGCCGACTATCCGTCGATTGAAATTGTTGCGGCCATCGATACCGATGCTGCCAAGATCGGTCGCACGCTGGCTGACGTTACGGGATACCAGCGTTTCGGCGGCGTTAAGATCGTCGGCGACCTGGTAACGGCGCTTGCCGACCTGCCGAAAAGGCCGGACGTGCTCGTGCACATGACGGAATCCAAGCCCCACCTCATCAAGGAGCAACTGCTCGCCGCACTGAATACCGGTCTCAATGTGGTATCGGCTGCCGAATCCATGTTCTATCCGGGCCTTCGCTATGGCGAGTTCGCGGAGGCGCTGGACAGCGCGGCACGTGCCAACGGCGTGTCTATTACCGGTACCGGCATCAATCCCGGCTTTTCCTACGACGTGCTTCCGCTAGTGCTGGCGCGTGGCACCAGCGCGGTGACGCGCTTGACCATACGTCGCTGCATCGACGTCACTGGTACGGGACCAGGAGATATCGAGCACGTGGGCTACGGCCTGACGCCTGAGGAATTCAACCGCCGCATTGCCGATGGCCGCGTCGAGGGGCATATGGGCGCGCCGGAATCTCTGACACGGATCGCGGACGCCCTCAATCTCGAGATCGACGAAATCACGGAGGCATGGGATCTGGAGACGGCTGATTTTGAAGTCGACAGCGGAGACCCGACGCTGGGCGTCCTGCCGCCTGGCCGTGTCATCGGCATCACCCAGCGGGCCCGTGCGCTGCATCAGGGAAGCGAAGTGATCAGCACGTCGCTTGCGATGTACTACCAGCCGGAAAAGTTCAACCTCGTCGAGGAGGACCGGATCGAGATTGAGGGTGCTATGCCCGTTATGATGTCGATCAAACCCGCCATGCAATCCTTGTTCGGCGCGGCCAACATCATGGCCAATACGATCGTGCCGCTGGCCGCTGCTGAACCCGGTCTCGTGTCTCCGCTGGACCTCCCGACGGGCGGTACCGTGCGCGGGGTTGCGCGCTACGCGGTCGATCCTTCGCGCCAGGCCAAGCCCGGTTACCTGCCGGTTTCAAGAAAGGTCTGATTTCGTGGGCTTCGACGCCGGCATATTCCTGGAGATCCTTCAGTCGCCTCTGCTGCTGAAGGCAGCCTGGGTGACGATCTGGGTTGCCGTCGTCGCCCAGACGATCGGAACGATCCTGGGCTTTGTTCTGGCGGGTATGCTGGCGGCACCCAGAGTGATGCGCTGGCCGGCGCTAGGCTTCATCTGGCTTTTTAAGGGCACTCCCCTGTTGGCGCAGATCCTGTTCTTCTATTCCGCGTTGCCACAGATGGGCGTTCCGCTCGGCTTGATCGCGACCGGACTGCTGTCGCTTGGTCTCAACGAGGGTGCCCGCATGGCAGATATCGTGCGCGGCGGCCTGATGTCCGTCTCGCGCGACCAGCGCGAGGCCGGATTGGCATTGGGACTTCATCACTGGCAGATATTCCTCAAGGTGGTTTTCCCGCAGGCGATCCGGACGATCGTGCCGCCGCTCAGCAACAATTTCAGTTATATGATCAAGGCAACGTCGCTGCTTGCGGCCATTTCCTTCGCCGAGCTTCTGCGCGTTTCCCAGCAACTCGCCCAATCGACGACCCGCTCGCTGGAAGTCTATCTGGCCGTGGCGCTCTGGTATCTCGCGATCCTGACGATCTGGACGCTGATACAGCATAGGATAGAAAAAGCGGTAGCGCTCAAGACCTCCAGTCATGTGACTACGCCGCCGCCAATCGTCGAGCGGGAAGTTGTGCGGGCAGAGCCGGGACCGGATGCTGCTTCCCGCCTCCACCCTGTGCTTGAGGCTCGCAATCTCACCCGCAGCTTTGGGCCAGTGAAAGGACTGGACGATGTTTCGCTGTCCGTTGGCAGGGGTGAGGTTGTCGTGATCCTCGGACCGTCAGGGTCGGGCAAGAGCACGCTGTTGCGAGCGCTGAACTGGATAGAGCCGGCGGACAGCGGCGATGTGCAACTGAACGGCGAAAGCCTGCCTTGGGCCGACGCGACGCGGCGCATCGCGCGCCCGGAACGATTGCTTAACGAGCGCCGCCGTCGCCTCGGCATGGTGTTCCAGAGCTTCGCCCTGTTTCCGACGATGACGGCCCGGCAGAACGTTGCGCTTGGCCCGCGCAGGCTGCTTGGCATTGCGAAAGCGGAAGCGTTGAGGGCCGCCGATGCGCTGCTCGACAAGGTCGGGTTGGGAGACAAGGTGCAATCCTATCCGGTGGAACTGTCCGGCGGCCAGCGCCAGCGCGTTGCTATTGCCCGCGCATTGTCCATGAAGCCGGATGCCCTGCTCTTCGACGAACCTACATCGGCGCTGGACCCGGAATCGATCGGAGGCGTACTTGGTGTGATGGCCGATCTGACCGGACAAGGTTTGACAATGGTGATCGTCACCCACGAAATCGGCTTTGCCCGACGAATCGCCGATCGGATAATCTATATGGAGCGCGGGCGTCTTCTGATGGATCTGCCGCGCGACGTGGCATTTACCACCGCCGCGCCGGATTATTTTCGCGCTTTTCTGTCTCGCGAAGGATAGTCAGGAATAAGCTATGTGGAATTGCGTGGCGACTGAACCGCCGTGTACCGGCTACTCCCTGGACGTGCATATCCTTGCGCAGTCGCCGGATTGCGGGCCGGAAAAGCGAGTTGCAGACAGGAGAACGCATGGGTGAGGTAACCGCAATCAGGAAGCGGCAGCGTGTGATGCAGCCGGTCAAGCAGGTGTCGTTGACCGAGCAGGTTTACGAGGCGCTGCGAACCCAGATTCTGACATGCGTCATCCGTCCTGGTCAGGAATTGAACGAGGCCGAAGTCGCGGAACGCTTTGACATTTCCAAAACACCGGCGCGCGAAGCCTTGGCTGCCTTGCGGCAGGAAGGGCTCGTCAGGTCTTTCCCGCGTCGTGGTTATCAGGTTACGCCGATCACCTTTTCAGACATGGACGAACTGTTCGACGTGCGAACCATCCTGGAAGCGGGAGCGGCCGAACTCGCCTGCATGAAGCTGACGGCGGAGCAAATCGATCATCTGAATTCACTTGCCGATGCGACCTATAACCAAGGCGAGCAGCTCAGCCTCGCGACGTTCATCAGGTCCAACCGGGACTTCCATCTGGCAATCGCGAAGGCGACCGGCAACGGCCGGCTGGTACAACTCCTGACCCACCAGATCGATGCGTTGGAACGCTTTTTCTATCTCGGCGCTCAACTGCGGGACGTGAACAACGAGACGACCGTCTCCCACCACCAGATCGTGGAGACCCTCGCCAGCCGTAACCAGACGACAGCGCGGGAAATCATGATCCGCCACAACGAGCAGACCCGCCAAGGCCTGTTCCAAGCGCTCGCGACTGGGCGGGGATATGATCTGATCAATCTCTAGCACCGGAGAGCCGGTGCTGAACTCGAAAAAAACTGCGGGCGCCAAGTTCCCGCGTGAACAGGAATGATGATGGAAGTCGGGTCCTTATGGGAGGCGATAACGCCATCCGTGCCCAAATTCGCGAAACTGACAGACGCCGTTACTGCTGATGTCGTCGTCGTAGGGGCAGGATATCTTGGCCTTTCATCCGCCCTGCATGCCGCCGAGGCGGGGCTCGACGTTGTTCTCCTCGAAAGTCATCAGCCTGGCTTTGGCGCTTCCGGCCGCAATACCGGCTTCGTGGTTCCCAGCCTCAAAACATCGCTGGGGCCTGCCGAGGTCGTGGGGGCGCTTGGCGCCGATCATGCGGGGCGCCTGCTGAAACTGGTGGCCGATTCCGGCAAGGCTGTGTTTGACCTGATCGGGCGCCACAAGATCGACTGCGAAGCCGTCCAAAACGGCTGGTTGCAGCCCGCACATTCGCGCGGGGCGGAGGAGGCGCTTCACAGCCGTATGCCGCGATTGCTCTTGGCGGGCGTGGATGCTGAATGGCTCGATCGCAATGCCATGCTCAAACGCACGGGACTTCCCTCACTGCATGGTGGAATACGGGTGGCGTCAGGCGGGCAGATTACGCCATTGGCGTATGCGCATGGGCTTGCTCGTGCCGCCATATCGGCAGGCGTGCGGTTGTTCGGCGACAGTCCGGTGAAGGGCATCGAACCCGACGGGCAGGGCTGGCGCATTCGGACTGCGGACGGTGAGGTCCGCGCCCGTCGCGTGCTCATGACCACCAACGCACTCATCGGCAACCTGCTCCCGGAACTGCGCGCGTCGATAATCCCGGCCCGTGTTTTCCAGATCGCCACTCAGCCGCTGCCACCGGCACTTCGCGCGACCTTATTGCCAGACATGGCGCCGGTAGCGGATACGCGCCGTCATACCTTCGCATTGCGCTGGTCGCCGGACGGACGGCTGGTGACCGGCGGAATGGTGCCGCCGCTGCCCGGACGCATGGCACTGGCCCGCAGGCTGTTTGCCAGCCGCCTGCGACGCGTCGTCCCTGGCCTGCCGGAGATAAGGGTGGACTATTCGTGGACGGGCGTCATCGCCGGCACACTTGATTTCCTGCCACGAATGATGTGCATCAAACCCGGCATCGACGCGGTGATCGGCTGCAACGGTCGCGGCGTGGCCCTGACGACCGCTCTAGGCCGCGAGATCGGCCCTTGGCTTGCCGGCAGGATCACAGATCCGGACCTTACCCTGCCGCTGACAGCGCCGCGCCCTATCCCTTTCAGCCGGATCTCCGGGCTCGGACCGCATCTTGTCCTGCCGATCTGGGAAGCGCGGGACGCTTTCGAAGCGCGGTTCCGGTAGGTCAGCCATAATCCGCAAACCCAATTTCTGCAAATTAAGGAGCTATGACATGAGCGATGAAACCGTCGGCGGTAAGATCAAGTGGTCTCGCCAGGAAGAGGTCGCACTGACTTGGGTGCATCCGGGCCAGGAATTCAGCCATCGACTTGTCACTAAAAAGCTTCACGGCTCGTCGATTTCGTTTCATATCACCACTTACATGCCGCACTTCGATACCATGGTCGAAGGCGACGGCGTGCATGAGGTGATCCTCTACTGCCTGCATGGCTGGTCAAAGCAGATCGTCGAAGAGACCGGCGAGGAGCACATCTTCAAGCCAGGCGATGCGATGTACCTGCCGGTGAATTACCGCTACCGGCATATCATCGGTGAGGCCGGCCTCGTGATTGCTGTCTGCGCCAATCCTTCAAAGGAGGCGGGCGACATGTAATTCGATCCGAGTGGTTTAAAAGCGGCAACTCGTTGCTCCACCTATGAGGTACTGGACATGACAGGCATCGCACCCCGGCATTTTGCGCCGTCTTCACTTATCTGGGCAGAATTGACGCGTTCAGAACTGGCAGCCAAGCGCGATGCCGGCGCCTTGGTCGTGGTGCCGACTGGCGCGATCGAGCAGCACGGCGATTTTCTTCCTGTGGAGACCGATACGTTCTTGGTGACCGCTGTAGCCGAAATTGCGGCCAGTCGCGTGGCCGGGGTGGAGATTGTCGTAGCGCCTGCGGTATCCGTCGGCTTCTCACCGCATCATCTCAGCCATGCCGGCACGATCAGCCTGCGGTTAGAAACCTATCTCGCCGTTCTTGCCGATACCGCGCGCTCGATCCTTGATTCCGGATTTCCGCGTGTCGTCTTTGTGAATGGTCACGGAGGAAACTCGGCGCCGCTGCGCTCGCTCTGTGCGCAGATGGTGACAGACGGATACGCGGTCGGCATGGTAGACTATTTCGCACCGGGGGAAAAGGATTGGCTGCCCCTCTTGAAGGGAGGCCTGTCACGAACCGGCCATGCCTGCGAGCAGGAAGTGGCGCTGACACTGGCGCTGAGCTCGTTGGAGGCGCGGGAGCGGGTTGAGGGTGCGGTCAAGGATCTTCCGGCCCGATTGATTCAACCATGGATCGCGCCGGGTCATCAGGACGATCCTGTTACTGCCTATGGAGGCGCTTGGCCCCCAATCTTTCAGGCCGATGATTGCGGATATTTCGGAGACCCGGCAAAGGCGACTGCGGAAAATGGCGCCTCGATACTTGATGCCACGGTCGCCGGCCTCGCGGCCTATCTGGAGGCGTTTGCGCGGACACCGTTGCGTCTCGGCATTACCCGCGATTCCAGCCAGCCAAGCCTATCTCCGCCCTTGCCGCGCAAGCGTCTGGGAGAGTGAAGGCCTTCTCATACTCCCAAGAGCGTCTTTCGCCTCCGGCATAACCTTTGTCCGGACATGTTTCAAAATTGGAACAGGATGTTATCGACACAGTCAGTAGCACACGGCCTAGCGGCGGTTGGCGCCGAGGCCCGGATTTGCGTCATAAGGCGCGCGGACGCCATCCAAACAATCGGATCAACAATGGTCTCTGTGACCTTGCTATCGACCTGCCCCCCGAGTGTTATCTCGATTTAGGCCCGACCTCGGCGCCCAGAGCTGATGGAGGAACACGGACTTGGTATCGCACGCGAGACGTTGCGCAAATGGATGTCTGAGGCGGGCATCTAGCTTGAGCGCAACAGCGACCAACCTCGTTTGCGGCGTGAGTGTTACGCATGCTGGCCGGCAAGTGTGGTGACATCTACGATGGCCGACAACCATTAGAGGTTCGCCGGAGGGGCCTTGCCACTACCTACAATGTCTTCGACATAGATCCGCGCGTTACACATATAGCGTTCACCGAGAGCAAGGGGCTCGGTGAAGTGCTATCCTGGATCAAGCCTCAACAAGACGACGTTCGGCCGGCGCCGAAGATCAAGACCAACAGCGAGCAGGCTGGCTACAAGAAGCGCGATCGCAACCGGGCCAGCCGAGGGATTTCATGAACGATTGCAAGGCGATCGAGCTCGATCCTGAGGTTCAAAATAATGGAACCGATTCCAGCAGGACATCAGAACAAAGCTCCACTAGAATACGGCTGGAAAGTCCCGGTTTTTGTGCATGGGGAATAACGGCGGACGCTTCTCCTTGAAAGCCATCGCGCCTTCCTTTCCGTCAAGCTGACGGGTCGACCAACGAAACAAATCGCTTGTTCGCTGATGCAGATGATCTACGTCGTCTCTCTGGATGCCTTGATAGATGAGGCGCTTGGTGATCCCAACGGAAATTGCTGAAGTGGTCCTAGCCATCTCTGCCGCCAAGTCTTGTGCGCATGCAAGCACTTGGTCCGCAGGCAGCGCTTGGCTGGCAATTCCATAGTTGACCGCATCGGTGCCGGAAAACATACGGCCGGTCAGCATAAGCTCCATCGCGCGAGAAGCGCCGATCAGCTTTGGTAGAAGCCATGGCGAGTTCCATTCCGGGATGACGCCCCTACGCGTGAAGAGAAAGCCGATCCGTGCGTCTTGCGCGACAATACGAATATCGAAATGGAGGGGCATCGTGATGCCAACCCCAACTGCGGTGCCATTGATCGCCGTGACAATAGGCGTGTTCATTTCCCAGAACGGCTTGCTCCCCGGCGGCACCAATTCGCTAGTAATCCGGTGGCGTTCTTCCGCTTCTTCATCATGACGGGCAAAACCCGCGCCTGACAAATCTGCCCCCGCACAAAAGTGCTTTCCGGCGCCGGTTACAACGACCGCTCGAACCCCTTCGTCGGCATCTGCAACAGTGATCGCATGTCTAAGCTCTGCATTCAGACGCCATGTCGTTGCATTCATTCGTTCAGGACGGTTTAGCGTGACGGTAACGACCTTATCCTTGCGATCCACCAATACCATTTTATATTTCATTTTAGATCTTTCCTCCCACGTCATCGGGCGAAGACGCTTTAGAACGATCACGTGCGCAATCGCTCACGAAGCATTCAACGATTTCGCCACCGCCTGCTATGTTTCGAATGATCCCTCGAATCATTACAGTGACCAGATTAGCGCTTCGTCTTCGCCTCTTCGTTTTTCAGGGTAACTTCGGAACTGACAATGTTTTCGGCTAAGCGAGACGTGCTGGACAGGTAGCGGAAGATCAGGAGATATCGTTCGTTATACCTGATTTTTCGCCCTTTAATGTGTTGTTGGATGAGCTTCCTTGCTCGCCACAAACCGGGTGCCGATGCCGTGGCCCAACGCCATGCTGCGATTAACCTCGTCCATCGCCAAATCTCCAGACGCCACGATAGGAGTCTTGATCCGGTGGATCACTCGCAGGGACAAGAACCCGCGCCGGCGCATCGTCCTGTGCCGGGATGACGAATGCATTCCAGGCCGTGGATCAAGATCGCGTCGACGGCCAGTGGAGCCGCAATGGAGCAGTCGATCGGCAAGCGCACTCTTGAGGTCTGCCTTCAGGTCTCTGTATAGAGTGACATCGCCAACTGCCGGTGGATCGGATCAACCAAGACAAGGCTGACCTAGCATCGAGAGCCTGCGCAGTGTCTGAGGTGGTCAGGCCTTTAGCCCCGGTTGCCTGTCGCACCAAGCTCAGATCGGCTTCAATCCCGCGACGTCAATGATTTTCTTTGTCAACTCGATGTTGCCGCGGACAAAATCTGTGAAATCCGAGGACCCAAGGTATGAGGCCGTATAGCCACGCGCTTTCAGTTTGTCCTTCACCACCTGGTCGGCCAATATCTTGCCAACCGTTCCATCGACGGTGGCAACAATCTCATCCGGAGTGCCTGCTGCCATGAACATTCCGCCCCAGATGAGAAATTCATATTCTGGCAAGCCGGATTCGGCCGCGGACGGAACGCCCGCCAGGAACTCGGAGCGTTCTTTCGCCGCGACGACCAGGCCACGCAGCTTGTCCGCGTTCTGGGTGAATGTACTGGTCCCGCCGAAGACAATGTCGATGCGGCCGGTGATTAGGTCGATGACATATTCCGCCGCGCCCTTGTAAGGAACATGGGTAAGTTCCACGCCGGCGAGGTAGCTGAACAACTCAGCATTTAAGTGGCCCTCCGAGTTCACCCCGGTCGTGCCGAAGGTAATCTTTCCGGGATTTGCCTTTGCTTCGGCTATCAGGTCAGCGAGCGTTGCAAAACGCGATTCCTTCGGCACCATGATCATGCCTGGCAGAGTTGAGATACGACTGACGGGGCGCAGTTCCTTGAGGGAGTCAAAGTTTGCTCCGGCGGACAGGAAGGGCGCTATCGCGACAGTGCCGTTCGTCGAATAGAAGACTGTCTTTCCATCAGGTGCGCTCTTCGCAACTTCACGCGCTGCCAACAAACCATTCGCGCCGGGACGGGGGTCTACCAGAACCTGCTGACCCAAGCGTTTCTGCAATTCTTCCGCCATTGCCCTGACCGTTGCGTCTGCTGGGCCTCCGGCGGCAAAACCATGCAAGAAATTGATAGTTCCGTTAGGGTAGCCAGCCGCGTGGGCTAGTCCGGGTAGAGTTCCACCCAAAAGGGCCACGCTTACCGCACCGAGAAAACCTTCGCCTCCAAGGTCGAGATCGACGGCGAGACCGCCAAGGTCACGCGCGAAGTCGACGGCGGCCTGCAGACGGTATCCTTGAAGCTGCCGGCCGTCGTCACCACTGACCTGCGCCTGAAC
>NZ_JACVVX010000017.1 GCF_014534685.1 Oryzicola mucosus
GGATGGAGGCCAACCGCTACATCAACATGGACGACCTCAGAGAACACAAGAAGCTCGAACTCCGAAAAGCCGCATGACCAGCACAATGGCCGCCCCAATTTGCAGAACTTGACGCACACAACCATCGCCAGCCCAAATTTGTAGGGCGCGACTCTGCTTACGCCGCTTCCAGCCCCGATCCAGCCAGACTGCAAGCGGCCCCAAATTCGCCGTGTGTAGGCAGCCGGCCCCCGTGCAGACGACAGCGGCCGAAAGGTTGGAAAGCGGTTGGTTAGCGTTCGACACAAAGCAGAAGCAAGCTGCCATTCACGGAAGCACTTACCGGTCGGAGCGGCAGTCGATCGAGTAGCTTGGAGAAGTTCCGCGTGCAGCCGCTTCCCTCGCCAACCGAAATGCCCGCAAGGTCCTATATCCACAGCCCGTCGGCAGTGAGGCGGACGATGGCCAACTTCACGTTGCCGTCTGTGTCGCGATGCCTTGTGAGGCGATTCTGGAACCACTTTGCCCAGAGCGCCCGAAGATCGGGCTCGGTCAGCCACGACATCGAGAGCGAGGCCCAGAGGCAACGGCTCGAACGGCAGGTTGAACGGAATCACGAGCGAGCATCCCCAAGTACGGATCAAGGCACCCTTCCCGAAGGGCATACCTCGTAACAGTCGCAATTGGTTCAGTTAAGCAGGTCAGGTCTCGCTCCACTTCTGCACGCACCAATGCCGCTCGCAACGCTCCTTCCATGGCAGAGTGAGTCACATCACGCCAAGCGGAAAATCCGAATTTGGTCAACTGAGACAAGCTTTAGTCCACGTTTTGCGCCTTAAAATGCCGAAGACGGATGCAGATGGCATGCAACTTTGTGGCCTTTGCCCTGATCAACGAATGGAGGATCGACGTGGCCGCACACCTCCATGGCGAATGGACAGCGTGTACGGAAATGACAGCCCGACGGTGGATTTACTGGACTCGGCACATCGCCGGTAAGGATTACGCGCCGGCGGTGCTTCTCGACTGCCGGGTCCGGTATCGGCACGGCCGACAAGAGCGCTTGGGTGTAGGGATGCAACGGTGCGTCGTAGAGCGTGTTGCTTTCGGCGATCTCGACGATGCGCCCGAGATACATCACCGCCACGCGATTTGATATGTGCCGCACAACCGAAAGGTCATGTGCGATGAACAGATAGGTCAGCCCTAGGCGCCTCTGCAGGTCTTCCAGAAGATTGACGATCTGTGCCTGGATCGAGACGTCGAGCGCCGAAACCGGTTCGTCACAGATGATGAGTTCCGGATCGGCCGCTAAGGCACGCGCAATGCCAATGCGCTGGCGTTGCCCCCCTGAAAATTCATGGGCGTAACGGCTGACGACATCGGGTTTCAGCCCGACCAGTTCCAGCAGCTCAACGACGCGGGCTGCCCGCTGGGCGGGCGGCAGGAGATTATGGATGAGCAGCGGCTCACCGATAATGCGGCCCACTGTCATCTTGGGATTGAGCGACGCATAAGGATCCTGGAAGATCATCTGCATGTGGCGGCGCTCGCGCCGCATGTCGCCGTCGCTCAGCTTGGTCAGATCCCGTCCTTCGAACAGCACTTCGCCGGATGTCGGCCGATGCAGTTGCAGAATGGCTCGGCCTGCAGTGGACTTGCCGCAGCCGGACTCTCCGACAAGGCCGACCGTCTCACCGCGTTCGACGCTCAGCGAGATGCCATCGACGGCTTTGACGGCGCCGACATTCCGGCCCATCACCCCTTTGATCACGCCGAAGTGCTTGACGAGGTCGCGAACTTCGAGGAGTGGCCTGGTGTTGGTCATGCCGGCGCCCCAGTCAGCACGACGGATCGTTCCCGAGATACCTCGTCCCAGAACCAGCACGCACTCATATGTCCGCGCGAAACTTCAAGAAGAGGCGGGCGAGCATCATGGCAAGCCTTTTTTACGTAGGCGCAGCGGGGTGCGAACGGACAGGCTTCCGGGGGATTGATAAGCTCGGGCGGCAAGCCACGGATAGGCTGAAGACGCGTCTTGTCACGCGCGTCTAGACGCGGAATAGACTGCATCAGCCCCACGGTATACGGATGCCGCGGGTTAGCGAACAGTTCTTCAGTTGTTGCAGTCTCGACGATCGTACCCGCGTACATCACCTGCACCCTGTCCGCCATTCCAGCAACCACACCCATCGAGTGTGTAATCAGGATCAACCCGCTTCGGTGCTCACTCTGCATGGACTTCATAAGTTCAAGGATTTGTGCCTGAATGGTAACATCAAGAGCCGTCGTCGGTTCGTCCGCTATGACCAGACGCGGGTTGCAGGACAGCGCGATCGCAATCATCACACGTTGTCGCATTCCTCCCGAGAATTGATGCGGATATTCGTCGACCCGTTGCTCTGCATAAGGGATGCCCACCATGCGCAACAGCTCGATGGCCCTGGCCCGAGCCTGTTTGCCCGTTAAGCCTTTGTGACGGCGCAGCGTTTCGCCAATCTGTCGCTCAACGGTAAGAACCGGATTCAGCGATGTCATCGGGTCCTGGAAGATCATCGAGATGTTCAGGCCGCGAACGTCTCGCATCTGGTGATCGGAAAGCTTGAGAAGATCCCGACCTTCGAACAGGATTTCGCCGTTGTCGATCCGGCCGGGTGGGTTGGGCACAAGCCGCATGATCGACAGACCGGTAATGCTTTTGCCACAACCGGATTCGCCGACGACGCCGAGCGTCTCGCCGGGCATGACATGGAACGATACGTTGCGCACCGCGCGTACGATGCCATCCTCGGTGTAGAAATTCGTGGTCAGGCCACGCACATCGAGCAGAGGCGTGATTATGTCTGTCATCTCATGCCGCCGGAGGAAAATGCATTGCGATCATGGCGTCGGCATCGAGATGGTCAACACCGAAACGCTCGTTCAGGCTTCGCGCCGTTGCCAAATCGGTTTCAAAAGATGCCGCATCGCCAGCAAGCATGATCCGCTGGCCACCACGCCGCGCCGATTCGCAGCACGCTGCCTCGATCTCAGTGGCTTTCAGCGCATCGAGCGTGGAAAACTGGGCGCGCCGTAACCCTCGGACCTGCTCTGCGAACTCGACCACAATCTGCATCACCACGGTCGCATCCCATTCGCGTAGCTTCTTACCACTGATCGAACCAGGCCGAAGGCTATTCTCCAGCTCCACTTTGCCGCCGGGGATGGCCACGCTTGAGGACACCCATGTGGCCTGCTCGATCCTGTCGACGAATTCGGCAATGTGATCCGACTTGCCGTCACGCATAAGAGCCTCATCTGAGGCGATACGCAGCTCCGCCCTTCCGTCGAGATCGGCGCCGGCGAAACGGACAATAGCGCCGCGGGTGCCGTCGATTTCGGTAAATCCCGGCCGCGGCGGCCTGCCCAGCATCCCCTTGAGGTTACCGCCCATAGCCACGGCGATGCGATCACCGGGAAAATAGAGATGGCAGGCGCGGAAGGTTTCGCTGTCGTGCACGCGGTGGGCCGATTCGACGTGGCGGGCAGTCGGCATCGTGTGCGTCAGCGCCTGCACCTGATCGGGATATGCGTCATAGAACTTTATCCAGCGCGCATGTCCGTGGAAACCAACTTGATCGTGGTAGCAGGTAATGCGCTTAACCTCGCCGATTGCCCCCGAGGCCGAAACTGCCTTGGCGAGCCGGTCGAACGGAAACCGAAAGTAATTTTCGGCAACGAGAAGTGTGATACCCTGCCCATCCGCAGTCTCCACCATGTCACTGGCCTGCGCATAGGTGCTCGCCATCGTCGTCTCCACCAGATGATGAATACCGTGACGCGACAGCGTTACCGAGACGGCATGATGCGATTCGATGCTGGACAACACGAGGGCAGCTTCGATGAGGCCGGCATCGAGCAGCTCCGACAAACGGGTGAACGATGGAACGCCAAGCTGAGCGCCGGCGTCGGCGGCGTTGGCTATATTTGGCGTGCACACCGCGACAACCTCGATCCAGGGTGCGAGCGCCGGCAGGATCGGTAGATAGAGCTTCTTCGCCCGTGTACCGACACCGATGAGCGCGCAGCGCAGTGGCGCTGTCATGACCCGATGCCACGCAGCAGATGGGATTCCGAGAGATTCGACGCACGGATCGCCTTAAGGATGACCACCCAGTCCTCATCGGGTATGGGAATCCCCTGTTCGGTGCGCAGGTCGAATTCCGACCAGCCGCGCTCGCCGGGATAGATTGGGCGATTTCGTCCGGGTAGCGGGGTTGCGTCGTGAATGAAACCGATCTGTTTTTCGACGAGTCCGGCAAAGACGCCGCCGGAGGCGAACCAATCCGGATCAAGCGCCATGAAAAGCGCACCCTGCCCGCGCCGCGCCGCTTCCGGGTGATTGTGCGTATCCTCGCCGCCAACGGTCGTTCCAGACAGGGCACCGGTTAGGAGGTGGATCAGAATGCCCAGACCCGAACCTTTGTGCCCGCCGCATGGCAGCATGGCGCCTTCGTCAGCCCTTGTCGGGTCGTTGATCGGCTTGCCTTCCTTGTCGATCAACCAGTCGTCGGGGAGCCGGTCGCCACGCCGTTTAGCCTGCTGGAGCTTGCCATAGGAGGCGACAGTGGTGGCGATGTCAAAAAGGATCGGGCGGCTTTTCGACGACGGCGCGGCATAGGCGAACGGGTTGGTGCCAAGCACCATACTGGTGCCGCCATAGGGTGCAGCGGAAGGCGAAGTGTTCGCCATGACGATACCGACCATTCCCACCTCAGCCGCCAGATTTGCGTAATAGCCCAAAAGCCCGATGGGGTTGCCATTGAACGTATTCACAATGCCGGTACCTTCGATTCGCGCCTTGCGAATGGCGATGGCCATTGCCTCTTTGCCCATCACCGGTCCGACGACGCCAGCTGTCTTCACAAGCGCGGTCGCACCGCCTTCCTTCACCGTTTCTATCTTCGAACCGGATACTGTCTTGCCATCGCGAATGCTCTCGAGTGTGCGGCGCACGATATACACGATGCCGTGTGTCGAAGCGCCGCGCAGATCGGCAAAGACGGAGGCATCGGCGCAAGCTGAAGCTTCTGCTTTGGACAAGCCGGCGGCTGAAAGGGTCTCGTGCACCAGTTGATGCATTCGGTCGGCGGAAACTAGAGGCACGTTCTTCTCCCTGACGCTGGCTAGTACCAGCGCGATGCTGTTGTATGACGGATCGGTAAAGGCTGGCCGAGCCGATCGGATATGGCGGCGAAATCGAGGTCCGTTCCCAGACCGGGCTCTGTCGGCAGTTCGAAGTAGCCGTCCTTGATCACCACCGGATTTGTGCAGATGGCGTCACGCATTTCGCGTTCGAATTCCATCTGCTCAAGAATATAGAAGTTTGGAACAGACGCCGCGAGATGAAGCGAGGCCAAAGTGCCGATAGGACCAGCGGAGTTGTGAGGCGCTAGCGTGAGAAAGTGGCTTTCCGCAAAGGTGGCGATACGTTTGACTTCGGTGATGCCGCCTCCGTGGCAGAGATCGGGCTGCAGGATATCGGCTCCGGTACCCTCGATCAGTTCGCGGAATTCCCAGCGGTTCATAAGATGCTCGCCTGTTGCGATTGGCACTGGCATTTGCTGCTTGAGTGCAATCATCGCCTTGGCGTTTTCGTAAGGCAGCGGCTCTTCGAAGAAGCCCGGCCGAAAGGGCGCAAAGGCGCGCGCTGCCGAAAGCGCCGTTCGCGCGGAGAGGCGTTCACCAAGATCGCAGAAGATATCGACGCCGGCACCCGCGCCGTCGCGCGCCGCTTCCATCAACGCTGTTTCGTGGATGATCGTTTCTGCCTCGTGGGTCCTGAAGCGCGGATTCTTGAAAGGGTTCCATTTGAACGCCGTGAAGCCACGGCGAGCCGCTTCCTGTGCACCCGCATGGGCCTCATCGGCCGTCTGCACATTGGGAAGCCAGTGGCTGGCATAGGCCCTGATACGATTGTTGAAGGGGCCCCCCAGAAGTCGATAAACAGGGACCCCAAGGCGCTTCCCCTCAAGATCCCAGAGCGCGATATCGAGTGCCGACTGCGCCGTGGACTGGATCGCCCCACCACGCCAGCGCCATGCGTGATACATGGCCTGCCAGTGACGTTCGACGCCTCCCGCTTCCTGCCCGATCAGAACTTCGCTTAGTTCGTGGATGGCACGCTCGACCCCGTCAATGGCACCTGCAAGCGAAGCTTCGCCCCAGCCGTACAAACCATCTTCGGTTTCCACTTTGACAAAAAGCCAGTTCTTCCACTTCGCCCAGAAGCGAAATGTCTCGATGCGCGCGACCTTCAACCGATGCCTCCTTGATGTTCCACGCGGAAGATGCCAGGGGCAAAAGCCGCGGGGTCGCTCGCGCCGTGTTCGGCTTGACGGTTGTCGACCCGCACCGATAATGGACGAGTATACGATGTGCGTTCCGTCGCCTGGGCGACAACTGATGAGATCGAATGTCAAAAAGCTTGCCCGCATGACTGCACCTCTGATTGCACGCTTCAGGAGCAAGTCGGTTCGCGATTGGCGGGCAGACATTACCGACGCGATTGCAGAGCATGGCACGCTGCGCAAATTTGACCGCAAGGATGTCATCTTTCATCAGGGCATGCCGGCAAAGGCGGTTTACGCCGTCAAAAGCGGCGTTATCGAAACATCCGGCCTCAACGCTTCGGGCAGGGAGGTGACCCTGTCAATCCGGGGACCGCGCGAGCCTTTTGGATATTCCGAAGCGGTTCTGGCTGAACCGCGCACCCGGCAGGCGAGCGTTCTGCAGGATGCGGAAATCTGGGAACTCGGCACCGATCCGTTCCTCGACATGCTTGCAGAGCGCCCCGACATCATGCTCGCAATGCTCGGCAGCATGATGTTCCGCGTGACGCGTTCCAGCGAAATGCGTGCTGAGTTGCGCGGCACGTCTGCCTACAACCGAGTGGGATATGTGCTCCTGCAACTGGCCAACAGCACTACCGATCTGAGCGCAGCGGCACAGCCGCAATTGCGGATCACACATGAAGAAATCAGTCGCGTCTGCGACCTCAGCCGGCAGACGGTCACTACCATTCTCGGCGAAATGCGCGATGCGGGTATCGTCGAATTGGGGCTTCGGTCGATCAGGCTGATGAAGCGAGCTCGACTCGATGAGCAGATCGAGCGCGCCCTCGGCGACTAAGTGCACGCCTTGTCGGCCATGTGACAGAGCCGAACGACATCCAGTGTATGGTGGCCGCTCGTGCATGAACCGGCGGCAGTCCGGTCACCGGGAGGAAACATTGGCGCACTATGTCTTGCGACGGCTGATCCAGTCGCTGTTCGTTCTGGCAGGACTGACCATCGTCGTTTTCTTCGTCACACGCCAGATCGGTGACGTGGCTCGACTGATGCTGCCGATCGATGCAACCGAGCAGCAATACCTCGAAATGCGCCAGATGCTGGGCATCAACGATCCGTTGATCATGCAGTTCGGCCGCTATCTCCTTGATCTGGCGCGCGGCGACTTCGGCATCTCGTTGTGGCAGAACGTACCCGCCATGGGGTTGGTCCTGTCGCGTTTTCCTGCGACAGCGCTGTTGGCATTCTCCACCTTGATTTTTTCGCTCGCCATAGCATTGCCCGTCGGCATAGGAGCGGCGCTGAGACCAGGATCGATCTTCGACCGCATCGCTACGGTGATCTCGATATTCGGGCTGTCCGTGCCGACCTTTTGGCTGGCGCTGCTGCTGATCACTGTTTTTTCAGTGCAACTGGGTTGGTTCAAGACATCGGGCTATGGCAGCGCGCAGTATCTGATCCTTCCTATGCTCGCTATTTCGGCGCAAAGCATCGGCCGTCTCGCCCAAGTCGTGAAAACAAGCATGCTGGACGTACTGAATGCGCAATACCTCGTCACCGCCCGCAGCAAAGGGTTGTTCGAAAGCGTCATCCTGATCCGCCACGGTCTTCGCAACGCGCTTCTGCCGATTGTCACCATCGTGGGCGACGAGATCATAGGCCTTCTGAACGGCTCCGTGGTGATCGAGGTGATCTTCGGCTGGCCTGGCATAGGCAAGCTGACCATCGATGCCATTGAGCGGCGTGATTTCGCAGTCATCCAGGCAAGTGTGATCTTCGTAGCCTTGTTGGTAATCGTCGTCAATCTGATCGTCGACCTCATCTATGCGTGGCTCGATCCTCGCATCCGCTATTCGTGAAGGTGTATTGATGAGCATCGCAGTCCCATCCCTCGACACTGAAACGGTCTCCCCGCGCCGCCGGCTTTCAAGCTGGGCGCTGCTGCGACACGACCGCATCGCACTGATCGCGCTGATTTTTCTGGTGAGCGTCGCGCTGGCAGCCATATTCGCCGACCAACTCGTCCAATCGGGCCTGTTGATCGATCCGCTGAAGCAAAATCTGCTTGGGCGCAACAAACCCCCGATGTTCGAGAGCAAACTCGGCTTACACCTGCTCGGCACGGATCAATTGGGCCGCGACCTTCTGGCTCGCCTTATCTTTGGTGCCCGCATCTCGCTCGGCGTCGGCGTGATAACCATCATATTGTCCAGCATCATCGGCGTTACGCTTGGGCTGATCGCAGGCTACCGCGGAGGCCGAGTCGACGATTTCATCATGCGTTTGGTCGATATCCAGATGGGCTTTCCGCAGATGCTGCTGGCGCTCATCATCATTTATGCCGCAGGACCCAGCGTCACCAATCTCATCCTCGTGCTTGCCCTGACACGCTGGATGGCCATCGCCCGCGTGACGCGGGCAACGACGTTATCGCTCAGCCAGACACTTTTCGTGGAAGCGGCCCGATCGCTTGGTGCGACGCATCTGCGCATCGTCCTGTTCCACATCTTACCCAATCTAACATCGACCCTGCTGATCCTGGTCTCGCTGGAATTCGGGCGCGTGATGCTTTCCGAGGCAGGATTGAGCTTCCTCGGCATGGGCATCCAACCGCCTGATGCGTCATGGGGCCTGATGCTGGCGCAGGGGCGATCCTACATTGCTTCGGCATGGTGGCTCGTGACATTCCCCGGTCTTGCAATCGCTTTGACAACGCTTTCGACAAACCTCCTTGCGGGATGGGCACGAAGCGTCAACGACCCTGTCTACCGGAAAAGAATGGCGGCGCGGATCACCAGGCATTGAGCGATTGTCATCTGGTTGACAGCACCGGTTGTCGAAACGGGAGCAAGCTGCGTCATAGACAAGCAGCGCCGACAAAGGCGCGGGAGGAGGAGACGTCAATGACACAAGGGACACGATACGGAAAATTGCTGAGCGTTGCCATTGCGAGAACATTTGCTGGTCTCATGATGGCAATCGCTGGGCCAGCGTTCGCTCAAACGGACAAGACTCTGACAGTCGCTATCGGCGCGGAGCCGGCGACCATGCTCCCGCGCGATGCCTGCCGTTACGAGACGAATTTCATCACCGACAACATCTATGAGCGGCTGACAAGACGGCAGCCCGACGGAACCGTCGTCGGTTGGTTGGCTGAGAGCTTCGAGCAGACGGGCGATTTGACTTGGCGTTTCAAGCTCCGGCCGGGGGTCAGTTTTTCGAACGGCGAGCCCCTCAATGCCAGTGCCGTGGTCGAAACAATCAAATACTACTTCAACCCGGACGTGGCGAGCCGTTGCCGCGGTGACTACAGCACGATCGAAAGTGCGACGAAGGTCGACGACATGACCGTCGACATCAAGACGAAAACCGTGGATCCGACCATCCCGAGCCGCCTGCTGAAG
This sequence comes from Oryzicola mucosus, assembly GCF_014534685.1. Lineage (GTDB taxonomy): Bacteria > Pseudomonadota > Alphaproteobacteria > Rhizobiales > Rhizobiaceae > Oryzicola > Oryzicola mucosus. The sequence continues at coordinate 9,713 of NZ_JACVVX010000017.1, forward strand.
CTCTATGTCATCGCGCCCAACTGGCTCAACACGACATCTGACGAAGTGACGGCGACGAGCGCCGTCGGCACGGGGCCCTACACCTTCGATGAGTGGACAAAGGGCGACCACATCACACTAAAGGCCAACCCGACATATTGGGGCGAAGAGAAGCCGACCATCGACACCGTGCGTATCGTCGCGCGTGCGGAGGCTGCGGTTCGCGCTGCGATGGTGCAGGCTGGCGAAGCCGATATCGCCGTCAATATTTCGCAGGAGCAAGCCCAACCCCTGCCAAAATCCGTGACCGAGCATACGACCGAAGCCGTCTTCGTCCGTCTCAACGTCCAGAACCCCGTTCTGTCGGACGTGAAGGTCCGCAAGGCGATCGCGGAAGCAATTGATACTGATAGCATCCGCGAGGCGCTGTATCCTGGCGTGTCTACGCCGCTGAACGGCCAGATCGTCCGCCCCTCGGCACTGGGTCATAACTCAGATCTCGCGCCTTACCCGTTCAATGTCGATAACGCAAAGAGCTTGGCCGACGCCGCCGGTGCCTCGGGTAAAGAACTTAAACTGGTGGTGCGCACCGATCTCATCCCCAATGTTAGCGAACTGGCGGAGGCGATGCAGGGGATGTTGCAGGAGGCAGGGCTTAAAATCACGCTCGTGCCGATGGAAGCCGCTCCTTGGCGCGACCTTCTCTTCGCCAACAAAGAAGGCCAGGAACGGACCGACATGATTATCATTTCGGCCAGCAACATCCAGTTCGATACCAGCCGTGTGATGAATTTCTACTACGGAACCGGACAGTTTTCGCATTCTGACGACGCTGCTTTCCAAGCAGATATGGACAAGGCAGGTGTGTTGAGTGGAGACGAGCGGGCTGCCGCCTATCGTAAGCTCTGGGCAGAGGCCTACGACAAATACTGGGTCGTGCCGGTCTTCGGTATCGACTACATTCATGGCTTGTCCGAACGGACCGAATGGGCGCCCCGCGACGACGGTTTTGTCTATTTCAATACGATGAAGCTCTCTCAGTAGATAGTCTTTGGGTGGGGCTAAGGCCCCGCTCCTTCTCCCTAGGAAATCCAGATGATCATTGTTCTCGACGATGCCTACCGCGACGGCGCCGCAGGTCGGTTCGCGGGCCATGACGTGCGCTATTTTCCCAGCAACATCAAGGACCCGATCGCACTCGCCGACATCATGCGCGAGGCCGACGTCGTCGGCTTTCGGCGGGTGCTGCCATTTCCGTTCACGTCAGATATGGTTACCGGCGCGCAAACCCTAAAATTCATCCACCGCTCCGGATCGGGTGCCGACTGGTTCGACATGGATCTGCTTTCGCGCTTGGGCATTCTCGTTGCAGTCAACAGCGGATTTAATGCGCCGAGCGTCGTCGAGCATACTGTCTTGCTGACCTTGCTCACCTTGCGGCGTTCGCTAGATTTCATCGCCAGCATGCGCGAGGGCAAATGGCTGCGCGACCTTCCGGGCGATCCGCCTTTCATGCTGAACGGGCGGACGGTTGGGGTGATTGGCATCGGCGCCATCGGCTCGCGGGTGGTGCAGGCTATGCTGGGTCTGAATGCGAAAGTGCTCTGCCACCAGCGCGACCATGAAGTCGGGCTGCCAGAAGGCGCCAAATGGGCTGATCTCGATACGATTTTTTCCACGGCCGACGTCATCACCCTGCATGTGCCTCTCGTGTCCGAAACCGAGGGGATCATCGGGCATCGTGCGCTTGGGATGATGAAGCCCACAACGGTGGTCATCAACACGTCGCGCGGCCAGGTGGTCGATCAGGCCGCGCTCATCGAAGCTTTGGAGACGCGAAGAATTCGCGGTGCTGGCCTCGACGTTTTTGAGGACGAGCCACTGCCTCCCGACCACAAACTGCGGCATATGCCAAATGTCGTGACCACTCCGCATGTCGGGGGTGCGGGAATCGAAATCTCTGAACGTCAGGTCGAAGGCACGCTCTCTAACATCGAACTGTTTCTCTCCGGAGCATCCCCGGAGCGGCTCGTGAACTCCAGAACACTCAAGAGCGAAAGCCTTCGGGCACGCCATCTTCAGATCAAGGACTAAACAATGACCGATGCCACGCTTACGCCCGAGGATTTCAAGGCTTCGGTGGTGGCGGTGCCGCCTATCGCCCTGACGCAATCATTCAAAGTTTCACCTGAGCCGAACGCGGCTCTGGTAAGCCACATCGTGGCTGGCGGGGTGAGTATCCTGCTCTACGGCGGCAACGCTAACCTCTATCATTTTGGTCTTGATGACTATGCAGACGCGCTGTCCGTGATGGAAGCAGCGTCCAATCGCGCCCGAATCATCACTTCGATAGGACCGGATCTTGGCAAGATGCTAGACCAAGCACCGTTGGTTGAGCGTTCGCATCTGCGTAACGTGATGCTGCTGCCAGTCGCCTTCCCTTCGGATTCCCACGGCGTCGGCGACGGCATCAGACGCATCGCGGCGCGGCTGGGCTTCGGTGTGATCTTGTATCTCAAACGCGAACTCTACATCCGCCCGGCGGTTCTGGAGAAGCTGGTCGCAGAGGGGGCCGTGAGATTTGTAAAGTACGCAGTGGAACGTGCCGATCCCGGCGAGGACGAGTATCTCGACTCTATCGTGGCTGCGATCGGCGCCGATCTCGTAGCAAGTGGAATGGGCGAGACGCCAACTATGAATCATATCGGGAGAAGAGGTTTGGCAACCTACACCTCCGGCGCGGTTTGCATCGCACCTGCGGCAGCAATGGCGCTGCTTGGCCGCTTAAGGGCTGGTGGCCTGGCGAATGACGAACCGGAGTTAGCGACTTTCCTGGAATTTGAGCGTGTTCGGATGCAGTTGGGAGGCATTCAAGTGCTGCATAGCGCAGTCACAGCTTCCGGCATTGCCGATATGGGGCCGATCATGCCCTTGGTATCACTTGTCAAGGAACGAAACATGCCTGAGGTGATGCCCGTTCTAAAGGAATTATTGCGCTTAGAGAAAGTTGCCCGCGCGATTTTATGAACATGGCCGACGCAAAGCTGAGCCATACGAGAATCATTCCGCAATGTTGGAAGACACTTCCTGCCTATGCACAAAGGCGACCGGTAACAAGCCGGTCGGAAAAACCCTGTTCTTAGTCCAACCACTACCAGTGGCCCGCCGAAATGACCGACGGGGATTCCCAGTTTGAGGCTGGCGTGACTCAAGGTGGCGTGAGGACATGCCGAGAACCGTTGAGATCAAAGCGTGCCACACACAGCGTCGGAGCTGTAGCACATCGATCCAAGCTTGACCTATTTTGCATGGTGAGCACGGGATTGATGCGGTCGGTCAAGGACATGCTTGTCGAGCTCTAGCCTTTACCTGACGAACAAGGTTTCGAAAGCTCTCGGGAGATGGATGTTTGGCGGTCCCACGTCTCCGCCGTCTTCCTGTCGTTCCACGCCACCGCCCTACTACGATCTCATCGCTGTTGCGCGGACCGGGTTCGTGCGTTTCTTACTCATCCCCGATCCAGGGCTGGCCGAACGGTCCCTGAAGGCAAGGGGACGACATGGCGGCATCTCACCAGAAATCCGAGGCGATCACGCGGGGCGCGCGCATGCTGCGCACCGCCCTTGGCCCCGCCATCGCGGGATTTCTGGAAGACCCGTCGATCGTCGAGGTAATGCTCAATCCCGACGGCCGGCTCTGGATCGACCGGTTATCCGAAGGACTTGCTGACACAGGCGAACGGCTATCGCCAGCCGATGGCGAACGGATTGTCCGCCTCGTCGCGCATCACGTCGGGGCTGAGGTCCATGCCAACGCCCCTCGGGTCTCGGCTGAGTTGCCTGGCACAGGAGAGCGGTTCGAGGGGCTGCTGCCTCCCGTGGTGGCAGCGCCCACTTTTGCCATCCGCAAACCGGCTGTCGCCGTCTTCACCCTAGCCGACTACGTCGCCACAGGCATTATGAATGCCGCACAGGCCGAGGCGTTACGTGCTGCTGTTACCTTGCGCAAGAACATCCTCGTTGCCGGTGGGACCTCGACCGGCAAGACCACGCTGACCAACGCGTTGCTTGCCGAGGTCGCCAAAACCTCCGACCGCGTCGTCCTGATCGAAGATACGCGCGAGCTGCAGTGTGCCGCGCCAAATCTCGTCGCACTACGCACCAAGGATGGGGTGGCGTCACTTTCCGATCTGGTTCGATCTTCGCTGAGACTGCGTCCCGACCGCATCCCTATCGGCGAAGTCCGAGGCCCGGAAGCGCTCGATCTTCTCAAAGCCTGGGGCACCGGCCATCCCGGCGGTATAGGAACGATCCACGCCAGCACCGGGATAGGCGCTTTGCGCCGGCTCGAGCAGCTCATTCAAGAGGCGGTCGTCCGTGTTCCGCGAGCGCTGATCGCCGAGACAATCGATTTGGTCGCCGTGCTTTCGGGCCGTGGTTCAAACCGTCGCCTTTCAGAACTCGCCGCCGTCGAGGGCCTCGGCCCAGACGGCGATTATCGCGTCCTGCCCACAATCCCACCCCTCACAGGAGAACCAACATGACCCGCACTATCCCCCGCATCCGCCGCCTCATCACGACGGCTGCCGCCGTGTCTTACACCAATCTTGTCCTGGCGCCTGCTGCCTATGCCGCCGGTTCATCCATGCCATGGGAGGCGCCGCTTCAGAGCATCCTGAAGTCGATAGAGGGGCCGGTCGCCAAAATCATCGCCGTGATCATCATCATCGTCACCGGCCTGACGCTGGCCTTCGGTGATAGTTCCGGCGGCGCCCGAAAACTCATCCAGATCGTCTTCGGTCTCTCCATCGCCTTTGCCGCCAGCTCCTTCTTCCTGAGCTTCTTCTCCTTCGGTGGCGGGGCACTCGTCTGATGAGCGGCTTGGCTCTCCAGACCAGCGATGTACCGGGCTTCTCTGTCCCGGTTCACCGCGCGCTCACCGAGCATATTCTGCTTGGCGGCGCTCCGCGTTCGATCGCCATCGTCAACGGTACGCTGGCGGCCGCTCTCGGGCTCGGCCTGCGCCTCTGGCTGGTCGGCATCGCGATCGGCTTGCTCGGTCATTTCGCGGCGGTCTGGGCCGCTAAGCGCGATCCGATGTTCGTCGATGTGGTGCGCCACCATCTGCGCATCCCCGGCCACCTCGGCGTGTGAGGGAAACAACGACAATGATGAACCTCTCGGAATATCGCCGCACCACTACACGCCTTGCCGACTTCCTGCCCTGGGCAGCGCTTGCAGGCGACGGCGTGGTGCTCAACAAGGATGGGAGCTTCCAGAGAACCGCACGGTTTCGTGGGCCCGATCTGGAAAGTGCGGTTCCCGCTGAGCTGGTTGCCGTAGCCGGGCGGCTGAACAATGCCTTTCGTCGCCTTGGCTCCGGCTGGGCAATTTTTGTCGAAGCCCAGCGTCATCCAGCTGCCCCCTACCCGTCAAGCCGCTTTCCCGATCCCGCCTCAGCACTGGTCGATGCCGAACGGAAGGCCGGCTTCGAGGAGACCGGCACGCATTTCGAATCCAGCTATTTCCTCACCTTTCTCTATCTGCCGCCGGTGGAAGACGCCGCACGCGCCGAAAGCTGGCTCTATGAGGGCCGCGAACAATCGGGTGTCGATGTCAAGCAAGTCCTGCGCGGCTTCATCGACCGCACCGACCGTATCATCCAGCTCTTTGAAGGCTTCATGCCGGAATGCGCCTGGCTGAACGACACAGAAACGCTCACCTATCTGCACAGCTGCGTTTCGACGAACCGTCATCGCGTCCGCGTTCCCGAAACGCCGATCTATCTCGACGCCCTGCTTGCCGATCAGCCCCTGACCGGCGGGCTGGAGCCGCGCCTGGGAAACGCCCATCTGCGTATCCTGACCATTGTCGGGTTTCCGACATTGACAACGCCCGGCCTGCTCGACGAGCTGAACCGCCTCGCCTTCCCCTATCGCTGGTCGACGCGCGCCGTGATGCTCGACAAGACGGACGCCACAAAGCTGCTGGTCAAGATCAGGCGGCAGTGGTTTGCCAAGCGCAAGAGCATCGCCTCCATCCTCAAGGAGATCATGACCAATGAGGCCTCGGCCCTGGTCGACACCGACGCTGCCAACAAGGCTGCAGACGCCGATCTGGCACTCCAGGAACTCGGTGCGGACTACGCAGGCCAGGCTTATGTGACGGCAACCGTCACGGTCTGGGACGAGGATCCGCGTATCGCCGCGGAAAAGCTCCGCCTGGTCGAAAAAGTCATCCAGGGCCGCGACTTCACAGCCATTTCAGAAAGCGTCAATGCCGTGGACGCCTGGCTGGGATCATTGCCAGGGCATGTCTATGCCAATGTGCGTCAGCCGCCCATCAACACCTTGAACCTCGCGCATATGATCCCACTCTCCGCAGTGTGGGCGGGCGATGCGCGAGATGAGCATTTCGCAGCACCCCCTCTGCTGTTCGGGAAGACCGAAGGCTCTACCCCGTTCCGGTTCTCGCTTCATGTCGGCGATGTCGGTCACACTCTGGTGGTCGGGCCGACAGGTGCGGGCAAGTCGGTGTTGCTGGCGCTGATGGCGCTGCAATTCCGGCGCTATCCCGGCGCGCAAATCTTCGCCTTCGATTTCGGCGGATCGATCCGAGCGGCAGCCCTGGCCATGGGTGGAGATTGGCACGATCTTGGCGGTGGCTTGAGCGAGGATGACAGCGTTTCGCTTCAACCATTGGCCCGCATCCACGATGTTCCCGAACGGGCTTGGGCTGCCGACTGGATTGTCTCGATCCTGACCCGCGAAGGCGTGAGTATTACGCCGGACGTCAAGGAATATATCTGGACCGCACTGTACTCTTTGGCATCCGCGCCGGTGCATGAGCGCACGATCACCGGTCTCGCCGTCCTGTTGCAATCCAACGATCTCAAACAGGCGTTGCGGCCCTATTGCGCCGGCGGCGCCTATGGACGCCTTCTCGACGCCGAAGTCGAACATCTCGGAGCCGCGTCCGTCCAGGCATTCGAGACCGAGGGCCTGATCGGCACGGGCGCGGCTGCCGCAGTCCTGTCCTACCTGTTCCACCGCATCGAGGACCGTCTCGACGGGTCGCCTACCCTGCTGATCATCGACGAGGGCTGGCTCGCCCTGGATGACGAGGGCTTTGCGGGACAGCTTCGCGAATGGCTGAAGACGCTCAGGAAGAAAAATGCATCCGTCATCTTCGCCACCCAGTCGCTGAGCGACATCCAAGGTTCAGCCATTGCACCGGCGATTATCGAAAGCTGCCAGACACGTCTGCTGCTGCCCAACGAACGCGCTGTCGAACCTCAGATTGCCGAGATCTATCGCCGCTTCGGGCTCAACGACCGGCAGATCGACATTCTCGCACGCGCCACGCCCAAGCGGGATTATTACTGCCAGTCCCGTCGCGGCAACCGCTTGTTCGAACTGGGGCTGTCCGATGTGGCTCTCGCACTCTGTGCCGCGTCTTCCAAGACGGATCAGACCGACATTCATCGCGTCCTTGCCGAGCATGGCCGCGAGACCTTCCTTTCGGCCTGGCTGCGCCACCGCGACGTGGCCTGGGCCATCGATCTCATACCCGATCTTACCAACCAGGAGACATCGTCATGACGCTTCGTCGTTCCAATGCGGCTTTTGTAGCAGTCACAATGCTTGCCACAACGCCGATTGCACTGTCGCCGATCATAACAACACCCGCCTATGCCTGGCGCATCGTTTTTGACCCGACCAACTACAGCCAGAACGTGCTGACGGCGGCGCGTACGCTGCAGCAGGTCAATCAGCAGATTACCCAGCTTCAGAATGAAGCCCAGATGCTGGTCAATCAGGCGCGCAATCTGGCAAGCCTGCCCTACTCCTCGATCCAGCAGCTTCAACAAAACGTCAAGCGAACCCAACAGCTTCTCTCCCAGGCGCAAAACATCGCCTTCGATGTCCAAGAGATCGATCAGGCCTTCCAGACCCAGTATGGCAGCGCGTCACTTTCCGCGTCCGACCAACAACTCGTCGCTACTGCGCGTGATCGTTGGCAGAATACGGTAGGCGGTCTCCAGGACGCCATGCGGGTACAGGCCGGCGTCGTCGGCAATATCGACGGGCAACGCGCAGAGATGTCGGCCCTTGTCGGTCAGAGCCAGGGTGCGACAGGCGCGCTTCAGGCAACACAGGCCGGTAATCAGCTTCTTGCCCTCCAGGCACAGCAGCTCACCGATCTGACCGCCCTTCTCGCAGCCAATGGACGGGCAGACGCCCTGTCGGCGGCGGAGCAGGCTGCGGCCGCCGAGCAGGGGCGTGAGCAGCGCCGCCGCTTCCTGACACCCGGCTCCGGCTATCAGCCGGGACAAGCCCGGATGTTCAACAACACCAACTGATATCCGGAAAGAGAAGCGGCATGGACGGTCAAACGCTGGTCCGGCTGGGCGCGGTTCTATTCGTTGCTTTCGCGATCACCGCGACCGCGATCGAGATGAGCCGCGAAGGGGAACCTCCTGCCGCCGCGACCGCCAGCAAACAGCTTCGACCGATCGCAACCGATCCGCTCCGCTGGCGTCAGCGCCAATGCCAGCAACTCGGCGAGGCCGCAATCCGTGATCCCGAATGTCTGGCTGTCTGGGCCGAGAGCCGGGATCGCTTTCTCGGCAAGCCGTTGCCGGATGCGAAGCATGACAGTCAAGGACAGTGATCATGGGCGGCACCGGCGTCATCGACCAGTTCCTGCAGGTCTTCACCAGCTATATCGATTCAGGTTTCGGCCTGCTCAGCGGTGAGGTCGCCTTCATCGCAACGACCCTGATCGTCATCGATGTGACGCTTGCAGCCCTGTTCTGGAGTTGGGGCGCGGACGACGACATCATCGCACGACTGGTCAAGAAGACCCTCTTTATCGGTGTCTTCGCCTATCTGATCGGCAACTGGAACAGTCTCGCAAAGATCGTCTTCGACAGTTTCGCAGGACTCGGCCTGAAGGGCTCCGGCACCGGCTTCACGACCGCCGATCTGTTGCGCCCCGGCAAGGTCGCGCAGACCGGCCTCGACGCCGGACGTCCGCTGCTGGAATCGATCTCCGGACTGATGGGCTACTGGTCCTTCTTCGAGAATTTCATCCAGATCGCCTGCCTGATGTTTGCATGGGTCCTGGTGCTGCTCGCCTTCTTCATCCTTGCGATCCAGCTCTTCGTCACTCTGATCGAGTTCAAGCTGACGACGCTCGCCGGCTTTGTGCTGATCCCATTCGGCCTGTTCGGCAAATCCGCCTTCATGGCCGAACGGGTTTTGGGCAACGTCATTTCTTCCGGCATCAAGGTCCTGGTCCTGGCGGTGATCATCGGCATCGGTTCGACGCTGTTCGACCAGTTCACAGTCGGCTTCGGCGGGGCTACCCCAACCATCGATGACGCCATGGCGATCGTGCTGGCAGCACTTTCCCTTCTTGGGCTTGGAATTTTCGGGCCCGGCATCGCCAGCGGATTGGTCAGCGGCGGCCCGCAGCTCGGCGCAGGCGCCACAGTTGGAACCGGCCTGGCCGCCGGCGGCACAGCTGTGGCTGCGGGTGCTGCCACCGGTCTCACCATGAAGGGAGGGGCTGCAACGCTGTCGGGCGGATCGACTGCTCTTCATGGAGGTGCAGCCGTCGCGGGCGGTACGTCCACCGCCTACACCCTCGCTTCCGCCGGTCAGTCTGGGGTGTCTGGTTTTGCATCCGGCATGGGTGGCGTGGCGGCCGCCGCAGGCAATGCTGCCACCTCGCCCCTGAAGCGCGCCGCTGCGAAGGTGTCGACAAGCCTTGGCTCCAGCTTCACAGACGGCGCCAGATCAGCATTCGAGGCCACAGGCGGCACCTCCACCGCCGCGACTATCGGCGGTGGCGACGAGGCAACCGATAACTCGCTGCCGTCCTCACCCACCACCCCGCCCGACTGGGCAAGACGGATGAAACGCGCCCAAAGCCTGTCCCACGGTGTCTCGGCCGCGGCTCACGCCGTACGCTCCGGCGACAATCATGGCGGCGGCTCTTCCATCAACCTTTCTGAAAGCGAGCGCTGATGTTCAAACGCCCCGCAACCCATTACGGCAAGACGCCGCAACCCGAGACCCCATATCAAAGAGCGAGCCAGGTCTGGGATGAGCGTATCGGCTCTGCCCGCGTCCAGGCCAAGAACTGGCGGATCATGGCCTTCGGCTCGCTGATCCTGTCGGCAGGCTTGGCCGCAGCCCTGGTCTGGCAATCCGTACGAGGCACAGTCGTGCCGTGGGTCGTGCAGGTTGATAAACTCGGACAGTCGCAGGCGGTCGCTCCCGCTGTCGCCGACTACCGACCGACCGATCCCCAGATTGCCTTCCATCTCGCCCGTTTCATCGAGCAGACCCGGTCGATCCCGTCTGATCCCATCATCGTTCGTCAGAACTGGCTTCGCGCCTATGAGTTCACCACCGATCGCGGCGCCATGGCCCTCAACGAATACGCGCGCTCCAACGACCCCTTTTCCAAGGTTGGCCGCACCCAGATCGCGATCGATGTGTCGAGCGTCATCCGTGCCTCTCCGGACAGCTTCCGCGTCGCCTGGGTCCAGCGCACCTATCAGGACGGTTCGCTCACATCGACCGAACGCTGGACCGCGATCCTCACCATCGTCGTACAGCCGCCGCGCGATGCCGAAAAGCTGAAGGCCAATCCGCTTGGCATCTACGTCAACGCCATAAACTGGTCGAAGGAGCTGGGGCAATGATCAAACAATCTCCCCCCCGAGCCCACGGCACCGCAGGCTGCAGATCGGTTTCCTTGCTGGCGCTGATGTCAGCGATGATGATTGCCGGCTGCGCCACCGCCAAAAAGCCGCCTCAGATCAGCTATGACGCAAATGTCCCGCCCCTGCCCGCTCCACCTGCGGCGACTACAGATCAGAAACCACGGCCGCTCCACGTGCCCCCTGGCTGGACACCGGCACGAGGCGGATCCGACGCCACTTCGCCAACCGCGCGCGTCGAAAACGCCAATCTTGCCGCCCGCGTCGAGCCGCGTCGCGAGGGCTACTACAACGCCATCCAGATATACCCTTGGAGCGAAGGCGCGCTTTATCAGGTCTATGCCGCAGTCGGACAGATCACCAATATCTCCCTTGAGCCCGGCGAGAGCCTGACGGGTGCTGGCCCAATCGCCGCCGGTGACACCGCCCGATGGGTCATCGGCGATACGGAAAGCGGCTCCGGCGTCACACGCCGCAGCCATGTGCTGGTGAAGCCGACGCGCGCCGATATTTCGACCAATCTGATCATAACGACTGACCGCCGCACCTATATGCTGGAGCTGCGCGCCGGCGAGAAACCCTATATGCCGGCCGTCACCTGGTCCTATCCACAATCGCCCGCCGCCAATAGACAATCCGCTCCCGCGTCACCGATCATTCCCACACTCCACGCTCGAAACTACCGCTACGGACTGGAGGGCGACAATCCGCCGTGGAAGCCGGTCACTGTCTTTGACGACGGCCGCCGGGTCTATGTCGAGTTCCCACGCGGTATCGTCCAGGGCGAATTGCCGCCACTCTTCGTCATCGGTCCGGACGGAGAACCGCAGATCGCCAACAGCCGCGTTTACCGGAACATGCTGATCGTCGATCGCCTCTTCGGCGCGGCGGAACTGCGTCTGGGCAGCGACAAGCGTCAGCAAACGGTCAGGATCGTCCGCATCGACGGAAGGCCAGCGACATGACCACGATTGATTCCTCCTCCAGCAATCAGCCTCATTGGGACGACAGTGACAATCGTCAGAGGCTCCTCGGGGACGCGGCGGCACCGATGCGGCTGCGCGCTGAGACACCCCGCGTCACCCGCATCTCGCGCAAGGTGCTTGCCGGCGCAGGCCTTATTGCTGGCTTAGGCATTGGCGCAGCACTGATCTATGCCCTTCAGACCCGCGACCCCGATGCTGGAAATGAAGAGCTGTATTCCGTCGACAACCGCACCACGGCGGATGGCATCGCGGGTTTGCCGCGCGACTATACCGGTCCGGTGCTCGGACCCGCATTGCCCGGCGACCTCGGCCGCCCGATCCTCGACGCTCAGAACCGGGGCCGGCCGGTCTCGCCGCCGGCAATGGCTGCACCCGATGTCGATCCGGATGAACAACGCCGTATGGCCGAGGAAGAGGCAGCCCGCCTGAGCCAGGTCTTCTTCCAATCCACGCCGGGCACTTCGCCCGGTGGCGCAAGCGCCAGCGGCTCGTCTCCGAACCTTGCCGATCTCGGCCTGTCAGGCCAGTCAGGCACGGCGACAGGACTAGATCGCCAGCTCGCCTTTATCAACGCCGCTGTGGATCGAAGGACCGTTGCGCCGGATCGTGTCGCGGCACCGGCATCGCCCTACCTGCTCCAGGCAGGTGCGGTAATATCAGCAGCATTGATCACCGGCATCCGATCTGACCTCCCCGGTCAGATCACCGCCCAGGTCACAGAAAACATCTATGACAGCCCGACCGGGCAAATCCTGCTCATTCCGCAGGGTGCGCGCATCGTCGGTGAGTACAGCAACGACGTCGGCTTCGGGCAACGGCGTGTGCTGCTGGTCTGGAACCGGCTCATCCTGCCCAACGGCCGATCCATCGTACTCGAGCGTCAGCCGGGTGCCGACGGTCAAGGCTATGCCGGGCTCGAGGATGGTGTCGATTATCACTGGTGGGATCTGGCTAGGGCTGCTGGACTTTCAACCTTGCTCGCTATCGGTACCGAGCTTGCCGTCAATGACGAGGATCGCCTCATGCGTGCGATCCGCGATGGCGCACAAGACACCATCAACGACGCCGGCCAGAAGATCGTCGAACGTCAGCTGGACGTGCAACCCACCCTCACCATTCGCCCGGGATTTCCCGTCCGCGTGATCGTTACCCGCGATCTCGTCCTCGAACCCTATCGGGACTGACATGACCAGACTCAAGCTTGGCCCGATCGCCGAAGACAAGCCCGTGAAGATCATTATCGACCTGCCCGGCAATCTGCATCGCGATCTGGTCGCCTATGCGGAGATACTGGCGAAGGACACCGGCCAGCCCGTCTCCGACCCGAAACGGCTCGTCGTACCGATGCTGCAGCGGTTCATGGCAACGGACCGGGGTTTTGCTAAGCTGCGTCGGGGCTTGCCCACCCCGAACCCGTGAGTGAGGTCGATTCGACATTGATCGAATTCTCCAGCCTGTCAGACCATGCCGCCAGGGGCGTCGACGTAGTGCCCCGCCAATGGCGTCGACGTAGTGGCGCAGTCTGGCAAACTGACATTCTACGGACCCTGCTTCGAAAAAACAGAGCTGGTAGACCCCTCAGGCGGCGATGCTCAATTCAAAAGACCAGCGCGTCTATCATTCAGATATCGCCAGTTTTGCCCGCCGTCTCGAAAGCAGTTTTCGATAACCGCCATTGAGAAGTTTGGCTCCGTCCCTGATCAGTCGAATTGTCGCGTATCGAAACGGCGAGTCCTGCCATGTCCGACGTTCGACCATCCGACGGCCGTAAAGTGCCTGCGCCAGCTGAAAATGAGACGCCCCATCGACGCGCCCATCGCATGCTCGAAGGAGATGCGAGAGCCGACGGCGCTGGTTCGAAGTCAAGCGATCATCCGGCGCTTGGCGTTTGGAGTTCCTGATCAACAAACGGCTCACGGCGCTCAACCTCTCCTTGGCCATTGAATCCAGGGGTATGACCGCAGCAAGCGGTTCTCCCAGCGCCGTATCGCTGAAAACGTCGAGCTGTATTCCGCCCACATCCGGGTATCGGAGATGACTGCACCCACCGTCGTGAACCCGGTCAGCGTGAGAAAGATCTAAAAGGATATCCGCGTCATCAGCCAATAAAGGCGGTGTCCGCACCAGCGTCACGACGCCGGGATCGATGTCAGGCATCCAAAACAGTGCCTGTTGTGTAGCAGGAAGACGAGGGTCAGCCATGAAATCGCAACCCCCAGCGTTCTCGAAGTTGAGAAATTATCGCAGGATCTGACTCGTTTCCATGTTCTGCAAAATCCCTTTGATACTTGGTATTTCGTCTTAAAAACTCCCAAGCAACCGCCTCGGCTGCCACTTGGTCGATAAATGCGTACTTCGATGCATTACGCCACTGTGTTGAATCCGGCGTCATCTCTACTCCACAGTTGATGAAACTGACGCCATTTGAGAACCATCGCAGACAGGCGCGCAACTGGGGGATTCCCTAGTTGACATCCATAAATGCGCTGCGGGATACAAATTTGTGGGCGATCTGCTGACGGATGAATCATCGGGAGGCGGGAAAGACGAGGTCATCGGCGCATTCCCGCTGTTTGGAGAGCAACCGAAGCGTACGACGATTTCCCTAACGAGCCATGCTTTGACGCCTGCGCGTCTTTGCCGACCCCACCTTGCTGCTGCTCTTTCTTTAGCTTCCTCGTCTCTACAGCAATGTTTTGGGTTTTTGGCGTTTGTTGAAGTTGTGGATAAGCTTTTTATTTGGTTGCGGTGGCATTGTTGTGTTGCGGCAGCGGAGTAGCGTGGGTTCCAAAGGGGCATTGGGGGCTTCCATGGAA
>NZ_JACVVX010000018.1 GCF_014534685.1 Oryzicola mucosus
ACAACATCACGGTCGATGTCGAGCTGATCGTGCCGATCGCGATGGAAGAGCGCCTGCGCTTCGCCATCCGTGAAGGCGGCCGCACCGTCGGTGCAGGCATCGTCGCAGCTATCGTCGAGTAATTTCGACACGTTAGGTTTTTTGAGCACTGATTGAGAAAAGGGCTGGTTTTCGAACCGGCCCTTTTTGTTGTCTCCGACCTCCGTCGTCCTTGCGCTTTTCCTCCGCCCGGCTCTACATTTGCGCGGGGTGAGGGTGCTATGGCCGGCTGTCATTTGTTGCGGTGTGTGTGGGCGGTTGCCGCCCTTTTTCTCGGACTGGCGACGGCTGAAGGCCGGGCTGGATCGCCCGCAGTCCAGGGTGTGGGGCAGGGCGATATGCGGCCGATGGTGTTTTCCGTCGTTCGAAGCAGCCGGCCCGGCTGCGAGCCGACCTGTCCGGAATGGATTTACGGCGAGGGCGAGATCAACGCCGACACACCGTTGAAGCTGAACAAGGTCCTGAAATCGCTTGGCGCGCGAAAGCTCCCCGTCGTGCTCAATTCGCCGGGCGGCGACGTCGAAGCCGCATTGGCGATGGGGCGAGCCATTCGCGCCGCGAAGCTCGATGCAGCGGTGGGTGGAACTGTCTTCATGGGATGCGATCCCCGCGATCCGAAGTGCGTTCCGGACAAGAGCAAAGGCGGCGGCTACCGCGGGGCGCCCTATACGATGGGCGCTATGTGCAATTCCGCCTGTCCGCTGATGCTTGCAGGCGGGGTGAGGCGCCTGTCGGGCGCTTGGGCGCATCTCGGCGTTCACCAGATCACGACGAGGTTTGTCAAAACCCAGGTGCAGTACCGAACCACATATCGAATCGAGAACGGCCGGAAAAAGATTCTCGGCAAGAAGATCGTGGGCCGCAAGAATGTCGGGAGCTATACGACCGTCGAGATGGGGCCGCTGACCGAGAAGAAGCTGCGGCGCTATCTCGAGGAGATGGGTGTCGAAGCGACAGTGGTGGATGCGATGATATCGACGCCCGCGAGCGAGATTCGGCGGCTTGGGACCGACGAAGCGTCGGCCATGAAGCTCATTACGAGCAAGGATCCCGTAGAATTCGTCACATCGCCCGATATCTGCAAGGTCGTGCCGGCCGCGAACAACTGCAGGGTCCTGCTTGCATCCGACACGGAATAGGACAGTGACCGACCGGATGGGCGCGGTTTCGGCGGTGGGCGGTGAATTAACCGGCGACCGAGTGAAAACCGGCTTGAGTTCTTCAGCCGTCTGTGAAATAGCAGGCCGCGTTAGGGGTATAGCTCAGTTGGTAGAGCGGCGGTCTCCAAAACCGCAGGTCGCAGGTTCGAGCCCTGCTGCCCCTGCCATCTTGCCAAGCGTACTCTGTTATGGCATATATGTGCTACCTTATCGATACGACTGGATGGTTTCGAAGGTGCAGCGAACCTAAAGCGCGTTCTGCCACTTGCGTGGATCGAGAATCGGCTTTATGTATTGCAGACAGTCACGCGGCGCGTGGAGCCATGAATTGGGCTTTACGCGTCCGAATTGCATGGGCGAAACGCTGCTGATTCGGCATCGGTTGCCTTTGTGAGAAACTCCCGAGCTTCTCGGGAAAATCCAGAATGTCCGGTCAACGGGCAGTTAGAATAGGGCGGCCATGGCCTCGAAGACCACCAATCCTTTTATGTTCCTTCAGCAAGTGAGGTCGGAGACGGCGAAGGTTACCTGGCCTTCCCGCCGCGAAACCTTGATCTCCACGCTGATGGTTCTGGTGTTCGCGGCCGTCGCGATGGTCTTCTTCTTTGCCGCCGATCAGCTGATGGCTTTTGCCGTCGAGCAGATTCTCGTCATCGGCCGCTGAACGATAGCAATCGGAGATCCTGAATGACCGCCCGGTGGTACATCGTTCATGCCTATTCGAACTTCGAAAAGAAGGTCGCCGAGGATATCGTCAACAAGGCCAAGCAAAAGGGGTTGAGCGACCAGATCGAACAGATCGTCGTTCCCACCGAGAAGGTTGTCGAGGTCCGTCGCGGGCGCAAGGTCGATGCCGAGCGCAAATTCTTTCCGGGCTATGTCCTGATGAAGGCCAATCTTTCGGATGCGATCTTCAGTCTCGTGAAGAACACACCGAAGGTCACTGGGTTCCTCGGCGATTCCAAGCCGGTGCCGATTACCGAGGCTGAGGCGCAGCGCATCCTCAACCAGGTCCAGGAAGGGGTCGAGCGGCCCAAGCCGTCGGTCACCTTCGAGATCGGCGAGGCGGTTCGCGTTGCCGACGGTCCGTTCGCTTCGTTCAACGGCTTCGTTCAGGAAGTCGACGAGGAGCGTGCCCGCCTCAAGGTGGAAGTTTCGATCTTCGGGCGCGCCGTGCCTGTGGATCTCGAATTCGGTCAGGTCGAAAAGAGCTGATTGTAAAGCGCCGCTTCGGCGGTGCGAGCGCTCCGGTCTGAGGATCGGAGCAAGCCGGTGGGAGGCGGGAGCGGCAGAGCCGACCCTCTTCAGTCGAACCACCAAACTGCAACCGCC
The DNA here is from genome assembly GCF_014534685.1 of Oryzicola mucosus. GTDB lineage: Bacteria > Pseudomonadota > Alphaproteobacteria > Rhizobiales > Rhizobiaceae > Oryzicola > Oryzicola mucosus. The sequence goes on from NZ_JACVVX010000018.1 coordinate 2,532, forward strand.
GAGTATTCGGCACAGACAAGGCAGGAATAGAGATGGCTAAGAAAATAGCAGGCCAGCTCAAGCTCCAGGTTTCCGCGGGATCGGCTACGCCGTCTCCCCCGATCGGCCCGGCGCTTGGTCAGCGTGGCATCAACATTATGGAGTTCTGCAAGGCGTTCAACGCGCAGACCCAGGAAATGGAAAAGGGTTCGCCCGTTCCGGTCGTGATCACCTACTATCAGGACAAGTCGTTCACCTTCGTCATGAAGACGGCTCCGGTGAGCTACTTCCTGAAGAAGGCCGCCAACCTGAAGTCGGGCTCCAAGGAGCCGGGCAAGGTCAAGGCCGGTCAGATCACCGCCGCAAAAGTGCGCGAGATCGCCGAAGCGAAGATGAAGGACCTGAACGCAAACGACGTCGAAGCGGCCATCAAGATGGTCGAGGGCTCCGCCCGTTCGATGGGTCTGGAAGTGGTGGGCTGAGATCATGGCTAAGATTGCAAAGCGTATTGCCAAGAGCCGTGAAGGCATCGATCGCGACAAGGCTTACGGCCTGGGCGAAGCCCTTCAGCTTCTGAAGGACCGTTCCACGGTGAAGTTCGACGAGACCGTCGAAGTCGCCATGAACCTCGGCGTCGATCCCCGCCATGCTGACCAGATGGTCCGCGGTGTGGTCAACCTGCCGAACGGCACGGGCCGCACGGTTCGCGTCGCGGTTTTCGCTCGTGGCGACAAGGCTGACGAAGCCCGCGCCGCCGGTGCGGATCTGGTCGGTGCGGAAGACCTGGTCGAGATCGTCCAGAAGGGCGAGATCAATTTCGATCGCTGCATTGCCACCCCTGACCTGATGCCGCTGGTCGGTCGTCTGGGCAAGGTGCTCGGCCCGCGCGGCATGATGCCGAACCCCAAGGTCGGCACCGTGACCACCGACGTCGCCGGCGCCGTGAAGGCTTCCAAGGGCGGCGCCGTCGAGTTCCGCGTCGAAAAGGCCGGTATCATCCACGCCGGCATCGGCAAGATCTCGTTCGAGGTCCAGGCGCTTGAAGAAAACATCAAGGCGTTTGCCGATGCGGTCAACCGGGCGAAGCCGGCGGGCGCAAAGGGTGTCTACGTCAAGAAGGTGTCCGTCACCTCGACGATGGGCCCCGGCCTGAAGCTGGACGTCGCGACGCTCGCCGCGTCCTGATGTTGTGAATTCGGACCGAGCGATGCTCGCTCGGTCCACCTGAATTCCGGGCCTTCGGGTCCGGATGCCGGAAGCCGGCAACGGCTTCTGGTTATCCTGTCCGAGATTGCAGGCGGTTCGGCGCAAGCCGCACCTTAATCGTATGGCCTGCATGAGACGGGTGAAGACCCGACAAAGGAGCGAATGCTCCAATGAAAGGTTCGAACCGTGTTGGCCTTTTGTCTGCGCGCCCTTCAGAAATGAGGGCGTGGCGAAGGGGGGCAGGATCCTCGAGCGCTGCTCGGGTGATCTCTAGAGATTGTCCGCGTGGCAAAAGGCAACCCGACCCTGTTTCCGAAAATGGAATGGGGTCAACTGGAGATAGGCAGTGGACAGAGCGGAAAAACGCGAACTCGTCACCGGCCTGAACGAAGCGTTTTCGGGCGCGGGTTCAGTGGTCGTGGCCCACTACGCCGGTATCACCGTCGCGCAGATGAACGATCTTCGTACGAAGATGCGTACTGCCGGCGGCACCGTCAAAGTCGCGAAGAACCGTCTCGCCAAAATCGCTCTTCAGGGCACTGAGTCGGAAAGCATCATCGAACTGTTCAAGGGACAGACGCTGGTCGCTTATTCGAACGATCCGATTACCGCGCCGAAGGTCGCGTCCGATTTCGCCAAGATCAATGACAAGCTTGTCATTCTCGGTGGCGCAATGGGCAACACCGCGCTCGACGCCGATGGAGTCAAGGCTCTCGCCGCGCTCCCGTCGCTCGACGAACTTCGCGCAAAGCTGGTTGGCATGATTGTCACCCCGGCGACCCGGATCGCTCAGATCGTCAATGCACCGGCGGCTTCGGTCGCGCGCGTCATTGGCGCCTACGCCCGGAAGGACGAGGCGGCATGAGGCCGTTCCTCGCTATCATCAACACTCGTTCGAACTGATTGAAGGAATATAACAATGGCTGATCTCGCCAAGATCGTTGAAGACCTGTCGAGCCTGACCGTCCTCGAGGCGGCCGAGCTCTCGAAGCTCCTTGAAGAAAAGTGGGGCGTTTCCGCTGCTGCTCCGGTGGCTGTCGCCGCTGCTGGCGGTGGCGCTGCCGCTGCTCCGGTCGAGGAGAAGACCGAGTTCGACGTCATCCTCACGGATGCCGGCGCTCAGAAGATCAACGTGATCAAGGAAGTCCGCGCCATCACCGGCCTGGGCCTCAAGGAAGCCAAGGACCTCGTCGAAGGCGCTCCGAAGGCAGTCAAGGAAGCCGCCAACAAGGCGGATGCCGAGAAGATCAAGGCTCAGCTGGAAGCAGCCGGCGCCAAGGTCGAACTGAAGTAATAGTGCGGTACCGGCGGGTGGGATTCCATCCGCCGGCTCCCGTCACCGGGGGAAATTGATGGAAACCTTTTTCCTGAGGGCCGAGAAGACGGCCTTCAGGAAACGGGTTTCAAACCGTTAGAGACAGGCCGTTTGCGAGGACGGTCCGGATGACAGGACGCGTTGATGCGAGGCGTGTCCCGAGAAAGGCAGCAAGGAGCGACGATGGCCCAGACCCAAACTTTTAATGGCCGCAGACGCGTACGCAAGTTCTTCGGAAAGATCCCGGAAGTTGCGGAGATGCCGAACCTGATCGAGGTTCAGAAAGCATCCTATGATCAGTTCCTGATGGTGGACGAGCCCAAGGGCGGTCGTCCGGACGAGGGCCTGCAGGCCGTTTTCAAGTCGGTCTTCCCGATTTCGGACTTTTCCGGCGCGTCGATGCTGGAATTCGTCAAGTACGAGTTCGAAAACCCGAAGTTCGACGTCGACGAATGCCGGCAGCGCGATCTGACCTATGCCGCGCCGCTGAAGGTGACGCTGCGCCTGATCGTGTTCGATATTGACGAGGATACCGGCTCGAAGTCCATCAAGGACATCAAGGAGCAGGACGTGTACATGGGCGACATGCCGCTCATGACCAATAACGGTACGTTCATCGTGAACGGCACCGAGCGCGTCATCGTGTCCCAGATGCACCGTTCGCCGGGCGTCTTCTTCGATCACGACAAGGGCAAGAGCCACTCGTCTGGCAAGCTGTTGTTTGCCGCGCGCGTCATCCCTTATCGCGGCTCGTGGCTCGACATCGAGTTCGACAGCAAGGACATCGTCCACGCCCGCATCGACCGCCGCCGCAAGATTCCGGCAACGTCGCTGTTGATGGCGCTGGGCATGGACGGCGAAGAAATCCTGTCGACCTTCTACAACAAGATCGAATACCGCCGTTCGGGCGACCATTGGCGCATTCCGTTCTCGGTCGACCGTTTCCGCGGCCTCAAGGCCGTCGGCGATCTGGTCGATGCCGATACCGGCGAAGTCGTCGTCGAGCAAGGCAAGAAGATCACCGCGCGTCAGGCGCGTCAGCTCGCCGAAAAGGGCCTCAAGGCCATCAAGGCGACCGAAGACGACCTGTATGGCAGCTATCTGGCCGAGGACATCGTCAACTACGCTACCGGCGAGATCTATCTCGAGGCGGGCGATGAGATCGACGAGAAGACATTGAAGGTTCTGCTGTCGACGGGCGCTGAGGAATTCAGCGTGCTCGACATCGATCACGTCAATGTCGGCGCCTACATCCGCAACACGCTGACCGCCGATAAGAACGAAAGCCGCCAGGACGCGCTGTTCGACATCTATCGCGTCATGCGTCCGGGCGAGCCGCCCACCATCGACACGGCGGAAGCCATGTTCAACTCGCTGTTCTTCGACAGCGAGCGCTACGACCTGTCGGCCGTTGGCCGCGTGAAGATGAACATGCGTCTCGAGCTCGATGCTGCCGACACCGTCCGCGTCCTGCGCAAGGAAGACATCCTTGCCGTGGTCAAGACGCTGGTCGAGCTGCGCGACGGCAAGGGCGAGATCGACGACATCGACAACCTCGGCAACCGCCGTGTGCGTTCGGTCGGCGAGCTGATGGAAAACCAGTACCGCGTCGGACTGCTCCGCATGGAGCGCGCGATCAAGGAGCGTATGTCCTCGATCGAGATCGACACGGTCATGCCGCAGGACCTGATCAACGCCAAGCCGGCGGCTGCCGCCGTGCGCGAGTTCTTCGGTTCCTCGCAGCTCAGCCAGTTCATGGACCAGACCAACCCGCTTTCGGAGATCACCCACAAGCGCCGCCTGTCGGCACTTGGACCCGGCGGTCTGACCCGCGAGCGCGCCGGCTTCGAAGTCCGCGACGTTCACCCGACGCATTATGGCCGTATCTGCCCGATCGAAACGCCGGAAGGCCCGAACATCGGTCTGATCAACAGCTTGGCCACGTTTGCTCGCGTCAACAAGTATGGCTTCATCGAAAGCCCGTACCGCAAGATCGTCGACGGCAAGCTGACCAACGACGTCGTCTATCTGTCGGCGATGGAAGAGGCCAAGCACTTCGTCGCCCAGGCCAACGCCGAGCTCGACAAGAACGGCCGTTTCGTCGACGAGTTCGTCATCTGCCGTAACGCCGGCGAAGTGATGATGGCGCCGCGCGAAAACGTCGATCTGATGGACGTCTCGCCCAAGCAGATGGTTTCGGTCGCAGCCGCGCTGATCCCGTTCCTGGAAAACGACGACGCCAACCGCGCTCTGATGGGCTCGAACATGCAGCGTCAGGCCGTGCCGCTGGTGCGCGCCGAGGCTCCGTTCGTCGGTACCGGCATGGAGCCGATCGTTGCCCGTGACTCAGGCGCTGCCATCGGCGCACGCCGCGGCGGCATCGTCGATCAGGTCGATGCGACCCGTATCGTGGTTCGCGCCACGGAAGATCTCGAATCCGGCAAGTCCGGCGTCGACATCTACCGCCTGATGAAGTTCCAGCGTTCGAACCAGTCGACCTGCATCAACCAGCGTCCGCTGGTCCGCATGGGCGACCTGGTCAACAAGGGCGACATCATCGCAGACGGTCCGTCGACCGATCTCGGCGACCTGGCGCTCGGCCGGAACGTGCTCGTCGCGTTCATGCCGTGGAACGGCTACAACTACGAGGACTCGATCCTGCTCTCCGAGCGCATCGTGGCCGACGACGTGTTCACCTCGATCCATATCGAGGAGTTCGAGGTCATGGCGCGCGACACCAAGCTCGGGCCTGAGGAAATCACGCGCGACATTCCGAACGTCTCGGAAGAAGCGCTGAAGAACCTCGACGAAGCCGGCATCGTCTATATCGGCGCGGAAGTCGCTCCCGGCGACATCCTCGTCGGCAAGATCACGCCGAAGGGTGAAAGCCCGATGACGCCGGAAGAGAAGCTTCTGCGCGCCATCTTCGGCGAGAAGGCCTCGGACGTCCGTGACACCTCCATGCGCATGCCGCCCGGAACCTTCGGCACCGTCGTCGAAGTGCGCGTCTTCAACCGCCACGGCGTCGAGAAGGACGAACGCGCCATGGCGATCGAGCGCGAGGAGATCGAACGCCTCGCCAAGGACCGCGACGACGAGCAGGCCATTCTCGACCGCAACGTCTACAGCCGCCTGAGCGACATGCTCGACGGCAAGGAAGCGATTGCCGGCCCGAAAGGCTTCAAGAAAGGCTCCAGCCTTTCGAAGAGCACCTTGAGCGAATATCCACGCTCGCAGTGGTGGCAGTTCGCCGTCGAGGACGAAAGCGTGCAGGGCGAGCTCGAAGCGCTTCGCGGCCAATACGACGACTCCAAGAAGCAGCTCGAGCAGCGCTTCATGGACAAGGTCGAGAAGGTGCAGCGCGGCGACGAGATGCCCCCCGGCGTGATGAAGATGGTCAAGGTCTTCGTCGCGGTGAAGCGCAAGATGCAGCCCGGCGACAAGATGGCCGGACGTCACGGCAACAAGGGTGTCGTGTCGCGCATCGTGCCGGTGGAAGACATGCCGTTCCTGGAAGACGGAACGCATGCCGACATCGTGCTGAACCCGCTGGGCGTGCCTTCGCGCATGAATGTCGGCCAGATTCTGGAAACGCATCTTGGCTGGGCTTGCTCGGGCATGGGCAAGAAGATCGGCGAACTGATCGAGGCCTACAAGCAGGGCGGAGAGATTCAGCCGCTTCGCGACACGATCGAGAGCATCATTCCGGAGAACGACCGGAACGAGCCGGTTCGGCAGTATGACGACGAGTCCATCATCCTGCTCGGTGAGCAGATGAAGCGCGGCGTCTCCATTGCGACCCCGGTTTTCGACGGCGCGCATGAGGAAGATATCGACGAGATGCTTAAGCAGGCGGGTCTGCACACCAGCGGCCAGTCGCAGCTTTACGATGGCCGTACCGGTGAGCCGTTCGACCGCAAGGTGACCATGGGCTACATCTATATGCTCAAGCTTCACCACCTGGTCGACGACAAGATCCATGCCCGTTCGATCGGACCTTACTCGCTCGTTACCCAGCAGCCGCTGGGCGGCAAGGCGCAGTTCGGCGGACAGCGCTTCGGCGAGATGGAGGTCTGGGCGCTCGAAGCCTACGGCGCCGCCTACACGCTGCAGGAAATGCTGACCGTGAAGTCGGACGACGTGGCTGGCCGCACCAAGGTCTACGAGGCCATCGTGCGCGGCGACGATACGTTCGAAGCCGGCATCCCCGAGAGCTTCAACGTTCTCGTCAAGGAAATGCGCTCGCTGGGCCTCAATGTCGAACTGGAGAATTCCAAGCTCGACGACGGTCCTCAGCGTTTGCCCGACGCTGCCGAGTAAAAGTGTTGAGCGCCGCGAAGACACCTTCGCGGCGCCTCGCCGAATTTTCGGCTTAGTGCCGACATAGATTGCGGACGCTTAGGCCCGCACAAGATGCAAAGGGGTTTCGATGACCCCGAAAAGGAGAACGGCATGAACCAAGAGGTCATGAATCTCTTCAACCCGCAGGCGCCTGCGCAGGTGTTCGATTCCATCCGGATTTCGCTCGCCAGCCCTGAGAAGATCCTGTCCTGGTCGTTCGGCGAGATCAAGAAGCCGGAGACGATCAACTACCGTACGTTCAAGCCCGAGCGCGACGGCCTGTTCTGCGCGCGCATTTTTGGCCCGATCAAGGACTATGAGTGCCTGTGCGGCAAGTACAAGCGCATGAAGTACAAGGGCGTCATCTGCGAGAAGTGCGGCGTTGAAGTCACGCTGTCGCGCGTTCGCCGCGAGCGCATGGGCCATATCGAGCTCGCAGCGCCGGTTGCGCACATCTGGTTCCTGAAGTCGCTGCCTTCGCGCATCGGCACGCTGCTCGACATGACGCTCAAGGATATCGAGCGCGTTCTGTATTTCGAGAACTACATCGTGACCGAGCCGGGCCTGACCGCGCTCAAGGAACACCAGCTTCTTTCCGAAGAAGAATATATGATCGCCGTCGACGAGTATGGCGAGGATCAGTTCACGGCCATGATCGGCGCCGAGGCTATCCATGAGCTGCTCGCAGGCATGGACCTTCCCAAGATTGCCGGCGACCTGCGTTCGGAACTCGCCTCGACCACGTCGGAGCTGAAGCAGAAGAAGCTTTTGAAGCGCCTGAAGGTCGTCGAGAACTTCATGGAATCCGGCAACCGTCCGGAATGGATGATCATGAAGATCGTTCCGGTCATCCCGCCGGACTTGCGTCCGCTGGTTCCGCTGGATGGCGGACGTTTCGCGACCTCGGATTTGAACGATCTGTATCGCCGCGTGATCAACCGTAACAACCGCCTGAAGCGCCTGATCGAACTGCGCGCACCGGGCATCATCATCCGCAACGAGAAGCGCATGCTTCAGGAAGCGGTCGATGCGCTGTTCGACAACGGCCGTCGCGGCCGCGTCATCACGGGCGCCAACAAGCGTCCGCTGAAGTCGCTGTCCGATATGCTGAAGGGCAAGCAGGGCCGGTTCCGCCAGAACCTGCTCGGCAAGCGCGTCGACTATTCCGGCCGTTCGGTCATCGTGACGGGTCCGGAACTGAAGCTGCATCAGTGCGGTCTGCCGAAGAAGATGGCGCTCGAGCTGTTCAAGCCGTTCATCTATGCGCGCCTCGACGCCAAGGGCTATTCGTCCACCGTCAAGCAGGCCAAGAAGCTGGTCGAGAAGGAAAAGCCTGAGGTCTGGGACATCCTGGACGAGGTCATCCGCGAGCATCCGGTTCTTCTGAACCGCGCGCCGACGCTGCACCGTCTGGGCATCCAGGCCTTCGAACCCACGCTGATCGAAGGCAAGGCGATCCAGCTGCATCCGCTCGTCTGCACGGCCTTCAACGCCGACTTCGACGGCGACCAGATGGCCGTTCACGTGCCGCTGTCGCTGGAAGCCCAGCTTGAAGCCCGCGTGCTGATGATGTCGACCAACAACATCCTGCACCCTGCTTCCGGCGCACCGATCATCGTGCCGTCGCAGGACATGGTTCTGGGTCTCTATTATCTCTCGATCGTCAATCAGAACGAGCCGGGCGAGGGCATGGTGTTTGCCGATATGGGCGAACTCCAGCACGCGCTCGAGACCAAGACCGTGACCCTGCATTCGAAGATCAAGGGTCGCTTCAAGACGGTCGATGCCGAAGGCAATGTCGTGTCGCACATCCATGACACGACGCCTGGCCGCATGATCATCGGTGAATTGCTGCCGAAGAACGTCAATGTGCCGTTTGCAACAGCCAACCAGGAGATGACCAAGAAGAACATCTCCAAGATGATCGACACGGTCTATCGTCACTGCGGACAAAAAGAGACGGTCATTTTCTGCGATCGGATCATGGGTCTGGGCTTCGCGCATGCCTGCCGCGCAGGCATTTCGTTCGGCAAGGACGACATGCTGATCCCCGACAGCAAGATCAAGTTGGTTTCGGAAACCGAGGCTTTGGCCAAGGAATACGAGCAGCAGTACAATGACGGCCTGATCACCCAGGGCGAAAAGTACAACAAGGTCGTCGACGCCTGGGCCAAGTGCTCGGAAAAGGTCGCCGACGAGATGATGGCGCGCATCAAGGCGGTCGAGTTCAACGACGACGGTCGCCAGAAGCCGATGAACTCCATCTACATGATGTCGCATTCGGGTGCCCGCGGTTCGCCCACCCAGATGCGTCAGCTTGCCGGCATGCGCGGCCTGATGGCCAAGCCGTCGGGTGAAATCATCGAGACGCCGATCATCTCGAACTTCAAGGAAGGCCTGACCGTTCTCGAATATTTCAACTCGACCCACGGCGCCCGCAAGGGTCTCGCGGACACCGCGTTGAAGACGGCGAACTCCGGCTACCTGACGCGTCGTCTCGTCGACGTGGCGCAGGACTGCATCGTCAACGCTGTGGATTGCGGTACCGACAAGGGCCTCACCATGCAGCCGATCGTCGATGCGGGTCAGGTCGTTGCTTCGCTCGGTCAGCGTATCCTGGGCCGTACGGCGCTGGACGACATCAACCATCCGGTCACCGGCGAACTGCTGGTCAAAGCCGGCACGCTGATGGACGAACGCGACATCGAGCAGATCGAAAAGGCATCGATCCAGACCATCCGCATCCGTTCGGCGCTGACCTGCGAAGTCCGCACCGGCGTCTGCGCGGTCTGCTACGGTCGCGACCTTGCCCGCGGTACCCCGGTCAACCAGGGTGAAGCGGTCGGCGTCATCGCCGCACAGTCGATCGGCGAGCCGGGAACGCAGCTCACCATGCGTACCTTCCACATGGGCGGTACAGCACAGGTGGTCGACTCGTCGTTCCTTGAAGCGTCGTATGAAGGCACCGTTCAGATCCGCAACCGCAATGTGGTTCGCAACTCCGACGGTCACCTGGTGGCGATGGGCCGTAACATGGCCGTCGTCATCACCGACGAAGGCGGTAAGGAGCGTGCTGCGCACCGCGTCACCTACGGTTCGCGCGTCTTCGTCGACGATGGCGACAAGGTGAAGCGCGGCCAGCGTATCGCCGAGTGGGATCCGTATACCCGTCCGATCCTCACCGAAATCGAAGGCCGCGTGGCGTTCGAGGATCTGGTGGATGGCATCTCGGTTCAGGAAACGGCCGACGAATCGACCGGTATCACCAAACGCGAGGTCATCGACTGGCGGTCTACGCCGCGCGGTAACGACCTCAAGCCGGCGATCGCGGTGCAGGATTCCAAGGGCAAGGTCGGCAAGCTGTCGAAGGGCGGCGATGCTCGCTTCCTGCTCTCGGTCGAGGCCATTCTGTCGGTCGAGCCCGGCGCAACGGTCAGGCCTGGCGACGTGCTGGCGCGTATTCCGATGGAAAGCGCGAAGACCAAGGACATCACCGGCGGTCTGCCGCGTGTTGCCGAACTCTTCGAAGCACGCCGTCCGAAGGACCACGCCATCATCGCCGAACTCGACGGTACGATCCGCTTCGGCCGCGACTACAAGAACAAGCGCCGCATCATCATCGAGCCGCATGACTCGACGCTTGAACCGGTCGAATACCTGATCCCGAAGGGCAAGCCGTTCCATCTTCAGGACGGCGACGCCATCGAGAAGGGCGACTACATCCTAGACGGCAACCCGGCGCCGCACGACATCCTGGCGATCAAGGGCGTGGAAGCACTCGCTTCCTACCTCGTGAACGAAATCCAGGAAGTCTACCGTCTGCAGGGCGTGACGATCAACGACAAGCACATCGAGGTGATCGTTCGCCAGATGCTGCAGAAGGTCGAGATCACGGCGCAGGGCGACTCGGTCTACATTCCGGGCGACCATGTCGACGTCATCGAATTCGATGAGGTCAACGACCGCCTGGTCGAGGAAGGCAAGAAGCCTGCGGAAGGCCAGCCGGTGCTGCTCGGCATCACCAAGGCTTCGCTGCAGACGCCGTCCTTCATCTCCGCCGCCTCCTTCCAGGAGACGACCCGCGTGCTGACCGAAGCGGCTGTTGCCGGCAAGGTCGATACGCTGCAGGGCCTGAAGGAAAACGTCATCGTCGGCCGTCTGATCCCGGCCGGTACGGGTGGCATGATGAGCCAGATCCGTCGCATCGCGACGGCTCGCGACGAGCTCATCCTCGACGAGCGCCGCAAGGCCTCGGGCGTCGAGGTCGCAGACCCGATGCTGACCGACATGTCGACCGCCGCTCAGTAAGCGGTGTCATCTTCGAAAACAAAAAGGGGCCTCGCGGCCCCTTTTTTTAAGCGGTGTGGAGATTTCGATGAGGCCTGGGTAGAACACCTTGTTATGGTTCATCGAGGAGTTATAAAGGTAGTCTGGCGGACATGATCATAACGTTGAGTTCCATTCCGTCCCGCTTTCAATTTCTTCCGAGGTTTTTCAATGTGCTCGCTTCTCAGGAGCTAAAGCCTGAAGCGGTGGAATTATATGTCGCGCGGCGTTACCGACGTTTCCCGGGAGAAGTTCCCGCGCTTCCGCCTCTCCCTGACTGGGTGACGGTTACATGGATCGATGAAGACATCGGCCCGGCCTCGAAGGTTCTGCCGGCCTGCCGCAAATGGGCTGGACGTGATATCGATATTCTGTATTGCGATGACGATCACGCTTACGACCGCATGTGGGCTATGCGTTTTCAACAGCAGCGCGACCGGATGCCTGATGTGGCTTTGTGCGAGAAGCCGATGCGCGCCGACGATGTCGGACTTGAGAGAAAGCAGGTCAGCGACTTTCCGCGCGGCTACACTTATTTAACGGACAAGACGTTGTACAAATTCGTCAAGCTGGCCACGCTTGGGTTTGTAAGGCTTGAACGCAAAAGAATTGTAGAAGGTTACGCAGACATCATGGAAGGCTATGCCGGCTGCATGGTCAAGCCGGACTGGCTCGCCGACGCCGATTTTGACATTCCGGACGTATTCTGGACAGTCGACGATATATGGCTCTCAGGGATACTTGCGGTGAAAAGTATCAAAATTCACACTACGAAAAATCCTGTCATCACAAAAGAGTTCCGTGACGCCCACCTATTTGCTTCGCCGCTGTGGAAGCATATTGAAAATGGAATTGGCCGTCATGAAGCCAACAGACGGTGTGCAGTTTATATGTCTGAAACCCATGGAATCTGGAAATAACAGATAGCAGTTTACTGGAAGCATAATGACCGTTCCACCAATTGTTTTTGACGTAACGCAGCTTCTTACGAGAGCCGGATCTCCGCATATTACCGGGATTGACCGTGTTGAACGTGCCTGGCTTGAAATGCTTGTGCACTCCAATTTGCCTGTTTACTATCTCTTCGAGCGCAGACGAAAAGTTGCAATCCTAGACGCGAGCGCTGGTCCGTTTATGCTCGCTTTGATCCGCGGCGAAGGTGTGGATTCACTGCCACTTCTGTCTCGCTTCATAATGCGCGTCAGAGCATTTGAAAGATCGAAAGATAGACTGAACCCGTTTTTGCAATTTGCTGCGCGAGGCATCATGCGTTTGCACAGTCCTCGCCGAGTGGTTCGCACTGCTATCATGCGAAGCGCATTAGGCGGCCCTGTAGCATTGGAAAACTTAACCGCAGTCTCCCGACTTATTGCTCGCACTTTTCCGAACGGAGGTTGGTATGTCAGCGTAAGTCAGAGACTACCTTCTAAAGGCATGTTTTCATCTTTTGAAACGGCTGGGTTGAAGTCGGTTATGATGATTCATGACACAATACCTCTCAACTTTCCTGAATATTGTGTGGCGGGCGCGCCAGAAGAGATGGGCGTCTTTGTTCGACTCCTGGCGGAGTATGCCGATATTGTTCTTTGTAATTCTCAAGTGACGGCTGACGATTTTGTGTCCCATGCGGTTAGCTCGACTGGAGTAGAACCAAAGGGCCGCATTGTTGTCGCGCATCTTGGTCTGCATCCGCCGAAAACCGTTGCTAACGACGATCACTCCATCCTCCCTTCGGGAGTTGATCCAAAGCGACCGATTTTTATGATTTTGGGGACGATAGAGCCCCGGAAGAACCATGCCTTTTTGCTGGATGTGTGGGATCGCATGGCGAGTCGCATGTCAGCAGAAGATATGCCGCAATTGATTATCGCGGGTGCTTGGGGTTGGAAAATCGATGACTTTCGAAAGCGTGTCGAGAAATCGCCGTTGTATGGGCGCTGTGTCGTTGTTGTAGAGCAGCCCGACGATGAGACGGTCGCCACGTTGTTAAAGCACACTCAAGCATTGTTGATGCCGAGTGTCGCGGAAGGCTATGGATTGCCTGTCTTAGAAGCGGCTCGGGACGGTATCGCGGTCATCGCGCCGCCGCTTAAAATTTATTCCGAAATTGTCGGCGACTACCCGATTTATTGTGAACTCAACGACCCAGACGGATGGATCGAGCAGATCCTCGCATTCAAAGGTAAGCCCAAGAGGTTGGTTGCACCGCCAATTCCGACCTGGCAGGCTCATTTCGATAAAGTAACCAAGGCAATGGCTTGCTGATCGGGTGACGATGCGTTTCCCGGCGGCGCTGCCATAAAATTCGCACTGAATGTCCAACAATTGGCACTTCGTGTCCGTTTGGAGCATCAATGTTGGTCTGCCACGCTGCGTTAGGAACTATCGAAAACGTTTAGCTCTTCTTAGACCGAGTGAGCAGTAATATTGTCGAGAGGGCATCTATGCTTCACGCGTTGGCGACGGCTCTTGCCGGTCTCGGCATCTTCTTCGCCGGCATGTATCAGCTCAAGGATGCGTTGAAGAAGCTCACCGGCCGGCGCTTCAAGCAGTTGATCGCCGCCTGGATACACCGCCCGGTCGCGGCCGTCGCATTGGGGGTCGCCGCGGGCGGCGTGATGCAGAGCACCACCGCGGTCACGTTCGTTCTGGCGAGCATGATTGCGACGGGTCTTCTGACCGTCGGGGGAGCCCTGCCGATCGTTGCCGGCGCCAATGTCGGCAGCACGATGCTCATCCTGCTTGCCAATCTCGATATCCAGCTTTTCGTTCTCGCGCTGCTCGGGCTCACAGGCATTTCCTTCGTCGTGGAAAGGCTGTCACGGTTCAGGACGATCCTGACGGCGGTGTTTTCCGTCAGTCTCGTCTTCTTCGGCCTGAAGATGCTGCAGAGCGGCATCGTTCCGCTGACACGCGAGCCATGGTTCGGCGACCTGCTGGCGCTGGCGGGGGCTTCATATTTCCTGCCGCTTGTCATTGCGACGTGCCTGACCGTGCTGTCGCAATCCACCAGCTCGATCGTGTTGCTGACCATCGCCTTGACGGCGGGCGGTGGTCTGACCTTCGAGCAGGCGATGATGGCGATCTATGGCTGCAACATTGGCGGAAGCTTCCAGACGCTGCTGTTGTCTTCCAACCTGCGCGGCCGGCCGCAGCAGCTTGCGATGTTCCAGGTCTCGTTCAACTTCGTCGCCGCATCGCTGATGGTGCCGCTGTTCTTCATCGAACAATATGCCGGCATCGGGCTGGTCGAACGCCTCATCCGCTCGCTGTCGGCTTCGACGCAGCTTCAACTGGCCTATCTGCAGGTGATCTTCAATCTGGTCGGCGCCGGACTGATGCTGGTGCTGATCCCTTGGTTTCATCCGATCCTGGCGAAGCGCTTTCCAACGCTGGCCGACGAGGATGACGGCCGACCGATCTACATCCACGATCAGGCCCTTGAGGAGCCCGATTCGGCGCTCGATCTTGCCGGCCTGGAGCAGCAGCGGCTTGCGACATATCTGATCAAGCGGCTGGAGATTGTGCGGGAGCGTCCCAAGAACGCGGCCGCGCTGATCAATCGCCAGAGCCAGAATTTTACGATGCTCGCCACCGAGGTGCACGAGTTTCTGCGCCGTCTGGGCGAGGCGCCGTTCGACGTCGGCGGCTATGATCGGCTCGATCGTGCGATCAACCGGCAGCGGCTGCTGGATGGGCTCAACGAGACGCTCGTAGACCTCGCCGCAACCGCCGGCCAGGTGGCGGGCAGCAAGGCGTCACAGGCGCTGCTGGGAACCATTGTCGAGGCTTTGGATGCCGTGCTGCTGACGATGCTGGACGCGTTGCAGGATATGAAGGGCGAGGATAGGGCGGTTTTCTTGGCCATCACCCGCAACCGCGGCAATGTCATGCAGCGCATACGCCAGTCCTATCTCGCATCGGACGGAAATCTCACCGTGGCCCAGAAGGGGACGGTTCTTATCCTGACCAATCTTTCGGAGCGGGCTTTCTGGCTGCTCGGGCAACTGGCGGAGCAGGAGCAGGCGGTCGACGTCTGATGCCTTCGCGGTGTGTTCGACGGCTTCCGGCTAAAGCGTGTCGCACTTAATCGGCCTCATATCCGGCAGCCTTGAAAAAGTTTCGGCATTGTGTTGTGTCGAAGAGGTCACAGATATCGCCGATTGCATGGCATAGGGCGTCGAACGTTCGCG
>NZ_JACVVX010000019.1 GCF_014534685.1 Oryzicola mucosus
GCTCCTTGTTGAAGAAGCCCGTCATGCTCTGCCGCTACCGCGCCAGGCTCAATGGAAGCCCGACCTCCGGCCTGTGCCCTCTATCTCAACCCAGGCGCCCTCCCGCGCGAGCGGGTTCGTTCATCGGCCCCTTCCCCGACATTCCGATCGTAGGTTCGATTAGGAGTGGCGATTAGGTTTCGCGTGAGCTGTGCCTGAGCCGAGCACCTGCACCAACGCCATTGTCAGTAATCACCTCGACGCCCGCTTCTTCACGCGTGCGCGGCAGCACGCCTATTGCGACCCCATTAGCATTGCCTCGAGACCGCTTGGGTCTATCTTCGGGCTCTAGTTCTCTTCGCTGCCGGATGGCTTTTCGAATCGGAGACCTGCACCGCCACCATTTTCTGCGATGAATACGAGACCTGCTGCCTCAAAGGCCTTGCGAATAGCAATAAGATTATTGGAAATCGGACTGCGAGCACCACGCTCATAATCGGCAATAGTTTGTCGCGACACGTTCGCCGCTTGCGCAAGTTCATCCTGGCTCCAGCCCAACATCGCCCGCGCGCCGCGACATTGTTCAATCGTAAGAACTACTGACTTCACCAAAACATTCCGATTGACATCAATCAATTTGTATAAGAACCTTCTCAAACATGACGGCCGAACAGGTGCTGACACACCTACTCGGCCTGACCGCAATCTAAGCTGGTTGGAGCTCGGATCATGGCTGATTCCGACAATACCACTTCTTTGCCTTTCGTCACCTATGGGGTGCGAAGGAAGAGACGTGCTGTGGATGATAAGGTGGCGGCACGAGCCCACGGTTCTGCGGGCTCGAGCGAACCTTTGGAGCCTGCGGTTGCGCTGCTGCGTGACTGGGAGCAGGCTCATCGTGAGGCTACGCTTCTGTGCCGGCTGCAGCAGCGGCTCGAAACGCGAATGATGCGGCGGCTTGGATCGCCGCCATCCCATGCTGGCGAAGCGGCGGACACGCCCTGCCCTGCTTCGACACCAGATCATCAATCCCCGCTCGACGCATTGGACATCGACCCCGGCTATGCCCGGGTCCGCGCGGCAGAGCTTCAGGCGATGGAGGCGGAGGAGCGATGCCTTGAGGCGGTTGCCGTCACTCTGGCGCAATCGGTCGAGGGCGTCATCGCCAAGCTCAGGGTGATCGTCGGCAGTTGCGAGACCGCCGGCACAGCGTCGGAGTATCCCTGGCCGCAGGTCAAATCCGTTCTCTCGGACCTCACTCGCCTGATGGAGAAGGCTGGGCAACCCCAAAGGTCCTTAGAAAGCAACCGGGATGACGACACCGACCCGACCCCAGGGCGGCGAAGCTTGGTCTGACCGCGTGGCAGGCGACCACGTGGAGGCGCGCACGGCGCGGAGAAGAAGCGCCTGATACCGCGAAGGGAACCGCACACGGCCGGCATCGTAATCGGGGCGAGCTTGGGGGCTACCCTGCCCTTACCAAATCAAAACACGACAATGGGAGATGAGAATGACTGTGAGGAAAGCTGTACTGGGCGGGGTGCAAGGGCTGCGGCGGCTGGGTCTGCGGCGGCAGGGGATGATCGGGTTGCTGGCACTGGTGGCAATGCTTGTCAGCCTGCCGCACGGTTCGGCTCTGGCCGAGACGACCAAGGAGCGTGTCTTGCGCGAGGGCAAGATCGTCATCGGCATCCACAACCGTGCGCCATGGGGCTCTCGCGATGAAGCCACCGGACAGGCAACGGGCTGGCATCCCGATCTGTTGCGGGCAGCCTTTGCCGAACTTGGCGTCAAAGACCTCGATATCAGGGTCACAGAGTTCGGCGCGCTGATCCCCGGGCTTCTCGCCGGCCGGTTCGATGCGGTCGCCTCGGGGCTGGCCATCACGCCCGAGCGGTGTCTTCAGGTCGCCTTCGGCGCGCCAGACCTCAAGGTGCCCGATGCCGCCATCGTATTGGCTGGCAATCCAAAGCAGGTGCATGGCTTTGCCGATATCGTCGGCAACAGCGAGATCGTCATGGGAGCAGGTCGCGGCAGCGTGTCGGTGAAGAACGCGACCGCGGCCGGCGTGCCGGAGGACCGCATGCTGCTGTTCCCCGATATCGAGTCCAATGTCTCCGCCCTGCGCGCCGGTCGCGTCGATGTCGCTGTGCTGTCCTCGCCCACGGTGATCGGCCTGCTGTCGGGGGAGAAGGCAAAGGGACTGGAACGCGCCACACCCTTCGTCACCACCGACGAGCAGGCGAACTACGCGGCCGTCGCCTTCCGAACCGGGGATGAGGATCTGCGTGCGCTTTACGACGAGCGGCTAGCCGCGTTGAAGACAGACGGCACGGTTGCCGCCATCATGGCCAGATACGGCTTTGGCACGCCCGAGGCCGTGCCGGACAGCGTTACTGCCCAAAAGCTCTGTGATGGTTCTGCCGCTACGTCGGGTGCCGGCAAATGAGCATGCTCGACATCTGGCTTGGCATCCTTCAGGGGTTCCGGGTCACCGCATTGGTAACACTCTATGGCCTGATCTTTGCCATCCCCTTCGGTCTGGTGTTCGGGGTCGCGCAGTATCTGACCACAGGTCCGGCACGGCTTGTCGTCACCGCGATCATCGAGTTCTGGCGCAGTTCGGCCGTCATCATCCTGCTGTTCGTCTTCTATTATGCCCTGCCGGTGGTCGGCCTGATGTTTTCGGCCATGACCGTCAGCGCCATGGTGTTGGGATTGAACATTGGCGGTTATGCCAGCCAGGCCGTCAGGGCGGGACTGCAGTCGCTTGACCGGGGGCAGAAGGAGGCGGGACAGGCGCTCGGGCTGTCGCGTCCGACCATCCTGCTTTTGATCGAACTGCCGCAGGCTCTGGTGACGATGAGCCCGACCTTCATCAACCAGATCATCCAGCTGGTGAAGGCGACATCACTGGTCTCGCTGGTGACGCTGACCGACATGACCTTCCGCGCCAAGGAGATCTCCCAGATCGAATACGACCCCGTACCGATCTATCTCTCGCTGCTCTTGGCCTATTTCGTCGTCTGCTACCCCATCGCCTTACTGGGGCGGCTGGTCGAAAGCCGGGTTGGCCCGGCACGGGAGATCAGCGGTGGGCTTTGACATCGACTTCGCTCTCTCGACCTTACCGACCATTCTCAGCGCCATCGGCATGACGCTTCTGGTGGCAGCCGTCAGCTGTGTTGGAGCAGCTGCCATCGGATTTGGCTTTGAGATCACCCGGCGCTCGGGCGGTGTCATGGGTTATGCCGTGCGCTTCCTGATCGACTTCATCAGGGCGACCCCGGTGCTGGTCTGGCTGTATTGCCTGTACTTCATCCTGCCCTTCTACGGCATTCGCCTGAGCGCCCTTGCTGTCGGCATTATCGGTCTCAGCCTCTACTTCAGCGGTTATCTCTCGGAAGTCTTCAAGGCAGGCATCGATGCCATTCCCAGGGGACAGGCGGAGGCAGCCAGAGCCTTGGGATTGGGCCGACTGGACATGACGGTCTTTGTCATTGCACCGCAGATGCTGCGCAACATCGCTGCACCCATGGGCAACTACTTCGTCTCGATCCTCAAGGCGACGCCCTATCTCGCCGTGCTGGCCGTCCCCGAGATGCTGGGCCGCGCCTTCGACATC
Source organism: Oryzicola mucosus (assembly GCF_014534685.1). Lineage (GTDB taxonomy): Bacteria > Pseudomonadota > Alphaproteobacteria > Rhizobiales > Rhizobiaceae > Oryzicola > Oryzicola mucosus. Next base: position 3,605 of record NZ_JACVVX010000019.1, read on the forward strand.
GCCTCGGAGACCTATCGCTATGCCGAGCCGCTGACCGTGGCAGGCCTGATCTTCCTGGGCCTGGCACTGATCATCTCGCAAGCCATCAAACGGCTGGAGGGCCGATTGCTCAGGCCGATGCGCCGGTAAGCGCAAAGGAGAGATCGCCTTCGGCGGGCTGTCGACCACGATGCGCTTCATTTTCCCGGGCGGAACAGTCCGCTGATGGATAGAGGCGGCGTCAGGACAAGGACCGGCCCAGGACCGGCAAAGTGGCGCCCAGACCAAGACTGACGCCGCAGACAGCGGCCGACGAAGAACCCGGGACTGCGCCGCGACCACGATCAACGAAGAGGATGAGGCGAGCCGCGCCTGGCTGGACAAGTCATCATTCGACCGCGCCGACCGTCGTTGAGCAAGCATCGCCCCGTTCCGGTCATCCACATCACCCAAACAATGCAGAGAGACCAATGCCACAGACCGCCAAAACCCCTGCCGTGCATGCCGTGCAGATCGGCGCCCTCAACAAGTGGTATGGCACCTTCCACGTCCTCAGGGATGTCAGCCTGACCGTGCCCAACGGCTCCCGCATCGTGGTCTGCGGGCCATCGGGATCCGGCAAATCCACCCTGATCCGCTGCCTCAACGGCTTGGAAGCCTACCAGCAGGGAACCGTGACGCTGGGTGCCACCCGCCTGGGCGAGAATGCCAGGGAGACCACCCTTGCCCGCCGGCAGACCGGCATGGTGTTCCAGAACTTCAACCTGTTCCCGCATCTGACCGTGCTGTCCAACTGCACGCTCGCCCTGAGACGGGTGCTGGGCATGGCGCGGCATGAGGCGGAAAGCCTCGCCCGTCATCATCTGGAGAAGGTGCGCATTCCCGAACAAGCCAACAAATATCCAGCCCAGCTGTCCGGCGGACAACAGCAGCGTGTCGCCATCGCACGGGCTCTGTGCATGAACCCGCGCCTGATGCTGTTCGACGAGCCGACCTCCGCACTCGATCCCGAGATGATCAAGGAGGTGCTCGACGTCATGACCGGACTGGCCAATGAGGGCATGACGATGATCTGCGTCACCCATGAGATGGGGTTTGCCCGAGAGGTCGCCGACCAGGTCGTGTTCATGGACCAGGGCAGCATCGTCGAGCAGGCATCGCCCTCGACCTTCTTCACCACACCCGGCCATCCGCGTGCCCGCAGCTTCCTCAACACCCTGCTGCATTGACGGAGAGACAAAACGAATGGCGAGCACGACCCGCATCTGGACCGATGTCGACTTCGACAAGGATGGCAAACAGTTCGGCTGTCTCCGCCTGCCCTTCTCCACCGACCTGTCAGCCTATGGCACCATTCCCATCCCCATCGTCTGCATCAAAAACGGTGCTGGACCGACCGCCCTGCTTATCGCCGGCAATCACGGCGACGAGTATGAGGGTCAGGTCGCACTTGCCAAGCTGGCGCGGCAGATCGAGGCCAGGGATGTGTCCGGCCGGATCATCCTGCTGCCGGCGCTGAACTATCCCGCCGTCATCGCCGGCCGACGTGTCTCGCCACTCGACGAGGGCAACCTCAACCGGATGTTTCCAGGCGACGCTAATGGCACGCCGACCCAGATGATTGCCCACTATGTGACAAAAATCCTCCTGCCGATGGCGAGCATCGTCATCGACCTCCACTCAGGGGGGCGATCCTTGCATTACCTGCCGTGTTGCATGATCAGGAGTGGCAGGAGTGGCAGTAGTGACATGGAGACGTCAAAGCTGATCGAACTCATGCATGTCTTCGGCGCGCCCTATGGCTCCATCAGTGACGGGTCGGCCGGCGGTGGAGCGACCACGCTGTCTGCCACAGCGCAGGCACTCGGTGTGCTTGCCATCACCACCGAACTCGGCGGCGGGGCATACCTCTCATCAACGGGCGAGGCGCTGGCCCGGGACGGTACTGTTCGATGCCTGAAGCATCTTGGTATCCTTCCCAACGCACCAGTAGCGCCAGCCGGGACCACTCGGATCATGCGCGTCAACGGCAAGCAGGCCTTCGCCTACGCGCCGGTGCGCGGCATCTTCGAGCCAATGATCGAAATCGGCGATGAGGTTGTCGCAGGCCAATGTGCCGGCTTCATCCATCCCCTGGATGGACCGGATCACCCCGTCACGGTAGTTCAGTGCGCACAATCCGGGCTGGTAGCTTGTCGCAGGGCGCCAGCACTCACCGAAGCCGGCGATTGCCTGTTCAAAGTCATGACTGACCAGGCAATGTCCTCGGTTGATGTCCTCCGGCATTTTGCATCGATGTGCAGTGTGTGATCTGCATTCTTGGCCGCCTGATGGAGCCAACCATCGCCATTGGCGCCGGTCTTTCCGAACAGTTGTTCGTAAACAGGTGGGCCGCTCCGATGCCAACCTTGCAGGTGAATTACTGCATGATCCTCTGCTGTAACGGCAAAATATCGGAGGAACTCATAAAGGGAGGTGGAGCACAAAAATGGCCCCTGGCTAAAGCGCATTCCTATGTGACGCTAGCGCTTCCCTGATGATGTCACGCACCTCATCAGGTGTGAATGGCTTTTCCAGTACAGCGACATCCTTCTTACCTTGGGCAAACTGGCGGATGCTTCCATCCAGCGCATCACCGGTAACAAAGATGATCCGTTTCGGAACACCGGGGCCGTGCTGCAGTAGCCTTGAGTAGAGAGTTGGCCCGTCCATTTCCGGCATACGCAAGTCGCTCAGCAAGATGTCGTTGGTGGTGCCGTGAATATATTCGAGCGCTTCAGCACCCGTGCTGACGCAATCGACGCGATCGACCAAGGGCGACACTATCTCGCGCAAAACATCCAGGATCTCCGGTTCGTCATCGACGATCAGAATACTGCCTCCTCGATTGGGTTGCTGTTCGCTCGCATTAACCGAAATTACTGAGACCGGCGCGGCAGGCAAAGGCAAAACCAATACAAAGGCCGCTCCACCATTCGCCGCTTCTTCGCAAACCAGGGAGCCTTGATGAGAGCGCACAATGCTCTGGCAGAGCGACAATCCAATCCCGGTGCCGACACCGACCGGCTTCGTCGTGAAGAAAGGCTCAAAAATGCGATCACGGATAGAAACCGGGACGCCAGGTCCGCTGTCCGAGAACGTCAGCCGAATCTCATGATCGTTCTTCATCCCGACAATGGCGAGGTGACGGTCGCCTTCAACCTTCTCCAGGGCGTGTTGAGCATTCACAATGAGGTTCATTGCAACTTGACCAAGACGGTCAGGATCGCCGCTTATCTCGGGAAGTTCTGGAATGTCGATTGAGACTTTGATCCCGCTGCTGCGCAAGCCGTAACTTGTCATGTCCAGAGCGGCCTCGACGATCTGCCGCAAATTCACCGGCACTGATGATGGCGGACGCTGGCGCGCCATTGCCAGGAAAGACCTCACGATGCGGGCGCAACGGTTAGCCGCATTTTCGATCTTCTTGGCACGCATTACGCTGTGCGGTTCAACGCAGGTCTCGCGCATGAGGCCGGCCTGGGTCAACACTACTGCCAACGGGTTGTTCAGCTCGTGCGCGATACCCGCCAGCAGCGAGCCGAGTGCTCCCATCTTTTCGCTCTGGTACAAGGCATCGCGCTGTCGCAGCACCTCCCCCTCGGCTTCTTTACGTCTCGATACATCGCGGATGGTGGCAGTAAGGGCTTGTCGCCCATTGAGCGTCACCCCAACGAGCATGACCTCCGAGAAGAACAAGCTGCCATCCTTTCGTTGATGCTGCCATTCGACAAGCGCATGTCCCTGCGCAAAAGCAGCCGCCATGTCGGCCTCCGCCACATCGACCGACAACCGGCCGTCGAGCTGCCGCTCAGGCGCGAAGTCTCCGGGATGCCGCGTCAAGACCTCCTGTTTATCAGTAAAGCCGAACATGCGGAGCGCGGCGTCGTTGCAATCGATGAAACCATCCCGGTCAAGCACGAAGATTGCGTCACCCGAACGCGTAAAAGTGCCCTCCAGCAGTGCATCGTCAAGCGCGCTTGTGACACTCATGTCGCAGAAACCCATTCAGCTATGCCGTTACTTCGATTGTTCGAAACTCGCACGCTTTAAAAGCCCGTGTCACTAGCCGACGGACGGATAGACCCAGCTCTAATGAGGGCAAGAGCGGGGTCAATACAGGCCGATGCTCCGGGAGGCCAAGATTGTTTGATTGATGAAAAGGCGATGGTGGGCAAGAGCGCCCGGACTCACGGAAGCCGGCGATCGCCGGTTAAATGCACTTGCAGATCGTCAAGGACGCGCCGCGTCTGGGGAATGCTGTCTGCCTGCTGCCGTATATGATACGGAACGCAGGTCATGACAGTAGTGTGCCGATGGGCTTCCTGAATTTCCTGGCCGTTCGCCGGTCATCATGACCATCTTCTTGACCCCATCACCTGATCGTATCGTTATCGAAATTCACGAGACCTAGTTGTAAGCCTTTTCATTGGATGTCATCCTTTTTCATGCGACTATAGGGTAGTTTTCGAGTTTCACGGCAAGGTATCGATTTTCATGGGCGACGGCCCTCAGAGCCAATTTTCAGGCCCGGTTCTGTTTTTCATGCCCGCAAGCTGCTGGAAGAGGCGCTGCCCGTCGGGTATGCGGCTCTGATCAATGCCTGCGGGCTTGCCGTACCCGTGCCGCTGAAGCTGGCTGCAATCGGGCAGCGTCATAAGATCTATGAGGCGGAAGGCTGGCGGATATTCACACCCCGCCACACACCAAACGCTGACCTGGCTGGCCACCTGACATTCGCCCTGCGTTATGAGGGGTTGGATCTGTGCGTCCTCAAGACCCTGTTCAGGGCGACCGGGCGCGATCCTGTCGCCGATATTGTTCGAGAAGCACCGACGGGCTCGTTCGCCCGCCGCGTCTGGCTACTTCCTTCAAGGCCACATTCTAAAGCGTGTCGCACTTAATCGGCCTCATATCCGGCAGCCTTGAAAAAGTTTCGGCATTGTGTTGGGTCGAAGAGGTCACAGATATCGCCGATTGCATGGCATAGGGCGTCGAACGTTCGCGC
>NZ_JACVVX010000002.1 GCF_014534685.1 Oryzicola mucosus
CCTTCCGCTACAAGGACTACCGCCGCGACGGCGCGGACCGGCGGCAGGTCATGACGCTTGCGGCCGACGAGTTCATCCGCCGCTTCCTAATCCATGTCCTGCCGCGCGGGTTCCATCGCATCCATGCCGGTGCTGCGGTGGACGCATGATCATGATTGAGACGTTCGAGCGCTGGAGGCAACCGCGAGGACCGCCGCACGCGTCGGCGACAAGCCGGGAGACTGCTCCATGACCCGGCATGGCATGGTCGAACCTTCAGCCGCAGGCGCTCGGCCGCCGGCATCGGACCCCCGCGCGCCCAGAGTAATCACCGACGCCGACACGCGTCCGCCCGGATCAGTTCTTGGCAGCCAATACTGCGCGAAGGAGCAACGCAGCGGCCTCTTCGCATCCATCCCCACGCTTCCCGGCGGCGGTCGCGCCATCGCCGACATCGGCCGCAGTTCGAAATCCCCATAGCCGTCGACTGTGCCCCGCGGGTTCCTTCCTCGGGGACTTTCGTACGCCTGCCGGCGCCCGAAACTCTTCACGATTCCGACGGTCGACTTCTGAGCGATGAACTTGAAAAACGGACATTCAGTAGGGCGGCCGTGCAATAAAGACGCGGCGAGCTGCGATCCGTGGCGCTCGACCTGCCTCGGCTTCTCGGCAACGACCTGGCCGCAAAAGCCGATGCATCTTCTCGGTCTACTCGACGCTGAGGCATGGTAACCTACGTGTTCAGAACCGTCTTCATCGATGCGCCAATCTGCCCTCCGGCGTATTCGTCGCCGAAATCTCGTCGCGTCCGTTCATCCAGCGCGGCGAGTTCAGGCAGCGTGGACATGCGTTCGCTGAAGGCTGAGATACTTGGTGCGGTCTCAGCGAGAAGCCGATCTATGCGGTCGAACCGGTCGGTGACGGTGTGCCAGAGAGTGGCCGTAATCACATCGGCGACCCCGGGTCGGACCCCTCCCAGGAGAGATCCATCGCCTTCCGTTAGACCGTAGCGCAGGCCAAGTTCTTCCCAAATCGTCATCCATTTTCGCAGCTGTGGCTTGAACGAACGTCGGTCCACATCTCCTTGCCGCCGTCAAGGCTTAGCTCGTCGATAACGTCGTTGGCATCATGGCGACTTTCATCGCTAGAGCGCGGAGCTTTGGATCAGCGGGCATCAGTTCGAGCGTCTCACCCAGAAAGTGGACGATGGCAGGCATCTGCGAAACTGCGAACCAGGTTTCGATATCCAGAAGCACCGGCGGGCCCATGAAGGGGGCCGGCGTATCGGACGCCGGCCCTTGCATCAGGTTCGAGATAAAGTCGTCGTTAGTTTCGGTCCATTCCTGCCCGGCAAAGGCCAGGAGAGCCCGAACGAACTGACCGCAGACTATCACCTCCCGCAGCATCGGAGCCGACTTGCCGCTATCATTTTCAAAGGTTGCCTCGTATACCGTCGGCCCGCCATTACAAGAACACATCGCAGCGCGTCCGTCCTATGAGCATCAATCCGTGCCCGCTTCCTGCCAGTGCGGGTAGGTGACGTACGCCGTGACCGCTCCTTCTTCGTGAGATCGGATGGTGACCTGTTCGCCTTTCGGCATGTAGATGACTTCGCCGACTGCGCCCGTGACCATTCCCGACGGCCCTGTTACGGAAAGTTTCCCGGAGAGAACCACCATTACGTCATTCACGGCGAGCACTTCGCTCAACGTCTGATTGGGACCGTATCGGCCGAAACCGACAGTTATGGGGCCGCCGTTCTTTTGGTCGACCATATTGGCGGCGAAGATATCTTCGTCCTGGCCAGGCGACCGCTCGAACGATGCGTCGGATACTGCGAATTTCTGAACCATTGGATTGCCTTTCAGTTTTATTGCGCTGGTACGCTGGTCAACATACTGTTCGAAAGCTAGCTCCACTCCTTGGCGAAAACCGAGGGCTGGTCCCAGGCTGCGACATGTCCTCCACGGGGCGCCTCGCTACACTAGGTCAAAGCCAGATACCGCTCCTCGACCTACCGTCTGCTTGTTTCATGCAGAACCTACCTTTCGTAGGTAGGAACGAAGTTACCGTTGGTAGGTTCCCTCTTGTAGGCGATTGATGGTGTCCGGGCCGCATGACGAAAAGCATCAAAAACGATCGACCTGTCAGGCTTTCCAAGGCGGAGCGCCACAAGCAGTTGTTGCGCTGTGCCCGCGCCATTGCGAGGGATGAGGGCGTCGACCGCCTCACCTTGGGCCGCTTGTCCGGGATTGCGGGTGTCTCGAAGCCCGTCGTGTACGATCACTTCCCGACGAGAACTGCCCTGCTCACCGAACTCTACAAATGGCTGGACGCGGAGCAAGTCGACGCTTTCCGGCAGTCGATGGCGGCGAAGCCAAAATGCAGGGCGGAAACCGTGAATCTACTTGCCCAAGCTTACATCCGGTGCGCCGCGGACACCAAGGGAGAAGTTTACAACCTTGGCGCGGCACTAGCCGGCAGCCAGGAGAAGAGTGCCGTAGTGACGGATTGTCTCGATTATTGCGTCGGGATGTTCGTGGCGGTGCTGGCGCCGCACAGTTCGGTCTCGGAAATCGATCTCGTCCGCAGATGCGTAGGCTTGGTCGGGGCGGGAGAGGCGCTCGCCGCCTCGCTAATACAAGGACGCGGCGACGAAGCCGAGATCGTCGCCGCATTCGGCGCTCTGATCAGGGGAAGTCTGGAAGGATGACCAGCGCGGCACCGCAATTTGGTAGATCGGATCGGCAACAGATGGCGCGACGTGTTCATGGTGCGCCGTGAAGCGGCTGCAATGGCACAACGCCGTTCCGAAGCGAGCGATCGGGCAGGGTCAATCATTCCTCTTCTCTTTCGGAAAAGCTTGGCGATGCCCCTCGCGCCGATGACCGTTGGATGCTGAACCGGATTGGATCGCAATAAGCTGGCGTTTCCCAACGCTACGGCCCGGCAACCGCCAGTTTTACAGAAACCCGCATTTCAGGAGCAGGCTACATGAGGTCACTGCCGCTTGTGGTCGTCCAGTTTTGCAATTTCGGCATCGGCCAGACCCGATATTTGCTGCCCCATGACCTTCAGAAACACCGGCGCTCGCTCCCTGTAAGCGACCTGCTTTTCAGGCGTGCTGTCCCAGGATTGCTGAATGGTGGTGCCGGGACAGGCGATCTTCATTCCATCACTGGCAAACAGAGCCAAAGCAACTTGGTCGATGATGTTTGATGTCATTCCTGAACCCTGCTCGTTTGGACAGATGGGTGAGCTGGCAGCTAACATTGTCACTATTGCGCCCGGCTGCCGATTGGGGGCTTCGGTCTCTAGCGGCGGCAACACAAAGGCAAACTCTCGGGCTTCAAGCTGAGATCCTCGCTTGGTTCTATTGCCCTAAGCGCGGGTTGGACGAAATGACCCAGCGTCCCCGTCAAAGCGCTTCAGGCGTTGGCCAGGGAGAAGATCGTAGGGCGATCGCCAACCGGGAAGTGCCGCGTGTCGGTCCAGCCAGGCGCGCACATGCGGGTAGCTGCGGCCGAGGTCGTATCCGATCTCATCCTCGGGATAGGACAAGTACGCACACATGGAAATGTCGGCGATAGTGACATTGACGCCGACCACAAATGGCTGGTCGCGGAGACGAGCTTCGAGGATCCCGAGGAAATCGTCGATGCGGCGGCGAAAGAACGCCAGCACTGCCGGATCCGGACCTTCGCTGAACGTCCTGATGAAGCGATAGGTGGCCATATAGCCGGACATCTTCTGGTTGTCCCAGAAGAGCCACCGAAGCACTTCGTACCGTGATTCCTCCCCACCAGTGAGAAGGTTGAATTTCTCCGCCAGATAGAGCAGGATCGGTCCCGTCTGCGTCAGCTGCCTTCCACCTTCTTCAAGGACAGGAATCTCGCCCATTGGGTTAAACTTGCGGCGCCATTCCTCGCTCCAAGTAATTCGACCAGCAAAATCGGTCCACACTAATTTAAATGGCTGATCGCAGAGAGTAAGCATCTGAGCAATCTTATAGCTGTTGCCCGACTCTGGGAAATAGTGGAGACGATACGTTTCGGCCATGCCTTCTTGTCCTCTAGTCGAATTCTTCTGTTCGGCACCAGACGGTTATGCATTCATGATCGCCCCGGAGCTTGGCTCCCGGCGGAGATTGGCGCATACCTCGCACGCACCAACCCCGATATTCTATGGTCCTATGGGGCTGTTGGGGACTAGCTTTCGGTCTCAAGTTCGAGAGAAGCATAGCTGGCCCGCAGGAATTCGGCCGGGGTCGTCGGCTTACGACCAAGGAGTTTCTCCATGTCGCCGGACTTGCCCTCCCACTCGCCAGCGTTGACGCCATGGACCCACGTAAGCACGAACCCCGCAGCCGGTTCCGGCAGGCCGGCTGACACGAGGTTGGCGATGTACTCCTGATCGGAGACCGTTTTGAACGGTACAGGCCTGCCGCTGATGTCCGACAGGATCCACGCAATGTCCGAAAAGGACACCGCCGGGTCGCCATACAGAGAGTAGGACTTGTTCTCATGGCCAGCCTCGGTCAACACGACGGCATGGGCTTCCGCCAGATCCTCACGGCAGGCGTAGCCCGCCTTGCCTGTACCGGCCGGCGCATGAACCCCGGCCTCCAGCGCACTGCCGCCAACGTAGAGTTCGACATTGTCGAGAAATGGCGGATGACGGACAAGCGTGTATGTCAGGCCGGAGGACTTGAGTTTTTCCTCGACAAAGCGGTCCTCCTCGGTGACTTGTGGCAGCATAAAATCAGACCCAGCTTTGCGAATAATCGGCATGAAAACGATGTGCTGGACATGGGCTTCTCGTGCCGCATTGATCACGTTTTCATGCTGGGTATTCCGGTCTGTAAATGCCGTCGCCGACACGAGCATCACCTTCTCGATGCCCTCGAACGCACGCACCAGCCCGTCATAATCCAGGTAGTCGCCCTGGCGGATCTCGATCCCCTTGGCGGTAAGATCTGCCGCTTTGGCCGGTTCGCGCGCGAGACCGACAATGTCATCGGCGGGCACCCGGTTTAGAAGATGGTTGAGGGTCATGCGGCCGATGTTACCGGTAGCGCCGGTGACGAGGATTTTGGTCATGGATTTTCCTTTCGGTTCATGGGGGTGGTGCGGCGGAGTAGCGCCAAGCTCTGAATTGATTGGGGCGAGCTGGATCAGTCAGGCGGCGATCACGATCTTTCCGATCGTACGTCTGCTCTTGAGTGTTCATGTGCAGTCTTCATGTCCTCGGCGGTCAGTCCGTCGAGCCGAGTGGAAACGATCGGGCGCAGCCCCCCAGAGGCAACGCGATCGGTAACCTCAGCGAGGATCTCGCCCTGACTGGCGAGGTCAAAGCCGCTGATCACCTTCGCGAACACCATCTCGGTATGGAGAGAGATGGATTTCGACACGATTGGGCTGACGTCGAACGGCGGCGCGCGATCGTTTGTGCGACCACACCTGCTCCGATAAATCCGAACCTCATAGACGCCTCCTAAAAATCTTAATCGCGCACGCTCAATCGGCGATTGTCGAACGCGGTGCGCGTCGACAACGTGGTCGGATCCAGTTAAGACAGAGCAGACGCTTCTTCCAGTACCAACCATTTTGTAAGTGTAAGATTTAGGAGATCAGAATGACCGAGACAAACTTTCGATGCGGCCTGGAAGCGGTCCTGGCAATCCTTGGCGGCAAGTGGAAGCCGCTTATTGTTTATCACCTCGCCAGCGGTTCCAAGCGGACAGGACAGCTCCGCAGGCTCGTTACCAATGTCAGCGAGAAGATGCTGATCCAGCACCTGAAGGAACTGGCGGACGATGGGGTCGTTCGCCGTATCGACTTCCAGACGGTGCCACCGCACGTGGAATACGAGCTGACGGATTTTGGTCGAAGCCTGGCCGAATTGCTCGCGCCGCTATGCGAATGGGGAACCCGTCACAATGCGGAGGTAGCGATGATCGTAGAGAAGCGAGCGCGCGTGGAAGAGTTGACCTAGCAGACCGATCCTTCATCAGGCTCTGCTGTCTCGAAGCGCGCCTTTGAATAGTTCGAAAGCACTCGTGCCTTCTCGGTCGGGATAATAGAGATGATAGCCGGGGAACGGCTCGCACCATGGCTCCAGCAGCCGGATAAGGCGGCCGTCGGCGATCGGCGCCGCCACCAGATCCTCCAGGATGTAGAGGATGCCAAAACCCTCAAGGGTGGCGGCCACCAGCAGGTTGCCATCGTTGAACACCGGCCCCCGCCCTGGCGTGACCGTCACAGCTCGGCCGCCGCGCTCGAACGACCAGGGAGACAGGTCGCCCTGCGCGTTGCGATAGCCGATGCAGCGATGTGCCGTGAGGTCGGCGGGCTCCAGTGGCGCGGGACGCTCGGCTAGATATCCGGGAGCCGCCACCACCGCGACGCGAAGCTTAGGTCCGACCGCCAACGCGATCATGTCCTTCTCCAGTCGCTCGCCGAGGCGGATGCCCGCATCATAGCGGCCCGCGACAACGTCAGTCATTCCGTCCTCCACGCACACCTCCACCTCGATGCCGGGGTGGCGGCGCATGAAGGACGGGAGCATCGGCCACAGCACTGTATCCGTGGCGTGTTTGCCTGACGTGATCCGGACGGTGCCGATCGCCACGCCGCGGGCTTGGGACAGCGCCTCGATCTCGTTGTCCAACCCGACCAGTGCCGGCGACAGCGTGGCGAGCAGGCGCTCGCCGGCACTGGTCGGAGCGACGCTGCGCGTGGTGCGGGCGAGCAGGCGAAAACCGAGTTGGGATTCCAAACGCTTCATGGTCTGGCTCAACGCCGACTGGGTGACGCCGAGCCGACGCGCGGCACGCGTAAAGCTTCGGTCTGAGGCGATGGCCGCAAAGACGGCGAAATCGGCAAGCTGATCAGGACGCATCGATGACCCCTGCTAATCAAACCTATTACTAATAAGGCGGTTCTCACGATCAATTAGCATGACTACCTAGTGAGCAACAGTTGAAGGCATGAGGAGCAGGTGGTGGATAGGGTTTGGCTGATAACCGGAGCAAGCCGCGGACTTGGATGCGAGATCGCGCGCGCCGCGCTCGACGCGGGCGAAACGGTCGCAGCAACGGCGCGGTCCGCCGACGCGGCACGCGAAGCACTTGGGGGCGAACATGGACGCCTGCACGTCCTCCCGCTCGATATCACCGACGCGGTCGCCGCGAACGCGGTTGCCGCCGAGACGATCAAGCGGGTCGGTGCAATCGACGTGCTTGTCAACAATGCCGGCTATGCCGAGTTGGGCTACTTCGAGACCTTCTCCGATGCCGCGGTGCGGCGCCAGTTCGAGGTCAACCTATTCGGCACGATGAACGTGGCACGCGCGGTCGCCCCCCACATGCGGGCGCGCCGCTCGGGTCTCATCGTCACCATCTCGTCGGTCAGCGGGCTGGTCTCCAATGCCGGAGGAGCCGTCTACTCGGCGTCGAAGTTTGCGGTCGAAGGATGGATGGAGGGCTTTGCGCAGGAACTGGCACCCTTGGGCGTCCGATCGCTTCTGGTCGAGCCGGGGATGCTGCGCACCGACTTCATGGACCGGAAGTCGGCAAACTTCGGCAGCATCGACACTCCCGACTACGCCGAAGCGATCACGCAGTACCGCGCCTTCGTCAACGAGGCCAATGGCAATCAGCCCGGCGATCCAAGGCAACTCGCCGCACGGATCGTGACGCTTGCCTCGCAGAGCGAAGTGCCATCGAGGCTCGTGTTCGGCGATGACGCACGCCAGTGGGCCAGTGCGAAGGTTGACCAGTTGCGGCAGGAGATCGCCAGGTCCGCCGATCGTTAGGGCGCCGTGAGTATGCTTCGCCCAAATGCGACAATGGCGGCGCTGACCTGATCCGGGCATTACTGGGGGAGCCAGTGCCCACCGCCGCTTACGAACACGGGCTCCTGCACACGAGGCGCAAGTGTCGGCATCGCCTGTATGATCTCCGTCATGCCCGGAATCTGCAAGCCAGCATCGCGCTGTCCGGCGATGAACAGAGCCGGAACCTCGACCTTCATACCGGAGAGCGACACCTGGAGCTGCCAGTTGCGATCCAGATTGCGATAGTAGTTCAATCCGCTGCGAAAACCTGTCTTCGTGAACGCCTCCGCGTAGATATCCAAGTCAGCCTCGGAGAGCCAAGCGGGGAGTTTGTCGGGATAAGGCAGAGGAGCCAGCAGGCCGTCGCGCCGCGAAACCATTCCGAATGGATTGGGTGTCGTATCCCCGCTCGCGCGGGCCTGCGTCACCGGACGCAGCATAAAGCAGCATGCGCAATGTGCGCCGAAATGTCCTTCTCCAGTTCGGCTTCTGCAATACCGGGTTCCTGGAAGTAGAGCGTATAGAGCTGGGCATCCTGGGTTTGCGGGAAGATGGTTGTCGGAGGCACCGGCGGTCTGCCCATCATAGGCACGCTGAGCGCCACCACACCGTTAAATCGGTGAGGCCTCAGCTGTGCGGCTTGCCAAGTGACTGTGGCGCCCCAGTCGTTGCCGACGATGATTGCCTGCTGTTCTCCAAGAGCGTCGAGCAACGCGATCATATCACCGACGATGTGAAAAAGGGTGTATTCGTCGATCGACTCCGGCGTGTCGCTGCCGCCATAGCCGCGCATGTCGGGCGCAATAGCGTGGAAGCCGGCTCCGGAGAGTGCCCGCACTTGGTGCCGCCAGGCATAGGAGGTTTCCGGGAAGCCATGGCAGAGCAGGACGGCGGGACCGCGGCCCTCTTCGATGATGTTCATCTTGATCGTGCTGGTTCCGACAGTCCGCTGTTTCAAGGCGCTCTCTCGTGGCCTGATTGCCGCTCCTGCCTCAGGTACGGTACGGTGGATAAGGCGACAGAAACGACAAGCCCGCCAAGCAAGACCGTTTGCTCTTCATGGCCTCATGATCGTTCCGTAACTTCATGAAGTGCGGTATAGCAGGAAAGGTCGAAAGCGCGACATTTCAAGTTACGGAATAGGGTGTCGGTATGAAGCAGGACGGCAGGCTGGCGCGAATGGTCCACGTTTTGGTTCACATGGGCTTCTGGGCGGTCGGGAGACTTCAGATACGATCGCGCGGATGCTAAACACCAACCCTGTCGTGGTACGCTGGTTGATGGGTCTGCTGAAGGCTAAGGGTATTGTCGATTCCGAGGGCGGACGAGGTGGGGGATGGACGCTGCAGCAGTCACTTGCTGATATTACAATCCTCGACATCCAGTCAGCGCTTGTCGAGGACCTGTGTTGAGCGCTGGTGTCTCGGGAGATCATCCCAGCTGCCCAGTGGAACGCGCAACTAACGCGGCGCTGACAGCAGCGTTCGGCGCGGTAGAGATCGCAATTCGAGATGAGTTCTCTCGCGTGACCCTAGCGGAGATAGCACAAAAGGCCATCGCTGGAAACGTCGTGAGTGTTGCGGCCAGTTAGCGCGTTACGAAGCTGTGCCACCCCACGTGCGAAAGGGACGCTTTCGATGACGCAGGTGAAATCCATCAGCTTTGCGTCGCAGCAAGCCGATCTCTTACGCGCTCGCGCGACTGCAAGCCAGTTTGATCCCCATCTACACAGCACCTACTCGATTGTTGCGCTCAAGCGGGGTTCGGCCGAAATCAGATCGGCTACATGGAGTGATACCGCCCACGCGGGCGACGTCTTTTTCTTCAACCCATATGAGGTCCATTCGGCGCATTGCCGCGAGAAAGATGTCGAGTACGACGTGTTGTATCCATCCAAGGAATTTCTTAGCAAGTGTCTTGGGTTTGAGTGCTGCCATGGACCTCTCAGGATTCAGACTACCATTCTCAGGCGGCGCTCAAGTACAAGAGAGTTGATCGATGCCCTGGACGCACCTACGGAAGAGGGCAAGTCCATCGAGGCATCGCTTGGAAGGATGCTCGCGGCGTGTGTCTTCTCGACGGATTCTGCGGATGAAAGCTCCAGGGAACTGGCGCGCAGAGCCTGTATGCTGATCCGGAAGAACTGCACACGTGCAATGCGGACCGAGGAACTCGCAAGCGAAATGGGGGTGCACAAGAGCCATCTTGTCAGGGCCTTCAGCAAGGCGGTGGGAATGGCACCTCAGAAATATATGCGTCAGGTTCGCATAGCGAAGGCCACAGAGTTGATTTCTGAGGGCTTTCAACTCAGTGCGGTCGCGCTGATGCTCGACTTTAGCGATCAGGCTCATTTCACACGAGAATTCAAGAAGGTATTTGGGGTGTCTCCTGGCGCACTTTCGCGAGTCATTGACGGGTATCGACGAAAGAAAGGCGGTCAACCCCGCCAAGTCCGTTAGTCAGATCAAGCTGATCGCTAGGCAGGATGGCCTCACTAGCCCCAGCCGCCAACACGGCATGCAAATCATGTTCAATACGCCACATTAGTCAGTGACGTAGCCTTCGGCATCAACAGGTCGAGGTTATCGAGATGCCGCAGCGAGACCACACGTATCCAATGAAATTCCCCGATACGGAGGGCTATTTTGGGCAGTTTGGCGGCAATCACTATCCGCCTGAAGTGTGGCCGGCACTTGAAGAACTCACATCAACCTATCGCTTGCTGAGGTACACGCCCGACTTTCAGCACGACCTGGAGACGGTTCGCGTCGGTCTGCAGGGGCGACCGACGCCGGTCCACTTTCTCAAGAGAACGACCGCTGAAGTCGGTGGCGCGCGAATATACGTCAAGCGTGAGGACCTGAACCATACGGGTGCGCACAAGATCAATCATTGCGTGGGTTTCGCGCTGCTTGCCCGCAAGATGGGCAAGCGCAAGCTGATCGCGGAAACGGGAGCGGGGCAGCACGGGGTCGCGCTCGCCGCCGCCGCCGCCTACTTCGGTCTCGAATGCGAGATCCATATGGGCGAAGTGGACATGGTCAAGCAGGGCTCAAACGTTGGGCGCATGCGCCTCCTCGGTGCCCGGGTGGTTGCTGCAAACGCTGGGCAGTCCGCATTGAAAGAGGCGAGCGATGCCGCTTTCAGCGCCTATGTCGAGCAGCGTGACCACGCCCTCTACGCAATCGGTTCAGCAATTGGGCCGCACCCCTTCCCGATGATCGTAAGGGATTTCCAGTCGGTCGTTGGGCATGAGGCTCGCGGTCAGTTTCTGTCCCTGAACGAGGGGGTATTGCCCGACCACGTCGTGGCCTGCCTAGCTGGCGGATCGAACGCAATGGGCATGTATTCGGGTTTCCTCGACGATCCCGGCGTTGCCTTGCATGCAGTGGAACCTCTGGGTACGTCAGATGAGACCGGGAAACATGCTGCGACTCTCTCCTTCGGAACTCTTGGAACGCTTCATGGGGCGCTGTCCATCGTTCTGCAGCAGGAAGACGGGACGCCATCGCAGGTGTCGTCGGTGGCATCCGGCTTGGTCTATCCCGGGGTGGGACCAGAGATCGCAATGCTGCATGAGGCCGGCCGCCTAAAGGTCTCGGCCATCTCCGACGAAGAGGCGATCAGCACCTTTTTCCGGATAGCAAAGTCGGAGGGAATCATACCAGCTCTCGAAAGTTCCCACGCGCTGGCGTTCGCGATAAAGTTGGCAGAGCGCAGTCCTTCGTCGGAAAGTATCTTGGTGAACCTGTCCGGCCGAGGTGACAAAGATGTCGATTTCGTTCTGAACCACCATTGGGACGAGGACGATTCATGAGAGGTAAACCAGCCTCAGGCGCACATGCTGGTCGCCGATATTCAACTGTCAAGAACTGCCTTCTCACTGACTAGCGCAGCCTGCTTCACAGCTCGAGCGTCTGAAATCCTACACGTAAGCCGCCCGGCTCCACCGTTTCGCGAGAGCTGGCCAATGGCAAGTTTCGGGAGACGACACGTTTACCCCGAACGCCCGCAATGGCGTCGGTTGCAGAACGGCAGCTTTCAACGGACTGTTGCCAGCACTCTACGTCCGTTGTCAGCCGCAGTCCGTTAACGGCCCCGAATATGCAATTTGAGCCAACTACGAGAAGGGATCACGGCGGCTCCAGCAATGGTCGGCCGGATGCGGCGGTGCCTGCCTAGGTGACGAAAAAATCTGCTCAATCTGCAGAAAGCTTTCGACTGGAAATTTGAAATCAGGTGCGGTATAGCGGCTGCCAGCTACCCCCAGGCGTACCTCACGCAGGGGCTCAGCACCGTGCGGGTGTGGTGGAATTGGTAGACGCGCTGGACTCAAAATCCAGTTCCGAAAGGAGTGCCGGTTCGACCCCGGCCACCCGCACCATCATCTCCAGATTGCATCGCTCTCTTTGTCGCAAGGCGGTTGTTTTCCACTGAAGGATCTGTTCTGTCGAGCGGCCCGTCGAAACTTGAATGAGCTGTCGTTGCGGAATTTGCGTCGAGAACGAGGTCCCCACTTTGACAAGTCCTGTTTTAGCTCCAGATTAGTCGGAAATGCGGCCACTCCCACCGCTGGACAGGATGAGTTATGGACAATCAGCAAGAAACTGACGGCGATGCCAATCTGGTCGGTTCGGGCGTTCCCGGCCTGGATCACGTTCTGCGTGGCGGATTTGTGCGCGCCCGGGCCCACCTCGTGGAAGGTCGGCCCGGAAGCGGAAAGACCACGATCGGACTGCAGTTTCTCATCGAGGGCATCAAATGCGGCGAACGATGCCTTTACATAACTTTGTCGGAAAGCAAACGGGAACTGTATTCCGTGGCGGCGCGGCACGGGTTCGACCTGGCCGGCATCGAGATTTTCGAACTTATCCCGCCCGAACTGAGCCTCGATCCCAGCAAACGACAGACGCTGCTTCATTCCTCCGATCTCGAACTCGGCGAAACCGTAGAAATGGTCTTGGCCGAAGTCGAACGCCTGAAGCCAGACCGCGTGGTCTTCGACTCGATTTCGGAAATCCGGCTGCTGTCGCAGGGAATTTTGAAATACCGGCGGCAGGTTCTTGCCCTCAAAAGCTTCTTCCTGCTGCACGACATCACCGTGCTGTTGCTCGACGATCTGACCGGCGAGCAGGACGACCTCAATCTTCATAGCGTCTGCCATGGCGTGGTGCGTTTGGAGCAACGCGTCCCGGTTTATGGAGGCGAGAGACGGCGCCTGCGCGTCATCAAGATGCGCGGAGTCCAGATCCGCGGTGGCTACCATGATCTTGTCATTCGGTCGGGTGGCGTCACGGTCTTTCCACGTCTGGTCGCCGCCGATCATCCCATTGTGGAGGGCGGCGAGTACGCCAAAAGCAATACCGAACTTGATGCCTTGATGAATGGCGGTCTCGACAGAGGCACCACCACACTCATCATGGGCCCGTCTGGCACGGGAAAATCCTCCGTCGCCATATCGTATCTGTATTCCGCGCTCGAACGCGGCGAAGCCGGCTACCTCATGGTGTTCGATGAGACGCTGAGGGTGGTGAAGGAGCGTTCTACGGGAATGGGGATGCCGCTCGAACCCTTCATTCGGAGCGGCTTGTTGAAATTGGATCAGATCGATCCCGCCGAATTGACGCCTGGCGAACTTGCGAGCCGGATACAGGACGCAGTTGAGCGGCAGGACGCAAAAGTCGTCGTTGTCGACAGTCTGAACGGCTACCTCAACGCGATGCCTGAAGAACAATATCTCGTTCTCCAGATGCATGAAATCATCACCTATCTGAACCAAAAAGGCGTCGTCACGTTTCTCCTGCTCGCCAATCACGGCGTGGTGGGGCAGATGAACTCGCAGGTGGATCTCACTTATCTCAGCGATACGGTTGTGCTGCTCCGCTACTTCGAGGCTAACGGCCGGATTCGGCGCGCGGTATCCGTCGTCAAGAAGCGTATGGGCACGCACGAGGACACCATCAGGGAGCTTACCTTGTCTTCAAGAGGGGTGGTTGTGGGATCCGCGCTCGAGGAATTCTCCGGTGTCTTGTCAGGCATCCCAAAATATCACGGAACCAAGTCTGCGTTGATGGGAACCGATATCGGTGACGAGTGACATGATGGATGCGCTCATTCTGGCGCCCTTCGGGCGTGACGCATCCGTTGCCGCTGCTATTTTGGAAGGGCAGGGATTCAGTTCCGAGATATGTGCTGGAATCGGCGACTGCCTCGACCGATTCGATCGGGCGTTCTGTTTTATCGTCACCGAGGAAGCCCTGTTGGCAGAAGACCGCGGGCGCTTGGCGGAATGGGTCAATAACCAGCCGAAATGGTCGGATTTCCCGCTCGTTCTTCTTACCACCAGGGGCAATCCGATCGACGAGCGCCTGGCTTTCCTGAGCGAGTACGGCGTCTCTCTGGAACGACCGTTTGGGCCGCTTGCCTTGGTTGCGGCCGTACGGTCCGCAGTGCGCGCCCGGAAGCGCCAGCTGGAAGTCAGGGCTTTCCTGGATGAGCGGGAACGCACCAATGCGCGCCAGCGCCTTCTCATTCGTGAACTTCACCACCGCGTCAAAAACACATTGGCCAATGTCCAGGCAGTCCTCGGCGCCACTGCACGTTCGTCGACGTCGGTCGACGAACTCTACAAGACGTTTTCGGCCAGGGTCCAATCGCTTGCTCGCACCCACTCGTTCCTCACCGACGATTATTGGCAAACGGCATCCCTCGAAGACCTTCTGAAAGGCGAACTGGCTCATTACGACGACAGCGGTCGCGTCAGATTGGATGGTCCGGCTGTATCGTTGAACGCCGACCAGGCTGTTCCGTTGGGCATGGCAATTCATGAGCTTGCGACGAACTCCAGCAAATACGGCGCCTTGTCAGGCCCGGCCGGCGTCCTCGATGTGGAGTGGTCAACGACCAATGATGAAGGCAACGAGCGGCTTTCGTTTTTTTGGCGCGAGCGTGGCGGTCCGCCCGTCGAGGCGCCGTCGCGCAAGGGATTCGGCAGCATACTTTTCGAGCGCGTGTTGGCCGTACAGCTGGAAGCCAAGATCGACATGCAGTTCCTGCCCGCCGGACTGCAAATTGCGCTATCGCTTCCTCTCAAGCGCGATCGCCTGGTTCCTGAATATCAGGCGGCACCCTAAACCCCACAAGGCATCTGCTTACGCAGGCGGGTAGGCTCAATCCCGTGCTTCCCTCTTGCCGCATCTTGCTCTAGCGTTTCGAGCCTTGTTGCGGGCTCTGAAATGCTGACATACCCGACGCTTCGAAGGCTGTCTTTTATCGGCGCGTTTCTTGCCGCGGCGGCTTGCGTTCTGTCGTTCGGATATTCGCTGGCGACCGGGGTCTACCTCGATCAGGCCGCGTCGCGAGGGCAGACGACCTTGCGCCTGGCCATTGCCGGTCTCAGGGGCCACATCGACCGTTTCGAGCCGCTGCCGGCCCTGATCGCCGATCACGACGACATCAAGGAGCTTGCCGTCAGCCCGAACGACGCCGTCCTGCGCGACCGCGCGAACGAGTATCTCAAGGACATCAACGAACTGCTGCGCTCGTCGGACATCTATGTGATGATGGTTGACGGAAGCACGATCGCCGCCAGCAACTACGATCAGGCGACGAGCTTCGTCGGCGAGAATTTCGCATACCGGCCCTATTTTCAGGACGCTGTTCAGGGCCGCAACGGGCGGTTCTTCGCGCTCGGCACGACCTCCCTCAAGCGCGGCTATTACTTTTCGTCGCCCATTCTGGTCGGTGCCGACATTCGCGGTGTGGTGGTGTTCAAGGTCGACATGGATGCCATCGAAGCTTCGTGGAGGGGCGGCGACAACGAGATCATCGTCGCCGATCCCGAAGGCATCATCTTCATGACCGGGCGCAAGGACTGGCTCTATGCCGGCCTGCTGCCGCTGACGCGCAAGCGCATCGCGCGAACCGAGCAATCCAAGCGCTATGCCAATGCCGTGCTGACGGAACTCCCTGTTTCCAACAGTTCCTATGACGGCCGCCTGCCGCTTCTGACCGTATCGGAAAGCAACGAGCGCCGCGAATATCTCGACGTGTCGGATACGATGGAGGACGCCGGCTGGACGGTGCACGTGCTGCTCGACACGCGCTCCGCCCGCGCCCAGGCTTTCACCGTGGCTGTCGCTTTTCTGCTGGTGCTCGGGCTAGCCGCCCTTGCCGGATTGATCCTGTGGCAACGGCGCGCGCGGCTGGCGGAACGCCTGGAATTGCAGCGGTCCGCGCGCATCGAACTCGAGCAGCGCGTTGACGAACGGACGGCCACGCTGGCGAGCGTCAACAGACAGCTGGAAACCGAAATCGACGAGCGCCGCGCCACCGAGCGGCAATTGCGCCAGACGCAAGCCGATCTCGTCCAGGCCGGCAAGCTCGCAGCGCTCGGGCAGATGTCGGCGGCCTTGTCGCATGAATTCAACCAGCCGCTGACAGCTGTCAAAACCTATGCCGACAACGCACTCGTGCTGCTCGACCGCGAGCGGATCGCGGAAGCGCGGGACAATGTATCGCGGATATCGGGCCTCAGCGACCGCATGGCTTCCATCAGCAGGCATTTGCGCAACTTTGCGCGGAAGCCGAATGAGCAATTGGGGCCGGTCGAGATAGAATCGGTGATCGACGACACGCTCGCCATTGTCGCCTCGCGTCTCAAATCGGCACGCGCCGAGCTGTCGATCGATCTTGGCCCTGCGCCGCTGATGGTCAGGGCAGGCGCGGTCAGGCTGCAGCAGGTGCTGGTCAATATCATCTCCAATGCCGCCGATGCGGTGGAGGGTTTGAAGGACCGCACCATCGAGCTTTCGGTGCAAGCCGACGCCGGACGCGTCCGCATCGCCGTGCGTGACCATGGGCCGGGGGTGCCCGACGCCATCGCCGAGCGTATTTTCGATCCGTTCTTCACAACGAAGGGTGTCGGCAAGGGCCTCGGCCTGGGGCTGTCGATCTCCTACAACATCGTCAAGGATTTCGGCGGCAGCCTGTCGATCGCCAACCATCCCGAGGGCGGCGCCGTGTTCACGATCGAACTCGACGCGATGCCGATGCAGCGGCATGAGGCTGCCGAGTGACGCCATCGACCATCATCCTCGTCGACGACGAAGACGAGTTGCGGCGCTCGACGGCGCAGACGCTGGATCTGGCCGGGTTCAAGGTGCGCGACACGGCGTCGGCGGAGCGCGCGCTGGACCTGTTGAATCCCGGTTTCAATGGCGTCGTCATCACGGATATCCGCATGCCCGGCATGGATGGCATGACTTTGATGAACCGGATTCGCGATATCGACGTCGATATCCCCGTCATCCTGATCACCGGACACGCCGAAGTGCAGCTTGCGGTGAAGGCGATGCGCGAAGGCGCTTATGACTTCATCGAAAAGCCGTTCAACGCCCAGGATCTGGCCGACCGCACGGCCCGCGCCATCGATCATCGCCGACTTGTGCTGGAAAATCGCATCCTGCGGGCCGCGGCCGGCAAGCGCGACGATATCGAAGCGCGTCTTCCAGGCCGCACGCAGATCATGGTCGACCTGCGCTACCAGTTGCGCGCGGTGGGCGGCACGGATGCGGATGTGCTGATCATCGGCGATACCGGCTCGGGCAAGGAGGTTCTGGCCCGCGCGCTTCACGACATCAGCGGACGCGCGGAGCGTCCCTTCGTCGCGATCAATTGCGCGGCATTGCCGGAAACCCTGATCGAAAGCGAGTTGTACGGCCACGAAGCCGGTGCGTTCCCGGGTGCGCTGCGCGCTCGCTATGGAAAGTTCGAGCATGCGCGCACCGGCACGATCCTGTTGGACGAGATCGGATCGATGCCGCTTGAATTGCAGGCGAAATTGCTGCGCGTCATTCAGGAGCGTGTGATCACCAGGCTCGGTTCGAACGAGCCGGTGCCTCTCGATGCGCGCTTCATCGCAACCAGCAAGGTCGATCTCGAGGCCGAAGTCGCCGCCGGCCGATTCCGCGCCGACCTGTTCTACCGCCTGAATGTCGTCACATTGCGCATGCCTTCCCTGGCGCAGCGGCGGGCGGATGTGCCCTTGCTGTTTCTTCAACTGGTCCGCGAAGCCTCCGGGCGCTACCGCCGGGACCACGTCGAGGTCGCGCCGGAAGTGCTCGTCGAGGTTGCGCGCCGGCAATGGCCCGGCAATGTCCGGGAACTGCGCAACGCGGCGGACCGGTTCGTTCTCGGTCTCGGCCTTGGCGGCGAACAGGAAACGCTGCGCGATGCCGACGGCGGACGGCTTGCCGACCAGGTCGCTGATTTCGAAAGAAGTGTGATTGCCGGCACGCTTTCGGCGCATCGCGGAAATCTGAAGCCGGTTTACGAGGCGCTCGGCATTTCCCGTAAGACGCTCTACGAAAAGATGCAGCGCTACGGCCTGGACAAGGGAACTGCGCCGTCGGAGTGACCGCAATTGCGCAGATGGGTGAATCTTCACCCACCGCATCCCTTCGATGTTACGAATTCCACCCATTTTTGACGGTTATGCGGAGAAATTGCGAAGAATTGAGCTTTAGCGCTATGCCACGCCGCTACAACTCGGCAAGTTGCATCCATCACCTGATCGGGCCGGGAGGAAATCGGCGCGTAGGAGGTTGTTTCAAGGGAGGAAATCCGTGAAGACTCTGTTCACAGGCCTGATGGTCGCCGCTGCTTTCGCCGTCACCGCATTCGATGCCAACGCGCAGACCTATCCGGACCGCAACATTACCGTCGTGGTGCCCTTCGCTGCGGGCGGACCGACCGATACCGTCACGCGTCTCGTCGCAGAGGCGATGGGCAAGGATTTCGGCCAGCAGATCATCGTTGAAAATGTCGGCGGCGCCGGCGGCACGCTCGGTGCGGGACGCGTCGCGTCGTCCGATCCGGACGGCTATACGCTGCTGCTTCACCACATCGGCATGGCCACGTCAGCGACGCTCTACCGCAAGCTCGCCTATGACACGCTCAACGCGTTCGAATATGTCGGCCTCGTCACCGAGGTGCCGATGACCATCGTCGGCCGCAAGGATCTCGAGCCAACCGATCTGAAGGGTTTGGTGGAATATGCCAAGGCCAACAAGGATACGGTTACGGTCGCCAATGCCGGCATCGGCGCGGCGTCGCATCTGTGCGGCATGCTGTTCATGAGTGCGATCGGCACCCCGCTGGTGACCGTGCCCTACAAAGGTACCGGACCGGCGATGACCGACCTTTTGGGCGGCCAGGTCGACATCATGTGCGACCAGACCACCAACACCACCAAGCAGATTCAGGGCGGCACCATCAAGGCTTACGCGGTGACCTCCGAGAATCGGCTCGACATCTTCCCAGACCTGCCGACCGTGACCGAAGGCGGCCTTCCGGATGTGACCGTCGGTATCTGGCACGGCCTCTACGCGCCGAAGGGTACGCCGGCGGAGGTTACCGAGCGGCTGTCGAAGTCGCTCCAGCTTGCTCTGCAGGACCCCAATGTGGTGGCCCGCTTCGCCGAACTGGGTACCACGCCGTCTCCGGCGGAAGACGCCACCCCGGCCGCGCTGAAGGAAAAGCTGGAAGGCGAAGTGGCGCGCTGGAAGCCGATCATCGAAGGCGCGGGCCAGTTCGCGGACTGATGTCAAAAATGCGCCGGCGGCCTTATGCCGCCGGCATTTTTCCGCATTCCCGTTCCTCATGCCAGTCGGTGAGACCTCATGAAGTCCTTTACCATTGACCCGGTAAACGGAGCCTGCGGTGCGATATTCGTCGCGCTTGGCGGCTTCTTCGCGTTCCAGTCGCAACAACTCGATTTGGGCACCACGTTCCGCATGGGGCCTGGATATTTCCCGCTCGTGCTCGCCCTGGTCCTGGTCCTGCTCGGTCTCGTCGTCGTCGTCCAGGCGACGCGGATCAAAGGAGAACCGCTCGGCCCCATTGCCTGGCGCGGCGCGCTGTTCATCCTGCCGGCGCCGATCCTGTTCGGTGTCACCGTCCGCGGTCTCGGCTTCGTACCGTCGCTGTTCCTGACCTGCCTGCTTGCATCCTTCGCCAGTTCGCGGATGACGGTGCCGCTGGCCCTGATCCTTTCCGCTGTCATCACCGCGTTTTCGGTCGCCGTCTTCAGCTACGGCCTTGGCCTGCCGTTCCGCAACATCGGCCCCTGGCTGAGCTTCTGAGGAACGGCGACGATGGAACTTTTCAGCAATCTCGCACTCGGCTTTTCCACCGCCACGACGCTGACCAATCTCGGCTTCTGTCTCATAGGCGTCCTTCTGGGCACGCTGATCGGCGTTTTGCCGGGTATCGGCGCCACGGCGACCATCGCCATGCTGTTGCCGATCACCTTCCAGATCGGCGACCCGGTCTCTTCGCTGATCATGCTTTCGGGCATCTATTACGGTGCGCAGTATGGCGGCTCCACCACCGCCATTCTGATCAACATGCCCGGCGAATCCTCTTCCGCCGTCACCGCCATCGACGGCTACCAGATGGCGCGCAAGGGGCGCGCGGGCGTAGCGCTCGCAGTTGCCGCGATCGGCTCGTTCTTCGCCGGCTCGGTGTCGACCTTCCTCGTCGCCTTGTTCGCGCCGCCGCTGACGGCCATCGCGCTGCAATTCGGTGCGGCCGAATATTTCTCTCTCATGATGGTCGGCCTGGTGTCGTCCATCGCGCTCGCCCATGGCTCTGTCGTCAAGGCGCTGGCGATGGTGGTTCTGGGGCTGCTTCTCGGCCTGGTCGGCACGGACATCTATTCCGGAGCGCCGCGCTTCACGCTCGGCATTCGTGAATATGCCGATGGGCTGAACTTCGTGGCCGTAGCTGTCGGCGTCTTCGGTGTCGCCGAAATCCTGCGCAATCTCGAAAGCGAGAAAACGCGCGAGGTCCTGTTGGCGAAGGTGACCGGGCTCATGCCGACGCGCGCCGATTTAAAGGCCATGGCAGCACCCATTTTGCGCGGCACGGCGATCGGCTCGGTCCTCGGCATTCTCCCCGGCGGCGGTGCGATCCTGGCTTCGTTTGCCTCCTACACCGTCGAAAAACGTGTCTCCAAGAACCCGGCGGAGTTCGGTCACGGCGCCATTGCCGGCGTTGCGGGACCGGAATCGGCCAACAATGCCGGTGCGCAGACCTCGTTCATTCCGATGCTGACGCTCGGTATTCCGGCCAATCCGGTCATGGCGCTGATGATCGGCGCAATGATCATTCAGGGCATCGTTCCCGGCCCCAATGTGGCATCGGAACAGCCTGCGCTGTTCTGGGGCATCATCGCCTCGATGTGGATCGGCAATCTGATGCTCATCATCCTCAACCTGCCGCTGATCGGGCTCTGGGTGAAACTGCTGACGGTGCCGTATTACGTGCTGTTCCCCATCATCATGGCGTTCTGCTCGATCGGCGTTTACAGCGTCAACTCGAACGTCTTCGACCTCTACGCCGTCGCCCTCTTCGGGCTTCTCGGCTACATGCTGACCAAGCTGCGCTGCGAACCCGCTCCGCTGCTTCTCGGCTTCGTGCTGGGACCGCTGCTGGAGGAAAATCTGCGGCGCGCCATGATCCTGTCGCGTGGCGATCCCGCCACCTTCGTGACGCGCCCGATCAGCGCCATCCTGCTTGGACTTGCACTCTGCGTATTGATCGTGGTGCTGCTGCCCAGCGTGCGCAAGAAGCGCGACGAGGTGTTCGTCGAAGAAGATTGAGCCGATCAAGCATTGGTTTAGACTTGGGCCGCCCTGCAACGGGCGGCCTAAAAAGTTTGGCTCAGCGTTGAACAGCCCTCAAATCTCGGCGTCGCCGGCAGGCGGTCAATCTGCTGTAGGTGCCCAGCCTTCCTTGAGCAACCGCGCCGCCCATATGCCGGCAAGCATGGCCGGAACAAAGGCAAGTGTGCCCGGTGCTGAAAGGAGAAGTGCTGTGAAAGCCGGGCCAGGACAGAGGCCGCCCAGCCCCCAGCCGATACCGAAAAGCGCCGGACCGAAGAACAGCGCCGGGTCGATCTCCTTGCGGGTCGGGAGTTGGAAACGGCTCGCCAGAAGCGGCCTGCTACGTCGAAGAACAAATCGAAAGCCTACGCTGGCCACCGCCACCGCACCCGCCATGACGAAGGCAAGCGATGGATCCCAAGTTCCGGCAAGGTCGAGGAAATTCAGCACCTTGGCCGGATTGGCCATGCCGGACACGATCAGTCCGGTTCCGAACAGCAGGCCGAGGAGCAGATTGATCAGGATCGACATGGATCAAGCTCCGACGATGTGCCTGGCGATGAAGACGGTCACAAAGCCTGTTGCGAGGAAGATGGCGGTTGCCAGAAAAGATCGTGGTGAGAGCCGTGCTATGCCGCAGACGCCGTGGCCTGACGTGCAGCCGCTTCCCCAAACGGAACCGAAGCCGACAAGCAATCCTGCTGCGATCATCGGCGGTATGTTGGAGGAAATCGACTGTTGAATCGGTTGGTCGGTGATTGAGTTCGCGACCAACGGTGCGAACACCAGCCCCAGGATGAAAGCTAGGCTTCTCGCCAGCGCCTTGTCACGATAGGGCGGGAAGAGGCTGCCGACGATGCCGCTGATGCCCGCAATACGGCCGTCGGTCAACATCAGCAGGACAGCCGACAAACCAATAAGGACCCCGCCAAGCAAGGAAAGGAGTGGCGTGAATTCGGTCATGATGCGACTTTCTGCTTGCGCTGGGGCGCTGAAGGGACAGGCTGGCAGAACAGGCGGTGCATGGTGGATATGAAGACCGTTATGCGCGGGTCGGCAAGCCGGTAGAACACCTGCTTTCCGTCCTTGCGGCCGACGATCAAATCGGCAGCGCGCAATTCGGCCAGCTGCTGTGAAAGGCCGGGCTGGCGGAGACCCAGCAGATCCTCCAACTCGCGCACCGAGCGTTCGCCATCCACCAGCACACAGCAGATCAGCAATCGGTCTGGGTTGGACAGTTTTTTCAGGAAGACCGATGCCTCGTCGACATGCGCCTTCATATTGGCCGCTTCGCAAGACAGCTGTTCGGTCATTGACTTAGCCCCAGCACGCGTCGGGAAACTGGTCGAGCGGGATTTTGAGGTAGCGCACGCCATTGGCCTCGGGCTTTGGCAGGCACCCGCCATTGGTATTCACTTGCAGGGCGTGCAGGATCAGCTTGGGCATGGGAAGCGTCTTGTCGCGTGCCTCCCGCGCGGCGACGAATTCTGCCGCGCTCTTGAATTTCGAGATGTGGATGTTGCCGGCTTTCTGTTCGGCCACCGTGGATTCCCAGCGCGGTTCGCGGCCGCCCGGCTGGTAATCGTGCCCGGTGAAGAGCCGTGTTGCGTCGGGGAGGGCGAGGATATTCTGGATCGAGGTCCACAACGCTGTGGCGCTGCCGCCAGGGAAATCGGCGCGCGCGGTGCCGCCATCGGGCATGAACATCGTGTCGTGGATAAAGGCGGCATCGCCGATGACATAGGTTATCGAGGCGAGCGTATGGCCGGGCGAAAACATCACCCGCGCATCAATGGAGCCGACCTTGAAAGTCTCGCCATCGGCAAAGAGCTTGTCCCACTGCGAACCATCGGCCCGGAATTCAGGCCAGTTGTAAAAACCCTTCCAGAGTTTCTGGACCTCGGTCACTTTCTCGCCGATTGCCGTCGGTGCGCCGGTCTTGCCCTTGAGATACTGAGCCGCGGAAAAATGGTCGGCATGCGGATGCGTGTCGAGAATCCAGGAGAGCGTGTATCCTTTCTCCGCGATGAATTGGAGCAGGCGGTCGGCATTCTCCGTACCGGTTCGCCCGGACTTCTCGTCGAAGTCGTGCACCGGGTCGATGATGACACAGATGCGGGTTTCGGGGTCCGCCACGACATATTGGACCGAACAGGTACGCGGGTCGAAAAAGGCGGCAACCTCAGGTTTCTGCGTCATGACTTTCCTCCCAGCATCGCCCGCGCACCTTGGTCAAGGCCAACGTTATCGGCAAAATGATTGCAATAGTTTGCAATCATTAAAGCGTGATTGTCGCGCACGTCAAGCCGGTGATCGACAGTCCAGCCAAAAGAAAAGGCACCGAGCCTCAGGAGGTTCGGTGCCTTCGCAGATCGGCTGATAAGCCTGGAGTGTCTTACTTGCAGGGAGCCAGGAAGGTAACCGGGCGTCCGTTGCGATCGTACATCGGACGGCCGCGATCGTCATATTGGTGATAGCGGCATTCGCCGGGAGCCGTGCCCGCGCCGATCATGGCGCCCGCCAGACCGCCGAACACGGCGCCTGCAACGGTGGCGCCGGTGTTGCCGCCGATCGCCTGGCCGAGCAGCGCGCCCGTACCCGCGCCGATGGCGCCGCCCGCGACAGCCCGTTCACCCGGAGTATTGCAACCCGCCAAAGCAAGGGTTGCAGCAACTGCACACAACGCAACAAAACGCTTCATTTTCTTTGTCTCCCTGATGGTTATCTCAACGCTACCATAGCAATATACGCATATCCAGCGACTTCGGATCGACCTGCCATCATGCTTTGCAGCGATTGAGGTGCCCGCCATTGATCCTGAAACGGCGTGGCACCCCGTCGCCACGGTTCTCTATGAGAAGGGTGTTGCAGGCCAACTTCCCCAAAGCTCTGCCGCCACATGGCTGCGAAGGGCTGGGCGGCCGCTGGATGCAGCTTTCCGCAGCGTCGCGCGGCGGAGTGGAACTGTTGACGTTCGCAGCCGTTTTCGGGAGTTAACTCGAACAGGAAGGATCGTCATGAATCTCCGCAAATCCGTCGCGCCGCTTTTGCTTTTGTCGATGATGGCAAGCCCCGCCCTGGCGCAGACCACGCCATCGCCGGTCCCGCCGGCAAACAGCATGAAGCTCTCGGAGATTGTCGCAAAGGTCGAGGCGCGCACCCAGTTCGCCTATATCGACGAGATCGATTGGGACGACGAAGGCTATTACGACGTCACCTACTACACCACCGATAAGGCCAAGGTGGAAATCAAGATGGACCCGTCCACCGGCGAGCCCCGCTGATACAGGTCGAAGGCAGGCCGCTCACACGAACGGTCTGCCGATCGGGAATTTGCCCGGCACCAGCCGCTTGAGATAATCGAGCCCCGGCTGGGCGATGTGATTGACGTCCGTCAGCATGAAATCGTCTGGCATATGCCGCGTCTTGCCGGCCACGTCCGACAGCGCCACCTGGCGGATCACGGTCTTTCCGTCGTCCTCCTGCAAGGCCACCGAACCACCGCCGCGCTCGGCCACCTCGACGGCGAAGACGCCGGCATCGAAAGCCTCCTGCGCATCGGTATGGTTAACCGCGCCGACATATCCGCGCGGCACGTAGCCCAGAGCATCGACGCGCGCACGCGTCCCTGGGAGACCCTCGGCCAACGCCTGCTCCAGCGCCCGGTTGAGGTCACTGCCCGACAGCTTCACATTCCCGTGCGCGTCCCGCTCCAGCCGGTCGGGAGAAACCAGGCTTTCGACCAGAGAGCGGCCGTCCGCCGTCGAAACGCCCTCGGAAATCGCCACCACGCAGCGGCCGTATCGACCCATAGTCTCCTTGATGTCGGAGACGAAGCGCGGCACTGAGAAAGCGCGCTCCGGAACATAGAGAAGATGCGGCCCATCGCTGTCCTCGTCGCGCCAGGCGGCTGCGGCTGCGGTGAGGAAGCCGGCATGGCGGCCCATGACGATACCGACATAGATGCCGGGCAGGGCGCGGAAATCCAGATCGATCGACAGAAAAGCGCCGGCGACGAATTCGGCCGCCGAGATGAATCCCGGCGTGTGGTCGTTTTCCATCAGGTCGTTGTCGATGGTCTTGGGCGCGTGCACGAACGCCATGCCGCCGCCCGATGCGTCGGTCAGGATTTGCTGGGTGCCGGCGGTATCGTTGCCGCCGATATAGACGAAGGCGTCGGCGCCGACTTTCTTCAGGCCGGAAAGGACGACATCGCAATAGGCGGCGTCGGGCTTATCTCGGGTGCTGCCCAGTGCTGCGCTCGGCGTGGCGGCGATGCGGCGGAGCTGTTCTTCGGGAATGTCGCTGAGATCGACATAGTCGCCGTCGCGAATGCCGCGCACGCCATGCCGGGCGCCGAGCACTTTCGCGCCAGGATGTCGCCTGCGCGCTTCGAGCACGATACCGGCCAGGGTCTGGTTGATGACGGCGGTAGGACCACCGCCCTGGGCGATGACGAAGGTCTGCGGCATGAAATTCTCCCCGGTGTTTCGGAGAGGATAGCAGAAAGCGTTTTGGCTTTCGCGCTCGTTCTGTCGCGTCAGCTCACGACGATCGGCGTTTTTCCAGAGACGCGGCTATAGAGGTCGATGATGTCCTGGTTGATCAGGCGCACGCAGCCGGACGACATGGCCTGGCCTATGCTCCACCATTCCGGCGAGCCGTGCACGCGATAGCCGGTGTCTTTGCCGTCCTTGAAGATGTAGAGCGCGCGCGCGCCGAGAGGATTGTCGAGGCCGCCTGGCTGGCCGCCGCGCCATTTCACCAGTTCGGGCTTGCGGCCGATCATCTCCGCCGGCGGGGTCCAGGTCGGCCATTTGCGTCCATACTGGATGTTGGCGCGGCCGGACCATTCGAAGCCGTCCTTGCCGATGCCGACGCCGTAGCGGATCGCATCGCCGCCCGGCTGGACGAGATACAAGTGCTTTTCCTGCAGCCTCACGACGATGGTGCCGGGCGCCTCGCCGGTCGGGTCGACGACGATCTGGCGGCGGTATTCAGGCGCGACTTTCTCGAAGGGTACTTTCGGCAAGGTGAAGCCGTCGTCGGTGAAGGACGCATACATCAGCTCCGGGCTCGTCACCTGCTTGTCGACGCTGATGCGCGGACGGATGGTGCCGGTGGGGCTCATGTCGAGCTGCGGCACGTCGAAGGCGTTGGTGAAGCTTGAGGTGGAGCAGCCGGCCAGCATGCCCGCCGCGCCGAGGCCGAACAGCATCTGGCGGCGCGAGGTATGGTGGCGGGGCGCGCTTTCTGGATCTTCAGGATGCAGATCGGAGGATGAGGACACGATACAATTCCACTCGGTTACGCGGATGACGGCCTCGAGACGCTCGGCGCCGGTTATCGACCATCATCAGGAAACATGGTTGATAAAGCATGAACGCCGCAAACCTTTGTCAGAAAAGGATTTGCCGGCCCCTCGGCAGCCGTCTGCCCAGACGCCGACCGTTTTTCCCGGCGCTGCACATCATGACCCAGCGTTGGTCACAATCTCGGCCAGAGCGCTGCCTGAGCCTTTGATCCGCAGCAGACGAGGCAATCATCAGCGAGACACTGAAAACCGATCTGGCGCTGTTCGCAGCGACTCGGCCGGCTGTCGCCTGGTGCTTGGCGCCGTTACGGATATGTCCGAACTCGCCGCCTCGCTGCTGCATTGAGCGAACTCGAAAATAGCGCTTTACAGTTTGCGCCGGCCAAGGATTTATCGTTCTCTTTGACGGAGAAAATGTCATGTCCTTCGAACACTGGGCCGCGTTCGCAGCCGCGTCGTCCATCCTTCTGATCATCCCCGGCCCGACGATCCTGCTGGTCGTATCCTATGCATTGGGGCAGGGCTGGCGTACCGCGCTTCCCATGGCGGTCGGCGTGGCGCTCGGCGACTTCACGGCGATGACCTTGTCCATGCTCGGCATCGGCGCGCTGCTCGCCGCTTCGGCTGGAGTGTTCATGCTGTTGAAATGGGTGGGTGCAGCCTATCTCATCTATCTCGGCATCAAGCTGTTCCGCGCCGGCGGCGCGCTGAACGCAGAGCCTCGCCGCGATGCCGTATCGGCTGCCAAGATGACCGCACATGCCTGGCTGGTCACCGCGCTCAATCCAAAGAGCATCACTTTCTTCGTGGCGTTCCTTCCGCAATTCATCGACCGCAACGGCGATTTCCTCAGCCAGATGCTAATCTTCCAGGCCACCTTCCTGACCCTCGCCTTCCTCAACGCTTTCGGCTATGCGCTCATCGCGTCGCGGGCGCGCTCGGTCGTCGCCAATCCGCGCGCGATCCGTCTGTTCAACAGGGCTGGCGGCACCATGCTGGTCGGTGCCGGCATCGCCACCGCGACGATGCGCTCGGGACAGTGAGCGAACAATTATTGCGGGCCGCGAAAAAATCACGTCCCGGTGCCGCCGGGCGGTTTCGTGCCGCCCAGTTTTTGCTATGAGATAGGCGATCAAGGGAGGATCGCTTATGTATCTCGGGCTCGATCTCGGCACATCCGGCGTCAAGGCGCTGCTGATGGACGCAAACCAGACCATCGTCGGCTCTGCCAATGGCGCGCTCGACGTGTCGCGGCCGCATCACGGCTGGTCGGAGCAGGATCCGGCGCACTGGATCCGCGCCACCGAGGAAGCGGTCGCAGGCCTCAAGGCGAAACATCCGAAGGAACTGGCAGCGGTCAAGGGCATCGGCCTGTCCGGCCAGATGCATGGCGCGACGCTGCTGGACAGCGGCGACAAGGTCCTAAGACCCTGCATCCTGTGGAACGACACGCGCAGCCATCAGGAAGCCGCTAAGCTCGATGCCGATCCGCGCTTTCGCCAGATCACCGGCAACATCGTCTTTCCCGGCTTCACCGCGCCGAAACTGGCCTGGGTAAAAGTCAACGAGCCCGAACTGTTCGCCAAGGTCGCCAAGGTGCTGCTGCCCAAGGACTTCCTGCGACTCTGGCTTGCCGGCGAGCATATTTCGGAAATGTCGGATTCCGCCGGAACCTCTTGGCTCGATGTCGCCCAGCGCAGATGGTCGCCGGAACTGCTGGCTGCGACCGATCTCGACGAAAGCCGGATGCCGCGTCTGGTCGAGGGCACGGAGCCCGCCGGCACGCTGCGCGCCGAGCTTGCCGCGCAATGGGGCATGGGGGCCAATGTGATCGTTGCGGGCGGCGCGGGCGACAATGCCGCGTCCGCCGTGGGCATGGGCACCGTGGCGCCCGGCCAGGCCTTTGTGTCGCTCGGCACGTCGGGCGTGCTGTTCGCTGCCAACGGCGCCTATCTGCCCAATCCGGAAAGTGCGGTCCACACATTCTGCCATGCGCTACCCAATGCCTGGCACCAGATGGGCGTCATCCTGTCGGCGACCGATTCGCTGAACTGGCTGAGCCAGATCAGCGGCAAGAGCGCTTCGGACCTGACCTCCGAACTCGGCGACGACCTGCGCGCGCCGACGGGCGTGACCTTTCTGCCCTATCTGTCGGGCGAGCGGACCCCGCACAACGACGCGGTGATCCGGGGCTCCTTTACCGGGCTTGAGCATGGATCCGACCGGGCAGTGTTGACGCAGGCCGTGCTCGAGGGCGTGTCATTCGCTTTCCGCGACAGCCTGGAAGCGCTCGCCAAGGCGGGTACGACGCTGACCCG
Source organism: Oryzicola mucosus (assembly GCF_014534685.1). Taxonomy (GTDB): domain Bacteria; phylum Pseudomonadota; class Alphaproteobacteria; order Rhizobiales; family Rhizobiaceae; genus Oryzicola; species Oryzicola mucosus. The sequence continues at coordinate 29,115 of NZ_JACVVX010000002.1, forward strand.
CGTCACCGCCATCGGTGGCGGCTCACGCTCCCACTACTGGCTCAAATCCATCGCCACCGCGCTCGGCATCCCGGTCGACATTCCCACGGACGGCGATTTCGGCGCTGCCTTCGGTGCGGCCAGGCTGGGACTGATCGCGGCGGAAAGCGCCGATCCGCATCAGGTCTGCACGCCGCCGAAGACCTCGGAAACCATCGAGCCGGATGCCGCGCTCAGCCAGGCCTATGCCGATGCCTATGCGCGCTACCGGTCGCTCTATCCGGCGATTCGGGCGGTCTCATAAGGCCGGCATCGCCACCCACGTCGCTCAGGAGCTTCAAAAAAACCGGCATGGCAAAAAACATTGCCGTGTCGCGCAACATTTAGCACGCTCGCCCGTTCATCGTCGCTGGAACGACACGCCGTTGCCTTACGGTTGTCATGCAACGCGGATACGATACGGACCATGATGACCAACACGAGCGATAGAGCCATGCAGACCACCGGCGATTCGGCGATTTCCGCATTGTTTTCACGCGCCCGCGACGGCGTGTCGATCGTAGACCAACTCATGGATATGCCGGCTGCGGCCGACAACGATTCGGTGTCTCCCGAATGGAACGCGGCCGTCGCGCGCCGTCTCGAAGGCAAGCTCGTCAGCGCGATGCGCGCCGTCCTCGACAAGAAGGATGGCGGCGTCACCGTCATCACCCGGACCGCCTGCTGATCTGTCCGTCGGGCAAGGTCTCAATCACCCCCTCACCGGTTTGCTGCGCAAACCACCTCTCCCCCACTTCGCAGGGGAGAGGACTGCTGCCTCGTAGGACGAATGCTTCCCAGAACTTGGGTTCCTCGCCGCCTTAAAGGGGAGAGGTGGCGAGCGCAGCGAGACGGTGAGGGGATATTTACTCTGCCGCCGCTCGCAAAAATCGATACGATATTGTCTTCAATTCAGCGGAATGTCGTTTGCTTCCTTGCTCGACTGGTAGGTCGCCGACATGCGGTCGTAAAGTTCGGCGATGGCCTGGCGCCGGGCTTCGAGCCGGCTGCGGTCGGGTTCGGGCAGCTCGCTGATCAGCCGGCCAATGGAATACGCCGTCCAATAGTCGTTGGCGTCGTTGTAGCCGCCGTCGTCGAGGGTGAAAACCTCCTTCAGGATTTTCAGATCGTGCGGAATGGCGAAGGCGTCGCGCGAATCCTGATAGCTGAAGAGGTAGTAGAAATTGTCGAAGCCCGTCCAGGTGATGGCCGACAGGCACAACGAACAAGGCTCGTGAGTGGCGATGAAGATGCAGTCCTTGGTATCGGCGCGCTCTTCTTTCGGCATCTCGTAGAACTTTTTCAACAGATGCACCTCGCCATGCCACAGCGGGTTCTCGATCTCGTTGTTTGTTTCGGCGATCACCAGCGACAGGTCGTCCTTGCGCAGCATGGCGGCGCCGAACAGCTTGTTGCCCTTGGCCACGCCTTGCGCTGTCTTGGGGGCGATGTCGTTTTCGATCACGTCGAGCAGTCGGTCGAGCGTGGCGGCGTCGGTCATGCGACAGGTCCTTCCGTCAGACGGATTTCATAGGGTTCGGGGAAAACGAATTCTTCGAGATTGGTGCCGTCGCCGCCGCGATCCACAACCAGAAAGTCCTGTGGCGCGCCGATGGGCGTCAGCACACCGTGCCACCGCCCGCGCGGATAGTTCACACCTTGTCCGGGCGCCGTCAAGAAGGCTTGCGGTGTGCCTGGCCCGTTTGGCGTATCCGGGCAGACGATGACCAGGAACGGGTTCTGCGACAGCGGCATGAACGCCTGGCTGCCGAGCGGATGCCGCTCGACCATCGTCAGCTGCAACGGGAAATCATAGGGCGTTCCCCTGAAGATCGAAATCAAGGTGCGGGCGTTGTCGCCCGCGGTCTCGACCCTGGCGAGATCGTGATGGCGGATGCACTTCCCGGCATTGATCGGGAAATGGCCTGCGCCTGCTGTGTCGATGATATCGCCGAACGGAGCGAAGTTTTCGCGTGTCAGGGGCTGTGCGGTGATGATGCGGGTCATGGTCGAAATCCCGCTTCTTGCCTGCCTGTCGGGTTCTCGGTGTGGATCAGAAGATTCACCGGAAGCCGCCCAGCTTCGCGTGCCGGTTGACATCCTTGTAGAGCAGGTACCGGAACTTGCCCGGCCCGCCGGCATAGCAGGCCTGCGGGCAAAACGCGCGCAGCCACATATAGTCGCCGGCCTCGACCTCCACCCAATCCTGATTGAGCCGGTAGACCGCCTTGCCTTCGAGCACGTAGAGCCCATGCTCCATGACATGGGTCTCGGCGAAGGGGATGACCGCGCCCGGCTCGAAGGTCACCACGGTCACGTGCATATCGTGGCGCAGATCGGCTGGGTCGACAAAACGCGTCGTCGCCCATTTGCCGTCGGTGCCCGGCATGGCCGAGGGCGTAACATCCGCCTCGTCGAGAAACAGAGGCGGCGGCGTGTCGATGCCCTCGACCGGCTCATAGGCCTTGCGGATCCAATGGAAGCGGGCATGACCGCTGCTTTCGTTGCGCAGCGTCCAGCCGCTGGAAGGCGGCAGATAGGCGTAGCAGCCGGGATGCATGACATGGGTGTCGCCGCCTATCGCGACCGAGATCTCGCCCTCGACCACGAACAGGACGCCCTCGGCAGCCGGGTCGAGTTCCGTCCGGTCGCTGCCGCCGCCGGGCGCCACTTCCATGATGTATTGCGAAAACGTCTCGGCGAAGCCGGACAGCGGACGCGACAGGATCCAGGCGCGGGTGCCGTCCCAGAACGGCAAGGGGCTGGTGACGATGTCGCTCATCACGCCCTTGGGGATGACCGCATAGGCCTCGGTGAAGACGGCGCGGTCGGTGAGCAATTGCGTCTGTGGCGGCAGGCCGCCTGTTGGCGCATAATAGGTGCGGCCTTGCATCGTCATGTCCTCTCAGGCGGGCAGAATATCCTTGAGGCGGAGCAGCGCGATGCGCTCCACCTGCTTGGCGGCCGTGTCGAATTCGGTGGCGCGGTCGTTGGAAACGCGCGCCTTGAAGGCGTCGAGGATTTCGGCCTTGCTGCGCCCCTTCACGGCAATGATGAAGGGGAAGCCGAATTTCGCCGTGTAATCCTCATTCAGCGCGGTGAACGTCGCGCGCTCTTCGTCGGTCAGCGCGTCGAGCCCGGCGGAGGCCTGTTCGTTCGCCGATTCGGGTGTCAGCCGCTTTGCCTGCGCCAGCTTGCCGGCGAGGTCGGGATGGGCTTGCAGCACGCCCAGACGCTCGCTCTCGCTTGCCGAACGGAAGATGCGGCAGAGCGCGTTGTGCAGCCCGCCGGCGCTGTCATGGGCGGGGCCAAGCTCCAGCCCGAAGGCGCGCTCGGCGATCCATGGCGAGTGTTCGAAGATGCCGCCGAACCTCTGCACGAACGTGGCCTTGTCCATGCGCGAGGGGCGCAAGATGGGTGCGCGGTACGGATGCTGTTCGCGCCAATGGCGGGCGATGTCGATGCGGCGCGGCAGCCAGACCTTGTCGTGGCTCTGCACGTAGTCGATGAAGCGCTTCAATGCCGCCGCGCGGCCCGGTCGGCCGACGAGGCGGCAATGCAGCCCGACGCTCATCATGCGGGGGTGCCCGGCTTTGCCTTCTGCGTAGAGCGTGTCGAAGCTGTCCTTGAGATAGGCGAAGAACTGGTCGCCGGAGTTGAAGCCGCCGGCCACAGCGAAGCGCATGTCGTTGGCGTCCAGAGTGTAGGGGATGATCAGTTGTGGGTCGATCGGGGCGCCGTGCCCGTCATGGTCGAGCCAGTAGGGCAGGTCGTCGTCATAGGTATCGGAGACATAGTCGAAGCCGCCTTCGGCAGCGGCGAGCCGCACGGTGTTGACCGAGGCGCGTCCTTCGTACCAGCCCGTGGGGCGCTCGCCGGTGACTTCGGTATGCAGCCTTATGGCTTCCAGCATGTCGGCGCGTTCGGCCTCGATGCCGTGGTCGCGATAGTCGATCCAGCGCAGGCCGTGCGAGGCGATTTCCCAGCCGGCGTCCTGCATGGCCGCCACCTGGTCGGGCGAGCGCGCGAGTGCGGTGGCCACGCCGTAGCATGTGGCCGGCACGCCTGCGTTCTTGAACAGGCGCAACAGCCGCCAGAAACCGGCGCGGGCGCCATATTCGTAGATCGACTCCATGTTCCAGTGCCGCATGCCCGGCCATTGCGCGGCGCCGACGATTTCCGACAGGAACGCCTCGGATGCGGCGTCGCCATGCAGAATGTTGTTTTCGCCGCCTTCCTCGTAATTGACCACGAACTGCACGGCGACATGGGCGCCGCCCGGCCATTTCGGATCGGGCGGGTTGGCGCCATAGCCGCGCATGTCTCTTACGTAACGCATCAAGTCCCTCGCAGATGGGGCGTGAACCCAATGTGCACGATAGCAAAGGGAGAGGTGGCCAATCCCCTCAAAAAATTTGAAAGTCTTTTTGCCGCCGTCTGGTTGGATGGGGCCTATACATAGCCTTGAATTGCCGCAGAATGCACCGTTCGCGTTCGAATGTACCGGCGAAGGGAGGGCTGATGACGAAAGCCTCGGGCGGGCGCCTTACCACCCATGTTCTTAACACCGCGTCCGGCCTTCCGGCGGCGGGGCTCAAAATTGCGCTCTATCGGGTCAGCGGCAATTCGCATCGCAAGCTGCTTGAGGCCGTCACCAACGAGGACGGACGCTGCGATGCGCCACTGCTCGAAGGGAAAGCCTTTCAGACCGGCCAGTATGAGCTGATTTTCTCCGCAGGCGACTATCTCCGAGCCGCTGGCTTGGAACTGCCGGAGGTTGCATTCCTCGACCAGATCCCGATCCGCTTCGGCATGGCCGAAGCCCGGCATTACCATGTGCCGCTGCTGCTCTCGCCCTATGGCTATTCGACGTATCGGGGGAGCTGAGCAATGGTTGAAGTGCGCTCCCACATCCGCTTCCTGCTCAACGGCGATGACATCACCCTGTCAGATGTTAAGCCGGATGAGACGCTGCTCGATTACCTTCGCCTGCGCAGGTCGCTGCGCGGCAGCAAGGAAGGCTGCGCGGAGGGCGATTGCGGCGCCTGCACGGTGCTGGTGGGGCGGCTATCCGGTGGCGGCCTCGTTTATGAAAGCGTCAATGGCTGCATCCGCTTCCTCGCTTCGCTCGAGGGCTGCCATGTGGTGACCGTCGAACACCTCAACGGCCAGGGCGATTCACTGCACCCGGTGCAGCAGGCGATGGTGGATTTTCATGGCTCGCAATGCGGCTTCTGCACGCCGGGTTTCGTCATGTCGCTGTATTCGCTGTGGATGCGCACGCCGGAGCCTTCGGATGCGGCCATCGAAAAGGCGCTGCAAGGCAATCTCTGCCGCTGCACCGGCTACGAGGCCATCATCCGCGCAGCCCGCGCCATCTCCAGCTATGGCAAGTCGGCGAACGACCCATTGGCCCTCGAACGTGCAGCAATTACCGCGCGGCTGTCCGCCCTGCGCGACGGCGCCCGGGTCGAGATCGGCTCCGGCAAGGAGCGGCTGGTCATCCCCGCCGATGTCGACGACCTCGCCGACATCCTCGTCACCTCGCCGAACGCTACCATCGTCTCGGGTTCGACCGATGTCGGTCTGTGGGTGACCAAATTCATGCGGGACATCGCGCCGGCGGTGTTCATCGGCAATCTCGAAGGCCTGCGCATCATCAGCGAGACGGATGGCGTCCTCAGCATCGGCGCGGGCGTCAGCTACACCGAGGCTCATGCCGTCTTGTCGCGGCATGTTCCGGCGCTGGGCGCGCTGATCGACCGCATCGGCGGCGAGCAGGTGCGCAATATGGGCACCATCGGCGGCAACATTGCCAACGGCTCGCCTATCGGCGATACGCCGCCGCCGCTCATCGCGCTCGGGGCCTCCGTCACCCTGCGCAAGGGTGGCGAACGCCGGACGCTCGATCTGGAGGACTTCTTCATCGCCTATGGCAAGCAGGATCGGGCGCCTGGCGAGTTCGTCGAGGCTGTGCATGTGCCGCTGCCGGGCGCGGAGGTGAAGTTCGCAGCCTACAAGGTCACCAAGCGGCGCGACGAGGATATCACCTCCACCCTCGGTGCCTTCCGGCTCGAACTGGCTCATGACGGCACGGTGGCGGCGATCCGTATCGCCTATGGCGGTATGGCGGCGACGCCGAAGCGCGCCAGGGCAGTCGAGGCGGCGCTGCTCGGCAAGCCTTGGACGGAAGAGACCGTGGAAGCGGCGCTGGCCGCCTATGCCGAGGATTTCACGCCTCTGACCGATATGCGCGCCTCCGCTGAATACCGCGCGCTGGCCGGGCGCAATCTTCTGCTTCGCTTTTTTGCCGAGACGACAGGGTTCGCCGGGCCGTTGACGATCTCCAGATACAAGGCGGCATGATGGGCCATTTTTCACCCCCCTCTGTCCTGCCGGACATCTCCCCCTCAAGGGGGGAGATTGGCAACTTCGATGCTTCGCCTCAATCGTTGACGCGGGAGATTGGGGAAAGCGGTCGATATAGCTCGATCTCCCCCCTTGAGGGGGAGATGTCCGGCAGGACAGAGGGGGGTGCCTCGTGGGGGATGCCTGCATGAACCACACCCCCGATCTCAAGGCCGCTGCGATCAAAGGCGGTGTCGCCACCGACCAGCGCCACGATTCCGCGCACAAGCATGTCAGCGGCACGGCGGTCTATATCGACGACATGCCCGAGCCGGCCGGCACGCTGCATGGCTGCCTCGGACTTGCGGATATCGCGCATGGCACGATCACAGCGATGGATCTGTCGGCGGTGCGCGTTGCCCCCGGCGTCGTCGCGGTGCTGACCGGCGCCGATGTGCCCGGCGAAAACGACATCTCGCCGACCGGTCGCCATGACGAGCCGATCCTGACCGACACGCTGGTGCAATTTCACGGCCAGCCGATCTTTGCCGTCATCGCCGAAACGCGCGAGGCCGCGCGTCGCGCCTGCCGTCTGGCCAAGGTGGAATACGACGCGCTGCCCTTCGTCACCGACATCGGCGCGCTCGATCCGCTCAACGACAAGCTCGTCACGCCGCCGCTGACGCTGAAGCGCGGCGATGCGGCTGATGCGATTGCCGCCGCACCGCGCAGAGTGAGCGGCAGAATGCGGATCGGCGGACAGGATCATTTCTATCTCGAAGGCCACATCGCCCTCGCCATTCCCGGTGAGGATCAGGACGTCACCGTCTATTCCTCCACCCAGCATCCCAGCGAAGTGCAGCATATGGTGTCGCATGCGCTGGGCGTTCCCAGCCACGCGGTGACGGTGGAAATCCGCCGCATGGGCGGCGGGTTCGGCGGCAAGGAAACCCAGTCCAACCAGTTCGCCGCCATCGCCGCCATCGCTGCCAAGAAGCTCAACCGAGCGGTGAAGATCCGGCCCGACCGCGATGACGACATGACGGCGACAGGCAAGCGGCATGATTTCCTGGTCGACTACGAGGTCGGCTTTGACGACGAGGGCAATATTCTCGGCGTCGACCTGGTCTATGCCGCGCGCTGCGGCTTCTCCTCCGATCTCTCCGGGCCGGTGACGGACCGCGCGCTGTTTCATTGCGACAACGCCTATTTCTGGCCCGCCGTGAAGGCGGTGTCGGCGCCGCTCTACACCAACACCGTATCCAATACGGCGTTTCGCGGCTTTGGCGGGCCGCAGGGCATGATCGGGGCCGAACGCGTCATCGATGAGGTGGCCTTTGCTGTCGGCAAGGACCCGCTCGAAATCCGCAAGCTGAATTTTTACGGCCCAAATGGCGATAAGAATGGTGACAGAAACGTCACGCCCTACCATCAGACGGTGGAGGACAACATCGTCCACCGCATCGTCGCCGAGCTGGAAGAGAGCGCCGACTATGCGCGCCGCCGCCGCCAGATCGCGGCTTTCAACGCCAACAGCCGCTTCATCAAGCGCGGGCTGGCGCTGACGCCGGTCAAGTTCGGCATCTCGTTCACCGCCACGCATTACAACCAGGCCGGCGCGCTGGTGCATGTCTATACCGACGGTTCGGTGCACCTGAACCATGGCGGCACCGAAATGGGGCAGGGCCTCTATGTCAAGGTAGCCCAAGTGGTGGCCGAGGAGTTCCAGATCGACATCGACCAGGTCAAGATCACCGCAACCACCACCGGCAAGGTGCCGAACACCTCTGCTACCGCCGCCTCCTCGGGCTCGGACCTCAACGGCATGGCAGCGCAGAACGCGGCGCGGCAGATCAAGGATCGGCTGGTCGATTTCGCCGCCGACAAGTTCCAGGTCGCCGCCGACCAGATCGTCTTCCTGCCCAACCGCGTGCGCATCGGCAATCAGGAAATCGCCTTCGCCGATCTGGTCAAGATGGCCTATTTCGCCCGCATCCAGCTGTCGGCGGCGGGCTTCTACAAGACGCCGAAGATCCATTGGGACCGCGACAAGGGCGAGGGACATCCGTTCTATTATTTCGCCTACGGCGCATCGTGCTCGGAAGTCTCGGTCGATACGCTGACAGGCGAATATGTCGTCGAGCGTACCGATATCCTGCACGAGACCGGCCGCTCGCTGAACCGCGCCATCGATCTCGGCCAGATCGAGGGCGGTTTCATCCAGGGCATGGGCTGGCTGACGACGGAGGAGCTGTGGTGGGACGACAAGGGGCGGTTGCGCACGCACGCGCCCTCGACCTACAAGATTCCGCTGGCGTCGGACCGGCCGAAGATTTTCAACGTCACGCTGGCCGATTGGCCAGAGGCGTTCGAGCCCACCATCCACCGCTCCAAGGCCGTCGGCGAACCGCCCTTCATGCTCGGCATGTCGGTGTTTCACGCGCTGTCGGATGCGGTCGCGAGTGTGGCCGACCACCGCATCTGCCCGCGCCTCGATGCCCCCGCCACCCCCGAACGCGTGCTGATGGCGATGGAAAGGTTGAAGGGCGAGGTGGCCGGTGTTTCGAAGAGATGATCTTTAAAGTGATATCGGCCAGGCCGGTGCTTTATGGCGCCCCCCTCTGTCCTGCCGGACATCTCCCCCGCAAGGGGGGAGATTGGATGTCGCCTTGGCTTTCGCCAATCGCAGACGTTGCAGAAAAGACGGGGAGCGTGAAGCAGCTAATCTCCCCCCTTGCGGGGGAGATGTCCGGCAGGACAGAGGGGGGCAACGTCGAGCACCGGGCTTTACCAAGCTGCTCATCCTGGCGGTCTGCCTGATGACTTCACCTGCAAAATCCCTCCGCGCCTTTCTCGACGTCTCTCCCTCCACTGCCCTTGTTCAAGTGACTGAGGCCCAAGGCTCCACGCCGCGCGAGCAGGGCGCCTGGATGCTGGTCTCGCCGGCGGCGATTTACGGCACCATCGGCGGCGGGCAGCTCGAGTTCATGGCGATCGACAGAGCGCGGGAGATGCTGGCGGACGCCTTACCTTCCCCCTTGTGGGGAGGGTCGACGCGTAGCGTCGGGTTGGGGGTGTTTGATAAACCAGAACCCCCACCCCGTCTCGCATCCTCCGCTGCGCTACGGATGCTCTCCGATCCTCCCCTCAAGGGGGAGGGTAAAGGTGGGCCGCTCACCCTCGACATTCCCCTCGGCCCGGAGATCGGCCAGTGTTGCGGCGGGCGCGTGCTTCTCACCATTCGGCTGTGCGACGACGAGCTGCGCGCCGGCCTGATCACCGAAGCGGAAGTGGAGGACGAGGCGCGCCCGCGCATCCTTGTTTTCGGCGGCGGGCATGTCGGGCAGGCGCTGGCCTTGGCCTTTGCCCTGCTGCCGGTGCATGTCGTGCTGGTCGAAACGCGGGCCGACGCGCTGGAGGGCATGCCCGCAGCCGTCGAAACGCGGCTGACCGCCGTGCCGGAGGCCGAGGTGCGCGATGCACCGCAGGGGGCTGCCTATGTCGTGCTGACCCACGACCACGCGCTTGACTTCCTGATCGTCGCAGAAGCGTTGAAGCGGCTGGATGCCTGCTATGTCGGCATGATCGGGTCGAAGACCAAGAAGGCGACGTTCAAAAGCTGGTATCTCAAAACAGCGGGCGGCGACGAAGCTGCTTTTGCGCGCCTCGTCTCGCCCATCGGCGGAAATGCGGTCAATGATAAGCGGCCGGCGGTCATCGCCGCGCTGGCCGCTGCCGAGATCATGACGGCGCTCTCGCGCTGACGGTCATTCCTTTTCCTGGATATGCGCTTCCAGGAACCACAACGACTTGTCGAGCGAGCGCGAATAGGCGGTGAAGATGTCGGCGGTATCAGCGTCGCCCGCCTCGTCGGCTTCGTCGATGGCCTTGCGCGCGTTGTTCGCTGATGTCGCATAGGCGTCGATCAGCGCGTGGATGTGGTCGACCGTCTTGTAGATGTCGGTGGGGTAGGGCTTCAGGCTCGAGGCTTCCTCAACCACTTGCGTGGTGCCGAGAGCCGTGCCGCCGAGCTGCACGGCGCGTTCGGCTATCGTGTCGACATGGTTGTCCAGATCCTTACGGAAGCCGTCCAGCATCTCGTGCACTGCGATGAAATGCGGACCCTTGATGTTCCAGTGCGCCTGCTTGGTGATGAGAGCGAGATCGATTGCGTCGGCCAGCCGCGCATTCAGGAGTTCGATCGATGCCTTCTTCGCATTCGAAGGCACGTCGTTGCGCGTTTCATGGTTTTTCATAGAGATGGCTCCTTGGTCGCGTATGGGATCGCTTGAAGACAGCGCGCTCGGCGGCGCTGCTGCACAGACTATGCAATAATTGGTTCCCTTGCAGCGCGGTTCCAGTGCCCAAGATGGATTATTTTGGACGTCGCTTCGCACGGCCCGACCGGTATTCCGTCTTGCGAACCGACCCTGTCTGGACCATCTTCACCGCATCCGGAGGAGGATGAGATGGTTTTGCGGCTGTACTCCCACCCGCTTTCTTCGTTCAGTCATAAGGTGCTTATCCCGCTTTACGAGAACGACACGCCGTTCGAGCCAATCGTGGTCGATTTCGGCGATCCCGCCTCCCTCGCCGCCTTCAAGGCGGTGTGGCCGATGGGGAAAATGCCGGCATTGGTCGATACCGACCGTGGCGAAACGGTTGCCGAATCCAGCATCGTCATCGAATATCTCGACCGGCACCATCGCGGTGCGGTCCGCTTCCTGCCGGACGATCCGGACCTTGCCAGGAAAGCGCGGTTCTGGGACCGCTTCTTCGATTTCCATGTCCATATTCTTATGCAGCAGATCGTCGGTGACAGGCTGCGGCCGGAAGGCAAGAGCGACCCGACCGGCGTCGAGAAGGCGCGTCGCCTGCTGCGCGATGCCTACGGTGTCATCGAGACCCGGATGGCAGGGCGGACATGGGCGATGGGCGACACGTTCGGCATTGCCGACTGCTCGGCCGCGCCCGCCTTGTTCTACGCCGATACCGCCGAGCCGATCGGAGACCAGTTTCCGGAGACGAAAGCCTATCTGCTGCGGCTTTGCGCCCGGCCTTCCTATCGCCGCGTGCTGAAGGAAGCGAGGCCCTATTTCCGGTATTTCCCGCTCGAAAAGAAGCCTGTCATTCCAGAAGCGTGACGTTCAGCGTCCCGCCAGCGTCTCGCGGATGACGCGCTGGCAGCGCTCGGCCATGTAGTCGAGGAACAGGCGGACCTTGGGGTCCTGCAGCTTGCGATGCGGATAGACAGCGGCAAGCTGGATCGGTGTCGGCGGATGGTCCGGCAAGATGATTTTCAGCCGCCAGTCCCGGATGAAGGGCTCGACCTCGAAACGCGGCTTGTTGATGATGCCGCGCCCCGACAGCGCCCAGCCGGTCAGCACGTCGCCATCGTCGGAATCGAACGGCCCGCGCACATCGTATTTCGCCGCCACGCCATTGGTCTGCAGCAGCCAGTAGAACTCGCGCATGCCGGGATAGCGCAGAAGCAGACAGTCGTGGCGCTGGCTGATGAGCTCCTGCGGCGTCTTCGGCTCACCGCGCCGTTCGAGATATTTCGGCGAGGCTACAAGCACGCGTTCGCAGTCCAGGATACCGCGCATCTTCAGGCTGGAATCCTCAAGCTGGCCGAGCCGGAAGGCGATGTCGATGCCTTCCTTCATGATGTCGACATTGTGGTCCGACAACCGCAGCCGCACCTCGATGTCCGGGTAGGTGTCGTGGAATTCGGGAATGCCCGCCGCGATCAGCCGGCGCCCGAGCCCGAGCGGCGCGGTCACCCGGATCGTGCCGCGCGGCTGGCCCGAAAGGGCAGCCACCGACGCCTCCGCTTCCGTGACTGCATCCAGCACCTGCTTCGCGCCCGTATAGAAGACCGAGCCGTGCTCGGTCGGCATCAGCTGCCGCGTGGTGCGGTTGAACAGCCGCACGCCGAGATGTTTTTCCAGTTCCTTGATGCGATTGGACGCGACGGCGGGCGAAATCCGCATGTCGCGGCCCGCGGCCGAAAGATTGCCAAGCTCCACGACGCGGACGAAAACGGCGATGTTATCGAGATAGGCCATGCGCTCACTATGCCGGGATATGAGAGATCAGGCTAATATTTTCGCGATTTTTTTGAAAGTCCTGGCGAAAGCAAACCCTTTCGCAACGTGGCGACACCAGTAAGATCAGGAAGAGTGAAAAGGGACGGCGCATGAACGACTACGCGGTGTTGTGGGACTGGCTGAGCTTCGGCGTGCGCTGGCTGCATGTCGTCACCGGCATTGCCTGGATCGGCTCGTCCTTCTACTTCATCGCGCTCGATCTCGGCCTGCGCCAACGCCCCGGCATGCCCGCCGGCGCCTATGGCGAAGAGTGGCAGGTGCATGGCGGCGGCTTCTACCACGTCCAGAAATATCTCGTCGCGCCTGCCGAAATGCCGGACCATTTGACCTGGTTCAAATGGGAGGCCTATTCGACCTGGCTGTCGGGCTTCGCGTTGCTCTGCATCGTCTATTATGCCGGCGCTGATCTGTTTTTGATCGACCGCAACGTGCTCGATGTTTCCGCGCCTGTCGCCATCGGCATTTCGCTCGCCTCCATCGCGCTGGGCTGGCTGCTCTACGACCTGTTGTGCAAATCGCCGCTGGGCCAGAACGACACGATCCTGATGCTGGTGCTCTATGCCATCGTCGTCTTCATGGCTTGGGGCTACACGCAGCTGTTCACCGGCCGCGCGGCCTTCCTGCATCTCGGCGCGTTTACCGCAACGATCATGTCGGCAAATGTCTTCATGGTCATCATCCCGAACCAGAAGATCGTGGTGGCCGACCTGATCGCCGGTCGCAAGCCCGACCCGAAATATGGCCGCATCGCCAAGACGCGCTCGCTGCACAACAACTATCTGACATTGCCGGTGCTGTTCTTGATGCTGTCGAACCACTACCCGCTTGCATTCGGCACCCAGTTCAACTGGGTCATCGCCTCGCTGGTGTTCATCATCGGCGTGCTGATCCGGCATTACTTCAACACGGTGCACAAGCGCGCCGGCAACCCGCACTGGACCTGGCTGGTCGCGGCCATTCTGTTCGTCGTCATCATGTGGCTGTCGACCGTGCCGAAAATCCTGACCGGCGAGCCCAAGGTAGCTGAGGCCAACCAGGTCTTCATCGCCTCCAGCCATTTCCCTGCCGTGCGCGACACCGTGCTGGGCCGCTGCTCGATGTGTCATTCGCCCGAGCCGTTCTATGACGGGGTCACCCACGCGCCCAAGGGCGTGGTGCTCGACACCGATTCGTCAATTGCCGACCATGCGCGCGAAATCTATCTCCAGGCCGGCCGCAGCCACGCCATGCCGCCCGGCAATGTCACGGCGATTACGCCCGAAGAACGCGCGCTTTTGGTGGCGTGGTTCGAGCAGGCGCGGTAACGAGCGGTTATGAGAATCGAAATCACCCCCTCACCGGTTTGCTTGGCAAACCACCTCTCCCCCTGCCTGGGGGAGAGGAACCCAAGCTGGAAAAGCGCTGACGCAGACGCTGCCTTTCCTCGCCCCTGGGCAGGGGGAGAGGTGGCCCAAAGGGCCGGTGAGGGGGCTTTTTTCCAGTTTGGTGGAGCGTTGCGATGACCGACCTTCTCCTCCGGGGCCGCACGCTGAGCTTCCTGCGCTGGCCCGACAGCATCGCCGACCACGCCGCCTATGCCTTCGAGGAGGACGGTGCTGTGCTGGTCCGCGACGGCAGGATCGTGGCGGCGGGGCCATTCGAAGCCATTGCGCCGCAGGCCGGCGAAGGCACGCGCACCGTCGACCATCGGCCGCATCTCATTTTGCCGGGCTTCATCGATGCGCATGTCCACATGCCGCAGATGCAGGTCATCGCGTCCTATGGCGCTGAGCTGCTCGACTGGCTCAACACCTACACCTTCCCCGAGGAGTCGAAGTTCGCCGACGCCCAGCATGGACGACGCATCGCGCGGCTGTTCCTGGACGAGATGATCCGCCAGGGCACGACCACGGTCGCCGCCTATTGCTCGGTCCACAAGCAGTCGGCTGAAGCCTTTTTCGCCGAAGCGCATGACCGCGACATGCTGATCGTCGCCGGCAAGGTGATGATGGACCGCAATGCGCCGGAAGGCGTTCTGGACACGCCGCAATCGAGCTATGACGACACGAAGGCGCTTATCGCCGAGTGGCACGGCAAGGGGCGTGGCCTTTATGCGATAACCCCGCGCTTCGCCATCACCTCTTCGCCCGAACAGATGGAGATGGCGCAATCGCTTGCGCGCGAGCATCCCGCCCTGCATATCCAGACGCATCTGTCGGAAAACCACGCCGAGATCGCGTTTACGCAAGACCTTTATCCTTGGGCGAAGGACTACACCCATATCTACGAGCATTACGGCCTGCTCCGCAGCCGCACGCTTCTTGGCCACTGCATCCATCTTTCGGAACGCGAAGCGGACGCGATCTCCGATGCCGGTTCCATCGCGGTCTTCTGCCCGACCTCGAATCTGTTTCTGGGTTCCGGCCTGTTCGACTACCAGCGCTTCCGCCAGCGCGAAAAGCCTTTGCGCATTGCCACCGCCACCGATGTCGGCGGCGGCACCAACTATTCCATGCTGCGCACCATGGACGAAGGCTACAAGGCCATCGCGCTGAATGGCGAGAAGCTCAACCCGTTCGCCTCCTTCTGGCAGATGACGCGCGGCAATGCCGAGGCGCTGTCGATTGCCGATCGCGTCGGCACGCTGGAGCCCGGCACGGATGCCGATCTGGTCGTGTTGAACTCCGCCGCCACGCCGGGCATGACGCTGCGCATGGAGACGGTCAGGTCGCTCGCCGAAGAGCTGTTCCTGCTGCAAACGCTGGGCGACGACCGCGCCGTGGTCGAGACCTATGTCGCGGGAAGGGCGGCAAAATCCGAACTTCCGTCGTCGCTCTCTTGACCTGACACCACGGACGCTGCATCCCGTTCCTGAAACGCGGAGGTGGACATGAGTGCCGAGGATATCGCAGGGATCATCGAGCAGGAGCGTCGGTTGGTGTTGCCCGCCTTCGACGAGGCTGTGGCCTTCGCGCTTGGAGCAGCGATCCGCGAGCGCGGCCTGAAGGAAAAGCTGTCCATCGTCGTCGACATCCAGACATGGGACCGTCCGCTCTTTTACGCCGCCTTGCCCGGCTCCAGCGCCGACAACGCCAACTGGGCGCGGCGCAAGCGCAATGTCGTCCGCCTGACACTCAAGAGCACCTATCGGTTGGTGCTGGAAAAACAGCGCCCCGACAGAACGTTTCCGGTCGGACAAGGGCTCGATCCTGCCGATTACGTGCTGGCCGGCGGGGGCTTTCCCATCGCGGTCGCCAATGCGGGCGTGATCGGCGTCATCGCCGTGTCGGGCCTGCCCGAACGACAGGACCACGGTGTCGTGGTCGATGCGCTGTGCGATCACCTCGGCATCGCCCGCGCGGAGTTGGCGCTGGGATGAGGACGGCACTCACCCCCCTCTGCCCTGCCGGGCATCCATGACCCTCGCCCCCAAACCCTTCCTGACCTCCATCTTCGACGCTGCCGTGGCCGCCGCCGATCCCGAGCGGACGATCCGCGACCATCTGCCGGCGAAGCCCAAGGGACGCACCGTCGTCATCGGCGCCGGAAAGGGTTCGGCGCAGATGGCGGCGGCGTTCGAGAAAGCGTGGGACGGCCCGCTGGAAGGCGTGGTCGTGACGCGCTACGGGTTTTCCGCGCCCTGCGACCGCATCGCAATCCTCGAAGCCTCCCACCCGGTTCCGGATGCGGCTGGCCTTGATGCCTCCAAGGCGCTGCTTAAGACCGTTTCCGGGCTGAGTGAGGACGATCTCGTCGTCGCCCTGATCTCCGGGGGCGGCTCCGCGCTGCTGCCATTCCCGGCCGGCAACCTCACGCTCGAAGACGAGATTGCCGTCAACGAGGCGCTGCTCGCCTCCGGCGCGCCGATCGCGGCCATGAACGCGGTGCGCAAGCATGTCTCGGGCATCAAGGGCGGCCGCCTGGCGCGGGCGGCGTGGCCCGCGCGCGTGGTATCGCTGGTTGTCTCCGACATACCCGGCGACAACCCGGCACTGGTCGCCTCCGGCCCCACGGTGCCGGATGCTGCGACGCGTGCGGACGCCCTGCGCCTGATCGAAACCTACCGCATCGCTTTGCCGGAAAAGGTGTTGGCGCATATCCGCAGCGAGGCATCGGCTGCGCCGCTGCCTTCCGACGTGCATTTCGCCCGCAATGAGGTGCGTGTCATCGCTTCCGCCGCCGTCTCGCTGGAAGCAGCGGCCGCCGAGGCTGGGCGGCAAGGGGTCGAGAGCGTCATCCTTTCGGATTCCATCGAGGGCGAGGCCCGCGATGTGGGCTCGGTGCATGCCGCTATCGCCCGCGAGGTGGCATCGCGCGACCGGCCGTTCCGCAAACCGGTGCTGATCCTGTCGGGCGGCGAGACCACGGTGACGCTTCGCTCCAAAGGCAAGGGCGGACGCAACAGCGAGTTCCTGCTGGCCTTCGCCATCGGCATCGATGGGGTGGACGGCATTTCGGCGCTGGCCGCCGATACCGACGGCATAGACGGCTCGGAAGACAATGCCGGCGCCTTTGCCGACGGCAGGACAGTGGCAAGGATGCGCAGGGCAGGGGTGGACGCCAAGGCGAAACTGGCCGGAAACGATGCCTGGACGGCGTTTCGAAGCGTCGACGACCTGTTCGTCCCAGGCCCGACCGGCACCAATGTCAACGATTTGCGGGCCATTCTGATTCGCTGATTGTCTACCTTGGCTGCGTCTTTGCTTGCTCACCCCCGCCCCTAACCCCTCCCCACAAGAGGGAGGGGGACGTTCCGGCGGAAGCTTTTCCCTAAGCTTCCGAAACCTTTGATGTCCGGCGAGGAAGGCGTCTCCCTCCCCCTTGTGGGGAGGGATAAAGGGTGGGGGTGCAATCAGCGAATGCCATGCCGTATTGCGGGGTGCAAAACGCGGATGGACATCTTATATGGGGGCGACAATTTTCCTCATGAGGCCATCATGACAGACGCTCAGACGCAAATCCCGGTAACCGTGCTGACCGGTTATCTCGGCTCCGGCAAGACAACGCTGCTCAACCGCATCCTTTCCGAAAACCACGGCAAGCGTTACGCCGTCATCGTCAACGAGTTCGGCGAAATCGGCATCGACAACGACCTGATCGTGGAGTCCGACGAGGAAATCTACGAGATGAACAATGGCTGCGTCTGCTGCACCGTGCGCGGCGATCTGATCCGCGTGGTCGAAGGCCTGATGCGCCGTCCCGGTCGCTTCGATGCGATCGTCGTCGAGACCACCGGCCTGGCCGACCCTGTTCCGGTCGCGCAGACCTTCTTCATGGACGACGATGTCCGCTCCAAGACCAAGCTCGACGCGGTGGTCGCGCTGGTCGACGCCAAGCACCTGCCGCTGCGGCTCAAGGACAGCCGCGAGGCCGAGGACCAGATCGCGTTTGCCGATGTCGTCGTGCTGAACAAGACCGATCTCGTGACTGCGGACGAACTGCGCGACGTGGAAGCCGCGATCCGCGCCATCAACCCGACCGCCAGGATCCATCGCACCACCCGCTCGGGCGTCGATTTGACCGAAGTGCTGGACCGCGGCGCCTTCGACCTCAAGCGCGCTTTGGAAAACGATCCGCATTTCCTCGATGCCGACGACCACGGCCATGATCATGCCTGCGGCCCGGATTGCGACCATGACCACCATCACCACGGTCATGATCACCATCACCACCACGACCATGGGCACGATCACCATGACCACGCCCCGTCGGCGATCCATGACGTGACGGTGCAGTCGGTTTCGTTGCGCGGCGGAGAGATGGATTCCAAGAAGTTCTTCCCCTGGATCGAGAAGATCACCCAGATGGAAGGGCCGAACATCCTGCGGCTCAAGGGCATCATCGCCTTCAAGGACGACCCTGAGCGCTACGTCATCCAGGGCGTGCACATGATCATCGAGGGCGACCACCAGCGCGCCTGGAAGGATGGCGAGAAGCATGAAAGCCGGCTGGTCTTCATCGGCCGCGAACTCGACCGTGAGCGCCTGGAACGCAGCTTCCTCGCCTGCCAGGCTTAAGGCCGACTTGTTTGTTGCGTGCGCCGCAAAGCTCGCGCAATTTCCCCCCGCCGGCTCGCTGCGCTCGCCACCTCTCCCCCACTTCGTAGGGGGGAGGAACCCAGGCTGGAGAATGGCCGCTTCCATCGAGGCCGCGTTTCCTCTCCCCCGGGCAGGGGGAGAGGTGGCGAGCGCAGCGAGCCGGTGAGGGGGTGCTTCATCCCACCCGATTCGCTTACGGAAATCGAACATGCCAACAGTCGCCCCACTTGATCTCGACAGCCATTGCCTGGCGACCGCCTTCATCGCCGATGTGCCCTATTTCGCGCTGGCCGATGGGGTGGTTCATCGGCTCGACAATGGCCACAAATGGAGCGAGCTGCATGATGGGCTTTTGGCCACCGCCTATGACGCCGCCAAGGGACGGCTGATCACCGGTGGCGAGGACGGCAAGGTGCTCGCGGTCGGTGCTGGCGGTGCGTCCGAACAGCTCGCGGAGATCGGCCGCAAGTGGGTAACCAGCGTTGCCGCCGGCCCGCAGGGCGCGGTTGCCTTTGCGTCGGGGCGCAACGCCTATGTGCGGTTTGCCGACGGCAAGGTAAAGGAACTCGCCCATCCGCGCTCGGTCGAGGGCGTCGCTTTCTCGCCCAAGGGCATGCGCATCGGCGCTGCCCGCTACAACGGCGCGACGCTGCATTTCCCCGCCGCCGAGGGCAAGCCGGTCGAGCTGGAATGGGCAGGCGCGCATACCGGCATAACCTTTTCCCCCGACGGCAACTTCGTCGTCACGACCATGCAGGAAAACGCCCTGCATGGCTGGAAGCTTGCCGACGGCAAGCACATGCGCATGACCGGCTATCCCGCCAAGGTCAAAAGCCTGTCGTGGAGCGCCAAGGGCAAGTGGCTGGCAAGCTCGGGCGCGCCGGCGGCTATCGTCTGGCCGTTTTCGGGCAAGGATGGCCCGATGGGCAAGGCTCCGCTGGAACTCGGCACGCGCGGCAACTCCATGGTCACCTGCGTCGCCTGCCACCCCAGCCAGGAGATCGTGGCGGTCGGCTATGACGACGGCATGATCCTGGCCGTCCGGTTCGGCGATGCCAAGGAGGTCGTGCTGCGCCGCGCCGGCAAGGGCGCTGTCACCGCCATGAGCTGGGATCAGGAGGAACGCCGCATCGCCTTCGGTTCGGCGGCCGGCGACTGCGGTGTCATCGATATCGCGGCCTGACGCCCTGACCCAACGTTCACCTGATGCCTGACGATTGCACCATCCTGTTTCGTCTGGCTAAAGTGCGCCCGCATTGAAGGCGAGGGCATCATGACGGCATCGACCGAAGGCGGGATCGCGCTGGAGCGCATTGCAGCGCTCCACGCTGGCGAAAGCGCTGTATTCCGCCGCGCAAGACCGAAGTCGGAAGCCGCCATCGGCAACGGCCTGCCCGGCTTTTTCGGCGGCGTGCCGATGCACTGGATGACCGACTGGCCGACGCCGTTCCCCATCGTGGTCGAGACGGCGCGAGGCGCCACCGTCACCGATATAGACGGCATCAGGCTCGACGATTTCTGCCTTGGCGACACCGGCTCCATGTTCGGCCATTCCCCGGCGCCGGTGGCGCGCGCCATTCGCCGCCAGGCCGGGCGCGGGCTCACCTACATGCTGCCGTCGGAAGATGCGCTCGAACTCGGCCTCCTGCTTCAGGGAACATTCGGCCTGCCGCACTGGCAGATCGCCACGACCGCGAGCGACGCCAATCGCTTTGCGCTCCGCGTCGCCCGCGCCGTCACCGGCCGCGATAAAATCCTGGTGTTCAACGGCTGCTATCACGGCGCCGTCGACGAGACGATGGTGCGGCTGAAGGGGGGCAGGCCGGTCAACCGGCCCGGCCTCGCCGGCGAGTTCCGCGACCTGACCCAGCGCACGCGCATCGTCGAGTTCAACGATCCGGCAGCACTCGAAGCGGAACTGGCCCACGGCGATGTCGCCTGCGTCATCACCGAGCCGGTGCTGACCAATTCCTGCATGGTGCTGCCCGATCCGGGTTTTCACGATGCCCTGCGCGCACTGACCCGCAAGGCGGGCACGCTGCTCCTGATCGACGAGACGCACACCGTTTCGACAGGGCTCGGCGGCTACACCCGCGTGCATGGCCTCGACCCCGACCTGTTCGTGCTCGGCAAGCCGGTTGCCGGCGGCGTGCCGGCCAGCATCTGGGGCATGAGCGAGGCGGTCGCCGACCGCTACCAGGCCTACAACCGCACGAAGGAGCAGGGTTACTCCGGCATGGGCACCACCCTGTCAGCCAATCCGCTGCAGTTCGCAGCCATGCACGCGACGCTGACCGAGGTGATGACCGCCAAGAATTATGCCCATATGGACACGCTGGCAGAGCGGCTTCAAGCCGGCCTTGCCCGGGCGATTAGGGCAAACGGGCTGCCATGGCACGTCGCGCGGGTCGGCGCCCGCGTCGAGTTCATCTGCGCGCCGGGGCCGCTGCGCAATGGCGGCGAGGCGGAAGCCGCCCATGCCTCGCGTCTTGAGGCGGCGCTGCATGTCGCGCTGGTCAATCGCGGTGTGCTGATCGCGCCGTTCCACAACATGATGCTGGTCTCGCCGGCCACCACGGCGCGGCAGGTCGACCGCCTCGTCTCGGCCTTTGGCGATATTGCTCAAGGCCTTACGGCGTGAGACAAGCGAGTGACCAACCGAGACCCATCATGACCTCACCTTCCGGCTCGACCGTCGACGAAGCCAAGGCCTTCCTCGACGCCCATCCCGAAATCGAAGCGATCGACATCGTTCTGACCGACGTCAACGGCATCGGCCGGGGCAAGATTATCCGCCGACACGAATTGCTGGGCTTCTACGAGGGCGGGCGGCATCTCCCGATCTCGATCCTCGGCCTCGATATCACCGGCGAAGACGTGCACGAGACGGGGTTGATCTGGGATTCCGGGGATGGCGATCTGCGCGCATGGCCCATTCCGGGTACCCTCAAACCGCTTTTTGGCACCCTTCCGCCGCGCGGTCAGGTGCTGATGTCGATGTATCATCTCGACGGGACGCCGATGACCTCCGACCCGCGCCTTGCGCTGCGGCGGCAGGTCGAGCGGCTGGCCGAAAAGGGCCTGCATCCGGCGGGCGCCTTCGAACTCGAATTCTTCCTCCTGGCCAACGAGCGCGACGCCGACGGCAAGGTGCAGCCGGCGCTGGCGGTGCTCGACGGACGCCGCAGCGGCAAGACCGAGGTCTACTCCGTCGACCATCTGCACGGCATGGAGCCGCTGTTTTCGGATATCTATGCGGCAGCGAAGGCGCAGGATATTCCGGCCGAGACGGTGATCTCGGAATATGCGCCCGGCCAGTATGAGCTGACTTTGCACTACCGCAAGGACATCATGCGGGCGGCCGACGATCTGGTGCTGCTCAAGCGCATCGTGCGCATGGCGGCGCGCCGGCATGGCGTCACCGCCTGCTTCATGGCCAAGCCGATCGAACGTTATGCCGGTTCGGGCATGCATCTGCATGTCTCGCTGTCGGACGATGACGGCCGCAATGTCTTCACCGAGGCCAGGGAAGGCGAATGGTCGCCTATGCTGCTGCATGCGCTGGGCGGGCTCGCCGCCACCATGGCCGAATCGATGCTGGTGTTCGCGCCCCATGCCAATTCCTGGCGGCGCTTCGTGTCGCAATCCTATGCGCCGGTCGCACCGAGCTGGGGCGTCAACAACCGCTCGGTTGCCTTGCGGGTGCCGGCGGGCGATGCCAAAAACCGCCGCCTCGAGCATCGCCCCTCGGGTGTCGACGCCAACCCTTATCTGGTCGCGGCGACCGTGCTTGCCGGCATCGCCAAGGGGTTGGACGAGCAGCTCGATCCCGGCCCGGAGACGACCGGCAACGGCTATGCGCAGACCGCGTCCACCGGGACGGCAATGCCTCCCGACTGGCGCAGCGCCATCGAGGCTGCGAAAGCCTCGGAGTTTCTCAAGCAGGCGCTGGGCGAAGACCTGCACCGCACCTTCACCGAGATCAAGCATGCGGAATATCTACGGGTCGCCCGCACGGTCAGCGAGTTGGACTACCATCTCTATCTGCACGAGGTCTGAGGCGTCTCCTAGTCTGCAAAGCATATGGTTTGCCGACGCAGTTTCTTGTCATTAGGCTGTAACATCCTTCTGTCAAAGAGCGCGGTGTCGGGACCGTGAAGCGGGCTTTCGTCCGTGTTATGATGTTTCCGGCCATGGCTGTGTGCCATGAATGTCGGATCGGTCTGTCCCAGAGAGGGTTCATATGGCCAAGTCGAACAAAAGCGCCGCCATCAACCGGCTTCACTCCGTAGCCCGCCTCGCCAGAACGACGCTTGCCGCGCGGCTTCTGGCGCACGGCTTCTATGCCGGGCAGGACCAGATCATGCTGGCGCTGAGCGTCGAGGACGGCCAGACCCCGGGCCAACTGGCGACACGGCTGGGCGTGCGCCCGCCGACCATTACCAAGACCATCAACCGCCTTCAGGCACAGGGTTTTCTGGAAAAGAAGGCGTCCAGTTCGGACGCGCGCCAGGCGCATATCTTCATGACCGAGACCGGCCGCGACGCGATCCGCGCCATCGAGAAGTCGGTGCGCAAGACCGAGAAGCAGGCGATGAAAGGCCTCGACAAGAAGGAGATCAAGCAACTGACCAAGCTGCTTCACCGCATCGAGGCGAACCTGTCCAACGTCGTCTATGCCGATGCCGACGACGAAGCCGATCTGCCCGAATTGGCCGAGGTGCTCGAAACGGCGGACGCCGGTGCGCAGGAACCGGATGTGAAGGCCGCCGCCGAATAGGAGCTTCGGCTCGGCCGTCATTTCGTCCGATCGACTGGTCTAGCCGTTTGTTCTTGCGGCAAGGCGGCGACTCACCCAGAGTTGCCGCAGATTTTCCCGCCCAATGGCGAGCCGTTGACTGCAACTTCCCAAGACAAACCCACCCCGGTCGCCGCGATCCTCTTCATTTTCGCGTCCGGGCTGTTGTTTTCATTTTTGGATTCGAGCGCGAAATATCTCGTCCTGTCGGGAATGGACGCGGTGTTCGTGTCCTGGTGCCGCTTTGCCGGTCACGCGGTGCTTGTGTTCATCATGTTCCGTGGCTGGAGCAATTTCAGTATTTTCAAGACACGAAGTCTGCCGCTTCAAATCGTGCGCGGAGTGTTCCTGTTCGGCTCGACGATCTTCAATTTCCTGGCGCTGCGGCAACTGCAGCTTGCCGAAACGATGTCGATCGCCTTCTTCGCGCCCATGATCATCACGGCGCTGGCCGGGCCATTGCTGGGCGAATGGGCGGGCTGGCGACGCTGGATGGCCGTCCTGGTCGGCCTTCTTGGCGTGCTCGTCATCACGCGGCCAGGTTTCGGCAGCTTTTCGCTCGGACATCTCTGTGCCCTGGCTTCGGCGGTCAGCTACAGCCTCTATGTGCTGATGACGCGCAAGATGTCGGTGAAAGAGTCGACGGAAAGCCTCATCTTCTATTCCGCCATGGCGCCGATGGTGTTGATGGCGCCAGCCTTGCCCTACACCGTCTCGGCGCCGCCGCATGCCTGGGCCTGGGTGCTGCTGGCAAGCCTGGGCATATTCGGTGGTGTCGGGCACTACTTCATCATTCTTGCCTACCGCCGTGCGACCGTCACCGCGCTGGCTCCCTATCCCTATCTGCAGATAGTCTGGATGATCCTTCTGGGCTGGCTTGTCTTCCAGCAATTGCCGGATCTGTGGACCGTCGCTGGAGCGGGCATCATCGCGCTTAGCGGTCTCTACATCGTTCGCCGGGAACATGTGCTGCGCGTTCAGAACCGCGCCGCGTTGCTGGCCGAAACAGAAGAGCTGGCAAAAAAACGTTGATTTGCCCGCCTGGATTGTCCTATCGCTTTTAAACAGTTTAAAAAGCGAAGCTCTGGGCAAGGCGCCCGATGGCGGAGGAGGCCATACTGGGTCAGAAGATCAAGCTTTCCACAATTGCCGATGCGCTCGGCGTGTCCACTGCGACGGTGTCGCTGGCCTTGCGCGACAGCCCGCTTGTGGCAGACGAGACTCGCGAACGCATCAAGCACCACGCCCGAGAAATCGGCTATATCTACAACAGGCGCGCTGCGAGCCTCCGCACCTCCCGTTCCGGTATCCTCGGCGTCGTCGTTCATGACATCATGAACCCGTTCTTCGCCGAAATCCTACGCTCCATCGAAACCGAACTCGACCGCAGCGGCCAGACCTTTCTTCTGTCCAACCACTATGACGACCTGGAAAAGCAACGCAGCTTCATCGACACGCTGCTGCAGCTCGGCGCTGACGGCGTCATCATGTCGCCCGCAATCGGCACACCGGCCGAAGACATCGCCATGGCCGAACGCAACGGCTTGCCCGCCGTGCTGATCGCGCGCGCCGTGGAAGGCGCTGAAGTGCCGGTGTTTCGTGGCGACGACGCCTATGGCACAGCACTGGCCACCAACCATCTCATTTCGCTCGGTCACCGCAGGATCGCCATGGTCGGCGGCACGGACCAGACTTCCACCGGAAGGCACCGCTACCAAGGTTATCTGGACGCAATGACCGCCGCGGGACTCGAGGTGAAGCCGTCCTGGCGCATTCCAGGGCCGCGCACCAAGCAGGCCGGTTTCGACGCGGCGGGCCAGTTCCTCACCATCGAGGACCGGCCAACCGCCGTCTGCTGCTGGAACGATCTCGTCGCGATCGGGCTGATGAACGGCATCGCGCGCGCGGGCCTTGTTCCCGGGGTGGATGTCGCGGTGACGGGATATGACGACATCGAGGAGGCGGCCATTGCAACGCCGGCCCTGACCACCGTCTGGAACGGCCAGCGCGAAGTCGGCCGTCGCGCCGCCAGCGCCCTGCTCGACAAGCTGAACGGCAGGCCCGTGCGGCTGTCCCAGGAACTCATCAAGCCGGAGCTGCATGTCCGGCAATCCTCCGGAGTGCCCATAAAGACGCCATGACCGACCGACCTTTCGTTCTCATTCCAGGCCATCCGCATCCGCGTGTTTTCGAGCGTTTGCAGACCGGTTTCCAAATCGTCCGGATCGACACCGCGGACCCTGCTCTGGTCACGCCGGATATCGCGAAGAAGGTGCGTGCCGTCGCGGTGTCAGGCGCCGGCACCGGCCGCATCACGGCCGACTTCATGGCCGCGCTGCCCAATCTCGAGATCGTCGCCAATTTCGGCGTCGGCTATGACGGCGTCGACGCACCATATGCCGGCAGGAACGGCATCATGGTTACCAACACGCCGGACGTTCTGACCGAGGAGGTGGCCGATGTCGCCCTCGGTCTCGTCATTGCCACCGCGCGCGAGTTCCACAAGGCCGAGACCTGGCTGCGCCAGGGCCGCTGGGCCAGCGAAGGCAATTATCGCCTGACGCCGGGCAGCCTGCGCGGCCGCAAGGCCGGTATTTTCGGCATGGGCCGCATCGGCCTGGCTGTTGCCCGCCGGCTTGAAGCCTGTGGGCTGCCGGTCGCCTA
This sequence comes from Oryzicola mucosus, assembly GCF_014534685.1. Classification (GTDB taxonomy): domain Bacteria; phylum Pseudomonadota; class Alphaproteobacteria; order Rhizobiales; family Rhizobiaceae; genus Oryzicola; species Oryzicola mucosus. Next base: position 55,070 of record NZ_JACVVX010000002.1, read on the forward strand.
TCACAACCGCCGGCAGGTGCCGGATGTGGTCTATGACTATCATCCGACGCTAAAGGGGCTCGCCGAGGCGGTCGATATTCTCGTTTCCGTCGTTCCGGGAACGGCGTCGACCGAAAAGGCTGTGAATGCCGATATCCTGAAGGCGCTGGGACCGCACGGCATCTTCGTCAATGTCGGGCGTGGCAGCACGGTCGATGAAGACGCGCTGATCGCCGCACTGTCGGATGGCACCATCCTGGCAGCCGGCCTCGACGTGTTCGCCGACGAGCCCAATGTCCCGCAAGGCCTGCTCGACGCGCCCAATGCGATGCTCCTGCCGCATGTGGCTTCAGCCAGCATCATGACGCGCAACGCCATGGCCGATCTCGTGGCCGACAACATCTTTGCCTGGTTCGATGACGGCCGGCCGCTGACCGCGGTGCCTGAAACGGCGGATGTGAAAGCCGCCGCGCGGTAGCGGCGGCTATTCGGCCGCGGCGCGGGTTGCGCCGCGAGCCAGCGCATGCAGGCGAACAGCCTCGCCGAAGGCACGGAAGATTTTCTGCGAGGCGCTGTCCGAGTTCACCCAATATTCCGGGTGCCACTGTACGCCGACGGCGAAGGCGCGCGAATCCCTGACCGACACGGCCTCGACCGTCCCATCCTCGGCCACGGCCTCGATCTGCAGCGTTTGTCCAAGCCGCTCGACGGCCTGCCTGTGGACCGAGTTCACCTGGATTTCGCCGGCGCCGAACACGGCGGCGAGGCAGGTGCCTTCCTTGATCTTCACCGGCTGGCGGATCGCGAAGCGCTCGTCCTGGTTGTCGCTGACCGGCGCGCGGTGGTCCATGATTCCCTCGCGCTCCTGGATCTCGCTCGCCAGCGAGCCGCCGAGCGCGACATTCATTTCCTGGATGCCACGGCAGATGGCGAGCAGCGGCACGCCGCGCTCCACCGCGCGGCGAATCAGCGGCAAGGTGGTGGAATCGCGGGCGTGGTCGTAGGGGCCGTTGGCTTCCGTCGCCTCCGCCCCGTAGAGCCGTGGGTCGACATTGGATTTCGAGCCCGTCATCATCACGCCGTCGACCCGGTCGAGCAGCATGTCGAGATCGAGCCGATCGCCGAAGGAAGGAACGAGAAGCGGAAAGACGCCGGCGCCCGCAATCGCCGCCTCAAGATATTGCTGGGGCGCCGCGTGCCAGGTGTAGTTGTCGAACTGGCGAACGTCGGTGGATACGGCGACAAGCGGCTGATGCATTTCGAACTCTCGGGATTGGCTTTGAAGGCACTCTGTATTGTGCCCACAAAATAGGCGATTTCTCGACTTTTGCCAGCGCGTCCGTTGCGGTGGCCAAAGTCATATCCGGATTGGCCTTAGACTATAGTTTTACCGCCGTTGATACCGTTCAGATTTTTTTCGCTTTGATACCAGAAGCGTTTCGCACGTGGCTTTACTAGGCTTTTCGCCTGTGTATTGTCGAGGCAACGTCGCCTAGCAAATCCAAGGATTTAACCGGTGCCGTCGCCTTACGGATCCACCCAGGGAGGAATTTCATGGATCGCCGTTCATTCTTCAAAAAGGCTGGTGCAGCCGGCGTCGGCGCGGCCGCCGCTACAGCCCTTGCCGCGCCTGCCATCGCCCAGTCCAATCCGAAAGTGACGTGGCGTATCGCCTCGTCCTTCCCGAAGTCGCTCGACACCATCTATGGCGGTGCCGAAGTGTTTTCGAAAATGCTGTCTGAAGCGACCGACGGCAATTTCCAGGTTCAGGTGTTTGCCGCCGGTGAAATCGTTCCTGGCCTGCAGGCCGCGGACGCTGCCGCGAACGGCACGGTCGAAGGCTGCCATACGGTTGCCTATTATTATGTCGGCAAAGACCCGACCTGGGCCCTCGGTGCAGCTGTTCCGTTTGCGCTGAATGCGCGCGGCATGAACGCCTGGCACTATCATGGCGGCGGCATCGCGCTGTTCAACGAGTTCCTGGCCAAGCAGGGCCTGTACGGTCTGCCCGGCGGCAACACCGGTGTGCAGATGGGCGGTTGGTTCCGTAAGGAAATCAACACCGTCGCCGATCTTCAGGGCCTGAAGATGCGTATCGGCGGGTTTGCCGGCCAGGTGCTCAGCAAGCTCGGCGTCGTGCCGCAGCAGATTGCCGGCGGCGACATCTATCCGGCACTCGAAAAGGGCACCATCGACGCCGCCGAATGGGTCGGCCCCTACGACGACGAAAAGCTCGGCTTCCAGAAGGTCGCGCCTTACTACTACTATCCGGGCTTCTGGGAAGGCGGCCCGACCGTCCACCTGATGTTCAATAAGGCGAAGTACGAAGAGCTGTCGCCGGCCTATAAGTCGCTGGTGCATACGGCTGCCCAGGCTGCCGACGCCAACATGTTGCAGAAATACGATTATCTGAACCCCACCGCGATCAAGAACTTGGTGGCCAATGGCGCGCAGCTTCGCCCGTTCAGCCAGGAGATCCTGTCGGCCAGCTTCGACGCAGCCAACGAGGTCTATGCCGACGTCGAGGGGAAGAACCCCGACTTCAAGAAAATCTGGGAATCGATCAAGGCCTTCCGCAAGGACTATTACGTCAACATGCAGATCGCCGAATACAACTACGACACCTTCATGATGATCCAGCAGCGCGGCAGCAAGCTCTAAGCTCCAGCGCAGCACAGAGACGGCGAACCCCGGGGCATCATGCTCCGGGGTTCTTTTTTGCCCGCATTCCTGCCGGCGAACGGCTCTGTCAAAAAAGAAGGGCGCCGCGAGGGCGCCCTTTTCAAGTGTTGCCGTCCGCTCAGTTGAAGCTTGGCGGCTGCGACAGCGGATTGGCCGGGGCAGGCGGCTGCGGCGGCGCCGGCGTACCGCCCGGAGCGGGTGCCGGTGCGGGCTGGTCGCCGGGCATGGCAGGCGGAGCGCCGAAGGGCGACGACCCCAGACCGTTGTTGCCCAGGCCGCCACCGCCGAGGCCGGGAAGGTCTGGCATCTGGATCTGGATCGAGCCTGGATCCACCGGTTTGCCTTTGTAATGCAAGACCATCTGCGGGAACATGATCGTGAGCGTGACCATGACGATCTGGATGCAGACGAACGGCACCGCGCCACAATAGATCTGGCCGCTGGTAATCGGCTCGATCTTCTTGCCGGTAATGCGGTCCAGATAGGGCACGCGCGCCGCCACCGAACGCAGGTAAAACAGCGCGAAGCCGAAGGGCGGGTGCATGAAGCTGGTCTGCATGTTGATTGCCAGCAGCACGCCGAACCACACCAGATCGATGCCAAGCGCATTTGCCGGGCCGACCAGAAGCGGCACGATGATGAAGGCCAGCTCGAAATAATCGAGGAAGAAGGCCAGCAGGAACACCAGGATGTTGACCACGATCAGGAAGCCGACTTCACCGCCGGGCAGCGAGACCAGCAGATGCTCGACCCAGATATGGCCGTTGACGCCGTAGAAGGTCAGCGAGAAGACGCGCGCACCGAGCAGGATGAACATCACGAAGCTGGACAGGCGCGTGGTCGAGGCGAGCGCCTGCTTGATCACATCCAGCGTCAGCCGGCCTTTGAACGCGGCGAGGATCAAGGATCCCACGGCGCCCATGGCGCCGCCTTCGGTCGGCGTGGCAATGCCGAGGAAGATGGTGCCCAGAACAAGGAAGATCAGCGCGAGCGGCGGGATCAGCACGATGATGACCTGCTGCGCCAGCCGCGACATGATGTTGAGCTTCATTGATTTGTCGACGATGGCGAAGACGTAGATCAGGATGACGCCGATCGTTGCCCCCAGAATGTCGGCATTGGCGCCTTGTGTCGGGGACAGCATGATATGGGCGACATAGGAGACGATTGCGACCGCGACGAGCGCCACGATCAGCGACGTCACGCCCGAACCCAGCGTGCGCGCCTCCAGCGGCAAGGCCGGCATGGAGTTCGGCCGCAGGAAGCTCATGACCAGAACGTACAGCATGTAGAGGCTGGTCAGCACCAGGCCGGGGACCAGTGCGCCGGCATACATGTCGCCGACCGACCGGCCGAGCTGGTCGGCCAGAATGATCAGCACCAGCGAGGGCGGGATGATCTGCGCCAGCGTTCCCGATGCCGCGATGACGCCGGTCGCCGCGCGGCGGTCATAGCCGTAACGCATCATGATCGGCAGCGAGATCAGGCCCATGGCGATGACCGATGCCGCGACGACGCCTGTGGTGGCCGCAAGCAGCGCACCGACGATGATGACCGCATAGGCCAGGCCGCCGCGAATAGGCCCGAAAAGCTGGCCGATCGTATCGAGCAGATCTTCGGCCATGCCGGAGCGTTCCAGCACGATGCCCATGAAGGTGAAGAACGGAATGGCCAGCAGCGTCTCGTTCGACATCTGGCCCCAGAACCGTTCCGGCAAGGCGTTCAGCAAGGGCCAGGACAGGGTGATCACGCCGTTCGAATAGGGAGCGAGCTCCACGCCGATGACGAAAAACAAAAGTCCGTTGGCAGCCAGCGCGAAGGCGACGGGATAACCGAACAGCAAAAAAAGCATCATGGAGGCGAACATGATCGGCGCCATGTTCTGGGCGATGAACTCGATCATTTCTTGATCTCCTCGGCGAGCGCCTTGGCTTCGAGTTCAGCCGCTTCGTGAGCCGATATGAACGGGTTTGGATCGTCCATGTCTCCGCGCATGATCGCGATCTTCTTGATGATCTCCGAGACGCCCTGGAAGGCGAGCAGGATGAAGCCGACGAGAAGCACCGCGCGCGCCGGCCAGATGATCAGGCCGCCGGTGTTGGAAGACATCTCGCTGGTCCGATAGGCCTGGAGCGTATAGGGCGTCAGGTAATAAACCATCAGCAGACAGATGGGCATGAGGAAGAAAACGTGGCCGAACAAGTCGACCCAGTGCTGGCGCTTGCGTGACAGCGAGCCGTAAAGCAGGTCAATGCGGATATGCTCGTTCTGCTTCAGCGTATAGGCGGCCGCCAGCATGAAGGCAGCTCCAAACAGGTACCACTGCAATTCGAGCCAGGCATTCGACGACATGTTGAATGCCTTGCGAATGACGGCATTGATGGCGCTGACAAGGATCGCGGCAAGGATGCACCATGCCACCGCCTTGCCGATGAATTCATTGATTCGGTCAATGAGTCTGGATAGAGCGAGAAGCCCTGCCATGCATTTCCTCCCTGGTGTTGGCGAAGCGCCGTTCCCCGACTTTTTCTATCCGCTCCACCTTGCATCGGTATGACCCGACCAAGCCAGTGGCGTCAACAGAACAAGTCCTCAGGAAACTTGAGCGAATTGGACTTGGCCTGTAGAGCAAGGCGCAGCGCGTTTGGATTCAACCAAAGTTCAAGGCGGGCAGAAAGCCTTAGATTGTCGCTTTTGTGCCGCTTGTGCTTTTCATGAGGACGAGGGCGACGATCAGCAGCCCCAGCATCCAGGCGTCGCGCCACTCGATTGGGAAATAGCCTGCCCACAGCGACTCGGCGAAACCGAATACGGCCGCGCCGGCGGCGGCGTTCAGCGGCTCGCCGCGCGACCCGAGTGCCGAGACGAACAGGATCTTCAGCCCGTAGATCAGCCCGGCGCCGAAGCCGAGATTGCCATAGTAGAGCGCTGCCATGATGCCGGAGGCCGCCGCGTAAGCGCCGGCGAGAAGCATGGTCCGCTGAAATACGGAACGGGTGTCCACGCCGCACAGGCTCGCCGCTGTCGGGTCGTCGGCCACAGCGCGCCACAGGCGGCCGAAGGCGTGCTGCCTCACGAGCAGAGCGCCTGCGCCGACACAAACCAGGGCGGCCGCGCAGTTGATGAGCTGGATGAGCGTCAGCGTCGCGTCATACCGTCCGTCCGATGCGAGGACGACCGGGGTTGCCAGCATCGGCGGCAACCAGAAGTCGCGCGTGTCGGCGGCGATGCGGCCTGCTTCCGACAAGACGATGGCGACAGCCAGCGTGGCGACCACGATGGCATTGGGCGAGCGCTCCGCAAGCGGAGACAGCACCAGGCGCGAGACGATGACGGCCGCGGCACAGGCATAGAGCAGGCCGATCGAGACTGAGAGGGCGACGGTGGCAGGCAGGGCAAGCCACAGCACGTTCCAGGCGAAGACCGACGCCAGGATCGCGGTTTGCCCGGCAAAAGCAAACAGCGCGCCATGTGCCAGGTTGGCGCGGTGCAGGACGCCATTGCCCAGCGCGTAGCCGAAGGCGAGCAGCGCATAAAGAGCTGCGGAATGGGCGCCGTTGAGGAATTGCTGCACGAAATAGAGCATGGCGGCCTTCGGATGTCCAAAAGACAATATAACTTGTAAAAGCAATTTTACAGGTTAGATTTTGCCATGGCCATCGAATGGAACGCACATCGATTTTCGGGCGGCGTGTTGGCGCTTGATGTCGCCAACACCGTGGTGCTGCGCGGCGACGCCGAACGCGGCTTCGACCGATTTTCAGACGTGTCCGAGATCGGCCGGTTCGCCGGCGCGGCCAGTGTTTTTCGCGCCGAGGAGCTGCGGGGCAGGAGGCTCGACGTGTCCGATGCGCAGCGCATCGGACCGCTTGTGATTGCGCTGAGAGAAGCCACAGACCGGCTGTTTCGCGACGCGGTCGGGCAGGGCAGCTTCTCAGCCGAACAGGCCGCCTGCGTCCTCAAATTTTGTTCCGAGGCGCTGTCTGGCTCGGGAGAACGGATCGGCGCGCCGTCGCATGGCGCGATTGCTTTCGAGGCCGCTTTGGCGGTGTCGGCGCTGTCCCTGCTGCGCGAGGAAATGCTGCCGAGGCTCAAGATCTGCGCCAATTGCCGCTGGCTGTTTGTCGACCGCAGCCGCAATGGCAGCCGGCTTTGGTGCGACATGACCGTCTGTGGCAACCGCAGCAAGGCGCGGCGACACTATCGCCGCCATAGGGCGCGGGAGGGTGTCGGTCATGGCTGAAGGCAGGTTTCGCCTCGCTGCTTTCGCGCTCTGCGCCGTTCTCGCGCTGGCGGCCTGCCGCGAGCAGGGGGCGGAAGGCGAATATTTCGAGGTTTCAGGGCGGATGTTCGTGTTCAATTATCGCCTGGCGACCGCGCACTATCTCGTCACGCTGCGCCCGATGCGGCCTATCGCGTCCGGCCAGAAGGCGGTCGTCCGCTTCGAGAATCCGGCGGGCGGCGACGAGATCGAGACCAGCCGGACGATCTGGCCGCGCAGCGAAAAGCTGGTGCTAGAAAGTCCACCCGTCGAGTGCGTTGTGAAAGACCGGCCCTACAAGATTTCCATCGCCATAGAGGATGCCGGGGGAGAGGTCCTGCAGCGGATCGAGACGACGCTGAAATCCTCCGAAGACCAGTCTGTCCTGCCCGACCGTCCGCTGGTGGTCGGGCCGTTTTATTCGCCCAATCCCGATGTCGCGGGCCATCCCGACGGGAAGATTCCAGGCGGTCGCGGGGTGATCTGTCCGAAGCTGTAGCTTTGCAGCGTAACAAAGATGCCTTGATGCGGCCATCGAAGGCCTTTTCGTGCGTGGAAAGGCGCAAGCGCTTGTCTTCGACTGCTCTTTTCGGTGGAGCAGCAATTTTGTTTGACCTTGCGGTGATGGGGGGAAACACTGTTGCTGCTAACCCACGTCGAGCGTTCCGAATCACAGGACGCCTCACAAGGAACGGCAGGATGACGCTTCACGACGTTGCGCTCGGCGACAAGTTCGACCTCTCCAGGGAGCGCATCTTCCTGTCCGGTTCGCAGGCCGTGATCCGCATGATGCTGATGCAGCGCGAGCGCGACCGCCTGACCGGCCTGAACACGGCGGGCTTCGTCTCCGGCTATCGCGGATCGCCCCTGGGCGGCCTCGATCTCCAGCTGTGGAAAGCGAAAAACCAGCTCGAAACCTCGGGCATCGTGTTCCAGCCGGGCCTCAACGAAGAACTTGCGGCCACCGCCTGCTGGGGCTCGCAGCAGACCGAGCTTCTGGGCGAGGGCACGCATGACGGCATCTTTTCCGTCTGGTACGGCAAGGGTCCCGGCGTCGACCGCTCCGGCGACGTCTTCCGCCACGCCAATCTGGCAGGCTCCTCCAGGCATGGCGGTGTTCTGGCGCTGATGGGCGACGACCACACCGCCGAATCCTCGACCAATGCGCATGCGACGGAGTTTTTGTTCGTCGACACGATGATCCCGATCCTCAATCCGGCCGGCGTGCAGGAACTCATCGACTACGGCCTCTACGGCTTCGCCCTGTCGCGCTTCGCCGGCACCTGGGCCGCGATCAAATGCGTCAAGGACAACATCGAATCCACGGCCTCGGTCGATGCATCGTTGAACCGGCTGAACATCGTCCTGCCCGAGTTCGACATGCCGCCCGGCGGGCTCAACATCCGCCACGAGCTCGACCAGCTCGGCCAGGAAGCGCGCCTGCACGAATACAAGCGTGCCGCCGCAGCCGCCTTCATTCGCGTCAACGGCCTGAACAGGATGGTCTATTCCGGCGGACATAGCGCCAAGATCGGTATCATCACGGTCGGCAAGAGCTTTCTCGACGTGCGCCAGGCGCTGGACGATCTCGGTATCGACGAGGCGCAGGCCAACCGGATCGGGCTTCGGCTGTTCAAGGTCGGCTGTCCCTGGCCGCTCGACTTCGAGCACATCAAGGAGTTCGCCCAGGGCCTCGAGATGATCGTCGTCGTCGAGGAAAAGCGCTCGCTCATCGAGACGCAACTGCGCGAGATGCTCTACGGCACCGCCATGCAGCCCAAGGTCGTCGGCAAGAAGAACGAGCGCGGCGAGTGGCTGTTTGCCGCCAAGGGCGCGCTCGACCCCAATGACATCGCGATTGCCATAGGCGAGCGGGTGCTGTCGGTCATCGGCGCGTCGGAGGAGATTTCCGCCCGCGTCAGCCGGCTCAGGCAGTACCAGGCGATGCTCGCCGACACCAAGGACATTGCAACCCGCACGCCGTTCTTCTGCTCCGGCTGCCCTCACAACACGTCGACAAAGCTGCCGGAAGGCTCGATCGCCGGCGGCGGCATCGGCTGCCACTTCATGGCGCTGTGGATGGATCGCGGCACGATCGGTTTCACCGCCATGGGCGGGGAGGGCGCGCAGTGGGTCGGCCAGGCGCCGTTCTCCAAGCGCGAGCACATCTTCCAGAATCTCGGCGACGGCACCTACAATCATTCCGGCGTGCTGGCGCTGCGGTTCGCGCTCTCCGCCAAGGTCAACATGACCTACAAGATCCTCTACAACGACGCGGTGGCGATGACCGGCGGCCAGCCGCATGAGGGCGGGCTGACGGTCGACATGATCGCCCAGCAGGTGCGCGCCGAAGGCGTCGAGCGCATCGCGGTGGTGACAGACGAGCCCGGCAAATATGTCGGCGTCGCCCGCTTTCCCGACGGCGTCACCATCAGTCCGCGCGAGGATCTCGACCGCGTCCAGCGCGAGCTGCGCGAGGTCAAGGGCGTGTCGGTGCTGCTGTACGACCAGACTTGTGCGGCCGAAAAACGTCGCCGCCGCAAGCGGGGCACCTTGCCCGATCCAGACAAGCGCGTGTTCATCAACGAACTCGTCTGCGAGGGCTGCGGGGATTGCGGCGTCAAGTCGAACTGCGTGTCGATCCAGCCGTCCGAGACCGAATTCGGCCGCAAGCGCCGCATCGACCAATCGAGCTGCAACAAGGACTTTTCCTGTCTCGAAGGCTTTTGCCCGTCTTTCGTGACGGTGCATGGCGGCAAGCTGCGCAAGGGCAAGGGCATGGCCGGCACAGACGACCCGCTCGCCGACGTGCCCGCGCCCAAGCCCTTTGCGCTGGGCGTGGAAGGCTGGGCTGCAATCATCGACGGTGTCGGCGGCACCGGCGTGGTGACGGTCGGCGCCATTCTCGGCATGGCGGCGCATCTGGAAGGCAAGGGCTGCGGCATGATCGACATGGCAGGTCTTGCCCAGAAGGGCGGTTCGGTCTTCACCCATGTGCGCATCGCCAACAGCCCCGACGACATCAACGCTATCCGCGTTTCGGCAGGCAAAGCCGACCTCGTTCTGGGCTGCGACCTCGTCGTGTCCGGCGCCAAGAAGGTGCTGGCCTCCGTCCGCGAGGGGCATACGGTCTTCGTCGCCAACACATCCGAAATCATGCCCGGCGACTTCACCCGCGCAGCCGATTTCTCGCTCCCCACGGAGCGGTTGAAGAAGACGATCCGCCAGGCTGCCGGCGAGGAGCAGGCGCATTTCTTCGACGCCACGCGGACGGCCAGCGCGCTGTTCGGCACCTCGCTTGGCGCCAATATGTTCATGCTCGGCTTCGCGTTCCAGCATGGCGCGGTGCCGCTCGGCGCGGACGCGGTCGAAAAGGCCATCGAACTCAATGGCGAGGCGGTGGCGATGAACCTCGCCGCCTTCCGCTGGGGCCGCCGCGCCGCGCATGAGCCGGAGACGGTGCGCGCGCTGGTTGCGCGCAGCGGCCCAGCCGCTCCCACAGCTGCTCTATCCGCCTCGCTGCGGGAGATCGTCGACCGGCGTTCCGAGTTCCTTGCTGCCTATCAGAACGAAGCCTATGCCCGGCGTTACCGCGACCGTGTCGATGCCGTGCGTTCAGCCGAGGAACGCGCCGCTCCGGGCTCGACCGTTGTCGCGGAGGCTGTGGCGCGCGGTCTGTTCAAGATGATGGCTATCAAGGACGAATACGAGGTCGCACGGCTTTACACGGACGGTTCGTTCAAGCGTGCCCTTGCCGAGCAGTTCGAAGGGTATGACAGGCTGGAATTCCATCTTGCGCCGCCGATACTCGGGCGCAAGGACAGCGACGGCAAGCCACGCAAGTCGCGCTTCGGTTCGTGGATGATGACCGGGTTCAAGCTCCTTGCCGCGCTCAGGGGGCTGCGCGGAACGGCTCTCGATCTGTTCGGCTACACGGCCGAGCGCAGGATGGAGCGGAAACTGCTTCGGCAGTACGAGGCCGACCTGGATTTGATCGCCGGCTCGCTGATGCCCGGCCGCATCGAAACCGCCGCCGCACTGGCGTCGCTTCCCCAGCTGATCCGCGGCTACGGACATGTCAAACACCGGAATTCCGAGACTGCGAAGCAGGAGCGCGAGCGGCTTCTCGTGCGGTTTCACGATGCGAAAGCATCACCTGCGCTGGCTGCCGCAGAGTAATGTCGACGCCTGGCCAAGCAACGATCAGACGATTGTTTTGACAAGCCGGCAGCGCCCCTCTAAGCCTTTCTTAAGCCGATTATGGCAAAGCTCTGTCTCCCTGGACGGGCCCTAGCGTGAACAAAAGAAAGAGCGAACTGGCGAGAGACATCTATATACCGTTTGTGGGAACGCTTTTCCGCGACGGGCTTACGCTCACCATTGGCTTTTCGGCCCAGATATTTCTCGTCCTGCTCGTCTACTGGAAAACCAGCGACAACACCTATCTGGTCATCGCCGGCCTTTTCCTGCTGGTCGCCTTCCTGCGCATGCGCAACATCCGCAAATACCGATATGCGCCGCCGCCGCGTGATATCGGCGAAGCAAGGCATCGCGAGAACGACTACATCCTCTATGCGTCGATGCATGGGCTGATGCTCGGCCTGTTTTGCTTCGCCGGCATCTATTGGGCCCACGATAACTTCGCCGAAATTGCCGCGGTCTGCGTCACGCTCGCCTCGGCGACTTCGATAGCCGGCCGCAATTACGGTTCGCCGCGCATGGTGATGATCTTCATCGCCACAATGACCTGGCCGATCTCCCTCGGCTTCATCCTCCGCGGCGATATCTACCATGTGCTGCTAGGGCTTTTGTCGGTTCCCTTTCTTTTCGCGATCAAGCGCTATGCCGATCTCGTCAGAGACGTGCTGTTTTCCGCTCTTTCGGAAGAGCAGAAGGCGAACAACATCGCCCAGCGCTTCAACCGCGCGCTCAACACCATGTCGCATGGACTGGTGATGCTGGGACCCGACGGGCGCGTGGTGGTCGCCAATGCCGAAGCCGCTGCGCTGATGCTGGTTGAGAACCCAGAAAAGCTGATGGGACGCTCGATCCGGGGCATGCTGCTGCGCGGCGTCGCCGGCGGCATGCTGTCGATTCGCGACTGCCGCTATATCGAGGCGCAATTGACGCGTGCCTTGCGCGAAGGCAAGAGCCGCAAGGTCCTGGTCAGCCTCGCCAACGGTCAGCATTACGAATTTTCGGCTCGCGAAGGCAGCCAGGAGTTGGGCGTCATCACCTTCGAGGACGTGACACAGCGCGTCGAGGCGGAAGAGAAGATTCGCTTCATGGCCCGTTACGACAGCCTTACCGGCCTGCCCAACCGGGCCTATTTCCATGAACTGGTAAGCGAGCGCATGGCGGTCGGCGACCGTGACCGCCTCTGCGGCATCGCCGTCATCGACATGGACGATTTCAAGAGCGTCAACGACACGCTCGGCCATCCCGTTGGCGACGGGCTGATCTATGCGGTGGCGGAACGTATCCAGGCGCTGGAAAAGCAGGACATCGTCGTCTGCCGCTTCGGCGGCGACGAGTTCATGATCTATGTCGACAGCATCGCCGATGCAGACCAGTTTTCGTACCTTCTGGACAACGCCTTTTCCGATCTGCATGGCTGGGTCGATGTCGCCGGCCATTCGCTGCGCATCCAGGTCAGCGGCGGGGCGGTTCTGGGGACGGTGGGCGAAAACGACGTCGACGGCATGATCGTCAAGGCCGATCTGGCGCTGCACAAGGCCAAGGAACTGGGCAAGAACGGCTGGCGGCTGTTTGAAACCGTCATGGACGAAGCCTTCCGCAAGCGCCAGGCGATGAAGGTCGACCTGCGGCATGCGGTGGAGACCAAGGCGCTGCGCGTCGTCTTTCAGCCCATCGTGTCGATGAACTCCATGCGTATCGTCAGCTGTGAAGCGCTGTGCCGGTGGGATCATCCCCAGCTTGGGCCGATTTCGCCGGCGGTTTTCATTCCGCTTGCCGAAGAGATCGGCATCATCTCCGACATCAGCACCTTCGTGCTTGAGGCCGCTTGTCACGAATGCTGCAAATGGCCAGATCCGATCGGCGTGTCGGTCAATCTGTCAGCCAATGATTTTCGCTCGGGCAACATCGTCGACAAGGTCAGGGATGCGCTCGAGACATCGGGCCTGTCAGCCGACCGGCTGGAAATCGAAGTCACGGAAACCGTCCTGCTCGACGAAAAATACGATGCGCGCGGCTATATAGAAGGTATTCGCGCCCTGGGGGTGAACATCGCCCTGGACGACTTCGGCACCGGCTATTCCAGCCTCAGCTATCTCAACAAGCTGCCGCTCGACAAGATCAAGATCGACCGCAGCTTCCTGTTGGACATCGCCCGCAACGAACGCGCGCTGCATCTGCTGAAGGGCATCGTGGCCTTGTCGAGGCCTCTCGGCCTCGCCGTCACGGTCGAGGGCGTCGAAACCTTCGAGCAGTTGAAGGTCCTCGCCAAACACGTAAAGCCCGATCTGGTCCAGGGCTTCTTGTTCGGCGCCGCCCTTTCGCCGCTGGGGATCGAAACCATGTCCGCAACCACATGGCCGTTCGCCAGTGAGGTCCACGGCTTTCGCCACAAAGTTTCTGCCTGACCACAGATCGTGGGCGGTCGGGACAAATATCGCAGGCGGCGACCAATTATCGGGATGAAAACGTGATCGGCGAAAAGGTCCGTTAACCTTAACGTTTGGTAAACAGAATATGGACCAGTTTCGGCTTTACATATCTCCGCCCATCGTTCTCTAATCCGGCATTGTTTTCATGACGGGGTTTGTTTGATGGCGCATCTTTCGGGGCCGGGCCAGACGGCTGGCGCGGATCAGGCGGACGCGTCGGAAGTATCGAGTTTTGCGCGCAATGTTTCGTCCCTGCTGGACCGCGTGGAGTACCGCCGCTGCGACAAGGGCGAGGATCTCGAGGACATCTACCGGCTTCGCTACAAATCCTATCGTCTCGTCGACATGGTGCCGCATAACGAGAACAGCATCGTGCACGATGCGTTGGACGAGAGCCCGAACTGCTACAAGTTCGGCATCTATGTCGACGGCACGCTGGTCAGCACGCTCCGCATCCATCACGCCCATCGCGAGGTGATGGATTCGCCGTCCACCACCGTCTATGGCGACCTGCTGCGCCCGCAATTGGCGAAAGGCGTCAGTTTCGTGGACCCCAGCCGTTTTGCCGCCGATCCGGAATGGTCGCGCGTCTATCCGCAGATCCCCTATGTCACGCTGCGGCTTGCCGGCATGGCCTGCTTTCATTTCAACGCGCCGTTCTGCCTGTCGACCATCAGGCCCGAACATGCCGGTTTCTATCGCCGCATCTACCAGTCCGAGCAGATCGGCGAATTGCGCGACTACCCCGGCCTCAACTACCAGGTCGTTCTGTTCCGCGCCGACGTTAATGCGATCCGCGCGCGCTCGTTGCAACGCTTTCCATTCTTCCGCTCCAGCGTTCTTGAGCAGCGGCTTCTGTTCGATGCCCCTTCGGTCGGCGAAAACGCGCCGCTGACGGTGCTTCCATCGGCCAAATACATTCGCGACGCCGCCTGACTCGGGAAAACCGAAGGGTCGCGCGTTGAATCTCACGCGCCATAAGCTACCTTTGCGTCCATGAGCCGTCGAACCCGGAGCCTATGACCAGCAAATCCGAACTTGTCAGAAACGTCGTCTGGGCGGGCGATCTCACCGCCGACGAACTCGAAAGAGCCATCCGCGGCGTTTCCGAAAAGCTGTTTGCCAAGGGCAACTATCTTTGCCATCGCGGCGATCGTCTCGACTACTGGACCGGAGTGGTGACCGGCCTCGTCAAAATGAGTTCGATCACCCGTGACGGCAAGGCGATTACCTTTTCAGGCATCGGCGCGGGCGGCTGGCTGGGCGAGGGGTCGGTGCTCAAGGACGAGCCGCGCAAATACGATCTGGTCGCGCTGCGCGAAACCCGCGTTTTGATGATGAACCGCGCGACGTTCCACTGGCTTGCCGAAAACAGCATCGGTTTCAACCGTTTCCTGGTGCGTCAACTCAACGAACGGCTCGCCCAGTTCATCGCCTCGACGGAGTATGAGCGCATCCTCGATCCGAAGGCCAAGGTCGCGCGCAACCTCTCATGGCTGTGCAATCCGGTGCTGAACCCGCATGTCAAGGCGCTGATCGAGATCACGCAGGAGGAGCTTGCGCTGCTGTCGGCTGTGTCGCGCCAGGTCGCGAATCGCAGCCTGCAGGAACTGGAGCAGGAGGGGCTTCTGCGGGTCGAGCACGGTCGCATCCACATTCTCGACGCCGACGCGCTCGGCGCCTATGGCGCGCAGAACCGGAGGCTGGATTGAGCCGGCTTCTTTCGAATTTTCAGGCTGGAGCGCGGAGGCCGCGCATTTAAAAGACTATCTGCCGCCCTGTCTGTCAAGGGCCCCGTTGATTGCCGCTGCCTTTAGCGGCTAGCCTCGCACAGATGTTGGAATCGAGGAGGGTTCCGGCATCGTGGATGGATCGCCATTCCGGGAGGAACGCAGTGGACGATGCCTGCAAGGCTCAGCGCTATGCCTGCCGCTCTTGGTCGAAGGGCGGGGTTGTTGTTCGCGCGCATCATGACACAATGCCGAACAACACCGCGAACAAGGCGGGACCGGGAGGAACAGGGTCATGAGCGTTGCGGCATCCGCCGGCCTGCTGGACACGTTTCCAAAGTATCTGCTTCTCAACGCGCAGCGTTTCGCCGACCGCCCTGCCATGCGCCACAAGGATTACGGCATCTGGCAGAGCTGGAGCTGGGCCGAGCAGTTCGATGAAATCCGAGCCCTGGCGCTCGGGCTGCAAGGCATGGGGCTCGGCCATGGCGACCGCATCGCGGTGGTCGGTGCGAATCGCCCGCGCATGTACTGGACATTTGCCGCCGCGCAGTCGCTGGGCGCCATTCCGGTGCCGGTCTATGCCGATGCGGTGGCCGAGGAGATGGCTTATGTCATGGCCGATGCGGGCGTGCATCTCGCCGTGGTGCAGGACCAGGAGCAGGTCGACAAGATCGCCAGCTTCGCCGAGCAATGTCCCGACCTTCGCGCCCTGATCTATGACGAGCCGCGCGGGCTGCAGGACTACGACCGCGCCCGCCTGCACGATTTCGCCGATGTCCAGGCCAGGGGCAGGGCGCTGCTTGCCGCCGATGCCGCGCGCGGCCGGCGCTGGGAACAGGGCATCCGCGAGGCCAGCGGCGACGACATTTCCGGCATGCTTTATACCTCGGGCACCACCGGCCGCTCCAAGGGCGTCATGCTCAAGGCGTCGAGCGCTGTGGCAGCTGCGAGCGATACCGTTGCCTTCGACCGTCTCACCGATACGGACAGCGTGCTCGCCTATCTGCCGCTCGCCTGGGTCGGCGACCACTATCTCAACTATGCGCAGGGTTATGTCTCGGGCTTCTGCATGAACTGCCCCGAGAGCGCCGACACCGTGGCGCAGGATCTGCGCGAGATAGCACCCACCTTCTACTTCGCGCCGCCGCGCGTCTTCGAAAGCCTTTTGACTAGCGTAACCATCCGCATGGAGGACGCCGGATGGTTCAAGCGCAAGCTGTTTTCCCATTTCATCGGCGTGGCGAAGAAGCATGGCGAAGCGCTTCTGGAAGGCCGGCCCGTTCCGCTCGGCGGACGCATTTCCTATCGCCTCGGCGAGTTCTTCATCTACGGCCCGCTCAAGAATGTGCTCGGCCTGTCGGGCATCCGCGTCGCCTATACGGCGGGCGAGGCAATCGGGCAGGACCTGTTCTCGTTCTTCCGCTCGCTCGGCATCAACCTCAAGCAGCTTTACGGCCAGACCGAAGCATTTCTCTATGTCACCTGCCAGAAGGACGGCGCGGTGCGCGCCGATACGGTCGGCCCCGCGGCACCCAACACCGACATCCGCATTTCGGATGCCGGCGAGGTTCAGTTCCGCTCGCCCGGCCAGTTCGCAGGCTATTACGGCCAGCCGGAAAAGACCGCCGAGGCCTTGACCGAGGACGGCTACGTCAAGACGGGCGATGCCGGCTTCTTCGAAAGCGACGGACAGCTTCGCATCATCGACCGCGCCAAGGATGTCGGCAAGCTTGAGTCGGGCGCGCTGTTTGCGCCGAAATACATCGAAAACACGCTGAAGTTTTTTCCTAACATCAAAGAAGCGGTGGCCTATGGCGATGGACGCGGTTTCGTCGGCGTCTTCCTCAACATCGACCTTCAGGCGGTGGGCAACTGGGCCGAGCGCAACAACATCGCCTACGCTTCCTACCAGGAACTCGCCGGCCACCCGGAGGTCTACAAGATCGTCGCCGGCCATGTCGACGAGACCAACCGCCGGCTGTCCCGCGAGCCGATGATGGCGGGCGCGCAGATCAAGCGCTTCCTCATCCTGCACAAGGAACTCGACGCCGACGATGGCGAGCTGACGCGCACCATGAAGGTGCGCCGCTCCTTCGTCGCCGAGCGCTACAAGACGCTGATCGATGCGCTGTATGACGGGTCGCCGGAAAAATATGTCGAGACCGAAATGACCTATGAGGACGGTCGCAAGGGCTCCGTGCGCGCCACCGTCAGGATCATGGACGTCAAGACTTACGAGCCCGCGCAGGCCGCCGGCTTCAAGGAGGCCGCCGAATGAACGCGCATAGCGACGCGGTCGCAGCCGTGGCCCCCGACGACGGCATCGCGCCGGGCGAGCTTCTGATGGATGTGCGCAACGTCTCGCTGCGCTTCGGCGGGGTGAAGGCCATCACCGACATCTCCTTCGATGTTCGCAAGGGCGAAATCCGCGCCATCATCGGCCCCAACGGCGCCGGCAAGACCTCGATGCTGAACGTCATCAACGGCTTCTACACGCCCCAGGAAGGCACCATCACCTTTCGCGGCAAGCAACGCCGGGCGATGAAGCCGCACCATGCCGTGCGCCAGGGAATCGCCCGTACCTTCCAGAACGTGGCGCTGTTCAAGGGCATGTCGACGCTCGACAACATCATGGCCGGCCGCTCGGTTTTGATGAAACGCAACCTGTTCTGGCAGATGCTGTGGCACGGCCCGGCGCTGCAGGAGGAAATCGCGCATCGCCGCGTGGTCGAGGAAATCATCGACTTCCTCGAGATTCAGCACATCCGCCGCACGCCGGTGGGCAAGCTGCCTTACGGCTTGCAAAAGCGGGTCGAGCTTGGACGGGCTTTGGCGATGGAGCCCTCGCTGCTTCTGCTCGACGAGCCGATGGCGGGCATGAATCTCGAGGAGAAGGAGGATATGAGCCGCTTCATCATCGAGGTGAACCGCCAGCGCGGTACCACCATCGCGCTAATCGAGCACGACATGGGTGTCGTCATGGACCTTTCGGATCGCGTCGTCGTTCTGGACTACGGCAAAAAGATTGCCGACGGCCCGCCCGAGGCCGTGAAGTCCAACCAGCAGGTTATCGACGCCTATCTTGGCGTCGCGCACTGAAGGAGTTTCCCCATGACCATTTCCACGCTCGCCCTCACCCCGCTCGTCTCGCTCATAGCCGGCGTGCTGATCCTGATCATGCCGCGCCTGCTCAACTACATCGTCGCCTTCTACCTCATCATCGTCGGGCTGTTGGGGCTGTTCCCCAATTTGCTCGGGTAGTTCGAAAGGGAGCGCGGTATTGACTGAAATCACCCCCATCTGTCCTGCCGGACATCTCTCCCTCAAGGGGGGAGATTGGATAGCATCCACGCCGGTGCCCTTCGCTACACCGCATCAGGTTTTTGGGGCGCTCGATGAAGGCCAATCTCCCCCCTTGAGGGGGAGATGCCCGGCAGGGCAGAGGGGGGTGAACGTTGCCTCGCCACCAAAGGGAGGCAACTCATGGATTTCCTGAATTCCATCTTGGTCAAGCCCTTCGCGGATATGGCCGCCGCGCCGGATTTCCTGCTCCAGGTGCTGTGGGAAGGCATTGTCTCGGGCGTGCTCTATGCGCTGATCGCGCTCGGCTTCGTGCTGATCTACAAATCCTCCCGCATCTTCAATTTCGCGCAAGGCATCATGGTGGTGTTCGCCGCGCTCACTCTGGTCGGCCTGCATGAGAAAGGCGTACCGGCGCTGCTCGCCGTTCCGCTGACGCTGGTGGTCATGTTCATCCTGGCGGTGGGCATCGAGCGCGTCGTGCTGCGGCCGCTGGTCAACCAGCCCGACATCATCCTGTTCATGGCCACCATCGGCATCACGCTGTTCCTCGTCGGCTTCGGCGAGATCATCTTCGGCGGCGAAAACAAGGTGATGATCACCGAACAGCTCTACATTCCCACCGGCAGCTTCGAGTTCGAGCCTTTCGGCGGTTTCGTGTCCATCGAGCAGAAGGACCTGACCGCCGTCATCGGCGCAGGGCTTCTGGTGATAGCGCTGCTGGTCTTCCTCAATCGCTCCAAGATGGGCCGCGCCATCCGCGCGCTCGGCGACGACCATCAGGCAGCCCTTTCGGTCGGCATTTCTCTGTCGACCATCTGGGTGCTGGTCTGGTTCATCTCCGGCATCATCGCGCTCGCCACCGGCATCGTCTGGGGCGCCCGCGCCGGCGTGTCCTTCGCGCTTGAAGTCATCGCCTTCAAGGCGCTGCCGGTGCTGATGCTGGGCGGATTGGAATCGGTGTCGGGCGCCATCATCGGCGGCCTGATGATCGGCATCCTGGAAAAGCTGTTCGAGATTTACTGGGGCCAGCCGCTTCTCGGCGGCAACACCGAAACCTGGTTCGCCTTCGTCTTCGCGCTGTTCGTCCTGCTGTTCCGGCCGCAAGGCCTGTTCGGCGAACGCATCATCGAGCGGGTGTGAAGATGGGCATTTTCGCGCGTGCGGTAGATGCAGTGCGGGGCGCATCCCTCCCCCTCGAGGGGAGGGATGCCGCGAAGCGGTCGGGTGGGGTCATCTCGGCAGTGCTCGGCATTCTTTCCTCCAACATGGAAGGATTCCGCTGATGCCCCGCACGCGCGTTTCCTTCGAGATGCGGCAAAAGGCGCGAGCGTTACGTCACATATCGACGAAGGCAGAATCCCTGCTGTGGAACGAACTTCGCGACCTCAAACCGCTTGGCATCAAGTTCCGCCGTCAGTCGCCCATTGGCCCTTACATCGCGGACTTCGCTTGTCTCGCAGCAAGGCTGATCGTCGAAGTCGACGGTGATGCCCACGAGACAGAGCGAGGAAAGCGGCATGATGCCAACCGCGATGCCTATCTGCATTCCCTTGGCTTTACCGTCCTGAGGGTCGACGAGCCGGATGTCATCGCCAATGCCTGGCATGTTGCGCAAACGGTGAAGGACAGAGCCGAGCATCTCCTCGGGGACCCCACCCGGCCGCTGCGCGGCCACCCTCCCCTCAAGGGGGAGGGAAACGTCGCGCCCGCCATCGAGGAAACCGCCTGATGCTCTACCGCACCGCCGGCCAGTTCAAGACCTCCTATGTCGCCGACCACGCGCTGTTTCCGGTCAGGCAGGATGCGTGGCTGCTCGCCTTCATCCTGCTGCTCGCTTTCGTCGTCTTCCCGATGACGGCGAGCGAGTTCGCCTTTCGCGCGCTGCTCATCCCCGTGCTGATCTATGCGCTGGCGGCACTCGGCCTCAACATCCTCACCGGCTATGCCGGGCAGTTGTCGCTGGGCACCGCGGCCTTCATGGGCGTCGGCGCCTATGCCTGCTACAAGATGACGACTGTTTTCCCCGGCATGAACCTGCTTCTGGCGATCGGCCTGTCCGGTTTCTTTTCGGCAGCCGTCGGCGTCGCCTTCGGCCTGCCGTCGCTCAGGATCAAGGGATTCTACCTCGCCATCGCCACGCTGGCGGCGCAGTTCTTTCTCGTCTGGCTGTTCGAGAAATGGGCCTGGCTTTACAACTACAACGCGTCGGGCGCGATCCAGGTCACCAACATCCAGATGTTCGGCATCACCGTCGCCGGGCCGCAGGCCAACGCCATAGTGCAATACTACTTCGTGCTCGGCGTGGTCTGCCTGGTCACCTTCTTCGCCATCAACATCACGCGCGGCCGCATTGGCCGGATGTGGAAGGCGGTGCGCGACATGGACATCGCCGCCGAACTGGTCGGCATCAACCTGATGAAGGCCAAGCTCTCGGCCTTCGCCGTGTCGTCCTACATCGTCGGCATAGCGGGGGCGCTGTTCGTGTTCCTGTGGCGCGGGGCTGCCGAACCGGTCCTGTTCGACATTCCCTTGTCGTTCCGGGTGCTGTTCATCGCCATCATCGGCGGGCTGGGCTCGATCCTGGGCAATTATCTCGGCGCGATCCTGATCGTGGCGCTGCCCGTCATCATCAGCACGCTGCCGGCGGCGCTCGGCCTGCCCATTCCCTCGGCCATGGTCGAGCATCTCAACACGATGATCATCGGCGCGCTGATCATCGCATTCCTGATCATCGAGCCGCATGGGCTCGCGCGCTTCTGGGCAATCATCCGGGAAAAGCTGATCATGTGGCCGTTCCCGCATTGAGGTGGAGGAGGGCCGGCCTTGCCGGTCCAGCAACGTGGAGGAGATACGGAATGAAAACGCTTTCGAGACTGGGGCTGCTGTCGGCGGCGGTCGCGATGGGGGCCCTGGCAGGCCTGCCCGCGCTGGCGGAAGACAGCGTCAACGTGACCAACCTGTCCTACCGCACCGGCCCGTTCGCAGCCACCGGCACGCCGGTGATGAACGGCCAGCGCGACTACATGCTGATGCTCAACGAGCGCGACGGCGGTGTGAACGGCGTCAAGATCGTCTATGACGAGTGCGAGACCGGCTACAACACCGAAAAGGGCGCCGAGTGCTACGAGAAGACCAAGGGCTCGAGCATCGTCACCCAGCCATGGTCGACCGGCATCACACTCCAGGTGCTGCCGAAATCCAATGTCGACAAGATCCCGATCTTGGCACCCGGCTACGGCTTCTCGCCGATGGCCGAAGGCAAGACCTTCACCTGGGCCTTCAACCCGCCGACCACCTATTGGGACGGCGCTTCGATGATCCTGCAGAACATTGCCGACGGCAATCTCGACAGCCTGAAGGGCAAGAAGATCGTTCTGCTGCATCTCGATGCGCCCTTCGGCAAGGAGCCGATCCCGCTGATGCAGGCCTATGCAGAAAAACACGGCTTTACCCTGCTGCCCATTCCGGTCGGGCTGAAGGAAATGCAGAACCAGTCGGCGCAGTGGCTGCAGATCCGCCGCGAGCGGCCTGATTTCGTCGTCATGTGGGGCTGGGGCGCTATGAATGCCGGCGCGCTCACCGAAGCCGCCAAGACCAAGTTCCCGATGGACAAGTTCGTCGGCATCTGGTGGTCGGGTTCGGATGCCGACCTCAAGACCGTCGGCGACGCCGGCAAGGGCTACCGCTCGATCTCCTGGAGCTTCCCGGTGTCGGATTCCAAGGTGATGCAGGACATCAAGACCCACGTCATCGACAAGGGCAAGTCCCTCAGCGCTCCGGGCGAGTTCGACTATGTCTTCTACCAGCGCGGCGTCGTCATTTCGATGTTCGCCGTCGAGGCGATCAAGGCAGCACAGGCTCATTTCGACACCAAGGTTGTCACGCCCGAGCAGCTGCGCTGGGGTTTTGAGAACCTCAAGCTGGACGACGCGTATCTGGCCGAGATCGGCTTCACCGGCATGGTGCCGCCCTTTTCCACTTCCTGCGCCAACCATGCCGGCCATTCCGGCGGCTGGATGCTGCAGTGGGACGGCGCGAAGTTCGTGAAGTCGTCCGATCTGCTTAAGGCCGACGAGGCCATGATCGAGCCGCTGGCGATTGCGGAAGCCAAGAAATACGCCGAGGCGAATGCACCCTGGCCGACCAACGAAGAGTGCAAGATGTAGCCGACTCAACCCTCCCCCTTGTGGGGAGGGTCGATCCGCGCAGCGGATCGGGGTGGGGTCGTCAAGGCCAAGCTGGACCGGCGACCCCACCCCACCTCGCAAACTTCACTGCGTGAAACTTGCTTGCCGACCCTCCCCTCAAGAGGGAGGGATTCTGTCAAAACGGAACCGCCATGACCCAGCCCGCACAGCAACCATCACCCGCCGAACCGATCCTGACGGTCAACAATATCGAGGTGATCTACGATCACGTCATCCTGGTGCTGAAAGGCGTGTCGCTTTCGGTGCCGCTGGGCGGCATCACGGCGCTGCTCGGCGCCAATGGGGCAGGCAAGACAACCACGCTCAAGGCCATCTCCAACCTGCTCCATGCCGAGCGCGGCGAGGTGACCAAGGGCACCATCGTCTTCGGCGGCGAGGAGGTCCAGGCGCTGTCGCCGAACGATCTGGTGCGGCGCGGCTGCATCCAGGTCATGGAGGGGCGGCATTGCTTCGGCCATCTCAGCGTCGAGGACAATCTGCTTACCGGCGCTTTCACCCGGCGCGACGGCAACGCCGCCATCCGCGCCGATCTCGACATGGTCTATGAGTATTTTCCCCGTCTCAAGGTGCGGCGCCAGAGCCAGGCCGGCTACATTTCGGGCGGCGAGCAGCAGATGACGGCAATCGGCCGGGCGCTGATGTCGCGGCCCCGGATGATCCTGCTCGATGAGCCGTCGATGGGGCTCGCGCCGCAACTGGTGGAGGAAATCTTCGAAATCGTTCGCAAGCTCAACGAGGAACAGGGCGTGTCCTTCCTGCTCGCCGAGCAGAATGCGGGGGTTGCGCTGCGCTATGCCAAATACGGCTATATCCTGGAGTCAGGCCGTGTCGTGCTCGACGGCGACGCCGAGGCGCTGCGCAACAACGAGGACGTCAAGGAGTTCTATCTCGGGGTCGGCGGGGAAGGGCGGAAGTCGTTCCGGAATGTGAAGCACTACAAGCGCCGCAAACGCTGGCTGGCTTGAGGGCCGATGAGACCGTGTCGCCGTTTTGAGCAATGAAAACCCAAGGATAGGCAGTATCCGACGCAGATCATGTCGCAGCCGGAAATGGAATCTTTCCGTTGCCCTTGACGGCGCATTTCGCTATGTGCGCAAGGATACATTTCCGGAGGGGAACTGACATGGCAGACCATACGCCCGCGGGTCCGATCGAAATCGGCGCCAAAATGGACTATCCGGAACATGAGCGCACCTATGCCATGTTCATTCATCTGGCGAAATACGGCACCCTTGTCTGCGTGGCTTTGCTCATTGCGATGGCTTTCGGACTTCTTGGCGGCGCGGGCTTCATTGCTTCGACGATCCTTTTCGTTCTGATCTGCGCCGTCGGCGGCTTTCTGTTTCGCTGATTTCTCCGTCCGCTTGAGTTCGTAGCGTAGAGCGCCGCCGCACAGCGTCCGGCGCATTGCGTTTGATAAGGTTCCAGCTGAAAGGATCTGCTGGTGGGACAGCTCATATTCGTTCCGAAAGAAATTGACGTAACGGAAAGCCGGGTCGCGGCTTCGCCGGATACGGTCAAGCGTCTGGTCGGTCTCGGTTTCGACGTGGTGGTGGAAGCAGGCGCAGGCACCTTGTCGCGCATTCCCGATGACGAGTTCGCCAAGGCCGGCGCGTCCATCGGCACGGCGTCCGATGCGGGCAGGGCGGACGTGGTGCTCAAGGTGCGCCGCCCGACCGAAGCCGAGCTGAAAGGCTACAAGTCCGGTGCCGCCGTTCTGGCGATCATGGACCCCTATGGCAACGACGCGGCGGTGGCAGCCCTTGCCAAGGCTGGCGTCACGGCCTTTTCGATGGAGTTCATGCCGCGCATCACCCGCGCCCAGGTCATGGACGTTCTGTCCTCGCAGGCCAATCTCGCTGGCTATCAGGCCGTGCTCGACGGCGCCTACGAATATGACCGCGCGCTGCCGATGATGATGACGGCCGCCGGCACTGTGCCCGCGGCCAAGGTGTTCATCATGGGCGTTGGCGTCGCCGGCCTCCAGGCCATCGCCACCGCGCGCCGCCTGGGTGCGGTGGTCACCGCCACCGACGTTCGCCCCGCCGCCAAGGAACAGGTCGCCTCGCTCGGCGCGAAATTCCTCGCCGTCGAGGACGAGGAATTCAAGGCGGCCGAGACCGCCGGCGGATACGCCAAGGAAATGTCCAAGGAATACCAGGCCAAGCAGGCCGCGCTGACGGCGGAGCACATCGCCAAGCAGGACATCGTCATCACCACCGCGCTCATTCCCGGCCGTCCGGCGCCGAAGCTGGTGTCCGCCGCCATGGTCGCCTCGATGAAGCCCGGTTCGGTGCTGGTCGATCTCGCGGTCGAGCGCGGCGGCAATGTCGAAGGTGCGGTTGCCGGCCAGATCGTCACAACAGCCAATGGCGTGAAGATCGTCGGCCACCTCAACGTCGCCGGCCGCATCGCGGCATCGGCCTCGCTGCTCTACGCCAAGAACCTCTACAACTTCCTCGAAACGATGGTCGACAAAGCAAACAAGACCATCGTCATCAACCGCGACGACGAGCTGGTCAAGGCGACGATGCTGACCGATGGCGGCAAGGTCGTGCATGCGAACTTCGCCGCTGCTGCGGCGCCTGCGCCTGCTGCCCCTGTCGATGCCGCGACGCCGCCTGCTGCCGCCGAGACCGACAAGCCGAAGCGTGGCCGCAAGCCGAAGGCGGAAACAGCGGGTGCGGCGGAAGCCGAATTCGCCGCCGAGGAAGGGTTCGACCCAGCGCCTCCGGCCGAGCCGGCCAAGGCAAAGCGCGGCCGGCCACCGAAAACGGCGGCCGTACCGGTTTTTGCTGCGGCTGCCGACAAGCCCAGGCGTGGCCGCAAGCCCAATGCCGCCGTCGCGTTGGGCGAGGCGGAAGCCGAGTTTGCCGCCGAGGAAGGCTTCGATGCGGTTCCGGCCGAACCGGCTTCCACTGAACTTTCCAAGCCGAAGCGCGGACGCAAGCCCAAGACCAGCCTGGGGGATGCCGTCATCGCCGGCACCGATGCGGCCAGCTCCACAGAGGCAGGCTCCGCAGAGACTGGCACCACCGATACGCCGAAGGGAGATGCGTGATGGACAAGACCGCGCTCGAACGAGCCCTCGACCAGCTTGACCAGGCCGCCGCCGCGATCCGTCTCGGCGTGCAGGATCTCGCCGCCCATCCGGGCGCTGCCGATGCAGCCCATGCGCTGTCCGGCGGGGCCATCGATCCCTTCGTCTTCCGGCTTGCGATCTTCGTGCTGGCAATCTTCGTCGGCTATTATGTCGTCTGGTCGGTGACGCCAGCGCTGCATACGCCTCTGATGGCCGTCACCAACGCGATTTCCTCGGTCATCGTCGTCGGCGCCTTGCTGGCGGTCGGCATCTCGGCCTCGGGCCTTGCCACCGGCTTCGGCTTCATCGCGCTGATCCTGGCCTCGGTGAACATCTTCGGCGGCTTCCTCGTCACCCAGCGCATGCTGGCGATGTACAAGAAGAAGGATCGCTGACGGTGAGGCCGTTCTTAAAGCCTGCAACTGTGGCGCTTGCGGTTCTCCTGTTCGCGCTCAATTGCGCTGTCGCCCGCCCGATCACCCCCGCCGAGCGGACCGCGCTTACCGATACGGTAGCGAGGTTTGATGCTGCCATGCGCGGCACCGACCTCGAGGCCATTGCCCAGACTGTGCCGCCGAAAGTGCTGGACCATATCGCCAAGCAAGCCAATGTCACGGTCGAGCAACTCCGCACGACGTTGATCGATCAGATCAAGACTGCGCTCGCCGCCGACACCATCGATTCGTTTAAGATGGATCTTGCCGAGGCGGAATTTCTCGAACTACCGGACGGCAAGCCCTACGTGTTGATCCCGACGGAAACCGTAGTCAAAACCGAGTCGGGCAAGATGGCGGTCGGCGGCAAGACGCTTGCCTTTATGGACGGCGACAGCTGGTATCTCGTGCGTGTCAGTGAGCCTCAACAAGTGAACATCCTGCGCGCCGTTTATCCGGAATTTGCGACGATTGAAATGCCCGAAGGCACGATGAAAGCGGTGCAATAAATGAACGCGAACCTAGCCTCTTTCCTCTACCTGGTCTCCGGCGTCCTGTTCATCATGGCGCTGCGCGGCCTGTCGCACCCCACCACCAGCCGCAAGGGCAACACCTACGGCATGGTCGGCATGGGCATTGCCATCGTCACCACGCTGGCGCTGGCAACCCCGTCCTTCGAAGGCCTCGGCCTGATCGTGCTCGGCCTCGCCATCGGCGGCGGCGCGGGCACCTTCATCGCCCGCCGCATCGCCATGACGTCGATGCCGCAGCTGGTCGCAGCGTTCCACAGCCTCGTCGGCCTCGCCGCCGTCATGGTGGCCGCCGCTGCCATGTACGCACCCGAAAGCTTCGGCATCGGCACGGTTGGCGCCATCCATGGTCAGGCACTGGTCGAAATGAGCCTCGGCGTCGCCATCGGTGCGATCACCTTCACCGGCTCCGTCATCGCCTTTCTCAAGCTCGACGGCCGCATGTCGGGCAAGCCGATCATGCTTCCCGGCCGCCATCTCATCAATGCCGCTCTCGGCATAGCGCTGGTCGTGCTGATCGTGCTTTTGGTCACCACCCAGAGCTACACGCTGTTCTGGCTGATCGTGCTGGCCTCGCTGGCGCTGGGCGTGCTGCTCATCGTGCCGATCGGCGGCGCCGACATGCCGGTGGTCGTTTCCATGCTCAACTCCTATTCGGGTTGGGCGGCGGCGGCTCTCGGCTTCACGCTGGGCAATCTGGCGCTGATCATCACCGGCGCACTGGTCGGCTCGTCGGGTGCGATCCTGTCCTACATCATGTGCAAGGGCATGAACCGCTCCTTCATCTCGGTCATTCTCGGCGGCTTCGGCGGCGAGACGGCAGCGGCTGCCGACGACGGGATCGAGCGCACCGTCAAGCAGGGCTCGGCCGACGACGCAGCCTTCCTGATGATGAACGCGTCCAAGGTCATCATCGTGCCCGGCTACGGCATGGCGGTCGCCCAGGCGCAGCATGCCGTGCGCGAAATGGCGGACAAGCTCAAGGCCGCCGGCGTCGAGGTGAAATACGCCATCCATCCCGTCGCGGGCCGCATGCCCGGCCATATGAACGTGCTTCTGGCCGAAGCCAACGTGCCTTACGACGAGGTGTTCGAACTCGAGGATATCAACTCCGAGTTCGCCCAGGCCGACGTCGCCTATGTCATCGGCGCCAACGACGTGACCAACCCGTCGGCGCGTGACGACAAGAGCAGCCCGATCTACGGCATGCCGATCCTCGATGTCGACAAGGCCAAGACCTGCCTGTTCGTCAAGCGCTCGCTCGGCTCCGGCTATGCCGGCATCGACAACACGCTGTTCTACAAGGACGGCACCATGATGCTGCTCGGCGACGCCAAGAAGATGACCGAGGAAATCGTCAAGGCCATGGATCACTGATCCGGGTCATCTCATCGACGAATACACAAAAGCCCGGCTCGTCCGGGCTTTTGTGCTTGTGTGGCCACCCTCTCCCCGCCGGGGTCCGAAGGACGGGTCGAGACCCGTGGCTCGCCCCCGGGCAGTGGCCCGAAGGGCCGGATGATGGGGCATGAAATCTATATGCGATCCGCTTGCCGTTTGAAGGGAGGCGGGTGCCGACGGGAGGATGAGGAGCAGCGCCGATCTACAGCAAAACGGCGGAGCGCTTGAGGACGCTCCGCCGTTTTAGATCATGTCTATGAGAACTTTCGCTACGCCCCGCGGGTGCGGGCGAGGCCGTCGACAGCCGGCTTGTAGTTGGGATCGAGGCGGACCGCAGCGGCATAGGACTTCGCCGCCTTGTCGCGCTCGCCGCGCCGCTCATAGACCAGAGCCTGGTTGGCCCAGCCTTCGGCAAGGTTGCCGTTGAGCTTGATGGCGGTGTTGAAGTCGGAGAAGGCGTTGTCGTCGTCGTTCATCGCCAGATAGGAGACGCCGCGGCCATTATAAGGCTCGGCGGAGTCCGGCGACAGCGAGATCGATGTCGAGAAATCCTCGATGGCGAAGGCGTGCTGGCCCTGCGACTGATAGATCAGGCCGCGATTGTGATAGGCGCGCGGATCGGTCGTATCGAGCTGGATCGCCTTCTGGAAGTCGGCGAAGGCGTCCTGCGTCCGGCCGTTCAGCCGGTAGAGGTTGCCGCGACCGATATAGGCGGCGTCATAGTTCGCGTTGAGCTGGATGGCGCGGTTGTAGTCCGACAACGCGGCCGCGTTGTCGCCGAGGAAGCGCTGGATCAGCGCGCGGTTGGAATAGGCCTGGTAGAAGCTCGGATTGAGTTCGATGGCGCGGTCGAAGTCGCGCTTGGCCTCGCGATACTTGCCGCCGCGACCATAGGCCGAGCCGCGCACATTGTAGGCTTCGGGGTCGCTCGGGTTCTGGTTGATGACCGCCGTCAGGGAGGAGATGTTCTCGTCCGAGCTCTGCGCCAGATCGACGGTGGCGAGATCGCTTACCGGATTGGAACTCTGGCAACCTGCAAGGGCGAGAGCGAGCACGGAAGCAGCGGCGAACAGCGCGCCACGGAAGGCGCTTCCACGGACGCCCGGCTCCAAAGGCCTGTCGATTGCAATCATCACGCTTTCCTCGTTTCCGGCCTGCGGATACCGCCGCCGACCGGCCTCAACCGGAACAAGAAGCCGGACTTCGCCGACCAGCACTGTGCAGCGATTGGCTGAACAGGATGTAAACAAAAAGGTGGCGGCGAATTTTCATCGCCCCACCTCGTCGTTATCCTTCGAAAAGGACCAAATATGGGCGGATCAACGCGCCGGACGTGCTGCGGCGCCTGCGCCGGGAGCCGGACGGGGCGCTGCGCCGGGCAGGAGACCTTCGCGCTGGGCACGCTTGCGAGCCAGCTTGCGGGCGCGGCGAACGGCTTCAGCCTTTTCGCGGGCGCGCTTTTCCGACGGCTTCTCGTAGTGGCCGCGCATCTTCATTTCGCGGAAGATGCCTTCGCGCTGCATTTTCTTCTTGAGAGCGCGAAGCGCCTGGTCAACATTGTTGTCGCGGACGAGTACCTGCACGAGCGATCCTGTTCCTTACGTGTTCGAGACTAAAAGGCTTTGCGGCAGAGCCGACAGCCTCCGCGATGGCACCCATCACGAATTTTGGCGGCAGATAGCAGAATCGACGCCCCTTGTCCACTAGGCCCGCATGCTCTTCGATAAGTTTGCGGGCAAATTGTGCGCTGTACCCAGAAAACGGTCCTGGGCCGATGCTCTGCGGTGCTATGCGTTCGACCGCCGGCTGGTCAGGTAAAGCACGGCGAAGGCCAGAAAGCCACCGATCAAATAGATCAGGACGCTGTCGGAAAATTCCCGCTGCGGGCTGCTGCTCGAAGCCAGCAGAAACGGCGCGAGCACGGCGACCGGGACGACGCCGACCAGATAGGACGCCAGACGGGGCATAGGGAATATCCTGCGCGCGACCCAGGCCAGCAGGGCCCCGAGCAAGGCGATCCCCAAAGTCGCCCCGACGATCGCGCCGATCAGTTCAGCCATCCCGATCCCCCCTTGCCTAGAACAGGAACATTGTCTTCCAAAACGTCCCGTCAAGATCGGCCTGCGAAATGCCAAGGCGCATTTCTGGCACCCGCATTGCGCTTCTGTGGTGCCATGCTTTATCCGTTCGCACCTATTATGCGGATGACAGCGCCGGAGTTCGGCGCCGAGGAGTAGTTTCAGTGGCAGATACGACCGCACCGTCGCGCAATGAAGCGGATGGAACCGTCTTCGCGGTTCTTCTCGCGGTCAGCTTTTGCCACATGCTCAACGACATCATGCAGTCGCTGCTGTCGTCGCTCTATCCGATGCTGAAGGACGACTTCAACCTGACTTTCGGCCAGATCGGCCTGCTGACGCTGACCTTCCAGGGTACGGCGTCGCTGCTGCAGCCGTTGATCGGCATGTACACCGACAAGAAGCCGCTGCCCTATTCGCTGCCGGTCGGCATGTGTTCGACGCTGTTCGGGCTGCTTACGCTCGCCTTCGCGCACAGCTACGGCTTCCTGCTCCTGGGCGCGGCTCTGATCGGCTTCGGTTCGGCGGTCTTCCATCCTGAATCGTCGCGTGTCGCGCGCATGGCCTCGGGCGGACGGTTCGGCCTGGCGCAGTCCGTGTTCCAGGTCGGCGGCAATTTCGGCACCGCCATTGGCCCGCTGCTGGGCGCCTTCATCGTGGTGCCGAAGGGGCAGGGCAGCGTCGCCTGGTTCTCGCTCGCCGCGCTGCTCGGCATTGTCGTGCTGTGGCAGGTCAGCGGCTGGTATTCGCGCTATACCGCCGCCCGCGCGCGGCGCAGCGTGCCCGCGTTCGTCTCGCCGCTGTCGCGCCGCACCGTTGTGGTGTCGCTGGTCGTGCTGGCTCTGCTGGTGTTCACCAAGAACATCTACACCGCCTCGATGTCGAGCTACTTCACCTTCTACACCATCCACAAATTCGGCGTGTCGGTTCAGGAGGCACAGGTGCTTCTGTTCATCTTCCTCGGCGCCATGGCCGTGGGCACCGTGGCGGGCGGACCTTTCGCCGATCGGTTCGGGCCGAAAGCGGTCATCTGGTTCTCCATCCTGGGCGTGCTGCCGTTCACCTTGGCCTTGCCCTATGCCGACCTGTTCTGGACACGCATCCTGATCGTGCTGATCGGCCTCATCCTGGCCTCGGCCTTCTCGGCCATCGTCGTCTTCGCGCAAGAACTGGTGCCGGGCCGGGTCGGCATGATCGCCGGCATCTTCTTCGGCTTTGCCTTCGGCATGGGCGGTATCGCTGCCGCCGCCCTTGGCGAACTGGCCGATCTCAAGGGCATCGACTTCGTCTATCAGGTCTGCTCCTATCTGCCGCTGCTCGGCCTGCTCACCATATTTTTGCCCAGCATGAAGGCGCTGCGCGCGCCTGCGACAAAGCGCTGAAAACAAGTGACGCAAACCGGCAATCTTCGTCGCAAACAGGGCAAGGATGGTGCCGCGATTTCGCTAGTGATAAGCCTCGCCTGAGACGTCCAGCGGGGCAGAACGATGCGGAAATATTCGGTCTTTGCCATAGCCCGAGAGGCCATGCGCGGCCATAAAGGGTGGGAGGAACAGTGGTCCTCCCCAGAGCCGCGCAGCGAGTACGATGTGATCATCGTCGGCGCCGGCGGCCATGGGCTCGCCACGGCCTATTACCTCGCCAGGGAACACGGCATCACCAATGTCGCGGTCCTGGAAAAGGGCTGGCTCGGCGGCGGCAACACCGGCCGCAACACGACCATCATCCGCTCCAACTATCTCTATGACGAAAGCGCTGGGATCTACGAGCACGCCGTCAAATTGTGGGAAGGCCTGTCGCAGGACCTGAACTACAACGTCATGTACAGCCCGCGCGGCGTCATGATGCTGGCGCATAATGTGCACGACGTGCAGGTGTTCAAGCGCCACATCCATGCCAACCGCCTCAACGGCATCGACAATGAGTGGCTGACGCCGGAAGAGGCGAAGGAATTCTGCCCGCCGCTCAACATTTCGCGCGGCGCGCGCTATCCGGTGGTGGGTGCGGCGCTGCAGCGGCGTGGCGGCACCGCCCGGCATGACGCCGTGGCCTGGGGTTATGCACGCGGCGCTTCGGCGCGGGGCGTGCACATCATCCAGAATTGCGAGGTCACCGGCGTCCGCCGCGACATCAATGGCCGGGTCAGCGGTGTCGAGACCTCGCGCGGCTTCATCGGCGCAAAGAAGGTCGGCGTCGTCGCCGCAGGCCACAGCTCGGTCATCATGAACATGGCCGGCGTGCGCATGCCGCTCGAATCCTATCCGCTGCAGGCGCTGGTGTCGGAGCCGGTCAAGCCGGTGTTCCCTTGCGTCGTGATGTCCAACACCGTGCACGCCTATATCTCCCAGTCCGACAAGGGCGAACTGGTGATCGGCGCGGGCACCGACCAGTACACGTCTTATTCGCAGACCGGGGGCTTGCACATCATCAACCACACGCTCGACGCCATCTGCGAGATGTTCCCGATGTTCACGCGGATGAAGATGCTACGGTCATGGGGCGGCATCGTCGACGTGACGCCCGACCGCTCGCCGATTCTGGCCAAGACGCCGGTGCCGGGGCTCTACGTCAATTGTGGCTGGGGCACGGGCGGCTTCAAGGCGACGCCGGGCTCGGGCAATGTCTTTGCCCACACCATTGCCCGCGACGAGCCGCACCCGATCAACGCGCCGTTCACGCTGGAACGCTTCCGGACCGGCCGGCTGATCGACGAAGCCGCCGCCGCTGCCGTGGCGCATTGAGGGTGCTCTTGACGATGTGCGATCCCACACCCCCACCCCTTACCCCTCCCCACAAGGGGGAGGGGAGCGTCAACGTTGCAGAATTCCCCTCCCCCTTGTGGGGAGGGGTAAGGGGTGGGGGTATCTTCGTGCCATTCTTTGCGGAAAGTCTGTTTCAATGCTTTTGATCCGCTGCCCCTATTGCGAGGAAGAGCGCCCGGAGCTCGAATTCCGTCATGCCGGCGAAGCGCATGTCGTGCGGTCGTCTGATATGGCCGAAATCAGCGACGAGGCGTTCGAGCAGTTCTTCTTCATCCGCTCCAATCCCAAGGGCATCGTCTTCGAGCGCTGGCGGCACCTGCATGGCTGCGCGCGGTTCTTCAACGCCGCGCGCGACACCGTCAGCGACCGGTTTTTGGCGACCTACAAGGCCGGCGAACCAAAGCCGGATGTCTCGAAATTCGCCGCAGATGCC
The DNA here is from genome assembly GCF_014534685.1 of Oryzicola mucosus. GTDB lineage: Bacteria > Pseudomonadota > Alphaproteobacteria > Rhizobiales > Rhizobiaceae > Oryzicola > Oryzicola mucosus. The sequence continues at coordinate 88,585 of NZ_JACVVX010000002.1, forward strand.
GGCCCGGCAGCCTACGCCAACGTGCCGCCGGCTGAACTCAACGACAGGGAAGGCGGAGCAAAGCAGTGACACAGCCCTTCCGCATCCCCGGCGCGGGACGCCTGACGCCGGCGAAAATCGCGCGCTTCACCTTCGACGGCAAGGCTTATACCGGGCTGGAAGGCGACACGCTGGCCTCGGCTCTTCTGGCCAATGGCGTGCATCTGGTCGGCCGTTCGTTCAAATATCACCGCCCGCGCGGTTTCCTGTCCGCCGGTGCGGAAGAACCCAACGCGCTGGTGGAGATTTCGCGCGACGCCACACGCAGGACCCCGAACGTTCGCGCCACCGTGCAGGAGCTTTATGACGGGCTGGCCGCGCAGTCGCAGAACCGCTGGCCGTCGCTCGGCTTCGATGTCGGCGCCGTCAACAACCTTTTGTCGCCCTTCCTGTCGGCAGGCTTCTACTACAAGACCTTCATGTGGCCGAAGGCCGCCTGGAAGCGGCTCTACGAGCCCAATATCCGTGCGGCGGCCGGTCTCGGCGTGGCCCCCGAAGAGGCGGATCCCGACCATTACGCAGCGCGTTTCGCCCATTGCGACGTGCTTGTGGTGGGTGGCGGCGCGGCGGGCCTCGCGGCGGCGCTGGCGGCGGCCGAAACCGGCGTCCGCGTCATCCTGTGCGACGAGCAGCCCGAATTCGGCGGCGCGCTGCGCTATGAAAGCGGCGCGCGCATCGAAGGGCTGGACGGCTATAGCTGGGCACGGCAGGCGGTCGAAAAGCTTGCTGCCATGGACAATGTCCGGCTGCTCACCCGCACCACGGCCTTCGGCTATTATGCGCAGAATTTCGTCGGGTTGACCGAACGCGTCACCGACCATCTCGCCAGCCCCGGCAAGGCGCCGCGCGAGCGGCTGTGGCAGGTGCGCGCCGCCCGGGTCGTGCTCGCTACCGGCGCTATCGAGCGGCACATGGTGTTTGCCGACAACGACCGCCCCGGCGTGATGCTGGCCTCGGCCGCGCGCGCTTTCCTCAACGAATATGGCGTGGCCGTCGGGCGCACCATAGGCGTCTACACCGCCAACGATTCCGCCTATGCAGCGGCCATCGACCTGAAGAAGGCCGGCGTCGACATCGCTGCCATCGTCGACCTGCGCGACGATCCGTCCGGCCCGCTGGTCGAGCAGGCGCGTTCGCTCGGCATCGAGGTCAATCCCGGCCGCGCGGTTGTCGGCGTCGGCGGGCGGCAGCGCGTCTCCTCGATGATCGTCCAGCCCACGGGCGGCGGCGGCAAACGCACCATCCCCATCGATGCGCTGCTGGTCTCGGCGGGATGGACGCCATCCGTGCATCTGTTTTCGCAATCGCGCGGCAAGGTCGCCTTCGATGCCGGGTCCCAGCGCTTCCTGCCCGGCCTTTATGCGCAGGATTGCCGTTCCGTCGGTGCCTGCAACGGCACGGATGGGCTGGCCGAGACGCTGAATGAGGCGTTCGCGGCGGGCGAGGCGGCGGCGAAAGCCACGCTTGGGGAAACGTCGGCAGGAGGTGGGGGCAATGCCCCCAAAGTCGACGCCTCGGAAGACTGGGCCGGCGGCATGCTGGGCTCGGCTCCAGGCGCGGGCGCGGACACCACCGTCAAGGCCTTTGTCGACTTCCAGAACGACGTCACCGCCAAGGACATCCGCCAGGCCGTGCGCGAGGGCATGCGCTCCATCGAGCATGTCAAGCGCTTCACCACCAATGGCATGGCCACCGACCAGGGCAAGACGTCCAATATGCACGGCCTGGCGATCGCCGCCGAGACCCTGGGCAAGGAGATCCCGGAAGTCGGTCTCACCACTTTCCGGGCGCCCTATACGCCGGTCACCTTCGGCGCGATCGTCAACCATGCCCGGCACGAGCTGTTCGACCCGACGCGACGCACTGCCACGCACGGCTGGGCGGAAGCCCATGGCGCGGTGTTCGAGGATGTCGGCCAGTGGAAGCGCGCCTGGTATTTCCCGCGTCCGGGCGAGGACATGCATGCCGCGGTCAACCGCGAATGCGTTACCGTGCGCCGCTCCGCCGGCCTGTTCGATGCGTCGACGCTGGGCAAGATCGAAGTGGTCGGCCCGGATGCCGCCGCCTTCATGGAACTCATCTACACCAATCCCTGGCAGAAGCTCGAGCCCGGCCGCTGCCGCTACGGCATCATGCTGCGCGAGGACGGGTTCATCTATGACGATGGCGTGGTCGGACGTCTTTCGGACGACCGGTTCCATGTCACCACCACCACGGGCGGTGCGGCGCGGGTGATGAACCACATGGAGGATTATCTCCAGACCGAGTTCCCGCATCTCAATGTCTGGCTCACTTCGATCTCCGAGCAATGGGCGGTGATCGCCGTGCAGGGCCCGAAGAGCCGCGACATTCTTGCGCCGCTGGTCGAGGGCATCGACCTGTCGGACGCGGCCATGCCGCATATGTCGGTGCGCGAGGGCAGCATCTGCGGGGTGCCGACCCGGCTGTTCCGCATGTCGTTTACCGGCGAGCGCGGTTTCGAGGTCAACGTACCGGCCGATTACGGCCAGGCCGTCTGGGAGGCGATCTGGGCGGAGGGCGAAAAACACGGCGCCTGCGCCTATGGCACCGAGGCGATGCATGTGCTGCGCGCCGAAAAGGGCTACATCATCGTCGGGCAGGATACCGACGGCACAGTCACGCCCAACGATGCCGGCCTGGACTGGGCGGTGGGCAAGAAGAAGACCGATTTCGTCGGCATTCGCGGCCTCAAGCGCCCCGACCTCCTGGCTCCGGGCCGCAAGCAACTGGTCGGGCTGAAGACGGTCGACCCCAAGGTGGTGCTGGAGGAGGGCGCACAGATCGTGCAGGATCCCAACCAGCCGATCCCGATGAAGATGATCGGCCACGTCACCTCGTCCTACTGGTCGGAAAATTGCGGCCGGTCCATCGCCATGGCCGTGGTTGCCGGCGGCCATGGCCGTCTTGGCGAGACGCTGCATGTACCGATGCCGGACGGCAGCATCGCGGTGGAAATCGTCAGCGCCGTGTTCTTCGACGAGACGGGAGAGCGCCTGCATGGGTGAGATGACGATGCGTGTCGTCGGCCTTGGGCTGATGGTCGAAACCACCCCGTTACCGGTTTGCTTTGCAAACCACCTCTCCCCCTGCCCGGGGGAGAGGAACCGCGGCCTCTTACGCAGCGGCCTGAAACCAGCTTGGGTTCCTCGCCCCCATGCAATGGGGGAGAGGTGGCGAGCGCAGCGAGCCGGTGAGGGGGTATTTTCCGGCATCGATGCGATGGTTGCTCCGTTCCTTTCGGCAAAGAAATCGTGGAGAGGTCAGGTCTAGATCATGCCGACACAAATCGACGTTTCGAACACCTCGCCCCGGCGCACGAGTTCTGCAAAGCAGAACGTGCCGGCGGATCCTTCCCACAAGGGGCAGGACAAAGCACTGCGCCGCACAGGTCCGCTCGATGGCCGCATCGCCGTCCCGGGCGGGCTGTCGCTGACGGTCCTGCCGCCGGCAAGCCGGCTGTCGCTGCGCGCGCCGGCAGGCTCCGTCGCTGACTTGTCCGCAGCGCTCGGCATGGACCTGCCGCGGTCTCCCAAGACGTCCGCATCCGATGGCAAGGGGCGTTTCGCCCTCTGGCTCGGCCCGGACGAGTGGCTGGTCGTCGACGAGGCAGGCGGCGACCTGGTCGCTGCATGCCGTGCCGTGCAGGCATTGCATTCGGCGGTCGATATCTCCCACCGCAATGTCGGCCTGCTGGTCTCCGGGCAGGGTGCGGCCAACGCCGTCAATGCCGGCTGCCCGCAGGACCTTTCGCTTCAAGCGTTTCCGGTCGGCGCCTGCTCGCGCACCGTCTTGGGCAAGATCGAGATGGTGCTGTACCGCCCTAGCGCAGATTCCTTCCGCATCGAGTGCTGGCGGTCGTTCGCCGATTATGCCCATGCTTTCCTGGCGGAGGCTATCGCCGACGCATCGGCCTAAGCAGTGCTTGAAACCGTGGCGCATCCTGCCAAGATCAGGGTGGACCAACAGGAGCGCAACCGATGCCCGGACCAAAAGAAACCGACTCCAACAAGACCGACGCGCGACCGGTGGACAAGGACGATCTCGAGGAAGAGCTGGAAGAGGGGCTTGAAGACAGCTTTCCCGCCAGCGATCCGGTCTCGGTGACCTTCACGTCCATTCCCGGCGCACCGAAGCCGAAGAAGGACTGAGTTCGCGCATCCTTCAGCATGAAAAAGGGCACGCCGTGGGGCGCGCCCTTTTTTGCATCCTGGGAGGACAGCTTGCGCGGTCGGGATGCGGGAGTTCGGTCTGGGATAAAGGACAGGCTCAGAAGCCGGTCATGATCCAGGGGTTGGTGTCCATGCCCAGGCGCGGCTTCTCCGTCTTGATCGTGTTGTCCTGGCTGATCGATCCCGTCGGTGCGCAATCCAGTTTCTTGCCGTTGTCGATGCAGGTCACCGGGGCGGGCGCGACGGGCTTTGGGGCGGTTTCGGCCGCCGCTGCCGAGCCGGTGGCACCAAGAACAAGGGCAAGAGCCAATGCTGTCTTTCTCATGGAAAGTCTCCGCTGAATTTTTTCCGTACTTGTACGTTACGGCGTACATATACGACGGAGAATGGTGCGCCGCAAGAGATAACTCGTACATGTACGAAAAAATTGCAACGCCGGCCTGAGCCGTCGCTATGTCGAGCGATGAAGGGGTATGGAGGTTTGGCGGTGCGGACCGGTTCAGCCCTTCGGGCTGCTTGCGTCTTCCAGAGGCAAAACATCCATCGTGGCGATGCCGGCAAGGGCGATTTCGCCGATGCGCATGATGTAGTCCTGCGGATTGCCGAACGGGTAGTGCGGGAAATTGATCAGCAGCGAGATGGCGCCATGCCCAACGGTCCAGAGGACAGTCGCTATCGCCTGTACGTCACCCTTGAACCTGCCCGCGGCGATGCAGGCGGCGACGCGCTCGTTGAGAATGATGAGCGCGGGGTTGTTCTTCTCCAGCCGGTCGATCATCTCCGGCTCGTCGCAGTCGGGATGAAGCTTTTCCGTCATGAAGATCGTGCGGTATTCGTTCGGGTTTTCGAGACCGAAGGTGGCGTAGTCGCGCAAGGTCGCACGCAGTGCTTCGACCGGATCTTCGGGCTGGTTCTTGCGCAGCTTTCGCGCCAGGGTCTCGAACGTGTCCTCGGCGAGCGCCATCAGGATGTCGTGCTTGTCGGCGAAATAGGAATAAACCGACATCGGCGCATAGCCCGCCCGCTTGGCGAGGTTGCGGATCGTCAGCCCCTCATAGCCGCTTTCCTGCACCAGCTTGCGCGCCGCGTCGATCAGCTCGGCCCGCGTCTCGGCCTTCTGTCTCTCGCGTTTGCTTCTGGCGCTTGAGGGCGCGCTCTGCCGTGCGGCCTGCGTCATGAGGATTATCTATACGCTGTACGGAAATCCGGCAAGGGATGGGATTGCGCGGCAGGGTCGATCTCCCGATGTTGAGGGAGATTCCGCGCTCAGTTCTGTTGACGTAGTTGTACCTTCGCTGAGTTCTGCTGCCGTAGTTGCAGCTCTCAAGTCACGGAATGGATTCCCGGGTTTCCGCCGTCGCTCCGCTCCGGCTCCACCCGAGAATGACGAAGGCGCGGGTGGCAGACGTCAATCTCAAACGTTAGAGGTTGGCGGAGACGCCTCCACCTTCGTCATTCTCGGGCAAACGAGGCGAAGCCGAGTGCGACCCGGGAATCCATTCCGTGACGCGGACGGAGGCGCCGGCGGACCAGAACAAAGCCAGCGTGGATGAACATTCCGCGCGATCCGCCTAACCCCTTGACCTCATACCGCGCACAAAAACGTGTCCAGCCATTTTGCTCACCTCTCCGGAGCCTGGCGCATAATCCTCTCATGTCATCGCGGGAACCGGTCAGGAGCCGGATATGCGTGAGGGAGGACGGCCGGGTGGTCAGCCGTGGATGTGGAGGTGCTTCTTGCCTGTATGAGACGACGAAAATAGTATACCCCCCTATAGTATATTTGAGGTGCTCGATGTCGCATACGATCAAGGAAAAGTCCCGGCTTCTGGCGCGGGTTCGCCGCATCAAGGGGCAGGTCGAGGCCGTCGAGCGGGCTCTGGAGGCCGAACTCGGCTGTGCCGATGTCCTGCAACTGGTTGCCTCCGTGCGCGGCGCCGTCGGCGGGCTGACGGCGGAACTGATCGAGGATCATATCGCGCACCACGTGCTGGAACCGACCGATGCGGGCGACCGCGCGCGAGGCGGCGCCGAACTCGTCGACGTCATAAGGACCTATCTGAAATGAGCGCCAACACGGCTTCGGCAACCCATAGCCATGTCTTTCTCGGCGAGGACCACGACCGCAACGCCCGCCGCACCTGGCTGGTCATCGCGCTGACCGCGACCATGATGGTCGCCGAGATCGTCGCCGGGTCGATCTACGGTTCGATGGCGCTGATCGCCGATGGCTGGCACATGTCCACCCATGCGGCGGCGATGCTGATCACCGCGCTTGCCTATGCCTTTGCGCGGCGGCAAGCGCTCAATCCGCGCTTCACCTTCGGTACAGGCAAGATCGGCGATCTCGCAGCCTTTGCCAGCGCCATCGTTCTGGCGCTGATCGCCCTTATGATCGGCTGGGAAAGCCTGATGCGCTTCTACGAGCCGGTCTCGATCAGCTTCAACGAAGCGATTGCGGTTGCCGTGCTCGGGCTCGGCGTTAACCTTTTGTCGGCCTGGCTGCTGCGTGACGATCATCATCACCATCATGGCGGGCACGGAGGCCATCATGGCCACGGTCACGATCATGATCATGAGCACGGCCATGGTCACGGTCATCCCCATCACGATCATCCGCATCAGGGGCATCCGCATCAAAGCCATGCATCCAAGGGGCATCGGGACAACAATCTGCGGGCTGCCTATCTGCATGTCGTCGCCGACGCCTTCACCTCGGTGCTGGCTATCGTCGCGCTTCTCGCAGGCAGCCTTTATGGCTGGCAGTGGATGGACCCGGCCATGGGCATTGTCGGCGCGCTAGTCATTGCGCGCTGGTCATGGGGGCTGATCCGTGACACCGCGCGGGTGCTGGTCGACTACATTCCGGAAGAGGAAGACCTGCCGTCCGACATCCGAAAGGTCATCGAGACCGGCGAGGATCGCATCACCGATCTGCATGTCTGGAAGGTCGGGCCGGGCCACAATGCGGCAATCGTTTCGATCCGCTCGGCAAACCCGTTGCCACTGGCACGCTACAAGGAAAAGCTCGCGGCCATCCATGACCTGTCGCATGTCACGGTCGAGGTGCAGCCGGCCTGATGGGGTCGGGTGGCTGTGGCCAGGGTCGGGTGATGGTTCAGCCCGGGGCGGGTGTCAGGAAAGCTGGGCTGCTTTTTCTGGATCGACGAAGCCGAGCGTCTGCCAGCGCGCTGTGAGAGCGGGCTTTTTCGAGCCCTCGATCTCGATGGTGACGTCATGCGTGACCTGCACCCAACCGGACGGGCGCACCTTGAATTCGGACAGCACGAAGCGGGCGCGAATGCGCGAGCCCGTTTTCACGGGGGCGGCGAATTTCAACTGCTCGAAACCCTGGTTGATGCCCATGTCGGAGCCTTCCAGCCGGGGCAGCGTCTCGAACGTCATGGCCGACAGCAGCGACAGTGTCAGGAAGCCATGTGCGATGGTGCCGCCGAAGGGCGCTTCCCGCGCGGCGCGCTCGGGGTCGCAGTGGATGAACTGATGGTCGTCGGTGGCATCGGCGAACAAATCGATCATCTGCTGCGTCACCACGCGCCAGGGCGAGACGCCAACCTCCTTGCCGAGGTAGGCATGCATTTCCTCGATGGTGACGGTCCTGGGACTCATCCGTTCCGATCCAAATGGCGTTGTCGTTCCGACATACAGATTCGCGTTCGGCCTGTCATCGCCGTATCGGTCCGGTGCGGAAAAATGGTCTTCGACTTGCGGAACGCCGCTTATTCGGCAGGTTCGACATTGGTGTAGGCGGCTTCCTCGAGTTCGCGCTTGAGGCGGCTTTCCTCCTCCACCTTCGGCGTGACGAAGCGGCCCAGCAGCAGATAGGCCACCGGCGTCAGGAACAGCGTCGAGGCCGTTGCCAGGCCCAGGCCGCCGACGATGACCCAGCCGAGCGCGATGCGGGCTTCGGCACCCGCGCCGGCTGCCAGCACCAGCGGAACGCCGCCGAGAATCGTGCAGATCATCGTCATCATCACCGGACGCAGGCGGATGTTGGCGGCCTGCTCGATGGCCTCGCGCACGCCCAGCCCCTTGTCGCGGAGCTGGTTGGCGAATTCGACGATCAGGATGCCGTTCTTGGCCATAATGCCGACGAGCAGCACAAGGCCGATCTGGCTGTAGGCGTTGAGCGAGGTGCCGGTCAAAAGCATGGCGAACACGGCACAGGCGAGCCCCAGCGGCACGGTCGCCATGATGATGATGGCGCTGACGAAGCTCTCGAACTGCGCGGCCAGCACCAGAAGGATGATGACGACGGCGAAGCCGAAGATCATCAGCATGCCGCTGCCGGTTTCGCCCAGCGTCGCGGCTTCCGCCAGCGGGACGATGCGCATGCCGGCGGGCAGCTGGTCGGCTGCGATGCGCTGCACTTCAGACCAAGCGGTGCCGAGCGCGAAATCGCTGCGCAGGTTTGAGGTGATCGACACCGAGCGCTGCTGCTGTTCGCGCGACAGGGTCGGCGGCACCGCCACTTCGGTCAGCGTGGCGATGGTCGAGACCGGGACGTAGCGGCCGTCCTGCGTCTTGAGGAAGGTGTTTTCGAGATCGGTCGGATCGTTGATCGGATTGCTGGTGGAAACCAGCTTCACGTCGTAGCTGCGGTCGTCGATGAAGACCGAGCCGATCTGGCGGCCGTCGAGCATGGCCTGGATGGTCACCGCGAGACCGTCAATGTTGATGCCGAGATCGGAGGCGCGCTCGCGGTCGATCTGTATCATCAACTGCGGCTGGGTCGAATCGTTGGACAGGCGGGCGCGCTGGAAGCGCGGGTCCTGCTCCATGGTCGAGACCATGCGGACGGCGGCGGCGTTGAGATCGGCGTAGTTGTTGCCCAGAATGGCGAATTGCAGACCGTTGCCGGCGCCGCGGATGCCCAGGCTGTTGGGCTGCATGACGAAGGCCTGGACGCCGGGAACGCGCGTCGCGAGCTGCTGGATCTCGGCAGATATCTCCTGCTGGGTGCGGGTGCGCTCCGACCACGGGGCGAGCGACAGCACCATGAAGCCGCTGTTGACGTTGCCGCCCATGCCGCCATTGACGAAGGTGCTGGAAATCTCGCCGGACTGGCGCAGCGGCTCGATCAAATCCTCGATGCGGCGCATCTGGGCCGTGGTGTAGTCGAGGCTGACGCCTTGCGGCGCGGTGATCCGCATCAGGACCAAGGAGCGGTCTTCGGTGGGCGTCACCTCCTGGCGGATCAGGCCGAAGGCCGCATAGGCGCTTGCGGCAAGCAGCAGCGAAATCAGCACCACGAGCCAGGGCGCGCTGAGGCAGGCGCTGAGGCAGCGGCGATAAAAGCCGGCGAGGACGCCGCCGACGCCGCCGACGCCGCGGCCGCTGCTTTCATGCTTGATGGAATGAGCGCCCAGCATGCGCGAGGCGAGCATCGGGCAGAGCGACAAAGCGACTATGGAGGACAACAGCACGGCGATGGCGAGAACGAAGCCGAATTCCCGGAACAGCCCGCCGGTCTGGCCGGGCAGGAAAGAGAGCGGGACGAAGACGGCCGCGAGCGTGGCTGTCGTCGCGATGACGGCGAAAAACACCTCCTGCGCGCCGAGCACGGCGGCGGCGCGGGGCCCCATGCCCTCATTGCGGCGGCGGACGATGTTTTCGAGCACGACGATGGCGTCGTCGACCACCAGGCCTGTGGCGAGCACCAGCGCCAGAAGCGTCAGGATGTTGATCGAAAAGCCGACGAGATAGATCGCCGCCAACGTTCCGATCAGCGCCACCGGCATGGCGAGACCGGGGATCAGCGTGGCGCGCCAGTCGCGCAGGAACAGGTAGATGACCAGCAGCACGATGGTGACGGACAGGATCAGCGCGATCTCGACCTCGTGGATGGCGCCTTCGACGAAGACGGCGTCGTCGCTGGTCACCTTGATCGCCATGCCTTCGGGCAAGGTGCCTTGGATTTCGGCGACGGCTTGTTTCACTCCTTCGGAGATGTCGAGGGTGTTGGACTGGGCCTGGCGGATGATGCCGATGCCGATGCCGGTCTTGCCGTCGGAACGCAGGGTGGAGGCCGCGGGGTCGCCGCCGAGCGTGACGCTTGCGACATCGGCCAGGCGCGTCTTGCCGCCGATGATGAGGCTTTCGAAGGCTTCGGGGGTGTTGACGGGAGCTACGGTGCGGACGATCAGGTTCTGGTCGGACGTCTTCAGCGCGCCCGCCGGCGTGTCGAGCGCCATGGTGCCAAGCGCGGTACGTATATCGGCGACCGTCAGGCCGAGGCTGGCGAGCTTCGCCTGGTTGACGTCGATGCGGAAGAGTTTTTCGCGGTCGCCATAGGTCTGGACGTCGGCGACGCCTTCGACCGCTGCCAGGCGGTCGAGGATCTGGTCCTCGACGAAGATGGTCATGTCCTCCACCGGCATGGTGTCGGAGGTCACGGCGATGCGCATGACGGCATCGGCATTGGCGTCGGCCTTGACGATGCGCGGAGCGTCGGCGTCGTCGGGCAGGCTGTTGGTGACGCGGCTGACCGCATCGCGTGTGTCGGACGCGGCGACGTCGAGATCGACGCCGTCATTGAACTCGATGGTGACGCGGCTGCGGCCATAGGACGAGCTCGATGAAATCGACTTCACGCCCGGCACGCGGGCAACGGCGCCTTCCAATTCCGATGTCAGTTCGCGGTCGATGGTCTCGGCGGCGGCACCGTCATAATCGGAGGTAACGGTGATGACGGGACGGTCGACATCGGGCAGTTCGCGGATCTCGATGCCATAGAAGGCTGCGAGGCCGGCGACTGCGATCAAAACGTTGATGACGAAGGCCAGAACAGGCCGGCGAACGAAGAGGGCGGTCAGACCGTTTTCGGGCTTCTCGTCGGCTGATGAACTCATCCGGCCGGCCTCACCGAGCCGCTCGGGACGGCGGGCGGGGCAGGTTCGCCGGCCATCATCACCGCGGCACCTTCGCGCACGGCATAAACGCCTTCGGTCACGACCTTGTCGCCTGCGACGAGAGCCGCTTCGACAAGCACGCTCTCGGTGTTGCGCTGGACGATCTTGACAGGCATGCGCACGGCCTTGCCATCGCGCACGGCCCAGACATAGGCGCCGTCGAGGCTCCACTGAATGGCCAGCGGATCGACGGAGGGATAGTTGTTGCCGGGAAACTTCATCGAGACCTGGAACGACATGCCGGCGCGCAGCGTGTCGTCGTCATTGGGGATCGAGGCCTGTACGCGCAGCGTGCGGCTCGCCTCGTCGATACGGTTGTCCACTGCGCTGACGGTGCCTTCGATGACCTGGCCGGGCGTGGAAATCGGCGAGGCGGACAGGGGATTGCCCACCGCGATCATGGTGGCGAAGCGCTCGGGTACCCAGAAATCGACGGTGATGCGCGAGCGGTCGTCGATCGTGGCGACGGTGGTCTGCGCGGCAACGTAGTTGCCGGCCTCGACCGGCAGGATGCCGACGATTCCGGAGATGGGCGAGACGATCCTGCGCCTGTCGAGCGCCACCTGGGCGTCGCGCGCCGCGAGGGCGGCGTCGCGCACAACCAGTTCGGCATCGCTGACCTGGACCGCCGTCGAGGTGTTGCTGGCCCGCAGCGCTTTCACGCGGTCGAGCTTTGCCTGGGCATCGTCGCGGGCGGCATTGGCGCGTTCGAGGGCGATTTCCTCGACGTCCGAATCGAGCATGGCGATCACAGCACCCGCCTCGACCCTCTGGCCGGGGGCGATGACGATTTCCCTGAGCTGTCCCGATGTGTATGGCGTGACGGCCACCGACTTGTTGGCGCGGCCGCTGCCCACGGCCTGAAGACGGTCATTGATGGTCGACTGTGCGACATCGGCGGTGACGACGCGGGTTTGCGGTGCGCCGCCACGACCGCCCTGCCGGCCTTGTCCCGAAGGTTCAACATTGGCGGAGGCCGGCCCGCCGAGTCCGAGCCAGGCTATCCATTCCCTGCCATTGGGAGCGAAACTCGTCCACAGCGCAGCTGCGGCTGCAACAATCACTATGGCCCAAAGAAGTTGCTTCCAGGCTTTCATCGATACTCCGAGTTGGCGGCGGCTGATGCACCATCCCGAAGTCAAAAGGCCGGGCGGCGCTACTCGTCAGATAGTCTTCCGAAAGGATAGGACCACTTTATGGCAATTCCCCTTCGCGCTTGCACATTAATTTCCTGTAACCCTCACAGGTTCCACGGCGCGCCACTTGTCGCAAACTACCGTAATTCCTCGACTTCCTTGATCCGGCGGGCACCCTCCGGACCGAGCTTGCGTGTCAGCGACCCGATCACGGTTTCGGCAACGACCATCAAAGTGGCCGAAGAATCCCACGCGGACGGAACCGCGGTGCGCCCGGCGATGACGTGACGAGCGAAGCGGGCGATGGGCGAGAGCCACTGATCGGTGAACAGGACGACGGTCGCGCCGCGCTTGTGCGCCTTTTCCGAAAACCGCAGGAGACTGTCCTGATAGCGTCTGATGTCGAGGACGATGAGCACATCGCGCTTGCCGATATCGGCAAGCCGGTCATGCCACAGGCTTTCCTGGCCTTCGAGATGGACGACGCCCGGGCGCAGAATGGACATGTGAGCGGACATGTAACGGGCGACGGGATCGGTGAAGCGGCCGCCGACGAGATAGATCTCGGCGCGAGGCGCTGCGAGCGCTTCGACGATATCGCTTATCTGGCGTTCGGACACATGGCGGAAGGTTTCGCGTATGTTTTCAATCACCGCATCCGCCAAGGGCGGCGAGGCGCTGGCCTGGGCGGGAGTGGCCGTGCGCGACAGCGGCGACTGGAGCTGGGCTGCGAGCTCGTCCTGAAGGGCGGACTGGAATTCGGCGTAGTTCTGAAACCCCAGCCGCGCGACGAAGCGCAGAATCGTGGGCGAACTGATGCCGGCGCTTTGGGAGAATTCGGCAACCGTCTTCAAGCCGATCAGCGGATAATTGGCCACCAGAGTCTGGGCCGCGCGCCGCTCTCCCGCAGGCATCGTATCCAGTCGTTCCGCAACGATTTCGGCAACGCTTGAGTTCATGCCGCTGTTTTTGCTCCGATGTTCGACCCGTTGCCGGAATCGGGCGAAATCATGTTTGACAAAGCCTCGGAATATGTATGAAATAATCCACAAATGCGCAATCGAGCAGAATACGTATCATAAGATACGAAGCGCGAGGGGTGTCAATCGTATGCCGGGCGACGATTTCGTCAGCGATTTGGGAACGGCGGCGGAGATCGTGAACCCGGAGGGCGCGAGCCCTTACGTGCTGATTTGCGATCATGCATCGAATTTTCTGCCGGCGGCCCTTGGCAGCCTCGGGCTGAGCCAGGACGATCTCCAGCGCCACATCGCATGGGACCCCGGCGCCCAGCCCGTCTCCCGCTATCTGAGCGAGGCGCTCGACGCGGTTCTGGTGGAATCGCGGGTGTCACGCCTGGCGATAGATTGCAACAGGCCGCTGGATGCGCCGGACCTCATCGCCGAGGTCAGCGAGACGACCGTCATTCCAGGCAATGCCGGTCTTTCTCTGGCGCAGCGCGACGAGCGCATTGCCATGTCCTGGACACCGTTTCACGATGCCGTCGACCGCGTGGTGGGCAAAAGGCTCGACCAGGGCCGGGAAACGATGCTCGTCTCAATCCATTCGTTCAACCCGGTCTATCGCGGGGTCGACAGGCCCTGGCATATCGGTATCATCCACGACAGCGACATCAGGCTGGCGGGCCCGATGATCGACCATCTGAAGACGCTGCCGGGCATCGTCGTCGGCGTCAACGAACCTTATTCGCCGGCAGACCGCGTTTATTTTACGCTGGAAAAGCACGGGCGTTCGCGCGGGCTGGCCTGCGCGATGATCGAAATCCGCAACGACGAAATCCGATGCGAAGAGGCGCAACGGGGATGGGCGCAGAAGCTGGCTGCAATTCTATCCGGTGAAAAGCTTGTGGGAAAACGGGCGCTCGAAGACATGGGAGGTGCGGTGCGATGACGACTCTGGTCGCACCGCGAAGGCCGAGCGACTCGGCCTACATTCAATCCGCCCGCGGACTGCCCGCGCTCAAGCTCCTCACGATCTTTGGAAACCATCCATGCCCAAGGTGCTGAAGACCTATGTAAGAATTATCGATGCGTGCAGTTGGTACATGGGTATCTTTGCCATGTATCTCATCTTCGCGATGATCGCGATCCTGTCTTACGCATCTGTTATGAAGGTGTTTTTCCTTCCGGCGAACTGGACCGTCGAGATGGCGCAGTTCTTCATGGTCGCCTATTTCACTTTGGGCGGCGCCTTCGCGCTCAAAGAAGGCGAACACGTACGCATGGACCTGCTCTACAGCGGCTTCACGATGCGTGGGAAGGTCAAAATGGACCTTTTGACCTCGTTCGTTTTAATCGGCTTCCTGGTGATGTTGCAGATCGGCGGCGTGTCGTCGCTGATTTATGCCTTCCAATATGGAGAAAAGAGCTTTTCGTCCTGGGCTCCCATCATGTGGCCTATCAAAGTGGTCATGAACCTGGGGATTTTCCTGACTTTGCTGCAGGCGATCTCGCTGTTCATAAAAGACTGGGCCGCGCTCCGGGGCGAGAAACTTTCATGAGCTACGGCATTATTGCGACCCTGATGTTTTCCTCGATGATGCTTCTGCTGCTGACGGGGCAGCGGATCTTCGCCGTGATCGGTTTCGTCGGAGCCGCCGCAGCCGTGCTGCTCTGGGGTGTCGGCGGCATCGAGCTGCCATTCACCGCAATCATCAAGGTGATGAAGTGGTATCCGCTGCTGACCCTGCCGCTGTTTGTCTTCATGGGCTACATGCTGGCGGAATCGAAGATCGCCGACGACCTCTACAAGATGTTTCACATCTGGTTCGGGTCGCTCCATGGCGGGCTGGCAATAGGCACCATCCTGATGATGGTGATCATTTCCGCAATCAACGGATTGTCGGTCGCCGGCATGGCGGTGGGCTGCACGATCGCGCTGCCGGCCTTGCTGAGCCGGGGTTATGACAAGGCGATGGTGACGGGGGTGATCCAGGCCGGCTCGACACTGGGCATCCTTGTCCCTCCGAGCGTCGTCCTGGTTCTATATGGCATGATCGCGCGCCAGCCGGTCGGCAATCTGTGGATGGCGGGGGTGTTTCCGGGCCTTCTGATGGCGGCGTTGTTCATCGGCTACATCGTCATCCGGTGCTGGCTGCAGCCCGAGCTCGGACCGCCACTGCCCAAGGCGGAGCGAGATCAGTATTCGTTCAGGCAGAAGCTCGCACTGGGCAGGGCGGGTTTGGTCCCGCTGGTGATCTTCCTTTCGATGACCGGTCTTTTCCTGACCGGCGTTACCAGCCTGGTGGAAAGCTCGGCCGTGGGTGCCGTGTCTTCCATCCTTGCGGCATGGTGGCGGGGAGGCCTGACCTGGAAGGTGATGCACGATACGACACGAAAGACGCTCGGCATCTCCTGCATGTTCTTCTGGATCATCATGGCGGCGCTGTGCTTCGGCGCTGTGTTCGATGGCCTTGGCGCGGTCAGGTCGATCGAAACGCTGTTTATGGGCGAAATGGGGTTGGAGCCCTGGCAGGTCCTGGTGCTGATGCAACTCACCTTCCTGGGCCTTGGCATGTTCCTGGACGACACGGCAATGCTTGTGATCGTTGCGCCGCTGTTCATTCCACTGGCGGGAGCACTCGGTTTCGACCTTGTATGGTATGGCGTAATGTACACCATTACCTGCCAAATCGCATACCTCACCCCGCCATTTGGCTACAACCTGTTCCTGATGCGCGCCATGACTCCGCCGGAAGTCACGCTGCCGGACATTTACTGGTCGGTTATTCCGTTCGTCGGGATCATGCTGCTGACACTCGTTCTGATCGGTTTGTTTCCGGAGATCGCAACCTGGCTGCCGAACCACTATTACGCGAAGTAAATCCAGAGTTTTCAACCAGAGGGAAATTAAAAAAATGGTGCAAAACAGACGCAACTTCCTGAAAAAGGCCGGTCTCATGACCGTCGGGGCGGCCGGAGCCACCACGCTTTCAGCACCCGCGGTTATCGCACAGGCACCGATCAAGTGGCGGCTCCAGACCTATGCCGGTGCAGCGCTGGGCCCGCATGTCACCAAGCCCGCGGTCGACATGTTCAACAAAGCCGCCCAGGGTGAGATGGAGATCGAACTTTACTACGCCGACCAATTGGTCCCGACAGGCGAGCTGTTCCGTTCCATGCAAGCAGGTACGATCGACGCCGTTCATTCCGACGACGATTCGATGGCTGCACCTGTCGATATTTCCGTTTTCGGCGGCTATTTCCCATTCGCCACCAAGCATATTCTCGACGTGCCGGTGCTATTCCAGCAATACGGACTGGCGGATATCTGGCGCGATGCCTATGCCAAGGCGGGCGGGGTCGTCTGGTTATCGGCCGCCGGCCAGGATCCGTGCCACTTCAACACAAAGAAGGCCCTGAACAGCCTCGCCGACCTGCAGGGCCTGCGGCTCTACACCTTCCCCACCGCGGGCCGGTTCCTGTCGCAGTTTGGCGTGGTGCCCGTATCGATCCCTTACGAAGACGTGCAGGTTGCCGTGCAGACCGGCGAGTTGGACGGAATGTCGTGGTCAGGCATCACCGAGGATTATACGGTGGGCTGGGCCGACGTGACGGACCATTTCACCACCAACAACATTTCCGGCGCCTGGATCGGATCCTGGTTCGTCAACGAAAAGAAGTGGGCCGATACGCCCGAGCACCTCAAGCAGCTTTGGCTCGCCTGCGTCGACGCCGGACATACCTATCGCAATCAATGGTATTGGGGTGGCGAGGCCAAGCTCCGCGCGACGGGCGACAAGCTTAAGCTGACCACCATTCCCGCTGCGGAATGGGCTGAGGTCGAGAACGCTGCGCTGAAGTTCTGGGACGAAATTGCCGCTGAGAGTGAACTGCGCGCCAAGGTCGTGGGTATCTTCAAGGAATACAACGAAATCCTGAAGAAGGCGGGCGGCGTTTACGCGCAGAACTGATTGCTGACCAGACACATTATCGCGGCCGGGATTCTCCCGGCCGCGTTTCAGGTTCAAGACAGGCGTACAGGTCGTCTAGGGGGAATGAATGGCTGGAAATTTATCGTTCGAACAGCTCAAGAAAGCGGTCGCGGAAGACGAGATCGACACCGTGCTCGCCTGTGCGGTCGACATGCAGGGCCGGCTGATAGGCAAGCGCTTCCTGGCGAAATACTTCGTCGAATCCGCTTATGACGAGACGCATGGCTGCAATTATCTGCTGGCCAACGATATCGATATGGAGCCGGTGCCCGGCTACAAGGCGGCGAGCTGGTCGAAGGGCTATGGCGATTTCGTCATGAAGCCGGACCTTGCGACCATCCGCAAAGTGCCGTGGCTGGAAAAGACGGCGCTGCTGCTGTGCGACCTGCTCGACCACCACACGCATGACGACCTGCCGCATTCGCCGCGCGCCATCCTGCGCAAGCAGGTCAAGCGCCTGCAGGAGCGCGGCTATCTCGCCTATTTCGCTTCGGAACTCGAATTCTATTTGTTCAGCGAAACCTATGACAGCGCCCGCGCCAAGCATTGGCAGAACCTGGACACCGCCTCGCCCTATATCGGCGACTATCTGATCGGCATCACAACCAAGGAAGAGGGCGTGATGCGCCGCCTGCGCAACGAGATGGAAGCCGCCGGCATTCCGATCGAGAACTCCAAGGGTGAGTGGGGACCGGGCCAGGAGGAGATCAACGTCCGCTATGCCGAAGTGCTGGAGATGGCGGACCGCCATGTCATCCTCAAGGACGGGGCCAGGGCGATCGCCGCCCAGGAGGGTAAAGCGATCTCGTTCATGTCCAAGTATAATTACGGCCTGGCGGGCAACTCCAGCCACATCCACAACTCGCTGTGGAGCGCCGACGGCAAGACGGCCTTGTTCTACGACAAGGATTCCGACTACACGCTGTCGACGCTCGGCCAGCAGTGGGCGGCGGGCCAGCTCAAATACGCCAAGGAATTCACCTGGTTTCTGGCGCCCTACATCAATTCCTACAAGCGGTTCCAGGCCGGCACCTTCGCGCCGACCAAGATCATGTGGAGCGAAGACAACCGCACCGCGGGATTCCGCCTGTGCGGGGAGGGGACCAAGGGCATCCGCATGGAGTGCCGCATCGGCGGCGCCGACCTCAATCCCTATCTCGCCTTCGCAGCCCTGATCGCCGCCGGTCTGGCCGGCATTGACGAGAAGCTTGAGCTGCAGAAGCCTTTCGTGGGCGACGCCTACCAGGCCTCGAGGCTGCCGGAAATCCCCAAGACCTTGCGCGACGCGACCGAGACCTTGGCGAAATCGAAGATGCTGAAGGAAGCGTTCGGCGACGATGTCGTCGAGCATTACGTTCACACCGCCCGCTGGGAACAGTTCGAGTACGACCGCCGCATCACGGACTGGGAGCTCCACCGGGGATTTGAGCGGTATTAAAATCGTAGCGTTTGACTGTAAAAAGACGACCGGCGGCAACGCCGTGTGACAGGAGATACTCTTGGAAACCATCAAACTGAAATCCCCCATCGACGGCTCGATCTATGCCGAACGCCCCGTCGCCGAGGACAAGGCGGTGAATGCCGCCGTCGAACGCGCCAGGGCCGCGCAAGTCGACTGGGCGCGGACGTCGATCGACGAGCGCTGCAAATATATGCTGGCGATGCTCGAGGCGCTGGTGGGCATGACCGACGAGATCGTGCCGGAACTGGCGCATATGATGGGCCGGCCGGTACGCTATGGCGGCGAGTTCGGCGGCGTGAAGGAACGCGTCGCCTATATGGTCGAGATTGCCGAGCAGGCGCTGAAGCCGGTGATGGCTTCGAACCCGAAGGACGGCTTCCGGCGTTATGTGAAGAAAGAGCCGCTCGGCGTCGTGATGGTCGTCGCGCCGTGGAACTATCCGTATCTGACGGCGGTCAACACCATCGTGCCGGCGTTGATCGCAGGGTCGACCGTGATCCTCAAGCATGCAGCGCAGACGCTGCTGGTGGGCGAGCGGTTCGCGCAGGCCTTCGAGAAGGCGGGATTGCCGAAAGGCGTGTTCCAGAACATCGTCCTGAACCATGGCCAGACCGAAAAGCTGCTCGGATCGGGCAAGATCGACCATGTCAATTTCACCGGCTCGGTGGCCGGCGGACGCGCCATCGAAAAAGCCGCGGCCGGCACCTTCATGACGCTTGGCCTGGAACTCGGCGGCAAGGATCCGGCCTATGTGCTGGCCGACGCCAAGCTCGACCATGCGGTGGCCAATCTCGTGGAAGGCGCGTTCTTCAATTCGGGCCAATGCTGCTGCGGCATCGAACGCGTCTATGTGCATGAGAAGGTCTATGACCAGTTCGTCGAGGGCTTCGTCGCCGAGACGAAGAACTACGCACTCGGCAATCCGCTCGATCCGGCGACGACGATGGGACCGATGGCGCAGGCGCGTTTCGCCGATTTCATCCGCGAGCAGAAAGCCGAGGCGCTGCGCAAGGGCGCTGTGGCGCATATGAACACCAAGACGGAGAACGACAAGGAGGGCTCGCCCTATCTGTCGGCCGAGGTGCTGACCAATGTCGATCACCAGATGAGCGTGATGCGCGAGGAGAGTTTCGGTCCGATCGTTGGCATCATGAAGGTGCGCAACGACGAGGAAGCCATCGCGCTGATGAACGACAGCCCCTATGGCCTGACCGCCTCGATCTGGACGCGCGACACCGAGCATGCCGTGGCCATCGGCGACCGCGTCGAGACCGGCACGGTGTTCATGAACCGCTGCGACTATCTCGATCCGGCGCTGGTCTGGACCGGCGTGAAGGACACCGGCAAGGGCGCTGCGCTTTCGCAGATCGGCTACGACAACCTGACGCGGCCGAAGAGCTATCATTTGCGCGAGGTGATTTGACGCAAGCATCAGGGTGAGGACCGAACCCCCTCATCCGGCCCTTCGGGCCACCTTCTCCCCGAGGGGAGAAGAAGCATGGCGGCAACGCCGGCGCCCTCCTCTCCCCGGCGGGGAGAGGGTGGTTTGCGAAGCAAACCGGGTGAGGGGGCTTATCGGCATTTTTTGGATATCCCTCCCATGACCACGCTTGTTTCCAAATGGAACTACCCCACCACCGTCCGCTTCGGCGCGGGGCGCATCAAGGAGTTGCCGGAGGTGCTCGAAGCGGCCGGCATCAAGAAGCCGCTCTTCGTCACCGATCCCGGCCTCGCGAAGCTGCCGACCGTGGCCAATACGCTCAAGCTGCTGGACGATGCCGGCATCGCCTATGGCGTCTTCTCCGACGTCAAGCCGAACCCGGTGGAAGCCAATCTCATCGCCGGCATCGAGGTGTTCAAGACCGGCGGTCATGATGGCGTCATCGCCTTCGGCGGCGGTTCGGGCCTCGATCTCGGCAAGCTGATCGCCTTCCAGGCCGGCCAGACACGGCCGGTGTGGGATTTCGAGGATGTGGGCGACTGGTGGACGCGGGCGAATTCGGATGCGATTGCGCCGATCGTGGCGGTGCCGACGACTGCCGGCACAGGGTCCGAGGTCGGTCGTGCCGCCGTCGTGACCAACGAAGAGACCCATACCAAGAAGGTCATCTTCCATCCCAAGCTTTTGCCGGCAATCGTCATCGCCGATCCGGAACTGACAGTCGGCATGCCGGCGTTCATCACCGCGGGAACGGGCATGGACGCGCTTGCGCACTGTCTGGAAGCCTATTGTGCGCCGGGCTACCACCCCATGGCGGACGGCATTGCTGTCGAGGGCATCAGGCTCGTCTTCGAGAACCTGCCGAAAGCCTTTGCCGATGGAAACGACCTGACCGCGCGGGCGCATATGATGAGTGCCGCGGCGATGGGCGCGGCTGCCTTCCAGAAGGGGCTTGGCGCTATCCATTCGCTGTCGCATCCGGTCGGCGCGCTCTATGACACCCATCATGGCATGACCAATGCCGTGTTCATGCCTTATGTGCTGGCCTTTAACCGCGGGGCCATCGAAGAGCGCATTATCCGTCTTTCGGCGTATGTCGGAATTGAAGGCGGGTTTGACGGTTTTGGAAAGGCTATCCTCAAGCTGAGGAATGACCTTAACGTACCGCATACTCTGCCGGAGCTGATCAAGGGGCTGGATATGGATGACGAGCGCAAGTCGCTCATCGCTGACATGGCAATCGTGGATCCCACGGCGGGTGGCAACCCTGTCGAACTCACCAAGACGGCCGCGCTGAAAATCCTGCAGAACACCATCGACGGCACGCTCTGAGACGTCACCGCACCCGGCCGCTTCATGCGGCCGGATACCACCAACAGGAAGGAGTATTAAGGATACCGATATTTAGCCGGAAAACGACAAGGGGAACATTGCTACAACCGGTTAAAAAGAGTTAGCTTTTCATCACATGCGCGCAGGCCGAATGACGTTCATCGGACTGTCACAGGGAAAAGATAACGCATGGCAAGCGCTGCACCGCGGCGCGTCAATGAGGAGAACAAAATGTTCAAGTTTGCAGGGAAGGTGCTTTCGCTTACAGCGGCATCTTTGATGGTCACGACCGTCATCGCTTCGGCTCAGTCGGCCGAACTGGTTGCCGCGGCGAAGGCCGAGGGACAACTCACCACCATAGCGCTTCCGCATACCTGGTGTGGTTACGGCGAAGTCATCGCCGGCTTCAAGAAAAAATATCCTGAGATCAAGATCAACGAACTCAACCCAGACGCCGGTTCGGCCGACGAGATCGAGGCCGTTCGTGCCAACAAGGACAACAAGGGCCCGCAGGCTCCCGACGTGATCGACGTCGGCCTGTCCTTCGGTCCAGCCGCTCAGGCTGAGGGTCTGCTGCAGCCGTACAAGGTCGAAACCTGGGATTCGATCCCCGACGACGCCAAGGATGCTGCAGGAAACTGGTACGGCGACTATTACGGCGTGATGTCCTTCATGGTGAACAAGGATCTCGTGGCAAATCCGCCAAAGTCCTTCGCCGACCTTCTTAAGCCCGAATACGCCGGACAAGTCGCTCTCGCCGGTGACCCGCGCGCGTCCAACCAGGCTATCCTAGCCGTTCTCGCCGCCGGCATGGCCAATGGCGCCGAACCGGGCGAGGCAGCCGCAAAGGCCGGTCTTGAGTTTTTCAAGAAGCTCAATGATGCTGGCAATTTCGTCCCGGTCGTCGGAAAGGCCGGCACGCTGGCCCAGGGCACAACCCCGATCATCATCGCCTGGGACTACAATGCGCTTTCGTGGCGCGACTCGCTGAACGATAACCCGCCCGTCGAAGTCGTCGTTCCGTCGGACGCCGTTCTGGCCGGTGTTTACGTTCAGGCTATCAGCGCTTATGCGCCGCAGCCGAACGCCGCCAAGCTGTGGATGGAGTATCTTTATTCCGACGAAGGTCAGTTGGGCTGGCTCAAGGGATATTGCCATCCGATCCGCTTCAACGATCTGGTAGCGAAGGGCGCGGTACCGCAGGAAATGCTCGACAAGCTGCCGCCGGCAGAGGGCTACGCGAAAGCCGTTTTCCCGAGCCTCGACGCCGTGAATGCCAACTCGGATGCGGTCAAGGCCGGCTGGGACGGCGTGGTCGGCGCCAACGTCGTGCAGTAACACCGACAGACGGACGCGTGCCTTTTACAAGGCCGCGTCCGTTTCCGTTTTTGCGGGATTCCGAGCGCATGTCACAACACCTCGCCGGCCGCCGCCTGCCGACCCATTGGCTGGGCGTGGCGCCGTTTTTCCTGTTCGCCCTGCTGTTTCTGATCCTGCCGGCGCTGTCGATCGTCATCGGAGCGTTTCGTGGACCCGGGGGTGGCTTCACGCTCGACAATCTCTTCGGCCTTAACACGCCGACAATCCGAAATGCCTACTGGGTTTCGATCCGCGTAAGCCTCTGGTCCGCGTTTCTCGGCTGTCTTGTCGGTTTCGCCATGGCCGCTGCCGTCGTGCTGGGCGGTCTGCCGAGGTCCATCCGTTCTCCGCTTTTGACCTTCTCCGGCGTCGCGTCCAATTTTGCGGGCCTTCCTCTTGCCTTCGCCTTTATCGCAACCGTTGGCCCCGCTGGCCTCATCACGGTCTGGCTGCGCACCGAATTCGGCATCAATCTGCGCGCTGCGACCGGGTTCAACCTGTTCAGCACGACCGGCCTGATCGCCACTTACATGTTTTTTCAAGTGCCGTTGATGATCCTGATCATCACGCCGGCGCTTGACGCATTGAAGCGCGAATGGCGGGAAGCGGCGGAGATCCTGGGCGCGAACGGCTTTCAATATTGGCGCATGGTTGCCTTTCCAATCCTGCTGCCGTCGCTGATGGGCACCTTCGCGCTGCTTTTTGCAAACTCGTTCGGCGCAGTCGCTACCGCGTTCGCGCTTGCCGGGCCGCAGCTCAACATCGCGCCGATCCTGCTGTTTTCGCAGATCCGCGGCGACGTACTCGGCAGTCCGGGCCTCGGCTATGCCCTGGCGTTTGGGATGATCGTCATCACTGGCATCGCCAACGCGCTTTACCTTTGGCTTCGCGCCCGAACCGAGAGATGGCAGAAATGAAACGCTTTTTCGCGTGGACCGCATTCCTGCTGGGGCTGCTCATCTTCATCCTGCCGTTGATCGGCATGACGGAATTCTCGCTGTCGATGCGTCGCGGCGTATATTCCCTCGATGCCTATGTATCGGTTTTATCCGATCCCCAGTTCCGCGCTACCTTTACCTATTCGGTGGTCATGGCGCTGTTCACCATCATCTTCGGCGTGCTTCTGGTGGTTCCCACCGCTTACTGGGTTCGGTTGAGGATGCCGGGTCTGCGGCCCGTCGTCGAATTCATCACTCTGATGCCTCTGGTCATTCCCGCGATCGTGATCGTTTTCGGCTATATCCGGCTTTACAACACCTCAAGCTGGCTGCCGCTGACCGGTTCTTCGATGGGAACCAACGTGCTTCTGATGTTCGGCTATACCGCGCTCGCGCTTCCCTATATGTATCGCGCCGTTGACACCGGACTTCGCGCTATCGATATCACGACGCTTACCGAGGCTGCGCAATCGCTCGGAGCCGGCTGGACCACGGTTTTTTCGCGCGTGATCCTGCCCAATGTGTTCGTTTCGGTCCTTTCGGGCGCTTTCCTTACATTTGCGATCGTCATCGGTGAGTTTACCCTGGCCGCGCTTCTCAACCGTCCGGCTTTCGGCCCTTATCTGCAGCTGGTCGGCGCCAATAAGGCCTACGAGCCATCGGCGCTTGCCGTCATCTCCTTCGCTATCACCTGGCTCTGCATGGGCTTCATCCAGATCGTGGCGCGGCTGGCTCCAAAGCCGCCGGCGCAACAGCATTGATTACGGGATCGACAATGGCTGAGCCTTATCTGAAAATCGAGAATGTCCGCAAAAGCTTCGGGCAGACGACGGTCGTGCAAGACTTCAACATGGCGGTCGAGCGCGGTGAGTTCATCTCGTTCCTCGGGCCGTCCGGATGCGGCAAGACAACGGTACTGCGCATGGTGGCAGGTTTCGAACAGCCGACGTCCGGCAGCATCAGGATCGGCGGCAAGGATGTCACCAATCTAAAACCGAACCAGCGCAACATTGGCATGGTCTTCCAGGCCTATGCGCTGTTTCCGAACATGACGGTGGGGCAGAATATCGGTTTCGGCCTGAAGGTCGCCGGAAAGTCGAAGGCCGAGATCGACAAACGCGTCGACGAGATGCTGGAACTCATAAGCCTTCCGGGTTTCGGCGATCGCTATCCCTATCAGCTCTCCGGGGGCCAGCAGCAGCGAATAGCGCTTGCTCGTGCGGTTGCGCCCAAGCCGAGCGTTTTGCTGCTTGACGAGCCGCTGTCGGCACTCGACGCCAAGGTGCGCGTATCGCTGCGCGATCAAATCCGCACAATTCAGCGCGAGCTTGGCATCACCACAATCTTCGTGACCCACGACCAGGAAGAGGCGCTTTCCATATCAGACCGCATTGTCGTCATGTATGGCGGCAAGGCCGAACAAGTCGGCACGCCGTTCGAAATCTACAACAAACCGACGACGCGTTTCGTCGCCAACTTCGTCGGCACGCTGAACGTGCTGAAGGGCACCGTGGTCGATCCTGCCAGTGGCCAAGTGAAGGTTGGCGACAACACTGTCAATCTCGACCGTGACCTTGGCGCGCGCAAGGCTGGCGACAGCGTGTCTCTGGCCTTGCGACCGGAGGCGGTCTCGCTGGGCCGTAACGACCTGCGCGAGACCAGTGTCGCGGCGACGATCAGCGACGTGCATTTCCTTGGGTCGGTGATCCGCGTGCGCGCCAAGGTGGGGGAGAATTCGGTGTCGCTGGACACCTTCAACGACCCATCCGCCCCGCCGCCGTCCGCAGGCTCGGCCGCGGAGATCAGCTTCGCCCGGCGCGACCTGATGGTGCTGGACGACTGAGCCAGCCTCGGCTCTGGACCAGTTTGCGAGTCCGTTCTGCCTGTTGAAAGTCGGCTAAGCAAGGCTTACTGCGGATGGGACTCCGGAGTGGTTTGCAATGTCTAGAGCCGCGCTCGCCGGCCTTGTCCTTTCGCCCAAGGCAACTGCTGCATGACGCCGGCGGTTTTTCTCGCCGTTCTGGCCGCCGCTGCCATGCACGCAAGCTGGAACGCGATGATCAAGGTGCGGCTCGACCGTTTCGCATCGGTCACGCTGATGACCTTCGGCATGGCTGCCGCGGCGCTTCCGGTGCTGCCCTTTGTCGATGTGCCTGATGCGGAGGTCTGGCTGTGGATCGCCATCTCCGTCTTCTGCCACATGGGCTACAAGCTCTGCCTGATCAAAGCCTATGAGGCCGGCGATCTGGCGCAGACCTATCCGCTCGCACGCGGCACGGCACCGCTTCTGACGACGATCGGCGGTGTTTTCCTGCTATCTGAAATCCCGCAACCGCTGGCGCTGGCCGGCATCGTGTTGCTCTGCGCTGGCACCTTGCTCATGTCGTTTCGCGGCGGCCGGCATCTCGAACGGCTGAACACGGGAGCGGTCGGCTATGCGCTGGCAACTTCCGTGTTCATCGCCGGCTATACGCTGACCGACGGCAGCGGCGCGCGGCTGGCGGAATCGGCGAGCAGCTATGCGGCGTGGCTGTTTCTCTGCGATGGGCTGTGGTCGCTGGTGCTGTGCCTGATCCTGCGGGGCCGGGGCACGCTCGCCGCGGTCGCCGGCGAATGGAAAATGGGCCTGCTCACCGGCGCGCTCAGCGCTGCCGCCTATTGGATCGCCATGTGGGCGATGACGAAGGCGCCGATTGCCTCGGTTGCTGCGCTGCGCGAGACGTCCATCCTGTTTGCGATGATGATCTCGGTGGTTGTCCTGGGCGAAAAACTGACGCGGTGGCGTATCACGGCAGCCCTGACCATCGTCGCCGGTGTGGTGGCGATGCGGCTCGCCTGATCCGAAAATCCCGGAACCCCAGCGGTTCGCATGCGTTTGCCCCGCAAGAAAGCGGTCTGCGGCGCTCCTTATGGACGCGCGGCCGGCCTGCCGGTGAGCTTCAGTACAGCTCGCGCAAACCGTCGAGAGGGAGATGTCGGATGAAGCGACTATCATCTATTTTAGATCGAAATGCCCTGCTGGCCTTGCCGCTGGTCCTAGCACCGGCGATGACACTTCAGGCCCAAGGGCTGCAGACCGAAGGCGCGGTGGATGCCATCGTCGGCGGCGATATACGCACGGACGAGGCGAGCGTGCAGGCCAATGCCGCCCGCGTTCTGGCGGCGCTCGACTTAAC
This sequence comes from Oryzicola mucosus, assembly GCF_014534685.1. Classification (GTDB taxonomy): domain Bacteria; phylum Pseudomonadota; class Alphaproteobacteria; order Rhizobiales; family Rhizobiaceae; genus Oryzicola; species Oryzicola mucosus. Next base: position 115,541 of record NZ_JACVVX010000002.1, read on the forward strand.
GGTGGACAATGCGGACGACGTCCGCCGCCGCTTCAAGATCGACAGCGTCGACATCGTCTTCCTGCCGGAGATCAAGGAACGCAACAAGCAGATCGGCGCCAAGGTCGCCGAGAACGAGCCGCAGATCGTGGAACTGCAGAAGGCCATCGAAGGCAGCGCAATCTTCTACCACGCGATCAACTCGCAGCGTGTGCTGCCGCGCGATATCGTCGCGATGGAATTCGACGCCTCCAAGGACAACGCGACCATCTTCGTGGCGGCGGCACAGCCGGCGGCGGCAACCGGCAATTAGCCTCAGCCGTTATGCAGTGTGCCTCGTTCGATAAGCCTTTGTCAGCCTCGAACGAAGCAAGATCCGCGAAATCAGATCACCACAAAATCCAAATGCGACAGGGTCGGTTTGTTGTAGAAGGTGCCGATATGAATGGCGGCTCGGACGCCGTCACCATCGGCATCGAAGAACAACTTGCCGGTGTCTGTGTCGTAGATCAGACGGTCGTCGGCGTCCGCCGCCTGACCGCCTGCATTGGCGGCAAAAGCCGACGCCGCAAGCGCGCCGACCGGCAAGCCCCTCAAAATCGCATTTTCGAGATGAACGGTGTCGTCTGCGGCAGAGAAGTCCGTGACATGATCGATGTTGGCGCTCTTCTTGGCGGCGAAAACGAAGATATCTTTTCCGGCGCCGCCGGTCATTATGTCGTTGCCGTGCTGGCCGGACAGCACGTCGTCGCCTGTACCGCCTAGAAGCACGTCATTGCCGCGTCCACCGAAAAGCTTGTCGTTGCCGCCTTTGCCGTCGATGGTGTCATCGTACCGGCTTCCGAAGAGGACACTGCGAAAATCTGCCCAATCGCCGTCCACCATGTTCTTAGGTCCGGAGGTGTCGAAGATGAAGTCCTTGGCGGTCAGTTGGCTCGGCAGGACGTTGTTGATTTGAATCCAAAACGAGGTGCTGTAAGCATATGCGTCGAAATAAGCATCGGTGCCGTTTTTCGTTTCAAGAATCTGCTGCAACTGGTCAAAGTTTGAGATTCCATAAGCTGAGACATCGATGCGGTCGCCTTTTTCAAAGTCGGCGATAACTATCGCTTCGCCGCCGCCATAAGAAGTCCCAGCGTAGCCTCTTAGGCTGGTCATGAACACGTCATGTCCTGCCTCCCCATAGAGAATACTGAAATCCTTTTCTACAGTGGAGCGGCCGCCGCCAAAGATCACATCGTCGCCGTCACCTGCGAAGACGATGTCGTTGCCCCATCCGGCGTAGAGCTTATCCCCATATCGGCTGCCGAAAATATGGTCTTGATCCCATGTATTGTCGCCGTATCCTGTTCTTGGTCCGGAGTTGTCGAAGATGAAATCGCCCGCGCTCAGTTCAGAGGGCAGGATGTTATGTATGGTGATGGTGTTTGAGCCATGAGCTCTAATCACTATGGACGTATCAGTGCCATTACCGGTCTCCAGAAAGCGCTGAAGCTGGTAGAAGCTCGAAATGCCATAATACGAAACGTCGATCCTGTCGCCGGCCTCAAAGTCAGTCACGATGTTAAGACTGGAAAGAGTTTTTAATCCGCCACCGGGACCCATTTTGAAGATGTCATCGCCGCTGCCGCCATAATACATCGTCCGGCTCCCTCCTCCTACGAGAAGATCGTCGCCACCGCCGCCAAAAAGTTCGCTGTAACCAAACCAGCCGCCTGGAACGGCAAGAGAGTCGTCTCCATCGCCGCCGAAAAGGCGGGTTCCGCCGGAATCCGTCACCGAGATTGTTCTCGGCTCGTTGTTGGCGAAGATGAAGTCATTAGCCGTGAGGTCCGCGACCGCCACGCCTCGAATTTGAACGGCACGAGCCGATCCAGAATAATAGGCGTCGAAATAGGCGTCGGTGCCATCCTTGGTTTCGAGGATGAATTGCAACTGTTCGAAGCTCGTTATTCCGTAAGCAGAGATGTCGATCCGGTCGCCCTTCTGGAAATCGGCAATGATGTCGAGGCGGTCACCTTGGCCTCCCGCTGGGGGCTTTACCCGAAAAATGTCGTTGCCGCCCTCGCCGTAAAGCGTGTTGGTGCCTAGTCCGCCGATGATGACATCGTTGCCGGCGCCGCCATAGATCAGGTCGTCTCCGCCCAATCCGCTGATGGCGTCGTTGCCCGATGTGCCTTTTAGTGTCTCGCTCTTACCGGTACCCTTGATCGTCGCCATTGCCGCCTCGCAAACCTCTGTTGGCTGAACGGTTATTCCAGCTTGCAGAGGGCGACAACGCAGCTTTCACGACGCGCCGTGTTTTCTCGATAAGGTTGGTAAATGGCGCCGTTTTGAGACAAAAAGTGACCCGATTCGGGCCGCGGGGAGTCTTGGTTCGGTACGATCGGTCCCGGAAAAAACAAAGGGCTCGGCGATTGCTCGCAAAGCCCTTGGGGTTCGGATGGTGGGCGTGACAGGGATTGAACCTGTGACCCCTGCAATGTCAATGCAGTGCTCTCCCGCTGAGCTACACGCCCATCCGACGAGGCGCATACACCACTTTTGCTCCAACGCGTCAATAGGAGCCTGTGGGGAAATTCGCTCGTTTTACTTTTCCCCAGCGAGAGCCGGGGAAAAGCGCTTCACGATCTCTGGCGTCAGGCCGCCTGGAGCATCTTTTCGACCTCGTTGACGAGGTCGCGCAGGTGGAATGGCTTGGACAGGACCTTGGCGTCCTTGGGGGCGTTCGAATCGGGGTTGAGTGCGACGGCGGCAAAGCCGGTGATGAACATCACCTTCAGATCCGGGTCGATCTCGGTGGCGCGGCGCGCCAGTTCGATGCCGTCCATCTCCGGCATGACGATGTCGGTCAGAAGCAGCGAAAACGGCTCCTCGCGCAGGCGCTCATAGGCGCTCGCGCCATTATCGAAGTCGCTCACCTGGTAGCCGGCGCGTTCAAGCGCTTTTACCAGGAAGCGACGCATGTCGTCGTCGTCTTCCGCCAGAAGAATGCGTGCCATCGTTTCCCGTCCGAATCAGCGAAACCGGAAGTTGTTTCCACGATGTTCCGGTTAACCATGTTCTATATGAGGAAGGGAGGGTAAACATCAAGTGAACGGAGCCGCATGCATCATGGGGTCACGCTGGACAACACCCGCGCCCGGTGGCACTTTCGTCGCATGATCCTACCCGATGTGAAGCCTTGCCCGCCGCTATGACCGCAGCCGACGATTTCAAGGATGTCGTGCCGTTCGAGATCCGTTCGAGCGCGGAGCAGCGCGTGCCCTTCGTGTTCAATTCGCCGCATAGCGGCCGGTTCTATCCGCCACGTTTCCTGGAGATGAGCCGCCTCGACAAGCAGGCGATCCGGCGTTCTGAGGATTGTTATGTCGAGCAGCTTTTCGGCGGCGCCGCCGCCTTGGGTGCGCCGCTTCTCTTGGCGCATTTTCCGCGTGCCTATCTCGATGTGAACAGGGAGCCGTGGGAACTCGATCCGCGGATGTTCTCCGATCCGCTGCCATCGTTCGCCAATATCCGGTCCCCCCGGGTTGCCGGCGGCCTGGGGACAGTGCCGCGTCTTGTGGGCGAGGGGCTGGATATCTACAAAACACGGCTGCCCCTGTCGGAGGCTTTGTCGCGCATCCAGGGCATCTATGAGCCTTATCACGAGACGCTGCGGCATCTCCTGGGCCGCACGCAGATGCGCTTCGGCTATGCGGTTCTCGTCGATTGTCATTCCATGCCGGCGAGCATCCGCATCGGCGAAAACGGTTTGCGGCCCGATTTCATCATCGGCGACCGTTTCGGTGCCTCCGCCGCGCCGGAACTGACGGAGGCCGCGATCCGTCTTCTTGCGGGGATGGGCTATACGGTGGCCTACAACAAGCCTTATGCCGGCGGTTTCATCACCGAGCACTATGGGCGGCCGGCGCGCAACCGCCACGCGATCCAGATCGAAATCAATCGCGGGCTCTACATGAACGAGCGCAGCTTGGAGAGGCGGTCGGGCTTCGATGCGCTGACCGACGACCTCACCCGTTTCTGCTCGGATCTCATGGCTTTGCCGGATCACCATTTCAGGCAGGCGCCGCCACTGGCCGCCGAATAGAGATGCCGGGCTCGTGCCCTAAGATTTCAGGCAAAAAAAGACCGCTCCGAGGAGCGGTCTGAAGTCTAGGGAGGAAACGCCCAAGGAGGGCACGGACAGAACAAACTGTCCGAGGATCAGTTTATTGTGCATTGCATCAATGTCAATGAGGAATCGCTGATTAATGCCTTTTAAAGTGCAAAAAAATTCGTTGCGAAAAAATGCGGCAGCCTGCATCCGGCGTTGCCGAAACAAGGAGACATAGTTTGACTGTAACTTCTGAGTTCCTGCGCCGGATCGCCATGGCCGCCGCGGCCGAGACCTTGCCGCGGTTTCGCGCCCAGGGTGCCGTGAGCAACAAGCTTGCCGGCGGCTTCGATCCCGTTACCGAAGCGGACCAGGAGGCTGAGCGTGCGGTCCGCGCCCTGATCAATGCTGAGTTTCCAGGCCATGGCATTCTGGGCGAGGAGCATGGCAGCGAAAACATCACCAACAGCCATGTCTGGGTGATCGATCCGATCGACGGCACCCGCGCGTTTATCTCCGGCGTACCGGTGTGGGGGACGCTGGTGGGCCTGACGGTCGATGGGGACGCGGTGGCAGGGCTGATGTCGCAGCCCTTCATCGGCGAGCTCTTCTATGCCGACGGTTCGGGCGCCTATTACGAAGGCCCGGGCGGGCCGCGCCGGCTCACGGTGAAGGATACGACCAGCCTGGCCGATGCGACGCTGTTCACGACGACACCTGCGCTGTTTACGGGCGACGCGCGCGGCCGTTTCGACGCGCTCGAGTCGCAGGTTCGTCTGTCGCGCTACGGCACGGATTGCTACGCGTTTGCGATGCTGGCGGCGGGGCAGATCGACATCGTCGTCGAAGCCGGCCTGAAGCCCTACGATATTGTGGGCCTCATTCCGGTCATCGAGCAGGCCGGCGGCATCGTCACCACCTTCGATGGCCGTGCTGCGGAAAAGGGCGGCGACATCCTCGCGGCGGCGACGCCCGAACTGCATGCTGCAGCCATGGCAATTCTGAGAGGCTAACCCTCTACGGGGTCCGCCTGTATGTGCATGGTTTCGGAGCCTGGCACGAAGGCGTCGAAGGCAGCCAGAACCTGTTCGCGATAGATGTCGGCTTCCTGCAAAAGCTCATGACGGGCGCCGTAGATCGTGACCAGCGAGCCCAGGCGAAGGCTGGTGGCATAGGCTTCGATCTTGCTGGGATCGACGACGCGGTCGGCAGTCGGGTTGACGAACAGCATGGGGATTCTCAGCGCGCTCATGAAGCCCGGATCGGTGACCTTTTCCACCGCGCGGGCGGCAGCCGCCACCCAGCTCACCGTAGGTCCGCCCAGCGCGAGTTGCGGATAAGCGAGGTAAATCTCGATATTGCGGCGGAACCGATCGGGGTCGCTGCTCAGCTTGTTGCCCTCGAAAGCAAGCGGGACAGCGGGGCGCGGCCCGCCGCCGATGTAGCGCCGGCCGAGGCCGAACAGGCTGAGCGTACTGGTGACGCGCTTGACCGTGCGCATCTGGAGCCTGGTTATCGCGATCTGCAGCAGCGGCGCCAGCAGCACCATGCGCTGGACCCGGTTGACGAGATAGGGCGCTGTCAGCAGCGCGATCAACGCGCCGCCGGAATGCGCCATTATGTAATAGGGACCTCGGCAGTCGGGCAGGACGATATCGTCGAAGAAGGTCCGCAGGTCGCGGGCATAGTCGTCGAAGCTCTTCACATAGCCGCGCTGACCGTCCTTGATCAGCCGGTCCGAGCCGCCTTGGCCGCGCAGGTCGAACGTCGCGGTTGCGAAGCCGCGGCGGGAAAGGTCTATCGCGGTCTCGAAATATTTCTCGATGCACTCGTTGCGGCCCTGGATCAGGACGACGGTGCCCTTCAGAGGCCGGGCTTCCGCTGGGAAGATCGCATAGCGCAGGCGTTTTCCGTCTTTCGACAGGAAGAAGTCGCCACGGGCGCCTGCGGGCCTGGGATTGGCAGGAATATCGTAGAAAACATCCATTCGGAGGCCCGCGCCCGCTTCGATATCGTTTCGATGGTGATAAGCCCGGCGCGCCGAAAAGGAAACTGCCGCCATTCAAGAAGCAGCACGGCCGGAGGCCGATAATCCAGCCTCCGGCCGCTGTCGGACCGGGAGGAAGGGACGATACACCCGGTTCGGCTTCGGTGCGGCGGTTTTTTCCGCCGCCTGTCTCGATGTCGGGTGCAGAATAGCCGGGCGGAACTGAACGGGCGCCAAAGACGCGGTTCATCCTGCGTTCATCTGAACGGAAGGCGCAGAGGAATTTTTCGCTCTTGAAACGGCTTTTACCGCTCCCCAAATGTCTCCTGCAGCCGCCGAAACCGGGGCTGCTGATCGAAAGGAACGCCAAATGGGTTCCCCGGCGATCAAATCGCAAACTTGTTGCTCAACAGGAGAACACACCATGCGTCACGTTGATTTTTCCCCGCTCTACCGTTCGACCGTCGGCTTCGACCGTCTGTTCAGCATGCTCGATTCCGTCGGTCAGCCCGAGGCCGTCCCGAGCTACCCGCCCTACAACATCGAGCGCACCGGCGAAGATTCCTATCGGATATCGATGGCGGTTGCAGGCTTCTCCGATAGCGAGATTTCGATCGAAGCGCACCGCAATGTGCTGACCATCAAGGGCGAGCGCGGCACCGAAGCCAATGGCGAAGGTTCCGAAGTGCTGTATCGCGGCATCGCCGCACGCTCCTTCGAGCGCCGCTTCCAGCTTGCCGACCATGTCGAGGTCACGGGTGCCAACCTCAAGAATGGCCTGCTTCACATCGACCTGAAGCGCACCATTCCGGAAGAGCTGAAGCCCCGCAAGATCGCGATTTCGGCCGATGCCTCCAAGGCCAAGCAGATCGAGGCCAACAGCGTCAACTAAGCCTGTCTCCTCCCAGGGAGCGAGCGGCGCCTTCGGGCGCCGCTTTCATTTTATCGGGCAAGTGTTGCCGCAAAACGCTCGACGTCCTCGTCCGTCGTCGCGAAACTGGTGACAAGGCGGCACAAGGTTTCGTCACTGGCGATCTCGCCGTCAAAGTCGACTGGCGCGTGCCAGTCATAGAACACGGCGCCTTCTGCTTTCAGGCGCTCGACATCGGATTTCTTGAGGATCGGGAACACCTCGTTTGCCTGAGGTTCCCAGCCGAGACGCGCCGACCCGGAGGTGCCGATGGCATCGGCGAGTTTTGTCGCCATGGCGTTGGCGTGGCGCGCGGTCTCAAGCCACAACCCGCCTTCGAAATAGGCGTCGAACTGGGCGGAGATGAAACGCGATTTGGAGAAGAGCTGGCCGGCGCGCTTGCGCAGAAAAGCGAACTCCTTGGCCTTGTCGAGATCGAACAGGACAACCGCCTCCGCGCACCAGCAGCCGTTCTTGGTGCCGCCGAAGGAAAGAATGTCGACGCCGCGTTTCCAGGTCATCTCCGCCGGCGTGGTGTCGAGCGCCACCAGGGCGTTGGCGAATCGGGCTCCGTCCATGTGCAGCGGCAAGCCGTTTTCCGAGGCGATTGCCGAGATCGTCTCGATGTCGTCCAGCGAAAACAGCGTGCCCATTTCAGTGGCCTGGGTGATCGAGATCGCCATGGGCTGACCGCTATGGACAAATTCGGCGGGATATCTGGCGATGGCTTGCCGAAGGAGAGCCGGTTCCATGCGGCCCAAGGGCCCGTCGACAGGGCAAAGGCGCGCACCGCCGGTGAAGAATTCGGGCGCGCCGCACTCGTCTTCCACAATATGTGCGCCGCGGTGGCAGAATGTCACACCACCCGGCCGATTCACGCTCGACAGCGACAGCGCGTTGGCCGCGGTGCCGGTGGCAACGAAGAACACGGCCACCTCACGCTCGAAAATCTCGGAGAAAGTCCTGTAGACCTGCTTGTCGAGATCGCCGGATCCGTAACCCGCGCTGAAGCCCGAGGCATTTTTCCCAAGCTTTTCCGCGATGAGCGGATGGGCGCCGGCCCAGTTGTCGGAAGCGAAGAACATGTATGACGATCCATCAGGCAAATTTCGATGGTGACCTTGGCTCTTTCGCGGCTTGAAGATCAAGACTGCACCATCCAGTTTGCATATCTCCGGCGAGCCGCTATCTCCAGTCACGGATGCGATCTTGCGCAACTGCCCTGTCTGACGAAACTTTATGTCGCCAAGGCTTGGGCAAATTTGTGAATCAGTCTTGTAACGCCAATGGAATTCTGGCATACAAAATTTAGGACAGTAGTGCTGTCTTATTTTGTCCGACACACTCCATCCGGATTGGCGTAAAATGCGCTCGTCCGGTTTCGGTGTGCCGGGTAGAGGAGTCGGGCTGCGCATTTCGCGTCAGCCTCAGTTTTTCGAAATGTCGAGTCCGGAGATGGGCCACCCAAACAGGCCAGCCATCGCGGTACATGACGCCCGAAAGGGCTGCAACGGAGGAAGGACGATGACGGATATGACGCCATCTGTGACGACGGAGATTGTGCCGGCCGTGCAGACGAAAGCGGCCGCCGTCAAAGCCGCGCTCCGAACCACCACCGGCTATGCCGCGCATGGCCTTTACGATCCGCGCAACGAACATGACGCCTGCGGCGTCGGCTTCATCGCGCAGATGAAGGGCGTGAAGTCGCATCAGATCGTCAAGGACGGCCTGTTCATGCTTGAGAACCTCACCCATCGCGGCGCGGTGGGCGCCGATCCGCTGATGGGCGATGGCGCGGGCATGCTCGTCCAGATTCCGGACAAGTTTTTCCGCAAGGAAATGGCCAAGCAGGACATCGAACTGCCCGAGCCCGGCCATTATGCGGTCGGTCATCTGTTCATGCCGCGCGACCCTGACTTGCAGAAGCACATCGAAGGCATCATCGCCGATGTCGCCCATGCCGAAGGCCAGCCGCTGATCGGTTTCCGCGCTGTTCCGGTCGACAACGAATCGCTGTCGAAGGCGCCCGATATCGCCGCTTCGGAGCCTGTGCACATGCAGGTCTTCATTGGGCGTGCGCCGGGCATCGAGAGCGACGACGATTATGAGCGGCGGCTTTATGTGCTGCGCAAGGTCATTTCGGGCCGCATCTATGCGGAGACCGAAGGCCGCGACAACGGTTTCTACATCGTGTCGATGTCGTCGCGGACCATCGTCTACAAGGGCATGTTCCTGGCCTACCAGGTCGGCGCCTATTACAAGGACCTGAGCGACCCGGATTTCGAGACGGCGATCGCGCTGGTCCACCAGCGGTTCTCGACCAACACCTTCCCGTCATGGAAGCTGGCGCATCCTTATCGCATGGTGGCGCATAATGGCGAGATCAACACGCTGCGCGGCAACGTCAACTGGATGGCAGCGCGGCAGGCATCCGTCGATTCCGAACTGTTCGGCAACGACATCTCCAAGCTGTGGCCGATTTCCTATGAGGGGCAGTCGGATACGGCCTGCTTCGACAACGCGCTCGAATTCCTGTTCCAGGGCGGCTATTCGCTGACCCATGCGATGATGATGCTGATCCCGGAAGCCTGGGCCGGCAACAAGTCGATGGATGCCGACCGCAAGGCGTTCTACGAGTATCACGCGGCCCTGATGGAGCCGTGGGACGGCCCGGCGGCGGTCGCCTTCACCGACGGCCGGCAGATCGGCGCGACGCTGGACCGCAACGGCCTGCGTCCTGCTCGCTACATCGTCACCGACGACGACCGCATCATCATGGCGTCCGAAGCCGGCGTGCTGCCGGTCGAGGAAAAGCACGTCGTCAAGAAGTGGCGGCTGCAGCCCGGCAAGATGCTTTTGATCGACACAGAGAAGGGGCGCATCATCTCCGACGAGGAGATCAAGGCGGAGATCGCGACGCGTCACCCCTACAAGACCTGGCTCGCCAACACGCAGCTGATCCTCGAGGATCTGAAGCCGGTGGAGCCGCGCGCGCTGCGCAAGGACGTGTCGCTGCTCGACCGCCAGCAGGCCTTCGGCTACACGCAGGAAGACACCAAACTTCTGATGGCGCCGATGGCTACCACGGGCCAGGAAGCTGTTGGTTCGATGGGTACCGATACGCCGATTTCGGCGATGTCGGACAAGTCGAAGATGCTCTACACCTACTTCAAGCAGAACTTCGCGCAGGTCACCAATCCGCCGATCGATCCGATCCGCGAAGAGCTGGTGATGAGTCTGGTGTCGTTCATCGGGCCCCGCCCGAACATCTTCGATCTGGTTGGCTCTTCGCGCAAGAAGCGGCTCGAGGTGCGCCAGCCGATTCTGACCAATGGCGATCTGGAGAAGATCCGGTCCATCGGCCATACCGAGGACCGTTTCGACACCAAGACCATCGATGTCACCTACAGTGCCGTGGAAGGTGCGGCCGGCATGTCCGGCGCCATCGACCGTCTATGCGAGCGTTCGGAGGCGGCGGTTGCCGGCGGCTACAACATCATCATCCTGTCCGACCGGCAGGTCGGACCCGACCGCATCGCGATCCCCGCGCTGCTGGCGACGGCTGCCGTGCATCATCATCTGATCCGCAAGGGCCTTCGCACGTCCGTGGGTCTGGTCGTGGAGTCGGGCGAGCCGCGCGAAGTGCATCATTTCTGCTGCCTTGCCGGCTACGGCGCGGAAGCGATCAACCCCTATCTCGCCTTCGACACGCTGCTCGGCATGCACAAGAACGGCGAACTGCCCGAAGAGGTCGACGCTTACGAGGTGGTCTCGCGCTATATCAAGTCGATCGGCAAGGGCATCCTGAAGGTCATGTCCAAGATGGGCATCTCGACCTACCAGTCCTATTGCGGCGGCCAGATTTTCGACGCCATCGGCCTGAAGACCGACTTCGTGCAGAAGTATTTCACCGGCACTGCGACCAACATCGAAGGCGTCGGTCTTGACGAGGTGGCGGAGGAAACGGTTCGCCGTCACACCGATGCGTTCGGCGACGATCCGGTGCTGCGCAACGCGCTGGAAGTCGGCGGTGAATATATGTACCGCATGCGCGGCGAGGCCCATGTCTGGTCGCCGGACGCCGTGGCATCGTTGCAGCACGCCGTTCGCCAGGGATCGTGGGAGACCTTCAAGGAGTTTTCCGCGCAGATCGACAGCGAAACGGCGCGGGCGCAGTCCATTCGCGGCCTGTTCAAGATCAGGCTGGCGGAGCAGTCCGGCCGCGCGCCGGTCGATCTGGCCGATGTGATGCCGGCGGCCGATATCGTAAAGCGTTTCTCGACAGGGGCGATGTCCTTCGGCTCGATCAGCCGCGAGGCTCATTCGACGCTGGCGGTCGCCATGAACAGGATCGGCGGCAAGTCCAACACCGGCGAGGGCGGCGAGGAGCCGGACCGTTACCTGCCGCTGCCCGGCGGCGGCGCCAACCCAGAACGTTCGGCGATCAAGCAGATCGCCTCGGGCCGGTTCGGCGTGACGACGGAATATCTCGTCAACTCCGACATGATGCAGATCAAGGTTGCGCAGGGTGCCAAGCCCGGCGAAGGCGGTCAGTTGCCCGGCCATAAGGTCGATGCGACGATTGCCAAGACGCGTCACTCGACACCGGGTGTCGGCCTGATTTCGCCGCCGCCGCACCACGATATCTACTCGATCGAGGATCTGGCGCAGCTCATCTACGACCTGAAGAACGTCAACCCGACAGCCGATGTGTCGGTCAAGCTGGTATCGGAGGTCGGCGTCGGCACGGTCGCGGCGGGCGTCGCCAAGGCGCGCGCCGACCACATCACCATCTCCGGCTATGACGGGGGCACGGGCGCTTCCCCGCTGACCTCGCTCAAGCATGCCGGCAGCCCTTGGGAAATGGGCCTGGCCGAGACGCACCAGACGCTGGTGCTGAACGGCCTGCGCAGCCGCGTGGCGCTGCAGGTCGACGGTGGCCTCAGAACCGGGCGCGACGTGGTCATCGGCGCGCTTCTGGGCGCCGACGAGTTCGGTTTCTCAACCGCGCCGCTCATCGCCGCGGGCTGCATCATGATGCGCAAGTGCCATCTCAACACCTGCCCGGTTGGCGTCGCCACCCAGGATCCGGTGCTGCGCAAGCGTTTCAAGGGTGCGCCCGAGCATGTCATCAACTACTTCTTCTATGTGGCCGAAGAGGTGCGCGAGCTTCTGGCGGCGATGGGCTATACCCATCTCGACCAGATCATCGGCGACACCGATCTTCTCGAAAAGCGCGAGCTGATCGACCACTGGAAGGCCAAGGGCCTCGACTTCAGCAAGATGTTCTTCAAGCCGGATGCGCCGGCCAAGGCCGTCTACTGGACCGAACGCCAGAACCACCCGATCCATGACGTGCTCGACCGCAAGCTGATCGAGATGGCCATGCCGGCGCTCGAATCGCGCCAGCCGGTCAAGCTCGACGTCAACATCCGAAACGTCGACCGCTCCGCCGGCGCGATGCTGTCGGGCGAGGTTGCCAAGCGCTACCGGCACAAGGGTCTGCGCGAGGACACCATCTCGGTGAAGCTGCGCGGCACGGCCGGCCAGTCCTTCGGCGCGTTCCTCGCCAGAGGCATCTCGTTCGAGCTGATCGGCGACGGCAACGACTATGTCGGCAAGGGCCTGTCGGGCGGTCGCATCGTCATCCGTCCGCCGGAAGACACCAACATCGTCGCCGAAGAGTCGATCATCGTCGGCAACACGGTGCTGTATGGCGCCACTGAGGGCGAATGCTACTTCCGCGGCGTGGCCGGCGAACGCTTCGCCGTCCGCAACTCCGGCGCGGTCACCGTCGTCGAAGGCGTGGGCGACCATGGCTGCGAATACATGACCGGCGGCGTGGTGGTCGTCATCGGCAAGACGGGCCGCAACTTCGCGGCCGGCATGTCGGGCGGCGTCGCCTATGTGCTGGACGAGGAAGGCGATTTTGCCGAGCGCTGCAACATGGCGATGGTCGAACTCGAACCGGTTCCGGAAGAGGACGACATGCTCGAGAAGCTGCATCACCATGGCGGCGACATCGCGCATAAGGGCCGCGTCGACGTGTCGGGCGACATGACCCGTCACGACGAAGAGCGCCTGGTGCAACTGATCTCGAACCATATGCACTACACCGGATCGACACGCGCCAAGGCCATTCTCGACGATTGGGCGACCTATCGGCCGAAATTCCGCAAGGTCATGCCGGTGGAATACCGCCGCGCGCTGATCGAAATGGAACGGATGCGCATGGGGGTAGCTGCGGAGTGATGACGACGCGGACATCGGCTCCGTCGAGCGAGTTGGTCTTGGCGTCAGCTTCTGTTTGCTTGCATACGTCGTTGAAATCCCGCACCCTGAGGCCTATGCTTTGTCATAGGCCAAGCGATGGAGGCGAGAGATGACGGCGCCGGTCCAGAAAGAAAGGGAGGTAAGCTTATTCCGCAATGGTCGGAGCCAGGCGGTCCGCATTCCAAAAGAGTTCGAATTCGATGCCGACAGCGTGTTGATCTCACGGGATGAGGAGGGGACAGTCCATCTTCGTCCAAGGATAAGACGGAAATCGCTTGTAGAGGTTCTCGACTTGCTGAAAGAGGACGGCCCGATTGAGGACTTTCCTGGAGACCCGGGTGAGGACGGATTGCTGCCGCTTGACGATATCAAACTGTGACCCGCTATCTGCTCGATACGAATATCATCTCCGACCTGTTTCGAAACCCTGGTGGTGCGGTAGACCAGGCTCTGCGGGTTCATGGAGGCGATGAGATCGGCACGAGCCTGATCGTCAAAGGCGAGATATTGTTCGGTCTGAAGAAAAACAGCAATCTGCGCGGTTTGCGGCAGTTTGAAATGTTTCTTGAGGCGATCGTGGTTTGGTCGCTGGAAGAACCGGTTGAAGACCGCTACGCGGCGTTGCGAGTGGAGATGGAACGGCGCGGCGATCAGATAGGGGCAAACCATCTCTGGATAGCGGCTCAGGCTGTGGCTATCGATGCGGTGGTCGTCACGGACGACCGGGCTTTCGCACGCTTGCCAGGACTGAAAATAGAGAATTGGTTGCGCGCCTGAGAGCGCGAATTGAGTGGAACAGACATGGGCAAGGTTACAGGTTTTCTCGAAATCGACCGGCAGGTGCACAAGTACCAGCCAGCTTCCGACCGCATCCGGCATTTCCGTGAATTCACGCTGCCGATGTCGGACAAAGAGGTCGAGAAACAGGCCGCGCGCTGCATGGATTGCGGCATCCCATTCTGCCACGGACCGACCGGCTGCCCGGTGCACAACCAGATCCCTGACTGGAACGACCTCGTCTACAATGGCGATTGGGACAATGCGATCCGCAACCTGCATTCGACCAACAACTTCCCGGAATTCACCGGCCGCATCTGCCCGGCGCCCTGCGAGGAAGCTTGCACCCTGAATCTCGAGGACATTCCCGTCGCGATCAAGACGGTCGAACAGGCGATTTCCGACAAGGCCTACGAGCTGGGCCATATCAGGCCCTATCCGGCTGAGCACAAGACCGGCAAGCGTGTCGCCATCATCGGCTCCGGTCCGGCCGGCATGGCCGCCGCCCAGCAGCTCGGCCGCGTCGGCCATGAGGTGCATGTCTATGAACGCGAAAGCAAGGCCGGCGGCCTGCTGCGCTTCGGCATCCCCGACTTCAAGATGGAGAAGCACTATATCGACCGCCGCGTCGAACAGATGAAGGGCGAGGGCGTGACCTTCCACTACGGCGTCAATGTTGGCGTCGACAAGAAGGTTTCGGAACTGCTGGCCGACTATGACGCCGTGCTCTATTGCGGCGGTTCGGAAACGCCGCGTCCCGCCGGCATTCCGGGTACGGAGTTCGAAGGCGTGTTCGATGCCATGCCGTATCTGGTGCAGCAGAACAAGCGCGTCGGCGGCGAGGACATCCAGTCGGTCGCATGGAAGCAGGAGCCGATCCTGGCCGGCGGCAAGCATGTCGTCGTGGTTGGCGGCGGCGATACGGCGTCCGATTGTGTCGGTACGGCATTCCGTCAGGGCGCTGTGCGCGTCACCCAGCTCGACATTCGCCCGCAGCCACCGGAAAAGGAAGACAAGCTCGCGGTCTGGCCCTATTGGGCGACCAAGATGCGTACGTCTTCCTCGCAGGCGGAAGGCGCTCAGCGCGAGTTTCAGGTCGCTACGCTGGAGTTCATTGGCGAAGAAGGCCAGCTGACCGGCGTGAAATGCTGCGAAGTGGATGAGAAGCGCCAGCCCATCGCCGGCAGCGAATTCGTCATCCGCGCCGATCTCGCCTTCATCGCCATCGGCTTTTCCGGGCCGATGACCAACAGCGTGCTGAAGGAAATGGGCGAAAGCCTTAAGGTGACCACCGATGCGCGCCGCTCGTCCAACGTCGCGGCCAACGACCGCGACTACAAGACGACCGTCGACAAGTTCTACACCGCCGGCGACGTTCGCCGCGGGCAGTCGCTCGTGGTCTGGGCGATCCGCGAAGGTCGCCAGGCCGCGCGGTCCATCGACGAAGCGTTGATGGGCAAGTCGGTTCTACCGCGCTGATCGAAGACTGATCGCGCCGTGACAAGCGCCTCCGGGCGCTTTTCAATCGATGCCAGGTTTCAGCGTTTGATGGCGCTGGTCGTCGCCCCGTCGGCGGATTGGGTGATACGGCGCTGTGGCACCCATTTGAAATCGTCCGCTCTGCCAGGAGTCGGTTCCGGCGCGATGCCCAGGACCTGTAGTTTCTCGCTCGGCGTGCGCGGTTCCTGCTTCGGTCCCGCTTGGGCGCCAAGCAGTTCGGTCGACCCATCCAACTCCGGATCGTTCAGCGAAATCGGCATGGTGCGGTCGATATCGGTAGGCAAGGTGAGGGCGCCAGGCGCTGCGCCGGGCAGTCCGGCGACAGGCGCTTCTCCGGCCAAGGACAGGCCGAGCAGCTTGTTCAACGGCTTCTCGGCATAGAAAGCCATCTTGCGCTTGCCCTGGCGGGTCATGTTGATGCCGTCATCCGAGCGAAGCCGCACCGGCTGGCCGTTGATGTCGGGACCGGTGGTGACGAAGGCACCGTTCTGGTCGGTGAAACCATCCCAGATATCGACGAACTCGATGCCGGACTTGGACGCGACCGTGCGGTAGATGTCGTTGAGCGCCACCATGTCCGCGGTCATCTTCGAGGCCTTGAACGATGGCATGCCGACCCAAAGGGCAGGCACCTTGCTGTCGGTGACGATCTTGGCGAGCTGCGCCGCTCGCCTCGTATATTCGGTGTCCCATGCATCCGACATGGGTGCGGCGCGTTCGCTGCCCACCTTCAGCTGCTGGCGGTCGTTGGAGCCGAGCATGACCAGAACGGCGGCGGGTTTTTGCTCTTCGATGATCTTGCCGAGTTGGCCAGGCCAGTCGAAATAGTCGTCGCGAACGAGGCCAGAGGATCCGTTGCTGCGGTCTACGACGCGTATGCCAGCGTTTTCTGCAAAGACCGTCGACAGGCCTTCGGCCAGACCGCCGCCCAGAAAATCGCCGACCACCAGGATGACGCGGGCGTCCTCCTTTTTTTCGGCGACGACGACTTCCGGTTCCGGCGGTTTGCGTGGGGTCGCCACGGCTTTGCTGCGCCTCACCGGGGCAGATCTTACACCGGGTTGGACGATGATGGGCGGTCGGGAGTAACGGCGTTCAGGTTCCGGAGGTGGCGCTGGAGCGAAAAGTTCGCGGAAAAAACCGCGGCGCAGGACACCTTCCTGCGCCGTCGCCGAAACGGATGTGGAGAGGATTGCGCCCGGCACGAGCAGTGCCGAGAGCAGAATCAGTTTCGCCGCGCGCAAAGGCCTTTTATGCAGTGATGATCCTTGGGCGCGACGCATGAAAACTCTTTACTGGCCTCTCAGCCTCTTCAACACTTCCAGGCTCGGATGGCCGTCCGGGTCCAGGCCGGCCTTCGACTGGAACGACATGATCGCCGAACGCGAGCCCTGGCCGATCTTTCCGTCGAACTTCCCATCATAATAGCCGTATTGTGACAGGCGCTGCTGCAATTCCTGTTTCTCGGTGAAGGACAGCTTGGTGAAAGGCCGGTTCCAGTCCTGAACCATGCCGCTGTATCCGGCGATTTGGTCGGCAAGAAGGCCGACGGCCAACGCATAGCGATCGGAGTTGTTGTAGCGCTTGATGACGAAGAAGTTCTTGGTCATCAGGAAAGCCGGGCCGCTGCGGCCGTCGGGCACTTTCAGCTCGGCATTCATGCCGCCGTTCGGAAAGGCCTTGCCGTTTGCGCGGGTCACCCCGGCGGAAGCCCATTTGGAGATCGACATCGATCCGCTGGGGAATTTACCACCGGCGGGAAGGCGTACTTCGTAGCCCCAGGTCTGGCCACCCTGCCAGCCGTTCTTGGCCAGCAGATTGGCCGCAGTCGCCAACGCGTCGGGAATCGAGGTCCAGATGTCGCGACGTCCATCGCCATCGGCGTCCACCGCATAGGCCTGGTAGCTGGTCGGGATGAACTGGGTATGACCCATGGCACCCGCCCATGAGCCGGTGAGATGACTTTCGTCGATGTCGCCACGCTGCAGGATCTTGAGGGCTGCGATCAACTGGGTGCGCGCGAATTTGGCGCGCTTCTGGTCGCCATAGGCCAGCGTCGCCAAAGAGCGCACGACATTGCGCATCACCTGATCGTTCTTGAGGATTTCGCCGTAATTGGACTCCATCGACCAGATCGCAAGAAGGATGTGGCGGTCGACGCCGAACCGGGCTTCGATCCGGTCGAGCCAAGGCTTCCACTTGCGCGCCATCTCGCGGCCGACGGTGATGGATTGCTCATGCACCCGGTTGTCGAAATAGTCCCAGACCGGAGCGGTGAATTCCGGCTGATAGCGTGCCTTTTCCAGCACTTCCGGGTCGGCGGATGTCACGCCGCGGAAGGCGCGATCATAAGTCGAGCCGGATATGCCGCTTTGCGCAGCTACAGACCGAAAACTCGCCACCCAGCGCTGGAAACCCGCGTCCGCCATGGCCTGGCCGGCGGGCAGCAGCAGGGAAAGCGAAAGGCCTGCAACCACTGCGGCGCTTTTCAGGCGTCGTAGAACCTGGTTGACGGACATCATTTTCCTCCTTGCAGAATTTAGGAAGATCAATCTTCGCCCATGCGGGTTAGCAATAGGTTTACCATAGCTTCCAGAGGAACCAAAAATGCTCAATTGGCTTGTCGTCATGTACACAAAAGCGTTACCCATTTAGCATTCATCAACATCGGCATGAAACTATAACGCGCCAGAACAGGCCCATAAGAAACGGATATCGGCACAATGAAAAAAGTTCGGAAAGCGGTTTTCCCGGTGGCGGGCCTCGGCACCAGATTTCTGCCGGCCACAAAGGCTGTTCCCAAGGAAATGCTGACTGTCGTCGACCGCCCGGTGATCCAGTATGTCGTGGACGAAGCCCGCGAGGCCGGCATCGAGCACTTCATTTTCGTGACCGGCCGCAACAAGGCGGTGATCGAGGATCATTTCGACGTCCAGTTCGAGCTTTACGACACGCTTGCCCAGCGCGGCAAGGATGAGGTTCTGGCGAAGCTGCAGCGCCTTCAGCCTGCACCGGGACAGACCAGCTTTACCCGCCAGCAGGTGCCGATGGGCCTGGGTCACGCCGTATGGTGCGCGCGCGAGATCGTCGGCGACGAACCGTTCGCGCTGCTCTTGCCGGATATGATCATGCAGTCGGAGAAGAGCTGCATGAAGGAGATGGTCGATCTCTACAACGAGGCCGGCGGCAACATCATCGCCGTGCAGGAATGCGATCCAGCCGAGACCCACAAATACGGCATCGTCGGCCGCGGCAAGGACGTGCACAACGGCTTCGAGCTGACCGAGATGGTGGAAAAGCCGAAGCAGGGCACTGCCCCGTCCAACCTGTTCATCAACGGCCGCTACATCCTGCAGCCGGAAATCTTCGAAGTGCTGTCGACGCAGGAACGCGGCGCCGGCAATGAAATCCAGCTGACCGATGCGATGCTGAAGCTGAAGAACAACCAGGACTTCTACGGCTACCACTACCAGGGCAAGACCTTCGACTGCGGATCGCCCGAGGGCTTCGTCGAAGCAAACGTGGCCTTCGCGTTGGGCCGGGCCGACTTGCACGACCGCATGTCCGAGACGATCGGCAGTCTTCTGAAAGAGACCACCCCGATCGAGCGCCGCAAAGTCGCGCGCTGACTCATATAGGACGTGACAAGAGGCGGAGGCTGCGAGGCCTTCGCCTCTTTTTATGTCGATATATCCGCCTCAGCGGCGAACCGTAACGCCCAGGAAAGCGCTGGTCGCGTCATAGTCGCGACCTTCCATGGTGCTTTTCAGAGTCTCATAGGCGAGACGCCCGGTAAGCCCGGCGTAGCGGTTGATCCACCATGTGGCGCTGGCTTCGGCCGTGAAGGTTTCGTCGTGGTCGTCGCTGCCGACGTAGTCGCGCCAGGCATAGCCCAGGGCGGCTGTGGTGGTGATGTTGCGGCGCAGTTCATGGGTAACGGCCAGGCGGCTTTCATAAAGCACCGAACCGCTTTCGCCAGCGCTGGTAGCGGCCTCGGCACGCGTCGCCCCGCTGAGCCTGACATCCCAGCCGCGCCGGGGCGACCAGTTTATCGCGCCGTCGACGGTGAAGGCGGATACCGGATCGAGCCGGTCGTCGTCGAACTTTTCGCGCAGCCAGCCCAGGGCAAGCTCGCCGGTCAGTTTCTCGCGGAGGTCTACCGCGATGCCGGCGCGCGCGGCGAAGATATCGGCGGAACGCTGGTACCCGGCTGAATCGATACGATTGTCATATGTCTTCCGGCCGGCCTGGATCTCGGCAAAGGGAATGAGCGCAGGCGACAGCTCATAGCCGCCGCGCAATGTTGCCGACAGGGTGGTACTGTTGCGGTCTTCCTGCGAAATCCGGTCGCCATTGGACAGTTCGGCGTCCTCGAACGTGTCGCGCTCGACATCGCCGACAAGCCGCAGCCGCAGCTTGCCGATATCCTTGTGAAGACCGGCGCTGCCGGTGACGATGTGCCGAAGCGGCCGTGAGACTGTTCCCTCGACGATGTTCGGAGAATTCGCCGATTCAGGCCGCACCTCATAACTGAAGCGCCCGATGCCCGTCAGGTCGCGACCCAGATCCAGATCGAGTCCGGCATCGAGGCCGCCGAGATTTTCATCGAGGTCCTGGCCGGAAATCGAACGGCGGGCGGTGGCGTAGGCGTTTACCCGTGCGGAGTGTCGCGACCAATCCGACTCGGCATTGAGCCGGATGGTCGTCTCGGAGATCGTCGCCGATCTGCCGGTTGCCGACGAATCGGCGTTGGTCGTGCCGCGCAGCCCCTGCTCTACGCTGGGCCGGAGAATGAAGGAGCCGGCCCTGATGCCTTCCGCCGCATAGGGCTCGGCCACGGCGGTGCGGGGCCGAACCTGCACGGCAGGCTGGCGTGTTGCCGCCTCCGCGCGCCCGAAACCGGGATCGGTTTCCACCGCGGGCTGCCGAACGCCGCCTGTCGCGGTATCGTCCAGGGGAGCGCGCGCCGCCGGGACATCCTCTTCCTCGGCCTCCGCCGCATCTTGGTCTCCGCCGTCCAAGGGGGCGGTTTCGGCGTCCTCGTCGGACCCGAGAGGATTTTCCGATATGCCCGTCCTGTTGACGCCGCGAACCTCATCCGCGGGCTGGGCGGGTTGGAGCGCGCTGTCTGGATAGAGCTGGTTTTGCAGCATCTGCCGGTCGCGTTCCAGCAGATATTGGCTGGTGGCGTTTTCGTCGACTTCCCCGCGCAACGGCGGCAGGTCCTGCGCGGCAGCCGGCGTCGCCAGCAAGGCGACGACGCTCACTGTTGCCAGCAAGACGTAAATCGCCCTTCCGGGGGCGCGGGACCGTCTATGTCTTCTCGCCGTCATGCTCACCATAGCCTCGGCGCAAGCGCGCCATGCTTACCAAGCGGTAAACAGGTTTGGTTAACGGGGGGTTTAAGCAGCCTGCGACGGCCATGCCTTGCCAACGAAATCATGGACAGAAGCGGTTGGACGCGCTAACGCACGGCCATGCATCCAGGCTCTTTGAAGAAGACCATCGACCGCGAAGCCGTCATCGCCTCGGCGCTCAAAACCGTGGAGACCGAGCGTGCGGGATTGACCGCTCTGGCCGGTGCGCTCGAAAGCGGGCTGGCATCGGCTTTTGCCGATGCGGTGGCGTTGCTCGCAACCATCAAGGGCCGCACCATCGTGACCGGTGTCGGCAAAAGCGGTCATATCGGCTCGAAGGTCGCTGCAACGCTCGCCTCCACCGGAACGCCGGCCTTCTTCGTGCATCCTGCCGAGGCCATTCACGGCGATCTCGGCATGATCGCACATGACGACGCTATCGTGGCGTTGTCATGGTCCGGCGAGACCGCCGAGCTTAAGGGCATCGTCGCTTATTCGCGGCGGTTTTCTATTCCTTTGATCGCAGTCACCTCAGGCGAGACTTCGGCGCTGGCGCGTCGGGCCGATGTGGTTCTCCTTCTGCCCAAGGCGGCTGAAGCCTGTCCGCACGGTTTGGCGCCGACCACATCGACGCTGCTGCAACTGGTCGCTGGCGATGCGCTGGCGATCGCGCTTCTGGAAGCACGCGGGTTCACCGCGGATCATTTCCGCACCTTCCATCCCGGCGGCCAATTGGGCGCAAGCCTGACGCCGGTGGGCGAACTGATGCATATCGGCGACGAACTGCCGATCTGTTCACTCGGCACCAAGATGCCGGCGGCGGCGAAGGAACTGTCGCTGAAGCGTTTCGGCTGCGTCTGTGTGGTGGGGGCTGACGGAAGACTCGAGGGCATCATCACCGATGGCGATCTCGCCCGCAACATGGACCGCAACCTCGCCGAAACCGTCGTCGACGAGATCATGACCCGCAATCCCAAGACCGTTCCGCCTGATATGCTGGCCGGAACCGCGATTGCGATGCTGAACGACCACAACATCAGCGCGCTGGTCGTGGTCGAAAGCGGGAAGCCGGTCGGGCTGGTTCACTTCCACGACCTGCTGCGGGTCGGCGCAGCGTAATTAACAAGCGTCTGCCCGAATCAAAGAACGGCCGGAATTTCCTCGACAACCAGATCGAGTTCGGTTTCGCCAGTCGCAACCACGCGCACCCGCGCGCCCGCGGGCAGATCCGGCCCGGCGACGCGCCACATCGTATCGCCGAGTTGAATGCGTCCACGTCCCTCGCGGATCGGCTCGGTCAGGGTCGCGGTGCGACCGACCATCTGGGCGCTGCGCCGGTTGAGGAAAGGCTGGTCGCTAGTGTCCTTGCGGTTGGCTGTGATGGTCCGCCCTGCGAAGGCGGCGACAAGAGCCAGCACGAGAAACACGATGACCTGAACCTGCCAGCCCCAGAACGCCGTGCCGGCGAGGGCCAGCGACAGCGCGCCGGTGATCAAGGCCGCGATGCCGACCCAGAGCAGAAACACGCCGGGCATGAAGATTTCGAGCACGAGCAGGACCAGGCCGAGCAGCATCCAGTTCCAGGGGCCAAGCTCAAGGATCAGATCGTAGATCACCGCATTCTCCTCCAGCCGCAGCGGGCCTGTGGCTACCCGAGATGGTGCAAGTCGCTCGCTCCACTCGTCATCATCGCAAAGCGCTCGGTAGGCGGTGCTAAGCCTGATCCGGCGTAATGCGAGGCGGACGATTGGTCGAGCGCGGCTGTTGCGGGTTTGCGCTGTCGCCGAACACCTCGCGGGCAATGGCGCCGATGCCGCCGAGCGAGCCGATCAGCGCGGACGCTTCCATCGGGAACAGCACGATCTTGTTGTTGTTCGAAGAGCCGATCTTGGCCAGGGCCTCGGTGTACTTCTGCGCCACGAAGTAGTTGATGGCCTGCACGTCGCCCTTGGCGATGGCTTCGGAAACCACCTGCGTCGCGCGCGCTTCAGCTTCCGCCGAGCGCTCGCGGGCTTCGGCGTCGCGGAAGGCGGCTTCCTTGCGGCCCTCGGCTTCCAAAACTTGAGCCGCCTTGAGGCCTTCCGCCTCCAGGATCTGGGCGCGCTTGTTGCGCTCGGCCATCATCTGGCGCGCCATGGATTCGACCATGTTGGCAGGCGGGTTGATGTCCTTGATCTCGATGCGGGTGATCTTGATGCCCCAGGGATGCGCCGCTTCGTCGACCACGCGCAGCAACCGATCGTTGATCGCATCGCGGTTCGACAGCAACTCGTCGAGGTCCATGGAGCCCATGACCGTTCTGATGTTGGTCATGGTCAGGTTGAGGATCGCGTTCTCCAGACCTGACACCTGGTAGGCCGCCTGCGGCGCACTCAAGACCTGATAAAACGCCACCCCATCCACCGCCACAATGGCGTTGTCGCGGGTGATGACCTCTTGCGTCGGTACATCGAGCACCTGTTCCATCATGTTCAAGCGTGCGCCGATACGGTCGATGAAGGGGATGATCAGGTTGAGGCCGGGTGTCAGCGTCTTGGTGTAGCGGCCAAAGCGCTCGACCGTGTAGTTGTTTCCCTGTGGCACCGTCTTGATCGATGCAAAGAGGAACAGCAAAACCAGAATCACCAGGATCGGGATGATGATGTCGGGACCGGTCAGTTGCATGGTTTTCTCTCCTGGCGGGCTGGTGTCTGAAATCCGTCCCGCAGACGTAGCGCATCGGCCGTGAAACCGGAATCGGTTTCTTGACCCTAAGTGGATCTAAGCCGTTCGCCGCCGGATGTCATACCCATCCCGACAGTTCGCGACGCACCAGCGTTTCGATCACGGCCATGCCTTCTTCGCTGTCGTTGAGGCATGGAATATGGGTAAAGTTCTTGCCGCCTGCGTGATGGAAGATTTCACCGGCTTCGCCGGCAATTTCCTCCAGCGTTTCCAGGCAATCGGAAACGAAGCCGGGATTGAACACGGCAATCGACTTGACGCCTTCCTTGGCGAGCTTTTCCACCGTCATGTCGGTATAGGGCTGCATCCATTCTTCGGGTCCGAAGCGCGACTGGAAGCAGCCGATCAGCTTCTTCTCGTCCCAGCCAAGCCGCTCGCGCAGAAGCCGCGTCGTCTTCCAGCAATGGCATGGGTAGGGATCGCCGCGCTTGAAATAGCTCTGCGGGATGCCGTGATAGGAGGCAATGACCACCTCCGGCTCGAAGTCGAGCGCGGCGAGATGCTTTTCGATCGAACGGGCGAGAGCCTCGATATAGACCGGCTCGTCCTGGTAGGACGGAACCGTGCGCACGGCCGGCTGGAAGCGCAGCTTCATCAGCGCCTCGAAGAACTTGTCGTTCACCGTGGCCGTCGTGGTCGCCGAATATTGCGGGTAGAGCGGGAACATGACGATGCGCTGGCAGCCGGCGGCAAGCATCTTCTGGACGACGCTTTCCATCGACGGGTTGCCGTAGCGCATCGCCCAGTCGACCACAACATGGTCGTGATCCGCCAACGACATAGCGAGCTTTTCCGACTGGGCGCGGGTGAAGGTGCGCAGCGGCGATTCGTTGCGCTCCTTGTTCCAGATCAGATCATAGGCTGCGCCCGATTTCTTCGGACGGGTGTTGAGCACGATGCCATGCAGGATCGGCAGCCAGAGCGCGCGCGGCCATTCGATGACGCGTTTGTCGGAAAGGAACTCCCTAAGGTAGCGCCGCATCGACTTGACGTCCGTAGCGTCGGGTGTGCCGAGATTGACCAGCAGAACGCCCACCTTGTCGACCCTCACCACCGGGTGTTGCGGCGGCAAAGGACCGAGAGCCTTGGCGGCCTTCAGGTCAATTGTGGTGTTGAGGGTCATGGTCGGTCTCCGATCTCGCTCTTGCCTATCCCAACCGCAGCCGCCTTAGAATGCAGCGTGTAGCCGCAGGCGAGCACAGGAATGAAAAGACCCGCCCGGAGCGTTCCGAGCGGGTCTTGTCGGTCAGAGCTTATACGGCTCAGTTGGCCGCCGGGATCACCAGTGTCTCGCCGATCGTCAGGTGCCGTGCGCGCGCGTCGGGGTTGGCTTCGGAAATCAAGCGCCACTTCAGCGGATCGCCATATTTGGCCTCTGCCAGATCCCAGAACGTGTCGCCTGCAATGATGGTGTGCGAGCTCTCGGCAGATGCAGCCGACGTGCCTGGGGTTGCCGGTGCGGGAGCAGAAGGTGTTGCCGGGGCCGGCGCAGGTGCGGCCGGTGCTGGAGCAGACGGCGCAGGTTCAGCCGGTGCTGGCGCTGCGGGTGCCGCCGGTGTCGCAGGGGTGCCCTCGATCTTTGGCGGGGTGTTGGCGATGTCGCTGGAGCCGGCCGGAGGTGCCGGCATGGCCGGTGCAGGTGCTTCAGCTGCCGGCGCGGAGGGGGAAGCCGCGGGCGGGGTCGCAGGAGCGGTTGGCGCAGCCGGTGCAGCAGGCGTAGCCGGGGCGGCGGGTTCCGCCGGCGTTGCCGCGGGTTCCGCAGGCTTCGGCTCCGCCGGCGTTGCCTGTGCCAGTTGGGTGATACGGCCGTCGAGCTTGGGGGTGAAGGGGCGGTTCTTGCCGAGATAGTCGGCCACCACCTGTTCCAGGCTCGGGCCGTAATCGTAAGCGTTCTGGCCATTGGATGCGAAGAGCTTGTAGCCGTCGCCGCCCTGGCGGACATAATTGTTGGTCGCCACCGTGTAGACCTTGGCCTCGTCGATCGGCGCCCAGTTGCCGCCGTCCATCACTTCGACCGATTTGATGCGGCCTTCATTCGGCTTTACCGATTTGTCGAACGAATATTTCAGGCCGGCGACCTGAGGGAACTTGCCCTTGCCTTCCTCAATCTCGCTGACGCCTGCCTCCAGCGAAGCGACGATGTCCTTGCCGGAAAGCTGGAAGGTGGCAAGCGTGTTCTGGAACGGCAGCACCGTCAGAACCTCGCCCATGGTGATGACGCCCTGGTCGATGGAGGCGCGGATGCCGCCGCCGTTCTGGAACACGATGGTGACGCCTTGATCCTTGACGCGATCGAGGATCGCATCGGAGATCAGATTGCCCATCTCGCATTCCTTGGCGCGGCAGGTCTCGCGGCTGCCGTCGATCATGGCGGTCGCCTCGGAAACTTCCTTGTTCTTCAGCTCCTCGATGGGCGCGCCGAGTTCCTTGATGCGGGCGAGAACGGCCTCATCCGGCTTGATCGCGTTGTCGAGGAAAAGGGGGTCGCCATTGGCTTCCTTGACGACGCCATTGTCGTCGAAGACGACTTTGAACTCGCCGAGATATTTCGAATAGGAGGCCGCCTGGGTGACGGGCACCTTATACCCTTCGGGGTTGTCGACCATCGTGGGATAGGGGCCCTCGGCCTTGGCGTCCGTGTTAGACAGCAGCGAGTGCGAGTGACCGCCGACCACCACGTCGACGCCGGGGATCTTGGCGATCAGCTCCTTGTCGCGGGGATAGCCGACATGCGTCAGCGCGATGATCTTGTTCACCCCTTCCGCCTTCAGCTTCTCGACTTCGGCGGTGATCGTCTTGATGTCGTCCTCGATGGTGATGTTCGGGCCAGGGGAGGCGACTTCGGGCGTGTCGTTGGTCACGGCGCCGACGATGCCGATCTTCTGGCCGCCGACCTCGATCACCATCGACGGCTTGATGCGGTCGCCGACCTTCGACTGCGCGTTGGGATGAACATTGGCGCTCAGCACTGGAAATTCGATTTTTTCCAGGAATGGCACCAGCGCCTCTTCGCCATCGTCGAACTCGTGGTTGCCCACGGTCATGGCGTCGAATTTCATTTGGTTGAGGAATTCGGCTTCCACCGCGCCCTTGTAGGTGGTGTAAAACAGCGAGCCCTGGAAGTTGTCGCCGCCGTTCAGAAGCAGCACGTTCTGGCCGTCGAGCGCCTTTCGGCGGTCGGCAATGGCGGTCACCAAGCGGGCCGCGCCGCCGATGCACTTGCCTTCCGTTTCTTCCTTTTCGGAACAGGTCGATTCAGTGGCGTTGTTGGATTCGATGCGGCTGTGCCAGTCGTTGATGTGCAGGATGTTCAACGTGTAATCGGCAAAGGCGCTGCCTGCCGAAATCCCCATTGCCGACACGGAAAGCGCGGCAAGTGCTGCGAATTTTCTCATATGATGTCTCCCGAGTGATCTGGTGCGAGCCATGGAGCCGTTCGCCCGCCGAAACCGGTGCGTTCTGGGGTCATGTTCACACCCCCGTTTTTCGGATGCAAGGAGAATCCGACCCTGTTCTGGCGACGCGGTTAATTCGTGTAGTCGCGCTCGTCGGCTATGACCTTGCCATCGTTTGGCAGGCTTCCTTTGCCGGCTATGACGACATCGCCGCTCAGCTTGGTGATATCGCGCAGCGAGGCTGCAACGGCTTCCGACGCGATCTCGTCTGCCGGTTCGACATGCAGCGCCATGACGTCGCGCTCGCCGTCGCGCCGAACCACCAGCCGGGCCTTGGCGATCTCGGGATGCCGCTTGACGATCTCGGCGATCTGCTTGGGATCGATGAACATGCCCTTGACCTTGGTGCGCTGGTCGGCGCGGCCCATCCAACCCTTGATGCGCATGTTGGTGCGGCCGCAGGGCGACTGGCCGGGAAGAACAGCCGAGAGGTCGCCGGTGCCGAGCCGGACAAGCGGATAGGCTGGATTCAGACAGGTCACGACCAGTTCGCCAACCTCGCCGTCCGGCACGGGATCGCCGGTGCCGGGCCGGACGATCTCGACCAGCAGGTTCTCGCTGACGATCATCCCGGGCAGGGGGGTGCCCTCGTCATCGGCACTTTCATAGGCGATGACGCCGAACTCGGCCGTGGCGAAACATTGCAGCACCGCGATGCCGCGCATGCGGTATTCCGCTCTTAGCGACGGGAACAACGCGCCGCCCGAAACCAGGCCCAGCGCGATCGAGGACAGGTCCTTGCCTGTCTCTTCCGCGCGATCGAGGATGACCTTGAGGAAGTCGGGCGTGCCGCTGTAGGCTTTGGGCTTGAGCACCGCAGCCGCGTCGACCTGCATGTCGGTGTTGCCGGTCCCTGCTGGAAAGACCGAGCAGCCCAAGGCACGCGCGCCTTCGTCCATGAAAAAGGCGCCCGGCGTCATATGATAGGAATAGGCGTTGTGGACCGTATCGCCTTGCCGGATGCCGGCTGCGTACATTGCGCGGGCCACGGCCTTGGCCTCCGTCTCGCCGCCCTGCGGCTCCCAGATCGGCCCGGGCGACAAGAAGATGCGCTTGCCGACCACAGCATCGGGATCGACGAAGCCGCCAAAGGGCGGCGTGCGGGCCTGGAAATCCATCAACTCCGGCTTGCGCAGCACCGGCAACCGCGCCAGATCCTCGCGGCTGCGGATGCCAAGGTCATGCCCGTAAAGCCATGAGCGCAGGCCAGGGAGCTTTTCTGAAGCCGTACTCAGGAAGGGCGCAAGGCGCTCGAAAAATGCCTTTTCGCGCGCCTCGGGACTGCGTGTTTCGTCCGTATCGAAATGCTTCACCGACAACCTCCCCGTCTTTTGAGGGAAGTTATCGCAACAGCCCGCCGCCCGCGCAAGCGCGCAGGCAACCGATCGTTCAGACGCGCCGGGTCAGCGTGAACTGCTGGTTGGCCGACGATGTGCAGTTGAGCTGATTGAGCGAGACCATCAGGCAGTTGAAGCCGATGGGTGCCTGACGGATCAGCGAGGTTCCGGTGATCTGGACCGCGTTGGCGCCCGTCATGGTGTAGCTGCCGTCGGACAGGGTCTGGCCGGTGTCGGTGGCAACGGTCTTGAACGAGCCCGCCGAGAAGGTCGACAGGCCGGTGCCCTTCGCGTCGATCCAGGTACCTTCCACGCCGGTCGGCGCGGGACGGCCGCCCGGACCTCCGGAGGGAGGCGAGCCGGCGGTGGTGCATGCGGCAAGTGCTGCCGCGAGCAAGGTCATCGACCCCGCCCGAATGATGGTGCGATCAATTTTCATATGCCGTCCTCTCCACATCCGCCTTGCTTCAATCGCTTGATTTGGCGATGAAAGCAAGGCGGTGCGTCGGATTTGTGTCCCAAAACAGGGCAGATTACCGCACCAGAATATTGCGGAACTGCCACGGGTCGTCTTGGTCGAGGTCTTCCTCGAACAGGCCGGGCCGGCCTTCGAGCGGGGTCCAGTCGGTGTAATAGCCCGCTGTCGTGCCGAGATAGCTGGACTGCACTTCGAGGCAGCGGCGATAGTCCATCTCGTCGGCCTCGACGATACCGGCCTCCGGATTTTCCAAAGCCCAGACCATTCCGGCCAGCACCGCCGACGTCACCTGCATGCCGGTGGCATTCTGGTAAGGCGCCAGCTTGCGGGCTTCTTCGAGCGTCAGCTGCGAACCGTACCAGTAGGCGTTCTTGTCGTGGCCGTAGAGCAGGACGCCCAGTTCGTCGCGCCCGTCCACCAGCTCGTTCTCATCGAGGACATGAAGCAGCGGCTGCGGTTTGCCCGCCGCGCCGAACATCTCGTTCATCGACAGGATGGCGTCGTTGCACGGATGATAGGCGTAATGGCAGGTCGGGCGATATTTGACTTTCCCCTCCTTCGATCGGACCGTGTAATAGTCCGAAATCGAAATCGCCTCGTTATGGGTCACCAGCAGGCCGTATTGCGGCCCCGGGGTCGGACACCAGGTGCGCACGCGCGTGTTGGCGCCGGGCTGCTCCAGGAAGATCGCCGCCTTGCAGCCTTTCTTTTGCTTCCGGGCGTTTTTCGGCATCCACTTTTCGTGCGAGCCCCAGCCGAGTTCGGCGGGTTGCAGGCCTTCCGAGATGAACCCTTCGACCGACCATGTGTTCCAGAAGACGTTGAGCGGCTTGGGCTCCTTCGCACGCTGCGTGTCGCGCTCGGCGATGTGAATACCCTTGACGCCGGCCTTCTTCATCAGCTTGGCCCAGCCTTCGCGGTCGGACTGTGCCGGTTCCTCGAAGTCGAGTTCCAGATCGCGTGCGAGATTGAGAAGCGCCTGCTTGACGAACCAGGAGACCATTCCGGGGTTGGCGCCGCAGGTCGACACGGCGGTCGTGCCGCCCGGGTGCTTGCGGCGCTCGGCCAGCAGTGTTTCGCGCAGCGCATAATTGGTGCGCTCGGCATTGTCCTTGTTGTCGTCGAAGTAGAAACCGAGCCAGGGCTCGATGACGGTGTCGATGTAGAGCACGCCGAGCTTGCGGCAGAGATGCATGAGGTCGACCGATCCGGTATCGACCGACAGGTTGACGCAGAAGCCTTGTCCCCCGCCTTTCGTCAGCAATGGCGTCAGCAGATCCTTGTAGTTCTCCTTCGTGACCGAGTCCTGGACAAAGGCGATGCCGCGCTCGTCCAGAATTTTCCGATCCGTATCGCGGGGGTCGATGACCGTCATCCGCGATGTGTCGAACTTGAAATGGCGTTCAATGAGGGGGAGGGTTCCGCGACCGATCGAGCCGAAGCCGATCATCACGATTGGTCCTGTTATCTCACCGTAGACCGGCCATTTTGCTTTCGCCATTTACGGGGGCACTCCTTTTCTGTTGCTGTGCTTTTCCTATTGTTTGGCTAATCACAGAACTGTGTCACAATAAACCCCAAACTGCAGGTTTCGTCGGAGATGGTTACCTGCAACGAACTGCTGCTACCACAGTTGCATGACGGTTTCGGGTTGTTTTGCGCCAGTTCATCGCAAGGATACTGGAATAAGCCCGCGAAGCGAATTGCCGCAGAACAGGCGGGCGTACCGTTCGAGGTCGGCGTGATGAACGATCTTTTCTACAGCCTTGCCGCTCGCAAGCAGTTCTTCCCGCAAAACCCCGGCCAGCAGGCCGGATGAAAGCGGCGGCGTGACCAAGATGCCGTCATCGCGCTCGGCGAAGATGGTGGTGATCGTGCCTTCGCAGATCTCTCCAAGCTCGTTGAGGAGAATGACTTCGTCGGCGTCGTCGCGCGAGAACTCGGCGCGGGCCGCATCGTAAACGCCGCGTCGCGTGGTCTTGTGGCGCAGCTGAGTGTCCGTCGAATCGAGCTGCGCCTGGGCGATGCGGACGTTCCAGACCGTATCGGCAGGCAGTGGCACAAAGGGTTGTGCGGCCAGATCGATGGTGCCTGTGGCGGAGAGTTCGAGCCGGACCCGCAGCGCGCCGTTTCCGCGGATGCGGGCCAAGCGATCTCTGATATCGGCCTCGGGATAGACAAAGCCAAGAACCGCCGACGAGGCAACGAGCCGAGCCAGGTGCCGCTCCAACCTGACGAAGCCGCTCCCGGGTTCCCACCGAAACGTCTCAATCAGCCCGAAGCTGGAACCGTTCCCGTCGCGAAGCGCGCTTTCAGAAGGCATTCCGCATATTCCTCCTCGGCCGTGGAATCGAACACCACGCCGCCGCCGACATTGTAGACCGCCTCGCCATTCTCGTGCAGTGTGATGGTGCGGATGGCGACGGAAAAGCGCATCGGGCCGGTCGGCGAAACCCAGCCGATGGCGCCGCAATAGGCGTCGCGCGGCACGGCTTCCAACTGGCGCAGGATTTCCATGGCGCGGATTTTCGGTGCGCCGGTGATCGAACCGCAAGGGAACAGGGCCGCGAAAATGCGCTCGATCGTCAGGTCCGGCAGCAGCTTGGCTCTGACACGGCTGACCATGGTGTGCAGGGTTGGATAGGTCTCGATGCGGAACAGTTCGGGCACGTCCAGGCTGCCGACCTCGCTGATCAGCGAGATGTCGTTGCGCAGGAGATCGACGATCATCCGATTCTCGGCCTGGTTCTTCTCATCGTTGCGCAGGAAGCGCTTCTGCCGCTCGTCTTCGGCCTTGGTGCGGCCGCGTGGCGCCGTCCCCTTCATCGGATGGGTTTCGATCCACCCTTCCGCGTCGATGTCGAAGAACAGCTCGGGAGACCGCGACAGCACAGCGGGACCGGCAAGCGAGACCAGCGCGCCATATTTCACCGGCTGACGCTCCACCAGCGCCTCGAACGCGCTCAGCGGCGTTCCCGACCATTGCGCTCTTACCGGAAAGGTGAGGTTGCCCTGATAGCAATCGCCCTGCCGCAGATGCTGGTGCAACCGAGCGAAACGTTCGGCGTAATCGCTTTCCGACCATGCCGCGCGCGCCTCGAAGATCGGCCCGTTGGTCGCAGGCGAAGGGGTTGGCAGGGTTCGTTCGGAAGGTTGGGTGAAAACACCCATGCAGACCAAAGGGGTGCGTCGGCCCTCGGGCAGGATCGGCCGCAGCTTCGGCTCCAGCAGATAGCCGGCCTCATAGGAAAAATAGCCTGCCAGCCATTTCCCAGCGCGACGCGCCCTTTCCAGCGCGTCCATGGCCGGGAAGAAAGCATCCGCCGTCTCCGCCACGATGATCTCGGCGGGACTTTCGAACAGAAGGTCATGTCCCGCCACATCGTCGCGAAACAGCACGAAAGGCGCGCTCATCGGCTAGTCGAGCGTTTCCAGCTCATCGATCAGCGCGCTGATGACCGACAGGCCCTTCTGCCAGAAGGCGGGATCGGACGCATCGAGCCCGAACGGCTTGAGCAACTCAGAGTGATGCTTGGTGCCGCCGGCGCGCAGCAGGTCGAAATACTTGTCCTGGAAGCCGCGCTCGGCATTCTGGTAAACGGCGTAGAGCGAGTTCACCAGGCAGTCGCCGAAGGCATAGGCATAGACATAGAAGGGCGAGTGGATGAAGTGCGGGATATAGGTCCAGAAGGTCTCGTAGCCCGCGCGCATGGTGATCGCAGGCCCGAGGCTTTCGCCCTGAACTTCGAGCCACAAGGCGCCGAGCCGATCGGAGGTCAATTCTCCGGCGCGACGTTCGGTATGCACCCGGCGTTCGAATTCGTAGAAGGCGATCTGGCGCACGACCGTGTTGATCATGTCCTCGACCTTCTGGGCCAGCATCGCCTTGCGCTCGCGCTTGTCGGTGGTGCGGTCGAGTAGGGAGCGGAACGTCAGCATCTCGCCGAACACCGAAGCGGTCTCGGCCAAGGTCAGCGGCGTTGATGCCATGAGCGCGCCCTGGCTGCCGGCCAGGACCTGATGGACGCCGTGGCCGAGTTCATGGGCGAGCGTCATCACGTCGCGCGGCTTGCCCATATAGTTGAGCAGGACGTAAGGGTGCGCCGAAGGAACGGTCGGATGCGCGAAAGCGCCCGGCGCCTTGCCAGGACGCACCGGAGCGTCGATCCACGAGCGGTCGAAGAAGGTGCGGGCGATCTTCGCCATGTCGGGCGAGAAATCGTTATAAGCATCGAGCACGGTGTTCTTGGCTTCTTCCCAGCCGATGATCGCCTGCGGCGTTTCCGGCAGCGGGGCGTTGCGGTCCCAGTGGTTCATCGTCTCCATGCCCAGCCACTTCGCCTTCATGGCGTAGTAGCGGTGAGACAGGCGCGGATACGCCTCGCGCACGGCCGAAGACAGCGCGTCGACGACTTCGCGTTCGACGCGGTTGGCAAGGTGACGGGAATCGGCGATGTCGTCGAAACCGCGCCAGCGGTCGGAAATTTCCTTGTCCTTGGCCAGCGTGTTGGTGATCAGCGTAAAGGTGCGCAGGTTTTTGCCGAAGGTCTTTGCCAGGGCTTCCGCGGCCAGGCGGCGCATTTCTGGATCGGCGGACTGCAGGCGGTTCAGCGCCGGCTCCAGCGTCAGCTCCTCGTCCTGGATGTCGAAGCGCAACGCGGTCATCTGTTCGTCGAACAGCCGGTTCCAGGCGCCGCGGCCGGTGATCGACTTCTCGTGAAACAACTGCTCGACCCGGTCTTCCAGCTGGAACGGCTTTTCCTTGCGCAGGTCCATCACCCAGGGACGATAATGGTCGAACAGGGGATCGTTATCGAGGGCCGCTGAAATCAGCGTGTCGTCGATCTGGTTGAGCTCGAGCGCGAAGAACAAGAGATGCGCGCTGGCATCCGTCATCTTCTCCTGGATGTCGCCATAGAGCTTGGCGCGCTGCGGATCGGCGGTGTTTCCGGCATAGACCAGCCCCGCATAGGAAACGATGCGGCCGATCAGTTCCTCGAGCATCTCATAGGATTGGAGCGCTTCGCCGAGGCGTCCATCCTTGCCGCGTCCGGCCTCGACGAGCAGGGTTCCCTTCCAGCGGCTCTCGAAGGCGATGGCGTCCTTCTCCGCCTTCTCCATGTCGCGCTTGAGTTCCGGCCCGTCCATGGTCGGATAGAGGTCGGCGAGATTCCACTCTGGCAAGTTGCCCAGAGCCGCGCCCTCCGCCGCCGCAAGGCCCGGTGCTCGGTTGCCGGTAGTCCGATGCATGCAAGTCCCTCTTTGCCGCGCCGCGTCGACGCAATCATAATTCTAGTATTTCGTTCACCGGGTTTCTTGAAAGCTTGTTTATAACCCTGTGCCAAGATGATCCACTAAAGTCTCACCTATCGGACGCGCATCATTCATTCATGACAGGTTCCATACTCATAGTCGATGACGATCCTGTGCAACGCCGCCTCATCGAAGCGGCGTTGGGCAAGTTCGGCCACAGCACCATCGTGGTCGACAGCGGCGAGGCCGCTGTGGCCGTGCTGGATGGTCCGCGCGGACAGGACGTCACCGCCCTGGTTCTCGATCTCGTCATGCCCGGCCTCAGCGGGATCGGCGTGCTCGAAGCTATGCGCGAGCGAGCGATGTCCATCCCCGTCGTGGTCCAGACCGCGCAAGGCGGCATCGACACCGCCGTGCTGGCGATGCGGCACGGCGCGTTCGATTTCGTGGTGAAGCCGACGTCTCCGGAACGGCTGAATGCCGCCCTGGTCAAGGCCTTGAAGGTCGAGGAATTGGGCGGCAAGATTCGTCGCGCCGCTCCGAAGCCGTCGCTCACGCCCACCTTTCGCGACCTTGTGACCAACAGCAAGGCGATGGAACGTGTCATTCAGCTCGGGCAGAAGGCCTCGGCGTCCAACATCCCGATCATCATCGAGGGCGAATCGGGCGTCGGCAAGGAACTGGTCGCCCGCGCCATCCAGGGCACCGGCGACCGCCGGTCGAAACCCTTCGTCACGGTCAATTGCGGCGCGATCCCGGAAAATCTGGTCGAAAGCATCCTCTTCGGCCATGAGAAGGGCTCTTTCACGGGAGCCACCGAACGGCACATCGGCAAATTCGTCGAAGCGCATGGCGGCACCCTATTCCTCGACGAGATCGGCGACCTCCCGCTGGAGGTCCAGGTCAAGCTGCTTCGTGCGGTGCAGATGGGCGAGGTCGATCCGGTGGGCGGACGTTCGGCCGTCAAGGTCGACATCCGGCTGATTTCGGCGACCCACCGCAATTTGCTGCAACTGGTCAGGGACGGAAAGTTCCGGGAGGATCTGTTCTACCGGCTCAACGTGTTTCCGATCTTCGTGCCGCCCTTGCGCGAACGCCGTGAAGATATTCCGCTGCTTGCACGGCATTTCCTCGTCCGTTTCGCCGAGTCCACGCCGCATGGCCGCGTGCCCGGCATTTCCGACGAGGCGATGCGCCTGCTCGAAGCCTATGACTGGCCGGGCAATATACGCCAGCTCGAAAATGCCATGTTCCGCGCCTCGGTGTTGTGCGATGGCGACATGCTGGGAGAGGACGAGTTTCCGCAGATCCGTGCCCAGGTCCACGGCATCGCGGAGGAGGGCGGTCGCGACGTTACGGGAACCGATCCAGTCGCCGGTGCCGGCGTTACGCAGACAAAAGCTGCGCCGCAAATGCCTGGCGGCGCCTTACGGGTGCTCGATGAGCGCGGCAATATGCGTTCGCTCGCCGATGTCGAACTTGAGATGATCAGGATGGCCATCGAGCACTACA
Source organism: Oryzicola mucosus (assembly GCF_014534685.1). Taxonomy (GTDB): domain Bacteria; phylum Pseudomonadota; class Alphaproteobacteria; order Rhizobiales; family Rhizobiaceae; genus Oryzicola; species Oryzicola mucosus. Next base: position 151,179 of record NZ_JACVVX010000002.1, read on the forward strand.
ATGGGCAGATGAGCGAAGTCGCCCGCCGTCTGGGCATCGGCCGCTCGACGCTTTACCGCAAGCTCAAGGAATATGGCATCGAGCCTGAAATTGACCGCATGTAAGGCAGACCGAAAAAAGTTCGCCCTGCCGCGGCGCTGATGTCCAAGCCCATTTGCCTAAATAAACCATTGGTTTACCATGAGGCGGTGGGCGGCGTTTTTGTCTGTATATCGCCACGCTCTCACCGCATTTCCTCTTCAATAAGCAGTGATTAACCATTAGGATCGATAGTCGGACACGAATCCAACGCTGTCCGGATTTCAAATCCGGGGACAACTGGCAGCCTAAACAGGGCCTTTTGATTTGAATAGAATCGAAGACGACAAGCGCAGGCCGCATGCAAATCCAAGCCGTTGGGCCAAGTGGCTCACGGGCGTCATGCTCGCCTGCGGTTTCATCGCAGCTTCTCCCACTGGTGCAGCCGCGGAAACGCGCACGCTGAAGGTGCACTTCATTCACACCGGCGAGAAGGCGGAGATCACCTTCAAGCGCAACGGTCGTTACGATGCCGATGGCTTGAAGAAGCTCAACCAGTTCCTGCGGGACTGGCGCCGTAACGAGCCGACCAAGATGGACCCGCGCCTGTTCGATCTGGTGTGGGAAAACTATCGCGCTTCCGGCGCTTCCGGCTATATCAACGTCGTTTCCGCCTATCGCTCGCCGGCCACCAATTCGATGCTGCGCAGCCGCAGCAAGGGCGTGGCCGAGAAAAGCCAGCACATGCTCGGCAAGGCGATGGACTTCTATATTCCCGGCGTGAAGCTGAAGACGCTGCGCGACAACGCCCTGAAACTTCAGGGCGGCGGCGTCGGCTATTATCCGAGCTCTGGCTCGCCCTTCATCCATATGGATGTCGGAAATGTCCGCCACTGGCCGGGCATCAGCCGCAGCGAACTGGCTTCCATCTTCCCGAATGGCAAGACGCTTCACGTGCCCAGCGACGGCAAGCCATTGCCTGGCTATGAGCAGGCGCTTGCATCCTACAAATCCCGCAAGGCCAGCGGCTCGCTGAGCGTTGCTTCGGCCAGTGCGCCGAAACGCTCGGGTGGTCTGTTGGCGGCGCTGTTTGGCGGCGGTGCCGACGAGGACGAGGATACCGGCGAATCCCAGGTCGCCGTGGCGGCTCCGCGCCCCAAGGCGCCGACCAGACCGGCTGCGGCGCCGGTGCGTGCGCCTGTCGCCGTTGCTTCTGCGCCCGCTCCGGCCCCGAAGGCGTCGCTGCCGGGCATCCAGGTCATTGCGCCCGAATACGCACGGCGTGCCGAGCTTCCGCAGATTGCGGAGCAGGCTCCGGTCGAGACGCCTGAGACCATTATCGCGGCACTTCCCGTACGCAGTGTGCCGATCCCTGCCTTCGCGCCCCGTCCGCAGGCGGATGTCGCGCCGGCCCAGCAGCAGATCGCCGCCGTCATCGCGGAGGCGCCGACGCCCGCCGTCGTGCCTGCCGCGCCGCAGAACATCCCGTTCGGCGCAGCTTCTGGCGATCCGGCGCCGGAACTCGCTCCGACAACAGCCGAAACCACCATCGCCGAAGCCAATGTTCCGCTTCCGACATGGCGTCCCGCCTATACGCCGGCAGCTCCGGCGACCGTCGCCGAAGCTGCGGCGCAGCCCGAGACTTTGATGGCCCTGGCTTCGCCCGAGGCTCCGAAAGCACCTGTGGCGGCACCGGTCCCGGCAGCGCGTCCGCAGGACATGGCGGTTCAGGCCGCGATGGCCGCAAAGCAGGCGCCTGCGCCGACACCTGCTCCGCAGGCAGCGCCGCGTGGCGAAGAACTGACTGTAGCCGCCCTGGTAGCGCAGCAACCGCCGGTGGCCGTCTCCGCGCCGAAGGTGGCCGCGACCGCCGCGCCTAAGCCGGCTGTCGTTGCCCGTGCCGAAAGTGTCGATCCCGTTGCATCGGCCGCTGCAGGCGCCAAGACCACACGCAAGGCGGCACGTCCCGCCGCGCAGGATACGAAGCCGGATCGCAAGCCGGTCGTCGTCGCAGCCGAGCCGAAAGGCGCGCGCTGGGCTCTGAGCAGCAACCAGGCCGTGACGACAGTGACCGATGCGACCACTGCGCCGCGCTTCGCCTACAACATCGTTCGTACCGCGCCGCAGGAAGTCTACACCTCCGGTTTCCAGACCAGCGAGCAGCAGGCCGAAGCCAACCGCTTCTCTGGCAGCGCCGTGAAGTTCCTCTCGGTGGCGCGCTTCAAGGCCGACTGAGCGCGGTCTTAGAATTGAATACAAAAACCGGCGGGAATTGATTTTCCCGCCGGTTTTTTGTTGTCGAGTTTTACCGCCAGGGCTGCTTAGAGCGCCGTGCGCCCATTCGGACGCACAAAGGACGCTCTAGGTTTTTGACTACGCATCGTGCTTCCGAAATCGATTCCGATTTTCGGGCAGATGCTCTAGCAGTCAGGCCTTGCGCAAGCCGCTGGCTTCGCGCGCCAGGGCTTCGATGGCGTCCCAGTTTCCGGCCTTGACCAGGTCGTCGGGTGCGACCCACGATCCGCCGACGCAGATCACATTGGGAAGGCTGAGGTAGTCTTTGGCGTTCTTGGCGCTTACGCCGCCGGTTGGGCAGAATTTGACGTCCTGGATCGGCGAGGACAGCGCCTTGAGGAAAGCCACGCCGCCGGCTTGTTCAGCGGGGAAAAATTTCAGGAAATCCAGACCGGCGTCACGTGCGGCCATGATCTCGCCGGGCGTGATCGCGCCGGGCAGCAGCGGCACTTCGCTTGCGGCTGCCGCGCTCAAGAGGTTCTGGGTAACTCCGGGGCTGACGATGAATTTCGATCCGGCAGCCACGGCCTCCTCGAAATGGCGCGGGTCGAGAATGGTGCCTGCGCCGACGATAGCCTCTTCCACCTCTCCGGCAGCACGGCGAATCGCTTCCAGCGCCTCTGGCGTCCGCAGCGTGATCTCGATGGCTCTCAGCCCGCCCTTGGCCAGTGCGCGCGCCAGCGGCACGGCGTCTGCGGCGCGGTCGATCTTCAGCACCGGGATGACGGGCTGGCCGTCGAGAAGGGAAAGCAGTCGTTCGGTCTTGCTGGTCATGGCGTTTCCGGGTCGTCTTGTGTCAACACTATCTAACCGATTTAACAGAGGCTCCGCTCCAAGTCCACGCTGCGGGGCCTGTCATGCGCGGGCTTTGAAGACGCCGCGCAGCCAGGAGAACAGGGCCTGTGCTCCGTGCTTTGTGGTGACCTGTCGGGTCGGGATGGGCAGCCCTTCGATAGCCGGGGAGGCCGGCATTTTGAGCGCGCTGTAGCTCTTATAGGCGGCGGCCATCTTGGTGTGATAGCCGTTCGCTTTGTAGCCCGGCCCGTTGTAGCTGCGCGCAAAGGCCTCCCAATCATGTCTGCGCAGTGCTGCGTCCAGCCCGTTTTTCTTGATGAAGCGGATCATCAGCCGCGCTTGTCCTGCTGCGCCGCTGCGTGCTTCCGCCATAAAGGCGTCGATGCTGTCGTAGCCAAGCCACGACCAATGCGCACCCATGACCTGCCCAATCCCCCATGAGGTGGATTCATATGCCGCCTTGCGGTCGATGGCTGCGGCGGCGCGCAGCAGGCGCCAGCGCGCCGCTTGCGTGCGCGGATTTGCGACGCCGCCGGCCCTGGGGGAAGACAGCCCCGCCTTGCGCGCTTTTTCACGGTTGGCGTCAGAAAGCCGCCTGTCGAAATAATGGCCTTCGAAGCGGATCAAGGGTTCGTTGCGGCCCTCGACGATGGCGAACAGCCTGCCTGCGCTTTCCACCGCGATGACGGCCAGCAGCGCTGCCGCCTCCAGCCCGTTGTCCTTGGCGATCTGGCTCAATTCCTGGATCAGTTCCTGCGTAAACATGCGTGTTGCTCCCGTTGCGTGAACAGGATTTTCGCACCGAACCGGACAGTGTTGATGAAACTCTTTCGCAAAGGCCCTGCAAGTCTGACCGGGCATAGGGCCAAGTCGTTGGAATTGCTCACCCAATCAGCCTCTCTTGAAACTATCATCGCGAGGGGATAGGGCGTTGGCGCATGAACCCGCCAACTCCGTCATTCCGCGTTGCCGCGCTTTACAAGTTCTGCCGTCTCGACCGCTTCGAGGCGCTGAAGACACCGCTTGCCGAATTGTGCTGTTCGCGCGGCATTAAGGGTACGCTGCTTCTGGCGCGCGAGGGCATCAATGGCACGGTTGCGGGCAGCGAGGCGGCCATCGCCGAATTGATCGATTTCCTCCAAGCCCAGCCAGAATTCTCGGGTCTGGAACTGAAGTTCAGTTCCGCCGAGGAGATGCCGTTTCACCGGATGAAGGTGAGGCTCAAGCGCGAGATCGTCACCATGGGGGTCGAGGGTCTCGATCCTCTCGAAGGCAAGGGCGCCTATGTCGACCCCGGCGACTGGAACGCTTTGATAGCCGACCCCGAAACCGTCGTCATCGACACCCGCAACGACTATGAGGTGTCCATCGGCACCTTCCGCAACGCGCTCGATCCGCAGACGAAGAGCTTTCGGGATTTCCCCGCCTGGGTCGAACAGCACCGCGAGGAGCTCGAAGGCCGCAAGGTGGCGATGTTCTGCACCGGCGGCATCCGCTGCGAAAAGGCAACGGCCTATGTGCGGTCGCTCGGCATTGACGAGGTTTTCCACCTCAAGGGCGGCATCCTGAAATATCTTGAGGAGGTGCCTGCGGAGGAAAGCCTGTGGCAGGGCGAATGCTTCGTCTTCGATGAGCGCGTTTCGGTCGCCCACGGTCTGGTCGAGGGCGAGGCGGAACTGTGCCGCGCCTGCCGGCATCCGCTGGTCCCGGCGGAAAAGCTGTCGCCGAAATTCGAGCCCGGCATATCGTGCCCGCATTGCTTCGATGCCCGAACCGACGAGGATCGCGCCCGTTATGCCGAACGCCAGCGCCAGGTCGAACTCGCCGAAGCGCGCGGCGCCAAGCCTCACATCGGCACCTGAACTCATCTGCCCGACATCATTGTATTGTCGCCTTCAGCGCCCTACCTCACCCAGACACCAACTTTCTAGGCTGGAGACGCTGATGTTCGACCCCAAGAAACTGCTTGACGATCTGCTTGGCGCAAAGGTTCCCGGAACCCAGGCTACGGTGCGCGACAAGGCAAGCGGCGCGGTGCAGATGGCCAAGGACAATCCTATGGCGGCAGGCGCTCTCGCAGCCGTCCTTCTGGGCACCGGTACCGGCCGGAAGATGACCGGAACCGCCGTCAAGATGGGCGGTCTCGCGGCGATTGCCGGTCTCGCCTACAAGGCCTATCAGAATTACCAGGCGGGCAAGTCTCCGCAGGACGCCAATGCGCCCGAGCAGGTCGCCAAAGAGCCCGAACTGCTGCCGCCGCCTTCCGATAACGGTTTCCATCCGCAGCAGGCGCCACAGGGCGAGGCCGAGTTCTCGCTGACCATCGTGCGGGCGATGATCGCCGCGGCCAAGGCCGATGGGCATATCGACGACGAGGAACGCAAGAAGATCGCCGAACGCCTCGGCTTGCTGGGCATGGGCGCTGAGGCCGAACAGTTCCTGATCAAGGAGCTCGAGGCGCCGGTTGATGTCGACGCGCTGGTGGCTGCTGCCAGGACCGAGGAGCAGAAGATCGAGCTCTACACCGCTTCGCGGCTGGCGATCGACAGCGACACCCGCGCCGAGCGCGGATATCTCGATTTGCTTGCGGGCCGCCTGCAACTGCCCGATGCGCTGGTCGATCACGTCGACGCCACCGTATCGACGGCAAAGGCCGCGGTTCCTGCCAATTCGCCTTGGTGACCCCAGAAAACCGCTCCGGTCGCGTGTTAGGATTTCGTTAACCTAACGGGCGCATCATTTTCTCAATCGGATCGGCTCCCCTCCCAAGCAGGTTCGACATTGGGCGGTCGCAAATGACCGCCCATTTTGTGTGATCGGCTGGTCAAAGCCTGCCGCCACCCTGTAAGGGTGGCTGAGCCTGAATCGCGGGAGATTGCATCGTGACCATCAACAAGACAGCCATCGTCACCGGGGCAGGCAGCGGTATCGGCAAGGCCGTCGCCATTGCCTTGCTGCATGCCGGCTGGAATACGGTGTTCTGCGGACGCAGAAAGCATGTGCTGGACATGGCTGTCGCCGATGCGGGACCTGCGAAAGCCAAGGCCGTTGCCATTGCCTGCGATGTCGGCAAGGCCGATCAGGTCGAGGCGATGTTCGCCGACGTGTCGAAGTTGTTCGGCCGAGTCGACCTGCTTTTCAACAATGCGGGCAGGGGCTACCAGACGGCCCTCATCGACGAAATCCCCGTCGACATCTGGGACGATGTGCTGGCTGCCAATCTGACGGGATCTTTCCTCTGCGCCCGCGCCGCCTTCGGCGCCATGCGCCGGCAACAGCCGATGGGCGGCCGGATCATCAACAACGGCTCGATTTCGGCGCATGCGCCGCGTCCCGGCTCGGTGCCCTACACCACGACCAAGCACGCCATTACCGGCCTCACCAAGTCTCTGGCGCTGGACGGTCGACAGTTCGACATCGCCTGCGGCCAGATCGATATCGGCAATGCGATGACGGAACTGGCCTCGAAGATGGCCACCGGCGTTCCCCAGGCCAATGGCAGCATCGCGGTCGAACCGCTGATCGATGTCGAGCGGGTCGCCGAGGCGGTTGTCTACATGGCAGGCCTGCCGCTCGACACCAATGTCCTGTTCATGAACGTCATGGCGACGAAAATGCCATTCGTCGGCCGGGGCTAATCGGCCGTCAGGCGCGCTGTTTCTCAAGAAAGGCTTCGATCCTTTCCAGCGCGCGCAGGATGTTCTCTTCCGAGTTGGCGTAGGAGAGGCGGATATAGCCTTCGCCGAGAATGCCGAAGTCGGGACCGCCGATCAGCGCGACGCCGGCCTCGTCCAACAGTGCGGACGCCAGTTTCTTTGCCTTCCAGCCGGTCTCGGCGATGTTTGGAAAGGCGTAGAAAGCACCTTTCGGGGTGATGCACGAGATACCGGGCAGGCCATTCATCCCCTCGACGACGAGCTTCCGGCGTCTGTCGAAGGCTTTCATCATGGCCTCGACCTCGTCCTGCGGGCCGTCGATCGCGGCAATGCCGGCGAACTGGCTCGGGGCGTTGACGCAGGACCAGCAATTCACCGCAAGCTTGCGCACCTTGTCGCCGAGATTGCCGGTTTCGGCCTTGTTCGGCCAGATCGACCAACCCATGCGCCAGCCGGTCATGGCCCAGGTCTTCGACCAGCCGTTGAGGACGATCAGCCGGTCGCGAATTTCGGGAAACTGGAGCAGCGAGCAGTGCCGTTCGCCGTCATAGGTCATGACGTCATAGATCTCGTCCGACAAAACAGCGACATGCGGATGTGCCTCGAGCCCCTTCACCAGCTTTTCGATCTCGGCGCGCGGCGTCACTCCGCCGGTGGGGTTGGCTGGCGAGTTGAGGATCAGGAGCCGGGTCTGCGGCGTGATTAGCGACAGCGTTTCCTCAGCCGAAAAAGCAAAGCCGTTTTCCTCGCGCATCGGCACCGGGACGGGTCTAGCGCCCGTATATTCGATCATCGAGCGATAGATCGGAAAGCCGGGATCCGGGTAAAGGATATCGGCGCCGGGTTCGCCGAACATCAGGATCGCGGCGAACATGGTCGGCTTGCCGCCGGGCATGATCATCACATCGTCGGCCGAGACTTCGATTCCCGTTGTCGTCAGCGTACGGCGGACAACGGCCTCGCGTGTGGCCAGAAGACCGTTCGCCGGGGTGTAGCCATGATGACCGTCGCGCAGTGCCTTGATGGCAGCCTCGACGATATGGTTCGGCGTTTTGAAATCCGGCTGGCCGATGCCGAGATTGATGATGTCGCGGCCTTGCTGGGCAAGCGCGGTGGCCCGCGCCAGAACGGCGAAGGCATTTTCCTCGCCAAGACGATCGAAGGCGGCGATGGTGTGGAGCATCGGTCGGTTCTCTCTGGTTCTGTTTCCTCGACGCGGTTTGTGGACGGTGCTAGCCGTCTAAGTCAATGGAATGGAGCCCTGGCATGACGGAGAATATTGCGAACTGGACACCGCGTCCACGCCCGGCCCGCACAGTGCTGGAGGGCCGCTATGTCAGGCTCGAACCGCTGGATGCGACGCTCCACGGCGACGGGCTCTATGCCGCTGCCACCGCCTCAGATGCGGATAGCCGCTTCCGCTGGCTGTTCGAGACCCCGCCGGAAAGCCGCGAGGCGTTCCAGCCCTGGCTGGACAAGGTTGCGGCCAGCGAAGACCCGCTGTTTTTCGCTGTCATCGACAAGGCGAGCGGCACGATCGCCGGCCGCCAGACGCTGATGCGGATCGACCAGACCTATGGCGTCATCGAGATCGGCAACATCCTGTGGGGCAGCATCGTGGCGCGGAAGCCGGCGGCCACCGAGGCGCAGTTCCTGTTTGCGCGCTATGTCTTCGACGATCTCGGCTACCGCCGCTATGAATGGAAATGCAACAACCGCAACGAGCCCTCGAAGCGTGCGGCGGAACGCTTCGGCTTCAGCTTCGAAGGCGTTTTCCGTCAGCATATGATCGTGAAGGGTGAAAACCGCGACACGGCGTGGTATTCGATCATCGACAAGGAATGGCCGGCGCTGAAACAAGCCTATGAGGCCTGGCTCGATCCGGCGAATTTCGACGATGAGGACCGCCAGAAGCGGCGCCTTGAGGATTTCCGCGCAGAGTTCGGTGGCTGAACCGCTCCCTCGTGCGGCGAAAGGACAGTGCAGTGGCGATGATTTTCAAACCGGTGACGCGCTGATGGACCGGGATACGCGACGCGCGGCTGTGGCCGCAGCATGGTTCCTCATCATTTTCGGTGTCCTGGCCTACTATCTACCAAGCATTATGCTTGCGGTCGGCAATGTCTCCACCATCGCGGCCGGCGGCGTCGCCGTGCTGTTCGTCATCGCCTTCTTCGGCGTCTTCTGGCTGCGTGGCCGCAGCCAACGCACCAAGAACGGTCACTGAGGCCAGCCTGCGAATGCGTGATCGTCACCGTCGTTCCGCTGTTTTATGGGCCTCGCCGCGTTCTCTCTTGCCGACGGCAATCACGAGAACAAGAATTTCGCTGTCCCGAACCTCATAGACAAGGCGATAGCCTGGGCCTCTCAGCTTGATCTTGTACCGGTCGGTACTGCCGGACAGCTTGGCTGAGGGTACTCGTGGATTCTCGCAGCGTTCGGCGAGCTTCTTTTTGAATTGTTCGCGGGTGTTGCTGTCGAGCTTGCGCCATTCCTTCAGAGCTGCGTCGAGAAAGCCGAGCTCATAGGTCATCCAGCGTGACTTTCAGAACAGGCTCGCCAGCTCTCGAATCCGCGATGGCGTTGAGTTCGATATCTTCCAACCGTTCCAGCATCGCTTCATAGGTCCGAGCGGGAACGCAATAGAAGGCCGGTTCGTTGCGATTGAGGATTGCCACAGCCGCGCCCTCGCCAGCCGCCACCGTCCCCATCGGGTTCTTCTTCAGCTCGGAAACGCTGGCCGTCATCTCTGCCAAAACAATATGTGCCATAAGACCACTCCTGAGCATCAACAACGGTGCCTTACATAGCACGCTTAAGTGGTCATTTCCAGTTGGATGGCACGGGCGGAAGGTGGTGCTTACGCCTGCAGGCTTGCCGCCAGCAGCGTCAGCCCAAGCAGCATCACCAGAGCGGCCCCGCCGATTTCAATGGCGGCATGAATGCGGTTGCCGGCGCGGCCGTCGCCGGCAAAGGCCACCGCCCAGTTCTTGGCGGCGACCGCCATGATCGCCAGGATCGACACGGTGATCGCAGTGCCGATGGACATGGCGAGGACGGAGAGAAAGCCGCCCAGCCAAAGCCCGTTGAGAAACGAGAAGCTGAGCACGATCAGCGCGCCGCTGCAGGGCCGAAGCCCAACCGCGACGATGGCTGACCACGCCGATTTCCAGTCGAACTGCTCGCCCGACAGGAGAGCGGGATCCGGCGCATGGGAATGGCCGCAGCTGGCGCAGACGAAGGTGCTGCCGCTTCTCTCCTGCGGCTCTTCGAACAGAAGGCCGTGGTTGCAGGATGCCGTATGGACATGGGCTGCGGACAGGCTGTAGGCGGGCGCCCGGCCGAACAGACCCTTGAGGCGCGGTGCCGCCTTGCCCCACAGCAGCCAGGCGCCAAAGGCGGCGATCAGCGCGTAGCTCACCGTCTCCAGGAACCATGTGGCATTGGTCATCGAGATCGATGTGCCGCGCAAGGCGAGATAGACGACCGCCATCAGAACGATTGCGACCAGACCTTGCAGCAGCGCGGAAATGAAGGACAGCAGGATGCCCCGCCGAAGGGCGACCTCGTTGGCCAGCATGTAGGACGAGATCACCGCCTTGCCATGGCCGGGACCTGCGGCGTGGAACACGCCATAGGTGAAGGACAGGCCGACCAGCAGCCAAAGCTTGCCGCTGTCGTCGCGCATCGCCTTCAAGGCGCCGGTCAGTTCGCGGTAGAATTGCTGTTGCTGGACATTGATCCAGTTCAGCCAGCCTGCGAAAAGCCCGGTCGAGGGAACGGTCGCCTCATTGGTGCCGATGCCGAGCGAGCTCTGCGCATGCGCATGGCCGAGAAAATGCGTCAGCACGTAGCTGACGGCGATCAGGGCGAAGATCGCCCGGATTGTCGTCTTCTTGGTGTTCACCGTATCAGCCCTCGGCCTTGCAAGTCACTTCCAGTCTCGTCGCAAATATCTTGCTCATGTCGGTTCCGGCGGGGTCGTTGAAAAACGCGTCGGTCAGCGAGCTTTGGTTCTGCGCAATGGCCTCGTCGGGATCTGGACGCACCACCGCCTGGCTGCAGGCCGCCGGCAGGCTGTCCACCTTCATGTTGTCGTCCTCAAGGAATTCGATGGCCGTGTAGAAGGTTGGATCGTAGACGCCGAAGGTCACTTTGTCGGTGAGCTTGAGCGGATCCTTCGGCTCGGACTCGAACAGGATAATCAGTTGATCCTTGTCATAATTGGCCATGAGCTGTGCCGGCGGCTTCATGGCCACGTCCTTGCCGCCCTCGGTCACGATCTGGAAATAGTTGAACTCGCCGATGGAGTCGAAAACCGTCTGCGACACTTCCTGAAGTTCAGCGTCGTCCAGCTTCAGGTCGCTGTTCTTGTCGAATTCCATCAGCACGGTGCTGGAAAACAGGTCGTCGAACCGCCAGAGGTGGCGCAGCGATTTCACCGTCTTTCCGTCGGCATTGAGCACGATGTCGAGCCGCGCTTCGGCAAAGACATGCGGATGCACCTGCGCGGGAACGGTGGAAAGCAGCAATGCCGTGGCCACTGAAGCCAGGAAGGTCGAGCGGGCGCGAAGGATCATGGGCAGGGACGGTCCGGGCAAATCGGTCATTGCCGACAATTACCAGAAACCGGGCAGAAATGGGACCGTCTGCAATAACTCCGTTTACTCCTTGTCCTTGAACCATTGTACGAGATAGTCGACGAAGACGCGCACCTTGGCCGGAAGATAGCGGCGATGCGGGTAAACGGCGAAAATGCCGCCGCCGCTGAGCGTGCGGTCTTCCAAAAGACTGATCAGCCTGCCGGCCTCCAGATCGGGAGCGGCGATGAAGTCTGGCAGAACAGCGAAGCCGAGGCCGGCGACCGCGCCATTGCGCGCAGCGATGGGGCTGTTGACCTCCAGCGGCCCCGATACCGAGACGCTCATCGGATCGCCATTGTCGCCCTTGAACGGCCAGTTGGACAGCCAGCGGCCGTTGGTGTCGATGATACAGGGCTTGTTGCTCAAATCCTGCGGCCGCTCCGGCTTGCCATATTTCTCGATCAAGTCGGGTGAGCCGCAGAGCTTGATGGAAAAGGGCGAAAGCCGGCGTGCAATCAAGGACGAGTTGTCGAGCCGGGAGATGCGGATCGCCATGTCGAAGCCTTCTTCGACGAGATCGGCGAAGCGGTCGTCGAGATGGATTTCCAGCACGATGTCGGGATAGGCCTTGGCGAAATCGATCAGCGATTGGCCGATCGGCGCATCGGCAAAGGTGCGGGGGGCGGAGAGCTTGATGCGGCCGCGTACGTCGCCGGACGAATCGCGCACGGTGTCCGCGAGGCTGTCGATTTCACGCACGATCTCGGTCGCGCGGCGATAATAGGTGTGTCCCGCCTCGGTGAGCGAGAACTGGCGGGTCGTGCGGTTGAGCAGCAACGCGCCGAGTTCGTCTTCCAACTCGCGGACATATTTCGACAACAGCGCCTTGGAGCGGCCGATCTTGCGGGCGGCGGCGGAAAAGCCTTCCGCCTCGACCACGTCGATGAAAGCGCGCATGCGGGTTAGGGTGTCCATTTCGGTTACTCCTTGGCCGCGGCGCCGAGAATGCGTCTTCCGAGATCGATCAGCGCCAGATCGCTTCCGGCAGGACCGAGCAGCGAGATGCCGAAGGGCGCACCATGGACGGTGCCGAGCGGCAGCGTGATCTGCGGAAAGCCGGACAGGCCTGAGAGGCACAGCATGTGCAGCGCGCGCTCTCGATAGGCCTGAAGCTCGTCCTGGGGCAGGCCGATCGACGGAGCAGCGCTCGGCACAGTCGGCATGACGACGACGCAGTCCGATCCGAGCAGCGCTGCCATCTCCTCGCGGAAGGCCGCGCGCAGGGCTTTTTCCGTCTCGTAGTCATCGCGGGAGACCGTGGCCCCAAACTGGAAGCGGTCGCCAACGCCGGGACCGAGAGCCCGGTCGCCTGCGGAAATCCAGCCGCCATGCTCGGCCCAGGCCTCGAACGCCTGGATCTTGCGAAACGCCCAGTAGAGCCGATCCGGTTCGGCGCTGAACTCCTTCGCTGCCTTCGACCCTCCAAGCACCGAGGCCACGATGCCGCCCATACGCCGATATTCGGTGCGTTCGGCGTCTCCAGGCAGCAGGCCGTCGACCCAGCCGATGCTGACACTGCGTGTCAGAGCCGGAGCTTTCTCGTCGTCCAGCAGAAGTCGGGCTACCTTGTCATAGATATCGATGTCGCGGGCGAACCATCCGAATGTGTCGAGGCTGGGCGCCAGCTTCATGGCGCCCTCCAGAGAAATGCGACCTTGCGTGGTGCGCAATCCGATCAAGCCGCAGAAGCTTGCCGGTGCGCGGATCGAGCCGCCCGTGTCGGAGCCGATGGCGATATCGGCCAGCCCGCCGGCAACTGCGGCTGCGGAACCGGAGGACGATCCGCCGGTCACGCGTTCGGGTGCCTTTGGATTGATTGGGAAGGGGTAGTGCGCATTCTGGCCCATCAGGGAGAAGGCGAGTTCGTCGGTTTGGGTCTTGCCGACGAATCGCGCGCCCGCGTCGAGCATCGTCTGCACCGCCGGAGCGGTCCTTTCCTCGGGACTTGCCTCAGCCAACCTGTCGGGGTTGCCGCAGCCGGTCCTCATGCCCGCAACGGCATAGATGTCCTTCACGGCAAGGCGAAGCCCCGACAAAGGTCCATTTTTCTCAGCAAAAACAGCGGTTTGTCCGGTCTGGACAAAGGCGTTGAGGGAATCTGTATCGGCAGTCATCGTTCGCCCTTGATGCACAATGCGCACACCGTCGTTCACCATTCGATTTTTTTCAAGCGAGGCCGAATTTTTATTTGATTGTGACAGGCGACGCGCCTATATCCGCGCTTGCCCAAAGTCGCACGTGCCTGTGGGTGTCCGCCGATCCCTCGAATGGCGAGGAAATCGGTAAGGTAACTGGAGCTAACCCCTCCAGTCGGTTCAGTGGCCAACCACCGACCCGAGGACACCTTGAAGCAACGACGGTGCGGGCCTTTCTGGTTCTCTTCCGGTTGTCCAAATGCCGGGGTTACTAAAGAGGCACACCTTCATTGCCGGCAGTGCGGAACGGGTCTCCCATTTCCAAGCCAAGGCAGACAAAGCGGATTTTCAGCCGGGCAGGCTGAGAGTTCATCGCCGCGCAGAGCGCGTTCATGGATCCGGGGTCTCCACCGGCTGGTTTCATGAATATGCGGTTGCGCCTTTGTCCACAGCGTGTTCGCGAGGCTGACGCCCGCTGACCGCAGCCTTTTGTATACGCTGAAAAAGCGTGAATGGAGAGACCGATGGCCACTCAGCGCATCCTCGACTTCCTCGCCACCCGTCGTCCGAACGGTCCTTGCCTCGTGCTCGACCTCGACGTGGTCGCCGACAATTTCCGCGCTTTCGAGAAGGCGCTGCCGCAGTCGCGCATCTACTATGCCGTGAAGGCCAACCCGGCCCCGGAAGTCCTGCGCCTGCTTGCTTCGATGGGGTCGTCCTTCGACACCGCTTCGGTCGCCGAGATCGAAATGGCGCTCGACGCCGGCGCCACCGCCGACCGCATCTCCTTCGGCAACACCATCAAGAAGGAACGCGACATCGCCCGCGCCCATGAACTCGGCATCGGCCTGTTCGCCGTCGATTCGGTCGAAGAAGTCGACAAGATCGCCCGTGCAGCGCCCGGCGCCCGCGTGTTCTGCCGTGTGCTGACCGATGGCGAAGGCGCCGAATGGCCGCTGTCGCGCAAGTTCGGCTGCGTGCCGGCGATGGCCGTCGATGTGCTGCGCCATGCCCGCTCCCTCGGCCTCGATGCCTATGGCGTGTCGTTTCATGTCGGTTCGCAGCAGTGCGACCTGTCGGCCTGGGACCGCGCGCTGGGCGATGCCAAGCGCGTCTTCGCCACGCTGGCCAATGAAGGCATCGTGCTCAAGATGGTCAATATGGGCGGCGGGTTCCCGACCCGTTACCTCAAGGATGTTCCGGTGGCGCAGGCCTATGGCCAGGCCATCTTCGAAGCGCTGAGCAAGCACTTCGGCAACAACATCCCCGAGACCATCATCGAGCCGGGCCGTGGCATGGTGGGCAATGCCGGCGTCATCAAGTCGGAAGTCGTGCTGATCTCGAAGAAGGCCGACAACGACAATGTGCGCTGGGTATTCCTCGACATCGGCAAGTTCGGCGGTCTCGCCGAGACGATGGACGAGGCGATCCGCTACCCGATCTCGACCGTGCATGACGGTTCCGAGACCGCGCCTTGCGTGCTCGCCGGCCCGACCTGCGATTCGGCCGATGTGATGTACGAGAAGACGCCGTACCCGCTGCCGCTGTCGCTGACCATCGGCGACGAGGTTCTGATCGAGGGTACCGGCGCCTACACGACGACCTATTCCTCGGTCGCCTTCAACGGCTTCGAGCCTCTCCGATCCTACGTGATCTGACGGGCTCAAAAGCCCCTCGGATCACTAAAGGTCTCGGGCGGACTGTTCCGCCCGATTCCGCTCGCTTGTGGACAATCTCCGCTCGTGAAGGATCACGGATATGGAACTCTCGACCTCTCTCGCTCACACCATCGACGCAAATGCCTGGCAGGACGCGGCCACCTTCGTGGTCGGCATCGAAGCCGATGGCGATATCGCCGCGCGCGAAGCGCTGCTTGACCGTGCCATGGGCGCGGGCCGCAAGCGCAAGTCCTCGGAAAAGCTGCGTCGCGGCCGCCGTCCGTCCGAAGGCCTTGCCTTCGTCGCACGCGACGGGTCCGGCGACCTGATCGGCACTGTCCGCCTGTGGGACGTGACGGCGGGCGAGGGCGGTGCGAAGGCGCTGCTGCTCGGTCCTCTGGCCGTCGATCCTTCGGTGAAGAGCGCGGGCATCGGCTCGGCGTTGATGCGGCATGCCATCGGCGAAGCAGCGCGGCTGGGCCACAAGGTCATCCTGCTGGTTGGCGACGCGCCTTACTATGCACGGTTCGGCTTCACCGCCGAAAAGACCGGATCGCTTGCCATGCCCGGCCCTTACGAGCAGCATCGTTTCCTGGCGCTGGAACTGGTCGAAGGCGCTCTCGATGGTGCACGCGGCGTGCTCAAGGCCGCCGGACGCAAGCAGCGCTCGGCGCCTGTCGCAATCGCCGCCTGAGATCACAGGCACAAGAGCCGTCCGCGACACGATGGCCTGCCGTCCGGCAGGCCATCGTCGTTCCAGGCTGCTGTTCTACGCAGCGGAGGCGAGCCCGTCGCGGTGATTGAACACCTCGCGGGCGGCGAACAGCCCGTTGAGCGCCGCTGGAAAGCCGGCATAGACCGCCATTTGCATCAGGATCTCGACGATCTCCCCGCGTTCGAGCCCGACATTCAGGCCGGCCTCGATATGCACCTTCAGCTGGGGTGCCGCGTTGCCCATGGCGGCCAGCGCTGCGATGGTTGCGATCTCGCGCGCCCGAAGGTCAAGGCCAGGCCGGGAGTAGATATCGCCGAACGGGAATTCGAGCAGGTAGGTGGCGAAGTCGGGCGCTATGTCGGCAAGCGAGTCCACCACCTTCTGGCCTGCCTCGCCGTCTATTTGCGCCAAGGCGCGGATACCCCGCTGCAGACGGCTTTCGGTGGTGTGGGTTTCATGGTTCGTCATCGGTCTCGATCCTTTTTTCCGCGTCGGCATAGCCGGCGATCTTGGTGTCGAGGACGAGAAGAGATGCCTGCAGTTCGGCAATTTGGGCAGCCACGCCCTGCCGGTGGGCTTTCAGAAGCGCCATACGTTCGGCGTTGGTCTGAGGACCTTGCTGGCGCAACATCGCATAGCGCAGCATCTCCTGGATGGGCATGCCGGTTGCCTTGAGCCGACCCAGAAACGCGATCCAGGTCAGGATCGACGCGTCATAGTCCCGCTGCCGGGAGGCATCGCGGTCGGCATAAGGCAGGAGACCGATCCGCTCGTAGTAGCGGATCGTGTAGGCCGACAGGCCAGAGCGTTGAGCGAGTTCGCCGATCTTCACAGGTACCGTCCTTCGTCACGACGCCTGGGAAGCTACGAGTTAGAGCGCACTCTAAGTCAAGCGCTGTTTTGAAGGCTAGTTCTCAGCCGATCAACTGGCTCAGCGCCATGGCGACGGACATGTCGCCCTCGACCTTGATCTTGCCGGTCATGAACGCCATCGTCGGGTTCAGTTCGCCTGCAATCAGCGACTCCAGATCGTCGAGCGAAAGCTTGATCGTGCAGTCCGTGGGCGCGTCCGTGGTCGAAATGGTCGGGCCGTCGATGACGATGACGCCGTCGCTGCCGGTGTCGAATTTCACCGAACGGTCGAAGCTGGAGCTTTCGACCTGGGCTTTGATCTTGTCGGCGACTGCCTGAATGCTCATGGCATTGTTCCTCTGCAAAGTGATGCCGGCCTATGATGAATGCGGCGAACAGCCGGTGGGGAAGGTCAGCTATAAATGCTTGTTGACGTTTACGTCAACGTAGAGCGACGGGATGTACGAATTTTCCGATGCTTGACGCCGAGCGTTACGTGCATCGGCAGAAGCGGATAACTCAACCCGCTATGGTCACTGCAATCCATCGCGGATGAATTGGGATACCTCGATCAGGCCGTCGAAATTCTGCGCGCGACCTTTCCGTATGGCTTCGGACTCGCGCAGGACCCACATGCCGACCGAAATCAGGTTGGTCCGCAGCTCATTGGGCAGCGCGCTCTCTGGGTTTTCCAGATCGTTGAGGAAGGTCGTCCAGACGCGATTGGTAAATTGCAGCGCAGCGGTGGCCTCGCGGGAATCGGCGCCGCTGGCGCGGGCTTTCATCAGCATTTCGATGGATCGATCGAGAACCTGCTTTTCGCGGTTCCGGGCGTCGACAACGGTGTCGGACTGCCTCTCGTCATAGGAGAGTTGGTACATGCGCGCGTCCTCGCTCGCGGTCAGCCTGGGAAAGTCGGCAGCGTGGTTGCTGGATGTATGCGGGGAAACGTCAACGATGCCTCTATGCGGTTTGCACGGTCAAAGAGGTAGCCTTCATGTCTTGCGCCAGGCTGACCGCTTGAACGTCAGGACCGGCTCAGATGACCAGACGGTAGCCGAGGAAACGCTTGGACTCGATGGGGTCGCGGCCCAGCCGCTCGCGCAGTTTCTTGCGCAGCTTGCTGATGTGGCTCTCCACCACATTCTCCTCGACCTCGTCGTCGAACACGCCATAAATGGCGTTGAAGACCTGGGTCTTGGTGACGCGGCGGCCGCGGTTGCTGGCGAGATATTCGAGGATGCGGCGCTCCCGGCGCGGCAATGGCATCGGCTGGCCGTTTATTTCCGGATCGCGTCCGTCCATGAAAATCCGCATGTCGGCTATATCCGTGCAGCTCGTTTCAGGCTGGGCACGGCGGCGAATGGCCGAAATCCGCGCGAGAATTTCGCGGATGTGGACGGGTTTGCGGATGACGTCGTCGACGCCGGATTCGAACAGCCGCAGCGTCTGTTCCAGCGTGTGCTGGTCGCTCAGGGCAATAACGGGCGCGTCGGTCCTGTCCCTGATGCTGCTCGGCGATACCTGAGAATCGCCACAATCGCCGATCAGAAAGGCATGGACGGAGCGGAAATCCTCGTCGGCTGCGCTGGAAACCCACTCGCCGAATTCGCGTGAGCGGAAGCCTGCACTTGCAACACCCTCACGGCTGAAAAGCGAGTTATATCCATCGGTCACGAGCTCGCGCTCGTCGACGATCACGATCATCGGTCCGCCTTCCGAATCAGTTTATTTCCCCACTTACAAAGGCGTACCCCGCTGGTCAGCAGGTGAATAACCCCGATATTTCACGCCTGATTTCTAGGGGTGCGGAATTTGAGCCTACGGCCGGCGTAAGGCCTTCATACGCCTATGGAATCCGCCGAGAAACCGGCGTTCCCGCTGCCGACCACACGGCCTTCCTCACTCCATGTACGAGCAAGTTTCGGCGGATAGGGTTCCCGGCGTCGCGATCTGCCAATCCGCGGCGGAACCGGTTTGCATTGCCCAGCTCGATGCAGCGCAGGACTTAAGGCCGAGATTGATGAACCGACAGAGCCACGCACCGTCCCGGGAAGCGATCGTTGCCAATGCGATGCATCCGGTGGTGCGCGAACTGCGTCTTGTCGATATCGCCGACTACATAGCGTTCATCCGGCTCGAGCATTTCGCTTCGCTGTCCGATATCGTCGATTCCTCGGCGGAACTCTATTTCATGCCCGGCACGCTGCGGCTGGGGCATGGCGGCGAGGCGGATGTAGGCTGGCAGGGAAACCCGCGTGTCGTGCTCGACCTGGAGCTATGCCCTGAGGGGGCGAGGGTCTATTTCCAACTCACCATGACTGCGCTCGATGCGTCGATCGAGATCAACTACGTAGCGTTCGACAAGCCCCACGACGATCCGCAGGCCGATACGGATTTTCTGGCCTCAGCGCTGGACCGGGCGCGCTTTCAGCCGTTGACCCTCTCATAACTCCTCAGCCGATCAGGCCGAGGCGGAGCGCCTTGGCGACCGCATGCATGCGGTTGACCGCGTTCAGCTTCTGCGCCGTCTGGGTCAGATACTGGTTGGCCGTGTGCACTGAAAGCTTCAGCTGCCGCGCGATCTCCTCGCTGGTGCAGCCGGCCGAGGTCAGCCGCAGGCATTCCAGTTCGCGCCGCGAGATTGCCGGCGCGCGTTCGGCCTCAGTCCGGCGGATGCGGTAGACGGCCTCGAACAGCGAAAAACAGCGGCCGTGAAATTCGTGGATGCTGTCGGCCTCAGCCATCAACTCCGTGCCGGAAAATACGACGACGCCGCTCTGGCCGCGCTCCGTGTTGACCGGGAAGGCCAGACCGCTCGTGCTTATGTCCGAAGCGCCGATGCGGGGAGCGAAGGGCAGGTCCTGCATCACATCCGCGAAGGCGGCATTTTTTCCCCACCAGCATGGCGCGGTGGAGGCTCGAGCATGCCGCGCCAGCTGTTTTCGGTCGATGCCGGCGAGCTGAGGAGCGGCGCGGCAGAATTCCGGATAGTTCGAATCGAAGCACGCCGTCATGGTCACGCCTTCCGACGAGACGTTGAGCATATAGACGCCGAAATGCTCGGCATTGAGGTCGGTGGCGATCCAGCGGCAGTGGCGGACGGCGTCAGGCAGCTTGCCGGTCGCCGATGTCTGCGCAGGCACCTTGACGCCCAAGGGCGCAGTGTTCTGCTCGACGATCGGTGCGCTGAAGAGCCGGCGTTTCAAATGATTCCGTTCCTGATTGCCGTGGCGATGGCCATGGCACGATTGCTGGCGGACAATTTCTGGATGGCGTGGGTGATGTAGCTGTTCACCGTGTTGGACGACACGCCCAGGATCATCGCGACATCGTCGGTGGTCTTGCCTTCCGACACCCAGAACAGGCATTCGCGCTCTCGGTCGGAAAGCGGGTCCTGCAGGCGCGAGGCGCTGAGCAGTTCGGGCATTTGCGACAGCGCATAGCAGCAGTTGAACTGGATCTTCGACAGCTTTGCCGGGTCGATGATGCCGGCATCGGCGGAGGAGAGCAGCAGGAACAGACGCTGGTGGCCGATATGCAGCCGCAGCGAGAAGATTTCGCCATGGCCGAGCACGTCGAGCATGCGCGCTTCTTCGCTGTCGAGGACGCCGTCTATGGTTCCGGGCTGCGCCGTGGTCACCGATTGCGGCCGGATGCCTGGACCGGTCGCCAGCGGCCCCTGCGCCAGGGCTGCAATGAGCGCATGGCCCGCGAGCTGTATGGCGTCGTAGATCCAGTTGGAGGAAACGATCTCCGGTTGCGGTCCGTCATGCGTCTGATGCATCGCCAGCAGCAGGTAGCAGTCGGCCTCGACCTCTTCGCAGAGCTGCATGAGGAACGCTGTGAGGTCGCCGCGGCCCGCAAGCCGCCCTCCCACCTTGGTTCTGTCTGATCGCTGAGCCGTGGCTGTCATCTCTGCTCGCGGACGGAATCCATTCTCGACCGACGCGGGGGTATCCCGCGGCCGGCATGCACTGCGTTTGTTTTTTACGAAAACCCGACACGGACGCCGAGATCGGACGAATCCCGACGTACAACGCGAAGCCATCCGCGCCCTGAACCGGAGCTATCCGGCATCCCAGAGTTCTGAAGGTCTCGCCGTCCGTCCCCGGGATCGGCTGATTCGTCCTTAATCTAACCTCTCGCGAATCCGACATCAAACAGGAATTGACAAAAAGTGGATTCGGAGTCCGTCCGCAGACTCAGCGGCCGGGAAATGCGCTGCTTCCAACTGATTTTTTGCGCGGGTAAAATTTCGTCCTTGAATGGCGGACGCGAGCCGGGCAATGAATGCGTCTGACACCAAAGTCTGGGAGAGACGCATGAAACGGTCGAAGGTCAACGAGATTCTGCGCGAGAGCGACGCCTTCATTCGCTCCTTCGGCTATATCATGCCGCCCTTCGCCTACTGGACCCCGGAGGAGCTGATTTCCCGCCGTCCGGAAGGCATTATCGGCGCGCGGCTGGGCTGGGACATTACCGACTACGGACGCGGCAAGTTCGACGAACTCGGCCTGTTCCTGTTCACCGTGCGCAACGGCCGCGCCGAGGACCTGACGCGCGGCACGGGCATGCTGTACGCCGAAAAGATCATGATCTCGCGCAAGGACCAGATGTCGCCGATGCACCGCCACAATGTGAAGGCGGAAGACATCATCAACCGCGGCGGCGGCAAACTGGTGCTGGAACTGTTCATGTCCGCTCCCGACGGCAGCGTCGACCCGGAGGCCGAGGTCGAGGTGCCCACCGATGGCGTGGTGCGCAAGCTCAAGGCGGGCGGTCTCCTGAGTCTCGATCCTGGCGAGAGCGTTACCCTTCTGCCGGGCGTCTGGCATGCTTTCTGGGGCGAGGGCAAGGATGTGTTGATCGGCGAGGTTTCCACCGTCAACGACGACCTGACCGACAACGTGTTCAACGAGCCGATCGGCCGGTTCTCCAGCATCGAGGAAGACGAGGCGCCGCTGCACCTGCTCGTCTCCGACTATGACAGCCGGATCGCCTGAGCTCAGAAAATCTCGCGCAGGATGTGGTCGTGCAGCAGCTGGCCCGCCGGCGACAGGGTTCGGTTGCGCATCATGATCAGGCTGTAGGGCTGGACATTGATCTCGAAGGCGGTGGGCAGGATTTCGATCCCGCCCGCCAGACCGCTCTTGCTGTTGATGAAATTCGCCACGTCGAAGGCCACGGGCGCTATCGCATCCGATTGCGCCACCATGACCAGCGTCAGAAGCAGCGAGCTGGTGTTGAGAACGCGGTCGGGCAGGCGTGCGTTGCGGCTCATGAAAATGCCTTGCATGGTCTGGCGCAGCAGCGAGCCGCCGGGCTGGAAGACCCAATCGTAGTCCCCCAGCCCTTCGATTTCGACGGTGCGCCCGTCGGCCAGGGGGTGCCCCCGGCGGACGATGAGGCAGGCCTTTTCCACGCCGATGATGCGGCTTTCGAACAGGCGCGGATCGAGATCGTCGGGCACGCGGGCGATGATGAAATCGTGCCGCGCTGAAATCAGCTCGCGCGCCAGCACCGAGCTGGTTTCCACCTGAATGTTGATCTCGATGCGCGGATAGCGCTGCCTGATCTTGCGGATTGCCGGCACCACGATCTCGACGGCAGGCGCGGTGACGGCGCCGATGAACACCGAGCCGCCCTTGCCCTGCTTGAGTTCGCCGATCTCGCGCTCGACCTGCTGCATTTCCAGAAGGATGGTGCGGCCGCGCCGCGCCAGCGTCGCGCCATAAGGCGTGAGCGCGATGCCGCGCGGCAGCCGCTCGCAGACCTTCACCCCCAGGATCGCCTCGATCTCCGACAGCATGCGCGATGCCGCCGGCTGGGAGATGTTGAGAATCTGGGCGGCTGCGCTCAACTGCCCGTGCTCGTCCAGCGCGACCATCATATGCAGGTGCCTGAGCTTGAGGCCGCTGCGCAGCAGGGTCTCGCTTTCCTCGACCGGCGCGTCGCTGGTCTCGCGATGCTTCATGCCGCCCATTTCGTGCCTCCCCGCTGCGTTCGATTATCACCGTCTTATACCAAATCCGGTATGGTTGCAGCGCATCTTTGCATTTGACAGTTATGCCAACCTCCCCGATTTTCGGCGTGTCGTGACAACCGGTCGGTTTGGGCTTCGAGCCTGAGCAGGTAGCGGTGCGGCGCGATGTATTGGGAGGTCAATACACGCAACGAATTTTCGGTATCGCGCCTGCCTCGGGCGGAATTTGCGTGCGTGCTTTCCGCACGCCTAAAGGGAGAGAAAACGTGAGGATCATCAAGACATTCGTGGCTGCGTTGTCGATCGGTCTTGCCGCCATGACCTATTCGGCATCGGCACAGGACAAGGGCACCGTCGGCATCGCAATGCCCACCAAGTCGTCGCTTCGCTGGATCAGCGACGGCAACGAGCTGAAGGCCGCTCTGGAGGCAAAGGGCTACACCGTCGACCTGCAATATGCGGAAGACGACATCCCCAACCAGCTCGCCCAGATGGAGAACATGGTCACCAAGGGCTCGAAGGCCCTGGTCGTCGCTTCGATCGACGGCACGACCTTGTCGCAGGTTCTGCAGCAGGCGCATGATGCCGGCGCCATCGTCGTCGCCTATGACCGCCTGATCCGCGAGAGCCCGAATGTCGACTATTACACGACCTTCGACAACTTCAAGGTCGGCGTGCTGCAGGCCGAATCGATCCTGAAGGGTCTCGGCTATCCGGAGAAGCAGGGTCCGTTCAACATCGAGCTGTTCGGCGGTTCGCCCGACGATAACAACGCCTTCTTCTTCTATGACGGCGCCATGAGCATCCTTCAGCCGCTGATCGACAAGGGCGTTCTCGTCGTCAAGTCCGGCCAGATGGGCATGGAAAAGGTCGGCACGCTGCGTTGGGACGCCGCTGTCGCCCAGGCCCGCATGGACAACATCCTGTCGGCCAACTACTCCGACGGCAGCCGCGTCGATGCGGTTCTTGCACCGTATGACGGCCTGTCGCGCGGCATCATCTCGTCGCTGCGCGGTGTGGGCTATGGTTCGGGCGACCAGCCGTGGCCGATCATCTCCGGCCAGGACGCCGAAACGCCTTCGATCAAGGCGATCATTGCCGGCGAACAGTATTCGACTGTGTTCAAGGATACGCGCGAACTGGCCAAGGTCACCGCGGCGCTCGTCGACACCGCTCTGTCGGGTGGCAAGCCTGAGATCAACGACGAAAAGACCTACAACAATGGCGTGAAGGTCGTCCCGTCCTACCTGCTCGAGCCGGTTTCGGTCGACAAGAGCAACTATGAGCAGGTCGTGGTCGAGTCCGGCTACATCAAGGCGGAAGAGCTGAAGTAAGCCAGTTCCGTTCCTTCTCCCCGCCTGCGGGGAGAAGGCATCACGAAGTGACGGATGAGGGGCCGCGATGAATTTTCGTGATTCACGCCGACCCCTCATCTGCCTGCCGGCATCTTCTTCCCGTGAACGGGGAGAGAACAGCTCCGGGGTAACAGCATCATGAACGACACCATTCTGGAGATGCGCGGCATCACCAAGACGTTTCCCGGCGTCAAAGCTTTGCAGGACGTCAATCTCGATGTGCGTGCAGGCGAAATCCTCGCCGTCGTCGGCGAGAATGGTGCGGGCAAGTCGACGCTGATGAAGGTGCTCTCCGGCGTCTATCCATTTGGCGATTATTCCGGCGAAATCCGCTATTTCGGCCAGGAAAACCGTTTTTCAGGCATCCACGACAGCGAGCGCGTCGGCATCGTCATCATCCATCAGGAACTGGCGCTGGTGCCGCTTCTGTCGATTGCCGAGAACATTTTCCTCGGCAATGAGCAGGCGCGCTTCGGCGTCATCGACTGGAATCTCGTGCGCACCAAGGCCGCGGCGCTGTTGCGCAAGGTGGGCCTGCGCGAAGACCCCGACACGCTCGTCACCAATATCGGCACCGGCAAGCAGCAACTGGTCGAGATCGCCAAGGCGCTCGCCAAGGACGTGAAGCTGCTGATCCTCGACGAGCCGACCGCCAGCCTGTCGGAGAAAGACAGCGAGGCGCTGCTCAACCTGCTGCTCGAGTTCAAGGCGCAGGGCATGTCCTGCATCCTGATCTCGCACAAGCTCAACGAAGTGAAGAAGGTCGCAGACCGGGTCACCGTCATCCGCGACGGGCGCACCATCGAGACGATGGACAAGGACGCCATCACCGAGGATCGCATCATCACCTCGATGGTGGGCCGCTCGCTGGAAGACCGCTATCCGGCGCGCACGCCGAAAATCGGCGAGACGATCTTCGAGGTGAAGAACTGGGTGGTGCACCACCCGATCCATCCCGAGCGGCAGATCATCAAGGGTATCAATCTCAATGTCCGAAAGGGCGAGGTGGTCGGCATCGCCGGGCTGATGGGCGCGGGCCGCACCGAATTCGCCATGAGCGTGTTCGGCCGCAGCTATGGCACCGGAATCAGCGGCGAGGTCTACCTGCACGGCAAGCCGGCGGATACATCGACTGTCGGCCGCGCCATCGACGCGGGCCTTGCCTATGCCACCGAGGACCGCAAGACCTACGGGCTGAACCTGATCGACCACATCAAGCACAATGTGACGCTTGCGCATCTGCAAGGCGTGTCCAGATCCGGCGTCATCGACGACATGGCCGAAGTCAAGGTCGCCAACGACTATCGGCGCAGGACCAATATCCGGTCCTCGAGCGTCTACCAGATCACCGGCAATCTTTCGGGCGGCAACCAGCAGAAGGTCGTGCTGTCGAAATGGCTGTTCTCCAAGCCCGACGTGCTGATCCTGGACGAGCCGACGCGCGGCATCGACGTCGGCGCCAAATATGAAATCTATGGAATCATCAACCAGCTGGCCGACGAAGGCAAAGGCGTTCTGGTCATCTCGTCGGAGATGCCGGAACTGCTCGGCATCTGCGACCGCATCTACGTGCTAAACGAGGGCCGCATCGTCGGCGAACTCGGCCGCGAGGAAGCCAGCCAGGAGAAGATCATGCGGGCCATCGTCCGTGGTGAAGAAAGGGCAGTCCAATGAGCACGGAAACCGCACCGTCCACCGTCAATTCGGGCAAGGCTTCCATGCAGGACGCCATCAAGGAGAACCTGCGCGAATACGGCCTCGTTCTCGCCCTCGTCGTCATCATGCTGTTCTTCGGCTACATGACCAACGGCATCCTGTTCCTGCCGGTCAACCTCACCAATGTGGTGCTGCAGAACTCATACATCATCGTCATGGCGCTGGGCATGCTGCTGGTCATCGTCGCCGGTCACATCGATCTGTCGGTGGGCGCGGTGGCGGGCTTCGTCGGCGCCGTGGCCGCGATTCTGATGGTCGATTTTGGCGTGAACCCGCTGCTGGCCGGCCTGCTCTGCATCGCGCTGGGCGGCGCCATCGGCGGCGTGCAAGGCTATTTCATCGCCTTCATGAAGATTCCGTCCTTCATCGTCACCCTGGCCGGCATGCTGGTGTTCAAGGGGTTGCTGCTCAACGTGCTGAGCGGCCGTTCGGTCGGTCCGTTTCCGCCGCTGTTCCAGCTTCTGAGCGCCGGCTTCATCCCCGACGTGATCGGCCGCTGGACCATCGTTGCGCCGACGCTGAATGCCGCCGGAAACCCCATGCCCGGAACGGGCATCGTGCTGCATTCGACGACGATGGTGATCGGTGTGCTGATCGTCGCCGTGATGCTCTATTTCGCGCTCGCCAGCCGCAGAAGCCGCGAAAGCCACGGCTACAATGCCGAGCCCTTCGTATTCTTCGTGCTGAAGAACCTGGTGCTTGCCGGCATCATCCTGTTTTTGATGTATAAATTCGCATCCTTCCGCGGCCTGCCCAACGTGTTGGTCGTCATGGGCCTGCTCATCGGCGTGTTCGTCTTCGTCACCAAACGCATGACTTTCGGTCGCCGGATCTATGCCATGGGCGGCAATGAGAAGGCGTCGAAGCTGTCGGGCATCCATACCGAGCGGCTGACCTTCATGATCTTCGTCATCATGGGCATGCTGGCGGCCCTTGCCGGCCTGATCTATTCCGCCCGCCTGAACATGGCGACGCCGAAGGCCGGCGCCGGCCTGGAACTGGACGTCATTGCCGCCGTCTTCGTCGGCGGCGCATCGGCGCTGGGCGGCGTGGGCCAGGTCATGGGTGCCGTTATCGGCGCCTTCATCATGGGCGTGATGAACAACGGCATGGGCATCATGGGCATCAACATCGACTGGCAGCAGGTCATCAAAGGCCTCGTGCTGCTCGGTGCCGTCGCCTTCGATCTGTACAACAAGAAGAAAGCATAAGCGGACAGGCGCGGCGGTTTCGCCGCAGCCCAAGACAGGGTCCGCCGCGCCAAGCGTCCGGACACTGCCCTGACAGAATGAGAACACCCGGTCCGGATGCCCGATGGTCTCCGGCAAGAAGAATTTTTGCCCGCGCACAGGCGGAGGAACGAAAGGAAAGATGATGCTGATCTCACAGATCATGACCCAGGACGGCAAAGTCCGTGTCGCGGTTCGCGACGGTGCGGACGCGCATTTCATCAACGATGCGAAATCGGTCTATGCGCTTGCGCTGGAGGCGATCCGCGGCGGCATTGGGCTTAAGGAGATCATCCAGACGCGCGGGCTCGGCGAGAGTGTCGACATCGCAGCCGCCTATGCCGAGGGCAGGATGCTGGCACCGATCCGCCACCCCGATCCCGCGCATCTGCATCTGACCGGCACGGGCTTGACCCATCTCGGTTCCGCGTCGACGCGCGACGCCATGCATAAGAAGCTCGATGCCGCGGGCGAAGAGCAACTGACCGATTCCATGAAGATGTTCCGGATGGGCCTGGAAGGCGGCAAGCCGTCCAACGGGGCTGTCGGCGTGCAGCCGGAATGGTTCTACAAGGGCAATGGCACGATGATGGTCGAGCCCGGCAAGGCGTTGTCTTCGCCCGGCTTTGCGCTCGACGGCGGCGAGGAGCCCGAGATCGCCGGCATCTATCTCATCGGCGACGACGGTACGCCGTTCCGCATCGGCTTTGCGCTCTCCAACGAGTTTTCCGACCATGTGACCGAGCGCATCAACTATCTCTATCTCGCCCATTCCAAGCTGCGCAATGCATCCATCGGCCCTGAAATCCTGGTCGGCGACCTGCCAGAGGACATTCGCGGCATGTCGCGCATCCTGCGCCAGGGCGAGACCTTGTGGGAAAAGCCGTTCCTGTCGGGCGAGACCAACATGTCCCACACCATAGGCAATCTCGAGCATCACCATTTCAAATACGACGTCTTCCGCCAGCCCGGCGACGTGCATGTGCATATGTTCGGCACTGCCACTTTGTCCTTCGCCGATGGCGTCAAGGTTGAGGAAGGCGATGTCTTCGAAATCGAGGCGACCGATTTCGGCCTGCCGCTGCGCAATCCTCTCGCCGTCGCCCGCGATGCGGGTGTCGTCGTCGTGCGGGCTTTGTGAGGAACGACATCATGGTTGACAGAAACGATATGCTTGCACGCTACCCCAGTCTCTCAGGCCGGCCGGTGCTGATTTCCGGCGGCGCCACCGGCATTGGCGAGGCGCTGGTGCGCGCCTTCGCGGATCAGGGCGCCAAGGTCGGCTTCGTCGATCTTGCCGAGGCCGAGGGGACCGCGCTCGCTGTCGAATTGCAGGGGCAGGGGCATAGCGTCGCCTTCCGGCGTTGCGACATCGCCGACATTGCCGCCTACCGCACGGCCATTGCCGAGATCGAGGCCGAGCATGGGCCGACACTGGCGCTGCTCAACAACGCCGCCAACGACACCCGTCACGACTGGCGCGACGTCACGCCCGATTATTTCGACGCCCGCGTCGCGGTTAACCTGCGGCATTCGTTCTTCGCCATCCAGGCGGTCGCGCCCGGCATGATCGAGGCGGGTCATGGCGCCATCGTCAATTTCGGCTCGGTGGGCTGGATGATGGCGACAGGCGGCTATCCCGCTTATGCCGCGTCGAAGTCGGCGGTGCAGGGCCTGACGCGCTCCTTTGCGCGCGACCTCGGCAAGCATGGCATCCGCGTCAACACACTGGTGCCCGGCTGGGTGATGACCAAGCGCCAACTCGACCTATGGGTCGACGATGCCGCCAATGAATTGATCGACCGCAGCCAGTGTCTCGCAGACCGCGTTCTGCCCGACGATATCGCCCGCATGGCGCTGTTTCTGGCGTCTGACGATTCGCGCATGTGCTCGGCGCAGAATTTCATCGTCGACGGCGGCTGGGTGTAACCCAATTCAGTCGAAGCGATATTCCGTCACCTGGCTGTAGACTTCGCCGGGCCTCAGAACCGCGCCGGCAAAGTCGGCGTGGTTGATGGCGTCGGGGAAACGCTGCGGCTCCAGGCACAAGCCGCCGAAGCGGACGCTTTCGCGGCCGCCGCGCAGCGGATGGGGCAGGGGCAGTCCGGCGCCGTCATAGAATTGCAGCCCCGGCTCCGTCGACCAGATTTCCATGGCGGTGTCGCCCTTGCCGCCTTCGAGCCGCGCCACGCGATGGGGGCGCTCGGCGGGCTGCATGGCGAGCACGAAATTGTGGTCGTAGCCTTCATGATGGCTTGCATCGCCCTGGCCGATGCTGCGCGGTTTGCGGAAGTCGAAGCGAGTGTCTTCCACGGTGGCGATCTCGCCGGTGGGGATGAGCGCGTCGTCGACGGGCGTGTAGCTTTCCGCCGGGATCGTCAGCCGGTGGCCGAGAATGTCGCCCTCGCCGTCGAGGTTGAAATAGGCGTGGGTGGCGAGGTTCACCAACGTCGGACGGTCGGTGCGCGCCTCAAGCGCGATGGTCAGCCGTGTTGCGCTTGCCGTGTAGCGGCAGGTTACCTGCACCGCGCCGGGATAGCCCTGGTCGCCGTCGGGCGAGGTCAGCGCCAGAAGCACGAAGTCGTCGTCGGCCTCCAGCACGGTCCAGATGCGGTTCCAGAACCCGTCCGATCCGCCATGCAGATGGGTTGCGCCTTTCTCGTTGAGGTCGAGCTGGTGGGTCTGGCAGTCCAGTTCGAAGCGTCCGCCGGCGATGCGGTTGGCGCATCGCCCCGCCACGACGCCCAGAAACCCCGGCGTGTCGCGATGCCCTTGCGGCCCGTCAAATCCCAAGATCACCGAGCGCCTTCCGCCGCCGGCAACCGGCACGAGAAGATCGGACAGGGTAGCGCCCAGCGTCAGGATCTTCGCCTGCAGCCCGCCCTCCTTGCCGATCGTGATGGTCTCGACCGCCGTGCCGTCCCTCAACGTCGCGGATATCCGTCTCATAGCTCCCCCCGTGCGATTCGCGACACAGTGTAGCGCGGAGCGCGGAAATCCTCACCATCTTGTCACGCGTGCAGCTGCGTAACGTCGATTGGTCCTAGCGTCAGACCTGTGCCTGGACCGATGCTTTTATGCGTCTATATGTTGGAAATGCGTGCCATCGTGCCTAACTTGGCGTAGAACGCCCACGGCTCCGGCGCCCGCCGGACCTCCCGCACATCCGCAATCGTCCGTTCCATCACGAAAGAATTTTCCATGTACAAAGACACATTGCTCCTCATCGACGGCAAATGGCGCCCCGCCCAGTCCGGCCGCACCATCGACGTCGTGAATCCGGCGACCGAAGAGGTGATCGGCACCGTGGCGCATGCCGGGACAGCCGACCTCGACGAGGCACTGGAAGCGGTGTGGAAGGGCTTCCAGACCTGGAAGGCGATGTCGGCCTATGACCGCAGCAAGATCATGCGC
Source organism: Oryzicola mucosus (assembly GCF_014534685.1). Classification (GTDB taxonomy): domain Bacteria; phylum Pseudomonadota; class Alphaproteobacteria; order Rhizobiales; family Rhizobiaceae; genus Oryzicola; species Oryzicola mucosus. The sequence goes on from NZ_JACVVX010000002.1 coordinate 181,646, forward strand.
AAGGCAGCCGACCTGTTGCGCAGCCGTGCCGACGAGATCGGCCGCCTGATGACGCTCGAACAGGGCAAGCCGCTGGCCGAAGCCAAGGGCGAGGTGATCGGCGGCGCCGACACCATCGACTGGTTCGCCGAAGAGGCCCGCCGCGCCTATGGCCGCGTGGTTCCGGCCCGTCGCGCCGATGTCTTCCAGCTGGTCATCAAGGAGCCGGTCGGTCCCGTGGCGGCGTTCACGCCGTGGAACTTCCCGATCAACCAGGTGGTGCGCAAGGTCTCGGCTGCACTTGCCGCAGGCTGCTCGATCATCGTCAAAGCGCCGGAAGAGACCCCGGCTTCGCCCGCCGAGCTGATCCGCGCCTTCGTCGATGCCGGCGTGCCGGAAGGCGTGGTCAATCTGGTCTATGGCGTCCCCGCAGAGATTTCCGAATATCTGATCCCGCACCCCTATATCCGCAAGATCTCGTTTACCGGCTCCACGCCTGTGGGCAAGCATCTGGCGGCGCTTGCCGGCACGCATATGAAGCGCGCCACGATGGAACTGGGCGGCCATGCGCCGGCCATCGTGTTCGACGATGCCGACCTCGACAACGCAGCTTCGCTGCTCGCCACGTCGAAGTTCCGCAATGCCGGCCAGGTCTGCGTGTCGCCGACGCGCTTCCTGGTTCAGAACGGCGCCTATGACAGCTTTTTGGACAAGTTCATGGGCTCGGTCAGCAAGATCAAGGTCGGCGACGGCCTGGCAGAAGGCACGACGATGGGACCGCTGGTCAATGCGCGTCGCCTCGCTGCCATCGAAGGCCTGGTCGCGGACGCCACCAAGCATGGCGCCAAGGTGCAGGCCGGCGGCCGCCGCATCGGCAACAAGGGCTATTTCTTCGAGCCGACCGTGCTGACCGACATTCCGTTGGAAGCCCGCGTCCTGAATGAAGAGCCCTTCGGGCCGCTGGCGCTGGTCTCGCGCTTCGACGACATCGAGGACCTGACCAAGGAAGCCAACCGCCTGCCGTTCGGCCTCGCCGCCTATGCCTTCACCAGTTCCGCCAAACGGGCGACGCAGGTGGGCACCATGGTCGAAAGCGGCATGATCACCATCAACCATCTCGGCCTTGCCCTGCCGGAAGTGCCTTTCGGCGGCATCAAGGATTCGGGCTATGGCAGCGAAGGCGGCGCGGAAGGCATAGAGCCCTATCTGAACGTCAAGTTCCTGACCCAGGCCGGCATCTGAAGCTTTCGACGGCGAAGACCGGGCGGTAAAGCCCGGTCTGAGAGCAACGCGAAACTATATCGAAAAGCCGTGGCGCAAGCCGCGGCTTTTCTGCGCAATCTAAGCAGCAATTATTCAAGTGTTGCTCTCGTTATTCGCTCTTTCGCATTGTATGATCCTGGTGCTGGCGCAGCGTCAGCGGCATTCTGGATGTAGCCTTTGCGGAGTCTCCCATGGTTTCCGTTGCCCAGCCATGCACCATTGAAGCAAAGCTGAACCCCCGTCCGCGCAGACGTCTTTCAAGCACGCCGACGCCGCAATGGGACGCCATCTTCCAGCAATATCTCGGCTACTCGCCGGGTGGTTATGCCTATTGCATCGGGCAGAACGGCACGCTGGTCGATTCCGGCTCATGGGGCTATGCGCGGATGCCGCAGGATACCTCGGACGGGCAGGGCATCCCGTTCACGGTAGACAGCCGCTGCAACCTCGCCAGCGTTTCCAAGACGGTGACCGCCACGGCCGTCTTCAAGATGGTGCAACGCGGCTGGATCAAAAGCGTCAACCAGCAATTCTGGCCGTTTATCGAAGCGCTCTACCCCAATCTGCAGCCTGCTCCGGGCGTGAAGACCGTGACCATCGCGGAGCTTCTGACGATGACCGCGCGCCTGCCGGAAAACGGAACGCTCTACTCGTCCGACAGCGCCGACGGTTTCGTTGAGCAATATCTGGGGTCGAACGGCGTGCTGCCGCGCCAGCTCTACGTCTATTCCAACACCAATTTCACCATCCTGCAGGCGATGATCGACAGCATCTGCCAACAGCAGGGCCTGACCGATTATGTCAGCTGGGTGCAATCGGAAATCCTGACGCCACTCGGCATCGACACCAGCATCTTCAGCCCTGTTCCCGACGACCCGTCATGGGCGACGCTCAGCTACGATCCGTCTTCACCCGAAGCCCAAGGTTATTACTGGCCGGAAATGCAGTGCGTCGGCCCGGGCGGCTGGATCTCCTCGGCATCGGCCTTGCTGACCTATCTGATGGGTTTCCGCGACAACACGGTGCTGCTGCCCGAATACAGCGACTTCATGATGCAGCGTATGCTGGGCTGGTATCCCGGCGCGACCACCTATGGGCTGGCCTATCATCACAATGGCGGCCTCACCCAAAATGTCGGCAGCCTCAGCATGGGATTGAGCACCGGCATCATCCAGTTGCCCAACGGCTACGACGCTGTGCTGTTGTCCAACAAGCCGGTCGACGACATTATCGGCCTGATGCTGGAAGCGTTCGACGCGACGTGAAATTGGCGGCGGAGGGATGATGGCCCCGCGTAAAGCCACGTCCCTTCAATGCACTGGCATACTCGCCGAGCTGGCATCTGCCTTGTCATGAACACCGAACCGGTCGATCATGGTTGCACTTGCCTCGTTGAAACCCACCACATCGACATCCACACCGTTGCGTCTGTATTTCAGGACCACCTTATCCAGCGCTGCCACCGAGGTGATGTCCCAGAGATGCGCTTGGCTCACATCGATGACGACTTTGCGCACCGGTGTGGTGAAGTCGAACGCCGTGACGAAGCTTTCCGCGGAGGCAAAGAAGATCTGCCCGGTGACGGAATAGGTTTTTTCCTGACCGTCGGCCTGCGTCACCACGTTAACGCGGAACATCTTGGCCACTTTGCCCGCGAAGAACACGCCCGATAGCAGCACGCCCACCAGAACGCCTTTCGCAAGATCGTGCGTTGTTACCACTGTCACCACGGTTGCGAGCATGACAATGGACGACGGCAGCGGATTGCGCCTCAGGTCGAGGATCGACCGCCAGGAGAACGTGCCGATCGACACCATGATCATCACCGCCACCAGTGCGGCCATGGGAATGATCCTGACCAGATCATCGAGCACGAGGATCAAAAACAGCAGGAATGCACCGGCGATGAAGGTCGAAAGTCGCCCGCGTCCGCCGGACGTGACGTTGATCACGGACTGGCCGATCATCGCGCAGCCGCCCATGCCGCCGATCAACGCGGAGGCGATGTTGCTTGATCCCTGACCGATGCATTCCTGGCTCTTGTTGCTGGGCGTGTCGGTCATGTCGTCGACGATCTGTGCTGTCAAAAGCGATTCCAACAGCCCGACCGCGGCCAGCGTGATCGAGTATGGAAGGATGATCCGCAGCGTCTCCAGCGTGAACGGAACCTGCGGCAGTGCGAGAACCGGGAAGGAAGAAGGCAGTTCGCCCAAGTCGCCGACGGTCCGCAGGTCCATGCCCGTCCACCAGGCAATGGCAGTCAGGACCGCGATGGCCACAAGCGGCGAGGGGACTGCCTTGGTGATCCGCGGGAACAGGTAGATGATGGCAAGGCCGGCGGCGATCATCCAGTAGGTTTGCACGGGCACATTGATGAGTTCCGGAAGCTGAGCCATGAAGATCAGGATCGCCAAGGCGTTGACGAAACCGGTGATGACCGAGCGGGACACGAAGCGCATCAGCCGGCCGAGCTTCGCAAACCCGGCGACGATCTGCAGGAGGCCCATCAGTATGGTCGCAGCGAACAGATATTGCAGGCCGTAATCCTTCACCAGCGACACCATCACCACGGCGGTGGCGGCAGTGGCGGCAGAGATCATTCCCGGCCGTCCGCCGGTGAAGGCACAAACACAGGCGATTGCGAAGGAGGCAAACAGCCCGACTTTCGGATCGACACCGGCAATCACGGAGAACCCGATGGCTTCCGGGATGAGCGCCAGCGCAACGACAATGCCGGAGAGGATATCGCCACGAATGTTGGAGAACCATTCAAGGCGGTAGGTGCTGAGATTTTTCATGGGGATTCCGCAAACGCTCGACGCACCGGGTTCATCATCCGGCTGCACAAGGGAGCGTGTCTTTGCGTTGTCTGGCGGATCGGCGGCCAGAAGAGCCACCCGGAATTTCACCGGGTCCATGTTGATGGACCTCTATAGCGGCAAAGTTCGCCGCGATGCAATATGCGGAGCGTGGGTGAGGGGTTTCTGGTCGGATCCTCACGCCAATCGTCGTTATCGGCTACTTCTTCTTCACGATATTCAGTGCCACCGCCGCCAGGATCAACCCCTTCAACGCTTCTTCATCGATGGTGTCGCCCTCGTGGATGTCGATGGCGCGGCGGGTGTTGCCGTCCAGGCTGGAGTTGAACAGCTTTTTGGGATCGTCCAGCGAAGCGCCCTTGGCGAAGGTCAGTTTCACGACCGACTTGTAGGTCTCGCCGGTGCAGAGAATGCCGGAGTGCTCCCACACCGGAACGCCGCGCCACTTCCATGTCTCGACAACCTCCGGGTCGGCCCGCCTGATGAGGGCGCGGACGCGGGCGAGGGTTTCGCCGCGCCAGTCGCCCAGCTCCTCTATCCGCGCATCGATACGGTGCGAGGCGGAGGGTTCGGTTTCATTCGTTGCCGGTTTGGTCGGCATGATGTCGCTCCCAATTTCAAAGTCACATTTTTTCGCCGGGCAGTCGGCTCGCCTGTGTCACCCAGTCGGTGAATTGAGTCTCGTCGATGGCCTCGTTCTCATGGATGTCGAGATAGCGGACATCCTTCTGCTTGGAGGCTCCGGGCGGCACGGGCTGCAGGGATGCGCCGCGGAAGAACGCCACCTTCACGTATTTCGTGAAGCAGTGCATGCTCATGAACCAGCCTTGGCCCTCAATGCCATAAAACGGCGAATTCCATTTCACGGCCTTGCTAACCTGGGGAACAGCGCGGACGATCAGCGCATCGATTTGCTGCCCGATATCGCGTTTCCAGCCCGGCATGGCGGCGATATAGGCCTGCACCGGTTCGTCGCCATAGCCCTTGGCGATTTGAGGATTGCCGCCCGACAGCAGAACCGGCTCGTCGGGCTTTTTGTTTGCAGACTTCGCCGGCTTTCCGGATGGTTCCTTCATCGGTGGTCCTCCAACTGGCCTGCAAACATATCACCGCCAGACAGTTGCCTCCAGGCTTCGGGCGTGAGCGAATGCTTTTGCACCGCTTGACAGCACAGTCTTCGCCGCTATTGTCCGGCCCATCCGAGGGGTGCACCGAACGGTGCTGAGATGGCGTGGAGCCGGACCCTTGAACCTGATCCGGGTCATGCCGGCGTAGGAACGGAACTAGGGTTTCTCCCGCACTTCTGGCTCTTTCCGCCATGCACCGGGTCTTCTGGCGAAAGCCTGAAGGGACTGAGGTGGGAAGACCGTTTGACCCGACCAGACGCTCCGCATTGCCCATGGCGCTGGGCCTGGGCCGTGTTGCGCAGGCTGTGGCCGGCGGGTTGCTGGCGGTGCTCCTGATCTGGCAGCTCGCAATCTGGCTGTTTGCGCCGCCCGCCTTCATTTTGCCCGCGCCGGCCGCCGTTGCCGCCCAACTGGTGCTGCGCGCGGAGTTTCTTGCCCGCAACGCCGTGCTCACCTTCTCCGAAGCCTGCCTCGGCCTGTTGGCGGGCACGCTGGCGGGTGCGCTTGTGGCCATCGGCATCGCAGCGCTGCCGCGCATCGGCAGCGTCGTCTGGCCGCTGGTGCTGGTGCTGCAGGCGCTGCCGGTCTTCGCCATCGCGCCGCTTCTGGTCATCTGGTTCGGCTTCGGCATGGCGTCGAAAGTGGTGATGACGTCGCTGATCGTCTTCTTTCCCGTCGCCTCCGCCTTTGCCGACGGCATCCGCCGCACCGACCGCGCCGTGCTCGATGCCTGCGCGCTGACCCCTGCCAGCCCGCTTCAGGTGCTGCGTCTCATCCGCGTGCCGCTGGCGCTGCCCTATTTCGTCTCTGGCGTGAAGGTCGCCGCCCCGCTCGCGCCGCTGGGCGCGGTGGTGGGCGAGTGGGTCGGCTCGGCGGGCGGTCTCGGCTTCGTCATGCTGCAGGCCAATGCCCGCATGCAGACGGCTGAGGTCTTTGCCGCGCTGGTGTTCATCGCGGTTCTCACGCTCGTGCTTCGCGCACTGGTCGATGCCGTCACCGCCCCGCTTGCGCCCTGGGCGCGCGAGACCGCGCCCGAACGCGCCTCCCGTTTCATCATGCCTCGAAAGGAAATTTCCACGTGATCCGTGCTCTTGCCCTTGCCGCCGGCCTCGCCGTCGCCGCACTCCCCACGCCGGCCTCGGCGGCCGACAAACTGTCGGTGCTGCTCGAATGGTTCGTCAATCCCGACCATGCGCCACTGGTGGTGGCACAGGAGCTCGGCTATTTCGCCGACGAAGGGCTGGAGGTCGAGCTGACCCCGCCGGCCGATCCATCCGCGCCGCCGCGCCTGGTCGCGGCGGGACAGGCCGACATTGCCGTGCATTACCAGCCCAATCTCTATCTCGACGTCGATGCCGGCCTGCCGCTGGTGCGGTTCGGCACGCTGGTCGAAACCCCGCTCAACACGCTGACGGTGCTGGCTGACGGTCCGATCAAGGCGCTGGCCGACCTCAAGGGCAAGACGGTCGGCTTTTCGGTCGCCGGCTTCGAGGATGCGATGCTGGGCCAGATGCTGAAGGGTGCCGGGCTGTCGAAGGACGACGTCAAACTGGTCAATGTCAATTTCTCGCTGTCGCCCTCGCTGATCGCCGGCAAGGTCGATGCCACCATTGGTGGCTTCCGCAATTTCGAGCTGGCGCAGATGCACATCGAGGGCCATGAGGGCCTAGCCTTTTACCCCGAAGAGCACGGCGTACCGGCCTATGACGAGCTGATCTTTGTCACCCGCACGGAACTGGCTGCCGACCCGCGCCTGCCGCGCTTCCTGACGGCGGTGGAAAAAGGGGCGATCTGGCTGACCAACCATCCCGACGAGGCGTGGAAACTGTTCGTCAAGGCGCATCCCGACCTTGACGACGACCTTAACAGGCAGGCCTGGGCTGCGACACTGCCGCGCTTCGCCAAGCGGCCCGCGGCGCTGGATAGGGGGCGGTATGAGCGCTTCGGCGCCTTCCTGCGGGAACAAGGGCTGATCAGGGCAGCGCCCGCCGTGGACGAAATCGCGGTGAGCCTGCCATGACGCCAGCGGATATCGTCGAGACCGCATCGCGCTGCCTTTCGGAGATCAGGCAGCGCAGCCCGCGCGTGCATTGCCTGACCAATACGGTGGTGCAGAAATTCATGGCCGACGGCCTGTCGGCTCTCGGAGCCCATCCTTCGATGACGTCGAGCATCGACGAGGTCGCATCCTTCGTCGCCCGCACCGACATCATGGTGATCAATCTCGGCACGCTCGACCCGGCGCGGCGCGAGTCGAGCGGCGTCGCGGTGGCAGAGGCGCGCAGGCTCGGCAGACGCTGGGTGCTCGATCCGGTGCATTGCAACCTGTCCGACCTGCGGCTGGCTTTTGCCCGCGAGCTCATCGACGCCGGTCCTGCCGTGGTGCGCGGCAACCATGCCGAAATGGCGGCCATCTCAGCGCTGCCGGACAGCATCGTGCGGGTGGAGACCGGCGCGCGCGACACGATCGGTTTCGGTGGCGCGACGATTGTCGTGTCGAACGGGCATCCGCTGATGGCGCAGGTCACCGGCACCGGCTGCCTGGCCGGCGGCGTGCTCGCAGCCTTCGTGGCCGTCGAACCCGACGCGATGAAAGCCGCCGCCGCCGCCATGACCGCCATCGGCGTCGCCGCGGAACTGGCGGCACCCTTCAGCCGCGGCCCCGGCACCTTCGGTCCCGCGCTGCTCGATGCACTGGCCGCGCTTGATGCCGATGCCCTCCAAACCCATGCAAGGATCGACATTTCCCATGCCCAAGGTTGATTATCGCCTCAACGCCCTGGTCGACGCCGACAATCTCGACCCCGCCCGCCTGGCGGCGCTTGCGCGCACCGCCGCCGAGAACGGCGCAACTTTGATCCAGTATCGCGACAAAACAGCGCCGACGCGGGTGATGGTCGAGCGCGCCCGCGCCATCCATGCCGCGCTCGCCGGCACCGGCGTGCCGCTGGTGGTCAACGACCGCATCGATGTGGCGCTGGCAGCTGACGTCGAGGGCGTGCATCTCGGCCGCGAGGACATGCTCTGCGAAGATGCGCGCCGCCTGCTTGGACCGGGTGCGATCATCGGCCTGACGGTCAAGAACGATGGGGATGCCGATGCGGCGGCGCAGTCTTCCGCCGATTATGCCTGCATCGGCGGGGTGTTTGCGACCATCTCCAAGACCAATCCCGACGCTCCGGTGGGGCTGGCGGGCCTGTCGGCGCTTTCGACGCGCATCCGTGCCATGCGGCCCGACCTGCCCATCGGAGCGATTGCCGGCATCGATCTGCAGACCGCGCCGCAGGCGATTTCAGCCGGGGCCGATGGGGTCGCGGTGATCTCAGCGATTTTCCGTGCCGCCGATCCGGCGCAGGCCACGCGCGAACTGCGCAACGCGGTCGATCTTGCTTTGAAGGAGCGCGGCGCATGACGGCGATTGCGCTCACCATTGCGGGGTCGGACAGCGGCGGCGGCGCCGGCATCCAGGCCGATATCAAGACCTTTTCAGCGCTCGGCGTCTATGGCGCCTCGGCGCTGACGGCTGTCACCGCGCAGAACACGCTCGGCGTGTCGGCCATCGAGGACATCTCGCCCAACATGGTCGCGGCCCAGATCGAGGCTGTTCTGTCGGACCTCGATGTCGGTGCGATCAAGATCGGCATGGTCTCGCGCGTCGCCACCATCGAGGCCATCGCCGATGCCTTGGCTTATGTGACCGTGCCCATCGTCGTCGACCCGGTGATGGTGGCGACATCGGGCCACGCGCTGCTGCAGCCGGACGCCGTCGAGACCTTGCGGCGAAGGCTTCTGCCGCAGGCTGCCATCGTCACGCCCAACCTGCCCGAGGCGGCACTTCTGACGGGTGAGCCGTTGGCTGCCGATGAGGCGGCAATGCTGCGCCAGGCGCGGGCTATCGCGGCGATGGGAGCGAGATCCGTGCTGGTCAAGGGCGGGCACGGGTCGGACCGAGACAGCACCGACCTGCTGTTCGACGGCAAGACGGTGCATCGTTTCGTGAGACCTCGGCTGGCCACGCGCAACGACCATGGTACGGGATGCACGCTGGCCGCCGCCATCACGGCCGAACTGGCCAAGGGGGCTGCGCTCGAGGCTGCGGTGGGCACGGCGAAAACCTATCTGCACGATGCGCTCGTGGCATCCGGGACGCTGACCGTCGGCAAGGGCAGGGGGCCGGTGCATCATTTCCACCGCTGGTGGGACAAGGGCGCCGCGCTTTAGACATCCCGGCAAGGACGGTGGTGCTGCGTGATTGCGGCGCTGCGGGCTTGAGTTCGCTTTTTCGGATCGCTATGTCGGGCGCGTACGGAATGGACAGGGATCGGAACCATCATGACGCCGCGCATTGCAGTGCTGGGATGCGGATACTGGGGCAGCAACCACATCCGCACCCTCAAGGGGCTTGGCGCGCTGGCCGCCGTTTCCGATGTCCATCTCGAACGCGCCGAGGCGAAGGCCGCCGAACATGGCTGCCTCGCGCTGACCCCTGACGCGCTTATCGCCAGTCCCGACATCGACGCCATCGTCCTGGCCCTGCCGGCGCAGTTTCATGCCGACTATGCCGAACGCGCGGTCAAGGCGGGTAAGGACGTGCTGGTGGAGAAGCCCATCGCGCTGACGGTGGCGGATGCCGAGCGGGCGGTGCAGGCTGCGCGCGACGCCGGCCGCGTCTTCATGGTCGGCCATATCCTGCGCTTCCACCCGGCATTCGAGGGGCTGAAGGCGCTGGCCGACAGCGGCGAGCTGGGCAAGGTCGGCTACATCCATTCGCACCGGCTGGGGCTTGGGAAGTTCCATACGGAAAACGACGCGCTGTGGGATCTCGCGCCACATGACCTGTCGATGATCCTCGCCATTACAACAACCGAGCCGGTAACGGTGAGCGGCGAGGGGGCGGCGCTGGTCGATCATCTCAGCGACTTCGCCCATGTCCACATGACGTTTCCCGATGGCGTGCGCGGCCATGTCTTTGCCTCGCGCCTCAACGCCTATCGCGAGCGCCGGATCGCGGTGGTCGGCGACAAGGCGATGGCCGTGTTCGACGACATCGAGCCCTGGGAGCGCAAGCTTGCCATCTATCGCCACAAGGTCTGGCGCGAGGACAATGGCCACGCTTTCACCTGGGCCGATCCCGAATATCTGCCGGTCGAGCCTGCCATGTCGCTGACGCGCGAACTGGAGCATTTCATCCACTGCATCCAGACGCGCGAAGAACCGCGCACCGGCGGCCAGGAAGCTATCGCCGTGTTGCGGATTTTGACGCAAGGCTCCGTGACGCACGGGTAAGGCGTGTTGGGACGGGGCCGGGTTGGCCGTTGTCAACAGAGGCAAACTGACCGGCTTTTGCTTGCGGACGGTACTCGCGTTCCTTCGCGCCCCCTCTGTCCTGCCGGACATCTCCCCCCATGCGGGGGAGATGTCCGGCAGGACAGAGGGGGCGCCGTGGAGCAAATTGTTTACCTGTTTACCGAGGCCGCGCTGCCTACTCCGCGGCCACCACATGCGTCGGCTTCCCAGCCAGCCGATTGAGCATGGCTTCCGCTTCGGCGCCGCGCTCGGAGCGCTCGATGAAGCCGCCGCCGAAGACTCGGGCGTCGTTGCCTTCGTCGGAATAGAGCACGCAGGCCTGGCCCGGCGCGATGCCGGCTTCGCCTTCGGCCAGTTCGACCCAGGTGGCGCCATCGCGGTGGTGAAGGCTGACGGGACGCGGCGGGCGCGACGAGCGCACCTTGGCGAACATTTCGATGCCCTGCGCGGGCGTGTCGGCAAGTGCGGTGTCGCCCAGCCAGTTCATATTGCGCAGGAAGATCTTGTGCGTTTCCAGCGCCTCGCGCGGGCCGACGACGACGCGGGCGCGCTCGGCGTCGAGATGCACGACATAGAGCGGTTCGCTCGAAGCGACGCCGATGCCGCGGCGCTGGCCGATGGTGAAGCGCAGGATGCCGTCATGCCGGCCCAGCACACGGCCGTCGATATGGACGATCTCGCCGGGATTGGCAGCCGTCGGCCTAAGTTTGGCGATGATGTCGGTGTACTTGCCCTGCGGGACGAAGCAGATGTCCTGGCTGTCCTGCTTGGCGGCAACGACCAGCCCCATGCGCTCGGCGGCGGCGCGCACGTCGGGCTTGGACATGCCGCCCAGGGGAAAGCGCAGATAGTCGATCTGCTCCTGGGTGGTGGCGAACAGGAAATAGCTCTGGTCTCGGTCGGCATCGACCGGGCGATAGAGCGCGCGATGGGCGCCTTCCGCGCGGCTGCGGATGTAATGGCCGGTGGCGAGCGCATCGGCGCCCAGTTCGCGGGCTGTGGCGAGAAGGTCGGCGAACTTGACCGTCTGGTTGCACGACACGCAAGGGATCGGCGTTTCGCCGGCCATGTAGCTTTCGGCGAACGGATCGATCACCGCCTCGCGAAACCGCTGCTCGTAGTCGAGCACGTAATGCGGGATGCCCAGCGTTTCGGAGACGCGGCGGGCGTCGGCGATGTCCTGGCCGGCGCAGCATGAGCCGGCGCGGTGGGTGGCTGCGCCATGATCGTAGAGCTGAAGGGTTACGCCGACGACGTCATAGCCTTCCTGTTTCAGAAGGCCGGCGACGACGGAGGAGTCGACGCCGCCTGACATGGCGACAACGACACGCGTATCCTCGGGGCGGCCGGGGAGATCGAGACTGTTCATTTCTGTGCACTTCCACTGTTCAAGGCAGGGGGTTGCGTAAGTGACCTTATAGCAATCAAAAATGGTTTTTCCAAAGGCTAAAGGTCCGGCACTCAATGCCAAGACCGGACCTGCAGGTCAAGGTACGGCTTGGGACCAATCGACATTCGTGGATCGGTTGCGGCGCGTGCCAACGCGGATTGTGGCGGCGTCGATGTACATCGACGACCGGATACGGGAATACAGGCAACGCCATAGTTTCCAGCAATCGTTAAAATCCAACTGAGCCGGATAACGTTCCGTTCATGAACGTTACTTTGCTCTTAGGAAGTGCTTAGGCAATTTTTAAAGCTGTGGCGTTAGTGTGGCGTCGGTAGGTCTTTGAGTTTTTGTAGAGAGTACGATGACCGATCTGGTTAGACCGCGTGTGAAATATGTGATTGGGCCTGACGGCAGCCCTTTGACGATTGCCGACTTGCCGCCCACCAACACGCGGCGCTGGGTCATCCGCCGCAAGGCCGAAGTGGTCGCCGCCGTTCGCGGCGGGCTGCTCAGCCTCGACGAGGCGTGCCAGCGCTACAAGCTGACGACCGAGGAATTCCTGTCCTGGCAGGCTTCCATCGACGAATATGGGCTGGCGGGACTGCGCACGACCCGCATCCAGCAGTACCGCCACTAGATTTCATGGACATTTAAGAGGCTGGCAGCGATGCCGGCCTTTTAAATGTGTGGGTACATGGTCGCGTACCAGACATGTCTTCATTGTCGTATGTGGGTTGCCCGACCAAGGTCGAAGCACCCCCTCACCGGTTTGCTTCGCAAACCACCTCTCCCCCTGCCCGGAGGAGAGGAACCGCTGCCTTTGACCGCGCATCCTTCGCAGAGCCTGGGTTCCTCGCCCCCATGAAATGGGAGAGGTGCCGAGCGGAGCGGGGCGGTGAGGGGGGGCAGCCTCGCCAGCGGCTAAAACTCTCCATTCACTGGAGAGGATGCCGGCAGTCGCAACCGAGCAAACTACTTTTCAGCAACGCCCTTGGGCCCAGAGCTTCCGCTCCGGACCTGAAAGATATTCGCTCGTCGGCTTAAACTCAGCCGATCATCGCGCTGCGGCCGCCGCTTTCGTCGCGGGCCTTCTGGTCGCGCGATTCCAACATCTCGGCCTTGGACAGTTCAGCGTCCGCCTCGGCTAAAGCCTGGGCCGCTGCGCTGCGCTGCTCCATCAGATTGTGCTGGGAATCCTTGAGATTGTCGCGGCGAAGGCGCGCGGCCTTGGCGAAGGTCGGGTAGGCGAAATGCGACTGGTCGGTAATCCCGGCCTTCTTCTCTTCGGCGACGACCTGCAGTTCGAGTTCGGTGGCCATGCGATCGAACTCGGCGATCATGGAATCGAGTTGCGCAAGCTTGCGACGCTTCTCGTTCACCTGGAACAGCTTCAGCCGGACGAGGTTCTCCCGTGACTTCATACCCGCGATACTCCCCTACACTCAAAACTCTTAACGCTGCCCGCATCCCTCTCCGGCCCGGCCTGGTTAACAATCAAGGAAAACAAATTCCTAAGATTCTCGCCGGCCGGTAACCATTCGTTTACGGGCATCGTTAATCATATGGGTCAGGACTTAAGACCCGGTAAAGATTCCGGTTTTCGGCAAAGTGTCGAACCGCTTCCGCAGGGTTCGCTTAGTCTGGATTGTTAATGCACTGCCTGACGGACGGGGTTTCGGATTCATCTTTAGATTCAAGCTGGTGTAGGCACCCGTTAAGAATCATGGTAGCGTCCGTCACATAAAATTAGGTTTTGTTAACCATTCGATGGCACCTTCGATTCAGGCAGTCACTGCGCCGGACCCAGTTGAGTTTCGGGCAACGGGCCGGTGGCAGAAAAGGGGATATATATGCGCGTTCTGCTGATTGAAGACGATAGTGCAACCGCACAGAGCATCGAACTGATGCTGAAGTCGGAGAGCTTCAACGTCTACACGACGGACCTCGGCGAAGAGGGTGTCGATCTGGGCAAGCTCTACGATTACGATATCATTTTGCTGGACCTCAACCTGCCCGACATGTCGGGTTACGAAGTCCTGCGCACGCTGCGCCTTTCCAAGGTGAAGACGCCGATCCTGATCCTGTCCGGCATGGCCGGTATCGAGGACAAGGTGCGCGGCCTGGGCTTCGGCGCCGACGACTACATGACCAAGCCGTTCCACAAGGACGAACTGGTTGCCCGCATCCATGCCATCGTCCGCCGCTCCAAGGGCCATGCCCAGTCGGTCATTGCGACGGGCGACCTGATCGTCAATCTCGACGCCAAGACCGTCGAAGTGGGCGGCCAGCGCGTGCATCTGACCGGCAAGGAATACCAGATGCTGGAGCTGCTCTCGCTGCGCAAGGGCACCACGCTGACCAAGGAAATGTTCCTGAACCATCTTTATGGCGGCATGGACGAGCCCGAACTGAAGATCATCGACGTGTTCATCTGCAAGCTGCGCAAGAAGCTCGACGCTTCGTCCGGCGGACAGAACTATATCGAGACGGTCTGGGGCCGCGGCTATGTGCTGCGCGAGCCCGAGGAAGTCCGCGAAATTGCCTGACCCGATCCCATGGCGGACGCCTGGGCGGCAAAAGTCGCCCAGGCGTCACGCTTTGCCATAGTTCGCTTCATATGAAAAACCCGGCTTTTGGCCGGGTTTTTTCGTTTAACCAGTTGGCGCGGTGTGTCCGGACCTATTCGGCCGAGAGAATGATCTCGTCTGATGTGGCGTGGATGGAAATCACCATGCCGGCCTCGCGCGCCATCAGCAGCGTGTAATAAAACTGGACCGAATGCGCGTCGATGGGCTCTTCGGGCTTCTGGCCGGACTGCAGCTCCAGGAATTTTGGCGGCACGCGCAGCATGGTGCCGCGCGACGCGATGGAAATCTTCGGCGACGTGTCGAGGTTCTCCAGCGTCACGACGATCTTGCCGCCACGCGGAATCGACGAGTTGGACACCAGAAGCAGGTTGAGGATCAGCTTGACCTTGTTCTTGGGCAACAGCGAGCGGGTGCCGTTCCAGACCAGTTCCGGCTTCTCGTTCTTAAAGAAGGCGTTGGCGACCTGCTCTGCATCGCCTGTGTCGATCAGCATGCCGGCGGACCCCGCCGCACCAAAGGCGATGCGGGCATATTGCAGGCGCGCCGAGGCATTGCGCGCGCTGGCGCGGATCAGCCGCATTGCGTCTTCGTCGGCGCCGCCCTCGTCGAGAAGCTCGAGGCCGTTGTTGATTGCTCCCACGGGGGAGATGATGTCGTGGCAGACGCGGCTGCACAGAAGTGCTGCCAGATCGGTTGCGGAGAGCGAAAAGACTTCGGCCATAAATCGGTTCCCACTGGCTGGGTGCAAGAAATCGGCGATCCGCCATGTGCGAATCAGCAATAGTATTTGGCGACTTTGGTTACATAGCGATGCCGCGCGGGCAAGGAAACGATCGGATTGCCGTCGCTATACCGTTCCGCCACCGTTACGAGTGGCTTTTGGCCGGGTTATCCGCCTTCTAAACGCCATCTTCCCCTTTATGCTTAACGGAAGGAAAAGGGTTGCGGTCTTAATTTGCCGGCAAGACCCTGAAGCGGCCGATAGAGCCGCGCTGGGACGAGGCGTCGGAGGAAGTGCTCCCTGACGGAGATTTGGAAGCATGATTTCCCCTATTGGCGTCCGGGCCTGTATCCGAGCCATCGCAGTTTTCTGCGCGCTGTTCAGCGCGCTTGTCGTGTCGACCCAGGCATCCCGGGCGCAGGAATACACCGCGCAGGAGGTCCTCGATTCCGGCCACCGCTTCTTCGGCTCGACCTCGGGCGGTCTGGCGACGGTGGTCGAGAAGGTCTTTTCCTCCTATGGCCTGCCCAATGGCTATATCCTCGGCGAGGAAGGCTCCGGCGCCTTTATCGGCGGGCTGACCTATGGAGAGGGTACGCTCTACACCAAGAATGCCGGTGACCATAAGGTGTTCTGGCAGGGGCCGTCGCTCGGCTTCGACTTTGGTGGCCAGGGCTCCCGCACCATGGTGCTGGTCTACAATCTCGATGACGTCAACAGCCTCTACGACCGGTTCGCCGGTGTCGCTGGCTCGGCCTATGTCATCGCCGGCGTCGGCTTTAACGTTCTCAAGCGCGACAACGTTTTGCTGGTCCCGATCCGCACCGGTGTCGGCGCCCGGCTTGGCGTCAATCTTGGCTATCTGAAACTGACCCAGCAGCCGACCTGGAACCCGTTTTAAATCCCATGCGATCGGCCTGACCGGGTGTTGGCGCCCGTCACATTGGCGAGCAATGTGTTCACAACCATCCGGCCGTATCCAACAGGTGCGGCCGGATTCGCGCTTGCACTGGATTTCTGTCATGGCTGCATGGCAAAATGCCGTGTCAGGCAGAGGTGAAGCGTTTTGATTCAGTACGTCCTGCTTTTCGTTCTCGGATTTCTCAGCGCGCTTTTGCTGGCGTTGTTGGTGGCGCCCGCGCTGTGGCGCCGCGCCGTGCGCCTGACGCGCAACCGGCTGGAAAGCACGTTGCCGATGACGATGGCCGAAATCCAGGCCGACAAGGACGCGGTGCGGGCAGACTATGCCATGGCGGTGCGGAGGCTTGAGATGAGCCTGAAGGCCGCGCAGGACAAGGTGCTGACGCAGTCGGTCGACATCAGCCGCTATCAGGAAGATCTCAAGCTTCTCGACGCCGAGCGGGCGGAGAAGGCGGCGGCCTTGCAATCGCTGGCCGGGCGTGAGGAAGAGCTGAACGCTGCGCTGGAGCGTCTGCGGAAAAACCAGGAAGAGCTGGAACGCCGCGCCAGGGAGTTGGACGACATGGGCGCTCGCTATGAGGATGCAAGCTATTCCTCCAGCAATCGCCAGATCGAACTGGTTTCGCGCGAGGCCGAGATCGAAAGGCTGACCGCCGAGATCACCTCGCTTCGCCGGACTCGCAAGGATGGCGAGGAACGCATCCGCGCGCTCGAAGAAGACAACAAGGCCATTCGCGAGGCGCTGCTGTTGGAAAAGCGTCGGGTGACGGAAGCCGAACAGAAGCTGGAACGCATGCGGACGGAGCTGAGCGACTGCGAAGAAAAGCTCGAACGCCGCGAACGGGAGATCGTCCGTCTGCGGGAGAAATCCGGCCAGAGTGGCGGGCTGGACGAAGACGACGACGAGGAGGACCTGCCGCCTGGCAGTGACGAGAAGAGCCGGCAGGAAGCCCGCATGACGCGGCTCTTGCGGGAGAACAAGAAGATCCGGGCGGAGCTTTCCGAACTGAAGGCCATGCCCCGCGCCGCGCCGGATCAGGATGACCTGCTGCGCGATCAGATGCATCAGCTGGCCGCGCAGGTCGTGGCGATGACGGCGAAGCTGGAAGGTCCGGACTCACCCATCGAATCCGCGTTGGCCAAGGCGGAAACCAGCGGCAAAGAGGCTGCCTTGCCGAGCCTTGCCGAGCGGATAAGGGCTTTGCAGGGACGAGGCGCGGGCTGACTTCGAGCAGCATGAGCATTTGCCGCTGCTGCTGCCCTCACCGTCTCGCCCTTCGGGCTCGCCACCCCCCACTTTGTAGGGGAGAGGAATGTTGCCTTGAAGGCTGCGACTTTCAACCAGCTTGGGTTCCTCGCCCCCATGTAATGGGGGAGAAGTGCCGAGCGTAGCGAGGCGGTGAGGGGCGTTACAAGCTGCTTCCTAGGCAGGATTGCCAAGGCTGCCTCATCCCATGAAATGGTGCAGCGTGATCGCCGAGGCGGCGGAGACGTTGAGACTGTCGAAGCCCGGTGCCATGCGGATGCGGGCGGTATCGATGCGATCGAGGATGGTGTGCGGCAGGCCTGGTCCCTCGGCACCGAAATACAGCGCGAGCCGGTCTGGGCGGGTGATTTCGGTGATGTCCTTTTCGCCTGCCGGCGAAAGCGCGAGCTGAGTGAAACCGGTAGCCTCCAGCGCCGTGGCAATCTCCAGGCCGGTGCCGCCGAGCGCAAACGGTACCTTCAGGGCTGCGCCCACCGAAACCCTGATCGACTTGCGGTAGAGCGGATCGCAGCTCGTTTCGTCCAGCAGCACCGCATCGCAGCCGAAGGCAGCAGCGTTGCGGAACATGGAGCCGACATTGTCGTGATTGGCTATGCCGACCAGCACCATGACCAGCGCGCGGCTGGGCAGGGCTTGCAGGATCGATTCGATGCTTTCGGCATGCCGTCGCTGGCCGATCGCCAGAATGCCGCGATGCATGTGAAAGCCGGCAATGGCGTCGATGACCTCGGCGGAGGCGACATAGACCGGCAGGTCGTCAGGTGCGGAGGACAGGGTCTCCGCAAGACCGGCAAGTCGGTTTTCCAAGACCAGAACCGATTCCGGAACGAAGCGCCGCGCCGAAAACAGCACGTTGAGCACCACCTTGCCCTCGGCGATGAAGCGGCCTTCGCGGCCGGTCAGGTCGCGTTCGCGGATGTTGAGATAGGCCGCGACGCGCGGATCGGCCGGATCGTCGATGGGAATTGTCTGCATGCCCAGTCTTTACATCGCGGCGTCACGAACGGAAACCGTCCGGCAAACTCGCCTCGTCGCAGAAGACGCGCGTCCGTTCAGGCCCAGAAGATCTGCGTCAATGCTCACGAAACGGCGTTGACTGCGGCGCGGCTGCTTTTCGCCATCTCGACCAGCAGCTTGTGGAAATCGGCGGGCTCCTTGGCTGGGCGCTCGAAGAAGATGCGGCGCACGTCGTCGCCATTGACGAGGTCCATGCCGTCGGAGTCCAGCCCGGTGAGCAGCCAGCCGTCGCCGGAAGCCTTGGAAAAGTGCCGGGCGTAAAGCGCGATGGCGTCGCGGTGATCGGCGTTCATGTGGTCCAAGGCCGACTGTTCGCCCGCAGCCAGTATGACAAGGTGGTCGCCTTCATGGATCAGGTCGGAGCGATCCAGCAGATAGGCTTTGCCGAAGCCGCCATTGAGGCTGGCGCGCTCGACATCGAGCCGATGGATGGAGAAATCGCCGAGACCGACATAGAGCTTGGCCTTGGGGTTGCGATTGAGATAACGCCGCTCGGCACGCTCGTAGTCCGGCGTGCTGCGCTCAAGCCGCATCGCGCGGCAAAACAGCGTTATGCGCGGATAGGCGAGCGGGTCGCCCTTGCCGGGTTCGCCCAAAAGCAGCGAGCAGGCCGGATTGCCGTCGATGGCGCGTGTATGGGCGGAAAGCTGCGAGATCAGGATCAGCGGCGTGCCGTCGGTGTCGGTGGCTACGCCGACGCGGCTTGCCAGCGGAACGCCGGTGCCCGGCTCTATGGCTGCCAGCGCACCGAAACGCGCGGTGCGCATCAGCGTCTTGCCAAGCCGGATCGCTTCCGCATCCGTCTCGCGGATGACATCTTTCTTCGGTTCGACCACGGCTCTATACCTCGTCCAACTGGAAAGCAGCCGTTTAGCTGGTCTAGCCGGCGGCTGACAAGGCTGAGGCTGGCATCGCGGAGAGGGGGTCGGGCATTTCATGCCGAACCGGCGCCTTGTCGACATGGCACAGTTCCCCGGTCAGTGAAGCGACCGCGCCAGGCAGGATTTCATGCGCCAGAAGCCGGTTTGGGTCGACCGGCCGGGGCATGGTCATCTGCCCGCGCGCGATGCGCGAGAAGCCTAGCGGCCCATAATAAGGCTCGTCGCCGACGAGGATCACCGAGGGCACGGATGCTTTTGCCGCCGCCCTGAGCGCCATGGCGACCAGTTCGCGGCCGATGCCGAGGTTTTTGTAGGCAGGCTGGACGGCGAGCGGGCCGAGAAGCTGCGCGCGGCCTTCGCCAGCGGCAACCGGCGTCATCCGTACGGAGCCGACGACCAGCCCCCCGCTGAGCGCGACGAAGGACAGCGCCCGGTCGTGCGGCCCGCCTTCGCGGATCTTGTAGGCGGCCTTGACGAAGCGCCCGGGGCCGAAGGCTTCAGCGTTGATGGTGTCGATCTCGACATCGTGCGCCGGGGTTTCGGGCACGAAAACAAAGTCTGCAAGGGTCATGGTTCAACGATCCGATATGCATGAAGGGGTGCTGCGAACAGGCTGCAGCAGTCGCCGGTCAGCGCTTACGCGCGGGCGCCCATTCGTCGTCGGTCGAACCGGACAGTTGCACAAAAATCGTTCATGGAAAGCCCGCTATCATCATTCCCGAACCGCGTCCATCCGGTTTCTTGCCGAAGCCGCGGTTGACTGACTGTTCAGTGCGGAATGTTTTCCGAAAGGGCTGGCATGCCCTACATGTGCAGCACGAGAAAAGATGAACGAGGATGGCCCGATGGGACTGCTGGTAGACGGAAAGTGGCACGACGCCTGGTACGATACAAAGGCGACGGGCGGAAAGTTCGAGCGCAGCGAAGCGGTCTGGCGCGACTGGATCACGAAAGACGGCACACCGGCGGAGGGCCGCACGCGCGGTTTCAAGGCCGAGCCGGGGCGCTACCATCTCTACGTCTCGCTGGCCTGCCCCTGGGCGCACCGCACGCTGATCTTCCGCGCGCTGAAGAAGCTCGAAGACGTCATTTCCGTGTCGGTCGTGCATCCCTTCATGGGCAAGAACGGCTGGAGTTTCGACACCGACGCGGCCGCCACCGGCGACGATCTCTACGGCCTGGACTTCCTGCACCAGATATACACCCGCGCCGACCCGACCTATAGCGGACGGGTAACCGTGCCGGTGCTGTGGGACAAGAAGCAGGAGACCATCGTCTCCAACGAGTCGTCGGAAATCATCCGCATGCTGAACTCGGCCTTCGACGCATGGGGCGATGCCTCGCTCGATTTCTATCCCGAGGCGCTGCGCGGGGAGATCGATGGGGTCAATGCCAAGGTGTATGCGGCGGTGAACAATGGGGTCTATCGCGCCGGCTTCGCCACGACGCAGGAAGCCTATGAAGAGGCGTTCGACAAGCTGTTTGCACAGTTGGACGAACTTGAGCAACGGCTGTCGAGCCAGCGCTATCTGGCGGGCGGACACATCACTGAAGCGGACTGGCGCCTGTTCACCACGCTGGTGCGGTTCGATCCTGTCTATGTCGGTCACTTCAAGTGCAATCTGCGCCGGATCGCCGATTATCCCAACCTGTCGAACTATCTGCGCGAGCTTTATCAGGTTCCCGGGGTGGCAGGCACCGTCAACATCGACCACATCAAGCGGCACTATTATGGCAGCCACGACACGATCAATCCAACACGCATCGTGCCCAAGGGGCCGGAACTCGATTACGAAGCACCGCATGATCGGGCGCGATTTGGGTGAGGACGGCCTGCAAATGGCGGTGTTCTGCGCTTCCGATGCTCGTGTACCAAATGTACACTCCGCTTCGGTTCTCAAACCCCGTCATTTTCGGCACGTCCTGACCCGAATCCGGCGAGTCTGCAGCGTCACCAATAGGGCGATGACGCCTGGCCGCCGAAAACCTCGCCGATCCGGCGCAGCGTAGCGGGCGTGGTTTCCTCCGGTAGGGCGTCGAGCGCAAAGAAGCCGGCTTCGGCGATTTCGCGATCCGGCGCCTTCGGCGCGGTCTGGGTGAAATTCTCGACCAGATAGAAAGCGACATGGTCGCGCGGGCTTGAGCGACCGTTGAGATGCAGCGAGCGCAGTTCGGGGTCCGCCGTCATCTCGATATTGCATTCTTCCTGCAACTCGTGGGTGAGCGCCTCGAAAAACGTCTCGCCGGTTTCGACGCCGCCGCCGGGAAGCTGCCAGCCCGGCACATAGGTGTGGCGCACCAGGAAAACCGCGTTATTGGGGCGGTCATAGATCAAGCAGCGCACGCCGAGCGTCATCGGCCGTTTCAGCAGGAAATAGAGATGGAACAGGCGCGCGCGCAGGCCCGGCCAGCCGCGCTGGCGAAAGCGCAGTTCGGGATCGTGATGCGGATTGTCTATCATAAGCCACCGTATGGGTGGAAAGCAGCGCGGCTGTGACCTACAAAGGAGGCATGTTCAGGCTTGCGCATATTTCCGACGTCCATCTCGGCCCGCTTCCCGATGTATCCTATCGCGATCTCGCCTCCAAGCGGATGGTTGGCTACATTAATTGGCAGCGCAACCGCCGCAAGCATTTGCATGACGGGGTGATCGACACGATCACTGCCGACATCAAGGCCGCTGGCGTCGATCATCTGGCTGTGACCGGGGATTTGGTCAACCTCGCGCTCGACGGTGAAATCGAACTGGCCAAGCTCTGGCTGGAGACCCTGGGTTCTCCGCAAGATGTATCGGTCGTGCCCGGCAATCACGATGCCTATGTCCCCGGCGCCTTCGACAAGGCGTGCCGCTCGTGGGGCCCATGGATGCGCGGCGACGACAACACGCATACGGTCAACCGCGATGCGTTTCCTTATATGCGCGTGCGCGGGCCGGTGGCGCTGATCGGCGTCACTTCGGCCAGGGCGACGGCACCGTTCATGGCCAACGGCTTCTTTCGCGAACGGCAGACGGCGCGTCTGGGCCAGCGGCTGCAGGAGGCCGCTGGGCGCAAGCTGTTCCGTGTGGTGATGATCCACCATCCGCCGATCCGCGATGCAGTGCCGCAGCACAAAAGGCTGTTCGGCATCGGCAAGTTCCAACGCACGATTGCGCGCCATGGCGCCGATCTCGTTCTGCATGGCCATTCTCACATTCCCTCGCTGAACTGGATTCCCGGCGCGGACGGCCGCAAGGTGCCGGTGGTGGGCGTGGCGGCGACGGGGCAAGCTCCCGATGGCAAGCATCCGCCGGCGCAGTACAATCTCTTCGAGATCGGCGGCGGGCCCGGCGACTGGTCGATCAAGCTGACACGGCGGGGGCTGACCGGGCTGGCACTGCCGCCCTCCAATCTCGAAACAATCCAACTGGTCGAAAGCGCGCAACCCGAACTGGCCGCAACCTGATTGTCTATTGCTGCCGCAACAGCGGCAGCATGCTGTCCCACAGCATGGCGACAGAAACCGAAAGGCCGAGCAGCGTGCCGACTGCGAAGAAGGCCAGCCCGCGCAGGATCGGCAGCCAGTCATCGTCTCGAGCGCTGAGTGCAGGTTCGGCTTCCTGCACAAAGCCGCGTGTGCGCGACGTGACCGCTTCGACGCGACCTTCCAGCATCCGCTCGCGCTCGACGACACGTTCGGCGATGTAGCGAGTGACGTGATCGGCGATGGGCTGGACCTGGCTCGACTCGGCCAGAACGACGCGGCCGATGCGGGTATCGCGCAGGAAACGGTAGGTGCGGCCGTCGCGGCCCATGCCGACATGGGCGACCGCATCGATCCACAGGCGGGGCTGCATGCCCGACGAAATGGCGAAGTCGAAGCTGTCGATCTCGGCTGGAACATCGGCGAAAACCGGTTCAAGCTCGGCAACAAGCATGTCGAGACGCGTGCGATGGACTTCGCGGAGCTCGTCGATCACGTCGGCCTTGTCGGCCGCGGCATTCTTGGCATCGCGCACGGCATCGGAAAGACTGCGGGCCTGTCTTATCGCACTGACGTTGTCCGCATAATTCTTCATCCAACGCCCCCTGAAGTCTGTTTAGCGTTGGATTAACACACTCCAAAAGGCCGTGAAAGCAGCGGTTTCGTTGGCTTTTTGCCCCATCTGTCCTTGATTGGGACAGGTGCGAATCCACAGCCCCAAGGCTCGCCGTTCCATCTGTTCGCTACGTCCCGAAGTGGAGCACCTGGCCTGTTACAGCTATGTGCCCGACGTTACGGTCATTTGCCGGATCAGCATTTCGGCAACCGCTTCGGGTACTTCCTCTGGCAGCCGGTGGCCGGCTTCGTCGATCCATTCGAAGCTGATCTTGGCCGCCAGGGAGGCGAGGTGGGGTGCGGGCAGCACGGCGTCCCTTGTGCCCCAGGCCATGGCGATGGGGCAGGGGATGGCCGAAATCATGTCCTGCGGAATCACGCCCTGCTTGTCGCCACGCGTAATCGCGGCGCCGAGTTCCAGAAACACGTCCAACTGCCCATCCCTCAGTCGCATGACCAGCGCACGGTCGACGGTAGCGGGTTCGATCACCGCTGCCGGTCCCGACATTTCGCGCAGGCAGGTTTCGAGCGCAGCCGTATCGCGGGCCGCCGCGTAGCGGCGCAGCAGCGGGCCATTGATACGCTCATCGAAGCCGCCCGGCGCAAACAAGGTGAGCGATGCAGCGATATCGGGTGCGGTGGCTGCCAGCAGCGTGCTTGCGGCCCCACCCATGGAGTGGCCGCCGAGATGGGCCTGGCCGATGCCCCGCTGCCGGAGGTCGTCGAGCACGGCAGCCGCGGCTGCTTTTGCGGAGGGCTTTCCCGGATAGTCCAGCGACGCGCCATGGCCGGGCAGATCGTAGGCCAACACCCAGACCTCATCGCCAAGCGCTTCGATCACGCTGTCCCACACATGGTGGCTGCCCGCGAAACCGTGCAGGAGGACCAGTGGCGTCGCGGAAGAAGCGCCGCTTTCGCGACAATAAAGGCGGTCGGTCATGATGAACCTTATTTTTCGGGGCGCAGCCCTGCGGCTTCCAGCGCTTCGGACAGCTTGACGGCCATGTCGTCGGGATAGTTGCGGGCGCGGAACACGGCTTTCGGGTTGGCGGTAAATTTTGGATAGAGATCGCGGATCTGTTTTATCAGCGCCTTCGTCGCCTTGTCATCTCCATCGGCCTTGGCTGCGATCAGCCGCGCCGCCAAATAGTGCGAGACGTCGGTCGCGGCAAGCGCGGTGCTGGCCGCGTACGCCTCGGCGTTGCGGCCTTGCATGAATTGACCGAGGAACAGCCCAAAATCCCACCAGGTCGGATGGGCGCTGGCCGCATCGATGGCCTTGGCCATGATCGGCGTTCCGTCGGCATAGTTGCCTGTGAAGATCAGCGCGTAGCCGTATGAGGCAGCCATGCTGAGGTCGTAAGGGCTGAGCTCATAGGCCTTCTTCATCCATCGCAGCGACTCGTCGGCATGGCCGCTGCGGGTCTGGAAATAGCCGAAGGCGCGATGCGCGTAAGGACTCGCGGCGCCGATCTGGATCGCTTGCCGGGCAAGGGCAAGGGCCGCGTCGTGGTTGGCGCCGGAGGGATAGGGATAGTTGGCCGCGACGGCTTGAAGCTGAAGCGAGGCGAGTTCGGCGTAGACCAGCGGCGACTTCACGCCGACGGCCATCAATCCTTCCATGCAGCGATAGGCGACTTCAAGCTTCTCGGCGTCCTGCTCCGCGTAAAAGCGCTCGGATTTCAGCAGGCACGAGACGAGACCGCTCTGAATGCCCGTCTTCTCAAGATGGTGATAGATGACGCCCGATACGGGAGCTACCTCCGTGGCGAGCCCCGCGATCCGGTCGTTCAGATGCTCAGGCGCCAGATCCTCGGCAGCAAGCACGCGCGAGGTCAGCACCACGCCGCTGGACATGTCCTGCAGGTCGACCACCACACGCCCGCTTTCCGGCCCAGGCTGGACCTCAAGCAGGAAGCGCATGGCGTTTAAGGCAGTGTTGCCGTCCGATGCCTGGTCGCGGGTGACCACCGTCGTCGTGTCGAAGCCGGACAATGCCGTGCGCAGAAGCGAGGCCACCTGCTTGACCGGCGGTTCGTCGGACGATGTCGTGACCATCAGTTGCGGCAGTGCGTCGGGCATGCCCTTGCTCGTCACGCTCAATGTCGACAGCGGCAGGCCCTCACCCCAGGGGAGCCCGTCGCGAAAGACGAGCAGGCCGAACAGCAGGATGACCACGATGGTGGACATGCGGAAGAATCGCAGCTGTCGCACGATTGAGGGGCGTCGGCCGAAGCGGCTGCGTCGAACGGACGGCGCGGAAGCCTCAGGCCGAGGCTCCCCGGCTTCAGGGCCTGCGCGCCAATCGTAGGTGGGAATGTAACTTCCGCGCGGAATGAGGATGCGGACCGGCTCCTCACGGCCCTCCGTCGCGTAATATTGATCCAGCAGTTCGCGCAACCGCCCCGCCTGGACCCGCACGACGGCATCGGTAGACGAATCGAATTCAGAATCCTTGCCGAACACATCGACGGCTATGGAAAAGCCCTTCAGCTTGGCAGCCTTGCCGGCCTGCTCCTGCTCGACAAGATAGGACAAAAGGCTGCGGGCGCGATCGGAACGCTTGAAGGTATCGCTGAGGAGAATTTTCTCCAGCGTTTCGCGCACTGCGGGGGCGGCAGGCGTTGCAAGCAAGTGTCGATCCTTTTCGAAACCGGCACGATCACGCGCAGATCATATTCGCCCCGCGCCTCGACACAAGCGCTCATTCGGAAAGCGCCTCGCGATGGCGTTTTGCCGGGGACGATATCCCCGGCAAAACTCCGAACTTCAGGCTGTCAGCCCTGCTTGCCGAGAATACGGTTCGTCGCCGCAACAACCGCTTCGAGCGAAGCTGCGACGATGTTGGTGTTGATTCCCGCGCCGAAGAGCCGTCCGCCCGGATATTCGATTTCCATGTAGCAGATTGCCGAAGCGTTGGAGCCGCGCTGGATCGAATGCTCGGAATAGTCGAGCACAGACATGTCGACGCCTACATAGGACGACAGCGCATTGACGAAGCCGTCGACGGGGCCGTTGCCGGTGCCGCTGATGGTCTTCTCGACGCCATTGTCGGTGATGGTCGCCTCGACGATGCGGCGGCCCTTCACCTCGGTGTCGGGATAGGTCTGGTGGTCGACGAATTTCAGGCGCGCACCGGGTTGGTCGACGTAAACCTTGAGAAACTGCTCGTGGATACGCTTGACCGAGACTTCCTTGCCTTCGACATCGGTGATGTTCTGAATATGCTGACTGAACTCGACCTGCAGGCCGCGCGGCAGGTTGAGGCCGTAATCCGCCTGCAGGACATAGGCGATGCCGCCTTTGCCGGACTGCGAGTTGATGCGGATGATCGCCTCGTAGCTGCGGCCGACATCCTGCGGGTCGATGGGCAGGTAGGGCACTTCCCAGATTTCGGTGTTGGCCTTCTTGATCGCCTTCATGCCCTTGTTGATGGCGTCCTGGTGGGAGCCGGAGAAGGCGGTGTAAACCAGTTCGCCGACATAAGGGTGGCGCTCCGGGATCACCAACTGGTTGGAATATTCATAGACGTCCTTCATCCGGGTGATGTCGGAGCAGTCCAGTTCCGGATCGACGCCCTGCGTGTACATGTTCAGCGCCAGCGTCACGACATCGACATTGCCGGTGCGTTCGCCATTGCCGAACAGCGTGCCTTCGACGCGGTCCGCACCCGCCATCAGGCCCAGCTCGGTCGAGGCGATCCCGGTGCCGCGATCGTTGTGGGGATGCAGCGAGACGATGATGTTTTCGCGATTGTCGAGATTGCGGCACATCCACTCGATGCGGTCGGCATAGGTGTTGGGCGTCGCCATCTCGACCGTGGAGGGCAGGTTGAGGATCAGCTTGTTGTCGGCCGTCGGCTGCATGATCTCGGTGACGGCGTTGCAGATTTCCAGCGCCACTTCCAGCTCGGTGCCGGTGAAGCTTTCGGGCGAATACTGGAAGCGATAGCCGCCGCCTGCCTTGGCGGCCATGTCGGCGATCATCTTTGCGGCATCGGTGGCGATGCGCTTGATGCCGGCGACGTCTTTTTCGAACACCACGCGGCGCTGCAACTCACTGGTGGAGTTGTAGAAGTGAACGATCGGCGTGTTGGCGCCCTGCAGCGCCTCGAAGGTGCGGGTGATCAATTCGGGCCGGCACTGCACCAGCACCTGCAGATCGACCTCATCGGGGATTTCGGCCTGCTCGATGCACCAGCGGGCGAAGTCGAAATCGGTCTGCGACGCCGACGGAAAGCCGATCTCGATTTCCTGGAAACCCATGTCGACGAGCAGCTTGAACATGCGCGCCTTGCGCTCATGTCCCATCGGGTCGATCAGGGCCTGGTTGCCGTCGCGCAAGTCGACGGAGCACCAGATCGGCGCCTTCTCGATGCGCTTCGACGGCCATGTGCGGTCAGGCAGATCGACAGTTGGGTAGGGCTGATATTTTCGCGCCGCGTCGGGCATGCCTTTTTTGGCGCCGGTTGCGGTAACCTTGTTCTGGACGTTCATTTTAGTCTCTCCCGGCGGGCTCGCACGGCTCTTGGCCATGATGCAAGCGCACCTCATACCGAACTTCATTCAACTGTGTAGCTGAGAGGAGCATCCGCGCGTGGCGCCGGCAATCGACCGCCGGGCGCTCCTTCAGCGGGCCCGGCGGTCGCCGATAAGGCCGAGAAGAAGGATGGCGTTGGAGAGCGCGCGCAAGGTCTCGCCCGCAAAAGCGGCGGAACGGCTTACAGTCTGGGCGCGACGCGACAACATGGCGCTCTCATACATGAGAGGTTTGAGGCTGGCAAGGGAGGGTGGCGGCGTCAGGCGACGAAGCGCGCAACGAATCGGGCCAGCCATGGTCCAAAAAGAAGCACACACAGAAACCGCATCATCTGCAACGCCATGATGAAGGAGAGGTCGACCGAATGCGAGGCGGCGGCGATGATCGCCACCGAGTCCATCCCGCCGGGGCTGGTGGCGAGATAGGCGGTCAGCGGGTCGATGCCGAGGCTGTGGGTGAGGAACCAGGCGATGCCGCCGCAAAATGCCATCAAGGCCAGGATCGAACCAACCACCTGCGGCAGGGCCCGGGCGGCATGGCGCAGGATCGCGGCAGTGAAGTTGAGCCCTATGCTCCAGCCGATCAGCGGATAGCTTATCGCCAGAAGCCAGTGCGGCAGTTGCAGGGGGACAGAGAAGCCAAGGTGCAGAACCACGCCGACGATCATGGCGCCGAGGAAGAATGGCGAGGGCAGGCGCAGCAGGCGGCCGAGAGTCGCGCCTCCCGCTGCGATGAGGAAGGTGGTTGCCAGAGGCAGCGGCTCGATTGCCGGGAACCAGTCAATGGCCACGGGCTCGACGGTCGATGTGTCGACCCAGAGGCGGGCAATGAGTGCCGCGGCGGCCGACACCATGATGACGCGCAGATATTGCATGAAGGCGACGAGGCGCGCATCGGCGCCGAAACTCTCCGCCATGAACACCATTGCCGAGGAAGCGCCCGGCGCCGACCCCCACACGGCTGTCGTGCCCGGCAGGATTTTCAGGCGGCTGATGGACCAGCCGAGAAAACTGCTGGCGAGAATTGTTGAGACGGCGGCGCCGGCGAAGATCGGCCATTCCGATACAAGCGTCGGGAAAATCTCAGGCGAGATGGACATCGCGATGAGGCATCCGACAATCGCCTGGCCGGAGAGGAACAGAGTGCGCGGCAAGCGGATCGTGGCGCCCTGCACGCCCGCGACGATGCCTGCGAACATCGGGCCGAGCAGGAGCGTTGCGGGCAGATGCACAAGCTCAAGCACTGCCGTGATGACGGCGGACAGCGCAAGCAGGATCAGCCACTGGAGGAAGGGATGGAGTGTGCCGAGCCGGGAGGGTGATGGTACAACGGGAGACATATGCCCCCTTCTTATCCCGCCTGAAGCGTGCGGCAATGCGTGAGCGGTAAAAAATGCTTACGGAAGAGCATTCCCGGAAACCGGTACCACGCCGATCAGGCAAACGGAACGGCGGCCGTGCCCAGGGGCAGCTTGGCCTCGTCGTCCGGTTCGACATGGATGATGACGCGGACGGAGGGGATTTCCGAGCGCAGGGCGTCCTCGATGCGATCGCAGATGACGTGGCTTTCGCCGACGCTCATCGTCGCTTCCACCACGAGATGAAATTCGATGAAGGTGGCGCGGCCGGCGATGCGCGTCTTCAGGTCATGCACCTCCAGCGCGCCCTTGGCATTGACGGAGATGATGTCGCGGATGCGCATGTGCTCGTCCGGCTCGACGGCGCGATCCATCAGACCGTTGACCGATGAGCCGATGACGTGCCAGCCCTGCCAGAGGATGTTGAGCGCGACGATGATGGCGAGTATCGGATCGAGGATGGTCCAGCCCGTCAGAACGGCGCCGACGAGACCCGCCAGCACGCCGAGCGAGGTGACGACATCGGTCATGATGTGCCTGCCATCGGCAACGAGCGCCGGCGAACGGGCCGAGCGGCCGACGCGGATCAGAAGCAGGGCCCAGAACGCGTTCACGCCAGCGGCAGCCGCGTTGACGCCAAGACCTGCCCAGGGCTGCTCGAGCGACAGAGGTTCTCCCCAGGACCGGTAGACCTCGTTGAGGATCAGAATAGAGGCGACGACGATCAGCACGCCTTCCAGCACCGCGGAGACGTATTCCGCCTTGTGGTGGCCGTGCTGGTGATCGTTGTCGGCCGGCTTGTGGCTGACCTGGACAGCCCAGAAGGCGGCGAGCGACGCGATGACGTTGACGATCGATTCCATTGCGTCGGAATAGAGCGCGACGGAGCCGGTGAGCCGCCAGGCGACGAACTTCAACCCCATCACCCCAAGGGCAACGAAGATCGACAGGAAGGCGAGCCTGGCGACCCGCTCTTTGGACTGCTCGGCCGTCAAGATCAGGCTGCCTTTTCGCGGGCCTTGCGCGGCAGATGCGCGACGACGTTCTCGATCATCCGCATGCCGGCGTCATGGCCGAGCGTCATGATCGATTCGGGATGGAACTGCACTGCCGCGATCGGTTCCTTGCGGTGTTCGAATGCCATGATCACACCATCCTCGGTTTCGGCGGTCACGATGAAATCGTCGGGCAGGCGCACCGGATCGGCGAAAATCGAGTGATAACGGCCGACGGTGACCTCCTTTGGCAGGCCCGAGAAGATGATGCCTGGCTTGGAGACGCGGATGCGCGACGGCTTGCCATGCATGGGGACGTGCAGTTGCCTGAGTTCGCCGCCATAGGCTTCGGCAAGCGCCTGCAGACCGAGGCAGACGCCGAAGATCGGCAGTTCGCGGGCGCGCGCCTTCTTGATCGTGGCGGCGCAATCGAAATCCTTTGGCGTGCCGGGGCCGGGCGAGAGCACGACGAGATCGGGCTTGAGCCGGTCGAACACTTCGTCGGCGACCGGCGTGCGCACCGTCGACACGACAGCGCCGGTCTGGCGGAAGTAGTTGGCAAGCGTGTGGACGAAGGAGTCCTCATGGTCGACAAGCAGGATGTTCACGCCTTCGCCGACACGGGCGCTGGTACGCTGGTCCTTTGCGGCGTTGCCGGCCTTGGCGTCGCGAATGGCTGAGATCATGGCGGATGCCTTCAGTTCGGTTTCGGCTTCTTCTTCCTGCGGGTCCGAATCGTAAAGGAGCGTAGCGCCCGCGCGGACCTCTGCGATACCGTCCTTGATGCGGATGGTGCGCAGGGTCAGGCCGGTGTTCAGGTCGCCGTTGAAATGCACCATGCCGACCGCGCCGCCATACCAGGCGCGCGGACTCTTCTCATTGTTCTCGATGAAGCGCATGGCCCACAATTTTGGCGCGCCTGTGACCGTGACGGCCCAGGCGTGGCTGAGAAACGCGTCGAAGGCGTCCATGCCTTCGCGCAGGCGGCCTTCGATGTGATCGACGGTGTGGATCAGGCGCGAATACATCTCGATCTGGCGGCGGCCGATGACGCGCACCGATCCGGGCTCGCAGACGCGGCTCTTATCGTTGCGGTCCACGTCCGAGCACATGGTCAGCTCGGACTCGTCCTTCTTGGAATTGAGCAGCTTGAGGATCTGCTCGCTGTCTGAAATCGCGTCCTCGCCGCGCTTGATGGTGCCCGAGATCGGGCAGGTCTCGACGCGGCGGCCGTTGACGCGGACGAACATTTCCGGCGAGGCGCCGACGAGGAATTCGCCTTCGCCGAGATTGATGAAGAAGGAGTAAGGAGAGGGATTGGTCGCCTTCAGCCGGCGCGAAATCTCCGATGGCGCCGTCTCGCAACGCTCGAAGAACATCTGGCCCGGCACCACCTCGAACAGGTCGCCGCGCCGGAAGCTTTCCTTGGCGCGCTCGACCAGGCTTGAATATTCGCCCGGCTCATGGTCGCCGCGCGGAGGGATGCGGTCCGAGGGTCTGAAGGGCTCCTCCACCGCATCGCGGGGCAGGCCGGCCGTGTCGAAACCGTCACCGGAATAGTCGTAGCGGTCGGTCCAGGCCTTTGCCATGTGGTGGTCGACCACGAGAATCTCGTCGGGCAGGAACAGCACCAGGTCACGCTGGCTTTCCGCACGGACGAGCTTGTGCTCGACCGGGTCGAACTGGAAGGCGAGATCGTAGCCAAAGGCGCCGTAGAGGCCGAGATTGCTGTCGTTGGCTGTTTTGAACAGGGAGGTGATCGCGCGCAGCACGGTGAAGACCGAAGGGATGCGCGAACGCTCTTCCTCGGTGAAGACGCGGTCCGGCTGGGCGATGACAAGGGCCAGGCGGCGCTTGGTGGTCTGGGTCAGCGCAATGTCTTTTTCGGCCAGCAGCGTGCGCGCAATGATCGGCAGCATGACTTCGCCGCGCTGGTTCAGCGCTTCGATGCGCATGTGGCGATTGCGCGCGGAGATGACCAGCGGCGGGTCGATCATGGCGGTGTCCCAGCGCGTGTAGCGGCCGGGATATTCGTAGTTGGAGGAGAACACCGCACCGCGCCGCGAATTCAGCCCGTCGACATAGGTCTCGATCGCACCCGGATAGGTGGTTTCGTGCCGCGTCCGCGTGATCGTCACGCCGCCTTCGGTCACGAACCGTTCGGCGCCGTCTTCCAGAACTTCCACCGTCATTGCCGTCTCCATCTCACGCCGCAGGAGGGTCCGGATCGCGCATAAAACAAATGGCCGCCCGGATATTCCGTTGCGGCCATCACATTTTCCACGCGCACGCGCTTCAACAGGCCGCTGTCAGCGAGCCCACCACCAATTGCCGATGTTCGAAGCGATGTTCATGGATTTTCAATAGCCGCGAAGTGGGGACCGCGCAACTGGATTCCGCTCACGGCAATTCGTGGGCGGGTTCGGCGCGCGGCAGACGTCCGTCCATCATGTGGGAGACGAGGCCAAGTGCGGCACCGGCCAGTGCAAGGCCCGCGCCGACCAGTGGCAATTCGGCATAGCCGATGCCTTGGGCGATGGCTAAGCCGCCGATCCAGGCGCCCGCCGCATTGCCCATGTTGAAGGCGCCCTGGTTGAGGGTGGATGCGAGGTTGGGCGCTTCATGGGCGGTTTCCATCACCCGCATCTGCAAGGGCGGTGCGATGAGGAAGGACAGGACGCCCCACAGCACGATGAGGGTGACGGTGATCGCCGCATCTGCGCCGAAGTGCGATAGCGCAAGCTGCGTGACCGCCACCATGACGAGAGCGCCGATGGCGGTCGGCATCAGCTTCCAGTCGGCGAGCCGTCCGCCGACCAGATTGCCGACGGTCATGCCGCCGCCGAAGAGCAGCAGGATATAGGTCACGTTGTCGACGGCGATGCCGGTGACATCGGTAAGCATCGGCTTGATATAGGTGAAGACCGAAAACAGGCTGGCGGAAGCCAACATCGAGATCAGCATGGCGAGCCAGACCTGCAGCTTGCCGAGAACGCGCACTTCGCTCTTGAGTCCGCCGCCGCTGGGCGGTGCCACATTGGATGGCACGAGGGCGGCGATGGCAGCAACCGATATCAGGCCGATCACCGCCACGGCCCAGAAGGTCATGCGCCAGCCGAAACGTTCGCCCAAAGCGGTGCCGCCGGGTACGCCGAGAATGTTGGCGAGGGTCAGCCCTGCAAAGATCAGCGCCACGGCACTGGCGCGTTTGTTGCGCGGAACGAGGCTCGCGGCCACCACGGCGCCGAGGCCGAAAAACGCGCCATGGCCGAAAGCGGTGAAGACGCGGGCGCCCATCAGAAGCCAGTAGTTCGGCGCCACCGCGCACAAGACATTGCCGACGACGAAGAGTGCGGCCAGGCCGATCAGAACCGCCTTGCGTGGCAGGCTCGCGGTGAAGATGGCGATGAGGGGAGCGCCAATGACGACGCCAAGCGCGTAGCCCGTGACCAGCAGCCCCGCGTCAGGGATAGACACGCCAAGATCTGCGGCCACTTCCGGCAGCAGGCCCATGATGACGAATTCGGTGGTGCCGATGCAAAAGGATGCGACGGCAAGAGCGAAGATGGGCAGCGGCATGTGCGGGGAAACCGAAGCATAAAACGATTGAAAGCACTTCATGCGCCTGTGCCGCGCAGGGCACAATCGATGTCCTTGCATTGCAGCTTTGCATTGGCGTCATGGCTGCCATGCAAGGCCGCCTGAAAACGGATTGGTTTTGAGACGGAGATTTCCGCTTGCGCCACGCCGCAGAAAAACTCATCTGTAAATTCGCACCAGGGGGAAACAAAGTTGCGGCGGCGGCGTTCTCGCATCACGTCCATTCGGAAAGTATTTCTTGCATGACAGCGCAGCAGATCGTCGCCGTGGCCATCATCGTCGCGATGATGATAGCTTTTCTCTGGGGGCGGCTGCGGTATGACCTGGTCGCGGCTCTTGCGCTGCTGGCAGCCATAGGCCTGGGCGCGGTTCCTTTCGACCAGGCTTTCAGCGGTTTCAGCGATGATATCGTCATCATCGTCGGCAGTGCGCTGCTGGTCAGCGCGGCGGTTGCCCGCTCTGGAATCATGGAAGTGTTGATCCAGCGCTATGTGCCGCCGCTGAAATCGATCCGCATGAAATTGATGCTGCTGGTGCTGATCGTCACCTTGCTTTCGGCGGTGGTCAAGAACATCGGCGCGCTGGCGATCATGATCCCCATCGCCTTCCAGTTCGCCAAGCGCTCGAACGTGTCGCCCTCGCTGTTCCTGATGCCGATGGCCTTCGGCTCTCTGCTGGGCGGTCTGATGACGCAGATCGGCACGTCGCCCAACGTGATCGTCTCACGCGTTCGGGAAGAGATAACGGGCCAATCCTTCACCATGTTCGATTTTACGCCGGTGGGTGCAAGCCTGGCCGTTGTGGGCGTGATCTTTCTCGTCTTCTTCTACTGGCTGGTGCCGATCCGGCAGCGCGAGAGCGGATCGTTGCACGATGCGCTTGAACTGTCCGACTACGTCGCCGAAGCGGAGGTGACCAAGAGCTCAGCGGTGTTGGGCAAGCCGGTGTCCGATCTGTTGAAGATGGCCGAGGGTGCCGCGCGCATCTCATCGATCCTGCGGCAGGGCGGGGTGCGCATTACGCCTTTGCCGGACTCCGCGCTGAAGGAGGGCGACGTCTTGCTGTTGCAGGGCGATGCCGAGGCCATCGACCGGCTTGCCTCGCAAGCCAAGCTGTCGCTTACCGGCGGGCGCGATCTCGGGGTCAAGGCAAGCGATGCCGAAGCCATCGAGGTCGTCATTGGCGAGAATTCCAGCCTGATCGGTCTTTCCGCCAAGCAGCTGTCGCTGTTCGACCGCCACGACGTCAACCTGCTCGCGGTCAGCCGCAAGGGCGCACGGATTGAGCAGCGCCTGGGTAATGTCATGCTGAGAATGGGCGATGTGCTGGTGCTGCAGGCGAGCCGCGCGCGCATTCCCGAGATGCTGCGCGATTTCGGCTGTCTGCCGCTTGCCGAACGGCCCATCCTGATGGGCAGCGTGCGCAAGGGCATCGTGCCGCTCGGCATTCTTCTGGCCGCCATGGCGGTGACGGCGGTGGGCCTGCTGCCGGTACCTGTGGCGTTCTTCGCCGCCGCGGTGCTGGTCGTTGCGTTCAAGGCGATACCGTTGCGCGAGGTCTATGATGCGCTTGACGGGCCGATCCTCGTCATGCTGGCAGCGCTCATTCCTGTCAGCGGCTCGCTGCGGACGAGCGGCGCAACCGAGCTGATGGGCGCGGGGCTGTCGCAAATCGCCATGTCGCTGCCGGCCTGGGGCGCCTTGGCGCTGATCCTGGTGGCGGCAATGGCGGTGACGCCGTTTCTCAACAACGCCGCCACCGTGCTTGTCATGGCGCCGATCGCAGCGACCTTTGCCGGACAGCTCGGCTATCGACCGGAGGCGTTCCTGATGGCCGTGGCTATTGGCGCGGGCTGCGATTTTCTCACCCCCATCGGTCACCAGTGCAACACGCTGGTGATGGGGCCGGGAGGCTATCGCTTCGGCGACTACTCGCGGCTCGGACTGCCGCTGTCGATCCTGGTGATCCTGGTTGCGGTGCCCATGCTGATGATCGTCTGGCCGGTGGGGTAAATCTCACACCGGCTTCATCTCGGCGATGACGGTGGGCAGCAGTTCCGAGACGGTTGGGTGGATGTGCACGGCGCGTTGCAGCACGGTGTAGGGCGCCTTGGCATACATCAGGTCGAGTATGCCGTGGACGACCTCGTCGCCGGTCGTACCGAGTATGGCGGCGCCGAGGATTTCCTTAGTGTCCGCGTCGGCGACGATCTTCATGAAGCCTTGTGTCTCGCCCTTTTCCACAGCGCGGCCGACCTGGCTCATCGGGCGTGTGCCGACGAGAATGCTGCGGCCGCTTGACCGGGCTTCCGCCTCGCTCATGCCGCAGCGGCCGAGCGGCGGATCGATGTAAAGAGCATAGGCGGACAGCCGGTCGCTGACCTTGCGCGGATTGTTGTCGAGCAGATTGGCGGCGACGATTTCGAAATCATTGTAGGCGGTGTGGGTGAAGGCGCCTTTGCCGTTGCAATCGCCCATCGCCCAGATATGCGGGACGCTGGTGCGCAACTGATCGTCGACCACGACATAGCCGCGCTTGTCGGTGGCGACGCCGGCGACCTCCAGGCCGAGATCGTCGGTGTTGGGCGTGCGACCGATGGCGAGCAGCACATGCGAGCCGACCACCATGCGGTCGCCATCGTCGCAATCGACATTGACCGCAACACCATCGGCATGCTGTGCGAAGCTGATGCACTCGGCCTTGAGCCTGAGGCCGATGCCTTCGTTTTCCAAGATGCCGCGAATGGCGTCCGACACGCCCTCGTCTTCCCGTCCGACCAGGCGTGGACCTTTCTCGACAATGGTGACCTGGCTGCCGAAGCGCCTGAACATCTGGGCGAATTCCAGCCCGATATAGCTGCCGCCGACGACCACGAGATGGCGCGGCAGCACATCGAGCTCCATCGTCGAGACGTTGGTGAGATAGCTGATGTCGCCGATGCCGGGCATGTCGGGGATGTTGGCGCGGCCGCCGACATTGAGGAAGATCCTGTCGGCTGAGAGCGTTTCGCCGCCGACATCGACCTCGTGCGGGGAGATAAAACGGGCATGGCCGCGAAACAGCGTAC
This sequence comes from Oryzicola mucosus, assembly GCF_014534685.1. GTDB lineage: Bacteria > Pseudomonadota > Alphaproteobacteria > Rhizobiales > Rhizobiaceae > Oryzicola > Oryzicola mucosus. Next base: position 218,561 of record NZ_JACVVX010000002.1, read on the forward strand.
AGCCCTTCATGCCGCCGACCCAGTCGTCGAGTCCTTTGCGGGACTCCAGCGTGACCTTGTCCTTGCGCGCCTTGACGGCCTTCATGTCGACGGTGACCGGCCCGCCGATCTCGACGCCATAGCGGGTTCCGGTGCGGGCGAGATGGGCGGCATAGGCGCTGGCAACCATGGTCTTGGTCGGTTTGCAGCCGGTGTTCACGCAGGTGCCGCCGAGATGCTTGCGTTCGATCAGCGCGACCGTCTGGCCGGCCTGCGTCAGCCTGCCGGCGAGAGACGGTCCGGCCTGGCCGCCGCCGATGATGATGGCGTCGAAATGCCGGCTCATAGCACGGCGCTGACGACCAGGGCGGCAACGACGATGGCCACCACGTCTTCGACGATCGCAGCCGGCAAATCCTTGCCGAAGGATTTCGCCAGCCTGCCGCGCAGTTCAGCCCCGCCGTATGTGCCGATGACGGCGCCGACGACGCCCGCTATCAAGCCGCCCACCGTGACGCCGGCGACCGCGCCGATGCAGGCGCCGCTCAACGCGCCCGAAACCAGGCGTGCGCCGAATTGCTGCGCTACCTTGCGGCTGGGCGTGGACGGCAACTGGTCGGTGACGAGTTCGGCGATGGCGGCGAGGGTGAAGATCGCGACCGCGATCCAGTGGCCCATGAACCAGGCCCATGTGTCGCCGAGCGGCAGCCAGCCAAGCCACGCCGCCCAGGCAATGGCGGCTGGTGCGGTCATCGCCCTGAGCCCGGCAACGATGCCGATGATGAGAGCAAGAGCATAAAGCATGTGATCCCCCGGAAAGCATGAAACCATCCGGTGGGGCGCGGCCAGCAACATGCCACGGAACCAGCGGAACCAACGCTACACTTACAATTCAGGCACTCTGCGAAGCTGACAAACAGTAGCGGAGACCAAGATCGCACGCCAGATGCTTGGCAGGGGTTTTTCGGATTTCGAAATAGGTCTTTAGGCTGCCTCTTCCTCAGCAACGAATACTGGCCGGTTTCGACTATTCATCGGTCCGATGCTTCCTCCGCATGTACCCAAAAAGAGGTATTCACTTTATAGTTGTATATTTCTGGAATTCGCGCTTAAATTGAAGATCGGGTTGGGGATGAGACAATGCGATCAGTCAAGACAGTTCTCGTTTGCATAGCGATAGCCTGGCTGAGCTTCACGCGCCCAGCCCTGGCGCAGGTGCCGCCGCATTATCCAGGATCAATCTGTTTCACGCCAAGCTTCTGGTGCTGGGCGCAATGGCCGGGACCTCCGGGATCGCCCTGCGGGTGTCCCGGGCCATATGGTTACGTCGCTGGTTTTCTTGGCTAAGGGCGGAGACGAGCCAGATGTCCAATGCACCTTACGTCAACGTATTGCTCCGCGACGCCCGAATGGTTGCAGAATTTCTGACAGCCACAAACGGTGTCACGAATACGGAACTCAGATCAGCGATAGATGCAGTTGAGCGGTTGCCAACCAAAGATCGCCTTCTGAGCGCTCCAGCTGTCACCCAACTGGCTCAAATATATGAAGACTTGCGCAAACAGGTGCCGTTTAAACAATTCTACGCACTTCGAAGTGGCTGGCGTGTTTTTCCATCGAAGTGGCGGCGATTGTGGACAGCTGTAATGGTCCTTGCCGCCATAGCCTTCATGATCTGCACACTCCACCTAACCCGCATCTATAATCGGGGAGTTGAGATTTCTGCAGCGCTTACAACGCTCGAGCAGAACGAAGCAGAGATGCGATATGGAGAGTTGGAACGCAGGCTCCTTGATGCTCAGAAACAACTGGGAGATGAGTTGCAGTATTCGAATTTTGGCGATGCGCAAACTACCAACGCTGGAACGGGGACTGCAATAATTGGTTCGAGAGTGATGCGGGACAACGAACGCTTCCTGCTTGCGCGTGAAGCCTCCCATAGACTCCTGTACGAGTTGGTTAATCTCGATCAGAGAGTTGGTACTGTCAAACTGATGGCTGACAGCTTCCAACGGCAAGCCCGATATCCCGTTGCCGGTCAGCAAACAGTTGAAGGTTATCTGCTTAGCCTAGGAATGAAGTTCGGCGCGCTCAGCAAATCCCAAAAAGCGTGTCCCTCCGGGGTAGATGCCGGCGGACAGTGCATAAATGGCGGAAACGGTCACAGCAAAAATGACTTCGTGTATACTGGTTTTTTCGATCCGCGCCTCGCCGGAATGCGTCAAGCCTTTTGTGGGAGTGTGGGTCTTCTAGAGCAATATGCGCTTGGGAAAATCACAAAAGCTGAAATTTCGAAAAGAAATCCCTTCATTGGGCAGTTAGTATACAGCTTTGATAAAACATTGGGCGTCGATACAGCAGAATCTATTTTGCGCAGCTGTGCGCTGCGCCTCAATTTCTATTCTGGTGCTTTTCCAGATATCGAAGCACTCAACATAGACGTTCAAGATACACTAAATCTGTATTCCCTTATCATATTGCCTGCTGTTTACGGAGCGCTTGGAGCGATTATATATTTCCTGCGAGCCTTTCTGAACCCACAGGAACCCAATGAAGGTTGGAGCCGCACCGTCTACCGGATTTCGCTGGGTGCCTTAGCGGGGATGATCATGGCATGGCTCGGCATGGGGTTGCTTGGCAACGATGAAGCGTTCAAAAGAATAGGACTTGGGCTGTTTGCCTTTGCGTTCATCTTAGGCTTCAGCATTGATGTCTTCTTCGACCTTTTGGAGAATTTGGTGAAAGCGGCGCGCAAGACGGTAAGGCAGGTGGGCTCTGCTGATGAGAATGCATTGCCCAAGGACCCTTCTAAAGGACAAATGGCTCCGCCCCATAACGAGCCTATCGTAGGCCAATAATTTCGGTTGTTGACACGTCCCTCAAAACAGTCCCTCGATATACCCCCGCTCATTCAGGAAAATCCGTTCCGAAGACGGTGAGCGGGGCAGGCCGGGCATGGTCATGATCTCGCCGCAGATGGCGACGACGAAGCCGGCGCCGGCCGACAGGCGCACCTCGCGGATCGGCACGACATGGCCGGTGGGCGCGCCGCGCAGGGTCGGATCTGTCGAGAAGGAATATTGCGTCTTGGCGATGCAGACCGGCAGGTGGCCGTAGCCGGCTTGCTCCCAGGCGTGCAACTGGTCGCGGATCGCCTTGTCGGCTATCGCCTCGGTGCCGCGGTAGATGCGCTTGACGACGGTGTCGACCTTGTCGAACAGCGGCATGGCGTCGGGATAGATCGGAGCGAATTGCGACATGCCGGATTCCGCCAGTGCGGCGACCTTGCGGGCAAGCTCCTCGATGCCGGATGAACCTTCCGCCCAATGTCGGCAGACGATGGCCTCTTCGCCCAGAGTGGCGACGAACGCCTTCATCGCCTCGATCTCGGCTGGGGTGTCGGAGTGGAAATGGTTGATGGCCACCACGGCCGGCACGCCGAACTGCTTCACATTCTCAATGTGACGGCCGAGATTGGCGCAGCCGCGCCGAACCGCGTCGATGTCCTCGGTGCCCAAATCCTCCTTCTTGACGCCGCCATTCATCTTCATGGCGCGCACGGTGGCGACGATGACGGCTGCTGCCGGCTTGAGCCCCGCCTTGCGGCACTTGATATCGAAGAATTTCTCAGCACCCAGATCGGCGCCGAAGCCGGCCTCGGTCACGACATAGTCGGCAAGCTTGAGCGCGGTCGTGGTGGCGACCACGGAGTTGCAGCCATGCGCGATGTTGGCGAAGGGACCGCCATGGACGAGGGCGGGGTTGTTTTCCAGTGTCTGAACGAGATTGGGCTGCATGGCGTCCTTGAGCAGCACCGCCATGGCGCCGTCGGCCTTGAGGTCGCGCGCAAAGACCGGGCTCTTGTCCCGGCGATAGGCGACGACGATATCGCCCAGGCGGTTTTCAAGGTCCTTCAGATCCTTGGACAGGCACAAAATAGCCATGACCTCCGAAGCGACGGTGATATCGAAACCTGCCTCGCGTGGGAAACCGTTGGCCGGGCCGCCCAGCGAGCAGACGATTTCGCGCAGGGCGCGGTCGTTCATGTCCATCACCCGACGCCAGACGATGCGGCGTGTGTCGATCTCCAGCTCGTTGCCCCAATAAATGTGGTTGTCGATCAACGCGGAAAGCAGATTGTGGGCGGCGGTGATGGCGTGAAAATCGCCGGTAAAATGGAGGTTGATGTCCTCCATCGGCACCACCTGGGCATAGCCGCCGCCGGCAGCCCCGCCCTTGACGCCGAAGCAGGGGCCGAGCGAGGCCTCGCGGATGCAGATCACCGCCTTTTTGCCGATGCGGTTGAGCCCGTCGCCGAGGCCGACGGTGGTGGTGGTCTTGCCCTCGCCGGCAGGCGTGGGGTTGATCGCGGTGACGAGGATAAGCTTGCCGTCGGGCCGCGAGCGGGTTTCCGCGATGAATTCTGCGGAAATTTTCGCCTTGTCATGGCCGTAAGGCAGCAGGTGTTCGGCTGGAATGCCGAGCTTTCCGCCGATTTCCTGGATCGGCTTCTTCCTGGCCGCGCGCGCAATCTCGATGTCGGATTTCACCTCGGTCATGGTCTCGCCCCCTTTGCTGCCGCGCGATCTATGGTCGCCTGTCTGGCTCATCGGAGCCTGGCAAGGAAAGTGCCCGCGTTCAGCCGATGACGCAACCTTAGGACCGATCCACGGCTGTCGATTGGTCCTACCTATCCAGCACGCTCCGGATCTCGACGATCTGCGAGCGGGCGCGGAGCAGGTTGAAGCCCATCGTCGCCAGATGCGACGGAAAGAAGGAGCTCGACTCGTTGCCGTTGGAGATGATCAGCGGCTGCATGTTCAGCGCGTCGCGCATCTGCACCTGCATGGTGTCCCACAGCGTGGTGATGTTGCGCTCCCGGATGACAGCCGAGAAGTCGGTGCTGGTCGCGCTCAGAATGCCGTAGTAGGCGTAGAGCTGGCCATAGGCGAACCAGAAGCGGTCGTCGGCGCGAGGGTCGAACCAGCCTGCATCCGACGCTTCCAACTGGCTGCGCAGGATATCGGAGGTCGAGCCGATGTCGCCGGCGATACGGTCGAGGAACGCCAAAAGGTTGTCGGAGCGCGCGTCGAAGGTGGCGTCGCACTTTTCCAGGCTGGCGTTGAAGCTGCGCAGTTTCTGGATCGCCTCGCGGTAGACGCTCGGCGTCGGGCGCGTCGGTCCGCGCAGGCCGATATACCAGGCGTCCTCGTTCCAGGCCAGAGCCGTGCGCGCATCCTGCAGGTTCTGGTCGATGCGTGAGGTGCCGCGCGCGCGGCCGAGCGTATCCACCAGTTCGGTGGTGGTGCGGCGCAGAACCTGGTTGATGCCGAGCTGGAACGCGGCCTTGTTGTCGAAATAGGGCGTGTTGCGCCATGGAATTCCGAAAAAGCCCAGCTTGGACACCAGCATGGAGGAAATCCAGGCATTCTGGTTGACGTTGAAGTCAACCAGATCGGCGGCGGTCGCAGCGATTTCCGAGCGCTTGCAGGTTTGCGCAGCCGAGGCTGCCGGTGTGGCGCCGGCGGCCGGGGCGGCGGCACTTGCCGGAAGCTGATCGCCCGCCACCGCGTCGGTCGCCTGGGCCGTGGTCGAGGCGGCCTCGATCTGGTTCGGGTAGTCCGGGTCGAAGTTCGTCCAGAACTGCGTTACGTAGAAGAAATAGGCATATGAGGCGACAATGCCGACAATGACGACGCCGGCAACGGCCTTGAGAATCCAGCCGCTGCTGATGTACCAGCGGCCCAGCCACAGAAACGGCCACAGCAGAACGCCGATGAGCAGACCGATGCCTCGCCCGATCCATTGGAATATGCGGGTGAAAAAGCTCACGATCGGATCAAGCATCAAAAAGTCCCCTCAGTCGACCAAACCGTAGAGCCGCGCGCGAAACGCCGCCTTGTCCTTCAGATATGTGCTTTTCAGCGTCTCCACAACATGCGACCGCCATTGCGGGGTAAGCTGTTCGTAGTCCTTGTAGAAACCATCCTTGTTGAAGACGTAGCGGGAGAGGAAATCCGACGGCACGAAATCCGAGATCAGCCGGTTGGTCAGCCAGGCGTCGGGATGGTCGGGCTTGGCGCGGACGACGAGGAAGCGGTTTTCGGGCTTAACCTCTTCAAGCTTGAGCTGGCCGAGCTGGGCGATTTCGCGCTTGGCGGCATTGAGGAAGGGGAAGGTGCCGTCGCGGTTGATCTCGGCGGCATGGCCGTGGATCCAGGTCTGCATCCAGACTTTGTCGACGGTGCCGAGATCGCGGGTTGGCTCCTGCTTGCGGATCAGGTCGCGCACCGCCATCTCTGCGCGGTGCTCGAGATAGCCGGACTGCTCGATCCACGAGGCGCGCGGCAGTTCGATCCGGCCGGTTGAGGCAAGGAAGACGAAGACCTTTTCAGCGTCGAGAATCGACAGATAGCTGACCTGCCAGGGCCGGGACCGGCGGAAGCCGGGTGCCGACGGATCGCTGATGACGGTGGTCATGTCGGGATCGACGAAGACGTAGAGCCCGCCGAAATGACTGGTCCAGTACGCGTTGTGGCGGAAGATGACCTGGTCCGGCACCAGCGCGTTCTCGCGAATGTCGCCGCAGACTTTCGCCAGTTCCACCATGCGCTCAAGCATGGCGTCGTCGCGCCAGGCGTTGGGTTCGAGCTTCAGCCGGTCGACCAGCTTGCCGAGCTCTGCGGCCTTGCCCAGCACGTCCTCGGCCGACAGCACGCGGAACTCGACCTGATTGATCGACAGCAGGTCTTCGATATCCTCGACGCGCGAAACCGAATCCTCGATCTCGCCATAAATCACATCCTTGATCGTCAGCGCGTTGATGGCGCGCTGGTTCCTGCTCATGAATTCGTAGAGCAGCTGCGAGGTGTTCGAGAAGGCGGTGTGCACGACCGGCAGGTCGCCTTGCGCCGGGGTTAAGATGATAAAACGGCGGTTGATGGCGCCGGGATCGAGATAGAGCGGATCGCCGAGCTCCTCGGCAATCTGCGGCGAGAAGCCGGAGCGGTCGATCTCGAAAGCTTGCAGGTCGGTCGGCGCCAGCCCGAATGCCTTCAGCGCCTTGTTGTAGCGCTCGATCAGATGCGGCTCGTCGATGGTGAGCAACCGGCCATAGATGAGATCGGAATCGCGGAGAAGGTTCATCTTGAAAGCCTGAAATATTGGATCATCCCAAAATTTCCCTTAGCGGGTATATTTTCGCAAAGCTGCCGGGAAGCAAAACTAGAACGAGCTGGAGGCCGATGAGTATCAGGGCGATTTTTATCGCCCTTGGGATAGCGCCTCTGAAATTTCGAATTCCCCTAGCATAATTCGTGTTTCCTGAATGTCTTTGCTGGTTCGTCAAGTGGATTTTTACATCTTCAGCTGCACCTGCGTTTATGCCTTCAATCCATACCTTCCACGCGAAGTACATCGAAAATAAGTATATTGCCGCAAACAAAAATCCAGCTAGGCTGGTATTGTAAATATATTCAAAAATTATGGAAATAAATTCCACGATTATCCCTGATATCTTCTTTGTTGAAGCAATTTTCCTAAAGCTTCAACAGCATCGTGTTCTATGCGAATCGGATTCGCAGGGAAGGTCATCTTTTCTTTTGACCGTAGACGGGGAGAAAGTTTGTCGCGCGCCATCATGACACCGCTCCGAACAAGGCAATCCCCGTGCGCTCGGCCGCCTGTGCCAAGCGCGCGTCCAGCGTTGCCAGCGGCAATCTCCGGCGCTGTGCCAGTTCCAGATAGGTCGCATCATAAAGCGACAGGCCATGTGTCGCAGCCAGGTCGAGGCATGTCGTCCATACATATTCAGTGCCAGCCGTGTCCTGCTGCAAAGGCAGGTCGCCAATCTTTTCGAATATCTCTTCGCGAAGTTCGGCCGTGATCCGATTACGCCTGACGGCGAGAAGAAGAGCGTTGCCAACCTCAAGGCGGAAAAGAAGCGGCACGACCGCTCCCTGTACGGACACCCGATCCAACACCGTGTCGGCAAGAAGGCTGCCCTCGTCGGGCAGCACCCAATTCAATGCGACCGAGCAGTCGAGAACAACACTCAATAGCGTCTGCCCATGTCGATGTAGTCGCGGATCGAGAGGCCTTCCGGATCAGGTTTCACCTGCTTGCGCAATTCGCGCAACGCCTGCGCTGTCGCGCGTGCCTTTTCCACATCCGGTGCATGGGCGGGTACCAGCCGCGCCACGGGTGTCCCGTGTCGCGTGATGGTAATCTCCTCTCCCTTCTCGACAAGCTCAAGCAATGCACTAAGGGAATTTCGCGCTTCAAGCGTTCCTACTTCGCGCATGTCATGCCCTTTCTAGCCACTCTAGCCAGAATCTATGCCTTATCCCGCCGACATTCAATCCTCTGCCCTCACGCATCCCATAGCCCCTTCTGCTTCAACGCCTCCATTTCGCGGCCGGCGCGTTCGCGCAGGCGGGCGTCGCGGAGCAGTTTCTGCACGGCTGCGTCGTCCGATTTGTCGGCGTAGCGGAATTCGGAATCGGCGTAGCGGTTGATCTCCTGCATGACGATGTCGAGCGAGAACGGGCCGCGCAGCTCCTCGATCATGGCTTTCTTGTCGTCATAAGTCTTGTGCATGAAGGTCTCGGGCTTTTCGAACCAATCGTCGGGCAGTTCGATATCCATGGCGCGCATCTTGATGGCATCGGTGACGTTCTTGATGGCGCGGCCGGTGAAGCGCGGCTCGGCCTCCTTGATCAGGTGCAGATATTCGCCGACATCGGCTAAGGTCCTGGGCTCGCCATTTTCCTTCAGAAAGCGATCATAGACCTTCATCAGGCCGTCTTCCTGCGGTTTCGCATGGCCTTCATAGGCATCCGAGACCGCGCGCTTGATCTCCTGCGCGGCGTAGAGGTCGTGCTCGCCAAGCGGAATCTTATGGTTCTTGCCGGCCAGCAGCACGAAGATGTCGATATAGTCCTCGCGCGTTTGCGGGCCGTCGACCAGCCAGCGGGCGCCGGCGCGCTGACGCAGCGCGTCGTCGACATTTTCGGGATAGTTGGAGAACATGCCGAAGGTCGAATTGCCGCGTATCACGGTGGAGGCGCCGGCGAAGGCATCCATCAAAACGCCGGTGATTTCCTGCTGGCCGGCGGATGCGCGGTCGTCGGAGCGCTTGGCCGCGACCTGGTCGATGTCGTCGATGGTGCCGAAGCCGATGGCGCGCGGGTTCAAGACATTGGTGATGAACTGGCGGCAGTTCTGGCCGGACTTGCCCTGGTAGGAGGAAATCTGGTCGACGCCGAAATTCTCGTAGACGAAGGGGTAGCCGGCAACCTGGCAGTAGCCGTGCATCAGGCCGGCGATCATCTGGATCAGCGTGGTCTTGCCGGTGCCGGGGGAGCCGTCGCCGATGAAGGTGAACAGAAATCCGCCGAGCTCGACGAAGGGGTTGAGTTCGCGGTCGAAATCATAGGCCATGATCATTTTGGCCAGCTTGACCGACTGGTACTTGGCGATGTGGTTGCCGACGACCTCCTCGGGCTTCTTGAAGGTCATCACCAGCGGCTTGGACTTCTTGCCTGGGGCGATGTCGAAACCGTCAATGGTGAAATCGTCCGCGTCGATGTGGATATGCGCATTCTCGAACGCGCCAAGGCCGTCGAAACGGCCTTTCCGCGTCAGCAGCCCGTCCACCGCGACGCGTGCATAGGCGCGGGCGCGGGTGGCGAGATCGGCGTCGTCCGTGGCGCCGGAAAGGGCTGCGTCGAGCCCGGCGAGCACCGATTTGACGCCATCCTGCGGGGTGTCGAACTGGAAGGCCGGTTCGGCGATATCGTTGGGCGCCTCGCCGTCGGTCTCGATCATCTGCAGCAGATAGGCGGCGAAGGTGAAGGCTGCGACATAGGCCGATGCCGACAGAAGCTTCTTGAAGCGGGTGGCTTCCTCGCCGTCGAGGGGACTGCGGGCATTTTTCGCCTGCAGGGCTTCGAGGTCTGTGCTACGCGCAAAGACGTCGGACACGGCGAGCGCTATCGCGATTCCGCGGCGGGCACGGTAGAGCAGCGTGTGCTGCGGGATGGACAGGAGCTGGTCGTCGGGGTGGATCGCACCGACGGTTTTCGCGAGCTCGATCTCGCGCGTGCGGCGCACCGAACCGGTCGAGACGGTGGAGACGAAGCGTCGGTTCGTGCCGGCGAGACCCGTGCCCGACTGGCTGGACGAATCCTCCAGCACGACGATGCGCGTGATGAAGCTCTGCGCCGTAGCGCGGTGCTTTTCGATGTCGGCTTCGGCAATGGCGGTCAGGCCGGTGTCCATGGTCAATCTCCCGTGTCGCGGGTTTGGGATTGCGAGCCCCCTCCGGCCCGAAGGGTCGGAGGGGGCATCTTTCTATGATCTTCCGCTGCCGCAGCAATCTGCATCGGCCGGTACGTGGTGGTGAGCGCCGTCGACCTCCACAACCAATCGCGCTTTGGGACAGTAGAAGTCGAGACCATACGGCCCGATTGGATGCTGGCGGCGGAACCGCAGCCCACCGAGGCGCAACTGTCGCAATTGCTCCCAGAGCAAAACCTCAGGAAGCGACATGTCACTTCGCAGGGTCCGCGCCGCCGCCACGGTCCTCTCAGGCGCGCGCATTCGGCACTCGGAAAGATCGGCTGGGTTCAAACATCGCTGATCACCTGCCCCTGCGACAGGATATGCACCTTGTAGCCGCTGAAGATCTTGGCGGTTTCCCCCGCTGCGTAGAGCACCTGATAGGCCTCGTGCGGGACGAGCGCGTGTTTTTCGTAGCTGGAGACGCCTTGGCGGGCGGCTTCGAGATCGTCGGTGTTGATGTAGAATTCCTCGCTTGCCGGCGTGCTCGACCACAGGCCGCGACGGCTGGGGATCTCGCCCTTGGAATAGACCTCCTGTACCGTCCAGGTCAGCAGCCAGGCGTTTTCCGCCTTGCGCACCTTGGACAGCACCTCCGTCACCGTCGAATTGTGCTCGGTGATGCCAGCCGTGTAGAACGGCCCCAGCACGACGCGGCGCAACTGCTTGGGGTGCAGCGTCTCGAAATCCTTGTCCATGTTGCTGGCGATGGTCACGGGCGACAGCGTGTAGGCGGAATTCTTTTGGGTGAAATCGTCGAAGCGGTGGGCGAGCTGCGGATTGAGCAGACCGTCGACGGGCAGGGGGATGTCCAGCTTGTCGTTGAGCTTGCCGTCGGGGCCGACGAGCTGGGCTACCATGTCTTCGGAGGAATCCTCGACGGTGGCCATGTAGATCAGAGGCAGGTTGGCGAAACCGTCGAAGCTCGCCCAATGCACGAGGTAATAGGGGCGCAGCGTTTTCGGGTTTACCGATACCTTGACCGTCTGGCACAGGCTGAACGGGCCGAAATTCGCGCCGTCCTTCACACTTTCCAGATAGAGCCGCTCCGCCATGGAGCGTTGCAGCGCATCGGGAAAGGCTTTGTGACGCAGGATGAAATCAGCCATCTCGCCGCGCAACTCGTCGGGCTGCGGAATGTTCGCCAGCCGCTGGGCGGCAGTGCGGCGGTCGTTTTCAAGCTCCAGCACGTTCTGGAAGACAGGAAAACCGCTCTCGGCGCGCGAAATGCGGAAGCTGTCCATAAAGCCCAGCCGGTTGCGCCATGAGGCGAACGCGCTGTCGAGCTGGGCGATGTATTCGACCACAACGCGCCCGATCAAGTCATGCCGATAAAGCGGCGAGCGGTCGTCGCGCAGGAAGATTTCCAGACCGTCGAGTGCTGCGACGATGGAATCGAAATAGTGCACGGCGGGGTCGGTGGAGGGGGTCATTTGTAATGTACTCGGCGGCGCATGCGATCCTTCGCGCCCCCCTCTGTCCTGCCGGACATCTCCCCCGCATAGGGGGAGATTAGGCCCTTACGTCGGCTTTCGCCAATCGCAAACGTCGCAGAAAAGGCGGTTGCGACCGAACTGCTGATCTCCCCCCATGCGGGGGAGATGGCCGGCAGGCCAGAGGGGGGCAACATGGGGCGAAAACCCATCAAGCGTTCAAGCTCACCCACCTAAGACTGCACGTAGTTCGAAGCGTTGTGCTGTTTCAACACCTCTTCGAAGCGGCGGGCAAAGGCGTCGTCGGCGAGCTTCTTGCGGCGCTGGATGTCGGCCGAGGCATTCATATTGGTGCCGTGGAGTTCCAGGAGGTCGCCGATATGCTTCTGCGAAGCGGCGCCGATGCCGGCCATGGTTTCCTCGGCGGTGTTGTCGACCTTGGAGCCCAGTGTGTTGATCTTGTGGGCGACATCCTGTTGGGCCGCGGTCTTCAACGAATCCTCAAGCGCCTTATAGAGCACGATGCGCTGCTCGGTATCGATGGTCAGCTTGTTGATCAGCGTGTTCTGCGCGGCGATCTGGTTGTTGAGCGAATCCACGAAGGTCTGGAACATCGAGGTATAGCGTTCCAGCGTCTGGCTTTCGGCGAGCAGCTCCTGTTCCTTGGCCTGCTTCTCGTTGTATTCGGTCGCGAGCTTGGCGCGCTCAGCTTCGAGCTCTGCGCGCTCGCTCTGGTTGGTCGAGGCGGCGATGCGGTTTTCCACGTCGAGCAGGATCGGATTGAGTTCCTCGATGCGCTTCTGGGTGGCTTCGAGATTGGCGATCGTCGCCTTGCGCCGTTCGATGACCTGCCCGAGACTGGTTTCCGAGGTCTTGTAGCGTTCGGCGAGAACCTGCTTCTGTGCCTTCAGCACGCCTACGATGGTGTCGGACTTCGACAGAAGCTCCTGCAGATTGCCAGACAGGGACATGTTGCGAACGCGCTCGGTGCGCATGCGCTGCTTGCTCTGGTTGGAGAAGATGCCGACAAAGCTCTCCCAACCGCTGTAGTTCTTCATGCTCTCGAACTCGGTGCCGAAGACGTTGGTGGCATCCTCCAGGCCGATGATGAGATCGGCGATGTTGGCTTCCATCACCTTCTGCTGGTTCAGCACGTCGGTGATGCGGGCATTCTCGATGTCGAATTCGGCCGCGCCGATCTTGGCATCGGATTGCGCCAGCTTGTCCAGCACGGTGCTCGACTGCTCGATCTTGGAGCGCATCTGCTCGACGGCCTGTTTCGTCTTGGCGATCTCGGCATCGAAGTTCTGCAGCGTTGCCATTGGTGTCTCCGGTTGTGGGGTCTCCTCACAATCAACTATAGGCATTGAGCAGCACGGTTAAAAGACATCGGCCAAAACGAAACAGGCGCTTTTTTTCAACAGCTTGTCCTGATCGTGCCGTTTCAGTGTCTCAAATGGCACCGCGTGTCAGCTGCCGCCAAAGCCGAACATGTCTTCCGGCTTCACGCGGCCCATCTCTTCCTCCCAATGGCGGCGGCACAAGGAGACATAGGCTTCCTTGCCGATGGCGACCTGTTCGCCCTGCTTGGCGACCTTGCCGTCGGCGCCAAGCCGCACCACCATCGTCGCTTTCTTGCCACATCGACAGATGGTACGGACTTCGCGAAACTCGTCGGCGATGGCGAGAAGCTGCCGCGAGCCTTCGAACAGCTTTCCCTGGAAGTCGGTGCGCAGGCCGTAGCACATCACCGGAATGTCCAGCCGGTCGGCGACGCGGGCAAGCTGCCAGACCTGGTCTTCCTGGAGGAACTGCGCCTCGTCGACGAAGACGCAATGCACGGGTGCACGGCCGTGATGCTCGGCGACACGAGCGAGAAGGTCGTCGCCGTCGCGAAACATGTCGGCGTCCTCCTCCAGCCCGATGCGCGAGGAGATGTAGCCGGCATCGTCCGCCTTGCGGTAATGCCCGGCTACGAACAGCATCGTGTTCATGCCGCGCTCACGATAGTTGTAGGACGCCTGCAGCAACATGGTGCTCTTGCCGGCATTCATCGTCGCGTAGTGAAAATAGAGTTTTGCCATGGCGTTTCATATCGCGACGGCACGGCAGGGTGGGAGAGCAAATGCGAGACCGTTCACCGTATTTTATCGTTTGCCGGGTCTGAGAGGACGCATCCGGGCTATTGCATGGCGCGGCGCGTATAGCGGAAGTGCTTGTAAGCTCGGCAAAATGATGTTTGGTTTTAGCACGAGAAGGCGGATAGCGCCCGCGTCGCTTTAATTCAGAATGGGAGACTACCCGATGCTGCGTATGAAATCTGTTGCCGTCTCGTTCGGCATGGTAGCGCTTCTGGCTTCGCCGGCGGCTTTTGCCGCTGAGCCCGACAGCTGCAAGACCGTGCATTTTGCCGATGTCGGCTGGACCGATATCACCGCTACCACCGCGACCGCCTCGGTGGTGTTGGAAGCGCTGGGCTATTCGCCCGATGTGCAGGTGCTTTCGGTGCCGGTGACGTATACCTCGCTGAAGAACAAGGACATCGATGTCTTCCTCGGCAACTGGATGCCGACCATGGAAGCAGACATCAAGCCATATCTGGAAGACAAGTCGGTCGAGACCGTCCGGGTCAATCTGGAAGGCGCGAAATACACGCTCGCCGTGCCGAAATACACTTTCGACGAAGGCCTCAAGACCTTCGCCGATATTGCGAAATTCAAGGACAAGCTGGGCAACAAAATCTATGGCATCGAGGCCGGCAATGACGGCAACCGGCTGATCCTCGACATGATCGAGAAAAACAGCTTCGACCTTGGCGGCTTCGAACTGGTCGAAAGCTCCGAGGCGGGCATGCTCTCGGCTGTCCAGCGTGCGGCGGGTTCCAAGACCGACGTGGTGTTCCTCGGCTGGGAGCCGCATCCGATGAATGCCAATGTCGAGATGGCCTATCTGTCGGGCGGCGACGAGGTGTTCGGGCCGAATTATGGCGGCGCCACGGTTTCAACCAATGTGCGTGCGGGCTACACCAGCGAATGCGCCAATGTCGGCCAGTTCCTGAAGAACCTCTCCTTCTCGTTGAAGATGGAGAACGAGATCATGGGCTCGATCCTCAATGACGGAGCCGATCCCGAAGCAGCCGCCACCGAATGGCTGAAGGCCAATCCAACGGTAATCGACCCCTGGCTGCAGGGCGTGACCACCTTCGACGGCGGCGATGCGACTGCGGCGGTCAAGACGGCATTGGGTATCTAGAAGGCATTGGAGCATAGGAAATTCTTGCGAAGCTACGGTGAACCCCCCTCACCGGTTTGCTTCGCAAACCACCTCTCCCCCACTGCGTAGGGGAGAGGAACCGCTGGTTCTTCCGGCTCGGCATTCCGGAGCTTGGGTTCCTCGCCCCCATGGAATGGGGGAGAGGTGCCGAGCGAAGCGAGGCGGTGAGGGGGGCCTAGCTCGGTAGTGCCAATAACGTCGCCCAAGTGGAATTGCAAAACACGCTAAGCAAAACAGAAAAGAGAGGTTGATGGATCCCGTATCGCAACTGATCGCTAGCTTCAAAATCCCCGTCGGGCGATGGGGCAAGCAGTTCTTCGATTTCCTCACCGGCAATTTCGCCTGGTTCTTCGATTCCATCGCCGGCGGCGTGGCCTTTGTCCTCAACGGCCTGATCAGCATCATGCTGTGGCTGCCGGCCTTCGTGCTGGT
Source organism: Oryzicola mucosus (assembly GCF_014534685.1). GTDB lineage: Bacteria > Pseudomonadota > Alphaproteobacteria > Rhizobiales > Rhizobiaceae > Oryzicola > Oryzicola mucosus. Next base: position 234,019 of record NZ_JACVVX010000002.1, read on the forward strand.
GCTGATGATCGCAGCCCTTGCCTGGTATCTGCAGAAATCGTGGAAGCTGGCGCTGGCGGTGGTGATCGGGCTCTCCTTCATCATCAACCAGGGCCTGTGGAAAGAGACGGTTGAGACGCTGGTGCTGGTGGTCGCTGCCGCTGCCGCTTCGATGGCCATCGGCGTGCCGATCGGCATCTGGGCCGCGCACAACGAGCGCGGCTATCGCTGGCTGCAGCCGGTGCTCGACCTGATGCAGACCATGCCGACCTTCGTCTATCTGATCCCGGTTCTGATCCTGTTCGGCCTCGGCCTCGCGCCCGGCCTGATCGTCACGGTGATCTTCGCCGCGCCCGCGCCGATCCGCCTGACGCATCTCGGGATCACTTCTGTGCCGAAGCCGATGCTGGAAGCGGGCGAGGCGTTCGGCGCCACCAAGCGCCAGCTCCTGTGGAAGGTCGAGCTTCCGGCGGCCCTGCCGACCATCATGGCCGGCCTGACGCAGTGCATCATGCTGTCGCTGTCGATGGTGGTCATCGCCGCCCTGATCGGCGCCAACGGCCTCGGCAAGCCGGTGGTTCGCGCGCTGAACTCGGTCAACATCCCGCTCGGTCTCGAAGCCGGGCTGGCGATCGTCATTCTTGCCATCATCCTCGACCGTATCAGCCGCGTCCACACCGGAGTTGCCCGATGACCGTCGCCGTCGATTTCCGCAACGTCGACATCATCTTCGGCGAAAACCAGAAGCAGGCGTTGGCGATGGTGGACGCAGGCGCCACCCGCGCCGAAATCGCTGCCAAAACCGGTGCGGTGCTGGGCTGCGCCGGGGCCAACCTCACCGTCAGGGAAGGCGAGATTTCCGTCCTGATGGGCCTGTCCGGATCGGGCAAGTCTACTCTCTTGAGAGCGGTCAACCTGCTCAACGTCCCGGCGCGCGGCAATGTCTTCGTCAAGGACGGGCAGGGTACGGTGGATGTCGCCCATTGCGATGCCACCACATTGCGGCGCATACGCCAGAAGCAGGTTGCCATGGTGTTCCAACAGTTCGCGCTGCTGCCGTGGCGGACAGTCGAGGAAAATGTCGGCTTCGGCCTGGAACTGGCCGGCGTCCCAGATGCCGAGCGCCGCGAACGCGTCCAGACGCAGCTCAAGCTCGTCGGCCTCGACCAGTGGGCGAAGAAATACGCCCACGAGTTGTCCGGCGGCATGCAGCAGCGCGTCGGCCTGGCGCGCGCCTTCGCCACCGAAGCACCGATCCTGCTGATGGACGAGCCGTTTTCCGCGCTGGACCCGCTGATCCGGACCAAGCTGCAGGACGAGTTGCTGCAGCTTCAGGCCAAATTGAAAAAGACCATCATCTTCGTCAGCCACGATCTGGAGGAGGCGCTGAAGATCGGCACCAACATCTCGATCATGGAAGGCGGCCGTATCGTGCAGACGGGCGCGCCGGAAGACATCGTGCTTCGGCCGGCCAACGACTATGTCAGGGACTTCATCGCCAATGTGAACCCGCTGTCGGTGCTGACGGCGTGGAACGTCATGCGCGACCGTCGCGATCTGGAAGCTGCCGGCGATGACGGGTGGGTATGGCTGGACCGCCGCAACACCACCCGGTTCAAGATCGACAGCGACGGGCTGGTGGCGGCTGCGGAGCGCAACGGCAAGCCTGCCGTCTGGATATCCTGCGACGATGTCGAGCGCCAGCCGGAGGACGATGCGCAGGTGTTCTGGGCCAATCCGGGCACGTCGCTGAAGACTGTTATGTTCGCCATGCACCGGTCGCAGACGGCGCCGGTGGCTTTGCTGGACGACCGGTCGCGCTTCGTCGGCGCCATCGGCATCCGCGACGTGCTCAGTGCGGTGTTGCGGCGCGCGGCATAGGCCTCGCATGCGGCAGGGCTTTCATTGTCGGGAATCTGCGCTAAATTAGGCGCAGGCCCTGACCGCCCGCGCGAGATGCGTTGATGTGACGGTCGGCTGTTCCTGAAACAATCCGCGAGTTGCCGATGAACGCCGTCGTTTCTATTCCCCGTCTTGCCGGCAATGACGATGACACGACGCTGAAGCCGCGCCTGAAGGTCCGGCCCAAACTCGAACGGCCGAAACTCTACAAGGTCATGCTGGTCAACGACGATTTCACCCCGCGCGAATTCGTCGTCATGGTGCTGAAGGCCGAGTTCTCGATGAGCGAGGACCAGGCCAGCCGCGTCATGATCACCGCGCACCAGAAAGGCGTTTGCGTGGTCGCCGTCTTCACCCGCGATGTCGCCGAGACCAAGGCCACCCGCGCCACCGACGCTGGCAAGGCGATGGGCTTTCCGCTGATGTTCACGACGGAGCCGGAGGAGTAGGAGCTCCCTGATGGAATTCTTGCAACTCACGCCGGCGATGCCCCTCACTGTCCTGCCGGACATTGCCGGGGTGAGCCACCGGTCCCGGCAGGGGGATGAGGGGCTGTAATTTGTTATTGCGTCCGATCACTCCCCGCGCGGAAAGCGCTGGGCATCTTCGAGCACGTTGAGATCCATATGGTTGCGCATGTAGCGCTCGGAGGCGCGCTGCAGCGGCTGGTGGTCCCAGGGATAATAGGCGCCGTTGCGCAACGCCGCGTAAACGATGTGACGGCGCGCCTGGCTGGCGCGGACATCGGCATCGAAACGCCTGAGGTCCCAGCGGTGGCGTGCGACTGTTGTCATCGACGCAAGCGTCTCGGCATATGAAGGATCGGCCGCAAGATTTGTAAGTTCATGCGGATCGGCATCGAGATCGAACAGTTGCGCCGGGTCGGCCTCGCAGAGTGTCAGCTTGAAGCGGCCGTCGCGCAGCCCCACCATCGGCGAGACGGTCCCTTCGGCAGCATATTCCATCGGCACGGGGCCGCGGCGCTTGCCTTTTGTAACTTCGACGAGGCTTTCGCCGTCGGTCCAGGGCAGGATTTCGCCGAGATCGATGCCGGCCAGCTCGGCGAGCGTCGGCACCACGTCCAGCGTCGACACCGGCGCATCGACGCGGCCCGCCGCCAGCCCGGGTGCTGCGATCATCAGCGGCACGCGGGCCGAGCCCTCCAGAAAACTCATCTTGAACCACATGCCGCGCTCGCCCAGCATGTCGCCATGGTCGGAGAGGAAGACGATTATGGTGTTGTCGTCCTGGCGCGTGCGCTTGAGCACGTCGAGGATTTCGCCGATCTTGCTGTCGACATAGGAGATGCCGGCGAAGTAGGCGCGACGGGAGCGGCCGACCTGTTCGGGCGTAATGTCATAGGCGGCATGGTCGCTGGCAAGCATCAGCCGCTGCGAATGCGGGTCCTGATCCTCGAAACGTATCGGTGCGACCTTTGGTTGGAGCTCCAGGCAGTCCTCGTAGAGGTCCCAGAATTCCCGGCGCGCCACATAGGGGTCGTGCGGGTGGGTGAAAGAGACCGTCAGGCACCAAGGTCGCGCATCGTGGCCGCGCGCGAGGTCATAGAGCTTGCGGGTGGCGTTGTAGGCGACCTCGTCGTCATATTCGAGCTGGTTGGTGATCTCCGCCGTTCCCGCGCCGGTGACCGAGCCGAGATTGTGGTACCACCAGTCGATGCGTTCGCCGGGCCGGGTGTAGTCGGGCGTCCAGCCGAAATCCGCCGGATAGATGTCGGTCGTCAGCCTTTCCTCGTAGCCGTGCAACTGGTCGGGGCCGACGAAATGCATCTTGCCCGACAGGCAGGTCTGGTAGCCCGCCCGGCGCAGATGATGCGCGTAGGTCGGAATGTCGGAGGCGAATTCGGCCGCGTTGTCATAGACGCGGGTGCGCGACGGCAACTGCCCGGACATGAAGGATGCACGCGCCGGCGCGCAGAGCGGGCTTGCGGTGTAGGTGTTGGCGAAGCGCGCTGAGCGAGCGGCAAGAGCTGTCAGGTTCGGCGCATGGAGAAAAGGCGCCGGCCCATCCGGAAACAGCGTTCCGTTGAACTGGTCGACCATCAGGATGAGGATGTTGGGGCGCTGCATGCGCGGTCTTTCAGGCAGGAGAGGCAGCCGCCCAGGCTTGCTGCTCGGGCGGCTGTCGTGTTCGTTACAGGCCGAGTGAGGTCTTCACCGCCGCCAGGCCGGGCTGGCCGTCGAAGGTGGTGACGTCCTTCAGCCAGGCGTCGAGGGCTGTCGGATTGGCCTTGATCCAGTCTTTCGCGGCGTCGTTGGGCGCCATGCTGTCATCCATGATCTTGCCCATCATGGCGTTTTCAATGTCGAGCGTGAATTTCAGGTTCTTGAAGAAGGTCGCCGCGTTCGGGCATTCGCCCGACCAGCCGGTGCGTGCCAGCGTGTACACGTCGGCCCCGCCGAAATTCGCCCCGAAATATTCATCGCCGCCCGACAGATAGGTGATGTCGAACTTGGTGTTCATCGGGTGCGGCGCCCAGGCGAGGAAGACGATGTCCTGCTTGGCGGCTTCGGCGCGTGCGACCTGCGATAGCATGCCGGCCTCGCTGGATTCGACGACGCTCCATTTGCTCAGGTCGAAATCGCCGGAATCGATCATCTTCTGCATGTTTTCATTGGCGGGCGCACCCGGCTCGATGCCGTAGATCTGCGAGCCGAACGAATCGGCATGCTTGGCGAGGTCCTTGAAGTCCTTGATGCCCTTCTCGGCGACGTAGGACGGCACGGCGAGGGTAAATTTCGCGCCGGTGAGGTTCTGCCCGAGCACTTCGGCAGCATTGCTGGCATTGAGTTCGTCGATGAATTTCTGCTGCGCCGGCATCCAGTTGCCGAGGAAGACGTCGATGTCCTTGTTCTTCATCGACTGGTAGCCGACCAGCACCGACAGCGTCTGGATATCGGTCGAATAGCCGAGGCCTTCGAGAAGGACGGTGGCGATTGCGTTGGTGGAGGTGATGTCGGTCCAGCCCGGATCGGACATGCGGATCGTCTTGCAGCTCTCGGCATCGGCGGCCATGGCCGGTGCGCTGAGAAGAATGGCGGCCACGGCCAGGCCGAAACGGCGGTATGTCATGGCAATTCCCCTATTTTTCTGGGTTCGCAGGCGGTCCTCCAACCTGCGCGGACTTCCATCAAAGCTTTTTATGCGGTTCTATTGCAGTCGTTGTTTTTCGATGGTTGCCATAGAGAACGTTTATGTCAGAACGAAAGCTGGATTTGGGGTGGCTGCGCATTTTTGAGGCCGTCGGCAGGCTAGGCAGCCTCACGGGCGCGGGGGCGGAGCTCGGCCTGTCGCAGCCGGCCGTCAGCTATCAGATCAGGCGTATCGAGGAACAGGTCGGCGCACCCCTGATCAGCCGAATGCATCGCGGCTGCAAGCTGACGACGGCAGGGGAGACGCTGTTTCGTGCGGTGCATGGGGGGCTCGAACGCATCGACGACGCAGCCAGACAGGTGCGGGCGAGCCTCAGTTCGCCGGTGATGCGCATTTTCACGGATTACGGTTTTGCCAGCTTCTGGCTGATGCCACGTGTGGCCGAATTCCGGCGCCTGCACCCCGGCATCGATGTCCATGTCGTGGCTTCGCAAGGGCTGGAGGGTGCTTTCGATGGAACGTCCGACGCGGCGATCCTGTTCGGCAGGAGAGCGGACTTTCCCGGCGAGGCGCGGCTTCTCATGCCGGAGCGGGTCGTTCCGGTGTGCAGCGCCGGATATCGCGCACGCTACGGTCCGTTCGACGATCCGCGCAGCCTTTCGCGGCAGCCGCTGCTGCATCTCGACACGGTGGGCAAGCCGCGCTGGCTGACCTGGACCACCTGGCTTGCCGTACAGGGCGTGGAGCGGGAGCCGGCACAGGGCGACCTTGGCCTGAACACATACGGCTTCGTCATCCAGGCTGCTCTTTCCGAGCAGGGAATTGCTCTGGGATGGATCGGACTGGTCGATGCGCACCTGGCCGGGGGGAGCCTTGTAGCCGTCGGTCCGGAAGTGCGGCGCGACGATTGCGGCTACTGGCTGGTCACGACGGGCGAGGGGAACGAGCGGCGGAAAGCGCTGTCCGACTGGCTGCTCAGCCAGCCGCAATAGCTCTTACCGACCCTCGCGATACCACATCGAGCCAATGGCGAGCAGCAGCAGGCCGAGGCCGAGGAAGCCGCCGAACATCGGCACGCGGCCGACGGATTTGAGCACGCTGTCGTCCGTCGTTCTGAGGCCGATCCAGTCGCGGCCCGAGGCGTCCGCCGTGCCTCGCACGGGCACAACGCTGGGCAGGCTGACGCTGGACGCATTGCCGAGCAGGCCTGTGCCCTGCACCCTGCGGACACTGCCGCCGGAGGCATCGGCCACGGGCGACACGACATCGGCGGTGGACACCACATCGGTGAACTCGGGCGCATTGATCGGGCCGACATGGGCCAGCGTGGCGAGATCGCCGTTCGCCACCTGATAGAGGCCGATTTCGGGAACTTCCGCACTGCCGGAGAAGATGCCGGGCTCGGACTGGCTGAGCTGGATGTCCATGGCTTGGCCGGACGGCGTGATGACCCTGGCGGGACCGGCCTGGTCGCTCATGGTCTGGCGGCGCACTTCGAGAACCATGCCGCGACCGTCGGCGGTCAGGCGTTCTTCCTCGAGTTCCGGCTCCTTCATCAGCCAATGCGCCATGCGCCGGTAGAGCTGGACATGCGGGCCGCCGCCCTCGAAGCCGCGCGCCCAGAGCCAACCCTGGTCGGATAGAAGCATGCCGACGCGGCCTTCGCCCTTGCGGTCGAGCAAGAGCAGCGGCTGGTCGTCCGCGCCCTTCATGACGACTTCGCCCTCAGGGTTCTGAATGCCGATCTGGCGGAACCAGCGGCTCCAGTGCGGCGGCTCCTGGCCCGATCCGTCGAGCCCGCGCGTGACCGGGTGGCGCTGGCCAAGATCGGTCAGGCGCGGATAGAAGGCCTTCTCCATGACATCACCGGTTGGCAGGCCGGGCAGCGCGGCCATCAGCGGCGTGCGCGCGATGGAGGACTGGCTAGCATATTCGGGACCTGCGGCAACCAGCAGCGCGCCGCCCTGTTCGACATATTCGGCGATGTAGTCGTAGTAGAGGATCGGCAACACGTCGCGATGTTGGTAGCGGTCGAAGATGATCAGGTCGAAATCGTTGATCTTCTCGACGAACAATTCGCGCGTCGGGAAGGCGATGAGCGACAGCTCGTTGATCGGCGTGCCGTCCTGCTTTTCGGGCGGACGCAGAATGGTGAAGTGCACGAGATCGACCGAAGCGTCCGATTTGAGAAGGTTGCGCCAGGTGCGTTCGCCGGCGTGCGGCTCGCCGGAGACGAGAAGCACGCGGAGGTTTTCGCGGATGCCGTCGACCATGGCGATGGCGCGGTTGTTGGTGTCGGTCAGCTCGCCCTCAACGGGATCGATGGCCAGCTCGACGATGTTGCGGCCGGCGGTCGGGATGGTGATCTGCAGCGGCATTTCCTGGCCGATGACGGCTTGTTCCGCTGCGACCTGATTGCCGTTGATGGAGATGCGCACATTGACCGGGCCGGACTGTCCGTCGGTGGCGATGACCCGGTAGGACATGTCGAGCGGCTTGCCGACGATGCCGAAGCGGGGCGCGCGCTCGAAACGGATGCGGCGGTCCATCTCGCCTTCGTGGCCGGTGATGAGAGCATGCAGCGGCGCGCCGAATTCGGTGCGTTCGGGCACGTCGTGAACCTGCCCGTCGGTGATCATGATAGCGCCGCCGATACGCGACGGCGGCACGTCGCGGAAGGCGCTGTCGAGCGCGCCAAAGAGGCGGGTTTCGGTGCGGTCGTCGGCAGCTTCGCCGCGCCCGGCCTCGACCTCGCGGACGTCGAATTGCGGAAAGCGCTGCAGGCGTTCCTTGATGCCTTGCACAGCGGCGTCGGTCTGGGCAGTGCGTTCGCCGATATCCTGGCTCTGGCTGCGGTCGACCACGAGCGCGACGACGCTTTTCAGCGGCTCGCGCTGCTCATCGAGCAGCACCGGATTGATCAAGGCAAGGGCGAGTGCTGCCAGGGCGGCCAACCGGAACCATGCGCCGCGCTGGCGAAACCAGACGCCGGCCAGCGCCAGCAGCGCGAGCGGGATCATCATGGCGACGAGAATCGGCCATGAGAACAGCGGCTCAGAAGCGATGGACCAGTTCATTGAGTGCCTCTCGGGAAGGTTTCAACCACCCCCTCACCGGCCCTTCGGGCCACCTCTCCCCCTGCCAGGGGGAGAGGAAACGCAGCGTCTGCGCCGGCGTTTTTCCAGCCTGGGTTCCTCTCCCCCGGGCAGGGGGAAAGGTGGTTTGCGAAGCAAACCGGTGAGGGGGTGATTTCTACTGGGAGAGCAATCACTGTCCCAGCCTTTCCAGCAGCGTGGGCACATGGACCTGGTCGGACTTGTAGTTGCCGGTCAGCATGTACATCATGATGTTGACGCCCGAGCGCAGGGCGTAAATCCGCTGCATCGGGTCGGCGGGAACAGTTGGCAGCATGGCGTTGCCGGAGGCATCTATGGCCCAGGCCCCGGCGAAATCGTTGGCGGTGATCATGATCGGGCTGACGCCGTCGCCGGTGCGCACCGGGCGGTCGCCGTTGTCGGAGGTATCGAGCGACGTCGCCACCCAGAGCGGGCTGCCATTGAAGCGGCCGGGGAATTCGGGAAGGATGAAGAAGGATTTGGTCAGCACATGGTCGGCTGGCACGGGCTCGAGCGGCGGGACGTTGAGATTGCCGAGAATGTCGCGCAGCCGCTCCGTCGCGGGGCTGGCGGAATTGGCGTCGAAGCCGGTGGAGAACTGGTCGCGGGTGTCGAACAACACCGTGCCGCCCTGCTTCATGTAGGCGTCGACGCGCGAGATCGCGTCCTGGCTGGGCATCTCAGCATTCGCATCGATGGGCCAGTAGATCAGCGGATAGAACGAAAGCTCGTCGCTGGCGATGTCCACGCCGGCGGGCTCGCCGGGCTCGAGTGCCGTCTTGTCGACGAGGAAACGGTTGAGCCCTTCGATGCCGGCCCGACTGATGGAATCGACCGAGGAATCGCCGGTGACGACATAGGCGATGCGGGTCTTGGCGATGGCCTCTACCGCCTCGACATCGCCGGGCTTGGAATCGTCGGCCAGCGATACGCCTGAGGAGGCGAGCACGGCACCGAAAGCGACGATCGCGAGCAAGGTTGTCGTTGCCGCTGCGCGGCTGCGCATGCGCGAACGGCGCGAGAACAGCCCGCCCATCCAGAATACGATCAGCGTATCGAGCGCCAGGAGGAGCAGGGCGATGATCATCAGCAGGCCCTTGAGGTCGCGGGATTCGTCGAAGGCATAGCGCATATCGGTCATCGTGCCGGTGAATTGCGGCCTCACGATGGGGGCAAAGCTCGCATCGGCGGCAAGAAGATTATGCGCGAAAACGCCTTCCTCGGAGCCGTAAAGGCCGGGAGGGTTCTCGATGGTGATCGGCATCGCGCCGGCGCGGACCTGCAAGGGGCGGGCGTCCGGGCCGGGCGGCACCAGCGTCCCGTCTGCGCCGATCATGCGATAGGGTGCGAGCGAGGCGGAGCGGCTGTCGGCATTGGCAGCCGCTGTTCCCTGGTTGCGCGAGAGCTGGACGATGCGGCGCAGCATCTCCACGAAGCTGCCGGAGATCGGCAGGCTCGACCATGTCGCTTCCGGCGTGACATGGAACAGCACGACATTGCCTTCGCCGCGACGCGCGCCGGTCACCAGAGGCGTGCCGTCGGCGAGATTGGCCCAGGTGCGTTCGGCAAGGTCGGGGGTCGGTTCGGCAAGCACCTGACGGGTGACGGTGACCTCATTGGGCGGCGGCAGGTCGGCGAAGGGGCCGTTCTGCGGGAACTCGGTCACCGGCTGGGGTGTCGTCCAGGACAGCGAACCGCCCAAAGAGCGTTCGCCCAGCCGCAGGCGAACGGGAAGCAGTTCCTCGTCATTGCCGGCGGCGGCCAGGCGCGAACCGGCGAAACGGACCAGCGTGCCGCCCTCGTTGACCCATTGCACCAGCCTTTCGCGGGCAGCGTCCGGAATGGTGCCGACATCGGCCATGACGATCATCGCCGGATTCTGGTCGAGCAACTGCGGCACGGCCTCAGCCAGGTCCTGCGCCTGCGGTTCGAGCAAATCGGCGTACGGTTCCATGGCGCGGCGGATGTAATAGAGCGGCGACAGCAGCGGCTGCGACTGGTCGGCTTCGCTGAGCGAGAGCAGACCGACGCGACGGCGTTTGGAGTTTTCGTCGAGCACGCGGATGGCGCCGGCCTGTGCTTCGCCGTCGAGCGCGATGGAGGAGAAGTCGTTGCGCAGTTCGAAGGGCACGGTCATCGTGCCGGTTGCGGTGGCTGAGCCCGCGCCGAAGGTCAAAGTGGCATCGGCGATGCGGCGGCCCCTGTCGTCGAAAGCACCCGCGGTGACGCTGCGCGGCGCGGGATCGCCCGCGGCGCGGATGGCGGTCAGCACGAAGCCGTCGACTTCGTTGGTTGTGGCGGTGAGGCCGAGCGGTGCGAAGCGGTCTGGCGTCGCCCAGACCACAGTGCCGGGGTTGGCGGCGAGCAAGCCCTGGAAGGCCGCTTCGTCATCGCCGGAAGCAAGTCCGTTGACCAGAAGGGCAAGGCTGGCGCCGGGGAATTCGGCCAGCGCGCCTGCTACCCGTTCATAGACGGCGGCGCGGTCGGTCGGGATCGGGCGCGGGGCTGCTGCGCGCAGCCGGTCGCGGGCCGCTTCTGCATCGAAAGGCCCGATCTCGGCGTTCGGCGGCTCGGAGGTGAGCGCAAGCAGCACAGGTATGCCGGTGGAGGAGGCGTCGGCGATCAGCCTTTCGGCGGTTGCGACGCGCCGGTCCCAATCGGGCGCGCTCGACCAGTCGTTGTCGATGACCACGGCGAGCGCCGATCCGCCGGTTGAGACGCGCTCACGCGGATTGAAGACCGGATCGGCCAGCGCCATGACGACGAGGCCGGCAAGGATCAGGCGCAGCAGCGTCAGCCACCAAGGGCTCTGGTAAGGCGTTTCCTCCTTGCGCAGCACCTTGGCGAGAATGCGCAAGGGCGGGAACACCTCGGTCTGCGGGCGAGGCGGGGTCAGCCGGAGCAGCCACCAGATGACAGGTAGGGCGAGCAACCCCCACAGGACCGCCGGTGCGCCGAAGGACAGCGGGAGCCAACTCACGCGGCACCTCCCTTGGCGGCGTCGCCCAGGCTCATCGCCATATGCACTTTGACCAGCGCCTCCGAGGCGAGACGATCGGTGTGATTGACGGTGTAGCTCCAGCCCTGGCGCTTGCACCAGGCGGCGAGTTCCTCGCGCCGGGCGACATAGACGTTGCGATAGGCTGAAACCAGCGTCTCGGCTCGGCCCGCGGTCAGCTTCTCGCCGGTCTCAGGATCGGTGAACTCTGTGCGGCCGGAATAGGGGAAGGTCTCCTCCGCCGGGTCGGCGACCTCGACGAGATGGGCGCGGACGCCATGCCGCGCCAGCGGGTCGAGCCAGGCCATGGTTTCCTCGACCGGATCGAGGAAGTCGCCGACGAGGATGATGTCGGAAAAGCGCCGGATCGCGGTCAGGTCGGGCCGCATCGGCAGCGTTGGGGCATGGGCGAGATGGGCTGCCATGCGTTCTGCGCCATTGCGGGCGCTGAACGGTTCGGTCAGGCCCGGCCAGGCGATGCGTTCGCCGCTGCGTGACAGAAGCTCGGCCAAGGCAAGCGATAGAACCAGGGCACGGGATTGCTTGGACACGGTCGCGGTGGTTGATTGGTAGAGCATCGAAGGCGACGGGTCGGCCCAGATCCAGACGGTATGAGCGGCCTCCCATTCGCGGTCGCGCACATAGGTTTGCTCGTCGCGGGCCGAACGGCGCCAGTCGATGCGGGCGATGGCCTCGCCCTCGACATAGGGACGGAACTGCCAGAAATTCTCGCCGATGCCGCGCTTCTTGCGGCCGTGCCAACCGGCGATCACGGTGTTGACGATGCGGCGCGCCTCCACCAGCAGGTCGGGGACGAGCGATGCGCGTTGCCTGCCGCGAGCGAGAGCGTCGGTTGTCGTGACCGCTGCAACTGACTCGCCGATACGCGCCATCAGATTCCTTTCGCCAACTTGGCGACGACGTCGCGCACGCTCATGCCTTCGGCGCGGGCAGCAAAGGTCAGGGCCATGCGGTGCTGCAGCACCGGCTCGGCCAGGGCGCGCACATCGTCGATGGATGGCGCGAGGCGGCCGTCATAGAGCGCGCGGGCACGGGCGCAGAGCGTCAGCGCCTGGCTGGCCCGCGGGCCGGGACCCCAGGCGACGTGCTTATCGGTGTCGGCATCGCCCTGGCCCGGCCGGGCGGAGCGCACCAGCTTCAGAATGGCCTCGACAACGCTTTCGGGCACGGGCATGCGGCGGATGAGATGCTGGATGTCCTTGAGGCGCGAAGGGTCGAGCGCGTTCTGGGCAACAGCGTCCTGCGTGCCGGTGGTTTCCAGAAGGATGCGGCGTTCGGCCTCCAACTCCGGATAGAGGATGTCGATCTGCATCAGGAAGCGATCGAGCTGGGCTTCCGGCAGGGGATAGGTGCCTTCCTGCTCCAGCGGGTTCTGAGTGGCCAGGACATGGAACGGGGCGGGCAGGTCATGGCGCGCGCCGGCGACGGTGACATGATATTCCTGCATCGACTGCAGAAGTGCCGACTGCGTGCGCGGGCTGGCGCGGTTGATCTCGTCGGCCATCAGAAGCTGGGCGAAGATCGGGCCGGGAATGAAGCGGAAGGAGCGGCGGCCGGTCTCGTCCTGTTCCATGACTTCGGAACCGAGAATATCGGACGGCATCAGGTCGGGCGTGAACTGGATACGGCGGGCATCGAGGCCGAGCACGATGCCGAGCGTCTCGACCAGCTTCGTCTTGGCAAGGCCGGGGACCCCGACCAGAAGGGCATGCCCGCCCGCCAGAAGGGCTACCAAAGTCCGTTCGACGACGCTTTCCTGGCCGAAAATGACTTTGCCGACGCCGTCGCGAACCTTGGAAATATCGGCCAGCGCGGCTTCCGCCTGCGCCACCATATCCTTTTCGCTGAGGGCGGGTTCCTTGACGACAACGCTCATGCAGGTCGGATCCTTCTTTTAGCCAGAACGTTCGCCTGACGTGATACGATAACCTGACTCGCACACGGCGCCGTCCAGCGATCAACTTAAATCACGCACCAAGGCTGACAAGCGCAACAACAGTGACTATTTCGTGACCATGACAAAAGACACCGACGCCGAAACACCAAGCAGCGCCGAGGCCGGTCTGGCCGAAAGCCGAGACACGGCGGGTCTCGAAGCCCTGATTTCGCGTGCTGCCCGCGCCGGCAAGGGGCCTGCCCCCGTCGAGCGCTGGAATCCCGACTTCTGCGGCGATCTCGACATGGAGATCCGCGCGGACGGCACCTGGTTCTATCTGGGAACGCCCATCGGCCGCATGCCGCTGGTGCAACTGTTTTCGTCCGTCCTGCGCAAGGACGAAGACGGCAAAACCTATCTGGTCACACCTGTGGAAAAGGTCGGCATCCGCGTGGTCGATGCTCCCTTCATCGCCGTGGAGATGGATGTGTCGGGCGCCGGTCACGATCAGGTCATCACCTTCCGCACCAATGTCGGCGATGTGGTCGCGGTCGGCCCGGACCGGCCGCTGCGCTTTGTCGATGAAGACGAGACCGGCGGGCTCAAGCCTTACGTGCTGGTGCGCGGACGGCTGGAGGCCCTGGTGGCGCGGCCGGTGATGTATGAACTGGTTGAGCATGGCGAAGAGATCGAGATCGATGGCACGGTGATGTTCGCCGTGCGGTCAAAGGGCGAGGTTTATCCGATCATGCCCGCCGACAAGCTGAAGCGGCTGAGCGCCTGAGATGGCCGACCTCGTGCTGCCGTCCTTTTCCGCCGAGGATTTTCGCGCCCGCGCGTCGACGGCGATGTCGCATGCGGACGATGGCGAGTATGGCGATCACCGCTTCAATCCGGGACATCCCCGCCTGACGCTGAACGCAAGGCTTCGCGATGCCGCAGTGCTCATTCCGGTGATCGATCATGGCAGGGAAGCAACGGTGCTGCTGACCAAGCGCACCGAGTTTTTGCGCAATCATTCCGGCCAGGTGGCTTTCCCCGGCGGACGGATCGACCCCGAGGACGTGTCGCCGGAGGCGGCGGCGCTGCGTGAGGCGCAGGAAGAAGTCGGGCTCGACAGTCCGCATGTCGATATCATCGGCCGTCTGCCGGATTATGTTTCGGGAAGCGGCTATCGCATCGCGCCGGTGCTCAGCATTGTGCGGCCTGGCTTCACCTTGACGCTCAACCCTGCGGAGGTCGATACGGCCTTCGAGGTTCCGCTGTCCTTCCTGATGGATCCGGCCAATCATCATCAGGGCCGCGTGATCCGGGAAGAACAAGAGTGGCTCTATTACGACATGCCCTATGGCGGCCAGCGCATCTGGGGCGTCACCGCCGGCATCATCCGCACCCTTTACGAAAGACTGTACCGTTGAACCCTTCGCTTGCCGATGCCGCCTGGTTGATAGAGGGGCGGTTGCAGAGCCTTCTCGCGGTGCTGAACGCCGATGGCGAAGAGGCGCGCGTGGCAGGCGGGGCCGTGCGCAATGCGCTTCTCGGCCAGTCGGTGGCCGATGTCGACATCGCCACCACCAGCCTGCCGGACGAGACCCTTCGGCGGGTCGAGGCCGCCGGCTTCAAGGCGGTGCCGACCGGGATCGAACACGGCACCATCACAGTGATCGTCAGGGGCGAGCCGTTCGAGGTGACGACGTTGCGCAGTGATGTCGAAACCGACGGGCGCCATGCCAAAGTATCGTTCGGACGCGACTGGAAGGCGGATGCCGAGCGCCGGGATTTCACCATCAATGCGCTCTATGCCGAAGCCAACGGCACGGTCATCGATCTGGTGGGCGGGCTGGCGGATATTCAGAGCAAGACTTTGCGTTTCATCGGCGACGCCGAGGCGCGCATCCGCGAGGACTATCTGCGCATCCTGCGTTTTTATCGCTTCTTTGCCTGGTACGGCTCCGGCCGGCCCGATGCGGAGGGGGTGAAGGCCTCGGCGCGGCTGAAGGAAGGGCTCGACCGGCTGTCTGCCGAGCGCGTCTGGTCCGAACTCAAGAAGCTTTTGAGCGCGCCCGATCCATCCCGCGCCTTGCTGTGGATGCGGCAATCGGGCGTCCTGACCCGCGTCCTACCTGAAAGCGAGAAGTGGGGCATCGATGCGATCCACGGTCTTGCAAAGACCGAAGCCGAGCTCGGCTGGGCGGTCGATCCGCTGCTGCGTCTGGTGGCAATCATTCCCCCGGACGCGGCGCGCATGGATACGCTGGCCCAGCGACTGAAGATGTCGGCCCACGAACGCGAGCGCCTGACCGCATGGGCGCTGTCGGATGCGGTCGCGGCGGGGGTTACGGAGCTGGAACTGGCGCGTCGGCTTTATTGCGGCAGTCCGCAAGGGATCATCGACCGGCTCAAGCTGGCCTTCGCCGCCGCGCGCTGGAAGGCGATGCAAGAAGACGGCGCCCTGGTGCAGGCGGGACATTTGTCGCGCCTCCTGGCGTTTGCGCAGGCATGGCAGAAGCCGACATTTCCAATTTCGGGTGCCGACCTCCTGGACCTGGGAATGGAAAAGGGCCCGGCTGTCGGCCAGACCCTCAAAAAGCTCGAAACGGAGTGGATATCGAAGGATTTCCGGATTGGGCGCGACGCTTTGTTGAAGCAGGCCGCGGAGCTCTTCGGAAATTTAAGCGCCGACTGATCAGGCGGCGTCGCGAACTTTTTCGATACGAGAGCGAATCGCTTCGATCATCGTTTCCCGAATAAGCGTTTCGCCATGGGTTTCGCGCAGGTGCTCGGCGGCGCGTCGGATGATTTCAGCTTCTTCCTGATGCCGTGTGTGCCAGTCGCAGCCGGGAACCAGTGATCCGCATTGAAATTCTTTCATTGCTTCCTCCTGTACTTCGTTCTGCCACTATAACCCAAAACAACCGCGATTGGTTGCGGAAAATGGCGGCGCAAAAGTTGCAGCCCGCCATTTCGCTTCCTCTTTCGGCAGTTCGAGCGGCTGTCGGATCGGGTCAGCCTTTGTCGAAGGGCTTCTTCTTGAACTTTCTGTCGGGGCGTGGCGTGGCGTTGTCGCCAAAACCGGCAGCCTTCTTGTCCTTGATGGAGCGCTTGGGTTCCGCGCCGGGAGGCGGGCCTTTGCGATGCTTTTTCTTGAAGTCCTTTTCGCCGCGATCCGATGGGCCGGCATCTTCAGCAAGGCGGATGGTGACGCCTTTTTCCAGCGTTCCCTGTTCGCGGACGGCGGCGGCATAGCCGGCGGCCCTGTCCGACTTCACCTCGAAGCGGGTTTCCGCATCGAGAATGCGGATCGAGCCGATCTCGTTCTTGGTGACGCGACCGGCCTTGCACAGGAGCGGCAGCAGCCAGCGCGGCTCGGCGCGGTGCTTGCGGCCAAGCGAAACGCTGAACCAGGTGCCGCCTTCGAAGCGGGTGTCGGGGCGCTCGCCCTTAGAAGGCTCGAAGGTCGGCGCGGGACCGCTCGACAGTTCCTCGGCGGCGGGGCGAGAGGCGATCTGCTGCCGCAGCCAGGCCAGCGCGAAGCGTTCGGCATCGTGCTTTTCAAGCAGTTCGGCGACCATCGCGCGCTCTTCGTCGCTCGGCGCTTCGGTCTGCTCGAGGTCGGCCAGCATGCGCTGATGGTTGCGCTCTTCGATCTCCGCAGGGCCGGGGGCCGGCTGCTGGACGGCTTCGAGCTTGGCAAGCTTGAGCAGGCGGGCAGCGCTGCCGCGACGGTGATAGGGCACGATCAGCGCGCAAATGCCCTTGCGCCCGGCGCGACCGGTGCGGCCGCTGCGGTGCAGCAGCGTGTCCGGATTGGTCGGCAGATCGGCATGGATGACGAGATCGAGATTGGGCAGGTCGATGCCGCGCGCGGCGACGTCGGTGGCGACGCAGACGCGGGCCCGGCCATCGCGCATGGACTGCAGCGCGTTGTTGCGCTCGGCCTGGCTGAGCTCTCCCGACAACGACACGACCGAGAAACCGCGATTGTTCAGGCGGCTCGCCAGATGCTTCACCGCATCGCGGGTGGAGCAGAAGACGATGGTGTTCTGGGCGTCGAAATAGAGCAGGGCGTTGATGATGGCGTTTTCCCGCTCGGGCGGCGCGACCAGCAGAGTACGGTATTCGATGTCGTCGTGCTGCCTGCCCTCGCTGACGACATTGAGGCGGACCGCATTGCGCTGGAAGCGCTTGGCGAGCTGAGCGATCTGCGCGGGAACGGTGGCGGAGAACATCAGCGTGCGGCGGTCGACCGGGGCCGCGGCCAGGATGAATTCGAGATCCTCGCGGAAGCCGAGATCGAGCATCTCGTCGGCCTCGTCCAGCACCACGGCACGGACGGCGGAAATGTCGAGCGAACCGCGCGTGATGTGGTCGCGCAGCCGGCCGGGCGTGCCGACGATGATATGCGCGCCTTCATCGAGGGCGCGGCGCTCCTTGCGCATGTCCATGCCGCCGACGCAAGAGGCCAGGCGCGCGCCGGTGCCGGCATAGAGCCATTCGAATTCGCGGCGCACCTGAATGGCGAGTTCGCGGGTCGGCGCAATGATGACGCAGAGTGGAGAGGCGTCGGCGGGCAGCCGCTCGGCGCCACGCAGAAGGGTCGGCGCGATGGCGATGCCGAAAGCGACCGTCTTGCCAGAGCCGGTCTGGGCGGAAACCAGCAGATCGGCGTTTCCGGCGTCTTCCGCCAGCACGGCCTGCTGGACGGCGGTGAGTTTATCGTAGCCGCGCGCTGCGAGCGCTCCGGCCAATGCCGGGGCCATTCCTTCGAAGATCGTCACAAGGTATTCTTTCAATGAGAGCGTATGGGGAGGGCGAACACAGCATCCTCCGCTTAAACTGCTCTCCTAAAGCCATGGCACCGCCGCGTCAATGCGCGGCGATGTCTGGTGGGCTTCCGCGTCAGGGCCAGCGCACCTCGGGCGGCATGGAAGACAGGATGGAATTGACGTTTCCGCCGGTCTTCAGCCCAAAGATAGTGCCTCGGTCGTAGAGCAGGTTGAACTCGACATAACGGCCGCGGCGGATCAGTTGCTCCTCGCGGTCTCCATCGGTCCAGTTTGCATTGAAATTGCCGCGCACCAGATGCGGATAGACGACGTTGAAGGCGCGTCCGACATCCTGCACAAAGCGGAAATCGGCGTCCCAGCCGCCTTTTTCCTCCGGCGAGTGCTGCCAGTCGAAGAAGATGCCTCCGGTGCCGCGCGGCTCGTTGCGGTGCGGCAAGTAGAAATACTCGTCGCACCAGTTCTTGTACCGGTCGTAATCGGCAATGTCGGGATGCTTTGAACAGGCGAACCGCATCGTCTTGTGGAAGGCCTGTGTGTCGGCGTCGTCCTGGGTACGGCGACGGTCGAGCACCGGGGTGAGATCGGCGCCGCCGCCGAACCACCAGCGCGAGGTGACGACCATGCGCGTGTTCATATGCACGGCCGGCACGTTGGGGTTCCAGGGATGGGCGATCAGCGAGATGCCGCTGGCCCAGAAACGCGGGTCTTCCTCGCCGCCTGGCATCTGCTTGCGGAACTCCGGCGAGAATTCGCCATAGACGGTGGACGTATGGACGCCGACCTTCTCGAACACCCGGCCATGCATCATCGACATGGTGCCGCCGCCGCCATTGCCCTCGTCGCGCAGCCAGGGCGTGCGCTCGAAGCGACCAGCCGCCCAGGAAGCCTGGGGCCCTGCGACCTCGTCCTCGAGGGTCTCGAAGCTTTGGCAGATTCGGTCACGCAACTCCTCGAACCAGGCGCGCGCCTGGGCTTTCTTGTCTTCGATGTCGGCTGGCAATCCGGCGGGCAGGTCAGGTCGTTGCAAATCGTGCTCCAAACAAAAGACTCGTCTTTTTCCGGGCCGATCCCTAATCTGATTGGCGCACGGGTCAAGGAGTTCGTTGTGCGCACGCCGGCCAGACCGCCGCTGGATGATCTCAGAAAACGGCTGCGCGCCAGCCGCGAGACTGAACGCATGCCGCGCGACGGTTTCTTGCGCGAGACCTTCGTGCTGTCACGGACGGAGGCCCGCGCCAAGGCGCAGGAGTGGTTTTCCCGCTGGCCGAAACAGGCCTACTGGACCGAGATCGAAAGCTGGTTCGAGCGCCCCGGCGACGTCATCGAATTCACGATCAGGCGGCTGCCGGCGGCGGATTGAACGCTGTCTTCAACACGACGTTACCTCGCCGCACCTTACCCGCTCACCTCGGCGTCCGTCTGGCGAAGCCCTTCACAAGGATGGGACCGGTGGGTTTTCCGGTTGGCGAGCCGGGTTTGGGTTCAAGCGTGATCTCGTAGAGCTGCCCGTCCGCCGGGGTCGGGAACGGCTGGCCTTGGAGCGTCGCGACTTCGGTTCGCGGCAGGGTGCCGAGCGACACCGGCCCCACGGACGGGTCGTAGAGCGTCCAGACCTGCATGATCTTGTCGTCGGGCACCTGGAAATCCTCGAGCGGAACGATGCGGACGCTGTTGTCGGCGAAGGCCTCGAACACAGCGCCAGTGGTGTTCTGCTGCGTCTGCAGCACGACGAGGACGACGGGTTCGGCAGGCGAGACAGTGGCGCGGCCGCCGAGATAGCCCAGGCCGAGTGCTGCGAAAAGCGACGCGGCGATGGCTGCGTTGCGCCAGAATGTCGGACGGTTCTGGTTGGCGGCGATGGGGTGCGCGGAGGGGGCGGTATGCGGCGCCTCCTGCGGGATCGTGTCTATCCTGGCGCGGATGCTGTCCCACATGCCGGCGGGGACGGCTGCAGGCGCGACCGTTTCATCGAGGCTGGACATGCGCTCGGCAAAGCGCCGGACCGTCTCGCGGAACAATGCGTCGTGTTCCATGTCGCGCTCGGCCTCGGCGCGGGCAGCGTCGTCCATCAGGCCAAGCACATAGTCGCCGGCACGGGCGAGGCGTTCGCTGTCGTCGGTCATGACAGACACTCCTGCAAGGAGATGACGCCCCGTCTGATCCAGGCTTTCACCGTTCCCACCGGGGCGTCGAGTTTCGCGGCGATCTCGCCATGCGAGAAGCCGACGACATATGCGAGCAGGATCGAGCTGCGTTTCTTGTCTTCGAGCTGCCCAAGACAATGCCTTAGCGCATCGCTTTCGCCGAGCGCGCCATAGGCGACATCGGCCTCGCCGGATCGGTCGTGATAATCGGCGATCTCGTCTTCGCTCACCAGATCCATGCGGCTGCCGTCGCGCAGCATGTTGAGCGCGCGGTTGCGCACGATGGTGGTCAGCCAGGCCCGGGCGCTGCCGCGCGCTGGATCGAAGCGCGCTGCGTTGCGCCAGACGGCGATGAAGCTCTCCTGCACGGCCTCTTCGGCCAATTCGCTGCGCCGCAGGATGCGCCGGGCAATCGCGATCAGCCGGCCGGCCTCACTGTTGAACAGGTCGCCCAAAGCGTCGCGGTCGCCGCGGGCGACGCGCGTCAGCAGGCCATCACAGAACCGGTCGCGATCATCGAGTGCCGACATGAATCCTTTCCGAGGTTTCGGTCACCTTACACGGCAAAAGCGCGGACAGATGCAGCCCTCAAATTTTTTTGCAGCCGCTGCATCCAATGCGCGCCCCCCGTGTGTAAGGCCGATGAGCGATGCGGAACAGCCCACGCTCGTCGAAGAACAAAAGAGGAGATCGACCCATGAACCGTATTGCTTCCAAGCTCGTCCTTGCCGGCCCCATGCTCGTTTCGCTGACGGCAATGGCCGCCGCGGCGCCCGCTCTGGGACTGACCGGCGAAAAGACCCTGATCTGGTTCGATACCGACAAACCAGCCGAGACCAAGACCATCGAAGTGACCGGCGTCGACCGGCTGCACGGCATCGACCTGCGCGCGGCGGACAAAATGGTCTATGGCGTTGCGGGCGACGGTTCGCTGGTCAGCATCAATCTCGATACGGGTGCGGCAACCGTGGTATCCAAATTGTCCAAGCTGCCGCCCGAAGGCGGCAAAGTCAGCGTCGACTTCAACCCGATGGCCGACAAGCTTCGCGTCATGGCTTCCGATGGCACCAATCTGCGTGTCGATCCGGCTTCCGGTGCGGTGACCGAGGACGGCAAGCTTGCCTATGAGGCCGGCGATCCGAGTGCTGAGATGAAGCCGAATGTCATCGCTACCGCCTATACCAACTCATTCGGCAAGCCGGAAAAGACCGGGATGTATGACATCGACGCGAGCGGATTGTTCCTGCAGCAGACCAAGCCGAACGACGGAACGCTGAAGACCATAGGCAGCCTGGGCGTTACGCTGGGAGACCATGTCGGCTTCGACATCCAGACGACCGAGGATGGCACCAACACGGCGTGGCTTGCCACGGGCGGCGCGCTCTACAAGGTCAATATCGAGACGGGCAAGGCGGAAAAGGCAGGCGAGGTCGATGCCGACTTCCGCGACCTTACTGTCCTGCCATAAGCAAAACGGCCCGTATCAAAAACGGCGGCGGCATTCCAAGAAACCTCCTCCCCCGCGCAGTGGCCGGGGAGGCGAAATAGATCACGATCAGCGCTGCTGTGCCCGGACGGCATCAACGAGCCTGAGTGCGATATCGGCGCAGGCTGCCATCGGTTCGTCGTCGGCGCATTTGACGTCGATGTTCATGTCACCCTGCTGAACGCGGAAATGCGCAGCCTTGGATGGTGGCGGGGGCGGAGGCATGTCGCCACGGCCAGGACCGCGGTTGTGGCGGGGCCCATGTCCACGCGGGCCATCGCCCCGAGGACCCATATGCCTTGGCCCGTGATCGCGGCGACCGTGATCGCGCGCTTCGGCACCGGGCGACGGCGCCATGCCTTCAGGCATCGCAACGGGTGGAGCGGGCGGCGACGTGGGCGGGGCTGCTTCCGGCGATGCCGCCGGTGGCGGCGGGGCTGTCGTGCCCTGGGCGATCGAGACGCCGGTCAGCATCAGCAGGCTGGTGCCCGCGAGTATCAATGCACGCATGTCATATTCCTTCCGGTGTTTCCTCAAGAGGGTCGACCTCGTCCGTTTACCGTCCGAAATGGTCCATCCATTCCTTCGGGCTGTGAGGCCCGAGGCCCCTCAAGGTCTAGGATCTCGGCTTTGCCGTCGGCATGGATAATTGCGGGAGCCGAGCTAGAAGCCGTTTCAAAACGCCCCTGACCGGCAATGGTTTCGTTGCTGGCGACGAGAGTTCCGTCGCGGAAGAAATTTATACGCTGCTGGATAGAATGCTGCCGAGCTAAAGCGGGCTCGGCGGTTCGGCTCGCACCGGTACCGCAGATGTGTAGCGGCTTGGCTGTCGTGTTCCCGACAGTCCATGCCAATAAGAACCTCGATTTCCGCGCGGAAATCGATCCGTCTGGAATGGCAGGCTGACGCTGAGCCTGCCTGCGCGCGGCGATAGCCCTGCCGTCGGCGGTCCGAGGCTACTGGACGACCAGGCGATGAGCACCCGGACCTTTTGCGGCGAGGCGGTCCTCGCGGTTGCGCAAAGGACATGCCGTGATCGACATGCAGCCGCAGCCGATGCAGTCGCCCAAACCGTCGCGCAATTTCTGCAACTGACGGATGCGATGGTCGAGATCGGCCTTCCACGCCGTTGAAAGACGAGTCCAGTCCTCCCGCGTCGGCGTACGCCCGTCCGGAAGGCTGGCGAAAGCGTCGGCGATGTCGGCGAGCGAAATGCCGACATCCTGCGCCACCTTCAGGATTGCCACGCGTCGCAGCACGTCGCGCGAATAACGACGCTGGTTGCCCTCGGTGCGGTGGCTGCGGATGAGCCCGCGCGTCTCGTAGAAATGCAACGCCGACACCGCCACGCCGCTGCGTTTTGCGACCTCGCCGACGGTGAGTTCCCGTGTCATGAATTTAGCCCTTGACCTCAAGTTAAGTTGAGGTTGTAGCAAGATGTCCGACGCAACGCAAACGAAGGACGTAGGCCATGACATCCAATCGAACGGGCCAATGGTGGTGGTGGCTGTCGCCCAACGGCAAAGGCGGGTCAGATGACAGAGATCTGACGGAGGGCCTCGCCGGCGACCATGGCCGCACTGAGGGCGACGTTGAGGCTGCGGCCGCCGCCCGGCATCGGGATGAGCAGGCGTTCATCCGCGCTGCCATGCACCTCTTCGGGTACGCCGGCCGACTCGCGGCCGAGCAGGATGACGTCGTTGGGGCGAAAGGCAAAGCTGGTATAGGGCAGGGCGGCCTTGGTCGACAGCAGCACCAGCCTGCGGTTCTCGCCCAGCCGCCACTTCTGGAAGCTGATGTAGTCGATGTGCCGGGTCAGCGCCGCCATTTCGAGATAGTCCATGCCGGCGCGCCTGAGGTTGCGGTTGGACAGGTCGAAGCCGGCGGGTTCGATGATATCGACGCCGATGCCGAGGCAGGCGGCCATGCGCAGGATGGTGCCGGTATTGCCTGCTATGTCAGGCTGGTACAACGCGATGCGAAGATTTCGATCCATCTGAGCCTGCATATCCACCGTGTTCGAGATGCAACACTCCGCAGTTCGGCTCACCTGCTGGCCGATCTGGGGTGGCATTTTGCCGCGAATGAGTCTAAAGCACTGCCATTGTCAACTCGAACCGCAGGAGGGGTCGATGGAATTCATGATGACTGTAGACATTCACCGCCCCATCCGATGGCTTTGCGCCTAACGGCGGCCCGGTTCGACGTTTCCCTGATCATTCAAGGCACCATCGTATCGATTGCCGCCGAGTCCGTTTTCCGGTTCTCGAAGGAATCCTCCGATGTTTGGCAATTTTCATGACGGGCACGATGCCCGTAACCATCCTTTGTCCCATGCTCCCAATGCGTCCGGCGATGCTCGGCACGCAGCCTGGAAGCTGTTGTCCGATCCCCGCGATGGCGCGGATCACCAGGCGAGCCACGTAAGGCCGCATCGCGGCATGTTGCCCGATGTGGATTACAGCAGGATCGTGCCCGATCCGTCCCATCGCCCGCTGTTGCGGCGGCTGGTGGGCGCTGTCGTCAGGCTGTTCAAGGCACGGCGTCGCGCTCCCGCCAGCGCCGTGTCAGCAGACGACGATGGCGGCGTCGCGGACCGAGGTCTGAGACCCTATATGAGCATCACCCGCCCAGCCGTTTAGACGAGGCGGATGCGGTGATTGTTAGCCGCGCGGTCCGACCGCGCGGCCCATGACTTTGAGAAAGAATGACTATGTTTCGCTGGTTTGAGAACAGATTGAACCCGTTTCCGCCGGAAGAGCCGATCGAGCCGCCGAAGACGCTGGTCGGCTTCTGCCTGCACTACACGAAGGGTGCGTGGACCTATATCGCCATTGCTGCGGTGCTGATGTCGGCCATCGCGCTGGCGGAAGTCTGGATGTTCAGCTTCCTCGGCTCGATCGTCGACTGGCTGTCGGCGCATGACCGCGAGACATTTCTGCAGATCGAAGGCTGGAAGCTCGCCGGCATGGCGTTCGTGGTGCTGTTCGCGCTGCCGGTGACGGTGTTTTTCCATTCGATGCTGAACCAGCAGACGCTGATGGGCAACTATCCCATGCGCATCCGCTGGCAGGTCCACCGCTACCTGCTCAAACAGTCGATGGTGTTCTACCAGGACGAGTTCGCCGGCCGCATCGCCACCAAGATGATGCAGACGGCGCTCGCCGTGCGTGAGTGCGTCATCAAGCTGATCGACGTCCTCAACTACGTCATCGTCTATTTCCTCGGAATGCTGGTCATCGTCGGCTCGGCCGACTGGCGGCTGGCGCTGCCGCTCGCCGTGTGGCTGGTCGGTTACCTGTTCCTGCTGCGCTATTTTATCCCTCGTCTGGGCGTGATCGCCGGCGAGCAGGCCGATGCGCGTTCGACCATGACCGGCCGCGTCGTCGACAGCTACACCAACATCCAGACGGTGAAACTGTTCTCGCATGCGCGCCGCGAGGCGACCTATGCCAAGGAAGGCATGAACACCTTCCTCGGTACCGTCCATCGCCAGATGCGCATGATCACCTGGCTCTACGGCCTGCTCTATCTGCTGAACTCGCTGCTGCTGTTCGCTGTCGCATCGCTGTCGATCTGGTTGTGGCTCGGCGAGATGGTTTCGATCGGCGCGGTTGCCGTGGTCATCGGCCTGGTGCTGAGGCTGTGGGGCATGTCGCAGTGGATCATGTGGGAGGTTTCGGGCCTGTTCGAGAATATCGGCACCGTCAAGGATGGCATCGGCTCGATCTCGCTGCCGCGCGTGGTCGAAGACGAGCCGGGCGCAAAGGACATCGTCGTCGACAAGGGCGAGATCGTCTTCGACCATGTCGGCTTCCACTATGGCAAGGGCAAGGGCGTGATCGGCGACCTGACCCTGACGGTGAAGCCGGGCGAAAAGGTCGGCGTCGTCGGCCGTTCGGGCGCGGGCAAGTCGACGCTGTCGAACCTTCTGCTGCGCTTCTACGATGTCGAGAAGGGCCGCATCCTGATTGACGGCAAGGATATTTCCAAAGTGACGCAGGATAGCCTGCGTGCGCAGATCGGCATGGTTACGCAGGACACGTCGCTGCTGCACCGCTCGGTGCGCGACAACATCCTGTATGGCCGCCCCGATGCGACCGAGGAGATGATGCTGGAGGCCGCCAGCCGGGCCGAAGCCACCGACTTCATCGCCGGACTCGCGGATGCGAAAGGCCGGCGGGGCTTCGACGCCCATGTCGGCGAGCGCGGCGTCAAGCTGTCGGGCGGTCAGCGGCAGCGCGTGGCGATTGCCCGCGTGATGCTCAAGGACGCGCCGATCCTGATCCTTGACGAAGCCACCTCGGCGCTCGATTCGGAAGTCGAAGCAGCGATCCAGGAAAATCTCTACCGGCTGATGGAGGGCAAGACCGTCATCGCCATCGCGCATCGGCTGTCCACAATCGCGGCGATGGACCGGCTGATCGTGATGGACAAGGGCGCGATCATCGAAGAAGGCACGCATGAGGAACTTGTCGCGCGCGGCGGGCTTTATGCCCAGTTGTGGCAGCGTCAGTCGGGCGGGTTCCTGCTTGCGGACGGGCCGGGCGACGCCGACAATGATACGATTCCCAAGGGTGAAGCCGCCGAATGAGCATGCAGGCCGTCTACCGGTGGTTCGAAAGCTGGGTCACGCCGTTCCGAGAACCTGCAAACCTGCGGCCGCCATCGTCGGTCGCGGGTTTTCTCTGGCATTATGTCGGCCAGGCGAAACTCGCCTTCTTCGCCATGCTGGTCATCGGCGGCATCGCCCCGCTCGTCGAAGCGGGGCTTTTCTACTTTGTCGGACGGCTGGTCGATATTCTCGATTCCGCGCCCGCCGACCGAAGCTGGGCTTCGCTGTGGGAAGCGGCCGGGCCGGAACTGCTGTTCATGGCCGCCGTGGTCCTCGTCATCCGCACGCTGGTCGTCGGCCTGGCCGCGCTGGTCGACGAGCAGACGATCACGCCCGGCTTCTACAACCTCGTGCGCTGGCAGGCGCATCGGCACGTCTCGCGCCAGTCCTACTCGTTCTTCCAGAACGATTTCGCCGGCCGCATCGCGACCAAGGTGTGGCAGTCGGGCCAGGCCACCGGCGACCTGATGGAAAGCTTTATCGAAGTCGTCTGGTTCATGATGGTCTACACCATTACCACGCTGGTTCTTGTGGCCGGGCTGGACTGGCGGCTCGCGGCGATGGTCGTGGTCTGGATCGTCGCCTTCGGGATTCTGGCGCGGCTCTATCTGCCCTCGATCCGCAAAAACGCCGAGGCGACGGCGGAAGCCGGTTCGATGATCAATGGCCGCATCGTCGATTCCTATTCCAACATCCATACGTTGAAGCTGTTCGCCGCCGATGGCGACGACCGCTACATCCGGCGCGGCTTCGACATCTATCTCGACGCGCTGCGGCCCTTCACGCGCAGCCTGACCGGCGTTCGCATCGCCTTGACCTTGCTGGCCGGCGTGATGATATCAGCGATCTCGTGGTTCGCGATCAATCTGTGGGTGGAGGGTGCGATCAGCGTCGGCGCAGTCGCCTTCACGCTCAGCCTCGTTCTGCGGCTCAACATGCTGCTGGGCCGGCTGATGATGCAGCTCAACGGCATCTTGCGGTCGCTCGGCGTTCTGGAGAATTCGAAGGCGCTGATCTCCCAGCCGCTGTCGCTGACCGACAAGCCGGGTGCTGCCGAACTCAAGGTCACCGGCGGCGAGATCGTGCTCGACAAGGTGACGTTCCACTATGGCAAAGGCTCGGGCGTGCTCGACGGCATCGACCTGAGGATCAGGCCGGGCGAAAAAGTCGGGCTGATCGGCCCGTCGGGTGCGGGCAAGACAACCATCGCCAATCTCATCCTGCGGCTCTACGACCTCGAAAGCGGACAGATCCGGATCGACGGGCAGGACGTGTCGCAGGTCACGCAGGTGTCGCTGCGCTCCAACATCGGCGTGGTGAGCCAGGACACGGCCTTGTTCCACCGTTCGCTGCGCGACAACATCCGCCTTGGCAGACCCGAGGCGACCGAGGAGCAGGTCATCGCTGCTGCCGAAAGGGCCGAGGCGCACGACTTCATCAGGCAGTTGCGCGACAACCGCGAGAGGGCGGGCTACGACGCTTATGTCGGCGAACGCGGCGTGAAGTTGTCGGGCGGACAGAGGCAGCGGGTGGCGATCGCCCGCGTGTTCCTCAAGGACGCGCCGATCCTGATTCTGGACGAGGCGACGTCTGCGCTCGATTCGCAGGTCGAGGCAGCGATCCAGGAAAGCCTTTTCGATCTGATGGAAGGCAAGACCGTGATTGCCATCGCGCACCGCCTGTCGACAATCGCAGCACTCGACCGGCTGATCGTTCTCGACAAGGGCCGCATCGTCGAGGAAGGCAGCCACCAGGCGCTGCTTGAAAAGGGCGGCCTCTATGCTCAACTTTGGAAGAGGCAGTCGGGCGGCTTTTTGGCCGACAGGCTCGCCGCCGAATAGGGTTTTCCATGTCGTTGCGTCCGCCACAGACATTCACCGCCGGAGGCATGTCCAACTCAGCGCTCGATGTGCTGGAGTATGAATTCCTCGCGGAGAAAGCGTCTGCGCTGGGACAGACCGGGCAACGCGTGGTGAAATGCCTCGACGCGCTGAAGGCGCATTCGGGAAGCGAGGAAGAGCGCGCCGTGTTGCGCAAGGCAGCCGCGGACGCGGTCTATGGCTACTTCATCCAGCGCGAACTCTGCGGTTTCCGGCGCCATGAGGATGTGATCCGCGAATATGCCATCCCCGGCGAAGTGCTTGCCAGGCTTGGAGCGAAGTGATCCTCGCGAAGTGTTGAAAAGAGCTGTTTGGAAGGCCTGTTGACACTGCTTGCGACAATCTGCCCACGTGCCTTGTGCCGTCTGGACAAAAACAGGCTTCACGCATAAACCGAACTCCAAATGCTGGAGGAACTACGCTAGCCTGATGCCATGCGATATCAGGCCGGCGTGTGAGCGGGGACAGGGCTCTTCCTTCAGCGGATTTGAGGCAGAAGGATCAAGGTCCCTTGAGCGCAACCGATACGACCGAGCCCAACCGGCGCGATTTTCTCTATGTAGCCACGGGTATGGCGGGCGTCGTCGCGGCAGGTGCCGTGGCATGGCCCTTCATTGACCAGATGCGTCCCGATGCATCGACGCTGGCGGCGGCCTCCATCGAGGTCGACGTTTCGTCGCTGACCCCCGGCATGTCGCTGACCGTCAAGTGGCGCGGCCGTCCGGTGTTCATCCGCAACCGTACGCCGGAAGAGGTCGAAGCGGCCAAGGAAGTGCCGATGTCGGATCTCAAGGATCCCGTCGCACGCAACGCCAACCTGGCTGCCGACGCCACCGCCAGCGACCTTGATCGCTCGGCGGGCGAGGGCAAGGAAAACTGGATCGTGATGATCGGCGTCTGCACCCATCTGGGTTGCGTGCCGCTCGGCCAGCAGGGCGATTTCGGCGGCTGGTTCTGTCCGTGCCATGGTTCGCACTACGATACGGCGGGCCGCATCCGTAAGGGCCCTGCGCCGGAAAACCTGCACGTACCGAGTTACGCGTTCGTTTCCGATACCACGATCCGGGTCGGCTGAGGCAGGGACAGAGGGGACACTTCACATGAGCGCTGGACACTCGACCTATCAGCCCAAGACCGGTATCGAACGCTGGATCGACGCACGCATGCCGCTGCCGCGGATGATGCACGATTCCTTCGTGTCCTATCCGGTGCCGCGCAATCTCAATTACGCCTACACGTTCGGCGGCATCCTCTCGATCATGCTGGTCGTGCAGATTCTGACCGGCGTCGTTCTGGCCATGCATTACACGCCGCATGTGACGCTGGCCTTCCAGTCCGTCGAGCACATCATGCGCGATGTGAACTCCGGCTGGCTCCTGCGCTACATGCACGCGAACGGCGCCTCCTTCTTCTTCATCGCCGTTTACGTCCACATCATGCGCGGTCTCTACTACGGCTCCTACAAGGCGCCGCGCGAACTGCTCTGGATCCTGGGCTGCATCATCTACCTCCTGATGATGGCGACCGGCTTCATGGGCTACGTGCTGCCGTGGGGCCAGATGAGCTTCTGGGGCGCTACCGTCATCACCGGCTTCTTCACCGCTATTCCGCTGGTCGGCGAGTGGATCCAGCAGTTGCTTCTGGGCGGCTTCGCGGTCGACAACCCGACGCTGAACCGCTTCTTCTCGCTGCACTACCTGCTGCCGTTCATGATCGCTGGCGTCGTCGTGCTGCACGTCTGGGCGCTGCATGTCACCGGCCAGACCAACCCGACCGGCATCGAAGTGAAGTCCAAGACCGACACGCTTCCCTTCACGCCTTATGCGACCATCAAGGACGCGTTCGGCATGGTGGTGTTCCTGCTGGTCTTCGCGTACTTCATCTTCTACATCCCGAACTTCCTCGGCCACCCCGACAACTACACCATGGCCGACTCGCTGAAGACGCCGGCGCATATCGTTCCGGAATGGTACTTCCTGCCGTTCTACGCGATCCTGCGCGCGATCACCTTCAACATCGGGCCGATCGACTCCAAGCTGGGCGGCGTGCTCGCCATGTTCGGCGCTATCGCGGTGCTGTTCGTGGTGCCCTGGCTCGATACGTCGAAGGTTCGTTCGGCGGTCTATCGTCCCTGGTACAAGCTGTTCTTCTGGCTGTTCGTGGTCAATGCGATCCTGCTCGGCTGGCTCGGCTCGCGTCCCGCCGAAGGCGTGTATGTGATCATGTCGCAGCTTGCCACGATCTACTATTTCGGCTTCTTCCTGATCATCATGCCGTTGCTTGGCCTGATCGAGACGCCGCGCCGCATGCCCAACTCGATCACCGAGGCTGTTCTGGAAAAGAACAAGGGCGGTTCGGGACTTCCGGCTGGCGCAACCGCCGCGCCGGAAACCAAAGGCTGAGCGACGAGAGAATCTTGAGAGGGATTTTGTAATGAAAAAGATTCTCAACGGACTGGTGGTGCTCGGCGTCCTGATGACAGGATGTGCCGGCGTTGCCTTCGCCGCCGAGGAAGCCGGACACAACCCGGCCGAGCCAACCCACTTCCCGATCCACAAGCCCGAGGAAATGGACTGGTCGTTCGCCGGACCTTTCGGCACCTATGACAAGGCGCAGCTGCAGCGCGGCTTCAAGGTCTATAAGGAAGTGTGCTCGGCCTGCCACTCGATGAACCTTGTGACTTTCCGGACCCTGGAAGGCGCGGGTTACAACGATGCGCAGATCAAGACCCTGGCCGCCGAATACCAGGTGCAGGACGGCCCCAATGCCGATGGCGAGATGTTCGACCGTCCGGCGGTCGCCAACGACCATTTCCCGTCGCCGTTCCCCAATTCCGCAGCCGCCGCTGCCGCCAACAACGGTGCTGCACCGCCGGACTTCTCGCTGATCGCCAAGGCGCGCGGCGTCGAGCGCGGCTTTCCGACCTTCGTCTTCGACATCTTCACGCAGTATGCGGAGAACGGTCCGGATTACATCCACGCTCTCCTGACCGGCTATGACGAGCAGCCGCCGGAAGGCATGGAGATCGCCGAGGGTACGCACTACAATCCGTACTTCATCGGCGGCAAGTCGCTGGCCATGGCCAAGCCGCTGTCCGATGGACAGGTGACCTACGAGGACGGCTCGCCTGAGACCGTCGACCAGTATTCGCGTGACGTGTCGGCCTTCCTGATGATGGTCGCGGAGCCGCATCTGGTGGACCGCAAGCAGACCGGTTTCGGCGTGATGATCTTCCTGATCCTGTTCTCCGGTCTGGTCTACCTGACCAAGCGCAAGGTCTGGGCGAACGCTCACTGAATCCATCGCCTATCGTGATCGAGGGCGCCTGCGGGCGCCCTTTTCTTTTGCGCTGCAAGGCGCAAGAACGGACGGGGTAACGGAGCCGCTTTTATGAATTCATCGCTCGAAAAGACGCTCCTGGCGTCGATCAGGACCATTCCGGATTATCCCAAGCCGGGTATCCTGTTTCGCGACATCACCACGCTTCTGGGCGATGCGCGCGCCTTCCGCCGCGCGGTGGACGAACTCGTGCATCCGTTCGCCGGCACCAAGATCGACAAAATCGCCGGTATCGAGGCGAGGGGTTTCATTCTCGGCGGGGCAATTGCACATCAGCTCTCTGCCGGCTTCGTGCCGATCCGCAAGAAGGGCAAGCTGCCGCATGAGACGGTGCGCGTGGCCTACAGCCTCGAATATGGCGTCGACGAAATGGAGATGCACAAGGATGCGATCGCGCCCGGCGAGCGGGTGTTGCTGGTGGACGACCTGATCGCCACAGGGGGCACGGCCGAGGGCGCCGTGAAGCTGTTGAAGCAGATGGGGGCGGATATCGCCGCGGCCTGTTTCGTCATCGACCTGCCGGATCTCGGCGGTCGCGCCAAGCTGGAAACGCTCGGCGTCGAAGTCAGGACGCTTGTCGCCTTCGAGGGGCACTGAGCGCCATCAGGCGACCTTGATGAGCACGGGGCTGTCGAACTGCAGGACCGTGTCTCCAGTGCTGTCGTAGCCCCCATTGAGGGTGTTGAGCAGTCGCCAGCCGGGGCGGGACGCGAGTGCGCGATGATCGATCACCAGCCGGGTGAAGGTGACGGTCTCGCCTGCATAGACGGGCTTGGGCCATTTGAGATTCTTGAAACCGGGAGAGGGGCCGAACTCCGGTGCCGGGCCTTGGCCTGTCCAGGCGGGCCCGCGATTTGTCAGGTTGTATTTCATCCAGGTCGCAGCGGTGTGCCAGCCCGACGCGCACAAGCTGCCGAAAACGCTGTTTTTCGCAAGTTCCTCATCGATGTGGAAGGGTTGCGGATCGTATTTCCGTGCGAAGGCCTTGATGCTTTCGGCGTCGAAACGGTGGCTGCCGAGCGTGACCGTCACGCCAACTTCCAGGAAATCGTCGAGCGTCATGCCTGACCTCCGCGAGACAGGAACATGCAGGTGTTCTGAAGCTCGAAGACGATTTCGCCCTTCTGGTTGGCCATCTCTGAGCGGAAGGTGACGAGGCCGAGCCCCGGACGGGATTTCGATTCGCGCTTGCTCAAAACCTGGCTCGTCGCGGTCAGCCGGTCGCCTGCGAGCACCGGACGTCTCCAATTGACGAAGTCGATGCCGGGAGCACCTTGCGAGGTCGAATCGAGCAGGATGCCATCGCAGAACAGGCGCATATACATGGCGCAGTTGTGCCAGCCGGAAGCGCCGAGCCCGCCGAGCAGGCTTGCCTTGCCGGCCTCCTCATCGAGATGCATGGGCTGGGCGTCGAACTCGCTGGCGAATTCGACGATCTCCTCAGCGGTGACGATCTTTTCTCCGAGGGGGATGACGCCGCCCTCCTCGAAATCCTCATATGCCCATTTTATGTCGCTCATCATGCAGTCCTATAGCCAGCCACGCCGCCGGAAGTAGAGATAGGGCAGGATCGCCGAAACGATCATCAGGCCGATGCCGAACGGATATCCATACTCCCAGTTGAGTTCGGGCATGACGTCGAAATTCATGCCGTAAATCGAGGCGACGAGCGTTGGCGGCAGGAAGATCACGGCGGCGACCGAGAAGATCTTGATGATCGCATTCTGCTCGATGTTGATCATGCCCAGCGTCGCGTCGAGCAGGAAGTTGACCTTCTGCGACAGGAACGTCGTGTGGTCGGCAATGGACAGGACGTCGCGCGATAGCGTCTTGATCCGGGCGCGGACATCCTTGTTCATCTTGGCCGTGGTCGCCGCATGGGCGAAGAAACCGGACAGCCGCTGCAGCGATGTCAGGCTGTCGCGGATGTTCGACGCCAGATCCTCCTTGCGGCCGATCTGGGTCAGCAGCGACTGGAAGTCCTGGCCGCCGCGCGTCTTGCCGTCGCGGGTGCGGAAAATCTCGCGTGAAAGCGCCTCGATGTCACGAGCGGCGCGTTCGAGAATATCGGCGATGCGGTCGACAAGCGCTTCGAGCAGGCCGATCAAAATCGTGTCGCCCGTCGTGCAGCCGGTATCGGCCTTCTCAGCGCGCTGGGGGTAGATGCGAAAGGCGCGAGGATCGTGATAACGCATGGTGACCAGCCTGCTGCCCACCAGCACGAAGGTCACCGGCGCCATGATCGGGTCTTCATCCACCTCGGTCTTGGCGGGTACGGTCGCCGTCATGAAATAAGCGCCGTCCTCGACATAAAGGCGGCTCGATATCTCGATCTCCTCCATCTCATCGCGGCTCGGCAGTTCTATGCCAAGCCAGTTCTGGATAGTGGCGACTTCTTCCCTGGTGGGCTCGTGGAGGTCTGCCCAGGCGATATCAGCCTTGTGGGCATCGAGATCGTCCACGAGACGCAGACGGCCGCTTTCCACGACGAATGCCTTGATCATCGTCGGGTCTCCCTTGCTCGGTGCCATGAAGATGCGTCGTTAGACGCACCGGTCCGGAGTGCGCGGGACCGCGCGGGCTTGTGCCCGTTCGGGTCAGGTGCAGAGGGCCCTTAGACCCGCCTGCAAGGGCAGTCAAGCGCGACAGTGCCGCGCTCTTGGACCCTTTGATCGGAACGCTTAGCCGGCGATCAGGTGTTGAACTTGAACAGCATGACGTCGCCGTCCTGCACGACATATTCCTTGCCTTCGTCGCGCGCCTTGCCGGCTTCCTTGGCGGGGACTTCGCCGCCCAGCGCGATGAAGTCGGTGTAGGCGATGGTCTGGGCACGGATGAAGCCGCGCTCGAAGTCGGTGTGGATGACGCCGGCAGCCTGCGGCGCCTTGGCGCCCTTGTGGACGGTCCAGGCGCGCGTTTCCTTGGGGCCGACGGTGAAATAGGTGATGAGGTGCAGGAGTTCGTATCCCGCGCGGATCAGCTTGTCGAGACCAGGTTCCTCCAGCCCAAGATCGGCCAGGAATTCCTTGGCCTCCTCGTCGGGAAGCTGGGCGACTTCCGCCTCGATGGCGGCCGAGATGACGACGGTCTTCGCGCCCTGGGCTGTGGCCATTTTTTCGACGGCAGCCGTGTGCTCGTTGCCGGTCGCAGCTTCGGCTTCGGAGACGTTGCAGACATAGAGCACGGGATGGGAGGTGAGCAGGTTCAAACCCTGCAGGATCGCCAGATCCTCCGCCGCAATGCCGTTGAGCAGCAGCCGGACCGGCTTGCCGTCCTGCAGCAGCGTCAGCGCCTGCTCCATGATCGGCAGGATGGTGGTGGCTTCCTTGTCCTTGCTCGCGGCGCGCTTGCGGAACTGCACGATACGGCGCTCGAGGCTGTCCAGGTCGGCAAGCATCAGCTCGGTTTCGACGGTCTCGGCGTCGGCGACGGGGTCGATGCGGCCTTCGACATGGGTGATGTCGTCATCCTCGAAGCAGCGCAGCACATGCACGATGGCATCGACCTCGCGGATATTGGCGAGGAACTGGTTGCCCAGCCCTTCGCCCTTGGAGGCGCCGCGCACCAGGCCGGCGATGTCGACGAAGGAGATGCGGGTCGGGACGATCTCCTTGGACTTGGCGGTGGTCGCGAGCTTCTGCAGGCGAGGATCGGGAACAGCAACCTCGCCGGTGTTCGGTTCGATGGTGCAGAACGGATAGTTTGCGGCCTGCGCGGCGGCTGTGCGCGTCAGCGCGTTGAATAGCGTGGACTTGCCGACGTTGGGCAAGCCGACGATGCCGCATTTGAAACCCATGATGATAACCTTACCGGAAACGGAGAATTTGCTCAGGGCTATGGGCGAAAGGATCAACGATCGTCAAGCCTTCGATGACCTGGCCGTCCTGCAAATCCTCGGAAAGGAAGTGTTTGCAGCCCAATTCGAGCGCGGATGCGATGAGCAGGCAGTCCCACCAGGAGTAGGCGTAGCGCTCTCGGACGTTCCTGGCGCGAAGAACGTCATGAACGGCCAATGGCGCAGTGCCGAAATCCGAAAATGTGTCGACCTGCCTAAAGACGCTGAGAACATCAAAGCGGCCCGGCTTCTTGAACAGAACGTTGGTGATTTCGTTCAAGACCTGCAAATTTGTGACGCCAAGATTGGTTTCGGTCAGGATGACCAACCAACGCCTCGCCTTTTCGCGTTTTTCGGCAAGGCCAATCTGAATCGAATACAGAAAGGTATTGCTGTCGATGAATATCTTATCGCCGGGCATTTCGTTCTTCGGCGGTTGGCATGCGTCCGTTTTCAGTTACATCCCACATCGGTCCGTCGAAAATACGCTGCAATGCTTCCAGCCGGCGTTTCGTCTCAGAATTCGCAATTTGCTCGGCATTCGCCAGATTGCTTTTGAGCAAATCGGCAACATACTGGGAAGCCGTTCTACCGGTTTCGGCAGCCTTACGCTCTGTTTCTTGCATCAGATCGTCAGCAATTGAAATCGTCAGGTTTCTCATTTCCTCACCTTCGGAAAACCTTCTGACCTGAAAGTAGCATCGCACTGCGCCAGCTTCAACGAATCAGCGCCTCACCTTGTGTTGCGCATGGGTCGCCCTGTTTTTCAGCTGTTGAATCACTCCTTGTTGCCAAGGAGCTTTCTTAGCATGGCGGCCATCGGACCTGTGTCAGGAGCCTTTATGGCCGGCTGTTGCGGGCGAGCCTGGCGGATATGGCTCTGGGCTTTCGCGGCAGGCTTTGCTGGCTCGGCTTTGGCCTTTTCCGATCCTGGCAATGCCAAAGCGAGCTTGTTCATGAAGCCGCTGTCATCGCCTTTGGCGAGATAATCGGCATTGTCTCCGAACGCCTCGAGCAGCGGCTCGAGCCACTCGCGGTCGGCTTTCGAGAAGTCGCCGAGAACGTAGTTGTGAACCAGCGCCTTGACGCCGGGATGGCCGATGCCGATGCGGACGCGCTTGTAATTCTGGCCGCAATGGGCGTCGAGCGACTTGATGCCGTTATGGCCGCCAGAGCCGCCGCCCACCTTGATCCGCACCTTGCCGGGAGCGAGATCGAGTTCGTCATACAGGACTGTGATGGCGGATGTGTCGAGCTTGTAGAAGCGCATGGCTTCGCCGACCGACTGGCCGGACAGGTTCATGAAGGTCTGCGGCTTGATCAGGATGACCTTCTCGCCGCCGAGTCTGCCTTCGGCGATCTCCGCCCGGAATCTCTTCGACCAGGGCGAAAAGGAATGGCGGCGGGCAATCGCGTCCGCCGCCATGAAACCGACATTGTGCCGATTGTTCGCATATTGTGCACCCGGATTGCCAAGACCTGCGATGAGCAGCATGTTCCGGCCCTCCGGGAAAACCGATTATTCCTCGGTTTTTTCCGCCTCTTCGGTGGTCTCGGCCTCTGCGCTGTCTTCTTCAGACTTCAGAGCCGCCGGGGCTGCAACCGTCGCGATGGTGAAATCGCGGTCGCTGATGACCGGGGTCGCGCCCTTGGGGAGCTCGATGGCCGAGATGTGGATGGAGTCGCCGATTTCCAGGCCGGTGAGGTCGACGGTGATCGCCTCGGGGATGGAGTTGGCCGCGCAGTGCATTTCGATCTCGTGACGAACGATGTTCAGAACACCGCCGCGCTTGATGCCGGGCGACTTCTCTTCGTTGATGAAGTGAACCGGAACCTGGACGTTGACTTCGGTGTTCTTGCCGACGCGCAGGAAGTCGACATGCATGGGGAAGTCGCGGACCGGATCCAGCTGGTAGTCCTTGGGGAGAACCTGGATCTTTTTGCCGTCCAGGTCGATCGTTGCGACAGTGGTCATGAAGCCGCCGCCGTGGATCTTGTAGAAGACATCCTTGTAGGACAGCGTGATAGCCAGGGGAGGCTGCTTGTCGCCGTAGATGACTGCAGGCACTTTACCGTTGCGGCGAATCTCTCGGGCGGACCCCTTACCGACCCGTTCGCGCGCTTCGGCCTTGAGCTCGTAAGTTTCATTGCTCATGGCAATTCCTTTCGCGATATACTGGAGCACTTTCGCCGGTCACCTGAGCGACCGCCGAAAATGTAGAAAGCCGCGAATTCGCGGCCCTCGACCGCGTTGCCTCCAAGGGTGTCTACGCGGATGGCGGCTCTATAACGGAAGGGGTTAAAAAGCGCAAGTTTCGGCCGGAACTTCCGTCGGCTTTTGCTTTTTGCCCGATTCAGTCGAACAGGCTGGATACAGACTCTTCGCTCGCCGTACGGGAAATCGCCTCGCCGATCAGGTCGGCGATGGATACGACGCGGATATTGGGAGCGTCGAGCACCGCCTGGGTCGGCTGGATGGAATCGGTGATGACCAGTTCCTGCAGCTTGGAGCCGCTGATGCGGGCGACCGCGCCGCCCGACAGCACGCCATGGGTGATGTAGGCGGTGACGCTGCTGGCGCCTTTTTCGAGAAGGGCATCGCCTGCGTTGCAGAGCGTGCCGCCGGAATCGACGATATCGTCGAACAGCAGGCAGTCCTTGCCGGTGACATCGCCGATGACGTTCATCACTTCGGATTCACCGGGACGCTCGCGGCGCTTGTCGACAATGGCAAGCTGGGCGTCGACGCGCTTGGCCAAGGCGCGGGCGCGGACCACGCCGCCGACATCGGGCGACACGACCATGATGTTGCTGAGCTGCTTGTATTTTGCCTTCACGTCGCGGGCCATGACGGGCACCGAAAACAGGTTGTCGGTCGGGATATCGAAGAAGCCTTGGATCTGCCCGGCATGCAGGTCGAGCGTCAGGACGCGGTTGACGCCGGCCCGGGTGATCATGTTGGCGACGAGCTTTGCCGAGATGGGCGTGCGGCCCGAGGCACGGCGATCTTGCCGGGCGTACCCGAAATAGGGAATCACCGCCGTGATGCGCCGTGCCGACGAGCGCATGAAGGCGTCGATCATGATCATCAGTTCCATCAGATGATCGTTGGTCGGAAACGATGTCGACTGGAGAATGAAAACATCCTCGCCACGGACATTTTCCTGAATCTCGACAAAAATCTCCTGATCGGCAAAGCGGCGGACCGTCGCCTTACCAATCGGAATGTTGAGATATCGGGCGACCGCTTCGGCCAGCACCCTGTTGGAATTGCCCGCGAAGAGTTTCATGCATCTGTCCTGCCGAAGGGATGTTGTCCGGGCTTTTAGCGTCCCCCGCTGCTATTGCAAGCGGAGTCGGACCTCAACCCCAATAAACACCGTCATTCGTGTTGCGCCGGCGCATCATTATGGGGTCACCGCAGGATCAGGTCGAGACCGTGGCGCGACAGCGCCCTGGGCGCGGACTCGGTGGTCAGATAGGTGTGTCCGAGCGTCATGGCGGTCTCGGTCTCCGAATCCATGATGATCATATGCGCGAACAGCGTCATGTTCGGTGCGATCGGCTCGGGGTTGCCCTGGTAGAACATCGGCATGTCCATCCAGGACGGGGTGAAGCGCGCGCCCAGCGAAT
This sequence comes from Oryzicola mucosus, assembly GCF_014534685.1. Lineage (GTDB taxonomy): Bacteria > Pseudomonadota > Alphaproteobacteria > Rhizobiales > Rhizobiaceae > Oryzicola > Oryzicola mucosus. The sequence goes on from NZ_JACVVX010000002.1 coordinate 272,741, forward strand.
AGCCGCAGGCATTGAGCCGGTGCTTGGTCAGACCATGCGATTCCATCGACCTCGCGTGGGCGTCGAAAACGTCGCCGAAGGTGTTGCCCGGCGTCATCACCTTTTCCACAGCAAGCAGGGCGGCGAGTGCGGCGTCGTAGAGCTCCTGATGACGCCTCGACACCTTGCCGACGAGCACCGTGCGCATCATGGCCGCATGGTAGTGATGATAGACACCGGCCCATTCGAGCGTCAGCTGGTCGTTCTTGCTGAGCTTGCGTCGGCCCGCCTTGTAGCGGCAGAGCAAGGCATCCGTGCCGGAACCGATGATGAACTCGTTGGCGGGGTAGTCGCCACCGCCGGCAAAGATCGCGCCCTGCATGGCCGCCAGGATCTGGCCTTCGTCGCCGCCCTGCTTGATCAACGGAAGGGCGGCGTCGAGCGCATCGTCGGCAAGGTTAGCTGCCTTTTCGACCTTCTTGATCTCCTCGGGGCTCTTGAACAGACGCAGGCGCGAGACCAGCCCGGAGGCGTCGGAGATCTGCGCGAAGGTCTGCAATTGCTCATCGAGGCGCCGGCCGTTTAGGGCGGTCAGGCCGTGGGTGTCGTATTCGACGCCGATGCGCGAGCCCAACAGGTCGAGGTCGTTGAGCAGGTCGCGCAGGTCGACCGCGGGGTTGGCGCCCTCGCGGTCGGTCCACAGCACGATATTTTGGATGGTCGAGGTATGGCGCGCCTGGCGCAGGTCGGCCGAGCGGGTCAACAGGATCATCGAGCCATCGGCCTGTACCACCAGGCACTGGAAGAAGCAGAAGCCGAAGGTGTCGTAGCCGGTCAGCCAGTACATGCTTTCCTGGGCGAAGAGGAGAACCGCGTCGAGCTTCTTTTCGGCCATCTCGATGAGGAGACGGTCGCGACGGGCGTCGAATTCGGTTCGTTCGAAATGCAGCGCCATGAAATTACCTTTCGAGGACGATGGCGGAGACCTGTCGGCCGTAATCCGCTTCCTTGTGGTGGGTGGTGCGGCGGTAGCTGTAAAACAGCGCCTCTTCCGCATAGGTGCAGAGCCCAAGCATATCCGCCTGAACGCCGGCCTTGCGCAGGCGGTCGACGGTGTAGCCATTGAGATCGAACAGCGCGTGGCCGACCTGCAGGGAGGGGACGAAGTAGCGCTCGTTTTCGGTGTCGTCGGCGACGAATCGCTCGACGAATTCCGGGCCTACCTCGTAGTTGGCGGCGCTGATCGATGGGCCGAGCACCGCGACGATGTTATCGCGCCGGGCGCCCAGCGTTTCCATGGCTGCTACGGTGTTCTCCAGCACGCCGGTGAAGGCACCTTTCCAGCCGGCATGCGCCGCGCCGATCACCCCTGCCGTACTGTCCGCGAAAAGCACCGGGCCGCAATCCGCGCTGGAGGCGCCCAGCGCAAGACCCGGCACATTCGTGACCAGAGCATCGACCTTGGGCCGCGGGCCGGAAAACGGTTCGGTTACGACCAGCGCGTCGGGCGAATGAACCTGATATGCCGTCAAAAGCCGGTCGGGCGCAACGCCCATCCATTCGGCGACGCGCCGCCTGTTTTCCGCAACCGATGCGGGGTCATCGTCGGAGCCGACGCCGGTGTTAAGGCTGGCGTAAATACCTTGCGAAACGCCGCCGCGACGGGTGAAATAGCCGTGCCTTATGCCGTTTTCGCCGGCCTTGGAGAGCAGGTCCGAGCGGACCGGATCCGGTTTCGAATCGTTCAGCATTGCCGCCTTGTCGTTTCTGGACGCCGCCGCGTCAAGACCTCGCGAGCGGCTTGATAGTGTCCGCCGCAGCGCTGCGGAGAGTGGGGCAGCGCAGGCCTGACTGTCAACTCAGGAGGAAAAGCCCGGCACCGCGACATCCCGCGGGACGATAGCAAGGACCTTGAAAAGCCGTCCCATCTGGTCCTCGCCGGCAAGCCGTTCGACCTCGGAACGGAGGCGCTCGCGGCCGGCCTCGTCAAAACCCGCGCCGAGCGCGCCGGCTCGTTCGAGCAGGCCCATGCCGAGCAGGAAATCGCCTTGCGTGGCGGTGTGGGCTACAAGACCGTGGCTTTGCGCGCTCGCTGCGATGCCCTCGAAATCGACATGCGCGGTCAGGTCTGCCTCGCCTGGCTCGGCCAGCACATCGGCATAGGCATGCCGGCGCATAGCCTGCAGCGTATCGCCAATGCCCGGTTCCAGATAGCCATAGTCGAAGAAGAGCCCGGCGCCGCCACGCTGGGCGATGGGGGCGGCGATGGACGCCATTGTGGCGCCGCGGGCAGGGGCAAGCTCGACAATGGCCCCTTCGGGCGCTGCCGCGGCGTCGGGCGGCAACAGGCTCGAATCGAGCGAGTTCAGCCCGGCGACGAAGCGCAGCTTCCGATCGTCGTCCAATGCGACCAGACGCTCGCGCCAGCCTTCCGGCATCTTCACGAACTGGCGGATCGGAATGGCGTCGAACAGTTCGTTGCCGACGATGAACAGCGGCAGAGGCGGCAGCGTCTCCACCGTTTCGTGCCAGGAGACGACGGCGGGCGCATCGGCGAGGGTCTCGACCTGAATCCGCGTCAGGCGCGGGCTCGCTTCGACCAAAGCGAAGGACGCCTCGTCAACGATGCGCTTGTCGAGCCGCGCAAGGCTGCGCATGATATCCTTCATCAGCGTGCCCCGTCCGGGGCCGATTTCGGCGAAGGTGCAGGGCAGTGGGCTGCCTGATGCACGCCATGCGGCAAACAGCCAGACGGCGACCAGTTCGCCGAACATCTGGCTGACTTCGGGCGCGGTGGTGAAGTCGCCCTTCACGCCGAACGGTTCGCGTGTCGTGTAGTAACCGTCGGTCGGATCGAACAGGCACATCGCCATATATTCGGCCACGCTGATCGCGCCCGATGTCTCGATCAGCGTGGCGATGCGCTGGGCCAGCGCATTCATTTCGTCACAGCCGCGATGTCTGGCCGCGGCGCCGGTTTGGCGGTCAGCATCCATGCGACGCCGAGGATGAAGATCGGGAGCGACAACACCATGCCCATGGTGAGCCAGCCGCCCAGCAGGTAGCCGAGCTGCGGGTCGGGCTCACGGAAGAACTCGACGAAAATGCGCGAGGCGCCATAGCCGGCGACGAAGGCGCCGCCGACAAAGCGCGGCGTCTTCAGCTTGAGCCGCGAATGGGTCAGGAACCGCAGGATGAAGAACAGGACGAGGCCCTCCAGAAGCGCCTCATAGAGCTGGCTGGGGTGCCGGGCCAGCGGCCCGCCATTGGGGAAGACAAAGGCCCATGGCACATCCGTCGGCCGGCCCCAGAGCTCGGAGTTGATGAAGTTGGTCAGGCGTCCCAGCCCGAGGCCGACCGGCACTCCGGCGGCGACGACATCGATCAGCGACCATGGGTTGATGCCGCGCTTCCGGGCAAACAACACCATGGCCAGGAAGGTGCCGAGCAGGCCGCCATGGAAAGACATGCCGCCCTGCCAGACGGCGAAGATGTCGAGCGGATTGGCGATATAGCGCTGGAAATCATAAAACAGAATGTAGCCGACGCGACCGCCCAGAACCACACCTATGGCGGCCCAGACAAGGAAGTCGTCGAGGTCTTCGGCCTGCATCGGCTTGTGGCCGGCGGGCCAGAGGCGCGGATTGGCAACGAGCCGCTTGGCATATTGCCAGGCAAAAATGATGCCGGCGATATAGGCGAGTCCGTACCAGTGGATGGCAAGCGGCCCGATGCTGACGATGACCGGGTCGATGTTGGGGAAGGGCAGGGCGGCCAGAGGCAGCAGCATATATTCGGACAAAGTGTCTCTCCAGACGCGGGATGCGGGACCATGATCCAGGCTTTGGGCGGGGTCAAGGCAAGAGCGGATCGTAGTCCATCGCGCCGTGAAGCACTTTCAAAACGTTTATCGAGTTCTCAGTCACCTGAAAGAAGTTCAGGTAATTTCCATGAACGCGTTGCCGAACGCCGCTTTGTTCGTGACCTGGCAACAGAGGATAACCCAGTGGGAGTTCGGCGAGTGACACACACCCATGTCGCAATTCGCCGACAAAGGGAATTGCTCTTTCTGGGCTTGAGCTTGCGATATGATCGCCGATGCGTTCTAGGTCTTGCTCCGCCGCCATCGCAAGCGGACGTTCATGGAGCTAGCTTCCGTGGGAAGCCATGGCCTCATATTTCGCTTTCAGGCGATCAAATACGTCTTCTGCAGGCTTCGCTCTGCCAGCCGCTGCGTCCGAAAGTCCTTCCGCGAGAGCGGCATCGAGAGCCAGGCGCTTTTCGCGTTCCTCAACCAGCCTGACACCTTCGCGAAGCACCTCGCTTTTTGAATTGTAGCGTCCTGTCCGGACGAGTTGGTTGACGACGTCTTCCAGATAGCCGCCGAGATTCGCGCTCAGTGCCATGCGGTCATCTCCTTTGCTGCTCTGAAAGACAATAACTATTATTGCCTCTGGCAATCCGCAACTATTTGTCATGCTGCGAGATCGCGCAAGCTTGCATTCCGCACTGCGTCGCCCTACGTCGAAGGGAGTTATGCGAGGGTTTTGCCATGTCGACCGGTTCCAATCGTATTCTCGACGAGTTCGCCAAGCTTCTGACCGACGCCGCAGGTGCCGCGCAGGGTGTGCGCCGCGAGATGGAAACTGCCTTCCGCGCCCAGGGCGAACGCATCCTCAACACGATGGATGTCGTGCAGCGCGAGGAATTCGAAGCCGCCCGCGAAATGGCGGTGAAGGCGCGTGCGGAAAACAAAGTTCTGACGGCGCGCCTCGAAGCGTTGGAGGCGAAATTCGCCGAGATGCAGGGCTCGTCTTTCGGCGAAGCTGCCGCTACGGCACCGCGCAAGCCGCGCTCGACAAAATAATCTTTGGACTTGTCCACAAAGCGCGGCACGCAAAAAGCGCTTTATGCTGAATCGCTTAACAGCGATTGGTGAATCTCGGCCACAGGCGCTGTCCACATCCTATATGGGCATCGCGAAAAATTGGGCTGTTCACGACTCTCCGTATCAATAGACTGAATTTGTTGCATGATTCGAAGCGGATCAGGCGATGGACGGCGGGGGCCGGCGCAAGACTTGTTGCGCCCATGATTGTCGTTCGGGACCAGCAAAGATTTGTCTGATCGCAGCTTGTCTGCGGCGATGCCCGGAACTGTCAGGACGCATTCATGGAACTTCTGGAACTCGAGTTCTCCCGTGAAATCCACCCGGTGGACGTCATCGAGCAGGTCGCCAACAACAATGACTGGTCGTTCGAGCGGGCCGGGGACGACGAGATCGCGATTTCGGTAGCCGGAAGCTGGACCGACTATCACGTCTCCTTTTCCTGGATGGAGGACTTTGAGGCGCTGCATCTGGCCTGCGCCTTCGACATCAAGGTTCCCGAGACCCGCGCGCTTGAGATCATGCGCCTTCTTTCGCTGATCAACGAGCAGATGCTGTTCGGGCATTTCGATCTCTGGGAACAGGAAGGCGCGATCATGTTCCGCCAGTCCTTGTTGCTTGCCGGCGGCGTCGAGCCGACCAGCCAGCAGGTCGAAATCCTGCTGTCGTCAGCGCTCGAAGCCTGCGAATGCTATTTCCAGGCGTTCCAGTTCGTCGTTTGGTCGGGAACTTCGGCCAAGGAAGCATTGGCAAGCGTGCTGTTCGAAACCCAGGGCAACGCCTGAGATTTTTCGATGAGCGCAAGCACCGAACGCAAGCCCGAAATCACATTCGCGGAGTTCGACAAGGTCGACATCCGCGCCGGCACGATTGTAGAAGCCGAGCCGTTTCCGCAAGCGCGCAAGCCGGCGATCAAGTTGAAGATCGATTTCGGTCCCTTGATCGGCGTGAAGAAATCCTCGGCGCAGATCACCAAATACTATGAGCCCGCAGAATTGATCGGCAAACAGGTCTTTGCCGTGGTGAATTTCCCGCCGCGCCAGATCGGCCCCTTCATGTCGGAGGTGCTGACGCTCGGATTCCCCGACGAAGAGGGCGCCGTGGTGCTGGGCGCGGTCGATCGCAAGGTGCCCGACGGCGGACGGCTGTTCTAGAGCGTTTCCTGTTTAGATTGAGACAGAACTGCTTCAATCTAAACAGGAAACGCTCAAGTTTACACTCCGTCATCAATCGGCGCCTTGACGCGAGCGCTCATGCCCTGTCTGCTAAGGCCATGCTGAAACGAGAAGCCGATTTCGCCCCGGAGTCCGGGATGGCCGTCACTGATGCCTCCCGCGTAGCGACGACCGGAAGAACGGCGCCACGCGCAAGAACCCTCTCGCTCACCTCCGAACTGGTGGCGCTGACCGTGCGGCCGGAGCCCGAACTGCCCTTCCCAGATTACTGGACTTTGCTGAGCGATGAAGAGCTGGACGCGCTGGCTGCGCGCTACGACGCGGAGTGCGGCGACGATCCGCTGTGGGTCTTCGCTTATGGCTCGCTGATCTGGAAACCGGATTTCGACGCCGTCGACCATATGCGCGCCGCCGCCTATGGCTGGCACCGGTCCTTCTGTCTGAAGATGGAGGCCTGGCGCGGCACACCGAAGCAGCCCGGCCTGATGATGGCGCTGGAACGCGGCGGGCGTTGCGACGGCGTCATATACAGAATCCGCCAAGAGGATCGTGTCACCCAGATACGGCGGATGTTTTTCCGCGAACTGCGCGTGCATGAAAATCTGCATATGGTGCGCTGGATTCCGGTGGAGACCGCCGCGGGCAAGATGCGGGTCATGGTCTTCTGGGCGGGGCCGAGCGGCGAGCGGGTAGCCAACCGGCTGCCCCTGGATGAAGTGGCCTGGATTTTGGCGCGCGCCCGCGGCCATGCCGGCTCATGCGCGGAATATCTGTTCAACACCGTCGCCCATCTCGAGGAATTCGGCATCCACGACCGCAATCTCTGGACGCTGCAACGGCTCGTTGCCGACGAGATCAAGGCCATACACGGCCTGTAGCCCTTCCTTCAGGCGGGAACTCGGATCACGGCGCGCAGGCCGCCCAGCGGGCTGTCTTCCAGCGTGATGTCGCCGCCATGGCTGCGCGCGATATCGCGGGCGATGGACAGGCCAAGCCCTGTGCCGGTGGAATCGAGATTGCGTGCTTCGTCCAGGCGGTAGAACGGCTTGAACACGTCCTCACGGCGCTCGGGAGGAATGCCGGGGCCGTCATCGTCGACGGTCACGGTCAGAGTGCCCTTGTTGTGGACGGCGGTGACATCGACTTTCTTGGCATAGCGAAACGCATTGCCGACGATGTTTGCCAGCAGCCGGTCGAAGGCATTGGGCCGGACATGGATGCTCGGGTCGCCGGTCAGCTTGGTGGTGATCTTGCGCTTGCGCAGCTTGGCTTCGTCGCTGATCTTGTCGAGATAGGCGGCAAGGTCGAAGCGGCCGGGATCCTCCGACGCTTCGCCGCGCGCGAACGCCAGATAGCCTTCCAGCATCGACTGCATGTCGTCGATGTCCTGGTTCATCGCCTCGGTGTCGGCCTTGCTGCGGCTCAGCGCCAGTTGCAGTTTGAAGCGGGTGAGAATGGTGCGCAGATCGTGGCTGACGCCCGTCAGCATGGCGGTGCGCTGCTCGATCTGGCGCTCGATGCGTTCGCGCATCTGGATGAAGGCGAAGCCGGCGCGCCGCACTTCCTCCGCACCGCGCGGACGGAAATCGGCCGGCATCGGCCTGCCCTTGCCAAAGCTCTCGGCGGCCTCGGCAAGCTTCAGGATCGGCCTGATCTGGTTGCGCAGAAACGGAATGGCGATCATCAGCAGCACCAGCGACGTGCCGACCATCCAGACGATGAAGATATGGGTGTTGGACGCGTAGGCCTGGCTGCGGCGGATGAAGACGCGCAGCACCTTGTTCTCCAGCTGGATGCGCACCTCGATGATGTTCGAATTGCCCACCGTATCGATCCAGAACGGTCGGTTGATCTGCCGGTTGATCTCGCTCGACATGGTTTGGTCGAGGATCGAGAAGAATGGCTTCGGTCCCGGGGCGGGCAGGGGGTCTGGCGGCAGGATGTCGACCTTCATCTGCATGCGCTCCTGGGCAATGCGGATGATGTTGGCGTAGTCGGAATCCTGCGGTGAGGTTTCGACCAGATCGATGATGGCGGCAATGTCGCGCGTGACGGCTTGCGACAGGCGCTGGGTGACCGTTTGCCAGTGGCGCTCCATGAAGACGAAGGCCACCACCGACTGCAGCAGAATCATCGGCGTGATGATGATGATGAGCGAGCGGGCATAGAGCCGCTTGGGCATATAAAGGGAGACGAGGCGCCAGAACCGGCGCCAAACCCGGCGTATGCCGACGGTGGCGCGAAGGAACCGCGCCCACACACCGCCGCTGCCGGCCGTCCTGTCCAATTCCGTGCTTGCCATGCGCCTCTATCACCGGACGGCGACATGACGTCTGCCGCTTCGTCGGGCAGCTTCCGCCCTCGCTTCCGCGACAAGCCGGTCAGCCGCCCGGCACAAGTCTATTCCACGCTGAGCCGATACCCAATACCGCGCACGGTCTGAAGCCATACCGGATTGGCAGGGTCACGCTCGATTTTTCGCCGCAACCTGTTGATCTGAACGTCGATTGTGCGTTCGCCGACATCGGTGTCGCCGGTCACAAGTTCGTGACGCGGGATGGTCTCGCCGGCCCGAGCCGCGAAGATGGCCAGAATCTCCTGCTCGCGCTCCGTCAGTTTCAACGCATCGCCGCCCCGCTTGAGCTCGCGCCGCGCGATCTGGAACGTATAGGGACCGAACACCAGTTGCTCGACCTTTGGGGTTGTGGCCGGGCCGCCGCGACGCAGGATGTTGTTGATGCGCAGGATCAGTTCACGGGGGTCGAAAGGTTTTGGCAAATAGTCGTCGGCGCCGGCCTCCAAGCCGGTGATGCGGCTGTCGGTTTCCGACAGCGCCGTCAGCATCAGGATGGGTACGGTCTTCTGCTCGCGCAGGGATTTGGTCAGATCCACGCCGCTTTCGCCCGGCATCATTACGTCGACGATGAGCAGGTCGAAGTCGAGGCCGGCAAGCTTTTTACGCGCCTCGGAGGCATTGCCCGCCACCGTTACGCGAAAGCCGTTCTCGGTCAGATATTGCTTGAGCAGGTTGCGAATCCGGGTGTCGTCGTCGACGACCAGAAGATGCGGCGCGTCGTCGCTGAGGGGAGCCGTCTGGCCGGAAGCTTCATTGTTTTCCATCGTCTTTCCCTGACATGTTTCCGGGCAGGTGGTCGATCTGCGCCCTCAGTTCGGGATTGACCATGCCCTTCAGGAACCGCTCGATCGACAGCCGTCCGGCCGCGCTCTCGCCTTCCAATGCCGCATGGATGCGGCGCGACTGTGGCCGCGCCAGCATGAGGAGAAAGTTACGCCCTTTGGCGGTGGGGTACAATTCCCGCTGCCTTCGGTCGCGAAGCCCCTGGACCTGAACGATATGGCCGGTGTCGATCAGCTGCTTGAGAACCCGCGCCAGGCTCTGCTTGGTGATCTGCAGGACCTCCAGAAGTTCGGCAACCGTCAGCCCCGGCAAGCGGTTGACGAAGTGCACGACCCGATGGTGCGCCCGCCCGAAGCCGTAGTCGGCCAGAATCTCGTCGGGGTCGGAGGTAAAATCGCGATAGGCGAAGAACATCAGCTCGATAATCGAGAAGTCGATACCCTCCTCGATCGTTATTGGCATACGGATGGGCTCATCTGAGGCGCCCTTGCGTTCTTTCATGCGTTTTCCAAGTCTGATGGAATTTATGTCAGCAGTGTTGACATAAATTAGCTGATCTCGTAATTTCTGCCAAGCTTTTCGGCGGATTGCGAACGAAAAGGCATGGCACCCGGTATTTTCCGCAAGATCATAAGTTTGCCATATCTTTTCTGACCGCCTACGCTTCGCCTCACCAGACCTTGGTCCGGCGACGGTTCAACAACGATAAATGCTTTGCGGGCCTGGTACCCGCGGGAGGTTACGAAAATGTCATCGGTTCCCTTTGATCAGCTCGATGGTCATATATGGATGGACGGCCAGTTCGTTCGCTGGGCGGATGCGAAGATTCACGTACTCACGCATGGCCTGCATTATGCAAGCGGAGTGTTCGAGGGCGAACGCGCCTATGGCGGGGAAATCTTCAAGCTGACCGAGCATACCGAGCGCCTGCACGAGTCCGCGCGCATCCTGGGCTTCACCATTCCCTACAGCGTGGCGCAGATTGACGACGCCTGCCGCGAGTTGCTGAAGATGCAGGGCTTCCGCGACGCCTATGTCCGTCCCATCGCATGGCGCGGCAGTGAGCAGATGGGCGTGTCGGCTCAGCACAACACGATCCATTGCGCGATCGCCATCTGGCAGTGGCCGAGCTATTTCGATCCGGCGCAGAAGCTGAAGGGCATCCGCCTCGACATGGCGGAATATCGCCGCCCGGACCCGAAAACCGCACCGTCGCGTTCGAAGGCCGCCGGTCTCTACATGATCTGCACCATCTCCAAGCATGCGGCGGAAGCCAAGGGTTATGCCGATGCGCTGATGCTGGACTGGCGCGGCCAGGTGGCCGAAGCCACCGGCGCAAACGTGTTCTTCGTCAAGGACGGCAAGATCCACACGCCGAAGGCAGATTGCTTCCTCGACGGCATCACCCGCCGCACGGTCATCGGTCTGGCGAAGGATCGCGGCCTGGAGGTCATCGAGCGCGCGATCCAGCCGGAAGAACTCGAAGGGTTCGAGCAGTGCTTCCTGACGGGTACTGCGGCCGAAGTCACGCCGGTCTCCGAAATCGGGCAGTACCGTTTCGAGGTCGGCGAAATCGCCAAGACACTGATGCTCGACTACAACAACGCGGTTCAGCCGAAACACGCCATCGCTGCCGAGTAGGAATGCTTGGAATAGCACTTACCCAAGGGCGGCTTCGGCCGCCCTTTTCGTTGCGTCCGGCGTGCATCGACGCTTGGAACGGCCGCTGGCTCGGACTTCAAGGGCGGCGTTTGGGTGGACGTTCGTGCTGAAGCAGCCTATCTCCCTCGACGAGATACAAGGAGAAACAAGCCTATGGGCCAACTCAATGCCGGCGTCATTCCCGTCACAGCCTTTCAGCAAAACTGCACGATCCTGTTCGATACCGAAGACAAAGTCGGCGTGGTGGTCGATCCGGGCGGCGACGTCGACCAGATCCTTGCGGCGCTGACTGAAAACAAGATCAAGGCCGAGGCGATCTGGATCACGCATGGCCATATCGATCATGCCGGCGGCGCCATGGAACTGAAGGCTGCACTTGGGGTCGATATCATCGGGCCACATGAGGCGGACAAGCCGCTGCTGGACAATATCGAAGAACAGGGCAAACGCTTCGGCTTTCCAGGTGCCGTGCAGAACTGCGTGCCCGACCGCTGGCTTGCCGAGGGCGAGACGGTGTCCTTCGGTTCCCATGTCTTCGAGGTTCTGCACTGCCCCGGCCACGCACCCGGCCATGTCGTGTTCTACAATCGCGCGGCCAAGTTCGCGCATGTCGGCGATGTGCTGTTTCGCGGCTCGATCGGGCGTACCGATCTGCCCGGCGGCGACCATGCGGCGCTGATCCGGTCGATCAAGGAGAAACTCTTGCCGCTTGGCGACGATATCGGCTTCATCTGCGGCCACGGGCCGGGCAGCCGTTTCGGGGACGAACGGCGCGGCAACCCGTTTCTGGTCTGATCGAAAAAAGAGGCGGCGCACTCCGAGGAATGGCGCCGCCAGTCAGGCAGGAATGTCTTTGGCCGGCCGCGTCAGTTGGCGACGCAGAAATGCTGCTGGCCGTCATAGCCGGTGAAGGTGCCGGAGCGCGGCTGGAAGCTGCGATAGCGATCCTGGCAATAGGCGTACCACTCCGGCGTCCAGGGCTCGATCGAGGGCCGGTAGCTTGCATAGCCGCCGGAATAGCCGGGTTGTGGAGCAACCGGATAGTAATTGCGAACCGGAGCAGGGCGCTGGATTGGCGCACGGCGCAGCGGAGGATCGTAATAATCCGGATCGGGCGCACGCTGGTTGTTGAGCGCGCCGACGATCAACGCGCCTGCGGCGAGACCGAGCACGCCCGCGGCCAGGGCATCGCCATTGTTGTTGCGGTGCCGGTATTCGTAGCGCGGCCTGTCGTAGTCGCGGTAATGCCTGCGCCAGCCATCGCCGGCATAAGCAGCCGACAGGGCAGTCAGCGTGGACGCCGCGACTGCGGTTCCCAAAACGGCGGTCTTCAAAAAGCGGTTCATGGTTTTGTCTCCTTCGCGACCGCGCAACGCGTTCGATCACTGAGGACAAAAGTATCCGTTTCTATCTGAACGCAAGCTGAACAAAAGAGTGCCTGCTATGTCAGGGCCGGCGGATAGCTGAAGGGACGAGAGCAAGGCCTGTCGGCAAAGGCTAGTCGCGACCGTCACGAATTGGCGGGATTGCCGTGCTTGAAAAGACTACGACCGTCTTTGAACATGAACACATGTATCCGGTGCGCGTCCCGCCCGGAGTTTCCTTCGGATCGCCGTCTGGCGACGGCGCGAAAGGCGAGCCGGCCCGGCTCAGCCCACTGTCAGGTTTACCGCCTTCGGACCCTTGCCGCGCTTGTCAGGTTCGGTGTCGAAGGTCACTTTTTGTCCGTCTTCCAATCCGGGCAATCCAGATGCCTGCACTGCGGAGATATGCACGAAGACGTCCTTGGCGCCATCGTCCGGCGTGATGAAGCCGAAGCCTTTGGCGTGATTGAAGAATTTGACAGTGCCGGTCTGCGGCATTGGGAAACTCCTTTTACCCAACGATAGTTCAACGAGCCCGCTGGAACTCGAAGTAGAAATTTGTCCTTTATTTTTTTGGGTTGGGCAAGCGAAACTTTGATGCACTTCCGCGTCAATATAGTCGTGCCGATCAACGGCACCTCGATCAAAAAAGCGGACGAAACCCTTGGGGCCTCAAGACGGCGTAAGTGTCGAGGCCAGGATGGGTTTCAAATCAGCATAAGAAATAAGCAATTGCCTGCTCTATACATGTCTCAAAAAGAAAAAGGCGCAACGGAGGCCCGTCGCGCCTTTCAAAGACGATGTTTGGTCAGCTTAAGCCGCGCGCAGATTAACCGCCTTGGGGCCTTTGCCCATGCGGTCCGGCTCGACGTCGAAGGTAACCTTCTGGCCGTCGAGAAGCGTGCGGAGGCCGGACTTTTCGATCGCGGAGATGTGGACGAACACATCCTTGGCGCCGTCGTCCGGGGTGATGAAGCCGAAGCCTTTAGTCGCGTTGAAGAACTTTACGGTGCCGGTCTGGGCCATTTGGGAGAACTCCTTCACCCGTTTGGTAGGTTGGGACGATCTCCGCCTGCCGTCGGAGTAACATCCCGGTGGTTGCTTTGGCGGTCATGCATTCGCGCACAATATACCCCCCGCCTAAACGGGGCCGTCAGAGATTCACAGTGTCGGGGATAGGGTCGCGCAAAACGTTCCAGTCTCCGGGTCAGCAAATGCCCGAACACGATATTTATTGCACGGAAATATAGGGCTGGCAAGCACTTGGATGTTAGAGTTCAGCAAGCTCCAGCGTCCTCCTTATAGTCCTTTCGTTCCATATGAATATCAGCCAGATCGCGGCATCGATAGGTACAGCGATCAAAGCTGGCAACGCGGTCGATCATTTCAGCATCGTGCAAGTCGTGACTTTGCAAAGTCTTCTATCCGCTGCAGGATCGAACTTGCCGCTGGCGCGTTATTCGCTGGCGGGAAATAGGAGAGGGATTATGAGGCCGAATTTGAGGACTATCGTGCGGACGGGCGCGGTTGCCTTTTCGCTTTCCATGGTGCTGGCCGGCTGTACGGTCGTCGTCGACGAAGGGCAAGGACCGGGGCCTCGTCCGCCTCGACCGGGGCCTGGTCCGCAATTCTGTACGCGCGAGTATCAGCCGGTCTGCGGCGAACGGCGCGGCGACCGCACAACCTTCGCCAACCCTTGCGAGGCCGATCGCGCCGGGTTCCGGATCGTTCACGGCGGCCAATGTCGTGGCGGAGGAATACGCCCTGGACCCGGCCCTTGGCCAGGCCCAAGCCCATTCCCCGGTCCACGCCCGCCGCGTCCCGAGCCGGCGCCGCAATTCTGCACGCGGGAATACCGTCCGGTTTGCGCCCAGCGCGGCCGTTCGCTGCAGACCTTCGGCAATGCGTGCGAGGCCGATGCAGCCGGGTTCCGGGTTATCGACCGCGGACCTTGCTGAAGAACGACATTCCTGCAGCAATGCAGCTTGCTTACCAAAAAGGCGCCGAAGTCATCTGACTTCGGCGCCTTTTACAATTTATCGGCCCGGGCGCCCAGACTTCCCCGGCTTGCGCTTCTGCCGCGCGGCATCGGCGGGGTCCTCGTAGGAGCCGATGCCAGCGCGCTCCCGGCGCACCGGCTTGGCATCGTCGGCTCCCTTGATCGGTGTCGGCCTGGGGCCTTCGACCGGCTTTTCCGTGCGTCGCACCGTCATCTCGTCGAGGCTGTTCTTCTTGAACAGCGATCGTGAGACCGCGCCGGCCGGCTGTTCCATATCGGTGCCGGGGCCCATATTGTCGAGCGACGGTTTGCCGAACAAGGATTGCTTGCCGTCGTCTCCGACCGCGCGATGGATAGCGCGGCCCTTGTTGTGCTTGCCCTTTTCCCGGCCGGAGACGGGGCTTTCCATGTCGGCATATTTGGCCAGCGGATCGTCGGAGATCGCCAGTTCCATGTCGCGCAGCCGCTTGATCTCGTCGCGGATGCGGGCGGCTTTCTCGAAATCGAGATCGGCCGCGGCGTTGCGCATCTGCTTTTCCAGCGCCTCGAGATGGGCCTTGAGATTGTTGCCCATCATAGCGCCCGCATCGTCGGTGAACTGCGAGATGTCGGCGCGGACATGATCTTTCTCGTAGACCGAGTCGAGAATGTCGGCGATGCGCGACTTCACGCTTTCCGGCGTGATGCCATGAGCCTCATTATAGGCGACCTGTTTTTCGCGGCGGCGGCCGGTCTCGGCCATGGCGCGTTCCATCGAGCCTGTGACTTTGTCGGCATAGAGGATGACCTTGCCGTCGACATTGCGCGCCGCGCGGCCGATGGTCTGGATCAGCGACGTTTCCGACCTCAGGAAGCCTTCCTTGTCGGCATCGAGGATCGCCACGAAGCCGCATTCGGGAATGTCGAGACCCTCGCGCAGCAGGTTGATGCCGACGAGCACGTCAAAGGCGCCAAGCCTGAGGTCGCGGATGATCTCGATGCGTTCCAGCGTGTCGATATCTGAGTGCATGTAGCGTACGCGAATACCCTGCTCGTGCAGATACTCGGTCAAATCCTCGGCCATGCGCTTGGTCAGCACAGTGACCAGGCTGCGGTAGCCGGCTTTGCTGGTCTCGCGGATTTCGCCGACCACGTCATCGACCTGGTTTTTCGCCGGTCGGACCTCGACGGGCGGATCGATCAGTCCGGTCGGCCGGATGACCTGCTCGGCGAACACGCCGCCGGCCTGTTCCATCTCCCAGGTGCTGGGGGTGGCGGAGACCGCCACAGTGAGCGGGCGCATTGCGTCCCACTCCTCGAAGCGCAGCGGACGGTTGTCCATGCAGGAGGGCAAGCGGAAGCCGTATTCGGCCAGCGTCGCCTTGCGGCGGAAGTCGCCCCGGTACATGCCGCCGATCTGCGGGACGGTGACGTGGCTTTCATCGATGAAGACGAGCGCGTTGTCGGGGATGTATTCGAACAGGGTCGGTGGCGGATCGCCGGGCTGACGGCCCGTGAGGTAACGGGAATAGTTTTCGATGCCGGCGCAGGAGCCGGTTGCCTCCAGCATCTCCAGGTCGAAACGCGTGCGCTGCTCGAGCCGTTGCGCCTCGAGCAGGCGGCCCGCCCGCTCCAGTTCGACCAGTCTGCCCTTCAGCTCCTCCTTGATCGACTTGGTGGCCTGGTTGAGCGTGGGGCGCGGCGTGACATAGTGCGAATTGGCGTAGATCTTCACGCTTTTCAGTTCGCCGGTCTTGTGTCCCGTCAGCGGATCGAACTCCACGATCGACTCGATCTCGTCGCCGAACAGCGAGATGCGCCAGGCCCTGTCTTCAAGGTGGGCGGGGAAGATCTCGATGGTGTCGCCGCGTACGCGGAAGGAGCCGCGCACGAAGTTGATGTCCTGCCGCTTGTACTGCTGCGCCACGAGATCGGCGAGAAGCTGCCGCTGGTCGAGCCGGTCGCCGATCTGCATCTGGAAGGTCATGGCGGTGTAGGTTTCGACCGAGCCGATACCGTAGATGCAGGACACCGAGGCAACGATGATAACGTCGTCGCGCTCCAGCAGCGAGCGCGTCGCCGAGTGGCGCATGCGGTCGATCTGCTCGTTGATGGTCGATTCCTTCTCGATGAAGGTATCGGTGCGCGGCACATAGGCTTCCGGCTGGTAGTAGTCGTAATAGGAAACGAAATACTCCACCGCATTGTCGGGGAAGAAGTTCTTGAACTCGCCATAGAGCTGGGCAGCGAGCGTCTTGTTCGGCGCCAGGATGAGGGCGGGGCGCTGCGTCTGCTCGATCACCTTGGCCATGGTGAAGGTCTTGCCGGAGCCGGTAACACCGAGCAGCACCTGGGTGCGCTCATGCTCGTTGACGCCCTCGACCAGGTCGCGGATCGCGGTCGGCTGGTCGCCCGCCGGCTCGAATTCCGACTTCATGACGATCTGAATGCCGCCTTCCGACTTCTCGGGTCGGGCCGGGCGGTGGGGTGTCCAGATCTTGCCGTTCTTGTGCAGCGGATTGCCGCTTTCGATCAGCGCCGACAGGGCCGCGACGGTTGCCGTGACACCGTCCGAGGACAGCGACTCGGCATCTTCGAGGCTGATGTCCAGCCCGGCAACGGGGTTGAGACCAGCCGCCGCACGCTCCTTCGGCGAGGCGGCGCCACCCATCGACGTGCCGCGCGCGCTGCGCGTCGGTGCAGCGGAACGCTCAGGGATTTTCTTCGTCTTGCTGCTCTTTTCGCCGCCCTTTGCCCGTGGGGACAAACCTTCCTGCTCGGCTTCGCGCGCGATCTGTTCGGCCCAGTCCGAGATCGAGCCGGACAGCGGCGCGCCGGTGAACTCTGCCTGTGCCGCCTCTTCGAACCCGCCGCCGCGATGCAGCGGCTCGGAGGCATCGAGATAATCCGTCACCGGACTGCCCCGCTTGCGCGGCGCCGAACGGTCTTCTGACACCTTCGCAGGTGTTTTCTTTTCAGGAGCTTTGGCCATGCCGCGAATATGGTGAGAGTCTCGCGAAATGGAAAGGGTCGGCGGCGGGGACAGGATGTGGAAATGCCGCATACTGACAGGAGGGTGTCAGGATGCGGCTGTGGTGAGTGATCTCAATACGTCCGGTATCTCGCTTGCCGCTTCCATGTTAGATCGGAACGACCAAACAGGGAGGCAGGAATGGCGGCAGCAGATTTCCTTCCGCACGACGCAGCGGTCGCCGGCATCAAGGATGTCATTTCGAGACTGGAAGCCGAACGCGCCGCCGCACAGCGCCGAACCCGCTGGCTGCCTTTCGTAGCCGGTTTCTGGCTGATCGTTGGCGTCGTCGCGCTGTCTCTTGTCTTCAACGTCTATGCCGATCCTGCCGAGCAATGGTTCTCACCGCTGCATGTGTTTCTCTATGTCGGCGCCTTCGTGCTGGCTTATGCCGTCTACTACTGGACCAGCCGGCTCGACCCTTCGCTGCGGCAGAGCCAGCGGCTGGCGATCCTGTCGGCCGCTTTTGGTTTTCTGCCGGAAGTGCGTATCGGCCGTGGCAGCAAACCGTCGTCCTTTGCCCGCATGCCGCGCGAGGTGGCGGGAGATTTCGACGGCGAGAGCTTCGATGACGTCATTGCGGGACGCTACGAAGATTTCGGCTTCGAGCTTTACGAGGCTCGGCTGACGAAGGGTTCAGGCAAGTCGCTGGATGTTGCTTTCAAGGGCGTGGTCGTCGCGTTCGAACTGGTCGTGCCGTTTCCCGGTGTTCTGGTGGCCACGCGGAAGCTGGAACGGCAGACGGGTTTCCTGCGCGGCCTGTTCGCGCGCAGCCTCGAACCGGTGGAGAGCGGTGTGGCGGGGTTGGATGCGTCCTACGCCTTCCTGACCGACAACCCGCAGGCGGCGCAGCCTCTGGTGACGGGACAATTGCCGAAGGCGCTGGACTGGCTCGCCGAGGCGTGGCCCGAAGAGCCAGCGCGCGTCGCGCTGAATGGCAAGGACGGTTTTCTGCTGCTGCCGCTGCGCAAGAACTTCTTCGAGCTGCCGCCGGCGACGGAGCCGATCGACTACACGCTGCATGTCGAACCGATGATCGCCGATCTCAGCGCGATGCTGGCAACCGCCTCGCTGGTTCGGAAGATCGGCGCCGACGCTCAGCCGTAACGCAGCTCGACGCTGATAATCACAAAGGTGATGCCGTTGGCCATGACGATGGGCCACGAGCCGGCAGGAGAACTATGGCTCCTGAGATGTCGGTTTCCTGTGTGCTTTCCACTGTTGCGGAGCTTTTCGTTACACAGCCATCAGGATGTTCGCCTAGTCTGGCGGCGGAATAACGAGAAAAGGACGTGATGAATGAGCCGAATCCTGCTTGCAGCCGCTTTCATACTGTCGGCAACGGTCTTGGCCGCCGCCGATACGAAGGCTTATACGCTGAGCATCGGCGGCCGCGACTACCAGATCGATGCGGGCGACAGCGTCGAGGTGGACCTGCCGGACGGCCAAAAGGCGACGGTCAAGCTCGAACGCAACCCGTTCGCGCGCTATGCCGGCGAGAGCTTCGCCTTCGAACATCCGGCAGGCACCACGGTGGGACGGTCTGAGATCGACAAGACCATCGATCAGCATCTTCTGGCGACTGCGCTCGGCACGCTGATCATCCTCCAGGAATATAGGACACTCGATCCCACATCGCTTGACCAGCTGATGCTGCAGCAGCTGACGCAGGACGGAATCCGCGCCGGAGCAAAAGTTTCGCAGCAACCGGCGACGCGCACCCTGTCCGACGGAAAGCAGCTCAAGGGACTGACTGCCAGCGAAACCAGCCGTACTGAAACCATCGACTATGAGATCGTCAGCTATGGCGAAGAAGATCGCGGCGTGCTTGTCGTCACCCGGATCGACCAGGACAACAATGCCGCCGATGGTGAGATTCTCAAGCGGTTCTGGGAAACGCTGAAGATAGGCTTCTAAGCATCACTGCCCGTTGCGGAGCTTCGCGAGGGGCCGAGATAGCGCCACCCGCTGTTCAAGTGATGTCTCGCATCCGTGAAACTCCGATTCAAGCTGCTGCGGAGTTGAATCCGGCAGATGATACAACGGATTGTTCCGGCATATTTTCGGCACTGCGAGATGAGCGGAAATCTCCATGTCGCGGACGCCTGCTTGCGCGTTTCCCGGCAGACGGCTAGCAAAGGCCGACGCTTGCATGCCGCGCACAAAGGGAGGCACCATGGTTCAGTATGTCGAAGGCAGGCCGGTAGGCGAACTGACGCTGCGCACGCTGGCGATGCCGGCGGATGCCAATGCCGCCGGTGACATTTTCGGCGGCTGGGTCATGGCACAGATGGATCTTGCATGCGGCATCCGTGCTGCCGAGCGGGCCAAGGGCCGCGTGGTGACGGCGGCGGTGAAGGAAATGTCCTTCGCCAAGCCGATGAAGATCGGCGATACGCTGTGCATCTACACCCATATCGAGCGTGTCGGTCGGACCTCGATGACGCTCAAACTGCAGGCATGGGCGCAGCGCTATCTGTCGGATGTGATGGAGAAGGTCACCGAGGCTGACTTCATCATGGTGGCGCTGGACAAGGACGGCAAGCCGTCTCCGATCCCGGCTGAATAGATTAAGCCTCCTCGCGGGACAGGTCGAATCGGATCCGCGCGGCCTGCACGCGGTCGATGTTGCCGCGCGCCCAAGTGCCCAATGCGCTGACCGGCACCAGCAATTCTCGGCCGAGATCGGTCAGTTCGTACTCCACCTTCGGCGGGATGGTCGGATGGACGGTTCGCGTCACGAAACCATCGCGTTCGAGGCCGCGCAGCGTCGTCGTCAGCATCTTCTGAGAGATACCGCCGACGGCATGGCGCAGTTCATTGAACCGCAGCGTTCCCCCGCCCAGCGTGCTCACCACCAGAACGGTCCACTTGTCGCCGATATGCTGCAGGATATCGCTGACCGCCCGGCAGTCTTCGCTTAAGTGCAGGTGCCTTGGTTTCATAAAAGTGCCTTCTTGCGCGGTTTCGACCAGGTAACATAAATAGCGTCGGTATCCTTTTTATACCACAATGCGAATGGAGAAAACGCATGCCGAACGCTAAAGTCAAGATTGCCGTCGTTGTCGGTTCGATCCGCGAGAACCGCTTTGCCGAAAAACCGGCGCGCTGGATCGTCGATCTCGCCAATGCGCGCGGCGATATCGAGGCGGAACTCGTCGACCTCAAGGATTATCCGATGCCGCACTTTGCCGAGCCGACGTCGCCGGTATGGGGGCCTTCCAAGAACGAACATGCTCAACGCTGGCAAGCCAAACTCGACACGTTCGACGGCTATATCTTCACTGCGGCCGAATACAACCATGCGCCGTCGAGCGTGCTGAAGAACGCATTCGACTATGCCGGACCGCAAATCTTCCGCAAGCCCGCCGGATTCGTCGGCTATGGCGGTGTCGGCGGCGCGCGCGCAATCGAACATCTTCGGATGATCGCGGTCGAGATGCAGATGGCGCCCGTAAAAGCCGGCGTTCATATCCTCTGGCCCGACTACGTCACGATCCAGGGCGGCGCCGCGATGGAGACGCTCGACCACCTCAACCAGGCCGGCAAAGCATTGCTCGAAGACATCGCCTGGTGGAGCAAGGCGTTGCGCGATGCCCGCACTTCCGAGTTGAAGGCGCAGGCCGCTTGACTTGTTCGTGAGCTGAACAAGGCAGGGCCTGTCGAAACCAGGCTCTGCCGATCAAACGATGGGGAGTTCTCTCGCCAGAACCTTGTCGATGCGGCGTCCGTCGAGATCGACCACCTCGAAGCGCCAGCCCTGGGCGTCCACCGTCTCTCCCGTGACGGGCAGGTGGTGCAGCTGCGCCAGGACATAACCGGCCAGGGTTTCATATTCGCGATTTTCCGGCACCTCGATGCCCAGCAATTCGCCCATCTCGTCCGCCGGCATGTAGCCGGCCAGCAGCCACGAACCGTCTTCGCGTTGCACCGCATTCTCGGAATCGTTCTCGTCCAGGTCGGCGCGGAACACGCCTGTGATGGCCTCCAATATATCGGCCGGGGTGACGATGCCTTCGAAGTGGCCATACTCGTCATGCACCAGCGCCATCGGCACATCGGACTGCTTCAGCGTCGAGAGCACATCGAGCGCATCGGCCTGGTCATGGGCGATGGGCGCACTGCGGACATGCTTGCGCGGATCGAAGGGCTCGCCCTGCAGCAGGGTGGCAAGCAGCTCGCGCGTCTGGATCACGCCGATCATCGAATCGACGCTGCCTTCGCCCACCGGAAGGCGGGAATGCTGGGTTCCGATCAGCAGCTGACGCAGCGTTTCCTCGTCGGCTTCCAGGTTGAGCCAGTCGACATCGGTGCGTGGCGTCATCACCGCCCGGACGGCACGGTCGCCGAGGCGCATGACGCCGGCAATCATGCGGCGTTCGTCGGATTCGATGGTGCCGTGATGCTCGGCTTCGGCCACAAGCATCTTGATTTCCTCATCGGTGACCTTTTCGTCGGATTCGCCGCGTTGGCCGAGCAGCCAGAGAACCGAACGGCCGGAGATGTCGAGCAGCCAGACAAGGGGTGCCGCGACTATGGCAATCAACGCCATGGTCGGCGCCACCTTCGACGCGACGCGTTCGGGGTCGCGCAAAGCGATCTGCTTGGGCACGAGTTCGCCGATGATGAGCGAGGCGTAGGTGATCAGAGCGACGACGACAGCGACGCCAAGTGCATTCGCCGTCGTCTGGCTCAGGCCCGCCAGAACCAGCGTTTCCGCCAGGCGCTGACCGAGCGTGGCGCCCGAAAATGCACCCGACAGCACGCCGACCAGCGTGATGCCGATCTGGACGCTGGACAGAAATTTGCCTGGATTGGCACCGAGCTCGAGGGCCTTTGCCGCGCCGCTAACCTGTTTGTCGACCATCGCCTTGAGACGCGCTGGCCGCGAGGAAACGATCGCAAGTTCTGACATGGCCAGCAGGCCGTTCACGCAAATGAGGACGGCAACGATCGCAATTTCAAGGTATAACATCTGGTCTCAATAACATCAGGCCCGCACCCTAGGGAAGAGTGCAAGAGCAAGCATAGTGGCGTTTCCAGGATCAGTTCACAAGAGCATTGCAGGCTCGTGACGCTGCCTGCCGCTGTTCCGGCACAAAGCTATTTGCAGGCGCGGTATCCGTTTCGGCGCTTCATCAGGTCGAAATGGAAGTGGTCGGCATGGGCGGCGTTGTAGCCCGGCCCAAGCACGGTGGTGAAATACTGGCACCCGTCGGCGCGCACCGTGTTGAGCAGGCCGCGCTGGCGGAAGGCGAACAGGCCTGGCTTGCGCACTTCGATGTCGCTGCCATTGTTGAGCTCGATGCGCATGATGTCGATCGCGTTGCCCTCGCCATGGGCGGAGAGGGTGCGGCTGCCGGCGATGCGGCGGCAGGAGTAGCTCGATCCCTGATGGATCGTCTTGACGCCCGACCAATAGCGCAGGCGCGCCGCCGGTACGAGTTCGCGCCGGGTCCACATGCCGAGGCTGGACGCCATGTCGCAGGTCAATGTGGCCGCCGGACTGATTTTGACGCCGTTGATCGACGACACCTGAACGGCGTTGTCGATGCCGCAGCCGCCGCCCCCGCCGCCGTTGCCGACGCGGCCGAGTTCGCGATAGACAACGCCGAGTTTCTTCAAATCCCTGCGGCACTCCACGTCGTCGGCGTTCAGCGCGTTTGTGGGCGCAGAACGCGTCGGGTTCTGCACAGGCGGGTAGGCAACCATCATCGGGTTCGACGGCACAAGCGTCTGCATGCCGACGCCGGCTCGCGGCGTTGCTGCTTGGACTGGTGCGGGCTCGGTGGGATAGGGCTGAACCGGAGCGACTTCGACAGGATCAGGCTGAACAGGGGCGACGTCGACCGGCGCGACCTCAATCGGAGCCGGCACAGGCTGCTCGGGCACAACAACCGCGGCCGTCTGGGTGCCGACATCGACGGCGGGCTCAAGCGAAAAGACATCGCCGGTGGTGCAGGCCGAAACGGCCAGCCCGGCCAGAACCGTGCCGGCAATCAAGAGCGAAATGCGTGCCCGCCGGAAGCGCCCAGCCGGATTGGCGGCGCGGGATTGTGCGGCCATGCCACTGGTTCCTTGCCTTTTAAAGACAAAGACTAGCGGCCAAGAGTAAAGGAATGATCAGCGCCGCCGTTTACCGATACGGCGAAACTGGGGCGCGCTTACTGGCAAAAAGTGCCGCCATTGCGCCGTATGGCGAGATCTAGGTGCAAATGGCTGGCGTGGTCGGCATCGCTGCCGGGACCCAGAACGGTCTTGAAAGGTCCGCACGCCGCTTTGCGCACCTCCTCGACAAAGGTTTTCTCGGCTCCCGCGCTTTCCTTGCCGACTTCGAGGCTCGTGCCATCCGAGAAGTTGAAGCCGGCAATATCGAAGGCGTTGCCGAACGCATGCTCAGACAGTTTGCGGGTGCCGTTGCGCGGGCGGCAGACATAGCCTGAAGCCTGCGCAATACCGCTGACGGTCTTGTTCAACGTCTTCTTGGCAATGGGCTGAACGGTATCCGAGATGAAACGCGCAGCCCGTTCGGCCAAGCCGCAGGTGACGATCAGGCCGGGTTCGACCTCTATGTCTTTGCCGAAGCTCTTGAGGCTGAGCGGAAAGGGCAGGGCGCAGCCGGCGGGATCATTCTCGGAAGCCTGGCCGTCTTCGAAGTCCACGCCGATCTCCTTGAGACGAACCCGGCAGGCCTTGGCATCTTTGGGCATGGTCTCTGCCATCGGAAGGGTCGAGCGCGGATCGGGAAGCATGGATTCGTCTTCGTCGGGCTCAGCTTCTTCGGCCTCTTGTTCAGGCTCTGGAGCGTCCTTGTCGTCCGGTTTGGCTGTGTCTTCCGGCTTGGGTGTCGGCAGCGGCGGTTGCGCGCTATCGGCGGGAGCCTGTGCGGGCGGCTCAGGCTTTTCGTCCGGGCGGTCGGCTTGCTCCGGTATAGGGGCGCTTCTGGGCAACACCGTCGTCTCCGGCGCCGCCAGAGCTGTCGCCAGGAACAAACCGCTTATCGCAATCGAAAAATAAAAAACCCGCTTGCCCGCCATGCCAGCAAAACGACCCGATGCCGTAGCAGTTGCCGAGCATCGGTATCACTTTCGGTGACGGCTGATTACCGTCTCAGGCGCCGAGTGCGTCCAGCCCGCTTTCGAGGTAGTCGCCAAGCAATGGCATTCCCAGGAGATATTTTGCCGTCCGCTTGTTTCCGCGCTGGAGCGCTTCCGAGACCGCTTCCTGCCACTCGCCCGCTTCGTAATCGCCACGTCCCAGCCAGACCAGCGCGACGAGTTCGGCTGCCTCATCGACATTAAGGTCGTTGATCAGCTCGCGCAGTTCGATTTCGGTCAGGTTTTCGGACTCTTCTTCCGCCAGTCCGTCGTGCTGGTGCGTGTCATGACCGTTGCCGTCGAATTCGACTTCACGGTCGCCGCCGTCTTCATAGTCTTCGTTCACGCCGGCGCTGATCGCCTTTGCCTTGAGAATGAACAGCCGCACGGTATCGGGGTCGATTGAGAGATCCCACTCTTTTTCCGGCTGCATCTGCACGGCTTTCCTCCTTTAAGGCATGTTTTTGGACATGATAGCCGGAATTGTTCCTACGTCACCTGTCCGATGCCCCACTCCTGCCGAATTCCGTTGACAGGGCAGTTCGCCGCGATGAAATGGCGCCGTTTTCCCTCATTCATGGTTTTCCCAATGGCTACGCTGCTCTCGCCGAAAGTGCTGCCCATACTCATGCTTATCGCCTCGAACGTCTTCATGACGTTTGCCTGGTACGGGCATTTGAAGTTCAAGACATCAGCGCTTTACGTCGTGGTGATGGTTAGTTGGGGGATCGCCTTTTTCGAGTACTGGCTGGCCGTGCCCGCCAACCGCATCGGCAGTGACGTCTATTCGGCAGCGCAGCTCAAGACCATTCAGGAGGTGATTACCCTGACGGTCTTTGTCGCCTTTTCCGTATTTTATCTCAAGGAAGCGATCACATGGCACCATGTGATCGGCTTTGCCTTCATCGCGCTCGGCGCCGGCCTGATCTTTAGAGCGTAACTACTCCGAGCCGCTCCGCGAAAGCCTGACGATCAGGCCGTTGCTCTCGTCGGTCACCAGCCAGAGCGAGCCGTCGGGAGCGGCGGTGATGTCGCGAATGCGGCCGAACTCGCCTTCGAGCATGCGTTCCTCACCCGTCACCGCGCCCTTGTCGTCGCGGTCCAGGCGCGACAGGAGCTGGAATTTCAGCGAGCCGACAAGCAGGTCGCCCTTCCATTCCGGAAACATTTCGCCGTCATAAACGACGAGACCGGACGGTGCGATCGATGGATCCCAATAATGGATCGGCTGTTCGTAGCCCTCGGCTTCGGTGCCTTCGCCAATCTTCGAACCGTCGTAGTTGACGCCGTATGAGATCACCGGCCAGCCATAGTTCTTGCCGGCTTCAGGATAGTTGACCTCATCGCCGCCCTTGGCGCCATGTTCGACCGTGACGAGCGTGCCGGACTGCGGATCGAGTGCCGCGCTCTGGAGATTGCGATGGCCCTTGGACCAGATTTCAGGCAGGTGCTTCGACCCGTCCGGCGAAGGGTTGTCGGCCGGAATGGAACCATCTGCATTGATGCGCAGCACCGCACCCGCATGGTCCTGCATATCCTGGGCACGCTTGCCATCGCCGCGGTCACCCGTCGTCACGAACAGCGTGCCGTCGTCGTTGACGACGATCCGCGAGCCGAAGTGGTTGCCACCGTTGCTTTTTTTCGACATCGAGAAGATGACTTTCACATCGTCGAGCCGGGCTGAAGCTCCGTCGCGAACGAGCTTGGCACTGGCCACCGCCGTGCCCGCGCCGCCGGAGCCGGGTTCGGAGAACGAAAAGAACAGCGTGTTCGACGTCTCGAAGTCTTGTGCCAGGGCGATGTCGAGCAGGCCGCCCTGGCCGACGACGGCAACTTCTGGCACCCCTTCCAGCGGTTCGGAGAGGCCTGTCTCGGTCAGGATGCGGATGCGGCCGGGCAATTCGGTCACGATGACTGCGCCGTCCGGCAGGAAAGCCATGCCCCAGGGATTCTCGAGTCCGCTGGCCATGGTCTCGGCACGGATTTCGACCTCATCTGTCTTGAAGGTCCTGTCCTGCGCCAAGGCAGATGACGCAAAGGCGAAAAGGAGGGTTGGCAGGAGGGCGGCTTTGGCGGTGCTGTCGAGTGTGATCATGGAACCCGACATAGGTATGAGGTGGTATGAGGCAACCTTTAGGTCGGATTTAAATGCGCATGCGCTGATCACAAGGCGTTTATGTCAGTGTGATCGCGTGAGCCTGACTTGTTGCGCTGATAGGTGTTGCAGACTATCCAGCCTTATCTAGCGACGGGGGCCAAACGAACGCACAATGTCTTTTCGACCGACCAAGCGGCTGTGTTGGTAAGGCGAGGTAATGGATTTCGCCGCCTATTTCGGGCTTTTCGCCGCCGCGCTCATTGCCGCTTCGATCCTGCCGGGACAATCCGAGGTCGTCGTCGTGGCGATGCTGATTGCCGACTACTCTCCGGCGCTGGTGCTTGCGGTTGCGACTGTGGGCAATGTGCTGGGATCGGCTACCAGCTGGTGGCTTGGAACGCAGGTCGAGCGGTTCAAAAACAAAAGCTGGTTCCCCACCGATTCGAAAAACTTCGACCGGGCCAAGGCCTGGTATCACCGCTATGGCCGCTGGTCGCTTCTGCTGTGCTGGGTTCCCGTGGCGGGCGGACCGCTGACGCTGGTGGCGGGCGTCCTGCGCGAACCTCTCTGGAGTTTCATGGCGCTCGTGTCGATTGCCAAATTCGCCCGCTACGCCGTCGTAGCCGCCGTAACGCTGAACCTGTTTTAGAATTGTTTGCGGCGTCGGCAAAACTTTTTCAGGTGAAAAACCGGCGGCGTGTTGCTATATTCGTCGCGGATTGAGTTGGAACGGTCCCGTGAGCCGAGGCTTTCGGACCGTTTTCTTTTTGTGTCCGCCGTCGAAGGGTCGACGTCGGTTGGAAGGTCAGGAAAGGTTCAGGGAACAATGAACAAGGTGCCGATGACCGCTGGTGGTTTCGAAGCGCTCAAGGAAGAGCTGCGCTGGCGTCAGCAGGAAGAACGTCCCCGCATCATCGAAGCGATCTCCGAAGCGCGTGCCCATGGCGACTTGTCCGAAAATGCCGAATACCATTCGGCCAAGGAGGCGCAGAGCCTCAATGAGGGTCGGGTCAACGAACTCGAGGACTACATCGCCCGCGCCGAGGTCATCGACGTGTCGAAGCTCAGCGGCGACAAGGTGAAGTTCGGCGCCACCGTGGTTCTCGTCGACGAGGATACCGAAGAGGAAAAGACCTACAAGATCGTCGGCGACCAGGAAGCCGATGTGAAGTCGGGCCGCATCTCGATCTCGTCGCCGATCGCGCGTGCGCTGATCGGCAAATCCGTCGGTGAGTCTGTCGAGGTCAATGCGCCCGGCGGCGCGCGCGGCTACGAGATCATCAAGATCAAGTTCATCTGAGGCCAGTTCCATGCCGCATGCGGACAAAGGCCGGCAATCCGCCGCCGTCGATATGTCCCGCATCGAGGTCATCGCGCCCAATCTGAAAAAACGCCTGTCGGGGGTCACCAGCACCATCGTGCAACTGGTCCCCGTGCAGGCGCGCACTCTCGGCATCGCCACCATCGGGCCGGGCCTGCCGGACAGCCTGCCCAAGATCGGCCCGGCGCAGTTCTTCGGATTGTGGCGCAGGCCGGCTTCTGGTCGCAAGCGCATCTGGCATGCGCGGCGCAACACCGAGATGGTCGCAGGCCTGGTCCTGCGAGCGCTCGGCGCGCCCTTGCATCTGGTCTTCACCTCCGCCGCCCAGCGCCACCACCGACCGTTTACCCGCTGGCTTATCCGTCGGATGGATGCGGTCATCGCCACCAGCCGCCGATCGGGCAGCTTTCTGGAAGTGCCGCACGATGTCGTCATGCATGGCGTCGATGTCGCGGACTTTCATCCCGCTTCCGGGCCGGAGGATAAGTTCGCCGCGTCTGGATTGGGGGGCACCTGGGCCGTTGGCTGCTTCGGGCGGATCCGTCATCAGAAGGGCACCGATCTGTTCGTCGACGCCATGATTGCGCTTCTGCCGGCCCATCCTGGTTGGACGGCCGTCATCAGCGGCCGCGTGACGCCGGAACATGCCGCATTCGCTGACGAGCTGAAAAGCCGCATCGCTGATGCCGGACTGCGGGATCGCATCGTCTTCCTGGGCGAGGTGCCTGATATCAAGCTCTGGTATCGGCGGATTTCGTTGTATGTCGCGCCTTCGCGCAATGAGGGGTTTGGCCTGACGCCGCTCGAAGCCATGGCTTCCGGAGTGCCGGTGGTGGCGAGCGACGCCGGCGCTTATGCCGAAATGATTGTCGACGGCGAAACCGGCTCGGTCGTGCCGGCGGGGGACGGTCCGGCGCTTGTGCGAGCCATCGAGCCTTTCCTTGCCGATCCAGCCTACACCGCCGCCTGTGGTCGAAAAGCATTGGCCGATGTCGCGGCGCGGTTCCCGCTCGAGGGTGAGGCTGCCGGCATTCGCGCGGTCTATGAGAAGGTATGGGCGCGTGGCTGAATCCGCTCTGCCCGATTGGCTGTTCGTCGCGCGCGACAACAATTACGGGCTGACGCGCGACGTCGAGTTGCTGATGGAGGCTATCCGCCATGCGGGCGGTACAGCAAGCTTTGCCACCGTGCGAAGCCGTGGCCTCCTGGACATGCTGCTGCGCAGGCGGATCGCGAAACGCATCGTCCATGTCGAGCGGATCTTTCCACGCTGGTTCTCGGCGGGTGACGAGAACTGGCTGATCCCCAACCAGGAGCGCTTTCCGCGCCGGCATCTCAAGCGGTTGCGCCGCATCGACCGCGTGCTGGCAAAAACCCGGCATGCCGAGGCGATATTTTCATCCCTTGGCAAGGCGACCAGCTATCTCGGTTTTACCTCAGAAGACCGTCTCGATCCGACGGTTGAAAGGAACTGGCGCCGTTTCTTTCATCTTGCCGGCGGCAGCACGCTGAAGGGCACGGAGGACATTCTGGAGCTCTGGCGCGCGCATCCCGAATGGCCCGAACTGGTGCTCGTCCAGAAGGCGGACAACGCGCCGAAAACCGTCCCTGCCAATGTCACGCTCCTGTCCGGCTATCTCAGCGATGCGGAGCTCAAACGCCTCCAGAATGCATGCGGCGTCCATCTCTGCCCGTCGCGTTCGGAAGGCTGGGGCCACCATATCGTGGAAGGACTTTCCGTCGGCGCCGTTGTCGTGACCACCGACGCGCCGCCGATGAACGAGCACATCGACGACGGTTGTGGTGTCGTCGTGGCGGCACGGCGCTCCGAACCGCGCCATCTCGGCACGAATTATTTCGTCGACTCGACGGCATTGGAGCGGGTGGTAGAGTCGCTGATCGTGATGGACGACACAGAAATGGCTGAGATCGGCATCCGCGCGCGCCAACGCTACGAACGGATTAGCGCCGATTTCGCGGTTCGGCTGCGCGATATCTTCGCGCTATAGATCCTGAGGCTCACCGAGCGAGAGCCTGTACAGCTTGGTTTCGGTCAGGAAGCTGTAATGCGCGGCAAAGCTCGCATAGATGAAGCCGGCCTTGCCGCACAGCAGATAGCGCTGCATCACGTAAACCTTGAGGAAGCCCAGAAGCGGCGCGAACATCAGCCGGCCAAACGAGGTGCGGCGGCCGCGCGCGAACTTCTCTAGCGCCTTCAAGCTGCTGTACTCGTCCATTTTCTGGGCTTCTTGTTCGGCCGTGAGCGCCCGCATATGAAACATTTCACCGCCGGTAAACTTGGCCACGGGTCCGTCGCAATGAATCGCTTCATGGACCAATGCCGAGGTGTCGAAATGCGCGCGATCCTTGCGAACGAGACGCAGCAGCCAATGGGCATGGACCTGACGGGGAGGGTAGCCGAATCCTGGAAGATAGTCGCGCCGCCTGATCCGCAAGCCCACCGCGCCGAGGGCATCGAGGTCAGTTTCCATGAGTGTCTTCGATGTTCTCTCGTCAAGCCGTTCGTCGGCATCGAGCGAGAGGCACCATGGACCGGCGGTCTGGTCGAGCGCAAACTGCTTCTGCTTTGCGTAGCCTTCCCAGCGGTGTTCGATAAAGCGGATCGGATAGCCCTGGGCCTCGTATCGGCCGACCACGTCGCGCGTCGCATCCGTGGAGCCTGAATCGACGATGACGATCTCGCGGCATCCTTTCAGGCTTTCGATGCAGCGGCCGATGACGTCCATCTCATTCTTGCAAATGATGAATGCCGAGATCTGGCTCTTGAAGCTCACGTCCATGGTGCCCTCTACAGCGCCACCACGCCCTCGTCTTTCACCTTGCGCACCGTCAGCGCGGTGCGAACGGTGTCGACATTCGGCGACGATGTCAGGTCCTCGATGACGAAGGTCTGGAACGAGGCCAGGTCGCGGGCCACACAATGCAGCATGAAGTCGGAATCGCCCGAAACCATCCAGGCGTCGCGCACGATCGACCAGTTTCGCGTGCGTTCCGAGAATGCCTTGAGTTCGGCGTCGGACTGGTGCTGCAGGCCGACGAGGCAGAAAGCCACCACATCCATGCCAAGGGCCGGCGCGTTCAACAGGGCGCGATAACCACGGATGATGCCGTCATCCTCGAGTCGCTTGACCCGGCGCAGGCAGGGCGGCGCAGAAATGCCGACGCGGCGCGACAGCTCGACATTGGTCATCCGACCGTCGCTTTGCAGCTCGCGCAGAATCTTCCAGTCTATGGCGTCAAGGTCTGCGTTGACCGGCATGGCCGCTCCGAATCTCGCGCAACAATCTTTCGTGTTTTCGTAGTTAAACGAGTTTTAGGGTTTGAAAACCCTGGGGTGGGCAATTCGCCCTCTGTCCCGGCCGCAAATCCGCCGTGAATAAGGGGCTTCTGCACAGCTTTCGTTGGAGTTCTTCAAGCCAGCCTTGCATGGTGCGCATAGGAACACCTAAATTAGGGGCGATTTCGGCATGGCTTCATGCCGTTCGTTCGTCTCATCAAGTCTGAAGGCCTGTCATGACAGCCAAACATGCGCCTGTTCTCATCATCGGGTCCGGCCCGGCCGGTTATACCGCAGCGATCTATGCCGCGCGCGCGATGCTCAAGCCGATGCTGATTTCCGGCATGCAGCAGGGCGGCCAGCTTATGATCACCACCGACGTCGAAAATTATCCCGGCTTCGCCGACGCGATCCAGGGGCCGTGGCTCATGGATCAGATGCGCGCCCAGGCTGAGCATGTCGGCACCGAAATGGTGCATGACCTCATCACCGAGGTCGATCTCGACGTGCGGCCGTTCCGGCTCAAGAGCGACTCCGGTACCGAATACACCTGCGATGCCCTGATCGTGGCGACGGGAGCCCAGGCAAAGTGGCTGGGCCTGCCCAGCGAGCAGCTGTTCCAGGGCTTTGGCGTATCCGCTTGCGCGACCTGCGACGGGTTTTTCTACCGCAACAAGGATGTTGTCGTCGTTGGCGGCGGCAATTCGGCGGTGGAGGAAGCGCTGTATCTGTCCAACCTTGCCAAGACCGTGACGATCGTTCACCGCCGTGACCATTTCCGCTCCGAGCGTATCCTGCAGGAGCGGGTATTCGCCAAGGAAAACATCAAGGTGGTGTGGGACGCCGTGGTCGAAGAGATCGTCGGACAGCCCGCGCAAAAACCCTTGCCGCCTTCGGTCAATGGCGTGCGTCTGCGCAACGTCCACACCGGAGCGGTCACGGAGATGGCGACCGACGGCGTTTTCGTCGCCATTGGTCACGCGCCGTCCGTCGAGCTCTTTGTCGGCAAGCTCAAGCAGAAGCCGAATGGCTATCTCTGGACCGCGCCCGATTCGACCCGGACCAATGTTCCGGGCGTTTTCGCAGCGGGCGACGTCACCGACGATATCTATCGGCAAGCCGTAACCGCAGCGGGAATGGGCTGCATGGCGGCGTTGGAAGCCGAGAAGTATCTCGCAGGCATGGAGGTTCATCGCGAAGCGGCGGAATAAGCCAGGCGATGCGCCATTAACGACAAGAGGGGAATAAGCAGTTGGACTGGGATAAGTTACGCGTGTTCCACGCGGCCGCCGAGGCCGGTTCGTTCACGCATGCGGCCGAGGCGCTGCGTTTGTCTCAGTCTGCGATTTCACGCCAGGTCAGTGCGCTCGAGCACGAAATCGGTGTCCCTCTGTTCAACCGCCATGCGCGTGGGCTGGTGCTGACAGAGCAGGGCGAGTTGCTGTTTCGCACCGCCCATGACGTGCTGATGAAGCTCGACAACATCAAGACGCTGTTGACCGAGACCAAGGACAGGCCGTCCGGTGTGTTGCGTGTGACCACCACGGTCGGCCTCGGCGCAGGCTGGCTGACCGAGCGTGTGCATGAGTTCCTGGAGATCTACCCCGACATTCAGTTGCAGCTGATCCTCGCCAACGAGGAACTCGACCTGACCATGCGGCAGGCCGACTGCGCTATCCGCCTGCGCCAGCCGCAGCAGCCGGACCTCATCCAGCGCCGGCTGTTCACCGTGCATTTCCATCTCTACGCATCGCCGTCCTACGTCAACAAGTTCGGCAAGCCGGCGTCTATCTCCGAGCTGAAGAACCATCGAATCGTGACCTTCGGCCTTCCTGTGCCGGTACATTTGAGCGAGCTCAACTGGCTGGAGACCTTGGGCGACTTCGAAGGCGGCCAGCGCGTCGCCAATCTCCAGATCAACGACATCCTCTCCATCAAGCGTGCCGTGCAGTCGGGAGCCGGCATAGCGATGTTGCCTGACTACGTAATAGGCAAAGATGCTGGACTGCTTCAAATCATGCCAGAAACCGAAGTGCCGTCTTTCGACACCTATTTCGCCTATCCCGATGCTATGAAAGAGCAGGCAAAGCTCCATGTTTTCAGAGACTTCATTATCTCGAAGGCGCGTAGCTGGTCCTATTGACGCGTCGCGGACTGGTCCACAGCTCTAGCCTTTTTGCATGAATGCGATGCAAAAAACGTGATTGTTTATTAAGCAGTGAAGGCTCATATATTCATCATCTCAGGGGCGTGTTCTCCTCCCATTACCGCCCCCGAGTGTTCCCCTCTGGAGGTTGGCCCTAACGGGCGACTCCAATCAAACTCAGCCGGATCATTCTCGATCCGGCTTTTTTGATTCTGGGCTTAGCTTTGCATGACTGCACCGGCCCCATCCCGCGAGACCTCGCCTCCGGTCAACTCGCCGACGCGTGTAACGGTGACATGTAACCTGCGTAACGTTCTGCGCGGCCGCTGTCTGCCGTATCACTTGCAACAGGACGCGGTGTTGCGCGGTCGGAAGATGGGGGCATCGGATGATCGCGCGGGCTCAGGCAAGCCGCCGCGTCTCGCTGGTTTCCAGTCCTACTCTGCCACCCGCTTCCCCTACGGTGTTGGAGGTTACAGGGCTATGCGGCGGACCTGACGTCACGGCCTCCCGGCGGAAGTGGTTCGCATCAAGGCGGCGTTCGCAAAAGCGGACGTCGCCTTCTTTTTTAACATGAGTTCTTGAGCGCTGCTCGTCGGTTGCCATACCAATTATGGCGTGTGCGGGAAGCTGTGACCGGGTAGTGCCAAGGGATCCGATCAGCAACACCTTGAAACGCAGAGCCAAGGTGATTTCGCCAAAAATATCGGCAAATGCCGACTATCGCCTGTCGTTCAAGCGGCCAGAATGCTGCACCGCTTCATAACGACAGGAGGACAACGCAATGCCGACAATCCGCCAGGACCAGGCAGGTGATCCCATCCAGATTTTGACAGAGTATCTCGACCGGGACGGATGGGGGATCACCAATCTGACCGCCACCAGTTTCCGCTGGGCTGATGTCACCGGCCCCGTCTACACTTTGGGTTCGATGACGGTGACCGGGGTGAACTTCGTTCCCAATGCCTTGCTCGGAACGATCCATTCTCTCAAGATCAATCCCGGTTTCATCGTACCCGGTCAGCCGCCCTACGTGCCTTTAGAGATCACCGGGCTGAACATCACCGTCGCCCAATTGCTTTCGGCATCGCTGCAAGGCGAGGCGGCGGTCTACGATCTGCTCGCCGACTATGCCTGGACTTACCGGGGGTCGGACGGCGACGACACGTTCAAGGGCGGCAATCTCGCCGACTCGATCAAACTCGGCGATGGCAATGACACCGCTTATGGCGGGAATGGCGACGATTTCCTGGAAGGCTGGGCCGGCAACGACAAACTTTATGGCGGCGACGGCGCCGATCTGTTTTACGGCAATACCGGCAACGACACCATCTATGGCGATGCCGGGAACGATGTGGTCTACGCCGCGGAGGACGATGACAAGGTCTATGGCGGCAGCGGCGCGGATACGCTTTATGGCGAGGCCGGAAATGATCTGCTCAACGGAGGCACGGGCGCCGACACGATGAGCGGAGGTACCGGCAACGATATATTCTACGTCGACAACGCAGCGGACAAGACGATCGAGGTCAACGGGCAGGGCAACGACAAGGTGATTTCGACGGTGTCGTACTCGCTTGCCGGCCAATATATCGAAACGCTCGACCTCGTGGGGACCGGCAACATCAATGCCACCGGAAACAAGCTCAACAATGTGCTGGACGGCAACAACGGTTCGAACATTCTGAACGGCATGGCCGGCAAAGATACGCTGACCGGCAAAGGCGGTGCCGACCGCTTCGTGTTCGATCAGGCGCTTGGCGCGTCGAATGTCGACACGATCACCGATTTCCATGCGCCGGACGACAGCATCCGCATCGACAACGCTGTGTTTTTGGGGCTTTCAGCAGGCAATCTGTCGTCCGCCGCGTTCCGGGCGAACACAACGGGCAACGCCGCCGATGCTTCGGACAGGATCATCTACGAGACCGATACCGGCGAACTCTATTTCGACCGCGACGGCAGCGGCAGCACCTATCAGCCGGTCCTGTTCGCCATCCTGTCGAACCAGGAAACCATAAGCTACAAGGATTTCCTGGTCATTTGACGGGCAGCTTCGCTGCAGGGGCCGGTTCTGCACTGGCCCCTGCGCTCACATGTAAAGCGTGCTTTCATCCATGCCTTTGTAGAGGCCGGCGACCTGTTCGCCATAGCCGTTGAACAATAATGTCGGCACCCGGTCGCCAGTATGCAGCACGCGTTCCATCGCCTGGCTCCAGCGTGGATGCGGCACTTTCGGGTTCACATTGGCCCAAAAGCCGTATTCGCTCGGCTGTATCGCCTGCCACAGCCCTTCCGGTTGCTCCTCGACAAACTCGATCTTGCGGATCGACTTGATCGACTTGAAACCGTATTTCCAGGGCAGGGCGATGCGGATCGGCGCGCCGAACTGCTTCAGCAGCGGCTTGTCGTAAGCGCCGGTTACCACGAAGGCGAGGTCGTTGGCGGCTTCGGCCATGGTCACGCCCTCGACATAGGGCCAAGGGTAGAGAAAGTCGTTCTGGCCCGGCGCCATGGCTGGGTCGAGAAAGGTTTCGAAACGCACGAACTTCGCCGCCGATGTCGGTTTGGCAAAGGCCACGAGGTCCTTCAGCGGAAATCCCGTCCAGGGAATTGTCATCGACCAGGCTTCGACGCAGCGGTGACGGTAGAGCCGGCTTTCGAGCGGCATCTTTCGCACAAGGTCGTCAAAGCCGATTGTCATCGGCTTTTCGACCAGGCCGCCGATCTCCAAATCCCACGGTCGAGTTTTCAGTTCCTGCGCATTGGCGGCGATTTCCTTGTAGGTGCCGTATTCGTAGAAATTGTTGTAGTTCGCGTTGATCTTTTCGGGCGTCAGGCTGCGGTCGAGCGTGTAGGCCTCGTTCTTCTTGGCCGGATACAGATCGGCCGTCGGGTCGGCGTCCTGCGCGCGCGCGCCGCGTGTGCCGGCAAACATGGCGGCGGTCGCCATGCCAAGCCCCATGCTTTGCAGGAGGGCTCTTCGGTTGAGAAAAGCCGACTCGGGTGTGGCTAGATGCTCGGCGATGGCCCAGGTCGGGCGGCGATGAATGAAAACCATGGCTTCGTCTCCTTCGGGAGATGCTTTGGAACGCCTGTCTGCACAGGCATCTTATAGAAGCCACTACGGTTCGAAAGCGCCGGATGTTTCATTGACGCCTCTATTTAACGATCAAATAGCGGTGATCGGCCGCGTCCCGTTGGATGCGGGCGCGGCCGACAGGTCATTCAGGCGGCTTTTCCGGCATTCACAGCCTGGTCCGCCAGCCGTCCGCTGAGCTCGGCCATATGATCGAAGATGGCGCTGTAGCTTCCAACACCCGCCGTGGCCGAGCGCAGTTCGACGATCAGGTCGCCGATCTCCGACTGCGGCATCGAAGCCTCAACGATGTCCCACCCGGGCCAGCCGGGCCGGGCGTCATAGCCGAGAATCTGGCCGCGCCGTTGCGGGACCAGCGCGGTGACGCGGGCGGTCGCATCGGACGGCGTGTAGATACGCACCTTCATGATCGGTTCGAGAAGCACCGAGCCGCAGGCGGTGATGCCTTCCTTCATCGCAAGCTTGGCCGCCATCTGGAACGCCATGTCTGACGAATCCACCGTGTGATACGAGCCGTCCGAAAGGTTGACGGTCAGGTCAACGAGCGGAAAACCGAGCGGACCCGATTTCAGGAAATCGCGTATGCCGGCCTCGACCGAGGGGATGTATTGCTTCGGCACCACGCCGCCGGTGATGCTGTCGGTGAAGGAAAAGCCTTCGCCGCGCGGCAGGGGCTTGATGTCGAGGACCACGTCGCCGAACTGGCCATGCCCGCCCGACTGCTTGCGGTGGCGTCCGCGCTGTGTGACGCCGCGCTTGATCGTCTCGCGATAAGGCACGGTCGGCGGATGGCCTTCGACGCCGATCTGGTTTCGGCCTTCCAGCTTCTCGCGCACCACGCGCAGATGCATCTCGCCCTGGCCCGACAAAATGGTTTCGCCGGAATCCTGGTTCTGCAGGAAACTCACCGAGGGGTCTTCTTCACCCAGCCGCTGCATCGCGGCAGAGAGCTTCACATCGTCCTTTCGCTCCTTCGGCCGCAGCGCGAATGAGAAGACGGGCTCGATCGCCGGAAGCGTGAACAGGGCAGGGATGCCGCCTTTCGCGGTACTCAACGTATCGCCGGTGCGGACGCCGTCGAGCTTGCCGAGAGCCACGGTCTCGCCGGCTGCTGCGGAAGGCTGCTTGGTCTGATCCTTGCCGAGAAGCCGGTATAGGCCGGAAACCTTCGCATTCGGGCCGCCCGCGCGCCAGAGCTCGGCGCCGTCGGCAATGTCGCCGCAGAGGATACGGCAGACCGACAGCTTTCCGCCATGCGCGGTGTGGATGGTCTTCATGACCTGGGCGACGCCGGCGGCTCCTTCGGGAACGCCCAGCCGCCTGCGGGTTTCCTCCACGCCCGGCGCATCGTGGCGGATCGCCTTGAGCAGGCGGAACACGCCATTGCCGCGCTCGGCCGTGCCGATCATGACGGGTGTGACCGACCCGTCGCGCAAATCGGCCGAGAGATCGTCGAACACTTCGTCCTTCGGCGGTTCGCGCTCCTCCAGCAACTGCTCCATCAAAAGGTCGTCATGGTCGGCGAGCGTTTCCAGCATCGAGAAGCGCGCTTCGATCTCGCGTTCCTTGTCCTCGCCCGGAATGTCTACGATTTCGGCGGTGGAAAAATCCTTCCAGATGTAAGCGCGCTCCAGCGCCAGATCGATCGAGCCGACCACGGCTTCGCCCTTGCGCAGCGGGATCTGCCGCAGCAAGAGCGGCGCGGCGCTGGCGGGCTGCAGCATTTTCAGCGTGTCGCGGACGCCCAGCGTCGCCTTGTCGATCTTGTTGACAAACACGATGCGCGGCACGCCGAGATCGTCGAGGCGGCGCATGATCATCTGGACGGCAGGTATCTTCTTCTCGTCGGGCTCCACCACGACCACCGCCAGATCGCAGGCAGCGAGAACCGCCTCCGCCTCATAGGCGAATTCCACCGATCCCGGGCAGTCGACGAAGGTGATGCTTTCGCCCATGAAGCTGCAGGTGGCGAACACTGCCTCCACGCTCATCGCATGCGCGCGTGCCTCCGGACAGTGATCGGACACGGTGTTGCCCGACGATACGGAATTCTGCTTGGCGATTGCCCCGGTGCGGGCAAGAATGGCTTCAAGAAGAGTGGTCTTTCCGCTGGCGTGGGGACCGACGATGGCAATGCATTTCGGTCCCGTGCGTCTTCCTCCGGCGCGATTACCCATGACGAGCTGACCTCCACTCAGGCGTTTCCTCCGATGAGCGGCGGCCGGCCTGTTCGGCCGTCGCGGACGCGGTTTTCAGCGCTAACCGTTTGTCCGCGGGCATGGTCCCACGGCTTGCCTATCAGGGCAAGAGGTTTGAAATCGAGGCTTCAGGCAAAGAAAAGCCCGGCAGGTTTGCGCCTGCCGGGCTCCGCGGTCGGACGGTGAAGCCGTCAGTCCCTGTCGCTGAGATCCGTACCGAGCGTGTCCTTGATGAAGATCATGCCGATGATCAGCGTCATGGCTGCAATCGCTATCGGGTACCAGAGGCCGTAGTAGATATCGCCCCTGGCGGCGCTCATGGCGAAGACGGTCGCCGGCAGCAGTCCGCCGAACCAGCCATTGCCGATGTGATAGGGCAGCGACATGCCGGTGTAGCGGATGCGGGTCGGGAACATCTCGACCAGGATGGCGGCAATCGGGCCATAGACCATGGTCACATACAGCACGAGGATGAACAGGACGCCGATGACCTTCGGCCAGCTGACCTGCGCCGGATCGGCCACCATGGCATAGGTGCCTGTAGCCTCGTTCAGCACCAGCGGGTAGCCCGCATCGTGCAGCGACTTGTGGACCGCGTTGTTGAAGGCGGTGGTCTGTGCGGCGGCATCCGCGCCGGCCTGTATGGCATCGAACGACGCAACCGTCTCGCTGCCCACCGTCACGGTCGCCGGGGTGCCAGGCGCCGCTGTCGTCACCACGTCGTACGGCACCGAGTTGCGGGCGAGGAAGCCCGTGGCGATGTCACAGGAGGTGGTGAACTTGGCGGTGCCGACCGGGTTGAACTGGAAGGTGCAATCGCCGGGAGCGGCGGTCACCGTGGCGCGGATGTCCTGCTGGGCCTGGGCGAGGGCAGGATTGGCAGCCCAGGTCAGTGCCTTGAACAGCGGGAAGTAGGTGACGATGGCGAGCGCCAGGCCGGCCATGATGATCGGCTTGCGGCCGATTTTGTCAGACAGCCAGCCGAAGAAGACGAAGAAGCCGGTGCCGAGCGCAAGTGCGATGGCGATCATGATGTTGACCGAGACGCCGTCCACCTTGAGCACGTTCTGCAGGAAGAACAGCGCGTAGAACTGTCCGGAATACCAGACCACGGCCTGGCCGGCGGTGAGGCCGAACAGAGCGAGCAGGGCGATGCGGGCATTCTTCCACTGGCCGAAAGCCTCAGACAGCGGAGCCTTGGAGCCCTTGCCCTCTTCCTTCATGCGCTGGAAGGCGGGCGATTCGTTCAGCGACAGGCGGATCCAGACGGAGATGCCCAGAAGCGCGGCCGACAGCAGGAACGGTACGCGCCAGCCCCAGGCGGCGAACGTTTCCTTGCCGAGCCAGGTCTGGATGACCAGGATGACGACCAGCGACAGGAACAGGCCCAGCGTCGCCGTGGTCTGGATCCATGAGGTGTAATAACCGCGGCGGTCATCGGGCGCGTGTTCGGCGACATAGGTCGCAGCACCGCCATATTCGCCGCCCAGCGCCAGGCCCTGCAGCATGCGCAGGATGATCAGGATGATCGGAGCGAGAATGCCGATGGTCGCGGACCCTGGCAGCAGGCCGACCAGGAAGGTCGACAGACCCATGATCAGGATCGTCACGAGGAAGGTGTATTTACGGCCGACGAGATCGCCGAGGCGACCGAACACCAGCGCGCCGAATGGGCGCACGAGGAAGCCGGCGGCAAAGGCCAGCAGGGCGAAGATGTTGCGAGTGGCTTCGGGATACTGGCTGAAGAAGGCCGTTCCGATAAAGGCGGCGAGCGAGCCGTAGAGATAGAAATCGTACCATTCGAAGACGGTACCGAGCGAGGAGGCGAAGATGACCTTCTTCTCCTCGCGCGTCATTGAACGGCTGCGCGAGCCGCTGGTGGCCGAAATTGCCATGTGCTGTGTCTCCTCCCGAGATCGTGCCGGCGGACACGCGGAAATCCCCTCCTGGAAATCCACCGACCTTGACGACTCAGGAATCGTAACCCTGGAGTACCGCCCGCGCCAATCGCTGCTTTGGGCTTATGACCTTAGTCGTAATTTCGGGCGCCGAGATGCCAGCGGACGAACCGCACCGCAAGCGGGGAGCGGGAGACGCTGCGTCTCCCGCAGAGCCGTTTCAGGCTGCCTTGTCTTCGCCGTGCTCGAGATAGCCACGGTCGCGCAGCCAACGTGCGATGATGAGTTCCACCATGGAGGAAACCGAGCGGTGGTCTTCCTTTGCGGCCTTGATCAGCGCTTCCTTGAGGTCGCGTTCGATGCGGAAGCCGAGAGGGTGCGTCTTGGTCATGTCGTATCCTTGAAAAGTGCCTGAGCGCCTTGGCCTTCAATCGAGGGGGCGCGGGGTATTGCCGCGATCGAGCGGCAGGGCTTTTCAGGAAAGAGCCGGCGGGCCTCGTGGCGCGGCATCCCAAAGGTTCTGGCGCTCTGCCGGCGCAATCGGCTGATCGGTCCGGTTCGGCGCTGAAAGACGATTGCGATAGAGGTCCTTGGGCAGCGCAGTTGCGGACCCGTCGGTGTCGAACTCGACGAAGGCGAAGCTTTTCTTGTCCTCGTCGGGGACACCTTGATCAGGCAGGCCAGCGGAATTCGTCGGGAGGATGGGGAGGTCGGCGGATGTCGAATGGCCGGCAGATTTGATGCCGGTCGTTCCAAACCCCGTGGCCGCACGCAGGGGCACGAGCGACAATGCCAGCACGCAGATGAACAGCAGCAAGGTGCGAAGTTGCACTTTGCCCCGATCCGTCCGCTGCTGTTGACGTTTCTGCATGATGCCGGCCGAGAGTCCGTGTCCTAGGGGTCAATCCTAGCAAGTCGGGCGGGCGCATACAATGTATGAGGAGTCACGTTTTTCGTGAAACCAAGAAAAACCCTTGTTCCAGCAATGATTTTGGCTGGAGCGGGATCGATGGCGTAGATGGAGCTCGAAGGGTCCTAGAAGAGGCCGAGCTTGATGTCCGGTTCCGCCGCAACGGAAATGGACTGCACCTTGCGGCTGCGGACGC
This sequence comes from Oryzicola mucosus, assembly GCF_014534685.1. Lineage (GTDB taxonomy): Bacteria > Pseudomonadota > Alphaproteobacteria > Rhizobiales > Rhizobiaceae > Oryzicola > Oryzicola mucosus. Next base: position 314,219 of record NZ_JACVVX010000002.1, read on the forward strand.
GATCCCGGCCGAGGCCGGTCTCGTCGAGCAGGCCTTTGCGCTTGGCATCGAAATAATAGCCGCGCTGGTAGAGCTTGTCTGCCAGCCTCTGGTCGCCGTCAGCGACCATGAAGGCGCCGCGCAGATATTTAACGGAGTATTTAAGGTTGGTCTCGGCATCGAGCAGGCCGTTTGCCGGGCCGTCATAGCCCATGCCGCGCGCCGTCGCATGCTTGATCTGCATCAGGCCCCAATGACCCTTGTTGTAGGCTTCGGCGCGGAAATTGCTCTCGCGCTTGACCACGCTGCGGACGAGATCGACCGGAACCTCGTAGAGAGCGGCGTATTTCACGATCAGGTTTTCGAGGCCGCTGCCGGATTTCGCAGGCGCCGCAGGCACCGGAATTGTCGCAGGCTTATCCAACTTGGCAAAAGCCACGAGCTGGGCCTCCGGCTGTTCTTCTGCAGGCGCTTTTTTGGCAGCAGTTGCCGTCTTCGCGGCCGTTGGGATCAGCGTCGGAGCCGGCGGGAAGACCGTGGTGTCTTCGCTCTTGGCAACGGTCGCAGCCTCGGCTTTGGGCGCCTGTTCCGTCTCCGCTGCTTTCACAGGGGCCGGAGCGACGGCCTGCGGGGCCGGCATTGAGGCAGTTTGGGTCGTCGCAGCTGCTGCATTTTCGGGCGTAGCGTCCGCGATGGCGGGCTCCTTGGCCGCTGCTTCGGCTGTTTCAGCCTGTGCCGTCGGCAGTTGAGCGGTCTGGAATGCAGCGGTGGTGGTGGTTTTCACCGCCGCGTAGGAAACGGGAACTACGGCAACAGTGTCGGGAAGGGCAAGATCGGCGTCGGCTGTTGCCGTGCTCTGCGTGGCGGGAGCAAGGCTCGTCGAAAGCTCATTGCTTGTGGTGCTGCAGCCGGAGAGTTGGGCGCCTGCGGCAATCGTCACGGCAGCCAAAAAGAAGGTGTTGCGCTTCATCCCAGCCCTTGAAAGCTGTTTCTCATTAACCAGCAAAGTCACGTTCATTACCGATCGTTAACTTCTGCCCGCTCGAAGCCCATGTACACCAGCAACGATAGTTGAGCAATCCGGGAGCGGATGAACAAGTATTTCACCGAGATAACAGGATGTTTTCACTCACTATTTTTGGCCTGATCCAAAGATGGGGAAATCCATGTTCCATATTTGTTCTTGGATTGGATCACTGCTATAGTTAGCCGTTGGAGGTCGCCGTGAATGCTTCGCACAAACCAGTCCATGGACATCAGCTGTTCGAAACCGCCTTGGGGTGGATGGGTGTGGCGTGGAGCGAAAAGGGCGTAAGGCGGTTTCAATTGCCCGACCGCGACAAGGATCGAACCGCCAGTCAGCTTGCATCGCGCCTACCCACCGGCCTCGTCTCGACAGCCGCTGCGCCTGATTGGATCGATCGGCTGATTCAGGATGTAAAGATGTATGCTGAGGGTGCCCCAATCCAGTTCGCGTCCGTTCCGGTCAATCTCGATGGTGTCGATGCGTTCAGGCTGGCGGTCTATGCCCGGACTCGCCAGCTTTCCTACGGCGAGACCCTGAGCTACGGAGAGTTGGCGGCGCGTTCGGGATATGAAGGGCTTGCGCGTGAGGTCGGCCAGGCGATGGGTTCCAATCCGGTGCCGCTCATCATTCCATGCCATCGCGTTCTAGCCGCCGGAAACCGTATCGGCGGCTTCTCAGCACCGGGCGGCTCTGCCAGCAAACAGCGCATGCTTTCGCTGGAAGGCGTCAGAACCGGGCCGCCGCCCCCGGCGCAGGCGTCATTCGGCTTCTGAGGGCCGGCTTCTGAGGACGTAACCGCTCAGCGCCGGGGGAAAATGAAAAAGTCGTCGCTGCGAATCTTCATCTTGCAGTTGTAGACGGGGCAGGATTGGCGGTCGGCGCTTGGAACGAAGGCGCGTGTCGCCTCCATGCCAGGCGAACAATATTGGTCGGCAAGAACATAGCGATCATAACGCTGTACGCCCGATTGCGGCGATTTCCAGCGCAGGATGACGGCGCCTTCATTGACGACGGCGGATTGAATCTGCCGACACTGCATCGATGTCGACGTGTAGCGCGAGATTGCCTGGGCATCGGCGGCTATCAGGCAGAGGCAGGCGGCCAGCAAGAATTTTTTCATGGGATCCTCCGGGAACCTAGACCCGTTGATCATAACACCGTTGCGGGATTTTTGTTGCCCGCCGCCGCCGACTTTTTCGCGCGGTTTTGGCGAGATGAGACCAATGTCTCTTGTGCTGTCGCTTTATTTGCCTTATATCTGCGGCGTTGATATTTGGCCGATTGATCCGGGCCTGCGGTTTTCCCGTTTGCTGACGTCTATCTCCAAAATTTCGATACCATCAGTTGGGTAAGGCCCTGGCTGGAGTCAGCGTTTAGATACAAAGGAAAACTATCATGGCAACCGGAACTGTTAAGTGGTTCAACGCCACCAAGGGATTTGGTTTCATTCAGCCTGACGCAGGTGGTGCAGATGTGTTCGTTCACATCTCCGCAGTCGAGCGCGCAGGCATGTCGAATCTGGTCGAAGGCCAGAAGATCAATTTCGAGATCGAGCAGGACCGCCGCACCGGCAAGTCGTCTGCTGGTTCTCTGAGCAAGGCAGCCTGATTTTCGAGCGCGCGCCGGACGAAGGTCCAAGGCGTGCGGCGAGTCACGGATGTACTGGCAGTCGCGTGTTGAGCGCGCTGGAGTTTGAAGACTGAAGGACGATGCGGCAGATTGCCGTGGGCCTTTGTCTGAAACCTCTTTATCAGGCTACCAAGCCACGGAAGGCGGGATCTGTCCCGCCTTTTTTGTTGTCTGCAAGACCCTTCTGGACGGGTAGGCGACCCGACTGCTGACAGAGGAAATCCGGCGAGGTGCGCTCCCTAAGCGGGCAGCCAATCCATCGGCACATGCCCCGGATCCTGTTCGACGCGCCTCAGCCATGCTGCAACCGCCGGATAGCGCTGCACATCGAAACCGCCTTCATCCGCGACATGGGTATAAGCGTAGAGTGCGATGTCGGCGACGCTGAACTCATCTCCCGCAAAGAAATCGTTGGCCGCGAGATGCTTGTCCATCACGCCGAGCGCCTTGTTGCCGCGTTCCAGTGTGGCGGCGAGACGCTCGGGCGTCGCATCCTTGGCCCGGTTGGGGAATGTCAGCAAAGCGCGGCGCACCGCGATATAGGGTTCGTGGCTGTATTGCTCGAAGAACAGCCACTGATAGGTCAGCGCGCGCGCATATTTGTCCTGGGGCAGAAGCCGTGTGCCCTCGGCAAGAAACAGAAGCATGGCGTTGGACTCGGCGATGAAGCGACCGTCTTCGAGCTCAAGCAGCGGCACCATGGCATTGGGATTTTTGGCGGTGAACGCGGCCGAGCGCGTTGCGCCGTCATGCGAGCTGACTTCCACATTGCGGAAGGGGATGCCCAGCTTGGCCATGGCCAGGCGTGGCTTGTAACAGTTGCCGCTGTCGATCATCCCATAAAGCGTCATCATTGCCGGTCGCTCCCATTCTGCACGCGCTTTATCGCGCGCAGGCAGGCATCAATCCAACGATTTGTTTTGCAGCGATCCATCAGCGAAATTGAAGGATCGTCGGTTCACCCGAACAGCGGGACGACGACGCCTTCTCTGGGCCGCAGCGCCGAAAGCGCTCGCGCCGTCATGTCGATCACCATGCCCACCGGTTGCGTCATCTGGAGATAGCGTCCCTGTAGAAGGTCCGCCTGAGAGGCTATGGCGACGTCGAGATGGTGCTCGGTCTCGATGCCCTCCACAAGGACCGTCATGCCCTGGTCCTGAAGGCCGGCAACGACCGAGTGGAACAGGTGGATCGTCGCCTTGTCGCGGCACGCCTGGGCGATCAGCGTGCGGTCGATGCGCACAAGATCGGGGCGCATGATCTCGATGGCGTTGGCGTCGGGCTGATCGGCGCCGCCGAGCCGGAGCGCGACACGGATGCCGAGCGCGCGCATGCGGTCGGCAGCGGCCAGAAGCTGCCTGGTGCTCTGGGCGGCGGCGATATGGCAGATAAGGCGGCTGGCGCGGATCGAACCCAGCTCGATCTGCGCGGTCATGAAGGCGAGCTTTTCGAAAACGCGTGCCGCCGTTTCGCTGCGGGCAGGGGCTTCCATGCTGAAGATCAGCGCCATGTCCGTGGCGCAGAGCTGGCGGTGGTTGGCGAGTTGAAGCATGCCGAGCATTTCGGCAACCAGCCTGCGGTCCTGCGCCCTTACAGTGTCGAAGAACTCTGCGAAGGTGGCCGGATGGCCGTGACGATACGGGACGAGAAAGGTCTCCATCGCCGCCGGTACGACCGTCACGCCATCGCAGGCGAAGGCGGCCTTTGTCATGTTGCGAATGCGGTACTCGCCGTACACGCCGTACTCGATCCCCAGTTCGTCGGCAACGATGGCCCGCTCGAACATCGGGGCGTCAACGCCCTTGTCTGTCACTCAATCACTCTCCGTCCGATGATCCCGACCGGTCTCTCGCCGGTCCGTCCAGGGGTTCGGGGTCTGTTTCCTCTGGGCCTGTTTTCGATGCCGACGGATCTGCGCCCGCCTTGTGCTGCTCGCCGTCTTCCGCCGCGAAGACCTCCGGTACGATCTGCGGGCGGGCGAGCGCAAAGCCCTGCATCATCGAGACGCCCGCCTTCTCGGTCAGTTCGATCTGCCAGCCCTGCTCGATGCCCTCGAAGACGGTGCGGATGCCCTTGGCCTCGAAATTGGCGACCAGTGCCGACAACAGGCCGTAGCCCGCGGACGAATCCATCAGCCGGTTTATCCAGCGGCCGTCGAATTTGATGATGTCGGGCCGCAACTCGCGGATGCGGTTCATGTCGGATTCGTCCGAACCGTAATCGTCGACCGCGATGCGGAAGCCGCACTTGCGGAGAGCCTCGACGAGCTGGCGCAGCGCCTCGCGGGAGCCCGATTTCTGCTCGGTGACTTCGCACACCAGCCGCGCGGGCGCGATGCCGGCGATGTCGAGCACGGAGCGCATGTCCTGCAGCGCTTGTTCGACGACGGTCTGGTGGGTGAACAGCGACGGGTTGAAATTGACGAAGATGTCGGCCTCGACCGGCAGGAAGGCGGCTGCGTTGACGAGATGCAGATTGCGCGTCAGCGTCTCGATGTCGAGACGGTCGGACGGCGCCAGACGCGACAGGAAGATGTAAGGCGACAGAGCCTCTTCGCCATGGAATGGCCGCATCAGACCTTCGAAGGCGATAACCACGAGGCGCTCGTCCTTGAAGGCAAAAATCGGCTGGAAGGCGCTGTGCAGAACGTATTCGCCCCACACGCCAACTGAGGACCCGTCATCCTGCCGGATGATATGGGCGAGCGCGGTATTGCGCGGCACGGTCCGTTCCACTCCGGGGCTGAATGCGATGCTGAGCATATCATGGCACAGAGAGTTTTATTCAGCGTTAACATCGAACGGCGCCGATGTGCCAGGCGACACAGTCCATTGCGCCGGCCGGCCCGAAAACCGGGCCAAACGGCTTGCGATTCGGCCCTATATGCGGCAATGGAAGCGCGCGCGTTTTGTGAGCCGCGCCAACCCAACCCGGAGACCCGATCATGGCGTTCCTTGCCGATGCACTTTCCCGCGTTAAGCCTTCTGCGACCATCGCGGTCACCCAGAAAGCCCGCGAGCTGAAAAATGCCGGCCGCGACGTTATCGGCCTCGGCGCGGGCGAGCCCGATTTCGACACGCCCGACAACATCAAGAACGCCGCCATCGATGCGATCCGCCGCGGCGAGACCAAATATCCGCCGGTGTCGGGCATCGCGCCGCTGCGCGAGGCGATCGCCAGGAAGTTCAAGCGCGAGAACAATCTCGACTACAAGCCCGAGCAGACCATCGTCGCCACCGGCGGCAAGCAGATCCTGTTCAACGCCTTCATGGCGACCTTGAACCCCGGCGACGAGGTCATCATTCCGCGTCCCTACTGGGTCAGCTATCCCGAGATGGTGGCGATCTGCGGCGGCACATCGGTGTTCGCCGAGACCTCCATCGCCAACGGCTTCAAGCTGACGGCCGAGGCGCTCGAAAAGGCGATCACGCCGAAGACCAAGTGGCTGTTGATGAACTCGCCGTCCAACCCCTCGGGCGCGGCCTATACCGAGGCCGAGCTGCGCGCGCTGGCCAACGTTTTGCTCAAGCATCCGCATGTCTGGACGCTGACCGACGACATGTATGAGCACCTGACCTATGGCGACTTCGTCTTCAAGACCATCGCCGAGGTCGAGCCCGCGCTCTACGACCGCACGCTGACCATGAACGGCGTCTCGAAAGCCTATGCCATGACCGGCTGGCGCATCGGCTATGCCGCCGGTCCCGTCCAGCTGATCAAGGCGATGGACATGATCCAGGGCCAGCAGACCTCGGGCGCCTGCACCATCGCGCAATGGGCTTCGGTGGAGGCGCTGAACGGGCCGCAGGATTTCATCCAGCAGAACAAGGCGATCTTCCAGGCCCGCCGCGACCTCGTCGTCTCGATGCTCAACCAGGCGCGCGGCATTTCCTGCCCGTCGCCGGAGGGCGCGTTCTATGTCTATCCGTCCTGCGAGGGGCTGATCGGCAAGAAGACGCAAGCCGGTACGGTGATTGCCGACGACGCTGTTTTCACCTCCGAGCTTCTGGAGGCCGAGGGCGTCGCGGTGGTGCAGGGCACGGCCTTCGGCCTCGGCCCGAATTTCCGCATCTCCTATGCCACCTCGGAAAAGCTGCTCGAGGAAGCCTGCACCCGCATCCAGCGTTTTACCGCCTCGCTGGTGTAACGCTTCACGCCGTTTCGACCTTGCTGAGCCCCGGAGCGATCCGGGGCTTTTTGCATTCTGGGTGCGCCCTTCGAGGCGCGCCCTGTGAGGGTTTCGCTTTGGTTTGGGGCGTCTTGCAGGCTCGCGCCTCGGGATGAGGGCGGTCGGCGCGGGGCGGGGAGCCAAGGCGCGGACTGCTCCGCATCTCCCGGCTTTGTCCAACTCCGCTGAAACTTTGCTGACAGAAACGTCGGACCGCGAACAATCGGCCAACGGTTTTGGCGCGCGCAGGCGTGGCTGCGCGACAGCGGACAAAGCTGTTCTGTCGACAGGACGGCCGGTCATGAACTGTCGGGATGCTCCAGCGTCCACAGCGCCAGGCCGTGCACATCGTCCAGGGTGCGGTCGACCTCGCGGGCGTGGCGCGAGCCCGGTGCCCGGCCGCCGGGCGGCGGCCCGCCGCGCAGCGGCGACAGGCGATGACACGCGCCGCGCCGCCGCCGCTGCCGCCAGCGCACGAAGCGCCGGGCCTGGCGCGGCAGGTCGTCGAGCGCGCGGCCAAGCGCTGCGAGCCTGAGCCGCAGGCGGTCGGCATCGAGCGGATCGTCTGGCTCCGGCACCGGGCGGGCCGGGATAAGCGAGGGCGCGTCAAGCCCAAAACCGAAGCCGCGAATGCGCGGCACGACGGTCGGGCGCGACAGCTTGTGGCGGGGCAGGCGCAAGGGATCGAGCAGCGGCAACGCCATGGTCTGGGGCGCGGGACGGGGCGGCATGGCTCCTTTCGGCATCACGATGCCGGTGCCGCCGGGCGCACGCAGGAAGGCGGAGTGTTGCTGCGAAGTTCCAAGACGCGGGCGCTGGTGCGGCACAACCATGCCGCGCGCGGCGAGAATGATCAGCCGTCTTGCCGCCGCCTCTGCGGGACGCAGCAGCCGGAGAATGGCGCGATGCAGATGACGCGGCAGGGTGTTTTGGCCGACATCAATGCCGGCCGCACGTTGGCTTTCGCCAGCTGCGACCGTCATGCCGGCCATGGCGACGAGCAGGGCAAGCAGGCGCTTGAGCGCTGCCTGATGCTTGTCGATCGCCCCTGCCCAATCCATCGCCGCCTCCTTTCGATTTTCCAAGGCGGTGGGAGTGTAGAGCGGGGATGGGGAGTGTGGATAAACCGTGGGCGATTTTAGCGCCCGCACTTCACTCTCCCCCACCAAGGGGGAGATAGCGCCGGCATCGACGCCACCTTCTCCCCTTGCGGGAGAAGGTGCCCCGAAGGGGCGGATGAGGGGTGCTGGAAGAAACGAGGCGATGGGAGGAAGGGGAAACTTGTGCATCGGCGTGCAATACGCAGCCTCTCACTCCGTCCAACACCCCTCATCCGTCGCCTGTCTTTCGCTCTCTGCGTTCGCTCAAGGGCGACACCTTCTCCCGCAAGGGGAGAAGGGGGGGCGTCGGCGCTGACGATGCACTACCGCCAGGGCTCCGGGCGTTCATCACTTCAATCGACAAATCGTTGTCGATTGATCGGCTTCGCCGACCGCTCTTCACCCCGCAAGGGGAGAAGGGGGCGCGCTCCTTTCTGCCTTCGCAGGTGTTCCTCGTAAGTCACGGAATGGATTCCCGGGTTTCCGCCTTCGCTGCGCTCGGGCTGCACCCGAGAATGACGAAGGTGGGGTTGGCTCCGCCAATCTCCAGCGTCGGAGCTTGGCCGAGCCAATCCCACCTTCGTCATTCCTGGGCAAGCGAGGCGCAGCCGAGCGCGACCCGGAATCCATTCCGTGACAATGATGAGAGTACCAGCGGTGAAGAAAACTTGCTTTTCGTTTCCGCGGAGATAGCGTTTCATCATGACCGGCTATGTCTACATGACAGCAAGCAAGAAAGGCGGCACGATCTACATCGGCGTCACCAACAGCCTTGGCCGGCGTCTGCCCGAGCACAAGTCCGGCACGGGTTCTGCGTTCGCCTCGCGCTACGGCGTGCAGCGCCTGGTCTGGTATGAGGAGCATTTCGATATCCGCGACGCCATCCAGCGAGAGGCCTCTCTGAAGCGGTGGCCGCGCCAGTGGAAGATCGACCTGATCGAAAAGACCAACCCGGAATGGTTCGAACTGTTTCGCGGAACGGGGTGGTGAGTGGCGTGGGGTTTGCTCTGCGGTGCCTGTCCTTTACGTCAGGGAATGGATTCCCGGGTTTCCTGGCTGGGATCTGCTGGAGCACAAAGACCGCACGGGATAGCGATCTGTCGTCTGTGGAGTGACCGCGCCGTATGTGCGGTCAAGTTGAGAATAATGAAATTTAATAAGATCTTCGTCGCTTTGATCTTTATATTTTCGGGGAATACCCCTTATTTGATCTTTCATGCTCCAATCGAGCGGCTTCGATTTTTTATCCAACCACTCGCAACGTTCATTTTTTACCCAATTTTCCCTGACAAGAAGAATGCCCGGCAGGCCTGAGTCTCCATAGCCAAATTCGACGCTGCAGCACTCGCAGAACCAGAAAGTAGGATCGTTCCCGGAACTACCCCAAGGCATATAGGGATAGTGGTTCAAGCCGCAAACGCGGCATTTATACTTGTCCATTCAAGTGCTGGTTGTCCAAATTGGGATAAAGCAGGGGATACCCCCTCACTTCGACGCATACACCGTGCAGCGGCCGGCGGTTTTGACCTTGTATTTGGTGAAGACCGAGTTGCAGTCGGCCAGAGCGCGCTCCTCGGCGGCTTTTTGCGTCGGCGCGTTGTAGGAGCGGCCGCAGAAGAAGGCTTCGGTTTCGGCGCGGTGCGTTTGCGCATAGGCCGAGTGGCCGGAGGCGGCGACATAATCCTTGTAGGCCTGCTGGCAGGGGCCTTTCGTCTGGCCGAACTGCGCCGCGTAGCGCTGGTCGCCGACCTTGCCGGCAAGCGATTCCGCCGATGCCGCGAGAGGCGCTGCGGCGACAAGTATTCCCGCCAGCATCACGACGAATGCCGGCCGCACAGATTTCAGTATCATTCCCAAATCCCCCGATGGATGAAGGAAATCTAGCCGCCCTCAAGACGATCGAAAAGGGGGTGTTCGGGAAAGTCGCGGGTTTATTTGAGCGGGGAAGGCGGTTGAAGCAAAATTTCCGGGGTTCAGCGGTGGTTGTTTGAAATGGTAAACAACGATTGCGGGTCGTTGGCCCCTCACCCTGCCGAACTTGACTCACAAGGATGGTCGATGGGGGCATTCTACGGCGCCCCCCTCTGCCCTGCCGGGCATCTCCCCCGCATGGGGGGAGATCGGATGTCATCGCCGCTTTCGCTAACAGCCAGCATTGCAAGAAAAGCGACAACGTTAAAACTGCCAATCTCCCCCCATGCGGGGGAGATGTCCGGCAGGACAGGGGGGCAACCTCGAACTTGGTTTTCGCCTATCGCCCCTCGCGGTCTACCCTCAGACAAAATACTCCTGCAGCGGGCGGACTTCGAGATTGCCGGCGCGCAGCGCCGCGATGGCTTCGGCGACGGCAGCCGCGCCCGACAGCGTGGTGTAGTAGGGCACGCGCTGCATCAGCGTGGCGCGGCGCAGCGATTTTGAGTCCGACAGCGCCTTCTGGCCGTCGGTGGTGTTGAAGACAATCTGCACCTGGCGGTTGCGGATGGCGTCCTCGATATGCGGGCGGCCTTCCAGCATCTTGTTGATCTTTTCGGCCTCGACGCCATTGTCGCGCAGGAAGCGCGCGGTGCCGCCGGTGGCGAGCACGCGGAACCCTTCGCCGGCCAGGCGGCGCACCGCCGGCAGGATGCCCGCCTTGTCCTCGTCGCGCACCGAGACGAACAAAGTGCCCGAACGCGGCAGGTCGACGCCGGCGCCGAGCTGGCTCTTGGCGAAGGCGAGCGCGTAGTTGGTGTCGAGCCCCATGACCTCGCCGGTGGATTTCATCTCCGGCCCGAGCAGGATGTCGACGCCGGGGAATTTCGCAAACGGGAACACCGCTTCCTTGACGGCGATGTGGCCGGGATTGCGCGGGTCGGGTTTCGGACCGTAATGGGCAAAAGCCTCGTCCAGCGTCTCGCCAGCCATGATGCGGGCGGCGATCTTGGCGATGGGGCTGCCGATGGTCTTGGCGACGAAGGGCACGGTGCGCGACGCGCGCGGGTTGACCTCGAGAACGTAGATCTGGCCGTCCTTGATGGCGTATTGCACGTTCATCAGGCCGCCGACATGGAGCGCGCGCGCCATGGCCGCCGTCTGGCGCTCCAGCTCGTCGACCATTTCGTCGGACAGCGAGTGGACCGGCAGCGAGCAGGCCGAGTCGCCGGAATGGATGCCGGCTTCCTCGATATGCTCCATGATGCCCGAGACGAAGGTGGACTTGCCGTCGCACAGGCAATCGACATCGACCTCGATGGCGCCCGACAGATAGGTGTCGAACAGAAGCGGGTTCTTGCCCAGAAGCGTGTTGATCTGGCCGGTCTTGTCGTTGGGGTATTTCTGCTTGATGTCTTCCGGCACCAGGCCGGGCACGGTGTCGAGCAGATAGGACTGCAGCATGCCCTCGTCATGGATGATCTGCATGGCGCGGCCGCCCAGCACGTAGGACGGGCGCACGACCAGCGGGAAACCGAGCTCGGAGGCGACAGTGCGGGACTGCTCGACCGAATAGGCGATGCCGTTCTTGGGCTGCAGCAGGTCGAGCTTGCGCAGAAGCTTCTGGAAGCGGTCGCGGTCCTCGGCGAGGTCGATGGCGTCGGGCGAGGTGCCGAGGATCGGGATGCCGGCCTTTTCGAGCGCATCGGCGAGCTTGAGCGGGGTCTGGCCGCCGAACTGGACGATGACGCCGACGAGTTCGCCGTCGGCCTGCTCGGCGCGCAGGATTTCCAGCACGTCCTCGGGCGTCAGCGGCTCGAAATAGAGCCGGTCGGAGGTGTCGTAGTCGGTCGACACCGTCTCGGGGTTGCAATTGATCATGATGGCTTCATAGCCGGCGTCGCGCAGCGCGAAGGCGGCATGGCAGCAGCAATAGTCGAACTCGATGCCCTGGCCGATGCGGTTGGGGCCGCCGCCGAGGATAACCACCTTCCTGCGCGCCGAAACCTGAGCCTCGGAGCGGGCCTCGCCGGCAAACGGCGTCTCGTAGGACGAGTACATATAGGCGGTGGGGGAGGCGAATTCGGCCGCACAGGTGTCGATGCGCTTGTAGACGGGGTGAACGTCAAGCCTGTCGCGCAGCTTGGCGACGTCGGCTGGTTCGGCGGAGGTCAGCGAGGCAAGGCGGGCGTCGGAAAAGCCCATCGCCTTCAGCATGCGCAGATTGGCGGCATCGCGCGGCAGGCCGTGCTCGCGCACCCGCGCCTCGGTGGCGATGATGCCGGCGATCTGTTCGAGGAACCACGGGTCGATCTTGCACATGTCGTGCACGTCTTCCAGCGAGGTGCCCATGCGGATCGCCTGGGCGACCATGCGCAGCCGGTCGGGCGTCGGCGTGCCAAGGGCCGCGCGGATGGCGTTGCGGTCGTCGCCTGTGCCGATGCCGGGAATCTCGATCTCGTCCAGGCCGGTGAGGCCGGTCTCGAGCCCGCGCAGCGCCTTTTGCAGCGATTCAGGGAAGGTGCGGCCGATCGCCATGACCTCGCCGACCGACTTCATGGCCGTCGTCAGCGTGGTCGAGGCGCCGGGGAATTTCTCGAAGGCGAAACGCGGGATCTTGGTGACGACATAGTCGATGGACGGCTCGAAGGAGGCCGGCGTGGCGCCGCCGGTGATGTCGTTTTCCAGCTCGTCCAGCGTGTAGCCGACGGCGAGCTTGGCCGCGACCTTGGCGATGGGAAAGCCGGTGGCCTTGGAGGCGAGCGCGGAGGAGCGCGAGACGCGCGGGTTCATCTCGATGACGACGAGCCGGCCGTCGGCGGGGTTGACGGCGAACTGCACGTTGGAGCCGCCGGTCTCGACGCCAATCTCGCGGAGGACCGCGATCGAGGCGTTGCGCATCATCTGATATTCCTTGTCGGTCAAGGTCAGCGCCGGCGCGACGGTGATCGAGTCGCCCGTGTGCACGCCCATCGGGTCGATGTTTTCGATGGAGCAGATGATGATGCAGTTGTCGGCTTTGTCGCGCACCACCTCCATCTCGTATTCCTTCCAGCCGAGCACCGATTCCTCGATGAGGACTTCGGTGGTGGGGGAGGCGTCGAGGCCCGAGCCGATGATGTCGAAGAATTCGGTGCGGTTGTAGGCGATGCCGCCGCCGGTGCCGCCCATGGTGAAGGAGGGGCGGATGATGGCGGGCAGGCCGACATGGTCGAGCGCCTGGGCGGCGATGCCCATGGCGTGGTTGATGTAGCGCTGCTTGCGGTCGCCTTCGCCGAGGTTCCATTCGGTCTCCAGCGCATCGAGGGCTGCGTCGAGCTCGGCGGGGTTCTCCGCCTTGAGCTCAGCGCGGCGCGCCTCGTGCTTCTTGCGGTCCTCGTCCTTGGCGGCGGATGCGTTGGCCAGCATGGAGCGCGGCGTCTCAAGCCCGATCTTGGCCATGGCCTCGCGGAACAGAGAGCGGTCCTCGGCCTTGTCGATGGCGTCGGCGTCGGCGCCGATCATCTCGACATTGTAGCGCTCGAGCACGCCCATCCGCCGCAGCGACAAGGCTGTGTTGAGCGCGGTCTGGCCGCCCATGGTGGGCAGAAGTGCGTCGGGACGCTCCTTGGCGATGATCTTGGCGACGACTTCGGGGGTGATCGGCTCGATATAGGTGGCGTCGGCCAGTTCCGGGTCGGTCATGATGGTGGCGGGGTTGGAGTTGACCAGGATGACCCGGTAACCCTCTTCCTTCAGCGCCTTGCAGGCCTGGGTGCCGGAATAGTCGAACTCGCAGGCCTGGCCGATGACGATGGGACCGGCTCCGATGATCAGGATGGACTTGATGTCGGTGCGTCTTGGCATGGTGCGGTCCGTTCTTGCGTGTTCTGCGCCAAGTCCCGGCGCGGGAATGCCGGCCGGTGGCGCAGGGAAGTCTCAGAGTTGGGCTAAGGGCGCCTTATAGGCAAATGCGGGCTGAGGTGTAACCCCGAAAATCGCGATTTTTCGCCGCGTCAAGGGGTTGTCCGCATGAGATTCAGAGCAAAACGCCGGTCGCGGGGATGGGCAGCGGGCCATGCGCGCGCGCAGCCTCGCCGGAAGCCGCCAGGATGCTGTCCAGAAGGCCGGGAAAGCGGGCGTCGAGATCGGCTGCGCGCAAGGAGATGAGGCGGCTGGTGCCGGCGATTTCGGTGCGGGTGATGCCGGCCTCGCGCAGCTTGGCAAGGTGATAGCTGATGTTGGTCTTGGAACCGAACTCGGCGAAACCGCCGCAAGCGATCGGGGCGTTGCCGCTATCCGCCAGCATGCGAACGATGGCGAGCCGCGTGGGGTCGCCAAGGGCTGCGAGGACATGGGGCAGGCTGATCTGGTCGGCGGCGATATGCGGCAGGCTCATGGACGATAACGTTTCCGGCGCAGGATGTGTTGACTGTCTCAGGGGACATTGACATGGGAGGCGATGAAGTTCAATAGTTCAATGAATTTTGAACAAAGGCGTCTTTCATGGATCCTCGCATCGTCTGGCTCGGCGTCGGCTCGTTCGCCATGAGCACGGTCGGCTTCGTCTTTTCCAGCCTGCTTCCGGCAATCGCCGGCGAAACGCATGTGTCGGTGCCAAGCGCCGGCTATCTGATCATGGCGTTTTCGCTCGCCTATGCCGTCGGGGCGCCTGTGCTGTCGGCGGTGATGGGTGAGGCGGACAGGCGCCGCGTGCTCGCGCTGACCATCCTGGCCTTCGTCTGCGGGAACATCGTCGCCGCCACCAGCGGTTCGTTCGGCGGGCTCTTGGCCGCGCAGATCCTGATGGGCGGAACGGCGGGACTTTATGCCGCCACCGCGCAGGCAACCGCAATCGCCTTGGCCGGGCCGGAGCACAGGGCGCGGGCCATTGCCGTGGTGCTCGGCGGCACGACCTTCGCGGTCGCGCTGGGCGCGCCGGCCGGATCGCTGATCGCTAATCTGTGGGGATGGCGCGGCACCTTCGTGGCAATCGCTGTTTTGGGAGCGGCCTGCGCGTCGATCCTTTGGGTCCGGTTGCCGCGCGACATGCACGGCACCCACCTGCCGCTGTCGCAGCGTTTCCGGGCGATAGCGCTGCCGGGGATCACGGCGTCTCTGCTCGTGACGCTGCTTTATCTCGCCGGCGGCTTCGTCATGGTGTCGTATCTGGCGCCGCTTGCCATGGACGGGGCTGGGCTCAGCGCCATGGCGCTGCCGGCGCTGCTGCTTGCCTTCGGCGCCGGTGCGGTGCTGGGCAATCTCGGCAGCGGCTATCTCTCCGACAGGTTCGGGGCGACGACGGTCGTCACGCTGGCGCTGCTCTTGTCCTCGGCGATCTGCGTGGCCATGGCGTCGGTGGTCACCTTCCTGCCGCATGCACTCGCCGGTCCGATCCTCATCGGGCTGATGGTTCCATGGGGAATCATCGGCTGGTCGTTCCCGCCCGCGCAGGCGAGCCGCATCGTCGGCCGGTCGCCCGAGATCGCGCATCTGACCTTGTCGCTGAACGCCTCGGCAATGTATTTCGGCATCGCGCTGGGAACGGTCGTCGGCGGCAGGATTCTGGAATTCTCCAGTGCCGCGAGCTTGGGATTTTTCGCCGCGGGGTTCCCGCTGATCGCGCTTGCCGTGCTGCTGGCGACGCGGAAGTCGATGCAGGCGGGGGCACCTTCAAGGCTTGCCGTATAGAGGTCGGTTCGACCTATGTCGCGCTTCGAGGCTGACACCGAGCATGTCGCGCTCTGTCCTGCGCTTTCGCAAAACCGCCGCTGCCCACCGGCCAGCATGACCGCATGCGCGCCGAGCGGGCGTTGAACCGGCTCGTTGCGCTGGAGGAGCAACAGTCCTGATTTCAAGGCAAAAAAACCCGGCTCGAAAGCCGGGTTTGTAACCATAGATTCGGCGTGTTCCACCTTACTGCAGCAGATCCTTGACGATGCCGCTGGCCCTGGCGAAGTCCATCTGCCCGGCATATTTGTCTTTGAGCACGTTCATGCAGCGGCCCATGTCGCGCAGGCCTTCGGCGCCGACGTCCTGTACCACCTGCTTGCAGACATGGCGCACGTCGGCCTCGCCGAGCTGCTTGGGCAGGAAGTCGGCGATGATGGCGATTTCCTCGCGCTCCTGGGCGGCAAGCTCCAGCCGCGCGCCTTCCTCGAAGGCACGCGCGGATTCCTGGCGCTGCTTGACCATCTTGGTCAGGATCTGCAGGATCTCGTCGTCGCTGACGGGATCCTTGCCGTTGCCGCGATTGGCGATGTCGCGATCCTGAATGGCAGCCTGGATCAGGCGCAGCGTGGAGACGCGGCGCTTGTCCTGCAATTTGAGCGCCGACTTGAGCGCTTCGGCGATCTTCTCGCGCATGGTCCTGTTCCTTTTGGCGCCGGGCGAAGCGTTCCTTCGCACATGCGAACTTGTATCCTGGCCCGCGGCCGGAAGCTATAGTTTGAACGGCGGCACGCCGCCTTTTCGGGTTGAACTTTTCGGCCCAACGTTCGGTAGAGCGTTTCCTGTTTAGATTGAACCGGTTCTGTTTCGCCGATGACGCCCGCCATCCGGAAACCCTTCGGGCCGGGTCAATTCGGGCGTCCTTCGGACCCATTCGGGGCTCATCTCGTCCGGGCCACCAGCCCGACCATCGACGATCCCCTCGACCTTGTCCCGAATTTCCTCCGGCAGAACGATTCAATCCAAGCAGGAAACGCTCCAGAACGATTGACCCGCTCGCTGCCTTCGCCTATTGCTCGGCACCTGCATAGACATGTTCGATATGAGCGGGCAGCCAGCGAAAGCGCGGCGTTCCGTGCTTTTCACTGCGCCCATATGGCCCGTCGGTCGCTTTCTTTCAAGCCCACGGTCCGCGCGCGGCAGACACTGGAGTGGATAGATGACCGGCACTGCACCCTGGAGCGTGGACAAACCCACCGCCCTTCTCGTCCTCGCGGATGGAACGGTCATCGAGGGCCGCGGGCTGGGCGCCACCGGCAGCGCGGTTGCCGAAGTGTGCTTCAACACGGCGCTGACCGGCTATCAGGAAATCCTCACCGATCCGTCCTATGCCGGGCAGATCGTGACCTTCACCTTCCCGCATATCGGCAATATTGGCACCAATGACGAGGACATCGAGGACCTCAATCCGGCAGCGCGCGCGGGTGCGGTGGGCGCGGTGTTCAAGGCCGATGTCACCAACCCTTCGAACTACCGGTCCGCCGCCGATCTCGACCAATGGCTGAAGCGGCGCGGCATCGTCGCCCTTGCCGGCATCGACACGCGCGCCTTGACCGCGCTGATCCGCGAGAAGGGCTCGCCCAATGCGGTGATCGCGCATGCGCCGGATGGCGTGTTCGACGTCGAGCACCTCAAGCAGCGCGCCAAGGCCTGGGGCGGCCTTTTGGGTCTCGACCTCGCCAAGGACGTCACCTCCGGCCAGTCCTCGGTGTGGACGGAGACGCCCTGGGTTTGGGACGAAGGCTATGGCGAGCAGGACGCACCGTCGATGCATGTCGTGGCGATCGACTATGGCGTGAAGCGCAACATCCTGCGGCTTCTGGCCGGCCTCGGCGCCAAGGTGACGGTGGTGCCGGCGACGACGCCGTCGGAAGACATCCTGGCGATGAGCCCGGACGGCATCTTCCTGTCCAACGGTCCCGGCGATCCGGCCGCGACCGGCGAATATGCCGTGCCGGTGATCCAGGACCTGCTGGAGACCGAACTGCCGGTGTTCGGCATCTGCCTGGGCCACCAGATGCTGGCGCTGGCTCTGGGCGGCAAGACCGAAAAGATGCATCAGGGCCACCATGGCGCGAACCATCCGGTGAAGGACCACACCACCGGCAAGGTGGAGATCGTGTCGATGAACCATGGTTTCGCGGTGGATGCCGATTCCTTGCCCGAGGGCGTCGAGGAAACCCATGTGTCGCTGTTCGACGGATCGAACTGCGGCATCGCGCTGACGGGACGGCCGGTGTTTTCGGTGCAGCACCATCCCGAAGCCTCGCCCGGCCCGCAGGATTCGCACTATCTGTTCCGCCGCTTCGTCAATCTGATCCGCGAACAGAAGGGCGAACCGGCCCTGGCGGAACGGTAAGCCGTCAACTACCGCTTCGCCTGCGTCTGCGTGACGACGACGCCGGCGAGGATGAGGATCACGCCGAGGCCGGTGGCCCAGAGCGTTGTTGGGGCGGCGAGGACGAGGTCGAGCAGCACGCCCGAGACCATCTGGCCGCCAATGACCAGGATGGCGGTGTTGACCGCGCCGATGCGGGCGATGACCCAACTGCCGGCGGCGACGAAGACAACGCCGATGGGGCCGCCGACATAGGCGTGCCATGGCGCGTTTTCCGCACCCGGCGGGATGAGTCCGCCGACGACGAGGCCCAGAACGGTCAGCGCCGCGAAGCCGACGGCATGATTCCAGAAGGACGAGATCAGCGGCGAGGTGGAGACCGCGAGCCGGCCGTTGAGCTGTCGGCTGAGGCCGACCAGAAGGCCCGCCAGGCAGGCGACGAGGATCGGCATGGTCATGATTCAAAGCCCCGGAACAGGATGATCAGGGCGCTGCCCGCCAGGATGAGCGCAAGGGCTGCGAGATCGCGCAGTGTGGGGCGGCGCCTGGGCAGGCCGAACAGGCCCCAGAGGTCCGCGCCGAGGCTGAACACGACCTGGCCGGCGAGACCGAGCGCCAGCGTGCCTGCAAGCGCCAGCGGCGAATTGACCGCGAGCGAGGTCAGCATGACGGTGGCTGCGCCCGACAGGCCGCCGAGATAGGCCCAGAACGGCGCGGGCAGGCGTTCGGCGGTGTTCCTTTCGCGGCGGCGGTAGAGCAGGGCCAGGAACAGGATGGCCGCGACCGTGCCGGTGCCATGTGCGCCCCAGGAGGAGAACAGCGCATTGCCGTAGCGGCCGAGCTCGCCGTTGAAATGCACCATCAGCGTGAGCAGGCCGCCGGTGCCGAAGGCGGCCATGAAATGGATGAGCCGGGGCCGCGGCGTCGAGGTGGTCATGCAAAACTCCGGCGCTGAGGGTCTCGATGCATTCTTACAGCATCGCGCCGGCAATCAGAATCCGCGCGATGCTGAAAGATGCCCCCTTCGGCCCAGACCTGCGGCGGGGGAGAAAACCGGGCCGTTTCCGGGACGCCGCTGCGGCTTGGCCAAGGCAGGCGGATCAACGGCCGATCCGGGCGGCAAGCGCGGGCCAGTCGCGCATCAGGGCGTCCTTTGTGCGGATGCCGCCAGACGTGGTGTGACGCTTCTCATCCTGGGCAAGGCGGGCGAAGACCAGGGTGGCATCGCCTTTCTCGGCCCAGCCGACATACCAGCCCCAGCCGGCGGCGCGGTTGAGGCTGCCGTCGGCGTTGCGGGGATAGGCCGAGCCGGTCTTGCCCGAGACCTGCCAGCCGCCGACGTTGGCGCTTTCGACGACGCTTCTCGTCTTGTCGAGTACGTCGGGCCGGATCGGCAGCTTTCCGGATAACAGTCTTTGCAGGAAGGCTGTCTGCTCAAGCGGCGAAATCTTCAGCGACGAGCTGATCCAGGCCCGCTCCAGCCCGTTGTCCTTGCCGGGGTCGCCGGAGAAGTCTGCGTTTCCGTAAGCGAAGCGCTTGGCGTAATCTTCGAGACGGGCCCGCCCCAGGGTCTCGGCCATGCGCTGCGAGTACCAGACGACGGAATGTTTCATCCAGCTGGTGGGATCGATGGGCTGGCGCCAGGCGTCGCCGCCCCAATCGGCATAGCCCTTCTTGAAGGGCAGAACCGGCGCATGCGCATCGGTGAGGACGCCTGCGTCGAACCCGATCACGGCGAGCGCGAGCTTGAAGGTGGATGCGGGTGTGACGCGGCTTTCACAGTCGCCATCCTGCAGCAGGACCTTGCCGCTGCGAGCATCGGCGAGGACGGTGCAGATGTCGCGGGCTTGCGCCGCGGATGCCGAGATAAGCAGCGTCAGGGCGGCCAACAGGATCGATTTTTTCATCATGGTCCTCGCATATCAGTTGGTGCTGCCGGATATCGCAGAATGCCGAGACAGGGAAGGGCGGGCCAACGGCGCGGACTGCCGAAGCAAAGGTAATCTCAAGCCGCGTCTTATCGAGGGATCGAAGCCAAGCCGTGCGGTTTCCCGCGCATTTGGACGCAGGACCGATTGTCCTATCGGAACTGAACAAGAAACCCTTACGTTTAAGGTATGGGCGGCACTGCATGACTGGATGCCGCCGCGAAGGAAACGCCATGGACCACTCCGCCTATACGCCGACGACGAACCCGATGATGACGGGCATTCGCGGCCGTTGCCCGCGCTGCCAGGAGGGGCACCTGTTCGATGGCGTCTTGAAGCTTGCGCCGCGCTGCGATGTCTGCGGGCTCGATTATTCCTTTGCCGACCCCGCGGACGGCCCGGCGTTCTTTTCGATGACGATCGTCGCGGTGCCGGCGCTGCTGTTCGCGCTCTGGCTGCAACTCAGCTACGAACCGTCGCTGTGGGTGCATGTCGTGACGACGCTGCCGCTGACCCTGCTGGGGTCCTTGCTGCTGCTCAGGCCGCTGAAGGGCTGGCTGGTGTGTTCGCAGTTCTTCCACAAGGCCGAGGAAGGATCGATCGACCGCGAGTGGCACAGCCGCGCCGCCCGACCGGGCGGCACGGACGAGTGATGTCGATCGGGATCGTATCGATCAAATCTGCCCGCTGAAGGTATCGCAGTCCGACAGCTTGCCGCTTTCGAAACCGCGCGCGAACCAGCGCTGGCGCTGTTCGGACGTGCCGTGGTTGAAGCTTTCCGGCACGACATAGCCCTGCGTGCGCTTCTGCAGCGTGTCGTCGCCGATCTGCCGGGCGGCGTTCAGCGCCTCGTCGACATCGCCCTTTTCGAGCAGCCCCTTCTGATCGGTGAAATGACCCCAGACGCCGGCGAAGCAGTCGGCCTGAAGCTCGACCATCACCGACATGCGGTTCGATTCCGCCTCGGACATCTGCTGGCGCATCTGGTTGAACTTGGGTAGCACGCCGATCAGGTTCTGGACGTGGTGGCCGACTTCATGCGCAATCACATAGGCCTGGGCGAAGTCGCCGGCGGCACCGAAGCGCCGTTCCAGTTCCGTGAAGAACGAGGTGTCGAGATAGACCTTCTGGTCGTTGGGGCAATAGAACGGACCGGCCGCCGACGAGGCATAGCCGCAAGCCGACGATATCTGCCCTGAGAAGAGGACCAGGCTCGGCTCCTTGTAGGTCTGCCCTTCCGCCTGAAACACGCCGTTCCAGACGTCTTCCGTTTCGGCCAGAACGGTGGAGACGAACTGCTTCATCTCGTCATTGGCGGGCGATGCGCCCTGCGTGACCTGACCGCCGCCGCCGGGAACGCCGCTGCCGTCACTGGACATTTCCGACAGCGGATCGATGCCGCACGACCGCAGCGCGAAATAGAGGATGACCAGGATGATGATGCCGCCAATGCCGAGGCCGCCGCCACCGCCGCGTCCGACAGGGATGCGGAATCCGCCCCCGCCCGGCATTCGTCCGCCGCCGCCTTGACCGCGTGCATCCTGAACATTGCCGCTCTGACGACGCCCTTTCCAAAGCATTGAATTCCCTCTCGCATTGTGATGGCCGCGTGCGGCCCCATGCAACAACCGAGAAGTAGCCGAACCGGTTCCTTGAGTCACATGATTTCCATGGCGGAGCGGCGCTCAACCGGGGAGGCGCATAAGCGGTTCGTTAACCATAAACCGCTAAAAACGCCTGAGATTCCAACGGGACAATTCCAATGTCGTGTTTTCGCCTCTCAAAGCTGGCGGCGCTCGCCGGCTGCATGGCTCTTGCGGCCTGCGCCACACCGGTCAAGAAGGCCGAGACGCTGGAGGCGAGCAAGCTGGCTTTCGCCAACCTGCCGGTGGAGCAGCGGGTGGCAGGCGCGGAAAGCTTCCTCGCACCCGGGCCGCGCAGCCCGCTGGCGGGGCGTACGATCGTCGTGCATCAGATTTCGGATATCCAGTTGCAGCCGAAGGAAGTGGTGCTGACCTTCGACGACGGCCCGGTGCCGGGCAGGACCGAGCGCATTCTAGACGCCCTGAACGCCAGGGGCGTGAAAGCGACGTTCCTGATGGTCGGCCAGATGGCGCAAGCGCATCCGGATATCGCCAAGAAGGTCGCCATTGCCGGCCACACAATCGGCACCCACACGCAGGACCATGCCAATCTCGCGCATCTGAGCCTGCCGCGCGCCATGAGCGAGATCGAGCAGGGCAAACGCAGCGTGGCGGCGGCACTTCTGCCGACGCGCTACAAGGCGGCACCGTTCTTCCGCTTTCCCTATTTGGCGGATTCGCCTGCATTGAGAAACCGCCTCGCAGCCGAGGAGACGGTGGTGATCGACGTCGATATCGATTCCAAGGACTACTTCCAGTCGACGCCGGACCAGATCCGGCGCCGCACGATGGACGCCCTGGCGCATCGTGGATCGGGCATCATCCTGATGCACGACCTTCATGCGCGCACAGCGAGAATGCTGCCCGGGCTGCTGCAGGACTTGCAGGCGCAAGGCTACAAGGTGGTGCATCTGGTGCCGGGCAACAGAAGCATCAGCGAAGGCGGTCTCGTCGCCTCCATCCGGCCGGAGCCGGGAGCCGGCTCTGATGAGACGATGCTGGGCTACGCTATGCCGAAGAACTCAGTCCTCCTGCTTAGCGCCAGCGCTCTGTCCGTCGGAGCTTTTTGACCGCTCTTCGAAACGGTCCTCGCCTTTCTTGAGATCGTGGCCGGTTTCGGCCTCGACCTTGCGCTCTTCCTTCAACGTTTCCTGCCTGAGGCCCTCGGCGGCCTGCTTGCCTTTTTCGGTCGGGGCTTGTTCGACACCCATGGCGGTCTTCTCCGTTTAAAAGAGAAGAACGAATTTCGCTTCTACCGGTTCCGAGGGGCGGCGGGGCGTGAATCTCGGGCAAGACGTCCTGCGACTGCCAAAAAAGCCGCTCCAACCCAGGTCTCAGACAAGCCCCTTGATCTTCAGCATGCCGAATGTGGCGACCGTTCCGGCGTCGCAGATCGTCCCGTCCTTGATCATCTCTTCGAATTCGCTCAGCGCAAACCAGCGCGAGACCAAATCCTGTTCGGTGATCTCGCGGTGCGCTGTGCCGGCGGAGAGGCCGGTTGCCAGGAATATCCTGTAGCATTGGTTGATCGTGCCGTAGAGAGGGAACAGCCGCCCCACCTCCACGACGGTGCCGGCCGTCAATCCGGTTTCCTCCTCAAGCTCTGTCCGGGCGACGTCGGCGGGATCCGCTGTCGCGCCGCCTTCGACACTGCCTTGCGGGAACTCCCACTGACGGGAATGGATGGGGTAGCGGAACTGCTGGACGAGATGGACGCGGTCGCCGTCGATCGGGGCAATGATCACGAAATCGGGCTTGTCGACGAAACCGTACAGGCCTTCCGAGCCGTCGCGGAGAAGCGTCTTGTCTTCACGTACCTTCATCCAGCGGTTTTCGTACACGACCCGGCTGGAGAGCGTCCTGATATCGTCGTCCGACATTCGAATCCCCTTTTTCGAACTGTGCTTCGATCCGGAAGTCTGTCTGTCAGGGACACAGAAGGCGGGCAAGAGCCTGCGCAGACCTATGTGGTTGCTGCCTGCAGCCGCGAGCCGCGCAGCAGGCCCTGCTGCTCCAGCACCGGATAGGCGATGGAGGCGAGCAGCGAGTTGATCTGCTTGAGGTCGCGAATGGTATCGAGATGGATGGTGCTGGTTTCCATGCTCTTGACGGTACCGTCGCGCAGCCGCTCGAAATGGCGCTGACTGGACTGTTTTTCCATGTCGCGCAGCCGGTCTTTTTCCAGCACGATCTGGCGCGCGGTCTCGGGGTCGCGGGAAATCAGCACGTTGAAGGTCAGCCGCGCATTGGTCAGCACCGCATCGTGGAAGGCGGTGATTTCGCGCCAGCCCTCGTCGGTGAAGGTCAAGCCGCGCTCCATCTTCTTGCTGACATGGGCGAGCATGTTGCGCACGATGATGTCGCCGACCTGTTCGAGCTTGACGCAGGCGCCGAGCAGTTCCTGGCAGCGCAGAGCCTCGGTCTCGGAGAGCGAGCGGGTGGTGAGCTTTGCCAGATAGAGCTTTATCGCGGCATGGCGCTTGTCGATCCGGTCGTCCAGCAGCGACAGGGCGGCGATCTTCTGCTCGTCGGCCTTGTCATAGAGGTCGATGATGCGGTTGAGCATGATCTCGACGGTCTCGCAGACATGCACGACCTCGCGGGTGGCGTTGGCCAGCGCCTGGCCTGGGTGGTCGAGCGCCTTTTCATCGAGCGCGCTGAGTTCGGTGTCCGCCAGGGCGTTGGCAGGCTCCGGCGGCGTGCCGAGTTCGACGATCTTCTGGGACAGGCGATAGACCAGCGTTGCCAGCGGAAGGCCGGCTATCAGGATGATGCAGTTGAACAGGATATGCGCATTGACGATCTGGTCGGGCACCGTCGAGCCCAGCATGGCGACCGGGGGATCGAAGGCGAGGAACAGCACGAGCATTGCCAGCGATCCCGCGCCGCGCATCAGAAGGTTGCCGATGGGAACGACGCGTATGCCGGGATCGGCCCGGCGCGTCAGGATCGGCGCGATGATCGAGCTGCCGAGATTGACGCCGAGCACCAGAACGATACCGAGTTCCGGCGGAATGAAGCCGCGGCCGGCCAGCGTCGCCATCAGCAGGACCGCCGCGATGGAGGAGTGGAACAGCCAGGTGACCAGGGCCGCCAACAGATAGGCGGTGACCGGATCGCCCGCGAAATAATTGACGATCATCGGCATCAACTGGCTGTCGCGCAGCGGTTCCGACGCCTGGCCGATCATTTCGAGAGACAAAAGCAGCAGGCCGATGCCGATGAGGATGCGGCCGAACTGGCGCCAGTCGCGCCGCTCCGTCGCCATGAACATGACGGTGCCGGCGGTGAGGCACAGCGGAACCAGCAGGGAAAGGTCGAATGTGAGCAGCTTGACGACGAGGGCGGAGCCGATCTCCGCGCCGCGCACGGCGAGCTGCCCGGCAATGCCGCTGACGATGCCGGCGCCGGCGAAGGAGGCAACGAGGAGGGTGACCGCGGTCGAGCTTTGGAACGCGACGGCAAGGCCGGTGCCGGCCAGCACCGCCATGAGCGGGTTGCGCATGGTGGCGCGCAGCTTGTGGCGGAGCACATCGCCATAGGCGCGCTCGACGCCGGTCTTCACCAGGCGCGTGGCAAACAGCATCAGCGCAATGGCGCCGGCCAGATGAAGCAGGACGACGGAGCCGCTCATGAGCGCGTCCCAAAGCCCAGGCAAGATTGCCTGCGCCCTTTCGGCGCTGAAAATGGTGAGGCGGGATGCATCGTCGTCAATCCGCAGAAAAGCCCAGAGTTCCGAGCCATATTACATTAGCCGGGTAATAGTGTGGCGCGGTTTGCGCGCAACCGCAAGCTCAGAAGCGACACTAGTCGAGCTTCTTACGAAAGAAAAACGAAAACAATGAGAAAATCACGCCCTTCGTTGTCGACATGCCAAGCTGTGGAAAGCGGGTATGGCTGAACTTGGCTGTCGTCGTGGGGCCTCTCCGGGTCTATATAAGGTTTGGAGACACAATCCACGATGCGCTTTCCGCCCGCCTTTCTCGACGAAATACGCGACCGCGTGCCGATTTCTTCGGTCGTCGGCAGCCGTGTGTCCTGGGATCGCCGCAAGACCAATGCCCAGCGCGGCGATTGGTGGGCGTGCTGCCCGTTCCACGGCGAGAAATCGCCGAGCTTCCATTGCGAGGACAAGAAGGGCCGCTACCACTGCTTCGGCTGCGGCGTTTCGGGCGATCATTTCAAATTCCTGACCGAACTCGACGGAATGAGCTTTCCCGAAGCGGTCGAGCGGGTCGCCGACATGGCGGGCGTTCCGATGCCGGCGCGCGACGTGCAGGCCGAACAGCGCGAGCGCGAACGCGCCTCTCTGACCGATGTGATGGAGATGGCGACCGTCTTTTTCCAGGAGCAGTTGCAGTCGGCGGCGGGAGCCAAGGCGCGGTCCTATCTGCGCGAACGCGGCCTGACCCCGGCCACGCAGCAGGCGTTCCGGCTCGGCTATGCGCCCGAAAGCCGCAATGCGCTGAAGGAGCACCTGGCCTCCAAGGGGGTGGGCAAGGCGGAGATCGAGGCCTGCGGACTGGTTCGCCATGGCGCGGATGTGCCGGTGTCCTACGATTATTTCCGCGACCGCATCATGTTTCCGATCC
The DNA here is from genome assembly GCF_014534685.1 of Oryzicola mucosus. Taxonomy (GTDB): domain Bacteria; phylum Pseudomonadota; class Alphaproteobacteria; order Rhizobiales; family Rhizobiaceae; genus Oryzicola; species Oryzicola mucosus. Next base: position 340,243 of record NZ_JACVVX010000002.1, read on the forward strand.
CGGATTCGCGCGGCCGGATCATCGCCTTCGGCGGACGGGCGCTGGCTGCGGATGCGCTGGCCAAATACATGAATTCGCCCGATACCGAGCTCTTCCACAAAGGCAACGTGCTCTACAATTTCGCCCGCGCGCGAAAGGCGCTGGCGCGGGGCGGGACCGTGATCGCGGTCGAAGGCTATATGGATGTGATCGCGCTGGCCCAGGCCGGCTTCGAGCATGTGGTGGCGCCGCTCGGCACGGCGCTGACGGAAAACCAGCTCGAGCTTTTGTGGCGCATGTCGGGCGAGCCGCTTCTGTGCTTCGACGGCGACGCGGCGGGCCTGAAAGCCGCGCACCGCGCCGCCGATCTGGCTCTGCCGGAGATCGCGCCCGGCCGCACCGTGCGCTTCGCCCTGTTGCCGGAGGGCAAGGACCCCGACGATCTGGTCAAGTCGGAAGGGCCTGACGCCTTCCGCGCGGTGCTGGCGGAGGCCAAGCCGCTCGCCGACCTGTTGTGGATGCGCGAGACGGCGGGCGGCGTGTTCGAGACGCCGGAGCGGCGCGCGGAACTGGAAAAGACGCTGCGCGAACTCAGCAACCGCATCAAGGACGAGAGCGTGCGTTTCCATTACCAGCAGGAAATGCGCGACCGGGTGCAGAGCTTCTTCGGCGCGCAGCGCGCCCGCAACAACCCGCGCGGCAACCAGGGCGGCGGCCGCGACCGCAACGGTTTCGGCAACCGGGGGCAGGGCGGCGGCCAGTGGTCGCGCGGCGGATCAGCGCAGCGCATGACGATGAGCGAGAGCCTGGGCCGGTCGGCGATGGTGCGCCGCGTCGGCGAACAGATGTCGGTGCGCGAGGCCACCATCGTCGTGGCGCTGGTCAATCATCCCGCTTTGGTCGATGAGAATTTCGAGCATGTCGAGTTTCTCGATCTCGCCAATGCCGATCTCCGTCGCCTTCACGCCGCCCTGCTGGATGCGCTGGCGCATGGCGAGCACAGCCGCGAGCAGGTGCTTGCCGCCATCGAACGCGCCGGGCTTTCCGAGATATGGGAGCGGGCGATGAGCCTGATGCGCAAGGCGCGCGAGTGGACCGCGCTGGAGGATGCCGCCATCGAGGATGCGCGCGACGCGTTTGCCCAGTCGCTGCACTTGCACCGAAGCGCGCGTACCTTACATAAGGAGCTGAAACAGGCCGAGACGGCACTGGCGACCGATCCGACAGACGAAAACTACCGGCATCTGATCGAAATCCAGGCTCAATTCCGCGATGTGCAGGCAACCGAGGCCCTTATCGAAGGCTTCGGCGTTTCGTCCGGAAGGGCGGGGCGCGCCTGAACACAGATGGGCTCTGCCGCAATTGATTCGCTTTTTTGAGGCGAATCGTGCGACAGGCGCTTGACCTTCGTTCAGAATAACGGAATCAGGACGATTCGAAACGTTAACCTTTGTGCAACGCCGGATCATATACGGCTTGCCCGAACAACGAGACGCTATCCTTGAAAACTGGACAGCGGAGAAATCCGCACCAGATATCACGGTTAATCTCGAGTTAAATACGGTGCCGGAATCGCCTTCAAGGCTGGTACGGCACATGTCTTACGCGGTCGACGGACCGCCTGGAGAAAACAAAGCATGGCGAAAAACGAGAAGGAAGAGGGCGAGACCGAACGCGAGGCCACGACCGATGGCCCGCTGCTCGACCTTTCCGACGACGCTGTCAAGAAGATGATCAAGCTCGCCAAGAAACGTGGCTATGTCACGATGGACGAGCTGAATGCCGTGCTGCCTTCCGAAGAGGTGACCTCCGAGCAGATCGAGGACACCATGTCGATGCTGTCCGACATGGGCATCAACGTCGTCGAGGACGATGAGCAGGCCGAGGAAGGCGAACAGGAAGGCGATGCCGAAGAGGAAGCCGGCGAACTCGCCGAGCGGACCGGCACGGCCGTCGTCGCCACCACCACGAAGAAAGAGCCGACCGACCGCACCGACGATCCCGTCCGCATGTATTTGCGCGAAATGGGTTCGGTCGAGCTGTTGTCGCGCGAGGGCGAAATCGCCATCGCCAAGCGCATCGAGGCCGGTCGCGAGACGATGATCGCGGGCCTCTGCGAGAGCCCGCTGACGTTCCAGGCCATCATCATCTGGCGCGACGAGCTCAATGAAGCCAAGATTCTGCTGCGCGAGATCATCGATCTCGAGGCCACCTATGCCGGCCCCGAGGGCAAGCAGGTGCCGGTCGTCGAGCGCGTCGAAGAGGACGCCAAGCCCAAGGTCGAAGAGGCCAGGGGCGGCCGCCGCCGCGAGGACGAAGACGACATCACCAATGTCGGCGGCGATACGCGCACCGAGGAAGACGACGAGGACGAAGACGAGAACAGCCTGTCGCTGGCGGCCATGGAAGCCGAGTTGCGGCCGCAGGTGATGGAGACGCTCGACGTCATCGCCGACACCTACAAGAAGCTGCGCAAGCTGCAGGACCAGCAGGTCGAAAACCGCCTGGCTTCGGCCGAGGCGCTGTCGGCCAGCCAGGACCGCCGGCTCAAGGAGCTGAAGGACCAGCTGATCACGGCGGTGAAGTCGCTGGCGCTCAACCAGAACCGCATCGAGGCGCTGGTCGAGCAGCTCTACGACATCAACAAGCGCCTGGTTCAGAACGAGGGCAAGCTGCTGCGCCTCGCCGAGAGCTACGGTGTGCGCCGCGAGGAGTTCCTGCGCGAGTATCACGGTTCCGAGCTGGACACGAGCTGGGCTGAACGGATCGGCACGCTGACGACGCGCGGTTGGAAGGAGTTCACCAAGAACGAACGCCCCAACATTTTCGAGCTGCGGTCCGAGATCCAGAACCTGGCAACGGAGACCGCGATCTCGATCGCCGAGTTCCGCAAGATCGTCAATCGGGTGCAGAAGGGCGAGCGCGAAGCAGCGATTGCCAAGAAGGAGATGGTGGAAGCCAATCTCCGCCTCGTCATCTCCATCGCCAAGAAATACACCAACCGCGGCCTGCAGTTCCTGGATTTGATCCAGGAGGGCAATATCGGCCTGATGAAGGCGGTCGACAAGTTCGAGTATCGTCGCGGCTACAAGTTCTCGACCTATGCGACCTGGTGGATCCGGCAGGCTATCACCCGTTCGATCGCCGACCAGGCGCGCACCATCCGCATTCCGGTGCATATGATCGAGACGATCAACAAGATCGTCCGCACGTCGCGCCAGATGCTGCATGAGATCGGCCGCGAGCCAACGCCGGAAGAGTTGGCCGAAAAGCTTGCCATGCCGCTGGAAAAGGTGCGCAAGGTGCTGAAGATCGCCAAGGAGCCGATCTCGCTCGAAACGCCGGTGGGCGACGAAGAGGACAGCCACCTCGGCGATTTCATCGAGGACAAGGGTGCGATCCTGCCGATCGACGCGGCGATCCAGGCCAATCTGCGCGAGACGACGACGCGCGTGCTGGCCTCGCTCACCCCCCGCGAGGAACGCGTGCTGCGCATGCGCTTCGGCATCGGCATGAACACCGACCATACGCTGGAAGAAGTCGGCCAGCAGTTCTCGGTCACCCGCGAGCGCATCCGCCAGATCGAGGCGAAGGCGCTGCGCAAGCTCAAGCATCCCAGCCGTTCGCGCAAGCTGCGCAGCTTCCTGGACAGCTGATCGAAACGCACTTCAGCGAATTCGAAGAGACAGAGGGCGGCTTTCGGGCCGCCCTTTCTTTTGGCTGCAAAACAGCGGCAAAAGAACTGCTTGCGTGGTTCTGTATCGCCGAAAACTATCTATCGCTTAACCTTGGGACGTGAAGACCCAGCATGACTTGCTGATTTCGGTTGCGAAGTTTTCGCCCAGGAGTGATGTTTGGGCATTGTTTCAGGGGGATACAATGCGGTTGATCTTACTGGCGCTGGCTGCGCCCGTTGTTTTCGTTCTTTCCGGCTGCACGACGACGGCCGACGCCAACAAGCAGATGCGGTCCGACTATATCGGGCGGCAGAGCGATGCGTTCTTCGCGCGATACGGCCCGCCTTCATCATCCTACAAGCTGAACGGCGGCGGCACGGTCTATAGCTGGCGCGGCGGCCAGACGACGGTCACCGTTCCGGCCCAGTACAAGACAGTGGATACGCCGGTCTACGATCCGTTCGGCAGCACGAGCACGCGGACATCCACCACCATCACCAGGCCGGACGACAACACCACCGTGACCGAAACCAGGACCAGCAGAACCGATATCCGCACTGTGCAGCAGCAGGTGCTGGTGTCGCCAGCGCGTGAAAAGTCGCTGTTCTGCGAGGCGCGCATCACGGCGGACGAAAAAGGCGTTGTCACCGACATCGCAGTCAGCCGCGATACCGATGGCGAGGGCCTGAGCCTGTCGCGTTGTGCCGAGGTTTTCGGCGCCAAGGGGTGATCGCAGCCGGATCGGCTTTCCTCCAGAGCGGCGCTGATTTATGGTCGCGTCGCTGTGGAGGCGCTTCGCGTTGTCTCGTCATGAGGCGACAGGCGGGAGGGCCGCATCCGAAGACTTGCGTGGAGACCTGATATGTCATTCTTGAAACGGCTTTTCGGCGGTGGCGGCGACAAGCCGGAAGCGGCCCCCAAGGCGGCGGAAGCCATCGAATACAAGGGCTACACGATCAGCGCCACGCCCTATAAGGCCGACGGCCAGTTCCAGACCTGCGGTCTGATCTCCAAGGAAATCGACGGCGTTGTGAAGGAACACAAGTTCATCCGTGCCGACCGCTTCGCAGCGCTCGAAGACGCCGTGCAGGTATCGTTCGCCAAGGGAAAGCAGATGGTGGACGAGCAAGGCGAGCGCATTTTCGGCTGACGTCACCTCCCGGCGTCAAACTGGAATGCACAAAGGCCGGCGTTGCATCAGCGCCTGCCTTTGTTCTGATTGTGGCGGTTCAAGCTGCTGCGGCGACCTTGTCTGCCTGTGCGGCAACCAACGCATCGATGCGGGATTTGGCCTTGTCCAGCGCGGCGGCCGTCGCTTCAGCTCCCATGCCGACGCCTTCGACGCGGATGACCTCGACATCGGTCATCCCAAGAAAATTCAGGACGCTCCGCAGATACGGGATGGCATGATCCATCTGCACCGCAGCGCCTTCGGAATAAATGCCGCCGGAAGCCAGCACGACATAAACCTTTTTGCCGTTGACCAGCCCTTTAGGGCCACCCTCGCCATAAGAGAAGCTCCTGCCCGCGCGGGCGATGTGGTCGATCCACGACTTCAGCGTCGAGGAAATGCCGAAATTGATGAAGCCGGTCGCGAGGATCACCGCGTCGGCGGCGAACAGCTCATCCAGAGCGGCGTCCGAGACCGCCACGACCTCGGCCTGGCGCGGCGTGCGAGCTTCGACCGGCGTGTAGATGCCGGTGGAGTAATCGGCATCGATATGCGGCAGCGGGTTGGCAACGAGGTCTCTGACCACCAGCTTGGAGGAAGGGTTGGCGGTGCGCAGCTTGGCAGCAAGGTCGATAGCGACGCGGGTAGAGTGGGACGCAGCGCCGCGCGGACTGGAGGTAACGAGGAGGATTGAGGACATGGCTAAATTCCGTAGGCGGGTTGATGTTGCCGCCAATATGGTCATTTCAATTCATTCAAAAAACCGGTATAATTTCTATTTAATCCATCCGGAATGTGGATAGGTCATGCAACCAAATCCGACCCTCGATCAACTCCAGATGCTGGTCGCCGTCGCCGACACCGGCAGTTTTTCCGCTGCCGGGCGCAAGCTGAACCGGGCGCAATCCGTGATCAGCTACGCTATAGCCAATCTGGAGGCGCAGCTCGGGCTGAAACTGTTCGAACGGGAAGGGACGCGCGAGCCCACCCTTACAACCGTGGGCAAGGCCATGCTGGCCGACGCTCGAAAAATGGTTGGCATGCTTCACGACATCCGCTCCCGCGCCGAGGGTCTTAAGCAAGGACTTGAGGCCGAGCTGATCATTGCAGTCGATGTGACAATGCCTTCGCCGGCCCTCATCAGGGTGCTTGCAGCTTTCGAAGCCGAGTTCCCGTCTGTCGGGCTCAAGATGAACATCGGTACGCTCGGCATGCTCTGGGACCAGTTGATGACCCGCAGCTCCAATGTGAGCTTTGGCGGCCAGCCGGTGAACTTCAACGAAGAACTCGTCGCGGTGCGCATCGGCGATGCGTCCATGACGCCGGTCGCAGCACCCGGCCATCCGCTGGCGACATACAAAGGCAGGGTGCCGCTTTCTGAGGTGCGCGAGCATATCCAGCTTGTCATCTCCGATGGGTCGCAGATGACAAAAGGCAAGGATTTCGGCGTCTTCGCCTATCGGACATGGCGCATGACCGACATGTCGATGAAGCGCGAATTGATTCTGTCAGGCCTGGGTTGGGGCGGCCTTCCGACCTGGATGATCCTTGACGATGTAGCGGCGGGGCGGCTCGCGGTGCTCGACCTCGAACCCTATTCAGAGCGGCATTATCAACTGCACGCCTTCTATCGGACCGACTCGCCGCCAGGACCTGCCGGCACCTGGCTCATCGAACGGTTCAAGCGGGAACTGCCAAAGGTCTGCGCAACATTGCCGAACGCGCTTCGGCACAGGATTGATAGCGCTGAGGCTCAGCAAAGCAATCGTAACGATGGTCCTGCCACGGACCCTTACGAAGGAACGGGCCTCGACAGCCCATCGAGAAGCGCCTCAAGCACGGCGCGGTAATCTTCGGCGTTTGCGCCGGCTTGTATGGCGAGAGCTACGCGGTCGAAGGCAGCCGCCAGCACAGCCGTGCAGGCATCGACAGGCAGCTTCGGCATCGAGCCTTCCCGCATGGCCGCCACCAGGCCCTCGCGCAACGTGCGGTTGCCATGGCGGTTGTCGATCTCGTCCATTTCAGCCCGCCCGAGCACGGCCGGGCCGTCGAGCAGCAACAGGCGCGTGCGGCCCGGATGCGCCATCGCAGCCAGATAGGCGTCCGAGCCGGCCAGCAGCGCGTCGCGCGTCGGCATTCCATCCGGTGCGGCGGTCTCGATTTCGGCGGCTACCGCCGACGCCTCTGCCTCCACGACCGCCTTGAACAGTGCCTGCTTGTCTTCGAAATGGTGATAGAGCGCGCCGCGCGTGACGCCGGCCTGCTTTACGATTTCCGGGGTGCGGGTCTCGGCATAGGAGTTTTCGATAAACAGCTTGCGCGCCGCCGCGATCAGGTCGCCGCGGGTGGCGTCTGTTCGCTCGCGGTTAGAGCGCCGTTCCTTCATCTCTTGCATACATGCAGCCTGTATGTTAATTGGCATGCAGATTGTATGTTTTTTACGGGAGAAAGAAAAGCCATGAAGACGACCAGCTATTACCCGGTGCTGATGGCCGACGATGTGGCGGTCACGATGCGCTTCTATGTGGAGCATTTCCGCTTCAAGCCGCTGTTCGAAAGCGACTGGTATGTGCATTTGCAATCGGTCGAGGAAAAGAGGGTCAATCTCGGCATCGTTCGGTTCGATCACGAGACCGTTCCCGAAGAGGGCAGGGGCCGGGCGTCGGGCCTGCTCATCAATTTCGAGGTGGAATATCCCGATGCGGTCTATGGGCGTATCGTCGAGGCAGGCCTGCCGATCCTGCGCAGCCTGCGCGACGAGCCGTTCGGCCAGCGCCATTTCATCACCCGCGACCCCAATGGCGTGCTGATCGACGTCATCAAGCCGATCCCGCCGAGCAAGGCGTTTCTGGCGCAATATGCCGAAGGCGTTGCATAGTGGTTCAGGTGCATTGCCGGGCCGGAGGGTGTCGCAAAAGAATGCCCGGCTGACGATGTCAGCCGGGCATTCTCAGTGACGGGTCGGAGCGTTCCGATCAGTTGGCGCTGGCCATGGGAGCGACCAGGGCCGTGATGCGCCGGATGGCGACGCGGCGGTTTTCACGCTCGGGCGCTGTGGTGTTCACCTTCAGATACTGCTCGCCATAGCCCTGCGTGGACAGGTTTTCGGGGGCAATTCCAAAGACGTTGGTCAGCGCGTTGGCGACCGCTTCGGCACGGCGGTCCGACAAAGCGAGGTTGGCGACATCGCTGCCGACAGCATCGGTGTGACCCTCGATCAGGAAGGTTTCGGCCGGGTTCTTCTCCAGAAGCCGTTCCATGGCCTGCGCTACGCCTTCGAGCTTGGTGATCTCGGCTTCCGGAATGGTGGCGGAGCCGAACTCGAAGGTGAGCGTGTCGAGATCGATGCGGCGAGCAATGTCTCGGACACGTGCCGAACGCTTGACCTCATCAACCGAATAGAGACGCTCGACGCGTTCCACAGGGGGCTGCTCGAGGAAGGTGTAGTAGTCGTCGGAGCTGCGTCCCGGTTCCGATTCGAGAATGTACTGCTCGCGCGGAATGTCGAGCCGCAGCGGCGGCAGGTCGTAGCCGGCGTCGCGTCCGTCGTCGATGCGGTCGTAATTGTCCTCATCGACATAGCTCAGCACATATTCCCGACCGTCCGGCGTGATGCGCGAACGCTGCACGATGTCGCCGTAGCGGTTGCGAACCGTGACGATCTGGTTGCCGTTCGGGCGCACGATGGTCTCGCGGGTCCGGCCACGCGGTAGTTCCTCATAATAGACGTCACGAGCATCGCGGGTCATGCGCGGACGATCGCTGCTTTCGACGCGGGTCTGACCGCCGAACTCGATAATCAGCCGGTCGCCGAGTTCGCGAACGATATCGGCACCGTCCCGACGCTCACGGTCGCGCAGTTCAGGACGACGGTCGATGCGGCGCCCCTGTTCTTCCTCGACAGGACGGACACGCTCGGGCCGGATCGCTTCCTGCGCGGCACGGTCGTCGGCGGGCGGCGGTCCCTGGTCGACGCGGGGACGCTCCTGCTCAGGCGCCTGTCCATCGGGGCGTTGTCCATCGGGACCGGGGCGCTCGCCCGGCTGTCCGTCGGGACGCTGGCCATCCGGACGCTGACGGTCAGGACGCTGGGCGTCGCGGCCGGGACGTTCCTTCTGGCTGTCCAGCAACGGCGCCTCGCCTTCGGGCCGGGGCGCCTCGCCTTGCGGCTGCTCTGGCAGGCCGGGGCTCTGTTGTGGCGTGGCGGGACGTTCGCCCTGCTCACCTGCGCCCGGCAGGGCGGGAGGTTCGCCTTGCTCACCTGCACCCGGCAGGGCGGGACGTTCAGACGGCGTGGGCTGCTCGCCCTCCGCAGGACGCGGCCGCGCCGGTGTCGGAGCATCGGGCGGGGTCGGTGCGGTTTCAGGTGTCGGCTCGGCCGGACGCGGCTCGGGCGCCGGGGCTTCGGTGCCGGAGGGCTGTTCCTGGCGCTGCTGGCGACGCGGGGTGTCCGGCTCGGCAGGCTGCTCTGCTTCTGGACGGGGTGCCGGCTGTTCCTGCTCCGGCTGCGCCGGACGGGGCTCTGGCTGTGCCTCCGCCGGGCCAGGCTGGGGCCGGGGTGCCGGTTCCTGCTGGGCTTCCGGCTCCTGGCGTTGCTCGCGGCGTGGCCGCTGCGGGGCTTCCTCGGGCTGGGCTCGGGGCTTCTCGGCCTCAGGCGCCTGCTCCTGCTGACGCTGCTCGCGGCGCGGACGTTCGGCAGGAGCTTCCTCGGCCGGAGGAGCTTCCTCGGCCGGCTGCTGGCGGCGCTGCTGACGCGGCGCTTCCGGTTCAGCCTGCTCGCGCTGTGCGCGGGGGGTGGGTTCAGGAGCCTGCTCCTCCTGCGGTTGTTCACGGCGCTGGCGCTGCGGCGCCTCCTGTTCCTGTTCGCCGCCGCCCTGCTCACGCCGTTGCTGGCGCGGCTTGCCTTCTTCCTCTCCTTCGCCTTGCTGCTGCCGCTGCTGGCGGCGCGAGTTCGGCGCACATTCCTGGCCTTCCGGGCAATCCTGCACCAGAAGAATGCGGGCGCCGGACAGATCCTGCGCTCCCGCCTGGCCGCCGCCGAACGAAAGGGGCGCAGCCGCCAGCGGCGCAGATGCCATCAGCAGGCCGAGCGCGGTCCCTGCCAGAATCCTGGGTTGGCGTTTCATGTAAAATCTCCTTGTTGCGTCCCATCCGCGCCTCCAACAGCCGGAGACGCCCTTTGGTTCCGCCATCAGCCTTTTGCCACGCGTTACAGGCATTAGCCGGTCGGGAAGGTGGCAGGATCGTGGCGCGGATGCGGCGCAAACCCGCTGGCTGCTTGACCCGGCCGCCATTCCGGCCCACATGCGCGGCATGGCTGAATCGTTCTGGAAGACCAAGACGCTCGAGGAGATGGACGTCGCCGAGTGGGAATCGCTCTGCGACGGCTGCGGCAAGTGCTGCCTGTCCAAGCTCGAGGACGAGGACACCAGCGACATCTACTGGACCAGCGTCGGCTGCCGCCTGCTCGACACCGAAAGCTGCCGCTGCGCCGACTATCCGAACCGGCTGGCGCGCGTTCCCGATTGCGTCGGGCTGACCCCGGAAAAAGTGCGAACCCTGCCGTGGCTGCCGTCGACCTGCGGCTATCGGCTGGTTGCCGAAGGCCGTGACCTCTATTGGTGGCATCCGCTGTTGTCCGGCAGCGCGGAAACCGTCCACGAGGCCGGCATTTCCATACGCGGGCGCGTCACCGCGCTCGAGACCGAACTTGCCGAACCCGAGGACTACTTCGAGCACATTCTCGACGAAGAACCCTGAGAGGGCGGTCCCTCCGGCGCGTTAACATCCCTGAACCGCCGATGAACATGCGGTTCCGAACCCGTTCAGCCTCCTGCCTCTAAGTTCGCCTCATCGCCTCGGCGAGGAACAACGGATTTTCAGGAGACGAACCATGTTCAACACCATCAGAATCGCTGCACTGTCCGCACTCGTCGGTCTCGGCGCTCTTGCCGGCGCACCCGCCGTCGCCCAGGCCGAAGGCATCTATCTCAATATGGGCGGGCATGACGGCGCTCGTTTCGGCGTGCAATATCATGGCGGCGGTCCGCGCTGGCATCAGCCGCGCCAGGATCGGCGCTGGCAGCAGCCGCGTCCCGACCACCACTGGCAGCGCGGCTGCACGCCCAACCGCGCCGTCGACAAGGCCGAGCGCATGGGCCTGCGCTGGGCGCGCGTGGTCGATGTGAACCGCAACACCATCAAGGTGGCGGGACGGAAGTTTCACCATCGCACGACGGTAACCTTCGCCAAGGCGCCGAACTGCCCGGTCGTGCGCTGGTAGGACTTTTCCGGTAGATCAACGCTCTCGAAGAGCAGTAAGCCAAATATCCGCACTATGAATAATAATGGCGAACGCGATCCACGAGCTGTGGGTCGCGTTTTTTCTTTCGGGTTGTTCATAAGACCTTTTCGAATGACATTTTCCGAAAAAATCAGGTGCTGGAAAGGTGACAAGGTACTTTGTTGAAGTTTGCTGAGAATTTTGAAATACATATTTTCTTAAACTTATACATTCTGCGAAAGATGAATGGCTTTGTCCGATTTGCCTGCGGAAGTCATGTTGTAGATAAACCAAAATTTTTCTTTCATTTTTTACTCATAAAGCCATGCTAGTATCCTCTCGGCCTGGGCTTACAAGAATTTCAAACACCGAGAACCGCGGGGCAGCGGGGGAGCGAGCGAATGGACCTCAATACGGTTCGAGCGGTGAGGACGCCTGCGCGCCTCGACGAGATTGCGGATTGGCCGAGCGGCCATGCCTGGCTCGCCGGCGGCACCTGGCTGATGTCGGAGCCGCAACTGGCCGTCGACACGCTGGTCGACCTGCACGGCCTGGGCTGGGAGGATCTTGCCGTCAGCGGCGAGGGGGTCGAGATCGCGGCGACATGCCCGATTTCCAAGGTTGCCAACTTCGTCGGCCCTGCCGAATGGCCCGCCGCGCCCTTGTTCAAGGCTTGCGCGCACTCGCTTCTGATGTCGTTCAAGGTCGCCGGCGTGGCGACCGTTGGCGGCAATATCTGCATGTCGCTGCCGGCCGGCGCGATGATCTCGCTGACGGTCGCGCTCGAGGCGACCTATACGCTGTGGCCGCGCGATGGCGCGCCGAGAACGGTGTATTCGGGCGATTTCGTCACCGCCAACCATGCCAACATCCTCGCGCCTGGCGAGTTGCTGCGCTCCATTCACATCCCGGCAGCAGCACTTTCCAAGCGTTTCGCCATCCGCCGCGCCTCGCTGACGCATCTGGGCCGTTCGGCGGCCCTTCTGATCGGCACCAGCGGACCGGACCGGGATTTGCTCCTGACCATCACCGCCGCCACGCCGCGTCCGATCCAGCTGCGTTTCGGCGCCCTGCCGAGCGCAGAAGAGGTGCGCGCAGCCATCGATGCCGCCATCCCGGCCGATGGCTATTTCGACGACGTCAACGGCACGCCCGCCTACAAGCGGCATGTCACCTATCATTTCGCGGAAGAAATTCGCGCCGAACTCGCGGCGGTGGAGAGCAAAGCGTGAGCTACACGATCGATTCCAAGGCGGTCTCCCAGGAACCGCGCCCGGGCCAGTGCCTGCGCACTTTCATCCGCGACGCCGGCGTGTTCGGCGTCAAGAAGGGCTGCGACCAGGGCGACTGCGGCGCCTGTACGGTCTGGCTCGACGGTGTGCCGGTTCACTCCTGCCTGATGCCGGCGCACCGCGCCAAGGACAAGCAGGTCACCACCGTTCAGGGCCTGGAGCATGACGGGCACCTGCACCCGGTGCAGCAGGCGTTCTGCGACGCGCAGGCCTTCCAGTGCGGCTTCTGCGCCGCCGGCATGATCATGACGGTGGCAGCGCTCGACGAAGAACAGCGCGCCGACCTGCCGCGCAACCTCAAGGGCAATCTGTGCCGCTGCACCGGCTATCGTGCGATCGAGGACGCGGTGCATGGCATCCGCTCCACAGATGACGATATCGCGGGCGCCGCCTGCGGGGCCAGCCTGCCCAATCCATTCACGCAAGGCATCGTCACCGGCCATGCGCGCTACACCATGGATGTGGCGGTCGAAAACCTGCTGCATCTGAAAGTGCTGCGTTCGCCGCACGCCCATGCCCGCATCGTCAGCATCGACCAGAGCAAGGCGCGCGCCATTCCCGGCGTCGTCGAGGTGTTCACCTGGGAAGACGTGCCGCGCAAGCTCTTCTCCAGCGCGACGCATGAGGACCATCTGGTCGACCCGGACGACATGTATGTGCTCGACAATGTCGCGCGTTTCGTCGGCCAGCGCGTCGCCGCTGTCGTCGCCGAAACCGAAGCCGCGGCCGAAGCCGGCTGCCGCGCGCTGCAGGTCGAATACGAGATCCTGCCGGCGGTGTTCGACCCGGTCGAGGCGATGCAGGACGGCGCGCCGATCCTGCACAGCAAGGGCAACGAGGCAAAGGGCAATATCTTCGTCACCATCAAGGGCGAAGTCGGCAATGTCGAAAGCGGCTTCGCCGAAGCTGCCGTCGTGCACGAAAAGACCTACTCCACCTCGCGCGTCCAGCATGCGCATCTGGAGACGCACGGTTCCATCGCATGGCGCGGCGAAGACGGCCGTCTCCATGTCCGCACGTCCACCCAGGCGCCGTTCATCGCACATCAGAAGCTCTGCTATCTGTTCGGCATCTTTCCGCATGACCTGCATGTCTTCACCGAGCGGGTCGGCGGCGGTTTCGGCGGCAAGCAGGAGATGGTGTCGGAAGATCTGTGCCTGATGGCGACGATGAAGCTTGGACGTCCCGTGAAGTGGGAGTTCACCCGCGAAGAACAGTTCATCGGCGCCACCACGCGGCACCAGATGACAACCAAGGTGAAGCTCGGCGCGAAAGCCGACGGCACGCTGACGGCGCTGGAAGTCCATGTCGTGTCCAACACCGGCGCCTATGGCGGCCATGGCAGCGAAACGCTGGCCGCGTCGCTGGGCAGCCCGCTGTCGGCTTATCGCTGCAAGAACAAGAAGGCGGACGGTCACGCCGTCTACACCAACATGATCCCCGGCGGCGGCTTCCGCGGCTATGGCGCCTCGCAATCCACCTTCGCCATCGAATGCGCGATGGACGATCTCGCCGAAAAGCTCGGCATGGACGGCTTCGCCATTCGGCGCAAGAACATGATCGGTCCGGACGACGTGATCGAATCGGTCTGGAGCGACCCGAGCGACGTGTCCTTCGGCAGCTACGGTCTGGACGAGTGTCTCGACCTGGTCGAGGCCGCACTTGCCAATGGCGAAGGGCTTCCGGCGCCGGAAGGCAACTGGGCCGAGGGAACCGGCATCGCGCTTTCGGTGCTGGAATCCGGCCCGCCCACCGAGCATCGCTCGGGCGGCGAAATGCGGCTGCTGCCGGACGGTTCCTACCATCTCGCCGTCGGCTCGACGGAGATGGGCAACGGTTCGATCAATTCGCATCGCCAGATCGCTGCCTCGATCCTCGGCACGCGCGGCAACAATGTCGACATCATCAATGCCGACACCGACCTGACGCCTTACGACACCGGCACCTTCGCCAGCACCGGAACGGTGGTGGCCGGGCAGGCCGTCGCGCTGACGGCAAAAGCGCTGCACGACAACATCGTCAGCTATGCCGCCCGGATCACGGATACGCCGGTGGAAGACTGGTCGCTGGTGGACGACGCCGTGATGAACGGCAACCGCCGCATCGAACTGACCGAGCTTTACAAGATCGGCACCGAGGCGGGCCACCGTTTCGATGCCAAGCGCAAGGCCTATCTGTCGCCGCGCACCATCGCCTTCAACGTCCAGGGCGTGCGGCTGGCCGTGCACCGGGTCACCGGCGAAGTTCGCGTCCTGCACAGCGTGCATGCCGCCGATATCGGCCGGCCGATCAACCCGATGCAGTGTCGTGGGCAACTCGAAGGGGCCGTTGCGATGGGCTATGGCTGGGCGCTGACCGAGCACATGGTCTATGACGACCACGGCAAGATGCTCAATCCGGCGCTGCGCAACTACCACATCCCCGCCTTCGCCGACACGCCGCGCACCAAGATCATGTTTGCCGATACGCACGACACGATCGGGCCGCTTGGCGCCAAGGCACAGGGCGAATGCGCCATCAACGCGGTGGCGCCCGCCGTGTCCAACGCGCTGGCGAACGCGACGGGGGTGCGCTTCGCACATCTGCCGTTCTCGCCGGATCGTATCTTCGACCAGTTGTCCGTGACCGCGTGAGCGAGGGCATGGACGGCTCGGTCACCATCGTCACCCAGACGCGGGTTCTGGATGGCTTCGAATCCGACTTCGCCGCCTGGCAAGAGGCGACGAAGGCTGTCGTAGCCGGTTTTCCCG
This sequence comes from Oryzicola mucosus, assembly GCF_014534685.1. Classification (GTDB taxonomy): domain Bacteria; phylum Pseudomonadota; class Alphaproteobacteria; order Rhizobiales; family Rhizobiaceae; genus Oryzicola; species Oryzicola mucosus. Next base: position 355,395 of record NZ_JACVVX010000002.1, read on the forward strand.
GCTTCATCGAGCAATCGATCACCTCGCCCAATCCGCCGACCCAGGTGGACTGGGTGATCCTGCAGCGCTTCTCCACGTCGGAAGCAGCCCTTGCCTGGCTGAATTCCGCGCAGCGGCAGACGCGGCTGGCGGGCATTCATCACATGCTCGCCGGCCGCGACGACGTTCACCTGGTCACCGACAGCGCGTCCGGCGTGCTGCCGTCGCCGGTCTCGGCTGTCATCTCGACCCGCGTCAAACCGGGCCAGGAAACCGCCTACCGCGCCTGGGAACAGCGCATCTCGGCGGCACAGAGCCGCGCGCCCGGCTTTCAGGGCTACCGCATCGAGGCGCCAATAGCGGGGGTTCAGGAAGACTGGCTGTCGATCCTGCGCTTCGACACCGAAGCCAATCTGAACAACTGGCTGGCATCGCCGCAACGGGCAGCGCTTCTAAAAGAGACCGACGCCTTCATCGAAGAGTTCCACGCCCGTGTGGTCCATACCGGATTCGATCAGTGGTTCGCATCGCCGTCCGGCAAAGCGCCGCCGACGTGGAAGCAGAACATGCTCGTCGTGCTGATGCTTTACCCGGTGGTGTTCCTGTTCGGAATGCTGGTGCAGACGCCGTTCCTGCTCGGTCAGGCCGGGCTGCCGTTTCCGGTCGCGCTGTTCATCGGCAATGTGGTGAGCGTGCTTTTGCTCAACTATCTCGTGCCATGGGTCAGCCGTCGGTTCGCCTGGTGGCTGCAGCCGCAAGACAGCGCGAAAACCACGCTCGGCATCGGCGTCATCCTGGCGCTGTATGCGGCGATGATCGTGGTGTTCACGCTGCTCTGAATCGGAAGACGCGGCGGCACAGGCCGCCGCGTCCTTCCCTTACGGGCGCGTTGCCACCCACAGGACGTGGCGCGCGCCGCCGCGCTTGCCATTGGCGCGCACGCCCACCTCGTCGACGCTGAAGCCTGCCTCGCGCAGGCGGCGCGTAAAGGCGCTGTCCGGGCCTGACGACCACACGGCGAGAACGCCTTTCGGGCGCAGGGCGGCCCTGGCGGCCTGAAGGCCGCTCCGGTCGTAGAGACCGTCATTGGAGGCGCGCGTCAGCCCATCGGGACCGTTGTCGACATCCAGCAGGATCGCGTCATAAGCGGATGTCGCGGACCGGATCAGCGGGCCGACATCGCCGATGTGGATATCGACGCGCGGATCGTCCAGCGTGCCCTTGTGGATCTCAGCCATCGGGCCGCGCGCCCACTCGACCACGGCGGGAACCAGTTCGGCGACGGTGACGCGGGCATCTTGCGGCAGTGCGCCGAGGGCCGCGCGCAAGGTAAAGCCCATGCCGAGCCCGCCGATCAGCATGCCGGCGTTCTTGCGCCCGGCGATCCGCTCGCAGGAAAGGGTCGCCAGCGCCTCTTCGGAACCGCTGAGCCGGCTGTTCATCAATTCGTTCGCGCCCAACATGATCGAAAATTCGCCGCCGCGCCGCTTCAGGCGCAACGCCCCGCCATCGCCAGGGATGGTGGCACGATCAAGCTGGATCCAGGGAAGCATCGGCGGGTCTCGTCGTTTGGCAGGAGCGCCTCCTACCACAGCCCGCGCTTTGCCGATACGGCTGTGATGCCGGACCGTCCTGGGACGATCCGGCGTAGGCTTTTCGTCGACTATTTCAGCTCGAAGGTGACGTTGACCTGCACCTTGTAGGCGTTTTCACCGGCCTGCACGGGCACGGCATCCGCGGCCTCGAACGAGCGCGCCTTGGCCAGAATCGGGCCGGGCGGGGGAGCGAAGGACTGGTCGGTGATTTCGAGCACGCGGCCCAGGTTCACGCCGGCCGCTTCCGCGAGCGTCTTGGCCTTGGCAATCGCATCGGCGACCGCCAGCTTGCGCGCCTCGGTGATGGTGGCGGAGGGATTGTCGTTGGCGAACGAAATGCCGCCGCCCTGGTTGACGCCCAGCGACACCGATTTGTCGAGGATTTCGCCGGTCTTGGAGATATCGCGCACCCGAACCGACAGCGTATTGGTGACCTGGTAGCCGATCAGCTCGGCATCCTGGGTGCCGTCGGGCTTGTTGGTGTAGTTGTAGCGCGGCTGAATCTGGACCCCGGCGGTCTGCAGGTCGCGATCCTCGATGCCGGAGGACTTCATCGCCGCAATCACCGCGGCCATGGCGTCGTTGTTGGCATCCAGCGCTTCGCGCGCCGTCTTGGCCTCCCGCATGACGCTGAGCGACAGCAATGCGAGGTCCGGCGCGGCGGTGGCTTCGCCTTCTCCCGTCACGACGATCCGAGGCTGCTGCGGCGGGACCGGCGCCTGGGCATGGGCCAGCGAGGCGGGCAGGGCTATGGCGGCTGCCAGTGCAAGCGCCAGATGTTTGTTTTTCATGCGATTCTCCATGGTATGCGCGTTCCTTCGCTCCAATCGGGTATGAGCCGATTGTGGGATGATTGCGGCGCGATGAAATTGATCGTCGCTAGCCGCTTGTGCCAGAGCCAAAAAGAAACTATCCAGCGCTTGCGTGGGGCCTGTAGCTCAATGGTTAGAGCCGGCGGCTCATAACCGCTTGGTTGGGGGTTCGAGTCCCTCCGGGCCCACCATCTACAGCAGTTTGCTGTTTGTTTTCAGATGCTTAGTTGATTTTGATGTGGGTTAGCCAGCGAGTAGCCGCTCAGACTAACCATGCGCGCCAATTGTTCGGAATGTGGCGCGCGAATCTGGAGTCCGCACGTCCGCGGCGCACCCATCTCACAAAAATGCCTCCGGGTTGCGAAACCCGGAGGCATGATGGTTTGACGTTTCGGTCGTTGGATCAGCTGTGGGTGATCTTGGTGCCGAGCACGGCCAGGCATTCGCGCATGAAGGCGGCGAGGGCGGTCCAGCCCTTGGCCGACACCATGTTGCCGTCGACATAGGCCTCGGTCGGCTTGAGATCGATATAGATGCCGCCGACAGCGGTGACTTCCGGCTCGCAGGCGCCCAGTCCGGCGACCTTCCTGCCCTTGAGAACGCCGGGCACGGCCATCAGGATCTGCACGCCATGGCAGATGGTGAAGATCGGCTTGCCGGTGTCGTGGAAATGGCGAACCATGTCCTGGATGCGCTTGTCGGTGCGGATATATTCCGGGCCGCGCCCGCCTGCCGCATACACCGCGTCATATTCCTCAACCCGAACCTCGGAAAAGGTCTTGTTGATGTCGGCGTAGTGGCCGAGCTTTTCGGTGTAGGTCTGGTCGCCTTCGAAATCGTGAAGCGAGGTCTTGATGCGGTCGCCTGCCTTCTTGTCCGGGCAGATGACGTGCACCGTGTGGCCGACGGCTTCCATCCCCTGCTGGAAAACGAAGATTTCGTATTCCTCGGTGAACTCGCCGGTCAGCATGAGGATTTTCTTGCCGCTCATGTCGTGTCTCCTGTTGTCGTCGTTACGGTGACGCCCGGCTGAGAGCCAGGCGTCATTTCGGGGATCAGAATGGGGATTCGGGGAAATAGAACTGGTCTGCGTTTTCCGGCGTGATGAGCGGCGCACCGAGCAGGAAGCTGCCACGCATCGGCGCCTGGCCGGCGAACTGCGCGGCGGTCATGTACATGGCGGACTTGATCATCGAAGGCGGGTAGGGGGTCGAGACCGGCGTGCGCTCGTCGCCTTCCTTGACCATTTCGATGACCTGCTTCATGCCGTTGCCGCCGAGCGCATATTTGATGTCCTTGCGGCCGGCCTGGTCGACTGCCTCGATGACGCCGAGCAGCATGTCGTCGTCATTGGCCCAGACGGCGTCGATCTTCGGGTATTTCGCCAGATAGTCCTGCATCAGCTTGAAGGCTTCGTCCTGGTTCCAGTTTGCATACTGGATGTCGAGGATCTTGATCTTCGTCTTGCCGATGACGTCGGAGAAGCCCTTGATGCGCTCGTCGTCGATGACAGTGGGGATGCCGCGCAGAACCACGATCTCGCCTTCGCCGCCGAGCTTGTCGGACAGCCAGGTCGCCGTGTTGGCTCCGACGGCGATGTTGTCGCCCGCGACATAAAGGTCCTGGATGGACGGGTCGGCAAGGCCGCGGTCAACCACGGCGATGAAGGTTCCCTTCTCCTTGACCTGCGCCACCGGGCCGGTCAGTTCCTCCGAGGTGAAAGGCAGGATGACGAGCGCATCGAGCTTGCGCGTCGAGGACAAATCTTCCAGCGACGAAACCTGGGCAGTGGCCGACGATGCGGTCGACAGGACAACGTCGATGTTCGGGAACGCGGCTTCGATTTCTTTCTCGGCCTGCTCGGCGTGGTAGACGACGCCGCCGGTCCAGCCATGGGTCGCCGCCGGAATGGACACGGCCATGGTGATGTTTCTGTCCTGGGCTTGCGCTGCGCCAAAGGACAGGGCCAGGGCGGTGGTCACGGTCGATAGAAGTAGTCCGGTCTTAAGGGTCATTGACTTCATTTTCTCCTCCTCAAAAGTCTGTGCTGTATTCAGCGGTTGGCAGTAAAACGATGCGCCAGCATGGCGATGATGATGATTGCGCCTTGCACGGCGGCGACCAGATATTCCGAGACCATGTCCGACAGGACCATGACGTTGGCGATCACCTCGAGGATGAGCGCGCCTGCCACCGTGCCGCCGATGCGGCCCCTGCCGCCGCGCAGCAGCGTTCCGCCGATCACCACGGCGGTGATGACCTGCAGTTCCCAGAGCTGTCCGGTGGTGGGGGTGGCGGCGCCGAGCCGGGGCACGTAGCAGATGGCTGCGACGGCGACGCAAAAGCCCTGGATGACATAGGCTATGGTCCGGACCTTGGCGACGTTGACGCCGGAAAAGCGGGCGACCTCGACATTGGAACCCGCCGATGTCAGGCGGCGGCCGTATTTCGTCTTGTAGAGCAGGAACGCGCCCACCATGACGACGGCGAAGGTGATGAGAACCGGGTAGGGCACGCCGAGGAAATTGCCGAAATAGACCGGGCGGTAGGCTTCCCGCAGGCTGCGATCGATCGACAGCGAGCCGCCATCGGTCATGAAGGTGATGAAGGCGCGGAATATGCCCATCGTGCCGAGCGTGACGATAAACGGCTCGATCCGCCCCATGGTCACGATGAGGCCGTTGAACAGTCCGCAGAGCGAGCCGACGATCAGCGCTACGCCCGCGCCCATCGGGATGGCCCAAGGTCCGAAGGCCGGCGCCAGATAGTTCATCGCCATGATCATGATGCCGGTGATGAATGCCATCATCGAGCCGACCGACAGGTCCAGCCCGCCGGAAGAGATGACGAAGGTCGCGCCGACGCCAATGATGGCGATGAAGGCGCTGCGCGTGATCACGTTGAGAAGGTTCGCCGACGAGACGAAGTTGGAATTGACCAGCGCGCCGAACAGAACGATCAGGGCGAGCGCGATGAACGGCGCCAGGTCTGCCCAACGAATGCGGCTTTCCTCGCCGGCAGGCGCGATGGTTGTTGTCGCTAAGCTCATGTCAATGGTTCTCCGCGCTTCCATATCCGCCCGTCGTGGCGGCATAGACGACGTTTTCCTCGTTGATGTCCTCGCCGCGAAGCTCCGCGACGATCTCCCCGCCGCGCATGACGATGACGCGGTCGGCGAGGCCCACGAGCTCGGACATTTCCGACGAGATGACGATGCAGGCCTTGCCCGACCGCACCATGGCGTCGATGAAGTCGTAAATCTGGCTCTTGTTGCCGATGTCGATGCCGCGTGTCGGCTCGTCGATGATGATGACCGAGGGATCGGACAGCATCACCTTGGCAAGCAGCAGCTTCTGCTGGTTTCCGCCTGAAAGCTGGCCGGCTTCGAGCCGCAGCGAACGCACGCGGATATCGTAGTCCTCAACCGCCTTCTCGAGGCGGGCGGTTTCCCCGCGCCTGTCGAGCACGACGCCCGGATTGGTCGAATCCAGGGCCTGCAAGGTGAGGTTGGGGGCGAGCCTCTGCTCCAGAAGCAGTCCCTTACCCTTGCGGTCTTCGGTCAGGTAGACGAGGCCGGCATCCATCAGGGCGCCGACGGACCGGTTCGTGATCTCCTTGCCTTGCAGGACGACGCGTTCCGCCTGCGACGGACGAAGACCCATCAGCCCTTCGATTGCCTCGGTGCGTCCCGCGCCGATCATGCCGCCGATGCCGAGAACCTCTCCGGGGCTGACGCTGAACGAGACCTTTGTCTCGGCATGGTCGACCGACAGATTGGTAACCGACAGGATGGGGGCTGCCGTTGTGGGCGGCCGCTTGTGCGGGTAGAGCATCTCGAGCTTCCGCCCCACCATGAGTTCGGCCATCTCGCGCTGGTTGAGGCTCGCGCCCGGCCAGGTGCCGATCATGCGGCCGTCGCGCAGCACCGTGATGCGGTCGGCAAGCGCCTGCACCTCGTCGAGACGATGCGAGATGTACAGGACGGCGACGCCATGATCGCGAAGGCTGCGCACGATATCGAGCAGCGCCGCGACCTCGTCATTGGCTAGAACCGCGGTCGGCTCGTCCAGGATGACCACCTTGCGCTCTTCCAGGAGGGCGCGTGCGATCTGAACCAGTTGCCTCTGGGCCAGCGGCAGATCGCCGACCCGGTCGCGCGGCCGTGCGGTCGACCCGACCCGCGCCAGCAGTTCGGCGGCGCGACGGTTCATCGCCCTGTCGTCGACCATCAGGCCACGGCCGATTTCGCGGCCGAGAAAGAGGTTTTCCGCGACCGAAAGGTCGGCGGCGAGCAGGATTTCCTGATGAACCAGAACTATGCCGGCGTTTTCGGCCTCGACCGCATTGGCGAAGTCGACCGGCCCGCTTTCGAGGGCCAGTTGCCCGACCGTCGGTGCGACATAGCCCGACAAAAGCTTCATCAAGGTCGATTTGCCGGCGCCGTTCTCGCCGATGATGGCATGAACCTCGCCTGACAATACGTCCAGCGTGACGTCGGACAGGACGGTTATAGGGCCGTAGGCCTTGCCGAGACCTTCGGCGCGCAAGGCGACGACCGCCGCCTTGGCCTCCGGCAACCGGTAGCTGGACGCGACCGTGTTCATTCGAACGCCGAAAGCAGACGCTCGCTGGAGCGCTCGATATGCGTGAACATCGCCGCGTAAGCAGCGTCCGGATCGCCGGCGCGAAACGCGGTCAGCAGGTTTTCGTGTTCCTCGAGAGCTTCCTGGGTGACGCGGGTGTGGAACATCAGGCGGAAGATGTGCAGGTGGACATGCTGGTTGGACAGCGTGCTGCGGATCACTTCATTGCCGGCGATTTTCAAGATGTCGTCGTGGAAATGGGCGTCGGCACGGGCGAAGCGGGAATATCGGGTGTTGCGGTCGACCGGCGGCGCACCATTGCCCATGTCGGCGGCTGAATTTTCAAGCTGCTGCAGCGCCTCGGGAGTCATGTTGCGGGCGGCGAGCTTGGCTGCTTCAGGTTCGATAAGAAGACGGAAGGCGTAGAGGTCCTCGAATTGCTTGCGCGCCCACTGGGGAGCGGCACTGTAGCCTATCAAATGCTCCTTGCGGACGAGGCCTTCGCGTTCAAGCCGGCTCAGGGCTTCGCGCACGGGTGTCTGCGATACATTGAGTTCGCGGGCAAGCACGTCGATCGGAATGCGGGCGCCCGGCGCGATCTCCAGCGCCATCAGGCGGTGATAGATGCCGTCATAGACGCCATCCACGACGCTGCTGGGGCGGATATTCGCAATCCTGCTGTCCCGCTCCATCGCAACTGCCACTGTTATCCTCCTCAACCGCTTCTTGACATCTCGATGTTTGTTGCAAATAAGATATCGCATGTCAAATACAATATCCTATACGATCCGATATACGATCCCGTAAAATGTTGAGAGGCGGGCTGTCCCACTGCCGTGCAGCGGGAGGTGCGCCACTCAGTTCCGTTCTGTTTTCCACTCAAAAGGGCACGCGCCGCGCAAGGACTAAAGGCATGAACTTATTCGGGACAATCCGAGCACCGCGCGAAGTGCTGTTCGGCGGGGGTCAGCGCCATGCCCTGGGCGCGATAGCGGCAAAGCTCGGCCGCCGCGCGCTGGTCGTCACCGATGCACGCCTTGCCGCCGACGGCGATTTCCTCGCCATGATGGCGCAGCTCGAGCAGGCCGGCCTGTCGGTGCTGGTCGACAGCTCGACCATGCCGGACGTGCCGGTGGACTCGGCAATTCAAAGTGCTGAAAAGGCCGCGGGCTACGGCGCCGATCTGGTGATCGGCGTCGGCGGCGGCTCATGCCTCGACATGGCGAAATGCGTGGCCGTGCTGCTGTCGCATGGGGGCAGGCCGCAAGACTATTATGGCGAGCACAATGTGCCTGGGCCGGTCATGCCGCTGATCGCCATTCCCACCACGGCCGGTACGGGCTCCGAGGTTACCCCGGTGGCCGTTCTCTCCGATCAGGAAAGAAGTCTCAAGGTCGGCATTTCGAGCCCGTATATCATCCCGACCGTTGCCATTTGCGATCCCGAACTGACGCTGTCCTGCCCGGCGAGCTTGACGGCGATTGCCGGAGCCGATGCCTTGACGCATGCCATCGAAGCCTTCACCGCGACGCGACGCGAGCCCGTCCCGGGCATAAGCCAGGAGCGGGTCTTCGTCGGCAAGAACGAGCTTTCCGATCATTTTGCGCTGCGTTCCATCGCCCTGTTGTGGCAAAGCCTGGAGGCAGCATGCACGGATGGCGGCGATGCCGCCGCGCGTGAGCGGGTCATGCTCGGCGCAACCTTGGCGGGTCTGGCGTTCGGCGTGGCCGGCACGGCCGCCGCGCACGCCATACAATACCCGGTCGGTGCGTTGACCCATACCGCGCACGGCCTGGGAGTCGCCTGCCTGATGCCTTACGTCATGACCTGGAACGCCCCGGCCATCGCCGACGAATTGTCCCAGATTGCCGACGCCGCCGGACTTGATGGGCCAGACGAGGTCATCCCCTCGCTGAGCGGCTTGTTTGAGCGTATCGGTATTCCGCGCAGCCTGCGCGATCTCGGACTGTCCGAGGACCGGATCGGTTGGGTCGCGGAACAAAGCTGTGGGATATCCCGCCTGATTCAAAACAACCCGCGTCCGCTGACGCTGGATGACATGACCAACCTCTTAACCGCTGCCTATTCCGGCGACCGCGCCGCCCTGAACTGATCTGTCGAAGGACCTGCACATATGACATTCCATGCCAAGATGTCCGGCTATGCCGATCCCTCTCTCCATGCCCACGGCCTCTATATCGGCGGCGCGTGGAAAAAGGGGCAGGGCATTCCTGTTCTCGATCCGTCTACCGGCTCTGTGCTCGCCGAGGTGGCCGACGCGACGGTGGAAGACGCCATGCGCGCAGTGGATGCGGCGGAGGCGGCGGCCAGCGGATGGCGTGCCACGTCTCCGCGCCAGCGCTCGGAAATCCTGCGCCGCTGGTTCCAGCTCATGACGCAGCATGCCGAGGAACTCGCCACGCTCATTGCGCTCGAAAACGGCAAAGCCTTGCCCGACGCGCGCGGCGAAGTCGCCTATGCCGCAGAATTCTTCCGCTGGTATGCGGAGGAGGCGACGCGTATCCCCGGCGAATTCAGGCACACGCCGTCCGGTTCGCACAATATCCTCGTTGATCATGAGCCGATCGGCATCTCCGTCCTGATCACGCCATGGAATTTTCCCGCCGCCATGGCGACCCGCAAAATCGGCCCTGCGCTTGCCGCAGGCTGCACGGTCATCCTCAAGCCGGCATCCGAGACGCCGCTGACCGCCTATGCCATGGCGCGTCTGGGCGAAGAGGCGGGCGTGCCCGCGGGCGTCGTCAACGTGCTGACCACGACCAATCCCAGCGGGGTGACGAATGCCATGCTGGGCGATCCGCGTGTGCGCAAACTCTCCTTCACCGGCTCCACCGGCGTCGGCCGCACGCTGCTGGCCGAGGCCGCGAAGACGGTCGTCAGCTGTTCCATGGAGCTTGGCGGCAATGCGCCCTTCATCGTTTTCGACGACGCCGATCTCGAAGCGGCTCTCGATGGCGCGATGATCGCGAAGATGCGCAATGCGGGCGAGGCCTGCACCGCGGCCAACCGCTTCTACGTCCAGGCGGGCATCCACGACGCTTTCGTCGAAGGGCTGACGGCTCGCATGGCGGCTTTGAAGATCGGACCGGGCTACGATCCCGCGACGCAGTGCGGCCCGATGATCACGAAGAAAGCCGTCCAGAAGATCAACCAGCTCGTCATGGACGCGATGGAACTGGGCGCCAGCGCCACCACCGGCGGCGCGCCGCTTGCCGGAACCGGTTATTTCTATCCGCCAACCGTGCTCCAGAATGTGCCGGTGGATGCAGCCATTGCCCATGAGGAAATCTTCGGTCCGGTGGCGCCTGTCTACAAATTCGAATCCGAAGAAGACGCCATACGCATGGCCAACACCACCGAATACGGTCTCGCAGCCTACATCTATTCGCGCGACCTGAAACGCGCGATGCGGGTCGGCAAGGGGGTCGAGACCGGCATGCTGGGGATCAATCGCGGTCTGATGTCCGATCCGGCAGCACCCTTCGGCGGTGTCAAGCAGAGCGGTCTCGGTCGCGAGGGCGGAGTTACCGGTATCCTCGAATTCATGGAAGCCAAATACTACGCGGTCGAGTTTTAAGGCTGCCGGAGGACACCATGACAGGGCAGGATCCATATCTCATCCGCGATTTCGTCCCGGATTTCGATGCGCTGGCTGCGGAGTTCGCCAAACGCAGCCACGCGCTGTCCATGCGTGCGGAGATGCGGACGGATATCCCTTACGGCTCGCGCCCGCGCGAAACGCTGGATGTGATCCTGCCCGATCGGGCCAAAGGCGACCTGCCGATGCATGTCTTCATCCATGGCGGCTACTGGCGTTCGGGCGAAAAGGCGAACTACCGGTTCGTCGCTGCCCCCGTCCTGGCGGCTGGCGGGGTGGCGGCTTTCATCGAATACGACCTTATGCCCGGCCAACGGCTTTCGGGCCTGGTCGACCAGGCCCGACGCGCGGTGTGCTGGCTGCAGGCCCATGCGGCGGATTTCGGAGCCAGTCCGGAGCGGATCACAGTCAGCGGCCATTCGGCGGGCGCGCATCTGGCGTCCTATCTTGCTGCCACAGGCCCACAGGAGCTTTCTTCGCCGTCTCTGCCGGCCCTTCGCGGGCTGCTTCTCGTCAGCGGCATCTACGACCTGTCCGATATTCCCAACAGCTTCCTTCGCGATGAAGCCGAGATGACCGCGGCGGAAGCGGCGGCGTGGTCGCCATTGTCGTCGCAGCAACGTCCCGGCGTGCAACGGATCATTGCCTATGGCGGCGATGAAACCGCGCCGTTCCACGATCAAGCGCGCCGACTGCACGCAGTTTTGAAATCGAATGGAGAAGATGCCGAGCAGCTGTCCGCGCCCGGCCTCAACCATATGAGCGTTGTGCTCGATCTCGCGGACCCGAATGGAATTCTGGGACGACGCCTGACGGATCTGATTGTTTCCAGCTGAGCGCCGCCTGCGAGCGTGGCGCGGAAATGTCTTACTTGCGGTCGCGCCGTTTCGACTGGTGCGCGCCGGGATCGGTTGCCAGGTCGGACAGAAACACCAGCACAACGACGCCGATCACCGCGATGGCCAAAGCCGCGACAATCGTCAATATAACCGCAATCCAGAACATAGGCGCCCCCCAACGCGCGTACTATAAATGGCGCAAGGCCCCGATCAAGCTACCGTCACGCTCTAAGAGCCTTCGGGGCGCTGAGCGGGGCGGTTTCCCTTACGGTAATTGCGATGGACATGATAGGCAGTTGCGCGCATCATGGGCTTCAAATGCGCTCACCGACTGCTTGGGCAGGTCGCCGCTATTCCGCAGTGCCGCCGCTTTCAGGGCGTCGGCATTTGCCGACTATACGGCTGGTTCTGAGCGCGTAAAGTAACCTTGGGGAAGGTGGGGACGTCTACGAGGGACGCCCGAAATGGCTGATGCGAGCAGACCACGCCATGGCCGGCGCACCAGCCGGTCGTGGTTCGACGCGAGTGCTCAAACCCACATTGCTGCGGCACTGCGGGCGTGTTGCCGTGAGGTAGACGGTGTCGCTTCCCATCTGGCTGCGACAGGCTGGAGGGGCTGAGGTGGCATCCTTCATCGAAACGATCATCGGCTTCCTGAAGGACAATCTGCAGGGCAACCCGGCTGCCGGCGATCCGCTGCCGCCCGGCAAGCTCGCGGATATTCCGGGCATCATCGACAAGCTCACGCAAATCCAGCTCGGGACGGGCAGCAACGGACCGACCGATTGGCTCGAAACGATTAAATCGGCGGTGCAGGATGTGGAACTGCGCGACACGATCATCGTCCGCGCCTTGCAGTTGCGCGCACCCAGGGTGGCCGAAGCGCTTGTCATGGCGGGGTTGATCGAAGTCAGCTTCAGGGGAGGAGCCGAACCGCGCGCCTTCGCGTTCAACATCGCCTGGAACAAGCTCGACGCCTATATGTCCGATCCCGGTCAGGAAGTGCTGAACACGCTGTTTTCGGGTGTGCAGGACATCGACGACCTGAAAGTGGCGCAGGTCCTGGCGGGCAAGCTCCTGACCGCGCCGCGCGAACTGCTTCTGATGGAATATGCCGAGCAGGGATTTGCCGCCTTGCCGAACCCCGAACCGGCCGGCCCGGTGGACCTCATCGATCTCGTCGACAAACTGATCAATTCGCCGCTGGCCATTGCCTTGCCGTTCAGCCCGCCGCTGACCGGAGCGCAGCTGGAGGCGCTGGTGCAGGCGGCGCGGGCCAACCCCGCCGCCGATCGTCTCGCGCTGCTCGGACCGGACGTGCTCGGCGCAAACAGGCTGGACGGTTTCGGCGTCGAACTGCAGCTGAACGACCCGCAGGCGTTCGCGGCGAAAAAACTGGATCTCGGCGGCGGCTGGAAGCTCAGCGCCTCGACCACCGCGACCGCGGGCAAGACGTTCAAGCTGGTGCTGCAGAACGGCCGGATCGACCTTGCCGCAGCGCCGGGCGCGACCTTCGACGTCAAGCTCAGCCGCGTGCCCGCCGGCGGCAAGACGGTGGTCGGTCCCTCCGATGGGACGCGGATCGAGATCGGGCCGCTTGGGTTGGGCTTGCGTTTCGAGGCGGGCACGCAAGGGCCCAACCCAGTCGAGGATCGATATCTGTTTTCCGTACGGGCGTCGGCAGAGCAGATGTCGTTCGTGCTGGCGATGAAGGATCTGGGCGTCCTGGGCAAAATCCTGCCGCTGCCGGCCGAGGTGAAGCTCAGCGGCGATGTCGCCGTCAGCTATCGGCAGGGCAAGGGTTTCGAGGTCGATGGAGGCGCGGACGCCCCGATCTCGCTGGAGTTCCCCCTGCCGGTCGACCAGGGCCTCAGTTCAGTCGGGACGGGGATCAATCTCGACCATGTGGTAGCGCGACTGGAAGCGCGGCCTGCGGCGGACGGGCTGGAAAGCCGGGTCATGCTGCGGCTCGGCGCGCGCGGCGAACTTGGTCCGGTCAGCTTTTCCGTCGAGGGCCTGGGCGGATGGTTCGGCAAATGGGGCAATGACGCCTTCGGCTTCCTGCCGCCGACCGGCATTTCGCTGTCGTTGAATGCTGGGCCGGTGGAGGGGGGCGGTTTCCTTGCGGCGTTGGACGGAAACCAGTTTGCCGGCGGGCTGGACCTAAAGGTCATCGGCATCGGCATCGGCGTCGGCGCCTTCGCGCTTTTCGGCGAGGCGGAAGGCGCGCCCGCCTTCGTTGGCGTGCTGGGCATCCGCCTGCCGATGCCCGGCGTGCAGATCGGCTTCGGCTTTGCCGTTACAGGCGTGGGCGGCGTGGTCGGCGTCAACCGGCGCGCCGATACAGACGTGCTGCGCGAGCAGCTTGCCACGGGCACGAGCGCCACGATCCTGTTCTGCGACAACCCGTCGGGCAACGGGCTTGCCGTCATCGGCCAGTTGCCGCGACTGTTCCCGGCCGAAAAAGGCGTGTTCCTGATCGGGCCGACCTTCCAGATTTCCTGGCTCGGGCTTTTCAAGGTCGACGCCGGCCTGTTCATCGAATTGCCCGGACCGCGCCAGATTTTCGTGGCAGGGTCGGCTCGGCTTGTCATCGGCACGGAATCGGCTGCACTTGTCTATCTGCGTGCGGATTTCGTCGGCGGCGTCGATCTGGTGAAAAGCCTGATCTATTTCGACGCGGTGCTGGTGAACTCCCAGGTTCTGCAGGTCTTCAAGGTCACCGGTGGCGTCGCCCTGCGCATCGCCTATGGCGACAACGGCTATTTCCTGTTCAGCATCGGCGGCTTCCATCCCTCGTTCAATCCCGGCGGCCTTGAGGTGCCTGCGCTGGCCCGCGCCGGCACCAGCGCCTCGGTCTCGATCGCCTGGCTCAAACTGGAAAACTACTTCGCGCTGACCAGCAACACGTTCCAGATCGGCGCGGGCGTGGAGGCCGGCGTCAAGATCGGACCGATAGCGGCGCATGGCTGGTTCCGCTTCAACGCGCTGGCGCAGTTCGAGCCGTTCAAGTTCACCGCCGGCATCGATGCGGGCTTCGACGTCGAGGTCAAGGGCGTGTCGCTGTGCGGCGTCCGCGTGACCGGAACGATGAGCGGGCCGGGTCCGATCGTGGTCTACGCCAAGGCCTCGGTGAAGGTTCTCTTCGTCCGCATCACCAAGGATGTGACGGTGCGGTTCGGCAGCGAGGCCGGCAGCGGCATCCAGCCCATCACCGATGTGCTGAGTTTGATCGTTCCCGAACTGCAAAATCCCGACAACACACGCTGCGAGGGCGACGACCCCAGCGTGACGCTGAAGCCCGATGCGCCGACCGTGTTCAACGGCGCAGCGCTTGTGGGCGTCAAGGGAGCCGTGGTCTGGGAACAGAAGCGGGTGCCGTTCGGCGTCGATCTGCAACGCTTCGAGGGCGTGCCGGTGAAGCCGGGCGAGGGTGGCGCGCTGCACAGGCTGATGATCGAGAGCGACGACCCTGCGGTGACGCCGGAAAACGACTGGTTCGGCGTCGGCAGTTTCCTGGAGATGAAGGATTCCGAGGCGCTGAACAACGCCCGTTTCGTGCAGGCGCAGTCGGGGCTGCGGCTTGGCAGCGGGGCGATGAAAACGGGGCCTTCTCTGCCCTGCGAGGTGAAGATCGATCTGGTCAAGCTGCCCAAGCGCGTGCTGTTCCAGGATATCGGCCTTGTCGGAAGTTATGTCTCGCCAGCGCTTGCCAGCCTGCGCGGCGAGCGGAGCGGTACGGCGCGACCGGTGTCGGGCGGTCCGAGGTTGAGCGCGAGGCAGGAAGAATGGAGCGCCGTCGACAAGGCCGGCAACACCCTAGTGTCGCTGGGGTCCTCGATCCAGGCCTTTTCGGCTGCACGCAACGGCGGAGGCATCGCCCATCCCGCCGCTCTCGGCGCTGTCGATCTGCAGGGAGTGTTCTGACTATGGCGACGATGACCTTCCACAGTTGGCAGCGGCCGGCGCTGCTTGCGGATGCGACGGAAGATGGCGGGCGGTTGCGCGGAGCGATCCCCCTGCAGATTGACGATGTGGCCGATGCGCAAGGTCACACTGAAACATCGATCCCGGTCTATCTGCGATCCGCCGCCGATGTCGCCACGCTCAACCCATCCGCCATCCGCCATATGGCGCCGCGCCCCTCTACGGCGGATGCGGAGACCACCAAGCTCGTCCATCTCGATTTCCACGAAGCGGACCTGCCGTGGCGCTATAGCCCGAAAGCGTCGCCGCAAGGGGGCCAGACGACGCCATGGCTGGTTCTTCTGGTCGGGACCGAGGACGAACTGAACCTGCAGGGCGGCATCGTGGTACCCGGAGCGGGCGTCCTGCAGGCGCATAATCTCGCCCATGCCCATCGCTGGGCTCATGTGCATGACGAGAACGGCATGCGATTTTCACGGCTGCTGTCGCCGCGCATCCTGGCGCCGTTGCGCGGCCATGTCGCCGCTCTGGTCCCGGCCTTCGACGCCAACGGGCAGTTCTGCTGGAATGGCGGCGCGCTGACCGGCAGCCATTTGCCGGTGTTTTACAGCTGGCGGTTCCGGACCGGCGAGGCGGGCGATTTCGAGACGCTGGCGGCTGCCCTTCGGGTGCGCAAGGCGGGCAGCCTGGGCATGGCCGATATCCGCTATCGCCGACCTTTGACCGATCTGGACGAAACGCTTCGGGCAGGCGGTGCGATCACCTCGCTGCAGGCTCTGCCGGACCAGAGCGAGGCAGTCGGAAAGGTCAGGGCCGATCTCGACAGGCTCAACGATCGGGTCGAGGACGAGATTCCCGATGTAATACCCCAGCCGCCGGAGCGTGAGATCATGCAGCTTCCGCGCTATGGCGGCTTGTGGCTGGACGATGTCGACGCGGTGCGCTGGTCGAAGTCGATGAATGACGACCCGCGCAACCGGGGTATCGGCGGGTTGGGCGTCCGGATGGGCGTGGTCGAACAGGAACCGCTGATGGCGGCCGCCGTGGAACAGGCCGGCGCATTGCAGGATATCGGCCAGCGCATCTCGTTCCTGGCCGCCGGGCTGGGCCTTTCCGGCCGGCTGTGGAACCGGCGCCTGCCGGACAGCGCCGAACAGCGTCTGCAACTCTTCGGTCCGGCGATGGGCCGCATGATGAGCAGCGATGGGCAAGGCGTGCTGGATCGCGTCACCGGACCTGACAGCGTGCTGCAACGCAGCCTGTTTTCGAGTGCCGCAATGCGGCTGACGCGCGCGGGATCCGGCCGCTCGCGCTTCGCCGCTGGCGGGAAGGTCGATCGTCGCAAGATTATGCAGCTGGCCAACCAGCCGATAGAGCCGCAGCAAGCGAATGCGGAGGGCATCATCCACGCCGATGGGCTCGCCGAGCAGTTCGGCATCAAGCCGCTGGGCGATGCCTTGGGTCTCGACGAGATCGACAAGGTCATCGAAGAGCTGTTCGCGAAGTTCGAAGGGGCACCCGTCAACAACGACAGTGTAGGGACGTTCATCGAAAGGACGGCCGAGCTTCTCGGCCTGCGCTGCTACGACCGGATGGGCGTGTATTTCGGGGAACTTTCGCCGCAGCCCGACTTTTTCGAACGCGAGATGATGATCGGCGCGATCAATGCCTGTCGTGCCAGCGCGCTCGACGAACTGGCCATCAAGTACGGCATCGACCAGTTGCTGCCGGGCTACGATCCGCCCGACCGCCGCCGACCGATCAATCTCGATGCGCTCGACGCGGCGGTGACCGGATCCATCGACCCAACGGTCGCGCGTCCGCCGGCCTGGGTGCGCGTGGAAAGCACGATCGACGGCATCAAGCTGGTTTCGCTCGCGCCTCCGGAAGCGCCGATCGGGCTGGACTATCCGACCTGGACGATGCTGAAGCGCCACGACAAGGAATGGCTGCTGCCCGGCGCAAACGCGGTGCTGCCGGATTCGGTGATCGCGCTGAGAACCAATCCGGCTTTCGTCGATGCGTTTCTGCTGGGGCTGAACACCCAGTTCCTGGCGGAAATGCGCTGGCGCAACCTGCCCGCGCCGCGCGTCAGCACGCCGCTCAGGATGTTCTGGGGCTATGTCGATCATGACGAGGGCAAGCGTGCGCCCGACATTCAGCCTTTCGACCGCTGGCTTTCCAAACCCGTGGGGGCCGCCGATGCCGACGATCTCGGGCACCGCTCGCATCAGGTGTTCGAGTTCGCCGCGACGTCGGGCGAGGGCAATCTGGTGATCGCCTTCCGTACGGCGCTGTTCCGGCGATATCCCTCCACGCTGGTCTATCTGGTGCGCACGCCGGCGGGCGGCGAGGCCGCTCTGGACGCCTTGCTGACCACGCAGCCGCAGTTCCGGCAGGCGACGGGAATGCCGGACACGCGCGACTATATCGGCCCGATCTTCCAGGGCGAGATCATGCCGGACCTCGTGTTTTTCGTCTTCGACGTCGAGCCCGAGGCGCTGGACAAATACTGGCTCGTTCTGGACGAACCGCCCGCAGAGTTGCGCTTCCGCAACGACAAGTCGCTGAACTGGAACAATGCAGCGGAGTTCGCCGTCAAGACCATCGACAAGCCGACGCGCGTGGCCATCAGCGGCACCGCTCTCGAAACGCTGGGCGAAGCGCCATGATGAGCTTTCGATATCGCGATCTCAGGCAGGCATTGGTGGCGAAGGCCATCGCACAGCTTGGTGATTTGAGCAAACCTGGAAAGCTGTCGGAGAAATTGCCCAAGGGCGGTTTTGGGCAGCGGTTTCCCGATCTGGCCGCCCGTGCCGCTCTTTCGGCCCTGCGCAAGGAGGACAAAGGGCTGAAGGGCGACCGCTATGAGGCGAGCGACGGCTTTGTCGCGCTTCTGGCAGCGGACTGGATCGTGCGCCACCGGCTGGGGCTTGCGGCAGCCGCGGCGAACGATGTCGCGTTCACCGTGCTGAAGCAAAAACCGCTGGTTTCCGGGGTAGCGCTGCAACGCTTGTTGCTACGGCCGGCCCAGCCAAGCGCTGCGTTTTTCGCAAGGGTGGTGAAAGCGGTCGGCGACGAGGCCGCGGCCGAACTTGCCGGCATCGCGCTGGGCGAATGGGTCAGGACCGAGCCGCAGCTTCGCAACTATCCGCTGCGCGATGTCGGGGTGATGCTGCCGTTGCGGCTTGAGACGGTGTTCAAGCAGACGGAAGGCGGCTGGCGCCTGCTGCTGCGCGTCACGCCGGATGAGCCTTCGATCCTTCGCGACAACAAGCAGGTCAGCGCGGTGGAGGCGGACCTGCTCGGCGAATTCTGGGCGCGTTCGACGGCGATGGACATGTCAGGCAATCCGCCGGCGGTGCAGTGGCTGGATGACGATCACGGCGCAATTGCCTGGCGGGAGCTTTGCGACGCGATAGGCGCACCGCGCGCCGCCTGGCTTGTCGCCGAATTCCCGCCGGTGCTGACGGAGGGTGTTTTCGTATGCGCCGTGCCGCCCGACCGGATAGGTGAAAGCACCGAGTCCAGGGTTTCGGGCCTGCCGCCGGAGCTGATCGTCACCGCCTTCGACAAGGCAGGCGACCGATACGATCTGGCGGTGCTCAAGCCGCAGCAGGACGGCATCGACCTGTCGCTGCCGACAGAGGCGGGCGACAAGGCGAACTGGCTGACCGATTGGGATGCTGCCAAAAGCGTGGGGCTGGGCGTCGAGGCTGACCTGCCGGACGGGTTGGGGCCTGACACTATGCTGTCGCTCTATGTCTATGGGCTCGGGGATGAGAAGGCCGGGGCGCATTTTTCAGCACAGGCACAATCGGGCGTGATGGGCATCCTGAAGCCGGGAGTGCCGACCAACACCGTTGAAGGTGGGCAGGCGGCCGACCTGGGCAAGGATGTCGACGCCTGGCGAGGGATTGCTTCGCTGCGCATGCAGGATGTTCGGCAGGCCGGCACGGAAGCCATGGCGGAGGCATTGTGCGGAGACGGCAAGGCTGTCGACGCCATACCGGGCGGCAACCATACGACGGAGGAAAGCCGCCGCCTCGTCCAGGTTTTGTGGCCGGCGCTCTGGGGTCATGGACTGCGCGACGTGTGGACCCTGCGCGACCGCGCGCATGAGTTGTGGGACTGGGCGAACCAGTGGCTCGCGCCGGAAGGTCCGCTGCCGCCGTTGCGGTTCGACGCGCAGCCTTACGGGGTGCTGCCTGTGGTGTCTCTCAACCGGATCAAGAGCGACGGCAGCTTTGTTTCATCAGCCGAGGAACGCATCGTGCAAGGGGTGCTGCATCTTCTGCCGCAATGGGAACAAGCGACGCAAACGCGCGGCACTGTGGTGGAGGCCGATGAAGAAAGGCTGCTCGATCTTCTCGCGCGTACAGGCGTGAGCTCCAATTACGACTACCGAACCTATGTGTCGGCGGAAATCCTGGCACAGTTCTACAACCAGGTGCCCTATGGCGAATTCATGGATGCCGCCATGAAGGTCTGGTCGCCGGCCATCGACATGCTCGGCGAGAAGCCGGCCAAGCCCTATATCGGCGTCTGGAACGCGCGACCGCTGCATCTGCCGCTGATCGGTGCCGAGCGTATGCCTGCCGAACCGCTCAAAGATGCGTTCGAGCGGCTTTACCGGGATGTGCGGACCAACCACTTCGCCGACGCCTTCTTCATGAACGAGAAGCGGGCGCCTATCATTCCCGACAGCCTGCTGATCCGGCTGATGATCTGGTCGGGCGTGCTCGCCAAGGCCTGGTACAACCAGTCTGTCGATGGCCCTGACGGGTTGCTGATCAATCCAGACGGCTGGAATGCGCAGAGCGTCGTTTCGGTGGAAGCGGAGCAGAAGAACTTCCAGTTCCATTTCGAGCAGGGAGCGGGCGCCGAGCCCGCAGCCGGACTGGTCAAGGATCATTTCTACCGGCTGCTCGATCTGGCCGGAGATCTTGGCCAGTACCGCGAGGAGATGAAGGATCCCGAGAACCCCGGCATCCCCTATTCGCGCATGACCATCCCCGAGGAGCGCAAGGCGGAACTGGAAAGGGCGTTTCGCGCCACGCTGGACACTGCCTCGCACCGGATCGATCCCTGGGCCACCGGCGTGGCGATGTCGCGTCTTGCCGAACAGGCGGGAAGCGGCAAGGCCAACCATCGTCTCGGTGCCTATGGCTGGCTGGAGGGTCCGTTCCTCGGCAAGCTGGGCCCGAATGCGTCGGGCAGGCTGCACGCCCCGTCCTACGACCAGGCGCTGACCAGCATCATCCTGCGCGACAAATATCTCGCCGATATGGACCAGCCGGGCGAGAACAAGTGGAGTACCATGCTGGATTCCGCCTCCGTCCGCGTCGCGCTTGGGTTCGCACGGGACATCCGCAGCGGCTTCCACATCTTCGAAGTGCTCGGGCGGCGCGTCGAGGAAATCGTCGAGGGGCGAGACCAAATCCTGCGCCTGCGCGACGTGAAGCCGATGCGGCCGGAGCGGCCCGACCGGCGCGATGTCTGCCAAGGGCTGCAAGCGCTGGCTGGACTGCTCGACGGCAGCGTGACCGATGTATTGTCGGTCGATGCGGCCAGGAACGCCGAGCAGATCGAGCGGTTGCGGGCGCTGGACGCCGGGCTGGACGCCTTCGCCGACCTGCTGGTGGCGGAGGGCGTGTACAATGTCGTCGGAGGGCAGGCTGCCCTTGCCGCCGATCCCATGGACGCCGCCGCAGGCTTTGCCCGCCCGCCGGAGTTCGACGTGGTGAGCACGCCGCCCTCCGGCTACCGCCTTACCACCAGCACGGTGGCGGTCATGCCCTATGTGAGCGCGAAGATATCCGGTTCGCCGCTCGAGCAGGCCGATGCGTCGCTGGCGGCCTTTCTGGCCGAAACATTCGGCGCACTGCCGCTTTGGAATTTCCATGCCGAGTGGCCTGAGGGCGGAGCGCAGCAGAGCGCTGAGGTGGCGCTCGGTGTCTTTGGGCTGACGCCGCTCGAAGCTGCGCTGGTGCCAGAGGATTTTCTGGCGGAGATGGTGCGCGACCGGCTCGGGCAACCGACCGCTGCTGTGGCGCAGCCGCAAGGGCACCGGCTGATGCGGCAGATGGCCGGCGCTTTCGGAACTCAACCCGCGCTTGCCGACGACATTTCGGCCGTGCGCGGCGAAGCGGCGGATCAGGCGATCGACGGGCTTATCCAAGAGGACATGCTCAAGCGCTATCTCGTTCTCAATGAGGCTATTTCCAAGCTATCCGACACCGGAGCGGGCGGCGACGCGGCGGCGAAGGTCGTCTTCCTGAGGACGGCCTTGTGCTGGGGCGTGGTCGGTTCGCCGGAACCTGCTTCGCGCAAGGCGCTGATCGGCGCGCTGTTCAAGGATGAGATGCCTGAGGACGCCGTCCTCGACGCCTTGGTGGAGGCCGCTGTCTCCGGCCTCAAGGCGCGTTTGAAGGCGGCACCCGATCCGGCCGATCCGAAGACCGCGAGCCTTTCGGCGGCAGCGCTGGCGCGTGCCATCGGCGATCTGACGGTACCTGGAGGACGGCTTTCCGTCACCGCGCACTGGACGGTGGCTCAGTTCAAGGACCGCACCGGCCTGCGCGATGCGGAGGAACCGACGCTGGATACCGAATGGCTTCCGGTGGTGGCACCTTTGCGTCCGGCGCTGGCGCGCATCGAAGCGGTTCAGCTCGAAGGCGGATTGCTCGGGACATTTCCGCCGCTGAAGGCATGGAGCGCAGCACCCGCCGGCGATCCCTGGCGGCTGCAGATGGTCGAGGCCAACAGCGACGCGCGGAACCTCGACCTGACGCAACTGGATATGAGCCGGCTGGTGCATGCCTATGGCGGGCCGGACGCGTTCGAGGACGAGAGCGTGGCGGTGGCGCTGATCGACCAGTTCAGCGAAGGTGTGCCGATGCCGCGCCGCACGACCTTTGCCGCCTTCGGCTTCAATGCGCCGGCCTCGCGGGCGCCGCAGGCGATCCTTTTGGCCGCGCCGCCGAGAAGCGACAAGCGGCTGGAAAACGACGACGTGCTCGACATCCTGATCCAGACGCGACAACTCGCGCATGCGCGTGCGGCCAGACCGGAACACGGCGCGGCCCATCCGGTGATGCCGGCCATGTGGTTCCAAGCTTCGGGACCGTTCAGGGTGCGGCTCGACACCGGCACGCAATATACGAGGTAACGGCATGGCTGCGCAGCGCATCGACCTCTACAACCGGCTGGAAACGCGTCGTGGCGACCGCGACATGGACAATGGCTTTGCCGCGCGGCTGCACGATCCGCTCTGGTTCCTGGCGCGGCAGTGGCAGATGGGCGAATATCAGGGCGAAAACGCCTCGACGCCGGTGCGCGTCGATGTCGAGGTCACGCGCAGTCCGATCCTGCCTCTGGAGGGTGAGGCGGCGTTCGATCCCCGCATCGTGCCGGCCGAAGCGCTGGTGGAATCCGAATTGGAGGACTGGTGGACGATGGGCCGCCGCATCCGCGCGGGGCATCGGATCGCATCGCTTTCACCCGGACTGATCGACCAACCGCAACTGGTGTTCCAGGATCCGCCGCCGCCCTATCAGGCCTTTGCCGGGCGGCTGGACGGCCTGGCCGTCTGGCTTATCCGGGAGAGTCTGGGCGTTCAGATCGGCGACTTTGGCGACGATGCGCCGCCGCGCGACAGTCCCGACCGATGGGATTCCAAGAAACTCAGCTATGGAGCCAGCTTCGATTCCCCGGTTGCGGAGCTTGAGATCCGCGATCATCGCGGCGGATCGGTCGACTGGTATTCAGCCGATGCGGACGAAGCGGCGGCGCAAGGCGACACCCCGGAGCCCGAAGCTGTCGCGGTGATCCCCACGCCGCTCGAATATCCCGGCGCGCCGCATAGTCGTTTCTGGGAAATCGAGGACGCCCAGGTCGATATTGGCGGCTATGCGCCGGATACCGCGCATTTCGCGACCATGCTCCTGGTGGAGCTGATCTACTCGCATTCGGATGACTGGTTCCTGTTCCCCGTCAATGCCGAGGTCGGCTCGGTCGTCTCCATCGACGGCATGACGGTCACCGACGGGTTCGGGCAGGTGTTCGATGGCACGGAACTGCTCGATGACGGCACGCCTGTCTATCCCGGGTTGTCGGCGCCGGAGGATTTCTCGCTGTATCGCAGCACCGGTCTGCCGGCGTCTTCGCTGGTCATATGGCCGGTGGCGGAGGGACCGCTTGAAAGCCAGCCGATCGAGCGCGTGCAGTTCGGCGTCGACGAGCAGTCGAACGTATTGTGGGCGCTGGAGCGGGTCGTCGACGGACGAGCGATTGCACGCAAGCCGGTGGAGCCCAACGCCGCGCATCCTTCATACCCGCCGATCAGACCTTCGGGCGATCTGAGCAAGGCCAAGACCTACGCCTACAAGCCTGCCGACGGGATCGAAAGCCACTGGCACCCCTATCAACTCGACTGGAGCGCGGAGGGAGGTCCTGCCTATCTGCGCGGCGGCATGGCCGACTATGGTCTGCAGCAACCCAGGCCGACACCGCATCCGGGCGGGCGGCTGCTCTATGCCGGCACGCCCGAAGCGCCTGAGCTGCACAGCATATCGGCTGGTGTCATGGCCGGCGGCGGTTTTGAGCTGGAGCGGCGCTGGCAGCTTGCCCGCGGAGTGGACGGCAGGCCGGTGCTGTGGGTCGAGCGGCAGCGTCATATCCTGCGGTCGCCGCCTGCCCGCAATGTGCGTTTCGACGTTCTCGAAGAAAGCGGTGGAGAGTAAGTGCTTGCTTACCGGCCGATCCGGCTCTCGATCGACCAGCGGGCCGCGACGAAGTTCAGGATCGCCGCTGCCACAACGCCGATGATTTTTGCCGGCCAGACACCGAGCGTCGATGTGAGCGCGATGAGCGACAGGTTCGACACGCCCAGCGAGATCAGCGCGCCGAGCGACACGAAGCGCAGGAAGCTGCTGATCAGGCCGAGCGTGCGGTCGCGTTCGAACGACCAGAAGCTGTTGGCGGCGAAGGAGAAGACGACCGCTACCGCCCATGCCAGGACATTGGCCATGAGCGGGGCCATGCCGAGCCACAAAAACAGCGAAAACGCGGCTAGGTCGATGCCGGTGTTGGCAAAGCCGACGATTGCGAAGCGGACGAGCTTGCTGACGAGCGAACGGCCGGCGGGACCTTCGGCGGTCATGTGGGCTCGTTCACGACATGGACGCCGGAGCGGACGAGCAGACCGCCGAACGCATCGGACGCCAGATAGCGGTGCTCTGCCTCACGCACATCCAGCATCGGATCGCGCGCCTTCAACACATCGTCGACATGGCCGGGATGGCACATGAACACGCCGCTTTCCGGAAGCGACGTCAGGGCTTTGTCCAGGGTTGGCGCGAAGGCGGAAGGGTTCTGCCAATCGTAGATCCCCGCCAAGGGTTTCCAAAGCTGGAAGCCTGCCTTCTGCATGGTCGCGTCGAAGCCAGTCGCAAGACCCGCAATCGCGGCGATTTTCAGCGCGGTGCGGGAGAGGGCGGTTTCATATCTGGGCGCGCCTCGCAGAACAGGCCGCTGCCGCCATGTGCGCGTCGACAGCCATGTCCGCACGACAGGCAGGAAATGCACATGCTGGTGGCCATCGATGAAGTCCGGCTCGTGGCCTATCGCGTCGACAAAGCGGGCAAGCTGGGCGTCGAGCTCGGCATGGATATCGGCCTCGTCCAAGCCTGCGCGCTTGAAGGGAAGGGCGAGGCGCGACAGCGGCGGCAAGGTGCCGCCCGGCGCAAGGCTCGACACGCCAGTCGCCGCGGGCTGGTCGGTGAGGGTGAGATGCAGGCCGATCATGGTCCGCAAATGTCTTATGCGCGCGGCATGATCGGGCCACTCGGGAAAGGCCGTCATGCAGCCGGTGCCCGACAGGCGGCCGCGTTCGATGAGGTCGAGGATGGCATCCGATACGCCGGGCGACAGACCGTAGTCGTCGGCGATGAGGCGGATGCCGCGCGTCATTGCTGTGTGTCCCGGCTGCGGCTTTCGACCACGTCGCGGACGATGTAAACCGGCCGGTCCTTGCTTTCGCTGAGGGTGACCCAGACATATTCGCCGATCAGGCCGAGCATGGCGAGGTTGAGACCGCCGAAGAGCATGACGCCGACCGCGAGGCTGGGATAGCCGGGTACGGCGACGCCATAGAAGAGCACCTCGATCAGCACCTTCAACCCGTAGGCCGCACCGGCAAAGGCGGCGAGAAGTCCCGCGACGCTGACGATTCGGAGCGGCACGACGGAAAAGGATGTAAATGCCTCCAGCGAAAAGGCGAGCAGGTTGAGGCCGTTCCACTTGCTGACGCCGCCGACCCGTTCGGCCGGCGAATAGGGGATGGCCTTGTCGCGGAACCCGGCCCAGGCATACAGCCCCTTGTTGAAGCGGCGCTTGTCGCGCAATTGCGTCAGAGCCTTGGCGACGGGACGGCGCATGACGCGGAAGTCGCCGGCATTGGCTGGTATGTCGAAACGCTGGCTGCTGTTGATCAGCTTGTAGAACAGCTTGGAAAGACGGCCGCGGCTGTGGGAGCCTTCGCGGCTGTTGACGGCGTAGACGACGTCCAGCTCCGGTTCGGCCAGAAGGGCCGCGATAAGCTCTAGGCTCACATCCTTGGAATGCTGCAGGTCGGCATCCATGATCAGAACCAGATCGGCATCGGCGCGGTCGAGGCCGGCCAGAACCGCGACCTCCTTGCCGAAATTGCGGCTCAGGCGGATGATCTCCCAGTTGCCGGTCAGGGATTTCGCAAACCGGCTCGCGCCATTGTCGCGGCTGCCATCGTCGACCAGGATGGTGCGGACCGAACAGTTGAAGCGGGCGGCGATCTCCACCTCGAGGTCGGCCAGCATCGCGGCGAAGGCGACGGCGGATTCGGCCTCGTTGAAGAAGGGGGTTACGATATCAAGACTTTGCCTGGTATGCGGCATGCGCACCGGTTCTCACATGTTGGACGGACCGGCGAGCCTGGCTGTAGTACCACCACAGGACCGTCATGGTAATGACCGTCACGGCGATGGACCTGAACCATGGCTGGAGCAGTTCGTTGACCTCGCGGACGATGCCGGTCAACCCCGCGGCCATCAGCGCGCCGGCCAGCAGGACACGGAACAGCCCGCGCCCCTCTGTCTGCCATATATAGGTGATCGCCATGCCGCAAGGCACCGCAAGCATTGCATAGGTGCTGCTTTCCACCCGGGGGTTGAACACGCACATGTAAAATGCCGCCAGCACGAAGACGACCAGCGCGACCAGCTTGGCGTCGAGATTGCGGTCGTACCAGATCACCGCCGCAAGGGTCAGCAAAGCCGCGACCAGACGGATGCCGGTCGCGACGTCTGTTGAGATCGGCATGCCGAACTCGGCAAAGGGGGAGGTGAAGTCGGCGGTGATGAAGGCAGCCGACTTGTCGACCGACATCGCGGTCATCAGCCCGAGGAAGTCGCTGTTGAGCCTGTTGATGTAGCCGAACGGTCCGAACGCATAGGGGATCACCAGCACGAAGACGACCGACAGGATCAGCACGGGGATCATTCGAAACCGCAAGGCGCCGACGAGCAGCAGCATGACGATCGCGGTCGGCTTGGCGATGATCGCCAGGGATGCCCAGAGGAAGGTTTCGGCCTTCTTGCCTTCCAGCGCCGACAAGGTCAGCAGCCAGCAGGCGCCGGTCAGCAGGACGGTGGCCTGGCCGTTGCGCAAGGCTCCGGCCGTCATCGGCAAGGCCAGGAAAAGCGTGCAGGACATGAACCAGATCGGGTTCGGATTGCCGATCCGGCGCATCTGCCGGTAGACGGCATAGGTAAGCACCGCAATGCCGAAAAGCCGCCACAGCGAGTCGCCGAGATGGGCGCCGAGATGCATGAAGGGGATGTAGAGAACGGCGAAGGCAGGGGTGTAGAGATAGCCCATTGCCACCTTGATGTTGTAGGGCGATTGACCTGCCAGGAACGCCTCGCTGCCGAAGCGGTAGTTGACGACGACGGAGCGCGCATCCGGATTTTGCCAAGCCAGAACCAGGATGATCACGCAGACGAGCGACCACAGGATCAGCCCGCCCCAATCGACAAGCTTCTTCCAAATCTCTGCCATCGCGTGTCCCCCGGCACCTGTCGCTGCCAACCTTTGCGGCGGCACCGCGGCTCGCCGCGTCCCCGATATCAGCTTTGCAGGTGAAATTACAGCGTCATGCTGACCTGAGCCGGCAGAATAGTGGCGGTGGCGAAAGGGGGTGGGCGGATGCCAAAAGCTCCCCGCCGGCTAGCCGGCGGGGAGCTTGCAAGCTCAGATCACGAGGAAATCGTTGTAGCTGATCGTCTCATGATTGGAGAGCGTGGCGAACAGGACCGCGTCGTAGGTCGAACCCGATCCGTCCCGGTCGAAGAACAATTCGCCGGTGTCGGAGTCATAGAGGATGCGATCCGAGGCATCGACTGTGCCGGAGCCGATGTCCTTGAAGGCGGACGCCGAGAGAGCGCCGTCGGCGAGGCCGAGGAAAACGGCGTTGTCGAGGCGGATGCTGTCCGAGGGGGCATCGAAGTCGGTGATGGTGTCGACATTGTTGGCGCCCAGGGCGGTGCTGAAGACGAAGCTATCGGCGCCGCCGCCGCCGGTCAGGAAGTCGTTGGCATCCATGCCATTGATGATGTTGTTGCCTGAATTGCCGATGATGGTGTTGAACAGCTTGTTGCCCGTGGCGTCAACGTTTGCGTTGCCAACAAGCTTGAGGTTCTCGACATATTGGCCTTTCAGCGAGTAGCTGACGGACGCCTCGACATTGTCAAACCCGCCGCCATCGATCTCGACGGCGAGATCTCCGACATTGTCGACGATATAAGTGTCATTGCCGTCCCCACCCTTCAGCGTATCGGCGCCGCCGGCACCATCGAGAATATTATTGTCGGCGTTGCCGGTGATGATGTTGGCGAGCTTGTTGCCGGTACCGTTAAAATTGCCGGCGCCGATGAAGGACAGGTTCTCGATATATTGGCCGGCCAAGGAGAAGCTCACCGAGCTCTGGACGGTGTCGATGCCCTGACCGTCCGCTTCGATCACCTTGTCTCCGGCGTTATGCACGAAATAGGTGTCGTTGCCCTTGCCGCCGGACATGATGTCCGCGCCAAACCCGCCATAGATCGTGTCGTCGCCGGCACCCGTCTTGATGGTGTCGTCACCGGCTCCGCCCGTGACATAAATTTGTCCATTCGTCTCAAGCGAGGCGTCGAACACGAGTGTGTCGGTAGAACTAAGATTAGCCGCGTTGACTTCCAAAACCTTGCCAGCGGCCAGATTGCCGTCGGCGAGTTTCAAATTATAATCATTGCCGGTGTAGAAATCGATCCGCTCGATGTTCTTGAAGCTATCGTTGGTCAGGGCGAGTTGCTGCGCGGAACCCTTCACAAAGCGAACCGTGTCGTAATCGCTGCCGCCATCGATGCGGTCGGCCGCGGTGAAATTATCGTCGAGCCAGAAAATGTCCGTACCGGCATTGCCTTTGGCGATATCGACGCCCTCCCGATTGAGCAAGAAGAAGGTATCGGCCTTGGCGCCGCCGATGAGGGTGTCATTGCCATGGCTGCCGGTCAGCTCGAAAGAACCGTTGGTTTCCGCCGAACCATCGAATTTAAAGCTTCTGCCCGGTTCAATCCAATAGGCGCTGACGGCCAATGTCTTGCCGGCCGCCACCAGGGAGTCCTGGGTCGTGACGTCGTAACTGTAGTCGCCGCCCAGACTGATGCTTTCGACATTGATGAAGCGCGAACTGCCAAGCGTCAGGCTTCCATAGCTCCCTGAAAGATAGACGCTATCGTCACCAGCGCCGCCATCGAAGAAATCATTAGAAGACAGCTTGCTGCCGAAATCTGCGGAATCGTCACCTGCGCCGCCGTAGAACTTGTCGGTGCCGCCCTGATAGCCGGTGAAATAGTCGTCCTTGGCGCCGCCCTTGAAGATATCGTTGCCTTTGCCGCCGTAAAACTCGAAGCTTCCGTCGGTCTCGGCGGAACCGTCCACCTCGAGTTTGTCGCCAGCTTCAAGATACCCGCCTACGACATTCAACGTGGCGCCAGCCGCCACATTGCCGTCATGCAGCTTGATCTTGTAGTCGAAACCGCCGCCGAAACTGAGAGTCTCCATTCCGTTGAACGTAGCGGCGCCCATGGTCAAGCCTGCGGAGTAGTCGCCTTCCAGGCTGAGCCAGTCCTTGCCAGCACCCCCTGAGACGATGTCCTCGTTTCCGAGGGCGGCACCCATATAGAAGGTGTCGTCGCCACCCTGGCCGGAGAGAAAGTCCGAACCATCACGATAGGCCTCGAAACGGTCTCCCTGCTGTCCGCCGATGAGAAAATCATCGCCGATGCTGTCGCGAATGGCGAAAGTCCCGTTCGTTTCGGCAGAGCCGTTGAAGATGAGCTTGCCGGCTCCGGTAATGCCTTCAGCGGTGATGTAGAGGTTCTTCCCGGAAGCGACGAGGGAATCTTCTGTCACCAGATTGTAGGTGAAATCTCCGCCGACGCCGATGGTCTCGATGTTCTTGATGAAGGTGCCATCCAGTTGCATGGAGTAGTTGCCGCGCAGATACAGCACGTCGCTGCCTTTGCCGCCGTCGACGAAATCGTCCTGGTTCAGCGAATCGCCGAACGAGATGACATCCTCGCCACTACCGCCATATACGGTATCGTTGCCGCCGCTGAGGCTGAACGTATCGCTAAGGGCGCCACCCTTGAAGGTGTCGTTGCTCTGGCTGCCGTCATACATCAGGAAGCTGCCGGTGGTTTCCGCGGACCCGTCCACGACCAGCGTTTCCCCACTGGACATGTAATAGCCGTCGATTTTGAAGACCTGGCCGGCCTTGACCATGCCGTCATGGGTCTTGATCGCGTAGCTGTGCCCGGCGTTGAAGCGGATTTCCTCGACATTGCGCAGCGTGTTGAGTTCCATGGTCAGGCCGGCGGAATAGTCGCCGGTTAGGTCGAGCAGGTCATAACCGTCGCCACCGTCGACGCGGTCGGTCGCATCGAACTTGCCGCCGCCGAACAGAATGTCGTCGTCACCCAATCCCTTGACGATATCGCTGCCGCCCTGGCTGAAGTTGATTTCGTCCTTGCCGCCTGTGCCTTGCAGCGTTTCGCTTGCAGATGTTCCAATGATCATGCGCTTCGTCCCTTGATATTGCCGGCGTGTTGACGCTACGGCATTTCCGTTCGGGGGCGCTTTTCGATCATTTGTGTTTCGTAATGATGTCGGCTTGCATTCGTTTTGGTGCGATTTGTCGCATCGTGTCGAGATGGTTTGTTACGCGACATCTGAAAGGCGTGTGATCTGCCAATTTCGGACGGCGAGGAAGCCGTCGGAGGCCACAGGCAGTTACCTGTGCGAACCTACGAGCACTCGATTGGCAGTCTATCGACTGTGATTGTTTCAACCGGTTGCCACGCCGAGCGGAAAACCGCGCATTTTGGTTTCGTGCGGATCAGGCGCTGGCGGTTCCATGGCTTTGCATGGAGGCGGCGCGGTTGCGCAGTTCCTGCTGGATGGCGTCCTGGAGCGAGAGAATTTCGGTCCGGATTTCTGTGTCCACGACACCCGACTGGCGGAGGTCGGAGACGATGCCGGCAATCCGGTCGCGCCAGAAGACGTTGGCGGCCGGACCATTGACGCGCAACAGGTCGTCGACCATCGATTGAACGAGACCGGTACGGGCGGGAAGGGGAAACAGAATCACTTTTGCCATGTCCCCAAGTTCGACCGAATGTGGTTTATAGTTGGTGAACTCGCGCAAAGAAGGTGGGTTCCGAGCTTCCAACCCAGAAATCATGGCAGCGCAGCTATCGACGTGACGGCTGTTCCTTATGAAAATCAGAAGTCGCGCAGCGGCAGCGGACGCTGATCCTCTATCGCCTCCATGGCGAAATAGGAGGTGACGGCATCGAGTTCGACCTTGTCGATCAGGCGCTGATAGACCTTGTCATAGGCGTTGATGTCGTGGGCCACGACTTTGAGAAGATAGTCGTAGTCGCCGCCGATCCGGTAGAAATCGATGACTTCCGGAATGGCCGACACATGTTGCCGGAACGTTTCGAGCCATTTCTTGGAGTGGTGCCGGGTGCGGATCATCATGAACACCGTCACGCCGAGTTCCAGCGCCTGGCGGTCGAGCTTGAGCGAATAGCCCTTGATGAGCCCGCTCTCGCGGAACATGCGCAGCCGACGCCAGCAGGCATTTTGCGACAGACCGACGATATCGGCCAGTTCGCGCTGGGACAGCGACGAGTCGTTTTGAAGGGCGCGCAGGATACGAACGTCCAAATGATCGAGTTTTACCGCTTTCATCAGCTCAAATGACCCAATAATTACGCGTCTGGCAAGGATAACTGCGCTTTTTCTTACACGAATTGGTGAAATGATCGAGCAATCGATCTCCAAGCCAATAGGTGACCCAATGGCTCTGTCGTCAGACCCTGAAAACCTCCTGTCGAGCTTCCGTAACATGTTGGAAGATGGAGACACGATTGCCGCGCTCAGAAGCGGATTGATCGGCGAGGGCATGGCGATTCCAGGTCCGTTCGGGCCAAAGCCGCTGATCTATGCCGACTATGTGGCCTCCGGCCGTGCGCTCAGGCAGGTCGAGGATTTTGTTCTGGAAAACGTTCTGCCTTATTATGCGAACAGCCATACCGAGGCATCGTTCTGCGGTCAGTATGTGACAAGGCTTCGCCGGTCGGCGCGGCAAACAATCGCCCGGCTGACGCAGGCGACAGACGACTACGCCGTCATTTTCCTGGGGTCTGGCGCGACAGCCGGCATCAACCGTCTGGTCCACCTGTTGGGTGTGCCCGAGGCGGCACAGTGCGGCGAACGACCCGTCGTGTTCATCGGTCCTTACGAGCACCACTCCAATATCCTGCCATGGCGCGAGAGCGGGGCGGAGGTCATCGAGATACCGGAGGCTGACGAGGGCGGGCCGCACATTGCCTCACTGGAAGCGGTGCTGGAATTGACCGCCGAGCGGTCGCTGCGCATCGGCGCGTTCTCGGCGGCCTCCAACGTGACCGGTATCACCACCGACGTCGATGCCATTGGCGCGCTGCTCAACCGCCATGGCGTGGTCAGCGTCTGGGACTATGCCGGGGGCGGCCCCTATCTGCCGATCCGGATGGGTGCGGACAGCCCGGCGCGGAAGGATGCGGTCGTGCTTTCGCCGCACAAATTTCTCGGCGGACCCGCCGCATCGGGGGTGCTGATCGTGCGCAAGGCGGCGGTCAAGTCAACCAAGCCGGTCAATCCGGGGGGCGGCACCGTATCGTTCGTCTCGCCCTGGTTTCATGATTATTCGCGCGATCTTTCGGCACGCGAGGAAGCCGGTACGCCCGATGTGGTCGGCGACATTCGCGCGGCATTGGCTTTTCTCGTCAAGGACGCCGTCGGAGACGATTTCATGCACCGCCGGCATGTCGAACTGACCCAACGGGCGCTTTCGGCATGGAGCCGCAATCCGAATCTCGTCCTGCTGGGCGGCGAGGGCAAGCCACGCCTGCCGATCTTCTCGTTCCGCGTGCGGGACGCAGCGAAGGGCGGCTATGTCCATCACCAGCTTTTCACCCGCATGCTCAGCGACTGCCACGGGGTGCAGGCGCGGGGCGGATGTGCCTGCGCGGGTCCCTACGCGCACCGGCTTCTGGAACTCGATGCCGACCAGTCGTCGGCATTGCGGGCGGCCATTCGCGGCGGCGCCGAGATCGACAAGCCGGGTTGGGTGAGGCTCAATTTCAGCGCTCTGTTGACCGACGAGAAGGCCGACACGATCATCGACGCCGTCGATGCTTTGGCGCGCAATCCGTACCCGTTTGCCGATGACTACCGCTGCGATCTGTCGACCGCGCGGTTTCATCCGCTGAAGGCGGCGTAATCGGCGTCAGTCCTTCGTCTTGCGCTTGGCCTTCGGCTGCCAGGTCAGATCGACGAAACAGACGACGGCTGCGAAGAAAGCGAAGACGGCAAGAACGCCTGTGATCGTTACGATGGTTTCGGTTGGCATGGCGCATCTCCATTGGTATCGAGCGCACGATGGAACCGTTGCGAGGCAATCGCCTTGATTTCGATCAAGCGGACTCGGCGGAGACTTGCGACGGGGTGTGCCTGATGAAACGAGCGTGCTAATTCTGATGCAAAGGAGCTGATGATGGTCTTGAGCAACCAGGATATCGCCGATCTCGTCGCCTGGCGGCGCAAGCTGCATGCCATGCCGGAGATTTCAGGCGAGGAGCGCGAGACGGCGCGGGAGGTGCAGCAATTCCTGTCGCATACCGGACCCGACCGGGTTCTCACCGGTCTGGGCGGAGAGGGCGTCGCCGTGGTCTATAACGGTGCCGAGGCCGGTCCGACAGTGATGTTCCGCGCCGAACTGGATGCGCTGCCGATCGAGGAACTGGGCGATGTGCCGCACAAGTCCGGCATCGCCGGCAAGGCCCATCTCTGCGGCCATGACGGGCATATGGCCATTCTTGCAGCCCTCGGGCGGGGGCTGGGACGCGAGCGGCCGCAACGCGGACGCGCGGTACTGATGTTCCAGCCGGCAGAGGAAAATGGTGCGGGCGCAGCAGCCGTACTCGCCGACCCGCGCTTTGCCGAGATCAAGCCGGAATACGTGTTTTCGCTGCACAATATGCCCGGCATTGCGCTTGGCCATGTGGAACTTCGCGAGGGCCTGGTGAACTGCGCCTCACGCGGCATGAAAATCGTGCTGACGGGCAAAACAGCGCATGCCTCGATGCCGGAGACAGGTGTTTCGCCGGTGCCCGCGGTTGCGGCGCTCATGCCTCGATTGACTGCGCTTGCGCAAGGCGTCTTTCCGTCAGAGGATTTTGCGATGGCCACGGTAACGCATTGCACGGTGGGCGAGGCGGCTTTCGGCATTGCGCCGGCGCATGGCGAGATCTGGGTGACGCTGCGCAGCATGGCGGATGCCGGCATGCTGCAACTCTGTGCCCGCGCCGAAGCGCTGGTGCGGGAGGCGGCCGACGGGGCAGGGCTTACCTCTGAAATCTCCTACCACGACATCTTCGATCACTGCGACAACGATCCGGAGGCGGTCGCGCTGCTGCGCCAGGCGCTCGATGCGGAGGCTGTCCGGCATGCTCCGGGCAGGCCGTTGCGGGCGTCCGAGGATTTTGGGCGTTTCGGCGCGGTCGGGAAGTCGGCGATGTTCTTCCTGGGTGCCGGGGTAGACCATCCCAGCGTGCACAATCCCGACTATGATTTCCCCGACGACCTGATCCCGATCGGCGCGAAAGTCTTCATGCGCACGGCGCGCGATCTTCTGGGCTGAGGGATGAAAACCATTGGCTTCATCGGCGGCATGAGCTGGGAAAGCTCGGCCGAGTATTATCGCATCGCCAATCAGGAGGTGCGACGGCGGCTCGGTGGCGTGCACTCTGCGAGAAGCCTGATGTGGTCGATGGATTTTGGCGAGATCGAACGGTTGCAGCATTCCGGCAACTGGCAGGCTTTGGCCGATCAAATGATCGACGCGGCCAGGTCCCTGGAACGAGGCGGCGCCGACTTCATCGTCATCTGCACCAACACCATGCACCGCATGGCAAGCGAGATTGCCGCCGCCGTGTCGATCCCGCTGCTATACATCGCGGATCCGACAGCGGAGCAGATCAGGGCGGCAGGCTACCGACGCGTCGGGCTGCTGGGTACGGCCTTCACCATGGAGCAGGATTTCTACAAGGGCCGGCTTTCCGACAAGCATGGGCTGGAGGTTCTGGTGCCCGACGAGGCTGACCGCAAAACCGTGCATGACATCATCTATCGCGAGCTGGTCGCCGGCAAGGTGGAAGACAGTTCGCGCGAAGCCTATCGTGCCGTGATCGCGCGGCTGGTCGAGCGCGGCGCACAGGCCGTCATCCTTGGCTGCACGGAGATCATGCTGCTGGTTTCAGCCGGCGACAGTCCGGTGCCGTTGTT
Organism: Oryzicola mucosus; assembly: GCF_014534685.1. Taxonomy (GTDB): domain Bacteria; phylum Pseudomonadota; class Alphaproteobacteria; order Rhizobiales; family Rhizobiaceae; genus Oryzicola; species Oryzicola mucosus. The sequence continues at coordinate 390,723 of NZ_JACVVX010000002.1, forward strand.
CGACACCACCGAAATCCACGCTTTGGCCGCCGTCGACATGGCCCTGGCATAGAATCTACCGGTTGAAGCCGAACAGCGTTTCGTCGCTGTCTTTCTGGCCACTCAGCTGTGCTGCGATCACTTCGGAAGCGATCTGCGAGAATGTGATGCCGTTGCCGCCGTAGCCCATCACCGCATAGACGTTTTTCTTGCGCGGTACAGGGCCGATGAAGGGCAAGCCGGTCGGCGTGGTGCCGAACGAGCCGGCCCAGGCAAAATCCGGCTCCGGATCGATGTCTGGCAACAGGCGCTTGAGCTTCTCGGAAATGCGGGCGCTCTTTTCGCCGATCAGCTCGTCGCGCAAGGCTTCGTCGGTGAAGTCCTCATCCTCGCCACCGCAAATGACCCGGCCGTCGGCGGTGGCGCGAAGATAGAGATAGGGGTCGGATGCTTCCCACATGAAGGCGCGCTCCGGCCAAAGCTTGGCCTTCTGCGGCTTCGTCGCAATGGCCCAGGTCGAGACGACGGAGTGGTTGGCTTCGGGCACGGAGTCCAGCAATTCATAGCCGCTGGCGATGACCAGATGCTGCGCCGAAATGGTGGGGCCGTCCTTGGTGGCGACGGTGACGCCGCTCTTTCCGGCTTCGAAGGCGCCGACTTCCACCGGAGCATAGAGGCGCGCACCGCGCTGGGCGGCGATGCGCAGCAGCGAAGCCGTCAGTTTGCGCGGATCGAGCTCGAGATTGCCCTGGCTGAGCAGGGCGGCATCGCGTTCGATGCCGAAATCATCCTTGAGTTCAGATGCGGTCAGATAGCGCGTGCGCAATCCCGCCCTGTCGCGCGCCGCCGCCTCTTCCTTCAGATCGGTGGGTGACAAGACATTGCCCGCTATATAGAGCGACGGTCTTCTTTCCAGGCCGCAGGAAATGTCGAGATCGACGATGCGTGAGCTGAGGTTTTCGACAGCCAGCTTCGAGCGCCGCCATGCTTGCTGGGCCTTGCCGATGCCGATCATTTCAGACAACACCGAAAGCGGCTGATCGATTTCGTGTTGCACCAAGGCTGTGGTCGCCGGCGTGGAGCCTTTCAATGGACCGCGCCGGTCGAGGCAAACCACATCCATGCCGCGCGCGGTGAGGGCTTCGGCCATCATCGCCCCGCTGATGCCCATGCCGACAATGGCGACTTCGGTCTTGATATCGCGCTGTAGCGGCGCAGTCGCGACCGTACGGACATTGTAGGCGAACCAGACCGGCGTGCCGCTCCTGAGATCAAGCTTGCGTTTCATGCACGTGGATTCATCTGTAGGGGCTGACCGCGGGGCGAATGGCCGATCACGGGGCAATGTGGAAGGGACATAAAAAGCAGGCCGGCGAATGCCAGCCTGCTTTGACTACCCAGAAACCTGAAGTCTTACTGGCAGCGGTCTTCGAACGTGACCGGGCGACCGTAATTGTCATAAACGGGCCGTCCGCGTGAATCGACTTCCTGGTAGCGGCAACGGCCAGGCGCGCTCGCAGCGCCGATCAGGGAGCCGGCCGCGCCGCCGATCAGCGCTCCAGCGACCGTGCTCCGCGTGTTGCCGCCAATGGCCTGGCCTGCGAGGGCGCCGGCACCTGCGCCGATCACGCCGCCGCCCACCGCGCGTTCGCCTGGTGTGTTGCACCCTGTCAAAACCATCGCTGTAACGGACAGCACCGCAAAGGTTGAAAGCAGCTTGTTCATGATCCGATCTCTCCTATGTCGCCGCCCGGCTGTTTCTGCACAAGCGACTGTGCCATTGCGGCAGTGTCCCAACTGCCCCTTAACGTCCACGGTGGCCGTAGGTTGCAGAGCGGGGATGAGAGTCGTTCCTAACGTGCGAGATCGGCATTCACGCCTACGTCGATCCGCGTAACCATGTAGCTGAAAAACGGGTTGGAGGACGCCCGCATGAGTGTGTCGAGCGACGCGATCAGCGTCCCGGCTTCGCCGCGCGAGGCGAGCGCGCCGAGATTCACCCCGAAATCGTCGAGCGGGTCCGGCTGCATACCGTAGAGCCCGTCCGAAAGCGGAAACGGCAGCGCGATGTGCGACAGCGAATAGAGATCGTAGGGGTAGGCGATGCCGAGATCGCGGCGTGTCTCGGTCACATCACCGGCAGCCGCGCGGCGCTCACGCGTTTCCGAAGAGCCGGCGCTGTTCTCGATGATTGTCGCGGCATAACGCCGTGGGCCGGGAGGGAGAATATGCGCGATGGCGCTGTCGGCGGCGGGATCGATCACCAGTGAAAAGGTGGAAGCGCGGTTGATGTCGAACAGGACGAGTTCGCTGCCGTCATTGTGCAATTGGTCGAACAAGGCGGTGACGACGGCGGGTGTGCTGACGGTGAAATCGACGATCGACTGGAAGGCGAGAATGGGCGGCAGTTCCGTCGTGCGTCCGGCGGTCGCGACCCGGTTGATCGCGGCTTGCAGGTCGCGCGTCAGCTCATAGGACTGGCGTGCGGCATTGACCGGGAAGGAATTGTATTTGAACGGGTTGAACTCCGGCAGGATGCCCAGCCAGGACGCCTTGACGAAGGCGGGGAAGACGGCGGGTATAGCGGCAAGACCGGCGAAGCGCGCAAAGGCGGTGATGCCGATCATCGGCGACATCAAGGAGATACGCGTCGGCTTCGGCATTGTCTGGTCGTCGAGCGTATCGATGGTATATTTCACCGCGAGCGCACCGCCGTTGGAATAGCCGACGAGATGCAGCGGCACGTTCGACCCCGCCCGGGCGACCGCCTCGCGCACCGCCAGACGTGTCGCCGCCATCCAGGATTCCCAATGCACCTCCGTCAGCCCGCCAGGCACCGTGCCATGGCCCGGCATGCGGATGACGACGGCCACGAAACCTTTGCCGCGATAGTATTCCGCGAAGTGCCGCATGCTGTAGGGGCTGTCGGTCAGGCCGTGCAGCAGCACCGACGCACCCTTCGGCGCGCCGTCCGGCATGAGCAGGAAGGACCTGTTGTAGTTTTGCGCGAAACCTGTCGGGTTGATCGGGCTGCCGGCGAAGTATCTGTTCCACGCCGCACGGTCCTCGACGTCGAGCTTGCCGGTGACGTTTTTCAGGATTTCGTCGTACAGCACGTCTTCGTGGGCGAGATAGGCGGTCCAGTCGGCAGCGTCGATCTCGGATGGCGACAGTTCATCGGGCACGAATTTGTGCCAGACCTCCAGCGGCGGTCCACGCAGGGAATCGAAGGCGCGAACGCCGAACACCGTCACCACGCAGGCAAGCAGGAGCATGACGACCCATTTGAGGGTCCGCTTGACGCCCCTGACGACGAACCCCTTCATGATGCTCCCCAAAGCGCTCGCATTGCCCCGTTGGACAAGGCCTAGAGGCTGTACGCAGCAGCGTCAATCGGTCCAAAGAAAAGCACCGTCGCAGGCCCCGGTGCTTTTCTAGAACTGCCGCGTCGGGCTCGGTTCAGACCGCGGGCGGTACCGGGCTGATGCTGTCGGCATGCTTTTGCAGGGCATCGCGCAGCAGCTGTTCCTTGCTCTCGTCCAGCGAGGTCTTGAGAACCGTGCCGCCGAAGTTCTGGATGTCCTTGAGCACCTTGTCCTCGGTCATTTCGCGGATCAGCACGAACAGAGCGCCGTTGCCGGGCTGGATGCTCTCGGCCAGTTCCTTCATGAACGTGTCGTCGATGCCGACATCGGTGAGCGCGCCACCCAATGCGCCGGATGCGGCACCGACGGCCACGCCAAGCAGCGGGTTCAGGAAGATGACACCGACGAGCAGTCCCCAGAAGCTGCCGGTGACGGCGCCGGCTGCCGTGGTGTTGACGAGCTGGTTCAGCTTGATGTGGCCGGACTCAGTCTTCGTGGCGATGACGGCATCGGCGAGCGAAATAAGGTGCTCTTTCTGAAGCTGGAAGAGATGCTGACGGACTTCTTCGGCCTTCTGTTCGGTCGGGTAGACAATGACGACGAGCGTAGACATGGGTTTCCTCGCGATGGGCCGCGGCGCGGCTGGTGTAGGACGGCAACAGAAATAACCGTAACACCGGAAGATGTCTTTTCAATTTGACCTGCGTCAAGCCGGATGCCGGTTCGACACCTCCTTCCGTCCATAAGATATTGCTATCGGACGTCGATGGAATTGCCGTTGCAAAGCATCGTTACCCACCGCTGATCGCCGTGAGGATAAAAACCTCACAGCCCGGTCGGAGAGGGGCGCTCAGTTTCAGCTTGTCGCCATCGACGAAGACGTTGATGTGCTTGCGGATGGCCGGCCGCGTGTCGCGCAGACGGTCGCCCATGCCGGGGAATTGCCGGTCGAGTTCGTCGATCACCTCCGCGACGGTCGCAGCCGTCATCTCCAGGCGTCGGGGCGCGCCGGGAAACAGGTCGACCAACACGCCGGGCAGACGCACGACGACCGTCTGGTTCGAAGCCGCCATGTCAGCCGGTCCGGGTCAAGGTCTCGACCGACAGGATCGTCGGCAGGTGCTGGGCGATGCAGGTCCAGCTGTCGCCCTCGTCGGCGCTGGCGAAAACCGAACCCGAACTGGTTCCGAAATAGACGCCGGCCTTGTCTAGCCGGTCGGTTGCCATGGCTTGTCTGAGCACGCCGAAAAAGGCGTTCTGCTGCGGCAGGCCGTCGCGCAGATCCTGCCAGCTCTTGCCGCCGTCGCGCGTGCGCCATACGGCTGCGGCCGCGTCCGGCACATAACGGCCCTTGATGTCGCCGTTGAGCGGCAGCAGATAGAGCGTGTCCGTGTCGTGCGGGTGGGCTGCGGCGGGGAAGCCGAAGCTCGACGGCAAGCCGTCCTCGATGCTCGTCCATTTCCGGCCGCCATCGTCGGTGCGGTACATGCCGCAATGGTTCTGCTGGTAGAGGCGGTCGGTAGCGTTGGCTGCCATGACGATGCAATGGACGCATTGGCCGAATTCGGGATAGTTTTGGCCCTCGGGCATGAAATCGGCTCGGGTGCCGAGGTTGCGCGGCTCCCAGGTCTTGCCGCCGTCGCTTGTGTGAAAGACGCCGGCGGCCGAGATGCCGACCCAGATGCGGCCGTGATCTTGCGGATCGACGACCAGCGAATGCAGGATCAGCCCCGCGCCGCCGGGCGACCAGTCGGGACGGGTCGGATGGTCGCGCAGGCCATGGACGTGCTGCCAGGATTGCCCGGCATCGTCGCTGCGAAACAGGCCGGCAGGCTGGACGCCGGCATAGAGCGTGCCGTTCGAAGCGGCGACGCTCCAGGCCGAGGTGATCGGTTCTTCGCCTTCGGGATAGCTGAGACCCTGGCTCGAATGGCTCCAGCTTTCGCCGAGATCGGTGGATTTCCAGATGGCGGGGCCGAACCACTCATTGCCGCCCGCGCCATAGATGGCACCGGTGTTGGGGTCGGCGATGACATGATTGATCGGCCAGGTCTCGCAGAAGGGACCGCGCAGGGTCCAGTCGGCGCGTTTTTCGTCTCCGTCGAGGATGAAAACGCCTTTCTTGGTCCCGAGAAGTATGTGAACTGAGGCGGCCATGTCTTCCTCCTTCATGACGCCGGTTAAATCTTGTCTTCCTCGCCTTGCGGGCCGTGCGGAATGTCGCACCCCGATGCCGGCTCATTATTCTTCTTTCAAGTCGGGCATCCCGACGCTATATGTGCGTTGATATCAACTTAATTGAGCCATGTCAAAACCATCGCAAGTTCCCTATGACGTCACGATCCTGGTGCGCGACACCTGCCTCTGCCTGCATGTGCAGCGTGCGGCGCGGTCCCTGGCGCGCCGCTTCGACGAGGCGTTTCGTCCGCTCGGGCTGACGCATGGCCAGTTCTCGCTGATGATGTCGCTCAACCGTCCGGAGCCACCGAAGATCAGCGACGTTTCGCAGCTTCTCGCCATGGACCGCACCACGCTGACGGCCAATCTCAAGCCGCTGGAGCGGCGGGGGATGGTCGAAGTGGCGGTGGACAAGAATGACCGGCGCGGCCGTCGCCTGTCGCTGACGGCGGAGGGCGAAAGCCTTTTGAAGGAAGCGACGCCGATCTGGATCGCTGCCCATGCGCAGATCGAAAAGGCGCTTGGCGAGGGTATGCCGGAGACGCTGCGCGGCGCCCTGATGAAACTTTCCTGAGTTCTTTTTAGCGTCAATTCCGGTGGCCGTGGCGATAAATCCGTTGGCGCAGGCGCTGTTGTCGGGTACCGAATGCGCGGAGAAAACTGACCTCTGGGAGGAATTGCCTATGGCTATCAATGTAGCACCGGTTGGACTGGCGCGGGATTTGATTGAGCGTGGCAAGACGGGCAAGCCGATTCGGATCGGCCTGATCGGCGCGGGCGAGATGGGCACCGACATCGTGGCTCGGGTGGCGCATATGCCCGGCATCGAGATCGGTGCGATTTCGGAGCTGAACCTGCCCAATGCCGGCAAGGCGGTCAGCATCGCCTATCAGGAAGAGGGCCATTCGCGCGAGGTGACCACCGGTTCGGCGCTGAACGAGGCGATCGAGGCGGGCAAGGTTGCGGTGACCAGCGATGCGTCCCTGGTGCTGGAAAGCGGGCTGATCGACGTGGTGATCGACGCCACCGGCGTTCCGGCCGTGGGGGCCGAGATCGGCCTGCGCGCGATGGAGCACGGCAAGCATCTGGTGATGATGAATGTCGAGGCCGATGTCACCATCGGCGCCTATCTCAAGCACGAGGCCGACCGGCTGGGCGTGACCTATTCGCTGGGCGCGGGCGACGAGCCGTCGTCCTGCATGGAGCTGATCGAGTTCGTCTCGGCGATGGGCCACACCATCGTGGCGGCGGGCAAGGGCAAGAACAACCCGCTCAACATCGATGCGGTGCCGCACGACTATGCCGAGGAAGCCAAGCGCCGCAACATGAATGTGCGGATGCTGGTGGAGTTCGTCGACGGCTCCAAGACGATGGTCGAGATGGCGGCGATTGCGAATGCCACCGGCCTGGTGCCCGACAAGCCCGGCATGCACGGCCCGGCGGCGACGCTGGGCGAACTCAACAAGACGCTGGTGCCTGAGAAGGATGGCGGCGTGCTGTCGAAGGTCGGCGTGGTCGACTATTCCATCGGCAAGGGGGTGGCGCCCGGCGTGTTCGTCATCGCCGATATGTCGCATCCGCGGATTTCGGAGCGGATGGAGGATCTGAAGATGGGCCATGGCCCGTACTTCACCTTCCACCGGCCCTATCATCTGACCTCGCTGGAAGTGCCGCTGACCTGCGCGCGGGTGGTTCTCTACGGCAAGGCGGACATGGTGCCTTTGGCGACGCCGGTGGCGGAGGTCTGCGCGGTGGCCAAGAAGGACATGCAGCAGGGGGAGACGCTGGATGCGATCGGGGAGTATTGCTACCGCGCCTGGATCATGACGGTGCCGGAAGCGCGCGCCGCCAAGGCCATTCCGTGCGGGCTGTTGCAGGGCGGCAAAGTGACTGCGCCGATCAGGAAGGGCGAGCTGCTCACCTACGCCAATTCAGCCGTCGCCCCCGGCTCCAAGATCGCCGAGCTCAGGGCAAGGCAGGACAAGATCGTCTACGGCTTGTGATAAACGACGAGCCGGGCAACGATGCTGCCCGGCTCTCCGTATTCTGCCCCAAATCGGTTGTCAGGCCTTTTTCACCCAGCGCTTCATCAGCGGCAATGAACGCACGAATTGGGGAGCGGTCTCGATATCGACACCGAGCGTGGCGGCTGCGCGCCACGGCCAGCGGGGGTCTGCAAGCATCGGCCGGGCCAATGCGACCATGTCGGCCTTGCCTTCCGATACGATGCTTTCGGCGAACAGCGGATCGTCGATCATGCCCACGGCGCGCACGGGAATGTCCGCACCCTCGCGGATCGCGGTTGCCAGATGAACCTGATAGCCCGCGCCCAGCGGTATGTCTGAAGCCGGCACGTTGCCGCTGCTCGAACAGCAGATATAGCTGACCCCTGCCGCCTTCAGCGCTTTTGCGACTTCGACCGCCTCTTCAGGCGAAAAGCCGCCATCCACCCATTCGGTGATGGATAGGCGTGTACCCAGCATCAAGTCGGGCACGGCCTTGCGAACCCGCTTCGCGGTCTCGACCAGAAAGCGCATCCGGTTTTCCAGGGAGCCGCCCCAACGGTCGGTGCGCTTGTTGGAGAGCGGCGACAGGAACTGGTGGAACAGATAGCCATGCGCACCGTGCAGCTCGATGAAATCGAACCCGGCGCGCCTGGCCCTGAGAGCGGAGCGTTCGTAAAGGTCGATGAGGTGCTCGATCTCCTCGTCTTCCAGTGCGCGTGGCACCTGCCAGCCGTCGTCGTAAGCGATTGCGGACGCGGAGACGACCGGCCAGGGGTCTTCATTGGCGGCGAGCGGGCCGCTGCCTTCCCAAATGCGCCTGTTGGATGCCTTGCGTCCGGCATGGGCAAGCTGCGTCCCGAACTTCACACCGGGTGCCGCCACGGCTTTTGCAGCATCCAAGGCTCGCTTGGCGGCAGCTTCGTTGTGGTCGGAATAGAGCCCGAGACAGCCATGGCTGATGCGGCCGCGCCGTTCCACATCCGTCATCTCGACGGTGATCATGCCCGCGCCCGACATGGCCAGATTCATCCAGTGATAGAGATGCCAGTCGGTCGCCGAACCGTCGTCGGCGGAATACTGGCACATGGGCGCCACGGCGATGCGGTTGGGAAATTCGAGGCCGCCGAGGGTTATCGGCGAAAACAGCTTCGCGGTCATGCTTTGCTCCGGATGGGATGTCAGGTTACTGGAATGACGTCGACCAGCTGTTCGCCAGCCTGTCCGCCGGTGGTCTTGAGGACGCCAACGATAGGCGATACGTCGGAATAGTCGCGGCCGTAACCCACGATGATGTGATCGTTGGAGGCGCGCATGTCGTTGGTCGGGTCGAACTCGATCCAGCCGGCCTCGCGCCCGCACCAGACCTTGACCCAGGCATGCATGGCGTCCGCGCCTTCCAGCCGTTCCTTGCCGGCCGGCGGAATGGTGCGCAGAAAGCCGCTGACATACCCCGCCGGAATGCCGAGCCCGCGCAGGCCGGCGATCATGACATGGCTGAAATCCTGGCAGACCCCGCTCTTCAGCTCGAAAGCCTGGGCAGCATTGGTCGTGACGGTCGTGGCCTCGCCGTCATAGGTGAAGTCGGTATGGATGCGGTGGCAGAGGTCGTGGGCGATGGCGGCCACCGACCTGCCCGGCGAAAGGCTCTCGGCGGCATAGCCGGTCATGTCCCCGTTGGGCACGGCGAAGGGCGTGCCGGCGAGAAAGTGATGCGGCGACAGCGGCACCAGCGACAGCAGCGCCAGCAACTCGTCCTTGAGATCGGCCAAGGTTGGCGACACGTCGAAACCCGGTTCCGGACGCGCCACCATCACCCGTGCCGTCATCTGCACCGACAGGCTTTCATGCGCGCTGCGATAGGCGACGGAGGTGACGTTGTTTTCGAAAAAGTCGACGAAATCAGAGCGTTCCGCCGGTTGCGGAGAAAAACTCAGCGCGGCGGCGACCACGCGCTGCACCCCTGGAAGGTTGAGCGGCAGCACTCGGATCTGGTGCCGCCCGCCGCCGACGCCATCCGCGTAATCGTAATTCATCCTGAGCTTGATGTCGTATTGCATGGCGCTCAACCGAAGTAGGATTTCGACAGGCTGCTGTAGAGCCCGCCAATGTCGTATGCCAGCTGGTCGAGGACTTCCGGCGACATGTCGCCTGGTTCCTTGACCGCAAGCGCGGTGTGCAGCTTCAGCACCTCTTTGGCCACCGGCGAGAGATGTCCGCCGCGGCTGGCTCCCGGCAGCGTGTCAATCTCTTCCTTGAGCCGTTCGAGCTGGAAGACGATGGAGCGCGGGTCGAGCGGATCGAGCGCGAGTAGGTCGATGACGGTGCGCCGGTCGGTGTGGGCGGTGTATTGCCGGCGATGAGTCATCACGCTGTCGCCGATCTCCAGCATCATGTCCAAGGCGCCATCCGGCGCATCGGCGCGCCCCAGCCAGGCAAGCGAGCGGGCGATCTGAATCCCGCGCTCCAGCCGCCGCCCGATCTCCAGGAACCGCCAGCCGGTGAAGCGGTACATGTTTTCGTGCACGAGGCCCGAGAAGCCCGACAGCTTGCGCAGTAGAACGGTCATGGCGCGCACGGCATCGTCGCCCGGTGCCACCTTGGAAGCGAAGTCGTGGACCGTCTTGGACAGGTCGCGCAGAGCGAGCCAACCATCGGGCGAGAAGCGGTCGCGAATCTGGCCGGCGCTGTAGACCGCGCTGTCGATCACGCCGATCAGCCCGGCGGGTATGGCCGAATCGACCTCGATCCCCAGCGGCTCGAGATAGTCGCGTGTTTCGACAAGCAGCGGCATGTCGGGGTCCGAGGTCTCGGCCAGCCGGACATGATAGGCACGCAGGATGCGCACCATGTCTTCCGCCCGCTCGATGTAGCGGCCCAGCCAGGTCAGATTTTCTGCCGCGCGGCTGGGCAGGCTGCCAAGCTGCGCCCGGCTGAAGGCGCCGCGCTCGCCGGGCAAAAGCGTGTCGCGGTCGACCGGACCGCTGTCGACGACCCACACGTCGGCGGCCTGGCCGCCGCGTTGCATGGCAATCGCCGTCGGGTCCTGGCTGAAGCCGACGCGGGCGAAGCCGCCGGGCATGACGCTCCAGCCGTTTTCGGTACGGGCGAGATAGACGCGCAGGCTGGCGGGGCGGGGCACGAGAGCGCCGCCGACGAAGACCGGCGTCGTCGACAAGGTCACCGCTTCCTGCCCGACGAAGGCTGGACCGTCCGCTTCGATGCGGGCGATCAGCTCGGCCTTTTCCTCTGGCGAAAGCGACGAGCCCAGCCGGGTCGCGCCTTCGTCTTCGAAGGGCATGCGGGTCGACAGTGCGGGGCCGATCATCAGCCGGTCGATCTTGTCGATGACGTGCCGGCGCTCGGAGCCCTGGCCGCACCACCAGGTCGCGATCGACGGAAGGATCAGCTCCTCGCCGCGAAGCGCGCGCACGATGCGCGGCAGGAAGGCGAGCAGTGCGCGCGTCTCGAGAATGCCAGATCCCAAGGCGTTGACCATCGAGACGGAGCCGTTGCGCACGGCTTCGACCAGCCCCGGCGTACCCAGGCGGGACACAGGATTGAGTTCGAGCGGGTCGACGAAGGAGGCATCGAGGCGGCGCCACAGCACGCTGATAGGCTTCAGCCCGGAGACGGTGCGGACCATCAGCCGGCCCTTGGTGACCGTCAGGTCCTCGCCTTCCAGAAGCATGATGCCGAGATAGCGGGCGATGTAGGCATGCTCGTAATAGGTTTCGTTGAGCGGACCGGGCGTCATGATCGCAAGCTGCCCGGACTCGGCGGCTGCCAGATCGTGCAGCGCGTCGCGAAAGCCCCTGAAGAAACCGGCGAGGCGGTGAACCGGCATGTCGCCATAGATGTCGGAGAGGGCGCGTGTGGTGGCGACGCGGTTTTCCAAAGCGAAACCCGCACCCGACGGCGCCTGGGTGCGGTCGCTCAGCACCCACCACTGCCCGTCCGGGCCACGGCCGAGCTCGAAGGCGCAGAAATGCAGGAAATGACCCCCCGAGGGCACGGCCCCCGAGACGGGACGGAGATATTCCGGGCTCGACGCGATCAGCCCGGGCGGCAGCAGCCCGCGTTGCACCAGCGTGTTGTCGCTGTAGATGTCGGCGACGATGGATTCGAACAGTTCGGCGCGCTGCACCAGGCCGGCGCTGATGGTGCGCCATTCCGGCTCGTCGATGAGCATCGGAACATGCGCCAGCGGCCATTCGCGCTCATTGGTGCCGACATTGTCGTAGACGCGGTAATAGACGCCGGCGTCGCGCAGATACTGGTCGGCGCGCGCGAAACGACGCGACAGCTCGTCCGGGCCGAGTGCGTCGAGGGCGGCGATGAAGGGTTTCCAGACGGGACGGGTCTCGCCGGCCGCGTCGACCATTTCATCCGGAACGCCGTCGAGCGGGCGATAGCCCGCAAGCAAGCTCCCGCCCTGAACAGGCATTGCGACTCGCTTCTGATCTGCGGTTTCCATGTTCGATCACAATCGGGGTGGACGCCTCAGGTCAAGGGTCAGCGGGAAGTCTTCCGAAGGATACTCTTCGGCCAGGCGATAGTTTCCGGCCGTATGGCCTTGGCCTTCGAAGCGCGCCAGCCTGCGGGCCTCGGCTTCGTTGGAGTTGACTGGGAAAGTATCGTAGTTGCGGCCGCCGGGGTGGGCGACGTGATAGATGCAGCCGCCGATCGCCCGGCCGGTCCAGCGGTCGTAGATGTCGAACACCAGCGGCGTGTTGACCGGCAAGACCGGATGCAGACCGGACGCCGGTTGCCATGCCTTGTAGCGCACGCCGGCGACGGCCACGTCGCGCGTATCGGTGCGCCGCATCGGCACCATGCGACCGTTGCAGACGATGGCGTGGCGTTCGGGATTGAACCCCTCGGCGCGGAGCTGTAGGCGTTCCACGGAGGAATCGACGAAGCGCACGGTGCCGCCGATGGCGCCCTGTTCGCCCATGACGTGCCACGGCTCCAGCGCCTGGCGCAGTTCCAGCTTCACGCCGCCATATTCCACCTCGCCGCAGAAGGGGAAGCGGAATTCGAGCTGGGCGGCGAACCATTCCGGACGGAAGGTAAAGCCGTGCTGCTTGAGATCGTCCAGCACGTCGAGGAAATCGGCCCAGACATAATGCGGCAGCATGAAGCGGTCGTGCAGCGAGGTGCCCCACCGCACGAAACGGCCGTCGAGCGGCGTCTTCCACAACCGCGCGATGATGGCGCGGACGAGAAGCTGCTGGGCCAGGCTCATGCGCGCATTGGGCGGCATCTCGAAGCCGCGGAACTCGACCAGGCCGAGGCGGCCTGTCGGCCCGTCGGGCGAGAACAGCTTGTCGATGCAGATTTCAGACCGATGGGTGTTGCCGGTCATGTCGACGAGAAGGTTGCGGAACAGCCGGTCGACCAGCCAGGGCAGGGGGGCGGAGCCCTTGTCGGGATGCGGAACCTGCGACAGGGCGATTTCCAGTTCGTAGAGCCCGTCGTGACGGCCCTCGTCGATGCGCGGCGCCTGGCTGGTAGGCCCTATGAACAGGCCGGAAAACAGATAGGACAGCGACGGGTGACGCTGCCAATGGAGCACAAGGCTCTTGAGCAAATCGGGCCGGCGCAGGAACGGGCTGTCGTTCGGCGTCGCGCCGCCGACCACGACATGGTTGCCGCCGCCTGTGCCGGTGTGGCGGCCGTCGATCATGAACTTGTCGGCACCCAGGCGCGACTGCCGCGCCTCTTCGTAGACGGCTTCGGTAGTGGCGACGCATTCCTGCCAGTTGGCGGCGGGATGGATGTTGACTTCGATGACGCCGGGGTCGGGGGCGACGCGAATGACGTTGAGGCGCGGATCGTGCGGCGGTGCATAGCCTTCGATATGCACCGGCAGGCCGAGCTTCTTGGCGGCGGCTTCCGCGGCGGCGATCAGTTCGAGATAGTCTTCGACAGCCTCGACCGGCGGCATGAACACGCTGAGGCGACCGTCGCGAGGCTCGACGGAGATGGCGGTGCGGACCGCGCCGCCGATTTCGCCCAGCGCCTGCTCGATCCGCTCCTGCTGCGGCGCCGCGGCAGTGAAGGAGGCTGCCGTCTGCTCGTGTTCGGCATCGGTCAGCAGTTCGCCGGGCAACAGCTTGTCGTGGCTGGGAAGCGCGCCGCGCTCGACCGAAGGATCGACCGGCACGACATAGGGGTATTGCGCCGGCGGCACATAGGGCAGCGAGCCGAGCGGCAGGCGGTAGCCGACCGGAGAATCGCCGGGCACGAGGAAAAGGCGCCCGCGTCGCGTCGTCCACTTTTCCGAACGCCAGCGCTGGCCCGTGGCGGCAGCGTTCCAGCGCTGGACGGGCAGCACATAGCCCGAAGGCGTCGTCAGGCCGCGTTCGAAAACGCGCGCCATGCGGTTGCGCTCCTCGGGGTCCTCCAGCTTGGAATTGGCGGGATCGACATTGTCGGGCAGCTTACCTTCCTTGAGCAGCCACTCGCCTGGATCCTCATAGGCTTCGGCGATCATCGTCGGTTCGATGCCGAGCTCTTCGGCCATGGCGGCCATCAGCTTCTGGGCATCGTCCGGGGTGACGCCGGCATCCTGTTTCTCGCGCGCGATCAGCGACGCATCGCTCCACACCGGTTCGCCATCGGCGCGCCAGTAAAGCGAAAAGGTCCAGCGAGGCAGGCTTTCGCCGGGATACCATTTGCCCTGGCCGTAATGCAGGAAACCGCCCGGCGCGAAGCGGTCGCGCAGACGGCGGATCAGGTCGTCGGCCTTTTCGCGTTTCGTCGGGCCGACGGCCGCCGTGTTCCATTCGGCGGATTCGAAATCGTCGATGGAGACGAAGGTCGGCTCGCCGCCCATGGTCAGGCGAACGTCTTGTTCCTTCAGCACCGCGTCGACGGACTTGCCCAGGGTATCCAGAGCCTGCCAGCTCTCTTCCGAGAACGGCTTGGTGATGCGGGGATGCTCGGCCACGCGCGTGACGCGCATGTCGAAATCGAATTCGACATTGGCGAAGCTCGCGAGACCGCTGATGGGGGCGGCGTTGCGGTAATGCGGTGTTGCGGCCAGCGGCACATGGCTTTCGCCCGTCAACAGGCCCGATGTCGGATCGAAGCCGATCCAGCCGGCGCCGGGCAGGTAGACCTCGCACCAGGCGTGCAGATCGGTGAAGTCCTGAGCTGTGCCCGCCGGACCGTCGAGCGAGACGAGATCGGGTTTGAGCTGGATCAGATATCCCGAAACGAAGCGCGCGGCAAAACCCAGATTTCGCAAAACCTGCACCAGAAGCCAGCTCGAATCCCGGCATGAGCCCAAAGCGCTTCCGAGTGTCTGGTTGGGCGTCTGAACGCCGGGTTCCATGCGGATGACATAGCCGATTTCGCGCTGGATGCGGGCGTTAAGCTCGACGAGAAAGTCGACAGTGTTGCGCGGCGTGCGGTCGATGGAGGCGAGGAAATCGACCAGAAACGGTTCGGCGGGTTCCGGTGCGCGGTAGATCGCCAGATCTTCGCGGATATCTTCGGGATATTCGAACGGGAAGGTTTCCGCACTTTCCTCGACGAAGAAGTCGAAGGGGTTGTAGACGGTCATGTCAGCAACCATGTCGACTTCGATCTTCAATTCCATCACCGGCTCGGGAAAGACAAAGCGGGCAAGGAAATTGCCGTAGGGGTCCTGCTGCATGTTGACGAAGTGGTTCGCCGGCGAGACCTTCAGCGAATGCGACAGAACCTTGGTGCGCGAATGCGAGGCGGGGCGCAGTCTTATGACCTGCGGACCCAGCACCACCGGGCGGTCATATTTGTAGTGGGTGAGATGATAAACGGCCGCGAGAATCGCCATAAGGTTCCTGTCGTGCGCTGACTGTAGCTGCTGCGCTTAGCTTCACACAGGAACCCCTCCTACTCCAAGCGCTTATTGCAGCGCAGCACCCGTCCGGCGCTTCCGGTTTCCGCCTAAGCGGTGGGAAAAACCTTCCAGCGTCGCGGACGGAAGGCGATACGGCTCTTCTGCGTCGCTGCATGTTCGATCGGCAGTTCGATCTCCACCCGCTCGCGGCCACCGCCGATTTCCAGCTCCACCCGCCGCGTGCCTGCAACACGACGGCTTGCCACGACGGTGCCGGCGATGCAGCCGCCGCAGTCGTCGAGCAGGTCGACCTCATGCGGACGGAAATAGAGCGTTGCCGGCCCATCCGGCTCGCCTGACGTGATGGGCAGGCCGATTGGGCGGTCCGACACCCAGACCTGACCGTTTTCGACCTTGACGGGAAGCGTGCTGGAATCGCCGATGAACCCGTAGACGAAGGGCGATGTGGGGTGGTCGTAGACATCGTCGGCGGTGCCGACCTGTTCGATCCGGCCCTGGCTCATCACGACCACACGGTCGGCAAGCTCCAGCGCTTCCTCTTGGTCGTGGGTGACGAAGACGGTGGTGTGGCCGGTGGCCTCGTGAATCTCGCGCAGCCAACGGCGCAATTCGCGGCGGACCTGTGCGTCGAGCGCGCCGAACGGCTCGTCGAGCAGCAGCACTTTGGGTTCGATCGCCATGGCGCGAGCCAGCGCCACGCGCTGCCGCTGCCCACCGGAGAGCTGCGCGGGATAGCGGTTTTCAAGGCCCGGAAGCTGGACCAGATTGAGCAGTTCCGTTGCACGGCGGCGGATATCTGCCTTGGACGGCCGGGTCGCACCGGGCCGGACCTTGAGGCCGAAGCCGATATTGTCGGCCACCGTCATGTGCCTGAAAAGAGCGTAATGCTGGAACACGAAGCCGACATTGCGTTCCTGGATGGAGCGATGCGAGGCGTCCTGGTCGCCGAAATAGATCTGGCCGCGCGTCGGCTCCTCCAGTCCGGCGATCAGGCGCAACAACGTCGTCTTGCCGGAGCCGGACGGGCCGAGCAGTGCGATCAGCTCGCCGGACTTGATATCGAGAGAAACGTCGTGCAGCGCCGGAAACGTGGCGAATTCCTTGCGGACGTTGGAAACGCGAACTTCCATAAAATGCCTCTGTCAGTGCCCGCGCGTGGCGGCGATTTCTGCGCCGTACCGCATTTCGAGAAGGGTCTTCAGGACCAGCGTCACAAGGGCGAGACCGGCCAGCAGGGAAGCCACGGCGAAAGCGCCGACGGCATTATATTCATTGTAGAGAATTTCGACATGCAGCGGCATGGTGTTGGTCACGCCGCGTATATGGCCGGACACCACCGACACCGCGCCGAACTCGCCCATGGCGCGCGCATTGCACAGCAACACGCCATAGAGCAGGCCCCATTTGATGTTGGGCAAGGTGACGAACCAGAAGGTCTGCCAGCCATTGGCGCCCAGCGACAGCGCTGCCTCCTCGTCGCCGGTGCCCTGTTCCTGCATCAGCGGGATCAGTTCGCGCGCCACGAAGGGGAAGGTCACGAACACCGTCGCCAGCACGATGCCGGGCACGGCGAAGAGGATGACGATACCGTGCATCTTTAGCCACGGTCCGAGGAGGCTGGTGGAACCGAACAGCAGAACATAGACCAGGCCCGAAATGACGGGCGAGACCGAGAAGGGCAGGTCGATCAGCGTGATCAGGAACGCCTTGCCCTTGAACTCGAACTTGGCGATGGCCCAGGCGGCGGCCACGCCGAAGACGAGGTTGAGTGGCACCGAAATGGCGGCGACGATCAGCGTCAGCCTGATCGCGGACAGCGTGTCGGGATCGGCGATGTTTTCCAAAAACGGCGCCAAGCCGCGCGAAAACGCCTCGGTGAAGACGATGACCAGCGGCATGACCAGGAAGATGGCGAGGAAGGCGAAAGCCACGCCCATCAGGATGATCCGGGTGATCAACCGCTCTGCCGTGGCGGCCGATCCGGTGGCGTAACGGCCGGGATTGGAGGAGGTCACCTGTTCAGCCATAGCGTTTGCGGCTCCATGACTGGATCAGATTGATGACGAGCAGCATGGCGAAGGACAGGCCAAGCATGATGGAGGCGATGGCGGTCGCAGCCGCATAGTCATATTCCTCGAGCCGGATGACGATCAGCAGCGGCGCGATTTCCGACACATAGGGCAGGTTGCCGGCGATGAAGATGACCGAGCCATATTCGCCGACACCACGGGCGAAGGCGAGCGCGAAACCCGTGACGATGGCGGGCGCCAGGCCCGGCAGCAGCACGCGCGAAATGGTCTGCCAGCGGTTGGCGCCAAGCGTGGCGGCTGCTTCCTCGACCTCCTTGTCGATCTCCTCGATGATCGGCTGCACGGTGCGCACGACGAAGGGCAGGCCGATGAAGATCAGCGCAATGACGATGCCCAGCGGCGTATAGGCGACCTTGATGCCCAGCGGCATCAGCAATTGCCCGATCCAGCCATTGGGGGCGTAAAGCGTGGTCAGCGCGATACCTGCGACCGCGGTGGGCAGGGCGAAGGGCAGGTCGACCATCGCATCGACGATGCGGCGGCCGGGAAAACGGTATCGTACCAGGATCCAGGCGACGATGGTGCCGAAGACGACATTGACGAGGGCCGCGACGATGGCCGTCCCGAACGACACTTCAAGCGCCTTGACGGTGCGTTCGTCGGTGGCAATGGCCCAGAAATCCGCCCAGCCAAGGGAGGCCGAACGCCACAACAGGCCGGCGAGCGGTATGAGGATGATCAGCGTGAGGTAGGCAAGTGAGAAGCCGAGTGTCAATCCGAAACCCGGAATGACACTCGGCGCCTTGAACCGCCACCCCGCCTGGGCGGGTGTTGTGCTCATGTCGTCTCTATGACCGCTCTTTATTTCGCAGGCTTGTATATCTGGTCGAAGATACCGCCGTCACCGAAATGGTAGGGTTGCGCCTTGGCCCAGCCGCCGAAGATCGGATCGTCTATGGAGATCAGCTTGAGTTCGGGCAGCTTCTGCAGTTCGTCGGCCGGGACAAGTTCGGGCTTGGACGGACGATAGTGGTGCTTGGCCGCAATGCGCTGGCCTTCCTCCGAGTAGAGATACTTCAGATAGGCCTCGGCCTGCTTGCGCGTACCCTTGGCGTCGACATTGGCGTCGACCACCGTGACGGGCGGCTCCGCGAGAATCGAGGACGGCGGGATGACGATGTCGAACTGATCGGCGCCGAACTCGTCGAGCGCGAGATAGGCTTCGTTTTCCCATGCCAGCAGCACGTCGCCGAGGCCGCGCTGGGCGAAGGTCACCGTCGAGCCGCGCGCACCGGTGTCGAGAACCGGAACATGGGTGAAGAGGTTGCCAATATATTCTTTGATCTTGGCTTCGTCGCCACCATACTGCTGATGCGCCCAGGCCCAGGCCGCCAGGTAGTTCCAGCGTGCGCCGCCCGATGTCTTGGGGTTCGGGGTGATGATCTGGACGCCATCCTTGACCAGATCGCCCCAGTCGTTGACCCCCTTTGGATTGCCCTTGCGCACCAGGAAGACGATGGTGGACGTGTATGGCGAAGAGTTGTTGTCCAGCCGACCGCGCCAGTCGGGGGCGATTTTCTTGGAATTTTCGACGATGGCGGTGATGTCGCTTTCCAGCGCCAGCGTCACCACATCCGCATCGAGGCCGTCGATGACCGAGCGGGCCTGTTTGCCCGAGCCGCCATGCGACTGCTGGATGGTGACGGCTTCGCCGGTTTCCGCAAGCCAATGCTTGGCGAAGGCTGCGTTGTAATCCTTGTACAGTTCCCGGGTCGGATCATAGGAAACGTTCAAAAGCGTGGTGTCTGCGTAAGCCAGTCCGAGCCCGCCGAGCTGGACCATGCCCGCAACCACGCCAGCCAGGATGAAGCGCGATCGTAATGCAGCCATGGGTGTGCCTCCGTTGATGTCAGGCATACCCTAGTGATTTTATAGAAATTTGATTGCGCGGCTATTGCTAATTTCGAGCGGCGGGCGAAACGGTCATCACGTTTTTGCCAGAAAAGCAGAAAAAACCGTTCGGCGTGCGGGCACGCATCACTCGACGAAAATGCTGACGCTCGCCGATCTGCCGGCGGCGTCGATGACGGTGAGCGTTGATTGTCCCGCGCTGTCGGGGAGCCAGGTGGCCTCGCGCCGTCGTTCCACCCCGGTCAACGCCTTGCCATTGGCGAGCCAGCGGAACGGTGCGCGGCCACCTTGAAGCTTGAGCACCAGCGGCGATGTCTCCTGGATCGACACGCCGAGGTCTATCCGCGAACCGTTGGGTGGGAAGACGATCTGCGGCGCTGGTTCGGTGACGGAGGCGACGGTGGGCAACTGGTTCGGCGGTGTGAAGCGCGTCAGCGTCACCGGCAGCTGGTTGCGGGCCGTATGCAGCGCGCCGGCGGGTGCTCGGGGCAGCGCGATGCTGGGCAGGCCGGAACGCACGAAGCCTTCGAACAGGATGGGTGCTGCCGAAACATAGCCGGACAGGCCGGGCACCGCGCCGGAATCCGCGCGGCCTGCCCAGACGCCGAGCACATAGCGGCCGTCATAGCCGACGGACCATGCGTCTCTGTAGCCGTAGGATGTGCCGGTCTTGTAGGCGATGGCGCGCGCGGGCGCGCCGTCGGGAGGGCGGACGCCGAGAAGGATGTCGGAGACCTGCCATGCAGCCTGCTGTTCCAGCACAATGCCGTTGGCGAGCGACTGCGGTGTCTCTGCTTCGGTGCCGTCGCGCAGGGCCTTGGCGGTGCCGCCATTGGCAAGGCCGGTATAGAGCTGGACGAGGTCGCGCAAGGTCAGCCCGACGCCGCCCAGGCCGATGGCAAGGCCGGGCGTCTCGCCGGGCGGCAGGGAGGGGGTGACGCCCGCCTGTCGGAACCGTGCGGTCAGGCGGGCGGGGCCGACCGCGTCGAGCAGGCGGATGGCCGGAACGTTGAGCGACAATTGCAGCGCCTGCCGGATCGTCACATCGCCCTGATAGCCCATGTCGAAATTCTTCGGCCGATAGCCCGAGAAATCGGTCGGTCGGTCCTCGATCATGGTCTCCTGCGCGATCAGCCCCTGTTCGAAGCCGAGCCCGTAGATGAAGGGTTTCAGCGTCGACCCGGGCGAGCGGCTGATGCGGGTCATGTCGATCCAGCCGGAACGGCTTGCGTCGAAGAAATTGGCCGAGCCGACCGCGCCGAGAATCTCGCCGGTGCGGGCATCTGCCAGGACCATGGCGACGGAGATGCGGTGGCCGAGCTTCGTCGCGGCCTCGCGCGCCACCGCTTCCAGCCCCTGCTGGACGCTTTTCTTGAGCGTGAGCTGGTGGGTTTCCGCTTCCGGTCGATTGCGCAACGCCGCCTCCGTCGCATGGGGGGCGAGCGAGGGCAGGGCAAGGCGATAGGACGGCACGGTTTCCAGTGCGGCGCGCGCAGCTTCCCGTTCCGACAAATTGCCGGCATGCACCATCCGGTCCAGCACGCGGTCGCGCGCCTTGCTCGCACCTTCGGCGTTGCGGTCGGGCCGGCGACGCTCGGGCAGTTGCGGCAGCGCGACCAGAAGCGCCGATTCGGAGACGGTCAGCCGCTTGGGCTCCTTGCCAAAATAGGCAAGCGACGCCGCGCGGACGCCTTCGAGATTGCCGCCATAGGGCGCAAGCGTCAGATAGCGGTCGAGGATGTCGCGCTTGGCCAGCCGCCGTTCGATCTGCAGCGCGCGGAACATCTGCCTTGCCTTGGTGAACAGGCTGCGGTTGGCGCGCGGCTCGATCAGCCGCGCCAATTGCATCGACAGGGTCGAGCCGCCGGACACGATGCGGCCATTGCCGGCAAACTGGCCGGCAGCGCGCAGCAGGGCGATGACGTCGACGCCGCTGTGATTCCAGAAGCGCTTGTCCTCATAGGCGACCAGCATGTCGACGAATTGCGGGTCGACCTGCTCAACAGTCGTGTTGAGACGCCAGCGTCCGTCTGGGGTGGCAAAGGCGCGCAGGAGCTGGCCGTCGCGGTCGACGACCTCCCTGGAGGTCGAGGTCTTTTCCGGCAGCGGGGGCGGGTAGGCAGCGTCGAGCGCGAAGAATCCACCGACGCTGACCGTCGTCAAGGCGGCTAGAGAAGCTGCAGAGATTGCGATCCAGCGAAACGTTTTGGGCCGCATGGGGTTCAGCCCGCTGCCGGAAGGTGAAATTCCGCTTTCGGCTGTCGTGCGATCGCCCCCTCACCGGTTTGCTTCGCAAACCACTTCTCCCCCGCTTCGCAGGGGAGAGGAACCGCTGCTTCGTAGAGAGCGGGCAATGCAAGACGAGGGTTCCTCGCCCCCATGACATGGGGGAGAGGTGGCGAGCCCGAAGGGCGAGACGGTGAGGGGGACGACTGAACCGCGACCGCGTTTATCGTCATCCCGCTCACGGCTCGGTCACCTCCATCATGCCGGTGGCGGTGCGGGCGGAGAACTGCGGACGGTACATGTCCTCCACCTGCGCGGCCGGATGAGTGTAGATGCCCGGCGTGACCGCGCGGACGACATAAGCGAGGGTGAACTCGGAATCTGAGCCTTCGCCCTGGTCGAGGGCCGCGACGAAACGGTCGTTGCGGAACTCGAGATGGGCGGCTTCCGTTTGCGCCAGCCAGTCGAAGTTCGACAGATCCGCGCTCGACACGAGCGAGGGGTTGTCGATCTCGAAGCCGGCCGGAAGCATGTCCGTCACCAGGAGCCGCGACGGCCAGTCATGCAGTTCGGTGACCTTGAGCACCACCAGGAACCGCTCGTTCTGAGCGGCCTGGGTGATGTTCGCCTCCTCGCCATCCATGCTGTAGTAGGTGCGTTCGATGGTGAAGCCGTCGCCGCCGGCCGGAAGCGGTTCGACCGGGGCGGCCACCGTTGTCACAACCGCCTGCAGCGCGCTTTGGCCGGTGTTGGTCACCGTGATCGGCTCGTTCAACAGGTCCGCGCCGCTCACCTCCCGTGCATAGGCGCCCTTATGCGCACTGCCATTGACGGTAAGCGCGATGGCGTCGTTGCCGGCCTTGAGCGCCCGCGCCGCAAGCAGCATCCAGGCATCGTCCTGGGTGCTGGTCCAGCGGGTCTTGGCGCGTTCGGCGGAGACGAGTTTCATCAGTTCCGGGATGACCGGCGGCACGGGCCGGCTTTCGGCAGCGAGCGCGAGGACGGCGGAACCGTCACGCAGGCGCGAACCGTAGTCGCCGCGATGCCAGTCATAGGTGGTGTTGGACTTCATCAGGCGAAGGGCCGTCGAGAAGGCCTGCTGCGACCGTTGGGCATCGCCGTACAGCGCAAGCGCGGCGCCGAGCTGGGCCACCGCCATGGGGCTGGAGAAGGCTTCGAGCTTGGTGTCGACATAATAGCGGAGGTCGCCGACGGAGGCCTTCTTGTTTCGGGCGAGCACATAGAGCGCGTAGCCGATCTCGCTGCCGCGATCCTCGACATCGATGTCATAGGAAAGCGAGTTCTGCAGGTTGCTGAGCGCCTGCATCATCGCACCCTCGGGCACATCGTATTTCTGTTCGCGAGCACGTGTCAGGAAGTCGGTGACGTAGGAATCCAGCCAGAGATCGCCGGAGCCAGGGCTCCAGAGGCCGAAGCTGCCGGCTGACGACTGATAGTTCATCAGGCGGTAGATCGCGCTCTGCACCCGCTCGCGCAGATCCGGATCGGCGGCCATGCCCGATTCGACGGACAAGTCGCTGACATAGAGCAGCGGCAACGCACGGCTGGTGGTCTGCTCGGCGCAGCCATAGGGGTAGCGGTCGAGGCTCATCAGCAGCGACGGCACGTCGAAGGCGGAGGTCTGCGAGACGCCGACGCTGACCGAGGCATCTTCCAGGATGCTGGCGGCGAGCAGTTCCTTGTCCACCCGCAGCGACCCGCCATTGCCGGCGAGGTCGACGACCATGCGCGTGGTGATCGGAAGCTGGCCGGGGCGGACGGGCAGAGACAGGTTCTGTTCGACGCTGAGGCCGTCGGGATGGGTGAGGCGCACGGTGATGCCGCCGGTCCCCGCAGCCTGTGCGTTCAGCGGTACGGTCAGCGTTTCGCGTTTGCCGGCGGTCAGGCTGATTATGGCCGGCACGTCGCTGACGGTCAGGCCGCCGCCGGTCTCGATGGCGAGCGCGTAGTCGCCGTCGGGCGCGTCGGTGTTGGCCACGTCGAGCCGCATGGTGGTGGCGTCGCCGGGGGCCATGAAGCGCGGCAGGCCGGCGGTGATGACCACGGGATCGCGAACGATGACATCGGTCGAGGCGTGACCTACGGCCGTCTTGGTCCAGGCCACGGTCATGATGCGCACCGTGCCGTTGAACTGCGGAATGTCGAAGGAAACCAGCGCCTTGCCCTCGGCATCGAGTTCGACGATGCCGGAAAAGAAGGCGACGAGCTTTTCGGTCGGCGGGTTGCCCTGGGCGGTGACCGCGCCGCCGTCGCCGCCGGTGCGCAGCTTGCCGGTCGTGCCCAGAGAGCCGTCGATCAGGCGGCCATAGAGGTCGCGCAGTTCGAGCCCCAGCATGCGCTGGCCGAAGTACCATTCCTCCGGATCGGGCGCGGTGTATTTCGTCAGGTTCAGGATACCGACATCGACGGCTGCGACCATGACATAGGCTTTTTCGCCAGCCTTCGCTCCTGCGACGGAGACGGGGATCGGCAGCATCTGGCGCGGCTCGGATTTTTCCGGCGGCGTCATCGACACATCGAGCTTGCGGGCGCCAGGGTCGATCTTCAGCCATTTCAGGCCGATGGCGCGGCCCGGCATGCGGGATTCGCGCGCGTCGCCCGGACGGAACAGCGTGGCCGTCACATAGGTGCCGGCGCCCCAATCCTCGCCCACGGCGATGTCGACGGTGCTGCCGCCTTCCGGCACGGTGGCCGTCACGGTCTTGAGCAGCGTTTCTGAACCGATGGTGACGAGAAGCTCGCCGGCAAAGCGCGGCGACACTTTCAGCTTGGCCACGTCGCCGATCGTATAGCTGTCCTTGTCGAGGGCGATTTCCAGCCCGTCGGGCGTTTCGGTCGAGGTGGCGGAGACGTACCAGCCCGCATCGAATTCATAGCTGGAAACCGGGCCTTCCGGATCGGCAGTCTCGACCTGAAGGCGGTAACGGCCCCAGTCGACCGGCATGCTGATGGTGGCGTCGCCATCGGCAGCGATATCGACCGTGCCGCTGGCAACCGATTTGGTCTGGGTTATCGGCTCATAGTTCCAACTGCTGCCGGAACGATACCATTGATAGTTGCGCTCGACCTTGACCAGCGACCATTGCGCGCCCTGCAACGCCTGGCGGGCGGCTGAAGGGTCTGCTGCCAGCAGGCTGAACTTGGCCACGCCGCCTTGGGGAACCTCGTCGCCCGAAAAATCCGGGCGGATGCCGATGGCGGTGGTTTTCGGCCGGATGGAGATGTCGAGGGAGCGTTCGACGGCACGGCCGCCGCCTTCGCGCATCCGCACCGTCACGCCGGCATTCACCAGCCTTGTGGTGGAGGGCAGTTGATCGAGGGTGAAGGGGAACGTGGCCTTGCCGTCGTCACCGATCACAGGCAGGTCTTCCAGCGGAATGCGCGTGGCGTCGCCCTGCTGCTCGTCGGCCAGGCCGAAATAATAGCCTTTGAAGCTGTCCCACTGGCGCGAGGTGGTCAGCGCGATTTCGCCTTCCAGCGCAAGTCCGGCGGCCGGTGCGCCATAAAGGAAGCGGCCGTCGATCTCGATAGTGGCGGTGTCGCCGGCAGCCATTTCCTTGCGGTCGGCGGTCATGTCGAATTCGATGCGGTCGGGCACGAAGTCCTCGACCAGGAAGTTGCGGCTGGCGACGGCCGGCTGCTTCGGGTCGGTGTAGATGCTGAAACTCCAGGTGCCGCGCATGGCCGAACTGGACAGCGCAAGCTGCGCGGCATGACCGCCGGCGGCTGTGCCGTCGGTGACGATGCGGCGATCCTCGACGCCGTCGGGCCGTGAGAAGACGAAGGTCAGCGGCAGGTTCTCGACCGCGTCGACGGCGCTGTCGCGGGCAAGGGCCGCGGCATGCACTGTCTCGCCGGCGCGGTAGATGCCGCGCTCGGTCCAGGCATAGACGTCGAGCGCGCCGGGCGAGGCGCGACCGGTGACGCCACGGTCGGACAGGTCGAAGCCGGCCCGGGTCATGTCGAGGAAGACGAAATCGTCGTCCGCTCCGCTGGCCATCAATGCTGCCGGCGCCATGCCGCCTTCGCCGCGAACGAGACCGGCCGTCAGCGTGGCGCGGCCTTCGGCGTCGGTGGTGGCGGTGCCGAGGATCTCATTGTTGCGGGCGAGCAGCGTCAGTTGGACATTGGCGAGGGGCTTGGCCGAGCCGAGCGAGCGGGCAAACACATGCAGCCCGTCCTGCCCGGTATAGGTGGTCAGGCCGATGTCGGATATGACGAACCATTGCGTGGCGCGCGAATCCCAATTGTCGGAACGGTCGTTCAGGGGCTGGGCGGTCAGCACGTAGACGCCCGGCTTGCGGTTGGGCAGGGCCTGGTCGACTGGGAAACTGGTGGTGACTTCCTTGTTGAGCTGGTTGGCGATCTCCATCTCGCCCTGCCAGACGGGTTCGCCCATCTGATCGCGGATGCTGTCGAGATCGTAGGAATCGAGCTGGCGCAGGAACTGATAGCCCGACAGAAGCTGCGCCAGCGAGCGGTCGCCGATGCGGAACACCTTCAGGTCGGCGGCTTCCATATTGATGCTGACGACGGGGATGCCACGGCGGGCGTGCGACGGCAACACGAAGGCATCGCCGGTGAAGCGTACGGTCTGGGCGCGGTCCTGGACATAAACGCTGAGCACAATCGGCGCGGTCAGCACCTCGCCGACAGCGGCCGGCAGGCCGGCGCGGAAGGCAACGCGATAGTGCTTGCCATGCTCGAGCCCGTCCACGCACAGCTGCTGGTCCTTGGCTTCGACGCCCTTGGGTGCCGCGTCATCCACCGTGACGAAAGGCGCGTAGTCGACTCCGGTTTTGACCAGTTGTTCCGAGAACTGGGCGCAGACTCGCGGCGAGGCGGTGTCTGCATCGATGCTGTGATCGACTATGCGGAAACCCTTGCGCGCCTTCAGGTCTTCATAGGCCGCGCGGACACCGGCATCGTTGGCGAAGGAGAGGCTCGCCTCATAGGCCTGCAGGGCAGGGCGGAACAGTTCGCGGCGGTCGAGCGCTTCGGCCAGGACGGCAAGCGCTTCGGCTCGGGTGTCGGCGGTGCGCAGCAGCAGATAGGCGTTGTAGGCCGCCGACGAGCCGTCGCGCTGGAATTGGACTCGCTCCTGTGCATTGGCGGGTGGGGTGGCCATGATGGACCGGGCGAGCTTCATCCACAGCGTGCCGTCGTCGGGCTGGATGGCGATGGCCGAGGTGAATTTTCCCATCGCGTTACGGGGATCGGCGGTGCGCATGGCGTCATCGCCAGCCTGGGTCAGGCCGCCAAGGCCCTCCGCGCCGACCGCGACTGAGCCGTTGGTCAGGCTCGCGCGGTACATGCGGGCTTCGTCCACCATCCATGCCGGCACGAAGCTGAGAGCCGCGGGCGCGCCGATGTCGGGCTGGCTGTTGAAGGCAACGATCTTGCCGGCGACCGCGCCGTTGAACGGCTTTATCGTCGCGAAATCTGATTTGAGGAAACACCACTTGGCTTTGGTGTTATAGGTAAAGGAGCGGCATTGGGTGTCGCCGAGACATGAGGTCTTGCACTGGTCGAGCGTAACGTTCTGTTCGGATCTGAGGTCGAAGCCGAAGTAGTCGCTGTTTTCGGTGGTCACCACCATGCGCGGCTCCGCCGACTGCGCCAGTGCGCCGGAAGAGAACAGGGCGGCAAACAGCGCCGTCGCCAAAACCGTTTTGAAGAACCTCATCGTCCCCTCCCATCACGTCCACGCAGAGACCTGCATGTTCCGCTTGTCTTATACCGTGTCAATATGGCCGCATGCGGGAGAAACCCTATCCCCATATCAGAAGACGTGCTTGTCTTCGAGCGTGCCCATGATATTCCGCATTCCGGAATGATGGCGTGCTTTTTGCCAAACGAATGTTTCAGCAGGATTTCGCGCGAGGCGGCCTCTGGAAGCTTTCGCGAAATCTCAGCAGATCGATTGATATGCTTGATGAAAGGCTAAAATGTTTATTCCAATTTTAGGTTTGGGCCATAACTTGACCTGATGTCGACAGTACGAGTGCAGAGTATCAGAGGTGTAAAAGCGGGTCGCGCGCGCGTTCGCACGACCGCGGCTTTGCTCATTTCCGTGTCTCTGGTCGCCATCCAGACCCATCAAGCCATGGCGTTCGAGATTTTCGGCATCCGCCTGTGGGGCTCTGCGGAAGAAGAGACGACCGATATCGTCGATCCGCTGCGCTATGCCGCGACTCTCGAGGTTACCGGCCCTGATACCGAGGAACTGACCGATGTCATGAACACGGCGTCGCTTCTGGTCAGCGACCAGGAAACGCCGGTTTCCGGCTCGCTCGGCCTTCTGTCACGCGCGCGCAGCGACCGTGAGCGGCTGGTCGCAGCGCTGTTTTCCAAGGCACGTTATGACGGCGTGGTGACGATCTTCATCGACGGGCGAGACCTGGATGATCTGCCCCCCGACGCTGAATTCACCGGTCCGCAACCCATCGCAGTCGCGATCCGCATCGATCCGGGATCGAGATTCGTTCTAGGCGACATCAAGCTCCAGGGCGATGCCGCCAAGGTCATAGGCGCCGACTACGGCCTGATCTCGGGAGGCGATGCGTCTTCAGACAACATTCTCCGGGCTGAAGCGCGCATCGTCAGGGCGCTGCAGGAAGAAGGTCGTCCGTTGGCGAAGATCACAGGTCGCGAGGTCGTGGCCGATCACAATACTCTGACGCTCGATGTGACCATGGATGTCGAGGCTGGCCCCATTGCCGGCTATGGCCCGACCACGGTCGAAGGCACGGAAGCCGTCGACCGCGATTTCACCGCCTATATGACCGGGCTTCCCGAGGGCCAGACCTATTCGCCCGAGGAGGTCGACGATGCGCGTGACCGCTTGCTGGCGCTCGAAGTGTTCAACAGCGTTGCCGTCAACAAGGCAGACGCGTTAAACGCGGCTGGCCAGATTCCGATGAATGTTCAGGTAACGGAGCGCAAGCAGCGCTATCTCGGTGTCGGCGCTACCGTTTCCAACACCGACGGCCTCGGCCTTGAAGGCTATTGGGGTCATCGCAACCTGTTCGGGCGGGCGGAAAAGCTGCGCATCGAAGGCTCCATAAGCGGCATCGGCAGCCAGGACCTCGGCAAACTCAATTACAATGCCGGGATCATGTTCGAGAAGCCGGGCGTCGTCGGCCCCAATTCGAAATTCTTCTCGAACCTGAAGACAGTCTTCGAGCATCCCGACGCCTATGACCGTTTCTCGGTGAAGGGCGGCGTGGGCCTCTCCTATGACCTCACCAAGACGCAGCAGGTCTCGGCGGAGTTCTCGCTGGAATATGCTGATGTAACCGACGCGTTCAACCCGGACGGCAAGGAATATCTGCTCGCCAGCATACCCTTGCAGTACCAGTTCGATAATCGCGACGACAAGCTGAACCCAACGACGGGATGGCGAGCGCTCGCCTATATCGAGCCGACTTACGACATCGAAAACACCAAGGCATTCGCGAAGGTTCGCGGTGAGGCTTCGACCTATTACGCCATCGACGAGGATGCGAAATACATCATCGCCGGCCGCATCAATGCGGGGTCGGTCGTCGGCGCAAGCATCGAGGACGTGCCGGCAGACAGACGCTTCTACGCGGGCGGTGGCGGGTCGGTGCGCGGCTATGCCTATCAAGGCATCGGACCGCGCAACGCCGACGGAACGCCGCTCGGCGGACTGTCCTTGCTGGAAGGCTCCGTTGAGGTCCGCGCCCAGGTGACAGATACGATCGGCGTCGTGCCGTTCATCGACGCGGGCGCCGTCTCCGAAGAGCAGTTTCCGGACTTTTCCAATTTGAAGGTGGGCGCGGGCGTCGGCCTGCGCTATCTGACACCTTTCGGGCCGCTTCGCGTCGATGTCGCGGTGCCGCTCAATCCCGAACCGCATGACCCCGACTACGGCATCTATGCCGGCATAGGCCAGTCATTCTGAGGAAGCGGCCATGAAACTCGCCAAGCGGCTACTTCGCATTCTTCGCAACGTTGTGCTGCTCGTGCTCGCACTCGCCATCGGTGCGGTCGCGGTGTTCACGCTGACGGCGCGTGGCCGAGACAACCTTGCCGGCCTGATCTCGACCATGGCGTCGTCGCCCGACATGACGGTCAGGATCAGCGGCATAGACGGTATATGGTCCGGCGCGCTGACGGTCGAAAACGTCGTGATCGGCGATCGCGATGGCGCCTGGCTGGCTCTGCGCGATGTCGCTGTCGACTGGTCGCCGACCGCGCTGTTGTCGCGGACCTTCCGTGCCGAGTCGATTTCCGCCCAGCGTATCGAGGTGGCAAGGCTGCCAAAGGCGAGCGAAACGCCGTCCGAGCCCAGCAGCACCGGTTTCTCACTGCCCGTATCGATCGACATCGCCAAGATCGACCTGCCCGATATCGCCATGGGCGAGGTTTTGGCCGGCAGCGGCGTTGCGCAGCTGTCCGCCGACGGCATGTTGCGGGTGGACCGTTCCATAAACGCTATCGAATCCAAGCTGAATGTCGCCCGCACCGATGGCAAGCAGGGTACGATCGTCGCCGACATCAATTTCGCACCGAATGAAAACACGCTGGTGCTGAACCTGCAGGCATCCGAGCCGCAAGGCGGCATCATCGCCAATCTGCTCGGCCTTTCGGACCAGCCCGCGGTGCAGGCGACACTGTCCGGCGAGGGTCCGCTGGCGGATTGGAGCGGGCAGGGCAACGTCACCATCGACGGCGCCGTCATCGCCCAGCTTTTGGGCCGCCATCAGGCCGTCGACGGCGGCAACCGCTTTGAGGTCAAGGGCGACGGCCAGTTCGACCGTTTCGTGCCGGACGCGTTCAAGCCCGTGCTGACAGGTGCGACGAACTTCGACCTCGCCGGCACGCTGTTGTCGGGCGGCGGCGTCGAACTCGAGCGTGGCAACCTCAGCACCGGCGCCTTGACCGGTTCGGGGTCCGGCATCATCAATCCGCAGGGCGCCAGCGATTTCTCCTTCCAGCTCGACACGACGGATCAGCCGGTGGCGCTGAGCTTCGGCGATGCGCAGCGCATAGACGTGGCCGTCAAGAACGCCACGGTGCGTATCTTCGGCGATGGGGCCGAGCCGATGCTCGATGTCGGCGCGTCGCTTGCCTATGTGTTTGCCGGCGGCACCAAGGTACACAACCTCGACGCGACCATCCATTCCGATGGCTTCAACGTCGCCGACCGCAGCGGGCCGGTTGACATCAACCTGGCCGCCGGGCGGTTGGAAACCGACGTTGCAACGCTTGCGCCGCTGGTGGCTGGACAGGTCAAGGCGACGCTGGGCGGCAGCATCAGCCAGGAAGAGGTTGTCGTCAACAGCGGCACCATCACCAGCGACACGCTCAACGGCACTGTGACCGCGAAAGTCACACTGGCCGATCTTGCGGTCGAGCTTGCCATGAGCGCTGATGTTGCGACCATCGCGTTGCCGGAAGCTGTAAGGGCGCCGCTGGACGAACGGGTGCAGTTCTCGGCAACCGCGACGCGCGACGCGGAAGGCGCGTTTGCCGCCAACGAAATCCAGCTGACCTCGGGCGCGCTGACCGCGACCGGGCTTGGCAGCCTGAGCGGCGATACCATTTCCGCCGATATCAAGGGGTCCTACTCCGACATTTCGCGGGTCTCGCCGGTGGCCAAGGGCGCCATCGATTTCGCGCTGACGGCGCGTGGGCCGCTTTCGGGTCCCGACCTGTCCTTCGACATCAGCAGCAGCCGGCTGGAAGCCGTCGGCCGCGAGATCAACGATCTGAAATTGACCGCAACGGGCCGCGCCGATTTCGCCAATCCGGCAGCCGATGTGAAACTGTCGGGCAGCGTGGGCGGCGAGGCGCTTTCAGGCAATGCCGTCTTGCGCACCACTGACGGTCAACGGCGCATCGATGGGCTTGCCCTTTCGCTGGGTGAGAACAAGATTGCCGGCGATATCGTGCTGGACGAGCAGTTCCTTCCGGTGGGCAAGCTGACGATCAACCTGCCGGATATCAGTCCGCTCGCAGCTTTAGCGCTCGACAGCGCATCCGGCGACGTGACCGGCTCGGTGGACTTCACCAAGCCGGGCGGCGTTCCGCAGGTGCAGGTCGTCCTCAACACCGCCTCGCTGACGCGCGGCGATCTGTCGGCCCAAACGGTCGCGATCGATGCGCTGCTGACGAACTACGTCGAGATGCCGACCATCGCCGGCACAATCAAGGCGGAGACCGTAACCTCCGGCACCACCGTTGTGCGCGATGTCGATGTCGCGCTGACCAGCGATGGCGAGTGGACGAGCTTCGACGGCGGCGCTGTCGTGACCGACATTCCGGCGCGCGCCGCAGGCCGCGTGCGCATTGCCAATGGCGTGACCACGGTCGAACTCGCTTCGGCGGATGCCACAATTCGCGGCCTCGCGGCGGCGGTTTCGAAGCCTTCGACCATCACGGTGGCCAATGGCACGGCGGAGCTGAACGGTCTTGCTGTCACGGTGGGCGGTGGCACTGCAACCATCAACGGGACGGCCGGTTCGACGTTGAACCTCGATGTCGCGCTGGCCAATGTGCCGGCTTCGCTTGCCAACACTTTTTCGCCTGAGCTCGGGCTCGCCGGCAGCATCAACGGCACCGTGAAAGCCACAGGCGAGGCCTCCAACCCCTCGGTCGCCTATGACATTAGCGCCACGGGCATGCAAACCGCCAAGCTTGCCGGAGTTCCACCCGTCGACATCAACTCGACCGGTAATCTCGCCGACAACCGGCTGACCTTCCAGGCGACGGTCGCCAATGGCGGCGGGCTGAACATTCGCGGCGACGGCAGCGTCACCATCGCCGATACGCCGACGCTGGACATCAACGCCACGCTGGCCAATGTGCCGGCGGCGCTCGCCAACAGCTTCTCGCCTGGTCTCGGCCTCGCCGGCACGATCAACGGCACTGTGAAAGCCACCGGTCCAGCCACCAGCCCGACTGTTGCCTACGATCTTCGTGCGACCGGTTTGAGAACCGCTCAGATGGCCGGCATTCCGCCGCTCAACGTCAACTCCACGGGCAATCTGGCGAACAATCGGCTGACGTTCCAGGCTACGGTCGCCAATGGCGGCGGCATGAACATTCGCGGCGAAGGCAGCGTCAGCATTGCGGGCACGCCGACGCTGGACGTCAACGCCACCCTGGCCAATGTGCCGGCGGCGCTCGCCAACAGCTTCTCGCCCGGTCTCGGGCTCGCCGGCACCATCAACGGCACGGTCAGGGCAACCGGTCCCGCGACCAGCCCGAACGTCGCCTACGATCTGCGGGCCAGTGGTGTGCAGGCAGCTGCGCTGAGCAGTGCCGGCGTCGGCTCGCTCAACGTCACCTCGACGGGCAATCTGGCCAATAACCGGCTGACCTTCCAGGCGACTATCGGCGACGGTTTCGGAACAAGCATCCAGGGCGGCGGCAGCGTCAACATTGCCGGGACGCCGGCGCTGGACCTCACTTTCTCCGGCCGGGTGCCATTCGCCATCCTCGACCGGCAACTGGCCGCGCAATCGGTTGCCATCGACGGCGCCGCCGATGTCAATGTCACCGTGCGCGGTCCGGCTTCTGCTCCCGTCATAACCGGCTCCGTAAGGGCCTCCGGCGCGCGCGTCGTCTATGCGTCGGCGGGGCTCGCGGTGAACGACCTGTCGCTGGACATAGCCATCGCCAACAACGTCGCCACCATCAACCGCATGGACGGCACGCTGTCGAGCGGCGGCAGGCTGTCGGTCAGCGGCACCGTCGGTACCGCGCCGGGGTCCGGGTTCCCGGCCAACATCACCATCACGGTGGTCGACGGGCGCTACACGGACGGGCAGGTTGTGGCGGCGAATTTCAGCGCCAATCTGGCGATACGTGGTCAGCTGGTGTCGTCCCCGACCTTGTCGGGATCCATCGATCTCGCGCGGACGGTCATTACCATTCCGACCAATCTGCCGGCGTCATTGGCACAGCTCAACGTGCAGCATCGCAACCCGCCCCCTGCCGTGAAGGCCCAGGACAGGGCCTTGAGGCCCGAAGAGGCTACCGGTGGGCAGAGTGGGCTCAAACTCGACATTGACATCAGAGCGGCGAACCGGATCTTCATCCAGGGCCGTGGCGTCGACGCTGAAATGGGCGGCAATCTGAAGCTTGTCGGCCCGGCAACATCGCCGAGCGCGGTGGGTCAATTCACCATGACACGCGGGCGGCTGGAAGTGCTGGGCCAAAGGCTCGATTTCAGCGCGGGCTCCGTCACCTTTGCCGGCTCGCTCGTTCCGACACTGAACTTCACAGCCGAATCGAGCGCATCGGACGCGACGGTCACCATCAACATCACGGGTGCAGCCAACAATCCCCGTTTCACGTTCAGCTCGGTTCCGGCATTGCCCGAGGACGAGGTGCTGGCGCGCCTGATCTTTGGTCGCTCGATGTCCAATCTGTCGCCGCTGCAGATCGCCCAGCTTGCGTCCGCCGCCGCTGAGCTTGCAGGGGTCGACGGTGCGACCTCGCTGCTGACGACCCTGCGCAACCGGCTCGGCGTGGACGACCTCGACCTGCGCACCACCGAAGGCGGCGGCACCGCTGTCTCGGTCGGAAAATATCTCAACGACCGCACCTATCTGACGCTCGAAAAAGGCGACCAGCCGGGTTCCGGTCGGGTCGGCATCGACCTCAGGATCGGCCGTGGCGTCAAGCTGCGCGGCGAAGCGCGCGACGATGGTGAGGCCAAGGGCGGTATTTTCTACGAAAAGGAATATTGAGGAGTTCGGACCGGAAAAGTCGAACTATTTTCCCGGCTTCAGCCCGTCGATGAAGAGTTGTTCGAGAAAGCGCGCGGCATCCTCGAACCGCCCGTCGCCGCCCCGGTCCGGCCCCAGCACGGAACGGACCTGAACGTCGAAATCGGCGTAATGCTGGGTCGTCGCCCAGATGGCGAAGATCAGGTGCCATGGATCGGTGCGGGCGATCTTGCCGGCGCGCATCCAGCTTTTGATGATGTTGGCCTTCTCGTCGACCAACGAGCGCAACTCGCCTTCGAGCAATTCCTTGATGCGTGGCGCACCCTGCAGAATCTCATTGGCGAACAGGCGGCTTTCGCGCGGGAAGTCGCGGGACATCTCCAGCTTCTTGCGGATGTAGCTGCGCAGCTCGGTGACGGGATCGCCAACATCGTCGAGTTCGCGCAGCGGCGCCAGCCAGGTTTCGAGCAGACGCACCATCAGCGTGGTGTGCATGTCTTCCTTGCCGCGGAAATAATAGAGCAGGTTGGGCTTAGACATGCCGGCGGCTTCGGCGATCTGGTCGATGGTCGCGCCCCGGAAGCCATTGGCCGAGAAGACGTCCAAGGCTGCCTCGAGAATCTTTTCGCGCTTCTCCTGCTGGATGCGCGTGGTGCGGCGAGGGGCGGCTGCCTCGATGCTCATGGTAGAATTCCACTGGCTTCCGGATGCAGCTGGACCAATCGGCTGGACCAGTTCTTCCAGTTCTGTGGAGCGCGTCGGAGACAGACCATTTCCGCTACTATTTCCTTGACCGTCGATAAGACGGTGCTAACGTTTGTCCAATTGGTCAAAAAATGCCTAGCATGAAAAACCGGGGAAGACCAAGCGTTGGCCGCAATCAAACAAGGTCATCGATAAAGAGGAGAGCTTGGTAATGTCGAACAGACTCAACGCCGTGCCCAACGATCTGTCGGCATTCTGGATGCCGTTCACGTCCAATCGTCAGTTCAAGCAGTCGCCGCGCATGCTGGTTTCCGCGAAGGACATGCACTACACCGCCAGCGACGGCCGCAAGATTCTCGACGGCACCGCCGGCCTGTGGTGCGTCAATGCCGGCCACTGCCGCCCCAAGATCACCGAGGCTATCCAGCAGCAGGCCGCCGAACTCGACTACGCGCCGGCCTTCCAGATGGGCCACCCCATTGCCTTCGAGTTTGCCAACCGTCTCGTCGATATGGCGCCCAAGGGGCTCGACCATGTGTTCTTTACCAATTCCGGTTCCGAATCGGTCGAAACCGCGCTGAAGATCGCGCTCGCCTATCAGCGCGTCGCGGGCCAGGGGTCGCGCACGCGCCTGATCGGCCGCGAGCGCGGCTATCACGGCGTCAATTTCGGCGGCATCTCGGTCGGCGGTATCGTCGGCAACCGCAAAATGTTCGGCACGCTCTTGACCGGCGTCGACCACATTCCGCATACGCATCAGCCGGGCAAGAACGCTTTCACGCGCGGCGAGCCGGAGCACGGCGCCGAGCTTGCCGACGAGTTCGAGCGCATCATCACCCTGCATGACGCTTCCACCATCGCGGCCCTCATCGTCGAGCCGGTTGCGGGGTCTACCGGTGTGCTCATCCCGCCGAAGGGCTATCTCAAGCGCCTGCGTGAGATTTGCGACAAGCACGGCATCCTGTTGATCTTCGACGAAGTCATCACCGGCTTCGGCCGTCTCGGCGCGCCGTTCGCCGCCGACTATTTCGGCGTCATCCCCGACATCATGGTCACCGCCAAGGGCGTCACCAATGGCGTAATCCCGATGGGCGCGGTGTTTGTGAAGAAGGAAATCCACGACGCCTTCATGACCGGACCCGAACACCTCATCGAGTTCGCGCATGGCTACACCTATTCCGGCAATCCCATCGCGGCCGCCGCTGGTCTCGCCACGCTCGAGACCTACAAGGAAGAGGGGCTGCTGACGCGCGGCGAGGAACTGGCGCCCTATTGGGAGGATGCGCTGCATTCGCTCAAGGGCGAGCCGCATGTCATCGACATCCGCAATATCGGCCTGATCGGCGCCGTCGAACTCGAGCCGATTGCCGGCCAGCCTACCAAGCGTGCGTTCTCAGCCTTCCTGAAGGCCTATGAGCGCGGCGCGCTGATCCGCACCACCGGCGATATCATCGCGATGTCGCCGCCGCTGATCATCACCAAGGGCCAGATCAACGAACTGATCGATCATGTGCGCGAAGTGCTGCGGATGATCGACTGACTTTGACATAGCGCGAGGCCGGCGACGGGAACCGCCGGCCTCTCGATCGAGTGGAATGGAAGGAATGACGTGCATGGCCGCGCCCGGCGAGAATTTGCGAATCAACTCCGATCGTTTGTGGGATTCGCTGATGGATATGGCGAAGATCGGCCCCGGCATTGCCGGCGGCAACAACCGCCAGACCCTGACCGACGAAGACAAGGAAGGGCGCGACCTCTTCAAGTCGTGGTGCGACGCCGCCGGTATGACCATGGGCGTCGACAAGATGGGGACCATGTTCGCCACTCGGCCGGGGACCGACCCGGACGCGTTGCCGGTCTATGTCGGCAGCCATCTCGATACACAACCGACCGGCGGCAAATATGACGGGGTTCTGGGCGTTCTGTCGGCGCTTGAAGTGGTGCGGTCGATGAACGACCTCGGCATCAAGACCAGGCATCCGATCGTCGTGACCAACTGGGCCAACGAGGAAGGCGCGCGTTTCGCGCCGGCCATGCTGGCTTCTGGCGTGTTTGCCGGGCAGCTTTCGCTGGATTACGCCTATTCGCGCAAGGATCCCGAGGGCAAGACCTATGGCGACGAGTTGAAGCGTATCGGCTGGCTCGGCGACGAGGACGTCGGCGCGCGCAAGATGCACGCCTATTTCGAGTATCACATCGAGCAGGGTCCGATCCTGGAAGCTGAAGACAGGCAGATCGGCGTCGTCACGCACTGCCAGGGCCTGTGGTGGCTGGAATTCACCTTGACGGGCAGGGAAGCGCATACCGGCTCGACGCCGATGACCATGCGCGTCAATGCCGGTCTGGCCATGAGCCGGATCATCGAAATGGTGCAGGATGTCGCCATGTCGGAGCAGCCCGGCGCAGTCGGCGGGGTAGGGCAGGTGTTGTTCTCGCCCAACTCGCGCAACGTGCTGCCCGGCAAGGTGGTGTTCACTGTCGATATCCGTACGCCCGATCTCGACAAGCTCAACCGCATGCGCGCCAGGATCGAGTCGGAAGCCGCGAGGATCTGCGAGGAGATCGGCGTGGGCTGCTCGGTCGAGGCGGTCGGGCATTTCGATCCCGTCACATTCGATCCCACGCTGGTCGGCCGCGTCCGGTCCGCTGCCGAAAAGCTCGGCTATTCGCATATGGACATCATTTCCGGCGCCGGTCACGATGCCTGCTGGGCTGCGAAAGTGGCCCCCGCGACGATGATCATGTGCCCCTGCGTCGGTGGTCTCTCGCACAATGAGGCGGAGGATATTTCCAAGGAATGGGCCGGCGCCGGCGCGGACGTGCTGTTCCACGCCGTGCTGGAGACGGCGGAGATCGTGGAGTAGAATGGAACTCTGAGCCGTTTGACAGGAGAGTTGCAATGGGGCGACCTAGGGAAATCTCGCAAGAGGAACGTGCTGAACTCATCCGCCAGGGTTACCGGCCAATCGAAATTTGGGTGCCCGACACTACAACCGACGTCTATCGTCGGGAGGCGGCTCGACAGGCTCGCGCTGCCGTCGAGGCTGATCGTGAGGCCGGGATAATAGAGCTTATCGATGATCAGGCTCATCAAGACTGGGATATGTCGTGATCCTAGCCCGCGGCGACATGGTTACGGCGGCGTTCCAAGGTGATCTCGGCAAACCACGACCCGCCGTCGTTCTGCACGCTGACGAATATATAGAGATGCATGAGACGTTGATCCTTTGCCCTCTGACGACCTTTCTCGCCGACGCGCCAAATTTCAGGCCAACCATCAACCCGTCGCCAGAAAATGGCTTGCAGAATGTTTCGCAGATCATGGTCGACAAGGTGACGCATCTGCGGAAGTCAGCGATGAGCCGAGTGATCGGCCGGTTGGCAGATAAGGATATGTGGCGGCTGGAAGCCGCATTGATCAACATAACCGGTTTGAGGCAGGCAATCCTTCCTCTGCCGATGAAGGAAGGGAACGGGGAGCAATAATGTCCAAAGTCATCAAGAACGGTACCGTGGTCACCGCCGACCTGACCTACAAAGCCGATGTGAAGATCGAGGGCGGCAAGATCGTCGGTATCGGGCCGAACCTGTCGGGCGACGAAACCTTCGACGCCACGGGCTGCTATGTGATGCCGGGCGGCATCGATCCGCACACCCATCTCGAAATGCCGTTTATGGGCACCTATTCCGCCGACGATTTCGAAAGCGGCACCCGCGCAGCCCTTGCCGGCGGCACAACCATGGTGGTCGACTTCTGCCTGCCCAATCCGGGGCAATCGCTGCTCGACGCGATCAAGATGTGGGACAACAAGTCCGTCAAGGCCTGCTCGGACTACACCTTCCACATGGCGATCACCTGGTGGAGCGAGCAGGTTTTCAATGAGATGGCCGAGGTGGTCGACCGCGGCATCAACACCTTCAAGCACTTCATGGCCTATAAGGGCTCGCTAATGGTCAATGACGACGAGATGTTCGCATCGTTCCAGCGCTGCTCGGCGCTCGGAGCGCTGCCGCTCGTCCATGCCGAGAATGGCGACCTGGTGGCGGCCATGTCGCAGAAGCTTTTGGCAGAAGGCAATAACGGTCCGGAAGGCCATGCCTATTCGCGTCCGCCGGAAGTGGAAGGCGAGGCGACCAACCGTGCGATCATGATCGCCGATATGGCCAATGTGCCGCTCTATGTCGTGCATGTTTCCTGCGAGCAGAGCCATGAAGCCATCCGACGCGCGCGCCAGAAAGGCATGCGGGTTTATGGCGAACCGCTGATCCAGCATCTGACGCTGGACGAGAGCGAGTATTTCGACAAGGACTGGGATCATGCGGCGCGCCGCGTGATGAGCCCGCCGTTCCGCAGCAAGCAGCATCAGGATTCGCTGTGGGCGGGGTTGCAGTCGGGTTCGCTGTCATGCGTGGCGACGGACCATTGCGCCTTCACGACTGAGCAGAAGCGCAATGGCGTTGGCGATTTCACCAAGATCCCGAACGGCACCGGCGGTCTCGAGGATCGCCTGCCGGTGTTGTGGACCAAGGGCGTGGCGACCGGACGGTTGACGATGAACGAGTTCGTCGCCGTGACGTCGACCAACATCGCCAAGATCCTCAACATGTATCCGAAGAAGGGTGCGATTCTGGTCGGATCGGACGCCGACATCATTGTGATCGACCCCAAAGCGTCCAAGACGATCACCGCGAAGAAGCAGCAGTCGGTAATCGACTACAATGTGTTCGAGGGATTCGAGGTGACCGGCCTGCCGCGTTTCGTGTTTACGCGCGGCGAACTGGCTGTGCAGGAAAGCGAGATCAAGGCGAAGCCGGGAACCGGCGAATTCGTTGCCCGCGAGCCGAACGGCGCGGTCAACCGCGCACTGTCGACCTGGAAGGAACTCGTCGCGCCGCGCAAGATCGAGCGCAGCGGCATTCCGGCCTCGGGCGTCTGAGACGTCGATGCGGAGGGCTATCGGGTCCGCAT
This sequence comes from Oryzicola mucosus, assembly GCF_014534685.1. Classification (GTDB taxonomy): domain Bacteria; phylum Pseudomonadota; class Alphaproteobacteria; order Rhizobiales; family Rhizobiaceae; genus Oryzicola; species Oryzicola mucosus. Next base: position 430,666 of record NZ_JACVVX010000002.1, read on the forward strand.
CGCAACGTTTCTCCCATCAGGCCCGGCGGCTAATTCGCCGCCGGCAAGACGGCATCCAGTTCCGGCAGCAAGACGACGCTTTCCTGCTCGTTCGGGTCGGTGCGGGCGATGACGGCGGTGCACGGTTCGCTGCCGATGTTTTCAGGCACATGCGGCACACCTGCGGGAATATACATCATCTCGCCGGCGACCATGTCGGTGAACTGTTCCAGCCGGTCGCCGAACCAGGTGCGGGAAACTCCCGACAGGATGTAGACGGCGGTCTCGTGCGCTTCGTGCAGATGCGCCTTGGCGCGCCCGCCCGGCGGGATGGTGACGACATGCATGCAGATGCCCGTCGAACCGACGCTTTGCGTGGAGATGCCCTTGGTATAGGTGAGACCCTGCTTGCCGCCATAGGTATCGGCGCGCCGCACGACCTTGCATGTGGGCTTCGATGACGCATCCATCACGGCTATCCTTTCCCGGAACGACAGTGCAGTCTCAGTCAACCTGCCAGCCATATGAGTTCGCATGATAGGAAATACGCAAACCGTCGTCCAGGCAAACGGCCTCGGGCTGACCTTCCGGACCAATGACGGTCCCGTCGTAGCCCTCACCGATGTCGATCTGACCATCAAGAAGGGCGAATTCGTCTCCTTCATCGGCCCGTCGGGGTGTGGCAAGACGACGTTCCTGCGCGTGATCGCCGATCTGGAGCAGCCGACATCCGGCACTATCTCGATCAATGGCATGACACCGGAGCAGGCGCGCCATGCCCGCGCCTATGGCTATGTGTTCCAGGCCGCCGCGCTTTATCCGTGGCGGACCATCGACCGGAACATCGCTCTGCCGCTCGAGATCATCGGCCTGTCGAAAGCCGAGCAGCAAGAGCGGATCAAGCGCACGATGGATCTGGTCGAACTGAGCGGGTTCGAGCACAAATATCCCTGGCAGCTTTCGGGCGGCATGCAGCAGCGCGCCTCCATTGCGCGCGCGCTGGCCTTCGATGCCGATCTGCTATTGATGGACGAGCCCTTCGGCGCACTCGACGAGATCGTGCGTGACCATCTCAACCAGCAGCTTTTGAAGCTCTGGGCGCGCACGCAGAAGACGATCTGCTTCGTTACCCACTCCATTCCGGAGGCGGTCTATCTCTCGACCCGCATCGTGGTGATGTCTCCGCGCCCGGGACGCGTGACGGATGTCATCGAATCGACGCTGCCGCACGAACGGCCGCTCGACATCCGCGAAACGCCGGAGTTCCTGGAAATCGCAGCACGTGTGCGCGACGGCCTGAGGGCAGGGCACAGCTATGATGATTGAGGATGTGTCGTCACATGGAGGTCGGCACTTTATGGCGCCCCCCTCTGTCCTGCCGGACATCTCCCCCGCAAGGGGGGAGATTGGCAGTTCCATGCTGTCCGCCTTTTCTGCAACCTGGATAATTAGCGAAAGCCGAAATGACGGCCCAATCTCCCCCCTTGCGGGGGAGATGTCCGGCAGGACAGAGGGGGGCAACGTCGAAAGCGGATATCCTTGCCACGGAGCGTCGGCATGACCTCCCTCCGCTCCAAGATCATCCCTGTCCTCACCTTGCTCGCCGGGCTGGTGGTGCTCTGGTACGCCTTCGCGGTCTATATGAACGCGCCGTTCCAGCGTGACCTCGATCGTCGCGCGGGCGAGGCGCCGGGCATCGTCGAGTTTATCGGCAAGACATTGTCGCAGCCGAAACCGACCGTGCCGGCGCCGCATCAGGTCGCCACAAACTTCTTCGAGAACACTTTCCTGCGAAACGTGACCAGCAACCGCAGCCTGGTCTATCATGCCTGGGTGACGCTTTCCTCGACGCTGCTCGGCTTTGCGTTCGGCACGGTTCTCGGGATCGTGATCGCCGTGGGTATCGTCCATGTGACGACGCTGGACCGCAGCCTGATGCCGTGGATCATCACCTCGCAAACCATCCCCATCCTGGCGGTGGCGCCGATGATCATCGTCGTGCTGGCGGCGGTCGGCATCACAGGCATCGTGCCGAAAGCGCTGATCTCGACCTATCTGTCGTTCTTCCCGGTCGCGGTCGGCATGGTGAAGGGCCTGCGTTCGCCGGAAAAGATGCATCTCGACCTGATGCGTACCTACAATTCGAGCAAGACGCAGACCTTCTGGAAGCTGCGGGTGCCGGCTTCGGTGCCTTATCTGTTCACGTCCATGCAGGTGGCGGTCGCAGCCAGCCTGGTCGGCGCCATCGTCGGCGAGTTGCCGACGGGAGCGACCGCCGGCATCGGCGCGAAGCTTCTGCTGGGGTCCTATTACAGCCAGACGATCGACATGTGGTCGGCTCTTGTCGCAGGCTCCGTCGTCGCCGCGCTGTTGGTCACCATCGTCGGGCTCGTCGGACAGGCCGTGCAGCGCTCCATGGGCGGGAGGCCGGCATGATCGCAAAACCCGCCTGGCAGGCGCTTCTGGCGCTGGTTCTGGTCCTGGCGGCCTGGCTGCTGGGACCGATGACGGTTCCGGAAGCCGACTCGTTGGCCAATCCGACGGCGAGCGTGACCTTTCCGTTCGTGGCGACGAAGCCGCTTATTTATGGACTGCTGCTGGCAGCCATTGTCCTGTCGATGACCCGCCTGTCGGCCGCTGCGCGGGCGGCAATTTTGTTTGTCGGTGCGCATGGCGCGGCCTGGTTTCTGCTTCACGGTATCTATGGCTTTGAAGGCACCGCGCGCGCGCCGTTCTTCCTGCTGGTGGCTGCGGCCTGGCTTCTGGCGTGGCAATGCGTGACGCTGCTGTCTTCCCAGCGACCTTTGCAACGCTGGCTGGACACGGCCTACAGGCTGTTGGTTCCGGCGATCTTCGGGATATGGATTCTGATCCTGTGGGAGGCGGCGACGCGCGGTGCCGGCATCCCCTTCATCCTCCTGCCGCCGCCCACCGCGATCGGGGCGAAGCTGGCCAGTTCGATCGACATCATCGCCGCCGATGTCCGCCAGACCATCTTCAAGGCCGTCATCGTCGGCTATGTCGTGGGCTGTGGCGCGGGCTTCGCGGTCGCGATCCTGGCCGACAGGGTCGATTTCCTGCGCCGGGGGCTGCTGCCCATCGGCAACATGGTGTCGGCGCTGCCGATCATCGGCGTGGCACCGATCATGGTCATCTGGCTGGGCTTCGACTGGCAGTCGAAGGCGGCCGTCGTCATCCTGATGACGTTCTTCCCGATGCTGGTGAATACGGTCGCAGGGCTGGCGTCGACGGGGCATATGGAGCGCGACCTGATGCGCACCTATGCGGCGGGATATTGGCAGACGCTGCTCAAGCTCCGGCTGCCGGCCGCCGCCCCCTTCATTTTCAACGCCTTGAAGATCAATTCGACGCTGGCGTTGATCGGCGCCATCGTGGCCGAATTCTTCGGCACGCCGGTCGTCGGCATGGGCTTCCGCATCTCAGCCGAGGTCGGGCGCATGAATGTCGACATGGTCTGGGCCGAAATCGCTGTTGCAGCGGTCGCGGGTTCGGTCTTCTATGGTGCGATCGCCCTGATCGAAAGGGCCGTCACGTTCTGGCATCCGTCTGTCCGTGGTGGATAGACGCGGTCGTTGCCTCCGCGGGGGCGCAGCGACCCAACTTCAGAGGGTAAAAAATGAGAAAACTGACTGTTTCGTTGCTTGCGAGCGCCATGTCTCTCGCCGCTGCCCAGGCATTCGCGGCGGATGCGGTGGCGCTGCAGCTTAAATGGGTGACGCAGGGCCAGTTCGCCGGCTACTACGTAGCCGCCGACAAGGGCTTCTATGAAGAAGAGAATCTCGACGTCACCATCAAGCCGGGCGGCCCCGACATCGCTCCCGAGCAGGTGATCGCAGGCGGCGGCGCCGATGTCATTGTCGACTGGATGGGTGGTGCGCTGGCTGCGCGCGAGAAGGGCGTCGGCCTCGTCAACATCGCACAGCCCTTCGCCAAGGCCGGTATGGAACTGGTTTGCCCGAAGGATGGTCCGATCAAGACCGAAGCGGACTTCAAGGGCCATACCCTCGGCGTCTGGTTCTTCGGCAACGAATATCCGTTCTATGCCTGGATGAATAAGCTTGGTCTGCCGACCGAAGGCGGCGCTGACGGCGTGACGGTGCTGAAGCAGAGCTTCGACGTACAGCCGCTGATCCAGAAGCAGGCGGACTGCATCTCGGTCATGACCTACAACGAATATTGGCAGTTGATCGACGCCGGCTACAAGCCCGAGGATCTGACGGTCTTCAACTATTCGGCGATGGGCAACGACCTGATGGAAGACGGCCTCTACGCCATGGAAGACAAGCTGAAGGACCCGGCCTTCGCCGACAAGATGGTGCGCTTCGTGCGCGCCTCGATGAAAGGCTGGAAATACGCCGTCGAGAACCCGGACGAGGCTGCTGAAATCGTCATGGACAATGGCGGCCAGGACGAGAACCATCAGAAGCGTATGGTGGGCGAGGTTGCCAAGCTGATCGGCGACGGCAAGCTCGAAACCGCGCTCTACGACCGCACGGCCAAGGCGTTGCTCGATCAGAAGATCATCACCAAGGAGCCGCAGGGCGCCTGGACGCACGACATCACCGACAAGGCGCTGTGATCGGACACCGGTACCGCTCGTCTAAAAACGAAAGCCGCGGACCTGGGAGGTCTGCGGCTTTCGCGTTAGTGGCTTTGCCAAGTTCGCTATATTCTTGCGAAACAGGAGATGGTCGGATGGCGACGAAAAATGTCAGCATGCCGAAGGAAATGGCGGAGTTCGTCGAGCGCGAAGTCGCCAGCGGCGAATACAGTTCGTAAAGCGAGGTCGGGCGCGAGGCTTTGCGGCTGCTGCGCCACGATAAGGCGCAAGAGGAGGAGAAGCTTGCGATTCTCCGTCACGAGATAGGAATTGCGATTGAAGAGGCGGATGCTGGCAAAATTGTAAGGATAAGTGCGACGGACATCGCCCGTGACATTCTGAACGAGACGTCCAACAGTTGAACTACGAACTTGCGCCAGCGGCTGTGTAGGACATTCGCGGCATCTTGAATGATAGGATGCGAATGTTCGGCCCGAGACGATTAAATGCCTATGCGGCGTTGATCGATCGCGGCATGGAAGCACCTGCGGAAAATCCTAAGTTACACGGATCTTCCGATCAGTCAGCGTTTATGATGGCGTCGTTATTCTTCGCTTCCTCCATGAACATATGGAGCCAAGGCACCGCGTCATGCGATCACTTTCGAAGTGGATGAAACGCGATTAGTCGAGGCCTCTACGTCTTCTCCCTGATCTGCGTCAGCGTCTTGCTCGGTGTAATCGCTTCGGGGTCGAGCTTGATCTCGATGATCGACGGCTTGCCGCTGGCGCGCGCGCGTTCGTAGGCCGGAGCGAAGTCCTCCGTCGCCTCCACCGTTTCGCCATGGCCGCCATAGGCGCGGGCGAGGGCGGCAAAGTCGGGGTTGATGAGGTCGGTTCCGGAAACGCGGCCTGGATATTCGCGCTCCTGATGCATGCGGATCGTGCCGTAAGTGCCATTGTTGATCAGCAGAACGATGATCGGCAGGCCATATTGGACGGCGGTCGCGAATTCCTGGCCGTTCATCAGGAAGCATCCATCGCCGGCAAAGGCGACGACCTCGCGTTCCGGAAACAGCGCTTTGGCGGCGACGGCAGCGGGCGTGCCGTAGCCCATCGAGCCGGAGGTCGGTGCGCCTTGGGTGGCGAAACGACGAAACCGGTGGAAGCGGTGCAGCCATGTGGCATAGTTGCCAGCGCCGTTGGTCATGATCGCATCGCCGGGGAGGTTTTCCTCCAGCCACGCCATGACCGGACCCATCTGGACCGCGCCCGGGCCGGTCTTGGGTGGCGTCGACCACGCCAGATATTCGCCGTGCAGCCTTGTGGCTTCTTCCTCCCAGGCGGGCGGCGCCTTCGGGCTATGCTTTGCGAAGGCCTCGACAAAGGCGGCAGGCGAGGCGTTGATCGCCACGTCGGGCCGGTAGACGCGGCCAAGCTCGTTGGCGTCCGCATGGACATGGATCAGCGTCTGGTCGGGATAGGGGCTCTTGAGCAGCGTATAGTCCGACGACGGCATTTCGCCGAACCGGCCGCCGATCATCAGCACAAGATCGGCCGACTTCACATAGGCGGCGAGCCTGGGGTTGGGGCCAATGCCGATATCGCCGGCATAGCAGGGGTGGAGGTTGTCGAACAGCATCTGCCGTCGGAACGAGCATCCCACGGGCAGCGCCCAGGCTTCCGCGGCGTTTTCGAAGGCCGATTTGGCCCGCTCCGTCCAGCGTGTGCCGCCGAGGATGGCGATGGGACGTTTCGCGTTTTGCAGCCGTTCCAGAAGCGCATGCATCTCGTGGTCGCCGGGACGCGTTTCGACCGGCGTGTAGGGCTTTGCCTCGGGAGCCTCGACTTCGCTCGTCAGCATGTCCTCGGGCAGGGAGATGACCACCGGGCCGGGCCGTCCCGAGGTTGCGACGGCAAAAGCGCGGGTCAACAATTCGGGAATGCGCGCGGCATCGTCGATCTCGACCACCCATTTGGCGATGTCGCCGAAGAAACTCTTGTAGTCGACCTCCTGGAAGGCCTCACGCTCCTTGGCGTGGCTGGCGACCTGGCCGATGAACAGGATCATCGGCGTGGAATCCTGCATGGCGATGTGAACGCCCGCCGAAGCATTGGTGGCGCCGGGCCCGCGCGTGACGAAGCAGATGCCGGGCTTTCCGGTCAGCCGGCCCTCGCAATCGGCCATCATGGCGGCTCCGCCTTCCTGGCGGCAGACGATGGTACGGATTTCGGAGTCGTGCAGGGCGTCCAAGACCGCCAGATAGGATTCGCCGGGGACGCAGAAGATGCGCTGAACGCCGTTCGCTTCCAAGGCCTCGACGATCAGTTGTCCGCCCGATTTCATCAGCTTCGCTTCTCCCATAAGTTTCGATGTCCATCCAGCCTTAGCAAGGTTTTCGGCCTGCATCACCCCTATTCGGGTGAACCAGTAGCTGAGCTGTGTTCTGCCAGAACACGATCCAGCCATGTGGCGAAATCCGCCATGATGACGTCTCGATTCAACTCGTTGAGAGATTCGTGGCGCGTGTCGGCGTAAATCCTTGAAACCAGATTCGAAAAGTCCATCCGACGCAGTCGCTCGGCGAGCGCGTTGACTGCTTTGCCGTTGTCGGTCGCAGGATCTTCTCCGCCTCCAACCAGAAGAAAGGGCAGGTCCTTTCGGATGCTTGCGAAGTTCCGGTCGTCCGCGCCGGCGATGATAAGGCGGAAGACATCGCGCCACATGCTGACCGTCGCATCCCAGCCGCACAGCGGGTCGGCGATATAGGCATCGACCTCGGCTGGATCGCGCGACAGCCAGTCGGCCTCGGTGCGGCGGCCATCGATTTGTTTCGCCCAACTCCGAAACGTCAGTTTCGGAAGGATGCGGGAGGGAACGTCGGAACCCAGCCGGAACTTCTCGTAGGCAAGTACTGCTAGTGCGGCCTGCGCCAGAATGCCTGCGGAGAAGTTGGCGTTCCAGATTGCCGCGCCATGCACCATCGCCGAGTGGCGAAGGACGAAATTGAGCGCCACCAGCCCCCCCATGGAGTGACCGAAAACGACGACTGGCACGTCGGAATGGCGCTCGCGGATCATTCTATGCACCGCCAGTACGTCGGCGACGACGGCTTCATCGCCACCGGATGGTGCGAAGACCCCAAATGGTGCGCCTTCAGCTTTGGTAAGGCCGTGCCCACGATGATCGTGGGCATAGACATGATGGCCGCGCGTGGCGAGGTAATCGGCGAACCCCGCATAACGGCCGGAATGTTCGGCCAAACCGTGATTGATCTGCACCACGCAGCGCGCCTGTCCTTCGGGATGCCGGGCATAGACGTTGAGCGCCGCACCCGTTGGTGAGGCCAGGATGAAAGTCTCGTCGAATGCCATTGGATGCCTCAGCCTCCCCAGGAAAGCCCATGGCAAGCATGGAATCGCGTCAGGCGGAAGCGGAAACCGCTTTGCTTCAAAAATATGCAATAAAGTGTTTTGCTGATTTGTGCGGCAAAAAAGCTTGCCAACATTGTATGAGCTTTGTTTGATGGCGCCACCAAAGAACAAGGGGAATTGGGATACATGCTCACACGCAGACGTTTTTCGCTTGCGGCCACGGCGCTGGCAGCCGCCATGCTTGGCGGCGCCATGCAGCCGGCCTTCGCCGAGACCGACATCAAGTTCACGCTCGACTGGAAATTCGAAGGACCCGCAGCCGGGTTTTTCCTGGCGATGGATAACGGCTACTTCAAGGAAGAGGGCCTAAACGTCACCATCGATTCGGGTAACGGTTCGGTCGAAGCCATTCCGCGCGTCGCCACAGGCGCCTATCAGCTTGGCTTCGGCGACATCAACTCGCTGATCAAGTTCCTCGACGAAGATCCGTCGCAGAAGGTCAAGGCGGTCATGGTGGTCTATGAGCGCCCGCCATTCTCCATCATCGGCCGCAAGAGCCTCGGCATCACCAGCGACCCCAAGTCTGTGGAAGGCAAGAAGCTCGGCGCGCCGCCGCCGGACGGTGCGTTCGCGCAGTGGCCCGCCTTCATCGAAGCTGCCGGTATCGATGCGTCCAAGGTGACGATCGAGAGCGTCGGCTTTCCGGTACGCGAACCGATGCTGGCTCAAGGCCAGGTTGACGGCATCTTCGGCTTCGCCTTCTCGTCCGTGCTGAACCTCAAGTCGCAGGGCGTTCCCGAGGACGACATCGTGCCGATCTTGATGGCGGAGAACGGCCTCGACCTCTATGGCAACTCGATCATGGTCAACACCGATTTCGCCGCGTCCAATCCCGATGCGGTCAAGGGGTTCCTGAAGGCGCTGGCCAAGGGTTTTGCCGATGCGGTGAAGGACCCAGTTGCCGGAGCCGAAGCCGTGATGAAGCGCAACGAAATCCTCAACAAGGACATCGAAGTCGAGCGTCTGGAAATGGCCAATGCCATGAACATCCGCACGCCCTACGTGGTCGAAAACGGCTTCGGCGGCATCGACGAAGGCAAGTTCGCCAAATCGATCGATTTCCTGAAAGTGTCGATGAAGCTCAAGGGCAATGTCGGCGCGAAGGAAGTGTTCGATGGCAGCTATCTGCCGCCCAAGGAAGAACGCATGCTGCCCTGATCGGGCCGACTGCACAAAGGTGGCGCTCCGGCTGCCCGATGCGGTCGGGGCGTTCTCTCCATAGCGGGCGATGGGGCCGATGAAAAATCTCGTAACGATCGACAATGTCGACATGCGCTACGGCGGCGCGGACGGCACGCTTGCCGTCGAAGGGCTGACGCTGCATGTCGAAAAGGGCGAGTTCGCAGCCGTGGTGGGGCCATCGGGCTGCGGGAAGTCGACGCTGATGAAGCTCGTCACCGGCCTGCACATCCCTCAGAAGGGAGTGGTGACGGTGGCCGAGGAGCGGGTGACCAAGCCGGTGTCCATCGTCGGCATGGCGTTTCAAAACCCGACCATGCTGCCATGGCGCACCACGCTCGACAACATTCTGCTGCCGCTCGAAGTGGTGGAGAAACATCGCGGGCGGTTGCGGATGAACCGCGCCGAATATGTCGCCAAGGCCGAAAAGCTGCTCGAAACGGTGGGTCTCAAGGGTTTCGGATCGAAGTTTCCCTGGCAGCTTTCGGGTGGCATGCAGCAACGCGCCAATCTGTGCCGCGCGCTGATCCACGAGCCGGACCTGCTGATGCTGGACGAACCGTTCGGCGCGCTCGATTCCTTCACCCGTGAAGAATTGTGGTGCGTCATCCGCGACCTGCATTTCGAGCGTAAGGTCACCATCGTTCTGGTTACCCACGATCTGCGCGAGGCCGTGTTCCTGGCAGACCGGATCTTTGTGATGAGTTCGCGTCCGGGCCGCATCATCGAGGAACGCACCGTGCCCTTCGCACGTCCGAGAGATCTGGAGATCATGTATCAGAAGGAGTTCAACGACATCGTCCACGAATTGCGCGGGTCGATTGCGGATGCGAGGAAAGCGGCATGAGCGCAGCGTCCAAGAACTGGATCAAGGCAGCGCCCTGGCTGTGTACCATCGGACTGTTTGTCATCTGGGAACTGGCGGCCCGACTGTTCGGCCTGCCGCAGTATATTCTGCCGGCGCCGACGGTGGTGTTCAACGCCATCGTGCAATATTGGCCGGCGATCTGGAAGAACTCGCTGCAGACGCTTTACACCACCACGCTGGGTTTCGCCCTGGCGGTTGCCGGCGGCCTTGGCCTCGGCATCCTCGTGGGCTGGTCGCGGCTGATCTATTCCGGCCTCTATCCGCTGATGGTCGGTTTCAACGCGATCCCCAAGGTGGCGCTTGTGCCGATCCTGGTGATCTGGTTCGGCATCGGCACGATCCCCGCCGTGTTGACGGCGTTCCTCATTTCGTTCTTCCCGATCGTGGTGAATGTCGCCACCGGCCTCGCCACCATCGAACCCGAGATGGAAGATGTGTTGCGGGCGCTCGGCGCACGTAAGATGGACATCATGCTGAAGGTCGGTATCCCGCGCTCGATGCCGTATTTCTTCGGCTCGCTGAAGATCGCCATCACGCTCGCCTTTGTCGGCTCGGTGATCGCCGAGACGGTCGCCGCCAATTCCGGCTTGGGCCACATGATGCTGGCGGCGCAGTCGCAGTTCAACGTGCCGCTGGTCTTCGCTGGCCTCATCATGCTCGCCGTCGAAGGCATCATCATGTACGCCGTCATGGCGTGGGTTGAGATGCGCATGACCGGCTGGGCACATCGCGGACAAGGCGCGACCGCGTGAGCAGCGATCAAATGCGGACGCTTCGCAGCGGCGGTTGCCCCGCCGCCTGCTTTCGCCTACATAGCGCCCAACTCCACAATCGATTGAGACAGGGAAGCGCGCGTGGCACGCCAGTTCATCTATCATATGTCTGGGCTCAGCAAAGCCTACGGCACCAAGAAAGTCCTCGAGAACGTTCATCTCTCCTTCTACCCCGACGCCAAGATCGGCATTCTCGGCCCCAACGGCGCCGGTAAGTCGACGATCCTGAAAATCATGGCCGGGCTGGACAAGGAATATACCGGTGAAGCCTGGCTCGCTGAGGGCGCGACCGTGGGTTATCTCGCCCAGGAGCCGCATCTCGACCCCACCAAGACGGTGTTCGAGAACGTCATGGACGGCGTGGTCAAGAAAACCGCGATCATCGAGCGCTACAATGAGCTCATGATGAACTATTCCGACGAGACGGCCGATGAATCCGCCAAGCTGCAGGACGAGATGGATCGCCTCAACCTCTGGGACCTGGAACAGCAGGTCGAGATGGCCATGGACGCGCTGCAATGCCCGCCCAAGGAGTCGGAGGTCACCAATCTTTCGGGCGGTGAGCGCCGCCGCGTGGCACTCTGCAAGCTGCTCTTGTCCGAGCCGGACCTTCTGCTGCTCGACGAACCGACCAACCATCTCGACGCCGAGACGACGGCCTGGCTGGAAAAGCACCTGCGCGCCTATAAGGGCTCGGTGTTGCTCATCACCCACGATCGCTACTTCCTCGACAACGTCACCGGCTGGATCCTCGAGCTCGACCGTGGCCGCAGCATCCCCTACGAAGGCAACTACACCGCCTATCTGGAAGCCAAGGCCAAGCGCCTCAAGCAGGAAGGCCGCGAGGACGACGCCCGCCAGCGCGCCATCAGCCGCGAGCGCGAGTGGATCGCCTCCAGCCCCAAGGCACGCCAGACGAAGTCGAAGGCGCGTATCCAGGCCTTCGAGGATTTGCTCGTGCAAGCCGACAGCCGCCGCCCCAGCGACACCCAGATCGTCATCCCGCATGGCGAACGCCTGGGCAATGTCGTCATCGAGGTCGAGGGCATCAACAAGGGCTTCGGCGATGAACTGCTGATCGAGGATCTGTCGTTCAGGCTGCCGCCCGGCGGCATTGTCGGCGTCATCGGACCGAACGGCGCGGGTAAAACAACGCTGTTTCGGATGATCACCGGCCAGGAAACACCTGACAGCGGTTCGATCCGCGTCGGCGAGACCGTCAAGCTGGGCTATGTCGATCAGAGCCGCGACGCGCTCGATCCGAACAAGACCGTATGGGAAGAGATTTCCGGCGGAGCCGAGGTGGTGAAGCTCGGCAAGTTCGAGGCCAATACGCGCGCCTATTGCTCGTCCTTCAACTTCCGGGGCGGCGACCAGCAGCAGAAGGTCGGCAATCTTTCGGGCGGCCAGCGCAACCGCGTCCACCTTGCCAAGATGCTGAAGAACGGCGGCAACGTGCTGCTGCTCGACGAACCGACCAACGACCTCGACACCGAGACGCTGGCCGCACTCGAGGACGCGCTGGAAAACTATGCCGGCTGCGCCGTCATCATCTCCCACGATCGCATGTTCCTCGATCGCCTGGCGACGCATATTCTCGCCTTTGAAGGCGACAGCCATGTCGAGTGGTTCGAAGGCAACTTCGAGGACTATGAGAAGGACAAGGTGCGCCGCCTCGGCGCCGACGCGCTCAACCCGCACCGCATGACCTACAAGCGGTTGACGCGGTAACCCATCCACGACGCCCCGCCGGTAACCCGGCGGGGCGTTTTTCATGGAATGGCTGGATCGATTGCGATGAAAGACTGGTCGGCGGCACAGTATCTGAAATTCGAGGATGAACGCACGCGGCCCGCGCGCGACCTGCTGGCACAGATACCGCTCGACCGGCCGGAAACGGTGGTCGATATCGGCTGCGGCCCGGGCAATTCGACCGAGCTTCTGGTCGAGCGCTGGCCGGAGGCCAAGGTCTTAGGCTTCGATACCTCTCCCGACATGATCGACAAGGCACGCAAGCGTCTTCCAGCCGTTGATTTTACGCTCGGCGACGCTGCTCATTGGGCGCCGGACAAGCCGGCGGACGTGCTGTTTTCCAACGCCGTCTTCCAATGGCTGCCGAACCACGCCGAGATGATGGTGGGCCTTCTGGGCCATCTCGCCCCTGGCGGGTGCCTTGCGGTGCAGATGCCGGATAATCTGATGGAGCCGTCGCATCGCCTGATACGGGAGGTGGCCGCGGAGGTGCCGTTTGCCGACAAGATCGCCGGCGCTGCGCGCAAGCCGCTGCCGCCGGTTGCGTTTTATTATGATTTGCTGCGGCCGCATGTGGGGCGCGTCGACATCTGGCATATGTTCTACAACCACCCGCTGGCCGACGCGTCGGCGATCGTAGAATGGGTGAAGTCGACCGGCCTCAAACCGTTTCTCGATCCGCTGGATGAGGCCGAGCAGGCTGAATTTCTCAGCCGCTATCTCGAAAAGATCGCAGCGGCCTATCCGCCTCTGGTCGACGGCAAGGTGCTGTTGCGCTTTCCGCGCCTGTTCATCATGGCGCAGAAATCCGCCTGAACCCCTGCTTGACCGGCATCGGCAGGCGTGGCCTTCTTGGCATGGGTTTCTCGGGGGATATGCAGATGGTCGTTCGGATTTCCATGGCTGCCGCTGTGGCGGGGTGCTCGGTGTTTTTGGCGCTCGCCGGGCCGGCGTCGGCCAAGCCGGCGCGCTGTTTCACCACCGATGACGGCCAGTATCCATGCACTTTCACGCTGGTCGACAAGGATGGAAGTTTCCAGATTTCCGCGCGGGGGAAGCCGACCTTCATCCTGAACATGGACGGTCCGGGCCGTGCCTATGGGCTGGTGAACTTCGGCGAGCGCAACATCTTCCTGCCCGGCACCTATACGCGCGATGCGGGCGACAAGGCATGCTGGGTCAATACCGACGCGACCAACACCAGGATTTGCGCATGGTAGCGCCAAAGCGCTGCACAAAATCCTTTTCATTCGTTAAGCAATAAGGCGCAATTTGAACTATAGAATGCCGAGTCGGTTAACAATTCAAACGGCACAGCATTTGCGCGGCGAAAACGGACTGAAGCATGCATCGCGTTATCATCAGCGGCATCGGCGTTGAAATCCCGGAAGCCTCCATCACCAACGAAGATCTGGTTGCGAGCTTCAATGCCTGGGTCGATCTGGAGAATGTCAGCCGGGCTGAAACCGGTCTGGCGCCGCTGCCCAAATCCGATAGCGAGTTCATCGTCTATGCCTCTGGCGTGAAATCGCGTCACGTCCACACGCTCGACGGCATCCTCGACCCGCACAGAATGACGCCGCATATTCCGCCGCGCGCTGACGATGCGCTGTCGGTGGAGGCGGAATTCGGTCTGGCGTCGGCCCGTCGCGCGCTGGATCATGCCGGACTTTCGGGTGAAGACATCGATCTGGTCATCTGTGCCGCCTCGCACCAGCAGCGACCCTATCCGGCGCTGTCCATCGAGATTCAGAAGGAACTCGGTGCAGGCGGCGCTGCCTTCGACATGAATTTGGGCTGTTCGTCGGCGGGGGCGGCGCTTCACGTCGCCAACAATCTGGTCAAGGCGGGCGCGCATCGCCGCATCTTGGTGGTGACCCCTGAGATCATCACCGGGCATCTGAATTTCCGCGACCGACAGACGCATTTCATCTTCGGCGACGCCTCCGTGGCGATGGTGGTCGAGCGGTTGGCGGATGACGAGACCCGGCCGGGCCGTTTCGAAATCCTGTCGACCCAGAACTGGACTCAGTTCTCCAACAACATCCGCACCAATTTCGGGTTCCTGCTGCGGGCCGGGCAGGACAATGTCTCCGTCGTCGAGATGGAAGGCAACATGATCACCCAGGTGGGCAACAAGGTGTTCAAGGAGGTGACGGTGGCGGCCAATCGCTTCATCGTCTCCTTCCTGCAGGAAAACGGCTACGATACCGCCCATATCAGGCGCTTCTGGCTGCACCAGGCCAATGCGCGGATGAACGCCATGATCCTCAAGCTCGCGCTGGGCCACGAAGCAGATCACGACCGCGCGCCGATGGTTCTGGAGCGGCTCGGCAATACGGCGGCGGCGGGCGCGATCATCGCGCTGCAGGAAAACCACGAAGACCTCAAGCCGGGCGACCTAGGCCTGATCTGTGCCTTCGGCGCCGGCTATTCGATTGCTGGAACGCTGGTGCGGATGCTCTGATCCATCAACGCTATTGCGTCGACGCATCAGCCTTTTTGGCTGGATTTTCGCGTTGCGTGATGGTCATGGTTCCGTTTTCGCACGAAAGAACCGACATTGGCCGACCTGTTTCCCCATTCCGAACCTGAAATCATCCCTGGCCGCAAGCTGACAGCCTCCGTGACCGGCCTGTATTTAGCGGCGCGGCGCGATTTCGTCACCGAAGCCGTCGACAGCCTCGATCTCGGTTTCGACGGCATCGCAGGCGATTTCCACACCGGTATCACACGCCGCTCGGGCGGGCGCGAGCCGTGGTATCCCCGCCGCACCGAGATTCGCAACGAGCGGCAACTGTCGATCGTCGCAGCGGACGAGCTTGCTATTGTTGCGGAGCGAATGGGCATCGCCGAGGTGAGGCCGGAATGGATCGGCGCGAACCTTCTGCTCGAAGGCATTCCGATGCTGTCAAAGCTGCCGGCCGGGACGCTGTTGTTCTTCAAGGGCGGTGTGGCGGTCAAGATCGATGCGCAGAACGGACCATGCCGGTTGGCGGGCAGGGCGGTTGCCGAGCGGGCGGGCATGCCAGATGTCGAGGCCGGAGCGCTGCTTTTTCCCAAAGCCGCGAAACGTTTGCGTGGACTTGTTGCCTGGGTGGAGAAGCCGGGCCGCATTTCCGTTGGTGAAGAGATATCGGTGCGCGTACCCGAGCAGTGGATCTACAGGCCTTAGAGCCTTTATTCGGCGTCGTCGTCCGGATCGAGCAAGCGGGTGGCGCGCCAGCGGGTGAGGGTGGCGTTGACCTGGTCGAGTACGAAGAAGCGCGCGGAATCGCGATCGTAGCCTTCGCCGAGCAGTTTGTCGTAGTCGGTGTGCACATGCCTGACATGGGCGACGGTGGCGAGCCACACGGCAATGCTCGGCGGCAATGTCTTCATATGGCGTGCGCCGGCATCGGCCCTGATCTTTTCGGTGTCGGCATAGGGCGCAAGCGGCACGAGCAGCGTCAGCGCCTTGGCGATGGACCGGCGGCGGCCCGTCGGTTCGCTCATCGGCTGCCCTCCCGGCCGTCCACAACGGCATCGGGAAACGCATCGATGGAGGGCATATAAGGCTTGAGGTCGACGATCGGGGTGCCGTCGAGCACGTCGATGGCGTCGATTTCGAGGATGCCGGCCGCGATATCCAGGCTGAGAAGCCGGGCGACATGCAGGCCGATGGGGTTTGGCCGGGCGGGGGAGCGCAGTCCGAAAACACCTTTCACGTCAGCGGCATGGCGGGGCTTTTGCACAATCAGATTCCGCGGCGAGCGGTCGAGCCAGGTCAGAACAACGGCGTGGCTGGCGCGCTCCAACCCCGCAAGGCCGGGGCGATAGGCGCTGTCGATCTGCACACGCGCGGCTTTTCCGGTTTCGCGCGCGGCGCGCATGTTCTTAGGGCACTCCTCCCGCAGTTTCCAAGGCGAGACGACATGGCCGATGAAGACCACCGATGCGTCGGGCGCCATCTGTGCCGGATCGCGTTCGAGCCGTACTTCACCCTCGCGCGGGCCGAAGGCCGGTTCCGTGCTGTCAGGCGCCCGCGTCATTTTCTTGTCCATGCGAGACATTGCCTGTTGCGGTGCACGACAGCATCATATAAACATATCTTTATATCTTTCAACGAAGAACGCCCCCATGCATGTCACGCTCGACACGATGGTAGATATATTGAAGGCGGCGGCCGAATCCAGCCGCCTTCGGATTCTTGCGCTTTTGTCGCGCGGCGACCTGACCGTGTCGGACCTCACCGACATTATGGGCCAGTCGCAGCCGCGCGTGTCGCGCCACCTCAAGCTGTTGCTCGAAGCCGGACTGATCGACCGCTACCAGGAAGGCTCGTGGGCGTTCTTCCGGCTTGCCGATGCCGATGCGGCGCGCGAATTCTCCGAAGGGCTCGTGGCCTGCGTGCAGGATGGCGACCAGCAGATTACCCGCGATCTGGAGCGCCTGGCCGAGGTCAAGCGCCGCCGGCAGGACCGGGCAGGCGAATATTTCAGCCGCAATGCTGCGAGCTGGGATGAAATCCGTTCGCTGCATGCCTCTGACAAGGCGGTGGAAGCAGCGATGCTGAAGATCGTCGGACGCCGCCCGTTCCAGGCCATGCTCGACCTCGGCACCGGCACGGGCCGGCTGCTGGAGATTTTCGCGCCGCTCTATCGTCGTGGCGTCGGCATCGACCTGTCGCGCGAGATGCTCGCAGTCGCGCGCGCCAATCTCGACAAGGCCAGCATCACCAATGCCCAGGTGCGGCAGGGCGACATCTTCTCGCCGCCGGTGGAACGCGACGCCTACGACCTGGTGACGATCCATCAGGTGCTGCATTATCTCGACGACCCCGCGCGCGCCATTGTCGAGGCGGGAAAGTTCCTGCGCCCCGCCGGGCGGCTGATCATCGTCGATTTCGCCCCGCATGGGCTGGATTTCCTGCGTGCCGAGCATGCGCATATGCGCCTTGGTTTCGCCGACCGGCAGATCGAGGAGTGGCTGACGGAAGCCGGTCTCGACCTCGAAGAGGCACAGGAATTCGAGCCGCGCGCCTCGGCGCGCGCAGGTCTCACCGTCAAGCTCTGGGTCGGTCGCGACCGCCGCCTGCTTATCGCCGATCCTGCAACATCCATTCAACCGGCCAGGGAAACCGCCTGATGAACCAGTTCCGCTTCTCCCGCCGTCCCGATATCGGCGACAAGATCAACGTCTCGTTCGAGTTTTTTCCGCCGAAATCCGACGAGATGGAAGCGCGCCTGTGGGAGACCGTCACGCGGCTCGAGCCGCTGGCTCCCGACTTCGTGTCGGTGACCTATGGCGCCGGCGGTTCGACCCGCGAGCGCACTGCGCGCACCATCCGCCGCATCCTGAACGAAACCAACCTGACGGCCGCCGCCCATATGACCTGCGTCGACGCCAGTCGTGAGCAGGTCGACCAGGTCATTGCCGAGTTTGCCGGGATGGGCGTGAAGCGCTTCGTGGCGCTGCGCGGGGATCCCGCCTCCGGCGTCGGCGAGGCCTACCAGCCTTATCCCGACGGTTATGCAAACGCCGCTGAATTGGTGGGAGCGCTCAAGCGCGTCGCCGATTTCGATATTTCCGTATCCGCCTATCCCGAGAAGCACCCGGAAAGCCCGGACTTTGCCACCGACATCGACATGCTCAAGCGCAAGGTCGACCAGGGCGCGACGCGCGCGATCACCCAGTTCTTTTTCGACAACGATCTTTACGAGCGCTATGTCGAGCGGGTTCGCCGCGCCGGCATCTATATTCCGATCGTGCCGGGCATCCTGCCGATCCACAATTTCGGCCAGGTGTCGAATTTCTCCGCTCGCTGCGGCACCCATGTGCCGGCCTGGCTGGCGGAGCGTTTCGAGGGGTTGGAGAAGGACCCGCAGACCCATGCGCTGGTCGCGGCCGCGGTCGCAGCGGAGCAGGTCATGGATCTGGTCGAGCGCGGCATCGTGGACTTCCATTTCTATACGATGAACCGCGCCGACCTTGCCTTCGCCATCTGCCACATGATCGGTATCCGTCCGCGCGCCATAGCGCGTTCGGCCAGCGCCGCCGCCGCCTGATTTCCAGCGCGGACAAACGAAAGGCCGGTTTCCCGGCCTTTCGCAGCTTTTCTCTCGGAAGGTATTTTGCTTTTTCCGTAACTCCCGGTTACGGCATAACGCCCATGACCACTGCTGCAATTACCGCAAATGCAGCGCAGATCATCAATGCATTGAGCGGCCTTGTCAGTCCCATGCACAGCCTCCCTGTTGCAAGCTATGACGTGGAGTCTAGGAGCAATCGCTTCGGCGGCAAGCGAAATCTATGCTGCAGCGCAGTCGGAAGCCGCAGGTTCTGAGTAGGCGAGGGCGGCAAGGTGCCGATTTATCTCGCTAAAATGTCGTTTCGTGACATGTATGAAAAATTTGTTATCGCCGTCGGAAAAGTCTGCCGTCGATGACGAGCAGGCCAATTCCGATGAAAGCCATGCCGGCGAGTTCGAACGCCTCAAGCCTTTCCTGCAGAAACAAGGTTCCCAAAAGCATGGCGCTGACCGGGACGATGAGGGTGACAAGCGATGCATTGGTGGCGCCCGCGGACGCGACGATGCTGAAATAGAGGATGTAGGCGAAAGCGGTGGATAACAGCGCCAGCGCCAGGACGGCGAGCCAGACAGGCCCGGTGGCCGAGAAGAGCCCAGCCGGTCCATTGGTCAGAAGCACGATCGGGATCATAATGACGGTCGAGCAGGTGAGCTGACCGGTCGCGATGACTTCGGATGGCACGCCCTTGAACTTGCGCGCGACGATGAGGGCGAAGGCGTAGGAGATCGACGCGCCAATCAGCGCGAATTTGGCCCAGACAGGGCCGCCGAGGCTGCTGACAAGGCCCGGGCCGATCATCAGGGCGGTTCCCGCTATGCCCAGTCCGACACCCGCGAGCTTGTTCCAGCTCAGCTTTTCATCGCTGGTCAGCGTGTTGGCAACGAGTATTGTCCAGAACGGCGTCGTCGCGTTGAGCACGGAGGCGAGGCCCGCGCCGAGCTCCGTCTGACCGGCGAAGATCAGCGAGAACGGGAGGACGTTGTTCAAAGCGGCGAGCAGAAAGAACAGGCCGGTATAGGGGAAGGCCAGCCGGAACGATGGACCGAAGGCCAGGAGATAGACATGCAGCGCCAGCGCTGCGATGGCGACCCGGAACAGGACGAGGTTGAGCGGCGGAATTTCCGCTACCGCAATACGGGCGAAGAAGAACGATCCGCCCCAGATAGCGCCGAGAATCAGAAGTTTCGTCCAGTCGGCGGCATTCATGCTGCCTTTCTGGGATATGACGGGCGTGGTTGTCATGGAGCAGCCTTCTCTTGCGTCTATCAGCGGTAGCGCCGATGCGGTCGAGCGGCCACCCGAATCGCGCCGCTGCCGCATCTGCTGCGCTGAACTGGCCCAAACCAGCGTAAACTTTGACCTTCGGCCAGCTTCGCCTAAGTTCCGTTCCAGTAGAAGGAGTGCGCATGCAGCGATTCGAAAATGCCCGCGAGGCGGCCCTGGCCCTTCGCCCCGACGAGCCGGTCTACTGCTTTCGTCCGGAAGTGCTGAAAGCCGATGCCCGCAGTTTCATGGCAATGTTTCCGGGCCGTACGGCCTATGCCGTCAAGACCAATGGCGAGGAGTTGGTGCTGAAGACGCTTGCCGAAGCGGGGGTCGACATGTTCGATGTGGCATCTCCCGGAGAATTCGCGGCGGTGCGCGCTGTCTCGGCGGATGCCGAGATGATCTACATGCATCCGGTCAAGGCGCAGTCGGATATCCGGCTCGCGCTGGAAAAATACGGCATTCGGGTCATCGCGGTGGACCACGAGGACGAGATCACCAAGCTGATGCGGGTGGTGCGCGCGCTCGACATCGATCCCGGTGGCCTCACCGTTTTCGTGCGCATTCAGACCAAGGGCCATGCTGCCTACGAGTTGTCCAAGAAATTTGGAGCAGGCCCGGCCTATGCGGTGGAGCTTGCCCAGCGGCTGAACCGCCACGGCTACAAGGTGGGCCTGTGCTTTCATGTCGGCAGCCAGATTGAAGATCCCGACACCTATGAACGCGCGCTGGCTTCCGCCGACTGGATCCGCAACCGCGTCGGTTTCGAGATTGCCGGGCTGGATGTCGGCGGCGGCTTTCCGGCGGAATATGGCCACGACCCCAACAGCAAGAAGCCGCAGATGCCGTCCATTGGCCAGATCATGTCGCGGCTGCGATCCGACATCGAGGAGTACCAGTTCGATACGATGCCCCTGGTGGCAGAGCCGGGCCGGGTGATCGTCGCCAAGGCATTTTCGCTGATCGTGCGCGTGCTTCTGCGCAAGGGCAGACGGCTCTACATCAATGACGGCATCTGGGCGTCGCTGTCGGATTCATGGACGGGCAAGATCACGCTGCCGGCACGCTTCATCCCCGATCCGGCGATCCGTACGCGCAACGGCAACGACAAGACCATCGTTCCCTTCAAGGTGTGCGGCGCGACCTGCGATTCCGTCGACATCCTGTCGCGGCCGTTCTGGCTTCCCGAAACCATCGACACCGGCGACTGGATCGAGATCGGCCATATCGGCGCCTATTCGCTGTCGTTGCGGACGCGCTTCAACGGCTTCTATCCGGACACCTTCGTGGAGGTGACGACACCCTTCGACGAGGGCGAGGCGCCGGAGGGGTTTGCGAGTTTGGAGACGATGGCGGATTGAGTGAATAGCGAGTAGCCAATAGCGAATAGGTTTTTTGCTTGCGGTAGCCGGAGATTGAGAAAAAACTCGCTACTCGCTACTCGCTACTCGCTACTCTCACAACCTCGCCATCAGTTCTTCCGTCGGCCAGCCATCGACGGGCAGACCGAGCTTCATCTGCTCCTGGCGGATCGCCTCGCGGGTGTTGTTGCCCAGAATGCCGTCAATGCCGCCGACATCGTAGCCCTTGTCCTGCAGCTTCTGTTGCAGCGCCTTCATGGCATCGCCGACCAGGCCGGGCTCTGGGTTGCGCAGTTCGAAATGCGGATCGCCGGCAAGGCGCGAGGCGAGGTGGGCCGCGGTCAGCGTATAGGTCGCCGACTGGTTCCATTCGAGATAGACGTCGTAATTATCATAGGTCAGAAAGGCCGGGCCCTTGTGCCCCATGGGAAGGACGAGACCGGCCTTCAGGCCGTTGTCCTGCAGCGGGCTGCCATCGCGGTTGGTGACGCCCCACTGGCTCCATTGCGCAATCGGCAGCTTGTTCTGTCGGCCGGTTTCCTCCCAGGGCAGTTGCTCGGGTGCGCGGACCTCCTGAATCCAGGGTTGATCGCGTTTCCAGCCGCGCGACAGAATTTTGTTGGCCGTGGTCATGATGACGTCGGGTGCGCTATTGCGCAGGTCGACAATGCCGTCGCCATCGCCATCGACGCCGCGGTTGAGGTAGTCGAGCGGCAGAATCTGCGTCTGGCCGATCTCGCCGGCCCATGCGCCGGTCACGTCGGCGGGCAGCACGCCACGGTCGATCAGCGTCAGAAGCGGCACGATGTGCTTGCGGAACAGGTCGGGGCGGCGGCAGTCATGCGCGAGCGTGACCAGCGCGCTCAGCGTATGGAAATCGCCCTGCACGGCGCCGAAATCCGTCTCCAGCGCCCAGAAGGCTGCGATGACGGGTCCCTGGACGCCGAACTCCTTGTCGGCTCGGGCGAAGACATCCGAATACTTCTGGAGATTGGCCGCGCCGTTCTTGAGCCGGTAGGCGCTGATCATGCGGTCGGAAAATTGGGCGAAGGTCTGCGAGAAAACACCTTGTGCGCGGTCGCGCTGCAGAACCTTGGGATCGATCTCGACGGCTGCAAGCGCCTCCAGCCCGCGTTCGCTCACGCCGGCTGCGCGGGCTTCGTCGCCCATTGTCTTTTTCCAAGCCTGGAAATCGCCACCGCATTCCTGCGCTACGGCAGGCGAGGCAACCGCTATCATGAGGACGGTCGCCAGAATTCCTACGCGCGATGTCATGGCAATCTCCTGGCCGCTTGTCGATCCGGGGCATGTGCGGGTGCACCATGGCGAAAAGCAGGCGCCGGGGGCGCTGTCAATCTATCCGTTTGCAGAATATCAGCGGGTGTTGGCTTTCAGCCACTTTCGCCATTGGGCTTCAGTGCCGTTGAAGACGTTGATGTCGGCGTTCCCGGTTATGCCCGGGACGATGCCGGTGCCGGTGTACTGCCAGAAATGGAACGGGTGGTCGCCGTAGCGCGAGGTCGGGTGGCCCGCCACGGAACGGAGCCAGTAGTGGTAGCCGTGGAAAGTGCTCAGCTTGTTGTCGTCAAAGAAGTCGATCGAGGTGTAGATGATCGGTTTCTTGCCATAGTGACGCTCGACGATGTCGAGGAACTTCTTCATTTCGCTTTGAACCGTCGCCGCGGAGGGCCGCAGCTTGCAGGTCGGCGATTGCGGGTTCCACTCCATGTCGAGCACAGGCGGAAGGGCAGACGGTTCGTTGGGAACGTTCTTGATGAACCAGCGCGCCTGATCTTCCGCCGTGCGGCAGAAATAATAGAAATGATAGGCGCTGCGTGGCACGCCGGCTGCCTTCGACGCGCGCCAGTGTTCAGCGAAATAGTCGTCCACGCGGTCGCCGCCTTCGGTGGCCTTGATGAAGGCAAACGAAATGCCGCTGTCGCGGGCTTTTTCCCAATCGACGGACCGCTGGTATTTGGACACATCGGTGCCGTGCACGTCATAGTGCCAGGGCGCGCCGCTATCCCATGTATGCGGGTCGCTGTCGCTGAAGCGCGGCTTGCGGACCATGACCTTTGCGGCCGTGCCGCTGCCGGCGGAGGTGCCGCCAGGCGCAAGGCCCATATCGTCCACAGTCGTGCATGCGCTCAAGGCGGTCAGCAACAAAACAGCCAATAGGCGACGCATCTTCTTCCCCCACCCCGCGCCTATCCCGTATGTTCGGAAAGGCCGTAGAAATTTCCAGGCATCGGCGGTCCGCGACTTCCGCGTGACATATCCATTGCCTGGTTCACTGATCGTCCAACATGGTTGATTTTCGGTTGATCGCACGCGACACAGTATAAACTTTGCGTGAGCGAGGGCGTAAATTGCGAAAATTCCTCAAGGCTTTGCTGCTGTCCGTCCTGCTGCTCATCGTGGCTGCGGGGATATGGCTGGCTATGGCGCCGCCGGCGACCATCAAAATCGCAGCGGGCTATTCGGCAAAGATCGTCTGCTCCAACGTGTTTCTTGCCGGCCGCGATGCGGAAGAGGTGTTGCGCGTCGACGTGCAGGCGCCGGGGCACCCGGTCCTGCGGCTGATGTCCGTCCAGGTCGACCACGACGCAAGGATCGTGACGGCGGCGCTGCTTGGTCTGTTCGGCAAGGGCGTGGCCGTTTACCGCGAGGGCCTGGGGTGTACGACCGTTCCGGAAGGCAACATGGACAGGCTTGCTGCAGCTCAGCCGGGTCCGGCAAAACCTCCGGCGGTTTCCGATGCGACGTGGCCGCAGGGCAGCCGCGTCGACACTGCCAACGATCCCGCCGTCCGCGCACTGCTGGACGACGAGGCGATGGCGGGACCGGGGATGCGGGCCATCGTCGTGGTCCATGACGGCCGGATCGTCGGCGAGCGCTATGCCGAAGGGTTCGGCGTCGACACGCCGCTGCTGGGCTGGTCGATGACCAAGACCGTCACCGCCGCCATCATCGGCACGCTCGTTGATGCAGGCCGCATGAATGTAAGCCGCAGTGGGCTTTTTCAGGAATGGCAAGGCGACGCCAGAAGCACGATCAAAGTCTCCGATCTGATGGGAATGTCGAGCGGGCTCGAATTCAACGAGGACTATGGCGACGTCACCGACGTGACCCGCATGCTCTATCTCGAACCTGATATGGCAGGTTTTGCCGCATCCAAACCGCTCGCGGGCGGGGTTGGAGAGGTGTTTTCCTATTCCAGCGGCACGACACTCCTCCTGTCGCGGCTCTGGCAAGAGGCGGTTGGCGAGCGGCAGGCGGCAGTCGACTGGCCGCGCAAGACCCTGTTCGATCCGATCGGCATGGCAAGCGCGGTGATGGAGCCGGACGCTTCCGGAACCTATGTCGGTTCGTCCTATCTCTATGCGACCGCGCGAGACTGGGCACGGTTCGGCCAGCTTCTCCTGCAGGACGGATCCTGGAGCGGCCAGCAGATCCTGCCGCCCGGTTTCGTCGAATGGATGCGGCAGCCAGCGCCCGCGTCGCAAGGCACATATGGCTACGGCCAACTCAGTCTTTCGGGGCCGGGCGAGGCGACCCGGCGAGGCAATACCAGCGACAACGGTTTCGATTTGCCGACGGATACCTACTGGCTGCTTGGGCATGACGGGCAGTCGATTGCGATAGCGCCGTCCGCGCGTCTCGTTGTGGTTCGCCTGGGCCTTACACCCTCAAGACTTGGTTACAAGCCACAAGCTTTATTTGGAGCTCTGGCAAAAGCGATGAAATAATTCCTCGCTCCCCGATGACGAAATGTTACGCAGGTATAGCCTATGTGACGAAACATATTTTCCATCAGGGCATTTACTCTCCGACCGCCTTACGAGGTGGCTTAGTGGATTTTGTAGAAGGAGAGATGTGATGAGGAAACTTATTCTTGCTTCCGTTTCGGCCGTCGCTTTGTTTGGTATTGCCGCTTGCAGCGACAGCACCGACAACACCACGACGCAGAGCGTGAACCCGCCCGCGACCGAGACACCGGCAACGCCGCCTGCAACTGATGCAGCGCCGCCCGCCGATCCCGCCCCGGCACCTGCAACGCCTCCGGCGGCTCCCGCACAGTAATCGCGTCAGCGGTGAGATAAGAAGCCCGGCCTACCAGCCGGGTTTCTTTGCGTTTGAACTATGAATGCGAGGTCCGTACCGTCACTCGGGTGCGTCGACCCAACATAACAACACCTACGACGGCGATGGCAAAGATGACGGTCGCCGGAGTGATCGGCTCACCGAGAAAAAGGGCCGCTAAGCCGATCGTCACAAAGGCCTGAATCAATTGCACCTGGCTGACCCGCGCCATGCCGCCCATCGCAAGCCCGACATTCCATGCGAAAAAGCCCAGGAACATCGACCCGAAAGACAAATAGAGAAAAGCGCTCGCCTGAACGGCGCTCGCTTGCAGGAATGCGGGATGCCAGCTCAGGTACGCGGCGGGTAGCGAGATCGGTGCGGTTAAAACGAGGCACCAGCAGATCACTTCCCAACCCGACATATGCCGCGACACCTTGCCGGAAATGACGTAGCCGAGGCTTGCGGAAACCGCGGCGCCAAACAACCAGACATCTCCGCCGGTCAGATGCATTCCATTTTCATTGAGCGCGAAGCCGATAACCAGCGCGGCTCCAACCACGCCGCACACCCAGAACAGCGGTGAGGGCCTCTCGCCCGCGATAAGCGTGGCGAAAATACTGGTCAGAAGCGGGAGGATCGCAAGAACCACGCCGCCATGCGACGCCGGGACGGTCTGAAGCGCAATGGTGGAGAAGATCGGGAAGCCGAAGACCAGCAAGGCTCCGGCGAGGAGAAGATTGCCGAGATGCGCGCGCGGAAACGATTTCCGCAAAAGCGCGAGAAGCAAACCTGCTGCGATGCTGGCCATCGCGGCCCGGCCGAAGACGATGAACCAGGGGCTGAACGCTCCGAGTGCCACGCGCGTCGCCGGCAATGTTCCGCCGAAAATGGTGACGCCGAGCAGTCCCAGCGCCATTCCAACGCTCTGGCGCGATGTCGAGAGGGGCTTGCCGCCGAATTTCTGCTCCATTTTCGAGCCGTATCTTGTCGCGTCCAGCATGTATTGATGAATCGCTTGGACCAGCCGCCTCGGTCGCGGAAAGCTGGCGATGGTATTTATTTGTTCATCCGGGTTTTCTCCTTCTTCGTCAGGCACTAAGAAACCGAAATGTCGATCTGGAACAGTATCAGCGAGTTCATCGCCTACATTTCCAATGCCGCTTCCGCCGGTATGGCGGACGTGGTGGACGCCGTGCGTTCGCGATTTGCCGCTAATGCCGATCTTCGCAGGCGCGTGGCTTTTTCGGTGGCGATGATCGCGCTGTCGGCAAAGATGGCGAAGGCGGACGGCGTCGTCACCCAGGACGAGATCCGCGCTTTCCATGAAATCTTCGAGGTTCCGGCGCGGGAACAGCGCAATGTCGCGCGGCTTTACGATATCGCCAAGCAGGATGTCGCCGGCTTTGAGATTTACGCCGCGCGCATGGCCAGATTGTGCGGCTCGGGCAAGGAAAATTGCCCGGTGCTTGAGGATATCCTCGACGGGCTGTTCCATATCGCAAAAGCTGACGGCGCGATGCACGAGTTGGAAGGCACCTTCCTTCGCGAGGTCGCAACCGTGTTCAAGATCAGCGAGGCGCATTACGAAACCATCCTCGCACGGCATATCGACCTGGGGCAGGCCGACCCATGGCGCGTGCTGGGTATCGAACGCGGACAGCCCTTCGCGGATGTGAAGAAGCAGTATCGAAAGCTGGTGGCCAACAACCACCCCGACAAACTCATCGCGCGCGGTCTTCCGGAAGAATTCATCCGCATCGCGACGACCCGCATTGCCGCGATCAACGCCGCCTATGAGATGATCGAGCGCGGGCTCAAGCCTGCATGACCGGCTTTGTGCCCGATCATGTGGGAGCCGAGGTGAGGGTATCGCCCAATTTCGGACCGCGCAGGGGGCCTTTCCGTCCGGATATGATCGTGCTGCACTATACCGGCATGGAAAGCGGAGATGGCGCGGAAGCGTGGCTGTGCAATCCGGCCAGTGAAGTTTCCAGCCATTATATCGTCCATGAGGACGGCCGCATCGTCCAGATGGTGCGCGAGAGCGACCGCGCCTGGCACGCCGGCAAGAGTTCCTGGCGCGGCCATACGGACATCAATTCCAGTTCGGTCGGCATCGAGATCGTCAATCCCGGCCATGCCTTCGGCTATCCGGCATTCCCGAAGCGTCAGATCGAGGCCGTCATTGCCCTGTGCAAAGGAATTGTGGCGCGGCATGCCATCGGGGAGGAGCGCATTTTGGCGCATTCGGATATCGCCCCGGGCCGAAAAGTCGATCCCGGCGAAAAATTTCCGTGGCGGATTCTAGCGGATCAAGGCCTTGGGGTTTGGCTGCGGCCGTCGCCACGCGGCAAGGGAACCGTGCTGCGCGAGGGCGACGAGGGAGCCGCGGTCGAGGAGTTGCAGTCGATGCTCGCGCTCTATGGATATGGACTTGAAATCACGGGCGTTTTCGATGAACGGACCGGCATCGTCGTGCAGGCTTTTCAGCGCCACTTTAGGCCGCGTCTCATCGACGGCGTCGCCGATAGATCGACTTTGATGACCTTGCGTCGTCTTCTCAATCGGGTGCCTTTCAGTCGAATTCTGTAGCCAATAAGATTACAAAATGAAATGGAAAGTGATTGGCAAGGTCATCTTTGGCGCTCAATCAATCTTAAAAGCCTTATCCCGCAAGTGCTGGACAATCTGGTGGGAGTTGTCCTGTCGATAATCACAAGGCGTTGTTCTTGTCTTTCAGGCAACGCTTAGGACAACAAGGACAATATGAAAAATCTTTTTGTTTTGCCGGTGGCGTTTGTTGCTGCCGCCTTTTCTTCTGCTGCCTATGCCGACTCCGCCAAGCCGGCAGCTTCCAAGACCACAGCACAAATCGAGCGCGTCAGCACGACAGCGAAAGTCGAGGAAGATGCTGACTGTCCCTATCTTTTCGGCTGCGGAAGCCGTGAGAAGAAGGTTCTCGATATCACCAAGACGGGCTCCATCGGAAGCAAGACGGGAGCCGATGCGTCGGGTGCCGCCAAGAGCGTGGGCAAAGCCTCCAAGGTGCCTTACGCCGTGATCATCGAGCGCTATGCGTCCAGCTACGGCGTTCCGCTTTCCCTGGCGCATGCGGTGGTCAAGATCGAAAGCAACTACCGTCCCAACGCGCGCGGCAGCGCCGGCGAGGTCGGGCTGATGCAGATCAAGCCGGCGACTGCCCGCATGATGGGCTACAGCGGTTCTACGAAGGGGCTCTACGATCCCGAGACCAACATCAAGTTCGGCATGAAGTACCTCGCCGAAGCGCATAGGCTGAGCGGTGGAGAGACCTGTGGCACCATCCTCAAATACAATGCCGGCCATGCCGCCAAGCGGATGAACCCGGTGTCGTCTTCCTATTGCGGCAAGGTAAAGGTGCAACTGGCCGGGGCCTGAGCGAAAACGTCTTACGGCAAGTGTTTTCGTTTGCGTTTTGCGACGCGACACCCTTTATACGCGATGCCAGCCGGCCGGGCGGCCGCATCCGCAAAGTCGAAAGGCTGCGGATGAGGAAAGTCCGGGCTCCATGGAAATACGGTGCCGGTTAATGGCCGGCGGGGGCGACCCCAGGGAAAGTGCCACAGAAAGCAAACCGCCTCGGCATGCCGGGGCAAGGGTGAAAGGGTGGGGTAAGAGCCCACCGCGCGACTGGCAACAGGAGCGGCACGGTAAACCCCACCGGGAGCAAAACCGAATAGGGGCGACGCGAGGGGAAACTCTCAGGGCTGTTTCCAGCCTGTCGCCCGGGTAGGTTGCACGAGGCGTATGGCAACATGCGTCCAAGATGAATGGTCGCCACGTTTCGCCGCTGCAAGGCGGCGAGGCCATACAGAACCCGGCTTATAGGCCGGCTGGCAATTTTCTCCTTTTCAGCCAAGGACTTAAGATTTTATGCGGGTTTTTTGATTCAAGCGCTTCAGGCGATGAATCAACCTCGTGCGCCGCTTCACCAACGTTAAGCCCGATCGGTATTCGACCGTTGTCGCTAACCGTTCGTAAACCTTAATGGAGGATAAAAACCGGGATGCCGTGAAAAGGCCGACTGGCCCGGATGGTGTCGTCCGATCCACCCCGTTCCCGTTGACGCCCATATTGGCCCATGATATCCCATTCGGACCATCAGCACTTCGTTCCAGTACAGGGTGAAGCGTTCGCCAAACCCGCAGTCGTTTCGACTGTGGCGCGGGCCGTTCGCGCACTTGGCGAAGCGCGTGGGCCAGCGATTGGGCCGTGCTCCGAGGGCATGGCCTTGAACGAATTCCGGGGTGCGGGGGCAACCGAAAGGATCGATGGACCGGTTTCTGTCAAACGCAGTCAACAGGATCGACGCCAAGGGGCGCGTTTCCGTGCCTGCGCATTTCAGGACGGTGGTTCAGAAGCGCGGCTATTCGGAACTGTACGCGCTGCGGGCGCTGGAAGTGCCGGCGCTGGATGTCGGCGGACCGGATCTTCTCGACCGCTACGAGCAGCGCATCGCGCAGGAGGATCCGCTTCTGGGGCTTGCGGACGAAATCTCCTTCTTTTGCCATGGCGACGGCAGCTTCCTGAAAGTCGATCAGGATGGCCGAATCACCATGACCGATTTTTTGCGGGAGCACACCGGCATCACGACGGAAGTGGCGTTCGTGGGCCGTGGGCATTTCTTTCAGATGTGGGAGCCGGAACGTCTGCGCGCCCATGGCGCTGCGGTGCGCGCGCGGCTGTTGAAGCTTCGGCAGGGGACGAAGCCTGGGGAGGTACCGGAATGATGGCTGGCGACAGCGACCGACCAGTCGTCGTTGGCGACGAAACCCGCCACATTCCGGTTCTCCTTGGCGAAGTTCTTGAAGCGCTGCGGCCTTCCGAGGGCGAGACCATCGTCGACGGCACCTTCGGCGCAGGCGGCTATACCAGGTCCATTTTGGCAGCCGGCGCATCGGTGGTCGGTTTCGACCGCGACCCCGATGCGATTGCCGCGGGCCGGGATATGGAAGCTGCGTCGAACGGGCGCCTCAAGCTGGTTCATGCAGCCTTTTCCGACCTGGCAAGCCATGTCTCGGAGGTCGACGGCGTCGTGCTCGACATCGGCGTCTCGTCCATGCAGATCGACCAGGCGGAGCGCGGTTTTTCCTTTCGTTTCGACGGTCCGCTCGACATGCGCATGGCGCAGACCGGGCCGAGCGCCGCCGATGTCGTCAACACGTTCAAATCCACCGATCTGACACGCATCTTCGGCCTTCTGGGCGAGGAACGCCATGCCGGCCGCATCGCTCGCATGATCGAGAAGCGGCGCGAGAAGCGTCCGTTCGAGCGCACGCTGGAGCTTGCCGACGCCATCGAAACGCATGTCGGCCGCAACCCCAAGGACCGCATCCATCCGGCGACGCGTGTGTTTCAGGCGCTGCGCATCTTCGTCAACGACGAACTCGGCCAGCTCGCGCACGCGCTGTTTGCGGCGGAGCAGGTCTTGAAGCCCGGCGGCAGGCTGGTGGTGGTCACGTTCCATTCGCTCGAGGATCGCATCGTCAAGCGCTTCATCGCCGACCGTTCGACCAATCCGGCGGGCTCCCGCCATCTTCCGCAGGTTCGCTCGAAGGACATTACCTTCGATAGGGATGGCGGTGCGGTCGAGCCGAGCGAAGCGGAAACGGCTATCAACCCACGCGCCCGCTCGGCCAAGCTGCGCGCGGCGGTCCGCACCGATGCTCCGGCACGGGCGGCGGATTTTTCCTTGTTCGGATTTCCAAGGCTTCCCGAGATCCTTTCAGCGGGAGAGAGGTGAGACGTGTTTCGCACGACCGACATAGTATTGATTGCGGTTATGGTCTCGGCGGCAGCCTTTACCTACAAGACCAAGCACGAGGCGGAAAACCGTCTCGACACCATCCGTAAAATCCAGGCGCAAATTCGCTATGAGGAGGACACGATCGACCTTCTCAACGCGGACTGGAGCCTGCTTACACAGCCGGCCCGCCTGCAAAAGCTGACCGAAACCTTTCAGGAAGACCTCAAGCTGCAGGTGACACAGCCGCAGCAGATCGTCGGCTTCGGCGACATACCCGAAAAGCCCGTCGAACTGCCGGAAGTCAGCGACGAGAAGGTGGTCAGCAACGGTCGCCAGACCAAGGACAAGGTCGTCACCGGGAGCATTGCACGATGATCGGCTTGAAGCGGTGGAAGAAGGCAAAGTCCGACGACGCTGAGGCGATCGTCATCAACGGCGCACGCAAGTCGACAGGAGGACGGACCAAGACCCGCGTGGTGATGACCATGGCGGTGTTCTTCGGCATTTACGCCACCATCGCCGGCCGCCTCGTTTTCTACGGATTGCAGAACCCCGATGAATCACGCGGACCCGCATCGCGCGTTACCGCCTCGCGTCCGGATATCGTGGATCGCAACGGCGAGGTGCTGGCCACCGACATCAAGACCTTTTCGTTGTTTGCCGAGCCGCGCCGCATCGTCGATGCCGACGAGGCGGTTGAAAAGCTGTCGACTGTGCTCACCGATCTCGATGTCGAGCAGACCTATCACAAGCTGAAGAGCGGCACCGGTTTCGTCTGGCTCAAGCGCCAGCTGACGCCAAGGCAGCAAGCCGACATCATGCAGCTCGGCCTGCCTGGCATCGGCTTCCGCACCGAAAAGCGGCGCTTCTATCCAGCTGGAGAGACGACGTCGCACATCGTCGGCCTGACCAATATCGACAACAAGGGTATTTCCGGCCTCGAGAAATATATCGACGATCAGGGCCTTGCCGATCTCCAGGCCTCGGGATTGGCCATTGCGTCCGACCTCCAGCCTGTCCGGCTGTCGGTCGATCTGCGCGTGCAACACATCGTGCGCGACGAAATCGTCAACGCGATGCAGAAATACCATGCGATTGCCGCGGGCGCCGTCGTGCTCAACGCCAAGACCGGGGAGGTCGTTGCCATGGCGTCGGTGCCCGACTTCGATCCGAACAACCCCTACAATGCACAGGACAAGGATCGGCTGAACCGGATGTCCGCCGGCGTCTACGAAATGGGTTCGACGATCAAGAGCTTCACCACCGCGATGGCGCTCGATTCGGGCAAGGTGAACATGAACAGCACCTTCGACGCCCGCCGGCCGATCACCATCGGCCGCCAGACGATCCGCGACTTCCATGGCAAGGGCCGGGTGCTGACCCTGCCGGAGGTGTTCATCTACTCGTCGAACATCGGTTCCGCCCGCGAGGCCGACGTCGTCGGCATCGACGGCCACCGCGAGTTCCTCAAGCGCATCGGCCTGCTCGACAGGATGAAGACCGAGCTGCCCGAGGTGGCACGCCCGACTGAGCCACGCGTCTGGAAGAAGGTGCATTCGATCACCATCGCCTTCGGTCACGGCATGTCGACCACGCCGCTGCAGACGGCAGTGGGTGCGGCGGCGCTGATGAATGGCGGCAAGCTGTTCGAGCCGACCTTCCTTCCGCGCAGCCAGGCCGATGCGGACGCGCATTCCAGCCAGATCTTGAATCCGCAAACCAGCATGGACATGCGCTATCTCTACAATCTGAACGCCACCGCGCCAGGCGGCTCCGGAAAGCGCGCTACCGTGCCGGGCTACCGCGTCGGCGGCAAGACCGGAACCGCGGAAAAGGTTGTCAACGGCCGCTACGCCAGCGACGTTCGCTTCAACGCTTTCCTGGCGGCGTTCCCGATGGACGATCCTCAATATGTCGTGCTGAGCATCATCGACGAACCGAAGCCGGAGAAGCCTGGACTTCCCGCGACGGCCGGCATGAATGCGGCGCCGATCGTGTCCAACATAATCCGCAGGGCAGCGCCCATGCTTGGCGTGCAGCCTGATTTCAGCCAAGAAACCGAAGCAAAGCTCGCATCCTATCAATGATTCTCAGGCGCGCCGGGGATGGCGCGCCAACCCTCGACGAACGGACATCCATGAAGTTCAGAGATTTAGCCGGAATTCTGCCTATGGAGGGATCGTCCCTCGACAACGAGGCGGTGAGCGGGGTCACCTCGGATTCGAGGCAGGCCGCGCCCGGTTTCGTCTTTGTCGCCATTCCCGGCACCAAAGCCGACGGGGCCGCTTACGTGGCCGACGCGGTTGCGCGCGGGGCTGTCGCCGTGGTGGCCGACCGCAACGCGAAAATCTCTGCCGGTGCAGTCCCCGTCTTTACCGTCGACGAACCGCGTCAGGCGCTGTCGCGTCTCGCCGCCAGGTTCTATGCCCGCCAGCCTGAAACGATGGTCGCGGTGACAGGCACCAGCGGCAAGACCTCAGTCGCAGCTTTCACGCGCCAGATATGGGAACAAGCCGGTTTCGCAGCCGCCAGCATCGGCACCACTGGCGTCGTCGCCCCGGGCCGCAACGATTATGGCTCGCTGACCACGCCCGATCCCGTCGCGCTGCACCAGCTTCTGGCCGAACTCGCCGATGCCGGCGTTACCCACGCTTCGATGGAGGCCTCCAGCCACGGCCTCGACCAGCATCGCCTCGACGGCGTGCGCCTGGCTGCGGGCGGCTTCACCAATCTCGGTCGCGATCATATGGATTACCATCCCACGGTCGAGGACTATCATCGCGCCAAGCTGCGGCTGTTCGGCGAGCTGTTGCCAAAGGGCGCGCCCGCTGTGGTCTTCGCCGACGATCCATGGTCCGAGCCGACGATAAAGGCCGCAAGGGCGGCTGGGCTCGACGTGCTGACGGTTGGACGACACGGCGATTATCTCAGGCTCAAGCGCGTCGAGCATGAGCGGCACCGGCAGCGGGCGGAAATCGAGTTCGAAGGTATCATTCACGAGATCGACCTGCCGCTGGCCGGCGATTTCCAGATTTACAACGCACTGGTCGCCGCTGGCCTGGCGATTTCGACAGGTACGCCGGCGGCAAAGGCACTGACCGCGCTCGAAAAACTCAAGGGGGCTCCCGGTCGGCTCGATCTGGTCGGTACAACGCCCGCGGGCGCGCCAGTCTATGTCGACTATGCCCACAAGCCCGATGCGCTGGAGAACGTACTGACTTCCGTCCGGCCGTTCACCACCGGACGCGTCATCGTCGTCTTCGGCTGCGGCGGCGACCGTGACCGCGGCAAGCGACCGATCATGGGCGAAATCGCAACACGGCTGGCCGATGTGGTTGTGGTGACAGACGACAATCCTCGCTCGGAAGTGCCGGAGTCCATCCGTTCGGCGATCCTTGCGGCTGCGCCCGGCGCGACCGAGATCGGCGACCGGCACGAGGCAATCGCCGAAGCCGTAAAGATGCTCCAGGGCGGCGATACCTTGATCATTGCCGGCAAAGGCCACGAGGAAGGCCAGACCATCGGCGACCAGACGCTTCCCTTCTCGGATCATGCCGAGGTGCGCCGCGCTCTGCAGGAGTTGAGCGCATGAGCTTTTTGTGGACCTCCGACGCCCTGGTGGCAGCCACCGGCGGCAGACCCTTCGGACAGATGCCGGACGGCATCACAGGCATTTCCATCGACAGCCGCTCGCTCAAGCCGGGCGAGGCCTTTTTCGCCATCAAGGGCGACAAGATGGACGGGCACGACTATGCGACGGCTGCCATCAAGGCGGGGGCCGCGCTGCTTGTCGTGTCCGAAGGCAAGCTGCCGGCCATGGGGCGTCTGACCACGCCGATGATCGTGGTGCAGGATGTGCTGACGGCGCTGGAGAAGACGGGCAACGCAGCGCGTGCGCGCACCGATGCGCGCATCATTGCCGTCACCGGCTCGGCCGGCAAGACGAGCACCAAGGAAGCGCTGCGGTTTGCCCTGTCCTCTGTCGGCAAGGTGCATGCGTCGGACAAGTCGTTTAACAACCATTGGGGCGTGCCGCTGACGCTGGCGCGCATGCCGCAAGATTGCGACTACGCAATCTTCGAGATCGGCATGAACCATCCCGGCGAAATCCAGCCGCTGGTGAAGATGGTCCGGCCGCATGTCGCGATCATCACGTTGATAGCCGCCGCCCATCTCGGTCATTTCCACAATCTCGACGAGATCGCCAAGGCGAAGGCCGAGATTTTCGAAGGTATCGAAAAAGGCGGCGCGGCGCTGCTGAACCGCGACGATACGCGCTGGAAGTTGCTCGACCGCATGGCCAAGGATGCCGGCGTGGAGAATGCGCCGACCTTCGGCGAAAACGCGCGCTCGACCTTCCGTCTGATGAAGGCAGAGCTGTATGCCGATCATTCGATGATCGTCGCCCGCATCGGCGGTCGCGAAATCGCCGCCCGCATCGGTGCACCCGGGCGCCACATCGTACAGAACGCGCTTGCCGTGCTCGGCGCCGCCCATCTCGTGGGCGCGGACGTGCCCACCGTCGCGGTTGCTTTGTCGGGGCTGACGGCCGAACGCGGCCGCGGCCAGCGTCACATCCTCTATCATCCCGATGGTCCGTTCACCGTCATCGACGAAAGCTACAACGCCAACCCCGCTTCGATGAAAGCCGCCATCGACCTGCTTGACGCCACGCCAGTGTCAGGCGAGGGCCGACGCATCGCCGTTCTTGGCGACATGCTGGAACTCGGCGAGCATTCCGGCCGGCTGCATTCCGCACTCGGCGACTATGTCGGCTCGACCAATACCGACATGGTCATGATGGCGGGACCTGAAATCAAGGTCATGTCCGAAAACCTGCCGGACAAGATTTTCTCGATCTATCGCCCGACGGTAGACGAGTTGCAGCCGGTGCTGCTCGAAACCGTCCGTCCGGGCGACGTCATCATGATCAAATCGTCGAACGGCATCGGGTTCTCCCGATTGGTCGACACGCTCGTTACATCATATCCGGTGCGCTCCAGGGCGGCCGACCGTACATGAACAGTCTGGGGACACCGATCGCATGCTAACCTTTCTCGTTGCGTTCGCGGATCAGTTCGCCGCACTGAATGTCTTCCGCTACATCACCTTCCGTACCGGTGGCGCGCTGATCACCTCAGCGCTGATCGTCTTCATTTTCGGACCGGCGATCATCAACTCGCTTCGCGTGAGACAGGGCAAGGGCCAGCCGATCCGCGCCGACGGACCGCAGACCCACTTCAAGAAGGCCGGTACGCCGACAATGGGCGGCCTGATGATCCTGTGCGGCATCATCGGTTCCTCGCTGCTCTGGGCGAACATCACCAGCATTTATGTCTGGGTCGTGCTTCTCGTCACGGTTGGCTTCGGCGCGATCGGTTTTTATGACGATTATCTCAAGGTCACCAAGCAGTCGCATATGGGCTTTTCGGGCAAGGCGCGCCTGGGGATCGAGTTCCTGATCGCCGGTATTGCCGCTATCTTCATCATGCAGGCCGGCCAGACCAACTTCTCGTCTTCGCTGACCTTCCCCTTCATCAAGGATCTGGTGATCAATCTCGGCTGGTTCTTCATTCCCTTCGCCTGTGTCGTCATCGTTGGCGCCGGCAATGCGGTGAACCTGACGGACGGGCTCGACGGGCTCGCCATCGTTCCGATCATGATCGCGGCCGCCACCTTCGGCATGATCGCCTATCTCTCGGGCAACGCGGTGTTCGCCGAGTATCTGCAGATCCATTTCGTGCCCGGCACCGGCGAACTGGCCGTGGTGCTCGGTGCGGTCATCGGCGCCGGCCTCGGGTTCCTCTGGTTCAACGCACCGCCGGCCGCGATCTTCATGGGCGACACGGGCTCGCTGGCGCTGGGCGGCCTGATCGGCACTGTGGCGGTGGCTACCAAGCATGAGATCGTGCTGGCAATCGTCGGCGGCCTGTTCGTCATGGAGGCGCTCTCGGTCATCATCCAGGTCGGCTACTTCAAAATGACCGGCAAGCGCGTGTTCCTGATGGCGCCGATCCATCACCATTTCGAAAAGCTCGGCTGGACCGAAAGCCAGGTGGTGATCCGGTTCTGGATCGTCGCCGTCATCCTGGCTCTCGTCGGCCTTTCCAGCCTCAAGCTGCGCTGAGGCTACGATGATCCCAGCCACCACATTCTCCGGCAAGAAGGTCGCCCTTTTCGGCCTCGGCGGATCGGGCATTGCGACAGCACTTTCGCTGCTGCAGGGTGGCGCTGCGGTCATCGCGTGGGACGACAATCCCGAAAGCGTTGCCAAGGCCGAGGCGCAGGGTATTATGACCGGCGATCTGCGCAGCGCGGATTGGGCAGGCATTTCCTCTTTCGTGCTGTCGCCGGGCGTGCCGCTGACCCACCCCAAGCCGCATTGGACGGTGGAACTCGCGCGGGGCGCGGGCGTCGAGATCATCGGCGATGTCGAGCTGTTCGCACGCGAACGGATCGCGCATGCGCCGGGTTCACCCTTCATTGCCATCACCGGCACCAACGGCAAGTCGACGACGACGGCCCTGATCGCCCACATCCTCAAGACAGCGGGCCGCGACACCCAGATGGGCGGCAATATCGGCCGGGCGGTGATGACGCTGGATTCGCCGACCTCGAAGCGGCATTACGTGGTCGAATGCTCATCCTACCAGATCGACCTCGCGCCTTCGATCAATCCGACAGCCGGCATCCTGCTCAACCTGACGCCGGACCATCTCGACCGCCACGGCACGATGCAGCACTACGCCGCCGTCAAGGAGCGTCTGGTCGCCGGCAGCGATACGGCGATCATCGGCGTGGACGATGCCTATTGCGCGCAGATTGCCGACCGTCTGGAGCGGGCGGGCCGAGATGTCGTGCGCATTTCCAAGCGCCTGCCGCTGACCGATGGTTATTTCGCGGATGGCACCCGGCTGATGAAGGCGTCGGCTGGCCGGTATACCGAAGTCGCGTCGCTCGAAGGCATCGGCTCCCTGCGCGGCCAGCACAATGCGCAGAACGCACTCGCGGCCATCGTCGCCTGCCTGAAGGCCGGACTGCGGCTGCCCGAAATCCGCGCCGGGCTTGAAAGCTTCCCGGGCCTTGCCCACCGCATGGAGCAGGTCGGGCGCAAGGATCACGTGCTCTTCGTCAACGATTCCAAGGCCACCAATGCGGATGCGGCTGCGCCGGCATTGTCGAGTTTCCCGCGAATCTACTGGATCGCCGGTGGCCTGCCAAAGGAAGGCGGCATCGAATCTCTGCGCGGTTTCTTCCCGCGCATCGCCCGTGCCTATCTGATCGGTGAGGCGGCACCCGCCTTTTCGGCAACGCTGGGCGAGGCAGCACCTTACGAGATTTCCGGAACGCT
Organism: Oryzicola mucosus; assembly: GCF_014534685.1. Classification (GTDB taxonomy): domain Bacteria; phylum Pseudomonadota; class Alphaproteobacteria; order Rhizobiales; family Rhizobiaceae; genus Oryzicola; species Oryzicola mucosus. Next base: position 469,132 of record NZ_JACVVX010000002.1, read on the forward strand.
GGCTGCGGCTGTCGAACATGCGGCTCGCGATTCGGCTGCCGATCCAGCCGGCGAGGCGGTGGTTCTGCTGTCACCCGCCTGCGCCAGTTTCGACCAGTTCAAGAACTTCGAAATCCGCGGCGAAGCCTTCAGGCAAGCTGTGGCTGCTATTGATGGGGTGAAATCCATCGGAGGGACACGATAATGGCCGCGACAAGCCGTCTCGATACCAGTCCAGTCGCCGTCTGGTGGCGGACTGTCGACCGTTGGTTCCTCGCGGCATTCCTGTCGCTGATGGGGCTCGGCATCGTGCTGTCCTTCGCCGCCAGTCCGGCGGTGGCCGAGCGCATCGGCCTCGACAGCTTCCATTTCGCCACCCGTCAGATCATCTTCACGCTTCCCGCACTTGGCGTGATGCTTTTGGTGTCGTTCCTGAAGCCGCGCCAGATTCGCCGTCTGGCGCTGTTCATGCTGATCGCGATGCTGATTTGCATGGTCGCCGTGCTGTTTCTGGGCGTCGAGGTCAAGGGCGCGCGACGCTGGCTGTCTTTCGCCGGCGTGTCGATCCAGCCCTCGGAATTTCTCAAACCGGCCTTCGTCGTCATGTGCGCATGGCTGTTTGCTGAGCATAAGCGTCAGCCGGATATTCCCGGCAACTTCTTTGCCGTCGGCCTGCTGATCGTCGTGGTGACGCTGCTGGTCGCACAGCCCGACATGGGCCAGACGATTCTGGTTCTCGGCACCTGGGGCATCATGTTCTTCATGGCCGGATTGCCATGGTTCTGGATTGCGCTGTTGGGCGGCCTTGGCGTCGGCGGCGGCTTCGTCGCCTATGAGATGTTCGACCACGTCCGCGGCCGCATCGACCGCTTCCTGACGGGCGAGGGCGATACGTTTCAGGTCGACATGGGTCGCGATGCGCTGATCAATGGCGGCTGGTTCGGCGTCGGTCCGGGCGAGGGCACGGTCAAGCGCGTCATTCCCGATAGCCATGCCGACTTTGTCTTCGCGGTTGCGGGCGAGGAATTCGGGCTGTTCCTCTGCTTCGTCATCATGGTTCTGTTCGCCTTCATCGTGCTGCGCGGCCTGAGCATCGCGCTGAAGGAGCATGACGATTTCACCCGCTATGCGGTGGGCGGACTGGTCGTGGTCTTTGGCCTTCAGTCGGTCATCAACATGTGTGTGAACCTTCAGCTGATGCCTGCCAAGGGCATGACGCTGCCCTTCATCTCCTATGGCGGCTCCTCGCTCATCGCCATCGCCATCTCGATGGGCATGGTGTTGTCGCTGACCCGCAAAAAGCCGGAGAAGCGCCGTCAGATGGGCCTCGGCGCCAGCGTGCCTCCGCACAGCGTACCGGCAGAATAAGATGAGCAAGGGGGTCGTTCTGCTGTCCGCCGGAGGAACCGGCGGCCATCTTTTTCCTGCCGAGGCACTTGCCCATGAACTGGCCGCTCGCGGCTGGGAGGTGCATCTTGCTACAGACGCACGCGCCAACCGGTTCGCCGGCCATTTCCCGGCAAAAGCCGTCCATCCCATTGCTTCAGCGACGTTCGGCTCGAAGAATCCCATCGCGCTGATGCGATCCTTCTGGACGATCTGGAAGGGCGTGCGGCAGGCAACCGCCTTGCTGGCCAGGATCAAGCCGGTGGTGGTCGTGGGATTCGGCGGTTATCCGACGCTGCCGCCGCTCTATGCCGCGACGCGACGCGGCGTGCCCGCCATGGTGCACGAGCAGAACGCCGTGATGGGCCGTGCCAACAAGGCGCTTGCGGCGCGCGTTTCGGCCATTGCGGGAGGGTTTCTCAGGCCGAGCGGCACCTATGCGGACAAGATCGTTCAGGTCGGAAATCCGGTCCGGCCGGCTGTTCTGGCTCTGCAAGGCGCTGCTTTTGAAGCGCCTAAAGAGCACGACGCCATCAAGCTTCTCGTTTTCGGTGGCAGCCAGGGGGCGCGCTTCTTTTCGGAGATGGTTCCCGAAGCAATCGCCAAGCTGCCCGACGCTGTGAAAAAACGTCTGCGCGTCACCCAGCAGGCGCGCGCTGAGGACGAGACGAGGGTCAATGCGCGCTATACCGAGCTAGGTGTTTCCGCCGAAGTGGCGCCCTTCTTCTCCAACCTGCCGAACAAGATGGCCGACGCCCATCTCGTTCTCTCGCGGGCGGGGGCGTCGACGGTGCTGGAACTTTCCGTCATAGGCCGCCCGTCGATCCTCGTGCCGTTGCCGCACGCCCTGGATGACGACCAGGGTCACAACGCCCAGCTTCTGGTCGATGCAGGCGCGGCGTTGCTGAGGCGGCAACCCACCATTGATGCCGACAGCTTGGCCGGCGACATCATGTCGTTGATCGGCGAGCCTAATGGGCTTGCCAGGATGGCAGCCTCCGCACGCGGCGTCGCGCAAACCAACGCGACACAGTTGCTCGCCGACCTCACCGAGGCTATTGCGTCCGGCAAAACGATAACGGAATTCAAGGAAGGAATGCGCCCATGAAGATGCCGCAGACCATCGGTCTCGTCCATTTCATCGGCATTGGCGGCATAGGCATGAGCGGCATTGCCGAAGTGCTGCACAATCTCGGCTACAAGGTCCAGGGATCGGACCAGGCCGAGAGCGCCAATGTTCAGCGCCTGCGTGACAAGGGCATCGAGTGTTTCGTCGGCCATCGCGCCGAGAACATCGGGGATGCCGAAGTGGTTGTGGTCTCCACCGCGATCAAGAAGTCGAACCCTGAACTCATGGCAGCGCGCGAGAAGCTGCTGCCCATCGTTCGCCGCGCCGAGATGCTGGCGGAACTGATGCGCTTCCGCAATGCCATCGCCATCGGGGGCACGCACGGCAAGACCACGACGACCTCGATGGTCGCGACCCTGCTCGAAGCCGGCGCTCTCGACCCGACCGTCATCAATGGCGGCATCATCAACGCCTATGGCACCAACGCCCGCATGGGCGAGGGCGAGTGGATGGTGGTGGAGGCCGACGAGAGCGACGGCACCTTCCTGAAGCTGCCGGCCGACGTTGCCGTCGTCACCAATATCGATCCCGAGCATCTCGACCACTATGGCAATTTCGACCGGGTGCGCGAGGCGTTCCGCCAATTCGTCGAGAACGTGCCTTTCTACGGCTTCGGCGTGATGTGCACCGACCATCCCGAAGTACAGGCTCTTGTCAGCCGTATCGAGGACCGCCGTGTCATCACCTACGGCAACAATGCGCAGGCCGATGTTCGCTTCACCAATCATCGCATGGAAGGTGCCGCTTCGCTGTTCGACGTGGTCATCCGCAACCGGAAGACCGGAGGCGAGACCGTCATTTCCGAGCTGCGCCTGCCGATGCCAGGCCGACACAACGTCTCCAACGCTACGGCAGCTATCGCGGTGGCCTTCGAGCTCGGCATCGCGCCGGAGGCGATCAAGCGCGGCTTGTCGTCCTTCGGTGGTGTCAAGCGCCGCTTCACCCATACGGGAACCTGGAATGGGGTGGAGGTGTTCGACGACTACGGCCACCACCCCGTCGAGATCAAGGCGGTGCTGCGCGCCGCCCGCGATGCTACGAAGGGTCGGGTCATCGCCATTGCCCAGCCGCATCGCTTCACCCGCCTGCGCGACCTGTTCGACGATTTCTCGGCCTGCTTCAACGATGCCGATACGGTGATCCTCGCGCCCGTTTACACGGCGGGCGAAGATCCCATCGAGGGCATCACGTCGGAGTCCTTGACCTCGCGCATCCGCGCCGGCGGCCATCGCGATGCACGCTATATCGAAGGTCCGGACGCGATTGCGCCGCTGGTCCGTTCGCTGGCCAAGTCCGGCGACTTTGTCGTCTTCCTCGGCGCCGGCAACATAACCCAATGGGCCTATGCCCTGCCGAAGGATCTCGCGGGAGCGGGATCATGACAGCCGGCGACGCGCTGCTCGCCAGGCTTGGCGACAGGCTTTCGGGTCTGCGCGGCCGTATGACGCCCAATGCCGAGATGGAGAAGATCACCTGGTTCAGAGCCGGCGGTCTGGCCGACGTACTCTACCAGCCCGCCGACGAGGATGACCTCGCGGCTTTCCTGAAGGCTGTGCCGCTGGATGTGCCGGTTGTGGTGGTGGGCATCGGTTCCAACCTTCTGGTGCGCGAAGGCGGCATTGCGGGCTTCGTCGTCCGCTTGTCGGCGAAGGGTTTCGGCGAGGCGGAGGTGATTTCCGAAACGCGGATCAGGGCGGGGGCTGCCTGTCCCGACAAACGCTTGGCGGGCGTCGCGCTCGAAGCCGGCATCGGCGGATTTCATTTCTATCATGGCATTCCGGGCGGCGTCGGGGGTGCCCTGCGCATGAATGCGGGCGCCAACGGCGTCGAAACCCGCGAGCGGGTGGTCGAAGTCCGCGCACTCGACCGTCAGGGCAACCTGCATGTGCTGTCGAATGAAGAGATGGGCTACGCCTACCGCCATTCCTCGGCCGCAGCCGATCTCATCTTCACCTCGGCTGTCTTTGAAGGATACCCAGAAGACAAGGCTCGAATCCGCGAGGCGATGGTCGCCGTCCAGCATCACCGCGAGACGGTTCAACCGATCCGCGAGAAGACGGGCGGCTCGACCTTCAAGAACCCCGAAGGCACGTCCGCCTGGAAGGAAATCGACAAAGCAGGCTGTCGCGGGCTTCTGATCGGGGGCGCGCAGATGTCACCGATGCACTGCAACTTCATGATCAACACCGGAACGGCCACCGGCTTCGACCTTGAATTTTTGGGAGAGACGGTGCGCGCTCGCGTGCTTGAGGCTTCCGGAATTCGCCTGCATTGGGAAATCAAGCGAATAGGGCGATTCAAGTCCGGACGCGAAGTGCAGGAATTCCTTGGGCAATTGCTCTGAGGCTAAAGTGCTTCCTGAAGGCCTTGCGCAAGCTTCGCGAAGGCCTCCTCATCTAAGTGTAAGGCAAAGTGAATCAATCGGAATCTTGAGGACTTGCCTCTGAATCCAGTCTCTGATTCTTTGGCCTAAAGCGTTTCCTGATTTGAGTCGTTTCGACGCGTAACGCGTATCTTCCGTCTGGAGGGGCAACCTGCCGGAAGACTCGGACTCACTTCAGAATTTGGTGTTCGTGTAGAGAGGGGAAAATGGGGAAATGAAGTCCAAGCATGTTGCCGTGCTCATGGGTGGCTTTTCGTCCGAGCGTCCGGTTTCCCTGTCTTCCGGCAAGGCGTGCGCCGATGCGCTCGAGGTCGAAGGGTATCGCGTGACCCGCGTGGACGTGACCCGCGACGTCGGCGCTGTGCTTGCTGAGCTTCGTCCCGATGTCGCTTTCAACGCTTTGCATGGCCCATTCGGCGAAGACGGGACGATCCAGGGCATCCTCGAATATCTCGGCATTCCCTATACGCATTCCGGTGTTCTAGCCTCAGCGCTTGCCATGAACAAGGAGCGGTCCAAAACGATCGCCAGGGCGGTGGGTATCCCCGTCGCTGAATCGAAGGTCGTCTCCCGCTTTTCGATTCGCAACGAACACCCCATGAAGCCGCCCTATGTGGTGAAGCCAGTGGCTGAGGGATCGAGCTTCGGCGTGGTCATCGTGAAGGAGGATCAGTCGCATCCGCCGCAGGTCATCAGTTCGTCCGAGTGGCGTTATGGCGATACCGTGATGGTCGAGCGCTACATCCATGGCCGAGAGCTGACCTGCGCCGTTATGGGCGATGTCGCGCTCGGTGTTTGCGAGATCATCCCGACCGGTCACGCCTTCTATGACTACGACTCGAAATATGTTGCCGGCGGCTCAAAGCACGAATGCCCGGCAAAACTTTCACCAAATATTTACCAAAAAATACAAACACTCGCACTCAAGGCTCACCAAGCGATCGGCTGTCGGGGCGTCTCCCGATCTGACTTCCGCTATGACGATCGCGTCTCCGAAGAAGGGGAGGTCGTCTGGCTGGAGGTCAACACTCAACCCGGCATGACGCCGACCTCTCTGGTGCCCGAAATCGCTGCGCAGGCCGGTCATCCGTTCGGCGGTCTGTTGAGTTGGATGGTGGAGGACGCGTCGTGTCTTCGTTGAGATTTGGGACATCGGGACGGGGATGCGGCGATTCGCTGCTGCCTTTCGGCGGCTCCCGTTTGCGCCGCTATCTCGTGCTGCCGCGCTTCATGCGCCGGCACGTTCGCCATGCCGGCCGCCTGATGCGCGGGGACTTCGTCGCGCCCCGTTATGCCGCAACGATGCTGTCGGCGGCCTATATCGGCGGTGCGGTGGCCTATGGCACCTATCTCGGCGGTCATATGCCGGAAGTGGTTCAAACCATCACCGCCCATAGCGGTTTCGCAGTCGATGAGATCCAGGTTTCGGGCAATCGCGAGACGTCGGAGATCGATGTGCTCGACCGACTCGAGCTGAACGGATGGACATCGCTGATCGGCTTCAATCCCGACGAGGCGCGCGAGCGCATCCAGAGCCTGCCCTGGGTGGAGACCGCGACCGTCCGCAAGACCTATCCCGATTCGATCGAAGTGAAGATCGTGGAGCGTGAAGCCTTTGCAATCTGGCAGACGGCGGGTCAGCTCAATGTCATCGAGCGTTCCGGCCGCATCATCGCACCGTTCGACGGCGGGCGGCAGGCCTCGCTTCCACTGATCGTGGGCGCCGGCGCGCCGGAAGGCGCCATCAGCTTCATCGACCGCGTGGCGGCCTATCCCGAACTCGCCGCACGGGTGAAGGGATATGTCCGCATCGGCGAACGCCGTTGGGACATTCGGCTTGAAAACGGCATCACCGTGAAGCTGCCGGAGTTCGGCGAGGAAGCGGCAATGGCGGATCTGCTGCAGCAGCAGCGCGAAAACGGACTGTTGGACAAGGATATCGCTGTCGTCGACATGCGTATCGCCGACAGGATGGTCGTCCAGTTGACGCCGGGAGCGATGGAGCGCCGCGAAGCGGAGCTGAAGCAGCGCGGCAAGACCAATGCAGGTAAGCGCATATGAGCTGGCTGGGCGGAAAAAACGAAGGACCCTCGCGCCGTTCCGGCGTGTTGACGGTGCTGGACATCGGCTCCAACAAGGTCTGCTGCATCATTGCGCGCCTGAAGCCACGCGAAGGTGCGCGGCTGCTCAAGGGACGTACCCACGACGTTCAGGTCATCGGCATCGGCCACCAGAAATCGCAAGGTGTGAAGTCCGGCGTCATCGTCGATCTCGCCAAGGCCGAGCAGGCGATCCGCCTCGCGGTCGATGCGGCCGAACGCATGGCCGGCCTGACGGTCGAGTCGTTACTGGTCAATCTCAGCGCCGGGCGTCTCAAGAGCCAGGCGTTTACCGCGAACGTCAATCTCGGCGGACATGAGGTCGACGAGAACGACGTCACCCGCGTGCTCGCAGCCGGCGCCAAGCAGGCGCTGCGGGCCGAGCGCGAAGTCATTCACTCCCTGCCTGTCGGCTTTTCGCTCGACGGCGAGCGCGGCATCCGCGATCCACGCGGCATGGTCGGCGAGACGCTTGGCGTTGACATGCATGTGCTGACCGGCGACGCGGCGCCCCTGCGCAATCTGGAGCTCTGCATCAACCGCTCGCATCTGTCGGTCGAGCAACTGATCGCGACCCCTTATGCCAGCGGCCTTGCGGCGCTTGTCGACGACGAGCTGGAAATGGGTGCTGCCTGCATCGACATGGGCGGCGGTACGACGACGATGTCGATCTTCTCCGAGGGCAAGCTGGTTCGCGCCGATTCGGTGCCGATCGGCGGCAATCATGTAACGCTCGACCTCGCCAAGGGTCTTTCGATGCGTCTCGAAGACGCCGAGCGTCTCAAGGTGATGCATGGTTCGGCGCTGTCGGGCAGTGCAGACGACCGCGACCTGGTGACCATCCAGCCGATCGGCAGCCTCGACGACGGCGAAGTGCCGGTGCAGGTGCCGCGCTCGGTGATGATGCGCATCATCCGGGCCCGCGTCGAAGAGACGCTGGAAGCGATGCGCGACCGAATCAACAAGTCCGGCTACGGCAACGCGGTGGGCAAGCGGGTGGTTCTGACGGGTGGTGCAAGCCAGCTGGTCGGTATGCCGGAAGCGGCAAGGCGCATCCTGGGACGCAATGTCCGGATCGGTCGTCCGCTCGGTGTGGCCGGGCTGCCGGAAGCGGCGAAAGGCCCAGCCTTCGCAACGTCGGTAGGTCTTTTGATCTATCCGCAAGTCGCGAGTTTCGAGAGCCGGTTTGCGAAAGGCTCCTCCTCGTTCCGGATGACCGGGACGGGAGGGCGCTTCTCGCGGATGGGCCAGTGGTTGAGAGACAGTTTTTGAGTAATGACGGGGTCAGCCCCAGTGGCAGCCGCGGCGGCGCAGCGGCGGGAAAGGCGAAAAGGACGACATCAATGACGATAAATCTTCAAAAACCCGATATTACGGAGCTGAAGCCACGGATCACCGTGTTCGGCGTCGGCGGCGGCGGCGGCAATGCCGTCAACAACATGATCACGGCCGGTCTGCGTGGCGTCGAATTCGTCGTCGCCAACACCGATGCGCAGGCCTTGACGATGTCGAAGGCCGAACGCCTGATCCAGCTGGGCGCCCACGTCACGGAAGGTCTCGGCGCCGGATCGCAGCCTGAAGTCGGTCGCGCCGCTGCCGAGGAGTGCATCGACGAGATCATCGATCATCTGTCCAACACGCATATGTGCTTCGTCACCGCCGGCATGGGCGGGGGCACCGGAACCGGTGCTGCTCCCGTTGTTGCCCGCGCTGCCCGCGAAAAAGGCATTCTGACGGTTGGCGTCGTCACCAAGCCGTTCCACTTCGAAGGCCAGCGCCGCATGAAGACGGCCGACCTGGGTATCGAGGAACTGCAGAAGTGCGTCGATACCCTGATCGTCATCCCCAACCAGAACCTCTTCCGTCTCGCCAACGACAAGACGACCTTCGCCGACGCTTTCGCCATGGCTGACCAGGTTCTGTATTCGGGCGTTGCCTGCATCACCGACCTGATGGTCAAGGAAGGCTTGATCAACCTCGACTTCGCCGACGTCCGTTCGGTGATGCGCGAGATGGGCAAGGCGATGATGGGCACCGGCGAAGCTTCGGGCGAGGGCCGCGCAATGGCCGCTGCGGAAGCTGCGATCGCCAACCCGTTGCTCGACGAAACCTCGATGAAGGGTGCGAAAGGCCTGCTGATCTCCATCACCGGCGGCCGCGACCTGACCCTGTTCGAAGTGGACGAAGCCGCGACCCGCATCCGCGAGGAAGTCGACCAGGACGCCAACATCATCCTGGGCGCGACCTTCGACGAGGAACTGGAAGGCGTCATTCGCGTGTCGGTCGTCGCGACCGGCATCGACAAGACGGCTGCCGAAATCGCCGCAGCCCCGATCACCATCCGTCAGCCGATCAAGCCGTCCCCTCGGCCGGCGGCTGATTCGCGTCCGGCTCCTGCACAGCAGGTTCAGCTGGATCAGCCGCGGTTAGAAATTCGTGCCGCCGACCCCGTAGCAGAAGCCATGCAGATGGCTGAGCAGAATGCCTTCCATGCCCAGCCGCGCCCCGCAGCCCCGCATGCCGACGAGTTCCGTCCGCAGAGCAAGCTGTTCCAGGCGCCTCCGGCTGCTCCGGTCGCCCAGGCTCCGGTTCAGCATGTACAGCCGCAGCCCGCACCCGTTGCCCAGGCCCCGCTGCGCGAGGCCGTGCAGCAGCCCGCTCCCGCGCCTGTCCAGCCGCGCATGCCGCGCGTCGAGGACTTCCCGCCGGTGGTGCGTGCAGAGGTCGAAGCCAAGAGCCATCCGGTCGATCATGAAGAGCGCGGTCCGATGGGCCTGCTCAAGCGCTTGACCAATGGTTTGACCCGGCGCGAGGAAGAACCGGCCCGTCTGCAGCCCGCAGCACAGGCGCCGCGCGAGCCGAAGTTGCGCCAGCCGGCACCTGAAACCCGCCGTGCGCCGAGCCAGGAAGCCCAGCTCTATGCGCCGCGGCGCGGTCAGCTGGACGACCAGGGCCGTGTCTCGCCGCAGCCGCGTGCGACTCATGAAGAAGATCAGTTGGAGATTCCGGCCTTTCTTCGCCGCCAAGCGAACTGATTGTTAACGTCTTGTAACAATCATTAACAGGCGAGCGTACCCACGTTCGCCTGTTTTCGGTTAAAAGAGATTAAAATCAATAGCTTGCCTATGTATAGGAATGTGGTTGCGTCGTTACATGGAGTAAGAAACCGTGATTTGGAGTCTCAAGTCCGGAATACTATCTTCGCCGCGTTATAAGCTCGGTTGGATGGTGATTTATGGGGATGGGGTCCCTCCGATCGATGCAAGAAAGAGCCGCGCTCCTTCCTTAGGTGAAGCGGACCTAGGCTGAATGGGCGCATGGGGATAATTTTGCACGACTATCAAACAACTCTGAAGTCCCGCGTCACCCTGTCTGGTGTTGGAGTGCACAGCGGCAAGCCGGTGTCTCTGACCTTCCTTCCCGCAGATGCGGATACGGGCGTGGTGTTTCAGACGGCAGGCCGCGACCTGCGCGCGCTCGTCTCCGAAGTCGGCGCCACCGACCTTTGCACGATGCTTGGTGATCCGGCCGGCGAACATGTCGCCACCGTCGAGCACCTCATGGGCGCGCTGTTTGGGCTTGGAATCGACAACCTCGTGATTGAGATCGATGGCGGCGAAGTGCCGATCATGGACGGCAGTTCCTCGCATTTCGTCGAGGCCATCGATCAGGCCGGCATCGAGACGCAGAGCGTAAAACGCCGTTATATCCGTGTCTTAAAGCCTGTTCGCATCGAAAACGGTGCATCCTGGGCGGAGTTTCGTCCCTATGGCGGCACCCGCTTCGAGGTCGAGATCGATTTCGAAAGCCCGGTCATCGGACGGCAGTCTTTCGCCTCGGACATCAACGACGACATCTTCCGCAACGAGATTTCCCGCGCCCGCACCTTCGGCTTCATGAAGGATGTGGAGCGGCTGTGGGCCGCCGGCTACGCGCTCGGCTCGTCGCTTGAGAACTCGGTGGTGATCGGCGACGACAACCGCGTCATCAACATGGAAGGCCTGCGCTTCCCCAACGAGTTCGTGCGTCACAAGACGCTGGACGCGATGGGCGATCTGGCGCTTGCCGGTGCGCGCTTCATCGGTTGCTTCCGCTCCTATCGCGGTGGACACCGCCTCAACGCGGCAGCGCTTCGCCGGCTGTTGTCGGATCGTTCGGCCTTCGAGATCGTCGAGACGACCCGTCGCGAGCGCGGCAGGTCGGCTGAAATGATCGCGGTCAATGCCGCCGTCTATGCGCCGTGGATGCTCTGATCCCTCGTTTGCGCCTCAGATCTGTTGTTTTCATGCATCACTCCGCGCGGAAAAGCGTTGTCGCTTTTCTCGCGGGTAACGCGCCACAAAAATGCGCGAATGCGCGCCGATAGCGTTGCCGGGTAAGGCCAGTTATGATCTATGGCGTGTGGCCGGTGGGCTAAACGACGCCGAAGGGACGGAATTCCGCAATGATTCTGAAATCAGCCGATGAGACGAGGCATCCTTTGCGCACGGCGCTATTGGCGGTCTCGCTGCTTGCCCCGGTGGTGCTCGCAGGTTGCCAGTCGGCCGAGAAGGATCTCGATCTTTCGACCTATGTCGAGACGACCGAACCCGCCGACGTTCTTTACAATCAGGGCCTCGCCAACCTGGAAGCCGGCCGCCTGAAAGAGGCGAGCCGTAAGTTCGACGCGCTCGACCGCCAGCACCCCTATTCGGAATGGGCGCGCAAGGCCAAGGTGATGGGCGCATTCGCCAATTACCGCCAGGGCTCGTATGAGGATGCGATTGCCGGCGCCAAGGGTTACCTTGCGCTCTATCCGTCCTCCGAGGACGCGGCCTATGCGCAGTACATCATCGGCCTCAGCTATTTCCGCCAGATCCGCGACGTGACGCAGGACCAAAAGGAAGCCCGCCGCACCATCGAGGCGATGGAAGAGCTGATCGAGCGCTGGCCCGACTCTGAATATGTCGACGATGCGCGTGACAAGATACGCTTCGCCCGCGACCAGCTCGCCGGCAAGGAAATGCAGATCGGCCGCTATTATCTCGAGCGTCGTGAATATATCGCCGCCACCAAGCGCTTCCGCAATGTGGTCGAAAACTATTCCAACACGCGCCATGTCGAAGAAGCCTTGGCGCGTCTGGTCGAGGCCTATTATGCGATGGGCTTGACGTCCGAAGCGCAGACGGCCGCCGCCGTTCTGGGCCACAATTATCCGGACAGCCCGTGGTACAAGGACTCCTACAAGCTGCTGCAGACGAACGGCCTCGAGCCGCGCGAAAATGCCGGTTCGTGGATTTCAAAAGCCGGAAAGATGTTCTCGGGAGCCTGATCGGCCAGCAATGTTAGCTCGACTGTCGATCCGCGATATCGTCCTGATTGAGCGGCTGGATATCGATTTTGCTTCCGGGCTGTCGGTGCTCACCGGCGAGACTGGTGCGGGAAAATCCATTCTTCTCGACGCTTTGTCGCTCGCGCTCGGCGCGCGCGGCGATGCCTCGCTTGTCCGCCATGGCGTCAACCAAGGCCAGGTGACGGCGGTGTTCGACGTTCCCGGCAACCACCCCGCACGCAGCATCCTCGCCGACAATGCTATCGAAGACGATGGCGATATCATCCTGCGCCGTGTGCAGACTGCCGATGGCCGTACGCGTGTTTTCGTCAACGACCAGCCGTCGAGCGTGACTTTGATGCGCGACATCGGTCGCGCCCTGGTGGAAATCCATGGCCAGCACGATGACCGCGCTCTGGTCGACGCCGCGGCGCATCGTGAGTTGCTGGATTCCTTCGGCGGGCATGTCGGCGAGGCAAGGGCGGTTGCCGCCGCATGGCGCCAATGGCGTACCGCCGAGCAAGAGCTTTCGCGGCATCGCGCGCGCGTCGAGGCTGCGGCACGCGAGGCGGATTATCTGCGTGCCGCGGTGGCCGAACTGATCAAGCTCGATCCCCAGCCGGGCGAGGAATCCGAACTGGCCGAAATCCGCGCCTCGATGATGCGGGTGGAGAAGATCGCCTCGGAAATCCAGGATGCGCAGGATGTACTCTCCGGCCCGTCATCGCCGCTGCCGCAGATTGCCAGCCTGCTCCGCCGCCTGCAGCGTAAATCAGCCGAAGCGCCGGGCCTGCTCGACGAGGTGGTGAAGTCGCTCGACGAAGCTTTGATTTCGCTCGATGCCGCCCAGTCCGGGGTCGAGGCGGCCATGCGGGCGAGCGAGTACGATCCGCAGAAGCTGGAAAAGGCCGAGGAGCGACTGTTTGCGCTGCGCGCAGCCTCGCGCAAGCACAGCGTCCAGGTCGATGACCTCGCCCAGTTGCGCGACACGATGTCGGCCGATCTGGCCGATCTCGATGCCGGCGAGGAGAAGCTGGGCATTCTGGAAAAGCAGGCAGCCACGCTGCGCGATGCCTATGACAGGCTTGCCGCGCATCTATCGGAACTGCGTCAAACGGCGGCCATCGCCTTGCGCAAGGCCGTGATGTCGGAATTGCCGGCGTTGAAGCTGGAGCGTGCCGACTTCATTGTCGAACTTGCCACCGAGGCCGACAACAGGCTTGAGGAGGGCATCGACCAGGTCGAATTCTGGGTGCGCACCAATCCCGGCACCCGCGCCGGCCCGATGATGAAGGTTGCTTCCGGCGGCGAGCTGTCGCGCTTCCTGCTGGCGCTCAAGGTGGCGCTGGCCGATCGGGGCTCCGCACCCACACTGGTCTTCGACGAGATCGATACGGGCGTTGGCGGCGCTGTGGCAGATGCCATCGGGCAGCGGCTGGCGCGTCTTGCCGGCAGCGTGCAGGTGCTGTCCGTCACGCATGCGCCGCAGGTCGCGGCACGCGCCCACACCCATTACCTGATCTCCAAGTCCGGCAATTCCGACCGTGTGGCCACCGACATTGCCGAGATGGACCGACCGGCCCGGCAGGAAGAGATTGCACGCATGCTGGCCGGCGCCACCATCACCGAGGAAGCCCGCGCCGCCGCCGAGCGCCTGCTGCGGGAAAATACGGCTTCCTAAGCTGGCAACTTGAGTCAGGAGCGGCGCGTAAATGCCTGCCCGACGTAGAGATTTGCCGAATCTGGCTTCCGCGCTTTCTACCGCTTGCGCTATGGTCCGGCCAAACAAGCCGGACCCGCAGTCATGACCCAAAAGCCCGTCGACAGCCTCACCGAAAGCGAAGCGGAAGCCGAGCTGGCGCGTCTTGCCGGGGAAATCGCCGCGCATGACGAGCGCTACTACAACGAAGATGCGCCGACCGTCGACGACGCTGAATATGATGCGCTGCGCCGCCGCAACCTCGCCATCGAGCAGCGGTTTCCGGGTTTGGTGCGTGAGGACTCGCCTTCGCGAAAGGTCGGCGCCACTGTTTCGGAGAAATTCGGCAAGGTCACGCATTCCATCCCGATGCTGTCGCTGGACAATGCGTTCGCCGACGAGGACGTGGTGGAATTTGTCGCCCGCATCCGCCGCTTCCTGCGGCTGGCGGCAGACGCCCCACTGCCAATCACTGCCGAACCCAAGATAGACGGCTTGTCGCTGTCGCTGCGCTACGAGCAGGGCAGGCTGGTTTCGGCGGCGACTCGCGGCGACGGCACGACGGGCGAGAACGTCACCGCCAACGCCCGCACCATCGCCGACATTCCCAACGTGCTCTCGGGCGATTATCCCGACATCATCGACGTGCGCGGCGAGGTCTATATGAGCCATGCCGATTTCGCCGAGCTCAATCGGCGCAATGGCGAGGCCGGCAAGCAAATCTTCGCCAATCCCCGCAATGCCGCCGCGGGCTCCCTGCGCCAGTTGGATACGGCCATCACCGCTAGCCGGCCGCTGCGGTTTTTCGCCTATGCCTGGGGCGAGGTGAGCGAGCTGCCCGCCGATACCCAGATGGGCATGGTCGAGGCTTTCGAACGCTATGGGTTCAAGACCAACCCTTTGATGAAGCGGTTCGACGATGTCGAGGGACTGCTGAGCCAGTATCACACCATCGAGGAGAACCGTGCCGGCCTCGGCTACGACATCGATGGCGTGGTCTACAAGGTCGACCGGCTCGACCTGCAGGAGCGCCTCGGTTTCGTGTCGCGCTCGCCGCGCTGGGCGATTGCACATAAATTCGCCGCCGAAAAAGCAATGACGGTGCTGACCGGTATCGACATCCAGGTCGGCCGGACCGGATCGCTGACGCCGGTGGCGCGGCTTGTCCCGGTGACTGTAGGCGGTGTGGTGGTAACCAATGCGACACTGCACAATGAGGACTACATCAAGGGCATCGGCAACAGCGGCCAGCCGATCCGCGAGGGCCGCGACATCCGCGTCGGTGACACGGTGGTGGTGCAGCGCGCCGGCGACGTCATTCCGCAGATCCTCGACGTCATTCTGGAAAAGCGTCCGGCCGACGCCCAGCCCTATCGTTTTCCGACCACCTGTCCGGCCTGCGGCAGCCATGCCGTGCGCGAGGAGGGGGAGGTCGTGCGGCGCTGCACGGGCGGGCTGATCTGCCCGGCGCAGGCGGTCGAGCGGCTGAGGCATTTCGTTTCGCGCAATGCGCTGGACATAGAAGGGCTTGGCGAAAAGCAGATCGAGTTCTTCTTCAACGCCGAGGACCCGGCGCTGCGCATCCGGACGCCGGCCGACATCTTCACGCTGAAAGCGCGTCAGGAACAATCGTTGACCAAGCTCGACAACATTGACGGTTTCGGCGCGGTGTCGGTGCGCAAGCTGTTTGCCGCCATCGACGAGCGCCGTAAGGTCGAGTTCTCGCGCTTCCTGTTTGGGCTCGGCATTCGCCATGTCGGGGAAACCAACGCCAAGCGCCTGGCGCGGCATTTCACCAGCTTCGCCGAGCTGCAGCGTGTCGCGAGCAACGCTCAGATACCCGAAGGCAAGGGCGACAAAGGCAACGCCGAATGGCAGGAACTCAACGGGGTCAACGGCATCGGGGCTATCGTCGCCGAGGCCGTTGTCGAGTTCTTCCGCGAAGGCCACAACCTGGAAGCACTCATAGCGCTGCTCGAGGAGGTGACGCCGCTGGACGAGGAAAAGGTCGGCGCTGTCGATTCGCCTGTCGCGGGCAAGACGGTGGTGTTCACGGGCTCGCTGGAGAAGATGTCGCGCGACGAGGCCAAAGCCATGGCCGAAAAGCTGGGCGCGAAGGTGGCGGGCTCGGTGTCCAAGAAAACCGATCTCGTCGTCGCCGGTCCGGGGGCGGGCTCCAAGCTCAAGCTTGCCAGCGAACTCGGCATCGAAGTCATCGACGAGGACGCCTGGTTCGAAAGGATCGGGCGCACCTGATGCGCCGTGATCGAAATGCTCAATTCGGTTGATCCTTGGCTCAATGAAATTGGCGTGACTGCGCAGGTGCGCTCCCCTACTGATCTCTCCGCATCGGAGAAGAGTGTGTCGTCAGCCACCAATCTGGACGAGTTCATAGCGGGGGCGCGCACCTGCCTTCCGGCAACGGTAGCTTCGGCGCCGTTCGGCTTGCTGTTCGGTGCGCTTGCGATCGAGAACGGCTTTTCGATATTCGAAACCTGCCTGATGAGCCTTACGGTTTTTGCCGGAGCGAGCCAGATGGTCGGGCTCGAACTCTTCGGCCAGAAGGTCGCGCCGTGGCTGATCGTGGTGTCGATTTTTGCCGTCAATTTCCGGCATGTTCTGTATTCGGCATCGCTGGGACGACGGATTTCCCATTGGCCGCTGTGGCAGCAGGCGCTTTCGTTCTTCGTGCTGGCCGATCCACCTTATGCCGAAGCCGAGCGCCGGGCAGAGCAGGGCAAGCGCATCACCTTCGCCTGGTATAGCGGCGTCGGCGCCATGCTCTATGTCTGCTGGCAGATCGAGACGCTGCTGGGGGCGATCTTTGGCAGCCTTCTTCCGAACAAGCAGGCGCTCGGCATCGATTTTCTTTTGCCGATCTATTTTCTCGGCCTCGTCATGGGGTTTCGCAAGCGTCCGCGCTGGCTACCCATCGTGCTGGTCAGCGCGGCAGCGTCGATGCTGGCCTACAGGCTCGTCGGCTCACCATGGCATGTGTCGATCGGCGCGCTTGCCGGCATCGTGCTCGCGGCAGCACTGCCGCTCCAAGAGGCGAAAGACGAAACGCCATGAGCGTCAATGTCTGGATCATCCTCGCAGCGGCCGTTGCGACCTACCTGACCCGCATCGGTGGGCATCTGGTGCTGTCACGCTTCCCACGGATCCATCCGCGCGTGCAGGCCGGCCTCGACGCCGTGCCCGCGGCGGTTCTTACCACGCTCGTGGCGCCCGCAGCATTGACCGCCGGGCCTGCCGAATTCACAGCGCTTCTGGTGGCGGCGCTGGTTGCCTTGCGTTTGGGGCTGATGCCGATGTTCCTGGCCGGCGCCGTCACGCTGATCCTGCTCCGGCAGGTCATGAGTTAAACAACGGGCGCAGTCGCCTTTTCCAGCCAAGACAACGTTTCGCCATCCACCATCGGCCCGATCTCGCGCAAGACGCGGGCGTGATAGGCGTTCAGCCAGTCCAACTCCTCGCGCGTCAACAGATCGGTACGCAGCAGGCGTTGGTCGAACGGAGCAAGCGTCAGCGTCTCGAAGCCGTGCATGGCGATGGCGCCGTCTGCGATCTTTTCGGCTGGTGTCACGAGGATCAGGTTCTCCAGCCGGATGCCGTACTCGCCTTCCTTATAGTAGCCGGGCTCGTTTGAGACGATCATGCCCTCGAGCAGCTTCTCTGTGCCGGTCTTGGCGATGCGCTGCGGTCCTTCATGGACGGCGAGGTAGGAACCGACCCCATGGCCGGTGCCATGGGCATAGTCCAAGCCGTGTTTCCAGAGCGCAATTCGGGCGACCGCATCGATGTCCCGGCCGCGTATGCCGGCGGGAAACCGCAGCATGGACAGGCCCATCATGCCTTTCAGCACCAGGGTGAAGCGCTCGCGCATTTCCTCGCTGGGCGTGCCGATGGCAATGGTGCGGGTGATGTCCGTGGTGCCATCCTGAAATTGTGCGCCCGAATCGAGCAGGAACAGCTCGCCGCCCGACAATGTTCGGCTGGTGGCGCGCGAGACGTGATAGTGGATGATCGCCCCGTTCGGGCCGGCGCCGGAGATGGTATCGAACGACACGTCGCGCAGCGGCATCTGGGTATCCTCACCCGCCTGCTTGCGTACCTCCTCCAGCTTGGTCACCACGGCGATCTCGTCGACGGTGCCGGGTTCCTGCCGGTCAAGCCAGCACAGCAGTCTGGCCACCGCGGCACCGTCGCGGCGGTGGGCGGCACGGGTGCCTTCGATCTCGGCGCGGTTCTTGGTGGCGCGCGGCAGCCGGGCCGGATCACTGGCGAGGACCACGGCGCCGCCGCTGCTTTCGATGACCAGACGCAACTTTTCCGCTGCCAGCGCCGGGTCGAGCGCGATGGTCGCGCCGTTTTGGGCAAGCGTCGAAAGCGTGTCCTCCAACGCGTCGGGTTGGCTGATGTCGGCGAGTTGGGTCAGATAGGCGCGCTCGGTGATGCCGAGCTTGGCTTCGTTCATGAACAGCTGGTGTTTGCCATCGGCAGCCAGAATGGCAAAGCCGAGCGCCAGCGGCGTGTGGGGCACGTCATTGCCACGAATGTTGAAGGCCCAGGCGATGGAAGAGGGATCGGTCAGCACCGCGTGGCTTGCGCCCTGCTTGGAGAGTGTTGCGGCAAGTCTCGCCAGCTTGTCCTTTGCCAATTCGCCTGCGAACTGGATGGGATGGATTTCAACTGCCGCCTTGGGCGCTTCGGGCTGGTCGTTCCATATGGCGTCCACCGCATTGCGTTCGACTGGCACCAAGACGGCGCCGGCCTTCTCGGCGACGGCTTTCAATGCCTTGGCTTCGGCAATCGTATGCAGCCACGGATCGAAGCCCAAACGCGCGTTGGCCGTCAGATTTTTCTCGAGCCATGCCGGCGGCGGGTTTTCGATCAGGCTCTCGATGCCAAACGTGTCGAGGTCGACCTGTGCGCGCACCTGCAACGTATAGCGTCCATCTACGAATATCGCAGCACTTTCGGCCAGCACCACGGCGACGCCGGCCGAACCGGAGAAGCCTGTCAGCCATTTCAGGCGTTCGGCGCGCGCGGGCACGTATTCGCCCTGATGCTCATCTGCGCGAGGCACGACAAACCCGTCCAATCCTTCCGATGCGAACCACTGCCGCAGCCTCGCGACGCGGTCGCGTCCCTTTGAGGGATCGTTGGTGGAGTCGAATGTCTGGAACATGAAACGCGCCTGCTGCTCTCGCAAAGTTGGGCGGACGTTAAAGCATTTCGACCGCGGTTTGAACCGATTCCGTCGTCGTGCAAATGGCTGCAACGTCCCGATGGTGCGATGCAGCATTTCCTTCGCATATGCAAAAAGGTGAGGGATGTCATGCAATCCTGTCACTACTCAATTAGGTCAGTGTAACTTACCTAGTTGTTAGAGAATTGCAGAGTTGGATTTCCTGAAAGGAACACGACAATGGCCAAGAAGACCGGTTTTTTTGCGAACGCTTTTGATGCCCTGGTTACCGCCCGTCAGCGCCAAGCAACTCGTTATGTGAACGGCGTCCTGCTCACGATGGACGACGCCACGCTGAAGCAATATGGCTATGACCGCAAGAACCTCGAAAAGAACGCAGGTTTCGCGGCTTATCTCTAATCAGCCGAACGGCGCTTCATGCGACGCACCTGACCAGGCGCCTCAGCGCTTGAGGTGGATGGTTACCCATCCTTCCTTGTGCAACGTGCGTACGTGCCGGAACCTCTGGCCGTTATAGGCTGCGAGCACGGCATCGCGCTGTCGGTCAAGAATGCCGGACAGGATGATCGAGCCGCCCGGCGTTAGATGTCGGGCCATTTCGGGCGCCAGCCGCATCAGCGGCCGCGCCAGGATGTTGGCGACGATCAGGTCGAACGGCTTGTGCGCGCCGAACAAAGGGTGATGAAACCCCGGCGCGTTTTCCGCCTTCACGAAACGTCCCACATGGTTGAGGCCGGCATTCTCCGCTGCCACCCGCGTTGCGATCGGGTCGATATCGGTCGCCAGAACCGGAATGCGGGCGAGGCGCGCAATGGCGATAGCCAGCACTGCGCTGCCCGTGCCCAGGTCGAGCGCATTGCGCGGGCGCTCGCGCATTACAACGCGCTCCAGCATTTCCAGGCAACCCGCCGTCGTGCCGTGGTGGCCTGTGCCGAAGGCAAGGCCTGCTTCGATCTCGATGGCGATCTGTCCGGCGCGTCGCTTCTGGCGGTCGTGCGCGCCATGCACCAGGAAGCGACCGGCGGCGACCGGCTTCAGCCCCTCCAGCGACTTCGTGACCCAGTCGATATCCGGCAGGACCTCTCGGTCCAGCGCCTGGTCCAGACCCAACCCGTCCATGACCTGGCGCATCTCGGCAGCGATGTCTTCGACCTCGCCGTCGACATAAAGCGACACTTCCTGGATGTCCTGTTCTTCATCGACTTCAAGAATCGCAACGGGCCAGCCGTCCTCCTCGAAGGCGAGATCAAGAGCCGTGAAGGCACGGTGCGCGTCGATGCGTCCGGTCCTGAAGAAGAGGCGGGTCTGGGACATGGTTTTCCGGGCTGAACTGCGTCAGCCCTTTTCGACCAGACGCTTCAGCTTTGCAACGGCGGTGTCGCTGTTTTCCCCGTAGGCGATGGTACCGAAGAAATCGCCCTGACCGTCCAGAAGCAGCACGGAGGCGGTGTGATCCATCGTGTAGTCGTCGCCCTCCAGCGGCACCTTCTTGTAGTAGATCTTGAATGCTTTCGCCATGTCCAGCACCTTGGCGGGCTCGCCTGTAATGCCGGTGATACGGTCGGAAACATTGCCGACGTAATTCTTCAACACCTCGGGCGTGTCGCGCTCGGGATCGACGGACACGAAGTAGGCGCGGATATCCTTGCCCTCGTCACCCATCGACTTCAACCAGCCGTCGAGTTCGAACAGCGTCGTCGGGCAAACCTCAGGACAATGGGTGAACCCGAAGAACACCGCGGTCGGGTGACCGCGGAAGGCGGCTTCGGTGATCGGCTGGCCGCTACCGTCGACCAGCGAGAACGGCTCGCCAAAAGCCGTGGCCTGACCCTCTGAGCGATAGAAATCGAAGGTCAGCCAGCCGACGGCGACAGCCAGGAGCACGAGAATACCGACCAGAATGGAGCGCATTGTAATAAATCCGTTGACTGAAAGCGCGTCAGAAGCACCAGGAAAGACCGGCTTCGACGGTGGAGAGAAAAATAGCCGCGCTGTTTTCCATCCACAGCGCGAAGGCCAAACCGCTCACGGCGGCAAATGCCGCTGTGCCGAGCGCAAGCCAGCCAGCCGTTGCACGCGTGATTGGAGGCCCCTTGATCATAGGGAAGTCATAGCGCGCCGCCGCTTGGCGAAAAAGAGGACATCTTGCCCAATGTGAGGCATTGAAGAACACCATTTCGCGAGCGGGAAGCGCTTGTGGCGGGTTCATTGCCTGGATAGTCTGGTTGGGGATGGAGGCCAAGCCATGTCGTTAGCCAGGCCCAACGGTTATTCCAAGCTCCAGATCAGCCTGCATTGGGCTGTTGTGTTGCTTGTCCTGTTCCAATTCCTCGCCAATGGCGCCATGGGCGACGCCTGGGATGCGGTGCGCGAAGGCGCGCCGGTGCCTCCAGCCGATGTGCTCGGCTCCAATGCCCACGCCGTCGCCGGTATTCTCGTGCTTCTGCTCGCGATCGGTCGAATCTTTCTCCGGCTTGCGCGCGGCGCGCCACCGCCACCCGAAAACGAGGCAGCGCCGCTGCGCATTCTGGCGCGTGCTATACATGGGCTGATCTATCTGCTGCTATTTCTTGTGCCGCTGTCCGGCATGGCCGCCTGGTTCGGAGGCGTGCATGCCGCAATCGGCGTCCACTTGATCGGCAAGACAGTGCTGATGTGGCTTATCTTCCTGCACATCGCCGGAGCCTTGATGCAGCATTTCGTTTTTCGCAGCCCGGTGCTACGCCGCATGATGGTGCCGGACAATAGCTGATTTTGCTTGCAAAGAGAGGGGCAGGCTCCCACCTCTAGCGCCATCAGGCCTTGCAAGGAGACCAGCCTATGCGCGCAGCGTTCGTTCCCATAGCAGCCATGCTGCTGACCGCGGTTTCCGCCGCCTCGGCGCAGGAAGTCGGCGAGGTCGGCGTCGACTGGCTGGGCAACGACATCATCGTCGAGGCGATCAAGGATCCCAAGGTCCAGGGCGTGACCTGCCACGTATCCTATTTCGATCGTGGGGTGATCGACCGGCTGCAGAAGGGCAACTGGTTCGAGAACCCATCCGATTCTTCCATCGCCTGCCGTCAGACCGGGCCGATCACAATCGGCGACATCGACATGGACAAAGAGGGCGAGGAGGTCTTCAAGCAGGGCATCAGCCTTATCTGGAAGGAGCAGGTGGTCAACCGCATCTACGACAAGGCCAACGATACGCTGATCTATCTGTCGCATTCCCGCCAGGTGCAGGATGGCTCGGCCAAGATGTCGCTGACAACGGTGCCGCTTTATGGCCAGCAGGTCGTCTGGACCAACGGCAAGCCACAGTAGCCGCCATATTGCAGACCGGCGCGGGGCGGATTACAGCCGTTTCATGGAAAACGAGCCCGACCTGCGCTTCAAGGATGACGAACCGCGCATCCATCCGACAGCCGAACTTAAGGCTTGCCGGCTGGGCCGTCATGTCGCTGTCGGCGAACGCTGCGTGCTGCGCGAGGTCGTCATCGGCGACTATTCCTATTTCGAGCGCCATGCCGAGGCGATCTACACCACCATCGGCAAATTCTGTTCCATTGCTGCCAATTCGCGCCTCAACGCGCTGGAGCACCCGGTGGAGCGCATTACCACCCATAAGCTGACTTACCGCCCCAACGAATATTTCCGCTATCTCGGCGTCGACGCCGACTTCAAGGCACGCCGGCAAGGCAAGGCGGTCACCATTGGTCATGATGTCTGGATCGGGCATGGCGCGGTCGTCATGCCCGGCGTTACCATCGGCAACGGCGCGATCATCGGCGCCAACGCAGTGGTGACGAAAGAGGTCGACGCTTACACCATCGTTGCGGGTGTTCCCGCCAAACCGATCCGCAGACGTTTTTCACCTGAGATCGCCGCTCGCATTGAAGCAACGATGTGGTGGGACTGGCCACGCGACAAACTCTTTCAGGCCATCCCCGACATGCAGGCGCTGTCCATCGAGGCGTTTCTCGACCGCTGGGCGGAAACCTGAACGCAAAAAGCCCGCGCGATTTCCTGCGCGGGCCGTTTCTGAATGTCGTCGCCTAAAGAGAGAGTTTCTGGTTGGTGCCGGGGTCGGCCTTCTGGCCAGTCACCGCGCTTTTTAACATTTCCCAATTCGCCTTCAGCTTGGACGAATCCCAATATTCCGCAGCGCGCGGATTGAGGATCATCACCACCGCATCCGCTTTCCCATTTTCGAACCAAGGTTCGGCGTCGGCGGTCCAGAGTTCGTCGATATCGCTTGGATCGCTGGAAAGCATGATATCGCCCGATACCGAAATCCATTCGCCATCGTCAGCGAATACGACATTGGCTGCGGGGTCTGCATTTGCCTCGTCGATCTTGTGGGTGTGTCTGGAGGTCAGGAAACGAATAGAACCATCGGGGTTGCCGACATATGGCTTCATCGGACGCGAGCGCAACATGTCCGCATCGCGCGTCACCAGCATCGCCGTGTCGAAATCCTCAAGGTCTTCATAAAACTCTTCGGTGGTTTTTTTATCCATAGTGCGTCCTTCCTGTGGTCGTTGCAGGCAAAACGCATCAGGCGAAGCGGTGTTCCGACAAAAAATGGGGGTCCGAAAATGGGCGCGCAGCCCCTCCCATCTGGCCATAAAACGAGCATGGTCGCGGAGCAGTCAGGGCGCGAAGGCGGACAGATCGAGTTTGGATAGGCCGTTCTCAGCCCTTCTTGAGGAACATGGTCTTGAGCACCAGGCCCTTGACCTTGTCGGTGCGGCCTTCGATCTCATCGGGATTGTCGGTCAGGTGAATTCCCCTGATCACCGTGCCGCGCTTCAGCACAGTTGACGAGCCCTTGACCTTCAGATCCTTGATGACGTGAACGGTGTCGCCCTCTTTCAGGATAGTTCCGTTGCTGTCCTTGACGTCCATAATGCGCCTCTCTGTCGTTGACGCCATGCGCCGGTGATGGAGAGGCCTATAGTCGCCAATGTCGGTAAAGGCAAAGCTTTCGGTAGATGTTCACGCCGCCATGACGAACCCGTCCAGAACGCGTTTCTGACCGGCCTTGTCGAAGTCGATGGTCAGCTTGTTGCCGTCGATAGCCGAGACATAGCCATTGCCGAATTTCTGGTGGAACACGCGGTCGCCGACCGCGAAGCGCGAAGGCTCGTTGGAGACGGATTTCGCGACCAATTCGCCCTCGATGGTCCGGCCCTTGACGCTGGTGCGGCCGGCGCCAAAACCGGAGTCCGTCTCGCCATAGCCGATGCGCTCGACCTGATGACCGGAGCGTGTGCCCCAGTTGCGGTCTGTGGCCTCGGTCTTGTTCTGCTGCGCCCGTTGCCAGCCAGGCGTGGAATAGGTGTTGGAAAACGAGCCGACATTGTCGAAGCGCGAAGCGCCATAGGGGTTTTGCCGCCCGCCATTACCGGAACCGTATCCGCCATAGGAGTTGCTGGCTTCGGTAACCTCAACATGCGCTTCGGGCAGTTCGTCCAGAAAGCGCGACGGGATCGTCGACTGCCACAAGCCATGGATACGGCGGTTGGAGACGAACCAGATATGCAGGTTCCGTTTGGCGCGGGTGACGCCGACATAGGCGAGGCGGCGTTCTTCTTCCAGGCCTGAGCGTCCGCCTTCGTCGAGCGCGCGCTGGTGCGGGAACAGACCCTCTTCCCAACCGGGCAGGAACACGGTTTCGAATTCCAATCCCTTGGCCGAATGCAGCGTCATGATGCTGATGGCGTCGAGCTGATCGTTCTGCTCGGCATCCATGACCAAAGCGACATGTTCCAGGAAGGAGCGCAACGACTCGTAGTCCTCCATGGAGCGAATCAGCTCCTTGAGGTTTTCGAGCCGCCCTGGCGCCTCCGCCGAGCGGTCGTTCTTCCACATGTCGGTATAGCCGGACTCTTCGAGGATCGTCTCGGCCAGCTCGGTATGCGGTGTGGTCTCGAGCGACTTCTGCCAGCGCTCGAAATTGGCCGCGACTTCACGCAGCGCGGCGCGCGGCTTGGGCTTCAGCTCATCGCTTTCGGCGAGCTTTGCTGCCGCCTCCAGCATCGGTACGCCGAGTGCCCGGGCAGTGTCATGTACCTGCCGGATCGTCGCTTCTCCGAGCCCGCGCTTGGGCACATTGACGATGCGCTCGAAGGCAAGATCGTCGGCCGGCTGGGCGACGACGCGGAAAAACGCCATGGCGTCACGGATTTCCTGCCGCTCATAAAAGCGCGGGCCGCCGATGACGCGGTAGTTCAGACCGATCTCGATGAAGCGGTCTTCGAAAGAGCGCATCTGGAACGAGGCGCGGACCAGGATCGCCATGTCGCTGAGATTGTGCTTCTGGCGCTGGAGCTGCTCGATTTCCTCGCCGATGGCGCGCGCTTCCTCGTCCGAATCCCATGCGGCATGGACATTGACCTTGGCGTCGTCGGGGTCGGACCTGTCGGTGAACAGCGTCTTGCCCAGACGGCCTTCATTATGCGCGATGAGATGAGCGGCAGCGCCGAGAATATGCGCGGTCGAGCGGTAGTTGCGTTCGAGCCGAATGACGGTGGCGCCGGGAAAATCTTTCTCGAAGCGCAGGATGTTGTCGACCTCCGCGCCGCGCCAGCCATAGATCGACTGGTCGTCGTCGCCGACGCAGCAGATGTTGACGGCGGCGCCCGCCGGACGCTGGGCCAAAAGCCGCAGCCACATATATTGTGCGGTGTTGGTGTCCTGATACTCATCCACCAGGATGTATTTGAACCGCCGGTGATAGTCCTTCAGGATATCGGGATAAGAGCGGAAGATGCGGATGGGATGCAGCAGAAGGTCGCCGAAGTCGCAGGCATTCAGAGTCAGCAAGCGATCCTGATATGCCTTGTAGAGTTCGCGGCCCTTGCCATTGGCGAAAGCGCGCGCGTCTCCCTCGGGAATTTCGGCGGGGCCGAGGCCCTTGTTCTTCCAGCCGTCGATCATCATGGCGAACTGGCGCGGCGGCCAGCGCTTGTCGTCCAGACCTTCCGCCTGGATGAGCTGCTTGATCAGCCGGATGACGTCGTCAGTGTCGAGAATGGTGAAATCGGAGCGCAGGCCGGCAAGCTCGGCGTGGCGGCGCAGCAGGCGTACGCCGATGGAGTGGAACGTGCCGAGCCACGGCATGCCTTCGACAGCTTCGCCCACCAGCATGCCGATGCGATGCTTCATTTCGCGCGCGGCCTTGTTGGTGAACGTCACGGCCAGGATCTGGCTGGGAAAGGCACGGCCGGTGGCCAGGATATGGGCGATGCGCGTGGTCAGCACGCGGGTCTTACCGGTTCCGGCACCAGCCAGAACCAGCACCGGACCTTCCGTGGTTTCGACCGCAAGGCTTTGTTCGGCGTTCAGGCCGCGAAGGTAATCAGGCGCGGCAGGCTGTTGCCGTGCCGCCATGGCGCGCGCGGCAATGCCGCCTCCTGCGGGCCGGGCCGCAGGAGGCCCGCCGGCTGGGCCGTCGAAGAACGGCATATCGTCGGGAAAATCGGACATTTCAGGGGAATGTAGTGATTCGGCGCCGAAAGGCCAGAAAAAGCCGGATCGAGTTGGCAGGAATGGAGCGGCGCGCCAGCATCGGCATCGGCCGGTGGTGTCTCATTCGGCAGCCAAAACCCTGTTATTTCAGCATTTCAGGCGGTCTAACCGCGTCATCAAACAGACCAGCCGCGTTTCAGGCGCGCCTGCTTGATGATCGCCCGCCAGCGAATCATCTCCAGCGGGATGGGCGCCTTGCGGGCGCTGAGTGCGAAGATTTCATTGTTCAGGTTTTTCAGCGACCGCCAGAAGTCGTAGTCGGTCACCCGCGAATCGCCCGCCAATCTGCGCGCCTCCGTCTCGATATCGGTTTTCGAGCTCATGCGCAGCGCGCCGTTTCCCGAAAGAGCGTGGCTCATTTACCTATCCATATACGATACGATACCAAGTGTTTCGCAGGCATTTTAGGATGCCGTTTACGGCTTGTTAAGGATAAGATCGGCTCCTCCAGTGGCATTTCAAAGATAGCGAGACTTCCCCGCAACAGTGCCATCACTGAGAGATTGTCGGGCGTCCACTCTTCGGCGGGCGCCCCGCCTTCGTCAGGATGATCTCCTGGGAATTCCGACCGCGCGACCGATGCGGTCCGGCTTCGGCAGAACGGCATGGGCATTCTGCATGGCTGCGATCTTGCCCAGAATGTCGGCGGGAAAGGGCGACACTTTGGGCCCGCTGGTGTGGACATGCAGCGTCAAGCTTTCCGATGTCGCCGCAAGCCATCCGTCGGCATGACGCAGTTCCTGATAGACATGGAGGCGCTTGGCATCGTGGTCGATGACCTGGTTCCACACGACGACCGGGGCGCCGCGATGCAGTTCCCTGACGTAGCAGACATGGACTTCGGCGGCGTATGTCGTGCCGCCGCGCTTTTCGCGGTAGGTTTCGCCGAGACCGAGCGCTTCGAACAAATAGTCCACGCTGCGGTCGAACAGGACATGGTAGTAGGCCATGTTGAGGTGCCCGTTATAATCGATCCATGCGTCTTCGACCGTCATGGCTGGGGAGATGTAGGGGGCGGGCAGGGCAGTCATCTCTTCTCCGGCGGGCTGGACAAAACGTCGACGGTGCGAGATTACCCTGCGGTAAAAGCTCCGCAAGGCGGAACGGACAGGGAGGCGAGGGATCATGGCGCTCAAGGACCTCAAGGTCATGCAACGCAACGAGGCGGGCATCGCCACCGTGCTGGGGATATTCAAGCAGCGCTTCGGCGAACGCTTCCAGACCGGGCAATCGATCCGCGAACAGCACGGCCACACCACCACCTATCTGCCGAATCAACTCCCCGACGGCGTCGCCTTCGTCGAGACGACAGAGGAAGTGCAGGAAATCGTCCGCGCCTGTGCCGAACATCGCGTGCCGGTCATCGCGTTCGGCACCGGAACGTCGCTCGAGGGCCACGTCAACGCGCCGGCCGGCGGCATTTCGATCGATACCAGTCGCATGGACAAGGTGCTTTCCGTCAATGCCGAGGACCTCGACTGCACGGTACAGGCAGGCGTCACCCGCGAGGCGCTGAACACGCATCTGCGCGACACCGGGCTGTTTTTTCCCATCGATCCCGGCGCCAATGCCAGTCTGGGTGGCATGACGTCGACCCGCGCCTCCGGCACCAATGCGGTGCGCTACGGAACCATGCGCGAGAACGTCCTGTCGCTTAAGGCTGTGATGGCCGACGGCGAGATCGTCACCACGGCGAGCCGGGCGCGCAAAAGTTCGTCCGGCTATGACCTGACGCGCTTGCTCGTCGGCTCCGAAGGCACGCTGGGGGTTATCACTGAGATCACCTTGCGGCTGCAGGGCATTCCGCAGGCGATTTCGGGCGGCGTGTGCCCGTTCCCGAGCGTCGAGGCGGCCTGCAACGCCGTCATCATGACCATCCAGATGGGCATTCCGGTGGCCCGTATCGAACTGGTCAACGCCTTGCAGATGAAGGCGATGAAGATCTATTCGAACCTCGACTATCCCGAAAGCCCCTGCCTGTTCGTCGAGTTTCACGGCAGCGAGGCTGGCGTGGCCGAGCAGGCCGAAAGCTTTGGCGAGATCGCCAGCGAGTTCGGCGGCGGGCCGTTCCTCTGGACCACGGTTGCTGAAGAACGGGCCAAACTGTGGAAGGCGCGGCATGAGGCTTATTGGGCTTCGCAGAGCCTGCGGCCGGGCGCGCGCGCGCTTTCTACAGACGCCTGCGTGCCAATCTCGCGGCTTGCCGAATGCATCGGCGAGACAGAGGCTGACATTGCCCAGGCGGGTCTGGTCGCGCCCATCGTCGGCCATGTCGGCGACGGCAATTTCCATGTTCTGGTGCTGATGGATCCGAACGATCCTACTGAGATCGCCAAGGCCGAGGCTTTCGTGACACGGCTTGCGGAGCGCGCGATTGCAATGGACGGTACCTGCACCGGCGAGCACGGCATCGGGCAAGGCAAGGTTGCATTCATGGAGCGCGAGCATGGCCACGGCGTGGCTTTGATGCGCACCATCAAGCAGGCGCTCGACCCGCTCGACATCATGAACCCGGGCAAAATGCTGCCCCTGTGACCGGCCGAGGGTAGCGACAGGTTCAATTGCCACTTTATCGACACGCATCTTGCTCTAAAGTGCGGGTGTGCCCCGACTCTCCGGTTTGTCAACGAGGCCATGCTCGCACGTCTTTTCGTTTTTTTCGGTGGTCTTTTCGTCCTGGCGCTGCTCGCGGCGCTGGTCGGGCCGCTTTTCATCAACTGGACGAACTACAAAGCCGACTTCGAAGCGGAGGCGAGCACTATTTTGGGCCGCCCCGTCACGGTCGAAGGCATCTCGTCCGCGCGGTTGTTGCCGTTTCCGTCGGTGACCTTTTCGAACGTTTCTGTCGCGGGCATTGGCGATGGCAAGCCCGCGATGACGGTCGAAACGTTTTCGATGGATGCCGAATTGGCACCGTTCATGCGCGGCGAGTTCCTCATTTTCGACATGCGGCTGGAGCGGCCGACGGCGACAATCCGAGTCGACAAGGACGGCGTCATCGACTGGTCGATCCGGCCCTCGACGCGCTTCGATCCAAAGCAGGTTGCAATCGAGAAGCTGACGATCACCGACGGCACGCTGGTGGTCGAGCGCGGCGCCAGCGGCGCGAGCCATACGCTCTCCGGCATCAACGCCGACGTTTCGGCCAAGTCCATTGCCGGGCCGTGGCGGCTCGACGGCGTGTTTGGACTGGACGGGCGCGGCATGACGTTGTCGGCTTCGACCGGAACCGTCGGCGATGACGGTCAGATGCGTGTCCGGTTGCGGACCCAGGCCTATGGCTCGCCTTTTACAATCGAGACCGATGGCAACGCCGGCCTGACCGAAGGTGCGGGGCGTTATGCCGGCACGTTCAGAGTTCTGACCGCGGTCGACGCTGAAAAAGCATCGGCTGCAGCGTCCAAGTCAAAGAGCGACGACCCCGGCATGCGCCTGAGCGGCGATTTCGCGCTTCGCCATGACGATCTGGCGATCAGCGCTTTTCGTTTCGAGACCGGACCGCTCGACAATCCCTATACCGCCGATGGCAGCGCAGACATCAAGCTTGGCGCCGAGCCGAGCTTCGCCGTGACCGCAAAGGGCGCGCAGGTGCGCTTCGACGAGGCGGTGGGCGGCGACCGCGGCAGTGCTCTGACGATACCCCAGCGGCTCGATGCGCTGGAAAGGACGCTTGTCGGCCTGCCGCAGCCCTCCATTCCCGGCACGGTCGAGGTCAGCCTTCCGGCTGTTGTGGCTGGGGACACGACGGTGCGTGACGTGCGGCTGTCCGCCGAGCCGACCGATGGCGGCTGGCTCATCAAATCCGCCGCAGCAACCTTGCCTGGCCGGACCACTCTCGAGGCGGACGGCTATCTGTCCACAGGTGCCGGCATCGGCTTCAAAGGCAATCTGCTTCTGGCTGTGGCGCAGCCCTCGGGCTTTGCCGCCTGGGTATCGAGCGATATCAACGAGGCGATCCGCCGGCTGCCGGCTGCCGGCTTCAGCGCCAATGTCGACATGACCCGCGCCAAACAGAGCTTCAAGAATGCCGAACTGATCCTTGGCGATGCCAAGTTCACCGGCGAGTTGGAAAGTGCCGAAGGCGGTGACGCTCGGCCGTCGATGAGCCTTCAACTCAGGGGCAATGCGCTCGACCTCGACGGTCTGCGCGCGTTCAGTTCGTTGTTCGTAACCGAAGACGGCCTCAACCGCTTCGGCGAACGCGATCTCGATTTCGACATCGTCGCAGGTCCGGTCACGGTTGGCGGCATGACAGCCGACACGCTCGATACCGCGCTCCGGCTGCGCGAGGGTGTGGTGGAGATCGACCGGCTGTCGATCGGCGGGCTGGGTGCATCGCTCAGCGCCACAGGTCGCGTCAGCGATTTTGCCAGCGCCCCGACCGGCAACATCGACGCTTCGCTGGTGGCTGTCGATCTCGCGCCGCTGATCAAGCTGGGTGCGGCGCAGTTTCCCGACAACCGCCCTTTGCAGGAACTTGCATCCCGTGCCGAGGCGCATGGCGACTTGTTCACCGATGCCCATCTCGACGTGGTGGCCAGTGTGGCTGGCAATGATGACGGCAGCACTGGCCTTGCCCTGAGCGGCCAGGGTGAAGCAGGCGGCTCGAAATTCTCCGTCACCCTGTCGGGCGAAGGCGACCGCGCCGCGCCGCGGGATGCGCCTTTGACCTTCAGCCTTACCGCAAGCAATGACGATGCGACGCAGCTTCTGGCGCTGGTCGGGCTGCAGACCTTGCCGCTTGGCATGACCGGGCGCGGCGCCGTCGATCTCAATGCCAAGGGAACGCTGACCGAAGGTTTGTCGACCACCGCCGCGTTCCGGGGCGACGGCATTACCGCCGATTTTGACGGCAGCGCAGGCTTCGGCGAGCAGGGACCGACCATACGCGGCAAAGTTACGCTCGAGGCTGAGGACATCGAGCCTTGGCTGATGACCACCGGGCTCGGCCTGCCGGGCATGGGTGTCGGCACCGCGCTCAACCTGACGACCGAGGCCGACTATGGCAACGGCCTCTTGGTGCTCAACGAGTTGAATGGCGCGGTCAACGAAGCCTCCGTGGCTGGCGACGTGAACCTAACGGCCGCCGATGGATTGCCGAAGCTGAGCGGGGCGCTGCAACTCGATGAACTGGATATGGCCCCGTTCGCGGCAATGCTCTTGGGCGACCAGATACGCGGGACTGATCAGGCCGCCAGGGAAACGCCTTTCTCGCAAAAATCGGTGGCGCCATTCGCCGCCGATCTCGATATCTCTGCTGGAACGCTTTCACTAGGAACGGCGGCAACTGCCTATGATGCACGGCTTTCGCTGGTGGTCTCGCCGCAGGCGTTGCGGGTGTCGGATGTCACTGCGACTCTTTTCGACGGCAAGTTGACCGGGCTCGCCGAGATCAAGAACGAGGGCGGAACGGGACTTTTGGCAACCCAGTTCAGCCTTGACGGCGTCGATCTGCAGAGTGCGTTGGCCGATTCCGGCCTCAACGGCACTGGCAAGCTCACGGCGTCGCTGACTGCGAGCGGTAAGACGCTGGATGGGTTGTTTGCCAGCCTGTCGGGCTCGGGTACTGCTGCTCTGGGCGATATCGTCATTGACCGGCTCAATCCGGACGCGTTCAAAGGGTTCATCGCCAGCGCCGATGCGGTCGGCCGCGACATTGACGGGGCGCGGGTGGCCGAGTTCGCACCCTCCATCGCCACCGATGGGCGGTTTGCCGCCAAGCCGGTGGATGTGGCCTTCACGGTCGCCGGCGGGGTGCTGCGAATCCCGCCTGTGACATTGGAAAACGCATCCGCTGCGCTGTCGGCGGATCTGCGTGCCGATCTCGCACAGGGTACCATAGCGTCGAGCGGCACCATCTCCTACCAGCCCGGCGACGAAGCGATTCCAGGCTCCGAACCATCCCTGCGATTCACCCTGGAAGGCTCTCTGGTGGATACCGAGCGGCTGTTCGACACCGAACCTTTGGCGCAGTTCCTGACCCAGCGGGCACTGGAAAAAGAGCAGGCTCGGGTCGAGGCGATGCAGGCCGAGCTGCTGGAAAAGCAGCGGCTCAGGCGCGAAGTGCGTTATTTCACCGAGCTCGATGCGCAGCGCAAACGTGCGGCCGAAGAGGCCGCCCGCCGTGAGGAGGAAGCGCGCATCCGCGCCGAGGAAGAGGCGCGGGCGAAAGCGGAGGCGGAAGCCAAGGCAAAAGCCGACGCGGAGGCAAAGGCGCTCGAGGAACGGCGCATCGCCGAGGAAGCTCGTCTTGCAGCCGAAGCCAAGGCGGAGGAGACCCGCCGCGCCGCGGAAGCTAAGGCTGAGGAACAGCGTCGCGCCGCCGAAGCAAAGGCCGCTGCCGAAAAGGACGAGCAGGAGCAGATAGACCGCGCCCCGCAACCCACGCCTTCACCGCAACAGCCACCGGTCGCGCCGCTCAAGCTGGACGGATTGTTTTAAGTCGGAATCTTATTCGCTTTCAGGTCGCTTCCCTCTCACCCAATCCAGCACGAAGACGCGCAGGGCCGACGATAGGTTGGATTGGCGCGGACGGGTGGCGTCGACTTCCGCCACAAGGGCGGCAAGCGGCATCTCGCGCACCGTGGCGATGCGCAGAAGTTCATCGAAAAAGGGTTGTTCGAGCGAATAGCTGGTGCGGTGGCCGCGGATCGAGATCGAGCGCTTCTGAACGCCGGTCATGTGTCGGTGTCGCCGGAATCGGATCTTTCGCGGCGATGCGCGTCGATAAAGCGGGTGGCGTTGTCCGCCTCAAGCCGGTCGCGCTGTTTGTCGGCTTTGGTGCGACCATGCAGCAGACGGTTCTGCTCGGCTGCCGCATCGTGTTCGGCGCGCGCCTTGCGCTTTTTGAACTGCCTGAGATTGACGACATCCGCCATGGCAGGCCGCTGCCTCACTTCTTCCGGAAGGCGTCCAGCGACACGACGTCTGCACCCTTGCCGGACTCGGCCGTGGGCGCTTCGCCCTTCTGGTCGTCATCTTTTTTGGCTGCCGCCGGCTTGCGCTCTGCAGGCGCGGGAACCGCCTTGATCGGCTCGGGCGCCATCGCAATGGGCTGCTCCGCCATAGGTTCGGACTTGACGTCGAATTCGAGTTCAAAATTGACGGAGGGATCGTAGAAGCCACGCACCGCCGAATAGGGGATTTCGAGCTTCTCGGGCACATCGGAGAAGGACAGGCCGATTTCGAAGCCGGTCTCGGTCACCTTGAGGTCCCAATATTGGAACTGGATGACGATGGTCATCTGTTCGGGATAGCGCTCGCGCAGGCGGCTGGAAATACGCACACCGGGCGCGCCGGTCATGAAGGTAATGAAAAAATGATGGTTGCCGGGCAGGCCGGTCCGCGCGACCTCGGCCAGGACCTTACGCATCACTCCGCGCAACGCCTCCTGGGCAAGAATGTCATATCGGATCTGGTCTTCGGCCATGGGTCGGTAAGCACTTCCGGTGAATCGTCGGCTTAGCTGTAATCAAGCTTTGGCCCGGCGTAAACCAGATATAGCGTCGTCATGCCGAGAGGCCAGAGCGGGGCTGCTGGCCGAAGGCACGCAGGAAGGTCTTCACCGCATTGTCTGCGGATATCCGCAATTGCTCCTCGCCCGGATTGTCGCCGAGCATGGTGGAGACGTGCAGATCGGCATTGATCAGCGCGAAGAACTGGCGCGCGGCGACATCCGGGTCGTCCAGTTCGAGAAAACCTGTCAAAGCGAGCCGGGCAAAGCGCGCCGCCAGCGCCGAAGAGACGCGGCCCGGACCTTCTTCGCGCCAATGCCGGAACAGGGCCGGGTAGCGCGAGCCTTCCATCAAGATCATCTTGCGCAGGAATTTGCTGTCGCGGTTACAGATGCAGTTCCGGGTCAAGCGCAGAGCGAACTCGACAAGTTCGGCATGCAGATTTTGAGGACGGTCGGGGAAACTGTCGAGCGTTTCGAAAAAACGCGCATTGGCGCGGTCGGTGATCTCGCGCACGACGGCGATGAAAAGGGTCTCCTTATCGCCGTGATGATTGTAGACGGTCTGGCGCGAGACGCCGGCTTCGGCCGCTATGACGTCGATATTGGCGCCTGCGAAACCCTCGCTGCAAAACACTCTGGCCGCGGCCTCGACGATGGACACCCGCTTGGCGGTCTGGGAGCGACTCTGCAAAACGGTGTCAGTGGCTGTGTCAGCTGTCATGGGTTTATTATATAGTCGTGATTGACGTTTTGGACAAGACTGTCTAAATTCTTGGCCAAGGATGATGGGTCGCACATAATGCGCTGCGTCATTCGTATTTCCAGATCAGGCACCGACAGATCGTGCGGACTTCCAGCGCGGTCGGCCTTTTAGTCTGAACAAAGGTTCGACCCATGTCTTCCAGCTTCCTGCGCACGGCCTTCATTCTTGGTCTGCTTTCGGCAATCGGTCCGTTCGCGATCGACATGTACCTGCCGGCGCTGCCTACCATCGCGGCTGATTTCCAGGTGAGTACCGCCGCCGTGCAGATGAGCCTGCAGATTTTCTTCCTCGCGGTTGCCTTGGGGCAACTGGTGGTCGGGCCGCTATCTGACATGTATGGGCGCAAGGCGCCGCTCTATTTCGGCCTGGCGCTGTTTGCGCTCGGCAGCGTGGGTGCTGCGCTGGCGCCGAGCGTCGAATGGCTGAACGTCTTCCGCTTCATTCAGGGCCTCGGCGCTTGCGCCGGCATGGTCGTGCCGCGCGCCATTGTCCGCGATCTCCATACGGGCAACGATGCGGCGAAGCTGATGTCGCTGCTGATGCTGGTTTTCAGCGTGTCGCCCATTCTTGCGCCGCTGACCGGCAGCTTCGTTATCGAATCCTTCGGCTGGCGTGCGGTGTTCTGGGTGGTGATGGGCGCTGCTTTGCTCGCGATGCTGATGGTGTTTTTCAAGCTGAACGAAACCAGGCCCGCCGAGCAGCGCGTCGGCAGCACGATGTCGAGCGCGGTGGGCAACTATGCGTTTCTCCTGCGCGACCGCTATTTTCTCGGCGTTTCCTTCATGGGCGGCTTCGGTGTTGCCAGCTTCTTCACGTATCTGGCGACCTCGTCCTTCGTGCTGATCGAGCATTACGGCCTGTCGCCGACGGTCTACAGCATGTTCTTCGCCATCAATGCCATCGCCTTCATCGGCAGTTCGCAGTTCACCGCCACGCTGGCCAAGCGCTTCGGCATGAAGCAGGTGGTGCGCGTCGCGGTCACCGGCTACGCGTTGACAATGGTCACGATGCTGGTGGTGTTTGCGGCCGGTGT
Organism: Oryzicola mucosus; assembly: GCF_014534685.1. Lineage (GTDB taxonomy): Bacteria > Pseudomonadota > Alphaproteobacteria > Rhizobiales > Rhizobiaceae > Oryzicola > Oryzicola mucosus. The sequence continues at coordinate 505,097 of NZ_JACVVX010000002.1, forward strand.
CGACCGGCTCGACGTGCTGGCGGCGATGCTGTTCGTTGGCTACGGCTTCCTCGGTCTCGTCATCCCGGCGTCATCTGTGCTGGCGCTGGACGATCACGGTACGCGCGCTGGAACCGCCTCCGCGCTGATGGGTACGCTGCATCTGGTATCCGGCGTTGTCGCCATTCTCGTCGTGTCGCTGTTTTTCAACAACACGCCGCTGCCGATGGTGGCGGGCATAGCCGGCTGCTCGGTGATCTCCTTCGTGTTGGCGCAGATCACCCTGCGCCGCCAGCCAGTCATTGCCCAGGCGGCTGCGGAATAAGGGCCGTAGGAGCGTTTGGCGTAACACTCTGAAAAGGTTCATGCTGTAGACTTCCGCCAATTTTGAATGTCCGGAGAGGGCGGTTGAGCGACAGGTTGCAGCGTCCTTCCGACAGTATGGGTCGCTGACGTGACCCGGCTTGGCAATGCGCTGTTTTTCGTGGCCGCGTTCGCGCTGTTCTGGATCACGACGACGCCGTTCCTGGATCTGAGAAATCCGGACGTCCTGCTGCCCCAGGAGGCGGGAAACACCAGCAATCAGGTCGCAGTTCTGCTCGTGCTGTTCATGTCGTGCGTCGTGCTCTGGCAGAACAAACAAGCTGCCCTGACCGCCCTTTCGCCGGCCATGCTATGTGTACTGGCCTGGCAGTTGGTGACGGTCTTCACATCCAGCCATATCGACCTGTCGGTCCGCCGCTATATCCTGCATATCTCGGTTGTTGTCATCACCTTGGCTTGGCTGCTTGCGCCCCAAGACACCCGCCAGTTCCGGCGCCTTTTACGATGGGCGGGGATGTTCGTGCTCGGTCTCGCCTATTTTGGTGTCGTCTTCTTGCCTGAAGTCTCCATCCACAGCGCGAGCGATGTGCTGGAACAGGTCAATGCCGGGGGGTGGCGCGGCCATTTCATGCACAAGAATGTGGCAGGCCCGGCCATGGTCGTGTTGTTGCTCTACTGGCTCTATCTGGCGCAGACGGCGGGAAAGACATCGGCAAAGGCGACCTACTGGGCGCTCGCGGCTCTATCGCTGCTGTTTTTGTATCATACCAACAACAAGACCTCGATCGGGCTTTTGCTCGTGATGTTCGTTCTGGCGTTCGCGATCCAAAAGGCGCGGCTTTTGTCGCTGCAACTGGTTTTGGGCCTCGTCCCGACAGGCTTGATGGCGCTGTTGACTGTCGGCTCGGTCATCTTCAAGCCGGTGGGCGACTGGGCCGAGATGATGCTGTCCGATCCCACCTTCACGAACCGTACCGATGTGTGGCGGTTCGCGCTCGATCAACTGCGGGGTCACATGGTGGCCGGCTTCGGCTTCGAAGCCTATTGGGCCACGTCCGATCTGGTGAACAGTTTCCGCGAGACCTGGGCCAACACCGCCGGTCATGCCCATAACGGGCTCATCAATGTCGCCTTGTCGAGCGGCCTGGTAGGGGCAGGTCTGACGATCTGGTGGCTGGTGCTGAACCCGCTGAGGGATTTTCACAAGAGCCAGCAAAGTGGCAACGATCCGCAGTTGGGACTGTTGTTCCTGCGCATCTGGCTGTTCATGATGCTGTATGCCAATCTCGAATCGCCGTTTTATGTCGGACGCGGCCAGGTCTGGTTCAGTCTTTTGGGCGCGGTGTTCGGGCTGAGGCTTCACGCCCGACTGAAACAGGTGGCTGCGCCGTCATTGCAGAAACCAGTCTCAAGCCCCGCGGCGGGCATGGAGCCAGCGCGGTAACGATCGATCATCCGTCCGAAAGCGTCTCCATCAGGAAGGCTATGCGGTCTGCCACCGTTCCGCGCGGCACCTCGACGCAGTTGTAGCCGTAGCGTGCATAAGTCTGCCGCATCGCGGCCCATGTACGCTCGGCCTCCTCGAAAGACTGTTTCCGCTCGGTGTCCTGGTCGAATATTTCCGGCCATGGCGGCAGCAAAAAAACGGTATCGGCATAGCGGACGGTTTGCGCAGCCTTGTCGACATGGGCGGGAACGGGCAGGCTGCAGAGTTTGAGATAGCCGGCGACATCTGGCACGCCTCGGTCGAAAAAGACCGGGCCGGTGGCTTTCGCGGCAAGCGCATGGGAGCGCATTTCCCACGACAGCATGAGTTCGGCATACAGCGCCCGGTCAGCCCAGGGCAGGGCGGCGCCCGAGATCGAGACCTGATCGCGGATGATGCGGCGCCCAGCCTCTTCGGTGGTGGCAAAGCCGCGGCGGGCGAGCGCCTCGATCAGCGTCGTCTTGCCCGATCCAGGACCGCCGGTCAGGACATGAAAGCGTTCGAAGTCGAAATGCAAGCAATCCTCCATTGGTGGAAAAGCCAGCGGAATGACGCGCGCAAAAACCCTGCGAGCGGATGCCGGCGGGAGATTTTTGGAAACAGTTCGGGAGGGAGAGAAGTGGAGGTTTCTGTTGCCAGGTACCTCCGAACCCCGCCTAAAGGTGCTAACCCGTAGGGCTTGATTCGAGACTATCGCGCCGCATTAAGCAGCGAGACGTGCCTCAGCATAGTTGTCGTTTGCAACTACAAGTTTAGCCCGATAACGGTGGTACAATGCCGGGCAAAAGTCCGATCTTTACACCCTCGTCGATCCTATTTCGCCCCCATCATAAACCGTCGCGAACGGCGGTTTATGGTGGAGGCGCCGGGTACCGCCCCCGGGTCCGAAAGGCTTATTTCATCGGCCGTTTATCACCATAGTCAGACAAGCTGACGCGCCGTATATAGGCGCTGAGCCGGCGCTTGGAAAGAGGGGTGCGCCGGCTTTCCGTCTGGACATGTTGGGGACGACAGCGCATCCGGTTTTGTCTGCGGCGCGGTTCGTTGTATGATCGACTGCCCACACGGACCGAATCCTATGCGCCAGTATCTCGATCTCCTCAGCCATGTGCTCGAAAACGGCTTCGACCGCAGCGACCGCACCGGCACCGGCACGCGCTCGGTGTTTGGCTACCAGATGCGGTTCGATCTGAGCGAAGGTTTTCCGGTGCTGACGACCAAGAAATTGCACCTGAAGTCGATCATCCATGAACTGCTGTGGTTTCTGGCAGGCGATACCAACATCAAATATCTCAACGACCATGGCGTCACCATCTGGGACGAATGGGCCGACGAGAACGGCGACCTCGGCCCGGTCTATGGCAAGCAATGGCGATCGTGGCCGACCAAAGATGGCGGCGAAATCGACCAGATCGCGAATCTTCTCATACAGTTGCGCAGAAATCCTCACTCGCGCCGGCTGATCGTCTCGGCCTGGAACCCTGAAGAGGTGGATCAGATGGCGCTGCCGCCCTGCCATTGTCTGTTCCAGTTTTATGTGTCGGACGGAAAACTGTCCTGCCAACTCTACCAGCGCTCCGCCGACATCTTCTTGGGCGTGCCGTTCAATATCGCATCCTATGCGCTGCTGACGGTGATGGTCGCGCAGGTGGTAGGGTTGAAGCCCGGCGATTTCGTTCACACGCTGGGCGACGCGCATCTTTATTCCAACCATTTCGAACAGGCACGCGAGCAACTGACGCGCAGGCCGAAGGCACTGCCGACGCTGTGGATCAATCCCGATGTGACGGATCTCTTCGCTTTCCGGTTCGAGGATTTCCGTCTGGAGAATTATGCCGCGGATCCGAGCATCCGCGCTCCCATCGCGGTGTGACGTCGGGTAATGGACTTCGGTTGCCGCTGGCGTCATGCATGATCCAGAGGCATGGTAGGCGCTTCGAAGGGGATTAAGGGGGGATGATGTCTCGAACTTCTGTCGCGGCCGCGATGCTGCTTGCAGCCTGTCCCGCATTTGCCAACGATACTACGGCGGTGTTCGAAACCGGTGGGCTGGTGTTCGGTCGTACATTCGATATCGAGATGGTCAAGGAAGACCTATTCATTTCGCAGGAGAAGGTGACGGTCGACTATGTGTTCCGGAATTCGTCGGACAAGGATGTCACCACGATCGTCGCCTTCCCGATGCCGGACATCGAGGCCTCGCCCTATTCCGATGTCGGTATTCCCGACACCGCGAGCGACAATTTCCTCGACTTCTCCGTAGAGATGGACGGCAAGGCGATCGAGCCGAAGCTGGAGCAGCGCGCCTTTGCCGCCAGCATAGATGTGACGGAGGAATTGAAGGCGCACAATGTGCCGTTGCTGCCGTTTGGCGATGCGTCCACGGCTGCGCTGAAGACGCTTTCCGCTGACATCACCGACGACTGGCAGCGCCGCGGCATCGTCATTCCCGACGGCTACAATGACGACATGGACACCATGGTGCCATACTGGAAGCTGCGTTCGACTCATTGGTGGGATGCGACATTCCCGGCCGGGAAGGATGTCGCGGTCTCGCATGTCTACAAGCCGAGCGTCGGCGGCACGGTCGGGACCAGCTTCTATTACGAAGGCAAGTTCCAGCCCAATTTCGTCGGCTACCAGGAAAAATACTGCGCCGACGACACGTTCAAGCGCGCCATCGAACAGGCCACAAAGGCCAACAAGGATGGCTACACGCCCTATACGGAAACCTGGATTTCCTACATTCTGACCACCGGCGGCAATTGGAGCCTCGGCACCATCGGCGATTTCACGCTGACCATCGACAAGGGCGACCCCAAGAATCTCGTCAGCTTCTGCGGCAAGGGCGTGAAGAAGATTGGGCCGACGACCTTCCAGATGAAGGCTAAGGATTATTATCCCGAACACGACGTCGATATCCTGATTATGAAGCCGGCCAATTTCGATGCGCCGGCTGAGGACAATGGCAAATGACCAAAACAGCGATCTATGTTGCCATTGCCGAAAACGGCGTGATCGGTCGTGATAAGGGTCTGCCCTGGAAATTGTCGACCGATCTCAAACGCTTCAAGGCCGGGACCATGGGCAAGCCGATGGTGATGGGGCGCAAAACCTTCGAGAGTATCGGGCGACCGTTGCCGGGCCGGCGGAACATCGTCATCACCCGCAATTCCAAGTTTCGTGCGGACGGCATCGAGACCGCGGCCACGCTGGACGAAGCGTTGAATTGCGCGGGCGCCGGATCCGGCGTCGAAGAAATCTGCATCATCGGCGGTGGAGAGATCTATCGCCAGGTTCTCCCGGTCACCGACCTGCTTTATGTTACGCATGTGCTCGCCGATGTGGACGGCGACACTTTTTTCCCGGCTATCGATCCCGATATCTGGGAGGTGATCGAGAGCGAGGAAGTGCCCGCAGGCGCGACCGATAGCCACGCGACACGCTATAACGTTTACCAAAGACGCCTAAACGCGCATTCAAACAATCTCTAACAAGCCGGTATGCGTTGAAAGCGGGCGTTGGCATCCCTATAGAAGGCTTAAGCGTAGGGAGTTGTGCTGCGGCGCGGCTTGGGTAACGGACTGAAAGGACATTCATGCCCTGGAACAATCAAAGCGGCGGCGGTGGCGGCCCTTGGGGTGGCGGCGGAGGCAATGGCGGCGGCGGTCCTTGGGGGCAGGGACCTCAAGGCGGCGGCCCTCGCGGCCCGCAAGGCTCCCCTCCCGATCTCGAAGACATCATTCGTCGCGGCCAAGACAGGCTGAAGAACATCGTGCCAGGCGGCGCGAGCCCTGCCGTGATCGGCCTGATCGCAGTCGGTGCGGTGGTACTCTGGGCGTTCCAGTCGGTCTACACGGTCCAGCCGGACGAGTTGGCGGTCGAACTTCTGTTCGGCAAGCCGAAGCAGGAGCTGTCGCAGCCGGGCCTGCACTTCCACTTCTGGCCGATTGAAACGGTCGAGAAGGTGTCGACGGCTGAAAAGCTCATCCAGATCGGCGAAGGCCGCGGCTCGACCTCGTCGGGACTGATGCTGTCGGGCGATCAGAACATTGTCGACGTGCGTTTCTCCGTCGCCTATCAGGTCAACGATCCGCAGGCTTATCTGTTCGGCGTCGCCGAGCCCGACGACATGGTGCGCCAGGTCAGCGAGAGCGCGATGCGCGAAGTGGTTGGCCGTCAGCCCGCGCAGGACATTTTCCGCGACGATCGACAAGGCATCGCCGATTCGGTGCGTGATGTCCTGCAGGGCACGCTCGACCAATATGGCGCGGGTCTTGCAATCAACGCGATCTCCATTGAGGACGCAGCGCCGCCGCGTGAAGTTGCCGACGCGTTCGACGAGGTTCAGCGCGCCGAGCAGGACGAAGACCGTTTCGTCGAAGAATCCAACCAGTATTCCAACCAGAAGCTCGGCCAGGCCCGAGGCGAGGCCGCGCAGATCCGCGAAGACGCCGCGGCCTATAAGAGCCGGGTCGTGCAGGAAGCCGAAGGTGAGGCGCAGCGCTTCGTCTCCGTCTACGACCAATATGCCAAAGCACCGGATGTGACGCGCAAGCGCCTGTTCCTGGAAACGATGGAAAAGGTGCTTGGCGGCTCCAACAAGGTGATCGTGGAGCAGGGCAACGGGCAGGGCGTCGTGCCCTATCTGCCGCTACCTGAACTGCAGCGTCGCAACACCACCGAGGGAGCGAACTGATGTCGAATCGTTTTGCTGTCATCGGGATCGCGGTCGTCCTCGGCCTGATCCTGCTTTACTCCTCGGTTTTCGTCGTGACCGCACGACAGCAGGCCATCGTGCTGCGCTTCGGTGAAATTATCGATGTGAAGACCGAGCCGGGCATCTATTTCAAGGCGCCTTTCTCGTTCTTCGGCGCCGACAACGTCCAGGTCATCGAAGACCGCGTGCTGGCCTTCGATCTCGACAACATCCGCGTCCAGGTTTCGGGCGGCAAGTTCTACGATGTGGACGCCTTCCTGGCCTACCGCATCAATGACGCGCGCCGCTTCCGGTCCACGGTGTCCGGCAGCGTCGAACTGGCCGAACAGCGCCTCAAGACGCGCCTCGACGCAGCCCTGCGCCGGGCATACGGCGTGCGCGGCTTCGAATCCGCTTTGTCAGAAGAGCGTGGTTCGATGATGCGGGAAGTCGCGGAGCAGCTTCGCCCGGATGCAACCTCGCTGGGTCTCGAAATCGAGGATGTCCGCATTCGTCGGACCGACCTGACGGCGGAGGTCTCGCAGCAGACCTATGAACGCATGAAGGCGGAACGTCTTGCGGAATCCGAGCGCCTGCGCGCCCGTGGCCGTGAAGCCGCGCAGCGTATCCGCGCCCGTGTCGACCGCGAAGTCGTCGAGATCACTGCCGAGGCTCAGCGTGAAGCCGAGATCGTCCGCGGTGAAGGCGAAGGCGAACGAAACCGCATCTTCGCCGACGCTTTCCAGCGCGATCCGGAGTTCTTCGATTTCTATCGATCGATGACCGCCTACAACAACGCCCTGAGCTCGAACGGCACCACGATGGTGCTCACTCCGGACTCGGAATTCTTCCGCTACTTCCGGGGACCTGAAGGGCTTTCGGGTGCAACGCCACCAGCAGGCGCACCCTCTGGCACGCCTGCTGCAACCGGCGCAGTCCCGCCCGCACCAGCCTCCCCGGCGCCTGCCGCTCCCGCAAACTAAGCGCGGCGGCAGTGCAGGACTTCTTAGCCGCCATAGGCCTCTTCCTCGTCTTCGAGGGATTGGTCTATGGCGGCTTTCCTGCTTTTGCGAAGCGTCTCGCAGCGCAAGCGCAGGACGTTCCCGAAAGCAGCATGCGCATCATGGGAACGGTAGCGGTCGCCATTGGCGTCGGCATTGTCTGGCTCGTTCGGGGATAACGCAGGATTTATCCGCTTCTCCTGGCCAAAGCCGCAAACGCGCCGTATTTGTTTCCATCATGTGCGCCATGCGCCGAGCGCCCCATCCATCCAACGCCGGGAGGCTATCCCTGATGACAACCAGGACCGTGATGCACGCCATGCGAAAGGCATGTCTTGCCGTAACCGTTGCGGCAATGACCGCGACAGTGGCTATACCGAGCTTCGTGACGCCAGCCGCCGCGCAAGGCCCTGAATCGGTCGCCGATCTGGCCGAGGGACTGCTGGGTGCGGTGGTCAACATCTCTACCTCGCAGAACGTGAAGGGCAGCGAAGGCCCCAACACCGTGCCGATGCCGAAGCTTCCCGAAGGGTCGCCGTTTCAGGACTTCTTCGATGAATTCTTCAAGGACCGCCAGGGTGGCCGCGGTGGCGAGGGCGGCTCCCGTAAGGTGCAGTCCTTGGGTTCGGGCTTCGTCGTCGATGCCGAACAGGGCTTCGTGGTCACCAACAACCACGTCATCGCCGATGCCGACGAGATTGAAGTGAATTTTTCCGACGGCTCCAAGCTGAAGGCGGAGCTGGTCGGCACCGACACGCGCACCGACATCGCGGTGCTGAAGGTCGATCCCGCCGGCAAGAAACTGACGGCGGTGAAGTTCGGCAATTCCGACACCATTCGGGTCGGCGACTGGGTGATGGCCATCGGCAACCCATTCGGTCTGGGCGGAACCGTGACTGTCGGCATTGTGTCAGCACGCAACCGCGACATCAATTCCGGACCGTATGACGATTTCATCCAGACGGATGCGGCGATCAACCGGGGCAATTCGGGCGGTCCGCTTTTCAACATGCAGGGCGAGGTTGTCGGCATCAACACCGCCATCATCTCGCCGTCGGGCGGCTCGATCGGCATTGGCTTCTCCATTCCTTCGGCGCTTGCGTCCGGGGTGGTCAACCAGTTGCGCGAGTTCGGCGAAACGCGCCGTGGCTGGCTCGGCGTTCGCATCCAGTCGATCAGCGACGAGATCGCCGAAAGCCTCGGCCTCGATTCCGCCAAGGGCGCACTCGTGGCCGGCATCATGAAGGGCGGGCCGGTCGATAACGGCTCGGTGCAGCCCGGCGACGTCATCATCAAATTCGACGGAAAAGACGTCGATGACACGCGCGACCTGACGCGCATCGTGGCCGAAAGCCCGGTCGGCAAGGAAGTTGATGTCGTTCTGATGCGCAAGGGCAAGGAAGAGACCGTCAAGGTCAAGCTCGGCCGCCTCGAAGACAGCACCGACACCGCCGAAGCCGACGATCAGGATACGGGTGAGGAACAGAACGACGTCGCGCCGACCGCCTCGGTGCTGGGCATGACGCTGACTGAGCTCAACGATGCCTCGCGCTCGGAATTCGGTATCGCCGAGGATGTCTCCGGCGTCGTGGTCAAGGAGGTGGCTGCGGACTCGGCTGCCGCCGAGCGTGGCATCGCTGCCGGCGAGGTGATCACCGAAATCGCTCAGGAGACCGTCTCGTCGCCAAAGGATGTGATCGATCGGATCGAGGCGCTGAAGAAGCAGGGCCGCAAGAACGCGCTGCTGATGTTGGCGGCGAAGTCGGGCGAGTTGCGCTTCGTGACCGTGCGCATGGATTGAGTCGGGAAAGCCGGTTAAGGCACTGAAATAAAACAAAAGGCGGTCGATCGACCGCCTTTTCTTTTTGTAAGCCGTAGAGGTTTTCGTCAGTCCAGCGAGACGCCGGCATCCTTGACGATGGGCTCCCATTTGGCCATCTCGGCCTTCACATGCTCGCCAAGTTCCTCCGGCGTCGAGCCGACGATGGTGGCGCTGAAATCGGCCATGCGGGACACGACGGCCGGATCGGCCATGGCCTTCTTGGCGGCCGCGTTGAGACGGGCCACGACCTCCGGAGGCGTGCCTTTCGGCGCAAACAAAGCGTTCCAGGTGTAGGTCTCGTAGCCGCTGACAGTTTCGCCGATCGCCGGCACGTCGGGGAAGGACGGCGCGCGCTCCTTGGTGGTGACACCCAGCGCCTTAAGCGTGCCTGCCTTGATGTGGCTGGACGACGAGGGGAGGTTGTCGAACATGATCGGCACCTGGTTGGCAACCACGTCGTTCAGCGCGGGACCAGCGCCCTTGTAGGGGACGTGCTGCATCTCGACGCCCGCCAGACTTTTGAACAGTTCGCCCGACAGATGCAGCGGCGTGCCGTTGCCGGAGGACGCGTAGCTGTACTGGTCGGGCGATTTTTTCAACAGGTCGATGAGTTCGGCGACGGAGTTGACGGGCAGCTGCGGATTGACCACCAGCACATTGGGTACCACCACAAGCAGCGATACCGGGGAAAAGTCGGTGATTGGATCATAGGGCTTGGTCTTGAGCATCAGCGGGTTGAGGGCATGGGTGGCCACTGTGCCCATCAGGATGGTGTAGCCGTCAGGATCGGCGCGGGCGACACGGTCGGCACCGAGATTGCCGCCGGCACCGCCGACATTCTCGACCACGATCTGCTGGCCGAGATCATCCGACATTTTTTGCGCAATGACACGCGCGACAAGATCGGTCGATCCGCCCGCGGCGAAGGGCACGACGAGGGTAATGGTGTTGGTCGGGAAATCTTGCGCGTTGGCCGATTGTACTCCGGCCAATGCAACACCGGCAGCCAGCGCGAGCGCGCCAAGGGTCGCGCGACGGGTCAGTTTCTTCATGAGCCTAATTTCTCCTCCGAGATGGTGGAGGAGCAGGATGCCTGCCCTATGCCGGTGTGGCAAGCGGAAGTGTTCAGGCGTCTTTTTGCCGTCGCGCCAGCCAAGTGGCGCGGGTAAGCCGGTAGAGGGCGTGGCACTTGAGGTGCGGATGGCTGTCGGGCACGCTGGGATGGTCGAAGAAGCCGTCTTCGACATGCTCCATGCCAAGCCGTTCCATCACCGAGGTCGACCGCGCATTGTTCCACACGGCGAAGGAGACGACCTCTTCTTCGCCCAGCGTCTCGAAGGCATAGTCGAGAAAGGCTTTAGCACCTTCGGTAGCGTAGCCCTTGCCCCAATATTCCGGAGCCAGCCGCCAGCCGATCTCAAGCGTGCCGCGCGGCACGAAGGGCTCGATCTTGGTGCGGTTGATGCCGATGAATCCAATGCATTCGCCGGTTGCGACAAGCTCGGCGGCCATGAAGCCGAAGCCGTTTTCGGCGATGTAGGCGGAGACCGTGTCCATCACTTCGTCGCTTGCGGCACGGTCGCGGCGGACGGCGAAAAACTCCATGATGGCGTCATCGGAGTTGAGCCGATGGAAGAACGGTCGGTCCTGTTCCTGCCAGTTGCGCAAGATCAGGCGTTCGGTGCGAAGAACCGTCATTGTTTGAAATCCTCGAGCCGGTAGCCCTGCAGATAGAGCAGGGCGCTGAGATCGCCATGATCGATGCGAACGCGCGCCAGAGCGGCGACGGCGGGCTTGGCATGGAGCGCCACGCCCATGCCGGCGAGGCGGATCATGTCGAGGTCGTTGGCGCCGTCGCCGACAGCCAAGGCATCGCCCAGGTCTAGCCCGAGCCGGGCGGCTATTTCGGTAAGCGCTGTGGCCTTCGCCTCGCGCCCCAGGATCGGGTCCGTCACCGTGCCGGTCAGGATGCCGTTCTCTTCGCTGAGCCGATTGGCGCGGTGCTCGTCGAAGCCGAACATGGCGCCGATCCGAGCGGTGAAGACGTCGAAGCCGCCGGACACCAGGGCGGTGTAGGCGCCATTGGCTTTCATGGTCTGCACCAGCGCCCGCCCGCCTTTGGCAAGCGTCAGCCGGTTTTCGATGATGCGGTCGACGATGCCGATATCGAGGCCTTTGAGCAGGCTAACGCGCTCGCGAAGCGCGGGCTCGAAGGCGAGTTCGCCATTCATGGCGCGGGCAGTGATCGCGGCGATATGGGCGCCGACGCCGATCTCGTCAGCCAGTTCGTCGATGCATTCCTGGTCGATCATGGTCGAATCCATGTCGGCTATGAGGATTTTCCTGACGCGGTTTCCCGCCTCCTGAACGACGATGTCGAGGGGTTCGCCGGCAAGGGCTCCACGCAGTGCCTGCTCCGCCTCTTCAGCCGAGATGCCGGATGGCAGTTGGAGATCGGCCGCTATATCCGAGGCCAGCCAGGCGATGCCGCTTGCGCCAACCGCCTGGAACGCTTTATCGCCTAGCGACTTGTGCAAAGCCGGCTTGGCGGGATTGGAAATCAGCGTGGCAACCAGGGACATGGCATCTTCCGGACGGGATAGAGGGCGGATCAGGAACGCGATCCTGATAGCTGGGCCGACCGCGAGCGGCAAGTCGGCACTGGCCATGCAACTTGCCGAAAAGCATGACGGCGTGATCGTCAACGCTGATTCCATGCAGGTCTATTCGGTCCTGCGCATTTTGACGGCGCGCCCCTCGGATGCGGAGACCGCTGGTGTGCCGCACCGGCTCTATGGCCACGTCCACCCTGGCGATGTCTATTCGACAGGCGTTTGGCTGCGCGATGTCAACGATCTCGTGGAGGACGGAGTGTTCGAAGGTCATCGGCCGATCTTCGTTGGCGGCACCGGGCTCTACTTTACCGCGCTGACCATGGGTCTGTCTGAGATGCCCGATGTGCCGAGTGACATTCGCGAGCGCTGGCGCTGGCGTCTGAACGAGCAAGGGTCGGCGCGGCTGCACGATATCCTGCTGCGGCTCGACAGCGCTGCTGCGATTGGCTTGCGGGCAAGCGACGGGCAGCGCATCGTCCGTGCGCTGGAGGTTCTGGAGGCGTCGGGCAAGTCGATCCTGTTCTGGCAAAAGCAACGCAGCGAACCGCTGGTGGATTTTACGACCGCCGATGCCGTGGTGGTCGAGCCCGATCGGCAGTGGGTGATCGATCGCATCGAAGCGCGGTTCGACGCGATGATGACGCAAGGTGCCGTGGAAGAGGTGCAGTCGCTGCTTGCATTGCGGTTGCGGCCCGAAGTTCCGGCAATGAAGGCAATTGGGGTGCCTGAGATCACCGCAGCGCTTTCCGGCAACATCACCTTCGAAGAGGCCAAGGTGCTTGCGAAAGCCGCTACGCGGCAGTATTCGAAGCGGCAATCGACCTGGTTCCGCAATCAGTTCGGGCCGGAGTGGCGGCGTATACGTCCCGGCTGATCGCTCAATGTTTCTGCCTGCGTCACCCTCAGGCCGGCCTCCTCACGAGTGCTCCGGAGCGGTCACCACCAGCGAGGTTTGCTCAGACTGGACGATGTTGAGATAACGCTCGTACTGGAAAAGAACATCGGAGATGATCTGCTCCCGTGACATCCCCATGATGTCGTAGCCTTTGCTTCCATCGGAGAAGAAGGTCTTCGCTTCATAGCGCTGGTCCATCTTCACGGCTTCGAAAACCGAGAACGCGGGCAGCTTGTGGCCCTTGCGTTGGACGCCATAGATGAAGTTGCGAAAATCCTCGGCCGGCGCGTTGAGAGAGACGGTTTCGGCTTCCGCGTTGTGTTCCACCGTGGCAGGGCGGCCTCGGCGCGACAGCTCTTCGGCAACGCTCTCGAGAGCCGGCAAGGCCGTCCTCTCGATGAAGCTGTCGATGTCCTTCACCGTCGGTGCGTTGATGATGAGCGCAAGTCTTCGTTGCCAGGTTATACCTGTCGCCGGATGGGCCTGCTTGGCAGGCTGGCCGTGCGCGTTCCCTTGTGCGACATCGGCTTTCATGCCCTTGAAAAGGGCCCAGACGAGAACAAGCAGGACAAATGTGAACGGCAAAGCCGTCGCAATTGTCGCGGACTGCAGCGCTCGGAGCCCTCCGGTCATGAGAAGCACCGCCGCGACGGTGCCTTCAATCGCGCACCAGAAGAGCCGCTGTGCCGCACCCGTGTTGGTCTCGCCGCCCGAGGCAATCGTGTCGACAACGAGTGACCCGGAGTCCGATGAGGTAACGAAAAAGATCGAAACCAGCAGGACCGCCAGCGTGGACGTGACGGCAGGCCATGGGAGATATTGGAAAAACTGGAAAAGCCCGACCGAAATGTCCGCCTGCACGTCTTTGGCAAGCTGTCCTGCGGCGACGGTCTGGTCGAGGAAAATCGCAGTGTTGCCGAAAACGGTCATCCATAGGAACGTGAAGCCAGCCGGGATGAACAGGACGGCGACGACAAACTCGCGGACCGTGCGACCTCGTGAAATACGGGCGATGAACATGCCCACGAAAGGCGACCAGGAAATCCACCAGGCCCAGTAAAACAGCGTCCAATTGTCGACCCAAGGTGTCGGTTCATACGCATAGATATTGAACGTGCGTAGCAGGAGGGTATCCAGATACAGCCCGATGTTCTGAACAAAATCGCGCATCAGCTGCGAGGTCGGGCCGACGGCAAGAACAAAGAGCATGAGCAGCACGGCGACGCCGAGATTGACCTCACTGAGGATACGAACGCCTTTCTCAACGCCGGTCACGACGGAACAGGCGGCAATCGCCGTGATGACGATGATCAGACCAACCTGCATGGTGATGGTCGCTTCGAGACCGAGCAGATACTCAAGTCCGGCGCTGATCTGCAGCACGCCGAAGCCAAGCGAGGTCGCCAGACCGAAGACGGTGCCGCAAATCGCGGCGATATCGACGACATGTCCCCAGAAGCCGTAAATCCGATGTTTAAGCAGCGGATAGAGGCCGGAGCGAATGGTGAGGGGAAGGTTGTAACGGTAACCGAAATAGGCGAGCGAAAGGCCGACGACGGCGTAAATCGCCCAGGCGTGAATGCCCCAGTGGAAGAACGTCACGCTCATCGCTTCGCGCTGCGCAGCGGCGGTCAGCGGATCCGCCGTTGGAGGAACCGCGTAATGCGTCAGCGGTTCGCCGACTGCGAAATACATCAGGCCGATGCCCATTCCCGCGGCGAAAAGCATCGCCATCCAGGAAATATAAGCAAAGTCAGGTTCGGAATCGTCAGGCCCGAGCTTGAGATCGCCGAACCGCCCGGCGGCCAGAATGATGACGGCGAATAAAAAGATGCCGACGGCCAACAGGTAGAGCCAGCCGAAACGCGCCAAAATTTCGGCTTGCAATGTGCCAAAAATGGCTTCCGCCTGTTCCGGGAGCAGCGCGCCAACACCGACAAACAGCGTTATGATGGCGACCGACCCAAAGAAAACCGGCTTATTAATTACGAACGTTGAAAACATATAGTCCCCCAAAACCATGAAGGACATTAGAAATGACTTAAAAACGTATGCTTCAGCCCCTCAACAACAGGAGTAAACTATGAACCGGTCATATGGTTCCAATAAAAGACGTAATGTCCGACGATGTTGCTCTCGGTTTCCGGCGACATGCGTTCATGCGCTGGACGATTGGTGGCTCGTTAGCGCGACCGCGATTATAATCGTGGAAGCCGTTGACAGAAGGCGATTTCCGTCATTATTGTCCCACCCATGAACAAAGCAACCATTCTTGTAGTAGGACTGCGCGTGGGCAAGGCGGTGTAACCGCCGGGCGAAATCCTCCCATGCGCAGAAGACAGGCTCCCTCGGGGGCCTTTTTTATTGCCTGAAAGACCCTTAAACGATCACCAGCCGCCGCCGGGGCGGACATAAGACGGGAAGAGACAAATGAGCAACGGACGTGGCCAGACAGAACGGCGTGAGATGACAGGCGCCGAAATGGTTGTTCAGGCGCTGAAGGACAACGGCGTGAAGCATCTGTTCGGTTACCCCGGCGGTGCCGTTCTTCCCATCTATGACGAGATTTTCCAGCAGGATGCCGTCGAGCATATTCTCGTCCGTCACGAGCAGGGCGCCGGCCACGCAGCGGAAGGCTATGCGCGTGCCACGGGCAAGCCGGGCGTCATGCTGGTGACGTCAGGTCCGGGTGCCACCAATGCGGTGACGCCGCTGCAGGACGCGCTGATGGACTCCATCCCCTTGGTCTGTATCACCGGACAGGTGCCAACGGCGCTGATCGGCTCGGACGCTTTCCAGGAATGCGATACGGTCGGCATCACGCGCCCCTGTACCAAGCACAATTGGCTGGTGAAGGACGTCAACAAGCTGTCGGCAATCATCCATGAGGCGTTCCATGTCGCCACAACGGGCCGTCCCGGTCCGGTGGTCATCGACATCCCCAAGGACGTGCAGTTCGCCAAGGGCATCTATACGCCGCCTCAGACCGCGCCGCGCACCAGCTATCACCCCAATCTCCAAGGCGACATGGAGAAGATCAAGGCCGCGGTCGCGCTGATGGCGTCGGCCAAGAAGCCGATTATCTATTCGGGCGGTGGGGTCATCAATGCGGGGCCGGAAGCGAGCCAGTTGCTGCGTGAGCTGGTTGAACTCACCGGTGCGCCGATCACCTCGACGCTGATGGGGCTGGGCGCCTATCCCGCAAGCGGCAAGAGCTGGCTCGGCATGCTGGGCATGCATGGCAGCTACGAAGCCAATATGGCGATGCACGATTGCGATGTCATGCTGTGCGTTGGCGCGCGGTTCGACGACCGCATCACCGGTCGGCTGGACGCGTTCTCGCCTTACTCCAAGAAGATCCATATCGACATCGATCCGTCGTCGCTGAACAAGAACGTGCCCGTCGACATCCCGATCCAAGGCGATGTCGGCCGCGTTCTGGAGGACATGGTGCGGCTGTGGCGCGCCACTTCCAAGACGGACAAGAAGGTGCTCTATCCGTGGTGGGAGCAGATCGCGAAATGGCGCGCGCGCGACAGCTTCGCGTTCAAAGGCAATGCGGATGTCATCATGCCGCAATATGCCATCCAGCGACTGTATGAGCTCACCAAGGACCGCGACACCTATATCACCACCGAGGTCGGCCAGCACCAGATGTGGGCTGCGCAGCATTACGGGATCGAGAAGCCGAACCGCTGGATGACGTCGGGCGGGCTCGGCACGATGGGCTATGGCCTGCCGGCGGCGCTCGGCGTGCAGATCGCGCATCCCGATGCGCTGGTCATCGATATCGCCGGCGACGCCTCGGTACAGATGACGATGCAGGAGATGTCGACCGCTGTGCAGTATGAGGCGCCGATCAAGATCTTCATCCTCAATAACCAGTATATGGGCATGGTGCGCCAGTGGCAGCAGTTGCTGCATGGCAACCGGCTGTCGCATTCCTACACCGAGGCGATGCCGGACTTCGTCAAGCTGGCGGAAGCCTATGGCGGCCACGGCATTCGCTGCGAAAAGCCGGGTGACCTGGATGCCGCGATCCAGGAAATGATCTCGGTGAAGAAGCCCGTCCTGTTCGATTGCCGTGTTGCCAACCTCGCCAACTGCTTCCCGATGATCCCCTCGGGCAAGGCGCATAACGAAATGCTGTTGCCCGACGAGGCAACCGACGAGGCCGTTGCGAACGCCATCGACGCCAAGGGCAGGGAGCTGGTGTGATCCGATGGACACATATCCGATCACCGTGGTCCAAGATCGCTGCAATGCTCCTGACGAAGCGCTTGAAAATCTAAGGAATTCGCTGACATGAACGCACAGCTACAGCCCACCGGCTCCGCCTATTTCATCGCCAAGGAAACCCAGCTTCCCGAGAGCCATACGCTGTCGGTGCTGGTGGACAACGAGCCGGGCGTCCTTGCCCGCGTGATCGGGCTGTTTTCCGGACGCGGCTACAATATCGAGAGTCTGACCGTGTCGGAGACCGAGCACGAGCAGCATCTGTCGCGCATCACGGTGGTGACGCGGGGCACGCCGCATGTGCTCGAGCAGATCAAGCACCAGCTCGAGCGCATCGTTCCGGTCCATCGCGTGGTCGACCTGACGGTCAAGGCGCAGGAACTCGGCCATGGCACGCCGCTGGAGCGCGAACTGGCGCTGGTCAAGGTCACCGGCACCGGGGACCATCGCGTCGAGGCGCTGCGTTTGGCCGAAGCGTTTCGCGCGAAGGTAATCGACGCCAACACCGAGCATTTCATCTTCGAGATCACTGGCAAGGGCTCCAAACTCGACCAGTTCATCGCCATCATGAAGCCGCTCGGCCTGGTGGAAATCTGCCGCACCGGCGTAGCGGCGATGAATCGCGGCCAGCAAGGGATGTAGCCGATAAAGGCGTTCGGCAGGCGCTGTCCTTACCGACCGTCGGTCGACCGGACAGCAGCGGCGTTCAACCGGGTAGCTTGATGTCTTATGACCTTTTTCTGGCTCTGCTCGCCTATGCCTTTGTGACTTCGATCACACCGGGGCCGAACAATTTCATGCTGCTTGCGTCAGGCGTGAATTTCGGCTTCGTGCGCACCATTCCGCATATGCTGGGCATCGGTGCGGGCTTTCTGTCGCTATTGCTTGGCGTCGGGCTGGGGCTCGGCGCGCTGCTGACGGCGTTTCCGGCGCTGCATGTGGCGCTGAAAATCGCCGGTGGCGCCTATCTGCTCTATCTCGCCTGGCGCATCGGCATGTCGCGCAGCTTGGGCAAGCATGGTGAGACCAAAGCTCGGCCGATGACATTCCTGGAGGCCGCCTCCTTCCAATGGGTCAACCCAAAAGCCTGGGTGATGGCTGTGACCGCCATGGCCGTCTACACCAGCCCCGAAGCGCCGTTCCTGTCGGTGCTGATCATCTCCATCGCGTTTGCGCTGGTCAACCTGCCGAGTGTTTCGAGCTGGGCCGGTTTTGGCGTCGTGCTTCGCGGCTTCCTGTCGGACCCGGTGCGACTGAAATGGTTCAACATCGCCATGGGCCTGCTTCTCGCGGCAACCTTGTGGCCCATGCTGCGCTGAGCGGTGGATGTATGATCCGTGTTGCGGGCTTCGCCGCCTGCGCTTAGGCTACGATCATGACCCACGATCACGACCACGATCATCACGACAACGATCTCGACCCGATGGCGGCGCGGGTGCGTGCGCTGGAGACGATCCTGACCCGCAAAGGTCTGGTCGATGCGGCGGCGATCGACGCCATTGTCGAGACTTACGAAACCAAGGTGGGACCGCGCAACGGCGCCCATGTAGTCGTCAAGGCCTGGAGCGACCCGGCCTTCGCCGATTGGCTGCGTCGGGACGCCACCGCTGCAATCGCCTCTCTGGGCTATGCCGGCCGGCAGGGCGAGCATATGCAGGCGGTGTTCAACACTGCAGAAACGCATAACCTCGTCGTCTGCACCCTGTGCTCCTGCTATCCATGGTCTGTGCTCGGGTTGCCGCCGGTGTGGTACAAGGCGCCGCCCTATCGCAGCCGTGCGGTGCTCGATCCGCGCGGCGTGCTGGCCGAGTTCGGTTTGGTCCTGCCGGAGGGACAAAAGGTCCGGGTTTGGGATTCGACCGCTGAACTGCGCTATCTCGTCATTCCCATGCAGCCGGAAGGCACGGAAGGCTGGAGCGAAGACCGCCTCGCGAAGCTTGTATCGCGCGACAGCATGATCGGCACGGCGGTGGCGCTTGCGCCGGAGGCCGCATGAACGGGCCGCAGGATCTCGGCGGGCAGATGGGATTCGGCCCTATCGCGCCCGAGGCGGATGAGCCGCTGTTTCATGCCGAATGGGAAAAGCGTGCGCTGGGGCTGACGCTGGCGGCGGGCGCGATGGGTCATTGGAACATCGACGAAAGTCGGCACGCGCGGGAATGCTTGCATCCGGCCGACTACTATTCATCCACCTATTACGAAATCTGGACCAAAGCGCTGGAGGCGTTGCTGAAACGGCACGGCTTCGTCAGCGATGCCGATCTGGCCGCGGGCGACGCGGTTGACGGAGCGGTTACGCCGAAGCGGGTCTTGAAGCCGGAGCAGGTAGCCGGGATGCTGCAACGCGGCAGTCCCTATGACAGGCCAATCGCCAGTGCCCCGCTTTTCCATGCCGGACACAAGGTGCGCACCAGGAATTTCCACCCGACCGGCCACACCCGCCTGCCGCGCTATGCCCGAGGCAAGGTGGGTACCGTTGAGGCCGTGCGCGGCGGGTTTGTGTTTCCCGACAGCCATGCCCACGGTCAGGGTGAGAACCCACAATGGATCTATACGGTGGTGTTCACTGGATCTGAATTGTGGGGAGAGGGCGCCGATCCGACCTTGCTCGTCTCCATCGACGCCTGGGAGAGCTACCTTGTCCCCGTCTGAGACAGCGGCGCTCGCCGGCACGCGCGACGAGGCGGTCTTTTCCGAGCCTTGGCAGGCGGAAGCCTTCGCGCTTGTCGTGGCGCTCAATGAGCGCGGCGTCTTTTCCTGGACGGAATGGGCCGATGCGCTGTCGGCTCAGGTTCGGCAAACCAATGCGGCGGCCGATGGCAGCGACTATTACGAGCGCTGGCTCGCCGCACTTGAAGCACTGCTGGTGCGCAAGGGTTTTATCGAACAGGCCGATGTCGAGGCGCTGACAGCGGCATGGCATCGAGCCGCGCACGCAACGCCCCACGGCCAGCCTATTTTGCTCGAAAACGATCCGATGCATCCGGAAAGCACGGTATAAGCCTTTCCCGCGCCGCCTGAGGTTCACAGGGGGCACCGAATCTGCTTTGTCGCGAAGATGCAATTCTCACCACAACAGGATGACGCGCTGCAGGCCGTCGCGCGATGGCTCAAGGGTGGAAAGCCGCAGGTGTTCCGGCTGTTCGGCTATGCCGGAACCGGCAAGACGACGTTGGCGCGCTATTTTGCCGAGAATGTCGACGGACAGGTGCAGTTCGGCGCCTTCACCGGCAAGGCGGCGCAGGTGTTGCGCTCGAAGGGCGCAACCAACGCACGCACGATCCACTCGTTGATCTATCGTCCGCGCGGCGAAGAGGCAGTCGAGAACGAGACCACCGGCAAGACGTCGATGTCGCCGACCTTTGCCATCAACCGCCAGAGCCCCATCGCCCGTGCCAAGCTTGTGGTCATCGACGAATGCTCGATGGTGGACGAGGCCCTGGGCCGGGACCTGCTGTCGTTCGGCACGCCGATCCTGGTCTTGGGCGATCCCGCGCAGTTGCCGCCGATTTCGGGCGGCGGTTTCTTCACCGAGCACGACCCCGACTTTTTGCTGACCGAAATCCACCGGCAGGCGCGCGACAACCCGATCCTGCGGCTGGCGCTGGATGTGCGCGAGGGGCGCGAGTTCATGCGGGGCGATTATGGCACCGCGCAGGTGATCGGCAAGGAGGACGTCAACCAGGATCTGGTTCTCGCCGCCGATCAGGTGCTCGTCGGGACCAACCGGACGCGCAAGCGCTACAACGCGCGGCTGCGTGAGTTGAAGGGTTTTTCGGCGACCTACCCGCGGGCCGGCGACAAGCTGGTCTGTCTGCGTAACGATCCCGCCAAGGGCCTTTTGAACGGTTCGCTTTGGAAGGTCATGACCTCATCACGCGAAACCGTGAAGCCCGGCATCAACCTTCTCGTCTCACCCGAGGAGGACGATCCCGAGCGGGGTGTGGCCAAGATCAAACTGCTCAAGGCGGCGTTCGAAGAGCCGGACAGCGAAATTCCGTGGCAGACCAAGAAGCGCTATGACGATTTCGACTATGGCTATGCGCTGACCGTACACAAGGCACAGGGCTCGCAGTGGGACAATGTCGTTTTGTTCGACGAAAGCTACGCCTTCAAGGAAACGCGCCAGCGCTGGCTTTACACAGCCATCACGCGCGCGGCGAAGCAACTGACCGTCGTGCGCTGATCACTCCGCCGGCAGGGGCGTGGCACCGATCCATTCCCAGGCCTCGGCCTCATGGTCATAGTCAAAATTGCGGCGCTCTTCCGCCTTGAACGGCCCGAAGGTCGTCATGGCCGTTCGGATCAGCCCCGGTCCGCCGACGAAGGCGAATTTGCGCGCGGGCTTCTGCGCTTCCCCGTCTTCCATGAAGATCGCCGACCAGTCGATGCCTTCGTAGTCGGTGACGCGAACGAGAATATCGATGGTCTCATGCATCATGGCGACCGCGTCGATGAGCCCATAGGCGTTTTCGATGTCGCCATCTGAGACATGGCCGACGATCTCCAGCGCACAAACATCCCCGCGGTCGGTTTCGATGCGACGGATGGCGGGTATCGGGTCGATGGGATTCAACAGCGCGTCCTTTCGCTTAACAAAATCAAGTTCTTGAAAACACATCAAGACCGGTTTGCGTTCCCGACGCAGGCCTGAACGCGTGTCTCGGTCTCTGGCGATTGCGGTTCCCGAGAGTGCAAGAGACGTGCTAAAGGCGCTGGCGTCAATGAGGATTGGTCCCAGGAGCGCACAATGTCCGCCAAGCTTTCGGTCAACCTGAACGCGATCGCCATGTTGCGAAACCGGCGCGACCTGCCATGGCCCAGCGTCACCGGCTTCGGACGCATCGCGCTCGCCGCCGGCGCGCACGGGCTGACGGTGCATCCGCGCCCTGACGAACGGCATGTGCGGTTCTCCGACCTCCCCGATCTGCGTGCCCTGATCGACGACGAGTTTCCGCAGGCAGAGTTCAACATCGAAGGCTATCCGAGCGAGGATTTTCTGCAATTGGTTGAAAAAAATCAGCCGGAGCAGGTCACGCTTGTACCTGACGATCCCTCGCAGAACACTTCCGACCATGGCTGGAACTTCGCCGATCACGCGGCGTTTCTGACGGCAATCGTCAAACGGTTGAAAAGAAGCGGGGTTCGCGTGTCGTTGTTTTCGGATTCGGACCCCGCTGGAATTGCCTCAGCTAAAGCGACGGGCGCCGACCGCATAGAACTCTATACTGGCCCTTATGGCGGCTGCCATTCCGATTCCGGAAAAGCTGTCAAGGAGTTGGAAAAGCTTGCGAAAACAGCCGATGCCGCGCGTGCTCTCGGCCTTGGAGTCAATGCTGGGCACGACCTGACCGTGGACAATCTGCCGGCATTGGTCCGAGCCATTCCCGATCTCGCAGAGGTGTCCATCGGCCACTGCCTGACAGCGGATGCCTTGGAGTATGGAATGGCTACATCCGTGCAGCGTTATCTCCACGCTTGCAGACAGAATTGAGTGTTCGGGTGCGACGCTTATGGGAAGGCGCACCGGGTCGAAGGACCGGCATAATGGTCTCAGGCTAAAACAGCTGTTGCTTTTGCGGTGCAGCAAGAGTAGAGCCCCGCGGCTTCATCGGAGTTCTCTTCATGGCCCATGCCACTGCTGGTAGTGAGGCGGAAACACCAGAACGAGCCGTCCATCCCGCGGCCCACTCTCCCAACATCAAGGCGCTGGTTCTCGCCGCTCTCGGCGTGGTGTTCGGCGATATCGGCACCAGTCCGATCTACGCCTTCCGCGAAGCGCTGGTCGCAGCGTCCTCCGGCGGCAATGTGGCCTCGCGCGGGGATATTCTCGGCGTATTGTCGCTCATCATCTGGGCGCTGACGATCATCGTCACCGTCAAATACGTGCTGTTCGTGTTGCGCGCGGACAATCGCGGCGAGGGCGGTACGCTGTCTTTGATGGCGCTGGCGCGCGGTAGCTACAAAAGCCGACCAGCGGTCATCCTGGCCCTCGGCATGGTGGGTGCCGCGCTGTTTTACGGCGATGCGGTGATTACGCCTGCCATCTCCGTCCTGTCGGCAGTCGAGGGTATGAATGTCGTCACGCCGACCTTCGAGCCCTATGTCGTGCCGTTGACCCTCGTCATCCTGGCTGTGGTGTTTTCGGTCCAGCGGTTCGGCACGCAGGGCGTAGCGCTGGTCTTCGGGCCGGTTACCGCCGTATGGTTCCTGGCGATCGGCTATTCCGGGCTGACCCATATCTTCGACGATCCCGAAATCCTTCTTGCGATCAACCCGGTCTACATCTTCCAGTTTCTCTACAACCAGCCCGAAGTCTCCTTCGTCACCATTGGCGCCATTTTCCTGGCGGTGACGGGTGCGGAAGCGCTCTACGCCGATCTCGGGCATTTCGGCCGCCGTCCCATCGTCATCGCGTGGCTGGCCATCGTTTTCCCATGCCTTCTTATCAACTATGTCGGCCAGGGTGCGTTCGTGCTGTCGCATGGTGGCGCGGTCGGGCATCCGTTCTTCGAGATGAACGAAGGCTGGATGCTGGTGCCCATGGTGGTCCTAGCCACCGCCGCCACGGTGATCGCCAGTCAGGCCGTCATCACCGGGGCGTTTTCGCTGACACGGCAGGCTGTGCAACTGAACATCCTGCCCCGGCTGCAGATCCTGCACACATCGGAAACGCAGTCGGGCCAGATCTATATGCCGCGCGTCAACATGCTTCTCGCTGTCGTGGTGATGCTTCTGGTGGTCGGCTTCGAGGATTCGAGCGACCTGGCCGCCGCTTACGGCATTTCCGTTACCGGCAACATGCTGATGACGACGCTGCTTCTCTTCGTCGTCATGAAGCGCATCTGGAAATGGCCGACCGCCGTCACCGTAGGCCTAGTGACTGTGTTCGGCTTCATCGACATCAGCTTCTTCTCCGCCAACGCCGTCAAAGTGCTTGAGGGCGGCTGGGCCTCGCTCGCTGTGGCGTTCACGATCCTGCTCATCATGTGGACATGGGTGCGCGGCAGCCGGCATTTGTTCGAAAAAACGCGCCGCAAC
Organism: Oryzicola mucosus; assembly: GCF_014534685.1. Lineage (GTDB taxonomy): Bacteria > Pseudomonadota > Alphaproteobacteria > Rhizobiales > Rhizobiaceae > Oryzicola > Oryzicola mucosus. Next base: position 529,195 of record NZ_JACVVX010000002.1, read on the forward strand.
GAGGTTCCGCTCGACCTGATCGCCGGGCAACTGGCGAAAAAGCCGCCGCAGATCGTCGCCGGAACCGCCGTGTTCCTGACCAGCGATCCGCAAAGCGCGCCGACCGCAATGATGCACAGCCTCAAGCACTATAAGGTGTTGCACGAGCATAATGTCGTCCTATCGGTCGTGACGGCGTCCGAGCCCATCGTGCCGGACTCCGAGCGGGTCAAGATGGAGGAAATCAATCCGTATTTCCGCCGCGTGACCCTGACCTTCGGCTATATGGAACAGCCCAACATCCCCAAGGCTCTGGCGATCTGCCGGAAGCAGGGCTGGAAGTTCGATATCATGACCACGTCGTTCTTCCTGTCGCGTCGTTCCCTGAAGGCTTCGCCCAACTCGAACATGCCGCTGTGGCAGCGCCGGATGTACATCACGCTGGCGCGCTCCGCCTCTGACGCCACCGAGTATTTCCAGATTCCGACCGGCCGTGTGGTCGAGATCGGTACGCAGGTCGGGATTTGATCGGTTCAAAATTCTTCCTTCTGATCGTTGGACGAGCTAGCAAGGCCGATCAGTAAGGGATTGGGATGCAACGACTCGACATCGCGATTGCCGGGGCAGGGCCGGCGGGTCTTGCGGCTGCGTTGTACCTGCACCGCGCCGGCCACAAGGTGACGGTGTTCGAGCGCTTCGAACAGGCCGCGCCGTTGGGGTCAGGGCTGATACTGCAACCCACCGGCCTCACAGTCCTGGCCGATCTTGGTCTTTATGACAGCATTGCCGCGCTCGGCAGCCGCATCGATCGGCTGCATGGTGCTGATGCCACAACCGGCCGCACCGTGCTCGACGTGCGCTACAGCGCGCAGGCCAAGGGCCGGCATGGTATCGCCGTCCACCGCGCCGCTCTGTTTGACGTTCTACACGAAGCCGTTGTCGCCGATGGCATCGCGGTGGAAACCGGTCGCGCGGCAGAGGCCGTTTTGACCGGCAGTCCGAGTGTCCTGCTCGATTCGAACGGCCGATCCATGGGCGCCTTCGATCTGGTTGTCGATGCCACAGGCAGCCGGTCGAAGCTGCGGCGTGTGCTGGCCGGAGATGCGGTCGAGCAGAAGCCTTTGCCCTATGGCGCGTTCTGGGCGTCGCTTGCGTGGCATGGCGAAGGCTTCGACCAACACGCGCTGGTGCAGCGCTATCGGCGCGCCAGCGTCATGATCGGCGTACTTCCCATCGGCAGGCCGCGACCGGGTGCGGCGCCGATGGCGGCGTTCTTCTGGAGCATCAAGCCGGAAGACGTTGAACGCTTGCGTCAGGCAGGAATAGAGGCCTGGAAGGACCGCGTGGTCTCGCTGTGGCCGGAATGCTCGGCCTATGTGTCGCAGATCGACAGCTTCGACGACATGACGCTGGCGCGCTATGGCCACCACACTCTGCGCCTGCCCGTGGCGCAGGGCTTTGCAGTGATCGGCGATGCCGCGCATTCGACCAGTCCGCAACTGGGGCAGGGCGCGAATATGGCGCTGCTGGATGCGGCGGCGCTCGCCCATGCGCTGAGGCACCACGCCGATCTTGCTGCCGCGCTGGATAGATATGCCCGTTCGCGCCGATGGCATCTGCGGGTGTTCCAGGCGCTGTCTTATGCCTTTACGCCGTTTTACCAGTCAGATTCAGTGGCGCTCCCCTTGCTGCGTGACAGGCTGGTGGCGACCGTCGCGCGTATTCCGCCTGCGCCGCAGTTTCTTGCCTCGATGGTCGCGGGCACAGTGGTCGATCCGTTTTCCCCAATCGGTCTGAAGGAAAGAGACTGGTGGGCGGATAAATTTCAGGAAATTCCCAGCTAGCCCTTGTGCGCGAAATCGGTTTGCGCGATAAGCCCGAACCGTAACGTACGGTACTGCCAATAGAAGCAGGCCGCCCAACACTTCGTTCGTCGGGATGATGCAGCAAAACGCTCCAAAAGGCATGGCGGAAGAACCGACGGCGCGTCAGCAGGACGTGCTGAACAGCGTTCTGCGCCTTCTCGTGGAAGAGGGCGAGAAGCTCACGATGACGGCTGTGGCGCGCCGCGCCAATTGCTCCAAGGAAACGCTCTACAAATGGTTTGGCGACCGCGACGGGCTGCTTGCCGAAACCGTCCGCTTCCAGGCGTCCAGCGTTCGCGCGCGCACCTATGACCGCCAGCATCTCGATGCAGGCTCGTTGCGCGACAGTCTTGAGAGCTTCGGCGCCAACTGGCTGCGGGTGATCTCGAGCGAGACATCGATCGCGCTTAACCGGGTTGCGGTGGCGCATGCGCTGTCGGGCCGCAGCAATCTCGGCTCCATCGTCTTGGCCAACGGCCGTTTTGCCATTGGCGACCGGCTTAAGCCGCTTCTGGAGGCCGGCCGCGAGCTGGGCCTTCTCGACTTCGACGATGTCGAAGCGGCATTCCGCACATTCTTCGGCCTGATGGGCCGCGACGTTCAGATCCGGTTGCTGCTTGGCGACCGGCTGGAGATGACTGAGGCCGAGATCGCGGGCGATGCCGCGCGGGCGACGCAGCAGTTTCTGGCTCTCTACGGAGCAAAACACCCGCCGGCGTCCGCCGGAACCTGACAACGAAGCGAGGGAAGGAACCCCAATATGCGTGTTTATTACGATCGTGATGCCGATCTCAACCTGATCAAGGGCAAGAAGGTCGCCATCATCGGCTACGGCTCCCAGGGCCGCGCCCATGCGCTGAACCTCAAGGATTCCGGCGCCAAGGAACTCGCCGTCGGCCTGAAGCCCGGCTCGGCGACCGCAAAGAAGGTCGAGGCCGACGGTCTCAAGGTCATGACGGTGGCGGAAGCGGCCAAGTGGGCCGACCTGATGATGATGGCTACGCCGGACGAACTGCAGGCAGACATCTATCGCGACGAAATCGCTCCGAACATCCGTGACGGCGCTGCCATTGCCTTCGCCCACGGCCTCAACGTGCATTTCGGCCTGATCGAGCCGAAGAAGACCGTCGACGTTCTGATGGTCGCTCCGAAAGGCCCAGGCCACACCGTGCGCGGCGAATATCAGAAGGGCGGCGGCGTGCCGTGCCTGGTCGCCGTTCACCAGGACGCTTCGGGCAACGCGCTCGACCTCGGCCTGTCCTACGCCTGCGGCGTCGGCGGCGGCCGTTCGGGCATCATCGAGACCAACTTCAAGGAAGAGTGCGAAACCGATCTGTTCGGCGAGCAGGTCGTTCTCTGCGGCGGTCTGGTCGAACTGATCCGCGCCGGCTTCGAGACGCTGGTCGAGGGCGGTTACGCCCCCGAAATGGCCTATTTCGAGTGCCTGCACGAAGTAAAGCTGATCGTCGACCTGATCTATGAAGGCGGCATCGCCAACATGAACTACTCGATCTCCAACACTGCCGAGTGGGGCGAATACGTCACCGGCCCGCGCATCATCACCGAGGAGACCAAGGCCGAGATGAAGCGCGTCCTCAAGGACATCCAGACCGGTAAGTTCACCTCCGACTGGATGCAGGAATACCGTTCGGGCGCTGCCCGCTTCAAGGGTATCCGCCGCAACAACGACAGCCACCAGATCGAGGAAGTCGGCGCCAAGCTGCGCGCGATGATGCCCTGGATCGCCAAGAATCAGCTGGTCGATAAGACCAAGAACTAAAAAAATCGTATTGACGCTGCCCCGGCGGCCGATTGGTCGTGGCTACCTGCGCTTCCGGTGCTGACGTACCCAGTGTACGCTCTGCTCCGGTTCCCGGCAGCCAGCCCACTCGGCTTACCGGGACGTGTCGCCACCGGCTTTTTCGTCAGTGGCAGCTCTATTTGGCAACGCCATCGGACATGACATAAAAAAAGCCGGCGGAGCGATCCGCCGGCTTTTTTATGTCGCGATGCGCCAATCAGCTGAATGGCGACCAGCACTGCTGGCGCGGACCGCCATAGGGCTGGAAGCTGTTGTCCCATGCCCGATACGACCGGTAGCGGTTGTAGCACCAGTTCACATGCGCCTGGGACAGGCGTGCGCGATAGACCGGGCGCGGCGCTACGTAGCGCGGCGGCTCGCGATAGACCGGGCCGCCGAACTGGAAATAGATGCCCGGGCCGCCGCCATAATGGCGCGGCGGGGGCGGCCGGTGCCAGCGGCGCCAGTCGTCATGACGGCCGCGGTCCCGATCCCAGCGCGGTCCGTCGCGATCCCTGTCCCGGCCCCAACGCGGTCCGTCCCGGTCACGATCCCAGCCACGTCCCTGACCGTCGCGGCGGCAGTTGTCGCCGGGTCGGCAGTTCCATTGGATTTGCTGCACGGCGCTGCCGGCTTTCGCCTCTGTCGCTGGGCTGGTTGCAATGCCGGCGGGGGCTGCCAAAGCCGGCGCGACAAAACCGGCCGCGAGGCCCGCGGCTACAAGGCCCGATCTTGCAAGTTGGTAGAGTTTGAACGACATCATCGTCTCCAGTTCTCAAACTTCAGCCCCACGCCGGCTTCGTTCGAAGGTGGGCTGACTATCTGCCAGTGTGGCTGAACGGGCGATGAACGCGCCGGGCGCTCTTGTATTCCCCGCAATCTCTAGGCAAAGCTCGCGCCCATGTCGTTTCGCATCGCCACCTTCAATGTCGAGAACCTGATGAACAGGTTCGATTTTTCCGGCTATCGCAACCAGCTCAACCAGGATCGAACGCTTGCGCTGTTCGAGATCCAGAGCGAGGCGGATTACCGGCTGCTGGAGCAGGCGCGCACCATTGCGCATGCCGACGACATGCGCCAGATGAGTGCTTTGGCCATCGCCGATACCCGCGCCGACATTATCTGCCTGCAGGAAGTCGACAATATCGGCGCGCTGAGGGCGTTCGAGTATGGCTATCTGTTCAAGATGATCGGCCAGGGCTACCAGCAGAAATACACGACGTCAGGCAATGACAGCCGCGGCATCGACGTGGCGGTGATGATGCGGGCCGAAACCCGGGACGGCCAGCCCATCGAATTCATCCGCATGACCAGCCACGCGCATCTGACCTACGAGCAATTGGGCCTGCATACGCCGGAATTGGCGGCGCTCAACGAACTGCCCAGCGAGCGAATCTTTCGGCGCGACTGCCTGGAGATCGACGTGAAGATCGGCGGACAGCCGCTGACGATCTATTCGGTGCATTTGAAGTCGATGGGGTCGCCGCGCAACGGCATGAACGGCCGCGACGCGACGATGCCAGTGCGCGAGGCGGAAGCCAAGGCCATCCGCCACATCATCGAAGAGCGGTTCGGCAAGGACTACGCGGGCGCCAAACGCTGGGTCATATGCGGCGATTTCAACGACTATCGCCAGCGTATCGTCATCACCGGCGACAGCTATGACGGCTACGGCTTCGAAGCGGTCGACGAAGCGCGTTCGTGCCTCGACCTGCTCTTGTCTGACGGGTTCGCGATCAATGCCGTCGAGCGCCGGCCTGAGATGGATCGCTGGACGCTCTACCACACGCGCGGCCCGGAGGAGCGGCATCTGTGCCAGCTCGACTACATCCTGTTGTCGCCGGCACTGGCGCGCGGCAATGCCCAAGCGGTTCCCGACATCATCCGTCGCGGGCAGCCTTATCGCACGGTCTTCCCGCAGGGGCAGGAGGTCGAACGCTATCCGCGCGTCGGCTGGGACCGGCCGAAGGCGTCGGACCATTGCCCTGTCGCGATCTCGCTCAATCTGGTGTGACACCCATGGCCTTCGATCTCCCCCGCGATGTCATTTTGCCGGTCGATGCGGTCGACGTGCGCCTGGTGAAGGAGCCGCATCCGTTCGAGCTGGAAAATGCAGAGGCCATAGCCTTGAATTGGGCGGGTGAGATTGCCGCGCGACCTGCTTTGTTCGACGGGCGCGTGGTGCTGTTGTCGTCGCTCGGCTATGCCGGACGCGTACTGACCGGCATCTGCCATGAGATCGGCTTCTCGACCTTCCTCTACTGGCGCAAGCTCAAGCCGGTCCCCAGCGCCGAGCATGCCTTTGCACACGGCATGCTGATCTCCTCCGACAATGCGCTGATAGCGATCCGCATGGGTCCGCAGACCGCCAATGCGGGGAAGGTCTATTTCGCTGCGGGCTCCTTCGAGCCGGAGGATTTCAGCGCCGACGGGCAGGTCATGCTGGACTACAACATGGCCCGCGAAGTCGGCGAGGAGACCGGACTGGACCTGGCCGAGGCCAAGCGGGCCGAGGGCCTGCAGGTGCTTTCCACCTTGGGCGGGACGGTGATCGTGCGCTGCTACCGGCTTCCGGAGGCAGCCGATGCGATTGCCGCCAGAATCCGGGATTTTGTTGCGCGCGATCCCGATCCGGAGATCGTCGGCCCCGTCATCATCCGCGGCAAGGACGACCTGCCCGAGGGCCTGATGCCGCATATGCTGCCGCTGGTGAGATGGCATTTCGAGGGGGCAGGGGAGTGAGCTGCCTTACTATTCGTGCCGCAACGCCTCGATGGGGTCGAGCCGCGCACCGCGCAGGGCTGGAAAAAATCCGAACACCATGCCGATCAGCGCCGAGAAGCCGACGGCCATGAGCACCACGGCAAGGCTGGGCGCAAACGGGATCGACAAGGCTAGCGACGCGGCACCGGCGAGCGCGAGCCCGATGGCGATGCCAATCAGCCCTCCGAGCACCGACAATACGGTGGCTTCCACCAGGAACTGAATGAGGATGTGCTTTTCATGCGCGCCGATGGCGAGCCGGATGCCGATCTCGCGCGTGCGTTCGGTCACCGAGACCAGCATGATGTTCATGATCCCGATGCCGCCGACCAGCAGGCTGACGCCGGCGACGGCGCTCAGCATGCCGGTCATGGTGCTGGTGGCGCTGGCCATGGCGTCGGCGATCTGCGTCATGTCGCGGACGTTGAAATCATCTTCCTTGTCGGCGGTGATGCGGCGCGTGTCGCGGATGATGTCCTCGATGCGGGTCTGAAGTTCCGACGTCGGCGTGGCATCGTCAGCCGCGACATAGATGGTCTCGATGTTACGGTTGCCGGCGATGCGGCGCTGGAAGGTCGTCAGCGGCATCATCACGACATTGTCCTGGTCCTGGCCGAAGCCGGTGTAGCCCTTGGGCTCGAGCAGGCCGATAATGTCGCAGCTCATGCGACCGACGCGGATGGTCGACCCCAGCGGGCTCGCCGAGCCAAAGAACTGCTGACGTACCGTTTCGCCGACCAGGCAGACATTGGCGCCGCTGCGGATTTCAGCATCGCTGTAGAGCCTGCCATCGATCACCGCGAGGTTGCGCGCATCGAAATAGCCGGTGTCGGAACCCGTCACCGAGACCGACAGGCTTTCGGTGCCGGAAACGACAGTGACGGTTTTCTGCGAAGCACCGGAAATGGCGCGTGCACCGAGCAGGTGGGCACGCAGCGCGGTTACGTCCTTGTCCTCCAGCGGACGATTGGAGCGGACGGGAGGCTGGCCAGGCGTCGGCGGCCGGCCGGAGCGCACTGTCAGCAGGTTGGAGCCGAGCGCCGAAATGTCGGACCGCACCTTGGCTGTCGTGCCGCTGCCTATGGTCAGCATGGCAATCACCGCCGCGACGCCGATGACGATGCCCAGAAGCGTCAGGAAGGAGCGCAGCACGTTGCGACGGACGGAGCGAAGGGCGAGCCGGATGGTTTCGAGCAGCATCAGGCGGCCTCCGCCCGCAATGTGTCGGAGGCGATCTGCCCGTCGCGGAAGGCGATGGTGCGGCGGGCATAGGCGGCGATGTCTGGCTCGTGCGTGACCATGACGATGGTCAGGCCGTAATCGGCGTTGAGCCGCGTCATCAGTTCCATGATCTCGTGGCTGCGCGCGGTGTCGAGATTGCCGGTCGGCTCGTCGGCGACCAGAAGGGTAGGGCGGGTGACGATGGCGCGTGCAATGGCCACGCGCTGCTGCTGGCCGCCGGACAGTTCGGCCGGTGTGTGATGTTCGCGACCCTCGAGCCCGACTTCGCCCAGCGCCTGCATGGCGAGCTTGCGCCGCTCGCCGCTGGCCATGCCGCGATAGATCAGCGGCAGCTCGACATTTTCCGCAGCCGTTGTCCGCGGCAAAAGGTTGTAGCCCTGGAAGACGAAGCCGATATGCAAATTGCGCAGGATCGCGCGGCGGGTGCGGTCGAGCCGCCCGGCATCGATGCCCAGAAAGCCGTATCGCCCCTTTGTCGGGGCGTCGAGGCAACCGACAATGTTCATCGATGTGGATTTGCCCGAGCCGGAAGGCCCCATGATGGCGACGAAGTCGCCGCGTTCGATGGACATATCGACGCCGGCCAGCGCGTGCACCCGCGCCTCGCCCTCGCCATAGGTCTTCCAGACCTTCTCGAAGCTGATCAGCGGGGCTTCTGCCATCGCGTCAGTTCCGCACCGTGCTGGAGCCGGTGACGATCTGGTCGCCGACCGCGAGGCCGGAGACCACCTCGGTCCTATCGCCATCGCTGACGCCGGTCTTGACGCGGGTGGGGGTCGGCTGGCCGTCCTTCAGGACGAACAGGAGACGCGTGCCGTCCATCGCTGCTTCCGCCCTTCCAGCGTCCGCAGGCCGGGTCGCGCGGCCACCCGGTCCGCCAGGGCCGCGCGAGCGGCCGGTGAACATGCTGAGAAGGTTGAAGCTACCGCCGCGTTCAGCTCGCTCGGTGGTCGGCCTGTAGCGGAAGGCTGCTGTGGGCACGGTGATAACGCCCTTGGCCTCCTTGGTGACGATGGAGACCGTGGCGGTCATGCCGGGACGCAGCAGCAGCTCGTCATTGTCGACATCGAGCTTGGCGTTGTAGGTCACGACATTATCGGTGGTAACCGAGGCATAGGCAATGTCGCGGATTTCGGCTTCGAACTGGCGTTCAGGGAAGGCGTCGACGGTGAACTTCGCCTGCTGGCCTTTCTGCACACCGCCAATATCCGCCTCGTCGATGGCCGCCTTGAGCTCCATTTTGGACAGGTCGGCGGCGAGCACGAACAGAATCGGCGCCTGGGTGGAGGCGGAGACCGTCTGGCCGGGATTCACCGATCGCGTCAGTACGACGCCGTCGATGGGGGCATAGATGGTGCTCTTTTCCAGATTGGCCTGGGCAAGCTTAAGGTCCGCCTCGGCAATCGCCAGGCTGGCCTGCGCCGAGCTGACGGCGGCCTGCGCGCGGTCGCGCACGGCGGTCGCTGCTTCCAGCGCCTGCTGGGTCGCCATGCCACGCCCCGTCAGCGATTCCGTACGGCCGAAACTCTGCTGGCTTTCCGTCAGCGTGATTTTCGTGTCGTCCAGCTTCGCCCGCGCTGCATCGGCGGAGGCTTGTGCGCGCTCGACCTCGGCCGACAGCCGCTCCCGGTCCATTTCGGCAAGGACGTCACCTTTCCGGACCTGCTGGTTCTCTTCCACCGGCACGGAGCGAATAACGCCGGAAAGCTCGGACGAGATATCGACCTGCACCAATGGTTGCAGCGTACCTGTGGAATTCACTTCGACGGTCAGGTCCCCGGTGGCAGCCGGAACGGTGGCGAACTGGATGCGCTCGCCACCGGAGGTGTACCACTGGTAGCCTGCTATGCCGGCAGCACCGAGCGCCAGGACCGCCAGCACCCAAAGCATGCGGCCGCGCAGGCGCTTGGTGCGCCCCTTGCCGTCGAGGCCAAGCTCGGCCTCCAGGTCCGGTACAGGTTCCTTGACGGAACGATTGACAAGCTGATCCAAGCCAAATCCTATCGCAAGCTATGCCAGCCATAGGGCTGGCATAGGTCAGAGATCGCCCTTAAGGGCTCAGAATACAAATTAAATTTCGCTCATGTTTGGAGCGAACGGAAAGCGAGACGCATGGACCGGGACAGACACTACGCCATATACGACGTGTTTACGCGCGACAGGCTGGCCGGAAACCCGTTGGCTGTTGTCTTCGATTGCGAGGGGCTGTCGGACGCCAGGATGCAGCAACTGGCCGGTGAGTTCAATCTTTCGGAGACGGTGTTCGTGCTGCCGGCGCTGAACCCGATGCATCGCGCCCGGATCCGCATCTTCACCCCACATTACGAGATGCCGTTCGCCGGCCATCCTACCGTGGGCTCGGCGATAGCGTTGGCTCAGGCCGCCGATACCGCTGCGTCATCGGGCATTTTCGTGCTCGAAGAGAAGATCGGCCCGGTGCGTTGCGCCGTAACCGAAATCGACGACGTCGCCTTTGCTGAATTCGACCTGCCCAGTCTGCCGCAACCCGTTTTGCTTGAAGTGGAGGCGGCGGTCGTCGGCGCTGCCCTTGGGCTCGGGCCGCATGAGATCGGATTTGAGAATCACAAGGTCAGCGCCTGGTCGGCCGGCGTGCCTTATATAACGGTGCCCGTTTCGGGTCTCGAAGCCGCAGCCAAGGCGCGGCTGGACATCGATGCCTGGTTCGCCTTCGCGCCATACAAGAGCCCAACCGCGGTGGCGTCTGCCTACATTTACTGCCGCGAGACGCTGCTGCACGATAGCGCCTTCCACGCCCGCATGTTCGTTGCCGGGCACCCGCCCTACGAGGATCCGGCGACAGGTTCAGCGGCTGCGGCTTTCGCCGGCGTCGCGCGGCACTTCGACGATCTGCGCGATGGTTCTCACCGTTTGTGGATCGAGCAGGGGCTGGAAATGGGCCGCCCTTCGCGCATCCGACTCGAGCTGGACGTTTTGGACGGCGCGCTCAAGCGAGCGCGCATCGGAGGCCATGCCGTAAAGGTCGCTGAGGGGATAGTGCGGGCTTAATTCGTACCGTTGAACGTCGTGGACATCCGCTAATCGACGGTTGGGGTGGCGCTGGTGTGTTTGAGCGCCGCGACGATCGCAGATTCGGACGCCGTCGCCTCAAGATGGGCCGCCTTCAGGTTGCGAGCCGTCTCGGTCACGCGCAAGGGCTCCGCTGTCGCGTCGGCCGCTTCGGTCGTTTCGGCGATGGAAACCGCAAGGCCCAGATCGGAGCCGGTCCGCTCACTGGGGCTGGAATGCTCCTCGACAATGCGAGACACAACCCGCCAGCCGACATAGCCCAGCGCCGCAGATGCAAGAAAACGGATCATAGAAGTGTTCCTTTTCCGCTTAATGACTGACAGCAGGGTTGGTTCCTGCGCTGAGTCACCGGTGGGAAAAAGAAAAAGCCCGCTGCGGGAGGAGGTGCAGCGGGCTCAATTCTAAAGGAGGCGAGGGAGGAGGTTCGCCGCCTTCGGGCGTCGGCATCGCATCTGGGAGGAGTAGATGGCCGACCACCCAAATCTAGGCACTCATCGCTCATGCTGCAATGCACAATTTTGCATAGCGGGTCTGCGCCGACGTCGTGGCTGGCGTTTGGCCGCGGCCAAAGACGGAGCCAGGCTTTCGCCGCCATCCGCTTCTCGCCTAAGTCTTTGGAAAGATTGGTGGGTGTGCACAGGATTGAACTGTGGACCCGCTGATTAAGAGTCAGCTGCTCTACCAACTGAGCTACACACCCACTGACCGGCAACGCCGACCGTGGGCGGCATATACCCACAGCCCTTCGGCCTGTCCAGCCCTGCACGACGATTTTGCGACAAAGTTCCGCAAGTTTTCCGTTGAGGCACCATGTTCGGTAAGTCCGTGCGCGCTTGGTGAATAGGCTAAGCAATTGTTCGAAAACGCCTTTACGTGCTTGATGGGCTGTTGGTGTCGCCTCGCACCGCGCATCTTGCCCGACGCGCAAATGCTGTGAAAAACATTGCGACGGTCGCGTACCGATGTTTCAATGCCTTTCGGGCAATGGGATGTTTGCGATGTTCTTACGGAATGTGACTGCCGCTACGGTGTTGTCGATGGGGCTAGGCCCAGTGTCCGCGCAGGAGGTTGATGCGTCCTCGATCAAGCTCACACTCGATCCGGCGGCCAATGGCGAGGTGATTTCCGTCGATTATCGATGCGGCGGCGCTGCAACCGTGAACGTCCGTTATGTCAATGCGGACCCGAACACACTTGCCGTCATCCCGGTTGACGGACAATCGCTTATCTTCGTGTCGACGCTGTCGGGGTCGGGCGCGCGCTACGTGTCGGGAAAATACGAGTGGTGGTCCAAGGGTGCCGAGGGCACGTTGCGCGACCTTACGCAGGATGAGAATGCAGATCCGGTCATGACCTGCCAGGAGGCGGGACAATAGCGGGCTCTCATCGGCCGGGGTTTCCAGTTTCTTCGCGGTCGGAGCAGTACCATGGACTTGTCTCACTGGATTTGGCTGGCGACGGCGGCATATGCCATTCACGTGCTTGAAGAATTCTCGCTGGACTGGCGCAACTGGGCTCGCGCGGTGATCGGATTGCCGGTGGAATGGAGCGATTTCTACATCGTCAACGCGCTGGTCATCGTGTTGGGCGTGGTGGCAGCGAACCTCGCAGATGTGTGGGTCGGCGTCGCATTGGCGTTTCCGGGGCTGATGCTCGTCAACGCGATCTTTTTTCACATTCTGCCGATGATCAGGACGCGCGGCCGATTCTCGCCAGGCACTATTACGGCGGTGATCCTGTTTCTGCCGATCGGCGTTACATGCTATCGGGTCGCCGTCGGCTCCGGTCGCCTCGACCTTTGGTCGCTGATAGGCTCGGTTCTTCTTGCCGCCGCGCTGATGGCCACGCCCATCGTGTTGCTGAACATCAAGGGCTGGCCCTATTTCCGGCAGGACCGCCTCTAAAACCGTGCCATCTGTGTTCGACGCTTTCTATATCCGTAAATCTTAACGCTGCGGACAGATTTTGTATCCGGCCGAACACAGTGCTCTTGCGCTCGGCCTGCTTATGATTAGGATGGCTAAGTTCTCATCCAGTCGATCAGAACACGCCCAAATGAGGTTCAGGCTTGCACCTGGGAGGGGGTAGCCTGAACCTCGCACTTTTGCGGATGCCCGTTTTCGAGGCAGAATCCAACAATCCGATTTTCGTTTTTCTTCGATCTTCTGACACTGTTGGGCCCTTCGGCAGTCGTCCGAAAAGGCTTTGAAGAACTTTCCACAAGATTGGTAGACATTGTTGACATCACGAACCTCAACGCCATACTCATAGGCGTGAAGTGCTTTAGTGCCGTCCTTTTCAACCCCTGAATTACAGGAGATGACCATGACGACGATAAGCAGCGGTGTTTGGATTTCTGCTCTGACCGAGCGTCTGAGAGACGCATTTTCCTGGCCGTTGTCGGTCGTTCCGCAAGCCTTCGCGGACGCTGACACATCACTTCGCGAGCCTGAAGCGGACAAACTTCCAGAGTTGGATGAGACCGCTTACTGGGCTTGGACAGCCTACGGTTACTGGTAACTTCGGCGTCAGTGTTTTAGTCGAGCGGCAAGGCAATCGTCTGGCTGCAAGGAAGCCCCGCGCGGACATGTATTTGGGTACCGCGCCTCTTTTCCCGAGAGGAGAAACCCATGAACAGATTGCTTCCCCCTCTGCATGAAGGCCATGCGCCGATCTTTCTGCATCAGGCATTCGAGGATGCGCTGGAGGCCTTCGAGGCCTGGCATCCCGGTACATCGGAACCTCTGGTGGAGTTCGAGGAACGCCGCGTGCCGATAAGTTCCGTTTTCGGACGCATGCGCAGTTGCACCGACACGCTGCCGCTGCGCATCGCCGACCATGTCGGCGCCCTGCTGGGTTCCGAAGCCGGGCCGCTGCTGGACAGCGGACAGGCAACCTATGCGGAAGCAGCCATATTGCTTCGCGCGATGGCCGTGGAGCGGCTTAGAAATTCGTGATTTCACGAAACCTCTGGCGGAGGGACGACGTTCCCTCCGCTGGCCTCCGGACAGCACATGGTTCCGCAGACTGCCGAAAAATAGCAATCGACAAAGTCTACCGAATTAGTAGTCTAGTGCTCATGATGGAGATCGAGATGGCACAGACCCAATTTATCTCAAGTCGCAGCGAGGATGTCGATCCGCGCCCGCTGACAAATCAGTCGGTTCCGGCGAAATCGTTGTTCGCCTACGCGGTTTTCAGCATTGCTTTTGCTTTCACCGCCGCCATGGTCTTCGGCGTTATATAGGCGCCGAAGACCACCATTCTTTATTTGATGAAAGATAATTCCAGCAATCGTCTGGCCTAATCCAGACGGTTGCTGGTCAAGTAAGGCAGGATTTTGCTTGGTCAGGCGCTGGCGAACAGCCGCGCTCTCTCGATTGTCACCACACCACGCTGCTGAGCTGTGACGACCGTTTCCGGCGCCACATCCAATTCGACCGCTTCGCCGGATTCGGTGACAGCAAGGATTCGCCGGCCGGATGGCTTGTCGATCACGCGGGCGACGGTCGCGGAGATCCCTTCACCTTCATTCGCCCAGTCCAGATCGGCCGGCCGCAGGAATACATCGACAGCGCCATCGGGAAAGCCGGGCGCCTCGATCCTGGCATTGCCAATGGCAGCGACGCCGGAGGTGACCATGGCCTTAAGTTTGTTGGTGTCGCCCAAAAACTTCATGACGAAGGCCGACGAGGGCTGGCGGCAGACCTCTTCGGGCGTGCCTTCCTGCACGATCTGGCCGTCATTGAGGATCACGACGCGATCGGCGAGGTCGAGCGCCTCTTCCTGGTCATGCGTGACGAACAAGGTGGTGATGCCAAGCTCCTGATGGATTTCGCGCAGCCAGCGGCGCAGATCGCGCCGTACGTTGGTATCGAGTGCGCCGAAAGGCTCGTCGAGAAGCAGCACCTTGGGATCGACTGCAAGCGCCCTGGCAAGCGCCACGCGCTGCCTTTGACCGCCTGAAATCTGCGCGGGAAAGCGGCTGCCAAGGCCGTCGAGTTTCACCAGCCTCAGAAGATCGGCGACCCGTGCGTCGATCTGCGCCTTGCTGCGCTTTTGCTTCGACACCTTCATCCCAAAGGCGATGTTCTCGTCCACCGTCATATGCGGAAACAGCGCGTAATGCTGAAAGACGAAGCCGACGCCGCGGTCGCGTACCGGAATATCGGTGGCATCGACACTGCCGAAATGGATCGAGCCGCCGTCGGCATATTCGAGCCCGGCGACCATGCGCAGAATGGTTGTTTTGCCGGAGCCTGACGGCCCTAGCAGCGCCACCAGTTCGCCGCTCTCGACCTCCAGCGACACGCCGCGCACGGCGCGAAAGCTGTCGAAGGATTTTTCCACGGAATCGAGGCGGATTTTCATTTGGCATTCTCCGTAAGCACGGCGACGGGGGCGGCAAGGGCAGGGCGGCGGCCTGCGCCGCGCCGTTCAAGCGCGACCTTGGCTGCCAGCGTGACGACCGCCAGCAGCGCCAGGATGGACGCGGCGGCAAAGGATCCCGCGGTCTGGTAGTCGTGGTAGAGCAGTTCGATATGCAGCGGCAGCGTGTTGGTCTGGCCGCGTATGTTGCCCGAGACAACGGAAACGGCTCCGAACTCGCCCATGACGCGCGCGTTGCACAGTACGACGCCGTAGAGCATCGCCCAGCGGATGTTGGGCAGCGTGACGGAGAAGAAGGTGCGCCAGCCCGAAGCGCCGAGCGAGGTGGCTGCTTCCTCCAGGTCGCGGCCTTGCGCCTGCATCAGCGGGATCAGTTCACGCGCGACGAATGGTGCGGTCACGAACATGGAGGCCAGCACGATGCCGGGCAGGGCAAACAGAATCTTGATGTCGGCGTCGGCCAGCATTTCGCCGAACAGGCCTTGCAGGCCGTAGACGAAGAGATAGGCGACACCAGCGACGATAGGCGAGATCGAGAAGGGGATTTCGATCACCACCAACAGCAGGCGGCGTCCGGGAAAGTCGAATTTGGTGATCGCCCACGCGGCGGCGACACCGAAGGCCGTGTTGATCGGCACGGCGATCAGGGCCGTCACCACCGTCAGCATGATGGCATGCACCGTATCGGGATGCGCAATCGTAGCCGCATATAGCTGCCAGCCCTGGCTGAAGGCGTGGAAGCCGATGACGGCCAGGGGTGCGACGATGAACAGGGCCGTCACGACCAGCACGACGGCGATCAGGATGGTGCGGAACAGCGGGTTGTCGCCGACGCGCGGCGGGCGCTTGATTTTGGCTGTGGCGGACATCAATTCTTCACCGTGTAGCGCAGTGCGCGCGCCTGCAGCAGGTTGGTGACGGCCAGCATGACGAAGGCCGTGATGAGCAGCACCGAGGCAATGGCCGCGGCCGCCTGGTAGTCGTATTCCTCAAGTCGGATGAAGGCGAGCAGCGACGTGATCTCGGTTTCATGGGGCTGGTTTCCGGCAATGAAGATGATGGCGCCGAACTCGCCGAGGCAGCGGGCGAAGGACAGCGACACCCCAGCGAGAATGGCCGGCGTCAACAGCGGCAGGATCACGCGGCGGAAAATGCTGGCGTCCGAGCCGCCAAGCGATTGCGCCGCCTCCTCCAATGCGGGGTCGAGGTCTTCCAGCACCGGCTGCACGGTTCGGACGATGAAGGGAATGCTGGTGAAGGCCATGGCCACCATGATGCCCAGCGGCGTGTAGGCGACCTTGATGCCGAAATTGCTCAGGAACGAGCCGAACCAGCCATTATGCGCGAACAGCGTGGTCAAAGCGATGCCGGCAACTGCGGTGGGTAGCGCGAAGGGCAAATCCACCAGCGCGTCGATCAGGCGGCGTCCGGGAAAGCGGTAGCGTACCAGAACCCAGGCCAGCGCCAGGCCGAAGACGAGGTTGAACAGCGTCGCGCCAAGCGCCGAAAGCACTGTCACCCGGTAGGAGGCGACCGCGCGCGGCGACGACACGATCGCCCAATAGTCTGCGAAGCCCAGGCTCGCGGCCTTGAACACCAGCGCGCCGAGCGGCAGTGCGACGATGATCGAGACATAGACCAGCGTGATGCCAAGCGCGAGCGGCAGACCGGGAAGGACGCGACGGCGGGTCATACGGGTGTCTTCGCAGTTGCTGGATGGACAAACGCTGCGGTTAGCGCTCTACGGCGCCCCCCTCTGTCCTGCCGGACATCTCCCCCGCATGGGGGGAGATCGCGTTGTGGGGTCGGATTTCGCCAATCGCCAACGTTGGAAATGAGGCGTGGTTCAAGAAACTGCCAATCTCCCCCCATGCGGCGGAGATGTCCGGCAGGACAGAGGGGGGCAACATGGAGCGGCAACGCTGATTGCACAGCTTTTTCCTGATTCACAGAACAAACCGGCAGGCTTTAAGCCTGCCGGTCATCAACCCGAAAAGGGCGGTAAGATCAACGCTTGCCGTAGATTTGGTCGAGCAGCGCGCCTTCGGCGAAGTGCTCCTTCTGCACCGCGTCCCAGCCGCCGAACACGTCTTCCACGGTCACGAGACGGACATTGGGGAAGTTGTCCTTGAATTCGCCTGCGACGGCTTCATCATGCACACGGTTGCCGTTTTCAGCCGCGATCTTCTGGCCTTCCGAGGTGTAGAGGAAGTCGAGATAGCTCTTGGCAAGCTCGCGCGAGCCGCGCTTGTCGACCACCTTGTCAACGACGGCGACGGGAAATTCCGCGAGCAGGCTGACCGACGGGACGACCGCGTCGAATTTGTCTGCGCCGAACTCCTTGCGGATGCCGGTGGTCTCGGATTCGAAGGTGATCAGCACGTCGCCGATTTCGCGCTCCACGAAGGTGGTGGTTGCCGCGCGGCCACCTGTGTCGAACACCGGCACATTGTCGAACAGCTTGGTGACGAATTCCTTCACCTTGGCATCGTCGTTGTTGAAGGCTTCCTTGGCGTAGGCGATGGCTGCCAGATAGGTGTAGCGTGCGTTCCCCGAGGTCTTGGGGTTCGGGAATACGAGCTTCACATCGTCACGGACGAGATCGCTCCAGTCCTTGATATTCTTGGGATTGCCAGCGCGCACCAGGAAGGACGGCAGCGAGTAGAAGGGCGACGCCTTGTTGGGGAAATTGTTCTGCCAGTCGTCGGAAACGAAGCCGTTCTTCGCCAGGAAGGAAATGTCGGTAACCTGGTTGAAGGTCACGACGTCGGCTTCCAGCCCTTCGACGATTGCGCGGGCCTGCTTGGACGTGCCGGCATGCGACTGGTCGATGGTTACGCCCGGATGCGCCTTGACGAAGGCGGCGTTCACCTGGACGAACAACTCGCGCGCCACGTCATAGGACGCGTTGAGAAGCTTGTCGGCGGCCTGCGCCTGTAGCGGCGCGGCGAGAATGGCGGCGAGGGCGGCCCCGACCAGAAGCAGGCGTTTCATAAGTTATCCTCGAAAAAGCGAATTGCTGTAGTCGCAACAATAAGGGTCGCTCTGCGATTTCGGTAGGCAGAGGAAGGCTGCGGAAGCGATTAGAATAAAATTCTACTCCAATTTAGCGTTGCTAACTGGAATAATATTCTTGATCACATCGAAATCGCTTTCAAGGAAGCGGTGTCTGGCTATTTGTCCGAAACACCCGCTTCGGCAAAACTGGCCATCCGAGAATGACATTCCAATGCCGAGCGAACGATGTTGATCGCCAGACAGGCGCCGGACCCTTCGCCCAGTCGCATGCCAAGATCGAGCAGCGGCGCCAGGGACAACTCATCCAGCAACCGGCGATGCCCGGCTTCCGCCGAGACATGTGCCGCAAGCGTGTGATCCAGTCCGCCGCGATACAGGCGCGCGAGAGGTGCGGCGGCCGCCGTGCAGACGAAACCGTCGAGCAGCACCGGGATGCCGTGCTTCCGGGCTGCCAGAACCGCGCCCAAGATGGCAGCCAGTTCGCGGCCGCCGAGGGAGGCGGCGATGGCCAGTGGATCGGACAATTTTTCCGCGTGGCGCTGCAGGCCGGCATCAATGGCGGCTGCTTTGCGGCTCAGGCCGGCGTCGTCGACGCCGGTGCCACGTCCGGCCCAATCGCGGCCGCTGCCGCCAAACAGTGCCGCGGCGATTGCCGCGGCGGGCGTGGTGTTGCCGATGCCCATCTCGCCGAAGCCGATCAGGTCTGTGCCGGGCTTGACTGCGTCATAGCCGGTCGAGACGGCGGCGAGGAAATCGGCCTCGTCCATTGCCGCTTCTTGGGTGAAGTCGGCGGTGGGGCGGTCGAGATCGAGCGCGATGACGTCGAGTTCGGCGCCCGCCGCGCGCGCCAGCTGGTTGATGGCAGCACCCCCATGCGCAAAATTGGCGACCATCTGAACCGTCACCTCAGAGGGGAAGGCGGAGACGCCTTGCGCGGTGACGCCGTGGTTGCCGGCAAAGACGATGATGTTGACCTTGTCCAGCTTCGGCATGTCGCGCCCCTGCCAGCGCGCCAGCCATGCGGCGATGGTTTCCAGCCGTCCTAGGCTGCCCTGCGGCTTGGTCAGCGTGTCCTGGCGCTGTGCCACGGCCTCGGCCGCGCTGTCGCTGCCGGCGGGCAGGTCGGTGCAGGCGGAACGCAATTCGTCGAGCGTTTTGAAGGCCATGGCGCGAAAAACTCCGAAACAGAATCAGGTCAGGATTGCGGATGCGATGAGCAGAAGCGTGATTTCGGCGATCTGCTGCCATGCGCCGATCGTGTCACCGGTCAGGCCGCCGATCTGGGCGATGCAGAGACGTCTGAAGGCGAAGAAGAGAACGCCGAGAACAAGAACCGAGACCAGCAGGCCCTCGGCTCCAAGCAGAAGCAGGGCGGCGAGGCCGATTGCCGCGGCAATTGCCGCCGTGGCGTCCGAAACGCTCCCGACCGTCACCGAAAGTCCTTCGTTGCGGGCCTGCGGCAGCGCGACCATGAACAAAGGCATGGCAGCGCGCGAAGCGATATGGGCGGCGAGCAGCGCCAGCAAAACCGAGCCGGGGGCGGCGATTGCAGCGAGCGCGCTCCAGCGCAGCAGCACGGTGAGAAGCAGGGCCGCGGCGCCATAGGTGCCGACGCGGCTGTCGTGCATGATCTCGAGTTTGTGATCCTTGGTCCGGCCGCCGCCAAATCCGTCAGCGGTGTCGGACAGGCCGTCTTCATGCAGGCAGCCGGTGGCCAGCATGCCTGCGGCAAGCGCCAGGGCGGCCGCGGGGCCGGCACCCAGCCCCAGCCACCAGGCAAATCCGTAGAAACCACCCGCTATGAGGGCCACGACCAGCCCGACGATGGGTGCCGACCAGATGGCGTCGCCCAATGTCCGGTCCCTGACCACGAAATGCGGCAGCGGCAGGCGGCTGAAGAAGACCATGCCGATGGCGATGTCGCCGGTGATCGTCTTGAGACCCGCCATGGCGCTCATGCCCTCGCAATGGCGTGGAAGAAGGTGCCGCCGACCAGCCCGCGCCGACCGCCGAACGTGCCGAGCGGTTTGCCCTGTCCGTCGGCGATGTCGCCAAGGGGCTCGTCCTGACCAGCGGCCGTCACGCGGGCATAATGGAATTCATGCCCGCGGATCGTCTCGCCGGCCTTGCCGATGGCGCAGTCCGCGCCAAGCGTGGCCTGGCGGTAGCCGAGGTTCATCTTGCGCTGAGCGAAGCTGGTGGCATGGCCCAACAGACCGAGCATGGCATGGGTGTGGCCTTCGGCGTCCTCGATGCCTTCGCCGAGTACCATGAAGCCGCCGCACTCGCCATGGACCGGCTTCCGCGCCGCGAAGGCGCGCGTGCCGTTGAGGAAGCGGGCATTGCCGGCAAGCCGACCGGCATGCAGTTCGGGATAGCCGCCGGGCAGCCAGCAGACGTCGCAATCGCTTGCCGGGGCTTCGTCGGCCAGCGGCGAAAACGGTACGAGTTCCGCCCCCGCCGCATGCCATTGGGCGCTGATGTGTGGATAGAGGAAGGTGAAGGCCGCATCCTGCGCCAGCGCTATGCGCTGCCCCGGCGGCGGCAGGGCGATGGCCGGTTGCCCTGCCTGTGGCTCAATCGGCATTGTCAGCGCCAGGATGGCATCGATGTCGAGCGAGGCTTCGGCCATGTCGGCCAATCGGTCGAGATGGGCCTGCAGGTCGCCATGCTCCTCTGCCTGGACGAGGCCGAGATGGCGCTCCGGCAGGCTGAGGGTGGGATCCCGCAAGATGCCGCCGACGACGGGCAGGCCGATGGCTTCGATGGCGTTGCTGGCGAGCGTCCGGTGACGTTCGCTGCCCAGCCGGTTGAGAACAACGCCGGCAATGCGAACGGCGGGGTCGTAGGTGGCAAAGCCCTTGGCGACGGCCGCTGCCGTCTGCGACTGGCCCGACACGTCGAGCACCAGCAGCACCGGCAGGCCGTAGAGCCGGGCGAGATCGGCTGCGGCGCCCGAACGGCCTGCGGGCGCCGGAATGCCGTCGAAAAGACCCATCGCGCTTTCGAGGATGACGATGTCGGTGTCGCGGGCGGCATTGGCGGCCAGCGCGTTCAGCAAGGCGGGCGGCATCGCCCAACTGTCGAGATTGGTGCCGGGCAGGCCGGTTGCGGCGGCGTGAAAGCCGGGATCGATATAGTCGGGGCCGGATTTCGCGCCGCGTACCTTAAGTCCCCGCCGCGCCAGCGCGCGCAACAGGCCGATGGTGACGCTGGTCTTGCCCGAGCCCGAACGCGGTGCGCCGATGATCAGCCCGCGCGCCGTCATGGCCGGCCCATCAGTTCGGAGCGCATCGAGACGATGTGGCCGACCACCACCAGCGAGGGCGATGCCATGCCTTCGGCCTTGGCGCGTTCGGCGATGTCGCCCAGCGTGCCGATCAGCACGCGCTCGGCAGGCGTGGTCGCGCTTTCGACGATGGCCACCGGCGTGTCGGCGGCAAGGCCACCGGCCGCGAGACGGCGGGCAATGGATGGCAGAGTGGCGAGGCCCATATAAACGACCAGCGGCTGACCGGTGCGGGCGAGCGCTGCCCAGTCGAGATCGTCGTCATCAAGGTCGGCTGCATGGCCTGTGGCTAAGGTGATCGCTTTGTTGATGCCGCGCATGGTGGTGGGGATGCCAACTGCCGCCAGCGCACCAAAGGCGGCGGTGATGCCGGGCAGGACGCGGAAGGGGATGTTCTCGCGCACCAAAGCCAGCGCTTCCTCGCCGCCACGCCCGAAAATATAGGGGTCGCCGCCCTTGAGCCGCACCACCTTGCGGCCTTGGCGGGCCAACTTCACCAGAAGCGCTGTGATATCATCCTGCTTCATCGACGGCTTACCGCCACGCTTGCCGGCGAAAAACAGCTCGGCCTTGTCGGCTACAGCCACGATGTCGGGCGACACCAGCGCATCGTAGACCAGCGCGTCGGCCTGATCGAGCGCGGAGAGCACATCGAGCGTCAGGCAGCCGGGATCGCCGGGACCGGCGCCGGCCAGCCAGACATGGCCGGCTTCGAGCGCGGTTTCCTTCAGCTTCAGACGGGCGAGGGCATTTTCAACTGTCATGAAACCCGCTTTCGCCGATGACGAGGGCGTTCGGCAAGCCTATAGATCGGCTCATGAACAGCGAAGACACACCTTTGCGCCGCGGCTGGACGACCGGGGCCTGCGCCACCGCCGCGGCCAAGGCGGCCTGCGCGGCCCTTCTGGGGCGCGGCTTGCCCGACCCGGTTGAGATTTCCCTGCCGAGCGGACAGTTGGTGGGGTTCGCTTTGGCACAGTCGGCCGAGGGTGAAGGTTTCGCATCCGCCAGCATCGTCAAGGATGCCGGCGACGATCCCGACGTCACCCATGGCGCCCTGGTGACCAGCACGGTGCGGCGCGGTGCCGAGGGCAGCGGCATCACCTTCAAGGCCGGGCCGGGCGTCGGCATTGTAACGCGTCCCGGCCTGCCGATCCCGGTCGGCGAAGCCTCGATCAACCCCGTGCCGCGCAAGATGATCGCGCAGGCGATAGCCGAGATCGCAGGCGAGGGGGCGGATTTCGAAGTCGAGGTCTCGGTGGCCGACGGCGCGGAAATCGCGCTCAAGACGCTCAATCCACGCCTCGGCATTTTGGGCGGCATCTCGATCCTGGGCACGACGGGCATTGTCATTCCCTACTCCTGCTCGGCCTGGATCCACTCCATCCATCGCGGCATCGACGTGGCGCGCGCCATGGGGCTCGACCATGTCGCGGGGTCCACCGGCAACGCGTCTGAAATGGCGGTGCAGACATTCCATGGCCTGCACGAGGTTGCGCTGATCGACATGGGCGACTTCGTCGGCGGCATGCTCAAATACATCCGCGCCCATCCCGTGCCCCGCGTCACCATTGCAGGCGGCGTGGCCAAGATGACCAAGCTGGCGCAAGGCATGCTCGACGTTCATTCCAAGCGCGGCTCGGCCGATCTGGAAACGCTGGCGACCCTCGCGGTTCAGGCGGGTGGAGACGCTGCCCTGGCCCTGCGCATCGCGGGTGCCAACACCGTAGCCGAAGCTTTTGCGCTGTGTACGGAAGCGGGCGTGCCGATCGGCGACGCCATTGCCGCCTCCGCCTGGCAGACGGCGGCACCCGCGCTCGATCATCCCGAGATCGCCCTGGAAATCCTGGTCTTCGATCGTGACGGCGCGTTGCGCGGCCATGCCCCGTTCGCGCCGTCTCATGATCCCTCGCGCCCCCGGAAGCGCCGCTGATAGGTGGCGTCGTAAAGCGAACTCTCGCGAAAACCCTCAGCGCCCAGAGAGGGGCCAACGAAGACGATGGCGGTGCGCTCGATTGGATCGGCTGCCAGCCTTTCCGCAATGTTGCCGAGCGTCGCGCGCAGGATACGCTCGTCCGGCCATGAGGCGCGGAACACCACCGCGACCGGGCATTCCGCGCCATAGAGCGGCGTCAGTTCTTCCACAATCCGGTCGATGGCGTGGATGGCGAGGTGGATGGCCAGCGTTGCGCCGCTCTGGCCGAAAGTGGCTAGCGTTTCCCGCGCGGGCATTTTCGAGGCGCGACCGGAAACGCGGGTGAGAACCAGGCTCTGCGCCACTTCGGGAATGGTCAGTTCCCGCTTCAGCGCTGCTGCCGCCGCCGCGAAAGACGGCACACCGGGGGTGAGCGAGTAGGGGATGCCATGCTGTTCCAGCCGCCTGATCTGCTCGGCCACTGCGCTCCACACCGACAGATCGCCCGAATGCAGCCTTGCCACGTCATGCCCCGCTCTGTGGGCCAAGACATACTCCGCCTCGATCTCGTCCAGCGACAGGGGGGCGGTGTCGACCAGCCGCGCATCCCTGCCGCAATAGGACAACAGCTCCGGCGAAACGATGGAACCGGCATACAGGCAGACCGGACAGTCGGCGAGCAGCTTTGCCCCGCGCACGGTGATCAGATCGGCAGCACCAGGCCCGGCGCCGATGAAATGCACGGTCATGGGCGGTCTCCGGGCAGGGGAGGTTGGGTAGTGAAGTATCTTTTTTGAAGCACCCCCTCACCGCCTCGCTGCGCTCGGCACCTCTCCCCCTGCCTGGGGGAGAGGAACCACGGCCTCACGAGCTGCGGCTTAAAACCAGCTAGGGTTCCTCTCCCCCATGAAAGGGGGGAGAGGTGCCAAGCGAAGCGAGGCGGTGAGGGGGGCTGGAACTGCAAGGTCATACAGCACTACCCCGCTGGTTGAGACCAACAAATCTTGGGGTATAAACGTCTCTGGCATTTTCCTGCACAGTCTCCTTGCTCACCGCCAACGCGCAGGTGGCGCCGCCATGCGACAGGCGCGGACCCAGAAGCTTCGCCCCGGAACCTGCGGCAATCAATGCCGCAGCCTCCGACACGGATGCGGTTCCGGCGACATCTCGCGACAGCGACGACCGCGTCAGCGTTTCGACCGCAGCAGCCTGCTCGTCCGCGACGATCTCCAGCTTTATCCCGAGCCCGACAGCCACCGCCCGGATTGCGGGTTCATCTGATTTGTGCGCCGTCGTGGCCAGCGCCGAAAGCGCCGCCCGTTCCACGCCATGGGCCGCGCAGACGGCGTCGATAGCGGCCAGCACGTCCGCTTCGCTCACGCCCTTGCGGCTGCCGATGCCCGCCACGATCATGGCTTCACCCACGCCCATTGCGTGACCGGCATGGCGCTGCGCCAGCCCGTCATCGAGCCGACGGGCGACGCGCGCGAGACGGCAAGGCGCAGCAACTCGCCGCCGCGCGCGGCATGGGCAGCCAGCAACACCGCTTCCATCTGCAGCGTCACAGCGTTCGCCACCAGCCGCCCGCCGGGCCGGAGCGCGGCAATCGCCGCATCCATCACGCCGTCATCCGAGCCGCCGCCACCGATGAAGATCGCATCCGGCGCAGGCAGCCCCGACAGTGCGTCAGGTGCTGCGCCCTCGACCAGCGTCAGGCCGGGTACGCCGCACTGGCTGGCGTTGCGGCGGATGCGGGCGGCACGCTCCGCATCCGCCTCGATGGCGATGGCGTTCAGCGAAGGGTGCGACAGCATCCATTCGATGCCGATGGAGCCGGACCCCGCGCCGATGTCCCACAGCAGTGCCCCACGCCGGGGCGCCAGGCTCGACAGGGTGACGGCGCGGATT
This sequence comes from Oryzicola mucosus, assembly GCF_014534685.1. Classification (GTDB taxonomy): domain Bacteria; phylum Pseudomonadota; class Alphaproteobacteria; order Rhizobiales; family Rhizobiaceae; genus Oryzicola; species Oryzicola mucosus. The sequence continues at coordinate 554,412 of NZ_JACVVX010000002.1, forward strand.
TCCCGCTTGGTGATCTGCCCGTCATGCTCGAACAGATCGTCGGCGAGGCCTGAGGCCAGCGGCAGGATGCGCGCCTGCTGATTTGATTCAACCTCGACGGCCAAGACGTTGAGCGGGTTGATGTTTTCGAGATCGAAGTGCTCCGCGATGGCGGTGCGGAGCCGCTCCTGCGCACCGCCCAGCGCTTCCAGCAGCGTCAGCCGTGAAGCGCCGAAGCCAGCCTGCGCCAGCAGGGCCGCGATAGCTTTGGGCGCGTCGGCGTCTGAGGTCAGAGCGATGATGCGTGTTCCTGGATGCAGCAGCGGCCGGATCAGATCGATGGCAAGGCCGTGCAGCGAGACCGTCTCGATGTCCTGCAGCGCCCAGCCCAGCCGCGATGCGGCGAGCGAGAAGGCGGAGGGGGCGGGCAAGGTGCGCATCTCGTTGAGCGGCACATGGCGCGACAGCGTCACGCCGACGCCGTGCAGGAACGGATCGCCGGAGGCCAGCACCACGACGGATCGACCGCGCAGGGCTACGACATCCGTCATCGCCGTGTCGAAAGGTGTCGGCCAGGGCCGGGCGGTGCCGGATATCAGGCTTTCCGCCAAAGCGATGTGGCGCTTGCCGCCGAAGACATGGGCCGCGCCGGCAATGGCCTGTTTGGCCGCATCGCCGAGACCGGAGATGCCGTCCTCGCCGATGCCGACGATGGTGAGCCAGGGGTTAGCGGACATGGCAAATGCCCCATGGAGCATGGCTGCGGCTCGTGTGGATTCGAATTCGCCCTACGTTGCCCCCCTCTGTCCTGCCGGACATCTCCCCCCTCGCGGGGGAGATGTCCGGCAGGACAGAGGGGGGCGCCATAAAGCGAGTACGATGATGGGGAGCGATTGCGAAAAGCCCCTTTCGACCCCATAGACAAGAAGAACGAGGCCCGCAGACCGCACCATGACCCCACGCATTCTCATTCTTGGCGGCACGACGGAGGCGCGGCAGCTGGCCGGCCGGCTGGCGGCGCGTGGCGGCTTCGACATCACCCTGTCGCTGGCCGGACGTACCGAAAATCCCGTCGCGCAGCCCGTTCCCGTGCGTGTCGGCGGGTTCGGCGGTGCGAACGGACTTGCCGGCTATCTGGGCGCCGAGGCCATCGACCTGCTGATCGATGCCACGCATCCCTATGCCGCGCGGATTTCTGCCAATGCCGCCAAGGCTGCGGCGATGGCCGGAGTGGACATCCTCGCCCTGCGCCGGCCCGGCTGGGAGCCGGTCGAAAGCGACCGCTGGACGCTGGTGGACAGCGGCGAAGAGGCTGTCGGAGCCCTGGGCACCGAACCGAAACGCGTGTTCCTGGCGCTGGGACGGCAGGAGCTTCTGCCGTTCGAAACGGCACCGCAGCATGCCTATGTCATCCGCAGCGTCGATCCCGTCGAGCCGCCATTGGCGGTTCCGAATGCGCGGTACATTCTGGCGCGCGGACCGTTTGCCGAAGCGGACGAGGCCGCGCTGCTTGCCGAGCTCGGCATCGAGGTGATCGTCGCCAAGAATTCGGGCGGCTCGGCGACCTACGGCAAGATCAACGCGGCCCGCGCGCTCGGCATTGCGGTGATCCTGTTTCGCCGTCCGGCGCTGCCCGAGGTGCCGGATGCCGCTTCGGTCGCGGGAATGCTGGACCTGATCGATCATCGCTGGCCAACCGCCGAAAAACGCGGCGTGTAGACCAGCGGCCCTTGCCCGTCGCGCTCGATGATGCGCGTTTCGGGCGAGCCGATCATTACGCAGGTCGCCATGTCGGCCTGAGCAGGGTCCGCTTGGCCAAGCTTCGCAATCGCGATCTTCTCGTCGGGGCGCCCTGCCGCGCGGCCGAAGACGACCGGCGTGGTCGCCGGCAGCACCCCGCGCAGCAGCTCGAACGCCTTGCCGAGCTGCCAGGGCCGCGCCTTGCTGATGGGGTTGTAGAGTGCGATGACGAAGCCGGCTTCGGCCGCCGCTTTCAGCCGCCTTTCGATCAGGTCCCACGGCTTGAGATTGTCCGACAGCGAGATGGCGCAGAAATCATGGCCGAGCGGCGCGCCGATACGGGCGGCCACGGCCAGCATGGCGGTTACGCCGGGTACGACCTCCAGTTCGATGCTGCGCCATTCCACGGGACCAGCCTCGATAGCCTCGCAGACGGCAGCCGCCATGGCGAAGACGCCGGGGTCGCCGCCCGAGACAACAGCCACATGCGCGCCCGAGGCCGCTTTTTCCAGGGCCGCGCCGGCACGCGAGATTTCCTCGCGGTTGTCGGAGGCGACCGCCGTCTGGCCCGGCTTCAGGTCGAGCCGGTCGAGATAGGGTTTGTAGCCGTAGAAGAAAGTAGCGGAAGCCACCGCCTGGCTCGCCTCAGGCGTGACCTGCGACGCGTTGCCGGGGCCAAGCCCGATGACGACGAGACGGCCGCTCACAGCTCGGCCTCTTCGCGGCCTGTCCAGCCGGCAACCAGCACGATGGAGAAATAGGGCGCCTTGTCGTCGCTCTTGTCCTTGAGCGGCATGTCGTGCGTCGTCGGCATGGTGCCGCGCTCGACATAGACGGCGCGGTCGAGCTTGCCGGTGGCCTCCAGCGCGCGGCGGATTTTCGCCAGGTTTCGGCCGACCTTCATGATCACGGCGGCGTCGGTGTCGGCCAGCCGACGGGTCAGTTCGAATTCGCTCATCGTGCCGGGAAGCACCGTCAGCACGTCGTCGCCCTGCACGATCGGCAGGCCGGTCTGCGACCAGCAGCCCGACATGGCGGTGACGCCGGGAATGACCTCGGTGGGATAACGATGCGCCAGCCTGATATGCAGATGCATGTAGGAGCCGTAAAACAGCGGATCGCCTTCCGACAGCACGGCGACGGTCAGGCCCCGGTCGAGATGGTCTGCCACGGCCTGTGCGGACACTTGATAAAAATCTGTGATCGCCGAACGGTAGTCGTCATGGCTTTTGTCGATCTCGGTTGTCACCGGATAGAGCAGAGGCAACTCGATCACGCCGGGGCGGAAATGCGCCTCGGTGATGGTGCGGGCATTGCCGTTGTTGCCGCGCTTGGCGAAGTGGGCGATGACATCGGCCTCGGCCAGCGCGCGCACCGCCTTCAGCGTCATCAGTTCTGGGTCGCCGGGGCCGGTTCCGACGCCGATCAGCCTGCCTTTGCTCACGGCGTTCACAGGCCCGGCCTCGCCAGGGAATTGACCGCAGCCGCCGTCATGGCGCTACCGCCCAGCCTGCCGCGCACAATGGCATAAGGCACGCCATGCGAGTTCTCCGCCAGTGCATCCTTGGACTCTGCCGCGCCCACGAAGCCCACCGGCATGCCGATGATGGCAGCGGGTTTGGGCGCGCCGTCGCGCAGCTTTTCGAGCAGGTAGAACAGGGCGGTCGGCGCGTTGCCGATGGCTATTACGGCTCCGGCCATGCACTCGCCCCACAGGTCCATGGCCGCTGCCGAGCGCGTGTTGCCGATGCGGGCGGCAATCTCGGCCGTGCGCGGATCGCGCAGAGTGCAGATCAACTCGTTCTTGGCCGGCAGGCGCGCCTGGGTGACGCCGCGCGCCACCATTTCGGCGTCGCACAGGATCGGTGCGCCGGCCTGCAGGGCTGTGCGCGCCGCAGTGACGAAGCCTTCGGAGAAGACGAAATGCTGCGCTGCCTCGACCATGCCGCAGGCATGGATCATGCGGATCGCGACATCGGCCTCGGCATCGGAAAAGCGCGCAAGGTCCGCCTCCGAACGGATGATGGCGAAGGAGCGCTCGTAGATCGCCTGTCCGTCGTGAATGTAGTCGTAGGCGGTCATGCTCTTTCCTGTGTCGTCGTTTGGTCTGGCGTCAGGACCGCCGGGCCGAGTCGGGCAAGGCAGGCTGCCGCCGTCTCGCCGGCCCTGCGCTGCGCCCGCAGTGTGGCTGCCAGGCGCGCCAGTGTTTCGGCGGCTTCATATCGTGCGGTGTAATGCGCCGGAAGCCCTTTCGCGGTTCCGGCAACGACAAAACCGACGCCGTTTTCGTCGCCCACCAGAGTCAGCGCCGCCGGCGTCGGGTGCGCGCAGCCCTTGGCGCAGCCTGAAATGTGCAAGGTCATCGAACCGTTGAGCATGTCGGCGGCAAGGGAAGCGGCTTCCCGGGCCACGGCGCGAGTGTCGAAATGGCCCGACGCGCAGGCCGGTGCGCCCGGGCAGGCGGCGATGCGCAGGCGCGGATCGGCGGGGTTTGTGATGAAGCCGATATCCGCCGCAACGGCCTTGAGCTTTTCGCATCCAGCCGCATCCAGGCCCAGCACGATCAGGGAGCGCGGCGGGGCGGGGCGGATGCCGGTAGCGCCTAGGGCATGGGCCGTCTCTCCGAAGGCCGCCATATCGGCGGCGTCCATGCTGCCATAGGGCAGGGCGATGGAGAGGGCAGTGGTGCCGGATGTGAGAGACCGGATGCCAAGGGGAACCGGGCGCTCTACGTCGCCCCCCTCTGTCCTGCCGGACATCTCCCCCGCGTGGGGGGAGATCGGCAGTTCCACACTCCCCGCCTTTTCTGCACCGTTTGCGATTAGCGAAAGCCGACGCGACGGCTTAATCTCCCCCCTTGAGGGGGAGATGTCCGGCAGGACAGAGGGGCGTGCGGGCCGCAAGAGCATCTCAATGCCTACCGCCAAATCCTTAGCCCGCGCGTCTCTTCCTCTTGCCGCTACCTCTTCTAACACCTTCAGCGCCGCTTCAGCAGCGCCGGCCTCGTCGAACACCCCGCACTCCCGCGCCGTCTTGGCGTCGCCGCCGATTGTCAGCCGCCAAGCATTCTCCCGTTCTGCCACCAACCTGACATCGGCGATGATTTCATCAAGGTCAAAAGCCCCGCCACCATCGACGATCACCGAGACTTTCGGACCCAGCCGCGCCGCCAGGCCAGCTTCGTCAACCCGTTTCCGTATCCGCTCCGCCAGCGGTCGTGCGTCGGCGACCTCAGTCGGATCGAGCCCAGCCAGCGGCCCGGTCTCGACGGGCACGCCGGTGCGCGCTGAGATGCCCAGCGTGTTGACGTCCTCCGCCAGTGCTGTCGCGCTCTCCTCCGTCAGTCCCCTGATCTGCAAGCTGCCGCGGGCGGTAACCTCGACAATGCCGTTGCCATGGGCGGAAGCGGATAAGCACAACCCGATCAACTGCTTGGCCGAGATCTCTCCAGTGACCGGGTTGAGCCGAACGAGAAGTCCGTCGCCGGTCCGCATCGGCGCCGACAAGGCCGGGCAGGCGCCACGACGCGCAAACGGGGTCATGCCGCCTCCTTCGCTTCCGCGATCAGTGCGGCGAGGTCGTCGTCCACCGAGTTGCGCAGCGGGTGCCACAGCCCGCGCCGGCGCGCGGAGGCGAAGCGCTCGGCGATGAAGGCGGCGGCCTTCGGGTTTTCGCGCAGCATGAAGGCGCGGACCGTCTCGTCGGCGATATAGGCGTCGTAGACCGCGCCGATCAGTGCCGAGGGAATGGCGTTGGTGGTCTCGGCAAAGCCGATCAGCCGATCGACTGTCTCGGCGAATTCGGAGGCGCCGCGCGGGCCGTGGCGCATCTGGCCGTCGATGAAGCGGCGGTTGACGGCGCGCGCCCGCACCACCCGCGCCACCGCTTCGCCAACCGAACGGGGCCTTGGCCTGTTGGGATCGGTGGTGTCGAGCACGATCACGTCCGCCTTGCCGCCAAGGGCCGCGATGGCTGCCGAAAAGCCGCCAATGAAAGCGACGTCGGCCGAGCCTTCGAGAATGTCGCGGCCGGGATCGTCGCCGGTATGCACGAGAAGATCGGCGTCGGCGAGTTGGGCCGCGAAACCCCCGGGTGTTGCGGTGCCGTCGCCATGTGCACCGCCATAGGCATGCGAGGCGGCGTCGAGATAGGCCCGGCCGATCTCGTCGCGGCTTTCCCACCGCCCGCTGGCGAGCAAATCTTCCGCGCCCGAACCGTAGGTGCCGGGGGAGGAGCCGAAGATGCGCGGCAGCGCCTTGCCCGCCTTGCGGGTTTCGGCGGCGAGCGGGTTTTCGGAACTGTCCTCGTCGCGGGCGGCAACGGCCGCCGCTGCCGCATCCATCAAGGCGATCTGGGTCGGGAACATGTCGCGGAACAGGCCGGAGATGCGGAACGTCACGTCGATGCGCGGCCGGCCGAGGCTGGCGGGCGGCAGCACCTCGATGCCGGTGACGCGGCCCGTGGCGGCGTCCCATTGCGGCCGGCAGCCCATCAGCGCCAGCCCCTGGGCGATTTCCTCGCCGCCGGTTCGGAGCGAAGCGCTGCCCCACAGGTCGATGACCAGCGCGCGCGGCCAGTCGCCATGGCTTTGCATGTAGCTGACCACCACCTCGTCGGCGGCGGCCTTGCCGAGATCGAACGCGGTCGGCGTGGGCATGGTGCGCGGGTCGGCGGTGAACAGGTTGCGACCAGTCGGCAGCACGTCGGTTCGGCCACGTGCGGGTGCGCCGGACGGGCCGGCCGCGATATGCCTGCCGTCGAGCGCGTCGATCAGGGCTGCGCGTTCGGCGTCCGCGCTGGCCAGCCGCGCTGGCTCGGTCTCGCCTTCGGGCGCCTCGCCATAGATGTGCAGCCCGTCCTTGATGGCGAAATCCTTGAGGTCGCACAGCCAGGCGTCGATGCGGCGCAGCGCCTCGTCCGGCGCGTCCGTGTTGGCCACGCCTGCATCCGCCGCGAGGCCGGTCTGTGCCGCCGTCTCGACGATCAGTTTGGCGAGCCGATCGCGCCGGCGGCGGTCGAGCCCATCGGCCTGGGCGTATTCGTCGACCAGTCGCTCAAGGCGTTGCTGATGCTCGTCCAGCCCGGCCGCTGCCATGGGCGGGGGCAGGTGGCCGAGCGTGACGGCCGCGATGCGGCGCTTGGCCTGCGCTGCCTCGCCGGGATTGGAGACAATGAAGGGATAAACGACCGGCAGCCCGCCGGTCACGATTTCGGGAAAGCATGTGTCGGAGAGCGCCACGACCTTGCCCGGCAGCCATTCCAGCGTGCCATGCGCGCCGACATGGACGATGGCATGGGCATTCAGCCTGTGCTGCAGCCAGAGCCCGAAGGCAAGCAGTTCATGGCGCGGCGGCAGGGTCGGGTCATGGTAATCGGCTCGCCGGTCGGCGGATTGTCCGCGATCGGGGGCGAGGGCGACGGTGACGTTGCCGAAGGTGACTGCGCGGAAGCGTATCGTCGGCGAGAGTGAAAATGAGCGCCAAGCTTGGGTGTTGGCTTCAACCGCACCCCATGCTGCCTCAACCGCGCTTCTCACCGGGTCGGGTAGCTTTCCAAAAAGCCCAGCATAATCTTCCGCCGCAATCCCTTCACCGCCACGCTCCAGCAAATCCAGCAACTCACGCGCGGATTCCGGAATCCCGTCAACGGCATAGCCTTGCGTCTTCAGATCCCGAATCATCGCCAGAACGCTGTTTGGCACGTCGAGGCCGACAGCGTATCCGGTGCGGCCGGGGGCGCTGGGATAGTCGGGCAGCAGGATGACGATGCGCCGCTTCGCGCGCGGCGTGTGGATCAACCGCACCATGGCGGCGATGCGGCGGGCGACCTGTTCGACGCGCCCCGGCTCCGGCCGATTGGCAAGCGGGCGAATGCCAAGATCGGCGTCCTCAGCCGTCTCGTCCTTGAACGACACCGCGCCCGCGAGGATGCGGCCATCGAGTTCCGGCATCACGACATGCATGGCGAGGTCGGCCGGCGCCAGGCCGCGCGGGCTTTTTTCCCAGGCTTCGCGGCGCGTGGTGGCGACGATGACCTGGAACACCGGCACGCCGGCGCGGTCGAACAGCGTTTCGGCGCCCGGGTCCGCGCCAGCCGCAAAGGCTGTGGCGGTGACGATGGCGGCGGGCGTCAGGTCCTTCAGCGCCTGCTCGACAAAAGCCAGCGAAGCCGGCTCCTTCAGGCTGGACACGAAGATCGGCACCGGCGTCAGGCCCTGCGCGCGCAGCGCTTCCGCCAACGCATCGATGGGCGCGACATCGGCAGCCAAGAGCATGGAGCGGTAGAACAGGATGGGGATGACGGGGGTTTTATCGGCACCCTCCCGTTCCGGCTTATAAAACCCCGCCTTCGGCACCGAGACCGCGTCTTCCGCCTGCACACTGCCATCCACCAATCCGGCCAGCCGGCGCACCAGACCGCGCATATTCTCCGGCCCGCCCTCTCGGAAATAGCCAAGCAGGCCGTCCAGCTCCTCGCGCTGAAGCGTCGAGAGTTCGATCAGCCGCACATCCTCGTCGCGGCATTCGCCGGGCAGCAAAGCGAGCTTGATGCCTTTTTCGCGGGCTATGGCTGCGAGCTGGTCGCAGCCATAGCGCCACCAGTCGTAGCCGCCCAGGATGCGGACGAGAATGATCTTGGCATGGCTCGCGACCCTGTCGATCCAGAGATCGACCGACATCGGGTGCCGCAGGTCGCGCAGTGCAGCCAGCCGCATTGCGGGCAGGGCGGCCTGCGCTTTCCATGCGGCGGCCATGCCCGCCAGGTCGCTGTCGCTGAAGGACAGCGCCACCACATCCGCCGGCGTCTGGCGCAGGTCGACCGGCTCGACCAGATCGTCAAGCGATGCCGAGGATGTGGTCAGGATGTGCATTTTATCCTACCAAAATCTTCTCGATGGCCGGACGATCGAGCCCTTTGAGCCCGATCACCACCAGCCGAGAGCGGCGGTCGTCGGCGGTCGTCCAGGCGCGGTCATAGTAGTGGTTGACGCGCGGGCCGACCGCCTGCAGCAGAAGCCGCATCGGCTTGCCGCCGATATCGACGAAACCCTTCACCCGCAGCACGTTCTCTTCTTCCGCCGCGCGGGACACGCGGGCGGCGAGATCGTCGGGGCTCGCAACGGAAGGCAGGTCGATGACGAAACTGTCGAAATCGTCGTGCTCGTGGTCGACTTCGTCGTCGTGGTGGGTCTTGCGGTTTTCGATGTCGTCTTCGACGGCGAGATCGAGGCCGAGCAGCACGTTGGGATCGACCTTGCCATGCGCGGAGGGAACGATGCGGACGGCGCGTGAAATGTGCTCTGCAATGATGGCGTTGGCACGGGCCGTGGCTTCGGCGTCGAGCAGGTCGCTCTTGGACAGGATGATGAGGTCGGCGCAGGCGACCTGGTCTTCGAACACCTCTTCAACCGGATCCTCGTGGTCGAGCGTAACGTCTTCGGCGCGCTGCGCCTTCAGCGCGTCCATGTCGTGGGCGACGCGGCCCTCGGCCAGCGCAGGCCCGTCGACCACCGCGATGACGCCGTCGACGGTGACGCGGCTCTTCACGCTCGGCCACTGGAAGGCCTGCACCAAAGGCTTGGGCAGAGCGAGGCCGGAGGTCTCGATCAGGATGTGATCGACCTTGGGCGTGCGCGACAGGATCTGGTCGAGCGCGGGCACGAAATCGTCGGCCACGGTGCAGCAGATGCAGCCATTCGCCAGTTCGACGATGTTCTCCTCGGGGCAGGCCTCGACGCCGCAGCCTTTCAGGATTTCGCCGTCGATGCCGACATCGCCGAACTCGTTGACGATGATCGCGAGCCGCTTGCCGCCGGCGTTTTCGAGAATGTTGCGGATCAGCGTCGTCTTGCCGGAGCCGAGAAAGCCGGTGATGACGGTGCAGGGAACGCGCGAGGCGGAAGCGGTCATGTCAAATCCTTGGTGATGGAAAGAGGCGGGATGCGCGCGACGAGGCCGCGCTTGAGCGAATCGGGGCGGCCGCGCCAGGGGATCAGACCATCGGTCGCGTTGGCGAAGAGCTGCGCGCCGGTGATCAGATCGGCAGCGCTGTCGGGCTTGAGATCGCCAAAGACATAGCTCCAGCAGCCGTCGCGCAGCATGGCCGCGCTGAGGCGGCGCTTGCAATTGCCCAGACATTCCACGCTGCGGACATGGATGGGCAGGCCATGGGCCGCGGCAAGGGTGTCGTCGGCCAGCTTTTCGCCTGCGCGGGGGCGCATGTCGGAGCCGTTTTCGTCCCGGCAGGACGAACAGACCAGCACGGTGACTTCGGCCCCGGCCGAAGCAGCTTCGTCCCTTGGTGGGAACTCTGCATCCGTTTTCACTTCATTGCTCCTCTTCCGGACACCCGCCGGACGATCGGATTTCTATCTGTGACGGCAGGTCTCCTGGCTCGCGGGTCTCAGCCCTTGCCGCCTTCCCGGATCATATCCAGTGGCATTCGGCGCGGGCTCGTCGCTTACAGTTGCGGGTACAGCCGCGGATTGAGGCTTTTCGCCCGCACCGCGTTCCCTCTTAGCACCTCTCGTTGCGGAGAGGCGACCGTCGCAGTCGATTTAGGCCGTTGGCCCATGCCGAGTCAACGCGGCACCTTGGCCATTCTGTTGGTCAGGTCGGCCCGTATCCCGGCTTCTTGTAGAGATGTGCGCTGTGCGCCTCGATCTCAGGCTTGTAGACGGTTTCCGCCCAGTCGGCAGGGTCCACATCCTCTATCGCAATGGAAAGCGAAGCGTCCGAGCAGCCGGAACTCGCCATCATCGCAGCCGTGAGCGCATCGGTGATGGCCCGTTTTTGTTCCTCTGAACGGCCGGTGTACATCTTGACGCTGATATGCGGCATGCTTCCTCACTGGGCTTGTGGTTTGTCTCTCGCCTGCCGAATATAGCGACTTTAACCAGAAGCTGAACCGATGAACCTTTTCAGCGTCGGCCCAAGGTCGCCTTTCTCCTCGATCACCAGCCGCTCCAGCCCGAGCCAGCCGCGCATCACGTCCAGTTCCTGATACAGCGCCTCTGCGGTTTCCGGCGGCGCGAGGGGCTCGGCGAAGGCTGCGTGAACGCGCAGGATGCCGGCGCCGCGCTCGGCGCGCAGATCGACGCGAGCAACGATCTTGTCGCCGAGCAGGAAGGGCAGCACGTAGTAGCCATATTGCCGCTTTTCGGCCGGCGTATAAATCTCGATGCGGTATCGGAAGTTGAACAGGCTTTCGGTGCGGGAGCGTTCGAACACCAGCGGGTCGAAGGGGGCGAGCAGGGCCCGGGCCTTGATCTTGCGCGGCATAGCAGCGGATTTGTGCAGATAGGCCGGGCGGTTCCAGCCTTCCACGGTCACCGGAATCAGTTCGCCATCCTCGACCAGTTCCTCCAGCCGCCCTTTCATATCGGCCGGCGACAGCCGGAAATAATCGCGCAGGCACATGGCTGTCGCCACGCCATGAGCGCGGGCGGAAATGCGCAAAAGCTGGCGATGCGCCTCTTCCGGTGCGATGTCGGGATGATTGTAGACGGCAGACGGCAGCACGCGTTCGGGAATGTCGTAGAGCCGTTCGAAGCCGCGGCGGGAAGCGGCGGTGATCTTGCCGGCCCAGAACAGCCATTCCACGGCTTTCTTGGCTTCGCTCCAGCCCCACCAGCCGCCTGCACCCTTTTCGCCCTCCAGTTCCGAAGCAGCGACAGGTCCGCGCTCAACGATCTGGCGATAGATGCCTTCCACATAGTCGGCACGCTCGCGCGCGAAGGTGCCGAGGCCGGTATAAATGCCCTCGTAGTTTGCCGCGCGTTCCATCCGCCAGCGCATCAGCGGCCATGTCTCGAGCGGCAGGAACGACGCCTCATGCGCCCAATATTCGAAGAGCAGCCGCTTGCGCGGCGCGGCCGCCTTGTCGAGCAGGCTCATCGGGTAGGGGCCGAGCCGAGAGAACAACGGCATGTAGTGCGCCCTGACGACGGCGCTGACCGAGTCGATCTGCAGCAGGCCCAGCCGGTCCAGCACGCGATTGAGATGACGGCGGTCGATGGCTCCGGTCGGACGCGGATCGGCAAAACCCTGAGCGGCGAGCGCGATGCGCCGCGCTGAGGCGAGCGAGAGTTTTTCTTTCATGAGCCTGAACCTAGAGAGCCCGAAAGGGCGAGACAATAGAATCACTTCCTAAGTCCTCCTATCAATTTGGGAGAGCAGGACTTGTCAGGAGAGAAAACATGAGTAAAAGAAGAAGGTAATTGGAGGAGGGGGATTGTGGCCGTTTGCGGTCACAAGATGCTGTTCGCCGTTTTTAAGCCAATGTTTGACTTGCGCCGCTGAACGCGCTGCGCTAACCGTCGCCGCGTTGCAGCATGGCCGCGCCCCGGTCGGACGGTAAATCTGTCGCGCTTCCGCAAACCGGTGCCGTGCTGTAAACCTCTGGTGGATTGGCCGCCAATGGACATCGCAGCATGAGTTCACTTCTAAGTTCGTATCTGCCCATCATCATCTTCATCGGGGTGGCGCTTGTCGTGGTCCTGGCGCTTTTGATAGCGCCGTTCCTCGTCGCCTATCGTAACCCGGATCCGGAGAAGCTGTCGGCCTATGAGTGCGGCTTCAACTCGTTCGACGATGCCCGTATGAAGTTCGACATCCGGTTTTATTTGGTGTCGATCCTGTTCATCATCTTCGACTTGGAAGTGGCGTTCCTGTTCCCGTGGGCAGTCTCGTTCCGTGAAATCGGCATGTTCGGCTTCTGGTCCATGATGGTGTTCCTCGGCGTGTTGACCATCGGCTTCATCTACGAATGGAAAAAGGGAGCGCTGGAATGGGATTGAACGACGCCTCCGGTACGCTCGTCGCGCCGCGCCCCAAGGGTCTTATCGATCCCAACACGGGCAAGCCGATCGGCTCCGACGATCCGTTCTTCGCTGATATCAACAGCGAATTGTCCGACAAGGGTTTTCTCGTCACCTCGACCGAAGCGCTGATCACCTGGGCGCGTACCGGCTCGCTGATGTATATGACCTTCGGTCTGGCTTGCTGCGCGGTGGAGATGATCCACTCGGCAATGCCGCGCTATGACAGCGAGCGCTTCGGCATCGCGCCGCGCGCATCCCCGCGCCAGTCCGACGTGATGATCGTCGCCGGCACGCTGACCAACAAGATGGCGCCTGCGCTGCGCAAGGTCTACGACCAGATGCCGGAGCCGCGCTACGTCATCTCGATGGGTTCCTGCGCCAATGGCGGCGGTTACTATCACTATTCCTATTCGGTGGTGCGCGGCTGCGATCGCGTCGTGCCGGTCGATATCTATGTTCCGGGATGCCCGCCAAGCGCTGAGGCGCTGATGTACGGTCTGCTTCTGTTGCAGAAGAAGATCCGGCGCACCGGCACGATCGAACGTTAATGAGCGGGCGGTGATCTGAATGAGCGAAGCTCTCAACGACCTGTCGGCCTATATCGCCGAGAAGATCGGCGTAGCCCTCGAGGAAAACGTCATCGCCTTCGGTGAACTGTCGATCACCGTGGCGAGCGGCGATTTGCTCAAGGTGGTGAACTTCCTGCGCAAGGATCCGCAGTGCCAGTTCATCTCGATCATTGATGTCTGCGGCGCGGACTACCCGCAGCGCAAGCGCCGTTTCGACGTGGTATATCATCTCTTGTCGCCGCGCCAGAACCAGCGCATCCGGATCAAGGTCGTGACCGACGAGGATACGCCGGTTCCGTCGATCACCGGTATTTTCCCCGGTGCCGACTGGTTCGAGCGCGAGACCTACGACATGTATGGCGTGCTGTTTTCGGGCCATCCCGATCTGCGGCGGATTTTGACCGACTACGGTTTCGAAGGCCACCCGTTGCGCAAGGACTTCCCGCTGACCGGTTTCGTCGAAGTCCGCTACGACGACGAAGCCAAGCGGGTCGTCTACGAGCCCGTTGAGCTGAAGCAGGAATTCCGCAATTTCGACTTCCTCTCGCCGTGGGAGGGGACGGAATATGTCCTTCCGGGCGATGAGAAGGCGAAGCAATAGCGAATTGCGAATAGTGAGTAGCGAATTGGGAAAAAGGAGGTTGTAGAACGGCTATCATCAACTCCTACAGGGATTTGCTGGTTTGGAAGGCCGCCATGGAATTGGCTGTGGCCTGTTATTCGGTAACGAAGGCGTTTCCAAACAGCGAAGTCTACGGGATGACATCGCAGATCAGGCGATCTGCCGCTTCGATAGCGGCCAATATCGCCGAAGGTCATGGCCGGGAAAACACCGGCGCGTTCATTCAGTTTCTTCGCATCGCGCAAGGGTCCCTCAAAGAGCTGGAAACGCATCTCTTACTTTCCGGACAAGTCGGTCTGTTAAGCGACACGGCATTGTCTCCCTTGCTTTCGAAGGCAGAGGATATCGGTAAGATGCTGCGTGCGATGATCCGGAGCTTGCAACAGAAAACGCCATGATAAACATGCTGCTTCTTCCCTATTCGCTATTCCCCATTCGCTATTCGCTCCATGCCGAAGGCACCTTCCATGGCTGAAACCTCCGTCCGCAACTTCAACATCAACTTCGGCCCGCAACATCCTGCGGCGCACGGCGTTTTGCGCCTTGTGCTGGAGCTTGACGGCGAAGTCGTCGACCGCGTCGATCCGCATATCGGCCTGCTGCATCGCGGCACCGAGAAGCTGATGGAGGCCAAGACCTATCTGCAGGCCGTTCCCTATCTCGACCGCCTCGACTACTGCGCGCCGATGAACCAGGAACACGCCTTCGCGCTGGGCGTCGAGCGCCTGCTCGGCGTCGAGGTGCCGCGCCGCGGCCAAATCATCCGCGTGCTTTATTCCGAAATCGGCCGCATCATGTCTCACATCCTGAATGTGACGACGCAGGCCATGGACGTGGGCGCGCTGACCCCTCCGCTTTGGGGTTTCATCGAGCGCGAAAAGCTGATGGTGTTCTATGAGCGCGCCTCCGGCTCGCGCATGCATGCCGCCTATTTCCGTCCGGGCGGTGTCCACCAGGACCTGCCGGAACAGCTGGTCGAGGACATCGGCAAGTGGGTCGACCCGTTCCTGAAGTCGCTCGACGATCTCGACAATCTTCTGACCCCCAACCGCATCTTCAAGCAGCGCAATGCCGACATCGGCATCGTATCGCTGGAAGACGCCTGGGCCTGGGGCTTTTCGGGCGTGATGGTGCGTGGTTCGGGCGCCGCCTGGGACCTGCGCAAGAGCCAGCCCTACGACTGCTATGCCGAGATGCAGTTCGACGTTCCGATCGGCAAGAATGGCGACTGCTACGACCGCTATCTGATCCGTATGGAGGAGATGCGCCAGTCCGCATACATCATGCGCCAGTGCGTCGAGCTGCTTCTGGGCAAGGACAAGATCGGCCCGGTCGCCAGCGTCGACGGCAAGGTCGTGCCGCCCAAGCGTGCCGCGATGAAGCGGTCGATGGAAGCGCTGATCCACCACTTCAAGCTCTACACCGAGGGCTACCACGTGCCCGCCGGTGAAGTTTACGCCGCCGTCGAAGCCCCCAAGGGCGAGTTCGGCGTCTACATCGTGTCGGACGGCACCAACAAGCCGTATCGCTGCAAATTGCGGGCCCCTGGCTTCGCGCATCTTCAAGCCATGGACTTCTTGTGCCGTGGCCACATGCTGGCCGACGTGACCGCCGTGCTCGGCTCCCTCGACATCGTGTTCGGTGAGGTGGATCGGTAATTATGAAGCTGGGCCTGGTGACAGCTTTGACGGCGATGTGTGCCACGCAGGCGATTGCGGCGGAGGCATTGCACGCGTCGAAGTATCTGACGTCGGCCGAGTTGCTTAAAGCCGGGTTCAAACTCATGGCTGAGGGCGATGTCCTCGTTCAGAGTTCTTTTAAGGTCGATCGTATGAAGGTAAGGGGCGAGTATTGTCTCCCCACCGATATAGTAGCATCGGTGCCGAGTTTTCCGGCGATGGAAGGCTGCGGTGTCCACTGGACATCGGATCGGTACGAGGGGTTCGTTCGTCTCGTTCACGGTGATGTAGAAGTTGTATGTATTCTGGATCGACCAGAGCGGTGTTACCGCGCTGACCGCCTCCAAAACTAAAAGACAAGCGAAGCGAGAATCATGAGTGTCCGCCGCCTAGCAGAAGCCAGTGTCCAGCCAGCCTCCTTCGCGTTCAGCGAAGAGAATGTCGCCTGGGCGCAGCATACCATCCGGAAATATCCAGAGGGACGCCAGCAATCGGCTGTCATCCCGCTGTTGATGCGCGCGCAGGAACAGGACGGCTGGGTCACCAAGTCGGCCATCGAGCACGTCGCCGATATGCTCGACATGCCCTATATCCGCGTGCTCGAAGTCGCGACCTTCTACACCCAGTTCCAGCTCAAGCCGGTCGGCACGCGCGCCCACGTCCAGGTCTGCGGCACCACGCCGTGCCAGTTGCGCGGCTCGGAAGCGCTGATGGATGTCTGCCGCAGCAAGATCCATCACGATCAGTTCCACACCAATGCCGACGGTACGCTGTCGTGGGAAGAGGTCGAGTGCCTCGGCGCCTGCGTGAATGCGCCGATGGTCATGGTGTTCAAGGACACCTATGAGGATCTGACGCCGGAACGCCTGGCCGAGATCATCGATCTGTTCGAGGCCGGAAAGGGCGATCAGGTCACGCCGGGTCCGCAGAACGGCCGCTTCTTTGCCGCTCCCATCTCCGGCTTCACATCCCTGAGCGACGAAACCAACGTTCTCAAGGAGACGCGCGACCGGCAGGCCAAGGCAGCCGCCGGTGCGGGTTCTGCCGAACCCGAGGTTGCGCCATCGAATGCCGGCAGGCCGAAGACGGATGCCGCCGAAACCAATCCGGCGATCAAGTCGCCATCCGAAGCCAAGGCGGTTCCCGCCGCCGAGACGGCTGCCAGCGTGGACGCGCCGAAAGAATCCAAGCACGAAGCCAACAAGACGTCGGCTGCGGTCGAAGGCGAGGCGCGTCAGCGCAAGTCGCCCGATACATCCGACGCCGAAGCCAAGCCGTCGCGTAAACCTGGCAAGAAGCCGGTCTGAGGAGCAACAGCATGCTTGAAGACAAAGACCGCATCTTCACCAACATTTACGGCCGCTTCGACAAGTCGCTGGCGGGCGCGCAGCGGCGTGGCCTGTGGGACAACACAGCCGGGCTGATCGAAAAGGGCCGCGACTGGATCATCAACGAGATGAAGGCGTCCGGCCTGCGCGGGCGCGGCGGCGCTGGTTTCCCGACCGGCCTGAAATGGTCGTTCATGCCCAAGCCGGGCGCAGATGGCCGTCCGTCCTATCTCGTCGTCAATGCCGACGAATCCGAGCCAGGCACCTGCAAGGATCGTGAAATCCTGCGCAACGACCCGCATACGCTGGTCGAGGGCTGCCTCGTCGCCGGCTTCGCCATGGGCGCGATTGCCGCCTATATCTATGTGCGCGGCGAATTCATCCGCGAACGCGAGGCGCTGCAGAAGGCCATCGACGAGGCTTATGACGCGGGCCTCATCGGCAAGAACAACAAGAACGGCTACGATTTCGACATCTATGTCCATCACGGCGCCGGCGCCTATATCTGCGGCGAGGAAACCGCGCTGCTGGAAAGCCTGGAAGGCAAGAAGGGCCAGCCGCGCCTGAAGCCGCCATTCCCGGCCAATATGGGCCTCTATGGTTGCCCGACGACGGTCAACAACGTTGAATCCATCGCCGTTGCGCCGACCATCCTGCGTCGCGGTGCGGCGTGGTTCTCCTCCATCGGCCGCCCCAACAATGTCGGCACCAAGCTGTTCATGCTGGTCGGCCATGTGAACACGCCCTGCACCGTCGAGGAATCGATGGGCATCACCTTCCGCGAACTGGTGGAGAAGCATGGTGGCGGCATTCGCGGCGGCTGGGACAATCTTCTGGCCGTCATTCCCGGCGGGGCATCCTGCCCGGTCGTGAAGGCCGAGGACATCATCGACTGCCCGATGGATTTCGACGGCCTGCGCGAGCGCAAATCGTCCTTCGGCACGGCCGCCGTGATCGTCATGGACAAGTCGACCGACATCGTGAAGGCGATCGCGCGGCTCAGCTACTTCTTTAAGCATGAGAGCTGCGGCCAGTGCACGCCATGCCGCGAAGGCACCGGCTGGATGTGGCGCGTGATGGAGCGTCTGGTGCGTGGCGAGGCGCAGAAGCGCGAGATCGACATGCTGCTCGACGTGACCAAGCAGATCGAAGGCCATACCATCTGCGCCCTGGGCGACGCGGCCGCATGGCCTATCCAGGGCCTGATCCGCAACTTCCGTCCGGAAATCGAGCGCCGCATCGACGAATTCTCGCGCAACGCGCATCGCGCCGAGCCGATCATGGTCGCGGCGGAGTAGGGCAGACACATGACCGGCAAGACCCGTATCGGAATGACGCTGAAGGAAGAGGTCGCAGGCGCTGCGAACCTGATGGCGCATCCTTTCGCGGGTGCGGCTGCGATGACAGCGCTGGGCTTCGGCATGGCCGGACAGGCCATGGGCGTCTGGATCGGCATGCTCGAAGGAGCGTCCGAAATGACGCGCCGGCTATCCAACCTGCAGCCTGCCGGACTGGCGAAGCCTGCTTCGGAAGAGCCCGCAAAGCCGGCCAAGGACACAGCCTCCGCGCAGTCCAAGGCGCGCGCTACCGTCAAGACCATGATGGACGACAGCCGCGCCGTTGCCGAACGCGTCGCGGCCCGGCGGCCGAAAGTCGCTGGCTCCGCCGCGGACGTTGTTGTGGCGGAACCGGTGGCGGCTTTCGTCCAGCCTCAGGCTCTGGAAAAGCCCGAAGCGCCGGACGATTTGAAAGCGATTTCGGGCATAGGTCCGAAGCTGGAGCAGGTTTTGAACGGCTTGGGAATATGGACCTACGCTCAGATCGCCGCGTGGTCCGAGGAAGAAATCGGCTGGGTGGACGAGCATCTGTCGTTCGGCGGACGCATCGGCCGGGACGATTGGACCGGTCAGGCGTCGAAGCTGGCAACCGGAAACTGAGACGGGAAAGGAGGCTGCGATGGAACTTCACAATGCGCGCGACGTGCTCGATGTTCGCAACGCGGTCGTTGCAAACTCCGTGTTCGACGACGTGAACCTTTCAAATACGCGTTTCAACAACGTCAATCTCTCCGCTTCTCACGTCGAGGCCGCAAACCTCAGCAATTCGAAAGTGGAAAACGTAAATCTTTCCAATGTGTTGTTCTCAAACGTCAATATGAGCAACGTCAAGATAGTGAATGCCCAGACAGCGGGCATGATGATCAACGGCATCAGCGTCCAGGACCTGATGCAGGCATACGAAGCGGCAAGCCGCTCCGGGGGCGAGTGATGGCAAAGCTAAAGGTCGACGGGAAAGAGATCGAGGTACCCGACCACTTCACGCTGCTTCAGGCAGCGGAGGAAGCGGGTGCGGAAGTGCCGCGTTTCTGCTTCCATGAGAGGCTGTCGATCGCCGGCAATTGCCGCATGTGCCTTGTCGAGGTGAAGGGCGGACCGCCCAAGCCGGCAGCATCCTGCGCGATGGGCGTACGCGACCTGCGTCCTGGCCCGAATGGCGAGGCGCCGGAAATCTTCACAAACACGCCGATGGTCAAGAAGGCCCGCGAAGGCGTGATGGAATTTCTTCTGATCAACCATCCGCTCGACTGCCCGATCTGCGATCAGGGCGGCGAATGCGACCTCCAGGACCAGGCCATGGCCTTCGGCATGGACGGTTCGCGCTACAAGGAAAACAAGCGCGCGGTCGAAGACAAATATGTCGGCCCGCTGGTCAAGACGATCATGAACCGCTGCATCCATTGCACGCGGTGCGTTCGCTTCACCACCGAGGTTGCCGGCATCTCCGAACTCGGCCTGATCGGTCGTGGCGAAGACGCGGAGATCACCACCTATCTCGAACAGGCGATGACGTCGGAACTGCAGGGCAATGTCATCGATCTCTGCCCGGTCGGCGCGCTGACCTCCAAGCCCTACGCCTTCCAGGCGCGTCCGTGGGAACTGACCAAGACAGAATCCATCGACGTGATGGATGCGGTCGGTTCGGCGATTCGCGTCGACAGCCGTGGCCGCGAAGTGATGCGCGTCATGCCGCGCGTCAACGAGCAGGTGAACGAGGAGTGGATTTCCGACAAGACCCGCTTCATCTGGGACGGTCTGCGCACGCAGCGCCTCGACAGGCCCTATGTGCGCCGTGACGGCAAGCTGCGCCCGGCAAGCTGGGCGGAAGCCTTCGCCGCGATCAAGGACAAGGTCGCCGCCGCATCCGCAGACAGGATCGGCGCGATTGCCGGCGATCTCGCCGCCGTGGAAGAGATGTATGCGCTCAAGCTGTTGCTGGGCTCGCTCGGTTCGAAGAACATCGATTGCCGCCAGGACGGCACGGCGCTGCATCCGTCGTTCGGCCGCTCCAGCTATATCTTCAACCCGACCATTGAAGGCATCGAGCATGCCGACGCGGTGCTGATCATCGGCTCCAACCCGCGTTTTGAGGCTTCGGTGCTCAATGCCCGCATTCGCAAGCGCTGGCGGCAGGGTAACCTGCCGGTCGGCGTGATCGGCAATATCGGCGATCTGCGCTACGGCTACGAACAGCTTGGCGCGGGCGCGGATACGCTGAGCGAACTGGCGGCCGGCAACGGCTCGTTCTTCGAAACGCTGAACAACGCCAAGAACCCGCTGATCATCGTCGGGCAGGGGGCTCTCGTCGGCGGTGCCGGCGTGCTCGGTCTGGCCGCCAAGCTGGCGCAGGCGGTCGGTGCGGTGTCCGATGCGTGGAACGGTTTTGCGGTGCTGCACACGGCTGCTGCCCGCGTCGGCGGTCTCGATCTCGGCTTTGTGCCGGGAGAGGGCGGCAAGGACGTCGCCGGCATGGTTGCCGACAGCGATGTGCTGTTTCTGCTCGGCGCCGACGAGCTGGAGCTTTCCGCTTCCAACGCCTTCGTTGTCTATATCGGAACGCATGGCGATGCCGGCGCGCATCGCGCCGACGTCATCCTGCCCGCCGCGGCCTACACCGAAAAGTCCGGCACCTATGTCAATACCGAGGGCCGCGTCCAGCAGACCGCCCGCGCCGGCTTCGCGCCTGGCGATGCGCGTGAGGACTGGGCGATCCTGCGCGCTCTTTCAGACGTGCTGGGCCACAAGCTGCCCTTCGATTCGCTTGCGCAGTTGCGCGGCAAGCTCTATGCCGACCATCCGCACTTCGCCCGCATCGACGAGATCGAGGCAGGCGTCGCGGGCGATCTCGAAAACGTCGCCCAGCTTGGCGGCACTCTCAACAAGGGCGCCTTCGTCTCGACGGTGAAGGACTTCTACCTGACCAATCCGATCGCGCGAGCATCCGCGGTCATGGCCGAGTGTTCCGCACTCGCCAAGGGCGGCTTCAAGCAGGCGGCGGAGTAAGGGCGGCAATGGACGACAGTTTCTTCTCATTCTACGTGCTGCCCGCGCTGATCGTGCTGCTCAAGTCGGTCGTGCTGATCGTCGTGCTCTTGGTCTTCATCGCGTTCCTGCTCTACGCGGATCGCAAGGTGTGGGCCGCCGTGCAACTGCGTCGCGGACCGAACGTCGTCGGCCCCTTCGGCCTGCTGCAGTCCTTCGCCGATCTTCTGAAGTTCGTCTTCAAGGAACCGGTCATCCCATCCGGCGCCAACAAGGGCGTGTTCCTGCTTGCGCCTCTGGTTTCGGCTGTTCTGGCCATCGCCACATGGGCTGTCATCCCGGTCAACGAGGGCTGGGCCATTGCCAACATCAATGTCGGCATCCTCTATGTCTTCGCCATCTCCTCGCTCGAGGTCTATGGCGTCATCATGGGCGGCTGGGCGTCGAACTCGAAATATCCGTTCCTCGGCGCGCTGCGTTCGGCCGCGCAGATGGTGTCTTACGAAGTCTCCATCGGCTTCGTCATCGTCACCGTCCTGCTTTGCGTCGGCTCGCTCAACCTGACCGACATCGTCTTGTCGCAGCGCGACGGTCTCGGCACCATGATGGGCCTGCCCAACTCGTTCCTCGACTGGCACTGGCTGGCGCTGTTCCCGATGTTCGTCATCTTCTTCATCTCGGCGCTGGCCGAGACGAACCGTCCGCCCTTCGATCTGGTGGAAGCCGAGTCGGAGCTGGTCGCCGGCCACATGATCGAATATTCGTCGACGCCGTTCCTGCTGTTCTTCCTCGGCGAATATGTTGCGATCGTTCTGATGTGTGCGCTCATGGCGCTGCTCTTCATGGGTGGCTGGCTGCCCCCGTTCGACTTCGCGCCGTTCACCTGGGTTCCCGGCATCGTCTGGTTCGTGTTGAAGGTGTGCCTCGGCTTCTTCATGTTCTCGATCGTCAAATCCTTCGTGCCGCGCTACCGCTACGACCAGCTCATGCGTCTGGGCTGGAAGGTATTCCTGCCGATCTCGCTGTTCATGGTTGTGGCGACCGCCGCCTTCCTGAAGATCACGGGTCTGGCATGATGACCGCACGTCTCATCGGCGCTTCGATCGGGCTTGTCATCGCGGTGGTGGACTTCGCCCTGCTGCGCCTGCTTGCAAGCCGCGTCGATCTGCCCGAGACGAAGCGGGTTTTGAAGATAACGGGAATCAGTCAGTTCGTGCTGCTTCCCATCGTGGGGTGGTTCGTCGCCCCTCTGTTTGCTGGAGAGTGACCATGTCAGCGCTAGCCCAGGCCGCCAAGTCGCTGCTGCTTAAGGAATTCGTTGGAGCGTTCTTCCTGTCGATGCGCCAGTTCTTCGCGCCGAAGGAAACGATCAACTATCCCTATGAGAAGGGGCCGCAGAGCCCGCGCTTCCGTGGCGAGCATGCACTGCGCCGCTATCCCAACGGCGAGGAACGCTGCATCGCCTGCAAGCTGTGCGAGGCGATCTGCCCGGCGCAGGCCATCACCATCGAGGCCGGCCCGCGACGCAATGACGGCACGCGCCGTACCGTTCGCTACGACATCGACATGGTGAAGTGCATCTATTGCGGCTTCTGCCAGGAAGCCTGCCCGGTGGACGCCATCGTGGAAGGACCGAACTTCGAGTTCGCGACCGAGACCCGCGAAGAGCTCTACTACGACAAGGACAAGCTGCTCGCCAATGGCGACCGCTGGGAACGCGAAATCGCGCGCAACATGGAATTGGATGCGCCGTATCGCTAAGGGGACGTAACGGCGGGCGCTCGCGGCCGTCGTCTTGAAATGACGCAATCGCGCATGGCGCGCCGGAGGTTTTTGACCGGGGCGCAAGATGCGTTAGGAACAGGCGGGCTCGAAGCCGGAGGCGGCGGCGGGCAAGCAGTGACGGGCAGGGCGCTTAGGGCCGTGTCCTGAAAGGAAACCCGGGGGAACCCATGCTAAACGGACTGGAAGCGGTATTTTTCTACCTCTTCGCCTTCATCGCGGTGGCGTCGGCCTTCATGGTCATCTCCGCCCGCAACCCGGTTCATTCGGTTCTGTACCTGATCCTGACGTTCTTCAACGCCGCGGGCCTCTTCCTGCTGACCGGCGCCGAGTTCGTCGCGCTGATCCTGCTCGTCGTCTATGTCGGCGCGGTGGCGGTGCTGTTCCTGTTCGTGGTGATGATGCTGGACGTCGATTTCGCTGAACTGAAGAGCGGCGCGCTGCAATATGCGCCCATCGGCGCGCTGGTTGGCATCATCCTGGCGGCCGAACTGATCGTGGTTGCCGGCGGCTTCGCCTTCGCGCCCGACCTCGCATCGACCATTTCACAGCCGACGCCGGATATCGCCACGCGCACCAACACGGCGGCCTTGGGCGACATTCTCTACACCGACTACGCGCATTTCTTCCAGATCGCAGGTCTGGTGCTTCTCGTGGCGATGATCGGCGCCATCGTCCTGACCCTGCGCCACAAGCCGGGCGTCAAGCGGCAGAACATCGCCACACAAGTTGGCCGCACGCCTGAAACGGCGATCGAGGTCAAGAAGGTCGAGACGGGTAAGGGAATCTGACATGACAGTCGGCATCGCACATTATCTGACCGTATCGGCCATCCTGTTCACGATCGGCGTGTTCGGCATCTTCCTCAACCGCAAGAACGTCATCGTCATCCTGATGTCGGTCGAACTGATCCTTCTGGCGGTCAATCTCAATTTCGTGGCCTTCTCGGCCGCGCTCGGCGATCTGGTGGGCCAGGTCTTCGCGTTGTTCGTGCTGACGGTGGCAGCGGCGGAAGCAGCGATTGGCCTCGCCATTCTGGTCGTGTTCTTCCGCAACCGCGGCTCCATCGCGGTCGAAGACGTGAATATGATGAAGGGCTGACGGGGACACTATGTATCAGGCAATCGTCTTCCTGCCGCTGGCCGGCTTCCTGATCGTCGGGCTGTTCGGCACGTCGCTCGGCGCCAAGGCCTCCGAGTACATCACCTCCGGCCTGATGGTCGTGGTCGCTGCCCTGTCATGGGTGGCGTTCTTCACCGTCGCTCTGGGTCACACGGAAGCCTTCACGGTTCCGGTGCTGCGCTTCATCGATTCCGGCTCGCTGCAGGCCGACTGGGCGCTGCGCATCGACACGCTGACCGCCGTCATGCTGATCGTTGTCAACACGGTCTCGGCGTTGGTCCATATCTACTCGATCGGCTACATGCATCACGATCCGCATCGGCCGCGTTTCTTCGCCTATCTCAGCCTGTTCACTTTCGCCATGCTGATGCTGGTGACGTCCGACAATCTGGTCCAGATGTTCTTCGGCTGGGAAGGCGTCGGTCTTGCGTCCTATCTGCTGATCGGTTTCTGGTATAAGAAGCCGTCCGCCGGTGCCGCGGCCATGAAGGCGTTCATCGTCAACCGCGTCGGCGATTTTGGCTTCCTGCTCGGTCTGTTCGGCGTGTTCGTGCTGTTCGGCTCTGTGCAGTTCTCAACCATCTTCGCCAACGCCGCCACCTATCTGCCGGCCGAAGGCGCCGAACATGCCGAGACGGTGATGAACTTCCTCGGCTATCACCTCGACAAACATGCCGCGATCACCGTGGTCTGTCTGTTCCTGTTCATGGGCGCCATGGGCAAGTCGGCGCAGGTGCCGCTCCACACCTGGCTGCCGGACGCCATGGAAGGCCCGACGCCTGTGTCGGCACTCATCCATGCCGCCACCATGGTCACCGCCGGCGTGTTCATGCTGGCCCGCCTGTCGCCGCTGTTCGAGCTGTCGCATTCCGCGCTCACCTTCGTCACCTTCATCGGCGCCTTCACCGCCTTCTTCGCGGCGACGGTCGGCCTGGTGCAGAACGACATCAAGCGCGTCATCGCCTATTCGACCTGCTCGCAGCTCGGCTACATGTTCGTGGCGCTCGGCATGGGCTTCTATTCTGCCGCCATCTTCCACCTGTTCACGCATGCCTTCTTCAAGGCGCTGCTGTTCCTGGGCTCCGGCTCGGTGATCCATGCGGTGTCGGACGAGCAGGACATGCGCAAGATGGGCGGGCTGCGCAAGCTGATCCCGACTACCTACTGGATGATGATCATCGGCACGCTGGCGCTGACCGGCGTCGGCATCCCGGCGACGATCATCGGCACGGCCGGCTTCTTCTCCAAGGACGCCATCATCGAAGGCGCGTTCGTCGGCCACAACGCGGTCGCGGGCTTTGCCTTCGTCATGCTGGTCGTCGCGGCCTGCTTCACCAGCTTCTATTCCTGGCGCCTGATTTTCATGACCTTCCATGGCAAGCCGCGCGCCACCGCTGATGTCATGCATCATGTGCATGAATCGCCGCCGGTGATGCTGGTGCCGCTGTTCATCCTCGCAGTCGGCGCGCTCTTCGCGGGCGTGGTGTTCCACGAGTATTTCATCGGCCACCACTATGAAGAGTTCTGGAAGGGCGCGATCTTCACCGCCGAGAGCAACCATATCCTGCACGACTTCCACGAAGTGCCGATGTGGGTGAAGCTGTCGCCGTTCGTTGCGATGATCGCCGGCTTTGCCGTTGCCTATCTCTTCTACATCAAGTCGCCTGAAGCACCGAAGCGCCTGGCCGAACAGCACCGCGGCCTCTACGCCTTCCTGCTCAACAAGTGGTACTTCGACGAATTGTACGACTTCCTGTTCGTGCAGCCGGCCAAGCGGATCGGTACCTTCCTGTGGAAGCGTGGCGACGGCTGGGTCATCGACCGCCTCGGTCCCGACGGTATCTCGGCCCGCGTGGTCGACGTCACCAACCGCGTCGTCAAGCTGCAGACCGGCTATCTCTACCATTACGCATTCGCAATGCTGATCGGCGTCGTCGCGCTGGTCACCTGGATGATGTTCGGGAGCTCCTTCTGATGTCCGGCGTTCCCATTCTATCGCTGATCACCTTCCTGCCGCTCGTCGGCGCCTTCCTCATCCTGCTGATCCGGGACGAGGGGGAGGCGGCGCGCCGCAACATCCGCAACGTTGCCCTGCTGACGACGACGTTCACTTTCGCGGTGTCGCTGCTGATCTGGATCTATTTCGACAGCTCGAACGCTGGCTTCCAGTTCGTCGAGAAGGTCGGCTGGATCGATGCGAGCATCTCCTACCACATGGGTGTCGACGGCATTTCAATGCTGTTCGTCATTCTGACCACCTTCCTGATGCCGCTCTGCATCCTGGCGTCCTGGGAGGCGATCCAGCACCGCGTCAAGGAATATATGATCGCGTTCCTGATCCTGGAAACGCTGATGATCGGCGTGTTCTGCGCGCTGGATATCGTGTTGTTCTACGTCTTCTTCGAAGCCGGCCTGATCCCGATGTTCATCATCATCGGCGTGTGGGGCGGCAAGCGCCGCGTCTATGCCAGCTTCAAGTTCTTCCTCTACACGCTGCTCGGCTCGGTGCTGATGATGCTCGCCATCATGGCGATGTATTATCAGGCCGGCACCACGGACATCCCGACGCTGCTGGCGCATGACTTCCCGGCCGGCATGCAGACCTGGCTCTGGCTTGCCTTCTTCGCGTCGTTTGCGGTGAAGATGCCGATGTGGCCGGTCCACACCTGGTTGCCCGATGCGCACGTCGAGGCGCCCACGGCCGGTTCGGTCATCCTGGCAGGCATTCTGTTGAAGATGGGCGGCTATGGCTTTCTGCGCTTCTCGCTGCCGATGTTCCCGCTGGCGTCCGAGATGTTCGCGCCCTTCGTGTTCACCTTGTCGGTGATCGGCATCATCTACACCTCGCTTGTGGCGCTGATGCAGGAAGACATGAAGAAGCTGATCGCCTATTCGTCTGTCGCCCATATGGGCTACGTCACCATGGGCATCTTCGCCATGAACCAGGCCGGCATCCAGGGCGCGCTGTTCCAGATGCTCAGTCACGGCATTGTGTCGGGCGCGCTGTTCCTCTGCGTCGGCGTCGTCTACGACCGTATGCACACGCGAGAGATCGCGGCCTATGGCGGCCTCGTCAACAACATGCCGAAATATGCCGTCGTGTTCCTGATCTTCACCATGGCCAATGTCGGCCTTCCCGGCACCTCGGGCTTCGTCGGCGAGTTCCTGACGCTGTTCGGCGTGTTCCAGGTCAACACCTGGGTGGCGCTGTTTGCGGCAACCGGCGTGATCCTGTCGGCGGGCTATGCGCTGTGGCTCTACCGCCGCGTCATGTTCGGCGCGCTGACCAAGGAGAGCCTGAAGAGCCTGCTGGATCTTTCCAACCGAGAGAAGGCCATCATCTATCCGCTGGTGGTCCTGACGATCTTCTTCGGCGTCTACCCGATGCCGGTGTTCAACGCTACCGCCGAGTCGGTGAAGGCGCTCGTCAATCAAGTAACCGTATCGATCGACGCGGCTCAGGCCGCGCCGGCGAATTGACAGGGGTTTCGCGAGACCATGACGCCTGAACTCCTCTCCAGTCTTTCGCTGCTCGCTCCCGAGCTGATCATCGCCATCGGCGCCTTGGTGCTCTTGATGGTCGGCGTCTATTCGGGCGAACGCGCCAACACCACCGTGACGGGCCTTGCCGTTGCCGTGCTGCTCGCAGCCGGCGCCTGGATGATCGTTTTCGGCCAGGATGGCGCAGCTTTCGGCGGCGCCTTCGTGACCGACGGTTTCTCCCGCTTCATGAAGGTTCTGACCCTCATCGGCTCGGTCGTGACTATGATCATGTCGGTCGGCTTCGCCAAGGCGGAACGTTTCGACAAGTTCGAGTATCCCGTGCTGATCATGCTGGCCACGCTCGGCATGATGCTGATGGTGTCGGCCAACGACATGCTCAGCCTCTATCTCTCGCTCGAGCTGCAGTCGCTCGCACTCTATGTCGTGGCCGCGATCAATCGCGACAGCGTGCGGTCCACCGAAGCGGGCCTCAAATATTTCGTGCTCGGCGCGCTGTCCTCCGGCATGCTGCTCTACGGCATCAGTCTGATCTACGGCTTCACCGGCAACACTAGCTTTGAGGCGATTGCTGCGGCTCTTTCTGCGGACGGCAACCAGCTCGGCCTGACCTTCGGGCTGGTCTTTGTGCTCGCCGGCCTTGCCTTCAAGATTTCTGCCGTGCCGTTCCACATGTGGACGCCCGACGTTTATGAAGGCGCGCCGACGCCGGTGACGGCGTTCTTCGCCGCCGCTCCCAAGATGGCGGCCATGGCGCTGCTCGTCCGTGTCACCATGGGCGCATTCGAGCCCATCGCGTCGGATTGGCAGCAGATCATTGTCTTCGTGGCGATTGCCTCCATGCTGCTCGGCGCCTTTGCTGCGATCGGCCAGAAGAACATCAAGCGACTGATGGCGTATTCTTCCATCAGCCACATGGGTTATGCGCTGGTCGGCCTTGCCGCCAACAGCGAGAATGGCGTGCGCGGCGTGGCGATCTACATGCTCATCTATCTGGTGATGACGCTCGGCACCTTCGCCTTCATCCTGTCGATGCGCCGCAAGGACGGTCCGGTCGAGCAGATCAGCGAACTCGCCGGCCTGTCCTCGACCAACCCGCTGATGGCCACCATCCTGACCATCCTGATGTTCTCGCTGGCCGGCATCCCGCCGCTCGCAGGCTTCTTCGCCAAGTGGTACGTTTTCCTGGCGGCGATGGAATCCGGGCTCTACGCGCTGGCTGTCATCGGCGTGCTGGCTTCGGTGGTGGGCGCGTACTACTACCTGCGCATCATCAAGATCATGTGGTTTGACGAACCGGTCGGCGGCTTCGTGCCGATGGCCGGAGAGCTCCGCCTCGTACTCGGTGTGTCCGGCGCCTTCGTGCTGCTTTACGTGCTCATCGCCGGTCCGGTCGGACAGGTTGCCGGGGCTGCGGCGAAGAGCTTCTTCTGACGCAATGAGCTTCCGTCTTGCACCCCATGCGGCCTCGGCTGGTTTCCAGCTCGAGGCCCATGACGTTGTCAGCTCAACCAATGCGCTCGCACTGGACCGGGCGCGGGAAGGGCATCCTGGCAATCTCTGGGTCGTCTCGAAAAAGCAGGATGGCGGCAGGGGTCGGCGCGGCCGCCCATGGGCGACGCTGGAAGGCAATCTGGCGGCCACGCTGCTGAAGGTTCTTCACAACGACCTGTCGCATGCCGCTACACTCGGTTTCGTTGCCGGGCTTTCCCTGTCGGAAGCGCTCGACGCGGTCGCGCCAAACGCGCGAATTTCCATCGGCCTAGACGGCGGCGGTGGCGGCAATGTCCGTCGCTTCGAGCTGAAATGGCCGAACGACGTGCTGGCATCCGGCTCCAAGATGGCCGGCATTTTGCTCGAATCGACCATGCTGCCGGGCGGCAGCCTCGCGATAGCGGTCGGCATCGGCGTCAATGTCGCAGCCTACCCGACCGATGTACCCTACCCGGCGACGTCGCTTGCCGCACTCGGCGCCCGAGCCGATGCCGAGACGCTGTTCCTCGCACTCTCCGACGCCTGGACCGATATCGAGCGCGTCTGGGATGGCGGGCGCGGGCTATCGGCCATTCGCGACCGCTGGCTTCAACGCGCCGCTGGCCTCGGCAGCGAGGTCGCCGTCCAGCTCGAAGGAAATATCGTGCGCGGAATTTTCGAAACGATCGATCAGGATTGCCGTTTCGTGATCCGTGACGCACAAGGTGAAACGATCAAGATTGCCGCCGGCGATGTTCATTTCGGCGCGGTGGCTTCGGCAGGCTCGTCCTGACCGCTGAAAGGAACAAGCATGGCGAAAACTAAGGGCGACGAGCTCGTATTCGTGCCGCTGGGCGGCGTTGGCGAGATCGGCATGAATTTCGCCCTGTACGGTTTCGGCCCCGCCGCTACGCGCGAATGGATCGTCATCGATGTCGGCGTCACCTTTCCCGACGCGACCTTGCCCGGCGTCGATCTCGTGCTGCCCGACACGCGTTTCATCGAACAGCATCTCGACCGTCTGCGCGGCATCGTCATCACCCACGCGCATGAAGACCATTATGGCGCACTGCTGGACATCTGGCCGCGCCTGAAGGCGCCGGTCTGGATGACGCCCTTTTCCGCCGGCCTGCTCGAAGCCAAGCGCCAGGGCGAGCGCGGTGCTGCGAAGATCCCCGTGACCATCTACCGGGCAGGGGAGACGTTTACCGTTGGCCCGTTCGAGATCGAAGCCATTCCCGTTAGCCACTCGATACCCGAGCCGGTGTCGCTGGCGATCACCACGCCGGCCGGTACCGTGGTCCACACAGGCGACTGGAAGATCGATCCCGATCCGGAGATCGGCCCGATGACCGACGAGGCGCGGTTCCGCGCGCTTGGCGACAAAGGCGTTCTGGCGCTGGTCTGCGATTCCACCAATGCGATGCGCGAAGGTGAATCGCCGTCGGAGAAAGCCGTCGGTCAGGGCCTCCGCGAGGTCATCGAGAAGGCTGCCGGCCGCGTCGCCGTCACCACATTCTCCTCCAATGTCGGGCGTATCCGCTCTATCGCGGAGGCGGCCCGCGATGCCGGGCGGCAATGCCTGGTGATGGGCCGGTCGCTGAAGCGTGTCATCGATGTGGCCGGCGAGCTCGGCTACATGGACGGTCTGCCGCCCTTCATTTCGGAAGAGGATTTCGGCTACATCCCGCGCGAGAATCTGGTGCTGATCTGCACCGGCAGCCAGGGCGAGCCGCGTGCCGCGCTGGCGAAGCTCGCCCGCGACGAGATGAAGGCCGTGGCGCTGTCGCCGGGCGATGCGGTGGTGTTTTCCTCCCGCTCCATTCCCGGCAACGAGAAGGATATTCTCGCGATCAAGAACGCGCTGATCGACCGCGGCATCAAGGTCATCGAGGACACCGATGCGCTGGTCCATGTCTCCGGCCATCCGCGCCGCAGCGAGTTGCGCCGCATGTATGAATGGGTTCGCCCGCAGATCGGCGTGCCAGTGCATGGCGAGGCGGCGCATCTGGTCGCGCAGGGATCGTTGATGTCGACCTCCGGCATCGCCCAGGTCGCGCAGGTCCGCAACGGCGACATGCTGCGGCTGTGGCCGGGCTCGGCCGAGATCATCGATCAGGTGCCGTTCGGCCGCGTCTACAAGGACGGCTATCTCGTCGGCAATGACGAGGAGATGGGCATCCGCGACCGGCGCAAGCTGTCCTTCGCAGGCCATGTCGCCGTCAATGTCGTGCTCGATGACAAATATGAACTTTCCGGCGACCCCGACCTCGTTGCCATCGGCGTCGCCGAGGTTGACGCTGCGGGCGAAGCAATAGACGACCTGATGCTCGATGCGGCAATCGGCGCGGTGGACTCGATCCCGCGCGTACGGCGAAAAGACCTCGATCTCGTGCAGGAAGCCGTACGTCGAGCCGTCCGCGCCGCCGCCAACGAAGCCTGGGGCAAGAAGCCGCTGGTGACGGTGTTTGTGACGCGGTGAATTGAGCGAATAGGAAGCAGGGAATAGCGAATAGGGTAGAAGGCGCTTGTGAAGTCCGGGGCGCGGTTGAAACTCGCTACTCGCTACTCGCTACTCGCTGTCGAAGGAGTAAACATGCTGGGCCGCCTCAATCATGTCGCCATCGCCGTGCCGGATCTGGCGGCGGCCAGCGCGCTGTATCGCGATACGCTGGGTGCTGAGGTGACTGAGCCACAGCCATTGCCGGAACATGGTGTGACGGTGGTGTTCATCAACGTCGGCAACACCAAGATCGAGTTGCTCGAACCCCTGGGCGAAGCCTCCAGCATAGCCGGTTTTCTTGCTAAGAACCCGGCCGGGGGCATGCACCATGTCTGTTATGAGGTTGACGACATCCTCGCCGCTCGTGACCGGCTCAAGGCGTCCGGCGCCCGCGTTCTGGGGGACGGCGAGCCGAAGATCGGCGCGCATGGCAAGCCGGTGCTGTTTCTGCATCCCAAGGATTTCCAGGGAACGCTGGTGGAACTCGAGCAGGCTTGAATGCATGTCTCCCGAAAGTGGGCGCCGGTTTCGGGGTAAAGACATGCTGGAAAAAAGAGAGAGCTGAAGCGTGATACGCGAATCTGAAAGATCGCGACACGCTTTACTCGCAAGCATCACAGAAAGGTCCCGCATATGGGTTGGGTCACCTACACGGCGCTTTTTTTCATCATCTGGTGGACGGTTCTGTTCGCGGTGCTGCCCTTCGGCCTTAAGACACAGGACGATGACCAGAACGTCGTTCTCGGCACGCCGAGCAGCGCGCCACGCGGCCCGCATATGCTGCGCGCCGTCCTCTGGACGACCCTGGTGAGCTTCGTCGTGCTGGGCTCGTTCTACGGATTGATCGAAGTGATCGGCTTTGGGCTCGACGATATCCCCAATTTCCTGCCGCAGCAGTTGAACTGAGCCTGCCGGGGATTCGCGAAATTTCGCTCTGCGCGTCGGCCTTCAAGCTTTGGTGTTTGGTTGCCCTGTCGCGACGCCTAAAATAATGGCTGACGCTGCGTCACATTTTCACGTTAATCTATGCGGCTAAGTTGTTGTTTGCCCAAAAAAAATGCAAGGCCGAAGCCTTGCAATTTAAACGCGTCGACCTGCTTTCCGGTAACCGGCGGCAGCGAATAATCGCGCCTAGATCGCATCCTCCCAAGACTTTGACCGCGTAGGAAAGACAGATTTTCCTCTGTCTTCTCGATTATTAAGGCACTTTAGACCAAGCTTCACCGAAATGTCACGTGTAATTTTGCTTCGACATGCGCAATCATGTGCTGCAATGCACAATGAAGCGGCAGTTCTGCCGCAAAAAAGAACATGGTGTACGCTGTCTTAACCGATGTTCCCAATCGGCCATGAAATGGCTATGAAGCCCGTGCAACAAAGTCCTTTCCCTGCCGATTCTGGCAGCGTCTTCCATGGAACGTCTCATGCGGCTGTCGCGCTATTTCCTGCCCATTCTGAAAGAAAACCCTCGCGAGGCCGAAATCGTCTCGCACCGGTTGATGCTGCGCGCCGGCATGATCCGGCAGCAGGGGCAGGGCAGCTTTTCCTGGCTGCCGCTGGGCAAGCGCGTGCTCGATAAGGTCTGCCGCATCGTCCGCGAAGAACAGGACCGGGCCGGCGCGCTCGAGATCCTGATGCCCACCATCCAGTCGGCCGATCTGTGGCGCGAAAGCGGCAGGTATGACGACTATGGCAAGGAGATGCTGCGCATCAAGGACCGGCAGGAACGCGACATGCTGTTCGGCCCGACCAATGAAGAGATGGTGACGGAAATCTTCCGCTCCTATGTCAAGTCCTACAAGGATCTGCCGCTCAATCTCTATCACATCCAGTGGAAGTTCCGCGATGAGGTGCGCCCGCGCTTCGGCGTCATGCGCAGCCGCGAATTCCTGATGAAGGACGCCTACTCCTTCGACCTGAATTTCGAAGGCGCGCGCGCCGCCTACAACCGCATGTTCGTCTCCTACCTGCGCACCTTCACCCGTATGGGCCTGCAGGCCATTCCGATGCGCGCCGACACCGGCCCGATCGGCGGCGACCTCAGCCACGAATTCATCATCCTTGCCGACACGGGCGAAAGCCAGGTGTTCTGCCACAAGGACTATCTGTCGCTCGCTGTGCCCGGAGCCGACACCGACTTCTCCAATGACGAGCAGATCGCTGGAATCGTCAAGCAGTGGACGACACCTTACGCGGCCACGGACGAGATGCATGAGGAAGCCACCTGGGACAGTCTGCCCGAGGCCGACAAGGTCTCGGCGCGCGGCATCGAGGTCGGCCACATCTTCCACTTCGGCGAGAAATACTCCAAGCCGATGAATGCCAAGGTGCAAGGCCCGGACGGCAAGGAGCACTTCGTCTCGATGGGCTCCTACGGCATCGGCCCGTCGCGTCTGATTGCCGCCATCATCGAAGCCAGCCACGACGACAACGGCATCATCTGGCCGGAATCCATCGCGCCCTTCGACATCGGCCTGATCAACATGAAGGTCGGCGATGCCGAATGCGACCGCATCTGCGGAGAGCTTTACGACCTCTTCGGCAAGGCCGGCAAGGACGTGCTCTATGACGACACCGACCAGCGCGCCGGCGGCAAGTTCGCCACCGCAGACCTGATCGGCCTGCCATGGCAGGTGATCGTAGGTCCGCGCGGCGCAGCGGCCGGCGAGGTCGAAATCAAGAATCGCAGAACCGGAGATCGCGAGTCGCTGCCGATTGCGCAGGCGCTCGCAAAATTGGGTATCGCTGCCGAAATGGGTATCGCTGAATGAGCACAAACGCGGCGAAGCCGGCTGGCGCCGGGCCGTTCTCCGTCTTCGAACGCATGGTGGCGTGGCGCTACCTGCGCGCCAAGCGCAAGGAAACGGTGATCTCCGTCATCGCCTCCATCTCGTTCCTCGGCATCATGCTGGGCGTGGCCACGCTGATCGTCGTCATGGCCGTGATGAACGGTTTTCGCGCTGAACTGCTGACACGCATCCTGGGGATCAACGGCCATGTCATCGTCACGCCGCTCGACACGCCGCTTGAGGATTACGCTGCCGTCACTGATCGCATCAACGGCGTTTCCGGTGTGCGCTACGCCATTCCGTTGATCGACGGGCAGGTGCTGGCGCAAGGCACCATCGGCCCCGGCGCGGGGGCGCTGGTGCGCGGGATCCGCGCCGCCGACCTGGAAAAGATGAACATCGTTTCGCAGAACCTGCGCCAGGGCACACTCGAAGGCTTCGACGAGGGGCAGGGCGTAGCCATCGGCAAGCGCATGGCCGACACGATGGGGCTGATCCTCGGCGACACCATCACGCTGGTTTCGCCCGATGGCGACGTCACCCCCATGGGCATGACGCCGCGCGTCAAGGGTTATCAGGTCAATGCCATCTTCGAAGTCGGCATGTCGGAATATGATTCCTCCATCGTCTACATGCCGCTCGACGAGGCCCAGCTCTATTTCAATTCCGAGGGCAAGGCGCAGTCCATCGAGGTCTTCGTCGACAACCCGGACCAAGTCGACACGCTGAAACCGCTTATCGAGGAAGCCGCGCAGCGTCCTGTCATGCTGACCGACTGGCGGCAGCGCAACCAGACCTTCTTCTCCGCGCTGCAGGTCGAGCGCAACGTCATGTTCATGATCCTGACGCTGATCGTGCTGGTGGCGGCGCTCAACATCATCTCCGGCTTGATCATGCTGGTGAAGGACAAAGGCCGCGACATCGCCATCTTGCGCACCATGGGCGCCACGCGCGGCGCGGTGATGCGCATCTTTATGATGACGGGGGCTGCCATCGGCATGACCGGAACGCTGGCCGGCGTGCTGCTGGGCGTCGTCATCTGTCTGAATGTCGAACGCATTCGCCAGTTCTTCTCTTGGATTTCGGGCACCGTGCTGTTCAATCCCGAGCTGTATTTCCTCAGCCAGTTGCCGGCGAAGATGGAACTCAGTGAGACCGTCACGGTCGTGCTCATGGCGCTGGGGTTATCGTTCATCGCCACGGTGTTTCCGGCCTGGCGCGCAGCCAAGCTCGATCCCGTCGAGGCATTGAGGTACGAATGATGACGGGCGGCACTGTTCTCGAACTCAAGAATGTCGAGCGCCGCTACGTGCAGGGCGAGCGGACGCTGACGATCCTCAACACCACCTCGTTTTCGCTCAAGCGGGGCGAGATGGTAGCTCTGGTCGCGCCATCTGGTGCGGGCAAATCAACCTTGCTGCACACAGCCGGGCTTCTCGAACGGCCCGATGCCGGCGACGTCATCCTGGCGGGACGCGATTGCGGGCGGCTGCCCGATGACGACCGCACCGCCATCCGCCGCAACGATATCGGCTTCGTCTACCAGTTCCATCACCTGTTGCCGGAGTTCACCGCGGTCGAGAACGTGATGATGCCGCAACTCGTCAAGGGGCTGTCGCGCACGGAGGCCAAGCTGCGCGGCGAACAGTTGCTCGACTATATGAAGATCGGCAAACGCGGCCATCACCGCCCCTCCGAACTGTCCGGCGGCGAACAGCAGCGCGTAGCAATTGCCCGCGCCGTCGCCAACGCGCCGCTGGTGCTCCTGGCCGACGAGCCGACAGGCAATCTCGATCCGGTCACGGCAGGCTATGTCTTCGACGCGCTGGCGGCTTTGGTCAAGCAGTCCGGCCTCGCTGCGCTGATTGCCACCCACAACCACGAACTCGCCAGCCGTATGGACCGCCGCGTCACCCTGCGCGACGGCAAGATCGTCGGGTTCTAAGGAAGCGGCAGTTTAGCGCGCTTCCCTTCTCCCCCGCGGGAGAAGGTGGCTGCGCCGAGCGTAGCGAGAGCGAAGTCGGATGAGGGGTGTTGGACGGAGTACGACACTGGTGATGGCGTGCGCTCCATCGACCTGATTAGCCTTTACACCTCGTTTCTTCCTTCACCCCGCATCCGCCTCCTCGGGGCACCTTCTCCTGCAGGTGAAGAAGGTGGCGTTTATTCTGCTCCGCTTGCAACCGTGTAGAGTTGGGACAGCCGATCATGGCGGCGGCAAGATATGCCCTTATCGCCATGAGCGATCAGGTGTCCCCGAATCACCGCCAATCCTTAACCCAATCGTAAACGCTTCGTTCACCACGGAATCGGCTTAGGCTTTTCCTCCTATATTTTCACGTTTTGTTCGTTGACTTTAGGACAAAGTTAGAACAAATTGAGAACATATTAAAAACAGGAGAGAGAAATGGCTGGACTTCTTCAGGACGTGATCTCGCTGGTGTGCATGGGCACATTCCTCGTTTCCGCTGCGATGTTGATCAGCGTGCTTTAACAAAACCCAACGATGTGGCCCGCCTTCGGCGTAGTGTAGCCACAGGTCGGGCGCGCAAAATCAGCACGGCGCGCCCGGTTCAGGCGGTGAGGCGGGTGTCGTTTTCTATCCGGGCCACAGGTCCGAATATCTCTTCGAAGGCTGCCTTCAGCGCTTCGTCCAGATCGTCCATCGTGACCGGCAGGCCGAGATCGACAAGGCTGGTCACGCCATGGTCGGCGATGCCGCAGGGCACGATACCGGAGAAATCAGCGAGGTCGGGTTCGACATTGATCGAGATGCCGTGGAAGCTGACCCATTTGCGCAGGCGGATGCCGATGGCTGCGATCTTGTCTTCGGCTGCGCTGCCATCGTGCATGGGCGGCCGGTCGGGCCGAACGACCCAGACTCCCACGCGGTCCTCACGGCGCTCGCCCTTGACGTTGAAGGCGGCGAGCGTCCCGATAATCCACGCCTCCAGTGAGGCGACGAAGGCGCGGACGTCTTCGCGCCGGCGTTTCAGATCGAGCATCACATAGGCCACCCGCTGGCCGGGTCCATGATAGGTGTATTCGCCGCCGCGTCCGGCGTCGAAGACCGGCAGGCGGTCGGGCTGGACGAGGTCTTCGATTCGCGCGCTGGTGCCGGCGGTATAAAGCGGTGGGTGCTCGACCAGCCAGACGAGCTCGCCGGCGGTGCCGGCGCGAATAGCTTCCGCGCGGGCTTCCATGAAGGCGAGTGCCTCGGGGTAGGGCATCAGGCCCGGAGCGACCGACCATTCGACCGCCGCCGAGCCGGGAGCGGGCAGGAAGGACGTGGCGATCTGGCTGCGTTCCGTCATGGTATCTGTTCCTTCAGCGCTGCTGTGCAGGGCTGCTCGACATGCCGTCGCTGGCGCACGACTTGGCGGTGCGTCGGCATCCTTCATATGGCGGCTATGGCCGCGTTCGTCCAGCGGCACTGTGGAAGGCATTGCGATATGCTCAAGCGCCGATTGCTGCAGCCGTCGGGTTCGGTTTCGAAGCCTCGGAACAGAGCCTTTCGCCGGGGAATGAATTTTTCCGGCCATAAGGAGCGAATAATCCACAGGGCGGCTTGTTTCGCGGAAAACGATTTGCTACATGCCGCGAGCCGGTTCAGACCGGCTGTTTCGTGATGTGCGGTCGTGGCGGAATTGGTAGACGCGCAGCGTTGAGGTCGCTGTGGGGCAACCCGTGGAAGTTCGAGTCTTCTCGACCGCACCATCATGATAACCGATGCGCACAAGCATCTGGTTTTCCTCCTCTCCTCGAGGTTTGTCCGGCTCATCGGTCACCGTTGGAATTGGATTGCGGCCACACGAGATCACTCCGCGGCTTTCCGTTGTTTTCATCCTTCGCTCGTAGCTCGGCGGCTTTCCGGCAACTGCTGCAAGCAGATATTGCCGTATTCATTCCGGCCGATTGACAGATGCGGACACGAGGTCGCGGCGAGCCTTATTTCGTTGATGTTTCGGAGATATGCAGGCTAGGACCTCACCTGGACCTGCAGCAGAAAAATCTCCGAACACCGAACGGAGGGCGCCGATGGAAGACCCCAGAGACCAGACGTCCGGCGTACAGATTTCTGATGCCGTTCATCCCGAAATCTACGACGAAGAGGGTGTCGTTCGCGCCTCCTTCCTCGCGAGCATCGGCGCGGCGATAGCCGACCGCGACACGCTGGCGCTGAAGCACGAGGTTTCCCGGCTTCACCAGTCCGAGATGGGCGACGTGCTTGAGGCCTTGATGCCCGAGCAGCGGCTGGCGCTGGTCGATCTCATGGGCGCGGATTTCGACTTTTCGGCGCTGACCGAGGTCGACGAAGCGATCCGCATGGATATCGTCGACAACATGCCCAATGCGCAGATCGCGCAGGCGGTCCAGGAACTCGATTCCGACGACGCGGTCTACATTCTTGAGGACTTGGACGAGGAAGACCAGGACGAGATTCTTGCGCAGTTGCCGTTTACCGAACGCGTCAGGCTGCGCCGCTCGCTGGACTATCCCGAGGAAACGGCCGGTCGGCGTATGCAGACCGAATTCGTCGCCGTGCCGCCGTTCTGGACCGTGGGCCAGACCATCGACTACATGCGCGAGGACAATAACCTTCCCGAGCGCTTCACCCAGATCTTCGTCATCGATCCGACGTTTCGCCTCTTGGGCGCCATCGATCTCGACCAGATCCTGCGCGCCAAGCGCACGGTCAAGATCGAAGAGATCATGCATGAGACGCGTCATGCCATTCCGGCCACCATGGACCAGGAAGAGGCCGCCCGCGACTTCGAGCAATACGATCTCCTGTCCGCCGCCGTGGTCGATGCCAATGACCGGCTGGTCGGCGTATTGACCATCGACGACGTGGTCGACGTCATCCAGCAGGAGGCCGAGGAGGACCTTCTGCGCATGGGCGGCGTCGGCGACGAGGAATTGTCGGACACGGTGCGCGCTACATCGCGCTCGCGCATCCCCTGGCTGAGCGTCAATCTTGTCACCGCGTTTCTGTCTGCGTCGGTGATCGGCTTTTTCGATGGCACGATCGAGCAGATGGTTGCGCTTGCGGTGCTGATGCCGATCGTGGCGTCGATGGGCGGCAA
This sequence comes from Oryzicola mucosus, assembly GCF_014534685.1. Classification (GTDB taxonomy): domain Bacteria; phylum Pseudomonadota; class Alphaproteobacteria; order Rhizobiales; family Rhizobiaceae; genus Oryzicola; species Oryzicola mucosus. The sequence goes on from NZ_JACVVX010000002.1 coordinate 593,727, forward strand.
TGCCGCGACCCAGACCATGACGGTTACCGTGCGGGCGCTGGCGACGCGCGACCTCGATATCTACAATGCCGGACGCATCATCCGGCGCGAGGCCATGGTCGGCGCGATCAACGGCGTCATCTTCGCCGTGCTGATCGGCATCGTCGCCGGCTTGTGGTTTCAAAACCCGGATCTGGGCGGCATCATCGCCGCCGCCATGGTCATCAACATGATGGCGGCAGCCCTTGGCGGCATCCTTATTCCACTTCTGCTGCACAAATTCGGCGCCGACCCGGCCATTGCCTCGGCGGTGTTCGTGACCATGGTCACCGATATCGTCGGTTTCTTTTCCTTCCTCGGCCTTGCCGCCTGGTGGTTCGGCTTCTTCTGATTTCTGCTGCCCTCCAGGTGCCGCGGCCTCGGCATTTCCTGTATCGGCCGACCGCACGTAAATTGACTTTTACGTAAATGCCGTGCGAAATAGTTCAGGAAACGGCCTTGCGCGCGGCCAAGTCGATTCCATGGCGCTGTCGGCGGGGACGACGGCGGAAGTTTGGACGCCTGATGGCGTGAGGGCAGGTCGATGCGCGAATATTACACGATCACCGAGCTGACGCGGGAGTTCGACATCTCCACCCGCACATTGCGCTTCTATGAGGACGAGGGCTTGATCCAGCCGCTGCGGCGCGGCCGCACCCGCCTGTTCAAGCCGTCCGACCGGCATCTCGTCCGCCAGATCATGCGCGGCAAGCGGCTCGGCTTTTCGATCAACGAAATCCGCGAGATCATCCAGATGTATCGCGAGCCGCCGGGAGAGGTCGGACAGCTCAAGCTGATGATCAAGCGCATCGAGGAAAAGCGCGAGGAATTGCGCCAAAAGCGCCGCGACCTCGAAGAGACGCTGGCCGAACTCGACCAGGCCGAGGATTCCTGCGTCGAGCGCCTGGCGGAACTCGGCGTGACGACCTGACGCTGGCCTACTACACCTACACCCAGCGGCGGACCTTCTTGGCGTAGTCGAGATATTTCTTGCCGAAGCGCGCTTTCAGGTGCCGTTCTTCCGGCTCGATGGAGAGCTTCTGCGTGGCAAAACCTGCCACGATGCCGAGCGCAAAGAACCAGATTTCCCCGACGATCAGGCCGACGCCGAACATCAGCAGAGTGTTGCCGAGATAGAGCGGGTTTCGGGACACGCCGAACACACCGTCGGTGACCAGATGCGTCGCGGCATGGATGGGCGAAACCGTGGTCTTAGCCTTGTGCAAAGCGCGGATGGCTGTGACGTAAAGGGCAATCACCGCGGCCAGCACCAGCCAGCCGAATGCCTGCAGGAAGTCGGCGAAGGGCGAGCCGAACCAGGGCAGCGGATAAACGATGAACAGCACGATGGCAGTGGCCATGGCAACGAGATAGATCAGCGGCGGCCAGGGGACGCGGCTGGGTGCGGTTTGACTGTCGTTCACTGTGTTCCTCCCTGCGGCAGACCATAGTCTGTTCTGCCGGTACAGGCGAGGGCATGTTGCTCGACCTGCAGCTGAAGCTCCGTGCCGGATTCGCCGGCGAAGATGCGGTCGAGCGAGCCGTCGTCCCGCAAAGACTCCAGCATGCAGCCGCAATAGGCGGTGCAGAAGGTGGCATCGCGCTGTTCGATGCACGAAGCGCGGCATTCGCGGTTGAAGCCGACCTCCGGGTCGGCCTGAGGCGGCGGAACGATCTGCGCCGCAAGCCAGACCAGGCCAATCAGCACGGGCTGGTGGATCAGATAGAAGGCCAGGCTGTGCCGCCCGGCAAAAAGCAGCGGCGTAGACCAGCGACCGGGGCGGATCGCGGCAAGGCGCTCTTTCAGGCCATAGTCCGTGGCCAGCCTGGCGGCCGCGATGCCGATCAGCACCGGCGCGAACCATGGAAACAGCGGCACATAGTCGTTGGAGCGCGGATTGGTTGTCGATAGCCCGACCCACCACAGCGCGGGATGATCGAAGACCGGCCCGCGCAGATAAAGCGGCGCGAGAATCACCAGGACAGCGACGACAAGGCTGACCAGTGCGGGCAGCCGGAGGAAGGCAAGGCCGAGCACGCTCGCCAACGCGATCTGATGCAGGATGCCGAAGAAGATGAAGGCCTCAGGCGTTGCAAACCATGTCGCCACGGTGATCACGGCGGCCGCAGCCGCGACCATTGCCAGGCGGATGGCAAAGCCGCGCCAGCGGATGTACCGGCCATGGGCCAGAAACAGGCTGACGCCGACCAGAAACAGGAAGGTCGAGGCGATGCAGCGGGCGAACATCTTCCAGCCGCCATGCGCCACGGTGCCGGGATCGAGATAGCCGAACATCTCAAGGTCCCAGGCGCCGTGATAGATCGCCATGGCGATCAGCGCCACGCCACGCGCGACGTCGATGGACAGGATGCGCCGGTCTTTCGGCTGGTCTGTGGCAGTCATCTGGCTTCCGGCGCTCCCTGAACGTCGCTCCTCCTACCATGCCTCCGTGTCGCAATGAATCGAATTGACAACCCTGTGCCCAGCCTTGTGGCGCCCGGCTTGTTGGCGTCGTGGGATTCGTTTGCCGTCCGCCGCGTTTGTTCCTATAGTGCCGAGGTCGTCGGTTTCCGATGGAAGGAAGAGGGAATGCGGTGAGGACGGTTTTCGTCCAACTCCGCAGCTGCCCCCGCAACTGTAAGCGGTCAGCCCAACCCATGCGCCACTGGATCTGTTCCGGGAAGGCGGGGAGGGCGGAAGTCCGCGAGCCAGGAGACCTGCCGGCGGCGCAACGCAACTCTTGGCCCTCGGGTGGAGGGCGAAAGGATTTTGGAATGAACAGCGTTACACAGACCCTCGGCGCGGACGTCTCGTCGGCCTCGAAATTCATGCAGTTGGCGATGGCCGGCCTGCTCGGCGTCTTCGTCGTCGGTTTCCTCGGCTTCTCGCATATGGAAGTCGTGCACAATGCCGGCCACGACTATCGCCATTCCCTGGCGTTTCCCTGCCACTAACCGGGGAATTTCATCATGACATTGTTTCGTAACGTCGTGTTCATCGCGGCGCTCGCCGGGCTTTGCGCGGGTATCGTCCTGGCTGCCCTGCAAAGCTTCGCCACCGTGCCGCTGATCCTCCAGGCGGAAACGTTCGAAAATGCTGGCGAGGCTGCGCCGCACGACCATGGCACCCCCGCTGCGGGCGAGCAGGCGGTTGCGCCACACAGCCACGATCATGACGAGGAAGGCTGGGCGCCGGCGGACGGCTTCGAGCGCTTCTTCTTCACCGCCGCCGCCAATGCCTTGAGCGGTATCGGCTTCGGCTTGGTCCTGCTTGCCGTTTCCGAACTGTCGGGTGGGATTTCCAGCTGGCGCAACGGGCTGTTCTGGGGTTTTGCCGGCTTTGCCGTCTTCACGCTTGCACCGGGTCTGGGCCTGCCGCCCGAACTGCCGGCCATGCCGGCTGCCGATCTCGTCGCGCGCCAGGTCTGGTGGGTCGGAACGGTGATAGCCACCGCCGCCGGTCTCTGGCTGATCGCGTTCCGCAAGTCGCTGCCTTTGGCGGCTCTGGGCGTGGCGCTGATCGTGCTGCCGCATGTCATCGGCGCGCCGCAGCCCGAATCGCATGAGTCGCCGGTCCCGGCCGACCTGCACCACAGCTTCGTCGTCGCGGTCACCATCACCAATCTGGTGTTCTGGCTGGTTCTCGGCGCGGTCGCAGGCATGATCCGCAGCCGTTTCCTAGGCCAGCCGGCACTGCGCGGCAGCTTTGCCTGAAGCCCGCCTGACCTTCCTGCTCGGCGGCGCGCGTTCCGGCAAGAGCGCGCATGCCGAGCAGCTCGTCAGCGCGCTCCCCGCACCGTGGACCTATATCGCCACGGCGCAATCCTATGACGACGAGATGAGCGAGCGCATCGCCATTCACCGTGCCCGGCGCGACGCCAATTGGGTGACGCTGGATGCGCCGCTCGACCTGACCGAGACCCTCGATGCTTTGCCCGATGGTGCGCCGCTGCTGCTGGATTGTTTGACGCTGTGGCTGTCCAACCAGATGCTGGCGGGCCATGATGTCGAGCAGGAGAGCGCTCGCTTGGCCGATGTCCTGTCGCGTCCGCGCGGGCCATGGTTCGTCGTGTCCAACGAGGTCGGGCTGGGCATCGTGCCCGACAATGCGCTGGCGCGTCGGTTCCGCGATGCCGCCGGCCGGCTCAACCAGCGCGTCGCCGCTCATGCCCACACCGTTCTGTTCATGGTGTCCGGCCTGCCGATGAAAGTGAAGTGATGAAAGACATCGACGACAAGGACGCCGAGCGCCACCGCGCCAAGATGGAAAAGCGCAAGGCCGTGCAGGATGCCGAGGTGGCGGAAAAAACGGTCGAAAAAGGCCTGCTGATCGTCAACACCGGCCCGGGCAAGGGCAAAACCACCGCGGCCTTCGGGCTTGCGCTGCGCATGCTGGGCCATGGCCGCCGCGTCGGCGTCGTTCAGTTCATCAAGGGCGCATGGCATTCCGGCGAAAAGGATGCTTTTGCTGCGTTCGGAGACAAGGTCGTCTGGCACACGATGGGCGAGGGGTTCACCTGGGAGACCCAGGACCTGAAGCGCGACATCGCGGCCGCCGAGGTAGCTTGGGCCAAGGCGCGGGAACTGATGGCCGACCCAAGCATCGATCTCGTCGTGCTGGACGAACTCAACATCGCGCTGCGCTACGATTACCTCGATCTTGACGCCGTCGTGGCTGAACTCAGTGGACGCCGCGAGGGCCTGCATGTCGTCGTCACTGGCCGCAACGCCAAGCCGCTGTTGCTCGACGCCGCCGATCTCGTCACCGAGATGGGGTCCGTGAAGCACCATTTCTCCGCCGGGGTGAAGGCGCAACAGGGCATCGAGTTTTAGGGTCAGCACCCGTTGCCTAGGAATCGTCGGTTCGGCAAGCGCTCCAGGTTGCCCCCTCTGTCCTCCTGCGCTTGCCGAAGGGCGGACATCTCCCCTCTGGTGGAGAAAAACTATCGCAGATCGTGTGAGGCACCCCCTCACCGGTTTGCTTCGCAAACCACCTCTCCCCCTGCCCGGGGGAGAGGAACCGCTCCTTCGAAAGGCGCATTCTCCGCAGAACTTGGGTTCCTCTCCCCCACAAAATGGGGGAGAGGTGGCGAGCGCAGCGAGCCGGTGAGGGGGACTTGCGCAGCTAATTTTTCATATTCTATCGCCTCTCCACGAAGGAAGCGTCGCAAGTTTAGCCGCCTGAATCATTGCGCAACTATTGCCGCTTGCCAATGAAATAAGTCCGTGCTTATGTATCTGTCATGACGCATGACCAGATATTCAAGGCGCTTGCCGACCCGACCCGCCGGACGATCTTCGAGCGTCTGGCGACGAGCGGGCACAATGCCAGCGAATTGCGCGAGGGGCTGAGCATCAGCCAGCCGGCGATGTCGCAGCATCTCGCCGTTCTGCGCGCCGCCGGGCTGGTGCGCGAGCAGCGGCAGGGCCGCTTCGTCAACTATGAAGTGGATCCGGATGGGCTCGCCAGCATCGGCGAATGGCTCGCCAAATACCGTGCCTACTGGCCGGCGCGCATCGACGATCTCAAGACCCTGCTGAAGGATATGGACCAATGACGGACCGCGCCGGCGACGCACAGCAGACCTTCGAATATGAACTCGACGCACCGCCCGCCAAGGTCTGGCGCGCCGTGACGATTCCGGAATATCGCGAGCACTGGCTGCCGAACAAGGTCTTGGCCGACCAGGCGCCCTTGTCGATCGTACCGGGAGAGATGGTGCGTTACGCCTTGCGCGACGAGGACGCGCCGTTCCGTGAGAGCGAAGTCACCTTCGAACTGAGCCCGGCGGATGATGGCGGCACGCTGTTCCGGATCATCCATCGGATGGCGCTTCCAGAAAGGCTGGAGGCGGCGAATTCCAACAGCCCACCGGCCATGATGCGCGCCGCCTGACAGCCAAACCCCACTTCCAACTGACGCAAGGAGTTCGCCGATGCGCGAAGCGATGCAACTCGTCCCTATGGTGGTCGAACAATCCAGCCGTGGCGAGCGGTCTTTCGACATTTATTCCCGGCTGCTGCGCGAGCGGATCATCTTCCTCAATGGCGAGGTCAACGACACGATGTCCGCGCTCGTCTGCGCGCAACTGCTGTTTCTCGAGGCCGAGAACCCCAAGAAGCCGATCCATCTCTACATCAATTCCTATGGCGGCGTGGTGACCAGCGGGCTCGCCATGTACGATACGATGCAGTTTCTGAAGGCGCCGGTATACACGCTGTGCATGGGCACCGCGCGATCGATGGGCTCGTTTCTGCTGATGGCGGGCGAGCCGGGGCATCGCGCCGCACTGCCCAATGCCAGCCTGCATGTGCATCAGCCGCTTGGCGGCTTCCAGGGGCAGGCGTCAGATGTCTTCATCCATGCCGAGGAGATGCAGAAGACCAAGCGGCGCATGATCCGGCTTTATGCCGAACATTGCGGCCGCACGGTCGAGGAGGTCGAACGCACCCTCGATCGCGACCACTTCATGACCGCCGAGGAAGGCGTGCAATGGGGCCTTGTCGATCATGTCATGACCGAGCGGCCCGAAGAAGATTAGCAAACGCGGCTGTGGTTTGGCTGGCGCTCCATGTTGCCGTAGTGCGGCGGACGACTGTATCGGCGGTTGTCGTGCCAAGGCTCGGGCCGGCGATGATGCGCGGTTATACGACCATTCCTACCACAGCAGCAGACCGATCAAGCCGAAGCCGGCGACCATGATCAGATCGGCGCTCCAGTAAAGCCGCAGCGCCTTGCGAATGTCGGCGGCATTGGCTTGCCTGCGGCCGCCTTCGCCCATGAAACTGTCGTCGACCAGCACGCCGCCGTAAGATCGGGGACCGGCGAGCGCCAGCCCAAGCGCGCCGGCCATGGCGGCTTCCGGCCAGCCGGCATTGGGCGACCGGTGGTTCTTCGCGTCGCGCCAGACGGCTTTCCAGGCCCGTGCCGGATCGGCGCCCGGAACAAGAACTGCGGCGAGCACGATCAGCAATGCCGTCAGCCGCGACGCCGGCAGGTTGATAAGGTCGTCGAAGCGCGCCGCCGCCCAGCCGAAGGCGCCATGCCGTTCGGTCTTGTGGCCGATCATCGAATCGGCGGTGTTGGCGGCCTTGTAGGCAGCGCCCCCTGCGAAGCCGCCGGCAGCCAGCCAGAAAGCGGGCGCGACGATGCCGTCGGAAAAATTCTCCGCCAGGCTTTCGATGGCCGCGCGGCTGACGCCGGCTTCGTCCAGCGCTTCGGGGTCGCGGCCGACGATCATCGACACCGCCTTGCGTCCGGCAGGCAGCCCGCCGGTTTCGAGCGCTTCGGCAACGGCTGCTACATGGCTCGCCAGGCTGCGCTGGGCCAGAAGCGTGCTGGCGGCCAGCGCAGTCAGAACGATGCCGAAAGGCACGAGGCCGAACAGTTGGGCCAGGCCATCGGCTATGCCCGCCGGAACCAGCACGATGACCAGCAGCGCCACGACACCCAGGACGCGACGCATCGTGTCGCTGTCGGATGCGCGGTTGAGGCTTTTGTCCAGACAGGTTATCAGCCTGCCGATCCAGATCACGGGATGGCCGACAGCCCTGACCAGACGGTCGGGATAGCCGAGGCACAGTTCGGCAAGAAGCGACAGGAAGGCGAGCGGAAAAAACATGGCGCTTCTGGGCGAGGTGAAACCGGTCGAGCATGGCGGCAGCATCGAGACAGCGCGACGGCTGTTTCCCAAGGCTCCCGAACCGATCCTCGACCTGTCGACGGGGATCAATCCGCACTCCTATCCGCTTTTCGACCTGCCCGCCACAACCTTGACGCGGCTTCCAGAGCCGGGCGCCGCGCGCAAACTGGCCGAGGTGGCCGCTGCCGCCTATCGCGTTCCCTCCGCGGTCCATGTGGTTCCCGCACCCGGAACGCAGATCCTGTTGCCGCGCGTGGCCTCGCTCGTTGCGCCGGGCACAGCACTGGTGCTTGGCCCGACCTATCGGGAACATGCCCGTGCCGCTGCCATCGCCGGGCATGCGGTGACGGAGGTTGCGGACTTCGCAGCACTCGCCGATGCCGACCTGGCTGTCGTGGTCAATCCGAACAATCCCGACGGGCGCATCGTCTCGCGCGAAAATCTGCTCGGCCTTGCCGCGCATCTCAGAAAGAAGGGCGGGCTTCTCGTCGTTGACGAAGCGTTCATGGATGTCGGCCCGCGCGCCGAGAGCCTTGCGGGCGATGTCGTCGCAGGCGGGGTGGTCGTGCTGCGTTCCTTTGGCAAATTCTTCGGCCTTGCCGGTGTCCGGCTCGGCTTCGCGCTGGCCGATTCCAAAACGGCGGCGCTGCTGTCGTTACAACTCGGGCCCTGGTCGGTGGCGGGGCCAGCGCTCGACTATGGGCTGAAGGCTCTGGCGGATACGGCATGGCAGGATGCCGTGCGGGCGCGGCTGACGGACGGGGCCGAACGGCTGGACGCGCTGTTCTCGTCGGCCGGCGTGTCGGTCAAGGGCGGCACAAGCCTGTTCCGCCACATCGACCTGGCTAGCGCCTCCGATCTATTTCAGGCGCTCGGCCGCCAGGGTATTCTGCTGCGTCGCTTCGCCGATCGACCGAGCCAATTGCGCTGCGGTCTGCCGGGCTCGGAAGCGGAGTGGTCGAGACTTGAAGCCGCGCTGAAGACGTGGCGCAATGAGGGGGAGCCGCGCTCTTGATCCATGTCTGTCCGCTGTCGAAGGTCGCGGAAACCGCCGAAAGCATCGGCGCGCGCCGCATGATCACGCTGCTCAATGCGGGAACGCCGGTCATTCGTCCGGCTGGCATAGCCGAGCAGGATCACCTCTACTTGTCGATGAACGATATCTTCGAAGCGCAGGACGGCTTGATGCTGCCGGGCGAGGAGCATGTGCGAACGCTGCTCGATTTCGCCCACAGCTGGGACCGTTCGGCGCCGCTTCTGATCCATTGCTTTGCCGGGGTCAGCCGGTCGACCGCCTCCGCCTACATCATCGCATCGGCGCTTGCGCCCCACCGCGACGAAGAAGAGCTTGCAACCACTTTACGGCGGCTTTCGCCGTCGGCCACGCCCAATCCGCGGCTCATCGCCGTTGCCGACATCATCCTGGGCCGGGAGGGGAGAATGGTGGAGGCCATTAAGCGCATCGGCCGAGGCGCTGATTGCTTCGAAGGCAATGCGTTCGCGTTGTCCATCTGATTCGTCATACCGGGCAAGCGAGGCGAAGCCGAGCGCGACCCGGGTATCCATTCCGTGACATTTCCATGATCGGCCACGGTTCGGAATTGCAGTTTTTTCTGAACCGAAATGCCTGTGTCTTTGGTCACAGAATGGATTGCCGGGTTTCCGCCGCGCTGCGCTCGGCTCCACCCGGGAATTACGAACCTTCAATTACCTTTTATGCCCGTCCAGCCGCGCCAGAAGCGCTGCCTTGGTCTTGCGGTCGACGAAGGCGGCTTCGATTGCCGTGCGCGTAATGCCCATCAGCACCTTCTCGCTCATGCCGAACTCTTCAGCGGCGATGTCGTATTCCCGTTTCAGCGAGGTCCAGAAATAGGGCGGATCGTCGGAATTGAGCGTCACCTTGCAGCCGGCATCCTTCAGCGCCGGGAAGGGGTGATGAGCGAAATCCGGATAAACCTTCAGCGCCACGTTCGAACTGGGACAGCACTCCAGAACCACGCCTTCGTCGGCGATGCGGCGCACCAGATCGGGGTTTTCGATGGCGCGTACGCCATGGCCGATCCGGGCAGGGCGAATGTGATCCAGCGCGGCCTGCACGCTTTCCCAACCCGCCAGTTCTCCGGCATGGACGGTGATGCCGAGGCCTGCCTCGCGGGCGATCTCGAAGGCGCGGACATAGTCTTCGACGTCGCCGTGGCGTTCTTCTCCCGCCATGCCGAAGCCGGTCACCAGCGGGTGCTTGCACCTGACCGCGAAGCGCGCGGCCGCCTCGACCGATTCGACGCCGAAATGGCGCACGCCGGTCACGATCATCCGCGCCTCGATGCCGGTCTTGGCCATGGCGCGCTGCATGCCTTCGCCCAGCGCATCGGTATAGGCTTGCGGCGACAGGCCGGCCTTGGTCGCATGGTCGGGCGAGGTGAAGATTTCTGAGTAGATTGCCCCTTCGCGGGCAAGGCTGGACAGATAGTGATCGGCCAGCTTGGCGTAGTCCTCCTCGCTGCGAAACAGATCGGCCGCGAAGTCGTAAGCCGCGAGAAACGATGTGAAATCGTGCCAGACGAAGGCACCGTCCTGAATATAAGCGGAAGTCTCCTTGCCGTATTTCTGCGCCTGCCGGATCACCAGTTCGGGCGCTGCCGCACCCTCGATGTGGCAGTGTAGTTCGGCTTTCAATGGCATGCGTAATTCCTTCGTGAAGCGCGGCCGAACACCGCGCTTAAAGAAATAGCGCGGTGGGGTGTGATCGGCTATGGTCCCGCCGAATTTGATTGGACACGATCATGTCAGAAGAACGGACGACCGCCCAAGGCGGGATGGAAACCTCATACGGCTTCAAGACTGTCGGCCCCGGTGAAAAGCAGGGTCTGGTCAACGACGTCTTCCACAAGGTTGCGAAACGCTACGACATCATGAACGATCTGATGTCGGCGGGCCTGCACCGCGCGTGGAAGGATGGGCTGGTTTCCTGGCTCAATCCTTCAAAACGAGCGGGCTGGCACGTGCTTGACGTCGCAGGCGGCACGGGCGACATCGGTTTCCGCATCGTCGACGCGTCGCATGGCAATGCCCGCGCGACCGTGCTCGACATCAACGGCTCGATGCTGTCGGTGGGCGAGGAACGGGCGCGTAAGCGCGGACTCGCCGACAATGTCGATTTCGTCGAGGCGAGCGCCGAGGAATTGCCGTTTCCCGACGAAACCTTCGACGCCTATACGATCTCTTTCGGCATCCGCAACGTGCCGCGCATCGACGTCGCGCTGTCTGAAGCGTTTCGCGTGCTCAAGCCAGGCGGGCGCTTCCTGTGCCTGGAATTCTCCGATGTCGAAATGCCGATCCTCGACAAGATTTACGAGAAATGGTCGTTCGAGGCCATTCCCCGTATCGGCAAGATGGTCACCGGCGACGGCGAACCCTACGCCTATCTCGTGGAATCCATCCGCAAATTCCCCAACCAGGAGAATTTCGCCGCGATGATTTCGCGCGCCGGCTTCAGCCGCGTCAGCTTCCGCAACTATTCCGGCGGCATCTCCGCCCTGCATTCGGGCTGGAAGCTTTGACGGTTCTGGCATGAGTTCGATCGGAGCTTCTTTCAGGCTGGCGCATGCCGGCTGGATTCTCGTGCGGGAGGGTGTCGTCGCAGCACTTCCCGGCGAAGAGCTGTCCGGCATGCCGAAGCTCGGCTGGCGTTTTGCCAAGCTGTTCACCCGGCATGGCGCGCGGAAATACCGCCGCAGCGACCGCCTCGCCAATGCGATTGCGCGGCTGGGGCCATCCTATGTGAAGCTCGGCCAGTTCCTGGCGACCCGGCCCGACGTGGTCGGAAACGACATCGCGCTCGATCTCGCGCAACTGCAGGACCGGATGCAGACCTTCCCGCAGGCCGCATCGATCGCAGCCATCGAAGGCTCGTTGGGCAGGCCCGTTACGGCGCTGTTCACCGATCTCGGACAGCCGGTGGCGGCAGCTTCCATCGCGCAGGTGCACCCGGCCCATGTCTTGGACGACAGGGGCCAGCGGAAGGTCGCGGTAAAGGTCATCCGCCCCGGCGTGCGCCGCCGCTTCTTCCAGGATCTGGAAAGCTATTTCCTGGCTGCGCGACTGCAGGAGAGGTTCATCCCGTCCTCCCGCCGGCTGCGGCCCGTCGAGGTGACCCAGACGCTGGCCCAGACAACCAAGATCGAGATGGACCTGCGGCTGGAGGCAGCCGCATTGTCGGAGATCGGCGAGAATACCGCCGAGGATCCCGGCTTTCGTGTGCCTTCGGTCGACTGGGAGCGCACCGGTCGCGACGTGCTCACCATGGAGTGGATCGACGGCATCAAGATGAACAATGTCGAGGCGCTGCGCGCTGCCGGCCACGATCTCAAGGCAATCGCCGCAAACCTGATCCAGTCCTTCCTGCGGCACACATTGCGCGACGGTTTCTTCCATGCCGATATGCATCCCGGCAATCTGTTCGTGGAAGCCAATGGCACCATCGTCGCGGTCGATCTCGGCATTTCGGGCCGTCTCGGCAAGAAGGAACGGCGCTTTCTCGCTGAAATCCTCTACGGTTTCATCACGCGGGACTACATGCGGGTGGCGGAAGTGCATTTCGAAGCCGGATACGTTCCGCGCAGCCACGATGTCGCCGCCTTCGCCCAGGCGATCCGCGCCATCGGAGAACCGATCCACGGCCAGCCGGCCGAGACCATCTCGATGGCGAAGCTGTTGACGCTGTTGTTCGAAGTCACCGAACTGTTCGACATGCAGACGCGGCCGGAACTGGTGCTGCTGCAGAAAACCATGGTTGTGGTCGAAGGGGTCGCACGCACCCTCGATCCCGCGTTCAACATGTGGAAGACGGCTGAGCCGGTCGTCGGTAACTGGATCGCCGGCAATCTCGGCCCGCGCGGCCTGTTTGTCGATGCACGCGACGGCGCCGCTTCGGCGCTGTCCCTGCTGCGCCAGGTACCCGAGTTCGTGGCGCGGACCGAGAGGCTGTCGCGCGAGATCGACGCCATGGCGGAAAACGGCCTGCGCTTCGACGATGCCACCGCGCGCGCCATCGGCAGGGCCGAGGCGCGGCACACGCGCTCCGGCCGTATCGCGCTTTGGGTCATCGCGCTGACGCTGCTCTACGTCGCTTGGCACATCGTCTGATAGCAGTGCTAGCATTGCATGCATCGGAGCTTGCGCTTATCTTGAGAGGATAGGAGCGAAGCCATGGGCGCCATTACGGTTCGAAATCTCGACGAAGACATCAAGAAGGCGCTGCGCAAGCGCGCCGCTGAACGCGGCGTGTCGATGGAGCAGGAGGTGCGGGATGTGCTTCGCGATTCGGTCAAGCGCGATTTTGCGCCTGGTGAGCGGCAACTTACGTTTTCTCAGTCGGTCGAAATCCTGAAAGAAAAATACGGAGCCTTTGAGCTTGATATCCCCGAAAGAAGCCAGGCGATGCGCGAGCCCCCGCGCTTTGAATGATGTTCATTCTTGATACGAACGTCATTTCTGAGATTTTCGTGCCGCAACCCGCGCCGGAGGTCTTGGCTTGGATGGATGGCAATGATCGGTCGCACTATTGGGTTACCGCGATTTCGCGGGCAGAGTTGATGCTGGGCCTATGGCTTTTGCCGGAGGGGGCGAGAAAGCAGCGGCTTGCTGGCTTCATCCATGATTTTTTCAGTCAGGTGATGACGAATGCCGTTTTGCCATTCGGTAAGGAAGATGCCGATATATTTGCCGAAGTCGTAGCCCAAAGGCGCGGGGCCGGTAGACCGATCGGCGAATTTGATGCCCAGATCGCAGCCATTGCGAGGCGAACAAATTTTCAGGTCGTGACACGCAATATCCGTGATTTCGAAGATTGCGGCGTCAATCTGGTAAATCCTTGGGAGGCTCGATGACCATTTCCAGCAAGCGGATCCTGCTGATCATCGGCGGTGGCATCGCGGCCTACAAGACGCTCGACCTGATTAGGCGGCTGCGCGAGCGCGGTGCCTCGGTGCGGGCTGTCATGACATCAGCTGCGCAGGAGTTCATCACGCCGTTGTCGGTTGGCGCGTTGACGGCGGATCACGTTTTCACCGAGCTGTTCGACCGGCAGGACGAGCACGATGTCGGCCATATCAGGCTGTCGCGCGAAGCCGATCTGATCGTGGTGGCGCCGGCTACCGCCGATTTGATGGCCAAGCTCGCCGGCGGTCTTGCCAACGATCTCGCCTCCACCGCGCTTCTTGCCACAAACAAGAAGGTGCTGATGGCGCCGGCGATGAATCCGCTGATGTGGTCGCATCCCGCCACCATGCGCAACCGCGCAACCCTGGCAAAGGACGGCGTTCTGTTCGTCGGCCCAAACAAGGGCGAGATGGCCGAGAGCGGCGAGGCTGGCGAAGGCCGCATGGCCGAGCCGCTGGAGATCGTGGAAGCCGTCGAGGCGCTGCTCGACGCCAGCCCGAAACCACTGTCGGGCCGCAAGATCGTCATCACCTCCGGTCCGACGCATGAGCCGATCGACCCGGTGCGCTACATCGCCAACCGCTCTTCCGGCAAGCAGGGTTATGCGCTGGCCGCAGCTCTGGCGCGGCTGGGCGCGGATGTCCGTCTTGTCTCTGGACCCGTTTCGATCCCCGACCCGGCAGGCGTGAAGACCACACATGTCGACACGGCGCGCGAGATGAAGGATGCTGTCGAAGCCTTGCTGCCCGCCGACGCGGCGATTTTCGTCGCCGCCGTCGCCGATTGGCGCACGGAAAGCGAAGAGGGCGAAAAGATCAAGAAGGTTGCGGGCGAGGGCGCGCCGACGCTGAGAATGACCGAAAACCCGGACATTCTCGCCGGCATCGGTCACCACGTGCTAAGGCCTTATCTCGTTGTCGGCTTTGCCGCCGAGACGCGAGATGTCGTGCAGAACGCCCAAGCGAAACTTGCCAGGAAAGGCGCTGATTTCATCGTCGCCAACGATGTCTCGCATGCGGGCGGCGTTATGGGCGGCGACCGCAATACGGTGCGCATCGTTTCCAAATCCGGCATCGAGCAATGGCCCGAGATGGGCAAGGACGAGGTTGCAGCAAAGCTGGCCGCCCTGATTGCCGAGCGGCTGAAGACCGTCGAGGTTTGAACTGAGATGTGGGCCGGATGACCGGCCCACAAAAGCGATCACACGTCCAGGTTCGCAACGCTGAGCGCATTGTCCTGTATGAACTCACGGCGGGGTTCGACTTCGTCGCCCATCAGCCGCGAGAACAGGCTGTCGGCGTCGGTCGCATCGTTCACCTTGACCTGCAGCAGCGAGCGCACATTCGGATCGAGCGTGGTTTCCCACAATTGCTCGGCGTTCATCTCGCCCAGACCTTTGTAGCGCTGCAGCGTCAGGCCTTTGCGACCGGTGGCGAACACGGCTTCCAGAAGCGCCAGCGGACCGGAAATCGTCTCGCTGATGCTATGACGACGCAGGACGGGCGGTTCGGCATAGACCTCGCCGAGCCGTTGGGCATAGCGCTCCAGCGCGCGTGCATCGACCGAGTTGACCAACCCCATGTCGAGCTGGGCGAATTCCTTGACGCCGCGCACCACACGTTCAAGCAGATAGCCGCCGGAGCCGTCATTGGCGGTCGAAACCCGACCGGTCCAGCCGCGTTCGGTATCCTCCGCAATCACGTCCAACTGCTTTGCGATGGTCTCGGCCATGGCGTTGGCGCGGCCCAGGTCGGTGAAGATGTCGGGGTTGAGTGCGCCTGCGATGGCTGCTTGCTCCACCACGCTACGGTTGTAGCGGGTGTGCAGGCCGTTGATGAGATGACGGATGGCGAGCGCGTCGTCGACTGCGGCGCGCAAATCTTTTCCGGCGCGGACCTCGCCCGTGCTCAGCGTCAACGACGCTTCGTCGAGCCCGCTGTTGATCAGGAATTCCTCGAACGCCTCCTGATCCTTGATATATTGCGAGCTTTTGCCGCGCGAAACCTTATAGAGCGGCGGCTGGGCGATGTAGAGATGGCCGCGCTCGATCAGTTCCGGCATCTGCCGGAAGAAGAAGGTCAGCAGCAAGGTGCGGATGTGGGCGCCGTCGACGTCGGCGTCGGTCATGATGATGATCTTGTGGTAGCGCAGCTTGTCGGCGTTGAACTCGTCCTTGCCGATCGAGGTGCCAAGCGCCGTGATCAGCGTGCCGATCATCTCCGAGCCGAGCATACGATCGAAACGCGCCCGCTCCACATTCAGGATCTTGCCGCGCAGCGGCAGGATGGCCTGGTTCTGGCGCGAGCGGCCGCCCTTTGCGGAGCCGCCGGCGGAGTCACCCTCGACGATGAAGATTTCAGACTTCGCCGGGTCCTTCTCCTGGCAATCAGCCAGCTTGCCGGGCAGCGATGTGATGCCGATGGCGCTCTTGCGGGTGATGTCGCGCGCCTTGCGCGCGGCCTCGCGCGCCGCCGCGGCCTGGATCACCTTGTCCATGACGACGCGCGCCTCGGTGGGGTGTTCTTCCAGCCACGTTCCCAGCGCTTCGTTGACCAGGCTTTCGACAACCGGCCGCACTTCGGAGGAGACAAGCTTGTCCTTGGTCTGCGACGAGAATTTCGGGTCGGGCACCTTCACCGAGAGAACGGCGGTCAGGCCTTCGCGTGAATCGTCGCCGGTCAGCGACACCTTTTCCTTCTTGGCGATGCCGGACGTGTCGGCATAGCCGATGATCTGGCGGGTCAGCGCGCCGCGGAAGCCGGCGAGGTGCGTGCCGCCGTCGCGCTGCGGGATGTTGTTGGTAAAGGCCAGCACGTTCTCGTGGTAGCTGTCGTTCCACCACATCGCGACCTCGACCGTGATGCCGTCGCGCTCGGCGCGGATGGCAATCGGCGCCGAGGTCAGCGGCTTCTTGGAGCGGTCGAGATATTTGACGAACTCTTCCAGCCCGCCTTCATAGAACAGCTCCTGCACCTTGATGTCGGCATGACGCTTGTCGCTGAGGACGATGCGAACGCCGGAGTTCAGGAAGGCGAGTTCGCGCAGGCGATGCTCCAGCGTTCCATAATCGAACTCCACCATGGTGAAGGTCTCGGCCGAGGGGAAAAAGCTGATCTCGCTGCCGCTGCGGCCCTCATTGGTGCCAGGCGTCTTGTTCGCCTCGTAGCTGCCCGTCATCTTCAGCGGCGCGTCGGCCACGCCATGGGTGAAGCTCATCTCGTAGATGCCGCCATTGCGGCGGATCTTCAGCTTCAGCCAGGCCGACAGCGCGTTGACGACGGAGACGCCGACGCCATGCAGGCCGCCGGACACCTTGTAGGAATTCTGGTCGAACTTTCCGCCGGCATGCAACTGGGTCATGATGACCTCGGCAGCTGAAATGCCTTCGCCGGTGTGGATATCGGTGGGAATGCCGCGACCGTTGTCGGTCACGGTGACCGACCCGTCCGGGTTGAGCGTGACGGTGACGAGATCGGCATGGCCGGCAAGCGCTTCGTCGATGGCGTTGTCGACGACCTCATACACCATGTGGTGGAGGCCGGAGCCGTCGTCTGTGTCGCCGATATACATGCCTGGCCGCTTGCGGACGGCGTCTAGGCCTTTCAGCACCTTGATCGAATCGGCGCCATATTCGGCCTGTTCGCCAGGAAGGTTTTCTGACTGGTCGCTCATGAATTGCTTTCGTCTGGTAGTCCTGGAGAGACGCCGTGCAACGGTTTGCGAATCGTGCGTCTGCGGAACGCTAGATATAGGCTTTTGCTGCCGGCTTTCCAAGTTTTCCGGGGCATTTGGATGGCTCAATGCACGGGAAAACCACAGCTTTCGGCCATTAATCCGACATTGCGCCGCCAATCTTCGGAAAGCCGCCGCGCTGGGGAACGACACAAGCTCGACAGGCAAAGATTTTCCTTCTCAAAATGCCCGCTCATCCCGTTATATCTCTTGAACTTTCAGAGGCTTGGTCCATCTTCACGCAGGACAGCCACCCTGTCTTCCCGCCAAAGTTTGCTATCGGAGTGCAGATTTTCCATGCCGACGACCTTGTTTCCGAAGGCAGACAAGACAGTTCATCCGGTTGCACCTGACACCATGCTAGCCTTTATCAACGCGCGGGACTGGTCGTCGACGCCGCTTGGTCCGATCACCGACTGGCCGCCGACTGTCCGGGTCAGCGTCAGGTTGATGCTGTCGTCGGCTTTGCCGATGTGCCTCATGGTCGGCCGCGAAGGGATCATGATCTACAACGACGCCTATATCGAGGTGGCGGGCGGCCGGCATCCCGGCTCGCTGGGGTCTTCGGTTTTCGATAGCTGGCCCGAAGTGGCCGATTTCAATCGCGACGTGATCGACACCGTCATGCAGGGAAAAGCGCTGGCATTTGAAAACCAGCACTTCGTCTTTCACCGCAACGGCGCTGCCGAGGATGTCTGGCTCGACCTCGACTACAGCCCCGTCCTAGGCGAGGACGGAGAGGCGATTGCCACGCTGGCCATTCTTTCGGACATGACCAAGCGCGTGCTGGTCGAGCGAGCGCTGGCGCGCAGCGAGGAGCGCCTGTCGATGGCGTTTTCCGCCTCGGGGATCGCAGGCGCCTGGGATTGGAAGATCGATTCCGATGTGGTGATCACCAACAGCCATTTCGCTGTCATGTATGGCGTTTCGCGGGACGAGGCGGAGAAAGGCGTGCCGATCACGCGGTTCTTCGATGCTGTCCATCCCGACGACCGCCCAAGTCTGTCGAGAGCGATCGACCAGGCGGTTCAGGATCGCAAGGATTTCCGCGCCGAATACCGGCTCATCGACGAGCAGGGAAAGCAACGCTGGATCATGGCGACGGGCAAGGTTGTCTCCGATGCGACGACCGGCGAACTACGCCTTCCCGGCGTCATCATCGACATCACCGAGCGCAAGGCGTTCGAAGAAGCTCTGGCTGCCAGCGAAGCGGGCTTCCGCACCTTGGCCGATACGATGCCGCAAATGGTGTGGTCGACGCTGCCGGACGGTTATCACGATTACTACAACGCCAGATGGTACGAATATACAGGCGTGCCGGAAGGCAGCACGGACGGCGAGGCGTGGAGCGGCATGTTCCATCCCGACGACCGCGAGCGGGCGTTTCAGACATGGGACCACTCGCTGCGGACCGGCGAGCCTTATCAGATCGAGTACCGGCTTCGGCATCATTCCGGCGAATATCGTTGGACGCTGGGCCGCGCTCTGCCCATCCGCAACGAGGCCGGCGAGATCATCCGCTGGATCGGCACCTGCACCGACATTCACGAGACCAAGCTTGCCTCGGAAGAGCGTGAGATGGTGGCGCAGGAATTGAGCCACCGGATCAAGAACATCTTCTCCGTGCTCAACGGCATCATCAGCCTCTCATCGCGCTCCTACCCCGAGATCAAGCCGCTCACCAACGAGTTGCGCCAGCGCATCGCGGCGATGGGAAAGGCGCATGATTTCGTCCGGCCGCACAGCAGCGCGTCCAAGCCGGCGGCCAACCAGAGTTCACTCTGGGCGCTGATCACGGAACTGGTCGCGCCGCACCAGGGCGCCGGCGCCCAGCGCATCGTTCTGGAAGGCGACGATCCTATCATCGACGATGGCGCGGCGACGCCGTTGGCGCTGATCTTCCACGAACTTGCGACGAACGCTGCCAAATATGGCGCGCTCGGCACACAGGATGGTCAGATTCATCTGTCGAGCGTGTTGGAGGGCAGCAATTATCGCATGGTTTGGAAGGAGCACGGGGGACAGCCGATATCGCCGGATACTCGTAAAGAAGGGTTCGGCACCAAGCTGATCGCGCTCAGCGTCCAGGGCCAACTCAATGGCTCGATCGAACGTTACTGGGATGAGGATGGGCTGCGCGTCGAATTGCTGCTTCCGGCAGCGCAGTTGAACAAGTCAACCACGCTGCGGAATTAGCTGCCGGCCTGCGCCGAGATCATCTCGGCATCATTGGCGTTGCCCGGAGCGAACAGACGAAGGCGGGCAGGGGGCTGTGCCTCCATGCGGCTGCGATGCGCGACCGCGAAAGCCACTGCTTCTTTCAATTCGTCTTCCATCACCGGCTTTGGGAGGACGCCGATGGTGCCGGGAATGCCGTCGCCAAGCTGCGAAGGATTGGCGGTCATGAACAGGACGGTAATACCATAGGTCTCAGCAAGGGTTCTGCCGATAAATTGGCCGGTAGGCCCATCGCGCAGGTTAAGGTCTACCAATGCGATCTCCGCATTGGGCGCTAGGTCGAGCGCTGTCTTGGCGTCCGCTGCAATGCCCACTGGCCTGTGACCTAGATCGGCCACCATGCTCTCAATGTCGGTAGCCACAAAGATCTCGTCTTCGACCACCAGAATGCTGCAATGCTTCATTTTTCCTACTCTTGTTTCGGTACTGGCCGGCTATGATCCTCCGTTTAGTTTGCCGGGCTACAAAGTCGTACTGGCCTGAGTAACTCTCCCAAACGAGATAGGTTGCAGTGCAACCAGAGATTCTATTTCGAAGTCTCAAGGCTGAGCTAATTGTGTTACCGAATTCTATACTTTGACAGCCGGCGACAAGCTTCGCCGGCAGTCATGCACAAGATTTAAGCTGTGTTGTTAAGCGCGCATGGGTTGCAGTGCGACGCTCCATTTATGAAGCTCGCCGAGCATGGTCTTGGCCGCGTCGTCGATCAGGTCGTTGGAGGCGAAAACACCGTCCTTGATGTGAGAATGCGCGCCGGGGATCGGCACACCAGCCGGGATCGGCATCATGCTCAATGTCGTGACCAATTCCTTCACAGGCTGCACTGCGCGAAGACCGCCCGACACGCCGCCATAGCTGACGAAGCCGACCGGTTTGTAGCGCCATTCGGCCGACAGATAGGTCAGCGCGTTGATCAGTGACGAGGGCGGGAAGTAGTTGTATTCGGGGGTCACGAAGACGAAAGCGTCGCCGGATGCGACGGAAGCGGACCATTTCTTTGTCGCCTCGTGCTCGTACTGGCCAAGGCGAGGGTGCTTGGGCTCGTTGAACACAGGCAGATCGAAGTCGGCGAGGTCGACCAGATCGACGTCGAATGTGCCGTGGGTTTTCGCGAAATCGGCAAACCATTTTGCGAAGACCGGGCCGACGCGGCCGGGGCGGGTGCTGCTGATGACGACGTTGAGTTTATGCGATGACACTTCCGAGTCCTTTGTGTTGCCGATGTCGATGTGCTTGGGAGCGGGCTTTTGAATAGGTAGCCCAAGAGCCTGAAACAAGAAGGCACCTGCAGGTAACCCGGGTGCTGACCAAGGCGGCCAGGCATTTTGCTGCTTTGCCTGTGCCGAGATGTCTCGTGGCAGCGGGCGCGTCCGCTCCCTACATGGGATGGACGTGAACCGGAGACCTCCATGGACGCCGTCCCAACACCCTTCATCCCGCCTGCGCCGATCCCGCGGACGACGCCGCCGTCCACGCTGGAGATGATCAGGATCGTCTACCGCAATCCGCTCGAACTGTGGGGCGAGCCGTCCTACAACCAGCCGTGGATTTCGGTCGACGGAATCGGCGGGCCGCTGGTCATCGCTAACGATCCCGGCCTGATACGCCACATCCTGGTCGACAACGCCAAGAACTACCGCATGGCCGAGGTGCGCCAGAAAATCCTGCGCCCCATCCTGCGCGACGGCCTGCTGACGGCCGAGGGCGACGTCTGGAAGCGATCGCGCAAAGCCATGGCGCCGGTGTTCACGCCGCGCCACATCTTCGGCTTCGCTCAGCCCATGCTGGCGCGAACACTGGATTTCGTCGAGCGCTACGATGCCGGCGGCACCACCGATGTCGCGCATGACATGACGATGCTGACATACGACATTCTGGCCGAAACGCTGTTTTCCGGTGAGATCGCCGGCGAGCCCGGCAGTTTCGCCAAGGAGATCGACCGGCTGTTCGAGACCATGGGCCGCGTCGACCCGCTCGATCTGTTGCGCGCGCCGGATTGGATGCCGCGCATCACGCGGCTGCGCGGCCGCAAGACCATGGCCTATTTCCGCAACATCGTCACCAACACCGTGGCGATGCGCAGCGAGAGACTGAAGTCAGATCCGGGCAATGCGCCCGAGGATTTCCTCACCTTGCTGCTCAGGGCGGAAGGGCCGGACGGGCTGACCAGAGCGGAAATCGAAGACAACATCATCACCTTCATCGGCGCCGGTCACGAGACCACGGCGCGCGCACTGGGCTGGACGATCTATTGTCTGGCCGAGGCGACCTGGGAACGCGACCGCGTCGAGCGCGAGATCGAAGAGGTTCTGGCGCACGAGCCCGATCCGGTCAAATGGCTCGATGCCATGCCGTACACCCGCGCCGCCTTCGAGGAGGCGCTTCGGCTCTATCCGCCGGCGCCCTCGATCAACCGCGAACCGATCGAGGACGACAGCTATGGCGAGCTGAAAATCCGCAAGCGCACTCAGGTGCTCGTCATGCCTTGGACTGTTCACCGCCATCGCAAGCTGTGGGACCAGCCGGATGCCTTCATGCCCGAACGCTTCCACCCCGAACGGCGCGACGCCATCGGCCGGTATCAATATCTGCCGTTCGGCGCCGGCCCGCGCGTCTGTATCGGCGCAAGCTTCGCCATGCAGGAGGCGATCATCGCGCTTGCCATCCTTTTGTCGCGCTATCGCTTCGACACCTTGCCCGAGACGAAACCCTGGCCGGTGCAGAAACTGACCACCCAGCCGCAGGGTGGTCTGCCGATGCGGGTGACGAAGCGCTGACCTTTACACCAGCGCGAAGATGCGCGCGGGGCCGCCTGTCGCGCCCCTGATCTTCGGTGCGCCGACGACGATCGTGGCGCCCTTCGCAGGCAGCTTGTCGAGATTCGCCACACCCTCGATGCCGTAGCGGCCGGTCGGAAGCCACTTGTTGTGGACGGCGAAGTCCGGCGAGGGGCCGTGGTCGAGCGACAGCGTGTCGACGGCTATCGCCTTGGTCGAGCCTTCCAGCAGAAGCTCGGCTGTTTCGATGTGGAAGCCGGGGAAATGCATCGTCTTGCCGTCGGCGCCGACATTGCGGAATTTCTCGGTCTCGACATGTGCGCCCCAGCCCGACAGGAGAGCGACCACAGCACCCTGCGGCAGCTCGCCGTTCGCCGCAATCCAGGCCTTGATATCGTCCGGCGTCAGTTGCGCATCGGCGTTCTCGGCGGCCTTGGCGCGGATGTCGATGACCACAAGTGGCGCGACCAGATCCTCGACCGGCAGTTCCGCCACCGATTTGCCATCCGCCGAGAAGTGCAGCGGCGCGTCGATATGCGTGCCGGTGTGTTCGTTGATGCGCCATTCGTTCAGGTTGAAGCTGTGCTCCTTGAAATTGAACTTCTTGTCGATGAAGAGCTGCTGGTCGCCGAAATAGGTCGGAAATGTCTCGAACAATTCGTGCGTCAGGTCCTCCGCCTTGGTCGCGGCCTGGGCTAAGGCCGGCTGCGGCAAAGCGGAGGCAGCGAGTGCCGCGGCACCCGCGGCGACGCTTCCGGTGAAGAAGCTGCGGCGGCTCAGCATGCCGCTCTTGACGGATTCGATCACGCAATGATGGCACATGGTTTGTTCCCCATTTCGAGTTTCACGCTTTAAAAGCTGCGCTGAAGTCGAGCCGGCGGCAAGCCGATAGTTTTGCGACTTTAGAGCGTTTCCTGTTTAGATTGAAGCGGTTCTGTTTCTCCGATGGCGAGGCGATCCGCCAGGAAGGCGGCACAGTCCCGATGTGGTGCATCGGGCAAGCCGGCTGACACAGCGGGCGCCCGCCAGCGGGAAACCCTCCCCGTTGATTTGCATGGCAAATCAACAAGTGTCTAAAGCGCCGGTGGTCCTTTGCGCATTCAATGAATGCGCGGCCACCGGTGGGCCGGGTTAATTCGGGCCAAATCCTTCGGGCCTCGGCTCGGCCGTAGCACCACTACGACCTCGCCTCATCCCTCGACCTTGTCCCGAATTTCCTCCGGCAGAACGATTCAATCTAAGCAGGAAACGCTCTAGGTGCGGCCGTAGAACGCGTTTTCGACATGCACGGGCCAGCGCATCGGCAGCACGGCCACCATGTCGAAGCGCAGCGACAGCCGCGCATAGTCTGGCTGCTTGGCAAGCCAGAGGTCGGCCGCGCCCTCGATGCGCCGCTGCGCGCCGTGGCCGACGGCATCAATGGCTTCGAGCAACGTCCTGCGCGCCTTCACCTCGACTATCAACACGAGGACGCCGCGCCGTGCGATCAGGTCGATTTCACCGAGTTTGGTGCGATAGCGGCGGGCGACGATCCGATACCCCTTCAGCATGAGGGCAGCGGCGGCCAACCACTCGCCACGGTGGCCGCGCCGATAAGCCTTTAGCCGTCGGGATGGATCAGCCCTCGCGCAGAAATGCACCGTGCACCCAGCCCGAAAAATCCGGAAGGCCCTTCGCATCCAGGACGGAAACGAAGCGCCACGAGCCATCGGCTTCATGCACCTCCACGCTCGTACCATCGGCCAGCGGCGTCTTGCGAACCATGTCGAAAGCAGCCCCAGGACCCTTGCGGACGTTTAGTCCGGTCGGCGATCGCACAACCATCACCGAGGAACCGTTTTCCTTTCGGCCGATAACCTTGGCAATGAAAGAGCGCATATTCCAGGCCGGGCCGGGGTCTGACTTGCGGCCGGGCGCTATGTCGTCATGGCCGACGATTTCTTTGATGCCGTACGCATCGCAGATCGCCTGCGCGGCGTTAATTGTCGCTTCTACCTGCGCGTCCGTGAATACCTCCCAGCCACAGTTCGGAGCGCCGAACTTGTGACGCGCCTCGATCACCTTTCCTCCATCGACGCTCTCGCCCGTCCATGACACCCAGCCGGAGCCGGCTCTTTTCAGCGGTCCCCAGTTTTCAATCTCGATGCCAATCGAATTCTGGTTGAGCCCGACATGCAGATTGCCGCTTCTGTCGCGCCATTCGCTTTTGCCGGCATGCCAGCCGATAACGTTGAAGGGCACGCACTGCTTGACGGTGCCGTTGCGCGTGATCACCAGATGAGCGGAGACTTGGGCTGAAGGCTTGGAGAAGTAGGATGCAATGTCAGAGGACGGACCGCTGGCGGTGTAATGGATCACCAGAAATTCCGGCGTCATCTTTCCCGAGATGTGTGGTGACTTCACGAACTCAACAGGCGCAGCGTTGATGGTCAATCTATCCTTGGAAACCCCGAACATGACTACCCTCCCTGGTTGCAGTATCAAAAAATACCATTATAGGTAGTATTTTAAAATATACTAAGCCAAGGGTTTCGGTATTTTGCGACTTTAGGTGCGGCCGTAAAACGCGTTTTCGACATGCACAGGCCAGCGCATCGGCAGCACGGCCACCATGTCGAAGCGTAGCGATAGCCGCGCGTAGTCTGGCTGCTTGGCAAGCCAGAGGTCGGCCGCGCCCTCGATGCGCCGCTGCGCGCCGTGGCCGACGGCATCCATGGCTTCGAGCAAGCTCTTGCGCGCCTTCACCTCGACGATGAGGACAAGGTCGCCGCGCCGCGCGATCAGGTCTATCTCGCCGAGTTTGGTGCGATAGCGGCGGGCGACGATCCGATATCCCTTCAGCATGAGGGCAGCGGCGGCCAACCACTCGCCACGGTGGCCGCGCCGATACGCCTTTAGCCGTCGGGATGGATCAGCCGCCATCGCTCTCCTTCAGCTCCAGAAGCCTCCGGTAGAGCGCCGGCTTCTGGCCTCCGGTCATGCGCGCAGCCTCGGCCGCGGCCTTCGACGCCGGCATTTCGCTGGCGAGCGACAGCAACAGGCGGTCGACATCCTCCGGCGCATCGGCCTTGACCTCGCTGGGGCCGACACACAGCACGACTTCGCCCTTGGGTGTATCGGCCTCGGCATAGTGGGCTGCAAGCTCCGCGAGCGTGCCGCGCCGCAACTCCTCGAAAGTCTTGGTCAGTTCCCGTCCCACGGCCGCCTGCCGAACGCCCAGCACGTCGGCCATCGCAGCCAGCGTGTCGGCAAGCCGGCGTGGCGATTCGAAGAACACCAGCGTTCCCGGCACCGCTTGGACCTCCGCGAGACGCGTGCGGCGCTGTCCGTCCTTGACCGGCAGGAAACCGGCAAAGAAGAACGCATCCGATGGCAGTCCGGACGCGGTGAGGGCTGCCAGCACCGCCGATGCGCCGGGGATCGGCACGACGCGGATGCCATGCTCCAGGGCGGTGCCGACCAGCCGGTAGCCGGGGTCGGACACCAGCGGCGTGCCGGCGTCGGAGACAAGTGCCACGCTGCGGCCGGCTTCCAGCGCCTCGATCAGCTTTGGCCCGGCTTCCTCGGCGTTATGTTCGTGATAGGCGACCGGCCGCTGTCTTATGCCGTAGCGGTTGAGCAGCACGCGGGTGACGCGGGTATCCTCGCAGGCCAGCACATCGGCTGCGGCCAGGGTTTCCAGCGCCCGCAAGGTGATATCGCCGAGATTGCCGATCGGGGTTGCGACGAGATACAGCGCCGCCGGCAAAGGCCGCGCCACGATCTCCGTCTGCCCGATGACATAGGCCCGCTTGTGGTCTTCAGTCTGCACGTCGCCTCGCTTTCAAGGCAGTTCAATCATGTCGGGCGTATGCCCCTCATCCGGCCCTTCGGGCCCCCGCCCTGGCTCGAGCCACTGGTCTCGACCCGTCCTTCGGACCCCCGGAGGGGAGAAGGGGAAGCGCTCACCGTCGTCGCTCTCCTCGCCCCAGCGGGGAGAGGGGGCCGAGCGAAGCGGAGGCCGGGTGAGGGGGCCCTTACCGGGCAGCATGATTGGTTCTGCCATCCTGCTCTCTTTGGCACGCCGCGCGCCGCGTTGCAAAAGGTGATGACGGGCGGATTTTTCGCTATGGCCCCGCCACGTTCCGGGAACAAATTTTCGCTCGCGGGGTTTCTATGCCGCACAGGGAGAAAACAATGGACAGCCTCCAGATCCAGGACGCGTTCGAACCATATTACGCTGGCAAAAAAGACCAGGCGCGCCCAACGGCTCAAAAGCCGATATCGCCAGACCGGAACGACAGACGTCGTGTTCCAGACTCGCAAGACACATCCTCCGACGACGCTGACCGGGCCGAAAAGCACTGACAGGGGCCTGCCGGTTCGACGTCGTGCTCCCGCGCATCGAGAGCGCGAACGCGGTGCCGACGCCTATAGCCGCCTGACGGTATAGATCTTTTAACTCAGCGCGGCCATTCCTCCGCAGGCCAGTCTTGTGCCGTGTGAATCACGCGAAGAATGACGATGCTTTCGCGGCCATCGATCGGCCGCATCTCATAGGAAATTATATAGGGCAGGCGCGTAACGGACTTCTAATACGTGCCCGTCACGCGACCGGGTCGCCCGGTCGCAATGTCGCCAAGGGCCTCGCCTGTGTCGCGGAGCCGATCCGCAACCCGTCGCGCGGCTGCCGGGTTGTCGCGGGCGATAAACGCGATCTGCTCCCGCATAGTGTCCAGCGCTTCCCGCGCCCATGTGACAGGCCTCTTCACACCTTGCGGGCTCGCTTTGCTTCCGCCGCGTCGATCACGCCATAGAGTTCGGCTATCGCATCGTCATGCGGCACCACGCGGCCAGCCGCCGCGTCGGCTCTACCGCGCTCGATACCCTCTATGATTTCAAGCTCGCGCTCCACATAAGCTGCGATGGCCTCGCCGGCCAGGAACGATTTGCTGCGCTGTGTACCTGTCGCGATCCGGTCAAGCTTCTGCTTTATCTCGGGACTGACTCGAATTGTCATTGTCGTGCTGGCTGCCACGATCGTCCTCCTGTGTTGAAGTGTGTACACCTTTAGCACAGGCGCACTCGATCCGCCAGTTCTGCCAGTTTTGCGACCGTCAACCGCCCGCCCTGTAGGCGCTCATGGAGTTACCGTGCCAGATCGGCAACCACTGCGTCCAGCACGATCATGCCTTGCGGCGTGGCGCGCAATCGTGAATTGCCGATGGGCGCGACGAGCCCATCCTGTTGCAGCCGGCTGAGATAGCGCCCCGACAGCGTCTTGCCCGAGAGCATCTCGTAGCGGGCGAGGTCGATGCCCTCGGCCAGCCGCAATCCCATCAAAAGAAACTCGTCGGCCTCTTCGCTGCGCGACAGCACTTCGCCATCGACAATGCCGTGTCCTTGCGCCTCCACCAGTCCGGCCCAAGTCTCGGGATGCTTTTCGGCGATGGTGACGATGCGCGTGCCGTCTTCGAGGAAGCGGCCATGCGCGCCGGGGCCGACGCCGACATATTCACCGTAGCGCCAGTATGTCAGGTTGTGGCGGCTTTCGGCACCCGGTCGGGCGTGGTTCGAAATCTCATAAGCCGGCAGTCCACGCGCCGCCGTGATCTCCTGCGTGGCGGCATAGAGATCGGCGGCGTGGTCGCCATCGGGAATCTGGAATTTCCCGGCATGGTACAGCGCGTGAAAGCGCGTGCCTTCCTCGATGGTCAGTTGATAGAGCGACAGATGGTCGACGGCATAGCCGATTGCCTGTTCAAGCTCCGCCGTCCACGCCTCGGGCGTCTGGCCGGGGCGGGCATAGATCAGGTCGAAGGACAGGCGCGGAAAAATCTCGCGCGCCAGCCCGATGGCATGCAACGCTTCCGACACGCTGTGCATGCGGCCCAGAAAGCGCAGATCCTTGTCGTTCAGCGCCTGCACGCCCAGCGATACGCGGTTGACGCCGGCTGCGCGATAGCCGCGAAACCGCTCGGCCTCCACCGAGGTCGGATTGGCCTCCAGCGTGATCTCGGCATCGGCCGCTATCGTCCAGTTTTGGGCGATGGCGTCGAGCACGGCGCCCACCGTTTCGGGCCGCATCAGCGATGGCGTCCCGCCGCCGAGAAAGATGCTGGTGACTTCATGCGCCCCGGTGCGTCGCCGCATCGTCGCAAGTTCGGTCGCGAAGGCCGCTGCGAACCGCTCCTGATCCACCGGCTGGTGGCGGACATGGCTGTTGAAGTCGCAATAGGGGCACTTGGCCGCGCAGAACGGCCAATGCACATAGACGCCGAAACCGGGCGAGAGGTCCAGTGTCATTGGCCATTGCCTGGACGGTCAGTGCCGAAGAATATCCCGACGCCTGACATCGGCTCCCAGGGGCTGGCGATGGTGGCCAAGCACCCCCTCACCGACCCTTCGGGCCACCTCTCCCCCTGCCCGGGGGAGAGGAACCGCTGCCTTTGAGGGCGCATCGTCTGCAGAACTTGGGTTCCTCGCCCCCACGGAGTGGGGGAGAGGTGGCGAGCGTAGCGAGCCGGTGAGGGGGACTGGCGCTGCCATTTCTTCATATGCGATGTCCCTGGCCCAAAAAATCAGGGGTTAGGGGTGGGGGTGAGCCGCGCTGGTCGCGAGACGGCATCATCCCTTTACGCAACCCCCAGCATGGCGCGGGCGAATTTCTGGAAGGCGCGGGCGCGGTGCGACAGCGCCTCTGCCTGGCCCGGCGTCCAGCCGTGCTTTTCCTGCGCGGTCATCTCGCCGAAGGTCTTGTCATATCCCCTCGGCAGAAACGCCGGATCGTAGCCGAAACCGTCCGTGCCGCGCGGCGGCCAGACCAGCGTGCCTTCCGCCTCGCCTCGGAAATATTCGGCATGGCCGTCCGGCCAGGCGACGCAGATGACGGCGACGAAGCGGCCGCTGCGTTGCGTGGCCTCGGTGGCGCCGCGCTCGAGAAGGGCCGTTTCGGTGCGCTGCATGGCCATGGCGAAGTCGCGCGTGCCGTCCGGCAATTCCGCCCAGTTGGCGGTGTAGACGCCGGGCGCGCCGTCAAGCGCGTCGACGACGAGGCCGGAATCGTCCGACAGCGCCGGCAGGCCGGTGGCCTTGGCCGCTGCGAAAGCCTTGATGTAAGCGTTTTCCTCGAAGGTCGTGCCGGTCTCGTCGGGCTCGGGCAGACCATAGTCCTTGGCCGATTTCGCCTCGAAGCCGAACGGCGCCATCAGGTCGGCGAATTCCCTGAGCTTGCCTGCATTGTGGCTGGCGACGACGATCTTCCGCTCTTCCAGTATGCGCATCACAGCCCCCATATCCTTGGTTCGGCGAACTCAAGCGAGTTGCCGGACGGGTCGCGGAAATAGATCGACCGTCCGCCTGCCGGCCATTCGACCCCGCCTTCGATCTCGACGCCTTTTGCAGTCAGCCGTTCTTCCCAGGCCAGAAGTTCCGCGGCCGTGGCCGAGAAGCACAGATGCCCTTGCCCGGTCGCGCCATGCGGCGGCACCTGAAGCCTGGCGTCGGGGGCAGGCGGCACGCGGGTGGCTTCGGCGTTGAACAGCAGCAGCACGCCCTGGCCGCAGCGGAAGAAGACATGCCGGTCCGGCACCTTGGCGAGCTTTTCAAGCCCGAGAACGTGCTCGTAGAACTGCTCTGCTGCGTCGAGGTCATCGACATACAGCGCGGATTCGAGAATGGCCGACGGCTTCATCCCTATGCCACGGCCATCTGCTGCAGGCTGACGAGACGGGTGATGCCCTTGCGGGCCAGGTCCATCAACGCTGCGAACTGCTCTTCGCTGAACGGCTCGCCCTCGGCGGTGCCCTGGATCTCGACGATCCCGCCCTTGCCGGTCATGACGAAATTCGCGTCCGTGCCGGCCGACGAATCCTCGAGATAGTCGAGGTCGAGCACCGGCTGGCCGTCATGGATGCCGCAGGAAATGGCGGCGACATGATCCTTCAGCACCTTGTCGACCTTCACCATCTGCCGCGCTTCCATCCAGCGCAGGCAGTCGTGCAGCGCCACCCAGGCGCCGGTGATGGAGGCCGTGCGGGTGCCGCCATCGGCCTGGATCACGTCGCAGTCGACCGTGATCTGCATCTCGCCCAGCGCCTGCATGTCGACCACCGCGCGCAAGGACCGGCCGATCAGACGCTGGATTTCCAGCGTGCGGCCACCCTGCTTGCCCGAAGAAGCCTCGCGCCGCATGCGGTCGCCGGTCGAGCGCGGCAGCATGCCATATTCGGCCGTCACCCAGCCCTTGCCGGTGTTGCGCATCCAGCCCGGCACCTTTTCCTCGAGGCTCGCCGTGCACAGCACATGCGTGTCGCCGAACTTGACGAGGCAGGAGCCTTCCGCATGCTTGGAAATGTTGCGCTCGAAGCTGACGGCGCGCATTTCGTCGAACTGGCGTTTGGAAGGGCGCATTTTTTAGTCTTTCTGTTCAAAATCGGAGTCTGGCGGGGCTTGTAGCCGCATGAGACCACCAGCGCAAAGGAAAAGGCGCCACCTTAGCTGTGCTGGCTGCCTGGCGGCTGTTGTGTTCGACGCCACGGAGCCTATATCCTTCTGCCCGGAGGTTGTTCGACCAGATGACCAAGGCGATGATCGATACCACACTGCAGTCGCTCGACACGCGTTCCCGCGACATCTTCCGTTATATCGTCGATTCCTACCTGCGCGACGGCGAGCCGGTCGGCTCGCGCAACTTGTCGCGTATGCTGTCGGCGTCGCTCTCACCCGCCACCATACGCAATGTGATGAGCGATCTGGAGCAACTCGGTCTGATCTATGCGCCGCACATCTCCGCGGGCCGGCTGCCGACGCAAAAGGGGCTGCGCTTCTTCGTCGACGCCTTTATGGAAATCGGCGACCTGTCCGACGAGGAACGCCGCGCCATCGATGCCCAGGTCAAGGCCTCGGGCAGCGGCGCGTCGCTGGAGCACATGCTGACCGAGGCGAGCCAGATGCTGTCGGGCCTGTCGCGCGGGGCAGGGCTGGTGCTGGCGGCCAAGAACGAGACCTCGCTGAAACATGTCGAGTTCATCCAGCTCGAACCCACCCGCGCGCTTGCCGTGATGGTCTCGCAGAACGGCGATGTCGAGAACCGGGTGTTCGAACTGCCGCCGGGCGTCACCGTTTCGCAACTGCATCAGGCCTCGAACTTCCTCAACGCCCATATTCAGGGACGGACGCTCGCCGAGGCGAAGATCGAGATCAACCGCATCAAGGACGAGACGCGCGCGGCCCTCGATGCGCTGTCGCAGGACCTGATCGAGCGCGGCTTGGCTGTCTGGGCCGGGGCTGAGAGCGGTGTGCCGGGGCGCACTCCCGGACGCATCATCGTGCGCGGCCGGTCCAACCTGCTCGAAAACGTCACCGCCCAGGCCGATATCGACCTGCTCCGTCATCTCTTCGACGACCTCGAAACCCAGGACGGCATGATCCAGCTTCTAGACCTGGCTGAGCAAGGATCGGGCGTGCGCATCTTCATCGGCTCGGAAAACAAGCTGTTTTCGCTGTCGGGCTCGTCTTTGGTGGTCGCGCCCTACCGCGACAAGGACCAGCGGGTCGTCGGCGCGCTCGGCGTCATCGGCCCGACGCGGCTCAACTATGCCCGCATCGTCCCGATGGTCGACTACACCGCGCAGGTCATCTCGCGTATGCTGCGCTGACCGCCGCCTCGGCGGAGACCTGAAAGGATTGTCCCATGGCGTTTGAAGACATCAAGGCCGAACTGGCGCTGCTGATGCAGGAGATGGTCAACCAGCCGGAGGATATCCGCGAACTCGAAGAGCAGGTGCGCGCCAAGCTGATCGAGCTGCGTGCCCAGGGGCTGCCGCTCCCCGCCGATCTGGTCGAACTGGAACGGCGTCTCGACGCCGATCTGGACGCCGAGGTCGAGGATGATGCGCCGGCGGCTGAAATCTGATCGTTCGCTTTCGGGGCTGCTGATCTCCCCAATGCGGGGGAGATGTCCGGCAGGACAGAGGGGGGTCAACCTAGGAAACCGTCCCTAGCGTCGTGTTCCTAACTGACCCTTTGCCTCACCCGAACTTCCGCTGTGCGTCCAGCGCGAGCCCGAGCCCGACCGAGCCGAACATATCGCCTTCCACCACCTGAGCACCGGGAACCAGCGCCAGGATGCTCTGCCGCGCGAGCGGGATGGCGGTCGAACCGCCGGTCAAAAACACTGCCGTGATGTCCGACGCCGCAATGCCGGCGTCGCGGATCGTCTGTTCGACCGTAGCCGTCACCCGGCCGACATCTCCGCGGATCGTCTCTTCCAGTCCAAGCCGTGTCAGCGGTGCGCTGAAGGTCGCGCCATGGATGCCGACATCGATGCTCGTCCGCTCATGGTCGGTCAGGGCAATTTTCGCGCGCTCGACGATGGTCGCCAGGGCATGGCCGTAGCGGCGCTCGACAATCGCCATCATGCGGTCCACCAGATCGGGGCGGGCGGCCTCGTAGCGGATCTGCTTCAGGTCGTTCATCGCCTTGGCGGTGTAGAGCAGGTTGATCCGCTGCCAGGTGGCGAGATCGATGAAATAGCCCGCCGGCAGGTTGCGCTTGCCGTCCTTGGTCGGCGTCAGATAGCCGAGTTCGGGCATGACGTGGGCAATGCTCAAAAGCCGGTCGAAATCCGTGCCGCCGATATGGATGCCGCGATTGGCGAGGATGTCGTCCTTCCGGTCGGTGGAGCGGGCGCGCTCGGGCGAGACGCGCACCACCGAAAAGTCCGAGGTGCCGCCGCCCATGTCGACGATCAGCGCCAGTTCCTCGCGGGCCACGCCCTGCTCGTAGTCGAGCGCGGCCGCGATCGGCTCGAACTGGAAGGCGATGTTCTTGAAGCCTTGCGCGCGGGCGGCTTTCTCGAGCTCGTTCTGCGCATCGGCGTCGGCCTTGTCATCCTCGTCCACGAAACGCACCGGACGGCCCAGCACCACGGTGTCGACCGCGTCGCCGACATCGGCCTCGAGCTTGGCCTTCAGATTGGCCACGAACATGCCGATAATGTCGGTGAAGGCGATGTATTTCGCCTTGATGCGCGTTTTCTCATGCACCAGCGAGCTGCCCAGAACGCTTTTCAGCGCGCGCATCAGCCGTCCTTCGGCGCCGTCTGTGTATTCCGAGATAGCCTTGCGGCCGAGATAGGTCTGGTTGTCTTCGAAGTTGAAGAAAACGGCGCTCGGCAGCGTCACCTGCTCGCCTTCCAGCGCCACGAGGCGGGCGCGGTTGCCGGTCATCACGCCCACGGTCGAGTTGGAAGTGCCAAAGTCTATGCCGCCGAAAACCGGTCGCATCGTGTCGTCCTCTGTGTCGTGCCCGAGACGGAAGGGGCGGCCCTGCCGCGGCGGGACGCTGCGATTACACAAGCCGGCGCTCGATGTCGATGCCGGGAGACGGTTTTTTGTCTACAAACTCAACTTGGTTCACAATTCCCCTTTATAGTTCGCTAAACCATGCTGGGGCCGTCGGGGAGGAAACCAAAGTGGAGTGGCGTGAATGATGGATGCGATCGAGTTCTCCCGGGCGCAACTGAGGCCGGTAAACGAAGCAGATCGACAGCTTGTGGTGAGAAGTCTTCTCCCGTCCCAGATGCCGGACATGCCGGAACTTAAGGCCCTGTCATTCCTTGTTCGCGAAATCTTCGATATCGCCACCTGTTCTGTCTCCATCATCGATGAAGACTGGCAGCGCATTGCCGCAAGTTCGGGGCTTCCGACGTCCGACTGCGCCCGCGACGAGTCGATCTGCACCCGTGTCGTCTACAAGAACGCGCCGTTCATCGTGGAAGACCTTCGCAAGCACCCCGAGCTTTCCAAGATGCCTTACGTCACCGGCGAGCCGGGCTACCGCTTTTATGCCGGCGCGCCGCTGCAGCTCGACCCGGGCATCAGCATCGGCGCGCTCTGCGTCATCGACACCAAGCCGCGGCGGCTGGAGAAAAGCCAGCTCGAGCAGCTCCGGCATTTTGCCACCGTCGCCACAGGCTTGATCAAGCTGCATCGCGCCAACGTCATGCTGCAATATGACGAGGCGGCGTTGAAGCTGGCGGCCATGACCGATCCGCTCACCGGCCTCTACAATCGCGGTGCGTTGCGCGATCTCATCGACCGGGCGTTGGACACGG
The DNA here is from genome assembly GCF_014534685.1 of Oryzicola mucosus. GTDB lineage: Bacteria > Pseudomonadota > Alphaproteobacteria > Rhizobiales > Rhizobiaceae > Oryzicola > Oryzicola mucosus. The sequence goes on from NZ_JACVVX010000002.1 coordinate 628,172, forward strand.
CAATTTCCAGCGGCGGTACGCTCGGCGCGATCTATATCGACATGGACAAGTTCAAGTCGGTCAACGACACCCACGGTCATATCGTCGGCGACATGATGCTGAAGGAAGCGTCCGACCGCATCCGGTCCGTGCTGAGGGCCAGCGACTATCCATTGCGCATGGGCGGCGACGAATTCGCCGTTCTCTTCAATGCGCCGATGACGCGAGAAGCGCTGGAGTCGGTCGCGGTCCGGCTGCTCGATGTGTTCCGCAAGCCGTTCGAGCTCAATGGGCTCCAGTTGCAGACGCATGCCAGCATCGGCATCGCGCTCGCCCCGCAGGATGGCAATACGTGGGAAGAGCTCGAGCGAAACGTCGACAAGGCGCTTTATGCAGCCAAGGCGGCGGGACGCGACCGCTTCGTGTTCTTCGACACGCTCGGTCCCAACAAAATACACTGAACGGCTGCGCCAACGGGCGGGGATGGCTGCGTCATTTCCATGAGCTTCGGTTCATGCGAAAGGTCGCAGCATCATCGACGTCTGGATATCTGTCATGACCTTGTCGGGTTTCGTTGCCTATAGCGGTGCGCTCGCGCTTGCCGCCGCCATTCCCGGGCCGGGGGTTACCGCTCTCGTCGCGCGAGCGCTGGGCTCCGGCTTCCGCTCGTCGCTGGCGATGTCGTTCGGGCTGATCCTCGGCGACCTGACCTATCTCACCGCCGTCGTTCTCGGCCTGGCCTTCCTGGCGCAGACCTTCGGGCTCGTCTTCCTCGCCATCAAATGGTTCGGCGTCGCTTATCTCACCTGGCTCGCCTACAGCTTCTGGACCGGCGGCATTTCGGCCGAAACGGTCGAGGCGAAGAAGAGCAGGGGCGGCATGGTGTCGGCGTTCCTGTCTGGGCTGACCGTCACCCTGGGCAACCCCAAGACGATGATCTTCTATGTCGCCATCACGCCGACGATCGTCGATCTGAAGGCCATCACGCTGTCCGACTATGCCATTCTCGCGGCCGTCACCATTGCCGTGCTTCTGATCGTGCTGGTGCCGTATCTCGTGCTGGCGGCGAAGGCGCGCTGGTTTCTCCGGACGCCGCGGGCGCTCAAGCTGCTCAACCGGACCGCGGCAGTGTTCATGGCCGGCGCAGCGGCCGCTATCGCCGCTCGCCAGTAAGGTGCTGGATTAAATTTTCTTCATTTGCGTATTTGAAGAAATCAGTTTCCATTCGAAGCTATTAATCAGCACGTCATCCTCTCGGATTTTCGCTTCGCGCGCACTATCTTTGAGCTTGGAAATTTATTCCAGGCAATCCGGGAGCACTACCGATGAACCAACCCGTCACCTCCACGCGCGCGCCGGGGCGTGGACGCGTCTACGACTCCATCACCGAGACCATCGGCGATACGCCCATCGTGCGGCTCGACAAGTTTGCCAAGGAAAAGGGTATCGTCGCCAACCTCCTGGCCAAGCTCGAATTCTTCAATCCGATTGCCAGCGTCAAGGATCGTATCGGCGTGGCGATGATCGAGTCGCTGGAGGCCGAAGGCCGCATCACGCCCGGCAAGACCACGCTGGTCGAGCCGACCTCCGGCAACACCGGCATTGCGCTTGCCTTCGCTGCGGCCGCCAAGGGCTACAAGCTGATCCTGACCATGCCCGAGACCATGTCGATCGAGCGCCGCAAGATGCTGGCGCTGCTCGGCGCAGAACTGGTGCTGACCGAAGGCGCCAAGGGCATGAAGGGCGCCATCGCCAAGGCTGAGGAACTGGTGCAGACCATTCCCAACGCGATCATCCCGCAGCAGTTTGAAAACCCGGCCAATCCCGAGATTCACCGCAAGACGACCGCCGAGGAAATCTGGAACGATACCCAGGGCGGCGTCGACATCATCATCTCCGGCATCGGCACGGGCGGCACCATCACCGGCGTCGGCCAGGTGATCAAGCAGCGCAAGCCTTCCGTGCATGTCGTGGCGGTCGAGCCCGAGGCCTCGCCGGTTCTGTCGGGCGGCCAGCCCGGCCCGCACAAGATCCAGGGCATTGGCGCCGGCTTCGCGCCGAAAATCCTCGACACGACGATCTATGACGAGATCGTCAAGGTCTCCAACGACGAAGCCATCGCCAATGCGCGTCTCGTCGCCCGGCTCGAAGGCGTGCCTGTCGGCATTTCCTCGGGTGCGGCGCTTCAGGCCGCCATCGTTGTCGGCTCGCGTCCGGAAAACGCCGGCAAGAACATCGTCGTCATCATCCCGTCCTTCGCCGAACGCTATTTGTCGACGGTTCTCTTCGAAGGCCTCGGCGGCTGAAGCATTCTCCCAGGCTTCAAGGAAAACGGGCGGTCTTCGGGCCGCCCGTTTTCGTTAAGCAATAAGGCGCTTTCGCACGCGTTCCGTCGGCACTTCGCAGGTTTCCGTCCGGCCGAACAGGCGATAGCGGTTGCGCGCGATCAGGCTATAGATGCTGTCGCGGATCGGTTTCGGCACCAGCTTGAATATCACCGCTGCCCGCCACGGCCAGCCCATCGCACCGAGAAGGGCGACCAGGCTACCCGATTTCAGGTTCGGCGTGCCGCCGACAAAGACGATGTTGGTCTGGTAGACATCCGTGTCAAGCCCGAGGTGGTGGTAGAGCGCTGCACCGAGCGGTGATTGCGCGGTAACGAATTCGAAGCGCTGCTGCGTGTCGAAGCGGGCGGTGAAGCGCATCAGTGCCGAGCACATCACGCACACGCCGTCGAATACCACGACATCGCGCCGGCCTGCGAGAATATCGGCCAGCACGGCGTTCGTGGTTTCGACCAAGGTGTGTGCCTCCGCTTCCATCGTGGAAGCATAAGGCTTTTAGCGCATCGAGCCCATATCGAGACGGCGCGAGCAGGCGGGGCCGGGGCCGCGCATATAATGTCGTTCGGGACGGTAGGTCGGCGAGACGAATTCGCGGAATGCCGCGGCGAGTTTAACGATGCTGTTCCAGACTTTCATGTCCATTGTCCCTGTCCGTTCGGATGTCCCTTCCGAAGCGGTGCCGATGTTAGCGTCCGCGGGTGAATAAGCGGTGAATGCGATGTTAACCTTTGCCCTAAAATGCGCCGGATCGTGACCGGATTGCGATCTATTCGAGGCGATTCGAAGCCTTGCAGCGACATTCCCGCCGGTGTTGCTTTTGCGTCACGTTTGTTTCGGTCTTATGCCGCTGGAAAGGACAGCTGTATCGCTGAGCCGGCGATCCTGAGTTTTTCTGTCCGGGTACGATTTCATTCGGAACGGACCAAACCGGCGGGCGTTGATTGGGCAGTGGCGGCGTATCGGCCGCCCCAATCATTTCATCGAACGTGATCAACGGAAGGCAAGAACAATGGGCTTTTTCTCGAAAGACATCAAAACGCTGGACGACCTCTTCGTGCATACGCTGCGCGACATCTATTATGCCGAAAAGCAGATCGAAAAGACGTTGCCGACCATGGCCGAGAAGGCCACCAACCCTGAATTGAAGGCCGGCTTCGAAAAGCACCTGATGGAGACCAAGGGTCACATCGAACGGCTCGAGGAAGTCTTCGAGATGCACGGCGTCAAGGCCAAGGCGGTCAACTGCCCGGCCATCGACGGCATTCTCAAGGAAGCCGACGAGATAACCGGCGATATTGCCGACAAGCGCGTCCTCGATGCGGCGCTGATCGCCTCGGCGCAGGCGGTCGAGCATTACGAGATGACGCGTTACGGTACGCTCGTCGCCTGGGCCAACGAGCTTGGCCGCAGCGACTGCGCCGCCGTGCTCACCAAGAACCTCAAGGAAGAGCAGGCGACCGACAAGAAGCTCACCAAGCTGGCCGAAGGCGACGTCAACCTTCAGGCGGCCGAGTAAAGCCTACTACCCGTTATCGGCCTACCCACTACCGAAGCGGTCGGCCCCGCCGGCCGCTTCGTGCTGTCAAAGCTTCGGCAAAAACGTCTTCTCGAAGGCGCGCTTGCCCGGCGGCGTGAAGCTGATGACCCGGCTGCCCTCGATGCGGCGTGCCCATTTCTCGGTCAGAATCTTGTCGAGGATCGCTGCCCCCAGCGTGCCCGCCAGATGCGAACGCCGGACGCTCCAGTCGAGGCAGCCGCGGCAGACCGGGCGCCGCGATTTCTTTCCCAGCGTCTCTATGTCGATTCCCCGCGCAGAAAAGAAGCCGTGCCCCTGCGGTCCGAGGCTCACCGTTTCGTCTTGCACCTCGAGGATGCCGCGGGCTGCAAAGCTCTCGAACATGTCGACCGCATGGATGCCGGCGAGATGATCGTAGCAAATCCTCGCCTCGCGCAACGAGCTGTCGCGTGGCCCGGGCCGCGTCCGAGTCGGGCCGGAGCTCGCGGCGACGCCGGAGATCGATTCCAGCATGGCCGCCACCTGATATCCCGATAGCGCGTAATAGCGGTGCCGACCCTGGCTCTTCAGTTTCAGAAGCCCGCCCTCGGTCAGCTTGGCGAGATGCGAACTCGCCGTCTGCAGGGTCACGCCGGCCTCCAGCGCCAATTCGCTTGCCGTCAGCGCGCCGCCATCCATCAGCGCCGACAGCATGTTGGCGCGGGCGGGGTCGCCGACCAGAGCGGCGATGCGGGCGATGTCAGGTCCGTCTTTCATGGTTCGATCCTAGTCGAAGCATTCCCGTCAGGCAATCCGTATCCTTGGGCCATTCAAGGAGACGAAAATGTCCACCCGTTCCAAAATACTCTCGCATCCCGCACCATCCCGGTCACTGGTTCTGCGCTGCGCCCTTCGCCTTGTGCGCAGGTGGCATCAGCGTCATCGCCAAAGGCTGCATCTCGACGAACTCAGCGACGACCATTTGCGCGATATCGGGCTCAGCCGCCGCGATGTGGAACGCGAATGTGCCAAGCCGTTCTGGCGCTGACCGGGCATCCTACGCGTTCCAACCCGCCGATGTTTCGATCCGGCTCGAAGCGTGGTTGCGTTAAGGGTCTGGTTGAACCGCTTTCGCGCAGTTTCCAACAGACGCTATGCGCTGCCGATCAGGATGCCGGCGGCGAGCACCAGTCCGCCGCCCACCACGACCTGAAGTGCGGCGCGCAGGAAAGGCGTTTCCATGAAGCGGTTCTGGATGAAGGCGATGGCCCAGAGTTCGACGAACACCACGGCGATGGCGATGCCGGTGGCAATGGCGAAGTTCGGGATGAGGTAGGGCAGGGCATGCCCCAGCCCGCCCACCGCCGTCATGATGCCGGAGGCCAGGCCGCGCTTGATCGGCGAGCCGCGACCCGACAGCTTGCCATCGTCATGAGCCGCCTCGGTGAACCCCATCGAAATGCCCGCGCCGACCGCCGCCGACGTGCCGACGAGAAAGGTCTGCCAGGTGTCCTGGGTGGCGAAGGCCGCGGCGAAGATCGGGGCGAGGGTGGAGACCGAGCCGTCCATCAACCCGGCCAGGCCCGGCTGCACATAGGTCAGGATGAACTGGCGGCGCTCCTTCTGGTTCTCGTCGGAGCGCGCGTCCTCCGGCAGATGCTCGTCCTCCAGCCGGTGCGCCAACGCGCCATGCGACTGTTCGGCGGCCGCCAGATCGCCCAGAAGCTTGCGGGTCGACACGTCGCTCGTCCGCTTGGCCGCCTCCTCGTAGAAGCGCTGCGCCTGCTGCTCCATGATCTCCGCCTGGGCGCGGACGGTATCCAGCCCCAGCGGCTTGACCAGCCAGTCCGGCCGGCGCTCGTAGTAGCCTCGGACGTGCTCGCGCCGGATCAGCGGCACGCGCTCGCCGAAGCGGCGGCGGTGCAGGTCGAGCAGGCTCGCCCGATGATGATCCTCCTCCTCCGCCATGGCGTCGAACACCTTGGCCGATTGGGGAAAATCGTCGCGCAGCCCGTCTGCGTAAGAGCGGTATATGCGGCCGTCATCCTCTTCGGAGGAAATGGCGAGCGCCAGAATCTCCTGTTCGGACAGCGTATCGAACGACCGCTTTCCGGCCCCGAAAATCAGCGAAAACATGTGTTGGACCGCCTAGTTTAGAATAATTCTAAACTAGGCCTGCGCCGCGCGTCCGTCAATATGCTGTGGACGCCTGTGACATTTCTGCCAAATGCGGCACCGCACCGCATCCTCCGTCTTGTGACGCCGCCCAGCATAGCTATATAGGCTAACATCAGCCTATAAGAGGATAGCGCATGTCCAGCCGTCGCCAGACACCCGGCCTCGATCCGAAACCCGTTCTGGAACTCATCGCCAGCATCGAGACCGACCTGCAGCGGCTGAAGGATATGCTGGCCTGCAAGGCCGAGCAGTTCGATCCCGCCAATCCGCACAACAAGACCTGCGACGGCAAGCTCACCGCCGATGGCGTGGAATGCTGCTACCGCATGTTCGACGAAGGCAAGTCGCGCTATTCGGTGGCGCAGTCGATGAAGATTTCCTTCGCCGCCGCCACCCATCGCTTCAACGCCTGGCGCAAGGCCGGCGGCGAAAAGCGCCAAAAGACGCTCTTGGGCTAGTGCAAGATGCGTTCAGATTGAGGCGTTCCGTTTCACCGCTGGCGAAACGATCCGGCAGGAGAGTCGCGCAGGTCGATGGGGGTCCAACGTCCGAGCGGCTCGACGTACCGGGTGTCCGCCAGCGGGAGACCCTTCGGGCTGGGTTAATTCGGCAGAACGCTTCAATCTGAGCGCATCTTGCTCTAAGCGCCGTCACGGCCGATAGCCGATGCAGATCGCGCCCATTGCCACCACGGCACATGCCATGACACGCCTGGCGGTCAGGCTTTCTCCCAGGAACAGCCGGCCGATCAGCGCTGCGAACACGACGCTGGTTTCCCGCAACGCGGTGATCGGGCCTGCCGGCCCCAGCGCGAAAGCCGCCACGACGATGCCATAGGCGGCCAGCGCCACGACGCCGCCGGCAAGCGCGTTCCACGTCTCGGGCGAACCGATCTCGACGGAAATTCTGCCGCGCACCGCCAGGAAGGCCGCGACCATCAGCACGCCGTAAACAGCCACCACCCATACCGTATACGCGCCGCTGTTCCCCGCCAGCCGCACGCCGATCGCATCGACAGTGACATAGCTTGCGATCACCGCCCCCGTCGCCAGGGCAAACAGGATGGAATGCGCCGAGGCCCTGCCTCTGCCGAGCGAAAGGCTCATGATGCCTCCCGCCACCAGTACGACGCCGCCGATCTGATACGGCCCCGGAACCTCTCCGGCCAAGGCGACGCCGCCCAGCATAACCAGCAGCGGCACGGTCCCGCGCACGATGGGGTAGACCTGGCCCAGGTCGCCGGTTCTGTAGGCGGCGACGAGAAAGACGCTGTAGCCGACCTGCAGCGTCGCCGAAAGCACGACATACACCCAGGCCGAAGGGTCGGGCAGGGGATAGAGTGCGATCAACGGCAGCGCCACGGCCGAACTCGCGAAACTCATCACCGTGACCGTCCACAGCCGGTCGGCGCCGGTGCGCAGGAAGGCGTTCCATGTCGCGTGAAGAAGCGCCGCCGACAGCGCCAGCGCGATGACCAGGACGCTCATTAGCCGGGCGCGTCGAGAATGCGGGCTGCTGCCTGGCGCATATCGGCAATGGCGGCCTTGCCCTGTCCCATCTGCGCCAGAAGCGTGGCGCCCTCCAGAAGCATCAGCAATGTCGCGGCGATGCTTGCGGCGCGTTCGCCCGGCATCCGGGCCGCAAGGATGTCGCGCATGCGGCGCTTCAATCCATCCTTCTGCCTGGTGACGGCCTTGAAGACCACATGGTCCGGCTCGCCGAACTCGGCCAGCGCGTGCTGGAACAGGCAGCCGTGGAAGTCGGGGCTGTCGAACCAGCGCTGATACCAATCCAGGATCGTGGCGATCTTGTCGTCCGGCGTCTGCGCCGTCTCGGCAAGCCGGTCGAGCTGACGTTCGAACCGTGCGGTGCGCCAGTCCAGCACCTCGGCGATCAGCCCGTCCTTGTTTGGAAAATGCCGGTACATCGTCATCTTGGCCACCTCGGCCTCGGCGATGATCCTGTCGATTCCGGTGGCGTGAAAGCCGCCGCGCTTGAACAGCCGATAGGCGGTTTCAACGATATGCTGGCGTTTTTCGGCGGCGAGGCGGCTTGGTGCCATGGATTTTACTCAAGTGAGACAGACCTGTCTCACCTTTGCGCCCGTTGGGGTGCTCCGTCAAGGGCCCAGGTGCGACTGGACCGAGCCCGTCCGCTCAATCCAGAGTGCGCCTGAAGCGCAGCAGCGCCATCCCGGCGAAGACGAAGACGAACAGCCACAGCGCGCCGATCTCGATGGCGATGTCGGAGAAGCCGGCGCCCTTCAGCATCACGGCGCGGATGATGCGGATGAAATGGGTGAGCGGAAACACCTCGCCCAGCGCCTGCGCCCATTCGGGCATGCCCCGGAACGGGAACATGAATCCCGACAGCAGGATCGACGGCAGGAAGAAGAAGAACGACAATTGCATCGCCTGCATCTGCGTGCGCGCCACCGTCGAAATCGTGTAGCCCAAAAGCACCAGCGACATGACGAACACCAGGATCGAGAACAAAAGCAGCGTCAGGCTGCCGATGAACGGCACGCCGAACAGATATTTCGCCGCCGGCAGCACCACCAGCACCTGCACCGCGCCCACCGCCGCATAGGGCAGCACCTTGCCCAGCATGATCTCGGCGGGCGAGGCGGGCATGGCGAGCAGGTTTTCCATCGTGCCGCGCTCGCTCTCGCGGGTCAGTGCCATCGACGTCATCATCACCATGGTCATCTGCAAAATGACGCCGAGCAGGCCGGGCACGATATTGTATTGCGAGATGCCTTCCGGATTGTAGCGGCGATGCACGATCACCTGCAGGCGGCTTGCCTGTTCCTCCGCCGCCTCCGCTTGTTTGCCCTGCTCGCGCAGCAGCGCCTGGCTGGCAACCGTGCCGAGCGTCGAAATCGCGCCCGATGCCACAGAAGGATCGGTCGCGTCCGCCTCGATCAGGATGGTCGGGTTGTCGCCGCGCGCGACGCGTCGGGCGAAATCGCCGGGTATGGTCACGACGAACGCCACGTCGCCGCGCGCCATCAGGCTTTCCGCTTCCTCCGTATTGGCCACCAGATGCTCGAAGCGGTAATAGCCGGTCATCTCAAGCGCCGAGACGATGGCCCGGGTGTAGTTGTCGTTGCTGGTCGCCACCAGGGCTGCGGGCAGGCTTTTCGGGTCGTTGTTGATGGCGAAGCCGAACAGCACCAGAAGCATCAGCGGCACGCCCAGCATCATGGCGAAGGTGACGCGGTCGCGCCGCATCTGGATGAATTCCTTCGACAGCAAGGCGCCGAGCCGGGTGAGGGAGAAGCCGCCGTTCATGGCATATTGTCCTTCGAGCCGGCCATGAACTGGATGAACACATCCTCCAGGCTGGTTTCGCCGGCTTCGACCGTCACGCCGGGACGGGCGCGGATGTCGGCCAGGGCGGTCTCCAGCTTGTCCTTGTCGGAGCCCACCACATGCAGCGTCGTGCCGAAGGGCGCGACCTGGTCGACACCGTCGCGGCCTTCCAGCGCGCTGGCGACTTCGTTGAGCGTGTCGCCGCGCAGCACGAAAGTGGTCAGCCCGGCATTCTTCACCACCTCGTCCACCGTGCCGGTCGCGAGCAGCTTGCCATAGGAAATGTAGCTGATGCGGTGGCAGCGCTCGGCCTCGTCCATGTAGTGGGTGGAGACCAGCACGGTCAGCCCGCCGCGCGCCAGGAGATGGATTTCGTCCCAGAACTCGCGCCGCGCCTTGGGGTCGACGCCGGCGGTCGGCTCGTCCAGCAAAAGCAGCTTCGGCTTGTGCATGATGCAGGCGGCCAGCGCCAGACGCTGCTTCCAGCCGCCTGACAGCGTGCCGGCAAGCTGCTTGCGCCGCGAGGTCATGCCGAGATCGGCCAGCGTGTCGGCGACATGCTTGTCCACCGGGCTCATGCGATAGAGGCGGGCGACGAACTGCAGGTTTTCCTCGATCGTCAGATCCTCGTAGAACGAGAATTTCTGCGTCATGTAGCCGACTTCGCGCTTGATCTTCAGGCCCTCGTGGCGAAGATCGAAGCCCAGAACCTGGCCTTCGCCCTCGTCGGGCGTCAGCAGGCCGCACATCATGCGGATGGTGGTCGTCTTGCCCGAGCCGTTGGGGCCGAGAAAGCCGACGATCTCGCCCTCCGCCACGCTCATCGAGACATGGTCGACGACGGTCTTGTCGCCGAAGCGCTTGACGAGGTTGCGGACGTCGATGGCGTTCATCGGACGCGGTCCGATGAGAGCGAATAGCGAGTAGCCAATAGCGAATAGGGAAGAATAGAAGAACCGTTTGACATCAAAGACCTGCCTGTAATCTCTCGCTACTCGCTACTCGCTACTCGCTACTCGCTACTCGCACATCCACGATCTGCCCTGGCTGCAGCGCCCGCGCATCGCCTTCCGGCCGGGCCTCGACGAGGTAGACGAGCTTCTGGCGGTTCTCGAGCGAGTAGATCACCGGCGGGGTGAATTCCGGGTCGGGCGAGATGTAGCTGATGCGGGCGCGCATGCCTTGCGGGCAGCCGTCGCAGCCGACCTCGAGCAGACCGCCCACCTTCAGCGAGGAGAACGCCGCCTCGGGCACGAACACCGACAGCTTCACCGCGCCGTCGGGCAACAGCGAGATCACCGGCGCGGCCGGGCCGGCGGTGTCGCCGGGGTTGCGGATGACGTCGTCGACGCGGCCGGGCGAAGGCGCCGTCAGCGTGCGCTTGGAAAGCTGCCATTGCGCCTGTTCCAGCGTCGCGCGCGCCTGCTTGACCTGATTTTCGGCGGCTTTGATCTCTTCGGGCCGCGCCGGCAGGCGAGCGACATCCAGATTGGCCTCGGCCTGGCCGACGGCGGCGTCGGCGACCTCGACCTGTGTCGTCGCCTCGTCCTGCTGCGCCTGGGTGGCGGTGCCGCGGCGAAACAGGTCCTGGATGCGGTTCAGCACCCTGGCGGCTTCCGCCGACTGCGCCTGGGCCGAGCGCACAGCGGCCTGCAGCACGGCGATTTCCTCGGGCCGCTTGCCGACCTGCAGATTGGCCAGCTGCGCCTCCGCCTGGGCAAGCGCTGCTTCCGCCTGCGATACGGCGATCACCGCATCGGTGTTTTCCAGCGTGACGATCGGCGCGCCGGTCTCGACGCGGTCGCCGCGCGCAACCTTGACCTCCAGCACCTGCGCGACCTCGATCGGCGCCATCAGCACGAAATCGCCCTCGACATAGCCGACGGCCAGCGGGCCGGGTGCCGCGCAGGACGCAAACAGGCTGGCTGCGAAAGGGATCGAACACAAAAGGCTCATGCGGGCTTCCCTTTCCGGGCTGCGAGAATGGCTGTCAGATTGGTGCGCACGGCATCGACGATCTGCGCCGACTCCGCCGTGCCGATCTCGGCCCACCCCATCCGGCGCAACACCGCCTCGCGGCCGATGCGGAAATAGATGACCTGGCCGATCATGGTGAACACGGTCAGCTTGGTGGCGTCGGCTTCGGCCTCGTCGTCCGTGGCGCGCTGCCAGATCAGGCACAGGCGGCGGTGCAGCGGCTCGAACAGGCCATCATAGATGCGGTCGAGCGCCTCTGTGGGGCGGGCGAGTTCGCGCAGGACGAACTGCACGATGTCGCCGGCCTCGGGCCGCGCCACCATGAAGGAGACCATGCGGTCGACCGCCGCGTAAAGCTGCGCCTCCGCCTCGTCGCGGCCGGCCGGCGCGCTCTCGGCGTCGAGCTTGCCCAAAACGGGGCCGGCAATGGTCTGGATCATCTCCACGATCAGGTCGGCAGCTGCAGTCCGCAAGCCGTCCTTGCCGCCGAAATGATAGGCGATGGAGCCGATATTGGCCTTCGCCTCGGCTGCGATCTCGCGCGTCGATGTGCCGTCGAAACCTTGCTGGCCGAATAGCTTCAGCGCCGCCATGGCAAGCGCCTTGCGGGTGGCCTCCGGACCGGATGAGGGCTGCGTCTCTTTCATGTCGAGCATTTAATCAATCGATTGATTAAATGTCAAGGCCAGCCTTAATCTGCCTACCCGTCGCTTTTCATCGAGTGGTCGTCAAATGTTATCGGGCGCCGTATCCTGGCGTCCCAGCCACTGGCTTGCCAGCCAGCACAAGGTCGCCCAGGCAAAGCCGGCGCACCAGCCGGCAAGCACGTCGCTCGGCCAATGCACGCCGAGATAAAGCCGGCTCATTCCCACCATCAGCGTGGTCAGTATGGCGACGCAGAAGACATAGAGGGTCGCCGCCCGGTTCGGCATGGCGCGCGATAGCAGCGCGCCCAACGTCAGGTAGGTCACCGCCGACAGCATCGCATGGCCGCTGGGGAAACTCATCGTGTGCACCTGCGACAGATGCGAGACCAGTTCGGGGCGAGGGCGGTCGATGCCCAGCTTCAGCAGGCTCGACAGCAGCTGCCCGCCGGCGATGGACACGAAGGCGAACACAGCCAGTCCCCAGCGCCGGACGAGCAGGAGATAGATGATGACGATGGCCGTGAAATAGATCAGAACGACCGCGCCGCCGAGGGCTGTGATGTCGCGCACCGCTTCCTCGAACCAGCTCGGCCCGATCGGGTCGGATGGGTCCCCCGCCGTGCGGAAGGCGAGCAGGATCCTCATGTCGAAGGCATGCGGGTCGCTGTCGCGCGCCACTTCGGAGAGTTCGACGAAGCCCCACAGCCCGCCGGCGATGATCAGGCCCGCGATCAAAAGCGAGAGCTGGATCCTGTTCCTGAGGCTCTGGAACATTCCGCCCATGCGACATCTCTCCTGTTTGAATGGCACCACATAGGATGCGACCCCACGCAAGGCCATAGGGCTACGGCGTTTTCCTCCGTTTGCGATGCCACGCCTCGTGCTGCGAAAAATTGTCTTCGATATCTTGCTCTGAATCGACCTCACTCTATTTGAGCCGCGATTGAGCTGCGTTCACGAGGGTTTCAGCCGGCAACTGCTGCATTTCGGAATCGGGGGGTCTTGCCACTTGAGCACACAGGACGCGTCGTTCAGGGCCATTGTCGACAGCACGCTGTCGTTTGCCATCATCGCCACCGATCGCGACGGCCTCATCACCCATTGGAACAGCGGTGCCGAGCATGTCTTGGGCTGGCCGTCCGCCGCGATGGTCGGTGGCTCCATCGCCGGCATTTTCACGCCCGAGGACCGCGCGGCGGGACGTCTGGAGCAGGACCTTGCACTGGCGAAACAGTCCGGCCGCGCCAATGGCCAGCGCTGGTATATGCGCGGCGACGGCTCCCGCTTCTGGGCGTCGGGCGAACTGACGCCGCTGCGCTCGGAACAGGGCGATCATATCGGCTTTGTCATGGTCCTGCGCGACGCCACCGGCGAGGAAGACGCGCGGCGCGAACTTGCCATGCGGCGGGAGCATCTGTCTCAGATGTTCGAGCAGGCGCCCACCTTCATGGCGATCCTGAACGGGCCGGAGCACCGCTTCGAGCGTGTCAATCCCGGCTACCGCAAGCTGATCGGCCACCGCGAAGTGCTTGGCATGACGGTGGCGGAGGCCTTGCCCGATGCCGTCGAGCAGGGCTTTCTGAACATTCTCGACGAGGTCTATCGCACAGGTGTGCCGTTCCAGGCCGACGGCTATCGCTATGCCGTGCAGACCGAGCCCGGCGGGCCGGTTGACGAACGCTTCGTCAATTTCGTCTACCAGCCGTTGCGCGACGGCGATGGCGCCGTCACCGGCATCTTCGTCGAAGGCGCCGATGTCACCGACCGCACCGTCGTGGCCAACACGATGCGCGAGAACGAGCAGCGCTACCGCACGCTGTTCGACGCCATCGACGAAGGCTTCTGCATCATCGAGTTCTTCGACGGGCCGCATGGTCCGCTCAGCGACTACATCCATGTCGAGGCCAACGCCGCCTATGCGCGCCATGCCGGCATTCCCAATGTCGTCGGCCAGAAGCTGCGCGAGATGGTCGGCGAAGAGGCCGATTCCTGGGTGGCGCGCTATGGCGGCGTGCTCAGGACCGGCCAGCCCATCCGCTTCGAGCAGGAGCTGATTGCCACCGGCCGCTATCTCGAACTCGCCGCCGTCCGGATCGAGCCGCCGAGCCGCAAGCAGGTCGCCGTCATCTTTCAGGACATCTCCGCCCGCAAGCAGGCGGAGGTCGCCCTGCGCAAAAGCGAGGAACAGTTCCGCGTCTTCGCCCAGGCCGTGCCCAACCATGTCTGGGCCGCGCGCCCCGATGGCGAGCTCTACTGGTTCAACAACCGCGTCTACGAATATGCCGGCGAGGCGGTCGGCACGCTCGACGGCGCGAAATGGGCCGCCATCGTTCATCCCGCCGATCTGCCGCATGCGTCCGAAGCCTGGTCGGCAGCGCTTGCCACCGGCAAGATCTATGAGACGGAATTCCGCATCCTGCGCGCCGACGGCGCCTATCGCTGGTTTCTGGTGCGCGCAGAGCCGGTCTTCGGACCCGATGGCGCTGTCCTGTCCTGGATCGGCACCAACACCGACATCGAAAACAGCCGCCGCCAGGCGCATGAACTCGCCATCCTCAATGAAACGCTGGAACATCAGGTCGAGCAACGCACCCATGAACTGATGGCGGCGGAAGAGGCGCTCCGGCAATCCCAGAAGATGGAGGCGGTCGGCCAGCTCACCGGCGGCCTGGCGCATGATTTCAACAATCTGCTCGCCGGCATCACCGGCAGCCTGGAAATGCTGGAGAAGCGTATCGCCCAAGGGCGCTCCAACGAGGTCGAGCGCTATGTCACGGCGGCCCAGGGTGCTGCCAAGCGGGCGACCGCGCTGACGCATCGTCTGCTCGCCTTCTCGCGCCGCCAGACGCTCGATCCCAAGCCCACGGACGTCAATCGTCTCGTCGCCGGCATGAACGAGCTCGTCCGCCGCACCATGGGTCCGCAGATCGAGGTCGAGGTGGTCGCCGCCGCCGGTCTGTGGCCGACGCTGGTCGATTTCAACCAGCTCGAAAATGCGCTGCTCAATCTGTGCATCAATGCGCGCGACGCCATGCCGGACGGCGGCAAGCTGACCATCGAGACCGGCAATCGCTGGCTTGACGAGGTCGCCGCGCGCCAGCGCGAAATCCCCCCCGGCCAATACATCTCGATGTGCGTGTCCGACAACGGCACCGGCATGGCGCCAGAGGTCGTCGCCAAGGCTTTCGATCCGTTCTTTACCACCAAGCCGATCGGCGTCGGCACCGGCCTCGGCCTGTCGATGATCTACGGTTTCGCCCGCCAGTCGGGCGGTCAGGTCCGCATCTATTCCGAAGTCGGGCAGGGTACCATGGTGTGCCTCTATCTGCCGCGTTATCACGGCGCGATGGAAGACAGCCAGCACATCGACCCTGGTCCGGAAGCCGAGCGCGCCGATGGCGAGACGGTGCTGGTGGTCGACGACGAGGCGCTGGTGCGCATGCTCGTGGTCGAGGTGCTGGAGGAACTCGGCTATGCCGTCATCGAAGCCGAAGACGGCGCGTCGGGGCTGAAAATCCTCCAATCGGATGCGCGCATCGACCTGCTGGTCAGCGATGTCGGCCTTCCCGGCGGCATGAACGGGCGCCAGATGGCGGATGCCGCGCGTGTCAAGCGGCCCAACCTGCCGGTGCTGTTCATCACCGGTTATGCCGAAAACGCCGTCGTCAGCCACGGCCATCTCGACCATGACATGCACGTCATGACCAAGCCCTTCGCGCTCGACGCGCTCGCCGCCCGCATCAAGGAACTGGTCGGCAGCAAGTAGCGGCGAGCACCGGCGCTACCGGCGATGCAGCAGGCGGTCGAGCGACAGCCAGCCGCCGCCATAGACCACCAGTGTCAGTGCCATGGCCGCCCAGGGCAGATGGAAATTGGCCCATCCTTCGGGCACAGTCAGCTGGATGATCGCCGTCATCGCCAGAATGCCGAGTGCTGCAAAACGCGTTCCCAATCCGAGCACGAGCAGGATCGGCAGGACGATCTCTCCGATACCCGATAGCGTCGCCATCAGGATCGGCGCCGGAAAGGGGTACAGCCCGCCGAAGATGTGCAGTTGAAACTCCTGGGTGAACAGATAGCGCGCACCGTTGGAGAGGGTCAGGAAACCGTCCCATTTGGTCAATCCGGATTTGAAGAAGGGGACCGCCAGAGCGACACGCAATGCGGCCAGCGGCAGCGCGGCCGGAATAGCGGCCAGAAGCGTCTCGGCGCGCGCCAGGGGCGAAGTCGGTTTCGGTGCGGATGCGAGGGCGGTCATGGTTTGCTCTCCTGCGGTAACAAGGCTTGAAATGCGCCCAGCGAGACGAGCCCGACCAGAGCGGGCCCGAAGGCGAAGCCGCTGTCGGCTTCCAGCGCCAATTCGGCGGCGGCTTGCATCGTCTGCCCGGCAAAAAGCGCGCGGGCGAATGCGGCATCGCGGTCGGGAATGATGTGGACGCTCACCTCCATCCCGGGCCGGGCGACAACAACGGTTTCGCGGCCTCGCACAGTGATCTCGCCCGCGCTGTCCGTCTGATGCGCCTGCCAGATGCTGCCTGCCGGATATGGCGAAGTCAAAAGCGCTGCGGCTGGATGCGGAACCAGCGCGCAGTTGGCAATATCGGCCGCATCGGCCAGCGCCGAAGCGCCGATCGCATCCGTGTCGGCAGCGTGATAGGCGCGGGTCCACAAGGCCTCCAGCGCGGCGGTATCGGCGAGATAGGGCAGGCTCCTGGCCGGCTCGAAGGTTGCGATGTATTCGGGGAAGCCGTCGCCATAGTCGAAGATCAGCGGCGATGCCGGCTTTTCCCTGGCGATGAAGCCCCGCGCCATAACGGCGAAGAAATCCTCGCCGACAAGGCGGCGCGTCACCGGAAACCGGTTCGCCAGCGCATTGTGCAAGGCAACGGCGACATTGTTGCGATAGACGGCGAAGCGCTTGGCGTCGGGCAGGCCGCGCGCCGTGGTCACGCCGACGGGCAGGGGAGCCGCCGGATCGAGCAGCGCCGTGACGAAATCGTGCTGGAAGGCGGCGTGGTTCATGCTCAGGCGCGCTTTCGGCTGGGCGACACCGATGCCATGGCTGCGTCGGCGTGGCGGGCCTCTTCGAGCAGCACCGCGAAATCTGGTATGTCGTTGTCCCATTCGATCAGTGTCGGCAGGGGGCCGCTGCGCGCCAGCACCGCCTGGTAGAGCGCGAACACATCGGGGCTGACGCGCGAGCCATGCGCGTCGATCAAGAGCCGCTCGCCGGCGCCGTCGGTCGTCTCGTCATAGCCGGCGAGATGGATTTCGCCGACGCGGAACAGCGGAAAGCGCGCAATATAGGCATAAGGGTCGAGACCGTGATTGACGGCCGAGACCATGACGTTGTTGACGTCGAGCAGCAGGCCGCAGCCGGTGCGCTCGGCGATCCTGTCGAGAAAATCGATTTCGTCGATGCTGCTTTCGGCAAACAGGATGTAGGTCGAAGGGTTCTCAAGCAGCAGGCGGTAGCCGGTTTCCTGCTGCACCGTATCGACATGCTCCACCACGCGGTCGAGCGTTTCCGGCGTATAGGGGAGCGGCAGCAGATCGTTGAGAAATCCGCTGTCATGGGTCGACCAGGCGAGATGCTCGGAAAAGGATTGCGGCTTGTAGCGGTCCAGCGCGCCGCGCAGCCTTTTGAGGTGTTTTCGGTCGAGCGGGCCGGCCGAGCCGATGGACAGGCCGACGCCGTGCAGCGACAGCGGATAGCGTTCGGCGATGTCGCCCAGCATGCGATGCGGTGCGCCGCCGTCGCCCATGTAGTTTTCGGCGTGGACTTCGAAGAAGCCGACATCGGGCCAATCCCGCGCGATCGCCTCGAAATGCTCGGGCTTGAAGCCGAGGCCCGCGCGGCCGGGCAGGGTGGTCTGGTTCAGCGTCATGAAAAGTCCTCGCCAAAAGAAAAGGCGAAGGCCCGCCGGGGCCTTCGCGGTTCCGCCGTCAGAGTCTGTTTGAAAACGCTCTGACGCAGCAGTTCAAAAAGACTCTCAGCCCTTGGAAGGCTCGAGCATCCCCATATGCCCATCCACGTTCATCGTGGTGCAGGTGCCGGCCGGCACTGCCTTCCAGGCATCGGCCTGATAATCCATCGTCGAAGTGCCTGCGCAGGTCGTGCCGGCGCCGGCGGCGCAATCGTTCTGGCCCTTCAGCGAGATGCCGTAGCATTTTTCCATGCCGACCATCTTCTCGGGGGGCAGGGGGGAGGCGCTGGCAATGCCGGAAAGGGCGGTGGCAAGCGAGCCGGCAAGGGCGAGTGCGAGCGTCTGACGGTTCATGGTCGTCTCCTGTGTGGGTTGGAAGGAACGCTCCCTGCGCTCCTCACCGATGACTTCGCGATGTCGCCGCTCTGTGTTACGCCCTGCGCCGAACACGGTTTCGTGATCGCATTTGGGGCTTGGACAAAATCCGCCGCCGCGCGTAACAAACCACCATTGGCTGTCGTATGAGGAGGAAGATGCGCGTGACCAAGGCTGACGAAGCCCGGCTGTCGCGTCTGTTGCTGGCCTCGCTCGATGGCGACGAGCGGGCTTATGCCGCGTTCCTGTCCGAGATCGCCGCTCTGGTGCGCGGCTTCGCAAGGCGGCGGCTGACAGGCGGCGGGATCGACGCGGAGGATGTCGTGCAGGACACGCTTCTGGCCATCCACCTGAAGCGCCATACCTGGCTTGTGGGCGCGCCGGTGTTGCCCTGGGTGTTCGCCATCGCCCGCCACAAGCTGATCGACGCCTTCCGCAAGAAGGGCCGGCGGGTGGAGATCGACATAGACGACTTCGCCGGCGTGCTCGCCGAGCCGGAGACCGAAACGGCAAGCGAGCGCGACATTGCGCGCGCGCTGGAAGGGCTCGCCCCGGTGCAGCGCAGCGTGGTCGCCTCGATCTCCGTCGATGGACGCTCCATCGCCGAGACGGCGGACGGATTGAAGATGAGCGAGACGGCGGTGCGGGTGGCGCTGCATCGCGGGCTTGCGGCGATTGCCCGCCGTTTCGGAAGGAACTGAGATGGACACCGAACGACTGATCAGGACCCTGGGCAAGGATACCGCCGCCGCGACGCCGTTCCGCGCCACGCTCCTGCGCGGCCTTCTCGCAGCCGCGGCCCTTGCCGGCATCGTCTTCTTCGCAGCGCTTGGGCCCCGCGCGGATCTCGCGGCGGCGCTGGAGACGGCGCGTTTCCTGTTCAAATTCGTCGTCACCCTGGCGCTGGCCATCGCCGCCTATGGCGCGGTCACTGTCTTGTCGCGCCCCGGCGCTGCTCTTGCGCACCGTCTGCTCCTGCTTTTGGCGCCGGTGGTGCTCCTGGCGCTCGCTGGTGTGGCCGAGGCCGTCAGCGTGCCCGAGGCGGAATGGGCATCGCGCGCGCTGGGCACCAACAGCGTCTTGTGCCTGACCTTCATCCCGCTGATCGGTATCGCCCCGCTCGCCGTGCTGCTTCATGCGCTGCGCGCGGGCGCGCCGACCCGCCCCGTTCTGACGGGGGCGGTGGCCGGGCTTCTGGCCGGCGGAGTGGCCGCCACCTTCTACGCCATCCACTGCTTCGACGATTCGCCCTTCTTCGTGGCGGTGTGGTACAGCCTCGCGGTGGCCATCCTCGCGCTCGCCGGTGCCGTGGCCGGGCGCGTGGTCCTGCGCTGGTAGTGCTGCCTTTGCGCCCTTTCGCGCGCTTGTGGAAGGGCGGGTCTCCTGCTAAAGCGCGCCCATGAGCACGCCCATTTCCCACATCCGCAATTTCTCCATCGTCGCCCATATCGACCATGGCAAGTCGACGCTCGCCGACCGTCTGATCCAGTCCACCGGCGGGCTGGAGCTGCGCGAGATGACCGAGCAGGTCCTCGACAACATGGACATCGAGCGCGAGCGCGGCATCACCATCAAGGCGCAGACCGTGCGCCTGAAATACCGCGCCAACAATGGCGAGGACTACACCCTCAACCTGATCGACACGCCCGGCCATGTCGACTTCGCCTATGAGGTGTCGCGCTCGCTGTCGGCCTGCGAAGGCTCGCTTCTGGTCGTCGACGCCAGCCAGGGCGTCGAGGCGCAGACGCTGGCGAACGTCTACCAGGCGATCGACAACAACCACGAGATCGTCGTGGTGCTGAACAAGATCGACCTTCCCGCCGCCGAGCCCGAGCGCATCCGCGAGCAGGTCGAGGAGGTCATCGGCATCGACGCCTCGCAGGCCGTGCTGATCTCGGCCAAGTCGGGCATCGGCATTCCCGACGTGCTGGAGGCCATCGTCAACCAGCTGCCGCCGCCGCGCGAGGGCGACGCCACCAAGCCGCTCAAGGCGATGCTGGTCGATTCGTGGTACGACACCTATCTCGGCGTCATCGTGCTGGTCCGCGTCATCGACGGCGTGATGAAAAAAGGCCAGACCATCCGCATGATGGAGGCCAACGCCAAATATCTGGTCGAGCGCACCGGCTTCTTCACGCCCAAGATGATCCAGGCCGACGAGATCGGCCCCGGCGAGTTCGGCTTCTTCACCGGCTCGATCAAGGAAGTGGCCGACACCCGCGTCGGCGACACCATCACCGAGGACCGCCGCCCCACCGCGCATGCGCTGCCGGGCTTCAAGCCGGCGCAGCCCGTCGTGTTCTGCGGCCTGTTTCCGGTCGACGCCGCCGATTTCGAGGACCTGCGCGCCGCGATGGGCAAGCTGCGCCTCAACGACGCCTCGTTCTCCTTCGAGATGGAAACCTCGGCAGCCCTCGGCTTCGGCTTCCGCTGCGGCTTTCTGGGCCTTTTGCATCTCGAAATCATCCAGGAGCGGCTGGAGCGCGAGTTCAACCTCGACCTCATCGCCACAGCCCCCTCCGTCGTCTACCGGATGGCGATGACCGACGGCTCGGTGAAGGAGCTGCACAATCCCGCCGATATGCCCGACCTGGTCAAGATCGCGCATATCGAGGAGCCGTGGATCCGCGCCACCATCCTGACGCCCGACGACTATCTCGGCGGCATCCTGAAACTCTGCCAGGACCGTCGCGGCATCCAGGCCGACCTTTCCTATGTCGGCAAGCGCGCCATGCTGGTCTACGACCTGCCGCTCAACGAAGTCGTCTTCGACTTCTACGACCGGCTCAAGTCGATCTCCAAGGGCTACGCCTCCTTCGACTACCATCTGACCGACTATCGCGAGGGCGATCTGGTCAAGATGTCGATCCTGGTCAATGACGAGGCGGTCGACGCGCTGTCGATGCTGGTCCACCGCACCGCCGCCGAAAAGCGCGGCCGCACCATGTGCGAGAAGCTCAAGGAGCTGATCCCGCAGCATATGTTCAAGATTCCGATCCAGGCGGCCATTGGCGGCCGCATCGTGGCGCGCGAGACGATCTCGGCCCTGCGCAAGGACGTGACGGCGAAATGCTACGGCGGCGACGTCACCCGCAAGCGTAAGCTGCTCGAAAAGCAGAAAGAGGGCAAGAAGCGCATGCGCCAGTTCGGCAAGGTCGACATCCCGCAGGAAGCCTTTATTCAGGCGCTGAAGATGGGGGATAACTAAGCGCCAATCCTCCCCCGTTTACGGGGGAGGTGGCCCGAAGGGCCGGAGGGGGGGCGACGGGCAGTGGCAGCGTTGCACCTTTCTATGACCTCTGTGATTGGCGAAAGCCGACGTGACGGCTAATCTCCCCACCTGAGGGGGAGATGTCCGGCAGGACAGAGGGGGGCGCTGTCCCGCACCCCTCTCCACTTCGTCATTCCCGTGGTGGAGCCGAGCGCAGCGAGGCGGAAACCCGGGAATCCATTCCGTGGAGATGACGCATCCACCCTTTTCCTTCTCCCCCTGCGGGAGAAGGTGGCCGAGCCGAGCGCAGCGAGAGTGAGGTCGGATGAGGGGTGCTGGACGGAGCGCTACGCCCGCGATTGCGTGCCCGGTCCGCACCGGGTCACCCGTCTCCTGTACCGCCTCGTTTCTTCCAGCACCCCTCATCCGACTTCGCTTCGCTCAGCCACCTTCTCCCGCAAGGGGAGAAGGGCATGCGGCCGCGTTGCACCTCTTCTGCGACCTCGGCGATTGGCGACCACCTTTCCGCTTCGTCATTCTCGAGGGGCTTTGTTGGCAGCGCCACTGTCCGCACTTGAGCGGCGCTGCCCTCTTTCCCTTCTCCCGCAAGAGGAGAAGGGCAGGTTGCAGCATCCCTCACCCCATGCCTGCAACTTTCTCCGGCCGGATGCGGTAGTTCACGCGCACCTCGCCCGCTCTGCGGAACGGATATGTGTCCTGGCCGAGATATTTCTTCGCCAGCGCATCGATCTGCGCGTCGGCGCCGTCGGTGCTGATGTCGATCACCCGCCCTTGCACCATCAGCGCGTGGTACGGATTGGCCGGGTCCACGGCAGACAATGCGACGCGCGGGTCGCGGCGCACATTCTTGTCCTTCAGGCGCCCGACCGCCGAATTGACGATGAGGTCGTCGCCATCGACAGCGACCCACACCGGGCTGGTCGACGGGCTGCCGTCATCATTCAGCGTGGTGAAATGGATCAATACCGGCTGGTTTAAAATTGCTTTCCACGTGTCGGACAATGCCATGCATGCTCTCCCTGCGTTCGACGGAAAAGCCAACCATAGGCTGGCGCGCGAGCGGAGCAAAGTGGATTGGTGACGCCGTGAGCAACGAG
The DNA here is from genome assembly GCF_014534685.1 of Oryzicola mucosus. Classification (GTDB taxonomy): domain Bacteria; phylum Pseudomonadota; class Alphaproteobacteria; order Rhizobiales; family Rhizobiaceae; genus Oryzicola; species Oryzicola mucosus. The sequence continues at coordinate 650,738 of NZ_JACVVX010000002.1, forward strand.
CGCCTTTTCGTTCGGGGAGAAGGGCAGGCGACGCCTTGGCCCTTCTCCAGCCCCGGCGATTGGCGTCCACCTTTCCGCTTCGTCATTCACGGGTGGAGGCGAGCGCAGCGAGGCGGAAACCCGGGGATTCATTCCGTGACGTTGATGCCATCCGCCCTTTCCCTTCTCCCCTTGTGGGGCCCGAAGGGCGGGCGAGACCCGTGGCTCGCCCTGGGTGGTGGCCGAGCCGAGCGCAGCGACAGCGAGGTCGGATGAGGGGTGCTGGACGGAGCGCTACGTCTGTGATTGCGCACCGCACCGGGTCCCATAGCCTGTACCGCCTCGTTTCTTCCAGCACCCCTCATCCGACTTCGCTTCGCTCAGCCACCTTCTCCCGCAAGGGGAGAAGGGCAGGCGGCCGCGTTGCACCTCTTCCGCGACCCCGGCAACTGGCGTTACCCCCACTTCGTCATTCCCGTGGTAGAGCCGAGCGCAGCGAGGCGGAAACCCGGGAATCCATTCCGTGACATCGACGCCATCCGCCAAGGTCCAGACCAGCGCTCCAACCTGCACCGCCCCATCCACGATCACCGCCACGGAATGGATTCATCGTTGTTCTGGGAACAGTCCGCCTCCCCAATACCGCAAGTTGTAGTTTCGCAAAAATTCCCTAAGATTGCCATTTCTCTAAAGCGCGCCGACCTAGCATGGATGTGTTTCTGTCATACCGATGACAGCATCTTTAAAAGGTAAAAATCTCCTGGTATTGTCGACGAAAATCTATCTTAATATGGTGAAATATGGATTTTAATGGCTTTTTCTCTTATTCTCGTCAGGACTCGGAAAATGATCCTGAGTTATTTGAAGAGATACATAAAGAAGTACAGAGCCGAGTCCAGCAGCGCTTAGTAAACGCGAATTTTAAGCTTTGGCGTGATGTAAAAAACCTGCGACTTGCAGATCAATGGTCAAGCGAATTAGAGATCGCCGTTAAACGTTCTGATGTTTTTATCGCGTTGGTATCACCTTCTTGGATGAGCAGCGCGATTTGTCGACAGGAGTACAATTGCTATTTAAAAAGAGATGATGAAATTGGGGAGGGTGTTATACCCTCTATAGTTTCTATCATAATAAGAGATTTGGAATCTCAAGTAAAATACTTTGATGATGATCAAACAGCGCTATATGCAGATATTAAAAGTAGGCAGTATATCCATAAAGATATAGTCGACATTAAAGCTCTCGCTCTGGGTGATCGTTCTAAGTGGGTGGATCGGATAGCTGACGACGTTTCCGGTATCATTGAGCGGAGAAGGTGTGCCGGAAATCCCGCCGATGCGGATTTTCGTGCCAATCCGATTAGATACAATCGAACCAATCTAACAAAAGAATTTTCAACTAAAGCATATAACTTCGAGGAGGTAGATTTTCTTGGAGATCATGAACTTCTGTTGAAAGATGCAGAAGATGGTGGCTCAAAAATCTACGGACAATTTGATTTTGTAGATAAATTGTATGTTTCTGGAGAATCTGGCCGAGTTGAGTTCGGTGTTAGAAGAGCGATGCTATGCATATCCGACAAAGGTGGGGTCCGTGGCGGGCCGACCGAGCATCTGAGAAGGGTGACATCTTGCGCGAAATATCTGAACCTTCATAAGTTTCCTGGTGCTTTGGCAATTGGAATTGACCCTCCGCCTGGTAAAACTGCATTGTCTGAGTTGGCACTCCCGCCTGGGCCGGCGCCAGAAAACCGGTTATCAGAACTAGGTATATTTCGGAGCGATGGTTTAGACTTATCAGCTGTTCTCACAGTAAGTTTAAATACGGAGGGTATATTTATAAAAGGAATGTCTGATTCGGAACTGTCTAATGTGCAGCTTTCGAAATTGGACGCGATACTCTCTGTTGCGGCGGAGAAGTACGCTGGCGCTGACGAAGGCTCAATTAATAGAGACTTAGAAATACAAGATGATAGAAAAAAGCGCTAGCTTCTCACGTTCGGTCGAAACTTTGCTGCGTGAAATCGGTAGTAGTGGCGGACCGAGTTTTCGTCGAATGGCTGAACTCACAGGCCTTGATCCGGCTAAAGATTTTATGGGATCAAATCTTTCCGGCCTTGATTTTCGAGATGATGATTTATCAGGGTTCAATTTTTCCGGTGCAGACTTGCGTTTTTCAGATTTTAGGAGAGCAAAGATAGAGGGGATAATTCTCTCGGGCGCGCAGTTAGTGGGTGCGATTGGCCTTCCTTCTGATGCTCAACTTAACTACGAAAAGATGTTTTATACTCTTAGAGAAATTAAGAAGATGCTTGCTAGTGGAATACTTCCACCAGAGTATTTTCTTGAATCTATCAAGCAACTTAGGTTTGGAGATACGTCTATTAAAAGTATAGATATTTTGCTAAATTTTAGAAAATTGGAGACGCTTTCTCTTATAAACAGAACTATAGATTCTTATGCGCCGATTTCTGATTTGCCAAAACTCACGACATTAGAGCTCAATGGTTCAAACATTCGGGCTCTATCGGAGATCGGCTGTCCTCCTGAGTTGCGGCATGTTGATGTTTCATCTAGTAGATTAGAGGATCTGAGTGGCGTTGAATATATAACAAAACTTCGTACAATCGATTTTTCGAGTACAATGGTAGATAATGTTTCACCTATTGTGAATAAAGAACTCATAAAGGTTGTCGGAATCGCTACTCTAGTAAAAAATATAGAGAGTCTCTCATCGCTTGATAATATTGAAGAGATAAACTTTGCAGGAAGTTTTGTGGAGTCGGCATCCGAGGTTTCCAAAATAAAAAATTTGAGGAGATTAGTCCTTAGCAGTACTCTAGTTTCTAGTTTGGAGAACTTTATCAGCAATCCATCGATAAAAATATTAGATCTCAGTAACACCAAAGTTGTCAGTTTTGTGCCCATTCTAGGGCTACCAAATCTTGAGACGCTTTCTGTTTCACAAAATGCCAATATTGGACCTTTTGATGGTTTTTCTAGGCTGCGATCCCTAAAGCGAATTTTCTGCAGCGGATGTTCGATAAACGGCACACTTGCTTCTCTTTTTGATATGGAGAGTTTGTCAGAGATCGATCTCAGTGAAAATCAAATTGTCAATGTTGAGATAAAGAATGAAAATAGTAAATTGCTGCACCTAGATATTTCTAATAATCCTTTATCTAATATCGATTTTATTTTAAAGCTTCCGCGACTTTCTTCTATTTATTTGAATGGAGTAGGAGATATAGATGAAGAAGTTTTGAAGAAAATGAACGGAATCGATTATCTATGGGCTGATCGCCTGCATCATGATACTGTATTGGAGCTTTCTTCTAAGAAATTTACAAGATTTGTTGTAGGATCTGAATGCTTTGAGGAGATGAAGGATTATTTTGGCGATAAGTTTTCTATTGTCGGTTATGATGTTCATCACAATAGAAATATATATAAACAGTTTTATTTGAGAAAAGTGTAGAAAAAATTATATATGTCGTCACTTTGAAAAATATGTCTATTGATTGATTTAATATATTTAAGATATGCTCTATTTGTGGCAATAGTTTTGGCGAATCTGAACGTTGTTTTTGGTTAACCCCTTGAATCCCCTCACATCTCCAACTTCCCCACCCCAATTTCCTCCACACCTTTCCCACCCACTTCATAATCCGTCGCATTCGCCCACAGGGACGCCGCGATGGACTGGACGGCCGCAATCGACAAGCACCGGGACGCGCTGAAGCGCGTGGTGGCCATGCTCGTCGCCATGGCGGGTTTTGCGGAGCCGGGCGCTGCGCAGGCCAGCCTGCCGCGCTGCGTGCATCGCGCCGTGCTGTGCCTGTTGCGGCCGGCCGAGGCCGCCGCCCGCCGGCTGATCGTCGTCGCCGCGCGCGGTCTTATCCTGCCGCCCCAATACCAGCGGCCGTCGCCACGCCGGCCGGCCGCAAACTCCGCCGCGGCGCGGCCCAGCCTGGCCCTGTTCGACAGCCTGCGCGGGCAGCCGCGCCGCAGGCGGCCGGTCCTAACCGTCGTGCCGCGCATCCGCGTCATCGGCTGGAGCGACCCGGCGCCGCTGCCGGTGCGCCCAAAGCCCTTGCCCGACGATCCGCTCGATGCCGCCCGCCTGCGGTGCCGGCTGACCGCCCTGGCCGCAGCGCTCGACGATCTGCCGCGGCAGGCGCGGCGCCTGGCGCGCTGGCGCTACCGCCGCGACGCTGCCGTTCGGCGCGGCCGGGCGCATCGGCTGAGCCCGCTGCGGCCCGGCCCGCCGCCGGGCTTGCCGAAGCCCGTCACCGGTCGCGCCCACGCCGTCCATGCCACGCTGGACGATCTTCATGGGCTCGCCTTCTGGGTGCTGCAGCATCCCGACACCTCGTGATCTCCGGCCATCGCGTCCTCACACCGCCCGCAACCCCTTGGCCCGCCGTGGCCGAGGCCGCCGGCGTTCGCCCGGCGAGCCGGCTCCCACACTTTCCCGCGAAACAACTTTGCCCGACAGGACAGTTGACCCGAACCGCTCAGCCGTGTTGAACGGGCGCGACGCGCCGCGCTGTCGCGGCCTGCTTTCGGAAAGGGGAGTTTCGGATGTCGGATCGCATCGAGTTGAACGGGCTCAAAGTGTCGCCGGTGCTGGCGGACTTCGTGGCGCAGGAGGCGCTGCCGGGCACCGGCATCGACGAGCGCGCCTTCTGGGCCGGCTTTTCCGCCATCGTTCACGATCTCGCGCCGAAGAACCGGGCGCTTCTGGAGAAGCGCGACGCCATTCAGGAGCAGATCGACCACTGGTATCGCGAGCATGGCGCGCCGTCCGATATGGAGGCCTACCAGGCCTTCCTGAAGGAGATCGGCTATCTCGTCGAGGAAGGCCCGGCGTTTTCGGTCGCCACCGGCAATGTCGATGCCGAGATCGCCCAGGTCGCCGGCCCGCAGCTGGTCGTGCCGGTGATGAATGCGCGCTACGCGCTCAACGCGGCGAATGCGCGCTGGGGCTCGCTCTACGACGCGCTCTACGGCACCGACGCGATTCCCGAGGAGGGCGGCGCCGAAAAGGGCAAGGGCTACAACCCCGCGCGCGGCGAAAAAGTCATCGCCTGGGCGCGCCATTTCCTCGACGAGGCCGCGCCGCTCGACGGTGCCTCGTGGTCGGATGCCCGGGGTCTTTCGGTTGCCGACGGCAAGCTTGCGGTCGATCTCGGCGGCAAGAGCGTCGGGCTGAAGGACGCGCACAAATTCGCCGGCTATCTCGGCGAGGCGGCGTCGCCGACGCAGCTTCTGCTCGTCAACAACGGCATGCATATCGAGATCCTGATCGACGCCGCCTCGACCATCGGCAAGGACGATCCGGCAGGCATCTCCGACGTCTGGCTCGAATCGGCGCTGACCACGATCATGGATTGCGAGGATTCGGTCGCCGCCGTCGATGCCGAGGACAAGGTCATAGCCTATCGCAACTGGCTCGGCCTGATGAAGGGCGATCTGACCGAGGAGGTCGCCAAATCGGGCAAGACCTTCACCCGCAAGCTCAATCCCGACCTCGACTACACCGCGCCCGACGGCTCGACCTTCTCGCTGGTCTGCCGCTCCTTGATGCTGGTGCGCAATGTCGGCCACCTCATGACCAATCCGGCGATCCTCGACCGCGACGGCAACGAGGTTCCCGAGGGCATCATGGACGCGGCGCTGACCGCGCTCATCGCGCTGCACGATGTCGGCATCCATGGCCGCCGCAAGAATTCCCGCGCCGGCTCGATGTATGTCGTCAAGCCCAAGATGCACGGTCCGGAGGAGGTCGCGTTCGCGGTGGAAATCTTCGGCCGCGTCGAAGACCTGCTCGGCATGGCGCCCAACACCATCAAGATGGGCATCATGGACGAGGAGCGCCGCACCACCGTCAACCTCAAGGAATGCATCCGCGCCGCGAAGGATCGCGTCGTCTTCATCAACACCGGCTTCCTAGACCGCACCGGCGACGAGATCCACACCTCGATGCAGGCCGGCCCGATGATCCGCAAGGGCGACATGAAGCAGGCGGCGTGGATTTCGGCCTATGAGAACTGGAACGTCGATATCGGCCTGGAATGCGGTCTCGCCGGCCATGCGCAGATCGGCAAGGGCATGTGGGCGATGCCCGACCTGATGGCGGCGATGCTGGAGCAGAAGATCGCCCACCCCAAGGCCGGCGCCAACACCGCCTGGGTGCCGTCGCCGACCGCTGCGACGCTGCATGCGACCCACTATCACAAGGTTGACGTGCATGCCGTCCAGGCGCAGCTGAAGAGCCGCCCCCGCGCCAGGCTGTCGGACATTCTGTCGGTGCCTGTCGCCGTCCGTCCGAACTGGTCGCCGGAGGACATCCAGCGCGAGCTCGACAACAACGCGCAGGGCATTCTGGGCTATGTCGTGCGCTGGGTCGACCAGGGCGTCGGCTGCTCCAAGGTTCCCGACATCAACAATGTCGGCCTGATGGAGGACCGCGCGACGCTGCGCATCTCCGCCCAGCATATGGCCAACTGGCTGCATCATGGCGTGGTTACCCGCGACCAGGTGATGGAGACGCTGAAGCGCATGGCCGGCGTGGTCGACCGGCAGAACGAGGGCGATCCGCTCTATCGCCCGATGGCGCCCGACTATGACAATTCTATCGCCTTCCTCGCGGCTTGCGACCTGGTGTTCAAGGGCGTCCAGCAGCCCAACGGTTACACCGAGCCGGTCCTGCACGCGCGGCGGCTGGAGCTGAAGGCGCAGGACCGGGATTCGCATGGCTGACGGGCTGCGATGATAATCCTCGCGCTCGATTGTTCGGCAGCGCTCTGCGCGGCGTCGGTCTACGATGCCGCCACGGGACGCGAGCTCGGCCGTGAGGTGCGCGACCTCGGCAAGGGCCATGCCGAGCATTTGATGCAGGTGATCGAAACCGCGCTTGAAAGAGCCGGTATCGGCTATGAGGCCGTCGCCCGCATCGCGGTCTCCATCGGTCCCGGCTCGTTCACCGGCATCCGCGTCGCGGTGTCCACGGCGCGCGGCCTTGCGCTCGCGCTGAAGGTGCCCGCGGTCGGCGTTTCGACGCTGGAAGCGCTTGCCGCGGAAGCGCGGGAGATTGCAGCCGGCCGGCCGGTTCTCGTCGTGCTGAATGGCGGGCGCGGCGAAGTGCATGGCGCGCTCTATGACGCGTCCGGCGGAACGCTGGTTGCGCCCAGCGTGATGACGCTGGACGATACAGCCGCGCTCGTGCGAGATTCCGGCCCGGTGCTTGCCGGCAATGCCGCGCAGGCGGTGGCGGAGGCTTCGTCCATGTCGGTCGATTTCGGTCCTTTCGGTGCGACGGCGGATATCGCGGTCTACGCCCGGCTGGGCGCCGACAAACCATCTTCGGAAAGGCCCAGCCCGCTTTATCTGCGCGCACCTGATGCCAAGCCGCAGGCGAGCTTCGTTTTGCCGCGCAAGGCTGACGAATGAAGATCCCGTTCTGGCAATCTCGGCGCGATTTTGCGCTGCAAAGGCTCGAGCCCGGCGACAGCGAGGCGCTCTCGGTGCTGCACCAAGAAGATTTCACCCGACCGTGGAGCCCGGACGAGTTTGCCTCGCTGCTGGAGCAGGACACCGTGTTCGGCTTTGCCGCGCGGGAGACCGGGCACGGCAAGGCCGCTCCGGCAGGCTTCGTGCTGGCCCGTCTTGCGGCGGGCGAGGCCGAAATCCTCACCATCGCCGTGGATCGTGCGCAGCGGCGGCAGGGGCTGGGGTGGCAGCTGATGGACGCGGTGCTGCGCGAGTTGCACAACCAGCGGGCCGAGGCGCTTTTCCTCGAAGTCGACGAGACCAACGCGCCGGCCATTGCGCTTTACCGGCGTTTCGGCTTCCATGAGGTCGGCAAGCGACCGAATTACTACCAGTCGGCGCGCGGCGCCACCGGCGCGCTCGTCATGCGGCGCGACCTTCGTTAGCCTCGATCTGCAAGGGTGCCGCCAGGTGTCGATTTCCGAAACCGTCCCCCTCGACCGGCCTGAGTTTCCGCTGGGCAGCAGCCGTGGCGTCCGGTTTTTGCGGCTGTTTCGCACCGGCCTCGGCCTGGCGTTTGCCCTGCTTGCCTGCCTGGTGCTGGTCCCGCTTCAAATGATCTCGATGAAGACCGGTCTGTGGCCGGAAACCGTGATCCTGAAGATCTGGCATCGCTGTATCCTCATCGCGCTGGGCATCCGGGTGACGATGAAGGGCAGGCTGTATGACCAGCGTCCGCTGCTGGTCGTGTCCAATCATATTTCCTGGACCGATATCTGCGTGCTCGGCTCGAAGGTGAACGTCACCTTCATCGCCAAGGCCGAGCTGTCGAAATGGCCGATGGTCGGCGGGTTGTCGCGGCTGCAGCGCACGGTGTTTATCGAGCGCGAGCGCAAGCGCAAGTCGGGACAGCAGGCCAGCGAGATCGCGCAGCGCCTGGGGCAGGGCGATGCGATGGTGCTGTTTGCCGAAGGCACCACCAGCGACGGCACGGTGATCCTGCCGTTCAAGAGCACCTTGTTCGGCGCGGCCACCATGGCGTTGGCCGAAGGTACGGCGGAGCGGGTGTTCATCCAGCCGGTCTCGATCGCCTATACCAGGCTGCAGGGCATCGCCATGGGGCGCAGGCAGCGCGCCGTCGCCTCATGGGTCGGCGATACCGATCTGGCCACGCACGCCTTCGAACTGCTTGCGCAGGGCGGGATGGATGTCGAGCTCACCTTCGGCGAGCCGATCGAATTCGCGGCGGGGTCGAGCCGCAAGGAGGCGACGCGCATCATCGAGGCCCGCGTCCGCGAGATGGCCGCGGTTTCCCTGCGCAATCCGATCTAGGTTTGGATCGCATCCGCAGTTTCCGCGCCGTCTTTTGTTGCAGCTTCGCATCGGCGCTCCTATCTGCGCCGCCGGGCCATACTGAAAATCGTTTCGATTTGACGGCCTATGCGTTATGAGGCGCAGCATGGAACTCAAAGAAGCTCACCACCAAGCGCCTGACGCTCTGCTGACGCCGGCCAAGAAGGTCTTCATCAAGACCTATGGCTGCCAGATGAACGTCTACGACTCCCAGCGGATGAACGATGCGTTGTCCGCCGACGGCTATACGTCGACCGATGTAATCGAAGATGCCGACCTCGTTTTGTTGAACACCTGCCACATCCGCGAGAAGGCTGCCGAGAAGGTTTATTCCGAGCTCGGTCGTTTGCGCGACATGAAGGCCGAACGTGCCGGCGCAGGCCGCGAGATGGTGATCGGCGTGACCGGCTGCGTGGCGCAGGCCGAAGGCGGAGAAATCCTGCGACGCTCGCCTGCCGTGGACCTTGTGGTTGGTCCGCAGACCTATCATCGCCTGCCCGATGTGGTGAGGCGGGTGCGCGGCGGCCAGAAGGTCGTCGAGACCGAATACGCGCTGGAAGATAAGTTCGACCACTTGCCGCAACCGCGCAGGCAGGACGTGATCAAGCGCGGGGTGACCGCGTTTCTCACCGTGCAGGAGGGCTGCGACAAGTTCTGCACCTTCTGCGTTGTGCCCTATACGCGCGGATCGGAAGTCTCGCGTTCGGTTGCACAGATCGTCGCCGAGGCGGAGCGGCTGGCCGACGCCGGCGTTCGCGAGGTCACGCTGCTCGGCCAGAACGTCAATGCCTGGCATGGCGAAGGCCCGGACGGCAGCGAATGGGGTTTGGGCCGGCTGCTCTACAGGCTTGCTGATATCCCCGGCCTGTCGCGGCTGCGCTACACCACCAGCCATCCGCGCGACATGGACGACGAACTGATCGCCGCCCATCGCGACCTGCGGACGCTGATGCCCTATCTGCATCTGCCGGTGCAGGCGGGCTCGAACCGAATCCTCAAGGCGATGAACCGCAAGCATACGGCTGCCGATTATCTCAAGCTGATCGACCGCGTGCGCGCCGCGCGCGACGATATCGCGCTGTCGGGCGATTTCATCGTCGGGTTCCCCGGCGAGACGGATGCCGATTTCGAGGACACGATGACGTTGGTGCGCGAGGTGCGTTATGCGTCTGCGTTCTCGTTCAAATATTCGCCGCGTCCCGGCACGCCCGGCGCCGACATGAAGAACCATGTCGAGGAAGCGGTGAAGAACGAACGCCTGCAGAGGCTGCAGGCATTGCTGACCCAGCAGCAGCAGGATTTCGTCGACAGCCTGATCGGAAAGACCATCGAGACGCTTGTGGAAAAGCCCGGCCGCGAGGCTGGACAGGTCATGGGACGGTCACCTTGGCTGCAGACAGTTATTCTTGATGTAAACGCCGCCCGAATCGGCGACATTGTGGATGTGAAAGTCACCAAGACGGGCTACAACAGCCTGTACGCCGAACGGATTTGAACCCGACGGCAGATGAGGAGAGACGTTTGAGCGCTGCCGAATTGAAGAATCTGCCCTCCGGGGCGTCTGACATCGCGCACATCGTACTGACTTTCGACAACAACAAGCTAGCCAGCGCGCTGTACGGCCAGTTCGATGAGAATCTGGCGCGTCTGGAACAAAAGCTCGGCGTCGATATCCGCTCCCGCGGCAACCAGCTGAACATCAAGGGCAACGCCACCGCGACCAATCAGGCGCGGCGCGCGCTGGACCACCTCTATGGTATTTTGCAAAAGGGGGCCGATATCGCCCAATCCGATGTCGACGGTGCGGTCCGCATGGCGCTGGCGCCAGACGACCAGCTGACGTTGCCGACGCTGGAGCGCAAGGGCAAGGTGGCCGCCGCGCAAATTTCGACCCGCAAGAAGACCATCTATGCCCGTTCGCTCAACCAGGACGCCTATATGCGCGCGCTGGAACGGTCTGAGCTGGTGTTCGGCATCGGGCCGGCGGGCACCGGCAAGACCTACCTGGCGGTGGCACATGCGGCCATGCTTTTGGAACGCGGCATGGTCGAGCGCATCATCCTGTCGCGTCCGGCTGTCGAGGCCGGCGAGCGTCTCGGCTTCCTGCCCGGCGACATGAAGGAGAAGGTCGACCCTTATCTGCGGCCGCTCTACGACGCGCTCTACGACATGATGCCGGCCGATAAGGTCGAACGGGCGATTGCTGCGGGCGTGATCGAGATCGCGCCGCTGGCCTTCATGCGCGGGCGGACGCTGGCGCATGCGGCGGTGATCCTGGACGAGTCGCAGAACACAACGCCGATGCAGATGAAGATGTTCCTCACCCGCCTGGGCGAGAACTCGCGCATGATCATCACCGGCGACCCGACGCAGATCGACCTGCCGCCGAACACACGTTCGGGTCTGGTGGAGGCGCTGCGCATTCTGGACGGAGTGACGGGAGCTGTGACGGTGCGGTTCAACGACGGAGACGTTGTGCGTCATCCGCTGGTGGCCGAGATCGTCAGGGCCTATGATCGCGACGGCAAGGTTGCGCGCGGCCTGGGCTCCGAAAGCTGAGGCATGGCTTCGGACACTGAGCAGACGGCGCTTACGGTGGCGGGCGTCGAAGTCGACCTCATGGTCGAAGCGGGGAACTGGCCCGACGAGGTCGAACTGCGCGGCCTTGTCGCGGCCGCGCTGGGCGCGGGGCTGGCTGAGGCGGAAGCCGAAGGCGAGGGGTCGGAATTGAGCCTCGTCTTCACCGACGATGCGTCTATCCGCGACCTGAATGCGCAGTGGCGGGAGAAGGACAAGCCGACCAACGTGCTGTCCTTTCCGGCGTTCCCGGTGGCGCCGGGCGACAAGCTGCCGCCGATGCTGGGCGATATCGTCCTGGCGTGTGAGACGGTTTTTCGCGAGGCGGAGCTGGAAGACAAGCCGCTCGGCAACCATATCACCCATCTCGTAGTTCATGGATTGCTCCATCTGTTGGGCTACGACCATGAGACCGACGAAGAGGCGGAGGAGATGGAGGAACTGGAGCGCCGCGCGCTTGCAAGGCTTGCCATTCCCGACCCTTACGCTTAACACGGAAGTTCAATTGACCGGACGACGATGAACGAGAAACCTGAGACGACCGCAATTCCCGAGACCGGGAGCGCGGCCAAAGCCTCCGAAACAGCCGAAGACGGGCCTAGTACGAGCGCGGCATCTGCCGCAACCATCACCCAGCCGGCTGTAGAAGGCCCTTCTTTCCTGGAAAGAATCGGGCGGCTTTTCCGTCAGCGCAATGGCGGCAATATCCGCGAGGAGATAGCCGACGCGCTGGCCGAGTCCGGGGCCGACACGGATTCCTTCTCGCCTGGCGAACGCGCCATGCTCGGCAACATCCTTCGCCTGCGCGAAGTGACGGTCGAGGATGTCATGGTGCCGCGCGCCGACATCCAGGCCATCGAGATCACCACCAACCTGTCCGATCTTCTGGCGATGTTCCAGGATTCGGGGCATTCGCGCATGCCGGTCTATGCCGGGAGCCTGGATGATCCGCGCGGCATGGTGCATATCCGCGACGTGCTTGTGCATATCACATCCGCTGCGAGGATCGGCGTGAAGCCGCCCGGCGAAGGGGCGGGCGCTTTGCTCGACCTGTCGCGGGTCGATCTCAGCCAGTCCATCGAGACGCTCGGACTGATCCGCAACGTTCTGTTCGTGCCGTCCGCGATGCTCGCTTCCGAACTGATGACGCGCATGCAGGCGACCCGCACGCAGATGGCGCTGGTCATCGACGAATATGGCGGAACCGATGGCGTCGTCTCGCTCGAAGATATTGTCGAGGTGGTGGTCGGCGACATCGAGGACGAGCATGACGAGGATGTGCCGCTGATCACCCATGCGGGCGACGGCGTGTTCATCATCGACGGCAAGGCGGAGATCGAAGACGTCGCGCCGATGATCAGCGACGATTTCAAGCCGGGCGAGCATCTCGAATATGTCGACACGATCGGCGGCATGGTGCTCAACGCCTTTGGCCGCGTGCCTCTGCGCGGCGAGGTGATCCAGGCTGTGCCGGGCTTCGAATTCCATGTGCTCGATGCCGACCCGCGCAGGGTCAAGCGGGTTCGCATCGTCGATCTGAGCAAGGTCGAGGAGCATCGCCGCGAGCCGAAGGTGGCGCAGGGGTAGACCCCGCGCCGAGTATCCTGAAAACGAAAACGGCGGCCCTTTGGACCGCCGTTTTGATTCCAAGTACCGGTGGCGTCAGACGATGCCGCCGCTGCCGCCTGCAACCGCGGGGCGCTCGGCTGCTACCTTGGCGCGATAGCCGGCCTCGCGATAGGCCGCGACGGGCTCGATGGCGCCGCCGGCATTCAGCCGCGCCATGGCCAGGATCGGCTCGACGTCGGTGCGGTAGGCTGTCTTGAGCGTCTGGGTGGCCATCAGCGCGTCATTGTCTTCCTGGAAACCTTCCAGCCCCTTGCGGTCGACCAGCAACGCCTGGGCATAGGCGCGCTGCACCTCGACCGCCGACAGCATCAGGCTCTCGATGGGGTCGGTGACGTTGTGGCTCTGGTCGAGCATATGGGCGGGGTCGAAGCCTTCCGCGCCGTTCAGTTCGGCATCGACCAGTTCGTTGAAGACCAGGAACAGCCGGTAGGGGTCGACCGAACCGGCGTCGAGGTCGTCGTCGCCATATTTCGAATCGTTGAAGTGGAAGCCGCCGAGCTTCTTGAACTGGATCAGGCGGGAGACGATCATCTCGATATTGACGTTGGGTGCGTGGTGGCCGAGATCGACCAGGCAGAAGGCCTTGGCGCCGAGTTCCTGGGCGATGATGTAGTTGGTGCCCCAGTCCTGCACGACGGTGGAGTAGAAGGCCGGCTCGTACATCTTGTGCTCGGTGAAGAGCTTCCAGTCGTCGGGCAGGGCCTTATAGATTTCCTTGGCCGAGTCGAGATAGCGCTCGAAGGAACGGGCGAAATTGACCTGGCCGGGGAAGTTTGAGCCGTCGCCGATCCAGATGGTCAGCGCCTTTGAGCCGATGGCCTTGCCGATCTCGATGCATTCGATGTTGTGCTCGACCGCCTGGCTGCGGGCTCCGGCGTCGGCATTGGTCAGCGAGCCGAATTTGTAGGACTGTTTCTGGCCGGCGGCGTCTGAGAAGGTGTTGGAGTTCATGGCGTCGAAGCCGAGGCCGAAGCGGCTCGCGGCCTGCTTGAGGCGGTTCGGCTCGGCCTTGTCCCATGGAATGTGCAGCGAGACGGTGTTCGTCGCCCGGGTCAGCTGGCTGATGACGGCGCAGTCCTCGATCTTGTCGAAGATGTCGCGCGGCTCGCCCTGGCCGGGGAAGCGGGCGAAGCGCGTGCCGCCGGTGCCGACGCCCCAGGAGGGAACGGCGACATTGAACTTCGACACCTTGTCGAGGATCGCAGCTATGTCGATGCCGCGACGCGACAGGCGCTCGCCCAGAGCGTCGTAGTCTCTGGTGAGGTCGGCCTGCCGGCTCGCATTGTGTTTGGCGACGATATCGGCGGAAATGATCTGTTCGGTCACGATGGTATCCTCCGGAATTGTTCTAGCCTTTATCAGGGGTCGTCTGCGAAGTGGGGCGATCGGAGGGTGGAACCCCCACCCCGTCTCGCAACTCTACGCTTCCCTGCGATGGCTCGCCGACCCTCCCCGCAAGGGAGGAGGGTAAAGGCTTCAGCGCGTAAAACTCTGGGCGTTGCCGGCGTCGACGTTGAGGATGTTGCCGGTCGACTTGGCCGAGGCGTCGGAGGCGAAGAAGTATATCGCCTCGGCAATGTCCTCGGGGAACACGGAGCGCTTCAGCATGGAGCGCTCGCGATACATTTCCTCCAGGCCGTCCTTGTCGGTCTTGTAGGTCGATGCGCGCTGCTCGAGCCATTCGCCGGCCCAAATCTTGGAGCCGCGCAGCACCGCGTCGGGATTGACGACGTTGACGCGGATCTGCTCGCCTGCGCCTTCCAGCGCAAGGCAGCGGGCGAGGTGGATTTCGGCCGCCTTGGCGGTGCAGTAGGCAGCGGCGTTGGGGGAGGCGGCGAGGCCGTTCTTGGAGGCGACGAAGACGACGTTGCCGCCGATTTTCTGCTGGCGGAACAGGCGGAAGGCTTCGCGCGAAACCAGGAAATAGCCCGTGGACAGGATATCCATGTTCTTGTTCCAGAGCTCCAGCGAGGTCTCTTCGATCGGCGCCGAAGAGGCGAGACCGGCGTTGGAGACGAGAATGTCGATGCCGCCGAACTCGACCACGGCATGGGCGAAGCCGGAGACGACCTGTTCTTCCCTGGTGACGTTGATGTTCACCGGCCGGACGAAATCTGCGCCGAAGACGCCGGAGAGCTCAGAGGTGGCATTGTCGAGGGCGGCCTGGTCGATATCGGCCAGAACGACGCAGGCGCCTTCGCGCAGCAGGCGGACGGCGGTGGCCTTGCCGATGCCGCCGGCGCCGCCGGTGACCAGCGCGATCTTGCCAGCGAGGGATTTTGGCTTGGGTAGGCGGGCCAGCTTGGCTTCCTCAAGCAGCCAGTATTCGATGTCGAAGGCCTCCTGTTCGGGCAGGCCGACATAGGTCGAGACCGTCGAGGCACCGCGCATGACGTTGATGGCGTTGACGTAGAACTCGCCCGAAATGCGGGCGGTGGCCTTGTCCTTGGCGAAAGTGAACATGCCGACGCCCGGCATCAGGTAGACGACGGCGTTGGGGTCGCGCACGGCGGGCGAATTGTCGTGCTTGCAGCGGTCGTAATAGGCCTGGTAGTTGACGCGGTAGGCGGCGATGTCGTCGCCGATCTTTGCGATGACGGCATCGACATCCGGGTTTGCCGGATCGAAGTCGATGACCAGCGGGCGGATCTTGGTGCGCAGGAAGTGGTCGGGGCAGGAGGTGCCAAGGGCCGCCAGCGGGCGCAGATCGTTGGAATTGACGAATTCCAGAACCGCTGCGCTGTCGTCGAAATGGCCGAGCTTGTGGCTGTCTTCCGAGATCAGGCCGCGAATTTTTGGCATCAGCCTGGCGGCGATGGCGCGGCGCTCCTCGGCCGGCAGGGGCGTGACAGCTTCCCCGCCGAAGATGGTCTTGCCGGCGGTCTGCTGCTCGAACCATTCGATGGCCTGGTTGATGATCGCAATCGTGGTTTCGTAGCACTCCTTGGGCGTGTCGCCCCAGGTGAACAAGCCGTGCGACTCCAGGATCAGGCCCTTGGCGTTGGGGTTTTCCTCGCAGAACTTGCCAAGCCACAGGCCGAGCTCGAAGCCCGGCTTCTTCCAGGGCAGCCAGCCGATGCTGTCGCCGAAAATCTGCCGGGTCAGTTCCTTGGAGTTCTTCGATGCCGCGATGGCGATGATCGCATCGGGGTGCATGTGGTCGACATAGGCGTGGTTCACATAGGCATGCAGCGGCGTGTCGATGGAGGCGGCGCGCGGGTTCAGGTTGAACGTTGCGTGCGGCAGGTAGCCGACCATCTCGTCCTCGAACTCGACGCCGCGATAGAGGCCCTTCAGCGCGCGCAGCTTGTCCATATAGAGGGTCGAGAAGCCGTCGAGCTTGATCGAGGCGCTGTCGCCGCCCGAGCCCTTGACCCAGAGGACTTCGACATCCTGGCCGGTGAGGGGATCTTTCTGCCAGATTTTCGAGGAGGTGTTGCCGCCGCCGTAGTTGGTGACGCGCTTGTCCGAGCCGAGCAGGTTGGAGCGGTAGACGAGACGTTCCGGTTCGCTCATCGCCGCCGCCTTGGCGTCATCCCAAAGGTTTGCGAGGCGCGAATTGGGGCGCGATTCAGACATGTCGTTCCTCCCGTCGGTGCACGGATTTGCTGATGCTAGAGTTGCGCGCAAATTCACATGGGGCCCGTACGCTGTCAATCATAAACAATCAATTTCAATCATATTGCACTGCACAATGAAAAATAATGATTGGAAATGATTGACACTGCGCGGTTTGAATGAGCTAATGACGCCATAGGGGAGGAGCAATGCACGAAAAAGAGCGCCACCGGATCATCCTTTCAGCCGTCCAGGAAAAACCTGTGGTGACGGTTCAGGAACTGGTCGACTTGACGGACTCGTCGGAAGCGACGATCCGGCGTGACATTGCCGCGCTGCATGTCCAGAAGCGCCTGCGCAGGGTGCGCGGCGGGGCGGAGGCGATCACGCCGCCGCAATTCGTCGGCCTTGCCGGCCGGCCCTTCAGCGTCAACGAGACGATCAACACGTCGAAGAAGCGCGCCATCGCCCGCGAGGCGGTCGAGCTGTGCAAGGACGGCGAGCCGATCATCATCAATGGCGGCACGACGACGTTCCAGATGGTGCATTTCCTGGCGTCGCGCCGAATGCCGATTTTCACCAACTCGTTTCCGATCGCAGAGCATCTGCTCAAGCATTCCAAGAACACGGTGATGCTGTCGGGCGGCACGATCTATCGCGAGCAGAACATCATCCTGTCGCCCTTCGACAACGACGTGACGCGCAATTTCTACGCGCGCCGCATGTTCATGGGTGCGCAAGGGCTGGCGCCGCTGGGGCTGATGGAGGCCGATCCGCTGCTGATCCAGGCCGAGCAGAAGCTGATCGACCAGGCCGACGAACTCGTCGTGCTGGTGGACTCCTCGAAGTTCCGCCAGCGTTCGAGCCTGATCCTGTGCGGTCTGGCGCGGATTTCGACCGTCATCACCGACGAGGACATCGAAGACAGGGATGCCGCCATGCTCGAGGCGGCGGGAGTTTCGCTGATCGTTGCGAAGGGCACGGCCCAGAGCGCGAGCCAGTCGAGGGAAGGATCTTCGCTGCAGGCTTGAGCGCCGCAGGGACGATGAAAGACTTAATCGCTCAAGGGAGGTTTTCATGGGCATTCTCAAGAAACTGATGGTAGCGGCAGCCCTTTCGGCAGCCGTATTCTCGACCGCCGCGCAGGCCGCCGACGCCAAGATCGCTCTGGTCGTCAAGTCGCTCGGCAACGGCTTCTTCGACGCCGCGCACAAGGGTGCGCTGGAAGCGGCCAAGGAACTCGGCGGCGTGGAAATCATCTACACCGGCCCGACCAAGGCGACCGCCGAAGCCCAGATCGAGGTCGTCAACTCGCTGATCGCCCAGAAGGTCGACGCGATCGCGATTTCGGCCAACGATGCCGACGCGCTGGTGCCGGTGCTGAAGAAGGCCATGGATCGCGGCATCACCGTGATTTCATGGGACTCGGGCGTTGCGGCGGAAGGTCGTCAGCTCCACCTCAACCCGTCCGACACCGACCTGATCGGCGAGACCATCATCAAGCTGGCAGCCGACCATCTGCCGGATGGCGGCGATGTAGCGATCCTGTCGGCGGCGTCTACCGCAACCAACCAGAACGCCTGGATCGACGCGGCCAAGAAGGCGCTGCCGGAGAAGTTCAAAAACATTAACCTGGTCTCGGTGGTCTATGGCGACGACGACTCCGCCAAAAGCACCGACGAAGCCAAGGGCCTGCTCAAGTCCTATCCGAACCTGAAGGCGATCATCGCTCCGACCACAGTCGGCGTCGTGGCCGCTGCTCAGGTGGTGACCGACGAGAACCTGATCGGCAAGGTCAATGTGACCGGCCTGGCGCTGCCTTCGGAGTTCAAGAAGTTCATCGACAACGGCGCGTCGCAGGGCGTCGCCCTGTGGAACCCGATCGATCTAGGCTACTCCGCCGTCTACCTCGCCTATGACCTGGCGGTGAAGAAGGAAGAGGCCAAGCCGGGCGCGAAGCTCTCCATCGGCCGCGTCGGCGAGATCACGCTCGACGATACCAACTCGGCTCCGATGGCTGCGCCCTTCACCTTCGACAAGTCCAACATCGAAGAGTTCTCCAAGATCTACTGATCCATCCTCCCAAGGATGACTGCCGGCGTGGCGGCGCTTTTGCCGCCACGCCTGTTTCCAGGTTCCAAAAAACATGAATGCCACCGCCGACATCATCAAACCGCATGCGGTTCTGCCGGACGCCCAGCCGCTGCTGACGCTGAAGGGCGTGACCAAGACGTTTCCCGGCGTGCGCGCGCTGCACAATGTCAGCCTGTCGCTCTATCCGGGCCAGGTGACGGCGCTGATCGGCGAGAACGGCGCGGGCAAGTCGACGCTGGTCAAGACGATGACCGGCATCTACCAGCCGGATGGCGGGGAGATTGCCGTCGACGGCAAGGTGGTCGCGCTCAACGGCGCACATGACGCCTTCGCGCAAGGCATCACCGCGATTCACCAGGAGACCGTCCTGTTCGACGATCTGTCGGTGGCGGAGAACATTTTCCTCGGCCATGCCCCGCGCACCGGCCTCGGCCTGATCGACTGGCGCACCATGCGGGCAAAGTCGCGCGCGGTGCTGAACGGCATGGGCGCAGGCCATATCGGCCCCGACGACCGCCTGAAGGATCTCGGCATTGCCAACAAGCATCTCGTGGCGGTGGCGCGTGCGCTGTCCATCGATGCACGCATCGTCATCCTCGACGAGCCGACGGCTGCGCTTTCGGCCAAGGAAATCGAGGACCTGATGATGCTGATCGAGCACCTGCGGGCAGAGGGCAAAGCGATCCTCTTCATCAGCCACAAGTTCGACGAGATCTATCGCATCGCCGACCGCTACACCGTCTTCCGTGACGGCGAGATGGTGGGCGAGGGGATGCTGGCCGGCACGCCGCAGAACGACATCGTGCGCATGATGGTGGGCCGCGCGGTCGACCAGATTTTCCCCGTGCGCGATAGCCAGCCCGGCGATGTCGTGCTCAGCGTCAAGGGACTTTCGCATCCGACCGAGTTCGACGACATCAGCTTCGATCTGCGCAAGGGCGAAATCCTCGGCTTCTACGGCCTTGTCGGCGCCGGCCGCAGCGAGGTCATGCAGGCGATTTTCGGCACCACACAGACGAGCGCCGGCACGATGACGCTGGACGGCAAGGCGGTGGCACCGAAATCGGCGGCCGAGGCGATCGAATCCGGGGTCGTCTATGTTCCGGAAGAGCGCGGCAAGCAGGGCGTGATCATCGGCATGCCGATCTTCAAGAACGTCTCGCTGCCCTCGCTCAGGAAGACGTCGAAGAACGGCGTGCTGCAACTGGCTGAGGAGTTTTCGCTGGCCCGCCAATACACCCAGCGGCTCGACCTGCGGGCCGCATCGCTGAGCCAGGATGTCGGCACGCTGTCGGGCGGGAACCAGCAGAAAGTAGTGATCGCCAAATGGCTGGCGACCAGCCCGAAGGTGATCATTCTCGATGAACCGACCAAGGGTATCGACATCGGCTCGAAGGCCGCCGTTCACGGCTTCATGGCCGAACTGGTGGCGCAGGGGCTGTCGGTGATCATGGTGTCGTCGGAACTGCCGGAAATCATGGGCATGTCCGACCGCGTGGTCGTCATGCGCGAGGGGCGCGTCGCTGCCGTGCTCGACAACAAGGATTTGAGCGCCGAGACGCTCGTCCGCACCGCGGCGGGGATTGCGGCATGAATGCGCTCCTGAAAAATCGCGAAATCTGGCTGGTCGGCGCCATCGCCGTACTGATCGCCGTGATCGCGACCCGGTTTCCGGGTTTTGCCGCGCCGCGCAACCTGAGCACCGTGTTCAACGACACCTCGATCCTGATGATCCTGGCGCTCGGGCAGATGGTGGTGATCCTGACGCGCTCGATCGACCTGTCCATGGCATCGAACCTTGCCTTCACCGGCATGGTGGTGGCGATGATCAACGCGGCCTATCCCGGATTTCCGATCCCGTTGCTGATCTTGGTGGCGATTGGCGTCGGCCTGATCCTGGGCGCGATCAACGGGTTTCTGGTGTGGAGGATCGGCATTCCGCCCATCGTCGTGACGCTCGGCACGCTGACCATCTATCGCGGTGCGACCTTCGTCATCTCCGGCGGCGCCTGGGTCAATGCCGACAAGATGAGCCCGGACTTCATCGGCCTGCAGCGCATGCAACTGCTGGGCCTGCCGGTGCTGAGCTGGTTTGCCATTGCCACCATCGTGCTTTTCTTCGTCATGATGACGCGCACCGCGCTCGGCCGTTCGCTCTACGCCATCGGCGTCAACCCGACGGCATCCGTCTATGCCGGAATCGATGTCGGACGCACCAAGTTCTTCGCCTTTTGCATCTCGGGCGCAATCGCCGGCCTGGCAGGCTATCTGTGGATTTCGCGCTACGTCATCGCCTCGGTGGAGGTTGCCAACGGCTATGAGCTCAACATCATCGCGGCCTGCGTGATCGGCGGCATCTCCATCGCCGGCGGCATCGGCTCGGTCGGCGGGGCGGTGCTCGGCGCGCTGTTCCTCGGCATCATCAGTTCGGCGCTGCCGGTCGTCAACATCTCGCCGTTCTGGCAAATGGCGATTTCGGGAACGGCCATTCTTCTGGCCGTGGTGCTGAACGCGCGCGGCGAGCGCAAGCAGGGCCGCATCATCCTCAAAAAGGCGGAGGCCGCGGCAGCATGAGTGCTATCGGAACCACACGTCAGATCCCGGATCGGCTGGACAACCCGCTGCGCTCCCTGGTGTTTTCCTGGGAGGCGCTGCTGGTCGCCGTCGCGGTGGCGATTTTCATCGTCAACAGCCTGGCGTCGCCCTATTTCCTCGATGTCTGGTCGCTATCCGACCTCACCTTCAACTTCACCGAGAAGGGGCTGATTGCGCTCGCCATGGCGCTGCTGATCATCTCGGGCGAGATCGACCTCTCGGTGGCGGCGATCATCGCGCTCGCTTCCACGCTGATGGGAATGGCGGCGGTTGCCGGTGTCGGCACGCCCGGGCTGGTGCTGATCGGCGTGGGTGTCGGCATTGCCTGCGGCGCGTTCAACGGTTTCCTGGTGACAGGCCTGGGCCTGCCGTCGATCGTCGTGACGATCGGCACGATGAGCCTGTTCCGGGGCATCGCCTTCATCATCCTCGGCGACCAGGCCTATAACAGCTATCCCGCCTCCTTCGCTTTCTTCGGGCAGGGTTATGTCTGGTGGGTGATCTCGTTCGAGCTTGTGCTGTTTCTGGTCGCGGCCGTGATTTACGGTTTCGTGCTGCACAAGACGAGCTTCGGCCGCCGGGTCTTTTCCATCGGCAACAATCCGATTGCCTCGCATTTCACCGGCGTGCGGGTGGCGCGGACCAAGTTCATCCTGTTCTGCCTGACCGGGCTGATGGCCGGCATCGCCTCGGTGCTGATCACCTCTCGATTGGGTTCGACGCGGCCGTCCATCGCGCAAGGCTATGAACTGGAAGTCATCACCATGGTGGTGCTGGGCGGCGTCAGCATCCTTGGCGGCGCGGGCAGCATATTGGGCGTGGTTCTGGCGGCGCTGATCATGGGCATGGTCACCTTCGGGCTCGGCCTGCTCAACGTGCCTGGCATCGTCATGTCGATCTTCATCGGCCTGCTGCTCATCCTCGTCATCGCGCTGCCGATCCTGTGGAAGCGCTTAAGCCGGAGGCGGATCGCGTGAACGCCGAGAAATATGCCTTCAAGATGACGCTCAACCCCGGCATGAAGGCCGAGTACAAGAAGCGCCACGACGAGATTTTTCCCGAGTTGGTGACCCTTCTGAAGGAGGCCGGGGTGTGGGATTACTCCATCCATCTGGACGAGGAGACCAACATCCTGTTCGGCGTGCTGTGGCGGCGCAGGGACCATGGCATGGATGCGCTGCCGGAGCATCCGGTGATGCAGCGCTGGTGGGCTCATATGGCCGACCTGATGGCCACGAAGCCGGACAACGAGCCCGTGGCGGTGCCGCTGCAGACCTTGTTCCACATGGCCTGAACGGCACGGACGCCCCATGACAGTCAGGTACGTCGCCGTCGTCGATATCGGCAAGACCAACGCCAAGCTGGCGCTCGTCGACATGGACACGCTGTCGGAAGTGGCCGTGCGGCGCATGCCGAACGCGGTTCTGACGGACGGGCTCTATCCGCATTTCGACTGCGACAGGCTTTGGAGTTTCATCAAACAGAGCCTTGCCGAGCTGAACGCTCAGACGCCGGTGCAGGCGATTTCGGTGACGACGCACGGCGCGACGGCCGCGCTGCTGAAGGCGGACGGTTCGCTGGCGATGCCGGTGCTGGACTACGAGCACACCGGCCCGGACGAGCTGACGGTCGAGTATGACGCAGTGCGCCCGCCCTTTGCGGAGACCGGCACGCCCCGCCTGCCGATGGGGCTCAATCTCGCGGCACAACTGTTCTGGCAGGCCAAGCGGTTTCCCGAAGCCTTTGCCGAGGTTGCGACCATCGTCACCTATGCGCAATATTGGGCCTGCAGGCTGACGGGGATTGCGACGACGGAGGTTACCTCGCTGGGCTGCCATACCGATCTCTGGCAGCCGGGGTCGGGCAGGTGGTCGAGCCTGGTGGACCGCATGGACTGGGAGCCGCTGATGGCTCCTGTCCACAAGGCCGGCGACCGGCTGGGCGCTGTCTTGCCGGACCTGGCGGCGGAACTCGGCCTTGCGCCTGATATGCAGGTTTTTTGCGGCATTCACGATTCCAACGCATCGCTCTATCCGCATCTGCTGCAGCAGACAGCGCCGTTCTCCGTGGTGTCGACGGGAACCTGGGTGATCACCCTGACGGTGGGCGGGGCGGCGGACAGGCTCGATCTGGACCGCGATTGCCTGATCAACGTCAACGCGCTGGGCGAGCCGGTGGCGTCATCGCGCTTCATGGGCGGGCGCGAGTTCTCGAGCCTTGTCGACGGCGTCGACCGGTGTGAACAGGACGATATCGACGCGGTGCTGGCGCGAGGGATCATGCTGCTGCCGTCGCTGCATCCGGGTTCAGGGCCGTTTCCGGACCGTCAGGGCGGCTGGGTTGGCGACGAACGCACGCTGTCAGGCGCCGAGCGCTTCGCAGCCGTTTCGCTCTATCTGGCGATGATGACGGCGACATGCCTCGAGCTTACGGGTGCGACCGGCCCGGCTATCGTCGAGGGACCGTTTGCGAAAAACGACGTCTACAAGCGGATGCTGGCGGTTGCGACCGGGCGGCCGGTGCTGACCAGCGGCGGCAGCGCGACCGGCACCAGCATCGGCGCGGCCCTTCTCGCCGCCCCGGATCGGGTGCCTTCGGTGGAGTTCGAAAGCGTTGAACGCAGCGCGAACGACGGGGAACTGCTGAGGTATTTTGAGGGTTGGAAGAAGCGAGTAGGGAATAGCCAATAGCGAATAGGGGTTTTTGACTTGCGGTAGCGGGAGGCTGAGTAAAACTCGCTACTCACTACTCGCTACTCGCTACCTCCCTCGCTATCCACTCATCCAGCCGCGCCTTGCGGATATCGCGCAGCAGCGTCACGAAGCCTTCGGCCTGATGGCGGGCGGTCAGCCGGCCTTTTTCGACGGTGGCGACGGAAGCATTGCCGACGACGCCGGCCGGGTTGAGGTCGGCCGACAGCCAGGCAAAGGCGTGCGGGCCGGTGGGGCGGAGCAAGTCGAAGGTCTTTTCGGCGCTGTTATAGCTGGAGGCGAAGTTTTCGGCTTTCGCCATGTCTACCAAGTCAGGCCGGAAATGCAGCATCAGCGATGTTTCGACGTCGCCGCCATGGATGCCTTGCTTCATTTCGATTTCGGGGAAGAGCCCTTCGGGGCGGCCGAACCGCTCCCAGCTCGTCTTCACGGCCAGCATGCGAAAGCGCGCGCGCAACTCGCGGGTGACGATGCCCATCACCTCTTCATTGCCGCCATGCGAATTGACGATGACGAATTTGCGGATGCCGGCGCGGGCGATGGATGTGCCGATCTCGGTCCAGGCATCGATCAGCGTGGACGCCGAAAGCGTAAGAGTGCCAGGCACTTCCACGTGTTCGTTCGACTTGCCTATGGCCTGGATCGGCAGGAAACGGACGTCGAGGTCGTCGGGCAGCAGGGGAAACAACTCGGCCAGCATGCCTTCCATGATGGCGGTGTCGGTCGACACAGGAAGATGCGGGCCGTGCTGCTCGATGGCGGCGACGGGCAGAATGGCGATGGTCTTTTCCGGGTCGAGGCCAGAAAAAGCCGATGCCGGAAAATCGCCCCACCAGATGCGTCGTTTCGCAGTCGTCACGTGTCCATCCTGAATTCAGCGGCAGTGGCTGTACTATAGAGGCGCTTGCGGCTCGGGCCAAACCCGCCGGTTCAGTCGAAGCGGTCGCCGATCAGGCGGCTCCAGTGCTCGCCCGCCAGCCCGTTGAAGAAGCCCTTGCCCTCTCGGAACGCGGCGACGATTGCCGGGTCCTTGGCGCGGATGACGGAGGAGGCGAGGTGGGTGAACGAGATGCGCCGCCCCAGCATGGCGTCCATCAGGGCAGGCTGGGTGCGTCCGCGCAGCGCCGAGGCGCCGGCCGCCGCCGCGTGGTCGATGAGTGCGTCGATGACGCTGCCCTCTTGTCCCGGCATGGCGAGAATCTGCAGCACTCTGGCGATGCCGCCCGGCTTGAAATGATAGACGAAGGCGCCGACCGGCGTGCCGGTGCGGGCCGTGACCTGCGCGAGCGTCATCGGGCCGTAGTCGCTCTTGCGAGCGGCGTCGGAAAGAATGTGCTCCAGCTGGCCCGGCGCCCAATCCGGCCTGACGGCGAAATGGGCGGTGAATTTGTCCATAAGCGGAATGAAAGCCTGGGTATCGATCTCCGCGACCGAGAAGCCTCCGCGCGGGGTGCGTGCCGATGGAATGCCCGACCAGCGCAACTCGTCGGCGCCCATGCGGCCGAGCAGCATGCGGTCGGCGCGCTGGACGACGGGCGAAAACATGCGCAAGGGGCGGATGCGTTCTGAGCCGACCTGGAGCGCGAACGCGCCGGGCCGGATGATGCGCAGCCAGTCGAGGCTGTAATTGGTCATCACCACGCCGCGCAGGCGGGTGAACATCGCCACCGAGGTTTCGCTGGCGGTTTCGCTGAACGAAATGTCCTGCGGCCCCGACACGAAAGCCTTGAGAAGCCGGGCGCCTGCGAGCGGGTCGGTCTCGTGGCCGTCGACCATCAGCGAGCCGCAGACTCCGGCCCGCAGCTTCGTGCCGTTGAACGTCATCGGCAGAGCGTTGCCGCCGACAAAACCGGAGATTAAGCCGTCATCGCCGACATAGACCAGCGACGGTATCTCCGGGTCGTTGCCCGGCGCATCGATGTAGAGATTTTTCAGATAGGCAGCCAGCGAGGCCGGGGGCGGGGTGCCGCGATCGCGGAAGACGCGCTGAAACAGGCCGGCGACGGCTTCGATGTCGTCTGGTCTGAGCGGCCGCGTCTCGCTCATGGAAGTTTCCGGACCTTGGCCACGCGGGGCCGCCCCTCGTCGTCATGAACGAACTCGACAGGCTCATAAGCCTTTGCGCGGGTGACCAGCGAAGCGGCCTGCCGCTCCTGCCCGACGCCGAACTCGAAGGCGAGCCAGCCACCCGGTTTCAGGAACGCAACCGCGTCCCGGACCAGCCGCTGGTGAATCGAAATGCCGTAGGGTCCGCCGTCGAAAGCCTCGCGCGGTTCGCTCTCCAGCAGATGCGCGCTTTCCGTCTCAAGTCGACCGGTGGAGATGTAGGGCGGGTTGCAGACGATCAGATCGACCTGGCCTTCCAGCCCCTTGCCGTCCAACGCGCCGAAAAGGTCGCCTTGCAGGATGGTCACGCGGTCGCCGAGGCGAAGGCGCTCGACATTGCGTCGGGCGGTGGCGACGGTGGAATCCGTGAGGTCCGCGCCCCAGACGCTTGCGCTCGCCTTGTTGCTTGCAACTGCAAGCGCGAGGTTGCCGGAGCCGCAGCACATGTCTATGACCGTGGCTGGCTGGCCGTCAGGCAACAGCCCTAAGGCAGTCTTGCCGAGAATTTCGGTTTCCTCTCGCGGTACGAGCACATCCGGCCCCAGTTCCAGCTCCAGACCCATGAAGTGGTGCAATCCGGTCGATGGTTCGTCTTGCGTGCCCTTGGCCATTCTCGAACGATCCCCTAACAAGGTAGAGCTTCCATAACGGGTCGAGGTAAACGGATGTTGAAATGTGCGCAGCGTTTATACTGTTAACTGCTGGAACACTTCCAGCCTGTATCACCGGCTACGACCCAATAGTGACTCCGTCCTAGAGACCAACCGAGGCAGATGACAGAAAAGCACGCAGTCGGTCAATTAAGGCGATTGCTGCCGATGGCCATGTCCTACATGGCATCCGGCGGCAGCCTTATCGTTGCCTCGGCCGCGCAACTCATCACCTTTGCCATCCTGGCGCGGTTTCTCGGCGTCGAGGAATTTGGTCTCTATGTTGCCGTGACCGCCGTCACCGCCATCGCTATCCATCTTTGCGGCTTGGGCGCTACGGAATGCCTTGTCCGGAGGGTCGCCCGCGACAAGTCGATATATCCCATCATGCTGGGCCACAACATCATCCTGACCGTGGCGAGTTCCGTCGTGCTCGTGGCGATCGGGTTGGTCGTACTGCCTTATTTCTATCCGCTGTCTCCGGATATGGCGATCAATGTCGGAGCGACGCTGCTTCTGCTCCTGACCAATATCCCGCTGGTTCGCGGCATCCTGCTGACGGAGCAGATTTTTCTCGGCCACAGCGATTTCCGCTCGGCCAACAAGGTCGTGTTGAGCTTCGGCCTGGCGCGCACCGCCGCCGCAGCACTTGCGTGCCTGGTGTTTGGCGTGAACACCATTGCCGAATGGGTCGTCTGGCAGTTTCTCTGCCACGTCATCGTGGCTGCGGGCTGCGTTTATTCCTTGCGAAATCTCGGCCGTCCAAAATACGGCATCGTCGGCGAGGAGATCAAGCAGGGGCTCTATTTCAGCATTCCGTTCATCATCCGTGCGGTGCGCCAGAACGCCGACCTTCTGATCCTGGGACTGGTCACGGCGCCTGAGATCGTCGGCAGCTACAGCGTCGCCCGGCGTATTCTGGAAAGCAGCTATCTGTCGGTCGAGGCGATGAACCGACTGATCTATCCGGGGTCGGCGCGTGCCTCGATGAACGGTTTGCATGCCGCGATGGGGCTGGTGAGGAAAGTCGCGATCGCGGCAGTCAGTATCAGTGCCGCGACTGCGATCACGGTGTTCATCTGCGCGCCGCTGCTGCCGCTGCTGTTCGGCCACGAATACGTGTCGATGGTCGATTTCGTGCGGATCCTGTGCTGGGTGGTGGTGCCGATGGCGATGTGGGCGATTGCCGTCGAGGCGTTGGGCGCCGCGGGCCATCACGCGGTGCGGGCAACGGTGATGGGCGGCGGAAGCCTCGTGGGTGCTGCCTTGACCGCCTGGGCTACATGGTACGCCCCGCCGACGGGCACGTTCATTTCCTTTTACGTGATCGAATTCATGATGGTGGGCATAAGCTGGGCCGTCTTGCTGCGGCTGGCCAGGTCGAGCCGGTCTCAATCGCAGGAACCCGTGGTCGATGCGCCGGTTGAGCAGGGCAAGGGAGCCTGATGGTTGCACGAGTGGTTGGGCCAACGCCAGAGAGTGAGAGAGACGGCGATCCAGGCGGCTCGCGCGACAAGCGCGTGGCCCCAGCCAATCGCATCCGCACAATGGAAATAAGCGACATCGGCGCGGTCGGGCGGTTGTTCAACATCGCTTTTCGCGGGAATGACCGACCGGCCTCGGAGAGCTTCACACGCTATTTCGAGACGCTGTTCTTCGGCAGTCCGAGCTATTCGCCGCAGCAGGGCAGCCTCGTGCATGAAAGCGCCGGCGGTATCGACAGCGCCCTTTTGTCCATCCCGATGCGGTTCGTCATCGGCGACCGCCCCCTGACCGGACGGCTCTTGTGCGCCTTCATGTCGAACGGTCGCAAGAGCGGTGTCGTGGGGGCAGCGCGGCTGTCGCGCAACCTCGCAACCAGCACTTCGCCGTTCTTCTTCACCGACAACGCCTCGCCGGTCAGCGCCGATCACTGGACCGCCGGCGGCGGCGACGTGCTGCCCATCCACAGCCTGGAATGGCGTCGCGACTTTCGCCCGTTCAACGCGCTTGCTCTCAGGGCCGCGCGGCGCAGGCCTGTGTTCGGTCATGGCCTGATCCGGTCCGGCCTGTCGCCTTTCGATATTCTGGCGCGGCGGTCCTTGCCATCCTATCGCTCGGCGCCGCCGCCCGGCATTCACGTCGTCCCCGTCGAGCT
Source organism: Oryzicola mucosus (assembly GCF_014534685.1). Lineage (GTDB taxonomy): Bacteria > Pseudomonadota > Alphaproteobacteria > Rhizobiales > Rhizobiaceae > Oryzicola > Oryzicola mucosus. The sequence goes on from NZ_JACVVX010000002.1 coordinate 679,620, forward strand.
GGATCGATTTTACGCCCATGCCCGACCGATGACCGAGCGTTTCGCGCTGCGTCCGGCCTGGGATATGGATGAGCTCGACTGGCTGATGCGCGTGGCGGCGATGAACACCGCGCGCGGTGTTTTGAAGCTGGTCGAGGTTCGCGACGGAAACGAGAGGGTTGTCGGTTGCGTCCTCTATTTCGGCAAGCCGGGGGAAACCGCGCTGGTGCTGAACGTGCTGACGGTCGCAAAGCGTGAGCAGGATGTGGTCGCGGCGATGTTCGCCCATCTCGATGCCGAAGGCTACAGCGCCGCTCGCGGCATGGCGCAGCCCTTCTTCCTGAACGCTATTTTGCGGCAGCGCCGGCTAACCTTGAAATATGGCGGGTTTTTCTGCGTGAAATCCCCGAATGCGGAAATCCAGGATGCGATCCAGCGCAACGACATATATCTGGGAGGCTTGGCCTCGGAAAGCTGGAGCCGGTTGTTGACGGAGTTCTAGGAGTTCTAGCTCGAAAGGCTTATGCCGAAACTACTTTTTGCCTTAAGGGAAGATTCATCCCAAAAGTGTAGCAGTTCATCAAATTGCCATTGATCAACTGCAGGTGGTCCCGGGGTTCAGGGGAAAACGCAATGTACAAGCCATCGGAAATCCGGGAACGGCAGGCGGGCAGCGCCAAAGCGATAGCCCCCAGCGCCGGTGGCGGATCGTTGCTGGATCTGGCCGGGCATGAAGAGCCACAGGTCGCAAGCTATACCCAGCCGCGCGTCATCTCGCCCAAGGCGCAGCCGGGAGGGGAATCCGAGCCCGTAGCGCCGGAACCAACGGCCCCGGTCGTGACCGCCGACAGCGCTTTCATGGACCGCATAGCTGCGATCGGTGTCTTCGACGTTCTCCAGTGGGTCAAGCGTGGCCTCGCCTGGATCGTGTTGCTGTCCATCCTGTGTATCGGCGGCGCCTATGCCTATGCCAAGTTCGCGCCGCCGCGCTATACGGTCTACACCGATCTGGTCATCGATCCCACCAGCCTTCAGGTGGTGCAGAACGACGTTTTCGCCAGCAATCCGCAGCGCGACACGCAGTTGCTGGAGGTCGAGAGCAAGCTTCGCGTGCTGACCTCTCGCAATGTCATGACCAGGGTCATCGAAAGGCTGAACCTGACGCAGGACAAGGAATTCGTCGGCCCCGGTCCTTGGGCGCCGCTGATGTCCTATTTCGGCATCGAGCCCGAGCCGGTCACCGATAACGAACTCGCCGCCCTGCGGGCGCTGAACGAGCGCATCACGGCCCGGCGCGAGGAACGATCCTTCGTCGTCTCACTGGAGGTCTGGAGCGAGGATCCGGCCAAAGCCGTGCGCATTTCCGATGCCATCGTCGAAGCCTTCCAGCAGCAAGTGTTCCAGTCGTCTGCCGAAAGTGCCGCCCGCGTCGCCACCAGCCTGAACGATCGTCTCGACGAGCTGCGCACCAATGTGCGCGATGCGGAGGATCGTGTCGAAACCTTCCGACGCGAGCACGGCCTGCAAGGCACGAGCGGCGGCGATCTCCTGAGCACGCGCCTTGCGACCGAGCTGAACATCCAGGTGCTGGACGCGCAGCAGCGGCTGATCCAGGCCGAAACCCACTACAACGAGGTTCGGGCCGCTGTGCAGCAGGGCGATGTGGTGAGCGCTGCGACGTTGCAGTCGCCAGCGCTGACGAGCATGCGCGCCGAATACAGCACCCTGCAGCAGCAGGTCGCTTCGCTGTCGATGAACCTGGGTGCGCGCCATCCTCGACTGGTTTCGATGCGGTCGCAACTGGGCATCGTCCAGCAGTCCATCACCGACGAGGCGCGCCGCATTCTCGGCAATGCGAAGGCCGACATGGACCAGGCGCGTTCGACGCTCGATGCGCTGCGGGCGCGCGCGGAAACGGAAAAGTCGAATGTGTTCTCGGACAACGAGGCGCAGGTGCGGCTGCGCGCGCTGGAGCGCGAAGCCCGGGCCAGCGCAGCCCTTTACGAGACTTATCTGACACGCGCACAGCAGGTAACGGAGCGTCAGCAGCTCGATACGTCCAACATTCAGGTCATCTCCAAGGCGGTTCCGCCGCAGGCCCGCAGCTGGCCGCCGCGTACGGTTATCCTGCTTGCCGCGGGCGCTTTTGTCGGCATTGCGCTCGGAGTGGGGTTGGCCTTGTTGTTCGGCTTCATGAGATTTATGCGCACTCCGGAACCTGTTCCGGCGCGCTGACGGAGCGCTGCAATGGAGAGTGCTGCGGCAGGATCGAGTTCCGCGCCGATCGTCGACAGGAAGGCGATCGGCACAGTGCTGTTCATGGCGCTGTTTTTGTTTTCCTGGATTTCGCTGACGCCATTCTACGACCTGACCGGCGAGGCGGTGCTCGACCCGTCGGCCGGCAACTCCAACCGCCTCAACCAGATCGTGTTTCTGCTGCTGTTCGGCTGCATGCTGGTCTATGGCGTCATGCATCCGATGCGGCGGATGATCCTGCAGCCGCGGATCTTGCTGGCAACGATCTTCCTCTGGTTCCTGTTCGTCTCGGTGATGTCGGCGCATTCCAGCAACAGCATCAAATCGGTGATCCTGGCTGTTATGATGATCGTCAACGCCAGCATCTATCTCATGCTGCCGGCGTCGGAAAAGCACTTCGCCAAGATGCTGGCCATCGGCAGCCTGGCCGCGCTGGGATTGTCTTATTACGGCATCTTCATGCTGCCGCAGTTCTCGATCCACCAGGCAGCCGAGCTGCGCGAGCCGATGAATGTCGGTCTGTGGCGCGGGCATTTCCCCCACAAGAACAGCGCTGCCGCGGCGATGGTGCTGATGTCCTTCTTTGGCCTGTTCGTCATGAGGGCCTGGTCGCGGATCATTGGCGCGGTGATCTTCGCCCTGGCGGCCTTCTTCCTGATGCAGACCGGCGGCAAGACCTCGACGGCGATGCTGCCGCTGATTCTCGTGCTTGCCTTTATCGTCGAGCGTTTTCCGGTCCTGCGGATACCAGTGGTGGTGGGCGGGGTCGCGGCTTTCAATCTTTTCGCCGTCGGGTCGAGCGTCTACCGGCCCTTCGGTGAGTTCGTCGCCAGCCTGGGTATCGATGCGACCTTCACCAACCGGGCCGATGTCTGGCGCTTCGCGTTCGCCGCCATCGCCGAGCATCCATTCACCGGCTACGGATTCCGGTCGTTCTGGCAGACCGAAGAACTGCTCTACAGCGGCGGGCAGGTCGAGACCTGGGCCGTCGCGGCCGCGAACGGCCACAATTCGTTTGTCGATATCCTGCTCGCCACCGGAATACCCGGCCTGGTGCTGACGATCTTCTGGATCATCTTCATGCCGCTTCGCGACATTTCGAGGATAGATGCAAAGCAGGCGAGTCCAAACCTCACGAGATTTTTCCTTCGTGTATGGCTCTACGGTCTGTTTCATGCAGGACTTGAGAGTTTATTTTATGAAGGTGGTAACGTCTTGTGGTTTACCTTCGTGGTGGGGTTATACGGGTTTCGCTTCCAGTCGACGGCAACGCTTGTCGGCCGGGAGGCGGCAGGCAGGGCGACGGCGACATGAGTGGTTTTACGGACAGGCTCGACACCCTGGCGTCGCGCGTCATCAACAAATACAGCTGGAGCACCGTGCGCAAATCTCAGGCGATTGCCACGGATGTGCCGATCGTCAGCTTCACCTTCGACGACGTTCCCGATACGGCGCTGACCAACGGTGCCGCCATACTGGAGCGCTACGGCGCGCTGGGAACCTTCTACCTTTCCGGCAGCCTGATGGGTACCAAGGAAACGTACCGCAACATCATCGATGCCGAGGGGGCTCGGGAACTGGCCCGGCGCGGGCATGAGATCGGCTGCCACACCTATGCCCACCGAAAGGCGTGGAAGCTGTCGCCCGGTGGCTTAAGGCGCGACATCGAGAAGAACGGAGCGATGCTGGCGCGCGAGCAGATTGTGGACAGGGCCGAGAATTTTGCCTTTCCCTATAATGCGATGTCGCCTTTGGCGCGCGCCATGCTGCGCCGTCGTTTTCGCAGCTGCCGCGCGGCCAATGAAGGCATCAACCGCAATGCGATGGATCCCATCGCGCTGCAGGCGGTGGAGATTCGTCAGCCGGAGGATCACGCGCGTTCGCTGACCCGCTGGATCGACGACGTCGCGCAGACGCCGGGCTGGTTGATCTTCTTCACCCATGACATTGCCGATTTTCCGACGCCTTATGGCTGCAAGCCCGAGACGCTGGAGCGTCTGGTCAGCCATGCGGTTGCCAAGGGTTGCCAGATCCTTCCCGTTTGTGCTGCGCTAGACCGGCTGGAAGGCAAGGCAGAGGCGGCATGACGGCAAAACCGCACCCGCGTCTCCTCGCCGTCAACAACTACTTCTACCGCCGCGGCGGCGCGGAAGCGGTGTTCTTCGACCATATGAAGCTGTTCGAGGAGATCGGCTGGGAGGTGATGCCGTTCGCCATGCAGCACGAGCACAATCTGCCGTCGCCATGGTCGGATTATTTCGTTTCGGAGATCGAATACGGTCGGGAAAGCGGTCTTCTCACCAAGGCCAAGCAGGCGACGCAAGTAATCTATTCCTTCGAGGCGCAGCGAAACCTCCAGCGGTTGATGGAGAAGGCCCGACCCGACATCGCGCATGCGCACAATGTCTATCACCATATCTCGCCGTCGATCTTTTCGACATTGCAGGCGGCGAAGGTGCCTGTCGTGATGACGGTGCATGACCTGAAGCTCGCCTGTCCGGCGTACAAGATGCTGCGCGACGGCCATATCTGCGAGGCGTGCAAAGGGGGACGTATCTACAATGTCGCCCGCTACCGCTGCATCAAGGACTCCCTGTCGTTGAGCGCGGTGGTGTTCGCCGAGACCATGGTGCATCGCGGGCTGGGGCTCTATCGCCACAAGGTCGATCGCCTCGTCGTGCCCAGCCGCTTCTATATCGAGAAGCTGGTGGAGTGGGGATGGCCGCGCGAGAAGATGGCCTACATTCCGAATTTCATCGACGTCAGCCATTTGTCCTCGGACTGGGACGATGGCGGCTATTTCCTATTTGCCGGACGTCTTGCGCCGGAAAAGGGCATTGCCACGCTGATCCGGGCTGCGGCGAAAGCCGGCCAGAGGCTGGTGATTGCCGGCACGGGACCGGACGAGGCGATGCTGAAGGCTCTCGTTGCGGAGCTTGGCGCCGACGTGACCTTTGCCGGCTATGTGTCGGGCGAGGCGTTGCACAGGCTGATCGGCCAGGCGAGCGCGCTGGTGCTGCCGTCCGAATGGTATGAGAACGCGCCGATCAGCGTTCTGGAGGCCTATGCCATGGGCACGCCGGTCATCGGTGCGGCGATCGGCGGCATTCCCGAAATGATCGTGGAAGGCGAAACAGGCTTCACCGCGCGCAGCGGCGATGCCGACGACCTTGCCTCGGCGCTGAGCCGGATGGCATCGCTTGGCGCGGCGGGGCGAGCGCGACTGGGTGCCAAGGGGCGAGAGATGGTCGCAGAGAACTTTTCCGCCGAGGCCTATCGCAGCCGGACGCTCGATCTTTATCGCAGCCTTGGAGTGGAGCAGACATGAGCGCCACCGCAAAGACGGCGAGACCCAAGGTGATGATGCTCGGCCTGCGCGGTATTCCCGACGTGCAGGGCGGCATCGAGCGCCATGTCGAGGCGCTGGCGCCGCTTCTCGTCGAGCATGGCTTCGACGTCGAAGTGCTCGGCCGCGCACCTTATCTGCCGCAAAAGGAGGTTTCGACCTGGCGTGGCGTGACGGTCAAACCGCTCTGGGCGCCGAAACGCAAGAACACCGAGACGATCCTGCATACCGGGCTCGGCGTGCTCTATGCCGCCTGGAAGCGGCCCGACATCCTGCACATCCATGCCGTCGGTCCCGCGCTGCTGACGCCGCTGGCGCGGCTGTTCGGGCTGAAGGTCACGGTGACGCATCACGGCTACGACTACGACCGCGACAAATGGTCGAACTTCGCCAAGGCGATCCTGCGGGCAGGCGAGAGCGGCGGCATGCGGTTTTCCCAACTGCGCATTGCGGTGTCGGCGGAGATCGCGCGCACCATGCAGCAGCGCTTCAACGTGCCGGTGCATTTCCTGCCCAACGGCGTGACCGTGGGGTTCAGGCCGACACGCACCGACACAATAGACCGTTTCGGGCTGGAAAAGCGGCGCTACATCATGCTCGCTGCGCGCCTGGTGCCCGAAAAGCGACAGCTCGACCTTATCGCAGGCTATGCCGCGATGGCCGAGAAGGGCGGCTTCAAGCTCGCCATCGTCGGCGGCTCGGAGCATCCCGATGCCTATGAGAAAGAGGTCATGGCGCGCGCGGCGGCTACGCCCGGTGTGGTCGCCACCGGCTTCCAGTCCGGCGAGGCGCTGGCGCAACTGTTTGCCAATGCGGCGCTGTTCGTGCTGCCTTCCAGCCACGAAGGCATGCCCATTGCGCTGCTCGAGGCGCTGGGCAACGGACTTCCGGTGCTGGCGAGCGACATCGTCGCCAACAAGGAACTGAAGCTGCCGGAAGGCGACTATTTTCCGCTCGGCGATATCGAGGCGCTGGCGGAGGCGCTGCAGCGCAAGCTGGCCGTGCCGTTCTCGGAAGAGGATGCAGAACGCCAGATCGAGCGGGTGAAGCGCGACTATGGCTGGTCTGTCGTGGCCGACAGGACCGCTGCCTTGTATCGCGCACTGTTGAGCGGCCGGCCGGCGGGGGTGCTGGCCGAGAGCGGTGACGGGCAGAAGGCATGAGACGGGCGGCGATGGTCGCAGCCTGGCTGCTCCTGCTGTTTGTGCTGGCGGTCACCATATCGCCGATTGCCGACCGGCCGCAGAGCGGAATGCCGGTTCATTTCGAACGCGCCGGTGCGTTCGCGCTGATCGGTTTCCTGTTCGCATTCGCTTATCCGCACCGGCTTTTGCAGGTTTTCGCCATTCTGATCGCCGCCGCCGCAGGCTTCGAAGTGCTGCAAGGACTGTCGCCTGAGCGTCATCCGCGCATGATGGATATGCTGGTCAAGGCTGCCGGTGGCATGGTCGGCGCGACGATCGGCTGGTTCTGCTGCAACGTCGTAGAAAAGATGCGAAAGCCGGTATCGGGCAGCCAGGTCGAGAAAGAGGGAGGAAGGCGCGATGTCGGTATCGATCATCATCAAGACGCTGAATGAAGAGAAGCGGATCGCCGCGACCATCGAGAGCGCGCTTGCGGGCCTGCCCAACGGCAAGGGCGAGGTGATCGTTGCCGACAGCGGCTCGACCGACAGGACAATCGAGATCGCTTCCGGCTATCCCGTCATCGTCGCGCAGATTCGCGCGCCCGCCCAGGCAAGCTGCGGCATCGGCCCGCAACTGGGCTTTCAGTATTCCACCTTCGAGGCCGTGTGCCTGCTCGACGGCGACATGATCCTCGATCCGACCTTTCTGTCGGAGGCGCTGGCCTATCTTGAGGCCAATCCAAAGGCCGGCGGCGTGACGGGCCACATCGAGGAGATGCTGGTCAGCAATCTCGAATTCACCCGCCGCGTCCAGCGCAACGCGCCGGAACTGCGCGCCGGGCGCATCGACCGGATGAATGGCGGGGGGCTTTATCGCCGCGCGGCGATCCAGAGCGTCGGCTATCTGTCGGACCGCAATCTGCATGGCCATGAAGAGTTCGAGCTGGGCGCCAGGCTGCGCGCCGCCGGCTGGGAGCTGTATCGGCTGGACCGGCGCTTCGTGCAGCATTTCGGCCATACGATGAACTCCTACAAGCTGTTGGTGCGCCGCTGGAAGAGCAAATATCTGCGCGGCTCGGGCGAGGTGTTGCGCGCATCCTTCGGCAAACCCTACTTCAGCCAAGTGGTGAAGGATCTGCCCGAACTGAAGCTGTGGGTGCTCGTCTATGCCTGGATTCTGCTGTCGCTTGGCCTTTTGATCTTCATGCCCGGTAAGCTGGCCGCTCTTGGGCTTGTGGTGGCGCTAGCAGCTTCTATCGTGGCGCTGATGAGCTGGCGCAAGGGCAGCTTCCAGCTCGGCCTCTACACCGTGGTGGCGTGGCTGTTCCATGCCGCCGCCCTGCCGCTGGGCTTCTTCAAGAGCCGCCGCAAGCCGGATGACTGGATCGAGAGCGAGATGATGGGGCAGAAACAGTGAAGGCCGCCGCAACCGCCGCCCTCCTTCTGTCGCTTCTGCCCGGCATCGCCGGGGCGCAGGAATGGTTGCCGGTGCGCGAGGTATCGCTGGAGGTTGCGCCGGGAAGCCCGCTGGATTTCTCGGCTTTTCTACCAAATCCATCCATCGCGGAGACCGGCAGCATCGTAACGACGCCGGATGGGCGGCTGTCCTTCCAGGCGACGCCCGACAAGCCGGAGCGCCTGTTGTGCGCGTCGCTGGCCTGGAGCCCGGCGTCGGGCGGGTTTCCCGATCATGACACGGCCGACCGTTATGCCAAGCAGCTCGCCATGCATGGCTACAACATTGCGCGTTTCCATTTCGCGGATGCCGCGCTGATGGCAGACCGTGCGCGCGACTTCGATTTCGATCCAGAGGTGCTCGACCGTTTCCACTATCTTCTGGCGGCGTTGAAGAGGAACGGCATCTACTGGATCATGGACGGGCTTTCGTCCTGGCGCGGCGCCTATGGCGGCTATGAGGATCGCTGGGATCCGTCGAGCGACATCAAGCTGAAGCTGCATCTCGATCCGGCGACCTTCGAGCATTGGAAGATGCTGCAGGAAAGAATCCTCGGCTCGGTCAATCCCTATACGAAAAAGCGCGTCATCGAAGATGAGGCGCTGGCACTGGTGGTGCTGGCCAACGAGAACGGCATCGAGTTCGACAGCATCGTGCGCGAGCGCGGCCACCCGCATTATGACGAGGCGCTGCGCGCGCCTTTCAACGCCTGGCTGAAAGGCAAATACCAGACGACCCGGGCTCTGGCCGAGGCATGGCCCGATCTGAAGAGCGGCGAGCGCATCGAGAACGGCTCGGTGGAGTTGCCGCCCGACCGCTACAATGACAGCCCGCGCATTCGGGACCTGCAGGCCTTCTTCGTCGAGGTCGAAACGAAAACCGCCGAGGAGATGAGCAGCTTCCTGCGCGGTCTCGGCTATCGCGGGGAGATCAGCACCTACAACAACTGGCCCACCATTCAGACCGGGCTGAGCCGCCAGAACCTGCAGGCGGTGACCATGAACACCTATCAGGACTGGGTCGGCAGCTATATGCCGGGCGCGAAGCTGGAGCAGGCCAGCTCCATCGCAGACGGCGCCAACTATATGCGAATGATCGCCGCCGCGCGCTGGATCGGCCGGCCCTTCATCGTCACCGAATACGATCATCTGTTCTGGAGCCGGTACCGCTACGAGGCCGGGCTGGTGATGCCGTCTTACGCGGCCCTTCAGGGCTGGGACGTGTTGTGCAGGCACGGTCATGGTCCCATCGTGCTGGCCTATGGCGAGCCGTTTCCGCACAAGCGGCAGATGCTGCCTTATGCGATTGCGCTCGACCCGATCGCGCGTGCTTCGGAGACGATTGCCGCGCTGACCTATCGGCGCGGCGACGTGAAGACGGCGAGCATGCAGATTCCGTTCGCGGTGAGCGGTACGGAAGACCTGACCGAGGATGCTCAGGCGCGCGAGCCGGAAAACCTGACCGCGCTGGCCTTGGTGACCGGCATCGGCCTGCAGGCGCAGGCCAAGATGGATGGCAAGATCTTCGTCGGCCAACCTCGGCAGAGCAACAGCTTCGGCGCTGTTTTCAACGCGCTGCGCGAGACGGGCGTGGTGACGGCGCAGAACGGCACGGATGCGGAAGCCGGGCGCTTCGAGAGCGCTACGGGCGAAATCCTGCTCGACGAGCGGGCAGGGCAGTTGCGGCTTTCCACGGCGCTGACGGAAGGCGCTGCCTTCTCCACGCTGCGCGATCCCCTAGAGCTAGGGGCGCTGACCATCGCCCAGGCAGACGGCAACGCCATGGTGGCTGTCTCCGTGCTGGACGACGCTGCTTCTATCGCTGAAAGCAAAAAATTGCTTTTGGTCTTTGCCACCGACGCGCGCAACACCGGGATGCGGTTCCGGGACAGGGACGAGAAAATCATCGAGAATTTCGGCACATTGCCGGTGCTGATCCGCAAGGGATCTGTCGACATCCAGCTCAAGGGGATGGAGGGGCCATGGCGTATTTCGCCCGTCGGGCTCGACGGCAAGGTGCATAAGCCGATAGCCGAAGGCTCGGACGAACTCGCCGCCGAGATCAGCAACGATACGCCATCGGGGCCGACGACGTTTTTCCTTATCGAGCGGTGACGGGTCGCGGGTTTCCCGGAACGCTGCCGATGAAATGAAGGTGGAAACAGTTTAAGTCAAAATTCACCATTGTTGGAAAGGCCGGAATTTCCAGCGCATTTGGTCAGGCGGGTTTACTCTTTTTTCCGGCACGGCAATTATAAGCAATCCCGAAAACAACGGCTCGATGGGCTAAGACTTAATGTGCGGATTTGTCGGATACTGCGGCCACGACGTCGCCCCGGAAGAAGCGGGGACGTTGCTGCGTCGCATGACGACGGCGATTGCCCATCGCGGTCCCGATGAGCACGGCCATCACTCCGGCAAGGGCTTCGGCTTCGGCCACGCACGGCTTTCGATCGTCGGCCTCGCGGACGGCCAGCAGCCGATGTCGGATTCGACGGGCGAGCTATGGATCGCCTTCAACGGCGAAATCTTCAACTATGTCGAGCTGCGCGACGAGATGAAGGCGCGGGGCCGCCACTTCCGCACCGGCAGCGACACCGAGGTGATCCTGCATCTCTATGACGAGATGGGTCCGGACTGCGTCACTCGCTTCAACGGCGATTTTTCCTTCGCTATCTGGGACGAGCGGCGGCGGTCGATGTTCATCGCCCGCGACCGCATGGGCGTTCGGCCGCTGTTCTACACCAAGGTTGCCGACACCTGGTACTTCGCATCCGAGGTCAAGGCGTTGCTGGAAGTGCCCGGGGTTGCAGCCGAAATCGACACGGTGGCGCTCGACCAGATTTTCACGCTCTGGGCCCCGATTGCGCCGCGCACCGCCTTCAAGGGCATCAGCGAACTCGAACCCGGTTGGGCGATGCTGATCGACCGCGAGGGCCTCAAGACAAGGCCCTATTGGGAACTCGATTTCCCCGAAGCCGGCGCGCCGCCGCTTCATACCAACGAGCATGAAGCCGCCGAGGAGTTACGCGCGCTTCTGAGCGACGCCACCCGCATCCGCATGCGGGCAGACGTGCCGGTGGGAGCCTATGTATCGGGTGGGCTCGACTCGTCGATCACATCGGCGCTTGCGGTGCCGATGGCAGCCGAGGGGCTGCACACCTTCTCCGTCACCTTCGGCAGTGCCGAGCATGATGAGAGCAGCTTCCAGCAGGAAATGGCGAAGGCTTTGGGCACCCGGCATCACGCGGTCGCCTGCAGCGACGGCGACATCGCAGCGGTGTTCCCCGATGTCATCCGTTTCACCGAGCGGCCGATCATCCGCACCGCGCCGGCACCCTTGTTCAAGCTTTCGGGGCTCGTGCGCGAGCAGGGGCTGAAGGTGGTGCTGACCGGCGAGGGCGCCGACGAGGTGTTTGCCGGCTACGATATCTTCAAGGAAGCGCGCGTCCGCCGCTTCTGCGCGCGCCAGCCCGGTTCCACGATCAGGCCACATCTGTTCCGCAAGCTCTACCCCTACATCCCTGGACTTGCACAGCAATCGGCGGAATATCTCGCGGCGTTTTTTGGGGCGAACAACGACCCGCTCGACGACCCGCTTTATTCGCACCGGCCGCGTTTCCGCAGCACGGCGGCGGCCAAGCTGTTCTTCTCGGCAGAGCTGAAGGCGGAACTGGACGGCTACGACGCCACCGCCGAACTGGTCGAGCGCTTGCCGGAAGCGTTTTCGCGCTGGCACCCGCTGCATCAGGGGCAATATCTCGAGAGCCGCTTCCTGCTGCCGGGCTACATCCTGTCGAGCCAGGGCGACCGCATGGCGATGGCGCATGGCATAGAAGGGCGATTCCCGTTCCTCGATCACCGTCTGGTCGAATTCGCCACACGCCTGCCGCCGGAGATGAAGCTCAAGGGGCTGGTGGAAAAGCACATATTGCGCGAGGCGACGAAGGACCTTTTGCCCGAATTGATCAGCAAGCGCACCAAGCAGCCCTATCGTGCGCCCGACAGCGAATCCTTCATCGGCGCCGGCGACCTGGCCTATGTCAACGAAGCGCTGAGCGACGAGGCGCTGGCCGGCACCGGCTTGTTCAACGCCAAGGCGGTGCGCAAGCTGCATGACAAGGTACGCGCCGGCAACGTCACCGGTTTCCGCGACAACGCCGCATTCGTCGGCGTTCTTTCAACTCAACTCTGGTCTCAGGCCTTTGTGGGCAAAAGCTCCCGCAAATCGCTTGCTGCCTGACAACCCAAGGATGACATTATGAGCGACACGAAAGCGGCCGTGAAGGCCTTCATCATCGAGAACTTCCTGTTCGGCGACACCACCTACAAGCTGGACGACGAGGCATCGCTGATCGACAACGACATCATCGATTCCACCGGCGTGCTCGAACTCGTCGCCTTCGTGGAAGACCGCTACGGCATCACCATGGCCGATGCGGAGATCGTTCCGGCCAATCTCGATTCCGTCGCACGCATTGCGGCCTTCCTCGAGAGCAAGTCGGCCGCGGCCGCCTGATCGCACGGATTGGGAGGGGCGGTATCATGCGCTACGAGCGATATCTTGCGGAGAGCGCCCGGCTCTACGGGAGCAAGACCGCTCTTGTCGCTGGCGATCACCGCCTGACCTATGCCGAGTTCGACGCCTTGTCGTCGCGCCTTGCCGCCACGCTCGCGGCCAACGGCGTTGCACGCAACGACCGCGTGCTGGTGTTCATGGACAATGGCTGGGAGGCGGCGGTCTCGATTTTCGCCGTGCTCAAGGCGGGCGCCACCTTCAGCCCGATCAACCCGTCGACCAAGGCGGACAAGCTCGGCTTCATCATCGAGAACTGCCGGCCGTCGGCGGTGCTGACCACTGGCCGTCTGGCTGGTGTCGTCGAAGAGGCGGGGCAAGCTGCGGGCTGGAGCGGATTCATTGTCGCCACGTCCGGGCCAAGACCCTTGCCGACCGGTGTGATGGCGTTCGACGATGCCCTTGCGGGCGATGCCCTTGCGGGCAATGCCGAGGCGGTCGGGCATGGCGGCATCGATGTCGATCTGGCGATGCTCATCTACACTTCCGGTTCGACCGGGCGCCCCAAGGGCGTGATGATGACGCATCGGAACGTCGTGGCCGCGGCGACATCGATCACCACCTATGTCGAGAACCGCGCCGACGACATCATCCTGTGTGTTTTGCCGCTCGCCTTCGACTATGGGCTCTACCAGCTCTTGATGGCCGTCAAGATGGGCGCCACGCTGGTGCTGGAAAAGTCCTTCGCCTTTCCCCACGCGATTTTCGACCTTATCCGCCGGGAGGGGGTCACCGGGTTTCCGCTGGTGCCCACCATGGCGGCACTGATGCTGCAGATGCGCGAGCTGGAGCCGGGTTTCCTGCCCAGCGTAAAGTATCTCACGAATACCGCGGCGGCGTTGCCTGCCGAGCACATCGCAGCGCTGCGAGCGCTGTTTCCCGGCGCGCGGCTTTATTCGATGTACGGGCTGACGGAATGCAAGCGTTGCACTTACCTGCCGCCCGAGCAGCTGGACCACAGGCCGGGATCGGTCGGCATCGCCATTCCGAACACGGAAGCCTTCGTCGTCGACGACGACGGCAAGCCCGTGGCGCCCAATGTGCCGGGCGAACTCGTGATCCGTGGCCCGCATGTGATGCAGGGATACTGGGAAAACGAGGAAGCGACGAGGAAGATGCTGCGCCCCGGCGCCAATCCGTGGGAGAAGGTGCTCTACACGGGCGACCTGTTCCGCATGGACGAGGAGGGGTATCTCTATTTCCTCGGTCGAAAGGACGACATCATCAAGACGCGCGGCGAGAAGGTCGCGCCGAAGGAAGTCGAGATCGTCCTTCACGCCTGTCCGGGTATCGCCGAAGCCGTGGTCTTCGGTGTGCCGGACGAGGTCCTGGGGCATGCCATCGGCGCAATGGTGGTGCGGTCCGATCCTGACCTGACCGAACGCGATGTCATCCGGCACTGCGCGAAATATCTCGAAGATTTCATGGTTCCCAAGGTGGTGGAATTCCGCCAGGAACTGCCCAAGACAGACACCGGCAAGGTGAGCCGCCGGCTCGCCGCGGAGACAATGGAACCTGCCCGATGAACACACACGCCAAGCCTTTCTCCCCCGAAACACTCGTCATCGACGCTGAAGCGGAAGTCGAACGCATCACCGCCGAAATGCGCAATCTGCTGCGCACCCAGCTCAAGCGGCGCGGTTTCGTGCTGGGCATTTCGGGCGGCATCGATTCCAGCGTCAGCGCCGCACTCGCCGCCAAGGCGGTGGGCTCGAAGAACGTCTTTGCCGTGTTCACGCCGGAAAACGATTCCGACCCGTTGAGCCATCGCCTCGGCAAGGCCGTGGCCGACACTTTCGGCATCGAGGCCAAGCTGGAAGACATTGGGCCCGCGCTCAAGGCTTTCGGCTGCTATGAGCGCCGCGATGCGTCGATCCGCGAGATCGTTCCTGAATACGGGGAGGGCTGGGCTTCCAAGGTTGTCATCGCCAACTCGCTGTCGGGCGACGGCTTCAGCATCTCGCAGCTCGTCGTACAGGATCCGGAGGGTAATCAGCGAACGGTGCGCATGACGCCGTCAGCCTATCTCGGCGTGGTCGCCGCCACCAACATGAAGCAGCGCGCCCGCAAGCAGATCGAATATTATCACGCCGACCGGCTGAACTTCGCCGTCATCGGTACGCCGAACCGGCTGGAATACGACCAGGGCTTCTTCGTCAAGGGCGGCGACGGTCTGGCCGACATCAAGCCCATCGCGCATCTCTACAAGTCGCAGGTCTATCAGCTGGCCGAATACCTCGGCGTGCCGGAAGAAGTGCGTCGCCGTCCGCCCACCACCGACACCTATTCGCTGCCGCAGTCGCAGGAGGAGTTCTACTTCTCACTGCCCTACGACAAGATGGACCTATGCCTCTACGGGCTGAACAACGGCCTGTCTGCCGACGCGGTCGCTTCCGCCGCTGGCCTCACCGCCGAGCAGGTCGGCTTCGTCTGGACCGACATCGCCGCCAAGCGCAAGACCACGCGCTATCTGCATCTCGGCCCGCAGCTGATCGAGCCGGTGAGCGAGATCAGCCACTAAGGCTGGTTTTGGAAGGGCGCTCGTAACCTCACTATTACGGTTCGGTGGGTGCTCCATGGCGCCCCCCTCTGTCCTGCCGGACATCTCCCCCGCATGGGGGGAGATCAGGCCCTCATGACGGCTTTCGCCAATCTCAGACGCTCCAAAAGAAGCGAAGGCAGTCCAACTGCTGATCTCCCCCCATGCGGGGGAGATGTCCGGCAGGACAGAGGGGGGCGACGTAGGGCGCGACTGAAACTGCGAACTCGTCGTCGAATGATCAATCACACTTTCGCATCGCCATAGCCCGACGCAAACCGAACGATCCGCTGCGCCGCCTCGCGCAGCACTTCGTCCGGCTGGCATAGGCTGATGCGGATATGGCCGGCCGCGGCATCGCCGAAGCTCGATCCCGGCATGACGCTGACCTTCTCGGCGTCGAGCAGAGCAAAGGCGAATTTTTCGCAGTCCGGCTCGATGGCGCGGATGTCTAGCATCACATACATACCGCCCGCCGAACCGCGCACGACGAACCCGTTCGAGCCGTGAATGCCATCCAGCAGTACCGAGCGCCGCGCGGCATAGAGGGCGGCGATGTCGGCCACGCCATAGTCGTTTTCGAGCGCTTCGATGGCGGCGCGCGAGACGAAGTCGGTGAGGCCATAGGTGGTGACGAGGTTGAGGCTGATCAGCAACTGGATCATCGAAGCAGGCCCTGTCAGCCAGCCGATGCGCCAGCCCGTCATGCCGTGGCTCTTGGACATGGAGTTGATAACCAAGGTGCGCTCGGCCATGCCCGGCAGCGAGCGCGGCGAAATGTGCTCGCCGCCGCCCAGCGTCCAATAAACCTCGTCCGACAGCAGCCAGAGATCGTTACGGATGCAGAGGTCGGCGATGCCTTCGAGCGTCTTTCTCGAATAGACCGCGCCTGTCGGGTTGTTCGGGGTATTGATCAGGATGGCGCGGGTGTTCGGCAGCAAGGCTGCGGCAATCGCATCGGCACGCGGCTCGAAACCGTCGGCGGCTTCGGCTTCCACCACCGTGAAGTCGGCGCCGGCGGCACGGAAGGTGCCGGGGTAGGTGGCGTAATAGGGTGCGACGACGATGGCATGGTCGCCAGGATCGACCACGGCCTGCACCGCCGCATAGAGCGCCAGTTGCCCGCCGGGCGTGGCGATGACCTCGTCGGCTGACGTCTCGACGCCGGTGCAACGGGTGGACAGCCGAGCCATGGCCTGGCGCAGGCGCGGCAGGCCGGGCAGCATCGTATAGTGATGGAAGCCGGAGCGCACGGCTGTGACACAGGCCTCGACGGTTTCAGACGGCGTGTCGAAATCGTGGTCGCCGACCGACAGCATGATGATGTCCTCACCGGCCTGCTTGCGCATCATGGCGCTGAAATGCACCTCCCAGCCATCCTTGCCGGATGGAATGATGCCTGCAATGCGGGATGAAGGCTTTGGCATGACGATATCCGTTCTCTCGATCTGGTCTCATGACCTGGTGCGGCTGTAGCCGAAGCGGAAGGGATGCGGAAGCCCACCACGACCCGGCGAATCTGACAGAGCGCTGATCTCAGCGCATCCGAAATCCTTTGAGCCAGACGCGGTCTCCTGCCATTGCGTCAACAGCCGGCTCTGGCAATGCACCGAAGATTCTCTTGCGGGATCATGGCTTAAGGTGCAAATGCTGAGATCGATCGACGGCGAGGGTGTTCCGAAGCGGCTCGCGGCCTGGATACATCAGAGTGTTCGCAGCCGCGGTCCGAGAGGCAACAGCAGGGGACTTTGCGCGTTGCTGCTTTGCCCCGGAAGTTTGAAGGGAACTGCCAATGCTGGCGCCTGAGCGTGGAATGACGGACGATGCCGACATTGCCGAGACCGTCGACGAGGCGATCGCGACGCGGCGGTCGGTGAGGGCGTTTCTGCCAAAGCCGGTGGACGAGACGCTGATCCGCGAAATCCTCGACCTTGCCGCCCGTGCCCCATCCGGTACGAACATGCAGCCCTGGCGTACCTATGTGACCACAGGCGAGACCAAGGCAAAAATCTCCGAGGCCATCCTGAATTCGGGCATTCGCGCCGAGAAGGTCGAATGGGATGAATACAAATATTATCCCGAGAAGTTCTTCGAACCCTATCTGACGCGCCGCCGCACGGTGGGATTCGCGCTGTATTCGACGCTCGGCATCGGTCGCAGGGATGTCGACCGCATGCGCGAGCAGCATGACCGCAACTTCGTCTTCTTCGACGCGCCTGTCGGCATGATCTTCACCATCGACCGCAGGCTCAACAAGGGCTCGTGGGTCGATTACGGCATGTTCCTGCAGAACATCATGATCGCAGCGCGTGCACGCGGGCTACACACCTGTCCGCAAGCGGCGTTTGCTCCCTATCATCGGCAGATCAGGCCGATCCTCAATCTCGCCGACGAGGAGATCGTCGTCTGCGGCATTGCGTTGGGCTACGAAGATACTTCCAAGCCGGAGAATCACTTTCGCACCGAGCGCGCGCCGCTGGAAGAGTGGACGACCTTCCTGAAATAGGTCTTGCCTCGTCAGGACGACCCGGAACGACCATCATTGTGCCACACGATTGCGCAGGTTAGGCCTTCGCCGAAGCCGATTGCACCCATGGGGTTGCCTCCTTTATGAATTTCTCGGTTCGAACGCTGCGAACCGAAGCGAATGCCGAGAAGTCATGATCTCAAGAGCCTTGCGATACTCAATCCTGTTCGTCGTGCTGTTTGCCGCGTCTTTCGTCCCGCAGGCCGGTGCGCAGCAACTGGGGCGTGCCCCAGCCGGCATCGTCGCGGACCAGCAGAAAGTCATCGAGCAATTGAAGGCGCAGGTCCTGACGCTTGAGCAGGACATGACAAAAAGCGCGGAGGATGACAGCCGGCTTCTGGAGATCCGGCTGGAGCTGGAGCAGCTTTCGCAGCAACTGCTCGGCAGCGCGGTGGCGTTTCGGCCGAAGCTGACGGAAATCAACGAGAGGCTGACGCAACTTGGCCCCGTGCCGGCGGAGGGGCAGCCGGCCGAGCCGGATATCGTTTCCAGCGAACGCGAGGCGCTGACGGCGGAGAAGGCCGAGATCAATGCGGTGATCGGGGTGGCCGAAAACCTCTCGATCCAGGTCAATGGCATGATCGACCGCATCGGCGAGATGCGGCGCGACCTGTTCCAGAATCTTCTGACAAAACGCTATGACATCGACTACGCACTGTTCTTCGAGGTCCTGAGCGATTTCCAGGGCGAAATGGGCGACCTCTATGGGTCCGTAGCGTCGTGGTGGCGCTTCGTCTGGTCGTTCAAGCTGAGTTCGGTTCTGGGCGTCACCTTCTTCGGCGTGCTGGCGGCGGCGGTGCTTCTCGTCGGCGGGCGTCGGCTGTTCGGCAAGGTGTTCGAGCCGGATCCGATGGTGGAAGAGCCGAGCTACCTCAGCCGTATTTCGGTGGCCTTCTGGTCGACCTTGCTGCCCACCGCCACGCTTTCGGTGTTCCTGGGCATCACCTATTTCCTCTTCCGGTATTTCGAAATTCTGCGCGACGACATCGGCATCATGATGGGCGCGCTGTTCTATGTCATCCTGATGGTTTTCTTCGTCCATCGGTTGGGCAGGGCGATTATGGCGCCCAACATGCCCAATTGGCGTCTCGTGCCGGTGCGGACGGGAGCGGCCCGCTCGCTGATGTGGCTGGTGACCGCGACGGCCCTTTTCAGCGGCATCGATTATTTCCTGTCCACGGTCTATCAGGTGCTCGGCGCGCCGCTGACGCTGACTGTAGGCGAGGCGCTCGGCGCCACCGTCATCATCGGCGTGCTGCTGATCATGATCGGCTTGGTCAAGGCCTTGTCGACCACCGAAGGGACCGCCAAACCCTGGCCGTGGTATTTCCGCTATTCGCTTTATATGATGGGCGGCGCCACTCTGGCTGCCGCACTTCTGGGTTATATCGGGCTGGCCCGCTTCCTGTCGCAGCAGATCGTCGTGACAGGCGCGATTCTGGGCACGATGTATATCGGCCATCTCTCGGCGCGCGCGATGTCGGAGGAGGGCGCCTTTGCGCACACGTCCTTCGGCGATCGGCTGGGAAAATGGTTCTCGACCGACGAGACCACCTTGGACCAGCTCGGGCTGGTCATCAGCATCGTCATCAATGTCCTGGTCATTGTCATCGGCCTGCCGCTGATCCTGCTGCAGTGGGGCTTCCAATGGGGCGACATGTGGGTCTGGCTCGTGCGCGCCGCCGGCGGCTTCAGGGTCGGCAGCTTCAGCTTCTCGCCGTCCGGCATCCTCACCGGCATCATCATCTTCACGCTGGGCTATTTCATCACGCGCTGGTTCCAGAACTGGCTCGACGGGTCGGTCATGGCGCGCGGCAAAGTCGATGCGGGCGTCCGCAATTCGATCAGCCTGGTGGTGGGTTATGCCGGCATGGCGCTGGCGGGAATCATAGCGGTATCGGCTGCCGGCATCGATCTTTCCAGCCTGGCCCTGGTCGCCGGCGCCTTGTCCCTCGGTATCGGTTTTGGTCTCCAGAATATCGTGTCGAATTTCGTGTCCGGCCTGATCCTGCTGGCCGAGCGTCCGTTCAAGGTCGGCGACTGGGTTACGGCGGGCGCCGTTTCCGGGACCGTCAAGAAGATCAGCGTTCGCGCTACCGAGATCGAGACGTTCCAGCGGCAGACAATGATCCTGCCGAATTCGGAATTCATCAACAGCGCGGTCGGCAACTGGACGCATCGCAACAAGCTCGGCCGTATCGATATCAAGGTCAATGTAGCCTATGACAGCGATATCAATCGCGCCTTCCAGATTCTCAAGGAAATCTCCCAGGCGCATCCGCTGGTGCTCAAGAACCCCGAGCCATTCATCGCCTTCACCAATTTCGGCCCAGCGGCGCTGGAATTCGAAATGCGCGTCACCCTTGCCGATATCCTCACCAGCGGCACGGTGCAGAACGACCTCCGCTTCGCCATCTTCAACGAATTCGAGAAGGCCGGCATTGCCATACCGTCGACTGCGCGCGCGCAGACGCCCGTGCCCGAACAACCCCTCGACAAGGCAAGCGAGGATGAGCGCATCGAGGCGGAATATGAGGCGTTGCTGGCACGGCAGCAGGAAGCGAAGGCCGCCACCGCCGCGTCGAAGAGGCGACGCAAGCCCAAGGGCCCCGACCCTGCCTGATATGTGGCATGAATTTGGCATTCAGTTGGCGTTCAGCTTGGATCGTCTATAAGCTTTCATGAAAACGGGCGACAGTGCCCGCTCAGGCAACAGGGGCGGTGGCAACACCGGACTGACATGAAGAGAATGATGATCGTGCTGGCTGGTGTCCTGGGAGCTGCTTCGGCCGCTCACGCCGCAAGCGTCACCAATCTCGACGCTGAAGCTTACACGCTGACCGTGACCGACGGTTCGACCAAGTCGCAGTTGGCTGTGGCTGCCGGCGAGACGGTGGAGTTCTGTTTGAAGGGCTGCTTCGTGACCATGCCCAATGGCGACCGCGAAGCGCTGACCGGCGGTGAGACGCTGGAAATTTCAGGCGGCACCGCCCGCGTCAAGTAAAGACGCGGCGCAAGCTGCTTCGTAAGCCGGGTCCGAAAGGGCCCGGTTTTTTCATGGAGCGATGTCTTCCCGTTCGGTTTTTGGTCGGTGTGTCGTTCGCATCGATTCCGTGTCGCAAACAGGCCGAAAATCGCCTTGCTCCGCATATTAATCTCGGCCGCAAATGAGTGGATCGCTTCGGCTGAGGCCGGGCGCAGCAGGCGAGATGGAGTTGGGCGGCATGAAGACTGAAGCGCGCGCGGTCGTGATCGGTGGGGGCGTTGTCGGTGTTTCGACGCTGTATCATCTCGCGAAAAAAGGATGGGGCGACAGTGTTCTGATCGAGCGCAAGGAACTGACGTCGGGTTCTACATGGCATGCCGCCGGCCTGCTGCCCTTGTTCAACATGAGCTACTCGGTCGGCCAGATCCACAAATACTCGGTGCGCTTTTATCAGGAGCTGCAGGAAGAGACCGGCATGAATGTCGGCTTCACCAGATGCTCCAACATCCGGCTGGCCCGTACCAAGGACCGTTGGGACGAGTTCATGTATTATGCCGGTATTGCCGAGACGATCGGCGTTCCGGTGAAAATCCTGACGCCCGAACAGCTCAAGGAAGTCTGGCCGCTATGCGAGACCGACGGCATTCTGGGCGCCATCCAGCATCCCGACGACGGCTACATCCAGCCCGCCGACCTGACGCAGGCGCTGGCGAAGGGCGCGCGCGATCTGGGCGCTACGATCTATCGCAACACCGCGGTCACCGCGATCGAGCAGACTGCGGACGGCAAGTGGCTGGTCAAGACCGACAAGGGCGACATCACAGCCGAACATGTGATCTCGGCTACCGGCAATTTCGCACGCAAAACGGGCAAGATGGTCGGGATCGACATTCCGGTCATCCCGGTCGAGCATCAATATATCGTCACCGAGCCGCATCCGGCCATCGTCGAGCGCAAGAAGAAGGGACTGCCCGAAATGGGCGTGCTGCGCGAAAGCGACAGCTCCTGGTACATGCGCGAGGAGAATGGCGGCCTGCTGCTCGGCCCTTACGAAAAGGGCGCGCCGGTCTGTTATGTCGATGCGCCTTCCGACGACAGCGAATACGAGTTGTTCCAGGAAGACCTCGAACGCCTCGAGCCGTATATCGAGACGGCGATCGCCCGCGTGCCGGCCTTTGGCGAAGTCGGCATCAAGAAGGTCTACAACGGCGCAATCGCCTATACGCCGGACGGTTCGCCGATCATCGGCCCGGCCCCCGGCCTCAAGAACTTCTGGCTGAACGAAGGCCATTCCTTTGGCGTCACCGCTGCCGGCGGCGCCGGCTGGCAGCTTGCGGAATGGATCGTGGACGGCGAGCCGACCATCGACATGATGGGCGTCGACCCGCGCCGCTTCGGTCCCTATGCGACCGAAGGCTACCTCATCGCAAAGAACGAGGAAGCCTATGCCAACGTCTTCACCATGCACTATCCCGACGAGGAACGGTCTGCCGCGCGCCCGCTGAAGACGACGCCCGTCTATGATCGCATGAAGTCGCTGGGCGCGGTGTTCGGCTCGGTCTATGGCTGGGAGAGGCCCAACTGGTTCGCGCCGGACGGCTATTCCGTGCCCGAGGATCAGCTCGGTGTCGGCGC
This sequence comes from Oryzicola mucosus, assembly GCF_014534685.1. GTDB lineage: Bacteria > Pseudomonadota > Alphaproteobacteria > Rhizobiales > Rhizobiaceae > Oryzicola > Oryzicola mucosus. Next base: position 702,045 of record NZ_JACVVX010000002.1, read on the forward strand.
CGATGTGCTGACATCGGAAAATCATGCGCCGGCTTTGGAAGACGGTCGTGTGGTGGAGAAATGGTCGTTTCGGCGCTCCAACTATTTCGAGCATGTCGGTAACGAGGTGAGGAACGTCACCAGCAATGTCGGCGTGCAGGATATGTCGGCCTTCGCCAAAGCCTGGGTGCGCGGACCGGGTGCGGAAGCATGGCTGGACTCGATCTTTGCCAACCGCATCCCGAAGAAGATCGGGCGCATCGCGCTCTGCCATTTGCTGACGAAGCATGGCGGGGTACGCAGCGAGTTCACCGTCTACCGGCAGCCCGGCGGCTTCTATCTCGTCTCGGCCGGCGCCTACGAAGCGCATGACCACGATATCCTGCGCAAGCTGCTTCCGACAGACGGCAGCGTGCAGTTCACGCCGATGACAGCCCAGTGGGGCGTGCTGGTGCTGGCAGGCCCGAACAGCCGCAAGGTGCTGCAGAAGCTGACGCGCACGCCACTCGACAACGCCAGTTTCCCCTGGCTGTCCGGTAAGCAGATTTCGGTCGGCACTGCGACAGCGCATGCCTTGCGCGTCAATTTCGTCGGCGAGCTCGGCTGGGAGCTGCACCATCCGATCGAGCAGCAGAACACCATCTTCGACCTGCTGATGGAAGCGGGCGCTGAATTCGGCATCAAGCCTTTCGGCATCCGCGCCATGACTGCCATGGCCATCGAGAAAAGCTATCGGCTCATCCCGCGCGAGCTTTCCATCGAATATTCGGCCTGGGAAAGCGGGCTCGACCGCTTTGTTCATCCCAACAAGGGGGATTTCATCGGCCGCGACGCGCTGGTCAAGCTGCGCGAGAACGGTCCGCGCTGGAGCTTCGTCACCATGGAAGTGCATGGCGTTACCGATTGCGACGCGCGCGGCTCGGAAGCAATCTACAAGGATGGCGCGCTGGTCGGCCGCGCCACCCATGGCGGCTACGGCTGGCGCATCGGCAAGAGCATCGCGCTCGCCATGGTCAAGCCCGACATGGCGGAGCAAGGCGGGGAATTCGAGATCAAGATCCTTGGCAAGCTGCACAAGGCGACGATCATCGGCGAAAGTCCGTTCGATCCCAATAACGAAGCGCTCAGGGCGTGAACTTAGCGCTCGCGAAAATGTGAGGGGAAGCGGCGGCTATTTTGCCGGCGCTTTCTGGTCAGCTCTGAAAATTCGCGTAACCTTGCGGAATGTCTCGTTTGCTTCGCATCAGACATTTCCTGGCAGGTGGCGCCGCCTTGGCGCTGACGGCCTTCTGCGGTCAGGCCGCATCGGCTGCCGAGCAAGTCGATGTCGAACTGGTCCTGGCGGTCGATGTGTCGCTGTCGATGTCGCCCGACGAGCTTGAGATCCAGCGCAAGGGCTATGCGGAGGCGCTGACGCATCCGCATGTGCTGCAGGCGATAGCGGACGGCGTCAATGGCAAGATCGCCGTCACCTATTTCGAATGGGCGGGCGTGTCCTCGCATCATGTCATCGTGCCCTGGACGGTGATCGCCAATGCCGAAGATGCACAACGCGTGGCGACGGCGCTTTCGGTCGGACCGCCCAACAGTGCCAGGCGCACATCGATCGCAGCAGCACTCGAATTCGGCGCAGACCTGTTCGCCGAGACCAGCTATCGCGGCTTGAAGCGCGTCATCGACATTTCCGGCGATGGGCCGAACAACCAAGGCCCGCCGGTCAGCGAAATCCGCGACAAGGTTACCGCGCAGGGCATCACCATCAACGGCCTGCCGCTGATGACCAATGGCGGTTTCGCCAGTGCCTATGATGTCAGCGATCTCGACCGCTACTACACCGATTGCGTGATCGGCGGGCCGGGGGCGTTCATGATCCCGGTCAACGACTGGTCGCAGTTCCCCGAAGCCATACGCCGCAAGCTGGTGCTCGAACTGGCGGGAAATCCGCGCACGGTGCCGGCCTACGGCGCCTTGCCGGTGGTGCTGGCGCAGGCCGAGCCTGCCACCGACTGCCTTGTCGGCGAGAAGATGTGGCGAGACCGCTCCTGGATGTGGGACAGCCGATAGAGCCGGCCGCCTCGATCAGCCAGGCGTTCTACGCAGCGATGAGGTGCTTGCGGTCGAGCCGTTCCTGCTGCGGCGAGCGGGCATAGAGTTCGCGGTAGCATTTCGAGAAATGCGATGCCGAGACAAAACCGCAGGCGACAGCGACTTCCACAACCGGCATGGCCGACTGCACCAGCAGATGCCGTGCGCGGTCGAGCCTGATTTCGAGGTAATAGCGAGCGGGCGAACGCCCCATTTCGGTGCGGAACAGCCGCTCGATCTGGCGGCGCGACAGGCCGACATGATCGGCGATCTGGATCAGCGACAGCGGTTCGGCCAGATTGGCTTCCATCAGTTCGATGATGCTGAGCACTTTGGAGTTCTGCACCCCGAGACGTGCCCGAAGCGGCAGACGTTGCCGGTCGGTGGGGCTGCGCACCCGGTCGGTCAACAGCTGCTCGCAGACGCTGTTGACGACGTGATCGCCGAAATCGTCGCCGATCAGCTTCAGCATCATGTCCAGGGCCGCTGTCCCGCCGGCGCAGGTGTAGATATTGTGGTCGACCTCGAAGAGATCGGCGAAGACGTTTGCCTTCGGAAAATTCTCGGAAAAGCCGGGCAGGTTTTCCCAATGGATGGCACAGCGGCGATTGGCCAGCAATCCTGCGGCTGCGAGTACGTGGGCACCGGTGCACAGTCCGCCAATGGCTACGCCGCGGTTGTATTCCTCGCGCAGCCAGCCGAAGACCGAGCGGTTCTGGTAGCCTTCGACATTGACGCCCGAGCAGACGATCACCATCGAGGGTCGATCGGGGCCGGCCATCTTGCGGCGCTCTTCCTCCAGCGAGGTGTCGACGGCGCATTCGACCTGGTTTGATGCTCTTACGGGCCTGCCGTCGCCGCTCGCCAGGCGCCAGCGGTAGCCTTCATAGCCGAGCATGCGGTTGGCGATGCGCAACGGCTCTATCGCCGTCGCGAAGGCGACCATCGTGAAATCGGGTACAAGGAAGAAAACAAGCGAACGTTTGATCGAATGCTTTGCAGCGGTCACGTAACCCTCACACGGGCGACACATTCGAAGGAATGTCGCGATTAGCACAGCGTCGAACGAAGACGCCTTGGCTGTCAATGGTGTGGGGGGCAAAGCAACGACAAAATTTGCGACGTGCGAGAGGGGCCGGCCAAAGCCGGCCCGGGTCTCCTCAATCAGCAAGGAACCTTCGCCGAAATGAGCCTGACCGGCCTGCTTGCGCTTGTCTTCACGGTGTGGCGCGGACGGCGCTGGATGGCTTCATCGGCAGGCTGAGGCCAACCGATATCCTTCTGGATATTCCTCGGCAGCGACTGCAGCATGCGCTCGGTATGGTGACGCTTCAGCTGGTTGAAGTAGCGGTGAGCCAAGCGTTCAAAAGTGCTGAGAATAAGCATTGTCTTACCTTTCCATAGACTTAGCCGCAGAGGCGCAAACTGGCGCCACCGGTTACGGCGGTTTCCTGATTATCGATGGTGTCTTGGAGCTTTGAGGCTCCGGATGTCCGTGACTGTCAGCAGCGGTTCGTCATGAGATTGACTATGCCGACGATTTGAGGTTCAATCAATCGCAATGAAATGATCTCTTCGTTCAGTTTTATTGATGTAGGTGTCATGAACGCTCCGCTCAATCATCCTCTGCCTTTGCTCGATCTGGACGTGTTGCGAACCTTCGTCGCCATTGCGGAAACCGGCAGTTTCACCACCGCGGCAAATGCCGTCTATCGCACGCCGTCCGCGGTCTCCATGCAAATCAAGAAGCTCGAAGACATTCTCGGTCGCGCCGTGTTCGTACGCGATGCGCGTTCTGTGTCTCTGACGACAGATGGAGAAATGCTTCTGGGCTATGCCCGACGGATGCTGGCGGTCAACCGCGAGGCGGTGTCGAAATTCATCGTTCCCGACATAACCGGCGTCGTGCGGCTCGGCTCGCCCGATGATTTCGGCGAGCGTGTGCTACCCAGCGTTTTGAAGCGTTTCGCGCAATCGCATCCCTCGGTCGCCGTCGACGTGACCATCGATCAGAGCAGCAATCTGCGGCGGCGCATGGACGATCGTTCGCTCGATATCACGCTGTTGACGAACTCGGTGCGGGTCAGCATGGACAATGCCGAGGTGATGATGACGGAGCCGATCGTCTGGGCGGGTGCCAAGGGGGGGTGCGCTCATATGCGCGAGCCGCTGCCGGTTTCGATCTGGGAGGAGGGCTGTGCCTGGCGTGCCGGCGCGCTCGAGGCCTTGGGTCGCGTCGCCCGCAATTTCCGCGTCGCCTATATGAGCGCGCATACGGCAGGCCAGAGGGCGGCTATCCTTGCCGATCTCGCGATCGCACCTCTGCCGAAATCGTTTTTGGGTGACGACATGGTCGAACTCACCGTCGAAGATGGCTTGCCCGAAATGCCCAATTACAGCCTTGCCATGGTGGTGGCGCCCGATGCGAGCGCGCCGGTACTGGCGGCTGCCGATCACATCCGTGCGGCTTTCGCCATCTTCAAGGAAACCGGCAGGTTCTGACTGTTTATCTTAAAAGCAAAACCCCGAAGCCGGCCTGGCAATCGGGGTTCGATGTTGAACCGCGGTTGTCGTGTCTGACCTCGCAGATCAGATGTATTCCCAGCCGATGCGGCTGCCGGAAGAGGTCGACGGGCGATCCGGCGACCAGCGCCAGCCGATGTCCTTCTGGATGGAGCGCGGCAGCGAGTCGAGCATGACCTGGGTCTGGCGACGAGCGCGGTTCTTCATGGCAGTGTTGGCGAAACGGACGAAACCCTCAAACATGGTCGTGCTTTCTGTCTAAAATCTGTGCGGAGTGCTGATGTCGTGTGCGTATGAGACGCGATTGAGCTCCAATTAGGACAAATAGCAGGCAAAGTGCGACAAATTATTGCATTGCAGCAATGCATTTTTGCATGTCAAACCAGCAAAAAAGCCGGCTAACTCTGCGCCGGCTTTAAATGGACCATAGGCAATGTCCTTAGTCGCGCGTCCGTCTTGCAGCACGGTCCTCGCGCGAGCGTCGGCGGGGCGCACCGTCTCCCGCCGTGCCGTCGGTGTTGGCTGACTTGCGCGGTGGCAGGGTTACTTGTTCGGCCAGTTTGGGGAACGGATCGACCTTGTTGGGCAGCGCCATGGCGTCGATGAAGAGCTGCTGGAAATGCGGTTCCAGCGCGGTTTCGATCTTCTCGATCCGCCCCACTTCGGCTTCGATCTCGCGGCGATGGTTGCGGTTGAGCAGGGCCATCAGCGCGCCGGTGCCTGCCGCATTGCCGACCGCCTTGACCTCGGTCAGATCGCAATCCGGGATCAGGCCCAGCACCATGGCGTATTTCGGGTCGATGAAGGACCCGAAGGCGCCGGCGAAGCGGATGGTGTCGACCGCCTCCACGCCTTGCTTTTCCATCAGAAGCTTCACCCCGGCATAGAGCGCGGCCTTCGCCAGTTGAATGGCGCGAATGTCGTTCTGGGTGACGGTGATGCGCGGTTCGCCGTCATGCAGCAGGTAGGAGAATGTACGGCCGTTCTGGATGATCCGCGGGCTGAGTGCAGCCGTCGCACCGTCGACCACGCCGTCCTCCGAGATGATGCCGCTCAGATACATCTCGGCCACCACTTCGATGATCGCCGAGCCGCAGATGCCGGTGATGCCCGTCGCCTGCGCCTGCTCGAAGAAACCATCCTCGTCGGACCAAAGGTCGACGCCAATGATGCGGAACTTCGGCTCCAGGGTCAGCGGGTCGATGCGCACGCGCTCGATCGCGCCGGGCGCTGCGCGCTGACCGGACGAGATTTCCGCACCCTCGAAGGCCGGGCCAGTGGGCGATGAGGCCGCGACCACACGCTCGCGGTTGCCCAGTATGATCTCGGCATTGGTGCCGACATCGACCAGAAGCATCATCCGGTCCTGTCGGTACGGGCCTTCCGAAAGCGTTGCACCGGCGGCATCGGCGCCGACATGGCCGGCGATGCAGGGCAGCATGTAGAGCCGCGCGCCGCGATTGACCGAGATATCGATGTCATGGGCCCAGTAGTGCAGGGCGCCCGATACGGCGAGCGCGAAGGGCGCTTGCCCGAGTTCCGTGGGGTCGATGCCCAGGAACAGGTGATGCATGATCGGGTTGCAGACGAAGACGCAGTCGAAGATGTCCCTGCGGTCGACGCCGCCCTCGGCGCAGACCTTGTCGATCAGCCCGTTGACGGCCTCGCGCACGGCCTTGGTCATCGCCTCGCGCCCGTCCGGGTTCATCATCACATAGGACACGCGGCTCATCAGATCTTCGCCGAAACGGATCTGCGGGTTCGATGTGCCGGAGGAGGCGGCGATGCGGCCCGACAGCAGTGAGACCAGATGCATGGCGATGGTGGTCGAGCCGATATCGCAGGCGATGCCGTAAGCCTCGTTCTTCAGGCCGGGATAAAGGGCCACGATAAACGGCCGAGAGCTCTCCATGTCGCGGTGGATGGCGGCGGTGACACCCCAATTGCCCTTGCGCAGGATAGCTTGAACCTGCGGGATCAAATGAGGCGCGACGGCCAAATCCTTCCAGCCCCAGTCCTTTTCGAGCATCAGCTTGAGCCGGTCGAGATCGCCGAGCGGCTTGTGCATATCGGGCTCGTCAACCTCGACATAACAAAGCTGGACAGCGGCGTTGCGCTCGATGACACGGTCGCTCGCGGCCTTGCGGATGGTCTGGGCGTTGATGACGGTGTCCTGCGGCACGTCGATGACGAGATCGCCTTCGATCGTAGCCGAGCAGGACAGCCGCCGGCCTTCCGGTAGGCCGCGCACGCGCTCGTAGCGTTCTTCCTTGGCTCCCTTGGGCGAGATGTGCTCGTTTGAGGAGACGATCTTATGCTTGGCGAAACTGCCTTCCTGCACCGACACCTGGCATCGCCCGCATGTCGCCCGCCCGCCGCATACGCTCTCGACATAGACGCCGAGCTGGCGCGCGGCGTCCAGCACCGCCGTGCCTTTCGGGAACCGCCCGCGCTTGCCCGATGGCATGAACAGGACGAGGGGATCGGTGAGGTTTGCCGGGGCGTTCAATGCTTGACACCCCCCTCTGTCCTGCTGGACATCTCCCCCTCAAGGGGGGAGATCAGCAGTTGCGACAACAGTGCTTTCTTACCAACCTCGGCGATTGGCGAAACCCGCGATGACATCCGATCTCCCCGCTTGAGGGGGAGATGTCCGGCAGGACAGAGGGGGGTGCGGGAAAGAACGGCGCTCACTTGTTGAATTTAACCCCGATTCATCCGCGCTTCTCTCCCGCCCCTGCGCCGTCCACCGGCCGCGCCGCCATCGCCGGGCGCATTGACCTGCACCGGCGCTGGAGCGTGAACCTCACCCGGCTTGTAGTCCTTGTAGGTGCGAATCCAGTTGGTGCAATCCTTGTCGGTGCCGGCGAGCACGTTGGCGCCGCGCACCGCTTCCATTTCCTGCGGCCGGCACGGGTTCATGATCGCTGATGTCATTCCCGCGCCGATCACCATAGGGATGAAGGCGGCATTGATGCCGTGCCGGTGAGGAAGGCCGAAGGAGATGTTGGACAGGCCGCAGGTGGTGTTGACCTTGAGTTCGTTGCGCAAACGATAAAGCAACTGGAACACCTGTCGGCCGGCATCGCCCAGCGCGCCGATCGGCATGACCAACGGGTCGACCACCACGTCATGCGCGGGAATGCCGAAATCGGCGCAACGCTCGACGATCTTCTTGGCGACGGCAAAGCGCACGTCCGGGTCCATCGATATGCCGGTCTCGTCATTGGAGATGGCGACCACCGGCACGTTGTACTTCTTGATCAGCGGCAGAATCGCTTCGAGCTTTTCTTCCTCGCCGGTGACGGAATTGACCAGCGGACGGCCCTTGGCGACCTTGAGCGCTGCCTCAATGGCGGCCGTCACCGAACTGTCGATCGACAAGGGCAGGTCGACCAGCCCCTGGACGATTTCCATCGTCTGCACCAGAAGCGCGGGCTCGGTCGCATTGGGGTCGACGGCGGTGACGCCTGCATTGACGTCCAGCATGGTAGCGCCGGCGGCGGCCTGCTCAAGAGCGTCCTTGATCACCGTGTCGAAATTGCCGGCGACCATTTCGGCGGCGAGTTTCTTGCGGCCGGTCGGGTTGATGCGCTCGCCGATGACGCAAAAAGGCTGGTCGAAACCAATGACGATTTCGCGGGTCGCCGAGGCGACGATGGTACGGGTCATGCGTGTTCTCCGTTGCCGGCCTTGCCGCCAGATTTGGCGAGTTCGGCAAGCCGTTCCCGCGAATATGCATTTTCGATCTCGACGAAAGCCTTGTCGGCCTCGGCTTCCAGGTCGTCGCCGACGGGAACGGGCGCGGCCCTGCGCCACTCCGCCAGATAGGCGTCCGTCTCGGCCGCGCCGCTGCGCATCGCTGCCATGTCTATGGCCTCGGTGAAGCGCAGCGGCAGTTCGCGCTTGGCGGTCTGCCGGCCTTTCTTGACAATGATTTGGGCGGGTATGTCACGCCAGTAAACGACAACCAGATCCGCCATATGCCTGCGCTTTGTGAGTTCGTCCTGCAGCGAGCATTGCCCGAGGGCCGAAGCGCCCGCTTGTTACCAGACGACGCGCGCGCCTTCAAAAACGACGCGCATAAAATAGCGGAGGACGTTGTTTCTCAGAGCCAGCCCATCACGACCTGGGCGGCGGCACCTGCCGTGCCGATGATACCGGCGATGATGCCGAGCGAGACGATGGCAACAACGGTGCCGAGCGCAAACAGGATGCCGTCGCGCTGGGTCAGCGACAGGCCGAGCAGGGCGGTGGCAAAGGCCGGCAGCCAGTTGCCGAGCGGGATGGGAAGGGTAATGCAGGTGGCCAGGATCAGGGCTGCGATGCCGACGATACGTTCGCCACGTCGCCTCCAGAACGGCCAGTAGCGCGGCTTGACCATGCGTTCGACGCGCATCAGGCGCGGCACGATCCAGTCGGTCACGGTACGGAACTGCTCGGCGGAGATCGATCGGCGGGCAATGAAATTCGGCAGCCACGGCTTGCGCGTGCCGAACGCCATCTGCGCCGAAACGATCAACAGCGGAATGCCGAGAATGAGCGACGTGCCCGGCGGCAGCGGCATCAGATTGAAGGCGGCGAACAGCGTCAGCAGGGGCGCGAAGGCGCGATGCCCCATCATGTCGCGGATATGGCCAAGCGTCACGGTTCCCTCGGCGCGCGTCGCCATGTCGGAAAACATCTGCGAAAGCCGATGCCTGCGGCGGTGCTCTCCGCAGACAGTGTCGTCGGCGCTGAAGTCAGTCATGCCCTGCTGTTCATCCCGCTTGGTTTTTCATCTTCTCATTAACGTCGGAAGATTTCCATCTTATGTCAGGCCCAAGATGTGCGGCTTGTGCCGTCCGATTGCAAGGTCAGCGACGGAATTCGAGAATGTCGAGCTTGGATTCGTAATGCGGTGAGGGCAGTTCTACGCGCCATTCCTGCGGCCCGGTGCGGAAGGCATAGCCAACCTGGTCGGTCTCCGGGCCTGAGGCGTAGGGCTTGACCGCTTCGCCGGCGACGAAAAAGGAGCCGAGATAGATCAAGCGCTTGTCGCCATCGTCGAAGAACCGGCCCCTGGTGCGCTGCGAGCCGGTGAGCTTTTCCAGCGTCCAGCCCGAGCCGTCGTCGGTGACGCGGCATTTGAACCAGTCATAAACGACCAGTTCGCCGAGACCGCCGGCCTTGATGGTGCGGCACTGCCAGGCACCAACCATGTCGAAGCCCTGAAAAGACTTGTCCGGCTTAGCCAGAATGTCCTTCAGCGTCGCGACATCGGCGGCATTGCCCTTTTCGGCTTCGGTCACGGCTTCCTTGCGCGTGTCGTCGTAGTTCGCCAGGCGCTGCTTGTCCGCGGGGGTCATCAACTTCTGCACCTCTCCGTCGGCATGTGCTGCGCCGAGGGTCAGGGCAAGGTGAAGGGCGACAAGAACGGGAATGCGCATGGAAAGTCTCCTTTTGTCGCCACCCAGGATGCCAAAGCGGGCCATTTCAGGGCCTGGGGCCATTTGCCGTTCTCAGGAACGCGGTGAGGTCGCCATAACCCGTCGCACGTTTCTCGTAAGTGAGACCCAGCAATTTAGCGGCATTCTCCGCAACACTGTCCAGTTCCGGATCGTCGGTCTGGGCGAGATAGATCAGCTTTTCGTAATTGCCGAAATAATCCTTGATCAGTTCCGGATGCCGGTCGAGCCCGAGCGGCCGGATAAAAAAGGCGTCGAACTGGCGGCAGAGAAAGTCTGTCATGTAGAAGGCCAGCATATCCGCATCGCCCGACGCCATGAAGCGATCGTTGCCTTGGTAGAAGGCGAAGCAATGTGGTCCGGCGAGGCGTTCGACGCCATGCTTTTCGCAAACCGCATCCAGATGGCCGCCCGTGCCGCAGTCGGCATAGCCCACGACGATATGCTCGTAACCCTCGGCCCGCGCGTCGCCGATGGCCTTGTCCATGGCCGGCGCGATACGGTCGGGATAGAAATGAAACTCGGCGGGAAGGCAGGTCAGGTCGAGATGGTTGAGGCCGAACTGTTGCTTCACCGCGAGCACCTCGCGCGCAATCATGCCGCAGCCGATCACAAGCGTGTGGGCAGGGTCAGTTTTTGTGGCGATTTTTTGTCTACTCATGGAACTGCACGCCGCGGTCCGCGTTCAATCTGCGTGACTTTACCGATTGAGGGAGACATCGTCCATGAAGCTCAAACATCTTGCCCCGCTCGCTATCATCGTTTCGGCGATCGGCCTTTCGGCTTGCGCGAACACCATTCGAGGCGCCGGACAGGATACGGCCAACACCGTGCGAGCGGTGGACAGCGCTGGTAACAACGTTGCCGGGTCGGTTCGGTAAATCCGAAGAATTTTATTCAGGAATGGCCGCTCCGTATAGGGCGGCCATTTTTGTATCTGGCTTCAGGAGAGCGACGCGATCCGGGACCGGACAGGCGCAACGTTAAGCATTGCGGCTGTTGTGGCGCCGCTTCATGAAATCCTTGGCAGTTTCGACGGTAACGGCGGCATCGCGGCAATAGGCGTCGGCGCCGACGGCCCGGCCGAATTCCTCGTTCAGCGGCGCGCCGCCGACGAGCACGACGAAGTCGTCGCGGATGCCTCTTTCCTTCATCGTGTCGATGACGACCTTCATATAAGGCATGGTGGTGGTCAGCAGCGCCGACATGCCGACGATATCGGGCTTGTGTTCTTCAATGGCCGCAAGATATTTCTCGACCGGATTGTTGATGCCGAGGTCAATGACGTCGAAGCCCGCACCTTCCATCATCATGCCAACCAGGTTTTTGCCGATGTCGTGAATGTCGCCCTTGACGGTGCCAATGACCAGCTTGCCCTGCTTCGGCGCGCCGGTGGCGGCCAGCAGCGGGCGCAGGATGAACATGCCGGCTTTCATCGCATTCGCCGACAAGAGCACCTCGGGGACGAACAGGATGCCGTCGCGGAAATCCTCGCCGACGATGCGCATGCCCTCGACGAGCGCTTCTGTCAGCACCCGGTAGGGCGCCCAACCGCGCTCGAGCAGGATGTTGGTGCCTTCCTCGATTTCCTCCTTGAGGCCGTCATATAGGTCGTCGTGCATCTGCTGCACGAGTTCGTCGTCGGACAGTTCGGAAAGGATGATTTCGTCGTCGGACATTACCAAGGACTCCAGGGGCCGGCGCGCGGCATGCGACTGCTTTTATAGGTAGCTTGCGCGCGGTGATTTTCCATGGCCGATTTGCGACCTCCCGCAGCGGGAAAGCGACTGAGGTCGGCTTGGGCAATAGTATTGCGCTTGTCGATTTTGCGACAGGTGGTGGCGCTGGCGAACCGTTTCGGCGTAGCCTCTGGGCTACTCTCCGACGACAGGGCTGTCTTGCGCGGCCGACACGGATTCTTCAGGGAAGTGCGACCATGGACGACAGCGGACAGGAACCCTCGGGCGGCAGGCGGGGCCGGGGCGAACGTGGCGGGGCAAACGCCCGGCGCGCGGCGCGGTCGGGTGGCGGTCCTGGCACGCAGCTGACCTACATCAAGCGCGCGATCAACGTCTATGAGGTCCTCAACGAGGAGGGCCTGGCGCTGATCGAGAAGAACGCCGACACCGTGCTGGAAGAGATCGGCATCGAGTTCCGCGAAGACGAGGAGGCGCTGGCGCTATGGAAGGCGGCGGGCGCTGATGTCAGAGGCGAGCGGGTGCATTTCCCAAAAGGCATGTGCCGCGAATTGTTGAAGACCGCGCCGTCGATCTACACCCAGCATGCCCGCAATCCCGAACGGTCTGTGCAGATCGGCGGCAACGCAACCGTGTTCGCGCCGGTCTACGGTCCGCCCTTCGTGCGCGATCTCGACGGCGTCAGGCGCTATGCCACGATCGAGGATTTCCGCAATTTCGTGAAGCTCTCCTATATGGCGCCGTCGATCCACCATTCCGGCGGCACGGTGTGCGAGCCTGTCGACGTGCCGGTGAACAAGCGCCACCTCGACATGGTCTACAGTCATATCAAATATTCCGACAAACCCTTCATGGGCTCGGTCACCGCGCCCGAACGCGCCGAAGACACGGTGGCGATGTGCAAGATCCTGTTTGGGGACGATTTCGTCGACCAGAACACGGTGCTGACCAGCCTGATCAACGCCAACTCGCCGATGGTGTTCGACGGCACCATGCTGGGCGCGCTCAAGGTCTATGCCCGCAACAACCAGGCCTGCATCGTCACCCCCTTCATCCTCGCCGGCGCGATGAGCCCGGTGACGGTGGCGGGAACGCTGACGCAGGTTCTCGCCGAAGTTCTGGCCGGTGCTGCGCTCACCCAGCTTATCAGGCCCGGCGCACCGGTGCTGTTCGGCACCTTCGCATCCTCCATCTCGATGCAGTCGGGCGCGCCGACCTTCGGCACGCCCGAGCCCTCGCTGGTGTCCTATGGCGCTGCCCAGCTGGCGCGCAGGCTCGGCCTGCCGTTCCGCACCGGCGGTTCGCTCTGCGGGTCCAAGGTGCCGGATGCCCAGGCAGCCTATGAAAGTGCCAGCACGCTCAACTCGACCGTATTGGCGGGCACCAATTTCGTGCTGCACGCGGCCGGCTGGCTCGAAGGCGGTCTCGCCTCCTGCTATGAAAAATTCATGATGGATATCGACCAGCTCGGCATGCAGCAGAAGTTCGCCCAGGGCGTCGACCTGTCGGAAAACGGCCAAGCGATGGATGCTATCCGCGAAGTCGGCCCCGGCAGCCACTATCTCGGCTGCAGCCACACCCAAGCCAATTTCCAGACCGCCTTCTATCGTTCCGCGATTGCCGACAACAATTCCTATGAACAGTGGTTGGCCGAAGGCGAAAAGCGTGCAGAAGCGCGCGCCAACGAGATGGCGAGACGCTGGCTCGAAACCTACGAGGCGCCCTATCTCGATCCCGCGATCGACGAGGCGTTGGTGGATTTCGTGGCGCAGAAGAAGAACTCGATGCCCGACGCCTTCACGTGAAGCGAGCCCGCTTCAGGCCGGGCTAAAGTGGCCGACATCATTCACAAGGAAGTCTGGCGCACCGCTGTGCGGGGGCCGGAGGAGGGATGATTGTCTCATTTGCGCTTATACTGGTTCTGATATAAGTTGCTGTCATGTCTGCGCGGAAGCGGATTGAGTTTCTTGGGGATTCGCTCGTACAACTGAGGCGGTTTCCTGAATCGGCTCAAAAGGAGGCCGGCGTCCAGTTGCATAAGGTGCAATTGGGCCTTGAGCCGAGCGACTGGAAGCCGATGGCGTCGATAGGAGCCGGTGTCCGGGAAATCCGTATCAGGGATGAGATGGGCGCGTTCCGTGTGATCTATGTCGCGAATATCGGTGATGCAGTCTATGTGCTGCATGCGTTCCAGAAAAAAACGCAAAAGACCGCAAAGCGCGATATCGACTTGGCGGTTCTGCGCCGAAAGCAGATCTGAGGACAATTATGGAGCGTGAGGTTTTCGAGGATATCTGGGACGCGTTGGAAGCAACCCCGGCGGAGGCGGCCAACATGTCGATGCGTTCGGGACTGCTGATTGCCATCGAACAGCAGGTTAGGGGCTGGAATCTCAGCCAGGCGGAGGCCGCGCGGCGACTTGGCGTGACACAGCCGCGGCTCAACGACCTGCTTAAAGGAAAGATTGTCAATTTCAGTCTCGATGCCCTCGTTGAACTGGCTTCCCGAGCAGGTCTCAAAGTCACGCTCGACATCGCGCAAGCGGCATAGATGCGCGCGGGAGTGGCTAGGTGCGGTGTCTAAGCAATGATATCCGACCAACTCAACTCAGCTTTTACAGCCGTTGGCCTGTCTCTCCGTAGCGGGTTCAGCTTCTCTGCGTCCGATAACGCGCCGCCCGGTCTTTCTGGGCATCCGGCCCGGTCGGTGCTGCTGGTCGGCAATGCCGGCGCTGGATACTGGCCGCATTTTCAGCGCTGGCTGAGCGAGCAGCCCGCGCCGGTCCAAAATCCGCTCGATACATGGTGCCGGCAGATGATCGGCGGGATAGCCGAACAGGTCGGCGCACGCGCGGTGTCGCCTGCCGACAAGCCGTATCTGCCGTTCCAGCAATGGGCGATGCGCGCCGAAGGGTTGCGCGCGTCGCCGCTCGGCGTCCTGATGCATCCGGTGTACGGCGTTTGGCATGCCTATCGTGGCGCGCTGTTGTTTGACGTTGAGATTTCGATTCAAGTGCCTCGCAGTTTGAATCACCCCTGCGACCTATGTGTTTCAAAACCCTGCAAGAAACACTGCCCGGTCGCCGCCCATGCGGGCGAGGGTTTCGCTTATGCGGATTGTCTCGATCATGTCCGCGGCCACGACGGCGCGGATTGCCGTGAAAGGGGTTGCCTCGATCGCAATGCTTGCCCTCATGGAACGGCATTCCGCTATCCCACGGAGGTTCAACGTTTTCATATGGATGCGTTTGCGGGTTGACTCGCCGCTCCATACGGCGACCAATCCTTGGGAATGTGCGTTGATTCCTGCCGCTTCCAGAGGGGACATCTGAATGGCCGATACAACCGCTTCCCAAATCTCCACGCCTGCCATCGAACCCAGCCTGCACAGGGTCATGGGACCATGGCTGCTGCTTCTGTTCATTGTCGGCGATATTCTCGGCACCGGCATCTATGCGTTGACCGGCCAGGTCGCCAAGCAAGTGGGAGGCGTGGTCTGGCTGCCCTTTCTCGTGGCCTTCGCCGTCGCCTTGATCACGGCCTTCAGCTATCTTGAACTGGTCACCAAATATCCGCGGGCAGCAGGCGCCGCGCTCTACACGCACAAAGCGTTCGGTATCCATTTCATCACCTTCATCGTCGCCTTCGCGGTGATGAGTTCCGGCATTACCTCGGCCTCGACGGCTTCGCGCGCCTTCGCAGCCAACCTCTCAAACGCCTTTGGCTGGAACCTTGAAGCGGGCATTGGCATCACGCTGGTGGGCCTTGCCTTCATGGCGGTGGTTGCGGTCGTCAATTTCCGGGGCGTCGGCGAAAGCGTGAAGGCCAATGTTGTGCTGACCATGGTGGAGCTTACCGGTCTTCTGATCATCATTGTCATCGGCCTTTGGGCCATCGGTGCCGGGCAGGGCGATGTCTCACGCGTCACCCAGTTCTCCGCATCGGCTGACCGGGGCGCATTCTGGTCGGTCATCGCAGCGACCACGCTCGCTTTCTTCGCCATGGTCGGGTTCGAGGATTCCGTCAACATGGCGGAGGAATGCAAGAACCCGTCGAAAATCTTCCCGAAAGTGCTTCTCGCTGGCTTGCTGATCACCGGCGTGATCTATGTGCTGGTGTCGGTTTCGGCGATCACGCTGGTATCGCCGGAAGATCTGGGCGAGGGGGAGACGCCGCTGCTCAAGGTCGTCCAGGCTGGCGCGCCGAATTTCCCGATCGGTATCTTCGCCTTCATCACCATGTTTGCGGTGGCCAACAGCGCACTGATCAATATGCTGATGGCGAGCCGTCTGGTCTATGGCATGAGCCGCGAGCATGTGTTGCCGCCGCTGTTGGGCAAGGTGCATGTCACACGACGCACACCCTACATCGCCATCGGCTTCACCACCCTGCTGGCCTTCGGCCTGATCACCTTCGTGGGCGAGGTGCCGGCTCTGGGCGGTACGACGGCGCTGCTGCTGCTCTGCGTCTTCACCATCGTCAATGTCGCGGTGCTGGTGCTGCGCAAGGACAAGGTCGATCACGATCATTTCCGTGCGCCGACCATCCTGCCTGTCGTGGGCGCCATCTGCTGCGCCTTCCTGACCGGCCCGTGGACTGGCCGTGACCCCGTACAGTACAGCATTGCCGGTGTGCTTTTGGCCATCGGCGTCGTGCTCTGGGGCGTGACCGTTGCTGTCAACAAATCAACCGGCGTTCAGCCAGCGGCCCCGCGGTCCGATGACGACGACGAGTTGCATTTCCGTGGGCCGGTGAACTGACCCACCGTTTGAAGCGCGGCGGTGAGGTCGCGCTTTCTCTGCGGCGTCATCGAAAAGCATGAAAAATCTTTCCATCACCCCAAGGATCGCCGACAAGCGTTCGTCCAACGGGCAATGATGGCGATGATGCTGGACAAAAGCGATGTCTCCGATGCCGATCTGATCGGCCGAGCGCGCAATGGCGACAGGCTGGCGTTCGGCGCTCTGGTCGAGCGGCACTATGGATTCATCCATCGCGTTGCTTTCCGCTGGTGTGGCCGCAAGGCCGACGCCGAGGACATCGCGCAGGAGGTCTGCGTGCGGCTCGGCAAGGCTATCCGCGACTATCGCGGCGGCGGTGCCTTCACCACATGGCTCTACGCCATGACGATGAACGCCGCCCGCGACCTGATGCGCAAATCCGCGCGCGAAAGCCTCAAGACACAGGCTTTCGGGGTGCATGCGCTGATTTCAGGCGAGGCGCAGGAAGAGCCGGACGATCAGGCCGACCGGCTTTGGCTTGCTGTACGGCAATTGTCCGACAAGCAGCGCGAGGCGGTGGTTCTGGTCTATGGCGAGGGGCTATCGCATGCGGCCGCCGCCGACGCGTTGGCGGTCGCGGAGGCAACCGTGTCCTGGCACATCCATGAAGCGAAAAAACGGCTGAAGCAACTCATGCGCTCGGCCGGGGAAGAGTGACCATGGTCGACGACAACGAACTGGAAAGGCTGCGTTTTACCACTGTTCCGGCTCCTTCGGCGGAGGCCAGGGCGCGCGCCTTGCAGGCGGCGATGACAGCCTTCGACGATGCCGAAAATAATGCGGCCGCCACCCAAGCTTCCGAAGGCGGGCGTCGTCTCACAGACCGAGTGCACAAACTCTGGAGTGAGATGATGACCAAGAAATTTCTGACCGCACCCGCCCTTGCCGGCGCCGTGGCGTTGCCGCTCGCCGCCTATGTGACTTTCCAGGTGATCGAGCAGCAGGGTTTCGATTTCGGCCGCGGCCGTGGCGAGCTTCGCCAGACAAACCAGCCGGTTGCCAAGCCTTCCGAGGCCGAAAACCGCGACGTTGCAACCGAATTGGCGGCGCCACAGCAGCCCGAGGCTGCCATTGCACAGGAAGCAGCACCTTCGGCCGGTGGCCAGCCGGCCTTTGCCCCGCCGCCGGCACCTGCGCCGCAATCGGCAAGCCGCGACATGGCCCGTTCAAGCGGCGTGGTCGCGCCCAAGATGCTGACCCGCTCCCCGACCGACTTGCTGCCGCCGGCTACGGAGAACCGTGACCGCGTCCAGACGTTCGACGGCAACCCGATCAAGGTGACGGCGGAAGAGCCGGTGTCGACCTTTTCCATCGATGTCGACACAGCGTCCTATTCCTTCGTGCGCCGCTCGCTGAAGGAGGGGTTTCTGCCGCAGGCCGACACGGTGCGCGTCGAGGAGATGATCAACTACTTTCCCTATGATTGGCAGGGTCCAAACGATGCGAAGGACCCCTTCAAGTCGACCGTAAGCGTGTTTCCGACCCCTTGGAATGCCGGAACGAAGCTCATGCATGTGGCGATCAAGGGGTATGATGTGCAGCCGGTTGAGCGGCCCCGCGCAAACCTCGTTTTCCTCATCGACGTGTCGGGATCGATGAACGCGCCTGATAAGCTGCCGCTGCTGCAATCGGCGTTCCGGCTTTTGGTCAACACGCTTCAGGCCGACGACACCGTGTCCATCGTCACCTATGCCGGCGAGGCGGGCACCGTGCTGGAGCCGACCAAGGCTTCGGATCGCCAGGCAATCCTGGACGCTATCGACCGGCTCCAGCCGGGCGGTTCGACGGCTGGAGCCGCCGGCATCGAGGAAGCCTACAGGTTGGCGCAGAAATCCTTCGTGCAGGGCGGCGTCAACCGGGTGATGCTGGCCACCGACGGCGACTTCAATGTCGGGCAGAGCGACGATGCCGATCTCAAGCGGCTGATCGAGGACAGGCGCAAGGCCGGCGTGTTCCTGTCTGTGTTCGGCTTCGGGCGCGGCAATCTGAACGACCAGATGATGCAGACCATCGCCCAGAACGGCAATGGCACGGCCGCTTATATCGACACGCTGGCAGAGGCCGAGAAGGTGCTTGTGGAGGAGGCGGGTTCGACCCTGTTTCCGATTGCCAAGGACGTCAAGATCCAGGTCGAGTTCAATCCGGCTGCTGTCTCGGAATACCGGCTGATCGGCTACGAAACCCGGGCGCTCAACCGCGAGGATTTCAACAACGACCGTGTCGATGCGGGTGAGATCGGCTCGGGCCATTCGGTGACGGCGATCTATGAGATCACCCCGAAGGGCAGCCCGGCTGAGATGGTCGACGACCTGCGATATGGCGAGGCGACCGTGCAAAACCCCGGCGGCATCGCCAATGCCGACGAATATGCCTTCGTGAAAATCCGCTACAAGGCGCCCGACAGCGTCACCAGCACGCTGATCACCACGCCGGTGACAAAGGCGAACGAAGCCTCAAGCTTCGATACGGCTGGCGTCGACCAGCGCTTCTCCGTCGCGGTGGCCGCTTTCGGGCAGAAATTGCGCGGCGAGGATGCCACCGCTGGCTTCGGCTACGACCGTATCACCGAGATCGCGACGGCTGCGCGGGGCGACGATCCTTTCGGCTACAGGGCGGAGTTCCTGTCGCTGGTGCGCCTTGCCTCAGCGCTGGAGGCGGGCAAGCGGTAAAACAAGCGTGACCGTGGAGCCGGGGATATGGCTCTGTCGCGTGGCTGGGAGGGCTGGATAAGGGTCGCGTTCAGCGCTGCCTGCGCCGCTCACGACGGCCCTCGGCCGTCTCGGGTGCGTTGGCGGTGGCGAGTTTGTTGCGCATCGGGCCGATGCGCTCGACAATCTCCTCGACTGTCGGGCGACCAACCTTGTGGTGCTCATCCAGCGCCTTGCGCATGGCGGCGAGATGCTCGAAGGAGGTGCCGCAGCAGCCCCCGACGATCTTTGCGCCTGAATCGACTGCGAGACGCACATAATCCGACATCAGATCGGGCGTGCCCGAATAGTGGATTTCCGTGCCCCTGAATTCCGGAATGCCGCAATTGCCCTTCACGATCACAGTCGCGTCCGGCTTTGCCTCCGTCATGTCGAGCAGCGACGCCAGAATGTCTGACGCACCGACACCGCAATTGGCGCCGACTGCCACGGGCTGCTGCTGAAGTCCTTCGGACACACCATGGATATCCTTCGGCAGCAGGCCCATCATGGTGCGGCCGGCCGTGTCGAACGAGCCGGTATAGGTGTAGGGCAAGCCGACCTTGATCGCGGCTTCGGCCGCCGCGCGGATTTCCTCAGGTGCCGACATGGTCTCGATCCAGGCGACCTCAGCGCCGCCCGCCTTCAAGCCCTCGATCTGTTCGGCAAAGGCCTCGACAGCGTCGTCATAGGTCAGGGCGCCGAGCGGTTGCAGCAACTCGCCGGTCGGGCCGACGGAGCCCGCCACGATCACGCGGCGGCCGGCCTTGTCGGCGACGGAGCGGGCGATTTCAGCGGCGCGCTTGTTCAGCTCGAACACGCGATCCTGGGCATGGTGCAGCTTCAGCCGATGGCGTGTGCCGCCGAACGAATTGGTCAGGATGATGTCGGCGCCGGCCTCGACGAATTTCCGGTGCAGCGTTTCAATTTTTTCCGGCGCGCTCTCGTTCCACAATTCCGGTGCGTCGCCGGATTCCAGACCCATGGCGAACAGATTGGTGCCGGTGGCGCCATCGGCCAGAAGCACGCCTTTTTCGGCAATGAGATCATCAATCGGATTTTGCATGGGGTGCCTCGCTAACCGTGCCAATAGATATAAAGATCTCTTTATGTCTCGTCAATGAACGGTGCCGCAGTCGACGTCGCACAAAAAGCCGAGTCGCGCGTTAAACGTCATGGCTAGAGAAAATCACGAATCTTCCCGAAGAGCAGGCCAAGACGACGGTCGCGGCAGGGGCGGCAAAGCCGGCGCACTGCATCTGGGGACCTCTGGTTGGCATTATGCCGACTGGTGGAGCGCGTTCTACCCCGACGAGATCAAAAAGAAGGACGCCCTGGCCTATTATTCCAGCCGTTTCGATACCGTGGAACTCAATGCGCCTTTTTATCGGATGCCGACTGAGAAAGCCGTACGCAATTGGGCGGAGGCGGTGCCCGAGGGGTTTTTGTTTGCGTGGAAAGCCTGGCGGTACTTCACGCATCTCAAGCGTCTGCCGGTCGACGAAACCTCCCCTTCAATTGATGGAGAGCCGGATAGCGATGCTCGGAGAAAAGGCCGGCCCGGTGCTCTTTCAACTGCATCCGGGAATGAAAATTGATCTGGAGCGTCTTGCCGCCTTCCTGTCCTCTCTGCCCGGGACCACGCGCTACACCATCGAATTCCGGCATGAGAGCTGGTACGAGCCGGCAGTTTTTCGCTTGCTGGAAGATCATGGCTGCGCCCTCTGCATTTCCGACCATGCGCATGCACCTTCGCCGCGCGTGGTGACGGCCGATTGGGCCTATATCCGCAACCATGGCCCTTCCGGTAACTATCGCGGCCACTATTCGGAGGAGGCGCTGAAGGATTGGGCGGGCTGGATCGACCAGCGCCGGAAAGAGGGGATCGAACTGTTCATGTTCTTCAACAACACCATGAGATCCGCTGCTCCGAAGGATATCGAACAGCTCGAATCCTTTCTTGCGCCGGGCTGAGCGCTGCTTGCCAGAGGGAGCGGCGTTCGACTAAGCTGCTGGAATGGTTTCGTACCCATTTGTCCAGCAGCATCTGTTCGCCGTGACGCCTTCGTCGCGGACACGGCATGCCGAGTTGCTGCGGCTGTGCGCCCGCATCGGCTATTCGCCGCCCACCAGCGTCTGAACTCGCCCCGGCCAGACTGCCGGATTGAATCAAGACAGTGGGATAAATCCATGACCTATCAGAACTATTCGCTGGCACAGCTTCAGCAGATCGACGCCGCGCATCATCTGCATCCCTTCACCGACTCCAAGGAACTTCGCGAGGCCGGCTCGCGCGTCATTGCCCATGCGCAGGGGCCGTATATCTACGATACCGAGGGGTTCGAACTGCTCGATGGCATGGCCGGGCTTTGGTGCGTCAATGTCGGCTATGGACGCGACGAACTGGCGGAGGTCGCCGCCCAGCAGATGAAGGAACTGCCCTACTACAACTCCTTCTTCAAATGCTCGACGCCGACGCCGATCCTTCTCGCGAAAAAGCTCGCCGAACTGGCGCCCAGGCACATCAACCAGGTGTTCTACGGCTCGTCCGGTTCGGAGGCCAACGACACCGCGTTGCGGCTGGTGCGGCACTATTGGGCGCTGGAGGGCAAGCCGGAGAAGAACCGCATCATCTCGCGCACCATGGCCTATCACGGTTCCACCGTGGCGGGCACGTCGCTGGGAGGCATGGCGGGCATGCACAGCCAACTCGGCGGCGCGGTGCCCAACATCGTCCACGTCATGATGCCCTATGCCTATGAGCTCAAGCTGCCCGGCGAAAGCGACCATGAGTTCGGCCTGCGTGCGGCGAAAGCCGTCGAAGACGCCATCCTCGAGGCTGGGGCGGACAAGGTGGCGGCCTTCATCGGCGAGCCGATCATGGGGGCGGGCGGGGTGAAGATCCCGCCGGAAAGCTACTGGCCGGAGGTGCAGCGTATCTGCCGCAAGCATGACGTGCTGCTGATGCTTGACGAGGTCATCACCGGCTATGGGCGCACCGGCGAATGGTTTGCCGCGACGACCTTTGGCATCGAGCCCGACACCATCACCACGGCCAAGGCTCTGACCTCCGGCTACCAGCCGTTGTCGGCGCTGTTGGTGGGCGACCGTATCGCCAACACGCTGGTTGAGAAGGGTGGCGAATTCTACCACGGCTATACCTATTCGGGGCATCCGGTGGCTTGCGCGGTGGCTTTGAAAAACCTTGAAATCATCGAGCGGGAAGGGCTGGTCGAACGGGTCAAGTCCGATACCGGGCCGTATTTCGCGAAGGCGCTGCGCGAGCGCATCGCGCCGCATCCGCTGGTCGGCGAGGTGCGCTCGGTTGGCCTGATGGGAGCGATCGAGATCGTCAAGGAGAAGGCGACGCGGGAGCGTTTCTCGCCGGAGGGCAGCGCCGCTGTCACTGTCCGCGACCATGCGATAGCCGCCGGCTTGATGATGCGCGCGACGGGCGACACGATGATCCTGTCGCCGCCCCTGATCTGGACGCGCGAGATCATCGACATGGCTTGCGACCGTATCCTCAAGGCACTCGACCTGGCGGAAGCGGATCTGCGCAAGGCATAGCTGTCAGCGGTTCGGCGCAGGACATCGCACCTGCGCCGAACCGGCGATGCCATTGGTTATTGTGCGGCGCACAAAATTGGCGTAAGGATCGGCATCGACGCAAAGCCAGCGTTTCCGCCAGCAAGGCCGCCAACTCCATGATCAAAAGCTCTTCCAAAGCCGCCGGCAAGGCTGCGACCGTCTATGGAAATCTCATGCTGGCGCCGATGGTGATCGCCATGCGCGTTCCGCTCTTGGCCTCCGAAGCCGGATCTGACGGCAACAAGGGCGTGGAAACCATGCGCGCCATCACTGAAAAGACATCCGCGATGTTCGAGGGTGCGATGGCCGCGCAAGCATCGCTTATGAAGGCAAGCTGGCAGTTCTGGCCGGTCGTCGTTGCCGGGCGCGCACCGTCCTTGCTGACGGGCGAGGCCGCGGGCGAGGCGATGACGGCGGCTTTCGAAAAGTCCGGTACCACGGTCAGGGCCAATTTCAAGCGGTTGAGCAGGCCAAAAGCCAGCCGCTGAGGCTGTTTACCCAGCGCAAAAACCGCGCTCTAAACGAGGCGCGGTTCTGCCAACTAAACGCTTGGGTACCCATACACGGCACTTAAGAACGATGGCTCCGGTACGCGAGACCTGATCCGGAGCGTTGGGCGGCTTTGCTGTCCGCCTTGTTCTCCGTTGTAAGGCCACATCGTTACCGTGCGGTTAGCGAGTGCTTAAGCAAATCTAAATTTGCTGTTTTTCTTGAGCGGGCCTTACCCAAGATCGATTACGCAGCGTCACCGCGCAGGAACTTGATGATGCCCGAGAAATCGGCGTCGCCATGGCCCATGGCGTTGTAGAGGCCGTAAAGCTGCGTCGCCTCAGCGCCCAAGGGCGTTACCGCGCCGGCGGACTGGGCCGCTTCCTGCGACAGCTTGAGATCCTTGAGCATCAGGGCGGCGGCGAAGCCCGGCTTGTAGTCGCGGTTGGCGGGTGAGGCAGGCACTGGCCCCGGCACCGGGCAGTAGGTGGTCAGCGACCAGCATTGGCCGGAGGAGGTCGAGGCGACGTCGAACAGCGCCTGATGCGACAGCCCGAGCTTTTCCGCCAGGACGAAGGCCTCCGCCACCCCGATCATCGAGATGCCGAGGATCATGTTGTTGCAGATCTTGGCGGCCTGCCCGGCGCCTGCGTCGCCGCAATGCACGACCTTGCCCGCCATCGGCTGGAGGATCGGTTCGGCTTGGGCGAAGGCTTTCGCGCTTCCGCCGGCCATGAAAGTCAGCGTGCCCGCGGAGGCCCCGCCCGTGCCACCGGACACCGGCGCGTCGACCGAAAGCAGCCCCGCCTTTTCCGCAATCGCATGCGCCTTGCGTGCGGAGTCGACGTCGATGGTCGAGGAATCGATGAACAGCGCGCCCTTTCTTGCCTGCGCAGCGATATCTTCGTAAACCGACACGACATGCTTGCCGGCTGGCAGCATGGTAATCACCACGTCGGCATCCTTCACGGCAGCGGCCGCGTTGGCCATGACGGTGATGCCGTTCTCCCTCGCTGTGGCGAGGTTCTCCGGCATCAGGTCGAAACCGTGCACGTCGTGCCCCGCCTTGACGAGATTGGCCGCCATGGGGTTGCCCATATTGCCAAGTCCGATGAATGCGATTGTGGTCATTGTTTCCTCCGGAAAGAGCGAATAGGGAATAGCGAACAGGGGAGCGGCAGGTCCTTTCCTTGCTCGCTATTCCCTATTCGCTCACTTCCCGATCAACTGCCGCGCCACGATCACCCGCATGATCTCGTTGGTGCCTTCGAGGATCTGGTGGACGCGCAGGTCGCGCACCAGTTTCTCGATGCCGTAATCGTGCAGGTAGCCGTAGCCGCCGAGCAGTTGCAGAGCGTCGTTAGCGACGTTGAAGCCGGTGTCGGTGACGAAGCGCTTGGCCATGGCCGACCATTTGCCGGCGTCATGAGCCTTGCGGTCGAGCTTGGAGGCGGCGGCATAGAGGAAAATGCGCGCGGCCTGCAACTCGGTCTCCATGTCGGCGAGACGGAACTGCAGCGCCTGAAAGCGGTCGAGCGTCTGGCCGAAAGCCTTGCGTTCGGACGTATAGGTCAGCGCCTTTTCCAGAGCCGACTGCGCGCCGCCGACCGAACAGGCCGCGATGTTGAGGCGTCCGCCGTCGAGGCCGGCCATGGCGATGCGGAACCCAGCACCTTCGCCGGACAAGAGGTTGGCCACCGGCACGCGGCAGTCGGTGAAGTTGACCTGGCTGGTCGGCTGCATGTGCCAACCCATCTTGTGTTCCTGCCCGCCAAAGCTGAGGCCGGGCGCATCCTTGGGGATCACCAGCGTCGAGATGCCTTTGGGTCCGTCCTCGCCGGTTCGCACCATGGTGACATAAACATCGCTGGTGCCGCCGCCCGAGATGAACTGCTTGGCGCCGTTGATGACATAATGGTCGCCATCGCGCACGGCGCGCGTCTTCAGCGCGGCGGCGTCCGATCCAGAGCCCGGCTCGGTCAGGCAATAGCTGGCGAGCCATTCCATAGAGGTCAGTTTCGGCAGGAATCGCTGGCGCTGTTCCTCGTCGCCGAAGCGGTCGATCATCCATGCGCCCATATTGTGGATGGAGATGAAGGACGAGAATCCGGGGCAGGCCTTGGCAAGCTGTTCGAACACGAGCACGGCGTCGAGGCGGGTGAGGGCGGAGCCGCCGACATCGTCGCTGACATAAAGTCCGCCGAAGCCGAGCGGGCCGGTTTCACGAATCAGGTCGGCCGGGAAATGCTTGTCGCGGTCCCATTCCAGCGCATGGGGCGCGACGCGGTCGGCGGCGAACGCCTCCGCCATCTCGCGGATGGCGCGCTGGTCCTCGTTGAGCTCGAATTGCCCGGCTGTGGTGTCGACCGTGGCATCCATGGCTGCCTCCCTGGATTTTTCTTGGCTATGCGCGCCGCTCAATCTAGACCAATGCGATAGAGGCGCAAGTTGTGCATGGCTGAGAACCGGCTGTGCGCAGATTAATGGACGATATGATCAGCACTGCATTTTTCGATGGGCGACGGATGGATGACGGCAATTTTAGAAATCGCCTCATAGCACCCCCCTCTGTCCTTCCGGACATCTTGCTCTCAGAGGGGGGTGAGGATCAAACTTACCAGAATATCAATCCTACCCGCCGGTCCATCTGACGATGGCGCGGGCGATCATGCTGCAGGGTACCGGCTCTGATGTCGGCAAGACGGTGCTGGTGGCTGGGCTGTGCCGGGCGGCGAAGCTGCGCGGGATGAGCGTTCGGCCGTTCAAGCCGCAGAACATGTCCAACAACGCGGCCGTGGCCGATCTGCCCGGCGAGGCGGGCGGAGGCGAGATCGGCCGCGCGCAATGGCTTCAGGCGATTGCCTGCGGGGTAACACCTTCCGTCCACATGAACCCGGTGCTGCTCAAGCCGCAGAGCGAAATCGGCTCGCAGGTTGTGGTCCAGGGCAAGGTCTACGGCCACGCCAAGGCGCGCGACTACCAGGACCTGAAGCCGAAGCTGATGGACGCTGTTCTGGACTCCTGGCACAGGCTGGGCGAGGGCGCCGATCTGGTCATCGTCGAAGGGGCGGGCTCGCCCGCCGAGATCAATCTGCGCCCCCGCGACATCGCCAATATGGGCTTTGCGACGCGCGCCGATGTGCCGGTTGTTCTGGTCGGCGACATCGACCGAGGCGGGGTGATCGCCTCCATTGCCGGAACGCATCTCATCCTGCCGGAGGACGACCGGCGCATGATCGTCGGCTATCTCATCAACAAGTTCCGAGGCGATGCCAGCCTGTTCGATGACGGCATCAAGGCTATCGAGCGCTTCACCCGCTGGCCCTGCTTCGGCGTCGTGCCCTGGCTGAAGGCGGCGGCGCTGCTGCCATCGGAGGATTCGGTAATCCTCGAACGGCTTGCCTCGGGCGAAAAAAAACCGCTCAAGGTCGCGGTGCCGATGCTTGGCCGTATCGCCAATTTCGACGATCTCGACCCGCTGCGGGCGGAGCCGCAGGTCGAGGTGGTGTTCGTGCCGCCCGGTCACAGACTGCCCGGGGATGCCGGTCTTGTGATCATTCCGGGTTCGAAATCGACCATCGCCGACCTCATCGCCTTTCGCGGGAATGGCTGGGACCGTGATCTCGCCGATCACCGGCGACGCGGTGGGCATGTCGTCGGCATCTGCGGCGGCTACCAGATGCTGGGGCGCGTCGTAGCCGACCCTTATGGCATCGAAGGCTCGGTCACCGAGACAGAGGGGCTTGGTCTCCTTGATGTCGAGACGGTGATGGAGCCGGAGAAAACGGTCCGGAATTCTGCCGCGCGCTCGCTACGCTACGACACCGAGCTTTCGGGGTACGAAATCCACCTCGGCAGGACCACCGGACCGGATTGCGCGCGGCCGGTCGCCGAGATCAATGGCAAGGCCGACGGCGCGGCCTCGCCCGACGGTAAAGTGTTCGGCACCTATCTGCATGGCCTGTTCGGCGCGGACACGTTTCGGGGCCGGTTTCTCGCCGAACTTGGCATTCAGGACGGCGGCATCGACTATCGCAAGCAGGTGGAGGACGCGTTGGACGACATCGCAGCGCATCTCGAAAAACACCTCGACTGCGACGCGATCTTTTCCGCCGCGCGATAGGTTATTGCGCCGGCTCGTCCACTTTCGGCCAATAGGTTCCCAATGACCAGATATTGCCTTCCGGGTCGCGGCAGATGAACTCCCGGCTGCCATAGGGGCGGTCGGTCAGTTCCATGACAATCTCTGCGCCGGCAGCCGTGGCCTTCGCATAGGCTGCATCGGCATCGTCCACGGCGATGTAGATCGACTTGCCGCCGGCTCGATTGGCTGTTCCGACGGTTTCGCCATAGGCGTCCTGGCGTGAACTGCCGACCATGATGATGGCAGAGCCGAAGGACAGTTCCGCATGTTGGACAACGCCCCCATTCTCATGGCGGGCGCGCACGGCAAAGCCGAACGCTTCGACCAGCCAATCGATCATGGCGCCGGCGTCGTTGTAGCGAAAGGTCGGGAAAAGGCGAGGCGGTTCGGGTTTGGACACGGTCTGTTCCTCTCATTCTTGCATAAGGAGCAACTATGCCCCGCCGCGATGCCGTCAACCCGTCAGATGCCGAGCATCGTTCGGAGCGGGTTTGCCGGATCAGCCAGAAGTTTCACCGCAAGCGCCAGGCAGGTGACGACGAGCAGCGGCTTGATCAGCCTTGAACCGATGCGGATGGCGAGGCTGGCGCCCACGCGCGCGCCAATGAACTGGCAGATGCCCATCATGATGCCGATCTTCCACATCACGCCGCCCGCTAGGGCGAAGACGACAAAGGCTCCCAGATTGGACGCGCAGTTCAACAGCTTCGTGTGCGCCGTTGCCTTGAGCACGCCATAGCCGGCGAGCGTAACGAAGGCCAACATGAAGAAAGAGCCCGTTCCCGGCCCGAAAACGCCGTCGTAGAAGCCGATTGCCGGCACGACCAAAAGTCCAAACAGAAATGGCGAAAGCCGTCGGGCGCGGTCGACATCGCCCATATTCGGCTTCAGAGCGAAATAGAGAGCGATGGCGACCAGCAGTACCGGCAAGAACAGTTCCAGAATGTCGCCGGGCAGAACGGTGGCCAGAAGCGCGCCGAACACAGATCCGGCGAGTGCCAGGGCAGCGGACGGGAATTGCGCGCGCAGGTCGACATGGCCCTTTGAGGCATAGGCGATGGTGGCCGATGTCGAGCCGAACAGCCCCTGAAGCTTGTTGGTGCCGAGTGCCGTGACGGGCGGAAAGCCGGCAAGCAGCAAGGCAGGGATGGTGATCAGCCCGCCGCCGCCTGCGATGGCATCGATGAAGCCGGCGGCAAAGGCCGCCAGGGCGAGCAGCAGGATGGTTTCGGTGGCAAGGTCGAACATGCGGAAGGGTCGCCATTGGAGACAGAGGCCTTCGACCACATAGCCGCCGTCGCTGCAAGGCGGCAGCGCCGCCACACTCCGACAAAATTCTTGCCTGGCAAGGCCTTGAATGCCTTCAATCCGATTCCGGTCGCGCGAATTTTACGTTAGGGAGGGACTCATGGGCGATGAGAGGCATCATATGGCGGCGGGCTTGCTTTCCAGAATACGGGCCGTGTTCGACGGCGATCCGGGTGTGCGAAAGGTGGCGGAGGATCCGGTCCTGTCCGCTGAAATCCTGCTGCTGTTCCGCATGATCCTGGCTGATGGCGTTGCCACCGAAAGCGAAATGGCGGTGTTCCGCCAGATTTGCGCCGACAGCTTCGGCATCGAAAGCGAAAGCGTCGACGCGGTGATCGAATATCTCAACGAGTTCGGCTACGAGACCAATGGTGCGCAGGCAGTGGCGATGTTCCAGGACATGCCGCTGGAACGCCGCAAGGACCTTGCGCGGCACATGGCGGAAATCGCCAAGGCCGATCATCAGCTTGCCGAGAACGAGGTTCGGCTGCTGCGCCGGACCATGGAACTGTTGGGCATCGCACCCGCCGCCGCCGTAAAGCCTTAACGAAGGCATCTTTTCCCGCTCCCCTCCTCAAGGAGGAGAGCGGTTTGCAGCCAAAGACGCCTTACCAGCTTCCGGTGTTTTCCATCGACGCCCAGGGTTCGGCTTTTTCCTTTGCCGGGCCTTTCTGCAACAGTTCGATGGAAATGCCGTCCGGCGACTTGATGAAGGCCATGTTGCCGTCGCGCGGAGGACGGTTGATCGTCACGCCCTTGTCCATCAAGGCTTGGCAGGTCTCGTAGATGTCATCGACCTCATAGGCGAGGTGGCCGAAATTGCGCCCGCCCT
Organism: Oryzicola mucosus; assembly: GCF_014534685.1. Classification (GTDB taxonomy): domain Bacteria; phylum Pseudomonadota; class Alphaproteobacteria; order Rhizobiales; family Rhizobiaceae; genus Oryzicola; species Oryzicola mucosus. The sequence continues at coordinate 731,607 of NZ_JACVVX010000002.1, forward strand.
TATAGTCTTCCGAATCCCAGTTATAGGTGAGTTCGAGAAGCGGGGCCGCCTTGTCCACGCCGGTCGCCTCGTCTTCGGACGCGGCGAGGAAGATCAGCGTGAAGCGCCCCTTCTCGTTTTCGCTGCGGCGGACCTCACGCATGCCGAGTTTCTTGCAGTAGAAATCCAGCGATGCCTCGATGTCCGCCACGCGGACCATGGTGTGCAGATAGCGCATCAGTCTTCCCTATGCTTTTTCCGAGTTGCGTCGGCTGCATAGATAGGGCGGGACGAGCGTTTTGGACAACCCGGCAAAGTCAATTTAGGTTCGAGGAAATACCGTCACTGAGTTTCTGTGCGGCGATGAAAAAAGCCCGGTTTGGCCCTTGCACCCTGTGTGCGACAAAATGTTAAGTTAAGGGACAGAATCAGATGTCTCATGCAGGAAAGGGGGCGTTCTTATGGGGGACAAGGCCTTTCTCCAAAGGGAGTATCAGGGTGGCGGCAACAGCCTCGACCGGGACTCCGCTTCGGAGGTGGAAGACCTCCGCGAGGTGGCAGGCGCCATCAAGTGGTTTGACGTGGCCAAGGGCTACGGCTTTATTCTCCCCGATGAGGCGGCGCTCGGCGATATTCTGCTGCATGTGACCTGTCTTCGCCGCGACGGCTTTCAGAGTGCGCTCGAGGGCGCGCGCGTGGTTTGCCTCGTCAAGCAGGGCGATCGCGGCCTGCAGGCGTTTCGCGTGCTTTCGATGGATATGTCGACCGCAGTGCATCCTGCCGAGATGCAGGAGCAGCGCACCCATGTCTCGGTGGCGCCGGAAAGCGGGCTTGAGCGCGCCCTGGTGAAGTGGTTCAACCGCACCAAAGGCTTCGGTTTTCTGTCGCGCGGCGATGGCACGGAAGACATCTTCGTGCATATGGAGACGCTGCGCCGCTACGGCATTGCCGAATTGCGGCCGGGCCAGGTTGTGCTCGTTCGGTTCGGGCGCGGCGACAAGGGCCTTATGGCTGCCGAAATTCATCCCGATATGGGAACCTTGCCGATAGCCCACTAGATTTGTCCCAGGCGGCTGTCGCGGACAAGGAAGCGCGATGAACTTCAAAAACGGGCTGGTAGCTGGCGCCTTGAGCGCCTTTGCCGTTTTGGGCGGGCTCGCTGCCCCGATGGCTCAGGTGTGGGCGCAACAGCCCGCACTGTCGGACAACAGCCCCATGGATCTGCCGGCCGATCCTGCGCCGCTGGTGATCCAGACCCAAAATGGTGACAAGAGCTTCACCATCGAGATCGCCGATGAGGCCGGCGAGCGTGCCATGGGCCTCATGTATCGTACCGATCTCAGCGACGACGAGGGCATGCTGTTCGTCTTCGGGCAAACGCAGCCGCTCAGCTTCTGGATGAAGAACACGCCGTTGCCGCTCGATCTGATCTTTATCGGGCGCGACGGCAGGATACGCGATATCAAGCAGGGCCAGCCGTTTTCCGAGGCGCCCATTTCGCCGAGCGAACCAGCGCGGTTCGTGCTGGAGTTGAAGGCCGGCACAGCTGACAAGAACGGCATAAAGCGGGGCGACCTTTTGCGCCATCCGGCAATCCAGCAAGCGCCCAACCCCGACTGATCGAAAAGGAATGCCATGACCGCCGGCAGCTTTTTCCATGACGGTTTCGATCTTGCCTATCTGGACGAGCCGTCGGCGACGGGCACGGGCGAGCCGATCCTGCTGATCCACGGCTTTGCCTCCAGCATTGCGGCCAACTGGATCGCGCCGGGCTGGGTCAAGACCCTGACCGAGGCAGGCTATCGCACCATCGCCATCGACAATCGCGGCCATGGCAGGACGTCCAAGAGCTATGAGGCGGCGGACTATACGCCGCAGAAAATGGCGTCCGACGCAGCGGCGCTGCTCGATCACCTCGGCATCGAGCGCGCGCATGTCATGGGCTATTCGATGGGCGCGCGGGTTGCCGCGTTCGCGGCGCTCGCCTTTCCCGACAAGGTTGCGACGCTGATCCTGGGCGGGCTCGGCATCGGCATGGTCGACGGCGTGGGCGATTGGGACCCGATTGCGGAAGCGCTCGTGGTGGAAGACCCCAACTCCATCACCCATGCGCGCGGCAAGATGTTCCGCGATTTTGCCGACCGTACCAGAAGCGACCGCCGTGCACTGGCTGCCTGCATTTCCACCTCGCGCGAATTGCTGAGCGAAGCGGATGCGAGCCGCATCACCCAGCCCACTCTCGTCGCGGTGGGGACGACCGACGATATCGCCGGCTCCGCCGCCGAGCTAGTGGCACTGATGCCGAACGCGGTTGCGTTGGACATTGAGGGGCGCGACCATATGCTCGCCGTGGGCGACCGCGCGTTCAAGAAGCGGGCGCTGGAGTTCCTGGCCGAACACCCGCTCTAGGATTGCCGCAGTTTTTCCAGGGACCGATGGATGTTGGCGCGGGCTGCGTCCTCGAAGTTCTCGCGGAATGTCGGGGTGTGGAAGAGGTGCGGCCGGTCGAGGAAGTTTTTCAGCACCGCTGCCCGTCCTGTTCGCCATGAGGCATCGTCGACCCAGGCATATTCTCGGCGCACCCCATCCTCATAAGCGTCGAAAGCGTCTGGTTCCGCTCCCAGAACGGCGAGATCCATGTCGAGGAAATACGCCGCATCCGAGGTCGCCTCGGGCGTGTCGAGCGCCGGCAGCCTGTGCGTGGCGGTTGCTTCGATCATCGCCACAATGCGGGCGAGCCGGGCCGGATCGGTCCGCTCGGTCAAGCGCTCGACGGCGAGCGCTGCGCTGCTGGCCTCGTTGTCCTTCGCCGTGCTGTCGTAGATCGCATCGTGGAACCAGATCGCCGCCTCGACCGCCTCCGGGTCGGACAGAAGGCCGGCATGGGTTTTGGCAAGCCCTAGCAAGGCTTCGACATGCGCTGTTCCGTGATAGTGCCGGTCAGGCGCGCGATAAAGCACTTCCAGTTCGGCGCGGATTTTGTCGTCGATCAGCTCGGTCATCGGCCCGAAAACACCGGCTGGCGGCGCTCCTTGAAGGCTGTTCGGCCTTCGGCATAGTCGGCGCTGGCGAAGGTCGCATCGCCGATCTGCTGTGCGAAGGCGATATCCCGCTTGTCGCCGGTGGCTGTCGCGCGCATCGAGGCTTTCGACGCCTTGATCGACAGCGGCGCATTGGCAGCGATCGTGCGGGCAATCTCATCGACTCGGGCATCGAAGTGCTCGGTCTCAATCACTTCGAGCAGAAAGCCGGCGGACTTGGCGCTGGCGGCGTCGAGCCGGGCCGCGGTGAAGGTCAGGTACTTTGCCATCTGCTCGCCCAGCGAGCCGACGATGTCGACCATGGCGTCGAGCGGATAGGCGAGCCCCAGCCGTGCTGCCGGAACGCTGAAGGTCGCGTCCAGCGTGGCGATGCGCAGGTCGGCCGCCGCCGCCAGGCCAAAGCCACCGCCGAAGCAGATGCCGCGAATGGCGGCGATGACCGGTATGCGCGCCAGGCGGACGGCGGCGAAGGCGGCGGAATTCGCGGCCTCATAGGTGCGGGCGCTGTCGGGTGCGCCGCGCAGCGTGTCGAATTCGCTGATATCGGCGCCGGCGGAGAAGTCGCCGCCTGCGCCACGCAGCACCACGACCCGGACGGTCGGGTCCGCTTCGAGCACCTGGAACAGGGCGGCCACTTCCAGCCACATGGCATATGTCAGTGCGTTGCGCCGCGCGGGCGTGTCGATGGTGAGGGTGGCGACGCCTGCGTCGATGCGAAGATTCAAGGGTTCGTTTTCCATGCCTGCTTGAATATCCATGATGCACATCCATTTGAAGCAGGTATGAAGAAAATTGAGTTCAACTGGTGGGCTTTTCGGCATATAAGTCTGCTCCCAGTCGGCAGAGCCGCGGCGAAATGGAGACATCGGTGATGAACAACATGGCGGTTGCGCGCTCCGGCCTCCTGAAGCCGGTCGATCCGATCTGGCGTTCGATCCGCGACGAGGCGATGGAAGCCGTCGAGCGCGATCCGCTGCTGTCGGCCTTCCTCTACACGACGATCCTCAACCAGGAGACGCTCGAGGACGCCGTGACGCACAGGGTCGCCGAGCGGCTGGCTCATGAGGATGTCGGGGCAGACATCATCCGCCAGACATTTCGCGCCATGCAGCAGGACGCGCCGACATGGGGCAACACGATCCGCGCCGACATCCAGGCCTATTACGAGCGCGACCCCGCCTGCGACCGGTTCATCATGCCGGTGCTCTATTTCAAGGGATTTCACGCGATCCAGACGCATAGGCTGGCGCATTGGCTGTGGCATCACGGCCGCAAGGATTTTGCGCTCTATCTGCAGAGCCGGTCGTCATCCGTGTTCCAGACCGACATCAATCCGGTCGCGCGGATCGGCAAGGGCATCTTCATCGACCATGCGACAGGGCTGGTCGTCGGCGAGACGGCTGTCATCGAAGACGATGTTTCGATCCTGCATGGGGTGACGCTGGGCGGTACCGGCAAGGCCGGCGGCGACCGCCATCCGAAGATTCGCCATGGCGTTCTGATCGGCGCAGGCGCCAAGATTCTCGGCAATATCGAGATCGGCCATTGCTCCAAGATCGCGGCAGGCTCCGTCGTGCTTTCGTCGGTGCCACACAACAAGACGGTCGCCGGCGTTCCGGCGCGCGTGGTGGGCGAGTCCGGCTGCGACAGGCCGTCGAGCCAGATGGACCAATTGCTGCCGTCCCAAAGCATGGAGCACGTCGTTACCTTCGATATCTGAGGGTGCGAGCCGCCAACAAAAGGCGCTGTTCTGCTTTACATCGGCGGTGCGCGCATGCCAGAAGCAGCCCCGCAGTCTCCTGGCGGCGCCTCTGAGGCGCCATTCGCGGAGACGACGAAAACGCGCTGAGCATTGACCCTTTGCGAAACGACACCAGTTTCTGGTCGGGCGCAAATGAAAACAAAAATCGGAGAAGCCAGTTGAAGCCGGACGAAATCAGAAAGCTCGACGCCTATTTCAAAAAGGTGTTCCAGAACCCGAAGCTGCAGGTCAAGGCCCGGCCGCGCAAGGACGACTCCGCCGAGGTCTATATCGGCGATGAGTTTCTCGGCATCGTCTTCAAGGACGAAGACGACGGCGACTACAATTTTTCGATGGCTATCCTCGACATCGACCTGGCTTGAGCCAATCTACTGCCGGGGAGCCTTTTCGGCCCCCGGCTGCCTGCCGCCGCCGGCATGACAGCGCAGCTCAACTGCTCGGCATTCCTGAGCGCGCTTTCTCCCCTCTCTTGAAGCCCATCGCACCGCTGAGCCTGCTTAGGCAGACCGGAATCTGATGCTTTGCGGTTGTGATAGTGACCGGCAGAGCTTGCGCGTGCCAGCTTCTGCTCTATCGTGCCACCGAAGCACGGCAGGACGGAGAGCAGATGCCCATCTATTCATTGGACGGAAAAACACCGCAATTCGAGGATCAGGACAGCGCCTGGATTGCGCCCGATGCCTCTGTCATAGGCGATATCCATATCGGCCGGGATGTCGGCATCTGGTTCGGCGCGGTTCTGCGGGGCGACAATGAACAGATCAGCATCGGCTCCGGCACCAACATCCAGGAACACACGATGATGCACACCGACATGGGCTTTCCGCTCAGCGTCGGAAAAGATTGCACCATCGGTCACCGCGCCATCCTGCATGGCTGCACCGTGGGCGACAAAAGCCTGATCGGCATGGGCGCTATCGTGCTCAACGGCGCCAGGATCGGCAAGAACAGTCTGGTGGGAGCCGGCGCGCTGGTCACGGAAGGCAAGGAATTTCCCGACAACTCGCTGATCGTCGGCTCGCCCGCCAAGGCGATCCGCACCATTGACGATGCGACGGTTGAACGCCTGCGCGAAGGGGCTGAAAACTACGTTCACAATCAGCGGCGCTTCAAAGCAGGGCTGAAGCCTGCCTGAATGAAAACGGCCGACGCCTGACCCCGGGGATAGGGTAGGCGCCGGCTCCTTCGCCATGATCAGCGGACGCTGGCCACCGCATCGGCGCGGCCGTCATTGATGCCGATCCAGACGCCGGAATTGGTTTCCGACTGGCGCTTGAGGTAGGTGTAGTCGGTCTCGTGCCAGGCCAGGACGCGGCTTTCCAGATTGTCGAGGATGAATTCGCCGAGATCGCTGCGGACGGTGAGCACGGCGTGCCCGTCGCCACTGGGTTGGCGCACGACGGTGATCAGCAGGCTGCCGGCGGGGACGCCGAGTTTCATCAGCCTGCGGCGCTTTTCCAGCACATAGTCCTCGCAGTCGCCTTTCATGTTGACGGGGAAGGACCAGACTTCTTCCTGGCCCCACAGTTCCATATCGGTGCGCGGCTCGATTGCCATGTTCACCGTGTTGTTGACCTCGACGATCTTCGCCCAAAGGCTGCGCGTCAGCTGCACCGGTGCCTTGCTCGGGGTCTTCTGGCTGCATTCGCCGCGTTCGCGCTGGCAAAAATCGTAGTGTCCCACCGGTTGGGTCGTGCGGCCCATGGTCTGCATGAAGGAAGCATCGGCAAAAGCCTGTCCGGCCGCGAAAAGCTGCAATCCAAACACCAGGCCGGCGAAAAGTGTTTTCATTTTTTTTGCATCCCCGTTTGAGGAGACACTGGCATCGCCGAATTTATTCTGCGCAAAACGTCGAAGTACAGATTTAGTAAAACGATAAGCGAATTAGCAACAAAGAATAATAGTGTTTTAAACCGAGTATTGCGATTTATTAATCATAACGAATGGTGAGTTTAGCGCGCCAGCAAATGCAAGGCTTTGCTTGGTTTATAAAATTTGAACGAATCCCTCGCCGGCACAGTTTGACGGCTTCCGCCATCCCAACTTGATACAGACCTTTTTAACCGTAAAAACGAGATTTTGGCGGATGGCGCACCATCCGCCTCATTTCCGCCGTCAAAAAAGCGGCATGGCCTTGGTCAAAGGCGTCGGCCGTTGATGTCACCGCGTCCACCTTCAAGCACGAGCAGATGCCCGATGCGGACCGCTCCATCCAGCGGATCGACCGGTTGGAGAGCCGCAGCACTTGGGGCGAGCGACGGCGCGGCGATCTCCGCGCGCTGCTCGGCGAGGTCCAGTTGCGCCTCTATGGTGCCGTTGTCGGGATCGATCAGGTCGACATGTTCGAGCATGGTGTCGACAATCGGATCGGCACCGAGCCAGAACGGTGTGTTGACGCTGCTGAGGACACCGATGGCACGCCGACCGGCGTTCTCACTCGCCAATGGCAACACCAGCAGTTCGAAGCGGGCAGGGCGCTGTGTGACACTGGTGGCCGCCAGCCTCATCACCACGGGTGCATTGTGGTGGAATACCCCATGCGCCAGCCGGCTGATCAGCCGGTGATCCGTCTGCCGCCAAAGCGAGGCAAAGGATGCGCCCTTCAACTCCCTGTCATAGGTTGCGCAGAGCCGCGTTCCGGCCAGGCGGAACACGGCTTCGCCGCGTGCATCCTGTTCGAGGATGAAGGTGTCGGCGAGCAGGGACTTGATGTCGGCCGGTTCGATCTCCGAGCGGCGTGGTGCGGAGCGTCCCGCGCGCAGCCGGTTCCAGTATCGGAAGAGGGTGATCGATCCTCTTTGTTTCATCATGTTCGGCTCCAGGGATGCTGCCACCTGTGCCAGGGGGAGACAGAATCACCTTTTTTGTTGGTCTAGATGAGCCGCGTTGCAGGAGGCATGCCAGTTGAACCCCGATTTGTTCACCGGAGGGGGCGGTTAAGGTTAATAATTGGTTTAAGTTGTCTCTATCGTTTTCGCGTGCCAATGTAAGGGTGTTCAGGCGGCTTGCTTGCCTGCAGCGCTTTCAGTCAAAGAACTTTGGTGGAGCCGGGGGGCTCGGCCGGCCGTTCGGAGCAATCCGAGCGGCTTTTTTTTATTCAGCGCAACCGAACGTGTTTGGCCCGGCAGGTGACGGCATGCAGCGCTTTGCGCTACATGGACGGCATGAACGCCACCGGACACAGCCTATGACCCAACCGCAGCGAGACGTGAGATATGGCGGTGGGCCCGCGGGCAAGGAGCCCATCTTCAACATGGCGGGGGTGGTCGTCGCCATCGTGGCTGTGTGCCTGGGCACTCAGTTGCTGCGCGACTATGTTCTGACCGCCCGACAGGACATTGAGCTTCTGGTCCGCGCAGCCTTCATCCCGCTTCGCTACAGCGGGCTGGTTCCGCTTGATTTCTATTCGTTTTCAAGCCCGTTCACCTACACCCTGCTGCATGGCAGCTTCATGCATCTGCTCGTCAACATGGTGTGGCTGGTGGCGTTCGGCTCGCCGCTTGCCAACCGAATCGGCGTCGTGCGGTTCCTCCTCTTCTTCGCGGCCACCGGGGTGGCCGCTGCGGCCCTCCACTGGGTCGTCTATCCCGATGACAACGTGCCGCTGGTCGGGGCGTCGGGGGCGATTGCAGGCATGATGGGGGCAGCCGCGCGCTTCGGCTTCCAGGTCGACCGCAGCCGCCAACGCCCGGCCTTTGGCGGGCCTGTGCTGCCAATCGCCGTGGTCCTCCAATCGCGAACCGTGGTGATGTTCTTGGCGATCTGGATGGTCGTCAACGTGGCTACTGGATATTACGGGCTAGTCCCCGGCATGGAAGGCACCATTGCCTGGCAAGCCCATATCGGCGGCCTTCTCGCCGGCTTTTTCGGTATTCGCCTGTTCGACGGTGAAAGCATGGGCCGGCCGCGTTTTTACAACTGACAGGATGACTGCGCCGGACGCTTCCATAGAAGCGCGCAGTGCTGATGTGCCACGTTGGGTTGAACCAAGCCTTCCGAGCTGCATTGCGGCATTGCGGCGAGGTCATGGACAGGCTTCGCAGGAAGCCTGCGGGCAGACATAGCGAGAAGCCGTCAACGCTCGTCTGCGTTTCGCAAGCGTGGCTGAGCCGTGCAAGCCACCCCGAAAAGCCTGGGTTCCAGATCCAAAAGAAAAGGCGGGGACCAGCCCCGCCTCGTTCCATTCATTGTGCCTCAGATCAATTGAGACGGCCGGCGGCGTGGGCCAGCATCGTGTAGACCTTGCCGGTATCGGATGACAGGTAGGTCTGCGCCATCATGTTGTCCCGGTCGTTGCGCGCGACGTCCTTGAGCAGCTTCTCGAAGTCGTCGCAATAGCGGTTGACGGCGGCACGGAACTCCCCGTCCTCCTGATACTTGCGGCGGATCTCGTCGAAGGTCTGCTGACCCTTCAGCGTGTAGAGCCGGCGGGTGAAGACGTCGCGCTCGCCCTTGCGGTAGCGGTTCCACAGCTCGATCGAGGCTTCGTGGTCGATGGCCCGCGCGATGTCGACGGACAGCGAGTTGAGCGACTCCACCACATGAAGCGGCGAGCGGGCCGGTTGTGCCTGGCGGCTTTCGCCGGACGGTGCTGCCTGCTTGGGAGCCTCCTCGCGGGATGCGCCGCTCAGCAGGTTGCTGACCCAGCCGCCCGGTTGCGGGCGGGCGCCGGCATCGCGGACAGGCTGTGCGTCTGCGGGCTGCTGAGGTGCTGCCACCGGACGCTCGATGGCCACCGTATCGGCCGTGGCTGCGACGGGCTTTTCCTGCTGCGGAGCAGGAGGAGCGGGCCGGCGCGGCTGGACCGCGGCCGCCTGCGGGGCAGGGGCCGGACGGGACTGGCGCGGTTCGGAAATGTCGACGGTGCGGCCGGACTTGGCAACGATGTCGGACAGTTCCTTGAGCGCGTTGATCTGCTCGGTGACGGCGCGCTTGATCGCCGAGGTGGATTCCTTGGCTTCCATCGGCATGTCGAGCACGCCCTTCTTAAGCTCTGCGCGGGTGCTTTCCAGCTCGGTCTTGATCGAACCGGCCGTGGCGCGGAGGTCCTCGGTCGCGTCGGCGAAGCGCTTGGTGGCGGCTTCGACCACTTCGCTGATCGCCGTGCTGATCTTTTCTGCTGACTGCAACGTGCGTCCTTCGGCATTGTCCATCGTCTTGGCGACGAGGGTTTCGAAGGACTGCATGACACGTTCCAGTTCCTCGGACTTCTTGACCAGGCCAACGGCGAGGTCGTCGAGCGAGGACTGGCGCTCCAGCGTGTGCTCGAGATTGCTCTGAGCGGCGCTGAGCAGTTCCGAGGCGGAGGTCAGCAGACGGCTGTGCTCGTCGAACTTGGTTGCGATCGAGGCGACCTCGCGCAGCGTGTGCGAGGACAGCTCGGTCAGGCGCGTGGTGTTGTTGTCCACCAGACGAGCAGCACTTGAGAAGGTCTGCGACGCCTTGTCGGTCGAGGCGGAGAAGGCCGCGGTGCTTCCCGCAAGCTTCTCGTCCACCACAGACAAATTGGCCGCGGCTTGGTCGATGAGGGTTTCGAGCTGCTGGCTCGAACCGGTCATCCGGCCGAGCAGATCGGTGACGCTCTCGGCAAGCGTGTTGCGCACGCCTTCCACCGCCGACAGCGCTTCCGCCGTACGGCTGGCAAGGGCGTTGACGAGGGCGGTGTTCTCGACGCGCAGCTTTTCGGTTGCGCGTTCAGTGGCGTCCTCCATGCTCTTCTGCAGTTCGGTGCCGCCTTCGGCAAAGCGCTCAACCAGCGGACGCGCGGTTTCGTCGAGGATCTTTGAGATCTCGGCGGACCGCTCGGCCAACATGGCATTGAGCTCGCGTGTGTTGGCGCCGATGGTACGGGCGGCTTCGTTCGTGCTCTGACCGATATGCTGGCCGACTGCCGAGAAGGTCTCGGCAATGGTGTTGGCACGGCCCGCCAGCTGTTCCTCGACCCGGGCGACCTGCTCGTCGAGCTTGCGGCCCATGGCGTCAGCGCCCTGTGCGAGGCGGTTTTCGGCAGAGTTGAGCTGCTCGTCCAGCTTGCCGACGACCGCATCAGCGCCTGCGGCCAGACGCTCATCCACACCGGCCAGCTTCTCCTCAATGGCGCGGGCGCGGGCATCGAGTTCGGCTGAGGTGCGATGCGAACGGGCGACGATGCGCTGCTCTGTTTCGGTGAAGGCGTTGGCGATCTGGTCGGCATGTTCGCCGATGCCGGCAGCGCTTTCGCCGATGCGGGCGGCAAGTGCGCTTCCCGCTTCGTCGAAGGCCTGGCTGACTTCGACCGCACGGCCCTTGAGCGTCGCAGCACTTTCTTCGGTGCGAGCCGCGAGGATGCGTCCGGCCTCGTTGAAGGCCTCGCCGACTTCGGCTGCGCGGCCTGTGAGTGCCGCTGTGCTTTCCTCGGTGCGGACCGCGAGCGTGCGCCCCGCCTCTTCGAAGGCCTCGCTGACTTCGGCTGCACGGCCCTTGAGCGTCGCAGCACTTTCTTCGGTGCGGGCAGCAAGGATGCGGCCGGCATCGTCGAAGGCCTGGCCGACTTCGCCGGCGCGGCCGATAAGCTCCTGTCCCGTCTGCTCGGCGCGGGCAGCGAGAAGACGGTCGGCATCCTCGAACACCTGGCCGATCTCGGTGGCGCGGCCAGCAAGGGTTTCCGCCGTCTCGCGAACGCGCTCGGCGAGTTTGCCTTCCACATTCTCATAGGTGCGCATGATCTGGTCGGCATGGGCGCCCAACGCCTCGGCGCCGCTGGAAATGCGGATGGCAAGCTTGTCGTCGGCAAGGTCGAAGACCCGGCCGATTTCGGAGGCGCGGCCGGCGAGCGTGTCGGCGGTGGTCGCAACCCGGGACGCCAACCGCTCGTCGGCTTCCTCGAAGCTGCGGGCGATGCTTTCGGCGCGGGCACCGAGAGCCTGGTCTCCAGCCAGAATGCGGCTCGCCAGCGTCTCATCGGCATTGTCGAAGAGACGGCCGATTTCCGATGCGCGGCCAGCCAGCGAATCCGCGGTGGCGGACACGCGGCTCGAAAGCCTCTCATCGGCCTGCTCGAAGCTGCGGACGATATCGTCCGCGCGGGCGCCGAGAGCCTGTTCACCGGCCATGATGCGGTTGGCAAGCGTCTCGTCGGCATTGTCGAAGATGCGGCCCAGCTCGGAAGCACGGGCGGCGAGCGCATCGGCCGACTCCGCGATGCGGAGCGCGAGGCGTTCGTCGGCATTGTCGAAGTTGTTGACGATGTCGCCGGCGCGCGCTGCCAAGTCCTTCGCCGTCTCGATGGCACGGGCGACAAGGCGCTGGTCGGCCTGGTCGAACGCACCCGCGATCTGGTCGGCCTTGGAGGCCAGGCGTTCGGCGGTCTCGTCGGCCTTGGCCAACAGCGCGTCGGAGGTTTCCGATGTGCGCGCGGCAAGGCGGCTTTCGGCTTCGTCGAAGGCCCGGGTGATTTCCTCGGCGCGGAGCATGAGTTCTGCCGAGGTCTGCGCCGCACGATCGGCAACGATCCGGTCGGCATCGGTGAAGACCTTGCCGGCTTCTTCGTTGAGCGCCGCGGTGACTTCCATCACCTTGTCGCGCAGCGAGCCGGCGATGACCACGGCGCTGCGCTCGAGAACGCCCCGGACATTGTCGACGCCCAGAGACAGGGCGCGTTCCATGGTGCCGGTGCGTTCCTCGATGACGTCGGTGTGGCGGCGGAAGGCTTCTTCGATCTTCTCGATATCGCCGGCAATCGCATCGGACAGGTCGACGCGCTTGGCGGCGATCTGGTCGATATGGCCGGCAATCGCCAGATCGATCTCGCGGCGGGCATCGCCCAGCTTGCCGAGATCGTCTTCGACGGCGCGGGCCAGCACGGTGCGGCCTTCGGCCAGGCGCTCGACCTGGCCTGCGACCAGGCTGTCGATGCCGGTGCGGGTTTCGGCCAGCTTGGCCAGATCCGCTTCCAGAGCGCGCCTGAGTATGTCGCGGCCCTCGGCGAGCTTTGCCACCTGGCCGGCGACGAGACCGTCGATGCTGGCGCGGCTTTCGGAAAGCTTCGCAAGGTCGTCTTCGATGACGCGCGACAGCTTGGCGCGCTCGGCGGCGAGGTCTTCCGCCTTCTGCGCCACCATCTCCTGAATGCGCGCCAGATCGGCCTCAAGCGCCTCGGAGAGAACGCCACGGCCATCGGCCACCTTTTCCGCCTGCAGGGCGACAAGGCGGTCGATCTCGGCGCGGGTGTCGGCGAGCTTGGCGATGTCCTGTTCCAGCGCACGAGAGAGGCCGGCACGCTCGTTGGCGATGTCCTCCGCGTTCTTCGCGACGAAGGACTGGATGCGCGCCAGATCGGCTTCGAGCGCTTCGGACAGGATACCGCTGCCATCGGCGATCCGCTCTGCCTGCAGGGCCACGAGACGGTCGATTTCGGCGCGGGTTTCCGCGAGCTTGGCCATATCGTCGTCCAGCGTGCGCGACAGGTTGGCGCGTTCGTTGGCAAGATGAAGGGCGTTGTCGGCAAGCAGCGCCTGAACCTTTTCCAGGTCGGCATCGAGCGCGCGGCTGAGGATTTCGCGGCCGTCGGTCAACCGGCCGACATGGTTGCTGAGGATGTCGTCGATCTCGCCACGGCTCTGCGAGAGCAATGCCAGATCGGCTTCCATGGCGTGGGTGAGGGCGTCGCGGCCGGCCGCCAGCTTCGCAGCCTGGTCGGAGACCATGCCGTCGATGCGGGCCAGATCGGCCTCCAGCGCGCGCTTGAGGATGTCGCGGCCTTCGGCCAGTTTCTCGACCTGCGCGGCGACGAGGCCGTCAATGCCCGAGCGGCTGTCGGCGAGCTTGGCGAGGTCGTCTTCCAGGGCGCGGGAGAGGGCGCCGCGTTCCTGGACGAGCTGCCGTGCATGGTTCGACACGAGGTCGTTGAGGCCGTCGATGTCGTTCTGCAGGGCACGGGCCATTTCGGCGCGCTCCTCCGCAACCTTCTGCGTCTGGCCGTCAAGCGCGCTGCGCACGGCCTGAAGATCGGCTTCCAGCGCGCGCTTGAGGATGTCGCGGCCTTCGGCCAGCTTCTCGACCTGGGCTGCGACGAGGCCGTCGATGCCCGAGCGGCTTTCGGCCAGCTTGGCGAGGTCGTCCTCGAGCGCCCGGGACAAGGCGCCGCGTTCGTCGCTGAGCTGACGTGCGTAGCTTGCGACGAGACCGTTGAGGTTGTCGAGGTCGGCCTCCATCGTGCGGACGATTGCGGCGCGTTCTTCGGCAAGGCGTGCCGCCTGGCTGTCGACGGCGGCGCGGATGGTGCCGAGGTCGGATTCCAGAGCGTTCTTGAGAATGTCGCGGCCTTCGGCAAGCTTTTCCACCTGGGCGGCGACGAGGCTGTCGATGCCCGAGCGGCTTTCGGCGAGCTTGGCGAGATCGGCTTCCAGAGCGCGGCTGAGGACGTCACGGCCTTCAGCGAGCTTTTCGACCTGGCCGGCGACAATGCCGTCTATATCCGAGCGGCTATCGGCAAGCTTGGCAAGATCGGCCTGCAACGCGCGGCTGAGGACCTCGCGGCCTTCGGCAAGTTTCTCGACGTGGCTGACCACGAGGCTGTCGATGCCGGAACGGCTTTCTGCGAGTTTGGCGAGGTCGGCTTCGAGCGCGCGCTTGAGAATGTCGCGGCCGGTCGAGAGCTTTTCGACCTGTCCGGCAACCATCGTATCGATGGCGGCGCGGTTTTCGGCAAGCTTCTCCAGGTCCGCTTCCAACGCACGACGCAGCACGTCCCGGCCCTGTGCCAGCTTTTCGACCTGTCCGGCGACGAGGCCGTCGATGCCCGAGCGGCTTTCGGCCAGCTTGTCGAGATCGTCCTGCAAGGTGCGGGCAAGCGCGATGCGTTCTTCCGCGAGGCGCTGGGCGTTCTCCGAAACAATGGCCTGGACGCGGGCCATGTCGATTTCGAGCGACTGGGACAGAGCGCCGCGTTCGGCTGCGATGCGCTCGGCGCTTTCTGAAACCAGGGTCTGCACCTTGGCCACATCGGCATCGAGGATCTGAGCCAGGTTGTTGCGTTCGGCTGCAATGCGTTCCGAACTCTGCGAAACCAGCGCTTCAACCTTGGTGACATCGGCGTCGAGAATCTGAGCCAGGTTGCCGCGCTCGGCGGCGATACGCTCTGCGCTCTGCGAGACCAAGGCTTCGACCTTGGCGACATCGGCATCGAGGGTCTGCGCCAGGTTGCCGCGCTCGGCTGCTATGCGTTCGGCGCTCTGCGAGACCAAGGCTTCGACCTTGGCGACATCGGCGTCGAGGGTCTGAGCCAAGTTGCCGCGTTCGGCGGCGATCCGCTGGGCGTTTTCCGCGACCAGCGCCTGAACCTTGGCGAGATCGGATTCCAACGCATCTGCAAGCGCGCTGCGCTCGCTGGCAATGGCCTGCGTGTTTTCTGCGACGACGGTGCGGACCTTGCCGAGATCAGCGTCCAGGCTGCGCGAGAGCAGGGCGCGGTCTTCGGCAATCTTGGCGGAATGGCCGCTTATCAATTCGCCGATATTGGCGACGTCGTTCTTCAACGCATTGGCGAGAATGTCGCGGCCTTGAGCGATCTTCTCGACCTGGCTTGTCACCAGACCTTCGATCTCATCGCGGGCGCCGGTGAGCTTGCTCATGTCGGCCTCAAGCGCACGAGACAGCACGCTGCGGCCTTCGGAAAGGCGGGCGACATGGCCGGAAACCATGTCGTCCAGATCGGCGCGGGTCTGCGCAAGCCTGCCGGCGTCCTGCGACAGGGCATGGGCGAGGGTTTCGCGACCCTGTTCGAGCTGGCGCAGATGGCCGCCGAGCGTGAGGTCGATGGCCTGACGCGACTCGTCGATCTTGCGCATGTCGTCTTCGAGCGCCTGGGACAGGATGGTCCGGCCTTCTGCGAGCTTCTGCACATGCAGGCCGACCGCGGTTTCGATGGAGGCGCGGCCTTCCGCGAATTTGTCGAGATCGGCGTGCAGGGCAGCGGCCATGCGTTCGCGGGCTTCGGCGAACTTGCGCGCGTTTTCCTCGACGGCGGTGTCGAGGTTGTGACGGGCGTCGGACAGACGGGCGATGTCCTCGTCGAAAGCGCCGGAGACGATGTGGCGGGCTTCTTCCATGCGGCCGGCGAAGTCGTTGGCACGCGATTCCAGCATGGTCGAGGTCGAGGTGATGATGTCGGCCATATCGGCGTTGATCTGCGACCGGCCTTGCTCGATGAGCGAGGTGAGCTGATCTCGGCTTTCGATAAACGAGCCTGCGATGTCGCGAGCGCGCTCGACCAGTGTTTCGCTGATCTGGCGAGCGCGGGCTTCGAGGGCTGCGTTGAGTTTCTGCGTACCGGTGTCGAGCGCTTCTGCGCGGGTCTGGAACTCACCAATGAGCGCCTGTCCCCGCTCGGACAGGGTGCGCTCGATGTTGCGCATGCTGGTTTCGAGTTCGGCGTTGATGCCGGTGGTTGCACCGCCGAGCAGGGAAGCCATGCCGCTGGTGCGTTCGTCGAGCATTTCGCGCATCGTGCGGGTTGCCGCATCGGTGGTCTCGCTCAACGAGGCGATGCGCATGTCGAGAAGGCTGGCGAAGGCTTCGCCCGATGTGGAAAGGCGGTCGCTGAGTGCTTCGACCTTGCCTTCGATGGTCTCGAACAGTGTCATGCCGCTCGAATTGATGCGGTCGACCAGGGCTTCGCCTGAAGTGTCGATGGTCATCGACAGCTTGGTCGAGGCGTTCATGATGCTGTCGCGGATGATGTCGCTGGCCGAGCCGAGCTCGTCGCGCAGGGTCTCATGCGCGCCGGAAATCGAGGCGCGGACGCGTTCGGCATGGGTGATGACGGCTTCGCGCTCGCTGCCCAGGCCATCGACCAGCGAACGGATGCGGGACGCGTTTTCCGAGTAGGAGCGCTCGATCTGGTTGACCTCGGAATGCACCAGGGTTTCCAGCTCGACGGCGCGCGCCAGGGTGCGCTCGATGCCTTCGCCCATCGCGGCGACTTCGCGGCGGATCGCCTGGCCGACATTCATGACGCGGTCTTGGGCGAGGTTTTCCGGCTCTGCGAGGCGGTAGGCGACTTCGGTCATCGACTGGGCGGCGATGCGCATTTCCTGCGCGCGGCGGATCATGACCGCGAAGGCCCAGAACAGGACGATCGGGATGATGGTGGCGATGGCGATGCCCAGAAGGGCCGGCCGGGCAAGCACGTCCTGCAGGCTGGAAATGGTCCAGATGCTCGGGGTGACGAAGATGTTGGCCATGGCAACGCCGCCGGCGATCCAGGCGGCGGACAGGATTGCCACCATCCAGTAGATCGTCGTCGAGGCGCGACGGTTGAAGCTCGTGAAGGTGGAGCGATAGGATTTCTGGCTGTCGTCGTTGGCCGGCTTGAAACCGTTGGGCTGGAGCTCGCCCAAGGGTTCGCTGCGCGGCTCGACAGGACGGCGGTCGGGCTGAATCTCGGGCTTGGAAGCCTGCGGCTGCTGCTCAGTGCGGAGTTCGGCCTGCGGCGCGGGGGGCGTCGGCACGGGCGATGCGGATGCGCCGTTGCGACCCTCATGCGCCAGTTCTTCGGCTGCTTGCGCGATCTGGGCCTCGAGGTCTTCCATCGTCGCTGCGATATCGAAATCGTCGTCGCGTGATCCGGTCAGATCCAGGTCGAGCGCTTCTTCCAGTTCCTTGGCGACATCGATGTCGATGTTCTTTGTTGTGGTTTTCTTCGCCATGCCTTCTACCCTGTACAATTTGTGCGGGTCAGGATCTTAGCCGTCCTGTTTCGAACCGCACTGAGGCTCAGTTTGAACTCGTCGTATCGTAGTGACACACCCGGGTAAATAAAACATGCATTCGGCGACATACGTAAAACTTTAAATATAAGGTTAACGTTGCCGTGAGTTTGGCAGCCGGTTACACGGGGTCGAGGTGCGGCAAAACAACGCCATTCAGAGTGGCATCCACGATACGGTCGCATCAGGATAAGGACGTTTCATGATTGTGCGCGATAGCGAAATCGGGCTCTCCACAGGCCAGTTCAATCCGGGTGGATCGCCGATCGATCTCGAACATCTCGCGCGCCAGACGATGGACGACGTCGAAATCCAGCGCGAAGTCCTGAAAATGTTTTCCGACCAGGTACGCTCGGTTGTGGAAAAGATGGCTCCCGCCGCGCCCAAGGAGCGCTTCGCTTTGGCCCATTCGCTGAAAGGGTCGGCCCGCAGCGTCGGGGCCTTCGCCCTTGCCGATTGCGCGGAGGAGATCGAAAGTCGCCCCGAGGATGAAACCCCGCTGCCGCACCTGTCGTTGCTTGCCGACGAGGTGTGCGATTTTATCGCCTCGCTGAAGATCTGAGGCGCGCCTTTAACCTCGACCTGTTCCGGTACGGTTCCGACGGGGATGTTGACTTGTCCCGGCGAGCGATTATGTGCCGGACAGCGAATTTCGGGAATGACAATGACCAAGCTGACCTACATCGCTTTTGACGGAACACGTTTTGACGTGGAAGCCGAGAACGGCTCCACCGTCATGGAAAACGCGATCCGCAACTCCGTTCCCGGCATCGAGGCGGAATGCGGCGGCGCCTGCGCCTGCGCAACCTGCCATGTCTATGTCGACGATGCCTGGACCGATGCGGTCGGCGAGCCGGAAGCGATGGAAGAAGACATGCTCGACTTCGCCTTCGACGTGCGCCCGACCTCGCGGCTCTCCTGCCAGATTCGCGTGCGCGCCGAATTGGACGGGCTGGTCGTCAGCATTCCCGAGAGGCAGGGGTGAGCCGCGCTGCGGCGTCTTTTCTCCGACCATGAGCGACACGACGGATGTCGCAGTCGTCGGCGCGGGCCCGGCGGCACTTTATGCGGCGTTTCAACTGGGTCTTTTCGGCATCGGCTGCAGGCTGATCGAGGCATCCGACCGGCCGGGCGGGCAATGCACCGAGCTGTATGGCGACAAGCCCGTCTATGACATGCCGGCATGGCCTGCCCTAACCGCGCAGGAAGTGGTCGACAGGCTTTTGCAGCAGATAGCGCCGTTCAAGCCCCACTTCGAGTTTGGCTGTGCAGTTTCCTCGATCATCCGCGAGGATAGCGGCTTATTCCGTCTTTCGAGCAAAGACGGACACGCTTTTACTGCGAAGGCGGTTGTCGTGGCCGGCGGCACGGGCGCGTTCGTTGCCGATGAGGGCCGGCGCCTCATCTCCTGTGACTGGCGCGACTGGGGATTTCCCGGACACCACGGAGCGATCGAGGTCGATACGGAGCGGTTCGAAACCTCGACGCCCGGCGTGTTCGCCATAGGCGATGCCTGCACCTATCCCGGCAAGCTGCCGCTGCTGGTCTCGGCTTTTCATGAGGCGGCACTGATGGTGCAGGCGATCCGTGCGCAACTGACCGCGCCGCGCCGCGCTGTCGTGGAATACAGTTCGACGTCGAGCAGCCTGCAACGACGCCTGGGCGTCAAGGATTAGGGATCAGCCCGGAATCTTGCCGGCGTCGATGCGTTCCATGCGATAGCGCAGCAGCCGGATGATACGGTTCTCGAAATTGATGCCCTCGATCCGGTCGAACTGGATCTGCGCGCGGTCATGCTTGGCGAGGATTTTTTCCGACAAGGCTTTGGCCGCCGCCTGGGCCGCGGGACAGCTTTTGAAACGGTAGAGGCCTTTCAGCGCCGATTCCAGTTCATGCGCATGGTTCTTGGCGATCACCACATGGCTTTCTTCGTGGCGCTTGATGTCGGCGGACAGCGTGTCCCAGATCAACCTGGTGTCGCCGTCGGCGCGGGCGCGCTGGCCCCATCGGGGCAGGATGAGCTTTGCCTTGACCGTCACGCGCGGATCGACGATGCGGCAGCCCTTCGCCTCCTCGGCGTATCCGATGCGGCTGGTGAACTCCATCTGGGTGGCGCCGGGATGACGCCGGCCGGTGCTTTTGACCTGGGGGCCGCGGGACGAAAGCTGGTCCTCGATCTCGCTCAGCGTTTTACCTGAGATGGTGAAGTAGCTGTAGCTCTTCATCACGCTTGCGGCGCCGGCCGGCATGCCGATGTAAATGACCATCGCCGCGGCAAGAAGGGATCGCTTCATCGTCTGGCCTCTCTTCCTGCCTTGCATTCGTCGATCGGGCGACGCAAGGGATGACGTTCGGGGATCATGGAAGCGAGTCCGTTGAGTTTCCGTGACGCCGTTTTGAAATTCGATAGTGGGCGATCCAGCATGGGCACACAATGGCAATTGGCGCATGGCCGCCATCTCGATCTGGGTGATCGCGCCATTGTGATGGGGATTCTCAACGTCACGCCGGACAGTTTTTCCGATGGCGGCCGGTTTGTAGAACCATCTGCCGCCGTCGACCAGGCGCGTCGAATGGTGGCCGAGGGCGCTGGGATCATCGATGTCGGCGGTGAATCCACACGCCCCGGCGCGGAACCCGTCTCGGCCACGGAGGAGCAGGACCGTGTGCTGCCGGTGATCGAAGCCTTGGCGAAGGATGCCGCCGCGCTGATCTCCATCGACACCTATCGCGAGGCCACGGCACGGCTGGCGGTTAAGGCAGGCGCTCATATCGTCAACGATGTCTGGGGCGTGCAGCGCGAAACCGGGGTTGCCGGTGTGGCGGCCGAAACGGGGGCAGGGCTCGTCATCATGCATACAGGCCGGGAGCGGCAGAAACTGCCGGACGTGATCGCAGACCAGCTTCTGTTCCTGAACCGCTCGCTCGAGATCGCCCGAGGCGCGGGCGTGAAGGATGCGCAGATCGTGCTCGATCCCGGCTTCGGTTTTGCCAAGGACGCCGACGAAAATCTCGACCTGATGGCGCGGTTCGACGAATTGCGCCGCTTTGGCTATCCGTTGATGGCGGCAACCTCGCGAAAACGCTTCATCGGCCACGTCAACGGGCGCGACGCCGCCGACCGCGATGTCGGGACCGCGGCAACCAGCGTGATCCTTCGGATGAAGGGCGCACAGCTCTTTCGCGTCCACAATGTCGCAATCAATGTCGATGCCCTTTCCTTCGCGGATGCTATGCTTGCGCGACACACCACACGGGGGGAGTGACCCATGTATACGATCCGGCTGAAAAACTGCGCCTTCTTCGCCCGCCACGGGCTGCTCGAAGAAGAAAAAGCGCTGGGTCAGCGATTCTATGTCGATGCCGAACTGAAGGTACAGCCCAACGGGCCGCTGGAGGCGGATTCGATGGAGGATACTGTCGACTATGGCGGCGCCTTCGAGGTGATCGAAGCGATCATCACCGGACAAAGGCGCTTCCTCATCGAGGCGCTGGCACTGGAAGTCGCCAAGGCGCTGTGCGCGAAATTCCCGCTGATCGTCTCAGCCGAGGTGACGGTGCGCAAGCCCAACGCGCCCGTTCGCGGCGTGCTCGACCACGTCGAGGTGACCGTTGCCTGGCCGGAGTGAAATCAGCGCCTTTCTGGGGCTGGGTGGCAATCTGGGCGACCCCCGCGCTGCGATGGCCGCTGCGCTGACGCTGCTCGATGCGGGGCCGGACACACGCGTCGTGTCGGTGTCCTCCCTCTACCGCACGCCGCCCTGGGGCAAGACCGATCAGCCGGATTTCCTCAACGCCGCCGCCGAAATCGCGACGACGCTCCAGCCGCGCGCGCTGTTGCAGCGTTGCTTGGATATCGAGAAGGACCTCAAGCGCGAGCGCAAGGAGCGCTGGGGACCGCGCGTCATCGACATGGATATTCTCGTCTATGACGGGCTGACGATCCGCGAGGAGGGGCTGGAGGTGCCGCATCCGCGCATGCTGGAGCGCGCCTTCGTGCTGATGCCGCTGGCCGAGATCGCACCCAGCCTGACAATGGCGTGGGCAACCTTCGTCGACCATCTGGCGCGGCTCGACACGGCCGGGATCGAAAGGCTCGACGCGCCGGCCGACTGGTGGCGCGTCAAAGGCTCAGCCTGAAAAGCCGCCTTCCTTCATGAACTGCTCTTCCTCCGGCGTCGACTGACGGCACAGGATGGTGTTGCGATGCGGGAAACGACCGAAGCGTGCGACAATATCGCGGTGGCCGATGGCGTGTTTTTCGTAGTCTTCGCCGAGCGCAATGGAGCGCTGCATCGGAATGTCATGGTCGGCCAGCACCTCGGAATGCGAAAACGGCAGGTAGAAGAACACGCGGATCGGCCCTTCGGTGGCAAGATCGTGACCGCGTTCGACCGCCTGACGCGCATAGTGGCGGGCAAGCGGATCGGTGGCATACATATGGCCGGTATTGCGGAAACAGTTGCGCGGGAACTGGTCGAGCAGAATCATCAGCGCAAGCGCGCCGTCGGGCGTTTCCAGCCAATGATCGAACTCGCGCCGGGCCGCGGCCCAATGCAGGTCGTTGAACTCGGACCGGAACGCGTCGTCGAAGCGATGGTCCTTGAGGAACCACTTGTCCTGGCCGGCATCCTTCCAGAAGGCGACGATGCGGGCGGCTTCAGCAGGTGTTTCGGACATGATCTCCTCCTTCAATTGGCGGGCTGCGGCTTTTGACGAGCGATGACGTCGGCCGCTTCCTCGTTGAGCGCCTGGGCCGCCCTGCGCGGCGCGGTCAGCGGTGTCGGCACGGGGGCAGCGCCGGTGTTGCCCTGTAGATAGGCGCGGCCGTCCTGAATTGTACCCGAAAACTGCATTTCGAGGCGCGCGGCGTCGCGTTCCCGGACATCCTGGATCACCTCGGCGACCGTGTCGGGATCTTCGCCGAGCTTTTCCAGCGTCGCCCCGCCGAACAGAAGGGCGGATTCGAAGGTCTCGCGAATCTGGTAGTCAACGCCGGCATGGATAAGGTCGATGGCCGTGCCGCGGTCATAGGCCCGCGCCAGGACCGGCGTCAGCGGAAACTCATCCTTGAGGTTTTCGGCGATGCGTACCGCCGTTTCCGCCTTGTCGACGCAGATCAGCACCGCGCGCGCCCGGCCGGCGCCGGCGGCATGCAGGATATCGGGGCGGGTGCCGTCGCCATAATAGACCTTGAAGCCGAAATTCGCGGCCGCCTCGATCATCTCGACGTCGTTGTCGATGATCGATACGTCGATGCCGCGCAGCAGAAGAGGCTGGCTGGCGATCTGGCCGAAGCGGCCGAAGCCGATGATGAGGATGGAGCCGTTGAGTTCCTCGGCGACGTCGACGCCGTCCAGCGACTGTTCGACCGGCGGCATGAGGCGGCGCAGCACGATGATGGCGAGCGGGGTAAGCACCATGGAGATGATGATGATCGCCGTCAGCATGGCGTTGGTGGCGCCGTTGATGATGCCGACCGCCGCCGCCGAGGAATAGAGCACGAAGGCGAATTCGCCGCCCTGTGCCATGACCACGGCACGGGTGACGCCCTCGCGCCTGCTGGTGCCGAGCATGCGGGCAACGAGATAGATGCCGACCCCTTTGACCAGCATGTAGGCCACGACGAAGATGAGAATCGTATGCCAGTTCGAGACGACGATGGCGAGGTCGAGCGACATGCCAACCGCCATGAAGAACAGTCCGAGAAGGATGCCGCGAAACGGTTCGACATCGGCTTCGAGCTGATGGCGAAAGGTCGATTCAGACAGGAGCACGCCGGCCAGAAAGGCCCCCATAGCCATGGAGAGGCCGCTTACCTGCATGGCGAGTGCCGAGCCCAGCACCACGAGCAGGGCCGCCGCGGTCATCACCTCACGCGCCCGCGAATCCGCGAGGACGCGGAACAGCGGATTGAGCAGATAGCGGCCGGCGAGGATGAGGCCGACGATGGCGGCGATGCCGATGCCGATGCTGGTCAGACGATCGGCCCAGCTGTGCGCTTCGGCATCCGCGCCGGGCGCGAGAAAGGCGACGAGCGCCAGCAAAGGCACGATGGCGAGATCTTCGAGCAGCAGGATCGACACCATGCGCTGGCCCTTCGGCGAGCCGGTGTCGCCGCGCTCCTCCAGCAATTGCATGACGATGGCTGTGGAGGTGAGTACGAAGCCCGCACCGGCGACGAAGGCCTGCGGCACGCTCAGCCCCATCAGGATGCCAACGCCGGTGAGCAACAGGGCGCAGGTGCCGACCTGGGCGGCGCCGAGACCGAAAATCTCCTTGCGCAGGCCCCACAACCGGGAAGGCTGCATCTCCAGGCCGATGATGAACAGGAACATGACGACGCCGAGTTCGGCGACATGCAGGATGGCTTCGGGTTCGGAGAAAAATGCGAGGCCGAACGGGCCGATGACGACGCCGGCGGCGAGATAGCCCAGGATCGAGCCGAGGCCGGCCCGCTTGAAGATCGGCACGGCGATGACGCCTGCCGCAAGCAATGCCACGACTTGTACCAGATCGCTGCCCGCGCCCGCCGCTTCCGCTGCCATGCCGTGTCCCTCGTTTGCGACGCGCCATGCGTCGGTTCAGGAACACATGGCAGAGGATGCGTGGCGGGACAATCCGAAAGCGGCGTGACAGCGAAGATGATGGGGATTGACGACGCGGCCAGTCACGCAGTTTGAGCCGCATCGGACGGCGTTTTCACCAAAAAACGGCCAGCCTTGCCGCATATGCTCGCTTGTAGAAGGCCTGTCGCTCAAGCAGACCGCCTATTCTGGATAGGTCTCAACGCCTTCCTGTATCGGTTTGTTGAAAAGTATGAAAGCCAGAGCGTTACCGGGCTCGGACATCGCGTCGCTGCGCAGGCCCGCTATCTCTCCAGCCACCCCGCTTGTGTATTCCGCGACCACTTCCCCGAAACTGTTGCGCTGGATGGCGACTTTCTGGCCGACATCGACTTTGTCATTGAGCCTGACGAGATGCTCGACGAGCCCGCCCATGGTCGCCAAGATCGGAAACGAGCTGTTGCCGACAAAGACCATCACATCTTTGCCTGTGCGGCCCATCGGTCCCGCAACAATGCCATGATGCTTGAGAACGTTCAGGGTGCCTTCCACAAACAGCGAGATCATCTCATGGTCCAGCGAGCGTGCAGCGCCGATCTCCGGCGTGAAGGAGGGGATGCCCGCGTCCATGAACGCGTTGTGCAGGACGCCCGGATAGACGTGGTTATCGAAGACCTGACTGACGGGATACAGATCGACCATCGCCTTGACTTCTGGAACATCCATGCCCGCGAGATTGAAGGCGGTAACCTCAAAGCCGGTCGTGCCGGTGTGGAAGTCGATCGCGAAGTCGGCATTCGGTCGGAGAAGCCGGTTGAACAGGAGCCCCGCGTGTCGGCTGGGAGCAGTGAAGCCGTTCTCGTCTCCAGGCCATTCCCGGTTCATGTCTATGAGATCGACGCCTCGCCCAGTGTTGGGCCACCTTCGCTGCATGCTTTCCACGGCGGGAGAGGACACGTCCGTGACCGCCATCACCGTGCCCGACATCTCTGCCGGATCGAGTTGGTTCATCACGGTGAGGACCGTGTGTATCGAACTCATTTCGTCGCCATGGACACCGCTAACAAAAACGGCGCGCTTGCCGGGCTTCGCCCCTCTGACGACCGTGACGGAGACATACCAATGCTGCCCGGTAGGCATCTCGACGCCCTGGAAATACAAAAGGTGCTTCTGTCCCGGCGACAGGTCGTTGACGTCGAGCTGGCTGACGACTTGCTTCCCGCCAATCACATCGCCGGTATACGACGTCCCGCCCGTTGTCGCTTCGCTGGAGGATGCCGGGGTATTTTGAGCCTTTGCGAGGCCAGCGCTGCCGACGAGGACGGCAGACGCGCTGACCGCAGCTATCGAAGTCTTCATGAAGTTGCGGCGATCAAGGCCTTCAATAGCTTTTTCCGACATGACGGCTCCTTTGGCGGCGCGACACGCGGTACACTATAGTCTTTAACGGCTCGATTGAAGCCGTTCTGTCTCGCCAATGGCGCGGTGGTCCGCATGGACGCCGTGCGGCATCTACCGAGCGTTGAACGTGATGCAGGAAGCGTATGCTCCGGCATCCTCACCGGACGACTGATTTCCAGAAGGAAAAGCTGCGCCGGCTCAGTTCTTCGCAATCGCCCCAACCGCCGTATCGTCGACGCGTGTCAGGCTCATGCCGATGACGGGCACCAGCTTTTCCTCGACGCGGACCGACACCGTGACATGCATGGTATTCTTGTCCGCGACGCGGGCCTGCATGACGCCGTTGAGCTGCTTGCGGTTGAGCGCCATGACGACCTTGTCGCCGTTGACGACGCTGCCCGAGACGATGTCCATGCCCTTGCCCTCGGCGCCGTCGAGGAAGATGCCGGAATAGTTGCGGCCCTTCTGTTCGATGCTCGCCTTCATCGGCTGGGTGAACATGCCGACGCGGCAGCCGCCGTCGAGCGTCATGCCGGCCTTGCCGTCAGGCGTTGTGCCGTTGAGGTTGCAGGTGAATTTGGTGCCCTTGTATTTGCCGGCGACGATTTCGCCAGGGCCGGACCAGACCCCTTCGACGGACTTGAAGAAGACCGTGTCGCTGTCGGCTGCAAAGGTCTCGCTCGATGTGCCGACGACAGCCGAAGCCGACAGCACTGCTACCGGCAGGACGGCGGACAGGAACAAGCTTTTCATAGAAACACCCGGCACTGAAACTGGAAACAAGTTCAACGAACCATGACCAAGATTGGTTAATGCTTCGTCACTTTCCGACTTTCTCCGAGCGCTGGATGCGGATTTCAAAGTGCCTTCTGAGGCGGCGGGGATGCGGTGGATTCACCCTCGCGCCGGGTCGCGTAGGAAGCGAGCGCGGAGAGGAAATCGCCCATGCCCGGCTTGCGAACCGCGCTGAAGGGCAGCGGGCGGGCGGCTTCCATGGCGGCCACGCCGATGCGTGCCGTCATCATGCCGTTGACCACGCCTTCGCCGAGCTTGGCCGACAGGCGTGCTGCCAGCCCCTGGCCGACAAGCTGCTGGACGACGCTGTCGCCGGCGGCAATCGAGCCGGTGACGGCGAGATGGGCCAGAACGCTGCGGGCAAGCCGGAAGAAGCCCAGCGTGCCCGGCCGGCCGCCATAGAGCTCGGAGATGCGCCGGATGAGCTTTCCAGCCTCGAACAGCACGTAGACGAGGTCGACTAGGGCGCGCGGGCTGACCGCCGTGACGAGGGAGACGCGCTTGGAGGCGTCGAGAATCAGGATCTTGGCGCGCTCGTCCAGCGGTTGAAGAAGCTCGCGCTCGGCAATGGCCAGCAGGTCGGAACCGTCAATGATGTCGTCGCGCAACGCGTCGAGGTTCTTGCGGCCGGCAGCGGTTTCGGCGCGTGACGAAAGCAGCGTGGTCAGCGTGGCGACCATCGCCTTAGCCGCGACGGGATCGTTGCGTGCAATGGCGTCGGCCGCCTCGGCGCGCAGTTTCTCCACCGAGGCGAGGCGCAGCACGGCGAGGACTTCGCGGCTGAGGATGACAACGAGCGACAAAGCGGCGAGGCCAGCTGCGCCAACCGCCACCCAGCCCAGCCAGTCGGCGCGCTGGAACAGGTCGCGGATCAGCTGGTCGGTCCACAAGCCGACGGCCAGCGAAATCAGAATGCCGAATCCGGTGGCAAAGACCGCCCACAACTTTGACCGGCGCGGCGCATCCTGCACCGGCGGCGGTTCGGCGGTGACGATGTCGGGTTCGTCAAATACGTCGATCTCGGCCGGCGTGACGGTGGCAAGCTCGGCCTCGATGGCGCGGGGGCGTCGCGGCGCCTGCGTTGCCCGTTTTTCTGCGTCGGCTGGTCTGGACGGTTCCGGATCGAGCCGGAAAGCGGCGGGCTTTCTGGTCATGCGAGACGGTCTCCGATGAGGAACTGCAAAGCGCGGTCGAGGCGGATATGCGGCAGGGACAGCTTTACGCCTTCGGCGGTGCGCTCAAGCCGGGGAGGACGAAAGCGGACAAATCGGATGGCGGCTTCGTCGGGTGCTTCGGCAGAGGTTTGAAGGTCTTGAAAGATCGAATCCGGTTTTTCCGGCAAGTCGCCGGGAAATATAGCTGTTTCGGTGTTGCCGTCGAAGCTCTGGCCGTCGATGGTTTCGCCCGATAGCGGCGTGCCGATGATGACGGGCAGCACCTCGCGGCCCTGTTTGACCGTGCCTTCGCGGGTGGCGCGAACGGCGGCCATGGCCAGCACCTCGACCTTGGCCCCGGAGAAATCGGCGCGCTTGATGGCGCGGTCGGTGAGCTTGCGGACGATAGCCTGCAGCCTGTCATGGCTTTCGTGATGCAGGTGATCGGCCTTGGTCGCCGCGATCAGCAGCCGGTCGATGCGGCGCGAAAACAGATCGGTAAAGACGCTGCCGCGACCCTGGCGGAAGCAGGCCAGGATTTCGGTCAGCGCGCGCTCTAGATCGGCCACGGCTTCCGCGCCCGCATTCATCGCCTGCATGGCGTCGATCAGCACGATCTGGCGGTCGAGCCTGGTGATGTGCTCGCGGAAGAAGGGGCGCACGACATGGGTCTTGTAGGCCTCGTAGCGGCGCTCCATCATCGCCTGCAGCGAGCCGGGCTTGGCACGTTCCGAGAGGGTCGGCAGCGGCGCGAAGGTCAGGGCGGGCGAGCCTTCCATGTCGCCGGGCATGAGGAAGCGGCCGGGCGGCAAGGTGGACAGCGCGCGCTTGTCTTCCCTGCAGGCGCGAAGATAGGCCGAGAAGGTCTCGGCGAGCTTGCGTGCCGCCAGTTCCTCGGCCGGTGCATCGGGGTCGATGGTTCCGGATAGGGCCAGCCAGTCCTGCGCGAGATCGGCGCGAACCGGCAGTTGCGCGAGCTCGAATGCCTCGCGGGAAAAGGTGGCGTAGGATTTTGCCAAAAGCGGCAGGTCGAGTAGCCATTCGCCGGGATAGTCGACGATGTCGAGCGACAGCCTCCCGGAAGAAAACATGCGATTCCAACCAGATGCGGACTCGAATTCAACCGTCAGGCGCAGTTCCGAAATGGCGCGGGTGGACTCCGGCCAGATTCGATCCTCCACAAGCGCTGCGACATGATCCTCGTATTGGAAGCGCGGGACGGCATCGTCCGGCTGTTCCTCCAGCTTGGCCTGGGCGATGCGGCCGGACTTTTGGGCCTCGAACAGCGGCAGGCGGCCACCATGAATGAGGTTGTGCACCAGCGCGGTGATGAAGACGGTCTTGCCGGCGCGCGACAGCCCGGTAACGCCGATGCGCAAAGTGGGCGAGAACAGGCCGGTGGCGCGCCCCGAAAAAGTGTCGAGCGCGATGCGCGCCTCGTCGGTCAGGGTGGTCAGAGACGCCAAAGATCAGTCCTCATGCGGTTCCCGCTCGATATAGGTGTCCTGGCCGGTATTTGAAGTGGTTTACATATCTCCCGGCGCCAGGAAGGCGCGCAGGCTGCCTGCGCCGAGCGATGCCACGGCGAGGCTGACGGGAAAATCTATGACCGCCAGACCGCATGTGGGGAAACCGGCGCGCAGCGTCGCCAAAGCGTCTGCATCGCCCGAAGGAGCATGGGCTTCGGCCAGATCCTCCATCATCGGGTTGTGGCCGACCACCAAAAGGCTGCCTTTGCCGCCATTCTCGCGAATGACGGCGAGATAGCCGGCAGCGTCGTCGTGATAGAGGCGCTCGGTGAAGACGACGCGGCCGGTGTCGGTCTGGCCCGCGACGGCCTCCAGCGTCTGGCGTGCGCGCAAGGCGGTCGAGCAGATGGTCATGCTTGGAATGTAATCCTGCTCCTGCATGGCCCGGCCCAGCGCTTCGGCATCGCGAATGCCGGATTCCTCCAGCGGACGATCGAAGTCGCGCATTCCGGGTAAGGCCCAGCCCGCCTTGGCGTGCCTGAGGAGATAAAGTGTGTTCAAGCGTTACCCCCAATAAGCCTAGGCCTCGTACCGTCCGAAGCAGGATTTGGGTGTACCGGCAGCAGGTGGCGCACGCAATGGCTAGCGGCTTGCGACAGAGGCGAGAAAGGGCAGGTGTGCTGTCCTATCCACAGGTGACGACAATTGAACCGGGGGTAGCAGGATGGGACTTGTGCTACCCGAGGCCGCCGAATATATAGGCGCGAAAACGGGGGTTTGTTGGGTGAGTCGAATGAACGAAACCGTTAATTTGCACTACGTACCTTCTGAAGACGAGCCGTTCATGAACGATCGTCAAAAGTCTTATTTCCGGGGCAAGCTCGTTGCCTGGAAAAACGACATTCTTCGCGAAGCTCGCGAAACGCTTGAAATCCTTCAACAAGAGAACGCAAACCATCCGGATCTCGCAGACCGGGCGTCTTCCGAAACCGACCGGGCGATCGAGCTCCGTGCGCGGGACCGGCAGCGCAAGCTGATTTCCAAGATCGATTCCGCTCTTCTGCGGATCGATGAGGGAACCTACGGCTACTGCGAAGAGACGGGTGAGCCGATCTCGCTCAAGCGTTTGGACGCGCGGCCTATCGCGACGCTGTCGATCGAGGCGCAGGAGCGCCACGAACGACGTGAAAAAGTCTACAGGGACGACTAAATCGTTCTTGGATATTACGGGCAGCTTCGGCTGCCCGTTTTGTTTTGTGGGCGATCTCAGCTCAATGGGCTCACGCTGTGAGGCTCAGCGTTTCGGTTGCGTCAGTTCGCTGAGCAAACGCGACATCTCATCCGCTGGGCTCGGCCTTTGCGCTGCCGGCTCTTCGTCGAGCTGAACTTCCAGATCCCGCAACAGCCTGGCGTCGATCTCACGATCGTCTGCTGCTTGCCGTGGTCCGGCAGTTGGGCGCTGTGGCGGCTGAGGAGCAGCCCTGTGTGGTGCGGGCGGCGCGACGGGCGCACGTATGACAGGCTCCTGACGCATGGGCGGAGGTGTTGGAGCCGGGCGCACGGCCGGCGCAGGGGTCGCCGGCGAGGGCTGGCGTTGAGCCGCCGGCTCCTGCGGACGTGGCCTGGGTGCGGGCTGGGGAGGTGCGGAGACAGCGAGATCCGGACGCTTGCTCGCGGCCACGCGGATGTCCGTCTCGACCACGACATCGTTCGGACCGCCGATGAGGATGAGATGCTCGACATCGTCGCGGCGGATAAGAACAAGGCGGCGATGGGTGTCCACCGCCGTTGCATCCATCACCGCCAGGCGGGTCTTGCGGTTGCGCCCACCCGTCACGAAGGTGCCGGCGGTCAGGCTCTTGATGATCTTGATGATCACCAGAACCACCACCAGCGCGACAAGCGCGGCGAGTGTCCACAAAACGGCTGCGGTGTAACCCGGCCCGGCTACGCTATCCAGCCAATCCACTCTTGAAGCTCCCAGCGTAAGTGTCTGAAACGACTTTAATAGCCACCGGTCAAACCGCAAGCAGCGTTTCCGCCATTCGCAGCCTTTCGTGCATCGCCGCGCCGGTCGTGCCGGTCAGGATGCATCGATGACTTTAACTGGCGCATGCCGCCGATGCGTCAAGGCCACGTTTTCCTGCGGTTATGCATAGTTTTCCCAAGCATTTGGGGCCGGGGCCTTTCCCGTGCTTGAAGAATGTGATTCAACCGCCCGAATAACAAAGCGGAGAGATTCCCGGGGGCATGGCGAAGGAAGCAAGCAAGGATTTCTATCCGGTGCCCATCGTCGATCAAGGGGAGCGGTTGAGCGCGATTACGCGCCTGATCATCTTCATTGTCGTGCTCATCATCTCCGCGGTCGTCTTTTCCCTGTTCAAGGAGCAGTTGGGCGACCCGTTCCTGCTCGGGCTGCTCGGCGTGCTCGCCATGATCGGCGTGGGCTATTTGTTTGCCACCGCCGTCGGCTTCATCCAGATCGCCTCCCGCTCGCCGGCCGATGCGCTGTCGCGCGCTTTTGTCGACACCATGTCGCAAGGGCTGCTCATGACTGATAGCAAGGGCCGCGTTGTCTACGCCAACCGCGCCTATGCCGACATGACAGGCGCCTCCAACGCTTCCAATCTGAAGACGGTCGAGAGCCTTCTGTCCGATGTGCCCGAGGCGTCGTCCATCGTCTATCGCCTGGCATCCGGCCTGCGCGACGGCGAGCGCGGCGCAGGCGAGTTCCGGCTGTCGCAGGCGCTGAACGCGGACGCCGAGCCCGGCGCGCGCTGGTATCGGCTGAGCGCGCGGCCTTTCAAGTCGCCGGAACACCGCACTCATCTGAACGCCTGGCAGCTTTCCGACATCTCGCAGGAGCGCGCCGAGCAGGAGCGTTTCTTTCTCGATCTCCAGCAGGCCATCGACCATCTGGATCACGCGCCTGCGGGCT
Source organism: Oryzicola mucosus (assembly GCF_014534685.1). Lineage (GTDB taxonomy): Bacteria > Pseudomonadota > Alphaproteobacteria > Rhizobiales > Rhizobiaceae > Oryzicola > Oryzicola mucosus. The sequence continues at coordinate 763,458 of NZ_JACVVX010000002.1, forward strand.
TCCTGGCTGCCGACCAGGATCGCAGGATCACTTATGTCAACGCCACGCTTGCCGAATGGCTGGGCATTGACCTCGCAAGCTTCACGCCGGGCGCAATCACCCTGGACGAGGTTGTGGCCGGCGACGGCATGGCGTTGGTGCGCTCTGTGAAAGCCGATCCGGGTACGACGCGCAATGCGGTGATCGATCTCGATCTGGCGACCGTTTCGGGCGCAGCGCTGCCGGTGCGCATCATGCACCGGATTTCGGCGAATAAAGACGGCGTGCCAGGGCCGACGCGGACCATCGTGCTCAACCGCATGCAGGGCGAGGATTCCTCGGCCGAGCTGCGTGCATCGGAAGTGCGCTTTACCCGCTTCTTCAATTCGACGCCCATGGCGATTGCCGGCGTCGACCAGAACGGCCGTATCGTCCGCACCAATGCGCCGTTCCTGTCGCTATTCTCCAGCGTGGTCGACCGCGATACCGTCGACCGCAAGGTCAGGCTCGACACCGTCATCCACGAACGCGACCGGGCAGCGTTTGCCTTGGCGCTGGAGAAGGCACACCAGAAGCAGGCGGCGATTTCGCCGATCGATACCGTTCTGCCCGACAATGAGGAGCGCCACATGCGCTTCTACGTCAATGCGGTAGCCGATGGTTCAGACGGCGATGGGGCGGAGGAGGCGGCCATCGTCTACGCGGTGGAGACCACCGAGCAGAAGGCGCTGGAAAACCAGATGGCGCAGAGCCAGAAGATGCAGGCCGTGGGCCAGCTCGCAGGCGGCATCGCTCACGACTTCAACAATGTGCTGACGGCCATCATCATGGCGTCGGACCTGCTTCTCGCCAATCACAGGCCGTCGGACCCATCGTTCCCCGACATTATGAACATCAAGCAGAACGCCAACCGCGCCGCCTCGCTGGTGCGGCAGCTGCTGGCCTTCTCGCGCAAGCAGACGTTGCGGCCGGAGGTTCTGAGCCTCACCGACGTTCTGGCTGACCTGCGCATGCTTTTGGCCCGACTGGTCGGCAACGACATCAAGCTGAAGGTCGATCACGGCCGCGACTTGTGGCAGGTGAAGGTCGATCTCGGCCAGTTCGAGCAGGTGGTGGTGAACCTCGCCGTCAATGCGCGCGACGCCATGCCGGCGGGCGGCGACCTGACGGTGCGCACCCGCAACGTCACGGCTGATGAAGCCGCAGCCTTCAACTATCGCGAATTTTCGCCGGCGGACTTCGTGCTGGTCGAGGTCGAGGATACCGGCAGCGGCATCGCGCCCGATGTGCTCAAGAAGATCTTCGAGCCGTTCTTCACCACCAAGGAAGTCGGCAAAGGCACCGGCCTCGGGCTCTCGATGGTCTATGGCATCATCAAGCAGACCGGCGGCTACATCTATTGCGAGTCGGAAGTCGGCAAAGGAACTGTGTTCCGCATCTTTCTGCCGCGTTACATCGCCGTGGAACAGCCGGCATCGGCGCAGTCGGGCGATGCCAAGCCTTTCGAGGCCCCCAAGCCGGTCGAGCCGCCCAAGGACCTGTCGGGCTCGGCCACCGTGCTTCTGGTCGAGGACGAGGATGCGGTGCGGATGGGCGGCATGAGGGCGCTGACCTCGCGCGGCTACACCGTGCACGAGGCGTCTTCGGGCGTCGAGGCCCTAGAAGTGTTCGAGGAACTGAACGGCAAGGTCGATATCGTTGTTTCCGACGTTGTCATGCCCGAGATGGACGGGCCGACGCTGTTGGGAGAGTTGCGCAAGCGCCAGCCCAACATCAAGTTCGTCTTCGTCTCCGGCTATGCGGAGGATGCCTTCGCTAGGAACCTCCCGGCGGATGCGCAGTTCGGTTTCCTGCCAAAGCCGTTTTCTCTCAAGCAGCTGGCAACGGTCGTCAAGGACGTGCTCGAGTCCTAAGCGACTGGAGCATGGCCGGATTGCAGGTCTCAATCCCGCCGACGCGGGTGCCAAGCCCTACACTGCTTGTGTCTAATTTCCGCGCAGTGATCAATTTTGCCTATTAATTGTGCCGACCTTGGCTCCATCTGCGCAAATTTCTCTCATATTTAGGCGTCACTCCGCGCATTCTTGCGTATTGCCGATTTGAAGCCGGCTCACGACGCTGATTTCGTTCATTAAATTTTTACGGCTCCGCATTCCTGCGAACTGGCATGGGCGTTGCATCTGATTGTGCAATGCAAACAACCATTCGGAGATAATGGGAATGAGGGGCAGTTTCTACGGTATCAAGACCATGTTGGCTGCGAGCGTCCTGGCGACGAGCATGAGCTTCGCGGTGCCTTCCTATGCGCAGGAGGAGACCATCAAGGTCGGCATCCTGCACTCGCTGTCGGGTACGATGGCGATTTCCGAGACGACGTTGAAGGACACGATGCTGTTCCTCATCGACGAGCAAAACAAGAAGGGCGGCTTGCTCGGCAAGAAGCTTGAGGCCGTGGTCGTCGACCCGGCGTCCGACTGGCCGCTGTTTGCCGAAAAGGCACGCGAGCTGATCTCGGTGAACAAGGTTTCGGCCGTCTTCGGCTGCTGGACCTCGGTGTCGCGCAAGTCGGTGCTGCCGGTGTTCGAGGAACTCAACAACATCCTGTTCTACCCGGTTCAGTATGAAGGCGAGGAAAGCCAGCGCAACGTGTTCTACACGGGTGCAGCGCCCAACCAGCAGGCCATTCCGGCGGTCGACTATCTGATGAACGACGAGGGCGTGGAACGCTGGGTGCTTGCCGGTACCGACTATGTCTATCCGCAGACCACCAACAAGATCCTTCAGGCCTATCTCGAATCCAAGGGCGTGGCGAAGGAAGACATCATGGTCAACTACACGCCGTTCGGTCACTCCGACTGGCAGACCATCGTGACCGACATCAAGAATTTCGGTTCCGCCGGCAAGAAAACCGCCGTGGTCTCGACCATCAATGGCGACGCCAACGTGCCGTTCTACAAGGAACTCGCCAACCAGGGCATCAAGGCCGAAGACATCCCGGTCGTGGCTTTCTCGGTGGGCGAGGAGGAACTCGCCGGTCTCGACACCGCGCCGCTCGTCGGCCACCTGACGGCCTGGAACTACTTCCAGTCGGTCGACACGCCCGAGAATGCCGACTTCATCGCCAAGTGGAAGGAGTACACCAAGAACCCCGACCGCGTGACCAACGATCCGATGGAAGCCCATGTCATTGGCTTCAACATGTGGATCAAGGCTGTCGAGAAGGCCGGCACGACCGAGCCCGATGCGGTGATCGACTCCATCATCGGCGTTTCTGTGCCGAACCTGACGGGCGGCTACTCGGCGATGATGCCGAACCACCACATCACCAAGCCGGTTCTGATCGGCGAAATCCAGGCCGACGGCCAGATGGAGACGGTGTGGCAGACCTCGGGCCTCGTGGTCGGCGACGAATGGTCGGACTATCTGCCGGACTCCAAGGACCTGATCGCCGATTGGCGCGCCCCGATGTCCTGCGGCAACTTCAACGTCGCGGCCGGCAAGTGCGGCGGCAAAGGCACGAACTGAGTTGAGCTGAATGCCTGATCCTTCAGGCACCGATCCGGGCGGAGTTCTGCCCGGATCGTTTTCCGAAGAAACGGAATCGCTGCGACATGACATTCCTGCGCGCCATCGGCCTGCTCATCCTGCTGTTTGCGACCTCCGGTGCCAGCGCCCAATCCAATGAGACGGCGCTGCGCGAGACGATCGGTGGCCTGTCCTCAGCCAAGAATTTCCGCGAGACCGAAGAAATCGTTCGCAGCCTGGGCGCGACTGGTGACCCCGTCGTGGGCCGGGTGCTCAATGCGCTGTCGGACGGCAATGTCAGTTTCCGCAAGTCCGACAACACCGTTTTCATCGTCAGCGAGCGTGCCGGGCGCGCCAAGCTGTTCGATCCGATTTCCGGCGACGAGGTGGGCGAGGCGGCCACCACCGAGCTTACCAAGGTGAAGGTCAACAACGGCCTGCGCCGCTCCATTCGCGAAGTGTTCGCTACGCTGACCCTTGGGTCGCCGAACCCCGCAGTGCGCCAACGGGCCGCCGACACCATGTTCATCAGCCCCGATCCGGCCGCCATCGAGGGTCTCGACGCTGCAATCGCGAAGGAAGACGTCGCCAGCGTCAAGGAGCGCATGATCCAGGCACGCGCTGCTGCCGTTCTCGCCTCAGACCTGCCGGAAGCCGATAAGCTGGCGGCCATCGAGGTGATCGGCGCGCGCGGCGACCGCTCCGCTTTGTCGCTGCTGGTCAGCTATCAGGGCCGTTCCGAAGGCGCGCTCCGCGAGGCTGCTGCTTCCGCCGCTGCCGGTATCGAGAGCACCATCGCCGTCTGGAACGCGGCCCAGAACGTCTGGTACGGGATTTCGCTGGGATCGGTGCTGCTTCTGGCCGCTATCGGCCTGGCCATAACCTTCGGCGTCATGGGCGTCATCAACATGGCGCATGGCGAGATGGTGATGATCGGCGCCTACACCACCTTCGTGGTGCAGAACATCATCCGCACCTCCTATCCCGGCCTGTTCGACTACTCACTCGCGATTGCGCTGCCGCTGGCCTTCCTCGTCGCCGGCTTTGTCGGGCTCGTGATGGAGCGCGGCCTGATCCGCTTTCTCTATGGCCGGCCGCTGGAGACCCTGCTCGCCACCTGGGGCGTTTCGCTGGTATTGCAGCAACTGGTGCGCACCATCTTCGGGCCGACCAACCGGGAGGTGGGCAACCCGTCCTGGATGTCCGGCTCGTTCCAGCTCGGCGAAATGGCGATCACCTGGAACCGGCTCTGGATCGTGGTGTTCTCGCTCGCGGTATTCGTGCTGCTGCTCTACATCTTCAACCGGACGGCATGGGGCCTGCAGATGCGCGCCGTCACCGCCAATCGCCGCATGGCCGCATCCATGGGCATCCGCACGCCGTGGGTCGACGCTTTCACCTTTGCGCTGGGATCGGGCATTGCCGGCATTGCCGGCGTGGCGCTCAGCCAGGTCGACAACGTCTCGCCCGATCTTGGCCAGGGCTACATCATCGACAGTTTCATGGTGGTGGTGTTCGGCGGCGTCGGCAATCTGTGGGGCACACTGGTGGGCGCCATGTCGCTCGGCATCCTCAACAAGTTCCTCGAGCCTTATGCGGGGGCTGTACTGGGCAAAATCCTGGTCCTGGTGCTCATCATCCTGTTTATCCAGAAGCGCCCGCGCGGCCTGTTCGCGCTCAAGGGCAGGGCGGTGGAAGCATGATCACGCGACGCTTCTTCGCCAACGGCGCCGACCGGCGCGTCTTCATCACCATCGGGCTTCTTCTGGGGGCGGCGATTGTCGTGCCGATCCTCAACATCGCCCTGCCGCCGGACAGCGCATTTCATGTGCCGAGCTACATGGTCGCGCTGGTGGGCAAGTATCTCTGCTTTGCGCTTCTGGCGCTCGCGCTCGATCTGGTCTGGGGCTATTGCGGCATTCTCTCGCTCGGCCACGGCGCGTTCTTCGCGCTGGGCGGCTATGCGATGGGCATGTATCTGATGCGGCAGATCGGCGACCGGGGCGTCTACGGCAATCCGATCCTGCCGGACTTCATGGTGTTCCTGAACTGGAAGGAGCTGCCGTGGTTCTGGTACGGTTTCGACCAGTTCTGGTTCGCCGCCATCATGGTCATGCTGGTGCCGGGGCTTCTGGCCTTTGTCTTCGGCTGGTTCGCCTTCCGCAGCCGCGTCACCGGCGTTTACCTCTCCATCATCACCCAGGCGATGACCTATGCGCTGCTGCTCGCCTTCTTCCGTAATGACATGGGTTTCGGCGGCAACAACGGCCTGACCGATTTCAAGGACATTCTCGGCTTCAACGTGCAGGCCAACACGACGCGCTCGGCGATTTTCGCCGCCAGCGCGGTGGCGCTGGCGCTCGGCGTGTTCATCACCTGGGCGATCATCAACTCGAAATACGGAAAGCTGCTGATCGCCGTGCGCGACGCCGAGAGCCGGACGCGATTCATCGGCTGGCGGCCCGAAAACGTGAAGCTCTTCGCCTTCACGGTCTCGGCCGTTATGGCCGGCATCGCGGGGGCGCTCTATGTGCCGCAGGTCGGCATCATCAACCCCGGCGAGTTCGCACCGGCCAATTCCATCGAGGTGGTGATCTGGACGGCGGTCGGCGGGCGCGGCACCATTGTCGGCCCGATCGTCGGCGCGCTTTTGGTCAATGCCGGCAAGAGCTGGTTCACAGGCGTGCTGCCGGAATACTGGCTGTTCGCATTGGGTGGCCTGTTCATCGCCACGACCCTGTTCCTGCCGCGCGGTGTCATCGGCATGTGGGACCACTGGATGGCCACCCATCGCGAGCGCAAGGCGGCCGCTTTGCCGCCCTCGGCTGGAGCGCCGGCCGCGCCGACGCCGCAGCAGCGGGAGTGGCAGGCGTCTGCCACCGGCGGCGCTCCCGAACCCCAGCCGGCGGAGTGAGCATGAGCAAGAGCGGAACCATCCTCTATCTCGACGGCGTGTCGGTCTCCTTCGACGGGTTCAGGGCGATCAACAATCTGTCGCTGGTGCTCGACCGGGGCGAGATGCGCGCCATCATCGGCCCGAATGGCGCAGGCAAGACGACGATGATGGACATCGTCACCGGCAAGACCAAGCCCGATAGCGGCGAGGTCTATTTCAACGGCGAGATCGACCTGACGCGGCACGACGAGGCCGACATCGCGATGATGGGCATCGGCCGCAAGTTCCAGAAACCGACGGTGTTCGAGAGCCACACGGTCGAAGACAACCTGATGCTGTCGCTGAAGGGGCCGCGCTCGATCTTTCCGGCGCTGTTTCATCGCAAGACGGCGGACGAGGCGCGGCGCATCGACGATATTCTCGGCATCATACGCCTGGGCGACAAGCGCCATATGCTGGGTGCAAACCTGTCGCACGGGCAGAAGCAATGGCTGGAGATCGGCATGCTTCTGGCGCAGGATCCCAAGCTTCTGCTGGTCGACGAGCCGGTGGCCGGCATGACCGACGCCGAGACCGAAGAGACGGCGCGCTTGCTCAAGGATATCGCCAAGACCCATTCGGTTGTGGTCGTGGAGCACGACATGCATTTCGTGCGCGAGCTCGGCGTGAAGGTCACCTGCCTGCACGAAGGCTCGGTCCTGTCGGAAGGTACGCTGGATTTCGTCTCGGCCGACGACCGCGTCGTCGAAGTCTATCTGGGGAGATGAGCATGATGTGGCGTGTGCCGATTGCCCGGTTCCTGATGCCGGCCTTGCCGTGGCGGAGACGACGCTGATGCTGCTGGAAGTGTCCAATGCCACCTTGCACTATGGCGCGGCCCAGGCGCTGCGCGGCGTGACGCTCAACGCGGATGCCGGCAAGATCACCTGCGTGCTCGGCCGCAACGGCGTGGGCAAGACAAGTTTGATGAGATCGATCGTCGGCCACCACAGGCTGACATCGGGTACGGTTGCCTTCGAGGGGAAGGCGCTCGACCGGAGCGCGGCATACGATCGCGCCCGGTCGGGCATCTCTTTCGTGCCGCAGGGGCGGGAGGTGTTTCCGCTCCTGTCGGTGAAGGAAAATCTTGAAACCGGCTTTGCACCCCTCAAGCGCGCCGACCGCAACATCCCGGAGCATGTCTTCGAGCTTTTTCCGGTGCTGAAACAGATGCTGGGCCGTCGCGGCGGCGACCTCTCGGGTGGCCAGCAGCAGCAACTGGCGATCGGCCGGGCGCTGGTCATGCGGCCGAAACTGTTGGTTCTGGATGAGCCGACCGAGGGCATCCAGCCGTCGATCATCAAGGATATCGGCCGCGCCATCCGTTATCTGCGCGACAGCGCCGGCATCGCCATCCTGCTCGTCGAGCAATATCTCGACTTCTGCCGTGAACTGGCGGACGAGGTGAACATCATGGATCGTGGCATGATCGTCCATACCGGCCCTGCCGAGGATCTGGACAAGCCTGAGGTTCGGCGGTTCCTGACGGTTTGACTGTCAGTCAGCGGTCGAGATAATCAGCCACCATCGATGTCCATTTGGTATCCAACTCCGCGATTTTCTCGGCGGTGAAGGCTCTGCTGAGTGTGCGGTCCAAAGCAGAGCCTATAGGCGGGTCTATCAGAGGCAATTCCTCGTAGCCGAGAGCGGCTAGGCGCTTGCGCCAATTTGGATGTGTCGATTCGCTGTCGTCGGAGCCGTCAGGATCCGGCACCAGCAGCGTCTTCTGCACAAACGCGGCGTTTTGCAGGCGGTGTGCTTCCTTCAGGATGCGCATCATCGGCGGTTTGGGAACGGACATTGCGCCCCGCACCTCCCGATTCAAGGGGTCGTAAACGCGATCCTTCAAGAGTTGGCCGCCCGCGACAAGAAGCATCAGTGAGCGGGCCGTTTCATAGGCATCGCCAAGTTCGGCTGAAAGGCGGTCTGCCTTGATCTCGGCGGCTCTCGACAGGCGCATCTCCTCTTTGTGAAATGCCTTTGCGATGGGGCCGAGCGCCCAGTAGAGCACGCTTCCCGATACCGTCCGACCCGGCGGCGCATAGTCGAAGATTGCGTCGAAGCTCATTTCCAGGTCCATCAGCTTCAGGGAACCGTTGGTATCCTTGTATTGAAAATGCGCCAGTTCATGCGCCAGAACCGCTTTTACGGCGCGTTCATCGAAAAGGGCCAGAAGAGGAAGGCCGATGAACAGGACAGGTTTTCGACCCTTGAATCCGCGGGTTTCAGCGATGCCCGCATTGTAGTCTTCATTGATCACGATGACGGTCTTGTTTGCCTGTTTCTCGCCCGCGACCTCGCGCCAGAGCCGCCAAATGCCGGGTGCCTGTTCGTCGGTGACGCCGGGCTCGGACTTTTCTCGAACGCCAGGGAAAAGCGTTCCGAGCAGCAGAGTCACGGCCAGCAGCAGCATCGGAATGATGACGATGGAACTTGCCAGCACAGCCATTGGGTAGCGATCAAGGAGGGATAGCCACACGGCGCCGATGAGGAAGGCAGGCACGACGAAAAACAGAACGGCCAATCGCCCAAAGCGGGTAGCTGCTTTGACAAACAGTTTAATCATCGATGTCCCCCTCGAATTTCAAAGTCATAGCATTGCGGGATTTCCCAGCGCGAGATTTTGCGTCGCAGCATTCCCTTGCTTTCTGTGCACAAATGGTCCATATGCGCGGTTGTAGGCGCTTGGGCCGGCTTGACCGGCTTTCTCTAAGAGACTGGTTGCGTCTGTCTCCCGACCGAACGGATCGGGGGCTTTGCCCGCAAAGTGTGCGGGCACGACAGCGCAGCCGCGTGGACGCGAGCGTCCGCCGCCTTGTCGTTTTCCTATATTTAAAGCTCGGCAGGTTGCGCCCTGCCAAGGCTGACGTTTGCGGCTACGCCGCTGAAAGAAGTTTGTTTTGAACCAAGAAGATACCACGCAGCGTTCGCGCGAGCCGATCGGCTTCGCCACGCTCGGAATCACCGGTCTGCTGCTCAAGGCGACCGAAGTGGCCGGCTATACCGAGCCCAAGCCTATCCAGATCGCGGCCATTCCGCCGCAGATGGAAGGCCGCGACATCCTCGGCATCGCCCAGACAGGCTCCGGCAAGACCGCAGCTTTCGCGCTGCCGATCCTGTCCAAGATCATGGCGCTCGGCAGCAAGCGCCGTCCCAAGACCGCGCGCGCTCTGATCCTTGCGCCGACGCGCGAGCTTGCCGTGCAGATCGAAGAGACCATCCGCACGCTCGCCAAGGGCGCGCATATCTCGACAGCGCTTGTGCTGGGCGGCGTTTCGCGCTTCTCTCAGGTCAAGAAGATCCAGCCGGGTGTGGACGTTCTGATCGCAACGCCGGGCCGCCTGACCGATCTGGTACGCGAGGGCGACCTCGTTTTGGCCGACACCACATGGCTGGTGCTGGACGAGGCGGATCGCATGCTCGACATGGGCTTTATCAACGATGTCAAGCGCATCGCAAAGGCGACGCATCCTGCGCGTCAGACCGCGCTGTTCTCGGCGACCATGCCGGATGAAATCGCCGACCTCGCTCGTGGCTTGCTGCGCAACCCGACCCGCGTCGAAGTGGCGCCGCAGGGTACCGCAGCTGCCGAGATCAAGCAGAGCGTCGTGCTGGCCCGTACCAAGCAGAAGCGCCAGATCCTGTCGAAGATGCTGGCCGACGAATCGATGCGCTCCGTCATCATTTTCGTGCGCACCAAGCACGGCGCGGACCGCGTGACGCGCGATCTCGAGCGCGACGGCTTCCCGGCCGCAGTCATCCACGGTAACAAGTCGCAGAATGCGCGGCAGAGCGCGCTGAACGGCTTCCGCAGCGGTTCGGTCCGGATCCTCGTCGCCACCGACATCGCCGCTCGCGGCATCGACGTGCCCGGCATCAGCCATGTCGTGAACTTCGATCTGCCGGATGAGGCGGAGAGCTATATTCACCGCATCGGCCGCACCGGCCGCAACGGCGCCGACGGCATTGCGATCACCATGGTCGACCCGACCGAGAACGCCAAGCTGCGCGCGGTGGAGAAGATCATCCGCATGAAGCTGCCGGTCGAGGCCGATCATCTCGGCCAGCCCGATCCGCAGCGTTCGCCGGAAGACCGCCGCATCGAAGCGGCGAACGACCAGCCGCGCAACCGCGCGCCGCAGGGCCAGCGCCCCGGCGGAAACCGCAACGGCCAGAAGCCGGGTGGCGCCAAGCAGGCCGACGGCAAACCGTTCCGCGCCAAGCGCCGGGGCTTCGGCGGCGGCCGCAAGCCGGCTGCCAAGGCAGCCTGATAGCAGCGCTTGCCCCTATGAGCTGTCGCCACTGGTAGAATTGTGGCGCGGCGCGATGTGACGTAAGGCGGACGAGGCGAAAGCTTCGGCCGCCTTTTTTCCTGCCGGGAGGGAAGGGGCTTTGGTCCGACATGGGAGGGACAATGGCGAGCATCGCAATTCTCGCGATCGGCTACGTGCTGTCGCAGTTCTACCGTTCGTTTCTCGCCGTGCTGACGCCGGCGCTGATCGCTGAGCTTGGCGCGACGAAGGCTGAGTTGTCGGAGGCGTCGGGCGCGTTTTTCCTGGCCTTCGCCTTCTCCCAATTTGCAATCGGCGTTTCGCTCGACAAGTTCGGCCCCCGGCGCACCGCCGCCACGCTTCTGGCCTTTGGCGGAGCAGGCGGCGCGCTGGTCTTCGCGCTTGCCGACAGCGCGTCGATGATCACGCTGGCCATGGCGATGATCGGCGTGGGCTGCGCGCCGGTTCTGATGGCAGCCTTGTTCATCTTCGCGCGGACCTATTCCGTCGCCCGTTTTTCCGTTCTGACCTCGTGGTTCGTCGCCTTCGGCACGCTCGGCAACATCTTGGGAGCAGCGCCCCTTGCCGAAGCCTCCGTTCTGTTCGGCTGGCGTGCGGTGATGCTCGGGCTGGGAGCCGTCACCCTGCTGGTCGCTCTGGCCGTGCTTGCCCTGCTGCGGGATCCGGCAGCGCCGACGGACATGAGGGAGGATCGCTCCGGCTTTGCCGGTTATGCCGCGCTGTTTCGCATGCGGGTCTTGTGGCCGCTCATCCCTTTGATGGCGCTGACCTATGCGCCGTCGGCGGGGATCAGGGGCCTTTGGGCGGGGCCTTATCTCGCCGACGTGTTCGGCGCCGATTCGCTGACGATCGGCAACGTCACCTTCTTCATGGCGATTTCAATGGCCGTCGGCGCCTTTGTCTACGGGCCGCTGGACACAATGTTCGGCACGCGCAAATGGGTGATGATCGGCGGAAACGCCGTTGCGCTGGCAGCCCTCGCATTCCTGGCCATCAATGGCGCCGACGACATCTGGCTGAGCGCGCTGGTTTTGATCGTGATCGGCGTCAGCGGTGGCGGCTATGGCATGATGATGGCGCATGCGCGCGCTTTCGTACCGGCGCATCTGGTGGGCCGGGGCGTGACGCTGATGAACTTCTTTTCCATCGGAGGGGTCGGCGCCATGCAATTCGCTACCGGCGCGGTTGCGACGGCGGCGACCGACCCGAGCAATCCCGCGACTGCCTATGCAGCTTTGTTCTGGTTTTACGTGGCCGCGCTGGGGCTGGCGCTCGTTGTCTATCTGTTCGCCAGGGACGCGCGCCCGAAGGCATAGACTGTTATTCCGCGGGTGCGGACTGCTTGACCTGAAGCGGTTGTTCGCGGGGACGGGTGGCGCGGGCAATGACGGCGCGGCGCAGACGATGCGGCGTGAGGTTGAGCAGTTTGAGCGTCCAGGTCAGGCGGCGCGGGAAACTGACCTCGAAACGGTCGGTGTTCATGGCCTTGATGATCCGGGCCGCTGCACTGTTGACGTTCATCAGACCCGGCATGGCGAAAGGCGAACGCCGGCTCAGCGCGGTGTGAATGAAGCCGGGATTGATCACCTGAAGGCGAATGTTCATGCGGTCGAAATCGTAGCGCAGCGACTCCGCCATGACGTTGATCGCCGCCTTGGTCGCGCCGTATGCCGCCGTGCTCGGCAGGCCGAAGTAGCTTGCCACCGAGCCCATCATCACGATCTGGCCGCCGCCGCGCCTCTGCATGCGTTCCGACAGCGGCACCATGCCGTTGATGATGCCGAACAGATTGACTTCATAGGTCTGGCGGAAGTCGTGGACGTTCAGGCGTTCGCCCATCACCGGGATGTACTGGCCGGCATTGAGGAGAGCGAGCGTAATGGGGCCGTAGCGTTCTTCGATCTCGTTCACGGCCCGCGCCATGGCCTCGGCATCGCGCACGTCGCAGGGATGGTCGAAAAGGCGGTCGGAAAACTCTTTCGCCGCGGTCAGCGCGGCGATTGCAGGATCCGCGTCGCGGCCGCTGACGACGACCGTAAAGCCTCGCTCAGCCAACTGAAGGGCAACCGCGCGGCCTATGCCGGTGGCTCCGCCTGTGATCCAGACCACACCATCCGCCGGGTTTGCCCGGTACAAAGCCATGTAAGAATATCCCGCACTGCAACAAAGCTGACTCTAGGTGTAGTCGCAGTCGAGCGGCAAGGAAAGCCGAATCTGACTTGGGCGGTTTTATGGCGACGACTATGTGCCGATAATGTCGCCGAGCTTGCGGAAAAGTGAGCCGGTCAGTCGCAACTTCCCTTCTATGACGCTCAGGCAAAGACAGGGCCCATCCTTGCCGGCGACAGGCCGGTGATCGAGCATCTCATCGGCAATCGAGATATCGCCACGTTCGAAGCAGCCTCGCTTGTCGGAAAAGCTTCCCGACAGAACCAGCGTCAACTCCCGTCCTTCATGGGTATGGTCGGGCAGGGCCCTGCCTGCGCGAGCCCATAAAAGCGCTGTTTCGCACCCATCAATGTCGCCGAAGGAATACTCCTTCAGGCCCGGCAGTTTGGTCCGCCAGGGGATTTCATTCGAAGAAAAGCCGGCAAAGGCGCGCAATGCTTTCGGAAAGACGGGATCGTCAAGCGGAGGCGGCGACGGCAGCGGTGGCTGTCCGATGATGGTGCGCAAGCGGGCGTCGCCGTCCGACAGATCGATCGGTGCCTGGTCCGAGAGTGCATCGCCGGACAAGGTTTCAATCGCGTCGACGAAACGCTGCCTCTCCGGGTTCATCTCCAGATGCGCTGCAACCAGCACATGAGCGGGTATCGGGAGCGTGCCAGCCGCATACCCGACAAGCAGATCCTCCAATTCGTTGATGTCGACGCGTTCGCTCATTCGCCACTAGGCCGCGCTTTTCGCGCGAGCCGCCCGATGCTTCACTGTCACTTACGCAATTCGGCCCGTCCCGGATCAACCTTTCCGGTCGGACTGACCGCGCGCCCCACGGAAAGTGGTATTTCATCCGAAGGTTTCTAACAAAGCAAAATTTCGTGCCTTGAAAGGCTGGCCGCAGGTTTCTAGTTTCGCGGCGTCCACAAGGAACATTGCAATGTACGGTTCGGTCATCGACGCGATTGGAAACACTCCGCTCATTCGCTTGAAAAGGGCGTCGGAGGAAACCGGCTGCGAACTCCTCGGCAAGGCCGAATTCATGAATCCCGGCCAGTCGGTCAAGGACCGGGCAGGGCTATTCATCATTCGCGATGCCGAAAAGCGTGGGCTGCTGAAGCCTGGCGGCGTGATCGTGGAGGGAACGGCGGGCAATACCGGCATCGGGCTGACGCTGGTCGCCAAGGCGCTGGGCTACCGCACCGTGATCGTTATTCCCGAAACGCAAAGCCAGGAAAAGAAGGACGCCTTGCGCCTGCTCGGCGCCGAACTGATCGAGGTGCCGGCGGCGCCCTATAAGAATCCGAACAACTATGTGAAGGTTTCCGGCCGGCTGGCCGAGCAATTGGCCAGAACCGAGCCGAGTGGGGCTATATGGGCCAACCAGTTCGACAATTTGGCCAATCGCGACGGTCATATCCAGACCACGGCCCAGGAAATCTGGTTGCAGACCGATGGCAAGGTCGACGGCTTCGTGTCTGCTGTGGGCTCTGGCGGCACATTGGCCGGTGTCGCGATTGGGCTTCGGGAGAAAAACCCCAGCGTCAAGATAGGCCTGGCCGATCCGCTGGGCGCAGCACTCTTCAGCTATTACACGACGGGCGAGTTCGCCTCGCAAGGCGGTTCGATCACCGAAGGCATCGGGCAGGGGCGGATCACCGCCAATCTCGAGGGCTTTGTACCAGACCAGTCCTTCCAGATACCGGACGATGAAGCGCTGCCGATCGTGTTCGATCTCATCCAGGAAGAAGGGCTTTGTGTCGGCGGATCGACGGGCATCAACATTGCCGGCGCCATTCGTCTGGCGCGCGAGCTTGGCCCCGGGCACACCATCGTGACGGTGCTGTGCGATTATGGTACGCGCTATCAGTCCAAGCTGTTCAACCCGGAATTCCTGCGCAGCAAGAACCTGCCCGTGCCGGAATGGCTGGACCGCACGACGTCGATCCAAGCGCCTCTGGAGCAAGCATGACCGTCTCACCCACCGTCGCCCTGTTTCGCGACGATGCCTATCTCAAGGAGACCACGGCTGAGGTCACGGCGGTGACGGACACCGGAGGGATCGTGCTGGATCGGACCATTTTCTATGCGACGTCCGGCGGCCAGCCTGGCGATACCGGCCACATGGTCCGAGCCGATGGATCGCGCATCGCCATTTCCGGTACCGTGACCGGCGAGACCAAGGAACAGATCATTCATCTGCGCGCCGAGGGCGCCTCGGTGCCGCAGGTCGGCGAAACCGTTGGACTGTCGATCGACTGGGATCGCCGCTACCGCCTGATGAAGATGCACGCCGCCTGCCACCTGCTTTCGGTGGTATGCCCGCTGCCGATTACCGGCGCGTCAGTGTCCGAAGACGATTCCCGGGTCGATTTCGACATGCCGGAAGGCGGCATGTCCAAGGAAGAGGCGACGGAGCGCGTGATGGACCTGATCCGCGCCCACCATCCCATCTTCATCCGCTGGATCAGCGATGAGGAGTTCGCCGCCAATCCGGGGCTGGTCAAATCCAAGAATGTGCGCCCGCCTGTGGGCACCGGCCGCATCCGGCTGGTTTGCATCGGCGAGGGCGCATCGGTCGACAGCCAGCCCTGCGGCGGCACCCATGTCGCCTGGACCGGCGAGATCGGCGACATCCATATCGGCAAGATTGAAAAGAAGGGGCGTGAGAACCGCCGCTTCCGGCTTCGTTTCGGCCCTGCGCCGTCGGCGTGACAGAGTGAGGACAGCATGAGTGAGAAAAGCGCCTTTGTGGTGGATGCGGACTGGCTTCAAAGCCGTCTGGGCACGCCCGGACTGACCATCGTCGATGCTTCGTGGTACCTGCCTGCCGCCAAGCGCGACCCGAATGCGGAATATGAAGCAGGCCACATACCGGGCGCGGTGTTCTTCGATCATGAAGCGGTCAGCGACCCCGAATCGAAGCTGCCGCATACGTTTCCTTCTGCCCTGCATTTCGCCAAGGCCGTTGGCGCCCTGGGCATATCGGCCGACGACACCATCGTCGTCTATGATGGTCCGGGCTATATGTCGGCGCCGCGCGCATGGTGGATGTTCCGCGTCATGGGCGTTTTCCAGGTCTATATTCTCGATGGCGGGCTGGACCGCTGGAAAGCCGAGGGTCGGCCGCTGACGACAGAGGTAACCAAGGTCGCGCCATGCGTGTTCCACGCCGATCTCGACGCTTCCAGCGTCGTTCTGTTGGATGAAATGCGTGAGATCGTCGACAAGGGAGAGGTGCAGGTGGCCGACGCCCGATCGGCAGGACGTTTCGCCGGCGAAGAGCCTGAGCCGCGCGCCGGCCTGCGATCCGGCCATATGCCGGGCGCAAAAAGCGTCCCTTCTTCCAGTCTTTCGAAAGACGGGGAGTTGCTGCCCCTGAACGAATTGCGCGCGGTGCTGGAGACCGCGGGTCTCGATCTGTCCAAGCCGGTGGTCACGTCATGCGGCTCGGGCATTACGGCAGCGGTCATATCCCTGGCATTGCAGTCGTTGGGCCAGAAGGACAATCGTCTCTATGACGGCTCCTGGACCGAATGGGGCAGCCAGGCGGATACGCCGGTCGTGACCGGCAAGGGTTGATGATGGGCCAGATCAATAACGGCGAGCCGATCATCAATGACGGCGAGCCGATTGAGGTGACGGTGACGTTCCTCGAAATGGCGGAGCCCCCGAAGCATTATGCAGCGATGCCGTCCGGTCGGCAGCTCGCGCTGCTGCGCGCAAAAGACATCCCGCTGCATTTCTATCGCTATCTGCAGGATCGGGTCGGGCGGAAATGGCATTGGGTCAACGCGCTGCGGCTGGATGACGAGGAATTGGCCGCTGCGCTGCATCGCGAGGATCGTGACATACGGGTGTTGTATCTCGATGGCGCGCCGGCTGGAATGTTCGACATCAAGCCGCATCCGCATCAGTCGGAAACCGAGATCATGTATTTCGGGCTGATGGATCATGCCACCGGCCAGGGGCTCGGCCGCTGGTTCGTCGGTGCAGCGATCCAGGCCGCATGGGCACAAAATCCCAAGACCGTGATCATCCAGACCTGTACGCTGGACCACCCGGCGGCACTGCCGCTGTATCAGAAAGTCGGCTTCGTTCCGGTGGCGCAGAAGAAGGAGTTTCTCCGCCCGATGAGCTTCCAGGAGCGCTCGATCAGCGTGATGCGCTAATGTTCCCGACTGCCGCCTGAACGTCTCGTTCAGCGCCGATTCATCTGCGATCGGCAATTGTCCACGGCGAAACAACACGTTGCCCTGGAAGGGAATGCCATGATCAATCGCAGATTTTTCGCCGCCGGACTGGTTACTGCCCTCGCGATGCCCTCTATTGCCTTGGCCCAAGCGACGACCCCGTCATCCAGCCAGATCGAGCGGCAATTGGACGCTGCGCCGCGGATGCGGTTGCGCCCGGAGCAACGCGTCACGGTGCAGGAATTCAAGCGTCGGCCCGAACTACGCCGCGCGGCGCCATCGATCAACATCCAGTCGATCAACTTCGCATTTGGCTCAGCCGAAATCCCACGTTCGCAATATGGCAAGGTGGAAACCATCGCCAATGCGTTGAGCCGCATCTTGCGCCGTAATCCTCGGGCGAGGGTTCTCATCGAAGGGCATACAGATGCTGTGGGTTCCGACCATGCCAACCAGGTCCTTTCGGAGAACCGTGCAGAGTCGCTGAAATGGACGCTGGTGCGGTCCTTCGGACTGCCGCCGCGGGCGTTGGAAACGGTTGGCTATGGGGAGCAGTTTCTTCTGGTGCCGACGCCCAATGAAAACTGGCAGAACCGGCGTGTCACATTGCGGCGCTTCGACGATTTCATTCGCTGACGAAGCAGAGCAGGCTCCGCTTGCTTGAGCGGGGCCTGCTCTGTCACCGCTCGTCCTCGTCAGGAGGATGCTGCCGGGCTCGATGCGCTGATCGACTAACGGCTGCGCCGGCATGAAACGGGTGGCCCGAGTCGACGCGGTCATCTAGCTCTGCTCGAAACTATGAGAGCGGAGTCTTCAAATGTCGGTCTTGTTCAAGGCGATTCCTACGGAGTACGCGAAAGCGATTTGGGCTGGTGGCGACGATGCCTACGGCATGCAGCCGGAGCGCCGTGTTTCAGATGGCGACGGGGTTCCATGCAGGCATTGTCTGCGGGACGTGAGGGAGGGGGAAAGCTATCTGCTCTTCGCCTATCGGCCATTTACAAAGCTCCAAGCCTTTGCCGAAACCGGACCGATCTTCCTTCATGCCGACGAGTGCGGACACGCTGGAGACGCCGAGGAGATTCCGGAAATCATGCAAGGCACGCCCGACTTCATCATTCGCGGCTACAGTTGTGACGACCGGATCGTTTACGGCACCGGCGGGGTTGTCGCGACGAAGGAAGTCCCTGCCCGGGCGGGCGCACTGTTGAACCGCGATGACGTCGCCTACGTCCATGTCCGCTCGGCCCGGAACAATTGCTATCAATGCCGGATTGAGCCGCGTTAACGATTTGTTAACCGTTGCGATTCACATTGGTATTCAGCTGTCGCAGTCCCGTTACATTCAGACGGTATAAGGCAGATGTCGATTGGGAAGCCCGACCACGGATGGACTGGCGGGCTTCCCAAACCACGAGGAAGCGGGGTTTTTGCCCCGCTTTTTTGTTGCCCGCGGCATGAAAAAGGCCCGCCAGATACCGACGAGCCTTTGTCGTGTGCAGTCGATGCAAGCCGCCGAGCTTAAGCGGCCATGACCGCCTTCGCCGGTTCCACGAGCTCATAACCCAGTGCATCGGCCACCGCGCGGTTGGTGATGCGACCGCGATGCACGTTGAGGCCGTTGCGCAGATGTACGTCGTCGGCCAGCGCCTTGAGGCCCTTGTTCGCCAGTTGCAAGCCGTAATGCAGCGTGGCGTTGTTGAGCGCATGGGCCGAGGTGACGGGTACGGCGCCGGGCATGTTGGCCACGCAATAGTGGATCACGCCGTCTACCTCATAGGTCGGATCGGCATGGGTGGTGGCATGCGAAGTCTCGAAGCAGCCGCCCTGGTCAATGGCGACGTCAACCAGCACCGAACCCTTCTTCATGCCGCTGAGCATTTCGCGGCTGACGAGCTTGGGCGCAGCCGCACCCGGGATGAGCACCGCACCAACGATGACATCGGCCGAGAAGCATTCTTCCTCCAACGCTTCTACCGTGGAATAGCGGGTGTGGACGCGACCCGCGAAGAGATCGTCGAGCTGGCGCAAGCGGGGAATCGAGCGGTCGAGAATGGTCACGTCTGCGCCCAGTCCAGCGGCCATGCGCGCGGCATGCAAGCCAACGACGCCGCCGCCGATGACGGCAACCTTGCCCGGCAGAACGCCCGGAACGCCGCCTAGCAGCACGCCGCGACCGCCATTGGCTTTCTGCAGCGCGGTGGCCCCGGCCTGGATGGCGAGCCGGCCTGCGACCTCAGACATTGGCGCGAGCAGCGGCAGACCACCGCGCTCGTCGGTCACGGTCTCATAGGCCACGGCGGTGACGCCCGAGGCGAGCAGGCCCTTGGTCTGCTCGGGATCCGGGGCGAGGTGGAGGTAGGTGTAGAGGATCTGGCCTTCGCGCAGCTGCACCCATTCGTTCGGCTGCGGCTCCTTGACCTTAACGATCATGTCCGACCTGGCGAAGACGTCGGCAGCGGTCTTGGCGATGCGGGCGCCAGCGGCGGCATAGGCGCCGTCATCAGCCCCGATGCCGGCGCCGGCGCCGGTTTCGACCAGCACTTCGTGGCCATGCGCCACATATTCGCGCACCGAACCCGGGGTCAGACCGACCCGATACTCATGGTTCTTGATTTCCTTGGGGCAACCTACACGCATACGAGCCTCCCTGCTGCTTGGGTGTTTCCGGTTGCAGCGATTCAACCACGGGGCAGGGTGAAAGTGTTTGCGAATGCGCCTCTTCAAAGCCTATGCTGTCGATGATCCTTGCGCTGAAACGCCCATTCTTCGAAGGAATTTTCGCCGGTGTCGTTGGACAAGATTGATATCGCCATTTTGGACACGCTCCAGAAGGACGGCCGCATCGCCAATACGGCGCTTGCGGAAACGGTCGGCCTGTCCCAATCGGCTTGTTCGCGCAGACTGGATACGCTGGAAAAATCCGGCGTCATCAAGGGCTATCATGCGCGCTTGTCCAACAAGGCGCTCGGCTACCAGATGACGGTGCTGGTGCACATCTCGCTGTCCGGACAGTTCGAGAAAACGCTGTCCGATTTCGAGGCGGCGGTAAAGCGCTGCCCCAACGTGCTGTCCTGCCACCTGATGTCGGGCGAGTACGACTACATCCTGCGCATCGCGGCGAAGGATCTCGCCGACTATGAGCGCATCCACAAGGAATGGCTGTCGGCGATGCCGCATGTCACCAAGATCAACTCGTCCTTCGCGCTGCGCGAGGTGATCGACCGCACGGCAGTTGGGATGAAGCCGGAATTGGGCTGATGTAACCGTATCGGCACGACGCCGACATCGTCCTGTGCTGGACTCGCTGTTGGTTTGGGGCGAAGCTCCGGGTTCGGAGCTATCCTTCCAATCCCACGAGGAGCGAGAGATGAACCAACTGTTCCCGGCCCTGTCGCGGCGGTCATTCCTGGGAGGTGCGGCGGCCAGCACCTTCATCCTGCTGCACCCCTTCTCCGCGCGCGCCCAGGCCAACCAGGCGCATCTTCGCATCATGGAAACGACCGACATCCATGTGAACGTGCTGCCTTACGACTATTATGCCGACAAGCCGAACGACACGATGGGACTGGCGCGCACCGCGTCGCTGATCGACGGCATCCGCAAGGAGGCCACCAACTCCATGCTGGTGGACAATGGCGATCTCATCCAGGGCAGCCCGATGGGCGACTACATCGCCTATGAAAAGGGCATGAAGGACGGCGACATCCACCCCGTGATGAAGGGCATGAACCTGTTGGGCTACGAATGCTCGACGCTGGGCAATCACGAGTTCAACTACGGGCTGTCGTTCCTGGAAAAGGCGCTGGCCGGCGCACAGTTTCCGGTGGTCTGCGCCAATCTGACCAACGGCACACAGCTCGCTGCGAACCCGCGCGACGACAAGCTGTTCCTGAAGCCCTACACGATCGTCGAAAAGAAGCTGAAGGACGGGTCCGGCACTGAGCATCCAATCAAGATCGGCATCATCGGCTTCGTGCCGCCGCAGATCATGGTGTGGGATTCCAAGCATCTGAAAGGCAAGGTTGTTACCCGCGACATTGTGCAGGCAGCCAAGGCCTGGGTGCCCCAGATGAAGGAGGAAGGCGCCGATATCGTGATCGCGCTGTCGCATTCCGGCATCGACGTGAAGCAGAGCGAGATGATGGAAAACGCCTCGTTCTTCCTCGCAGGCGTGGAGGGTATCGACGCGGTCTTTACGGGCCATCAGCATCTCGTTTTCCCCGGTCCGAAGGATTTCGAGGGGCTCGAAGGCGTCGATGCCAAGAACGGCACGCTGCAGGGCAAGCCGGCTGTCATGGCAGGGTTCTGGGGCTCGCATATGGGCCTGATCGATCTGCTGCTGGAACGCGACGGCAATGCCTGGAAAGTCGTGTCTGCGACATCGGAGGCGCGCCCGATCTACAACCGGGTCGAGAACAAGAATGTCGCGACGGTCGAAGATGACCCACGCATCGCTGATGCCTTGAAGGAAGACCACGCGGCAACGCTGGAATATGTGCGCCGTCCGGTCGGCAAGACGTCGGCGCCGCTGCAATCCTATTTCGCTCTCGTGGCCGACGATCCCTCGGTGCAGATCGTGAGCCAGGCACAGACCTGGTACATCGAGGAGCTGCTGGAAGATTCACAGTGGAAAGATCTGCCGGTGCTTTCAGCCGCGGCACCCTTCAAATCGGGCGGCCGTGGCGGGCCGGAATACTATACCGACGTTCCAGCCGGTGACGTTGCCATCAAGAATGTCGCCGACCTCTATCTCTATCCGAACACTGTCCGCGCGGTGGCGATCACGGGTGCGGACGTCAAGGAATGGCTGGAGCGTTCGGCAGGCATCTTCAACAGGATCGAACCGGGCAAGCCCGACCAGCTGCTCATCTCGCCGGACTTTCCGCCCTATAATTTCGACGTGATCGATGGCGTCACCTACAGGATCGACGTGTCGCAGCCGTCGAAATACGACCCCAAGGGCAACGTTCTGGACAATACGGCCAGCCGCATCGTCGACCTGATGTATGACGGCAAGCCGATCGACCCGGCGGCGAAGTTCATCGTCGCCACCAACAACTATCGTGCCGGAGGCGGCGGCAATTTCCCCGGCATCAACGAATCCAAGATTGTGGTCGATGCGCCCGATACCAATCGCGACGTGATCGTGCGGTTCATCATCGAGCAGGGCACCATCAACCCCGCCGCCGATTCCAACTGGTCGTTCGTCCCGGTCGAAGGCGCCACGGTGATCTTCGAAACCGGACCGAAGGCCAAGGATCACATTTCAAGCGTGAAAGCGGTGAAGATCGAACCGGCCGGAGATGGCGAGAACGGCTTCGGTAAGTATAGAATTACGCTTTGATCCTGCGGAAGGCTTCGAGCGCATATAGCGCTCGAAGCTTCTTACGCTTTGTAGAAGACCTGGCGCACGTCGATATATTCGGCGCGGAAACCCGCCTCGCAATAGTGCAGGTAGAACTCCCAGAGCTTCTTGAAGCGCTCGTCGAAGCCGAGCGGCACGATGCGTTCCCATGAGTTCCAGAAGCGCTGCCGCCAGTCGGCCAGCGTGCGGGCATAGTCCTGCGGGAAAATCAGCTCGTTCAGCGGTGCCAGCCCATGCTGGACGCCGAGCGATTTGAGGATCGACGGTGTCGGCAGCATGCCGCCGGGAAAGACATAGCGCTGGATGAAATCGGGGCGCTTGCGGTAGATCGGGAAGGCCTGTTCGTTGATGGTGATGATCTGAAAACCGGCCGTGCCGCCCGGGTTGAGGCAGGAGCGCACCTTGGAAAAGAAGGTCGACCAGTATTTCTCGCCCACCGCCTCGAACATCTCGATGGAAGCGATGCGGTCGTAGCGCGCGGTCTCGTCGCGATAGTCCTGCAGCTTGATCTGAACCTTATCGGCAAGCCCGGCCTTCTGGATTCGTGCCTGGGCAAAGTCGAACTGTTCGCGGCTGATGGTTAGTGCTGTCACCTTGCAACCGATTTCCCGTCCGGCGAATTCGGCAAAGCCGCCCCAGCCGCAGCCGATCTCCAGAACGCTGTCTTCCTGGCGGATGCCGAGGCCACGGGCCAGGGCGCGGTATTTCTCCGCCTGGGCGCCTTCGAGATCGTTGGCGCCCGTCTCATAAAGGGCAGAGGAATAGGTCATGCTCGGATCGAGCCATTCGCGGTAGAACGCGTTGCCCAGATCGTAATGGGCGGAGATGTTGCGCTTGGAGCCGGTGCGGGTGTTCTCGTTGAGCCAGTGGCGAATGCGCTGGACGGTGTTCAGGAACCAGTTGCTGCCGCCGGCAAGGCGTTCGCCGGTTTCGCTGTTGACGACGAACAATTCGAGGAAAGTCGTGACGTCCGGGCTTTCCCAGTCGCCGTCCATATAGGATTCGGCGATGCCGATCGTGCCGCCCGAAAAGGCGCGCACCGGCAATTTCCAGTTATGCAGGACGATCTGGGCCTCCGGGCCCGGCTCCTTGCCTTCAACGCGCACCTGGCGTCCGTCTGGCATTTTTACCTGAAGCGAACCGCAGGGAAGGCCGATGGCTGCGGTCAGCACCATGCGCGCCTTCATCGGCAGGCCCTTGACGACTTGTGCAACGTTGCTGCTGTCGAGCACGATCACGTCGTCTCGGGCACCCTCAGTCAAATTTCCACCTGCCATATCCCATCCCTCGCAAGCGGTTCACTCACCGGGTTCAACGCAGCGGGCATCCCTATGGCTGACCGTCGCGGGTGGCGCCGGGCTTTTGTGGAACCTGGCTCCCTTCAGCCAGAGTTTCAGTGCTTCCCAGTGAATCCCCGCCATGATCTTCCATGTCATCAGAGGAAACTTCAAGAGACATAGCAACAAGTTGCCTGTGCCAAGGACCTTTGCTGTGCCGGCAAAGGTCGCCGACAGAACCGGATCGCAGCCCTCGGTCTCGTGAATGCGCAATTTGACCGTCTCGCCGGGCGGCATGACGCGGAAATGGTAGCGCGCATCCATCCCGATGAAGGGCGAGACATGGAAAATCTTGGCGCGCGTCTGGCGGACGCCTGCCTCGGTGAGATCACCGGGCCGAATCGGCGCGACGTAGCTGTGCCGCTCGCCAAAGGTGTTGCGTACGGCGTAGACAAGGGCCGTCAGCGTGCCATCGGCGTCATAGGCGAAATAGACCGAGATCGGATTGAAGGTGTAGCCGAACAGTCTGGGGTAACACAGGAGGAGGATGCGGGCGGGCCGTTCCAGACCGGCACCGGTCAGAAGGCGGTCGGCATAGCCGCGTACCGTCTCTTCATCGCGTTCGATGTGATCCTTCTCCCAGAATGAAAAAATGCCGCTGCTGTTGACCGACAGCAGAGGCGATGCCCGGCCCAGTTCGTCGAGCCTGTCAATATCGACCAGCAGCGAAAACACGGAATAGACGAAGCGATGGCCGAACGGCTTCAGGCGCGCATGCATGACCTCGCCGGGATAGAGCGTGCCCGCTGCCTGTGGCGGCGGGCCGTTGTCCCGAAGCGTCGTGATGCGCTGGTGCCTGGCCATGGCTATATCCGCTACTCCGCGGCCAGTGCTTGAACCGATGAACGCCAGGGCACCTGGGCGCCAAGTGCGGCGGCGGCATCGAGGCCCGATCTCAAGCCGTCCTCATGGAAGCCGTAACCCGTCCAGGCGCCGGCATAGTAGGTGTTGCGCTGCCCCTGAATGCCGCGCAGGCGCTGCTGGGCTGCAAGGGCTGCCGCATCGAACTGCGGATGATCGTAGACCCATTCGCCAAAGGTCAGATTGGCTGCGGGTTCGACCGCCGGATTGAGCGAGACGAAGAGCGGCATCGATGGGTCGATATGCTGCAGCCGGTTCATCCAGTAGGTGACGCAGACCTCCGATTCGCCGTCGCCCTTTGAACTGCGGAGATAGTTCCAAGCCGCCCAGGCCTGGCGGGATTTCGGCATGAGGCTGGTGTCGCGATGCAGGATGACGCGGTTGGGCCGGTATTTGACCGCGCCAAGACTATCCGATTCGGTGCTGGAAGGGTCGCCCAGCATGGCCAGCGCCTGGTCGCTATGGCAGGCGAAGATCACCTGGTCGAAGCGCTCGGCGTGGCCGTCTCCATGCCAAAGCGTGACGCCATACGCATCGCGCACCACCGAGCGGACCGGAGACGACAGGCGGAGGCGGTCGCCGAGCGGAGCAAGCAGTTTGGCGAGATAAGTTGCCGAGCCGTTGCGGACGGTTTTCCATCTCGGCCGCTCACGATGGATCAGGCGATGGTTTTCGAAGAAGCTGATGAAGGTCTCAGCGGGGAAATCCAGCATCTTGATACGTGGCGTGGACCAGATCGCAGCCGCCATCGGGATGAGGTAGTTGTCGCGGAAGGAGGATGAAAACTTCTTCTTCTCGATATATTCGCCGATCGTGTGCTGCAAGAGCAGGCCGGACTCGCGGTCGACCACGCATTCGCGGTTGAAGCGCAGGATCTCGCGCAACATCCACAGGAAGGACGGCGAGAAGAAATTGCGCTTCTGGGCGAAGATCGAACTAAGGCTGGCGCCCGACCATTCCAGCTTGCCGCCGTCAAGCGACAGCGAAAAGCTCATCTCGGTTTCCTGCGTCTCGACGTCGAGATGCTCAAACAGTGCGGTCAGTTCAGGATAGTTCAGCGTGTTGTAGACGATGAAACCGGTGTCGACGGAAACGGGCCTGCCATCGTAATCGATATCGACGGTTGCGGTATGGCCGCCCGGACGCGCGGCAGCCTCGAACAGGGTGACATCGGCGGTTGGGTGAAGCGCCCAGGCGGCGGATGCTCCACTTATGCCGGAGCCGATCACCGCGATCTTGTTGCGATTGCCATGTCCGCGATGTATCGGCGCCACGTTCATGAGGGTCCCTTCAGACGCTTATAGAGTTGCAGAGCGCGGTCACGCGCCTTTTTGTGATCGACTACAGGTACGGGATAATTCGTGCCGAGTTTCACGCCGGCGGCATCGAGAACGTCTTTTGATGCAGCCCACGGGCTGTGGATGTATTTGTCCGGCAGTTCGGAAAGTTCCGGCACAAAACGTCTGATGTAATCGCCCTTCGGATCGAACTTTTCACCCTGGAGAATCGGATTGAAGATGCGGAAATAGGGCGACGCATCGGCACCAGACCCCGCCACCCACTGCCAGCTTGCGGCGTTGTTGGCTGGATCGGCATCGACCAGCGTATCCCAGAACCAGGCCTCGCCCTTTCGCCAGTCGACCAGCAGGTGCTTGATCAGGAACGACGCGGTGATCATCCGCACGCGGTTGTGCATCCAGCCGCTCTGCCAGAGTTGGCGCATGCCCGCATCGACGATGGGATAGCCGGTCTGGCCTTTCTGCCAGGCTTTCAACAGCTTGCCGTCATTCTCCCAGGCGAAGGCGTCGAAGCTGGGGTTGAAGTTCTGCGTTGCCAGGTCCGGGTTGTGGAACAGCAGATGGTAGGAGAATTCGCGCCAGCCGACCTCTTTGCGGAACGTGTCGACATCGCCGGTCGGGGCGTCGATCGTCTTCGATCGAAGGGCACGAAAGATTTGAAAGGGCGTAATTTCGCCGAAGGCGAGATGGGGTGAAAGCCGCGACGTGCCATTCACCGAGGGAAGGTCGCGTCGTTCCGCATACCCCTTGATCGCGTCGCCCAGAAAATCGTCGAGCCGTGCACGCGCCGCGGTTTCTCCTGGGGTCCAAGCCTCGCGGATACGCTTCGCCCAATCAGGCGCGGTTGGCAGGAGGTTCCAGTCCTTGAGATCGTCCGACGCCAGTTTTCTGGGATAGGGTTTCAGCGCCTTTGGGGCATCCACGGGATCGCGGGGTTCGATATGGCCGGAGAGAGAGCGCCAGAACGGTGTGAAAACCTTATAGGATGTGCCGCCGCCGGTCTTGGTCAGCGACGGCTCATGCAGCAAGTGGCCGTCAAAGCTTTCGACGTGGAGACCCCGGTTACGCAGGTCGAGCTTCAAGGACGAATCGAGCTCTATGCAGGCCGGATCGTAACGGCGATTCCAGAACACGGCTGTCGCGCCGGTTTCTTCGATCAGAGTGTGGAGCGTCGTGGCGGTCGGCCCAGCCTGCAGGACAAGATGAGCGCCAAGCTTTTGAAGCGCGCCGGCCAACTCGGAAAGGGAGTGATGCAGCCACCAGAGGCGGGCGGCGCCGAGATCGCGCCGGGCCGGTTCCCTGTCGCGGATATAGACGGGGATGACCGGCGCGCCGGTGTCGGCTGCGGCTGAAAGCGCTCGATTGTCGTGGATTCGAAGATCATCCCTGAACAGGATGAGGACCGGACGGGGCTGCGCTTTTGTCTGCTCGTCTCGTACCATTGTCCCCGCGCCGAATGTCGTTGATGCAACGGATCATTGTACGTGGAGACGGCGAAAACGGATTGTCGGCGGGGACGACAAGCGCGCAGGACTAAGGTTTCCGGTGACGGAAAGATCGGGCGGCGTTGTAATTCTACGCTGACCACGGTGCGCCGGCAAAGCGCGTCGCCCAAAACAAAAACGAGCCCCCGACAGTGTCGGAAGAGCCCGTTTGCTTGTGCCTTTTCAATGAGGCTGTATCAGCCGAACCGTGCGGCGCGCGCCGAGGCCTTGGCGACAAAGCGGATGTCGGAGCGTTGGATGCCGAGATCGCTGAGATCGCGGTTGGTGCAACGGCTCAACTCGTCGACTGTCTGCCGATAGAGGCGCCATTCGCGGAACTTGGTACGGATACTCATGATCGTTCTCTGTCTCTTTTAGAACAATCCTCCCGTTCGCCAAAATAGCAATTTCGGTTGCAACGAAAAGCGCTGATGCTGCATGGCAGCAATGCGTTTTGTGCGACGCAATAAAAAACCCCGGCGAACCGGGGTTTCGTTAAATGACACAGGCTGGCGTTACTTCGCTTTCGCGGCGCGCGTCTTCTTCGGTGCCGGCTCGGGTTCCGGTTCGGCAACCGAGGCTTTCCCGAGGCCCAATTGCTTGGCGAGTTCGGAGCGGCGCGCGGCATAGCTCGGCGCAACCATCGGATAGTCCTTGGGCAGGCCCCATTTCGTACGGTAAGCCTCGGGCGTAAGACCGTAGTGAACCGCCAGATGCCGTTTCAAGGATTTGAACTTCTTTCCATCTTCCAGGCAGACGATGTGATCGTTCTGGATGGATTTCTTGGGATTCACGGCGGGAACAAGCGGTTCCACGGGCGTCTCGGCCGGACTGGAAAGCGCTGCGATCGAGGCATTCACACTTGCGATCAACTCGGGCAGGGCTGACGCCGGCAACTGGTTCTTTTCAACATACGCGCTGACGATGTGAGCCGTCAGTTCCAGGATATCAGCCTTGCTTTCGGCACTCATCTTGTTTTCTCCATTCTGGTGTCATCGGACTCAAGGCGCAAATCCTCGAATATTCTGACTCTCTACGAATAGAGAAAAGAAACGGATCACACAAAAACACGAGAAATGCGAAAGTTACCCTACTTTTTTCGCAGGGTAACTTTCGCTTCGTATCTCAGAAGAATCCTCGGCGTTGCCACCAGCCACCCTTCTTAGGTTTTTCTTCACCGGTCTCTTCGGATTGTTCTTCTACGACCTGAGGTTGTTCAACCTCCGCCGGTTGTTCAGCTTGGGCAGCAGCTTCAGTTGCCTCGGCTTGGACTGTTGTGTCCTCAGCCTCGGCTTGGGCTGCTGCTTCCTCGACCGCCGGCTCCGCTTCCTTGGTCGTCTTGCGCCGTGTCGCGCGGCGTTTGGCAGGCTTTGCGTCCTCGGCCGGAGCTTCTTCCGCTTCTGCAGCCGTTGCTTCGCCAGGAACCGTTTCTGCTACGGCCTTTTTGCTCCGCGTGCTGCGGCGGGGCTTCTTGACCGGTTCGGCTGGCTTTTCTTCCTCGGCAGGCTCGGTGGAAACGACTTCGATATCGGTCGCCTCCACTTGGACTTCGGCAACAGGCTCTGCGTCGACGGCGGACTCTTCTTCCGCAGCCGAAACGTCCTGATCGGCCGAAGCATCGTCGCCGTTTTCGGACAGTGCATCGTCGTCGCGACGATTGCGCTTTCCGCCGCGTTTGCCACGGCGACGCTTCTTCACACCTTCACCGTCCGAAGCCTCAGCGTCGTCGCCGGCCTTGATCTCCTGCTCGTCCGCCTGGCTCTCGGCGTTGCCGTCCGCGTCATCGTCCGAAACTTCACCAGTCGTAAGCGTCTGGTTTGGCTCGGTCGTTGCGGCATCGTCACGATCGCGACCGCCGCGCCGACGCCGACGGCGCTTGCGTTTGCGGTTGGCGTCGCCATTGGCCTGCTGCGGCGCCGAGGACTGCGGCTGCGCCTTGACGGGCTGCTCTTCAGCTTCCTCTTCGGCCTCAACCTCGACGATTTCTTCGTCTTCGATCTCGGGCTCTTCATAAGTGACCAAAGTGGGCACTTCGGTGGTCAGCGGCTTTTCGGCAACTGCCCCGCGCAGGATCGCGTGGTGGGCCGCGCCGACGGTCTCATCGGGCTCCAATGTGATCGTCACCGCAAAGCGCTTCTCGAGATCGACCAGCGAACTGCGCTTGTGATTGAGAATGTAGAGTGCCGTTGCGACGGGCGTCTTGACTGTGATGTGGTGACGCGAATCCTTCAGCAGGGATTCCTCGATGGCGCGGACGACAAGCAGCGCCACCGACGAATCCGACCGGACGTGGCCAGTTCCGCCGCAATGCGGGCAGGGCTTCATCGTGCTTTCGAGCACGCTGGCGCGAATGCGCTGGCGGGACATTTCGAGCAGGCCGAAATGCGAAATGCGTCCCACCTGGATGCGCGCGCGATCGTTTTTCAGGCAGTCCTTCATCTTCTTCTCGACAGCCCGGTTGTTCCGGTTCTCTTCCATGTCGATGAAGTCGATGACGATCAGGCCGGCAAGGTCGCGCAGCCGTAACTGGCGGGCAACCTCTTCGGCTGCCTCCAGATTGGTGTGCAGCGCCGTCTCCTCGATGGAATGCTCCTTGGTGGAGCGACCGGAGTTGACGTCGATGGCAACCAGGGCTTCGGTCTGGTTGATGATGATGTAGCCGCCAGACTTGAGCGTCACCTGGGGTTGCAGCATGCGGTCGAGCTGGGCTTCGATGCCGCTGCGCACCAGGATCGGTGTCGTGTCGCGGTAGGGCTGCACGACCTTTGCGTGGCTCGGCATGAGCATGCGCATGAAGTCCTTGGCCTCGCGATAGCCTTCCTCGCCGGAAACAAGGATTTCGTCGATATCCTTATTGTAGAGGTCGCGTACGGACCGCTTGATCAGGCTGCCTTCTTCATAGACGAGGGCAGGAGCCGACGACTGCAGCGTCAGCGTCCTGACATTCTCCCACAGGCGCATCAGATATTCGTAGTCGCGCTTGATCTCCGCCTTGGTGCGGCTTTCGCCGGCGGTGCGCAGAATGACGCCCATGCCCTTCGGCACTTCCAGTTCAGCGACGACTTCCTTGAGGCGCTTGCGGTCCTGCGCATTGGTGATCTTGCGCGAGATGCCGCCACCGCGCGCGGTGTTGGGCATCAGCACCGAATAACGGCCTGCGAGCGACAGATAGGTCGTCAGCGCAGCGCCCTTGTTGCCGCGCTCTTCCTTGACCACCTGAACCAGGAGGATCTGGCGGCGCTTGATGACTTCCTGGATCTTGTAATGACGGCGGACAGGACGGCGACGGTCGCGCGCTTCTTCGATGGCGTCTTCGGCGCCGACAGACTCGATCTCATGGTCGTCGTCGTTGGACGAGGAGATTTCCTCGACGGTGCCGTGGTTGACCTCGTCGGATTCCTGCTTGTCGCCGCGCGGCGCTTCCGAAATTTCATCGACTTCGACAGCCGCGGCTATCGATTTTGGTCCCGACGTCTCGCCGTCGTCGGAAGACGGTTCGTCATTGCCGGACTGCCCGTCACCGTCAGGCTGGTCCGAATCGCCGGCAGGCGCCGCCTCGTTGCTCTCTGCGGCTACATCCAGAACGGTGTCGTCGGTTTCGCCTGGCGTCGCCTCGGCATTTCCATCTGAGTCCGATTCGGAAGCGTCCGACGCTTCGGCTGGCTTGTTCTCGTCTTCGCTCCGGCCGCGATTGCGTCCACGCCGCTTGTTGCGGCGTCCGCGTCCACGGTCTTCGCCGTCTTCGTCTTCGGCGTCCTCATCCTCGGCTTCCTGCGCCTCGGCGCGCAAAAGCGCCTGACGGTCCGCTACCGGGATTTGATAGTAGTCGGGATGGATTTCGCTGAAAGCCAGAAAGCCGTGGCGATTGCCGCCATATTCGACAAAAGCGGCTTGGAGGGATGGTTCAACACGGGTGACCCGCGCCAGGTAGATATTGCCTTTTAATTGCTTTTTGTCTTGTGACTCAAAATCGAATTCTTCGATTCTGTTACCGCGCGTGACGACAACGCGGGTCTCCTCCGGGTGGGAGGCGTCGATCAGCATCTTGTTGGCCATTATTGATTTTCCTCCCGGCAGGCATGGCGAAAGGGCGACGGGCATAAGCCGGTCGCCTTGATTCAGCCGTGTTGTGCGTGCCGGACATTGTAGTGCCCGCAGGTCGCTGGAGAAGCGTCAGGACGGTTCCGCCCGCAGCCACCATGGCGCGGTTCTGTGCGGACCTTCTCCTGTATGCTCCTAGAGCCATTGCGTAACCTTGCGGCACCTTCTTTTGATCCAAAGCCCGGAAATCCGGACCAGCTATTGTGCTCGTACTGAGCCGGCTCGGAACACATCCGGCCGTTTTCCTCGCGCAGGCTTTCCTCTGCCAAAGAGAAAGGCTTGCGAAATTCTTTGTGATGGCTGCACTTCGATGAAGTATTCGAAGCGGACCGCTCGCACCTTCATCGCTTTCCGCCGAAAGCCAAGGTCGAATGATTGCAGTCATCCACCATCGCTTTTATGGTTTGATCGGTTCGAAGGCAACCCCCGTTTGGATGCCGGCAAATTGGGCAGGGTATCCTGCGTCCCACGCCGAAAAGGGTTGTTAACCTTCTTTGATTACCTGTCATTAATCGACCCCGCCGTGGTAATGTCCGATGGAAACTGCAGAAGTTTCGGCGGCTTCCACGCATTGCGCAATCTTTGTACGGAGCTTCGACAGTGACTATCGGCTTTGCCGCTGTTGAACGGAACGAAATGACAGGGGTGTCGCGATTCCTGTCATGGGTGTTTGTGCTGCTTGCCTTCATGTTCGGCGCTGCCACAACGGCGCATGCGCAGGACGCCCGGCTGATCGATTACAAGATGGCGGGCGATGCGACGCGCATGCGCATCGTCATGAATTTCGACCGTGAGCCCGAGCCGAAGTGGTTTCTTTTGCGCAGCCCGCACCGGCTGGTCATCGATCTTCCAGGCTCCCAGCTGGTCATCGATCCCCAACAGCTCAAGCCGCGCGGTCTTGTGGCCGGTGTGCAGTACGGCAAGCTCGACGACAGCGTTTCGCGGCTGGTCCTGGCGGGCAAGGGGCCTTTTTTGGTCGACAAGATCGACGTGCTGCAAAATGAGGGCGCGCCGGGCTACCGAATCGTGGCCGATATTGCCGCGGCTTCGAACGCGGAGTTCGAATCCGCCCTTGCCATCCAGGCAGCGACCACCGGATCGACTGTCAGCACGCCCAAGACGGCGCGGGTCGGCACCGACGCTCCCGTGGCGGCAAAGCCGTTCACCATCGTCATCGATCCCGGCCATGGCGGTATCGACGGCGGCGCGGAAGGCCCGAGCGGGACCGTCGAAAAGGACATCACGCTCGCCTTTTCCCGTCAGCTCAAGGAGCGGCTCGAGTCGGTCGGCGCCTACAAGGTCGAACTGACCCGCGACGGCGACGAGTTCCTGAGGCTCGACGACCGCGTTCGCATCGCCCGGCAGGCGGGAGCCGATCTGATGATCTCCGTTCATGCGGATACCATCCGCCTCAAGGGCATTCGCGGCGCCACGGTCTATACCATGTCGGACAAGGCGTCCGATGCCGAGGCGCAGGCGCTGGCAGACCGAGAAAACCTGTCCGATGCGTTGGCAGGTGTCGATATAGCGGAAGAAAACCACGCTGTTTCCGACATCCTCATCGACCTCATCCGGCGGGAAACGCATACGTTTTCGATAAAGTTCGCGCGCCTTCTGGTGGGAGAGTTGTCCAACTCAATCGGGATGATCAACAATCCGCACCGCTCTGCTGGCTTCCGCGTGCTGAAGGCGCCTGACGTGCCGTCCGTCCTTGTCGAACTCGGCTACCTCTCCAATACGGAAGACGAGGAACGGCTTCGCAATCCTGAATGGCGCAGCAAGGCGTCCGACAGCATCGCCAATGCAGTACAAGGCTTCGTCGCCGGGCTGCAGCGCGCCGGCGGCTGATAAAAAACGCCCGCCACGGCGTTGCAGTTTGGGCACAGCGACCGGTTTAGTGGTATAGATTCGTCGGCGCGTTGCGGCATTTGCCGCATTTTGCCCACAAGAGCGCTCCAAAGCAGCTTAAAGCGTGGAGCGCGAAAAGCCGGCAGCTTGTGCATATGCCGGCTTTGTTTAGGGAATCCGCGGACCACGGACTGGAGCGGGCATGATTCGTCTTATCGGATATTTCTTCGGCATCGGGATAGCGCTGGGGCTTTTGGCCGCCGCGGGCGTCGCGCTTTATGTCGGCAACCTGAGCAAGGAGTTGCCCGATTATGAGGTGCTGGCCAATTACGAGCCGCCGGTAACGACACGCATTCACGCATCGGATGGTGGCCTGATGGGCGAATTCGCCCGGGAACGCCGCCTCTATCTGCCGATTCAGGCCGTGCCCGACCGCGTCAAGGCCGCGTTCCTGTCGGCGGAAGACAAGAGCTTCTACAGCCATCCCGGCGTCGACGTGCCCGGTCTCGTCCGCGCCGTGCTGACCAATTTCCAGAATGTCGGCTCGGGCCGGCGTCAGGTCGGTGCGTCGACCATCACCCAGCAGGTGGCGAAGAACTTCCTGCTGTCGTCGGACCAGACCTATGAGCGCAAGATCAAGGAAATGATCCTGTCGTTCCGCATCGAGCAGGCCTATTCCAAGGACCGCATTCTGGAGCTGTATCTCAACGAGATTTTCTTCGGCCTCGGATCCTACGGCATCGCGTCAGCCGCATTAACCTATTTCGATAAGTCGGTGAACGAACTCACGCTTTCGGAAGCCGCCTATCTGGCAGCCCTGCCGAAAGGGCCGAGCAACTACCATCCTTTCCGCCAGACCGACCGCGCGCTGGAACGCCGCAACTGGGTCATCGGCCAGATGCAGGAAAACGGCTACGTGTCGCGCGAGGAAGCTGCCAAGGCGCAGGCCGAGCCGCTTGGCGTCACCGGCCGCGGCGTCGGCGGCTATGTCTTCGCGGGCGAATATTTCACCGAGGAAGTCCGCCGCGAGATCATCGCCCGCTATGGCGAGAACTCGCTCTATGAGGGCGGCCTGTCGGTTCGCACCACGCTCGACCCGCATCTGCAGATATTCGCCCGCAAGGCGATGCAGGACGGCCTGCTCAAATACGATACGTTGCGCGGCTATCGCGGGCCTGTGACCAACATCGACGTCTCTGGCGACTGGGGCAAGGCGCTCGGCGAGGTCAAGGGGCTCTCGGACGTGCCGGAATGGCGGGTCGCGGTGGTGCTGGACAGTGCAAAGGCGGGGCTCGACATCGGACTTCAGCCGAAGCGCGACGGCTCGGGCGCTCTTGTGAAGGATCGTGAGACCGGCACCGTCGCGGCTGCGGACATGAGCTTTGCCATGCGCAACAATGTCGGCGGCAAGCTGGTTCGGGCGAATTCCCCGGCCGACGTGCTGAAACCGGGCGATGTCATCTTCGTGCAGCCGAAGGAAGGTGCGAAGGGCTCCTATATTCTGCGGCAGGTTCCCGAAGTGTCGGGCGGCATGGTGGTGATGGACCCGCATACCGGCCGCGTGCTGGCAATGGTCGGTGGCTTCTCCTTCGCGCAGTCTGAGTTCAACCGCGCCACCCAGGCGATGCGGCAGCCCGGCTCTTCGTTCAAGCCGGTCGTCTATGCGGCCGCGCTCGACAATGGCTACACGCCCGCCTCGGTCATCATGGACGGACCGATCACCATTCGCGTCGGCAACACCACCTGGTCGCCGAAGAACTATGACGGCAAGGCCGCCGGCCCTTCGACCCTGCGCGCAGGCATCGAGCGTTCGCGCAATTTGATGACCGTTCGCCTCGCCAACGACATGGGCATGAAGACCGTTGCTGAGTATGCCGAGCGTTTCGGCGTCTACGACAAGCTCGGACAGTATCTGCCGATGGCGCTGGGTTCCGGTGAAACCACGGTGATGCGCATGGTTTCGGCGTATTCCGTGATGGCCAATGGCGGACGCCAGATCAAGCCGTCGCTGATCGACCGTATCCAGGACCGCTACGGCAAGACCGTTTTCAAGCATGACGAGCGTGGCTGCGAAGGCTGCGTGGCGACAGAGTGGAACGGGCAGGACGAGCCGGAACTGATCGACAATTCCGAGCAGGTGCTCGATCCGATGACCGCCTACCAGATCACCTCGATGATGGAAGGCGTCGTGCAGCGCGGTACGGCAACGACGCTTCTGGAGCTGAAGCGTCCGATCGCGGGCAAGACCGGGACGACAAACGACGAGAAGGATGCCTGGTTCATCGGCTATACGCCGAACATGGTCGTCGGTCTCTATATCGGCTACGATCAGCCGCGTTCGCTCGGCAAGGGCACGACCGGCGGCGGCCTCTCCGCGCCGATCTTCAAGGAATATATGACCGACGCCATGAAGGGCGTGCCTCCCGTGGAGTTCCAGGTGCCGGAAGGCATGACGGTGATCTCCATCAACCGCAAGACCGGCATGCGCGCCGGCGAGGGCGACGGTGGCACCATCATGGAAGCCTTCAAGCCGGGCACCGGCCCCGCCGACAGCTATTGGGTCATCGGCATGGGCGAAGACGGCAGCAGCGGCTATGGGGCGGATCTTTCGCCGCAGGCCAGCAAGGCCATCAACGAAGGCGGCGGCGGCCTCTACTGATCGCGAAAAACTTAGCCATGGCGGGACGGGTCGTTCCGCCATTTTGCTTTACAGGCGAGGGCGCCATGCCTATGGTCCGCGCCGACACCAAATCCCCCTCAATCACGGGAAGATAGAGCCAGCCATGCGCGCGGAAACGCAGAACCTTGTCGACGAAATCAAGCAGGCTATTGGCTTGCTGAGGAGGCATCTTTGACTGGGATCAGGCCATAAAGAGGCTTGAATACCTGAACATGCGTGCCGAGGACGCGAGCCTCTGGAACGATCCGCAGGAAGCCCAGAAGCTGATGCGCGAGCGCCAGTCGCTCGATGACAATATCCGGTCCATCAATGGTCTGAGCCAGGGATTGGAGGATAATATCGGCCTCATCGAGCTTGGCGAGGAAGAGGGCGACCAGAGCGTCATCGAAGAGGCTGAGGCGGCGATCCGTTCGATGTCCGGCGAGATCAAGGCACGGCAGATCGAGAACCTCCTGTCGGGCGAAGCCGATTCGAACGATACCTATCTCGAGGTTCACGCCGGCGCAGGCGGCACGGAAAGCCAGGACTGGGCCAACATGCTGCTGCGCATGTATACCCGCTGGGCGGAAAGACGACGCTTCAAGGTCGAGGTCCTGGAAGTCCATGACGGCGAGGAGGCTGGAATCAAGTCCGCTACCTTGGTGATCCGTGGTCACAATGCCTATGGCTGGCTGAAAACGGAATCGGGCGTGCACCGGCTGGTGCGCATCTCGCCCTATGACAGCAATGCGCGTCGCCACACCTCGTTCTCGTCGATCTGGGTCTATCCGGTGATTGACGATTCCATCGAGATCGACGTCAACGAATCCGATGTCCGGATCGACACCTACCGGGCGTCTGGTTCGGGCGGCCAGCACGTCAACACGACGGATTCGGCAGTGCGCATCACGCATATCGCGACCGGCATCGCGGTGGCCTGCCAGGCGGAGCGTTCGCAGCACAAGAACAAGGCAAAGGCCTGGGAAATGCTGCGGTCGCGCCTGTATGAGGAAGAACTGAAGAAGCGCGAAGCGGTGGCCAACGCCACGGAAGCTTCCAAGACCGATATCGGCTGGGGGCACCAAATCCGCTCCTACGTTCTGCAGCCCTACCAGCTCGTGAAGGATTTGCGGACGGGCATGGAAAGCACAAGCCCGTCCGATGTGCTCGATGGCGACCTCGACGAGTTCATGGAAGCATCGCTCGCGCATCGGATCGAAGGCGGCGCTTCCCCGGCCATCGAAGACATCGCCTGATCCTACAGGTGGCCGATCTTGCTTGATCGGCCACGCCAGGCTGGCGTGGCCGTGACGACCGTCCGCTATAAAATACGCCTGAAGCCAATTTAGCTGGTATGTCGGTTCCGGTTTTCGCCGTATTTCGTGTTAGAAACCGTTGGAATCGCATCCGTATAGATGCGCCGGGTCATGCCTGCCGTAGGAGAGGGAAAACCATGAAGAAAACGATCATCGGCGTTGTTGGCGCCGCCATGCTGCTTGGCGCCTGCACGACGGATCCATTCACCGGTCAGCAGAGGATTTCGAACACCGCGTCGATGGCCGGCCTTGGCGCTGTGGCGGGTGCGGGTCTCGGCATGCTGGCTGGCGGCGACGATCGTCGCAATGCGCTGATCGGTGCCGGCGTCGGCGCATTGGCCGGCGGTCTGGCCGGCAACTACATGGATCGCCAGGAAGCTGAACTGCGCGCGCAGTTGCAGGGCACCGGCGTCAGCGTCACGCGCGTGGGCGACCAGATCGTCCTCAACATGCCGTCCAACATTACATTCGGCACGGATCAGGACACGGTGAAGTCCGCCTTCTATCCGACCTTGAACTCGGTCGCGATCGTCCTGAAAAAGTTCAATCAGACCATCGTCGACGTTTATGGCCACACCGATTCCACCGGCGGCATGCAGCACAATATGGACCTGTCGCAGCGCCGCGCCATGTCGGTTGCCAACTATCTGTCAGCGCAGGGTGTCGATACGCGCCGCTTTGCGATCACGGGCTTCGGACCGACGCGCCCGATCACGTCCAACGATACGGCGGACGGACGCGCGCAGAACCGTCGCGTCGAGATCCAGCTGTCGCCGCTGACCTGATCGATCTGCTTTCACCAATCGGTGGGATGGCGCCCGGCACGCCCACCGATTGGTGAAGTTCAGTCCAAAAAAAATGGCCCAGACGGGCCATTTTTCGTATCCGATGACGGCTGAATTCAGAATTTGGGTTCGATCAACATGAAGGCTGGGATTTCAGAGCCGAAGCCCAGGACATTGTTGTCGTCATCTTCATGGCGGTCACGGCCACCACGGCGATTCTGCTGCTTGCGGTCCGAATTGCCGCTGCGGATCGAGTCGCGGCGGTCGCGCCGCTCTTCTGGGGCGACTGCGATGGCTGGTTCTTCAGCGACTTCGAGCGCTTCAACGACTTCAGGCTGGTCGACTTTTTCCGCCTCGGGGCGGCGTTCACGCTTGCTGTCGTCCTTGCGTCCGCCGCGCCTGTTCTCGTCTTTTCCGCCAGCGCGCTTGCTGGGGCCACGGCCACGGCGCGGGGCGTCGTCGCCTTCCGCCGGCGCGGGAAGCGTTGTGATGTCGCCGTCCAGCCACTCGATCTGGTTTCCGATCAGCTTCTGGATGGCGTCGACATATTTGTTGTCGGAGCGGGTGACGATGGTGAAGGCCTTGCCGGAACGGCCGGCGCGGCCGGTGCGGCCGATGCGGTGGACATAGTCCTCGGCATGGATTGGCACGTCGAAATTGAAGACGTGGCTGACGTCTGGAATGTCGAGACCGCGCGCGGCGACGTCGGATGCCACAAGAAGGCGCAGTTTTCCTTCACGGAAACCGTTCAGCATCGCTGTACGCGCCCGCTGATCCATGTCGCCATGCAATGCGCCCGCGTCGAATTCGTGCTTGACCAGCGAGCGGAACAGTTCGGCGACATCGACCTTGCGATTGCAGAAGATGATCGCGTTCTTGATGTTGTCGCCTTCCTCGATGATGAGGCGGCGCAGCGTCTCGCGCTTGTCCCAGGGCTTGGAGCCTGACTTCACAAGCTGCTGTGTCACCGTCAAAGCGGTGCTCGAAGCCTTTGCCACTTCGACGCGCACGGGCGCATGAAGGAACTGCTCGGTCAGCTTGGTGATCTCAGGCGGCATGGTCGCCGAGAAGAACAGAGTCTGCCGGGTGAACGGGATGAGCTTGCAGATGCGCTCAATGTCCGGGATGAAGCCCATATCGAGCATGCGGTCGGCTTCGTCGATGACGAGAATTTCCACGCCGGTGAGCAAAAGCTTGCCGCGCTCGAAGTGATCGAGCAGGCGGCCTGGCGTGGCAATCAGCACATCGACGCCGCGCTCGAGCTTCTTGAGCTGCTCGTCGAAGGACACGCCGCCGATCAGCAGGGCAACCGTGAGCCGGTTGTTCTTGCCGTATTTGACGAAGTTTTCCTCGACCTGAGCCGCGAGTTCACGCGTGGGCTCGAGGATGAGGGTGCGCGGCATGCGTGCCCTGGCGCGGCCCTTTTCCAGGCGCGTCAGCATAGGCAACACGAAAGACGCGGTCTTTCCGGTGCCGGTCTGGGCGATGCCCAGGACGTCCTTGCCCTGGAGCGCGTGCGGAATGGCGCCTTCCTGGATCGGTGTCGGCTTGGTGTATCCGGCATCGATGACGGCGGAAAGAACCTTCGGCGAGAGGCCGAGGTCTGCGAAAGTCAACGCTTCTGGAGCGGTCTGGGTGTCTTCTGACAAGTTTTGTGACTGTCTTCATCTTGAAGAGTTGCGCGGCATAAGCCACGGCGGGCGCCCGGCGTCCGCTTCATGCTGCATCGCGATAGAGTTTGCGCTGCGGATTGTCAACTTAAACTGGCGTAATGTTGGTCATTTGCCACGAACGGAGGCTGGTCCAGTGGATAGCGGCTCAGTATTTGAACTGTTCGGCGAGGATGCGTTCTTTCCAGGACTGGCCGGCATCGAACAGCAAGGTGGCAGTCGCGGATGGCGATTCCCTGACGGTGACGGATCGTGCCGATTTGACCTCGGTATGATCGGCCACCGCATTGACCGGGCGTTTGACTTCTTCCAGCACATCAAAGCGGACTTCGGCAGTTTTCGGCAGAAGGGCGCCGCGCCAGCGCCGTGGGCGAAACGGGCTGACCGGGGTCAAAGCCAGCAAAGGCGCGTCGAGCGGCAGGATCGGCCCATGCGCCGACAGATTGTAGGCCGTCGAGCCGGCAGGGGTCGCCACCATCACGCCATCGCAGATCAGGTCTTCGAGCCGAATCTGGCCGTCGATGGTGATGCGCAAACGTGCCGCCTGATAGGACTGGCGCAGCAACGACACCTCGTTGATCGCAAGCGCCTGGGTCTCGAGACCATCATGATCGACAACCGTCATTTCGAGCGGGCGAATCGTTTCCGCAACGGCGCTGGCAATGCGTCCGTCGAGGTCATCCTCACGGTATTCGTTCATGAGAAAGCCGATTGTGCCGCGATTCATGCCGTAGACGCGCTTGCCGGAACTCATCGTGTCGCGCAGCGTCTGGAGCAGGAAGCCATCGCCGCCAAGGGCCACGACGACATCGGCGTCGGCGATAGGTGTCTTGCCATAGCGCTTGCACAGCCGCTCGGCGGCTTCGCTTGCATCGGGCGTGTCGGAGCTTACGACGGAGAATTTCACCTGGCCGGCCCCTGTTGTGCATCCCGGATCGGGGGTGCCGACCGCGCGCTTGTGTGCCGGGGACGTAGCACGGCAGCTTTCACGTGCAAAGTCTTCAGCCCAGGCCAGTGGCGTGGCGCAGATAGAAGGCGAGCACGACAAAGCCGATAAAGGCGGCAATGCCGGTCCAATCGACGCGTTTCGCCTTGGTTTCCTTGTAGAGCTTGAGCAGCAGGAACCAGAGTACGACAACGACGACAGCGAGAAGCACA
This sequence comes from Oryzicola mucosus, assembly GCF_014534685.1. GTDB lineage: Bacteria > Pseudomonadota > Alphaproteobacteria > Rhizobiales > Rhizobiaceae > Oryzicola > Oryzicola mucosus. Next base: position 804,424 of record NZ_JACVVX010000002.1, read on the forward strand.
AACCTGATCATCGGCGACCCCCGTTTCGCGTGGACTTTCCACAAACCGGATTTAGGGATTCATATCGGGTTTTTTAAGATCGCGGCGATCGACTTCAGCCGGATGGGGAAACCTAAACCGACCCTTGCGAAATTTCTTTACTGTTGGGCCAGATGTGGTAACGGAGCGCCGTGCCCTTGTAGCTCAGCTGGTAGAGCAGCGGTTTTGTAAACCGAAGGTCGCGGGTTCGATTCCTGCCGGGGGCACCAGCCTTTTCACATCAAGAGCCTGACGAATGCTCCTGGCAGACGTCGCACCATTGCGCGCCGACGAGTGCGGCCAGCCGCTCGACACCCAATCGCACAGCGGCGTTGGTGGCGCCGGCGGCCGGCACGACCTCCTCATAGTGGCGCAAGGAGACGTCGCAATAGATCGGCAGAGGTTGCGGCAGGCCGAAGGGGCAGACGCCGCCGACTGGGTGGCTGGTGATTTCGACGACCTGTTCGGCATCCAGCATGCGCGGCTTGCCGCCGAAGGCATCGCGGAACTTCCGGTTGTCCAGTCGCGCATCGCCGCGAGCGACGATCAGCATCGTTGTCTCGCCGACCCGCAGGCACAAGGTCTTGGCGATCTGGCCGGGTTCCACGCCATGGGCTTCGGCGGCCAGCGCAACGGTCGCGGAACTGCCGGCGGTTTCTATGACGTCGATATCGGGTGCATGGGCGGCGAAGAAGGCTTTGACGGAGTCCAGGCTCATGCTCGAAAAGACCTGCGTGGGCTAGAGAAGAATGGAAACAGGGCCGCCCCTTTGGCTCAAGGGCGGCTCTTCAGGAAGCTTCGCGCGGCGTAAAGGGCGATGGCGGCCGCGTTCGACACGTTGAGCGAGCGAATCGCCCCCGGCATGTCGAGACGCGCCAGAGAGGTGACCGTCTCGCGCGTCTTCTGGCGAAGGCCCTTGCCTTCCGCACCGAGCACCAGGGCGATGCGCTTGCCGGCAAATGTCGTTTCCAGTTCCGCGGGGCCTTCCGAATCGAGCCCGATGGTCTCGAAGCCGGCCTCGTGCAATTTTTCGAGGGCGTCCGCGAGGTTGCGGACCTCGATCATGTCGATGTGCTCGAGCGCACCGGAAGCCGATTTCGCCAGCACACCCGATTCCTGGGGGCTGTGGCGCGAGGTGGTCAAGAGCGCGCCGGCGCCGAAAGCCACGGCGGAGCGGATGATGGCGCCGACATTATGCGGGTCGGTGACCTGATCGAGAACCAGGACCAGCGGCGTTTCGCCGAGTGCCGAGATGTCCTTGGCGCGCAACGGCTCCGCCTCGATCACCACGCCCTGATGCACCGCGTCGCTGCCGGTGATGCGGTCGATGTCGCGCGGCTCGGCCAATTCGACCGGGAAGGGCAGGGCGGCGATGTCGGCTATCTCCAGCCGTTCCTGCGCATTGCGTGTGATCATCATGCGCTTGATCTTGCGCTTGGGATTGTCGAGGGCGGCACGAACCGTATGCAGGCCGTAAAGCCGGACGCGCCCATCCTGTGGGTTCTCGCCGGGCGGCACGGGCTGCCTGGGACGAAATTCCGGGGCTCCGCCGGCTTTCTGGTCGCGAAAGGTGCGACGCAGCTTGGCGTAATGGGTGTCTTTCGGGGTGCCGGGTTTTTTAGGATCGCTCATGCGCTTCCTATAAGGGGCACAGGGCGTTTTGGATATGGCTGGCTGCGGGCAAATCAAAATTATCGACGGCAAACGTCTCATGCGCGGTTGACAGTCCAAAACCTTGCCGCCATAAGCGCATCGCAGATTTCGGGTGGGGCTTGAAGCCAAACACGGGATCGGCGAATGCCTCGTTGCACGGCTTCGACTGCGGTCTGGAGGGATGCCCGAGTGGTTAAAGGGGACGGACTGTAAATCCGTTGGCTATGCCTACGTTGGTTCAAATCCAACTCCCTCCACCACTGCAGCTCCGAAGCCTTGGAAAGCGGCGCGGGTATAGCTCAATGGTAGAGCAGCAGCCTTCCAAGCTGAATACGCGGGTTCGATTCCCGCTACCCGCTCCAGATTGCCGAGGCACGGCCCTTCCATAACGAAGCCGCGATGCCTATATAGGCCTGCATATCCCCGACAAGTCGGTTCATCGATGGTCTTCGCCTGGCGGCGACGGGCAAAAGGCACTTGTATTTTTACGCCTTTCTCGTTAATCGCCGCGCATCCAACCGGAACCACGGTCCCGACGCCCAAGGAAAGAGACGATGGCAAAAGGTAAATTCGAGCGTAATAAGCCTCATGTGAACATTGGCACGATTGGTCACGTCGACCATGGCAAGACGTCGCTGACGGCGGCGATCACGAAGTACTTTGGCGAGTACAAGGCG
>NZ_JACVVX010000020.1 GCF_014534685.1 Oryzicola mucosus
CAACACGTTCACGCAACGCCATCGGTAGCGGCTTGCCCATCGCGGTTCTCCTTCGAACCTCAATGAATCATCCCCCAACCAAAATGGGAATCCTGAATCACGTCAAACGCGACACGCTTTAGGAACGCAGCGCTGCTTCGATCTTGTCCAACGCCTCCGCCTTACCGAATCCTGTCAGGAAGGCGAGGGTTGTCATTGACGGGACACCGAGGTCTTTCGGTAACTGTGCGGTCGAGACAACCAGATCGATCCCGTTCAGCATGGAGCGCACTTCCGCCACCTTGCACTGGCTGGAGTTGATATCGATGCCACGTTGTTTCATCGCCTCGGTCACCGCGCTGTTGACCAGGGTCGATGTCGCCACGCCCGTTCCGCAGCAGAAGAGGACATTCTTCTTCAAAGCCATGACGTTCTATCTTCCTTGCTTGCCGACGTCCCGCAGCAGAGCATGCAGATCGTCAGCCGTTTTCGCCAGCAGCATTTTTGCAACAAGCGCCTCGTCCTGAATGGTCAGAAGCACCTGCTGCAAGGTCTCTATCTGGCGGTCCTTGTCGTTGATGGCGAGCATGAAGACGATCCTCACCGGCACGTCTTCGTCTGGGTCTTCCATATTGGCGAAAGAGACAGGCTTTGCCAAAGTGGCCAGTGCTATGCCAGCACGCAGAACATGCTTGGGATCTGTGTGAGGTACAGCGACATTGCTGTCGCCGCCCATTGGCAATCCGGTCGGCAACTCCGCCTCCCGTTTCAGCACCGCATCCACATAGCTGTCCCGAACGTAGCCCAGAGCCGTCAGGCGCTGGCCCAGGAGGCGGATAACCTCCTGGCGGGTTGAAGCCTCCGCGTTGGCAAAGATCGCTTCATGCGGGACAGAGCCGGACAGCGTGTCCGTCATGCCTCAGACTCAACATCGTCAGCGCCGGCCGCCCGTTCCCATGCCTCCGTATTGCGTCGATAGAGCCAGAAGCACAGGCCGATGATCAAGGCGAGCACGCCAAGCCCCACCACGGCGAAGTTCTGGATTGCCGCGATCACGACGTAGGAAATCCACAGGAAGCCGTCCACAACCGAAGTGATTTGCACCGCGTTGGCGGGAAGCGTGAAGCCGGATGCCACGGCGGCGCTGGTGAACAGCGGGGCGAGGGCGTTGGCGACATAGAAACCGGCGGTCAACGTGATCGTGCCCACGATCACCATGCGGAAGACGTTGCCGCGAAGAACCGGCGCGGTCATGGCCACGATGAATGGGATGACCGCGAGGTCGGCAAACAGGATCACCCGGTTGCCGGGCAGGATGATGGACAGCACGATGGCGATCGGCACAAGGATCAGCGATGACGAGATCGCAGCCGGATGACCGATCAGAATCGCGGAATCAAGGCCTACCAGCAATTCGCGGTCACCGGCCCGCTTGCGGACAAACTCGTGCGCCGCCTCGGAAACCGGTAAAAGGCCTTCCATTAGAATCTTGACCATGCGCGGCAAGAGCAGCATGGCGGCCGCAAGCGTCATGCCCGTCTGCAGGACCTTCGAAATCACCGTGCCTGCGTCGCCGGCGTTGTAGTAGGCGATGAGACCGAGAACAAGACCGATGATGAGGCCGAGAATGATCGGTTCACCGAACACGCCGAGGCGGCGCTCAATGGTCTCGTTGTTGATCTCGATCTTGTTAATCCCGGGAATACGGTCAAGCACCCAGTTCACGACGATGGCTATCGGCAGGATCTGGGCAGAGGCAAGATGCGGCACTGAGACGCCCGGCACGCCATAGAACTTTTGTACGGCGCGCGCCGACCAGTCCGCGAACAGAAGTGCAAGCGCTGCCATGAGGGCGGCGGCTACCAGTCCATAGGCAAGGCTGCCGGTGGCGGCGGTAGCCAGCGATCCGATAAAAGCGAAGTGCCAGAAATTCCAGACGTCGACATTGAGCGTGCGCGTCATTCTGGTCAGCAACAGAACAATGTTGACGGCGATGCCTATGGGAATGACCCAAAGACCCACGGACGAGCCAAATGCAATCGCTGCTGCCGACGGCCAGCCTACATCGATGATGTCGCGCTGTATGCCGGTATTCTTGACAATCGCCTGCGCGGTATCGCCGATTGCACCCAGCATCAGGCCAAGCACCAGATTGATGCCGATGAACGCGACGCCGATCGTAACGGCTGCTCGAAAGGCTTTGCCGGCCTTGGCTCCCAAAACGAGAGCGATGATGAAGATGACAATGGGCAGAAGCACGGTCGCGCCCAACGTGTCGACCACGGCCTTGAGGCCGCTCAATATAGAATCCATGTGAACCCTCCCCGGGAGACGAATATCGGTAAAACGAACATTTGTCTCAAGTTACAAACAGAAGTTGCCGTCTAGGCTTTCGTCTGTCAATCGGGTGCCCACGATTCTTATGCAAGACAGGAGAAGCGAGCAGGCTGTCGAGATTAGTTCAACGCTTCTCATCAAACACGACGATGGAGACTTCGCCTTCCATGGCGCCTTGATAAGCGGAGAGATGCGGCTCTTCATCCGGCACATCCTGGAGGTCGCCGATCTGGTCGAGCTCCGCTTCCGCGTAGCCCTCCTTGGAAAGCGCATCAAGCGCGGTGCGAACCGCCGTGTCGTCGTCGGGGGAGACGAGCATGAGATGGACACCTTCCGAGCGGCCGCCCTTCTTTCTCCAGACGCGGCCGGTGATGATGGTCACGGGGCGTTCTTCGTTGTCGTTCATGATGCCATTCCTTGAAGAATCGATGGTCGTCGGAATCGTATCGCATGCTGCTGGGCAAGAATCAGCCGCCCCGTCCAGAATCGGAGCACAAAGCGATTCTTAGTCGGGCAAATCCCTGATCTTTTTCCGCCTCCGATCCTGGTTTATGGAGGACATTTAGGGACGAGGATGCTTATTTTCTTCCCATCACGGAACTTTCTGCGTAACAAAGTGACCAACGGGCCGTCTGGCGCCCTCAACCCCGCCAATTCCCGAGATTCTTAACGGATCGGGGTTGACGTAAAGCGGGGTTGGGGGTAGAAGCCGCCTCGTCTGAGCCGATGTGAGGCTGGGTTTTTCGAAGCGACGCGCTTTGGAGTTCGCCTCAAACAAGGTTCGTTTTTACGAGCGAAGAAGACATTTCCGGCGCGCATGAAGCTGCAAGGCTTCCTCTGCATATTGTTCGGGCAGGACCGTTAGAGGCGGTTTGTGGCCCGAATTTGCGTATGGATATGCGCTTGAAGCCGCCCCGACGGGCTTGAGACACGGAATTGAGAGACAAGAGGGTTTAATGCCTACCGTCAACCAGCTGATCCGCAAGCCGCGCATTGCGCCGGTGAAGCGCAATAAGGTTCCGGCCATGCAGGCCAACCCGCAGAAGCGTGGCGTTTGCACGCGCGTCTATACGACGACGCCGAAAAAGCCGAACTCCGCCCTGCGCAAGGTTGCCAAGATTCGCCTGACCAACGGCTTCGAAGTGATCGGCTACATCCCGGGTGAAGGCCACAACCTTCAAGAGCACTCGGTTGTCATGATCCGCGGCGGCCGCGTCAAGGATTTGCCGGGCGTTCGCTACCACATCATTCGTGGCGTGCTCGACACCCAGGGCGTCAAGAATCGCAAGCAGCGCCGTTCGAAGTACGGTGCGAAGCGTCCGAAGTAAGGTTTTCCGGTGCTGGCGCTTTTTCAAAGTGCCGTGCCGACGTTAGCGAGAGACGAGAACGATGTCCCGACGTCACAGTGCAGATAAGCGCGAAATCAACCCGGATCCGAAGTTCGGTGATCTGGTTGTTACCAAGTTCATGAATGCCGTCATGTATGACGGCAAGAAGTCGATTGCCGAGACGATCGTCTATGGCGCCCTCGATCAGGTGCAGTCCAAGACGAAGCAGGAGCCGGTCGCCGTGTTCCATCAGGCTCTCGACAATGTTGCGCCGCACGTTGAAGTGCGCTCGCGCCGTGTCGGTGGTGCTACCTACCAGGTTCCCGTTGACGTCCGCCCCGAGCGTCGTCAGGCTCTCGCTATCCGTTGGCTGATCACCGCCGCTCGCAACCGCAACGAGACCACGATGGTCGATCGTCTGTCAGGCGAGTTGATGGATGCCGCCAACAATCGCGGTACGGCCGTCAAGAAACGTGAAGACACCCACAAGATGGCGGAAGCCAACCGCGCCTTCGCGCACTACCGCTGGTAATCGCGCGAACGAACGACTGAGAGGCACCTCCCATGGCCCGCGAATATAAGATCGAAGACTACCGTAATTTCGGTATTATGGCGCATATCGACGCCGGCAAGACGACCACGACCGAGCGCATCCTGTATTACACGGGCAAGTCGCACAAGATCGGTGAAGTCCATGACGGCGCCGCCACCATGGACTGGATGGAGCAGGAGCAGGAGCGCGGTATCACCATTACCTCGGCTGCCACCACGACCTTCTGGAAGGGTCGCGACGGCAAGCAGCGCCGCTTCAACATCATCGACACCCCCGGTCACGTCGACTTCACCATTGAAGTCGAGCGTTCGCTGCGCGTGCTCGACGGTGCAATCGCTCTGCTGGACGCCAACGCAGGTGTCGAGCCGCAGACTGAGACCGTCTGGCGCCAGGCCGACAAGTATCATGTCCCGCGCATGATCTTCTGCAACAAGATGGACAAGATCGGTGCGGACTTCTACCGCTCCTACGAGATGATCAAGAGCCGCCTCGGCGCCACCGCCGTTGCCGTGCAGCTGCCGATCGGCGCCGAGAACGAGTTCAAGGGCGTCGTCGACCTGATCGAGATGAACGCACTCGTATGGCGCGACGAAAGCCTCGGTGCCGCCTGGGACGTCGTCGAGATCCCTGCAGACCTGCAGGAGCGCGCCGAAGAGTTCCGCGAGAAGATGATCGAAGCCGCCGTCGAAATGGACGAGACGGCTCTCGAAAATTACCTCGAAGGCAAGATGCCTTCGAACGACGAACTGCGCGCGCTGATCCGCAAGGGCACCATCGCCGTCAAGTTCTTCCCGATGTTCTGCGGCTCTGCCTTTAAGAACAAGGGCGTCCAGCCGCTTCTGGACGGCGTCGTCGAGTTCCTGCCTTCCCCGGCCGAAGTTCCGGCCATCAAGGGCATCGATCCGAAGACCGAAGCCGAGATCGAGCGTCATTCGTCGGATGACGAGCCGCTCTCGATGCTGGCTTTCAAGATCATGAACGATCCGTTCGTCGGCTCGCTGACCTTCTGCCGCATCTATTCCGGCAAGCTTGCCAAGGGCGTTTCCCTCGACAACACCGTCAAGGGCAAGAAAGAGCGCATCGGCCGCATGCTGCAAATGCACTCGAACTCCCGCGCCGACATCGAAGAAGCTTTCGCCGGCGACATCGTTGCGCTGGCAGGCCTCAAGGAGACCACCACCGGCGATACGCTCTGCGATCCGCTGAAGCCGGTCATCCTCGAGCGCATGGAATTCCCCGAGCCGGTCATCCAGATCGCGATCGAGCCGAAGACCAAGGGCGACCAGGAAAAGATGGGCCTCGCCCTCAACCGCCTGGCTGCCGAAGATCCTTCGTTCCGCGTCAAGTCGGATGAAGAGTCGGGTCAGACCATCATCGCCGGCATGGGTGAGCTTCACCTCGACATCATCGTCGACCGCATGCGTCGCGAGTTCAAGGTCGAGGCGAATGTCGGTGCTCCGCAAGTGGCTTATCGCGAGACCATCAGCCGCACCCACGAGCAGGACTACACGCACAAGAAGCAGTCGGGCGGTACGGGCCAGTTCGCCCGCGTCAAGATCATCTTCGAGCCCAACGCCGAAGGCGAAGACTTTGTGTTCGACTCCAAGATCGTCGGTGGTTCGGTGCCCAAGGAATACATCCCGGGCGTCGAGAAGGGCATCCGCAGCGTTCTGACCTCCGGTCCGTTCGCAGGATTCCCGATGATCGGCGTCAAGGCGACCCTGATCGACGGTGCCTACCACGATGTCGACTCCTCGGTCCTGGCCTTCGAAATCGCCGGACGTGCGGCTCTTCGCGAAGCAGCGCCGAAGCTCGGCGTCCAGCTGCTCGAGCCGATCATGAAGGTCGAGGTCGTGACGCCGGAAGATTACGTCGGCAACGTCATCGGTGACTTGAACAGCCGTCGTGGCCAAATTCAGGGCCAGGAAAGCCGCGGTATCGCCGTCGTCGTCAACGCGATGGTGCCGCTTGCGAACATGTTCAAGTATGTCGACAGCCTGCGTTCGATGTCTCAGGGCCGCGCCCAGTACACGATGCAGTTCGACCACTACGAGGCGGTTCCGAACGCGGTCGCCCAGGAAGTTCAGAAGAAATACGCGTAGTTCGACAGAATTTTCACGCGACAAGATTAACTGCCCCATGCGGGCAAGCAGGATTGGAGACCTCACATGGCAAAAGGTAAATTCGAGCGTAATAAGCCTCATGTGAACATTGGCACGATTGGTCACGTCGACCATGGCAAGACGTCGCTGACGGCGGCGATCACGAAGTACTTTGGCGAGTACAAGGCG
>NZ_JACVVX010000021.1 GCF_014534685.1 Oryzicola mucosus
CCGATATATGGATCCGATCCTGGGAGCCTTCGTGCCAAGGGACGAGGAGGCGGATGAAGCAGCCACGTCAGGAGCTCCCCGCGCAACCTACGACCCTGGCCACAGCCCGGCAGCGTACCGGAAGCCGGCAACGACAACGGCCCGCATCCAGCGGACCTCTTGACTGGCCAGACAACCAGCCAGACAACCGGACTGCCACCCGCCAGTGGCGCCGGCCAGATGTCCAGGGTCTCGCGCGACGCCGCATCCTGCCCAACAAGCTTGACCGTCTCGAACGGCAGGAACGATGCTCTTACTGGCAGACTGCGGACGCAGCACCAGGCCTCTCAGATAAAGCCGGATTGCAGGATCGACACACCAGCTCCGACAGACGGGGCGCGTCATGACCGCGAAGCCCATCCCGGTCATCCCGATACCGCTATCCTTGCCAGCAGCCGTAGCGCCGGAGCCGCACGATGAGCCCGTTCCAGTCCACAGCCATCATGCCCGGCATCCCAGGCCGCACCGTCAAGGCCGAAATCGGGGCCGACCCCTGTGCCGCAACCAGCACCATCGACGCGGACAGTGCGTGCAGCCCACGGCAAAGCACCCCGGCCAAGGCCGGCTCGCTCCTCGCCGCAGCCCGGCATCTCGCCACCAAAACCCTCAGCCTGCTGCTGGTCATCACCCTGCTTGCAACCAGCCTCGCCACGACCTCGGGGCAGGCCCGCTTCATCTCCCCCGACGACTGGGACCCAACCCTGCCGGGCGTCGGCACAAACCGATACGCATATGCAGGTAACGATCCAGTCAATAAGTCAGACCCGAATGGACATGCTGATGGTGGAGAAACGCAGTACGATCCTTGGTCTGGCACTGAACTGGAGAAAGATGAAGCTGCAGATAAGAATTCGCAAGGAGAGGGCCAAAACTACTCCCTCAACAGTAGAGAAATACAACGCTTAACGTCAGGAGACCTGCCACCAGATGAAGAGTTCAGCAATAAAGAATGGGCCGCAGGTGTCCCGAAAGGATTATATAACTACGGCTCCGACGTAATCTCTACGCTGACATTTGGGAACGTTGACATTGGGCACTACACCCCTGCAAATGGCTCTCAGCGCTTTGGCATGGAGACTGGTCGGGAACTGTTGAATGCTGCAGCAACCGGAGCCGGCGTAGCCGCTGCTCCGGCGGGAACTAGACTAACCGCCCTTCCAGCACCTCCCGTCGGGACACAGGCGGCTTGGGGAAGTATAATTTACGCTGGTGCAGTACCGGCCAATGGTTTAACGGCATATCGCGTCTGGGGTGGAGGAGCCTTCCAGCAAGGATCTTGGCTCTCACCTATCGCGCCATCGTCCAGCTCTGCAGCCAGAAGTATGCTATCTCTTCCACCGCAGAATGCGGCGTCATTTCTTTCGGAGGTGACAATTCCAGCTGGGACTAGAATACAGTATGGAAGCGCAGCACCGGCTTTTGGTCAGGCAGGGGGAGGAACGCAAATCCAACTTTTGGAGCGTATACCCAGCGCTTCCTTTGGGTCCGGCGTTCCATTAAAACCATAACTAATTGGAAGTCAAAATGGAAAAATCTTGTCAAAAAAAAACGGTAGTCCTTAACAATACTGCTTTTATTCTCATTGACCCCGATTGCTCTACGGAAGCGGTATTTCGTAATATAATTGCTGAGCGCGGCGGAGAAATAATTTGGGAGGCTGAGCCGCCAAGAAGTCCTGATTGTTTCGTCGATATGGAGATTATCGATCAGAAGATTTTTGCTAAGACCTACAGCGGCTATGATGTTGAGGTTTCACAGGAAGACGGTCAGATCGCAATAATAGGTTTTAATAAATAGAATCTTAGTCTACCAGAAGCGCGTAATAATTGCGAGATAGGGTGGTAAATCGCAGAGTGCGAAGCCGCACCACTGAGAAGCCCCCGTACGAGTTTATATACTGTAGGCCAGCAGTGGATTTGACAGAATTTGTTTGCGTAGAAATTTACAATAGGTATTTCTCGCCGGAGAAACCCAGCTCACGGGTGCTCTTCTTTCGATACGGTAGAGGCTGTGCTGTCAAGAATCTGAGGGCCAACTTTGTCACTATCGACCATCCTCGAGATTGGTGGCACTGAAGGGCACTGATGTGATATGGGATACGATTTATGCGATTTAGGTTTGCGGCATCTGAGACATTTGATTTTTTAGATTGGTGGGGGACCGAATTAGTGTCTTCTATGCTGCAAGTTATTCCGCTGAAGAACAAACGGGGCGGGTCGCGCATAAGTGTACCCGTCAATGGTCACGAAGGCTCCTTACCGAAGTTTCGAGGGGATCAAGCCTTGGGCGACATCGTGACTAATGGCGGCATTCGGGAGCACTTGCACTCTTACGAACAGTCCATTGCCTCAAAAAATATCGAGTTCCAGCTGCAGAAGTCAGACTACCTTTTGCGAACCCTTGGGCCAAAGCGGCTACCCGAGCGCACAGCGAGAGCCATGGCGGAACTCGATCTGGTCGCGACAACGCCGATCAGTCCATCCGACGTGCACATCCTTTTCAGCAATGATCCAGAGTTTTCGAACGTCTACTGTGTAGTCAAGCGAAATCTCATTGCGCCATTGCTGCTGGATATTAATCAGGCTGGTGGTGTGGTTCGCGTCATTTCTTTCGAATACAACGGCACCAAACTCTTCGCGGACAGGCTGAGCTTAGAAACGGTTATGCCGCCAACGAAAAGGCAGATTGCAGCCCGTCGGGCACCGTGGTTTGTCGCTGGTTTGTTCGCCTTGGTCGCCATTGGCACCTACATCCACGCTCAGACAAAGTTGTCGATGGCTTCCGACAATCTCGCCGCAACGATTTCGGGGCTTGAAGCGCAGGCCAGGCAAGCGCGCAATTTTCTTGCGGCGCGGCAGGCCGAGATCGACCATGTTTCGAGCCTTCGCCACGACAGAACCGACCTGCCGTCAAATATTCGTCTGTGGCCGGCCGGGGCCGGGACGGCCGCGCTCGATCGGGCGCGATGGCAGAGGAGCCTGTGTGAATGCCTCGCAGCCGGAACAAGCCAGGCGGGGACGGACGATCCGGTTCACGGTGAACCGGCCGGGAACATACTCCAGCTCTTTTGTCACATCCTCGCCGAGGCGGCGAAGGGTTCCGCCACAGCGGGCACAGTCCTCGTCGCCGGTGGTCAGTTCTATCTCCTGGCGCGGGATGTGATTGGGGATCGGACGGCGCTTCGGCTTGTCCTTCTCTTCCTCGTCCGGCAGGCGCAGCTTTGCAGTCATCTTGGCGATAGAGATCTCGGTTGCCTCGAGCGCCAGTTGAAGCTGCTCGATGGTCTCCGACGACGTGCCAAAGCGATGGCTTCGGTGACCGGCGAGCTGGTGGCGCAGCTTCTCTATCAGCATCGCCTGCGACTTCACTTCGGCCAGCGCCATGAACCGCCGCAGTTCCTCGGGGTTGTCCGGCAGGGATTTGGCCACGTCCAGCATGGCTAATCATACCAAAACAAGCGCGAAACAGGAATCCCGAACGTGCTGTCGCGCCCGGTTTATCCGGCCTTGAGCGGCGTCCAGCTACGCCGCGGCAGGGGCCAGTCGATCCCTTCCAGCAGCATCGCCAGCTGCGCCGACGTCAGCGCGATCTTGCCCTCCTTCGCCGACGGCTACACGAAGCGGCCCTTCTCTAGGCGCTTGCTGAACAGGCATGCACTCTGGCCGTCCCACCAGATGATCTTGATCAGATCGCCACGCCGACCGCGGAAGACGAACATGTGCCCGGCGAACGGGTCCTGCTTCAGCACTGTCTCTGCCTGGGCCGCGAGCGTCGTGAACCCGCGCCGCATGTCGGTCACGCCTGCCGCCAGCCACACGCGGGTGTTTGCCGGGACAGGGATCATCCGGACAGGCCCCGGATCAGCCGGCCAGCGCCTCGGGATCATAGGCTCCGCTGATCCGCAGCCGGTGGCCACCGCTGTATCGATCTCTATCGTGCCTGCCGCAGGCACCGAACCGGCGGCGGCTCTGTCATCGTCGTGTATGGGCCGATCAACGATCTCGACGGGAAGGAAACAGGCCTCATCCGGCTCCGCCGAGGGCTCCGGCGCATACCGAGGGTCGCGCAGCCACTTGAAGATCAGGTTGACGTTCGTCGCGTAGCGCTGCGCCACCCGCGCCACCGACACACCAGGTGCCGTCGTCTGCAGACAGACCGACCGCTTCTCCTCGTCCGTCCAAAGTCGCTTCGTCCGACGCGTCATCACGCACCGATAGTGTCCACTATCCCATGGTGGACACTATCGATCACCCTCTATGCGAGGCAGTGCAGCGACGCCAAACCCTTACGGCTCAAGCCGCATGAGATCGATCTGATGTCGGCATAGCGGCGCTTGGCGTGAAACCTCGCCTCACTGCATGCAACCCTGCCGCCAGCCAAGCCTGCACCAGAGGTTTGGTGCATGTACCAGTTCCCGCTGGTGAGTAGCGACAGCGATGGACATGGCCATCAATAGCCTCGAGGAATGTCAACGCCTGTCGCGGAGTGCCGTCAATTAATAACAGTAGAGAAGCTACGGACATTCATAGCTTAAAACGGCGATCTTCAATCTAAAACGAAACAATCTTAGCCACGCCACCGCGACCTTTTTGATACTCCAGCGCCTCCTCTAATACATCAAACAAGTCCCGCCCCCCCGATGTAACAAAGTAATTTGACATGTTGGTAATGTCGCTCGATATGTCGTGGCCCCAAGGAGGTCCCTTGGTCCGATCTTCGTAGTTCCAGACAACACGATCAGGTGGAATTGCGGATAATTCAGATCTTACCGTTCGCAATTCCTCAAGAGCTGTACCCGCCCTTTGTGACGGAAGCTCTCCGCTATATAATTCGTTCAAGAGAACAGGAAATCTAGTTCCCCATCCCTTTTTTTCGAGATTTGCTGATATTGTCGAGAAAAATGCAAAAAGAAACTCTGAAGAACCAATCTCATCGATTGTGGCGCCGATTTTTAGGCCGATCGTCATATCAATTACCTTATGAAGTTTATGTCATCGAGTTTTAACGCACCATTCGATCTTTGTACAATTTGATCCGCGAGGTCATCGATCTGGTTTCGAGTTACTTTTTGCCCTCTTGCGTCGATGTACACCGATTGCCGGGTGCCGGAAGGCAGATTTTTGGCTCTATCTACCGCTTGGTTGGAAATATTTCTTACAAGACCCGCCCGTCCTTTCGCCGTCTCGACATTATAATTTTTCACTTCAATACTGTGGCCATCTTTAAATCTATCCGGCAGGACACTGCCTTTTGTACCGTATTTTACCTCTTTGCCATCTTTAAACGACACTTGGGCTCGGTAATCGGCGAATTTGTCACCAACTGTTTTCTCACTATCTCTCCAACTCGGCCTTAGATTATTAGTGCTCGTAAATTGCTCAGCGGCAGTGGTAAGGCGGGATACGGCATCACCGTATTGTTGCTGTATATTTGACCCAATAGCGAATTTGAACTGATCATTGTATAAGCTCTCTGATCTCATCGCATTGTGTGCATACGTTAACTTGGCATCCTTTTCTTCTTCCGAAATATCGCCGGCTGCATAGTCTTGTAACGCATCATTTACCATCCGCTCCATTTCTCTAGCTTCTGTATCATCAGAGGAAGGAGAAGAGGTCGATTGATGCCCGTTAGGGTCTGATTTGTTGATGGGATCGTTCTGGGCGTATGCGTATCGGTTTGTACCGACGCCATCGAGGGTTGGGTCCCAGTCGTCTGGTGAGATGAACCGGCCCAGGACAGGATCCATGTATCGT
>NZ_JACVVX010000022.1 GCF_014534685.1 Oryzicola mucosus
CTTCTCCGTTCGGTCAAACTTGAGGCAGGCGGCGTTGTGTCGGTCGACTACACGCCGTCGAGCCGGTTCGAGAACGACTACCTGCCTCAGGTTCTGCATGCGGTGACGAAGCTGAGCGTGGATGACGGCCGCGGCGGGGTTGCCGCGACGGAGTATGCCTATGCGGGCGGCAAATACGACCCCAAGGCGCGGCGGTTCCTGGGCTATCGCTCGGTGATCGAGACCAGGCCGCTGGCAGAGGGCGAGACGGCGCGTCCGGTCGTCGAGACGACGTACCGGCAGGATCTTGCCAGTGCCGGGCTGCCCGAGCTTGTGGTGCACAAGGACGGTGCGGGGGGTGCGCGCAAGACGATTGCGGAGAGCTATGACGTCAATCTGGCGAGCCGGCCCTACTGGGCGCGCAACGTGGCGACCCAGACGACGCTTTCGGAAGCCGGCGTATCGTCGACCTTGCGGGTGGAGCGGGTGTTCGGCTCCTATGGCAATGTCAGCGAGATCAAGGATTATGGCCGGATCGACGCGGATGGCGACGAGACGTGGACGGAGCGGTTTTATACGCTCAACACCAGCGCCTATATCGTGTCGACGTTGCGGGCGGAGCGGGTCCGCTCGGGGATGGACGAGACGTTCCCCTATATCCGCTACGAGCGGACTTACTACGACGGCAACGACACCGACAACTCGGCGCCTCCGGCAAAGGGGCATGTGACGCGGACGCAGGCCTATGCGGAGTACAGCTCGAGCTGGGTGGACAGCACTTACGAGTATGACGGGTTCGGCAACCGGACGGCAGCGGTTGACGGTCTGGGCAACCGGACGGAGTGGGACTACGACACGACCTACAATCTGTATCCGGTCCGGGAGCGGTTGCCGCGCTATTTTGCCAATGGGTCGCTGAGCGGGGATACGCGCTTTGTCTCGCAGGCCACCTATGACGGGGTGTGCGGGGTGCCGGCGACGAAGACCGACCTCAACGGCACGGTGCAGGCGTTTACCTATGACGCGTTCTGCCGGCCTTACGAGATGACGGTGGCGGCGACGGGCTACTATGTGAAGACCCGGTTCGAGAACGACGGCAATCCCGCGACACAGGCTGTGGTGACCTACCAGCCTTTGCCGAACGGGGCGGGCGAGGTCTATCAGCGCGCCAGCTACGACGGGCTTGGCCGGGTCTGGCGGGTGGAGACGCCGGGCGAGACGGAGACGGGTTCCGTGCGCTATGCCGACACGCGCTATGACGGGCGCGGCAATGTCCGGCTTCAGTCGCAGGTCCGGTTTGACGGCGATACGGTGCGCTGGACGAGCAAGAGCTACGACTGGGCCAACCGCCTGGTGAAGGTGGTCAATCCCGACAGTAGCGAGCGGAGCTACGAGCACTTCCTGCACAAGGGCACCCAGTATACGACCAATCCGCGTCTTTACGCGGTGATGGAGACGGATGAGCTGGGCCGCCGGACGGGCCGCTATTCCTCGACGCGGGGCGACGTGATCCTGGTGATCCGGGATTATGACGGGCTCGATATCCGCGAGACGCGCTCCTACGACGCCTATGGCCGGCTGACGCGGGTCAGGGACGCTTCCGGCTCGGTCTGGACCTACGCGTACGATCTTTTGGGCAACCGGCTTTCGGCCACCGATCCCGACATGGGGACATGGAGCTATGTCTATGACGCGGCGGGCCGGCTGATCAGCCAGACCGACGCGCGGGGCGCGGTGACGACGCTGAGCTACGACCAGATGGGCCGGCTGCTGCAGAAGCAGGCGACGCCGGCGGGCGGCGGCAGCTCGATCATTCTTGCCACCAACACCTACGACCAGGCAGCTTCCGGCTCCTTCAATGTCGGCAAGCTGACGACCTCGACGAATGCGGTTGCTACCCATGCCTATCGCTATGACCGCTTCGGCAAGGTCAGGCGGCAGGCGAGCACGATCGACGGGCTGACCCATACAACCCTCACCGAACGCGATGCCTCGGGCCAGATCGTCTCGATGCAGTACCTGCCGGGTCCGCTGGACATCGGCAGCGAGACCAATCCGTGGCGCTATACCGCCAACAACATGCTGACCGCGATCCCCGGCTACTGCAGCGGGCTGAGCTACGAGGCGGACGGGCAGACCAGGTCGATCAGCTATGCCAACGGGGTGAAGACGACGTTCGCCTATTCGCCGACGCGGCGGTGGCTGACGCAGGTGACGACGGCGAAGGGAACGGCGACGCCGCTGCTGGATAACAGCTATACCCGCGACCTGACCGGCCGGATCAAGGAGATCGCAGCACTGTCGTCGGGGGAAAGCTGGAAGTACACCTATGACACGGCGGGCCGTCTGACGCGTGCTGGCAATGTCGGCAACAACAGCCTGGACGAGGACTTCGTCTATGCGGCCAACGACAACCTTCTGTCACGCAGCCGGGTTGCGGGGGCTTATGTCTATCCCTCTGCGACCGCTGCACGGCCGCATGCGCCGGTGTCGGTGAACGGTGTCGCTCTCACCTATGACGCCAATGGCAACATGAAGTCGGACGGCAGCCGCGTGCTGACCTGGGATGCGGCCAACCGTCTGTCGACGGTGGTGCTCAACGGCGTGACGACGACGCTGGCCTACGGCCCGGACGGGGCGCGGGCGAAGAAGACCTCGGCGACCTCGACCACGCTCTATCCCGATGCGTCGGTGGAGATGACGCCCGGCGCCAGCAACACGGCGACCTATGTGCGCTATCCGCATCCCGACCTGAAGATCGAGGGGACGGCCAAGACATATCTGCACCGCGATCATCTCGCCTCGGTGCGGCTGGTCACCAACAGCTCGGGAGCCCTGGTCGAGGGCACGGCCTATGCCGCATATGGCGAGCGGCTGAACTCCGGCTTCCAGACCGAAAAGGGCTATATCGGCGAACGCCACGATCCCGAGACAGGCCTCATCTATCTCAACGC
>NZ_JACVVX010000023.1 GCF_014534685.1 Oryzicola mucosus
TGAACGAACCCGCTCGCGCGGGAGGGCGCCTGGGTTGAGATAGAGGGCACAGGCCGGAGGTCGGGCTTCCATTGAGCCTGGCGCGGTAGCGGCAGAGCATGACGGGCTTCTTCAACAAGGAGCCTGACGATGACTTTCCCTGATCTCGACGCACCCGTCAGCCCGCTGCGCCAGCGGCTGATCGACGACATGAACCTGCGGCGTTTCTCACGCGAGACGCAGCGCAACTATCTCCGCGACATCGCACGCCTGGCGGCATTTCTCGGGCGTTCACCTGACACGGCGACCGCCGACGATCTGCGCCGGTTCCAAATCGAGCAGCAGGAGGACGGCGTTCCGGTGCCGACGATGAACAGCATCGTGTCGGCGCTGCGCTTCCTCTTCATCCACACGCTCGACCGCCCGGACCTGGCGCGTAGGCTCGTTCGGCTGGCGCATCGGCGCAACCTGCCCGTGGTGCTCAGCCGCGACGAGGTGGCTCGTCTGCTCAATGCCACCACGTGCCTCAAGCACCAGGCCGCATTGTCGGTCGCCTATGGTGCTGGCCTGCGCGTCGCCGAGGTGTCGATGCTGAAGGTCGCCGACGTCGACAGCGAGCGCATGCTGCTGCGCGTCGAACGCGGCAAGGGCGGGCGCTATCGCAATGCCATGCTCTCCGAGGATCTGCTGACGCTGCTGCGTGAGTGGTGGAAGGTCGGACGACAGCAGGGCGTGATGCACCGCGACGGCTGGCTGTTCCCGGGACAGCACGCGATGAAGCCGATCAGCACGCGGCAGCTCTATCGCATCGTCGTCGAGGCGGCCCGGGCCGCCGACATCGCCAAGCGGGTCGGGCCGCACACGCTGCGCCACAGCTTCGCGACGCACCTGCTGGAGGACGGCACCGACATCCGGATCATCCAGGTGCTGCTCGGGCATGCCAAGCTCAACAACACCGCGCTCTATGCGAAGGTCGCGACCAAGACGGTTCGCACGGTCACGAGCCCGCTCGACAAGCTCGGGCTGTTCAGGCCGACAGAGATCTCGCCCGGCGGCTGAGCGTGCGCGCCTCGGTCGAGGTCGCCGACATCTTCCGCGCAGCAGGGCCTGCCTACAGGGCCGCCCATGCGAGGCACCTGAGCCTCGCCCAGCTCAAGGTCATGTCGGCGATCGAGCATTGCCGCACCGCGGCTCTCGGCGGTCACGTCGAAGCCTGCGAGGACTGTGGTCAGTGGCGCATCGCCTACAATTCCTGCCGCAACCGGCACTGCCCGAAGTGCCAGGGCGCGGCGGCGCGGACATGGCTGGCCGAGCGCGAAGCCGACCTGCTGCCGGCCGGCTACTTCCATGTCGTGTTCACGCTGCCGGCAGAGGTCGCCGACGTCGCCTTCCAGAACAAGGCGCTCGTCTACAACCTGCTGTTCCGGGCGGCTTCGGAGACGATGCTGACGATCGCTGCCGATCCGAAGCATCTCGGCGCGCGCATCGGCATCACCGCCGTGCTCCACACGTGGGGTTCGGCGATGACCCACCATCCGCACGTGCACATGATCGTGCCGGGCGGCGGCATCGCGCCGGACAGAAGCCGCTGGATCCCGTCGCGGCCGGCCTTTCTGCTCCCGGTACACGTGCTTGGCAAGTTGTTCCGACGCCTCTTCCTCACGCGGCTGCTCGCGCTGCGCGACGCGGGGCGGCTCGGCTTCTTCGGGACGATGGCACACCTGGCCGACCGCCGAACCTTCCTGCGCCACCTTGCTCCCGTTCGGGGGAAGCGATGGGTGGTATACGCCAAGGCGCCGTTCGCCGGACCTGAAGCGGTGCTCGCCTACCTGGCGCGCTACACCCACCGGGTGGCGATCTCGAACAGCCGCCTGATCGCGTTCGATAAGCACGGTGTCACCTTCCGCTACAAGGACTACCGCCGCGACGGCGCGGACCGGCGGCAGGTCATGACGCTTGCGGCCGACGAGTTCATCCGCCGCTTCCTAATCCATGTCCTGCCGCGCGGGTTCCATCGCATCC
>NZ_JACVVX010000024.1 GCF_014534685.1 Oryzicola mucosus
ATCCACGCTCAGCTTCGTCACCGCATGCAGAACCTGAGGCAGGTAGTCGTTCTCGAACCGGCTCGACGGCGTGTAGTCGACCGACACAACGCCGCCTGCCTCAAGTTTGACCGAACGGAGAAGATTCGGATTGCCAGAGTTGGCATTGGAAACCGCGAGTGCCGACCACGACCCGACCATATCCGGCAAGCCATCGCCGTTGAAGTCACCGACAAGCGCGGTGTACGACTGATTGAGGCCAGAGTACTGCGTGGCGTTCAACGTCCTGTCGGCACCGACCTGAAGCGCGTAGACCTTGAATGCGCCAAAACCGCCGTGTGATTGGGCCTCACTGCCGTAATTGACGGTGTAAAGATCGGCCTTGCCGTCATTGTCGAAGTCGGCAAATCCATGGTGGCCGCCTCTCCAATCGTCGTTGAAGAAACCCCCGTCATGTAGCCGTGGGATATTGTAGTTCCGCCACTTGAACGAACGCCCGGTGCCAAGGCAGACTTGTTTCACCTCGCCGTTTATAGCTTGAACCAGATCCTGGATTCCATCGCCGTTCAGGTCGACGGCGCCGACGAAAAGCTTCCAGTCACAATCGGTAGGTATCTGAGTACCAGATTCCGTCCAGTTCGAACCGGTCTTATCGAGTTGTTTTCGGTCGATAAAAATCCGGGCACGCCCATTACCCTTGAGATCAAGCACGTTGAAGAATGAGCTGTAACCTGGGCCTTCAGCATGATGATCACCTCCCGCCATCGGCATCAGCATCTCGGCAATACCGTCACCGTCATAGTCAACGATACGCCTTACCCAGCTTAGGCCTGTCGCTCCCGCAACACCGACGGACGATGGGAATGAATCGCAGACTGACTTGAAGTAACTTTCTTGAGACGAGCATGCTTTGAAACCATAGCTTCCCGTACTGTTAGGTGCAATTATTCCACGGCGGCCAAAACCATAGTAGGTTGTCCGAAACCCATTTTCCTCTTGAGTTACTCTTTTGGTCGTAATGTAAAATGGTATTTCACGATACATAGTGTCAGGGTTTAGAACGCCCTCAAATTGCCTAAGGTATGTATTCGATTGGTCATAGTAATTGGTCTGTGTCGAGTTGGTTAAAACATGCTCGGTTTTGAAGGTTTTTTTGGTTCCGTCTGGATTAAATGAATAGTGACTAAATTCTGTATCGTAAGATTGCACTCCGTATTCCACATCATATGCCCCTTTCTTCGTATGAAACCCATATAATTCCTGGTATCCGTCGCCATTGAGATCACCCACCATTGTCGGGTAGAGGCCGCTTTCATTTGGGCCGCTGCTTTCGGGTTCAAAAACATTGTGCTTGAGGGTATGTCCTGGCATCCCCTGATAGGTCATGTTCTGGATGCGTTTTGGTGTTCCTCCGGTGATGGTTCCGTCTGCTGCGACGGTTGCCTCTCGGCCGTATCGGTCGATGCTGGTGAGGCGGGAGGTGTTAGAGAA
>NZ_JACVVX010000025.1 GCF_014534685.1 Oryzicola mucosus
CATCCCCTGATAGGTCATGTTCTGGATGCGTTTTGGTGTTCCTCCGGTGATGGTTCCGTCTGCTGCGACGGTTGCCTCTCGGCCGTATCGGTCGATGCTGGTGAGGCGGGAGGTGTTAGAGAACGGCGCCTGGTCGTAGGTCAGGCCGTAGACGTCGCGGGTGCCGCCATTGCTCTCCTTCAGCCGAACCGACTTGATGCGCTGCGTCACCTCCGAGATGTCATGGCCGTTGGCCATCAGGATGTAGTCGGGACGCTGCTCGAGGAAGAACCGGATCACCAGCCGGCCATAGCTCACCGTCTCGGGATAGCACACAGGCCGCGTCGGGCAGGTATAGCTGTAGTCGACAGCATTGCCGTCGGTGTCGGTGACGGAGGCCAGATGCCAGCGGTAGCGCTGGCCGAGATCATGCGCAGCCGTACCCGAGCCGCCAGGGGTCAGACCGCCGACAGTGTCCACCGAGCGGAAGGTCGACACCGTGCCGTCACGGTCCGTCACCGTCCAGACATTGGTCGAGGCATTGAGGCTGATGCGGCGATAGGATTCGGTCTCCGTCGCATGCGTACCGCCTGCCGAGCATGACGGCGAGGATACGCCCGATCCGCATGGCACAAGCTCCATGCCGTTGAGCAGATAGATGTCGCTGGCATCGAAGGCGGGAACGCCGAAGCCGGGGCTGGCACGCTCGATGACGTCGAAGCCCGACATCCCCCAGCCATAGCCCAGCCAACCCTGATAGGTGCCGCCCAGCCGCGTCTTGCGCGAGGAATCGTAAGCGAAGGCGAGCTTCGGCTCCAGGCCGCGGAAGGCCGGCACCGAGATCGGAACCTCGCTGACCAGATTGCCGGTGCCCGACACATTCGGCAGCGAGGCCGGCGTCGCAAGCTGCGCGGCATCCGCCGATGCGGGCTCCGGTGTCGCCGCAGCGGCAGCCTCCGCCTGGGCTTCCGCCTCCGTCTCGGGGGTGGCTTCCGGACCTTGCTCTTCAGATCCCTCTTGAGGTGCCGTCCCGCTGCCCGGCTCGGCCGGCTGCTCCTGCGGTCCGGTGATCTGCGGCGTCTCGGGCGCCGGCTCGGCGCCGACCCCGCCCGCCTCGTTCAGCGTCGGCTGCTGTGCCGAACCGTCAAAGCCGGAGCCGCCATTGCCCAGTCCCGATCCAGACCCTCCGCCGGCATCGGGCGCAGGCGTGCTTTCCTGCGCCTGCGCAACCCCGACCAGACCAAGTCCGAAATCCCCGCCAGGCCCCGGCATGCCCATGCCAAAGCCCAACGCGGCGGCAAATGCCGCCCGCACAATCCGCAGTTCCATGGAAGCCCCCAATGCCCCTTTGGAACCCACGCTACTCCGCTGCCGCAACACAACAATGCCACCGCAACCAAATAAAAAGCTTATCCACAACTTCAACAAACGCCAAAAACCCAAAAC
>NZ_JACVVX010000026.1 GCF_014534685.1 Oryzicola mucosus
TTCTCTAACACCTCCCGCCTCACCAGCATCGACCGATACGGCCGAGAGGCAACCGTCGCAGCAGACGGAACCATCACCGGAGGAACACCAAAACGCATCCAGAACATGACCTATCAGGGGATGGTGACGAATTTCACAACCAAGTCGATCAACGGACTGCAGCCTGGCATGTCCCCAAGGAGCGCTGGCGACCTCAACGGAGATGGTCGCGACGAACTCTACGGCCTGTCGAATGCTGTGACAACCGAAGGCTTCTCCGGCGATAGCTATCAGGTTTACACACCTTACCTGTCGACACTTTATTTCGATGAGAATGGCGATCTCGCACATTCGGCAAGAGCCGGCGTCGGTGGTGGATCGCAAGAAAGTCAGTTGGCCAACTATACCTACCAAGCTGGCCGATTCTCTTCCGCGAAGAAAACGAAGGACATTGTAGTTCTATCCTCCTTTCGCAGGGAAGATGGCGAAGGAAGCCACATCGGATATTCGACTTACCGCTATATGAAAGACACTAGCAACCCTGGTTCGCTCTCAGAATTGGTCTGTCCCTATCCAACTTCAAACGCATCTTCGTCGAGCAATATCTGCAATAACATTGCTTCAGGCTCGGTAGGCGTTAACAACTACATAACGAGCTACGTCCACGACAACAATGGAGACGGCATAGATTCTGTTTTCCCTTTAGGTCAAAACAGCGCGCCCGCCATAAAGCATGTTAGTATCGATCTTCGCGGGGATGGAAAGCGTCCGATTACGTTTGACATACCGAAGGATTTGGGATGTCAAACCGAGAAATCTGACAGCTTGAATGGTGCAAGCGGTGAGCCGGTATTCGGGGACTTCAACGGCGATGGTGCAACTGACGTTATGCGATCAGGCGGCGCGGCGAATAACACGACGGTATGCTTGTCCACCGGCAGATCCTTGAGAAAAATAAACCTTTCCGCTCCGGTCCTTTACACAGGTCAAATGAGCAACGGAGGTGGCGTCGGAGCCGGCGATGCCGACAATGACGGCAAAACGGACATTTTAGCACGTGGTTTACCGATAGTTCCGGGAACGGCGGAAGTATCAAGACCTTTTCTCTTCAGTTTCGGCCAAGCGGGCATGTTGTTGAACACTACTCTGCGCTCGATCATTCATCGTCCTTCATTATTGGCGATTTCAACGGCGACGGTATTCCAGAGACCGCACAGATTCTAGGTGCACCGACAAATCCAAGCACAGCCCAAGTTTCCCTCCGCCTGAGCGTTTACCCCGGGGCGACACCTAACCTTCTCCGTTCGGTCAAACTTGAGGCAGGCGGCGTTGTGTCGGTCGACTACACGCCGTCGAGCCGGTTCGAGAACGACTACCTGCCTCAGGTTCTGCATGCGGTGACGAAGCTGAGCGTGGAT
>NZ_JACVVX010000027.1 GCF_014534685.1 Oryzicola mucosus
GCCGACGAGGCCGTAATCCGCGACCTGGAAGATCGGGGCTTCCTCGTCCTTGTTGATGGCGACGATGACCTTCGAGTCCTTCATGCCGGCGAGATGCTGGATAGCGCCCGAAATGCCGACCGCTATGTAGAGATCAGGCGCGACCACCTTGCCGGTCTGGCCGACCTGCCAGTCGTTGGGGGCGTAGCCCGCATCGACCGCCGCCCGTGAAGCGCCGACGGCGGCACCGAGCTTGTCAGCGACGGGCAGGATGACCTCCTCGAACTTCTCCGCTGAACCCAGCGCACGACCGCCCGAGATGATGATCTTCGCCGAGGTCAGTTCCGGACGGTCGCTTTCCGACAGGCGGTTTTCGACGAAGGTCGACAGATCAGGGTTTTCGGCAGCACCGATGCTCTCGACTGAAGCCGAGCCGCCTTCGCCAGCCGCCTGGAAGGAGGCGGTGCGGACCGTGATGACCTTCTTGGCGTCCGTCGATTGCACCGTCTGAATGGCGTTGCCGGCATAGATCGGGCGCTTGAACGTGTCGGCGGAGACGACCTCGATGATTTCCGAGATTTGCGCGACGTCGAGCAGGGCGGCGACGCGCGGTGCGACGTTCTTGCCCGATGCGGTGGCCGGGGCAAGGATGGTGTCGTAATCGGCTGCGAGCGAGACGACGAGCGCGGCCAACGGCTCGGCGAGGCGCTGTTCGAGGTCATCGCTTTCGGCCAGCAGCACCTTGCGCACGCCGGAGAGTTTCGCAGCCGCATCGGCGGCGGCCTTTGCGCTCTTGCCGGCGACCAGGATGTCGACGTCGCCGCCGATCTTGCTGGCAGCGGCGAGCGTCTTGGCTGTCTGGTCAGACAGGGTTTCGTTGTCGTGTTCGGCGATCAGAAGAATTGCCATTTTGTTTTGTTCCTTCTTTCCGTTCCGAACTCAGATGACGCCAGCCGACTTCAGGCTCGACACCAGCTCGGCGACGTCCTTGACCTTGACGCCAGCCTTGCGGCCGCCCGGCTCCTCGGTCTTCAGCACCTTCAGACGCGGCGCGACATCGGCGCCGAAATCGGCCGGCGACTTCTCGTCCAGCGGCTTCTTCTTGGCCTTCATGATGTTGGGCAGCGAGGCATAGCGCGGCTGGTTCAGGCGCAGGTCAGTGGTGACGACGGCCGGCAGCTTCAAGGATACCGTCTGCAGGCCGCCGTCGACTTCGCGCGTGACCTTGGCGGTCTCGCCGTCGATCTCGACCTTGGAGGCGAAGGT
>NZ_JACVVX010000028.1 GCF_014534685.1 Oryzicola mucosus
ATGGCAAAAGGTAAATTCGAGCGTAATAAGCCTCATGTGAACATTGGCACGATTGGTCACGTCGACCATGGCAAGACGTCGCTGACGGCGGCGATCACGAAGTACTTTGGCGAGTACAAGGCGTATGACCAGATCGACGCTGCTCCCGAAGAGAAGGCGCGCGGCATCACCATTTCGACGGCTCACGTCGAATATGAGACGGCGAACCGTCACTACGCTCACGTCGATTGCCCCGGCCACGCCGACTATGTGAAGAACATGATCACGGGTGCTGCGCAGATGGACGGCGCGATCCTGGTGGTTTCGGCTGCCGACGGCCCGATGCCGCAGACCCGCGAGCACATCCTGCTCGCCCGTCAGGTCGGCGTTCCGGCACTGGTCGTGTTCCTGAACAAGGTCGACCTGGTCGACGACGAAGAGCTTCTGGAGCTGGTCGAGCTGGAAGTTCGCGAGCTTCTGTCGAAGTACGAATATCCGGGCGACGACATTCCGATGATCAAGGGTTCGGCTGTTGCAGCGCTTCAGGACAAGGACAAGAAGCTGGGCGAAGACGCGATCCGCGAGCTGATGGCTGCGGTTGACGACTACATCCCGACGCCTGAGCGTCCGATCGACAAGCCGTTCCTGATGCCGATCGAAGACGTGTTCTCGATCTCGGGCCGCGGCACGGTCGTGACGGGTCGCGTCGAGCGTGGCATCGTCAAGGTCGGCGAAGAACTCGAGATCGTCGGCATCCGCCCGACCTCGAAGACGATCTGCACGGGCGTCGAAATGTTCCGCAAGCTGCTCGATCAGGGCCAGGCCGGCGACAACATCGGTGCGCTGCTGCGCGGCGTCGACCGTGAAGGCGTCGAGCGCGGCCAGGTTCTGGCCAAGCCGGGTTCGGTGAAGCCGCACAAGAAGTTCAAGGCTGAAGCCTACATCCTGACGAAGGAAGAGGGTGGCCGTCATACGCCGTTCTTCACCAACTACCGTCCGCAGTTCTACTTCCGCACGACGGACGTGACGGGCATCGTGACGCTGCCGGAAGGCACCGAAATGGTGATGCCGGGCGACAACATCACGGTCGATGTCGAGCTGATCGTGCCGATCGCGATGGAAGAGCGCCTGCGCTTCGCCATCCGTGAAGGCGGCCGCACCGTCGGTGCAGGCATCGTCGCAGCTATCGTCGAGTAAT
>NZ_JACVVX010000003.1 GCF_014534685.1 Oryzicola mucosus
CGCGAACGTTCGACGCCCTATGCCATGCAATCGGCGATATCTGTGACCTCTTCGACCCAACACAATGCCGAAACTTTTTCAAGGCTGCCGGATATGAGGCCGATTAAGTGCGACACGCTTTAAAACGCCATTGTGAGCTGACGCGGCATGCCTGTTTCGATAGGCATGCCGCGTATTGATTCACGATGTACAAGCCGTGGGAGCCAAACTTGGTGGCTCGAGAAGGGCGTCACAGGTAATCAAGGTCGGAACTTGTTTCCTGCGCGGCAGTTGTCCCACTCCGCAGGGCTATCGGCCTCGCGACAATCTGGAGACCTCTCATGATGCTACCCAAGGGTACGACAATCGCCGTTGCCGACGGCGAAAAGCTCAATCTGTTCCGCAATACGGGCGACGAGGCAGGATTGAAGCTGATCGCAGTTCCATCCGACGCCGTCGACACAGATCCAGGCACAAGCACGGGCCGACAGGCGAGCGCTGCCAACCCCGATCACGGACAGGCCGAAGAAGACCAGTTTTCTGCCGGCATCGTTCGCGATCTCAATCAAAAGGCGCTCAGCGGAAAGATCGACAAACTGGTTATCGTCGCAGCACCCCGCGCGCTGGGCGAGATGCGTAAACATTATCACAAGGCGCTGTCTGCCGTTCTTCTCGGCGAGATTGCAAAGGACCTTACCGGCCACTCGATTTCGGATGTCGAGAAGGCGCTAGTGGCGGGTTAGCCCAGGTTGTTCGGCTGAATGGTTGCGATGACGAGCATGCCGATCAACATCGGTATGGATAAGATCTCAATGCAGATAATTCTCCGCCCTCCGAAGCCTCATGCGCAGTAGGTCCTCAATTCGTGAAATGGCTAGCCGCTTCCCTCCTGATTACACGCTTTTATCTCATGAAATCGCGTAAAGGTCGGCATATTGCTGCCGAAGTATGTTCTTCTGAACCTTGCCCATGGTGTTGCGCGGCAGGTCATCGGCGAAGATAATTCGCTTGGGCTGCTTGTAGCGCGCAAGACGGTCGTGAAGTGCGACAGCTATGGTTTTTTCGTCCACGGCGGCGTTTGGCTTGCGCACGACGACAGCCGTGACGCCCTCGCCAAAATCGGGATGAGGAATACCGATGACCGCACTTTCGACCACGCCTTCGAGCAGGTCTATCTCGGTTTCGACTTCCTTCGGATAGATGTTGTATCCACCTGAAATCACGAGGTCTTTGCTGCGACCCACGATGTGGAGATAGCCGTCACCATCGATCTTGCCGAGATCGCCGCTGATAAAGAACCCATCCGCGGTAAATTCCGCCGCCGTCTTCTCCGGCATGCGCCAGTAACCCTTGAAGACGTTCGGTCCTTTGATCTCGATCATGCCGGTTTCGTCCTGAGGGAGCACGGCTCCGCTGGCGGGATCGGTGACGCGTACCGTCACCCCCGGCAGCGGAAAGCCGACCGTTCCGGCAAATCGCTTTCCCGCATAAGGGTTGGATGTGTTCATGTTGGTCTCGGTCATGCCGTAGCGTTCGAGGATCGCATGACCGGTTCTTGCCTGGAACTCGGTATGCGTTTCCGCAAGCAGTGGAGCCGAACCGGAAATAAAGAGACGCATGTTGGCGGTCGTCTGCCTGTCGAGCCGCGTGCTCTGCAGCAGGCGAACGTAGAAGGTCGGCACGCCCATCAGCATCGTCGCCTTCGGCATCAGCGACAGAACGACCTCCGGGTCGAATTTCGACAAAAGGAACATTGACGCGCCGGCGAGCAAGGTGACGTTGGTGGCGACGAAGAGCCCGTGGGTGTGGAAAATCGGCAGAGCGTGAATCAACCGATCGTCGCCGGTGACGCGCCAATAGTCTTTCAGCGTCAACGCGTTCGAGAGCAGATTGCCGTGACTGAGCATCGCCCCTTTGGAGCGTCCCGTTGTTCCAGAGGTATAAAGGATTGCCGCTAGATCGTCTTCGGAGCGCTGAGCGTTGCTGAAGTCAGCCGGTTCGTCGCGTGCGAGATCGAGCAGCGAACCCGTACCGTCATCGTCGAGTGTCTCGACCATCGCACCATGAGGCTTTGCTACCGGCTCGACGCCGTCTCGCGCTGCCGGGGAAACCACTACGAGCTTGGGCTCGGCGTCGCCGATGAAATAGTCGAGTTCGGTCAGCGTATAGGCCGTGTTGAGCGGCAGATAAATGGCGCCGCTACGGACACAAGCGAGATAGAGGATCAGCGCCTCCGCACTTTTCTCGACCTGCACCGCAACCCGGTCGCCCGGGCGGACGCCAAGCGTTTCCAATGCACTCGCCATGCGCCCTGACAGGGCCAGCGCATCATCATACGTCCATGTGCGGCTTCCATTGACATGGAGGAATGGCGCGTCACCTGGCGCGGCGGCCCGTATCGCGTCGAAAAGATGGTTGCTCATTGTCTCCCTCCTCCCAATGCTGAGTTCTTTATCTGTGCGAAGGCTCTTGAACCCTGATTGCCGTTGCCGGCGCGGCGGCTTTCATCGGTTTCGTTGAGCAAGTTCTTGACGGAAGGAGAGGCGATTACCTCTCCGCGCTGCGCCATGGCCTCGTGGTTGGCGACGATATCGTCGAGCTTGTAGAGGTAATTGACCATCAAGCCGTGCGCCTGTTTCATCGCCTTGGGTGAGCGGTCACCCAGGAAGTTCAGTTTTTCCAATCGAGCGCCGTTTCCAAGATGGAAGCGAGCCACCGGGTCGACAGGCCGGTTTTCCGCCGTTCGTTCGGTCAGGAAATAGCGCGCCGCGAGTGGCATCAGCACACGCTCCACCTCGGTCCTGTTGCTCTCGCTTTTGACCCAGTTCGGGTCGTCAAGAAGCAATAGTGTTTCCTGCGCCGCGTCCGACAAAAGCGGGTTGACGGTCCCGGCGCGTGCTTGGGCAAGCCACCGGGCAAAACCTGGAACGGGCGAGAGGGTGACGAAATTTCTCAGACCCGTCAGGTCTTTGCGCAGGTCTTCGACCACCTGCTTGATCAGGAAGTTCCCGAACGAGATCCCGCGCAAGCCGTCCTGGCAGTTGGAAATCGAATAGAAGACGGCTGTGGTCGCCTCGTCGGCGGCGATTTGCTCTCTGCCCTCGTCGAGGACGTTCTTGATCGCTCCCGGCACGGATTGGGTAAGCGCTACCTCCACGAACACGAGCGGTTCGTCGGCCAATCGGGGATGGAAGAACGCGAAACAGCGACGGTCCGCCGGTGCCAGGCGACGGCGGAGTTCGTCCCAGCCCGCGATTTCATGCACGGCCTCGTACTGGATGATCTTCTCAAGGATATATGCCGGCGTCGTCCAATCTATCGGCCGGAGTGTGAGAAAGCCGCGGTTGAACCACGAACCGAAAAGATGGACGAAGTCGGCGTCGAGCGCTTCGTATTCGGCGGTCTTTGCTTTGGTGGCAAGCAGCCGTTGACGCATCTGGACAAGCTTGGCCGTCCCATTTGGCGCATAATTCAGCCTGCGCAGGAGTTCTTGTCGTCGTGGTTCAGCTGCCCGGTGAAGGGAAGTGACTGCGGCAGAACTCTTCTCCATCCTGTAGTGATCAATCGCAGCGTCGAGCTGCGTCTCGTCGGGTCCGAAATTCTCATAGAGCATGTGAAGGAATGACTGCGTATCGTCGCTGGAAAGCGCGCTCCAGCGCTCCAATATCTCGGCCGCGAGCGCCATGCCCGATGCCTCGCCGCGGCTTGACAGCAGCATTTCGCAAAGTGTCCGAAGGTCCACTTCGGTTGCGACCTGCGGGCTACGCGAGCCTGAAAAGAGTAGCTGGCGCCCGCGATCCGTTATGCTTTGCAGCATGTCGGTGAAGAAAGAGCTCTCAGCCACGCCATTCTCCTCCTTTCCAGTCCGATGGTTTGGTGAGGTCAGAAATGGCGGCTTCCCATCGGTATCATCAAAAATCCCACGATTTGTACGCGAGCACAATAATATTGTATACATAAGCTCGATTTTTGTAAGATGGAAGTGAGTTGTATGTCTGAGAATGCCGGTCGATGGCTCCGAGACGAGATAGAAAACGCCATTCTTTCTAACGAGCTCGGACCTGGTACCCGTCTTGATGAGACGGCGCTGGCCAATCGCTTCGGCGTGTCGCGCACGCCGGTTCGCGAGGCCTTGATGCAACTGGGCGCTATTGGACTGATAGAGATCCGTCCACGCCGTAGTGCGGTGGTGGTCGACCTGCCGCCGCGCCGGGTCTACGAGATGTTCGAGGTCATGGCGGAACTTGAGGGCATGGCCGGATCGCTAGCCGCTCGACGGCTGGACAGTGACTCTCGGGAAGCAATTGCGACGGCCCACGACCGTTGTGAACGATCGGCCGGCGCCGGTGACAGCGACGCCTACTACTATGACAACGAAGAGTTTCATAAAGCTATCTACGCGGCAAGCCGAAGCGACTACCTTGCCGAGCAGTGCGCCCAATTGCATCAACGCTTACGCCCTTATCGACGCTTGCAACTGCGCGTCCGCAACCGGTTGTCGACGTCCTTTTCGGAACATTGCGCCATTGTCGATGTCATCTTCGCCGGCGACGGGGAAGCGGCCCGCAAATTGCTGCAGGCGCATGTCGGCGTTCAGGGCGAGAGGTTCAGCGACCTCGTCGCAAGCATGGCGGCGCGATGATTTAATACGAACGCGACCGGTAGGGCGGTGGGGTTCGCACGACTATCCCGCAGCGCCCGAAACGAAGGCGTGAACGCGCGCCATGTCCAGCGGCCATTCCGTATCCACGTCCAAGACAGGCCCGATGCGCATGGGTTCGGCGCGGGTTGCGAGTTCCCGCAATTCGTCGGCATATTCGGCGCCGGGGTGGCCGGGGAGGCGGCGTTTGGCGCGCCTGCGGTAACGTGCGGCCACCGCATCCGGATCCGCGTGGCACCAGATTTCGATGACCTCTGCGATGCCGGATTCCGCAATCAAAACTTCGAGCATGTCTTTCGGCTGGAAGCCGAACCATGCGTCGACGATGAAAGTGCCGTTCGCCGGTGCCTCTTCGATCAGCGCAAAGATCGCCTTGTAGCTGGCGCGGCCGAGCACCCGGTTGAACGGGCGGTCGACGGTGCCGATTTCCGCGAGAAATGGATTCTTGACCGTGTCGAGCGCAAAAAGCGGCCAGCCGGTCTCGGCCGAAAGCCGTTTCGCGACCGTGCTCTTGCCGCTGGCGGGGACACCATTGACCATCACCAGCCGCTTGCCGGGACGCAAGGCGTCCAACGCGGCCAAACCGGCCCCGATCACGCCGGCGTCGTCGCCGAGCTCGGCGCCCGCCACGTCGCACCGATACCAGCCTGTCGATACGGGGATAAGCTTCAACGCTTCCGCGGCCTCACGGCCCAACCCGCCACCCAGAACGATGAGCTCTGGGTCGAAGGCTGCGACCAGGGAATCGAGTGCCTGTCGAAGCGGGCCCGCCCAGGCTTCCAGGACAGCGCGCGCCTGGACATCGCCTGCGACGCTTTTGTCGAGCAGGATGCGGGCGGTGGTGTCGTCGGGCCAGCCGGCCTCCTTGATGTGGCGCCGCAAGGCAGTGCCGGAGCTCATCGTTTCGACGCAGCCGCGCCGTCCGCACAGGCACTGCAAGCCGTTCGGATCGACCACGATATGGCCGAGTTGGCCGGCGCTCATGCGTCCGCGCAGCACAGCACCCTTGTCCAGAATCGCGCCGCCAATACCGGTGCCGATGGTCAGCATGACGACGTTTTTTACGCCGCGCGCCGCACCGCAGGCTACCTCGCCGAGCAGGGCCATGGTGGCATCGTTGTCTATGGTGACGGAGCGGGCGAAGCGGGTGGCGAGCGTGGAGGCGAGCGGAACCTTGGACAGGTCGACATACCCGCCCGACACCATTGTCTGCGCGGCGAAATCGACGCGGCCGGGAACGCCGATGCCTATGGCCGCGACATCGGGATGGTCGACCTCGGCGATGAGCGACATGAGCCGCTCCAGAACGTCCTGCGGATCGGACGAGCTGGAGGCGCGGGCACGGGCCAAAATGGCGCCGTCGCTCCCCACGCGCGCCGCGCGCAGGTTGGTGCCGCCGATATCCACGCTGACGGCCATGGGCTGCATGAAATCAGGCTGCCTGCTTACGCGACGAAAGGTGACGGGCAATCACCTCCTGGATTTCTCGCAGACGCGGAACAGCAATCGTCTCGAGCTTTTCGCGGGTGACCGCGCGGTCGAGCGAAATGCAGTCCTTCCACAGCGCGCGGCCGGCAATGACGCCCGATGCGCCATTGGCCATGGCCGTATCGACCTGGCCGAGAAACGTCTTGTGGTCAACGCCCGCCGACAAAACCGCCCAAGGCACCTCGCCCGACATGGCGGTGATCGCCGCGCAGGATTCCGGCGAGCCCGGATAGGGGATCTTGAGCAGTTTGGAGCCGTGGTCGAGGCAGAGGCGCGAGCCGCCCTGGATCAGTTCCGGCAATTTCGCGGCGTAGTCTTCCTTGCTTTCGCCTTCGAGCTGATAGGTCAGAAACTCGACCACCAGAAGCAGGTCTTCCTTGGCGAAATCGGCGATGACCTCGTCGAGAATTGCGAGGTTGGCAGTGTTCGCCGCCGGCGTGTCGGAGCGCAGGTAGATCATGATCTTGCCACCGGTGCCGCCGAGTTCGCGCACACGGCGTGCGGTGACGCCCTCAACCATCTTGGACAGCCGATAGCCCTCCGGCGAGGTGTCCCAGCCGGACGCGTCGAGGCCGATGAGAAGGGCCGTGCTGCGGTCGAGCACGCCGTCGTCGACGAGCTGCGGCACCGCGCAGATCGGGTCTACCAGTACGCAGGTGGCCTTGCTGGCCAGATATTTGGCAATGTCGGCCTTGGTCAGGCCAAGCACGTCGTTGCCGATCTTGGCCTGCTCGGCGGGATCGCTGGCGAGAAGCGTACGCATGCCGCCGCGCTGGTCGCAGGCGATGACCATCATCGCTCCGTTCTCGTCGCAAATCTGCTGGTAACCGCGCAATTCGGCTGTCGTCATCCGTGCCATGATGTTCGTTTCTCCCGATTGTGTTTTCTCCCGCGGGCAATTGCCAAGGCGGGGCCATTCCATGCTAACGTCGCGTCTTGCCGTTGACTGTAGCATATTGCAGAAAGGAATTTCAAGCTGCCGCTGCCGCCTTCTTCCGATCAAGGCGCGACCCGCGCCTTGTTGCATAGCGTCGCCAAGATGCACTACGAGGCCGAGATGAGCCAGGTCGACATCGCCAAGCGCATCGGCGTGTCGACGGCGACGATCTCGCGCCTGCTGCAACGGGCGAGGGCGGATGGCATTGTGCGGATCGAAATTCCCGATCTCGTCGCGCCGGATGCTTTGGGTGCAGAACTGGTTTCGCAGCTTGGGTTGAAACGCGCTGCGGTCGTCGAAGCGCCGGCCGCCAATGCGCTCGCAACGCTCGCCGCGCCGGTTGGGGAGTTCCTGTTGCAGGCCGGCCTTCATGCAGGATCGGTGCTGGCGATCGGCTGGGGCAGGGCGGTGCGCGCGGTGGTCGAGGCCGGACTGCCGTCGATACCCGGCATCCTGACGGTTCCGGCCACTGGCGGGATGCAGCAGCATGCGGCGCATTTCCAGGTCAACGAGTTCGTCCGCCGCGCCGCCGAGCAGATGGGCGGGACGCCGCATTTCGTGCACGCGCCCTATCTGCCGTCCGCCGCGACGCGCGATGCTTTCCTTTCCGATCCCACCATTGCCGACAGTGTGGCGCTGTGGGACCGGATCGACGCGGCGGTCGTCGGCGTTGGGCTGCCGCATGCCATGAACTCGCCAGAAGCGAGTGCTGCGACGCCAAGCGAGCAGGCGCTGGTCAGTGCGGTGGGCGATGTGATCCGCCACTATTTCGATGCCGAGGGAAAGCTGATCCATTGGGACGGTGAAAACCACATGATATGCGCATCGCCGGAGCAACTGCGGCGCGCGCCTCTCGTCATCGCCGTCGCAATCGGACCTGAAAAGGCAAAAGCGATTATCAACGCCGCGAGGGCAGGGTTCATCAGCGCTCTGGTGACCGACGCACGTACTGCGAAGGCAATCATCGAGGCTGTCTGAGCCATCCTGCATCGCCTGAGGACTGCCGCTTCCCGCGGCCAAATGTTTCTTCGCGTAAAATTTCATATTTCCGCGCATTAAACGATTGACAGCCTGCGTATCCTGCACGCTAATCAGCACAACGCCTCTGCGCTGTTGCGCGGTGGGAACCGCGATTGGAGGGCCGCGGGTCTGTGAGGAGAGCGTCACCCCGGACTTCAGCTGACGTCAGACACCAAGCAGCTCTGTTGTTATTTATTGCTTGCAATGCGTTGAAATGCGTTTCAGTAATAAATTGCACTTGACGTTATGCCTGCGATAAAACGATGATACGTCAACTGAGCGAACAAATTCGACGTTCAGCTGACGCGTAGTAGAAACGCTCATTCAGGGAGGAAACCATGGAGCGTCGTACTATTCTCAAGGCTGCCACTGCGACTGCGCTGGCCGCCGCTATCGGCTTCACCGGCATGACCGGAGCTTTTGCCCAAGACAAGAAATACACCGTCGCCCTCGTGCCGGGCCTCACCACAGACGCCTTCTACATCACGATGCGCAAGGGCGCGCAGGCCGCCGCCGATGCGCTTGGCGTAGAACTGGTGTTCCAGGGCGCGCCGGACTTCAACCCGGTGCTCCAGGTGCCGGTGCTCGACGCTGTCATCGCCCGCCAGCCATCGGCCATCCTGATTGCGCCGACAGACACCACCCAGCTGGTCGAGCCGCTGCGCAAGGCGCATGATGCCGGCATTCCGGTGATCACCGTCGATACGTTCATCGGCACCGGCAAGTACCAGACCGGCGACGGCAACGCGGACTTCCCGCTGTCCTACATCGCATCCGACAACGTGCTCGGCGGCCGCATGGCGGCGCGTGCACTTGCCAATGCCATTGGCGGCGAAGGCAAGGTCTACGTCTCCAACGTCAAGCCCGGCATCTCCACGACCGACCAGCGCGAAGAGGGCTTCAAGGCGGAAATGAAGGAAGCGTTCCCGAACGTCACCGTTCTGGAAACACAGTTCAACGACAATGATGCGAACAAGGCGGCCAGCCAGCTTCAGGCGGTTTTTGCCCGTAACTCCGACCTCAAGGGCGTGTTCGGCGCCAACCTGTTCTCCGCTCTCGGCGCCGGCAACGGCGTGCAGCAGGCCGGCCAGACCGGTAAGGTCAGGGTCGTCGCCTTCGACGCACCGACCTCGATCGTGGACAACATCAATGCCGGTCTCGTCGACGTGGCCATCGCCCAGCACCCCGCCGAAATCGGCTATTACGGCGTCGTGTCGGCCTATGCCCACCTGACCGGCCAGTCCATTCCGGTTTCAATCGGCACCGGCTTCACCGTGATCGACAAGGCCAATGTGGCTGATCCGGAAGTCGCCAAGTACATCTACTCGGACTAACCGACCAAGCGGCCTTTCGGTTCTGCCGAAAGGCCGCTTTGCCTTTTCCTTCTCCAAGCGCGGCGTCGATGATGCGCGCCTGCAAGGTAAAATCATGACGTCATCACAAGTCAACGCGCCGGCGGAAGGCGAGCATGTGAAGCCTCAGGCGGACCATGCCGATCGCGCCAAGACCGTCGTACAGCGCATCGCTGATCTGCGGGCATGGCTGTTCCTCGCCGTGCTGATCATCGGCTTCGAAAGCTGGTCCCGTCTGAGCTTCGGCGGAACCTTCATCTTCAACGGCTTCAACCTGCAGTCGATCGCGATCTTCGCAGTCGCGCCGTTGCTTCTTGCCACCGGCCAGACCTTCGTCATCATCTCTGGCGGCATCGACCTGTCGATGGGCTTCATCATGGGGCTCGCAGCGGTCGTCGCAGCGCATGCCATCAACACATTCACCCCTGGCCTGGGTCTGCCGCTGGCGGTTCTACTCGGCGCAATCGTTGCCGTCGCGGTCGCCTGCATTCCCGGGGTCATCAATGGCCTTCTTGTTTCACGGCTCAAGGTTCCACCCTTTATCGGTACGCTCGGCATGTTCGGCGTGGCGCGAGGCGTGGCCTTTCTGCTGGCCGGCGGCACGACAGTTCCGGTCAGCAATTCCTTCTTTGCCACCATCGGCAACGGCCGCATCTTCAACGTGCCCTATATTGTCATCATCACGGCGATCTTCGTGCTGGGCATGCACTATTTGCTGGGACAGACCCGCTTCGGCCAGCACAACTACGCCATCGGCGCCAATGTGAAGGCCGCGTCGCGCTGCGGCATCAACATCAAATCGCATCTGCTGCGCCTTTATATTCTCTCGGCAGCCTGCGCGGGCCTCGCCGGCGTGCTTTACGCTGCTCGTTTCAATGCGGGCGCGGCGCAAGCGGGCGAGCCGCTGCTGCTCGACTCGGTGGCTGCTGTCGTCATCGGCGGCGCCAGCCTGTTCGGTGGTTCGGGCACCATCATCGGAACGGTCGCGGGCGCGTTCGTTATCGCCGTGATCCAGTACGGCCTGGTTTTCGTCAACGTCGAGCCGTTCTGGCAGTTCATAAGCGTGGGCGTCGTCATCATCATCTCGGTGCTTATCGATCAGGCCCAGCGCCGGTTCAGCGGAGGTCGCCAGGATGAATAGCGGGACCCAGCCTCTTCTCGAGGTCAACAATCTGTCCAAGCATTTCGGCGCGGTGCGCGCACTGGACGATTTCTCGATGGTCATCCAGCCGGGCGAGGTGGTAGCCCTTGCCGGCGATAATGGAGCGGGCAAGACGACGCTGATCAAGACGATCTCCGGCGTGTTCCGCCCGTCATCGGGCGAGGTCAAGCTCAAGGGCGAGCCCGTCAGCTTCGCGACGCCGCAGGAGGCGCGCGACAAGGGCATCGAGACCATCTACCAGGATCTCGCGCTTGCCGACAATCTGTCGATCGGCGCCAACATCTTCCTGGGCCGCGAGCCAATGACCCGGAAACTCGGCTTCATTCCGGTTCTCGATCGAAAGAAGATGGCGGATGCGGCGCGCGACACCATGGCGCTGCTCGATTTCCACGTCTCGCGCATGGAAGCGCCGGTCAGCAACTTTTCCGGCGGGCAGCGCCAGGCCGTTGCCATCGGTCGGGCGGTCTACTGGAATGCGCAAATCCTGATCATGGACGAGCCGACGGCAGCCCTTGGCGTGCCCGAACAGCGCAAGGTGATCTCGCTGATCCATCAGCTCAAGAAGCAGGGCCGCGGCATCATCTTCATCTCGCACAATCTGCAGGATATCTTCGCCGTTTCAGATCGGATCATCGTCCTGCGCCGCGGCGTGATGGCCGGCGAACGCAAGATTTCCGAGACCACGCATGACGAGGTCGTCAAGCTCATGGTGGGCGGCTGAAACCTGATTTTCGCCGCTCAAGCGGACGAACGCAGCACCAGATCGGCGTTGACGAGTATGTGCTCGGCGCGCCGCTGGCCCTTGGCGCCCTCCGGAGCTTCAAGCCGGGAGAGCAGGAGTTTCATGGCGAGCCTTCCCATCTCGGTGACGTTCTGCTGGACGGTGGTAAGCGGCGGCCAGATATATTCGGACAGGGGTTGATTGTCGTGGCCGGCGACGCGCAAATCGCAATCGGGAGTAATGCCGACTTTCTTGCCCGCCTGCTGCAGGGCAGCGAGAAGGCCGAAGGCTACTCGGTCGTTGCCGCACAGGATGATCTTGGTGGGAAAGCCGCCCTCGCGCAGGAAGCGGCTGGCTTCATCGAATGCGAAGCGCTCGAAATCCCAGACGGTGGAACTCTGGATCGGCACCAGAATGGGCTCCAGCCCGCGCCGCAGCATCGTAGCGGTGTAGGCGTCGCGGCGCTCCTTGGCGTTGGAGTTCACCGCCGGCATGTCGAAATAGCAGGGCCGATCGCCGAACCGGGTGAGATAGTCGGTGATCAGCGCCATGGATTGGGCGTTGTTGGTACCGACAAAGGCTTCTTCCGCGTCGAACGGCGCGTCGATGAAGACGATGGGATTGCGCTTGGCGATCGCCTTGACCTTCTCGCGATGCGCGGTGTTGCCCCCCACAGGCACCATGATCACGCCGGCGGCGTTGAGCGAACTGAGCGTTTCCAACGCCTCGGCCTCCAATTCCGCGCGACCGTCGGACGAAAACACGAAAGGCAAATAGCCGGCCGACGTCGCCTCGACTTCGAGTTGCCGGCGCCAACCCATGTAGAACGGGTCCATAGAGTTCGGAAAGATCAGCCCGACGATCTTGGAACGGCGGCGATTGAGGTTGACGGCAAACAGGTTCGGCCTGAAACCGGTGTCCTTCAATCCGACCTCGATCTTTTCCCGCACACGCTGGCGCACCGAAGACGGATCCTGGAAGTATTTCGACACAGTCGGGCGCGACAAGCCGACGGCAGCCGCAAATTCCTCCATCGTGCGCACGCGTTTGCGCGTCATATCCTACCTTCCGTTCGGGCCTCCGGTACGCAATTGTCGCAGAGAGGCAATCGTCTCAATAGCTGTCATCGGCACAGGCCAATGTCAAATAATCTTTGCAGCGCGAAAAGAATAAAATTTACCTGCGATAATAAATATGGAGCGTCAAAAAAATGTCTGGTGTGATCGGCTCTCTCGGGGAACTTCTGGTAGAGTTCGTCTGCACCGAAAAGGACAGCCGCCACAAGCGCGCATCGACTTACAAAGGGCCTTATCCCAGCGGCGCGCCGGCTATCTTCATTGATCAGGCCGCGCGCATGGGGGCAAGCACGATTTTCGTCGGCGCCGTCGGAGACGATGCGTTCGGCACTGTTTTGCGCGACCGGCTCGTATCCGTTGGCGTGTCACAGGGCATGATCCGGACGGTGCCAGGAATTCCCACTGGTTCGGCCTTTGTTGCCTACAACAGCGATGGCAGCCGCGACTTCGTC
The DNA here is from genome assembly GCF_014534685.1 of Oryzicola mucosus. Lineage (GTDB taxonomy): Bacteria > Pseudomonadota > Alphaproteobacteria > Rhizobiales > Rhizobiaceae > Oryzicola > Oryzicola mucosus. The sequence goes on from NZ_JACVVX010000003.1 coordinate 12,848, forward strand.
TTCAACATGGCGCATTCCGCGGCCGCCCGTTTTGCCCCTGCGCCTGAGGCTATCGAAGGGTTGCTTAAGGCCGGGGTGAGCGTGTTCCACATTTCGGGCTCCAGTCTCGGCAATCCGGCGATGGCGGCGGCAGCGCTCGAAGTCTGCGTAGCGTTGCATGCCAAAGACGTTGCGATTTCCTTCGATCCCAACATCCGCGTCGAACTGATGGAGGATTCGACCTATATCGACACCGTCCGCCGCATCCTGGCGATGGCGAGCTACGCGCTGCCGAGCATCGAGGATACCGATCTGCTCTTCCCGGGCGAGCGCTTCGAGGACTATGCCCCACGCCTTCAAGCCGCCGGCGCCCGCTATGTGGTGCTGAAAAAGGGTGCAAAAGGCTGCCAGGGCATCGGCCCAGCCGGCGCTATGGAAATGCTCGATGCGCATGCGGTCGAGGTCGTCGACCCCACCGGCGCGGGCGACTGCTTCTGCGCGACTTTCGTGGCATTGATCACCTCGGGCCGCTTCGGTTTCCGCGAAGCTCTGGAGCGCGCCAATGCGGCTGGCGCGCTGGCGGTCGGCAAGGTCGGACCGATGGAAGGCAACAGCAGCCTCGACGAAGTCGAAGCCTTTTTGGAGACGCTGGTATGACAGAGCTGTTGCGCGAGATCGTTGCCGACAACCGCGCCGGCAAGCGGCGCGGGATTCCCTCCTATTGCACAGCACATCCCGAGACGCTGTCGGCGATTTTTGCAAGCTACCGCAATGACACCGACCCGATCCTGGTCGAGGCGACCTGCAATCAGGTCAACCAGTTCGGCGGATATACCGGCATGGATCCGAAAGCGTTTCGCGCTTTCGTCGAGGGGCTGGCGCAGCGCGAAGGCGTCGACCCCGCGCGGCTGATACTGGGCGGCGATCATCTCGGTCCCAATCCGTGGAAAGGCGAGCCTGCCGATGTCGCGATGGACAAGGCGCGCGCGATGGTGGCAGCCTATGTCGAGGCTGGTTTCACTAAGATTCATCTCGATGCATCGATGGCCTGTGCCGATGACGGCGTTTTGGGCGAAGACGCCATGGCGGAGCGCGCCGCCGCGCTTTGCGCCATTTCCGAGGCGGCCGGGGGCGAGGATCTCTGCTACGTCATCGGCACCGAGGTGCCCATTCCCGGCGGCGAAACGGAGGTGCTGGACACGCTCGCCGTCACCCGACCAGAAGCAGTGAAACGCACCTACGATCTGCACCGAGAGGCCTTTGCCGCGCACAATCTCGATGCTGCTTTCGGCCGCGTGATCGCGATGGTGGTGCAGCCGGGCGTGGATTTCGGCAACGATCAGGTTTTTGCCTTCGATCCGGAGCCGACCCGCGCGCTGAGCGCGACCGCGCTGGATTTCGATGACCTGGCCTTCGAGGCGCACTCCACCGATTATCAGTCCCTTGGTGGCTTGGCCGGGCTGGTGGCCGCACATTTCCCGATCCTCAAGGTCGGGCCTGAACTGACCTTCGCGTTTCGCCAAGCAGTGGTGGCCCTGGCGCATATCGAGGCCGAACTGCGGCCGGCCAAGCCGTCGCGGCTCGTCGAGACGATCCGCGCTGAGATGCAGGCTAATCCGCGCGATTGGCGTGCCTATATCGCAGCCGGGCCCCGAGAGGAGGCGATGATGCTGTATGGGCTGTCCGACCGCGTCCGCTATTACTGGCCGCGCGCGGCGCTTCAAGCGGCATTGAAAAGCCTCTACGCCAACATCGCTGAAGGCAGGCCGGAACCCGGCATCATCGCACAGTTCACCGGCGGTCTGGCGACCGGCGAGGGAGCGCCCGACACTTTACCCCGCCGTATCGTTGACGCCATGGTCGGGGCGGTGGTCGGCAAATATCGAGCCGCGGTCAGGTCTTGAGGTCGAGAACGAAACCACGTTTGCAAACTTAACAGATTAATTGGTGTGTTATGCCGAAGAAACAGGCTCATTTGTTGCGTGTAGGGGTACTGGGCTGCGGTCCCATTGCCCAGGCGGCGCATTTTGAAAGTTGCACCAAGGCGCGCAATGCCGAGCTCTATGCCATTTGCGATGTCGCCGACGATCTTCGCGAACGCATGGCGGCGACGCATGCGCCGCGCACCACCTACGCCGACTACGACGCCATGCTCGCAGACCCCGACCTGGACGCGGTTATCGTCGCCACCTCCGACGCCTTCCATGTACCTGCTGCGATCCGCGCGTTGGAAGCCGGCAAGCATGTGCTGTGCGAGAAGCCGCTGGGCACATCGGTCGAGGCGGTGGAGAGCCTGCGGCAGGCGGTGCGCAGGAGCGGCAAGGTGTTGCAAGTCGGCCATATGAAGCGCTTCGACGCCGGCCTGGAAGCCGCGCGCGATTTCATTCGCGACGGCATGGGCGACATGGTCGCGCTGAAGGCATGGTATTGCGATTCCACCCACCGTTATGCCGCCACGGACGCTGTGCAGCCTCTCATCGTCACGAGCAAGCAGGCGCGCAAGCCGTCGGGCGACCCCAAGGCCGATCTCGATCGCTATTATATGCTCGCCCATGGCAGCCATCTCGTGGATACGGCGCGCTTCTTCGCCGGCGACATCGTGGAAGTGGAAACGCGCTACAGCCATCGCGGCGGCATGCGCTGCTGGTTTGTCGACGTTGCCTTCGCCAACGGTGTCCTCGGACATCTCGACCTGACGGTCGCCGTCCGCATGGACTGGCACGAGGGTTTCCAGATTTATGGTGAGAACGGGTCGGTTCTCGGCAAGACCTATAACCCCTGGTACTACCGGTCCAGCGAGGTCGACATCTTCCACGAAGCCGAAGGCGGCTCACGCCGCGTGCTGGGCGCCGATGGGCATTTCTACCGCCGCCAGTTGGAAGGCTTCGCCGAGGTCATTCTGGACGGTGGGCCGATGCTGGGCGCCGACATTGAGGACGGCATCGCCTCGGTGCGGGCCATGGTAGCCATCGCCCAATCCGCCAAGACCGGGAAGCCTGTGCGGCTCGACGCGGTTTCGGGAGAGGTCTGATGCGGCTTGGCATTTTCGCAAAGACCTTTCCGGGCACCAACCCGAATGACGTTCTGGCGCAGGTGCGCGCAGCGGGTTTCGCCACCGCGCAATACAACATGGCATGTTCGGGCCTGCCGGCCATGCCAGACGTTATTTCGGCGGAGAAGGCTCAGGCTGTGGCCAGCGCAGCGCAGGCGGCAGGTATCGGTCTTTGTGCTGTCTCCGGCACCTACAACATGGCGCATCCCGATCCGTCCGTCCGGGCGGACGGCTTGCGCCGTCTCGAGGTCATCGCGGCGGCCGCAGGCGCCATGGGCACGACGCTGATTACGCTGTGCACCGGCACCCGCGACCCCGACGATCAATGGCGACACCACCCGGACAATGCGACAGCCGAAGCCTGGGCCGACATGCGGGCGGAGATGGAAAAGGCGGTGCGCATCGCGGAGCGGCATAGCGTTCGGCTCGGAATTGAGCCGGAGCTGGCGAATGTGGTGGATTCGGCCGCCAAGGCACGCCGGCTGATCGACGAACTGCGGAGCCCGGCCCTTGCCGTAGTGCTCGACCCCGCCAACCTTTTTGAGGTGACAACCCTGGAAGACCAACGCCGCGTGGTGTCGTACGCCGTCGACTTGCTGGCCGACCGTATCGTCATGGGCCATGCAAAGGATCGTGCTGCGAATGGCGATTTCGTTACGGCGGGAACCGGCGTGCTGGACTATGCGCATTATCTGGAATGCCTGCGCCGCGTGGGCTTCGACGGCGATCTGGTCACGCATGGGCTGTCAGCGGACGAGGCGCCCGACGTGGCGCGCTTCCTTTCGGAACTCTTGGCATGAAACCCGAACGGCTCCGTCGCCTCGAATTCCGGCGCGATGGCGGCGTTCTCGCTGCCTATGACAGCGGCGGCGACGGTATGCCTGTCGTCTTCCAGCACGGGCTTTGCGGAGACATCCGCCAAGTGGCGGAAGCGGTGCCCGATCTGCCCGCTCTGCGGCTGATAAGCCTGGAATGCCGGGGCCATGGTGCATCCGAGGCCGTGGCGCCCTATAGCATCGCGACCTTCACTGACGATATCGCAGCGCTGATCCAAGCGCTCGGTGTAGCACCTGCTATCGTCGGCGGCATCTCAATGGGAGCGGCAATTGCCACGCGTCTCGCCGTCACGCGCCCAGATCTGGTGCACGGTCTTGTGCTGGTCCGCCCGGCCTGGGTGGTCGGAAACGCTCCTCATAACATGGCGCCCAATGCGGAGGTCGGTGCGCTGCTGCGACGTCTGCCGGTGGGCGAGGCGATTGCAGCATTCCGGACGAGCCCCACTTACGCCCAATTGGTCGAAACGGCGCCTGACAATCTCGCCTCGCTAGACGGTTTTTTCGCGCGCAAGCCGATTGCCGTGACGGCGGAGCTTTTGACCGCGATATCGGCCGACGGTCCCGGTATATCCGAGGTCGATCTGGGCGCACTCGACACGCCGGCGCTGGTGCTCGGCAGTTGGTTCGACGCCATTCATCCGATGGCGCATGCCGAGCGGCTTTCCAGGCTCATCCCTGGAGCACGCTTCAACGAGATCACGCCGAAAGGCGTCGACAAGTCAGCTTATATCTCCGAAATCCACACAGCTTTCAGCGCTTTTCTGAAGGAATTGCACCATGCCTAGCCCCACCTGGCTTGCCGACCTGCCACGCCATCGTCTGCTTGCTGAATACTCGCTCTGGTCCGCCGATCTGATCCGGCTCGCCGACGATCTCGACCGCATCGCGGCCCATGCCGATATCCTGCATATCGACGTCGCCGACGGTCATTTTGCGCCGGCATTGCTGTTCTTCCCCGATCTGGTCGCCAAGGTGCGCGCGCATTCCGCCCTGCCGATCCATGTGCATCTGATGGCCGACGACAAGGTCGTTCTGTCTCAGGTCGACCAGTTCGCCGAAGCCGGCGCCGACCTGATCTCGATCCATGTCGAGAACCGCGGCGTGGCGGATGAGGGGCTTGCCCGCATCCGCGAACACGGCGTGTTGTCGGGCATGGTGTTGCGCGTCGAGACGCCGGTGGCCGAGGCAAAACCCTATCTAGGCCGCGTCGATGCGCTGACGCTGCTCGGCACCGCCATTGGCGTCAAGGGACAGGGGCTTGACCCGACGGCGACCGACCGCCTCGGCGAGGCTAAGGATCTCATCGCCGCGTCTGGACGCCGTATCCTGCTGGCTGCCGATGGCGGCATTCGCGACAACACGGTTCCGCTGCTCTACAAGGCCGGCGCGGAGACTGTGGTGATGGGCTCGCTGGCGTTCGGCGCGCCGGATCTGGCCGAACGCATGGCCTGGCTGCACGCGCTCTGACATGGCCGCGCCGCTCGCCATAGGCATCGATATCGGCGGCACGCGGGTGCGGGCGGCACTGGTCGACCGTAGCGGCGCCCTGCATGCCCGCCACGAGACATTGACGGCGGCGCAGGCGGGACCGCAAGCGGTCGTCACGCAAATCGCCGACCTTGTGGCCATTGTTACAAGCGGCGTTTCTCAGGAGCAGTTGGTCGGTGCCGGCGTCTGCTGCCCGGGCCCGCTCGATACCACACGTGGCTACGCGCTGGGCGTGCCGACGCTTGCCGAGTTCATCGACATCCCCATTGCCGAGATGATCGCCGAGGCGCTCGGCATGCCGCTCAGGCTGGAGAATGACGGAGTTGCCGCCGCCCATGGCGAGTGGCGCTTCGGAGCGGGACGCGGCCACGATAATCTCGTCTATGTCACCGTCAGCACGGGCGTCGGGGGCGGCGTCGTAACCGACGGTCGCTTGTTGCACGGTCGCAAGGGCATGGCGGGCCATGTCGGGCATATGGTGATCGCGCCTGACGGGGAGCGCTGCTCTTGCGGCGCGCGCGGCTGCTGGGAGGCCTATGCTTCGGGCACTGCTTTTGCTAGGCGGATCGCTGCCCGAAGCGGATATGCCGGTCCCGCGGCGGTTTTTGCCGCAGCCGGGGCGGGGGAGGCCGTCGCTCTCGATCTCGTCGCCCAGCAAGCCGATTATCTCGGTATCGGTATTTCCAGCCTGCTGCATCTCTACAGCCCCGACGTCGTCGTGCTGGGGGGCGGGGTTGCAAATGGCCTCGGCCTGATGGTGACTGCGATCCGCACACGCATCGAAGCCAATGCCATGCCAGCCTTCCGCGATGTACCCGTCGTGCCGGCAGGTCTAGGCGAAAATGCCGGTCTCGTGGGCGCAGCCGCGCTCATGTTCTAACCAAGTCAAAAGTTTACGCGAGATAATTTTTTTGTTGACGAGCCGAAGAGAAAATCCTTAGGCTGATAGTAGCGGGACATTCAGATCCTGCAGCGGAGGAGGACAGGTGGGGCAGGATTTGTCAGGAAAGGTCGCTGTTGTGACCGGCGCGAGCTCGGGCATCGGCCGCGCGGTGTCGCTGGCGCTTGCCGAGCGAGGCGTCAAGCTGGCCCTTGTCGGGCGCTCCGCTGAGAGGCTCGAGGCCGTTGCGCAGCACGCCGGCGGCGAGGTGCTGGTGCTTCCCGCCGACCTCGCCGACCCCAGTTCAGTGGCTGAAATCGTGGACGCCGTGACGCAGCGTTTTGGCCGTATCGATATCCTTGTTCCCAATGCCGGGCTCTACATTCCCGGCGACGTGGCGGAAGGGGACCCGGACGCATGGGACGAACTGATTTCCGTCAACGTCAGTTCCGTCTTCCGGCTGGTCCGGGCGGTGCTTCCCGGCATGATTGAGCGCCAGTCCGGCCATGTGCTGATCACATCGTCCGTGGCGGGGCATCAGGCGATCCAATGGGAACCGGTTTATTCGGCGTCCAAACATGCGATCCAGGCCTTCGTCCACGGTCTGCGCCGGCAGGTGATGAAACACAACATCCGCGTCGGCGCCATTGCGCCGGGCGTGGTGCTCAACGAACTCTGGGGCTATTCCGATCCTGCCGCCATCGCCGAGAAGGTCGAGGCGCGCGAGGGACTTCGCTCCGAGGATGTTGCCGACGCCATCCTGTTCATGCTGACGCGGCCTGCCAACGTCACCATCCGCGACCTCGTCATCCTGCCGCAGACCCAGGACATCTGAATCGTGGCCGCCTACGATTACATCATCGTCGGCGCAGGGCCGGCCGGATGCGTGCTCGCCAACCGACTGAGTGCGGACCCCGCCATCCGCGTCTGTCTGGTCGAGGCGGGACGTGACCGGAATGCGAAGAAAGCGCTGGTTCGCATTCCGCTCGCCATGGTCACCTTCATGGCGCCGGCGTTGGCCTTCCTCGGGGGGCCGAAATTCATGTCGTGGTTCGAGTCCGAGCCGGAGCCGGGCCTGCAGGGCCGCTCCATCGCCTTGCCGCGCGGCAAGGGCACCGGCGGCTCGACCAATGTCAACGGCCAGATCTTCATTCGCGGTCAACGCGAGGATTTCGACCACTGGCGCGACCTCGGCAATCCCGGTTGGGGCTATGACGATCTCCTGCCCTATTTCCGCAGGCTGGAGCGGTTTGAAATCCTGGCTGAAAAGGGGTCCTCAGCGTATATACGCTTTGGCAATGCACCTCTCGAACAGCAGATCGACCCTGCCTATCACGGCACCGAAGGTCCGCTGAACATTGCGCCGCTGCGCAGCGTCAATCCTATGGCGGAGGTTTTTCTCCAAGCTGCTCAGCAGGCGGGCTATCCGCTCAATCCAGACTTCAACGGCGCGCGGCAAAACGGTGTTGGGCTTTACACCTTCACGCAAAAAGGTGGCGAGCGTGTCACTGCTGAGGGCGCCTATCTCGACCCGATCCGGAACAGGCCCAACCTGACCATCCTGCCGGAAACCCAGGTCGAGCGTGTGCTGTTCGACGGCAAGCGGGCAACGGGCATTGCTTATCGGCGCGACGGTGAGGCCGGAACGCTCGAAGGACACGAGATCATCCTGTCGGCGGGCGCGTTTGCCTCGCCGCACCTGCTGATGCTGTCGGGTATAGGAAACAGCCGTGACCTGGCGCGCCATGGCATCGCGGTGGTGGCCGATCTGCCCGGTGTCGGCGAAAACCTGCAGGATCACCTCGATGTTACCATCGAATACCGCGCCAGATCGACGGCGCCCTATGGCATCTCCTGGCGGGCTTTGCCGCGCAATGTGGGCCATGTGCTGAACTGGATTTTCCGCAAGCGTGGGTTGTTCGCCTCGACCACCGGCGAAGGCGGCGGCTTCGTGTCCACCGACCCAGCTTCAGACCGTCCGGACATCCAACTGTTCTTCTGCACCGGCCGCGCCAACACCCAGGCCGCGTCCGGCTTCACTGGCCACGGTTTTCTGATGCATGCCTGCGAACTCAGGCCCGGCAGCATCGGCCGGGTCACGCTCAAAAGCGCCAACCCAGAGGAAAAACCGTCGATCATTTACAACTTTTTCCGTGGCGACAGCACTATGGCACCGCTGCGCGAGGGTATCCGCATCGCCCGCCGGATCGTGGCGCAGGCACCGTTCGCGCCGCATCTTGACGTCGAGGTCGATCCCGGACCGGATGTCGACAGCGACGGTGCGCTCGATGCCTTCATCCGCGAGAGGGTCGGAACGCTGTTTCATCCGGTTGGCACATGCGCCATGGGGCAGGGCGAGCGCGCTGTGGTCGACCCGACAAATATGCGCGTCCATGGTGTCGAGGGCTTGCGCGTCGTCGACGCTTCGATCATGCCCAGCATCGTCTCGGCCAATACGGTGGCGGCGACGTATTGCCTTGCCGAAAAAGCCGCAGACCTGATCCGCCAGTCCGACGGTCGGTCATAGGAGAAGAGAATGTCCGATTTCACAGCCAAGGTGGCGCTGGTCACGGGCACGACGGGGATCGCACGCTCGGCCGCCTTGCGTCTCGCGAAAGGCGGGGCACAGGTAATGGCGCTGGGCATCGACCTGAAGGGCAACGCAGCACTTGCTGACGCCGCCCCGTCCATCGTTGTGCGCGAAGCCGATGTCACCTTGCCGGAAACAGTCGCCGCCGCGGTGGCCTATCTGAACGACCACTTCGGCGGGCTCGATATCATCGTCAATTCGGCGGCGGTGCATCCCTATGGCGACGCTGTGACCACAGATCCCGCGACATTCGCCCATTGTCTCGCCGTCAATGTCGGCTCGATCTATCTCACTGCCCATTATGGCGTGCCGCTGATGCGCAAGCGCGGCGGGGGCGCCATCGTCAACCTGTCCAGCGTTCAGGGCCATGCCTGCCAGGCCGGCGTAGCCGCCTATGTCGCTTCCAAGGGCGCAATCCATGCGCTGACGCGGGCCATGGCGCTGGACTTCGCCGGCGACCGCATCCGTGTCAATTCGGTCAGTCCCGGCTCCGTCCGCACGCCGATCCTCGAGCTTGCCGCCCGCACGTTCGACGGGCCGGATGCCGATGTCGACGCCGTATTCGAACGCTTCGGCGCGGCCCATCCCATAGGCCGCATCGGCGAGCCCGAAGAGGTAGCGGAACTGATCGCGTTCCTCGCCTCCGACAAGGCCGGCTTCATTACCGGTTCCGACTATCGCATCGATGGTGGGCTGACCGCCGGCCTCGGCGTACGCTGATCTGAGAAAGGAAACACCCGATGTTGCAGAGCTGGCGCTGGTTCGGACCCGAAGACCCGGTCACCCTCGATCATGTGCGCCAGGCGGGTGCGTCCGGCATCGTCACCGCACTTCACCATATCTATGACGGCCGCGCCTGGACGCCGGAAGATATCGCCGAACGCAAGGCGATGATCGAAAAGGCTGGACTGGTCTGGTCGGTCTGTGAATCCATTCCGGTCCACACCTCGATCAAGCTGCGCAGCGGGCCATATCGGCAGTATATCGATAGCTGGAAAACCAGTCTTGCCAATCTCGGGCGCGGCGGGGTGCCGATGGTCTGCTACAACTTCATGCCGGTGGTGGACTGGACACGTACCGATTTGCTCTACCGGATGCCGACGACCGGCTACGCGCTTCGTTTCGACATGGTGGAGTTCGTCGCCTACGACGCCTTCGTGCTCGAGCGGAAGGGCGCGGAAGAAAACTACGACGCCGATCTGCTCGACAAGGCGCACTCTCGTCTCGCCGGGCTTTCCGAAAGCGATATCGCGACGCTTGAGAAAAACATCATCGCCGGGTTGCCCGGCGGCGAGGACAGCTACGACCGCGAGGGTATCCGGCGCCGCATAGCAATGTTCGACGAGGTCGGTCCCGAGCAGATGCGGGCCAATCTGGTGGAGTTCATCCGCGAGATCACGCCAGTGGCGGAGGATGTTGGCGTGCGGCTCGGTATCCATCCCGACGATCCGCCCTTCTCCCTGTTCGGTCTGCCGCGCGTTGTCTCCACCGCTGAGGATTTTCGCGCCATTCTGGCTGCGTCCAACTCGCTCGCCAATGGTATGACCTTTTGTGCCGGCTCGCTCGGTTCGCGCCTCGATAACGACGTGTCGGCTATGGCGAAGGAGTTTGCCGAGCGCATCAACTTCGTCCATTTGCGCAATGTCAGCGTCGAGCCCGACCGGTCGTTCAACGAGAGCGAACATCTGGGCGGGGATGTCGATATGGTCAACCTGATCGTGACTTTGAGGCGCGAAGAACTGCGCCGCTCGGCGGGGGGACGCGCAGACGCCGTTATCCCGATGCGCCCCGACCATGGCCACCTTCTTGCCGACGACATCGGCAAGAAGACCAACCCCGGATATTCGCTGATCGGACGGCTGAAAGGCTTGGCCGAATTGCGGGGTATCATCACTGCGGTCGATTCCCTGCCGGAGTTTCTTGGTGACGGCCGGCAGACAGGTGGCTAGATCATGATCTCGCCGCCAGTTACGGGGATAATAGCGCCGGTCATGTAACTCCCTGCCTCCGAGGCGAGCAGCACATAGGCGCCTGCCAGTTCGGCAGGCTGTCCTGCGCGCCCTATCAAAGTTTGCTTTCCGAACGAAGTGGTTTTCTCGGGCGGCATCGTTGACGGAATAAGCGGCGTCCAGATCGGGCCGGGAGCCACGGCGTTGACGCGAATTCCCTTGTCCGCAACCATTTCGGCCAGACCGGCGGTGAAGTTCGAGACAGCACCCTTTGTCGAAGCATAGGCCAGTAGGTGGGACGATGGCTGTCTGGACTGGATCGACGTGGTGTTAATGATGGATGCGCCGGCTTTCATGACCGGAATTGCCGCTTTTGACAGGTAGAACGGCGCGTAGATGTTCGTTCGGAACGTCTCATCCCATTCTTCTGCCGTTATGTCGCCAATGGATGCATAAGTTCGCTGGAAAGCTGCATTGTTGACGAGAATATCGAGGCCGCCCAACTGTTTAACGGCCGCATCGACCAAGGCTTGGCAATGGCTTTCGGACTTGATGTCGCCGGGCATCACAACGACGCGACGGCCTGCTTCCTCCACCCACTTCGCCGTTTCCTTGGCGTCTTCATCCTCGTTGAGATATGAAAGCAGGATGTCGGCGCCTTCACGCGCGTAGGCAATTGCCACCGCCCGTCCAATGCCGGAGTCCGCTCCGGTGATCAGGGCGACCTTGCCTTCAAGTTTCCCGCTGCCCTTGTAGCTCTTCTCGCCGTGATCGGGCACCGGCTCCATCAGCCTGGTCAAGCCAGGTGGGCTCTGTTCTTGTTCCGGCTGGGGTGGCTTGGGGTGTTTCGTTTCCGACATATACTTCTCCTCAAACATGTGGATGAGAAACGAGCCGGATTCTGCTTGGTTCCGACCTGCCGCACCTGCGGAATGATGCACTCCCGGGGTAGGGTCGGATTCACCCCAGATCACTCCAAAAAACAAGACATCTCGCTGCCTCGCCAAAGAGGAAAGATTTCCTCGGGAAAAGAAACCGCTTGCACGTGAAAGGATTTCTTGCATTCATATCTTGCATACAAGATTGATTGATTGGGAACCGTGTGGCCGTTGCATCCAGCATAAGCACCCGCATCATCAACGCGGTGCTCAGTCAAAAGCTGAAACCCGGCGCGCGTCTGGGCGAGCAGGAACTGGCAACACTCTTCCAATGCAGCCGAACCATCGTACGCGAAGCCATGGTCGATCTCGCAGCTAGGGGCATCGTGATCGTCAGCCCTCGGCGTGGTTGGTATCTGCCAGAAGTGAACGTAGAGATGGCGCGCGAACTTTACGACGCGCGTGAGATTATCGAGACGGGCCTGTTGAGGGCGTTTGCCCGTCGCAAAGAAACGCTCGATGCAGGGACCCTGGCTCGGCTGCGGGTTCACCTGGCGGAACAGAAGGCGGCGATCGAGAGCGAGGATGTCGAGCGCCGCAGCTATCTTCTAGGCGATTTTCATGTCTGCCTCGCGCAGTGCCTGGGCAACCAGGTGCTTGCCAGCAAACTACGCGATCTGACGGTGCTGACGACATTGTTCACAATGCGCCATCAGACGCCCGGCGATGCGCGCCTCTCTTATGAGGAGCATGTGGCCGTTGTGGATGCGCTCGCCTCCGGCAACGCTTCCGCCGCTGAGCATTGCATGTGCCAGCATTTGGGGACCTGGGAGGCCAAGGTTCACCTCGTCCGCGAGCACGATCCGTTGGAAAAGCTGCGCCAGGCGCTGACCTCGCCAAAGGATTTGCCCGCGCGGGTCTCTCGCCCGGCGGTCGAAGCCAAGGCCGACGAGGGGAACATCTGATGGAAAACCAGAGGGTGTCGGGGCGTGCCGCCCGTCTTTGCCTGACGTTTCGGGATCTTGAGTCGGGTGTTGGCGACCGCTGCGACGCTGGCCGGCCCATGGCAGATGCAGTGGCGGCGCCTCTGCAGGGGACGTTCCGGCCATGTTGACCTTCGCGCTGCGGCGCGCTGTCCTGGGCATTCTCGTCCTGATCACCGTCTCCGTGTTGGTGTTCGTGTCGTTTCGCTTTGTGCCCGGCGATATCGTCAACCAGCAGCTTTCCGAGGCCGGCGCAGTGACGCCCGAACTGCTCGCTCAAAAGCGCGCGCAACTCGGTTTGGATAAGCCGCTGCTGGTGCAGTTCACCGAATGGGCTTCCGGTGTCATAACAGGCGATCTCGGCAAGTCGCTGTGGACGGGAAGGCCGGTCGCCAACCAGATCGCCACGGCACTGGTGCCGACGATGCAGCTTTCGATCGTCGCGATCATCGTCGGCGCCGTGCTTGGCATTGGGGCCGGGGTGGCGGCAGCACTTTGGCGCGGAACACCCGGCGACATGATCCTGCGCATCGTCTCGACGGTGTTCCTGGCCATTCCACAGCTTTGGCTGGGCCTGCTGACGCTGACCGGTCTGGCCATGATCGGTTATTATATCCCGCTGCCCTATCGCAGTTTTTCGGTTAATCCGGCGATCAATTTCCAACAGGTCATTTTCCCGGCCGTGGCGCTATCGCTGGGCGTAGCCGCTGCGCTGTCGCGGTTGACCCGCTCCGCGATGCTCGAAGTGACGGGCGCTGATTTCATCCGCGCCGCGCGAGCGAGGGGCGTTCCTTCCTCCCGGCTCTATATCGGCCACGGGCTGAAGAATGCACTGATCCCGGTAATTACTTTGCTCGGCACGCAGTTCGGCAATCTCCTGTCGGGAACGGTGATCATCGAGCAGATTTTCAACATTCCCGGCCTCGGCAACATGCTGTTCGAGGCGGTGGCGAACCGCGACTATCCGGTCGTGCAGGCAGCGGTGCTCACCTATGGCGTCATCACGATCGTCGTGAACCTTCTGGTCGATCTCTCCTACGGTATCGTCGATCCCCGCATCCGGGAGGCGCGGTCATGAGCCTGGCACCTGCGACACCGGACGCAACACACGAAGCGCAACGGCCGCGCCGCGGCAGCCGGATCATAGCGATCATGCGCGGTCTCCTGCGCGACGAGGTCGGCTGCCTCGCTCTGGTAATCCTTACGATCGTGCTGGTCATGGCACTGTTCGCCCCGCTGATCACGCAATACGATCCGCTGTTTCAGGACCGCCGCGCGGTGCTCAAAGCGCCGTCGCTGGCGCATTGGTTCGGCACAGACGATATCGGCCGCGACGTGTTTTCCCGCGTGCTTTACGGCACCCGCATCTCGCTGTTCGTGGGTTTGACCGTGGTTGTGATCACCATGGTCGTGGGCGGCATGATCGGCATGATCTCGGGCTATTTCGGCGGACTGGTCGATATGGTCATCCAGCGGATCGTGGAAGCGCTGGATACACTGCCGTCTTTGGTGCTGTCGCTGTTCATTGCAGCGATGCTCGGGCCGTCGGTGCGGAACGTCATCATCGCAGTGTCGCTCGCCCAGATCCCGCGCTTCGTCCGCATCATCCGCTCGGAGATGATGAAGATACGCGGTCAGGACTTCATCCTGGCATCGAAAGTGATCGGTTCTTCGCCGCTGCGCATCATGCTGACCCATGGCTTGCCCAACCTGATGCCCACGATGCTGGTGATCGGGTCCCTCGCATTCGGCATCGCCATCATGACGGAAGCCGCGCTCAGCTTCCTCGGGGTGGGTACCCCGCCGCCAAATCCGTCTTTGGGCACGATGCTCTCGCACGGCACTCGTTTTATCGGCATGGCGCCGTGGCTGATCATCTTTCCCGGCCTGATGCTGACCATCAGTGTCTTGGCCCTCAACCTGATAGGCGACGCGCTGCGCGACGTGCTCGATCCACGACAACGCTGATGTCTAGTTTTTCGATACGCATGAAGACCACCGCAACAGAATCCACGAAGGACTGAAACATGTTTGAAGGATTATCGACTTACGGACGGGCACTGACCGTTCTTGCCGCCAGCGCCATGCTGACCCCGGCAGCGCATGCGCAGGAGACACCAAAATACGGCGGCAAGGTCACGATCAACGTTCACGCCGATGCGCCGAACTTCGATCCGCTGGCAAGCACGGAATATGCCGTCCACTCGCGGCTGGGCCTGGCGATGAACCGGCTGGTGGATTGGGCTACCGGCCCGGATATCGACTATGGCGAGTTCGTGCCGAAGCCGGCGCTTGCCGAAAGCTGGGACATTTCCGCAGACAGCCTGACCTACACGTTCAAGCTTCGTAAGGGTGTCGTCTGGCAGGACGTGGCTCCCGTCTCCGGCCGCGCGTTCACCGCGGCGGATGTGCTGGCCACCTATGCGGCAATCCGCGAAAGCGGCGTGCAGAAAGGCCTGCTGGCGACTGTCGACACCATCACTGCGCCCGACGATCATACGGTCGTGATCAAGCTGAAGCGCCCGAACGTGATTCTCCTCCAGAACCTTGCGCACCAGAACATGTGGATACTGCCCAAAGAGGCCTTTGACGGCGGCTATGACCGCAACAGCGTCGTCATCGGCACCGGTCCGTGGCTCCTGACCGACAATCAGGCGGGCGTCGCGACCCACTACAAGAAAAATCCCACCTATTTCGGCAAGAGCGCGGATGGCAAGCAGTTGCCCTACCTCGATGAAGTCGAAATCCTGCCGCTCAAGGACCTCAATGCCCGCATCATGGCGTTCCGCTCTGGTCAGATCGACATCTGGTTCGGACCGCTCAACCTGACGCAGATGGCCGCGATCAAGCAGCAGGTTCCCGATCTGCAGGAAATCAAGACCATCGCGAACACGCAGACGGAACTCTACCTGAACCCTTCGTTCAAGCCGTTTTCCGATCTGCGCGTGCGCCAGGCGCTGAATTTGGCGATAGACCGGCTGGCGCTGGGCGACGTGGTCCGCGGTGGCGGCGGCATCGGCGGCGTTGTCGGCCCGGCCCTGTCCAAGCAGACCTTGCCGGAAGAAGAGCGCATCGCCCTTTATGGCACGCCCGATCATGAGAAGGCCAAAGCCTTGCTGGCCGAAGCCGGCTTCGCCGACGGGTTCTCCTTTGAGCTGACCGTCTTGAACTACGGCGAAGAGTTCGTCCGCGAAGCCGAATGGATCCAGCAGGATCTGGCCGAGATCGGCGTCAAGGCAGAACTCAAGATGGTCGACCTGGCTGCCGGTCAGGCTCTTGCCAAGGAAGGCACCTACCAGGGTTTATTCCTCGTCATGAGCCCGTTCTCGGAAGCCGACGAATATTTCACCACCCACTTCCTCAAGGGTGGAAATCGCAACTACATGGGCGTGGACGATGCTGAGTTGACGGCCATGATTCAGGAACAGCAGGGCATCTCCGATCCTGCCGCCCGGCAACAGAAGATCTGGGAAATCCAGCGCTATACCGCCAAGAACGTGCAGAACCCGTTGCCGATCTGGTCGTCGCTGCTTCTCCATCCGGCGCATGCGCGCGTTCACGGCTGGCGCCCGATGTTGCCGCAGGGCTTCCCAAGCCTGCCAGAGGTGTGGGTCAGCGAATGACACCTGGCTCTGCCACGCCAATGACAGCGATGTCCGCTCCGTCCTACGGTCAAGGCTCTGCCGAGCCACCGGTGCTTGCCGTCCAAGCACTGGCCGTGCGGTACGGAGAGATGGAGGTCTGCTCGGACGTCTCCTTATCGGTACGGCGCGGCGAAGCGCTTGCACTGATCGGGGAATCGGGGTCGGGCAAGTCGGTGACGGTTCTTGCCGTCACCGGGCTGCTGGGCCGTGGCGGGGCAATTTCCCGCGGCAGCGTCGTTCTGGACGGTGAGGAAATCTCCCGCCTCCCCGAGACGGAACGCCGCCGCCGAGGGCTTTTCGGCCGGCGTATCGGGGTGATCTTCCAGAACCCGTCGCGGGCGCTCGACCCGGTGTTTACCATTGGGCAACAGCTCAACGAGGCGCTGTCGCTCACAGGCCTCAAGGGCGGCACCGCATTACGATCCAAGGGCGCGGAATGGCTGCGCCATGTCGGCCTGCCCGATCCCGAGGAAGCACTAGACCGCTATCCCCACCAACTGTCCGGCGGGCAGAGGCAGCGTGCGATGATTGCCATTGCGCTTGCTTCCGAGCCGGAACTGCTGATCGCCGACGAGCCGACGACCGCGCTCGACGTGACGATCCAGGCGCAGGTGCTGAACCTGATCCGCCGACTGCAGAGCGAGCTCAATCTGGCGCTGATCATCGTTACCCACGATTTCGGCGTGGTGGCCGCCATGGCTGACCGGGTCTCTGTGATGTATGCGGGCGAGGTGGTCGAGACCGGAAGCGTCACAGAGATCATCCGCGACCCGCGTCATCCCTATACGCGGGCGCTGCTGGGAAGTTTGCCGACCGGCCAACCCGGCGCACGCATCGAGGCGCTGCCTGGATCGGTGCCTTCGGCAGGGACCATGCCAACCGGCTGCCGCTTCCATCCGCGTTGCCCTGCCGCGGTGGCCGAATGCGCCAGTGAGGAACCGCGTCTCGAAGCTGCGTCCTACGGCCGTATCCTGCGCTGCCTGAGAGCCGAGGAGCTTGCGGCCTATGACGCCTGAGATCGCAATGCCCGATGGCGCCTTGTTTTCGCTGCGCGATGTGTCGGTGCGCTACCCGATCCGCCGGGGCTTCTTCCAACGCGTCGTCGGCCATGTCGGGGCGGTGGAACAGGTCAGTTTCGACCTGATGCGTGGTGAAACGCTGGCTCTGGTCGGCGAATCCGGTTGCGGAAAGTCGACCCTCGGACGTGCCATGCTGCGCCTTGAGGATGTGTCCGAAGGCACCATCACGGCAGACGGCGGCATGTCCCGGCGCGAAATCGCGCGACGCGTGCAGGTGGTGTTTCAGGATCCGCTGGGCTCGCTCGACCCTCGCTGGCGGATCGGAGACCTGATCGGCGAGGGCCTCGACGTTCATGGCATTGTGCGCGGAGCCGCGCGTGACGCCCGGGTGCGCGAATTGTTGTCCCAGGTCGAGCTGCCCACGAGCGCCTTTTACAAATTTCCGCATCAGCTGTCCGGCGGACAGCAACAGCGGGTGGCGATTGCGCGGGCACTTGCCATGCGGCCGGAACTGATTGTGCTGGACGAGGCGACTTCAGCCCTCGACGTGTCGGTCCAGGCGCAGATCCTCAACCTGCTCAAGGATTTGCAGGCCGAATACAATCTGACCTACCTGTTCATCTCGCACGACCTGACGGTGGTCGGCCAGTTCGCCGACCGTGTCGCGGTCATGTATGTCGGCCGCATCATGGAAACGGGCAGCACCACTGAAGTGCTTGCTTCGCCCCGACACCCTTATACGCGCGCGTTGCTGGCCTCGTCGTTGAAGGTCGATCCGGATGCCCGCATCGAAACCATTCCGCTTTTGACGGGCGATGTGCCGAGCCCGAGAAATCCACCCTCCGGCTGCCGCTTCCGCACCCGGTGCCCCCTCGCGCAGCCCGACTGCGCCAGTCTCACCCACCGCATGGTCATGACAGGTAGCCGCGAGACGGCAGCCTGCCGCGCCAATAACGACCACTGACCCATTTTACGCAGAGAGTGCCATGACTGCCACCACCATCGACCCGAACTGGACCTCGCATACCGTCGACCTCGACGGCGTGAAAATTCGCTACCTCGACAATGGCGGCACTGGTCCGGTGGTTATCTGCCTGCATGGCACCTCGATGACTGCGCACGCCTGGGGTCATCTCGCCGCCAGCCTCAAGGACGAAGCCCGGGTCATCGCCGTCGATATGCGCGGTCACGGCGCGTCCGACCGTCCCAACACCACCTACACGATTGCCGAATTGGCGGGAGACATCGCTAAGCTGGCCGAGACGCTGGAACTGACCGCTATCACGCTCATCGGCAGTTCGGTCGGGAATCAGGTCGCGGTGTCTTTCGCGGCTGCCAATCCCGGCCGTGTCGCCGGCTTGATCCTCTCCGACCCCAGCTTCTTCGTCTCCGATACCGAGATCGTCAAATATCTGCGCTCCCATCATACACGCCAGCGCAACTATCCGGCCCGCGCGGAAGCGGAAGCCTATGCGATGGCCCTGCCGCAGCGCTCGGGGCTTAGCCCGGAATTGCACCGGCTCGCCATGCAGGGCGACTTCCGCGAAGAGGCCGATGGCAGTTGGAGCTGGGCCTACGACCTCGGCGCGATCACCAAGGTGTTTCTCAATCTGTCGATGGACCAGTCCGCCGACATCAAGGCGATCACGGCACAGGTGTTCATCCTCAATGCCGACCGGTCCAACGTGCTCTCCGGCAATCAGGCGCAGGATTTGGTGCGCGCCTTCCCCAATGCCCGACTTGAGGTGATTCAGAACAGCAACCACACCATCTGGGGCGATCAGCCCGACCTTCTGGCCGAAAAGACCCGCGCATTCCTGAACGCGCTGCCGCTGACGTGATGCATCCCGTTTTGGACACGACCATGGACAGATATCAGAGCCTGCGGGACAGCTATCGCCTGGACCCGCCGGAAACCTTCAACTTCGGCACCGATGTCGTCGATGCCTGGGCGGCTAATGCTGCTCGCAACGCTGCCGCCCCCGCTCTCATCTGGTGCAATGCCGCCGGGCTGGAGCGCAGCTATAGCTTTGCCGAAATCGCTGGATTGACCGACCGACTGGCTGCCGCATTGTCCCGGCGTGGCGTAGGCAGAGGCGACAGAGTGCTGATCATGCTGCCGCGCATCCCGGCCTGGCAACTGGCCATGGTCGCTGTGCTGAAGCTCGGCGCGATCGCAATACCCTGCGTCACCATGCTGACCGCCAAGGATATCGACTATCGGCTGAGCAATTCCGGCGCACGTGCAGTCATCACCACCTCAGCAGAAATCGCCAAGTTCGCCTCGTCTCGGCCCGATGTTTTGCGGATATCGGTCGATCCGTTGTCGCTCCCCGGCGATAGCAGTGACGAAACATCGGCACCGGAAGCCTGGCAGCCGCTGGGGGCTTTGCTTGCCGAAGACGCGACCGGTTTTGAGCCGGCCATTGTTCAAGCGGAAAACCCGGCGCTCATTTTCTATACCTCCGGCTCGACCGGCCTGCCCAAGGGCGTCACCCATGCGGCGCGCGCGCTTTTTGCCTGGCGGGGCTCGGCCGAGCACTGGCTCGATCTTGGGCCTGACGATGTGATGTTCTGCACCGCCGATACCGGCTGGTCGAAGGCCGGAACGTCGATCCTGTTCGGACCGTGGAGCCGTGGTTCGACGGTGCTGTTCTATGACGGCCCCTTCGACGCCGACTATCGGCTCGAACTGATCGCGCGCTATGGTGTGACGGTCTATTGCGCGGCTGCGACCGAGCTTCGCCGGCTTGTAGCCCTCAATCTCGGCGCAAATCCTGTGCCGTCGTTGCGGCTGACGGTCTCGGCGGGCGAAAGCCTGAATCCTCCAGTTCTGGAAAGCTGGAAGGCCATGACCGGCCGTCCGGTTCTTGAGGCCTACGGGCTCACCGAAACGCTGATGCTGGTCGCCAATTATCGCGATACGGAGGTTCGTCCGGGGGCGATGGGGCGCGCCTTGCCGGGCGTGACGCTGGATCTGATCACGACCGAAGGTGTTCTAGCCGTTCCCGGCGAGACAGGGCAGATCGCCTTGCGCCTGCCGAGCCCGCATCTGATGCTGGGCTATTGGCAGGATCCGGAGCGCACGGCATCGACGATGACGACGGTGGGCGGGCAGGCCTATTTCCTGACCGGGGACAATGCGCGGGCTGATGAAGACGGCTATCTCTACTACGAGGGCAGGGCCGACGACGTCATCAACTCGGCGGGCTACCGCATCGGGCCGCAGGAAGTCGAGAACGCGCTGGTGGAGCATCCGCTTGTTCGCGAGGCGGCGGCGGTGCCCACACCGGACAGCGAGCGCGGCGAGGTGGTGAAGGCCTTCGTCGTTCTCCATGACGGCCACCAGGGCACGGACAGTCTGGCAAAAGAGCTGCAGGATTTCGTCAAGCGCCTGACAGCACCTTATAAATATCCCCGCCGCATCGAGTTCGTGACAGAGCTGCCCAAGAACCCGGTTGGCAAGATCCAGCGCCGCCTTCTGCGTCAGCAGGAGTTCGACGTGTTTCGGGCCCTGACCCAAACCAAAGCATGAAGGAGACTGCCATGGCCGAGCAAAAGGACGAACAGTTTCACGACGTGGTGATATCGCGCTCCGTCAAGGTGGTGGCGCGTGACGGGGTGAAGCTGTCGGTGGACATTTACCGGCCGGCAAAGGACGGCGAGCCGCTGCCCGGCCCGTTCCCGGCCGTGATGACGCGCTCGCCCTACGATACGCGCTCAGGCAAGGGGCCTTCGGGGCAGGCCGGCAATGGCGAGTATTTCGCCAAGCGCGGCTATCTCTATGCGGTGCAGGATTCGCGCGGTCGGTATGAATCGGAGGGCGATTTCGTCCTGCTCGATCAAGACGGCGAAGACGGCTACGACGTCATCGAATGGCTGGCCACAAGGCCGTATTGCAACGGCATGATCGGCACGCAAGGTTCATCGCTGCGTGCCTGGAACCAGAATGCCACGGCCCTCCTTCGGCCGCCGCATCTCAAGGCGATGTGGATCAACCAGGGCGGCTCCAACGGTCTTAAGACGGCGTTGCGGCATCACGGCGCGCTGGAACTGCGCTGGCTCGCCTGGGCCGTCACCAATGGCATTCATGCCCAGGAAGCTCACGCCGATCCCGCGATCCAGACTGCCATGGTGCGCAATGCAGAGAAGATGTACGACTGGTTCCGCCGCCTGCCATGGAGCGAGGGCAACAGCCCGCTGTCGCCCTTGCCGAAGTGGGAGAAATGGGCGCTCGACCTCTACCGCAATGCCGATGACGGTCCATTTTGGCAGAACCCGAGCCGCAACTTCGAGCCGTATCGCGACCAGTCGGCGGACGTTCCGACAGTCTATGCCGGCGCGTGGTACGACAGTTATGCGCGGTCCTCGATCGAGAACTATCTGGCGATGGAGCCCCGCGCCTCCCACCAATATCTGCTGATGGGCGGCGGGGTGCATGGTGGACCGAACTTCGACAACCGCATGATCGGCCAGGTCGACCTCGGCGAGGGAGCCCCGATCAAGGGCAATTTGTCGAAAGACCGCAAATATATGATGCTGCGCTTTTTCGACCGTTTCTTGAAGGGCGACGAGACCGCTTGGGTCGACCAGCCGAAGATCCGCTATTTCCGCATGGGCGGGGATGGCAGCCGCAACGCCGCCGGCCAGCTGGTCCATGGCGGGCACTGGACTGTCGACACGCAATGGCCGCCGTCCGGTGTCGAGGAACAGGACTGGTTCCTGCATGGCGATCTTTCGCTGTCTTCAGCCGAACCGGCTGCTGCCGCGGCAAGCCGCTTCCTCTACGATCCCGAGGATCCCATGCCGACCGTTGCCGGCAACGTCTCGTCGATGACGCAGAACCTTCCGCCGTTCCCGCGCATGATGCGCACCGGCGATCCGATCAGCCTGCGCCAGAGCATCGTGCTGCAGGGCGCTGCGGATCAGGTGACCCATGCCGGCATGTTCGCCGAGCCGCCTTATGGCGACCTCGCTGAACGCGAAGACGTGCTGGTGTTCACCACGGCGCCGTTCGAGACTGAAACGGAGGTGACGGGCAGCCCCGAAGTCGAAATCTTCCTGTCTTCGGATGCGCCAGATACCGACATCTACTGCATGCTGCAGGATATCTATCCTTCATCGGAGACATGGCCGGAAGGCTATCGCATGAACCTGTGCGACAGCTTGTTTCGTGTGCGTTACCGTGAGAGTTATGCCGCGCCCGTGATGATGCAGGAGGGCGAAGTGGTCCGCATCCGCTTCACGCTTTATCCGACCTCGAATGCCTTCCAGCCGGGGCATCGGTTGCGGCTACTTATATCGTCTTCGTCGTTCCCGCGCTTCGATCCAAACCCGAACACGGGCGAGCCGATCGGCCGCCACACCCACACGCGCAAGGCCGTGAACCTGATCCACCACGACCCACAGCACCGTTCGCGCCTGATCCTTCCGATCAAGCGAGAGGGCTGAGCCGTGGCCGACGCAGCCGGTCTGCTTGCCACCGAACTGGAGCGGCTTGCGCCGGACTTCATCCGTCTTGCCGATGCGATCTGGGAAACGCCTGAACTCTGCTTCGAGGAACATCGCTCCGTGGTGGCGCAAATCGCGGTGATGGAGGCGCAGGGTTTCCATATAAGCCGTGGGCTTGGTGGGCTGGATACCGCCTTTTCGTCCGATGCCGGCGAGGAGGGGCCGATTATCGCCTTTCTTGGTGAGTTCGACGCCCTGCCGGGCTTGAGCCAAGAGGCCAGCGTTGCTCAGCCTCGCGCGTTGGAGCCGGGCGGCAATGGGCATGGCTGTGGGCACAATTTGCTGGGCGCGGCCTCGATGCTGGCAGCGACCGCATTGGCCCGCGTGCTGGAAAAGGCGGGCTTCAAAGCGCGGGTGCGATATTACGGCTGTCCGGCGGAAGAGGGCGGCTGGGGTAAGGGCTATATGGTTCGGGACGGAGCGTTCGACGATGCCGCCGTGGCCATCGGTTGGCATCCCGGCGCTTTCAATGGAGTACGCGCGCGCTCGACACTCGCCGTCTCCAACCGCTCCTATCGCTTCAAAGGCCGGGCAGCGCATGCAGCCATGGCGCCGCATATGGGTCGCAGCGCACTGGACGCACTCGAACTGATGAACATCGGTACCAACTTCCTGCGAGAGCACATGCCGTCCGATGCGCGCATTCACTATGCGATCACCGATGCGGGTGGGTCCGCGCCCGCCGTCGTGCAGGCTCAGGCGGAAGCGCTCTACATGATCCGCGCACCGGAACTGGACGAGATGCACGATCTGGTTGCACGCGTCGACGATGTCGCCAGGGGTGCTGCCCTGATGACTGGCACCGAGGTCGACATCCTGCCCAAGGGCGGTGCGTCGAATATTCTGCCCAACGCCGTGCTGTGCGAGGTAATGCATCGCGTGATGATGAGGCTCGGGCCATTGGACATAAGCGATAAGGAGCGCAGTTTCGCCGAAGCTATCCGGGCGACGCTGCATCAGTCTCAAGCGTCCGATTGTAAGGCATTGCTCGAAGCCGATGCGCTGCTGCCTGTCGGGGACGGCAGGCTTCCCGTGCATCTTGGCCTGCGCCTCTATGACGGCCGGATGGCTCAGGGCACCGGATCGACCGATGTCGGTGATGTCAGCTGGATCGTGCCGACGGTAGAATGCGGGACGGCGACATGGGCTGCCGGTACACCGAGCCACACTTGGCAGGCGGTTGCGCAAGGCAAATCGCAGCTTGCACATCGTTCAATGGTACGAGCCGCCGCCGCGATGGCCGGAACCGCACTGGAACTGATAAGCACGCCGGGCCTGCTGGACGAGGCGCGTCGTGATCACGCATTGCGGCGGGGCGGGCGGGATTATCGTTCTCCGCTGGTGTAGCTTCGCCAGATCAGGGAAAGGCGATCAGGAACAGGAAGGCGAAGAAGACCACGAGGTGTACCAGTCCGGTCAGGACTGTCGTACGCCCCGTCGAAAAGCTTACGGTGCTGATCGAAAGCGCCAGGAGCAGTAGAACGGTATCGCCTGCGCCGAGGCCGAGCGTCAGGTCGTTGCCCAGTATAAGGCTTGCCGCGCCTACCACCGGAATGGTCAGACCGATTGTGGCGCAGGCCGAGCCCAGCGCGATGTTCAGGCTGCGCTGCAACTCGTTGCCGCGCGCGGCCTTGATCGCCGACATAGCCTCCGGCAACAAGACGAGGGTGGCGATGAAAGCGCCGACGATGGCGTCCGTCTGGATGATTTCGTATTCATGCAGGGCCTCTTCGATGCCTGCCGCCACCATCTCCGTCAGCAACACGATGCCGACAAGGCCCAGCAAAAGCAGCAAGATACTCAAGACCATCGAGCCATGATGCGCCTCGCCCTCGGAGTGCCTTGCATGCGGATGGTCCTCGATGAAGTCGTCGCGATGGCGTGTCATCTGTGCGAACACGAAGCTCGCGTAAAGCAAGAGAGAGATCGTGCCGACAAAGGTCAACTGCAGTGGCGTAAAGTTACCATACGCCGTACTATCGAGCGTGAAATTGGGGAGCACCAAGGTCAGCACCGCCAGCGCGATCAATACGCCCAGAAACGCGTTGGTGCCTTGCCGCTTGATATCCTGGTGACGATGTCTCCAGCCGCCCAATGTCAGGCAAATGCCAACAATTCCGCAAGACACAATCATCACGGTTGAGAACACGGACTCACGTGCCAGCGTGGGGTTGTTGTTTTCGCCATGCATCATCACCGACACGATGACGGAAGCCTCGATTGCCGTCACAGCCAAGGTCAGGACCAGCGTGCCATAGGGTTCGCCAACGCGATGGGCAATGGTCTCGGCATGGGCGACCACGGCAAAGACCGTGGTGAAGACCAAGGCGACCACGGCTACCGACAAGATGATTTCGACGGGCAAGCTGAAGCTGTGCAGCCGCAAGCCGGCCAGGCGCAATCCCACGGCCAGCACGAAAGCGGTTGCCGGCAGGGCTAACTTCGCCCGAGTGTTCCACTGGACCGCTCTACTCGTCATGCTCACCAAGATTTCTCCGTAGCGAAAGGGATAGAGGCTGTGGCTGCCGCAAAGGAGCGGGCAACTAGTAGAGTCTGAAATTGCTCATGGAGCCGTTGGTGAAGGTGCATTCCACATTGACGATGTGGGAATATTGCCATTGTCCGCCGGGGCCTACCTTGAACACCATCGGAACCCGCTTGCTGTTGCCGGATTCGTAAACCGTCTGGTTCACGCGCTCCAGAATGGGGCCGGGGGCCTCGGCGCGGGCGCGTCTCTCACATTCATCCTTGGCCTGGAAGTCGGAAATCTGGACGACACGCGGTGTGGAGCGATAGGGGTCCTGTCTGTCGTCGTCGCGATCCAGTCTGGCGCGGCAGGCAAAATAGGATTCGGTTCCAGGTG
The DNA here is from genome assembly GCF_014534685.1 of Oryzicola mucosus. Taxonomy (GTDB): domain Bacteria; phylum Pseudomonadota; class Alphaproteobacteria; order Rhizobiales; family Rhizobiaceae; genus Oryzicola; species Oryzicola mucosus. The sequence continues at coordinate 38,520 of NZ_JACVVX010000003.1, forward strand.
CTGCTCCCCAAGCGCGGCAGTGCGCGTCATCTGAGCCTCTACCCCAGGACTCGGATCCGATGACCCTTTCTTCCGTGACATGCACGCCGTCGGATTGGCACGCAGCGACAGAAAGCGTCGCGATGGCGAGGCCGAGAGCACCGAGATATCGCATCGATCTGTCCGGACAAGAAGTGAAACCTAGACTTCACTAGTCGATGAGGCTGTCTTTGCAAATCGGCCACGCCGGTTTCGGGCATGAATATTTGCAAGCTGTAGTCGGTCCCGTCAGGTCACAGCCCCGAGATAGAAGTCGGAAGTTCACCCCTGCTTTGCCCAAGCATTCTCCGAAACCAGTGCCAAGGGGTCAGTAGGCCGGATGCCGCGGTCGACCGGCTTGCTGGCAATATCGAGAAGACGGGAGGCAAGGTTGTCGAGATAGCCCTTGCGGCCTTCGTCGCCGATACGCGGCGTGCCGTAGGCGATGAACGGTTCCTCGACCGTGTAGCCCATATATTGCAGCGTCAGCCGTTGGGTCTGCCATAGGACGCGGTCGACTTCGCCATAGACGCCTTCGGGACCGAAGCGCGCCGTGGTCCCACCTGTCGTTACCGAGAGAAGCGCGCGGCGTCCCTTGAACAGGCCGGTGTCGAAGCGCGCGCCGTCAACATAGCCGAAACCATAGGCCAGAACCCGCTCGAACCAGCCCTTGAGGATGGCCGGCGGACCGCCCCACCACAGCGGGAACTGCAGAACCAGAAGGTCCGCGGCCAAGACCCGCTCCTGCTCGCGCCTGATCTCGTCGGAGAACGACCCTTTGCTGGCGGCCAGAGCCTGTTCGCTCTGGTAGTGAAACCGGTCGGGGTCTGCGACGGTGGAGAAGTCATGACGACCCGCCACCGGGTTGAAGTCATCTGCATAAAGATCCGAAATCACGACCTCGTGCCCATCGGCGCGCAGGGCTTCCGCGCTATGGTTTGCAAGGGCTGCGTTGAAAGAGGTCGGCTCGGGATGGGCGTAGACGATCAGTACGTTCAAAGGAAAACCTCGCGGCGGGATCAGAACTCGACCCTGTCACCGCCCTTGAGTTGCAGGATGTCGCGGGCTTCCGCGGGGGTGGCGACTTCTAGGCCCAGGCCCTCAATGATGCCGCGCACGCGCGTCACCTGCTCGGCGTTGGATGTTGCGAGCTTGCCCGGCCCGTTCCAGATCGAATCTTCCAGCCCGACGCGGACATTTCCGCCCATGGCAGCTGCCTGCGTGGCAATCGGCATTTGGTGGCGGCCGGCACCCAGCACCGACCAACGGTAGGAGTCGCCGAAGAGACGGTCCGCCGTTCGCTTCATGTGCATGACGTCTTCGGGATGCGTGCCGATGCCGCCGAGAATGCCGAACACACTCTGGACGAAGAACGGCGGCTTGACCAAACCGCGCTCAACAAAATGCGCCAGCGTGTAGAGGTGCCCGATATCGTAGCACTCGATCTCAAAGCGCGTACCGTTCTCTGCGCAAGTGGTCAGGATTTTTTCGATGTCGGCAAAGGTGTTCTTGAAGATACGATCGCGCGAACCTTCGAGATAATCTCGTTCCCACGCGTGCTTAAGGTTTTTGAAACGGTCCAGCATCGGAAACAGGCCGAAATTCATCGACCCCATATTGAGCGAGGCGACCTCCGGCTTGAACGTGGCGACCGGCTTCAACCGCTCCTCGATCGTCATGGTCGCAGCGCCGCCGGTGGTGATGTTCACCACGCAATCCGACCGCTGCTTGATCACCCTGAGAAACGGCGCGAAGCGCTCGACCGACTGGTCAGGCAGCCCGTTTTCGGGGTTCCGGGCATGAAGATGGACGATCGCAGCACCTGCTTCCGCCGCGCCGATGGCGGCTTCGGCGATGTCCTCGGCTGTCACTGGCAGATGCGGGGACATGGAGGGCGTGTGGATCGAACCCGTAATTGCACAGGTAATGATGACTTTCCGGGCTGCCATAACGGCTACTCCTATTCGAGGTCAGGCTGCGAGATCGAGCAGGCGGGCCGCATTGGCGGAGGTGATCTTGCGGATATCCTCCTCCGAAACCTGCAGGTCGAGCAGATTAGACACGATCATGCGGAACCCGTCGACGGGCTTCGGCGCCTGCGTCAGTCCGAGATCGGAGCCAAGAATGGTGCGGTCGGCACCGGCGACTTCCATCAGATGCACCAGGTCGCTCGGCTCGTGCTGCTTGGCGCGGCTTGGCACGAACATGCAGATCGAGTGTTCCATATAAGCGCCGAGGCCAACGAGCGAGCGGATGTCGTCGTCCGAGCAGCCAATGATGTAGGTCGGGTGGTTGACCATCATTTTCTTGACGCCGCGTTTTTTGGCTTCTTCGAACAGGACGAACAATTCGCTGACATGAAGATGGCCCCCGGCCAGAATGATGTCGGCTTCCGCGATAAGGTCGCAGATCTGCTTGGCCTCGTCGATCAGTTCGCCGTTGGCGTCGAGCACCGTCAGCGGGATGGGCGGCAGCATCGGCTTCGCGGTTTTCGGAAAGCTCTTGGCCGCATAGGCCTGGATATGGTTGCTTGCCGCAAAAGTCGGCATCCAGACGATTTTGCCGCCGAGCTTGATCGCGTGATCGACAGCGTGCGGATTGATGCCGCCCGAGGCGTTGTTGAGCGCCACGCCCGAGAACAACTCGACCTTCGAGTCCGGATAGATGTCCTTCAGAACAGCGCAGTGCGGCATGCCGACATAGTAGTGGTCCTTGTAAAGCAGCGCTTTGAAACCGGCGTCCTCAGCTTCCTGGAACGCTTGCGTATGGCCGAGAATGCGCGGCATGGCGGCTGGGCCGGAATGACAGTGGAGATCGACCGCGCCGACGAGAAGCCTGGCGACTTCGGCAGCGCGGGCAGGGTCCATCGGCTCCAGCGGGACGATGGTCGGATAGGTGGTGTTGGCGTCAGCCATTGAGGCGATCCTTTTCCTGGTGTTCGAGAGCGGATTAGCTGCGGCCGACTGCCGCGACATCCGCAAAGGCGCGCATTGCTGCTTGCCGCATGAAGGTCTGGTCGGACGAGACGATAAAGGCGCTGGCGCCCATCTCCCGGAAGCGCGCGGCTTCCTCCGCCGTGCCGACCATGACGGCTACCGGCTTGCCGGCATTCCTGGCGGCCGCGATGATGCGGGTACAGGCATTTTTGATTTCAGGAGCGTCGGTGCTTGCCGCGCCCATGGCCACCGTCAGGTCGCCTCGGCCGATGAAGACGCCGTCGAGCCCTTCCGTGGCCACGATGGCATCGATTTCATCGAGCGCTTCGGGATCCTCGATCATGCCGATCAGGGTGACGTTTTCATCCCCCGCCGCAACATGGTCCCAAAGGCCGACAGCACCGTAACCACCGGCGCGGGTAGTGTTGGAAAAGCCACGCTTTCCGCCGCGATAGCGGCAGGCGGCGGCAATTTCCTGGGCTTTCTTGGCCGAATAGACATGCGGGACCAGTACGCCGGCGGCACCGTCGTCCAGCACCGACAGGATTTTTGACGGTGTGGGTTCTGCGACGCGAACGATGCCCGCCGTCCCCGATGCGCGCGCTGCCAGCAACGCGGCATCGATGGTAACCCGGTCCCAGGGTGCGTGTTCCTCGTCGATGACGACGAAGTCGAAGCCGACAGCGCCGATGATCTCGATCACATGGGTGACGGGCGTCTTGACGAATGTGCCCACCAGATGGTCGCCGCTTCTGAAACGCTGGCGAAATCCGGTCTTGTCTTCTGTCTTTGTCATAATGTGCATCCTTTGAAAGTTCGGCCGGTGCTTTTACGGGGCGGGCATCATCAGATGCGGCAGCCAAAGCGTCACCGCCGGAACCAGGGCGATCAGCGCCAGCAAAGCCAGGCAGATCAGGAACATCGGCAAGACCTCTCTGGAGACCGCTCCGAGCGACTGGCCGGATATGGCGCAAACCACGAACAGGCAGACGCCTACCGGCGGGGTCACCATGCCGATGACGACGTTGAGAGTGACCATCACGCCGAACTGGACGAGGTCCATGTCGATCATGTCTGCGACCTTGAGCAGGATCGGCATGGTGACGATCATCACCGAGATCGGCTCGAGGAACTTGCCAAGGATCAGCAGCATGATGTTGATCATCAAAAGCACGACCAGCTTGTTGTCGCTGATGCTCAGGAGCGTATCGGCAAATTTGGTCGGGACCTGTTCGATGGTCAGGGCGAAGGCGACGATGCTGGCCATGGCCAGGATGAACAACAGGCCGGATGTGGCGATGGCGGTGGTGTAGAGCGCCTGCCAAAGCTTCGCCATGGACAGTTCGCGGTGCATGGCGCCGACGAGGAATGCGTAGCCGACGGCCACCGCCGCGGACTCGGTCACGGTGAAGATGCCGAACTTCACGCCGCCGACGATGATGACAGGCAGCATAAGTGCTGGGATGGCCGCGACGAGCGCTTTGCCACGCTCGTTCCACGGCACGCGCGGCATGCGCGGGTAATCGTTGCGCGCAGCCTTCAACCAGGCATAGCCCAGCAGGCCCAGCGCCAGAAGGATGCCGGGTATGACGCCGGCGATGAACATTTGCGCGATGGATGCGCCGGACAACACGCCGAAAATGATCATGGTGATGCTGGGCGGAATGAGCGGGTCGATCACCGCGCTCATGGCGACGAGTGCTGCGCCATAGGCGGCTGGAATGCCCTGCTTGGCCATGGCGGGGATCATGAAGCTGCCAATGGCCGAAGCCTGGGCGATAGCACTTCCCGAAATGCCTGCGAACAGCGTGCTGGCAAGCACGGTGACCAGCGACAGGCCGCCGCGGAAATGACCGACCAGCGCATTGGCGAAGCCGATCATGCGTCCGCTCAGGCCGCCCAAATTCATGAGGCTGCCGGCCAAGAGGAACAGCGGTATCGTCAACAGCACGAACTGGTCGACGCCGGCAAGCATGCGCTGCGGCAGTGCCATGACCAGCGCACCGTTGCCCGTGAGGTAGAGATAGATCAGGCCGCCCGTGCCGAGCGCCAGCGAGATTGGTATCCCGAGGATGAGAAAGAAGAGAAAGATACCGAGAAAGCCGATCATAGCGGCAGAATCTCCTCTTGCGGAGCCGGTTGATCGTGCGTGTCCTGGCCCGTCGCGACGCGATAGGCGTCCAGCGCAAACCTGACGACGAAATGGATGAGGAGTACCGAACAGCCGACCGGAACGGCGACATAGACCCAGAACACCGGCAGACCGGCGGGAGCGCCGGTCAGCGATGTCCAGATGAAATCGACCGCCGGAATGCTCTGACCGGTGAAGCGGACGGCATTGTTCCAACCGGATACGATGATGAAATAGAGAAAGACGCAGACTGGCGCTGACACGATGAAGCGAATCAGCAGCTTGACGTAGGGGTTTACCCGCTTTCCGAGCATATCGAGCGCCACCAACTCGCCCTGATGGTAGGCAAAGCCGATGAGCAGAAAAGTCTGCCAGATCAGGATGTAGCGGCAGAGTTCCTCTGCCCATATCAGCGACGCGTTGAACAGATAACGCGCTGCGACCTGCACGATCATAATTACCACGATCACCAGCATCGAGCTGCCGGCGATGAATTTGATCGCATTGGCATAGAAATGGAACAGGGGATTGCGGCTTGGCCCAGCCGCAGTGGCGGTCGCCTCCATCGGCGTCTCCTCCATGATGCTTGAAATGCTTGCCCGCCGTGCCTCCTTGCAGAGCGGGCAAGCTTGCGACGCGGATCAGGCTGGAGTCTGGGCGACCTTGACGAATTCGGCGATCAGCGGCGACTTTTCGCTCCACTGGCTGACGATCGGCGCCACCTTTTCACGCATTGAGGTCAAGTCCTCGAGGCCGTGGATTTCCACGCCCTTGGCCTTGAGGTCTTCACGGCCGGTGAGGTCCTGGTTCTTGGTGTAGTCCATCGTAGGCTGAATGCAGTTCTTGCCAGCCTGCTTCATCGCCTGCTGGATTTCGGCGGGCACGCCGTCGAAGAACGCTTTGTTGGCGCAGATGATCGTGTGCCAGGGGTAATGCCCCGTCAGCGTCAGCTTCTTGCCGACTTCCCACAGGTTTTCGCCGACGATCGACGAGACGTTGATTTCCACCGCGTCGAGGACGCCGGTCTCCATCGCGCCATAGACTTCGCCATAAGGCAGGCCAACCGGTGAGGTGCCGACCGTTTCCCAAATCTCTTTGTGCAGGGGCACCGGAACGATGCGGGTTTTCAGGCCGGCGAAGTCGGCGACCGTGCGGACGTCGCGTTTGGTCGACAGGAAATGCCGCTGGCCGATGTCGACCGTTGTAAGGCCGACGATGCCGGCAGGCTCAAGATCGTCAAGCAGCTTCTGCCCGACTTCACTCGTCGCCATCTTGGTCATGTGGTCGTAGTCCCGGATCAGGAATGGCAACTGATAGGCATTGAGTGAGTCACGGCCGGTCACCAATGGGAACAGAACGCCGCTGGCAAGCGCAAGCTGGATGGTGCCGGAAATAGCCGACTCCAGGTTCTGCTTGTCGTCGCCGAGCTGCCTGTTGGAGAAGATCTGGACGTCCGTTGCGCCAGGCAAAAGTGCCTCAAGCGCCTTCTTGAACTCCACAGCCGCAATGTGGCCGGGGTGAACCTCGGCTGTGGCATGTGCAAGGATCATTTTGATGGGGGCGGCACGCGCGATGCTCGGCATTGCGAGTGTGGCTGCCACTGCGCCAGACATGGCAAGAACTTGGCGGCGGGTATGCATTAACGACTCCTCCGTTTCGTAGTGCAGAACGCTGTTCCTATGAATAGCGCATGGCGATTTATTTTTGTCAAGCGCTCGGCTGATCCTCCTGCAATACATTTCTTGCAGGAGGAGCGCTTGACATCCCAATACCGATTGATGTTCAACAACGGTGATGTCGTTCTGTAGAAAGGAACGATTACAACATTTTTGTCATGCGCGGAGGACAAGCATGTACGACAAGAGCGATCCGAGAGCCACGCTGGCAGCAGCCTCGAAATCCACGGCGAGTACATTCGCAGGGGCGGACTTCGGCCTGTTTTACGAAATGCAGCCTCAGCTTTCTAAGTCGGGTGAAAGAACTTGGCTCACGCGCGGACAGAATTTTCTCGTCGCCTATACTGACGCGGAAGCCGGCGCGGTTCTCGAGCGCGTGGGGCAGGTCGATGAGTATGTCCTTCTCGTTCCCGATCGGGAGACACCGGTAACGGTCAGCGCCAACGGCCAGACGGAGACTGTCGAGGGATACACTCTCGTGATCGTCCCCCCGGGAGATAGCAGCATCAACGTCGAGCAAGGCGGCCGTGTCGTGCGCATTTTCTCCACCGCCTCCGCCGACCTTTGTGCGCTATGCTCGAACGTCGAATCCTACGCTGAGGCGCATCCGAACATTCCACCGTTCCAGGCCTGGCCCGAACCCGTTGGCGGCTACAAAATCCGTGCCTATAGCCTCGACGTGCCGCCGGAACCTGGGCGCTTTGGTCGCATTTTCCGCTGCACCACTCTGATGGTGAACTTCCTTGATCCCCAGATGGGACCGCGCGACACCACCAAGCTTTCGCCACATCACCATGATGATTTCGAGCAGGGCTCGCTGTCGCTCGACGGCTCCTTCACCCATCATCTCCGCTGGCCGTGGACGACAGATCTGAGCGTCTGGCGCGAGGACGAGCATGCGCTGTGCGGCTCGCCGTCGCTCACAGTCATTCCGCCGCCCGCTATCCACACGTCGCGCGGCATGGATGCTGGGCTCAACCAGTTGGTCGATATTTTCTCGCCGCCGCGCATGGATTTCTCAAAGCAGCCGAATTGGGTGCTAAATGCAGCGGATTACCCTATACCGAATCAAAACTAGTCTTTGGCTTCGCGATACGGTCAACACACAGGGCATCGCAAGCTTTGAACAGTGGGTAAACGATCTGTGGACGATAAGTCGAAAGGGACCAGTATCCAGGCGGTCGAGTTCGCGCTGAATATTTTGGAATATATTGCGCAGCATCAGGCCTCCGTCGGCATTTCGGAACTATCGCGCGTGTTCGGCACGACGAAGAGCCGTATCCATCGACATATTCAGACACTGGTTAGCGCTGGTTATCTGGTTCGAAACGAAGACACTGAGCGCTACAATGTCAGCGCCCGGCTGATGGCGCTGGGGCAGGCGGTCAGCGAGAGTTTCGAATTGGCCTCCGCCGCCCGCCATACCGCGCGCGAACTGCGCGACAGCCTCGGTCATGCCGTGGCGATAAGCCAGCCCGAGCGCGAAGGCATGCGCATTCTCTTGCTGATGCCGAGCCGTTCCAACATCGAAATTGCGGTCAAGCCGGGTTCCATCCTGCAGTACCATTCCAGCGCGCAAGGGAAGGTCACCCTGGCCTTCGGCGACCAGATGCTTTTGCCGCAACTGACCTCGGCGGGTCTTGAAATGAGTACTCCCTACACAATCACCGACCCAGAACAGATGCGCGATGAAATCGAGATCACCCGCAAACGCCGCTGGGCCGTGGCGCCGAATGAAGCGATGGTCGGGCTGAACGCGCTTGCCGCGCCTATCTTCGACGCGCTGGGCGGTTATGTCGGCGCGATCGCCCTGACTGACTCGGTACAATTTATCGCCAGCACACCGTCGAATGAGCAGGTCCGCCAACTGCTGTCGGCTGCGGAAAAAATATCCGCGAATCTTGGCTATCGGGCCCAGCAGAGCCGGTCCGCCGCGGTGTGAATCAGCCCACCATCATCTTGGCCAAAGGTAGTTTTGATTGAATTGAGGCATAGATCTTTACTGGTAATCATTACATATTTTCTCGAAATTTTTTGAACCTACGTCATTTTTAATAGGTTCTAAGAAAGAAAAACAGGAACGACCGGTTGTTTTGGCAGTTGTCGCTGAGAACATCCCCTAACATGATGGAACCGGTCATATGTTTTTACGTGTCGATAAGCTGCAGATAGAGCTGCCAGCTCCTTTGAGAGCAGACCCCAATGCCGGCGCGGCCCTCCAGGAACTGCTGGGCGGAAAATACGGCGAAATGTCCACGCTCAACAACTATTTGTTTCAGAGCTTCAACTTTCGCAGCAAGTCGAAGCTGAAGCCGTTTTACAGCCTGGTTGCTGCCATCACAGCTGAAGAACTCGGCCATGTCGAACTGGTCAGCAACGGTGTTGCGATGCTGAACAACGGTCCAGACCTCGTCGGAGCTGACGAAGAGGACGGTGGCGACATTTCCGGAGCACCCTATGAGGCGATGAAGGACATTCGGCTTGCCGGCGCCTTCTCATCCAATGCCGGCGGCGCCATGCCTATGAACAGCAATGGCGCGTCTTGGAACATGGATTTCGTGACCACGACGGGCAACGTCATCGTCGATCTCCTCCACAATTTCCACCTCGAATGCGGTGCGCGGCTGCACAAGCTGCGTGTCTACGAGACCTTGACGGATCCGACCGGTCGGGAGGTTTGCGGTTATCTCTTGGTGCGCGGTTCGGTTCACGCCCATGCCTACGCTCTGGCGATCAAGAACCTGACGGGCGTGGAGATCGAGAAGATGCTGCCTACGCCGAACATTCCGCTTGGAAACATTCCCGAGTGTCAGAAATATCTCGACGAGGGCTCGCATCGTCGGCTCTACACCTTCAGCCCCGATGACTACAAAGACATCGCCGGAATCTGGGGACAGGGCGAGATGGCTCTGCCGGATGATCCGGCCGGCGAACTCGAGGTGATTGAAGGTATGCCTGACGGCGGCAAGATTCAGCAGCTGACCGGTGTTCCCTCGGCATTCACGCCGGATTACGCGCCTGAAGAGATGATGGAAATCGCTGCGAAACTGTATAAAGCATCTCGCTGACAGCGGTCGGCGTAAGTGATAAGTGGGTCAGGCAATCGCCTGGCCCTTTTTTCTGCCTCCCTAAGCTATTTCCGCGGCCTCGGCGTGACCATCTGTGATACGGCTCACCCCTACTTTATTCCATCGGCGTCAAATAAGGACGTGAACACGCTCCTGACATTGTTCGCGTCCAGTCGTCTGCAACAACAGCCTACCGGCACCAAGAGGAAATTTCAGATTGACGACCGCTACCCCCGCTTTCAAAGCACAGTCTGGCAATGCGGAGAAAGCATGGCTGAAAATCCTCGCCAGGTATCGCCAGCCGCGGAAAGGCCGTAGCCTCTTCGAACTGGCTGTGACCGCTATACCGTTCGTGGTGTTCTGGATATCGGCCTGGGCCGCTGTGCACTATGGATACTGGATCGGCCTGCTTCTGGTCATCCCGGCTGCCGGCTTTCTTCTTCGCCTGTTCATCATCCAGCACGATTGCGGGCATGGCTCGTTTTTCGGACACCGCCGGTTCGATGACTGGACGGGCCGAGCGATCGGCATTCTGACGCTCACCCCCTATGACTACTGGCGGCGCGCCCATGCCGAGCATCATGCCTCTGCCGGTAATCTCGACGAGCGGGGCGTCGGCGACATCACCACATTGACCATCCTCGAATACCGAGCGCTGTCGCGTTTGGGGCGGATGGGATATCGACTTTATCGGCATCCTCTCGTCATGTTCGGCATCGGTCCGGCATGGCTGTTCCTGTTCAAACAGCGGCTTCCGTTCGGCATGATGCGATCGGGCGCGCTGCCGTGGGTTTCGACAATGGCGACAAATGCCGCTGTCGCACTGGTTGCCGGCCTGCTCATCTGGTCGATCGGACTGCTGCCGTTTCTTACAGTTCACCTTCCGATCCTGCTTTTGGCTGGCGCGGCTGGCGTCTGGCTGTTTTATGTCCAGCATCAGTTTGAGGAAACGCATTGGTCAAAGCCACCGGAATGGCAGTTCGCTCACGCGGCCGTCCATGGTGCCTCACATTACGATCTTCCACCGGTTCTTCGCTGGATAACGGGCAACATCGGCATCCATCACGTCCATCACCTTGCCAGCAAGGTGCCATTTTACCGGCTTCCGGAGGTTCTCAACGACTATCCGGAACTGGGCGAGATGGGGCGCATCACGATTATGGAGAGCCTGCGCTGCGTGAAGCTCGTCCTCTGGGACGAGACCGACCAGAAACTCGTGTCTTTTAAGGAAGCGCGAGGGCTCGCCGCGTAAGGTCGAACCAAGGCTGCGAACGAGGGCGTATTGTCTGCTCAGCGTCGAGGAATAGCTGCCGTAGCACGATGTCAGAAAGAAAACCGCCACCACGCCAGCGCAACGATAATAATCACAGCGATCACGGCGGCGACCGCGATCTTAAGTTCCATCCGCTTACGAGGGTGTCTGTCGGTCATCCGATTAGCATTCGCTTTTAGATTGTCGACGCCGTTCTGGCGGTCGTTCTCATTTGTTGCTGCGTTGCAGCATAAAATCACATAGGCATGACATAATCCATCCGCAAACCCGCGGACGCTCAAACCATTGTGAAGTCGGCTGTGATGCAGAGCAAGCTGAGGATCACCAGTTCTGTCGCTTGACGACATCTCCTAAAATGGAATAAATATTTCACAATATGTCGCGCGTGGTTCGTTTATTCCGCATTTCCCGACGGAACCGTAGCGTGATGATAATAGCAACACAATCTCGGAGTCGACAGGGACCTGCCGCTCCATTGGAGGATAGTTAGAATGACGGTTCGTTTCGGGTTGCTGGGCGCGGGACGCATCGGCAAGGTTCATGCGCGCGCGGTGGGTTCCAACCAAAAGGCAACGCTGGTGGCCGTGGCCGACGCCATGGAAGATGCCGCCAACGCGCTGGCCTCGTCCTATGGCGCTGAGGTCCGCACCATTGAGGCGATCGAGCGAGCATCCGATATCGATGCTGTGGTTATATGCACCCCTACCGACACCCATGCCGACTTGATCGAGCGCTTTGCACGCGCGGGCAAGGCGATTTTCTGCGAAAAGCCGGTCGATCTCGATGTCAAGCGGGCCGAGCAATGCCTTGAGGTGGTGAAGGACACCGGCGCGGTGCTGATGGTCGGCTTCAACCGTCGTTTCGATCCGCACTTCGCCGCCGTCCGCAAGGCAATCGACGACGGTGCCGTCGGCACGGTCGAGATGGTCAGCATCACCTCGCGCGACCCCGGCCCTCCACCAGTCGAGTACATTGCGCGCTCGGGCGGCATTTTCCGCGACATGACGATCCATGATTTCGACATGGCGCGCTTTCTGCTCGGCGAAGAGCCGGTCAAGGTGAGCGCTCATGCCTCGGTGTTGGTCGACAAGGCTATCGGCGCGGCCGGCGACTATGACAGCGTGACGGTTATCCTCGAAACTGCCTCGGGCAAGCAATGCGTCATCTCGAATTCGCGTCGGGCCACCTATGGCTATGATCAGCGCATCGAGGTTCTGGGCTCGGAAGGTATGGTCCAAGCCGAAAATCAGCGAGCGGTCTCCATCGAAATCGCCAATGCTCAAGGCTACACTCGTCCGCCTCTGCACGACTTCTTCATGACGCGCTACGTCGACGCGTTCGCAGCCGAACTCACCGCCTTCATCGAGGCTCGCGCGGCGGGTACGGTGCCATCGCCGAGCGGCGAGGACGGTCTTGCCGCTCTGAAGCTCGCCGATGCGGCGCTGCGTTCGGTCAAGGAAGGAAAAACCATTGTGATGGGCTGACGCCATTGGCGATCAGCGGGGTGGATAGAAGTCGGCTGAATTTCGATGGTTCGAATGGCGGTATCTTCATGAACAGCGACAATGGCGCAGCGATGGATCAAATCCACCCCCAGGATTTCGATCAGCTTCGAGCGCTTATTCTGGAGCGCCGGGAAACGTTGCCAAAGCGCATCGCACAAGTCGCCGCCTATGCGCTCGACAACCCCGATGCCGTCGCCTTCGGCACCGCCGCCAGCATCGCGGCCGAAGCCGGCGTGCAGCCTTCCACGCTTATCCGCTTTGCCCAGCAGCTTGGGTTCGATGGGTTTACCAGCCTGCAGGCGGTGTTTCGGGAACGAATCCGCGAGCGCAACGGCTCTTATGACGAGCGCCTTCGCGCCGTGCGGGCGCGCACCGAACAGGGTGCCGGCAACCGCGCGGTGCTCGAGGGATTTGTGGCCGCGGCCCAGACGTCGCTGAACGACATGCTGCGCGGTGTCGATGAGGCTCAGCTTGAAAAGGCGGTCTCCCTGCTCGCCGCCGCCGAGACGATCCATATCGTCGCACAGCGCCGCTCGTATGCGGTTGCCACCAGCATCGCCTATGCGTTGGGTAAGCTGAAGGTGCGCAGCCAGATCATCGAATCCGCCGCCGGCCTTCAGGCCGAGATGTTGGGTTTCGCGACCGAGCGGGATGTGGTGCTCGCGATCAGTTTCGCGCCCTACGCGCCGACGACGATGGAGTATTTGCGAATGGCAAGGGACCGTGGCGTGCCGGTTGTCGCGATCACCGACAGTGCGTTCTCCCCGCTTGCGCGAAACGCCCTGATTTGGTTCGAGGTGACCGAATCGGATTTTTCCGGGTTCCGGTCCCTGGCTGCAACCATGACATTGAGCATGGCATTGAGCGTGATGGTGGCGGAACGCCGAGGCGAATAATCTCAGATCATATGTAGGCTCCTGAGACGTCTTCAGCAGAAAAAACGCCGTTGTTTCTGCGGGTTCCCTCATGCATCGCAATAAAAACGTCGCGAGCTCATAAAATATAGTGACCTCCGGAAACCCGATGTGACCGCTCTTCCCGAAACATATCGCTATGTAGTGCGTTGCAGCATGGTGACGGTCCGGGCTCGATGCCCCTGTTTTGGGTGCGATTGACTGGTTCCGCCGCGCAGCAGGCAGCCATTGTGCTGTATCGGCAGGAGCATAGACCGAATGAAGCGCTTTGATATTATAGACGGCATGCGGGGATACTTCCTCGTCTTCATGCTGCTGAATCACCTCATTTTCGTAGGCAGCTTCTGGCTGGTCGAAATCAATCACCGGCAATTTGCCTTCGTCGAGGACGCGCAGGGCTTCGTTTTCCTGTCCGGCCTGCTGATCGGCTTGGTCTATGCCAAGAAGATGATGAAGGGCGGCTGGTCGGAGGGACGCGACAAGATCATGGGTCGCGCTTTCGAACTTTACCGCTATGCAATGGGGCTGGTGATCGCTGCTTTGCTGGTGCGGATGGTGCTTCCGGGCGGCTATCAAGCCTGGTGGAACTGGCTTGGCGATACGAGCTTCACCGATCCCAAGCGCCTCGTTGCTATCGCGACCTTCGTCTTCCAGCCCACATTCATGGACATACTGCCGCAATATATCGTCTACATGCTGTTTTCGCCGATCCTTGTGTGGCTCTGCATCAAGGGAAAGTGGCCGCAGGTTCTGATAGGCTCGTTCCTGATCTGGATGGCTGGGCAGCTCGGGCTGCATCGGATTTTCACCGAGCCGCTCAACCATATAGCGATGGGCAAGGACGAACAGGGCATTCGCGTCAGCTTCAACCTCCTGGGCTGGCAGCTGGTGTTCTTCTCGGCGCTGGTGATGGGTGTCTTGACGGCGACGAAGGCTATCGAGTGGAAGAAGGTGTTTTCACCTGAGCGCACCATTCTGGTAAAAGCGGCGCTGGCTATCTGCTTGTTCTTCGTTCCGCTGCGGTTCCTCACGGCGAATGGCCTTCTGCCGGATGTCGTGATGGATCGGTTCGCCAGCATGGAGATTCGTGCCGATTTCGGGCCTGTCTATGTGATCAACTTCGCCGCGGCCGCCTATGGCATCGCATGGTTGTTGATTGCCGGCGACAAGCACCATAACGCTGCCGTGCGCCGGATCGCGGAGGGTATAACCTGGGTGTTCACACTGCGCTTCCTGCAACTTCTCGGCCGCCATTCACTCCAGGTCTATGTCTGGCATGTGGCTATCGTTTATCTCGTCTACTACATCGACGCTCGCACGCCGGAACTGTCGCAGCTGACCAAGACCCTGATTGCAGTGGTCTCGATTGCGGCCCTCGCTCTGCCGGCACTATGGCGAGAGCGCGATAAGTGGATAGGCCAGCCCGCCGTGGCGCAAAACGCCCGATAAGCGGCAGCACTGCACTAAACCGGAAGTGGGCGGCTTTTATCGAAGCCGCCCTTTTTCTGCGTCTGGCTCTGGAGTTGGTAACCAGAATGACAGTCAAACGACAAACGACGTCATGACAAAGGTCGGGCTTGCTCCGAACTCATCCATCAGTTCCACGCGGTCGGGGCCGCCGTATTCCGCCAGAATGCCCGTCTCCACCAGAACCGAATCCAACCCCGCGTCTTTCGCACCGCGAATGTCGTGCTCGATGCTATCGCCGATGCACACCACCCGCGCTGGCGGGGGATTTTCGCATAGCTTGAGTGCGAAATCATAGATCGCGCGGTGCGGCTTACCGAACCAGCGAACACTGCCGCCCAGTGTCTCGTAAAGCTTGGCGATGGCGCCGGCGCCCGGCGCGGTGGCACCGTTGGCGAGCTTGTGGATGTCCGGATTGGTGCAGATGCAGGGGAGACGGCGGATCGCGGCGGGCCGAAGCATCTCGCGGTAGGTTTCCATCGGCACTGTTTCGGCCTCGCTACCGGAAATGATGATGAGATCGGCATCTTCGGCGGAGGTCACGCTTTCCATGCCGAGCCTATCGGCAAGGTTGCGGTCGCCGCCGCTGGAGATGGTCAGGCATTTCGCTCGCGCAGGCAGTTGTGCGTCAGGTCGCGACAAAACGGCGTAGGCCGCGTCTCCTGAGGTGACGAACCGGTCGAAACTGTCGCTGGGAAAGCCGAGCTTGACGAAGCGTTCGGCGTTGTAATCGCCGCTGCGGCCTGAGTTCGACAAAATGACCACGGTTTTGCCGGCCTTTTTCAGCGCGACAAGCGCTTCCGCCGCGCCGGGATAGGCGCCGGCATCGTCGCGCAGCACGCCGAACTGGTCGACAAGAAACACGTCATAGCGCGCGATCAAGTCGTCGAGTATGGTGTGCGGCGGATAGCTCATGTGCGCTCCAGCGAGGCGAGGACCATCGACGCGGTTCCGACGGCAGCCTCGACCGAGCGGGATGGCAGGAAGTCGGCGCCAAGCGCGCGTTGCCGCATTGCCGTCCACACCGGGTTGCGCGAGCCGCCGCCCACGGTGCGCACCGAACGCAGCTTTGGGCCGCCAAGCGCGGTCAGCCTGTCATAGCCGCGCTTTTCGATGTTGGTTATGCCTTCCAGAATAGCCTGAAAAAACAGCGCATCGTCCTCTGGCCGGGGTTCCAGCCGTGGCGGATGGTCGGGGTCGTTGATCGGGAACCGTTCGCCACGCTTCAGCAAGGGATAATAGTCGAGGCCGGTCGGACGGCCAGGATCGAGCCGTGCGGTCAATTCTTCCAGGCGCTCGTCGCCGATCAGCTTGCGGATCACCGCGCCGCCGGTGTTGGAGGCACCGCCGACCAGCCAGAAATTCAGCACACGATGAGCGTAGATACCGTATTCGGCGGCGTTTATAGGCGTGTCGGAGGCGAGTTTGAGCACCAGTGTCGAGCCGAGCGCGGTCACCGCATCGCCGGTCTGTGAAGCGCCTGTAGCCAGGAACGAGGCACAGCCATCGGTGGTGCCGGCATGGATGCGGCAATCTTCCGACAATCCGAACGCGGCGCCGGCCTTGCCCACGGTCCCCACCGGGGCACCGGCGCGCGCCACCCGTGGCAAGCGGGCTGTGTCCAGCCCCGACGCCTCGATCCAGTCGGGCCAGGCTTCCGAAACAAGGTCGTAGCCGGATTTGAGCGCGTTGTTCTCGTCCGAGACTGCTTCCCCCAGGCCGAGTTGCATAGCGATCCAGTCGGCCTGGTGCAGCACACGCGAGCCAGGGGATATGTTGGCAAGATAGATCGCGCGGGCCAGGCCCGAATTCGCTCCGCGTGCCGGACTGTCGGTGGGCACGACGGCTGCGATGCGTTCGATTACGGAATTGTCCGGGCAGGGATCGTTGTACATCAGAACGCCGCCGAGCGGCTTGCCGGCTTCGTCGATGGACAGCACCGTGCCGGAAGTTCCATCGACGGCGAGGCCACGCACCGAGGACAACGACGTTTGCCGTGAAAGGTCGGTCAGGCATTTCTGAACTCGCAGCCACCAGGCCGCGGGCGACCGTGTCTCATCTGCGGTTTCGAATGGCGCCGTGGCGAAGGCTATTGGTGTACCGTCTGCCGAGACAGCCGCTGCCCGGGCGCCCGAAGTGCCGACATCAATGCCTACGGCAATTGCTTCGGCCATGTCCCTCACCGTCCTGCAACCTTGCGGTCGAGCGCCTGGCGATATTGTTCCGCCTCCCAATGGGTCAGTTCGTGCTCTTGCGCGGCGTCGAGATAAGCGACCGTCTCGCCTTCGGGAATACGGGCGACGACCTCGGCAAGACAGCGCGCCATGGCCTCGCCGCCTGGCGTTAGCGCAGTCGAGAGCAGTACGCCCTTGCCGGGTACGAACACCATCTTGGGCATGGGCTCGCCGCTGCGCTGGAACGATGCGGTGAGATCGGCGAGGGCCTGACCATCTTCGAGAAGGCCGATTTTGGTGCCGAGGAAGATGACATGGTCGGGATAGAGCGAACCGCCGAGTGCGAAACGAAGAGACACCGGATCGAGAGCCGGCGCATGGCTGGCAAGGTCGGCAGCGGGCTGGAAGTCTGTGCCTTCGGCCAGCGCCGACAGAACAGCGAGATCGGGCGCCGCGGCTTTGCGTGGTGTAATCTCCAGCGCTGTAGTCACGCGGGCGACGCGCTCCGCCACTTGTTCCACCGTCTCGCCGCAGACGATGATGCCGTGATTGTGCAGAATCAGGATGTCGGGCGCATCGGCGGCGACCTGCTCGATTTCCAGCGCCAGCGGCACGCCAGGCCGGCGATAGGGAACGATCTTCCAGGTCAGGTCGGGAACCTCCGCCAGACGCTCGGCGATGATGACGTCGCGGTTTTCCAGCACGGCGTGTGCGATGGTGTTGACGCAATGATAGTGCGCCACCACGGCGCTAGGCAGAACGGCGTGAAAGCTTGTCTCTATTGACGGTCTCAGCCCGCTGCCGTTGAGGGCATCCACCACGAAGTCGGTGGCCTTCTCAGCGCGAGGGTCGCCTGCGCGCAGCGCGTCGACAAGCGGTGCGACGGAGACCGGCACCATGATGTCCTTGTCCTCTGCCTGGGAAAGCCAGGTTCCGGAAGCCTTCACCCACATCGTGCTGTCCTGCTTGAGGGACGTGTTGCCGCCCGCGCCTTGCGTCTTGAGGATGTCGCGGCCGATTTCGCGCGACAAGCCAAGGAATTCACCGAAGCCGGAAGGCCGGGACGTGATGGGCGCTGACATATGATGTTCCCTCCTCGCAAGTGCGACCTGCAAATGCTGCACTGCATGATCGAACTTTCGCGCCCATGGTAAGAACATGATCAAAAATCGTCAATGATGAAGTTTTTCAATCTTGGAGACTTGCGATTGGCAGGCTGGTGTGATTATTCTTCATCATCAATGCGGAGGAGCATTGTCTAGGAGGAGGCTTCGTGAGCGACCTGGACCGGCACAGGATCATTACCGATCTGTTGCGTGAGCGGCCATTTGCCTCGGTTCGCGACCTCCAGGAGCATCTCGGCGTTTCCGCCGCCACCATTCGCCGCGACATTGACAAGCTTCACGACACCGGCCGCGTCCGGAAGGTGTACGGCGGGATCTCGGCCCATGACGGCCAGGTCACGGATCGGCTTTCGGCGCGGCCATACGACGAGAACCGCGACATCGCCGTCGAGGCAAAGCGCGCCATAGCCCTGAAGGCGTCGGCGCTGATCCGTGATGGCGATTCGGTCATCGTCCATGCCGGCTCCACCTGCTATCAACTCGGCATCGAGATCGCGCGCCGCAATGTGCGGCTCTATACAAATTCCATGCCATTGGCCGCTTATCTGGGCGAGCACGGCACCTGTCATGTGACGGTGGCAGGCGGGGAATTGTATCGCGAGCCGGGCATCATCCACGATCCGAATTCCGGCGGTCCAAACTTCTTCGCCTCACGATTCTTCGTCGGCACGCAGGGCATCAGCAGCGACGGGCTGCTCGAATCCCATCCGCTGCTGATCAAGGCCATCACGGAACTCGCCTCCTGCTCGGATGAGATCGTGCTTCTGGCCGACAGTCGCAAGCTTTCGATTCACCCGCGCAATGTGGTGCTGCCACTGTCGCGCATCGGCACCATCGTCATCGATGACGGCTTGTCGGACGCGGGCGCCAAGATGCTGGAAGATGCAGGCGTGACCGTCCTGATCGCCAACACCGGAGGCTTCAATTGAGCGACGCCACCGCCATCGCGGTCTTCGACCTCGGTAAGACAAATTCCAAGCTGTTCGTGTTCGCAGCCGACGGAGCAATCGTCGGCGAGAGCCGCACCCGTCCGGTCTGGCGCGACGAAGGTGGGTTGCGGGTGCTCGATGACGCGCATCTGCTGGGATGGATTAAGCAGAGCCTGGCTGAGGCCGTCGAACGCCACCATGTCGGCCGCGTGATGTTTTCCGGCCATGGCTGCACCTTCGCGCTGACGGAAGGCGAGGGCCTGGCTTTTCCGATCCTCGACTACGAGCAGGAGCCGCCTGCCGGTATCGCTGCTCGTATCGATGCGGCGATACCGGACTTTTCGGAGACCTTCTCTCCGCGTCTGCCTTTGGGCTTCAACTATGGCCGGCATATCCTATGGCTCGAGGATCGCGATCCCGATCTGCTGGAGCGGTCGGATGCTGTCTTGCCCTATCCGCAGTTCTTTTCGTGGGTCTTTTCGGGCCGCAAGGTGTCGGAAGTCTCCTATCTCGGCTGCCATTCGCATCTCTGGGCACCGCTGAAGAAAGATTTCAGCAGTCTCGTGGACCAAAAGGGTTTGCGCGGCAAGATGCCCGACCTGGTGCGCGCGGGCGCGGCGCTCGGCATCTACAGGCCGGACGGATCGAGCCGGGAGGTGGTCGTGCACAATGGCGTCCACGATAGCAACTCCGCGCTTTATTACTACCGGTCGCTCGGTTTCGACGATTTCACGCTGGTCTCCACCGGCACATGGGTCATCATCTTCAACTCGGCCTGTCCGCTGGACGCGCTCGACCGTGACCGCGACATGCTCGCCAACGTGACGGTGGACGGGCAACCAACCGCCACGATCCGTTTCATGGGCGGGCGCGAATACGATATCGCCAGCGGCGGCTGGACACAGGGCGTCAGCGTCGAGGCGGTGGAATCGGTGATCCGCAAGGGCATCTTCGCGCTGCCGTCCTTTGCGCCGGGCGGGCCTATGCCCGGCCATGAGGGCCATTTCGTCGGGCCGCAGGCTCAGGGCGAGGAGCGGGCGGCGGCGGCCATGCTTTACGTCGCCCTTATGACCGATCTGTCGCTCGATCTGATCCGCTCGACCAACACCATCGTCATCGATGGCGGGCTGGTGAAGACGGGATTGTATGCCGGCGTGCTCGCAGCATTCAGGCCGGGGCAGACCGTGCTAACCAGCGCCAACGCTGAAGGCAGCGCCTATGGTGCGGCGGCGCTCGTCTTTGACAATATTGGGCAAAGCCCATTCACCAATGAATGCCAGCCCGCGTCGGCGGCATCGATTACAGGCCTTGAGGCCTATCGCAGCGCATGGCGTGCGCTGGCGGAAGGCGAGAAAACGCACACCCACCGGAAGGAGGCCGCGCAATGAGCCTCGACACATCCGTGCCGATCCTGGAGATGCGCAACATCTCGAAGACCTTCGGCAATGCACGCGCGCTGTCCAATGTCTCGCTGACTGTCATGGCAGGCGAGGTGCACGCGCTGATGGGCGAGAACGGCGCCGGAAAATCGACGCTGATGAAGGTGCTGTCGGGCGCCTATGTCGCCGACGCCGGCGGCGAAATCCTGATCGACGGCAAGCCGGTGGTCACGGGCGACCCGATCAAGGCCAAGGCAAATGGCGTTGCCGTCATCTATCAGGAACTTGCGCTGGCGCCGAACCTGACCGTGGCGCAGAACATGTTCCTGGGGGCCGAACCCTCGCGCTTCGGCGTGGTGGATTCCGCAGCCTCGAAGGACCGCGCCGCACCCATCCTCAAGCGACTCGGCATTGGTTTCGGACCGTCCACGCCGGTGTCGTCGCTGTCGCTGGGCGAACGGCAGATGGTGGAAATCGCCCGCGCCTTGACCACCAACGCCCGTATCATCGTCATGGACGAGCCGACCACGTCGCTGACGACGCGTGAAACTGAAAAACTGTTCGAGGTCATCGCCAGTCTCAAGGCGCAAGGCATCGCCATTATCTATATCAGCCACCGCATGGAAGAGGTCTACCAGCTTGCCGACCGGGTCAGCGTGCTGCGCGATTCCACCTATATCGGCACGCTGGAACGCTCCGAACTTTCGGCGTCGAAGCTCGTCTCGATGATGGTGGGCCGCGACTTGTCGTCCTTCTACAAGAAAGAGCACCGCACGCCCTCGGGCGAACGCCGCGCAGTGCTTTCTGTCCGCGACATGGGCGACGGACGGCGCGTGCATGGCTGCTCCTTCGACGCTCATGCGGGTGAGGTTTTGGGCATTGCCGGGCTCGTCGGCGCAGGCCGAACCGAACTGGCGCGGCTGATTTTCGGCGCCGACGCCAAGACCAGCGGCACCGTGTCGTTGGAGGGCCGCGAACTCGCCATTTCTGGTCCGCGCGACGCGCTCGATGCCGGTATCGCCTATCTGACCGAGGACCGAAAGGGGCTTGGCCTGTTTCTCGATATGTCGATCAGCGACAACATCAATATCGGGGTTGTTGCGCAGGACGCGTTCAAGGGCGGCGCCCTCAATTTTCCGACGGCAAAAAAACGCGCCGACAAGGCGGTGTCCAACCTGTCGATCCGCACCCCTGGCACCCGCGTCAATGTTGGTGCGCTGTCGGGCGGCAACCAGCAGAAAGCGCTGCTGGCGCGGCTCTTGGAAACCAAGCCCAAGGCCATCATCCTGGACGAGCCGACACGCGGCGTCGATGTCGGCGCCAAGTCGGAAATCTACCGCATCATCGACGAACTCGCCAAACAGGGCATCGCCATCGTGGTGATCTCGTCGGACCTGCCCGAGATCATCGGCATCGCCGACCGGGTTCTGGTGATGCGCGAGGGGCATATCGCCGGTGAAGTAAAGGCCTCGCCCGACGCACCTATCGATCAGGAAGCGATTATGTCGCTGTCGACTGGCGCGGTGGCCGAGCATGCGTGACAATACCAAACAGCACGGGATGATGCGATGACTGCGAACCAGACCGACAAGACCGTTGCCGACAAGGCGAGGCTGCGTTCGACCTTGACGGCGCTCGGCATGCTGCCGGTGCTGATCATCATCGCCATCGGCTTCCACCTGCTCAGCGGCCGCTTCCTGACGGTGAACAATCTGTCCATCGTCACCCAGCAGGCTTCCATCAACACGGTGCTCGCCGCCGGCATGACCTTCGTCATCCTCACCGGCGGCATCGACCTGTCGGTGGGCTCGATCCTTGCCGCATCCGCGATGATCGCGGTCATCGTCTCGCTCGTGCCCGATCTCGGCATGCTGGGCATTCCGGCGGCGATCGCGGTGGGCCTGGCCTTCGGCATGGCGAACGGCGCCATCATCGCCTTCTTCAAGCTGCCACCCTTCATCGTTACCCTCGGCTCGCTGACGGCGGTACGTGGCGTGGCGCGACTGATGGGCGGCGACACCACGGTGTTCAACCCCGACCTGCCGTTCGCCGCCATCGGCAACGGTTCGCTGTTCGGGATACCCTGGCTGGCGATCATCGCGCTGGTGATTATCGTCATCTCGTGGTTCATCCTTAAGCGCACCGTGCTGGGTACCTGGATCTATGCGGTCGGCGGCAATGCGGAAGCCGCGCGCTTGACCGGCATCAAGGTGCCCCTGGTGCTTCTCTTCGTCTATTCGATGTCGGGCATGCTGGCCGGCCTGGGCGGAGCGATGTCGGCCGCGCGCCTTTACGCCGCCAACGGCCTGCAACTCGGCCAGGCCTATGAGCTCGACGCCATCGCTGCCGTAATTCTCGGCGGAACAAGCTTCGTCGGCGGCGTCGGCTCGATCTGGGGCACGCTGATCGGCGCTCTGATCATCGCGGTGCTGTCCAACGGGCTCATCCTCGTGGGGGTGTCCGACATCTGGCAGTACATCATCAAGGGTCTCGTCATCATCGTCGCCGTAGCGCTCGACCGCTATCGCTTGAAAGGTTTGAGCCGGACCTGAGGTCCGGCGGCTATTCCGGATTGTCCGGCTAAACGGCGCGGAAACGCGCCACATCTCAGGAGGAACACAATGCGCATCATATCCAAGTTGTTGATCGGAACGGCGGTTGCCGCCCTTCTCGCTGCACCGGCTTCTGCCAAGGATCTCGAGAAGATCGGCATTTCCGTCGGCTTGCTCGGCAATCCATTCTTCGTCGCCACCATCAAGGGCATTGAGGACGCTGCCAAGAAGATCAACCCGAACGTGCAGGTCACCTCGGTTTCGGCCGACTACGACCTCAACAAGCAGGTCAGCCAGATCGACAGCTTCATCGCTGCCGGCGTCGACATCATCATGCTGAACGCAGTTGACGCCAAGGCCATTGCGCCTGCGGTGAAGAAGGCGCAGGACGCAGGTGTCGTGGTCGCGGCCTTCGACGTGTCGGCTCCCGGCGCTGATGTCACGGTCATGACCAACAACGTCAAGGCCGGCGAAGAAGCCTGCAAGTACATCGTCGACAAGCTTGGCGGTAAGGGCGACGTGGTCATCATCAACGGCCCGGCATCCTCGTCGATCCTCGACCGCGTGCAGGGTTGCAAGGACGCTCTCGCCAAGGCTCCCGACATCAAGATCCTGTCGGATGACCAGAACGGTCAAGGCTCGCGCGAAGGCGGACTTGCCGTCATGCAGGGCCTGCTGACCCGTTTCGACAAGATCGACGCGGTCTTCGCCATCAACGATCCTACCGGCATCGGTGCGGAATTGGCTGCCAAGCAGCTCAACCGCAGCGAGTTCTTCATCACCGCCGTGGATGGCGCGCCGGACATCGAAAAGTCGCTCGCTAGCGGCACCTCAATGATCAAGGCGTCTGCGTCGCAGGATCCCTACACCATGGCCGGACAGGCCTTGCAACTGGGCGTCGACGTGCTGAACGGCAAGAAGCCGGCCGAGGCGACCGTGCTGCTCGACCCGCAGCTTATCACGGCCGAAAACGTCAAGGACTACAAGGGCTGGACCGCCGCGCGCTGAGTTCATCCTCCCAGGCCGGTTCCGCGCACATCGCGCGGAACCGGTTTCTTCGACTGTCTCCAATTGCAGGTCCACATCATGTCCAAAATCGGTGTTCACTCCTTCGTCTGGAGCGCCGGATCGTCCAAGGCCGATCTCGAAGTCGCACTCAAGAACACGCATGAGCTGGGGTACGACCTGATCGAATTCTCCTATCTCGACCCCAGGCAAGTCGATGTCTCCTGGCTCGCTGGACGTCTCAAGGAGCTTGGGCTCAACGTAGCCATTTCGATGGGCCTGCCGCCGGAAGGTGACCTGACCAGCGATGATGCGACTGTGGTGAAGAACGGCGTCGATATCCTCGACAAGGCCGTGGAGCTGACCCGCGACCTCGGCGGCAGCAAGCTCGCCGGCATTCTCAGCTCCGCCCATGGCAAGCAGGAGCGGGCGCTGACCAAGCAGGCCTGGGACACCAGCGTCTCAGCGTTCACCGGCGTGGCCGACCGAGCCAAAACGGCGGGCGTGACGCTCAACCTCGAAGTGGTCAATCGCTTCGAAAGCAATATGCTGAACACCGCCGCACAGGGCATGGCCTATATTGAGGATGTCGGCGCATCGAACGTATTCCTGCATCTCGACACCTTCCATATGAACATAGAGGAAGCCGATGTCGGGCTGGCCATTCGCCATGCGGCCGACAAGATCGGCTATGTCCATATAGGCGAAAGCCATCGCGGCTATCTCGGCACCGGCACGATCGATTTCGCTGCTATCTTCGACGCGCTGGTAGCAATCGGCTGGGATGATTACGTCACCTTCGAATCCTTCTCATCGGCCATCGTCGATAAGGATTTGTCGGTGAAGACAGGCATCTGGCGCAATCTCTGGACCGACAATATCGCGCTTGCCAGGCACGCCCGGCAGTTCATCACCCTGGGACTGGAAACGGCGCGATTGAAGGCAGAGTTGGTGAAGACGGCGCATCGGCCCGACTGAGCCAGGCTTGCAACCGGCACATCGAGATAGCGGTACGGTTGCCATCAGAGGCTTTGGTCTTTGACGGTCGGGCTTCAAACTACGCTTGTTGCATTGCCTTCATGTGGAGTTGAACGTGCCTGCGAAACTGGACATCAGACGCTTATTCGCCGGGGACGAGACGATTTCCGCCTTGTCAGAACTGCTTGTCGAGACGGTTGCCAGCGGCGGTTTCTGTCAGCTTCATGCATCCGTTGGCGCTTGAGACCGCGCATGTCTTTTGGACAGGTGCGCTGGCTGCTGCGGAAAAAGGCGACCGCGTGGTACTCGGTGCGTTCGAAGGCGATCGGCTGATGGGCACCGTGAGCCTGTTCCTCAATTTTCCGCAAAACCAGCCGCATCGCGCAGAGATTGGCAAGCTGATGACAGCGGTAGCCTTTCGTGGCCGAGGCGTCGCCAGCGCTTTAATGGCGGCTGCAGAAAAAATTGCAGCTGAAACCTCGCGGACGCATCTGGTTCTCGACACTGCCATCGACGATGGTGCCGCGCCGCTCTATGAAAAGCTCGGCTACACCCGCGTCGGTGAAATTCCCGACTTCGCTTTCAAGCCCCATGGCGGACTGACCGGCACAATCCTGTTCTGGAAGGCTATTGGACCGTATCCCGCGACCGCGTGGGGCCGTACGATCTTCCCGCTGATCCTTTGGGAGCTCTCATGGCAAGTGCCGGTGGGACAAAATTCCTCATGGACATCGCGGCGCATATCCCTATATCGAGCAGGACTGTTGTTCTACATTGTTAGAGGGAGGCATCATGAAGCGTTCACTGGCCGTGACCTTGGTCGTCATGGGAACCGCCGCTGGCGTCGCCGGCTGCCAGGATCAGGTCATCGATACCGCTGTCTATCAGTCGGTGGACGAATGCATCGATGCCCGGATGTTTGCTCCCGAAAAATGCGAGGCCGATTTCAAACAGGCCGCCGCATCGCATGAAAAGACGGCCCCCGCCTTCGCCTCCAAGGAAGACTGCGAGGCCGATTTCGGGGCCGGCCAGTGCGCCCAGCCGACCCAACAGCATTCTGCCGGCAGCGGCGTTTTCCTTCCGTTGATGATGGGCTACATGCTCGGCAGCGCGATGAACAACAATGCCAATGTCGGCCCGCAGGCGCTCTACCGACAGAACGGTCGCGCCGATTTTGTCAATGGCAATGGCGCGCGCGTCGCCGGCGCCACCGGACCGGTTAAATTCTCGTCGAACTCGCCCGCGGCCCGTCCGCCTGCGGTTCAGACTCAGACCATGGCGCGCGGCGGCTTCGGCTCGCGCGCCGTTGCAGTTTCGAGCTGACGCGGCAGGCATGGAGCGGATCGCCTTCGAGGAGCGAGAAGATTGGCGCACGGACGCCGAAGCTTGCGGCTTCAATTTCCATACCATGTACGGCGCCCGTTACTGGGATGAACGCCATGCCTATTGCTTTAGCCTGGAGCAGATCGAAACCGACATTGAGGATCCGACCGCGGAATTGATGTCGCTGTGCTACGAGGCGGCGGGGCGGATCGTCAACGAACCGGCTTTGATGGACAAGCTCGCCATCCCAGCGGACTTTCACGCGTCGGTGAAGGCCTCCTGGGACCGCTCAGACTACGATCTCTACGGCCGCTTCGACTTCGCCTATGACGGTAAGAGTCCGGCGAAGATGCTGGAGTTCAACGCCGATACGCCGACCAGCCTGTTCGAGAGCGCTGTGTTCCAGTGGCGTTGGCTGGAGGCGATGAAGGCGTCCAGAAAGCTCGCACCCGGCGCCGACCAGTTCAACTCGCTGCATGAGAAGCTCGTCGCTGCCCTGCCGAAAATCGCCGGCCAACCACAGCGCATGCATTTCGCTGCCATTTCAGACAGCGTCGAGGATTGGGGCACGGTTGAATATCTTGTCGATTGCGCAGTCCAGGCCGGGCTCGAGGCTGTTCTGATCGACATCGCCCATATCGGAGTGGACGCTCACGGCTGGTTCACCGATGGCGCCGACCGTCGCATCGAAACGCTGTTCAAGCTCTATCCGCTCGAAGATATGGTGCGCGAGGACTTCGGCGCGCAGTTGAAGAAGACACCGACGCGCCTGGTCGAGCCGTTGTGGAAGCTGGTGCTGTCCAACAAGGGCCTGCTGCCGATTTTGTGGGAAATGTATGAAGGCCATCCCAACCTGCTGCCCGCGTTTTTCGACGACGACCCGGCTGCGGCAAGCCTGGGAGACGCCTATGTGCGCAAGCCGCTTCTATCGCGCGAAGGTGCCAACGTCACCATCGTCGATCCAGCCATGTCCGATGGCGGGCTGTCCGTCGAGGGCGAGTATGGCGCTGAAGGCTATGTCCGGCAGGCGCTGCATCTCGTGCCGCAATTCGGCGAAGACTGGACGGTGATCGGTTCCTGGGTGGTCGCAGGACAGCCGGCCGGCATCGGCATCCGCGAGGATGCCACGCCGGTTACGCGCAACACCTCGCGCTTCGTGCCGCACTTTATTCTGTAGCGCTTTTATCTGTTATCGCATCAGGCCGGCGGTGCGCAGCGCGTCTTCGATGACCTTTCGAACGCCGGTCGCCTCTTCTTCGGGTGCTGACGAAGAAGCTCCGCGACGTGGTGTTTCCGGCACGTAGAGATCGTTCGTGGGCGTTCGACTAAGTTCAGACACTTTGCTGTCCTGCTTTCGTGTCGGCAATTCAGTGGAGACTTCGACCGCGTCGGCGATACCCCAGAATTTGGCGATGTGCCGGGTGGAAGAGATGCCGGCGTCGAGCATGAACGGCCCTGCCGCGCCTAAGCCCTCGGCTCCCTTGGTCATCAAAGGCGTGCCGTGACCCATATAGGCGATGGTATAGGCTTCCATCACTTCATTGCCGCTGTCGTCGCACCACACGTCCCGGCTGTGTCCGGCGATGGTCTGGGACCGCGTCGGCGTTTTCTCCAGCCCATGAACACCGCGCCATTGCCCGGCGATCGCATCGGCGTTGGATGCGGCGACAGTCTGGTCGGCGGTGCCTTGCCAGATCGATATCCGTGGCCACGGCCCTTTATGGGGGGATGCGGATGCCAAAAGCTGTTGAAGCTGCCGTTCGGACGGGCCTCCATGGCCGCGCATGCGATCGAAGGCTTCCGGCACAGTGTTCGCCGATCCGTAGGGCAGGCCCGCGATGATCGCGCCGCCCGCGAACACCTCGGGATAGGCGGCTAGCATGACCGATGCCATGGCGCCGCCCGCCGAAAGGCCGGTGACAAAGATGCGCTTGCGGTCGAGGCCATGGGCGGAAACCATCGTGTCGATCATCTGGCGGATCGACAATGCCTCACCGGCATCGCGCCTGGTGTCGCCAGGCACGAACCAGTTGAAGCACAGATTGGGATTGTTCGCCCGCTGCTGCTCTGCATAGAGCAGCGCAAAACCGGCGCGGTCTGCCAGATCGGACCAGCCTGAGCCATGATCATAAGCCGTAGCGGTCTGGGTGCAGCCGTGCAGCACGACGACCAGCGGCGCGCCTTCAGCCAAATTGTCCGGCAGATAGAACTTTGCTTTCAGTGCGCCGGGGTTCGATCCGAAATCCATCAACTCCTTCAAATCGCCGTTCGGTCCAGCATCCGGGCTAAAGGCGGTCTGCTGCGCGCGGATCGCGGCGAGGCGCGCAATCGTGTCCGACATTTTTCGCAATGGTGGCATCCTTGTATTGACGCCCGGTATCGGACGGTAGTGAGCAAAACGTATCGGCGGGGATATCGTTGCTGCACTGCACAATTTTAAGAGGTGGAGTTGCGGTTAGTCGATTTTTGGCCATGGCGGGGGTTGCGTATCGCTGATAATGCTGTCGCCAACGCAGCACGGGTCTCGTAGATGACATCGGAAACAAAGAATGCAGAGGCGGTCGAGCAGTTGCTCGATACGCCCGATCTCGCGAGCGCTCTGGAGAGCGAGCAGTTCAAGAAGTTCCTCGATCAGGTTCCCATTGCCATAGCAGTCTCCGATCTCGATGCGAGCGAGCGTGTCATCTATGCAAATCCCGAATTCGAGACTTTGTCTGGGCTGAATGCCGCGACCCTCACAAAGGGAAACTGGTCCGATCTTTCGGGCACTGGCATCAACGATCAGAAGGGCAGGGCGCTGGCTGCGGCGCTGGTCGAGGAGACCGATTTCGCAGGCACTTTCCAGCTTGAGCGCGGGCACGACGTGCCAACGGTCGACGTCTACACCAACGTTATCGAAGACGACAACGGCAAGAGCCGGTTCCGCCTCGTGGCCCTGGTCGACGTTTCGGCCCATCGCGAGTCGAACGCCGGTTCGGCCGAGGAACGCGTCCGTGAGAAGGACACTCTGCTGCGCGAATTGCAGCACCGGGTGAAGAACAATCTGCAGATGATCACCGCCCTGATCCGTCTGGAAACCCGCAACGCGACCGAGCCCGACCAGAAACGCTTTGAAAGGCTTGCCGGGCGTGTCGATGCGCTGGCCATTCTTTACCAGACACTGTCGGCGGATGAGCATAAGGAAGAGGTCGATCTCGGCGTCTATCTCAGCCAGATCGCATCCGCGGTCATGACCTCGCACGCGGTCGAAGGCATCCGTCTTGACATGAAAGTGGATACCTATCCGGTTTCGATCAACGTTGCGATGCCGACCGGGCTCGTGGTCAACGAGTTGCTGACCAACGCGCTCAAGCATGCCTTTCGCGACGGCGAGGGCGGCACCATCACTTTGCACAGCATCGTCGATGGAGACGGCTGTCGGGGTCGTGGTCGCCGATGACGGCATCGGCCTGCCCAAGGGCGAGACCTGGCCCAAACGCGGCAAGCTCGGTGCACTCATCGCCCATTCGCTGACGGAGAACGCCAAGGCGGAATTCACCGTTGAGTCGAGCGTGAACAGCGGAACGAAGGTCACCATCGTCTTTAAACGCTCGGCTGCCGAAAGCTGATCGGCAGCCGCATCGCTGGTACCAACCCGTCAGATTATGTCAGATAGCGCTTGAACCATTCGATGGTACGGTCCCAGGCGAGTTTCGCCGCTGCCTCGTCATAGCGTGGCGTGGAATCGTTGTGGAAGCCATGGTTCACGCCGGGATAGATATAGGCCTCGTAGGTTTTACCCTTTTCCTTCAGCGCCGCCTCATAAGCCGGCCAACCCTCGTTGACGCCTTTGTCGAGCTCGGCGTAGTGCAGCAGCAGCGGTGCTTTGATGCGATCGACATCCTCCGCGCGAGGCTGTCGCCCATAGAAGGGCACCGCGACGGCCAGTTCGGGATAGGCCACAGCAGCCGCGTTGGAGACGCCTCCACCATAGCAGAAGCCGGTGATGCCGACTTTGCCGTTGGTCAGATCGCTCGCCTTCAGAAATTCGATGGCCGCGAAAAAGTCGTTCATCAGCTTTTGCGGATCGACCGTTTGCTGCAACTCCTTGCCCTTGTCGTCATTGCCGGGGTAGCCGCCGACAGAGGTCAAGCCGTCCGGCGCAAGCGCCACGAAACCGGCTTTGGCGACCCGCCGCGCAACGTCTTCGATATAGGGGTTGAGGCCGCGATTCTCATGTACCACGACAACGCCGCCGACCGGCCCGGTGGCTGCCTTGGGGCGGACCAGGTAACCGCGGACGTCGCCATTGCCGTTGGGCGAGGGGTAGGTGATGTACTCAGCCAAGATGTCCGGATCAGTGAATTCGACCTGCTGTGCAAGGGCGTAGTTCGGGCTCATAGAGCCGAGAATGGCTGCTGCCGTGAGGCCGCCGACGGCGTATTTGCCGGCGCGGTCCAGGAACTCGCGCTTGGTGATCTTGCCGTGTGCGTAGTAGTCGTAAAGCTCCAGCAGTTCCTGCGGGAAATCCTTGGCGGTCATGCGCGTCATAGATATTCTCCCTGTTGCGGATCGTGACCCACCTTGCCACAGCTTCCAGCAAGATGCGGTCACGATTTCGACAGCGCTGCCACTGTCGGCTGCTGGGCGTACCAACGCGGAACCGAGACGGCTCCATTCGGTTTCTCCCCCGGCGGAGGCTGTTCGGTGTCTTCATGAAAATTGCGAGTTTCAACATCAACGGCATCAATGGCCGCCTGCCTGTCCTGCTGCGTTGGCTGGAAGAGGCGAGGCCGGACGCGGTCTGCCTGCAGGAACTGAAGGCGCCACAGGCTAAATTTCCCATCGAAGCCATTCGGGATGCCGGATACGAGGCGGTCTGGAGCGGGCAGAAGAGCTGGAACGGCGTGGCTATTCTCGCGCGCGGCAAAGAGCCGGTGGAGACACGGCGAGCGCTGCCGGGCGATGACGACGACGAACAAAGCCGCTACATCGAAGCTGCGGTGAACGGCATTCTCATCGGCTGTCTCTATTTGCCGAACGGCAATCCGGCACCGGGTGCGAAGTTCGACTACAAGCTGCGATGGTGCGATCGTCTGATTAAGCATGCACGGTCGTTGATCAAGCTGGACGTGCCTGCTGTATTGGTGGGTGACTACAACATCATCCCGACCGACCGCGACGTCTACAAGCCTGAACGCTGGCAAGACGACGCGCTGTTTCGCTCAGAAGTCCGCGCGAAATTTCGATCATTGGCCAAACAGGGGTGGACGGATGCGCTGCGAACGCTTCATCCCGACGAAGAAATCTATACGTTCTGGGACTACTTCCGAAACGCATGGGGGCGGAATGCCGGTCTGCGGCTCGACCATTTGCTGCTCAGCCCTGTTGTCGCGCCTCGCCTCGTCGCTGCTGAGGTCGACCGAGATGTCAGGGGTTGGGACAAGGCCAGCGATCATGCGCCGGTTTGGATTGAGCTTACATGACGCCGTTTCATCTAAATCGATGACCAACCCACTTGCCCTACTGGCGGCGCTTATTTCGACATCGTTTGGTGCTGGATTTAAAGCCTCAGCGAGGTGATGCGGACGAATCAATTTGGACGATAGCCTTGTGGAAAAGGCACGGTCTTTGACTGGACGAAGGAGACGGCGGCACTGGTCCGGCAGGCACTGGAACGCTTGTGCGGGTCGAGGCGGGTAGACGCCTGATTGCATTGGGCGGAACAATGCCAGATGCGAAAGCGGCGCGGCGACAAACGCTTGCTGCCGGAAAATGATGTTTGCCTATACATCGATCTGGATCGACCATTTTCGCCAGTCGGATCGAGATATCATAGGGGCGATAAACAATGTTGAATTGCTCTGCCACCCAACAGTCATTGAGAACTGGCTTTGGGAAGTTTGCGCGACAGGCGGGCAGTGCTCGGCTTTCTGGGCGCACAATGTCAAGCTGTCGTTGCGGCCCACGATGAGATCAGGACGATGATCGAACACCACCAGATCCACAGAATGGGATAGGCTATACCGATGCGCAGTTGCTTGCCTCTACCCTGATAGACGATTGGGCGGAGCTGTCTACAAGAGACGAGCAACTGCGGGCCGCAGCCGACAAAGTGGGTGCGCGGCTCTATCGTCCCGGAACAGCGCTCAATCTATGACATGTATGGGTCGACAGACATCTAGTCGACCCATACACCGCATCAGTCTCAGGGCAGGCGGCTGCGTTCCTTGGCCTGACGTTCTGCCTCCTGCGCGGATTTGAGCTGGGCCTTCGTGTACATCAGCGCGTGCGCCGCCAGGTCGTGCCCGTCCTCCCAAAGATTGCGCCAGATACCCAAAATGCCTTCGAGCGGCTGACCGACAACGCGCGAGGAGAAGCTTTCGAAGGTGATCGGGCCGGTATAGCCGGATTTCACCAAAGCACGGAACACGCCGGCAAGATCGATGGTGCCCGAGCCCATATAGCCACGATGGGAGTCGCCGGTGTGGAAATAGCCGAGATAGTCGCCGGTATCGAGGATGGCGCCTGAGATGTCGGATTCTTCGATGTTCATGTGGTAGACGTCGAGATGCACCTTCACATTCGGCTTGCCGATGCGCTTGCACATCTCGACCCCTTGGGCCGCGGTGTTCAAGACGTTGGTTTCGTATCGGTTGACCACCTCGAGCACCAGCGTGATGTTGCTTTTGGCCGCGGTCTCGGCGACCTGCTGCAGGATCTCGACCGATTGCGCGACGCCCGCCGCCGTGGTGGGTACGGTGTATTTGCCGAAGGCCGAATGCAGGATGCCGCCGATATACTCGCCGCCGCAATCGCGGCAGACGGCAATCGCCTGCTCCAGCCGCGCCTTGCCGCGCTTGCCCTTTTCCTTGTCGCCGCTTGAAATGTCGGTGTCGAAGTCGAGGCCGAGCGAGAAGTTGATGCCGATGCCGCTTTTTTCAAGCTGCCGCCGGGTAAAATCCGGATCGATCAGGCTCGGATCGAGCGCCGGCGCTTCGATGAAGTCGTAGCCGACCTCCGCGCTCTTGGCGATGGCGCGGGCGCATTCGTCATGGCTCCAGCCAGCCTCCCAGACCAGAGCGTGGACACCCAGTTTGTTCATGTCTTCCTCCCGGTTTTTCGCAAATGCGAATAGAAAATGCTGCGGCGCCACAATATATCGAAAACGATACTTACGATGACTCGTTGACACGCCAATTTTCGAGGTATAGCCTACAATAAATCGTTTCACCAGACGTTTTCGTATAGTCGTTAGGGAGGGCGAGCATGTCGAAACCACGTAGCCCCTCCATAAAGATGGTGGCGGATCGCGCAGGAGTTTCCGTAGCGACCGTGTCGAATGTGCTCAACGGCAAGCCCAGTGTGTCGCCGGATTTCGCGTTGCGCGTTCAGGATGCGGTCAGGGAACTCGGTTACGTCGTGGATATCGGCGCATCTCGGCTTCGGTCGCAAAAATCCCAGCTTGCCGGCGTCGTGGTGCCGGACCTGACGAACCCGATGTTCGCCTCCTTCGTTTCGACGCTGGAGCATCTGGCGCGGGTCGACGGTTTCGACCTCGTCGTCGTCTCGGCGCGCAACAATCCCGAGGAAGAGGCAGACCGGCTGCGCAACATCCGGTCATGGCGTCCGGCCGGGCTCATCGTCATTCCGTGTGATGGGTCTTTTGCCGAGCGGCTGCCCGGCGGGTTTTCCGCGCCGGTGGTTCTGGCCGACCGCATTCCCGACAAGCCGGGTTTCGACCTGATCGCCGTCGACAACTCAGCTGCCGCGGGTGCAATCGCCACGCATCTGGAAAACCAGGGATATAAGGATTGTCTCGTCGTCGGCTCATGGCTGTCGATCAGCAATGTGCGAGAGCGCTGGGAGGGTGTTCGCGGGGCTGTGAAGCGGCTTGGTGTCGAGGTGCTGGAAATCGGCATCGACGATCCGGAAGGCGCCGACCGTCTGGAGCGGCGGCTGCGCGGTCGGCAATTACCCGGCGCCTTGTTCGTGCTCGATCACGGGTCTTCGCTGCTGGCCTACAGGACTATGGCCGAGATAGGCCTTTCGGCGCCGCGCGACATCGGCTTTGCGAGTTTCGACGACATGGAGTGGATGCGGTTGGTCGCGCCCGGCATCACGGCGGTGCGACAGCCAGTGGAGGACATGGCCGAGCAGGCCTGGGCGCTGCTTCTGCGGCGCATCAGGGGGAGTGCCGGCGATCCGGTAACGCGGCGCCTTCGTTGCGCCATTGAGATCCGCGGTTCGACATCGCGGAGCCCGCATCAGGAGGCGGGCGAAGCACCAAAGGGAGGAATGACATGCACATTACAAGAAGGACGGTACTCGCCGGACTAGGCGGTGCAGTGGCGGCCGGAACGCTCGGCGGTACGTTGCTGTCCGCACAGGCCGCCGATCCGCAGGCCGGCATCGTGGTTAAGATCGGCGGCATCCCGTGGTTCAATGCGATGGAAGTCGGCATCAAGAAGGCCGCGCCGGAGTTCAAGATGGACGCATGGATGGTTGGGCCGACACAGGCCGACGCCGCACAGCAGGTCCGCGCCATCGAGGATCTGATTGCCCGCAAGGTCGCCGTCATCGGCATCGTGCCGAACGACTCGGCGGCGTTGGAACCGGTTCTCGG
Organism: Oryzicola mucosus; assembly: GCF_014534685.1. Taxonomy (GTDB): domain Bacteria; phylum Pseudomonadota; class Alphaproteobacteria; order Rhizobiales; family Rhizobiaceae; genus Oryzicola; species Oryzicola mucosus. The sequence continues at coordinate 73,577 of NZ_JACVVX010000003.1, forward strand.
CCGCGCCCGTGCCGCCGGCATCAAGGTTCTCGCCCATGAAGGTCCCGACCAGAAGGAAATGGACTGGGACTTCGAACTGACGACGACCGAGGGCTACGGCAAGGAGCATATGGACCTGCTCGCCAAGGAGATGGGCGAAGAGGGCGAATATATCGTCTATGTCGGTTCGCTGACCGTGCCGCTGCACAATGCCTGGGCCGACGCGGCCATCGCCTACCAGAAGGAAAAATACCCCAAGATGAAGATGCTCGGCGACCGCTTTGGCGTGGCCGAAAGCCTCGACGAGAGCATCAAGACGACGCAGGACCAACTCCGCGCCAATCCCGACCTTAAGGGTATCCTGACCTTTGGCTCGCAAGGCCCGATCGGTGCCGCGCGTGTTCTGGACGATCGCGGCAAGGCGAAAACCATCGCATTGGTTGGCGGTTTCTCGCCGGGGCAAGGTGTCAAATACGTCAAGTCGGGTGTCATCCGTGGCGGCTTCATCTGGAACCCGATGACGGCAGGCGAAATCTTCGTGCAGGTCGCATCCATGCTCGCCGCCGGCAAGGAGCCGACCGACAACATGGAATTGACCGGCGTCGGGCCCGTCAGGGTTTATCCCGACAAGAAGCTGATCCAGGCGCAAAAACTGGAGTCGCTCGATAAGGAGAACATCGATCGCCTGGTTGAGCTTGGTCTCTAGCCGCTAGCCAGTCGATCTATGACCGGCGGCCGAGCCCAAGCGGCTGCCGGTCGAATTTCTCCATGGAGTCTGACGAATGACGGACATCGTCCCCTTCCTTCGTCTCAGCAATGTGTCGAAGAACTTTGTAGGCGTGCGCGCCCTTCAGGATATCGACTGGGAGGTGAGGCCGGGTGAAATCCATTGCCTCGTCGGCGAGAACGGCTGCGGCAAGTCGACCTTGATCAAAATCGTTGCCGGCGTGCATGCGCCCACATCGGGCACGATTGAGATCGGCGGCCAGGAGGTTCTGCCGCTCGACCCGGCCAAGGCCAAGGCGCTCGGCATCCAGGTGATATTCCAGGATTTGTCGCTGTTTCCGAACCTGTCGGTGGCGGAAAACATTGCCATCGACGACACACTGCAGAACATGCTCATGCCGGTGAACAAGGCGGCGATGCGGAAGACGACGCGCGCGGTGCTTGAGCGGCTTGCCTTCGATCTCGACCTCGACGCCGCCGTCTCCGATTTGTCGGTAGCCGAACGCCAGATTGTGGCGATTGCGCGCGGCCTGGCGGCCGAGGCGCGGCTGATCTTCATGGACGAGCCGACCGCGTCGCTGACGCGGGCGGAGGTCGACCGGCTGCTGGCCATCGTCTCGCGGCTGAAAGCCGACGGCATTGCCGTGGTCTTCGTCTCCCACCGGCTCGACGAGGTTGTGGAGATCGCCGAACGTGTCACGGTCATGCGTGATGGCAGGAAAGTCGGCACCTGGCCGGTGGGCGAGGTGGACCAGAAGAAAATCGCCAATCTGATGACCGGGCTCCATATCGACAATTCGATTGTAGCCCGCGACATGAGTTCCGCCGAGCCGGTTTTGGAGGTGAAGAACCTGACGCGGCACGGCGAATTCGCCGATATCGATTTCACGCTCCGCCGCGGCGAGGTGCTCGGCATTGTCGGCCTGCTCGGCTCGGGCCGGACGGAACTGGCGCTGGCGCTGTTTGGCATGCACCGCGTCGATTCCGGCACCATGGCGCTGGAGGGACAACCGCTGACGTTGCGCTCCAACCGCGACGCGGTGCGCGCCGGCATAGCCTATGTCTCGGAAGATCGTCTCGGATTGGGCGTGATCCTGCCGCAGTCGATCGGCGACAACATCATGCTCGCCGTCATGAAGTCCATGACCAACGGGCTTGGCCTGATACCCGACAAGAGCCGCAAGAAGCTTGCCGGCGACTGGGTGCAGCGGCTTGCCATCAAGGTGCCGAGCGCCGACCGCGCAGTTCAGACGCTTTCGGGCGGCAATCAGCAAAGGGTGGTTCTGGCGAAATGGCTGGCGACCAAACCCAAGGTGCTGATCCTGGATTCGCCCACGGTCGGCGTCGACATCAAGAATAAGCAGGGGATTTACGAGGTCGTCACCGATCTCGCTCGCCAGGGTGTCGGCATCATCCTCATCTCCGACGAGGTGTCCGAAGTGTTTGCCACCTGCGACCGCGTCCTGCATATGCGCGGCGGCCGGATTCTGGAAGAGGAAGTGCCGGGCCGGGTCTCCGAACATGAAATGGAGGAGCGCATCTATGCGTGACGGTGTCCCTTCGACATCTGCTCAATCGGCGCTGAGACGGCTTCGCCGGCGGCCCGAAGCCTGGCTGCTGGCGGTGATCCTGATCGTCGGCACGATTTTCAGTCTGACGGCGCGCGACTTCCTTTCACTGCCCAACATCATCGATCTGCTCGAGACCTATTCGGTTCAGGCAATCATGGCCATGGGCCTGTTCGTCGTTCTGGTGTCGGGCGGTATCGACATCTCGTTTGCTGCGACCGCCTCGGTGGCGCAATATTGCGCGGCCCTATTGGCGTCCCAACTCGGCCTGCCGGCGCCGCTGGTCATCCTTGCGGGCCTGGCCGTCGGCGGCATTCTCGGCTGCCTCAACGCGCTGCTGATCCACTATGTCCGCATCACCTCGATCATTGCCACCATCGCCATGATGAGCGTCAGCTTTTCGCTGCTGATGTACTTTTCGGGCGGCAAGTCGATCTACACGCTGCCCGACTGGTGGACCGACCGCATCGTCTTCTGGCAGACCGAAACCGAAAGCGGCGACCTCGTGCGCATCACGCTGCCCATCGTTGCCATGGTCGTCGTCACCCTGTTTACCTGGGCGTGGATGACGCGATCCTCCGCCGGGCGGCAGCTTTATGCCATGGGCGGTAACGCCGAGGCCGCGCGCCGCATTGGCATCAATATAGGCCGGCTGCAATTCGTCGCCTACGGCTATCTCGGCCTGATGGCGGCGATTGCCGGCATGCTGCAGGCGCATCGGGTGGGCGAGAGCGTGCCCAATGCGATGTACAACACGGAGCTCGCTGTGCTGTCGGCGGCCGTTCTCGGCGGTGCCAGCCTGACCGGCGGCATCGGCACGGTGCCGGGCGTGCTGCTGGGCATCGTGCTGCTCGCCATTTTGCAGAACGGCCTGAACCTGCTCGGCGTGTCGTCCTATTTCTTCCAGATCGTCATCGGCATCACCATCCTGGCTTCGACCTCGCTTACGGTCATCAGTTCGCGGCGCGGCCGGCGTCACCGCATCCTGGCGGAGGCGCCCGCCAATGGCTGACCTCACAAACAACCTCAATTCAGGCCTGTCGGAATTAATGAGCCGCCTGCGCTCGGGCGTGCCGGGCGGACATGCCGGGCTTATGGCGCTGCTCATTATTCTCGTGCTCGGCTTTTCGGTGTTCGTGCCGAATTTCGCCAGCGTCGGCACGCTGCAATCCTTCATGTACCAGTTGCCGCTGCTCGGGCTGCTGTCGCTGGCGATGATGGCGCCGCTGCTCACCGGCGGCCTGAACCTGGCGATCATCGCCACGACCAACCAGTCTGCGCTCCTGATGGCCTTCATCATGCGCACCATGATCACGCCGGAAAGCTCGGCGGGAACGACGGGTACGGTGATCCTTCTTGCGCTGGTGGCGGGTCTCGCGCTCTGCCTGCTGATCGGTTTGGCGACCGGCATGTTGATTGCCTATACCGGCGTGCATCCGATCCTGATCACGCTCGGCACCAAGTCGCTGATCGACGGCATCAGCATTTATCTGACCCGTGGCATGGCATTGTCCGGCGTTCCCGAGGCTTTCGCGCGGACGGGGGCGGCGACGGTGATTGGCATACCGCTCGTCTTTGTCCTGCTCGTCATCGTCGCGCTGATCGTCAGCATCGTGCTGAGGCGCACGCCCTTCGGCATCGCCTGCGCCATGATCGGCTCCAACATCGAGGCGACACGTTATTCGGCAATCGATACAAGGCGCGTGCTCGTCGGCGTCTACACCATGTCGAGCCTTATCTGCTTCTTCGCAGCGCTGGTCATGCTGGCAACTTTCAACTCAGCCAGCGCTGATTATGCGCAATCCTACCTGCTGGTCACCATCCTTGCGGCGGTGCTTGGCGGGGTCGATCCCTTCGGCGGCTTCGGAACAGTGGGTGGGCTGATGCTCGCGCTCGCGATCCTGCAAGTGATCTCGTCTGGCTTCAACCAGTTCGGCCTGAGCAACTACCTGACCGTGGCGATCTGGGGCGGCATCCTGATCTTCGTCGCCATGGCGCAAACGATGCGGCCCTATCTGGCCGGATTGCTGCCGCCGCGTGGGGGCAGCCCGAAATGAGCATCGTTGCAGTCTTCGATGTCGGCAAGACCAATGTGAAACTGTCGGCGGCGACCGACGACGGCGTCATGCTGGAGACACTGACGACGCCCAATATCGTCCTCGACGGCCCGCCCTATCGCCACCACGACCTCAAGGGCCTGGAGGAATGGCTGGTGGAGGGGCTTCGCGAACTCCGCAGCCGACACAGAATCGATGCGATCGTTACCTGCGCGCATGGCTCCGGCGGCGTGCTGGCGGGCGAGGACGGGCCGGCCATGCCGATGATCGATTACGAGCAGTCGATACCGGATGATGTCGACCGCGCCTATCGTGCTGCGGTCGGGCCGTATCGGGAGCGGGCGAGCGCCATCATGCTGGGTGCTGCGCATCTGGCCCGGCAGATGCTGTGGCAGGAAATGGTCTGGCCGGAACGCTTTTCCAAAGGCGTCGCTTATCTAGCAACGCCGCAATACTGGGCGTGGCGGCTCTCCGGCGTGCTGGCCGGCGAAGTGACCAGCCTTGCCGCACAGTCGCATCTGTGGGCGTCTGCCGACGGCCGGCCTGCGAGGCTCGTCGCCGAAAGGGGCTGGCAGCAGTTGATGCCGCCGATGCGGCATGCCTGGGAGACGCTGGGGCCGATCACACCCGAGATGGCGCGTCGAACTGGTTTGCCAGCCGCAACACGCATTCTGTGCGGCGTTCACGATTCCTCGGCTAATTTTTATCGCTATCAGGCAGCGGGCCTGTCGGACTTCACCGTCGTGTCCACCGGCACGTGGATCGTGCTTTTGACCGACCGTACGGGCGTCGATTTCGACGACGAGCGGCCAGGGCACGCCTGCAATGCCGACGTATTCGGCAATCCCATGCCGGGTATGCTGACGATGGGCGGACGGGAGTTTTCCGCCGTTGCCGGCAAGGCTTCCGGTCCGGCATCGCAGGACGCGCTGGAACGCATCGTGCGGTCGCAGACTTTTGCCATCCCCTCATTCGGCTCCGACGACGGGTTGTTCCCCGGCACTGCAAAGCAAGGACGGGTGGAAGGACCACTGGCAGGCGACGAGTCCGCGCGCTTTACGCTCGCGGTTCTTTACGCCGCGCTATTGACTGCGACCTGCCTCGAAAAACTGCCGCCGGCACGGACCGTGGTGCTGGATGGCACCTTCGTCAGCGATCCTCTTTATGGTGCGCTCGTTGCGGCTTTGACGCCTGAGACGCGCGTGCTGGTCAGCCGCAGCACGACGGGAACCGCCACAGGGGCGGCGATGCTGGCTGCGCACGACAAACGGACGGCACCGGCCCCGCTCGCCATCGAAACGCCGGACACTTCTCAACTGCCGGATCTTACAACCTATCGGGCGCGCTGGAGCGCCCTTACCAAGCCCATGGAGCAAGCATCGTGACCAAGACCTATGACGACACCGCCCTGCGCGTAGAGATGGTGAGGATCTGCCGGCGCATGAACGATTCGGGGATCAACCAGGGAACCGCCGGCAATATGTCGGTGCGCAACCCAAAGGGCTTCCTGATCACGCCGACATCGCTGCCCTATGACCTCATGGAGGCGAAGGATCTCGTGCAGATGTATTTCGACGGCAGTTTCGAAGGCGAACGCCGCCCGTCGTCGGAATGGCGTTTTCACCGCGACATTCTTGCATCGCGTCCGGACATTGAATGCGTGCTGCATTGCCACTCGGTCTATGCGACGACGCTTGCTGTACATCACAAGACCATTCCGAGCTTTCACTACATGACAGGGGTCGCCGGCGGCACGACGATCCGCTGCGCACGTTATGCCACCTTCGGCACGCAGGCCTTGTCGGATGCCGCCATCGAAGCCTTGCAGGACAGGCTCGCTTGTCTGCTCGGCCAGCACGGCCAGATATCGCTGGGTAAAACGCCCTCGGCCGCCCTGGCGCTCGCCATCGAAGTCGAGACCTTGTCGCGCCTCTATGTCCAGGCGTTGACGATTGGCGAGCCGCCGATTCTCGATGACGAAGAAATGGCGCGCGTGATCCAGCAGATGAAGAATATGAGCTACGGGCAGGCGCCGGATCTGGAAGGGGTCAACGACACGGCGCAATTGCGGCAGGCGCGATAACCCCCGCGCTGAGTCCTATTCGCAGATGCGACAATCTGCGCAGAGATCGATGCAATCGCGATCTTGAACCTCCCCAGCGGGGTTGTTATGTCAGTGTTGTTGACGTTCTTTCCTCCTCCCAGAACGTCAGCATAGAAAGCGGCAAATCTCCTCCCTTGCTGCTTTTCAGATTAAACCCGCCGCACCTCCTCCCGCGGCGGGTTTTTCTTAGAGTAAGATGCTCTATGGCAAATCTGCCACGCTGTTCTGGCGATTTCGGGAGTGAGGGCGTTTCCTTCCCTTGAGAAGGCCGAGCTGCTTCATTTTGGACATTATTCGCGATATTTTGTCCGAAAAGCGGGTTGATAATCAACACAAACATGGGGCTTGGGCAGATGAACTTTGCTGCCAAAATCGAAACCTTTTGGTCTCGTGCCGTGATGTCGGGCGCTGTCCTTGCTGTTGCGGTTTCTGGCTTTGTATCGACGGCCGATGCGGCTTCGCGGATCGAGGCGCGCGAGAGCGTCAGCCCCGCCCTGGGCCGGCCATTGGATGTCAACGTGTATGTTCCGGACGGCATGGCGCCTTCGTCGGGCTGGCCGGTGCTTTATCTTTTGCACGGCCATGGCGGCAACCAGAACAGCTGGACCACGCTCGGCAACATCCAGCAGACGCTCGACTATATGATCAGCGAGAAAGAAATTTCGCCGCTGATCGTCGTCATGCCGGCAGCGCAGAACAGTTGGTATGTCGATTCGGCTGCGGTGAAGGGGCCTGGCGACTATGAGACGGCCTTGACGAAGGATCTCGTCAACTGGGTGCAGGCCAATTATCCCGCCCGTACCGACAAGAGCGGCCGGGCCATTGCCGGGCTTTCGATGGGCGGCTTCGGCGCGCTGCGTTTGGCTTACTCGCATCCAGAGCTTTATTCCTCGACCGTCAGCATGTCCGGCGCGATCTGGAACAACGTGTCGGAAGCGGAGATGAAGAAGACGCCGGACGACTACCGGCTGATCCAGAATGCCGAATTCTACAAGCGCCTCGACAAATACACGCTCGGTACCGGGCGCATTCTGCCGTCGGTGGGCGACCATTATGACGGTTCGTTCGGCACGCCGTTCAATGCGGCGCTGTTCAACAGGGAAAACCTGTTCACGCTGGCCGAGGACGCCAAGGAGGCGGGCGTGCAGTTGCCTCCGAGCTACATCACCGTCGGTGACGACGACGGTTGGCATCTCTGGCGCGGGGCCATCTCGCTGCATCAGACGCTGCTCGAATCCGGCCAGTCCTCGCAGCTCCGCGTCACCGACGGTGACCATCTATGGTCGCTGTGGAAGGTGGTCGTGGCGGATGCACTGGAATTCGTCAACGGAAACTGGGGTGCCGGCGACGCGCCAGCCGTGGTTGCCGCCGATGAGGTTGTGCCCGCCAAGACCGGCCAGGTGCCGGCAAAGGTCGAAATCACCGCCACCCGCTAAAATCGAACAGCGCTCCGGTTCCATGATGGAAGCGGAGCGCTTATAGCATCAGGCAAATACCGACCTGATCGCATCTTCCGTTGCGCCGACAACGATGTCGGCCTCTTCCCGTGTCAGGCACAATGGGGGCGCGAAGCCGAGGATGTCGCCCTGCGGCATGGCGCGGCCAATGACCCCGCGTTCGAGCAAGGCCGCGGCCACCTGGGGCCCGATCTTACGGGCAGGATCGAAGAATGTGCGGTCGTCCTTGTCGTCGACGAATTCGACGGCTGCCAGCATGCCGTCGCCCCGGACATCCCCGACATTCGCATGACCGCCGACCGCCTGCGTGAGTTGTTCGCGGAAATAGGCGCCCGTCGACCCGGCATTCTCGACCAGGCCGAGTTCGTCGATCAGTTCCAGATTGGCGATGCCGGCCGCCGAACAGAGCGGATGCGCCGCGTAGGTCCAGCCATGACCGATGGCGCCGAGTTCGTCCGAACCCTTGACCAGAACCTGCCAAACCTTGTCGGAGACGATGACGCCCGACAGCGGCGCATAGGCCGAGGTAAGGCCCTTGGCTATGGTGATCAGGTCCGGTTTGATGCCGTAATGGTCCGAACCGAACATGGTGCCGAGGCGTCCGAAGCCAGTCACCACCTCGTCTGCCACCAGCAGCACGTCGTACTTCTTCAGCACGGCCTGGATTTTTTCCCAATAACCGGCAGGCGGCGGAACGATGCCGCCGGTGCCAAGGATCGGTTCGCCGATGAAAGCAGCGATTGTGTCCGGGCCCTCGGCGAGGATCATTTCCTCAAGCTTGTCGGCGCAATGCTGCGAAAACTGCTCCTCACTCATGGAGCGGTCTTCGCGGCGGAAATAATACGGCGCTTCGGTGTGCAGGATGGGCGCGCGCGGCAGGTCGAAGGCGTTGTGGAAGAGGTGCAGGCCGGTGAGCGAGCCCGTCATGACGCCCGAGCCGTGATAGCCGCGCCAGCGCGAGATGATCTTCTTCTTCTCCGGCCGGCCGAGCACGTTGTTGTAATACCAGATCAGCTTGATGTTGGTCTCGTTTGCGTCCGAGCCGGACAAGCCGAAATAGACTTTCGACATGCCCGCCGGGGCGCGGTCGATGATCATCTTGGACAGGGTGATCGAGGCGTCCGTGCCGTGGCCGACATAGGCGTGATAATAAGCAAGGTCCTTGGCCTGCGCGGCGATGGCGTCTGCGATCTTCTGCCGCCCGTAGCCGACATTGACGCAGTAGAGTCCGGCGAAGGCATCCAGGCTTTTGCGGCCGGTGACGTCGGTGATGTAGACGCCTTCGCCGCCCGCCATCACGCGGGTGGGCGTCTCGCCGCGCGCGTGCATGCCCATATGGGTCGAGGGATGGAAGAAGTAGTCGCGGTCCCAGGCGGTGCGTTCGTTGGACGGGTCGAGCATGGTTCAAACTCCTTGGTCAGTAAAATGAGGGATGGGCCGTTCCGGTTTGAACATCAGGCGGCGTCGAGGCAGAGATATTTGAGGTTCGTGAACGCCTCGATGCCGTGGCGCGAGCCTTCGCGTCCGAGGCCGGACTGCTTGACGCCGCCGAACGGGACTGGCGCGCCCGTTATCTTGACGCGGTTGATGGCGACCATGCCGTAGTCGAGCGCACGCCCGAGCCGCAATTGTCGCGCGCCATTATCGGTGACGACATAGGCTACCAACCCATACTCGGTTGTATTGGCGCGATCGATGACCTCGGCCTCGGTGTCGAACGGCGTCACCGCCGCGACCGGCCCGAAAGTCTCGTCGCGCATGATATCCGCATCGTCGGGCACATCGACCAAAACGGTCGGCTCGAAGAACAAAGCTCCGGTTGTGGAAACGGCACCTCCAACAAGGCATCGCGCACCCTTCGCCAACGCATCGGAAACCTGGGCTTGAACCTTGGCTACCGCGCGCGCATGCATCAGCGGGCCGATGTCGGTGGTGTCGTCGAGGCCATGGCCGAGCCTCAGCGTCGCCACCCGCACCGCGAAAGCCTTGCAGAATGCAGGATAGAGCGCGCGCTGCACATAGATGCGGTTGGCGGCCAGGCAGTCCTGGCCGGATGTCGCGAATTTCGCGTCCAGGGCGATATCGACGGCGCGCTCCAGATCGGCATCGTCGAACACCATCAGCGGCGCGTGCCCTCCAAGCTCCATCACAAGATGCTTCATGGTCGGTGCGCACTGTGCCGCGATCAGTCTGCCAATCTCGGTTGAGCCGGTGAAACTGAGCGCCCGGACGCGGCGGTCATTGCACAACTCGCCGACGAGGGTCGACGCATCGCCGGTGATGACGTTGAAAACGCCCGCCGGCAAGCCGGCGCGCTCGCCCAATTCGGCCAGTGCGAGGGCTGAAAGCGGCGTTTCCGACGATGGGTGGGCGACAACAGTGCAGCCGGCGGCAAGCGCTGCAGCTGCCTTCCGCGTCAGCATGGCGGCAGGAAAATTCCACGGCGTGACAATGCCTGCGACGCCTAGGGCTTCGCGCCGAACGATCATCTCGGCATGCGGCAGATGGCTGGTCACGCTCTCGGCATTCAGCCTTTTGGCTTCTTCGGCATACCATTCGACAAAAGACGCGGCATAATCAATTTCGCCGCGCGATTCCTTCAGCGGCTTGCCCTGTTCCAGCGTCATGATCAGCGCGAGGTCTTCCCTCGCAGCCAGGATCAGCTCGAACCAGCGGCGCAGGATGGCCGACCGCGCCTGCGGCAGCAGCCCGCGCCACGCCGGCAGCGCCGCGACGGCGGCATCAACGCCCAGTGTCGCCTGGGCAGCATCAAGGGCTGCGACATTGGCAATGACATCGCCATTGGCGGGGTCCGTCACCGCGAAGGAGGCAGCGCCGCTGCCCGCCGTCCACTTTCCGCCGACATAAGCCAGTTGGCGCTGGAGCTTGCGGTCGTTCAGCCCGTCCAGAGCGTGGCTGGGTGCTTCGGTCGCTCGTCTTGCGGTCATCGGGGCCTCCAAGGGTTTCCCGATGATAGGCCCATCATCCTAGCAGGATGGACCAAAGCCGATGCCGGATGCAGATAGTCCGATTATGGCGAGCCCGTTTTGTAGAGAGACTCTCTATCACGCGGCATTGTCGCCAAGCATACCGTCGACGAGAACCGGCTCGTTTTCCTTGACGGTTCGCGTCACAATGTATGTGAAATAGCGGTCGATGCCGATTTCGCGTTCGAGCAGCGAATCGACAAGGCGCTGATAGGCGTCGATGTCGCGGGCGACCACCTTCAGCATGTAGTCGATGCCGCCGCCGACCGACCAGCAACTGACGATTTCGTGCGTCTCGCGGATGACGCGTTCGAAGCGGTCGAAATCCGCCTGACGGTGGCTTCGCAAGGTGACTTCGACCAGCACCGTGGCGATCGGTGCCACCGAGCGCATGTCGAGCGCCGCATGGTAGCCGCGCACAATGCCTGCCTTTTCGAGCTTTCGCAGCCGGAGCCAGGCCGGCGTGGGCGACAGGCCGACCTTTTCGGCCAGGGCGAGCTTGGTGATACGCCCGTCGCGCTGGATGGCGTCGAGGATTTTCAGATCGATGGTGTCGAGTTTCAAGGCGTTCATTCCGACCCGCAAATGTGATGATCTGGAGCATGAAGTGGCGCAGGCCCCATTGTCAATTGAACTGATTTATATCTCTATAGGTCATGACAATTTGGCATCCCGATCCCAGTCTCATCAGGCGTCCGGCCTATCTCTCGCTGGCCGATCAATTCGCGCGTGCCATTCACGACGGGCGCCTCTTGAACGGCACGCGCCTGCCGACGCATCGCAAGCTCGCCTATGATTTGAGCCTATCGGTGCAGACCGTCAGCCGCGCCTATGAAGAACTGATCCGCCGAGGATTGATCTCCGGCGAGATCGGGCGCGGTAGCTTTGTGCAGACGATGCGCCGCGAGGTCGAGCCGCCCTATCTGCCGGAACGGCTAGGCGAGATTATCGACCTGTCGATCCTCAAGCCGGTCTGCGAACCCATGCATTTGGAGCGGATGAAGCAGGCGCTGACATGGCTGGGCGAAAATCTGCCATCCAGTTCGGCGCTGTCGTTCCGCCCCAACGTCGTTTTCCCACGCCATCGCGCCGTGGCGGTCGAGTGGATGAAGGCGTGCGGGCTGAGCGTGTCGCCGCAGAGCGTCAGCCTGACCAACGGGGCGACTGCGGCGATGACGGTTGCGTTGATGAGCGTCGCTCCGCCCGGCTCAACGGTGGCGACGGAAGCCATCGGCCACCACACGCTGGTGCCGCTCGCGCGCTATCTGGGTTTCAACCTTGAGGGCTTGCCCATCGATGAAGACGGCATTCTTCCCAATGCACTCGAGGAGGCCTGCAGGGAAGCCGATATTCGCGCGGTTTTCGTCCAACCCTCGGTCATCAACCCGACGGCAACACTGATGCGGGAGCAGCGCCGTGCCGAACTGGTCAATGTCGCGCGCAAGCACGACATTGCCATTATCGAGAGCGACGTGCTCGGGCCCTTGGTGGAAAACCGGCCGCCGCCGATTGCGGCGATGGCACCGGAGCGGACGCTGTATCTGACGAGTTTCACCAAGATCACAGTGCCTGGCCTCCGCATCGGCTATCTGGTCGCACCAGACCGTTACGCAGCCGCGGTCGCCAACCGGCATCTGGTGTCGAACTGGATGGCGACGCCTATTGTTGCCGAAATCGCTTCGAAATGGGTGACAGACGGAACCGCGCTGGAACTGGTGCGCTGGCAGCGAGCAGCGCTGATGCGGCGACAGCAAATCGTTGACGAAGTGCTAGGGGCCGGGCGTGTGCTGACGCATCCGAACGCGTTGCATTTATGGCTCCCGCTGCCGGATGACCGTACCGAAGAGGGCTTTGTCGCTCAAGCGCGCCTGCAGGGCGTCGGCATTGCGCCCGGCCTCTCGTTCAAGACATCCAATGCGCCTTGGCAGCCTGCCGTGCGAATCTCGCTGGGGTCGACCACCGAAGACGAGTTGCGCGTCGGTCTTGGCATCGTGGCGCGTCTGCTCCTAGGCGACCCCGAGCACCTGCTGCTGGCAATCTAGAGCGTTTCCTGTTTAGATTGAAGCCGTTCTGTTTCGCCGATGGCGAGGCGATCCGCCAGGAAGGCGGCGCAGTCCCGATGTGGTTCATCGGGCAAGCCGGCTGACACAGCGGGCGCCCGCCAGCGGGAAACCCTTCGGGCCGAGTTAATTCGGGTCAAATCCTTCGGGGCTCGTCTCGTCCGGGCCACCAGCCCGACCATCGACGATCCCCTCGACCTTGTCCCGAATTCCCATCGGCAGAACGATTCAATCTAAGCAGGAAACGCTCTAGGCAACGCGATCAAGAACCTGGCACAATTGTAATAATTGTCATGATTTTATTTTACGAATTGACATGATTTCATAAGTTACCCATCGTTTAGGGGTCGGATCGTCAAACCTGGAGAGACGATGACTGAGCCCATCATCAAGATAGACGCGATCAGCAAAAGCTTCGGCAACTTCCAGGTCCTGGACGGGTTGTCGATGCAGGTGATGCCGCGCGAGAAGCTTGCCCTGATCGGTCCTTCGGGATCGGGTAAGACGACGATACTGCGTATCCTGATGACGCTCGAGCGCATCGATGCAGGTCACATCGCCATAGAGGGCGAGCAACTCTACCACATGCCGAAGAATGGCGGACTGGTCGCAGCCGACGAGCGCCACCTGACGAAGATGCGCCAGAAGATCGGCATGGTCTTCCAGCTGTTCAACCTGTTTCCGCACATGTCGGTCATCGACAATGTCACGCTCGCGCCGATGCTGACCAAGGGCGTGGCCCGCGCCGCGGCCGAGAAGCGCGCAATGGAACTGCTCGACATGGTCGGCATGTCCGAAAAGGCCAAGGCCATGCCGGCGCAGCTCTCCGGAGGGCAGAAGCAGCGTGTCGCGATAGCCCGCGCTCTCGCTCTCCAGCCCAAGATCATGCTGTTCGACGAAGTGACGTCGGCGCTTGATCCCGAACTGGTCGAGGAAGTGCTCAACGTTCTTTGGAAGCTCTGCGCCGAGACCGACATGACCATGCTTCTGGTTACGCACGAGATGGGTTTCGCCCATGACTTCGCCGACCGGGTGCTGTTCTTCGATCGCGGCAAGATCGTTGAGGAGGGCAAGCCGGATGAGATGTTCAGCAATCCCAAGCAGGAGCGCACGCAGACTTTCCTACGCAAGATCATCGCGGCCGGACATCGGGTCTGACCGCAATGCCGTGGCAAGGCTTGGTTTCCTGTGCCGCGAAAACCAGAACAGTCAGAACGACAGAAGCAAAGGAATGGGAGCAATGAAAAAAATAGCGATTTTCACCGGCATAGGCGCTTTGGCGCTGGGAGCAGCGGTTGCCGTTTCGGTGCCGTCTTCGGCGCAGGACAACGCCAAGCTGGAACAGTTGAAGGCGCAGGGTTTTGCCCGCGTGGCCATCGCCAACGAGCCGCCCTACACGGCCGTTGGCGCCGACGGCAAGGTGTCAGGTGCAGCGCCCGATGTGGCGCGTGAAGTCTTCAAGCGCCTGGGTGTGCCGGACATCGTCGCCTCTATCTCCGAATATGGCGCGATGATCCCCGGCCTGCAGGCCGGCCGCCATGACGTGGTCACGGCGGGCCTTTTCATGAAACCAGAGCGCTGCGCGGCTGTCGTCTATTCCGAGCCGGTTTTGTGCGACGCCGAGGCGCTGCTGGTGAAGAAAGGCAATCCGAAGGGTTTCAAGTCCTATGCCGATTTCGCAAAGGACGGCGCCACGGTCGGTGCGCCCGGTGGCGGCACGGAAGAGAAGCTGGCGCTCGATGCCGGTGTGCCGCGCGCGCAGGTCATTGTCGTGCCGGACGGCCAGAGCGGCCTGAAGATGGTTCAGGATGGCCGCATCGACGCCTATTCGCTGCCGGTCCTGTCCATCAACGACTTGATGAAGAAGGCCGCCGACGAGAACCTCGAAGTCATCGCCCCCGTCGAAGGCGCGCCGGTTTATTGCGATGGCGCAGCCTTCAAGAAGGGCGACGAGGCGCTGCGCGACGCATTCAACGTCGAATTGGCCAAGATGAAGGAATCGGGCGAGTTCGCCAAGATCATCGAGCCCTACGGCTTCTCGGCGGCGGCGGCGATGTCGACTACAACGGCAAAGCTCTGCGCTCCGGCGCAGTAATGGCGCGACCCCACCTTCTCCCCTGTGGGAGAAGGTGTCGCCCTCGGATTTGCGAAGCAAGGATGAGAATAGGCGACGGATGAGGGGTGCTGGAAGGAATGAGACGTCGGACTTTGTCCAATACCCCTCATCCGACCTCCCCTTCGACAAGCTCAGGGTCGGCCACCTCTCCCGCAAGGGGAGAAGGCCACGCCGCGCAATGCCAGTCAGCTGGAGAATGCATGACCGATTGGTCCGGATATCTCAGCCTTATCCTGCAAGGCGCTGTGGTTACGGTGCAACTGACCGTGATGGGGTCGGCGCTGGCGCTCGTCATGGCGTTTGTGGCCGGGCTTGGACGGCTGTCGCGTTTCGCTGGGCTGCGCTGGCTGGCGACCGCCTATATCGAGTTCTTTCGCGGCACGTCGATCTTCGTGCAGCTGTTCTTCGCCTATTTCGTGCTGCCCTTCGCCGGGATTTCGTTGACGCCCCTGCAAGCCGGTGTGCTGGCGCTGGGCCTCAATGTCGGCGCCTATGCCGCCGAGGTGGTGCGCGGCGCGATCCTGTCGATCGGCAAGGAGCAGTACGAAGCCTGCATCGCGCTCAACCTCAGCCGCTGGCAATGCATGCGCCGTATCATCGTCCCGCAGGCGCTGCTTGTCATGCTGCCGACCTTCGGCAACAACGCCATCGAATTGCTCAAGGCGACCTCGGTGGTGTCGTTGATCTCGCTGGCAGACATGACATTCCAGGCGAATATCGTCCGTTCTCAGACCGGCAACACGCTGTTTCCGTTCGCCACGATCCTCATTCTCTATTTCGCCTTCGCCATGATCATCACCTTCTCCATCCGCGCGCTGGAACGACGTATGGCACGTGGGCTCGACGGAGTGCGCAACTGATGGCCCTGGCTCGTCCCGCAGGAAAGGCCCGCTGATGGAGTGGGATTGGAACTTCGTCTGGCAGATCATGCCCACGCTGATCGAGGGCGTGAAGATCACCATTCTGGCGACCCTGCTCGGCTCGGTACTGGCCGCGGTGGTCGGGCTCGGCATCGCGCTCGGACGGCGCTCCCCGAATCGTATTCTCGCGCGCGGCATCGGCTTCGTCGCCGAGTTCATTCGCGGCACGCCGCTTCTGGTGCAGCTTTACTTCATCTTCTACGTGCTGCCCGACATCGGCATCCTGCTCTCGCCGCTGGTGGCAGGGGTAATCGGGCTCGGCCTGCATTACGGGACCTATACGGCGGAGGTTTACCGCGCTGGTATCGACAATGTGCCGCGCGGCCAGTGGGAGGCCGCCAAGGCCTGCAATCTCAGTGCGCGCCAGACCTGGACGCGGGTCATACTGCCGCAAGCCATACCGCCGATGATTCCGGCGCTAGCGAATTACTTTATCGCTATGTTCAAGGAAACGCCGCTGCTGTCGGCCATCACGGTGCTCGAACTGATGAACCAGGCGAAAAGCGTGGCGAATACCTACTATCGCTACATCGAGCCGATAACGCTGGTGGGTGCGTTCTTCCTCGCGATCAGCCTTGTCGCGGTGGTGCTGCTGCGCTGGCTGGAACACCGCTACGGGAGGGTCGAGCGATGAACGCATCTACGCGCACACCAATCGAACTCGATCTCCGTGCCGACCGTCCAGTGCTTGACGCGCGGCCGTTGGAGAAGCGGATCGGCCTGATCGTGCTCGCCACCGACCACACCAGCGAGCCGGATTTTCGCCGCATGGTAGCCAGTGAACGGGTCGGCGTCTATGTCGCGCGAATTCCTTATGCCAATCCGACGACGCCCGAAAACCTGCGCAAGATGCAGCCAGCGCTGACGGCCGGGGCAGCGCTCATTCTGCCAGACGAAGGCCTGGACGCGATTTGCTATTCCTGCACCTCCGCTTCGGTGGTCATCGGCGATGGGGAGATTAAGGCGGCAATCCAGTCGGCCAAGCCGGGCGTGCCGGTGGTGACGCCGCCGCTTGCCGCCGTTGCGGGGCTCAACGCACTGGGTGCGCGGCGGATTAGCATCCTCACCCCTTACACAATCGAGACCAGCCGACCGATGGCGGACTATTTTTCAGCGCGCGGGTTCCACATCGATCGGTTCACCTGTCTTGGCTTCGACGACGACCGGGAGATGGCGCGTATTGCAACCGAAACCCTCTCCGACCTCGCAGCGGAAGCGATGGCGGGTCAGTCAGAGGCGCTGTTCGTATCCTGCACGGCGTTGCGGGCAGCGTCCGTGGTTCCCGCCATCGAGACGGCGATCGGCCGGCCTGTCGTCAGCAGCAACCAGGCGTCGGCCTGGCAGTGCCTGCGCCTGACGGGCGACCAGACGTCCTATCCTCAATTCGGGCGGTTGATGACGCTGCCGCTGTATGTATCATGACAGTTTCGACTGAAGATATCCGCGTTGCAGCCAGACGCATCGCCGGCACGATCGAGCCGACGCCCATGGTTCTGTCGGCCTCGCTGGGCGAGCTCGCCGGCGTGCCCGTCCATCTCAAGCTCGAGAGCAGGCAGACCACCGGCAGCTTCAAGCTGCGTGGGGCCAGCAATGCAATCCTGCAGTTGAGCGCTAGCGAGAGGCGGCGTGGCGTGGTCGCAGCCTCTACCGGTAATCACGGCCGCGCTCTTGCCCATGCCGCACAACGCGAAAGCGTGCGCGCTGTCATCTGCATGTCTAAGCTGGTCCCGACCAACAAAGTCGCAGAGATCGAACGTCTGGGCGCCGAGATCCGCATTGTCGGCAACAGTCAGGACGATGCGCAACAGGAGGTCGAGCGTCTCGTGGTTGAGCAGGGACTGGTGATGCTGCCGCCCTTCGACCATCCGCATATCGTGGCGGGCCAAGGCACGCTTGGGCTGGAGATGATGCAGGCGGTCCCCGATGCCGCGACAGTGCTTGTGCAACTCTCCGGCGGTGGTCTCGCAGCCGGCATCGCAACTGCGGTCAAAGGCATCAATCCGGCGACCCGTGTCATAGGCATTTCCATGGCGCGCGGTGCTGCGATGAAGGCAAGCCTTGACGCGGGTGGGCCGGTTTTTGTCGAGGAACTGCCGACGCTGGCGGATTCGCTCGGCGGCGGGGTCGGGCTCGACAACCGCCTGACATTTGCGATGTGCCGCGACCTGCTGGACGATGTGATCCTGCTTTCGGAAACCGAAATCGCCGACGGCGTCCGCCATCTCTACCGGCACGAGCGAGAGGTTGTCGAAGGCGCAGGGGCGGTTGGTGTAGCAGCGATCTTGGCTGGCAAGGTGCCCTCGGCGGGGCCGATCGTGGCGCTTGTGTCTGGCCGCAACATCGACATGGATCTGCACCGGCGGATCGTTTCGGGAGAGCGGACGGAATTCGAGACGATGGATGGTGAGCAGGGGAGGGCGGCGTGATGGCGTCCGCCCATCCCCCTCTGGCCTGCCTGCGATCGCCCCCTCAAGGGAGGAAATTAGAGGTTGCATCGGCTTTCGCCAATTGCAAGCGTTGCAGGACGAGCGGTGAGCGCGAAGCTTCCAATCTCCCCCCTTGCGGGGGAGATGTCCGGCAGGACAGAGGGGGGTGCCGTAGAGCGCAATCCGTGGAGGCATCCTCATGCCATCCATGACCATCCTCACCGAAGCCGAGCTGCGAAAGATCGTCAAACTCGATCTCGATGCGGTTGCTTGCGTCGAAAACGCCTTCCGGGCGCTGGCGACGGAAGCTGTCGCCATGCCGCCGATCCTGCGGCTCGACATTCCCGAGCATCGGGGCGAGGTCGACGTGAAGACGGCTTATGTTCCGGGCATCGACGCTTTCGCCATCAAGATCAGCCCTGGCTTCTTCGACAATCCGAAGCTTGGCTTGCCCAGCGTCAACGGCATGATGGTCTTGTTGTCGGCTCGTACAGGATTGGTCGAGGCGCTTCTGCTCGACAATGGTTATCTCACCGATATCCGGACGGCGGCCGCCGGCGCGGTAGCGGCAAAACACCTGTCGCGGCCCGATGCGTCGGTTGCAGCGATCTTCGGAGCCGGTGTACAGGCCGCGCTGCAGCTCGAGGCACTGACCCTGGTGAGGCCGATCGCCGAAGCGCGCATCTGGGCGCGCGACGCCGCCAAAGCGGAACGCCTGGCGGGTGCGATGCGCCAAAAGCTGGGGATCAGGGTTCGCGTCGAACCGGATGCGGCGAAAGCGACGTCTGGCGCCGACATCGTCGTCACCACCACGCCGTCGACCGAACCGCTGGTCCATGAGGGCCTCATTGTCAGCGGCCAACATGTCACGGCGATGGGTTCGGATGCCGAGCACAAGAATGAACTGGCGCCGGCCCTCATCGCCGTGGCTGACCTCTATGTCGCCGACAGCGCGCGGCAGGCCCGACGCCTGGGTGAACTGCATCACGCTATTGCCGCCGGCCTGATCGGCGCGGATGCCGAAGTGGCCGAACTTGGAGAGATCGTCGCCGGCTTGCGGCCAGGGCGCGCCGCAACGAACGACATCACCATCGCAGATCTGACCGGGACCGGCGTGCAGGACACGGCCATCGCCACGCTCGCCCGCGACCGGGCGCGGGCGGCGCATGCCGGTACCCCATTCGAAAGTTGAACTTATCCGGCCCGCGCCAGCGGACCCAACAAGCAGGACCGAGGACATGCAGCCCAATCTGAAATTCACCCGCGAGGAATATGCCGAGCGGCTGGCCAAGACCCGCCGCGCCATGGAGGCGAAAGGCGTCGATTTGCTGATCTGCTCCGACCCGTCCAACATGGCCTGGCTGACCGGCTATGACGGCTGGTCGTTCTATGTGCATCAGGCGGTGCTGGTCCCCCCGCAGGGCGAGCCCGTCTGGTTCGGACGCGGCCAGGACGCCAACGGAGCCAAGCGCACCGCCTATCTCACCCATGACAACATCGTGGGCTATGCAGATCACTATGTTCAGTCGACCGAGCGTCACCCCATGGACTATCTGTCGTCGGTCATTGCCGACCGAGGCTGGGGCAAGCTGACCATCGGCGTCGAGATGGACAATTACTACTTCTCGGCCGCCGCCTTCGCATCGCTGCAGAAGCATCTGCCGAATGCACGTTTGGTCGATGCCACGGCACTGGTGAACTGGCAGCGCGCGGTCAAGAGCGCAACAGAGATCGACTATATGCGCAAGGCGGCGCGCATTGTGGAGGCCATGCACCAGCGCATCGCGGAGAAGACCGAAGTTGGCCTTCGCAAATGCGACCTGGTGGCCGAGATCTACGATGCCGGTATTCGCGGCACACCCGAATTCGGTGGCGACTATCCCGCTATCGTGCCGCTGCTGCCGTCCGGCGCGGACGCATCCGCCCCGCACCTGACCTGGGACGACAAGCCGATGAAGTCGGGCGAGGGAACGTTTTTCGAGATCGCCGGCTGCTACAACCGCTACCACGTTCCCCTGTCGCGCACGGTCTTCCTCGGCAAGCCGACGCAGGCGTTCCTGGACGCCGAGAAGGCGACGCTGGAAGGCATGGAGGCCGGTCTGGAGGCAGCCAAGCCCGGCAATACCTGCGAGGACATCGCCAATGCCTTCTTCGCGGTGCTGAAGAAATACGGCATCGTGAAGGACAACCGCACCGGCTATCCGATCGGCCTGTCCTATCCGCCGGATTGGGGCGAACGCACCATGAGCCTGCGCCCCGGCGACAAGACCGAGCTTAAGCCAGGCATGACGTTCCATTTCATGACCGGTCTGTGGCTCGAGACGATGGGCCTCGAGATTACGGAGTCGATCCTGATCACCGACACCGGCGTCGAGTGCCTCGCCAATGTGCCGCGCAAGCTGGTGGTGAAGGACTGATCATGTCGGGCCAGAGTGATATTCGGCCGTCGCCGATCTCGCCGACCGTCGATTTCGACAGGGACGGCGTGCAGCATGGTCATCTGCGGCTGCCCTATAGCCGGGACGATTCGGCGTGGGGATCGGTGATGATACCGATCTGCGTGGTCAGGAACGGGTCGGGTCCGACAGCGCTCCTGACGGGCGCCAATCATGGCGACGAGTATGAAGGCCCCTTGGCCCTCTTCGATCTGGCGCGCCGGCTTGACGCCAGGGACGTTTCAGGGACGGTGATCATCGTCCCGGCGATGAACTACCCGGCGTTCAGGACGGGCACGCGCACTTCGCCGATCGACAAGGGCAACATGAACCGATCCTTTCCCGGCAAGCCGGATGGCTCGGTGACGCAGAAGATCGCCGACTATTTCCAGCGCGAGTTGCTGCCCCGCGCCGATATCGTGCTCGACTTCCATTCCGGCGGAAAAACGCTGGATTTCCTGCCCTGGTGCGCGGCCCATGTGCTGCCCGACAAGGCGCAGGAGAAGGCCTCGTTCGATGCCGTCGAGGCTTTCTCAGCACCCTGGTCGGTGAAGATGCTCGAGATCGACACCGTCGGCATGTACGACACCGCGGCGGAGGAGATGGGCAAGATCTTCGTCACAACCGAACTCGGCGGCGGCGGCACGTCGACCGCGGCGAGCGTGCGCATCGCACGACGCGGCGTCGCCAATGTGCTTCGCCATGCCGGTATTCTTTCAGGTGACGTCGAAACCGCTCCGACGACTTGGCTCGATATGCCGGACGGCTGTTTCTGCTTTGCCGAAAGCGACGGCATGATCGAAACAATGGTCGATCTCGGCGAGCCTGTGCAAGCCGGCCAAGTGGTAGCGCGCATCCATGCTACCGGTCGGACCGGGCTTGCGCCGCAGGAGGTCAAGTCGGGCATTTCAGGCCTGCTAGCTGCGCGGCATTTTCCTGGGCTGGTGCAGGTGGGCGACTGCGTTTCGGTCATGGCCGTCGAGGTCTGATCCGATCCAAGTCTGGCTGGATGCAAAGATCGGTGTGGCAGAGCTTTTTCTCATGCCGCGCTGATAAAGTGCCATGACGAACAGCCGGCTGGGGTCATGAAAACAATCGTAAAGCCTTCGGAAGGCTGGTCGCTCGCGGCCTTATTGCTCGCGGGCATCATCATCGGGCTGTCGCCAATCTTCGTCCGGCTGTCGGACATCGGGCCGATCAGCACCGCCTTCTGGCGGGTGACGCTTGCGCTGTTGCCGCTGCTGGTATGGCGGGCGGCGGAAGACAGGAAGGAACAGGCTAACCAGCAGCCACGGTCGCTGCGCGAGGTACTTGCCCTGGTGACCCCCGGAGCGATGCTCGCCGGCGACCTGCTGACGTGGCATATCTCGATCCACATTACGTCTGTGGCGAACGCCACGCTGCTCGCCAATCTCGCGCCGATCTTCGTTGTGCTGGGCGGCTGGCTCTTGTTCGGCAACACCGTCAGCCGAACCTTCCTGGCCGGTCTGGCTCTCGCCGTTGCCGGCGTGGCGGTCCTCAACCTCGGCGTTGCATCCGGAGGCGCCGGCGATTTGCGCGGCGATGCCATCGCGGTGGTCGCCGCCATGTTCTACGGCGGATACGTGTTGTCGCTGTCGCGCCTGCGCAGTCGTTACTCGACGCTGACGACATTGCTCTGGTCAACGGGTTCGGCGGCCGTGTGCCTTCTCCCATTCGCGCTGGTCTTCGAGCCCTCGATCTGGCCGCTCACAGCCTACGCATGGGCCATCGTCATTGCCCTTGCATGGATATGCCATATCGGCGGGCAGGGGCTGATCATCTATGCGCTCGCCGTTTTGCCTGCATCCTTCTCGTCGCTGACGCTGCTGATCCAGCCGGTCGTGGCGGCTTTTGTCGCGTGGCTGTTGCTGAACGAGACGATCAGCGCGTTTCAGGCGCTCGGCGGCGTTGTTGTCATCGCCGGCATTTTGGTGGCGCGGCGGGGATGAATGCGCCTCGCCAGTATTGTGTAACTCCCGGGCAATATGCATTGAAGCTGGGATGCATGGTTATGTGCAGCCCAAGCGCAATTCGCATTTTCGAGGGAGCAGACACTCATGATCCGGCTTGTTAGCGGCGATGCCATCGCCGAGTTCGATCTCGTCGGCGCGGAGCCCAAGCGATGGTTCGCCGGAGGCAAGGAGCGGCTCTGGACGCCAAGCCCGGAGTATTGGTGGCCGGACATCGCGCCGAACCTTTTCCCGATATGCGGCGCGGTGCGTGACGCCACCATCCAGGTGGACGGCATTGCCTACCCCATGCCGATCCATGGCTTTGCCCCCACCATGCCATTTGAACTGGTCGAGCGGTCTGCGGATCGGGCTGTTTTCAGGCTGGAGGACAATGCGGCCACCCGCAAGCACTACCCGTTCGCGTTCAGGCTCGATGTCGTCTACACGTTGTCGGCCGACGCGTTACGTGAGGAACTGGTCGTGACCAACAGGGGCGATGTACCATTGCCCTATGCGGTGGGCGTGCATCCCGGTTTTGCTACCGGTGTGCTTGAGCAGAACGTCTGGACGCTTCGTTTCGACGAGCAGGAGGCCGACAGAGTGCCGACCATCGCCACCGGCGGCATATTCACGTCCGAAACGCGCAGCGTGCCGTTCGAAGGCAAGAAACTGCCTCTGTCTTCGGAGATTTTTGCGCCTGGCGCCTTCTGTTTTCTCGATGCTGCAAGCAAGGGGGTTGCCCTTGTCGATGAGACGGGCGGTGGCGTTCGGGTTTTGCTGGAGGACATGCCGCACATCGTTTTGTGGACCAAGCCCGGCGCGCCCTATGTCTGTATCGAGGGGTGGACGGGACATGGCGATCCTGCTGGCTTCGAAGGAGACCTAAAGGACAAGCCGTCGATGAGATTTCTCGATCGCGGCGCCTCCGCCACGCATGCGGCCACCTACACTATCCTTTGAGCATGTAGGTTCGGCCGTTCAGGGCAACGGGTCGTTGCGCAGCACGAAGCGCAGAACCATCTCCACGGCAGTGCGTGACGCGGCCTTTGGCAAGCGTGGAAAGCTCAGGCCTGTTCGGGTTCAAGGTCGCGCCGCCTCACCTCGCCGATCGGCTTGTGAATGCGGAGCGTCTCGATCTTCTCGTTTGGCCGCATGATGCCGATAACGGTCTCGATGTCCGGGCAGCCTTCCTCGCGGCAGGTCAGTTCAGTGATCGAGACAGCGACTTCGTCATCAAGGCCATAAAGTTCCCGCACCCATGCCTTGATTTCCCGCGATTTTTCGGGAAGGGCCCGACGCGGCGCAAACGGGTTCGCAAGGCGGTTCATCATGATCGTGTCTCCGCGCACTGCAAGTCCGGCGGAGCCCGCCGATACCAAAGGGCAAAGTCTTTCGGTGCCGGCTCAAGCGCTCAGCAGCGCGGCCGCTTCCGGTTCTGCCAGACACCTCATGAAACCATCCTCAATCACGTCCCTCGGCAGATTGCGGCCGATAAAGACGAGGCGGCTGACGCGGGGTTCGTCCTTCTTCCACGGCCTCTGGTGATCGCCTTCCAGCAGCATGTGGACGGCTTGCACGACGAAGCGGTCGTCATCATCCTTGAACGACAGGATGCCCTTCATGCGCAGCATGTCGATGCCGAAGCGCTGTGTGATCATCTGGACCCATGGCAAGAACTTGTGCGGATCAAGCGCCGTCTCTGTCACGAGCGAGAAACTGGTCACATGATCGTCGTGGTGGTGATCGTGGTTGCCCTCCAGGAAGTCCGGCTCGACTTCGAGAACCCGATCGAGATCGAAGGCCCCGCGATCAAGCACCTGGTCGAGGGGCACGTCGCAACGCATCGACTGCCTGATTGTCGCCGTCGGATTGATCTTGCGGATGCGGGCCTCGACGGCAGCCAGTTCCTCAGGCGTCACTAGGTCTATCTTGTTGAGAATAACGATGTCGGCGAAGGCGAGTTGTTCCTGCGCCTCGTGAGCCTGATCGATTTCACTCAGCAGGTGCTTCGCGTCCACGACGGTAACGATGGCGTCGAGCTTCGTCTTCTGGCGCACTTCGTCGTCCACGAAGAAGGTCTGGGCGACCGGCGCCGGGTCCGCCAGACCCGTTGTCTCCACCAGGATGGCGTCGAAGCGGTTCTTGCGGCGCATGAGGCCCTCGATGATGCGGATCAGGTCGCCGCGTACGGTGCAGCAGATACAGCCATTGTTCATCTCGAACACTTCTTCGTCGGCGTCGACGATGAGGTCATTGTCGATGCCGACCTCGCCGAACTCATTGACAATGACGGCGTATTTCTTGCCGTGCTGTTCGGAGAGGATGCGGTTCAGGAGGGTTGTCTTTCCGGCCCCGAGATATCCGGTAAGTACGGTGACGGGCGTTTGTTCAACTGCTTGAGCGGGCATTGGTCGTCTCCAGATGTTTCGTTGTGATCAGTCGATCAGGACGCGCGCCAAACGGGCTGTCCCGGACCTGAAAGTGTCTGCAACTGCCGATGCAATTCTACTCAGCGCTCGTCCTGCCTGGATCTGCTTGCCATCGAGGGCGGCTTCAAAAAGCTGCCGCACCGGCTCCGGATCGATGCCGTCGGTGATGAAGACCAGGCGGGTCTGGCGATCCTCGCTGGGCCAGGCGTCCAGGATTGTCGGGGGATAGACAGCGTGCTGTACGACATGAATGACACGTGGCTGTTCCGGCTCGTCCCGATCCTGCACCAGGCCCTTGACCCTGAGCAATCGAGGGCCCGCCGACATCGAAAGGACATTTAGAAACTTCCCGAAGGCTTCACGCCCAATCGGCTCGGTACGCGTGATCGCAAATGTGCGGATTCGTCCTCCATGGCGCGCCAGGGGAGACTTGCCCGATTGCCCGGTCTCCGTTGCGCCGTGACCGTCGTTACCCCGAATGGCCTCCTCCAGGGCCAGCCATCCGGTCACATCATCGCCAAGCGTGGCGGGTGTGTAGGCGCGTCGTTGGAAGAGAACGGCTGGATCGAAATTTGACTGGTGTGCATCGTCGATCGTGGCGGCTGGATTGAGTGCCGCGAGATGTTCCTTGAGCCGCCCAATGTCTCGGATCGAGGCAGGATCGCGCGCAAGGTCCGTCTTGGTCAGCACAATGCGGTCGGCAAAGGCGATCTGTTTGGCTGCCTCGAAATGGTTTTCGATAGACAATTCGCTTGTGACGATGTCGACGAGCGTGACGACGCCCGCCAATTCGTAGTTTCGAGCAACAAGATGATCGCGCAGACCAAGGGCCGGAGCACCGCCCGGCATGAGCTGGTTCACGAGCGGCGCTGGATCGGCAAGCCCGGTGGTCTCGACGATGACACGGGCAAAGGAGACCTCGCCAGCATGCGCAAGAACGTGAAGCTCGTGCAGGGTCGATCGAATGTCGCTGCCGACCGTGCAGCAGAGGCATCCCGTGGTGGTACGGGCGACTTGCGTCTTGCCGATACGCACGAGCTCATGGTCGAGCCCGACATCACCGAATTCATTGATGATGATGGCAGTGTCGGCGAAGGCTGGATCCGCAAGAACGCGATTGAGCAGCGTGGATTTTCCCGCCCCCAAAAAACCTGTCAGCACAAAAACCGGCGTCTTACCCATGTGCGCAGCTCTCGCACAGGCCCGAGAGCTCTATCGTGGTCGCGGTCGTGCGAAAGCCTTCTTTCCTGGCGAGCAGTCGCAACACCCGATGCAATTCTGGATCGTGGAATTCACTGGTCCGCCCACAGGCTCTGCATATCGCGAAAGCTGCGTGACCATGATTGCCGCACTCGAGCCCGGTGCATAGCGCGTAGGCGCTGAGGCTTTCGATCTTGTGGACAGTTCCATCACCGATGAGTTGATCGAGAGCCCGGTAAATCTGAAGCGGTGCGCGCAGTCCGTCCTCCCGCAGAAGCTCGAGAAGCTCATAGGCTCCCAATGGCTTTTGCGCTCGCTCCAGCGCATCGAGCACGAGCTGACGATTGCGTCCGTGCCGGCGATTGGTCGAGGAGATCACATTGGGGGCAACGGTAGCGGTCATCGGTAATGCTATAACATTTTTCATTGACGAATGTTCTAACATAACATAGTCGATCGTCAAGACCGGAGCCGACTGGCTTTGACGAAGACGGAACCAAAATATGGCTGCATGCGCAACCTTCATCGACCCGCTGGGCTACGACAGCTATCCGGCGGACCATCACGTGAATGGGATCACGGCGCGCTCGGCAGGCGGTCGTCGTGGGCCTGCACGGCGCTTGCGCGACCGCGGCCGCGCTTGACGGTTAGCGCAGCCTGACAACTACCGGG
Source organism: Oryzicola mucosus (assembly GCF_014534685.1). Taxonomy (GTDB): domain Bacteria; phylum Pseudomonadota; class Alphaproteobacteria; order Rhizobiales; family Rhizobiaceae; genus Oryzicola; species Oryzicola mucosus. The sequence continues at coordinate 100,686 of NZ_JACVVX010000003.1, forward strand.
ATATCTGAATGACAATGATGAAACTGACCCGATTTGGCGCGAGCCTGATTGCGGTATTGTTTGCCGCGTTCGTGCTGCCTGCGCGTGCCGAGACGGAAAAACTCTCCGTGGTCGCCACGTTTTCCATCATCGGCGATTTCGCGCGCGTTGTCGGTGGCGACCGGATCGAACTGCGGACGCTGGTTGGCCCCGACAGCGATGCGCACGTCTACGCGCCCAAGCCGGCCGATGCCATTGCGCTGGCGCGCGCCGATGTCGTTCTGGTGAATGGGCTGTTGTTCGAGGGCTTCCTTCAGCGTCTTGTCGAGGCAAGCGGCACATCGGCAGCGATCGTGACACTGACGGATGGTGCGGACATCGTCCATGATCCTGATGGCGGTCACTACCACTACGTGAATGGCGAGGCGATATTCCACGCCGCGCCGAACGATCCCCATGCGTGGCAGTCGGTCTCGAACGCGAAGGTCTATGTCGAGAACATCGCCCGCGCCTTTTGCACCGCCGACGCTGAGGGCTGTCCAGCTTATGAGGCGAACGCCGCAGTCTATCTCGATGAGTTGACCGCCCTCGGCGACGAGATCAGGCGGGCTGTCGATGCCATTCCCGAAGATCGGCGTGTGGCCGTCGTCGCCCATAACGCCTTCCGCTATTTCGAGCGCGACTACGGCGTAACTTTTCTCGCTCCACAAGGCGTATCCACGGAATCGGAAGCCTCGGCGGCGGATGTCGCCTCGCTCATTCGCGAGATCCGGGAGAAGCGGGCAGCAGCCGTCTTCGCCGAGAACATTTCTGACGCACGCCTCGTTGAACAGATTGCCTCGGAAGCTGGTCTTACGCTTGGCGGCACACTCTATTCAGATGCGCTTTCGCCAGTCGACGGTCCTGCCTCCACCTACGTCGACCTGATGCGCCACAACGTCAGCACGCTCGGCGCGGCGATCACTGGCAACTAGGCATCCACGAACACAGGCTGTCTGCGACCTGCGCATGTAATGTAATATCGTAAAGAAGGAGAGAAGGAATGAGACGTTTGACCCTGGGTGCCTCCGCACTCGCCATTGCTGCCACTCTTGGTGGCGGCGTTGCATTCGCTGACGAGGATGACGTGACCGCCTGGCGGCTGTTCGTTTCGGACCACGCTGAACCGGTCGTCAAGGTGATCGACGCGCTCGACGGCGACCTGCTCGACACCTTTAAGGTCGAGGGACCGGCGACGCTTCACCGCACGTCGAGTGGCGCGGCGGTGTTTGCGGTTCAGGGCGGTGCCGGCGAGGTCAATGCGATCAAGAGCGGCATCGCCTTCCACGATCATGGCGATCACGGCGATATCGACATCGATGACGCCGAGCTCTTGCATGTCCCTATCGACGGATCGAAGCCGGCACACTTTGTCGAAGTTCAGGGCAACATCGCACAGTGGTTCGATGGCGAGGATGAGGTCCGCGTCTTCACCGAAAAGGCGGTCCTCGAGGACAAGCTGGACGTTCGCACCGCTAATGTCGGCGCGCCCCATCACGGCGTTGCGGTTCCCTATCAGAACCATGTCGTCGTCTCGATCCCGAACCCGGAAGACGCGTCCAAGCGGCCGATCGGCGCGCGCGTGGTCGACTTTGAAGGCAACACGGTCGGTGAAGACGTCGCGTGCCCCGGCCTGCACGGTTCGGCAGGTTCAGGCAGCCTCTACGCGCTGGCCTGCGACACCGGTCTGCTTCTGATCAAACAGGAAGGTGGTGCGCCGACCATCGAACACTTGCCCTACGCGTCATCGCTTCCCGAGGGCAGTTCCTCGACCCTGATCGGCGGAAAGGGACTGCAATATTTCATCGGAAACTATGGTGCCGATCGCATCGTCATCGTCGATCCGTCCGAGGGTGAAAACGGCTTTCAGCTCGTGCAGCTTCCCACCCGCAGGGTGCATTTCACGGTCGATCCGATCCGCTCGCGCTTTGCCTATGTGATCACCGAGGACGGCCAGCTTCACAAGGTCGATGTGCTCGACGGCAAGATCGCGCAGTCGCTCAAGGTGACCGATCCCTATTCGATGGACGGACATTGGAGCGATCCGCGTCCGCGCGTGGCGGTCGCCGGCGAGAACGTTATCGTCACCGATCCGCTGAATGCCAAGTTGCATCTGGTGAATGCCGAAACCTTCGCGGAAGCCGGCGAGATTGCCGTGGAAGGCAAGCCCTTCAACATCGTCGCTGTCGGCGGCAGCGGCAAGGTTCACGACGACGATGGCGAGGAGGCTCATGCCCACAGCCACGAGCATGCTCACAGTCACGGGGACGACCAGATCTACAAGGGCTACTTTGAGGACAGTCAGATCAAGGACCGCGCCTTGTCGGACTGGGAAGGCGACTGGCAGTCGGTTTACCCCTATCTCCAGGACGGGACGCTCGATCCTGTGATGGCGCACAAGGCGGAAAGTGGCGAACAGACTGCCGAGGAGTACAAGGCGTATTACGAGGTCGGATACAAGACTGATGTCGAGCGTATCACCATCGACGGCGACATCGTCACCTTCTTCAAGGACGGCAAGCCACTGAAGGCCCGTTATGCCAGCGACGGCCATGAGATCCTGACCTACGAAAAGGGTAACCGCGGCGTTCGCTTCATCTTCAAGAAAGTGGAAGGCGATGCGGATACGCCAGAATACTTCCAGTTCAGCGACCACAAGATCGCCCCGGCCAAGGCTGACCACTATCACCTCTACTGGGGCGACGATCGTGCGGCTCTGCTCAAGGAAGTGACAAACTGGCCGACCTACTATCCTTCTTCGCTGAACGCGAAGGAGATCGTCGAAGAGATGATGGCGCACTGACCGCGGCGCTCCTCTTCGAACGCGCCCGGCCGGAACTCGGCCGGGCGCGCCTCCTGACTTCCCACCGACATAGAGGCCGCCATGCCTTCCGAAGCCACATCGTCAAACCGCCTGCCAGTCACCGTTCTTTCCGGCTTTCTCGGAGCAGGCAAGACGACCCTTCTCAACCACGTCCTCAACAACCGTGAAGGTCGCCGCGTCGCTGTCATTGTCAACGACATGAGCGAGGTGAACATTGATGCGGCGCTCGTCCGCGATGGTGGCGCGAACCTTTCGCGGACCGACGAACAACTGGTCGAGATGACCAATGGCTGCATCTGCTGCACGCTGCGCGACGACCTCTTGAAGGAGGTCCGCAGGCTCTCGCAGGAAGGGCGCTTCGACTATCTCCTGATTGAGGGCACCGGCATTGCCGAGCCGCTACCCGTAGCGACCACCTTCGAGTTCCGCGATGAAAACGGCGAGAGCCTGTCGGACGTCGCGCGCCTCGACACCATGGTGACGGTGGTCGATGCCGCGAACCTATTGAAGGATTACTCCTCCTCCGACTTCCTGCGTGACCGCGGCGAGATCGCCGGCGAGGGCGATGATAGAGCCTTGGTCGATCTTCTGGTCGAGCAGATCGAGTTTGCCGACGTGATCGTGCTGAACAAGGTTTCCGATACGCCCCCACAAGATCTTGACCTCGCGCGCAAGATCATCCGCGCGCTCAATCCCGACGCCGAACTGATCGAGGCGGATTTCGGCCGCGCGCCGCTGGACAAGGTTCTGGACACCGGCCGCTTCGACTTCGACAAGGCGGAGCAGCACCCGCTCTGGTTCAAGGAGTTGAACGGCTTCAAGGACCATGTGCCCGAGACCGAGGAATACGGCATCCGCTCCTTCGTCTATCGCGAGCGGCGGCCATTCGACCCGATGAAGCTCCAGGCTTTCATCAACAGATCATGGCCAGGCGTGGTGCGCGCCAAAGGCTTTTTCTGGCTTGCTACTCGCCCGCATTATGTCGGTGAGCTTAGCCAGGCGGGAGCTCTGATCCGCACCGGCAAGCGCGGCCTGTGGTGGGCGTCCGTTCCGAAACACCAATGGCCAGACCATGCCGATTGGCGCGCTTCCATGAAATCCTATCTCGATCCGGTCTGGGGAGATCGACGGCAGGAAATCGTCTTCATCGGCTGCGATCCGATGGATGAGGCAAGCATCCGCGCCGAGTTGGATGCCTGCCTCGTTGCGGAAACCGACTTCATGCCCGGCCGTTGGCGCGACATGGCAGATCCGTTTCCAAGTTGGGAAAGGCAGGCAGCATAACCGTCGCCCGAGGCATTGCACGCGCTGATGGTGTATTCGGAGGACTGAAGGCGGGTCGCATTTCAGAACAAACAGACTGTTCAAGCCATCCGACCTAAATGTTCGGGCAAGGGCTAAGGGGCAACCCGATGCCTCCTTCACGGGGCGTTAGCGGGCACACGAGAGCGACCTTCATCAATGGGAGAGCATGACAGGCAGTTGGAGGTTGCCCAGTACACCTGCTGTAGCTCCGCCCAGCACAAAGTCCCGCAGCCGGGAATGACCATATCCACCCATGACCAGAACATTTGCTCCGATGCTGCCGGCATGCTGTTGCAATATGTCGCCAATCCGTCCAGTCCCGGCGGGGATCGTCTTCCACTCAGCCAGGAGGCCTCCACGCCGCAGGCTTTCGGCAAGCCGTTCCGCGCCCTGTTCATCCTCAATGTGTTTTTCGCCTGTCGCGGTGACGACTGAGATGCGAACGGCTCGGTCCAGCAGAGGCAGTGCATCGGAGACGGCGCGCGCAGCAACGCGACTGCCGTCCCAGGCAATGACGACATGGTCGAGACGACTAAGGGAGATCGACTCTGGTATGAGGAGGGCAGGGCGACCGGCTCCAAACACCAGAGCTTCAGCGACCATCTGCGCCCCTGTGTTGTCGGGCGAGCAGCCGATCAAAGCCAGATCGTAGTATCTGGCTTGAGCAGCCGCTCTGTCGGCCACAGATGTCAGGGGCGCCTTAGCCACCGTAATCGTAAATGGTACAGAAGCTGAGCGCGCCTGTTCGTCAACGGCCTGCAGCAGTCGTGCGCCGTGGTGCGCGCTGAGCTCCTCGGCCTCCATGATCATCTCGGGCAAATTGAGAAGCATCTGGGAAAAAGCATTCGACACGGGCGGGACGACAATGTCGAAAGCCTGCGCGTTCAGGGTCGCATTCAGCAATTTCGAAACAGTAACCGCATTCTTGATCGTGGCGAGAGAATTTGCATCAGGATAGGTGACAAGAGGCAGGTAGGTCTGGATTGTCATAACAGAAGCTCCACAACCGCTCGGGTTCGGTGCCGCCCCGGAATGGTCGTATCGGGATAAACTATGTTCTGGCGAGTGAGAAACCAGAATTGTCTAGACACCTCATGGCGGCAAACCTACGACATCCGCCGGATGAGAGTATTGATTGAGATCAAGGCTTATACGCAGCATTGTAAACCGGCCGTTTGGTGTCTTGGTTTTGGCCACTTCCTGTTGGGCAACTGCGGGCGCGATTGAACTGAAGGGGTCGAAATGCACATCTTGGTCTTTAATGCGGGCAGCTCGAGCCTGAAATTCAGCATGTTCGAAACGGCTGACGACATGCGGGAAGTCTTCAAGGGCTCATTCGACAGGTTTCAGCAGGGTCGTTGCGACTTTCGATTCCGCGGTGGGGCTTCGAACGAGAGCGGTGAAATGCAATGCGCGAGCATCGACGTCGCGATTGCGGAAATCCCGGCCATACTGAAGCGGTTCGGCCTGCCGGATCCAGATGCCATCGGGCACCGGATCACCCATGGCGGTGCGCGGTTCTCCTCAGCCGCGCTGCTCGACGAGACTACGATCGCCGCAATTGAGGCTCTCAACCCGCTGGCTCCGCTTCATAACCCCGCCAATCTTCAGGCGGTGAGGCTAGGGCGCAGGCTTTGGCAGGATAGGCCGCAAGTCGCGGTGTTCGACACCGCTTTTCATCAAAGCAATCCCCCCTTTGCCACCACCTATGCCGTTCCGAAATCCTGGCGCGAGGCCGGTCTGAGGCGCTACGGATTCCATGGAACCTCGCACAAATATGTCGCACTCCGGGCCGCCCAGGAGGTCGGGCGACCGCTTGACGATCTCCAGCTTGTCAGCGTTCACCTTGGCAATGGGGCCAGCGTCTGCGCTGTCAACCGCGGCGAGAGCATGGACAGTTCCATGGGCATGACCCCGCTTGAAGGCCTCGTGATGGGGACGCGCTCGGGCGACGTCGATCCGGGAGCATTCGGCTTTCTGAACCGGGAATTCGGCCTTTCGCCCGCAGAGATAGAGAACGCTCTGTACAACGACAGCGGGCTGAAGGGACTGACCGGTTCTTCCGATATGCGGGATATCGAGGATTTGGCAGCAACGGGAAATCGCGAGGCCCAACTCGCCATCGAAATCTATGCCTACAGGGCAAAAAAATATGTGGGCGCCTATGCCGCTGCGATGGGCGGTCTCGATGCGGTAGTCTTTACTGGTGGCATCGGCGAGAATTCGCCTTCGATGCGCCGGCGTATCTGCGATGGTCTCGACTTCATGGGCCTGCAACTCGATCACGACCGCAATCAGGCCGTCGACCTTGCAAACGCCGCGGCACCCCAGATCCAGGCATACGGCTCCCGCGTGCGTGTGTTCGTTACGGAAACCGCAGAACAGCTCATGATAGCGCGCGAGACGGCTGCGGTCCTCGCCCTTCCACAGCCGGCGTTCGAGCCCATTCCCGTGGCTGTGTCCGCGCGTCATGTGCATTTGTCAAAAGAGGCCGTTACGGCGCTGTTCGGGCCCGGTTATGCGCTGACCCCTGAAACACCCTTGCGTCAACCCGGCCATTGGGCGGCGAAAGAACGTGTTGTTCTCCAGGGTCCCAAGGGGCAGCTGGATCGCGTCGCCATCCTTGGCCCGATACGACCGCGCACGCAGATCGAGGTGTCGCGTACGGATAGTTTTTCGCTCGGCATCAACGTGCCAGTCCGCGAAAGCGGTAAGCTCGACAAGACCCCGGTCGTGACGATTGTCGGCCCGGCCGGCAGCATAACGACCGATGGGCTGATCGTGGCCGCTCGGCACATTCACACCAATCCGCGCGATGCCGCCCGGCTTGGCCTTGAGGATGGAGAATTCGTGGATGTTCGCGTTGGTGAGCCGGAACGCGGACTCGTATTTGCGCGCACGCTCGTCCGGGTCGGCGCGACTTCATTCACAGAAATGCACATCGACACCGACGAGGCCAATGCGGCTGGGATCGGCGCCGGGGCCGAAGGCGCGATCATAGACGATCACGCAACCGTCCATGCAAGAGCGCCGATCTGAAAACGCTATCGACGGGGATCACATCTCAGGAGGTCGCGGACCAGCGCCAATTGAGTATTTCGGGCATGTCCTCGCCATGCTCGCACACATATGCCCAGTGTTCTTCCAGTTTTGAGCGGAGGGTGGTTTCCAGCGTCGCTGCGCGCTCGCCGAAGGCGGGCAAGCGCTTGAGCGCCGCGAGCACCAGGTGGAAGCGGTCGAGTTCGTTCATGACGGCCATGTCGAATGGCGTGGTTGTCGTGCCTTCTTCGCGGAACCCGTGCACGTGAAAGTTTCGGTGGTTGGTGCGCCTATAGGTGAGGCGATGGATGAGGTACGGATAGCCATGATAGGCGAAGATCACCGGCCTATCCTTCGTGAACAACGCATCGAAGGCCTCGTCGGTGAACCCGTGCGGGTGCTCGGTGTGCGATTGCAATGTCATCAGGTCGACGACATTCACGACGCGGATTTTCAGATCGGGGAGGGCTTTGCCTAGAATGGTCACCGCAGCGAGCGTTTCCAGTGTGGGCACGTCGCCGCAACAGGCCATGACAAGATCAGGTTCTTGGCTCGTCGATGACGAACTGGCCCATTCCCACACGCCCGCGCCGGCGCGGCAGTGCGCCTCGGCTTCGTCCGCCGTCAACCATTGTGGCGCAGGCTGCTTGCCTGCGGTGATGACATTGATGCGGTTGTATGTCCTCAGGCAATGGTCCGTGACCCAAAGCAGCGTGTTTGCGTCGGGCGGAAAATAGAGCCGCACGGTATCGGCCTTCTTGTTGGCGACGAAATCGGCGAAACCAGGGTCCTGATGGCTGAATCCGTTGTGATCCTGACGCCAGACATGGGACGTGAGCAGATAGTTGAGAGAGGCGATCGGTTTGCGCCAAGGGAGTTCAGCCGATGTCTTCAGCCACTTAGCATGCTGGTTGACCATGGAATCCACAATATGGATGAACGCTTCGTAGCAGGAAAACAATCCATGCCGGCCGGTCAGCAAGTATCCCTCCAGCCAACCCTGGCAGAGATGTTCACTTAGAACCTCCATAACCCGGCCCTCATGGGCGAGTTCGACGTCGTAGGGTTGGATCGCCTCCATCCAGACCCGGTTCGTCACCTCGAACACGGCATCCAGTCGGTTTGACGCCGTTTCGTCCGGTCCGACGATCCGGAAGTTGTCCGCGTTCAGCGTTATGACGTCCCTGAGATATTGTCCCATTCTGCGCGTCGCTTCGCCCATCGATTGGCCTGGCGCGGCCACCTCCACCGCATGGTTTTTCCAATCGGGCAGAGCGAGGTCGCGTTTGAGAAGTCCGCCATTGGCATAAGGAGTAGCCCCCATACGTTTCGTGCCTGTGGGAGCCAGAGCGGCCAACTCGGGCAGTAGACTTCCATCCTCGGCGAAAAGCTCTTCCGGTCGATAGCTCTTCATCCACCCTTCGAGGATGCGCCGATGAGCTGCGTCACCTCGAGCGTTGGATACCGGCACCTGATGAGAGCGCCAGAAATCCTCGACCTTCTTTCCGTCGACGTCCTTGGGACCGGTCCAGCCCTTCGGACTGCGCAGCACGATCATCGGCCAACGCGGCCGTTCGCCCGACCAGGTTTGCGCTCGTGCGGCGTCTTGTATGGCTCGCACGCGATCCAGCACAAGATCCATAGTCTCAGCCATCTGCTTATGCATAGTGATCGGATCGCTTCCCCCGACGAAGACCGGTTCATAGCCATAGCCTTCGAACAGCTTCGTCAGTTCGGCGTCGTCCATGCGCGCGAGAATGGTTGGATTGGCGATCTTGTACCCATTCAGGTGCAGGATCGGCAGTACTGCGCCGTCACTTTGGGGATTGAGAAACTTGTTGGAATGCCACGCCGCGGCGAGAGGCCCTGTTTCAGCCTCGCCGTCCCCGACCACGCAGGCAACAAGCAGGTTCGGATTATCGAAGGCCGCGCCGAAAGCATGAACCAGGGCATAGCCCAGTTCACCACCTTCGTGGATCGACCCGGGCGTCTCGGGCGCCACGTGGCTGGGTATGCCGCCTGGGAAGGAGAACTGACGAAACAGCTTCTTCAGCCCGGCTTCGTCCCGCGAAATGTCGGGATACACCTCGCTGTAGGTGCCTTCGAGGTAGGTATTGGCCACCATAGCGGGGCCACCATGGCCGGGTCCGCAGATATAAAGCACGTCCAAATCGCGCTGTTTGATGACCCGGTTGAGGTGGACATAGAGGAAGTTCAGTCCTGGCGTCGTGCCCCAGTGACCAAGGAGGCGGGGCTTGACATGCTCCGCGGCTAGCGCCTCCTTCAGCAGGGGATTATCCATGAGATAGATTTGGCCGACTGAGATAAAATTCGCCGCTCGCCAATAACGGTCTATCAATTCGAGTTCGTTGGCAACGATACTGGGCATTGATTACCGCCTCTCTGGTCATGTTTAAGATTACCGGCGAAAGCCAATATACCATGCCGCGGCCGCGGCCATGCACATGATATTCGAAGATTCGCAATTTGCCCGAAATCGATAGAACGGCTCTTCCGCTGGCTACGGCGTGGGCCGGCCTTTCTCATTAATCCACCCGCGCGCGCGTGCAAGCTGTCCTTGCCCTGACGAGCCAGGGGAGGGAGGTTGCTTGATTGGAACCGTGCCAAGAACAAATCGTTAGCTGTGTCCTACACCACTCAGATAAGACAAGGACATATCCGTGAAACTCAACGGCAAGAAGATTGCAATTCTTATTGCACCAAAGGGTACCGAGGAACCCGAATTCACCAAACCAAAGGAAGCTGTCGAGGCGGCCGGTGCAACCGTCATCGTTGTCGGCATCGAAGCGGGCACTGCAAAGACGGTGAACAGCGACCTCGATGCCGGTGGTTCATACACAGTGGACAAAGCGGCCGCCGATGTCTCCGCCGCCGACTTTGACGGCCTCGTGATACCCGGCGGCACCGTCGGCGCCGATAAGCTTCGCGCTGACAAAGCCGTCGTGAAGTTCATCCACGCCTTCTTCGAACAAGGCAAGCCGGTGGGCGCGATCTGCCACGGTCCCTGGACGCTGGCTGAAGCCGATGTTCTCGACGGGCGCATGGTAACCTCCTACCACTCCATCCGAACCGACCTCGAGAATGCCGGAGCGGAATGGGTCGATCAGGAAGTGGTCGTAGACAAAGGGTTGGTTACGAGCCGCAAGCCCGACGACCTGCCGGCGTTCTGTGCCAAGATTGTCGAGGAATTTGCCGAAGGTACGCACAGCGAACAGGCGCGGTCGGCTTAGCCTTTGCTGTTTAAACCGCGGAGGAGCAAGCTCTGAATGCTCCTCCGGTAAGCCTGTCAAAAGTTTAGCCGACGGCACATGAGCCCACAGGATTTGGGTTCAGTTCGTCGACAACACCTCAAAGCGCTTCAGTTGGCCAAGCGTGAAACTCGTCTCGATGGAGAAGTCGCCTTTGAGCAGTGTCAGTTCTATCTTCAGGAACTGCTCATCTGCGGCGAGCTTCGCGCCGCCGCCGCCCATCAATAGTCGAATTGTCCGGTCATCGGATATCAGTCGAGCACGGCGTGCGGCTCAGGCGCTGGCCGGACGAACTGGCTTCCGCCGCGCTGTTTCTCGCTAGGCCGGCAGCTATGTGCTGACCGTCGATGGCGGTCTGCCGGGAACAGATGCAGAGCGCGGTCACTCATTTAACACACTCTGTTAACACACTCTGTCGAGCAGACATCCTTTTCAAAAACCAATGCACGCGTTAACGACGGCGAGGGCAAACGGGCTGCGTCGGGCTCGCGCAAACATCAGGTCATCGAAAGGTCCGCAGTTGTCTCTCAGGGAACCCGTCCGAAAGCGGATCGTGCTGCATTTCCCAGGCTTCGAGCCGTTGGATGCCGCAAGCCACCATGATCGCTACAGCCGGTCGGCTCAGCAAAGCGCTGCCCTGTGGGATATCGATGTGGCCGTTGGTCCTTTGTCTGAGAGCGGGCGGGACTTTGAGGTGGAAAGCAGCGGTCCGGGTTGGCATACGACCAGCCGGATCTATCTGTTCGACCACGCCGCCGTGGTCAATGGGCTGAACGGCAGGCCCCTGCCGCACCGCATTGCGTCCGGTTTCCTCAGCGCCGCTCGGGTGGTGGCCGAGGGCGGCGCGTTCGGCTATTTCAAACATGCCTGGCGGTTCGGCCTGTTTTTCGTGTTTCCGTTTCTGCTGGTCGCTCTTGCCCTGACAGTCAGCCTTGCGATCGCGGCTGTTCCATACTGGTTTGGGCTGAGCGCTTGGTTCTGGATCGCCAGCGTGCCGGTTGCCTACGCGTTCTTCGTCTGGCTCTTTGTGCCGTGGTCGGATGGTCTGCATACGCTGCATCTGTTCTCGGATTGGGAGATGGCAGTCGCAGTCGCGCGGCTCGACCACAGCACGATCAACACTTGGCTGGAAGAGTGCGCCGCAGCTGCCCGCATCGCTCTTGAAGAGCCTGCCGACGAATATGTCATAAGCTCGCACAGCATGGGCTCAAGCGTTGCCGTTCAAGTGGTGGGGATGCTGATGGAGAAGGAACCGGCCCTGTTCGAGGGCAAGCGCGTGGTGTTCGTGACATTAGGAGGTGCCGTTCTTCAATGCGCCCTGCTTGGTAGCGCTCGTGTTCTGCGCGCGCGGGTTGGGTTGATCGCGCGCGCCAAGGAGGTGTTCTGGCTGGAGGTTCATTGCCTGACGGACATCGTTCACTTCTACAAGTCGAAGGTCGTCGCAGCCGTCGGGCACCCCGACGCGCCGCAGCCGAAGATCGCCTTTATCCGTCTGAAGAGCATGCTGACCCCCGAACGCTACAAGAGGATCAAGAAGGACCCTTTGCGGGTGCATCGCCAGTATGTGCTGGCTTCGGATGTTCGCGCTCCGTTCGATTTCACGCTCATGACCGCCGGCCCGTTGCCGGCTGCTTCGTTTGCCGAACACTCGCCAGCGAACATGCCGCGACTTCATACCGGCGATTGACTTAACGCTTCAAACGATCGGCTTCAGCACTTGGTTACCGTATCTGGAGGCTCCGGTTGTCATCGTTTGGTCGGGCACTCAAAGTGTCTGCGAGGAGACTGAAAACATGGGAAAACCGATGCGTTATAGCCGTTTTGGACTTGGAGCGATTGCCATGCTGGGGCTGCTGGCCGCCCCGGGGACGCCAGCATACGCCCAATGGGCGCCGAGCACATCGTGCGATCAGTTTGGCGGGTACGAGTTGGAAAACTGCCTCAACAAGGCACTTGCTACTGCCGACGCCACGTTGAACGATACCTACAAGAAAGCCGAGGCGGCGATTACCGCAGACAGCGATGCATCGGCCGAGGACAAGAAAACCTGGCTCGGCAATCTGGTTGCCGCCCAGCGTGCATGGGTCGCCTTCAGAGACGCCAACTGCAAGTTCGATCTGATCGCAGCCGAGTGGAACTCCGGAAGCGGCACGACCTCAGCGCAACAGGCTTGTGTTCTGGCTGCGACGCTCGCGCGCACGACTGAACTGCAGCAGCGCTACACCCTGTCGAACTGATGGCGGCTTTCGACAAGGCGGCGAAAATCGCGCGCCTTGCCGATCGTATCAACTACTCCGATATCTTCCGGAAGCCGACATAGCCGTTGTCGGCATCGTAGAGATAATCGAATGCGTTCAGCGCATGGACGCTGGTGTTGACGAAGGTCGGCCTGTTCTCGCCTCCGACAAGCACGATCCGCTCAGGCGCGGCAGGCTGGTCGGTGTCGCCGACGCTAAAGGCATAGCCGGGCGCCTCGGCCGACGGGGTCGCACCGAAGATCACGCTCAGTTCGGTCTCGGGCACGAGTGTCTTCGCACCGTTCTCGCCATCCTGGGTGTTCCCCTTCTCACGGTCGGTGGGCAAGGTAAGATACATGACGGTCACGCCCGTATCCACCAGCGCCGTGCCGCAAGCGGGTTCGCCGCCACCGAGCGAGATGCAGGCCGCGACGCCCGACCAGTCATTGGTGGTGCTGTTCTGCGTCAGCTGGACGAACTCGAAACCGCGCGTGTTGCCTCCGGTCAGGCCGAGATAGATGCTCTCGCGCGTGACGATATAGCCACGGCTCATGGAGCCGGGTCCACCGGCCGTGCCCATATCCGCGACATTGAGAAACGGGTTTTTGTCGGGTGTACTCTGGCCCTGATGGTCGCTTTCTCGCCCGAAGCCAATGCCCATCATGGCGACACGCGTCGGATTGTCGGTCGGTTCGCAGTCGCGTGCATTGCTGAAACAGTCGATGCGGTTCACCGCCAGAACCGGCAGGGGCGTGGTGGTGACGCTTTCGCCGTTGCTGCCGGTGATGGTGACAGGGGTAACGACCCAGTTGCCGTGCATGATCCGGCCCGAGCTGGAGTAGGTCAGCGTACCGGTGCCTGTCGACTTCAAATTCTGCACGTCCGGGATCACATCCGCCGAGACGACGATGCCGGTCGAGCCCGTATCCATGATGGCGCGGGTCGGTTCGCCCCCGAACGACATCTCCAGAGTGGGTGAAAAGCGGATCGGCGCGCCGGCTTCGGGCGCATTGTGGAAACGCAGCAGCGTTTCCTTCTCGAAGCCGGAATAATCCGGGTCTGCCATGGCGGGAAAGGTGCAAAGCAAGACCGCACCAGCGCCGAGAAGCTTATGAGAAAGTCGGCTCATGTCGGATATTACCGTTCTGCCTTTGGCATGTAGGGAGCGAGCGCATGGGCGAGCTTTGGGGCGGTCAGCGTCTGCAGCCAGACTTTACCCGGTCCCGAAAGCCGCGCCAGGAAGAGGCCATCGCCGCCGAACATCATGTTCTTGACGCCGCGAACCGTGGTCATCTCGAAATGAACGCTGTCCTCGAACATGCCGATATGGCCGGGGTGGACCAGCATGGACTGTCCCGCCTGCAGCTCATGGATCACGGTTTCGCCGCCGAGTTCCACCCACGCAGTGCATCGGCCGGAGAGCTTCTGCAGCACGAAGCCTTCGCCGCCAAAGATGCCGGCGCCAAGCGACTGCTGGACGCCGGTGCCGAGTTCGACGCCGGCGCTCGCGCAGAGGAAGCCATGATGGTGGACCATATAGGAGCGTCCGCCATCGACCTGCACTTCATGGATGGTGCCCGGAATCTGTGCGGCAAAAGCAACGACACCGGCGCCGCCCCTGGCTTCGAACTCGGTCATGAACAGGCCGCCGCCTGAAATCGCGCGTGTGACGGCACCCCAGAGACCGCTGCTGCCGGCAGTAGATGTCGTGGTATTCATCTCCACCGGACCCATCAGCCAGGAGAGCTGATCCGGTCCGGCAATGACCTTTTCACCCGCCGCAAGTTCGATTTGCAGAACTGGTAGTGTCGTCCCTGTTATAGTTGCCCGCATCGGTAGTGCCTCCCAGTCGTTAAGCCGTTCGTCGACGGCGAAGTTGTGCCCTGTTCAAGTAGAATTTGACGCGGTGATGGTAGCGATTTCATGAATGCCAAGCTGAGGCTTCAGTCCATGCTTAACGGTTGGAAAAAGCCTGCGGTCACGTAGCCTCGTCCAATCCGTCGATCACCTTATCGAGCGTCGCAGGCAACTGTCTTACGCGAACACCGCAGGCATTGTAGATCGCATTGACGATGGATCCGGCTGCGCCGCAAATGCCCAACTCGCCGATACCCTTTGCCTGCAGTGGATTGGCCCACTCGTCGCGTTCTTCCAGCAGTACGACCTCGATCTGGGGCACGTCGGCATTCACCGGCAAATGGTACTCGGCAAAGTCGTGATTGACCATGTGGCCGTCGCGGCGGTCATGGATGAGTTCTTCAGTCAATGCCATGCCGATGCCAAAGGTCATGCCGCCTAGACATTGCGAGCGCGCTGTCTTTGCATTCAGAATGCGTCCCGCTGCGAACACGCCGAGCATGCGCCGCAGCCGCGTCTCGCCGGTAACGCTGTTGACGCCTACCTCGGCGAAATAGCTGCCATAGGTTGCCTGACGCACTTTCTTTTCGGCTTTGCCTGGTTGGACGTGGCCTTCGCCCACCAGCGTGTCGCCGTCGAGTACGTCGCGTAAAGCGATGCGCTTGTTGCCGACGATGGCGTATCCGCCCTTCAAGGTCATGTCCGCATCTTCACAATTCAGCTTCTTGCAAAGCTGACGGCGGATTTCCTCGCAGCCGAGCAACACCGCCGTTCCGTTGGATGCGGCACCGAAAGAACCGCCTGAGCCGGACGCAGGAGGAAACTCCGTATCGCCCAGACGCGTTTCGACATCCTCCATCGGCAGGCCGAGCATCTCGCCGGCAATCTGGCCAAGAATCGCATAGGTCCCCGTACCGATGTCGGTCATATCGGTTTCGATCATGGCGCGGCCATCGGCGGAGAGGGTCACTCGGGCTTTGGATTCGATCAGCATGTTGACGCGTACGGCAGACGCCATGCCCATGCCGACGAACCATTCGCCATCTCGGGTCGACCGCGGCTTGGGATTGCGCTTATCCCAACCGAAACGGCGTGCGCCCTCGTCAAGCGCTTCCGCCAGTGCATGCGACGAGAAGGGGATTTGATCGGTAGGATCCTGATCAGGAATGTTCTTCTTGCGCAGTTCAACAGGGTCGATACCCGCTTTTTCCGCCAATTCGTCCATGGCGATTTCCAGTACCGTCAGTCCAACGGCCTCGCCCGGTGCGCGAACGGAGCCGGCGCAGGTACGGTGGATGCGCGCGATCTTGTGCACAATCTCACGGTTTTCACCGCGATAAAGGAACGGTGTGGCCTGCGTCACCGGCTCGGAAAAGTCTTCGCCGGGCAGGTTGGAGACCAACGCCTCATGACCGATCCCCGTCAAAAGACCGTTCTCGTCCGCGGCAAGCCTGATGCGCTGGTTCGTTTCGGAACGACGCATCGTCGTTTCGAAGACCTGTTGCCGCGTCATTGACACCGCCACCGGAACACCGAGTTCCTTTGAAGCCAGAGCCGCGGCCACCGCCTCAGGCGAAATGCCCAGCTTGGCACCGAAACCGCCGCCGACATAAGGCGCGAGAATGCGGACGTTCTTCTCCGAAATGCCGAGCGCATCGGCCAGTTCGGCCTTGTTATAGGCCAACATCTGATAACTGCCGCGCAAAGTGACGCTGTCGCCATGCCAGTGCGCTACAGATGCGTGCGGCTCCATTGCGGCACTTGAATGGCCGGGCGTTGTATAATGCTGATCCACGGAGAAGGCGGCCTTTTTCATAGCCTCGTCGAGATCGCCGATGAGAACCTGCTCCTTCTTCGGCATCTCGACAGATGCATCGGGGTCGTGCGGATTGACAACCGCATCGCCTTTGGCTTCCAGGGTCAGGCGTAACGCCAGGGCGCCATGTCGGGCCTGTTCGAGCGTGTCGGCGACTACAAGAGCGACGGGCTGGCCGAAATAAGCAATGTCGTCGGAGCCCTGAACCGGGGCCTTGCCGGCCATGCCTTGGGCGGGGTTGCGCAGCATGCGCTTGCCGGTGATGACTGTGCGGATGCCAGGCAAGGCCCTCACTGCCTCGGTATCCAGGTCGCGCAATTTGCCGTGGGTAATCGTGGCGCGGACGAGAACGCCGTGACACACATCGTCCGGCAGGACATCCATGGCATAGCTTGCCTTGCCGGAAACCTTGAGCTTGCCCTCGGGCCGGTCCGTTGGCGTGCCGACCAAGCCTTGCACCATGTCGTCGAGCCGGTAGCGGTCGTCACGGTCGTCCATCTTGAGATGAAGGGTCATCGGGTCAGCCTTCCGTCAGTTCGGTCAGCACGGCACACAGTGTGCGATGCAGAAGCTTGATCTTGAATGCATTGTCGCCTTGCGCTTCGGCGTTGCGAAGCAACGTATCGGCGACACGACGAAACAAATCTTGCGACGGCGCTTCGCCGAGCAGCATCTGTTCGATCTCCGCGTTGCGCCACGGCTTGTGGGCTACGCCGCCGAAGGCGAGGGATGCATGAGCGATCTTGCCGTCCGACATCTCGATGACGCCGGCAACGGAGACCAACGCAAAGGCATAGGAAGCCCGGTCGCGCACCTTTCGGTAGGTCTGCCGGCTGCCTTTGGCGGGAGGTATTATGACGGCGGTAATCAGATCGCCGGGCTTCAGTTCGGTTTCGATATGCGGCGTATTGCCGGGCAGACGATAGAAGCTCTCCAACTCCACCGTCCGGATATCGCCGGTGGCATTTTCGATCTCGACCTTGGCGTCCAATGCCTGAAGAGCAACTGCCATGTCGCTGGGATGGGTGGCGATACAGTGGTCGCTGGCACCGAAAATGGCGTGCAGCCGGGTCGCTCCACCGATGGCCTGACAGCCGCTGCCGGGCTCGCGTTTGTTGCAGGGCATGGCAGTGTCATAGAAATAATAGCAGCGCGTGCGCTGAAGCAGATTGCCGCCGGTGCTCGCCTTGTTGCGAAGCTGGCCGCTGGCGCCGGCCAGCAATGCGCGGGAAAGAACCGGATAGGTCGAGCGCACGATTTCATGCGCGGCGAGGTCGCTGTTGCGCACCATGGCGCCGATCCGCAGGCCGCCATCTGCCGTGGTTTCGATGTCGTCCATATCGAGCCGGCTGATGTCGACAAGTCGCTCGGGCGTCATCACTTCAAGCTTCATCAGGTCGAGCAGGTTGGTACCGCCAGCGATGACGGTGGCGCCGCCTGCGGCCATCGTTGCCGCTTCATGTCGGGAAGCTGCGCGGGTGTATTCGAAAGGGTTCATCGTTTGGCGCTCCCTGCCACGTCCATGATGGCATCGACAATGTTGGGGTAGGCCGAGCAGCGGCAAAGATTGCCGCTCATCCGCTCGGAAATTTCCTCAACCGTCAGGTCCTGTTTCGCGGTGACGTCGGCGCTGACATGGCTTGGCCAGCCCGCCTCGACTTCGTCCAACATGGCTGTCGCCGAGCAAATCTGGCCGGGGGTGCAGAAGCCGCACTGGAAGCCATCATGGGAGACGAAGGCCTGTTGCAGCGCCGACAGATGCTCGGGCGTGCCGATCCCTTCTATGGTGACGACCTCGTCGCTGTCATGCATGCAGGCCAGCGACAGACACGAATTGATGCGTCGTCCGTTGACGATGACTGTGCAGGCACCGCACTGGCCGTGGTCGCAGCCCTTCTTGCTGCCGGTGAGGTTGAGATGGTTGCGCAGCGCATCCAGCAGCGTGGTTCGCGGGTCGGCGTCCAGATGGCGCAACTGGCCGTTGACGGTCAACGTGGTCTTCATGAAGGCGCTCCTGCCTGGGTTTAAAACGGCCGGGATGACGGCCTTCCTGGCTGAATAATTCCTCGCGCGCTGGGTTGTTCCGGGGAAAGAATGGATCGCTGGTTGACGCCGCGCGGGAGAAAAAGCTGGGGGACGCCGAACGGCCGAAATCCGGGTGCAAGCACGCGCTCCAAAAATTATTACAAGCTTAAACTTTATGGCTTGATAGACGCTGCCGACGATGCGATGCTGACCCTATGAGACGCGCGCTTGTGGCGGCGTCCTGCCGGTATCGGTTAAGGGCGGAAACATGCTCGGCCGTTCGCTGTGTAACGAATGGGAACTCAATATGCTTGGACCGACGGTTCACGTCGACAGCTTCGCGCGTGACAATCTCCCCTCGTTTCATGATTGGCCGCAGATCGATCTCGACGGATTCGATTATCCCGAATGGCTGAATGCCGGCGTCGAACTGACCGACAGAATGGTCGAGCGCGGTTTCGGCGACCGCGTGGCGCTGATCGGAAACGGCCGTCGGCGCACCTACAAGGAACTGAGCGACTGGACCAATCGGCTCGCCGCGGCGCTGGTCGCCGATTTCGGCGTCCAACCGGGCAATCGCGTTCTGATCCGCTCCGCCAACAACCCGGCGATGGTCGCCTGCTGGCTGGCAGCCACCAAGGCGGGTGCCGTGGTGGTCAACACCATGCCAATGCTGAGGGCCGGAGAGCTTTCCAAGATCGTCGACAAGGCCGAGATCACCCACGCCCTGTGCGACACTCGGCTGATGGACGAGATGGTCGCCTGCGCCAAGGACAGCGTCTTTCTCAAGCAGGTGATCGGCTTCGACGGCACCGCCAACCACGATGCCGAACTCGACCGCGCCGCTCTCGACAAGCCCGTGGCTTTCCAGGCGGTGCAAACGGGCCGCGACGATGTCGCACTGCTCGGCTTCACCTCCGGCTCGACCGGAATCCCTAAAGCGACGATGCATTTTCATCGCGACATCCTCATCGTCGCTGACGCCTATGCCAAAGAAATTCTCGACGTGCAGCCGGAAGACGTGTTCGTCGGTTCGCCGCCGCTTGCCTTTACTTTCGGCCTGGGCGGGCTGGCGATCTTCCCGTTGCGGTTTGGCGCGAGCGCGGCTTTGCTCGAAAGTGCAACCCCGCCAAACATGATCGACATCATCCAGAAGTACAAAGCAACGATCTGCTTTACCGCGCCCACCGCCTACCGCGCCATGCTGGCCGCGATGGAAGAGGGTGCAGACCTGTCGTCATTGCGGGTGGCGGTTTCGGCTGGCGAGACTTTGCCTGCGCCGGTCTTCGATCAGTGGGTTGCAAAAACGGGAAAGCCGATCCTCGACGGCATCGGCGCGACGGAGATGCTGCATATCTTCATCTCCAATCGCCTCGACGACACGAAGCCGGCCTGCACCGGCAAGCCGCTGAAGGGCTATCGGGCCAAGGTGGTCGACGACGCCATGAACGAGGTGCCGCGCGGCACTATCGGGATGCTGGCCGTCCGTGGGCCGGTGGGCTGCCGCTATCTCGCCGACGACCGGCAGAAGGATTACGTCCGCGATGGCTGGAACCTGACGGGCGACAGCTTCGTGCAGGACGAGGACGGCTATTTTCATTTCGCCGCCCGTTCCGACGATATGATTGTCTCTGCCGGTTACAACATCGCCGGTCCTGAAGTCGAAGCGGCGTTGCTCAAGCACGAGCATGTCCTGGAATGCGCAGTTATAGGCGTACCGGACGAAGCACGCGGCCATATTGTCGAGGCGCATGTGGTTTTGAACGGCGATGCCACAGCTTCGGACATGCTGGCGGCGGCGTTGCAGGAACATGTGAAGGGCATCATTGCCCCTTACAAATATCCCCGCTCCATCGTCTTCACGCAGGCACTTCCGAAAACGGAGTCTGGAAAGATTCAACGGTTTCGACTGAAGCAGACAACGACCGCCTAAGGTTTAGCTGTTCACAGATCCTAAGGTTCAATTGCGACAGTGGACGTCTCCCGGCAAGTATGGGAGGTAACGAGACAATCGATGACATCGCCGGCAATCTTGCCAGAGGGTGCGTCAAGAGAACAAAAATGGGAGCTCTACGATGAAGAATTTGCTTTCCGCCGCCACGCTCGCCCTCGCCGTCGGCGCATCCGGCCTTGCCGTGGCCGAGCCGGTGAAGATCGGTATGATCACCACCCTGTCGGGCGGCGGCGCTGGGCTGGGCGTCGACACCCGCGACGGCTTCATGCTGGCCATCAAGCAGTCCGGCAACAAGGACATCGAGGTCATCACCGAGGACGATGGGCAGAAGCCTGAACTGGCCGTGCAGATCGCCGACAAGATGATCCAGAGCGATCAGGTAGACATCCTCACCGGTATCGTCTGGTCGAACCTCCTGATGGCAGTGGCGCCGAGCGCGGTGGCACAGGGCAAGTTCTACGTTTCGACCAATGCGGCGCCGGCTGCGTTGGCGGGCGCCAACTGCAACCCGCTCTATTTCAACGCCGCCTACCAGAACGACAACCTTCACGAGGCCATGGGCGAATACGCCAACAAGGACTACAAGAAGCTGTTCATCATGGCGCCCAACTATCCGGCCGGCAAGGATTCGCTGACCGGCTTCAAGCGCTACTTCAAGGGTGAGCTGGCGGCTGAAGTCTACACCCAGGTCGGCCAGACCGACTATGCGGCTGAAATCGCCCAGATCAGGGCTTCCGGCGCAGATGGCGTCTTCGCCTTTCTGCCCGGTGGCATGGGCATTGCCTTCATGAAGCAGTATGCGCAGTCGGGCGTAAACATCCCAATCATGGGACCCGGCTTCTCATTCAGCCAGGACGTGCTGCCGGCAATCGGTGATGCAGCCCTGGGCGTCAAGGCGTCGGGCCAGTGGGTCAAGGATCTCGACAACGAAGCCAACAAGAAGTTCGTGGCCGACTTCCAGAAGGAATACAACCGCCTGCCGTCGCTCTATGCGGTGCAGGCTTATGATGCTGCCCAGCTCATCCTGTCGGCGGCCGCGAATGCTGACGTGAAAGACACCGAAGCCTTCCGCGCGGAACTTCTCAAGGCCGACATCAAGTCGCCGCGCGGCAACTTCAAGTTCAACACAAACCAGCATCCCATCCAGGATATCTACGTCACCGAAGTGACCAAGGAAGGCGACGTGCTGACCAACAAGACGGTGGAGAAGATCTTTACCGACCATGGCGACGCCTATGCCAAAGACTGCAAGATGTAAGGGCACCTTGTGACCTTTGCACTTGCTCTCGAGCAGTTGCTGAACGGCCTGCAGCTCGGCGTCATGTTGTTTCTCATGGCTGCCGGGCTGACGCTGATTTTCGGCGTCATGGGTCTCATCAATCTTGCCCACGGCTCGCTTTACATGGTCGGCGCCTTCGCCTGCGCCACCGTGGCGGCGTGGACGGGCTCGTTCTGGCTCGGGTTGTTCGCCAGCCTTGCCTGCGCCGCGGCGGCGGGTGCAATCGTCGAATTGCTGGTTATCCGCAGGCTTTACGACCGGGATCATCTCGACCAGGTGCTGGCGACCTTCGCGCTGATCCTGATCTTTTCCGAGGGAACCCGCTGGATGTTTGGCTCGTTCCCGCTTTATCTCGACATCCCACCGCTGCTGCAGGGGGCGGTGCCGCTCCCCGGCGGCACGCAATACCCGCTCTATCGCCTCGCCATCATCGCGGCCGGCGCGTTGGTGGCGTTTGCGCTGTATCTTCTCATCTCGCGGACCCGGCTCGGCATCCGCATCAGGGCTGGCGAAAGCGATCGCGAAATGATCGGCGCACTCGGGGTCGACATCCGCACGCTCTACACCGTCGTGTTCGCGTTGGGAGCGGCCCTTGCCGGCTTTGCCGGCGCTATGGTTGGCGCTCTGCAATCGGTGCAGGTCGGCATGGGAGAGCCGGTGCTGATCCTGGCTTTCGTGGTTATCGTCATCGGCGGCATCGGCTCCATCAAAGGTGCGCTTCTAGGCGCGCTCCTGGTCGGCGTGGTCGACACGATGGGCCGTTTTCTGCTGCCGAAACTCTTCGTGCTGTTCGTGCCGCCTTCGCAGGCCGGCATGATTGGCGGAGCGCTGGCCTCCATGCTGATCTACATCGTGATGGCCTTGATCCTTGCCGTGAAGCCGCGCGGCCTTTTTCCGCCGGCGCATGCGTGAGATCGTGACATGAGCCGCGAAACCGTCGTCAACTTCATCCTGGCAGCCTTGTTGCTCGCGGTGCCACTTCTCGCCAACGCTGTCGGCCAGCCCTTCTACATCACGCTTGCCACGCGCATCGCCATCCTTGCCCTCGCCGCTACGGGGCTCAACCTGGCGCTTGGCCTCGGCGGGCTGGTCTCCTTCGGCCATGCGGCGTTCTTCGGCATCGGCGGCTATGCCGCAGGCATTTTGGCGACGCATGGCTTTTCGGGCGAACCGCTGGTCTTCGGACTGTCGGGCACCAACCAGATGCTTGTCATCTGGATTGTCGCAGCGGTGACGGCTGGTCTCGCCGGCCTTGCCATCGGTGCAATCAGCCTGCGCACCTCGGGCGTCTATTTCATCATGATCACGCTGGCCTTCGCACAGATGGTCTATTATTTTGCGGTGTCGTGGCCTGCCTATGGCGGCGAGGACGGGCTTTCGATCCTCGTCCGCAACCAGTTTCCGGGCGTCAGCACGATGCGACCGCTGAGCTTCTTCCTGATCTGCTACGTGGTCCTCCTGGCCGCCATAGGCCTGTTCGCGCTGATCCGCGCATCGCGTTTTGGCTCTGCCTTGCAGGCGGCGCGGCAGAACCCGGTGCGCGTTGCTACCGTCGGCATCAGGCCGTTTCGCATCCGCCTGACGGCGTTTGCCATCTCGGCAATGATGACCGCTCTCGCAGGCGCGCTGTTTGCTGATTTAAACCGTTTCGTCAGCCCCTCGATGCTGTCGTGGCATATGTCGGGCGAATTGATCGTTCTGATCATTTTAGGCGGTACGGGACGCCTCTTCGGACCGCTGGCGGGAGCGGCCCTTTACGTGATCATCGAATACGCGCTGGGCGGCATTACGGAGCGTTGGCAGTTCTTCCTCGGATTGATCCTTTTGGGCGTTGTGTTGTTTGCGCGGGGCGGGCTGCTGGGCTTCATCGCCGGAAAGGCGCGCCATGGTTGAGCCGGTCCTGCAAATCTCCGACCTGGTCAAGTCCTTTGGCGCGCTGCGCGCCACTGATGGCGTGACACTCGACCTGCATCCCGGCGAGATACACGCGCTGATCGGCCCGAACGGCGCCGGCAAGTCGACGTTGATCCACCAGATTTGCGGCACGGTGCGGCAGGATTCCGGCACCATCCGCTTCGCTGGGCAAGACATCGGCGGGCTTGGCGTTGCCGAGCGCGCACAACGCGGCCTTGGACGCACGTTCCAGGTCTCATCGCTGGCGCCTGAATTCTCCGCACTGCGCAACGTCATGCTCGCCGTTCAGGCCAAACAGGGATCGAGCTTCCGCTTCTTCAAGCCGGCGATGCTTGACCGCTCGCTGACCGAACCCGCCATGACGGTACTCGACCGGGTGGGGCTTGCCGAGCGGGCGCGGATACCGGCGTCGGAACTGTCGCATGGCGAGCGGCGGCAGCTTGAAATCGCCATTGCGCTGGCACTTGGTTCCCGCGCCTTCCTGCTCGACGAGCCGATGGCCGGCATGGGGCCGGAGGGGTCCAAGACGTTGACCCGCTTTCTCGACCGCCTGCGCCAGGAAGCGCCGATCCTTCTGGTTGAGCACGACATGGACGCCGTCTTCGCACTCGCCGACCGGATTTCGGTGCTGGTCTATGGCCGCATCATCGCCACGGGCACCGTGGAGGACATCCGCCGGGACCCGGCCGTGCGCTCCGCCTACCTCGGAGACCACGACTGATGCTGCTCGAGGTCAACGACATCGCCACCTATTACGGCTCCAGCCAGGCGCTCTTCGGCGTCGATCTCGCGCTCGACGAAGGCGAGGTGCTGGCGCTGATGGGCCGCAACGGCATGGGCAAGAGCACCACGATCCGGTCTATCTGCAATCTCAACCCGCCAAGGAGCGGCACGATAAGCTTCGCCGGCACGTCCACGTCGCGTCAGCCGGCGTTCCGTGTCGCGCGCCGTGGCATCGGCCTGGTGCCGGAAGGGCGCCGTTGCTTTGCCACGCTGACCGTCTATGAGAACCTGATCGCGGCGGCCCGGCCCGGCCGCTGGACGCTGGAGCGGGTCAATGAGTTGTTTCCACGTCTGGGCGAGCGGCGCAATCAGCTTTCGCAGACGCTTTCGGGCGGCGAACAGCAGATGCTGGCAATTGGTCGCGCGCTGATGACCAACCCGCGCCTGCTCATTCTCGACGAGGCGACGGAGGGGCTCGCACCTGTGATCCGGCAGGATATCTGGCGCGCTATCCGGGCGCTGAAATCCGACGGACTGTCGATCCTTCTGGTCGACAAGACCCTGTCGGAACTGCTGCCGGTGGCTGACCGCTGTGTCATCCTCGAAAACGGCCGCTCGGTCTGGTCGGGAGAACCCGCTGCCATCGATGACGCCGTCAAGGACCGCTATCTCGGCATTTGATGGGTACGGAGGTCGCCTGCCGGGATGGATCGATGGCCTATTTCGTTGTCAGGCGGTCTTCAAAAAATCGGCGCGGTGGGGCGTAAAGCAGTCCACCAGCCGGCCGGCCTCCAATGCCTTGACGCCATGTTCCAGCCCCGAAGGAACGATGAAAGCACCGCCAGCACTAACAGTTTCAACCTCGCCGTCGATGGTGACTTCGAAACGGCCTTCGGCGACATAGCTGGATTGCACATGCGGGTGAGAGTGCAGCCAGCCTACGCCGTCCTTTTCGAAGGCGAATTCCACCATCATCAGTTCGTCGGTGTAGAGCACGATGCGGCGGCGGTTTCCGTCCGGCGTGGGCTCCCATACGCCGGTTTCAGGCGTTGCGAACAGCTTGATTTCAGTCATTGAATTGTCCTTCTAACGCGCCAGCCAGCCGCCATCGACGGGAAGCACCGCGCCATGCATATAGCCAGACGCGGGGGCCAGCAGGAACACGGCGGCATCGCCGATATCCGATGGTTCCCCCCAACGGCCGGCGGGGATGCGGCCCAGGATTGCCGCACTGCGGTCGGGGTCGTTGCGCAGCGCCTCGGTGTTGTTTGTCTCGATGTAGCCGGGCGCTATCGCGTTGACGTTGATATTCTTGGCCGCCCATTCGCAGGCCAGCAGGCGGGTGATGCCGAGGACGCCGTGCTTGGAGGCGGTGTAGGACGCCACTCGGATGCCACCCTGGAAAGACAGCATCGACGCGATGTTGACGATGCGGCCCGGCACATCGGCGGCGAGAAGTTTACGGGCGTAAAACTGGCTCAGGAAAAACAGGCTCTTGAGATTGACGTCCATGACGTCGTCCCAATCTTCTTCGGTGAAATCGACGGCGTCGGCGCGCCGGATGATGCCGGCGTTGTTGACGAGGCCGTCGATGGCTCCGGCCTTCTCCCACGCAGCATCGAGCATGGCTTGTGCTGCCTTATGGTCGCCAAGGTCGCAGGAGACCGCCTCGAAGCTCGCGCCGATTGCCTGCATTTTCTGCGCCGTGTCATCCATCGACGAACGGCCCACTCCGATGACAGCACCGCCGGCACGGCCGATAGCCAGGCAGATGCCCTGGCCAATGCCCGTGTTGGCGCCCGTCACCAGGACCTTGCAACCGTCCAGGCTAAAGGCAGAGGGAGCGCTCATCGGAGATCCTCGACGGCAACCGGATCGACGTCGGTGTAGTCGACATTGTCGCCCGCCATGGCCCAGATGAAGGCGTAGTTTGAGGTGCCGGCGCCGGAATGGATCGACCAGGGCGGCGACAGCACGGCTTCCTCGTTCTTCATGACGATGTGACGGGTTTCATCGGGTTCACCGAGGAAATGGAAGACACGCGCGGTGTCGGCCAGATCGAAATAAAGGTAAACCTCCATGCGGCGGTCATGCACATGTGCGGGCATGGTGTTCCAGACCGAGCCGGGGGCCAACTGCGTCATGCCCGCCACGAGCTGGCAGGTCTCGATGGAATTGGTGAACTGGAAGATTGAGCGTTCGTTCGAGGTCTGCTGGCTGCCGAGGTCGAGCCGCTTGGCGTCGCCGATGCGGATCGTGCGGGTCGGATATGCGTGATGCGCGGGTGCGCTGAGGATGTAGAACTTCGCCGGGGAAGCCGCGTTGGCTGAAGTGAACGCCACATCGCCTGCGCCGAGGCCGATGTAAAGCATGTCGCGGGTCTCGAGCGGGTAGGCTTCATCGCCGACGGTGACGATGCCGGAAGCGCCGACATTGACGACGATCATTTCGCGGCGGTCCAGGAATGACTTGGTGCCCATCGACTTGACCGCCTTGAGCTCCAGCGCGGCATCGGTCGGCGTAGCGCCGCCCACCACCATGCGGTCGTAGTGGGTATAGGTGAGGCTGATCTCGCCGGGCTGGAAGAGGTCGGCGATGTGGAAATTCGCCCTCAGTTCATCCGTGCCCATTGCGGCGGCATTTTGAGGGTCGATTGCATAACGGGACGTGTAGTCGAGGGGTTCAGCCATTCAGATATTCCTTTTTATGATTTTGACCGGCTTAGCCGGGCCTGATGACAGCCAGATATTCTTCGTAGCGGCCATTGAGCCGCTCCCGGTATCTTTGTTGGCTGGCGGAAAGATGAGCCCGCATGGCGTCGCGCGCCGCATCCGGGTTACCTTGCGAAATTGCCTGCATGATAAGGAGGTGCTCGCGCTGTAACCCCTGCTGATAGTCACGTGTCAGCACGCTGTCGGTCCCCCAAGGAGATGTCACGTCGCAAGGGATCGTGCGGGTTCCCAGCGCATCCAGAACCTCGACGTAGAACGGATTGTTAGTGGCTGCGGCGATGGCGCGGTGAAAATCGAAATCGGTCTTGCCGGTGGGCTGGCCGATTTCAAGCAGGTTTTCGAATTCGAAGAACGCTTCCTGGATTTTGGCTTCCTGTGCGCCGTTGCGGCGCGCGGCGGCGAGCCCTGCGCTCTCAATCTCGATGCCCATGCGCACTTCGAGCACATTGAGCGCATTGGAGATCGTCGTGCTGCTTTCGCTGCTGATGCTGAAGAAGGCCTGCGCCGGGCGTTCGATCGCAAACACCCCCGCACCTTGCTTGGCTTCCACCAGGCCGTCGGCCGCCAATGTGGCCAGAGCCTCGCGGACGACCGTTCGTGAAACCCCGAACGTCTCGGTCAGTTGACCCTCAGTGGGCAACTTCTGGCCCGGGGCGAATTGCCCGGCCAGAATCTGCTCGCGAAGCGTGGCGATCACCCGTTCCGACAGTTTGGGCTTTCGTTCCACGCGAAAGCCGGTGATCTCCGACATGGTATCGTCCTTACTTGAACACGCTAGGAAGCCAGAGCGAGATGGCGGGGACGTAGGTGACTAGCAGGAGAACCATGATGCCTGCGCCATAGAATGGCCAGATCGAGCGCATCGCCTGCCAGACCGTGATCTTGCCGACCGCGCAGGCCACGAACTGCACCGCGCCGACGGGCGGCGTGTTCAAGCCAATGCCGTAGTTGAGGATCATGATGACGCCGAAATGGACGGGATCGATGCCATAGGACTGCGCAATCGGCAAAAAGATCGGCGTGGTGATGATGATCGTCGGCCCCATGTCCATGAAGGTGCCGAGCAGCAGCATGATTACGTTCAACAAAAGCAGGATGACGATCGGGTTTTCCGACAGCGTGTTCATCCAGGCGACCAGCGAGGTCGGAACCTTGAGGAACGCCATCAGCCAGGAGAAGGCCGCCGCCGTGCCGATGATCAGGAGCACCATCGCGGTGGTCCGCACGGCGCCCATGGTGGCATGGACGAAGTCGCTCCAGTTGAGCTGGCGGTAAACGAAGATAGTCACCAGCAGCGCGTAGATGACGGCGATGCAGGAGCTTTCCGTGGCGGTGAAGATGCCCGAGCGTACGCCGCCGAAGATGATGGCGATCAAAAGAAGGCCAGGAAGAGCGACCGCCAGAAGGTGGGCGACCATCAGGAAGCCCGGAAAGGGCTCCGTTGGATAGCCGCGCTTGCGGGCCACGAAATAGGCTGTCACCATCAGGGATGCCGCGAGCAGGATGCCGGGCAGAATGCCTGCGGTGAACAGATCGGCGATGGAAATCTTTCCGCCCGCCGAGATCGAGTAGATGATCATGTTGTGCGACGGCGGCAGCAACAGCGCGATCAGCGCGGACATCGACGTCACGTTGACAGCATAGTCCGTGCCGTAGCCCCGCGCCTTCATCTGCGGGATCATCAGACCGCCGACAGCCGCCGCCTCAGCGACAGCCGATCCCGAAATGCCGCCGAAGAGGGTGGCGGTGACGATGTTCACCTGTCCGAGGCCGCCCCTCACATGCCCCACCAGCGAGGCGGCGAAAGCAACGATGCGGCTGGCAATGCCGCCCCGCACCATCAAATCGCCAGCATAGATGAAGAAGGGGATGGCGAGCAGAGAAAACACGCTCATGCCGGAGTTAAGCCGTTGGAACACGACCAGCGGCGGCAGCCCCATATAGACGACGGTGGCAAAACTGGCGATGCCGAGACAGAAGGCGACCGGCGTGCCGATCAACATCAGGAGCGTGAACGAGCCGAAAAGTATCCAGAGTTCCATAGGTCAGCCCTTCCTGGCCTGTTCGGCTGCGTCTTCGCGAACCGCTGAAACGTTTTCCAATTCGACGGCGATCTCCGGCGCCACCATTTCATCGAGCGCATCGTCGATAGGCGCTCCGCTTACCCTCAGAACGATGCGTTCCAGCGAGAACAGCATGACGAGAATGCCGCCCCCTACAACCGGCAGGTAGTCCCAGCCACCGGATATGCCCAAGGCGGGAAGCGTGGTGTTCCAGGTCAGCCCGACGAGCTTGCTGCCATACCAGACCATGCCGATGCCGAAGGCCAGGATGACGATGTCGGAGATCATCCGCAGCCATTTCTTGGCCCAGTGCGGCATGACGTAGAGCAGCACGTCGAAACCCATATGATTGTTTTCGCGCACGCCGACAGCGGCGCCGAGAAAGATGAACCAACTCATCAGCATGACGGCGCCCGGTTCGGTCCAACTGGGGGAATCGTTGAGAATGTAGCGGCAGAAGACCTGCCAGGCGACGATGGCGGTCATCACCACCAGGCCGATGCTGGCCAGATACAGTGCGGTGGTGTTGACGCGCGACAGGATGGGCACGCCTAGGGGTGGTTGGGTCGACATCCAAATCTCCTGGCCGTCGGACTTCCGCTGGTCGACGTGGCCTCGCGGACACGAATGAGATGGGCGGGTGACGGCGAGCTCATCCCGCCGTCACCCCGATCTTCCGTTCAAATGATCGCCTAGGCCATTACTGGCGTTTACTTGACGGCCCGTACGTCCTCGACCAGCTTCTGCAAAACCGGATCTTTGACGTGCTTGTCGTAGACCGGCTTCATGGCGTCGATGAAGCCCTGCTTTTCCACGTCGTTGATCTGGGAGCCGAGCTTTTCGGCGTTGGCCCGAGATTCCGTCGTCTTGGCGGCCCACAATTCGCGCTGCTTCGCAACGCTGTCCTTGGCGGCCTGCTTGAAGATTTCCTGGTCTTCCGGTGTCAGAGCGTCGAAGGCAGCCTTGTTCATCACGAACACTTCCGGAAGGATCGTGTGTTCGTCGAGCGAGTAGTATTTAGCCACTTCAACGTGCTTTGCCGTATCGTAGCTGGGGAAGTTGTTTTCAGCTCCGTCGATGACTCCGGTCTCGATCGAGGAATAAACCTCGCCATAAGGCATCGGGGTTGCGTTGGCGCCAAGGGCTGCGGTCATGTCGACGAAGATATCGGACTGGATGACGCGGAACTTGAGGCCCGCCATGTCGGCGACGGTCTTGATAGGCTTCTTGGAGTTGTAGAAGGAGCGTGACCCCGCATCGTAGAAGGCCAGAACGACGAGGCCGACCGGCTCGAAGGCGGCTTTGATCTGGTCGCCGACAGCACCATCCATCACTTTATGCATGTGGTCTTCGGAAGTGAAGATGTAGGGCAGCGCCGGTACGATCGTCTCTTTGACGGTCCCGTTGAACGGGGCCATCGAGACGCGGTTCAGCTCGATGACGCCCGAACGAACCTGCTCGATCGTGTCTTTTTCTTCGCCGAGTTGGGCGGAGTGATAGACATCGACCGAATACCGGCCCTGGGTGCGTTCCTTCAGCAACTCGCCGAAATACTTGACGCCCTCGACCGTCGGATAGCCGTCTGGATGGGTGTCCGACGACTTCAGCACCGTCTGTGCCGAGGCGACGGTGGTAAACAGTGTGGCCGCAAGCAGCGCGCCTGCCAGCTTTTTCGTAAAGTGCATCATCTTGGTTTCCTCCCGTTGAATGACTTCGATTTCAATCAGAGCCGATACGCCTGCTTTGCAAGCGTGTAGGCCAGTTCAGTTGCAAGCTCGTGCGCTTCCTCCTCGCGGATGCGATGCTCGCAAACGAGGCGGGCGAGGAAGGCACAATCGACGCGGCGCGCCACATCGTGGCGAGCCGGAATGGACGGAAAAGCGCGGGTATCGTCGTTGAAGCCGACGGTGTTGTAGAAGCCGGCGGTCTCGGTGGTCATTTCTCGGAAGCGGCGCATCCCTTCCGGGCTGTCGTGGAACCACCAGGCCGGGCCGAGCTTGAGCGCGGGATAAACGCCGGCAAGCGGCGCCAACTCACGCGCATAGCTGGATTCGTCCAGCGTGAACGCAATGACCGTCAGGTCCTTTTCGAGCCCGACTGCATCGAGCAGCGGTTTGAGCGCGCCGACATAGTCCGTGCGGCTGGGGATATCGAAGCCCTTGTCGCGGCCGAATTTCGCCAGAGTTCCGGACGAGTGGTTGCGCCAGGCGCCGGGATGAATCTGCAGCACAAGCCCGTCATCCAGGCTCATCTTGGCCATTTCGGTCAGCATCTGCGCGCGGAACAGCCGGCGTTCGCGCTCGTCTTCCGAACCATTGCGGATGCGGTTGAAAAGTTCTTCCGCCGCGGCGTCCGAAAGGTTCGCTGTCTCGGCCGTGGGATGGCCGTGGTCGGACGAGGTCGCGCCGAATTCCTTGAAGTAAGCCCGGCGGCTGCGATGCGCATCGAGATAACCGGTCCAGAGGCCGGTATCGCAGCCGGTTATGTCGCCAAGCTGATCAAGATTGCCAGCAAAGCCTTCGAAATCGGGATCGACCACTGAATCGGGGCGATAGGCGGTGACGACCCGCCCGCTCCAACCGCTGTCACGGATCTGGCGGTGCCATTTCAGATCGTCGAGGGCGCTTTCAGTGGTGGCAATAGCCTCGATGTTGAAGCGTTCGAACAGCGCGCGGGGCCGATAGGCGTCCTGCTGCAGGCACTCGGCGATGCGATCGTAGATTCGGTCGGCACTTTCGGCTGAGAGCAGTTCCTCGACGCCGAACAGGTTCTGCAGCGTGTAGTCGAACCAGATGCGCGACGGAGTGCCTCGGAAAAGAAAATAGTTCTCAGCGAAGATGCGCCAGATGGCGCGGCCGTCTGTCTGGACCGGCGAGCCGTCCAGTGTCGGCACGCCTAGCGATTCCAAGTCGATGCCCTGACTGAACAGCATACGAAAGACGTAGTGATCGGGAACGATCAGCAGTTGCGCTGGATCAGGGAATAGGTTGTTTTCCGCATACCAGCGCGGATCGGTGTGCCCATGCGGGCTGATAATGGGCAGGTTCTTGACGCTGCTATAGAGATCGCGAGCGACTCCACGGATTGACGGCTCAGCCGGAAAAAGCATGTCGCCGTCGGTCAGTAAAGTCATCGCTTAGAACCCTCCCATCGCGTCGCAATCGGTAAGCAGATCGAGTGATCATGTCAACATACAATTATCAATATGTTGTATGATGATATCAGTTGCGCGTAGCTGAAGTGCGGTGTAGGAACGTCCGCGACAGGGGAGGACACGCGTGACTTCAAGATTATCGGAACAGGCCTTGAATGGTCTTTCGGCAGGGGCGGCGCGCCCTGGCTACGACCGCAAACAGGTTTCCGCTGGCATCGTCCATCTCGGCGTCGGGGCGTTTCACCGTTGCCACCAAGCTGTCTATGTCGATGACTGCATCGCGGCGGGCGAAAAAGGTTGGGGCATCGTCGGCGCATCGCTGCGCAGCGCCGATACCCGCGATGCGCTTCAGCCGCAGGATGGGCTCTATACGCTCGCGGTGCGCGACAGCTCCGGCGAGGATCTGCGCATCATAGGCTCGATGCTGCAGCTTTTGGTCGCTCCGGAAAATCCTTCCGCCCTTCTTGATGCTTTGACCGATCCGGGCGTAAAGATCGTGACGCTGACGGTCACGGAAAAAGCCTATCTGCGGGCGCCGGACGGTGGGCTGGACGGCAATCACCCCGACATCCGTCACGATCTCGAAAATCCGGCCAATCCCAAGACCGTGCATGGCTTTCTGGCCGAGGCGATAGCGCGCCGCAAGGCCGCTGATGTCGCTGCTTTCACCGTGTTGTGCTGCGACAATCTCCCCGCCAACGGCCACACGCTTCGCCGTGTTCTGCTCGACTTCGCCGAGCTGCGCGACGCCGGTCTGGCTGCTTACATCGAACGGAATCTGGCGTTCCCGTCGAGCATGGTCGACCGTATCGTTCCCGCCACCACCGATGCGGATCGCTCCCGGATCAGCGGCATACTGGGCGTCGAGGATGCCTGGCCGGTAATGACCGAGCCCTTCAGGCAATGGGTGGTCGAAGACAATTTCCCCGGCGGCCGCCCCGATTGGGAGCAGTTCGGCGTCGAAATGGTGGCTGATGTCACACCTTTCGAAGATATGAAGCTCAGGCTTCTGAACGGCTCGCACTCGTCCATCGCCTATATCGGCCTGCTTCTTGGTCACCCCACTGTCGATACCGGCTTCGGCGACCCGGCAATCCGGCGCTTTGTCGACGGTCTGTGGGCGGAAGCCGTGCAGACGCTGCCGACCGATGCTGGGCTCGACACCTCCGCCTATACGAAGCGGCTAGCCGAGCGCTATGGCAACACTGCGCTCGCCCATCAGACCAAACAGATCGCGCTTGACGGCAGCCAGAAGCTGCCGCAGCGCATCGTGGCCTCCGCGCTGTCTCGGCTTGCCGCCGGAGGCAGGGCGGACCATCTGGCGCTGACGCCGGCTGCCTGGATTGCTGCCTGCGAGGCGCGCGGAACCACTCTGCCCGCCAACCATTTCACCGATCCGCTCGACGGCGCCTTGGCCGAAATCTTCTCCCGTAAGCTCGATGCGGCAGGCACGGTTTCCGCTGTATTCGATGCAGCCGGTTTCGGTCTCGGCCATGCCAAGCGTAGTGACCTTATGAACCTCGTCACTCAGCACTTGGACACCATCCGGTCCAAAGGCGTGGCGAAGGCCCTTGCCGATCTTGAAGGCACCCGCGCATGAGACAGACCTGGCGTTGGTTCGGACCCGATGATCTGGTCAAGCTCGCCCATGTCCGCCAAGCGGGCGCGGTGGGCATCGTATCGGCCTTGCATCACCTCAATGACGGGCGCGCCTGGCCGCTTGATGAGGTGTTAAAGCGGAAGGCTGTCATTGAGGAAGCCGGCCTTACCTTTGATGTCGTCGAAAGCATCATCGTGCATGAGGACATCAAGACGCGCGGTCCGCGCTGTGCTGAACTGATCGACAACTACAAGGCGTCGATCCGCGCTGTCGCCAAGGCGGGCGTGAAGACGGTCTGCTACAATTTCATGGCGATCACCGACTGGACGCGCACCGATCTCGACTACCCGATGCCGCATGGTGGCACCGCCTTGCGCTTCGATATCGTCGATTTCTGTGCGTATGACGTTCTGGTGCTGAAAAGACCGGGAGCCGAAGACGAACACCCCGCCGAGCGCATCGAAGCCGCCCGGAAGCGCCTTGCGGAGAAGAGCGAGAGTGAGCTTGCCCGGCTCGAGCAGAACCTGATCGGCTGGGTGCCGGCGCGCGAATTCATTTTCGACCGCGACAGCTTCAAGCGCGTGCTCGACACCTATCGTGACCTTAGCGTCGACGGACTGCGCGAAAATCTGTTCGCGCTGCTGAGCGAGATAGCGCCGGTGGCCGAAGAAGAAGGAGTGAAGCTGGCAATTCATCCGGACGATCCGCCGTTCCCGATCTTCGGGCTGCCGCGCATCGTCTCGACGGCGGAAGACGCGCGCAAGATTCTCGCGGCGGAAAGCTCGCCGGCCAACGGGTTGACGCTGTGCACCGGCTCTTTCGGCGCCGGCCAGAGCAACGACCTCGTCGCCATGGCAAAAGAATTCGCGCCGCGTGTGCATTTCGCCCATCTGCGCAACGTTACCAAGGAGCCGGACGGTTCGTTCCACGAGGCTGAGCATCTCGAAGGCGATACCAATATGGTCGCCGTGGTTGCAGCCCTTCTGGCCGAGGAAAAGCGTCGTAAAGCCGAGGGGCGCGCTGACCACGACATCCCGATGCGCCCCGACCATGGCCACGCCATCGTCGACGACATCGGCAAGAAGGTGAACCCGGGATATTCCTGCATCGGCCGGCTCAAAGGCCTGGCGGAACTGCGCGGCATCATCCGCACCATCGAGCATTTCGGGCTCTGACGCGAAGGGTTCCGCCCCGAGTCCCTGAAGCAGGCCGTACTGCCGATCACGCCTCCGGAATGTTGATCAGCGCCTTCAGGGGCAGATGATCGGAGGCCTGCCGCGCCAGCGGTGTGTCATGCGCCTGCAGGGCCGCAACCATGCCCGGCCGGCTTGCCATGATGCGGTCCAGCGCCAACACGGGCAGCGTGGCGGGGAAGGTTGGTATGGCCGGCGGCAGCGGGCCGAACACGCTGCGCAAGGTGTTCAGCGATGAGCGGTTGCCGACGCGCCATTCGTTGAAATCGCCCATCAGCACCGTCGGCCGTTCCTCGCGCTTGCCGATGAGGTCAAGCACCATGCGGGTCTGTTGGCCGCGCGAATGTCTCAACAGGCCGAGATGGGCCGCAATAATGCGAATGGCTGCGCCGCCTTCGAGGTCGAGATCGACCATAACGGCGCCGCGCGGCTCCAGCCCCGGCAGCTTGACCTTATGGACGCCGCCAATGACGCCTTTCTTGAACAGCAGAAGATTGCCATGCCAGCCATGGCTCTGTTCCTTCAGCCCTGCGCGAACAGGCACCAGCCCAGTCTCCAGTTCCAGGCGCGCGAGGTTGAGCAACCCCTCGCGTTCGCCGAAGCGCTTGTCGGCTTCCTGGATGGCGATGATATCGGCGTCGATCTCGCCGATAACCTGTGCAATGCGTTCGGGATCGAATTTGCCGTCTACGCCGACACACTTGTGGACATTGTAGGACGCGACGATGGCCTGGGTTTCCCCGCGGGCCGCCGCATACACCACATCCTCGTCGCGAAAATTGCGCTTGCGGATGGATTCCATGATGCTTGCGGGGAGATTGGGTTTCTTCGCTATCATGCGCGGCGGGACATCCGATCCAAGACGTGTAGGGGCTGAAGGTTACATAGAAAGCGCGGCGTCATCGTCCAGTTGGTTGAGGTGTCGGTCAGAGGTAAGGCGAGCCCAGCCACAGAAACTTATCGACCAGGCGAACCAGAAACGGGCGCGAGCGCAGGCTCTCCAGCGTTACCGCCCGCGAGGTTTCCATCGCCTCGCCGATTCGTCCGTGAATGGAAGAGGCGAAGTCTGCATCGAGAACCTCAAGATCGACTTCGAAATTGAGCCGCAAGGAGCGCGCATCGAGGTTTGACGAGCCGACATAGGCCCAGGTTTCGTCGATGGCGAGCAGCTTGGAGTGGTTGAACGAGCCTTCCGCCCGCCATACCCGGCAGTAATTCTTCAAGACCTGGTCGAACTGTGCTGTCATCGCCCGGTCGACCAGAACAAGATTGTTGGCGGCCGGCACGACGATATCGATCTCCACGCCCTTTCGCCCGGCGGTTATCAGTGCGCTGATCAGTTCGCGGTCCGGCAGGAAGTAGGGCGACATGATCCGGATCGATTTCCGGGCGGTGGAAAACGCGCCGATCAGCATCTTATGGTTGGTTTCCAGGCTCGAATCCGGGCCCGAAGGTACCGCTCGCATCAGGATCGGCGCATCGGGACCCTGTTCCGGGGTCTCGATATGCCAGCTATGGCCGGCCAGGACTTCCTTGGTGGTGAAACGCCAGTCATAGGCGGCGATGGAAAAAAGGTCGGCGACGATTGGCCCGGATAGTTTGAAATGCGTGTCGCGCGCGACATGCTCTGCGGCGAATTCGCTGGTGAAGGCCTCGCGGATGTTCATGCCGCCGGTAAAGGCCGTGCAGCCATCGACGACGATGATCTTGCGGTGGGTGCGCAGATTGGCATAGGGCAGGCGCAGGCCCATGATGATGTTGCCGTTGAACACGGCGGTGCGCACACCTGCCGATTGCAGCGGCCTCAGCACAGACGGCACCGAATAGCGGGCGCCTACTGCGTCGATCAGCACACGCACCTCGATGCCGCGCGAGACAGCGCGGCCGAGCGCATCGACAAGACGCTTGCCGATCCGGTCGTTGTCGAAGATGTAGGTTTCCATCAGCACGCTGCGCTTGGCGGTGTCGATGGCATCGCACATCTTGGCATAGGCCTCGTCGCCGGTCTCCAGCATCTCGATGCTATTGCCGGAGGTGAGCGCGTTGCGCGCGACGCGATCGCCCAGCGTTTTCAGCGCGCTGAACTGTCCGCCATAGCGTTGGTGTACGACGCTGTCGGCGACGTCGTAGAGGATAAGATGCTCCAGCGCGCGATTGCCAAGCACGGAACGTTGCGAATGGATCGAGGCCCGTCGCATGCGGTTGATGCCGGCAAGCGCATAGATCGTCGGTCCCACAAGCGGTGACAGGATCGCCACGCCGACCCAGCCGTTCGCGGCGCGCACGTCTTCCTTGGTCATCGTCGCATGAATGGAAGCGGCAGCGGCGCCGAGGATCGAGATTGCCGCCAGGATGTGCGGCCAATAATTCACCAGGACGTCAAACATTTCCGTGTCGTCCGTCTTCCTTCAATCCCACACCGTCCTGCGGCATCGTGTGCCTTCCCCCAATTCGTAGGCGACAACACTGGATTTCGCCACCGAGCACGATACCTACATGGGAAGGCTTAAATCTTCCACCAATCGATTGTTCGCTGCGGCCCGCAGCGTCGGCCATTTCTGGGATCACCTTTGTGAAAAAACTGCTCTGGGCTGTCATCGCCATCCTCGTGATCGGAACAATGGCCGCCTGCTCGGTCACCTATCTCGCGTCCGAACAGGCAACCGTCCCGATTGAGGCCGGGTATGGTCCACGGCCGACGCTTCCCCCGCCGAACCCGACCCTCATTCCGACCGTAAACATCGCCAAGGCCGGGACCTGGCCACAGGGCCAGACACCGACCCCTGCTCAGGGTTTGGCAGTCAACGAATTCGCCGGCGGTCTCGATCATCCCCGCTGGCTGCATGTGTTACCGAACGGCGATGTGCTGGTCGTAGAAAGCAACAAGCCGCCCAAGACGGACGAGAAATTCAGCCTTCGCGGCTGGGTGCAGGGCATCGTCATGGGTGCAGCCGGAGCCGAGGTGCCCAGCGCCAACCGCATCAGCCTTCTGCGCGATGCGGACGGTGACGGCGTTGCCGAGATGAAGGTGCCGTTCCTGCAGAACCTGAACTCGCCGTTCGGCGTGACGCTGAGCAAGGGTACGCTTTATGTCGCCAACACCGATGCGATCATGGCGTTCCCCTATCAGGATGGGCAGACTGAGATCACGGCGCCAGGCGAGAAGATCGTCGACCTGCCCGGCGGGCCGATCAACCATCACTGGACCAAGGATGTTATCGCCAGCCCCGACGGCACCAAGCTCTATGCCACGGCGGGTTCCAACAGCAATGTCGGCGAAAACGGCATGGATGCGGAGGAGAACCGCGCGGCCGTTCTGGAAATCGATCTGGCGACGCGGAGCATGCGGGTGTTCGCCTCGGGATTGCGCAACCCGAACGGTTTGTCCTGGCAACCCGACAGCGGCGCGCTGTGGGTCGCGGTGAACGAGCGGGACGAGATCGGCAGCGACCTCGTGCCGGATTATATGACCTCGGTGAAGGATGGCGGCTTTTATGGGTGGCCCTACAGCTATTTCGGGCAGCATGTCGACACGCGCGTAACACCGCCGCGTCCCGATCTGGTGCAGAAGGCTATCATGCCCGATTATGCGCTCGGGCCGCATACCGCCTCGCTTGGCCTGACCTTCAACACCGGCATGCTGTTCGGCCCGGAATTCCGCAACGGCGCCTTCATCGGCCAGCATGGTTCGTGGAACCGCAAGCCGCGCAGCGGCTACAAGGTCATTTTCGTTCCATTCGCCAACGGCATGCCATCCGGCGACCCCCGCGATATTCTCACAGGCTTCATCAGCAAGGACGACAAGGCGCTAGGCCGTCCGGTCGGCGTTGCGGTCAACAATGACGGTGCGCTTCTGGTCGCCGACGATGTCGGCAATAAGATCTGGCGCGTCGTACCCGCCCGGTGACATAGTCGGCTTTCGGATACTGGAATAGATCACATGCTGGGTCGCGCGCGAGCGGAATTCCCCCTGTTGCTGGCGGTGGCGATTGGCATCGCCGGGCATTTTTGGGGTGAACGGATCGAAGCCATAGGCACGGTGGCAAACATCGTCTTGGCCGTTGTCATCATCGCGGCAATCATCGGCGTGTCGGTGCGGGTCGCCGCCCATGCCGAAGTGCTGGCGCATCGGGTTGGCGAGCCCTACGGCACGATGATGCTGACCATTTCGGCCGTCGCGGTCGAGGTGCTCATATTGGCCATCATGATCACCCATGCTGTATCGCCGACGCTGGTGCGTGATACGATCTATTCCGCCGTCATGCTTGATATCAACGGCATACTGGGTGTCGCCGCCATCATCGGCGGTTTCAAGCATGGCGAACAAGCCTACAACAGTGATTCGGGCAAGACCTATACCGTGATGATCATCACCGCGATGGGTATTTCCATGGTCGTACCCGAATTCGTGCCGAGGGCCAACTGGCATGCCTACTCGGCCTTCACAATCGTTGCGATGCTGGGGCTCTACGCGCTTTTCCTGAGAAACCAGATCGGGCGCCATTCCTATTTCTTCGACTACTCCTATCCCAGGCAGAAGAAGGCAGAAGCGCCTGAACTGACAGAGGAAACAGGCTCCGTGCCGGTCTCCATCGGATTGCTCTTGTTGGGCATCGTCATCATCGGCGGCCTGACCGAAGTCATGTCGCCGCATCTCAATGCCGGCCTCAGCGATATCGGGGCGCCGCTGGGACTGGTCGCGGTGGCCGTCGCAGCCATTTCGGCGGCGCCCGAAATCCTGACGGCGATGCGTGCGGCACTCGCCAACCGCATGCAGGCGGTCATCAACATCGCGCTGGGTGCGTCCTTGTCCACCGTCATCCTGACAGTGCCGGTGATGGAGGCGATAGCACTCTATACGGGCCAGCCGATGATCATGGCGATGACGCCGGTGCAAACCACCATGGT
The DNA here is from genome assembly GCF_014534685.1 of Oryzicola mucosus. Lineage (GTDB taxonomy): Bacteria > Pseudomonadota > Alphaproteobacteria > Rhizobiales > Rhizobiaceae > Oryzicola > Oryzicola mucosus. The sequence continues at coordinate 140,596 of NZ_JACVVX010000003.1, forward strand.
GCTGGTGACGCTGATCGTGGCGGCGATCAACCTCAATGACGGCGAAACCAACATGATCGAGGGACTGACGCATTTCGTGCTGTTCGCAACCTTCGTCATGCTGACTTTGCTCGGACTGTGATCAGACGCCGCCTTTTCTTCTAGGCCCGAGCCTCATACGGTGCCGGCAAGCGTAGAACCCATCGGAGTGCCTTTGACGATTCGCCACATACTGCTTGTTCTTTTCGCCCTTGTGCCGAGCATTGCCCATGCCGACTGGAAGGCTGTCGAGACGGTTCAGACCTATGCCATTCGCGGAGCATCCGGCATCGAGCTTTACCGCTCCATCGGCGAGAACGGACCCAAGGCGGGGCCTGGCAGGGCCATCGCCTTCACCGACTTCAAGCTGACCTGGCGGCGCAACTACGTGCCGCAGAACGGTGGCTGCACGCTGGTGTCGGCGGTGCCCAATCTCACGCTGATCTATCGTCTACCAAAGCCGTCGGGCACTTTGCCGCCGGCGGTGCGGCAAAGCTGGGAGATTTTCATAGAAGGCGTTCGTCGCCATGAGAAGACGCATGGCGAGATGATCGTCGACATGGTGCGCCAGATCGAGGCCGCCAGCGTCGGCTTTTCGGTGCCTGACGATCCAAAATGCAGCAAGATACGCGAGCAACTGACCCAGAAGCTCGGCCAGCTCTCGCTGGCGCAGCGCCAGAAGAGCCGAGATTTCGACCGCGCCGAGTTGAGCGACGGCGGTGTCGTCCATCAGCTCATCCTCAACCTGGCGAACGGACCGTAGGTTTAAGCGGCGGCTTCCCGCTCCAGCATTCGCTTCACCGCAGGTCGCTCCAGCATCGTGTTGTAGTGGCGCTGGCAGGCGTCCGGCAGCGTGAGGCCGGCGCGGCGCACCGCCCAATGTTCGACATAGAACAGTGCGGCGTCCGCGATGGTGAAATCGCCCAGCGCATAGGGCTGCTTGAGCTGCGGCGCGATGATCTTGAAGCCGTTGCCGAACAGTTCCAGTCCACGGGCCTTGACCGCCTCATGAGTGCTTTCGTCGGGGCTGAAATTGCCAGGCCGTGCGAAGCGGGTGAAGCCCTGCATGTGAACAGTGGCGGTGATATAATCGACCAGTTCCATCACGCGTGCTTGTGCCAGAGCGTCGTCCGGGAGCAGTTTGGCCTCAGGATTGGAGCGTGCGAGATAAAAGGCGATCGCGGGCCATTCCGTCAGCACCTGGCCATTGTCGACCTGCAACGCCGGCACCTTCGACTTCGGGTTGAGCGCTTTATAGGTCTCGCTGTATTGCTGCTGGCTGGCAAAATCGATCTTTTCCTTTTCGTAGGGCTTGCCGATCTCCTCGAGCAGGAGATGGATACCCATCGAACAGGTGTTCGGCATGTAAAAGAGTTTCACGGCTGATCGTCTTTCTCTTGGCGTTTCCCGGCGTCCGGACCTGCGGGACGCTCGGGGACTGTAGGCCGTTGGCATGCGAAAAGGCAATCGCCTGGGCCAATGCCGCAGCATCTCAGCCGTTATGCGGCGCTTCGAAAACCGATCCTTGAAACCGAACGGCAAGCCGGTTAGGTGATGCGGGCAGGAGGCGATGTGCCATGTCTGGTCTATCCGAAGCATCGTTCGTCGGCGTCGATTGGGGCACCAGCAGTTTTCGACTGTGGCTGATGGCTGCGGATGGCATGCCCTTGGCTTCGAGCCGAAGCGGCGAGGGAATGCTGCATTGCTCCTCCTCTGGAGGGTTCCAGCCAGTTCTCGACAAGCACCTCGCTGAAGTCCGCGCGCCCGAAGGGCTGCCCGTATTGATCTGCGGCATGGCCGGCGCACGCCAAGGCTGGGTCGAGGCAGCTTATGTGCATACGCCTACGGCACTCGGCGACCTGCATAGCCGCGCCATCAGCGTGCCCGTGGAAGGGCGCGACATCCGTATCCTGCCCGGCATCGCCCAAGTCTTGGCCGAAGCGCCCAACGTCATGCGTGGCGAGGAAACACAGCTTCTCGGTTCCATCGCCGATGGGTTTACCGGTCTGGTTTGCATGCCCGGAACGCATTGCAAGTGGGTCGCGATCGACGGCGGTACGATTGTCCGATTCGCCAGCTTCATGACCGGCGAGTTGTTTTCCGTTATCAGCAAACATTCGATCCTGATGCATGCCGTGGAAGAGGGCGCTCCTCCCGGTTTCGACGATCCGACCTTCCGCGCGGCGATCGATGCGGTGCGCGACGATGCGTCCGTCGCGCTGTCGGCGCTGTTTTCCATCCGCGCCGGACAGTTGCTCGGCTTCGAGAAAAAGGCTGAAGGGGCTGCGCATCTGTCCGGCCTGCTCATCGGTGCCGAGGTCGCAGCGGCTAAATCGTTATACGGTGCCCCCAGCGACATCGTGCTGGTCGGATCGGGCGCGCTGGGCAGTCTCTATGAAGCCGTTCTGACCGACGCGGGTTATCGGGTGCGCGTCGTGGATGCGGAAGAAGCTGTCCGCAACGGACTCGCGAAGGCCGCCGCCCGGCTTTGGGTAAAGGATAGAACATGAGCGAAACCGTCGTCTGGCCGTCCTTCAAGCGCGATCTGGTCGCCATCCTGCGCGGCGTGAAGCCCGATGAGGTCGAGGCCATCGTCGGCGTTCTGATCGAAGAACAATTCGAGGCCATCGAGGTGCCGCTGAATTCGCCTGAGCCGCTCCGCTCCATCGAGATCATCGCCAAGGCGTTCGGCGCCGACGCGTTGATCGGTGCTGGCACGGTGACCTTACCTGAGGACTGCGCTGATGTCGCGAAGGCAGGCGGCAGGCTGATGGTCAGCCCGAATGTAGACCCGTCTGTTATCGCCATTGCGAAATCGCGCGGCATGGTCACGCTGCCGGGTGTGTTCACGCCCACGGAAGCGCTGCTGGCGTTACGCTCGGGCGCTTCTGCGCTGAAGTTTTTCCCGGCCGGCGCATTGGGCGCATCGGGCATATCCGCCATCAAGGCCATTCTGCCGAAGGATGCCGTGGTCGGGGCAGTGGGCGGGGTCTCTGAGGCAAGTTTCGCCGACTTCGCAAGAATCGGCGTGCGCACCTTCGGCCTTGGATCCAGCCTTTATAAGCCCGGCGACAGCGCCGATGTGGTGCGCGCCAAAGCCAAGGCGGCAATCGAGGCCTATGACAGGGTGTTCGGCTAAGCGAAGAGGAGGGGAACTTTGGCGCAAGGCTACTCTGGTGAACGCGTTCTCGTCACTTTCGATTGGGCCTGATTTGCCATGGGATGACGCCGGGGCGACAAAAACTCGACGATTTCCTCGGCATCAGCTTCAAACGACCGGAAACTGTGCTGGAAAAGCGCGATTGACTCGGTGGCCCATTCTCTGTCGCCGATATGCTGGAGGATGGGCCGGCCTCGTTGATCGGTCCATGGGCCTGTGTGTTTTCCCGCCTGCGGTGACTATATCTTGCGGGGCTACGGCCCGTCCGCCTTCGTGAAGGCATGCCTGCATATACGTGAATTATACCTGCAAAGATGAATTATGCTGGGCACCTGCCGCTTTGGGTGACATCCTTTAACATCTGCACGGCGCGGTTATCGCGTGTCGAAAGTGGGAGGGGAGGGCGCAGGTCGGTAAGCGTGCCGTACGTCTCTCCTGTCCGATTTGGAAGATGGTCAGGGAGGACTTCATATGGTCGATACTGGTGCGGGCGCTGCGAACACGACGGCACGGCGGCTTGATGTGGTCATTGTCGGTGCCGGTTTCGGCGGTTTGTGCGCGGTCCATAAGTTTCGCGAGATGGGCTTGGATATACAAGCCTTTGAGGCGGGCGGGGACGTCGGCGGCGTATGGTATTGGAACCGTTATCCCGGCGCGCGGGTGGACCTGCCCAGCATCGACTATTGCTTCTCCTTCTCACCGGAGATCGAGCAGGAATGGACATGGTCGGAGGAATTCGCCGCCCAGCCCGAGCTCCTGGCCTATATGAATTTCGTGGCGGACCGGTTGGACCTGCGCAAGCACTACAAGTTCAACACACGTGTTTCCCGCGCCATCTGGGACGAGCAACGCCGTCTCTGGCAGGTGTTTACCGAGAACGGAGAGGTTTACGAGGCGACCTATTGCATCATGGCGACGGGGCCGCTTTCGGTGCCGCGCGATCCGGATATTCCAGGTCTTTCGCACTTCAAGGGCACGCTCTTGCGCGCTGCGCGATGGCCGCATGAACCGGTCGATTTTACGGGCAAACGTGTCGGTGTGATCGGCACGGGCTCGACCGGCATCCAGATCGTTCAGGAAGTGGGTCCTGAGGCGGGCGAACTCTTCGTGTTCCAAAGAACTCCGAGCTTTTCGATGCCTATGCGCAACCAAAAGCTGGAGCCCGACTATGTAGCCGAGGTGAAGCGTCATTATCCGGGGCTGAGGGCCGCCGCCCTCAACAGCGCCGTGGGTGGACTGCGCCCGCAATCAACGCGTGCCTTTTTCAGCGTGACGCCCGCTCAGCGGCGCGCGCTGCTGGAAGATGCCTGGAAGCAGGGTGGGCTTACCATTCTCGGAACGTTCAGCGACCTTTTGACCAACCCCGAAGCCAACGAGCACGTTGCCGAATTCTTGCGAGAGAAGATCGGCGAGATCGTTGAGGATAAGGCGACAGCGGAGAAGCTCAAGCCGCGGGGCTATCCGGTGTTCGCCCGCCGCCCCTGCCTCGATTCCAGCTATTACGAGACCTACAACCTTCCGCACGTGCATCTTTTGGATTGCGTGGAAGATCCGATCGAGGAGATCACCGAAAAAGGCGTGCGCCTGCGTTCCGGCGAGGTCGAACTGGATATGCTTATCCTGGCGACAGGCTATGACGGTCTGACAGGTGCGTTGACCGCCTTCGATGTGGTGGGGCGCAACGGCCTTTCCGTTCGCGACAAATGGCGGGATGGCGCGCACTCCTATCTGGGCTTGCTCATCGCCGGCTTCCCCAACCTGTTCATGACCACCGGTCCTAATGGCCCCGCGGCGCTGGCCAACATCGTACGGATTAGCGAAAACGACGTGAATTGGATCGCCTCGGCGATGAACTTCATGGAAAAGCACGGGCTGGCGACCATCGAGGTTACTCAAGAGGCGGAAGGCCGTTGGATGGACATCGTCTACGATCTCGCCCAGCGTTCGCTTTTGACAAAGGCGAAAACCTGGTATGTGGGTGCGAACGTCGCCGGCAAGGCGCAGGGCCTTAGCCTATTCACCGGCGGCTTTCCAAAATATGCGGAATATTGCGCAGCCGCCGCCCGCGCCAATTATCAGGATTGCACATTCGAGCCGCTGGAAAAGCAGGCAGTGGCCTGAAATCCTGCTGAACTGAAGGTAGTCTACTGATCTTGAAGCAGGCGGGTTGTGGCCTCGCGGCAATGCGACCCGTCGGCCTTTGGGCCAAGTTCTGCCGTCATATGATGCATAGGCACCTCGACGCCATAGGCAGTTCGGAAGGCGCAGCGGCCAGGAAACCTTTAAGATTCAAACCGCCATCGCCGAGTGCAAGACGCTCGCGCGCGGCAAATAGCAGATCCTCCAGCCTTTCCAGCCTGTGTTTGGGCAGATCAACCTTGCCGGGCTGCCTCAATCGCGGCAACGTCGATTTTTTTCATATCCATCATCGCCTCGAATGCGCGTCTCGCGCCGGCTCCGCCGGCAGCCAACGCGTCGGTCAGAACACGGGGCGTGATCTGCCACGATATGCCCCATTTATCCTTGCACCAGCCGCAGACGCTTTCCTCGCCACCATTGCCGACGATGGCGTTCCAATAGCGGTCAGTCTCCTCTTGATCGTCGGTGGCGATTTGGAAGGAGAAGGCTTCGGTGTGCTTGAATGTCGGCCCGCCATTGAGGCCGAGACAAGGGACTCCAGCGACGGTGAATTCGACGGTGAGGACGTCACCGGCCTTGCCGGAGGGGAAGTCGCTTGGCGCGAGGTGGACGGCCTTAACTGAACTGTCGGGAAAAACTTCAGCGTAAAAGCGAGCGGCGGCCTCGGCGTCCTTGTCGTACCAGATACAGATAGTGTTCTTGGCAGTGGTCATCTGTTGTCCTTTCGCTCTTGGGTGCAGCCAAAATCGGCTCTGGCTATCGATTGAAAAGTCCGCATTTTCGAGCGGCTCATGTCTCCGTCTCAGTTTCGATCCGGCATTTGATTGATGTGCAGGATGTTGCCATCCGAGTCCTTGAACCAAACAAGTTTCATGCCGCCGGCATGGTGAATATTATCCCGGAACTCACCAATCTCGGGGTAATGTTCGAAGAGGACCCCCTTAGCGGCCAAATCGGCGACGATCGCGTCTATGTCATCCCCGGCGTCCCAGACGACGGCGTTGGCGCGGTTCGTTCCCGCCGCTTCCGAGCAATAGACAATGAGATGCGTAGCGCCGGTGCGAAACGCCATCACTCCGTCCATGCCCTCCTCGTCCAATTCGAGACCCAATACATCGGAATAAAACTGACGGGCCCGCGCCATGTCCGAGACCGCGATGATGGCCGAGGAATTTCGGTCTTTGAGCATGATCTCCTCCAATATGGCCCGCCGACTATAACGTTGATATCAACTCAAATGCCGTGTGTCTATTTCTTTTGAAGCCTGCTGTTTGCGAAGGCCGCTTCGCCCGAGACAAGACTTCACTGGCCCAATCCCAACTCCTGAAGCAGGAGCATGTTAGTTGTAGATACGCCCGTGAAGATCTGGCAGATCAGGGTGGGCGCAGTTGGATTGACGTTAAAGCGTGACTTCGCAAGGACCATGTCTGTTCGCCAATCGCTGGGGATACAAAGACCGGACAGCGAATGGCCGTCTCATCTCGCTGCGGCTACCGCTGTTGACACCTCCAGCATGTGATCATAAACGCCGTCCCATCCTGTTGAAGCTGTCTGACGATATCGTCAATCGCCAGGCTATGCTACGCCGCTATCCAACAACCGAAGGAGCGAAACTGTGAGCGATCCATCCGTGGCCGAGGCGGTCGAGAGCATCTATGTGTCGCTACAGGCGGACAATGCCGAGATCGACGCTCGTATAGAAACCCTCAAGGCGGCCCTGAAAAGGGAAGGAGGGAAAGAGGTTGTGTTCGATCCTGCAAGGCTGGCGCAGAACAACCGATCGGGTCGTAAACTGATGCAGGCTTATTTTCGGCAGCGGGGCGTGACCGTAAAATTCTCAGTTTAGAATGGCCTAGATCGAGGGCTGTTGGCGCTACCATGACGCTTTGGTGGACTGAACACTTCGGAACGGCGGCTGCAGTGAAGGCCGTTGTCTTGACTAAAATGGGGCATTCCCGCCCTGGCCGTTTCGAGAGCGCACGCGGGCCGAATCCCCGAGCAGCTTGTCCTCTGGCTGGATCAACGATCTCTTCAAGCCGTGTGCTGCATGAAATCGGCCACGACCATCTGAGCAATCGGCACGAAGCGCGTTGCAGCCCCTTTCTGGCCAGCGCTGCGCCAGTTGCAGCGCGCGCCTTCGACGAGCAGGCTTAGGGCGTCGACCAGCAGTTCTGCGTCGCCGACGCCTGCTTCACGGCAGAGCTCGACAAGGCGCTTCATGTAAAGCGCTCTGAGATCCTCCACGAACCGCCGGGCGGGGTGATCGCTTTCAACCAGTTGCGCGGCTGCGTCGAGAAGTTCGCAGTTGCAGTGCTCCATCGTAATGAAGTCGCCCGCGCGACGGACCCAGTCGTTCAGTTGCGCCTTGGGATCATCCGGGTTGGTTTTCTTGATATCGTTCCAGAATGCCTCGGCCTCTGCCGCAGCTTCCTGCAAGCAAACGAACACCAGATCGTCCTTCGAACCGAAGTGGCGATAAAGCGTCATTTTGTTGCTGTCGGCGGCCTCCGCGATGGCGTCTACGCCGATCCCCTTGATGCCGTGTTTCCTGAACAGGTCGCGCGCAGCGTCTATGATCCTCTCCCGCGGGCGGGGGGGGCATTTGACAGCAGCTGTCATCACCGTTTCCTCCCTTCCAGTCTTATCGCTGAAAGGCTCTTGACAATGTTACCGATCTGTAACATCTACCCTGTTACTAGATAGTAACATCCGCCTTCGCAAGTCAATACCGGCAGCTTGAGAGCAGCACACGATCCCGTGTTCTGCAACGGTTTTTGCTACCCTGCGGAAGGGCGGGCCACAACCGGATGAGCTGGTCCGGAAGGAACCATCATGGTCAATTTCTTCATCCTGCGGCCAATCTTCGCCTCCGCGATCGCGATCATAATGGTGCTGGCCGGCGGCATTGCCTACTTTCTGCTGCCCGTTTCCCAGTTCCCGGACATCACCCCGCCGCAGATCGTCGTCGCGGCGAACTATCCTGGCGCCAGCGCGCAGGTTGTTGCCGACACGGTGACGACGCCGCTGGAGCAGCAGCTCAACGGCGTGCCGGGCATGCTTTATATGTCCTCCACAAGTTCTAATGATGGTTCTGCGCGCGTTACTCTTTCCTTCCAGGTCGGCTACTCCATCGATATCGCTGCGATGGATGTCCAAAACCGTGTATCCCAGGCTTCTCCATCCTTGCCCGCTCTGGTCAATCAGGCCGGCGTCACGGTCATCAAGCAGAACCCTAACTTCAACGTACTGGTGAATCTCGGTTCGCCCGACAAGTCGGTCGAATTCACCACGCTCAGCAATTACGCCTATTTGCAGATTCTCGATCCGATCAAGCGTCTGCCGGGCGTCGGCGATGTGCAGTTCTTCGGCGAGCGCCGCTACTCGATGCGCGTCTGGCTCGACCCGGACAAAATGGCGAGCCTCGGGGTTACGGCAGTCGATGTCCAGAACGTCATCGAGGAGCAGAACATCCAGGTTGCAGCTGGCAAGATTGGTCAGTCCCCCGCGCCAGCCGGAACACCATTCGAAATGCAGGTTAACGCCGTCGGTCGTTTGGGCGATCCGCAGCAGTTCGGCGAGATCGTTCTAAGGGTGGACCCCGAGACGAATGCCGCCCTCCGCTTGCGCGACGTTGCGCGCATCGAACTCGGCGCGCTGTCCTACTCTTCGTCGTTCAGCTTAGATGGACAAGAAAGTGTTGTGCTTGCCGTACTCCAGGCTCCCGGCTCGAACGCGCTCGACTTGCAGAACAACGTTAAGTCCAAGATGGACGAGTTGTCCAAGCGCTTTCCCGCAGGCATGTCATACAACATGTTCTACGACACGACGCGCTTCGTCTCGGCTGCGATGGACGACGTCGTCAAGACCCTCGTCGAGGCGCTCGTTCTCGTCGTTTTCGTCGTGTTCATCTTCCTCCAAAGCTGGCGCGCCACCATCATTCCGATCATCGCGATTCCGGTGTCGCTGATCGCGACGCTGACGGTCATGTACCTGCTCGGCTTCTCGCTGAATATGCTTTCGCTGCTTGGCATGGTGCTCGCGATCGGGCTTGTCGTCGACGACGCGATCGTGGTCGTGGAGAACGTTGAGCGCCAGCTCGAAGACGGCCTGCCGCCGCTCGAAGCGGCAAAGAAAGCGATGCAGGAGGTTACAGGCCCGATCATCGCCACGACCGGCGTGCTGCTCGCCGTCTTCGTGCCCGTCGCCTTTATTCCCGGAGTTGCGGGTCAGCTCTACAATCAGTTCGCGCTGACTGTCGCAATCTCGTTTGCCATCTCGGCATTCAATTCGTTGACGCTCAGTCCGGCTCTGAGCGCCGTTTTTCTGCGCCATCGCGGCGAATCGCAATTCATCCTCTTTCGCTGGTTTAATGCCGGTTTCCACTGGATGTCCAATGCCTATGCCGACAGCATCAGAACGTTCGTTCGCTGGCGCTGGGCGCTCATCGGCCTCTTCTTACTCGGCCTGGGCGGCACCTATGCGCTGTCGCAACGCATCCCCTCGACCTTTTTGCCGGTTGAGGATCAGGGCTATTTCTTCGTCGTCCTGCAGCTTCCCGATGGCGCGTCCGTCGAGCGAACCGCAGCCGTTGCCAAGAAGTCGGAAGAGGTTCTTCGTAGTCTTCCCGGCGTGGAGACGGTGGGGTCCGTCGTGGGCTTTTCCTTTCTCACATTTGCAAACCAGTCGAATGCCGGCGTTCAATTCGCCGTGTTGAAACCATGGGACGAGAGAGGGCCGGACCAAAGCGCCACGGCCCTGCGCACGCTTGCACAGCAGAAGCTGATCCAGATCCCCGAAGCGTTGGTTCTGGCATTCGACCCGCCATCGATTCAGGGTCTCGGCGCGACGGGTGGCTTTGAGTTCCAGGTGGAAGACTTGACGGGGCGCGGAGCGGTCGCACTAGATGAGGCGACGCAGGCGGTTCTTGCAGAAGCGCGCAAGCAGCCGGAGCTCAATCCCTTCACGCTCTTCACGACTTTCAGCACGTCTACGCCGCAATATTCCTACGACCTCGACCGCAACAAGGCCAAGCTGCTCGGTCTCAGCCTGCCCGACGTGTTCTCGACACTGCAAATCTATCTCGGCTCCCTTTACGTCAACGACTTCAACCTGTTCGGCCGCACGTTCCGCGTTACCCTGCAGGCGGAACAGGACGCGCGCGCTGCGTCGAACGACATCTCGCGCCTGTATGTCCGAAGCACTACGGGAGACATGGTGCCTCTCAGCACGCTGGGCGCGTTGACAGCAGTGGCGGGTCCCGAGACAATCACGCACTACAACAATTATCCGTCCGCGTTGATCAATGGCGCCGCTGCAGAAGGTTTCAGTTCGAGCCAGGCAGTTGCAGCGATGGAACGCGCCGCGGCTACAGCCCTCCCGAGGGACTTCGCCTTCGAATGGACCGGCATCACCTATCAGGAGATCCGGGCGGGTTCGATTGCCACTCTGGTGTTTGGCCTCGCCATCGTGTTCTGCTTTCTGGTGCTGGCGATGCAATATGAGAGCTGGTCGATGCCATTCGTCGTTCTGCTCGCCGTTCCGCTTGCCCTGCTTGGCGCATTGCTCGCACTTTGGGCACGCGGGTTGCAGATCGACGTCTACTCGCAGATCGGCTTTGTCATGCTGATCGGCCTTGCGGCCAAAAACGCAATCCTCATCGTCGAGTTCGCGAAGCGTCGCCGCGAGGAAGGCGTCGAGATTGTAGCAGCGGCGGTCGAGGCAGCGCGGCTCCGCCTGCGGCCTATCCTGATGACCGCCTTCGCATTCATCCTCGGCGTGGTGCCGCTGATGACAGCAACCGGTGCCGGCGCGGCGAGCCGGCGGTCGATCGGCACCACAGTCTTCGGCGGCATGCTTGTGGCAACCGTCCTGACGCTCGTCTTCGTGCCGATCTTCTACGTCGTCCTTGAAACCTGGCGTGAACGCCTGTCCTCCCGTTCGTCCGTGCCTGAAACGGTCGAACCGGCTGAATAAACGGAGCCTCGAAATGCGCAGTCTCAAAATAGGTCTCAACGGGACCCTTCTCGCGTTGGCCGTAGCCGGCGGCTACCTGCTGGCGCAACACGGTTGGGGTGCCGCCAGCACCCCTGCCGACGCGGCACCGTCGCCTGCTCCTCAGGCAATGCCTGTACCGGTCGTCGATGTCGTGAAGAAAACCATCCCGATCTATCTCGAATATTCCGCGCGAACGGAAGCGATCCGCAACGTTACGCTACGCGCCAAAGCGTCAGGCTATTTGCAGGAGCAACTGGTAGCGGACGGCGCGGACGTGAAGGCCGGCGATCTGCTCTACAGGATCGACGCGAGCGACTATCAGGCTGCGCTCGACCAGGCCACGGCGCAAATCCAGCGCGACGAGGCATCGCTGGCATATCTCCGCTCGAATCTCAGCCGAGGCAACGAGCTCGCCTCCAATGGCTACCTTGCAAAGGACGGCTTCGACCAGCGCCAAAGTGCCATGCGCCAGGGAGAGGCCTCCCTTGCCATGTCACGCGCGGCCCAGCATACGGCTGAACTCAATCTGAAAAACACCGAGATCCGCGCACCATTTACCGGCCGGCTGGGTCGCAATCAGGCTCCGGAAGGAACGCTCATCACCAGTTCGTCCGGGACGCCCCTCAACAACCTCGTCCAGCTTTCGCCCATCTATATCACCTTCAATCCCAGCGAAAACGAGATGGCCGAAATCCAGAAGGCGTTCGCCAATGGCACGGTAGAGACGGAAGTGGTCATTCCCGGCAGCGAGGAGAAGCCTCGCCAAGGCAAGCTCACCTTCATCGACAATGCAGTGGAGCGCAACACCGGCACGGTGGCAGCGCGGGCGACCATCGAAAACTCGGACTTTTCCCTGTTGCCCGGACAGTATGTCCGCATCCGGCTCCACATCAGGGAATTGCCCGATGCGCTGATGGTGCCGCAGACCGCGCTCGGCTCCAGTCAGTTCGGCAAGTATGTCTATGTTGTCGGCAAAGATAACCTCGTGGAACAGCGCGTTGTCTTGCTCGGGCCTGCGGACGGCGATCTCGTGACGCTTACTTCGGGCGTGAACGAGGACGACAAGATTATCTCCGGCAATCTCCAGAAGATCTTCCCAGGAGTACCAGTACAACCCGTGGGAGGCAGCGACCGGCAGCTTTAGTCGGTCCACCACGTGGTCACGACGAGTGAAAACTCTCGCCAACGCAACGTTGTACGATTAACTCCTTGCCGTCGTGCGGACGAGGCACGGCAGCGACGATGCAGTTGTTATGACGGATAGCGACAGCCGTCATAACCATCCAAGATGGAAAGGCGAAGCCGTCATCCAAGCGAACTGCCGTTTGTCGCAGTGTAGATGGCATAAAGCGACCGGCTTGCCGTGATGAACAAGCGGTTTTTTCTCCGCCCTCCAAACGTCAGATTGGCGACCGTTTGTGGAACAAGGATTTTGCCCAGAAGTTTGCCATCCGAGCCAAAACAATGAACACCGTCGCCGGCGCTGGTCCACAGGTTCCCGCTGAGATCAAGGCGAAAGCCGTCGGGTAAGCCATTGTCGAGCTCGCAAAACACGCGATCGTTGGATAAGCGTCGGCCGTCCGTCACATCGAAGGCGCGGATGTGGCGAGGCGCTCCGCTATCATGGCTGGACGATGAATCCGCCACATAGAGGATGCTTTCGTCGGGTGAGAAGGCGAGCCCGTTTGGCTGGCCGAAATCGGTGATGACGGCGTCGATCTCGCCCGTGGCAGGATCCAGCCGGTAGACATTTCGCGTTGGTTGCTCGGGATGGGCACGATATCCTTCGTAATCGGACATGATGCCGTAGGTAGGATCGGTAAACCACACAGTGCCGTCGGAGCGAACCACCACATCGTTGGGCGAGTTCAGGCGCTTGCCCTGATAGCTGTCGGCGAGAACCGTGACCGAACCGTCGATCTCTGTGCGCGTGACGCGCCGACCGCCATGCTCGCATGAGACCAACCGTCCCTGGCGGTCGCGGGTATTGCCGTTGGTGAAGTTGGATGGCGATCGAAACACCGAAACAATGCCGTCAGTCCAGCGCAGTATGCGCTCATTCGGTATATCGCTCCAGATGAGGCAGTTCAGATCGGCGAACCAGACCGGCCCTTCCGCCCAGCGGCAACCGGAGTAAAGCTCCTCCAGTTCCGAACTTGGCACGATAAGATGCCGGAAACGGTCGTCGTGAATCTCATAGGTGGAAGATGTCTGCGGCATGGGAAATGTCCGTTATCGAAAGGATTGTCTGCCGCCGGCGAGCAGGATGACGACGATGATGATGAGACCGGTCAGAATGAGACGGAAGCCGGCACCGAAGCCATAGGTGTTCAGCATCGATACGACGAGAAACAGGAACAGCGAGGCGCCCCATATACCGGGAATGTTGGAATTGCCGCCGGCGACCGCCGTCCCGCCGATAACAACGACTGCAATCGACAACAGCAGATATTCGGAGCCCATATTGAGCGCCGCTCCACCGGAAAAACTAGCGAGCAGATAGCCGCATAAGGCGGCAAGCACTGCGCAGAGCATGTATGTGACAAGGCGAGTACCATCGACGGGAATGCTGGCCATGCGGGCGGCAAACATGCTCTGCCCGATCGCCGATATCCAGCGGCCATAAATGGATTTTTCGAGCAGCACCCAGGCCAGCACCGAGAGAAGAAACGCGACCAAAGCCACATTGGGAATGCCGAACAGATCCGATGTGGTAAAGTTTGCCAGCATTTCCGGCGGCTTGATGCGCAGGCCACGGTTGCTCCAGATCGCCACGGACTGGATGATGAAGCTCATCGACAGCGTGGCGATGATCGGCGGGATACGTAGGAGCTTGATCAGAACGTAGTTGCCAAGCCCGACGATGAGACCGATACCGATAGATGCGAGGAGACCAACCAGGATCATGCCGTCCTGAACGTCCATCAGTTTCAACGCTAGTGTGCCGGAGAGCGTCATTGTGGCGGGAACCGAGAGGTCGATATTGCCCGGGCCAAGCGTGATGACGAACATCTGACCGATCCCGACGATTACGGAAAAGGCTGCGAAGGTGAGTGCCGCCTGAGATAGTCCGAAGGAGCTCGCACCGCCGGTAAACAGCACCGTGATGATCCAGACGATGACGGTTGCGGCAAAGGACCAGATCCAGGGCTTGCCTAATAAAAACCGGTGCGGGGTCAAAGGCTCTTCTCCCGCTTTTCCAGACGGTTGAGGGCAAGCCGAAGCGCCAGAACGACGATCAGGATCGCACCCTGCGCGCCGATCTGCCAATCCGGTGAAATGCGCATGAAGGACAGAAACGAACCGGCGAGCGTCAGCGTCAGCGCGCCGATGACCGCACCGATCGGCGAGACCTTGCCGCCGACGAACTGCCCGCCGCCGAGAATGACGCCGGCGATCGAGAGAAGCGTGTAACGCAGGGCGATATTGGCATCCGCTGACGTGGTGAGCCCGACGAGCGCGATTCCGGAGAGGATGGCGAAAAAGCCTGCCAGCGCATAAGTCCCGGCCCTCACGCCGATCACCGACCAGCCGGCTCGCTGGACCGAGCGGTTGTTGCCGCCGACGCCGCGCATCAGCACGCCGAAGGAGGATCGCATGACGATGAAATGGGTGACTCCAGCGATTACAATGCTTGCGACAATCGCCATCGGAACGAGCGGCGGCTTTGCGGTCATGACCCATCTCGCCCATGCCGGCGCGGTCCCGCCGGGCGACGGAAGAAGTAGCACAGCAAGCCCGCCCCAGACGAAGCTCATGCCGAGGGTCACGACGATTGACGGAAGTTCGCGGACATGGATGACGACGCCGATTGCGGCATAGGCGGCGATGGCGCCGACGAATATCAGGATGCCGAGCATCGGCGAGGTCTGCAGCATCGTTGCCGCGACACAGGCACAAAAGCTGACGAAAGTGCCCATCGACAGGTCGAGATCGTTGACCGACATGATCAGCATCTGAGCGATGGTCGCCAGCGCGATGGGCACGGCCAGATTGAAGAGCAGATTGAGCCCGTTATAGCTCATGGCGCGCGGCTGCATGTAGAAAACCGCGGCGAGCAGCAGAGCAAGCGATGCTGCTGGAATGAGCAAGCGAATGGTGCCGGATGAGATCTTCACGCGGCCGCTCCTTCGCTGAAGGATGCAGCCAATATGTTCTTCTCGGTGATGTCCTCGCCGATCAGCTCCTCCATGATAGCACCTTCCCGAAAGACGTAGACCCGGTCGCAAAGGCGGATCTCGTCCATCTCGGTCGAGTACCAGATGAAAGTCCGGCCGTTGGCGGCTTCCGAGCGCAGAATGTCGTAGACTTCCTGCTTGGTGCCGATATCGACGCCGCGCATCGGATCGTCCATCAGCACGATATCGGCGGTGGTGGCCAGCGCGCGCGCGAAAAGCACCTTCTGCTGGTTGCCGCCGGAGAGCGACAGGATACGATTGTCCATGTCCGGAGTGCGGATTTCGATGCGCTTTTTCCAACTTTCCCCGAGTGTTTCCTCCCGCATCCGGTCGACCATTCGGTTGGTGGACAACTGGCCCAGCGAAGCGACTGAAAGATTCTTGAGAATGCTCCACAGCGGAAAGGTGCCGTTGAGGCTGCGGTCGCCGGCGACGAAGGCGATCTCTCGTCTGCGCGTCGGCCACCAATTGCTGTTGCGGTCGAGATAGAGATCGAGCAGGGCCTCCGTCTGGCCGTGCCCGCCAAGGCCCGCCAGCCCTATCATCTCTCCGCGATAGGCCTCGAAAGCAAGTCCGTGCCCACGGCGCGGTGGCATGGATAAGACCGGTTCGCCTGTCTTGGTCGCGGCTGCTCGCGCCCATTCCTGTTCGCGTACCACATTGCCCATGGCTTCCACGAGGCTGCGGGTGGAAAACTCACCGGCGGCCCTGTCTGCTGTCACACGGCCATCCTTCATCACCACGATGCGGTCGGATGTCGAAAGAATCTCTCCGAGAATATGAGAGATCAGAAGCACCGAACCGCCTTCGGAGACGAATTTGCGGATATAGGCCATCAGCTGCGCTGCGAGGCCCGCATCGAGCGAAGAGGTCGGCTCGTCGAGAATGACGAGCTTGGGCTTCTTGTCGGTGCCGGCAAAGCTGATGGCGATCTCGACCATCTGCCGTTCGGCGATAGAGAGATCGTCGACCGTGCTGTCACCATCGATCGAGTGGCCGGGAAAAATCTCCTGAAGGTGGGCCTCGACCAGGGCAAGCGCACCGCTTCGCCAGTTCCAGCCTTTCAGATCTGGATGCATGATCCTGGCGTTTTCGGTCACGGTCAGGTTCGGGCAGAGCGACAGTTCCTGGAAGACGCAACGCACGCCATTGGCGCGGGCAGCCGAAATACCGCGTTCGTCTTGGCCGCCATAGGTGATCGTTCCCTCGTGCGGGGTCAGTCCGCCATTGATGACATTGACGATGGTCGACTTCCCGGCGCCGTTATGGCCGACAAGGCCGACGCACTCGCCGCTATGGATCACGAGGTCGGCGCCGTCGAGCGCCTTGACGGCACCAAAGGTCACCCTGACGCCGCGCGCAGCGACGACCTCGTCTCGCTTCAAGACTTCCGTCATCAGGACCGCTATCGATTGTCTGTCTGGGGTTGCAGCGGAACGCGAAGCAATCGCGTCCCGTCGCGTTGAGTGCCCTCACTGGGCAGCGGCAATCACCTTTTGGGCGTCTTCAAGCGAATATTCGACATTCGCCACGCCACCCTTCTGGGTGTTCTTCAGGTTCTCTTCCAGATTGTCCTGGTCGATGCGCAGGAAGGGAACGACGAGATCCTTCTTGACGTCCTTGCCGTCGAGGATCTGCTGGGCGACCCAAAAGGCGAGCGTCGAGACGCCGGGCGCAATAGATACCGACATGGTCTCGTAACCGTCCTTATCCTTCTGTTCCTTCCACCAGAGTAGTTCGTCTTCGCGGTTGCCCATCACGATGGTCGGAGTCGGGCGCTTGGCGGCCGCAAACGCCTGTGCCGCGCCGTAGCCGTCGCCGCCCTGGGTCACAACGGCTGCGATGTCCGGCAGGCTCGGCAGAATTCCGGCAACGGCGCGCTGGGCGACGTCCTGCGCCCAGTCGCCATTGACCGAACCGACGATTTTGAACTGCGGATTTTTCTCAACGCCAGCCTGGATGCCGGCATGGATTTCATCATCGACGGAAACGCCGGCGAGGCCGCGGATTTCCAACAGGTTGCCGCCGTTCGGCAATTTCGTGGCGAGATATTCGAGCTGGCTTTCGCCCATTCTCTTGAAGTCGACGGCAATACGCCAGGCGCAGGGTTCGGTGACGATGCCGTCGAAGGACACGACGGTGATGCCGGCGTCGCAGGCTTCCTTGATCGCGCCGTTGAGCGCGGTCGGCGAAGCGGCGTTGACGACGATTGCATCATAACCCTGCAGGATCATATTCTGAATCTGGGCGGCCTGTTCGGTCGCCTGGTTCTCGGCCGTGGTAAACGGGTCAGCAGCGGCGACCACGCCTTTGGAAACGGCTTCCTTTGTGATCGTGTCCCAGCTGGTCAGCATCGCCTGGCGCCAGGAATTGCCGGCATAGTTGTTGGACAGCGCAATCTTCTTGGATGATGTATCGGCAAGCG
Organism: Oryzicola mucosus; assembly: GCF_014534685.1. Lineage (GTDB taxonomy): Bacteria > Pseudomonadota > Alphaproteobacteria > Rhizobiales > Rhizobiaceae > Oryzicola > Oryzicola mucosus. The sequence continues at coordinate 158,510 of NZ_JACVVX010000003.1, forward strand.
TTGGACTACATAGGCACGCGACGGCAACGGATGCCGCAAGCATCGTTCTGATATCCATGATTTCCTCCCAAATCTCCCTTATATCTCCGGGCCGCTCCTCAACGGTGAACCGGAGATAGTGATTGCCCTGAGCCCATTTTGCTCAGTAAATCGAGAATGGAGGAGTTTTCGAAAGTTGTATAGGCGCATCCAAGCACGCTTTCTGCGGGCTTTCGCGCATGATTTGCGGGTTCCCGCAGGACGTGATGGAAAAGCTGGCGCTTAATGCGCGTAAGGACTTGGAGGAATCCGAGCATGCTCAATTCGGCGAGAAACGCGCTGTTCGACCGTTATCTCGGCATATCCAGGCTGCTGGCTGGCCAGCTCGATTTCAACGCGATCATCAAGGCGGTGGGCGAGGAAATCAGCCATATCATTCCGCATGATCATCTCGATGTTTGCATCAAGATGGTCGATGGAAAGTATCACATTGCTTATGAAAGCGGTCTCGACTCCGCCTGGAGCAAGCAGCCACCGGCGCTCCTGACCGGAAGCCCGATCCGCACGTTGCTGGCCGGCGAGGTGGATTTTCTGCTTTCGGCGGATGCGTGCAGCGACCCGCGCTTTCATTTCGACGGGGCCTTTGCAAGCCCGATCCTCGAACTGTCGCTGCGAAGCCGCCTGCATGTACCGCTGAAGGTCCAGGGCGACGTGATCGGCGCGCTCAGTTGCTCAAGTCGGGACCGCGACTGCTACACGGTGGAGGACGTCGAGAACGCCCGCGCCGTTGCCGATCTCCTGGCACCCTATTTCTTCGCCCTTCGTGCCGCCGAACAGGCGAAGCGCTCCGCCGTCATCGAAACGGAAGCGAGCGCCCGAGAGGAAGGTTTACGGCTCGGCGCCTTGAAATTGACCGAGGCATTGGAAGCCGAACGCCAGCGGATCGGCATGGACCTTCACGATCAGACACTGGCCGATCTGACACGGCTGACGCGACGGATGGAGCGTCTGTCCAGCCATTCGACGGTGCAAGGGGATGCACTGGAGCCGCTCTGCCGCGCGCTACAACAATGCATGCACGACCTGCGCGAAATCATCGAAGAGGCAAAGCCCACTGTGCTCCAGCTTTTCGGAGTCGCGGAGGCAATCGAAAACCATCTGGAACGCGCAGTGCGCGAAAGCGGCCTGCCGGTCCATTGGCAGGTGATCAATGTAGCTGGCGGATATTTGGACGATCTGGACAGGGCGGTGGCGACGGCGTTGTTCCGCATCGTGCAGGAAGCGGTGAATAATGCAATCCGCCATGCGCAGCCGGAACGCCTCGTCGTGACGCTGCGGGCGAGTGAAAGCGAGCTTTCGATCGAAGTCAGCGACGATGGCCGAGGCATGAATAGCACCAATGAAATGCCGGGGCGCGGTATCGATAATATGAAGACGCGCGCGCGTTTGATCTCGGCAAAATTCGTGATCTCGTGCAACTCCGGTCAGCGCGGGACGAGAGTGAAGGTGACGCTTCCGTTGAGGCGTCCGCCAAAGGAGGAGATCGGGGAATGAACGTTTTGATCGTCGAGGACGATGCGTTGCACCGATCCTATCTCGGCGACGCCGTGCGAGCGGCGCTGCCCGAATGCAACGCGGTGATGGAGACTGACAATGGCCGGCTCGGCGAAATTCAGGCGCGGAGCCTGCAGGCCGAGTTCGTGGTGATGGATTTGCAGATGAGCGAGCGCAACGGCATAGAAGCTGCCCGCACCATCTGGCGAGAACGGCCTGACACCAAAATCTTGTTCTGGTCGAATTATTCCGACGAAGCCTATGTGCGCGGTGTGTCACGCATCGTTCCCGAAGGCGCGACATACGGCTATGTGCTGAAATCTGCTTCCGACGAGCGGCTCAGGCTTGCACTGCGCAGCGTGTTTCTGGAATCCCAATGTGTGATCGACCGCGAGGTTCGCGGCATCCAGCAGAAAGGGCTGAGTTCTGGCCATGGCCTGACGGATGCCGAATACGAAATCTTGTTGGATGTCGCTCTCGGCCTTACCGACAAGGCGATTGCCAACCGCAAGAAACTGTCGCTGCGAACCGTTCAGAACCGTTTGCAGCATCTCTATGAAAAGCTTGGTGTTCATCAGGATGGTGGCGATGTGGACAGCCGCTTCAATCTCCGGGCCCGCGCGGTAGCGGTGGCGCTTCTGCGCCGTGTTCTGAATGCCAGCGCTGTCGAGCGGGCTGAACGGGACCTTCAAGACGAGTTAAGCTGGTGTCCAGGCAAGGGAAGATAATTTCGATGCGAGAAATATCGTAATCAAGCTTCGGACGGTGGCGAATTCCTGAGCAAATGGCAACGCTCACCATCGGCACACGGCTGATGGACGAGAAGCTGACGCTGGGCGGGCGGATCAATTTCGTCGGGAGGCGCCCGGTGGAAGGCATCAGCGGCAATCAGAGCGGGTGGGTGACCCTGACCAAATGCGAGCCCTATACGGTGGTCGACATCTTCGCGAGCTACAAGTTCAGCGAAATCTGCAGGCAGAGTTGAACGTCGACAATCTGACGAATGTCTACTATGTCGACGCGCTTGCGGTCGGCCTGGTCCCAGCGCCCGGTCGGACCTTCCGAGCGGGGACGACGGCAAAGTTTTGACCGTAGGACGGAAAGACGGGTCGTCTTCGCTTCTTAAATAGACGCCCCCGATCAGCGCGCCGGCGCCACAACGTTCCACATCGCATCGACACGTCGCGCCCAGGAGAGGTTCTCGACGATCGCCTGTCGAGAACTGTCTTGGATCTCCGGGGTCTTTCCATGCAGCACTGAGCCGAGCTTCTTCAGAAAATCATCGTCGCTGCGAGCAACGTGGACATGAGAAGCGAGGTCATCGATGTTTGCGACCTCCGACGTCACCACGGGGGCGCCAGCCGCAAAATAGACGTAGAGCTTCAATGGATTCATGCGGTCTGTCTGTTCGTTTTTGAGATGGGGCATGATGGCGACATCGAACGCTTTCATGATGCTCACTGCCTGATCGTATGGCTTGATGCCCAGCAGCTTTATGTTGGGGTTGCGTTCGGCCAGTTCGCCGATTTCGGGGCGTCCGTGTGCAGATCCCACCAGGACGATCGACCCCTCTGGATATGTCTTGGCGATACGCTCCAGCAAGGACAGATTGATGCGGTCACGCAAATTGCCGACATAGCCGATTATTGGCTGCGGTAGCCGGGCCACCTGCCTGTCGGGAATGACGTCAGGCGGAAGGATGTCGCAGCCATTGGGGACGACATGGATATCCGGGCGAAGGGTGTGAAAGGCCTCCTTCAGGGGCTCGCAATTCGTGAACACTACATCCGCATCGCGCAGAACAGCCTCGTAACCTTTTTCTGCTCGGAGTCGATAGCTGGCGCTCGAGCCAGGAAACAGGCGCTGGTCATCGATGAGGTCAGCGACGACCAGGCGCGGCTTAACAATCTCCAGGACAGTGCTATAATCCGGAACGATCGGCGATATCCACAAGAGCGGATTCGGCTGGATATTCTCATCCTTCATCAGTTGACCGATAAAGTCGGAATAGCCTTCCATTGAGGGGACGTCGTGGCCGAAGGCGCGGGCATTGGGGGCGTTTCCACGATGGAGGAACGTTCGCCGGATAAAGTCGGATGTATCGGCTTGATGCAGGATGCGCCGGACCGTGTTGGAATAGATGCCTCTGCCTTGATGGGCCTGTTGCCCATAGGATGCTTCCGCAAGTCCGTTCAAATCATCCAGGCTTATCGGCGCATCCAGATGGATGACACGCCGGACCCTGCCCGACCGCAGCAACTGCTTCGCCAGCATGTCGGAACGCCGCCCGTAAAGATCGGAGTCGTTTTGCTTCCACAGGAAAACGAGATCGCGTGGGGCATCTTCGCGGCGTAGAAACGGACGCCGCAGAGGGGTTTCAATGTTTTGCCCGAACTTCTCAGCTAAAACATCGAGAGTCTTGTCAAGCAAAGGGGTCTCACGCCGCGGTCTCTTCAAGGCCGCAGCATACGCCGTATCGAGGCGAGCAGCGTTCACGCTGTAGCTCATCTCGGAGAGGAAATAATCCCGCGCGGCTGCTGCGCTGCCCCGCTTCGTCTGTGAATAGGACAGCGCCTGCAATTCGAGATCGAGAGAAATCTCGTTGAACACCGGGGTATAAACGCCTGACAACGCGATATCCTTGAGGGATGCGCTCGTTTTCGCGACAACCGGCGCGCCCATTGCAAGAGCATCGGCAAGCCCATTGGGCAGCCGGAAATCCACAACAGGGTCATCTGCGCGGTGTAAGATCACGACAGCGTCTGCGAGGTTGATGAGCTCGGGCCACCGATGCTCGGGCTGGGCCGGATGAAAGTCGACGCGGGCCTGGCGCAATCGCTCCGCCAGCGTCGTGTCGGGGACCCCGCCGATGATGCAAAGCACGAGATGCGGGTCGCTGACGCGGTTCAAAGCTTCGGCAACGTCGATAATGCTTTCGTTCCGATGCGGCGCGTCCGGCAACAGGATTACGCGATCCGAGGGACCGTAGCCAAATTCCTCCCTGACCCTATCCCGGTCGTAAAGGTCGGGGTCGAAAACAGCTTCGTCGCATGCAGGACGGACCAGAAGGCCGCCGAAACGACGTTGAAGGGCGACGTTGGTCACTGTCGTCAGTTCCGCCTCCGGTAGGAGGGTTTCTGCGAAGCGGGTCCAAAGATCGCCTTGCAGGGAATCGAACATGGCGGGGTCGTCTTCAGCCGGGTCCAGAACTTCGTCGAAATCCGCTGGCTCGCGCGGCTCCACGGAGGCCATTTCCCGGCCCTCCATATCGATCAGCATCGGGCAATTGTTTTGCCGCCGGATGAGGTGGCCGATCAAAAGGCCTGGCAGGCGGGGCTTCACAACATGCACGACATCGCACTTGGTGTTCCGAGCCAGTTCAATGGCGCCTTCCAGAAAGGAAGACATTCCCGTCGCGGGAAAGCTGCGACGTGTGAGTGGAGCGTGGTCGAGCGAAGGTCGAGGGTTTTTGGCATTAAACGATGGACCGACCAACTCGACCGTGTGGTTTCTGGCAGCCATCTCGGCGAGAGAAACGGCGCGGCCGATGGCGACATCGTCCATGTCCGATGAGACAATGCAGACTTTCACCTTTTTCTCATCGAAGCCTGCCCCAGAAGCGATCTTCGGCATTTTGCATGGCGCCCCGGCGAAAGCGGCCGGAGCCGGCTTTTGCCTTGTGGTGATCGATTCCAATGAAAAGTGACCGGGTCCGCCGCCGAAGTGCAGCGAAAGCAGGAGTTCTCGGTCTTTTTCGATACCCGCCAGCGAGAAATCCAGGGCCATGGACCCGCCAGGCTGCAACTGGGATGGGTTCTCCAGCAGTTTCCGGTAGAAGACGCGCTTTCCATTCGGGTCTGTCGCCAGCAAGGCGATCCATTTGAGCATGCCGGGCGTTTGATGGCCGGCGCTCGCTGGAGCTGTCACTATCAGCTGTGTGTCGGCGGAAAAATTCGCACTGCCCGGATCCAGCCGCTGCCACAGACGCACCCATGTCGTGCTGTCGTCTATTCGGAGGTTCACCCCGCTGCGAATATTTTCCTCATTCAGAGGTTGTAGGTGAAAAGCGCTTCCCGCAAACTCGATGGACCAATCTTCACAAAAACTCGCGTTGTTTTCATAAGTTGAGACGTTGGACCATTTTTCGAATTTCGGGTTCCTGATGCCTGATGTCATGCGGTCACTTCTAAATGCCATTCAAGATGGGCTTGTCTGGACGCATACCAGCGAGATGCGGTGACACAAGCCATGCGGAGCCGAAGCGCTCGGCGCCAAGCCGGAGGTAGGTTCGGAGGAATGCCACCCGTCTTGCGCTCCCGCGTTCCGAATAACGTAGCGCTTCGACGATCTGTTCCCAGTGGAGGTCCAGGGCCTTGGATACAGACGCTGGAAGCCGATCCACGGCGCGGCCGGCGAGATGTTCATGCGCGCGCGCGAAGGCGGCGCTCCAGTCACGGGCACAATCCTTCGGCCTGTCCAGTTGGTCGAGCAACCCGGTGAACTTGCCATGGGAAGGGATGGCAACCATGACGGCCGGGGTGTCATAGGCGGCGGCGGTCACATAGCCATGGAACGATCCGCCGACATAGACCGACGATCCCGCAATCGTGGCGGCCAGTTCTCGCAAGCTGTTCGCGTTGTCGACGACGCCGTGGGCGCTCTTCATTTCAGAAGAAACTCTGCGGGCAACACGGTCGTCGCCGAGGTCGCGTCCCAAGACGAGGAGCAACGGATACAGACCATGCTGCTCGGCAAAGATATCGATCAGCGCTGCGAGCTCTGCGGGATCGCCCATGGCGCGCGCTCTCACATGGACGGCCAGGGTCCGGGTCTCTACTGGCAGACCTCGTTCTGCGAGCTGCGCGCGATGCAAAGCTACAAGCCCGGCGCGTGGCCAAACGCGCGGAAGGTCGAGCACCGTATCCGGAACGATCGGCATGTCTAAATCGTGAGGGCCAAACAGGTTGGCGCTCTGCGCATCGCGTACGCTCAGATAATCTGCGGCCCGCAGCGCCGGCAGGATCACTTCCTCGCGACGTTGGGAGGGAAAGGGAAATGGTGCGCCGGGAGCGTTCCAGGCAAGGGGAATGTCTCGAATGGCCGCTGCCAACGCAGCGCCGATCCACAACGAAGGATAAGCCGTCTCGGCGACGCCCGCTTTATCGTAGGCCGGCATAGCGCCGGCGGATTGCGTCATCAGGATGTAGCCGCCGCCGACTAGGACGCTGCTTGGGTGTAACGACTTGTCATGCAGCATTCGATCGGCGGAGATCGGCGCCATCGCATCTGCGTAGGCGGGCCGCATCTCGGTGGGCGAGACAGGGATGACATCTATATCGTGCGCGGACAGGCGTTCAGCAGCGACCAAGGGAAAGAGGAGATCGCCATAGTTGGCCACGTCGAAAGTGCCTGTAAGAAATACGCTCCGGCGGCTAAGCATGAAGCAGATACCAGCGGCGCGGGCCGAATGCGGACCGATAGGCCGGCTCTGCAATTTTGATGCTGGTATAGCCGAGGTCTGCCAAACACCGCGTCAGGCTGGCTTCCTCGAACCAGAAACTGGTCGGGTTGAGATGCGACGAATATACCGCGTCCCGCTCTACGCAGTCAGCCCCAATATATCCTTGCGGGGTGACGCGTCGTGTGAACCGATGCCGCCGATCCGGTGGAAGGGCGGCTTCGTCGAACAGTTCGGTGTCGATGATGACGGTCTTGCCGGCACATCGCGCCAAAACGGCCAGTTGGTCCTCCAGCGTCAAGTGGTAGAGCACGCCGATCAGAGCCACGACATCGAAATCGTCGATACGGTCGAAGGTGCGCAGGTCCTGCCGCACGAACGCGTAGTCACGCGACGGGACTTTCGAGGATTGTCCGGTTAGTGTCCACGGCTCGCGGGCATCGACTGCAGTCACGGTGAAACCTTGCCTGGCCGCGATGCGGGCGAAGTGGCCGGGACCGGACCCCAGATCCAAAAGCCGCCGACCCGCCGGCCCGGCAAGTTGGGTTGCAAGCAGGTGGCGATAGGTCTTCAGGCGCAGCGAGAGATGCTCCAGCACCGGGAAGGGCTGTGCAGGATCCGGAGCCACGTCGGGAAAAGGCACAGGCAGCAGTTCTACCGCAGGCTCAGTCGGATAAGTCATCGTCATTCTCTATAGTTTCCTATCCAAGGCACCGGAGACTGGATCGAAAAACCAGCGGGGTGCCTTTACCGGCCGCAGCGGCTTGCGGCGAAGGCGGTAATACTCGGCCGCTAGTCGTTTGGTGGCTTCCATGGCATGACCGGGTGCGTTGCTGATCGTGCCGCCGTGAAACTGATGATAGGTGCCCTCGTTGCCCACCACGATCAATTGGGCGCCTGGAGATTCGCAGGCACGCGTAAAAGTGTCTATGTTCACCGCTCCGCCGCCCGGTCCCTCGAACGCTTCGTCGTAGCCACCGAGCTCGTCCCAAAGCTCGCGTCGCAAAAAGAGCGCATTGCTTTCCAGCATCGGTCCATCTCTCCCACCGTGCCAGACTTGTGTCGAAATCTCCCCCAGCCGGTCAGCGCCCCGAGGCCAGTCGATGCTGGCGAGGAGCCTATCTTCTTCCAGGCGGTCGTAACCCGACTGCATGCTTAGGTATTGTTCCGATGGGCCGAGATGAAAATTGACCGTTGCAATCACCGGTTTGGGGTGGAGCTGTGCCGCGCGGGCACAGGCATCGATGAGACCCGGAGATGCCAGCCGCGCGCCGTCGATCCAGACACCGACGAGCGGTGCGCGCGTCAGGGCCAGGCCCATATTGACGGCGGCGGCAGGCGAGGGACCGGGATTCTGCTGGCGACGCACGGTGACATTCATGCCAAGCGAGGCAAAGCGTTCCGCGTCAGGCGGCTCGGCCGAACCATTGTCGACAACGATCACCTCGCAGCGTCCCGGAGGACAATTTTTTTGATAGTCGGGCGACAGTGACTGCAATGTGCGCGGCAATTCCCGCGCCATGTTGTAACTGACGACGACGATGCCGATTTCGGGCTGCTCAGCCATGAGGCCTCCGGTCAAGAGCCGGCGGTTCGATGAGCCCGGCACGCGAGTCATAGAGCCAGCCTATCTCGCGAACCGCCCGTAAGGGGCGACCGCGCAGACGCATATATTGCTTGCTGCCCATCTTCAGCAGATGGGCAGCTCCGAGCTGGCCGGCGCCGGTCGTGACTCCACCGTGAAACTGGTGGAAGGTGCCTTCGCCGAGAATGCGGATGAGCTGTGTATCCGGGGCGGCGCAGGCGCGCAGGAACATATCGACATTTGTGGCGCCGCCGCCGGGTCCGCGAAAGCGCGTGTCGAACCCGCCGAGTTCGTTCCAGAGGATGCGTTTCATGAACAGCGCGTTGGTCTCAAGCAGCAGGCCGGTCGGATCGACCTGTTCCGGCGTCGAGATTTCGGCAAGACGGTCCGCACCCTCGGGCCAGCCGATAGAGGCAAGCAGTATATCCTCCGCCTTCTGGTCATAGCCAGCCATGCTCTCGCTATGCTGAAGCGCGGGGCCGATATGGAAATTGCGGGTCGCAATAACCGCCCTCGGATGCAGCGCGGCGGCACGGAAGCATGCGCCCAGCAGTCCTGGCGACGCCATGCGGGCGCCGTCTATCCAGATGCCAACCAGATCTCCGCGTGCCAGTCCGAGCCCGTGATTAAGGGCCGGCGCGACGGAGCCGTGCCCGTCACCTTCCAGGCGCACCAACCGAACCTCAGCAGACGGTTCATTCCATGGTTCCAGTTCGAGCGGCACCGGCGACCCGTTGTCGACGACGATGATCTCCCAAGGCAGATCGGGTGCGTCACGTTGATAGGACGGGAGCAGCGAACGCAGCGTACGCGGCAGTTCGCGCGCCATTTGATAGGCGGCGACAACGAGACTGATGGAAGGGGCGGGTCTACCGCTCATCAGCTGATCAGTTTCTTCTCGGCAAGCGCGTCGAGAAAACTCGCTATGGTGGGGTGTTCGAACGGCAGTTCGGCCCGCACCTCGATAGCGAATTCCTCTTCCAGCACGCCGGTCATGATGACCACCTCGGCGGAATCCATGCCGATATCGTGAAAGGTGCGATCGAGCGCGATAGCCTCCGGTTCCAGATCGATCACCGAGGCGATGTAGTTGACGATCCATTCTTGGAAAACGGAACGGCTAGGCGGTTGGTCATTTAGCATCAGGATGGGAGCCTATGTTGGATGGGGTTGAGCTGCAGATCGAGACGTCGCAGTCGGCAAAAGGTGGGATCGGGATCCCAGTCGACGCCATCGGGAAGGGCAAGGCCAAGCTCAAACTTGAGCGCGGCGCGAAGCAGAAGCCGCCCCTCCAGAGAGGCGAGATGGACGCCAAGGCAGGCATGAATGCCGTTGCCGAATGCGAGCAGTGAGGTACTGCTGCGGCTGGGATCAAAGTCATGCGGATTCTCGAACAGCGCAGGATCGCGTTGCGCAGTCATGATGTCGACGCTTACCAAGCTGCCCGCCTGAAGAGTGACATCGCCGAACTGCTGGTCTTCAGCCAGGCGCCTCGCGGACGGCCTGCGCAGCGGTGGCGCCATGCGCAGCACCTCGTCGACGAAGCCGCGTTCGGAAAGCTCTCCGTTGCGCATCGCAGTGGCATGCCGCGGTTCGGCGGCCATGACGTAGAGAACGCTCGACAACAGGCCGGAGGTCGTTTCGATCCCCGCCATGATGAGGCCGAATGTCAAGCCGACGATCTCACGGTCGTCATAGCCCCCCATCTCATCCAGGAATGCGGATAGAGGGCCGCCGTCCTGGCGGGCACGATGTATTTCAGACCTCAGTGCCTGGTCGATTTCGGCTGCCTGATCTTCCAAAGCGGTGTAGACCCGCAGGGGCATTGCCCTTTTCCAGGCGTTCACAACACCTTTGCCTTGCCGGTTCAACGTTTCAACTGTTGCCTCCGACAGACCAAAGAGGTGAGCCATCACCAGAATGGGAATCCGATTTGCCAGGGTTGGAACAGCGTCGGTAGAGCGATCTCCTGCGCCGGAAACGGATGCGACGGCTTCATCGATGATCGGCGCTATCTCGGCATCCGACATCCTCGCTCCAATAGCGGCTAATCCTCGGCGCAGCGACGCTCGGGCCTGCTTTTGCCAGGGCGGATTGCGGAAGAACAGGATGCCGGAGAGCAGGCCGACGAGACAATCGTAGTTGCGGCCGGCTTTTACCGCTATGGTCTGAATTTGTGACTGGAACTCGATGACCTCAGCGTCCGGAGCGCGCAGAAGGGTCTGAGCGTCGGCGTAGCGCGTCAGCATCCAGAGCTTCTCGCCCTCCCGCCAGACCGGAGGTTCCGCTTTGGCGTCCTGCGCAAACGGGAACAAATCGCTCACGAGGTCACCCAACTCGACAGATTGAGGCGTCCATCGAGCCAGGCCGCACGAGCCTGGCCGCGCTGGATCTTGCCGCTGGTTGTCCGAGGGATACTGCGGGGCGATAGCAGGACGATTTCCGCGGGCATCAGTCCATGCGCTTCGGCCACGCGCCTGGAAAGGGTTTCGGCAATAGCCAGAGGAAGGCCGCCCCGCGGCGCTCTCGGGGAGAGCTCGCATAACAGGACGAGCTGTTCGGATGAGTCGCGCTCCACAGCGATGGCGGCTGCAGCTTCGATCTCCGTGGCCTCGGGCTGCTCAAGCAGCGTCTGCTCGATATCCTCCGCATGAACGTTTGCGCCGCGCACGATGACCATGTCCTTCAAACGGCCAACGACGTGCAGGTCGCCATCGACCATGATGCCGGCATCGCCCGATCGAATGTGGGGCACGCCGTCAATCGTCAAAATTCGATCGGTATACGGTCGAATTCCTTCGTCACACTCCGGCGCCCATAGACCTGGGCTGACATGCGGTCCGGCTACGCAGATTTCGGCCACCGTGTTTTCCGGGACAGCCTCCTGGCTGTCAGTCGCGACGAGGGCGATGCGAGCGGGTGCTACCGGCTTGCCGCAGTTGCTGATGGCCTGCATACCCGCCGCGTCGGCGGAAACATCGGCAAAGCGCTGCCTCGGAAAGCTGCGACTGCGAGCGCCTTGTCCGGCAGTGCCTCCGGTTATGAACAATGTGGCTTCCGCCATGCCATAGCACGGATAGAGGGCAGCGGCGTCGAACCCGGCGCCAGCGAAACGCGCAGCGAAGCGCTGCATGGAACTGGGACGCACAGGTTCTGAGCCGCAGAAGGCAAGGGTCCAGGAAGACAGGTCCAGTCCTTCGCTGTTCTGAGGGGTAATTTGCCGCGCGCACAGCTCATAGGCAAAATTCGGCGCCCCGCTTGTCGTCGCCCGGTACTCGGAAATAGCGCGAAGCCAACGGACTGGCCGCTGGAGGAAGGCAAGGGGCGAGGCCAGGATACAACGCCCGCCAATATACAGCGGTTGAAGCAGAGAGCCTATCAAGCCCATGTCGTGGTGGAGCGGCAGCCAACTCATGACCACAGTCGACGCATCATGGCGGAAGGCTTGGCGGATCATCTCCTGATTGGCCATGATGTTGCCGTGGGTGATGACAATGCCCTTCGGCTCCATGGTCGAGCCGGATGTATATTGGATGAAGGCGATGTCGTTCGCGGTCATTGCCAGCGGTCGATCCAGAGGCGTTGACACTGTCAGTTCGCCATCGACCACAAACAGGGGAAGATGGTTCACTTCGTCTGCCACAGCCAGTGTCCGGCGCTCCACGATGATCGCAGCGGGTTGGGCGTTGCGCGCGACCAGGCGCAGACGTTCGCCCCGTTCTCGACGTACGACCGCAGGCACTGGGACCGGAAAAGCCCCTGCGTAAAGGCAGCCGAGGAAGGCATGGACGAAGGGCAGGCCGGTGTCGCATGCGAGAAGCACCGCCTTCCCGCGCAAATTCATTTCGATCAGCCTGGCGGCCACGGTGCGAGCCGCCAGGTCCAGCGACGCATAGGTGTCGGAGTCGCCGGGCCGTTCGCCGCGCTCCAGAAAAAGGACAGCAGGGGCTTCGGGTTGAAGCGATGCACGGCTGTGAATGATGTCGACGATGGTCGCAAAGCTCATGTCGCACCTGCGGATTTCGCAGCCGCCGCAGATGGCGACAGAAGCCACCCCATGCCCTGGCGGCTGCTTGCTCGACCTATCATCGTGCGCAGGAACGCTGCCCGTTCTTTCCTTCGGCGATCGGGATTTTGGACCATTTCGGCAACCGAATCCCAGTGCCAGTCGAGGGCGGCGCGAATTTCTCCGGGCACAACTGGCTTCGACCCCTCCCAAAGCTGCTCAGTGACGGTTTGACAGGCTTTCTGCCAGGTTCCCGCAAAGTCCTGCGGTCGTCGCATCCACTTCAGGAAGCCGCTGAACTTGTTCTGTGGATGTGCCGTGACGATAACGCCTGGAACGCCATACGCGGCCGCGGTGATGTAGCCGTGAAGCGAACCGCCCACAAAGGCTTGCGCATTGGCGATGATGGCCGCCACCTCGCGAAGCGTGGCTGAGCCGTCCAGCACAAAGGCCCGGCTGGTCATGGCAGCCTGCAAGGATCGGGCGGTCAGACTGTCGCCCATATCGTCACCGATGGCGACCAAAACGGCCTGAAGTTGTTGCCCTGCACAGAAGGCATCGAGATGCCGCGCCACATCAGCAATATGAGCGTCATCACCGGGGTTGGCGCGCAGGTGAATGGCCGCATAAGGTTTGCCGTCCAGGCCGAGCCTTTCTTGCACGGCACTCAGAACCGGATCGAGGCTTCGGCGCGGCCACATTGAAGAGATGTCGATTGCCGTATCGGGGACGACTGACACGTCGGCCTGCGCAACGCGGGCGATCCGTGCGCTGGCCTCGTCGCGTACAGCCACGACGTCGGCGGCTTCCAGCGCCGGTTTCAGCACGTCTTGCGCCACCGGGCCCGAAAAAGGGTAGGGAACGCCTGGCGCGTTGAAGCCGAAGGGTATGTCGCGGAACGACGCGGCAATGGAGGCGCCGAGCCAGAGGCCGGTATGTTGACCACGCCCAAACTTGCTTCGGTCGAGCTGCCAGATCGCGGTGTAATCCACCCGCAGATTGTACAGGATATTGCCGCCACCGATGAGAACGGCATCGATCGCTTCGTCTGTCGTCATAAGCCAGGTAAGATCATGCGGCTGCACGGCATCCGAGCGCAAGGTGTGTTGGGAAACAGGAGATATCGCCACAACCTCGATCCCGTACTTTGCAAGGCGGTAGGCTGCCACGAGCGGAAATAGCTGATCGCCATAATTGGCGATATCGAAAACTCCGGCAATTGCAACGCGGGAACTGAGTGGATTCGTCATGTGCCGGATGTCTAATGTATACTTGTCACTTCGCCGCCGCGACCATGCGGCGGAGTCTGTCGTCCCTCTCGAAAGCCGTGAAACCCATGACTAGCCCATCTTCTCCCCGTTCGGACAGTCCTCGACCGGGGACACCTCCGCCTTGCCCAGTGCACCACTGTAGACGCCACCGCATTGATTCTACAACCGTCTGCACTTGAAAATGCGGTCTGGATAATTCGGCACATGACTTGTCGTGGCCGGTTGCCTGGTTAAGATTGACCATAGGAATGCCTGGAGGCTTGACGGTTAAGCGCGAAGATCTGCCTCAGAAAATCTAAATTTCCATCTGTTGGTGTCGACATGGGAAAGAAAAACGTTGATGGATTCTATCCAGAATCTTGTATGTCCAGGTTGCGAAAAATAGAGACTTGTTGATGAACTTGCTATCTCGATCCTTCAGCGTTTCGTACCCTTTGGATGATGATTCCAGCTCTGAAGATCATGAAGCGCAGGATCGCGGATCGCTAAGGCTTTCCAACTCGCTGAGGGTTGTCGCGAAGAACTGGAAGGACCTTTCGGCGATCCGCGTGGCTCCGAGCGCTGCTCCATCTCAAGGCTCCTCGTTGCAATGGCGGGGACTGGCAAGCTATGTGCGGCTCTATCTCGATATCTCCTCGCTGGGAAAATTGTCCGGTTGCAACTACACACTCGCCTGTGAGTTGGTGCTGTCCCTCGTGCCGTCGGGCGAGCCCGTCCAATGCGACTGGATCGCCCTCCTTCGTCGCGACGCCAGTGGCGCGTTTCTGTTCCATCGCAAGATAGAGGATAGGGTCCGCTTCGCGCCAGGAGATACCCAAAGACGCTGGGCAGTGCAGTTGACGAGCGAGGAGATGCAGAAGGCCGGCAGTCTGTTCATTGCCATTCATTGCTCTGCTGCCGAAGCTCAGTTCAGTCTTGAGCATTTCGGGATACGCGCGCAATCGCTTGAAACACAGCAAGCCGCGTTCACGACATGGGTTAGCGGCATTGTCGAAGGATGGACGCGGTCCGACGAAGCGACATTGTACTTCTCACCGGCCACAGGCGGCGTGGACCCGGATGTCAGCCCACCCCTCAACTTCGGCAGATTCAGTCGGATGTCACCCGCTGTCCCTGATGTGCAGGGCGCGGTGGCCGCCTATGTCGTTTCTCGTGGTGATCTCGTTGCCTATCTCGATCTCACCTGTCTGCCCGCAGGACTGCGCCCGCCTGAGGCGATTGCGCTTGCGGACCCGCAAGGAAGCGTCTCGCCGCTGATGGCTGAGTGGCTCCATGAGCGAGGCAAGGTCGAGCTTTTGTGGATGCTGGGCGACGGCGTCGGCGGGCCTCAGCTCTCGGAACCTGCACGGCACGCCTTCGCGCTCTATGGGGCGAGGGCGCTTCTCGATATAAACGCTGTCGAAAGCGCCTATCAGGGCCTTCTTGAGACGACGGGCGACAATATTCATTTCCAGGCAATGCCTCCCGCTGTTCGGCGCAAGATGCGCCTCAGCTTCGTTCGGGCCTGTGTGCGCAGCGGTCGGCCACGGGAAGCCGAGCAGATCCTGCGAGAGATGCTGCTTGCCGATCCCCTCGATTGGGAATGCTACTTCCAACTTGCGACCATTGCAGTCGACGTCGGTTCCGCGTCGCGGCAGACGAATTTGCAGATTGCCGACGCCCTCAATCAGAAACTGTCTACTGCCATGTTGGTGGTGATCCTCGAAGATCTGCTCGCGCGTGGCCGCTTCGATGAAGCCTGGGTTCGCGCACTGCGCGAGCTCAAGCTCCGTGGCGAACGCGGGCGAGAACTATGGCTTACGCTCGGCAATATCCATCTCGCGCGCGGAGATCTGCGAAGCTGGAGTGCCAGCGTCCGCCGCCTGTTCGCCGAGATGGAACTGGCCGAGCCGGAATTCCACATCTTCCGCGATCCGGCTGAAGACGTCTTCCACCGCCTCGAGGTGTCTGCGAATCTGCCGGAGCCGGTGCAAACGCAGGATGACCTGATCAGCGTCGTGATGACGACGTATAATGCCGAACATACCGTCAAACGAGCTGTTCGATCGGTCTTGGCGCAGAGTTACAAGAATCTCCGGCTGATCATCGTCGACGATTGCAGCACGGACGACACCATGGCCCTCCTTCGGCATCTGCAGACACAGGACAGCCGGATCGAAATCCTCCAGACGCCCTTCAATGTTGGCACGTACTGCGCAAAGAACATGGCGCTCGAACGGTTCGAATCCGACTACTTCACCTTCCATGATTCCGACGACTGGATGCACCCCGAGCGTCTCGCCATCCACCATCGGTACATGAAGGAGGCGCCGCATGTGCTGTGCACCACTTCGCGCTGGTACAGGATGGACACGCGCGGCATCGCGATACCGCGGCAGGGCGGCGGCTATCTGCACGACAACCCCGGGTCTGCCTTCTTTCACAAGTCGGTCATAGAGCGTATTGGATACTTCGATTCCGTGCGCGTCGGTGCGGATACCGAATTGGCCGGTCGAATTCGCCGCTGCTTTGGGTCTGCCAGCGTGCAGATCATTGCCAAGCCGCTTGCGATCGGCTTGCACCATTCCGCGTCTCTCACCAGATCGGGAGCCACCGCTTTCGACGAGTATCGATATTCGGCGCTTCGTGTCGCCTACTGGGAATCGTGGATAGAATGGCAGCGTCGCACGGCGTCGAAGGGTGGGGGAGCAGATGACTTCTATATTCCTTTCCCGCACCATATTCGGTCGTTTCCGGCGCCTGCGGGTATCGTTCCGGAAAGGGTTGCAGAGCTCGAGCCGGCAGGAAAACCTAAAGAAATAGGTCGCTTACGCGCGGTCAGCTGAACCCGCACCAAGAACGGGGATGGCTGGCGTATCAATAATGGAGAATTCGATGACCGAGCTGGAGCAAACAGAGGCTCAACTGAAAAAGAAGGCTGCAATCGACGCCTTGATGGCCGAGGTTGAGGTATGGTTCCGCGACAAGGAATTCACCACGGACTGGATGTCGAAAAAGGTGCCTCGTTGGCATCGCTTCCTGCAATCGCTTCGTGAAAAACCCGTCGACGTGCTTGAAGTTGGATCGTTTGAAGGCCGCAGCGCCGTTTTCCTGCTCAACTACCTGCCGTTGGCCCAAGTCACATGCATCGATTTTTTCAAGGGGGTGTTGGAAGCACGGTTCGATGCAAACGTGGCTCCGTTCGGCTCGCGCCTGACGAAGCTCAAGGGCAGCGCGATCTCCCATATCGATGCCCTGGTGCAGAACGGGGCCAAGTTCGACCTTATCTACCTCGATGCAGGCAAACATCGCGACCACGTTCTAGCGCTGTCGCTGCTGTCGTGGCCCTTGCTGAAGAGGCGCGGCATTCTGATTTGGGACGATTACGACTGGGGTCTGGACCGGCCGGTGGCGGAGCGGCCCCACGACGGCATCGATATCTTCCTGAAGCTTCATGAGGGGGAATACAAGATGATGTGGCAGCAAGGGCAAGTGTTTGTCCAGAAGACTGGACTGCCAACGCCCCCTCCCGGTGTCAGCCCGCTGAACCCGAATCTGTCGTACTGAGGCTCAGGATGGAACAACCGCCGGAAGTCGAACAGGACAAGTGGGTAGACTACTGGGATGACCGGTTCGATCTCCTCTACTATCAGGCTGTTGACTACATCGTCAGGACGGTCGGCACGGACGCGCGGTCGATCGTTGACGTTGGCACAGGCGGGTGCCCCTATCTTGAGTGGTTTCCTTGGATCGAGCGGCGCTTGTCGATCGATATCGACAAGCCTTATTCGTCGCCGACTGTCCAGGCATTGAACGCCAACATTCTGCACGATAAAGTTCCCGATGGCTTTGACTTGTGTACCTGCCTGCAGGTGCTGGAGCATGTGCCGGAAGCTGGCCGTTTCGCACGGCGGCTGACGGAGTTGGCGCGCACCGTCATCGTTTCCGTTCCCTATAAGTGGCCAGACGGCAAGACGCAGGGCCACCTTCACGATCCTGTGGATATGGAGAAGCTGACGAATTGGTTCGGCCGTGCGCCAAACTATCACGTCATTGTCGAAGAACCTCTTCGAAGGATCAAGAACAAGCGCCTCATCGCCATATTCGATGAGGACCCCAAGCGGATTTTCGGTGCGACGATGCTTCGCGAGCGTCGACGGAAAGGCTCTTTAATGTCGCGCAAATCCGCTTAGTCGGCTACCGCGCGGTTGGAGGGCGTGTCTTAATTGACCACGCATCCGATCATATCGCGCAAGCGTTTATAAAAACCGGCGTTGCAACGAAGCTTCCTCGAAGGAGATTGGACATGAGCGCGAAGACAGAGCACGCTCCAGGCTATCTGTCCGGCGGCTTCGATGACCGTATTGGGAGACTTCGTGCTCTCGAAGCCTCGGATAAGCGAGAATCCTTGCGCGCAGAATTGAAAGCAGCGTTGGACCAATTCCCCGAAAGCCCGGACATTGCCCTGATAGCATTCCGCGTCGCTGTCGAGGACGATGAGCTCGATGTGGCCGCCGATCTGCTTTGCGATGTGCTTTGGCCTTCCCTTCCCGACGCCAGTATACGCCGGCGGTGCCTGGACGAATTGCTGGCATCTTCTGTCGATGACGAATTTTCTCAACAGACGCTGCTTCGACTGCTGAAGGTGGAGCCCGGCAGTGCGGAGATCCTGATCTATCTCGCCGCGTTTGCTGTAGAGCGCGAAAACTATGCGGGGGCTCTCGAATGGCTTGAGCAGGCCGAGGCCCTCGCGTCGCTTCCGAGCGCGGCAAATGCCCTGCGCATCAAGGCGCTGCTTAATGCGGTGGAATGGGACGATGTGTTCGGCCGTGCCCTCGAAAGGGCTCTGAGCGCGGCCCCGGAAGTGCGCCGCCTCTATGCGCTGAAGCATGATTTTCACGAAAAGCGCGGGGAGCGGGAGTTGGCGCGCGCCATCCTCGACCTGGCGCGGGACCAGTTTCCCGATGATCCATGGTTTGCTCTGCGCGCGTTCCGTTTTCGTTTGTCCGACAGGGATATCCAAGGCGCCGCGCTGCTGTTCCGCGAACAAATATGGCACTCCTCTCTCCCGGAAGCGACCCGGCGGGGGGCGCTCGCTACCATGGTGAGGGAGTGGAAAGATCCAGAGGAGCTTAAACCGTTTCTCCTAGGACTTTTGCAGGACAAGCCGGATGACCGCTTCGTGTTGGTCAAGCTTGCCACCCTGGTGACGCGCCAAAGACAACATGTCGAAGCCGCGAGATATCTCGAGAAGGCGCTGGAGCATGGCTCCTTGCCGCCCGAAGCCGAGTCGATGCAGGTCAACATGCTGATCCTCGGTGGCGATGCGAAGGGCTCGCTGGCGCTGGCCAAGCGTCAACTCGCGGCGAATCCCGACCGGAAGGATCTTGTTCGCCGCGCAAACATCGTCGCGTCAATCTGCGGCAATCAGGACGATGTAACGGAGACGATGCGGCAAGCAATCCTGCAGTGGCCCACCGATGCCACGATCGTTCAACGCTACAATCGGGCGGTCATTCCCGAAGCCGAGGATCAGAGCCTGTTCGACCACCTCACTGGCTTCACGCGTGCAAACTCGGTCGACGGACGATGGCACTATCAGTTCGCGTTGGCTTGCCTGCGCCGGAACGATACCCCGCGTGCGCGGGCTACGCTGCGCAACCTTCACGACGACCCGCTGGTGGGTTTCGAGGCGCAGCGACTTTTAGGCGTGCTCGAAGCGATGCCGGCCGAGGAATGGGACGCCCGGGCACGTTTCTCTAACGATCCCACCAGGGATGTCCACGTCATCGAGACGCCTTCGGCCAAGGCGACCGTGGTCGTGATGGCCGGGCTGCATGGTGGCCTTGGCAATATTCCCTTGACCCATCTCGACGTGCTGCTTCAGGAACATCCGATCAATGTCGTCTATCTGCGGGACAACCGGTGGAGCGCCTTCACCGCCGGGGTGCCTAGCCTTGGGCCTGACGAGGCGTCCACCATATCCGCGCTGACGGCTTTGTGCTCGGGTCTAGGCCCTATGCCGATGATAACCTTTGGCGGGTCGCTCGGGGGCTGGTCAGCGATGCGCTACGGAGCGTTGGCCGGTGCGCGAATGGCCGTCTCGCTCTCTGGTCCAACCAGACTGGCGGTGCAAGGCGACCAAGCCAAGCGTTTCACTCAATACTATCTTTCCCGTATGTTGCCGGAAGAAACAAGTGATCTACTCGATCTGCTAAGCAGGAGCGCTTCCCTTCGTATTATGCACGTATACGGTGCGGAAAATGCAAAGGATCGTGCGAATGCGGCGCGACTGCGGCAGTTCGCCAGCGTCACCCTGGTGCCAGTCGACGGGTGTGAGGATCATTTCGTGGCTGCCCATCTGGTGGCACGCGGCGCCTTTCATCCGCTCATCGAGCAGGCCATCGCAGCCGCCCAGACAGCGGCAACTTCTTAAAGCGTTGGTCGAGGCCTGAAAATAGGCCTCGGACGCATTGGTTGAAGCCGACCTCGCAGGTCGGACGCAGATTAGCGTGAACCTGGCACGGGCGAGGCGAGCTTATAGCGCTGATAGAGGCCGGCAAAGCGACCAATGAAAATGCCGATGGCCACGCCGGTCACCCCGGCATCGATAAGCAAAAACTCGAATGTCTGGTTGGCCCCGGGGACAGTAGCAATCCAATAGCCGAGGGCGTATTTCAAGACGAAGAGTGTCAATACGACGATCAGCGTAATGGGATTTCCCGATATTTCAACTTGGCCTGCCCCAACCGGCCGGAGTTCGCCAGTGCGTGAAATGAACCATCCCACGCCAAAACCCGCCAAAACCGCAACTGCAAATATGACCATCCACAGCGGTTCTAGTCCGAAATAGTGGAACAAGGTGTAGATGCCCCAGATAGCGAAAATAGTGGGTGCAATAGCCAGTTGATAGAACGCCACGACGCGCGTTCTAAGCGTTTTGATGCCAATTGTAACGATGTAGACAAGGATCACAAACACCCACCAAGGCGTGTGTTCCAACGTTGCCCGAACAGTTTCCATAGTGTTCACCCCAATCTGCCTTCCTCATCGAATATTGGCTCATTCGAGGAAACGATTGGTAAATGTCCGACGAGACGTTGTCAGGAGGATGGACCCAGTCCTCCAGGGGGCACTCATCGAACGTCTTCTAACGGTCGATGACAAGATCGCTGATCGGCTTTGAGCAACAGGGAAGGAAGAAACCCGCGTCGATTTCCCGTTGCCGGATTCCTCCGTTGTGCTTCATGTCGACCGCGCCGGACACCAGTTTGGATTTGCAGGTGCCGCAAACGCCATTTGCGCAGGATGATGGAATCCTGATGCCTGCTTTTTTGGCTGACGACAACACCGTCTGCTCGCTCGATACGTCGATCCTGCGCGCTTGTTTTGCAAACTCAATTGCGAATACCGTCGTCTTCGCAGCCTCCGCTTCAACCTTCGGAGCAATGTCCAGTATCGCTGCTTCGAAGCTCTCCTCGATATAATGCGAAGGCGGAACCCCGGCGTCGGCTGCTATTGTGCGGGCGGCCGACATGAAAGGCATCGGCCCGCAGCACATGACGATGCGCTCGCTCAAGTCTGGCACCGCCAGCTTGAAAAACTCAGGTGAGATCCTTCCAGCCAAGCCGGGCCACGCCGGCTCTCCTGTTATGTGCTCCGGCAAAAAATGGAGGCGCAGATGCTTGAGCCTGCCCGCCAGGCTGGCAAGTTCGTCCCGAAAGATCAGGTCCTTTGGCGTGCGCGCGGCATGGACAAAGATCACATCGGCCTGTTCGCAAGTGTCCGCCAACTCCCTGACCATGGACATGACAGGCGTGATCCCAGAGCCGCCCGAAAGCAGCAGGAATTTTTTGTTACCGGCAGTCGGACGGATGAAAGTGCCCAGAGGGCCCTGCGCCTTGATCTGAGAGCCTTGCACAAAATTGTCGTGCATCCAGTTCGAGATACGGCCACCGGCGACGCGCTTGACCGTTATCGAGAAAGTGGTGTTGCGCTGGGGTGACGAGGAGATGCTGTAGCACCGGCTTTCCTCTTCAAAGCCAAAGTTGAAATCGAACA
The DNA here is from genome assembly GCF_014534685.1 of Oryzicola mucosus. GTDB lineage: Bacteria > Pseudomonadota > Alphaproteobacteria > Rhizobiales > Rhizobiaceae > Oryzicola > Oryzicola mucosus. The sequence continues at coordinate 180,403 of NZ_JACVVX010000003.1, forward strand.
GAAAGTACTGTCCGGCTTTGAAATTGAACAGCTTGCCATCGGCCGATGCAAAGGTGAACGTTTTTACGTCGTGGGTCTCCTGGTGGACATCCAGGCACACCAAAGTATCGTCACGTTCTGAGTCCCAGAAGCGCGTTGCCCATACGTCTTCGAGTGTCGGCGACAGTGTTCTAGTATCCATTCGCCCGCATCCGATCGACATACCATGTCGCAAACTTTTCGAGGTTCGTTTCGGAGAAGGGAGAGTATGGACCCGGCACATATGCCGGATCGGCAACGCCAGCCTGTGATCGTGAGACCAGATCAGCGTCCTGTTCGGTTGTCGCCAGCCAAACGCTCGTCAGCTTGTCCAGATCGTAGTCGATGCCTTCCACGGCATCCTTGTGAACCAGCCACTTTGTCCGCACCAGCGTCTTTCCGGCGGACAGCGGAATGACGATCGACACAACTGCATGGTCGCCCATGAAGTGTTTCCAACTGTTGTGCCCCCACAAATGGGTGTCGCCGAGATCTTTCCGGGTCATGGTTCCAAGCAGCTTCGAGCACGCCGCTGTGGCGTCGGGAGTCTGAGACTCTCCAGCGCCTGAAATAATCAGGCGCTGCGTGCGGAAGTTTGTGGCACAATCCACCAACTGTTCGACGGCCTCGGACGGATATCCCTCTCTCTCCCATGAGGCGGTTCGCTCGGCATAAAGAGCGAGATGCTCTTCCGCCTGTGCCTTGTCTTCCGGACTCAGGCTCTCCGGGTCGAACCCGAAATCGAGATCGACGAACGACACGCAGAGTTCCGGATGGTTTGCCGAGCAATGGTAGCATTCACGGTTGTTTTCCAGCGTGAGTTTCCAGTTGCCGTGTTCGATGACGTCGCATTGATGGGCAACTTTTGCGTTGCCGACCTCATAGGGCGCCAAGCGCTTCGACATGACCTCCTCAAGCCGGTTTATGTCCGCTGGCGGTTCGTCTGACAAACAGACATAGATAAGTCCGCCAATCGACCGGAACGCGATCTGCTTGAGCGAACGGCATTCCTTGTCGAAGTCGAGCCCCATATGCGGCGCGTAAACGAGTTCTCCCGAAAGTTCGTAAGTCCACTGATGATAGGGGCAAACAAGCCTGGACACGATTGTCGTACCTGCGTCGAGCAGCCGCGAGCCGCGATGACGGCAGACATTGTGCATGACCCGAATTGCCCCGTCGTCGTCGCGCAGCAGAATCAAACTGCTGGCGCCGATGTCTATGACCGTCGCATCACCGGGTTCCGGAACGTCGCACTCAAGTCCGACGCAAATCCAGTGTTTGCGGAAGAACACATCGATATCCGCCTCGAAGACATCTTCGCGCGTGTAGAGCCCGGCGGGCAGCGAGTGCCCTTGTAAACGAGCGTTGAGAAGCGAGGTGATAGTTGGCGACACTCTGTCCAGCATGACATTCCCTGAGGTCATTTCAAGATCATGCTTACATCAGAGACTGTAGGGCTCAACGGCATAAATGAGCCTGTTTCGCATAAAGAAAAGTAATGTTAAGAAGCGAAATCCCGTAGTGCGAGCGGCTGCGATTGGCGTCGATATCCTGGAGCTTTGAACGATGGCTGCACTGAAGACGCGACTTCCTCCAATGACCGGGCTTACCGTCTTCGAGGCGGCGGCGCGTCTTGCAAGCTTCACCAAGGCAGCGGCGGAATTGGGTGTCACTCAGGCGGCTGTCAGTCGGCAGATTCATCTGCTGGAAGGGTCGCTGGGATTTCCGTTGTTCCACAGGCTTCACCGCCGGATAGAGCTTACCGAGAAAGGCCTTTTGCTGTCGTCTTCCACAACGAATGCGCTCAATGCTATTGCCGAAACAATTTCCAGCCTGACCAGAGACTCTGACGAAGAGCTCGCCATATCGGCGACAGTGTCGTTTTCGCAATTCTGGCTTTTGCCAAAAGTATCCGGCTTCTCGCGGCAGTATCCCGAGGTCAGAATGAGGATCATATCGCAGGATAAAACCCCGGGCATGGAAGGCGATGTCGATATCGCCATTCGCTATGGCAACGGCATGTGGCCCGATGGAAAGGCCGATTTCCTGTTCGACGATGAAATATTTCCAGTATGCAGTCCGGAATACGCAGATCGGCTGGGCGAGTACGTGGATTTGACTGATCTGGTGCGTCACCCCCTCATTTCCTACGACACGAACGATCCTAGCTGGACCGGCTGGAACGAATGGCTCGCAGCGTTCTCGGTTCAAGCTCCGAAGCGCTCATCGGGAATGCGCTGCAGCTTCTATGCCGAAACCATTCATGCTGCGTTGAATGGGCAAGGTATTGCCCTTGGTTGGCGGCGGCTTGTTCAGGATTTGCTGGACCAGAACAGACTTGTCCGCATAACGTCTCACGCCATGGCAACCCGCAACGGCTATTTCATCGTCGTTCCAGCGCGCCGGGAAAGGACCGAACCGGTCAAGAAATTCGCGGAATGGCTAAAGCTCGAGGCAGCACTCTCTGCGCTCGGCGGTAGGCCATAAAACCCACCGATTTGCATCGGGAATCCTATTTTCGCCTTGCGCGACCTCTCTCTGCGGTTTCTGTCTGGCCACTTCTCCTATGTCAAATCTTATAGGGAACAGGGCTCTTATTCGAGCGTTCCTCTCTCACAATCCCCATCTGGTGCGAGACGAGGCAGTCATGGTCGAAAATATACACGAATATGTTTTGCGCCCCACACTCACAAACTTGGATTTTTATCCAAGTCTCGCTTCTTCATAACCTGTCGGGCTGTGCCCGCTGGTAGGGTTGAGAGACGAATGGTTTAGGCCCGCTCTGCGGCATGCTGAGACAATCTTAGCCGCCGCAACTACAGCGGTTTGATCGACAACATTCCAATACAGCCGGTACGTGCAATTCGCGGCTCTTGGGTTCATCTCCCTGGAGCGGTCGTGGTTTCGTGCTTTCCAAAACAGCGTGGTGGGCCCGAGATGACTTTGAAGGAATCTGTTTTGAACGCCGCTACATCCTCAAGCCTCGAGACGTCGACCCCTCCCATCATCTGCTTTTCCCATCTGCGGTGGGACTTCGTTCTTCAGCGTCCACAGCATTTGATGCGGCGCTTTGGCAAATCCGGGCGCGTATTCTTTTTCGAGGAGTACATTCCCACCAACCATCATCTGCCCTATCTCGAATTCCACGCGTTCGATGACACGTCCGTGATCGCAGTCAGGCCACGCGTCCCGCAGGATTGGCATGGCGAGCGCCTGCAGAAGGCAATGTCCGGCTTGCTCGACCAACTTCTCGCGCTTCAGGGCGCGAGGAAACCGATTCTGTGGTTCTACACGCCAATGATGTTCCCCTTCGCAGCGCATGTCGATGCGGCGGCAGTCGTCTACGATTGCATGGACGAGCTTTCCAATTTTCGCTACGCGCCGCCGGAACTGCGCCAGAACGAGCAACAATTGATGCGCCGCGCCGATGTCGTCTTCACGGGCGGCTATAGCATCTATGAGGCTAAGCGGGCCCAGCACGACAATATCCACCCCTTCCCCTCGAGTGTAGATGTGGCGCACTTCGCCGCAGCACGCACTTCAAGCATCAAGCCAGATGACCAGCGTAAGATCGGTGGTCCGATACTTGGCTATTACGGCGTTATCGACGAGCGGATCGACTTGAGTTTGCTCGCTGAAGTTGCCGCGGCCCGGCCCCACTGGTCGCTTGTCATGGTAGGGCCTCTGGCAAAGATCGACGAGACTCAGTTGCCTCGTGCAGCCAATATCTATTACCTCGGCCGTAAGGACTATGCCGAGCTTCCGGCTTATGTGGCGGGATGGGACATTGCGCTCATGCCCTTCGCCCTTAATGAGGCGACACGCTTTATCAGCCCCACCAAAACCCCGGAATATCTGGCTGCTGGTCGACCGGTCGTCTCGACTGCTATAACCGATGTCATCCGGCACTACGGCGACCTCGGCAGCGTACTTATCGCGGGCGACAACAGGCAGTTTATTCAAGCTTGTGAAGAGGCGCTCGCTTTGGCGAAGCAGCCAGCGCAATGGCTGGGCGCGGCGGATGAAAAGCTCGCGACCATATCTTGGGACGATACATTCCTGCAAATGTCGGCGCTGGTCGAAGAAGCCCTGCATCGCCGGGCCGGTAAGCCTATCAGCATTCAAGCTCCCGTCATCAAACGTTCCGCCGGCGCAAATCCATATGATTTTCTGATCGTTGGCGCGGGTTTTGCTGGTTCGGTGCTTGCGGAGCGTCTTGCCTCTTCGGGCAAGCGGGTGCTGATCTGCGACCGCCGCCCACATATCGGGGGGAATGCCTATGACTGCCAAGACGCCGCGGGCGTGCTTGTTCATAAATATGGCCCGCACATCTTCCACACGAACAGTGAGGAAATCTTCGCTTACCTCTCTCGCTTCACCGCCTGGCGTCCTTATGAGCACCGTGTGCTCGCAAGCGTGGCGGACAAGCTCCTGCCCATGCCGATCAATCGCACGACCCTGAAGGGTCTCTACGGCATCGATCTGGCGGATGAGCAGGCAGCGGCCGAGTATCTCAAGACCAAAGCGGAGCCGACACCTGAGATTCGGACCTCACGCGATGTTGTGATCTCGCAGGTCGGGAGTCATCTCTATCGAACGTTCTTTGAAGGCTATACGCGAAAGCAGTGGGGGCTTGATCCGTCCGAGTTGGACAAGTCGGTGACGGCTCGCGTTCCAACGCGGACTTCGACAGACGACCGATATTTTCTGGATACCTACCAGGCGATGCCCGCCGATGGCTTTACACGCATGTTCGAAAATATGCTCGACCATCCGAACATTCAAATCGAGGCGGGGGTCGACTACAATGAACTTGATCGCAAGAACCTCGCACCGCGCACAATCTTCACCGGTCCGATCGATGCCTATTTCGATCACCGGTTTGGTCCGCTGCCTTACCGTAGCTTGGAATTCAAGCACGAGACTCATGATCGCGAGCAGTTCCAGCCGGTGGCAGTCGTCAACTATCCGTCGCTAGATGTGCCTTACACACGGATTACCGAATACAAGCACCTGACCGGGCAGCAGCATCGCCAAACCAGCATTTCCTATGAATTCGCCCGCGCCGAAGGCGATCCGTACTACCCTATTCCCCGGCCGGAAAATCAGGCTCTCTACAAGCAGTATGAGGCGCTGGCCCGCGAACAGAACGACGTCATCTTCGTGGGTAGGCTGGGTACCTATAAATACTACAATATGGACCAGGTAGTTGGGCAGGCCCTGGCAACCTTCCGCCGGTTTTCAGCTACTGAGCAAAAATTGAACGGCGCATTTTCGACGGCGGCCGAGTAGCATGGACGCGCATACCAGCCCTACTATCGTGTTGGCGACCGATAGCTTGGCTCCTTCGGGCGTCGGCGAGCACATGCTTACCCTCGCCGATACACTTAAGGACCATTATCGAATCGTGCTAGCTTTTCCCGATGCCGATAGCACAAAAAGTTTCATGGCGCGGGCAAGAAATGCTGGATGTGAGACGCTCCCATTGGCCGATGACGGTCCGCCGATAGCATCTTTGCTACATGAGGTGTCGGCGGCGGTGTTGCATGTTCATGCCGGCGTGGCGTGGGAAGGGCATGCGCTGGTGGCCGCCGGCCGGCAGGCCGGCGTACCCACGATCCGGACCGAGCATCTTCCCTATGTATTGACCGACGAGGAACAGAAGGCAGCACACCTGCTCGGCATCGAACAGGCCGATCAGACGATCTTCGTATCCGAAGCGACGCATGAGACCTACCGCAGCGCAGGCGCGGCGGGGCGACGGTCGGTGACGATCCGCAACGGTATAGCGAGGCCTCGGCCGTTGCGGGCCCGCTCCGAGACGCGATCGACGCTCGGAATTCCGCGCGAGGCGCCCGTCGTCGCCACAATCGCGCGCTTCACCGCACAAAAGGGCTACAAGCATCTGCTCTCCGCCGCCGTTCATGTGCTGGCGGAGGTCCCCGAAGCGCAATTCGTTTTGATCGGCGACGGTTCGGAAAGACCTGCGATGGAGATGGCTGCAGCGGAACTTGGCATCGCCAATTCAGTCCGTTTTCTTGGCACACGCGACGATGCCCCGGACCTGTTGGCGGCAGCCGATGTTTTCGTCCTTGCCTCGCTGTTCGAAGGGCTGCCGCTGGTTGTCCTTGAGGCGATGGCTCTTGACCTGCCAGTGGTGGCGACCCGCATCGGGGGCACTTTGGAGGCGTTGGGTGCCGACTATCCGTGGCTCGTTCAGCCAAGCGAACCGGTCGCCTTGGCTGAGACGATCAGCACCGCATTGCGCGATGGCGCAATGCGGGAGCTGCTCGGCCACCGCAACAGACGCCGATACGAAAATGAATTCACTGCCATGAGGATGGCATCGGAGACGGCAGCACTTTATCGCGCCGTCTTCGCAGAGGGAGCGTACAGCGCATGAGTGTGGATGGAGCGCCGACGCGTGTCGGCTTCGTAGGTGCGGGCGGCATTGCCGACCGGCATATCGGCACACTTCAGCACATGCCGGACGTCGAAATCGTTGGCTTCGCCGATCCGGATTTTACCCGGGCCCAGGCCTTGGCTTCGAAGGTCGGTGCGCGGGCCTACACAACCTACCAAGACCTTATGGATCGGGAAAAATTGGATGCGGTCTATATTTGCGTGCCACCTTTTGCGCATGGCGATCCTGAAAAGGCGGCAATCGAAGCCGGGCTGCCCTTCTTCGTGGAAAAGCCGCTGTCGTTGATGATCGACACCGCAGAGGAGATTGCTCGCGCTGTCGAAGAGAGCGGCCTGATCACCGCTGCTGGCTATCATTGGCGCTATCTCGATACGGTCGAAGAGGCACGCGATCTGCTGCGTCATAACCCGCCCCAGCTTGTCACCGGCTATTGGCTCGACCAGACACCCCCACCGCAATGGTGGTGGCGCGAGAATAAATCCGGGGGGCAAATCGTCGAGCAAGCCACGCATGTCATCGATGTGGCGCGCTTCCTCGTCGGCGAAATCGACGAGGTCTACGCCGCAGCCTCGCACGCCCAGCCGCGCGAGGATTTCCCCGGCTTGGATGTCGCCACCGGAATGGCCGTCAGCCTGAAATTTGCAAACGGTACCGTCGGAACGCTCGCGGCGACCTGTATGTTGCGGTGGAACCATCGGGTTGGCCTGCATATTTTTGGAAACGGCATGGCGATCGAGCTTTCCGATCATGAGATCATGGTCGACGTCGGGCAGGGAAGGCCCACGCGCCGCGCCGGCGAGGACCCCGTTCATCGTGAAGATCGCGATTTCATTGATGCCGTTCGCGGCCTGCCGAACCGAATCCGCAGTCCATATTCCGAAGCGCTGATGTCCCATCGCGTCGCCCTCGCTATCGCCCACTCGGCGCGCACCGGGCTTCCGGTCCGCATTCAGCACGAACCCAAGGCTGCCAATGTCTGAACACCGCTCCATCCGTTCTCTTGGCGTGGAATCGCCGCGCAACGCTTACATCACCAGCTATGAGGAAGGACCTCCTTCAGAAGGGCAGGTGAGGCTCGATGCGCTCTACAGCGGCTTTTCCGCCGGAACCGAGCTAACCTTCTTCAAGGACACCAACCCTTATCTCAGGTCGCGGTGGGATGAGGGCCGCGGCCTCTTCATCGAAGGTGAGCCCAGCGCTCGTTTTCCGGTGCCTTTCCTCGGCTACATGGAAGTCGCGCGCGTCTCGGAAAGTCGCAACGCGGCCTTTTCTACAGGCGAGGTCGTCTGCAGCACTTACGGACACAAATCCGGACACACGGCCGACCCCTTCCATGAATCGCTGATCCCTTTGCCAGATGGCATCGATCCCATCCTCGGCATCTTCGTCGCGCAGATGGGCCCGATTGCGGCCAACGGTATTCTGCACGCCGATGCAGAAATGCTGGGCAGGGATGTCCGCAACCTTGGCGAGGGCATTGCAGGACGGGCGGTGGTTGTCGTCGGCGGCGGCACTGTCGGCATGCTGACGGCGCTGTTTGCGAAGCAGGCTGGTGCAACCGTGATACTTGCCGATCCGTCCGCCTTTCGCCGCGAGAAGGCCGAGGCACTTGGCATAACGGCGCTCGACGAAGAGCAGGCGTGGCAGCACGCGAAAGCGGTTTGGCGTCATAGCCCTACAGAACGCGGGGCGGATATCGTGTTCCAGACCCGTGCTCATTCCGGTAGCTTGCATAATGCTCTACGCGCATTGCGCCCGCAAGGCACGGTCATCGATCTGGCCTTTTACCAGGGCGGTGCGGAACACACGCGACTTGGTGAAGAATTTCACCACAATGGGCTTAGCATTCGCTGCGCACAAATCGGTCGGGTCCCACGCGGCCTTAACCATCTCTGGGACCGTCGGCGGCTTTCCGCCGAGACGATTAGCTTGCTGTCACGTCACGGCGACGCGATCCGCCAGGAGATGATCACCCACGTCGTGCCCATTGATGACGCGCCGCGCTTTCTTCAAACGCTTGTCAGCGAGCGCCCAGACTTCCTCCAGATCGTGTTCAGTTTCGACCAATGACCTCAGATAAATCGGACCAGATTCGCGTCCTGTTCGTCTTCGCGTGGCTGGTCGTCGGCGGCGAGGAAACGGAAGTGCGCCTGTTGGCACGGACGCTGGACCCGAAAAAGTTTCGGATCGACGTGGTCGCCTGCTTCAGCAAGCCAGGCATGCCGGATCAGACCCATCGGCAATTGGAGGCATTGGGCATCAATGTCGACACTGCGCCCTACCAATTGTCATTCGAGGACACGGTCGACTATTTGTCGAGCAAACTCGCGTCTTACGACGTGATCGTGTCATGCCAGAACGTTGCCGACATCTATCCCGCGCTTGAGCGGCTGCAATGGCGACCTCCTCTCATCGAGCATGGCGGGCTGGTGTCGGAAGCGCTCGCCGGGCCTAAGCACTTCACAAGTCGCTATGTTGGCGTTTGCCAGTCGATCCGGGATGCAGCCGCGTCGAAAATGCCAGGACGCGAGGCTCACGCGCTCGAAATCCCGTCAATGGTCGATCTGTCGGAGTTTCATGAGGATCGCCGCTCCCTCAAACGCGCCGAGTTGGGGATTGCCAGCACTTCGATCCTTGTGGGTTGGGTAGGCCGGCTCGACCCTAAAAAGCGCGTCGAGGACTTCATAGAAGCAGCTGCCCTGGTCCATGCGGACCTGCCGGATGTGCGCTTCGTCATCGTTGGCGGGCCGGATGCGTTCATGCCTGACTATGCGGAGACGCTAAAGCGTCAGGCGGAGCAAGCGGGCCTTTCCGATGTGCTGACATTCCTAGGCGATCGGACAGATGTGCCAGCGCTTTTGCAAGCGATGGACATCTTCGTCTGGCTGTCGCGAGGCGAGGGCATGCCGCACGTCATCTCCGAAGCGGGGGCCGCAAGTTTGCCGGTCATCGCTACCGCCGACAACGGCTCAATGCAGCAAATCGAAGACGGAGTCTCCGGCCTGTTCGTGCCGCATGAAGCCCCGAAAGCGGTAGCGGCTGCGATCAGGCTGCTTGCGCGGGATGCCGGGTTGCGGACCCAACTGGGCAGCGCGTTGTGGCATAAGGTGCGAAACAGCTACAGCGCGGCGGTCGTCGTTCCGAAATGGGAAGATTTGTTCCGCACGGTACTGGCGGAGCGCAGGAGTGCCCCTGAACCATCGCTGTTTTCGAGCTTCGTCCAAGGCGGTTTCGAGTGTTCCACGCATAAGCTGCGAAATGGGAGGAGGCTCGATTTGCTAGCGGCAACCCATCACGCCTCCCACACGGCAGCGGACTATGGCCAGTTGAGTGGCCACAACATCCGAACTGTACGAGACGGCCTTCGATGGCACCTGATCGAGACGGCGCCTGGGCGGTACGACTGGTCCAGCTTCCTGCCAATGCTCCGCGCGGCGCAGAGCACGAGAACGCAGGTCGTCTGGGATCTTATGCACTATGGTTGGCCGGACGATCTCGACATTTGGTCGCCAGCTTTCGTGGATCGCTTCGCCGCTTACGCAGCGGCTGCTGCGCAGGTGGTCAAATCCGCCTCAGACGAAGTGCCCTTCTATTGTCCAATCAACGAAATCTCGTTTCATTCCTGGGGCGGTGGCGACGGCAACTATCTCAATCCGTTTTCGCGGCATCGCGGTTTTGAGCTGAAGGTCCAGCTTGCGCGCGCCTCTATTGCCGCGATGCGCGCGATCCTTGCCGTCGATCCGCGTGCGCGCTTCGTCCATTGCGAGCCCCTCATCAGCATCGTTGCCGACCCGCACCGGCCATATGACCGGCTACATGCGGAAGGCGCTCGACTTGCCCAGTTTCAAGCGTGCGATATGATCGCCGGGCGGATGTGGCCGCAGATTGGCGGTTCTCCCGAACTGCTGGATATCGTTGGCGTCAATTATTACTTCGACAACCAATGGGTTCACGGCGGCCCACCGATGACGCCGGACCATCCGCTTCACAAGCCGTTCCGTGTCCTTTTGGCAGAGACCTATGCGCGCTACGGTCGGCCCATCCTGATTGCCGAAACCGGCACCGAAGGAAACGGACGCGCCGCCTGGTTCGACGCGGTGTCTTCGGATGCCATGGCTGCGCGCCGAGCCGGAATCCCCGTCGAAGGCCTTTGCCTCTATCCGATCATCGACCATGTCGGATGGGACGACGAACGGGATTGTCCGAGTGGGCTTATGGAAAACCGGGTGTTTGGAGGCGCGCGCCCTGTGCATCGTCCTCTGGCCAATGCAATCGACCGGTTCTGCCGCATCCACGGCTTGGCGACCTCGACCGGTGAGGAGAGCATTCGTGCCGCAGAATGAGGATGTGTCTGGCCGCATCAAACGGATTGTCGTCATCAGTGACTTCTGCTTTGGTCATTCGCCGCTGAGCGACGATTATTCGACCGACGAATACAAGCAAGCCTGGCTTTCCGGCGCACGCGGCCCCGAACCCACTCGCGTTCTCGAACGGCCGGCGGTCGTTGGTGGCTATCTGGAGCGGCTTCCCCTATCGATTGCCAACCAGGGTTTCTGCGACGCCTGCGAGATCTGGTCATTTTATGCCGGCGACGAACCGCCGCAAATACCTCACCCGCAGGCCGGGCTTATCCGGCGATCGTTCAAGACGGATACGCGCCTGCGGCCCTTTGCTTCCAACGATATGCTTGGCCACATCGCGGCTTTTGGTGCGCCCGATATCCTGTGCGTCTGGGGCCTCGGTGTCGATGAAGAGATCCTGCATGCGTGCGAAAGCAGCGTCAAAATCTACAACTCGATCGATGCCCCGGCCCTACGTATTCCGACGGAGGTCAGCCGTCATTTCGATCTGGTTCTGACCGGGGCCGAATGGCAGTCGCTCGTGGTCAAATCGCGTCATCCGGATATGGCGACTGCCGTGATGCCGATTGGGCCTGAATTTGCATCACCAGAGACGTTCTATCCGCTTGGACTGGAAAAGATCTACGATGTCGTCTACGTGGCCGCGGCGCAAGCCTACAAACGGCATGACATCCTGTTCGAGGCGCTGGCTAGACTGCCGCGCTCGACCCGCGCACTCTGCGTCTGCGGCTATGGCGAGCTCGGCCACGCGTTACGGTCCGAGGCCGCCAATCTCGGGATTTCCGTCGACTTTGTTGGACCTCCCGGCGTCGATTTCGTCGAGGTCAACAGGTTGATGAATCTGGCGAAGATCGGCGTGGTGTGCGGCGTCGATGACGGCGCGCCCGCGATCCTGACCGAGTATATGCTGGCCGGCCTGCCGGTGCTCGCCAATGAGGCGCTGACATGTGGTCTGCAATATATAACGCCAGTGACAGGCAGAACCTCGTCTGCCGCAAATTTCCATCTGGCTCTGTCCGACATGCTTTGCGAGTTGCATACCTTTCGCCCGCGGGATGAGGCCGTCGCGCGCTGGAGTTGGCAAACGACAGTTGCCCGGTTCATTCAGTTGGTTGAAGGCGCGAAAAGCGGCAAAAATTCACCCGCATCTCATGGTGATGCGGGCTTGTCTATTGAAGTAGCCTGAGCGGACAACCGAAAGATAGCAGTGCTCGCTATATCAACAACCCGCCGGTTGGAGCTACCGTCGCGTCTTAAGACAGTTTGACCAAGCGCTCCACATGACCCTCACGGTGCTTCCGTCGCGTGCCAGATGTTGAGACCGAAAAAAATGATGACGGCGATGACGAGAATGAGAACGGCTATGGTGCCCAGACCTTTTCGTACCCGCCTTGGAGGAGGTTGTTCTTCTGACATGTACATCTCACGTGAGTTTTGATGACTCTAATCCTTAGGCATATCGTCCATGCTGGTGATTCGGGAAGCAGAAAGCTGAAAGGCTTCACCAAAACTGACCGACGCGAGAACATGTCCAGCCGCATCGACCGCCCGGACCACCCAGTCGTCGGTATCCGCAGTCGTCCGAAACGTTTCGACCATATGGATGGCCGACCGCTCCGTCTCGTCTCGCACCGCTGACACGTTAGGAAATATAGCCTGGTCGGTACTCAGAACCCGATCCCCCTCTCTGTATTCCAGCACGCAAGCCAACGCCTCGGACTGGCGATCCATTTTGTCGACCGTTTCCGGCGGGTCATTGATCATGTCGCGTCCTATCAATTGGAGACAGGGCTGCCGACGTGACGAGCGTCACGCCGGCCGAAAGCATCATGCTGCCTTGCTGGCTTTCGCCCTGTCGTTAGCCGAAGTCTCGGCCAGTTTCGTAAGGTCACCGTCGGTCTTCGTCTCTTCCTGAAGCGTCGCGTCGAGCAACGCCGCGGCGTCCGCCAGACCAAGTTCCTCGGCCCAACGCTTGAGGGTTCCGTAACGTGTCATCTCATAATGTTCGACGGCCTGTGCCGCCGAAATCAAGCCGGCATCAAGCGCGGCAGTTCCTTTATAGTCATCCATGATCTCCTCGCCTTCGGAAACGATACCCTCTATGGCGTCGCAGGTCTTCCCACGCGGCTGCTTCCCGAGAATCTCAAAAACCTGTTGCAAGCGCTCGACATGGCCTTCAGTTTCGTCCCTGTGCTTTTGAAACGCGGCCTTCAGTTCATCGGATTGGGCGGCACGCTCCATCTTTGGGAGGGCTTTCAAGATTTTGCGTTCGGCATAGTAAATGTCCTTGAGCGTGTCATGGAACAGATCTTCCAAAGTCTTTTCTTTGGCCATATTTTCTCTCCTCGTAGCTGAATTTGATTGTTAGGGAGTACCTGACTACGAACTCGAAATAGGCGTACGCCGTTCCATTAACATTTGATACAGTTCCTCCCTCTTGGCGAAGGCTAGGCCGACACGCTATCGGTATCGCAATTTGGAACCAAGACATGTCGACTGCCATCCATCTCCTCTGCCAGTATCTCTCACATCGCGACGTCATCACTGGCGAGGAGCGTGATATATTGCTGTCGCTCCCGCAACGAACTGTTCTTTTCCAAAAGGGAGCAGAGATCGTGGCCGAAGGTTCGCGCCCGGATAATAGCTGCTTCATTTACTCTGGCTGGACGGCGCGTGCGGTTCACGGGAGAAATGGCGCCCGGCAGCTGACAGCACTGCACGTTGCCGGCGATTTCGTCGATCTGCATGCTTTGGTGCTCAAGCAGATGGATCACAGCGTCGTTGCGTTGAGCGAGTGCGTGGCGGTATTCATACCGCATGAAAGCCTGCGCGCAATAACCGAACAGGCACCGCATCTGACACGTCTGCTTTGGATGTCGACGACGATTGACGCCGCCATTCAGCGGAAGATGACGGCCCTGATTGGGAGGCACACTCCAGCCGAGCGATTGGCCCATCTGATGTGCGAAGTGTACTTACGGCTCGAGGCCATAGGACACATCAAAAACAGAACCTTCCGCTTTCCTCTGACGCAATCCGAGATTGCAGATCTTCTCGGTCTCTCCCTTGTGCATACGAACAGAACCATCCGCGATCTTCGTGCGACGAACTGGATTATTTGGGAGCAGTTCGACGTCACCATTCCCGATTTTGCAAAGCTTGCGAAATTCGCAGGCTTCGATTCCAATTATCTCAATCTGCGGGTCGAGAGCCGGTAGAGCTTTCGGCGCCTCAGCGTTCCCAGGAAGACCTCTTCTTCAGTTGGCAAGCCCGCTCTGCAAAATGGCGGCTCCAACACGGCCGATATCGCCGTCGTCTTCATCGCTGGCTCCGCTCACCCCGACGGCGCCGATGATGTCGTCGCCATGCTTCAGCAGGACGCCGCCATCGAGCGGGATGCCGTTTGGGATGCACAGGAGAGCGAGGCGTCCTTCTCCTTCCACAACGTCTTGAAAGGCCTTCGTATCACGGCGGAAGAGCACCGCGGTTCGCGCTTTGAGAGTAGCAATTTCGACACTCCCAACCTGTGAACCGTCGTCGCGGTGTAAGAGCACGAGGTGACCGCCGTCGTCGACGATGGCGATCACGACGCGCAACCCCTTGGCTTTTGCATCGGCTTCGCATGCGGTTGCTATGGCTTTGGCAGCCTCTATGGTCAGTGCCGTCTTGATCGCAAGCATAAAATCCTCCCTCTCGTCGTCTAAAGCGAGACGCCGAGCGTCTCTATCCAGCGCAAACCCGCGTCGGTGTCGGCGCGGGGCTTGTATTCGCAGCCGATCCAGCCTTCATAGCCAAGCCGGTCGAGTTGCTTGAAAATCTCGGAGTAGGCAATCTCGCCCTCATCCGGCTCCGCCCGGCTCGGCACGGCGGCGATCTGGACATGGCCGATGTCAGGAAGATGTCTCTTCAACCGGGTGAAAACATCGCCTTGGCTGACGCCGACATGATAGACATCGAACATGATCTTGAGGTTCGGCGCCCCGATCTCGGCGATCAGGGATGCCGCTTCTTCAATGGTCGAGTAGAAATATCCCGGTTTGTCGCGCTGGTTGATCGGCTCGAGCAGCAGGGTCAGATCGGGAGCCTTTTCCGCCGCCAAGGCGAGATTCTCCGCAAGGATGCTTCGCGCCTTGGCCTTCTCATCGGTTGCGACGACCCCGGCCATGACATGGATGGACGTGGCGCCCGCAATGCGCCCATAGGCGGTTGCCTGGTCGAGCGAGCGGATAAAGTCGCCCTGCCGTCCTGCAAGTGCTGCCAAGCCGAACTCGCCCTTCGTGGCATGGCCGACCGCTGTGTTGAGGCCTAGCAGTACAACGTGGTTGGACGCGCATCGGGCCTTCACCTCCTCGGCTGAGGTGTCGTAGGGCCAGTGCAGTTCGACAGCTTTAAAGCCTGCGCGGGCGGCCGCGTCGATGCGGTCGAGCAGGGGGCGGTCGCTCCAAAGAAAACCCAGATTGGCGGAGAATTTTTGCATTTGTCTATTTCAGCTTGAAGGTCTGGTTCAGATCGGCAATCGCCTCGGTGTTGAGCAACCTCACAGGCATCCAGCGCGTCAGAAGCACCAGTTTGGCGGTCTCCTCGAGCTCTTCCATGGCAAAGACCGCGGCTTCCAGCGAGGTGCCTGTGACGATCGGGCCGTGGTTTTGCATCAACGCCGCTGCGTGATCGACCGCGATGCTTTCGATCAAAGGCCGGATATCGGCCGATCCCGGGCGGGTATAGCTGATGACCGGCACGCGACCGACGCGCATGACGACGTAGGGCGTGATCGGCGGGATGGCATCGGCTGGATCGACATCGGCGAGGCAGGAGAGGGCGGTTGCATAAGTCGAATGCAGGTGTACCACCGCTCGCGCCTGTGGGCGCTGGTCGTAGAAGGCGAAGTGCAGAGACAGTTCTTTGGTCGGCGCATCGCCGGAGACGTGGTTGCCGGTTGCGTCGAGGCGCGACAGGCGTTCGGCATCGAGGAAACCGAGGCACGAATTGGTCGGGGTCATCAGAAAACCGTCGTCCAGCCGCACGGAGATGTTGCCCGATGATCCGGCTGTCAGGCCACGTTCAAACAGGGAGCGCCCCCATTTGACGATGTCGTTACGGATTCGCTGCTCGCTCATGCCGTGCCGACCTGTTGCAACGCCTTTGCAAAGAAATCGACGGCGCCGAAATTGCCGCTCTTCAGCGCCAGCCCCAGTAGGCCGTTCCGCTCGGTCGCCAATGCCGGCACGCCCGGATCGATCTCCGCGCCGATCCGCAAGCTTCGAACCGATAAGGCTTCTACAACGGCACCGGATGTTTCTCCGCCGCCAACCACAAGCCGCCGTACCCCGCTGTCCACCAAAGCTAGCGCGAGCTCGCCGAAGAAACGCTCGATCGTCGTGGCAACGCTGTCTCGACCGAACGCAGCTTGGGCACTGGACACAGTTCCAGGGTCGGCGGTCGAGTATACGAGGGGGTTGGCGTGGCTGTTCTGAAGCACCCAGTCGGTCACCTCCGATACGGTGAGTTTGCCGGCCATGAGGGCGCCGGTGTCCAGCGCATAATGGGGATTGTCGCGGCTATAGTCGGCCACTTGCTTCTGGGACATCGAAGAGCATGATCCGCACAGGACGGCGCCGCGTCCGGTCGGGACGGGCAGGGGCCGCACTTTGTTTCCGAGCAGGTTTTTGTCACGAAAATTTCGCGGAAGGCCGATGGCGATGCCCGAGCCGCCAGTGATGAGCCGATGGTCGGTGGCGACCTTGCCGATACGGCGCAAATCATCATCGTCGATCGCGTCGGTGACCACCAATCGGTGACCTGCTTGGCGCTCCGCAGCGAATGCACTGCTCAGCGCTTCAGGACCGCTGCGTACCGTGTCGAGATGGATCGCGCCCACCTCACCCTTGGTTTGCAGCCGCAGGAAGCGTCGCAAATCCGGATCCGTCATCGGCGTCAACGGGTGGTTCTGCATGCCGGACTCGTTGAGAAGCCGGTCGCCGACAAACAGATGCCCCATGAAGATGCGCCGGCCTGTCGCCGGAAATGCCGGGCAGACGATGGCGATGTCGGTCCCTAGCAAATCGAGTAGAGCCTCCGTGACCGGTCCGATATTGCCGTGCGGCGTCGAATCGAAGGTCGAGCAGTATTTGAAGAGGAATTGGCGGCAGCCTTGGTCCATCAGCCAGCGAGCAGCGTAAAGCGACTGGGCAACGGCGTCCGCCGCTGGTATCGAACGCGTTTTCAAGGCAACGACGCCCGCTTCGCAATCGCCTGCTTTGCCGCCGGCACCCACGAACAGTGTCGTTGCCATGCCTTCCTTGGCAAGCGTATTGGCAAGATCGCTTGCGCCGGTGAAATCGTCGGCAATCGCCCCCAAAAGCATATTACACTCGCTCTGGCACGGCGTTTTCGAGTTCATCTTCGATATGAACCCGGATGATATCGTCAAACGAGCTTTCGGCCTTGAACCCTAGCGCCTCGCCACGTTGAGCACTGAAACTGCGCGGCCAACCGTCGATGATTTCCGCGACTGCTGCATTGGGTTCGCGCCGGATCAATTTGACCGCCGCATCGCCTGCGACGCGCCGGAGCGCTGCAATCTGATCGCCGACCGTCGCCGACAAGCCCGGCATGGTGATGGAGCGTTGCTGACCAAGCGGTGATGTGTCGATTTCGGCGGCATGCAGCAAAAAGCTTATGGCTGCGCGCGGACTGGCAAACCAGTGGCGCACGCTTTCGCTAACCGGCAACACGGCCTCCTCGCCGATCAGCGGTTCGCGCAGAATGCTTGAGAAGAAGCTTGAAGCGGCCTTGTTGGGCTTGCCTGGACGAATGGAGATAGTCGGAAGGCGGATGCCGATCCCGTCGAGAAAGCCTTTTCGCGAGTAGTCGGCAAGCAACAACTCGCTGATAGCCTTCTGCGTGCCATAGCTGGTGAGCGGTGTGAGGCATTGAGTGTCGCCGATGACGTCGGGCAGCGGAGAGCCGAACACGGCAAGCGAGGAGGTGAAGACGAGGCGGGGTGTGTAGGGCTGTTCCAGCCCGGCTTTGCGGATAGCCTCAAACAGTGAAAGCGTACCGTCCAGATTGACGCGATACCCTTTCTCAAAGTTAGCCTCGGCTTCTCCCGAAACGATAGCTGCCAGATGGAAGATGAGGTCGGGTCTTGAACTGATCAGCCGTTCTGCGATGTCTGGCTGGGAAAGGTCGGCTTCCAACGTCTCGACCGCGCCGGGAAAATCCGGCGCGGGTGGCTGCATGATATCAGCAAGCACCATGCGTTCGACGGGCTTCCCGTTAATTTCGCCCTTTTCGATCAGCGCGCGCGTCAGTTTGCGGCCAATCATGCCGGCCGCACCGATGATGAGTATGTTCATGTCAGGCCGACTCCTTCTTGCCGCCGGCAATGAACGGTATGGGGTGCGCGCCCTTTGCCGGATCGGGCCGTTTGCTGTTGTCGACAGCCAGCGTTGTGTCGTGAATTCGCAGAATATGCTCGGAAAATGCCGCTGAAACCGCTTCCGGATTGCGCATCTTGAGCGCACGCACGATGAACCGGTGGTCTTCAAGGCTCTTCTCGATTGCCCCCGGTTGCGCCATGGCGATGCGGCGATGGTCGAGCAGATAAGTATAAAGATCGACCACGAAATCGGCGAGCAGCCGATTGGACGAGGCATAATAGATGGTCAGATGAAATTCGCGGTCGCAGATCAGGAAGCGCACCGGATCGTTGAAAGCCTGTTCCTGGGCGACGATGGAATCTTCGAGGCGTTTTATGTCGTCGTCGCTGAGATGCCGGGCAGCGTCCGCCACCACGGATGTTTCGACCAAAAGGCGGGCGGCGTGTACGGCGTCCAGGCTATATCCGTTGATCGAGGTTGGGTTCGTCACGCCGATTCGCTGGGTTCCGACATCGACATCCACCCGCGCCACTCGTGTGCGCGCGCCCTGCGACACCTGCACGACCCCTTCTCCGGCTAGGCGCTGGATCGCGCCGCGAACGGTCTCGCGACTGACCGTCAGCATGGTCGCCAGTTCCCGCTCGCTCGGCAGTTCGTCTCCGATCTGGAGGATGCCTGATGCGATCATGGAGATGATCTTGTCTCGGATCATTTCCTTGGCCGTTTGCTTGTGGAGGGTTTCGTTGAGAAGCGAAATCGGGCTTACCATGGGCTCACCAAAACTGGACTGCTACCTAGTCCAGTTAAACCATCATGAGCTGCATGTCACTCCCTGTGCGTAAAATTTCTCGCAACTGGTTGGACCGGAATTTGTCGTGTTGGAAGACGTGTATACCGCGCGCGTAATGGGTGGAAACTGGAGCGTAACAGCTGTTAATGTCCCGTCTTGCACTCAAGAACTATGAAAAATGTCATAGGCGTAGCCTTGGTTTGAGTCTTCGGAGTGCTCTGCTGCAGCGACTAAGAGCAGCCATCATCAGGCTCACAGGCCTTCTTAAAAAATCAACTGGTCCGCTGTATCTACCAGTTGACAAGTTCATTCGAGCCACATAGCGTTGTCCGTATTGGCGGCGATGGCCTCAGGCTGGCGCTTTGCTTCGGCCTTGAGGAACAGGTCGTCCGGGAGGATCGTATTCATGCTGCTGTATCGCGGCGCAGTTCGTCTGCGCATGATCAAGGCTGTGTCATGAGCGTCGCTGAAGTCATTTCAGTGGCTGAAGATCTGCGGCCCGTGCTGATTGCCAAGGGCATCACCAAGTCTTTTCCTGGCGTGCTGGCACTCGACAACGTCGATTTCGACGTTCGCGCTGGCGAAGTCACCGCTCTTCTTGGAGAGAATGGTGCGGGCAAGTCGACGCTGATCAAGATGATGGCGGGCTTTTACGCACCTGACCGCGGCGAGATCACGGTCGATGGCGTTGCGCTCAGTCCCGATCCGTCCTCGGCGCACCGTGTGGGTGTAGCGACGATCCATCAGGACGCCCACCTGGTGCCCGCCATGTCGGTGGCGGAAAACATCATGCTCGGCCGCTGGCCGACACGGTATGGCTGGCTCAACAAGCGACTTCAGAAGGAGCGGGCGGCTCGCGCATTGGCCCGCGTTGCACCGCATCTCAATCCATCGACTCCCGCTGGTCGCCTGTCTTCCGCGGATCAGCAACTTGTCGAGATCGCACGGGCAATTTCGGAGGATTCCAAAGTCTTGATCATGGACGAGCCGACGACATCCTTGTCGCCGCCTGAGATCGACCGGCTCTTCAATGTCGTTGAGGACCTCAAAAGCAAGGGCATGAGCATCGTCTTCGTGTCGCATTGGCTCGAAGAGGTATTTCGTATCGCCGACCGCGTTACGGTGTTGCGCGACGGTCGTCTTATCGGCACCCGCCCAATCTCGGAACTAGACCACGATAAGGTCATCCGCATGATGGTAGGACGCGAGGTGCGCGATACCATACTGACCAAGCGTCCTGTTGGTGATGTCGTCCTGAAAGTCAGCAAGCTGACGCGCGAAAACGTCTTGGAAAACATCTCCTTCGAGGTCCGCGCCGGTGAGATCGTCGGCATGGCCGGCCTTGTCGGTGCCGGACGCAGTGAACTCGCTGCCGCCATCTTCGGCATCGACCCCTATGACAGTGGCTCGGTCGAGATCGGCGGCATTGCCATTCCGCCGAATGACCCGAAGGCGGCTATCGAAGCCGGCGTCGGGCTCGTGCCGGAAGACCGGCGCCAGCAGGCGCTTGTTGGGCTGATGAGCGTGAAAAGCAACGTAACGCTGAGCTTGCTCGACCGGATTTCCAGATTCGGTTTCCTGTCGATGGCCAAGGAACAGGCGATTGCGGATCGTGAAATTCGCGCACTCGCGGTCAAGACGCCGTCCTCGAAAACCCGTGTGTCAACGCTTTCCGGCGGCAACCAGCAGAAGGTCGTGCTCGCTCGCTGGCTGGCGCGCAAGCCAAAGCTGCTCATCCTCGATGAGCCGACCAAGGGTATCGATGTTGGGGCGAAGTCGGAAATCAGCGAACTGATCCTGCGGTTGGCCGAGGGCGGCATGGCCATCTTGCTGATCAGTTCCGAGCTGCCTGAAATCCTGACCCTGACAGACCGCGTGCTCGTCATGCGATCCGGCCGCATATCCGCGTCACTGCCAAAGGAACGGGCGACAGCGGAGACGATCATGAGTTTTGCCACGACAGGCTGAAGCAACCCGAAGCAAGAACACAGTGCCCGTTCCAAACTCGAACGCGCGGCGCCGAAGTCGGAGAACGCAATATGGTTATGGAGAACGCACCAATGGCCGATCGAGTGCCGCAATCCAGTGGTCTTTCGGCCTTGCGTGGGCGCATTTCGTTCATCGACCTGATGCAGAGCCTGGGCCTGATGGTCATCATCCTGCTGGGCAGCCTGATCATGACGGCGATGAGTCCGGTCTTCGCTACCGTGCGCAATATTGAAAACGTCTTGCAATCGGCAACGATCATTGCCGTGGTCGCGATTGGGCAGACTTTCGTCATTCTTGTCGCCGGCATCGATCTCTCCGTTGCATCCGTGCTGGTGTTGTCCTCGGTGCTCGCGGTCGGCCTCGTGCAGTTCCAGGGCCTTTCACCGGAGATCGCCATCATTCTGGCGCTGTGCGCGGGTCTCGGGATTGGCCTCGTCAACGGACTGGCGGTAACAAAGCTGCGCATTCCGCCGCTGATCGCGACTTTGGCGACCATGACCATCGGCCGCGGTATGGCGTATATTTACTCCGGCGGCACCAACATTGCCCCGGTTCCGAGAATCTTCATCGATCTGCAAGCGAGCCGCTTTCTGGGCGTTCCGGGCGTCATCGTGCTGACGCTCGTACTTGCCGCCTTGGCACAGATCGTTCTCTCACGCACCCAGTTCGGCCGGTCGGTCTACGCCACCGGCGGCAATCCGCTCGCAGCGCGCCTCGCCGGTATCAAAACCGAGCGCGTCGTCATCGCCGCCTTCATGATATCGGGCCTGATGTCGGCAATCGCCGGCCTGCTGATCACTGCGCGCTTCGAAGCGGGCGCGGCGACCGCTGCGCAAGGACTTGAACTGGCAGTGATTGCGGCCGTTGTCATCGGCGGGGTCAGTCTGTTCGGCGGAGAGGGAAATATCGGCAGCATGCTGCTCGGCGTCCTTTTACTCGGCCTGGTCCAGAATGCGGTCAATCTTTTGAACGTCCCGCCAAATTGGGACTCGGTGGTCAGCGGACTGGTTATCGCCGCTGCAGCTGCCCTCGACGTCTACCGCCGCAGCTATCTTGAGGCAGGAATGCGCAAGAAGGTGATCGCGAAAGCTGCGAAATCCACACCGAAAACGTCCTGACGGCAACGGAGGCGTTCAGAGCTTGCGGTCGTAAAGTCGGACCGCATGAGACGACGGACAGGGTGAACCAAAGCAGTGCTTAGGCCGACCTGTCTGGAAGCGAAATTTTACGACGGCAATGACAGCAGCGCACACCGTCAGGGTTCTGCGAAGGGCTGACCGTTGCCGCACTTCGGAAGACGGTCCAACTGGGAGGAGAAAGACCATGGACAAGACAAGCCTGATGAAAACGACACGACGCACATTTCTGGGACTGGCCGCGGGTGCTGCGATGCTGGCCAGCGGAACATCGGCCTTCGCACAGGACAGCGTGCTGAAGGGCAAGAACCTCGCTTACATCGCCTTCGGCCTGCAGTACGAATATCAGGTGACGCTGGTCGATCACGTCAAGAAGCTTGCCGCGGAAAAGGGGATGAACATCTCCGTCTATGACGGCAAGGGTGACGCCAGCACGCAGACGACGCAGTTGCTAGACGTAGTCAGCAAGCAGCCCGACATCATCCTTTTGAACCCGGTGGATGCCACCTTGCTTCAGGGTGGCGTGCGCAAGGCCAATGAATCCGGCATTCCATTGTTCATGCTGGAGAACCTTCCGCCCGAAGGCGAGTGGATCGCCTACAACACCTTCGATGACGTTGCCGGCGGTGCGGCGGCAGCCGACGCTGTGGCCAAGGTCACCGGCGGCAAGGGCCTGGTGCTCGAGGTGCGCGGCGCGATTGGTTCCGGCCAGTCGGAGAAGCGCTACAAGGGCTTCCACGATCAGATGGACGCGAAGTATCCAGACATTAAGATCGAAACGCTGAAGGCCGAGTGGACCGCCGACAACGCCCAGACGCTCACGGTCGATGCGTTCACTCGCGATCCCAATGTTGCGGCGATCTGGGCACATAATGACGAAATGATCCGCGGTGTTGTCTCCGCCCTGCGGCAGATCGATCGCCTGAAGAAGCCGGGTGAAGAAGGTCATATCCCGGTCATCGGCTTCGACGGCACACCGCTCGGCCTGCAGCGGATCCGCGAGGGGACGCAGGATGCCGACGTCGGGCAGAATCCGTTCTCGATGGGCACGTCCATCGTTGGCGAGATGGAGAACCACTTCGCCGGCAAGCCGGTCCAGAAGGAGACGCTGATCCAGCCAGTGATGATCTGGAAGGAGAACGTCGACAGCAAAGACAACTGGGGCAACATGGTGAAGTAAAGCTTCGTCGCAAGACTGCGGGGCGTGGCCTGGACCGCCGCGCCCCGCGCGTTGACTGATATGCCGTAGGACTATTTGGAGCAGACGAGATGAACGACCTGATGACACCGGACCATGCCCGAAACATGCGGCTCATCGGCCACTCCGATCAGGGCGGCAAGGCCGACGGCATCCAGGTCATGGTGCATGAAGGGTTTGCCTATATTGGACATCTGTTCAGCCAGGGATTTTCCATCGTTGACGTGCGCGATCCGAAAAACCCGAAGCCGGCCGGTTATGTCGCGGCTCCACCAAATACATGGAATGTGCATCTCCAGGTCGCCGACGAACTGCTGCTGGTTATTCACGGTAAGGATGTCTTTGCCGATGCGGCCTTCGCCGATGAAGCCAACTATTACAAGGCCGCTGCGGGCGCAGCGCTTGGAACGGCGGCACCGAACACGGCGCGCAATTGGGACGCCGGCCTCGCCGTCTATGATCTATCGACGCCAGGCCAGCCGCGTCGCATTGGCTTCATGGCGGTCTCAGGCGGCATTCACCGCATCTGGTGGACGGGCGGCCAGTGGGCCTATGTCTCGGCGCTGCTGGATGGCTATACCGATTTCATCTTCATGACCGTCGATATGTCCGATCCGACCAATCCGCGCGAGGCAGGGCGCTACGCCTTGCCGGGCATGCATCAGGCAGCCGGCGAGACGCCGAGCTGGGCAGCCAATCGTAAGTTCGGCCTGCACCACGCTCTCGTCAGCGGTGACATCGCCTGGGGCGCTTGGCGGGATGCCGGCCTGGTCGTCATGGACGTCGCCGACCGCGCCAATCCAAAGCTGATCAAGCATGTCAACTGGTCGCCGCCGTTCCAAGGGGGCACGCACAATTGCCTGCCGCTCACCGACCGCGACCTGCTCGTCGTGCTGGACGAAGCTGTACTCGACGATTTCGAGGATGGGCTGAAGAACATCTGGATCTTCGACGTCAAGGATCCAGCCAATCCGATCCCGCTGTCGACCATGCCGCCACCTTCCGATGCCAGCTACGCCCGCAAGGGCGCGCACTATGGCCCGCACAACATCCACGAAAACCGCCCGGACACGTTCCAGAGTTCGTCGCTGATCTTCTCGACCTGGCAGAACGCCGGCGTTCGAATCTTCGACATCTCCGACGAGTGCCTGCCAAAGGAAGTCGGCGCCCTCGTCCCGCCGCCGCCGCGTTCGATGATGGACCAGCGGCCTGGCAAAAAACCGATCATCCAGTCCTGCGACATCTTCGTCGACAAGGCCGGACTCATCTATGTGACCGACTACAATGCCGGTCTCTACATCATGGAATACACCGGCTGAGCCTAATGGGCTCACGAACGGATAATGAAAGGACTGACCATGAACCTCTTCGGCTATTACGATGTGGTTGTCACCGGCGCGGGCTCTTCCGGCATCGTCGCCGCGATCCGCGCGGCGCGGGAGGGGGCGAGCGTGTTGCTGCTCGAAGGCACGGGCTTTCTCGGCGGCCTGATCACTGGCGGCCGGTTGACCAAGCCGACCGGGCTGATCAACTCGACGATCTTCCATGAGATGCTGGACCGCTGCGTCGGCTACAAGGGCGCGGACGGGCGGGTTCGCGAATCCTACTGGGGTAAATATACCGGTACGTTCGACGCCGAGGTGATGCAGCGTGTGATCATCGAAATGGTCGAGGAGGCGGGCGTGGAAGTGTTGCTGCGCGCAAATGTGACCCAGGCCGTGATGAAGGGCAATGCGGTGCATGGGCTGCTGATCCGCACCAAATCGGGCGAAAGCCTGGTGCTCGCCAAGGCCTTCGTCGACGCGTCGGGCGACGGCGACGTGGCCGCGCTCGCCGGTGCCGATTTCATGCTGGGTCGCGAGAGCGACGGGCTGACCCAGCCGATCACATCCTATTTCCGGGTTCTCAACGTCAACGTTCCGGCCTTGATCGCCGATTGCGAGGCCAACCGCGCCGACATGTGGGAAGTCGTCTATCCGAAGGAAGCCGGCGACCGCAACGAAGACTATGCCATGGCGGTCCTGCTGACCGGGTTTCAGCAGCGCATCAAGGACAAGGTGGCGGAAGGCTTCGACTGGATCATCCCGAAGGATCACATTACCATGAAGACCGGTTTGATCCCCGGCGAAATCAGCGTCAATGTAACCCGCTTCCAAGGCAACGGCCTCGACGACCGGGATCTCAGCCGGGCCGAAATCGAAATCCGCAAGCAGGCCTATTGTGCCTTCGATTTCCTGCAGCGTTACGTGAAAGGGTTTGAGGACGCGATTTTCCTTGAGGTCGCACCGAAACTCGGCGTTCGCGAAACACGCCGCATCACCGGTCATTACATCATCACTGAAGCAGATGTGCGCGGTAATCGCCGCTTCGACGATGCCATAGGGCTCTGCAATTCGCCAGTTGACGTGCATGAACCGGGTGGCAGCAGGGCGATCATGGATCATGTTGGCATTGGCTTTGGCATTCCATATCGCACGATGGTGCCGATGAAGATCGACAATCTCATCGTCGCGGGCCGCTGTATCTCCGCTGACGCGATTGCCTTCGGCTCGACGCGTAACGTTCCGGCCTGCACGATGACAGGCGAAGCGGCGGCCATTGCTGCCACCCTTTCTGCTACAAGGGGAGTGCCGACATCTTCAATAGGTGTATCAGAAATTCAGGACCGGCTTCGCGAACTTGGGGTTTGGCTGGGCACGCCCGGTGAAGACGTCCCTGACGTGTTGAAGCAGGCAAGCTGAAAGTAATTCGCTTAAGTCGTTGAATGCGATCACATCAAATAAGGTGATCGCAATGTTATGCAGAGATGTCAGGGCCAAATTTGAAGATGAAGTGCCGTCCAAAGCATCACGCATAAGACTGGAAACAGGACCACTGCGCCTGTGGCGATTGTACCTTCCGATCCACGTCGTCTGAAAATCTTCATGCTTTTCCTCCGGCGAAATCTCCTATGACGAAATAAAGAAAGTAGATCGGCATTTGTTCCCGCATGCCGAAGCGCGGGCTCTTCCGGCATCGCCGCGGCGGCCCGCGCTGCGGCAATATTGTTTTTTTGTAGATCCAGCATGTCAGGCGAAGCGCGTGGCACTTTCCGAATGTGCTGCCGCTACGAAACAATCGCACCAAAGCGAATGCTAGTCGACATCGTTGCGAAACACAAATGATCGAGAAGCGCATCCGAACGTCGATGCCGTACCGTCAACACGCCGGCAACAACAGGGATGAAGCGTATGATCAACGGAACGTCTGCAAGCGAGACACTGCAGGGCACAGCCGGCAAGGACGAGATTAATTTTAGTCAGGGCGGCAGCGATATCGTCAAGGGATTGGGTGACGACGACATTCTGTTCGGCGGCGGCAAGTTCGACGCGACCGACCGCGTCGACGGTGGCGACGGATACGACCTGCTCGACCTGACCGGCGACTATTCCGCCGGCCTGACTATGGAACTCAACACGTTGCGCAACGTCGAGGAAATCCGCTTCAACGCCGGGCACAGCTACGCGATCAAGACCCATGACGGCATGGTCAAGGCCGGCCAGGTGTTCAAAATCGACGGGCAAGCCATGTCGTCGGGTGAAACCCTTATGGTTGATGGCTCGGCCGAAACCACCGGCAGCTTCCTGATGTATGACAGCTACAAGAGCAACGATACTTTCAAGGGCGGAACGGGTAGCGATACGTTCTTTCTCACCGGTGGCAACGACAGCGTTTACGGGGGGAAGGGCGATGACGTCATCAATTTCGGCAACTCGTTGAACCAGAATGATTTCGTCGATGGCGGCGACGGCGGCGACGTCCTGTATCTGCGCGGCGACTACTCCAGCCAACTTGCGCTCAACAATACGTTCATCAAGAATATAGAGACCATCAGCGTCGACGACAATTTCACTTACAGCCTGGTGACAGAAGACTCCCTCGTCGCCTCCGGGAAGAATCTCTACATCACCGCTGAAGGCATCACCGGTGCCGGCAAGCTCATCTTCAACGGCTCGGCCGAAACGGATGGCACTTTCATCATCCTCGACAGCAGCGGAAACGACTTCGTGCAGGGTGGGCAGGGAGACGACCGCTTTGAGACATCTCACGGCGGCAGCGATTTTTTCGCCGGCCAGGACGGCGACGATACCTTCTATATGGGTGCTTCGCTGGACGGTGGCGACATTGTCTCAGGCGGCGCCGGTAATGACCTGCTTAGCCTGAAAGGCGATTATTCCGCCGGCTTGACGATGAACGCTGCGACTTTCAACAGCATGGAATATCTCTCCTTTGAGGGGGCCTTCGACTACAAGATCAAGCTGCATGATGGCAACGTCGCAGCCGGCGAGACACTGATAATCCAAGGTGGAGGGGTTGCGGCCGGCCACAAGCTGGAAGTCGACGGCTCGGCGGAAACCGACGGAAACCTGTGGTTCTTGGATGGTAAAAGCAACGATACCTTCAAGGGCGGCGCCAAGGTCGACTATTTTACCGGAACTCAGGGCGGCACCGACAAATTCTATGGCGGCGCAGATGACGATGTCGCTGAGTTCGGCGACAAATTTTCTTCCAATGACTTTTTCGATGGCGGTTCTGGGTTCGACGCTGTCCACCTTTATGGAGATTATGGCAGCCTGACGCTGGGCAGTTCGCGCTTGCTAAATGTCGAGAGCATCAATTTCGCAGGCGACTTCAGCTACGACATCACCAGCCAGGACTCACTTGTGGCGTCGGGTAAGTCAGCGTCTGTCAGCGCTTATTGGATAGAGCCGGGCCGAAGCTTTAAGTTTGACGGCTCGGCAGAGACCAACGGCTCTTTCGAGCTTACGGGAAGCCGAGGCAACGACACGCTCATCGGCGGCGCCAAATCGGACGATTTCTTTCTCGTCAGGGAAGGCAATGATGTCATGAAAGGCAATGGCGGCTCCGACATCTTCTATGTCGACGCGAATTTCACAGGCGCTGACCGAATCGACGGTGGTGCTGACATCGATGCGCTTCGCTTTATCAGCAGCGACGTACAGCAAGTCGTCATGGCGAGTGACACCTTGAAGAACATCGAGGTGATCGATTTCTATTCCGGCTATGACTACAACTTGAAACTCGCGGACGGCAACCTGGCCGCCGGCAAGGTTATGACGGTCAACGGATGGGGTCTTACATCAGGCGATATACTGATGTTGGACGCTTCGGCGGAAACCAATGGACACTATAATGTCACGGGCGGAGCCGGCGATGACACAATCAGGACTGGCGCTGGCGATGACACGATCGATGGCGGCCTAGGTGCCGATATCATGTCCGGCGGCAAGGGTAACGACCTCTATTTCGTACACAATGCCGGAGACAAGGTGATTGAAGTGGACGGCCAGGGGATCGATACGGTCCAGAGCTCGGTGAGCTTCTCCTTGGCCGGCCAATATATCGAAAACCTCACTCTTATAACCGCGGGCAATTTCAACGGCACCGGCAACAAGCTGGACAACATCATCACCGGCAACGACGACAACAACAGGCTCGACGGTGGTGGAGGTGCTGACACCCTCAAAGGTGGCGGCGGCAACGACACTTACATCGTTGACAACGTCGGAGACGTCGCGGTCGAGATCAATGGAGGCGGCTATGACAATGTCGAGGCGTCGGTCAGCTACTCGCTGAAAGGCCAATATGTCGAAAACCTCAAGCTGGTCGGTAACGCCAACATCGACGCCACCGGCAACAAGCAGTTTAACACCATCGTCGGCAATGCGGGTAACAACGTCATCAACGGCATGGACGGAAGCGACTTCCTGACCGGCGGCGGCGGCGCGGATCGCTTCGTCTTCAACACCGCCCTGGGTGCCAACAATGTGGACATCATTACCGACTTCGATGCCTCCACCGATAGCATACGGCTCGACAACGCCGTTTTCCTCGGCCTTGCAGACGGCACTTTCGACGCGACTGTCTTCAAGGACCTTGCCACTGGAAATGTCGATGGGTCGGACCGCATTCTTTATAACTCCGATACCGGCGAATTGTTCTTCGACCGGGACGGATCGGGTTCGACCTACGACGCGGTCCTGTTCGCCACGCTCTCCAATCATGAGACGATCAGCTACAACGATTTCCTCGTGATCTGAGGTTTTGTTTGCGGACCCTGCCGAACTCCGGCGGGGTCCGTTTGCTGCAGCGCCTTATGCTCTGCTCGAATCGACCCGCTGGATGCGGCATTTGACAGAGCCGCTTAGAATCCTTCCAGCATGTATCCAAAGCCGCGCACGTTACGCAGCAGCTTCTCGTCGAACGGCGTATCAAGCTATTTGGGGAGATAGGCGATATAGATCTCGACAATGTTGGTGTTCGGGTCGAAATTCTTGTCCCAAACCTCAGACAGCAACTCCATGCGGCTGATCGCGTGCCTGGGCGTTCCGCGAAGCACTGAGAAATGCGAATTCGGTCGGCGTCAGGTCGAGGTTCTGGCTGTTCCGCTGGGCTGTCTTGCGCTTGAGATCAGCGTCAACGCACCAAATATCTCTTCTTTTCAGAGTCTTGATGAAGAACCTGACCCTGGAACGTTTCATGACTGGATTGAAACAGAACAGTTCAACCAATCAGGAAAGCTCTAGAGCTTGGGCGGCGCCGCTACGGATTGGCGCGTGATGAGCTTTGTCGCAAGCACGCGGCGGCTTGCAACGTCACCGGTTCCAGTGATGCGCCGAATCAGGATCTGTGCACTCTCGAAACCGAGATCGTAGGCAGGTTGTGCGATCACGGTAATCGGTGGGCTGGTTACACTCGTCCAGTCGGCGTCGTGAAACGCGATGAGCGACAGGTCCCCGGGAATCGACATCCCGAGCCGGCGCAGCGTCTTGAACACCTCGAGAGCCACGACATTGTCGGACGCCAGGATAGCGGTTGGTCGTTGAGTTTGTTGAAGCAAATCCGCGATGATCTTGTCGCCCATTCCCCCGCGACCGGCGCCGAGTCGGATATAGCGCTCGGGCTGCTCGATACCAGCCGCGCGTCCTGCCGCCATCACCCCCTCAATTCGCTCCATCACGGTGCTCAGACTGATCTGGTGCGGCCCGCGATAGATGGGATCTTCCGATTCCGTGGCTGTTATGTAGGAGATCCGGCGATGCCCGGCGTCGATCAGGGTCTTCGTCGCCGCTTCCGCCGCATGCCGGTCGTCGGTCACGACCGCATCAACATCAAGACCGGGGACGGTCCGGTCCAGAAGCACCAAAGGTCGCCCTGAGCGCTGGATGTCGTGAAGGTGCTGGGTCTCGAATACTGAAGCCGGTGTGACAATCAAACCGTCGACCCGCTTGCCCAAGAGGACGCGCACGGCGGTCTTTTCTTTGGCGGCGTTCTCCCCGGAATTGGCCAGGATGACATCGAACCCCGCAGCCCGAGCCGCATCGCTGATCCCCCTAACGGCCTGTCCGAAATATTGATTTTCGATATCTCCGACGACCACCCCGATGGTTTTCGATCTCCCAGTCGTCATGCTGCGCGCAAGTTCATTGGCCTGATAACCAAGCTTTTTCGCAGCGTCGCGAACCTTCTCTTTTGCGTCGGGGCTGGCTGTGCCGTAGCTGCCGAGAACGCGCGCTGCGGTTGCCTTGGAAACGCCGGCGCTCTGCGCGACGTCGGAAATCGTCACAAGCCGCTTTGAAGCTTTCTTCATCATGGCTTCATCCCATAGGTGGAGAGAAAATTGCCGTCAAGAAAATCACGCATTGACATATGAGACCGGTCTCAAATACGTTTGATACCGGTCTCATTGCAAGATAAATCGCCTGCCTTGCGTCATTCATCATTCTGGAAGGTGCCATGGCTATGCGAAAAAGACTTAAGCGAACACCGGCTCTGGATGGAGGAAGATGCAGTTGACACCCTCATACGCTCACCAACGCGTCACCGTTATCGGTGGCGGCATTTTCGGTGTTTCCTCGGCTGTGCATCTGGCGCGTCTGGGTGCGCACGTTACCCTTGTCACGGAAGGCGCGTTCGCCAGCGAAGCGTCTGGCCGGTCTTTGGCCTGGCTCAACTCTGCACGGTTTCGTTCGGAAGAATATCATCGCCTTCGCGTGATCGGCATCGACCGGTGGCGGACACTCGCCAGCCGCAATGAAGGCGCGGCATGGCTTCGTTTCGAAGGCGGCCTGACATGGGACGCTGACGATGCTTCGAATCGCATTGCCGAAGCCTTTGCTCATGAGCAGGCGATCGGTTACGACTCCATGCTTCTTGCTGCCGGCGACGTGGCCAAGGTTACGCCAGGCATCAACGCGGCCGCGATTTCGCGTCAGGGCGCAATCTTCAATCCCGGTGAGGGCTGGGTGGATCTTCCGACGCTGATCGACATTCTGGTGCGGGAATTGACATCGCTGGGCGGTCAGGTCCTCACCCAGACCGGCAAGGCATCCGTCGATATCAAAGGTGGCCGCGCAACGGGCGTCTCCTGCGCCAACGGAACGCGTGTTGAGGCGGATGCGGTTCTGGTTGCCACCGGCGCAGCCGTGCCGGCCATGGCACAACAAGCCGGCCATGTCATCGCCGATGGAACGCCCGTCGCGCTGCTCGTCAAATCGAAGCCGTTCAAATCGGCGCTGCGAGCGGTTCTCAATACACCCAATGTAGCCCTGCGCCCGACGCCGGATGGTGCGATCGTCTGCGACTCAGCTTGGTCGGAGGAGGAGCTCAACCGCGGTTCGAATGGCTCTTACGACGTCAGGCCGGCAACGGTTGAACGTCTACTTTCGGAGGCGTCGAACGTACTCGAAGGCAATCCGAAGCTGGAACTGGAAAGCTATCATTGCGGGCCAAAACCGGTGCCTGGCGATGGCGAGTCGGTCATCGGCCCTCTCGACGGCATCCCGGGGTACTTCGTCGCCTTCAGCCACAGCGGTGCGACTTTGGGTTTGATCACCGGTGAACTCATTGCCCACGAGATCGTCACGGGTGAGGCGAGCCCTCTGCTTGCCAAATTCCGCCCGGCTCGGTTTTCGCGGCATGTCGAAGCTCTGGCGTCCTAGGTAGAGGCCGATGGGAGGAGCTCAGGAATGACCGATACGGAAATTGCCGTTGAATTGTCCGGTGTCGACAAGTGGTTTTCGATCCTGCAGGTGCTGCACGATGTCAACCTGACCGTCAGGCGCGGAGAAAAAGTAGTCGTCTGCGGGCCTTCGGGGTCGGGCAAATCGACCATGATCCGGTGCATCAACTATCTGGAGAAGCATCAAAAGGGTCGTATCGTCGTCAACGGTACCGAATTGACGGATAACAGGAAGAGTATCGACCTTGTCCGGCAGAACGTCGGGATGGTATTCCAAAACTTCAATCTCTATCCGCATCTGACGGTGCTTGAAAACTGCACGCTTGCGCCCCGCTGGGTCAAGAAGGTCTCCCGGAAGGATGCGGAGGCGGTCGCACTTGCGTATCTCGAGCGGGTGCGAATTCCGGACAAGGCGCATTTTTATCCAAGCCAGCTGTCCGGCGGACAGCAGCAGCGCGCGGCCATTGCCCGCTCCCTCTGCATGAACCCAAAGATCATGCTGTTCGACGAGCCGACATCTGCCCTCGATCCGGAACTCGTCCGCGAGGTTCTCGACACGATGGCGCAACTGGCGACGGACGGCATGACGATGGTGTGCGTGACGCATGAAATGGGTTTTGCCCGCCAGGTCGCCGACAGGGTTGTTTTCATGGATGCCGGACGGATCGTTGAAACGGCGCCCCCGGAAGAGTTCTTCAGCAATCCCCAGGAGGGGCGGACACGGGCTTTTCTCAACCAGATTCTGCATTAGCGGGATTGAGCCTCCGCAGGCAGAGAGTTTGCGGCAAAAAGCAGAAGAACGGGCAACGTTCGGCGCACAAATAGTGAAACAAGGGAACGACAGCCATGTATAAATCCATAAGCATGCTCCGCCTGACGGTGGCAGCTTTTGCCGCTTTCACGCTCCAGGCCCTGCCTGCCTCGGCCCAGGCGCTGCCTCAGGCTATCAAGGACGCAGGCGTCATTCGGATCGGTGTGAAATGCGATTCTCCGCCATTTGGCGCATCCGGCACCGACGGCAAGCCGGCCGGCATCGAAATCGAACTGGCAAAGCAGATCGGCATTGCCGCTTTTGGCGCTGCCGAGAAGGCCGAACTGAGCTGCGTGGCGACAGATGCCCGTATTCCGTCGCTTACAGGTGGAAAGATCGACCTCATCGTCGCAACGCTCGGCAAGACGCCGACACGCGAAGAGGTAATCGACTATTCCGATATCTACTACTGGGGCAGCAGCCGCGTGATTGTGCCAAAGGACAGCACGGTTCAGAAGCTGGCCGACTTGGATGGCAAGTCGATGCTTATCATCAAGGGCGGGTCGCAGTTGAAGTGGCTGAAGGAGCGAATTCCTAGCTTGGAGTTCATTCAGCTCAACACCAACGCTGACAATCTGCAGGCCCTGCAGCAGGGACGCGCTGACGGATATGTCGGCGATGCGATCACGATTGCGACGCTCGCCGCCAATTATCCTGAATTCCGCACGCTGGAAGAGCCGGTCGATCTTGGCTTCAATGGCGTTGGCATCCGCAAGGGCGAGGACGAACTGAAGTCCTTCGTCAACGGCGTCCTCAAAAAGCTGAAAGACGAGAAGTTCTACTCGAAGACCGTGCCGACCTTCGTCAAAGATCCCATCGTCGCGGCGGAAATGGTGAAGTCCTTCGAAACGGACCCGCCAGCCGCGCAATAAAGCGATAATCCGTCCTGGCGGCATTGTCCGCCAGGGCCCGATTCTCTTTACTACGACCGAGCAGGATGCCGGCCATGAATTTCACCTACATTCTTGAGGCCCTGCCAGACCTTTTGTCCGGCCTCAAAATGACGTTGATCGTCAGCTTTCTTGCGATTTTGTTGTCCTGCTTGATAGGAGTTTTGGGCGCGATTCTCCGCACGAGTGGCATCAAGCCGTTGCAATATGCCGTGACGGCCTATGTCGAGTTCATCCGTGGCACGCCCTATCTCGTCCAGATATTCTTCATCTTCTACGGCCTTCCCAGCCTTGGGCTGCGCTTCAGCATCTTCTGGTCCGGTGTCATTGCGCTGACGGCCTGGGCAAGTGCCTTCCAGATCGAGAATTTCCGGGCAGGGCTCGCGGCTGTCGGCAGCGGAATGCACGATGCGTCCGCCTCGCTGGGCCTCAAACGCTGGCAGCATTCGGTGTTCGTCGTCCTGCCTCTTGCCGCTCGGGCCGCCCTGCCATCTTCGATGAACACGATCGTGGCGACCGTGAAAAATTCGGCCTATCTGCAGGCTATCGGACTTGTGGAGCTTACCTTTGTTGCCGTCGACCGGATTGCCTACGATTTTCGAGCGATCGAGATGTTTGCATCGATCTGCGTGATTTATCTGATCTGCGTCTTCAGCATCTCTGGCCTCGGCTACATGGTTGAAAGACGTCTCAGCCGACCATTCGGTGGGAGGTAGACGATGCTGCTTCTGGAATTCAGATCCTTCCTGCTGGAAGGCCTTTTGAACACTTTGTTTCTCTCGTCGGTCATGATTGCAGGCGGCACGCTTTTCGCCGTGATCTTCGCTGCCGGTCTTTCGGCCACATCGCCTTGGTTG
This sequence comes from Oryzicola mucosus, assembly GCF_014534685.1. Taxonomy (GTDB): domain Bacteria; phylum Pseudomonadota; class Alphaproteobacteria; order Rhizobiales; family Rhizobiaceae; genus Oryzicola; species Oryzicola mucosus. Next base: position 215,281 of record NZ_JACVVX010000003.1, read on the forward strand.
CGCAGACCCGTCTACGGCCTCGTCGAATGCCTTCGCGACATTCCGTTGATGGTCACGGTGCTGATGGTCTATTTCGTGCTGCCGCATGCCGGCCTGTCGCTGAACCCGTTCTGGTCGAGTGCGCTGAGCGTGTCGGTCTGGGGCGGGGCAAACGGCGCGCATATCATTCGCGCAGGCTTGCTCGCCGTGCCGCTCGGCCAGCGGGAGGCTGCCATGTCATCCGGATTGCGCGGCTGGAAAGCGTTGTTGCTGGTCATCGTGCCGCAGGCGATGCCGATTATCCTGCCACCCTATGTGAGCCTCGTCACCAGTCTTCTGCAGGCAAGTTCTCTTGGAGCGGTACTGGGTGTCAACGAACTCTTGCGCTCGGCGCAAATCCTGATCGAGCAGACGACGATCGCCCGTGGCGGAAGTCCCGCCTACCTGGTTTATGGCTCCATCCTTGTTGTCTATTTTGCGCTGTGCTGGACCATCTCTGCCTTTGGCGCAAAGCTTGAACGCCATTTCGCAAAGCCATACCAGAGGGGAAAGGCAACTGTGCCACACTCCGAAACCGTGCCGGCGGTCTTGCAACCGTCGACCTAGAGCGTTTTAGATTGAAGCCGTTCTGTTTCGCCGATGGCGAAGCGATCCGCCAGGAAGACGGCGCAGTCCCGATGTGGTTCATCGGGCAAGCCGGCTGACACAGCGGGCGCCCGCCAGCGGGAAACCTCCCCGTTGATTTGCATAGCAAATCAACAAGTGTCTAAAGCGCCGGTGGTCCGGGTTAACTCGGGTCAAATCCTTCGGGGCTCGTCTCGTCCGTGCCACCAGCCCGACCATCGTCGATCCCCTTGACCTTGTCCCGAATTCCCACCGGCAGAACGATTCAATCTAAGCAGGAAACGCTCTAGACGACGCGTCTATTGCACCGGCTGAATCAAAGTCGGCTCTGATGCTTCATGCCTGAGTAGGCGCACACATATGATGCTAAAGCAGGTCGCGATCTTCAGTTTCGCCTGACACGCTTTAGCATTATGTTTTTATGCATAACTTTATCCCGAAGCCGATACCCACTTTTCGAGAGACATGCACTAGCGACGTCTTGCCCGCATGACATTCGACAGAATGACGATGAGGCCGATGACGACCGTCACCGTGATGAACAGAAACGCGGCAGCCGCGATTGCGGGGCTGATATTTTCCCTGATGCTGGAGAACATTTGACGGGCCAGCGTGCGTTGATTTGGGCCGGCGACGAAGAGCGTCAGCACCACCTCGTCGAGCGAGGTTGCGAAGGCTAGAACCGCACCGGAAAGGACGCCGGGCATGGCAAGCGGCAAGGTTACACGACGGAAGACGGTTATGGGTGACGCGCCTAGGCTTTCAGCCGCCAGTTCCACCCGCCTATCGATCCCCGCCAACGCGCCGCTGACGCTGACCACGACGAAAGGCACGGCGACGACAGTGTGGGCTATGATCACGCCGGCATAGCTGTTCGTCAGGCCGAAGCCTCCAAGCAGCACCTGCATGCCGACGCCGAGCACGACCGCCGGCACGACCATCGGCAGCAGGAACAGCGTGCGTATCGTGCCGCGAAAGAAGATGAGCCGGTTGCGCAAACCAAGAGAGGCCGCCGTGCCAAGCACGGTCGCGAGCAGTGTCGTGCCCGTACCGATGATGAAGCTGTTGACGATCGCCCGCCGCCAGGCGTCCGCCGTGAACAGTTCTTCGAACCAGCGCAGCGACCATGAGGGGATCGGGTAGGTGAGGATAACACTTGAGGTAAAGGCAAGCGGCAGGATGGCGATGAGCGGTGCTACCAGAAACAGAATCGTCAGTGACGCGAAGGCGAATTTGGTGAACTTCATCGGCATCGCTAATACCTCTCAGCTTCTTCGGCCGAGAGCCGCGCGTAGACACTGTACAGAAGCAATGTCGCTATGAGCAGCACAACTCCCAATGCACCAGCCATGCCCCAATTCGCCGAACCGATGGCGTAGAAGGCGATGATCGAGGAGATCATCTGGTCGCCGGGGCCGCCGATCAGCGCCGGTGTGATGTAATAGCCAATGGCTGAAATAAACACGAGCAGACTTCCGGAGGCGACACCGCGCAGGCTGAGCGGCAAGAGCACGCGCAGGAACGCGCGGATCGGATGCGCGCCGAGAGAGGCCGCTGCCGGCATCAGGTTCTTTGGGATAGTGATCAGCACCGAATAGATCGGCAGCACCATGAAGGGCAGGAGCACATGGGTCATGGCAATGATGACGCCGGTGCGGTTGAAGATCAGCGGCAACGGCCCGTCAATCAAGCCAAGCGTTTGCAGCGCATCGTTGATAAGCCCTTGTTCCTGCAACAAGATGAACCAGGCGGCGGTACGGACAAGAAGAGAAGTCCAGAGCGGCAGCAAGACGGCGCCCAGCATCACGTCGCGCTTCCATCCCGAGAGAGACGCGGCGATGATCGCGTAGGGATAACCGATACATGCGCAGGCGATGGTAACGAGGCCGGCAATCCAGAAGGTCCGGAGAAGGATGACGCCGTTGACGGATTGCTCTGCTGGAAGATGCTCGATATCGCCGGAGGCGTTACGGCCGAGATCGACGGCTGCGAGCAGGTTGCGGTCGGTCAGCGGCGAGAGCGCATCGGCGATCGCTAGCCAGAACTCCGGCCTTCCCCATCGATCGTCGATTGACACGAGATCGACCGGCGGATTTGCCGTGTCATCGAGCGCGCTCGTCGTCTTGGACATTAGCGTCCGGAAGCCCGAACGGGCGCTGTTCAGGCGGCGAACCATGTCGCCAAGCGCCTGGTCGTCATCGACCGCTTTCAGATCCTCCATCAGCGCGGCCTGCATGGCAGGGGTCGGCGGCGATGCCCGATCCCAATCGGGCAGGACTTCGGCGCTGCGCGGTAGAAGGCGCAGCACTGCGGTGTCGGATACCGATTGCGACATCATGCTGAACAGTGGCCAGACGAAGAAGCCGACGAGGAAGATCAGCAGCGGCGCCAGGAGAAGCAGCGAGCGGCCGGTTCGGGACGGTCCGGCACTCATGGCGCGATGACCCGGCAATCCCCGGACGAAAAGGCCGCGAACACTTTCGTGCCGGGCGAAAATTCCCGTGAGCGGCGGCCAAGTTTCGCAATCAGCGGATGGGACGGGTTGTGCAACTGCACTCGCAGGTGATCGCCCTGATAGACGGAGTCGGTGACCTCAGCCTCAAGGCAATTGAGCTGATCTCCGCGTATCTCCGTCAGATCGACTCGCTCGGGGCGGATAGAAACATAGACCGATTGGCCGGCTGAAACCGTGGCAGACACCGCCGAGACAATCTGCGCGCCGGAGGGGAGACGCACGGTCGCCTCCTGTCCCTGCAGCGATTCGACGACACCTTCGACCAGATTGGTCTCGCCGATGAATTCTGCGACGAAGCGCGTCGCGGGCTCGTCATAAACCTGTCGCGGCGTGCCGATCTGCTCGATCTTGCCCTTGTTGAAGACGGCGACGCGGTCGGACATCGTCAGCGCTTCGGACTGGTCGTGTGTGACGAAGACAATGGTCAGGCCAAGGCGTCGATGCAGGTCGCGGATGTCGAGTTGCATCTGCTCGCGAAGTTGCTTGTCAAGCGCGCCGAGAGGCTCGTCCATCAGAACGACGCGGGGCTCGAAGACCAAGGCGCGGGAGAGTGCTACGCGCTGCTGCTGGCCTCCCGAGAGTTGCGAGGGGCGGCGCTCGGCATACGCCGACAATTGCACCATATCCAAAGCCTTGGCGACACGCTCTGCAATCTCGGTCTTGCCCATGCCGCGCATCTGGAGCGGAAAAGCGACGTTTTCGCCGACCGACATATGCGGAAACAACGCATAGCTCTGGAAGACGATGCCCATATCGCGCTTGTATGTAGGCACGTCGTTGATAGCTGTGCCGTCCAGCAGAATCGTGCCGGAAGTGGTTCGCTCGAAGCCGGCGAGCATCATGAGCAGCGTCGTCTTGCCCGACCCGGAGGGGCCGAGCAAACTGACGAACTCTCCCTTAGCTATGCCGAGATCGAGATTTTCGACCACGCAAAGCGGGCCATAAAATTTATTTATGCGGTCAAATCGAATGAAATCGGTCACCGAAGGCTCCATCGCTTGAGGCTAAGGATGCGCCGCAGACCCACGAAGCGCACCAAGGCCAGACAGGAAGGGCGCCTTTCGGGCGCCCTTCACAACGGAGGTCTTACTGAGCAAGCCAGGCGTTGAAGCGCTGCGTCAGCGTTTCGGCATTGTCGATCCAGAAATCGACGTCGAGCGAAATCGAGTCGGTCATGTTCGCAGGATCAGTCGGAAGGTCCTTGGCGAGGTCGGCCGCAACCTTTGCGGCGGCTTCCTTGTTCGGCAGGCCGTAGGCCACGAATTCCGGCAGCTTGGCCTGGTTCTCGGGCAGGCTCGCGAAGGCGATGAAGTCCTGTGCGGCATCCTTGTTTTCCGCGTCCTTCAGCACGACCCAACTGTCGACGGCATAGATGCTGCCGGGGAAGACGACCTTGAAGTTCTTGCCTTCAGTCCGACTGATGCCGGTGATGCGGCCGTTATAGGCGGACGCCATCGCTACTTCGCCGGAAGCGAGGAACTGCAGTGGCTGGGCGCCTGATTCCCACCAGACGATGTTCGGCTTCAGTTCGTCGAGCTTCTTGAAGGCGCGCTCCACGCCCTCGTCGGTGGAGAGAACGTCATAGAGCTCATCCTTTGAAACGCCGTCGGCGAGTAGCGCAAATTCGAGCGTGTATTTCGGGCCTTTGCGCAGTGAGCGCTTGCCGGGGAACTTCTGGACGTCCCAGAAATCCGCCCATGAAGCCGGACCTTCCTTCAGCTTGTCGCCGTCATAAGCGATTGCCGTCGACCAGACGATGGCGCCGACGCCGCAGTCGTTGACGGCGCTGTCGAGGAATTTGTCCTTGCCGCCCATCTTGTCCCAGTCGATCTTTTCGTAGAGGCCGTCGGCGCAGCCAAGCGCCAGTTCTTCAGCTTCCACCTGCACGGCATCCCAGTTCGGCGCGCCGGCCTTGACCTTGGACTGGATAACGCCGATGCCGCCATCCCAGGCTTCATCGAGCACGGGCTTGCCGGTCTTCTCGGAGAAAGGCTTGAAGTAAATGTTGCGTTGCGCATCCTGATAGTTCCCGCCCCAGGAAACGACGGTCAGGTCGCGCGCGAAAACCGGCGCGACGAGGCTTGCGGATAGCGCGATGGCGGCAACCGCCAGAATTCCGGATTTCATGACAGACTTCATTGCATTCCCCTTTTCTTCGTTGTGAAAGAACCGGATGGCCCGGCTCCGTTGACGATCTCATGCAAACCGCCGGATGCCACCTTCGCCTATTGACGTATCGGCTGTCTGCAGATTCCGATCGCGCCCTTCTCCCAAGGCGCTTGCGACCGGTGGATGGTTTTGAGGCATGGCCGGCCATCAGGGTTTCCCATGGGCCGGTATCAGACGTGCTGCCCTCCATTGATGTGAATTTCCGCGCCATTGATATAAGACGATGGCTCAGTGCAAAGAAAATAGATTGTTTCCGCGACTTCTCTCGGTTCGCCCAATCTCTGCATCGGAACCTCGGCTGCCACCAGCGCATCCGTTCCCGGCGATAGGATCGACGTCTCGATTTCACCTGGAGCAATGGCATTTGCCCTGACCCCGCGACGGCCGAACTCATGGGCCATTTCCCGCGTCAACGAGCCGAGAGCCGCCTTCGACGCTGCGTAGGCGACACCGGCAAAGGGGTGGACGCGTGTCCCGGCAATCGAGGTAACGTTGACGATCGATCCCTTCGCGGCCTCGAGCTCAGGCATGAGCGCGCGGGCAATCAATGCCGTCGAGACGACATTGACATTCAGTACCTGTGTCCAGGCAGCCGCGTCCGTGCTCATGACGCCAAGACGAGTGTTTTCCGGCCCTTTGGGTGAAATGCCGGCATTGTTGACCAGTGCATGCAGCCGGCCGTTCGGCAGACGCTCACGCACAGTTGCGGCAAGTCGGTCGATCTGTGTCAGATCGGCAAGGTCTGCCTGGATGTGGCTTTCGCGGGCGGATGGCCATGCACAGTCTTCGGAGAACGCCTGCCGTGATACAGTAAGAATGCGCCAACCTTTCGATTGGAACAGTTTGACCGTTGCATGCCCGATGCCGCGGCTTGCACCTGTCAACAACATATAGCGGCGTTCATCAGTCATAGGGTGCTCGTTTTGATGCTTGATACATCATAATCAGCGTTTTACGATTTGCAAGTCCCTCCTTGGCCCTTAGGCTCTCCGCGCCTGCGTGTCCGGACCACCCTCGATACGGTCGAGGATCGGTTTGCCGCCCAGCAGGATATCGTCGACAATCGCCATGGATGCGGCGGGAGAGTCGTGCCGCTTCAATGCCTCCACTACGGGATAGTGGTGGTCGATCATCGCCCGTCCGCCTGCTAGGTAGGCGTCGGAAATATGCGGCCCCATTTGCAGCCAGAGCCGGCGCAGGATGCCGGTGAGCACCGGAAGTCCGGCGATCTGCGGCAACCTGAAGTGGAAGGCTTGGTTAAGCTGCGTACCCTTCAGCCTGTCGCCGTCGGCAATGGCCTGTTCGTTCTCCCGCAATATCTGCTCCAATGCCTGGATATCGGCTGTTGTCGCCACTTGCGCGGCTGTTTCCGCAGCAAGGCCCTCGAGGCGGACGCGGATCGACCGAATCTCACGGTAGCGGTGCTGGTCGATATTGGGGATTCGAATATCGCGCGGCGAGCGGAAGATGATCGCTTCGTCATTGGCGAGGCGTAGAATCGCATCGCGGATTGGTGTGACGCTGGTGCCAAACTGTTCGGCGAGATCGCGGATCTTCAGCCTGTCGCCAGGCTGGAACCGCCCCTGCATCAGTGCATCGCACAGCGAATTGTAAACCACGCTGTTGAGGTTCTCATATTCCAGGGCAGGAAAGTCCGGCATGAAGTCATCCAAAAAAATGCATGATAAGATACTTGATGCATCTTTTCTAACATGGTTCAAGTGCGAGGCTTCCGCAACCCGGTGGCCTGACCGCCATCCACGGATTTGAGGACAGTGTTGGGCCGACTTTATGGGCCCAACGCAGAATGGAGCAAGCATGACGGAGCCAGTATCCGCAGCGAACAAACCGGACGCCATGTCGGCAACATGGAGCGAGACGACACTTGCGGATGCGAAGGCTGCCGTCGCTGATGCCTACGGGCTTGACGGCGCGGTCAAACGTCTTTCCAGCGAACGCGACGAGACGTTCCTGTTTACGCGCGCCGATGGCGTGGATTTCATCCTCAAGATCGCCAACGCAGCCGAAGACCCGGCAGCGCTTCAGTTTCAGGACGGCGCTCTGCTGCATCTGGAAGCCGTCGCGCCTGCTGTTCCCGTGCCGCGCTTGGTGCCAACCCTCTCTGCCGAGCCAAGCCATACCCTCTTCACGACCGACGGCCCGCGCATCATGCGCCTGCTCACCTTTCTTGGCGGCGAGTTGCAGTACCGCACGCCGGTCTCGGAAGCGCAGAGCCGCAATGTCGGGCGGGCGCTTGCCGGACTGGGGCTCGGTCTCGAGAAATACGATGGCCGCCCGCCCGAGGGAAAGCTGATGTGGGATATCTCCCACATGCTGGACCTTGCTGCTGTTACGGACGAAGTCGCCGCTGAACACCGCGCTCAGGTTGAGGCCGTTCTCGACGAATTCGAGCGGTCGCGTCCGGCGATTGCCGCGCTCGAACGTCGGCAGATCATCCACAACGATTTCAACCCGCACAACATCCTGCTCGATCCGGAAGAGCCGACCAGGGTCGTCGGCATCATCGATTTCGGCGATATGGTGCATGCGCCTGTTATCAACGATCTTGCCGTCGCGCTCTCCTATCATCTCGCCACGGAAAACTGGGGGGCACGGATCGGGGCGTTCCTGGAAGGCTTCCTGTCCGCCCGAGCACTGGAGCCGGCTGAGGTCGAACTCCTGCCGCTACTCACGCGGTCGCGGCTGGCGATGTCGATCATCATCGCCGAATGGCGCTCCGCACGGTTTCCGGAAAACCGTGACTACATCATGCGCAATCACGCCGCTGCCTGGCGCGGTCTGCAGAACATTGCCGATCTCACACCTGCCGGGCTGAAACGGCTCGTGCCCAACCTTATCGAGGCTTGATCATGTCGATGGTGAACGCTTTTTCGCGAGACGATTTCGAACGGCTGGATGAGACCGAGCGGGCGCTAATCGCGCGCCGTGAAAAGGTGCTCGGCCCAGCCTACCGCCTGTTCTACGAGAAGCCGCTGCATCTTGTGCGCGGCGAAGGCGTCTTCCTCTATGATGCGGCCGGCGACAAATACCTCGACGCCTACAACAACGTCGCCTCGCTCGGTCATTGCCATCCGCGCGTGGTGGAGGCGATCACCAAGCAGACGGCAGTTCTCAACACACACACGCGGTATCTTCACGAAGGCATCGTCGATTATGCAGAGGCGCTGACGGCGACCTTCCCAGAGGCGCTGAGCCAGGCGATGTTCACCTGCACCGGCAGCGAGGCCAACGATCTGGCCGTGCGCATCGCCCGTCATGTCACTGGCGGAACCGGCATCATCGCAACCGATCTTGCCTATCATGGCCTGACGAGCGCGGTCGCCGAATTCTCGCCATCGCTTGGCGAATCGGTGACGCTCGGAGCACATGTCCGCACCATTCCCGCACCCGACAGCTACCGTCAGTCGCCGGCCGAGGTGATGGAAAAGTTCGGTCGCGACGTCAGCGCCGCCATTGCCGATCTCAGGCGCCACGGCATCAAGCCGGCCATGCTGATCACCGACACGATCTTCTCCAGCGACGGTATTTTCGCAGGGCCGAAGGGTTTCCTGAAGCCGGCGGTGGATGCGATCCATGCGGCCGGCGGCCTCTTTGTGGCCGACGAGGTGCAGCCCGGCTTCGGCCGTACCGGTGAAGCGATGTGGGGTTTCGAACGCCACGGAGTAGCGCCGGACATGGTGACGATCGGCAAGCCGATGGGCAACGGCTATCCGATGGCCGGCATCGTGCTGCGCCCCGAGGTCATAGCCGAGTTCGGCCCGCGGGCGCGCTATTTCAACACCTTTGGGGGCAATCCGGTCGCAGCCGCTGCCGGCAAAGCAGTGCTCGAAACGATCCGCATCGAAGGCCTGCAGCAGAATGCGCTTGAGGTTGGCCGCTACCTGATGGACGGCTTGAGAAGCTTGTCGCACCCGGAGATCGGCGATGTGCGCGGTTCAGGCCTGTTCATCGGCGTCGAGATCGTCGCGGACCCGACCGCCAAAACCCCTGACGCGGCGCTGACGACCCGGATCGTCAATGGCTTGCGCGAACGGCGTGTTCTCATCAGCGCGTCCGGTCCCAATGCGAATATTCTTAAAATCCGTCCCCCACTCGTCTTCTCGCGGGAGAACGCGGATATGCTGCTGGATGTCATGGGGGATGTCCTGAAAACCGTCTGATCTTGAGGCGTGTCAGCCTGCTCAGACCAGCTTGCCGGTCCGGTATCGGCTTTCGCTGCTATGACATTGACACTGAGCCATTCCACTGTTGCCCTCTGTAGGGTGGGTTGCACCGCTGAGATTCCAGGAGACTGATTTGACGGGCGATATTACGCGGCTTTCAGCCCTGCATCTTTCAAAAGCCATCCATTCGAAACAGGTTTCCTGCATCGCCGTCATGGAAGCCTATCTGGACCGGATCGAAAGACTCAATCCCAATATCAACGCCATCATATTCCTGCGTCCCCGCGCGGAATTACTGGCTGAGGCTAGGTTGGCGGATGAGGAACTGGCAAACGGCGCGTCGCGCGGCTGGATGCATGGCTTTCCGCAAGCGGTGAAAGATCTCTCAGAGGTGAGGGATCTACCGACAAGCTGGGGTTCGCCGATTTACCGCGACCACGTCTCGACGGAAGATTCTATTCATGTCGAGCGGATCAGAAAGGCCGGCGCGATCTTCATCGGAAAGACCAATGCGCCTGAATTCGGGCTTGGGTCGCATACCACCAACCCGGTGCATGGACCCACAAAAAACCCCTACGATCCGACAAAAAGCGCGGGCGGCTCCAGCGGCGGCGCTGCTGCTGCGCTGGCGGCGCGGCTTTTGCCCGTGGCGGATGGCAGCGACATGATGGGTTCGTTGCGCAACCCGGCCGCATTCAACAATGTCGTCGGGTTCCGCCCGAGCGCCGGCCGCGTGCCGAGCGACGGTACGGAACTGTTCATCGGGCAACTGAGCACCGCAGGGCCGATGGGCAGGACGGTCACCGATGTGGCGGCACTGCTTGTGACTCAGGCTGGGTACGACCCCCGCGATCCGCTGTCGCTGTCCGCCGAGGACCTGACACTGCGCGGTCCGGCGGAAACGAAAGGGCTGAACATTGCCTGGTTCGGTGATTTCGACGGATATCTTTCGTTTGAGCCCGGCGTCCTTGACCTCGGACGCAAGGCGCTCGACGTGCTCGTCTCCATCGGCTGTCAGATCGAGACCGTTCGGCCGGAGTTCGACCTGCAAACGCTCTGGGACGCGTGGTTGACCCTGCGCAGCTTCGACGTTGCTCATGGCTTGCGCGAGCTATATGACAGGCCGGAAACGCGAGCACATCTGAACCCGCAGCTTCGCTACGAGTTCGAGCTGGCGCAGTCCCGCACTCCAGCCGACATTCACGCCGCCTCGACGGTGCGTACGAGCTGGTACAAATATATGCTGGCCGTGTTCAGCCGTTACGACTATCTGGTCATGCCCGCCGCGCAGATATTCCCTTTCGATGTCGATCTGCCGTGGCCACAGACCGTGGACGTCAAGGAAACCGATACGTATCATCGCTGGATGGAGGTGGTGATCGGCCCGACGATGGCCGGATTGCCCGTTGCAGCAATGCCCGCCGGCTTCAACGCCTACGGTATTCCGAACGGCATTCAGATTGTCGGTCCACCCCGCTCCGACCGCGCAACACTGGAATTTGCACTCGCCTATGAACAAGCGGCTGAGATTGAAACAGGCAATGCGTTCGACTGAGGGGGGCGTGCCACGCGGCCTGACGTTTTACTTCGGATCCGCCAGATCGCTTGCGTGGCGGAAGATCCATCCGCCATATTTGTGGACTTGAGGAGAGATATCGCGATCTTCACATGAATCGGTCGTTTTGACAAAATCGCAACCTGGCGGTGTCACTCAGTCTTTTTAGATTTGGACTACAAGAGTTTTATGCTGCACTTCTTACGATTCTTCCTTTCCATCCTGCCCGCCGTGGCCTTCTTCTTCATCGCAATACCCGCTTTCGCCCAAGCGCCATCCAAAGCCGCCATCGCCCAATCCGATTCCATCGCGCCAAAGATGAAGGCGCTGTCTGCCGGGGGAGACGCCGCGGGGGCGCGACGCATGGCGGAGGAAGCGAGCGCGAAGTTCAAGGCCGATGGAGAGGTCTGGCTCTCCGCCAGCTATCTTGTCTCAGCCGCGACCTATGCCATACAGATGGGCGACGCGGCCGGAGTGAGCGCTGATTACTATCCGCGCCTGCAGGAATTGCTCGCCCTTCTGGATGCGGTCGAAGAGACTCGCGGCAGCCAGCTCGTTGCAGTTCTGATGGAAGCCAAAGGCAAGCTCGGCGAGACCGACAAACAGGATGAACTTGCAGCTGTCTATGAGGAGCGCGCTGCCAGGGCCCACGGCAAGAACAGCGAAGAGCACATCGAAGCCCAGATCCGCACCGCTTATAACCAGCTCGAAAGCGGACGCACCGGCGACGGCTTCACCCGGCTCAGACAGGCATTGGCAGAGGCCGCAGCCACCAAGCTGCACGCGTTGACGCTGAGGCTATACACCGAGGCAGTGCGGGCCTTCATGCAGAACGGTCTCAACGACGGTGCTGCCATTCTGTTCGATCAGGCACTGCAAGCCGATGCCATCAACGCCGATGTCAAGGAACTGGCGGATTTCTATCTTGCTTATGCCGAATTTCGCACCTTGGTGCCCGATCCGCAGCAGCATTTCGTACCGCTCTATTCGATGGCTACCAATCTCTACGATAAGTATTATGGCAGGGAATCAGCCGAATTGATCCATGCCACCGACAAGCTTGCCTCGGCTCTGTCGGGCATCGGCCAATATGGAACGGCCTTCGACGTAGAGAAGCGCAACTACGAGGTGGCGCTGAAGACGCTGGGCGAAGACAATACCGTTACCTGGCGGATCGCCAACAATCTGGCGGATATGCTGCGTGGGCTGGGTTCGCCAAGGCGCGCCCTGGACTATGATCTCGCCATTCTCGAAAAGCGCAGGAACCACTACGGGCTAGATCACTTCAACACGCTCGTCAGCGTCAACAACACGGCGCTGAATTATCTCGATCTCGGCGATTATGGAGAAGCCCGACGCTATTTCGACCAGTGTCTGTCGATTGCCACGCAGATCGGCGACGAGGCGACGATTGGCAGCATGGAAGCCTGGGTCGACTATACCGATCTCGTTTCCGGCGTGAAGCCGCTGGACAGCGAAGCGATTGGCCGGATGGAGGCCCTCATCACCGATGGCAATTACCCCGCCATTCTCAGCATGAAGGCGGCCTATCTGCTTGCAGATTACGATGCCGGGAAGGGCGATGCCCAACGCCAGATCAAGCATTTGCAACAGGCATTCAGTATAGCCGCCGACGAAATGAGCATGGGCCACCCCCTGGCCTTCGCAGGTCGCATTGCTATCGCCAAGGCGAAGGCCAAAACCGATAGCGCCACTGCGGCCAAGGAGATGGCTGGCGTCGACCGCGACATGCTGAAATGGGTCAATCTGCAGGTTGCAGTGGTCGCAGGTCGCGATGTCGGCGATGCGATCCGCGCCATGGCCGATGGACTGCTCTACGACTACGCGCTTCTTGCCGAAAGCGACGCCGCGATGGTGCCAGGCTTCATCGATGCGGCGCGGCGCTGGCCGTCCCTGGCTACGGACGATGCCGACAATGTTTTGAGGCTGCAGCGCTTCATCGATCCAGCGGATACGGGCACCGCTCGACTGCTGGATCGCGTTCGAAGGCTTGGCCGCATTGCACAGGAAACCTTCGCTGCCGATGTGGAGCAGGACCTTGCCTATAAGTATCTTGAGGAAAGCAAGGTGCTGGAACGGCAACTTCACCAGCAAGTCGCCGGCCGCTATCAACTCGATCGCGAAACATTGATGAACCAGCCCTTGCCTACGCCGGCGGACCTTTTGGCAGGTGATCAGGCGCTGGTCCAGTATTTCACCACCCGCAAATGGCCGGTTGATCGCAGCGGTGACGATCCTATGGAGGACACCAGGCTTTACGCCATCGTCTGGCGCAAAGGGGAGGCGCCCACCCTGAAAATGCTCGGCGATCCCAACCGCCTGCTAAAGATCGATGGCGATATAGCTGAGGCGATGGATGCGCCGGCACGAGATGAAGATGAGGAAACTGGCCTTGGCGAGGGCGGCAGAAAAGCATTTGCCACGCTCCACGACCGACTGATCGCGCCGGTAGAGAAAGACCTTGCCGGTGCCGAAACGCTTTTCATCGTCCCGGACGGTCCGCTTTTCGCGCTGCCTTTCTCATTGCTGCAGGATTCCAGCGGCAAGCTCCTGGAAGAGCGTTACACGTTGCGGACGCTGACGGAGCCGGAAGCGCTGTATCGAGCCTTGGACGGCGGCAAACTGCCTATCGAGGGGCGCGTGGTGCTTGCCGGCGGTATCGACTATACGAATGGGAAGGAAGCCGGTGCAACACCGCTTCCCGGCACCCTGCGCGAGGTTAAGGAGATTGCTGGCGTGCTCGCCGAAGGGCAGCTCAAGATCGAGACCATAACCGGCGACGATGTGCTCGAGCCGGATCTGCGCAAGCGGCTTGAAGGCGCGTCCGTCGCGCATTTGGCCACCCACGGTGCTTATGGCAGCCCACAAAATGGCGGGGCGAGCAATGTCGATACGATGTGGCAGAGCGAGATTATCCTGGCCCGGTCGGGCGATACCCATGCCATGCGCCGCGACGAAAGCGACGGGCGCCTCTACGCCTTCGAACTGATGGGTTGGAACCTGGCGGGCCTTGACCTCCTGGTCCTGTCCGCCTGTGAAACCGGTCGTGGCGACGAAGCCTTCATTGGTGGCGTGCGGGGGCTTCCAATGGCAGCAAGCCTGGCTGGCGCGCGACGCGCGCTGCTCACCCTTTGGCCGGTCGCCGACGAGGGAACCGCCGATTTCATGACACGCTACTATGAACATCTCAAGGCGGGCGCGACCTATGCCGAGGCTTTGCGCATCACGCGAAGAGAAGCGATCGACGGAAAGATCGAAACGGCCAAGGACCCGCTTGTCTGGGCCGCGTTCGTTCTATTCGAAAACTGAACATACTGCCCCGCAAGCGGGCAACGTCAGCATTTTGGGCGAGGTTGACGACAATGTGTTCTCGCTGCGTCGAATGGTCGGTTTCAGTGCTGCGCAGAAATTCGTAGATTGAAAGAAAATGGAGGATTCCTTGCAGCAGACTGTATCCAACGCCGGCATCTCCGGCCAATTCGTGCGACTCAACCCAATGTCTGGTGAGGTCGCTAGCACCGCGCAGGCGGGAAAGGCTGCCGACGCCATCGCAGCTGCCGACAAGGCTGCGGCAGCCTTCCCGGCATGGTCGGAAACCGGCCCGGGCGCCCGGCGGCAGCTGTTGATGAAGGCCGCTCAGGCGCTGGCCGCGAAAAAAGACGAACTCATCGCTGTCATGCAGGCCGAAACCGGTGCGACGGCAAGCTGGGCCGGCTTCAACGTCATGCTTGCAACGGGCATGATCGGCGAAGCTGCGTCGCTGACGACGCAGATCAAGGGCGAGGTTATACCATCCGACAAGCCGGGTTGCCATGCGATGTCGGTCCGCGAGCCCGCAGGCGTCTGCGTCGGCATCGCACCGTGGAATGCGCCGATCATCCTTGGCGTGCGCGCCATTGCCACCGCGCTTGCCTGCGGCAACACCGTTGTGCTCAAGGCCTCGGAAAAATGCCCGGCGTTGCACAGCCTGATCGTTGAATGCTTCCAGTCGGCTGGTTTCCCCGATGGCGTCGTCAACGTCGTCACCAACGCGCCGGAAGATGCCGCCGAAGTGGTGAACGCGCTGATCGATCACGCTGACGTGCGCCGGATCAATTTCACCGGGTCGACAAGCGTTGGCAAGATGGTCGCACGGCGGGCGGCGGAACATCTGAAACCGGTCCTGCTGGAACTTGGGGGCAAGGCGCCGTTCCTCGTTCTGGACGATGCCAATCTCGATGAAGCCGTGGCCGCCGCCGCTTTCGGGGCCTTCTTCAACCAGGGCCAGATTTGCATGTCGACGGAGCGGATCATCGTCGTCGAGGCCATCGCCGATGCTTTCGTGGAAAAATTCCGCGCCAAGGCAGCCACCCTGTTTGCTGGCAACCCCGCGGAAGGCAAATCGCCGCTCGGTGCTGTGATCGGCACGGAAACCGTGGAAAAGGTGAAAACGCTGGTCAACGATGCCGTCTCCAAGGGGGCAAAGCTGGCCACCGGCGGAACCGCCGAGGGCGTTCTGATGTCTGCCACCGTCGTCGATGGCGTGACGAAAGACATGCGCCTTTACAGCGAGGAAAGTTTCGGCCCGGTGGTCGCGGTGATCCGTGCCCGCGACGAGGATCACGCTATCGAATTGGCCAATGACAGCGAATACGGCCTTTCCGCTTCGGTGTTTACCGGCGATGCGGCGCGCGGCCTGCGTGTCGCCCGCCGTATCAAATCCGGCATCTGCCATATCAACGGCCCAACCGTTCACGACGAGGCGCAGATGCCGTTTGGGGGCGTCAAGGGCTCCGGCTACGGCCGGTTCGGTGGCCAGGCCGGCATCGCGGAGTTTACCGAGTTGCGCTGGATCACCATCGAAACGTTGCCGGGGCATTATCCGATCTAACCCGGCGATACCGGCCCGCCCCTTGCGTCGAAGAAAATGACCGATCAAACGCCGTCAATCGGTCATTCAGATCAAGCTGGCGAGCGAATGCTGAACCGCACGGTGTGGCGCAGCGCTCGCTAGCTCGCATCGCATCGAGATGGCGTGCCATGTCCAAAGCGTCGTGGTTCGTCTCTTGACGCGGGTATCAACGTCTTGAATTCATGGTTCGAGCAAACGTCTCGGCAATCGCCAAAACAGCAGCGTGAATCGGTCCTGCGGTAAGACTGGGCATGACGGAAGCGTCGACGACGAACAGATTGTCCAGCGCTTTAAGCCGCAGATCAGCATCGATAGGGGCGTCCGCATCCTTGCTCATTCGGCAGGTGCCGGATGGGTGATGATGCGTAATAACAGCCTGCGCGATGAAGTCGTCGATCTCGGCATTGGTTTTCAAGGGGCCGGGTAGAAGTTCGGCTTCTCGCCACTCTGCCAGTTCTTGGTGATGACCCATGCTGCGCGCGGCCTCCAGTGCCTGGCGAAACAATTCGCGGTCGTGATCGGTCTGCAGATAGGCAGGATCTATGAGCAATGGATCTCCAAGCTCCGGTCCCGTAATGCGCACGCTGCCACGGCTCGTCGGATGGGTGATACCGAACAGCAGCGAATAGGCCGTGCCGGGGGCAGGGGCGTTGAAGCTTTCGGATACGATCGGCGCGACGCCGCAGCCGACGACGATGTCCGGCCGCCCTGTGCCGGTGAAGTCGCTTGCCCGCATATAGGCCATCGATTCGGAATGCTGGAGGCGCGAGGGAGGCACATGTTTGCGAGCCGCATAAAGGTTGCCTGCGCCCAGCAGATGGTCCTGAAGGTTGCGGCCGATGTCCGGCATATCGACCAGGCAATTCACGCCGGCCGCATCGAGGATATCCTGCGGCCCTATGCCTGAGCGCATCAGCAGCGCCGGGCTTTCGAGCGCCCCGGCGCACAGTATAATCTCGTCGGCACAGACCTCGATCGGACCCTTTCGCCCCTCGACCTCAAGGCTGCGCACCCGATTTCCGTCCAAAGTCAACCGGCGAACCTGGGCTCCCGTGAGAATGGTCAGGTTTTCGCGGGCTCGCACGTCAGGCGTGAGCCAGGCATCCGCCGCCGTGACCCGCCGCCCGTTGCGAATGTTCAGGGAGTTCGGGGTAACGCCGATCATCTCGCCGCTGTTGTGGCCGCGAATGCGAGGCAGACCTAGCGATGCGCCGGCCTCGATGAACGCGCGCGCAACCGCACTTACCTCATCGTCCGGCATATAGACGGGCAACGGCCCATCCTTGCCGTGTAAGCCGTCGCCGCCGAGCGGGTGGTTCTCGATAGCCTGGAAAATAGGTAAAAGTTCAGCCCAACTCCATCGGGAATCGCCAGTTGCATCGGCCCATGGCTGAAAATCGGACGGGTGGCCTCGCATGTAACCCATTGCGTGAAGGCAGCTTGAACCGCCAATGACCTTTCCGCGCGCCCAGCGATGAATACGACCCGCGGTCCCGGCCTGAGGCTCTGTCTGATAGTCCCAATCGTAGCTGCGGCCTTGAAGTGCCGGCCAGGCAGCGGGAGTCCAGATATCGGGATCTGTTGGTTCCTCGCCAGCCTCGATCACCAAAACGCGGCGGTCAGGCTCTTCGCTCAGTCGCGCGGCAAGCAACGCGCCAGCCGAGCCGCCGCCGACGATAATGATATCGGCATTTGGTTTGCGCTCAACAGTCATCAACATTCCCTATGGCCAATAGCGGATTCGACCGGTATCTCGGCGCTTAAACCGCGCCGTCCATGGATAGCTTGGCGGCCGCCTTTGCTTTCAAAAGATGCTTTTTCGAAGCTTTGCGGGCGGCTTTTTCGTCACCAGCGGCGATGGATTCAAATATCTCCCTCATCTCCGCCAGACTGCTTTGCGCTCGGCCTTCCAGTGACATCGAACGTCCTCGAAAGAAGCTGATCCTGGCCACCAAGCCGCGATGGACTTCTTCGAGGACAGGATTGCCGCAATTGGCGAGGATGATCGAATAGAAGTCCGCGGCCGTCATGACCTGCGCAAGGCTGTCATTGCTGGACGCCGCCTCTTCGAATGCGGAGAGAGATTTTTCCAGCTCAAGCACTTGTTCCGGCCGAATTCTCGACGCACAGCGTCCCGCCGCCTCGACTTCGAGCAGTTCTCGGACCTCGTAGATGGCGGTGGCCTTTTCCCATGTCAGCGCCGGGATCGAAGGCCCGCGATTGGGCACGATCTCGATCAGGCGCTCGGCCTCGAGACTGCGCAACGCCTCCCTCAGAGAAGGGCGGCTGATGCCGAGCTGCGTGCACAGCTGACTTTCGATAAGACGGCTGCCCGGCTGGAACAGCCCGGAGAAGATGGCGAGCCGCAGCTTGTCCACTGTCTCCTGCTGAACCGTTCGTGGCGAAATCCGCAAATTCAGATTTGTGGGCATCCGGTACGTCTCATGGGCTCGGGTCGCTGCTGACGCATCATATGCGACGACACTGAAATAGGACAGCAAGAATAACTGGATTGTCAATTATCAAGATTGCAAGAATGTCAGACAATCGGTGTTGACGTCCCCCTTCGTTTTGTGTTCCTCTTGCGTGAGAGAGGCGGCAGCGAGGATCACAACATGGCGGCAGACATTCCTTCCGACCACCGGATTTCGCGGCGCATTTCAACGGGTCGCATCGACTTGAATGTGCGTGAAACCGGCAGCGGCCCGCTGATGCTGTTTTTCCATGGCATCACAGCCAACTCGGCGGTCTTCACCCCGATGATGGCGAAGCTTTCCAGCCGCTTTACGACCATTGCAGTAGATCAGCGGGGGCATGGCCTCAGCGACAAGCCTGGAAGCGGCTACGAGGCGAGTGACTACGCCGACGATATCGCAGCGTTGATCAGGACTTTGGATCGAGGTCCAGCCATACTTGTTGGCCATTCGCTCGGTTCGAGGAACTCGGTTACAGCAGCGGCTCGGTATCCGGAGCTGGTACGCTCGGTGGTCGCAATGGACTTCACGCCGTATATCGAGACCGAAGTGTTCGACGCGCTGGAAGCCAGAGTGAATGCGGGAAATCAGCTTTTTCCCGATGTGAAGGCTGTGGAAACATACCTGGCCGGCCGCTATCCGAACATTCCCGTCGATGCCATCAAGATCAGAGCCGAAAGCGGCTATGAACGGGTCGATGGCGGGTTGCGTCCACTGGCTTCGCCCGAGGCCATGGCGCAGACGGCCAAGGGCCTTCGTGCCGACCTGACGCCCGCATACCGGGAAGTGACCAGGCCTGTTCTCATCGTTCGCGGCCAGGAAAGCAAACTGGTCTCCGCGGCGGCACTGGCAAAGACAAGTCAGCTGCGTCCTGACCTGCCGGTCGTCGTCGTTCCGGGCGCCGACCACTACGTCAACGAGGTGGCTCCAGAGATCACCCTGAGAGCCATCGTGAATTTCATCGACGCCTGAAGGCCCAAAACCGTCATCATTTCGTACGCAGCAGGATTCAGAATATGGCCAACGTAAATGCAACTTCCGGAAAAGCGCGACGCGCCGAGGTCGCTGGCGGCGGATTTGCCGGGCTGACGGCTGCCATCGCGCTCAGGCAGGCCGGCTGGGATGTCCGGCTGCACGAGAAGGGCCCGGAACTGCGGGCGTTCGGGGCGGGCATTTACCTCTGGTATAATGGGCTGCGCGTGCTCGAAGGTTTGGGTGCACTCGATGAGGTTCTCGAAGGGTCGCACACGCCGCCGACCTACGAGACCTGGATGCACAACAAATCTGTCTCGAAGGAAACCTTCAACGGCCTGCCGTGGCGCATCATGACCCGGCGCCATCTGCACAATGCGCTGGTCAATCGCGCCCACGCCGTCGGCGTCGAAATCCGCACCGGTTCCGAGGCGGTCGCCGCCGAAGCTGATGGCAAACTGACGCTGCAGACCGGCGAGGTTCTTGAAGCTGATCTGATCGTCGGCGCCGATGGCGTCGGCTCCAAGGTCAGGGATTCGCTTGGCTTCAAGCAGGATCGCTGGATCTCCACCGATGGCATCATCCGGCTGATCGTGCCGCGCATGAAGAAGGAACTCGGACATGGCGAGTGGGACAACACTATCGACATGTGGAACCATTGGCCGCGTGTACAGCGCATCCTCTATTCCCCCTGCAACAAGGACGAACTCTATCTCGGCCTGATGGCGCCGGCTGCCGATCCGCGCGGCTCGGCAGTTCCGATCGACCTCGAAGTCTGGGTCGAGATGTTCCCTTTTCTGGAGCCGTGCCTGATCGAGGCGGCCAAGCTGAAAACGGCCCGCTACGACAAATACGAGACGACCAAGCTGGATAGCTGGACCCGCGGCAAGGTCGCGCTGGTCGGCGATGCGGCTCATGCCATGTGCCCCGCTCTCGCGCAGGGCGCGGGCTGCTCTATGGTCAATGCCTTCAGCCTGTCTCAGGACCTCGCGGAAAACTCATCGGTCGAGGACGCTCTGACCGCCTGGGAGCAGCGCATCCGTCCCATCACCGATCGCTGCCAGGCCATTTCGGGCGACTACGCCGCCAACCGCTCGCTCTCGAAGGGCAACATGTTCACGCCGGCGGCTCTGGAAGCAGCTCGCTACGATCCGCTGCGCCGTGTGTTCTCATGGCCGCAGTGAATTCCGGCGATCCGGTCAACAACTCAACAAGCGCGCAAGCAAGCCGCGCTCTCCTTGGGAGATAAGCATGGATTACCAGGCCGAAGTCGAAAAACACTACGAGGTGCGTGGCTGGTATTCCGCCGTCCACGAGATCCGGCATGATGGCGGCAAACCGGGCGAGATACTCGTCAAGGCGGCCGTGGGTGTGATCATCCGCAATCCCTTTGCCGGGAAGTTCGTGGAGGACTTGTCCGAGCTAACGAAGCCGAGTGCGTCCATCGGCCATGCCCTCGGCGCGAGGGCAGCCGCCCTTCTCGGCGGCAGACCTGTCGAAAGCTATGGCAAGGGCGGCATCGCCGGAACCTCCGGCGAACAGGAGCATGTCGTAGCGTGTGTCACGACGGTGTTCGGAGACCCTCTACGAGAGCAGGTGGGTGGTGGTGAAGCCTGGATTTCATCGGCCAGCAAGGTTGCTTCCGCAGGCACGTCGATCGACATCCCGCTTGCTCACAAGGATGAACTCTACATCCGCTCCCACTACGATGCGGTCACTTTCTGTGTGCCGGATGGGCCGCGCCCGGACGAACTGCTGATCTGCGTCGGCGTCGCCTCGGGCGGTCGCGTGCACCAGCGCGTTGGCGGCAAGACCGTGGCCGACCTTAAATCGGCCAGCTTGTTCGAATGAAATTTGTGAAAGGACGCGTTACATGCCGTTGAACATCAAGGACCTCAAGATTTCCTCTACGGATTTCGAGCCGCTCGGACGGCTGCGCGACGAACACGCCGGCGACAAGGGCAACGTATTGCCCAAGCTGACGGTCAGCGGCGTTCCCGCGGAAGCGAAAGAACTGGCGGTCATCTGCCACGATCCCGACGCTCCCCTCGCCAACGGCTTCACGCACTGGACCGTCTATGGCATCGACCCCAAGACAACCGACCTGTCCGACGCGCAGGAAAAATTCCGGGTCGGTCCCAACGGTGCTGGCGGCATGCAGTATTACGGACCTCAGCCGCCCGCCGGCCATGGCGATCATCACTATTATTTCTGGGTCTATGCGCTCGACACGAATGTCGAGGGAACGCCGACGCGCGAGGAATTCCTCGAAAAATATGCCGGCAACATCATCGAGCAAAATCGGATCGTCGGCATCTACGAGAATAAGTGAAAGTCCGGCGTCGGCGGTCGATAACAACAATAAATACGATCGCCTTCGCCGCATAATGGGAGACTTTGAGAGTGAATGAGAACAGTTCCGCCCGCCAGACTGTCTTTGAAGAGCTGGCGACAGCCACGAAGATCCTGCTGAACGAGGGTATTCTGGATACGTTCGGGCACATCAGCGCGCGCGATCCAGAGGATCCCAGCAGCTTTTTCCTGGCCCAGAAGCTTGCCCCAGCCCTGATTACCGCCGACGACATGGTGCGCTTCAACCTCGACGGCGAGACGACCGACAACCGGCCGTCCTATCTGGAACGCTACATCCACAGTGAAATCTACAAGGCGCGGCCCGACGTGCAATGCGTGCTGCACAGCCATTCGCCTGCGGTGCTGCCCTATTGCTTCACCGATACGCCGCTGCGCCCGGTCACGCATATGGGCGCGTTCATGGGCGAGGCTGTGCCCGTCTACGAGATCCGCGACAAACTGGGCGACGAGACCGACCTTTTCGGCGGCAGCCCCAGCGTTTGCGCCGATATTGCCGAAAGCCTGGGCGACCAGACCGTTGTCCTCATGGCGCGCCACGGTGTGGTGAATGTCGGCAACTCTGTCCGCGAGGTGGTGTTCCGGGCTTTCTATCTCGAGCAGGAAGCCAAGGCGCTCACGGCCGGCCTGCAGATAGGCAAGGTCAACTATCTGTCTCCGGGCGAGGTGAAGACGGCGGGACAGCTCGTCGGCAAACAGATCGACCGTGGATGGGATCACTGGTCCCAGCGGCTCAGGCAAGCCGGGCTGGCCTAGGGCCTGCCGATTGGTGACGTCTGCCGGGATATCCGGTCTTTTCCGGGTTTCCCAGCTTGAATCTCAAAGGTTCCAGGCGCTTCGGCGTCAGGTGAAAGCGACGAAACGTATCATGCCGCATGCGGAAAGTTACGACTACGTCATCGTTGGGGCCGGATCGGCCGGTTGTGTGCTGGCCAACCGGCTGAGCGCCGATCCGCGCTGTTCGGTGCTCCTGCTCGAGGCTGGCGGCTGGGATCGCGATCCGATGATCCATATCCCGCTCGGCTGGGGCAAAATCCTTACCGGGCGCCGCCACGACTGGATGTATTTCTGCGAGCCTGAAGACAATGTCGGTGGCCGCAGCGTCGAGTGCGCGCGCGGCAAGGTCATCGGCGGATCGTCATCGACCAACGCCATGGCCTATGTCCGGGGCAATCGCGGCGACTATGACCGTTGGGCAGCCAACGGCTTGAGCGACTGGTCTTATGAGAAGGTCCTGCCCTATTTTCGCAAGCAGGAGAGCTGGGAAGGCGGCGAGAGCCACTACCGCGGCGGTTCCGGTCCGGTCAGCACCCAGTTCTGCCGCTACAAGGACACGCTGATCGATGCGTTCGCCGAGGCCAGCAGGCAGGCAGGTTATGCGCAGACGGAAGATTACAATGGCGAACGGCAGGAGGGTTTCGGTCGCCTCCAGATGACGATCGCGAAAGGTCGCCGCTCTTCGACCGCCTCCGCCTATCTCCGGCCTGCACTGAAGCGGCCAAACCTGACCGTCTTGACCGAAGCCATGGCGACGAAGATCGTGATGGAGGGCGCGCGCGCTACCGGCGTCACCATCAATCATCGAGGAGCCGGACGCACCGTCACCGCCCGGCGGGAAGTGCTGCTTGCCGGCGGCGTCATCAACACGCCGCAACTGCTGATGCTTTCGGGCGTCGGCGCACCCGACGAGTTGGCCGTGCAGGGCATACAGACGCTGGTCAGCCTGCCGGCGGTCGGCAAGAACCTACAGGACCATGTCTCTGTGATCCTGATGTATCGCCGCCGCGAGCCGGGGCCGTTCCTGCGGATGATGCGGGCAGACAGGATCGGGCTTGATTTCGCAAAAACCTATCTCACCGGAAAGGGCTTTTCCGGCGACGTGCCCGGCGGCGTGGTCGCCTTCCTCAAGAGCGGACCGGAGCGTCCGCTGCCGGACGTGCAGCTTTTGTTCACCGCGGCTCCGCTTGCGGCATGGCCATATTTCGAGCCATTCAAAGCGCCGTTCAAAGATGGTTTTGCGACCAGGATCGTAGCGACCCAGCCGGAGAGCCGGGGGTCGGTAAAACTGGCATCGGCAGACCCTGTGGTTGCCCCTCTGATCCACCAGAATTTCCTGGCGTCGCCCAAGGATTGGGAATCGCTGCGCGCCGGCTTCCGCGTCGCGCGGGATCTGGCTTCGCAGACCGCGATGCGGCCCTTCATCGAGGCCGAATTCTTCCCAGGTCCGAAGTGCCAGAGCGACGAGGAGATCGACGAACACATCCGCCGGACATCGATCACGGTGCATCACCCTGCCGGCACGTGCCGGATGGGCAGCGACGACGCCTCGGTCGTCGATCCGGAATTGCGGGTTCGGGGCGTCGCCGGCCTGCGGGTTGTCGATGCCTCCGTCATGCCCGACCTGGTTTGCGGCAATATCAACGCGGCGGTCATCATGATCGCCGAAAAGGCTGCCGACCTGATTGCAGCGTCCAGAAGGAGCCAAGCAGCGTGATGATCCAGCGCATCGCCATTATCGGTATGGGTACGATGGGCCCCGGCATGGCTGCCCGGCTTGCAAGAGCCGGAATGCAAGTCAGCGCCTACGACGTCGCCCCACCTGCGATCGAGCGCGCTCAGTCCATGCTGGGCGTGGCGGAGACCGTTCTCGACTCCCTCGGCATTGCGGCGCCATCGACGGGCAGTGGGACGGTTCGCTTCACCAACGACATCGCCGATGCCATCTCCGGAGCCGACCTCGTCATCGAAAACGTTCCCGAAAACATCTCGGTCAAAGCAGAGGTCTATCGTCTGATCGACGGTCTCGTAGCACCGGATACGATCGTTGCTTCCGACACGTCGGGTATTCCGATCACGCAGTTGCAGGCGCACATCTCCAACCCCGCGCGCTTCGTCGGGATGCACTGGTCGAACCCGCCGCACATCATTCCGATGATCGAGGTCATCGCCGGCGAGCAGACCGCCGATGAGACAGTCCAGACCATCCGCGAACTGATCCGTTCGCTTGGGCTCCTGCCTGTGGTGGTCAAAAAGGACGTTCCGGGTTTTGTCGAGAACAGGGTGCTCTATGCCCTTTTGCGCGAGGTGGTGGATCTCGTGGAGCGCGGCGTCATCGAGCCCGAGGATATCGACACCTGCGTGTCCTGGGGGATAGGCTACAAGCTCGCCGTCGTCGGGCCGATGGCACTGCTCGATATGGCCGGGCTCGATATCTACAACTCGGTCTCGACCTTTCTGAATTCGGACCTGGCGGATCGCAAGGACGTTGCCCCGATGGTGGGCAAGAAGATCGCAGCCGGCACCCTCGGCATCAAGTCCGGTGAGGGCATCTACTCCTATACGCCTGAGCGCATTGTCGAACTTCAGCGCGAACGCGCCCGTAAGCTGGTCGCGATCCGACGCATCCTCGAAGGGACCGATTGAGATCATGGCGACGACTGAAAGCCGAACGGTGAAACAGCCTGGGGGTACCCCTGCGGGATCAGGTTTCGCAGGCTCAGCGATGGGCGCGCTGCACACCTTGCTCGGCGTCACGCTGCTGTTCGTCGTCGTTGTCAATTTCGTCAACGCGGTCAGCCGCTATCTGTTCGGCATCTCGCCGGTCGGCGCCGACGAGTTAATGGTCTATGTCGTGATATGGGCTGTCATGGTCTCGGCCATCGTCTCGCTCTTCCTGCGCTCTCACATCAACGTCAACCTGTTGCCGTTGTACGCAAAGGGGCGGGTGCGCCATTTTCTGCACATCATTCACGACGTCGCTGCGGTCGTTGCCTGTGGCTATGCTACCTACGCATCCTGGCTGTTCATCGGCCGCATTTCGAGGCTCGGCGTCACCAGCATGGGGCTCGAGCTCCCAATGACCATTCCACACGCGGCCTTGCTGGTCGGTTTTGCCGGTCTGACTCTCACCGGTGCCGTCATGCTCGTCCGCGACGTTCTTGCGCTGGTCCGCAACGCCCCGCATGCCGAGGTGCGGCCATGATCTGGTCGCTCGCTGTTCTCCCGCTGCTGCTGCTGGCTGCCGGAACGCCCGTCTTTCTGGTGTTCCTGACCGCGGTAGTGGTCACGATGATGTTCGTCATGCCTTTGCCGCCAGTGGCCCTGCAGCAGGTGCTTTTCGGTGGGCTGGATAATTATGCGCTGCTGGCGATCCCCTTTTTCGTCTTTGCCGGCGAACTGATGAGCACCAGCGGCATCGCCCACCGGTTGATCAACTGGGCAATGGCGATGGTGGGTCGTGTTCCGGGCAGCCTTGGGGTCGCTACTGTCGCCGCCTCAACGGCAATTGGCGCCATCAGCGGATCGAGCGTGGCCGCCGTCGCCGCTCTCGGCAAGACGCTCTATCCGAAACTGGTTGCCTCCGGCTACGGCAAGGAGCGTGCCGGCGGTCTGCTCGCATCCAGCGGCGCCATCGACATCGTCATCCCACCCAGCATCGCGATGATCCTCTATGGACTGGCGGCAGAACAATCGATTCCCAAGCTGTTCATGGCCGGTATTCTGCCGGGGCTGCTCATGGCTGGCATGATGGCGGGATTCGTCGTCATCGTCGCTGTGCGCAACGGGATTCCCAGCGAGGGCCGCTTTGAGCCGAGGCTTGCCTGGCAAGCGACGAAAGAGGCATTCTGGGCGCTGTTGATGCCGATCTTTGTGCTCGGCGGGATCTATAACGGCCTGTTCTCCCCAACCGAGGCGGGCGGGTTCGCCTGCGTCTACGCCATCGTGGTGGCGCTGTTCATCTATCGGACGATGTCGGTGCGCGACGTCATTCGCGCCGCTGGCAACGCAGCTATCCTGTCCGGCCAGATCATGATCATCGTCGCGGCGGCCAGCGTCATCACCTGGATGCTGACCACCCAAGGCGTGCCGCAGGCGATCATTGCCTGGATCAATGCGCTTCAACTCAGTGCGCTGACGTTCCTGCTTGCCGTCAATGTGGGGCTTCTGGTGATCGGCTGCTTCCTCGACCCGACCTCTGCCATCCTGGTCTTTGCGCCGCTTTTGGTGCCCATGGCAATCGCGCTGGGGATCGACCCTATTCATTTCGGCATCGTCATGACGATCAACCTTGCCATCGGCATGTTCACGCCACCCTTCGGCCTCAACATCTTCGTGGCGCAGTCCGTCACCGGCCTTCCTGCGCACTCGCTCTATCGCGGAGTAGGACCCTTCGTTGTCGTTCTCGTGCTGGCTCTGCTCATCATCACCTACGTCCCGGCGTTGTCGCTCATGCTTGGTTCACAACTTTAAAAAGGGGAATTCGATGCTTTTGAAACTTCTCAAAGCCGCCGCGTTGACCACCGCCATCGCATTGACGCCGCTGGCCGCGGCGCAGGCGCAAACGACG
This sequence comes from Oryzicola mucosus, assembly GCF_014534685.1. Classification (GTDB taxonomy): domain Bacteria; phylum Pseudomonadota; class Alphaproteobacteria; order Rhizobiales; family Rhizobiaceae; genus Oryzicola; species Oryzicola mucosus. The sequence goes on from NZ_JACVVX010000003.1 coordinate 242,382, forward strand.
ATGAAGCTCGCCTCGGCTACGATCAACGACGTTCAGCACGAATGGCAGAAAGTCTTTGCGAAAGAACTGCAGGCCCGCGTCGGCGACGCCGTGAAGACCGAGATCTACCCAGCCAGCCAGCTCGGCGCGATTCCGCGCATGGCCGAAGGCGTATTGCTGGGCACCATCGAGGCCTTTACGACGCCAACCTCCTTCATGACCAACGTCGATCCGCGCTTCCAGGCTTTCGACGTTCCCGGCCTTTTCAAAACGCCGGAAGACGTGCACGCCGCGATCCATAATCCGGAATACCGCAAGCATCTCGAGGAAATGTTTCTCGACAAGGGGCTTCGGGTGATCGGCGCGATCTACAACAGCCCCACCGTGGTGTTCACTAAGAAGGACGTCACTACGCTCGATGGTCTGCGCGGTCTCAAAATCCGCACCTTCGCTTCGCCGCTGCAGATCAAGCCGATGGAACTGCTGGGTGCCACGCCGCTGCCGCTGGCGCTGACCGAGGTGATACCGCAGCTTGAATCCGGCGGCCTGGACGGCATGCTGGTGGGCATGCCGATCCTGACGGCGTTCAAATATTACGATGTCGGCAAGAACATTCTCGATCTGCGCTTTGCGGAAATCGTTTCCGTGACTGTCGTCAACGAGGATTGGTTCCAGGCACAAACCGACGAGGTCAAGGCTGCCATTGTCGAGGCCGGTCGCGCCGCCGAGGAGCAGGTTTTCCCCTGGGGCGTCGAGAATGTCGAAAAGACCTACAAGGTTTGGTCCGACAATGGTGGCAAGGTCAACGAGCTGTCGCCTGAGGACCAGGCCAAGATGGAGGCGGACTTCTCGAAGCTCGCCGCCGAGCTTTTGGCCGCTGACCCCGCCGTTCAGGCCGAGTACGATCGGCTGCGCGCGCTCGTCGACGCAAAGGCCAAACAGTGACCGCGCTCACCCGCTCCGGCTCAACGGCAGTCCAGCCCGGTTTCCTCAGCGCGGCAGTCGAGCTGTTGAGCCATCGGACGGGTGCGGGCGAGGCTGAGGTCCCAACGCGTCTCATAGGTGCGGCCCTCCACGCCGCACCACGCCCGCTCCAGCGGAAGGGCTTCACCATGCGCATTCATCGCCGCCCAGGTTCCGCTCCGCAGGTTGAAGCGCAGGTCGAGTTCGGCACTCTCGCCGGGCGCTATTCTTGCCAGATCCGTAGAGAACCAATGGGCGATCTCCGCCTGACACAGAATTGGCGCGGCCCCCGAGTTGCGTATTTCGACCGGAACGGCGGACAGACCGTCGAGTTCGACGGTCTTCCCTGCAATCGCGGGGGCAGTAAGCGCCAGGAACAAGGCGGCAGGACAAAGGAGGGATGATCTCATAGAAAAATGAATCCACTGATAGTTCGCGCTGAATAATAATACAGTATATATGTGATCTTCTATCGGGAACAGTCAAGTAACGGGAGAATAAAATGACAGGTTTGATTAAACGAAGCATGCTTGCCGCGCTCGCGGCGACATTTATGGCGGGAGCCGCGCTCGCGGCCGAAGTAAAGTCGATCGCCATCATGACACCTGAGGAGGGCACCGACTTCGGCTGGAACCAGCAGGGCGTCGATGCGGCCAAGGCTGCTGCTGCCGCGGCCGGCATCGAGGTCATCGTCGCCTCCGGCCTCGGCTACGGCGATGTACGCCCGGCGCTGCGCGAAATCGCAGCCGATGGCGCCAGCTTGATCATCGCACATGCCAGCGGCTACGCGACCTCCGCGCCGGAAATTGCCGAGGAGACGAAGGTGCCGGTTGCCATCGTCGATTCACCCCAGGCCCTGAAAGCCGGCCTCGTGGCCGACTATACGCTGAGCGGCCATGAGGGCGCTTATCTCGCAGGGCGCCTGGCGGCCAAGATGAGCCGCTCCAAGCATGTCGGCATCGTCGTGTCGGGCGAGCCGCCCTCGTGGAACTCGCAGTCGGCCGGCTTCGCTGAAGGGGTCAAGGCCGAAAACCCTGAGGTGAAGATCACCTATGCGGTGATCGGACCCGCCGCCTACAGCGACGCGGCTGGCGGTCGACGCGTCACCGAAAGCGTCATCGGCGCAGGCGCCGACATCATCTTCGGTCAGGGCAACGGCTCGAGCTTCGGCATGTTGCAGGCGGTCGAAACCGCCAAGGCAGCCGATGGCGGCAAAGTCCTGTTCATCGACGTGATCGGCGACAAGACCTCTGTCGGCAAGGGTTTCCTTTTGAGCTCCGTCGTCTGGGACATCACTCCGGTCTACTCTGCCATGATCAAGGATCTGAAGGACGACACCTTTGGCACCAAGCGCTACGCCATCGGGCTTGCCGACGACTCTGTGAAGCTGCTGAAGACCGACCAGATCCCGGACAATGTCTGGGGCGAGGTACAGAAGGTCCGCGATCAGATGATTTCAGGCGAGATCAAGGTCGAGCCGGTCTTCGAAGCGACCGCTGTCCGCGCGCTGATGACCGACGTCTCCGACGCGCCAAAGTAGGCGTGAGTCACCTGGCGAAGGGGGCCGTGAAGCCCCCTTCGCAATTCGACGCAGTTGAAACTTATGGTGGAATCAATGACGGAGCAGACGCAGGCAGGGCCGGCTATCGTGTCTCTCGAGGGCGTTACGAAGCGGTTCCCCGGTATCGTTGCCAACGATAGGGTCGACCTCGAAATCCGGGCAGGGGAGGTCCACGTCCTGCTCGGAGAGAACGGCGCGGGGAAGTCCACGCTGATCAGCATGTTGTCTGGCCTCCAACAGCCCGATGACGGCCGCATCCTTATCGACGGTGTGGAGATGCCGATCCGCTCGCCCAGCCACGCGCTGTCTCTCGGCATCGGTACGGTCTTCCAGCACAATATGCTCGTGCCGACGCTGACGGTTGCCGAGAACCTCGCCCTTGGCGGCCGCTGGTGGCAACGGCCGAGGATCGCTGAACTCAAGGCGCGTGTCGCAGAAATCGCTCGTCCGCTCGGGATCGAGATCAATCTGGGTGCGAGGGTTTCCGAACTGTCGCTTGGCGAGCAGCAACAAGTGGAGATCGTACGCGCGCTGTTGCGCGACAGTCGCCTGCTGATCCTCGACGAGGCGACCTCGATGCTGACACCCAAGGGCATCGCGGAACTCGGCGCACTTATGCGGCGGCTGGTCGAACGCGGGCTTGCCGTCGTCTTCATCACGCACAAATTGGGCGAAGCGGCCGACTTCGGCGACCGCGTCTCGGTGCTCAAGCTTGGCCGCAAGGTTGGCGAGATCACGTCGGAGCGCCTTCGTATGCTAGAACGAGCAGCCCTGGTCGATGAGATCGTGGCTATGATGTTCGGTCGGCAAGCCGGTGCCGATGTGATTTCCATCCCGCCGCGTGCCGCCAATGATGACGCCTTGCTGGAGGTGCGCGAGCTCTGCGTGGCGGAGACGTCCGATGCGCCCGGGCTCGACAGGATTTCGTTTGCGATCGGGCACGGCGAAATCCTCGGCATCGCCGGCATCGACGGTAACGGCCAGAAGCAACTCGCTGAAGCGCTTGCCGGACAACGACCGGCGGACAGCGGCAATGTGCTGCTCGCTGGAAAGGCGCTCGATGGCCTGGATGTTGGCGGACGCCGCCGGCAAGGGTTGCGCTACCTCACTGATGACCGGCTCGGCGAAGGCACGGTCGGCACCTTTCCCGTCTCGATCAATTATTTTCTTAAGCAGATCGGCGAACCGCCGCTGTGGCGTTCCGGCATGGAGCGAACCCGAGAGATAGATGCGCGCGCCAGCGAACTGACGCGCCGCTACGATGTCCGTACGCCGGGCATCTCGACGCCGGTTGGCCGGCTTTCCGGCGGTAACATCCAGAAAGTGTTGATCGCCCGCGAACTGGCGGACGGTGCCCGCGCGGTGATCTTCAACAAACCGACCTACGGCCTGGACCTCGCAAATACGCTGGCGACGCGCCAGCGCGTCCGAGACATTGCCGGGCAGGGGCTTGCCGTGCTCCTGATCTCGACAGACCTGGAGGAATTGCTCAGCATGTGCCACCGTATCGCCGTCATTTCCCAAGGGCGCCTCGTGGGCATCGTTTCGAACGGCGATGGCGCCGGGGAACGGGTGGGCCGCCTCATGATCGGACTTGCGGCATGAGCGCCGATGCCGCCCCCGTACGTGCCACAGCACCTGACGCATCGGCCGGCAAATTCGGCCGCCGTCTCGCCATTGCACTTGGGCCTATCATCGTCTCGCTGGTGCTTGCTGGTTGCGTTCTGCTGGCGGTGGGAGTCAATCCGCTGGCCTATTATGGGTTTGTTGTGGAACGAGGGCTTCTGTCGCCGCTCGGCCTGCAGCAGACGCTGACACGCATGGCGCCGCTTCTCTTCATAGCCGCCGGGCTCATCGTCGCCTTCCGCGCCGGCATGTGGAATTTGGGTGGCGACGGCCAATTCCTGTTGGGGGCGGTGGCGGCGGCGGCAAGTGCGCCGCTGCTGGTCCAGACGCTGCCGAGCTGGCTCGCGCTGCTTCTGGCTTTCCTTATCGCAACTGTTGTCGCCATGGTCTGGTCGTTGGTCCCGGCGCTGCTGCGCGCGTATCAGGGCATCAATGAGATCATCACCACGCTGATGATGTCGTTTCTCGGCGTCTCTCTCGCCAATGTGCTTGTGAAGCTCGCATTCCTGGACCCCAGCACCACCGTGCCGCAGACGCGTACGCTGGCGGTGGGCGACCGGCTGCCAAGGCTTTTTGAAACGACCATCACCAGCGGACTCATTTTCGGGCTGGTCGCCATCGTTGTCGTTCATCTGGTCATGACGCGCACAGCCTTCGGCTTGAAGCTTAGAACCGTCGGGGCCAATCCGCGCGCCGCGATCCATGCCGGCCTCAATGTGCCTGTGCTGACCGTTGCGGTCTTCGCCATTTCGGCGGGGCTGATCGGCATGGGTGGCGCGATCGACATCATCGGCATCCAGGGAAATGTTCGCGCCGACTGGAATCCGGCCTACGGTCTGGCCGTCATCCCCGTCGTCTTTCTGGCACGCATGAACGGCTTCGCCGCCATTGGCTTCGTCTTCCTGCTGTCCGTATTGTCCATCGGCGGAGAGAGTGCGGCCCGCCGGCTCGGTGTTCCTCAGCATTTCACCATGGTCCTCATCTCGATTGTGCTGATCACCTTGGCGGTTGCGGAATATCTGGGCCATCGGCTCAATCAGGCGCGGAAGGTTTGAACGATGGGCGGGTTTTTCAGCGACACCTTTTTGACGGCACTGCTCTTCGGCGCCGTGACGGCTGCGATACCGCTTCTTCTTGCCGGCCTTGGTGAGCAGATGTCTGAAAAAGCCGGTGTGCTCAACATTGGCATAGAAGGCATGATGATCACCGGCGCCTATATCGGGTTTGTAGGAGCCTACTATTCCGGGTCTTTCTGGATCGGTTTCATTGCCGGCGCAGCAGGCGGCATGGCCGTGGCCACGCTGATGGCGCTCCTATGCGTACGGTTCGGTTTGAACCAGATCGTGATCGGTATCGCGCTGACGCTCGGGCTGGAGGGGTTGACCGCGCTTCTGCACCATTTCCAGTTCTCGCGCAGCTATCCGCGCCTGCCAGCGGCCGAGGTGACGCCCATCCCGCTGCTGTCTGATATTCCGGTCTTGGGGCCGGCATTGTTCAGGCATCACCTGATCGTCTATCTCGCGGTCGCAATGGTCGGGGTGATGATCTGGGTCTACAAGCGCACGCAGTTCGGGTTGAACCTACAGGCGGCAGGCGACAAGCCCGCTGCACTCGACGTGGCTGGCATCGACGTGATCCGCACCCGCACGGTGGCTGTGCTTTTCACCGGCGGCATGGCGGGTATAGGCGGCGCCTACCTTGCCAATGTCGGCGCGGGGCTCTTTATCCCCTTCATCACCAACGGCGCGGGTTTCCTCGGCATCGTGCTGGCGATGCTGGCGAGAGGCCGTCCTGTCTGGGTGCTCGTCGGCGCGCTGATCTTTGGCGGCTGTCTCTCCATGACGACGGCCGCGCAGGTGGCGGGCATCCGCATTCCGACCGACGTTATCCAGATGCTGCCGTTCCTGGCCGTGATGGCGATGCTCGTCCTGTTTGGGCGTCGCGCCGGCCTGCCGGCAGCCCTCGGTATTCCCTATGAGCGCGGTGCGCGCTGACCATCAACCAAGGAGGCGAAGATGGCTGACACAAAGGTTTATCTGCTCGACGGCGGCTCGCTCGTGATCGACGGGTATCACGTGTTCTGGAACCGCGGCCCGGCGGGCGACGTGCGTTTCCCCGTCTATTCGATACTGGTCGAGCATCAAGAAGGGCGTTTCCTGATCGACACCGGCTTCGACTACGACCACGTCATGAAGGTACTTCCCTTCGAAAAGCCGATGCAGACGAAGGAGCAGACGATCCCCGGCGCGCTGGGCTTGATCGGGCTTGAGCCGAAAGACGTGGGCGTGGTGTTCAACTCGCACTTTCACTTCGACCATTGCGGCGGCAACAAATATTTCCCGCATGCCAAGAAGATCTGCCACAGGCTGGAAGTGCCGCAGGCTTGCGCGCCCCAGCCCTTCGAGCATCTCGGCTATTCGGATCTGAGCTTTTCGGCAGAGGCGGCCGAGGCACGCGGGGTGACCGATCAGCTTCTCGCGGGCACGACGCGCGAGAACTCCACCTTCGAAGGCATCGAGGGCGATGTGGAACTCGCCAAAGGTGTTCATCTGATCTTCACGCCGGGCCATTCCATTGGCCACTACAGCCTGCTGGTAGAATTTCCTAACCGTCGCCCGATCCTCTTCACGATCGACGCCGCCTATACGCAGAAAAGCCTGGAGACCCTGTGCCAGGCATCTTTCCACATCGATCCTGTTGCCGGCGTTGAATCCATGCGCCGCGTCAAGAAGCTGGCTGAGGAAAGAGATGCCGAGTTGATGTTCTCCCATGACATGGAGAACTACCAGAACTACCGTACCGGCACGCAGTTCTACGGCTGAGGTAATATCATGCGCTATGCAGACGACGCACAACCGGTTCTCACTTTAACCTCCGGGCCGGTAAACGCCTATCCGGATGTGCTGCGCGGCCTCGGCCGCACGGTTCTCTACGACTATGATCCGGCTTTCCAGGCCTTTTACGAGAAGGTGGTGGAGAAGGCTCAGAAGGCGATGCGGCTCTCGACAAAGCCGGTCATCCTCCACGGCGAGCCGGTGCTCGGCCTGGAAGCTGCCGCGGCTTCGCTGATCACGCCGGACGACACTGTGCTCAACCTCGCTTCCGGTGTGTACGGCAAGGGTTTCGGCTACTGGGCGAAACGCTATTCTCCAAATCTGGTCGAGCTCGTGACTGCTTACAACGAGGCGCTCGACCCGCAGGCTGTTCGCGAGATGCTGGTCAAGCACCCCGAAGTGACGGTGGTTTCGGTCTGCCATCACGACACGCCCTCCGGAACGATCAACCCGATAGACGAGATCGGCAAAATCGTTGCCGAACATGGCGGTTATCTCATCGTGGACGCGGTTTCCTCGTTCGGCGGCATGAAGACGCATCCCGAGGACTGCAGCGCCGACATCTACATCACCGGCCCGAACAAGTGCCTCGGTGCGCCCCCCGGCCTCACCATGGCCGGCATCAGCGATAGGGCATGGGCGAAGATGAAGGCAAACCCTGCGGCACCGCGTGCTTCGATGCTGTCCATCCTCGACTGGGAAAAAGCCTGGTCGCGTAGCGAGCCGTTTCCCTTCACTCCGTCTGTGGCCGAGATGAACGGCCTCGACGTGGCGCTCGACCTCTATCTCGGCGAGGGTCCGGAGAATGTATGGGCACGACACGCCTTGACCGCGAAGGCTATGCGGGCCGGCGTCCGCGCCATGGGTCTCGACATTTGGCCTGCGCGCGAGGCGATTGCCTCGCCCACGACCACCGCGGTGCGCATTCCGGAAGGCATCGACGAGGCAAAATTGCGGAAGGAGGTACGCGCGCGCTACGGCGTCGTCTTTTCCTCCGGTCGCGGCGAGACGCTCGGCAAACTGACCCGCATCGGGCACATGGGTCCGACAGCTCAACCGATCTATGCGGTTGCCGCTCTCGCGGCGCTTGGAGGCGCGCTCAACGCGCTTGGATTCGAAGCCGACACGGCTGCCGGCGTCGCGGCCTCCGTTGCCGCGATTGACGCAGACGCATGAACCGCATCAGGAATTAGGAGACAGAAAATGAGTGAAAGACTTTCTGGACGCACGGCGCTGGTCACCGGCGCTGCGCAGGGCATCGGCAAGGCGATTGCCACCCGGCTGGCGGCCGACGGCGCCACCGTCGTGGTCAGCGATATGAACGCGGACGGCGCGACGGCGGCGGCCAAGGCGATCGGCAACGGCGCATTTGCGATTGCGGCCGATATTTCCGATGCTGACGCGGTGGCTTCTCTGGTCAAGGAAATCGAGGACAAGACGGGCGGGCTCGACATTCTCGTCAACAATGCCTCCATCGTGCCCTTCGTGGCATGGGACGATGTCGATCTCGACCACTGGCGCAAGATCATCGATGTCAACCTGACAGGGACCTTCATCGTCACACGCGCCGTAACCGACCAGATGCGGGCGAAGCAGAAGGCGGGCCGAGTCATCTCGATAGCCTCCAACACCTTTTTTGCCGGCACGCCGAACATGGCCGCCTACGTGGCGGCGAAGGGCGGCGTCATCGGCTTCACGCGGGCGCTGGCGACAGAGCTTGGCAAGTATGGCATCACCGCCAATGCCGTCACGCCAGGCCTCATCGAAAGCGACGGCGTCAAGGACAGCCCACATAACAACGCCTTTGAATTCGTCGAAATGTTGCAGGCCATGAAAGGCAAGGGACAGCCAGAGCATATCGCCGACGTCGTATCGTTCCTTGCTTCCGATGACGCTCGCTGGATCACCGGGCAGACCATCAATGTCGATGCCGGAATGGTGCGGTATTAGACGGCAATAGGGCGAGGGAGCAGTCCAGGTCGAAACGGTTAACAGTCGGGCGCCGCGATCATAAACCGGGTTTCAGACCTGGTGATGAGAGGGCCTGTCTGCCCGGCTTCGGCTCGAAGCTGATCACGTTTTTTAGTGGTCGAGGCACAGTGGTTAGGGCATGAACGGTGAAGCCGTTCCTGCCGCGCCGTTTGGTCTCGTAAAGCGCGCGATCGGCTTCCTCCATAATGCTGTTCGGCGTCAGCGGGTACAACGTTGAGGAAAATGCTATCCCGATACTCGCGCTTACATCGAGCGACAGGTCACGCCAAACAAAAGGCGAGGCGTGTAAGGACCCGAGTACCCGCTCGGCGAATGCGGTGGTCTCGTTCACGTCCATGTCCAGCAACAGGGCGCAAAATTCATCCCCGCCCAGCCGCGCAAAGATATCGCTCTGCCGGAAGTGGCCACGAAGAACGTCTGCGGCATGCTTCAAGGCAGCGTCTCCCGCAGCATGTCCATGGATGTCGTTGATGGCCTTGAAGCGATCGAGGTCGAAAAGCATCACGCTGAATCTCTTCCGGCTCGCTTGAGCGGAGGCGGCGCCAAGGTGTTTCATGAACAGCCGCCGGTTTGCCAGTCCGGTCAGGTCGTCCTCATTGGCTAGCCGTTCCACTTCGCGGCGCAGATAGCCGATGACGGAAATCAGGAACCCAAAATTCCAGATGGCCGCCGCAAAGCGGAAAACCAGAAGATCGAGGGCCGCGGCATCGCGTAGGTTAAGGTCCGGCGCGATTCCGGCAACGATGAGGACGTTGCCGCCTGCAATGGACAAGTGCGCGATGCAGGCGATCGCCAAGGCAGCGCAGGTGATGGCGGCTCCCACCTCCCGTCCCGCCCGCCGCCACAGATAGTGCGAGGTTATCAGCAGTGGCAATGACTGCGCCAAGGTGTACACCGGATTGCGGCCGTACCAAACATGGAAGGTCGCCAGCATAGCGAAGATGCTGAGGGCAAGGAGAGCCGCTGTCCAGCGCGGGGAGGGGCGATCTCCGTGAAAGAGCCGGGCCCCCATATAGTTCAGCCAGAAGCCAAACACGACGATCGTGTTGCCGCCGACCGTCGCCAGGAAGAGGCCCGTATCGCCCTGGATTGCCAGGATCAGCCCGCCGACAAAGCCCGCAATGCTCCCTCCAAGCCAGTAACGCGCCGCATGGAGATCGCGGTAGCAATAAGCAATGGCTCCCCAGATGACGCAGTTGGCAAGACCGGAAAGCAGGACAACCAGATAGATCGTGTAGAAATCAATCATTCAGGCTCCAGCGGTCTAACGGCCAGGCCATGAGTTACTGCCGCAGCATGAAACAGGCAATGAACTTTTCTGTTTGCATTTGATCGATTCTACGGTGTTCTGACGCGATGGGTTTCAGGCGCTGTCCAGGCCCGGCGCCACAGCGGCGTGTAGCTCGTCGCCTGCTTTCAAGCGGCGGTGGCGTTAACGCTCTGAAAAACGCATAGCCAAGGCTGCCTGAAGCCGGTCCGGTTTAACAAATCTATTGGTGTAGAGACGGGAACATTTGTTGCGGCTCCGCCTTAAGCTGAGGATCGACCGTCCAATAACCAAAGGGTCCCATGTCTGCGTCTTTCGTTCCTGTAGTAGCAATACCTGCTAAGAACGAACAGGTATTGCTACCCCGCCTCATTGCTGCATTGGCCAGGCAAACCGCGCTTTCCAAGCTCCATCATCCGCTTCAAGTCGTTTTGGTCATAAACAATTCCGACGATGGCTCCTTGGCAACCGCACTTGAAGCTGCTCGGCGGCACACTGCAACCCTTCAACTGACCATCCGCTGCCTGGATTTTCCTTCGTCCTCCGCCCATGTCGGATCCGCTCGCCGACTGGCTATGGATATCGCTGCAAGTCGAGAACCATCGGGGGTAATTTTGACGACCGATGCCGACGCCGTGCCGGCCGACGACTGGGTTGAGCAGAATCTCGCAGCCATTGCGCTGGGCGCCGACCTCGTCGGAGGTCGTATTGTCGGCGACAAAGAAGAAGAGCTGAGGTTGGGGGATGGATTTTTGCGCCGCGCGCATGTCCATGCGCGGTATCAGGAGCTTTGCGACGAACTCGCCTGGCTGATCGATCCCCTCGACCATGACCCGTGGCCTCGGCATCACGACCACACCGGCGCGAGCATCGCCGTGCGCACGACTGTATACCGTGCTGTGGGCGGCATGGATCCGCTGCCGCTGCGGGAAGATATTGCCTTTGTCTCGAAAGCCAGAGCTGCGGGGTTCCGCCTCCGTCATGCTCCCGAGGTCACGGTCACCGTCTCGGCGAGGACACATGGCCGTGCGCGTGGCGGTATGGCGGACTGCCTGAAGAACTGGATTCGCGCGGAAGCGGATGGTCTTCCTGTTCTTGTGGACAGTCCCAGGGAGGTGGAGCGCCGGCTGCGACTGCGTCGTGCACTAAGAGATTTGGGCGACGCGACGCCGGAGATCGTTGAGCAGACATTCGATCATTGGGGCATCGCCTCGCCATACACCCAAATGGACGGTGGACATTTGTCGATCTGCACACTTATCGAACAACTCGCTGGTGATGTGCTCGATGCGCCCGAGACCGAACCTGCAGCAAACGCCATAGCGATGTTGGAATGCCGTATCGCCGAGCTTCGGGGAATTGCTCATGCTGCATAAGCCAACCGCCGCACCCAAACTATCGGCCCTGTCGCGGTCCATCGCGCGCAGTGCTGCCGCGCGCGATGCCGATGGCGCATTTCCATCCGAAGCCTTCGCAGAGCTGAGCACGCTCGGTCTACTATCGAATCCGCCGATCCAGGCGGAAAAAATGCGGTCTCTTCTGATGCTGCTTGCAGCCGTGGGACGGGGCGATCTGAATGTCGGACGGATTTTCGAGGGGCATGTCAACGCCTGTTGGCTGATAGCGTCGTACGGGACGGAGCGGCAGCGCGAAATCTACACAGAGATTTCTCAAGGCGGAGGAGGGGTATTCGGCGTGTGGAACACCGATGCGCCGGCCGATCCCCTTCGCTTGGAAGGCAGACGCCTTGTTGGATCGAAGAATTTCGCATCCGGTGTCGACGGGCTCTCGCATGCCATCGTCACCGTCACCGAAGAGGACGGACGGCGCATGATCATCGTGCCGGTCGCAAACCTTCCCGTCGACCGGTCGTGGTGGCGGCCGGTTGGCATGCGAGCGTCGGGGAGCCACATCGTGGATTTCACGGACGTCTTGGTCGAGGATGACTGGTTGCTGGGGGGGCCTGACGACTACATCAGGCAGCCCTGGTTCGTGGCTGGGGCGATCCGGTTCGTTGCCGTTCAGGTTGGTGGCATGCATGCCGTTTTCGATGCGACCGTCGATCATTTGCAGAGCATCGGGCGGGCGGAGAATCCGTATCAGGCACATCGGCTTGCACGGATGGGAGTTGCCCTGGAAAGCGGCTATCTCTGGCTTTCAAGGGTAGCGGAGGCTTGGCAGACGGCTGCCATTGATACCGCGCCGGACGCGCCGAAACACCACCTGGCCGCGGCTGTAAATGGTGCGCGTCTGGCGGTCGAAACCGCGGCGATGGATCTGCTCGAGGATGCTGAACGCGGCATCGGCGCCGCGGGGATGATTGCGCCTCATCCGTTCGAAAGGCTTATGCGAGACATGCGAACCTACCTGCGCCAGCCGAACCCGGACGGCGCAGCTGCGGCATTCGGCGAAGCGATCGCAGCGGGAGCCTGGGTTCCAAGCGCCACGGACGACTTGGTTCCTGAATGAAATCAGCTCTCGCCCTCGATCTGCTTGACGGGCCACTGCTCGTCATCGCGCCGCATCCCGACGACGAGACACTCGGTTGCGGTGGCGTGATCGCAGGGGCAGTGCGGCGTGGTGCCGTTGTTCATACCATTTTCATCACCGATGGCGGCGCTTCGCATCTCAATTCCATCCAATGGAGCCGGCAAAGCCTTGCCGCGCAACGCGAACGTGAAGCGGCCGAAGCGCTGGCGCGGCTGGGCGCCGGGGCTCAGCCGCGCACCTTCCTTCGATTGGAGGATGCCAATATGCCCGGGCGGGACAGCGCAGCATATCGACAGGCGGTCGACGCAGTTCTGGCGATCGTCAAGCACCTCGCTCCCCGGCTGGTGCTCATGCCGTGGCGCCGCGACCCGCATCGGGACCATCGCGACTCCTGGCAACTGACGATGGATGCCATTGCGGCCAGCGGCCAACGTCCCGAAATTCTGGAATACGCGATCTGGTTGGATGAATTCGGACGATCCGACGACCGACCCGGCGAAGGCGAGATGGAACAAGTTGCTTTCGACGTGACAGCTGTCCTCGACGCCAAGCGCGATGCGATCAAAGCCCATCGCTCGCAATTGGGCGAACTTGTGCATGACGACCCGTCCGGTTTCGTGCTCGCTCAGCCGACAATCGAGCGGCTGACCGGTCCTGCGGAGGTCTTCTGGCGGCAATGCGGACAATAATCGACGCGGCGGGGTTCGAAGCGAAGTTCCAGGAGAACATCGACCCCTGGAATTACGCGGCCTCGCCGTTCGAAGCCTATAAGCGAAGAGCTCTCCTCCGCGCCGCCGGTGACCGTATCTACGGGCGCGCTTTGGAACTCGCCTGCGCCAATGGCGAAACCACCCGAGCGCTGGCCCCACAATGCCTTCGCCTGCTGGCGGTCGACGCCTCGCCGACTGTGCTTAAGGGCGCGCGCAATGCCTCCAAAGGTTATAACCGCGTAACGTTCAGGCTGGCCCTGCTGCCTCGGGCGACTCCGCGCGGGCCGTTCGATTTGATCGTCGCTTCGGAGATTTTCTATTATCTCAAACCCGGCGATCTACGCCGGCTTCTTCCCAAGCTGTACCGTTCGTTGGCCCCAGGCGGGCGATTGGTGGTGCTGCATCATATCAGAGATTTCGACGACGCTGCCATCCTGCCGCGTATCGCCCAACGGCAGGCTTTCAAGACGTTTCAAAAAAACATGAACCTCGTGACTTACAAGCAGACGGCAGCCTTCCAAGTCGCCGCATTCGAGAAGAAACGTTAGGAACACCCTCATTTTTCACGATGAAAGGCCGACGGTGCCCGCCTTTCATCGTGAATTGAATGGTCGCTACCCACGCGACTTGCGATAGGAATCCTTGAGCGCAATCAGGTCGCCTGAGAAGGTGAAGATATCGCAACCATCGACATCAACCGTTTGTCCGGCCTTGCTGGTGCCCACGAAACGCCAGGAAGAGAGGCCGGTGTCGCCGGTGACGACGTGGCGGCCCTTGGTCCATGCCGCTTGCGGGAAAGCTTCGAACAGCGCTGCGTAGGCAGCGCGTACCGCCTCTCGCCCGAAATGCCTGCGTCCCTCGGCCTCGGGTCCGGCAGAACCATGGAAGGCGCAATCCTCAGCCATGCATTGCATGAGCTCGTCCACGTCGCGGGCATTCCAGGCCGCGAGGAAGCGGTCGAGAACGGCAAGGCGGCGGGCCGTGCGGTCGCCACCCTCCACCACTTCGACCTCCAGGAAGGACAGCGGCGCTTCCCCGGCGTTGATAACGTTGTGGGCAACACCCGTGCGCCGGGAGTATGGCACGCCTTGGGTGAGGGTCGCCTGCGACTGCGCGCCGTCGGGGCCTTCGAGACCGAGCGTGCCGTCGGTCAACGGCACGATGACGTAGTCATGGCCATGGATATGCCAGCCGGTTTCCGCGCCGGCGGCGAACCGCCATTCGGTAACCCGGAAACGGTCGTCGTCGATATGGGTGACGGGTTCGGCCTTTGCGCGGGTCATTCCAATCCCTCCTGTGCCACGGCGCCTGTCAAACGCTCGAGCGTCCGTGCCATGCGCGTCATGATCTCCTTCACGTCGTCCTCGGTGGCGATCATCGGTGGGCACAGCGCCAGCTGGTCGCCAATGGAGCGGAAGATCAGGCCTTCCTCATGTCCGATGACGTTGGCGATGGCGCCCGCGCGGCCGGCCTTGGCGAAAGGCCGCTTCGTCGCCTTGTCGGCCACCAACTCGACCGCGCCGATGAGACCCGTGCCACGTGCTTCGCCCACCAGCGGATGGTCTGAGAAGGAGCGAATGCCCGCCTGGAACGATGCCTCGAGCCGTGCCGCATTGCCGATCAGATCGCGCTCTTCGATGATGGCGAGGTTTTCAAGGCCCACGGCGGTTGCCACCGGGTGACCCGAAGCCGTGAAGCCATGGCCGAAATTGCCGATGGTCGCCGTATTGTCGGCGATTGCCTGGTAGATCGCCTCCGAAAACACGACAGCGGCCAGCGGCATGTAGGATGAGGTGATCTGCTTGGACAGCGTCATGATGTCAGGCGTGAAGCCGTATTTCTGGCAGCCGAACGGCGTGCCGAGACGGCCGAACCCGCAGATCACCTCGTCGGCGATCAGCACGATGTCGTTTGCGCGGCAGATTTTTTCGACGCCTTCCCAATAGCCGGCCGGAGGGGGCAGGACGCCGCCGGCGGCGATTAGCGGCTCGCCGATGAAAGCGGCGATGGTATCCGCGCCTTCCTCTGCGATGACGGATTCCAGCTCTGCCAGCAGGCGCGCGGTGAACGCCGCTTCATCCTCGCCTTCCGCGCCGAAACGATAGAAGTGCGGGCAGGTCAGATGGCGAACGGGGATGGCGGGCAGGTCGAAGTCGCGATGGTTGATCGGCAGGCCGGTCAGGCTGCCCGAGGCAACGGTAATGCCGTGATAGCCCTTGGTGCGGGCGAGGAATTTCTTCTTTTTCGGCCGGCCGAGCGCGTTGTTCATGAACCACATCATCTTGACGATGGTGTCGTTGGCCTCGGAGCCCGACGAGGTGAAGAACACACGCGTCAGGTTTTCGGGCGTCATTTCGACCAGCTTTTCGGCCAGCCGGATGGACGGCTCATGCGCCTTGGACGAGAAGGTGTGATAGTAGGGCAGCTTGAGCATCTGCTGGTAAGCCGCATCCGCTAAACGCTTTTCCGAAAAGCCGACTGCCACCGACCAGAGCCCGGCCAGGCCTTCGATATACTCCTTGCCGTGCTCGTCATAGACGCGGATACCGTCGCCACGGCTGATGACTACCGGCCCGGTCTTTTCGTGCTGCCGCAGGTTTGTATAGGGGTGCATCGTGGTGGCGATGTCGGCGGCGGCGAGAGAGTTGGAAAGCGCTTCCATGAAAGTCCTCAGAGGATTCGAGTGAGACGGTCTTTGTTTTGCCGTCCTTAAGCGTGTTTGTCGATGATCTGTCGCATCAG
The DNA here is from genome assembly GCF_014534685.1 of Oryzicola mucosus. GTDB lineage: Bacteria > Pseudomonadota > Alphaproteobacteria > Rhizobiales > Rhizobiaceae > Oryzicola > Oryzicola mucosus. Next base: position 258,546 of record NZ_JACVVX010000003.1, read on the forward strand.
CGCGGCGACGTCGCGCGCATTGGGCGGATCGGAGTGAATGCAGACAGTGCCGAAAGAGACCTTGCGAACCGTGCCGTCCGTGGCGACAAATTCGTTGCGTGTCAGCGCGCGGCTGATGCGCTCTTCCGCTTGGCCGAGATCGATGGCCGATTGCACTCGGGGAATGATCAGGCCGCCGTCGGGTGCATAGGTCAAGTCAGGAAAGAACTCGCCGACGAACTCGACGCCGAGCTCAGCCGCCGCTGTCTCATGATGGGTTCCGGCCATGCCGAACAGCGGCACCCCGAAAGGCTTGACGGCAGCCGCAATGGCCAGGGCGGTGTCCTTGTCGCGCGCGGCCATGCCATAGACGATGCCATGCGGTTTGACATGGGTGAGTTCGCTCCCTTCGGCCGCCAGCATGCCGGTCAGCGCGCCGATCTGGTAGAGAAAGGCGGCGGTCAGTTCTTCCGGCTGCAGCTTCATTTCGCGCCGGCCGAAGCCCTCCTTGTCGGGGAGGGAGGGGTGCGCGCCGACCTTGACGCCATGCGCCAGGGCCAACCGCACGGTCTTGAGCATGGTCCATGGGTCCGACGCGTGGAAGCCGCAGGCGATGTTGGCGCAGTCGATATGCGGCATGATGCCGGCATCGTCGCCGAAGCGCCAGTTGCCGAAGCTTTCGCCCATATCGCAATTCAAAGTGACCATTGTTCCTCCAGCCTCAGCCCAAAGTGTTCGCCGCCCAGCCAGACGCGATGTGCGGAAAATCAGGCTGCGGCTCGCGGTCGTGCAACAGGCCCAAAACGCGCGGCGGCGTTAACGGCAGCTGCCGTACCGGCTTGCCGATGGCACGCGAAACCGCACAGGCGATGGCAGCTCCCACCGCCAGGATCGGCACTTCGCCCGCACCCTTGGCCCCCAACGGGCCTAGCGAGGGCGCGCCTTCATAGAGGTCGGCTGCGACCGGAACCACGTCGCCTGCCAGCGGCAGCCGGTAGGTCTCGAAATCGTTCTGCGCGATGCGGCCATCGGTGGTGATCGTCACCTCCTCGTGCAGGGCATAGCCCAGGCCTTGCACGACGCCGCCCTGAATCTGGCCCATGATGGCGCGGGGATTGAGCGCGCGGCCGACATCCTGAACCACGCGGTAGGCTAGAACTTCGACATGGCCGGTATCGGGATCGACCGCGACCTCCGCCTCGTGCACCACGAAGACTGGGATATCGAGCGCATCGATGAAGTGACCCATGGCGCATCCCGCCATGGCCGGGGTGTTCTTGGCCGTGAAGGCGCCGCTGCCGGTGATCGGGCCGGTGGTGGCTTGCGCATGGGCGACTACGGCCGGGATCGTAGCACCCGAACCGGGACGGCCTGAGATTTCCGCCCGGCCGTCTCGCAGCACCAAGTCTTCCGGCCTGGTCTGCAGCATCTCGCCCGCCGCGCGCAGAAGCTTTTCCTTTACCTCGGCACAAGCCGCAACGCTGGCAGCGCCTATGGACACAGTGGTGCGACCTCCGCCGACACCGACATCGAGGCCGGCGGCATCGGTGTCGGCCTCGCGCACGATCACCTGGTGAGGCGCAAGGCCAAGCTGTCCTGCCACGATCTGGGGCAGGGATTGCATCATCGTGCCGGAGCCGATTTCAACGCCGGAAGTGACCAGCGTTGCGCTGCCGTCGGCATTCAGGTTGACGGTGGCGGCCGAAGGCCCGGTGAAGACGAACCAGGTGCCGACCGTCGTCGCCATTCCGTAGAGCCGTCCATCGGCCTTTCTTTCCAGGGTGCCGGTTTTGGCTCGCAGTGTTTCCATGCGGTCGAGCATCGGGGCAAGCACATCGTCTTCGAAAACCTGGCCCGTGGGACCGAAATCGCCATCTCCGAGGACGTTCTTTTTGCGGAATTCCATGGGGTCCAAACCCAGGAAATCGCAGATTTCGTCGGTGTGCCGCTCCAGCGCGAAGGTGTTGTAGACGCCATTGCAGGCCCTGAAAGCACCATTTGGAGGGGTGTTCGTATAGACCGCGCGACTGACCAGACGGGTCGCGCCGACGCGGTAATTGCCGCCCAGCGTGTGCGCGGTCATCGTGGTGAGAAACACCTGCTCGCCGCCATAGGCGCCGCAATCCATCAGAACGACCGCCTCGCGGCCAACGATCTCGCCCTCGGCCGTCACCGCCGACCGGATCCGGATCTCCGCATTCTCGCGGCAGAGGCAGGTTGCCATTTCCTCCTGCCTCGTATTCTCCAGCATCACCGGGCGGCCGGTCATTCGCGCCAGAAGTGCGGTGATCGGCTCGATGGAGGCATCGAATTTCAGGCCGAAGCCGCCGCCGACCGGAGGTACCGTCACGCGCACGCGACCGGGCGGCAATTGCATGACGCGGCCTGTGACGTTGCGCACCGTCCAGGGCACCTGCGTCGAGGTCTGAATATGGGCGCGGCCGTCTTCCCAGGAGCCGATGGCGACACGCGGCTCGAACGGCACGTGGCTTTGCCGGCCGACGCTGAAACTGCTCTCCACGATGCGGACGTCGGAGCGGGCGAAAGCTGCGTCCACATCGCCCCGGCTGGACTTGGCTTCCCAGGCAATGTTGCCGGCGCGTGCGCCGCCTTCGGTGATGACCTCATAGCCACGCCAGTCTTCATGGATCAGCCGGGCGCCGGGTTCGAGCGCTTCCGCCATGGTGAGAACCGGCGCGAGCGGTTCGATCTCCAAGATGATCGCGGCAAGGGCCGCGCGTGCCTGCTCCTCCGTTTCGGCGGCGACGACGGCAATGGGTTCGCCATGGTAGCGGATCGTGTCGATGGCCATCAGCGGATGGTCGGCAATGCCGATGCCATAGAGCCCCGGCGCGTCGGCTCCGGTCGCAACCGCGCGGACGCCGGGCCAGGCCAGTGCCGGCGACACGTCGAGCCGGACGATGCGTCCGGCCGGCACGGTCGACCGCAGCAGCACCGCGTGCAGCATATCGGGGCGGGCGCGGTCGTTGGTGTATTTCGTCCGCCCGCGCAGCTTGTCCTGCGCGTCGCGGCGGGGAAGGTTCATGACCGTGACGGAAGCTTCAGACATCCGCGCCCCCCGCGACTTTTGCGGTCTGCCGCTGTTGGGCAAGGCAGTCGGCAACGGTGTCGACGATCCGTTCGTAGCCGGTGCAGCGGCAGATGTTGCCGACCATCGCCGCCTTGATGTCGTCACGGCTGGCATCGGGATTGTCGCGCATGAAGGCCAAAAGGCTCATCACCATGCCGGGAAAACACATGCCGCACTGAACCGCGTCCGCGGCCTCGAACGCCGCCTGCAAAGGATGGAGCACTTGGTTGCCCGCGCTCAGCCCTTCGATGGTGACGACCTCGCAGCCCTCAAGCAACCCCACGGGTTTGAGGCAGGACGGCACCGCGTCGCCGTCGACATGCACTGTGCAGGCACCGCAAAAACCTTCGCGGCATACAGCTTTCGTGCCGGTCAGGAAGCGTTCCTGCCGCAGAATGTCGATCAGCGGCGTCATAGGATCGTCGCGAAAGCGGTAGTCCTCGCCATTCAGCCGGAATGTCACAGTCATGCCAGGCCCTCCGACTCGAGCAGTGCCGCCACACCGCGCTTGATCAGAACGGGAAGAACCTGCCGCCGGTACCATCCATCGGCTTCGGTGCCGTCGCGGCCATCAAAATCATTGTGTTCTGATGCGAGCGCTTCGGCGCGCTCCGGAACGCGCGGGAAGCCGCCCGGCTCAGCTGCGAACGCCTGTTCGAGCACAGTCCAGCGGCGGGCCACCGGTTCCACCGAGCCGACGGCGATGCGGCACCGACGGTCCTGGTCCAAAGCAAGCGAGACGATGGCGACCGGGTAGTCGCCCGCCTTGCGGAGCGGCAAGCGGATGTGGGCGCTGGCGATCAGGTCGCGGCGCAAGAGGATTTTCGTCAGAATGGATTGGTCAAGCAAACCCGGCCGATCGTTCAGAAGGCTGGGGATGTCGATGCGTTTCGGGCCGGAGGTCGTCTCCAGTTCAACTGCCGCTCCGCAGGCAAGCAGGGCAGGGGCAAGATCGGCTGCGGGAAAGTCGATGCTGCAAAGGTTGCCGCCAATGGTCGCAACCCTTCGAATTCCGGGATTGGCCGCACTTTCGGCAGCACAGACAACGGCCTCGAAGCCGGCAATACCGCGTAGCGCTTTGCCAAGCGCCTCGTGCGTGACCCCAGCGCCGATGACAATTCGGTCTGCCTCCACGATCACTTCGGACAGGGATGGTATGCGGTGAACTGCTACGACAGCTTCCGGCAGTTCGACACCCCGCAGTGGATCGCGCAGCAGCCAGGTTCCACCGGCAAGAACAACCGCGCCTTGCAGCCGGGCGGCCAATGCTTCGTCGATGCTGCCGGCCACGGTGAATGACCGCTCCACGCTCTGCGCCATTTTTACCCCTTTAAAGATTGCCGTCTTTTGCGGCATTGGAGCAATGTTGCTCTAAGCTAAGGCATCTGTGAAATAGTAGTTCTTAGATTGTTATATCGAAAAAACAGATAGCTTCGACGGCGGTGAGCGCCGCATGTTGTGCGACGCTCTTCTGCCTTCAGTTAATCCCAGTGCGCGACCGTGCGTTTCTCGAAGCTTTCGCGGAACTGTTCGGTCGTCTTGGGAAGAACCTCGCCTGTCTCCCAATCGAGGATCACCGCATAGTGGCGAACGGCATCAAGTGAATCGATCTCGCCCGACTTGTATCTCCGCGCCACCTCACCTGGGTCCGTGCGCGCCCAATCCTTTCGCTTGGCCCGGATGTCGGCGCGGCATGCTTCCGTCGCATCAGCGTCGATCTCGTACTGGCACAGATCGCGGTCGATCTCGCGGATCACAACGCCATAGTCGGTCTTGGCGCGGGCAAGCGAAACATAGTCGTCGATGACGTCTTCCATCACCTTGGCCGGATCGCGCTGCAGCGGGTCGCCGAAGCCACCGCCGCCGGCCGTGGGACGAGCGAACTCGTCGCCGGTGTGGACGGGGTAATCGGAGAACACCGAGCCGAGCCAGATGTCCGTCTCCTCTCCGGCGCGCTTCATGGTCAAGCCATGCGGCATGGAGGGCAGGCCGCCCTCGACGCCCCAGACCACCGCGCGCTCGCGGTCGCAGATGTAGGACATGACAGCGCCTTCAGCCTCCAGAAGCAAGGAGGTCTTCTGTACGCCGACGCCGCCCCGCCATTTGCCCGGACCGGCCGAGTCCTGCTTGATCTGGAACTCGGTGGTGCGGGTCGGATTCACCCGTTCGTTGCCTTCGTTGGGCTGCGACATCAGACCGGTGCCGAAGCAGGCGGTGGTGACATCCGCGCCATCCTTGCCGTTGCGGCCGCCCCAGCCGCCAGGCAGCCATTCGTAGAACATGAAGATCGGCTTTTCCGGCTTACGCGCGTCGCGCCCACCGGCCAGAAGATATTCCAGGTTGAAGGCGCAGGCGATGGCCCGCTCGGGCATGATCTTCGACCACATCTCGAAGATCGAGTTCATGATCTTTTCGAACGGCATCAGGAATCCGGTCACCGCGACCGGCCACTCGGCGCTGACGATGCTGTTCTTGGGAGCGGTCACCTCGATCATGCGATAGAACCCGCTGTTGAGCGGCAAATCGGGGAAGAAGGTCTTCATGCCGGCGACCACGGCCGAGAATGTCGCGCCTGGCGCGGAATTATACATCGACGCAATGGTGTGATGGCTTCCGGTGAAGTCGTAATGGATCTGATCGCCCTTGATCGTCATCTTGATGCGGATCGGGATCATGCCTTCGCCTGCACCGAGATCGCGGTCGATATAATCGACCGTCTCCCAGGTTCCATCAGGCAGTTCGGAGAGACGCTTGCGCACGGCGCGCTCGACATAGTCCTGCACCTCTTCCATGCCGCGCGTCACCTGATCGCGGCCGTATTTCTTGACCAGCCGCAGCACTTCGCGCTCGGCGGCTTGGGTCGCCTGTGCCTGGGAATGGATGTCGCCGATGATCGATGCCGGGTCGCGCGTGTTGGCCGCGATCATGTTGGCGACATCGGAGCAGAAGCGTCCGCGCTGGAACAGGCGCAGCGGCGTGATGCGCAGACCCTCGCGGAACATGTCGCGGGCGGTGACGTCGAAGGAGCCGGGCACCGAACCGCCGAGATCGGACCAGTGGCCGTTCGACTGGGAAAAGCCGATCAGCTTGTCCTCATCGAAGATCGGCCTGACCAGCCGCACGTCGCTGAAATGCGTGCCGCCGGCATAGGGGTCGTTGATCGCATAGACGTCGCCGGGAGCCATGTCGCCTTCGAAAACGCGGATGACCTCCTTGCAGGTGTTGTGCAGCGTGCCGACATGGACCGCGATATCGTAGTTGCCTTGGGCGACGGAGTTGCCGTCGGCGTCGTGCAAAGCGTTCGAGAAATCGCGGTTGTAGATGACGAAGGAGTAGCAGGTGCGCAGCATCTGCTCGGCCATCTGGTCGACCGTGGTGATGAAGGAGTTCTTCAACACCTCGAAGGTTACAGGGTCGAGGCTCTGGCTGGTTTCGATCAGCTTTGTCATGTCCTCAGCCTTTCGTCGTGATCAAGATGTTCAGGAAACCGTCGACGGTCGCGGCCATTCCCGGCGGCACCACGGTGGTGGAATCGAATTGCTCGACAATGGCAGGCCCAGTGAAGGAAGCCCCGGCGGTGAAACGATCACGCTCATAGACCGCCGCGTCATGCGAGACGCCATCGAACCAGACACTGCGGCGTCCTACCGGCTCGGGCTCATGCGGCGAGACCTCGTGCCTGGGTATCTCCGCTTTCGGGACGATGCCGACAGCCTTGACGGCGATACGGAATATCGAGACCGGCGCTTCCTCGCGGCGGTAGTTGAACTCGCGCTCATGCTCGTTATGGAACGCTTCGATCAGCGAGCAGATCCGCTCGATCTTCGCAGGCGCCGAGACTGCCAGCGAACGCCACTGGCCCTGATACATCATCTCGACCGTGCGCTGCAGCGCCATGTCTTCCTGCGCCACGCCTTCATGGGTGAGGCGCTCGACAGCCTGCTCCTCCATGCGGACAAAAGCCGTCTGCATGTCTTCGGGCGAGACGGTCGAGGCATCCGCCATAAAGCTTTCGGAGAAATCGTGCTGGACATCGACGAGAAGGCAGCCGAGCGCGGAGGTGACGCCGGGATTGGGAGGCACGATAACCGTCGGGATCGACAGTTCCCTGGCCACCGCGGCACCATGCAGCGCACCGGCACCGCCAAAGGCAACAAGGGCGAAGTCGCGCGGGTCGTAGCCGCGGCTGATGGAGAGCAGCCGAACGGCATTGGCCATATTGGCATTGGCGACCGCGACGATGGCCTCCGCCGCCTGATGCAGTTCCATGCCGAAGGGTGCCGCCACCGTCTCCTGCACAGCTTCCGCCGCAAGGGCAGGGTCGAGCGTGATCTTGCCGCCCGCCAGGCTGGTGCCGAGGCGGCCGAGCACCACATTGGCATCCGTGTTCGTCGCCGTGCGGTTGTCGTTCTTGTAGCAGGCCGGACCGGGAAAAGCGCCGGCCGACTGCGGCCCGTTGCGAAGGCTGCCGCCTTCGTCCTGCCAGGCGAGCGACCCGCCGCCCGCGCCGATGGTCAGCACCTCGATGGACGGGAAGCGGATGGGGTAGCCGAATTCGATGTACCAGTCCTTGGTGATGCGCGACTCGCCGTTCCAGGCAAGCGAGACGTCGGTGGACGTTCCGCCCATGTCGAAGCCGATCGAGTTGGGGAAGCCGCAGAGATTGCCGATGAAGCGGCTGGCGATGGCGCCGGCGGCGATGCCCGAGCCGGCGAGGCGGGCGGAAAAATCCCTGACGCTCGCGGGCGTCATCACGCCGCCGCCCGAATGCAGCAGCAAGAGATCGCGCTTGTAGCCGGCCGCTGCAAGCTTGTCGCCGAGACGCGATACGTAATCGACCACGACCGGTGCGCAGACCGCGTTCGCCATCGTCGTCGAGAAGCGTTCGTGCTCGAAAATCTCCGGCATCACCTCCGAGGAGATCGATACCGGCAGGTCCGGCATGACCTCCTTGAGGATATCGCGCATGCGGCGTTCGTTGGCGCCGTTGACGTAGGAGTTCATGAAGCAGACGGCGATGGACTTGACCTCGCGCTTCTTCAGCACCTCTGCCACGCGGCGCGCATCGTCCTCGTTCAGCACTTCCAGGATCGTGCCTTCCGCGTCGATCCGCTCGCGGACAGTCAGCCGGTCACGTCGAGGGATATAAGGCTTGGCGACATCCTTATAGGTGTCCCAAAGGTCTTCCTTGTTGGCGCGGCGGATTTCCACCACGTCGCGGAAGCCTTCGGTGCAGACCATGGCGGTGCGCGGCAGGCGACGGGTGATCAGCGCATTGGTGGCGACCGTTGTGCCATGCGAGAACATCGTCACTTCGGAGAGATCGATGCGGCCCTGCTCGACGCCGTTCATGATCGCCTGCATGGGGTCGTCGGGCGTGGATGCAGTCTTCTCGATGCGGATGACGCCGGTGTCTTCATCCATGATGCAGATGTCTGTGAAGGTTCCTCCGACATCGACGGCAACTCTGGTTCGGCTCATGACATATCCTTTGCGGCGGGCATGGCCCGGCTCTCGCCGCCCCTTATCGGGATGGCGTTGCAACACATGGTGGGAATTCGCCCGGGTTTGACGCTAGTGCCGCTCGCGCGATGGAGAGGCACGGCTCGCCCGGCTGGCGGCTTGGCGACGCGTGTCGGTCGGCGAGCAACCGAACCGCGTCCGATAGTGCTTGCAGAACTGGGACTGGTCGGCGAAGCCCCAGCGATAGGCGATCTCGGCAATACTGCTGGTGTTGGTCACCGTCATCAGCTCTTCGGAGCAGCGTTCGAGCCGGGCATCCCGGATGAAGCTGTTGATCGACTGGTTGCTGTCCTGGAAAAGAACCTGCAGGTAACGCAGGGAAATGCCGCAGGCGTCGGCGACCGCCTGCGGGCCAAGATCGCAGCTTTTCAAGTTGTCGCGGATATATTGCTCGGCGCGATGCAGATGGCCCGCCCTTATCGAGGAGACGTTGCTGTCCAGCACCCGTTCGTCGCTGACGATCGACAGGCACAGCATTTCGAGAATGTGCCGGCCCATCATTTCGCGAGCGGCTTCATCGATGTTGTCGATATGGCCGATGGTGGTGCGCACCGTATCGATGAACAGGGCGGCGACGCCCTGCGTGGCGTCGAAGCTCAGAGCGCTGAGCCGTTCGGCCGAACCGATCCGGGCGCGAACGCTGGCCGACGGCACTTTCAGCACCCAGAGCGCGTTTGGCTTGCCGTGCCAGAATTCATAAGGCGCATCGCCCCGCTCCAACAGAAAGCCGCCCGGCGCGCATTTCACGGTGCGCGAGCCCTGCGAGAAATTTACCTCCGACAGTTCGGGAATGGTGATCAGAAGGCTGGCGTCGCGCTCATTGAGGAAGTGGCGGCGATGGCGGCGGTAGCTGACGGCATCGCATCGCATCTTCGACACGCTGACGAGACCCAGGGAAAAGATTTCCAGTGCGCCGGAAAACTCCCGGCGGTTCTGGTACTCGGTGTCGAGCGGAAAATAGGCTTCGGTCACAGCGGCTTGCCAGGCATCGCCGCCTGTGGGACCGGCAATCGTATCGACGACGTATTTCATTCCCCAAACCTTTCTGGTTGGCCCGGTTGTCCCGGTGTTTTGCTGGAGAGTACAGCAATTCGACTGCGCGTATTGGTCAAAAACGAATAAATTTATGTGGTCGACCGACGGCTGGGGGCCCCCTTTGCGTCATCCACCCGGCGCTGCGAAGCCGTTGCCAACTTCCGGAACGCGACTATCTGTTCGTCTGGACAAACCGCGAAGAGCAGGAAAAGTGCATGGACGATCTGAAGCGGGACGGCGTCAAACTGAAGGCTGTTCTTGACGATGTCGTGGCCGAGGTTCGCAAACGCGCGCCCGGCATCTATGACGAGGCTGTGGCGGCGGCGGAAGCGAAAGGCAAAGCAGCGCCGCGGAAGACCGATTTCGACCAGTTCGGTATCGCCGTGTTCACGCGCGATGGGGACATGAGCGCAGCCGGAAATGCCGGCATCGGCTTTCCCATCCAATCGATATCCAAAGTCTTTGCGCTGGAGGTCGCTCTTGAGGCGCTCGGCAACGCGCTATGGGACCGGCTCGGGCGCGAACCGTCAGGCGATCCGTTCAACTCGATCATCGACCTCGAGCGAGACAAGGGCATCCCGCGCAACCCCTTCATCAACGCCGGCGCTCTGGTGATATGCGACGTTCTGGTCGGTCTCGGCGGGCGGGCAGGCCCCAATAGGCATGTTGTCCGCTTTTTGGAGCGATTGATCGATGACGAGACCCTCGATCTTCATGCGGAAGTAATGGCGAGCGACCGGACGGGCGGCGACCTCAACCGGTCGCTCATGTTCATGGCACGGCACCACGGCAATCTGAAGCATCCGGTCGAGAAGGTGATGGACGCCTATGTCCACCAATGCGCCATCACGCTGGATTGCCGAGGTCTTGCCAAGGCGGGTCGGTTTCTAATGCATGACGACTCCGACGATGGCAGCGAGCGTTCGCTTTCGGCGGCCCGGCGAGCGCGCCGCATCCTCTCGATCATGATGCTGTGCGGGCAGTATGACGGATCTGGCGACTTTGCCTATCGCGTCGGCCTGCCCGCCAAGTCGGGCGTCGGCGGCGGTATCCTGGCGATTGCCCCGCATCGCGCTTCGATTGCCGTCTGGTCGCCCGCGCTCGACCCCAGCGGCAACAGCTGGTTGGGAACGCTGGGCCTCGAACTGCTGACGAGCCGGACCGACTGGTCGGTGTTCGGTAAATCGCGACGCTGACAAAGCGGCAGCGTCGCGATCTTCAGTTAAAGGCGGTCTACAGCGCCAGTTCCTTGCGCAGCGTCTCCAGCCGTTCCATCGCCACCACACCGTCGGCGATGCTGGGGGCAGGTGTGGTTTTGCCCATCAGCGCGGGAACCACGTCGCTGAGCAGCGCATGATAACCCTTGGGGTCCTCATTGGCGGCCGCGGTGAAATTCGGCTTCCAGGTCAAGGTATCGGCAGCCTCGTCGAGCGTTGCGCCGAGATCGTCGATCTTGAAGGGTGGGTTGCGGTGCCAGCGGATTTCGATAACGTCGTCGACCTCGATGCGCTGGTGGTCGCCCATCAGTTCCAGGCGCTCCACCGGGGTGCCGCGCGACTGGATCGTGCCCATGGCGATGTTGCCGATGGCGCCGCATTCGAACTCGAAGCCGACATGGAACAGCACACGGCCGGGCGTCTTCTCGACCTTTTTCGCCGAGATGCTGCGCACCGGCGACACCATGAAGGAAACGAGGTCCATGTAATGAACACAGTGGTGCAGGAAGAAGCCGGTGTAGTCGACATTGCCGGTGAAGTAGCCCGGCGCGGTCATGTAGTAGCCGGTCAGACCGAGCACGTCACCGAAACGTCCGGACTTGACGATGTTCGAAGCCATTCGATTGCCGATCGAATATCGCTTCATGAATCCAAGCAGTAAGGGTTTCTTCGCCTTCTCGGACGCCGCGAGAAGTTCGCGTGCGCCCGCCGCTGAACCCGAAGGCGGCTTTTCCATGAACACGGAAAGCCCGCGCTCAAGGGCTGCCTTGCCGAAGGCGAGATGCTGGTCCGGCCCCACGGCCATGCCGACGGCATCGATGCCGGGGGTCGACAGCAGTTCCTGCGCGTCGGTCGTCAGCCTGGTCACTCCGAACTGCCGTCCGGCATCCTTGAGCCGCTTCGGATCGATATCGCACAGTGCGACGATCTCGACGTCATGACGCACGAGCTGCGGCAGCAGCATCTGGGTCGCGTGAATGCCGCAGCCGATCCAGCCGATCTTGATGGTCATCGACGATACTCCGTCAGAAGCAGATGGGATTTCATGAAGGCGCTGCTCGCTGCCAGGCGGTTGCTTTCGTCTTCGTGGGGCGGGCGCCATTGCGCGAACGGCACGCCGAAGCGGTCGTCGACACGGCGGAACGGTTCGAGCGAAATCGGGCCTTTATAACCGACCTCGTGAAGCGCGCGGCAAACAGCCACCCAGTCCGTCGAGCCAGTGCCGGGAAAACCGCGATGATTTTCATTGGCCTGGAAATGCGCCAGCCGGCTGCCGCCCAGTCGGATCGCTTCGGCTAGCGAGCTTTCCTCCATATGCATGTGGAAGGTGTCCAGCATCAATTGCACGGCGGGATGATCGACGGCGTCGAGCAGTTCCATGGCCTGCTGGGTCGTGCACAAGACGTCGCTTTCAAAGCGGTTAAGCGGCTCGACGGCGAGCACGACATTGGCATCGGCGGCAAAGTCGCCCGCCTCGCGCAGGCCCGCCACGCAGCGCTCCTTGCGCGCCAGGCGTTCGGTTTCGTCCACGGGCTGCGGTGCGCGGCCGGCGAAAACCAGCGGGTTGCCGGTCAAGGGCCCACCGACGATGCTGGCTCCCAGGCCGACGGCGCAGTCGACCGTGTATTTGAGATATTCGATGCCTGCCTTATGCGCCTCGCTGTCCGCCGATGCGAGGTTGCGCTGCAGGTTAACGCGCGCGGCAAGCACGACGCCGAGGCCGGCATCGTCCAGCGCGCGTTTGGTCTCGGCAAGATCCAGTTCGCCCGGCTCAGGCACCAGGAGCTCAACGAAATCAAAGCCGTGCTCGCGCATCTTCTTGAACAGCGGAAAGTGCTCGGCCGTGAAAGGCCTCGCATATTGCATCGAAATCAACCCTATAGGGTTCATCATCAGTCCTCGTTTGGGAGCCGCGACTGGCCGGGCTCGGATTGGTCGAAATTCAGCCTTTTACCGCACCTTGGGTAAGGCCGCCGATCAAGCGGCGTTGGACAAGCAGGAACAGAACGGTCGCCGGAAGCGCGCCCACCACCGCGCCGGCGGCCAGCAGTCCCCATTCGATCTGGTACTCGCCGATCAGCGTCTGGATGGCCACCGTGACAGGACGTACATTCCGCCCGCCCAGCGTCAGGGCGTAAAGATACTCATTCCAGGCGGTGATAAAGATGTAGATGCCGGTGGAGATGATGCCGGGCATGGTGAGCGGCAGCACCACCCGCCACAGGGCCGCAAGCCGCGAGCAGCCATCGGTCATGGCGGCCTCATCCAGGCTCTTGGGTATGGCGCCGATATAGCTCGTCAGCATCCATATGGCGAAGGGGATCGCCACTGTCGCATTGGCCAGGATCAGGGCGAAATGCGTGTCGAGAATGTTGAACTTCCGCATCAGCACGAAGAGCGGCAGGATCAGCAGCACGACCGGGAACATGTTGATCAGCAGGAATTGCAGCATCAACGGCTTTCGGCCGGCGAAGCGAAACCGCGAGAAGGCATAGGCGGCGGTCACCGCGACCAGCAGGCCGAGCACGACGGTGCCGCCGGCGATGATGAGGCTGTCGAGCATGTTGCGCAGGAAGGATGTCTGCTCGATCAACCGGATATAGTTGTCGAGGCTCCAGCCGGCGGGCGAGAGCGACACCCCGCTTGCGCTCAGTGTGGCGGTCGGGGTCAGCGATGTCAGCACCATCCAGGCGAAGGGCGCCATGGCAAACAGGACGATGAGCAGGACGGGAATGTCCGTCGTCAGGATGCGGCGAAGCTTGGTCGGCTTGATCATCTTTCAACCTCGCGCATGGTGCGGGCCAGATAGAGGGCGACGAAGGCGCCGAGAAGCAGCGTGAAGGTCACCGCGATGGCGGTGCCATAGCCGAAGTCGAGATTCTGGCGCGCCTTGACGAAGGCGTAGAGTGGCAGGGTATGCGTGGCGTAGCCCGGCCCACCGCCTGTCATCACGAAGATGACATCCATGGAATTCGCCACCCAGATGACGCGCAGCAATCCGGCCGTCGCCAGGATCGGTGCGATGCCTGGAAGCGTGATGTGGACGAACTGGCGCCAGGTCGACGCCCCGTCGATGGACGCAGCCTCGTATTGGCTCCTGGGGATGCCCTGGAGACCGGCGAGGATCATCACCGCGAAGAAGGGAAACCCCTGCCAGGTGAGCGTCGCTATAATTGCATAAAGTGCTACGTTCGGATCGGCCAGCCAGGGCACTGCGCTCTGGACGATGGTGAGATAGATCAGAATATCGTTGAGCACGCCGGTGTTCGGATCGTAGATCCAGCGCCACATCAAGGCGATGACGACGCTGGGCAAGGCCCAGGGAATGATGATGAGGGCTCGAGCAAGCCCACGCCAGGGGAATTCGCGGTTGAGAAGGAGCGCGGCCGTCAAGCCGAGCGCCATCTGGAGCGGAACCGTAAGCCCGATCCAGATCACCGTGTTCCACAAAGCCGTCCAGAAAACCGGATCGTTGAACAGCTTGATGTAGTTGCCGAAACCGACGAACCGGCTGGCATTGGGCCTGAACAGCACGAGATCGTAGAAGCTGGTTATGACGGCCTGGACCATGGGCAGGAAGACGATCACCACCGTGACCACGACGGCCGGTGCGAGCAGCCAGTAAGGCAGCAGCTGGTCTTGGCGAAAGCCCGAGAACAGCCGGGCGCGGGCGTGCGACGAAGGTGCGATCGACATGTCCATCATCCTGCGGTCAGGGAAGGGAGGTCCCGGCAATCGATGCCGGGACCTGTTGGTGGATTACTGCGCGAACAGCGTCTGCAGTTGTTCCATCATCTGCTGCGAGGTGATCTGGCCAGTCAGCGCCTGCTGCATGTTGGTCTGCCACGCGGTGTTGACGAATTCGGACGTCGCCGAGTTTTGCGGCAGCACTTTGGCGAAGGGCAGGGACTCGACCGTGGCATCGACGAAGCGGCGTTCATGCAGCTTCCAATCGGCCGCGCCGCTCTTGGTGACAGTCATCTGCCCGGTTGCACTGTTGAACGAGACGTTGTTCTCGCCTTCGGCCAGGAAGGAAATCCACTTCCAGGCAGCGTCCTTCACCGAGGACGATGAGAAGACGGCGAGCGACTCGTCGCCATAAGACGTCCACTGGCCGTTGCCGCATTTCGGCACCGGTACCGCCGAGACCTTGTCGCCAAGGGCTGCGACCAGATCCTTGGACGAACCGATATGGTGGATGGTCATGGCCGTCTTGCCGGATTTGAAGGCCGCGATGATCTCCTGGAAGCCATCGTTCGGTGCGGATGGCGGGATGACCTTGTCCTTCTGGAACAGGTCGATCACCCACTGATTGGCTGCAACTGCTTCCGGCGAGGTCAGGCCGTCGGGCTTCAGTTCAGCGCCTTGGGAGAACACGAATGTGCCCCACTGGTCCCAGCCGCCCTTGCCGCCGCGCAGGCCGAAGCCGTAGGTCTCGGGCGCCTTGGTCAGCTTGATGGCCGCGTCTCGGAATTCCTCGCAGGTCTTGGGAGGCTGCAGGCCGGCATTCTGGAACAGGTCGGCGCGGTAGTAGAGGTAAAGCACGACATATTGAATGGGCAGGTAGTATTGCTGGCCGTCGGATGCCTTGTTCAGTTCCAGCAGGTTGTCGAGAAGATCGGCCTTGCCCGGCCAGGCGTCGATGCGCTCGCCGATCGGCTCCAGCGCGCCCATCTCCGTGAGGCGGGGCTGGGCGAACAGCTTCACCATCGCAGCGTCCGGCGCATTGCCGCCGACGACGGAGGTGTAGAGATTGTCGTAGTAGCTGTTCCACGGCACATTCTCGGCTTCGATGGTGATGCCTGGATTGGCCGCTTCGAATTTCTTGACCAGATCGGCCATTGGATTGGCCGGATTGTCGAAATGATACCAGAACCGCACGGTTTCAGCCTGGGCCGAAAAGGCGAGGCTGGTGGCCATCGCTGCTCCGAGAGCGAGCGTCTTCAGGAATTTCATGGTTTTCTCCTCCGTTGATTATCGATTTATCGACGTTTCGTAATGCGTTTCGCTGCCAGGCCTGCGGCGGCAAGAACCTCCCTGGCTGCCGCAAGCTCGTTGGTGTTCTGCAGGAAGCCGTGGGTCACGCCTGACACCACGGAAAGCTCGTCGTTGCGTCCGATCGCCTGAAGCCGTGCGTGCAGCCGCAGCGTGTCCGACAAAAGCGGATCGACGGCGGCCGCCGCCAGATACAGCGGCGGGAGCCCCGCCAACTGCTCGTCAGAGGCAGCCAACGGGCAGGCGAGGGGGTCGTCGGCTACAGTCTGATCGGCCAGATACCAAGCCCAGTAGCGCTGCATCTTGCCAAGCGTCAGGCCCGGCCCGTCCGCGAAGCGCCGGTAGGAGGGACTGTCGAAGACATGGGCATAGTTGCCGTAAAACAGCAGCGCGCCGTCCGGCAGGGTTTTGGACGCGGCCTGTTCGTGCAGCATGGCGGCAAGCGCCAGATTGGCGCCGGCAGAATCGCCGGAAACAAGTAGCGGACCTTTGGTTACGCCGACGGCGGCGGACGCATCGAACGCTGCCCTGAGAACCGCGACGACATCCTTCAAGCCCGCGGGGAAGGGCTGCTCAGGGGCGAGCCGGTAGTCTGGCAGAAGCACCGGCAAGCCGGTTTGAATTGCCAGAACCCGCGCACAGCGCTCATGGGTTTCGGGCGAGCAAAAGGCAAATCCACCGCCATGAACGAACAGCACCGCTCCGTTGGATGCGTTGTGCGGCACCAAAATCCTGACCCGGCATCGGGCGGACGCCAAAGCGTCGTCGGCCTCGACCCAGACCTCGCTCTCGTGCTGCATCGGCGGGAGGTTGACGCTCCAGCGCAGATTGGCTTGAGCGGTTTGCGCCCGGCCGACAGCCGGCGGCAAGGTGGTGGGATCGGGAAGCGGTCCGGTCTCGAGCGCCACGCGATCCATCAGCTCGGCCATTTCGGCAGACAGCGTTCCATCCAGTTCGTGGGGCGCGTTCATTGATTCAAGTCCGGAAACACTTCGGGACCGAAGTCGACAATGGTGGCGATGTGGCGATACATCGAGGCCGCGGCCTTTGCCGCGTCGCGCTCGGAAATGGCGTCGATAATGCCGCGATGACGCAAGGCGGTCGCCTTCAGATCGCGCGCCATCGGGCTGCGGGATATCTTGAAACGGTGGTTGTGGACCAGGCACCGATGCAGGATCGGGTCGAGCGCGGGAAGCTGCGCATCCTCGAAGATGCGGCGGTGAAAGTCCCTGTCGAACGCTGCGAGCTGCAATTCGTCGTCGGCCTCGGCTGCGACCAGCATCTCATCGAGCAACGTGTTGAGGTCGGCAAGGAGACTCCGGCTCGGTGCGCGCATGACCCTGACGATACCGCTGGCCTCGATCTGCTGCCGCAGCCGGAACATTTCGACGGCTTCATCCTCGGTGCATTCGGACACTTGCGTTCCGCGATGCCCCTGGCGGCGGACAAGGCCTTCTTCCTGCAGCTGCAGCAAAGCCTCGCGCACCGTACCCTGGCTGCATTGGAAATGCGCGGCGAGTTCAAGCTCGATAAGGCCGGTGCCAGGCGCAAGCGTGCCCAGCATGATGTCACGCTTGAGAGCGTTGAACGCTGTCGTTGCCTTGGCGGGCTTCGAGGTGCCCGGCCGGCCGGAAAAATATGACATCGAAATCGCTCGCACGGTTGCTTATCAAAGCAGTTATCATTATCGATATTGATATCGATAATTGTCGTCAAGCGCGAAATGCGTTGCTCTGGAGGAAAACTTGGCCGGCATTGAGTTGAAACAAATCCAGAAATCTTATGGCGCGACGCGGGTGATCCACGACGTCGACATCCAGATTGAGAGCGGGGAATTCCTGGTTCTGGTCGGCCCCTCCGGCTGCGGTAAGTCAACGCTCCTGCGCATGATTGCAGGCCTGGAGGAGATTTCGGGCGGGACACTCGATATAGACGGCCGCACCGTCAACCTGCTCGCGCCTGCCGATCGCAATGTCGCGATGGTGTTTCAGGACTACGCGCTTTATCCGCATATGAGCGTGCGCGAAAACATGTCGTTCGGGCTGAAAATGCGGGGCGGCAGCGAAAGTGAAATCGAAAAGCGCGTGGCCCATGCCGCCGACATTCTGAAAATTCGGGATTTCCTGGATCGCCGCCCGGCCCAGCTTTCGGGAGGGCAGAGGCAGCGCGTCGCCATGGGGCGCGCCATTGTGCGCGAGCCGGCGGCCTTCCTGTTCGATGAGCCGCTTTCCAACCTCGATGCAGCGCTGCGTGTCGAGATGCGCCTGGAAATCGCCAAGTTACACAACCGGATGAAGGCGACGACGGTGTATGTCACCCACGATCAGGTCGAGGCCATGACACTTGCCGATCGCATCGTCGTCATGAACAGCGGCGTCGTGGAGCAGATCGGCAAGCCGCTCGATCTCTACCACAAGCCGGCCAGCCTGTTCGTCGCGCGCTTCATCGGCAGCCCGACGATGAACACCTTGCCCGCGGAGGTGAGCGGTGGAGGGGTTGAACTCGACATTCTCGGCAGAACCATTTCGCTCCCGGCCGGCACCGGTGTGCCGGGTAGCGGCAGCATCACCTTCGGCATCAGGCCGGAGGATCTGAAGCGCTGCGCGCCCGAGGACGCCTGGTTCAGCGGCGAACTGGCGGTAGCCGAGCGGCTTGGCAGTCAGACCTACGGATATGTCGAGGTTGGGCACAGCCGGATGCTGACGGTGGAGTTTCCGCGCGACGAACCGATCTCTGTTGGAGACGCGATCCACGTTCGCGGCGATCCGGATCGGATACACCTGTTCGATGGCAGCACAGGGAAGCGCCTGAACTAGACGCGGCCTGGCATCGTGGGGTTGAAAGAGGCGGGACGATAGCCCCGCCTCTTCTCGTTTTTACTTATTGATGTCGGTCCAGATGCGGGTGTAGAGCGCGCTGGTCTCAGGCGAACAGGTGGTCAGGAACTCACCGGCTTTCTCGAATTCCGCAGGAGCCGTAAGTTCCGGAGCGTCCTTCATGTCGGCGGGCAGGAATGCATCGGAGCCCTTGATTCCGTTCGAATATTTGGCGAAGGCCGAGATGAGCGCGGCGTTCTCCGGATCCATGATGAAGTTCATGAACAGTTTGGCGTTTTCGGGGTTCTTGGCGTCCTTGAGGATCGCCACGCTGTCCATGAAGAGCGGATAGCCTTCCTTGGGATAACCGAACTTGATATCGGGATTCTTGATGCGCGAGCGCAGGATGGCACCGTTCCAGTAATAGACGGCGGCGTAATCGCCTGCCGGCAGCTTTTCGGTCACGCTGTAGTCCATGGCCAACCATTTCGGCTTTGCCTCGAGCAGCTTGTCGCGGACTTTCTTCAGCAATTCCTTGTCTTCCGTGCACCAATCGCCGCCGAAATATTTGATCGTGGCAAAGAGTACGTCGGTCATCTCAGGCTCGACATTGATCTTGCCGACCAATTCGGCAGGCGGGTCGAGGAAGATGGCGGAGGTGTTGATGTCCCCGCCATAAACCTTGGTGTTGACCCCGATGCCCGAAAGGCCCCACTGCCACGGCACGGTGTAGTGCCGGCCTTCATCCCAATGAACGTTGACCCAACGCTCATCGACATTCTTGAAGTTTTCCATCTGGTCAGGCCGCGCCTCTAGCAACAGACCCTCCTTCACCCAGATCGGCACATAGTTGGCGGACGGTACGACGATGTCGAAGCCGTGTCCGCCGGCGCGCACCTTGGCAAGCGCGGTGTCGTTGGAATCGTAGTCGGTCACCGTCACCTTGACGTTGTGCGCGGCCTCGAACTTCTTGATCAGTTCCGGGTTGGTGTAGTCGCCCCAATTGAAGATGTTGAGCTCGCCTTCGGCAGCGGCGCTGCCGGTGAAAGCCAGAATGGCCATGGCCGCGGTCGCAGCCCCAGTCTTCCAATTCATGTTCCGTCTCCGTTGGTTTTTATGGTTCAGGTCTTTTGGCGATTGATGAAGAAGAATGCGGTAACCAGCACCACCGATAGAGCCAGGAACGCCGTAGCGATGGCATTGACCTCAGGCGTGACGGTGCGCCGGATTTGCCCCAGCATGTAGGTCGGCAAGGTATCCTGGCCGCCCGACTTGACGAATTCGGTGATGACCACATCGTCCAGCGAAATGACGAAGGCGAGCATGAAGCCCGCGATGATGCCGGGGCGGAGCAGCGGCAGCGTCACTCGGCGAAACGCCATCCACGGCGTGGCGTACAGATCGGCAGCCGCCCGTTCCAGGGTCAGATCCATGCTTTCCAGCCGCGCGCGGATCGGCAGATAGGCGAAGGGGATGCAGAAAGCGGTATGGGCGATGATGAGGTATCCGAGCCCCGAATAGCCCGTCCAAACCTTGATGCGTGAAAACACGATCAGCAAGGCCACCGCCGTGACGATTTCGGGGACCATCAGCGGCTGGTTGATGAAGGCATATTTGAAGCTGAGGCCACGGTAGGGTTCCGTCCGCGTCGTCGCTATCGCGGCCATGGTGGCAGCCGTCGTGGCAATGGCGGCGGCGAAGAAGGCAACGACCAGCGAGCGCCATGCCGCGTCCTGCACGGCTGAGTTGTTCCAGGCCTCTACGAACCATTTCAAAGAGAATCCGCCCCAGATGGAAACGGAATCGCTGGCATTGAACGCATAGGCGACCAGCGTCGCGATGGGCAGATAGAGCGCGGCAAAGGTGAACATGGCCAGAAAGGCAAAACCAGGCTGCGCCTTGATGTCGAAATGCCGTTTAGCCATGCTGCGCTCCCGATTTGGAAGCGTTGCGGACGTAAAACAGCAGCGCGACCATCACCAGCACCATCAGGGTGATGGAGATCGCAGCACCCAAGGGCCAATTTCGACCCGAGCCAAACTGCATTTCGATCAGATTGCCCAGCATCAAATTCTTGCCGCCGCCCAGCACGCGCGGAATGACATAGGCGCCGAGCGAGGGAATGAAGACGAGGATCGAGCCTGCGATGACGCCTGGCTTCACCAGCGGAATGACGATGCGCCACAGAACGCTCAGACGGCCGGCATAAAGGTCGTAGCCGGCCTCGATCAGGCGGAAGTCGAGCTTTTCCATGCTGGCGTAAAGCGGCAGCACCATCAGCGGCAGGTAGACATAGACCATGCCGAAGAGGATCGCCCAGTCGGTATACATGATCTGCAAGGGCTGGTCGATGATGCCCAAGGCCCGCAACAGCGTGTTGATGACGCCTTCGTTGCGGATTACCTGCTGCATGGCGAAGGTGCGGATCAGAAGGTTGGTCCAGAAAGGTATTGTGACGAGAAATACCCAGATTTCGCGGGTGTGGCGCGGACGGGTCGCGATAAAATAGGCAGTTGGAAAGCCCAGGATCAGCGTCAGCACTGTCGTGATCAGGGACAATCGCAGGGAGCGCCAGAGGATCGACAGATGCGCGTCGGCCAGCGTAACCGTGTCATCGAAGATGTCGCGCTGAAAGAAGACGGAAAACCAGCCGTCGAGCGAGAACTGGCCGAACTTAACGTCGCCGTAATCGCCCCTGGCCATGAATGAATAGGCCAGCATAACGAAAAGCGGACCGACGGCGGCAACGAAGATGATGACCAGCGCGGGCGCCGACAACAGCCAGCGGCGGCGGATCGTTTCGGTCTCTCCCTGCCTGGCGGTCTCTGCAGCGGTTGCCATGGTCAGTCCCGCAGAACTTGCGCAGCGTCGGGCGCGATCTCGACGCCGGCGCGGTCGCCGACCTTGAAGCCGCAAGACTGCGTGCGGGAATTCTGCTGCCGCACGGTGAAGAGTTCGCCGCTGTCGAGCTTGATATGGATATGCGTGTCGGTGCCGAAATAGACGACGTTTTCGATGCTGCCGGAGAGTTGCCCTCCCTGCTGCACGGCGCGAGCATGTTCCGGCCTGACGACCACGGTGACGCTGTCCCGGGGCTGGAAGCCTTCGGCTATGGTTGCCACGATCTCCGTGCCCGATGCCAGCATCACACGTGCCACGCCATTTTCGATACTGACAACTGACGCCTTGAGGAAATTCGTCTCGCCGATGAAATCGGCCACGAAGCGGTCCGCGGGCTTGTCGTAAATATCCCAGGGCGAGCCGACCTGCAGCACCTTGCCCCTGGACATGACCGCGATGCGGTCGGACATGGTCAGTGCTTCTTCCTGATCGTGCGTGACGAAGACAAAGGTGATGCCGGTCTCGTTCTGCATACGCTTCAGTTCGATCTGCATCTCCTTGCGAAGCTTGTAGTCCAGCGCCGAGAGCGGTTCGTCGAGCAGCAGCACTTTCGGGCTTGGCGCCAATGCGCGGGCAAGAGCGACGCGCTGGGCCTGACCGCCGGAAATCTGGTCGGTGCGGCGTTGGGCCAGTTCTTCCATATGCACGAGCTTGAGCATAACAGCGACGCGCGCTTCGATGTCTGCCTTGGACTTGCCCAGCATCTGCAGTCCGAAAGCGACGTTTTCCCACACCGTCAGATGCGGGAAGAGGGCGTAACTCTGGAACACGGTATTGATCGGCCGCTTGAAGGGCGGCAGGCCGGCGATGTCATCGCCATGGAGCAGGATGGCACCTTCCGTGGGATATTCGAAGCCTGCAATCAGCCGCAGCAGCGTGGTCTTGCCGCAGCCGGACGGCCCTAGCAGGGTGAAGAACTCATTTTCCCTGATGGAGACCGAGACGTTGTCGAGCGCCCGAAGAGCGCTTGGCCCTTGGCCAAAGGCTTTGACGATGCCCCTTGCCTCGATTGCGATGCGTTTATCGTCTGCACCGGTAGGCTCCGGCATGCGCTGCACCCATATGCTCGTCTGCGGCGACCCCAGCCGCATTCTCATTATGGATAGCGTATTTGACGGCTTGGCTTCCGGCAAGGCGGCTCGCTATGAATATAGCCTAAAGGGGAATTTCTTATGCAGACAGCCGACCTCGTCATCGAAAACGCATACGTCATCACAATGGACCCCAGCCGGCCGCGCGCGGAGGCCGTCGCGCTCAGGGGGGAAACCATCCTCGCCATAGGCAGCCGCGCCGATATTTCGGCTTATGCATCGCCGCAGACCCGTCGAATCGACGCCAGCGGCGCATCCGTTCTGCCCGGCTTTATCGAAAGTCACATGCATCTTTTCACAGGTGCCGCGCAGCTCGACAGTCTATCACTTTCCGGCTTGAATGGCTTCGATGCCATTGCAGCGGCGGTCCGCAAACGGGCGGCGCAGGAGCCGGAGACAGAAGTGCTGATCGCCGAGCAGGCTGCCTATTTCATGTTCGGCGACAATCAGCCGATCACCCGGCACATCCTCGACCGCATCCTGCCGGACCGCCCGCTGGCCTTCTTTGCCAGCGATCACCATACCATGTGGGCGAACACGGCGGCGTTGAAGGCCGCAGGGATCCTGCATGGGTACGCCACACCTCCGGGTAGCGAAGTTGTGATGGGTGCAGACGGCCTTGCGACAGGCGAGTTGGTCGAATTCGAGGGCTTTGCGCCGATTACAGCCCTGACGCCGACGGGCGGTCGTGAAATGCTCGGCCTGCTGGGCGCCGAGCCCGCGACGCCGCCGACGGCCGCGCAGCGCGCAATCGACAAGGAGATCATCAAGCAGGGGCTGAAGTACTGCGCCTCGCTCGGCATCACCAGCTTTCACAATATGGATGGCAATTTCTACCAGCTCGAACTCTTGGGCGAGATCGAGCAGGCGGGCGACCTCATCGTGCGCGGCCGTGTGCCATTCCGCATGATGCCGGGGCTGAAGCTGGCAGACCTTCAGAACGCCGTAGAGATGCGGCGGCGCTGGCATTCCGACCGGTTGAAGGCCGATTTCGTCAAGATTTTCATGGATGGCGTGATCGAATCCAAATCGGCTCACATGTTCGCCGATTTCATCGGCTCGCCCGGCGAGCGCGGCTGGTCCTTTTTCGAGCAGGACGCATTCGACGCTATCTGCATAGAGACGGACCGGCTCGGCCTGCAGATTGCCGTGCATGCGATCGGCGATCAGGCCGTGAACCGGACGCTCAACGGCTATGAGGCCGCGCAACGGGCCAACGGCCGTCGCGACAGCCGCCACCGCATTGAGCATATCGAGGTGTTGGCGCCATCGGACCTTCCGCGCTTTGCCGAACTGGGCGTCATGGCGTCGGTGCAGCCAACCCATGCGCCGGGCGGCGTCTATCCGGCCGAGCCGATCCTGTCGATGATCGGCCGCGAACGGCTGCAGCTTGGCTACGCATGGCAGACCATCCGCCGGACAGGCGCAAGGCTGGTCTTCGCCAGCGACTGGCCGGTCGCGCCGCTCGATCCGCTGCTCGGCATCAAGACGGCCATGACGCGTCCGCCAATCTTCGATGGCGCTCCCGACGAACGCCAGAGCCTGGAGGATGCGATTGCCGGCTTCACCGTCGACGGCGCCTATGCGGAGTTCGCAGAGGATCGAAAGGGGGTGCTCAAGCCCGGCGCATTGGCCGACCTCGTCATCCTGTCGGGCGACATCGAAGCCACCGTGCCCGACGAAATCGACAGGCTCAAGGTTGCAGCCACCATTTGCGGCGGCCAGATCACCTACGAGCGCGGGGTGTAACGCAACGGCGGCCGCCGGTCGAACCAGGGTTGTGCCTCTTCCAGCCGCGCGCATAGGCCCATCAGCAATTCGTCGTTGCCGAAAGCAGCGGCGAGATGGATACCGACCGGCAACCCATCGTGCGTCCAATGCAGCGGCAGCGAGGCTGCGGGCTGTCCCGAGGCGTTGAACGCAGCGGTGAAAGGCGAGTAGGCGAAGACACGTCCCGGTCCCATGCGGTAGTCGACATAATCTTCGGGCTTGTGGTCGAAGCGGCCGATTTTTGCCGGTGGTTCTGCCAGCGTCGC
This sequence comes from Oryzicola mucosus, assembly GCF_014534685.1. Lineage (GTDB taxonomy): Bacteria > Pseudomonadota > Alphaproteobacteria > Rhizobiales > Rhizobiaceae > Oryzicola > Oryzicola mucosus. The sequence goes on from NZ_JACVVX010000003.1 coordinate 283,230, forward strand.
GGTCAAGAGAACATCGTAGCCGTCGAAGAACGCCGCCATCTCACGGCCATAGGCATGCACCTTGTTGATCGCTTCGAGATAGTCGCTGCCGCTGATGGTGCGCGCATAGGCGACGGCGCCGCGCGCAATGCCTTCTATGTCGTCCGCAGCCAGCGGACGACCGCGCTTCCGTATGGCGCCATCGACAGAAAGGGCCGTGCCGCAGGCGACGATCTTGGTCCAGGCGGCCATCATGCCCGCTGTGTCGGCCTGCGGAAGCGCTTCCACGAGATCATGACCCATACTCTCCAGCAGCCGGGCCGTGTGTTCGACGGCAATGCGGCATTCCGGGTCGATTGCCTCACCGGTCAGCGACGTTGTCGCGAAACCGATGCGCAAACGCTTGTCGTTCCGGTCGAGGGCCTGTCGGAAGCTCGCCTGCAAGGGTGGTGCGACATAGGGAGCGCCGAGATCGGCGCCTTGCGTGGCGTCGAGCAGTACAGCGGTATCGCGCACCGATCGGGTCAGAAATCCGTCGATGGCCATGCCGGCCCAGCCTTCGCCGACATAAGGGCCGTCCGGCAGTCGCGCACGCGTCGCCTTGAAGCCGAACAGGCCGCAGCTCGAGGCCGGAATACGCACCGATCCGCCACCGTCCGACCCGTGCGCTGCGGGCACGATGCCGGCGGAAACAGCTGCACCGGCGCCGCCCGACGAGCCGCCGGGCGTGCGGTCGAGGTTCCACGGATTGCGGGTCGGTCCGCCATATACGGCAGATTCCGTCACCGGGCCGACCCCGCCCTCGGGTGATGTGGTGCGTCCGAAGGTGACGAGACCCGCTGCCTTCAGGCGGGCGTAGATGGCTGAATCTCGGGCGTAATGCGTGTCTGCAAATAAGCGTGAGCCGTTATTGCTCGGAAAATCGACGGCCTCCGCGCCGAGATCCTTCAGCAAAAAGGGCACGCCTGTCAGCGGGCCTTGCGGCAGACCATCGATTATGGACTTTCGAGCGACCTCTTCCCGCAGCATGGTTACCGCGTTCAGGTCGGAATTGAGCGCGTCCACGCGCCTGAGCGCTTCGTCCAGAAGTTCGTCGGCCTTGACCTGACCGCTATTTACCAGTTCGGCCAGCCCGACAGCGTCATAGGTCTCGTAGAGTTTGTCGATATCCAATGGAAATCCTCGCGATAATCGTGCAGCTTTCGGTATCTTCCTTACACCGGTGACGGAAAGTGGTCGTCAGGCTGATGCATGTTGGCTGCATCGGATTTACATAGTTGAAATCCGAGTTTTGTCTTGCAAATTGTCAAGCTTAGCGCGCTTTATGATCTGGACCCGAGTGTGCAGAAAGTGCGACAAAGCAAGGTGCGGACTTGGCATATGCAGATCACGCTGTAATCCTGGTCGCACAACCTGGGGTTTATACATGAAAGCTACTGTAATGTTTTCGGATACGTAGCCATTTTTTCGGAGAAAAACATGCGTGTCCGTTCCACGAGTATCGCCAATGCCGACCACGGTATCTAACGAACGCATACGCAATATTTTGTGGATCTTGCAAAATACGGTCATCCGGATGATCGGTGCTGGGTCCACATTGGAGGCAATTGCCGAGCTTATCTGCCATCAGGTCGAATGGCTGGCGGACGATGACGTCGCATGCTCGATCCTGGCTTTGGACGACAATCGGCAGCTCCAGACGCTCGCCGCACCCCATCTCCCGGTCGAATACACCCAGGCATTGAATGGGACCGAGATCGGAAACGATGTCGGTGCATGCGGCACGGCAGCCTATCTTGGCAAGGACATCGTCACGCTTGACCTGAGCACTGACCGGCGATGGGCGAACTATTCCCATTTGATAGCGCTTCTGCCGATGAAAGCCTGCTGGTCCAGCCCGATTTGCGCCGGCAGCGGCGCTGTGATCGGCACATTCGCGTTCTACTTCCGAAACAATCGCGGTCCATCCGGCTATGAACGTGAACTGGTCGCATGCTGCACGCAACTTTGCGCCATCGCCATCGAATACGCACAGACACGCAAGCAGCTGCTGGCGCTTGGCTATGTCGATCCGCTTACCAAGCTCCAGAATCGGGCCGCCTTTCACAAAGACCTCGAGCAGCTATGCCTGGGGACTGCGCCTTTCACGCTTCTTCTGCTCGATTTGAACAACCTCAAGGGCACCAATGACACCCTCAGCCACACGGCGGGTGATGCGCTGATCTGCGCGGTCGGCGACCGGCTGAAAAAGCTGGGACCTTCTCTTTCGCCGTACAGACTTGGCGGCGACGAATTCGGCGTGCTCGCTCCGAAATGCGACAACGACGAAGACATGGCGAAATGTGCGTCAATCATCCTGGAGGCTGTCAACCGACCGGTCGATTTTCAGGGCCATACGCTGAGCTGCTATGTGACTGTCGGCGGCGTGCGCAGTCAGCCGCCGGTCAGTGCGGAGATGGTTTCCCAGAACGCCGATTTCGCGCTTTATCATGGCAAGGCAACCCGCCGTGGCGGGTTTGTCCGTTTCGAAGCCGGCATGCGTACCGCCATCACACGACGACTGAGCACGATAGCGCTTGTCGAAGAGGCGCTTCGCGACGGGCGCGTGCTTCCGTTCTATCAGCCGTTGGTCAAGCTCGAGACCGCGGAGATCGTCGGCCTCGAAGCGCTTGCACGGGTGCGAAATGCCGACGGCAGCATCATGGCAGCCGCCGATTTTCACGAGGCATTCGGGGAGCCGCGGGTCGCCCAGATGCTGACGGATGTGATGCTGGACAGTATCGCGGCGGATTTACGCGTTTGGCTCGACCGTGGAATTCCGTTCCAACATGTCGGTGTCAATGTGACCACCGCCGACTTTCATCGCGGCGACCTCGATACCCGCATCGCAGCAGCCTTCGGCAAGCAGAACGTTCCGCTCAAGCATATCGTGCTCGAAGTTAACGAAGCCGTCTTCATGGGCGGCACCGGCGACAATACAGTGGCCACATATGTCGAAAACCTGCGTAAGAAAGGCATCATCGTCGCTTTGGACGACTTTGGAACCGGCTATGCGTCATTGACCCATCTTTTGGAGTTTCCCGTCGATCTCATCAAGATCGACAAAAGCTTCGTTCAGAAACTGCGCAACGATCGCGGCAGCCAGGCGATCGTCAACGCCCTCATCGATATCGCTGAGAAGCTCGGCATGAAGATTGTCGCCGAAGGCATAGATTCGGAGGATCAGGTCGAGCGGCTGCTCGCCATGGGTTGCAAGCTGGGGCAGGGCTATCACTATTCCCCGCCGGCGCCATTTGCCATTGTCACCGAACTTCTCGGTCTGTTCAGCCAGGGCGTGAAAGGGCGAGCCCGGACGACCGAGGATGAAAACCACAATTGGCCTGACCGGACCGAGATTCCATCACGCCCGTAACCTGACCGCGAACGCTACTGTTTGGCGAGCAAATCGATCAGCAGGGCGTGCATATCCGACATCGGCCTTGCCCGGGTCTCGCGCAGAGGCAGCAGTCCTCCGCTGAAGCCGTTTGTCTGAAAACGTTGGATCAGTTCGCTCTCCCTGCTGATGATATGGATCGGGACGTCGCGGGAGGCATTCGGCCCGGTGATGATCGAGGCGGGCTGGTGATCGCCGACAACGATGAACAGCGCATCACCGCCGAAGCGGGTGATATAGTCGCCGACAGCGGACAACGAGTAATCGATCGTCGCGATATAGTGCTGGCGCACCCGCTCCGGATCGGACCATACCACGGCGGGCGGGTCACCGGCGACCGCCTGCGCATTGAAGATCGTGCCGTCGCCGACATCTTCCCAGCCGACGAGCTGGGGAACCGGGGTCCACGGCGCATGGCTGGAAATCAAGGCTATCTCGGCCATGACGGGTTTTCCTGCTGCGCGGCTTGGCGATCGCGCAACGCGCTCGAAGGTCGAGAGCGTGTACTGATCCGGCATGGTTATCCAATTGAAAGGCTGTCCGCGATAGCCAAGATCCGCGGCGGCAAAAACACGGTCATAGCCGTAATACGCCGCCTCTGGCCATGCCATGGTGATGGCCGGCATAATGGCGATACTTTCCCAGCCCGCCGCCGAGAACAGGCGATTGAGGCTCGGCCGCTTGCTTCGCATCAGGAGATCGTAGCGGGCCTGGTTTTCGATCCATAGGCCGGACAGGAAGGTGCCATGCGCCAGCCAACTCAACCCGCCCACGGTTGGAGCTCCCAGCCAGCCGCTTGCCGCATGCAGCCTGGTTTCCGACAAACGCTGCTCGATGGAGTGAAGACGCGGAAGGGTGGTCTTGGCATAGCGGGGGTCCTCGACCGCGCTTCTGCCATAAGATTCGATGAAGATCAGGACGACATCGCGGCCGGCGACTGCGCCGAACAAGCCCTGGCCGTTTGCCGGCCCCGTCTCTTTCACAAGCTCTTCCTCGAAAGCCCGGATGTCGGCTATGGATCGGGAAATGAGATCGAGCCGCGTCGACAAATAGTTCACCGACCGCGCGTTAACCCGATCTGCAAACGAAAAACCTGCAATAAGGATGACGCTACCAGCTGTAGCGACCAGTCCGAACAACACCCGCAGTTTTCGCCGTGCAGGTCGTGGTGTCAACGCGAGGCTGCGCAGCGACCAGAACAACCCCGCCGTCACCATCGCGACGAGGAACAGAGCTCCGCCGAATGCCAGTCCCGCCTGAACGGCGCCCATGCTGCCGGAGAGAACGTTCCACCCGTCAGATGCCATTTTGGCGTCGAGATAAGGATTGAATGGCCTTTGAAAAGCTGCCTGGGTGGCGATATCGGCGATCTTGAGGATGAGGGTCAGCAGAAAGGCAGCGGTCAGAACGGCCGCCGCCGCCGGGGCCAGCCGCTGCGGCATCAAAAGCAGGACGAAGATGATCAGTGGAAGCTCGAGCGGCAATCGGAGGAAGGCGCGGGGCGTTATGGCATCGGGATGATCCGGCAGGGCCAGTGCCAGAAGACCGAGCATCAGGAAGAGGATAAGTGCCAGCCATGTCTGCCGAGAGGCTGTTGGGGCGGTCTTATCAGGCATATGGTTTCACGGCACGGAATCGAACTCTGCTACGGCATGCCTTACGGCTTACGCACACTCTCAGTTGAAAGTTTCGATATTGCCTGGGCTTAGGATCGTCACCGCCGTTGCTTCCATCGCTGTGGTGATCGGCCTGGTGCTCTTCATCGAGCCGGCCGGGGTGTTCGAAGCCTTCCAAAGCGTGTCGGCCGGCCATGTCGTTCTTGGCCTCGGGTTGGTCCAAGCGCAGATCGTGCTGTCGGCGGTTCGCTGGCGTTTCACCGCAGCGCGGCTTGGCCAGACGATGTCGCTCTCCCTGGCGATCCGCGAATATTATATTGCGAGCCTGCTCAACCAGACGCTGCCCGGCGGCATGGCGGGCGATGCGCTGCGCGCCTATCGCGGCCGGACCGAAACGGAAGGGGGATGGAAGCGGCCTGCGCAAGCAGTCGTTTTCGAGCGACTGTCCGGCCAATTCGCTTTTTTCGCGCTGACCGCTCTCAGCCTGCTCGCCTGGCCCTTGCTGCTCTCTCCGCAAATGCCCGAAGGCTTCGGCGCCGCTATGGGCGTGGCTGCCATGGTCGTTGCAGCGCTTCTGCTGGCCTGGTTGTGGCGCGGCTCGCTGCCGGCTCGTTTCGCCGCGCTGAAACCCGATTTTGCTGTTGTCTTCTGGCAAGATGGCGCCGCCTTTGTGCAGATCGGCCTCAGTGCGGTGGTCGTTGCCAGCTATGTCACGACGTTTTTCATCGCTTCCGGTGCTGTCGGCGCGCCCTTGCCGTGGGTAGCCGCCGTAACGGTGGTGCCGCTGTGCCTGCTGGCAATGCTCGTGCCATCCGCGATCGGCGGCTGGGGCACGCGAGAAGCGGCGGCGGCGGCGCTGTGGCCCATCCTCGGTTTTACGGCCGGGCAGGGGCTCTCGGCGAGCCTGCTCTACGGCGTCATCTCGCTTGCCGGCGCATTGCCAGGACTTGGTGTGTTGGCATTCGCTGCCTGGCGAGGCGGTATCGGCAGAGCCTGAATGGTTCATCGCTTTTTGCCCGGGAGGTGCATCAGAAAACGCACGTCCATTGCAAAAGAATACGTCAACGCAGCCAGTGCGAAGCCCGCCAGCAAGCTCGAAAACGGCTGGTCTATCCATGGCGCGAGGATTAGGCAGAGAACCCCCATCTGGATGACGCAGACCAGCTTCCTTCTGAAAGAAGGCAACAACTCGCGGCGCAGCTTTGGAAAAAAATGCTGCGCGGCAACGAACATGTATCGCATCAACCCGATCAGCAGCACCCACCAGCCGGCCTTTTGCAGGATAAGCGCGGCCGCGGATAGGATCAGGATGAGGAGCGCGTCGATTTCCATATCGAAACGTGCGCCAAACCCGGTTTCCTCAGCAAATCTGCGCGCGAGATAGCCGTCTATGCCATCGAGAGCGACAGCGACGGAAGCTACGAGAACCAGCAACCATGCAAGCTGATCACTGCCGCCAAAGGCATCAGCGATAAAAACGACAGCTCCGACGAAGCAGACCATCGCGGTGCGCAAAGCCGTGATCGTATTGGCGTATCCGAAGCCCCCCTGCACATCGCCCGGTAGGGCCTTTAAAACCACTGCATAGATGAATGCCAACGATATTGCAGCAGCGCTGCCGACACCGAACTCCAGCGGAAAGGAAATTCCGGCGAGAAGGAACGCTGAGAGAGCAATGAGATAGAGAACCAACAACGTCCGTGCCGCAGTGCCGCGGAGCATCGACCTGGGTCGCATTCGCGACGTGCCCCATCTATCCGGTTCGACGACCATTCCGATTCCCCCTTGCAGCCACTGAACTTATTGCGCCGACTTGGCTTTTTCGAGTTCGTTCACGGAGTTGTGCGCAGGATTTCGTGGCAAAAGGTGACGCAGGCGCGGGGGGCGCCAGGCCCACGCAACGACCATATTTGAGCACTGGAAATCATCAGCCATTCCAATTCCTTGGCTTGCGCCTAGATTGATGGCAACGGGAGAAACGTGTTGGAAATACCTTTACCGACAGAGGCACGGAGCAGGGACGGGATATCCGCACTGGCGCTGTGGTTTCCCGCGGCAGGCTCGTGCCAGTTACGCACCGAACTTCTACCGAAGCCCTCGGCGAATGAGGTCGTCGTACGAACGCTGTTCAGCGGCATCAGCCGTGGCACCGAGAAGCTCGTTTTCGCCGGAAAAGTCCCCGACAGCGAGGCCGAACGGATGCGCGGCCCCAATATGGGCGGGAATTTCTCCTTTCCGGTCAAATACGGCTATTCCGCAGTCGGTATCGTTGAGGCAGGGCCTGCCGAGTTCACCGGCAAGACAGTCTTTTGCCTGCATCCGCATCAGGACGTCTTCGTGGTAGCGGCAGAGATGGTGACGCCGTTGCCACCTGACGTTCCACCGGCTCGCGCCGTTCTCGCCGCGAATATGGAAACGGCTCTGAACATCGTGTGGGACGCCGGCGTCCTGCCGGGCGACAGGGTCGCCGTTTTCGGCGCTGGCGTCGTCGGTGCTCTCGTTGCCTATATTGCCGCCCGCATCCCGGGAACCGATACAATCCTGGTGGATACGCAAAAAAAACGGCAGGACTTGGCGACCAGCCTGGACATTGCTTTCGCTCAACCAGACGCGCTCGAAGGCGAATTCGACGTCATGATCAACGCTACCGCTTCAGCCGACGCGCTCGCCGCGGCGCTGTCCCACGCTGGTCAGGAAGCACGCATCGTCGAGGCGAGTTGGTACGGCGACAGTTCGGTCCCCATTCCCCTGGGAGGGGCGTTCCACTCGCGCAGACTGTCGATCGTCGGTTCGCAGGTGGGCTCCATCCCGCCCGCACGGCGAGCCCGCTGGGACTTTGCTCGCCGGCTGGCCAAAGCGCTCGACCTGCTGGCCGATCCGGGCCTTGATGCACTGATCTCCGGCGAGACGCCTTTCGCCGATCTTGAGACCGATTATCCCGACATTCTCGCCCGCGCGGATACATTGTGCCACCGCATCCGTTATTGAAGGCACCAAAGGAGATTGCATGTTTGCCGTTGAAGTCCGTGATCACATTATGATCGCCCACAGTCTGCCGCGCCCTGTCTTCGGTCCCGCCCAAGGCATGCACGGTGCGACATTCGTCGTCGACGCTGCCTTTTTCACGAAAGATTTGGACGATGACGGTCTTGCCGTCGATATCGGTCTTGCCACGTCAGTGCTATCCAGCGTTTTAAAGCCGCTCAACTACAAGAACCTGGACGAGGTGGCTGTTTTTGCCGGCAAAGTCACGACGACCGAAGTTGTTGCAAAGCATATTTTCGACGAGCTCGCTCGCGCCGTTGAGGAAAAGAAGCTTGGCTCGGGAAGCGATCGTATCTGCAGGATCAAGGTGATGCTGCATGAATCCCACGCCGCGCGTGGCTGGTACGAGGCCGATCTTTGAAGCGCGGCCTCACCTTTGCCTATCCTGGGAAGCTTGAGCTGAACACAGGCGGTTATGCCTATGACCGCAAGGTGATCGACGGTCTCAGGAACCTGGGGTGGGCGGTAACGCCGCTTGGCCTCGGTGACGGCTTTCCGGCGCCTCCACAGACTATACGCGCCGAGGCGGAAGCGCGGCTTTCGGCACTCGATGACGGCAGTCTCGTCGTCATCGACGGGTTGGCCTTCGGTGTTCTGGATAACTGGGCAGTCGAAGAGGCTGACAGGCTGAAGATCGTTGCTCTTGTCCATCACCCGCTGGCTTTGGAAACAGGACTGTCTCAGGCGGAACAGGCCGATCTGAGGGAGCGGGAGAAGCGGGCCTTGCAGGCTGCGCGACTGGTGATCGTGACATCTCCGATGACGGCGCGCGAACTCTCCGCGCATTACGCCGTCCCATCCGAAGCCATAACGGTGGCAATCCCAGGCACCGAGCCAGCACCCCGCGCATCCCTTAATGGCAATCCGCCGCTGATTCTCTCTATCGGCACGCTGATTCCCCGCAAGGGCCACGACGTGTTGCTGGACGCGCTCAAGCTGATCCAGGATATCGAATGGAACGCCCGGATCATCGGCAGTCGCGATCTCGACCCGGCGACCGCGAAAGCGCTGGAAGCAAGGGTGAGGGCGCACGGCCTTCAGCATCGGATCACGCTGACGGGAGAATCCATCGACACGCGCGCGGCCCTGGCATCCGCGGATGTCTTTGCGCTGGCATCCCGTTACGAAGGGTTCGGCATGGTCTTTGCGGAAGCGCTGTCGCAAGGTGTTCCGATTGTCGCCTGCGCCGCAGGCGCGGTGCCGGAGGTAGTGCCTGCTGAAGCCGGTTTTTTGGTGCCTATCGATGATGTCGAAGCGTTCGCCGGCGCACTCAGACGCCTGCTGACCGACCCTGCCGAACACAGCCGCCGCGCCGCCGCGGCACTCGAGGCCGGTACACGTCTGCCGCGCTGGCACGACACGGCCCAGATTATAGCCTCAAGGCTGGCGGATATCGCATGAGCGGTTTCGACAAGGACTGGCTGGGGCTGCGCGAACCGATAGACCAGGCGGCACGCAGCCCAATGCTCATCTCGAAGCTTTCGCGTCATCTCACTGCCGTCAAAGGCCCGCCTGCGCTTCTCGATATCGGCTGCGGCACCGGGTCCACCTGGCGGAGTCTTCACGAAGCTTTGCCTGAGGATATCGACTGGCGACTTCTCGACTACGATCCCGAACTGCTTGCCGAGGCCGAGCGTCAGATCGGCGCCCAGCAGCGTGTGAAGTTTCATCGACACGATCTCAACGATATCGACGGCCTGCCGCTCCAAGGTGTTGCTGTCGTGACTGCCTCAGCCTTCTTCGATCTCTGCTCGGAGAGCTTCTGCAGACGGTTCGTCGCGCGGCTGCGGGATGTGCGGTGCGGGCTCTATGCCGCCCTTACCTATGACGGACACATGCAGTGGTCCGAGCCGCACCCGCTCGATCGGACTGTGGTGGAGGATTTCAATCTGCATCAGCGCTCGGACAAAGGGCTTGGCGCAGCCCTCGGACCTGATGCGACTGCAATGCTCCGCAGCCTGTTCGGAGAAACTGGCTTTCGTGTCGAAGTTGCTGAAAGCCCGTGGCTGATGGGGCAGGGGCATGCACCAATGCAGGAGGCCTTTCTGCGTGGCTTCGTGCGGCCTCTTACGGAGATAGGATGGTTGTCGACCGCAGAAATCGAAGAGTGGCTGAGCTATCGCATCGACGCTATCGCCAAGCCCGGAAGCTCATGCGTGGTCGGCCATCTCGACTTGATCGCTCTGCCTGATTGAGCGCTTTTGCGGATCGAACCGGCAATCGAACAAAACATCCCCGCCAAGCATGTAGACATCGGTTTTCGGCCGGTAGGCCGAGGACAGACTTTCAATGGGCGAAAGCGAGATGCCCTGTGGGCCGGAGCCGATGATAAGAGGCGCTATCGACACGTGAAGTCTGTCCAGTAAGCCGAAATCGACAAATCGGGCGATCGTGCGGGCACCGCCCTCCACCAGAATTCTGGATAGTCCACGCTCCTCAAGAGCGTCCAGCATATCTCTCGGATCGAGGCCGCAATCATGTCGGGGCAGGCGGATGACCTCGGATTCCGGATAATTTTTGCGCGGCGCTTCGCGGCTCTGCAAGAGAATGACCGGCGCACCCCCGTCTCGAAACAAGCCTTCATCGCCGGAAAGCTCGGCGTCGCAGTCGACCACGACCCTTACCGGGTCTGGTCCAACTGCCTTTCTGACGGAAAGCCTGGGATCGTCCGCCTTGACGGTGCCAACACCGACGATGACGGCCTCGACCAGCGCTCGGCATCGATGCAGATGAGCAAGGCCCTCGGGGCCTGAAATATCCCGAGCGTCGCCTTCCGGTGTCGCCACCCGTCCATCGAGAGATTGCCCGACCTGCGCAAGCACGAAGCGGCCTCGCGCAGATGCAATGGGGCCATAGAGAGACAAGGCGGCATCGTCGGTATCGGCATCGATAGAGCGGCCATTGCGCAGCCTCATCAGCCGGTCCCAGGTCGCATCGGTCATCTCGATTGTGCGCATCGCGGCCCTAAAGGATTCGATAAAGCGTATCGTCGCGCCGTACGACGTGGTGCATCACGGCCGCTCCGACATGCAACGCGACGAGGGCCAGAATGATCCATGCGCTCCACTCGTGAATCGCCGAAAGTGTCCAGGCGATGTCCGGGCTTTTGCCGATAGGGCTCCAAACCTCCGCCAGACCGAACCAGACGAGGGGAAAACCATGCGCGTTGGTGGCGAGGAAACCAGTGACCGGCATCACGATCAGAAAAACATAGAGCAAGCCATGGACGGTATGTGCCGCAATGCGCTCTATCGGCGGTCCATCGATGAGAGGCGCCTTGCTTGTCAGCCGAACGCCAACGCGCAAGAGCATCAGCCAAAGGACAAGAAAGCCGAGCGATTCATGGACGAGATAAAAATCAAGCTTCACATCGTCCTTGACGAAACCGATCATCAGGCCGAGCGGCCAGATCGCCAGAACCAAAGCGGCAATCAGCCAATGAAAAAGCTTGAGCAGCGGCGAATAACCCCGTTTTGCATCTCCGGCATCCATGCATCACCTCCAGGTCGACAGTTCAGGACAAACCGTGCCGACTGCGAATGGATTCTAGAGCACAAAAGGGCGGGCCATTCCATCCTTCCGAAACTGTGGCCAATCATGTCTCTGTTGCATTTGAAAATAGAATCCATCCGGCTACAACACATTGTGGCGTGGGAGTTGGAATGTCCGCCTGTTTGCAAAGTAGAAATGTCCGCCTGCCCCGATCTGAGCGGCTGATCCCGCTTGCAAGATCAGATCGGGGCGGGTGATTGACACCCTCTTCGGCTTTAGCTTTGAGACGCCTCACTCCGCAGCCTGCTGTCGCGACAGTGCTTGCTGCCGCCGCGCAATCACAACCGGATCGTTCGTGAAGTCTTTCCGACGACCGGGTCCACGAGCGCGTTTGATGTATCCATTCTTATCGCTGTTGGTCTTCACCTCAGGCGCCGGGCGCTCGTCCTGGCGCTCCCTGATATACGCCAGGACATCACCCAACCGCTTGTTCTCGGTGATCGCCGCATGCGTCACCCGCTGGTCCTTGTCGAATACCTGATAGGGCAGGGAATGTCCCTTCCATCGCACATCCAGCCGACCGTCCGCATAGGCATAGGTCTCGACATAGCGGCCAACCAGACCACGCGTCACCTCGGTCTCCTCCAGCATGATCCGCTTGCGTTCGAACGAAAACGTCAGCTGCGCTCCGACATAGCGCTGCTCGCGCTTGCACAGGATCTCAGTCAACCGATCCGGCGCCAAATTCAGCGGCCGGTGCAGATCGACGGGACGGGCAGGGACGATCGCAAAGCGCGCGTTGTAGTCCTCCACGAAGCCTGACAAGAACGCATTGCCCGCCTCCATGCTGTCGATGCCAGAAAGCCTGAGCTCCTTGACCAGGCGATCCTGCAACGTCCGGTTCATGCGCTCGACCCGACCCTTGGCCTGGCTCGAATTTGCACAGAGAATCTCGATGTTTAGCTCGCAAAGCGCACGCCCGAACTGGGTCACGCTCTGACCGCCTTTGGCATCCTTCTTCGCCACCCGAAACACCGAATGCCTGTCGGAATAAAAAGCGACGGGAGCACCATGCGCCTGCAGATAGAGCTTGAGCGCCTCAAAGTAGGTGAAGGCACTTTCCGAGCGCACAAAGCGCAACTGCATCAACCTGCCGGTCGCATCGTCGACAAACACCAGCAGCGAGCAAGACGGTCCGCGATCCTCGAACCAGCGATGCTCCGAGCCGTCGATCTGCACCAGTTCGCCATAGGCTTCTCGCCGCAACCGCGGCTGATGAAACGTCCGCCGCTGCTTGCGCGACAGCCAGAGGCCGGCATCAGCCATCCAACTGCGCACCGTCTCACGCGATACACGCAGTCCATCGCGCTCGGCCAGCTTCTCCGTCGCCAATGTCGGCCCGAAATCCGCATAGCGTTCGCGAACCAGAGTCATTGCATAATCGCGAACCCCGTCGCCGATCCGGTTGTTCGACGGCCGGCCAATCGACCTATGACGGATCGAGGCTGCGCCGCCGGTTTGTATCCTGTTCAACAACCGGCGGACTTGCCGTGTGCTGAGATCCAGCACATATGCCGCCGAGACTATTGTCATCCGACCGGCAATCACCCTCGACAAAACCTCGATCCGCTGAAGATCGCGTTCGCTCATCGCTATCAGTCCCATCTGCAATCTCCCAGGCATCGTTCAGGCCCGGGGAGTGTGACATTCCAACTTTGCAGAAACAGGACACTTTAACTTTGCGACTACACACATCAGTTGCATAAGATATGTTATGGAACTTTTAATATTTTAATCTATTCAATTAGATAGCGGCATAAGCAGAGAAACTACTGCTGCTTCGGTATGTGGCTAACGCGCCAAGAGTTCGGCGATGAATCGGCGTGCGGCCGCGACAGTCTCCAGCGTATGCTGCGCAGCGGTCGGGCCTTCCGGACGTACGCGGATCGAGACACCGCCAAGTTCGTTGACGAACTCGAAGCCGGTTTCATCCGCAGTATCGTCACCAAAGAAAACCGGCCGCCGGCCGGCAAATGTCGGCAACTCCATGAAGCGCCGAATGGCAGCGCTCTTGAGTGCATCGAGAGGAAGGAATTCGACGCCCGCGTGACCGGCCAGCAGCCGGTATTTTTCGCCGAGCTTCTTAAGCGCGCGTTCCGACGACGCCTTGACTTGCGGCAGCGAATGCGGCGCTGCACGCGTGTGGATGGCCAGAACCGCGCCCTTGCGTTCGAAATAGATGCCACGCGTGGTGTGGAATTCCTCCTGCAGTTGATCGGCGACCGCCGTCAGGTCTTCAGGCTCGCCTGCTGTCGTCACCGGGCCATGCTTCGCCAACCGGTGTTCCAGCCCGTAAAGACCGGCGGTTGGCAACTCCATGTCGCCGAACAACCGGTCGACCATGGCAATGGACCTCCCCGTGACCAGAGCGACGGCGCCATTGAGACGTTTGTCAGCCTTGAGCATCAAGGCGCGCAGTTCATCGTCCATGACCACGCCCTCGGGGTGTGGTTGGTGTTCGAGAAGCGTGCCGTCGATATCGAGGAAAAGAGCGATTTCGGCGGGTTTCAGATCAAGCAATTCCATGGGTCCTTCCAGATAGAGAGTGCGAGCGACACCGCCTTGTCGGCAGTGTCGCTCGATTTCATGACGCGGGTATGCTCAAGCCATAACGCTGAAGCGGTTGTTCTGCTTGTGCTTGTCGCTGGCCGACGTCAGAGCCGCCCGTTTGCGCAGGCGTGCTGCATCGACCAGCATCGAGCCGGCCCAGCGGAACACGTTGTTGCTGCGCACCACCTCGCGCATCCGCTGCATCCGCTCGCGCATCTCGCCTTCCGGCATGGTCAGCGCGTGGAAGAACGCCTCGCCCATCGACGATGGGTCAAACGGATTGACGATCAGTGCCTCAAGCAGTTCGCGCGAGGCACCAGCGAAGGTCGAGAGGATCAGAACGCCGCGCTCGTCGTCGCGCGATGCGACGAACTCCTTGGCGACCAGGTTCATGCCGTCATGCAGGCTGGACACGACACAGATATCGGCGGCGCGATAAAGCTCGGCCAGTTCTTCCTGCGTGTGGTGTTCGTCCAGCAGGATGATGGGCTGATAGCCATCGGTGCCATAGCGGTCGTTGATCTCTGCCACCAACGCCAGGCACTCCTCGTGCAACAGCTTGTAGGCTGGCAAATCCGACCGGCTGGGCGCAGCGATCTGCAGGAAGACCAGACGGCCGATCCAGTCGGAATGCTGCGTGAAGAACTCGTCCAACGCGTGGAACCGGTCGAGCACGCCCTTGGTGTAGTCGAGCCGCTCTACGCCAATGGCAATCTTGACGTCGTCGGGAATTCCATGCCGGTCACGTAATGTCCGACTTGGATCGGTCGTGATAAATTTCGGCTTCTTCGGCCACTCGATCGAGATCGGATAGGCGTGAACCAGCGTTGTTCCGCCCTTGTAGGAGATGGCGGCCCCTTCCCTGTCGATACGAGATTCTAAAAAGCGATCAACGCTTTCTGTGAAATTGTTGCAGTGAAGCTGGATGTGGAATCCAAGGATCGAACTTCCCAGCAAACCGTCCAGGATCTGCTCGCGCCACGGGCAGATGCTGAACACCTCGGCATTCGGCCACGGTATATGCCAGAAGGTGATGATGATCGCGTTCGGTAGCCGTTCGCGGATCAGCCGCGGCAAAAGCGCGAAGTGATAGTCCTGCACCAGCACGATGGGCCGGTCGCTCTTGGCTTCTGCAATGACGGCATCTGCAAATTTACGGTTCACAGCCTGATAGGCGTCCCAGTCGGCCGCACGGAAGATCGGCCGCGTAAACGCGATATGGCAAAGCGGCCACATGCCTTCATTGGCAAAGCCGAGATAATAGCCCTTCAGCTCCTCTTCGCTGAGCCAGACCCGGCGCAGCGTGTAGGTCGGATCTTCGGGTGGCACTGCCACATGGTCCTGCTGGTCGACGGTTTCGCGGTCAGCAGAACCGCCACCATGGGCAATCCAGGTGCCGCCGCAGGTGCGCGTGATCGGCTCGAGCGCTGACACAAGCCCGCTCGCCGGCTTGCGCAGCACGACCCCATCGGGCGTCTTTTCGTGGATGTAAGGTTCGCGATTGGACACGACGATGACTTCCGTGTCGGGCAGTTCGTCGGCAAGAATTTTCTGAAGTGTCTCCGGTCCCCAATCGACCAACGTATCGTTGACGTCGCGTCCGTTCTTTTCACTTTCACGCATCACGGGCTGATAGTCCATGACTTGCATGGGTTGCGGGCCGACGCGCTTTCGCCACATTAAGATGGTGCTGCCGACGGCTAAAGTTGAGAGAAGAATGCTGACGGTCAAGACCGTCCACACAAGCGTGTAGTCACTCAGTTGCGTATTCATACTCCGTCCGGTCCCTCGGTTGCGGCGCCGTAAAACGGCATGGCCACCGCCGCGAAATCCCGCGAGGGAATTGTGGCCATAAAGTGCAAACCCCTCAGGCCGGAAACAGTTCCGAATTTTTTTGCTGCACTGCGGAACTTTTCTCGCAGTCGCGTTGCGCCTACTCCGCCGCGCCTGCTCGCATCAGCGGAGCGCGCAGGATGGACGCGCCCCCCGCCGCCTGCACGGCGGCGCTGCCGAAGCTTATGCCGGCAGACAGACAGATATCGTCGCTCTCGCCGCGCATCCAGGCATCGATGAAGCCCGCATTGAAGGCGTCGCCCGCCCCGGTCGTGTCGACCACCGGGACTTCGGGCGCGGAGCGCTGAGATATCTTCCCCGACGCCGCCAGCCATGCGCCGTCCGGCCCTGCCTTGAGCGCCACCAATGGAAAGGCTTCGGCGAGTGCTGCAATCGCAGTGTCGGGGCCAGTCTTGCCGGTAATGGCAAGGGCCTCTTCAAGATTGGGCAGAAACAGATCGACGCCGTTGCAGCGATCGAGAAATGCTGGGTCGTAGATCAGCGTCTCGTCCCAGCTCGGGTCCAGCGACACGGTCAGGCCATGCGCCTTTGCCTGTCCCACGAGGTCAGGAATTTCGTTCAGCGTCGCATATTCGGCGATGTGCAGGTGGCCAGCTTCCGGCCACGTCAGAGCTGCATCCAGGGTGGCAGGCAACGCTGTACCGGCGCGGCGGGACAGGAAGGCGCGGTCGTGGCCGATCACCGAAGCGACGGTGACCTGCGGTCCAGCGTCTGCCGCATGTTCGAGAAAGCGCAGATCGACACCGCTGGCTTCTAGCTCGGATCGGAGACCGAGAGACAACGGGTCCGTGCCCAGGCGCGCAAGCAATGCTACGGGCCGTCCCGCATGCGCGATATGCGCTGCGGCGATGAAAGCCCCGCCGCCCGCCGCCATGTCCATATCGCGCGCAAACACCTCCCTGCCCGGCTGCGGCAAGGCGCCGAGGCCGGTGAAAATCAGGTCGCAGTAAATCCGGCCGATGCTGAGCACGGCCGGATGCTTGGCACTTCCGGAACTCATGAACGACCCAGTGACTGCTCGCTTTTGGCGTCGAAAAGATACAGGTTCCCGGCGGCCGCGCGGCAGGACAATGTGCTTCCCGCCGCCGGGATCAGTTTTGCCGGTGCGGTGGCAATAACAGCATTTCCGTCGATATCAAGGTGGACCAGTGTTTCCGGTCCCAGCGGCTCGACAGCGGTGACGGTTCCGCTCAGCTTAAGGCCGCTGCCGTCGCCGTCATCGCCCACGAGCAGGTCATGCGGGCGGACGCCGATCAGGATGTCGCCACTGGCGTCCGGCTGAACGCCGCCCTCCCCGCGCTTTCCCCTGATCAGGTTCATCGACGGGCTGCCGATGAAGCGCGCTGTGAACACATCGACCGGGTTTTCGTAGATGTCAGTCGGTGTGCCGGTCTGCAGGATGTGGCCATCCTTCATCACCACGATGCGGTCGGCCATGGTCATGGCCTCGACCTGATCGTGCGTGACATAGACGATGGTGGTCTTCAGCCGCTGGTGCAAGCGTTTGATCTCGATGCGCATCTGCGCGCGTA
This sequence comes from Oryzicola mucosus, assembly GCF_014534685.1. GTDB lineage: Bacteria > Pseudomonadota > Alphaproteobacteria > Rhizobiales > Rhizobiaceae > Oryzicola > Oryzicola mucosus. Next base: position 300,791 of record NZ_JACVVX010000003.1, read on the forward strand.
ACTGGGCGTCGAGATTGGACAGCGGCTCGTCGAAAAGGAAGGCCGAGGGGTCGCGCACCATGGCCCTGCCAATGGCGACACGCTGACGTTGCCCGCCCGAAAGCGCTGCCGGCCGCCGGTCGAGATAGGGCGTGAGGCCAAGTACGTCTGCTGCATCCTCGATGCGCGCATCCTTGTCTGTCTTGCTCAGTTTGGAGGTGTAGAGCCCGAAGCCGATGTTCTGGCGCACGCTGAGATGCGGATAGATGGCATAGTTCTGGAACACCATGGCGATGTTGCGCTGCTTTGGCTCGCGTTCGTTGACCACCTCGCCGCCGATCTTGAGCGTGCCGCCGGAAATGTCCTCGAGGCCTGCGATCATGCGCAACGTCGTCGATTTTCCACAGCCGGAAGGTCCGACGAACACGACGAACTCACCGTCGGCAATCTCCAGGTCGATGCCGCGCACGGCCTCGACCTTGCCGTAGCGCTTAACCAGCTTCTCCAGTTCGATCGTCGCCATCAGAGTGTCTCCACCAGGGACTGGAATTTCTGCGCGAGTTCCGCCGCTGCTTTCGCCTCATGCGTGGCCTGCGCCTGTGCTGTCTCAGCGAAGGTCTTCGCCGTCTCGCGATAGGTCGCAAGCGCGTCCGCCATGGGTTCGGGCGCAGGCCCGCCATACCGGGCGCGAACCGCAACGAAGTGCTCGGGCGAAACGATCTCCGCGAATGTCTCGCGGTTTACAGAAGGGTCGCGTCCCGTCGAATGCCTGAACGCCACCAGAAATGGCTCGTAGCCGTCCGTTTCGAGCCCGCCCTTGGCAGCGACGACGGCTTTCGCCACCGTTGCCGCGATCTCATGCGCCTCGCGGAACGACAGACCCTCGATCCTGACCAGCGAATCCGCGAGTTCGGTGATGGTGATGCAGGAGCGGCGAATGTTGTCAGCCACGCGATCCGGATTGATGCTGATCTGTGCGATGAAGGCGGCGAGCAAGTCGAGCACGCGGCCTGCCGTGGCAAAAGCCTCATAGCCCATGCCTTGCGTCTCGCCCTCGCTGTCGTTCATGTCGGTAAAGGGCGTGTTGTGCATGATGGTCAGCACGCTCTGCGCGCGCCCCACCGTCTGGCTCGACAGATGCCGCATATGTTCCACCGGAACCGGATTGCGCTTCTGCGGCATGATCGAGGAAATCTGCACCAGCGAATTCGGCACGTAGATCTGGCCAACCTCGAAGCTGGTCCAGACCTGGAAATCCTGGATCAGCCGGCCGAGATGCAGGAACATCAGCGACACTGCCGAATAGGTTGCGGTGGTGTAGTCGACGGCGGCGATGCAGGAATAGGAATTGCGCAACGGTGCGGAGAAGCCGAGCAGTTCGGCGACACGCGCGCGACGGATCGGAAAGCCGGATGTGGTGATCGCGGCCGCGCCCATCGGCGACAGGTCGACGATCTTGCGGGCTTCCGCGAAGCGCTCGATGTCGCGGATCAGCACCTCGATAGCGGCTGCCAGATAATGCCCGAACGTCGTCGGCTGCGCCGGCTGGCCGTGGGTGTAGGCAACGATCAGCGTGCCTTTCTCGCGGTCGGCCGCTTCAATCATGGCATCGAGCAGCGCGCGCGCCTTGGCCGTCAGCGTGTCGATCTTCTCTTTCAGGCTCAGCTTGAACAGCGTGTGGTCGATGTCGTTGCGCGACCGAGCCGTATGAAGCCGGCCGGCGACGTCGACGCCGATGCGCGCCTTGAGCTCCTTCTCGATCAGGAAGAAGAAATCCTCGACCTCACCGGTGTAGACAAGTTTTTCAGGGTCGACCTCGCGGTCGATAGCCTCGAGTGCCCCAGCTATTGCCTTGGCCTGTTCGGGCTCGACGATACCGGCTTCCGCCAGCATCACCAGATGCGCCCTGTCGATGCGCCGAAATCCATCGACATGGTGGCTTTTGGCGCCGTCGAACAGCGGCCGCAGCACGGTCTCCTTGTATACCGGATCGGGGAACACCGATGTGTCCGATAGGGTGGGATTGGTCTGTGACATTTCTTAACCCTTGAGCCCGGCCAGCATGACGCCGCGGACGATGTAGCGCTGGAGCAGGAGGAAGACGAGAAGCGTGGGGATGGTGGCGAGTGCGGCACCCGTCATGATCATTTCCCACTGGATCGACTGTTCGACGGCGAAGCTGGAGAGGCCGACCGGCAGCGTGTAGAGCTCCTTGCTCGTTGTCACGATCAGCGGCCAGAAGAATGCAGTCCAATTGCCGAGGAAGGTGAAGATGGCGAGCGCCGACAGCGCGGGCGTGACCAACGGCATCGCCACCTTCCACCAGATCTGGAACTCGTTGAGACCGTCGACGCGCGCGGCTTCGAGGAAATCGTTGGGCACGCCCTCGAAAAACTGCTTCATCAGGAAGGTGCCGAAGGCAGTCATCATGCCGGGGAACATGATGCCCCAATAGCTGTCGATCCAGCCGAGCTTGCTCGACATCAGATACCACGGAATGACCAGCATCTCGGTCGGGATCATCAGCGTCGAGAGAATGGCGAGAAAGATGAAGTAGCGGCCGCGAAACTCGAACTTCGCCAGCGTGTAGCCGACCAGGCTGTCGAAGAACACGTTGGAGACGGTGACCGTGACCGCCACGATCATCGAGTTCAGGAACCAGCGCATGAAGCGTCCGTCAGCCAGGATCACCATGTAGTTATTGAGCGTGGGCGCTAGCGGGATCAGCCTGAGGTCATAGACTTGCCCCGCTGTTTTCAGCGACGTCGAGAACATGAAGGCCAGCGGCGTGACCATGATCAGCCCGCCGATGAACAGCAGCGTCCAGGCGACGATGCGGCCGGGGCGGATGCCGCCAAAAGGCAGCGCAGGCGTGGTGTGCGTTGCGGCGGTCATTTCTTTTCCCTCAGGATCCAGAGCTGCAGCAGCGACACGAACAGGAGGATGGTGAACAGCACCACCGTTTGGGCGGCGGCATATCCCATCGCATAGGAATTGAACGCGGTCTGATAGATCAGCAACACCAGCGGCTTGGTCGAGCCGAGCGGCCCACCGGGATCGTTGGTGGTCATGTTGTAGACCTGATCGAAGATGCGCAGGAACCCGATGGACGAGAACACCACCAGGAAAACCGTGGTTGGCTTGAGCAGCGGCAGCGTGATCTTGCGCAGGATCGCCCATTCGCCGAGCCCGTCAATGCGGGCGGCTTCGTAATAGGTGCTGGGGATCGCGCGCAGGCCGGCCATGAAGATGATGATCTGGAAGCCGAGACCGGCCCAGATGGCGGTGACCATAATGGAGGGAAGCGCCTGGTCGACCGAACGTATGAAGGGCTGCTGCGGAATGCCCAGCGTGCCGAGGAAGTTGTTGATCACCCCGATCGGTGCCGGCTGGTAGAACCAGCGCCAGACCCATGCCATGGCAGCCGCCGTCGTCAGGAACGGCAGGAAATAGAGCGCCCGGATCAGCCCGTGCATGACGCGGACCCGATCGAGATAATAGGCGATGACGAAAGACAACAGCAGGCTGACCGGCGTGCCGACGATCAGATAGGCGAAGGTGTTGCGGAACACCTTCCAGAACTGCGCGTCGGCGAACATCTTCTGGTAGTTCGCCAGTCCGATGAATTTCGGCGGCTTGAGCAAATCCCAGTTGGTGAGGGACAGCCAGAAGGCGTCCACCGTGGGATAGAAACGGATGACCGTGTAGAACACGATGGGAAGGGCGAGGAAGCTCCACACCCAGACCAGCCGCTTCGTCCGCATCGGCAGGCGGTGCCAGAGGGAGCGGCTTGGCGCCGCCCCTCCCAAGTCCACGGTCGTGGCCATCGGCTTACTGTGCCGCTTCGTCGATGATCGCCTGTTCGGCCTCGGCTGCCTGGGCGATCGAGTCGTCTACCGACTGGCCTTCCAGAAGAACGCGGTTCGCCATGTCGATGGCGTTCTGGCGCTGCGCCTGCTCGTCCACGAACAGCGTGGTATGGGCATATTCCAGGCCTTTGAGGAACGGCGCGTAGATCGGATCGGCCAGATTGGCTTCCGTCAGGGCTGCCGAACGGCGCGCCGGCAGTTCGCCCACTGTCTTCAGCCAGATGTCCATCGCTTCCGGCGAGGAGATGTAGGCGAGGAACTTCTTGGACGCCTCAAGCTTTTCGCCCTCGGTCTTGGCGCTGATGCCATTGGCGAAGTAGCTGGCATAGTTGGAGCGAACACCCTCGGCATTGGCCGGAAGCTCTGTCACGCCCCATTCGAAGCCTTCGATGGACTTGAACGCACCAAGGCGGAACGTGCCATCGATGGTCATCGCAGCCATCCCGGCGCGGAACGCCGCCTGGCCTTCATCCATGAAGCCGACCTGACCGACCTTCTTTTCAAGCTGCAGGTCTGTGTAGAATTTCAGCGCCTTCTTGCCGGCGTCGCTGTTGTAGGCGACCTTGCGGTCGTTGTCCCTATAAGGCTCACCGCCATTCTGGCGGATCAGAACCTCGCGCCACCACTGGTGGTCCTGGCCGCCCATGTCGAGCGTGGTGCCCGCCACCGTCATATTGCCGGCATTATCGCGCTTGACGGTCTTTTCAGCCGCGGCGACATATTCGTCCAGCGTCTTGGGCGGGTTGTTGGGGTCGAGGCCCGCATCGGTGAACAGCTTCTTGTTGTAGAACAGAGCCAGCGAGCGCACGGCCGTCGGCAAGCCGTAATAATCGTCGCCGCGCTTGACGGCGCTCACGATGGGGAAGAATTCGCTCTCGATCTTGTCGTTGGGGAAGGCATCCTTCGGCAAGGGCTGCAGGATTTCGCCGGCGGCAAACTTGTCGAGCCAACCATAAAAGAACTGCATCACGTCAGGCCCCTGCCCGCCCATCTTCGCCGCGATTACGCGCGTCTGGTAATCGGCATAGGGAAACGTGGTGTGCTTGACGGTGATGTCGGGATTGGCCTTCTCGAAATTCGCGATCAGCTCGTCCATCGCTTTGACGCGGGTTTCGAAGACATATTGCCAATATTCGATTTCGACCGCCTGGGCGGCATTGAGTGCCAGCGTGCTGAAGCCTGCAATCAGACCAGCCAACAAGGTTGCCTTGCGCATGTGAACCTCCATTTGCGCCCGCCGGACACGCCGGCCAGGGCGATTGATTTCCCCTTATGGTCCGCATCCGCACGAGGCGAATGTGGCCCCTTGTCTTCCGTGAAGAGATCTTATGAGCCATTCGCTCCAAGCCTCTGTCACGGCCTGCAGCAGAACCGCAGCCTGGCCTCTACGGTTCCTTGCCGGCTGCCTTTTGTCAATAAGATAATTTACTTGAATTAATCTATTGCCCGCTTCCGATTTTCCGCGTTATCAATTTCGCGAAGCAGGCAGGATCGGTGGAATGAATTCCCAGCCCGGCAGCAAGACACGCCATATCGCCATGGGCAAGAACCCGGAGCGCAGCCGTGATCACAACCGGCGCGTGGTGCTCGACGTGGTGCGGCGGCATGGGTCGCTCGGCCGCATGCATATCGCCCGCCTCACCCATTTGACCGCGCAGGCCATTGCCAACATCGTCGAGGAACTGGTTGGCGATAAGCTTTTGATGGAAACCGGGCGGCTGCGGTCCGGACGCGGCCAGCCGCCGATTCAGTTCGCCGTGAACCCCGATGGCGCCGTCACGCTCGGCGTCGAAATGGCATCTGACCATATGGTCTCCACGGTGCTAGATCTTTCAGGGCGCCAGCGATCACGGCGCATCATGCCGGTCAGCGACACCAGTCCCGAGCAGGTCGCGGGTCTTCTGCGCGCTGAACTCGATGCCGTCAGGGCAGGCTTTCCAGCAACGCTTCTGGGCGTCGGCGTCGTGATGCCCGGCCCGTTCGAGATCGAGGGCATGACGTCCGTCGGCCCTACCACCCTGCCCGGCTGGGCTGGCATTGATGCTTCCACTTTCCTCAGCGAGGCTTGCGGCGAGACGGTGATGGTCGAGAACGACGCGACCGCCGCAGCCGTCGGCGAACGCCTCTTCGGCGCGGGCCATGCCATCTCCAGCTTTTCGATGATCTATTTCGGTGCCGGTCTCGGCCTAGGGATGATCCAGAACGGCGCGCCATTTCGCGGCGCTTTCGGCAATGCAGGCGAAATCGGCCATGTCGTCGTCGTCCCGCGCGGAAAGGCCTGCCCCTGCGGCCAGCAGGGTTGCCTGGAGCGCTATGCTTCGCTGCATGCCTTGCGCGAGAGGCTCGCGGAAACTGGCATTGAGGACAGCGGTCTCGACGCCCTTTCTGCCCTGCATGGGGGAAGAAACCCGGTGCTGGTGGAGTGGATGAATGAGACCGCCAGCTATTTGTCGCCGATGATTGCGATGATCGAGAACATTCTCGATCCTGAGACCGTTATCCTCGGCGGGACCCTGCCCGATGCCATCATCGACGAGATCATCGCGCGCATGGGGCAGTTGCCGATCTCGGTGGCGAGCCGCCGCACCCGCGCCTTGCCCCGCGTCATTCGGGGGCAGACCGGCCAGTTCACCGCCGCCCTCGGCGCCGCGGCCCTGCCACTCTACGAGGCCCTGACCCCCAAACTCGAGACATCGGCTGGCGCGCTGGCCGAAGCACTTGCCTGAACATCGGAGGAGACTGCCATGCTGACCGCTCGCCAGCGCATCGAGAAACAAAGAGCTGCGCCCGCCCTCGTCCGGTTGCATCGGGCGCTCAGCCGTCTCAAATCCACCGTGACCATGATGAACACGGGCGCCCATCCCGACGACGAGCAGAGCGGGATGTTGGCCTGGTTTCGGCTCGGGCTCGGCATGCGTGTCATCGTCGCCTGCTCGACGCGCGGCGAAGGCGGCCAGAACGCGCTCGGGCCTGAGCGGTTCGGAGCGCTCGGCATGGTGCGCAGCCGCGAAATGGAGGAAGCCGCCCGCACCATGGACATCGACGTCACCTGGCTCGGCCATGGGCCGGAGGATCCGGTGCATGATTTCGGGTTTTCCAAGGATGGCGACGCCACCTTCCGCCGTTGGGGCGAGGTTCGCACCGTCGAGCGGCTGGTACGCGCCTATCGTACCGAACGGCCGGACATCGTCATCCCGACCTTTCTCGACGTGCCAGGCCAGCACGGCCACCACCGGGCCATGACGCGCGCTGCCGAAAAAGCCGTCGTTCTCGCCGCCGACCCAGATGCGTTTCCCGAGCATGCCAAGGAAGGCCTCAGGCCATGGCAGGTGGCGAAATATTATCTGCCGTCGTGGTCGGGTGGTGGCGGTACCTATGACGATGAGGTCCCCCCGCCTGAGGCGACCGTGACCGTCACGGTCAACGGGCGGGAGCCTGCTACCGGCGCGGAATACGACCGGATCGGCGAGTGGTCGCGCTATTACCACGCCTCGCAAGGCATGGGACACTGGCCGGCGGAAGCCGAGACGCAATGGCCGCTGCACTTGCTGTTGTCGCCGCGCGAAGCCCGCTATGAAAATTCCGTGCTTGATGCGTTGCCCGCGACGCTCGCCGCTTTGGCCGATGACGACGCGCTTCCCTATGGCCTCACCACGGCGCTAAGGGCGGCTGGCGAAGCCATCGATCAGGCTATCGCCGCCTTCCCGCATCGGCAGCAGATCGTTGCACATTTGTTGCGCGCCGCGCGCGAGGTCGGCGTCGCGCTTGCTGAAGCACCGGAAACCTTTCTGGCGCAGCACGGCCACCGGCTGGAGCGCAAGGTCAGGGAAATCGACGCCGCCCTGATCGAAACTGCCGACGTCTTCGATCGGGCAGTTCTTTCGCCCGCCGTCATCGCGCCGGGAGAAACAGCCGAACTGACCGTCGCGCTTGCGCCGGGTGCCGAAGACATCGTGGTTTCGGCCGAACCGGTGCTTCCCGAAGGTGTTTCGGCATCGGCGGAGAGCATTGGCTCCAGCAGTCGGATGTTTGAACTGCAGGCTGGGGATGACGCCGCCTTCTCGCCGCTTTATACCCCGTCCTGGTCCGCATTGGGCGGCAACGGTCCGGCCTTCATTCGCTTGGCGGCGGAGTTCGAAGGCCATACCGCGAAGGCCGATTTCGACCTCGAGGAGCCCTTCGCCGTCCTGCCCGCCAGTTCCGTCACGATGGAGCCGGAAGCCTTGATCGTTCCGCTCGACGGCTCGGTGCGGCAATGGCCGGTCCGCTCGATCGTCAGCGGACGTGCCGCTGATGTCTCGCTATCCGCCGGCGACGGCTGGTCGCTGGTGAAATACGGCGGTGGACTGGTGCTGAAGGCACCAAACGCTCTGTCACCCGGCTTGACCGTCGTCACACCGTCCATCGACGGACGCCCGGCGTTTCGTCTGACACCGATTGCCTACCCGCATGTCGGGCGCATCGTCCACACCCAGCCCGAAACGCTGCGTGTCCTAGCGCTGGATCTCAAGCTGCCGCACGGCGCCCGCATCGGCTATGTCGGCGGCGGCGCCGACCGTGTGGGTCTCTGGCTGTCCCGCATGGGTCTCGACGTGGTCGAGATGGATGCGCGCATGCTGGCCGGTGATCTGTCGCAATTCTCCACCGTTGTGGTCGGCATCTTCGCGTTCGGCCTCCGCCCGGATCTGGCGGCGGCGACGGAACGGCTGCATCGGTTCGTCGAGGATGGCGGGCACCTCGTGACGCTTTATCATCGGCCGTCCGACGGCTGGAACCCGAATGCAACGCCGCCGCGCCGGCTGGAGATCGGTTCGCCCTCGCTGCGCTGGCGCGTGACCGATCCGAACTCGGAAGTGACGGTGCTCGAACCCGACCATCCGCTGCTGACCGGACCGAATGTCATCGGCGAGCAGGACTGGAGCGGCTGGGACAAGGAACGCGGGCTTTATTTCGCGGCGCGCTGGGACGAGGCCTATCTGCCGTTGCTGTCGATGCATGACGCCAACGAGCAGCCTTTGACCGGAGCGCTGATCTCCGCCCGGATCGGCCAGGGTCGGCATACCCACACCAGCCTTGTGCTGCATCATCAATTGGACAAGCTTGTGCCTGGCGCCTTCCGGCTGATGGCCAATCTGGTCCAGCCGGCATAGGTTGCGAGAGCTATCATGCGGCACAACTCCCCCTCACCGCCTCGCTGCGCTCGGCATCTCTCCCCCACCTTGTGGGGGCGAGGAACCCACGTTCTGCGAAGAATGTGCCTTGCGAGGCAACGGTTCCTCTCCCCCGGGCAGGGGGAGAGGCGGTTTGCGAAGCAAATCGGTGAGGGAGTGCTTAGACCAAATGCGATAGCCCTGCCATCATGGGGTGTGTGCGGAGCATCATGACCGAGACCGCCTCGCCCGACCGCAAAAAAACCAACCGTGAAGGCGTGTTGTGGGTGCTGGCCGACATGGTGCTGGTGTCGGGTGGGATGACGGCGTTGGTAAAGGCGCAGGGCATCACCTATCCCGCCTTTCAACTCGTCTTCATCCGTTCGCTGATCGGGCTGATGTTCATCCTGCCGCTGATCTGGCGGCATCGCAGCGCCATGCTTGCGGTCAAGCATCCCTGGCAGAACATCTCGCGCATTTCCTGCAACGCCATCGCCTTGACCAGCCAGTTCCTCGCCTACACCATGCTGCCGCTTGTGGTCGTCAACGCCATCAGCTTTTCGCGGCCGCTGATCACCATGGCCATGGCGGTGCTGATGCTGGGCGAAACGGTCACGCGGCTGCGCTGGATCGGTGCCGGGCTTGCTTTCGCCGGGGTGCTTTTCATGCTCGCGCCCGGCGGTGTGGAGTGGAACCTTGGTCTGCTCGCAGTCTTTGCGACGGTCATCTTCGGCTCGCTCGCCATCATCCAGACGCGCATGCTGCGCGACGAAAACACCACCGTGATGATGGTGTTCTACACCGTCGGCCTTGCCGCCATCACAGCGGTTCCCGCGCTTTGGGTCTGGAAGCCGGTTGCCGCTATGGACTGGATCCCGCTGCTCGCCATCGGCTTTCTGGCGCAGGCGGGGCAATACTGCTTCCTGCGTGCATACCGCATGGCCGACGCCAGCGTGCTCGCTCCCATCGGTTATCTCTCGATTGTCGTGGTCACCGTCAGCGGCTATCTGTTCTTCGACGAGGTGCCCGAACCGCGAATCGTGGTGGGCGCCGTTGTGGTCCTGGCAGCGTTGCAGGCAACTGCATGGCTGGAACGGCGACGCGAACAACGAGCAGCGGCAGAACGTTAATAGCCTCCCTCTATTTCATTGCAGATCAACACCATCCAGTTGCTTCTAGGCCAACTTGCAAAAGTCCAGATTTGGACTATATTCTGTTTTTGGACGAATGGAGTTGGTGATGCCAACCAGACAAGCAGCAGCGTTGCGAGAGATTGAGAGCGGTCCCGCGACTCTCGACGCCTCGCGCTTTTCCGCCGTCAACCGGCGTCGGCTGAGCGCCCCTGCCCTGCGAACCTTTCTTGCCATCGCCGATCTATGGGGACTGGACGAACAGCAGCGGCTGCTCATTCTCGGCCTGCCGTCGCGCTCAACCTATTACAATTGGGTCAAGGCGGTGCGCGAACATCGTGACGTCACGCTCGACGTGGACGTTCTGCTGCGCATTTCGGCTGTCTTCGGCATTCATCAGGCGCTCGGCGTGTTGCATGCGACCGAAGCTGCCGGCGTGAACTGGCTGAAAACGCCACACGGCGCCACGATCTTTGGCGGACAGCAACCCTTGCGGCTGGTGACCTCGGGCACGCAGGATGGGCTGATGACGGTTCGCCGGTTCCTCGATGCCGCGCGCGGCGGTCTTTATATGCCGCCCAACGAAGCAGACGAGGGCTTTACGCCCTATACCGATGCGGATTTGATCGTCTCTTGAAACTGTCGCCTGCCCCGCAGCCGGCCTACCGGCTGATCCCGTCGCGCTTTCCGCCCATCGGCCTGTTCGATTCGGTCGCCACGGCAGCCGACCTGCAAGCCGTCATGGAACTCGCCGGCTGGACCAACGACCGGCTCGTTTCCGAACGGATCGACCGGCTGCCGGAAAGCGAATGGGTGTATGGCCGGCCCAATTCGAGCATCGTCATGGCGACCTTCCTGCATGTCGCCCCCGGCGGCAGCCGCTTCAACGGGCCTGACCTCGGCGCCTGGTACGCGGCTGCGACGGTGAAGACGGCGATGGTCGAGGTCGCCCACCATATGCGGCGCGAAGCGGTAGCTACCGGGAGTGCTCAACTGAGCCGGACCTTCCGCACCTACACCGCCACCCTGTCCGGGCGCTTTGTCGACATCCGCGGCGCTGATATGCCCAATGTCTACGATCCCAAGGATTACACAGCGTCGCAGCGCTTCGGCGAAGCCGTGCGCGCCGATGGCGACGACGGCATCCTGTTCGACAGCGTTCGCCTTGCCGATGGCATCAATGCGGTGGCCTACCGGCCGAGCAAGATCCTCAATGTGCTGCAGGCCGATCATTACGAGATCACCGTGCAGGCCGCGTCCAAACAGATCCACGCGCGACTGCTGACAAGCTAGACGCCAGTGGTCGGCCTGTGGCGGGTCCCGTCGATGAAACGCTCGTAGCGAAACGGTTTCGGATCGACCAGAGGCGTGTCGCCCGTCACCAGATCGGCAACAAGACGGCCCGCGGCCGGCCCGATGCCGAAGCCATGGCCGGAAAACCCCGTTGAAATGACAAGACCGGGGACCGATTCGACCGGCGCGATGACCGGAACGGCGTCGGGCGTGGCATCGATATAGCCCGCCCAGCGCTGCACGAGCGGAACGCCTTTCAGGAAAGGAAACACTGCCTCCATGTTCGACCGGGCGCGCTGCAGAAGCTTGGCATCGGGCGCGGGGTCGAGCGTCCGGTTGGCTTCATAGACGCTCTGCTCGCCGCCGGTCGCAGGCAGCAGTCCGGCATGGCCGTTCAGGAACGGCGTGCCAAAACGCAGGCCGACATCGCGCCAGTTGCCTTTCAGCAGCGGCAGGAAATCGCCGAGGAAACGGAAGCTCGCCGGAACGATGTCGTGATAATTGGTCCTGCCATCGGCGATGGTGTATCCGCCGTCCAGCCTCTTTCTGTAGGCGTAGCCGTTTGCCCAGGCCGCACCGTCCGGCCCGCCCTCGACAGGTGCTGTGCGCATCACCGAGGCGCGCACCGTCAGCTGCGGCATGCGTAAGCCGAGATCGGCGCACAACCGGCTTGACCAAGCACCGCCCGCGATGACCACGGCCGTCGCGCGGATGGTGCCCTGCTCCGTGACGACACCGCTGACCCGCCCGGCCTGCCGTTCGATGCTGCGAACCGCGCAGTTCTGCACGATTTTGGCGCCCGCGCGTTGCGCTGCCTTGGCGATGGCTGGTGCGGCCTTTTGCGGTTCCGCACGACCGTCGCTTTCCGTGTAGAGCGCTGCCTTGTAGCCGCGCTGCCCACCGGGCAGAAGCGCCGCCAGCTCCCTGCCTTCGATGATCCGGCTGTCGAGGGCAAAATCGCCGGCACGGCGCAGCCAATCCTGGTTGTGGGCTATGTCGGTGTCGGTTTCGCTGAGATACAGGATGCCCGAACGGCGGAAGCCGACATCCTCGCCGACCGTCTGCTCCATGCCGTCCCACAGCTTCAGCGCCTCAACGACGAGCGGCAGTTCGCGCGGGTCGCGGCCCATGCGCCGGCACCACCCCCAATTGCGGCTGGACTGTTCGCCCGCGACATGGCCCTTCTCGCACAGCACGACGGACACGCCTCGCCGGGCTAGAAACAAAGCCGTGCTGACGCCGATGATGCCACCGCCGATGATGACCACATCGGCCGATTGAGGAATGCCCCCCGCAGCCGGCACTGGATCGACGGGAGGTCCCATCCGCACATCTCCACACCCATAAAACGGGATTCGCGACCCCTTGAAAATACAATACAGTGCTGTATGGTTTTTAGAAAGAGCCTGGCTTTTCCCGCGAGCCGGCAAAACAGCGAACATGGGGACTGCGACAGACAATGCCGCCGCGCAAGATCATCATCGACACCGATCCCGGCCAGGACGACGCGTTTGCGATTCTGTTCGCGCTCGGCTCGCCGGAGCTTGAAGTGGTCGCGCTGACGGCGGTCGGCGGCAATGTCCCGCTGGCGCTGACGGCGCGCAATTGCCAGCAACTGGTTGAGCTCGCAGGCCGTACCGACATTCCCGTCTATGCCGGCTGCTCGCGGCCGATGGTCAAGCCGTTGAAGACGGCGGAATATGTGCACGGCCCCACCGGCATCGACGGCTGCGTGCTGCCCGAGCCGTCGAAACCGTTGCAGGACATGCATGCGGTGAATTTTCTGGTCGAGGCGCTGATGACGGCGCCCGAAGGCGAACTGACTGTTTGCACGCTTGGGCCGATGACCAATCTCGGCATGGCCATGGTGATGGAACCGCGCATCATCCCCCGCATCCGCGAGGTCGTGCTGATGGGCGGCGGTTTCTTCGAAGGCGGCAACGCCACGCCAGCGGCGGAATTCAACATCTGGGTCGATCCGCATGCCGCCCATGTCGTGTTCGATTCGGGCGCGCCGGTGACGATGGCCTCCATCGACTGCACCTACACCGCGCAGATGACTCCGGAATGGCTGCAGTCGTTGCGTGCTCTGGGTACGCGCTCGGCCGTCGAGGCCGCCAACATGGCCGATTTCTACCGCAAATACGGCTCACACAAGTTCCCCACAGAGGCGCGGCCGATCCACGACGCCTGCGTCACCGGATATCTGCTGGCGCCGCATCTTTATGAACGCAAGCAGTGCAACGTGACCATCGAACTGATGTCTCCCGAGACGATAGGCATGACGGTGGTTGACTGGTGGGACGTTACCGGTCGCCGCAAGAACTGCAACGTGTTGCGGCGGATCGATGCGGATGGGTTCTTCGCCCTGATGCTCGATCGTTTCGCCAACCTGCCCTGACGTCATGGCCGAAGCGCAACCCAAGAGCCAGCAGAAAGCCCGCTCCGGCGAAGCGCGCAAGACCTTGTCGCGCGAAGCCTGGATCGATGCGGCCATCTACGCTCTGGAACGCAAGGGCATTGCCAACGTCAAGATCGACCACCTGTCGCGCCAGCTGAAAGTTACCCGCGGCAGTTTCTACTTTCATTTCAAGAACCTGAAGGATTTGCTTAACAGCCTTCTCATCGAGTGGCGGCAACGCAATTGCGCGCCGTTCCGGGCTCTGGCGGTCGAGACGGTGACGGACGGGCAGGCTTATTTCGATGCCGTCACCGGCGTCTGGATCCGTGAAGACCCGTTCAGCCCGAAACTCGACCTCGCCATACGCGATTGGGCGCGCAGTTCGGCAGCCGTGGCGCGTGAGCTTCGCGACCAGGACGACTTCCGCATGGAACTGTTGGTCAAGGCGTTCGCAGCTTTAGGATACGACAGAGATGAAAGCCTGATCCGCGCCCGCGTCACCTACTTCCAGCAGATCGGCTACTACACCACCCATTTCAAGGAACCGCCCACCGAACGAAAGCGGTTCCGGACCCTCTACACCAAGATCCTGATCGGCCCTGCCTACCGCTGACGATTGCGAGGACCAAGATGTCATTGCCCGTGCCCTATCTCTCCGCAAAGACGCTGACGGTGGTCAAGTCGATCGACACGTCCGGTGCCGCGCGCGTGGTCAATCTCGGCCTCAACGAAAGCTGGCTCGGACCCGCCCCCGGTGTGGTCGACGCGCTGCAGCGCACTGCTGCCGACGTGCACCGCTATGCCGATCCGGCGTGCAGCACGATGCGCATGGCCATCGGCCGCCAGTTCGGGCTCGATCCTGCCCGCATCGTCTGCGGCAACGGCTCGGAGGAGTTGCTCGATGCCATCGGCCGCGTCTACGCACGCGCTGGCGACGAGATCCTGTTTCCGGCCTACTCCTTCCTGCAATTCGCCATCGTCGCTTACCGCATCGGCGCCAGGGCGGTGGAATCGCCGCTCGGGCCGGACTTTTCCGTCGACATCGACGCGCTGCTCGCCGCGGTGACGCCGGCAACGCGCGTCGTCTTCCTCGCCAATCCTAACAACCCGACCGGCGTTGCCGTTCCAATGGAAGAGGTTGCGCGGCTGGCGCGGGAGCTGCCGTCCAACATCGTTCTTGTGCTCGATTGCGCTTATGCAGAATATGTCGACCCCGCAGATGGCGCCGAAGCCTTCGCGATCGCCGACCGCCACCCCAATGTCGTGGTCACGCGCACCTTCTCCAAGGCCTATGGCATGGCGTCCGCCCGAGCCGGATGGGGCTACGGCCATTCGGCTGTCGTCACCGCCCTCAACAATGTGCGCGGCATTGGCAACGTCAACGGCATGGCGCAGGCCGCAGCAACCGTGGCGATAGCGCAGCAGGACTTCATCGCCACCGTGCGTGAGCGCACCGCCGAAGGCCGCCGCCATCTCGAACAGGGGCTGATTGCGCTCGGTTTCGAGGTCGCCCCAAGCGAGGCGAACTTCGCCTTTGCCAGATTGCCCGGCGCAGACGCCGGCTGGGCGGCGGCGACCGTGCTTCGGCTCGCCAAGCGCGGCTACGTCATTCGTTCGAACGAGGATTACGGCCTGCCTGAATGGCTGCGCATCTCCATCGGCGACACGGCCGATATCGATGCGTTGCTGGAACTAATGCGACAGGAACTGCCGATGCGCGCTTCGGCATGATGCCTAGATTCAATAGCCTAGAGCGTCCGTTCGGACGCACGGCGCGCTAGGAATGCGAGGCTGGATCGAACCAGACACGGGAACACGTATCGGCAGGATGGATATGCCGGTGCGGAAATTGAAAATGACTTCAAACAATGAGGAGGCTCTCTTGACCTATCTGACATCCAAACTGCGCCACGCGGCGTTCGCTCTCACCACAGCCGCCGTTCTCGGCGGCGCGGGCATCGCCAATGCGGCGGAATTGCCAAAATCGCCTGAAGTGGCGGAAACCGGCAAGCTGCTCATCGCCAACACGCTGGAATATGCGCCGTTTGAATTCATCGCCGAAGACGGCAAACCGGTCGGCATCAACATCGAACTGGCCCAGGAAACTGCCAAGCTGCTCGGCGCCGAGTTCGAAGTCACCCGCATCCCCTTTCCCTCGATGATCCCCGGCCTCGCCGCCGGCCGTTTCAAGGTCGCCTGGGAAACCTTCGCAGCGACCGAAGAGCGGCTGAAACAGGTCGATTTCGTCATGTTCATCAAGTCGGGCATCGTCGCTTCGACCACGCCGGA
Source organism: Oryzicola mucosus (assembly GCF_014534685.1). Taxonomy (GTDB): domain Bacteria; phylum Pseudomonadota; class Alphaproteobacteria; order Rhizobiales; family Rhizobiaceae; genus Oryzicola; species Oryzicola mucosus. The sequence goes on from NZ_JACVVX010000003.1 coordinate 316,902, forward strand.
CAAGGCTGAGTCCTTCAAGGGTGAGAACAATCTCTGCGGCAAGCGCCTGGGTGTCATCGGCGGCGCGGTGTCGGATTTCATTGCCGACCGCGTCAATGAGGAATGCAAGACCAAGGGCCTGCCGGAACTGACCAAGAGCGTGTTCCCCGAAGGCAAGGATATCATCCAGGCCGTGCTGTCCGACCGCATCGATGCGCGTCTCGACGATGCGACGGCCTCGGGCTATTTCGAGGTGACCAGCAAGGGTCAGCTCGTCGTCGTGCCTGGGCTCTATGACGTCGCGCCGCTCGGCATCGCGATCCCCAAGGGCGACAAGGAGACAGCCGAAATGCTGCGCGCCGCACTCGAGGAACTGATCAAGAACGGCACCTACAAGGCGATCATGGAAAAATACGGCATGACCAGCGCCATGATCGAAGAGGCCTATGTCGTCGACGCCGCCGACAAGATCCGCAAATAATGCGACTGGCCGGCAAGGTTCACGCCTTGCCGCCCAATTTTTCGAGGACGGCTCCATGAGCAGGGCAGAAACCCAAACGCCGGTCGAGGATCTCGTCGTCGTGCCGATCCGCCATTACGGGCTCTGGATCGGCACCGCGATCACGCTGGTCCTGTTTTACATCGTGGCCAAGGCGTTGGCGACGAACCCGGCCTTCGACTGGCCGACGGTGGGCAAATATCTATTCCACCCCTCCATCATGCGCGGCCTCGGGCAGACCTTGCTCCTGACGGTCATCATCATGACGCTGTCGGTGATCATCGGCGCAATCGTTGCCATCATGCGTCTGTCGCCGAGTAAGATTCTCAACGCATTTGCCGGCGCCTATGTGTGGTTCTTCCGTGGCGCTCCGGCGCTGATCCAGCTGATTTTCTGGTTCAACCTGTCGCTGGTGGTGCGCGAGATATCGCTGACCCTGCCCTTCCTCGGCACGCTGTTTTCGCTCCGGACCAACGACTTCATGACGCCTTTCGTGGCGGCGGTGATTGCGCTGTCATTGCATGAGGCGGGCTATATGGCCGAGATCGTGCGCGCCGGCATCAAGTCGGTTCCCGGCGGCCAGGCGGAGGCCGCGGGAAGCCTGGGCATGAACCGGCGGCTGGTGCTGCGCCGCATTACCTTGCCGCAGGCGATGCGCTTCATCGTGCCGCCCACCGGCAATGAGACCATCAATCTGCTCAAAACCACCTCGCTGGTCACCATCATCGCGGTGGACGACCTGCTCTATGCGGCGCAGAGCATCTATGCCCGCACCTTCGAGACCATCCCGCTGCTGATCGTGGTGGCCTTCTGGTATCTCTTCGTGGTGACGATCCTGTCGATCGGGCAGCATTACATCGAACAATATTATGGCCGCAGCGACCAGCAACAGGGCGTTTCAAAAAGGCGGTTGATGCAACGCGTGTTCGGCATCGGACGCATGGCGAGGCCGGCATGAATTCGAAAGCGATAAACCAGGTGCGCTTCGGCGTGCCCGACGATTCGATGGTGTTCGCGCGCGGCGTGCGCAAATCCTTCGGCACGCTGGAAGTTCTGAAAAGCATCGACATCGATGTGCCCAAAGCCTCCGTGGCCTGCATCATCGGACCGTCCGGTTCCGGCAAAAGCACCTTCCTGCGCTGCATCAACCATCTCGAAGAGGTCAATGGCGGGGTGCTCCTGGTCGACGGCGAGTTCGTCGGCTATGATCTGCGCGACGGTAAGCTCTACGAGGTCAAGGACAGCCTGCTCTGCAGGCGCCGCGCCGATATCGGCATGGTGTTCCAGTCGTTCAACCTGTTCTCGCATATGACGGCGCTGGAAAACCTGATCGAGGCGCCGATGATGGTCAAGGGCCTGTCGCGCCGCGAGGCGACGGAGAAGGCGCATGTCCTGCTCGAACGCGTCGGCCTCGGCGGCAAGGCAGACAACTACCCGCGCCAGCTTTCCGGCGGGCAGCAGCAGCGCGTTGCCATTGCGCGTGCGCTGGCGATGAACCCGAAGGTGCTTCTGTTCGACGAGCCCACCTCAGCGCTCGATCCCGAGCTTGTCGGGGAGGTGTTGCAGGTGATGCGCGACCTTGCCGAAAGCGGCATGACGATGGTCGTCGTCACGCACGAGATCGGTTTCGCGCGCGAGGTCGGCGACCAACTGATCTTCATGGACCAGGGCGTGGTGGTGGAGCGCGGTACGCCGCGCGAGATGATTGCCAACCCACAGTCGCCGCGCACGCAGGAGTTCTTGTCGCGGGTGCTGTAACCGGGGTTTTTGCCGCGAGAGGTCCGTTGCGGGTGGCCAAGCGTTTTTGCGATGTGATATCGCCACCCGCGACACCGGAGTGATATCGCCCATGCCAGACAGCAGCCCCAAAGCGCGCTTCATCGCGGACAGCCGGCTGGTGGAAGAAAGCCTGCCGGGCGGCGGGGTGGTCTGGCGCAATTCCATTGCCTTGCCGGACCAACGTCCCGACATTTTCGACCGGCTCGTCGGGTGGGCAGCCACGGTGCCAGATCGTCCGCTGCTGACAGAGCCATCGGCCAATGGGCGGCGTTCGCTCACCTATGGCGAGACGCTGGCAGGCGCGCGCAAGCTGAGACGGGTACTCGAACAGGCCCATGGCCTGTGCAAGGGCGATGCCGTTGCGAGCCTGGTACCGGCCGGCATCGATGCGCTGCTGCTCAAGCTGGCCTGCCTCGCCGGCGGCTTCGTGCATATCGCACTGCCGCCGTTTCCGTTTCGCGACGGCGGCGACAACGAGGCCGCGCAGTCACTGCTGGAAGCACTGCCGCCAAAACTGCTTGTTGCGCCGCAAGGCCATGTCGCGGTCGATACACTGTCTGCCATCAGCATTGCCGATCTTTTGGCAGCCAATGCCGAAGGGCTTGACGGGGACATCCCGCACGCCCCCCACGATTGGGCAGCGGTGTTCTTCACGTCGGGCAGCACCGGCGCTCCCAAAGGCGTGCCGATCACGCGCGGTATGATCTCATCCAACCAGGCCGCCATCGCCGCTCTGTGGCCGTTCCTGACGGAGGCGCCGCCGGTTCTGGTCGACTGGCTGCCTTGGCATCACGTTTTCGGCGGGCTGGACAACATCTTCAAGATCATCTGGAACGGCGGCACAATGCATGTCGATGCGGCACCCGGCCCCAAGACCATGGCGGCGAGCATCGCGCTGATGCAGGAGGTCGAGCCGACGCTGCATATCGGCGTGCCGCTTGGCCTGCGCCTGCTGCTCGACCGGCTGGAAACCGACGGGGAGGCCGCGCAGGCGTTCACCAAAAAGCTGAGGGCGATCTTCTTTGCCGGTGCCGGCATCGACGCGGAGCTGTGGCGAAGGCTGGCAGAATTCCGCGATGCGCAGGGCACGTTCGAAATCCTGTCCGGCTATGGCGCAACCGAGGCTGCCTCGACCATCTGCCTGTCGCCCGCGCCCTTGGAACGGCCCGGCGAACTCGGCCATCCCCTCCCCGGCCACCGCATCAGGCTCGCCGAAATGGACGGCCGCACGGAATTGCGCGTAGCCGGGCCAAACATCGCACCCTGCTATCTGATCGGTGGAAAACGGGTGGCGCTGCCCGTTGACGAGGACGGTTTCTACCGTACGGGCGACGCGGCAATCCTGCGTTCTCGCGCCGACGGCATACCGGTCTTCGCCTTTGACGGGCGGCTGGCGGAAGACTTTAAGCTGTCCAGTGGCGTGAAGGTCCGCACAGGGCCGCTGCGCGCGGGTCTTCTGGCTCAGTGCGCTCCGTTGGCCGACGACATCGTCGTGGCGGGCGAAAACTGCGAGCGGCTGGTCGCGCTGGTGTTTCCGTCACGACAGAGTGCCGATACAGTGGACCTTTTGGAGAAACTGGCCGAGCGCATCGGCGAATGGAACGCGGCAAACAGCTCGAGTTCGACGCGCATCGCCCGTTTCGATGTCGCATCCGAGCCTGCCGATCGCGCGCAGGGCGAATTGTCCGACAAGGGCCAGATCGTGCAGTCGCGCTATCTGCGCAACCACCAGCGGCGCTTCGAGGCTCTGCAAGCGGGCGAAGGCCACGCACCGACGAGATAAACCCACTCGTAAAAGTCTTCGATATCAGTTGTTTAGGCCTCGCGTGGGTGTATATCCGCGCTCCTTTCAGTTCGGTCGTCGAAGGAAATTATACCGAACGGTTTACAATAGCAGAATTCCAGTTATATTAAACCACATGGTTGAACAATCCGCACATCTCGACGCCGTCTTTCACGCTCTATCCGACCCCACGAGGCGGGCCATGCTCGGTCATCTGGCCGAGCGGGAGAGAACCATCGGAGAGTTGGCAACGCCGTTCCGCATGACGCTGGCGGGGGCATCGAAGCATGTTCGGGTGCTGGAGCGCGCGGGGTTGGTGACACGCATGATCAGGGGCCGAACCCATCTCTGCCGCCTACAGGCCGAACGTCTCGCCGAAGCCGATGCATGGCTCAGGCATTATGAGCGCTTCTGGAACAACAGCCTCGATATTCTCGAAGACCTCTTGCGCGAGGATGACCGCAAAGAAACTGAAACCAAGGAAGGATGAGTGCCATGGATACGATGATTGACACGAGCAGGCGGCGCGTTGGCGCCGAGCCTTACGGAACCATGCCGGCCCCGGCGACGGTCAGGATCGAGCGCCTTTTGCCCGGCACTGCCGATCGCGTCTGGGCTTATCTGACGGAGTCCGAAAAGCGAAGCAAATGGCTCGCGGCAGGGCCTTTCGACCTCATGGCAGGCGGAAAAATCGAGCTTACATTCCGCAACAACAACCTGTCGGAAGACGCGCCTCGGCCCGTCACGTCAGCCGATGGCATCGACCATTTGCTGCAAGGCAAGGTTCTGCACTGCGAGCCGACCAAGCTGTTGGTCTTCACCTGGGGTGTCGAGGAAAACGCCTCGGAGGTCACGTTCGAACTGTCGCCCGAGGACGGCAATACGCGCCTTGTCGTCACGCATCGGCGTCTGTCCGGTCGCGGTCAGCTGCTTGGCGTTTCCGCCGGCTGGCATGCGCATATCGGCATTCTCATTGATGTCCTGTCCAACGAGAAGCCGCGCAACTTTTGGTCGGAACATGCCAAGCTGGAACAGGCTTACAAAGAGCTTTTCCAGAGTAGCCAATATACGGCCCCGAAAACAAACGATGCGTCGGGGCCGTATCGACAAGGCTAGTCGAGATCCTTGAACGGCTTTTCGCGGATGTCGAGGAACTCCTTGAGGGAACGATCCTTGAGCAGGCCCATCCAGTGCTTGCCTTCTTCGGAAGCGTGCAGGATCGCGGTGGTTTCGCGGTTGTAGGTCCAGGAGCTGTTGAGCCCGGACGTTTCCTGCTGGTGGTTGAGGGCTGCCTTGGCGAACTTGATCGCCGCACCGGGCATGCGGGCGCATTTGCGGGCAAGCTTCTCGCTTTCCGCCTTGAGCTGGTCGCGCGGCACCGCCTTGTTGACGAGGTGGATGCGCTCGGCCTCGCGTCCGTCGATGAGGTCGCCGGTGTACATCAGCCGGCGCGCATGCACCATTGGCACCGTCCAGGGCAACATCAGCGTCGGCGGCGCGGAGACGTGCCGCACTTCAGGCTCGCCGAGCATCGCGTCTTCGGCTGCGATTACCATGTCGCAGCACATCATCAATTCCAGACCGCCGGCCAACGCATAGCCGTTGACGGCTGCGATGATCGGGATCGGCGCATCGTGCAGCAACTGCATGCGACGCATATTGGCGCCGATGTCCTCGCGCCACTGCTCGGCATTCATCTCGAAGTCCTCGCCGCCGAGGTCGAAGCCGGCGGTAAAGGCGCGGCCCGCGCCGGTGATGATCACAGCACGCACTTCAGGATCGGCGACGGCACGCTTGACGGCAGCCTCCAGCGCGTCGCCCAGCGCCTGGTTCATCGCGTTCATCTTGTCTGGACGGTTGAGCGTCAGGGTAACGAAAGCGTCCTGCTCATCCTTTTCCCACAATACCAATTCGCTGCTCATCGAGGTCTCCTTAGGCAAATTTCTGTCCACGACGCAGCGCGGATCTGTTTTTGATCGGCAGCAAGATCGACGGTCGACAGACGCCGTTGCTCCAGCCGTCTAATCACATATAAGTTTGACAAATATTGCAAGGGAAAGGCGCCGCTCTCCGTCATCAAACGGCTGGTCCAGCCTGGCTTGAGAATTTACCCCCGTCTAGGGCGGCCCAGCGCGGTCTCGATAGAGCGCGCGGCTTCGACGACATAGGGCGAAAAGTCCTTGAGCTGCTTGCGCTTGATGCGCGAGTCAGGCCCCGACATGCCGATGGCTCCGACGAGATCGCCGGATGGTCCGAGAATGGCGCAGGCTACGGCCGCTATGCCCTCGCGCCATTCGCCATGCAGAACGATCGCGTAGCCGTTGCTGCGCGCGGAAGCCACGTCTTCTCTCAGCTCTTCAAGCGAGGCTCTGGATGTCGCGGTGTAGGGTTTGAAATGCGGCACGAAGCGTTCCAGATGGCTGTCGGGCTTGTGTGCCAGCATGGCCTTGCCAGTGGCGACCGACCAGGCCGGTGCGCGCTGGCCGACGCGGGTGTGGGCGCGAATGTGATGCTCGCTTTCTATCTTGTCGAGATAGATGACGTCGGTATCGTCGAGGACGGACAGATGCACCGTCTCGCCGGTCTGCTCCGCCAGCCTGGTCATCGCGGGCCGGGCTACGGCCACCAGATCCATGCGGCGAATGACGTGGCTGCCCAGTTCCCACAGGCGTGTGGTCAACTCGTAGGTGCTGTGCGGCGGAATCTGGCGCACATAGCCCTGCTGCTGCAACGTCGTCAAAAGACGATGCACGTTGCTCTTGGTGTATTTGAGTTCGGTAGCGAGATCGGTCACGCCACGCGGTGTTTCGCTTACCGCGAGCGCCTCGATCAGCCGCAATCCCTTGATGAAGGCCTTGTCCATAAGCTGGCCTCTTAGAACAAAATCAGTCTCTGTTCCATCATTCGGAACAGAAAAACGGCCGCGCCGTATTCGACGCGGCCGCAGGCGATGCCGATTACTTGGCCAGAAGCGCGTTCAGTTTTTCCTGGCCGTATTCTTCGTTGGTCGAACGGCCGTCCTCCGACTGGGCACCCCAGTAGTCAGGGCTCCAAGCGATGGCCTTGGCGATGTTGTCGGGGTTGTTGGCCCAAAGACGGCTGACATCCTTCGGCGCAGCCTCGTAAACCAGCGGCGACGGCAACGCGACCGGATATTCCTGCGTCAGCGCAGCGGCGCGTTCCGCGTCGAGGCGATAGGAGAGCAGCTTCAGCGCGTTCTCGTAGTGCGGAGCGCCCTTGGGGATCGAGAAGAAGTCGTAATAGACGAAGCCATCGTTCCAGGTCATGTCGACGGGGGCGCCTTCGACGACGACGAGGTTGTTGATGCGGCCGGCATAGGCCATGCACATGTCGGCTTCACCGTCGAGCAGCAGTTGAGGAGCCTGAGCGGCTGTCGTCCACCACTTGGAGACGTGCGGCTTGATCTCTTCGATCTTCTTCAGAGCGCGCTCCATGTCGATCGGATAAATCTTTTCCTTTTCGACGCCATCGGCCATCAGCGCGGCTTCGAAGACAAAGCGCGGCCATGCCGGCAGGCAGCGCGTGCCAGGGAACTTTTCGACGTTCCAGAAGTCGGCCCAGTTCTGCGGAACCTCGCCGGTGTATTTCTCCGTGTTGTAGGCAAGCGCGACGCCGATAACCTGCAGGGCAACGCCCTTCGGCCTCTTGAGATTGTCCGGCATGGTGGCGAGCGTCTTCTGGGCGCTTTCCGATAGCTTGGTGTAGTCGATATCGGCCAGGCAGCAATCGCCGAGCAGCTTGGTTTCCTGATCGAAGATGAAGGTCAGGTCCCATTCGGTCTTGCCGGCGTCGACCTGCGCCTTGATGCGCGGACCGCTGCGGGCTTCCTGAACTGTCACCACCTTGATGCCGGTCTCTTTCTCGAACGGGTCGTACATGATCTTGCGCAGCGCTTCGCCATAGGCTCCGCCCGGATCCTGCATGATGACCTCGTTGCTTTGCGCGGCGGCACCGTGCGCGGCAGCGAAGTAGATGGCTGCGGCGGCCACGCCGCCTGCCAGTTTTCCGAAGAATTTACATTGCATTTCAGTCTCCTCCAAAGAACCGTTGTTGTTAAGCGAGAGCTTTCGAACGGCCCGCGAGCACGGGCCGGGCAAGGGCGATACCGCCGACGACGAGCAGAACCTCAAGCGTCGACACCACAGCCAGAACCGGATTGAGCTGGTAGTTGACATCGGCCCAAAGGCGCAGCGGAAGTGTCTTGAGCTGGGCGCTGGACAGAAACAGCGACAGCACAAGTTCGTCGAACGAATGCAGGAAGGCGAAGAATGCCGCCGCCGCCATGCCGGGAGCTATCGCCGGCAAGGTGACGGTGCGGAATACGGTGAGCGGCGATGCGCCATGGACGGCCGCTGCCTGTTCGAGGCGGCGATCCACGCCCTGCAGGCTCGCCGCCATGATGACGACCACCAGCGGCAGACCGCCAATGGCATGCGCCGCCGCCAGCCCGCCCATCGTGCCGGCGAGATCGGTGCGCAGGAAAAGGCTGTAGAGCGAAAGGCCCAGCACCACGGGTGGCACAATGACCGGGCTGACCAGCAGAAGCATAATGGCCGACTTGCCCTTGATCGAGCTCCGCACGATGCCGAGTGCCGCCATGACGCCAAGTGTGACCGCGAAGACCGCCGACATGGCTGCGATGATCAGCGAGTTGGTGAACGCGGTCATCCACTCCGTGTCGGAGAAGAATTTCTCATACCAGCGCAGCGAAAAGCCGGGCGGCGGGAAGGTCAGGAAGCTCGCCTTGCTGAAGGACAGGATCATAACGACTACGATCGGCACGGTCAGCATCATCAGCACGAAACCGCCCAGCGCGCGCACGGTCCAGGTGCCGGTATTCACAGGCATGCGGCTGAGCAGCCGCATCAGCGGCCAGCCGATCCCATCGGCGATTTTCGCCGAGAGCGCCCCGCCCGTCCAGCGGCCGGGATGCCGTTGTTTCGATGGCTTGGTGCTGTCGCTGAGCTTGTTTCCGCCCCAGATGAACTCGAAGCCGAGGAAGCGTCCGGCAATCGCCACGACGACCAGCGTGATGACCAGAAGCACCACGGCGAGCGCCTGCAGAAAGCCTTCGCTGGTTGCGAAATCGGCCTGCTGGGTGATGTGCATGGCAAACATCTGGTCGCCGGGCCCACCCAGAAGCGTCGGCGTGATGAAGAAGCCGAGGGCTGTGACGAAGACGAGAAGGAAGCCAGCGCCCATGCCGGGCAAGGTGAGTGGCAGCAGCACACGCCAGAACACGGCGAGCGGGCCGGCGCCGGAAGCTTGCCCCGCGCGAACGAGGCTCGGGTCCTGGCGGGCGATGCTTGAATAGATGCTGAGAACCATCAGCGGCAACAGAACCGCCGTCATGCCGAGCAGCACCGAGCCACGGTTGAACAGTAGCTGTGCGGGCTGGTCAAAGATGCCGAGCGCCACCGCGAGCTTGTTGATCGGCCCATTCTTGCCCAGAAGCACCATCCAGGAATAAGTGCGGATCAGGATGGCAATGAAGTAGGGAAGCACCACCGCCGTGGCGATGACTGCTTGCCGCCAGCCGCTCGTCTTGTGGATCAGAAGTGCGGTGGGATAGCCGAAGAACAGGCACAGCAGCGCGACCGTGAAGGAAATCTGCATGGTGCGGACGAGCGAGTCCCAATAGAGCGATACGGCAAAGACACGCTCGAAATGGACGCTCCAGCTCGATCCGCTCATGCTGATGCGGAACAGGTCGAACAGCGGCAGCAAATAGATGAAGGCGAGGAAGGCAGCCGCGGGCAGAAGCAGCCAGGCCGGGTCCTTGAGGCGCTCTGACAGGCTGACCGTCGGGCCTGCCGTGTGGACGGCGGTCGCGCTCATGGCAGCACCCAGCAGTCTTCGGCGCGCCAGCTTGCATAAAGCTTGTCGCCCGGCGCCGGCAAGGCACGGTCGGCGCTATCGGTGCAGCGGATCAACAGCCGCTCCCCGCTCGCCGTCTCGGCCTCGATGCGAAGGATTTCACCCAGGAAGATCGCCGACCGAACCACCACCGGCAAGGCGCTGGCATTGGGCGTTGTGCTGATCGAGATGCGCTCGGGACGAACCAGGACGGTAGCGCGGCCGACGTCGAGCGAACTGCGGCTCTCGGCGCTGAAGACATAGCCTTCCTGATTCTTGAGCGTCATCGTCGTGCCGCGCTTCTGGACGATCTCGGCATCGATGAGGTTGGATTCACCCACGAAGGACGCGACGAATTTGGTCGCCGGGTGGCGGTAGATTTCCACCGGCGTCGCCACCTGCACGATCTTGCCGGCGTCGAGAACGGCGATGCGGTCGCTCATCGTCAGCGCCTCGCCCTGGTCGTGGGTGACGAACAGAATGGTGCTGCCCAGGCGCTGATGCAGGTCGCGGATTTCGATCTGGATGGATTCACGCAGGCGCCGGTCGAGCGCGCTGAGCGGCTCGTCCATCAGCACCACTTTGGGGCGGCGCACGATGGCGCGGGCAATCGCCACGCGCTGCTGCTGGCCGCCGCTCATCTGCGAGGGCAGCTTCGCGGCGTGCTCGGATAAGCGCATGATATCCAGGGTCTCGGCGACGCGGCGCTCGGTCGTCTCTCGGTCAGCGCCTGCCATGCGCAAGGGAAAGGCAACGTTCTGCGTCACCGTCATGTTGGGAAACAGCGCATAGCTCTGGAACACCATGCCGAATCCGCGCCGGTGCGGGGGAACGTTGTGGACCGGCTTGCCGTCGACCAGGATCTCACCGCCGTCCAGCTTCTGGAAGCCTGCGACGAGGTTAAGGAGCGTGGTCTTGCCGCTGCCGCTGGGACCGAGCAGCGTGATGAACTCGCCGGGTTCGACATCGAGGCTGATGTGGTCGGCAGCCGTGAAGGCGCCGTAGGTCTTGACGACGTCGCGAATGGTAATGCTGCTGCCGATCGCGGATGCCGCGCGTGTATCGGAGCCGGACTCGGTTCGCGGACCGCCAACGGAACCGTCGCGCCGCGCCGAGCGCATCGCCAGAATATCAGCCATTTTTCTCCTCCCGATTGTTCTACATTATAGAACAACATTCCGTATTCATCTTCGTTGCCGGCTTGGCGCTTGTCAAGCGGCAGTAGAAGACATCTTCAAAGACATTAAATTTCAATGACTTCGTGGTAATTTCGGCGCGAGACGCTGTTCATGATTACCCTTGGAGATTGACACAAAACCAAAATCGACGCTATTCTGAATTCCAGAATTTTGTTCTATATTTTGGAACAAGCGGAGGACATCGTTCCTTTCAGGACGGTGCGGAAGAGGCTACTCTTCCGAGGGAGGTTTTAGTCGATGTCTGACCTGCGCAAGATGGCGCGGCTTGTCGAGTCGGGAATGCGCGTGGCGCTTCCGGTCGACTATGCCGGCGTTTCCATGGCGATGACGCGTCCGCTGATCGAGCGCGGAGCCGGCAATCTCGACCTCGTCTGCGTTCCCACCGGGGGCTTGCAGGTCGATATGCTGGTCGGCGCCGGACTGGTGCGTTCTGTCGAAACCAGTGCGATGTCGCTGGGCGAAGCAGGCGGAGCGCCGCGCTTCAACCAGGCCATCAAGGACGGAGCCATCGTCATCCGCGATGCCACCTGCCCTGCCATTCATGCGGGCCTGCTGGCGGCGCAGAAAGGTTCGCCCTTCGTGCCGATGCGCGGCCTGATCGGTACGGACGTGCTGAAGAACCGCTCCGACTGGAAGGTGATCGACAATCCGTTCGAGGAAACCGCCGATCCGATCGTCCTCATCCCCGCGATCAAGCCGGACGTCGCCATTTTCCATGTTCCGCTTGCCGACCGCCACGGCAATGTCTGGATCGGACGCCGGCGCGAGCTCGCCGCCATGGCATATGCCTCGGCAATGACGCTGGTCACCGCCGAACGCATCGTTGACGACAGCCTGCTGGCCGACGAGACCACAGCCGCCGGCACCTTGCCCGCGCTCTATGTAACCCAGGTTGCTGAAGCCAAGCATGGCGCCCGTCCCTACGGTCTGTGGGGCGAATATCCCGCCGACACACAGGAACTGCTGCGCTATGCGCGGGAAGCGCGTACGGCCGAGGGCTTTTCCGCTTATATGCAGACATCAGCGGAGGCCGCGTGATGTCGCCTGCCCTGCCGCGTGAAATTCTGATCTGCACCATCGCTCGACTGCTCGACGGCGTGCGCCACGTCGCGGTTGGCGCATCGTCGCCCATTCCGGCGGCCGGCGCGATGCTTCTGCGCGCCCTGAAGGAAAGTGCGGGTGCTGCTCCCGTCAAGATCTCTATCCTTGGCTCGGTAGAGCATAATTTCTTCACCAACGGCTCCGCCGAGCTGTTCGACTGCGCCGGCCAAGGCCGCATCGACGCGTTTTTCCTCGGTGGCGGCCAGATCGATGGGCACGGCAATGTCAATCTCGTCGGCGTCGGCGACTATCCGCGCTCCAGCGTTCGCTGGCCCGGCTCCTTCGGCGCCGCCTATCTTTATTTCGTCGTACCTCGCGTCATCCTGTTCCGCGAGGAGCACACGCCGCGCGTCTTCGTCGACAAGGTCGATTTCATCAGTGCTCCTGGCACCAGCGAGCCTGGCGTCTACCGCACTGGCGGCCCCAAAGCTCTGCTCACCAGCAAGGGGCTGTTCAGCTTCGACAAGGAGAAAGCCGGTTTCCGTCTCGAAAGCGTCCATCCCGGTCATGATCTGGCGGAAATCCAGGAGGCGACTGGCTTCGGCTTCGACCACGATGCCAAGCCCTCGCAAACGCCGACCCCCTCGCCCGAGGTTCTTTCCCTGCTGCGCGGGCGGGTTTTGGACGAATTGAGCGAAACCTATCCGGAGTTCGCCGCACAGATGCGCCAGACGCTCACCGAGCGCGAGCCGGTCGCATCCTAGGAAGAATGCAATCATGGAAGGACAGTCAATGACCATGCGGGGCTCTCTCGCCAACATCAAGGTGATCGACGCCAGCCGCGTGCTGGGCGGTCCCTATGCCGGTCAGGTTCTGGCCGACCATGGCGCTGATGTCATCAAGATCGAACCGCCTGCGGGCGACGAGACGCGCGGTTGGGGTCCGCCCTTCCTCGACGGTACCGCCAGCTATTTCCTCGGCCTGAACCGCAACAAGCGCGGCATGGCGCTGGACATGTCGAAACCGGCAGGACAGGAGCTGCTTCTGCGGCTGCTGGAAACCGCCGACGTCTTCATCGAGAACTTCAAGGCCGGCACGCTGGAGCGCTGGGGCCTGACGCGCGAGGAACTGCAGACACGCTTCCCGCGCCTGATTCATTGCCGGGTCTCGGGCTTTGGCAGCGACGGGCCAATGGGCGGCCTTCCCGGTTACGATGCGGCAATCCAAGCATCCTGCGGCATCATGAGCGTCAATGGAGAACTAGGCGGCGACCCGCTGCGCGTCGGCCTGCCGGTGGTGGACATGGTGACGGGCCTGAACGCTGTCATCGGCATCCTCATGGCGCTGAACGAACGCGTTGCGAGCGGCAAGGGCCAGTTCGTCGAGACTGCGCTCTACGATTGCGGCGTCTCGCTGCTGCATCCGCATCTGCCCAACTATTATCTGTCGGGCAAGGTCGCGAAGCCCTCGGGCAATGCCCACCCCAACATCTGCCCATACGATACCTTTGCCACCGCGACCGACCCGATCTTTCTGGCCGTGGGCAACAACCGTCAGTTCGAGATCCTCTGCCAGATCATCGGCCGGCCCGACCTGCCGCAGAACCCGCTCTTTGTCAGCAATGGCGAGCGCAACGTCAATCGCGACGCGCTGAAGGTCGAGCTGGAAAAGGGTCTGGCGAGCCATGAATGCAACGAACTCGTCGATACGCTGATCAAGGCAGGCGTGCCCTGCGGCGCCGTGCGCACGATCGACCAGGTGGTGGCCGACGAACACACCATCCATCGCGAGATGATCGTCGACATCGACAATTATCGGGGCACCGGCAGCCCCATCAAAATGTCGCGCACGCCTGCAAGCTACCGGCTGAAACCGCCGCAATTCGCAGAACATACGCAGGAAATTCTCGACGAATTCGCAGTCGACGGCAAGGCTCTCGAAGAGGTCCTGCCCGGGCTTGACCAACCGCCGCTCAAAACCCGCACGGCTTAAGGAGAGGACATCATGGACGACGCTACGCTCTCCAAGACGTTGACGATCGGCATCATTGGCGATGGCTTCATGCAGCCGGTCTTTTTCGAAAACGCGCTCTCGCGCCGGCTTGCCGGACATGCCGTCACCTACAAGCATATGATGCTCGACTGGCCGCTGAAACTGGTTTCCACCAAGCAGGATCCCGATCTGCCGATCATCGAATTCCTCGGCAGGCCCGAGGACTATTTCGACTTCATCGCGGGACTCGACGCGCTGGTCGTGCATCTGGCTCCCGTCACCGCAGCCAGCTTCGATCACGCGCCAGACCTTAAGATCGTGGCGGTCTCGCGCGGCGGTCCGGTCAATGTCGATACCGCCGAGGCGAAGCGGCGTGGGGTGACCGTCATCAACACACCGGGCCGCAATGCATCGGCCGTGGCCGAATTCACGGTAGCCTCCCTTCTCGCCGAAACCCGCAACCTGATCCGCGGGCATCTCTCTGTGGCCAGCGGCGAATTCCGCCGGGAGTTCTATCACTTCGACCACACCGGGCCGGAACTTTGCGAACTGACGGTCGGCATCATTGGTTATGGTGACATCGGCACGCGCGTCGCCCGCCTGCTGCGACCCTTCGGCTGCAAGATTCTGGTCGCCGATCCCTTCAAGGAACTGACGGAGGAAGATCGCGCCGCCGGGATCGAAAAGGTTTCGTTCGACGATCTTCTGGCGCAATCCGACGTGGTGACCTTGCACCCCAAGGTAACGCCTGAAACCAAGGGAATGATCGGCCGTGCCCAGATCGAGGCGATGAAGCCGGGCTCCTATCTGGTCAATACGACGCGCGGAAAGGTGCTCGACTATGCGGCGCTCTACGACGCCCTCGTTTCCGGCCACATAAGGGGCGCAGCGCTCGATACCTTCGATCCCGAGCCGCCTCCCGCCGATTGGCCGCTGCTGAAACTGCCCAACGTGACACTCTCGCCCCACATTGCCGGCGCATCGCGTTTCTCCGCCCTCAAGGCTGCCGATATGATTGCCGAGGACATCGGCCGCATCCTCGAAGGCCAAACACCACTCTATCCCGCAAGGTAAAGATTATGAGCGAAGAACTCGCCCTGAGAACCGAACTGATCGAAGCCTGCCGCAGCATGAACCGGCTCGGCATCAACAAGGGCACCTCCGGCAACATCAGCGTGCGCCATGGCGACGGTTTCCTGATCTCGCCGACCGGAATTCCCTATGACAAGCTGTTGCCCGAACATGTCGTGGCGATGCGCTGGGATGCGACCTTCGAAGGCGACGTATTGCCGTCGAGCGAATGGCGCTTCCACCGCGACATTCTGCAGGCCCGGCCCGATCTGAACGCGGTGGTCCACACCCACTCGACCTATGCGACGACGGTCTCCATCCTCGGCAAGCAGATTCCGGCGATCCATTACGCCATCGCATCCGCAGGCGGGCCGACCATCCGCTGCGCTCCCTATGCGATTTTCGGCTCGCAGGAACTGGCCGACAATGTGGTCACCGCGCTGGAAGGCCGCCGCGCCTGCCTGCTGGAGCATCACGGCGTCATCGCTGCCCACGTCTCCATCGCGCGTGCCCTTGCTCTGGCCGTCACGGTCGAGGAATTGGCGCATCAATATCTGCTGTGCCTGCCCTTTGGCGAGCCGCCGGTATTGTCGGACGCGCAGATGGCTGAAGTGGGCGAGAAATTCAAGACCTATGGCCAGCAGTCGCCCAAGGCGCTGACCGGCCTGCGCCAAGCCTCCTGATCGACGCAAACCCATGTCCGGTCTGGTCTTCTGTCTCGATTCCGGAACGACCGCCGTCAAGGCGGCGGCGTTCGATCGGCGCGGCAGGCTCGTTGCCACGGCGCAACGGCCGAACAGTGCCCTGCGCCGCTCGGGAGAAAAGGTCGAACAGGACATGGAGGTCAGCCGCGACGATGCACTGGCCGTTTTGGCGGAGTGCGTTGCCCAGGCCGAAGGTATGCCCGTAGGGCTCATCATAACCGGACAGGGCGACGGCACCTGGCCGCTCGATGCCGAAAAGCGGCCCGCCGGGCTTGCAATGACCTGGCTCGACGGCCGTGCGCGCGGGCTTGTGTCGGAACTCACGCAGGCCAACGCACTGGCCCCGATAGAGGACGTCACCTTCTCGCGCCCGACGGCGGCGAGCCAGTCCATGCATCTGCTTTGGCTTGCGCAGCACGAGCCCGATCGGCTGGAACGCATCGCACACACGCTGCGGCTCAAAGAGTGGTTGTTCTTCTGCCTGACGGGCGAACTGAAGGCGGAGCCCAGCGCGCTGTTGCCGACCTGGGGAGATTGGCGCACCGGCAAGCTCTCGCCCATCGTCGAACAGGCACTGGGCCTGCCCAAGGGCATCGACCTTCTGCCGGAGGTTTTGCCCGTTGGCGCCTGCCGAGCCGGCCTGACGCCAGAGGCCGCGAAAATGACCGGATTGCCGGAAAACCTGCCGGTCCTGATCGGCCCGGGCGACGTGCAGTCCACTCTGATCGGACTTGGCTTAGGCGTGGCCGAAGGCATAGAACGCTGTTCCATCTTCGGCACCAGCGCCATTCATGGATGCTTCATGCTCGATCCGGCCGGGATGGCGGAACGTCCTGCGGGCATGATGGTGCAGCCCTTTGCTCTCGGCGAAGGCTACATCTGCTTTCATCCGAGCTTCAACGGCGCGACATTGTTCGAGCATCTCAGCCATATGACAGGCCGCGCGCCAACCGGCAGCGCTGTCGAACCCGTCTATTCCGGCCTTGTCCTGCAGCCCTTCTTCGAGCCGGGCGGCGAACGCGCGCCCTACACCACGCCGCATGCGCGGGGTTCGATCCTTGGGCTCACGGCTGCGACAACCGCGGCTGAGATCGACTGGGCTGGCCGTGAAGCGCTCGCCTTCATTGCCCGCCGCAGCCATGAGATGATGCAATCCGGTCCAATTGGGTCGGTTTCCGGCGCGATAGCGCTGGGCGGCGGACTGGCTGGCGACCGGGCGTTCGCACAGTTTCTCGCCACCACGACGCAAAGCCCTGTGCTGCGCACCACCAACGGCCAGGCTGGGCTCAAGGGCGCTGGCGCCATCGCGGCGTTTCATCTTTTCGGTCTGTCGCGCAAGGACCTTACGGAAGGCTGGCTGGGCGCCTACGACGAACTGATCGAGCCCGAGACCGGGGCGGTTGCCGAATATGCCGAAGCGAAATATGCCTTGTTCACCCGTCTGGTCGAAGCAGTCTCCCCGCACTGGGATGCTCTGGCCAGGCTTGACGCCATGCAAAAGAGGATTGGACTCTCATGAACGGCGCCGACCTGCTTTGCGAAACCCTTCTGGCAAACGACATCGATGTCTGCTTTGCCAATCCGGGCACGTCCGAAATGCATTTCGTCGCGGCTCTCGACCGGCAGCCGACGATGCGCTGCGTACTCGGGCTGTTCGAGGGCGTCGTCACCGGTGCCGCCGATGGGTATGCCCGCATGGCCGACAAACCGGCGGCAACCTTGCTGCATCTCGGGCCGGGACTGGCGAACGGGCTCGCCAATCTGCACAACGCCAGACGTGCCCGCACGCCAATGGTCAACATCGTCGGCGACCACGCCACCTATCATCTCAAATACGATGCGCCGCTCACCTCCGACATCGAATCGCTGGCGCGACCGATGTCGCATTGGGTCGGCAGGGCCGGTTCCTCGCACGACATCGGCCAGGCCACCGAAACCGCGATCCTCGAGGCACGCGCCGCACCTGGACAGATCGCCACGCTCATTCTGCCGGCGGATGTCGCATGGAGCGATACCAACGCCACGATTGCCCCCAAGGCCGAACTGCGCCAGGCCGCCAAGCCCGATGAAAGGCGCATCGCCACGGCAGTGGAGGCGCTGCGCAAGGGCGTGAGCACGACCATCCTGGTCACCGGACTTGCTCTGCGCGAGCGGCAGCTCGAAAAACTGGACCGCATCGCACGCGCCAGCGGCGCGCGGCTGATGGCGCAGCAGTCGAACGGCCGCATGCAGCGCGGAGCGGGCCGTGTCGCGGTCGATCGCGCCCCCTATGACGTCGATAAGGCAGTCGCAAGTTTCGCCGAGACGGCCCAGGTGATCCTGATCGGCGCCAAGGCGCCGGTTGGCTTCTTCGCCTATCCCGGCAAGCCGAGCAGCATGCTGCCGGACGATTGCACCGTCATCGAGATGACCGAGGAAGGTGACGACCTGCCGCTCGCCATCGACATGCTGGCCGATGCCATCGGGGCGACTCCCAAAGCCGAGTTTTCGACACGCCACAACCCGGACCTGGCGCAGGGCAAACTGACGCCCGACGCCATCGCCATTGCGCTCGCCCACTACATGCCGGCCAACGCCATCATCTGCGATGAATCCGTCAGTTCGGGCCGCGACTTCTTCGGCAAGACCCATGGTGCTGAGCCGCACGACTTCCTGCAACTGACCGGCGGCTCCATCGGCATCGGTCTGCCGCTGGCTTTGGGTGCATCGATTGCCTGCCCAGACCGTAAGGTCATCTCGCTTCAGGCCGACGGCAGCGGCATGTACACCTTGCAGGCGCTGTGGACGCAGGCGCGCGAGCGCACCGACACGTTGACGATCATCTTCGCCAACCGCCGCTACGCCATCCTGCATGGCGAATTGAAGAATGTCGGCGCCGGCGAGCCGGGCGTCAATGCCCGGCAGATGCTGGATTTGGACAATCCCGCTCTGGATTGGGTAAGTCTCGCCAAGGGCATGGGTGTGGAAGCCGCCCGCGCCGATACCGCCGAGGGGTTTGCCGATCTGCTCAAGTCGGCTTGCAGCCGGCGCGGGCCGTTTCTCATAGAAGCCGTCATCTGACGGCGAGCAAAGGAAGACGCATGTCGACCATCAAGCGCGTAGCGCATTGCAGCCACTGGGGCGCCTATACTCTGCTGGTGGAGAACGGCGAGATCGTCGGCACCGAGCCGTTCGAACATGATCCCCACCCCTCGCCCATCATTCACTCCGTCCGAGAATGGGCCGATCCGAGCCGCCGCGTGCTGCGGCCGATGGTGCGTTCGGGCTGGCTGGAAAAGCGTGAGAAAAGCAACCGGCGGCAGCGTGGCAAGGAAAAATTCGTTGCTGTCAGCTGGGATGAGGCGACCGCGCTGGTGGCCGAGGAAATCGACCGCGTCCGCAACGATTTCGGCAACGCCTCCATCTTCGCCGGTTCCTATGGCTGGACCAGCAGCGGACGCTTCCACCATGCTTCCTCGCTGCTCAAGCGCACGCTCAACCTGGTCGGCGGCTACACCGGCCATGTCGACACCTATTCGATTGCCGCCGGCCCGGTGATCCTGCGACATACGCTGGGCAGCGAAGAGGCTTGCGGCGGCGGTGCCAACACGCTCGATTCCATTGCCGAAAACACCGAGACGCTCGTCGTCTTCGGCGCGCTTTCTCCGCGCACGGCTCAAACCGAAGCGGGCGGCATCGGGCCGCATACGCTCGAAACGCACCTCAAGCGCATCGCCGAACGCGGCATCCGCGTGATCCTGATTTCGCCGCTGCGCGACGACCTGCCGGAATGGCTGGACGCCGAATGGTGGCCGATCCGCCCCAACACCGATACGGCGCTGATGCTGGGCCTTGCCGGCGAGATCGTGAAAGCCAACCGCCACGACAGCGATTTCCTCAACCGCTGCTGCAGCGGCTCCGAGCGCTTCCTCGCCTATCTCGACGGTTCGGTCGATGGTGTACGCAAGGATGCGGCATGGGCGGCCGGCATCACCGGTCTCGATATCGCTGATATCTCAGCCCTTGCACCGGTTCTGGTCGATACCCGCAGCATGCTGACGGTCAGCTGGAGCCTGCAGCGCGCCCATCATGGCGAGCAGCCCTTCTGGGCCGGATTGGGACTTGCGGCAGTCGCGGGTCAGATCGGCCTGCCTGGGGGCGGCGTCGGTTTCGGCTATGGCTCGCTCGGCGGCGTCGGCGCGCCCTACGGGCTCGGCAAGCCGCCCGCCATTTCCCAGCTGCAGAAACCCATAGACAGCTTCATCCCGGTCGCTCGGATCACCGACCTGCTGCTCAATCCCGGTGCTGAATTCACCTATCAAGGCGAAACGCGCACCTATCCCGACACGCGGCTGGTCTATTGGGCCGGTGGCAACCCCTATCACCATCACCAGGACATCCACCGGCTGGAAGAAGGCTGGTCGCGGCCCGAAACCATCATCGTGCAGGATCCGATGTGGACGGCCACTGCTCAGCGCGCCGACATCGTCTTGCCGGCCACGACGTCCATCGAACGCAACGATCTCGCCGGCAACAGGCGCACCAACTACGTCATGGCGATGCAAAAGGCCATCGAACCGCTGGGCGATGCGCGTTCGGACTTCGATATCTTCAACGCCATTGCCACGCGCCTGGGTGTGGGCGATGCCTTCAATGAAGGTCGCGACGAGATGGGCTGGGTACGACATCTCTACGAACAGACACGCAGCGATGCCGCCGAGCGGCTGGGCTTCGAGATGGTCGATTTCGACACCTTCTGGTCGGTCGGTTCCGCCGAGATGCCGGTGCGCGAGAACTATACCTATCTCGCCGGCTTCCGGCAGGATCCAGAGGCCAATGCGCTGAAAACCGAAAGTGGGCGCATCGTGCTCGGCAGCGAAAAGCTCGCCAGCCTGGGCTATGCGGATTGTCTCGACCATCCCGCCTGGATCGAACCCGCTGAATGGCTCGGCAACGCCAAGGAAGACAACGAACTGCATCTCGTGTCGCACCAGCCCACGGGCCGTCTGCACAGCCAGTTGGAATCGGCAGAGGCCAGCCGCGCGCATAAGCGCAATGGTCGTGAACAGGCGCGCATCAACCGGCACGATGCCGAACGGCTCGGTATCCGCGACGGCAGCACGGTCCGGCTGTGGAACGCACGCGGCGCTTCTCTTGCCACCGCCACGGTCGACGAGGCGGTGCGTGCCGGTGTCGTCGTTCTGCCGACGGGCGCCTGGTTCACACCCACCGGCAACAGCGGACTGGATATTGCCGGCAATCCAAACGTGCTGACGCTCGACGTGCCGACCTCTCAATTCGGCCAGGGCTGCTCGGCGCATACCTGCCTGGTGCGCGTCGAGCCCTATGAAGGCTCGGCCCCCGACGCGTTCGATCACTATCAGGAAACCATTGCCGCGCTCGCGGACGCATAGGGCCGACGCCGGCCCTGTAAAACATTACCGGAGGATATCATGACTGCCGCCATCAGCCGCTTTCCCGTGCCCGAAATCAAGGACATGCCGAAGGACATCGCCGACCGCATCCTCGCGGTTCAGGAGAAGTCCGGCTTCGTACCCAACGTGTTTCTGACGCTGGCCTATCGCCCCGACGAGTTCCGCGCCTTCTTTGCCTATCACGACGCGCTGATGGACAAGCCGGGCAATCTGACCAAGGCGGAGCGCGAGATGATCGTGGTCGCCACCAGCAATGCCAACCAGTGCCAGTATTGCGTGGTCGCCCATGGTGCGATCCTGCGCATCCGCGCCAAGAACCCGCTGATCGCCGACCAGGTCGCGATCAATTATCGCAAGGCAGACATCTCCCCGAAGCAGATGGCGATGCTCGACTACGCGATGAAGGTGTCGGCGCGCGCCTATGAGGTCGGCGACGAGGATATCGAGACGCTCAAGGGGCATGGTTTCACCGACGACGACATCTGGGATATCTCCGCGATTTCAGCTTTCTTCGGCATGTCGAACCGGCTCGCCAACGTCACCAGCATGCGCCCCAACGACGAGTTCTACACGCTCGGACGTTGAACTCAGAAAGGCAGGAGAACATCATGGCCAAAGGCTACAAACAGATGATCGCCGAGGCGGATGCGGCAGTCCGCTCGCTTTCGCCCGAAGAGGTCTCGGCACTCAAGGACGATTCCAACACGGTTCTGGTCGACATCCGCGATATCCGCGAGTTGGAGCGAGATGGGACGATTGAAGGCGCCATGCATGCACCGCGCGGCATGCTGGAGTTCTGGATCGATCCGGAAAGCCCCTATCACAAGCCGGCTTTTGCCGAGGACAAGACTTACGTCTTTTACTGCGCGGGCGGCTGGCGTTCGCTGCTCGCCGCGCAGACCGCGCAGGAGATGGGCCTGAAGACCGCGAGCATGCTCGGCGGCTATGGCGACTGGAAGAAGAAGGGCCTGCCCACCATCGAGCGCAAGCCGAAAGAGGCCTGACTGTTACCGGTGGATCAGCGCTAAACCGGGAATTTTCCGGAGCAGTTCGGGGTCCTCGCTGAAGATATATTCGAGATTGTGCCGCGCGGTGCGGGCATGCTCGCGTGCCAGAAACTCTGCGCGGGCCCCCTCCCGCGCGGCAATCGCGTTG
The DNA here is from genome assembly GCF_014534685.1 of Oryzicola mucosus. GTDB lineage: Bacteria > Pseudomonadota > Alphaproteobacteria > Rhizobiales > Rhizobiaceae > Oryzicola > Oryzicola mucosus. The sequence goes on from NZ_JACVVX010000003.1 coordinate 339,395, forward strand.
ACTATGGCGTGATGCTGGTCCTGAGCCGCGCGTAGCGAGCGCCGAAAGGCGGTGATCTCGGTCTTGTTGGGCAAAAAGGCCGAGGGCGACGCGAAAGGCAGCGCGCTTGCGCGCTCGACCTCGCGGCGGATGATGTCGCTGCCCGAGAGCCCCGCCAGTTCGTGGTGAAAGGTTTCGTTCAGGTCGGAATAGCTGTCGAAATCAACGTCGTCCTCATTTTTTCCGAAACAGCCGTCCAGCTTCAGGACGATGTCGTTGATGCGGGCGAGAACATCCGGCAGGACGCCCCGCTCCGCAGCGAGCCGCGCTGCCGTACCCTCCATGACGCCGCGCAATTCAATGGAATCGACCACATCGGCGTAACCGAAGCGGCGCACGACAAATCCGCCATTCGGCAAGCGGTCGAGCAGACCTTCCTCAGCCAGCCGTGACAGTGCTTCGCGAACAGGCGTGCGTGAAATATCCAGGGTCTCGGCCAGGGAAACCTCGAACAGCCGCATGCCTCCCGGCAACTCGCCGTTTATGATCTTCTCTCGCAGATCGATGACGGCCCGGCGGCCATGCGTCGCGACTTCGCTGCTCTTCATGAATGCTTCCCCACTCTCCGCCCACCCTATACCATCACGTCGTTTCGGCGCGAAGACCCACTGCTGACGCGTGGTACGCAGTTTCCGCGTGTGTATTCATTGCCAACGAGAAGCTACGTTTGATCGCGTCATATCGGTAAAATCGACCGTACTATGTATACATAAAGATTGACAATAATGTATACATAAGATTGGTTGGCCGCAGGAGGACTGCAATTTGGCGACGCTTGTGCTTATCCCGGGACTGGCTTCCGACTCGATCGTCTGGCAACCGCTCGCGGACGCCATGGCCGAACGCATGCCGGTCTACCCGGCTGACATCAGCCGTGACGCGTCCATTCCCGAGATGGCAGCCCGCGTCTTGAGAGAAGTCGAAGGCGATATAATCGCCGTCGGCCATTCGCTCGGCGGACGTGTGGCAATGGATATGGCGCGGCGGGCCCCGGACCGCATTGTCGGCCTCGTCCTCGCCAATACCGGCCAGCACCCCAAGCGCGACGGCGAAGAGATCAAGCGCCAGCAGATGATCGATCTCGGCCATGAAGACATCGGCCGTCTCGCCGACGCCTGGCTGCCGCCGATGCTGGACCCCGCCCGCGTCAGCGACGCTGTGCTGGTGAACAAACTAAAAGCGATGGTCATGCGTGTGGGGGCGGATGTGCATGAACGGCAGATCCGTTCGCTCGTCGCGAGGCCCGACGCCTCCGCGTATCTTCCCCAGATCACCTGTCCTATCCTCTTTGTCGCAGCGAACCAGGACGGTTTCAGCCCAGTCGCCCAGCATCAGGAAATGGCCGATGCCGCTCCCGACAGCGAACTCGCGATCGTCGACCATGCCGGCCATTTCGCGCCGGTAGAGCAGCCGGAAGCCGTGGTTACCGCTATCACCGGCTGGCTTGGCCGCCGTTTTGGAGAGGCACATGCCTGAACAGCACACCATACCCGACACCCCGCTCTTCGACCGGGCGGGATCGATCCGGGGCTACAAGATCAACAAGATGGCGATGGCGCTCGGCCAGCCACAGAACCGCGAGGCCTTCAAGACGGACGAGGAAGCCTATCTCGACCGGTTCGGCCTGACGCCTGAAGAAAAAGCGGCAGTGATGAGCCGGGACTGGCATGAGATGGTGCGCCTGGGTGGCAACCTGTTCTTCATCCTGAAGATTGCTGCCGTGGACCCGACCCCGATCACCCAGATCGGTGCTGCCCAGGCAAGCATGTCGCATGATGACTTCCTCTATGAACGGCTGGGAAAGAAGCGCAATGGCTGAGATCATCGGCGGCATCGGAACGAGCCACGTTCCCTCGATCGGCGCGGCACTGGATAAGGGCCTGCGCGACAGCGCCGACTGGAAGCCGTTCTTCGACGGCTACGAAGCCGGCAAGCAATGGATGGTGGAGGCTAAGCCCGACATCGCGGTCGTCATCTTCAACGACCATGGCAACACCTTCTTCCTCGACAAGGTTCCTACCTTCGCAGTCGGCGTGGCCGAGACCTACAACCCTGTCGACGAAGGCTGGGGACCGCGCGCGATTGCGCCGTTCGAGGGCGCGGTCGATTTCTCCTGGCATTTCGTCGACAAGCTCGTCGAACGCCATTTCGATCCGCTGGTCTGCCGCGAGATCGAGGTAGATCACGGCCTGCAGGTGCCGATGGAACTGTTTTTCGGCCGCCCCGACCGATGGCCGGTGAAGGTGCTGCCGATCTGGGTCAACACCATTCAATACCCGATCCCGACGCCGCAGCGTTGCTGGGACATGGGCACGGTTCTGCGCGAGGCCATCGAGAGCTGGCCAGGCAACGAACGCGTCGTCATCCTCGGCACAGGCGGCCTGTCGCACCAATTGCAGGGCGCCCGCGCCGGCTTCATCAACCAGACCGCCGACCGGGCTTGGCTCGACGGCATCGCCGCCAATCCCGAACCCTATCGCACCATGAGCCGCGAAGACTATGTCGAGCAGTTCGGTTCGGAAGGCGCGGAACTCATCATGTGGCTGGTGATGCGCGCGGCGATGAACGCGGACGTCAACCTCATCCACAAGCACTACCACGCCCCTGCCTCGATGACGGGTGCTGGCATGGTGGTGCTGGAAAACGCCGGCTGAACCCTTAGCGCTTCGAGCCGCTTGCGGTTCTGCCCTGAAAAACGAACGAGCCCGTCATGTTCTTTCTCATGCGCTGCCTGCATCACCCGGAACAGGACGATGCGCGCGACACTCACCGTCCCGCGCACCGGGCCTGGGTGCAATCCGGCGGCAATGGCATTGCCGCCGTGCTTATCGGCTCGGCCTTGGTCGATCACGAAGGCGGCTCACTGGGCAATTTCGGCATCATCGAAGCCGAGAGCCTGGAAGCGGCCCGCGCATTCGCCGAAGGCGACCCGTTCCACCTGAACGGCGTCGTGGCCGAGATCGACCTGACGCCCCTGCCCGACACGTTCCAGGCGCATCGGATTTCCGAACCGATGACGGCTCGAAAGTAGTTCGAAGTTCAATCCCTCGAAACGATAGCGGCTTCGTCATTGAGTTCGCATTTTGAGCCGTTATAGTCGCCGGATCGGCAACAACGATGGACGGCTCAATGCGGGATTTTTTGATTGCGGCGGCAGCGATGTTTGTGGCCTCGGCAGCATCGGCTGCAGAACCGGTGAAAACATCGGCTGGCTGGACGGTGACCGCGGCCGCGGACGACAAGAAGTTCATCAGCCCGACCTGCACGCTGAGTTCTCCAGTTTCGGATGCGAAGACCCGCCTGCAACTCGTCAACGCCTTCGACAAATCAGCGCCGCTGCCCACACGCGGCAGCGCGTTGCTGATCGTCACCGTTCCGGACGTGTTGTCAAAGGAGCGCCGCGCCTCGCTGAAAGGCGCTGAAGTCGCTATTCCCGGCCAAACCGACTGGAAAGACCGCACCGTCGGCTGGCGGGCCGGCAAGGAGGGCGGCACAATTCGCCTCTCCATCGACCCCAAGATCGACGCAGCGCTCAAGCCCTTTGTTCGCGGCAAGGAACTCACTGTTCAAGTCCCCGTCGAAGGCGGCGAGGCAAAGTCCTACAGTGTCCCGCTTAAGGGCTCGGCCGAAGCCATTTTCGCCTATGAGAAATGTCTGGCCGAGGTGGTTTGGAAAACGAGCCTGCCCGCTGCGACAGCCGCAGCACAGAACGACGAGGAATGACGGAGTAGTGGGAGCCGTGGCCGTTCAGGTTTTGGCTCGGTCCAACCGCTTCTCCAGCACCCCCGCCACCGTCTCCGCCAATCCCCTCCCTTCGGCAACCCCACAGGCGCCCATGCGTTCCTGAACCTCGGCGATTTCGCGGGCAAGGCCGCCGTTCAGGCCGAGCGCGTCGAGGGTGGCGGCGCTCTCGTGCATTTCGGCAGCACGGCGCTTGCCATGCCTCGTGGTGCGTTCGAACTGGTATTCGGCAAAGTCGGGCCAGTTCAGTCCGGGATATGAATTCGACAGCGATGCAAGGATCTCACCGAAACAGCCGGAGGCGCGAGCGGCCAAGAGCGCCTCGACCGTGATCGCCTCCAGCCCCTTGACGAACAGCGACCGCACCATCTTGATCGCGGTTGCCGCCCCCGGCTCGTTGCCGGCTATCGAGGCGGAAAACCCAAGCGCCAACAGGTCGGGCAACAGCCTCTCCGCCGGCTGTCCCGCCAACAGAACCGGTGTCGTGTGCTTCTTCGGATGCACCGGCGCCATGACGGCCATGTCGAGATATTCGGCCCCAGCCGCCTCCACGGCCGCGGCCGTCTCCCGCTTGCGACCGGGCGAGACGGAGTTGATGTCGATCAGGACCTGTCCCTGCCGCAGATGCGGCAGCAGCGGCCCCACCGCCAGAAAACTTTGGTCGGCGGTGACGGCGCTGAAAATCCAGTCGGCGTCCCCGAGCCCCGCGATGCCAACCGGCATCGCTCCCCGCTCCTCCATCGCCGCGCGTATCTTGGCGTCCGTGCGGTCGAGCAGGATGTCGTAGGCCAAGACAGAAAGGCCGGGCCGGCTCAACCCTTCGTGAAAGGCGCGTGCCGCTTCGCCATAACCCAGGAACCCGATCTTCATGGTCGCAACCCCTGCCTCAGCCGAATATCAACCCATCGAACAGTTTCCGCGCCGTGCGCAGCACCGCCGCATCGGTCACCTGCCCGTCCCGAACCGTGGCGATCACGCTCATCTCGCCGGTAGGGTGTTCCACCGAAATCAGCTTCTCATCGCCGTCGGGCACGGTGGCGAGGTCGGCCGCCGGCCCTTCCGGCAGCAAACAGGCGGTAGCAATACTGACCGCGCCCAGAACGCCAATGGCGTCGTGGCAGCGATGCGGGATGAAGGTGCGGGTCGAGATTGCCCCGCCGTGGCTCGCCGCCGATACCATTGTCATCTTGGGCACGGATTTCTGCGCCACGTCGCCGAGATTCATCATCGCCCCGGCCTTGAGCCGTATCGCCTCTAGCCTCTCCCGCAATGCCTGGTTGGCTTCCAGTTCCTCAGGGGTCTCCGTGCCCGCCACACCAAGGTCGGCGGCGCGCATCACCACGCAGGGCATGCCGTTGTCGATCAGCGTGCAGTCAATGCCGTCGATCACGTCGACGGCATTGCCGGTGGGCAGCAGCGCGCCGCAGCTCGAACCCGCCGTATCGGCGAAGCTTATCGGGATGGGCGCGGCCGTTCCCGGCACGCCGTCTATCCGCGCATCGCCGGCGTAGGTAACGATACCTCCCGGCGTCTCGACGCGCGCGGTCGCAAGCTGGCCGGTGTTTTCCATGAAGATGCGGACTTCGGTCTGCCTCTCCCGGGCCCTCACCAACCCACGCTCGATGGCAAACGGGCCGACGCCGGCAAGGATGTTGCCGCAGTTCTGGCCATCGCTGACAACGGCGCGGTCTACGAACACCTGCAGAAACAGATAGTCGACATCGACCCCCTCGCGTGCCGATCGCTTTACGACCGCTACCTTGGAGGTCAGCGGGTTGGCGCCGCCCATGCCGTCGATCTGGCGGTGATCGGGCGAGCCCATGGCGCGCAGCAGGAATACGTCGCGGTCTGCAGGCAGGTCTTCGGCCAGGAAGTAACCGCCCTTCGAGGTTCCACCCCGCATCCACATGCAGGGAATGCCGGTCTCAGTGGACATGGGAAGGCCTTGCGGCGGCAATTTCGGCGGCGAAGACCCCATCACCGTCTCGCCCTACGGGCTCGCCACCTCTCCCCCATATTATGGAGGCGAGGAACCCAAGCTGGTTGAACGCAGCCACTGTTGAGGCCGCGTTCCTCTCCCCTACGAAGTGGGGGAGAGGTGGTTTGCGGAGCAAACCGGTGAGTGGGTGCAGCGGCTTTTGAAGGATGGCGCCCATCGCCCCCTCACACATATTTCAAACCCTTCTCGGCCAAACGCTCGCGCATTTTGTAGAGGTCGAGGCCAAGTTCTCCAGCGGCGAGACGCTTGCGCTTGTCGTCCTCGGCGGCGATGCGTGCCTCGGCCTGCCTGGCCACCTCTTCCGCTTCCTCGCGCCGGACCACGCAGACGCCATCGTCGTCAGCCACGATGACATCGCCAGGATTGACCAGCGCGCCGGCGCAGACCACTCGAACGTTGACCGAACCGAGCGTTTCCTTGACCGTACCCTGTGCGGAGATTGCCTTCGACCAAACGGGAAACTTCATCATCGTCAGGTCGGCAACGTCGCGCACGCCGGCATCGATAATCAGCCCCTTGCAGCCGCGTGCCTGCGCCGACGTCGCCAGCAGGTCGCCGAAATAGCCGTCCTCGCACGGACTGGTCGGTGCCAGAAGCAGGATATCGCCCGCCTTGAGCTGTTCGATGGCGACGTGCAGCATCCAGTTGTCGCCGGGCGGCACGGAGATGGTTATGGCACTCGCTGCCAGTCGCGCGCCCGGATAGATCGGTCGCATATAGGATGCGAGCATCCCTTTGCGCCCTTGCGCCTCGTGCACGGTGGCGACGCCACAGGCTGCCAGCCGCTCGATGATCGCGGGATCGGCTCGTTCGATGGTCTGGACCACGATACCCATCGGCTTCTCCCTCAAAGCTCGTCGACGGTGCGCGGAAACACCGACTGGAATCCTTCCGCGTGGGTCGATTTGCGGCCGCCCGACTGGCCGCCGGAGTTGCGCATGAAATGGTTGCCGCGGTTCTCGGCAACGTTTTTGTAGTAGTGCCAGAGATGCTCCTGCCCTTCCATGCACTGGATCGCGGCCCATTTTTTGTCCCACACCGGCGAGATGTCGAGAAACACGTCCGGCTTCCACTCCATCTGCTCGGTCTGATGCGGCTCGAAGAGATAAAGCTGCGGCGCGCCGAGAACCTTTTCACCGGGATTATGGCCCCAGGCCTGGGCGATCATGCGCGCCTCCAGCGCCACCTGCGTCGCATACATATGGTCGGTGTTGTAGGGGTCCCATTTGGAATGGCTCAGCATGAAGTCGGGCTGGACCTTGCGGATGACATCGACGATCCGGTACTTCGCGTCGCGGTCGACTTCGAGCGGATAGTCGCCCAGGTCGAAAAACTGGATGTCGTGCACGTCAAGCGCCTTGGCCGCATTCTCCGCCTCGATTTTGCGCGCCGCCTTGACCTTTTCCAGCGTCATGCCCTCGTTCTTCCACAGCTTGGCGCTTTCGCCGCGCTCGCCATAGGACAGGCAGATCACTGAAACCTCGTAGCCCTTGGACGCATGCAGCGCGATGGCGCCGCCGCAGCGCCAGACGAAATCAGCGGAATGCGCTGAGATGACGAGTGCCGTCTTTGCCATATCGGATTAGCCCTTCTTGTCTGCGCCCACGGGGGGCGTGCCGTGGGTGTGGAATGTCTCGATGGTCTTCAGGCCCCACGCCTGGCCCTTCTTGCGTTCGGTCTCGGTCCAGGTGACGGTTGGCCAGTCCGGCCTAAGGATCAGCCGAGCGCCTGCATTGGCGAGCTCGACGCGGTTGCCCGCAGGCTCCCAGACATAGAGGAAGAACGTGCCCTGGATCGCGTGCTTGTGCGGCCCGGTCTCGATATGGACGCCGTTCTCCAGGAAGATGTCCGCGGCACGCAGGATATCCTCGCGCTGATCCACCGCATAGGTGACGTGGTGGAAACGTCCCTGCCCTCCGCCATGGTCTTCGGAATAGGCGATGTCGTAGCTCTTGTTGTTGACGGTGAACCAGCAACCGCCCAGCCGCCCGTTGTCGAGCTGGATCTGCTCGGTTACCCGGCTGCCCAGCGCTTGGGTCATGAAGTCTCGGATGACCGAAACGTCGGCCGCCAGAAGATTGAGATGGTCGAGCCGGCGCGGACAGCAGCCCCGGCCGTGATAGCGCTGTGCGATGTTCTTCAGGGCCGGCCGTTCAGCTTCCGGAGCCTCATAGATTTTCGTATCGTAGTAGAGTTCGAAAATATGCCCGTCGGGATCGGTGAAACGATAGGCGCGGCCATGGCCGGCATCGCCATCGACCCAACCTATGCCGCAGCCCATCGCCTCGATGACCGCGACCCGCCGCTCCAGCGCCTGCGGCGATGCGGTGCGATAGGCGACATGACCGACCCCGGTGGTGTGATGGCGCGTCAATTTCAGCGTGTGGAATTCATAGTCGTCAAAGGCGCGCAGATAAGCGCAACCGTCTTCGAGCAGGCTCGGCGTCAGCCCGTAGACGCGGGTGAAGAAATCGAGGCTCTCCTCGAACTTGTCGGTATACAACTCGACGTGGCCGAGATGGGCGACATCGAAACACGGCTCCGTCATGCCCCGGCCCTCCCGCAGGCAATGGCGGCGGTACGCAAATCGCTCATTCTCTCCTCCCGGCCTTGCATCCGGTCGCTTTCAGCACCCAAACAACACGACAATGTATTCTTTATGCGCCATTCGATGACGCGTCTCAACACGAAAATTCCGGAAATGTCTGTATTTTCGCGGAGAGCCTGAAATTTCGTGATTGCAGTTTTGATTCTCATGTATACATTCTGGCTTAAGGATATGGGCGGGAGGTCTGGAATGGGTCTGTTCAGTTTTTCACGAAAGCCCAAGGCTTCCGAACTGGGGCCTGAAGCCTTCGACTTTGCCGAAAACTGGTCGATCGAGGTGATGCCGCGCACGGCGGCTAAGATCGAGGACTTCCGGACCCTGCTGCCCAAGGGCACCCGCGTCTACATCGCCCATATTGCCGGCACGCCCATCGAAGACATGGTGGCGACCGCCAAGCGGTTGAATGAGCAGGGTTTTCCGGTGATGCCGCATTTCCCGGCGCGCTGCATCGCCGATGCTGCGACACTTGAAGACTGGATCAAGCGCTATCGCGAAGAAGCGGATGTCCGGCAGGCACTGCTTCTGGGCGGCGGAAGCTCCACTCCGGAGGGCGAGCTTCACAGCTCGATCGAGATGATCGAGACGGGCCTGTTCGACCGCCACGGCTTTACCCACCTCCACATAGCGGGTCATCCTGAAGGCAATGGCGACATCGACAAGGATGCCTCGACGACGAATGTCGACGCAGCACTTTTGTGGAAACAGGACTTTTCCAGCCGGACCGATGCCGACATGGCCATCGCCACGCAGTTCGCCTTCGAGGCCGAGGTGGTGACGGATTGGGCTGAGCGTATTCGCGACATGGGTGTCACCTTGCCGATCCATGTCGGCATTGCTGGCCCGGCCAAGCTGCAGACGCTGATCAAATATGCAGTCTCCTGCGGCGTCGGTCCCTCGCTCAAGGTGTTGCAGAAACGCGCGCTCGATGTCACCCGCCTGCTCTTGCCCTATGAGCCGACCGAAGTGGTTGCCGGTCTCGCCGACTACAAGGCGAAACATCCCGACAGCCTGATCGAACAGCTTCATGTCTTTCCGCTGGGCGGCATTCAGCCCGCGGCCGAGTGGATGGCCAGGCACGCCACGGCAGACAGTAAGGTGGCTGCCGGATAGCATCAGCACCTGTCCGGTCTCGCAACCTTCCTTGCATCATCGCCGCGAGTATGCACTGCGCGGCTGCCTTGCCGATGAGACCCTCTGAAACTTGCTCTCCGCGCTGACGCTGTATACATGGCTGCAGTCGAATTGCTGACTTGATTCAGGAGGATTTCATGCTCGTCCAAACCCCGCCCTTCCGTGCCGATCATGTCGGTTCGCTGCTCCGAAACGCCTCGGTCAAAGCTGCGCGGCATCGGTTTTTCGACGAGCATGCGACCGGCCGCGAGGAACTGACGGAGGTCGAGGACGAGGCAATCCGCGATGCGGTGAAGCTGCAGGAAGATGTCGGCCTGCCAGTCGCCACCGATGGCGAAATCCGCCGCTCTTTCTGGCACTATGATTTCATGCAGGACCTGACCGGCTTCGAATTCGTCCAGCGCGAGGTCACCACAGGCATCCACTTCAAGGGCGCCAACACCAAGCCGATTTTTCCGACCATCACCGGCCCGCTCGACTTTCCCGAAGATCACCCCATGCTGGACCACTATCGATTTTTGGCCTCGACCACGAAGGTCATGCCGAAAATCTCGATCCCTGGGCCGAGCTGCTGTCATTTCCGCGTCGCCAAGAGCGATATCGGCTGGAAGCCCTATAGCGACGATGTCGAGTTGCTGTTTTCCGACCTCGCCAAGACCTACAAGAAGGCCGTGGACGCCTTCTACCAGGCCGGCTGCCGCTACCTTCAGATGGACGACATTTTCTTCGCCTATCTGTGCGACCCGAAAATCCGCGCCGAAAAGAAAGCCGAGGGACTGGATCCCGACTGGCTGATCGACCAGTACGCCAAGATGATGCATGACGCCATCGCCGACCGCCCGGCCGACATGGTCATCGGCATGCATATGTGCCGAGGCAATTTCAAATCCACCTGGGTGGCCGAAGGCGCCTATGATCCGGCGGCCGATGCCGTGTTCAACAAGACCGGCGTCGACATCTATTTCATGGAATACGACACCGACCGCGCGGGCGGATTGCAGCCTCTGAAACTCCTGCCCAAGGGCAAGAAGCGCGTGCTGCCCGGCTTCATCACGACGAAGACGGGCGAATTGGAAACGATCGACGATCTGCGCCGCAAATTCGACGAGGCCGCCAAATACGCCGATCTCGATCAGATGGGCATCGCCCCGCAATGCGGGTTTTCCTCCACAGAGGAAGGCAATTCCATCACCGTTGACGATCAGAAGCGCAAGCTGGAACTCGTCGTCAAAACAGCTGAGGCGATCTGGGGATCGGTGTAAGAGTGCTTGCTGCCTGCCACCGCAGATTTGCCGGTGGCAAGCGGCGGCGAAGACAACATGCTGATCCGGGCGCGGTTTGATCGTCTTGCACCCAGCATCGATCAACCGACGCCGAGATAGCTTTCCATCAGCGCCGGATCGACCGCCAGTTCGCCAGCCGGTCCGGTCCGCTTGACTTCGCCCAGTTCGACCAGATAGCCGAAATCGGCGATCTCCAGGGCCGCGCGCGCATTTTGTTCGACCAAGAGAACCGACACGCCGGTGGTCCGCAGTTCGGCGACGATGCGCAAGATGTCGGCGACGATCTTGGGCGCCAGGCCAAGGCTGGGTTCGTCCAAAAGCAGCAGGCGCGGCCGGCTCATCAGCGCTCGGGCCAGCGCCAGCATCTGGCGTTCGCCGCCCGACAGGGTGCCGGCGAGCTGTTTCCGTCGCTCGGCGAGGCGCGGAAAGCGGTCGTAAAGCTCACCGCGCGTCTCGTTGCGTTCGGCTGCGGTTCGCAGGAAGCCGCCCAACTCGATATTGTCCTCCACGCTCATCGAGCCGAACAATTCGCGCTTTTCGGGCACCAGGCACATGCCGGCGGCGACGCGTGCTTCGACCGAGCGCGGCACAGGCTTGCCGTCATAAAGGATCGTGCCGGTCGAGGGCACCACGCCCATTGCCGCGTTCAACAGCGTCGTCTTGCCCGCGCCGTTGGCGCCGATCACGGTGACGATGCTGCCTGGCTCCATGCTGAGCGAAATGCCGTGCAGCACCTCGGCATGACCGTAGGAGACATGGATGTTCTTGAGATCGAGCAGGCTGCCGGTCATGCCACGCCCCCGAGATAGGCGGCAATCACCGCGGGATGCTTGCGCACCTCCTGCGGCTTGCCTTGTGCGATCAGCGTGCCGAAATCGAGCACCACGAGATTGTCGACCAGCCCCATGACGAAGCCCATGTCGTGCTCGACCAAAAGCACGCTGACACCTTCGCTGCGCAGCTTTTTCAACAGGTTGGAGAGTTCCTGCTTTTCGCCGTGGCGCAGGCCGGCGGCGGGTTCGTCGAGCAGCAGCAGCGTCGGGTCGGCGGCGAGAGCGCGGGCTATTTCCAGGATGCGTATCTGGCCGAGCGCCAGGTCGCCCGCGGGTCGGTCGCGATACTGGCCTAGGCCGACGCGCTCGATCTGTCGCGCCGCCTCAGTGAGCAGCGTGGCCTCCTCCTTACGCTCCAGCCTCAGGATGCTGCGGAACACGCCGGCGGAGCCACGCAGATGCGCGCCAAGCGCGACGTTTTCCAGAACCGACATATCGGGCAGGATTTTGGCATGCTGGAAAGTGCGCGCCACGCCATGCTTGGCGATCTCGCGTGGGCTCAAGCCTGACAAAGTCTGTCCGGCATAGGCTACGCCGCCGCCGCTCAGGGAGGCGATGCCGGTGATCAGGTTGAAGGTGGTGCTTTTGCCCGCGCCATTCGGGCCGATCAGGCCGACGATCTCGCCTGCCTTGATCTCGAAGCTGACATCGTTGACCGCGACCAGCCCGCCGAACTGCTTACGCACCTTGTCGATGCGCAGAAGCGGCGTGCCGCGCTCGGGCATGTCGCGCTTGTCGAGCTGGCTGGAAGGTTCGGCCAGCTGCCGGCTGCGCCGGGACCTGGGCAACAGCTTCAGCACGAAGGGCCAGAGCCCTTCCTTGGAGAGTTGCAAAATGCCGACAAGCAGGATGCCGAACACGATCATCTCGAAATTCGCCGTCGTATCCAGCAGGCCGGGCAGCACGCGCTGAAGCGTTTCCTTGAGGATCAGAACGACGCTGGCGCCGAAAATGGCGCCCCAGACATAGCCCGCTCCGCCAATGACGGCCATCAGCATATAGGTGATGCCCATATCGAGGCCGAAGGGCGTGGGATTTATCGAGCGCTGCATATGGGCATAGAGCCAGCCGGAGAGTGCCGCGACAACGGCGGCGAAGACGAAGACGGTCAGCTTGGCTCGTTCGATGTTGATGCCGAAGGCTTCGGCCGCCTGGCTGCCGCCGCGCAACGCGCGAATGGCGCGGCCGACGCGGGAATCCAGCAGGTTCTGCGCGCCCAGCGCCGTCAATATGACAAAAGCCCAGATCACATAGAAAATCGACTGCCCGCTGAGGAACCGGTAGCTGCCGATTTCCAATGGCGGGATCGCAGAGATGCCGTCATAGCGGCCGAGCAGTTCGATACGTCCGAAGAGATAGTAAATGGCAAGGCCCCAGGCGATGGTGCCCAACGGGAGATAGTGGCCGGAGAGCCGAACGGTCATCAGTCCCAGCGGGATGGCGACGGCCGCGCCTACGGCAAGCGACAGCGGCAGCGTCATCCATGGCGAAAAACCGTATGCCGTGGTCAGCACGGCCGTAGTATATGCGCCGAAGCCGCAGAAGGCGGCCTGGCCGAAAGAGGTGAGTCCGCCGACGCCCGTCAGCAGCACCAGCCCAATCGCCACCAGAGAAGCGAGCCCGATATTGTTGGCGAGCGTGATCCAGAATGGCGGCACTGGAAGCAGCGGAAATGCGGCAAGGAGGATGAGCGCCAGAGCGCCGGGCAGGATATGTCTGTTGCCAGCCACGGATTAGTCCTCCTCGTGATGGTTTGCGCCGAGGGAGAGCCAGATCAGCACCGGGACGATCAGGCCGAAGACGATGATCTCCTTGTAGTTACTGGCGAAGAAGGACGCGAAGGATTCGACCATCCCAACCCCGATCGCGGCAATGGCCGTGATAGGGAAACTGCCCATGCCGCCGAGGATGGCCGCGACGAAGCCTTTGAGCCCGATCAGGAAGCCGGTGTCGTAGTAAATGGTGGTGATCGGCCCAAGCAGCACGCCGGAGATGGCCGCGATGGTCGCGGCCAGGACGAAGGCCGTGCTGCCGGTCAGCTGCGTGCGCACGCCGACCAGTTGCGCCCCGAGACGGTTGACGGCGGTCGCCCGCAGCGCCTTGCCCAGCAGCGTTTTCTCGAAGAAGAAATAGAGCCCGACCATGATCAGGATGGTCATCAGATAGATCAGCACGCTCTGTGCGGTCACCAGCAGTGGCCCGAGGGTGAAGCTGCCGTCGTGGAGCGGTGCCGCACGCAGGCCTTCCGGTCCGAAGAAGATCAGGCCCAACCCCAGCATGGCCAGATGAACGCCGACGGAGGTGATGAGCAAGACCAGCACGGAGGCATCGGCCAGGGGCCGATAGGCGATGCGATAAACATAGAGCCCCATCGGCGCGATGATCGACACAGCGATCAAGGCGCGGATGAACGAGGGCAGTTGCAGCGGGGCGAGATAAAGAACCGCGCCATAGATCGCCAGGGGAAGTCCGAGGTTGAGCGCTATGTTTTTCACGAGGTCGCGCATGGCGAAGCTGCGCCGCCACGACCAGAGGTCGAGCAGGAAGGCGACCGCTCCAAAACACAAAAGCAGCTTTGGCGTGGCCGGCACTTGGCCGGTATCGAGGATTGCAAGCGTGAGCGCGCCATAGGCGACGAACTCGCCCTGCGGAATGAAGATAACGCGGGTTACGGCAAAGACCAGGACAATGGCTAGACCGAGCAGCGCGTAGATCGCACCGTTGGTCAGGCCATCCTGGATCAGAAATGTCGCGATGGTCGCGTCCAAGTGCAGTCCTCGAGCATGCAAGGGAAAATTCGGTAGGAGGCGGGCCGAGGGCTCGCCGCGCGGCGAGCCCTCGGGATCGAAGTCGATCAGTCCTTCAGCATCATGAATTTGCCGTCCTTGGCCGTCAGCAGCACGGCGCCGCGCTCATCGAGACCGTAATGATCTTCCGGCGTGAACTGGAAGACGCCGTGCGTCGCGTTGTAGGGACCGCTGGATTCAATGGCGTCGCGCAGCGCATCGCGGAACTCCTGGGTGCCGGGCTTGGCCGTCTTCAGCGCAACCGGCACGGCCTTCTGGAGAATGACCATCGCGTCCCAGACATGCGAACCGAACTGCGTCCGCGTGTTGGGGCCGAACTTGCCTTCATATGCCTTGAGATAGGCAAGGCCCTCAGCCTTGGTCGGCGAGTCGTCGGCTTGGTCTTCGGCGACCATGACCGGTCCGGACGAGAAGATGGTGTTTTCCACCGCCTTGCCGGCGATGCGCAGGAATTCGAACGTCACCGCACCGGAAACGACGTAGACCGGACCGGTGAAACCACGCTCACGCACGCCGATCTGCGGCAGTGCCGCACCCGTCCCCGAGGCGCCGATGAAGACGGCATCGGGCTTGGCCGCCAGCGCCTTCAAGACCTGGCCGGAAACCGACGTGTCGGCGCGGGCATAGCGCTCGTCAGCCACCACTTCCAGGCCGAAGTCCTTGCCGGTCTTGGTAAGTTCGTCGACCCATTGCTGGCCATAGGAATCGGCGAAGCCGATGAAGGAGACGCGCTTGACGCCGTCTTTCTGCATGCGCGCGAACATGCGCTTGGCAAGAACGGTCGAATATTGCGGCAGCACGAAGCTCCACTTGCCCTTGGCCACCTGCGGCGGCACCGGCGAGATAGCGAAATGCGGCACACCGACCTCGGCCGCCACGCCGGCCGCACCGATAGCCGCCGGCGTCAGGGCAGAACCCATCAGCACGTCGACCTTGTCGTCATTGGCAAAGCGGCGGGCATTCGTCGTCGCGGCGGACGGGTCGCCCGCATCGTCGAGAATGATCACCTTGAGCTTTTCGCCGGCAATTTCCGTTGGCCAAAGCTCAATCGAATTCTTCAACGGAATGCCCAGCGCCGCACCCGGGCCGGTGGTGGGGATGGTCACGCCGATGGTGATGTCGGCAAGCGCCGACCCGGCCATCAATGTCAGAGACAGCGCGGACGCCGCCCAAATCTTCAAGCTCTTTTTCATCATGTCTTCCTCCCAAAAGAAACGGACCGTTGCCAGGTCGCGTCAGGTTGATGGTCATGCACTCGACTTCTCAGGCGGCGACCTCCTCGATGACATCGGCCCGATATCGGCCTGCCGCCACCCGTGCGGTCATCCAGACGAAAAGCGCGTTCCAGGCTGCGCTGAGATAGGCATCGGCCAGATAGAGCGCCTGATCCGGTGTTGTCTGCATCGCCATCATCTGGCCGCTCAACCGCTCGAAATCGTCCAGCACGCGGCCCGCGGTCTCCGTGTCCTGCGGCGCCAGCGTGACGAGATCAGCCAGATCTTGACGCGCGCGCTTCAGGAAGCTGTCGAGGCCCCTCCCACCGTCGCGCCACAACCGGCGCGTGAGCAGGTCGAGCGCCTGCATGCCGGTGGTGCCCTCGTAGATCGACATCACGCGGGCGTCGCGAAGATATTGCTCGAGCGGCCATTCCTTCGTGTAACCGGCTCCACCCAGCACCTGGATGGCGCGGTTCGCTACGTCGAAACCCGTCTCGGCTCCAAAATTCTTGACCAGCGGCAACATCCAGCCACAGAAATCGGCCAGGTCGCGCTGCTGCTCCCCCTCCGGCTCGATGCGCGCAAGGTCCATCGAAACGGCGAGCTCCAGCACCGCCGCGCGCAGGATCTCGGTGCGCGTTCGGATTTCGAGAAGCTGACGCCGCACATCGGGATGGCTGGCAATGGACACTGGCGGTTTGTGTGCCGGGCCGCCCTGTCGACGCTCGGCGGCGTAGCTCTCGGCACAGTCGGCAGCCGCCGAGGCGATGCCCAGCCCCTGGCAGCCGGTCGACAGCCGCATCAGCTCGATCATGGTGAAAAGCTGCGGCAGCCCCCTGCCCTCCGGCCCGATCGGGATGCCGCGTGCTTCTTCGAACCGGAGGACGCAGGTCGGCGAACCGTGCAGCCCCATCTTGTCTTCGATGCGCTCGACACACACGCCGTTGCGTCTACCGTCGATCGTATCCGGTACCAGGAACAGGCTTATGCCCTTCACCCCCGGCTCGTCGCTGGTCCGCGCTAACAGGCAGTGACCGATGCGGCTTGCCATGTCGTGGTCACCGAAGGAAATCCAGCATTTAGAACCTGTTATATGCCATTCCTCGCCAACAGGACGAGCTTTGGTACGGAGCCGCCCGACATCGGAGCCCGCATCGGGTTCGGAAATGCAGATGGTCGCGGCCCATTCGCCGGAGACAAGCTTCGGCACCCATTCCGAGGCTGTGGTTTCATCGGCAGCTTCGAGCAGAAGATGGGCCGCCGCACGGCTTGCGCCCGCTGCCATCATCAAGGCGACGCAGCCGCGCTCGAACAGCGGTGCGCAGGCAGCCTGCAGGCTAAGCGGCAGGGCCTGCCCGCCAATCGCCTCTGGCCGGTCCATGCCAAGCCAGCCTGCCTCGGCATAAGCCTTGAAGGCTTCGGCAAATCCGTCCGGCGTGCGGACGCGTCCCTCTGCGAGAACGCAGCCCTGCCGGTCCGCTTTAGTATTCAGCGGTCCGAGCACGGACTCGGCGAAAGCGGCAGCCTGCGACAGGATGGTTGCGACGGTTACGTCATCGCAATCCGGACGCAGCGCCTGCACGCGCTGCCAGCCCGGCGTGATGCGCAGCAGGTCCGCCGTCCATTCCGCTTGTCGCTGGAACAAGGACATCGGCATCACCGCGGCTGCATGCGTATGGCGCCGTCGAGGCGGATGACCTCGCCGTTCACATACTGGTTTTCGACGAGATAGCGCACGGTATCGGCGAACTCCGCCGGATCGCCCAGACGCGATGGATACGGGATGGCCGAGGCGAGGCTATCTTGCGCCTCCTTGGGCAGATTGTAGAGCAGCGGCGTGAGAAAAATACCCGGCGCCACAGTGTTGACGCGGATGCCGAAGCGCGCCAGCTCGCGCGCCGCAGGCAGCGCCATGGCGACGATGCCGCCCTTGGACGCGGCATAGGCCACCTGGCCGACCTGCCCCTCGAAGGCGGCGACCGAGGCGGTGTTGACGATGACGCCCCGCCCCTTGTCCTCGCGCTCAGCGGTCTCGACCATGCGGGCTGCCGCCAGCCGCATCATGTTGAAGGTGCCGATGAGATTGACGCGGATGACCGTTTCATAATTGGCCAGAGGCATGGGGCCGTCCCTGCCCAAGAGACGGGCGGAAACGCCGATACCGGCGCAGTTGACGAGGATGCGCAGACCGTCGCCGGCCCTGGCAGCGGTGTCGAGTGCCGCTGTTGCATCCGCCTCGCTGGTGACGTCTCCCGCAAGCGCCACGCCGCCGATCTCGCCGGCGATTTTCGAAGCAGCCTCTGCATTGCGGTCGAAGACATGCACGATGGCGCCGAGCCCAGCCAGCATCCGCGCGGTCGCCTCGCCCAGGCCGGAGCCCGCGCCGGTGACGAGTGCGCTTGAGCCGTCGATCCTCATGCCGCGACCTCTTTCTGGACGCGGATCACGTCTGCTCCACCGGCATAAAGGGCTTCGATGAGGTCCTTTCGATGCGCCAGCACGGCGCGCTGGTTGAGCGATCCCTTGTCGGTGATTTCGCCCCTTTCGAAGCGAGGCGCCTCTTTCATCAGCATGAGCCGCATCACGCGCGTCGCCGAGCCGCTGGCTTGTCTCTGATGATCGCGCAGGCGCGCTGCGAGTTCGGCTCTCACCCTGGGGTGTGACAGGACGGCCTCATCGGACAGATCGGCATCGCCGGCCAGGTTGCGCAACGCCGGCATGAACGGAACGGCCAGCGCGCCAAGCTCTTCGCGGTTTTCTCCGGCGATCACGGCATCGCGGATCAGGCCGCCGAACTGGTCGACCAGTTGCGCGCGTAGTTTGCCCACGGCGACCCAGGTGCCGGTGTCCAGCTTGAAGTTCTCGGCTATGCGGCCATCGAAATAGAAGCCCTGGCGCGGGTCGCCGGGCACCGCGAATTTGACGGCATCGCCGATCCGGTAAAACCCTTCTTCGTCAAAGGCTTCCGCCGTCAGCTTCGGGCTGCGCCAATAGCCGGGCGTGATGTTAGGACCCTTGAGACGCAGCTCGTATTTATCGTCTACGGGAACGAGCTTCATCGTCACGCCCTGCGCGGGGATGCCGAGATTTCCGGCCTTGTCCTGCGGTTCGGTACAGTAGATTGCAAACGGCCCGGTTTCCGTCGAGCCCAGGCCTGTCCCCAGCGGAATCCGCTGTCCGACGGTCTGCACCGCCAGATCGTTGAGCGCATCCCACGTGTGCTGCGCCATGCCGGCGCCGGCATACATCATCAGCTTCAGATCGCGGAAAAACGTCTCGCGCAGACCGGCATCCTCGCGCATCGCCTGAACCAGCATTTCGTAACCAGCCGGCACGTTGAAATACCAGGTCGGCGAAATGTCGCGCAGATTGGCGATGGTCTGGTCCATCAGGGCAGGCGTCGGCTTGCCGCGGTCGATGTAGTAGGTGCCGCCATTGTAGATGACGAGGTTGAACACCTTGTTGCCGGCCGCTGTATGGTTCCACGGCGCCCAGTCTACGATGACCGGCGGCTCGTCGCGAAAATAGGCATAGCAGTCGGCGACCATCTCCTGGTTCGAGCACAGCATACGCTGGGTCTGGATGACAGCTTTGGGCGAGCCTGTCGTGCCCGAGGTGAACAGGAATTTCGCGACGGTGTCGGGGCCGACCTTGGCGAAAGCCTCGTCGACCACCGCACCGGGCTGTGTTTGCAGCAATTGCTCGAAGGAGAAGGCGTTTTTGCGTCCAGCGGGCGGATCGCGCAGCGCCACCAGCGGCAGGTCGTTCCCGAAGGCATGGTCTGCCGCCTCGACGAAACGTGCGCCGCTGTCGATGAAGACGAGGCCCGGGGTGATCTGACGGCCGATATCCGCGAGCTTTTCAAAGTCCGTGGCCAAGGTGGCATAGCTTGGCGAAATCGCCGCCGAGGGAATGCCGACATGCTGGGCGGCAAGCGCCATCAGGCCATGCTCTATCGAATTGTCGGCAAGGATGACGAGCGGACGATCAACGGAAAGGCCGAAATCGAGCAA
Organism: Oryzicola mucosus; assembly: GCF_014534685.1. Classification (GTDB taxonomy): domain Bacteria; phylum Pseudomonadota; class Alphaproteobacteria; order Rhizobiales; family Rhizobiaceae; genus Oryzicola; species Oryzicola mucosus. The sequence continues at coordinate 359,066 of NZ_JACVVX010000003.1, forward strand.
TGCCTGGCTCAACCGGCGCACGCTGTCGAGCGCCTTGGCGTAAGACACACGGCGCCAACTGCCATCGGTCGTACGATCCGCCATCCATGTGCGGTCCGGCGCAGCGCCAGCCCAATGAACGAGCCTGTCGTTGATCTTGTCGGGATAGGGACCGAGCGGGTCCTTCCGCCAGACGAGCACGGATGCGTCGGGCCGAACCTTCCAGTCCAGAAGCGGCGACCACAACTTGACGCTGCGGACTGACTTCTCGGTCATGACTCCTCCCAGACGTCACTCTCGCGATAAGCTATATATGAGCCGCGATGGCTCCTCCTAAATATTGTTTACAAGGAAACAATCTCTCTGTAAACGATCATTTTAGAGATACAAGAATGTCGACCCCGGGAGGAGTTAGAGGCATGGCCGCACAACCGGCAGAAGGCTTCGTCACCTATGAGCTGAAGGGCAATGTAGCCCATGTCGGGCTCAACCGACCGGCAAAGCGCAACGCGATCAGCGACGCCTTTGTGGAAGCTATCGCGGCCGCGGTTGCCCGTGCGGAGACGGAGGCGAAAGCTGCTGTCCTGTTCGGCCATGGCAATCATTTCTGCGCCGGCCTCGACCTTGCCGAACATGTCACCAAGACAGCCATAGAAGGCGTACGCGGCTCCCGACGCTGGCACGCCGTGTTTTCCGGCATCGAGCATGGCACCATTCCATGGATTTCTGCCCTGCATGGCGCAGTCATCGGCGGCGGGCTTGAGCTTGCCGCATCAACCCACATCCGCGTTGCCGACAAGACGGCCTTCTTTGCACTTCCCGAAGGACAGCGCGGCATTTTCGTCGGCGGTGGCGGCTCGGTGCGTGTGGCGCGGCTGACGGGCGTAGCGCGTATGACCGACATGATGCTGACCGGCCGGGTCGCTTCCGCCGAAGAGGCTGAGCGCTGGAACCTTGCGCAATATGTCGTCGACGCTGGAACGGCACTCGATAAGGCGCATCAACTCGCGGAGGCTGCGGCGAGCAATGCCGAAATCTCCAATTATGCCGTGATCAACGCCCTTCCCCGAATTCAGGACATGGCGAAAGAAGACGGACTTTTCGTGGAGTCCTTCATATCGTCCTTCACAGCCACCAGCCCCGAGGCGGAGCAGCGCCTGCGCGCCTTCCTGGAAAAGCGAGTGGCGCGCGTCAAGGCGCCCGGGTCGGCCTGAGGAACAACTGATGGACACGCTGGCGCGCACTGCGGACGATGTCGAGCTCGACCGCCTGAACGGCGCGCTCGGCTTCCTGCTTCGTCTGGCACAGCTCAAGGTCTACGAGCATTTCTTCGCCGAAGTGGGCGGTCGGGACCTGCGGCCGGGCGAGTTCTCCGTGCTGTGGGTGATCCGCTGCAATCCCGGCATTCGGCAAAGCATGCTGGGCCAGCGCCTGATGATCAAGCGGGCGCATATGACCAAGCTGATCCGCGCTCTTGAAGACCGGGGCTTGGTGTCACGTTGCATTCCAGACGAAGACCGACGCGCAGTCGAACTGACGCTGACTGCCGTGGGCCGGACCGCGATCGACGAAGCCGCCGAGTGGTTTTTCACCTATGAGGATGGGGTGGGCGCCAATATGAGCGCGGCCGAACGCAAACAGCTTCTGGACCTGCTGCACAAATTCATCGGGCTGTAAGGGTCAGCACCGAGGGAGGAACCGCATGAACATCGACGACCTTATCGCCATCGATATCCACACCCATGCCGAGGAGCCGTGCTGCGGCCCTCGCGACGACGGCTATGACGAGTTCCAGGCCGGCATGGCCAAATATTTCAAGAACCCGGCGGGCCACAAGGGCATGCTGCCAACCGTGCAGGAAACGGCAGCTTATTACCGCGAACGCAAGATTGGCTGCGTGATCTTCCCCGTCGATGCCGAGCGCGAAACCGGTTTCCGCCGCTACGACAATGAGGAAGTGGCAAAGATAGCCGCCGACAACAGCGATATCATGATTCCTTTCGCCTCCATCGATCCCGCGAAGGGCAAGGCCGGCGCGCGCGAGGCTCGACGGCTGGTGCGCGACTTCGGCGTCAAGGGCTTCAAGTTCCACCCCACCATGCAGGGCTTCTACCCCAACGACCGCATGGCCTATCCGCTTTACGAGGCCATTGCCGAGGAAGGCGCGATCACCCTGTTCCACACCGGCCAGACCGGCGTCGGCGCCGGCATGCGCGGCGGCATGAGCATGCGGCTGAAATTCTCCAACCCGATCCATCTCGACGATGTCGCGGTCGATTTTCCCGACATGCCGATCATCCTGGCGCATCCATCCTTCCCCTGGCAGGAGGAGGCGCTGTCGGTGGCAACCCACAAGCCCAACGTCTACATCGACATGTCGGGCTGGTCGCCGAAATATTTCCCGCCGATCCTCGTGCAATATGCCAACACGCTGCTGAAGCACAAAATGCTGTTCGGCTCCGACTGGCCGGCGATCACGCCGGATCGCTGGCTGGCCGACTTCGCCAAGATCGAGATCAAGGACGAGGTCCGCCCCATGATCCTCAAGGAGAATGCGCGGAAGCTGCTCAAGCTGTAGCGAATTCATCAAATCCATTAAATGCACGACTATTGGTCAACCTGCCGCATTGCACAATTTCTTTGCAGGCTCCAAATGGTGCCATGCTTCGGGATACGCTGACCGTTCTGGTGATCGATGAGAACCGCATCCGAGCCTCCATCATCGAGGCGGGATTGCGGGAGGCCGGCCATGACCGCGTCATCCTTGTTCACGATGTCAACGGCATCGCCCGCAAGATCGAGGATCTGCAGCCCGACGTCATCGTCATCGACCTGGAAAACCCCAATCGCGATATGCTGGAGCACCTGTTCCAGCTGACACGGACGCTCGGCCGCCCGATTGCCATGTTCGTTGACCGGGCGGATGCGAGTTCGATCCAGTCGGCGATCGAGGCGGGTGTTTCGGCCTATATCGTCGACGGATTGAAGAAGGAGCGGGTGAAGCACATCCTCGACGTCGCGGTGAGCCGCTTCAACGCCTTCAGCAAGCTGCAGCGCGAACTCGCCGACGCGAAGTCGGCGCTGGAAGAGCGCAAGGTGGTCGAACGCGCCAAGGGTATTCTCATGAAGATGCGCAACATTCCGGAGGAGGAAGCCTTCGCCCTTTTGCGGCAGACGGCGATGAACGAGAAGAAAAAGCTGGCCGACATCGCCCAAAGCATCGTGACGGCGGCTAATCTTCTGATGTGAGGGATGGCCGGCAGGCCGGAGTGAACAAGATGACGACTGGCATCAGCGATCGGAAGAAAATGGCGGCACCTGCATCGATGCGCTCCGCAGGCTCGAGGATCGTGCGCGCCGGCTTCATTCCGCTGGTCGATGCTTCGGTGCTGATCGCGGCCAGTGAATTCGGCTTCGCCAAGCGCGAGGGGATCACGCTCGATCTGGCCAAGGATACGTCTTGGGCCAATGTCCGCGACCGCCTCGCCTTTCGCATGTTCGACGTGGCCCACATGCTGTCGCCCATGCCGGTGGCGTCGATGCTCGGGCTCGGTTCCAACCCCTCGCCCACCATCGCGCCCTTTGCGCTCAATCGGGGCGGCAATGCCATCACCGTCTCGACCCGGCTTTATCAGCGCATGCAGGAGACGGGCGGGCTTTCCGGCGACGACGGCGCGCTCGCCAATGCGCATGCGCTTGCTGGTGTCATTGCCGAGATGAAGGCCAAGGGCGAGCCCCTGCCCCGCTTTGGCGTGACCTATCCGTTTTCCTCGCACAATTACGAGTTCCGCTACTGGCTTGCCGCCGGCGGCATCGATCCCGATACGGATACACGGCTTGTCGTGGTGCCGCCGCCGATGACCTCGGACGCGCTGGCGGCCGGCGCGATCGACGGCTTCTGCGTCGGCGCACCCTGGAACATGGTAGCATCCGAACGCGGCGTCGGCCGCATCGTCGCGGCCAAGCAGGATCTCTGGCCCTCAGCGCCGGAAAAGGTCGTCGGCATGCGTCCCGACTGGGCTGAGAGCAATCCCGAAACCGTGTCGCGGCTGATCGTGGCGCTGGATGCGGCGGCATCTTGGTGCGACCGCCCGGAGAATCGGGACGCCCTGTCGGAGGTTCTGGCCGACCAGCGTTATGTCGGAGCCCCCGTCGACATCATCCGGCGCGTACTGACGGGCGAGTTCACCATCGATCCGCAAGGCCACCAGCGCATCATAGAGGACTACTTCGTCTTTCACGCTGAGCAGGCCAACTATCCCAAGCCAAGCCAGGCGCTGTGGATTTACAGCCAGATGGTGCGCTGGGGGCAGATTGCTCCGTCAAAAGCCGCCGAGAAGCTTGCGGCCTCCGCCTATCGCCCCGACCTTTACCGCACGGCACTTGGCTTCAAGGATGCCGTGGATGATTTCGGCGCCGAAGGCGTCGCAGAAAACGACCGCTTCATCGACGGCTTCGCCTTCGATCCAGCGTCGATAGAGACATATGTCGAGCGGTTCCCGGTGCGTAGCCGTGCGGCGAGCAGCGCAAGCGACGAAACTTGATAGGCGTCAGTCTGGCACCTTGGCTCGGCTGCCGCCATCCAATTGGTCGCGAAGGTCCAGAAGCTCCTTGCGCAGCCGCTCGACGCTCTCAAGCGTCATGCCGGTGCCTTCCGCCACCTGAAGCGGGATAGCCATCGCTTTTTCGCGCAATGCGCGGCCCTCAGGCGTTAGCCGGATGCGCACCTGCCGCTCGTCGTCCTCGTCGCGACGCCGCGTCACCAGCCCGCGGGCCTCGAGCCGTTTGATCAACGGCGTGATCGTTCCGGAATCAAGAAACAGCCTGTCCCCAAGCGCCTTTACGGTGATGTCGTCCTGTTCCCAAAGCACGATGAAAACCAGATATTGCGGATAGGTCAGGTCGAGCGCCTCGAGCCTGGGCTTGTAGAATCGCGTGAACGCATGCCCCGCCGCGTAGACGGCAAAGCAAAGCATGGAGTCGAGTTTGATCGAGCCGTCGCTCCCAGTCATGGCAACTTCCCTTGCAAGCAGAGATTTCTATAGATCACATTTTTATATTGTGCACAATTAAATTGTGCGCTAGATGATGGGCATCAACATAGGAGAATGCCATGATCAAGTCAGCCCTCTACACTGCCCATGCCCACACCACCGGGGGCCGCACCGGCACCAGCAAGACCGACGACGGCCGTCTGTCCGTCACGCTCGATACGCCCAAGGCAATGGGCGGCAATGACGGCCCCGGCACCAATCCCGAACAGCTTTTCGCCGCCGGATATTCCGCTTGCTTCCTTGGCGCCCTGAAGGCCGTCGCGCGCGGCGAGAAGGTCAAGATCCCCGACGAGGCGACCATCGATGCCGCCGTGAGCTTTGGCGAAAAGGCCGATGGCCCCGGCTATTCCATCGCCGTCGAATTGACCATCACGCTGCCCGGCTTCGAGCACGACAAGGCCGTCGAACTGGTGGAAAAGGCGCATCAGGTCTGCCCGTATTCCAACGCCACGCGCGGCAATATCGAGGTCAAGCTCACCGTAGCCTGATCGCTCCGTCGTTCTCGAAATCGGCGCGCTGGACAGCGGTCCCGCGCGCCGATTTCGTCTCTGCGGGCCACATTCTTCCTCCACAAGTCGTCGCCTGTAAGCCTGACGCATGGCGGATTTGTTCGCATCTGCACAAAACTACCGCCGAAAATATATGCAAAAATGCCATTGCATCGTTTTTATGCAGTGGCATTTTTGAACGAATAATACTGTGTTTTCAGCTCACTAGTTGTTTCTCAGCAAACTGGCACGGTGCTTGCATCGTTATTCTCGTCCCGATCAATGGCGATTGGGGCGACACGGGACACCGAGTAGGCGCCCCGCAAAGACACTGACGTCGCTAGGCTTTCGTCTTCCGGGAATTCCTCCGTTCCCGACGGCACGAAATCCAGCGACGTTTTTTTTGTCCAAAATTCCGCCAGGGATCAAAGGGGAATTCGATGAGCATCAATCTGACGGGAAAACCGTCCCGCCGCAGCATCTTGAAGACCACCGCCGCCACTGCACTGTTCGGTGCGATCAAGACCGCCTTTCCATCCGGTGCCTTCGCCCAGGGCGCCGGTCCTGAAACCACCAAGGCGGTTTTGGGCTTCATTGCCCTGACCGACTCTTCACCCCTGATCATCGCCAAGGAAAAGGGCTTTTTCGACAAGCATGGCATGACCGAGGTCGACGTGGTCAAGCAAGCGTCCTGGGGCACCACGCGCGACAATCTCGTACTCGGCTCGGCCGGCAGCGGCATCGATGGCGCGCATATTCTGACGCCGATGCCTTATCTGATCTCGGCCGGCAAGGTGACGCAGAACGGCCAGCCGCTGCCCATGTCGATCCTCGCCCGCCTCAATCTCGACGCCCAGGCAATTTCGGTCGGCTCGGCCTATGCGGATTTGAAGGTCGGGCTCGACGCCGGCAAGCTGAAGGAAGCCTTCGCCAAGAAGAAGGCCGATGGCGCCCCTGCCAAGGTCGCCATGACCTTCCCCGGCGGCACACACGATCTCTGGCTCCGCTACTGGCTCGCCGCCGGCGGCATCGATCCGGACTCCGATGTCGAGACCATCGTCGTCCCCCCTCCCCAGATGGTCGCCAACATGAAGGTCGGCACCATGGATTGCTTCTGTGTCGGCGAGCCGTGGAACGCGCAACTGGTCAACCAGGGCATCGGCTACACCGCTGTCAACACCGCCGAGATCTGGAACAAGCATCCGGAAAAATCCTTCGCCATGCGTTCGGATTGGGTCGAGAAGAACCCCATAGCGACCCGCGCTCTGCTCATGGCCGTCATGGAAGCGCAGCAATGGTGCGAAGACATGGCCAACAAGGAGGAACTCGCCGAAATCGTCGGCAAGCGCGCCTGGTTCAATGTGCCGCCCAAGGATCTCGTCGGTCGGCTGAAGGGTGAGTACGACTACGGAACCGGCCGGGTCGAAGCAAAGAGCCCGCATCTGATGAAGTTCTGGCAGGATCATGCATCCTACCCCTTCCAGAGCCATGACAGCTGGTTCCTCACCGAAGACATACGCTGGGGCAAGTTCGAGCCCGGCACCGATGTGAAGGCGCTGGTGGCCAAGGTCAACCGCGAGGATCTGTGGCGCGACGCCGCCAAAACGCTCGGCGTGACCGACCTGCCCGCCTCGACGTCGCGTGGCGTAGAAACCTTCTTCGACGGCAAGACCTTCGATCCCGAAAATCCCCAGGCCTATCTCGAAAGCCTGTCGATAAAGCGCATCGCCTGACCTTCGAACCGACGAGACCCGCCGGCGGAATGCGCCGGCCCCACCCATCTTTCAAGGAGACAGGCATGGCCGTCACCAAATTGAAACTGAACGACGGTGCGGCACCTACCCGCAACGCCGAAATCATCGCCCTGGCCCGCGAACCGCGCAAGGCGCGCAAATACGATGTCGCCGCTCTTGCCGGCCGTGTCGCCGGCACCGTATTGCCGCCGCTGGTCACCATCGCGCTGATCCTGGTCCTGTGGGAGGTGCTGTGCTCTTCGCCGACATCCAGCCTGCCCTCGCCCACCCGCGTCCTCGATGAAAGCTGGGAGCTGATCGTCAACCCGTTCTATGTCGGCCAGGGCGTCGACCAGGGCATGTTCTGGCACATCTTCGCCAGCATCCAGCGTGTCGCGATAGGTTTCACCTTGGCTGTTGTCGCCGGCGTGGCGCTCGGCGCGCTGGTCGGCCAGAGCGATTGGGCCATGCGCGGTCTCGATCCGGTGTTCCAGGTGCTGCGCACCGTTCCGCCGCTCGCCTGGCTGCCGCTGTCGCTGGCAGCCTTTCGCGACGGCAGCCCCTCGGCGATCTTCGTCATCTTCATCACCGCGATCTGGCCGATCATCATCAACACTGCAGTCGGCATCCGCAACATCCCGACCGACTACATCAACGTAGCCCGCGTGCTGCGGCTGAACCCGCTGGAATATTTCACCAAGATCATGGTGCCGTCGGCGGCACCCTACATCTTCACGGGCCTGCGCATCGGCATCGGCCTCTCCTGGCTCGCCATCGTCGCGGCCGAGATGCTCATCGGCGGCGTCGGCATCGGCTTCTTCATCTGGGACGCTTGGAACTCCTCGCTGATCTCCGACATCATCGTGGCGCTCGTCTATGTCGGCCTCGTCGGCTTCCTGCTCGACCGCTGCATCGCCTTCCTCGGCCGCATCGTCACTCGCGGCACCGCAAACGCGTAATCGAAGGACAATTCCGATGGCAAAACCCTATCTTTCCCTTGAATTCGTCGACAAGTCCTTTGAGCGCAACGGCGTCCGCAGCGAAGTCCTCACCCAGGTCTCGCTCGGTGTACAGAAGGGCGAATACATCTCCATCATCGGCCATTCCGGCTGTGGCAAGTCGACCTTGCTCAACATCGTGGCGGGGCTGACGCAGGCCACCTCCGGCGTCGTGTTCCTCGACGGCGAAGTGGTCGACTCTCCCGGACCCGAACGCGGCGTGGTGTTCCAGAACCACTCGCTGCTGCCATGGCTGACCGTCTACGAGAACGTCTCGCTCGCGGTCGACAAGGTGTTTTCGCGGACCAAGTCCAAGGCCCAGCGCCACGAGTGGACGATGCGCAACCTCGATCTGGTCCAGATGGGCCACGCCAAGGACAAGCGCCCGTCGGAAATCTCCGGTGGCATGAAGCAGCGCGTCGGCATCGCCCGGGCTCTCGCTATGGAGCCCAAAGTGCTGCTGCTCGACGAGCCGTTCGGTGCGCTCGACGCACTAACCCGCGCGCATCTGCAGGATCAGGTCATGCAGATCCATGCCGAGCTGGGCAACACGGTTTTGATGATCACCCACGATGTCGACGAAGCGGTGCTTCTGTCCGACCGCATTGTGATGATGACCAACGGCCCGTTGGCCAGAATCGGCGAAGTGCTGGACGTGCCGATTGCCCGGCCGCGCCGCCGTATCGAGCTGGCATCGGACCGCATCTATCTGCGCTGCCGCGAGGCGGTGCTGAAATTCCTCTACGAGCGTCACCGCTTCGTCGAAGCCGCGGAGTAATCCCCATGACCGAGAAACTCGTCATCATCGGCAACGGCATGGCCCCCGGCCGCATGCTGGAGCACCTGTTCGAGCAGGCGCCGGGCCGCTACGCCGTCACCATCTTCAACGCTGAGCCGCGCGTGAACTACGACCGCATCATGCTGTCGCCGGTTCTGTCGGGCGAAAAAAGCTATGAGGAAATCGTCATCCATGGCGACGGCTGGTACATCCAGCATGGCATCACCCTCTACAAGGGCCACAAGATCGTCGCCATCGACCGTGCGGCCAAGACCGTGACCTCCGACCATGGCGTGACCGAAAGCTACGACAAACTGGTCATCGCCACCGGTTCCGTGCCCTTCATCATCCCGGTGCCCGGCAATGACCTGCCCGGCGTGATCACCTATCGCGACCTCGACGACGTGCAGGCGATGCTTCTCGCTGCCCAGTCGCGCGAAAAGGCTGTCGTCATCGGCGGCGGCTTGCTCGGACTGGAGGCCGCTGCCGGCCTCGCTTCGCGCGGGATGGACGTCACCGTGCTGCATGTCATGCCGACGCTGATGGAGCGTCAGCTCGATCCAGCGGCGGGCTATCTGCTGCAGCGCGCAGTCGAGGAGCGCGGCATCAAGGTCATCACCAAGGCCAACACCAAGCAGATCGTCGGCGACGGCAAGGTCGAGGGCGTCGAACTCGCCGATGGCACCGTCATTCCTGCCACGCTGGTGGTGATGGCGGTCGGCATCCGCCCGAGCGCGGGCCTCGCCAAGGACGCCGGCCTCGCCGTCAATCGCGGTATCGTCGTCGACAGCGGCATGCAGACGTCGGACGGCGATATCTATTCGGTCGGCGAATGCGCCGAGGTCGATGGAATGGTCTATGGCCTCGTTGCGCCGCTCTACGAAATGGCGCGGGTTGCCGCTTCGCATCTCGCCGGCGACCGCTCCGCCGCTTTCGTGCATGCTGACACGCCGACCAAGCTCAAGGTCACCGGCATCAACCTGTTTTCGCTGGGCGACTTCGCGGAAGGCGACGACCGCGAGGAAATCGTTCTGCGCGACGCCACCGCCGGCATCTACAAACGCCTCGTGCTGCAACAAAACCGCATCATCGGCACGGTGCTCTACGGCGAAACCGCCGATGGCGCCTGGTTCAACGACCTCAAGAAGAAGCAGACGGATATTTCCGAGATGCGCGACACGCTCATCTTCGGCCAGGCCTACCAGGGGGGTGCCCCGCTGGACCCTATGGCGGCCGTTGCAGCCTTGCCGGATGATGCGGAAATCTGCGGCTGCAACGGCGTTTGCAAGGGCAAGATCACATCAACGATCACTTCCAAAGGCTTGACTTCGCTCGATGATGTACGCGCCCACACCAAGGCGTCCGCCTCCTGCGGGTCCTGCACCGGGCTGGTCGAGCAGCTGATGAGCCTGACGCTGGGCGCGGCCTACAACCCCGCCGCTGTTACGCCGATGTGCAGCTGCACCACGCTGGGACATGACGATGTCAGGCGCCTGATCAAGGCGAAAGGTCTCAAGACCATCCCCGCCGTGATGCAGGAACTGGAGTGGAAGACCTCCTGCGGCTGCGCCAAATGCCGGCCCGCGCTCAACTACTACCTCGTCTGCGACTTCCCCGACGAATATGCCGACGACTACCAGTCGCGCTATATCAACGAGCGGATCCACGCCAACATCCAGAAGGACGGCACCTATTCCGTCGTCCCGCGCATGTGGGGCGGCGTTACCAATTCGAACGAGCTTCGCGCCATAGCCGATGTCGTCGACAAGTTCGAAATCCCGATGGTCAAGGTGACCGGCGGCCAGCGTATCGACCTGCTGGGCATCGAGAAGGAAGACCTGCCCGCCGTCTGGGCGGATCTGGGCAAGGCAGGCTTCGTCTCCGGCCAAGCCTATGCCAAGGGGCTGCGCACGGTGAAGACTTGCGTCGGCTCGGATTGGTGCCGCTTCGGCACGCAGGATTCCACCGGGCTCGGCATCCGGCTGGAAAAATTCATGTGGGGCTCGTGGACGCCGGCCAAGCTGAAGCTCGCAGTCTCTGGCTGTCCTCGCAACTGCGCGGAAGCCACCTGCAAGGATATCGGCGTCATCTGCGTGGATTCCGGCTTCGAGATCCATTTCGCCGGTGCCGCGGGCCTCGATATCAAGGGCACCGAGGTTCTAGGCCTGGTCCACACCGAGGACGAGGCGCTGGAATACATTGTGGCGCTGGCGCAGATGTATCGCGAGCAGGGCCGCTATCTCGAACGCATCTACAAATGGGCCAAACGCATCGGACTGGACGAAATCCGCCGCCAGATCATGGCCGATGCGGACAAGCGTCGGGGCTATTACGAGCGCTTCGTCTTTTCCCAGAAATTTGCCCAGGTCGATCCATGGTCGGAGCGCGTCTCCGGCAAGGACAAGCACGAGTTCAAGCCGATGGCTACCGTCGGTTTCGCCCAGGCTGCGGAGTAGAGCGATGACCGTCAACTGGATTTCCATCGGCCTGCTGACCGACATCCCGCTGCGCGGCGCGCGCTGCGTCAAGACACCGGACGGCAAGATCGCGGTGTTCCGCACCGCCGAGAACCAGGTCTTCGCCATAGACGACCACTGCCCGCACAAGGGCGGTCCGCTCAGCCAGGGCATCGTCCATGGCGCAGCCGTTACCTGCCCGCTGCACAACTGGGTGATCAGCCTCGAAACCGGCAAAGCGCTGGGCGCGGACGAAGGCTCGGTGCGCACCATCCCGGTCAGGATCGAGGGCGAGCAGCTGTTTATCGCGCTCGAAGCGCTCGCCTCGCGGGCGGCTTAGGAGAAAAAGTATGACCCAGGCGCGCGAGGTGAGGACCACCTGCCCCTATTGCGGGGTGGGTTGCGGCGTGCTGGCCAAGGTCGCCGCGGATGGTGCCGTCACCGTCCGCGGCGACCCCCTTCATCCCGCCAATTTCGGCCGGCTGTGCTCAAAAGGATCGGCTTTGGCCGAGATCATAGATCTCGACGGACGCCTGCTGCATCCCGAAATCGGCGGCAAGCGCACGAATTGGGACGACGCGCTCGACCTGGTTGCCAGCAAGTTCTCGCAAGCCATTGAAAAACATGGCTCTGACTCGGTCGCCTTCTACGTCTCGGGGCAGTTGCTGACCGAGGATTACTACCTTGCCAACAAGCTGATGAAGGGGTTCATCGGCTCGGCGAACATCGACACGAACTCGCGGCTTTGCATGTCTTCTTCGGTCGCGGGACACCGTCGCGCCTTCGGTTCGGACACCGTGCCGGGCACATATGAGGACCTCGAAAAGGCCGATTTGGTCGTTTTGGTGGGGTCCAATCTGGCGTGGTGCCACCCCGTTCTCTACCAGCGGATCGTCGCCGCCAAGGACAAACGGCCCGGCATGAAGATCGTGGTCATCGATCCGCGCCGGACGATGACCGCCGATATCGCTGAGATGCATCTCGCAATCGCTCCCGACGGCGATGTCGCGCTGTTCTCCGGCCTGCTCGGCTATCTCGCCGCCAAAGATCGCCTTAACCGCGACTATATTGCTGCCCACACCAATGGTTTCGACGAAGCGCTGGCGGCAGCGCCATCCCTGGCCGATGTCGCTGCATGGACCGAGCTTTCGCCCGAAACGCTGTCGGCGTTTTACGCGCTGTTTGCGGCAAGCGAAAAGACGGTGACGGTCTACAGCCAGGGCGTCAACCAGTCGGTCTCCGGCACTGACAAGGTGAACGCCATCATCAACTGCCACCTCGCAACCGGCCGCATCGGCAAGCCGGGCGCGGGTCCGTTCTCCATTACCGGACAACCCAACGCCATGGGCGGCCGCGAGGTCGGCGGACTCGCCAATATGCTCGCCGCCCATATGGACATCGAGAACTCCGAGCATCGCGACCGAGTTCAGCGCTTCTGGGCATCGCCCGCAATTGCGGAGAAGCCCGGCCTCAAGGCGGTCGACCTGTTCCGCGCCGTCGGCGACGGTCGTATCAAGGCTCTGTGGATCATGGCGACCAACCCCGTCGATTCCATGCCCGAGGCGGACGCCGTGCAGGCAGCCCTCGCCGCATGCCCCTTCGTCGTGGTGTCGGACGTGCTCGCCCGCACCGACACGGCGCGTCATGCCCATGTCCGGCTGCCGGCCGCCGGCTGGGGCGAGAAGGACGGCACCGTGACCAATTCCGAACGCCGGATTTCGCGGCAGCGCGCCTTCCTGCCGCTGCCCGGCGAAGCCCGCCCCGACTGGCGCATCATTGCCGACGTCGCCCGTCGCATGGGATTTGCCGAGGCGTTCGACCATCAGCATCAGGCCGCGGTGTTTGCCGAGCATGCGGCACTTTCGGATTTCGAGAATGGCGGCGCGCGCGATTTCGACATCGGCCGCTATGCCGGGATCGATGCAGAAGCCTACGAAGCGATGCAGCCTTTCCAATGGCCGGCCCGGCCAGAGGGGCGTGAGAGCATCCGGTTTTTTGATAACGGCCATTTCTACACGCCCGACCGCAAGGCGCGCTTCATAGCCGTCCGGGCTCACGAAAAGGCTGCGCCCAACCCCGCCTATCCGCTGACGCTGAACACCGGGCGCATTCGCGACCATTGGCACACCATGACACGGACCGGCAAAAGTCCACGTCTGTCGCAACACATCGCCGAGCCCTTCGCCGAAATCCACCCCCTCGACGCGGCTCTGCATGGCATCGCCGATGCCGATCTGGTCCGGCTGGAAAGCCCGCATGGCAGCGTGGTGGTTCGGGCTTTGGTGACGATGCGGCAGCGGCGCGGCAGCGTCTTTGCGCCGATGCACTGGACCGACCAGTTCGCATCCAACGCCCGCATCGACACGCTCGCGCCGGCGGTGGTCGATCCGATCTCCGGTCAGCCGGCGTCGAAGAAAATCGACATCAGGATGCACAAGCTCGCCGCATCGGCCTTCGGCTTCGCAGTGATGCGCGAGCGGCCGGAGACGATCGACGCCGACTATTGGGCCATCGCCAAATGCACCAGCGGGTGGCGGGTGGAACTCGCCTTCACCGAGGCCAGGAAAGATTGGGTAGGCTTCGCATCAAGCCTCCTGCAGATGCCCGAGGATGCCGACCGCCTCGCCTATCAGGACCAGTCCGCCGGCCGGTTTCGACTGGCGGCATTCGACGGACCGATACTTAAAGGCGCGCTGTTCATCGCGCCGGAACCGGTGGCGGTGTCTCGCGCCTGGGCGGCCGAGCAATTGAGCGCGACCCATGAAAACCAGCCGCAACGCTTCCGCGTCGTGGCGGGACGTGCCGGCGCCGACCGCCCCGATCCGGGTGCAACGGTCTGCTCCTGCTTTTCCGTCGGCGTCAACCAGATCACCGCAGCCATCGCCTCCGGCTGTTCCACTGTCGAGGCCATCGGGCAGACGCTCAAGGCCGGCACCAATTGCGGCTCCTGCCGCTCAGAGATCAAGGGGATCATCGATGCAAATCGTCTCCAGGCAGCCGAATGACGCAAGCCGCCGCGAGCGGATCGGAAAGCTGTCGGTCCTGCCGGTGTTTTTCGCCCTCGAAGACAAGCGCGCTATCGTCGCTGGCGGGTCGGAGGCTGCCTGCTGGAAGGCCGAACTTCTCGCCGCGGCCGGCGCCCAGGTGCATCTTTATGCGCAGCCTGACGCCCTGAGCGATGGCTTTGCTCAGATCGCCGACCGCATCTTCCATCACCCGCGCGAGTGGACTTCGAGCGACCTCGAAGACGCAGCCATAGCCATAGCTGACGCGGAGACCCCAGCGGAGGCGCAGGCCTTCTACGATGCCGCTCGGCTTGCCGGCGTTCCGGTCAACGTCATCGACAAGCCGGAGTTCTGCCAGTTCCAGTTCGGCTCCATCGTCAACCGTTCACCGCTGGTGATCGGCATCTCGACTGCGGGCGCTGCCCCCATCCTGGCGCAAGCGGTGCGACGGCGTATCGAAACGCTGCTGCCGGCCTCGCTTGCCGGCTGGGCGCAATTGGCGCAATCCATGCGCGCGGCCGTGCTCGACACACTTCCGGCTGCTTCGTCGCGCCGCAGCTTCTGGGAACGCTTCGTCGATCGCGCCTTTTCCGGCGCGCCGGCTGAACAAGTGGACACCACGCTGCTGGCGGATGCGGATCGGCTCGTCTTCGAAGGCACCGGCACAGGCCGGGTCACGCTGGTGGGCGCAGGCCCGGGCGATGCAGAACTGCTGACGCTGAAGGCGGTGCGGGCCTTGCAGGCCGCGGACGTCATCCTGTTCGACGATCTGGTGTCGCCCGAAGTGCTCGAACTTGCCCGTCGCGAGGCCAAGCGCCTTCTCGTCGGCAAGCGCGGCGGCCGCACGAGCTGCCGGCAGGAAGACATCAACGACATGATGGTGCAATTCGCCAAGGCTGGCCGCAGGGTCGTGCGGCTGAAGTCGGGCGACCCGATGGTGTTTGGCCGCGCCGGCGAGGAAATCGCCCGGCTGCAAGCCGAAAATATCCCCGTCGATGTCGTGCCAGGCATCACCTCGGCGCTGGCCATGGCATCCGCGCTCGGGGTGTCCCTGACGCATCGCGACTGCGCCAAGTCGGTGCGCTTCGTCACCGGCCATTCGCGCAAGGGCGGCTTGCCGGAAGACCTCGATTGGCGCGCGGTCGCCGACCCCTCCGCCACCACCATCTTCTACATGGGCGGGCGGACCGCAGGCGAGATCGCCAGGCGCCTGATCGCCCACGGCATGAGCGGGTCCACGCCCGTGGCGGTGGTGTCCGCCGTCACCCGGCCGCAGGAAAGGCGCAGCCGCGGCACCTTGCAGGAGCTTGAGGCGCTGGTGCTGGCGCATGGATTGGACGAACCGGTGCTGGTCGGCGTCGGTGCGACGTTCGGCGGGGCCGCGATGGCAACGTTGCATGACGGTCTGCTGGCCGCTTCCGCCTGATCTGCGACCAACGAACGACTGGCCGAGCGCCATGCCGCATGCGAAAGTGTAGCAGGCGTTCGGGGTGAGTTGCATGATGTTCGGTCGTGGATTTTTTGCGGGCAGGTTTTTGCTCGGCTTGTTGTTGGCTGTCGTTTTTCATCAGCCGAGCCACGCGGAAAGTTATTCGATCAAGAACGGCCAGGCGGACAAGCGTTACGCTGATCTTCGGAATGCCGATCTGACCGGCTCCGCGCTGCAATCGTCACGCGCCCCCGACCAGCCCGCCTGCGAACGGATGTGCTCCAAGACTACGGGCTGCGTCGCCTACACCTTCGATGCCTGGAACAGTATGTGCCACCTCAAATCGACCTATGGCGAGAAGCGGCTTAATGCTCGCGCGCGTAGCGGCGTGCAGATGGGCATGGGATTGCCGGGATCATCCGCCAACCCGGTCTATTTCGAGTATTTCAACGACAAAGCCTTTCCGGAGGGCATCGGACGCAAGCTCCGCGCGACCGCGCGCATTCAATGCGAGCAAGCCTGCACCGGGGAAGCTGCCTGCATTGCCTTCAATTTTTCGAAAACGGCCTCGTCCTGCGAGTTGTTTGGCGAGACTGAGGCTTACACAAAGAAAAAAGGCATTGAAGCCGGCGCAAAAACGCAGTGATTTCAGGTGCGTATAGACGGTTTCGCACCGTGTTAAAGCGACGGATGATATCCAATGCTGCATTGCAGGGTAATTGATCGGACAATCATGCTGCAGTTGCACAAAACAACGATTCTCAATACAGTGATTAGAGAAAATCGCCCTCGGCTCGGTGTTAAATCCGATGCGGTGAAGCGTCGTAAAAGCGTCGAGATCGGCAGCAACGCTGGCAACCCTTAAAGGATGCGTGCGTTAAGGCCGGAACTATAAGCGCCAGCCCCTGTGTTTGAAGGGGATGTGGAGAGATGACCGGTGGATCTGATTGCCCCATTGCTGACGATGGTCGCCGTCCAGGGATGGGCGGCACTGTTCGTGCTTGGTGCCGCCGAGCGCATGATCCCGGTGGTCCCATCGGCCGTGCTGTTTGCCTTTCTTGGCGCGGGCGTCGCGAGCAGGCGCTGGTCAATCGAAGATGCTTTGTTTTTCAGCCTTGCCGGCGGGCTGTGCGCGAGCACGATCTACTATTGGGCGGGAACGCGCATTGGAGAAGACCGCATGATGCGGCTGTTCCGGCATGTGCCGGGCTGCCGGTCGGAGGGTTTCCGCAACCGGGTGATCGACAACGCGGCCACTTTCTCCTTCGGCATGCAACTCATGCCTGCCGCGCGACTGGTGGGACCGGCGATCAGCGGCACGCTTGGCGTGCGCTTCCCGATGTTCCTGATCACGACCGCTGCCGGTATTGCGCTGTGGAACGCATCTTTCATCGCGCTTGGCTATGCCACATTCGCCGGCATCGTAGACGGCGCCAACGCAACCATTGCTGTGACTTCGGCACTGGCAATGGCCGGAGTGGTCCAGATCGGGCTTTTCGCCTTGCTCAAGCGCAAAAAAGCCAAGCCTGAGTAACGCCAGCTTTTGTCGTCTGGAACCGCAGGTCGTTCCGCAAGTTTCCACGGTCAAAGGAGATTTGCATGAGCGGACCAAGAAATACGCCCATCGAGGAAGCGCCTGGCCAACAGCCGCCGGTGGTCGAAGAGCCCGGTCACCAGATTCCCGAGCAGGAGCCGCCTTCGCACCCCGAGCAGAATATTCCGGTAGAGGACATTCCGCCCGAGCACGAGAATCCGGATGCAGGCGAGACCAATACTCCACCCCAGGAGACGATCATCTGATCGTCATCAGGCGGTCATCGCACCGGCGAGCCGGCGGCTGAGCTTGCCGGTGTCAGTCTTGGGAAGGCTCTCCCTGAATTCGACGGATTTCGGCACCATGTAGTCGTCAAGCCTCTTGGCACAGTAACGGATAACATCGCGCTCCAGCATCGCCGGGTCGGACGAGACGATCAGCGCCTTGACGGCTTGGCCCAGCACCGGGTCCGGCACTCCAAGCACAAGCGCCTCGACCACGCCGGGGATGGTGTAGATCACCGCCTCGACTTCCTTCGGCGCAACCTTCTCTCCCCGCGACTTGATGATGTCGTCCTTGCGCGCCACGAAGCTGAAATAGCCCTCGGCATCGCGCTGGAAAAGGTCGCCGCTGTGCAGGCGGACGGTGCCTGTGCCGGGTGCAGGGCGAAGCGCGAGATTGGTGGCGGCCGGGTTGTCCCAATAGCCGCGCATCACGTTCGGTCCCGAGATGACCAGTTCGCCGACCATGCCTGCGGGAAGTTCGTAACCTTCTTCGTCCACGACGGCGAGTTCGCAGCCAGGAATGGCGATACCGACGGAGCCTGGGTGAAGCGCGAGTTGCTCGGGCGGCATATAGGCCGAGCGGATACATTCGGTCTGCCCGTACATGGAGAAGAGGCGGACATGCGGCAGCGCTTCACGCAGCCGCTCGATATGGGCGACCGGCAGGGCCGCGGCGGCGTTGGTCATATAGCGCAGACTGTCGAACTGGCTGTAATCGAGGTCGCGCGTCTGCAGCATCATCGCGACCATGGCCGGAACCATGGCGAAGCCGGTGGCGCGTTCATCGCGGATGCGCGAGAAAACCTCCGCTGGAAACGCAAAAGACTTTTCCAGCACCAGGGTCGCGCCAACACGGACGCTGGTCAGAAGCTGGCTGAGCCCATAGCCAAACGCCATGGGAAGCACGCTGAGCAGTACATCGTCGGGGGTATTTTCGAGATATTGAGTGATCGAACTGGTTGCCGCATCGATATTGCCATGCGTCAGCATCACGCCCTTGGGCTCGCCGGTGGACCCGGAGGTGTAGATGACCATGGCAAGGTCTTCATCCGATCCAGCCGTGTCGGGCAGAACCGGCGACACGAGCAGGCAAGTGTCGAAATCGAGCGCGGCGGGCAAGAGCGGCGACGGCGCGGTCAGGACTATGCTGAGGGGCTCGGCAAGGTGCGCCTGCGCTTCCACCACCACGCCGGCAAGCTTGCCTTGCGCGATGATGGCACTGGCGCCGCAATTGCGTATGATGAAAGCGAGGCGTCCGGACTTTGTCGAGGGATTGATTGGACAGAGCACGGCGCCGGCCTTCCACACGGCGAAGACCGAGATTGCCGCCTGCCAGCTGTTTTCGATGAAGACCAGAACGCGGTCGCCCGGCGTGACCCCGACCGCGGTCAGCGCGGTGGCGAGACGGTCCGACAGGTCGTCGAACTCGGCATAGGTCAGCCGCCGGTCGCCCGAAACGAGAGCCGTCTTCTGCGGCGCATGCAGCGCGCTTGTGCGGAGGTAATCTTCTATGCGCATGGCGTCCTTTCCCATGCCGGGAGTGGTCGAGAACCAGCCCCTCTCCTGCCGCCGCCGGCTCCCCGCATACAGCGATGGGAGCAGCAACGCGCTGGCTTCATCTTTCGAGAAGCCGGTTCGAACCAGTCGGTTGTTGCCACTGTATGAGAAAGTTGCTGATCTGGCGTTAATTTTGCCGGTAAAACTTATCAATTGTCATGCATCCGGACGGACATGCCCGAAAGGGCGCATGCGCCCGAGGAGGGAGCGGGCTGCGCCCTGCCCTACCGATCCATCAACCGCGTGAATCGATCCGGCCTGACCGATTCATATAAGGCGTTGGACGCCTTGTCCGGTGTTGACGACACTGGGCCATGGCTATCGACAAGACAGAACCGCTGCATTTCCGCAGGATCGACCCGGCGCGCAACATGGCGCGGTTTTATTCGCTTTCGCTTCAGCCGACGCTGTTCGGCGAAGTCTCCCTGGTGCGCAACTGGGGCAGGATCGGGACCGATGGGCGCGGCATGATCGAGACGTTCTCCGCGCTTGCCGAGGCCGAAACTGCGCGCCGGCGCCTGGAACGGGTCAAACGTCGAAAAGGCTATCGAGAAACGGAATAGCGTTCGCCTGCGACGTTCAAAAGCTGGTTTGCGCCTCTTGTACTCCCTATATTCCGCTTCTAGAGTTCGCTTGACCCTTAAGGAATGCCGCGGTGGATGCCCCCACACCCCATGATGCTCTCTTTGACCGGCTGGTACAAATCAGCCGGAAATTGAGAAAGGTCTTCGATGCCCGTGTGTCAAAGCACGGGCTCACGACCGCGCGCGCGTATCTTCTGAAGCATCTCGCAGCCAATGAGGGCGCTACCCAGACCGAACTGGCGGCAGCGCTGCAGGTCGAACAGCCCTCAATGATCGGGCTGGTGGACGGACTTGAGAAAACCGGCTGGGTTGCCCGCTGCGCCATCGAAGGGGACCGGCGCGCCAAGGCGATCTATCTGACGGACCATGGACGCAAGGAAATGGCGTCGATCTCAGCCTTTGCCGCTGATCTTCGCAGCCAACTGCTGGCCGGCATCGACAAGGACGACATGGTCGTTGCCCTGCGGGTACTCGACAGCATCGTCGACAACATCGAGGATTGCGAAAGTCGTTGCGAGGAAACCGGGCTGTGCGTCGAAGCCGACGCGGAAGCGGAATTGGCCTGCTGAAGCATACACGCGCTCTATTACGCGTGTAGCCGCTCCCGATCGGTTGACCTGTATCCACCATACGGCGCCGATAGACGAAACGCTCCTCCCTATCGGTGCGCAGGACAGCAGCCGAATATGCTGGATCGCCAATCCGGTCCATCGGATTGCCTAGGCCTTTTTCCTCACAAACGTGGGGAAGCCGGAATGATGCCTTGATGAACCGGCTCAACTGTACCTAGATGTGTCTGGACCCGGCGCGGCGGTCTTGAGTCCTGCCTCGTAAATCGCTCGCCTCGGCCATGTGCGTTCGGCTTTCAGCGGCCCCAGCCGGGTCGTCGAGGAGGTGGAATTGTCCGACCGATACGTCTACGGCATGCACTTATCGGCCCGTTCAGTGGAAGTCTTGTCCTTGCCTGGCGGTAGCTAGCGAGGGAGCGACCCATGCGGCGCACCGCTGTCCGCGGTGCAGGAGCTGCTCCCGCCGCTGTGCGAGGGCATCCCCATTATCGATGCCCGTGAGGTAATTGCCCGTGGCACAGCAAGACACCCTCCCCCTCCCCGTCGTCGACCTCGGCGGCAAGCCTGGACAGTGGGAGCAGGTTCGCATCCTCGGCGCGATGCTGCGCCGCTCCGACTGTCACCGGAGGACAATCTTCTTCTCCGTGACGCTGCTTACCGTCATCGTGGCGACCGCCTATATGCAGGTGGTGCTGAACAACTGGAACGTGCCGTTCTACAACGCACTGGAACAGCGGAACCTGCCCAGCTTCATCGACCAGCTGCAGCGCTTCTGCTGGATTGCCTTCGTGCTGCTGGTGCTGAATGTCGGGCAGGCCTGGCTCAGCCTGCGCATCGCCCTGGAGTTGCGCCACGGCATTTCCAGCGACCTGATGCAGCAATGGCTGCGCGGCGACCGCTCGCACACCACCGGTACGGACGATACGTCCTATCCCGACCAGCGCATCCATCTCGACGCTCGGTCTCTGGCCGATTCCACCAACGGTCTGGCGATCGGCTTCGTCCAGTCGACGATCCTGCTGGTGAGCTTCATCGGCATTCTGTGGAACGTGTCCAGCGGATTCGTCTTTCGCTTCGAAGGTCAAGCCTTCACCATTCCGGGCTATATGGTCTGGGCCGCGTTTCTGTACTCGGGCATTGCGTCGCTGATGAGCTGGTATGTCGGACGCAATCTGGTGGCGCTCAACACCGACCGGGAGACGCGGGAGGGAGAGTTCCGCTCTTCGCTGAAAACGGTGAACGACAGTCTCGACAAGGGCGACAGCCGGCGCAGTCGCAAAGAACATCTCGCGCGGCTGGAAGGGCAACTCGCCCATGTGCTGAGCGTCAGCTGGAAGATTGCCTTGTCGCAGACCAATCTCACCTGGGTTTCCGCCGGCTTCGGCTGGCTTGCGCTGGTCGTTCCGATCCTGGTCGCCGCGCCGATCTACTTTGCGGGCGGGCTCAATTTCGGCGGGCTGATGATGGCGGTCGGCGCGTTTACGCAGGTCCACACGGCGATGCGCTGGTATGTCAACAACTTTCCCAACATCGCGCAATGGCAAGCCAATCTCAGCCGCGTTACAAGCTTCCGCAAGACGCTGACGACCCGGGACCGGGCATAGCCGGCCGGTTGTCGGCCCGTGTGCGGACCATTGCGCCATGAGGCAGCGGCTGCAGGCTCGCACTCCGGGAGGCAGCGATGGGGCGCGATCTCACGTTTGAGTGCATCGCATGCGCGCTCTCTTGTGTGTGAAATCGATATATGTATACATGGCGTGGATATGTGAGTTTGGCCGCAGCCGTCTTCCAGTTTGAGGAGAAGTGGAATCTTTCAGGCTGACGGCGGTCTTCGGTTTCTGAAGACATGCTTCGAGAAAATGGGAGGAGTATACATGATTACGAGACGTATTTTCATCGCCGGCACAATGGTGGCCGCGTTGGCCGGCACGCCGTCCTTCGCTCAGGATGTTGTGAAGATTGGCCTCGTCCTGCCGATGACGGGACCTTTCGCCTCCACCGGCCGACAGGTCGAAGCGGGTGTCCGTGCATACATGGCGCTGCATGGCGACACGGCGGGCGGCAAGAAAATCGAAGTTGTGCTGCGCGACGATGCCGGCACCGCCGACCAGACCCGGCGCATTGCCCAGGAACTCGTCGTCAACGAAGGCGTCTCCATGCTGATGGGCTTCGGCCTGACGCCTTTGGCCATGTCGGTGGCTCCGGTTCTGAACCAGGCCAAAATTCCCGCCATCATCACCTCGGCGACGACTTCTGCCATCATGAAGCAGTCCGAGTATTTCGTCCGCACGTCCATGGCCGGTCCGCAGTCGGCCGTGCCGGTCGCCACCTGGGCGGTCGAAAATGGGCTGAAGCGCGTGGTGACGCTGGTGACCGACTACGGCCCCGGCCATGACATCGAGAAAGGCTTCACCGACCAGTTCAAGAAAGAAGGCGGTGAAATCGTCGAGGCGGTGCGCGTGCCGCTCCAGAACCCCGACTTCGCGCCCTTCCTGCAGCGCGTCCGCGATGCCAAGCCCGATGCGATCTTCGTGTTCGTACCGTCGGGTGTCGGCTCGGTGTTCATGAAGCAGTTCGCCGACCGCGGCCTCGCCGACGCCGGCATCAAGCTGATCGCCACCGGCGACGTGACCGATGACGACCTGCTCAACGCCATCGGCGATCCCGCGCTCGACGTCATCACCGGCCATTTCTACTCGGCCAATCACGACAGCCCCGAGAACAAGGCCTATGTCGAGCAGGTGAAGAAGGCGGCCAACAATATGCGTCCCAACTTCATGTCCGTCGGCGGCTACGATGCCATGCATCTCGCTTATGCCGCGCTGGAGAAGACCGGCGGCGACACGGATGGCACCAAGCTGGTCGAAGCCATGAAGGGCATGGAGTGGACCAGCCCGCGCGGGCCGATCTCCATCGATCCGGCGACACGCGACATCGTGCAGGATATCTATATCCGCAAGGTCGAGAAGGTCGGCGACGAACTCTATAATGTCGAGTTCGCCACCTACGAGAAGATCAAGGATCCCTTCGCCGCTCAATGAGCCACCGATGACGCGCTGCGGGCCGGTCACGGCCCGCACTGCAACCGCGAGTGACCATGCTGACAATCCTGTTCGACGGCATCGCCTATGGGATGCTTCTCTTCGTCCTCGCCTGCGGCCTTTCGATCACGCTGGGCCTGATGAACTTCGTCAATCTCGCTCATGGCGCGTTCGCCATGGCGGGCGGCTATATCACTGTCATCATGATGAACCGCTATGGCATCTCCTTCTACTGGTGCCTGCCAGCGGCCTTCTTCGTGACCGCGCTGATCGGCGTCCTGCTGGAACGCACGCTCTATCGGCGCCTCTACAAATCGTCGCATCTCGATCAGGTGCTGTTCTCGATCGGCCTTGTCTTCATGTCGATCGCGGCGGTCGACTATTTCATGGGCGGCCAGCAGCAACTGATCAGCCTGCCGCCGGAACTGCGCGGCCGTTTCGACTTTTTCGGCGTCGGCATCGGCCGCTACCGGCTGTTCATCATCGTGCTCTGCGCCGCTTTGACGGTCGCCCTGCAACTGGCGCTGACCCGCACACGCTTCGGCAGCCAACTTCGCGCCGCCGTAGATGACGGGCGCGTGGCGCGCGGGCTCGGCATCAACGTTTCCGTTGTTTTCGCGCTTACCTTCGCGCTCGGGTCCGGCCTTGCCGGGCTGGGCGGAGCGCTCGGCACTGAAATCCTCGGGCTGGATCCCAACTTCCCGCTGAAGTTTCTGATCTATTTCATGATCGTGGTGACGGTGGGCGGTACATCCTCCATCACCGGGCCGTTCGTGGCAGCGCTTCTGCTCGGCATCGCCGATGTCGCCGGCAAATATTATGTGCCGCAAGCCGGCGCCTTCATCATTTATGGCGTCATGATCATGGTGCTGATCCTGCGGCCGCACGGCCTGTTTGCGCGGGAGGGCGGGCGATGAGCGACAAAGCGCTTTCCGCATCCGAAACTGCAAGCGGCCTGCTCAAGCGCGCCGGCCGCTGGCAGATCTGGGAGATCGCGCTGTGGCTTATCGCCATTGCCATGATCTTCGTCCTGCCGTCCAAGATGCTGATCCTCACCGAGATCACGATCCTGGCGCTGTTCGCTGTTTCGCTCGACCTGATCCTCGGCTATGCCGGCATCGTCTCGCTCGGCCACACCGCCTTTTTCGGCCTCGGTGCTTATGTTGCCGGCATCTTCGCCCGCGACTACGTCAGCGAGCCGGTGACAGGATTGCTGGTCGCGGGCGCCGTCAGCGGGTTGTTCGGCTTCGTCACAAGCTTCCTCGTTTTGCGCGGATCGGACCTGACACGGTTGATGACCACATTCGGCGTCGCCATGCTCCTGGCCGAACTCGCCAACCAGGCGGCATGGCTGACGGGTGGCGCCGACGGGCTCTCGGGCGTGATGATCACGCCGATCCTCGGGCTTTTCGAATTCGACCTGTGGGGGCGCAACGGCTATATCTACGCCCTCGTCGTGCTGATGGTGCTCACCTTCATCGCCCGCCGTATCGTGAACTCGCCCTATGGCCTGTCGCTCAAGGCAATCAAGCGCAATCCGGTCCGTGCGGCGATGCTGGGGATTTCGCCGACGCGCCGCATCGTTGTGGTCTACACCATCGCGGCAGTCTATGCCGGTATCGCGGGTGCGCTGCTGACGCAGACGACCAGCTTCGTTTCGCCCGATGTGCTCGCGTTCCACCGCTCCGCCGACGTGTTGCTGGTGCTGGTCATCGGCGGCACCGGCTATCTCTACGGCGGTATCTTCGGCGCCATCATCTTCACGGTGCTGCGTGACTGGCTGTCGGTGATCACGCCGCAATACTGGATGTTCTGGATCGGCCTGATCCTGATCATCATCGTCATGGTGGGCCGCGAGCGGATCACCCGCTGGCAGGCCTTCCTGCCTGGCTCGGCCCGGGCCGAGCGGCTGAAAGCCCGCAAGGCAGCGGAGGACGTGCGATGACGGCTGCGCTCGAAACTCGCAACCTGGTCAAGCGCTTCGGCGGCTTCACCGCCACCAACGACGTGACGCTTTCGGTCCGCCAGGGCGCACGCCATGCGTTGATCGGGCCGAACGGCGCCGGCAAGACCACGCTCATCAACCTTCTCACCGGTGTGCTTGCGCCCAACAGCGGCCAGATCCTGCTCGGAGGGGAAGAAATCAGCCGCCTGCCCACCCATGCACGCGTCGGACGCGGCCTGTCGCGCACCTTCCAGATCAACCAGCTGTTCGGCGATTTCACGCCGCTGGACTCGATGATGCTGGCCATCGGCGAGCGCCAAGGCCATGGCGGCATGGCATGGCGGCCGCTCTCGCGGGATCGCGCGGTGGCCGACGAAGCGGCAGCGCTTCTGAAGCGCTTCAGACTGGCCGACGCGATGGGCGTTGCCACGACGCTCCTGCCTTATGGCAAGCAGCGTCTTTTGGAAATCGCGCTGGCCATCGCCGCAAAGCCGAAGGTTTTGCTGCTCGACGAGCCGGCCGCCGGCGTGCCGGAGGAAGAGCGTCACGAGGTGCTGTCGCTGGTCCGCGAACTGCCCGCAGATGTCACCGTCGTGCTGATCGAGCACGACATGGATCTGGTTTTCTCCTTCGCCGACCGCATCTCGGTGCTGGCACAGGGCGCGCTGTTTGCCGAGGGTACGGTGGCGGAAATCTCGAAGGACCCGCAGGTGAAAGCCATCTATCTCGGGGAGGACGCCTGATGGCCGTGCTTCTGCGCATCCAGGGGCTCGTCGCCGGCTATGGCGAGGCTCGCGTGCTCGCCAAGGTCGATCTCGTGCTGGAACAAGGCAAGTCGCTGGCGCTTCTGGGCCGCAACGGAGCCGGCAAGACGACGCTGCTCGATACCATCGTCGGCGTGACGACCCATCATGCCGGCGCAATCCAGATCGACGGCAAGGATGTCACGCGGTTGCGCGCCGAACAGCGCACGCCGCTTGGCATCGGATGGGTGCCGCAAGAGCGCAACGTCTTCCGCTCGCTGACGGTCGAGGAAAACCTGACCGCCACCGCACGGCCTGGAAGCTGGACGCTGGAGCGCGTCTACCAGATGTTTCCACGCCTGAAGGAACGACGCCGCAATCTCGGCAACCAGCTTTCGGGCGGCGAACAGCAGATGCTGGCGGTCGCTCGTGCACTGATGTTGAACCCCAAGCTGCTGTTGCTCGACGAACCGCTGGAAGGGCTCGCGCCGATCATCGTCGACGAGCTTCTGGCGGCTCTCCGCCGCATCGTTACCGACGAAGGCATGTCAGCCATCATCGTTGAGCAGAAGGCGCGAAAGGTCCTGCCGCTGACCGACGACGTTATCGTGCTCGAACGCGGCGCGGTGACCTATCGCGATACATCTGCCGCCCTGCTCGCCGCGCCCGAGACGCTGGACGCATATCTGAGCGTGTGAACGATGCATCGTAAGCGTTTGATAAGGTGACGTTTCAACAGTTGTGCCGATTTTTCGGTCAAACTGTTGAAACTGGGCTACTTGCCAGACTAACCCAAAGACAACGGCATGAACGACGCCTTGTTCTTTATACAGCGAAGGGTAAAGCAGGAGCGGGAGTGGCGGACGCCGGGAATCTTATAAAGCTTCTTGCTCAGGAATTCCTCATAGGCTGACGTACCGCTGACCGCGACCTTGATGATATAGTCGTATTCTCCCGTGGTCAGATAGGCTTCGATGACCTCAGGCAAGGCCAGCATGGCGGCGCCGAAACGCTGCAGCGCCTCGTCGTCATGCCGTTCCAGCGTGACTTCGACGATGACCGTTTCGCCGAGGCCGAGCGCCTCCTGGTTGAGAATGGCGACATAGCCATCAATGTAGCCGTCCTCTTCCAGCCTCCGCACGCGCTGCCAGCATGGGCTCGAGGACAGGCCGACCCGCTCGGCCAACTGGCTGCTGGTGATGCGGGCGTTGGCAACGAGTTCCCTCAGGATCTTCCGGTCGATCTCATCAAGCGGTTTACGGGGCATCGCATCGCATCCTTCCAATATCTCGCTCAGAAAAATATCTCGTGTTGAGGGGCTTTGGCGTGAGAATTTCCTGACATTTGCGTGGGCTTTCGACGAATTCAAGAGAAACTCCTGTTCGTCTTGAAATAGAATGGATCTGGTTCAACGATTGCCGCCGCATGGCGGCATGACCGGGAGAAATCAGATCATGACGGCAGCGCTTTCGACACTGCGCCCGCGCCCGAGAACCCTCATCCACCCCGGCAGATTCAACCCGGTCCGCATCCAAAGCCTCCATTCGGCGAATGGCCGGCATGTGCGCCTGGCGCTGATGCCTGGTACGAGCCTGTTCGACGGGCTTGTCACACCTTTGGCGGAACTCGGCATCCGCAATGCCTCGACCACCATCCTCGGCGGATATTTCCAGCAGTTGCATTATTGCGTCGCCCCGCCCGACCCCACGGGCAAGGCTGTCATCGCCTATACCAAGCCGATCGACGCGGGCTCGGCTTTTATGATCTTCGGCAATGCAACCATCGGCACCGACATGAAAGGCAAGCCGCTCGTTCACTGCCACGCAGCGCTTCGGTGCCAGGACGGGAGGGTGAAGGGCGGGCATATTTTGACCGACACATGCCTGGTCGGTCCGGATCCCATCCACGTGCTGGTCACGTCTCTGGAAGGATTCGAATTGCGGCAGGCCTTCGACCCCGAAACCAACATTCCGCTTTTGCAGCCCTATCAGGAGCCATTTTATGACTGAGCCGGTCACAGTTGAAGTTGGCACGATGGGCCGCGTCGCCTATGCGCGCATCGCGCCCAACGAGGATCTCGTCCAGGGCGTCGAGAAGCTGTGTCTGGCGCATGGCTTCCGCAACGCTTTCGTGCGCGGCGCGCTGGGCAGCTTGGTCGATGCGTGCCTCGGAACGCGCGACGGGAAGTTCATCCAGATCAAGGGACCCGCGGTTGAGATCGTCAGCCTTGCGGGCGAAGTGCGGTCCGATGTCGACGGGTCGATCACCGCGTCGCTTTCGGGCGTCGTCGCCGATACAAATGGCGACGTCTATGGCGGCCCGTTCGTCGCTGGCTCCAACACTGTCTGCATGACCTTCGAAGTCACGATCGAGGAATGGCTTCCCTCGGAAAAATCGATAGCGGCGTGACAGGAAAAAGCCGGGAGCCATAAAGCCCCCGGCTTGAAGAATCAGCCCTTTTTCGTACGCCAGCTGTCTGCGTAGTTCTCGCGGGCTTCGCTTGCATAAGGCGTGGGCGAGACGCGGACGCGGATTTCGGCCTGCTTGTGCGGCTTTTCGATAGAGGTCTTGCCCGACCCACCATTGGGTTCGCCCCAGATCATGGTCAGCACATCGCCTTCCTGCACATCGGCATCGACGATGCCGAGCGAGAGCATGCAGCGCTCATTGTAGGAATAGCCATTGAACATCGACATGCCGACCTGCTTGCCGTCGCGCAGCACCTTGTCGGCGCTGGTCGAAGCATAGTTGGGCTGCGGGAAGTCGATCCACTTGTAGTGGTCCTCGCCCGGTCGGAAGGCCGAGGCGATGACCTCGACGACGTCCTCGGCATTCCATTCGAAGGTCACCTTCTTGCGGTTGGTCTGTCCCTTCATCTTCTCGAGCGCGGCCTTGCCGACGAAGTCATCCTTCTTCCAGCCGATATAGAAGTCGTAGCCGAGTTCGAACGGCGTGACGTAGTAGTCCTCGATGTTGTCGGAAACGTAGCTGCCGCCGATAGCACCCGTGGCCTCGTAGGAGTCCGCGCCGAGCCAGTCGCGATAGGCGGCCAGCATGCCGTCACCGGTGTAGATGCCGGGCAGCGGCGAGGGAATCCAGCCCGATTCCAGCGTGTTGGTGGAATAGGCGCGGCTGCCGCAGCGGACCAGATCGACGCCGGCTTCCTTGGCCGCTTCGAGGATGCAGGACAGGATGTAGCTCTTGTCCTCGTAGGGACCCCAGATTTCCAGGCCTGGAGCACCCGACATGCCGTGGCGCAGCGCCTGCACCTTCTTGGAGCCGATATTGATCGTATCGACATGGAAGAACTTGATGTCCGGGATCGGGCCGCGGTTCAGCTTCTCGAAGATCTTCGGCGCTTCCGGGCCCTGGATCTGGTAGCGATAATGGGTGCGCAGCACGCGCTCGCCTTCGGGACGCGACGGCGAGCGCGGATCGTGCTTGATGCGAACGTTCCAGTTGCCATAAGCGGCGCAGAACATCAGCCAGTTCGAGGTCGGCGCGCGGCCGACCAGGATGAATTTGTCCTGCCGCTCGCGGAAGATGATGTGGTCGCCGATGACATGGCCGTTCGGCGTCACCGGCACGAAGTGCTTGGCGCGGCCGAGGTCGAAATTCG
The DNA here is from genome assembly GCF_014534685.1 of Oryzicola mucosus. Lineage (GTDB taxonomy): Bacteria > Pseudomonadota > Alphaproteobacteria > Rhizobiales > Rhizobiaceae > Oryzicola > Oryzicola mucosus. The sequence continues at coordinate 388,862 of NZ_JACVVX010000003.1, forward strand.
AGAACGAATTGATGCCGTGATAAGCGAGGAACTTCTCGGCGTCCGGACCTTCGACGAACAGTTCGTCCATGTGGTGCGACTGGTCGAACAGAACAGCGGAATTCCGCCAAGCCCATTGTTCGGTGCGCCAGTTGGAAAATTCGGGCGCAACCACCGGGTATACATACATGCCGGTGCGGGAGTTCCGCAGCAGCTCCGCAGCGCTCGAACTCGTCTTCAAAACATCGCTAAGGCTTGATGCGGCCATGACAATCCTCCCTTTCATCAAAAATATAATGTATACATAGATGCCGAACGGCGTGGAAATTGCAAGCTTCTTCTCGCCCGCATCCGGCGATTATGGGAAGGAAGTCCCGACCGATGACTCCTTCCCGGTCAAACGGGGGCGGATAAGGGACGCCGATCTGATGTGACGGGCGCCGGAACATGGAGTTGCCGATGCCGGCAGCGGTGGTGATCGACAAAACCGCCACGGTGCGTTTTGCCGATGTCAGCCCCGACTGGCTTGTGCGGACGGAGCCGGACGCTATCATCGAAGCGGTGTACGCAACCGTTCACAGAGCGGCCACCCAGACATTGAAAGAAAAGGTACATCGTGTCCCACGACCATCACGACCACGACCATCATCACGATCATGAACATTCAGACGATTACTGGCGTGAGCATGGCGTCAAGGTGATACCTTCGGGTTCGCTCGATCCCAACACTGCGCAGACGCCAGGCATGAATCGCGCAACCGCCATCAGCAAAGCGCGCGCCGGCGCGGAAAAGATCTGGGCGGGGACGGTCACCATCCACGCCAACGCCAAGACCGGCGCGCACCACCATGGCGACCTCGAAAGCATCATTTATGTGGTGAAGGGCAAGGCGCGCATGCGCTGGGGCGACAAGCTGCAATATGTCGCCGAAGCAGGCCCGGGCGACTTCATTTTCGTGCCGCCCTTCGTGCCGCACCAGGAAATCAACGCCAGCCGCGACGAAACCCTGGAATGCGTGCTCGTTCGGTCCGGCCAGGAGCCGGTCGTGGTCAATCTCGACATCGAGCCAGTCGAAGCACCTGAAGAGGTGCTGTGGAAAGACCCGATCCACCGCTGAAAATCCGCGGCCAGTGAAGGGGGGATGTCTTCGCCCCTTCCGTCGTCGCGTCAGACCGGAAGACGCCAGAGGCCGCGGGCGTTTTCCGACAGCACGCGCGCCTTGTCTTCAAGGCTGACACCGGACAGCAGCGCATGCGTTGTCCCGATCCAGGTCGACAGGCCGCCACCCAGCGTGCAGACCGGCCAGTCGCTGCCCCAGATCATGCGCTCGAAGCCGAAGCTGTCGGCGACATGGGCGAAATAAGGTTTCATGTCCTCCAACGTCCAATTCTCCCCGCCATAGGCCGGGATGCCGGAAAGCTTGACGGTAACGTTCGGCCGCCGCGCAATCTCCGCCAGCGGTCCTTTCCAGGCATCGTAGCCGCTGCTCTTGATGTCGGGCACGCCGCAATGGTCCAGGATGAAGCGGACGTCGGGCGCCAGATCTGCAAGCGCCGCCGCGCGGTCGATCTGGTGGGGCAACACGCAGAGGTCGAAAGTGAGGCCCGTGCCAGCAAGTCGTGCTATATTCTGCCGGAAGACGGCACCTTCCGACACATCGTCTGGCACGACATGCAGCACGCGGCGAAAGCCGCGCACGAAGGGATTCTGCCTTACCCGCTCGAGATAGGCTGGGAAATCCCGAGACTCGGGTCGGCATGACGCGATGGCGCCGACGATCACCCCGTCGCTGCCATCGGCAATCTCTTCGATGACAGCGCTTTCCGCCTCAATACTATCCTCGGCGACGTCGACTTCCATATGCAATGCGGCAGCGATGCCAAGCCGCCGCGCCTCGTGCGCGTAGGTCTCGTAGGTGAAGTCGGCATTAAGCTGCGGCGTTTCCGACAGCCAGGGATAGGAAAGCCGATCACGATAGATCAGATGCAGATGGGTATCGACGATCACGCGCAGTTCTCCGCTTGCGGAGAGCAACCTGCCACAGGTCAGTGCGGCTTTGGAATATGCATCCAACGACAAGCGGACGATGCCGACCGCATTTTTGAGTGCTGTGCGGAGTGTGAACAGCAAAACGCTGTGGTGCTCGCCGCCGATCGCATTTATGGAGTTGTGGGCGCGAAGGCCGGCGACTGAAGCGGCCCTCGCGCAGAGGAGAGGAAATCTTATGACCACAAGTCTTCAGGGCAAGACGGTTCTGATCACGGCCGCGGCGCAAGGCATCGGCCGCGCAAGCGCCGAAGCCTTCGCGGGCGCCGGCGCAAGCGTGTTCGCCACCGACATCAATGAAAAGCTGCTGGCCGAGCTCGACGGTCTGGACGGTATAAACGGCCGCAAGCTCAACGTGCTCGACACCGACGCGGTCACGGCGCTGGTCGCCGAGATCGGTGCGATCGACGTGCTGTTCAACTGCGCAGGCGTGGTGCATTCCGGCTCGGTGCTGGAGATGAAGGACGAGGATCTGGAATTTGCCTTCGACCTCAACGTGAAGGCGATGATCCGCACCATCCGCGCCGTCCTGCCGGGCATGATCGAGCGCGGCAATGGAGCTATCATCAACATGTCCTCGGTGGCATCGTCGATCAAGGGCGTACCCAACCGCTTCGCCTATGGCACCACCAAGGCCGCCGTCATCGGGCTGACCAAGGCGGTCGCGGCCGACTATGTCGCGCAAGGCATACGCTGCAACGCCATCTGCCCCGGAACGGTGGAAAGCCCTTCGCTGCAGGAGCGGCTGAAGGCGACCGGCGACTACGAAGCCGCGCACAAGGCCTTCGTGGCGCGCCAGGCTATGGGCCGGCTAGGCTCCCCCGAAGAGATCGCCGACCTCGCCGTCTATCTGGCCGGCGCCACCTACACCACGGGCCAAGCCTATGCCATCGACGGCGGCTGGACCATCTGATCCAAGACGGAAGGAACGACCTTATGAAATTTCTGCGTTACGGTGCTGCCGGCACGGAAAAACCCGGCGTACTCGACAAGGACGGACGCATCCGCGACCTCTCGGGAAAAGTCCCCGATCTTGCCGGAGCGGCACTCGACCCGGAAGCGCTCGCCAAGCTGGCCGATATCGATCCGGCCTCGCTACCGTTGGTCGACGGCAATCCGCGCCTCGGCCCCTGCGTGGCCGGTACCGGAAAGTTCATCTGCATCGGGCTGAACTACTCCGACCATGCGGCGGAGACGGGCGCTACCGTGCCGCCCGAGCCGATCATCTTCATGAAAGCGACTTCCGCCATCTGCGGCCCGAATGACGATGTCATCATCCCGCGCACTTCGGTCAAAACAGACTGGGAGGTCGAACTTGGAGTGGTGATCGGCAAGACGGCGAAATATGTCAGCGAGGACGAAGCGCTCGACTATGTCGCGGGCTACTGCACCATCAACGACGTGTCCGAACGCGCTTTCCAGGCCGAACATCACGGCCAGTGGACCAAGGGCAAGTCGGCCGACACCTTCGGCCCGACCGGTCCCTGGCTGGTGACGAAGGACGAAGTGGCCGACCCACAGGACCTGTCGATGTGGCTCAAGGTCAATGGCGAGACCGTACAGAACGGCTCGACCAAGACGATGGTCTATGGCGTCGCTTTCCTGGTCTCCTATCTCAGCCGCTTCATGTCGCTGCGTCCCGGCGACATCATTTCGACCGGCACCCCGCCCGGTGTCGGCCTGGGCATGAAGCCGCCGCGCTTCCTGAAGGCCGGCGATGTCATGGAGCTCGGCATTGAGGGCCTCGGCACCCAGAAGCAGACCTGCGTGGCGGACGACTGACGCACGACGTCCGGAGGGAAGCATGAGCGGCAGCCTCCTTGGCTCCGTTCATGCTTCTTTATCGGACATTGCTGGCTTTCGGCCGACGAATCACGGCACAGTTCGGGGGATATCAGCAGGGTTATCCCTGTCGCAGCCCGGATTTGACATGCACAGCCTCGATCGCCAGCATTCGGACGGCACCTTCGCAAACGCCATTGTCGAAGCGGATGACGATCAGCCCGCCCCGCGCGCCAATGCCACGCAACGCGCCTATGCCGCCGATTGGAGCCATTTTTCCTCATGGTGCCGGCGGGCCGGATTTTCCCCAATGCCCGCCGATCCCGGCACTGTCGCCCTCTATCTCTCCGCCTGCGCCTCCGGTTCGGCGGACGGTCGCGCGCTGTCGGCATCGACGCTGGAGCGGCGGCTGGCGGGTCTGGTGTGGAACTACGCCCAGCGCGGTGACCGGCTCGACCGCAAGGACCAGCGTCTTGCCGACGCGGTTGGCCTCATCCGCCGAGATCATGCCCGGCCGCCGGAGCAGAAGCAGACGATCGGCAGCGATGACCTGCTGGCCATGTTGGAAACGCTCGGCCATGATCTGCGCGGCCTGCGCGACCGGGCTGTGCTGCTGATCGGGTTCGCCGGCGGCTTGCGCCGCGCCGAAATCGTCGGGCTGGATTGCGGCGCGGATCAATCGGAGGACGGCAGCGGCTGGATCGATATCCGCGACGCCGGGTTGGTCGTTTCGCTTCGCAGCAAGACCGGCTGGCGCACGGTCGAGATCGGACGCGGAGCATCCGACCGTTCCTGCCCGGTCGCAGCGCTGGAGCAATGGCTGAAGCTTTCGCGCATCTCCAGGGGTCCTGTGTTCCGACGCGTCTTCAACGATGGCAAGACGGTCGAGGTGCAACGCCTTGCCGACAAGCACGTCGCACGGCTGGTCAAGAGTGCCGCGCTCGCCGCCGGCATTCGCGGCGACCTGCCGGAAGCCGAGCGTGCAATGGCCTTCGCCAGCCGGTCGCTGCGCGCAAATCCAGGCGGGCGCTGACGTCTTCTACAAATGATGCAGCACGATCGGCTTGCCGTTGATCGTCGCAACCTGCATGGCGAAGCCGAAGACATCCTGCAGCACGGGTGTGGTCAACATCTCGGTCGGTGCGCCATCGGCTATCACCCGCCCGCCCTTCATCGCGACGATGCGGTCGGCATAGGCGCCCGCCATGTTGATGTCGTGCAGCACGATGACCACGGTCTTGCCGTTCTCATCGGCCACCTGCCGCAACGAGCGCATCAGGTCTCGGGCGTAATACATATCGAGATTGTTCAGCGGCTCGTCGAGCAGCAGATAGTCCGTGCCCTGGCAGAAAGCCATGGCGACGAGCGCGCGCTGCCGCTGCCCTCCCGATAGCGTGTCGACGAAACGTCCTGCGAGATCGGCGAGATCGAACTGGTCAAGCGACTGCTCGATGATCGCCCGGTCCGTCTCGTTCAGCCGCCCGCGATTGTGCGGGAAGCGCCCGAAGCCGACCAGTTCGCGCACTCGCAGGCGGCTTGCCACGACGCTGTCCTGGCGCAGGATCGCAGCGATCTTGGCCAGCGTTCGGTTTGAGGTGGTATCGACGGGAAGCCCGTCAATGCTGATCGCCCCGGTCTGCAGCGGCTGCAGTCGCGCCACCAGCGACAGAAGCGAGGATTTTCCAGCCCCGTTCGGGCCGACCAGCGCGGTGACGCCGCCCTTGGGAATCGTCAGGCTGATATTGTGCAGGATGGGCGTCGCCTGATGGCTCAGCGAGACGTTTTCGATCCGGATCATGTGCGGCTCCTCATGAGAAGAAGCAGAAGAAACGCGATGCCGCCGAAAAACTCGATGACGACCCCGAGCGTGGAACTGCTGCCCAGCCAGTGCTGGAACAGCGTCTGGCCGCCGACCAGAATGACAATGCCGGTCAATGCGGCTGCGGGCAACAACACCGCGTGCCGCCGCGTGTTGACGATCCGCTCGGCCAGCGCCACGACCAACAGGCCGAAAAACGCGACGGGACCGACGAGCGCGGTCGAGACGGCGACCAGGGCGGAAACCAGCACAAGGAGACCGGCTACCGTCCGGCTCCAAGTGATGCCGAGCCCGGTTGCCGTGTCCGAGCCGAGCGACACAACGTCGAGCACATGCCGGGCGCGCCAGGCGAGAATGAGGGCTGCGACGGTGAGCACGGAGGCGAAGGCGAGGAGATCCGTCCGCACCGCGTTGAAATTGGCGAAGCTCGCACCCTGCACCACGGCGAACTCGTTGGGGTCGATCAGCCGCGCCAAGAGCGAATGCAGGCTGCGGAACAAGACGCCGAACACCACGCCGGCCAGCAGCATCAGCCCCATGTCGAGCCGGCTCCTGAGCATCGGCAACAGCAGCGCGCAGGCAAGCGCCATCAGCACCAACACCTCGCCGGCGAATTTGATCTGCGGATTGAGCGCGGAATAGCCCAACCCGCCCAGTGCAAACACCAGCGCCATCTGCCCGAACAGATAGAGCGCATCGAGCCCCATGATGGAGGGCGTGACGATGCGGTTTCCGGTAACCGTCTGGAAAATCACGGTCGAGACCGCGATGGACACGCCGACCTGCAGCAGTGCCACCAGCTTTATCGCCCGCAATTCGAGCACAAAGCCGATGTTGCCGCGCAGGCCGATCGTGAGGAAGGCTATGACCGACAGGACGGAAAGTGCGGCCAATATGGCGATACGGTTGTTAGCCATGGGCGGGGCGGCGGAACAGGAGCCACAGGAACAGCGTACCGCCGACAACGCCCATCACCGTGCCGACGGGAATTTCATAGGGGTAGCGGATCAGCCGGCCGATGATGTCGCAGCCCAGCACAAGACCAGCGCCGCTCAGCGCGACCCATTTGATCGTGCCGCGCAGATTGTCGCCCATGAGGCGCGAGACGATGTTGGGCACGACGAGGCCGACGAAGGGGATCATGCCGACCACGACGACATTGAGCGCTGCGATGACGGAGACGATGATCAGGCCGATCCGCATCATCCCAGCATAATCGAGCCCCAGGCCGATACTGGCGTCGCGCCCCAACGCCATGATGGTCAGCCGGTCGGCGACGAACCAGGCAAGCGCCACCATCAGCGCCGCGACCCAGAGCAGTTCGTAGCGGCCGCGCAGCACGCCGGAGAAATCGCCATTGGTCCATATGGCAAGATACTGCAAGAGGTTCGCCTGCCAGGCGATGAAGGTGACACCGGCGCCGATGACACCGCCATAGACCAGGCCGAACAGCGGCACCAGAAAAGGCTGCGAGGGCGGCAGCCGGTGCGCGGTCATGAAGAAGATCGAAGTGCCCAGAAGAGCCGCGCCGCTTGCCACCAGCGTTTTCATGGCGAGCGTTGCGCCGGGCCACAGCAGTGTGGCCGCGAGTATGCCGAGTTCCGCGCTTTGGGCCGTGCCCGCCGTGGCAGGCTCGACGAAGCGGTTGCGCGCCAGCGTCTGCATGATGAGGCCGGCAATCGCCAGTCCGGCGCCGGCGAGCACTGCGGCAAGCGTGCGCGGCAGGCGGCTGACGAGCAGAAGTTGCAGCGCGTCCGGGTCGCTGAGCGCTGTCCCGAACGGCAGGTCGCTGACGCCGACGAACAGGCTCAACACAAAAAGGATCGCGAGCCCGAGGCTCGCGATCACTCCAAGTCGCAAAGGTTTTTTCGCGGCCGCTGCGATCATTGCGCGGCGGAGAACGCCTTGGTGATCGTGGCCATGACGCTCTGCATCGACTGGACGCCGCCGGCGGCGATGTAGAATTCGGGAGCCGGCATATAGATCACCTGCCCTGTCTTCCAGGCAGTCGTCTGGGCAACCAGTTCGTTGTCGAGCGTTGCCTTCGCGCCCTGCTCGCCCGAGCCGATTGCGGCGGCGCGGTCGAGCACCAGCAGCCAGTCGGGATTGGCTTCCCGGATGAATTCGAACGACACCGCCTCGCCATGGCCGGAGGCCTCGATCGTCTCGACTGCAGGCGGCAGGCCGAGCGCGGCGTGAATCCAGCCGAAGCGCGAGCCCGCGCCATAGGCGCTGACCTTCGGGCCATTGGTCATGATGATCAGGCCCTTGCCCTTGCCCTGTACAGCGGCGCGGGCGGCTGCCACCTCGGCTTCGAGTTCCTTGATCGCGGCCTGCGCCTCGTCTTTCCTGTCGAAGAGGTCGCCATAGGAAGCAAGCCGCTCCTTGGCCTGGACGATCAGGTCGTCGCCATCCATCGTCATGTCGATGGTCGGCGCCACCTGGGCCGTCGCCTCCGCCTTGGTGGAGGAGCGTCCGCCGACGATGATCAGGTCTGGGCCGAGCGCGCTGAGCGCTTCGAGATTGGGCTCGAACAGGTCGCCAACGACTTCCGAACCCTGCTTGAGATCGTCGAGATAGGAGACGTATAGCTTTTCCGGGATGCCGGCCGGCTTGATGCCGAGGCGGTCGATGGTGTCGAGCGCGGCGATGTCGAAGACGGCGATCTTCGCCGGTGTCGCGTCGATGGTTACCGGGCCTTTCGCCGTGGAAATTTCGGCTGCCTGCGCGGCAAAACCGGATACCAGAATGGCAGCAAAAGCCGCCACCACGCTTTTCACTCTCATGGTTTCAACCTCGATTTTCTGTCGGGAGGATCAGGCGGCGCGGTCGGTCTGCCGCCAGTCGAACGCGCCCAGTTCCTCGCGGAAGGCAAAGCGCACGAGATGCGATTCGATCACCGCCTGCGCCTGCGCCAGTTTTTCGGCGTCGGGGGTGTTCACTTCCATCCGCAAGCCTTTCTCATCGGCATCGAGAACGGCGGTGCCGAAACCAAAGATGAAATCGGCGTGGGTATCGGTGTAGGTCACCTCGATCTTGTGACCGAAATGCTTGCTCAGTTGCACCAGATACTTGCTGGAATTGGGGGTTTCGACCCGCGCTACTGACTGCAACATCAGTCATTCCTTTCCTGAGTATTTTTGTCCGCTTTACACGCACGGGTCCGGCTTGAACAGTCGAAACCCGCGCACGAATGCGTCAACGGCTATCGGCCCCTCAGAACGTCGCCTTGGCGCTGAGCAGGAAGCTGCGCCCCGGCTCGTAAAGGGGCGTGACATTGGGAAATTCCTGTCCGTAGGTGGCGCGGCTGGAATATTCCTCGTCGAACAGGTTCTGGACCTCGGCGCGGAAGGTGAAGTTGGGCATCTGCTCCGGCTTGTACTCGGCGAAGAGGTTTACGATCTCGTAGGCGTCATACACTTGATATTTCGGCGCGATCTCGACATCTCCACCCACCGTCAGGCCCCAATCGGCAAAGGTATGCGCCGCGACGAGGGTGATGATGTTGCCGACCGGCGTCGCGAGATAATTGCCGCTGTCTGAATCGGCAGGCTTGCCGTCGATATCGACGTCGATATGGGCGTATTTCACCTTCACATAGCCGGTCAGCCAGTCGTAGCCGGCGCCGATCTCAAAGCCCTGAGATTCAACCTCGCGTGACCTGAGGGCAGGAAGCGCTCCAGGGAAGGGAGCTTGGATGTTCGCAGTATAATTCCACAGCGCCATACGGGCATTGTTAATACTGGTCCTGAATACACTGCCTTCGACCGTGAATCCTTCATGTTTGGCTTCCAGGCCAAGGAAATAGTTGTTCGCGGTAACCGGCTCCGGGCCTTCATCTCCGTACTGCCAGCCTGGATTCATGATGAAGTTTTCGGCGAGCGGAACGCCGGCCGAGACGTGGGAGAAGCCGGCCTTGGCGGTGAGATAGTCGGTCAGGTCGTATTCGCCCGAGATATTGGCGCTGAGTCCTGAATTGTCGAAGTCCGAATCGTCGACACCGGTGAAGCGCTGGTGGTCGGCGCGAGCGCCGAAAGACAGCCGTGTCTTTTCCCAGGGCTCCAGGCGTGCCTGGGCATAGAGACCAATGTTGCGCGCCTTCTCGGTGCCCGGCTCGTAGGGATCGTGGAGTTTGGCTTTGTCGCTGTAGAAATCGAGGCCGGCGGTCACGCTGCCGATGTCGAAGGCGAATTTGTTCTCTGCCTTGCCGTTCAAGCTCGAGGTCATCCCGGTGTCCTCATAGGACGAGCCGTCACGCAGGAAGACGGGAACGGTGACATCCGTCGCAGAGTAAGCGAGAACGATTTTCGGATCCCACCAGCCTTCGGGCGTTGTATCGGTGTAAGTGAAGACCGTGTTCTGCCGCTCCAGTCGATAGTTGCGCGTGTCCGGTTCGTTCTTGCCCGTTACAACGGCACCGGCATTCGCCCGAAAGGGACGTTCCGCATCGTCCAGCACGCGGTCGTGGCTGAGCTCGAAACGGTCGCCGCTTTCGAACTCATAGGCTATCTTGCCCAAGCCGCTGATCAGGTCTGTTCCGGTGCCATCGACCTCGTTGCCATTGCCGGCGGTGAAGTTGTCGCCTTTGCCGAAATTCAGATAGCCAAGGATTTCCAGGCCGTTGTGCACGCCATAGGCGGCAAGCCCGGTGGTGACCGTGTTGCTGTTGAAATTATAGGTCGAGCTGACCAGAGCGCCGATCGACTTGCCGTCGAGCAGCAGGTCGTGCGCATTCTTGGTCTCGTAGGCGATGGAGCCCGCGAGTGCCCCGGGACCGGCATCGGCGGGTGCGACGCCGGCATCCACCGCGACCGCCCTCAGCAGAGCGGGGTCGATGACGTTGGTGGCGTTGTGGTGGAACACCTTGTTGTTCTGGCGGCTGCCGTCGATGCTGACGGCGAGGTTGGTTTCCTCGATGCCGTTGACATAGACCTTCTGCGACGCAGGCAAAGAGCTGCCGACCTGGACGCCGGGCTGTTCGCGGAACACGTCGCCAAGATCGGTCGGGTTGATGCGCTCAAGCTGCTGCGGGCCGATCACGGTCTCGGCGACACCGCCCTGCCCGATGCCCTGGCCCTCGATGGTGATGGTGTCGAGCACGATGCTCCCATCGGCCGCGACACCGCCGCCGCCAACCGCCGCGCTCCCGCCTGCCTCACCGACGATGGCCGTGCCATTGCTGATGCGGAACGGAATGCCCGTCCCCGACAGAAGCTGCGATAGCGCCTGCTGCGGCGTCAGCGAACCACTCACGGGCCGTGCGGTAACGCCGCGCGAGGTTGAGGCGGCAAGCGAAACCTGAAGGCCGGACTGCCGGCCGAAGACATTCAGCGCGGTGTCGAGCGGTTGCGCGGGTATGTTGAAGCTGCGCGTCGCCTCCTGCGCCAAGGCGGGAGCAACTCCCAACGCAAAAGTGCCGGCAACCACCGGCAGCGCCGCCGATGCCAGCAGCCGGGCTGCGAAAGCCGCCTTCGCATGCTTGCCGTTTGCCGAATTGAATAGACCCATGAACCCCGTCTCCTGAAGCACTATGCGGGGATCATCTCCCGCACTCATGACCAAAGACGATTGCCACGCTCCACTTTTTCACGCCGCTGGAAGTTTTTTCGCTATTGCGAGAGATTTCTTCAGAAAGGCGCCAGAACTCGGAAATAGGACGAGATGTGGTGAACCTTTCCGCCATATGGTTCGACCAGCGCGCCGAGTGCGCGATCGGGATTTTTAAGATCGTAGAGCCCTGTCACGCGTTGCGCGGCGAGAGCGCCGTCCGGAATGCTGATCCAGGCGGTGTGATAGCGCTGCAAGGCTTCTGCCACCTCACCGATGCTGACATTGCTGACGAACAGCCGGCCGCTGCGCCAGGATGCGATGTCCTCCTGCGCGATGGTGCTGCGGGTCATGACGCCATCGGCATGCGAAACGGTAGCCATTTCGCCCGGTGCAAGCCTTATGGCACTCCCAGGCTCGCTCCCGAATGACAGGCCGACGACACCGCGTGCAAGCTGCACCGTGGTCTGCGTTTCAGACAGGCTGACGTCGAATGCAGTGCCGATGACCGACACTTCGACGCCGCCCGCCTCGACTTTGAAGGGCCGTGTCGCGTCGCTGCGGACGTCGAAAAACGCTTCGCCGGCAAGCAGCGTGACAGCCCTGCCCTCAGCGGTGAAACTGGTTTTGATGGCGCTGGCAGCGCCCAGTTCGACGGTCGATCCGTCTTCCAAAACGATCGTCTGCAACTCCGCCGTCTGCGTCAGATGATCTGCCTGCAGCCGCAGCAGAAGCGACGGCATGGCCAGAAGGAGAAACAGACCTGCGACAAGCGCGGCACCGATGCCGGCCCCCCATGGCAGCCTGCGGCTGCGCCGTCTGGAGTTACCGCCGGGACGCCACAAATGCTCATAGTCCGGTTGAACTTCGCCCATCAACTGCCAGGTTTGATTTGCTTTCTTCCATGCATTTCGATGTGCATCCGAAGCGTTCAACCAGCGGGCGAAGTCCTCGGCCACGACACTTCCTGTCGGCACGGAACGAAGGCGCAGGAACCAGTCCATGGCCTCTTCCAGCAGGTCGGGAGTTTCATCGTCTGGCCGCTTCAAGGATGCCTCTGCTGAGGGAATTGGGTCACGAATCCCCTTCTCATATGTAGGACGAATGAGACGAGCGTTTTTTTCGTTGCAATCCACCGGATCAGGAATTTTTCACATCGAGGGCGCGTGCGATTTGCACCATCGCGGTACGCACGTGCCGGTGAGCCGTGGCGACCGATATGCCGAGATGCTGTGCCACCTCCTCGAGTGTGAGGCCGCCGAGCCGGTGCATTTCGACAGCGATCCGGATGTCCCGCGGCAAAGAGGCAAGGACCTCGCCCGCGATGCGTGCCCCGTCGCGATACAGCAGGTCGTGCTCCGGTGTCGGAAGGTCGCCGGGAACCGACCAAGCCGGCGCGGCCTGTTCCTTGACGCGGGTTTCCAGCCGTCGCCGCTTCATCAGGTCGAGACAGAGATTGCGCACCACCTTGTAGAGATAGGCCAAGGCCTGAGAGGCCGATAGATGATCGAGCCCGGCCGGCTCGAAGCGGATATACGCATCCTGCACGACATCCTCGGCTGCATCGCGAGAGCCCAGAATGCGCGCGGCATAGTCCACCAGCGCAGGCCGATGCACCAGATAAAGGTCATGATCCATGCGGTGCGGCGAGAGATTCACGGAGTTCCAGACGTTAAAAGCCTACAATCATACTCATGTTTATACGAGGCTCGTTCGGCGATGAAAAGCAGGTTTCCTTTTGCATATTTTATGTTATACAATTACATAGATAGGCACTTGACTTCGCCTGCATCGCGGTTAGCTTGCCGCTCGTCATGGTCTTCCATCCTTGGATGGAAGCTAAGAGGGAATCCGGTGCCCCTTCACGGGGAAATCCGGAGCTGACCCGCAACTGTGAGCGGTGAGCTTTTCGCCCAATGTCACTGGCATTCCGATGCTGGGAAGACGGGCGAGGCGAGCGTCGACCCGCAAGCCAGGAGACCTGCCTGACAGAGTGAAGTTCCGTGGTCGGGGTGTGCCACAGGAATGCCGTTGCCGAGCCATGGCGATTTGTCGTGGCGCGTGTCTGCTGCATTGCCGCGCCCCGTCGAATAAGAGGGTGCGACCGTGACAGGCGATCACAGGCGGCAACGATCGGGACGGGCAGTCCTGCTTCTTGCAAAGTCGGCCTTTGCGGCCTCCCCGATCCAGGAGATGGAACGGCTCGCCGCGCGCGTAGCAGCGTTTGACGGCGTTACCGAGACCGCCTTTGCGTTTACGGAACAGGGCGAACCGTCGCTGCGCGAGACGCTCGAAGCGCTGTGCGCCAAGCCATTCGCGGAAATCCTCATCTTACCGTTGTTCCTGCCGATGGAGCCGAGCCTCCTGGCCTGGCTGAAGCGCAGCCTTTCGCGCTGGCAGCTTGAGGCGATCGAGCCTTGGCCGCAGTTGCGCATGGCCCGGCAGGTGTCGGAAAGCGATGCCTTCGACCGGCTGCTTGAGGCGCTGACACAAAGCATCGCTGACCAGACGGAGCTTGTCCCCGCCGCCAGAAAAGCGGCGGAAGGCTCTCTTGTCCCGCCGCAGAAGCGGCGTGTTCTGGTCTGCCAGGGCGGCCCCTGCAATGCCGCCGGCGCATCGGCGATATGGGGTCATTTGAGGAATGAGCAGAAGCGTCAGAACCTTCGCACCACCGGCGATGGCACCATGACGGCGAAGACAACCTGCCTGGGTCCGTGCAATCTCGCTCCGGTCATGCAGGTCTTCCCCGAAGGTACCTATTACGGCGGGGTCACCGAACGGGCGGTCGACCGCATCATTTCCGAACATCTGCTCGAAGGGCGCATCGTCGCCGACTTCGCCTACGAAGCAAACGGCAGGAAACAGTTTCTGCGCGGCTGATTAGACCACTTATCAAGCTGATTAAACCACTTATCAAAACGAGGGAAATCTATGAAATTCAAGCATATTGCGCTTTGGCTCGGCATAGCGGCCGCGGCCTGGCTAAGCGCTTCTTCAGCGTCAGCCGAAAGCTTTACCGACGATGCCGGCCGCACCGTAGAGGTCGAGGTGCCGGTCAAGCGTGCGGTGATCTTCAACCGCTATGCGGTGGAATTCGCTCGCGCCATCGGCGGGATCGAGGATGTCGTCGGCGTCGACGCCAGCACGATGCGCGACCCCGCCTACTGGCCGCAATTCAAGGAAAGCGATATCGTCGGCCAAGGGCAGACCCAGCCGAACTACGAAGCTATCGTGGCGCTCAACCCGGATGTGGTGATCCTGCCGCGCAACGGGGTCTATGAGGAGGCCGTCAAGCAACTCGAGCCGTTCGGCATACCGGTGCTGGTGGTGACCGCCTGGGACACGCTGCAGCATGTCGAGAACGTCACTCTCTTCGGCAAGCTCTTCGGCAAGGAAGAGCGGGCCGCAGCATTGAACGCCTATTACACACGCTACATGGATCTTCTCGCCGAGCGCCTGAAAGGCGTCGAGCGCAAGCGCGTCTATCTGGAAGAAGTGCGGGATTTCGTCACCGTCACCCCCGGTTCGGGCTGGCACGACATGGTCGAGGCCGGCGGCGGCATCAATGTCTTCGGCGACATCGACATCAAGAAGGAGCCGACCTCGCGCGGCAACGAGAACAGCTTTACCGTCGATCCCGAGGAGATCGTCAAGCGCAAGCCGGACGTCTTCATCAAGCTGCAGCCGGGTTCGTACAAGACCATTCCGACCGCGAAATTCGAGGAAAGCTGGAACGCCCTTTCGACCCGGCAGGACGTGCTTGCCACGCCCGCGGGGCAGTCCGGCGACGTCCACCTGATCAATTACTATCTCGCCGGCGGCTCCTCCAAGGTCACCGGCGCGCTGCAGGTCGCCAAATGGCTTTACCCCGATCTGTTCAAGGACATCGAGCCGGAAGCAGCGATGAAGGAATGGATCGAGATATTCCAGGGCCTGCCCTTCGAGGGCAGCATGACGTTCCAGGGCGAAATGTAGGCCCGAAGGCCAGCACATCGGGGTAGCGGGATGGATATGACAAGCAACATGCAGGCCGCGCATACAGCGGCCACCAATGCCGAAAGCTACCGGCGCGCAGGGCGTATCAAGGTGCTGGTCATCGCTGCGAGCTTCGTCGGCCTGCTGCTGCTTGCCGGCAGCGTCGCGATCACCGGCATTTCCGAAACCAGCCTCGGTACCCTGTTTGCGGTGGTTGTTGAAAAACTGACCTTCGGCGCTGTTGCCGCCAGTGTCGACCAGCAGCAGGCGCGCGTCCTGCTGCATCTGAGGCTCCCCCGCGTCGTCATGGCGATGATCGCGGGAGCATCGCTCTCCTTCGCTGGTGTGCTGATGCAGGCCATCACCCGCAACCCGCTGGTCAGCCCCTACACAATTGGCGTGTCGTCGGCGGCGGCCTTCGGCGCCTCCATCGCCATCATGTTCGGTGTCGGCTTCTCCGCCGCCGGGCTCTATTTCGTCCCGCTGACGGCTTTCCTGTTTGCGTTCGGCTGCGCAATTCTGGTGTTTTCCATGGCTTGGCTGCGCGGCATGGGCGGCCAGACCATGATTCTTACCGGCATCGCGCTGATGTATCTGTTCAGCGCGATGACAGCCGCCGTCCAGTTCGTCGCCACGCAGGAACAGCTTGCCCGCGTCGTGCACTGGACATTCGGCAGCCTCAACGGCATTCGCTGGGACGCAGTGGGCGTGGCTGCCATTGCCATGGCGGTCGCACTGCCGTTGGCGCAGTTGAAGGCCTGGCAGTTTAACGCGCTGACCACCGCCGGCGACGACGTCGCCCGTTCGCTCGGCATCGATGTAGCGGTGCTGCGCGGACTGGCCGTGTTTCTTTCTGTGACCGTATCCGCTGTGGTCATCAGCTTCACCGGGGTGATCGGCTTCGTTGGATTGATCGGACCGCATGTCGCGCGGCTTCTGATTGGCGCCGACCACCGCTATCTCCTGCCCTTTTCCTGCATCTGCGGCGCCGTGCTGCTTCTGCTGGCCGATACGCTCGGCCGCATCGCCTTCAGCCCGACCGTCATTCCCGTCGGCATCGTCGTCGCTTTTGTTGGGGTGCCAGTTTTCCTGCATCTCGTTCTGTCGCGCCGGTCGGAGTATTTTTCATGACCCCATGCCTCGACATTCAGTCGGTCTGCTTCGGCTACAAGACGCGGCCGGTGCTGCGCGACCTCTCCTTCACGCTGGATAAAGGCCATATACTGGGGCTCGTCGGGCCGAATGGCGCCGGCAAATCCACCCTTGTGCGCATCGTGTTGGGGCTCCTCGCGCCTGGTTCGGGCCGCGTTCTGCTCGACGGGCAGGACCTGCGCGGCATGACGCCCAAGGCGCGCGCGCGCCGCATCGCCTACGTGCCGCAATCCGCGCCGCTAAGCTTTCCGTCCACCGTTTTCGAAACCTGCCTTCTGGGACGGACCCCGCATATGGGCTCGAAACCCGCGCCGCGCGATCTCCAGGTGGTGGAGAACATTTTGACCCGACTGCGGCTGGAGGACTTCGCTTTCCGGCTGCTGTCGGAACTCAGCGGTGGCGAACGCCAGCGCGTCATGCTGGCGCGCGCACTCGTGCAGGAAACGGATATTCTGGTGCTGGACGAGCCGACCAGCGCGCTCGATATCGGCAACCAGCTCTTCACGCTGCGCGTGCTGTCGGAAGTGGTGCGCGAACGCGGCGCGACGGCGCTGGTGGCAATCCACGACCTGTCGCTCGCCGCGCGCTTCGCTGACCGGCTGCTGCTGCTCAACAAGGGACAGGTGGAAGCCCATGGCGAATGGAGCAGCACGCTGACTGAGGCTTCGCTCCGCGACGTCTACGGCGTCAATGTCGAGATCGGCATGGTTCGCGACATCCCGATGTTCGCGCCCTACGAGAACCGCTGATGCGCATCGACCTTGCGGGTTTTGCCCGAGGCGGTCGCGACCATTCACACAGCGAGATGCTGGCGCTGTGTGAGACGGCGGAACGGCTCGGTTTCGAAGGCATATGGTTCAACGAGTTCCATTTCCAGGAACCGCCTCAGGCCTACCCCTCGATCACGATCCTCGCATCGTCCATCCTGGCGCGGACTTCGAGGCTGCGCGTCGGAGCCTCCGCCATCATCACGCCGCTGCACCATCCGCTGCTTCTGGCGGAGGACATCGCTCAGCTTCATTGGCAAAGCGGCGGTCGCTTCGATCTCGGTATTGGGCGCGGTACCCACCAAGACACATTTTGCGCACTGGGCGTCGATATAGACACTGCGCGCGACCGTTTCGAACAAGCCTACGATATCGTCACAGATGCCTGGGCAACGGGGATCGAGACAACGTCGGGCAGAAGCGTCGGCCCGCTTCTGCCCGGCGAAAAGGTGCCGGTCTACGTCGCCGGCACATCGAAGGAAACGCTCGGCTTTGCCGCCCGGAATAAGCTGCCGCTACTGCTGAGCCTCGACCCGCCTGAAGCGGCGCAACTGGCCACGTGCCGGAACATCCTCGCCGAGACCGGCCACGCCTGCGACCTGCGGGAGTCGTCGTTGTCGCGTTATGTCTGCATCGACACGTCCCGCGACCGGGCGATGGAAAAGCTTGACCGCCTGTTGCCACAGCTCCACCAACGCCGCCTGAGAGCCGCCCACGAGGCTGGCCGCGACGTCTCGACCGTCGTCATGCCCGACCGCGAAACGGCGCTTCAGCGCAAGTTCATCGCCGGTTCGCCCGAGGAGTGCGCGGCGCAGCTCGTTGGCCTACAGCGGGAGACTGGGATCCGAGCTGTCCGGCTCGTCTTCAATGGCAACGGGGTGATCGACTGGCAAACCGCCGAACGGGACATGAGGCTGTTTTCCGCACATGTCATGCCGGCGCTGAAGCAACGAGACATCGCCCCGCCCTGAACTCAGAGCGCTCCAAACAGCGGGGCGATGGTTTCGCGATGCGCCACGATGCGGCGTGCCAATCCGACCATGTCGGGCAACGGATGGGTTGGGCCGAGGCCGCGTGCCTTCCGGACATGGGCGAGCGCGGCGTCGAGGCTCGGAAACGCCTCGCCATGCACGAGATGGAGGTAGAGCGCGACGACTCCGGCCGAACGGCTGCGGCCGCCACGGCAATGCACCAGCACGTTACCCTGCCGATGCGGCGGGTAGCTCGTCTTGCCGGGGCTCGCCTGCCCAAGAATGCCGTGCAGCGTGAAAACCGCGCCCAGCACATGCTGCGGCAGGTTTCCCGGCCCGTCGATCAGTCCGATATGGGTCCGGCGCACGACGGAGCCATCCGGCAAGGCCAGCGGCAACAGTTCGATGTTCACCGCAAGGTTCATGGTCGAGGTTATGCCGTTTGCGGACAGCAGATTGGCATTGTCGGCTGCGACGCGATTGCCGATGAACAGTTTGCGAAGCCCGAGCGCATCGCCGCCCAGCACCTCGATCAGCACGGGCAGCGTGTCTTCGTGCTTTTCGCTCAGCGGCGTGGCGTGGTCGTGCGCGGTCATGTGCCGGTTCCTTGCAAACGCTCCGTCTGGCCGAAAACGACCGTCCTGTCGAGCACCAGACGAGAACCAAGTGCGCGGCACAGTTCCGGCATGTCTTCGGGCCGTGCAAACGCTGGAATGACGTATCTTGCGCCGGTGGTTTCGGTCAGGCCCAGAGTATCGGACAGACGCGGGTGAACGTTCCATGGCAACCATTGCGCTCGGCCTTCCGCCAGCAACGCGGCGGCGGGCGTCCCGACAGGAACATGGCTTGAGAACAGGAAGCGGAACCCTTCCCCGCCAGCCAGCAGATCGGCGGACAGGCCGGCCTCGGCATTGGCCTCGACCGCGACGATTATGTCGGAGGGGCGGTAGTCGTCGGACATCGGCAGCTCCTTGAGAACAGACCGCAGACCCGCACGATCCTCCGCCGTCATGCCGTCTCCTTGCTCAGCAGCAAGCCGTTCCATCTCGGCCCGAATCGTCGGGCAGGCTTTCGGCTTCAATCCGCGCTGCGCCAGCACCAAAACCATTTCCGGTCCGCGCCCACCCGATGGGACAGGCAGAACCATGCCGCCCTTTGCAGCCTCCGCGAGCGCCTCGACCTGTTCGGGGAGAGCCGCCTCCCGGTCGCCATAGGACGCGTCGGTGACGACGCAGTCGGCGGGCGGCGGCGCGTCGAACGGCAGGAGCGCCGACTCTGCACTCCAGTCGCCCATATAGAGAAATCCGCCATCCAGCGGAACATGAAACCAGATGCCTCCCGGCGCATGGCCGCTGCGGCCAAGCGTGATCGGCAAGCCCGCGACAACCGCATCGCCGCGCATCGGCAGAGCACGGCGGCGCATGACAGGAAGCACATCGAATGGAAGCTGCTGCAAGGTCGTTTCCGTCGCATAGACTGGCGGATCGCCAATCTCCGCCGCGAGATGCAGCCCGCCGGCATGGTCCATATGGGCATGCGACAGGCAGATCGCATCCACGCGCCCTACGCCAGTCAGATCGGGAAACACTCCGGCCTGCGGCCCCTCGCCCAGATCGAACAGGATACGCCGGTCGGCAACCTCCAACAGAAACGCCGCCGGAAGCTTGCCGCCGACGCCGCTCAGCGCCGTCAGTTTTGCCACGGCAGAGCCCCCTTGGGCAGGCGCGACGACAGGCCGGACGCCACCAGCATCAATGCAAGCACGATGACGATCATCAGGCAGCCGACGGCAGCCGCCAGCGTCGACGAGCCGCCTTCTTCGAGAAACACGATCATCGGCCCGATGGTGCGGGCGCTGGACGACACCAACAGGATCGAGACCTGTATCTCGTTGAGCGCGCTCATGAAAACGATGATGCCGCTGGCAAAGGCGGCCGGTGCGACCAGCGGCACGATGATGTCGCGCATGCGTTGCAGAAAACCAGCGCCAGCGACCTGGCTCGCCTCTTCCAGCGAGCGGTCGATCTGGGCGAAACCACCGAGAACGGGACGCAAGGCCAGCGCCAGGAAGTTCGAGAGATAGGCTGCCAGGATGATCCAGACCGTGCCGTAGATGCTGAACCCCAGCACCGGAAGCGGCTTCAGGAAGAACAGGATCATCGCCACGCCCAACACGATGCCCGGCAGGGCGTAGGACAGCTCCGCCGCCATGTGGATCAGCCGCACCTCCACGCTGCGCTGCCAGCTCAGAAAATAGCCGAGAAACAGCGCCACCACCATCAGCACGATCACCGCCACAGTGGTAAGGCCAAGGCTGGTCAGGAAGGCTTCCCGGATGGAGGCATGGTGCAGCAGCGCGTTGGAATAGTTGGCGAGGGTCAGGGTGGCAAGGCTGAGTTCCTGGCCGAAACCGGTGACCAGCGAGGTCGCCACCAGAGCAGACAAGGGCAGGACCAGGGTCGTTGCCAGAAACACCCAGCAGGCTGCCTCAACCGGGGGACGCCAGCGGCCGAGGTCGATCTGGATCGCGCCGCCGAGCCCCTCCACGCGCGCATCTTTGCGCCGGCCGAGCCAGCCGGAAAAGCAGATGCCGGCTACCGTGATCAGCGACAGCATCAACGCAAGCGAGGCCATGTCGGCCAACGCATCGGGGCCGTAGCTGTTGAGTTGCTGGTAGATCAGCGTGATCAAGGTGGGAAAGCGCGCCGGGATGCCGAGCATGGCCTGAATGCCGAAATTGCCGATGGCCGAGACGAAGGACAGGGCCGCACCTGCGAAGATGCCCGCGCGGGCAAGCGGCAGCAGCACGGTGAAGAACACGCGCCAGCCGCCCGCGCCGGCGGCACGCGCCGCCTCTACCAGATTGGCGGGCAGACGCCGAAGGGCGGCGCGCACCGTCAGGAACACTAGCGGCGCATTGTAGAGACCGAGCAGCAGCACGATACCATATGAGGAAAACAGCGGATGCCGCGCGCCCTGCGGCAGCGTAAGGCCCAACAGGCCGAGCACCGGGCTGGTCGGCGAAAACGCCTGTACCCAGGCGAGCGCCGTCACCTGCGGGGGGATCATCAAGGGCAGGACGAAGCCAAACACCCAGGCCGTCTTGGCGCGCATGTCGGTGTAGACGGTCAGAACCGCTGCCAGGACGCCGACGATCAACGCCAGCACGGTCGAAGCAACGGCGACATAGAGCGAATTCAGCGTTGCGGTGAAGACGCGCTGCTTGAGCAGAAGGTCGGACAGACGCTGCAGGTCGACAAAGCCATCGGGCGCCACGCCGGTCAACGCCAGCCGCAGCAAGGGCGCAAGCGACAGGACGGCGACGAACGCCGCCAGGCCAGCCAGAATGAGCCCCTTGGCCGATATGGAGAACGCCGGCATATGCCGGCGCTCCCTGAGCATGGGCGAGGCCAGATCGGTCATCCGATCAGCCGCCGAAGATCTCGGTGAATTTCTCGCGCACCTGCTTGTCGTCGGCGACGGCCTTGTCGGCGTCCAGCGGCAGCAGCTTGATATCGGAAAGTTTCGGAAAGCCGGCGGGCGGCGCGACAGACGGGTCGATCGGCATGTTGCCCTGCTTGGCGACCAGTTCCTGGCCTTCCTTGGACAGCAAGAAGTCGACGAACGCTTTGGCGGCATCCGGCTGCTTGGCGGTCGAGAGGATCGCGACCGGCTCGGTGATGAAGGAGACGCCATCCTTCGGGAAGATCAGGTCGACCGGCGAGCCGGCTGCCTTGGCGCGGATAACGTCGGCATCGGCAATGATGCCGTATTTGGCGAGACCGCTGGCCACCGCCTTCAACGCAGGGCCATTGCCGCCGTCGGGCGCGATGTCGAGCTCGGCCAGACGCTCATAGAACTCCCAGCCAATGCCGGGCACGTCGATGACGCTGTGCAGGTGGTTGAGCGCAGCACCCGAATAGAGCGGGCTCGGCACGGCGATCTGACCCTTGTTGTCCTCGACCAGCAATTCGCCCCAAGTCTCGACCGGCTTGGCCGACTGGGTGTTATAGGCAATGCCGGTGGAGATGATCTTGGTGCCGAAGAAGGTCATGTCCTTGTCGTAGGTGCTCTTTTCGTATGAGCCGACCTTGGCATCCGCATAGGCCAGAAGCCGGCCTTCGGCCTTGAGCTGGCCGAGATTGATGGTGTCGGCGACCAGGAGCACGTCCGGCTTGACGTCGCCGGCGGCGATCTCGGCGCGCAGCACGTTGAGAAGCTGGCTGGTCCCGTTGCGCGTCCATTCGACCTTGATGTCGGGGTATTTGGCCTGGAACGCATCGACGGTCTGCTGGGCAATTTCAGGCGACTGCGAGGTATAGAGGGTCAGTGTCTCGGCATGGGCGGTGCCTGCCATCAGAAGCAGGGCGAAAGCGGAAACGAGGCGCATGAGAAGGTCCTTTTTGATCGGTAAGGGTGATATGGTCAGGCAGCGGCGGGGATGACCCAGCCATCGTCGATACGCACGGAAATTGCATGTCCGGGCGCAACCGCACGGTCGAGAGGGGCATGCAAGGTCAACGACAGCTCGGGCATCGCGTCGGGATGGAAATCGACCTGGTTGTGGCTGCCGCGATAGACGACGCGCTCGACGGTGGCGGAGAACCCCTCCCCGTCGTCATTGGCAAGGGCAAGATCATTGGGATGCACGCTGAGCTGCGCGCCGGCACGACCGGACAGCGGCGCACGCACGCGATGGGGCGTACCGAACACTTCAGCCATCACCTGCCCCGGCTGCGAGGCAGCGGCAATACTGCTGGCGGGCAGGATCAGGCCATTGCCGATGAAGCGCGCCACCATCTCGTCGCGCGGTTCGCGATACAATTCGTGCGGACGGGCAAACTGCACGAGCCGGCCCTTATCCATCACCGCGATACGGTCGGCCAGAGCCATGGCTTCGGACTGGTCGTGCGTGATGTAGAGCATCGTCGCACCGGTGCGCTTATGGAAACCGAGGAACTCCTTTTCCATCGAAGCGCGCAGATGGACATCCAGATTGGCGAGCGGCTCGTCGAGCAGCATCACCGACGGGTTGGCGGCGAGGCAGCGAGCAAGCGCGACACGCTGGCGCTGTCCGCCGGACAGATCGGCCGGCGCACGTTCGGACAGGTCGCGCATGCCCACCGCATCCAGTGCATCGAGGCTTTTCCGCTTGCGTTCGGAGGAGCCGACGCCGGCGATCTTGAGCGCATAGCCGACATTGTCGCCAACGCTCATATGCGGCCAGAGCGCGTAGTTCTGAAACACGATGCCGACATTGCGTTTTTCGGGTGGCAGGGTGAAATGCTTGTTAGACACTTCGACACCTCCAAGCGCGATCGAACCGTCGTCCAGTTTTTCAAAGCCCGCGAGAAGGCGCAGCAAGGTGGTCTTACCGCAGCCGGACGGGCCGAGAATGGCGACGAACTCGCCCTTGTCGATGCGCATCGAAACACCGTCCAACACGCGCTTGCCAGCGTAGCTCTTGGCGGCATTGTCGATATCGATCGCGACCAAAGGTCTTGTCCTAAGCACTTGTCTTGTCTGGAATTTCAAACTAGGCGCATCCTGCTTCAGTTTTGTGACAGTGCTGTCGGCTATGGAAAAGTGCCGGGAATCGGCCAATGCCGATGGGATCAGGCACCTGGAATCGCGGCGCTTCATCCGCTTTCAGATCGGATCGATCTCGACGACGAACAGGCTGCAGCTTGGCCCCGACGATGATACCAATTTGTCGCTGGCATCGCAGACCAGACAATCGAAGCGTCGCAGCGGGGCGTCCAGCCCCTCGACATGGCAGAGGTCAGTGGCAAAGATCGCCGTGTGGGCGCTTGTCGTCACGATTGTCATCGGAGCTGATAGCGCGAGGCGCCGGACCCTATGACGACAATGGCTGCGCCGGGTCATGACGTTGAGATCGACGATCGGCCCATTCGTGAGCCGCGCCCAAGTTGGCGCATCACCAAGGAACGACAACGGATTGGTGTATTTGGTCAGGACGTGGCTGCCCATACCTTCGATGTCGAGCGCCATGCCCTCCCCGTCGAGGATGCTCAAGGTGCGGTCGATGCCTTCGAAAACCGAGAACGGCCCGTCGCTGGCGACCGTCGCCATGCTGATCCGCCAGCCAAAGTCGCTGACAGACGCATTGGCAGGAAAGGCAAGGATTTCAGCGGTTTCGCCGCCGCCGTTCTTCCACAGCATGCGGCGATAACTTTCGGCTCTGAGCCGCCGCACCGGGTCAGTTCCCCAGAATGCCGGGCAGCCGCAGGCCTTGTTCCTTGGCGCAATCCAAGGCGATGTCGTAGCCTGCATCGGCATGGCGCATGACGCCGGTGGCCGGATCGTTCCACAAAACGCGCTCCAGCCGGCGCGCCGCATCGGGGGTGCCGTCGGCGCAAATGACCATGCCCGAATGCTGCGAAAAGCCCATTCCGACCCCTCCGCCATGGTGCAGCGACACCCATGTCGCACCCGACGCGGTGTTGAGCAGCGCGTTGAGCAACGGCCAGTCCGAGACGGCATCCGAGCCGTCTCTCATCGCTTCCGTCTCGCGGTTCGGCGAGGCGACCGAGCCCGAGTCGAGGTGGTCGCGGCCAATGACGACAGGCGCCTTCAACTCGCCGGACCGGACCATTTCGTTGAAGGCAAGCCCAAGCCTGTGGCGGTCGCCCAGCCCGACCCAGCAGATGCGCGCCGGCAGGCCCTGGAAGGCGATGCGCTCGCGCGCCATGTCGAGCCAGTTGTGCAAATGCGTGTTGCCGGGCGTCAGTTCCTTCACCTTGGCGTCGGTCTTGTAGATATCCTCCGGATCGCCCGACAAAGCGGCCCAGCGGAAAGGCCCGATGCCGCGGCAGAACAGCGGACGGATATAGGCCGGAACAAAACCCGGAAACGCGAAGGCATTTTCGAGACCCTCGTCCTTGGCGACCTGGCGGATGTTGTTGCCGTAGTCCAGCGTCGGCACGCCCGCGTCCCAGAAGGCGACCATGGCCTCCACATGGGTACGCATCGACGCACGCGCCGCGGCCTCGACCGCTTTGGGGTCGCTCTCGCGCTTGACCTTGTGCTCGGCAACGGTCCAGCCGGCTGGCAGATAGCCGTTCAGCGGATCATGCGCCGAGGTTTGGTCGGTAACGATGTCGGGGCGCGGTCCGCCCGCCTGCATGCGGCGCACGAGTTCGGGAAAGATGTCCGCCGCGTTGCCCAAAAGGCCGACCGACTTCGCCTCGCCCGCCTTGGTCCAGCGCTCGATCATTGCCAGTGCCTCGTCCAGGCTCGTTGCCTTTTCGTCGACGTAGCGGGTGCGCAAACGGAAATCGATGCGGGTCTCGTCGCTTTCGACGGCGAGGCAGCAGGCGCCGGCCATGACGGCTGCCAGCGGCTGCGCGCCACCCATGCCGCCGAGCCCACCCGTCAGGATCCACTTGCCCTTGAGGTTGCCGCCATAATGTTGCCGGCCGGCTTCGACAAAGGTCTCGTAGGTGCCCTGCACGATGCCCTGCGTGCCGATATAGATCCACGAGCCGGCGGTCATCTGGCCATACATGGCGAGACCCTTCTTATCCAGTTCGTTGAAATGGTCCCAGGTCGCCCAGTGCGGCACGAGGTTGGAATTGGCGATCAGCACACGCGGCGCATCCTTGTGGGTGCGGAAGACGCCGACCGGCTTGCCGGACTGAACCAGCAGGGTCTCTTCTTCCGTCAGGGTCTTCAACGTGGCGACGATGCGATCGAAATCCTCCCAGGTGCGCGCCGCGCGGCCGATGCCGCCATAGACGACAAGCTCGTTGGGGTTTTCGGCCACGTCCGGGTCGAGATTGTTCATCAGCATGCGCAAGGGCGCTTCCGTCAGCCAGGACTTGGCGTTGAGCTCGGTGCCGCGCGGGCTGCGTACCTCACGGATGTTGTGACGCGGATTGGTCATGATGCCCCCTGTGCGAGCTGGCGCGCAGCAATATCAATGCGCGAAAGGATTTTTTGGAGATGAACGCGCAGGCGTTCGGCCTTGGCGTCGTCATAGGCGAAGGGCGGCGTCTCCGTGGCAAGATGGGTGGACTGCGCCAGTTCCATCTGGACGGCATGGATGCCCTCTTGAGGCCTCCCATAGTGCCGTGTGGTCCAGCCACCCTTGAAGCGGCCATTGAGAATGCCGGTATAGCCGATCGCTTCGGCCACGGTGTCGACCACGATCTTCTCAATGGCCGGGTCGCAGGTTTTTCCCATGTCCGTGCCGATGTTGAAATCGGGCAAGGTGCCTTCGAACAGGAATGGGATTTGCGAGCGGATCGAGTGGCAATCGTAGAGCACGGCATAGCCGTGAATGGCTTGCACCCGCTCGATCTCTGCCGCCAACGCGTGGTGATAGGGCGCATGGAAAGCCTCCACCCGCCCGGCGATGTCGGCATCCGTCGGCGCCTGCCCGTCCTTCCAGATCGGCAGCCCGTCGAAATCCGTTTCCGGGACCAGCCCGGTGGTGTTCTGGCCGGGATAAAGGCTGGAGCCGGCTGGATCGCGGTTGGCGTCGATGACGTAACGGTGGAACGTCGCGCGAACAGTGGTGGCACCTTCGACCAGGCCGTCATAGAGCCGATGGATATGCCAATCGGTATCGGCCAGAAGTTTTCCGTTGTCGTTGAGGCGCTCCCAGATGGCAGGCGGGACATCGGTGCCGGTGTGCGGCAGGCCGAGGATGAGCGGCGAAGTGCCTTGGTGAAGGAGGACGGGGGTCATTGATATGCCTCCAGCCCCAGATGCGTCCAACATCCCTACCCCTCCAACCCCGGCAATATCCCAGCCGACACCGCAGCGCACAGCCGTCCTTCGGCGACGAGCGAGGACGCGGCGGCGAGGTCGTCGGCCATGTAGCGGTCTTCCTCCAGCGTCGGCACAACAGTGCGGATCGCGGCAATCGCCTTGGCGAGTTCTGGGCTCGTTTTCAGCGGCGCACGCAGTTCGACGCCTTGCGCGGCCGTCAGCGCCTCGATGCCGATGATGCCAAACAGGTTGTCCGTCATCTGCAACAGCCGCCGCGCTCCATGGCATGCCATCGACACATGGTCTTCCTGATTGGCGGAGGTGGGCGTGGAATCAACCGAGGCCGGATGCGACATCTGCTTGTTTTCGCTCATCAAGGCGGCTGAGGTGACCTCGGCTATCATCAGGCCGGAATTCAGCCCCGGCTTCTTCGCCAGGAAAGCGGGCAGTCCGTAGGACAAAGCCGGATCGACCAGCAGCGCGATGCGGCGCTGCGCAATCGCGCCGATCTCGCAGACGGCGAGCGCGATCTGGTCGGCGGCGAAGGCAACCGGCTCGGCGTGAAAATTGCCGCCCGAGACCACCGAATTGTCCGACAGCACCAGCGGATTGTCGGTCACCGCATTGGCCTCGATCTCCAGCGTACGGCCCACGGACCGCAACAGATCGAGGCAGGCACCGTCGACCTGCGGCTGGCAGCGGATGCAGTAGGGGTCCTGCACGCGCTCGTCACCCTCGACATGGCTCTGGCGGATGATCGAGTTCTCTAGCAAGGCGCGCAACGTCGAGGCCGTGTCGATCTGGCCCTTATGGCCGCGCAGCGTGTGGATATCGGGATGGAACGGCGCGGACGAGCCCATCGCCGCATCCGTCGACATCGCGCCGGTGACCAGCGCCGCCTGTGCGGCGCGATGGGCGCGGAACAAGCCGGCGAGCGCGAGCGCGGTCGACGTTTGTGTGCCATTGATCAGCGCCAGCCCTTCCTTGGCGGCGAGCACGACCGGCTCAAGGCCGGCCTGTTCCAGTGCCTCGCGCCCGCCTAGCCTGTGGCCGGCAAAGAAGGCTTCTCCCTCGCCCATCATGACGGCGGCCATATGCGCCAGCGGGGCGAGGTCGCCGGAGGCGCCGACCGAGCCTTTTTCCGGAATGACGGGAATGACACCCTTTTCAAGCATCGCCTCGATCAGGCGCACCAGTTCCAGCCGGACGCCGGATGCGCCGCGGCCGAGCGAAATCAGCTTCAGCGCCATGATCAGCCGCACGATGCTTTCCGGCAGGGGCGCGCCGATGCCGCAGCAATGCGACAGGATCAGATTGCGCTGCAAGGTCGCGACATCGGCTGCCTCGATCTTGATCGAGGCAAGTTTGCCGAAGCCGGTATTGATGCCGTAGACCGGCTCGTTTCCGGCTGCGATCTCTGCGATGCGCGTCGCCGCCTTGCGGATTCCGGCATCGAAGGATGTGTCCAGCCGAACGGGCTCGCCGGTCCGGTAGAGGGTTTCGAGATCGGCCAAGCGCACCTGTCCGGGATGGAGAATGATGGTCAACGGTCGATCCTTTCGCCCCTGAAGACTTGAGCATGCAGCGGGTTGAAGCCGATGCGGTAGACGAGTTCGGCGGGGCTCTCGATGTTCCAGACGGCGAAGTCGGCCGATTTGCCGGCTTCCAGCGTTCCCGCCTCGCCCAAAAGCCCAAGCGCACGCGCCGCCTCGCGCGTCGCGCCGGCAACGCACTCTTCGACCGTGAGGCCGAACAGCGTGGCGGACATGTTCATGGTCAAAAGCAGAGACGTCAGCGGCGAAGTGCCGGGATTGCTGTCGGTGGCAATCGCTATTTTCGTACCGGCGGCGCGCAGGGCGGCAACCGGTGGCTTGTGCTTTTCCTGAAGTGCATAGAACGCGCCCGGCAGCAGTACGGCGACGGTGCCGGCAGCGGCCATTGCCTGCACGCCCTTCTCGTCGAGATATTCGAGATGGTCTGCCGAAAGCGCGCCATAGGAGGCCGCGAGTTCCGCGCCGCCGAGATGCGACAGTTGCTCTGCATGCAGTTTGACCGGCAGGCCGCGCGCCTTGGCGGCGTCGAAAACCCCAGCAATCTCTTTTACTGAAAAAGCGATGCCTTCGCAGAACCCGTCGACCGCATCGACCAGCCCCTCCGCATGCGCCTGCTCGAGACCCGGCAGGACCACATCCGAGATGTAGTCGCCGTTGCGGCCCTTGTAGTCCGGCGGTGTGGCATGTGCGGCGAGCCACGAGGTGACAACCCGCACTGGCCGCACGGTCGCAAGCTGCCGTGCGGCGCGCAGCATCTTCAGCTCGGCCTCGATGTTCAGTCCGTAGCCGGACTTGATCTCGATGGTCGTCACGCCTTCCGCAAGCAGGGCGTCGAGGCGCGGCAAGGAAGCCTGAACGAGCGCGTCGACAGACAGCGCATTCGTCGCCTTGACCGAGGACAGGATGCCGCCTCCGGCGCGGGCGATATCCTCATAGGACGCGCCTTCCAGCCGCATTTCGAATTCACGCGCGCGGTTGCCGCCATAGACGATGTGGGTGTGGCAATCGATCAAGCCGGGCGTAACCCAGCGCGCGCCGAGATCGACGACGTCGACCGCAGCGATTGAGGGATCGAGGCCGCTGCGTGGGCCGGCATAGACGATGCGCCCGTTTTCGACGGCGATGGCACCGTCTTCGACAAGGCCAAGGCCCGGCGCAGCTGGATCAAGGGTGGCAAGCCGCGCATTGACATACAGCTGAGGGGCGTCGGTCTGCCCGTTACCGCCGCTGGAATTTTTTCGTTCCGCCATGCGCCTCGCCTTCCAACTCCAGAAAACATGTATATACATAATAATTGCCTGGCAAGCGAAATTCCGCGTGCCATGCTATCGAACGATCAAAACAGGAGAGAGTCCATGCCAGGTCTGTTTGCGCGTTCGGCCTTTCTCCCCGAAGGCTGGCGAAGGGATGTTCGCTTCACCTTTGCCGACAGGCAGATTGCGACGGTTGAGACGGATGCTGTGGCGCAAGCGGGCGACGAAAGCCACGACGTCGTTCTGCCGGGCATGCCCAACCTGCACAGCCACGCCTTCCAGCGCGCCATGGCAGGCCTCGCCGAAACACGCGGACCAGGCGACGACAGCTTCTGGAGTTGGCGCACCACCATGTATCGCTTCGCGCTGTCGATGACGCCGGAGCAGGTCGAGGCGGTCGCGGCACAGCTTTACATGGAAATGCTGGAGGCCGGCTTTTCGCGCGTCGGTGAGTTTCACTATCTGCATCACGACCGCGACGGCTCCGCCTATGGCGACATTGCGGAAATGGCCGAGCGGATCGGTATGGCGGCTGGTGAGACCGGCATCGGTTTGACACTTCTTCCGGTATTTTACGCCCATTCCGGCTTTGGCGGTGCGGTCCCTGTTGAAGGACAACGCCGGTTCATCAACACGCTCGACAGCTTTTCCCGATTGTTCGAACGCTGCGGCGATGTGGTGCGCGCCCTGCCCGGCGCGGTGCTGGGAGTGGCTCCGCACAGCCTGCGCGCCGTGACGCCGGAAGAACTGGAAACGGTTGTCGCACTGGCTGGCGACCGGCCGATCCACATCCATGTCGCCGAGCAGCTCAAGGAGGTCGAGGATTGCATCGCCTGGTCGGGCGCTCGACCGGTCGATTGGCTTCTGGACCACGCCCCCGTGAATAGCCGCTGGTGCCTGATCCACGCCACCCACATGACCGACGACGAAACCCTGCGCATGGCGAAAAGCGGCGCAACCGCGGGCCTATGCCCGATCACGGAAGCAAACCTCGGCGACGGAATCTTCAACGCACGGCAATTTTTAAATGCAGGCGGCAGATATGGTGTCGGATCGGATTCCAACATCCGGGTCTCGCTGCCCAGCGAACTGAGCCAACTCGAATATTCCCAGCGTCTCGGACTGCACGCCAGAAACATCTTTGCCGCACAGCCTGGATCGTCCACCGGAACGGCACTTTACGAGCAGGCCGTGCTGGGCGGCGGCATGGCGCTTGGCGCGAAAGCCGGACTGGCCGCCGGCAACCGAGCCGACCTCATCTCCCTCGACACAACAGCGGTTCCTTATCTCAAGACGGAACAGCTGCTCGATGCCTGGATTTTCGCAGAGGGCGTCAAGGTCGATTGCGTCTGGACGTCCGGCCGAAAACAGGTGGAGAACGGACGCCACCGCTTGCGCGATGCGATCGGTCGGCGCTTTCTCCATACCATGCAGGAACTGTTGGCGGCATGAACCGCATCATCATCCGTGACGCTGGAGAGACGATGGACATTGCCAGGGATGCGACGCTGCACCAGCGCATCTTGAACGAATTGGAAAGCCAGATCGTTTCCGGCGCATGGCCGCCCGGCCATCGCCTGCCCTTCGAGGTTGATCTGGCCAAGCAGTACGGATGCTCGCGCATGACAGTCAACAAGGTCATGACGCAGCTTGCCAAGGCCGGTCTGATCGAGCGGCGCAAGAAATCGGGCAGTTTCGTCACACAGCCGCAAGCGCAATCCGCCGTTTTGGAAATCCACGACATCAAGACGGAAGTCGCTTCGCTCAAGCTCGCTTATTCCTATGCACTGCTGGCGACGACGGAGCGCGAGGCGGATATCGAGGACCGTCGGCGGCTCGACCTTGAGAAGCCCGGTCCGGTGCTGGAGGTGCGCTGCATGCACCTGGCTGCGGGAGACCCCTTCTGCCTCGAGGAGCGTCTGATCAATCTGGAGGTGGTGCCGGACGCGCGACACGCCGATTTCAGCAATGTCGCCCCAGGCCCCTGGCTCCTCGAGCGTGCGCCATGGACCGCTGCACAACACCAAATTCAGGCGGTCGGGGCGGATCGCGAGACGGCAAAGCTGCTGAAGCTCAAACCAGAAACGGCCTGTCTGGTGATCGAGCGGCGGACCTGGAATACCTTCGGTCCGGTAACACATGTCCGCTTTACCTATCCCGGCACCAGGCATCGGGTCGTCGCCGACTTTCAGCCTTCGAGCAGTCAGCCGCGCTGAAAAGCTAGAATTTCGGTCGTGTATGTCCGGCCTTGCGGGCAGCGGCGATAACCGTGTTGGCCATCAGCATGGCAATCGTCATCGGGCCGACGCCGCCGGGGACGGGCGTGATGGTCGAGGCGACTTCGGAGACTTCGGCAAAGGCGACATCGCCGACAAGCCTGGTCTTGCCTTCGCCCTTGTCTGGCGCAGGCACGCGGTTGATGCCGACGTCTATCACCGTCGCACCCGGCTTGATCCAGTCCGCCTTGACCATCTGCGGACGACCAACCGCAGCCACCAGAATATCGGCGTTGCGGCAGACCGCGGCCAGGTCGCGCGTGCGCGAATGCGCCATGGTGACCGTGGCATTGGCGTTGAGCAGCAACTGAGCCATCGGCTTACCGAAGAGATTCGAGCGACCGATGACTACCGCGTTCAGGCCCGAAAGGTCCTCGCCATGGGCGCGGCGCACGAGAATCATGGCGCCCGCAGGCGTGCAAGAGATCAATCCGGTCTCAAGGTCGCCCACCGCCAGCTTGCCGGCATTGACGACATGCAGCCCGTCGACATCCTTTTCGGGCAGGATCGACTGGATGATCGGATCGCTCTGAAGCGGTTTGGGCAGCGGCAGTTGCACCAGAATGCCATGGATGGACGGATCGGCGTTCAGCTTTGCCACCAGAGCGGCCAGTTCGTCCTGACCGGTCTCAGCCGGCAAAGTGTGCTGGACCGAGTTGAAGCCGCATTCCTTTGCCATGCGCCCTTTGGCGCCGACATAGGCGTGGCTTGCCGGATCGTCGCCAACGATCACCACGGCAAGGCCGGGCTGGACGCCATACCCACTCAGCAGCGCCTGCGTTTCGGCCTTGACCGCCTCGATGACGGAGACGGCCGTCTCCTTGCCGTTGATGATCGCCGCCATATTGTTCAGCCCATCCGTTCCGAGGCATAGCTGCCGGGGCTTGCCGGGAAGACCACCGTACGGTTGCCGTTGATGAAGGTTCGATGATGGATGTGGGCGTGAATAGCGCGCGCCAGCACCTGCGCCTCAACATCGCGGCCCAGCGAGACGTAGTCGTCGGGGCTTTGTGCGTGGGTGATGCGGACGGTGTCCTGCTCGATGATCGGGCCTTCATCCAGGTCGGCCGTCACGTAGTGCGCCGTCGCCCCGATCAGCTTCACGCCGCGTGTATAGGCCTGCTTATAGGGATTGGCCCCCTTGAAGGACGGCAGGAAGGAGTGGTGAATGTTGATAACCTTGCCCGACATCTTGCGGCACAGATCGTCCGACAAAACCTGCATGTAGCGGGCGAGCACGATCAGTTCCGTGCCGCTCTGCTCGACCAGATCCATCAACTGGGCCTCGGCCTTGGGTTTGTTGTCTTTCGTCACCTTGATGTGGTGAAAGGGAATGTCGTGATTGACCACCAGCTTTTGATAGTCGAAATGGTTTGACACAACTGCAACGATATCAATGGGAAGCGCGCCGATCTTCCAGCGATAAAGAAGGTCGTTCAGGCAATGTCCGAAGCGCGACACCATCAGCATCACCTTCATGCGATGCGCCGGGTCGTGGAACTCGTACTGCATGTCGAAGGGCGCGGCGACCTCCGCGAAATCGGCAGTGATGGTGTCGAGCGCAACCGCCGTTTCGGAGATGAAGCTGACGCGCATGAAGAACAGGCCGGTCTCCAGATCGTCGAACTGCGAGCTGTCGACGATGTTGCAACCCTGCTTTGACAAATAACCGGAGATGGCGGCAACGATGCCGCGGGTGGACTTGCAGGATACGGTGAGGACGATGCTGTTCACGGGTTATGTTCCTTGGTCAGTCTCGAGTCGCGCTTTTACAGCATGCCGTACCGCAGCGTCACCGGGGCAATGCGCCACGTTGTTGTTTTTTCGCGGCAGATTGTCCGGAAACCCGCTTGGAGTCTCCGGTGTTTGTCTAACGTCGGGACATCGCCCTCAGATGTCGAGCGTGGTGGCGTGTTCCCACGAGGTGAATTGCGCGCAATAGGTGTTCCATTCGCCATGCTTCAGCTTCAAATAAGCGGCGGAAAAACCTGTCCCGAGGGCTGCCTGTAGTTCGGCGTCTTTCTCATATTCGCGAAGTGCATCGAGCAGGTTGAGCGGCAGCTTCGGTGCATCGGTGACGGTGTGGCCATCCTTGTACATGTCGATGTCGTAGTGACGGCCAGGGTCGGCCTGCGTCCTGATACCGGACAGGCCGGCGGCGATGATGATGGCCTGCAGAAGATAGGGATTGACCGCGCCATCGGGCAAGCGAAGCTCGAAACGGCCTGGACCCGGCACGCGAACCATGTGGGTGCGATTGTTGCCGGTCCAGGTCACGGTGTTGGGTGCCCATGTGGCACCCGAAACCGTACGCGGTGCGTTGATGCGCTTGTAGGAATTGACGGTCGGATTGGTTATCGCGGCAAGCGCGGAGGCATGTTTCATGATGCCGCCAAGGAACGTGCGGCCCTGTGCCGACAGGCCGAAGGGCATCGCCTTGTCGGCAAAGGCGTTACTCTTGCCTTCGGCGTCCCACACGGAGATATGCGCGTGGCACCCATTGCCGGTCAGGCCCTTGAACGGCTTGGGCATGAAGGTGGCGCGCAGGCCGTGCTTTTCAGCAACCGATTTGACCATGAATTTGAAGAAGGAGTGCTTGTCGGCGGTCTGCAGCGCGTCGTCATACTCCCAGTTCATCTCGAACTGGCCGTTCGCGTCCTCATGGTCGTTCTGGTAGGGCTTCCAACCCAGTTCGAGCATGTAGTCGCAGATTTCCGCGATG
The DNA here is from genome assembly GCF_014534685.1 of Oryzicola mucosus. Lineage (GTDB taxonomy): Bacteria > Pseudomonadota > Alphaproteobacteria > Rhizobiales > Rhizobiaceae > Oryzicola > Oryzicola mucosus. The sequence continues at coordinate 423,440 of NZ_JACVVX010000003.1, forward strand.
ACATCGTAGCGGCGCATGACCGCCTGCTGGTCGTAGCAGGGCTTCTCGGCGGTATCGTAGTCGTCGGAGATTTTGGAACCGTCCGGGGAGATCAGGAAGAACTCAGGCTCGACGCCGGTCTTGACGCGCAGGCCCTGGGCGGCGGCTTCGGCGACGAGTTTCTTCAAAACAACGCGCGGCGCCTGGTCGACCGGCTGATCTTCCATGACGCAATCAGCAGCGACCCAGGCAACATCGCGCTTCCAGGGAAGGCGGATGACAGAGGACGCATCGGGAACGGCGAACAGGTCGGGATGCGCCGGCGTCAGGTCGAGCCAGGTGGCGAAGCCCGCAAAGCCCGCTCCATCCTTTTGCATGTCGGCAATGGCCTGTGCGGGGACCAGCTTGGCACGCTGGCCGCCGAACAGGTCGGTATAGCTGATCATGAAATATTTGATGCCGTTATCGGCGGCATAGGTCGAGAGGTCCAGTGTCACGTCGTTCCCCATAGTTTTTTGTCTCGTTCAAAGTCTTTGGCCGCGCCCTCCCAAGCGTGGTTCAAGACCGTTAGAAGCCACCCTTGCCAGGATACCAGCCTGTTCCGGCCAGCGGTATCTGCGCCATCGCGGCCGCTTCGAGCGTCAGCGCGCAGAGGTCCTCGGGCTCGAGATTGTGCAGATGGTTCTTGCCGCAGGCGCGCGCGATGGTCTGCGCTTCCAGCGTCATCACCTTGAGGTAGTTGGCGAGGCGACGACCAGCTGCCACCGGATCGAGCCGCTTGGCCAATTCCGGGTCCTGCGTGGTGATGCCGGCGGGATCCTTGCCCTCATGCCAATCATCATAAGCACCTGCCGTGGTGCCGAGCGCCTGATACTCGGATTCCCATTTCGGATCGTTGTCACCGATGGCCACCAGCGCCGCCGTGCCGATGGCTACGGCGTCAGCGCCGAGCGCAAGCGCCTTGGCAACATCGGCGCCCGAGCGGATGCCGCCCGAGACGATTAACTGCACCTTTCGGTGCATGCCGAGATCCTGCAGCGCCTGGACAGCGGGCCGTATGCAGGCCAGCGTCGGCATACCGACATTCTCGATGAACACGTCCTGCGTGGCCGCAGTGCCGCCCTGCATGCCATCCAGAACAACGACGTCGGCCCCCGCCTTCACCGCAAGCGCGGTGTCGTAGTAAGGGCGCGCGCCACCGACCTTGATATAGATCGGCTTTTCCCAGTCGGTGATTTCGCGCAGTTCGAGGATCTTGATCTCCAGATCGTCTGGTCCGGTCCAGTCGGGATGGCGGCAGGCCGAGCGCTGGTCGATGCCCTTGGGCAGGTTGCGCATGTTAGCGACGCGGTCGGAAATCTTCTGGCCCAAAAGCATGCCGCCGCCGCCCGGCTTGGCGCCCTGCCCGACGACGACCTCAATGGCGTCCGCACGGCGCAGGTCCTTCGGGTTCATGCCGTAGCGCGACGGCAGATACTGGTAGACCAGCGTCTGCGAATGGCCGCGTTCCTCGTCCGTCATGCCGCCATCGCCGGTGGTGGTAGAGGTGCCGGCAAGCGTCGCGCCACGGCCGAGCGCTTCCTTGGCGTTGCCCGACAAGGCGCCGAAGCTCATGCCGGCAATGGTAATAGGCGTTCTCAGCGTGATCGGCTTCTTGGCGAAGCGCGTTCCGAGCGTAACCGTCGTATCGCATTTCTCACGATAGCCTTCGAGCGGATAGCGAGAGATCGAGGCGCCGAGAAACAGCAGATCGTCAAAATGCGGCACCTTGCGCTTGGTGCCGGCACCGCGAATGTCGTAGATTCCGGTGGCCGCCGCGCGGCGGATTTCGGCCAGCGTGTAGTCGTCGAAAGTGGCCGACTTGCGGGGCGGCGTGAAGGGATTGTGATAGCTCATGATGTGTCCCCTGCCTCAATATGCGTCGGCGTTGTCGATGTTGAAATTGTAGAGCTTGCGGGCCGAGCCATAGCGCTTGAATTCTTCCGGCTTCACATCGGTGGCACCGGCCTTTTCGAGAAGCTCGGCAAGCAGTTTCAGATGCTTTGGCTTCATCTCCTTCTGAACGCAGTCAGCGCCCAGGCTTTTGACGGTGCCGCGCACGAAGAGCTTGGCTTCGTAAAGCGAGTCGCCGAGCGCATCGCCCGCATCACCCAGCACAACCAGATGTCCGGACTGCCCCATGAAGGCTGACATGTGGCCGATGGAGCCATGGACGACGATGTCGATGCCCTTCATCGAAATTCCGCAACGCGATGCAGCGTTGCCCTTGATGACGAGGAGACCGCCGCGACCCGTGGCGCCGGCATATTGGGAGGCGTCGCCCTCGATGACGACGGTACCCGACATCATGTTTTCGGCCACGCCGGGGCCAGCCGAGCCGTGCACGGTGATCGTGCCACCATCGTTCATCCCGGCACAGTAATAGCCTACCGAACCCTTGACCTCGACGGTGACCGGCTTGTCGATGCCGACGGCGACCGAGTGACTACCGCGCGGATTGACGACTTCGAAACTCGTGTCGTTAGCGCCGGGCGCTACGGTGTGCAGCGCGCTGTTGAGCTCGCGCAGCGGGGTTGTGGCAAGGTCGAAAACTCGCATCGATTCAAGACTTTCTCGTTGGACGCTGGCGTGCACGGTCAGGCGGCCTTCTCGTGATCCCAGAAATATACGGTCGCCGGCTCCGGCTCCCAGACCCGGGCATCCTCGATGCCGGGCAGGTTGACCAGCGCGCGATATTCGGACCCGAAGGCGACATACTGGTCGGTTTCGGCCATGACGGCAGGCTTGCAGGCGATCGGATCGCGCACGACGCCGAAGCCGGATTTGGTGCCAACGACGAAGGTGAAGAAGCCGTCAAGATCGTCAAGCGCGCCTTCCAGCGCTTCGCCCAAATCTTTGCCCTTGGCCATTTCGGCAGTGAGATAGGCGGCTGCAACTTCCGAGTCGTTCTGAGTCTCGAAGGTCATGCCCTCGCGGATGAGTTCGCGACGCAGATTGTTGTGGTTCGACAGGGAGCCGTTGTGCACCAGGCACTGGTCGGCGCCGGTCGAGAACGGATGCGCGCCGAGCGTGGTGACAGCCGATTCCGTCGCCATACGGGTATGGCCGATACCATGCGTGCCGGACATGGCGCGAACACCAAAGCGCGCGACCACATCCTTCGGCAGGCCGACTTCCTTGTAGATTTCGACACTGTCTCCCGACCCCATGACGCGTACATCAGGACGGCTGGCAGTGATAAAGGCGCGGATATCGGCGATGTCAGCAGCGGTTTCGACAACCGCATGGGTGCTTTTGATCGTAACCGAAGCGTCAATACCCGCCGCCTTCAAGTCCGCAGCGAGCTGCCGAAAATCCTGATCGGGCTCTGCCGACTGCAGCGTGACTTTGGTCTTGCCGTCCGCCTTGCCATAAATTGCGATGCCGGCGGAATCCGGCCCCCGGTCCGTCATCGTGATCAGCATATCGGAGAGAAGCTCGCCGAGCTTAGGCTCAAGCGCCTTGTCTTTCAGGAACAATCCAACAATGCCGCACATGCAAACAGCTCCGTATTTGGGTGAGATGAATGCGGTGTAGCAAGAAGTTGGAGGCGTCGCAATCCTTAGGAATATAAAATTCTTAAAAGGAATAATAGCGTTGATTTGTCATCGGTGGGTGCAAGGATTCCAGCAAGCCTGCCGGAGGTGCGGATACCGTATGTGCTGTGAAGACGACTTCAAGCCGTTGATACCAGATTCGCCGCTTGCTATGATGTGACCATAAAGTTGGTCAGGAGTATATCGATGACCCGTTTCAACCTCGCCGAAGCCAAGTCGCATCTCAGTGAACTCATCAACCGCGTCGAAAACGGCGAGACCGTGCAGATCATGAAGCGCGGCAAGCCGGTCGCGGAGCTTGTTCCCATTCGCAAGCCGAGGAAACCTATCGACAAGGACTTCTTCAAGTCGGAAACGCAGCACATTAAGGTACCTGAGGTACCCGACGACTCAAACGAGTTCATGCAGCGTCTGCGCGATTCCGACCGCTACTGATGGTCTACGTCGATACCTCGATCCTGGTCTCCGCTTTGACCGTCGAAACGCGCAGTTTGGAGATGCAGCAATGGCTCATCGCCGCGAGTCAGACAGATGGCGTTTTGATCAGCGAGTGGACGATCACCGAGTTCTCCAGCGCACTTTCCGTCAAAGAAAGAACCGGGCAACTGACGTGGGAAGGTCGCGGATCGGCATTGCAGTCGTTCCGCGCACTGATACGAGACACGTTCGAAGTCAGGACGGTCACGCGGCAACATTTCTTGTTTGCCGCAGGGCTGTCCGATCAATCCAAAATAGGCTTTCGGGCATCGGATGCTTTGCACGCCGCAGTCGTCATCCTTGAACAGGTAACGCTGGCCACTTTGGACAGGCGTTTGGCCGCAGCAATGAATGAGGGCGGGGCGTCCTGCCTCGTGCCATAAGTGGTCTTTGTCAGCGCTACTGCGGATAGGAAATGATCGACAGGTAGCGAGCAGGCAGCTTGACCAGCTGTTCGGGACCATGCGGCGCATCAGCATCGAAAAACAAGCTGTCGCCAGGCTGCATTGTGTAAAGCCGGTCGCCGTGGCGGTACACCACCTCCCCTTCCAGCATATAGAGGAATTCCAGGCCCTCGTGCTGGAAGGTCGGGAATACGTCCGAGGCGGTCGTCAGCGTGATCAGATAGGGCTCGACCGCGACTCCGCTGGAATTGTTCTCGAACGCGCCCAAAAGGCTATATTGGTGGCCGGCGCGCGTACCGCGCCGCTCAATGTTCACGCCCTCGCCCGCCTTGACGAAAGTAGCGCTGCGGGTTTCCTCGAACCCCTTGAAGAAGGCTGTAAGCGGTACGCCGAGCGCTTTGGAAAGCGCCTGCAGCGTTGTCAGCGACGGCGAGATGTTGCCGTTTTCGATCTTGGACAGCATGCCCACCGACATCTCCGTGGCCACGGCCAGATCGGTGATGGTCAGCCCCAGCTTTTTGCGGTAGGCGCGCACCTCACGGCCGATCGCCATTTCGAGATTGTTTTCGCGAGGCTCGCGTACTGCATGCGGATCCTGATTGAACGCCGGTCTCGAAGGCGGATTTTCTTCAGCTTTTGCAGTTTTATTCGCCAATGCCGATACCCCGGATTTTTCTCAGAACTATAATAAGACGAGAAAAATTCAACCGTGAAGAAAATTCGGTTATAATTTTTTGCGTGTTGCCCGAGGCGCCTCGCCATAGGCCCGGCCATAGACATTGGAGAAATGCGCGGCGCTCGAAAAGCCGGTCGCAAAGGCGATTTCCGAGATCGACAAGGGGCTCTGCTCGATGAGGCGGCGGGCGTGGCTAAGGCGGATTGTCCTGTAGGTCTCCAGAAATCCCGACCCCAGTTCATTGGCAAAGAGCCGGTCGATATGGCGTTCGCTGATACCGGCAAAGGCGGCCATCGCAGCGCGTGGCAGCGGCTTTTCTACAGTCACCTCCATTTTTTCAAGTATTGCCAGAAGAGCGGGATGGTGCGTGCCAAAGCGTTCCGCCGCCGAACCTCGCTGCGGGGCTGTCGGTTCGGCCACCGCGGCATGCAGGTACCAATCGCTGACCCGTCGGGCGAAGTGAGATCCCATCCGTTCGGCGATCAAGGCGTGCATCATGTCGAGCGGGGCGATGCCGCCGCCGCAGGTGATGCGGTCCCCGTCGAGCACGTAGCGTGCCTGGCGCGGTACCAGATGCGGAAAGGTTTCCCTCAGCACCGGCGCGTGTTCCCAGTGAATCGTGAAATCGCGGTTTTCAAGCAGACCGGCGGCAGCCAGCAGGAAGGAGCCGCTGGAAATCGCGCCAATGCGGACGCCTTGCCGCGACAAGCGTCTCAGTGCAGAGATCAGCGTGTCGTTGCCCATCCAATCCTGTGGGCCTCCGCCGGCGCACATGAAGATCGTATGGCACTCATCTCCTTCTGTGGAGAGGGCCTTGCAGTCGATGGCCATGCCTGACGAACTGGTCACGGCCAAGCCGTCGACGGACAGCGGAATGACCTCGTAGAGATCGACGCCGGAAAGAAGATTGGCGGCCCGCAACGGCTCTGTGGCCGACGCGTAGGACATCAATGCGAAATTGCTGATGAGCAGGAAGCCCATACGGTATGTGTCGGAGGCCATGTCCCAATTTTACACTTACGCGTCCTATTCTTGCAATCCCTTAATGATACTCTTTGGTATTCTCAAAGACGGCTTTGCAAAGACGCCTGATTTCAAGGGCCTTCCTGAATGCGCTATTCGGCACTCTCGGTTTTTCTCAACGGCTTGCGCGGCAATAAGGGCTGGGGGGCGGCCTGGCGCTCCCCGCAGCCCAAGCCGCATTACGATGTGGTGATCGTCGGCGGTGGCGGGCACGGACTGGCAACCGCCTATTATCTCGCCAAGGAATTCGGCATCACCAATGTGGCTGTGGTCGAGAAAGGCTATATCGGCTCCGGCAATGTCGGCCGCAACACCACCATTATCCGCTCCAACTATCTGCTGCAGGGTAACAACCCGTTCTACGAGCTATCGATGAAGCTGTGGGAGGGGTTGGAGCAGGACTTCAACTTCAACGCCATGGTCTCGCAGCGCGGCGTGGTCAATCTCTACCACTCCGACGCACAGCGCGACGCCTATACCCGACGCGGCAATGCCATGCGGCTGCATGGCGTAGATGCCGATCTGCTCGACCGTGAGCAGGTGCGCGCAATGCTGCCTTTCCTGGATTTCGACAATGCACGCTTTCCGATCCAGGGCGGGCTGATGCAGAAGCGCGGCGGAACCGTGAGACACGACGCGGTAGCTTGGGGCTATGCGCGCGGTGCCGACATGCGCGGCGTCGACATCATCCAGGATTGCGAAGTCACCGGCATCCGGCGCGAAAATGGCGCGGTGACCGGCGTGGAGACCACCAAGGGTTTCATCGGCTGCGGCAAGCTGGCGCTGGCAGCAGCCGGCAACTCGTCGCGCGTCGCGGCGATGGCCGACATGAAGCTGCCGCTCGAAAGCCATGTGCTGCAGGCCTTCGTGTCCGAAGGGCTGAAGCCGTTCATCGATTGCGTCGTCACCTTCGGAGCGGGACACTTCTACTGTTCGCAGTCGGACAAGGGCGGTCTCGTCTTTGGCGGCGACATAGACGGCTACAACTCCTACGCCCAGCGCGGCAACCTTGCCACCGTCGAACACGTCGCGGAAGCCGGCAAGGCGATGATACCCGGCCTGTCGCGGGTGCGCGTGCTGCGTTCGTGGGGTGGCATCATGGATATGAGCATGGATGGCTCGCCCATCATCGACCGAACCCATATCGACAATCTCTACCTTAACAGCGGCTGGTGCTATGGCGGCTTCAAGGCGACGCCGGCGTCCGGCTTCTGTTTCGCCCATCTGATCGCGCGCAACACGCCGCAGGAGACGGCGACGGCTTTCCGACTGGACCGTTTCGCGCGCGGCTTCATGCTTGACGAAAAGGGCCAGGGCGCCCAGCCCAACCTGCACTGACCCCGCAAGGATTTCGAACCATGGCAAGCCTCGTTTCCTGCCCTCATTGCGGCAGCAGACCCAAGGAAGAATTCACCGTCAAGGGCGCCGCACTGAAGCGGCCCGCGCCGGATGCCGGCCAAGAACGCTGGATGGATTACGTCTATCTCCGCGACAATCCGCGCGGCGCCTATGAGGAATACTGGCATCACACGTCGGGCTGCCGACGCTGGCTGGTGGTGACCCGCGACACCGCAACTCATGAAATCGCGGACAGCCGCGATGCCGCCCTCGGCGTTCCGGAAACCCGCGCATGACCTCCTATCGCCTGCCAAAAGGTGGTTTGATCGACCGCCAGTCGCCCCTCAGTTTCCGCTTCGACGGCAAGGCCCTGTCGGGTTTTTCCGGTGACAGTCTGGCGTCCGCGCTGCTCGCCAACGGCCAGCGGCTGGTCGCCCGCAGCTTCAAATACCATCGTCCACGCGGCATCCTGACGGCCGGCAGCGCGGAGCCCAATGCGCTGATGACGATCGGCAGCGGCGGACGCACCGAGCCCAACACCCGCGCCACCATGCAGGAACTGTATCAGGGGCTCGAAGCGCAGAGCCAGAATCGCTGGCCGTCGCTTGACCTCGACATCGGAGCGCTCAACAGCCTGCTGTCGCCCTTCCTCGGCGCAGGCTTTTACTACAAGACGTTCATGTGGCCGGGCGCCCTTTGGGAAAAGCTCTATGAACCCTTCATCCGCAAGGCTGCGGGGCTGGGCAAGGCAACGTACGAAGCCGACCCGGACGGTTACGAGAAAAGCTGGGCGCATTGCGACCTGCTGGTGATCGGTGCCGGACCTGCCGGCCTTGGCGCCGCGCTGACGGCTGGCCGTAGCGGCGCTCGTGTCATCGTGGTCGACGAGCATGCGCTGGCCGGCGGATCGCTGCTGGCCGAGACCGCAAGCATCGGCGGAGCGACGGCCGCCGAGTTCGCCCGACAGGCTATAGCCGAGCTGGAAAGCCTGCCCAATGTCGAGGTGCTTACGCGAACGACTGCTTTCGGATGGTATGACGGCAATGTCTTCGGCGCGGTGCAACGGGTGCAGAAGCATGTCGCGACCCCCAAGGACAATGTGCCAGTCGAACGGCTGTGGCGCATCGCGGCCAAACGGGCATTGCTGGCAACCGGTACGGAAGAACGCCCGCTTGTTTTCGGCGGCAATGACATTCCGGGCGTGATGATGGCCGGTGCTGCGCGCAGCTATCTCAACCGCTATGGCGTAGCCTTCGGCAAGCGCGCAGCGGTGTTCACCACCAATGACAGCGGTTATGCGCTGGCCCGCGACCTCGAGGGGGCGGGTGTGGAGCTTGCCGCGATTGTCGACAGCCGTGCCGATGCTGCGATCGCCTGGTCGGGCAAGGCGCGACTGGTCAAGGGCGCTTTCGTCAGCGATGCCAAGGGCGGCAAATCGCTGTCGGGCATCTCGATCTGGAAGGACGGCAAAAGCGAAACGCTCGATGTCGATGCGCTTGCCGTTTCCGGGGGCTTCAGCCCCATCATCCATCTCGCCTGCCACCGTGGCGGCAGACCGGTCTGGTCGGATACCCATTCAGCCTTTCTTGCACCGACGAAGCTGAATGGCCTGTCGCTCGCTGGCGCCGTAAAAGCCACGAGCGGTATCGCGGCCTGCATGGCAGACGGCGCTGCGCAGGCATCGGCGCTGCTTGGCGAGCTTGGCTTCAAAGTTGAACCTGCCACGTTCGGCGCGGTCGAGGGCGATATCGCGGTACCCGCCGCAAAGGCGGTCTGGTCGATCCCCGGCATCAAAGGCAAGGCTTTCGTCGATTTCCAGAACGACGTGCACCGCAAGGATCTCGGCCTTGCGGTCCAAGAGGGCTACGGCCATGTCGAACTGGCCAAGCGCTACACCACCACCGGTATGGCAACCGATCAGGGCAAGCTATCCAATGTCAACGCCATTGGTTTGCTGGCGGAGGCGCGCGGCGTCTCGCCGGCTGACGTCGGCACGACCACCTTCCGCCCCTTCTACACGCCAGTGTCCTTCGGCGCGTTGACCGGCGCCTATCACCGCGACCACTTCCAGCCCGTCCGCAAATCGCCACTGCACGATTGGGCAGCAAAGAACGGAGCCAAATTCGTCGAGACCGGCCTTTGGTATCGCTCGTCATGGTTTCCCCGCGACGGCGAGACGAGCTGGCGCGAAAGCGTCGACCGCGAGGTCCGCAACGTCCGGCTGAACGCCGGGCTCTGCGATGTCTCCATGCTTGGCAAGATCGAGATCGTCGGGGCGGATGCAGGCGAGTTTCTCAACCGCATCTACTCCAACGGCTTCGCCAAGCTCCCTGTCGGAAAGGCGCGCTACGGGCTGATGCTGCGCGAAGACGGCATCGTCTATGACGACGGCACCACGAGCCGGATCGAAGAAAACCGCTATTTCATGACGACCACAACCGCCTACGCGGCGGGTGTGATGAACCATCTCGAATTCTGCTCCCAGGCGTTGTGGCCGGATCTCGATGTGCGGCTGTCCTCGGTCACCGATCAGTGGGCGCAGATGGCGATTGCCGGACCAAAGTCACGCACGATCCTTCAGGCCATCGTCGACGACGATATTTCCAACGAGGCTTTTCCGTTTCTCGCTGCACGGGACGTCTCGCTGTTCAGCGGGCAACTGCGCGGTAGACTGTTCCGCATCTCGTTCTCGGGCGAACTGGCCTATGAATTGGCGGTGCCCGCAGGGTATGGCGAAAGCGTCGCCGATGCTTTGATGGATGCCGGCAAGCAACATGGCATCTGCGCTTACGGCGTCGAGGCGCTGTCGGTCCTGCGCATCGAAAAAGGTCATGTCACCCACAACGAGCTGAATGGCACGGTGGTGCCCGCCGATCTCGGTTTCGGCAAGATGGTGTCGGCTGCAAAGCCGGACTTCATCGGCAAGGCGATGGTCGACCGCGAAGGACTGGTTGCCGAGGACCGGCCGCAATTGGTCGGTGTGGTGCCGCTCGATCCGGCGCAGGCGTTTCGCACCGGCTCGCACATCCTCGCCAAGGATGCTGCCGCGACGCTCGAGAACGACCAGGGTTATGTCACCTCAAGCTGCTATTCCCCGCATATCGGCTCGACCATCGGCCTCGCCTTGGTCAAGCGCGGATCGCAGCGGCATGGCGAGGATGTCATGATCTGGAACGGCTTGCGCAACGAATATACGCCGGGCCGCCTGTGCAGTCCCGTCTTCTTCGATCCGGCAAACGAGAAGCTCCATGTCTAAGTATCGCCTCATCCACCGTCCCGCGCTTTCGGACAAGCAGCCGTTCAACGCGTCGGGCATCGGCCTGACCGCACTTCCGGAAGGTCATGTCATTCATGTGCTCGCGGAACAGGGCGCGGATCCGTCCGCCATGCTGAAGGGTCTGGCAGAACAGGGGCATTCCGTGCGCTACGCGGCGCCGGGCCAATGGTACATCGTCGGCGACGAACCATTGGCGGATGACGCGCTGGCCGCCTTGCTGACCAGGCTTACGCCGCATGCCGAGGGTGTCGACCAAAGCCATGGACGCGTGCGCATCCTTGCACGCGGTCCGATGGTCGAGCGCGTCTTGGCCAAGGGCAGCGGCACTGACCTTGCCCTGTCCGCCTTTGTCGTCGGCCGGTCGACCACGACGCTGATCGGACACATCGCGGCGCATATCACCCGCGTCGAGGATCACGCCTTCGAGATCATGGTGCTGCGCGGTTTTGCCGAAAGCCTGTGGGACGATCTCGCGCAGATGAGCGCCGAATTCGCGGCGTGACGAGGTTTGGCTGACAAATTTAGCCTGCTGACGCTCTACGTCCGCGAAGGAATGCGACCCAGCTTCTTACCCGCCGCTGTCGCCTCCCTCCGCGTCGAACGCATTGGCCTGGGCGATCAGCCAGTCAGAAAAACGGATGAGCGAGAGGCTACGCTCACGGTCGCGCGGGGTGACGAGATAGTAGGAGCTCGGGCTTTTCACACGCCAGTCGAACGCCTGCACCAGTTGGCCGCTTTCCAGTTCCGACGCGATGAGGAAAGTTGGCATCAGCGCGACACCCAGACCCTCGATGCAGGCCTGTGCGACGCTGATGAACTGTTCGAAGCGCATGCCGCCGCGATGGTTGGCCTCCAACCCCAGCGTTGAGAACCAGTAGCGCCACGCGCCTGGGCGCGATGCCATTTCCAGCAACGGCAGCTTGAGCAGCGCCGACGGCTCTTCGATCGGATGTTTTGCCAGAAACGCCGGACTGCAGACCGGAGCCACTGTCTCGCCCATCAGAAAATTGCATTCCGCGCCCGGCCAGTCCGGCGCGCCGATATGAATTGCGGCATCCAGCTGTTCGGTGCGAAAGTCGAAGTGGCCGATACGGGTGGCGAAATTGATGATGATGTCCGGATTTTTCCCGACGAAATCGGAAATGCGGGGCAAGAGCCAGCGCGTGCCCATGGTCGGGAGAACGGCAATGCCGATGGATTTGGCCGGGCTCCCGCTCAAAGTCTCAAGCGACAGCGTGCGGATGCGCTGGATAATGTCAGCGACGCCCGCGGCATAGGTCTTGCCGCGTTCGGTCAGCGCGATGCCGCGATTGGTGCGCTCGAACAACGTTACCCCAAGCTGCTGCTCCAGCAGCGCTATCTGGCGGCTAAGAGCACCCTGCGTCAGGTTGAGCGATTTTGCACCGGCCGAGAAACTGCCGAGCCGCGCGACAGCGTCGAAAGCCACGAGCGCTGTTGTTGACGGCAGAAGGCGTCGCGTGAGGGGATCCATCTGGTATGAGTAAAACTGATAGCGCCGCAAGTAAATATGGTTTGCCTGCAGGTGCGAAAATCGCGACACTGCGGACAACAAGGGAGCCGTTATGAGCACTGCAGCATTTTCCTGGGAAGACCCGTTTCTGCTCGACCAGCAGCTGAGCGACGATCAGCGCATGATCCGCGATTCCGCCGCCGCCTTCGCCGAAGCCGAACTCGCGCCGCGGGTCGAAGACGCCTATCTGAACGAAGAGACAGACGCCTCGCTGTTCCCTCTGATGGGCAAGGCCGGGCTTCTCGGCATCACCTTGCCTGAGGAATATGGTGCGGCGAATGCCGGCTATGTCAGCTACGGCCTGGTTGCGCGCGAGATCGAACGCATCGATTCCGGTTACCGCTCGATGATGAGCGTGCAGTCCTCGCTCGTCATCCACCCGATCTATGCCTATGGCTCGGAAGAGCAACGGAAGAAGTATCTTCCGGGCCTGGTGGCAGGCGACCTGATCGGCTGCTTCGGCCTGACCGAGCCGGACGCAGGCTCCGACCCCGGCGGCATGAAGACTCGGGCGGAGAAGATCGAGGGCGGCTATCGCCTGCGTGGATCCAAGATGTGGATTTCCAACGCGCCGATCGCCGATGTTTTCGTCGTCTGGGCCAAGTCGGAAGCGCATGACAACCAGATACGTGGCTTCGTGCTTGAAAAAGGCATGAAGGGGCTGTCGGCCCCGAAGATCGGCGGCAAGCTGTCGCTGCGCGCCTCGATCACCGGCGAGATCGTCATGGAAGGCGTTGAAGTCGGCGAAGACGCTCTGCTGCCCAACGTGTCGGGCCTCAAGGGACCGTTCGGCTGCCTCAACCGTGCCCGCTACGGCATTTCCTGGGGGGCGATGGGCGCGGCCGAAGACTGCTGGTTCCGCGCGCGGCAATATGGCCTCGACCGCAAGCAGTTCAACAAGCCGCTCGCCGGCACCCAGCTTTATCAGAAGAAGCTGGCCGACATGCAAACCGAGATCGCGCTCGGTCTCCAGGCGTCGCTGCGCGTAGGCCAGCTTTTCGATGCTGGGCAGATGGCGCCGGAGATGATCTCGCTCGTCAAGCGCAACAATTGCGGCAAGGCGCTCGACATCGCCCGGCAGGCCCGCGACATGCACGGCGGCAACGGCATCCAGATCGGCTATCATGTCATGCGCCACGCGCAGAATCTGGAAACCGTCAACACCTATGAAGGCACGCATGACGTGCATGCGCTGATCCTGGGCCGCGCCCAGACCGGCATTCAGGCGTTCTTCTGAGCGGAGCAAAACAGATGTCGGAAGCGCCGCTTGCCGGGATCCGGGTCATCGAACTCGCCCGCATCCTGGCCGGACCGTGGATCGGCCAGACGCTGGCCGATCTCGGCGCGGATGTCATCAAGGTCGAGAGCCCGGAAGGCGACGACACCCGCAAATGGGGTCCGCCCTATGTCGATGAAGGCGAAGACGGCCGCTCCGCCGCCTATTTCCACGCCTGCAATCGCGGCAAGCGCTCGATAGCGGCCGATTTTGGCTCGGAAGAGGATTTGGCCACCGTCAAGGCTTTGATTGCATCGGCCGATGTGGTGGTCGAAAACTTCAAGGTCGGCGGGCTGGAGAAATTCGGCCTCGACTATGACAGCTTGAAAACCAACAACCCCGGCCTGATCTATTGCTCGGTGACTGGCTTCGGCCAGACCGGACCCTACGCGCAGCGCGCCGGCTACGACTTCATGATCCAGGGCATGAGCGGCATCATGGACCTGACCGGCGAGCCGGACGGGCCGCCGGAAAAGATCGGCGTCGCTTTCGCCGATATCTTCACAGGGCTATATGGCGTCATTGCCATCCAAGCGGCTCTCAGGGCGCGGGAAACGACCGGGCGTGGCCAGCATATCGACATGGCGCTGCTGGACTGCATGGGTTCGGTTCTAGCCAACCAAGCGATGAACTATCTCGTCTCCGGCACAGCGCCGAAGCGCATGGGCAACGCGCATCCCAACATCGCGCCCTATCAGACCTTCCCGGTTTCGGACGGCTACATCATCGTCGCCTGCGGCAACGACAAGCAGTTTGTCCGGCTCTGCGGCGTTCTCGGCCTGGCGGAGCTTCCGCTTCAACCGGACTTCGCGACCAATCCTGAACGTGTGCGCAACCGTGTTGCACTGACCGAGACGATGGAAGCCAAGACCGTACTCTGGGCGCGCGACGACCTGCTTGCCGCACTGGAAAAGGCCGTCGTGCCCGCCGGGCCGATCAATACGGTCGGCGACCTCTTCGAAGACCCGCAGTTCCGGCATCGTCAGATGCAGGTGACGCGCGACGGCATCCCGGGCGTGCGGACGCCGGTCGTTTTCTCTAAATCCGCACTCAATCTGACACGCCGTTCACCTCGGCTGGATGAACATCGCGACGAAATCCTCGCTGAAATTGAAGCTGCTCGCGCGAGGTAGCCACTTCGGCTGATCTTACTTCGGCGTCGGCAACCTCGCCAGTTGTCAGCACATCCGGCGACCGCTATGTACTTGGTAGGCCATATTACGAATCTCGGACAATCCGGGAGGGGTTTGACGGCCTTGCTAAAGAGGTGCCGGAACATGAGCAACGCGCTGGACGACACGGCTATTCGCGTCGAACGTCCGACCAAGACCTTGCGCGAGCTTGCACTGGACAAGGTTCGCGAGGCGATCGTGAACGGCTATTTCAAGCCCGGACATCGACTGGTGGAACGCGATCTCTGTGCCCAGCTCGGCGTCAGCCGCACCATCGTTCGCGAGGTTCTCCGCCACTTGGAATCCGAAGGGTTGGTTGCCAATTTGCCCAACAAGGGCCCGATCGTCGCCCTCCTTGATCCCAATGAGGCCAAGCAGATCTACGAAATCCGTGGTGCGCTCGAAGGCATGGCGGCCCGGCTGTGCGCCGAAAGCGGTGATGCCTCCATAGTGGCCGAGCTTGAAAAGTCTCTCATTGGAATCCGCAACAGCTATCGTGACAAGGACATGCCGGGTGTCCTCACCCACACCTCGACTTTCTACCATACGCTTTTCGGGAAGGTTGACCGCCATGTCGCGTGGGGTGTCGTCAACCTGCTGACCGTGCGTATCAATCATTTGCGTTCGATGACGATCAAGACTGAGAATCGCAACATCGAAGGTCCCGCTCAGATGGAGCGGATCATCGAGGCCATCCGCAAGGGTGACGGTCCCGGTGCCTATCAGGCTGCCATAGACCATGTCACTCATGCAGCGGCGATTGCCGAGAAGGTCTTGTCCAGCCAGGCCGCTCCCCCACAAGCCTGAAGACGTCTCGCTAAAACCTGCCTTGATCGGATGCAACAGACGCGCGCCAGCGCCTGTCTGGAAAGCTGCGCGACCGACAAACGGCCATCTTCACCCGCAGATGAGAATGGATTTTCATCGGAAGGTTGCTTGACAGCAAACTTGGTTCGATGTGATGGTATGCCATAATCAATAATACCAAAATATGGGAACCGTAATGAGCCTTGTGAATCCTAGCCGTTATTCTTCTCGCCTTGTGAAAAGCGCCCTCGCCGCCTCGGCATTTTCCGTCCTTGCCAGCATTGCCCATGCGCAGGACTGCGAGCCAAAAATCTCCGACGACCATCTCGTCAAGGCCGGGCATCTCGTCATGGCAACCAGCCCCACCCTCCCGCCGATGGCCTATGCCGATCAGCAGGGCAATCTGAAGGGTCTTCGCGTCGAGATGGGCCTCGAAGTCGCCAAGCGCCTGTGCCTGACGCCCGAATATATCAGCACCGAATATGCGACGATGGTGCCCGGACTTCAGGGCGGCCGCTGGGACATGATCAATGCCGGCCTATTCGTCACCGCCGAGCGTCGCAAAATCCTGCTGATGATTCCCTATGAGAACCTAGCCATCAGCATCTCCACAGTCATGAACGGCCCCAACCCGATTACCAAGATCGACGACCTTGCCGGCAAGACGGTGAGCACCGATATCGGCGGTTACGCCGAGCGCAAGATCAAGGAACTGAACGAAGACTTCAAGAAGCGCGGTCTTCCGGAAATGACCATCAACCTGTTCGACAACTACGCCACCGTTTATCAGGCGCTGCGCGCGGGCCAGGTCGAGGCTGCCGTCTCCATCGATCCCGTCGCCAAGCAGTACCAGGATCGCGGCGAGTTCACCCACGCGCTGTCGGGGATGTATCCGACGCCCGGCTCATTTGCCTTCGGCAGTCCGGAGGTGGCGGAGGCCGTTTCGGTAGCGCTCAAGGAAATGAAGGCGGACGGCACGTTCGACAAGATCATGTCGTCTTATGGCGTCACCCCCGCCCCGGGCGATCTCAGCGTGCTCAGCCTCGAGGGCTGATCGTTTCCCGGATATCTGATGATCTTTCGTCCCGGCGGGCGCGTCCCGCCGCGATGATCTTTGAATGAACGGAGAGACTTGTGAAGGGTTGGAACTGGGAAGGCTTCTTCGAGTATTTGACGAATTATTACCTGCTCGAAGGCGCATTGATAACGCTTGGTCTCACCGTCTTCGCTATGACCGCAGGGCTCTTTATCGGCTTTTTCGTCGCCATGATGCGCATGTCGCGCTACAAAATCCTCTCCGCGCCGGCGAATTTCTATATCTGGATCTTTCGCGGCACGCCGCTTCTGGTGCAGCTTATCATCATCTACACCGGCCTGCCGCAGATCGGCATCAAGTTCACCGTCATCCAATCGACCCTGCTTGGCCTGGCACTCTGCGAGGCAGCTTATCTGGCTGAAATTATCCGTGCGGGTATCTCGGCGGTCCCGAGCGGACAGGTCAACGCAGCGCGGGCCATCGGCATGCGGGAATCCCAGGTGATGCGCTACGTCGTGGCGCCGCAGGCGCTGCGCATCATCATCCCTCCGCTTGGCAACTCGGTGAACAGCGTTCTCAAGACCACCTCGATCGCTTCGATCATATCCATGGAGGAATTGCTTCGGCGGACCCAGGTTTTGATCCAGGAGAAATTCCTGGTGCTCGAACTCTTCACCGTCGCGGCCCTCTATTATCTCGCTATGACAACGGCTTGGGAACTGATCCAGCGTCGCATCGAAAAGCGTTTCGGCAAAGCCTATGGCCCGATGTCGGTCGACGCACACTGAGGAGGCGATCATGCAGGAACAGACCAAGATGATCGAACTCAACGCCGTCAACAAATGGTACGGCAGCAATTTCCAGGTGCTGAAAAACTGCAGCCTGACGGTTGGTAAGGGCGAGGTGGTGGTGATTTGCGGCCCCTCGGGCTCTGGCAAGTCCACTCTCATCAAGTGCGTCAACGCGCTTGAGCCGATCGGCAACGGTCGCATCACCGTAACCGGCGTCGAAGTCAGCGACCCCAAGACGGATATGCCGAAGCTGCGCTCCAAAGTCGGCATGGTGTTTCAGCATTTCGAGCTGTTCCCGCACATGACCATCCTGGAGAATTTGTGCGTAGGCCAGGAAAAAGTGCTCGGCCGCAGCCATAAGGAGGCGTTGGTCAAGGCAGAGGCCTTGCTCGAGCGGGTCGGCCTGACCGCCCACGCGAAGAAATATCCGAGCCAGCTGTCCGGCGGACAGCAGCAGCGCGTCGCGATAGCGCGCGCCCTTGCGATGGACCCGGTTGCCATGCTGTTCGACGAGCCGACATCGGCGCTCGATCCGGAGATGATCAACGAAGTGCTCGACGTCATGGTAGCGCTTGCTCACGAAGGCATGACGATGATGGTCGTTACCCACGAGATGGGTTTTGCACGCAAGGTGGCGGACCGCATCGTCTTTATGGATGGCGGCGAGATCGTCGAAATCGGCGGCGGCGACAGCTTCTTCGACAATCCGAAGACCGAGCGGGCGAAGTCCTTCCTGTCCAAAATACTCGCCCACTGACACGTCAAACTGTCCCAGCCGGAATTTTAGCGGAGCACCGCAATGATCAATCGTGTCCTGATGCCGCGTGAAATCCTCATCGGCGGCGGCAGCCGGTACAGGCTCGGCGACGTCCTGATATCGCTGAACGTCAGCCGTCCACTGCTGGTGACCGATCCAACGATGGTGAAGCTCGGCCATGCCCAAGATCTATGCAGATCTCTGGAGAAGAAGGGGCTGGCTGCAGGCGTCTTCGCTGATGTGGTAGAGGACCCCACCGACGTCTCAATCCACGCGCTGGCGGCACAAATCCAGGCCGGTGACCATGACGGTCTTGTCGCGCTCGGTGGCGGCAGTGCAATCGATACCGCGAAAGCCGCGGCACTCGTCGTCAAGACGGGTGAGGGTCTGCCGGCGCTGAAGGTGCCACGTATCGTGGATATCCCGGTCATGCCGGTGATCGCAATCCCGACCACCGCCGGCACCGGCTCGGAGGTGACAAGGGCCGCCGTGGTAACGGACACGCAGGTCAATGAGAAGATGCTGATACTCGGAACGGCGGCGCTGCCGGCGGCCGCCATCGTCGACTATGAACTCACCCTCACCTGTCCTTATCGCGTCACCGTAGACACCGGCATCGATGCCCTGACCCACGCGCTAGAGGCACTGGTGAACCGCAACGGCAATGCCCATTCGGACGCCTTGGCGCTTTCGGCACTGAAGTTGATCGGCGCCAATCTGGAATGTGCTGCCGAAGAACCTGGCAACCATGCCGCGCGCGAGGCGATGATGCTTGGAGCGACACATGCGGGCCTTGCCGTGTCCAACACCTCGACCGCGCTGATTCATGGCCTCAGCCGGCCGATCGGTGCGTTCTTCCACGTGCCGCATGGCATGTCGAACGCCATGGTGCTGCCGCTGGTCACGCATTTTTCCCTGTCGTCCGCGCCAGACAAATATGCCGCCGCCGCACGGGCGCTCGGTTTTGCCACCGACGAGCACGATCTGACGGCGGGCAACAAGCTCGTCTCGGCATTCGAAAATCTCAATCGGCGGTTGAAGGTGCCGACGCTCAGGGCATTCGGCCTCGAACGTCAACGTTATGCCGACCTCATACCGGAAATGGCGCGCCAGGGACTGGCATCCGGGACGCCGGGCAACAATCCACGCGTCCCCAACGAGTCCGAGATGATGCGGCTTTATGAACTCGCCTACGATGGTTTGATCGAGACCGTCTGACCGATCCAACTGCGCCGCCGTCCGCCTAACAAGCAGGCGTAATAGGGCGCTTGACACATCAATATTATGGCATACCATAGTACAAGCCTTTACGAGGAGCTTCGATGTCCGTCCAGATCCGCAAAACTTTGCTACAAGTCGAAACCACGCTAATCGAGGGCGGCAAGTCCGCGGCCATCCCTCTCAAGCTCTTCTCGGCTTTCGCCGTGGTGAAAAATCCATGGGCCGGCAAAGGCTTCGTGGACGACCTGAAGCCGGAGATTCACGCGGCGGGCCCGGTTCTTGGCGAACTGCTCACCAAGATGATCATCGATGCTGTGAGCTCGGGTGAAGCCGTTGAAGCCTATGGCAAAGCCGCGGTGGTGGGGCTGGACGGCGAGATCGAGCACGCCTCGGCGTTGATCCACACGCTGCGCTTCGGCAATCACTACCGCAACGCGGTCGGCGCCAAAAGCTATCTGGCTTTCACCAACACCCGCGGCCCGGCGAATGCACCCATCATGATTCCGCTGATGGACAAGAACGACGAAGGCCGCCGCTCGCACTATCTGACAATCCAGGCCGCCATTCCCGATGCGCCCGCAGCCGACGAGATTGTCGTTGCGCTCGGCGCTTCGGTGGGTGGCCGGCCACATCACCGCATCGGCGACCGCTATCAGGATCTGAAGGACCTTGGCCAGGACGTTTCCAACCCGGCCGGCGTTTGAGACGTCGAGCGCGGCGATGCTGATCATGGACACCAACCCCGCCGACCAGCGCTCCAAGGCCCATCATCGGGCCTTCGAGCGTCTGCACACCGCTGGCGGAACCGCTTATGTTTCGGAGGGTGAAGGCGATCCGCTGGTCCTGATCCACGGCGTCGGAATGCGGCTGGAGGCTTGGGCACCGCAAATCGCGTATTTTTCCACGACCCGTCGCGTTATCGCTGTGGACATGCCCGGCCATGGCGGAAGCGACAAACTGCCGGAGGGCAGCCGGCTGGAGGATTTCGTCGCCTGGTTCGGCCGTTTCCTGGACGATATCGAGATCGACGCCGCCACCATCGCCGGCCACTCGATGGGCGCGATGATCTCGGGTGGCGCCGCTGCCACAATGGGAAACCGCATACACGGCGTCGGCTACCTCAATGGCGTCTATCGCCGCGACCCGCAGGCAAAGGCCGCCGTTCTTGCACGGGCGGCTTCGATCAAGACGGATGGCGTCGACAAGGACGGCCCGCTTCAACGCTGGTTCGGCGACGATGCCGACAGCGTGCATGCACGGTCGCTGACCAAGTCCTGGCTGGAAATGGTCGATCCGGAAGGTTACGCGGTGGCCTACACCGCTTTCGCCGACGGGGACGAGACCTATGCCGGCCGCTGGCCGGACGTCCAGTGCCCGGCCTTGTTTCTGACGGGTTCGGGGGATCCGAATTCAACACCGGAGATGGCGCGTCAGATGGCGGCACTGGCGCCCAAGGGTTCCGTCGCAATCGTCGAAGGACACCGCCACATGGTCAATTTGACAGCGCCGGACACGGTCAACGATCTTCTGGCGCAATGGCTCGGGAAAAAAGGATAGCGAGATGACAATCGACCCTCGTGCCCTGAGAGACGCTTTCGGCGCTTTCCCGACCGGGGTCACCGTTGTCACCACCCACGACCATGCCGGCAACCCGATCGGCTTCACCGCGAATTCCTTCACCTCCGTGTCGCTCGATCCGCCGATGCTGCTGGTGTGCCTGGCAAAGACGTCGCGCAATTTTGGCGTCATGACTGGTACCGCTCGCTTTGCGGTCAACATTCTGTCCGAAACGCAAAAGGATGTTTCCAACACCTTCGCTCGACCGGTGGAAGATCGTTTTGCCGCCGTGGCATGGAGCGACGCACCGGGCGGCTGCCCGGTCTTCGCCGATGTTGCCGCATGGTTCGAATGTTCTATGGATCGTGTCATCGACGCCGGCGACCACGTCGTCCTGCTCGGACTGATCACGTCCTTCGCCAATTATGGGCTCAACGGCCTGGGCTACGCGCGCGGGGGCTATTTCACGCCGATGCTCGCCGGCAAGGCCGTATCGGCCGCGGCCGACGGCAATCTCAGGATTGGCGCGGTGGTCGAGCGCGATGGCCAGGTTCTTCTCATCGGTACGAACCCGGTGTCCCTGCCCACCTGCGATGCAGGCGCCGAAGATCCTGCCGAGGCGCTCAGCGCCTATCTGGAAAAGCTCACCGGACTGCAAGCGTCGCTCGGTTTCCTCTATTCGGTCTATGACGACAAAAGCGACGGCCACCAGCACATCGTCTACCGGGCGTTCCTGAGCGACGGAAAGCCGAAGCAAGGCCACTTCCTCGATCCTGCAACAGCGGCAGAAAAAGCCAGCGATAGGCCGACCGCTGACATTCTCAGCCGGTTCGCGATCGAAAGCTCCATCGGTAATTTCGGCGTCTATTTCGGCAGCGAAACCGCAGGAAAAGTCCATCCCATACCCGTGAAGAGGGCCTAGGCATATGAAATTCTCCCTTTTCGTCCATATGGAACGGCTGGATGCGAGCCAGAACCACAAGGAGCTCTACGAGGAGTTCGTGGCTTTGTGCGAAATCGCCGACAAGAGCGGTATGCATGCCATATGGACAGGCGAACATCATGGCATGGACTTCACCATAGCGCCGAACCCATTCGTCACCATTGCGGACCTTGCGCGCCGCACCAAGAATGTACGCCTGGGGACCGGCACGGTGATTGCGCCCTTCTGGCACCCGATCAAGCTGGCCGGCGAGGCGGCGATGACCGACCTGATCTGCGACGGCAGGCTGGATATTGGCATCGCTCGCGGCGCCTATTCCTTCGAATATGAGCGCCTTTTGCCAGGCCTGGATGCGTGGGGAGCCGGCCAGCGCATGCGCGAACTCATCCCCGCGATCAAGGGCGTGTGGGAAGGCGACTACGCCCATAACGGCGAGTTCTACCAGTTTCCCGCGACCACATCGGCGCCGAAGCCGATGCAAGAGCCGCATCCACCGATCTGGGTGGCGGCGCGCGACCCCAACAGCCACGAATTCGCGGTTGCCAATGGCTGCAATGTGCAGGTGACGCCACTCTGGCAGGGCGACGACGAGGTGGAAACCCTCATGAGCCGCTTCAACGATGCCTGCGCCAAGAATCCGAGCATAACACGGCCCAAGATCATGCTGCTGCGCCACACCTATGTCGGCTCGGATGAGGCGGATGTTGCACGGGGCGCCCACGAACTGAGCGTCTACTACAATTATTTCTTCGCCTGGTTCAAAAACGAGAAGCCGATCCATCAGGGTCTGATTGAACGCATCCCCGACGACGTCATCGCCGCAAACGCGATGCTTTCGGGCGATACGATGCGCAAGAACAATGTTGTCGGCAATGCCGAGGAGGTCATTGCACGCATCAAGACCTACGAGGCCATGGGTTATGACGAATATTCCTTCTGGATCGACACCGGCATGAGCTTCGAGCGCAAGAAAGCTTCGCTCGAGCGCTTCATCGCCGACGTCATGCCGGCTTTTGCGGAGTAAGCCGATGGAGCAGTTCCAACATTATATCGACGGCGCTTTTTCCGATGGCGAAGGCCGATTCCCGAGCATCGATCCGGCAACCGGCGCTCCGTGGGCCGAGATGCCGGAAGCGCGCGAAGCCGATGTCGACCGCGCGGTCGAGGCCGCGCACAAGGCGCTTTACGAGGGCGCTTGGGCAAAGACAACAGCGACCCAGCGCGGCAAGCTGCTCTACCGACTGGCCGATCTCGTTGCCGCCAATGCGCAGAAGCTCGCGGAACTGGAAACCCGCGACACAGGCAAGATCATCCGCGAAACCTCGGCGCAGATCGCTTATGTGGCTGATTATTACCGCTACTACGCCGGCATCGCGGACAAGATCGAGGGCTCCTATCTGCCCATCGACAAGCCGGACATGGATGTCTGGCTACGCCGCGAGCCTGTCGGCGTCGTCGCCATGGTGGTGCCATGGAACAGCCAGCTTTTCCTGTCCGCCGTCAAGATCGGCCCGGCGCTGGCAGCCGGTTGCACCATGGTGGTCAAGGCATCCGAGGACGGTCCGGCACCGTTGCTCGAATTCGCGCGCCTGATCGACGAAGCAGGCTTTCCCGCAGGCGTGGTCAACATCCTCACTGGCTTCGGTTCGTCCTGCGGGGCGGCACTGGCGCGCCATCCAAAGGTGGCTCATATCGCCTTTACGGGCGGCCCGGAAACAGCGCGCCACATCGTGCGCAATTCCGCAGAGAACCTGGCTTCCACCTCGCTTGAACTGGGCGGAAAATCCCCCTTCATCGTCTATGCCGACGCCGATCTCGAAAGCGCCGCCAATGCCCAGGTCGCAGGCATTTTCGCTGCTACGGGGCAGAGCTGCGTGGCCGGGTCGCGGCTTCTGGTCGAGCGCAGCATCAAGGACCAATTCGTCGGCCTGCTCAAGGCCAAGGCGGAAGCAATCCGCATCGGCGGACCGCTGGACATGGCGACAGAGGTCGGCCCGTTGGCGACGAGCAGGCAGCGCGATCACGTCACGGCACTGGTCGAGCGCTCTGTGGCTGCTGGAGCGAGGCTGGTCACAGGCGGCAAGGCCCTTTCCGGCGACGGGTTCTACTATCTGCCGACCATAATCGATTGCGACGGCGTGGCCTCGCCGTCACTTGCAGAAGAGTTCTTCGGGCCGGTCCTTTCCGTGGTTTCCTTCGAAGATGAAGCGGAAGCGGTGCGGATTGCCAACGATACGCCGTTCGGCCTTGCCTCCGGCGTCTTCACTCAGAACCTGACCCGCGCCCACCGCATGATCAAGAGCATCCGCGCCGGCGTCGTGTGGGTCAACACCTATCGAGCCGTATCGCCGATTGCACCGTTTGGCGGGTACGGCCTTTCCGGTCATGGCCGCGAAGGAGGCATGGCGGCCGCGCTCGATTTCACGCGAACCAAGACCGTGTGGCTCCGGACATCGGACGATCCAATCCCGGACCCCTTTGTCATACGGTGACGGCTCGCCTCCTGCAACGGAGCGCGCCAGGAAGACGATCGACGATCGGGAGAACGTCGGGAAGCATAAAGAGAACAACATCGAGATTGGAGTAAAGGGAACATGAAGACGACATTCGCATCAGCGGTGTTTGCCGCAGCGCTCGCATTTTCCACCTCGGCCTTTTCGGCTGAGATCGTCTTCTCCAGTTGGGGAGGCACCACCCAGGACGCGCAGAAAGCCGCTTGGGCTGACAAGTTCACGGCCGAGACCGGCACCACCGTGCTGCAGGACGGGCCGACCGACTACGGCAAGATCAAAGCCATGGTCGAAGCCAGTGGCGTGACCTGGGATGTCGTCGATGTCGAGGGCGATTATGCCGCGCAGGCCGGCAAGAACGGCATGCTCGAAAAGCTCGACTTCGCCGTCATCGACAGATCAAAGCTCGATCCGCGCTTCGTCACCGATTACTCAGTCGGCAGCTTCTATTACTCCTTCGTCATCGGCTGTAATGTCGATGCGGTCGACGCCTGCCCGAAGAACTGGGCTGACCTGTTCGACACCACCAAATTCCCCGGCAAGCGCACTTTCTACAAATGGTCTGCCCCTGGCGTGATCGAGGCTGCCCTGCTCGCTGACGGCGTGGCAGCCGACAAGCTCTATCCGCTCGACCTCGACCGAGCCTTCAAAAAGCTCGACACCATCAAGGGCGACATCATCTGGTGGTCGGGCGGCGCGCAGTCCCAGCAGTTGATCGCGTCGGCGGAAGCCCCCTTCGGCAGCGTCTGGAACGGCCGCATGACCGCACTCGCGGAGACTGGCGTCAATGTCGAGACGTCATGGGAGCAGAACATCACGGCAGCCGACTCGCTCGTCGTACCGAAAGGCGCGAAGAACAAGGACGCCGCGATGAAGTTCATCGCATTGGCGACATCCGCCCAGGGCCAGGCCGATCTGGCCGCCGCCACCGGCTATGCGCCGACCAATCTCGACTCCGCAGCGCTGATGGACCCGGAAAAGGCAAAGACTTTGCCGGACCAGCAGACCGCCAGCCAGGTCAATGCCGATATGAATTACTGGGCCGAAAACCGCGATGCCATCGGCGAACGCTGGTATGCCTGGCAGGCTCAGTAACGACCGACCCGGGGGAGCGGCGACGCTCCTCCGTCCTCTCAAAGGACTATCGTCATGCCTTCATTCGTTGCCCTGCCCGAAGTTGCGACGGTAAAGCGGCGCGAATTCCGTTCCACGCTGCCGGCCCTGCTGTTCCTTGCACTGTTCTTCGTGGTGCCGGTGATAGCCCTTCTGCTGCGCAGCGTTCTTGAACCCCAGCCAGGCTTGCAGAACTATGTCGAGTTGCTGGGGTCTTCGACCTATTTGAAGGTCTTCTTCAACACCTTTATGGTGTCGGCGGTAGTGACGATCGTGTCACTGACCATTGGATTTCCGGTCGCCTGGACCTTGGCCATCATGCCATCGCGCTGGGCCGCGATCGTTTTCGCCATACTGCTTCTGTCGATGTGGACCAATCTTCTCGCACGCACCTACGCCTGGATGGTGCTCCTGCAGCGGACGGGTCTGATCAACAAGATGCTGATGGGCATGGGCCTGATCGACAAGCCGCTGGCACTGGTCAACAACCTGACAGGCGTGACGATCGGCATGACCTATATCATGCTGCCCTTCATCATCCTGCCGCTCTACGGCACGATCCGGAAGATCGACCCCGCGATCCTGCAGGCTGCCGCGCTGTGCGGCGCAAATCGCTGGCAGGCGTTGACGCGGGTGCTGCTTCCGCTCACCGTCCCGGGCATGGCCGCGGGCGCGCTGATGGTGTTCGTCATGTCACTCGGCTATTTCGTCACACCCGCCCTTCTGGGCGGCACATCCAACATGATGCTCGCCGAACTCATCGCACAGTTCGTGCAATCGCTGGTCAACTGGGGCATGGGCGGCGCAGCCGCGCTGGTTCTGCTGGTTGTCACGCTTGCGCTCTATGCCGTGCAGCTTCGCATCGTCGGCAACGAGAGTGAAGGAGGCCGTTGAAGTGCTGCTCAATTTCGAACGGCTCGGTTGGTTGAAATATGTGCTGCTGGGCATCACGCTTTTGACCGCCTTGTTTCTCCTGCTGCCCATCATCTTCATCGCGGCACTCTCTTTCGGCTCGTCGCAATGGCTGATCTTTCCGCCACCAGGCTGGACGCTGAAATGGTATAGCGACCTTCTCGCCGATCCGCGCTGGCTGTCCTCAGCGTGGACGAGCTTCAGGATCGCGGCAATCGTGACCGTGCTCTCCGTCCTGCTGGGGCTCGTGACATCCTTCGGGCTGGTGCGCGGGCGATTCCTGTTCCGCAAGACGCTGAGAGCGCTGTTCCTGACGCCGATGATCCTGCCGGTGGTCGTGCTGGCGGTCGCGCTTTACGCGTTCTTCCTCAAGATCGGCCTCAACGGGACGATGACGGGATTCGTCATTTCTCATCTCGTTCTAGCGCTGCCTTTCTCCATTCTTTCGATCAGCAATGCGCTCGAACGCTTCGACAAATCGATAGAGGATGCCGCCGTGCTGTGCGGTGCATCGCCGCTTGAAGCGAAGATCCGCGTGACCCTGCCCGCGATCAGCCACGGCATCTTTTCTGCGGCAATCTTCTCGTTCCTGACGTCTTGGGATGAGGTTGTCGTGGCGATCTTCATGTCGAGTCCGACTTTACAGACCCTTCCCGTCAAGGTGTGGGCGACATTGCGGCAGGATCTTACCCCTGTCGTGGCCGCCGCTTCGACCCTTCTCATCCTGCTGACCGTCATTCTGATGGCACTGTTTGCGCTGGTGCGCAAAGGATTGAAATCATGACGACACCCTTCCTGAAAATCGAAGGAATCCGCAAAGAATACGGGCCCGTTGTCGCCGTGCAAGACGTCAATCTCGAAGTTGAGCGCGGCGAATTCCTGACCTTTCTCGGACCATCGGGCTCGGGCAAAAGCACCACCCTTTACATCCTCGCCGGCTTCGACAACCCGACGCGTGGCGACATCAAGCTCAACGGCAAGACGCTGCTCGCCACGCCATCGCAAAAGCGCAACATCGGCATGGTCTTCCAGCGTTACACGCTGTTCCCGCACCTCTCCGTCGGCGACAACATCGCATTTCCGCTCAAGGTCCGGCGGCTGCCGAAGCATCAGATCGATGCCAAGGTCAAGGAAATGCTGCGGCTGGTGCGCCTTGAAGGCTTTGAGGACCGCAAGCCGGCGCAGATGTCCGGCGGCCAGCAGCAGCGCGTCGCGCTAGCCCGCGCGCTTGCCTACGATCCTCCGGTGCTTTTGATGGATGAGCCGCTCTCCGCACTCGACAAGAAACTGCGCGAGGAAATCCAACATGAGATCCGTCGAATTCACCAGCAGACCGAGGTGACGATCCTCTACGTGACGCACGACCAGGAGGAGGCCCTGCGCCTGTCGGACCGCATCGCCGTATTCTCCAAGGGCGTGATCGACCAGATCGGCACCGGGCCTGAGCTTTACGCCAATCCCGCCACCCGGTTTGTCGCCCAGTTCATTGGCGACAGCGATTTTCTGCCGTGCCAAATGCTTCACTCGGCCAATGGCCGCGCCACCGTTTCGGTTGGAGGAGCGGTCTTCAGCGACGTTCCTCTGCACGAAACCGGCAAATCGGAGGGCGCCGCCCTGATGCTGCGCCCCGAACGTCTGTCGCTGACGCGAGAACCCTTGCAGCAACGATTGGCCGCGACAGTGAGCGACATCACCTTTCTCGGCAACAACGTCCACGTCGCCACATCAACGCTAAGCGGTGATCCGCTGTCGGTCCGCCTGCCTTTCGGACATCCGGCGATTTCAGGCCTGAGCAGAGGCGACAGCGTCTGGCTTGGTTTTGAGGCCGCGTCCGCGCATGTGTTCAACTGAGCGGCGAGAACGCGCAGATTTCAGGACCGCGCGTTTCCAGATGGAAGTCAGCCAGCGGCACTAGCCTTGTCAAGCGCCGCGATATCCGATTCGGATAGTTTGAGGTCAGCAGCTTTTGCGAAGCTTTCGACCTGCGCAACGCTTGTCGCGCTGGCAATCGGCGCCGTGACGCCCTTACGTGCGATCAGCCAGGCGAGCGCGACTTCGGCCGGCTCGACGGCATGCCCAGCAGACACTGCGTCGAGCGCGTCGAGAATCGCGAGGCCGCGCGGCGTCAGATATTTGGCGGCACCTTCGCCGCGCTGGGATTTGCCGAGATCGGCTTTGGAACGATATTTGCCGGACAGGAAACCGGAGGCGACGCTGTAATAGGTCACCACGCCGATGTCTTCCTCGATGCACAGATCGCGCAATGCCCCATCGAATTCAGCGCGATCGTAGAGATTGTAGCCGGGCTGGAGCACTTGATAGGCGGGCAAAGCCTTATCCTTGGCAACCGCTAGCGCCTCGCCCAATTGTTCGGCGCTGAAATTGGAAGCGCCTATCGACCGTATCTTGCCTGCCTTGAGCAGCTTGTCATAGGCGCCAAGCGTCTCCTCATGCGGCGTGTTGTCGGGCCAGTGCGAGAAATAGAGGTCGATGACATCGGTCTTCAGCCGCGCTAGGGATTCGTCGGCCGCCTGGAGAATCCACTTCTCGGACAGTCCCTTTTTGCCGGGAATGCCGAGATCGGAACCGACCTTGGTGAAGATGACGACCTTGTCGCGCAAGCCCGGCCGGCTCTTCAGCCAGTTGCCGATGATCACCTCGGATTCGCCGCCCTTGTTGCCGGGCGCCCAGGACGAATAGACATCCGCCGTGTCGATGGCGTTGAAGCCACTGTCGACGAAGGCATCCAAGACGGAAAAGCTGGTCTTCTCATCCGCTGTCCAGCCGAAGACGTTGCCGCCGAGGACGAGCGGAGCAATATCGAGGCCGGTTTTTCCGAGGGGGCGTTTCAGCATATGAGATTTCCTTTGCCTGTTCTGGCTTTGGCCAGCGACAATCAAGATAGGGACGCACAGGGGCGGGTCAAGGTTGGCTCACTGGCTTGAAGCGTGGCGCGGGAAAGACATTCCATCGGAAGGCGTCACGCCTCCCGATCCCAGCCGTCAGTCCTTGACGGCTGGGCGAGCGCTCAGCCAGACCGCGAGCATGGTGCAGATGGCACCCGAGAGCAGATAGCCGCCAGCGGCCAGAAGGCCGAATTCGGTGGAGAGCAGGAGAGCCGCCAGCGGTGCGAAACCCGCTCCGAACAGCCATGCAAGATCGCTCGTGATCGCAGAGCCCGTGTATCGATAAGTTTTTGAGAACCCCGCCGCCACGACGCCCGAGGACTGTCCGAACGACAGGCCGAGCAGAATGAAGCCGAGCACCATGAACACGGTCTCGCCAACCGGCCCGCCGTCAAGCAGTTGCGGCGCGAAACCGCTGAAGGCGGCAATCGCCACCGCCGTGCCGATGAGAAGGGAGCGACGCCCGACGCGATCGGCAATGATGCCCGATGCCACGATGGCCGCCAGCCCGAAGAAGGCGCTGACGGTTTCGATGACCAGAAAGCGCGCAATCTCTTCCGAGGTGAACAGGAAGACCCAGGACAGCGGGAACACCGTGACCATGTGGAACAGGGCAAAGCTTGCCAGCGGCGCGAAGGCGCCGATGAGAACGGTTCGTCCTTCCATGCGGAAAGTGTCGAAAACCCGCATCGGCATCAGTTCGCGGTTGGCGAACATGTCGGCATATTCCGGCGTCGAAACCATGCGAAGGCGGGCGAACAGCGCCACCACGTTGATCGCGAAGGCGACGAAGAACGGGTACCGCCAACCCCAGTCGAAAAAGTCCTGCGCTGAAAGATTGCCGACGAAAAAGGCAAAAAGTGCGCTCGCGACGATGAGGCCCGCGGGGGCGCCGAGTTGCGGGATCATCGCATACCAGCCGCGCTTTTCCTTCGGCGCATAGAGCGCGAGCAGCGAAGCCAGCCCGTCCCAGGTGCCGCCAAGCGCTATGCCCTGCAACATGCGGGCAATTGCCAGAAGCCATACGGCGGCGATGCCGATGCGCTCATAGCCGGGCAGGAACGCGATGGCCACGGTCGCCGTGCCGAGCAAGAAAAGCGCGGTGATCATCTTGGCGCCTTTGCCATAGGCTCGGTCGACCGCCATAAAGATCGCAGTACCGATTGGCCGAACGACGAAGGCGAGCGCGAAGATGCCAAAGGAATAGAGCGTACCGGTCAGGGCATCGACATAAGGAAAGACGAGTCGGGGGAAGACGACTACCGAGGCAATGGCATATACGAAGAAGTCGAAGAACTCCGACGTGCGGCCGATGAACACTCCGACGGCGATTTCGCCGGGTGCGATGGAGCCGTGGCTGCCGATATGTCCGTCCCGGACTTCCGGGCCGAGATTATCGGATATAGGGTGTGTTGCCGAGGGTTGCGTCATGGTCGCTTTGCAAAACAGGGAATTTCCCGATCAAGCCCACTCTAGCGGACAAAATCGCGCTGGTCGTGGGACTTATGCGCGTGAGCATACAATAGAGGCATTGGGCAAATTGTCCAATGTGTCTGAAAGGCTGCGGGGGATAGGACAGCGCATCGACCATAATCCGTGCGGACCCATTGCGTTGACTCGTTTCAAATATTTTCTGCTTCTGCCGCTGGCTGTGATGCTCAGCGGGTGCAACCTCGTGGTGCTGAGGCCTTCGGGGGACGTTGCCAGTCAGCAGGCCAATCTTATCGTCATCTCGACGGTTCTGATGCTGATCATCATCGTGCCGGTGATGTTTCTCACCGTCTTTTTCGCCTGGCGCTATCGCGCCGGCAACAAGGAGGCGAAGTACGAGCCGGACTGGGACCACTCCACCCATCTGGAATTGGTGATCTGGGCGGCGCCGCTCCTCATCATCATCTGTCTCGGCGCGCTGACATGGATGTGGACGCATTTGCTCGATCCCTATCGCCCACTCAGTCGCATCGCGGAAGGCCAGCCGATAGAGGATGCCGGAGATCCGCTCGAAGTGCAGGTGACCGCGCTCGACTGGAAATGGCTGTTCATCTATCCCGAATACGGCATCGCATCGGTCAACGAACTGGCGGCGCCGGTCAACCGGCCGGTCCGGTTCCGGATCACCTCGTCCTCGGTGATGAACTCGTTCTACATCCCTGCCCTCGCCGGACAGATTTATGCGATGCCGGGCATGGAAACGACGCTGCATGGCGTCATCAACAAGCCCGGCGAATACACCGGCTTCTCCGCCAACTACAGCGGCGACGGCTTTTCCGGCATGCATTTCGCCTTCCACGGCCTGGAAACCGCCGCTTTCGACACATGGGTCGCCGACACCAGGGCTGAAACCGGCGCACTCGACCGGACTTCCTATCAAGAACTGGCCAAGCCCAGCGAAAACGTACCCGTGCAGAAGTTCGGCACGGTCGAAAACAATCTCTTCCGCTTCATTCGCGACCGCTGCGTCGAGCCCGGCAAGATGTGCATGGATGAAATGATGGCTATCGACCGCAATGGCGGTCTCGGTCTCGCCGGCGTCAACCTGCTGCAGCAGCCCATGGTAGGCGACACGGCGGTGCGAACGGCCCTGTTCGGCCTCAAATCAAATATCGTCACCGGCATCTGCACGATCGAGGAACAGGAAGCCGTCGCCGACGTCGGTATCGCCATAGGCAAGCCGGTCAATCCCGATCCGCTGGTCGGCGCCGGTCTCGCGCGCCGCAGCTTCCTGCCGTTCCGTGCACCGATGCTCGACGCACAGTTGCAGTTCAGCCGGCCGTCAGGCTCCTGAGGACTCCGATGTCTGAAAATTTGATCAAAATGATCTTCGGCCGACTGACTTTGGAGTCTTTTCCGCTCCACGAGCCCATTGTCGTGGTCACCTTCGCTGTGGTCGCACTGATGGGCATGGCCGTTCTGGGCGCGATCACCTATTTCCGCCTTTGGGGCTATCTGTGGCGCGAGTGGTTCACCACCGTCGACCATAAGCGCATCGGCATCATGTACATGATCCTCGGCATCATCATGCTGCTGCGCGGTTTCGCCGACGCCATCATGATGCGGCTGCAGCAGGCCATGGCCTTCAACGGGTCGGAAGGCTATCTCAACGCCCACCACTACGACCAGATCTTCACCGCGCACGGCGTGATCATGATCTTCTTCGTCGCCATGCCGCTGGTGACGGGCCTGATGAACTATGTCGTGCCGCTGCAGATCGGCGCGCGCGACGTTGCGTTCCCCTTCCTCAACAATTTCAGCTTCTGGATGACCGTCGGTGGCGCCGTTCTGGTGATGATGTCGCTTTTCGTCGGAGAGTTCGCGCGTACGGGTTGGCTTGCCTATCCACCGCTGTCGGGGGCGGAAGCCAGTCCGGGCGTCGGCGTCGACTATTACATATGGGCCTTGCAGGTGGCCGGCGTGGGCACGACTTTGTCCGGCATCAACCTGATCTGTACCATCGTCAAGATGCGCGCGCCCGGCATGGCGATGATGAAGATGCCGGTCTTCACCTGGACATCGCTGTGCACCAACGTGCTGATCGTCGCGACCTTCCCAGTGCTCACCGCCACCTTGGTTCTGTTGTCGCTCGACCGCTACGTCGGTACGAACTTCTTTACCAACGACCTCGGCGGCAATCCGATGATGTATGTGAACCTCATCTGGATCTGGGGCCACCCGGAGGTCTACATCCTCATTCTGCCGGCCTTCGGCATTTTCTCGGAAGTCGCCTCGACCTTCTCGGGCAAGCGGCTGTTCGGCTACACTTCGATGGTTTACGCCACGGTCGTCATCACCATCCTGTCCTATCTGGTCTGGCTCCACCACTTCTTCACCATGGGTTCGGGTGCCAGCGTCAACTCCTTCTTCGGCATCACCACCATGATCATCTCGATCCCGACGGGAGCGAAGATTTTCAACTGGCTGTTCACGATGTATCGCGGGCGCATTCGCTTCGAATTGCCGATGATGTGGACCATAGCCTTCATGCTGACCTTCACCATCGGCGGCATGACGGGTGTGCTGCTGGCCGTGCCGCCAGCGGACTTCGTTCTGCACAACTCGCTGTTCCTCGTCGCGCACTTCCACAACGTCATCATCGGCGGCGTTCTCTACGGCCTGTTCGCCGGTATCACCTTCTGGTGGCCGAAGGCGTTCGGCTTCAAGCTCGATCCGTTCTGGGGCAAGGTCTCGTTCTGGCTGTGGGTGGTCGGTTTCTTCTTCGCCTTCATGCCGCTCTATGTTCTCGGCCTGATGGGCGTCACCCGCCGCCTGCGCGTGTTCGACGATCCGTCGTTGCAGATCTGGTTCTGGCTGGCAGGCTTCGGCGCCTTCCTGATCTTCTGCGGCATCGGGGCCATGCTGGTGCAGTTCGCCGTCAGCATCATGCGTCGCGAGCAACTGCGCGACACCACCGGCGACCCGTGGGACGGGCGCACACTGGAATGGGCGACTTCCTCGCCGCCGCCGGATTACAACTTCGCCTTCACCCCGGTCGTCTATGACAATGACGCCTGGTGGGACATGAAAAAACGTGGCTACGAGCGTCCGATGGATGGTTTCAAGCCCATCCACATGCCCAAAAATACCGGTGTCGGCGTTGTCATCGCCGGTCTCAGCGTGGCGCTGTCGGTCGGCCTGATCTGGTACATCTGGTGGCTCGCTGCGGTCTGCTTCGTCGCAATCCTTGCGGTCGCCATCAGCCACACGTTCAACTACGACCGCGACTTCCACATCGAGGCCGACGAAGTCACGCGGACCGAAGGCGCGCGCACCAAGCTGCTCGCGGCAGGTGAGTAAGACAATGACAGCATCCATCCCAGCATCGGCCAACGACAAGAAGCCGGTCTTCTACCAGCGGGAAGAGCACGGTCACGCCGAAGGTGGCAGCACCATGCTCGGTTTCTGGATCTATCTGATGAGCGACTGTCTCATCTTCGCGGTGCTGTTCGCCACCTACGGCGTGCTTGGAGCGAACTATGCCGCCGGCCCCGCCCCCAAGGACCTGTTCGATCTGAACCTCGTGGCGCTCAACACCGCCATGCTGCTGTTCTCGTCGATCACCTACGGCTTTGCCATGCTTGAGATGGTCAAGGGCAACCAGAAAACCACGCTGATTTGGTTGGCCGTGACGGGCTTGTTCGGCCTAGCCTTCCTGGGCATCGAACTTTATGAGTTCCACCACCTGATCGAAATCGGCGCCACGCCGCAGCGCAGCGCTTTCCTGTCGGCCTTCTTCACGCTGGTCGGCACGCACGGGCTGCATGTTACCTTCGGCATCATCTGGCTGGTGACGTTGATGGTTCAGGTCAGTCGTCGCGGGCTGATCGAGGCAAACAAGCGCCGGCTGATGTGCCTGAGCATGTTCTGGCACTTCCTCGATGTGATCTGGATCGGGGTTTTCACCTTCGTTTATCTGATGGGGATGCTGAGATGAGCGGCGCCAACACAAAAGCCCACGTCCCGACCGCGCCTCACGACGATCATGACGATCACTCGCACGGATCGATGCGCAGCTATCTGATCGGCTTTCTCCTGTCGGTCGTGCTGACCGCCATTCCGTTCTGGCTGGTCATGAACGGCGTTCTCGACAGCAAGATGGTCACCGCCATTGTGATCATGGCCTTCGCCATCGTGCAGATTTTCGTGCATATGATCTATTTCCTGCACATGAACGCGCGGTCGGAACAGGGCTGGACGATGATGGCGCTGATCTTCACGCTGATCGTAGTGGTCATCGCGCTGAGCGGCTCGCTTTGGGTCATGTACCACCTCAATGCCAACATGATGCCGGTCCACGACATGCAGCAGATGCCGTGACCAACACCGCGAAGCCCAGGCGCTCTTTTGCCTTTCTGTTGGTGGCAATTTGCGCCGCGCTGGTGAGTGCTGTGCTGCTGGCTTCCCTTGGTGTCTGGCAGATCGAGCGGCTGCGGTGGAAGGAAGCGTTGATCGCGCGTGTCGAGCAGCGCGTCGGCGCAGAGCCTGTCGCGGCGCCGGGGCAAGCCGACTGGAGCGGCATCAGGCGTGACGGGAGCGAGTATCTTCGCGTTCAACTCCAAGGCCGCTTTCTCAACGACCGGGAGACGCTGACCCAGGCGGTGACGGGCCTCGGCGGCGGTTACTGGGTGTTGACGCCCTTCTTGACCGATGGGGGCTTTACCGTGCTGGTCAATCGCGGCTTCGTACCACCTGACAGGCGCGACCCCTCCTCGCGGCCCTCCGGCCAGATCGAAGGCGCCACCAGCGTGACCGGCCTGCTGCGCCTCACCGAGCCAGGCGGCGGTTTCCTGCGCAACAACGACCCCGCAGCCGACCGCTGGTATTCGCGCGATGTCGAGGAAATTGGCGCCAAGCGCGGCCTCGGCCAGACCGCTCCCTATTTTATCGATGCCGATGCCACGCCGAACATCGGCGGCTGGCCGGTCGGCGGCCTCACTAAGATCACGTTCAACAATCACCACCTCATCTATGCCTTCACCTGGTTCGGCCTGGCCTTGATGGCGCTGGGAGCTGTTTGGATGCTGTTGCGCGACCGGCTCGGCAAACGATCTGCGAAGCGCGACGCCGGCCAGCCCCGGACGGCGGTCTCGTGATCACGCCTAGCACCCCTCAGGATCGGCTGGTGTGACCGATGTCAGCCCAGGAGACTACAAACCGCAAGAATCTGCTTCTGCTGGTCCAGCTTCGCTGGCTCGCCGTTGTCGGCCAGGTCATTACGATCCTGATCGTCCATTTTCAGATGGGGGTGGATATTCCCCTCGCCCAGATGACGGGGATCGTCGCCTGTCTGCTTGTGCTGAACCTCGCCACCTTGCTTCGGCTCAACAGTGATCGCGATGTCACTCAGGCTGAGCTGTTTATCGAACTCATCCTCGATGTAGCAGCACTAACCGCTCAGCTCTATTTGAGCGGCGGTGCGGCCAACCCCTTCGTTTCGCTCTATCTGCTCCAGATCACGCTCGGCTCGACCTTGCTCGACACGCGTTCGACATGGGCTTTGGTCGCCTTTGCCAGCCTATGCTTTCTGCTGCTGATGCGCTTTAACCAGCCTCTGGTGCTCCCGAACCTCGAAGACGGCGGATTTCTGACTCGCTATATTCAGGGCGCTTTCGTCAGCTTCCTGCTCGCAGCCATCCTGCTCGTTCTGTTCATCACCCGAATCTCGAGGAATCTGCGGGAGCGCGATGCGCATCTGGCTGACTTGCGACAACAGTCGGCCGAGGAGGATCACATCGTTCGCATGGGGCTTCTTGCTTCCGGTGCCGCGCATGAGCTTGGCACGCCGCTCGCGACCGTCTCGGTCATCCTCAATGACTGGCGGCGCATGCCCAAATTCAAGAAGGATGCCGAACTCATAGAGGATATCCGCGAGATGCAGGCGCAACTCGACCGCTGCAAGCAGATCGTCACTGGCATCCTCATGTCCTCCGGCGAAACGCGTGGCGAAGGGACAATTCGCACCACGATACGTGACTTTTTCGATGAGACGGTGGTAGATTGGCTCGCCAGCCGGTCGCCAGCGACGTTCGACTATAACAACGCCCTCGTTCCGGACACCGCCATCGTCTTCGATGCGGCACTGAAGCAGGTCGTTTTCAATTTGTTCGACAACGCGTTCGAGGCTTCGCCAAACTGGGTGGGCCTGTCCGTCACCCGGCAGGAGGACAAGCTGGTCACTATCGTCAGGGATGCGGGTCCAGGGTTCAGCCCGGATATGCTGGACACGCTGGGAACGCCCTATCAGTCGAGCAAGAACCGGCCGGGCAGCGGACTTGGCCTGTTTCTCGTCGTGAACGCAGTGCGAAAACTCGGAGGAACCGTGGTCGCGGCGAACAATCCGGGCAAGGGTGCGTCTGTGACCTTGACGCTCCCGCTGACAACCTTGTCACCTGAGGGAATTGCATGACGAACGACCGCCCCCTGCTGATCCTGGAAGACGATGCAGCCTTTGCCCGCACGCTGAAACGCTCATTCGAACGTCGCGGTTATGAAGTGATGGTCTGCGAAGGGCTGGAACAGCTTTCCGAAACGCTGAAGAACAGCAAGCCCGGCTACGCAGTCGTCGATCTCAAGCTCGGAACCGGCTCAGGCCTCAAGGGCGTCAAGATGTTGCACGAGCACGATCCTGAGATGCGGATCGTGGTTTTGACTGGTTTCGCCAGTATCGCCACTGCGGTGGAGGCGATCAAACTGGGTGCATCGCACTATCTGGCAAAACCCTCCAATACCGATGATATCGAAGCCGCCTTCGGCAAGTCTAGTGGCGATGCCGAGGTGCCGCTGACCAAGCGCCAGACCTCGATCAAGATGCTGGAGTGGGAGCGCATCCACGAGACGCTTGTCGAAAACGACTTCAACATCTCCGCGACCGCGCGCCATCTCGGCATGCATCGCCGGACCCTTGCCCGGAAGCTGGAGAAGCGCCGTGTCAACTGACAGGAACAATATCGTCGCCCGGACCGAGGGCGTGGAAGACGACTCCCAGTTGCTTGAGCAGGTCGAGGCGCATATGCGCGCCACCCTCATGAACGAAGCGTGCGATATGATGCGGCGCACGGGACTGCCTGCGATGACGGTGCTTCGGCTGGCGGCCACCGCGATGGGTTCGATCTATCGCGAAATGGCGGACGAACATCTGCAGGGGATCTGCGAATGCGGCTGGCAGCCGGACGAAACCAGCGAACTGCGCGAACTTTGCCAGGCATTGATGGAAAAGACCTGCCAGCGCGCTCTTCCCGACCTGGCCGCCATGCACGTTGCTGGCAGCGCCTAAACATCGCTGCTCAGGGACGTTGGAGTTTTTCGTAGCGTTTGACGAGCCGTTCGCGCTTCAGCCGCGACAGACGCTGCAGCCAGAAGATGCCGTCGAGCTGGTCGATCTCATGCTGGTGGCAGACCGAGCGCAGGCCCTCTGCCTCTTCCGTTTTCTCGATGCCGTCCATATCCTGATAGGCGATCCGCACCGAAGCATGGCGCTCGATCTCGTCGACGACGCCGGGCATCGACACGCTGCCTTCCTGATGACGAAGAAGCGTTTCGGACCGCCAGACGATTCGCGGATTGATATAAGTCTGGACGCCGGCGGCGGCCGAAAGCTCCAACACAACGACCCGCTTGAGGACGCCGATATGCGGTCCTGTGATGCCGATACCGGGCGCTGCGCGCATCGTATCGAGCAGATCGGTCGCAAGCTCTCGCAGCCCGGTATCGAATATTGTTACCGGCTCCGCAACCAGCCGCAGGCGCGGATCCGGATATGTGACGATGCTCCTGATTGTCATCTCGCTTCCTGTAGAGCCTCGTAGCGATCACGATCTGGTAAACGCCGACACACCGCCTCGTGATGCCTAGCCAGCCATTGAAGGCTCAGAAAAGGCCCGCGCTGCCCGGCAGCGCGGGCTTTTTCGTAGCTGCTAACGCGACCATACATTGGTCTGCAGCAAATAATCGCGTGTCGAGCGGTCGAGCGGATAGACCATCATGCCGTCCCGCCCGAACCACTTGTCGTAGATCTCCATGTAGCGGCCACGATAGTCGGCGAGGCCGCTGGTCAGGCCAACGATGGTCTGATTGACGAAATCCCGCCATTCGCTGTCGTTCTGCGGGAGAATGCAGGCCATGGCTTCGTTGCTCAGCGGCTCGGTTCGCGGCAACAGGACCACGCTGCGGGTCGGCTCGAGCTTGCGGGCCAAGCCGAGCAGGATGATGCCGATATTCGAAACGCCTTGGATTTCTCCACGGTTGAGCGCGGCAAAGGCATCGTCCATCGTCGGATAGGGTTTCGTCACGATGCCCGGCATGGCTTCTTCCAGGATGGTAGCCGTAGTCGTGCCTTCGGCAATGCCCACCACCATGTCATTGATATCGGGCGTTTGACGCAAGGTCTCGCGATAGGCCAAGATGCGGGTGCCGTCGCGGAAGAAGGGAATCGAGAAATCGATCGTCTTTTCGCGCTGCCAAGTGGGCGTGGTGATCTCGCACACGATATCGAGCTCTCCGGCTTCGACAAGCTGCAGCCGGTTGGACGGTGTGACGATGGATAGGTCAAGCCTGACAGGCTTACCAAGCCGCGCTTCGGTGGCGGCGCGGATTTCCTCAAGCAAATCGACAGAGAACCCTTGTGGCGTTCCGTTGGGGCCACGGAATGCGAATGGCACCGCATCCGCTCTTGTGCCGGCCCGGATGACGCCGCTTTCGGCGATGCGCTGAAGCTCGGTCGCCTGTACGCCGAACGAAGACAATAAACAGGCTGCGGCGACGATCAGCGCTCTTATGCCCTTCCGATGTGTCACACCCAACCTTTCCTAGCCGTTGAAGCGAAATCGCTGTCACTGTGGGGCTTATTTGTTCATAAATTACGTAAGATATTCAAACCAATTCAAACTTGGACAAGACGGATCGTCCTGTGCCTCTTTTCTTATCGGCCCCCGCCTTCTGGCTGATCGCTTTCCTATGCCTTCTTGTCGCGCCGCCAGCGCGAGCGGATGCGCTTGACGACATCAAAGCCAGAGGCGAACTCGTGGCTGGCGTCAAGGCCGATTACCAGCCTTTCGGCTATCGCGACCGCCAAGGCAACATCGTCGGTTTTGATGCGGATGTCGCAGCCAGCCTGGCGGAAACCCTCGGCGTGCCCCTGCGGCTGGTGCCGGTAACCAGTTCCAACCGCCTTCAGAAACTGGCCGCAGGCGATGTCGATGTGGTCGTGGCGACGCTAGGCGATACAATTGACCGCCGCCGCCTCGTCCGCATGATCGAGCCTGGATATTACGGGGGCGGCGCCAGCATCCTCGTGCCGGAAGACAGCCCGATCCGCGCCTGGAGCGATATTGCCGGCAAGCCTCTCTGTGCGGTTCAGGGCGCGCTCTGGAACAGGCTCGCCGCAACACGTCTGCTTGCCGACATCAGGGCTTTCGCCAACACAAGAGATGCCGAGCTTGCCTTGCGCGAGCGCAACTGCGCCGCATGGCTCTATGACGAGGCCGCCCTCCAGCACGCACTCACCAGCGGGGCATGGCCGAACTATAGGCTGCTGCCGGCCGATTTCGTCTCGCCATGGGCCATTGCTGTAGCCTCTGACGGGCGATTGGCCGACCAATTCGACCAGATTGTGGCCGGCTGGCTGCGCGACGGTCATCTGAAGGCGTTGGAAGCCAAATGGGGACTGCCGCCCGCCGCCTATCTCCAGGATGCAGGCGCACTCTGGTCGAGGCGTGATGACGATGGAGAATGGCACTGCAGGCGCGGCGCCGATGGGCGCTGGACCGCCGATTGCCGCGATCTCAATCTGGTCGAGGCGCAGGAACTGCAAGGCTTCGGCGCCATGGTCCTGAGCCTGCGCGACCGCTTCGGCATCGACCTGACCGCCTTCTACGACCCCTATGGCCGCGACCTTTTCGTCAGGGCACTGCTGACAACCTGCATCCTCGCTATATCGGTGATTGCGGGCAGCCTCCTGGTCGGATTCGCCGGAGCGGCACTGTTGCGGCTGCGCATTCCCGGACTCACGCAGCTGATAGCGACGCTGTTGACCGTTTTGCGCATGACCCCGCCCTTGCTGCAGCTTTATCTGGTCTTCTTCGGCATTGGCGGCCTTCTGGCGACACACGGCTTCAGCCTGAATGCCATGATCGTGGCAATCGCTGTTTTGTCGCTTTATGCAGGTGCGGCAAATGCCGTCACCCTGGCGGACGCATCTGCAACCGTCACCGCAACATCGACAGATCGGCGCCATCGGATCGCCGTGCTTGCCTATCCGGCGGTGATGGGCAGTTGCATCAACATCGTCAAGGCAACGGCCATGGCCAGCGCCATCGCCGTCCCGGAACTGGTTTACGCCAGCACCACCATCATTGCCGACTACGGCAATGGCGGCTTGATGATGAACATTTTGCTCGCCTGCTACGTCGCCATCGTTCTGGTCGTCGTGCAGGGCTTCAACCTGTTCCAACGCAGGGTGCTGCAGCGGTGAGCACGGCCGAGGTCTTCACCATGCTATGGGTCTGGACGCCGTTTCTGGCGGCCGGCTTCCTGTGGAACATCCTGATATCGGCCACCACGATGGCCATCGGTACCCCGCTGGGTTACGGGCTTGCGAGGCTTCGACTGTCGGGGTCGCGGCTTGGCCGCTTCCTGACGGCCGCTGCGCGCGTGCCGCCCACCTTCGTGCTGATCTATTACCTCGCCTACGTCCTGCCTACCGAGATCTCAATCGGCGGCGTGTCGTTGGGGATTGCGGGCTGGATCAAGGCGTCGCTTGCGCTTTCAGTCGCCGTCGCCGGTTTCGTTTCCGACAATGCGCTTTCGGCCATCCGGCACCATCGGCGCGGCGAAACCGTCGAGGCACTCTATTTCATCCCTGCATGGACAACTTATTTTCTTATCATCGTCATGGCTTCGTCCACCGCGTCGGTCATCGGCGTGCCTGAAATCGTGCAGCGTGCGAACACCGTGATTGCCGCCGTCGGCGA
The DNA here is from genome assembly GCF_014534685.1 of Oryzicola mucosus. GTDB lineage: Bacteria > Pseudomonadota > Alphaproteobacteria > Rhizobiales > Rhizobiaceae > Oryzicola > Oryzicola mucosus. The sequence goes on from NZ_JACVVX010000003.1 coordinate 465,203, forward strand.
TCCGAGCGCGACGCTATGGGTCTACATCTATACAATGCTGTGGTTTCTGGCCTTCTGCTGGCCACTCAGCCGGCTGATGAACTATGCCCGTGCCCGACTAGGCCGCTATGCTGGCCATGGACCGCGCAAAGATACCGACCCTATTGTGCCGCTGGCCGGGCCGATGATCGTGCAGGAGGAAAAGTAAATGGTTCCTGACACCGAGGTGGTAAGCCGCTTCAAGGTACCTGCGACTCTGGATGCCATCGGCGCGATCCAAGCGGCGGTCGAGGAGGCTGCGGAGGGTGTGCTGGCGCCAGCCGCAGTGTTCAAGCTGACCATGTCGATCGAGGAGTTGGTCACCAATATCGTGACCTACGGCAAGGCGGAGGGGACTGACATCGGTGTCGTCATCACGGCGACCACAGCCAGCCTCTCCGTTGAGCTGGATGATGCCGGCGTCGCCTTCGACCCTTTTCATCAGGCGCCGGAGCCCAGGCTGAACGAGTCCGTCGAGGACCGGGCTATCGGCGGCCTGGGCGTTTTTCTCGTGCGCGAGATGGTCGATGAGGTCGCCTATCACCGCAGCGCCGAGCGCAACCATATCCGGCTGGTCATGCTGAGACCCACCGCGAAGTCCGACGGAACCGCACCATGACTCTCACCCGTCGTCTAGTCCTGATGGTGGCGGCGTGCATCGCGCTCGCTATTCTGTCGATCAGCCTCGTCTTCGGCTATCTCGGACGAAACGCGCTAATCGAACAGGCTGAAGAGCAGGCCCAGGCCATCGCCCGCATCGTCGCCGAAAGCGCGCGCCTCACGGAAATCTCCCTTGAAGAGATGGAAGGGGTCGTCATCGACGATCTGTCCATTCTCGCCTTCGCCATCGGTAGCATGAATACCTTGTCGCCCGGGGAACTCGGCAACCGCCTGGCGGAGATTGTCGCCCGCGGCAATGCCTCGTCCATCTGGCTGGTCGACAGCAATCTCAGGGTCATCGCCAATTCCATCGGCGATTATGGCGCGATCATCGAGGGTGAAACGCTGCCGATCGGCCTGCCGCGGCATGCGCTCGACGCCTTGACCAGCGGCAAGCGGTTCACCCTGGAGTTGGGCAGTCCCATCGATGGCGTGCAATATGTCGGTGTCCGCGTCGATGGGGGACGCGCGCTGATTGCCGGCCAGCCCATCACCGTGCTCGATCCGGTCCGAGCAGCCAACAGTGTTCCCGTGCTTCTCGCCGCCTTGCTCAATCGCGACGAAATCCAGGCGATCCAGATTTTCGACGACACGATGCGCATGACAGCAAAGATCGGCGACGAGTTGCCCGTTGACGACGTCAACGAGTTGGTCGATGACAGCATCAGCGGCGCAGCACCTTCGTCCGACCTGTGGGAGAACAAGCTGCTGGTGGCCGCACCGATCCGCGACAGTGCTGGCATCGCCATCGGTTCGACCGTGATTGCGTTGTCGACTAAGCGCCTCGATGCGATGCTGTCGAGTTATCTGCTCTATGGCGCAATCGCTGCGGCCATCGTCTTTGCCCTCGGTTCGGCCATAGCCGGCGTGTTTGCCGGCCGTATCACGAGGCCAGTGGCTGCGATGACGCATGCTGCTCGCGAGATCGACGGCCGTACCTTCCAACCCGAGAGCCTCAACGGGTTGGCTGCGCAGAGCGACGAGCTCGGAACCCTTGCCCGCGTGTTCCAGCACATGGCGATAGAGGTGCAGGCGCGAGAAGAGCATCTGGAGTCGCTGGTTCGTGCGCGCACCATCGAACTCGAGCAGAAAAACCACCTTTTGGAGGAATCCAAACGCCGCGTCGAAGCCGAACTCGATGCTGCTCGCTCGCTGCAGGCGGCGATCCTGCCGCAGGCCTTGCCCGCCCACCCTTCCTATGACGGTAAGGCAACGATGGTACCGGCCCGCGAGCTTGGCGGAGATTTCTACGACTTCTTCGCCATCGACGACCGGCATCTCGGCATCGTCATCGCCGACGTTTCCGGCAAAGGGGTTCCGGCTGCTTTCTTCATGGCGATCTCGCGCACAGTGCTCCAATCGACCGCGCGCGAGAGCCATTCAGCCGGCACTTGTCTGGCTGCCGCCAACACGGTGATCTGCAGCCAGAACCCGATGGATCTGTTCGTCACCACCTTTTACGGCATCCTCGATACCGAGACAGGCGATTTCACCTACGCCAATGGCGGGCACAATCCACCTTTGATGATCCGCCGCGCCGATGGCAGTGTCGCAGACCTGCCGCGCACCGGCGGCATGGCGCTGGGTGTGATGCCCGGCCTGTCCTACAGCGAGAAGAAGGTCCACCTCAACGCCGGCGACACCTTGTTCCTGTATACGGACGGCATTTCGGAAGCGATGGACAGCGAAGGCCGGGAGTTCACGGAAGGGCGGCTGAAGGATGCGTTGATCGACGCCCATGCGCAGCATGTCGATCTGGTCATCTCCGGGGTAACGGACGCCGTCGGACGTTTCGTCGACGGCGCGGAGCAATCCGACGACATCACCTGCCTCGTCATCCGCTACAAGGGCGCTCGCGAGACGCTGGATTCACCGACAGAACTCGCGAGAGCTTCATAATTACAGGCGGGTCAAGGCATCCGCGCGGCTATCGGCGACATCGAGGATGCCAAGAAAACCGGAAATCTCGAACACATCCTTGATATGGGGTTGCAAGCCGGCAAGAATGAACTTGTTGCCGGACTGTTTCAGGCGCTTCGCAACGACCAGCACGACCCGCAAGCCTGCGCTGGAAATGTAATCGAGCCGCGTGAAATCCAGGACGAAAGCGCTGGAGCCAAGTTGCTTGAAGAGTTCAGCCTCGACCGCCGCCGCATTCGTGCTGTCCAGTCGGCCCTGAACGTCTGCGACGACCGCAGGTCCATGCGCCTCGAATGTAATGCTCATCTTTGTTCGGTTCCTAAGTGCCGGATTGCGGCTGGTATGTTGCTCACAAAGGTAAAAATTAACAGAATGAGAGTTACACAACTAGCACCGTAATCACAATGTTCCAGAGGTCATGAGGAAGCAGGCGGAGTTGCGGGAAAGTCTCACCCAGCATGCTCCGTCTTTCATTGACATCGGCAAGGCACCCTATGATCGGCTTCACCCTCCCGCCATCGCGACCGCGCCGCAGACCGCAGGAACTTTCCATCGCGGCCGATGAAAAAGCCGCGTGGTCAGTGCTGCTGCCTATCGGCTTCCAGCATGCTGCCATGGCGTTGGGCCTGTCTGCCTATGTGCTCGCACTCGCCAAGGCCTCCAATTTCGATTTCGAACAGACCAGAAATCTGCTCGCGGTCACCATCATGACCATGGCCTTTGGCACAGCACTTCAGGCCTGGGGCGGAAAGCTCGGTTCCGGTGCGCTGATCGTCCACATCCCAACTGCGATTCTCATCCCACAGATTGCACCGATATTCATCGAGACAGGCCCCGGCGGCGTGGGGGTGGTGACCATTCTTTGCGCCATCGTGTCGCTGATCCTGGCGCCGCTCACACCGCGACTTCGGGGCCTGTTTCCTCCCATCGTTGCCGGTCTCATCGTGCTGATCGGAGGCATGTCCCTTGTCGAAGGCGCGTTCGCACATTCCACCGGCTTGAGCGAAGACATGACGCTCGACCCCAACAGCATGATTATCGCCGGCATCACGCTTGGGCTGATCGTGGCGACCTCGGTTTGGGGCAACCGCAGCCTGCAGCTGTTTTCTCTCCTGATCGGCATTGGCGGTGGCGTCATTGCGGCGTTTTTCCTTGGAGAGCTTTCCGGTGGCCAGGCGCTGATGAGCGCACCCATCGTCGATTTGCCCAGCATTGCGACCCCGGTCTTCAATATCCCGATCAGCGCATTGATCGCTGCTGCCTTCGTTGCGGCACTGGTAGAGATAGATTCCATTGGCAGCTTCATCCTGATGGACAAGATGGACGACGCCGACTGGCGCAGGCCGGACATGAAGCAAGCCGGGCGCGGCATTCTTGCCGGCGGCATAGGCGATGCGCTCGGTGGTCTGCTGGGCGGCATGAGTACGGCCACCTCGTCGGCCAATATCGGTCTTTGCCACGCCAGCCGCACCACCACGCGTTATGCCGGCCTCGTGGCCGCGGCGATGCTTCTATTCATCGCCTTTCTGCCGCAGGCGACAATGGCCCTGACGCTGATCCCCACCCCGGTGATCGGCGCCATCGAAATGTATGCGGCAGCCTTCCTCATTGCAGCCGGCATCGATCTAATTGCCGAGCGTAAATTCGACACGCGCGGCATGTTCATCGTCGGCATCTCCATGGCGGGCGGCGTTGCCATCATGCTGCTGCCGGGTCTGGCCGAACGCATACCGCCTTCGCTGCGCCACTTGCTCGGCAGCGGCTTCATCGTCACCGGGGTGCTGGCGATCGTCCTCAATCTCCTGTTTCGCATCGGGATCAAAAAGACGCAGCTTCAACAGATCGAGCCGAACGGCCACCCCATCGCCATTCAGGTCACAGACTTCATCGAGCGCATGGGCGGTGCCTGGGCAGCGCGACGCGACGTCGTACAGCGAGCCGCGCAAGCCTCCGTCGAAGCTATCGAGGCAATCCAGTCGACCGGCGTGCATAAGGTGACTTCGGTTGTGGGCCACTTCGACGAGTTGAACTTCAACATCGAGTTGCGGCACACCGGATCGCCCTTGCCGCTCGGGCCGGGCGCCATGCCGGACCTTGCCTCGATCCTCGACGCCGACAATGACGAAGGCATCGACGCGGCCATCGCCAGTGTCTCGCAAGTTCTGATCCATCGGCTGGCTGACGGTCTGAAATGCGGCGCCCTGCCCTCCGGCGGCGGCGCCTTCCTGCGCCTGCATTTCGATCACTGACCGATGAAGAATAATGGCAATCGCGACATGAAGCAGACGGAAAGTGTGCCGAGCGCCGCCCTTGGCCGCAACGAAATGCGTCGAAGCTACGACGCTTACTTTGCCTCCGGCCTTTATGTCTCGCGCTATCCCAAACCGAACCGGCGATGTTTGCGCCTTTTGTCCGCGGCTCTTCCCAAGGGAGGGCGGCTGCTCGACTACGGCGCGGGCGAAGGCCGCTACTGCTTCGCACTGGCAAAGAGCCATGACGCAGATGTTCTCGCCGTCGACATCAGCGCGGTCGCGCGCAGTCACCTTACCTCGGCCGCCCAAAGCGAGGGTCTGGGCGCCAAGGTGACCGTTTGCGACGTTGGCGATGCGGCCTACACCCGCGAGGTCGAAAGCGGCAGCTACGACGTTGCGCTGCTGGGTTTCGGCGTGCTCGGCCACATCGCAGGCAGAAGCAGGCGGCTCGAGGCACTCATCGATATGCGCCGTGCTTTAAAACCAGCTGGGACGCTTGTGCTGGGCGTACCCAACGCATTCAGACGCATGCGCGAGCAGCAAGCCGAATGCCGCCCGATGGTGGAACGCGGCGAACTGGAACCCGGCGACATCCGCTATCGGCGTTCGGTTGGCGGAAACGACATCGCTCTGTTCTATCATCTGTTCACCGAGACAGAAATTCGCGACGATCTCACGGCGGCGGGTTTCACGGTAGAGCAACTAACCGGCGAGAGCCTTCTGCCGGAAAGTGCCGTTACCCACTCCAGCCTTGTCGGGATTCTGGATGACCTTGCCTGCGCCGTCGTGCCGCCCGGATTGTGCTACGGCTTGCTGGTCGCGGCGCGGCCGAGGTAACCCTCACACTTCCTGGGGTGTATCGCTGCTTTGGCCCACACGCGGACGGAAGCGGCGCAGGAACCCTCTGAACCGCTTTGTCCAACTGACATCGCGCGCTTCGACGATCCGCGCCATGGTCCGGGCATAGTCGACCACCAGACCGGGCGTCCAGGTCGCAGAATTGGCCCGGTTGCTGATCATCGCGGCCACCCAGAGGTCGGGGTTGATGAGCAGGCGGATCAGCCGAAGCCATGGCGTCTTGCCAGCCAGCGAGCCTTCCAAAGCCGCGTTGAGTGCTGCGGCGACCACAACGGAACAATTGCGATTGGTCAGATTGTAGGTGTTGTCCTGCCTGTATCCGGCCCAGAACGCCCGCAGGCGCCTTGGATTGTAGTTCCAGAAATCGATGTTGACGTCGGCATCGCACCACCAATCCGACTCCCATGCATAGGATGGCTGGAAACGACCGTGGAGATCGTTTTCCGAAGTCCCGCGTAGAGAATTGATGAAGTCCTGCTCGGAGCGTTCGAGCTCCTTCTTCGGATAGTGACTGATATAGACGTCGGGCAGCATTTCCATAGCGGCATGGCCTGTGGAAATCACACCGTTTTTGTCGACGGCGGCAACGTATCGGTCGATCAGGAGCCGGCGCGCCGGCTCCTCGGCCGATCCGACGGGCGTCCAGACATGGACGGTGAGTGGGTTTTCGACCTTTACCTCTTCGCCAGTATCGATCAACACGGGTGCATTGTCATACCAGCCGCGACCGGCGAACAGTGGCAGATTGAGGATTGCGACTTCGCTTTCAAGCGTCCTCAGCATCAGCGACATGCGCACGAGCAGCCATCCAGACAACGCCAGGAACAGGCTGATACAGAAGATGATGTTCTTTTCGCGTGGCAGCGGCCATTCGGTGATGACGAGGACGGCAAGCATCAGTTCGACGGTGCCGTAAAAAACCCCCATCCGCCAGCGTGGGAAACGAACGATGACAGCGGTGGCGATACGGCCTGCCCCATCGAGCAAGAAGGCCAATGCGAACAGCATGGCAATGCCGATGTCGGTCCGGAATGGATAGCCGATGATGAGAACACCGATGATGATCAGGCCAATCGCCTTCAGCAGGGTCAGGATACGTGCCTTGCGGTCGAGTTCGGGCACCAGAAGCGGCAAGAAGGACAAAAGGCCGTTGAGCACGAAGATCAGCCCGAGCGCTTCGACGGTAACAAAACTGACTCGTTCGGAAATGCCTATGATCATCAAAAGCGCCAGCGTGATCAGTGCTGCGCCTAGAACGAGCAGCACATACCAACGCGAGCGAAAGGCCGCAGGTCCGATAAGCAGAAATGCCATTTTTAACATCAGCTATCGAACGCTCTGCGCCCGCCCCGTCGCGAATTGATGAGATTGTCTGTGATTCCGCTGTCTCGCTAAAAATTCCATGAAGATGACAGCACCTCAACGGAAAAATTCGGGTGTATCGGAGTTGCGAGGTATTCTTTTTATAGGACCATAACGGTCAACAAAGGAAACTTAACGTATCTTCTTTTTACCACAGGTGGCGATCCTGGTTTTGCCCCTAAACAAGCCCAATCTTTATCGCACCAGCGTCGTCATCACGGCGGCACGGACTGCGGCATTCGTGGCGATCCTCTGATCGAACTGGCGCTGCTTTACGTCCGCGAAATCACCCAGCTAAGGTACTATGCGCAGGCATCGTGATGCTGGTGGCCTCCACCAAATTCACCAAATGGTGTCCGGACCGGAAAAAAGACGAAGGCTCCAGCCGAATGTTTCGATCTTCTTAAGGGTTTCGTGTCTAGACACTGGACTTCCCCGCCACAATTTGCATGATTGTGTTTCCTAAAGGAAAACGATCATGGCTGAGCTGCATGCTCGAGGCGTCGAGCTCGTTTCAACTCTTCGACATACCGCCGACAACATCCAGCACTTCGAAGAAGCTGAGGTCAGGATGCTGCTGCAGAAGACCGCGCAAGTTCTTTCCGATTTGTTGGCGCGCGATATGCCCTCTTCCAGAATGTACGAGCCCACGGCGCGGAAGTCGGTCCATTTCTCGAGGATGGAACGGCCGACATTGACGTTTTAAGGCGACTCCGAGCAAACCGCTTGCTACCTTTGGCTCGGTGGGTTTGCCAATCTATGTCGGGCCGCTGCCTGCAACCACCGCCAAACCATGCTGTGGTAGACTGCATGATCAAGCAAATTTCGCTAATGTCGCATAGAGCTCGCTGATTCACGCGGGCTAGAAGCACCCGTTGTTTTTTCAATCCTGCTTGAAGGATATCCGACGTGACCACTTTAGCGAAGTTTTCGATCGGCTTTCTCGCGCCGACGGCCGCGGCCCTTTCTGTGATGCTGATGTCTTCGGCTGCCTCGGCGCAGCCGATGCCGCAGATCGGACTGCTGTCCTGCGATGTATCGGAAGGCATCGGTCTCATCCTCGAACGTAAGCAGACATTGACCTGCACCTTCACGCAGAATGGCGGCCAGACCGAATCCTACACCGGTAGCATCGATGAATTCGGCATCGAGATCGGCACGATCAATCAGAGCCACTTGGTCTGGGGTGTCGCGGCAGCCACTGAGGGCGTCGCCGCAAAGGGCGCGCTCACCGGCCAATATGCCGGCGTTGGCGCGGAAGCAGCAGTGGGCGTTGGTGCCGGTGCCAATGTGCTTGTGGGCGGAACGGGCAAAGCGTTTTCGCTGCAGCCAATCTCCGTCGAGGGTTCGACCGGCCTAAACATTGCAACCGGCGTCGTTCAAGTTACCCTTACCGCCGCGCCGTAAGGCCGTTGTCCGGGCAGGCATCGCATGCCGATGCCTGCTCGTTGTTTGACCCTAATGTGCTCTACGACGACGGCGCCATGAGTTCGGCAAGTTCGGCCACGCTCGTAATGAGCTCGCGGCGGCGTGCCGGCGACAGCGATGCGAACCGGTGAGCGAATTTTTCACCGAACACGCTCGGCGTGTGCGCGACCATATCCCTGCCCTTCTGCGTAAGCCTGGTGTAGACAATGCGACGGTCGGCAGCGGAGCGGTAGCGCTCGACGACGCCATGCTGCTCGAGATTGTCGAGCACGGTAACGACGGTTGCCGGGCTGAGATCGGCATGGTCGGCCAAAGCTTTTGTCGTAACCTCTGACAGTTCGCTTACCGCCATGACGATGACCAGTTGCGGCCCGGTCAAGCCGTGCTGGCTCTTCAGCGCATGAGATTGCAGATCGCTTGCGCGCGCGATGCGCCGAAGCGATTTCAGCAGATCTCGGGTTTCCTCAGCAGTAATTGTGTCGGTCACGGGGAACGAAATGGCCTCCTCGCCATTGTTAGGCTTCAAATCATTTGTACTCTACCTATCTAGGGTACTTCACCCGATCGACAACAATCAACGGAGGATCTGGATCCGCTTATGTGCGGCATTTGTGGCGAAATCACCTTTGACGGCAGCACACCATCCGCTGCCAAAATCTCAACCATGCTGGAAACCTTGGCGCCGCGCGGCCCCGATGGCGAGGGGATCGTCTCCCACGGCAACGCAGGTTTCGGCCACCGCCGCCTGCGCATCATCGACCTGTCCGACAAGGCGCAGCAGCCCATGGTGGATTCGGCCCTAGGGCTGACGATCGCTTTCAACGGCTGCATCTACAACTATCCCGAGTTGCGCTCGGAACTCGAAGCGCAGGGCTACAGCTTCTTCTCGCATGGCGACACAGAAGTCATCCTCAAGGCTTGGCATTGCTGGGGCGAACGGTGCGTGGAGCGCTTCCTTGGCATGTTCGCCTTCGTCATCCAGGAACGCGACACCGGCCGCATTGTCATGGCCCGCGACCGTTTCGGCATCAAGCCGCTCTACCTCGCGGAAACCGGCAAGACCTTGCGGTTCGCCTCATCGCTGCCCGCGCTGCTGGCGGCCGGCGGCATCGACACGTCGATCGACGAGGTCGCGCTGCATCACTACATGTCGTTCCACGCCGTCGTTCCGCCGCCGCGCACCATTATCAAGGGCGTGCGCAAGCTGCCACCGGCCACGATCCGGATCATCGACCGCGACGGCCGCCACACCGACAAACGCTATTGGGACCCGGCCTATGCCCGCGATCCCGCCGACAAGGACGTGTCAGCCGAGGAATGGCGAGACCGTGTGCTCGACATGCTCCGCACGGCTGTCAAGCGCCGCATGGTCGCTGACGTTCCAGTCGGCGTGCTGTTGTCGGGCGGTGTCGATTCCAGCCTGATCGTCGGCCTTCTGGCCGAGGCCGGCCAAGCCGATCTCAAGACCTTCTCGGTGGGCTTCGAGGAAGCGAATGGCGAAAAAGGCGATGAGTTCCACTATTCCGACCTTATCGCCAGAGAATATGGCACCGACCATCACCAGATCTTCGTGCCATCTGCCAACCTCATGGAAGCCCTGCCCGGCACGATCGCGGCGATGTCGGAACCCATGGTTTCCTACGACAATGTCGGCTTCTACCTGCTGTCCAAGGAGGTGTCGAAGCACATCAAGGTGGTGCAATCCGGCCAGGGCGCCGACGAGGTGTTCGGCGGATATCACTGGTATCCGCCCCTGGAAAACTCCAACGACGTGGTCGGCGACTACAGCCGGGTCTTCTTTGACCGCTCGCACGAAACGCTGAAGCGCCAGCTTGGCGCCGATTGGATCAACGGCGTCGATCACAGCGGCGACTTCGTTGCCGGCGAACTGATGCGCGCCGGAGCGGATACCAATGTCGACCGCGCACTGCGGCTCGACACCAACGTGATGCTGGTGGACGATCCGGTCAAGCGCGTCGACAACATGACCATGGCCTGGGGTCTGGAAGCGCGCGTTCCATTCCTCGACCATGAGCTTGTTGAACTCGCTGCCCGAATCCCGCCGGAACACAAGCTCAAGGATGGCGGCAAGGGCGTGCTCAAAGATGCCGCCCGTCTCGTCGTGCCGCATGACGTCATCGACCGTCCCAAGGGCTACTTCCCCGTCCCGCAGCTCAAATATGTCGATGGTCCCTATCTCGATATGGTGCGCGACGCGCTGACCTCGAAAGCCGCGCGCGAGCGCGGGCTGTTCGACGAGAACTATCTCGACCAACTCTTCAAGGCACCGTCGGAGCACATCACGCCGCTGCGCGGCTCCGAGCTCTGGCAGGTCGGGCTGCTTGAGCTCTGGCTGCAGGCGCAGGGGGTATAGCACCATGACATCAGTCAAAACGGTGAACCGAAAGGTGACGGGCGTGCGAAACGATCGCGCGCTCGATCATCGTCTGCGCCGGCTACGTGTACACTCCATGCAGGAACCGATCGAGACCCGGCCCGCCGCCGATCTTGAACGCAAGCCGGTGGTGCTCGATTGTGGTTGGGGCCGGCTCCTGTTTTCGCAGACTTTCCGCGACAATGCCGAACTGGTAGAAACCCTCCGCAGCGAGGAGCTCGGGCAGCGCGACATCGCCTTTTACGTGCGTGATCCGCATGTACTGTTGACGCAGGCGCCGCAGGAAATCTTCCTCGATCCCTCGCATACCTATCGGCTCGACCTGTCGACCTATCGTGCCAGCCGGCGACGGACGAAGAACTTCTTCATTCGGCGGCTTGCTTCCGAGGAAGATGCCAAGGCGGTCAACACGATCTATGCCACGCGCGGCATGGTGCCGGTCTCGCCAGAGTTTTTCTGGTCCAAGCGCGACAGCCGCTCGCTGACTTATTTCGTCGCGGAAGAAGAATCGACCGGCGAGATCATCGGCACCGTCACCGGCATCGACCACAACCGCCTCTTCCAAGACGAGGAGCGCGGCTCTTCACTGTGGTGCCTGGCTGTGGCTACCCAGGCGCGCCATCCCGGCATCGGTGAAATGCTCGTGCGGCGTCTGGCCGAACATTTCCAGGCGCGGGGCGCGGCCTATCTCGACCTTTCGGTTCTGCACGACAACGAGCAGGCAATCGGGCTTTACGAAAAGATCGGCTTTCGCCGCGTGCCGGTCTTCGCCGTCAAGCGCAAGAACCCGATCAACGAGAAATTCTTCGCGGCCCCCATCGATAGCTACGACGAACTCAACCCCTATGCACGGCTTCTGGTCGACGAGGCGCGGCGGCGCGGCATCCGCGTCGATATCACCGATGCCGCTGCCGGCTTCTTTCGTCTCTCCTATGGCGGGCGCTCCGTGCACTGCCGCGAAAGTCTGTCGGAACTCACCTCCGGCGTCGCCGTCTCAATCTGCGACGACAAATCCGTCACCCGGCGCGTCGTCTCGAAAGCTGGACTCAATGTGCCCGAGCAGATCGTCGCCGACGATCCAGCGGCCGTCTGGGCCTTCGTCGAAAAGCATGGCAGCGTGGTGGTCAAGCCGGCGCGCGGTGAACAGGGGCGCGGCATTTCCGTTGGGCTGAGCGACATCGCCGAGGTCGAGAGCGCCATCGGCGAAGCGCGGACGGTATGCGACCGCGTGTTGTTGGAATCCTTCTTCGAGGGCCAGGATCTGCGGCTCGTGGTCATTGATCACAAGGTGGTAGCCGCAGCCATTCGCCGCCCGCCGCATATTGTCGGCGACGGGTCGAGCACGGTCGGTACGCTCATCGAAAAGCAGTCCCGGCGGCGCGCCGAGGCAACCGGTGGCGAAAGCAGCATCCCTGTTGACCGCGAGACCCTGCGCTGTCTGGCGGATGCGGGCATGGATCTCGACAGCGTGCCCGAGGCCGGACAGCAGTTGATGGTGCGCCGAACGGCCAACCTGCACACCGGCGGCTCGATCCACGACGCGACAGACGTCGTTCATCCCACCCTGGTCGAGGCCGCATGCCGGGCGGCGCGCGCCATCGACATTCCGGTCACCGGCATCGATTTGATGGTAAAATCGCCGTCCGAGCCCGACTATGTCTTCATCGAAGCCAATGAACGGCCCGGCCTCGCCAATCACGAGCCGCAGCCGACGGCGGAACGTTTCATCGACCTGCTGTTTCCGCTGTCGCGCGTGCGTGACCACAACGGCCAGCTGAAAGGCGAGGAGTTGCCGCGATGAAGACGGTGATCGACGCGGATTATCTCAGGGACCGGCTCCAAGCGCTGCTGGCGATCGACAGCCCGACCGGTTTCACCGACAATGTTGTCCGCTACTGCAGCCGGGAGTTGGAGCGGCTTGGCCTCAAGCCGCAGCTGACCCGCCGTGGAGCTATCCGCGCCATCAGTCAGGGCGGCCGCCGCCAAGGCGCGCGCGCCATCGTCTCCCATGTCGACACGCTCGGCGCACAGGTGAAGGCGATCAAGGAGAACGGGCGGCTATCGCTTGTGTCGATCGGAAACTGGTCGGCCCGTTTTGCCGAAGGCGCACGCGTGACGATCTATGGGACGGGCGACATCCATCGCGGCACCATTCTGCCCCTGAAGGCATCAGGCCATACCTTCAACGAGGAAGTCGACACCCAGCCCACCGGTTGGGAGCATGTAGAGCTGCGCATCGACGCCATAACCGGCAGCAAGAGGGATACCGGGGCGCTCGGCATCGAGATTGGCGACGTCGTCGCTGTCGATCCGCAGCCGGAATTCCTCGACAACGGCTTCATCAACGCACGTCATCTCGACGACAAGGCGGGCGTGGCTATCATGCTCGCCACAATCGAAGCGTTCCAACGGGAACAATCTACAGCTCCCGTCGACATCCATTGGCTGTTCACCGTGGCCGAGGAAGTCGGTGTGGGCGCTTCCTCGGTTATCCTGCCCGAAGTCGCCTCGCTCGTCGCCGTCGACAACGGCACCAGTGCACCGGGCCAGAATTCGTCCGAATTCGGCGCGACCATCTGCATGGCCGACGAGTCCGGCCCGTTCGACTATCACCTGACGCGGAAACTGGCCGAACTTTGCATGGAAAAGGACATCCCCTACCAGAAGGACATCTTCCGCTACTATCGCAGCGATGCCGCCGCCGCCATCGAGGCCGGTCACGACATCCGCACCGCACTGATCACCTTCGGCATCGATGCCTCGCATGGCTATGAGCGCATCCATATCGACGCGCTGCTGTCTGTGGCCGAAGCGCTTTTCCACTACGTCTCGAGCCCTATCGAAATCGCGCGCGACGTCAAGGAATTCGCGACCGTGCAGTCGTTCACGCGGCAGCCGGAGAAGGACCCGACAGTCTAAATCCCGATCAGCGGAACCGCTCTTATGCCCGAATATCGGAGCCCAGCTGTCTCCCTCGTGAGCGCCCTTTGTTGACAAAGCGCTGGGGATAAATCACCTGAGACGACGATACCGCATTCGAACAGGGTGTTCCGACATGGCTGGCAAATGGGACTTCTGGATCGACCGCGGCGGCACCTTCACCGATGTCATCGGCAGGGATCCGGATGGCAGGCTGCATCCGTGCAAGCTCTTGTCGGAAAACCCTGAGGCCTATCGCGATGCCGCCATCCACGGTATCCGCACGCTGCTCGGCGTGGAGCCTGGCGCTCCGATTCCCGGCGGCCTGATCGACACCGTGAAGATGGGCACGACGGTGGCCACGAACGCGCTTCTGGAGCGCAAGGGCGACCGGGTCTTGCTTCTCATCAGCAAGGGGTTCCGCGATGCGCTGCGCATCGCCTACCAGGCACGGCCAGACATTTTTGCCAAGGAAATCATCCTTCCGGAGCAAATTTATGAACGTGTGGTGGAAGTTGAGGAGCGCGTCCGTGTCAACGGCACCGTTGAGATCGCGCTCGACCGTGACACTGCAAAAACTGAAATCGAACGCGCCAAGGCCGACGGCATCGATGCGGTGGCGATCGTCTTCATGCACTCCTGGAAATATCCGGAGCATGAAGTAGCGATGGCCGAACTCTGCCGGACGCTCGGCTTCGGACAAGTGTCCGTCAGCCATGAAGTTTCGCCGCTGATCAAGCTGGTCGGACGGGGCGATACGACGGTGGTCGACGCCTATCTGTCGCCGATCCTCGGTCGCTATGTGGAACAGGTCGCGGGGGAGTTGGGGATTGCCCAAGCCGCTGCCTCCGCGATGTGGGAAGGTCGCGCCAACCCTCCCCACAAGGGAGAGGGTGACCAGCCGCGTCTGCTGTTCATGATGTCATCCGGGGGGCTGACGGCCGCGGACCTGTTCAAAGGTAAGGACGCTCTACTGTCCGGCCCAGCCGGCGGCGTCGTCGGCATGGTGGAGACGGCGAGGCTGGCCGGCTTCGAGCGTGTCATCGGCTTCGACATGGGCGGCACATCGACCGATGTCGCGCATTACGATGGCGAATATGAGCGCGCGTTCGACACAGAGGTTGCCGGTGTGCGGGTGCGGGCGCCGATGATGCGCATTCACACCGTCGCAGCCGGCGGCGGATCGATCCTGCATTACGAGGCCGGCCGGTTCAGGACAGGCCCCGATTCTGCCGGCGCAAACCCCGGTCCAGCCTGCTACCGCCGGGGTGGGCGGTTAGCGGTGACCGACGCCAATGTGATGCTTGGCAAGTTGCAGCCGGATTTCTTCCCAGTGATTTTCGGACCCGACCAGAACCAACCTCTGGACCGGGCCGTCGTGCGCGAACGCTTCGAAGCGCTTGCCGCAGAGATCGGCGACGGTCGCAGCCCGGAAAACGTCGCCGAGGGCTTCATCACCATTGCCGTCGAGAACATGGCCAATGCGATCAAGAAGATTTCCGTACAGCGCGGCTACGATGTCACTGGTTATCTCCTCAACTGCTTTGGCGGCGCGGGCGGTCAGCATGCCTGTTTGGTCGCAGATGCGCTTGGCATGGAAGCGGTGCTGATACACCCCTTTTCCGGGCTGCTGTCGGCTTACGGCATCGGCATGTCGGGTGTGTTCGCTTCTCGTCAGCAAGGCGTTATCCAGCCGCTGAGCGACAATACCGTCGAGCCGATTAGCGATGCAATCAACATCTTATGCGATGCCGTCTTCGCCGAACTCGACGCCCAGGGCGTGCCTGAGGATGCTGTAAGTTGGCGGCCGATCCTGCATATCCGCTATGACGGCACCGACACAACGCTGCCGGTCAACTTCGCAGCGCGGTCGATCGTCGAGGCGCGTGAAACGTTCGAAGCCGCGCACAAAGCGCAATTCGGCTTCATCTATCCCGACAAGCCGCTGATCATCGAAACGGTCGAGGTTCAGGGCCAGGACGGCCGCATCGCCGGCCGGGATGAAACCGATCAACCTCTGGAAGCGGCAGCGGCCGGCGCGACACCTGAAACGCGGCCGCTGTTTTGCGGCGGCGAATGGCGCGATGCCGCGATCCATCGCCGCGCGACGCTGAAACCCGGCCACCGGATCGCCGGCCCCGCTCTGATCATCGAAAGCCACCAGACCATCGTCGTGGAACCCGGGTGGGGTGCGGAGATCACCGCCAAGGATCATGTGCTGCTGCGGCGTACGGAAAAGAAGCGCCGGCAGGCCGCGCTCGGCACCGCAGCCGATCCGGTGATGCTGGAGGTCTTCAACAACCTGTTCATGTCGATCGCCGAGCAGATGGGCGTGACGCTGCAGAACACGGCTTCGTCGGTCAACATCAAGGAACGGCTCGATTTCTCTTGCGCCGTCTTCGACCGCACCGGCGCGCTGGTGGCAAATGCGCCGCACATGCCGGTGCATCTGGGATCTATGGACCGCTCGGTCGAGGCGGTGATCCGCCAGAACGAGGGCAACATCCGTCCCGGCGACGTGTTTGCGCTCAACGCGCCTTACAATGGCGGAACGCACCTGCCGGACATCACGGTGGTGACTCCGGTGTTCGAGGAACGCGACGTTTTCTCCCCCTCAAGGGGGGAGAAACCGCGCATCCTGTTCTACGTCGCCTCGCGCGGACACCACGCCGATATCGGCGGCACAGCGCCCGGATCGATGACACCGCTGGCTACCACGGTGGACGAGGAAGGCGTGCTGTTCGATAATTTCCACCTCGTGACGCAAGGCCGGTTCCGCGAGACGGAACTGCACGAGCTTCTGACCGACCACCCCTACCCCGCCCGCAACCCCCAGCAGAATGTGGCTGATCTGAAGGCGCAGATTGCTGCCAACGAAAAGGGCGTGGCCGAACTGCGCAAGATGGTTTCTCATTTCGGGCTCGACGTGGTCGAGGCCTATATGGGCCATGTACAGGACAACGCCGCCGAAAGCGTGCGACGTGTGCTCGATCTATTGCCGGATGACAGCGCCTGCGAATACCCCACCGATACAGGCCAAGTTATCAAAGTGCGCATTACGGTAGACCGCGACAAACGCGAGGCGACCGTCGATTTCACCGGCACCTCGCCGGTGATGAAGAACAATTTCAACGCGCCCGAACCGGTGGCGCGCGCGGCAGTGCTCTATGCTTTTCGAGTCATGGTTGAGGACATGATCCCGATGAATGCCGGGTGCCTGCGGCCGATCAACATCGTCATCCCCGACGGCTGCATGCTGAAGCCTACCTATCCGGCGGCCGTGGTTGCGGGCAATGTCGAGACCTCGCAGCACGTCACCAACGCGCTGTTTTCGGCTATGGGCGCGCTCGCCAATGCGCAAGGCACGATGAACAACCTTACCTTCGGCAACGCGCAATATCAGTATTACGAGACGATCTGCTCAGGCTCGCCGGCAGGACGCATGAATGACGGGCGCGGCTTTGCCGGCACATCCGGCGTGCACACCCACATGACCAATTCACGGCTGACCGACCCGGAAATCCTCGAACTCCGCTTTCCCGTGCTGCTTGAGGATTTTCACATTCGCGAAGGCTCTGGCGGCAAGGGAGGGTTCAGGGCAGGTGATGGCACACGCCGCACAATCCGCTTCCTCGAACAGATGGAATGCGCAATCCTCTCCTCCCACCGGTCGCGGCCGCCACAAGGTCTGGATGGCGGGGGCGACGGCGAGCGGGGAAGCACCGAGGTGCGCCGGACGAACGGAACTGTGGACACGCTGAAGGCCTGCGATCAAACCGTACTTGAGCCCGGCGACGCGGTTATCGTCACCACCCCAAGCCCAGGCGGATACGGCAAACAGTAATACTTTCTGGGCGACCTTTGCGCTGCGGCATCTGCCAACGCGCAGGTCAGTTCGCTTCGCGGTTGCCTTCCATCATCTTTCGGGTCACCGAGTCGATGTGCTTGCGCATAGCCGCCTCCGCCGCATCGCCATCCCGGTCGGCGATGGCGCGGATGATCTCGTCATGCTCGATGAAGCTGTGATGGTTGGGAGCCGGAGCCGCCCCGCCGTCGCGCCGCCGTCCCCACGCCACGGTGCGCCTGACATTGTTCAGGCTGTCGAAGATCATGATCAGGACCTTGTTCTGCGTCGCATTGGCGATGGCGCGGTGAAAGCGATTGTCCCAGTTCTCATAGCGCCGCCACGTATCCGCCTCGCGGCCGCGCTTGGCGCTGAGCCGCAATTCGACGAGGTCGGCTGCCGACGCATTGATTGCAGCCTCACGACAAAGCGAAGGCTCTAACATCGCCCGGGCCCGAAGAACTTCTGCCGGACTTGCATAATTGGCGACGGCGGAAACCTCCGATAGGTCGTGGACCGGTTTGGAACCAAGGAAAGTCCCCTTGCCAACGTGACGCCAGATCCGTCCCTCTGATTCAGCAATCGCCAGTGCCTTGCGCAGCGCGCCTCTGGAGACGCCAAGGATTTCGCAGAGCTCGCGCTCCGCCGGCAGACGACCATGATCGTTCGGCTCCAACTGAGCTAAAAAGGCCTGTAATTGCGTAAAAGCGGCACGACCTTCGTCTCTGACGGACAAATCCCACTCACTCGTCACAATTTTGTCAGGCGCGTTCAAGGCCAACCTCGTCTAGTGATATGCCGGCGCTGGTCCGACAAGTCTTTCGATCCAATTTTTCATTAGCACAATTTCGCAGGCCTCAAATATCTCGTCAAACCGCGCGGAACAAATAAATCGTGCCAATCGATAAAACCGCTTGCGACTATTGATAAATTGGTCAAGATTGGTTCAAAATCCACAGCGACGGAGATCGAAGGTGAATGCACAAGTGGCTCGTGATGGGCATGCCGACAGCCAGTACGTCTTCAGCGTCCCGGCGCTGACGACCGTTCCGGTCGAGGGCAGCGACAAGCTTTTCCCCGTGCGACGCATCTATTGCGTAGGCCGCAACTTTGCCGCCCATGCCGTCGAGATGGGCCACGATCCGTCGAAGGAGCCGCCCTTTTTCTTCCAGAAAAACGCCGACAACATTCTACTGGCGGGGAATGATTTTCCCTACCCTCCCAAATCGAACGATGTCCATTTCGAAGTCGAGATGGTCATTGCAATCGGCACTGGCGGCAAGGACATCTCGCAGGAAAACGCTCTCGACCACGTGTTCGGATACGCGGTTGGTCTCGATATGACCCGCCGCGACCTGCAGGGTGAAGCCAAGGACCTGCGCCGGCCCTGGGAAATCGGCAAGGCCTTCGAACATTCCGCGCCCTGCAGCGCCATCGTTCCGGCCTCCAAAATCGGGCACCCTTCGGCTGGAGAGATATGGGTCGACGTCGATGGCACGCGCCGTCAGACTGGCGACCTCAACCAGATGATCTGGAAGACGCCCGAAATCATCGCCTACCTGTCCGGCCTGTTCGTGCTCGCGCCGGGCGACCTGATCTTTTCGGGCACCCCCGGGGGCGTCGGCGGAATCCAGCCTGGCAACCTGATGCACGCCTTCGTGGAAGGTGTCGGCGAACTCAAGGTCCGCGTGTCCTGAGCCGGGCCGCATAGAGATAACATAGAAGAGGTGAACTGAAATGATCGTTGGTATCGACCATATCGAATCATCGTCCGCGACGTGAAGCAATATGTCGAGTTCTATCAGAAGATGGGCTTCAAGCTGCTGACCTGGACGGAGCACCACGGCGGTTCCGCGGAACTGCAGCTGCCGGGCGACAACCAGCCGATCTTCGAGATCCCGATGGCTGGCGCCGGCAGCTCTCCGACGAAAAACGCGGCACTCCGCAAGTCAAGCAGGACTGACGCACTTTCAAACGGAGTGAGGGCTGAGCCGGTGACGAAGTGCTCGAAATAAATGCTGCCTGAAAGAAGATGGCAGCACTTGGCTTGCCGCTGGTCTAGACTAACGAAGCTCGCGCCTGCTCTATCGCTTTTTTGAGGTCGTCCTCGCCATAGGGCTTGGTCAGGAGCACCGCGTCACGCGGTGCCGATTCCGGTGCTCGATCCTGTCCGGTAGCAAAGACGATGCCAACATGTGGTCTGATGTCCCTTGCCTTGGCGGCAAGTTCGCCACCGTTCATATCGGGCAGGCCCAGATCGGTGACCAGCACGTCGATGTCCTGGGCCTTAAGCAACGCCAATGCTTCCATGCCGGCTGAAGCTTCTTCGACGGAATACCCGATGTCGCTTAACATTTCCGAGGTGTTGGCGCGGATGAGAAAATCGTCTTCCACCACCAGCACACGCAAGGCGGTGGCGACTGGAGCGCTCTGCTCCCCCACAGTCCTCGGCGCTCTCGCCTGGGCGAGTTGCTTCTGGTTGGCGATTACATGGCGCAGCCGGCGCGCCAGCGCCTCGCGCGTATAGGGCTTCGACAGAAGCTCGACGCCGGCGTCCAGCTTGCCGCCATGCACGATTGAGTTTTCGGTGTAGCCCGAGGTAAACAGAACAGCCAGATGAGGCAGGCGCTCCTTGGCGCGCCGTGCCATCTCCGCACTCTTCAGCGTGCCAGGCATGACCACGTCGGTGAAGATGACGTCGATGGGGACGCCGCTTTCCACCACCGTCAGGCCGGATTGCGCATCGCGGGCGGTCAGCACGCGATAGCCGAGATCGGAGAGAGTCTCCACCACGGTGTTGCGCACGTCCTCGTCGTCCTCGACCACCAGAACCGTCTCGGTGCCGCCCTCGACAGGCCCTGCCTGCACGACGACTTCGCGATCTTCGTCGGCCACGGAACGCGGCAGGTAGACCTTCACAGTCGTGCCCTGCCCGACTTCGCTATAGATTTTCACATGGCCGCCGGACTGCTTGACGAAACCGTAGACCATAGACAGCCCAAGCCCCGTGCCCTTGCCCTCGGGTTTGGTCGAAAAGAACGGTTCGAACACCTTGTCCAGGATATCAGGCGCCATGCCCGAACCGGTGTCGGTAACGCCGAGCATGACATACTGCCCCGGCGACACCTCGGCATGGGTGCGCGCATACTCCTGATCGAGGAACGCGTTGCCAACCTCGATCGTCAACTTCCCCGAGCCTTCCATGGCGTCGCGGGCATTGATGGCGAGATTGAGCAGCGCATTCTCTACCTGCGTAGGATCGGCATAGGTATTCCAAAGCCCCCCGCCGGCGATGATCTCGACCTCGACCGCCTCTCCCAGCGAACGGCGCAGGAGATCGTCCATGCTGGCGATGAAGCGACCGATATTGATGACGCGCGGCTCGAGCGCCTGGCGTCGGCCGAAGGCGAGCAACTGGCTCGCAAGCTTGGCGCCCCGGTTGACGCCGGCAAGTGCGTTGGAAACCCGGCGCTCGGCGCGCTCGATGCCGGCGATGTCCTTCGCCAGCAATTGGAGATTGCCTGCCACGACCTGAAGCAGATTGTTGAAGTCGTGCGCGACGCCGCCCGTCAGTTGGCCGATCGATTCCATCTTCTGCGCTTGCAACAAAGCGCGCTCGGCCAGACGTCGTTCGGCGATTTCAGCTTCGACGCGAACTTCCAGGCTTTCGTTCAACTGCCGCAGTTGCTCTTCGGCCCGCAGTCGGTGACGAACCTGCCGTTCCAGATCGGTGGCATGCTGTTTGAGGGTGAGTTCAGCCTCGCGCTGCTCGGTGATGTCGGTATGCACGCCGACCCATTCTTCGATCTCGCCGGATGCATCGAGAATAGGCACGGCCCGAATGATGAAATTTCGATACACGCCGTCATGCCGCCGCACGCGGTGCTCATTGGTGTATGTGCTTTTGGCGGCAACCGCGGCGTCCCAGCTTTCGACCGAATGCTCACGGTCATCGGGATGCACGGCGTCAGCCCAGCCATAGTCCTGATATTCGGCAGGCGACTGACCCGTCAGCGCCGCCCATGCCGGCTGTTCGCCCAGCATGCGCCCGTCGGCGCTGTTGGTCCAGATGACGCCATGCACCGCATTGACCGCGGCTCTGAACCGTCCATTGCTCCTGCGCAGATTGATCTCGGAACGCTTGCGGTCCTCGATGTCGATGATCAGCACATAAATGCCGTCGATCTCGCCGCTCGCGGTCTGACGAGGAATGTAACGCACCTCAGCGGCGCGCGGCTCGCCGTCGGGTCTCTGTATCACCAGGTCGGCGACAACATTCTCGCCCGCCGCGGCCTTGGCCATGAAAGGCTGTCGCCTTTTGTAGTAGGCCTCGCCCATGACGTCTTTGACATGTCGTCCCAGAATATCCTCGGCCCTCAGGCCGAACCATTCGAGATAGCCCTGGTTCGCGAACCTATAGACATGGTCGAGATCGACAAAGCCAACCAGGATGGGAAGCGCATTGGTCAGTCGGCTCAATTCCTCGCGGCTGGCCGCAAGCGCCTGGACTGCACGGACCTTTTCAGTGTTTTCCAGAACGGTGCAAAGAACCCCATCGACCCCGCCATCGTCATTGTAGATAGGGGTGTAGAACAGATCGAAGACGACCTCTTCGGGAACGCCGTTCCGGTTCAATGTCAAAGTCTGGTCGCGGAAAGCCTGGACTTCGCCTCGGAACCCCGCCTCCAGAACTTTTTTGTTCCAGTCCCAGATTTCGGGCCAGATCCCCGGCACCGTGCCGCCAAGTGCGGTGGGGTGATAGCTGCCCGCAATTTCCATGTAGCCGTCATTGTAGATCATGACATGGCTGTCTCCCCACATCAGCACCTGCGGGATGGGAGAGTTGACGATGGAGTTGACCTTGATCCGAAGATTCTGCGGCCACTGGCTGATGGGGCCGAGCGGCGTCGTCGACCAATCGAACCGGCGCACCAACTCGCCCGTTTCGCCTCCGCCAATAGGCCACTGAGCGGAGGCAGTCTTATGGATCATGACTTCACCAGGAAAGAATTTTGTTAGATTCCATAGTCGACAACCTAAGGAGTGCGCAAGGACCGAGGCACATACATGCGGTGCAAAGTGGAATTCAGGTGTCGGATCGGCTTTTGCAACATGTGAAGCCGCTGCGAACAACTCAACAACAGCCGATCTGGAATGTACTCTTCTAGTCAGATTGGAGGATACTACCGCTTCCCGGCATACGCACTTTGAACCAGCGCTGCACCACCCTTTGCCATCGTCCGCAGCGGCGGGAAAGCTGGCAAAGTCGAGCCTCAGATAAGCTTGGTCAGTTTTCGATCGAGCGGCAAACGAGGCGCCGCAAAATGATCAGAATCAATATCCGTAACGACGATTATTTGAATGCAACCGGCGTGTCGGCCGAGATGTTCACGGCCGCGGACGGCATCCACCGCTTTCACGAAATCATTGAGACCAAGCGTATCCCTGCCGGCATCAAGCGGTCGAAGCAGCTTGCAGTGGCCCCGGGCGAGAACCCGCAGCAAAGCGGGAGCGGCGTTCTCGGCTCCCGGCTGGACAGTCCCTCGGATGTCCTCGGTCAATTCGCCGGCAAAGCCGCCTTTGCGTTGGGCCTTGTCAGCACAAGCTCCTTGCTGAGCGGTATGGGCACTCAGGCGCAGGCGATAGCCTACGCCCCGCAGGCTGGAGAGCCGGCTGCACCTCAAGCGGCGTCAAGCCTGCCGGCCTGGACCGTGGGCGCGACGTCCTCGCTGCCGGGTCTCGCCGGGCAACGCATCACGCCATCCGCCGCAAGTGACAGCGGCGCAAGCACAACCGGCATCTCTCTGAAGACTGCGACCATAGCAACCCCACCGATCGCGCCTCTGCTCGCCGCGAACGTCGCAATCGCCGAAGAGATCATCGACGCTACGGTTGGAATCAATTCGATTGGCAGTGAGATGCCAGGCGGACCGATAACCAACATACCGCCGCCCGGCTGGGAACCGGGCGAACCGATTATCGATGCGGCGCCTGCCGTGACCAACGTAACGGGGACGCCCAACAAGATCGCCATCGAAAACGCCAAGCAAGGCAACCCCATCAGCGAATGGGGCGTGGAAGGTGATGGCGACGGCAACATCCAGGGCTTCGCCACCGAAATCAGTACCAATGTCGGGCAGACGGTGGATTTCAAGATTGCCACCGATTCCACCAACTATCGCATCGATATCTATCGGCTCGGCTATTATGGCGGCGCCGGCGCGCGCAAGGTCGACTCGATCGACAAATCGATGACCTCGGCTCAGGTCCAACCGCATCCGATCGTCGACATGTCGACCGGTCTCATCGATTGCGGCAACTGGGATGTCTCCGCGAGTTGGCAGATCCCGGAGGACGCCGTCTCGGGCGTCTATATCGCCAAGCTCGTGCGTGAGGACGGCACGGAAGGCGAAAGCATCATCCCCTTCGTGGTGCGCGACGACGCCTCGACAAGCGATGTCGTGTTCCAAACCGCGGATACGACATGGCAGGCTTACAACGCCTGGGGCGGCGCCAGCTTGTATTACGGCCAGGTGCCCGTCGATCCGGCTGACATGATCGGCTACATGCCGCCCAACTGCAGTTGCGGCTTGACCGCCATCGGCCGCGCCTCCGCCGTCAGCTACAACCGCCCGATCATCACCAACACCAGCCCGGTAGGCGGCACCCACGACTTCATCTTTGGCGTCGAACATTCCGCGATTCAATGGCTCGAACAAAACGGCTATGACGTATCCTATATTTCCGGCGTCGACAGCGCCCGGTCGGGCGGCAACCTGCTCAACCACCAGGCCTTCCTTTCCGTCGGCCATGACGAATATTGGTCAGCCGAACAGCGTGCCAATGTCGAGGCCGCGCGCGATGCCGGCGTCAACCTTGCCTTCTGGGGCGGCAATGACTGCTATTGGAAGGTGCGTTGGGAAACCAGCATCGACGGCAGCGGTACGCCTTACCGCACGATGGTCTGCTACAAGGAAACTTGGGGCACAAGCGTCGATCCAAGCGACACCGGCACCGGCACCTGGCGCGACCCGCGCTATGCAGATCCCGGCCAGGAACCTGAAAACTCGCTGATCGGCACCATGTTCTCCGTCGACGGCTACCGGCTCGACACCATCTCGGTCGGCTACGACTTTTCCAACCTGCGCTTCTGGCGCAACACCGACGTGGCCGATCTCGAAGAGGGGGAATCCCTCGACCTGGTGCAGAACATTCTCGGCTATGAGTGGAACTCCGACGTCGAAAACGGTTTCCGGCCCGCCGGCCTGATCAACATGTCGCTGTCGACCGTTTCTGTGAACAGCTATCTCAGAGATTACGGCACCAGCGTCGGCAGCGCCGACGCCACCCACAGCCTGACCATGTATCGGGCCGAAAGCGGCGCGCTGGTGTTCAGTTCCGGCACCGTTTTCTGGTCGTGGGGTCTGAACTCCAACCACGAAGGTCCTGCGACCCCAACCGACCGCAATGTCCAGCAGTCGATGGTCAATATGTTCGCCGATATGGGCATCCAGCCGACGACACTGGATGCGAGCCTCGTGTTGTCGACCCAATCAATCGATACGATCAAGCCGACCTCCACCATCACGTCCCCGACGCTTGGCGCTAGCTTCGTCGAAGGTCAGCGCGTGACCATCACGGGAACGGCCCTGGATGCGGGTGGCGGTGTCATTGCCGGTGTTGAGATATCGCTGGACGGCGGACAGCGCTGGTTCAAGGCGTCAGGTCGTGAAAACTGGAGCTACAGCTGGGTCGTACAGGCCAGCGGGACCTACACGATTATGTCGCGGGCTGTCGATGACAGCCTCAATCTCGAGACGCCCGGGGCCGGAGAGCAGGTGTCGGTGACCTTGCCGACCACCTCCAGCCTGTGGACCATGGGCACCACGCCGACCACCGAAACCGAGCTCGACCGCAACGGCATCGAACTCGGCGTCAAGTTCCAGGCCACCACCGGCGGAGCGGTCGAAGGCATCCGCTTCTACAAGGGCTTTTACAATGTCGGCGAACATGTCGTCAATTTGTGGAAAGAAGACGGCACCTTGCTCGCCACCGGCACCTCGACCGGAGAGTCGCTGTCGGGTTGGCAGACTGTAACCTTTTCGACCCCGATCCAGATCACAGCAGGAACCACCTACGTCGCATCCTATCATACCAACGGCTATTACTCGATCAACGACGGCTATTTCACCTCGACCTATTCCAATGGCCCGCTGAAGGTGATGCCGGGCGGCGGGGTCTTTGCCTACAGTGCGGAACCTGGAGCATTTCCCGGCAACACCTACAACGGCAACAACTATTGGGTTGATGTCGTCTTCAACGCCGGAGCGAACGAGGTTCCCGTTGCAACCGACGACAGCGGCTTCGTCGTGACCAAGAACACCACCTTGGCGCTCTCCATCGCCAGCCTTGTAGCCAACGACACCGATCCCAATGGCGACGCTTTGACGATCATTGCCGTCGGCAATGCGTCGAACGGGACGGTTTCGCTCAACAGCCAGACCGGCAATGTGATCTTCACGCCCGACACCGGATATAGCGGGCCGGCCAGCTTCAGCTATACGCTGTCGGACGGTCGCGGCGGAACCGACGAAGGTACCGTCAGCCTGACGGTCGATGATGGCCCCGCCGGCGTGACGCTGTTCCAGCCGGGCGACGGCCCGAGCAACACCGGAAATACAGAAACCGCATCCGTCGAGCTCGGCATGAAGTTCGTGTCTTCGGCCAGCGGGACAGTCACCGGCATCCGGTTCTATAAGGCGGTTGGCGACACCGGCCCCCATACCGGCTCGGTCTGGACCGCAAACGGTACGCTGCTGGGAACCGTGACGTTCTCGAATGAATCGCTGAGCGGCTGGCAGACCGCGACATTCGCAAGTCCCGTCCAGATCACCGCCGGAACGACCTATATCGCCTCTTATCATACGTCAGGCAGATACGTTTCCGACGCAAACTATTTCGCCACCTCCCACAGCAACGGACCGCTCACGGCGCCATCGTCATCGTCGAGCGGCGGCAATGGATTGTTCGCCTACGGTACAGGAACCCGCTTCCCCAACGCCTCATACCAGGCGAGCAACTATTGGGTCGATGTCGTCTTCAACCAGTCGACGGTCAACACAGCGCCGATCGCAAACAACGACAACGGCATTTTCGTCATCCAGGACACACCGCGCATCATCAACTTTACGACGCTGCTTGCAAACGACAGCGATCCCGATGGCGATGCTCTTACCATCATCTCCGTAGGTGGAGCGGCAAACGGCACGGTCAGCCTCGACAGTCAAAACAACACCGTCGTCTTCACGCCGACCGCCGGCTATAACGGGCCGGCCAGCTTCACCTACACCATATCCGATGGCGGGACTGGAACTGCGTCTGCAACCGTCGATCTTACGGTCAGGGCGCCCGCGACATCGCTCAGCCTGTTTTCACCGTCCGACACGCCTGCGATTGCCGCGGTCAACGACCGGAATTCGGTCGAGCTCGGCATGAAGTTCACGGCATCGGCCTCAGGCACGATCACAGGCATCCGATACTACAAGAGCGCGCAGGATACCGGCACCCATACCGGCTCGCTCTGGACAAGCACGGGTACACTATTGGCGACGGCCACCTTTACCAGCGAGAGCGCAAGCGGCTGGCAAACCGTGACCTTCTCCGACCCGATCGCGATTTCGGCCGGCACCACCTATGTCGCAAGCTATCACTCCAACGGCTACTATGCCGCGACGCAGAACTATTTCACCAGCACCCGCAGTAATGGGCCGCTCTCCGCTCCATCCAGCAGTTCCAGCGGAGGCAACGGCCTCTACGCTTATGGGACCGGAACTCGCTTTCCCAACGCGAGCTACAATTCGACGAATTACTGGGTCGACGTCGTCTACGAACCGGCGGCGCAGAACACCGCGCCTGTCGCGAGCAGCGATGGCGAGTATTCCACCACGTCCAACACGGCGTTTTCCATCCAGGCATCGGCCTTATTGGCCAATGACACTGACCCAGACGGCGACGCCCTGGTCATCACCGGCGTCGGCAACGCGGTGAACGGCACGGTCGTCTTCGATGCGCAGTCGAACACGGTGACGTTTACGCCGACGACCGGCTACCAAGGCAATGCCAGTTTCTCCTACTCGATCTCCGATGGCCGAGGCGGAACCTCCTCCGCCAATGTGTCGCTGGACGTGGTTCCATTCGGCGACGAGCAGAACCTGTTTTCGGAAGACAGCACGCCGGCGATTGTTTCCGTCAACGACTCCAATCCGGTCAATCTCGGCATGAAGTTCCAGGCCGATGTCGCAGGCTGGATCACCGGCATCCGCTTCTATAAGGGCGCCGACAACACCGGACCGCACACTGGCTATCTCTGGACCTCGACCGGCACCTTGATGGCCAGCGCGACGTTCACGGGCGAGACCGCCAGCGGGTGGCAGACAGTCAGTTTCTCGCAGCCCGTCGCTATCCAGGCGGATACGACCTACGTCGTTTCCTACTCAACCAACGGCTCCTACTCGGCGACGGGGAACTTCTTCACCTCGGATGTCTCCAACGACAATCTGCGCGCTCTGTCCTCCGCGCTCAGCGGCGGCAACGGGGTCTATGCCTACGGGACGAGCGGGATTTTCCCGACGAGTTCCTACAACAGCACCAACTACTATGTGGACGTCGCGTTCAGACCGCAGCTCGCGGCTTAGAGGATGGGGATGCCATTACAGACTGGATCAGACCAACGACTGCCGGTGACGGTGCTCACCGGCTTTCTCGGCGCCGGCAAGACGACGCTTCTGAACCATGCATTGTGCAATCGAGAGGGGCGTCGCGTCGCGGTCATTGTCAACGATATGAGCGAGGTCAACATCGATGCAGACCTCATCCGCGATGGCGATGCCAAGCTGTCGCGGACCGATGAAACGCTGGTCGAACTCAGCAATGGATGCATCTGCTGCACGCTGCGCGAGGATCTTCTAAGCGAGGTTCGACGCCTCGCGTCCGACGGACGGTTCGACTACCTTCTCATCGAAGGCACAGGCATTGCCGAACCTTTGCCGATTGCAGCGACTTTTTCGTTCCGCGACGAGCGCGGTGCGGCCCTGTGCGATGTTGCGCGCCTGGATACCATGGTGACGGTGGTCGACGCGGCAAACCTGCTGGCGGACTATTCCAGCGACGATCTGCTGTCCGATCGCGGCCAATTGCGCGACGGCGACGACACAAGAACGCTGGCCGATCTGCTTGTCGAACAGATCGAATTCGCCGATGTGATCGTCATCAACAAGGTTTCGGATATCAGCCCTTCCGCGCGTGCGTCCGTCCGGCGCGTCGTCGCGGCGCTGAATGCGGATGCGCGCGTCATCGAAACCGATTTCGGCAACCTGCCGCTCCCGGAAATTTTGGGCACCGGCCTGTTCGAGGAAGCCAAGGCAAAGCGCCACCCCTTGTGGCACAAGGAGCTGTTCGGCTGGGCTTCGCATGTTCCCGAAACCGAGGAGTATGGCGTTTCGAGCTTCGTTTACCGGGCGCGGCGGCCGTTCGACCCCACCTTGCTGAAGGATTTTCTGGCGCAGGATTGGCCCGGCCTGATCCGCGCCAAGGGGCATTTCTGGTTGGCCACGCGCCCCGACCAGATCGGGCTGTTGTCGATCGCAGGCTCCCAGCGCCGCACCGAAACCAAGGGCTTCTGGTGGGCGAGCGTGCCGCAGGCGCAGTGGCCGCGTTATCCGCAGTTCCGCACGCTTCTCGACCGTCATTGGGACCCCGTATGGGGCGATCGTCGCCAGGAGCTCGTCTTCATAGGCGTGGGATTTTCCGAAGCGTCGATACGGGTGGCACTGGATGACTGCCTTGTCGGGCCGGAAACCGCCTTTGACCCCGAGCTCGCACATACGCTCCGCGACCCTTTTCCACCTTGGCATCACGCGCATGCCGCATGACCGCACTGCAACCCTGACCCATGGAGACGACAATGGCCAACGAACTCTACGCTGACGGCATCGGCGAAATCACCATCACAGGCTCGATCGTTCGCATCGACTTCATGAGCCTCTCCGAAACCGAACGCGACGACAAGAACAACCCGAAGCCGACCTTCCGTCAGCGCGTCATCATGCCCGTAGACGCCTTCGCCAACTCGATGGACCTGATGCAAAAGGCGCTCGACGGACTGGTCGAAGCCGGTGCCGTCCGCCGCACCGCCGAACCGGCCAGGCGCCCGGCGGTTGAAGCTGTACAACAGGGACAAAACGCCTCGCCGAACTTCAACTGACCAAAGCACTCTGTTCGCGGGGGCGGCCATGGGCACATTTCAGCACACCGGTCTTCAGTGCCTGGCCCTGGTCGCGCGCCATCACGGCATCGACCTCTCGCCGGAGCGGCTCGTTCACGATTATGCGGTAAGCGACCAACCGGTCGCGACACGGCAGTTGCTGCGCATGGCCAAGGACGCGGGCATGAGTGCGCGTCACCTGAAGCTCTCTTGGCCGGGGCTCTTCAAGCTCGGAGAGGCCTATCCCGCCCTTGCCCAGTTGGGGAATGGCAACTGGGTGGTGATCGCGGGCGCACTGGAGGGAGAAGACGGCGGCACGATCCGCGTTCTGGATCCTCTGGCGCAGCGTCCGGAAATGCTGCTGCTGAACGAGCAGCAGTTTTCGAAATGCTGGCACGGCCAGGTCATTTTGCTGAAGCGCGCCTTTCGTCTCGCCGACGACGACCAGCCCTTCGGCTTCCGATGGTTCATTCCCGAAATCATCCGCCAGCGCAGCCTGTTTCGCGATGTCGCACTCGCCGCCCTCGTGCTTTACGGGCTTGGATTGGCGACACCGATCTTCTTCCAGATCGTCATCGACAAGGTGTTGGTGCACCAGAGCTATGCCACGCTCACCGTGCTCACCATCGGGATCGGCGTAGCCCTTCTGTTCGACGCGGCCTTCACATTCCTGCGGCGCTATCTTTTGCTCTACGCCACCAACAAGGTGGATATCAGGGTTGCGACCCGCACATTCGGCCATCTGCTCAACCTGCCCATCGCTTTGTTCGAACAGACCTCGGCTGGCGTGCTGGTCAAGCATATGCAGCAGGTCTCGCGCATCCGTGAATTCCTCACCGGGCGCCTGTTCCTCACCTTCCTGGACTCGCTGTCGCTGCTGGTCTTCCTGCCAATCCTCTTCCTCTATAGCGTCAAGCTGACCCTCGTCGTGCTCGGTTTCACCGCCCTCGTGGGGCTGGTGGTCATGGTGCTCGTCGGCCCCTTCCAGCGCCGGCTTCAGGCGCTCTACAAGGCCGAGGGCGAACGCCAGTCGTTGCTGGTCGAGACGGTCCACGGCATGCGCACGGTGAAGTCGCTGGCGCTGGAGCCGCGCCAGCGCAAGGTCTGGGATGACAGTTCAGCCCAATCGATCTCCGTCCGTTATCGCGTCGAAAAAATTTCGACCATCGCGCAGGCGATCACCGGCCTTCTGGAAAAGCTGATGAGCGTCGCCATCATCGGGCTCGGCGCGCTGGATGTTTTCGACGGCACGATGACGATCGGCGCGCTGGTGGCGTTCAACATGCTTGCCGGTCGGGTCTCCGGGCCGTTGGTGCAAATCGTCACCATGGTTCACGAATATCAGGAAGTCGCGCTGTCGGTCCGCATGCTGGGCGAAATCATGAATCAACGTCCCGAGCAGTTCGGCCGCGGCCGAGGTCTGCAGCCCGAACTCAGCGGTCGGGTCGAATTTTCCAATGTCTCGTTCCGCTATGGGCCGGACGGCGCGCCGGCGCTCGACGACGTCTCCTTCACCGTGCCGGCCGGGACCGTCTTCGGTATCGTTGGCAAGAGCGGATCGGGCAAGACCACCGTTACCCGACTGATCCAGGGGCTTTATACGATCCAGCAGGGTTTGGTTCGGATCGACGGTTTCGACAGCCGTGAACTCGACCTCGTTCATCTCAGGAAAAGCATCGGCGTGGTGCTGCAGGACAGTTTCCTTTTTCGCGGCTCGGTGCGTGACAATATCGCCGCCGCCAAACCCGACGCGAGCATCGAGGAAATCGCCGCGGCCGCCCGCATCGCGGGTGCGGAAGAGTTCATCGAGCGCCTGCCGCGCGGCCTGGAAACCATGCTCGAGGAAAACGCCTCCAACCTCTCCGGCGGCCAGAAGCAGCGGCTCGCTATTGCCCGCGCCCTGATCACCAACCCGCGCCTGCTCATCCTCGATGAGGCGACAAGCGCGCTCGATCCCGACAGCGAGGCCATCATCCGCCAGAACCTGCGCCAGATCGCGCAGGGGCGCACGGTCATCATCGTGTCGCACCGGCTGTCCACGCTGGTCGATGCTGATGCCATCCTCGTTGTCGAACGGGGCAAGATCGCCGATATCGGCCGTCACGATGCGCTGGTTTCCCGCTGCATGACCTACCGCCATCTGTGGTCGCAGCAGACGAGGCAGGTCGCATGAGCGCCAGTGTCAGCAAGCTTCCCGTCAAATCGGCTAGGCCGGGCCTTCCGGCAAACACATCGGTTCCGGAACGCTCCATCATCGCAGAGTTCCAGTCCGACGCCGTGGAACTCGAGGAACGCACACCGCCCAGAATAGCGCGTCTGACGCTCTATGGCATAACCGCGCTGATCGGCGCGGCCATCCTGTGGGCTTCGCTGTCGTCGGTGGACGAGGTCGTCATTGCGCCCGGCAAACTGATCACCACCCAGCCAACCATCATCGTGCAGCCGCTCGAAACCTCCATCATCCGCTCGATCGACGTCTCGGCGGGCGACGTGGTTCGCGCCGGGCAGACGCTGGCGACATTGGATGCCACCTTCAGTCAATCCGATGTCGACCAGCAGCAGGCAAAGTTCATCGCCCTCGACGCCCAGGTGAAACGGATGGAGGCGGAACTATCGGGCGCCGATTATTCCAAGCTTGCCGGCACCTCGGACGACGAGTGGCTGCAGGTGCAACTTTTCGGGCAACGCCGGGCCTTCTACATGGCGCAGTTGCAGAATTTCGAGCAACAGATCGCCGGGCAGGCGGCCGCGATCACCTCTGGCAGCGAACAGGAAGCAATTCTGCTCAGCCGTCGCGAAAACCTTTCGCTGATCGAGAATGCCCGCGAAACGCTCTACAAGAACGAGACCGGCTCGTTGCTCAACCTGTTGAGCTCGCGCGATGCCCGATTGGACGTCGATGCCAGCTTGTCGCAACTGCATGGCAACGCCGCCGAAGCCGGCCACACGCTGGCCAAGCTCAAGGCCGACCGGCAGGCTTTCATCGAGGATTTCCGCCGCGTCACGATGGAAAAGCTCGTCGAGTTGCGCAGCCAGCGCGACACGGTGGGCGAAGAAGTGAAAAAGATGGAATTGCGCCGCAACATGATCGTGCTGACTGCGCCGGCCAATGCGGTAGTTCTCGATCTCGCTCAGCGTTCGATTGGGTCGGTCGTACGTGAGGCGGAGCCGATCGTCACGCTCGTGCCGTTGAACGTGCCGCTCGAGGCTGAAGTGTCGATCAACGCGCGCGACATCGGCCGTGTCGCGGTCGACAAAGAGGCGCGGGTCAAGTTCGACGCTTATCCATTCCAGAAGTTCGGCACCACCGCCGGCACGATCCGCACGATCAGCCGCGATGCCTTCACACCCAGCCAGGAGGAAGCCGCGACGACACAATCCATGGCTCCCTACTTCAAGGCGCGCATCGTCCTTGCCGAAAATCAGATGCAGCTTGCCGGCGAGCCAGTGCGGCTTCTGCCCGGTATGTCCGTATCGGCCGAACTCAAGGTCGGCCGCCGAACGGTGATGTCCTATTTCCTCTACCCAATCGTGCGAGGACTCGACAACGCCATCCGCGAGCCGTGATACCAGCGCTGGTCACGTCTGCGGATGCCAGTCCGTCATCTGCAGGATGTTGCCCCCGAGCTTGGCGAAAGCCCTTTGGCGGCAGGAAAAAACGAGAATTTGCTGATCGCGCGACTGGTGGTGCAGAACGTTGAACATACGCTCGATGCGGTCATCGTCGGAATACACCAAGGCATCGTCCAGGATGACGGGCGCAGGCCGGCCGTTCTGTGCGAGCAGGCGCGCAAAAGCAAGGCGCGTCAGCACTGAAAGCTGTTCGCGCATACCGCCGCTCAGCCTGTCGACATCCTCGTCCTGGCCGTTGCGGCGTATGGTCTGCGGCAGAAGAGTCTCCTCGTCGAAGACGATGGAAATGTCGTCGAACAGCAGGCCGAGCAAAGGACGCAATTCGCTGATGACTGGCTTGAGATAGAGATCCTTGGCGGCGGATCGCGCCGACTGCAGCGCCTTGCGCAGCCGGTCGAGAACTTCGACCTCGGTCCTGTAGTGCCTGACCCGCTGGTCTGCTGCCGCGCGCGCCTCACTGGTTTCGCGCCAGACCTCCTCAACAGCGTCGTCCGAGCGCGTGCGTATGTGGCTGTTGAGCTCTGCCAGCGTTTCACGCAGCTTCGCGATTTCCTGCTGGGCAGCCTCCTGCACAGACCGTGTTCGGCGCAATATGGCTTCGGCGGCGCCCAAATCCTGGGCTCCGGAACGCAACGCAGCCACGCCAGACTCGGCCTCCAGAAACCGCGCTTGCGCGGCAGCATGATCAGCCGCGAGCTTTTCTTCCCTGGCGGTTCGGTGCTCTGCCGGGCCCAACAGAGCATCGAGCCGGGCCAGTTCCGCCGCAAGTGTGGCATAGGTGGTCTCGGCAGCGACCACCGCATCCGCTGCCCGGTCGCGAGCAGGCTGGGCCTCACGTGCCGCGTTGAACGTGTCTTTCACCTTTTGATTGGCGCTGGCTGCCTGCTGGCGCACCTGATCCGCGTCCGCCTTGAATTCGAGGGCTGTTCCACACAAAGCCTCAAGCCGGGCAATGTTCTCACGCAAAGAGGCAAGGCCTTGAGGCGCGAGATGCGTAAGCTGCTGGCGCGACAGCGCGAGTTCGGTTGACTTGTCGCGTGTAGCGGCTTGTCTCTGCCGCGCCGCGTCCAGGCTTTCCACGCCGAGGGACGTCAACAGCTTGCGGTGCGTCTCTTCCGCCTTATGAAGCGCGTCGTCGGTCGTTGCAGGACGGTTGGACCTGAGCGTCAGCGTTCCGACGCCGGCAATCGTCAGTTGTGCTGTTTCGGCAAACACCTGCTCGGCATCGTGTTGCAGCACGACACCGTCCATGGCGACCGAGCCCTCCGCCCCTTGAGCATAGGCAAGGCGGACCGTCGGCAGGGTCGCGTCCTTTGCCGCCCGCAGCCGAACCAGCTCGATTTCCAGCTTCTGCAGGCGCTCGACCGCATCGGTCGGCAAAGTAAGAAGGGCGAGCGCGGCTTCCTGCGCCTCGATGCCGGCCCGCAATGTTTCGACCTGTTCGAGAACACCGCGCATCTCGCCGAGTTCTTCCGCCGCCTTGCGCGCCGCCAGAGCGGCATCCAGCCTCGACAGAAGCTCGCGGGCTTCACGCTCTTCGGCCTCTGCGGCCTTCACCGCTGCCATGGCGGCATCGATGCTGGCTGCGGCTGCATCGCGTTGCTCCAGCGCGTGCTGTCGCTTTTGCCCGGCGGCATCCGCATCGGCGCGCAGTTTTACGGCCTGCGCATGCGCTGTCTGGAACTCGACTAGACTGCTCTGAGCGGCATCGCGCCGGTTGCGGGCCAATGCTGCTTCCGCCTCGGCGGTTTTGAGCAGTCCGGCCCGAGCCTTTGCCGCATCGAAAGAGGCTTGCGCTTTTTCGACGGCCAGTAATCTTTCGGCTGCTTCGTCGGGGTCCTCCAATTCGGCAAGACGCTTGAGTGCTGCGCCGCGTTTTTCCAGGGCATCCCTCAGGGCGTCAACCTCAACGCCGAGCTGCCGTTCCTTTTCGGCAAGACGCCTCTGCTCCTCGAGCGCCTGATCATAGAGGCTACCGGCCTTTGGCTTCAGGGTAGGCGTTACGTAGCGGAAAAGTTCCTCGCTGCAGGCGTCTGCGATCTCCGCCATGCGGCGACCTCCGGTCAACGCCTCGACCTCGCCTTGCACGGACGACAAAAGGCTTTCGCGAACGCGCTTTTCGCCCTCTTCCTCGGACTTGCTGCGCTTTTCGATGCCTGTCACGCCCTGACGCACCCAGAGAAGACCGCCCGGCCCTGCCGTCCCGCCCCGGATCAGGTTGGCGATGAAAGCTTCGGCCTCGTCGGCCTGTGCCACCAGCCGCTGACTGGAAAGATCGGTGACAGCAGCGCGTTTTCCGCCATAAAACTGCTTGGTCAACCGATAGCGGCCTTCCGAGGTGGTGATATCGGCTTCGACAAGCGGATTCCCGCCGCTATAGGGGCGCAACTGCCGCACCGCCTCCGGCGTGCCGGTATGCGCCTGGAAAAACAGCGCATGCAAGGCTTCGAAACTGGTCGATTTGCCGAACTCGTTGACCGCGCAAAGAACATTGACGCCGTCGCCGATATTTTCGATCGCGACGCCGCGTCCAGCGAAGCGCTTGACATTGTGAAGCCGCAGCGCGGTGATCTTCATGACGCGACCTTCTCGGAATAGGAGAACAGCCTTACGAGCGCCGCGCGCGCCACATCACGGTCAGCCTCCGAGCGGGCTTCATCCGTGCTTTCCGCAAGCAGCGCTTCGGCGGCCTGGCGCAGGGCTCCTGCCCTGTCGATGAGGTCGAGATCCTCGCTTTCGCAATCCGTCGACAACGCGCTCTCATCCAGTTCGAGCAGGGCGAATTCGGGCGCGGCGTGTTCGACAGCCGATGCGAGCGCGGTGCGGCCGGCAAGCCGGGTCCGCCCGGAAGCTTCGATCCTGATCAGGGACTGCCGCCGCAGCGGGCCGGCAGGAAGCAACCCACTAAGCGCTGCTACGCAATCGTCCTGGGACAGGAGATGTAAAGGCAGTGTCCGCCAGGTAAAACTGCCCGTCTCGAGCGGCAATACTTCTGGCGCCGAACCTGGCCCTGCAATCGAGACGAGAAGCGCCTGCCCCGGTCTATCATGCTTGAAGCGGTCCGGCTCAGGCGTGCCGGCATAATGGGTGTGCGAATTGACGGCAATTGCACCATGCCAGTCGCCCAGCGCCAGATAGTCTAGCCCGGCTCGGCGCGCGCGGTCGGGCGCGATGACGTCGGATGCCGCCGCGTCTTCGGAAAATTGCTGGATCGCGCCATGCGCGAGACCGATACGGATGGTCCCTTCCGGCGTCGCAGCCCCATCCATCCAGTGGGTCAGATCCCGCCCGGGCCTGCGCGCGGTGCAAGGCGCCGGCAAAAGGGCGACGCCGGGAGACAAGATCACGACTTCCGTTTCAGCGGCAAAGACGATGTTGTCCGGCGCATTGCCGCGCAAAGCCGACCATAGCTGCGCGGCCTGCAAGGAGTCGTGATTGCCGGGCAGCACGACCCAGCGGATCGGGGCGTGATGCCCCATTTCCGCAATGGCCTGCCGGCGGGTTTCGGGCGTTGGAGTCTCGGTGTCGAACGTGTCGCCGGCCAGAAGAACGGTGGTGGCGCCCTGCGCACGGGCATGGTCGGCCAGCCGCGCGATGATGCCATGCCGCGCTTCGCGCAATCTTCCGCGCAGATCCTCCGGCATGTTGCCGAACCGCTTGCCGAGATGGAGGTCGCCGCTATGCAAAAAACGAAACATGCCCGCTTTAAGCCTCAAGCCGGAGCGGGATGCAACCGCCCCAGCGGCCAACCGCGCGGCACAGGTCCAAACCCACTTGGAAGGGTGTTGAAAACCCCCGGAGAACCCTGCCGTTTGCCCATATGCCTGCCCTGATCGGCCAATAGTCATCCACATGCTTTGGAGGCTTGCCCTTGCGGCGACGGCCTCAGTCTGATTCCTTGTCGGGATGGGGGGTTGCCCTGATTCGTACGCCCCGCTCAGCGACAGGGTGGCGCTTCAGGCGCCTGATAGGTTGATAAACATGAACACCAAGCCGCAAATTCTCGAGATGAAGCCGAAGATGACCGTTATCGGCGTCGGTGGCGGTGGCGGAAACGCCGTCAACAACATGATCGCCGAGAAGCTGGAAGGCGCTGAATTCATCGTTGCCAACACCGACGCCCAGGCGCTCACCATGTCCAAAGCCACCCGGCTGATCCAACTCGGGGCCCATGTCACCGAAGGTCTGGGCGCAGGTTCGATGCCCGATATCGGGCGCGCTGCGGCGGAAGAATCCATTGACGAGATCATGGACCATCTCGCGGGCACGCATATGTGCTTCGTGACGGCGGGGATGGGCGGCGGCACCGGAACGGGCGCAGCGCCCGTCATCGCGAAGGCCGCCCGCGACGCCGGCATTTTGACGGTCGCTGTCGTTACCAAGCCGTTCGTTTTCGAGGGGACGCGGCGTACGCGCGCTGCCGAGGAAGGCATTGAGCGCCTGCGCGAATGCGCCGATACGGTCATCGTTATCCCGAACCAGAACCTGTTCAGGATATCCGACGCCAAGACCACCTTTGCCGATGCCTTTGCCATGGCCGATCGTGTGCTCTATTCCGGCGTCGGCTGCATCACCGACCTGATCGTCAAAGAGGGCCTGATCAATCTTGACTTCGCCGACGTGAAATCCGTCATGCGCGACATGGGTCGCGCGATGATGGGGACCGGCGAGGCTTCGGGAGAAGGCCGTGCGAAAATGGCAGCGGAAGCTGCAATCGCAAATCCGCTGCTGGATGAAACGTCGATGGCTGGCGCCAAGGGCGTGCTCGTCTCGATTTCCGGCGGCATGGATATGACGCTGTTCGAGGTCGATGAAGCGGCCACCCGAATCCGCGAGGAAGTCGACACCGATGCCGACATCATCGTCGGCGCCATTTTCGATCAGGCCCTGCAAGGCAAATTTCGCGTCTCCGTCGTCGCCACGGGCCTTGGACGAAGCGCCGATGTGATCCAGCTTGGACGAAAAGCCGGATAGGCTCTGCTCTGCGAACCGGATTTTGACTGCCGCCTTGGGCGAGGCTTTTGCGTGTGGGCAGAAGCCAGCATCATCGTATGGCCTGTGGAAGGCGGCAAGCTCCAGCCTCAACCTGGCCGGAATTATTTTGCTAAAAATCCGCAGGAATTTTTCGCCCTTGCTCGCACAGCGTCCAAACGCGCTCCCGTAGGAAAATATTTTCTATAGACTCTTTGAAATAGAACCCTTTCGCTCACATTGCCCTGTCCGTCCCACGATAATGTGCAGATGAGAGAGAAGCGGGGACAACTTGTGCAGTCGGCAGATGGCAGGCGACCTTGAGGCGATAAGCTTTGCGAGGTCTTGGCGTGGCGTCTTGTTTTCGGCAAGCGCCGACCTTGAATGTATGCTGCCTTGTCTCGAAATAGGCTCGTAGCGTCGGCTGAATGGTGCTGGACGAAGCATTTTGAGAAACCAGCCACTGACAGCGAAATAGTTTCGTGTTGGAGGGTCCCCAACACCGGAAACATCCAAGGGAATTATGAACGTGCCAAGTTATGAGCCTTTCCGGAGCGTACCGGAATGAGCGCCGCCTTTAAAATTGAACCGGGCCGAACAGGTGCTCCACGAATTGACAGCAGCCGGCTCCCGGATAGCAGCAAGGCCCTTTCGGCCGAAAAGATCGTCTCGTTCGACCTCGTATCGAAGACGTTCGACGGAGGGAGCAGCGAAACGGGTTTCGCAGCTCTGTCCAATGTCAACCTCGATATAGAAAAGGGCTCGACCACCGCCATAATCGGCCGCTCCGGCGCAGGAAAATCGACCCTCATCCGCATGGTGAACGGCCTGGAGAAGCCGAGCCGCGGCCGTGTTCTGGTCGATGGAACCGATGTTGCCACCTTGGACGAAACGCAGTTGCGCACCCTCAGGCGGTCCATCGGCATGATCTTCCAGCATTTCAACCTGCTGGCCTCGCGCACGGTATTCGACAATGTCGCCCTGCCCCTGGAAATCACCGGGCTGCCCAGGCATGAGATCGTAGCGCGGGTCGCGCCGCTGCTAGACCTGGTCGGCCTTGCCGACAAGCGGGACCGCTATCCGTCCGAGATTTCGGGCGGACAGAAGCAACGCGTCGGTATCGCACGCGCGCTGGCGACCAATCCCAAGCTGCTCTTGTCCGACGAGGCAACCTCGGCGCTCGACCCCGAAACCACCCAGGCCGTGCTTGATCTGCTGCGCAGGATCAACCGCGAACTCGGCCTGACCATCCTGCTGATCACGCACGAGATGGAAGTGGTCAAGCGGGTCGCCGACCGGGTCGCGGTCATCGATGCCGGTACCATCGTCGAAAGCGGTGCTACCTATGACGTGTTCAGCGCGCCGCAGCATGCCACCACCAAGGCGCTGCTGTCGGGACTGCCGGGCTATCGCCTGCCACCCGAGATCGCCCAACAACTGAAACCAGCGCCCTCGGCATCCAGTCACGCCGTACTGCGCCTGTCGGCAGCCGCACAATCCGCCGAGAGCGGTCTTTCCGCTTCGCTGTTCAGCCGCCTCGGAGCCGGCCACGCGCTGCTTTCCGGCTTTGTCGACGAGATCGGCGGTCGGCCTCTGGCGAGTTTCATCGTCAAAATTCCCGCGAGCACTGCGCAAACCGAAAAGCTGCAGGCGGAACTGTCTCCGCTTGGCGTCAACCATGAGGTGCTCGGCTATGTCGACTGATATCCTCTGGCTCATCGTCAAGGCGACCGGACAGACTTTGCAGATGGTCGCCATCGCATCGGTCATCGGCACCTTGCTCGGCCTGCCGCTAGGCGTGTTCCTGGCCACCAGCGGTCGTGGCGAACTTTATGCCGCCCCGGGCGCCAACCGTATCCTCGGCGCAGTCGTCAATGCAACGCGCTCGGTGCCATTCATCATTCTGGTTGTGGCGATCATCCCCTTCACGCGGCTCGTCGCCGGCACATCCATCGGCACAAACGCTGCCATCGTGCCGCTGACCATCGCCACCATCCCATTCGTCGCGCGGCTGGTGGAATCAGCCATCCGCGAGGTCGATCCGGGCCTTCTGGAAGCTGCGCGCGCCATGGGCGCAACCCGGCTTCAGATCGTCTGGAAGGT
Source organism: Oryzicola mucosus (assembly GCF_014534685.1). Classification (GTDB taxonomy): domain Bacteria; phylum Pseudomonadota; class Alphaproteobacteria; order Rhizobiales; family Rhizobiaceae; genus Oryzicola; species Oryzicola mucosus. Next base: position 505,828 of record NZ_JACVVX010000003.1, read on the forward strand.
GCTTCTGGCCGAAGCGAAACCCGGCATCACGCTGGCTCTGACGCTGACCGTCGTCAGCCTCATCGGCTATTCGGCGATGGTCGGTGCCGTTGGCGGCGGTGGTTTGGGCGATCTCGGCATCCGCTACGGCTATCAGCGTTTCATGCCCGACGTCATGGCAGCCGTCGTCGTGGTGCTGATCGTTCTTGTGCAGGCAGTGCAGAGCATCGGCGACCGCCTCGCCCGCCATTTCGACAAGCGCGCCCGACCGCGTTGAGACACGCTTTCCCCTAAATCCCAAGGAGACCATCCATGCTCATAAAACTTAGTCTAGCAGCCCTGTCGCTCGGCCTGACGGCAGGGCTCGCATCGGCCGAAACCGTCAAGATCGGCGTTACACCCGGGCCCCATGCCCAGATCATGGAGAAGGTGAAAGAGATCGCCAAGGCCGACGGCCTCGACATCGAGATCCTCGAATTCTCCGACTACGTCGTGCCGAACCAAGCGCTGAACGACGGCGAGTTGAACGCCAACTCGTTCCAGCACAAGCCCTATCTCGACAATCAGGTCGCCGACCGCAAATACGACATCGTCGACGTCGCCTTTACGGTGAACTTCCCGATGGGCGTCTATTCGAAGAAGGTAAAGTCCTTCGCAGAGCTGCCGGAAGGTGCGACCATCGCCATCCCCAACGATCCGACCAATGGCGGCCGCGCGCTGCTCATCCTCGCCGACCAGGGCTTCATCAAGCTCGACGACAGCAAGGGCCTTAAGGTCGGACCGGCCAATGTGACCGAGAACCCCAAGAAGTTCAACTTCGTCGAACTCGACGCAGCCCAGCTTCCACGGTCGCTGGACGATACAGACGCGTCGGTGATCAACACCAACTATGCGCTTGAAGCTGGCCTCGATCCGTCGAAAGACCCTATCCTGAAGGAAGGCGAGAAGGCGCCTTACGTCAATCTGATCGCCGTCCGAACCGCAGACAAGGACGCTCCCTGGGTTGGGCAGTTGGTCAAGGCCTACCATTCGCCCGAAGTCAAAACGTTCGTTCTGGAGCAATTCAAGGGCGCGATCGTCACCGCCTGGTAGGAGCGCCGCCTACCCGTCCGCTCAACTATGCGGCCAGCCATTGGCCGCATAGGTGCCTATCAAACCGCACCTGGCATGGGACCGTCCTCTGATGACATAAGATCGTCTGCCGCGCGGCGTACCGATGCCAGCAACCGTTCGAAGCCGGGTGGCTTCTCCATCTGCGTGCGCATGGTCAGGCCCACCGGCCCCTTGGTGTCGCCGGTGTCGATGGGCAGTGTGGCGAGCGCACCATCCTCGATATCCCTGGCAATGACCCCTTCGGAAATCACCCAGACGGCATCGCTGTCGCGCAGAAAAGCGCGGCCGAAGCCGTCTGACACCGTTTCGATCTCGGTCTGGATCGCCGGCATTCCATTGGCCATGAAAAAGCGGTCGACAAAGGGGCGGATAATCGAGCCTCGCGTCGGCATCAGGACCGGAAACGCGCCGATCCGCTCGAACAGCCCCTCGCCCGCCTCCAGCAGCGGATGCCCGGTGCGCACGGCGAAAACCACTCGCTCCGAATAAAGATGCTCGAAGAAGAATCCCGTCATCTTTTCGGGTGCGGCCAGCCGCCCGACCACGAGGTCGAGTTCGCCAAGTCGCAGCTGGTCGAGCAGCACGGCGTTTTCGCCGGTGACGATCTTGATCCGGCTGCGCGGACCTCCACTGATGAAATGGCGCATCGCCGCCGGCATGATCCGGGCCGAGACCGTGGGCAGAGCACCGACGCGCAAAGGCACTGCCGGAGCGGCATCCGCCGCCGAAATGGCATCGAGCCCTTGCCGAACCGCTGACAGAGCCATGCCGGCATGGCCTAGAAAGGCTTCGCCCTGGGGGGTGATGCGGATACCCCTGCCGTCCCGTTCGAACAAAACTGCGCCCAACAGCTCTTCCAACTCGCGGATGGTCTTCGTTACGGCCGGTTGGCTGATGTTGAGTTGCGAAGCCGCGCGGTTCACGCTCTTCTGCCGCGCCACGGCGAGGAACGTGCGGAGATGACGGAGCTTGATGCGTTGATCGACCATGAAATTGCATAACCCAGAGGTTATCGATGACGCAAAAGAAATGATTTTACGGCCGGCGGAAAACCGGCCACTTTCATGTCGATCGAGGAGGACAGCGTGCAATTTACCAGCATCGGCGGCGTGACGCTGCATTATTCATTTCACGATGCCGGCGTAGGCAGGCCCTTGCTCGTCTTCATCAATTCACTCGGCACCGATTTTCGCATCTGGGATGCTGTCTCACTCCGTTTTGCCGGCGACTATTCCATCCTGCTTTACGACAAGCGCGGACATGGCCTGTCCGACCTAGGTCCAACGCCCTATTCGATCGATGATCACGTCGACGACCTCCGGGGCCTGATCGACCATATCGGCGCAAAGGACATCATCGTCTGCGGATTGTCGGTCGGCGGGTTGATCGCGCAGAAGCTCGCAACACGCCGTCCGCAGCAGATCAAGGCGCTGGTGCTGTGCGACACAGCTCACAAGATCGGCAGCGCCGAAATGTGGAACGGACGGATCGCGGCCATCGAGTCCGGCGGCATGGAACCCCTTGCGGACGGCATTCTGGAGCGCTGGTTTACGCCGGCCTTCCGCGAGACCCGACGCGATGAACTGGCCGGCTGCCGCAATATGCTGATCCGGCAGTCCGCCGCCGGCTATGCCGCGACCTGTGCCGGGATACGCGACGCCGACCAGACCGAACTGGTCAAGTCGCTGGATGTGCCGACGCTGTGCGTGGTCGGCGACCAGGACGGCTCCACCCCGCCCGAACTCGTCAAGTCCATGGCTGACCTGATCCCCGGCGCGCGCTTCGAGATCATCGCCGATGCCGGTCACATCCCCTGCATCGAACAGCCCGAAGCGCTTGTCGCGTTGATCGGCGATTTCCTCAACGCCCACCGCGCAGGAGCGTGACGCCATGAGCGACACCCAGAACCGTTACGACCAGGGCATGGCGACGCGCCGCTCGGTCTTGGGCGACGCCCATGTCGACCGGGCGCAGGCGGCCAAGACGGCCTTTGACGAGCCGTTTCAGGACCTCATCACGGAATCGGCCTGGGGCCATGTCTGGTCTAGGCCCCAATGGACCAAGCGTGAGCGGTCGATGGTAACCATCGCGCTTCTCGCCGCATTGGGTCAGGACGAGGAAGTGGCGATGCATGTGCGTGCCACGCGGAACACGGGCGCCACCCGGGAAGACATTCGCGAGGCGCTTCTCCACGTCGCGATCTATGCGGGCGTCCCCGCCGCCAATCACGCATTCAAGATTGCAAAAAAAGTGTTCGACGAGCTCGATGGCAAGGGAGGCCAAGGATGACCGACGCCAAGACACTCTCCAACCGGCGGCCCGAGACGGGCGCCTTCTTTCAACGCGACCGCGCCATGCATCCGCCGGCATATACGCCGAGCTACAAGACATCGGTGCTGCGCTCGCCGCAAAAGGCGCTGCTGTCGCTCGACAACACCCTCTCTGAGATCACCGGACCAGTCTTCGGTCACAACATTCTCGGCGAACTCGACAACGACATGATCCACAATTTCGCCAAGCCTGGCGAAAGCGCCATCGGCGAGCGGATCATCGTCTATGGTCGCCTGCTCGACGAGCGCGGCAAGGGTGTGCCCGGCGCGCTGATCGAATTCTGGCAGGCCAATGCGGGAGGCCGCTACCGCCACAAGAAGGAAGGCTACATCGCAGCCCTCGATCCGAACTTCGGCGGCTGCGGCCGTGTCGTCACCGACGAAGACGGCAACTACTGGATTCGTACGATCAAGCCTGGGGCCTATCCTTGGCCGAACGGACCGAACGATTGGCGTCCGGCCCATATCCACTTCTCCATCTTCGGCCACGGCTTTGCCCAGCGGCTGATTTCGCAGCTGTATTTCGAGGGTGATCCGATGATCTGGAAATGCCCGATCGTGCGAACCATTCCCGACCGCGCAGCAGTCGAGCGGCTGGTTGCGGCACTCGACATGGAAGCCACGATTCCGATGGACTCCCGCGCCTACAAGTTCGACATCGTGCTGCGCGGACGCCGCTCGTCGATGTTCGAAAACCGGATGGAGGGCAACTGATGGTTCAGAGTCTCGACAGACTGAAGGAAACCGCCTCGCAGACGGCGGGTCCTTACGTCCATATCGGCCTCACGCCGAATTTCTGCGACATCCCCGGCGTCTATCCCGTCGATCTCGGCGACACCATGGTCAACGACAAGACCAGGGGCGAGCGGATCAAGGTCAAGATGCGCGTCATCGATGGCGCCGACACGCCGCTCAAGGACGCGCTGATCGAAATCTGGCAGGCGGATGCCGATGGGCTTCACAATTCGCCGTCGGAGATGCGCGGCGCGGCGGACCCCAACTTCACCGGCTGGGGCCGCAAGCCCACCGATATGACGACGGGCGAATGCGTTTTTGAGACCATCAAGCCGGGCCGCGTGCCGTTCAAGGACGGTCGCAAAATGGCGCCGCATTTGACGGTCTGGATCGTCGCGCGCGGCATCAATATCGGGCTGCACACACGCATGTACTTTTCCGACGAGGAGAAGGCCAATGACGAGGACCCGGTGCTTGCTCGTATAGAGCATCGCCGCCGCGTGCCGACCCTGATTGCCCAGCGCGACGGCGACACCTACACGTTCGACATCCATCTCCAGGGCGAGAAGGAAACCGTGTTCTTCGATATCTGAGATGTCCATCAGCGCATTCGAACATCCGTTTCTGTCGGGCCTCGCTGGCGATAACGAGGTTGCCGCGCTTCTTGGCCCACAGGCCGAAATCGACGCGATGCTGGCGTTCGAGACCGCCCTTGCCGAAGCGGAGGCCGAGTTCGGCGTCATCCCCGAGGCAACCGCGCTGGCAATCGCTGCTACATTGACGGGCTTCACCGCGGATTTCGAGGGGTTGAAGTCCGGCACGGCGCGCGACGGAGTGGTCATTCCCGAATTCGTCAAGCAGATGCGGGCTGCGGTGGGCGCGCCGCATGCCGAGCACTTGCATTTCGGCGCGACCAGCCAGGATGTCATCGACACCGCGCTGATCCTTCGGCTCAAGCGTGTCGTTGCGTTGTTCGAGCAACGCCTCGCCGCTCTGGAAGCAGGCTTTGAGAACCTTTCGAACCGCGCCGGCCAGTCAACACTAATGGGCCACACACGGATGCAGGCGGCGATCCCGATCACGGTGGCCGACCGCATCGAAAGCTGGCGCGCGCCCCTCGCGCGGCACCGCGACCGGCTTTCCCATAGTGCAAAGGATTTGCTGGTCGTCCAGTTCGGCGGCGCGGCCGGCACGCTTGAAAAGCTGGGCACAAAGGGGCCTGCCGTCCGCGCTTCGCTCGCCGCGCGCCTGGGGCTGGGCGATGCGGCGCAATGGCACAGCCAACGCGACCGCATCGCCGATTTCGCAAATCTTCTGGCGCTGGTCACGGGCAGCCTTGGCAAATTCGGACAAGACATCGCTTTGCTCGCACAGATGGGTGTCGAAATCCGCCTGACCGGCGGCGGCGGCTCCTCCGCCATGCCGCACAAGCAGAACCCTGTGCAGGCCGAGCTTCTTGTCACGCTCGCCCGATACAATGCGGTGCAACTGTCAGGCATCCATCAGGCCATGGTGCATGAGCAAGAACGCTCGGGCGCTGCCTGGACGCTGGAATGGTTGATCCTGCCGCAGATGGTTTTGGCGACCGGCGCCGCCACGCTGGCGGGGCTAGACCTGATCCGGTCCATCGCCTCGCTCGGCAACGCTTCTTAAGCTGCAGCGGTCGAGTGGTTGACGAACCATTACGTCCACTGCGGTTCTCCCGAGTCGTCTGCAAAAGGCATTGTTCCGCGTAAAAAATCGTTCGAACCGGCGGAACAAACGCCTTTCGCAGTGCTTAGCTTTGCGTACAGCGAATAAGGACTGAGATCATGTTTCGAACGCTTGTTTTGGCAGCAGCCGGCTACGTTATCTACCGCATCGCAGAGGAGAACAAACTTCTGCCGGCGGAGGGTGGCTTTCTGTCTTCGGGAACTCATAATCCAGCGAGATTGGACGCAATGGCCAACTCAAACCAGAACCTCAACCGCACAAACTCCGAGATGCACGCTCGTACCGAGGAGCCGGAAGATATCGAGGAGCAGTTGGATACAGGGCTGGAGGATTCGTTTCCGGCCAGCGATCCGCTCTCGGTGACCTCTACGACGACGGCTGGCGGCGCGGAGGACATCGTCGGAACCGATGAGGTGTTGCGTCGGCAGCGCGAAGAGCGCGAGAAGTCAAATCGATCTTAAAGGATACGGCGCTCTCGGTTCAGCAAACGGCGCCGTTCATGTCTAATCAAGCCTCCCCCGCCGAATGGCGGAGAAGGCTTTTTCAGTTCAGACCTCGCCGAAACGGCTGCCTTCCTTTGACGGGTCGCGCGTCAACACCCGCTCGTCCTCATCGTCGGGAAGCGCCTCGTCGCTGTCCTGCATAGGATTGTCGTCGTCTTCTTCTTCCCGCGCGGGATCCTGTTTGATATCGCTGGCTTCGGAAAGCTGGTCGAGGGACACTTCTTCATCGGCCAGTGCGTCCCAATCGGCTTGGGCAACGCCGTCCAGCGGCTCGGTGTCTTCCGGCAGTGGCTTGCGGTCAGTCATGTTGGCTCCTTGCGGTTTTCGACTGCTTGCGAAACTGTCGGGCCCGTCAATCGTTCCGCCTGGAACTACGAAGGAAGATCACCTTTGCGGGAAGATCACAGCTCTATTCTGAACCCATTCTTTTCGCGTAGCGCGGTCGCCGTTGCCAAGGATCTGATCGGCGCAACTCTGCTGGTCGACGGTGTCGGCGGCCTCATCGTTGAGACCGAAGCCTATGAGCGTGACGACCCCGCCTCGCACAGCTTCAAAGGCCAAACCACCCGCAACCAGGCGATGTTCGGACCCGCAGCCTGCGCCTATGTTTATCGCTCCTATGGTCTTCATTGGTGTTTCAACATGGTCTGCCTGCCGGGCAGCGCCGTTCTCATTCGCGCTCTGGAGCCGAACGTCGGGATCGAGACGATGGTAGAACGCCGGCGGCTCGAAGAGCCCCGACTTCTTTGCTCGGGACCGGGACGGCTGTGTCAGGCCTTGAGCATAGACAAATCGCTCGACGGTCTGCCGCTGGCGGACATGCCGTTCCAACTCTTGCTGCCGCGGGCACCGGTTCCGGTTGTCAACGGCGCCCGGATAGGAATCAGCCGCGCTGTGGACCTTCCCTGGCGCTTTGGGCTGAAGGGTTCAAAATACCTAAGCAGCGGATTTCGAGACGCGAATCTTGGAAAAACGTCATCCAGAACGACATAAAAGCGCAATATCAAACGTATAGTCCATATTATGGATCTTTAAAAACAGAAAAATCTTTTTCAAAACAGACACATAAAAAAATTTCTTGTGCCTTTCAAAAAAACACTCTGTATTGTGGACTATCCGGGCGACTTGAGAAAGTGGCTCTGGACATCGTTCGATCCGCTCTGGGAGGGGCCGATGCAATGCCGAAAACGGCAGGCATACTGGCGGATCAGAGATGCAGAGACAGGGAGGAGTGCCGGATGAACGCGGCCACGCAGGAATTAAACGAATTTACCGTGCCGGCCGAAACGCTGGAGTCGAAACCCGGCTCCACCTTCATGAAGCCCGTCGAAGCCATCTCGGCTGTACTGCTTCTTGCGATCATCGCGATGTTGCTGACCGGCGTGACGTCTCGCTATATTTTCGGGCGCCCGATCACCTGGATAGACGAAGCCGCCTCCATCGCATTTCTCTGGCTTGCCATGCTCGGCACGGCAATTGCTATTGACCGCAGCGAACATCTGCGCCTCACGCTGTTCCTCGCCATGCTCAGTGACCGCAGGCGTCAATTCTGTGAGACGCTCGGCATGGTGCTGATGGGCACATTCCTCGTCGCCCTAATGCCGGCCGCCTACGAATACGCCATCGAAGAGATGGACATCACCACCTCGGCGCTGAACATCCCCAACGGCTACCGTGTGTCGGCCATCGGCGTAGGCATGTTGCTGATGCTGGGCCTGATCGTCATCCAGCTCCTCAAATCGGCCAAGCTCGCCGATGTCCTGCTCGCCGTGGGCGCCGTCATCGTCATCGGTGCAGGCCTCTGGTTCATGGGGCCTGCGATCAAGTCGCTCGGTAACGCCAACATCCTGATTTTCCTCGTCGGTGGCGCAGCCCTGTGTCTCGCGCTCGGCGTACCGATTGCCTTCTGCTTTGGTATGTCGACGCTGGTGTTCCTGACCTTTACCACGACGATGCCACTCATCGTCGTCATCGGCCGTATGGACGAAGGCATGTCAAGCCTGATCCTGCTGTCGGTGCCGGTCTTCGTCCTGCTCGGCTGCATTCTGGATGCTACTGGCATGGGCAAGGCGATTGTCGACTTCCTCGCCTCGATGCTTGGCCATGTGAAGGCCGGCATGTCCTATGTGCTGCTCGGTTCGCTGTTCCTGGTCTCCGGCATTTCGGGCTCCAAGGTTTCAGACATGGCGACCGTCGCGCCGGCGCTGTTTCCTGAAATGAAGCGCCGCGGCTACAAGCCCAAAGAGATGATTGCCCTTCTGGCCACCGGCGCTGCCATGGCCGATACGGTGCCGCCATCCATCGTGCTGATCGTGCTTGGCTCGGTGGCCGGCGTCTCCATCGCAGCCCTCTTCACCAGCGGCTTCGCCATCGCCATGGTGCTCCTCGTCATGCTGGCGATCCTCGCCCGCATCAAGGCGCGCATCGAAAACGTCGACGGCGTCAAGCGCCCTACGCTCGGCCTCATCGGCAAGGCAGCACTCGTGGCCGCCCCTGCGCTTGTCCTGCCCTTCATCATTCGAAGCGCGGTTGCCAGCGGTGCGGCAACAGCCACCGAAGTCTCGACCATCGCCGTGCTCTATGCCTTCATCATCGGCGTCGTGCTCTATGGCGGCATCAGGCCGGCTAAAATCTACAAGATGTTCGTCGAAACGGCGGCCATGAGCGGCGCCATCCTGCTCATTTTGGGCACGGCCGCGGCCATGGCCTGGGCGCTGACGCAGACCGGCTTCGCTTTCCAGCTCCGCGATATGCTGAGCGGCCTGCCCGGCGGCTGGTTCAGCTTCATGCTGGTGTCCATCGCACTGTTCATGCTGCTGGGCTGCGTGCTCGAAGGTCTTCCCGCCATCGTCCTTTTGGCGCCGATCATGTTCCCCATCGCCCGCGCCATGGGTATCCACGACATCCACTATTCGATGGTGATCGTCACGGCCATGAATATCGGCCTGATGGCGCCGCCCATCGGCGTCGGCTTCTACATCGCCTGCAAGGTCGGCAATGTATCGCCCGACGAAGCCATGGGCGCCATCTGGCCTTACCTTGGCGCCCTTCTCATCGGCCTGCTCGCCATTGCAGCCGTTCCGTGGTTCTCGCTGGCCCTGCTCTAGGGTCGGCCGGACTTAGCCAACCGTTCTACCCGAAATTCAACCTGGAGGAGACTTTAAGACATGAAGATCACACGTCGCACGATGATGATAGGCACAGGCGCCGTCGCCTTGGGCGCTGCGTTTCACACGCGCGCCTATGCCGCCGACTTCACCTACAAATTCGCCAACAACCTGCAGCCCGCGCACCCGCTTAACGTGCGCCTGAAGGAAGCCACCGACAAGATTCTGGAAGAGTCCGGCGGCCGCATGCAGATCAACGTGTTCCCGGCCAGCCAGCTCGGCAACGACACCGAGACGCTGTCGCAGCTTCGCGCCGGCGCAACCGAGTTCTTCTCGTTGTCGCCGCTCATCCTGTCGACGCTGGTCCCGAACGCTGCCATCAGCGGCATCGGCTTCGCTTTCCCGGATTACGATTCGGTCTGGAAGGCGATGGACGGCGAACTGGGCGCCTATGCCCGCGCCGAGATTGAGAAAAAGGGCCTCGTGCCCATGGAAAAGATCTGGGACAATGGCTTCCGCCAGATCACCAGCTCGACCAAGACCATCAACACGCCGGCCGATCTCGAAGGCTTCAAGATCCGTGTCCCGCCGAGCCCGCTGTGGCAGTCGATGTTCACCGCCTTCGGCGCGGCACCGACGACCATCAACTTCTCCGAGGTCTACACCGCGCTTTCGACCGGCGTTGTCGACGGCCAGGAAAACCCGCTCGCCATCGCCTCGACTGCCAAGCTCTACGAAGTGCAGAAGCATTGCGCGATGACCAACCACATGTGGGACGGCTTTTGGTTCCTCGCCAACAAGCGGTCGTGGGAAGCGCTGCCTGAGGACATTCGCGAAATCGTCGCGAAGAACCTCAATGCATCGGCTCTCGATCAGCGCACCGACACCCAGAAGCTGAACGACACCGTTCGCGAAGAGCTGACCAAGAACGGCATGACCTTCACCGATCCGGATAAGGCCGCGTTCCGCGAAAAGCTCAAGGCTGCCGGTTTCTATACCGACTGGAAGGGCAAGTTCGGCGACGAGGCCTGGGGCATTCTCGAAAAGGCCGTCGGCACCAGCCTGACGTAAGAGCGGCTGGGGTTGACGTAAGCGGCACCCTCACCCTGTCCCTCCCCCACAAGGGGGAGGGAACGCTCTCAGCCAGCGGCAGCAAAATGCGCAGGCTGGAATGGCAATGCCGCAAATTTCCCTCCCTCCAAGGGGGGAGGGTCAGGGGGTAACCCCGCCAATATTTTCACTGCCGCGCACCGGTGCGGCGGATACTCTTTTGCATGCCGAGGAAACCGTGCCTGATCGCGTAAAAGGTAAAGTCGCCATCGTCTTCGGCGCCGGATCGTCCGGGCCGGGCTGGGGCAACGGCAAGGCCGCGGCGGTGCTTTATGCCCGCGAGGGTGCCACCGTCGCCTGCATCGACCTCTCGGAAGACGCCGCGCGCGAGACCGCCGATATCATAGAAAACGAAGGCGGCCGCGCCATAGCTATCGCTGCCGATGCGACCAAGCTTGACTCCGTCGAGGCGGCAGTTGCCCAGACGCTATCCGCCTTCGGTTCGATCTCCATTCTGCACAACAATGTCGGCGTCACCCATATGGGCGGACCGACGGAGTTGTCGGAAGCGCAGTTCCAGCTCTCGGTCGACCTCAATCTCGGCTCAGTCTACCGCACTGCCAAGGCGGTGATCCCGCATATGGTGGAAGCGGGCGGCGGCGCCATCGTCAACATTTCCTCGCTCGCAGGCATCCGCTGGACCGGCTATCCCTATTTCGCCTATTGCGCCACCAAGGCTGCGGTGAACCAGGCGACGGTGGCGATTGCCATTCAGTACGCGCCGCAGGGTATCCGCGCCAATTGCGTGGTGCCCGGCTTGATCGACACGCCTCTGATCTACAAGCAGATTTCCTCGCAATACGCGTCGGTCGAAGAGATGGTCGCGGCCCGCAACTCCGCCGTTCCAGGTGGCAAGATGGGCGACGCGTGGGATATCGCGCATGCGGCTCTGTTTCTCGCTTCAGACGAGGCCAAATTCATCAATGGCGTCTGCCTGCCGGTCGACGGCGGCCAGAGCTGCACGGTCATAGGGCCGCGCTGATGACAGCCAAGCCGCCTGTCGCCGACAAGGACACGACCGGCTCCCAGAGCGTCGACCGGGCGCTCAGGCTGCTGTCGCTTGTCGGCCATCAGGCGGAACGAGGCATGCCGCTCAACCAGATCGTCGAGGAAGGCGGCTTCAACAAGCCGACGACCCGCCGTCTGCTTCTGGCACTGATCCGCGCCGGCTTCCTCGAGCAGGACCCGGCAGACCGCCGCTATTATATCGGTCAGGAAGCTTATGTTCTGGGTTCGCTCGCCTCGCCGCGTTTCGGCCTTCTGCAGATGTCGATGGAAAGCCTGATCCGCATCTCACGCAAGACGGAGGATTCAAGCTTCTTGTCGATCCGTCGCGATACGCATTCGATCTGCCTGCATCGCGAGGAAGGCACCTACCCGATCCGCACCCATGCGCTTCAAGCCGGATTCGAGCATCCGCTTGGCGTCGGCGCCGGGTCCCTCGCCATGCTCGCCGCTTTGCCCGATGACGAAATCGAAACGGTCCTGCAGCGCAATTCCCAGGTTCTCGACGAGGAATATAAGCTGTTGACGCCCGAGCAGCTCTGGCGCGACGTCAAGACGACGCGTGCGCGCGGATATTCCTTCAATCCCGGCCTGATCTACGCCAATTCCTGGGGCATGGGAATTGCGCTGAAATTCCCCGACGGACGGCTCGCAGGCGCGCTCAGCATTGCGGCCATCGACAGCCGCATGCAGGAAGCCCGCCAAGCCGACCTTGCCGCCATACTGCGCGAGGAGGCTGCCCGCGTGGAAGCCAAGCTCGCTGACATACACAACACCCAAGACAAACCAGCGGACACGGGCCGACAGCGCGAGCCGATAGCCTTGCGCGCAAACACACCCCTTCGGAACAATACCCCTTTACGGAAAACCACCAGGAGACTTGCGAGATGACGAAAGCACAGATCGTTGGCTGGGCCCATTCCCAGTTCGGCAAGACCGAATACCCCGACACAGAAGCACTGATGGCAGCGGTCGTGGCCCCCGCGCTCGCCCATGCCGGCGTCGAAGCCAGCCAGATCGACGGCATGTTCGTCGGGGTGATGAATGGCGGCTTCTCCAAGCAGGAATTCCAGGCCGCGTTGATCGGCATGGCCGAACCCGACCTCGCCCATGTGCCCTCGGTGCGGCTTGAAAACGCCTGCTCGACCGGCTCGGCGGCGATCTACACCGCCATGGACTTCATCGAATCCGGTCGCGGCCGTATCGCGCTGGTCGTCGGCGCCGAGAAGATGACGGCGGTGCCAACCGCCCAGGTCGGCGACATTCTTCTCGGCGGCAGCTACCGCAAGGAAGAGGCCGATGTCGAAGGCGGCTTCGCCGGCGTGTTCGGCCGCATCGCCCAGCATTACTTCCAGCGTTACGGCGACCGCTCCGAGGAACTGGCCATGATCGCGGCCAAGAACCACGCCAACGGCGTTTCCAACCCTTATGCTCACATGCGCAAGGATTTCGGCTTCGACTTCTGCAACACCGTCTCCGACAAGAACCCGCTGGTCGCGGCCCCTCTCCGCCGCACCGATTGCTCGCTGGTCTCGGACGGTGCCGCAGCGCTTGTCCTGGCCGACGAGGAGACTGCAGCAACGCTGCAGCGCGCCATCGGCTTCCGCGCCCGCAAGCATGTCAACGATGTCTTCGCCCTGTCGCGCCGCGACATGCTGGCCTTTGACGGCCCGCGCCGTGCCTGGCAGGGCGCGCTGGAACAGGCTGGCATGACGCTCGACGATCTGTCCTTCGTCGAGACGCACGACTGCTTCACCATCGCAGAGATGATCGAATATGAAGCGATGGGCCTGGCCAAGCCGGGCGAAGGCTACAAGGTAATCCGCGACGGCATTTCGGCCAAAGGCGGCCGCCTGCCGGTCAACCCCTCGGGCGGCCTGAAGTCCAAGGGTCACCCGATCGGCGCCACAGGCGTATCTATGCATGTCATCGCCGCGATGCAGTTGATGGGCGAAGCCGGCGGCATGCAGATCCCAGACGCCAACGTCGCCGGCGTATTCAACATGGGCGGCGCGGCGGTGGCCAACTACGTCTCGATCATGGAGCGCGTAAAATGAGCGGAGCAGACCCGAAAGGCGGCGTGACGCCGTGCACCACGCGCGTCATGAACCTCTCGCATTTCGTCACCCAGGCAGCGCGTCGTCATGCCGACGGCATAGCCTTCGTCTGGGGCGAAAAGCAGTGGAGCTGGCGCGAGATGGAAGCGCGGGTCAACGCGATGGCCCACGCTCTGGTGCATGAATTCGGCCTCAAGAAGGGCGACCGCGTGCTGGTGCAGTCGGCCAACAGCAACCAGATGTTCGAGTCCATGTTCGCTACCTTTCGGGTCGGCGCAGTGTGGGTTCCGACCAACTTTCGGCAAACGCCCGACGAGGTCGCTTATCTCGCCGAGTCGAGCGGTTCGGTGCTGATGATCTGCCAGGCAAATTTTGCCAGCCATGCCCGCGCCTGCCTGGCAAGCGAGGGCAGCAGCATCAAATCGGTCATTGCCATCGGGGCATCCGACATCGGCGACGATTACGACGCCATTGTCGAACGCAACCTCGGCAAGACACTCACCTCCGAGGCCGTCGATCGCGACGATCCCTGCTGGTACTTCTACACCTCCGGCACCACCGGCCGCCCAAAAGCTGCCGTGCTGACCCACGGCCAGATGGCGTTCGTCATCAACAACCACCATGGCGACCTCTTCCCTGCCACCACGCATGAGGATCGCTCGATTGTCGTGGCGCCGTTGTCGCATGGCGCGGGCGTGCACCAGCTCTGCCAGGTCGCGCACGCCGCCACCACCATCCTGATGCCCTCCGACAAGATGGACGTCGATGCGTTCTGGCGGCTGGTTCAGGAGTGGAAGGTCACCAACCTGTTCACCGTGCCGACCATCGTCAAGATGCTGGTCGAGGATCCTGCGGTAAACCGTTACGATCGCTCGTCTTTGCGCTACGTCATTTATGCTGGCGCGCCGATGTATCGCGCCGACCAGAAGAAGGCGCTGGAAACGCTCGGGCCAATCCTGGTGCAGTATTTCGGCCTCGGCGAAGTCACCGGCGCGATCACCGTGCTGCCGCCCATGCTGCACAGCCTGGACGACGGCCCGGAAGCACGCGTCGGCACCTGCGGCTACGAGCGCACCGGCATGCAGATGCAAATCCAGGACGACAAGGGCAATGAAGTCGCCCAAGGCGAGACCGGCGAAATCTGCGCCATGGGACCGGCGGTCTTCGCCGGTTACTACAACAACCCCGAAGCCAATGCGAAAGCCTTCCGCGACGGCTGGTTCCGCACCGGCGATCTCGGCCATATCGACGAGACCGGCTTCCTCTACATCACCGGCCGCGCCTCGGACATGTACATTTCCGGTGGCTCGAACGTCTATCCGCGTGAGGTCGAGGAAAAGCTCTTGATGCATCCGGCGCTGAACGAGGTGGCTATCCTTGGCGTGCCGGATCCGTTCTGGGGCGAAGTCGGCATTGCCGTCTGCACGCTTCGGCCCGGCTCGCTGACGGATGGCAACGAGTTGCGCGCCTGGCTCGACGGCAAGGTGTCCCGCTACAAACTGCCCAAGAAATTCGTGTTCTGGGACGAAATGCCGAAATCGGCCTACGGCAAGATCGCCAAGAAATTGATCCGCGAGGAACTCGAAAAACGCGGCGACCTCGACGACATGTCCGAAAAACTCAGCGCATAGGCGGAATACACAATGACTGAAAAGCAGAAATCCGCTGTTATCACCGGCGGAGCATCCGGCATCGGCCTGGACATCGCCGTCGTGCTCAAGGAGCGCGGCTGGGCCGTCTTCCTGCTCGACCGCAATGCCGAGATGTTGGCCGAGGCCTGCAAGAAGCTCGGCCTTGACGATAGCCACGCGATCACAGCCAGCGTCACTGACGAAAACGACGTCGACGCAGCCGTAGCACGGGCCGGCGAACGCTACACGCTGGGCGCTGTCGTCAACTCCGCCGGCGTCGGCATGGACAAGCCCGCCGTCGACACCAGCGTCGAGGATTTCCGGCGCATCGTCGACATCAACCTGACAGGCACCTTCATCGTCGCCCGCGCCGCTGCACGCCACTGGATTGCCAGGAACGAGCCCGGCGCTATCGTCAACATCTCGTCCGTGTCCGGCATGATCGGCAACAAGGGCCGCAGCGCCTATGGCTCGTCCAAGGGCGCGGTCAACATGCTGACGCAGATTCTCTCGACGGAACTGGCGCGGAGCAACATCCGGGTCAACGCGGTTGCCCCCGGCGCCGTGGACACGCCTCTGGCGCGTGCCGTGCATACGGAAGACGTCCGCGCGCAATGGCACGAACGCATCCCGCAGGGCCGCTACGGGCACACCCGCGAAATCGCCACCGCCGTCGCTTTCCTGGTGTCGGACGATGCGTCTTATGTCAGCGGCCAGGTGCTGGCCGTCGATGGCGGTTTCGTCAATGCCGGCCTTGCAGACAGGAAAGTATCGTGAGAACTATCGTTCACCCCGGAGAGGCCAGCGAACCGCGCGTGCTGGCCCTACCTTGCACAGTCCGTTCGGTGCGCGTTACCTTCCAGCCGGGCATGCCGGTGCTGGATGCGGTCACGCAGGCATTCGCTCCGCATGGCATCGAAAGTGCTGTGGTGACCATCTCCGGCGGCGCTTTCGACCCGCTGATTTACGTTATGCCCGCCCCTGCCAGTGATGGCATCCACGCCGCATGGTACAGCGAAACTCACTCTCCCGAAGGCCGCGGCGCCATCGAGACGCTGACCTTCACCTATGGCCGCCGCGATGGCGCACCGTTCCTGCATTGCCATGGCATCTGGCACCACGCCGATGGAAGCCGGCACGCCGGGCATTTGATGCCGCACGATGCTCATTTCGCGGAGGTCGTCGACGCGGAGGTGCTTGCCATTTCCGGTGCGGTTCTCGACCAGCTCGATGACGACGAGACCAAGTTCAAGCTGTTCACGCCGGTGCCGCTCGAGGGTACTGCGGCCGAGGGCGGCAAGCGCGGCGTTCTCTGCCGCGTCAAGCCGAATGCCGAAATCAATGCCGCCGTGGAACAGACGGCCAAGGCGGCCGGTTTCGAACGTGCGACGCTTCACGGCATCGGCAGCTTGGTCGGCTGCGATTTTGTCGACGGACAGCATATGGAATCCTTCGCCTCGGAACTGTTCATCCGCAACGGAATGGTCGAGACGGTGAACGGCAAGATGCAATCAAGCATCGACATCGGCATCGTTGACGTTGACGGCGCCATCTTCGAGGGTGAGATCGTGCATGGCCGGAACCCCGTCTGCGTGACGTTCGAACTCCTGATCATCGAGAACTGACGCTAAGACAGCCATCCGCCGGTGAACCCGGCGCGACGCAGGCCACGCACGATGTGCGGGCAACCTCGCATCAGCGTCCACAGGAAGCCGGTGCGGTGGTTTTCGATCATCAGCGGGATCGGTCCCTGGTTGATGCCGACATGCTCGCAGGATGCCCAGCCGATGGGGTCGCCGTCCTCGGCAAGCGTCGGGTTGAAGCTGCAGGTGAAGCCGTAGGGGTTGCCGTCCCTCAGGTCGATCTCATGGAAATGCCGGATCGTCGGCAGCACGATCTCCGGCGCGAAGGGCAGCGACGCCACCGCCGACCAGGGCGACAGCGTGCCGTCGTCGGGGCCATAGGGAGCGCCGCGGGCGCGGTAGCTGTAGAAGCGACGCTCCTTGCCATCGACACGTCGTGTCAGCGGGCCGGGGCCGTCGCTCGCTGTCAGTCCCCAGCAGTTTGCGTCATACTCGCGAAAGCCGCGCGGATTGCGGATGGCATAGTCGCGCTGCACATAGGTCGCCTCGCGGCTGTTCTGAAAATAGTCCGACCCCTTCTTGCGCATATAGGCATCCTGTATCCCGCGCAGGTCGAGCCAGATATGCGCGAACTGATGGATGAAGAGCGGGCCGGCATAGACCATCTCGCGCCCGTAGATCGTCTTCCAGCGGTGGCCCGCCGTCCAGGCGGCATAGGCTTCCGGACCGATCGGGAAGGTCGGCGAGCCGAGCGCCAGCACATAAAGGATAAGTGCTTCGCTATAGCCCTCCCATCTGTAGGGCAGGAACCCCCGCTTCGGCTTCCAGCCGAGCGACAAGGCTGCCCCGCCATTCTGCGCCCATTGCCAATCGACTCGGCGGTACAGCGCATCCGACAGGGCGCGGATTTCCTTTTCTTCAGCGGTGTCGCGGGAAAAATACGCGCCGACCGTCAGGATACCGGCCATCAGAAGTGCGGTGTCGATGGTCGACAGTTCGCATTTCCAGGCGCGGCGACCGGTCTCCATATCGAGGAAATGATAGTAGAAACCGCGATGCCCAGTGGCATGCGGCGCTTCGCTCTGCTCGCTGTTGGAAAAGAAGCGAAGGGCCGCCAGCGTGCGCTGGCAAGCGTCGGCGCGTTGCATCAATCCACGCTCGACGCCCACCGTATAGGCCGACAGCGCAAAGCCGGTCGCCGCGATGCTTGCCGGCGACCCTTCGCGGGTACGGTCGCGCACCAAGCCGTTTTCGTGCCGTTCCTCGTGGAGGAAATATTCGAACGTCCGCCGCTGGAGAGAGTCGAGAAGCTCTGCGTCGGTCGGAATGTCTACGATCGTATCCATGCACTGCCCAGGTGGGTCACTCAAAACCGACCTGACATATACGCCGATTCTCGCGTCGCCGATCACCGCGCGCGAAAAGTTGACAACGGTAAACTTGGGTGTGGAAGAACCGTATTTATCTTAAATTGTATTTTGAAAGGGAAACTCGGCACAAAAAACGTGATGCTGTGTCACGGTGCTGGGGTGATGGACCTTTGCACTCTCCTCCATGTCACGGAATGGATTCCATGGTCGTGCTCGGCTTTGCCTCGCTTGCCATAGAATGACGAAGGTAGAGAGGTCCCCGCCGACTCCAACGTTGGTGACATACCCTTCCGCGTCTTCGTCATTCCCGCGGTGGAGCCGAGCGCAGCGAGGCGGAAACCCGGGAATCCATTCCGTGACCAATGAGATGGCCACGAAAGCAGAACTAGCCACGGCCTTCCCACACGGGAATGATAAGACGTGATACATTGCTCCGCTGCCACGTGTTCCCTCAAATATGCAGCGCGTGTCCCAATGCGCCCAAAGCGGCTTCCTGGAACGCTTCGCCGCGCGTCGGGTGGGCGTGGATCGTTCCGGCGATGTCTTCCAGCACGGCACCCATTTCCAGCGCCAGCGCGAAGGCCGAGGACAGTTCGGCGACGCCCATGCCGACCGCCTGGATGCCGAGCACAAGATGATTGTCGGCGCGCGCGACGACGCGAACGAAGCCCGCCTCGTCATCCTGGCTCATGGCACGGCCATTGGCGAGGAATGGGAAATTGCCGATGACAATTTCCAATCCCTGCGCCTTGGCTTGGTTCGGCAAAAGCCCGACGGAGACGATCTCTGGGTCGGTGAAGCACACGGCGGCAATGGCTGTCTTGTCGAAGCTGCGCTTTTCACCGGCGATGATCTCGGCAACCATCTCGCCCTGCGCCATGGCGCGGTGCGCCAGCATCGGCTCGCCGGTGACGTCGCCCACAGCCCAGACATTGCGCATGGAGGTGGCGCATTGGTCGTCGATGGCGATGAATCGGCCTTGCATGGTGAGGTCGAGCTTTTCCAGCCCGAAACCCTGTGTGCGCGGCATGCGGCCTACCGCTACCAGCACCTTGTCGGCAGCAATCGTCAGTTTGTCGACCGAACCGCTCTGCCGCACCACCAGCGCACGTTGGTCGTCGGAAAGCGCATGAGCGGTGGTCGCGGTCAGCACCTCGACGCCGAGCTGCTTGAGCCGCTTGGCAACCGGCGCGGTGAGTTCGGGGTCCCACACCGGCAGGATGCGGTCGGCGGCTTCGACAACCGTGACCTTGGAGCCGAGCTTGGCATAGGCCATGCCGAGTTCGAGCCCGATATAGCCGGCCCCGACAACGACGAGGGTGGCGGGAACCGCATCGAGCGCAAGCGCTTCCGTAGAGGAGATCACCGGCCCGCCGAACGGCAGCGCAGGCACTTCCACAGGCGCCGAGCCCGTCGCCAAGACGATATGTTCGGCATGAATGCGCTTGTCGCCGTCAGCCATCCGCACCACGCAGCTCTTGCCGTCGATGAGCTCCGCTTTACCCGCGATGGCCTTGACCTTGTGCTTGCGCAGCAGGCCGGCCACGCCATTCGTCAGCCTTCCGACGATGCCATCCTTCCAGCCGATGGTCTTGCCGAAATCGAGGGTAGGCGATGCCACTGAGAGCCCGAAGGGCGAAGCACCTTTTTCCTGTGCCTTGGCGTGGTGGAAGGCCTCCGCCGCATGGATCAACGCCTTGGACGGAATGCAGCCGACATTGAGGCAGGTGCCGCCGAGCTTTGCCTCCTCCACCACGATGGTGGGCAGGCCGAGCTGGCCCGCGCGGATGGCTGTGACATAGCCGCCCGGTCCGCCGCCGATCACCAGCACCTTTGTCGAAATTTCTTCCATGTCAGGCCTCGATGAACAAAGTTGCGGGCAGCTCAAGCCGCTCCTTGATGGCTCGGATGAAGCTTGCCGCGTCATGCCCGTCGACCACGCGGTGATCGAAGGAGGACGACAGGTTCATCATCTTGCGCGGCACGAACCGATCGTCCTGCCAGACCGGCCGGATCGCCATCTTGTTGATGCCGACAATCGCCACTTCCGGCCGGTTGATCACCGGCGTGGACACGATACCGCCAAGGTCGCCGAGGCTGCTGATGGTGATCGTCGAACCGGACAGTTCGTCGCGCTTGGCGGTGCCGTCTCGTGCGGCTTCCGCAAGGCGACGGATTTCCTGAGCCGTCTGCCAAAGGTCGAGTGTTTCGGCATGCTTCAGAACCGGCACCATCAGACCGTTCGGCGTCTGGGCGGCGATACCGACATGAGCGGCCGCATAGCGCGAGACCACTTCGGCATCGTCGTCATACAGCGCGTTCATCTGCGGGAAGTCGCGCAGCGCCTGTGTCAGCGCCCGGACGATGAAGGGTAGCACGGTCAGCTTCGGCCGGTCTGGATGACGCTTGTTGAGATGCGCGCGCAATTCTTCGAGAGCCGTCATGTCGACTTCCTCAACATAGGCGAAATGCGCGATCTTGCGGGTGGATTCCGCCATCTTCTCGGCGATGCGGCGGCGCAGGCCGACGATCTTGATCTGCTCGACGCCTTCACGCCTCGGCGTTCGCGAACTGGCGGCCGGGACGGCACCCGAGGCCATGAAGGCATCGAGATCCTGATGCGTGACGCGGCCTGCCGGACCGGTGCCGCGTATCTGGCGCAGATCGACACCGGCGTCGCGCGCCCTGCCCCGGACGGCGGGCGACGCAACCGGCTTTGCCTGTGCTTCGAGAGGCGTGCCGCGAACGGGCTCCGCCGGAGGACGAGAAACCTTCTCAGGTATGGGTGCTTTGGGCTTTTCCACGACAGGCGCCGACTTTTCGGCGGGCTTTTCCACCGATGCTGCGGCAGGTTCCGCTTTCGGCGCGTCCTCAACGGGCACCGTTTCGGCCTCAAGCCTACTGCCCGCGGCTTCCGTTTCGATGGCAACCAGCTTGGAGCCGACGGCCATAACGGAGCCGACCTCCCCGCCAAGCTCGATCACGGTGCCGGCGACCGGAGACGGGATTTCCACCGTCGCCTTGTCGGTCATGACGGCCGCCAGAAGATCGTCCTCCCCAATTTCCTGTCCGGGCTGGACGTGCCATTCGACAACCTCGGCTTCCGCCACGCCTTCACCGATATCGGGCAGCTTGATGATGCGGATCGCCATGTCAGCCCTCCATCGCCTGCTTGAGTGCGCGGCCGACCCTGTCGGGGCCGGGGAAATAGTTCCACTCCTGCGCATGCGGGTAAGGCGTATCCCAGCCCGTCACCCGAAGCACCGGCGCTTCGAGATGGTAGAAGCAACGTTCCTGCACCTGCGCGGCCAGTTCGGCGCCGAAGCCCGAGGTGCGCGTCGCCTCATGCACCACCACGCAGCGTCCGGTCTTGGAGACCGACGCCACGATCGTCTCGACATCGAGCGGCACCAGCGTGCGCAGATCGATCACCTCGGCGTCGATGCCGGTCTCCTCAGCGGCCGTTAGCGCGACATGGACCATGGTGCCATAGGCGAGCACGGTCAGCGCGGAGCCCTCGCGGCGAACCGCTGCCTTGCCGATCGGCACGGTGTAATGGCCGTCGGGTGTTTCGCCCAGATCGTGTTTGGACCATGGCACCACCGGCTGGTCGTGATGGCCGTTGAACGGACCGTTGTAGAGCCGCTTTGGCTCCAGGAAGATGATAGGGTCGTCGTCTTCGATGGCCGAGATGAGAAGGCCCTTGGCGTCATAGGGGTTGGAGGGGATAACCGTCTTCAGTCCCGCGACATGGGTAAACAGCGCCTCGGGGCTCTGGCTGTGGGTCTGGCCGCCGAAAATGCCGCCGCCGCAAGGCATGCGAATGACGAGCGGCGCGGTGAAATCGCCCGCTGAACGATGGCGCAGACGCGCTGCTTCCGAGACGATCTGGTCATAACCGGGATAGACATAGTCGGCGAACTGGATTTCGGCCACCGGGCGCAGTCCATAGGCGCCCATGCCGATGGCGACGCCGACAATGCCGGTTTCGGAAATCGGCGTGTCGAAGCAGCGGTGGGTGCCGTATTTCTTCTGCAGGCCCTCGGTGCAGCGGAACACACCGCCGAAAAAGCCGACATCCTCCCCGAACACGACGACCTTCTCGTCGCGGTCCATCGACACGTCGATGGCGTCACGGATGGCCTCGATCATGGTACGCCGGGTCATGGTCTAGAGCCTTTCACCATTGGTTCGGAACTTGATCGACCTGCAGCGCTCATCGGCTCCATCTTTTGCTGGAGCATGATCTTTGCCGAAAACCGGTTCCCACTTTTCGGGATCATGCTCAGTACCCCATCTGCTGGCGCTGTTCGCGCAGGTGCGGCGGCATCTCTTTGTAAACATCCTCGAACATTTCCGCGGGGCTGGTCTTGGCGCCCTCCTGCAACGTGCCGTAGCTGCGCGCTTCCTTGGCGGCGGCGGACACTTCTTCCTCCAACTCTGCCTTGGCCTGGACGTGGCGTTCCTCGCTCCATTCGCCAAGCTTGGTCAGGTGCAACTTCAACCGCTCCACCGGGTCGCCCAGAGGCCAGGCCTTCTGGTCGTCCTTGGGCCGGTATTTGGACGGATCGTCGGAGGTCGAGTGCGGCGCGACGCGATAGGTCACCCATTCGATCAGCGTCGGACCGAGATTGCGACGCGCCCGCTCGACAGCCCAGGACGATGCCGCGAGCACAGCCAGATAATCGTTGCCGTCGACGCGCAGCGAGGGAATGCCGTAGCCATGCGCACGGGCTGCGAAAGTGGTGTTCTCGCCGCCGGCCATGGCCTGGTTGGTGGAGATCGCCCACTGGTTGTTGACGACGTTGAGCACCACCGGCGGCCGGTAGACCGAAGCGAAGACCAGGGCGGCGTGAAAATCGCTTTCGGCGGTCGAGCCGTCGCCGATCCAGGCAGCGGCGATGCGGCTGTCGTTGCGGATGGCGGACGCCATGGCCCAGCCGACGGCCTGGACATATTGCGTGCCGAGATTGCCGGAGATCGAGAAGAACCCCGCATCCTTGACCGAATACATGACCGGAAGCTGCCGGCCCTTCAGCCGGTCCTTTTCATTGGACAGGATCTGGCACATCATGTCGACCAGTGGCCAATCCTGCGCGATCAGCAGACCCTGCTGGCGGTAGGTGGGGAAGTTCATATCGCCCTTTTCGAGCGACGCCTGGAAGCCGCAGGCAATGGCTTCCTCGCCGGTACACTGCATGTAGAAGGACGTCTGGCCCTGCCGCTGCATCTTCATCATGCGCGCATCATAGGCGCGCGTCTTGAGCATGGCGCGGAGGCCCTTGCGCAGTCTGTCTGGGTCGACGGAAGACGCCCACGGACCCACGGCATTGCCATCGTCGTCCTGGACGCGGATCAGCTTGTAGGCGAGATCGTGGATGTCCATCGGGTCGACATCCACCGGCGGGCGCCTCACCTCGCCGGGCGCCGAAAACCGCAGATGGGTGTAGTCGCCCTTCTGGCCCGGGCGTACCGGCGGTTCCGGCACATGCAGCGACAGGCGGGGCTTCTCATCCATGCGTCTCTCCTCCTCGTGTCCCATCAGCAGGGCCGCAGGTTGCCAGGCAAACGGTTCGTAGAGGGCGATTGGACATGTCCGCGCGCCCAAGCGCAAGCCCCGATGCGTCGGCTGCGGTCTGGGCGGTCTTCAATCGAGACATCGGGTTCGGCATGCTGGTCTCCTCCAAACAGATTTTATTCCGATACTGAAAGGAAAACCTGCTTTTCATCCGGTCTTCATTGCAGATAAGAAGATGGATCATCCGCTTTTTCGGAGATTTGACGAAATGTCTTCCATGACTGTCCGGCGGCGCCGCGATGGCGACCTCGATTCCGTCGACCGCAGAATCCTAAGCGTGCTGCGGGACGACGGCCGGCTGACCATCAACGATCTGGCCGAACGCGTCGGCCTGTCGCCGTCGCCCTGCTGGAGCCGGGTCAGGCGGCTGGAGGCAAGCGGGGTGATCGAGCGTTACGCGGCATTGATCGATCATGCCGCGCTGGGACTGCGCGACATTGTTTTTGTCGAGATCATGCTGGAAAAACACGACGAAAAGGTCCTGGACCGCTTCAGTGAAGCGCTGCAGCGCATCCCGGAGGTCATCGAGGCCAATCTGGTGAGCGGCGAATATGATTACTTGGTCAAAGTCGCGGTGGCCGATACCGCCGACTACGAGCGCTTCCTGCGCGAACGGCTCTATAAGCTGGAAGGCATCCGGCACACCCGCTCGACCTTTTCCATCCGCGCCATCAAGCGCACGACATCGGTCGATCCGCTGCAGGTGGGGTGATCTTCACCATCCTCACAGTGTCGCATAACCGTAATGGAAGGTGGCTAGGGTCCGGCCAACCTCCAGACCGGAGGCTGTTTTCAAATAAAGTCAGGATAGCCAGATGAACGAACGCGTTCAGCAGCCACACCCCTTCCGCACCAGCCTTCTCGAGGAAAATGCCGGACCCGGTCACAACCCGACTGAAAACCCGACGATGGGCGAAGTCATTTCCCGCCGCTTTTCGCGTCGCGGCTTTCTCAAGGGTTCGCTCGCCGTTTCGGCGATTGCCGCAACCGTCAGCCCCCTCGCCCTGATCACCGCCGATGAGGCGCGCGCCAATGGCGCATCCGCCTTTACCTTCGAGGAAGTCGAGGCCGGCGTCGATGCCGACCACCACGTTGCCGCGGGCTACGATGCCGACGTGCTGCTGCGCTGGGGCGATCCGCTGTTTACCGACGCCCCCGACTTCGATCCGCTGAAGCAGTCGGCCGAAAGCCAGGCAAAGCAGTTCGGCTACAACAATGACTATGTCGGCTTCATCCCACTGGAAGGCTCTTCGGACCACGGCCTTCTCGTCGTCAACCACGAATACACCAACCCGCACCTCATGTTCCCCGGCATCGTCACCATCGCCGAGGGCAAGGTGAAGCAGGCGCCGCTGACCAAGGAGCAGGTCGACATCGAGTTGGCTGCGCATGGCGGCACCATTGTCGAAATCCGCAAGGACAACGGCAAGTGGCAGGTTGTGCGCGACGGCAAGTTGAACCGCCGCGTTACGGTCAACACTGAAATGCAGCTGACGGGTCCCGCCGCCGGCCACGACCGTCTCAAGACCAATGCCGACGCGACCGGCACCAAGGTGTTCGGAACGCTCAACAATTGCGCCGGCGGTGTCACTCCCTGGGGCACCTACATCATGGCCGAGGAAAACATCCACGGCTATTTCGGCGGCGAACTGCCAGCCGACCATCCTGAAGCCACCAATTACAAGCGCCTGGGCATTCCGGAAGGCTCCTACGAATGGTCCAATTTCTACGACCGTTTCGACGTCTCGAAGGAGCCCAATGAGCCGAACCGCTTCGGCTGGATTGTCGAGGTCGACGTCAACGATCCGAATTCGCTGCCCAAGAAGCGCACCGCTCTCGGCCGCTTCAAGCATGAGGGCGCGGAATCCATCGTCGCCAAGGACGGACGCGTCGTCTTCTATCTCGGCGACGACGAACGTTTCGACTATGTCTACAAATTCGTCACCAAGGGTACCTTCAACCCGAACGACCGCGCGGCCAATATGGACCTGCTCGACGAGGGCACCCTTTATGTCGCGAAATTCGCCGAGGACGGCTCGGTCGAATGGCTGCCTTTGGTTCATGGCGAAGGGCCGCTGACGGCGGCGAACGGCTTCCAGAGCCAGGCGGACGTGGTGATTGAAGCACGACGCGCAGGCGACCTTCTGGGCGCAACCAAAATGGACCGCCCCGAGGACGTTCAGCCCAACGGCACCAATGGCAAGGTGTATGTCATGCTGACCAACAACACCAAGCGCAAGGAAGACCAGGTCGACGCGGCCAATCCACGCGCCGAGAACGCCTTCGGCCACATCATCGAGATCGCCGAAGATGGTGGCGATTTCACCGCCACGAGGGGGACTTGGGAAGTGCTGCTGAAATGCGGCGATCCTTCCGTCGCCGAAGTCGGCGCTTCGTTCTCGACTGCAACGACGGCCAATGGCTGGTTCGGCATGCCGGATAACTGCGCCATCGACGCCGCCGGCCGCCTTTGGGTATCCACCGACGGCAACAGCAACAAGGCCACTGGCCGCACCGACGGTCTTTGGGCGGTGGACACCGAGGGCGAGGCGCGCGCCACGTCGAAGCTGTTCTATCGCGTGCCGGTTGGCGCGGAGATGTGCGGCCCACTGTTCACGCCCAACGACGAGACCGCTTTCGTGGCCGTGCAGCATCCCGGCGATGGCGGCGAAGACTGGGACGGCTTCGGTCGCGCCTCTTATTACGAAGACCCGTCGACCCGCTGGCCGGATTTCAAGCCCGACCTGCCGGTTCGGCCTTCGGTGGTGGCCATCACCAAGCAGGGTGGCGGCAAGATCGCCGTCTAGCCCATATTCATCAAAACGCCGCTCCTTCATGGAGCGGCGTTTTGATCTGATTCCAGCTTTATGAAATAGCTCTTCCCTCGGCGTCAAAGCGGTGCATGCTGGCGGTGTCCGGCGCAGCGTAGACGATGTCGTCGGGCGCATAGGCGTGTTCGCCGAACAGACGGACGGTCAACAGGCCCGTCGTCTCCGTCTCGAGATAGACGATCGTGTCTGCGCCGAGATGCTCGACATGGATTACCTTGCCCGTCCAGTCGCCGGCCTCGCGCGACAGTGCGATATGTTCGGGGCGGATGCCAATGGTCTTCGCCCCCGATTGTCCAAGCTTTTCGGCTGCGATGAAATTCATCTGCGGCGAGCCGATGAAGCCGGCGACGAAGAGATTGGCCGGCTTGTTGTAGAGGTCCATCGGCGAGCCGACCTGCTCGACCTGCCCGGCATTCAGCACCACGATCTTGTCGGCAAGGGTCATCGCCTCCACCTGGTCGTGGGTGACGTAGATCATCGTGGCCTTCAGCCGGCGATGCAGGCCGGCGATTTCGAGCCGTGTCTGCACACGCAACGCGGCATCAAGGTTCGACAGCGGCTCGTCGAACAAAAATAGCTTCGGCTCTCGCACGATGGCACGGCCGATGGCAACACGTTGACGCTGGCCACCCGACATCTCAGACGGACGCCGGGCGAGGTAGGGATCGAGCGACAGCATGGCCGAGGCCTTGGCGACGCGCTGGTCGATCACCGCTTTTGATTCGCCGGCCTGCTTGAGGCCGAGGCCCATATTGTCCTTGACCGTCAGGTGCGGATAGAGAGCATAGGACTGAAACACCATGGCGATGCCGCGCTTGGCCGGCGGCACGGCACTGACTTCCTTACCGTCGATGCGGACGGTGCCGTAACTGGCGTCCTCCAGCCCTGCGATGACACGCAGGAGCGTAGATTTTCCGCAGCCGGACGGGCCGACGAAAATGACGAACTCGCCATCCTTGACGTCGAGGTCGATGCCTTTCAGCACGTCCTGATTGCCGAAGCTCTTGCGGATCGATTGCAGTTGAAGGGAACCCAAGGCGTCGTCCTTTACAAGAGAACCGGTTGGCCGCTGCGCACGCTCTCATCGGCGGCGAGGCAGATGCGCAGAGATTGCACGGCGTCGTTCATATGCCGGTCGAGGTCGATATCCTCGCGGATCGCTTTCAGCACATAGGCCTGTTCGAGGTCGCACAGATCCTGGTGGCCGGGCTCGCCCGCCATGGCGAGATCCTCGACCGGCCGGATGAAGCGTCCGTCCGGGCCGGTCTCCGCGGAATGAACGCGGATGACCGAGGTTTTCGTGTGGGTGTCGATGTCGTCGGACTTGGCGTTTGGGTCCATGACGATGGAGACCGCTCCGTTGGGCGACATCACGTCCTTCACGAAGAAGGCGGTTTCCGAGATCATCGGACCCCAACCAGCCTCGTACCAGCCGACCGAGCCGTCCTCGAACATCACCTGCAGATGGCCGTAATTGTACATGTCATCGGCGATATCGTTCGACAGACGCAGGCCCATACCACGCACCTGCACCGGCTTCGCATCGGTGATCTGGCACATGACATCGACATAATGCACGCCGCAATCGACGATGGGCGATGTCGTCTGCATCAGCGCCTTGTGCGTCTCCCATGTCGGGCCGCTGGACTGCTGGTTGAGGTTCATCCGGAAGACGAAAGGCCCGCCGAGCTTGCGCGCTTCCGCGATAAGCCGCACCCAGGACGGATGGTGGCGGAGAATGTAGCCGATAACCAGCTTGCGTCCGTTGGCTTTTGCAGCGGCAACAACGCGCTCGGCATCGGCCACTGTCGTTGCCAGCGGCTTTTCGACGAAGACATGGCAGCCCGCTTCAAGTGCTGCCACCGCATAATCGGCATGGCTGTCGGAATAGGTGCAGATCGAGGCCAGTTCCGGCTGCAACTCCTTCAGCGCCTCGGGAAAGGACGGATGAATCGGGTAGATCTTCAGCGCCTCGGGCAGCTCGACCTGCGAGCGGTTGACCAGGCCAACGATCTCGAAGCCGGGATTCTCGTGATAGGCCAGCGCATGGCTGCGACCCATATTGCCAAGGCCTGCGACGAGTGTGCGGATGGGCGATGAAGAAGTCATGATATAGTCTTTCCAAGAGCGGCAAGCCTTTGCCTTGGTATATGCCCCCTCACCGGTTTGCTGCGCAAACCACGTCTCCCCCACTTCGTGAGGGAGAAGAATGCAGCTTCGTGGGTCACCTCCCTTGCAGGACGTGGGTTCCTCTTCCTCACGAAGTGGAGGAGAGGTGGCGAGCCCGAAGGGCGGGACGGTGAGGGGGTCTTTCTAATCAACACCATCACTTCACTGCCCCCGCTGTGATTCCGCGGATCAGTTGCCGCGAGAAGATGACGTAGAGGATCATGACCGGCATGATCGCCAGCGACAGGGCCGCCAGCACTGCATTCCAGTTGGTGACGTATTGGCCGATGAACATCTGCGCGCCGAGCGTCACGGTCTTGGTCGCCTCGCCCGGCGCCAGGATCAGCGGAAACCACAGATCGTTCCAGATCGGGATCATAGTGAACACGGCCACCGTGGCCATGGCCGGTCGCACCAGCGGCAGCACGAGTCGGAAGAAGATCGAATATTCAGAGAGCCCGTCGATGCGTCCGGCATTTTTGAGGTCGTCAGAAACGGTGCGCATGAACTCCGACAGGATGAAGATGGCGAGCGGCAAGCCTTGCGCTGTATAGACCAGCACGAGCGCCGTGCGCGTGTTGACCAGCCCGGTCGCCACCATGCCCTGCAGGATCGCCACCGTGCCCAGCCGGATCGGGATCATGATGCCGAGCGCCAGATACAATCCCATCAGCAGATTGCCGCGAAAGCGGTATTCCGACAGCGCAAAGGCCGCCATGGCGCCGAACAGCAGCACGAGCGCAATGGAGGCTATGGTCACGATCATGCTGTTTTGGAAATAGCCCAGGAAATCGCCCTGTTTCAGCACCGTCTCATAGCCGATCAGGCTGAAGGTGGCGGGGGTGGGCACCGCCATGGGCTCGCGGAAGATCGCAGCGCGGCTCTTGAACGAGTTGACCACGGTGAGGAACACCGGAAACAGCGCAATGACGGTGTAACTCAACAACGCCAGATGGATCAGCGCGGTGCGGACGGGTGCGGTGCGGGCGTTGGACATATGTCAGGCCCTCAGAACTGGTAGCGGCGCATGCGCCGCTGGATGACGAACAGATAAAGCGATACGCCGGCCAGGATGATGAGAAACATCACCGTGGCGATGGTGGCGCCCATCGAGCGGTCGCCCATCTGGTTCTGGAAGCCGAAGAAGGTGCGGTAGAGCAGCGTGCCCAAAATGTCGGTGGCGCCGTTAGGGCCGCCGAGCGCGCCCTGCACGGTGTAGATCAGGTCGAAGGCGTTGAAATTGCCGACGAAGGTCAGCACCGAAATGATGCCGATGGAGGGCAGGATCAGCGGCAGCTTGATCTTCCAGAACTGGCTCCAGCCGGTGATGCCGTCGCATTCGGCGGCTTCCAAAACCTCGTCGGGAATGTTCAGGAGAGCTGCATAGATCAGCATCATCGGGATACCGACATATTGCCAGACCGAGATCAGCGAGACAGTGACCAAAGCAGTCTCCGGCTTGCCCAGCCAGGGCGCGAAGGCCCATTTCATGCCGACCAGATCCATCAGCCAGGGCGCGATGCCCCAGATCGGCGACAGGATCAATTTCCATATGAAGCCGACGATGACGAAGGACAGCAGCGTCGGCACAAAGATGGCGCTGCGGTAGAAGGCCGCGAAGCGCAGTTTAGGGATCGAGAGCATTGCCGCGAGCGCGATGCCGATGGGATTCTGCACCAGCATGTGGATGATGAAGAAGATGACGTTGTTCCGCAGCGCGTTCCAGAAATCGGCCGACAGACGCGGGTCGCCGAACAGGGTCTGAAAATTGCTGAGGCCAACGAACTGCATCTGGCCGGCGACGACGTTGAAGAAGGACAGCCGCAGCGTCTCGATCAACGGCAGGATCATGACGGCGGTATAAACGAGGAACGCTGGCGCGAGAAACACCGCGATATGCCACCGCGCCGGACGGCGGGCAGGCACGGCGTCGATGTCGTCAGTCTCGGCAGCGCTCATGGTTTGGGTCCGCATGGAACTTCGCGAATGGGATGATCCCTTTCGGCATTGTTAGAGGGTTCGGCATGAAGCCCCCCTCACCGGCTCGCCACTCTCCCCCATTTCATGGGGGCGAGGCACCCAAACCGGTTCAAGTCGCCGCCTGCGAGGCAGTAGTTCCTCTCCCCCTGGCAGGGGGAGAGGTGGTTTGCAAAGCAAACCGGTGAGGGGGTGCTTTCAGGAAGCAGCCCTGAAACCTCACTTCGCCGGCTTGTACCAGCTATCGAGGCCCTTCTGGGTTTCGGCACCGGCTTGTTCTGGCGTCTCGGAACCGTTGATGACATTGGCCGACACGCGCCACATTTCAAGGTCGAGATTCGGCTGGCCACGGCCGACGATGGCAGCGCTCGGGCGGATCGTCGTCTTGCAGTTTTCACGCCAGGACACGAATTCCTGCGCCAGCTTGTCTTCCATCTTCACCGGCGTCGAATTCAGGCTGAAGAAGCCGGGCGCCGCGTTGGCGTAGAGCTCGGCGAACTCCGGCGAGGCCACCCACGACAGAAAGGTCTTGGCGGCATCCGCATTGGCGCTTTTGGCGTTCAGGCCAATGCCGATGTCGTTATGGTCGGAGATGTAGCAGGTGTCGCCTGCCTTTTTGACCGGCGGCGGGAAGGCGCCCATTTCGAAATCGGCCTGCGACTTGAACGGCGCGATTTCCCATGAACCGGCGGGGTAGATCGCCGCGCGTCCGAGAGTGAACAGGTTCTGGCTGTCGGGATAGGTCTGTGCCTCAAATCCGTCGCCGAGGTAGGGCTTCCACTTGGCGAGCGTCGCATAGGGCTCGACCCATTGCGGATCGGTCAGCTTCTCGGTGCCGGCGATCAGCGCCTTACGGCCGTCTTCGCCTTTCCAGTAGTTCGGCCCAATGTTGTAGTAGCCCATCGTGGCCGCTTCCCACTGGTCCTTGGTGCCCATTGCCAACGGTATGTAGGTGCCGTTCTCCTTGAACTTGTCGAGTACGGCGAAGAATTCTTCCTCGGTCTTCGGGACCTCGACGCCGACTTCCTCGAACGCCTTCTTGTTGTAGATGAAGCCGTGGATGACGGAGGCCATCGGCACGCAGAATGTGGTCTTGCCGTCGTCGGTGGTCCAGGCTGATTTGCCGACATCGGTGAAATTCTCGATGCCCTTGAGGTCGTTCAGCGGTGCGAGTTGGCCCTTCTCGAACATGGCGAGCGACAGGTCGAACGGGCGGCAGGTGATCAGGTCGCCGGCGGTGCCGGCATCCAGCTTTGCATTGACGGCGGAGTTGTATTCCGTCGGGGCCATCGGCGCGAACGTCACCTTGATATTCGGGTTCTTGGCCTCAAAAGCGGGAATGATCTTTTCCTGCCAAATCGGCAGGTCGTCGTTGCGCCAGCTCTCAATGACGAGCTGAGTCTCCTGCGCCTGCGCCAGGCCCGCGGGTGCGAGCATGGTTGTGGCTAAGAGCATGCCTTTCATCAGTCGGGTCATAATCGTCTCCCATTGTTGCGCCGGTCAGGCGTGTTTTCGAAACCCGGTCGTGTCTTTGATCTCGGCAAGTGCGCCCCTCAGTGCCTGGCCTGAACTGTCGAGCGCAGCCTGCGCGGCTGCCGTATCGCTGGCGCCGGCAGCCAATAGCACCGCGATTTTCACTGAACCGCCAGCTTCGGCCAGCGCCTGCGCGGCTGTCGCGTCATCAACGCCGGCAATCTCGGACACGGTGCGCGCGGCGCGCTTGCGCAGCTTGTCGTTGTCGGCAATCAGATTGACCATGTGGCCGTCATGCACATGGCCGAGCTTGATGGCGGCCAGCGTCGACAGCATGTTGAAGGCGATCTTCTGGGCAGTGCCTGCGCCCATGCGCGTCGAGCCGGCGACCACTTCGGGCGGCGTCTGCAGCAGGATCGCGGCATCCGCGCCCTGAAACAGCCGCGCATTGGCGTTGTTAGCCATGGCGACGAGCCTGGCGCCGCGCTCGCGGGCAATGTCGGCGATGGCGACCGCGTAGGGTGTCGAGCCGCTGGCGGAAACACAGAGCACGCAATCGCCGGCGGCGATCACCGCCGCATCCCTCGCCGCAAGGTCGATATCGTCTTCCGGAGCACCCGGCAGACTGTTCAGGCTGGGGATGCCGCCCGCAAGCAGCACCACGATCTGCTCGCTCGGAATGCCGTACGTGCCCGGAAGTTCAAGTGCATCGGCCATGGCCATCAAGCCCGAACTGCCGGCGCCGACATAGACCAGCTTGCCGCCCGCTCGGATGGTTTCGGCAACAAGATCGGCCGCTGTGGCAATGGAGTCCGAAGCGTCGTCCACCACTCCTGCCGCCTGCTGCTGGGCGGACGCCAGGATAGCCAACACATCACGCGCTTCAAGCGCATCAATGCCATCGGCCATCCCATTCTTCGCTTCGGTGGCAATTCTGCTCATCCGGCTCTCCCACTTGCCAAAAGGATGCCAAAAAAATACCAATTGTCCAGCGCCAAAATTAACTTTCGTAAATATCCGCACGACCGACCCCTATAACGATGTAAATATACTTTCAATTTCAATGGCATGTCTGCATGGTCACCAACTTAAGCATTAGGGACTTGGTAAATGGTATTTTTTTGGTATCATCAATTTAGGAGGTGTCCATGGCGGATTATCTGATCGGAATCGATGGTGGCGGAACCAGTTGCCGCGCGGCGGTGGCCGATGCGTCCGGCCAGATTCTGGGCCGTGGCAAATGCGGCGCTTCCAACATTCTCACCGATCCCGACACCGCTTTGAAGAATATCGAGCAGGCCGCGCGACTGGCTTTTACCGAGGCCGGCCTGGGCGAAGACCTCGTCCCGTCGTCTCCCGCACTGCTTGGCGTCGCCGGCAACAATGTCGCGCATGCCGTCGATTATATCAGCGCCCGCCTGCCGTTCAGGCGGTTCGAGATCGTTTCCGACGGGTTGATCGCCCTGCAGGGTGCCATCGGCAACCGCGACGGCGCCATCGCTATTCTAGGCACGGGCTCCATCTTCATCGCCCGCCATGCCGGCACCGTCCACTATATCGGCGGATGGGGTTTCCAGATCGGCGACTTCGGCAGCGGCGCGCGCATCGGCCATGCCGCGCTGCAAGAAAGCCTTCTCGCCCATGATGGCATCCGGCCGCAGAGCGAAATGACCCGTACCTTCATGGCGGAATTCGGCGACGACCCGAGCAAAGCCGTCGACTTCGCCCGTGCCGCTTACCCCAACGATTATGGCCGCTATGCGCCGCGCGTGCTCGCCTTTGCTGAAAAGGGCGACACGGCCGCTCTGCGGCTGATGCGCGAGGCGGCGAGCCTCGTGGACGAAGCGCTCGACCGGGTCAGCGCGGTCAATGGCGGCGAAGGTCCGCTCTGTCTTTTGGGTGGACTGGCCGAAATCTATCCGCGTTTTCTCGCCGAACGGCATCGCGCGCGGCTGTCGAAGCCGGCAGCGGATGCGCTTGCCGGCGCGGTGTCGCTCGCCGCCGCCACCTTCCAGCATGCCCGCCACGAACTGGGCGCGTCATGAGCCAAACGCTATCCGCCATCCTGCCGCTGGATAGCCTGCAGGCCGCGGGCGGCGGGCCGCTCTATCTGAGGCTGCGACAGACCCTGGAAGAGGCAATCCGCTCCGGCCGGCTGTCGAAGGGTACGGCCTTGCCCGCAGAGCGCGACCTTGCCGATTATGCCCATGTCAGCCGGGTGACGGTGCGCAAGGCGGTGGACGACCTTGTCAAGGACGGGCTGCTGACCCGTCGGCAGGGCTCGGGCACCTTCGTCGCCCAGCCGGCAACGCGCGTCGAGCAGCCCTTGTCGCGGCTCACCTCGTTCACCGAGGATATGGCCAGCCGGGGACTGCAAACCACGTCGGAATGGCTGGAACGAGGGCTGTTTCACCCCTCGCCCGAAGAGAAGATGCGGCTCGGCCTGTCCGCCGGCGCGCTGGTGGCACGGATCGGTCGTCTGCGCATCGCCAACGACATGCCGCTGGCGATCGAGCGCGCCAGCCTTTCGACTGAGTTCCTGCCCGACCCGGAAGTTGTGACGTCGTCGCTCTACGCGCTGCTGGAAAAGACCGATGCACGGCCCGTCCGCGCCATCCAGCGCATCTCTGCCTGCAATGTCAGGGAGCCGGAGGCGGGCCTGCTCGGCGTGCCCGTGGGGGCGGCGGGCCTGTCGATAGAACGAATTTCCTACCTCGCTTCCGGCCGCGTGGTGGAATTCACGCGCTCGCTTTATCGCGGCGATGCGTATGACTTCGTGGCCGAGTTGGCGCTCGGCGAGACGTGAAAGGACCAGATAGTGCCAAGCCATATGCGCAACGAAATCAATGAAATACCGGAGGCCGCGGCACGCCTGCTCGACGGATCCGCAGGCGATATCGCGCGTGCCGGCAAGGCGATGCGCGACAGCGACCCGGCCTTTCTGATCACCATTGCGCGGGGATCTTCCGACCATGCCGCAACCTTCCTCAAATATGCCGCCGAACTCGTCGCGCAGCGTCCCGTAGCCTCGGTCGGGCCTTCGCTCGCCTCGATCTACGGCACATCTCTCAAGTTGAAGGGCGGGGCGGCGATTGCCATCTCGCAGTCCGGCAAGAGCCCCGACATCGTCGCCATGGCGCAATCCGCGACGACCGCGGGCGCCACCACCATCGCGCTGACCAACACCGTGCCCTCGCCCATCGCTGCCGCGTCCACTTATGCCATCGACATCAACGCCGGACCGGAACTGGCGGTGGCCGCGACAAAATCCTTCGTCAATTCGGTGGTCGCCGGACTGGCCCTGCTTGCGGAATGGACTGGCAATGACGGTCTGCGCTCGGCGGTTGCCGACCTGCCGGAGGCGCTCGCAAGGGCCGTGAGACTGGAATGGACGGAACTGACGCAGGAACTGGGCGATGCCGAGTCGCTCTATATGCTGGGGCGCGGGCCGGCGCTGGCAATCGCCAGCGAGGCGGCGCTGAAGTTCAAGGAAACCTCCAACATGCATGCCGAGGCCTATTCGGCCGCCGAGGTGCTGCACGGGCCTGTGGCGCTGGTCGAGAAGCGCTTTCCGATCATCGCCTTTGCCGCGCGGGATGCCGCCGAGGGTCCCGTGGTCGAGGTCGCCGACAATCTTGCCGGCAAGGGGGCGCTGGCTTTCGCCACGTCCAGCCTGGCTATGAAGGCGCGAAAACTGCCCTTCGTCGAAACCGGCCATCCGGTGACGGACGCGCTTGCGTTGATCGTGCCGTTCTACGGTTTCGTCGAGGCCTGGTCGCGGTCGCGCGGCTTCGATCCCGATGCGCCAGTTGCACTGAAGAAGGTCACCGAGACGCTATGACCCTGAAAGCCTTTATCGGCGCGCGCATCTTCGACGGTCTTTCCTGGCATGAGGATGCTGCCTTGCTAGTCTCCGATGGCAGGGTTTCCGGCATCGTACCGACAGGGCGAGTGCCCGTCGATGCGCGGAGACACGATGCCAACGGGGGCATGCTGGCACCCGGTTTCATCGACCTGCAGGTCAATGGCGGCGGCGGCGTGATGCTGAACGACGCGCCCACTGTGGACGGCCTGCGGCAGATCTGTTCCGCGCATGCGCAATTCGGCACCACGGCCCTCCTGCCGACGCTGATCACCGACACGCCGGATACAACCACCGCGACGATTGAGGCGGGGAAGCAGGCGCTGGCCCAGGGCGTTCCCGGCTTTCTCGGCCTGCATCTCGAAGGCCCGCATTTGTCGGTGGCGCGCAAGGGCGCTCACGACCCCAGTCTCATCCGCCCGATGCGGCAATCGGATCTGGACCAGCTTCTGGCCTGCAAGGAAGCTTTTCCGGCGATGATGCTGACGGTGGCGGTGGAGAGCGTCACACCAGAGCAGGTGTCGCGGCTGGCGGAAGCCGGCTTCATCGTCAGCATCGGCCACACAGAGGCGAGCTACGAGACTGCGGAGAACTATGCCAAAGCCGGTGCGCGCTGCGTCACGCATCTGTTCAACGCCATGAGCCCGCTGGGTCACCGCCAGCCCGGCCTGGTGGGTGCCGGGCTCGATCTCGGCGCACTGCATTGCGGCATCATCGCCGATGGCATCCATGTCCATCCCGCCGCCATGGCTGTTGCGTTGCGGGCTAAGCAGGGACCTGGGAAAATCTTCATCGTTACCGACGCCATGTCGCCCATCGGCACACACCTCCAGAGCTTTACCCTCAACGGCCGCGAAATCCTGCGCAAGGACGGCACACTGACGCTCGCCGACGGCACACTCGCCGGAGCGGACATCGACATGGTCTCGTCGGTTCGCTTCGTCTACGAAAAGCTCGGGCTGCCGCTCGACGAAGCCCTGCGCATGGCCAGTGCCTATCCGGCGGAAGCGGCGCGGATCGACGATCGCAAAGGCTTTCTCACAAATGGCTACGATGCCGATTTCGTGCTGCTGGGCGACGAGCTCGGCATGAAAAGCACCTGGATCGGTGGTGCGTGCGTGTTCGAGCGCGTGCTAGGATAAGGGTGCCTTGAGCCCGCCCGGCGGATGACCGGTGATGCGTTTGAAAGCCCGGCTGAATGCGGCTTGCGAGCTGTAGCCAAGCCGGTGCGCGGCGGTCTCGATGGGCATGCGGTCGCGACCTATCCATTGCGCGGCAAGCCGCATGCGTAGTTCCGTCAGATAGTGAACAGGCGTCATCCCGGTGACCTCCAGGAAGCGCTCGGCAAAGACCGAACGCGAGCTGTTCATCTCGGCGGCAAGTTCTGCAACCGTCCAGTTGCGGCCGGGGTCGCGATGCAAAGCGGCTATGACTCGGCCCAGCCTCGGGTCGCGCAAAGCGGCCACCCAACCGCTCGAATCGCCGCAGCCGCACTCTACCCAGGCGCGGACGATGAAAGCCGACACGACATCGGCGAGACGCGCCAGAATGCCGGCAAAGCCGGCGCGTTCCTCGCGCGTTTCCCGTTCCATCGCTTCGAGCATCGGAAGGATTTCCGGGTATCGACCCAAAAGCGTGCCGACCAGCAGCACCTCCGGCATCAGCCCGACCATCATATGCATG
Source organism: Oryzicola mucosus (assembly GCF_014534685.1). GTDB lineage: Bacteria > Pseudomonadota > Alphaproteobacteria > Rhizobiales > Rhizobiaceae > Oryzicola > Oryzicola mucosus. The sequence goes on from NZ_JACVVX010000003.1 coordinate 543,637, forward strand.
CTGCCGAGATCGAAATCCATGCAGCCGCTGAAGATCAGCGCGTCTTGGCTGCGGCAGGTCTCGGTGGCGCAATCCTTGACGGCGCTGACGCTCCGGCACAAAGGCGCGGCGTTCAGGCCGCCAATGTCACGGCTCGGCTGATCGGGCGCCGAAGACAACTCGTGGCGCCCGCCGCGCGGCAGCAGCACGGCATCGCCGGCATTCATTTCATGCACCACCCCCTCAGGGCTGCGCAGGAAAACAGGGCCACGCGCTACAAAATGAAACTGCGCCCTGCCCTCGACTTCGCCGAAACCTATGCCGAAGGGCGGCGTCATCTGGATGCGGCGATAGTCGAGCCCGACAAGCCGCATGCCCATCAGCAACTCGCTGACGAGATCGGCTGGCGGCTGCTCGGTTGCCAAAGTGGTATCGGACGTTCGATCAAGCATTTCGGATTTTATGGCATAGAACGTCCGGTTCGTCCAGTCTATCTGTGCTGCACTGCAATACGTTATCGAAAGGATCGGCCATGAGCCCTTCTCCAACTTCAACGGCTGTGCGGCCCGATGTTCCAGCATGGGCGGCGGTCGTTTCCGTCGCACTTGGCGTCTTCGGCCTCGTCACGGCCGAGTTCCTGCCGGCGAGCCTCCTGACGCCGATGGCCGCGGACCTCGGTATTTCAGAGGGCGTGGCGGGCCAGGCGGTAACCGCAACGGCCGTGATCGCTCTCCTCACCAGCCTTGTCACCGCCACCGCCACCCGCAGCATCGACCGGCGGCATCTGCTGATCGGCTTTTCGTTGCTTTTGGTGGCGTCGAACCTTCTGGTGGCCCTCGCACCAAATCTGCCATTGCTGCTTCTGGGCCGTGTCATGCTCGGCGTCGCGCTCGGCGGCTTCTGGACCATGTCGACGGCGGTCGTTATGCGGCTGGTACCGGACGAATCCGTACCACGCGCGCTGTCGATCGTGTTCAGCGGCGTTGCGGCCGCCACCATCGCAGCAGCACCGATCGGCAGCTATGTCGGCGACATCGCCGGCTGGCGCAGCGTCTTCCTGATGGCCGCCGGGCTCGGATTGGTCACGCTTTTGGCGCAGATCGGGACTTTGCCGAAGATGGCTCCGAGCGCGTCAGTGATCAAGTTGCGCACAATGGTCGACGTGCTGCTGCGGCCTGGCCTCGGCCTCGGCATGCTGTCCGCCATGCTCGTCTTCACCGGACACTTCGCCTTTTTCACCTATATCCGTCCGTTCCTGGAGACGGTCACGGGCGTCGGCATCAGCGCGGTTTCGGCGATCCTGCTCGGCTTCGGCGTGGCGAATTTTCTGGGTACGCTGCTTGCCGGCGCGCTGATCGAACGCAGCCTCCGTCTCACTTTGGTGTTGACGCCGCTGTTCATGGCCGTGCTGGGTATGGGCCTCGTGGCTTTCGGGGGTGTACCCGCAGGCGCCGCCGTCATGGTCGCGCTTTGGGGCCTCGCATTCGGAACGGTGCCTGTAGCATGGACGACGTGGCTCACACGGACAGCGCCCGACCAGGCGGAGACCGCAGGCGGACTGCTGGTCGCAGCCATCCAGTTCGCGATAGCCTTGGGTGCGGCCGCTGGCGGAGCGATCTTCGACCTCAACGGTGCAACCGGCGTGTTCACGGCAAGCGCCGCGGTCCTGCTGCTCGCCGCCTTGGTGATCGTCACCCGCATCAGGCCGAGCCGGGTTATGGCACCCGCCTGACTCGAGGCTTCATCGAACGAACCCGGCACCGTCACTGGCGGTGCCGGCCTCGAAAGAGAGTATTTGCACAACGCTGAAATACAATCGCCGGACGCTCCGCAACGTTTGTGGGCAAACGACTTCGTGATACTACCGCGGGTGAAGTTGTCTGCTGTTGGAGAAGCGCGTGGATTCGTCGAATGCCAGCCTGGTCGGTGCGGGAGCCGAACCGGCCTCTTCTCGCATCCAACAGATCATGAGCGTTGCCGGCCAGATTTTTGCCAAGAAGGGGTATGACGGGACCTCAATGCGCGAAATCGCCGAGGCCTGCGACATCTCCAAGGCGCTGCTTTACCATCACTTCAAAAGCAAGGAAGAGATTTACTCGCGCGTGGTCGTGGATTCCGGCAAGCGACTCTACGATTATGTCGACGCTCAGGTCGCAGCCCAAACCAGCCCGACCGAAAAGCTGCGCGCCTTCATGGTCTCATCGGCAAACTACTTCGAGGAGAACCGATGGGGATGGATAGCGGCCGCGTCGGCGTTCTGGAACGAAACGGACAGTGAGACACGCGACGAACGCATCGCCCGACGCGACCGTTATGAACACCAGTTGCGGGACATCCTGCAGGAAGCGGTCGACAAGGGCGAGATACGCCCGGAGGTCGACGTTGCCATGGCCGGGCGGCTTGTCCTCTCATCCATCAACTGGATGTATCGTTGGTACAAGCCGGAAAAGCAGATGAAGGCCGGCGAGATCGCCGAGGCCTATTTCGAGATGATCTTCGAAGGCTTGCGTTTGCGCGACTGACCGCGCGCCCGACCGGCGCGACGGTCGAACGTTGCCGAAACGCCGGGCTATTCAATGATCGCCACAGCCCGCGTCCAGCCGGCGGAAGCTTTTTCGATCTTCACCGGGAAGCAGCTGATCGTAAAACCAGTCGAGGGCAATTGCTCTAGCTGATGCAGCTTCTCGATGTGGCAGTAACCGGTGTGGCGCCCCGCCTTGTGGCCCTCCCAGATCAGTGACGCGTCGCCCGTCTCGGCATATTTCTTCGCCGTATGCACGAAAGGCGCGTCCCAGCTCCAGCCGTCGATCCCGGTGACCCGGATGCCCTTGTCGAGCAGGTACATCGTCGCCTCATAGCCCATGCCGCAGCCGCTCGCGACATAATCGGGCTGGCCAAATTTCGCACCCGCCGACGTGTTGACCACGACGATTTCGAGAGGCTTGAGCTCGTGGCCGATTCGCTTCAGCTCCGCTTCCACATCTGCGGCAGTCGCCACATAGCCATCAGGGAAATGCCGGAAGTCGAGCTTGACGCCAGGCTGGTAGCACCATTCCAACGGAATATCGTCGATCCGCCAGGAAGGCTCGCCATGGTTCATCGTCGGATGATAGTGCCACGGCGCATCGAGATGCGTGCCGTTATGCGTTGACAGCGTAACCTTCTCGACCGCCCAGCCGGCGTGATCGGGGAGATCCTCCGCCTTCAGCCCGGGAAAGAACTGCAGCAACTGCTCCAAGCTCTGGGTATGGTCGATATAGGTGACCGACGGGATCTGGATCGGCGGGTCGGCCGGAATGTCGTTGGCGATCGGGACCGACAGATCGATAATGCGACGGCTCATGGTTTCCTCCCTATTCTAAGTGTCAGGCCTGCTGGCGAACGACCGTGTTTCGCAAGATGCCGATGCCTTCGATTTCGAGCTCGACGACATCTCCATCCTCCAGGAAGAGACCCGTTTCCAGCCCGCAGCCATTACCGATTGTGCCGGAGCCGATGAACTCGCCGGCGTGCACCGTCTCGTCCTGCGACATGTGAGCTAGTATCTTCTCGAAACTGAACAGCATGCCGGCCGTGGTGCTCTTGCAGCGCGTCTCGCCGTTCACACGGACGCTCGCCTTCAACCGGTAAGGATCGGGAAGCTCGTCCTTCGTCACGATCCATGGCCCGAGCACATTGGCGCCGTCGAAGCTCTTGCCCTTTGCCGGCCCGAGCCAGCCCGGCATTTCCATGCTCTGCTGGTCGCGCGCGGAGAAATCGTTGAAGATCGTGTAACCGAAAATGTGGTCGCGCGCCTCGGCTTCCTGAATGTTGCTGCCGGTCTTGCCGACCACGATGCCATATTCGAGCTCGTAGTCCATCACCTTGGAGTAGCGCGGCCATTTGACGGTGGCGTCATGCCCCTGAACGATCATGCGGTTGGTGATGTAGTAGATCGGAATCCTCCGATAGATGTCTGCGAGCGGCGGCAAGGGCTCGGCATCGAGTGCGGCAAGCGCCTTGGCATCTCCAGCCGCCACCAGCCGCCGCATGCCACGTCCGGATTGGCGGATATGCGTCTCGTAGCTCATCCCGTCGCGCATCTGACGCGGCTCGGGAAGCGGTGAAAGCAGTGTGATATCGGCGATGGCGTCCGAGAGCTCGGCAACGTGCTTGTGGGTTTCGAACAGCTCTGATGCCTGCTCCAGCGCGGCAGCACCCCCATCGATCAGCTCAAGCATGGAGGCGAATGCCGGCACCTCGCGTCCGGCATGACGCGCCGCAGCGGCAAGGTCGAAGAGGCGTTGCTCATTGTCGTGCACGAGGCCGATCCGCCGCGCGCCGCCTTTGGTTTGATATGTCGCCAGCTTCATCTCGTCCTCCCGCTTGCGATTATATAGAATTCATGTTTTTATCGATATTCGAAACCGGCTGATTTGGGAAGCCGGAATCTTGGGAGGAGTTTTATGACTTTGTTTTCGAAGGCCGCCTTGGGCGGCGTATTCATGCTGTTTGCCTGGAATGGCACGGCGACCGCTCAGACCGCGCTTAACATCGGCTGCACAGCTACAACCGACTGCGCATCGGCCGCGGTCGCGCTTGAAGAAGGCATCTTCAAGAAGAACGGGCTTGACGTGACGATGACGCTCATCGGCATCAACTCGAACATCCCCGCGGCTCTCTTGTCCAACTCGATCCAGATCGGCGGCCCGACGCCGTCGGTCTTCCTGCAGGCCGTGGATGGCGGGCTGGACCTGGTCGCCGTTGCGGGTGCAAGCTCCACCTCCAAGGCGACGTTCGACACCGCCGGCGTGGTGGCGACAGAGGCCAGCGGCATCAAGGAGCCCAAGGATTTCGTCGGCAAGAAGGTCGGCGCACCGGGTATCGGCGCATTTTTGCAGGTGCTGTTTTCCAAATGGCTGATCGATAACGGTGTCGACCCGAAAGGCGTGAATTTCGTCGAGGTTACGTTCCCGACCATGAACGATACGCTCAAATCGGGCGCGGTCGATGCGGTGGTGACGGCCGAACCGATGATGTCACGCATCATCGCCAGCAAGACCGGCGCGCCGGCGGGCTATTTCCTCGAGACCTTGCCCGAACGTCGCCCCCAGATCGTCTACGCCTCGACCCGCGAGTGGGCAGATGCCAATGCGGAAGCGCTGAAAGCCTTCCGCAGCTCGATCGACGAAGCCGCCAAGATCGTCAACGAAAACCCTGAAAAGGGGCGCACCGCGATTTCGAACTTTACGAAAATTCCGATGGATGTGCTGTCCAACATGAAGCTTTCGGTGGCCGATCCAAAGCTCGAAACAGAACAGCTCGACTGGTGGGTCGCCACCATGGACGAGCAAAACATGCTGCAGGCCAAGCCGGACACTTCAACGCTGATCCAGAAATGACAATGACCCAGACCCCACCCACCCTGTTCGGGGAGGCTGCGCATCACGCAACGTCGGAGACGTTGAGCGAGCGAGCAGCGGCTCTTATCGAACACGATGTGCTGGGTGGGGTTTGGCAGCCTGGCGAGCGGCTGGGCGTGCAGGCGCTTTCCAGCCGCTACGGCATCGGCGCGACGCCACTGCGCGAGGGGCTGTCCCGTCTTGTCTCGCGGGGGTTGATCTCCGCGGTCGGCCAGAAGGGTTTTCGCGTTGCCAGCATCTCGAAGGGGGATCTGGTCGACATCACGCTGGTGCGCACCATGATCGAGCTGGAAGCGCTCAAGCGCTCGATCCGGGACGGCGGAGACGAGTGGGAAGCAGGCATCATGGCGTCGTTGCATCGCCTTGTCCGGTCGGTGGAACGAGACCCGGAGACAATGCGCGAAGGGGCACCGGAATTCGACCGTCTTCACAAGGCGTTTCACCGCGCCTTGCTCGAGGCCTGCGGCTCCGAAAGGTTGCTGCGCATGCATGACGATCTTTATTACCAAGCCTACCGCTACCGTCGCGCCATGATGCGCCGCTTTGCCGATCACCAGTTATTCATCGCCGAGCACCGCTCGCTGGCGGAAACTGTTTTGAGCCGCAATGCGAACGCGGCGGAAGCCTTCCTTGAGCGGCATTTGGCCCAGACCCTGCAAATCGTTTATGGCGGCGAAGAGCCCGGAGCATTGACGTGAGAGCACCGGACACAACCGTCAAGGCTACCGCGCCGGTCATCGCCTTCGACAAGATCACGCTCGCCTTCGGCGCAAAGACAATCATCTCGGACCTCAGCCTCGAAATCGGCCGTGGCGAGATCGTCTGCGTCATCGGCCCGTCGGGCTGCGGCAAGACCACCGCACTCCGCGTGGCGGGAGGCTTGATTCCCCCCACCAAGGGCACTGTCAGGCTGCTTGGCGAACCGATGGCAGGGCCACGGCGCGATGTCGCCATCGTCTTCCAGGATTACGCCAAGGCACTGCTGCCCTGGCGCACGGCGGCCGGAAACATTTCGCTGGCGCTGGAAGCCGCGGGCGTTGCGCAGTCAGAGCGCGGCGACCGCATCCGCGACCTGCTCGCCAAAGTCGGCCTTGCCGGCCACGAGGACAAATATCCCACGGAAATGTCGGGCGGCATGCAGCAGCGCATTCAGATCGCGCGCTGCCTGGCGCAGGACCCGGCGGTGCTTTTGATGGACGAGCCCTTCGGCGCACTGGATGCCATGACCCGCCAGGGCCTGCAGGACGAGATGCTGGCAATCGTCGCCGAAACCGGTGCGACCGTGTTCTTTGTCACCCACGACCTTGAAGAAGCCGTCTATCTCGGCGACCGGGTGATCGGGCTTTTGCCCCATCCCGGCCGGATCGGCATTGACCAGCGGATCGATCTGCCCCGTCCCCGCAACCAGCTCGAAACCCGCGAGACGCCGGAATTCCTGCGCTTGCGCCGGACCTTGTTCGATTTCATCGAAAAGGCCGAACATTGAAACGCGCATGGTGGAAAGGGCTGGTGGTTCCCGCGGCACTCATCGTGCTGGCTGAGCTTGCCATGCGCATCTACGGCTCGACATCGATGTCGCTTGCCGCACCCAGCGATATCGTCGCGGCGTTTTTTGCCATCATGTTCGACGGCTCCTTGCTGCTTGCCACCCGCGACACACTGGTTTCGGCGGGCACCGGATTTGCGGCAGGCGGCTTCATCGGCTTGGCTCTGGGCATCTTGTTTGGGCTCGTCAAACCGCTCGACAGGCTGATGGAGGTTACCATCGAGGCGATACGCCCGATCCCGTCGGTCGCCATCCTGCCCATCGCCATGCTGGTGTTCGGCTTCGGCTATCGCATGGAAATTGCCATCGTCGCCTTCTCCTGCCTGTGGCCGGTGATGATCATGACCCGTTCGGCCATGGCCGGCATCGAGCCACGCCTGCTTGAAGTTTCCCGCGCGCTGCGGCTATCGACATGGGACCGCGTGCGCAAGATCGTCCTGCCGGCTGCGCTGCCGCGCATCATGGTGGCGTTTCGTCTTGCAGCGTCGATTGCGTTGGTTGTGGCGGTGACGGTGGAAATCGCCGCCAATCCGCTCGGCCTCGGCTACGGCATTCTGGTGGCTCAGCAAGCGCTGCAACCCGCTGTCATGCTCGCCTATCTGGTCTGGATCGGCATGGTCGGCTACCTGCTCAACGCGGGCCTGTCCCTGATGCAGCAAAGGCTGTTCGGCAGGGCCGGACGGGTCGAGGCGGCGTCATGAGGCTGTCGCGTCTTGGACGGCTGCTCGCCAGCTTCGCCGTCGCCGCTCTCTTGGTGTGGGGCTGGCAGCTCATCGCGGACTACAAGCTGGTTAGTCCGGTTTTCCTTCCCGGGCCTGACCGCGCCTGGGGCGCACTGGTGAAGGGCTTCAGCACAGGCGACCTCGGCGTCAAGCTGCTCGCCACGGTCGAGCGCATGTTCTGGGGCTGGCTCATCGCCTCGCTGATCGGCATCGCGCTGGGGGCGGCCATCGGCACCTCGCCGCGCCTGCGCGCCTATCTGGCGCCGATGCTGGAGTTCCTGCGCCCGCTGCCGGCCTCGGCTATGATCCCCGTCGCCATTGCGGTTCTCGGACTTTCCAACGGCATGGTGCTGGCCGTCATCGCCTTCGGCGCGCTGTGGCCGGTGCTGCTCGCCACCATCCACGGATTTTCCGCCGTCGAACCGCGCCTGTACGAAGTCGGCCGTGCGCTCGGTCTGTCGCGTGCCTCGGTGATCTGGAAGATCGCCCTGCCTTCTGCCAGCCCCGACATCCTCGCCGGTATGCGGCTTGGCCTGACCGTCGCGTTGATCCTGTCTGTGGTTTGCGAAATGATCGCCGGCCGCGACGGGCTCGGCAACTGGATCCTGCTGGCGGCTCGATCCTTCCGCGCCCCGGACCTCTATGCAGGCGTCATCCTGCTCGGCATGCTCGGCTATATCACCGCAGTAGCGCTGGCTGTGCTGGAAGCGCGGCTTCTTGTCTGGCGAAACCGCGCTCGATAGCGAAGCGGTTCGTCAAAGATTCGTCCAGGTGATACCGCCATCCACCAAAAGCGTCTCGGACGTGATGAAGTTCGCCGCGTCGCTCGCCAGGAAGCAGATGGCGTTGGCGATGTCTTCAACCGTGCCGAGCCGACCCAAGGGTGTCGTCGCCACGCGCTTCGCATCGCGTTCGGCGGAGCGGTGCTTCTGCGTGCCTTCGGTGGGAATTGCCGACGGAGCAACCGCGTTCACACGGATATTGCGCGCGCCGAGTTCGGCCGCCGCGGCCCGCGTAATGCCCATGACGCCGGCCTTGATGCCGCTGTAGACGATGCTGTTGGCAGCGGAGCGATAGCCCGCCGTCGAGGCGACGTTGACGATCACGCCCCCTCTTTCCTCATCCATCAGTTCCGTGGCGGCCTGGATGCCCCATACGACGGATTTGAAGCCGATATCGAGCATGCGGTCCATGGTATCAGACGCGATGTCGGGAACCGCCTGATAGCGGACCCAGGCGGCGTTGTTGACCAGGATATCGAGCCGGCCGGTGCGTTCGACCAGTTCGGCAAGCGCGCTGCGGACACCGTCGCGAGAGGCGACATTGCAGGTGATGCCGATGGCCCTGCCACCCGCGGCCTCGATCTCGGCGACCGCCTCGTCGACGAACTCCTGCTTGAGATCATTGACCCCGACGATGGCGCCCAATTCCGCCATGCGGCGCGCGGTCGCCCGACCGATGCCGTGACCCGAGCCGGAGATGAAGGCGACACGGCCTTGCAGTGAAAGCGACATAGTCTTCTCCTTCACGCCACTTGAGCGATGAAATCATCGGCGAGGTCGAGCAGGACATGGTCCGCGTCGGCCTGCGCCTGAATATCGCGCACCCAGCGCAAATAGCGGTGCAGGGGCATATCCCATGTGAAGCCCATGCCACCGTGGATCTGGATCGACTTCTCGATGATAAATACGCCGCCTTCTACCGCTGCCAAGAAGGCTGCGCGGCTGCGCATTTGCAGGGACGAAGATGGCGCTTCGAAGCAACTCGCCAGCGCGGCCCTCATGTTTTCCAGAACCAGCTTCTGCCGTGCCAGAATATGACGCAGCGCCTGGTTGGCCGACAGCGCTTTGCCGAACTGGCGACGCGTGTTGGCATGCTCCTCGGCCATGGCGAGGCAGGCCTCGGATGCGCCGAGAATGAGCGCTGCCCAGCCCTGCAGGCAGGCGAGCCGAAAGGCCTGCCACTCCTCAGCCGAAACGATGTTTTCAGTCGAAACCCTAACATCGGCCAGATGCAGCTCGAACGCCGGACGATCCGGGTCGATGCCGCTAGCCGGCCTGATGTCGACACCGGCCGAACCCGTGGAAACGACCGCTGCGCCGCCGTCGTCGGTGGCCAGAAGGATAAACGCCGCCTTGTCGGCATGGCTCGCGCGCCCGACAACGCCGTCAAGCCTCACACCATCATCGTCGCTCCCGACGGAACCTTCGCCGCTCCAGGCCACCGATACGAGCGCTTCGCCCGCTACCAGCGCGGTCGCGGCATCAGGCAGACGGCCCTGCAGCAGACGGGCGGCGAAGATCGTTTCGAGCAAAGGGAAAGTGGACCGCGCGGCACCCGCCGCCGACAGCACCGGCATGGCAAAGGACTCCGGAAGACCCAGTCCTCCGATCTCCTCAATTGCCAGGATGCCGAGCAATCCATCGTCGGCAAGACGGCGGGCCGCATGCGACAGGTCGCCATGCGCGCTTGCGGCAATGGCCGCGGCCGCGGCCGCGGCAAAATCGTTGGGCGATAGTGTGTCTGGATCGAACGCCATCTTACTTGCCCTTCGGAAGCTGCAGGATGCGGTCGGCGATGATGCCGAGCTGAATTTCGGAGGTGCCGGCAAAGATCGTCTCGGCCCGCGAATGGAGATAGATGGTCTCAAAGCGCGCAATCGCCGCCTTCACAGCATCGCCATGCGGCAGCGATGCCTTGGACAGCAACTCGATCGCCAGTGCGGCGAAACGCTGGTGCGCCTCGCTCCAATGCAGCTTGGCAAGGCTGCCGCGCGACCCAATGGACTCGCCGGAAACCAGCGCCTCGACCACGGTCTCGACATAGCTCTTCAGCACTTCCGCGTCTCCAACGGAAGCGCCGATGCGGCGCCGATAGTAGCCGTCATCGAGCAGCGCCGACAGGCGCGGGTCGGATTTGCATGCGGAGACCAGATGCGCGATCTCGCTGTCGAAGCGCCATGCCCGGTGCATGCGGTTGGTTGCGCGCTCGATGCCGAGAACCCTGATGGCAGCGTTCCAGCCCTCGTCGGGCAGGCCGAGCGCATCCTTCTCATCGACCTCGACATTGTCGAAGAAGACTTCGCAGAAACTGTCCTTGCCGTCGATCGACCTGATCGTGTTGACCCGAATGCCGGGCAGGTCCATCGGCACGGCGAACAGACACAGCCCGCGATGCCGGTCCTCGACGGTGCCGGTACGTGCCAGAAGCAGGCAGCGCTGGGAATTGTGCGCGCCGCTGGTCCAGATTTTCTGTCCGTTGATGCGCCAGACATTGCCGTCCCGCTCGGCGCGTGTTCGCAGGGCCGCGAGGTCGGAACCGGCTTCCGGCTCGGAGAACCCCTGGCACCAGATTTCACGCATCTCCAGGATCGCGGGCAGATAGGTCAGCTTTTGCTCCTCTGTGCCCACCGCCTGGATGATCGGCCCCGCCAGTTCCTTGCCGATCGAGTTGAGGCTTTCTGGCATGGCCGTGCGGCCGATTTCCTGGCTGATGACGAGATGCTCGCGCAACGACCGACCAAAGCCGCCATACGCTTTCGGCCAGGTGATGCCGACGAGCCCGGCGCGATGCATCGCCGCTTCCCAGGCGATTGTCTCGTCGATGGACGGCTTCTCCGGGGACAGCCGGTCGGTCCGAAAATGCGCCGGCAGGTTGCTGTCGAGCCATGACCGTGCATGGCTGCGCAACGCAGCCCCGGAAAGCTCTTCAGGTGCAGTGTCGCGCGGTTGTCTCAAGGGTGCTGCAAGCGTCATTATCGTGTTCCTTCTGCGCGCGAAACAGGCACCAGCAACGCATCCAGCGCCACGGCGCCTTTGCCCTGTGGCCTGACCAGAAGCGGGTTGATATCGATCTCGGCCACACTGCCGACATGAGCGACCGCGAATTTCGACAGAGACGAAATGACCTTCGCCGCAGCTGTAACATCCGCCTTGGGCCGGCCGCGTGCGCCGTCGAGAAGCTTGAAGGCCTTCAGCGACGACAGCATCTCCATCGCCTGGCGTTCATCGACGGGTGCCAGGCGCAGCGCCACGTCCTGCATCAGTTCGGCAAAGATGCCGCCCAGCCCGGCAACCACGACAGGTCCGAAAATCGGGTCTTTCTTGGTGCCGATGATAAGCTCGACGCCATCGGAGGCCATTTCGGCGACCAGAACCCCATCGATGCGAGCGTCCGGCGCTTTTTCCGCCACCCGCGTCGTCATCCCGGCATGGGCCTCGGCAAGAGCTTCCGGCGTGGCCAATCCGACGACGACGCCGCCAACTTCGGTCTTGTGAGCAATATCAGACGACAGGATTTTCAGGACCACGGGGTAGCCGATCTCCCGCGCTGCGGTGAGCGCTGAAGTCAGGTCGCTTGCGACACGTTCTTCGAGAATCGGAATACCGGCCTGTGCCAGTACCGCCTTCGCCTTGCTCTCATTGGCAAAGGCTTCGGAGGAAAGTGGGACGGCACGAGCCACCTCTACATTTGCATGGGTTTTGGACAAAGCTGCCCGCAACCGGAGGAGCCCGGCCGCGGCCTTGCAGACGGCATCGATGCCTTCGACGGTCGGGATGCCCATCGCATTGATCTTGGCAAGGATGTCCTTCGGTCCGCTTCCGCACAGCACAAGCAGCCGGTCGGGATAACGCTGCCGGACCTCGGTCAGCGACCTGACATAAACTTCCCGCAATCGAGGCAGGAACAGCGAACTCGAAAGCAACAGGATGGTCAGGTCGCAGGCCTGGTCGTCGACCACCGCTGACAGCACTTCGGTGAGGATTTCCGGCCGGCTCGAAATCTGCGCCGTCGTATCGACCGGGTTGCGCGGCGCGGCATAAGGGATCGCCGCGCGGATGCGCCGCTGGGTCGAAGCGGACAATTCGGGAATGGCAAGGCCGGCCGCGCTTGCAGCATCCGCCATCATCACGCCGAAGCCGCCGGACGCCGCAAGCAGCGCGACGCCATTGCCTTTCGGCAGTTCGCCGCTGCCCACGATGGTGGCGGCATGGCCGACATCCAGCAGTTCTTCGATGCTCGCCACCCGCAGGGCGCCGGTCGAGCGGAACACCGCGTCGAACACCTGGTCCGCGCCGGCCAGCGCGCCGGTGTGCGACGCAGCCGCCACCTGGCCTGCATCCGACGTGCCGATCTTGAGCACGATGACAGGCTTACCTGCATCGTGGGCGAGGCTGAGCGCCTCGATAAGCTTGGCGCCGTCGCGACACGTCTCCATGCAGCACAGGATGGTGCTGGTGCCGGGATCGCGCGCCAGAAAGGCGATGGCATCGGCGATGTCGATGTCGCATTCGTTGCCGGTGGTCATGAAACGGCTGATGCCGATGCCGCGTTCGCCGGCCTGGCGCATGGTGAAGCTGCCGAGATTGCCGCTTTGCGAAACAATACCCACGCTGCCCGCGTCCGGCATTCTCTCCTCGAGAACAACCGAGAAAGTGGCGATGGCTTTTTCCGCCACGCCCACCGCGCCGAGGCAATTCGGTCCCAATATGCGCATGCCGGAATTTTCAGCGATCTGCGTGAGACGGGCCTGCTGGCGCGCGCCGTCTTCGCCCATCTCGGAAAAACCGGCGGACAGGATGACGGCGGCACGCACGCCGCGCGCCGCGCATTGCTCAACCGCATCGACAGCCACCTCGGCGGGGACGGCGATAACCGCCAGGTCCGGCGTCTCCGGCAGCGCCTCGATGCTTTGGAAAGCCGGCAGCGACTGGACCGTGCCGCCGCTTTTGTTGACCGGGAATATCGTTCCCGCATAACCGTATTTCTGCAGAAGCTGCAGCGGCCGGCCGCCGATCTTGCTCGCATCCTGCGAGGCCCCGACAATCGCTATCGAGCGCGGCGAGAATATCGCTTCCAGTCCTCTTCCCAGCGTCACGGTCAGCGTCCCTTGAATACCGGCTTGCGCTTTTCAAGAAACGCTCTGCGCGCCTCTTGCGCATCCTCTGTCTTGGACAAGGTGACCGTGATGTCCTGCTCGAAACGGTAGGCGTCGCGCTGCGGCATCAGCTCGACCATGTTCGCCGCCCGCTTGGCATGCATCATGGCGATAGGGCTCTTGGCGGCAATCTGCTCGGCGATCTTCATCGTTGTCGGCATGAGTTCGGCGCGTGGCACGGCCGCCTCGATGACATTGCGCTCCAGAAGCTCGGCGGCCGTCAGGCGAACGCCCGTATAGAACATCCGCCGCATCGTCGAGCGTCCGAAAATCGTATTGAGCATGGATGCCCCGCCGGCCAGGCCGACATCGATTTCAGGCATGCCGAAGACGGCGTCATCGGCGGCATAGAAGATGTCGCACGCAGCCATCATGCCGAGGCCGGCGCCGAGCGCCGCACCGTTGACGGCGGCGATCACCGGCTTGGAGCATTCGCGAATGGAGTTGCCGGTTTCCCGGGTGATGCGATTGTGTTCGAGGAAATCGCCCTTGATGTCGGCGTTCGGCCGATCTTTCAGGTCGGCGCCGGCGCAGAACACCTTGCCCTCGCCGGTCAGCACCGCCACCCGCACATCGTCGCGATCCGACAGTTCATCGAATATCCGCACGATGCGCTCGCGCATGACGCGGTTCAGCGCGTTCACCGGCGGACGCGCCAATGTGACCACCGCAATGTAGTTGTCGATTTCGAGGCGAACCAAATCCTCAGCCACAACGCATCTCCCACTTTATTACTGACTGACCGGTCAGTCAGTATCTCGATAACAAGTTTCCAGTCGGGTCGCAACCCGATGAAACGGCGGCTAAGCTATTCCTGCAGCGCTTTTTCGCGACGTGCCCGGATGCTCGGCAGCATCATGAAAATCAATGCAACGACTGCTATGGCCAGCAGCGTGCCCGAGAGCGGAGAGGTGAAGAACACCGTCGCGTCGCCACGCGACAGCAGCATCGCCCGGCGGAAATTCTCTTCCACCTGTGGTCCAAGCACCAGTCCGAGCAGCATCGGTGCAGGCGGCAGCTTCAGTTGCAGGATGCCATAGCCGACGACGCAGACAAGCGCGGCCTGGTAGAGCTCGAACGTGTCGTTCTTGATCGAATAGATGCCGATGCAGCAGAACATCATGATTGCCGGATAGAGGAACCGGTAGGGGATCGTCAGAAGTTTCACCCACAGCCCGACCAGCGGCAGATTGAGGATGACGAGCATCAGGTTGCCGACCCACATCGAGGCGATAAGGCCCCAGAACAGGCCCGGATTGGAGGTCATCACCTGCGGGCCAGGCTGGATGTTGTGGATCATCATCGCGCCGACGATCAGCGCCATGACCGCATTCGACGGCAAGCCAAGCGTCAGCAGCGGAATGAACGAGGTCTGGGCGGCGGCATTGTTGGCCGACTCCGGTCCCGCAACGCCGGCAATGGCGCCATGCCCGAACTCTTCCGGGGTGCGGGAAATCTTCTTTTCAAGTGTGTAAGAGGCGAAGGACGCGAGTGCTGCGCCGCCGCCCGGCAGAATGCCGAGAAACGTACCGAGCGCGGAACCGCGCAGGATCGGCGCCGTCATCTTCCGCCAGTCGTCACGTGTCGGGAAAAGATTGGTAATCTTCTGGGTAACCAGGCTGCGTTCCTCGGAGCGCAGATTGCGGACGATCTCGGCAAATCCGAAAATGCCCATAGCCAGCGGCACGAAGTCGACCCCGTCGTAAAGTTGCGTCAGGCCGAAGGTGAAGCGCTGCTCTCCGGTGTTGACGTCTGTGCCGACGAGGCTGATCATCGCGCCCAGGATCACCATACCCAGGCTTTCCAGAACCGGTCCGGTGGACAGCACGGTGGCGAGCAGGATGCCCAGGATCATCAGGGCGAAATATTCCTTCGGCCCGAACTGCAGGGCGGCTTCCGACAGGATCGGCGCAAAGGCGGCAATGGCAAGCGTCGCGGTGCAGCCGGCAAAGAACGAACCGATCGCGGCAGTGGAAAGGGCGACGCCCGCCCTGCCCTGGCGCGCCATCTGGTATCCGTCGATAGCCGTCACCACGGACGAGGATTCGCCGGGCAGGTTGACGATGATCGCAGTCGTCGAGCCGCCATATTGCGCGCCGTAATAGATGCCCGCCAGCATGATCAGCGCGGCATCGGGCGACAGCGAATAGGTGATCGGCAACAACATGGCGATGGTGGCCAGCGGCCCCAGCCCCGGCAAAACGCCGATCAAGGTGCCCAACAGGCAACCGATAAAGGCATAGGCGATGTTGTTGAAGGTCAGCGCATGCTGAAAGCCGAGCGAGAGATTTGCGAGCAGATCCAAGGCCTGTCTCCTCTAGAAAATCGTCGGCCAGACCGGAAACTGCAGCCCGATGCCATAGACGAAGGCTCCGAGCGCCGTGACGATGAGCACCACGGTGGAGACGATCGTGCCGCGCCAGGTAAACTCGTGGCTTGCAAGACTGGAACCGATCAGAAGCACGGCGAGCGAAATCACGAGACCGAGCCTCGGCAGCAGGAAGGCGAAGACCGCAACCGAGCCGGCGATCCACAACAGCGGAGCCAGGGTCCAGGGTTCGAGCCTTTCAACAGGCGCGGTCCGCTTGACCGCGCCTGCCATGATGACAAGCCCCAGCACGCCTAAGCCGACAGACAGGATTCTCGGGAAATAGCCCGGCCCCATCCGCGCGCTGGTGCCCGCCTCGTATTCCAGCGACATCATGAACACCACGACCGCAATGACCAGGAATATCGCGCCCGAAACGAGCGCGCGTTGATCGCGTATCTGCACGGGTTCCCCCGAATTGTCTTAAGGCAAGGTCCGGGCGCCGAAGCGCCCGGCGACCGGTCATTCCGCCAGGCCGGCGGCAGTGACGATGCGAGCGAACTTTTCGTTCTCCTCGACCACGAACTGGGTCATGTCCTTGGGACCCTTGTCGGTGATCGGCGTCTGCGCATTGATGGCGAAGTATTCGACCACGGACGGATCCGCCATCGAAGCTTGCAATGCGCCGGACAGCTTGTCGACGATCTCCTGCGGCGTGCCCGCCGGAAGTGCGACCGACGTCCAACCGACATTGACGGCATCGGGAAGCCCGGCTTCCACGACGGTCATAGCATCGGGAAAGGACGGCAGGCGCTCAGGTCCCGTCGCACCGATCACCTTCATCTTGCCGGCATCGGAATAGGGCTTGATGACGGAAGTATAGTCAAAAGACAGGTCGATGACGCCTGACATCAGGTCGACCATCTGGCTCGTGCCGGCCTTGTAGGGGATGTGGGTCATCTCGATGTCGGCCGCGGCCGCGAGAAGTTCGCCAGCAAAATGCTGTGCCGTACCGATGCCGGGCGAGCCGAAGTTCACCTTGCCCGGATTGGCCTTGGCATAGGCGATCAGCTCCGGGAGCGTATTGAACGGTGCGTTGGGGCTGGCGACGATCAACTGGCTAGACGAGGTGATGCCCTGGACATGGGCGAAATCCTTGACCGGATCGTAGGACAGCTTGCCTTTTTTCAGGTTCGGCAAAATCGCCATGGGGCCGCCGGACGCATAAAGCACTGTATAACCATCGGGCTTGGCGACAGCGACCCCCTCGGTGCCGACAATACCGCCTGCGCCGGGCTTGTTTTCCACGATGACGGACTGGCCAAGTTTATCCGCCAGCACCACTGCGATCTTGCGCGCGGTCGTGTCGGTCACACCGCCGGCGGCGAACGGCACCACCCAGGTTACCGGCCGTGTCGGCCAGTCTTCCGCACGGGCCATGCCAACGCCAAAGGTTGCAGCCACCACGGCTGCGATGGTCATGAGTCTTATCAAGATTTCCTCCCGATTTGTCCGCGCAACGCCGTGCGGGAACCTCCAAATCGCAGCGACTCATACAGACTGACCGGTCAGTCAGCAAGTGAAAAGACGCAGGAGTGTCGCCGTCGGCGTGACCGCCCCGGCCCTCGTCGAAGGCGATGCAGGGCAACCGCAAGCGGATGGAAATTGTCCTCTGGTCCATTGCATACGATGGGAATTCCTGCTCGATGCAGGTCAAAGGATGCTTTCCGGAAGGCGCTTTCTGCCTTTCGTCATTTCTGAAAGGATACGCCATGGCGTCGACCTCTTTCGATCTCACAGGACGCCGCGCCATGGTAACGGGCGCCAGCCGTGGCATCGGCCAAGCCATCGCTCACGCCCTGGCAAAAGCAGGCTGCGATGTCGCCATCTCGGCGCGCAAGATCGAAAACCTCGCTGAAACCGCTGGTCTGATCGAGAAGGAGGGTCGTCGCGCCGCCACTGTGGCGCAGGATGTGCGAGACCCCACAGATGCGGCCGGTGGCGTCGAAGCTGCTGCAGACCAGTTGGGCGGTTTGGATATCCTCATCAACAATGCCGGGTTCGAGCATGTCAGCCCCTCGCTCCATGTCGACCAGGCGCTGTGGGACTCCATCGTCGACACCAATCTCAAGGGCGCCTTCTTCGCCGCCCAGGCAGCGGGGCGCATCATGGCCAAGGCGGGATCGGGCGGTTCGATCGTCAATCTCTGCTCGCTCACCTCTTATGTCGGTGTGCCGACCGCCGTACCCTATGGGGCTTCCAAGTCAGGCTTGCTGGGCATGACGCGCGCGCTCGCCACCGAATGGGCCGAGCGCGGCATCCGGGTCAATGCGATTGCGCCGGGCTATTTCCGCACCGCGATGACGGAAGTATTCTACGAGGACAAGGAGTGGCAGCAGCGCATGCTTTCGCGCATCCCGCAGCGCCGTTTCGGCGAGGAAAGCGACGTTGGCGGCGTCGTCATCTTCCTGTGCAGCAATGCCGCCGCCTATGTCACCGGCCATTGCATTCCGGTCGATGGCGGTTATCTCGCTTCGGTATGAAACCGCTTGCGAGTCGCGGCTGCACATTTGGCAGGCAAGCGCAAGAAATCGGCAGGTTCCATTGACGCAATTCACCCGAATAAGTATAGACAAGATCGAGCAGAGGAGCCGCAGAAGTTCCCGCCGAGAGCGTACAGGGGAATAGCATGAGCGCCGCTCCAGCCGGGGTCCCGCAGCAGGAAACGGCAGCCGCCGCAGCCGTTTCGGTCAAGCGTGTCAGCAAGGTTTTCGGTGATGTCCACGCCGTGCGCGAGGCCTCTTTCGACCTGCCCAAAGGCCGTTTCTTGACGATTCTAGGCCCCTCCGGCTCCGGAAAGACCACCTTGCTGCGCATGATCGCAGGGTTCGATGCGCCGACGGAAGGGGACATCTATATCGGCGGCCAACCGGTCAAGGCGGTACCACCGCATAAGCGCGCTATCGGGATGGTGTTTCAGAAACTGGCGCTGTTTCCGCATATGACGGCTGCGGAGAACGTCGCCTTTCCGCTCAAAATGCGGCGCCACGACGCCCGCACCATTCCCGAGAAAGTCGAGCGCTATCTCGAACTCGTCCGCCTGGGCGGCTATGGCAAACGGCGCATCGACGAACTGTCAGGCGGCCAGCAACAGCGCGTGGCGATTGCCCGCGCGCTGGTCTTTGAGCCCGACCTGCTGCTGCTCGACGAACCGCTCGCCGCACTCGACCGCAAGCTGCGCGAGGAAATGCAGCTTGAATTCCGCCGCATCCAGAAGGAACTCGGCGTCACCACCATCAACGTCACCCATGACCAGCGCGAGGCCCTCGTGGTCTCCGACGAGATCGTCGTGATGGATGGCGGCGAAATCCAGCAGATGGCGCAGCCTGTGCATACCTACCGGACGCCGGCCAACGCGTTTGTCGCCAACTTCATCGGCGTCACCAATTTTCTTGAAGGCTCCGTGGTCGAAACGAGCAACGAGGCAATCGCGCTGTCGGTCGGCGGCATGAGGGTCAAGGGCGTTGCCGGCGGCACGGCGAAAGTACCGGCGCAAGGCGAGCTTGCTGCCGGCGCCCTGCGCGCCGAACAAATCCGCATCGCGCCGACCGTCCAGGGATTTTCCGGCCTTGCAAACGTCGTTTCCGGCGAAGTCCGCGACGCGATCTTCGAGGGCGAACGCATCGTCTATGAGGTTGTCGTGCCGGAACTCGGCGGCGCTGTTCTGCGCGTCTTCGACCACGACGCCGAAAGCCACCAGCAGTTCGGCCCCGGAGATTCCGTCGCACTCGGCTGGAACGCCAAGGATATGTATATTTTCAAGAAATGACCGGGAAGGTCGATCCAGAGGAGAATGGGAATGTCGAACCAGAAATTTCTATCCGCGCAGATCAAGCGCCGGACGCTGCTTAAGTCGATGGCGGCTGCGGGTGCCGCAGCCGGCGCCTCGACGCTCGGCCTGAACCGCGCCTTCGCGCAAGAGCCTGAAAAGCCTGCCGAGATCATCGTCCGCGCCTGGGGCGGAAGCTGGGTCGACGCACTCAAAGCCGGCGTCTCGGACAGCTTCACCAAAGCAACCGGCATCGCTGTCCGCCACGATCTGACCGAGGACAACGAGATCCAGCCCAAGGTCTGGGCCGCTGTGGCCCAAAAGCGCGTGCCGCCGATCCACATCAACTGGGACACCACGACCAACGCCACCAAGTCGGCGCTGCGCGGCGTAACCGAAGACCTGTCGGACCTGCCGAACCTGAAGAACACCACCGACCTGTCCAAGCCGGTCGGCCTCGACGGCTATCCGATCGTCAACACCTATGGCTATGTCTATGTGCTCGCCTTCCGTCCGGAAGCCTTCCCGAACGGCGCGCCGAAGTCCTGGAACGACCTGCTCGACCCCAAGCTGAAGGGCCGCATCGCACTCTACAATGACGGCATCGGCTTCCACTTCCCAGCCCAGGTCGCCGGCGGCGGCAAGCTCGAGGACATCCCGGCCAACATGCAGCCAGCCTGGGACTTCATCACCAAGATCAAGGCGCAGCAGCCGCTGCTGGGTGAAGACCCGGATTTCACCACATGGTTCCAGCGCGGCGAGATCGACGCCGCCTGCACCATCTCCACCAATGCGCGCGAAGCCAAGAAGAACGGTATCAACATCGACTGGGTGGTGCCGGAAGAAGGCGCCAAGTTCGACACCGACGGACTTTGGATTCCCAAGGGCCTGCCGGAGAACGAGCTCTACTGGGCCAAGCAGTACATCAACCATGCGCTGACAAAGGAAGCCCAGCAGGTCTGGCTCGATGGCCTCGGCCTTCCCGGCGTCGTGCCTGGCCTGACGCCCCCCGCCGATCTGGTTGGCGATCCCTCCTATCCGACCACCGAAGAGGATTTCAAACACCTCATCCGCATCTCCACCAAGGTGCAGGTCGAGAACGAGAGCCAGTGGTTCGCCAAGTTCAAGGAAATCATGCAGGGCTGACGACAAGCCTTTGAAATCCAGGCCTGCCGAATATGTCGGCAGGCCTGTGCCTCACTGAACAGGAACGCGAGAATGCGCCCTTCCCGTGCTGCTTATCCCATACGCTGGCGCGTCATGGACATTCTCGAACAGGTTGCCGGAAAACTCTGGCCGCGGAGCTTTTCGGCCGGCCTGCCCTATCTGATGCTGCTGCCGGCACTGCTTCTGGTGGGCGTGCTGGTATGGGGATTGGTCGAGATCGGCGATTCCAGCCTGCGCACGCTCGACACCTCGACCTTCCTGATGTCGGAGAACTATACGCTCGCCAACTATCAGCGCGCGTTGAGCGAACGATTCTTCACGACCGTTGCAGGCCGCAGCCTGATGGGCTCGCTGATCGTCACCGTCGTCACGCTCATCTTCGCGTTTCCTTATTCCTACCTGATGGTGCGGACGCAAAGCTCAGCGCTGCGCAAGTTCCTGCTGGTCGCGCTGTTCCTGCCCTTCTTCATCGGCCAGGTCGTGCGCGCCTATGGCTGGCTCATCATCCTGGGCAACCAGGGCATGGTCAACGAAGCGCTCGGGCTTGTCGGCGTGACGCCCATACGGCTGCTCTACAACTATCCCGCAGTTCTGTTCGGTCTGGTGCAATACATGCTGCCGTTCGCGGTGCTGATGCTGGCGCCGGCCATGACGGCCATTCCGGCCGAGCTCGAATCGGCGGCCAGTTCGCTCGGCGCCAACTGGATCAGCAGTTTCCGCCATATCGTGCTGCCGCTGTCCAAACCCGGGCTGGTCGGCGCCGGGCTGGTGGTGTTCACGTTGTCGCTCACCGATTTCGCCATTCCCGCCATCCTCGGCGGCGGGTCGCAGGATTTCATCGCCAACGCTATCTACGACCAGTTCTTCCGCACCTCCGACCAAGGCATGGGCGCGACGCTTTCGCTGCTTCTGGTCGCCGTCGGGTCGATCCTTGTGGGGCTGGTGTTCATGGTCTTTGGCGCTGGAACGCTGGCCATGGGCGGAGATCGGAAATGACCGGTAGCCTCAGCAAATCCATCGTCATCTGGACCTTCGTCATAGCCTCCCTTGTGATGCTGTCCGCGCCGACCATCGTGGTGCTGGGCGCATCGTTCACCGCCGGCAACATGATCACCTTCCCGCCCGAAGGCCTGTCGCTGAAATGGTATGCCGCCATCAGCCAGGCATCCGGGCTGCGCCAAGCCTTTTTCCGCTCGCTTTATGTCGCGACCATCTGCACTCTGATCGCTATCCCGGTCGGGACGCTGGCCGGCATCGCACTTGCCAAATACCGGGTGCGCTTCGGCCACGGCATTCAGATTTACCTGCTGTTGCCCTTCACCATACCGCTTATCGGTTCCGGCATCGGCATGATGCTCGCCTTTGGCAATGCAGGCCTTGCCGGACAGCTCTGGCCGCTGGGCGTGGCCTGCGCCGTCATCAACCTGCCCTTCATGATCTGGGCCGTGACGGCAAGCGCATCGAACCTCAGCCCGGACCTCGAACTGGCGGCGGCCAATTGCGGCGCACCGCCGCTGCAGCGCTTTCTCTACATCACGCTGCCCGCCGTCATGCCCGGCATCATCACCGGCTCGCTTCTGATGTTCATCCTGGCGCTCAACGAATTCCTCGTCAGCCTGCTTCTGGTCGATGCGCGCAACGTCACGCTGCCGGTGCAGATCTACAATTCAATCCGCTCCATCATCACGCCCGACCTCGCGGCAATTTCGGTGGTTTTCATCGCCTGCGCGGCCATAGCCATCGCGGTCCTCGACCGCCTCGTCGGGCTCGACGTCTTCCTCAAATCGAAATGAGTGCCGGCGTCCTTCCGGCAGCATCAGGGACAACATCATGACCGACGTGTCTTTCCATGAATACGCCAAGCTTTCCGCGGACGAGAAGGCAGCCTTGCTGCGCCGCTCGGAAACCGATCTGTCGGGCTTCATCGACAAGGTAGCGCCGATCCTCGAAGCCGTCCGCACCGAAGGCGACACTGCACTTGCCCGTTTCGGACGCGAACTCGACAAGGCCGATATCACCGAGGACCGGCTGAAGGTCACCGAGGCAGAGTTCGACGCCGCCTTCAAGCTCGTGGATGACGAGACGAAGGAATCCATCGCCTTCGGCATCGCCAACATCCGCACCTTCCATGAGGAGCAGAAGCCCGAGGCCATGTGGCTGAAGGAGATCCGCCCCGGCGCCTTTGCCGGCGACCGCTTCACGCCGATCCAGTCGGTGGCGCTCTATGTGCCACGCGGAAAGGGCTCTTTCCCGTCGGTCACTATGATGACCTCGGTTCCGGCCATCGTTGCCGGCGTACCGAACATCCAGATCGTGACGCCGCCCGCGCCCGATGGCTCGGTCGACGCAGCAACGCTGGTCGCAGCCCGTCTGGCCGGCGTCGAAACCATCTATAAGGTCGGGGGCGCGCAGGCGGTGGCAGCGGTTGCCTATGGCACCGAAACGGTGAAGCCGGCACTCAAGATCGTCGGCCCCGGCAGCCCCTGGGTGGTCGCGGCCAAGCGCTCGCTGTCGGGCATCATCGACACCGGCCTGCCCGCCGGCCCCTCCGAGGTCATGATCCTGGCCGACGACACCGTGCATGGCGGATTGGCGGCGCTCGACCTGCTGATCGAGGCCGAGCACGGCCCCGACTCCTCCGCCTATCTGGTCACCCATAGCCGCCGCGTCGCCGAAGAAGCGCTTGCCGCCCTGCCCGAACACTGGGCACGGATGACCGAACAGCGGGTGGCGTTCTCCACCGCCGTACTCACCGGCAAGACTGGCGGCATCGTGCTCACCTCGTCCATCGAGGAGAGCTATGCATTCGTTAACGCCTATGCACCGGAACATCTGGAGCTGCTGTCGGAAGAGCCCTTCGTGCATCTCGGCCACATCACCGAGGCCGCCGAAATCCTCATGGGCACCCACACGCCCGTCAGCATCGCCAACTTTTCGCTGGGACCCAACGCGGTTCTGCCCACCAGCCGCTGGGCGCGGACATATGGTCCGCTGTCGGTAACCGATTTCGTCAAGCGCAGCTCGATCGGCTACGTTACGGCACCGGCCTATCCGGAATTTGCCAAGCACTCGCACCGGCTGGCGCTCTATGAAGGCTTCTCCTCTCATGCCAATGCGGTATCGCCGATCCGCGACGCCTACCTCAAGAAGGGCGGCTGAGCCATGAAGGCGGTCCGGCTCTACGATGCCCTCGACCTGCGCGTGGAAGAGGTCGACGCGCCATCCGATGTGCCGCCGGGTCATGTCCTGCTGCGCGTCGAGGCTGCCGGCATCTGCGGCTCGGACCTGCACAATTACCGCACCGGCCAGTGGATCACCCGGCGCCCGTCCACAGCCGGGCATGAACTGTCTGGCGCGGTCGCGGCTTTGGGCGAAGGCGTCGAAGGCTTTGCCTTAGGCGACCGAGTGGTCGCCGATTCCCGCGTCTGGTGCGGCGCTTGCCCGGCATGCCTGTCGGGACGTTCCAACATCTGCGAAAAGCTCGGTTTCGTCGGCGAGGTTTGCGACGGCGGCTTTGCCGAGGCAGTCGTCCTGCCCGCGCGCCTGCTAGTCAAGCACGATCCATCGCTTCCCGCCCGCGTGGCAGCCATGGCCGAACCGTTGGCGGTGGCGCTGCATGCCGTGCGGCGGCTTTCCGCGCCCGCAGGCGAGCCTGTTCTGGTAGCCGGCTGCGGCACAATCGGGGGGCTTTGCGCGCTGCTTCTGGCAAAGCTGCATGATGGCCCGGTTCTGCTCTCCGATCTCAACACCGCACGCGCGAGAATGGTCGCGGAACTGGTCGGCGGCACGGTGGTCGCTCTGAAGGCCGATGCGGTCGCCGAGGCGCTCGGCCCCCATGCCCGGTTGCGTTTCGCGATCGACGCCACCGGCCATGTCGGCGCCATCGACGCGACGCTGAAGCTTCTGGCCGGCGGCGGCGCGCTCGCGCTCGTCGGTATAAGCCATGGCAAGCTCGATCTGGACCCCAACCTGCTGGTCGAGCGAGAAACAGCGCTTCTGGGCTGCCATGCCTTCAACGGCGAATTGCCGGAAACCGTCGCCATGCTGCCCGAGCTTGCTCCGGCGCTGCTTGCCGTGTCGGAAACGCTCTCCAGCCTCGATGACATACCCGCCGCCTATGACCGCCTGCTGAAGGGAGAGGCTGCCAGGCTCAAGACGCTCGTCGATCTTTCCGAAGACTCCAGCGGCTCTGAGATGCACAGGTCACCAAGCGTTTCGCTGACATCTTCGCGCTACCCGAAGAGCGCTTCGCCTGAACCCATTTCCGGAATTTCCACATGATCCATTCCCCGAGCCGGACCGCCGAAATCCGCAGGCTTGCCAGACTGAACAACGGTTCGGCCGAGGCCCTGCTGGGCGAATTGCTGCGCGATGCCTTCGGGATCGATGCCAACAACATCTCCATCAATCGCGACCGCTACAGCCTGAATTCGCTCAACGGCTTCTTCGATACCGGCGAAGGCCAGTTCTTCTTCAAGTTTCATCAGGAGGAAGGCGAGGAAGAGATGAGCGGTGAATATTACCGCGCAGACATTCTGGCGCGCGCCAAGCTGCCGGTCGATCTGCCGGTGCTGTCTTCTGTGCTGCCGGGCGAGCAAATCCTGGTCTATCGCCGACGCAGCGATCCACGTTTTTCCGACGTGTTGCGCGCGCTTGATCTCAGCGGCGATCCAGTGTCCGAAGCAAAAGCCATCCAAGCCGAGGCGGATCTTTCCGATGCGCTTCTGGCCGTCTATCTCCAGTCGCTGCACCCGATCACCCCGGAACAGTCAGCCGCCGAACCCGTCCATCGGCTGTTCTACGAACGCCTGATCGAACCCTTGACCGGCAAGTATCCGGGCGGACGCCTGCTCAGCTTCTATATCGACAAGGATTTCGCCTTTCCGGGCGTTGAACTCGACTGGCAGACGCTGGCGTCGGCGCATTTCGTGGTCAACGGCGTGCGCTACGGCCGTACGCTTGGCCAACTCTTCGACGAGGCCGCGGAGCGGCTGAACCCGCGCCGGCTGGCCGATGCCGGCGGCGTCATCGCCCATGGCGACGCGCACAACGCCAATGTCTGGTACAGCGAACACCCGGACGGCACAGCGGCGCTGTCGTTCTTCGATCCGGCATTCGCCGGCGAGCATGTGCCCACGCTCCTGGCCGAGGTGAAGACCACCTTTCACAACATGCTTGCCCATCCTCTCTGGCTCTACGATCCCGCGGACGCGGCCGATACTTGGCAGGCGCGCGCCGAGATCAGCGCCGGCGATCTCATCGTCACCACCGACTTCGCACTCAGCCGCATCCGTCTCGCCCTGATGGATGTGAAAGCCCAAAGGCTCTGGAAGCCGCTGCTGGCAACGCTCGCCGAACGCGGTATGCTGCCGGACGACTGGCGCCGCGTGGTCCGGCTCGGCCTGTTTCTATGCCCAACATTGGTAATGAACCTGCGCGCCGGCGCGGGAAACCACAATGAGGTATCCTCGCTGATCGGGTTGTCGGTGGCGGTCATGGCAGGTAGCGAACCGGACAGCGGCGATGATGTCGTCAGCCGTTTCCTCGACGCCATCGATCCACACCAGGGTATCGCAGAAACTCCTTCAGGTTTGAAATAAATATTTGATCTAATATCAAGTTCATATTGCCAGCCGCCACGGCACCTCTTATTCTCGCTCTCAGGGATCACGGACAGATCAACGAAGACCGCCGCGTTGCCATAAAACGAGCTAACGGTCTTCAGGCAAAGGGCACCGCACGATGAGCGTCAAACCCTATGACCCCGCCCAGGACGGCGCTCAGATGTCCTTTAAGGAGCGGATGTCCTATGCCGACTATCTGAACCTGGATATGGTCCTGGGTGCGCAGAAACCCTTGTCCGACGCTCATGACGAAATGCTGTTTATCGTGCAGCATCATGTCTCCGAACTCTGGATGAAACTTGCCATCCACGAGATCACATCGGCCATCGAGGCGATCCGCAACGACCAGCCGCAGGCGGCCTTCAAGATGCTGTCGCGCGTGGCGCGCATTTTCGAGCAGCTCAACAATGCCTGGGATGTGCTGCGGACCATGACGCCAAGCGAATACACCACGTTTCGCGACGCGTTGGGGCAGTCCTCGGGCTTCCAGTCCTACCAGTACCGCGCCATCGAGTTTCTCGCCGGCAACCGCAACCTGGCCATGCTCGGACCGCATGCGCATCGTCCGGAAATTCTCTCGAAGCTGGAAACGATCCTGGCGCAGCCGAGCCTTTACGAGGAGGCGCTGCGTCTTCTGGCGCGCGCCGGATTCGATATCGGCGACGATGCCGAACGCAGCGACTGGCGCAGTTCGCGCAGCCAGAACGACAAGGTCATGGAAGCGTGGAAGGAAATCTACAACGAGCCCGAGCGCTATTGGGATCTTTACGAGCTCGCCGAGAAACTGGTGGATTTCGAGGACTACTTTCGCCGCTGGCGCTTCAACCATGTCACCACCGTCGAGCGTGTCATCGGCTTCAAGCGCGGCACCGGCGGAACGTCAGGCACCCATTATCTGAAGAAGATGCTGGAGGTCGAACTGTTTCCCGAACTCTGGCGCGTTCGCACCGAGCTCTAGGATCAACAAAGCCCGCGGGGGATCATGATTTTCCATCACATCACGGATTGGGACGACGCCTATTCCAACGGCGCCAACATCGCCGGCGGCAATCGCTGGCCCGAGGCTTGGGTCGCGCCCGCGCAAGCCTACCGTGACGAGCTAACAGCTGCCGGTCGCGCCGAACTCGGCCAGTCCTACGGCGCGAAGCCGCGCAACCGCTTCGATCTGTTTCTGCCGGAGGGCAAGCCGAAGGGCCTCGTCGTCTTCATCCATGGCGGCTACTGGTACAGCCTCGACAATTCCTACTGGTCGCATCTGGCGCGCGGTGCCAACGAGCGCGGTTTCGCCGTGGCTATGCCCACCTATACGCTCTGCCCCGAAGTCCGCATCGCCGACATCGTCGTCGAAGTGGCCGCAGCCATCGAGACCGCCGCGGCGAAAATCGAAGGGCCCATCCACCTCACAGGTCATTCCGCCGGCGGCCATCTTGTCTCGCGCATGATCTCGGCGACATCGCCGTTGAAGCCGAATGTCCGCGCGCGCATCGGCAACACGGTCTCGATTTCCGGAGTGCACGACCTGCGTCCGCTGATGCGGACCAAGATGAACGCGAACCTTCGCATCGATGCCGAAGAGGCCCAGACGGAAAGCCCCGTTTTGCTCGAACCGGGCCCGGATGCGCGGCTGTTCTGCTGGGTCGGCGCTAATGAGCGCGCCGAATTTATCCGTCTTAACGATCTTCTGGCCAATGTCTGGACAGGTCTCGGTGCGTCCACCGGACATTACGCCGAGCCGGACAAGCACCATTTCAATGTCGTCGACGGCTTGGCAGACCCTTGGCACGCCCTCACCTGCACACTCCTGGGCGAACGTTGAGTGCCAGGGAGTTGACGTTCGATCTTTGATCATAAAACGTATCCTGCCTTGCGATGAGTCGCCGAGCGGCTTACTAGCGGCGTGACACGCAGAGGCGGTCAAACGATCGAACTGGAGGAATCGTGGCCGACCACGACACCAACTCACTTCTCGTCGACGTAGTGCCGGTTCTGCGTGAAACGGTTCAGAACCGCGTTCATCAGCAACTCCGGCATCTGCTGATGGTCGGGCGTTTCCAGCCTGGCCAGGCATTGAAGATCCACGATCTCGCCGAGGTTTTCGGTACGAGCGCGCAACCGGTGCGCGAGTCCATCCGCCAACTGGTGGCCGAGCGCGCGCTGGAGGCTCTGCCAAACCGCAGCGCGCGGGTGCCCCTGATGGACGACACGCGGTTGGAGGATCTCAGACGCACGCGCCTTGCGCTCGAAGGCCTGGCGGCGGAGATTTCAGCAGAACGGGCGACCGAGGAGGATATTGAGGCGCTTGCGCGGATCGTCGACGAAGAAGTGCGGGCCGACGAGGATCTGCATGTCGAATCCAGTGTCAACCGCAACCTCGAATTCCATTTCCGGCTGTATCGAATATCCGGCTCGACCGTGCTCTTGCCGATCGTCGAAGGCCTTTGGCTTCAGGTCGGCCCGAACATCCGCCGCGCGGCCGAGAATTTCGATGCGCGCGACGGGCGCGGAGCGGAACTGCACATCAGAACTGTCGCCGAACTGCGCAAGGGCAACGTCAAGGGTGTCCGCAGGGCTATCGAGGACGACATCAACCGGTTCTTCGACCTGCTGGTGAAGCCGCGCCCGGCGGACGCGGCGCCTGCCAAGCCCGATCCCGCGATCAACGGCTCCTATCCATCCATTCGCGCACTTTAAGCGTCCAGAGATCGTCCGCATTGCCGGTGTTGAGATGGATGCTGAAATGGTCGTCGTCGGGAAAGACGTGATGTTCGACCGGCTGCCCGACTGCCTTCAGGGCTGCGACCAGCGCCGGACCGTCGCGCAGAACCTGTTCCTTTTCCTTGCCGCCCCAGGTGATGAAGAACGGTGCGGAAGTCTTGCTCGCAATCTCGATGGGGCTGTTTGGCACATCGGCCGGAACGCGCAGGCTTTCGTCGGCCTCGATATCGGCCAGCCGTCGCGAATAGCTGCCGCTGATCGGCAAAACGCCTAAGAACGCATCATCCGGCAAGCCGGCGGCACGGCGCGCCTCGTGTTGCAGCGCCATTTGCACGACGATCTGCGCGCCCGCCGAATGTCCGCCGATGAAGATGCGTTTGGGGTCGCCGCCCAGTTCGGCGATGGTCTCGCGGACATGGGTGAGCGCCGCGAAGGCATCCTGCATGATGTCGCGATAGGATACGGTCGGCGCGAGCCTGTAGGACACCGAGACGAAAATTGCCGGAAATGCGGTGATCACCGGCGCCATGAAGCCGCACCACTCCTTGTAGCCATGCGTGAAATTGCCGCCGTGGAAGAACAGCAACACCGGCAGCGGCTCGGATGTCGGCTCTTCCGGCAGGTAGATGTCGAGCTTCTGCCAATAATCAGGGCCGTAGGTGACATCCAGCACTGCACGCGAATTCTCGGCCACCGCGCGCGACAGCCTGAGACAGGTTTCGGCATAGGCGTCGGCATTGGCGTTGATCGGCGTTTGGGGCGGAAGATCGTCAAAGCTCATGGGATGCTCCGTTTAACTGGCGTCATTCGAAAGGTTTGATTTTCACGGGGCTGCGGCGCAGCGACAGGAGCGCACCGACGATGATGACGACGGTGCCGAACAGAGCGAGCGCCGTCGGCATTTCGCCGAGGAAAATAGCGCCAATGGCAATAGCAAAGACCGCGCGGGTGAAATCCACCGGCGCCAGTGCGGACGCTTCGCCGACGCGCAGTGCCATGATCATTGAGGTGTTGCCGATGACGCTGAGCAATCCGGTCGCTACGAGGATGCAGAATGTCTCGAAGTCGGGAGTCACCCAATTCCATATCGCAATAGGCGTCAGCATCAACGTGCCGAATGCAGTCTGGTAGAGCAGCAACATAGCGGGCGGATCACGCTGGGCAAGAACGCGGGTGGCTATGGTCCCCGCCGCCGCGGCAGCGGCCGAAAACAGTCCCATCAGCGCACCAGCAGTGGACACGTCGCCACTGCCGGGACGCGCCAGGATGAGGATTCCTGCAAAGCCGACGAAAACCGCGAGCCAGCGTCGCGGTCCGACCGCTTCGCGAAGCAACATCGCCGCGAACAAAGTGACGAAGAAGGCCTTGGAAAAACTGATCGCGGTTGCCTCTGCCAAAGGCAAAAGCACCACGGCGGAAAAACCGGCATACAGGCTGCTGATGAGAAGAACGACGCGCAAGAGATGGGCGCCGCGCCGTTCGCTCTTGACCAGCGCCTGGCCAAACATCGGAAAATTGCGCAGGCCGATGAAAAGGAACTGCGTGGCGACGGAGAAGAACATGATGAGCGAGACCGGCACGGATTCAGCGCTGGTCTTGATGAGCGCCACCATGATCGAGAAGATCAAGGCGTTCATCGTCATCAGAAGCGAGCCGCGTACATTTCCGCTCAGCCCGCTCCAGCGATGACGTGTATTCGCTTTCAGATCACCCCATCTATTGCCCGGCATTCGTACCAAGCCGACCGACCACCGCCCTCAGGGCTTCGGGAAACGACCTTCCGAAATTGTAGGCGCGATCGGGAGACCAACCGGTTTCGGGCGTCGGGAACTCGGTCGTATCCTTGAAGGGCTGTTCGAGCAGGACCGAAAGGGAATGCGGAAAGCGGTTGCCGATCCAGTTCCAGCCCATTCCGAGATTGGCCTCGGCCGGACAGCCGCCCGGGTAGGGATGGCCGAGCTCGTAATCCGGCGAAGCCGCTGCCCAGGCCTCCTCGAACCGAGTGAAAATATCACGTCGCTCCGGCTTCCAGCTCGGCACGTTCTCGGAAGGCCAGATGAAATTGCAGTTCAGTTCCTTGTCGGCGTGGCAGTCGATGCAGAAATCAAGGCCGATTTCCTCCATTTTCGAGCTGACATGGAAGACCTCGGGTGACTTTTCCAGCGAAGGACTGTCCCATTCGCGGTTGAGATTGGCGCCCGTCGCATTGGCGCGGGTCAGACCGTTCGCCGAGCCGTCGGGATTGACGTTCGGCACGACGTAGATCACCGCCGACGCCAGCAAGGCGCGTGCCGTGGGATCGGTTTCGTCGAGGAGCCGATCAATAATGCCTTCGAGAAAGTATCCGCCCTGCGTTTCGGAAGCGTGCTGCCGCGCGATTATCCAGCATTTCGCCTTGCCAGTATCCGGCGTGCCGATCGTGAGCATGTCGATCGGTCGGCCTTCGACACTTTCTCCAATGGTCTCGAGCTTGACCAGTGGCGAGGTCTGCGCCTCGGCGATATAGCGGTGTTCGCGCTCCGCGCCATAAGGCGGCCAGGCCGCATAAAAGCAGAGGTCGTGTTCGGGCTGATGTTCGAAGATGAAGGATGTGCCGTCGAAGGTGCCAGGCACGCGGAACCAATAGTCGCCATCATAGCTCGCCATCGCGCCGGTGTTCTGCCAGGCGTTGTCGTAATCCTCGCGGTTGGCAAGGCGCCAGGAAAGAACGTCCGAGGCATTCGTCAGGCTGAAGCGGCAGGCCTGGCCGGCGGCGCCTGAAACCCGGAAGTGGTACCAGCCGAGAAATACACCGTCAGGATCCTTGCGCAGGGCAAGACGTATGTCGGCGGGGTCGGACGCATCTACGACGTCGATGCTGCCTGAGGTTATCTTCGAGCTGACTGAGATCATCGGTACTCCATCCTTTCCGGAACTTCAGGCAAGTGCGGAAGGCTGCAAAACTTTCCGCCCGAGTTTATCGGCGTCACGCAGCCGGTTTATCCTCGTTGAGATTGTAGTGCATGATCCGGCCGTGACGGCCTTTCTGGTCGCGTTCGAGATCGTAGACATCGCCTTCCATCGTTGTTTTCTGCGCCAGAACAGCATCGATTTCAGCGCGGTCGGCATCGGTCAGCGTCAGGCCGAACAGGCGACTGTGCGCCTCAAGATGACCCCCATGGCGCACGCCGACGATGATGCCGGCAACCTGCGGCCAGTCCAGCACGGCACGCATCGCGACATCCGCGATGTTGACGTGATGACGGTCGGCTATTTTTCGCAAGGTGGACAGGAGTGTCTGAAACAGCTCCCATCCGCCCATATCGTCGATGATCAGCTTGTATTTGACCAGAGAGCGGTTCTCGAGTTCACCGACCGGCTCCGGCACGCTTAGCCAACGATCGCTGAGGAAGCCGCCGGCAACCGTGCCGTAGCACAGGATCTTGATGTCGTTTTCCTTGCAGAATGGCAGCAGATCCTTTTCCGGCCTGTTATCGAGCAGCGAGTACTGCACCTGCATCGACGCGAACTCGATGCCGGAATCCTTGAGTTCGCGCATGCAGGACGTATTGAAATTGGTCGTACCGAGAAGGTCGATCTTGCCCTCCTTCTGGAAATCGGCGAGCCAGCCGGCAACCTCGACATAACGCGGCACTGCCGTATCCCACCAATGAAACTGGACGAGGTTCAGTCGATCCAGACCGAGCCGCACCAGCGAGCGGTCGATGGTTTCCTGAAGCTCGGCCTTCGTGATGGTCCTGAGTTTCTGAAGGTCGGGCACGCTCTTGGTATGAACCTTGAGCGGTGCCAGGAGTTCGCGGTCGCCTGAGGCTATCGTCGCGCGGCGGAAGTCGCCGATCAATTGTTCGACCCCCGTGTAGATGTCGGCGCAATCGAAGGTGGTGATGCCGGAGCGGATATAATCGCCCATTTCCGCAATCGCCTTTTCATGATCGACGGCAGCGTGACCGCCGGCAAGCTGCCAGCCACCCTTGAGCACGCGGCTGATCGTATAGCCCGGCCTGATGTCCGTGGTTTCGACTGCAGTCACGCGTCCTCCTCGCCCGGCAGGGCTACTTTTGTCGTGTCATTGTGATTGAAGCGGCGATAATTCAGCCTGGTGATTTTCATGCGCGTCGGGCAATGCGGATCAGGACATGCCACCTCCGCATCCGATGTCATCCAATCATTCTTATGCGAGGGCCGCTGCTTCGCGGCTAGCAAAGGCAGGACGGCTGCGAGCGAATAAATGGAAAACCCCTGCCCGGGCGGCAGGTACAGCATCTCGCCGCGCAGTTCGAAATAATCCCCCGGTTTGGCACCGCAATAAATCTTGCCTTCGCCGCTGCGGACGACCTCGACCTTGAGATCGTAGAGCTCAAAACTCTGGTCCTCTTCGTCCCGCGTCACGCCGCCCTCGATCCCGTTGAATGTTCATTTTTTTAAAAATCTTGTTGATCTTTGATCAAATGTCAAGCAGCTTTGCTTGGCAATTGGACGAGGCGCACGGCCACCAGAAAGAGTGGCAGCGCTGTAATGACGAGGGGTCGTGGATGGTGCCCGATAGCATGACGCTGGAAATCCTCCGTTATAAAACGGTGGCTGCCGCGGAAGAGATGGGGCTGACGCTGGTGCGGGCGGCGCGCACGATCTACATCAAGGAAGTGGCTGACTTCAGCACCGCGATTGCCGGTATCGACGGCAAGTTCTTCGCCTATCCAGAGGCACTCGGTGTTTCGGCCTTCGTCGACCTCGATTTGAACCCATCACTCAAGGCCGTCGGGACGCTCAAGCCGGGCGACGTCATTCTGTCCAACCTACCCTATGCCAATGGCGGACTGTCGACCCACCTCCCGGACCTGCAGTTCATCAAGCCGTATTTCCACGATGGCGAGATCGTGGCCTATGGCTGGACCTTCGCGCACACCTCGGACATTGGCGGCGGCGTGCCGTCTTCGATCTCGCCACGCTTCTCTGACGTCTATCAGGAAGGCCTGCAAATCCCGCCGGTAAAGCTGGTACGCGAGGGCAAGATCGATGACAGCCTTCTGACCGTCTACCTCGCCAACTGCCGCTCGCCGGAAACCAATCTCGGCGACATCAAAGCTATGCTGGCAGCCCTCGACAAGGGCGAGCAGCGCATCGCCGACGTCGTCGCGGCGCATGGTGCGGACGCGCTGGTGGCCGCGCAAAATCTGCTTGCGGGCTATGCCGGCGAGAAAGCGATGGCCGTTCTCAAGACCATTCCCAACGGGGTCTACGACTTCTGGGACTATCTCGACCATGACTTCGTCAGCCACATCCCGGTGCGCATCCGCTGCCGGATCACGGTCAAAGACGGCGCCATCGACCTGAACTACGATGGCACCGACCCTCAGCTGATGTCGGCCTTCAACGTGCCGACGCAGGGCTTGCGGCATCCCTATCTGACGCTGAGGCTGATGCACATGGTCACCACGCGCGACCCCTCCGCACCGCTGAATCATGGCATTCTGGATTCGGTCACCACCAGCGCGCCCAAAGGAAGCCTGATCAATCCCGAATATCCCGCTGCCTGTGGCGTCCGCCACGCCACCGTCATGCGGCTGATCGACGTCGCTTCCGGCGCACTGCACAAGGCAGATTCCGCGCTCGTGCCGGCAGCTGGCGGCGGTACGGTTCTGCCCGTCGTTCTGGCCGAACCCGACCCTGCGACCGGCCTACGGCGCTCCATGGTCATCCAGTCCATCGTCTGCGGCTCGGGTGCGCGCAACGGTTCCGACGGGGTCGACGGACGCGAATCCGGCCTTTCCAACACACGCAACTCGCCCATCGAACGCACTGAAGACGAAGCGGGCGTGATGATCGAGGAGTATGCGCTGCGGTCGGATTCGGGCGGTCCCGGACGCTGGCGCGGCGGCACCGGCGTGGTCTACACGCTGCGCATCCTGAAGGACGATTGCGCCGTTCTGGCGCGCGGCCTCGAACGCTTCTTCTTTACGCCATGGGGCGTGGCGGGCGGCCGATCGGCGGCACCTTGCCGCGTGGTGCTCAACATCGGACGGCCGGACGAGAAGGAACTGAGCCGCGTCGACATGCTGGAAATTGCGCGCGGCGACACGCTGAGCCTGATGACTCCGGGCGGCGGCGGTTTCGGAGACCCATTCACCCGGCCCGTCGAAGAGGTGCTGTACGACGTGGAACGCGGTTTCGTTTCGGAAGAATCGGCCCAGGTCGACTATGGCGTGGCGATCCACAGCGGCGTTCTCGACGAGGCGGAAACGCAGCGGATAAGGGGCGAAGCTCGACCAGCCTCAGGCGCATTCAACTTCGGCACCAACCGCATGCTGTGGGAAAGCGTGTTCGGCGACGACCTGGTCACCCGGCTCAACACCAGCCTGATGCGCTTTCCCGCCTCGATCCGGGGGAAACGCAGGCGGTCCATCTACGAGACGGTGTTTCCCGAGCTTAAGGAAACGTCCGGCTTCGACATCAACACCATCGCATCGAGAGCGGACGCCATGCGCGACCATTTCGCCGATCTCGTCGGCAACCTTGAGGCCGAAGGAGCGCGGGCATGAGCATGGCATCAAAAACCACAGCCTGGCGCATTGGTATCGACGTCGGCGGTACCTTCAACGACTTCGTCGCCGCGGAAAACGGAACCGGGCGGCGTGTGTTCTTCAAGGAGCCCAGCGTGCCGAGCGATCCGTCGCTTGCGGTCGAGCGTGGCATTGCCGGCCTGCTGAATAAAGCCGGCATTGCGCCCGATGCTGTCGAGCTTGTCATGCACGGCACGACGCTTGCGCTCAACTCGATCCTGCAGCGCAACGGCCCGCGCCTCGGCATGGTGGTATCGCGCGGCAATCGCGACGTCTTCGAAATCGCACGCTCGCGCATGCCGTCGGCCTTCGACTTCACGGCAAAGCGCGAAACGCCGCTGATCCCGCGCAATCTGGTGTTCGAGGTCGGCGCGCGCTGCCTGTCCAGCGGCGACATTGTCGACCGGCCCGACGAGGCGGCGCTCGACAGGCTGGCCGAGCAGGTGCGAGCAGCCGACCTCAAGGCCGTGGCGGTGATGCTGATCAACTCCTTCCGCCATCCGGAGCTCGAGCGCGAGGTGGCCGACGGTCTGCGCAAGCGGCTGCCAAACCTGCCGATCACGGAAAGCGCCGCGATCTGGCCGGAAATGCGAGAGTATGAGCGCGGCCTTCTGGCGGCGCTCAACGCCTATATCCAGCCGCTGATGCAGTCCTATTTCGACCGGCTCGAAACCCGGCTGCGAGGACTCGGCCTGACGGCGCCGATCTTCATCACCACCAACAATGGCGGTACGGTCAGTCTGGCGACGGCGCGTGCGCGGCCCATCGATACGGTTCTTTCGGGACCTGCGGCCGGCGTGGTCGCAGCCGTGAAAATGGCGCCGGAAGACGTTCGCGACCATCTCGTCACCCTCGACATGGGCGGCACCTCGACGGATATGGCGGTGGTGATCGGCGGCGAGCCGGAATATACCCAACTCGCGCAGGTCGGCGCGTTCCCTATCATTCTGCCGGTGGTGGCTGTAACGGCAATCGGTGCCGGCGGCGGTTCGACGGTCTGGATCGACCCGCAAGGCATCCTGAAGATCGGCCCCGAAAGCGTCGGCTCCGACCCAGGACCAATCTGCTACGGACGCGGCGGCACGCGGGTGGCGATCACCGACTGCTATCTCGCCAGCGGCATCCTGGACCCCAATGCTTTTCTCGGCGGCCGCATGCCGCTCGCCAAGGAACCGGCCTTGGCCGGCCTCGCCAAACTGGCGCGAGATATCGGGCTGACCGGCGAAAACGCGGCCGAAGAGGCCGCATCCGCAGCCCTTAGGGTAGCAACTGCCAAGATGTCGGTGGAGTTGTCTAAAATGCTTGCCAAGCGTGGGCTGGATCACCGCCAGTTCGCACTTGTCGCCTTCGGCGGGGCAGGCGCCACGCATGCGACGCTTCTGGCCGAAGAAGCCCGGTTGGAAAAGGTCATCATTCCGCTGGCGCCGGGCACTTTCTGCGCCCTTGGCGCAAGTCTTGCCGATATTCGCCGCGATTATGCCCGCTCGCTCGGCGGCTTCCTGCAGCCGGACGGTCAAGGCTTTGCCCCGGTCGCAGCAGCACTCGCCGAGATGAAGGCCGACGCGCTCAGCTGGATTGCGGGTGAAACCGACAGTGACGCCGATCTCTCCTTCCGTGTGAAGGCTGATATGCGCTTTGCCGACCAAGCCTACGAGTTGGAAATCTTCGTGCCGGAAGCGTTGCGCGAGACGCTCGACGGTGTGGCGCTGCTCGAACTCTTCCACGCCGAACACGAGCGTCTCTACGGTTTCGCCGACCGTGTCGCCTCGGTGCGCATCAGCACGATAAGGCTGTCCATCGCCG
This sequence comes from Oryzicola mucosus, assembly GCF_014534685.1. GTDB lineage: Bacteria > Pseudomonadota > Alphaproteobacteria > Rhizobiales > Rhizobiaceae > Oryzicola > Oryzicola mucosus. The sequence continues at coordinate 581,230 of NZ_JACVVX010000003.1, forward strand.
CCCTCAACGCAACAACCGGCAGCACCGCGATCGAGCCCCGAAAAGCACCTCAAGCGGGAACACGTCGGGTTTTTCACAAAAGCCGGCGGCTGGACGCCCCGCTTTATCGACGGTTCGACCTGCCTGCCGGGTTCGAAATCACCGGTCCGGCAGTCGTGGAACAGGACGACACCACAGTCTGGATCGTGCCGGGCTGGCAATGCCGTGTCGAGCCAATGGGGAACCTGGTTTTGACGCCGCAAAAGCAGGCGCGTGCCATCGAAAACGAAAGGACCATCGTCAAGGCAATTGCCTGACACACCAGCCCTTAGCGGGATTGACGACCCAGATGCTTTGGGGCAGTCTGAGAAAAATTGATCAAAGATCAAACAAGAGTGGGAACGGAGAACAAAAATGAAAAGAACGACTTCTTATCTCCGCTCGGCGGCCCTCATCGGCGTGCTGGCGGCTTCTTTCGGTAGCGTTGCCAATGCCGCAGACCTGCGCTTCGCACTGGCTGACGACCCGGACGCACTGGACACGAAAAGCAACCGCGCCCAGACTGGCCTCACGGTCCTGACCGTGATGTGTGACCGGCTGATGTGGACCGATTCCAAACTCACAATCCTGCCTGGTCTCGCCAAGAGTTGGTCGTGGTCGGACGACGGCAAGGAACTGACTCTTGATCTTATAGAAGGCGCCAAGTTCCAGGATGGCACGCCGTTCGACGCCGAAGCGGTGAAGATCAACATCGAACGCAATAAGGAAAAGGGTTCGCAACGCGCCGACGATATCTCGACCGTCGCCAGCGTCGAGGCCGTCAGCCCGACCAAGGTACTGATCAAGGTGAGCGAACCCAGCGCCCAGTTGCTGAGCAAGCTTGCCGACCGTGTCGGCATCGTGTTCTCCCCCACGGTGATCAAAGAGCTGGGCGACAATCTCGGACGCGCGCCGGTCTGCGTCGGCCCCTATAAATTCGTCGAGCGTGTCGCTCAGGACCGGATCGTGCTGGAGAAGGATGCGAATTATTACGACGCGGCGAAATACGCTTTTGACAAAGTGACTTTCCGCATTATCCCCGACGATGCTGTGCGCCTTGCCAACCTGCAGTCGGGCGAACTCGACCTGATGGAAAAGCTCGATCCCTCGAACGCCGCGACCGTGGCCGAGGACAAGAACCTGCAGATCATCCCGATGACGGTTCTGAACAACCAGACAGTTGTTCTGAACCTGAACCGCGAAGGCCCGATGAAAGACCCCAAGGTGCGGGAAGCGCTGGAAATGGCGCTCGACCGCCAGGCCATCGTCGACGTTGCCTTCGCCGGCCAGTACCAGGCTGGCAACCAGTTCGTCGCGCCCGATTCGCCCTTCTACAACGCCGACTTCCCGATCCCTGCGCGGGACCCGGAAAAGGCCAAAGCCCTGATCGCCGAGGCTGGGCTGCAGGAGCCCGTTCCGCTGAAGATCCTGGTGCCGAACCGTCCGTTGTCTGTTCGCGTCGGCGAGATGATGCAGGCGATGGGGACCAATGCCGGTTTCGCCATCACGCTCGATGTGGTGGATTTCGCCACGACGCTGAAGTTGACGGATGAGGGCAATTTCGAGTCCTGGGGTCCGATCGGCCCGCAATTCGCCAACGATCTGGACACGGTTGCCTATCCAGTGCTGCACTCGACCGGCGGTCGCAATCTGAGCCGTTACAAGAGCCCGGAGATGGACAAGCTCTTGGAAGCGACCCGCACCGCGACCGATCCGGCAAAGCGGATGGAACTCTTCAAGGAGGCATCAGCGCTTGCGGTGAAGGACCGTCCGGTACTGTATCTCTACCACCAGAAGCCGCTGTTCGTGGCAACAAGCAAGCTGAAGGGCTTCCACGCCACGGGCGACGGTTTCGTGAAGCTCGACGGCATGACCATCGACTGACGGACAAAGGTATCTGATAATATCTGGAACAGACGGCGGTCCGCAGCAGCGGACCGTCCGATGCCCCGCAAGGAGCGTTCATGTTCGGCTTTCTCGTGCAAAGGGTGTTGGCAGCGATACCAACCCTTTTCATCATTTCACTGATCGTTTTCAGCCTTCAGCAATTGCTGCCAGGCGATCCGGCGCTGGTGATCGGCGGCGGCGAAGCCTCTCCGGAAATGCTTGCGCAGATCCGCGAACAATACGGCTTCAACGATCCCTTCCTGGTGCAATACTGGCATTGGATCACCAATGTCATGCAGGGCGATTTCGGCGTCTCCTTCCGCACCCGCGAGGAGATCGGCCCGATGTTGGCTGCAAAGATTCCGGTGACGTTGACGCTCGCCACCGCAGCCATGCTGGTTTCGCTGGTCATCGGCATTCCGGCCGGCATTCTCGCCGCGATCTGGCGCGGACGCGGCTGGGATCACGCCGTGACCGTCGCAGCGCTGTCGGGCATTTCGATCCCCAATTTCTGGCTCGGCATCATGATGATCCTGCTGTTCGCCGTGCATTTGGGCTGGCTGCCGGCAAGCGGCTATGTCAGCTTCTTCGACGACCCCATCCAGAGCATCAGGACGCTCATCATGCCGGCCATCGTGCTGGGCGCCGGCCTTGCCGCCGCCATGATGCGCCACACCCGCAGCGCCATGCTGACCGTGATGCGCCAAGACTATGTGCGGACGGCACGCGCGAAAGGGGTAGCCGAAAAGACGGTGATCCTCAAGCACGCCTTCCTCAACGCGCAAATCCCGATCATAACGTTAGCAACCCTGCAATTCGGCACGCTTTTGGCGGGCGCGGTGTTGACCGAACAGGTCTTCTCCATTCCCGGCGTCGGCAAGATGGTGGTCGATGCCGTCTTCAACCGCGAATATCAGGCGGTTCAGGCCGTGACGCTGCTGTCGGGGGCAGCTTTCGTACTGATGAGCCTGCTCGCGGACGTGCTCTATTTCGTCGCCAATCCGAAATTGAGGACGAAAACGCTGTGAGCATCTCCGTCAGCGCCCCCACCGCCGCCAGCGACAAAGCGCCGTCGCAATTCGCCTGGCTCGCCCGGCGCTTCATCCGCAACAGGGCGGCCCTGTTCGGGCTGGTCATCGTCGGGCTGTTCGTCATTCTCGCGGTGTTCGCGCCGCTGATAGCTCCGTTCGATCCAATCAAGACCAACTGGTCGATGATCCGCAAGGCGCCGTCGGCGCTGCACTGGTTCGGGACCGATGAGCTTGGCCGCGACGTACTCTCGCGGGTGATCTACGGGGCGCGGGCATCGTTGATGGCTGGCGTTGTATCGGTGCTGATCGCCTTCACCATAGGCGTGCCGATCGGTATCGTCTCCGGCTATATCGGCGGAATCTTCGACACCGTCGTCATGCGCATCATCGACGCCTTCCTAGCCATTCCGTTCCTGATCATGGCGATTGCGCTGGCCGCGTTTCTCGGACCGAGCCTGACCAATGCGATGATCGCCATCGGCATTTCGTCCGCACCGATCTTTGCGCGGCTGGCACGCGGCCAGACGCTGGTGATCAAGGTCGAAGAATATATCGAAGCGGCCTATTCGCTTGGCGTCCGGCCTATGACGATCCTGGTGAAATACATCTTTGTAAATGCTTTTCCGCCGCTCCTGGTGCAGTCGACGCTGGCGATTGCCACCGCGATCATCGCCGAGGCAGCCCTTGCCTTCCTCGGCCTCGGCCAGCAGCCGCCGGATGCGAGTTGGGGCAGCATGCTGAACGCAGGACGGTCCTCGCTGTCGCTCGCGCCCTGGATGTCGATCTATCCCGGCATTGCAATTTTCCTGACCGTTCTCGGCTTCAATCTGCTGGGCGACGGACTGCACGACGCGCTCGATCCCAAGGACTGAGCGCAGTCCAAGACAACGGCTATCGCCGCATGAAGGAATGACGATGCTGGATGTGACGAGCAGGAAGGATGAAACGACAGCAAGGCTTGCGCCCGTGCTGTCGGTCGAGAACCTGACGACCTCCTTCCGGACCGATAGCGGGTGGAAATCGGTGGTGCGCAACATGTCCTTCGACATCGCGCCACGCGAGACGGTTGCGATTGTCGGCGAATCCGGCTCGGGCAAAAGCGTGACGTCACTGTCGATCATGCGGCTTCTGCAAAAGGGTGCAAGCCGCATCGAAGGCAAGATACGGCTCGGCGGCAAGGACTTGCTGTCCTTGTCGGACGAGGAAATGCGCGGCGTCCGCGGCAAAGACATCGCGATGATCTTCCAGGAGCCGATGACCAGCCTCAACCCGATTTTTCCAATCGGCAACCAGATCGCCGAGGCGCTGACCGTGCATCAGTCGCTGACCCGATCCCAGGCACGCGCGGAGGTCACGCGGCTTCTGGAGAAGGTGCGCATTCCCAACGCCGCCTCGCGTTTCGACGAATATCCGCACCAGTTTTCCGGCGGCATGCGCCAGCGTGTGATGATCGCCATGGCCCTTGCTTCCCGGCCGAAGCTGCTGATTGCCGACGAGCCGACGACGGCGCTCGATGTGACCATCCAAGGCCAGATTCTCGACCTGATCAAAACGCTGCAGGACGAGGAAGGCATGGCCGTCCTGTTCATCACCCACGACATGGGCGTGGTGGCCGAAGTGTCAGACCGGACATTGGTGATGTTCCGCGGCGATATCGTGGAGATGGGCACGACAGACGATATCTTCCATCGCGGCAAGCACCCTTACACGCGGGCGCTGCTGGCAGCCGTGCCGCGGCTGGGTTCGATGAAAGGCCGCGCTTTGCCGCAGCGCTTCCCCATCATCGACATCAACACCGGCGAAGCGATGCCGTTCAAGGATGTCACGGATACCGTCGCCAAGACCAAGACGCCGATCCTCGACGTCAAGGACCTGACGACGCGCTTCGACATCAACGCCGGCTTCTTTCGCCGCCACACGGGCTCGGTGCATGCGGTGGAGAAGGTGTCCTTCAGCCTGTTCGAAGGCGAAACGCTGTCGCTGGTCGGCGAATCCGGTTGCGGGAAATCGACCACCGGACGCTCCGTCACCCGCCTGGTCAGGCCGACCAGCGGCCATGTCACTGTCGACGGCTATGACGTCATGACGCTCGACGCCTCGACCTTGCGCACCATGCGGCGCTCAATCCAGATGGTGTTCCAGGACCCGTTCGCCAGCCTCAACCCGCGTATGAGCGTCGGTTCGGCTGTCACCGAGCCCTTCGTCGAGCACAAACTCGGCACAAGGCGGCAGGCCCGCGAAAAGGCCGCCGACCTGATGGAGAAGGTCGGCCTGTCACCCGACATGATGCGGCGGTTTCCGCATGAATTTTCAGGCGGCCAGCGCCAGCGCGTCGCCATTGCCCGCGCCCTGATGCTTGACCCGAAGGTGATCGTCGCCGACGAGGCGGTTTCGGCGCTGGACGTCTCGATCAAGGCGCAGGTCTGCAACTTGCTGCTCGACCTGCAGCAGAGCCTGAACCTCGCCTATTTGTTCATCAGCCATGACATGGCGGTGGTGGAACGCGTCAGCCACCGGGTGGCAGTGATGTATCTCGGCGAGATTGTCGAGATCGGCCCTCGGGCGGCGGTGTTCGACAATCCACAGCATCCCTACACGCGAAAACTGATGGCTGCGGTGCCGGTGCCCGATCCAGCCCGCCGGTCGCTGAAACGCAACATGTCCACCGACGAGATCAAGAGCCCTTTCCGCCCCGCCGGCTATGTGCCGCCGCTGCGCACGTATCGCGAGGTCTCGGAAGGGCATCTTGTCCAGACTGGCTAAGGCTCGGATCTTCGCGTGACATAGGACCGGCTGGCGCCATAAATGCGCAGGAATTGAGGATTGCCCTAACCATGACTGGACTTCCCGACCTCACCGCCATCGAAGCGATGGACGCCGCCGATCCGCTGCGCGCAATGCGCGACCGCTTCGTTGTGCCCGAAGGCCTCGTCTATCTCGACGGCAACTCGCTGGGCGCAGCCTCGCCTGCCGCCTTTGCCGAATTGGAGCAGGCGGCGAAGGTCGAATGGGGCCGGGACCTGATCCGTAGTTGGAACAAGGCCGGCTGGTTCGAAATGCCGCTGGTCTTGGGTGACCGCATCGGCAAGCTGGTAGGCGCCGCTCCCGGCCAGACCGTGGTTGCCGACACCACCTCGATCAACATCTACAAGGCGCTGCACGCGGCGATGAGCCTTCGGCCCGACCGCACCATCATCGTCGCGGAAGGCGGCAGTTTCCCGACCGATCTATACATCACAGAAGGCGTGCTTTCGACCCGGCCAGGGGCGACGCTCCGGCTTGAGGGCGTTGACGCGCCGAGCATCGAAGATCTGATCGATGAGAACGTCGCCGTTGTTCTGGTCAACCACGTCAACTACAAATCGGGTGAGTTGCGCGACATGGCGGCACTGACCAAGCGCGTGCAGGACGCCGGCGCTGTCGTTGTCTGGGACCTCTGTCATACCGCTGGAGCCTTGCCTATCGACCTAGACGGCGCCAACGCCGATTTCGCCGTCGGCTGCAGCTACAAATATCTTAATGGCGGCCCCGGAGCACCGGCCTTCATTTATGTCGCGCAACGCCATCTGGCCGAAGCCCGCCAACCGCTGAGCGGCTGGTGGAGCCACGCGCGGCCCTTCGCCTTCGAGCAGGGCTATGCAGCGGATGCGGGTATCCGCCGCTTCCAGTGCGGCACCCAATGCATCCTGTCGATGCGCGCGCTGAAGGGCGCGTTGGATATCTGGGACGATGTCGACATGCATGCCCTGCGCAGAAAAAGCGTAGCGCTGACGGATCTGTTCATCCAGCTGGTCGAGGCCAAATGCGAGGGTCTCGGCCTGACGCTGGAAAGCCCACGCGACAGTTCGAGGCGCGGCAGCCAGGTGGCGTTCAGGCATGACAACGCCTATGCGGTGATGCAGGCGCTGATCGAACGCGATGTGATCGGCGATTTCCGTGCGCCGTCCACGCTCCGCTTCGGCTTCACTCCGCTCTATATCGGGTTCAAGGATGTCTGGACGGGGGTCGAAGTTCTCGAGGACATCCTGCGCAGCGATGCCTGGAAGGACGAGCGCTTCGCAGTGAAAGCGGCGGTCACGTGATCCGCCACAGTTTTCCGGCCTTGTCCCGGCCTCTGAAACGGCTCTACAACAGCCCGGTCGCGCCGGCATCAGCCGGTGAGCTGGGATGAACATGGCCGAGCAGAAAATGGACGAAACGAAAGCGGCCGGCGCGGCCGCCGAGTGGATAGATGGCGAAACCAAGGTGCTGGAAGCCCCTGGCGACCACGGCGCCGAGTTGCGGCTCTGGTTGCGCCTGTTGACCTGCTCCACGCTGGTGGAGACGGAGGTGCGCCGCCGCCTACGCGAGGAATTCGATTCCACCTTGCCCCGCTTCGATCTGATGGCGCAGCTTGAACGCGCCAGCGACGGCATGGTGCTGGGCGAAGTGTCCAAGCGCATGATGGTGTCGCCGGGCAACATCACGGTTCTGGTGGAACGCCTTGCCGAGAGCGGCCACATCAGCCGCACCACCTCGCCCACCGACCGGCGCGTGCAGATCATCGCGCTGACTCCCTTCGGCCGCGCCGAGTTCGAGAAGATGGCGGCCGCCCATGCCGGCTGGATCGCCGACCTGTTCGGCCGCCTTTCAACAAAAGACGGGGCAGTCTTGCTCGACGAACTCGCCAAGCTCAAACGATCCATCGTCGGCTCGCTCGGCAAGGCCGGCAAGCCGGCCTGATCCTCTTAGTGGGAGTCGCCATCAGAGGCTTCGTCGTCACGAATAATTTTAAGCTTGAAGTTTTTCGAAAGCAGGTTCATGTTCCTTTTGCCGGCGGTGCTACCGCGGCTTGCCCGACAGGGCGATACGAATTCCGGAGGAGAACGGCATGCGGATTGTCTGCATCGGTGGTGGTCCGGCGGGGCTCTATTTCGCGCTTCTGATGAAGCGCCAGCACCCCCAACACGAGATCACCGTGGTCGAGCGCAACCGCCCGTTCGACACCTTCGGCTGGGGGGTGGTCTTTTCCGACGCCACCATGCAGTCGATGCGCCAGTGGGACCCGCAGACAGCTGAAGCCATCGAAGTCGCCTTCAACCACTGGGATGACATCGAGCTGGTGTTCAAGGGCAGAAAAATCCGCACCAGCGGCCACGGCTTCGTCGGCATCGGCCGCAAGAAGATGCTCAACATCCTGCAGGAGCGCTGCCTCGAACTAGGCGTCGAACTGGTCTTCGAGACCGACGTGCAGGGTGACCAGGATTTTCCCGATGCCGACCTGATCATTTCAGCCGATGGCGTGAACTCGCGCATCCGGCACAAATATGCCGACATCTTCAAGCCCGACATGCTGATGCGGCCCAACCGGTACATCTGGCTCGGCACCGACAAGCCGTTCGACGCCTTCACCTTCGACTTCCAGAAGACAGAGCATGGCTGGTTCCAGGCGCATATCTACCGTTTCGACGAGAAGACCTCGACCTTCATCGTCGAAACCACCGACGACGTGTTCAGGGCGCATGGTATCGACCGGATGGATCAGGACCAGTCCATCGCGTTTTGCGAGAAGCTGTTCGCCGGCACGCTGGACGGCCACAGGCTGATGACCAATGCGCGCCATATGCGCGGCTCCGCCTGGCTCAATTTCGGAAGGCTGATCTGCGAAAAATGGAGCCATTTCAACGGCAGGAGCCATGTCGTGCTGATGGGCGACAGTGCCCATACCGCGCATTTCGCCATCGGTTCGGGCACCAAGCTCGCCATAGACGACGCCATAGAGCTGACGCGTCAGTTCGACCTGTTCGGTCACGACACGGCAAGGATCGGCGAGGTGCTCGCCGCCTATGAGGAAATCCGCCGCGTCGATGTCGCCCGTATCCAGAATGCGGCGCGCAACGCCATGGAGTGGTTCGAGGTAGTCGGCACGCGCTACGCCGACACGATGGAGCCCGAACAATTCATGTATTCGATGCTGACGCGCTCGCAGCGCATCAGCCACGAAAACTTGCGGTTGCGCGACAAGGACTGGCTCGAAGGCTACGAGCGCTGGTTCGCTGAACGCGCCGGCGTGAATCCCGCGCCCAATGGCGCCGTGCCGCCGCCGATGTTCACGCCCTTCAGCATTCGCGGGCTGAAGCTGCACAACCGCATCGTCATGTCGCCGATGGCGATGTATTCCGCCACAGATGGCATGCCGAACGACTTTCACCTCGTCCATCTCGGTTCGCGCGCCATGGGCGGCGCGGCTTTGATCTTTCCGGAAATGACCTGCGTTTCTCCCGACGCACGCATAACACCGGGTTGCCTCGGCCTTTGGAACGATGAGCAGAAAGCGGAGTGGAAGCGCATCGTCGACTTCGTCCACACCACCACACCGGCCAAAATCGGCATCCAGCTCGGCCATGCCGGCCGCAAGGGGTCGACCCGGCTTGCCTGGGACGGCATCGACCAGCCGGTCGACGAGGGCGGCTGGCCGCTGATCTCGGCATCGCCCCTGCCCTATCTCAAGAACTCCGCCACCCCGCGCGAAATGACGCGCGAGGACATGGACAGGGTGATCGGCGACTTCGTCAGCGCCACTGAGCGCGCCCGCGACCTCGGCTTCGACATTCTGGAGCTGCATGCCGCGCACGGCTATCTGCTGTCGAGTTTCCTCTCACCGCTGACCAACCTGCGCGATGACGAGTACAATGGCGACCACGCCGCACGCGCGCGCTTCCCGCTCGAAGTGTTTCACGCCATCCGCGCGGTATGGCCAAAGGACAAGCCGATCTCGGTGCGCCTCTCCACCAACGACTGGGCCGAGGGCGGCAACACCCCCGAGGACGCGGCTATTTTCGCTGAACTGTTCAAGGATGCCGGCGCCGACATGATCGACTGTTCATCGGGACAGGTGGTGAAGGAGGAGAAGCCGGTCTATGGCCGCCTGTTCCAGACGCCTTTCTCCGACAAGATCCGCAACGAGGTTCAGATCCCGACAATCGCAGTCGGCGCCATCTCGGAAGCCGATCATGCCAACTCGATCATCGCAGCCGGCCGCGCCGATCTGTGCGCAGTGGCCCGCCCGCATCTCGCCGATCCGTCCTTCGTCATGCATGAGGCGGCCAGGATCGGCTACGACGCACAGGTCTGGCCCAAGCAATATGCCTCGGCGCGCGGTCAGTATGTCAACAACCTCGCCCGCGCGGCGACACCGCCTAAGGGCTGACCATGGCTCAGCGCCACGCCTTCGTCACCGGTGCCGGCAGTGGCATAGGCAGGGCAATCGCCCTTGAGCTCAGTGCTGCCGGTCTGACGGTCACGCTTGCAGGCCGCCGGAAGGCGCCGCTCGAAGCTGTTGGGGCCGAGATCGAGGCAGCCAGCGGGAGCGCGCTTGTCGTTTCAGGCTTCGATGTCACCAACGAATCATCCATCGCCCACGGCATCGAATCTGCGATTGCCGCCTCGGGCGATATCGCGGTTCTGGTCAACTGCGCTGGTGAGGCGCCCTCCGCGCCCTTCGAGAAGACCGATCTGGCGACCTGGAACCGTGTCCTGGCGATTAACCTGACGGGAACCTTCCTGGTCACCCAGGCCGCCCTGCCCGCGATCCGCCGCGCTGGCAACGGCCGTATCGTCAATGTCGCCAGCACTGCAGGCTTGACCGGCTATGGTTATGTCGCTGCTTATTGCGCTTCCAAGCACGGCGTGGTCGGCATGACGCGCGCTTTGGCGCTTGAGCTTGCTCGAACGGACGTGACGGTCAACGCCGTCTGCCCCGGTTTCACCGACACGCCGCTCATCGACAAGGCCATAGACACGATAACCGGCAAGACCGGGCGGACGCCCGACGAGGCCCGCGCAAGCCTGGCCCGCGCCAATCCGCAGGGCCGGCTGGTGACGCCGCAGGAGGTCGCCGACGCGGTGCTCTGGCTCGCATCCGAGAGAGCAACCGCCATCACAGGCCAGGCAATACCCGTCGCGGGGGGCGAGGTTCTCGGATAAAACCAATCGCCCGAAGAGTTTCAGGCACGTTCAACAGGGGAATACGAAAATGGCAGGCGATCTACAGAAAGGCATTACCCGCAACGGCGAGGGCTTCGACGGCAAGACTTGGAACATTTTGGGCCAAGTCTATTTACCGAAAGCTGTCAGCGAGGCGAGCTTCGCCTTCGAAACCAACAGCGAGCCGGGCCAGTTCGTGCCCGTTCATATCCATCCGACGCAAGATGAGTACATCCTTGTCCAGGAAGGCGAGCTCGACCTGAAGCTTGACGGCGAATGGTTCAAGGCCAAGGCCGGCGACCTGGTGCGGATGCCGCGCGGCGTTCCGCATGGCTATTTCAACAAATCCGACAAGCCGACCCGCGCTTTGTTCTGGGTGTCGCCGGCGGGCATGCTCGAACAACTGTTCGAGAAGCTGGACAACATGTCCGACGTCGAGGAAGTCGTGAAGGTGTCCGCCGCGCATGAGGTGGATTTCCTGCCGCCGTCGGCCAACGACTGATCAAGACAACCGGCCAGCGGTGCGATGGAGGAGCAGGCAATGACGACCAACCCGATGCAGGAGAAAAAGCGTCCGTTCAAGGACCATAGGGCGAAGCATTTCCTGTTCGAAACGGATGCCGATGGTCGCGTTGCAACCATCACGCTGAACCGGCCGGAGAAGAAGAACCCGCTGACCTTCGAAAGCTACGAGGAACTGGGCGACCTTTTCCGCTCGTTGCACCGTGCCAGCGACGTACGCGCCATCGTCATCACGGGCGCTGCCAACAACTTCTCCTCCGGCGGCGACGTGTTCGATATCATCGAGCCGCTGACCAAGATGGCGATGCCCGACCTGCTCGATTTCACCCGCATGACGGGTGATCTCGTCCGCCAAATCCGTTCCTGTCCGCAACCGATCATCGCGGCGGTGGACGGTATCTGCGCGGGTGCGGGCGCAATCCTTGCCATGTCGGCAGATTTCCGCATCGCCACGCCAGAAACCAAGACTGCCTTCCTATTTACCCGCGTCGGCCTTGCCGGCGCGGATATGGGCGCGTGCGGCATCCTTCCCCGTATCATCGGCCAGGGCCGCGCCGCCGAGTTGCTGTTTACGGGCCGTATCATGACCTCAGCCGAAGGCCATGCCTGGGGGTTCTACAACGCCCTGCACGAGCGGCCGGTTCTGCTGGAGGAAGCTCAGAAATTCGCCCGCACCGTTGCCGACGGTCCTTGGTTTGCGCACGCCATGACCAAGAAGATGCTCGACCAGGAATGGGCGATGGGGATCGATCAGTTGATCGAATCCGAAGCCCAGGCCCAGGCGATCTGCATGGCGACCGGCGATTTCCGCCGTGCCTTCGAGGCCTTCGCCGCTAAGGCAAAGCCCGAATTCAAGGGCAATTGAGACATGGCCGCGCATTTGAAACCCACCGGCCAGCCGGCGCGCGACCATCTCGAGTGGCCGTTCTTCGACGAAAGCCACCGGACACTTGCTACGGAACTCGACCGCTTCGTCTTAGATGGCGGACTAGGCGAGATCGATCACAAGGACGCAGATGCGGCGTGCAAAAAGCTTGTCCGAACGCTGGGCGAGGCCGGCATTCTGCGCCACTGCGTGTCCAACGCGTACGGCGGCGCGGGCGATGAGATCGACAGCCGCTCGCTGTGCCTCATCCGTGAAACGCTGGCCTATGCGGATGGGCTCGCCGATTTCGCCTTCGCCATGCAGGGGCTGGGGACCGGCGCCATCAGCCTGTCGGGTTCGGAAAGCCTCAAGCAGGCCATTCTCCCCAAAATCGCTCGCGGCGAGCTCATCTCAGCCTTCGCGCTGACCGAGCCGGAGGCTGGGTCCGATGTCGCCGCGATGAGCACATCGGCGCGCCGCGACGGCGACGACTTCGTGCTCGACGGCGAGAAGATTTTCATTTCGAACGGCGGTATAGCGGATGTCTACACTGTCTTTGCCCGCACAGGCGAAGCGCCGGGCACGAGGGGCATCTCGGCCTTTGTGGTATTCGCCGATACGCCCGGCTTCAGCATCGCCGAGCGCATCGAAACCATCGCGCCGCATCCTCTGGCACGCATCCGTTTCGACAACTGCCGCATCCCCGCTGTGCAACTTATGGGCTCGCCTGGCGAAGGCTTCAAGATCGCCATGCGCACGCTCGACATCTTCCGGCCTTCGGTAGCCGCCGCAGCCCTCGGCTTTGCCCGCCGCGCGCTGGACGAGGTCGTAGTGCATGCGAAATCGCGAAAGATGTTCGGTGCGACTTTGGCCGACCTGCCGACGGCGCAAAGCACGCTGGGCGAGATGGCCACCGCGATCGACGCGGCCTCCTTGCTGACCATCCGCACCGCCTGGCGCCGCGACGTGCAGAAGCTGCCGATCACGCGAGAAGCCGCCATGGCCAAGATGACGGCGACGGAAAACGCGCAGTGGGTGATCGACCAGGCGCTGCAGATGTTCGGCGGCAGGGGCGTCCGGGTCGGTGAGATCACCGAACGGCTCTATCGGGAGATCCGCGCGCTGCGCATCTACGAAGGCGCCACCGAAGTGCAGAAACTCATCATCGGCCGTGAGCTGATGAAAGCGGCGAAGTGAAGAGGTAGACCATCCCATGCATGAAATCCTGCAACCCGAAGGATGGGCCAAGCCGCTCGGTTATGCCAATGGTGTCGCGGCGAGCGGCAAAACGATCTTCGTCGGCGGGCAGATCGGCTGGAACGCCAGTTGCGAGTTCGAGACCGACGATTTCGTAGCCCAAGTCAGGCAGACCCTGGAGAATGTCGTCGCGGTCTTGCGCAGCGGCGGCGGCGAACCGCACCACATCACCTCGATGACCTGGTATTTCACCGACAAGAAGGAATACACCCAAAACCTGCGTGGCATAGGCAAGGCCTATCGCGACGTCATCGGCCGGCATTTCCCAGCCATGGCTGCGATGCAGGTCGTGGCCCTGGTGGAAGATCGGGCCAAGATCGAAATCCAGGCAACGGCAGTGATTCCGGAATAGCCCCTGCGCCAGCACCATGCGGTGGACTATCTCGGCTGCAGATTCGTGACCTCATAGGTCCAGACGCGGAAGCCTTTCAGGATATGCGGGCCGAAGGAGTTGATGAGCGGTATGTCGGTTGCGTCGCGGCCGCGTGCTACCACGATCCGGCCGATCCTCGGCTTGTTGTTTCGCGGATCGAAGGTGTGCCATTCGCCGTCCAGGAAAACCTCCATCCAGGCGCTGAAATCCATCGGGTCGACAACCGGAACGCCGATGTCGCCGAGATGGCCGTTGACGTAACGTGCAGGAATGTTGAGGCAGCGGCACAGTGCGACAGCGAGATGCGCAAAGTCGCGGCAGACGCCGACCTGTTCGTGAAACGCCTCGAAGGCGGTCCGTGTCGATCGGGCCTGCTGGTAGTCGAAACGGATATGGCCGTTCACGAAATCGCAGATTGCCTGGACGCGCCCCCATCCGGGCGGAGTGGCGCCGAACATGTCCCAGGCGATCTGGCTTAGACGGTCCGTCTCGCAATAGCGGCTGCCCATCAGATAAACCAGGCAATCGTCCGGAAGATCGGCCACGGGCACTTCCCGCGCTTCGGGCACGATCCTGTCCAGCATGCCGTCGTCCTCGATCGTGGCGTCGCCCCACAAGGTGAGATCGCCCGCCGGTGCGACGAGCCGGCGGCACCTGTTGCCGAACAGGTCGCGATAGGTCGTGGTCGGGACGTCTGGATTGGTGAAGACCGCTTCCGGGACCCGGATATCCGCCGCCCTGTCCTCATGGACAGACAGCAGGCAAACCAAGGCGGTCGGCTGCTGACAGGTCAGCGTGATCTCGTAACCGTAGCGGATGAACATCTGAATTGGCTCTCTGGAGAAAATCTGAAGCTGGAAAAGACTGGTCTTGGACAACAACGCGGCTGGGCACGCTCGGTTCATTTCAATCCCAACAGGGCAGATGCGCCCGGCTCCGGCGCTGTGGGATCGGGCTTCGAGCTGACTGGATGCGGACCGAGATGGGCACTCTTTCTCTATGCGCCGGACCCATATTTCAAAAAAGGCGCAAAGCCTTCTTTATTTGAGCGCAAAAATAAAAACGCTCTACCGAGCAGACGGAGTAGTTCGAGCGGAAAAATACTGCTTAAATTATTGGCATTTCGATACTATTTCAGGCTAAAATCTTGCGCGGTGTAAATCGCACCCGCAATTAGATTTTAGCACTCCTATCTATCGAGTGCCAAGGATGCTATGAAGACTATGCAGCCGCCCTATGCGCCGGCAGCAGAAAGACTTCTTATGAAATTCCGTCCACTTCACGATCGCGTCGTCATTCGACGCGCGGACAGTGATATCAAATCCAAGGGCGGCATCATCATTCCAGATACCGCCAAGGAAAAGCCGCAGCAGGGCGAAGTCATCGCCGTTGGGCCTGGATCGCGCGATGAAAGCGGAACGCTCGCGCCGCTCGACGTCAGGCCCGGTGACATGATCCTGTTCGGCAAATGGTCGGGCACCGAGATCAAGATCGATGGCGAGGATCTCCTGATCATGAAGGAGACCGACATCATGGGTGTCGTCGAAGCGACCGTGGCAGCCAGCAAAGCCGCCTGACCGACAATTGCGGCCCCCTACTCTCAAAAGAACTGGACGAACATCATGTCTGCCAAACAGATCAAATTTTCCACCGATGCGCGGGACCGTATGCTGCGCGGTGTCGAACTGCTGAACAACGCCGTCAAGGTGACGCTCGGCCCCAAGGGCCGCAACGTGGTCATCGACAAGGCCTATGGCGCACCCCGCATCACCAAGGACGGCGTTTCCGTCGCCAAGGAAGTCGAACTCGCCGACAAGTTCGAAAACATGGGCGCCCAGATGGTGCGCGAAGTCGCCTCCAAGACCAACGACCTTGCCGGTGACGGCACGACCACCGCGACCGTGCTGGCCACCTCGATCCTGCGCGAAGGCGCCAAGCTGGTCGCAGCCGGCATGAATCCGATGGACCTCAAGCGCGGTATCGACCTGGGCATCGCTGCCGTCGTCAAGGAAATCCAGGCGCGTGCCACCAAGGTCAATGCATCCGCGGAAATCGCACAGGTTGGCACGATTGCCGCCAATGGCGATGCCTCAGTGGGCGAGATGATCGCCAAGGCGATGGACAAAGTCGGCAATGAGGGGGTCATCACCGTCGAGGAAGCCAAAACGGCCGACACCGAACTCGACGTCGTTGAAGGCATGCAGTTCGACCGCGGCTATCTCAGCCCCTATTTCGTCACCAACCCCGAAAAGATGCGCGTCGAATTGGACGATCCTTACATACTTCTGCACGAGAAGAAGCTCGGCAATCTGCAGGCGATGCTGCCCATTCTCGAAGCCGTGGTTCAGTCCGGCCAGCCGCTGCTGATCATCTCCGAAGACGTCGAAGGCGAGGCCCTGGCAACGCTGGTCGTCAACAAGCTGCGTGGCGGCCTGAAGGTCGCAGCCGTGAAGGCTCCCGGCTTCGGCGACCGGCGCAAGGCCATGCTCGAAGACATCGCAATCCTGACGCAGGGCCAACTGATTTCGGACGACCTCGGCATCAAGCTGGAGAATGTCACCATCGACATGCTGGGCCGTGCAAAACGCGTCGTGATCGATAAGGAGACCACGACCGTGATCGACGGCTCGGGCGAGAAGTCGGCTATTGCGGCGCGCATCAGCCAGATCAAAGCGCAGATCGAGGAAACCACCTCGGACTACGACAAGGAGAAGCTGCAGGAGCGGCTGGCAAAATTAGCCGGCGGCGTGGCGATCATCCGGGTCGGCGGCGCGACAGAAACCGAGGTCAAGGAAAAGAAGGATCGCATCGACGATGCGCTCAACGCCACGCGCGCGGCGGTCCAGGAAGGCATCGTGCCGGGCGGCGGCGTCGCTCTTCTGCGTGCCAGGGCTGTCTTGACCGCGTTGACCGGTGAAAACGCCGACGAGACCGCAGGTATTTCCATCGTGTCCAGGGCACTCGAAGCCCCGATCCGGCAGATCGTGGAAAATGCCGGCGTCGAAGGCTCCATCGTGGTCGGAAAGCTCAACGACAGCACCGATCATAATCAGGGCTTTGACGCGCAGACGGAAACCTATGTCGACATGATCAAGGCCGGCATCGTCGATCCTGCCAAGGTCGTTCGTACCGCTCTGCAGGATGCCGGCTCCATCGCAGCGTTGTTGATCACTGCTGAGGTGATGATCACCGACGCGCCCGCGACGGACTCCACTTCGCCCGCCGCCAATGGCGGCATGGGGTACTAGTCGCAAAGCGACTGTTCTCGCAAAGTTTGAAGGCCGCGAGCCTCGGCTTGCGGCCTGCCTCTTTTTCTCAGCCATCAACAGGAGCGTGACCCATGATTTCCTTCTCGAAAAAGGCCGATAGCGCGCCGAAGCCGGCTGAGAAAGCCGACGACAACCGTTTCGACAAGATCAAGAAAGAAGCGGCGGACAAGCGCAAGAAGTCGGAAGCAGACAATAGGACGCGGCCTGCGCCTGAGGCCGCTGATAGCGACTAGGCCGGAGTCCCAAACGGCTACTGGAAAAACGTGACGAGCCAATAAGAGACAGCGGAAATCATGCCTGCGACCGGCAAGGTCACGAACCAGGCAATGACGATGTTGCCGGCCAGCCCCCAACGTACCGCCGATGCCCGCCGTGCAGCGCCCACGCCGACGATGGCACCGGTTATGGTGTGGGTGGTGGACACCGGAATGCCGAGCCATGTCGCCGCGAAGAGGGTGATTGCGCCGCCGGTTTCGGCGCAAAAGCCCTGCATCGGATTGAGGCGGGTGATGCGCGATCCCATGGTGTGGACGATGCGCCAGCCGCCCAGCAAAGTGCCGAAAGCCAGCATGAACTGGCACGACAGGACCACCCAGAGCGGCACGTAGAAGGTATCGCCGAGATAGCCTTGCGAATAGAGCAGCACCGCGATGATGCCCATCGTCTTCTGCGCATCGTTGCCGCCATGGCCGAGCGAGTAGGCCGACGCCGAAATGAACTGCATGATCCGGAACACGCGATCAACTGCGAATGGCGTGTATTTCACGAAGGTCCAAGAGACGATCAAGACCAGCACCAGCGCGAGCACGAAGCCGGTGAAAGGCGATAGGAAGATCGCCGACGTCGTCTTGAGGACGCCGCTCCACACCACGGCGCTGAGCCCAACCTTCGCCAGCCCTGCCCCCAGCAAGCCACCGATCAGCGCATGCGAACTGCTCGACGGGATGCCATAAATCCAGGTGACGACGTTCCAGACAATGGCACCGACCAAGGCCGCGAAGATGACCGACGGGTCGACGACATTGGCGTCGATGATGCCGGTTCCGAGCGTTTCGGCGACATGCAGGCCGAAGAACAGAAACGCAATGAAATTGAAGAAGGCGGCCCAGGCCACCGCATATTGCGGCCGCAGCACCCGGGTCGAAACGATTGTGGCGATGGAGTTCGCCGCGTCGTGAAGTCCGTTCAGCATATCGAACAGCAGCGCCACGCCGATCAAGGCGATCAGCAGCGGAAAGGCGAGTGTGGCGTCCATCTCAGACGTTCTCGATCAGGATGCCGCTGATCTCGTTGGCGACGTCCTCGAAGCGGTCGACCACCTTCTCCAGCTCCGAGTAGATTTCGCTGCCGATGATGTATGCCATCGGGTTGCTGGTGCCGTGCTTCTTGAACAACTCCTTCAGTCCGTGGTCGTGGAGTTGGTCGGAGCGTTCCTCCACCCGCATCACCTCTTCGGCGATAGCGCTCAGTCGGGCGACGTTCGGCCCAAGCTTCTGCAAGAGTGGAATAGCCTCCGCCGTCAGCTTCGCCGCCTGCACAATGACCGTGCCCATTTCCCGCATCGGTGGCTCGAAACTGGTCTGCTCGAACAAGCTGACTGTCTTCACCGTCTTGTGCATCATGTCGATGGCGTCATCCATCGACTGGATCAGGTCCTTGATGTCGCCCCGGTCGAAGGGCGTGATGAAGCTGAGGCGCACCGCCTGCAATACCTGGCGCGTGACCTCGTCGGCCTGGTCCTCCAAGGCAATGATCTCACGGCAATGCTGCTCGACACCCTCGCCGCCCTGCAGCAGCTTTTCCAGAGCTTCCGCACCGCTGACGAGTATCCGAGAATGCTCGGTAAACAGGTCGAAGAACTTGTCTTCCCTCGGAAGCAGATAGCGAAACCAGCCAAGCATCCGAACACTCCGCGCAATATGGCCTGCACCGGTCCTTTGCCGGCGTATGGCCCTACATAAACGCGCTTTCGCCGAAATGATCCAGCAAAAGCGGGATTTTCACAGGTTCCGATTCTCGGCAGCGAGACGGCTTGGTCGGTACAAGCAATCCTTGACTTTCCACTTGCGGAACAAGTCGGTGGCGGTCGGCTTTCTATATACGAAACGACTTAGCCCAAGCATTGACCCCTATACAGTCGTCAGAGCCCACTCTTGATCTTGGAGACAACCGAAATGCAGCAATTTACCGGCGGGTGCCTGTGCGGCAAGGTGCGGCTCGTGGCAACGGGGCAGCCCTACAGGGTGGGGCTTTGTCACTGTCTGGATTGCCGCAAGCATCACGGGGCATTGTTTTATGCTGCGGCAATCTTCCCAAAAGATGCTGTGACGATTGAAGGCGAAACTCGCGACTATGGCGGAAGGGCCTTTTGTCCCAATTGCGGATCGTCGGTCTTCGGCCGGTCGGCGGACGAAATCGAAGTCACTCTGGGAACGCTAGACGAGCCGGACCAGTTCATGCCGACTTATGAAAGCTGGACCATCCGCCGCGAATCCTGGCTGCCGCCATTTCCGCTTTCGTACCAATACGAGCGCAATCGCGATACTACGGGCCGCCATGAGTGAACCGCGAGTCGCGCGGCTGGCAAGTCCACTCTCTATTTCCAGTGGAACTGCTTTTCGGCTTGGTCCACCACATGGTTTGCGATTGGAAGAGCGGACGTTGCCGCCGGGGATGGCGCGTTGCAGACGTGGATGGTTCGTGCGGTCGTGCGGATAATGAAATCATGCTCGATCGAGCCGTCCTTCATGACGGCTTGCGCCCGGATGCCGGGACGATAGGGGTGAAAATCGTCAACGGTCAGTTCGGGGCAGTATTTTTGGCAAAGCGCGAGATAGCGTTTTTTGCTGAGAGAGTTGGCCATCTCCTGCATGCCGAGCTTTAAATGGTTGCGCGCCAACTTGCGAAAGCCGGTATAACCGACGATCTCGATAAGATCCTTCAGATTGACGTCGCCGAAGCGGTAACCTTCGCGCGCAAAAGCAAGAACGGCGTTTGGGCCAACAGTGACATACCCCCCGATCATCCGGGTCAGGTGGACTCCCAGGAACGGCAGGGCTGGATCGGGCACCGGATAGATGAGGTGGTTGACGATGTCATTCTTGTCGGGACCCAGGCGAAAATACTCGCCACGGAACGGCACCAGTTGGAAGTCGAGATCGAGATGGCACATCCGCGCCAGCCGGTCGGCCATCATACCTGCACAGACGATGAGGTGACGGGCGCGGATTGTCCGGTCGCCGGCTTCGACGGTGATGCCGGAAGCATCCTCGCCGATCGCTTTGACTTCAAGGCCTTTGAAGATGTCCCCACCATGACACTCGACTTCCTTGCCCATGGTACGCGCGACAAGTCCAAAATCGACAATGCCCGTGGTGGGTGAAAACAGCGCTCCAAGGCCCGTGATGCGCGGCTCGCGTCGCTTGAGTTCTTTGGCGTCGAGCCGTTCGAGGTTGAGCCCGTTCTCCTTGCTGCGCTCGTAAAGCGCGGCCATGCGCGGCAGATCGTCGGGTTCGGTCGCGACGATCATCTTGCCGCATTGGTCGTAAGGGATGGCGTGCTTGTCGCAGAACTGCATGGTGGCATCCACACCCGCCCTGCAGAACAGCGACTTCATTGTGCCCGGCTTATAGTAGACGCCGGCATGGATGACGCCGCTGTTGCGTCCCGTCTGGTGCTGCGCCAGCCGGTCTTCCTTCTCAACGATGGCGATAGAACGCCCCGGGTAACGCTCGCTGATGCGCATGGCGGTCGCCACGCCGACAATCCCGCCACCGATGATGGCTACGTCGTAGTTGCTCAAAAGGTGCCCTCATATTGACCGATCATGTCCTGCACCGTTGACCTCCGACGATCTTTCAACTTCGCCTACAAAGCTGGCGGGTGACAGTTCCATTTGAATACCGGAGAGGCAATATCGGTCATGTTTCACGAGGATGGAATGGGCGGGTCGTGGGCTTAAAGGTGTTTCCTCATTATCCCTTTGGAGAGCCGCCTTTTGTGGATGCCTGATCTCAGCGGCGCTAAACACCTGACTCCTGCGGGCGTATCAGCGTTACTTAAAGCGACGGGAATCTCTAAGATACCGGCTGTAAAATCGGCGCCCATCTTAATCAGATGAAGCCTCCCGGATCCAGCGCGTGCACGACATGCACCCAACCAGTTCGGTTCCGACAGCCAGACGGCCCCGCCCCGTCAGCGTTCGAACCGCTCCAGCATCTTCTTCAACTGCGCGTTTTGCAGTCGCAGCTTGCTCGCCAACTGCTCCCTGAGAACTTTGATCTCCGCATCGATCCTCAGATCGTCTGCATTATGGACGACTGAAGCGAGTTCCAAGGCAACCGCGACCGTCTTAGCTTTCTGGCCCCGAACTTTCCGCCCGCGTTGTTCGCCTTTGGCTTTTTCGAGCTTCGCAGCCTGGTGGTCAATCGAGGCGGCGGCAACGATATCACCCGGTAACGCCGCATCGGAACCGACCACGCGCTCAGCGCTTTCGCCGTCCACCCTATCGTGAGGGTCACGTCCCACTCCCTGCGGCGGCGCAGGCGCTGCTGAAACCGGATCGGCTGGATCATCACGGGGCGGCTCGACGCCTGCCGTGCGATCCACCGAGCTCTCGCTGTTCTCCGCACGCGTTTCGCTTACACGAGGCACATCGCGCGTCACATCATCGATCGAGTCGCTGTCCGGCTTTTGCCCACGTCGCGACGACACCAGTCGAGACAGAAATTTCCATGGAGATGCCATCTATCCGACCTCGCGCTTTATCCCGCATGCAGGTTGCGAGTTTCGATTGGCAACAGCCGTGATCAAAACATTCATCTCAATAAGCAATGGACATCGGCCGGCGCTTGGCCGCGCTGTTCTCAATCCAGTTTGAGACGCTTGCGCAGATCCGCATTTTCAGCGCGAAGTTTTTCTGCCAGCAGCTTGCGCAATTTCTGGTTTTCCGCCTCCAACTGAAGAAGGTCCGCCATCTCGTCGCTTGCCACTGTCGGCTCCGCAGCCGCAGTCTGCGCTGCCTTCGGAGCACGCTTCTGATATGCACGTTTGGCACTCGCCGGGGCTTCCACCGCCTTGGCCTTGCGCCCTCTCTTCTGCTTGCCACCGTCGCCGTTCGAGGCACCTGCCGGCGCCGTCACAGTATTGTCAGAAGCCGGTGCCGCCTCAGCAGCGGCTTTCTTAGCGCGCGGTTTACGCTGTTTTGGCGCAATTGGCGTTTCAACAGTGGCCGCCGCTTCGGCAGTGCTCATCGTATCAATCTCGTCCGCCATGCCCGTCTCCTGTGCATCTGATTCAGTTGTCATTGCTGAAGACAGTGTCGATACCGCTCCAGCGTGATCTTTCTGCTGTAAAGATAGTTCGTCGGATTTGCCGACTTGCTCCTTACCCAACAAAAATAGCGTCGCCTCTTTTTCTACATCGCGCGCAACGGATTTGAGATCGACGTCTCCCCATATCGAGTTGGATTTAAGATCCGGTTTCCGACGGCCGGATTTATACTCGACGGCAAAACTGCGTTGGACTTTTTTCAATTCTTAAGCCTTGGGACTCTACGAGATGTTCAGCGACGTGCTGAAACGTTGAAAATAACGAATACCGCCGCAGTAGTCTAGGGTTTGAGCTCAACGAGTGCAGCTACCGCGATGCAAGGTGGAAGCCAGTGTGCCGCTACGGGGATAAAACCAGCTTTATAGCCAAGCCGACAATCCCCACAGCGGTCACTCCTGCAAACCAAAGGATTGCGAACCAAAGAAGCTTCACCGGCACGCTGTTTTCCTTTGGCATCAGTGGTAGCCCTCCCCGGGATCGATCTTCCCCCGGAACACCCAATAGGCATAAGCGGTGTAGGCCAGGATCATCGGCACAAGCAGGACTGCGCCAACCAGGAGAAAGGCAAGGCTGGACTCTGGCGCCGCCGCATCCCAGATGGTCACCGACGGGGGCACGATGAAGGGGTAGAAGCTGATGCCAATCCCCGCAAAACCTAGAATGAACAGGCCGAGGGCTGCAAGGAAGGGTTGGGCATCGCGCTTGTTGCGGATGCCTACGACGAGAAGCGCAAAGCATCCGAGAACAAGCGCAGGCACGATAAAGCTGAACATCGCCGTAGGCCAACCGAACCAGCGTTCGAGATAGAGCGGGTTGAGAAAGGGTGTCCACAAGCTGAACATCCCCATTGCAGCGATGGTCGCAAAGCAACAGCGTAACGCGACGCGCCGCGCCTTCTCGTTCAGCTCTCCAGTTGTTTTCATCACCAGCCAGGTGGAACCCAGCAGCGCATAGCCGACAGCCACCGCGAGACCTGTTGCAAGCGAAAACGGCGTAAGCCAGTCCCACCAAGCACCGGCATAGGCGCGATTGACGACCGGAATCCCTTGGACGAGCGCACCCAGTGTTATCCCTTGTGCCATCGCAGCCAGCAAAGAGCCGCCCGCAAACGCCCAGTTCCAAAGGAATTCGCCTCGCGTGGTGCGCCATCGATATTCAAAAGCAACGCCACGGAAAATCAGTCCCAGAAGCATGGCGATAATCGGGGCATAGAGCGCCGGCAGAATGGTGGCATAGGCCAAGGGGAAAACAGCCATCAAACCGCCGCCGCCCAACACGAGCCAGGTCTCGTTTCCATCCCAGACCGGAGCCACCGAATTCATCATGACATCGCGATCATGTTTTTCGGAAAAGAAGGGGAAAAGGATTCCCACTCCCAGATCGAAGCCGTCGAGAATGACGTAGGCAAGGACGGCGAAGGCAATGATGCCGGCCCAGACGAAAGCGAGATCAATGACCACGATGCTGGCCCCCTTCGATGTGTTCCGTCGCAGGACCCGGCATGATGCCGGAGGTTCTGATCGGCCCTTTGTCGAGATCCGGCAGCGGATCGCGAGGCAGACGCTTCATCAGCCGCAAGATATAAAAAGTGCCGGCGCCGAAAACGAAGAAGTAGGTGACGATGAAGGCGATCAATGAAGCTGCGACGGCGGGCGCCTCTACCGGGGAAAGGGAATCGGCCGTCAGAAGATGGCCATAGACCGTGTACGGCTGGCGGCCGACCTCCGTGGTCACCCAGCCGGCGAGAACCGCGACAAAGCCGGCCGGCCCCATGACGACCGCTGCTCTGTGAAGCCAGTCATTGGTGTGGAGCGTTCCGCGATATCGGTTCCAAAGGCTCCACAGGCCCATGCCGAGCATGGCAAAACCGATGCCGACCATTATCCTGAACGACCAAAAGACTACCGCTACCGGCGGCTCCAGCGCATCGGGAACACTGTCGAGGCCGGCAAGAGGCGCGTTCAGGTCGTGCTTGAGGATCAGGCTCGAGAGTTTTGGGATCTCGACGGCGTAATCGATGCGTTTTTCGGCGGTGTTGGGAATTCCGAACAGGATCAGAGGCGCACCATCGGGGTGGCTTTCGAAATGGCCCTCCATCGCCATGACTTTGACCGGCTGATATTCGAGCGTGTTGAGGCCATGGGCGTCGCCCGCGAAAATCTGTAGCGGCGCTACAAGCGTTGCCATCCACATGGCCATCGAGAACATCGTGCGCGACCGCCGAGGTGCTGTATTGTCCAAAAGATGCCATGCTCCAACAGCCCCGACCACGAAGGCGGTGGTCAGATAAGCAGCCAGAACCATATGGACGAGACGATATGGGAAGGATGGATTGAAGACGATCTTCCACCAATCCAATGGAATGAATTGGCCAGCGGCATTCATGCCAAATCCGTCCGGAGTTTGCATCCAGGAATTGACCGCCAGGATCCAGGTGGCCGAAATCAGCGTACCTATCGCCACCATGCAGGTGGCGAGAAAATGCAATTTTGGTCCGACACG
Source organism: Oryzicola mucosus (assembly GCF_014534685.1). Classification (GTDB taxonomy): domain Bacteria; phylum Pseudomonadota; class Alphaproteobacteria; order Rhizobiales; family Rhizobiaceae; genus Oryzicola; species Oryzicola mucosus. Next base: position 606,250 of record NZ_JACVVX010000003.1, read on the forward strand.
ATTGAGCCCGAACAGCATGATTCCGAGGAAACCTGCTTCGAGGAAGAACGCCGTCAGAACTTCGTAGCCCATAAGGGGCCCGATCACCGGCCCGGCCTTGTCCGAAAAAACGCTCCAGTTGGTGCCGAACTGATAGGACATGACGATGCCGGAGACGACGCCCATGCCGAAAGCCACCGCGAAGATCGTTTTCCAGAAATTGAAAAGGTCCAGGTAGACCTGATCCTTCTTCCAAAGCCACAAGCCTTCCAGTACCGCGAGATAGCTCGCAAGTCCGATCGAGAATGCCGGAAAGATGATGTGGAAGGAAACCGTGAACGCAAATTGCGCTCGCGCTAAAATCGCTGCGTCGAAAGACTCTAATATGGCCATCTCATATCCGTTCGATAGAGAAGATTAAACATATCGGCCGCAGCCAGGTATGTCTTGACATAACGAATGCGTCTCATTGCTTGCGGTTGCAATACTGAGCTTCACGAGACGGTACTGAGGCGCCTCGACTCTCGTATAGCAAGCACCCAACTGTATTTCTCTAGGACAGAAGGTCCAATAGCTGTGACCTGATCTGGACAAGAGCCCTTCGAAAGCGACGTCACGACGCGGCGGCGTTCCCAATACATGACGCCAGCACGTCCGTTGGGCGGTTGAGGCAAAGACGCATCGAGACCGTCCGGTGGCCAGCAGCAGCGCGTGGCAATCGCCCTTACACCAAGCCAGGAAATGCAGTTCGAATTCCGCTACATCCAGGGTGAACCAGGAAACCGTGAGAAACAAGATTAGATCCTGTCAACCTGACGGGGTTTCGCTCCGTCTAACCGACTTTGATCTGGGGACTTTAGGGAAAGGCAGCCCCACTTGTTTGGCAAGATATGGAGCCAATGCTGCAGAGTATGTCGCCGACAGATGATGGCGATCGCGCCAGACGATCATGTTTCCGACGATCGTTTCGCAGATCTCTGGCCCGCATATGGCGTCATTCATATCGACAACATGTATGCCGTCCATCGTGCTCGATGCATATTCAAACACGTCCGGCGGCAAGACCTCCTTGCGCCGCGCCACGCAAGATTTCCCATCCTTCCTGGCGAGACATTCCTCCGGTTGAAATGGCATGAAAGGCGTGTCCTGGATGGGGATTATCCTTATTCCCAATTGCGAGAGTTCTCCCCAGACGCTGCGCAAGCCACGTACCATGACCTCTTTATCGATATAGCGATACGGCGATTGACCGATGAACATGATGTCTACAGGGTTTGACCTGATGAACTCGACGACATTCTCGCGCCACTCCATGCAAGATGTGTAGGGCTTGCCCTTCAGCTGCACCTCGACGCGGCTGAACGCACAAGCCGACTTGGTGAATGTCAGTAGCCTCCAGTCGTTCTGGGTAGCAATCCTTTCCAGAGCCGGTATCCAGTTCGCGGCATGCGAGTCGCCGACGACTGCGATGGTTTTGCGTCCTTCAGGGTTGCCCAAAATGCAGTGGACGGGCTCTGCACGCCTTTGGTTCTGATGGCACTTATCGTACACTGATGGCAGATCGCGCTTCAAGACAGCGAGCGGTGGGATCGGCTCGATGTCCGGAGGTGCGGATACGTTGGAAACAAGGACAGCGGGCCCAGGATAGCGTGCGTCGGCAGGGCTCACTCCGGCACTGCCTTGTGACACCATCCAGTGCTGCAGCACTCCGAACGCGACCACCGCGCCGGCTAACGATCCGAGACCATACACCAAGGGACGCCGCTCTGACTTATATCTTGAGTGGCGATATCGCTGCTCGATGTGACCATAGGATATATGCGACAGCACCACGGTAATTGCCATGAGGCCGATCCCATCCATCAAGCCGATCTTTTCGTACCAAGCGGTGTAAAAGATAATGATTGGCCAGTGCCACAAATACAACGAATAGGAACGGTCGCCGAGCCAGATTAGCCATCCCGGCTTGAGTCTGCGGAAGGCACCCAACTTGATGTCGCCGGCAAGGATGACCGCCGCGGTTCCAAGCGTTGGTACGAGCGCAGCGATGCCAGGAAAAATTGTCGACGGCGTGTAAGTGATCGCCGACCAAAGAATGGCAGCCAGACCAGCGACAGCGACGCTAGCACGTACGCTACCCGGCATTCCTTGGCCATGATGAATGGTAAGAGCGAGCAAGCCGCCTAACGCCAATTCCCAGATCCGGGTGTGCGTTACGAAATATGCGTAGCCGGGATCTTGCTCGGTCAAGATGACAGAGGCGGCGAACGAGCTTGCAAATATTATCGAGACGACGAAGAAGGTGAGAGCGCGTGACGGGACGTCAAACCGTCTTGCTATCCATATCGCCGCGATTATCAGAAGAGGCCAAACAACATAGAACTGTCCCTCGATCGAAAGAGACCAATAATGTTGGACCGGGCTGGGGTCCGCATCAGCACTGAGGTAGTCGATGGATCTGGCCGCGAGAGCCCAGTTCTGAACATAAAATGCGCTGGCCAAGATTTGCGCCGCTGTTTCCTCCCAGCGCGCCGAGGGCAAAAAGGCAAACATACCGAAAAATGTGACGAACAGGACTAGCGTTGCCGCCGGTAGCAAGCGTCGTACGCGACCGGAGTAGAACTCCAGCAGCGAGATTTTACCGTCGCGCTCCGAATCGCGACTCAACTTTCCTGTTATCAGAAAGCCGGATATGACGAAAAAGACGTCGACGCCCACATAGCCGCCCGACAGCCATTGCGGCCATAGGTGGAATATAAAGACGATTCCCACGGCGAGTGCCCTAAGACACTGTACTTCCTGGAGAACATTTTTCGTCGATCCCATCAACCGCAGCCCGATTCTGATCGTTCGGGATTTAGCTGAAATACTTTGGCGCGACTAGGATGGGGACTCATTCAAATCCATGCGATTAGAGCCGAACGAGTGCGACAGCCCACAGGTGGTTTGAAGCCAGCCTATCACAGCGTGTTACGATGCGCCGCGACGAGTTCTGCAATCTGCAGAAGCGCCATTCGATGACATTTCGCCGTCGGTAGGCTTTCGATCGAGAGGGTACGGCGTTCTGCGTGCGGCACCAGAATCTTGCTGAGCCGGCATCCGTCCGGCGCGTAAATCCCGCTGTGACGCAGATGCCGTCCGTCGATGATGTCGAATGCCCTGATATGGTAACGATCTACCCGCGTCCGCATGCGCGAATCCACATGACGACGACGGTCAAGCGCTACCACCTCGATTGTGTGCCGCGGTGGCCATGCGGGCAGCCAGCAACACGGCCTCCTCGCTGGCAAGCGGATTGGCGATGCCCTCGCCGGCAATGTCGTAGGCGGTGCCATGCGCGGGCGTGCAGACGGGAAAAGGAAGCCCGCCAAGCATGGTCACGCCGCGGTCGAAGCCGATCAGCTTCATGGCGATCTGGCCCTGGTCGTGATACATGGTCAGCACCGCATGATATCCGTCCCTGAGTGCGGTCAGAAAGACCGTGTCGGCCGGAAGCGGGCCTGAGACATCGAAGCCATCGGCAACAGCCGCGTTGACGGCCGGACCGATGATATCGATCTCCTCCATGCCGAAACTGCCGCCGTCGCCCGCATGCGGGTTGAGGCCGGCCACAAGCAGGCGCGGCGCTTCAACGCCTGACTGTTTCAGGCAGTCTACGGTCAAGCGAATCTCGGCGAGGATTGCCTCGCGCGACAGTTGGCCCGCGACATCCTTCAGCGGAATATGCGAGGTGACGCGGGCATTCCACACGGTATCGAGAACGTTGAACTCCTTGATCCTGCCCGTCAGCTGCAAAAGTTCCTGGATGAAGCGGCTTTCGTCGTCATAGCCCGGATGGGCGAAGCGCATCGCCTTCTTGTTCAGCGGCGTATAGCACACGGCGGCCACCTGGCCTGCTTCCGCCAGCCGCAGGGCGTACGAGAAATTCTCGACGGCGAACGTTCCACCCGTCAGCGTCGCCTCGCCGACCGTCACGGCCGCTGGATCGAGATTGCGCAGATCGATCAGGACCGGGCTGGCAGCCGGCCCTATGACGCCGCTTTCCACCGTGGCGATGCCAAGCATCAATCCTGCTGCCTTGGCGCCGCCTTCGAGGATGCGCCGGTCTCCGATCACCACCAGGCGCGCGGCGGCAGCGACCCTCGGCGATGCGATCAACCTGGCTGCAAGCTCCGGGCTGATCCCGGCCGGATCGCCCATGGCGAGCGCTATCAGGGGACGTTCGCCGGCGTCGTCGACTTTCACATTCATGGCGTTGCTTCCACATGAAGCGCTGCCGGGCGCAATCGTCGGCCATCCGCCGTAAACAGCCTTAGGCATTCGGGCTCGCAGCTCAGCCACGCTTCTTCACCAGGCGAAAAGTAGCGTCCGTCGCGCTGTTCAACAGTGAGCATCTCACCGCTCGGAAGATAGCAATAGATGTATCGGGTACTGCCAAGATACTCGGAAAAATCGACTTTCACGCGCAGCGCATCCTTTCTGCGATCTCCGACCGTCAGGTGCTCCGGGCGGATACCGAGTTTAACGTTTTCCCCTTCCGAAATGCCAATCAGGGGCTGCGGTATTGGCATAACCGCATCGGCCACTCCGATATGGTTTTTAGCCATATACACCGCATCGACAAAGTTCATGCGGGGCGAACCGATGAAGCCGGCGACGAAAAGGTTGTTGGGGTCTTCGTAGACTTCGCGCGGCGTGCCGACCTGTTCGATGACGCCATCCCTCAGTACGACGATGCGATCCGACAGCGTCATAGCTTCCGTCTGATCATGGGTGACGTAGATCATGGTGTTGCCAAGCTCGCGATGCAGGCGCGCAATCTCGATGCGCATGCTGACGCGTAGCTCCGCATCCAGGTTGCTGAGCGGCTCGTCGAACAAGAACGCGAGCGGCTTGCGCACGATCGCACGGCCGATCGCCACGCGCTGGCGCTGTCCGCCAGACAGTTGGCCGGGCCGGCGATCAAGCAGCGGTTCGATCTTGAGAATCTGGGCCGCAGCCTGTACCTGGCGCTCGATCTCGTCACGTGGCGTCTTGGCCATTTCGAGCCCGAAAGACAGGTTCTCCCGGACGTTCATATGCGGATAAAGCGCATAGGACTGGAAAACCATCGCAATCCCGCGTCTGGACGGGTCGAGATCGGTCACATCGCGACCGGCGATGAGAATGTCGCCCGATGTCACATCCTCCAGACCGGCAATCATGCGCAGCAAGGTGGATTTGCCGCAACCGGACGGCCCAACGAAGACGACGAATTCGCCGCCTTCGATGGTCAGATCAAGCCCTTGGATGACGTTGACAGCGCCAAAGCTTTTTCTGACATCACGAAGCTCGATCTTCGCCTTTTCATGGATGGATCCGGTCATTTCTGCGCCCTGACCCAGACGAGCATCTCGCCGGGCTCCCGATTGTCCCACAGAAAGTACGGCAGGAAACGCGCTGTGGTGTCCTTGAGCGTTGGCTCGCCCGTGTCATACAGTTTACCTTGCCAGTCTCTCCACACCTCCCGCTTCGCCTTCACGTTGATCGCTACGGCCTTGTCGAGCCCTTCGATGGATGCCGTATCGGCTTCGCTGACATCCCCGGTCAGGATCAGGCTGTGCAGTTCCCCACCGTTGTCGATTTCCTCCGCACAGTAGATCATCGGACCACGCGCCAGTGCGACGCGACCGATATCGGCTCTGACCGCAGGATTGGCGTGCAGGGCGCGCACATCCATCGGCAGATCGAGAACAACCCTTTCGCCGCCTTGCCAGAGGCGATCGATCCGCAGGTAGCCCTTGTCCTCGACGGCGGCGACGTCGATAACCTCGCCGTCAATGGACAGTCTTGCCTGGCCGCACCAACCGGGCACACGCAACGCCAGCCTGAAGGCGGCCGGTGCATCGACGCCCACGGTCAGCGCAATGCGACCGTCCCAGGGATAATCGGTGCGTTGGGCAATCGTGACCGCCGTCGAGCCCAGCGCCAGCCGGGCGGTGCTATCGCCGTAAAGGTGGACTGCCAGTTCGTCCGACGACACGCCGTACATGTAGCTGCCGATGGATGCCACGGTGCGGGCGATATTCGGCGGGCAACACGGGCAACGATGCCATGTCCAGCGATGGTGGCTGCCATTGCTTTCGAGCGGGTTGTCGTAGAAGAACGTGGCGCCATCGGCAGCAAGTCCGGAAAGGGCGCCGTTGTAGAGCGCTTGTTCCATGATGTCCGCATAGAGCCGATCCGGACCTCGGCCGAGCATCCGGCTGGCCCACATGACCAAGCCGACGGCAGCGCAAGTCTCGGCATAGGCGTTGTGATTGGGCAGGTCATAGTAATCCGTGAAGCCTTCGTTGCTGGCAGCCGGGCCGATACCGCCGGTGACATACATCTGCTTGGTGGTAAGATCGTCCCACAGAACCTTCAGAGCGTCGGTGAGACTATTGTCGCCGAACTCGGTGGCGACATCCGCCATGCCGGAATAGAGGTACATGGCGCGCACCGCATGGCCGATGACCTTGGTCTGCTGCCGAACCGGCAGATGCGACTGGTTGTATTCATAGGTCCGGTGGCGGAACTGCTTCGGGTCAGCCCCGCGTGCGGCGGCCTCCTCGTCGAAATAATGCGGCTGCTGGCCGCGCTGCTCGATGAAAAAGCGGGCAAGATCAAGGTATCGCTGCTCGCCGGTTGCTCGGCCGAGCCGGATCAGCGCAAGTTCGATCTCTTCATGGCCGCAATAGCCAGGCTTTTGGACCGGCTGTGGCCCGAACGTCTGGTCGATATGGTCGGCATACCGGCACATCACGTCCAAAAGCCTACGCTTGCCGGTCGCATGGAAATAGGCGACGGCAGCCTCAATGAGATGACCCGCGCAATAGAGCTCGTGATGATCCCGAAGGTTGAGCCAACGCTTGCCAGGCTGCATGCGGATGAACCATGAGTTCAGGTAGCCGTCCGGCAATTGCAGCCTGTAGAACATGTCGATGATCGCATCGACTTTGGCTTCTAGATCGGGATTGGGCTTGCGGTACAGCACGTAGGCCGCCGCCTCGATCACCTTTGCGACATCCGAATCCCAGAACATCTGGACATTGACTGTATCGGGCGAACCGTCGGAGCGCAGGTGGTAGGGCAGCCGCAGTTCCGGCACCGGCCTGTCGGGGTCGATCTGGTCGAACATTCCCGCCGCGACGCAGCGATCGTAGAGGATCATAACAGTCTTATCGGCGACCGCGTCGATGCGTTCGCCCCAGAAACCATGCACATCAACATCGGGGACCGCCGGTGGGCGAAAGCCGGACGAAGTGGGTGTATTCAAATATGTCATGGGTCGATATCCGTTTGATTTCTGTTTGTTTTATTTGACGGCGCCCGCGGTCAGGCCGCGGATGTAGTAGCGTTGCAGTCCGAGGAAGAGCACGAGGCATGGCGCCATCATCAGCGTCACGCCGGACTGCACCGCACCCCAGTCGATCGTACCGAACTGGCCCGAGCGCACGGCCGCCATCAGCACCGGAAGGGTGTATTTATTCTGATCCGTGAGTAGGATCAGCGCCGCCAGGAATTCGTTCCATGATGCAAGGAAGGCGAAGATCGCCACCGTGACCACGCCCGGCAGCACCAGCGGCAGCATAATGCGGTAGAGGACGGCGAAGATCGACGCTCCGTCGACGCGGGCCGCATCCTCGATCTCCTTCGGCACGGCATCGAAGGCGTTGCGCATCATGAAGATCGAGAACGGCAATTGCAGCGTCACATAGACCAGGACGATCCCGGTCAGGGTATTCTGCAGCCCCAGCTTGGTCAGGATCAGGAACAGCGGCGTCAGAATCGACTGAAACGGGATCATCACCGTCGAGATGATCAGCACGAACAGCACGTTCTTGAACGGAAAATGGAACCGCGAGAAGCCGTAGCCTGCCAGCAGGCTCACGACGACGGATGCCACCACGGTTGCAAGGGCGACCGTGAGGCTGTTGCCCGTATAGGTCCAGATGCCCGCTCCGTATTTCGCCAGATTTTCATAGCTCTGCACGCTGAATCCGCCGACCGGCCATGGAGGCAACGGCGGTTGCCTGGCTTCGACGGAAGGCTTGAAGCTGACCAGGACGCTCCATGCAAGCGGTGCCAGGAAAAGAAAGGCTGCGATAATCCCCAAGCCGTTATAGCGCAGGGAGGCGAACAGATGGCGCGCTGAAGCGCTGCGGCGAGCGGACACTACATCCCCTCCGGATTGCGCAGCAGCCGCAGCTGCACGACGCTGATGAAGACGAGTATGACCAGCAGGACCATCGACAGGGCAGCACCATATCCGAGACGGAAGGAGCCGAAGGACTGGCTGAATATCCAGTAGACAGCCGTCACCGTGCGGTTCTGCGGACCGCCGTCGGCAATGATGTAGAACTGGTCGAAGGCCAGCATAGAGCCTGAAACGGAAAGAATGAGCGCAAGCGCGATCGTGCGACGCATGAGAGGAAGCGTGATCCGGCGGAACCGCTGCAACGAGGAGGCACCATCGATGCGGGCGGCCTCTTGCACTTCCGTCGAGATGCCCTGCAGGCCGGTCAGGAGGATGATCATGTTGAAGCCCGCAGTCTTCCAGACGACCATGATGATGATCGACCAGAACGTCGTGTCGAAATCTGCCAGCAGGTTAATGCGCGTGGTCATTAGTCCAAGATATTCGGCGGCGGGAGAGAATAGGCCGGAGTCGACGTCAAGCAGCCACGCCCAGAGCAGGCTTGCGGAGCCGAAGCCGACGACCACCGGCAGGAAAAAAGCGGTTCGGTAAAACTTCGTGAACCGGTGGGCTTTCTCGGCGAACAAGGCCAGAGGAAAGGCGACGGCGAAGATCGCAATGGTGACGATCACAGTATAGTAGACGGTGAAGCGCATCGACGACCAGAACTGCGCGTCCTGCGTCAGCCTAATGTAATTACCGAAGCCGATAAACCGGGGCCGGCCGAGCAAGGGCCAATTGTGCAGCGACATCCAGAACGCCATCCCCAGAGGAATGACGAAGAATGTGGCGACCAGGATTAGCGCCGGAGCGATGAAGAGAAGCCCGGCAAGCTGCTTGCGCCGTTGCCTGCCGCTCCTTCGGCGGATAGGTGCACCATCGTGGATATTCTGCGAATTGATCATAGCCTCTCGTCCATTGGGCGTGCCGGGCCGGCCCGGACGGGGATCCCGCACGGGCCGACAGCCAAAGCTGGAAGAAATCCCGGACGCGTATCAATCGGTGTCGTCGAGGATGGACTGCATCGCTGTCTGGGCCTTGGTGACCGACCCTTTGACATCGTCGTCGAAGAAGACCTCATTCAGCATCTGCTTCCAGGGACCGGTGCTGCTGTTGATGATGTCGTTGTAGACGGGCGATGATGGCGTGCGGCCGAGCTTCAGGGCTTCCGTCGCAACTTGGTAGCGCTGGTCCAGCGATTTGACCGCTTCGGCTGCGACGTCGTCGCGAGTAGGCAGGCTGCCGAGCTTAGCCAGAAGGGTCTGTCCCTCGAGCGAATAGACGAACTCCAGGAACTCCTTTGCGGCCGGCGCATTGTCGCGGCCCGCCGTGACCACGAAGTTGTCGCCGCCGCCGAACGAGGCCTTGCCGCCTGTCTTTCCGGGGATGAAGGTGACACCGAAATCCACCGTGGGATAGTTCTTCACCAGGTTGCCGATCGCAAACGCCCCGATCGGCGACAAGCCGATCTTGTCGGTGGCAAAACCGCCAAAGAAATTCTTGCCCGAATCCGTCTTGGCGCTTTCCGGCACGTATCCTTTCGCGACCATATCGCGATAGAAGTTGATCGCATCGTACATCTGGGGTGAATCGAGTGTGGCGCGCTTGCCGCCATCGACCAGGATGTCGCCGCCAGAAGCCCAAATCAGCGGCATGAAGGTGAAGGCGTTGCAGCCGCCGCACGCACCGGAGAAGTAGAAACCGCGGATATCGCCACCAAGCGCGTTGACTTTACCTGCGGCCTCTTCGATCTCCGCCCAGTTGGTTGGCGCCTTTTCGGGATCAAGACCGGCCTGCTTGAACAACTTCTTGTTCCAGAGAAGAACGGACGCATCAGCCGACATTGGCATCGCGTAGATACGCCCCTCGAAGGTTCCCGTACCGATATGGGCCTTCGAGAGATGTTCGAAATAGGGCAGGCTTTTCGCTACATCGGTCAGGTCTTCCAGTGTACCGGACTTTGCAAACGCCGGGCCATAGACGAGGTCGAGCGAAACAAAATCCGGGGCGGAACCGCCGGCTGCCGCGGTCGCATATTTCTGAACCATTTCAGCCGAGGGCACGATCTGCAATTCTATCTGCGTCTTGTGGGATGCGTTGAACGCGTCGATCAGCGCCGGCATGAATGCCTCGCTGCTGGAGCGCGACCACATGGTCAGCTTTTCCTGCGAGAACGCGGATGTCGATAGTGCACCCAGTGCGGTGGCAGCTAGTGCCACGATCTTGAGCAGCTTCATAATTAGGTCTCCTCCCTAAACAGCCGTTAATCGATTGGCCTGTTATTCCCTTTGCTAAGTTGTCATGAGCCGCGAACCACCAGCGTGCATGGCAATTTCCAAATTCCCCGTTGGACGGTTTCACCGTTCACAAGGCGCAGGAGCGCCTGTCCGGCCTGCCGCCCAAGTTCCTTCAAATTCATGTCCACAGTCGTCAGCGGCGGGCGGGTCTGTTCGGCGACGATTTCCCAATTGTCGAAGCCGACGACAGACACGTCTCCAGGGATACCCACCCCGCGTTCCCGCAGGGCATCGATGACGCCGCGTGCGATCTGGTCGTTGCCGCAGAATATTCCATCCGGTTGAGCGTCATCCGACCAGAGCACCTCCACCGCCTCGTGACCCCATCGCTCCGACCATTCGCCCCGCAGAATTGCTGCATCCGATACCGGCAGGCCCGCCCGTTCCAGCGCCTCGGCAAACGCATCGGCACGCTCCTGAACCACCCGGAAGCCTCTCGGCCCGGTGACGTGAACGATCCGCCTGCGCCCCTGGGCAACGAGGTGCTGCACCGCCTCCCGTGCACCCCGTTGATCGTCCGGGAGCAACGTCACCGCATCCGAAGGACCCGCCGTCAAAGCATAGACGACCGGAACCGACAGCTTCGAGAGATCCACAGGCAGAGGTTTGTCGATCCGCTTGCCGGTCGCTATGATGCCGTCGACTTGCTTGTCGAGCATGGCATCCACATGAATCTTGGCGAGTTCCGGATTGTCTTCCACGGTGCAGAGAAAGACCGACACGCCATGATCGATCAATCCCTCGGAAATCCCCGCCATCACTGGAAGCGTAAAGCGACCGTAAGTATCGTTGGTGAGCAGACCGACGGTGAAGCTACGCTTGCTGGTCAGGCTTTTCGCGAGTGCATTCGGCCGAAACCCCATTTCTAGCGCCACGCGCCTTATCCGCCCACGCGTCTCCACAGACATGCGCCCCGTATCGTTAAGAGCCTTGGAGGCCGTAGCGATACTCACGCCAGCCGCAGCGGCGACATCATTAAGGGTGACTCTCGATGCGAAATCCGCGCCCGCCAATTCTACATCCTCGCATGAGAAACCGCTTTCTCATGGATGTATAGCGCAGTTTAGGAGATGAGAAAAGGGTTTCTCAAATTTTTCTGTTGTACATCACGCGAATGAACAACGTGGTGCGAGGCCATATCGAATAGATCGTGAAGAAAGTTCGCCAAGGTATAGGCAAGGGTAGAGGCGTAAGCTTGCCGACCTCGAGCAGAGATGGTGGCGTTCAAAGGCAACGAAACGTGACCGGTATGCAGTGGCCGACGTCCCGCACTCACTGCCTGCCTTGCGGTCGTGTCAGGGTCTTTGGTTGTCCAGCCCGGGTCGGTGCATGGAAAATACTTCTGTTACGCGCGCATAATTGCGATAACCAAGGCGCGCGATAAGGTCTGCCAGCGAGATGTCGAACAACCCGTCGACCAAGCATCGGTCAGCGATATAGACGCCGCTGACCTGGCCGATGATTAGGCGGTTATGTGTATCTGCTCCGTCGACAGTGGTGATCGCCAGGCTTGAGGTCAGACGGCACTCAAGCGCTGCCGGCACTCCGGCGACGCGGGGTGCCTTCACGGTTTGGCTCGGCTCGGCGTTCAGCCCGGCATAGGCGAACTCGTCATCGCCATGCCGGAGCCGAGCCGAACTCAAATTCATCGCTTCGGCCATGGCATAGTTAGCGACGTTGACCACGAATTCGCCGGTTTCACGTATATTGCGGACGGTGTCTTTGATGCCTTCGGAGGCGAAGCTGATCATTGGCGGACGGCTACACACCGCATTGAAGAAGCTGTAGGGCGCCAGGTTGACTTTGCCCTCGAGACTGACCGAGGAGATCCAGCCGATTGGCCTGGGCGCCACCAGCGACGTAAAAGGATCGTGCGGCAGGCCGTGGCCGTCCTTCGGAGCATAAAACATCGGACCGTCCTGGTGTCAGGAAAGAGAAGAGTGCAGATGCGCGGCGATCGCGGCGTGGAGCGTGTCGGCCATATCGTAGCGCGTTTCCAAGGTGACGGCCGCATAATGCGGCTCAAGCACCACATTGGGCAGAGCAAAGAACCTCTCGTCGATCTCGGGCTCCTGCGCAAACACATCGAGGCCTGCGCCCGCAATGGTTCTCGCCTCCAGCGCTGCTATGAGCGCCGGTTCGTCGACCACCGAGCCCCGCGAAATGTTGATGAGAATGCCCTCAGGCCCCAAGGCCGCCAGAACCTGCGCATCGACAAGGTTTGCCGTCTCCGCTCCCCCCGGACAGCAGAGGATAAGGACGTCGACGACGCGTGCAAGGTCTACCACATCACCGACGAAACGGTATGGCAACTCGGGCTTGGCGGAGCGGGCTGTGTAAGAGACTTCCATCCCTAGCGCGGCGGCGCGAGCGGCCACGACCTTGCCGATTTTGCCTAACCCTACAATACCAAGGCGGCGAGAGGATACGCGGCGCGAGGTCGTCATGCGCTCGGTCCTCCAGCGTCCAGACCGTACGAAACGGTCTCCCTCGACCAAGCGGCGCACCGTGGCGTAGATGAGGCCGATAGCGAAGTCGGCGGTATCATCAACCACTGCGTTGGGGGTGTTGCAGACGCTGATACCCCTTGCCGTGGCGGCATCGACGTCGATGCGTTCGAGGCCTGTGCCATTGCAGGCAATCAGTTCCAGATTGGGCAGACGCTCCATGAGGTCAGCGTCGATACCGGCCATACTGGTCGTCAGGACCACACGATGAGGTAGCGTTTCCGTTTCTTCCGGGCGTATCTTGCGCAAATGAAAGTCTGCGGTGAGGCGCCGCTCCAACTCTGGCGGAATGGCTGCAACGACCAACACTTCTTCCTTAGAGATCACGGCTGGCCTCCTCTACCGCAACAGATCCGGTTTTGACGCGTCGTACGACACCCTTCAGTGCATAGAGGATGAGAGCGACCGAAATCGCCAGCAGAACAGCACTGATCGGCCTTTGCCAGAAGATGTGGAACGAGCCACGAGACATCAGCAGGGCGCGTGCGAAGTGCTCTTCCATCATCGGGCCGAGAACGAAACCGAGCAGGATCGGCGCCGGCGGATAACCAAACTTGGTCATGGCGAAGCCGATAATACCGAAAATCAACACAGCGACGATGTCAAATACTTGGAAGTTGATGGCAAACACGCCGATGCAGATGAAAAACAGCATGGCTGGGTATAGCAGGCGATAGGGGATCGCCAGGATGCGCACCCAGAGGCCGATCAAGGGGATGTTGAGAATGAGGAGCATGATGTTGCCGATCCAGAAGCTGGCAACCAAGCCCCAAAACATCACCGGCTGATCCACCAGGAAGCGCGGACCGGGGACGATGCCATGGATCATCATCGCGCCCAGCAGGAAAGCCATCAGAGCATCGCCTGGGATGCCCAAGCTAAGCGTCGGTATAAAAGCTGCCTGCACGGAGGAGTTGTTGGCCGCCTCTGGAGCCACAACGCCTTCGATAGCGCCATTGCCGAAGCGGGATGGGTCCTTGGCAACTTTCTTTTCGACGGCATAAGCCATGAAGGTCGCGACCGTGGCACCCGAGCCTGGCAATACACCGATCAGTGCCCCAATACCCGTGCCGCGCAGGGTGGGCATCACCGAGTCCTTGATGTCCTTCCGGGTGGGTATCATCGAGCGGAAAGTGATATCTCTAGGCGACATCCCTTTACCCTCGTTCCGACCGATGCTGGAGAGAATTTCGGCAACACCGAAAAGTCCCATGGCAATGGCGACAAGGCTAACCCCGTCAGCCAGCGGCAGAAGGCCGAAGGTGAAGCGCACGACACCCGAACCACTGTCTGTCCCGACGACACCGAGCGCCAAGCCAAGCACCACCATTATCAGGCTCTTGAGTACCGATCCTTGAGAGATCGTCACCGCCGCCAGAAGACCCATGGCCATGATCATGAAATACTCGGCCGACGAGAATTGCAGAGCGAACGCCGCAATGGCCGGCGTGAACAGCATCATAAGGACGATGGCAATTGACCCGCCGATAAAGGAGGTCATTGTCACCATGAACAGGGCAACGCCGGCGCGGCCTTGCTGCGCCATGGGGTAACCGTCGAGGCAAGTGACTGCGGATGTTACAGATCCTGGAACGTTGAGCAGGATGGAAGCGGTCGAACTTCCATATTGGGCGCCATAGAAAATGCCCGCCAGCATGATCAGGGCGACTGTAGGGTCCATGTAAAATGTCAGGGGCAGGCACAACGCAACAGCGGCCATTGCACCGACACCAGGTAGCACACCCACAAACGTGCCGATGGTGACACCGACGAAACAGAAAAGCAGCGCGTCGAAGGAAAGCGCCCGCTCGAAGCCCAAGGCAACGTTGGCGAATAAATCCATGGTTACCACCAAAAGGCTTTGAGCGGCAGGTTAAAGCCGATGATGAAAACGAACCAGGCGACGAGGGCCAGGCCGGCGGCAAGCAGAACGGAGGTGCGCAAACTGTTGCCAGGCTCGGCAAATCGGCTGATGAAGATCACCGAGAAGGTGGCTGGCACGAGACCGGCAAAATTCACGAGCAGCGCGAAGGAGAGTAAGCCCGCGCTCAGAGCCGCAAGGATGCGCAGCGGAACAGCGGGCGGTTGGGCCAGGCTGTGGCGCACTTCGAAGGCGACACCTATTGAAAGCACCATCAGCAACACGCCAATGCAGATCGGAAAATAGCCTGGGCCAATGCGGGTGATCGTGCCAATCCCATAGCGGGTTCCCTCATAGGCCATGTAGGCGCCTATCAAAAAGAAGGCTGCGGCGATGCCAACCTCCCATTTGTTGAAGCCCTCTTGAGACTGCGGATGGTCAGGCATTGCGGATATCCTTGGACAATCTGGACTTGAGCGCAGCGCCCAGGCCCCCGGCCTGCCAGACTTCTATCATTTGAGGCGCAAACGGACGGAAGCTAAGCGTCTGCCCGGTATCTGCGTTTCTGACGATACCAGCCACGATATCGAGTGCCACGGTGTCGTGGTCGGCCACGATGGCCGTGACGCCTGGGCAAGACACGATCGGCAAGCCGACATTAAGGGCTTTGCGCACAAAGGCAGAGTCCGTGCTATCCACCACTACTGCAGCCACACCACTCTCGCGCATCGCCACACAAGCATGCGGGTGGCTGTGATGACCGAAATTCTTGCCGGCGACCACCAGGTCTCCAGCTCTCACGGCGGAGGGAAATTCGGGGCGCAGCCGGGCAAAGCACATGGCTTTGAGAGCGGGAATGTCAAAGCTCCCAAGATCGGGCACCTGCGAGTATTCGATAATGCCGTCGTCAGCGCTGATATTGTCGCCGAAGCGCCAAGCACGGCCGATCAGTTCACTCATATTGACCTCGCGACAGCGCCTACGGCACTTCTTGCATGGACCCAAAGCCGACGAGCTTCATAGTTCGAGCAACACTTGGTGATCATGGATGCCTCCTCCGGAACAACGCGACAGAGTTTATGAGCTGGCAGACCCCTATCCCCAAGGGCCCCTAGCTGCGGCTGGACAGGTTTGGGCGGAGAAGGCCTCCGCCCTCGCATTCACTGCGCGTCTTTGACCCCGGAACTGTCAATTAGCCCCAGAACAATCGCGGCATCGGTGTTGAGATAGGCAAGGAAATCCGCGCTGTTCTTGTAGAACAGTTCTACGCCCTGCTTCTGCAACCGATCCTGCACTTCGGGCGTAGCCATGGCTTGCTTCACGGCCTCGTCGAGCTTGGCCACGACTTCAGCCGGAGTGCCGGCAGGGGCCGCGACACCATACCAGGTGCCCATCTCGTAGTCCTGGAAACCCAACTCGCCCATTGTCGCGACATCAGGTAGCTGAGTGCCTCGTTTGGTCGCTGCTACCGCCAAGGGAACCAGATCCCCACTTTGGATATGCGGCATGAGTGCGGGCAGGTTCAGGAACCCCGTGTCCACATTGCCGGCAAGAAGATCCACGGTCGCCGGCGCCACGCCCGGATAGGGAATATGGAGCATCTGCGCGCCGATTTCGTTGGCAAACATCAGTCCGGTCAGATGCGGAAGACTTCCGCCACCCACTGACGCATAAGCCACGGTGTCAGGCGCTTCCTTTGCCCGATCCACCAATTGTTGGGCAGAGGTTATCCCCGACTGCTTCGACACCACCAGCAGGTTTGGCACATTGGCCACCATGGACACAAATTCGAAGTCCTTCATGCCGTCATATCCGGCATCCGGGTTGAGCGCCGGGGTGATGACGAAGGTCGGCGACCCGGCCAAGAGCAACGTGTAGCCGTCCGGGGCTGCACCCGCGACGTAGGTTGCAGCAATGGCAGTCGCCGCGCCTGTGCGGTTCTCCACCACGACCGGCTGCCCCAGCGCACGGCCCATATATTCTCCGATAGTCCGTGCGATCAGGTCGGCCGAGCCGCCTGCGGAATAAGGGTTGATCAAACTAATGGGTCGGCTCGGATAATCCTGCGCCGAGGCGGCAACCGGCGCTGCGACAGCAATGGCAAAGGCAAAGGCAAGTCCCAATTGGATAATGTTTTTCATGCTTCCTCCCTCGGATCCATTTTGATCCATTAAATGCCTAATAGACCAGTTTAATGACCTTTTCAACTGGCCTCGTTGAGTTCACTGAGGATGGGCGTGAGAATCTCGCTGTCTTCGATGTCGCGCCGATCGCTGATTTGTGCCACTTCGCCATAACCATGAGGGACTTCGTCAGATTCTCGATCGCCTCAAGAAGCGCCGGTCACATGTCCCGCAGCCTTGGATTGAGCGGGGGAAACAATCGTGAAGATTGCAATCGGCCCAGCCGCCCAACTGTGAACCGTTCCGATTGGTAAGGCTTGCGACATTGCCCACCCCAGCCTAAAACGCGATCTATTGACCTTTACAGGTGAGCCTCTCATTACAAGGGTTGTCAATACCAATATGATCAATTAGCTAGCTTTATAGTTTTTAGGTATATGGAGGAGCTGTAAATGCCTTTGGTAGTTGAACGATCGGGCAAGGTTGCCAAAATCATCCTCGATCGCGCGCCGGTTAATGCTCTGACCATAGAGTTATATGCCGAAATCGCGGACACCTTTACGAGCCTTTCCGCCGACCCTGACGTCAGCTGCGTCATTTTCACAGGCGCCGGCAACAGGGCCTTTTGCGCCGGGCTCGATCTCAACGAGTTCATCACAGCCACGGTGGATCAGGACCCGGGTCGCGCCCAGGTTGTACGCAGGACCTTCGCGGCCGTCCGCCACGCTGCCATGCCGGTAATAGCTGCCGTCAATGGCCCGGCGCTAGGAGCAGGCTGCGTGCTGGCTTCGGTGTGCGACATTCGCCTCGCAACCCCGGAGGCCCGGTTTGGCCTACCTGAAGTTAATGTGGGTCGCTGCGGTGGCACGGCGCATATGGGGCGGCACCTTCCTCAAGGGATTTTGCGCCAGATGGTCTTCACGGGCGCTCCGATCAGCGCGGAGGAGGCCTATCGCCTCGGCTTCGTCAACGCTATCCATCCTGCCGATGCGTTGCAGGCCGAGGCCGAAGCAATGGCCCAGAGCATCGCTGGCAAAGCACCCCTTGGACTACGATTGGGCAAGGAATCCATGAACCGCGCTGAATTCATGTCGGTAGACGAAGGATATGAACTCGAACAATCCTATAGTACGCGCCTTATGACCACTGCGGACGCCCGCGAAGCAGCCCGCGCCGTTGTCGAAAAACGTCCGGCGGTGTTCGTTGGTCGTTAGCACGACACGCACTATCGTTTCGGATATGCATCAATTCGACCGCAGCGATACTACGAAATGACCTTCACCTCGAACGCCAGGCGAGCCGATGAGCAGCGTTGATCTCAACAGAAGCAGTGTTTCTCGATATATCCAGTTGGCGACGCTGTTTCGGCAGCGGATCGACTCCGGCCACTGGAAGATCGGCTCGCAAATCCCCACCGTGGAAGAGCTTTCGGCCGAATATGGTGTCGCACGGGCGACGATCCGCCAGTCACTGGACCAACTGGAACGGGACGGATTGATCGAACGGTTTCGCGCCAAGGGCACCTTCGTTCGCTCCCGTTCGCAGCCAGAGCTATGGTGCACGGTGGGGACGGACTGGTCTGGACTTCTGCAACCGACTGCTGATGCGCAAATTGAGGTGCTCAAGGATGAGCCCAATATAGAGGTCGGCGAGGTCCCGTATCTCATCGGAACGCTGGCCCCGTGCTACCGGCGGCTGCAGCGCCGTCACTGGCGTGACAAGACGGCGTTTCTACTGACGGAGGTCTATATTGATGAACGCCTCCGGGAGTTCGTAACCGATGAGGACGTTCGCACCAAAACCGCGCTACGGCTGGTTCACGACATTCCCGGCGTGCAGGTGGCCGATGCTCAGCAAACGCTGGTGATCGGTACAGCGGATGTCGAGACGGCAGCCGCGCTCAACATGCCGCTCAACGCTCCAGTCGCCCACGTCTACCGTCGCGTCGTCGATACCGACGGCTTTGCGATCCTTATAGCCAAGGGCATTTACCAGGGCCATCTGGTGCGTTTCGACATCAAGCTGCGCTAAAGACCTCAGCCCAGAACTTCACGCGGATCTGCTACTTGACCCGCAACTGCTGCTGCCGCAACGACATAGGGGCTGGCGAGGTAGGAACGCGACTCGCGGCTCCCGTTGCGGCCGTGATAGTTCATCTGGTGGGTCGATAGTTGCACTTCCCCCGGGTTGAGGAAGCCCTCATAGCCCCAGCAGGTGCTGCAGCCAGGGGATAGCACCGTTGCCCCTGCCGTCATGAAGATTTCCATCAGACCCTCCCCGGCGGCCTGAGCATAAACCTCGCGACTACCCGGCGTGATGTAGAAGGTCACGTGAGGGGAAATGACGCGTCCCTTGAGAATTTCAGCAACCGCCCGCATATCCTCCAACCGGCTATTGGCGCAGGAACCGACCGCCGCCTGATCGATCTTCAAACCCCGGAAAGCGCTCACAGGAACGGCATTGTGGAGCTCCGGCGGCGGTGTAATCATGGGCCCGAGCGCAGACAGATCATAGCGGTGCTCAAAGTCGTAATGCGCGCCAGGATCACTGGCGAGTGGAATGATGCTGGTATCGCCAGCGCGCGATTGTACGTAGGCGAGGGCCAGCGCATCAACCGGCATCAAAGCGCTGTCCGCACCAGCATGATAGGAGCAGGCGAGTAGGCTCTGGCGTTCGTCAAGGCTCATCCCTGCAATCGCCGGGCCGGCATACTCGATGCATGCCTGGCTCAGCGTGTCGGTCTGCGCGAAATCACGAATGATGCACTGCGCAAGATCCCGCGCCATGACGCCACGCGAAAAGCTCCCATCGAGCGTGAAGCGTACCGAACGGGGCACCATGACCCAGTTCTCATCCGTCAACTGCGATACCACGACCTCAGACGACATCGCGATATTAAGCGCGCCGACGACGCCGACAGTTGCAATGTTGGGTTCGTCCGAAAAGACCAGATCGCCCGGCTTGGCCAATCCCCTTTCCGTCATCACGAGGTGCCTAAGGCCCGAGCCAGGCCCGAAGAAATGTGCGCCCTGCTCTCGCGCATAGTCCTGCATCTCGCGATGCGCCTTGTAGTAGGGCGTGCCCATGCCCGCCGAAGTCGTGTGGTCTACGACCATCACAACCTTTTCAGGTCGCTTGAGACGCGTGGTGCCGGCCCGTTCCATGATGGCCTTGCGCGGACCCCAGGAAATTTCCTGGCACACAGTGTAAGCAGGGGAAACGGTCACGTACTCACCGGCAGCGACACTGTCCCGCCCGGCCGCTCGTGCGACGATTTTTTCGGCCATGGTCAGTTGCATGTAAGTCCTCCAGCCCCGTTTCTACGGCTTTGATATCACTGGCTTTGGCGCTGCTGCGCCAAGCGTTCAAGAATGGCGGCGCGCTTCGAATGGGCCGCATCGTCCAGATTTCGGTAAAGGCTATTGCCGCGAGCATCGATAGCGACGGTAAGCGGACCCAGCGCCTCGACCTCAAGCTCCACCAGCCGGTAATGGGAGATCAAATCGTCCCAGGCGACTTGCCTGATGTGGCGGATGGCAGCCGAGATGATGGGAGCACCGCCACCCAGAAAGGACAGGTAGACGCCACCAACGTCCTGAAGTGCCAAGGTGCATTCGTCGTCCAGTCCGCCCTTGCCGCCGACGCAGCGAAGACCGAAATGGCGGATGATACGGGGCATCAGCGAATTGAAGCGCGTGCTGGTCGTGGGATTCATGTAAAGGATTTCGAAGCCATCCGCCGTTTCCCGGCTGTAGCTGCCAAGGTGGAAGAAGGCCGCGTCCTCGAGAGCTATTGGCGTCGGCCGTCCGTCCTCGATATGCTCGATGATGCGGTGATGGGTTGGAATTCCCGCCGTCACCACGATGGGTCCGCTGACCGTTACCATCTCGCCCAATTCCAGTTCGGCGACGGCTTGGCGAGTAGCGGGCAAAACAATGTTGCGCATGCTACTCCACCCGCTCTATCCGGCCATCACCATGAATGCGGGCAATGGATCGCCGGTTGATCCAACAGTTGAACGCCACGGCGACCGGCGTGAAACCATGGCCCGCGGCGTAGTTCACGTGCACGCCCAGCACGGTTGTGTCTCCGCCGGTCCCCATCGGCCCATAGCCCAGAGCATTGACCGCTTGGTAAAGCCGCTGCTCCATATCGGCAACGATCTTTTCGGGGTGCGCCTGGCCGATCTGGCGCAACGTGGCCTCCTTGGCCATCTTGGCGCAGTAGTCGAACGTGCCGCCAATCCCCACCCCCATGACGACGGGCGGACAATGTTGCGAGCCGGCCTTGATGGCAACGTCAAGGATGTAGGTCTCGATGGTCTCAAGCGTGGGAAAAGTAAAGAGCTCCATTGCCGCCCAGCGGCCCGATCCCAGCGCCTTGGGTGAACAGATGATCTCGATATAGTCGGCGTCTTCGATCAGGTCGAAGGTGACAATAGGCATATCCTTGCCGTGGTAACCGCGTTCCAGCGTCAGCGGATTGGTCACGTGCTTGAGCAGTGGTGGGTCGATCGTTTGCACCAGCTCGTCAAATCCCGCGCGTAGAGCCGATTTTATGTTGGCATTCCAGTCGGCCTTTGTCCCAATCCGCACGAAAAATACAGGGATGCCTGCATCGGAACAGACATAGCGATCCGCTGTCTCCGCGGCGCTGGCACTATGGAGCATCATGTTCAGCGTCTTTCGCGCGGTCTCATTGGACTCACTCTCACGAGCCTGAGCCAACGCGGCCTTTGTATCGTCAGGCACCCGGCGTAAGGCCCAAGAATACAGATTCATGGCGGCTTGGGTGATGTGCTGATCCTGGATCGTCATGCCGTCAACTCACTTTCAGCCAGTTCTGTGCGGACCGGCCCCAAGGGGTGAATGCCGGGAGCGTCCTCCGGGGGAACAGGCACCAGATGAACGTTCACCATCATGGCAACCATGCTGTAATAGCCGACAATGGCCGTTAATTCGACCACGCCACGGTCGCCCCAGCGCGATCGGATGGCCGCATAGGCATCGTCCGGAACTTGGCCGTGACGTAGCAGCAAGCGGGTAAATTCGTAGACTTCGCGGTCTTCCAAGCGCGCGAAACAAACCAACTTGGCGGCCTCGATTGCGGCGATTACGTCGGCCGATACGCCTGCCTTTTCGGCGGCATTCCTATGCACCGCCCACTCGACATCGCTGTTCCAATGGCGCCCGCAAGCCAGAATTGCAAGCTCCTTAAGCTCCTCCGGCAGCACCATGCGATAGCGCACCAACTCACCGAATTTCTGCCAGCGATCCGCCAATTCAGGACTATGGACGACCGCCCGCATCGGCCCGACCATACGGCCGCGCGGTCCCTTGACCATTGCACGATGGATGGCCAGTTGCTCGGGCGTCATCTGCGCCGGCTCCGGCAGGGGAATGCGGGCAGTGGCCGTGACGGGAAACCCGTAGTCGTGCGTCATGGCATCAACCCTTGATCTCGGACAGCACTTCTGCCGTATGCTCGCCGAGCCTGGGCGGCGCCCGGTCGAATTCGAGCGGATGATTGGCAAATTTCATGGGGCTGAGCACCTGCGGAATTTTTCGTCCCGCCGTGTCGGTAATGGTCGCCAGCATGCCGCGATGGATGACCTGTTCTTCGCGGAATACGCGCGCCACATCGTTGATCGGACCGCAGGGAATGCCATGTTCGCCGAAAACAGCGATCCACTCGTCCACATCGCGGGCCAACAATGCGTCCGAGATCAGCGGATGAAGCGTGTCGAGATTATCGACGCGCGCCGCATTCTTAGTATAGCGGAGGTCATCCGCAAGCTCAGCATGACCGATGGCCTGGGCAAAGCGCCGAAACTGCTCGTCATTGCCGACAGCCAGCACCAAATGGCCATCCCTGACCGCGAACACATCCTGCGGCTGGATATTGGGATGGCGATTGCCACGCCGCTTGGGAGACTTGTTCGAGACGAGATAGTTCATGGCCTGGTTAGCCAGCATGGCCACAGAGACGTCGAGCATAGCGACGTCAATGTGATCGCCCTCGCCCGTCCGGTCTCGCGCTACCAGCGCGCCGAGCACCGCGTTGGAAGCATACATGCCGGTCATCAGGTCGACGATCGGCACACCGACCTTCTGCGGACCGCCATTACGCTCGTCGCTTTCGCCCGTCACGCTCATGAGCCCGCCCATGGCCTGGATCATGAAGTCATAGGCCACCTGGCTGCTGCGTGGCCCGGAAAGGCCGAAGCCGGTTATCGAACAATAGATCAGTTTCGGGTTGAGTTGCCGCAGGTCCTCGTAAGACAACCCGTAGCGAGCGAGTGTGCCCACCTTGAAATTCTCGAGCAGGATGTCGGACCGAGTCGCTAGAGTGCGAACGGTTTCGACGTCTTCAGGGGAATTGAAGTCGATCTCAATGGAGCGCTTGCCGCGATTGGCGGAGAGATAATAGCCGGATTCACGGGATTTGGCCTCGGGCGCATCCTCAAGATAGGGCGGCCCCCAGCCCCTGGTGTCGTCGCCAACGCCCTTGCGCTCCACTTTGATTACATCCGCCCCCATATCGGCCAGCATCTGACCGGCCCAAGGGCCAGCGAGCACACGGCTGAGATCGAGAACGCGAATTCCGGCAAGGGGTTTGGTCATGAGATTTTGGTGAAATCCAGAAAGGCGGTTGTGTCGGTGCCGCCTTGTGGACCATCGTCCTTAGCGACAGTGGCGACGATGGATGCTCGCTCGGCGAGGCCGGCGAACCAGCTCGCCATACGAGGAAATGCTTCGCGCCACCGACTGCCGCCAAAACGGAAATCGAGCTGCCCGATAGCGCAGACCAATGCAATATGTCCCAGGCCAAAGGGGACACGATCGAGCTCGGCCATTTCGGCATTGATAGCGGCGAAGCTGGCGCCAATTTTCGATCGATAGCTTTCCACCAGCCCAATGTGAGCAGCGTCGCGCTGCAGTTCGCCGCGCAGAAGCAGCAGGGTCTCGGTAAGCCCGTCGCCCAGCGCCTGCCAGCGCAGGTGCTTGAAACGCTCGTGACCGGGCATGAGCCGACCTCCGGCACGCGCATCAAGAAATTCACAGATGACTCTGGAATCAAACAAACAAGTACCGTCGTCCAGCACCAAGGTGGGGATTTTACCCAAAGGATTGTCGATCAGGAGATCGGGACTAGGCGGACTGCCCGCAGCAACAACGGTCCGCACGCAATCCACATGGCCAATTTGGCCTGTCTCATGCAGAACGATCATCACCTTCCGGACAAAGGGCGACCTTGGTGACCAATGCAGTTTCATGACGACGATAGCCCTCCACGACAGCGGCAGGTCTAACCTCATCCTTCATAAAAGTCAATTAGCTAGTCTTTAGGTCAAATGTCTGGAGAAAGTGGTCCAGCGCTGCGTTGAACTGTTCCGGTTGTTCGAGGTTGGGGATATGGCCCGCGTTCGCAATTTCCAGGAAGCGGCTGTCGTCAATCGTCTCTGCCAGCGCCCGCATGCTGACAGGCATGGCGCCGTCGTTAGCTCCTGCCAGCAACAGGACCGGTGCCGCCACGGCTCTGGCTTCAGCACTGAAGTCGTAGCCTTGCAAAGCCGTCGCGCAGGCACAATAACCCTCAAGCCGCATCGCACTTGCAGTATCCCTCAAAGCATCCGCTCCACCTGAACTGACAAATTCCTTCGCAAACCAGCGTTGCACGGTGTCCTCGGCTACTGCGGCCATACCGTTGGCCCGCGCGAAATCTATGCGGCCTTGCCAAGTCTGACGTCCACTAGGCTGCGTTGCAGCCTGCCCGTCCACCAGCACCATTCCTGCCAAACGGTCGGGAGCTTTCCCGGCGAGAGCCAAACCGGTCGGCACGCCCATCGAGAGTCCGACATAGACACATCGCTCGATCTCAAAGTCTTCGAGCAGCGCCAGCACATCGTCGGAGAGTTCGTCGAAACTCACGCTAGTAGGAGCATCCGAGCGGCCGTGCCCTCTTTGGTCATAGCGCAGAATGTTATACCGCCCCCCGAAATGGGCGACTTGGCGGTCCCAAATCGTGTGGTCGGTCATCAGGGAATTCGAGAAAACCAGCCAAGGAGCATCGACATTGGCGACATCCCGCCTTGAATAGACGGAGCAACCTGCGAAATCCAAACTCTGCTCAATTACTTCGATCCCTATCAAACCCTTTCGCTCACCCTCCATCAGGCAACCTCAAATATTCTAAAGCCTAGGTTTATGAATAATGGTGTAGATCAACAAGGACCTGGATGTCCAGCCAACGTTGCGTATCCACCCCGGTTATAAGTTCAATGGTCTGGACGATCAGGACGTGTTATTCGGGAACGTATCAGCACCTTCATTCTGACGCTGAGCTTCCGGCTCCAAGGTGGCACCAAACAGTTCGGCAATCGGAAAGCCTTCGGTATTTGACTTGCTTCAGCGCAAACTTGACCGGATGTTTGCGGCACCTCAGACTTGGAGATTTTGCCCAAGAAAAATTCTGAAGTGCGACAACATTGGTCACGACGACGCGCAGAAGATAATCCGCGTGACCCGTCATCAGGTAGCGCTCCATCACCTTAGGGAAGTTCGTAACGCCGCCTCAAATACTTCGGGAACGGCCCAAGCTGGATATCCGCCCCCTTTTACCGTGCGAACTCCTGCTGCGTGCTGGTGCGCCACATGATGGTGCTGTCAATCATTAGCCACTCAAGGTCCGCCTCTCGATAAGCACGGCCAGCATAGCATCGAGAGCGCCCATCTCGATCCAACGGTAATAGCGTCGTTTCACCGAGCGGTGGTCGCCAAGCCGTTCCGGCAGATCAAAGCCAACGTCCACCCGATCGAGCCATCCACAGCAGCGCATCCAGAAACAGCCGATTGTTCGTGCGCGGACCTCACTTGCCCCGCGTCTCACCCGGAACGAAACCTTGATCGTTCCGATTGATCGTCCTGAACTGCATCGCAATCCATCGCTGATCTCCGACGCCAGCGATGAATCCGGTTTGCCCTGCCTTGGGATTCCTAATTCCTTAGATCGTCACCACGCTCTAGTGCTATTCCAAAGCATTACCCGTGGCCTTCAGGAAAAAATGTATTTTCTGGGTGTCAACCGGTACGCTAATCCGGTCATCGGGTCCCACTTGCGAAGCAGCATGAATTTGCGCAGTGAATGGCACGGGACCGACTTTTCCAATAGCCAGTGTGTGGGGACCTAACGGCTCGATGTCGGCAACGTGAAGGGGCACCGTCGGAGCGTCTGGTTCGCTGGCTGCAGTGTGCTCCGGCCTAATTCCCAGAACGACTATCTCTCCAACGGCTGCCGCAAGGCGTTTGGCGTTTTGCGCTGGAATGGCAATGGCGACGCCACCTTCTGCATGGAAAGTCAGATTTCCCGCCTCTTGCAAAATGCGCCCCTCGATGAAGTTCATACTTGGTGAGCCGATGAATGCGGCGACGAAAAGATTCTTCGGCGATTCGTAGAGCGTAATCGGATCTGCGGCCTGCTCGATCCTACCCTGGTTCATCATCACGACGCGGTCGGCCATGGTCATTGCTTCCACTTGATCGTGGGTGACGTAGACAATCGTGGTTTGCAGACGCCGGTGCAGCAGCTTGATTTCGGTGCGCATTTCGATGCGTAGCTTGGCATCAAGGTTAGACAGAGGTTCGTCGAAGAGAAAGACGTCCGGCTGGCGAACGATGGCGCGACCGATGGCGACACGCTGACGCTGTCCGCCGGACAAGGCGCTCGGCTTGCGCTCGAGATAGTCATTAAGATTGAGAATGCGGGCGGCATTGGCGACGGCCTTGGCGATCTCGTCCTTGGACGTTCCGCGCACCTTCATGCCATAGCCGATGTTTTCGGCAACGGTCATATGCGGATATAGCGCATAGTTCTGAAACACCATGGAACAATTGCGAAGGCCGGGACGCAGGCCAGTGACGTCGCGGTCGCCGATGTGGATTGCCCCTGACGATGCCTGTTCGAGGCCGGCGATCATACGCAGCGTGGTGGTCTTGCCGCAGCCCGAGGGGCCGACGAGAACCACAAATTCCTTGTCGGCGATCACGAGATCGAGCGGCGGAATGACCGCAACGCTGCTGTAAGACTTGGTGACCTGTTCCAAACGCACCTGGGACATGCTGTGCCTTTTTGTGCGAACGCCATAGCCCGGCTAAAAAGCGGCAATGGTGCGTTCCTGTGTCCGAATTTGAATACACCCGCCCCAATTTCCTCGGGGCGGGAATTGCTGTTGAAAAGTCCTACTTCGCCGGCAAGCCCATGGAAGCGCGGTATGCTGCCAACTGCTTGTCGCGACCGAATTCATCGGTCAGCTTGTTCCAGCCCTCAGCCACCGTGTCGAGCGCCTGCTGCGGCGTCACTTCCCCGGCCAGCGCCTTGGAGAGCTCGATCTCGAGAATTTCCGTGTAGGAGAAGTAACCGGGCAGGCGCATATCGAGGGCGGTGTTCTTGGCTGTCACAGCCGCCTGTTGCGCCCCGAGATACTCCTTGGCTTCGCGTTCGGAAAAGCTGTTCGACCACAGTTCCATGTCGGTCGTGTGCGAGATACGGTAGGGGTTGACGCCTGTACCGCCGGTGACCGCCGCCTGGCCGGATACAGCCGGGCTGGTGAGGTACTGGATGTAGTTCCAGGCCGCTTCCTGGTTCTTCGAGGATGCGGGAACGGCCGCCTGCCAGCCACCGAAGGCCATGAAGGAGGTCTGGACGACTTCGGGCTGCTTGTCCCATGTCTTGGTCTTGTAGTTCCAGATCTCATCCGAGCCCGGCAGTGGTGCAGAGCCGACATTGCCGGCGACCTTGGACTGCTTCGGATCGGCGCCGATGACGCCGGTATCGCCCCAGCCGATGGATTCCGCCACCTGTCCGCCGGCAAAGGCGGCGTTCACTTCACCGAAGGAGAAGTTCAGCGCATTCGGTGGTGCAAGCTTGGAGGCGCGGATGTATTCCTCAAGTCCGCGGACCCAGCCCGGGTTGTTGACCTGCGCATCCATCGTGTCCGGATCGAAGAACATGCCGCCCGGATTGTCGGGATGGCTGGTGTAGCCGGCGACGTGGCTGAACAGGAACCAGAATTGCTGGCCGCCGCGGCGGAAAGCCTCCGCCGTACCCCAAAGGCCCTTGTCCGGCTGCTGGAAGAATTCGGCAATGTCGAGATACTGCTTCCAGGTCTTTGCCGGGGCGAGATCGTAGCCATACTTGGCTTTGAAGGCGCTCTGGTTTTCGGCGTTTTCGAACAGATCGATGCGGTAGGTATAGGTGTGAGCGTCGCCATCCATGGTCTGGGACAGGACCTTGCCGTTCCAGACCATCAGCTTTTCGCGATAGACCGGGGCAATGTCCTCCCAGTCAGCGCCTGTCTGCATCGCAGCAGGCATTTCGGTGAGAAAATCGGTGAAGTCAGGTGCCCAGGCCGGAGCAAAGGCGATCACGTCGAACGTGTCTTCGCCAGAAGTCAGCGACGTGACGATCTTGGGATAGAGCTCAGACCATGGAAACTCAACGACATTGACCTTGCCGCAGGTTTTTTCTTCCCAGCCCTTGGCGGCCAGCTGCAGCGCCGAAGCGATATAGGGGCCGGTCTGTGTCGTGGCGTTGATCGTCACGCCGGTATAGTCGGGCTCGCAGGCCAAAGCCGCCGTATTCGCGGTCAGGGCCAACAGTGCGCCGGCAGTTGAACTTAGCAGAAGTCTCTTCATGGTTTCCTCCCCAGAATTAAAACAAGGATTCAAGTCGAGTAGAACGGTCATTTAATTGCTCCCAAAAGCAGGCCTGACCGCATCAACCTGCTCAAAATGCCCGCCATGACGACCATGGGTATGATCGCGACCAAGGCGGCTGCCGATATTGCCCACCATTCATCGCCGCGCTGGCTGTTTTGGCCCGCAACGAGAATGGGAAGGGTCTGCCATTTGGAATTGGTCAGAAAGAGCGCAAACAGGAACTCGTTCCAGACGAAGGCCAGGGTGATCATGAACGTCGCGATCAGTCCTGGCTTTGACATGGGCAGCACGATACCGAAGAAGATGCGCCATGTGGGTACATTGTCGACCATCGCCGCTTCCTCAACCTCCACCGGCAGCGCCGCGAAGAAATCGCGCATCAGCCAGATGACGATGGGTAGCGAAAAGGCGACATAGGCGAAGGTGAGGCCCGTATAGGTATCGACGAGCTTGAAGCCCATCTTACCCATTTCGGTATACATCAGGTACAGCGCAAACGCGGTGACGATCGGCGGGAACATACGCTGGCTTACAAACCAGAAGACGATGTCGTCATTGCCGAGCACCGGCCCAGGGAGCCTGATCCGACTGGATCCGATGGCAAGTGCGAGTGCGGCGACGAAGGCGTAGATCAGCGAGATTGCCTGTCCAAGTCCCAGCACGTGGCGGCCTAAGAGGAAACCGCCGAATGCGACGAAGACGAAGATGACCGCCGACAGCAGCTTGACCTCAAAGGTAAAGCGCACCAGGGCATAGGCCGCCATTGCGCCGATAAAGGTTGCCAGCAGCGAGGCAGAAATTCCGATGATCGTGGATGCGATGAAGGTGGCATAGAACTGCCCGCGCGCTCCGGAAAGCAACTCGCTCCAAGCCGTCAGCGACGGCTCGAAGTCCACGAAGGGAATGTAGGTTGGACCGCCCACGACCCCAAGCGGCGATTTGAAGGACGTGATCACCGCCCAGTAGAGCGGGAAGAGGGTGAAGGCCAGCCAGATCAGGCAGCCTGCGAGCGCCCACCAGCGGCTGGGGCCTTTAAGGTCGCGGATGCTCATCTGTGCTTCTCCAAATAGGGCTTCAGAACAGCCAGATAGACGAGGCCGATGACGGTGATCACCAGCAGGAACAGGAAGGAGAGCGCCGACGTGTAGCCGAGGTTGAACTTCTTGAAGCCTTCCTGATAGGCAAACAGGGTCAGCGTTTCCGTCGAGATACCTGGTCCCCCGCCTGTCATGACAAAAACAGTGTCGATGATCTTGTAGCTCTCGATCAGGCGAATGAAGACGACCGCGGCAGAAATCGGCAGCATCATCGGGAAAGTAATACCCCTGAACTGTTGCCACGGGCTGGCATTTTCCAATGCCGCGGCTTCATAGACATCGTCCGGCAAAGTCTGCAGTCCGGCAAGCAGCATAAGGATGACAAAGGGCGTCCACTGCCAGACTTCCACCGCGATGATCGCGCCGATGGCCCAGCTTGTCTGAGTGAGGAACGGCAGGTTGGGAAAACCGAAGAAGGTCATCACTTCGTTGAGCGGTCCCATCGTCGGATTGAGCAACTGTCGGGCAATCAAGGCTACAGCGACGGGTGCGACCAGCATTGGCAAGAGAAAGCTGACGCGAAACAACCCCTCCCCGGGCACGCGCCGATTGAGAGCCAGTGCAACGGAAAAACCGATGACATATTGCAGCGTCACCGACGTGACGGCGATGATCGTCGTGGTCCAG
The DNA here is from genome assembly GCF_014534685.1 of Oryzicola mucosus. Taxonomy (GTDB): domain Bacteria; phylum Pseudomonadota; class Alphaproteobacteria; order Rhizobiales; family Rhizobiaceae; genus Oryzicola; species Oryzicola mucosus. Next base: position 636,676 of record NZ_JACVVX010000003.1, read on the forward strand.
GTGACGTGCCAGAAACGTGGATTCTGCAGCAGTTCGGTATAATTGCCGAAGCCGACGAAGCGTGGCGGGACCGGCGGCACGAGCCTCAGGCTCATGAAACTGGTGGTCAGGGAATAGATCAGCGGGAAAATGGAAATCGCAAGCACGATCAGAAGGGCAGGCCAGATGAAGAAGTGCTTGATTGGATCCTGGCGGGTCATTCGGCAATTCCTCGCCGAAGAAGCGCTTCGACCTCTTCAAGATGAGGCATGGCCGGAGCCGTACCCCGTCGGGTCACCGCGATCCCGGCGGTTGCGCAGCCGAAGCGCACGGCTTCCACCGGCTCAAAACCCCGCGAAAGCGCTGCGGCAAACCCGCCGACAAAGGCGTCGCCAGCCCCTGTCGTATCGATCACCGTGCCGGATGATAGGGCCGGCACATGAACTGACTGATCTGCGGTGTGATAGAGAACGCCGCGTCCGCCAAGGGTGATCAGGGCCGTTCGCACACCCTTGTTTAGGAGCACATCTCCGGCACGTCGCGCGTCTTCCAACGTGTCGAGCGCAAAGCCGACGATGGCAGCTGCTTCCGTCTCGTTCGGCACTATATAGTCGCAGAGCGGATAGATCGCTTCCGGAAAGCTTTCGGCAGGTGCCGGATTGAAAATGGTGGTGACGCCGGCCGCATGGGCGATTTCAAGCGCCCGCTGTGCGGCTTTCGCGGGCTGCTCCAGTTGCGTCACAAAGACAAGGGATTGCTCGATCGTCTCGCGGGCAGCCTCGACATCGGCGACGCCGATCGTGCCAGCAGCGCCGGGATAGACGATGATTGCGTTGTCGCCGTTCTGGTCATTGACATAGATGAAAGCGGCACCCGTAGGCATATCATCCATCTGCACGACCTTCGGCCGGACGCCGGCGTCTGCATAGGTCTTAAGCGCCATCTCGCCGAACGTGTCCCGACCGATTTTGGAAATGAAGGAGACATCCGCGCCGGCGCGCGCTGCAGCGACCGCCTGGTTGGAGCCCTTACCGCCGGGGCCGACCGAGAAGCCGGTGCCGGTGATGGTTTCACCGACATCAGGCATCCGTTTAGCCAGATAGGCCGTATCGGCCACGAAAATCCCAAGGATGGAAACGCCCGCCTTCATGACAATCTCCCCGTTTTCAAACGGCTTCCGGCGGAATGACGCCCTTGGTGAAGAGGAAGCAACCGTAGAACCGGTTTTCTCCAGTCGTGATCACGCAATAGGCTTTCTTGGCTTCCTCGTAGAATTTGAAACGCTCGATCCCGTACATTGGAGCCGGCTTGCCCTCAGCCGCATCGATTTCCGCCTGAACCTCGCTCTGGACGGCTGGAATTTCATTTGGTGCGCCCATGATCTCCATGCGCCCCGCGGAGGGCTGCAGCGGCGTATCGAGCGGCATCACCGAGAGGATCGCTTTGACGGCGCGGGCGGTCGATACGTTGTCGATGCGCAGAAGCTTTCCGAGCACGGTCTGGCGGGCGATGGAGTCGGATGGAAAATTGGTATCGGATACGACGAGCGTATCGCCATGGCCCATGGAACGCAGCGCGTGCAGCACATCGGCGTTCAGCGCCGGGTCAATGTTTTTAAGCATGAAAGTCCTCCCTCATTGTGTCGTGTCTCGAAACGGCATCCGCCCGAGCTTATCCGGATCGCCTGCTGGTCCGGCTATGCGATCCTCTTGTGTGTTTCGTCCAAGAACCGAACTGCGCTGGCGCTCCCTCGCCCCTGTCCGGTTCCCCTACTCGCCGTAGGGGATCCAGATGTTCTTGATGTCTACCGCGCGGCGCAGATAGAGTGTGCCTTCAGCGGCGGCCCTGTCCTGCCAGTCGGTGGCCTTGCCATGATCGACGAAGGTTCGTTTCAGATTGCCGATGGACAATTTCTCCACCATCGCCGAAAGTTCGGCCGTGCCGAAAGCCCAGAGCGCATCGACGTCGTTATGCGTCGCGAGCGACTTTGCCAGTTCTTCCGCCGATCCGGTGACGATGTTGACGACGCCGGCGGGCACATCCGATGTTTCGAGAATGGAATAGAAGTCGGTGGCCGCAAGCGGATGGGGCTCGCTGGGCACGACAACCACGCGGTTGCCGGTGGCGATCAGCGGCGCAACAAGGCTGATAAGACCAAGCAACGGCGCTTCCGGCGGGCAGATGACGCCGACCACGCCAAGCGCTTCCGGCATGGCAAGCGCCACACCGCGCAAGGGCGGCTGATGCACCACGCCCTCATACTTGTCGGCCCAGGCGCCATAAGTAAACAGCCGGGCGATCGAGGCTTCGACTTCAGCCTTTGCCGCAGAGGTCGATGCGCCCGTCATCGCGCTGATGCGCGCGGCAAAGGCGTCGGCGCGGCCGCTGAGATTCTCGGCAATGTAATAGAGGATCTGCGCGCGGTTATGCGCCGTAGCGCTGGCCCAGCCGGATGCGGCATGGGCCGCAACGACCGCATTGCGGATATCCTTGCGGTTGCCCTCCCCGACTTCGCCGATCAGTTTACCCTTCGGAGAAACGACAGGGCGGGAATAATTGCCGTCCGGCCGCGCCTGCTTGCCGCCGATGAACAGTTTTGCCGTCCGGTCGATCGCCGGCTGCGAAAATTCGCCGACCGTGGTCCTGATTTGCGGCAAGGCAGAAACGGTCCTTGCCTTGCGGCCGAGCCAGGCTTTCGGCTTCAGATATTCGTAGCAGCCTTCGCGTCCGCCCTCGCGGCCGAAGCCCGATTCGCGTTTTCCACCAAAACCGACGGCTGCGTCGAACAGGTTGGTGGCATTGACCCAGACGACGCCGGCGGCAAGTTTTGCCGCGACGTTGAGCGCAAGCCCGATGGTCTCGCTCCAGACGCTGGCGGCAAGGCCGTAGCGGCTGTGGTTGGCTAGCTGGATCGCCTCTTCCGGCGTGCGGAAGGTCATGGACACGGCGACGGGTCCGAAGATTTCCTCCGTCGCCACCGTCGATGTCGGCTGGACGCCGCTCAGCAGCGTCGGCGGATAGAAGCTGCCACCCTTCGGCATGTCGATCTGCGCCTGGTGCAGCGTGGCGCCTTCGGCCACACCCTTTTTCACGAGGCTTTCGACGCGGCTCAGCTGCACCGGGGCGACGATCGCGCCCATGTCGATGCACTTGTCGAGCGGCTGGCCGACGCGCAGCGTCTGCATGCGGCGCTTCAGGCGCTCGTGGAACAGCGCGGAGATGCCTTCCTGCACGAGGATGCGCGAGCCGGCACAGCATACCTGCCCCTGGTTGAACCAGATCGCGTCGACGACACCTTCGACAGCGCCGTCGAGATCGGCGTCCTCGAACACGATGAAAGGCGACTTGCCGCCGAGTTCGAGCGTCAGCGACTTGCCGCTGCCGGCTGTGCGTTCACGAATGATCCGGCCGACATCGGTCGATCCGGTAAAGGCGATCTTGTCAATGTCGGGATGATCGACGAGAAGCGCACCCGTCTCGCCCTCACCGGTGACGATATTGATGAGGCCCGCGGGCAAGCCGGCGGCTGTGGCCAGTTCGGCAAAAAGCAGCGCCGTCAACGAGGTAAACTCGGCCGGCTTCAGGACGACGGCATTGCCGAGCGCCAGCGCCGGCGCCAGCTTCCAGGACAGCATCAGGAAAGGGAAATTCCAGGGAATGATCTGGCCGACGACGCCGACGGGGACGTGATCGGCAAATTCCGTATCCTGGATCTGCGCCCAGCCGGCATGATGATAGAAATGCCGTGCAGCGAGCGGCACGTCAATATCCCGCGTCTCGCGGATCGGCTTGCCATTGTCAATCGCCTCGACAACCGCAATCAGCCGGGCATGGCGTTGGATCATCCGAGCGAGCGCATAGAGATGGCGCGCGCGGGCGTGGCCCGGCAGTTTCGCCCACTGCGCTTGTGCCTTACGGGCGCTGGAAACGGCGCTGTCGATATCCGCCTTGCCGCCAAGGCTCAGGCGCGCCAGCGCTTTGCCGGTCGCCGGCTCAAAAGTGTCGAAGCTTTTGCCCGACGCCGACGGCACGAAGGCACCGTTGATGAAATGGCCGAAACCGGAGGCGTGGCGTGCCAGCCAGGCACGGGCTTCGGTATCGGCTTCGGGAGCTGGGCCGTAGGACATGTCGTCGAAATACTTTGCTACATCAGAGATCGCGGCGGTCATCGTCATCATCCCATCGGGTGTCTGTTGAGGGCCGAATAGGCGCCGGTCACGTGGTGTTCCAACTGCCGCTCAATATCGGCAAGCAAGCTCGATGCGCCGATGCGGAAGAGATCGGGCTCCAGCCATTCGCGACCCAGTTCTTCCTTCATCAGGAACTGGTAGTTCAGCACATCCTTGGCCGCCGAAATGCCACCGGCCGGCTTGTAGCCGATCTTGATGCCGGTGCGTTCTTCATAGGCGCGGATGGCCCGCAACATCGTCAGCGTTACCGCAAGCGTTGCATTGACGCCTTCCTTGCCGGTCGATGTCTTGATGAAATCGGCGCCCGCCATCATGCAGACCAGGGAGGCCTTCGCGACATTGCGCAGCGTCTTCAGGTCACCGGTGCCGAGAATGGCTTTCACATGCGCATCGCCGCAGGCAGCGCGATACTCAGTCATTTCGTCGTAGAGGGCCGACCAGTTGCCGGTCAGGACATGTTCGCGGGTGATGACGATATCGATCTCCTTGGCGCCATCCGCAACCGAGGCTTCGATTTCCTTGACCTTGAGGTGATGCGGGCTGAGGCCCGCGGGAAAGCCCGTCGAGACGGCGGCAACCGGAATACCGGAATTGCCCAAGGCCTCCACGGCGGTTGCGACGTAGCGATGATAGACACAGATCGCACCTGTTGTGATCGAGCGTGCGCCCATACCCAAAGCGTCGAGGATGTCTGGGCGCACCGGGCTCATCGCCTTGGCGCAGAGCCGCTTGACACGCTCGGGCGTATCGTCGCTGTTGAGCGTGGTGAGATCGATGCAGGTCACGGCCTTGAGCAGCCAGGCGGCCTGCGCATCCTTCTTCACCGTGCGACGCCCCGGCAGAGTCGCGACCCGGCGTTCCGTGGCCGAGAGATTGACGCGCGTGTCCATAACCCAGGAAAGATCGAGGGCCATGCCCGGATTGCGCAGGGAGGCGTGGTTCGACAGCTTTACGCCGCCGGCATGGTCAGCCGTGTCGCGGCGATGGGCAACTTCTGCTTCCAATTGACTTCCTCCCGGCATCGCATTCCTTTGGGAGCGCGACACATGGCCTGTTAGCTTATTATCATTGGTTTGATAGTTTCATCACAGAAACAAGCCGTCAAGGCCGTTTTCGAAGAGCGAATGAAAAATTTCGCTCAGTCGGATATTTCGGTCATTCCGTCTTCGGTCAACACTGCGTCGAAGGATTGCATGTCACTGAAGAATGCCGGCTTGAGCTTACCGATCTTGCTTTTGTCGATCAGAAGCACGTTTTTCTGTGCCCGCGACATGGCCTTGCGCTTGATATCCGCCTCATGAAAATGCGCACATGTCGCCCCGCGCCGGCTATTGACGCCGGCCGCAGACAGGAAGGCGACGTCGATGACCAGCGAGTCGAGCGTTTCCAGTCCAGAGGATCCAGAAAACGACGCCGAAGCGGGATGATAAAGACCACCCAGCATGACAAGACGGACATTCGGCTTACGCGTCAGTCGCTCGGCCACATTCAAGGAATAGCACACGGCAGTCAGGTGAATATCGTCGGGTAGAAGATCGACAAGATAGGGCAGCGTCGTCCCACAATCGAAAAAGATCGTTTCGTCATTGTGGATGTAGCTGACCGCATGGGCGCAGACATCCCTTTTGGCTGCGGCATGACTGTCGGCGGCTTTCGAAATCTCGTAGGGATTGTCGGGTTCGCCTTCGGCCGCGGGCACGATGTGCCCACCCAGGAAGCCGAAAAGGTCTGAATTGGCGCTGACGTCGCGGCGCACGGTCATTTCGGAAACGCCGAGTATCTGGGCTGCATTCCGGATGTGAAGAACGCGGTGCTGCGACAGGGCTTCAGACAAGACCTCGATGCGCCGACTCTTGCGACTATTCATTTCGGATCTCTTGCTTGCCTGTTGCATCGACACACCAATCGGATGATGCACGTCACAGGAGTGGAACGATTTGGGCACCTCTGCACATAAACCAGACAATCCGGAAGTCGGTCAACATTTACAGCACGCGTCAGCCAATTTGTGTTGTCGTTCCCACATCTTTCTCCCAGCTTTAAAATAATCTGATCATATCAGAGCATTTTTTTGTGACGATATTCTCATTTGAAGATCGAGGTTTGCTCCCGACCTTGCCGGTGCGACGTGGATAGATGGAGTGGGTGCCGGTCTACCCATCTGAGGCATCCTGCTGGATGATAATCGGGCTAGATTCATAGGTGGAGGATGGCGACAGACGTACAACACGAGAATCGAGGGCGATCTAGCGAGACAGCCTTTTTCCCTCGGCCGCCGGCGGCGTTGATCTCGTCGGCGACCAGTTGTATGCCGTTACGCGAGTTGATGCCGAACTGGGGGTTCGCCCCCGGACAACAGCTGGATCACGCCGACATTGATCGTGTGGGCGGCGAAGCCACGGCGCGCGTAGAATGGCATGGTCAGCGCAGTTGCGGCGCCGGCCGCCAGGACCTGGCGGCGCGACAGGCTCAGCGCGGATTTGGCCTTTCCTTGGGCACCATTCCTCCCAGGGGTAATTGCCCGAAATGTCGCTCCGGGTGTTGCGCGGTCAGATGCCCATTTCGTCGAAGACTTCCTGCGCAGTACGGAAGCTGTCGATGCCCGCCGGAACGCCGCAATAGATGGCGACCTGCAGCATGATCTCGCGGATTTCTTCCTTGGAGAGACCATTGTTGATCGCGCCTCGCACATGTAGGCGAAGCTCGTGACTGCGGCCGAGCGCCGAAATCATGCCAAGGTTGAGGATCGAGCGCTCGCGGCGACCGAGGCCCTCGCGGTTCCACACGTCGCCCCAGCAGTATTCGGTGACCAACTGCTGCATCGGCCAGTTGTAGTCGGTTGCCTTGTTGACCGAGGCGTCCACATACTCGTCGCCCAGTACCTCGCGGCGAGTCTTGAGGCCGGCCTCAAAGCGCTCGCCGGCCGGCGTGCCATCGGGGCGCATGGTCTTTGTAGTCATTGTTGCTTCCTTCAGTTGCTCACGAGTGAGGAGGGGTCGCCGGATCTGGCGGCGAGGAGCGTGCGGCCAGCCGCAATACCTCGGCTACCACCCATGTACCGATCGAAAATAGGGGCCGTCCAGTCGATAGAGTAGGAGATAGATCGGCACGGCCAGCGCGGCAGGCACCAGGAGAGAAAGGAAGACAGCCACAAACGGATTGATGCCTTAAGTCTGCGCCAGTACGGAAAGGGCGTAGCCGGCGGCGCCCATGAAGGCGTGCTGGCCCACCGAGACGAGACCCGCATAGCCGGCGAGCAAGTTCCACATCTGCGCAACGGCGATGTAGCAGCACAGCACCAGAACCGAACGGATCGTTTCGGTCGATGCCCACCAAGGCATGGAGGCCAGCCCGATCAAAGCCACTACCGCCAGCCGATAATGAGCGCCTCGAAGGCGTAGATCAGTTGGGCAGGTCCATCAGCCGGCGCAACCGTCTACCGCAATGCCTGAAAGACAGCTGCAAAGCCTAGAATGCTCACCGCCACCGCTGTGGCCATCGCATAAACGGCGCGCGGGTTGATGCCGGTCATCGCCGCCGCCTCGACATCGGCCGAAGCGGCGCGGACCGCCCGGCCAAAGCGCGTGCGCTTCAACATAAGATCGATGCCCCATGTGAGCGCCGTGGCCACCGCGAGCACGATCAGCGGCAGGACGCCGACATAGATGCCGCCAACCTCAATGGACTGGCTCTCGATCCCATGGCCGGGCAGCGACCGGCTGTTCGCAGACCATATCTGGAGCATCAGGTTCTGCAGCGCGATCGACAGTCCGGAGGTCGCAATCAGCGAAGGCAACGGGTCGCTGCCCACCAAGCGGTTGAGGACGGCCTTCTGCAAGTCCCAGCTCATGAGCACAGCAAGCGGCACGAGCACGAAGGCCACCGACAGCGGTCCATCCGCAGCGAGGTGGCTGAAATAGAGCACTGGTTGGCAACCTTGCAGAACTTTTCCCTATCCAACTGAATAAAGAGCACCGATGTTCGTCACCTTCCTGAAATTTGCAGAGAACCGCCGATCCACAACCGCAAAAGTAAGCCAGAACGTGCCTATGCCTTAAGCAATGTACTTCCTTGAGTTATCCATTATTACCCCCCATAACTCCGCTTCTTAGGATACCCTACGACGAAGCCGGAGGAGTGGCTAGCTCTTTGTAGGCCATTGGAACGAACTCGCAAGTAGAGAGTTTAACTGGGTTAGACCGCGATCATCGGGGGTTACGCGGCTTTTTGCTGGGACAAAATTTAATATGAAAAAGACATCGACTTCACGCGCCGGTCAGGGCGGCAGCAAGGTCGTGGGCCTGGATGGATCCCGCTTTGTTCGGAACGGTAGCGATGCAGCGGACTTCGAGGACTTTTTCGAGAACGGCAGTCTCGCCCTCCACATCGTTGGACCGGACGGCACCATTATGCACGCCAACAAAGCGGAACTCGAGTTGCTGGGCTACCCAGCGGAGGAATATGTTGGTCGTTCCATAGCCGACTTCTACGTCGAGCGGGATTCCATCGATGACATATTGGCACGCCTGACGCGGGGCGAAAAAATCAATAAGTTTCCCGCCCGGTTGCGCGCGAAGGACGGCTCAATCAAGCATGTCGAAATCACCCTCAAGTGGACAGTTTCGGGACGGTCAATTCATCCATAGCCGATGCTTCACCGTCGATGTCACTGACCTGACGCGTGCTCGCGATGCGCTCAGGCAGAAGGACGACCAATTTGAGCAGATTCTCGACAGTCTGCCCGTCGCCGTCTACACCACAGACCGCCACGGCAAGATCACCTACTACAATCGCGCTGCTGCAGAGTTTGCCGGACGTGAGCCGGAAATCGGCAAGGACGAATGGTGCGTCACATTTCGTCTATTCACCGCAGATGGCAAAGAGCTTGCGCACGACGAGTGCCCCATGGCGATCGCGCTACGTGAAAATCGTCCGATAAGAAACGTCGAGGCGATCGCGCAACGCCCGGACGGCACGCTTTTCCCCTTCCTGCCCTTCCCGACACCGATACGAGATGCGAACGGCAAGCTTGTTGGTGCAGTGAACACGCTGATCGACCTGAGCGAGCGCAAGCGGATAGACGAAGCCGGGCAGCATCTGTCGGCCATCGTGGAATCGTCGTTCGACGCAATCGTCAGCAAGAATTTGGACGGCATCATAACGAGTTGGAACCAAGGCGCCGAACGCTTGTTTGGCTATTCAGCAGAAGAAGCGGTCGGCAAGCCTGTACACATGCTCATCCCGGCTGATCTCCAGGACGAGGAGCCACGCATTCTGGAGCGTATCCGCAGCGGCGAACGGGTTGAAACCTATGAGACCGTACGTCAGCGCAAGGATGGCATCCGAATACCGGTGTCACGGACAATTTCTCCTGTACGAAACGCCGTTGGACGCATCGTCGGAGCGTCCAAGATCGCGCGTGACATTTCAGCAGCCAGAGAGAGCGAACATCGCATTCGGATGTTGATGCGCGAAGTCAATCATCGCGTGAAGAACCAATATTCGGTGATTCTGTCGATGATCCGTGAGGCCAACAAGCGATCGAGTAATCCTGACGACTTCGAACGACAGGTTCGCGAGCGGATCATGGCCCTGGCACGCTCCCACGACCTTCTCGTCTCGGCAGACTGGAAGGGAGCGACGATCTTCGAGCTGCTCTTGGCGCAGGCCAAACCCTTCGGCAACGAAGACCGCATCTCGATGTCTGGCCCATCGATTACGCTCAGCCCAAATGCCGTGCAGTATCTCGGGATCGCGTTTCATGAACTGGCCACCAACTCGGCGAAATACGGCGTGCTTTCGGGTAAGAGCGGCACGATTGCCGTCGAGTGGGAGGTGATCGATTCCATCGCTGGAAAGCTCATGAGGCTGACCTGGAACGAGACCGATGGACCGAAGGTGCAATCAATTGCCAATGGTGGCTTTGGCACTGTTGTGTTGAAGCGCGTGGCGCCTCAGGCTTTGAGCGGCACGGGTGATCTTCAATACGGGGCCGACGGGGTCGTTTGGACGCTTGAAGCACCGATGACCTACGTTGAAGCTTCGATTTTCAATGAGGAACCTGCATGATTCAGGGAAAAGGTCCGCGCGGCCGGCGCTCAATGCGGGTACTTGCAATGCATCTCTTCCAGATTCTCCTGCCGCTCGCGGACAACGCGGGTCGGCCGTTCGGTCAAGAAAAGTTCGACCGAGTTAAAGAAGATCTGACGGCCGATTTCTTATGGCGATGGCGCTCGTCTAGGGATACAACATGCCTTCAACTTCAATCCGCAAGAGCGAATACGATCCCGATACCGAGGTTCTTTCAGTGTGGTTTGTCGCGAGCGGCAAACGTTATGACTACGAGGCCGTTCCCGCGGAGGTATACGCTGCCTTCAAAGCCGCCTTTTCAAAGGCCGCTTCTTCAATCAGCACATCCGAGACCATTTCCGCTACCGCCTGAACCCGGAGAACTAGAGGAGGTTGGTCAGGGACTACGCCCCCGTTTCGGCATTTGCGGCGCCGGCAGGTTTCGATTCCGGCGACCCCTTGTGTCTCAGAAAAATAGACAGGACGACCAGAACCGCAGTCGACATGAACTCTGACTGCCAATTCTGGAGTGTCTAACAGACTACAGCTTGACCGCCATTTCTCGGCTCCAGAGCCGAAGTTTGCGGCAGGACTCGATGAACTTGGCGACCGCCTTCGGATCCTCGAGCTCAATCAGCCCCTCGTCCGCCTCCGGGTCGACACCAGCCTTCCGCAAAAGCGGAATACTCCCCGAAGTGAACGCGATGAACTTGCAGTGAGCAAAGGCGTCTGCGACGAAATCGCGAGCTGCTGCTTCGCCTGTCAGGCGTTCGCCCCCCTCTTCCGAAAGCATCAACGCCACGGAATCAAACAGAACCGACGGTCCGCCATCGATCATGTGCTTTGCCGCGATCCAGCTGCCGTCCGCAGCCTCGACGCCGCCGACTTTTAGCGCGATGACCTCCACAACGGCGCCTTCCTTCTCGATCGCCGTCTGTAGCTTCTTCAGGAGCGACGCATCGGCGCCGGGGCTGACAAGCACGCCCACCTTTCGTCCGGCAAAGCTCTCCGGCCCGTTCTCGATGATGCTCAGGGCCGGCGACGGCTCGAGATCGTCGCGGGGCGCAACAGCGGCATCCGCCGGCTTGGGCAGTTCCTTCATGCCGAGTTTATCGGCGACCGTTTCCGCAAGTCCCTCATCGATGTTCAGCAGATGCGCGACCATCCGCTCGCGGATGGCAACGGTTTCGACTTTGCTGAGCTCGAAGGTCAATGCCATGGCGATATGGCGCTGCTCGGGCGCCGTCTGACTGTCGAAGAACTGCCGCGCTTGGCTGTAGTGGTCGGCGAAACTCTCCGGGCGCAACCGAACCTTCTGACCTTTTTCCGCCTCGGCGAATGACCTAAACCCACGCTCCGGGGACTCCCGCGGGCCTTCGCCAAACGAGTTTGGCTGGTAGTTTACGCGTCCCACCGGATTGCGCATCGCCATGTGGCCGTCCTGCTGGAAATGGTGGAACGGGCATTTCGGCGCGTTGATGGGGATGTGGGTGAAGTTGGGGCTGCCCAGACGCTTCAGCTGCGTGTCCAAGTAGGAGAAATTGCGGCCCTGTAGAAGGGGATCGTTAGAGAAGTCGATACCGGGCGGCACATTTTGCGTCATGAACGCAACCTGCTCCGTCTCGGCGAAAAAGTTGTCGGGCATCCGATCAAGCACCAGGCGGCCAACTGGTACCGGCGGCAAGATTTCTTCAGGGATCAGTTTGGTCGGGTCGAGAACGTCAAAGTCGAAACTGTCCGCAAACTTTTGGTCAAAGAGCTGCAGGTTGAGCTCCCATTCCGGAAAATCGCCCGCCTGAATGGCATTCCACAGGTCGCGCCGGTGGAAATCCGGGTCGGCCCCGTTGATCTTGACGGCTTCGTTCCAGACCACCGACTGCATGCCGAGCTTCGGCTTCCAAATGAATTTGACGAAGGTGGATTCGTCCTTCGCATTCACCAGCCTGAAAGTGTGTACGCCAAAACCTTGCATGAAGCGGAAGGAGCGGGGGATGGCGCGATCGGACATGACCCACATGATCATGTGCATCGATTCCGGCGTGAGGCTGATGAAATCCCAGAAATTGTCGTGCGCCGACTGTGCCTGCGGGAAAGCGCGATCGGGCTCAGGCTTCACTGAGTGAATGATGTCGGGAAATTTTATAGCATCCTGGATAAAGAATACCGGAATGTTGTTCCCCACGAGATCCCAGTTGCCTTCCTGCGTATAGAATTTTACTGCAAATCCTCGCACGTCTCGGGCTAGGTCGAACGAACCTTTCGATCCGGCAACAGTCGAGAAGCGTACGAAGACTGGGGTCTTTTCGCCAGCGCGCTGGAAGATGTCGGCACGCGTATAGGCCGCTAGCGATTCGTAAGTCTCGAAAAAACCGTGCGCCCCATAGCCCCGCGCGTGCACCACCCGTTCCGGGATACGCTCATGGTCGAAGTGGAAGATCTTTTCCCGGAAGTGGAAATCTTCGATGAGCGTCGGCCCCCGTTCGCCGATCTTCAATGTATTCTGGTCATCAGCTACCGGACCACCCTGCGCGGTCGTGAGCACCTCCGTGTCTCCGTCGGCGATCTGATGAAGTTCGCCTCCGTTCCCGCGCGTCAGCTTTTGATCATGGATCGTCACCGACTTTTCCGATGACTGTCTAGTGGTCTTGGCCATGCCGATATTTCCTTTGAAAGAAACTGACTTCAGATCACTTTCAATGCTGGCGTTGCCGCTTAAGTTCCTTGTGCACGCCCCATGTTTTCGCGTTCAGCATTCACTACATCGCCTGCAATCACGACGTATTTTCCAGCGTTGGAGAGGGGAACCCGCCATCGGGGCCGCTGCCGCGGTTCGCGACCGCAGCAGTGATTGAATGCACTCGACAATTCTTCCTTTGCCCCTGACGTCACGAACGGCTTGGCCGCCAATCAAAGCGCTCGGTGCGCCGGAAGCGTCTTGGCGATCGCATCGTCGCGTCAGTTCAGAATTGACGCCATAGAGGCGCCTATTTGCCCTCCGGCATAAGCGTCACCGTACTCGCGGCGTGTCTTTTCGTTGAGCGCAGCCATTGCTGGCAGACTGGCTATTCTACCTGACAGTGCGAGCGTATGAGGCGCGGTTTCCGCCAGAAGCGCTTCTATCTTGCTGAAGCGGTCGGCTACCGTTGTCCACAGTGTCGATGTAACGATATCTGCGATGCCCGGCCTGCCTTCGCCAAGAAGATCACCGCCGGCTTCCGTCAGACCATTCCGCTTTCCGAGTTCCTCCCAAATCGTCATCCATTTGCGCAGGCGTGGTATAGCTTTTTGCCAGCGGTCTTCGGTCCACATGTCGCGACCGCCTTGCAAGGTCAACTCGTCGATCACGTCGTTGGCGTCATTCACAACCTTCATAGTTAGGGCGCGCAGTTCCGGCGTCGACGGCATTAGGTTCAGCGTTTCACCAAGGTAAAGAATAATGGCGGGCATCTGAGAGATTGCAAAGCCATTGGTGTTGTCGATCAAGACGGGCGGACCCATGAAGGGAACCGCCATTTCAGCGACAGGGCCCTTCATGAACTCCGAGATTGCAGCATCGTCGATTTCTGTCCAATCCTTCCCCGCAAAAGCCAAAACGGCGCGGACAAATTGGCCCCGGAACGGGACGGACCAGTAAAGCAAGCTGTATTGCGTAGTCATGTAATTCACCTCATGAGGTCGCCACTATTGAGTGTGCCGCCGCCAACGAACCGCAGAATTAATCAGTGGGAGGCTCGATGTTCGGCACTCCGTTTACGCGTCGCAGCGGCCTTTCCGCCGCCATCATCTTTGTTGACTGTCGCCCAGGTCCTTTCTCCGACAACCCGCGCTCTTCGTAGCTTTCGGCTATGTGGTCTGTTTGCGTTCCTGCTTATCTTGGTGATCTGAGCTATTCACATCCAATATCGAATTGCGGATACCCACGGTCAACTACCTGCTGCAGGCCAATGAGGCGTCTCGGCAACTGCTGGCCTGGGTTGGACAGCTAAACCCTCTTCTCCTAGTGCGCCAACGCAATACGAGAAAGAAGCTTAAGGACCCGGGATCAAAATCAGCTCGTTCTGGTTAAGCTAAATGAGCGATCTTAGCGAGTGGTCCCCCGATCCTTACATCCTGGTGCTGACCGGCCTGGGCGTCTTGATAGCCCTCGTAGCTTGGTTGCCTTTGGCGCTCAAGCGTCTCCCGCTTTCGTTGCCCATCGTCTGCATTGCCTTGGGGGCAGCGCTGTTTCTCATCCCGCAGGTGTCGGACCAGCCCCTGCCGATGACCTATCCGGAATTCACCGAGCGCTTCACCGAATTCGTGGTCATCATTGCCTTGATGGGCGCGGGCCTTAAGCTGGACCGGGTTTTCAGTTGGCGGCGATGGGGCGTGACTTGGCGGCTTCTCGTCATCACCATGCCTCTCAGCATCGCCGCCATTACGCTTCTGGGTGTGTTTGGCTTGGGACTTCCCTTGGTGATAGCCCTGCTGCTGGGTGCAAGTTTAGCTCCGACTGATCCTGTCCTGGCAGCCGATGTTCAGGTTGGGCCGCCGAAGACCGGTCAAGAAGATGAGGTCCGCTTCGGCCTCACATCCGAGGCGGGGCTCAACGATGGGTTGGCATTTCCGTTTGTGAACCTCGCCATTGCACTCGGTCTGGCCGCGGCAAGCGGCGAGCCATGGCTCGGCAAGTGGCTGATGCACAATGTTATATGGGAGATTGGCGCCGGAGTAGTGGGCGGCTGGCTGATCGGCCGTCTCTTCGGCTGGCTCACGTTCCACATACCTGCCGATACCAAGCTTGCGCAGACCGGGGATGGCCTGATTGCCATTGCTGCTACGTTCGTTTCCTACGGCCTCACCGAGTTGATTGAATGCTACGGCTTTCTGGCTGTGTTCATCACCGCGCTCACGCTTCGCCACGCTCACCGAGAGCATGACTTTCATCGCGAGATGCACGACGTTACAGAGCAGGTCGAGCGCCTTGCAATGATGATCTTGCTGGTGCTCTTCGGAGGAGCATTGGTGAGTGGTCTTCTTACGCCCCTTCGCATTATGGATATCGTCGCGGCGATTGTTATCCTGCTCATCATACGACCGCTAACCGGTTTCATCGGCTTGCTCGGCTTCAAAGCAGCATGGAAGGAAAAACTGACGCTCGCCTTTTTCGGCATCCGCGGCGTAGGCTCCTTTTACTACCTTGCCTACGGCCTCAATCATATGCCCGTTGAGGGCGGCGAGCGCCTTTGGGCCATTGTTGGACTGGTAGTGCTGCTATCCGTGCTCCTGCACGGCTTGACTGTTACTCCCATCATGCGCCTGCTCGACCGCAGCCAAGGGCGGGACCCTGATGCAGACGAGGCTATACCTCCGCCTGGACTCCAGGGCCCTGCTTCATCGGCCGCGAACTCAAAAGCATAGATCGCCGAAAGAGGCGTCGGCGTTGGATCCAAAGCACTGTCAGGAACGAGGTATTCAATCTACCGCAGCGAGGGGGCGTCCCTTGCCTTCTGGTGCCGGAGTATGATGAGCTTGCCGGATGCGGACCCATCTTAGTCGGCGAGGATGCGATGCGCTCGATCTCATCTTTGCTCGGCGTCAGGCCGTGTTCGGCAAACGCAGCAGCAAATCCGATGCGTAGAATGTCTTTGTAGAGACGGTGCGGCTTTTTCGCCGTCAGGTGCCGGCCTTGTGCGGAAAAACTCTCGATGATCGCGGTCGCGCTGACATCTGTAACGCCAAGCTTTCTCAGCGTGACATCTATCTCGCGTGCAAGGACTTCGTACCCTTGCACGAGCGTGCCGTAGCAATCGAAAGTGATGATTTTGGGCGGATGGTCCAGGTAAGAAATTTGTTCGGACATGACGACAACTCACAGTTCCTGACGGGCAGCAGAACATAGCACCGCGCTCATAGCAAAATCCCCATCGTCAGTGTTTGCGGTGCAGCAGGTTACTGGACAACCGTATGGAGCGTGATCGTGTAACCGCGAGCATCCACGGTGACACGAAATTGCCAGAAGTGCGGTCAGCTTTCGAGTGACGGCAAAACAAGCGTTGATACTGACCTTTTCCATCCTTTGAGCAGGACAAGGGCGCGGAGATCGCGAGACCTCCTGCGCTGGTCGTAAGGTCACCGTCGCTGAACGACACTGGCAGAGCTAGGCTTCTCTCTGTAAAAGATCATCCCGCCGTGATGCAGCGTATCGCTGTCGACGAACACACCGTCGGCGGTGAAGCCGGTGTCGTCCCAGTAGTCGATGTTATTGCCGGTCACGATGTAACGGCCCTGGTAGGCGCTGCGGCGATTGCCGCGAGCCTCGTCGTAACGGCCGGTAGCGAGCAGTTCCTGGCGGATGCGGCCGTCGCCGGTGACCCACATGCCGAGATAGGGATGGTTCTGCGGCTGGGCTTGGGTGCTGGATTGGGTGGGTATGGGGTCCTCTTCCTTGGAGATACGGGCCACCGCGCCGAGAGACGCAGCGATGATGATGGCGACGATGATCAGGAGTGGATTGCTCATGGCCGATCCTCTTCCGGTCTCGCCGTCGCAGGGCTTTGTGCGGCGCTATTGGCTTGGCGTTGCTGCTTGAAGAGCCGCGACGTGGCCGAGTCCGGAGTTACTGTCAGAACGCTGCCCTGGTTGGTCGGATAACGATCTCGTTGACGTCGACATCCTCCGGCTGCTCGATCGCAAAGCGGACGGCGCGGCCAATGGCATCGGGTGTGAGCGCGATGGCGCGATATGTCTTCATGCCTTCGATCGCGGTCGGATCGGTGATCGTGCTGGCCAGTTCGCTTTCTACGACGCCCGGATGGATGCAAGTGACGCGCAGTTTGTCGTTTTCCTGGCGTAAGCCATCGGAAATCGCCCGAACGGCATATTTGGTGGCGCAATAGACCGCAGCTGTCGGCGAGACCGTCAGCGCACCGACAGAGGCGATGTTGATGATCTGGCCAGAACCGCGCTTGGTCATTTCGTCAAGGACAGCAGTGATGCCGTAGAGCACGCCTTTGATGTTGACGTCGATCATCCTGTCCCATTCATCGACCTTCAACGAGGCCATCGGCGACAGTGGCATGACGCCGGCATTGTTGACGATGACGTCGACGCGACCGAATTCCCGGCGGGCGGCCTCGGCGAAGGCGGCAACATCGGCGCGATCGGTGACGTCGAGCTTGCGGGTCATAACCTTACCGCCGGCAGCGCGGATTTCCTCTGCGACGGCTTCCAGCCGGTCAGTGCGGCGGGCGCCAAGCACGACGATCGCCCCGGCTTTCACCAGTTCGTGGGCGATGCCGACACCGATGCCACTGGAGGCACCCGTAATAAGCACAACCTTGTCCATGATTTCTCCTTTTCTGCTTCACTGCGGTTGTCAGGAAGATAAGCCTCAGCCATTGTCGTGATAAGCCGCCTATTTGTTTACAACGAGGTAAGGAGGGCTAACCAATGCTCACGGACTTCAACGCACTTGCCGTGTTCGCACTCGTTGCCGAGGAAAAGAGTTTTCGTGCCGCTGCCGACCGTATGGGCGTCACGCGCTCTGCCGTCAGCCAGACGATTCGCAAGCTCGAAGAGACGCTAGGTATCGCGCTTGTCAGCCGTACGACCCGCAGCGTAGCGCTGACGGAGGCCGGCGAGCGGCTCTACACCGAGGCAGCTCCCGCAATTCTTGAGATGCAGGGTGCCATGGAGTCGGCCGCAAACCTTCGCGGGCGGCCACGTGGGCGGCTGACGCTTGCGGTTTCGTCAATTGCCGAGAGCTTTCTGTCCGGACCGCTGCTGGCCTCCTTTTTGGGGGAAAACCCGGATGTGACGATGCATATCACCGTAACCGACGAGGAGTTCGATATCGTCGCGGAAGGGTATGACGCCGGCGTGAGGCTCGGAGAAGTGATTGCCCAGGACATGATCGCCCTGCCGGTCTCGGGTGAGCAGCGCCAACTCGCCGTGGCGTCGCCGCGTTATCTCGAACAGTTCGGAACGCCTCGCCACCCCAGCGAACTTGCAAGCCGCCGCTGCATTGGCTGGCGTCGGGCGGCGAGCCTTGCCCCGTACCGCTGGGAGTTCGAAGAGGACGGCCGGGAGTTTTCGGTGGCAGTGGCGGATACGATCACGACCACAGATATGGCGCTTATGATCAAGCTCGCGGCAGCAGGCGCCGGGATCAGCTTCGGCGTGGAAGACAGTTTCCGGCCAGTGATCGCACGCGGAGAACTGGTGCCAATCTTGCAAGAATTCTGCCCACGCTTTCCAGGGTTCTATCTTTACTATCCGAGCCGCCGCAACATGGCGCCGAAGTTGAAAGCTCTGGTGGAGCATTTGCGCGCATGCCATTTGACGGCATCAGAACCGGATCGCGTGTTATCGAAATCGGCTGTGGGAACGGTGACCCTAGATGTTTAGTCCCAAGATTTGCTGGAGCGGATTGAGGGTGAAACCTTCGGGCTCTTTTGTCCACGCCCTGCAGATGAACTCGTAGGGTGTGAGGCCCTTGAGGGTCTTGAGCCGCTTGGCCAAGTTGTCACGAGGTGGCTGCGCACAGTTCATCGTGAGGCTCGTAGTGGACGCGCTTGACGGTCGCGTCTTTGATCGTCTGGTTGATGCGCTCGACCTGCCCATTGGTGAAGGGCCGGCTAAACCGAGCCAAGGCGCAGCGAAGCCGCCTGTCCGCATCCACTCCGCGAGTCCCAGCGGCAGTCACGCCATCGTCGACATGGGCCGCAGGTCGAAACCGCATAGCCGTCGACTATGGTCCACGGGTTCCTTCTTCGGGGACTTCGTAAGCCTCCCGGCGCCCCAAACGCTTCTTCAAAATCGGTAGTGTGCTGAGAGTTCTGCAAATTCGCTGAGAGGGGCGGTCATGGCAGGCTGGTGATGTTCAACGTCACCTGATTCCCGCGAAGGAACGCCACCATGACCAAGACTGAAGGTAAGACCGCCAGCGCCGCCGTCAAAGACATTCTGTTCCAGAACCCGGATAGGCTTCGCGATGTGATCCACGCGGTGATGCAGGAGGTTCTGGAGGCCGAGATGGATGAGGCGCTGGGTGCGTCGAAGGGTGAGCGCACGCCCGAACGGCTCGGCTATCGCTCGGGCTATTACGGCCGCACGCTGGTCACCCGCGTCGGCAAGCTGGAGCTCAGGGTTCCTCAGGACCGGGCGGGCCGCTTCTCGACCGAGCTGTTCGAGCGCTACCAGCGATCGGAGAGGGCCTTGGTCGCGACACTGGCGGAGATGTATGTTCAGGGCGTCTCGACCCGCAAGGTCAAGGCGATCACGGAAGAGCTGTGCGGCCACGCCTTCTCGGCCTCGTCGATCTCGGCCATCAACAAGCGCCTGGACGAGAGCCTGAAGGCATTTGCCGAACGACCGCTTCAGGAGCCCTTTCCCTATCTCATCCTCGATGCGCGCTACGAGAAGGTTCGCGA
>NZ_JACVVX010000004.1 GCF_014534685.1 Oryzicola mucosus
TCGCCCGACCTGAACCCGATCGAGATGGCGTTCTCGAAGCTCAAGGCGTTGCTGCGCAAGAGGGCCGCGCGAACGTTCGACGCCCTATGCCATGCAATCGGCGATATCTGTGACCTCTTCGACACAACACAATGCCGAAACTTTTTCAAGGCTGCCGGATATGAGGCCGATTAAGTGCGACACGCTTTAGACAACGGCCAGAAGGTGCAGCGCGAACCACAGCCACATCAGTATAACCGCGACGAAGCCGATGATGAAGATTGGCCGCCGGTAAAGCAGGCGATTGCTGGTCATGTGGACGTATGCATGCACATAGCGCGATGCGACGAACAGCCAGGCCAGAAGCAGCGCGACGTAGGATGCGCCGTTCGTGACATAGAGCGACAGGCAGACGACGTAGAACAGCACCGGCAGCTCGAACTGGCTCAAAATGTTGTTGGCAGCCGTCTCGCTGGCCTCCGGCTCGGCGTTTCGACGTTTGAACGTCCGCAAATCAGCCGCTCCGGATTTCACCGCCTGCATGCGGCGGGAATACATGACAAAATAGGCGATGAAGGTCAGCACGGCCTGTGCGATGACCGGCCAAAAGATCGCAGTCTGATTCAAGCGCCCTCTCCTGTGTGAAGCCTACTGCTCATACGCGGAAGACGCGTTCACGGACTTCAACGCTTCGGACGTCGCACTGCTACAAGGCAGCCCAGCACCAATAAGGGCACGGCCAGCAGCGCGTATTTGAGCATTCCCAGCATCGAAGCCAAAGCCAGCGTATCGGCATTGGCGCTGAGCGGATCGGACAGCACGCGGACAACAGCCGCGTTCTGGGCATAGTTGGCAACCGTATAGGGAAGAACCAGCGCAAGAGCCACGGTGGCGCGGCGGTTCGGCGATATCGCTTTGAAGGCTGCGACGTCATGGGCCGCATGCAGCAGAAGGCTGATCAGCGTCAACGACAAGAGCGCCGGAAACAACAGGTCGATGCTGAGATAGTGCCATACGAGAATGGCTTCCGCGCCGCGTGGGCCAAGGGCTGTGAGCCACTCGATACCCTGCTGCGGCGCAAAGCCGAAAGGCCGCCATGCAAGCGACGCGAGACCGCCGCTCAACGATTGAAAATAGAAGAACTCCAACAGGACCATAATGGCCAGGACGGCCAAAGTCGCCACGGTCAAAGGGCCGGCATGGCGCCAAAGCCGCGCAATCATGCCGGTTTGCCCTTGTCGAGGCCGTGCGAACGCACAATGCTCATCTTCTACTCAGCTATCCGAAACCAGCATTTGCCGGCACGGCACGCTGTGCCGTTGCACAGGGTTTACCACCCATCGCTTCCCAAATCCTAAACAGGACGGGCTGGCTGCTTAGCCGCCAACGGCAGCGGTTCTGAGGCGGCTTACATGCCGCCGGGATAATTGGGGCTTTCGCGGGTGATCGTCACGTCGTGCGCATGGCTTTCGCGCAGACCGGCATTGGAGATGCGCACGAAGGTAGCACGCTCGCGGAAATCAGCGAGGTCGCGGCCGCCGACATAGCCCATCGCGGCTTTCAGACCGCCGGCGAGTTGGTGCAGCACGCCCGAGACCGGCCCCTTGTAGGGTACCTGGCCTTCGATGCCCTCGGGCACGAGCTTGAGCGTGTCGCGCACCTCCGCCTGGAAGTAGCGGTCGGCTGAACCCCGCGCCATGGCGCCCACCGAGCCCATGCCGCGATAGGCCTTGAACGAGCGCCCCTGGTGCAAATAGACCTCGCCGGGGCTTTCCTCGGTGCCTGCCAGCAGCGAGCCGATCATCGCCGCACCCGCGCCTGCGGCGAGCGCCTTGGCCAGATCGCCGGAATATTTGATGCCGCCATCGGCAATAACGGTGACATCGGATTTCTGCGCGGCTTCCACCGCCGACATGATGGCGGAAAGCTGCGGCACGCCGACACCGGCGACGATGCGCGTGGTGCAGATCGAGCCCGGTCCGATGCCGACCTTGATGGCGTCCGCCCCCGCATCGATCAGCGCCTGGGCGCCCGCGGCAGTGGCGACGTTGCCGGCCATGATGCGCAGGGAGTTGGACAGCTTCTTCGCCCGGGTTACCGCGTCGAGGACACGCTGCGAATGGCCGTGGGCTGTGTCGATGACCAAAAGATCGACGCCGGCATCGATCAGACGCTCGGCGCGCTCGAACCCGTCATCGCCCACGCTGGTGGCGGCCGCGGCACGCAACCGGCCCTGCGCGTCCTTGGCGGCGTTGGGGTTGAGCTGCGACTTCTCCATGTCCTTGACGGTGATCAGCCCGACGCAGTTGCCGGCATTGTCGACGACCAGCAGCTTTTCGATGCGATGCTTGTGCAGAAGGCGCTTGGCCTCGTTCTGATCGACGTTTTCCTTCACCGTGATCAGGTTTTCCCTGGTCATCAGTTCGTAGACCTTCTGGGACGGATCGGAGGCGAAGCGCACGTCGCGGTTGGTCAGGATGCCGACAAGCTTGCCGTTGCGCTGTCCGCCCTTGCCACCGTTCTCGACGACCGGAATGCCGGAAATGCCATGCGAGCGCATCAAGGCATGCGCATCGGCCAGCGTCGCCTCCGGTCCGATGGTCACCGGATTGACGACCATGCCCGATTCGAACTTCTTGACCTGGCGGACCTGCTCGGCCTGCTCGGCAGGGGTGAAATTGCGGTGGATGACACCGATACCGCCGGCCTGCGCCATCGCAATGGCAAGCCGTGCTTCGGTCACTGTGTCCATAGCAGCCGAGATGATGGGCACGTTGAGTTCGATATCACCGGCGATGCGGGTTCGGATATCGACTTCGCCAGGCATCACTTCGGAATGACCGGGCTGCAAGAGCACGTCGTCAAAGGTGAGCGCCAATGCGCCGGTTACAGTTTCAATGATTTTCGCCATGGCCAGCCTCGAAATGCAAAAAGGGCGCTGCACTTGGGTCACAGCGCCGACTCTTCTTTTCCCTTTCAGGATTGGCGCTGGCTGGTAACACGTCTGACGCCCGTTGAAAAGCGCGGCATGACAGAGAAACTTCAGGTTTCGACTCAGCTTTGCCTCTTGTCAGCGCCTGATTTCTCGGCAAGGTTGCAGCGCAAAGAACCTTCGCCTTTCCGCCGGATTCCATGAACGCAACCTTCCAAGATCAGATGGCGCTCAGCCCAGCCGCGGCGCCCTCGTCGGTCACACGCGAGCCCTTCGCCTTTACCGGCACCGCCAGGGAATATTTCGGTATCTGGATCGTCAACGTGCTTCTGACGATCGTCACGCTCGGCATTTATTCGGCCTGGGCCAAGGTGCGGCGACAGCGCTATTTCTATGGCAATACACATCTGGCCGGCGGCACCTTTGAATATCACGCCAAGCCAATGCGCATCCTTGTCGGGCGTATCATCGTGCTGGTCCTGCTGGTGGCCTATAATGTGATCCTGACCGTCGCCTCGGTCTATGGCATCATCATCATCATCGTCGCGATCTTCGCAGTGCCATGGCTGATTATGCGCGGCCTGCGTTTCAGCGTCAGGGTAACGACCTACCGCAATGTGCGTTTCGACTTCACCGGCGGCTATTGGGGTGCCTTCCGTGCCTACATCCTCGGCGGCGCGCTGATTTATGGTACGCTCGGCTTCCTTGCCCCGCTCGCCTCGCAGTGGATCTGGAACTACATGCTGGGCAATCTGCGCTATGGCGACCGACCGATCAGCTGCGATCCCAGGCTCGAAAAGCTCTACGGGCAATGGTGGCTCCCGGCTATCGTCTTCGTGCTGGGCTCAATTGCCATGGTCGCCCTCGCCATCGCGGCCGCCTATCTTGCCGGCGCCTTCCTGCCCGAAGGAGTGTTGGACCGGCTCGATCCTGACAACGAGAATGGCTTCCCGATCTATGTTCTCGTCGGTCTGATCTATCTCGGCTTCATCCCACTCGCTTTGATGTACATGCTGAGCGCCCTGCTCTACCGCGCCGGCACACGAAACGTCGCCCTCAGCGAGACGGTGATCGACGGTCGCCATGCGCTTTCCTCACAGATCCATCGCGGGCGATTTGCGTGGATCTGGTTCTCCAACCTGTTCGTCACTGTAATGACACTGGGTCTTGCACGGCCATGGGCGGCGATCCGTATGGCGCGCTATCTTTCCGTCGTCACCTGGCTCGACACCACAGGCTCGCTCGACAGCTATGTCAGCGGCCTGCGCGCGGAAGGTGGGGCGACCGGTTCGGAGTTCCTCGACGTCGAAGGGTTCGACCTTGGCTTCTGAGACGCCGGCGCTGACCGGCCTGTGGCGCGAGGCCGGCCAGGCTCGGGCCAAGGAAGCGAGGCTGGAGGTCGACGAAGCCTTCATCGCAGCCGTACTCGACGCCGAAGCTCATACGCTTGCAACCGCTCCCTTGCGTGACGCGGATGTCTCGGCCCGCATCGGGTCGATTGCCCGCCGCGTCACCTTTCCCGACGGCTCGGTATTCGAAACCAAGGACAATGATGGCATCGACAGGCTGCTTCGAGGCGCAGGCAGCCGCACCGCCGGCGTAGTCAGTGGGCTCGAGCAGTTCCGACCCCGGCTCATTGCGTTCGTGCTATTAACCATCGTCTTCTGCGTGGCGATCTACCGCTACGCCGTGCCGGCACTGGTCGAGGTTGCGATTTGGGCGACGCCGCCGGCGGTGACAACAGCGATCAGCCAGAGCGTGATGGTCTCTCTCGACAATTCGGTCTTTGCCGAAAGCACCCTGCCGGAGGCGCGGCGGAAGGCTTTGTCCGACGGCTTTTCCCAGCTGAGCGCTCTGACGCCGCGTGGGGAGACGCAAACACCCGGGAGTCCCGCCTATACGCTCAATTTTCGACGTGGCGGTTCGATCGGCCCGAATGCCTTCGCCCTACCTGACGGCACGGTGGTACTGACCGACGAACTGGTCGAACTTGCCGGCAGCGACGACGAGATAGTGCTGGGCGTGCTCGCCCATGAAATCGGACATGTCGACCACGAGCACAGCCTTCGCCAACTCTACGAGGCCGCAGGCACCGCCGGGCTGATCATGCTGATCGGCGGCGACATCGGCGCTGGCACCGAGGATCTGCTGACGCAAGGCGCCGCCCTTGTGGCGCTGTCCCATTCGCGCGGCGCGGAGCGCGAAGCCGACCGCTTTAGTGTCGAATTGATGCACAAGGCCGGGCGCGACCCGGCGGCGGTGGCGCGGTTCTTCGAATTGCTGCAGAAAAAACTCGGCGATACCGGCAGCGATGACTTTCTGTCGACTCATCCCGCGACGCCGGAACGCATCGCTGAAACGCGGCGCTATGCAAAGGAAATTGAAGCGGCGGGGAAGTAGAAGACGGCTCCCTCAGCGGTTTCTAAAGGTTAGGCTTTGCTGTGGCGCGCCTGGGATGTGAAACGGCCATCTCCCCGGAGAGGGAAAATGGCCGCATCTTGTCCAGTTGTCTCAAATATCGAACTGGTAGCTCGCCGGCGTGTAGAAAAAGCCACCGTCGCGTTCGGTTACAAAGCCAACCGAAGGGAACGGCATGTGGTAGCCGATGAAGGGCACTTTGTCGGCGGCGATCATGCCAAAAACCTTGCGGCGCGTGGCGGCCGCAGCTTCCTTGTCCATGTCGAACCGCACCTGCCAATCGGGCTTCTGCAGCGAGACGACATAGTGGTTGGCGGTGTCGGCCGTGAGCACGAGCCGCTTGCCTGCCGACTCGACGTTGAAGACCATATGTCCGGGCGTATGGCCGGGTGCTGCGATGCCGGTGATGCCGCTGACGACGCTGCCATTGTCGCCGATGAAGGTGGCTTTCTCTGCCAGCGGCTTGATGTTGGCCGCAACCGCCTTGGCATTGCCTTCGGTCGGACCGGAGAGGCGGTCCGGGGCGGTCCAGAAATCATATTCGGTCTGGCCCATGACATAGCGGGCATTGGCGAAGGCCGGCGCACCATTCTCCATCAGGCCACCGATATGATCGCCATGCATGTGGGTGATGACGACGATGCTGACGTCCTCGGGCTTGTAGCCCGCCGCCTGCATGCGGCTCTTGAGCTTGCCAAGGCCATTGGCCTGGCCGGCGGCGCCGAAGCCTGTATCGAACAGCACGAGGTCATCGCCCGCCTTGATGAGAACGGGGGTGAACCCGTTGGCAAATTTGTCGGACGGCAGCATATTGGCTTCGAGCAGAGCCGCCACTTCAGCCGCCTCTTGATCCGAGCCGAAAGTAGGGTGCGGACCGTCGGCGACGCGAATACCGTCCTGAATGCTGATGACCTCGAAATCTCCGAGCTTGAACCGGTAAAAGCCCGGGTTCTCCTCAGTCGACGCTGCTGCCTGCGCATGAGATGTGCCGATTTTGATCTGTGACATCGCCACGCCCGCGGCACCCGCGAGCCCAAGCTTGAACGCACTGCGCCTATCCACCGTAACCATCGCCAATCCTTCTTGTTTTCCCAACTCGCAACTAATGTCGGGCAGCACAGCGAAAGGGCAAACACCAGCCGGTTCAAATATTGTTGAACGGGTGGAACCCGGTCCTCCTCGACACCTTAGTCGGCATCAACGATGTCTTGCGCACCATAGGACCGCCGGTGATTCCGTGATAACAAACGGCGCGCCTTGCCGTAGACTCATCAGCCGAAGTTTCGTGAACCGCACTATCCCTCTCATCCTCGCCGTCGCCCTGTTCATGGAGAACATGGATTCGACCGTGATCGCGACGTCGCTGCCGGCGATTGCTGCCGATATCGGCACGAGCCCGATTGCGCTTAAGCTGGCGCTGACCGCCTATCTCGTGTCGCTGGCAATCTTCATTCCGATCAGCGCCTGGATGGCCGACCGCTTCGGCGCCAAACGGGTGTTTCGCGGCGCGATCCTGGTCTTCATGGTCGGCTCGGTGCTGTGCGCGCTATCGGACTCGCTGCTGCAGTTCGTCGGAAGTCGATTCCTGCAGGGCGTCGGCGGCTCGATGATGACACCGATTGCTCGGCTGGTGCTGGTCCGCGCGACGGAACGGAGCCAGCTCGTTTCGGCGCTGGCCTGGCTGACGATCCCCGGCCTGATCGGTCCTTTGGCCGGCCCGCCGGTCGGCGGTTTCATCACCACCTATTTCTCCTGGCACTGGATCTTTCTCATCAATGTGCCCATTGGCTTTGCCGGCATCGTCCTGTCCGGCATCTTCCTGCCCCACATTCCCTCGGAGGGCGCCAACAAGCTCGACGTCAAGGGCCTGTTCCTGTCGGGCATCGCGGCGTCTGGCATCGTCTTCGGCCTCTCAGTGATCAGTCTGCCGGCCCTGCCGCCCATTGTCGGCATCCTCACGCTGGCATTGGGCGTCACAAGCGCAGCACTCTACGTCCGGCATGCCAAACGCACGCAATACCCGCTTCTGGAGCTAAAGCTGCTGCGCCGGCAAGTGTTTCGCGCTGCGATCGTCGGCGGCAATGTCTACCGGATCGGCGCAGGGGCCATTCCCTTCCTTCTGCCACTGATGCTGCAGCTTGGATTCGGCATGACACCGTTCCAGTCTGGCATGATCACCTTCGCGTCGGCAGGCGGCGCGCTCGCCATGAAGTTCATCGCACCACAGTTGCTGCGGTGGTTCGGTTTCCGCACCGTGCTGGCGAGCGCATCGGTGGTCAGCGCGTTCCTGATCGCGTTGAACGGGTTCTTTACCCCCGAAACACCCTATACGGTGATGATCGGCATCCTGTTTTGCGCCGGATTCCTGCGCTCGCTGTTCTTCACCTCCACCAATGCGCTGGTGTTTTCCGACATCGACACCAAGGAGACCGGCCAAGCGACCGCCATGGCTGCGGTGGCGCAGCAAACCTCGGTGGCTATCGGTGTCGCAGTGGGCGGCGGCGCGCTGGAGATGTTCGGGCTTTTGACCGGCCAAGGCATCAGCATGATCGCCTTCACCTATTCGTTCCTGACAATCGCGGCCATCACCGGGCTCTCGGTGTTCTGGTTCCTGTTTTTGCCGTCGGATGCCGGCAATACGATTTCCGGACACCGGTTGGCCGACCGCGCCGAGGAAGCGCCGGCGGAGTAACTACTCCCCGTCCTGTTCCCGATCCGTCTCGGGCTCGACATCGGCGTCTTCGATGCCCGGCTGCCTGCCCTTGAAATGTTTCGCCAGGAGATAGAGCTCGACCGATTCGTCGCGTGAGGCCGGCGGCTTGACGTGCTGCACGGTGCGGAAATGGCGCTTGAGCTGGCCCAAAAGCTCGTTTTCGGTTCCGCCCTGGAAGGTCTTGGTGAGGAAATGCCCACCCGGTTTGAGCACCGAAATTGCGAAATCGACCGCGACTTCGCACAAATGCATGGTGCGCAGATGGTCGGTGCGGCGGTGGCCGGTGGTTGGTGCGGCCATGTCCGACATGACGAAATCGGGCGGGCCGCCGAGCGCTTCGGCCAGTTTCGCGGGCGCCTCGTCGTCGAGAAAATCCATCGTCAGAATGACTGCGCCTGGCACGGCATCCATTTCGAGATAGTCGATGCCGACGACACGCGGCGCTTCCGCCGTCGACTTCACGCGAGCGACGGCGACCTGGCACCAGCCGCCGGGCGCGGCACCCAGATCGATGATCTTCATGCCGGGCTTGAGCAGCTTGTGCTTGTCGTCGATCTCGGTGAGCTTGTAGGCCGCGCGCGAGCGGTAGCCGTCGGCCTTGGACCGCTGGACATAGGGGTCGTTCATATGGCGTTCGAGCCAGCGGCGCGAGGATTCCTTGAGACCGCTCTTCTTCTTGATCTTGGTGCGCAGTACACGCGCCCCGCTGGTTGGCTTTTCCGGCTTCTTCATGTCTGAACCCTTTGACGGTCACGCCGCCAGACGCCGTCATCGGCCATCAATTCGCTCAAAATGCCCTCGCGCAAGCCACGGTCGGCCACGCGCAGCCGCGTTGACGGCCAGGTGACGCGAATGGCCTCGAGAATGGCGCAGCCCGCAAGCACCAGGTCGGCGCGGTCGGCGCCGATGCAGGGGCTTGCGACGCGCTCGTCGAAATTCCAGCCGCACAGCTTTGCCACCATCTTGTCGACATTGTCGCGGTCCATCCACAAACCGTCGACACGTCGACGGTCGTAGCGCTCAAGATCGAGATGCACGCCCGCCAGCGTCGTCACCGTTCCGGAGGTGCCGAGCAGGTGGAAATCCGGACCCGACACGAGATGCGAAAGCTTATCACGCCCCTCGAAAGCCTGCAGCCTTTGGGCGACATCGTCCACCATGGCGGCGAAAACTTCCGGCGTGACATCGCGGCCGCCATAGCGCTCGGCGAGCGAGACGACGCCGACCGGCAGGGAGGTCCACGAAACGATGTGATTGGCCAGACGCGGCGAACGCTGCAACGAGACGTCTATCAGCGCGATTTCGGAAGAACCGCCGCCAATGTCGAACAGCACGACCCCTTTGGTGCCGCGATCGACCAGCGAGCCGCAGCCGGAGACAGCCAAGCGGGCTTCGGTGCGGCGGTCGATGATTTCCAGGCGCAGGCCGGCTTCGCGCTCGACGCGGTCGATGAACTCGGCGCCGTTTTCAGCCGAGCGGCAAGCCTCGGTGGCGACCAGTCGGGCCTTGCGGATCTTGCGATTGCGCAGTTTTTCGCCGCATATCTTGAGCGCCTCGACGGCACGGTCCATCGCCGGCTGGCTGAGCCGGCCGCTGGCCGAAAGCCCTTCGCCCAGCCGGACGATTCGCGAGAAAGCATCGATGACGCGAAACTGGCCAGGCCGGCTCGGTACCGCTACCAACAGCCGGCAATTGTTGGTGCCAAGGTCGAGCGCAGCGAAAACCGGCAGTTCGAAACGGTCATCAGAATAAGCGGGCTTGATTTCCGGCCTTGCATCTCGCGACACCGCCGAGCGTTCAACCGCCGCGACAGGCGCGGCAGCAGCGGAGGGGGACAGGCGCTCGGATGCTGCACCATTGGCGAAGACCTTTCGGCCGCGCCTACGCTTGCGCCGCTTCTTCT
This sequence comes from Oryzicola mucosus, assembly GCF_014534685.1. GTDB lineage: Bacteria > Pseudomonadota > Alphaproteobacteria > Rhizobiales > Rhizobiaceae > Oryzicola > Oryzicola mucosus. Next base: position 9,946 of record NZ_JACVVX010000004.1, read on the forward strand.
GCTTCAGCGGGTCTGTGACGGCTTGAGCCGGTGCCGGAGCACCGGGCTGAGACGCGGACTTTCTTCTGCGGCGCTGGCGAGAGCCGACGCGCGGCGGCGCCTGCTCTGCAGCCGTAACGCCCGCACCCGGCGCGCTGGCGCCGGACTTGCGGTGTCTCACCTTCTTATTCCTTCCGACGCCGCGCGAACCTTTCGGACGCCGCAGGCGCATTATCGTTCCATGTTGAGGACAGAGTAGCAGCGGCAGCGGAAATCACCAAGACCCGAGTCGGACCCAATCGAAATTCCTGCGGGTCTATGCGCACGGAAGTTTTCACATTGTAACAGGCCGGGTTGAACCGAACGCCGCGATGGGGCATTTCTACTGCGGGGACAATGCGTCGGGAGATGAACTCCCGCCGGAAACAGGTTTGGGAACGGACACTTCACGAGCGCATGAAGATAAAGGATTATATCTGGCCGGTGATCGGCCTGGGAGCAGTCGCACTTTCGGTCTGGCTGCTCTATCACGAGTGGCGCGGGCTTTCGCTCGATGACGTCTGGGACAGCTTAACCTCCATTCCGCTGCACGCCTGGCTGCTTTCGGCCCTCGCCTCCATTGCCGCCTATGCAGCCCTGGCCGGCTACGACCACATCGCGCTGCTGCATCTGGGCCGGCGAATCTCCTGGGTCTTCGTTACGATCTGCTCATTCACGACCTACGCGCTGGCTCACAATATCGGCGGCTCGGTCCTGTCCGGGGCCGTGATCCGCTATCGCGCCTATGGCAGCAAGGGCCTGACCGGACAGGAAGTCGGCGTTCTGGTAGCGTTGTGCTCGCTGACTTTCCTGATTTCGACGATCCTCGTCTCGGCGGTGGTGCTGCTGCTGGTCCCCGACATGCTCAGCCGCTTCATCGAAGGCACGCATGCGATGATGTCGGTCGGGCTCGGCCTTCTGGGTTTGACCCTTGTCGGACTCTACGTCCTGGGCAGCTGGATCGGCCTGAGACCGCTCAACATAGGCAGCTTCCGCCTGCAATACCCTGCCCTGCCGATCGTTGCGCGCCAGTTGATCGTCGGGCCGCTGGAGCTTCTGGCGGCAGGCGCGATCATCTATTTCGCGCTGCCGGCGGAAAACAACCCCGGCTACATCATGGTGCTCGGCATCTTCCTGGTTTCGTTTTCGGCAGCATTGATATCGCATGCACCGGGCGGTCTCGGCGTCTTGGAAATCGTGTTTCTGCTCGGCCTTTCCGACATGGATCCCAATGCCGTGATCGCCGCGCTGCTCGTCTTCCGGCTGTTTTATCTGATCGTGCCGTTCATTCTGGGACTCATCGCCGTGATCGGCTTCGAGCGGTCGCAATGGTGGCGGCGCGGCAAATCGCCTGAACCGGTGCCGTTGGACAAGGCACTCTGAAATCGCGAAAATCTCTTTCCGGCACGCGTGGATAGCGATCACATAACCGTGCCTGGAACTATACGCCGTGTCGCTGGTTCGGATGAGAGTATCAATCGTCCGAATCGGAGAAACCTCATGTCCTTCAAGAGCCTGACTGCTTGCCTGCTGCTCGCCCTGCCCGCGCCCGCGCTTGCGCAGGAAACCGCCAAGGCCAATTTCATCAACATGTCGGGCGAGAAAAACGGTGAGGCGACGCTGACGCAAACGCCGGGCGGTGTCCTGATCGAATTGTCCATAAGTGGTCTCCCTGCGGGACAGTGGGTTGCTTTCCACGTCCATCAAACCGGGGTCTGCGACCACACGACTGCCCATGATTCGGCGGGCGGGCACTTCAACCCGACCAATGCCGAGCACGGCTATCTCGCCGCCAACGGTCCACATGCTGGCGATATGCCCAACCAGCACGTCGGAGCGGACGGCAAGCTTGAGGCGCAGGTGTTCAACCCCATGGTGACGCTGGACGACGGCGACAACGCCATTCGCGGCAAGGCGCTGATGATCCATGGCGGCAAGGACGACTACAAGACCCAGCCGACCGGCGACGCCGGCAACCGGCAGGCCTGCGCGGTGATCGAATAAGAGGAAGGACGCCGTGCCGAAATCATTCGACAAGGGCGACAAGGTGGCCTGGGACACGAGCCAGGGCGAGACGAAGGGCAAGGTTGTGCGCAAGCAGACCTCGCGCACCAGCATCAAGGGTCATACGGTCGCGGCATCGACAGACGATCCGCAATATATTGTGGAGAGTGAGAAGTCCGGAAAGCGCGCGGCGCACAAGCCGGACGAGCTGCGCAAAGCAAAATAGAAAAAGCTCAATGAAATCAAGTGGCTGGGGAACCTGGATTCGAACCAGGACTAACGGAGTCAGAGTCCGTGGGTCTACCGTTAACCTATTCCCCAAAAGCCTTTAAGAACAAGACTTTGACGGTAGTGCAAAAGTGCTTACGCGTCTTCTGCCAATGGAGCCAAAGCCCCGTCTCGTTTCGGAGGCCGTCATACCAGATTGCCCGACAGGCGCAAGACCAATCGTGGCGGGTTTTGCATTTTCCTGTCTGAGAGAGCCGGACAAAGGTGCCGGCTTCGCATCTCCGGTTCGAAACCGCATACTGTGCCCAGCCTTCTTCGAGCTCATCCACGGAGCGGCGCAGCCGGCCAAAGCGCCGCGTTGCGCGGTGAGAGAATACAGTGACCGTCCGCTCAATCGGCGGCGGCCTTATAGTCGCGGAAGCGCGCGGCTGCCTCCGTCCGGTTGCTGGTCCCGAGTTTGCTGATGATGTTATGGAGATGGATCTTTACGGTGTGTTCGGACAGGCTGAACTGCGTTGCGATCATCTTGTTCTGCATGCCGCGCGAAACGAGTTCGAGGATTTCGAGCTCCCGTCGCGTGAGGTCGCTGACCTGCATGGGCCGCGAGAAGGCGCTCTCCCCAAACTGGCGATCCTGCATGCCCTCGGAACTGCCCAACGCCGCCTTTTTGACGTAGTAGCGCAGGAGCTTCGAGGAGAAATACTCCCCGCCCGACAGCATGAAGCGAACGATGGAAATCATGATCCCTGCCTTGAGATTGGCGGGAAGCACGCTGCGCACCAAGCGCGATGCGAACACTTTCGGCACGAAGCTGTCAGGCGACTGATCCCTCGGTTCCAGCAGCGCGACCATCGCATCGGGATGAAAGCTGGACAACCTCAAGGAGGCCGTCTCGGCTGCCCTGAGCAACTTGAAATCTATAATGATCAGTCCGACGGGAAACTCGAATGCCCGGCAAGCCGCCCCAAGGTCGTTGATCTTGAGAACGACTACCCCTGGGATGGAGGCTGCGAGCAAGGATGCTATGCCATCTATATCTGTCCCCGAACTGGTTAATATGAGTATCGTGCGAACAAGCTGTTGCGGTATGCTCTCGTCGCCGACCGGTCTCGATCTAGTCTCTGCCAAGGTCAAATCAACCTCCGTGATTTGGCGCACGGACGACTGGTACAGCACTCGCCGAAGCATGCGCATCATAGGTGCCGCCGCGCCGCGCTTGCGACTGCGCAATGGTGGTATCGACGACTCTTTAGGGCGAATTTTCTGCACACCGGGGAGCGAGGTGCCTATCCAAACGGCGTGCCAGCCTATTCCATAGACTGAATGCGCCCGCTTGCGACTGCTGCACACGGATTCCGGAAGCCCGGCGCAGGCATTGGCTGCGATTCTTTGAACCTGCGTCAGACGTGCGGTGCGTAAGCTGCGAGGCACGGAGGCACACAATCGCTGCCCATTTCGGCGGTGGGGATGGTGGCCGCATACATCGTTTGAATGAAGCATTCTGCCAGGTCGTCATCTTATCAAGCATCCGGCAAAGCGGCACATTGCAATCGGGCGGCTATCTAGCTCTTGCCGGTTCTCGCCCACGCGATCACCACTGCCGGCGGTGCAACCGCCCATGCAACAGCTCGAACGGAGCCATCGATGACACGGTATCGCCTCACCACGACGGAAAGACTCGCGCGGCTGCTTCTCGTGGGCGCTGTCGTTGCAGGCAGTGTCTGTATGGCAGGTCCGGCACTGAGCGCCTCTGACCGGATAGCGCCACAGACACGGTTGCGCGTGACCGTGCTGCAATGGATGCCGATCAAGGGCGCCTATGAACAGTGGGCCGCATTGGGCGGAGAGTTCACCGTGTCGGACGCCGGCACGCTGGTGCTGCCCGTGGTCGGGCCTATCGACGTCGGTACGTTCGACAGCAGCGGACTCGCAAACGAGATCGCCGCACGCCTGCAGAAAAAGACGGGACTCGTCACCAGGCCGGATACAACGGTGGAAATCGTCGAGTATCCGCCGATCTACATCGTCGGCGACGTTACGGCACCCGGCGAATACCGCTACCGCACCGGGCTGACCGTCCTGAAGGCGGTGGCGCTGGGCGGTGGCGAACTGCGCGGCTCCGAACAGCGCTCGAAGGACGAAATCCAGCTCGTAGGCGAGCTCCAGGGCATCGAGATCGACCTGCTCCGAACCAAGGTGCGCCTCGCGCGTCTCGAAGCGGAGCGCAGTGGCGCGCAACAGATCGACTTTCCCCCTTCGCTGACCGGCACGGCGCCGGCCGACAAGGTCAACCAGATCACGGCGCAGGAACGGATCATCTTTTCGTCGCGAGCCAATGAGATCGAGCGCCAGACCAAGTCGCTCGCCGAGCTGCGCGACCTGTTAAACGCCGAGATCGGCGTGCTGGAAGAAAAGATCAAGGCCGCGGAAGTCAGCATCAAGACGGCGGAGGCCGACCTCGGCAACATCAAGACCTTGGTCGAAAAAGGTATCGCGCTGGCTTCGCGGCAGTCCGATCTGGAACGCAGCCTGGCGAGCTACCGCGCCGAACGGCTCGACCAGATCACGGCCATCATGCGGGCGCGGCAGAACATCAGCGAAGCGACCCGTAATCTCGAGGGTCTGCGCGATCGGCAGCAAACCGAGATCGCCGCACAGATGCAGGCCGAACAAGCCAACCTGGAAAAGCTGAACCTGAACAGGGAGGTCACGCAGAAGCTCCTGCTCGACCTTTTGGCCTCCAGCCGCAAAACGGCGGCAAATGACGAAGAGGCCCAGACCACCTATACGATCACACGCCCGCAGGGCCCGGCGCAAAGCGTGTTCGACGCCTCCGATTCCACGGTTTTGCTGCCCGGCGACGTGGTCAAGGTGGTGTCGAGCCTGCCGCCGGAAGCGCTGATGTCGTCAGGTGCGGCGAAGCCGGAGCAGCGGCCGGCGTCTGCGAATACCGTCACGCAATGACCGGCAACGGCAAGAACGGGGCTTTCGCGTCATGACGGTCCAGCCGGTGGATGATGGTCGCGATATTCCGGCAAGGGCCTCGCGCGGCAGCCAGTCCTACACGCAGATCCTGAAATCCACCGCCGTGATCGGCGGGTCGTCGGTCATCACCATCGGCTTCGCCATTCTGCGCAACAAAGCTATGGCGCTGCTCCTGGGGCCGGAAGGCGTCGGCCTGATCGGGCTTTACACCTCGATCGCCGATTTCGCGCAGACGCTTGCAAGCATGGGCATCCAGGCAAGCGGCGTACGCCAGATCGCCGAAGCCGCCGGCACTGAGGACGAAGCGCGTATCGCGAAGACCGCAACCACCTTGCGGCGCGTGTCCTTCATCCTCGGCTTGGTAGGCGCACTCCTGCTCGCGCTGTTCGCGTTTCCCATTGCCACTCTCACCTTTGGCAACCACACGCACGCCGCAGGCGTCGTGCTGTTGTCGGCGGCCGTTTTCTTTCGCGTGGTCTCTGCCGGCCAGACGGCGCTGATCCAGGGGATGCGGCGCATTTCAGACCTCGCGTCACTGAACATATTGGCTGCGCTGTTCAGCACCGTCGTGGGGATTCCGCTGATCTATCTTTTCGGGGCGGAAGGCATCGTGCCATCGCTGGTGCTGATGGCGGTGATTTCGACCGGTACGAGTTGGTGGTATGCCCGGAAGGTCAGGCTTGCCCCCTCCCCGGTCGGCGCACGAGAAACGGTCTCCGAAGCCAACGCGCTTCTGAAGATGGGCGTCGTCTTCATGGCGAGCGGTCTGCTGACGGTGGGAGCCGCCTATGCGATCCGGATCATCGTTTTGCAGCAGGAGGGATTTGCCGCGGCAGGTCTCTATCAAGCCGCCTGGGCGCTGGGCGGGCTTTACGCCGGCTTCATCCTGCAGGCGATGGGTACGGATTTCTATCCGAGGCTGACGGCGGCGGCCCATGACGATGCCGAGTGCAACCGCCTGGTCAACGAGCAGATCCAGGTCAGCATCCTTCTCGCCGGGCCTGGCGTGGTCGGTACGTTGACTTTGGCGCCACTGGTGATGACGGCTTTCTACTCCTCCGCGTTCCAACCTGCGGTCGACCTTCTGCGCTGGATCTGCCTTGGCATGATGCTGCGCGCCGTGGCCTGGCCGATGGGCTTCATCGTGCTCGCCAAGGGCGCGCGGCAGATCTTCTTCTGGACGGAGGTTGCGGCGGCGGCCGTTCATGTCGGCCTGGTTTGGCTGCTCATTGGCCCCTTCGGCCTTCCGGGGGCGGCAATGGCCTTTTTCGGCCTCTATATCTGGCACGGCACGGTGATCTATCTTCTAGTACGCAGGCTGAGCGGCTTCCGCTGGTCTCGGTTCAACCTGCGCCTCGCACTCATCTTCGTGCCGGCCGCAAGCATGGTGTTCGGCGGATTCATGGTCTTGCCATTCTGGAGCGCGACCGCCCTGGGTCTCGCCCTGAGCACGGCGACGGGATTGTATGCTCTGAGGGAACTTGCGCGGTTGCTTCCGCCCGATACGTTTCCCGCGGCAATCAGGCCATGGATGGCGCGATTGATGTGAGGCTGGCTGAGCGGATCGCCTCGGAAGGCTGCGCTTTCGACGATTGACCCCCACCCCTGATCCCTCCCCACAGGGGGGGGGGAAACGCCTGCACCAACGTTTGTTTTAAGGTTCTGCCGTTGCGCGTCATGCTGCGCAAAAGTCCCCCTCCCACTTGTGGGGAGGAGGTAGGAGTGGGGTATATTCGATGTGCTACTGCGCGGCGGCGTGCATGACCGGGGTGCTGCCGAGGCATGCGTGCAGCGCGTCGACGACCTGGGAAATATCGTCCTCGGCCATCTGGGTAAAAAGAGGCAGGATGATCGAGCCGCACTGGGCGTGCTCACTGCGTACGAGGCTTGACCCCTGCCTGAAGGATGTCGGGTCGCCATAGGCGGCTTCGAGATGGCTGTTCATAATGCCGCGCCGGGTGGAAACGCCCCGGTCGAGCAAATCCTGCATGACCTGGCGCTGGTCGCAATCGGCCGGAAGCGTGAGGCAGTAGCTCTGCCAGTTGCTGCGCGCCCAGTCCGGCTCGGCCGGGGTTTCGACACCAGGGATTTCCTGGAGCCTTGCGGTGTATTCGGCTGCGATCTGCCGTCGGCGGGCGATGATGGCGGGCAGCTTCTGCAACTGCTCTCGGCCGATGGCGGCCTGGAGATCGGTCAGGCGATAGTTGTAGCCGATTTCCGGATAGCTTTCGTAGATGACCTTGGCGGAGCTGTGGCGCACTGTGTCGGCCACGCTCATGCCATGCTGGCGCCAGAGCCTGAACTCGCGGTCGTATTCAGGATTTGCGGTGGTCAGCATGCCGCCATCGCCGGTGGTGACCACCTTACGCGGGTGAAAGGAGAAGCATGCAATGTCGCCATGCGGCTTGCCGATCTTTTCCCAGCGTCCATCCCAGAGGATTTCACTGCCGATAGCGCAGGCCGCGTCCTCGATGACCGGAATTGAATGGCGCCTGCCGATTTCGACGATGGTCTTGAGATCGCAGGGCATGCCGAGTTGGTGGACGCAGAGGATGGCCTTGGTCTTCGTCGTGATCGCTTGCTCGACCAAGGCCGGATCGATGTTGAAACCCTGGGCTTCGATGTCGACGAAGACAGGCGTAGCGGCGCAATAGCGGATGGCGTTGGCCGTGGCGATAAAGGAATGGCTGGCGGTGATGACCTCGTCGCCGGGGCTGACGCCCAGCGCCAACAGCGCCAGGTGCAGCGCCGTGGTACAGTTCGAAACCGCGCAGGCGTAGGGCGCGCCGACAAGGTCGGCGAACTCGGACTCGAAGGCGGCTACCTCCGGCCCTTGCGTGACCCAGCCTGACAGGACGACGCGGCTGACGGCGGAGACCTCGCGTCCATCGAGGACGGGCCTGGCGACGGGTACGGTTTTCAACGAAGTGCTCATTCTGCCGCCGCCTGAACCGGCGCGCGTTCGCGGCGCCACCAGTTGACGAGATCGCGAAGGCCATCCTCTAGCCGGATCCTGGCCTCGAAGCCCAGCATCACTCTGGCTTTGCGCGTGTCGGCCAGGCGTCGCGTGACGCCATTGACGGCCCGCGCCGGTAGGAAGACGGGCTCCATGGGTGTGCCCATGACCTTGCCCAGCATGAAAGCAAGATCGCGCAGGCTGGTTTCGGTTCCGCTGGCGACATTGAAGACCTCGTCGGTAACGTCCGATTTGGCCGCCAGGACATTGGCGCGGGCGATGTCGTGGACATGGACGAAATCCATCGTCTGCAGTCCGTCGCCATAGATGATCGGCGCTTCGCCGACGGCAAGACGCTCCATCCAACGGATCAGCACTTCCGTGTAGACGCCATGGATATCCATGCGTGGGCCGTAGACATTGAAATAGCGCAGCGCGACATAGTTCAGGCCGTACATATCGGCGAAGGAGCGCAACAGCCCTTCGTTGAAGGTCTTGGCCGCACCATAGATGGTGCGGTTGTGATAGGGATGGTGCTCTTCGGTCGTGGGGAAGGTGTCGGCCAACCCGAGTACCGAGGCCGACGAAGCGGCCACGACCTTGGAGACCTTGGCGTTCACCGCCGCCTCAAGAACGTCGAATGTGCCGCCGACCAGCACGTCGAAAGCCAGGCGGGGGTCTTCCGCGCATTGGGTGATGCGAATGGCGGCCTGATGGAAAACGGTGTCAACGCCGGCAAACAGGCGCGCCAGCAAGGCCCGGTCACGGATGTCTCCCTCGACGACCGTCAGCGGGAACTTGTCCATGGCGTCACGCAGGTTTTCGCGGCGGCCACGGACGAAATTGTCGAGAATGATGATCTGACGCGGCCGCTCCCCGGCGACCAGTTCGGCGATTTGCGATCCGATGAGGCCCGCGCCGCCAGTGATCAGAATGCGCTTGTCTTGCATGAAATTGCCCTCCTCATGACGGGGTCATCCGCGTCACATCAGCATCCGTTCGCCAGCGCAGGAATCTTGCTGGCACACCCGCCACGATCGAAAACGGCGCGACATCTTCCGTGACCACCGCACCTGCGCCAATAATGGCGCCCTTGCCGACCGTGACTCCGGGAAGAATGGTGGCGTTGGTGCCGATGTCAGCCCATGCCTCGATCCGCACCGGCTTGATTTCGAGATCCGTGCGCACGATCGGCACGTCGACGGGACTGCCGCTGTGGGCCGACCCAAGGATCTTGGCGCCCGGGCCCCAGCCGACGAAGTCCTCCATGACCAGGTCGCGGGCATCGAGAAATGCCTGCGGTCCGATCCAGACATTGTTGCCGATGACGCAGGTGCCGTCGTACCGGCCCTGGATGTAGGCCTGCGCGCCGATGAAGACGCGGTTGCCGATATCGAACGTTTCGGGATGCTTGAACCCGGCAGCACCTGCCACCTGAAGCCCCGCGCCGCAGCGTCTCGCAAGCGCGCGCCAGATAGCCCGGCGCATCATGGTATCGAGCGGCCCGTCGCCGGCAGCGAAACGTGCGTGCAACTCGACAAGCCCGCCGATGCCATAGGTGGCTCTGAGCATTTCGGATAGCCCGAGCTCATAGTCGGGATCCTCAGCCAACCCGGCGCGCCCGTGGACGGCGGCGACGATGCGGGTTTTGCCGTTGGTGCTGCTAAGCATAGGCTTTTTGCTCCACAGCGGCGGCAACGCTCTCGACCTGGCGCGGCGTCATTTCCGGGTAGATCGGCAGCGACAGCACCTCGCTGGCGGCCGCTTCCGAAACCGGGAAATCGCCCCGCTTGTAGCCAAGGTCGATATGTGCTGCCTGGAGATGCACCGGAATGGGGTAATGCAGGTTGGTCTGCACGCCGCCTTCCTGCAACGTCCGCTGCAGGCTGTCGCGGTCCGGCGTTCGAACCGCATAGACGTGATAGACGTGCCTGCGCCCTGTGACTTCAGCCGGCACGGTGACGCGGCGCGAGTGGCCAAGAAGCCGCGTATAGTGCCCGCCATGTTCGCGCCGGGCTTCCGTCCAGCTTTCGAGATGGCGCAGCTTCACCCGCAACACCGCGCCCTGGATGGCATCCATGCGGTAGTTGAAGCCTTTCAGGAGATGGTGGTAACGCCGTTCCTGGCCCCAATCGCGCAGCATGCGGATTTTTTCCATCTGGCGGTCGTCATTGGTGACGGCGATGCCGCCCTCCCCGCAGGCGCCGAGATTCTTGCCCGGATAAAAGCTGAAACAGCCGCTGGCGCCCATGCTGCCGGCGCGTTTGCCGCGATACTCAGCGCCATGTGCCTGGCAAGCATCTTCGATGACACGAATGCCGTGCCGCGCGGCTATTTCGAGAATCGGATCCATGTCGGCCATCTGGCCATAGAGGTGAACGGGCATGATCGCCCGCGTCCTGGGCGTGATCGCCGCTTCGAGCTGGGCGGGGTCCATGGTCATGGTGACCGGCTCGATATCGACGAAAACCGGCGTCGCACCGGTATAGCAGATGGCGGACACGGTGGCGACGAAGGTGAAGGGCACGGTGATGACCTCGTCGCCTGGGCCGACGCCTGCGGCAAGCAGGGCGAGATGCAGGGCGCTGGTGCCGGTGTTGAGGGCTATCGCATGCTTGACGCCGCAATAGGCCGCGAATTCGCGCTCGAAGGCTTCGACCTCCGGTCCCAGCACGTAATGCGCCGAGGCAAGCACGTTCAGCACCGCCGCGTCGACCTCGGCCTTGATGCCGGCATATTGCGCCTTGAGATCGAGAAAGGGGATCATGCCACGCGCCTCATCTGTTCGAGTTCGACCAGCCGCCCGCGCTGGGACAGCGACAGGCTGGCGGCTTCCAGAATGCGAACGACACGCAAGCCGGCCTGGCCGTCGGCGATCGGCGTCTCGTTGTGTTCGATGCATTTGACGAATTCGCGCAATTCCAGCCCGAGGGCTTCGGCAACATCGAGATGCGGCGCCCACATGTCGCCTGTGCGGTAGCCGACAAGCGCCTGATAGACCTTGTCGCCCTTGGCGGTTGCAGAGTCTCCGAGGGTGATGCCCTTGTCGTAGACCTTGATCTTTTCGCTGGGCTCGAGATCGTCATAGACGATCATCTTCCGGCTGCCGCCGATCAATGTTCGCCGCACCTTGACCGGCGCGAGCCAGTTGACGTGGATGTGGGCGATCATGTTGTTGTCGAAGAGCAGGTTGAGATAGGCGATGTTTTCGGGCTCGCCCGGCACATGGCTCATGCCGGTGGCCGACACTGCGACGGGGCGCGACGGCAGCACGAAATCCATGATCGACAGGTCGTGCACCGCCAGATCCCAGATGACGCTGATGTCGTGCTGGAACAGGCCGAGATTCACCCGCACCGAGTCGTAGTAGTAGATTTCGCCGAGCCCGCCAGTGACGAGTTCGCGCATCTTCCGCACGGCGCCGGTGTGAACGAAAGTATGGTCGACGGCCAGCACCAAACGGCGCTTGGCCGCCTCGTCAACCAGGCGCTCAGCTTCCTCGGCGGAGGCTGCTATCGGCTTTTCGACAAAGACATGCTTGCCGGCCATGAGGGCGCTCATCGCGATGCGGAAATGGCTGCTGACCGGGGTGGCGATGGCGATGGCGTCAATGGCTGGATTGCGCAGCACCTCGTCGAGGTCGTCGGTGATCGACACGCCGGGATAACGCGCCTGCACGGTCTTGAGTTTGTCGCGGTCGAGGTCGCAGACAGTGACAAGGCGCGCGCCGGGCACCTCGGCGAAGTTGCGGACGAGGTTGGGGCCCCAATAACCATAGCCGACAACGGCGATTCCGATCATCGTACGCTCTCCAGGACGTGGATTTTGTGAGGTGCGTCTTTTGCCCGGCCGACGATGACGGCAGGTACGCCGCTGACCACTGCGTAATCCGGGACGCTCCGGGTGACCACCGCCCCGGCGCCGACGAGGGCGCCCTCGCCGATGGTGATGCCCGGCATGATGGTGGCATTGCTGCCAATGGAGGCGCGGTCGCCGACGATCGTCGGGATAACCGCCCAGTCGTCGTCGGTCTGCAACTGCCCATCGGCGGTGACTGCGCGCGGGTGGCGGTCGTTGGTGAACATGACGCCATGGCCGACGAACACGCCGTCGCCCAGCGTCACGCCCTCGCAAATGAAGGAATGGCTGGACACCTTGCAGTTCCTGCCGATGAAGGCATTCTTCTGGACCTCAACGAAGGTGCCGATCCGGGTGCCCGGGCCGATGCTGCATCCGTAGAGGTTGACCAGATCCGGATGGTGGACGACCACGCCCTCACCCAGGACGACATTCGAGGCAATCATTCCGCAAACCCCCAATCGGCCCCGGCATTGCCTTCTACACGTCGGCGCTGACGCCGTTGCATGGTGGACTTGAAGCCGGGAGTTGACGGCAAGCTGAGAGCTTTTCCCGTGCCGAGTAAAGCAAAGCAAACGCGGTAAGCCGCCCGCCGAAAGGCTTAGACATGGGAGGCCTTAGGGATAGATCGGACGATATAGATCGTGCCCCTGCGGAGGCGGCATCACCCAAAAAATACGGTCTGCCTGCTGCCCCTACCCCGGGCCAACCTCTTAAGCCTAAAGTTCGGAGCGCGGCGCATTGGTCTATGACTTTCTCGAACACAATCGATGCACTGCCGGAGCCCGAGCCCGGCGAAGTCCCGGAGCAGGCCGACGATGAACGTGATGCCGCGCGCCGTAAGGCAGCCCAAACTGATGATTGCGACCCGTGTCTTCGGCGCGGCCGGCCAACCCTGGATGTGGCGGCAGGTCGTGGGCTTTCAGGGCTTTCGCAAGGAGATCGTCTATTGGGAACGACAGAACGCCGACACCCAGCCGACACCCGACGTGCGCGAGCATCTCATACCGGGAAAGCTTGCGCCCTATCACAATGACGGCCGCTGGCTTTACCGCTCACGCGCGATCTTCAACGGCAGCTTCTATGCCGCCATCGGCGACGAGCGGATGCGGCTGCGGGAGCTGTTCCGGCGTGACCGGCCGGATGTGATGCTGTGCAATTTCGGCGACATCGCCATGCGGCTTCTGCCCACCGCTGGTGAAGCCGGCATTCCTGTGGTTGCCTATTTCCACGGCGATTTTTCCTTCATCGCGAATCGCTGGTATCGCTGGAGCCTTTACCGCTGCATCGACGACTTCGCCGCCGTGGTGGTGGTCACTCATGCGGAGAGGGACTGGCTCATTCAGCACGGCATGCCAGCCGACAAAATCCATTACATTCCCTGCGGCGCGCCGACCGATATCTTTCAGCCCATCCCCGAAAAACCCGACGACCTCCTGCGTTTCGTGATGGTTTCGCGGCTTTCGGAGGAGAAGGGCTGCGACGTTTCCATCACTGCCTTTGCGCGGGTCGCAGCAAAGCACCCAAAGGCGCGGCTGAGCATCTTCGGCGACGGGGTGGAACGCGACGCCCTGAAGGCCTTGGTCGACAAGCTCGGCATAAGGGGCAGAGTGACCTTCCACGGCTTCATCGACGAAGCCAGGCTTGCCGAACAGCTTCCCAAACACGACGTGTTCATCCAGCACTCGCGGATCAAAGAGGGATCGCCCGTGTCGATCATCGAGGCGATGGCTTGCGGCCTGCCAGTCGTGGCGACGCGGATCGGCGGCATAGCCGATCAGGTCGTTCCCGGCGAAACAGGCTTCCTGCTTAGCCCCGGCGACCTGGACGGCATGGCAACCTCGATGCAACGGCTGGCCTCGGATGCTTCGTTGCGCCGGTCGATGGGTGGCGCAGCCAGAAACCGCGCCGTCACCCATCACGATGCAGCCACCCAGACGCAAAAGCTCGGACGCCTTTTGATGGAGGTCGCCCTTGCCGAAAAGGCCCGGCCCGGAGTGCCGGCATGAAGAGCACCGTTCAGGTCGTCATTCCCTGCTACAATTACGGCCGGTATCTGCGCCAATGTGTTGGCAGCGCTCTATCGCAGGAGGGCGTTGACGTGCGCGTGCTGGTGATTGACGACCAGTCGTCGGACGATACGCCCGAGGTTTGCCGCGAGCTGGCGGAACGGGATGCGCGAGTCACATTCATCCGCCATATCCAGAACAAGGGGCATATCGCTACCTACAATGAGGGTATCGAGCAGGCCGAAGGCGACTATTTCGTGCTGCTCTCGGCAGACGACCTGCTGACGCCCGGCTGCCTTTCGCGCGCCACGGCGCTGATGAACTTCCATCCCTCGGTCGGCCTGACCTATGGCTATGCGATGCCGGTCTATGGCGACGATCTTCCCCCTGCCCGCACCGAGGATACCGGCTGGAGCCTCTGGCGAGGCCAGGACTGGATCGCAAGCACATGCAGCGCGGGGCGAAATTTCATCCTCTGCCCCGAGGTGGTGATGCGCATGGGCATCCAGCAACGGCTTGGCGGCTACAAGGCGTCTCTGCCGCATTCCGCCGATATGGAACTGTGGCTGCGGGTAGCCGCCATTTCCGACATCGGGCGCGTCAATGGCTCCGACCAGGCCTATTACCGGGTCCATGCCCAGAACATGCACCGAACCGTTTATTCCGGTTTCCTGTTCGACCTGAAGGCGCGGCGTGACGCGTTTGTCTCCGCCTTTTCAGCCGAGGCCGGCGAGGTTCCCGGCGCAGCCTATCTTCTCGAAACCGCGCAGCGAAGCCTGGCAATGACGGCGCTGCGCCACGCCTGCCAGTTGATCGACACCGGCAAGGCTACCCCCGACGGGGTAGGCGAGTACGGTGACTTTGCCCGCGAGCTCTATCCCGATATTGTATCGAGCCGGGCATGGCGTCGGCTGGATAGCCTCGCCGGCGAGAAACGCGGCGCGCTTTCCACCCTGCTCGGGCATGGCCATGCCCAGATCCGGCGCCAGCAGGATCGGTTGGCCTGGCGCAAATGGTGTCGCACCGGGGTCTGCTGAGACCATGATACTGCTTAAAATCAGGAAGCCGAAGCGTAGACCGCCTGCTCATGTGCGGTCGTCAGACCGAGCATTTCGGCATAGAGGCCGGTGACATCCTCGCGCTCACGCTTAGGTGCATATTCGGCATGGATAAACTCTGACGCCTTGCGTCCACGATCCCTGCACCACATCGCATCTTCGTGGTCGTGCACGACCGCCGCCTCGATCTCGTGGACGAAACCGAGCACGTCTCCGGCCGCCACGGTGGCGCTGAAGTCAGGCTTGAAGAACTCCCGCCCGCCAAAGCCATGGTGACCGATAACGTAATTGCCGCAAGCCATCGCTTCGGCGGCGGGCAGGCCGAACCCCTCCTGATAGGTGAAGGCCAGGAAGATGCGCGTTTCGCGCAGTCTTTCGGCGACGGCGGCATGGCTGAGCCGGTCGAGCGCGCAAAGCTCCCAACCGTCGAGCGCGCCGCGCCCGTTCAGCATCTCAAACACCTGCCGGGCATCGTCGCGGCCGCGACGCGGCATATAGGCGATGCGCCGAGGCGCAGGATCTATTCCACGCCTGAAAACAAGCGGATCGATGCTCAAGTGAATGCGATGAATCAAGCAGCCCGGAAACAGGCAACGCAGCATGTCGCGGTTGTGATCGGAGACGGTGACGACGCCGACCAAATCAGGATTGTAACCGTGCGAAGACGGAAACGGCGTGGTTGCCCGCTGCCAGGTGAGATGGCTGTTCTGGTTGAAAATGACATGCCGCGTGCCGGAAGGCAGCCGCTTCAGCAGCTCCGCTTCGAGTTCGGAGACGACCAACAGGTCGCCTTCCGAAATTGTGGCATGGCCCACATCGACGATCTTGGTTTCATGCTCGAACCAGGTACAGCGGAAGCCGGGCTTCTGGTGCAGCACCCGGGCGTTTATGCCTGCTGCGTTGAGAATGTCGACATGCCGGTAAATCACACGAATGCCGCCGGCGGGACTGTCGAAGTCCGGCGTCAGGAAATAGACGGTTGGCGTCGAGCTCCGCGAACCATGAACGATACTGGCGACAAGCCTGCCGCGCTGGCGATGTTCGGCATTGTCCGACAGCTTTCGATACAGCGCGCGCATGCGCCGGGCGGCGGCAGCGAGACTGATGGGTTCATGCCCTGAGATGGAAGCCATAGCGGTGCCGAGCGTTCGAGGTGCCGGAGTCCCAAGTCGTTGTCGGCAAGAGCGTCCCATGACCACCGGGGGGGTCGCAAGGGGTAGGAACCTCCCACAAAATGAGGACAGGCATGGCCCAACGGTCAGGTTCATTCGTGCGGCCCGAGCGATGATGGTCGGCTGCGGCAGAACCGCCAAGGAGATCAGAGAATGCGCGCGCGGGCGATACAGCCGGCAGGGACGGCAGGCTTCAACGAACGCGCGATGCGCCGCGCGCGGCTGGTCGACCAACGCCCGTCCGACGCCGACGCGACCGCTCAGTCCGGAGGCCCCATCCGCCGCATGGCGGGGCGGACCGCGGCGACCGTCACCAACGCCCGGCATCTGCACTGGGCGGCGGTGTTGTTTATCATATCGCTACCGGTGCCTTGGATCATCGCAATCGGCCCAGTGCGCATGTCGGTCTACCGCTTCGTGCTTCTCGCCACGCTTGTGCCCTCGCTGGTCGGCTGGTTGCGGGGCAAGGCCGGGCCGATCCGGTTGGCAGACCTGCTGCTCGTTTGCTACTGCCTATGGTGTTTCATCGCCATCATCGCCATTCACGGCTTCGCCTTCGCGATCCAACCCGCCGGCATCATCTTCATGGAGACGATGGGCGCCTATCTTTTGGCGCGTTGCTGCATCCGCAGCGCCGACGATTTCGAAGCCATGGTGCGCCTGCTGTTCAAGGTCGTGCTCGTCCTGCTGCCCTTCGCCATTCTGGAGAGCGTTTCGGGCCAAAACAGCTTGATGGAGGTGCTGTCGAAGATCTTGCCGACACCACCGCCGGTGGACATGGAACCGCGCTGGGGCTTGCGGCGCGTGCAGAGCGTCTTCGAGCATCCTATCCTGTTCGGCGTCGGCTGCGGCTGCATCCTGGCGATGACCCATATCGTGCTGGGCTATCAGAAAAGCCTCCTGCGCCGCTGGACGCCCACCGGTCTTGTCGGTCTCGCGGCATTTCTGTCGTTGTCGGCAGGACCGATTACCGCGCTTGCGGCGCAGATCATGCTGATGGGCTGGAACTGGGTGATGCGCAGCATCGCAGCGCGCTGGAAGATCCTGATTTTCTTCGTCGCTCTGGCCGCTGTTTCGGCCGAACTGCTGTCGAACCGGTCGGTGCCGGTCATCTTCATCTCCTACTTCTCCTTCGACGAATCGTCGGCCTGGCTTCGCGTCGCGATCTGGCGGTTCGGGTCCGAGTCGGTGATGAACAACCCGCTCTTCGGCGTCGGCTTCAACGAATGGGAGCGGCCGGACTGGATGTCGTTCAGCATCGACATGTTCTGGATCGTCGATGCGGTCCGACATGGCTTTCTGGCAGGCTTTTTCATGATGTCGGGCTTCTTCGCCATGTTTATCACGGTAGCGATGAAGAAGGGGCTGGACGATCGGGCATCCGCCTATCGGATGGCGTTTTTGATCTCGATGACCGGCTTCTTCATGGTCGGCTGGACGGTCTATTTCTGGAACTCCGCCTATGTGCTGTTCCTGTTTCTGCTTGGCAGCGGCGGCTGGATCCTCGACGTCAAGGACAGTGTTCCGGCGGCGCTTAAAACGCGCAAGGCGATGCGCGCGGGCGACAGCGTCGAAGCGGATTTAAGCGGCGGGAGACGGGCGTACCGCTAATTGCCGATCCGGCTACGTCCGCGACCACCATTCGCAGCGGTGTTCGCCCGCTCGCCGCTAGCGTAGTTTTCAGGGAAGCCTCGCGGGGAAACCAGATGCTCGAGCGTGTTCCAAGTCATGGGGAGTTCAACACCGCGCGGCCCGTGCGGCAGCAGTTGATCGTCGCTAAGACAGTTGAAGACGTGGAAGCGCTGCGCGACATATGGGAGGCGACGGGCGCCACCGAAGTCGACTCCCAGCTCGACTATTTCCTCACCGTCGTCCGATATGCCGATCAGGTCATCCGTCCGCATGTGGTGTGCTTGAAGCGCGAGGGCTTGCCCAGCCTCATGGCCATAACGCGGCTGGAGAACCTGCCCGTCCCCTTCCGCCTGGGCTATCGCACGCTGTGGCGGCCTCGTCTGCGCGCCCTTGTGGCAACGTTCGGGGGTATTCTCGGTGCCGAAAACCGCGCCGACGAAGAGCTGATTCTGTCGCATCTGTTTCAGTCGCTCGACCGTGGCGACGCCGACCTTCTTCTGATGCGCAACGTCGATTCCCATGGGACGCTGCACCGTGCCGCGCTTGTGGCGGTACCGTGGATGCGAAAGGCGCACCATTTGCCGAAGTCGGTGCACTGGACATCCAACATCCCCGAGTCCTTGGAGATCTTTCTTGAAGGCCGTTCCAACAAGACGCGCGCGACCTGGCGAAAGCAGGACAGGCTGCTCACGGAGAAATATGGCGACGCCGTTCGCATTCGACATTTTCGCGAGCCGGCAGAGGCCGAAGAGCTCTTTCGGGACATGGAGACGGTCGCGTCCAAGTCCTATCAGCGGCGGCTCGGCGTCGGCTTCATGAACACGCCGATGAACCGCGCCTTGATAGAACTCGGCCTTCGTAAGGGGTGGCATCATTGCTGGATGCTCTATATCGGTGACAGGCCCATCTCGTTCTGGAACGGCACCGCTTATGCCGGCACGTTCTTCATCGGCACGCCAGGTTTCGATCCAGACTTCGGCAAAGACTCCGTCGGCCGCATCACCATGTTCCGGATGCTGCAGGATATCTGCGCCGACCCGGCGATTTTCTGCCTGGATTACGGACAAGGCGACGCCGAATACAAATCGTCCTTCGGCCATCGGACCCGCACCGAACAGGAAATTCTCATCGCAGCCCCGCGCCCATGGCCGGTCTGCGTCGTCATGGCCGCGTCGGCACTCTCCTACATCAACATCAAGGCGAAGCATTTCCTCGAAAAATCCGACTGGGGGCAGCGGCTCAAGGCAAGCTGGCGTCGCGGCAAATCCAAGGCTTCGACCGTATCATGAAACTCCTGCTGATCGCGCCGACCTGCAATGGCGAGGATGTCGGCGAGGCCTGGGTCGCCCACCAATGGGCTGAGCGCCTGTCAGCGAGGCACGATGTCACCTTGCTGACCTATCACAAGCGCGGCGCCCGTCCGGCCCGAGAGCAGCTCGACGGGATGCGGATCATCGAATGGACCGAACCGCGGCTGCTTGGCCGCGCCGAACGCTTCAACAGCATGCTCAAGCCCGGCTATGTGCCGTTTTATTTCCGCGCCCGAAAATGGATCAAGCAAGCGCTTGCGCGCGGCGAACGCTTCGATCTGGTGCATCAGCCTGTGCCTGTCGCCATGCGCTACCCCTCGCCCGCAAGCGGCCTGGGCATACCCTTTTTGATGGGGCCTGTCGGCGGCGGGCTGTCGTCTCCGGCCGGTTTTACCGGCGAGGATACGAGCCGGCGCTGGTATGTGGCGCTGCGCGGACTGGACGGCTATCGTCTGCGTTGGGACCCGATGCTGCGCTCTACCTACAGCAACGCCGCCTGTGTTCTGGGCATCGCCGACTATGTGCAACGTCAGCTCGCGGAGGTGCCGCTGCGCCGCTTCGAGATCATGAGCGAGACGGGTCTCGACGACATTCCGCCGCCCATCGACAGATCGGGCCGAACCGGGCCGGTTCGCCTGCTTTATGTCGGACGGCTGGTCCGCACCAAGGGCGTGCGCGATCTCGTCCGCGCCATGGGCCTGATCAAGGACGTCGATGTCGTACTCGATGTCGTCGGCGAAGGTCCGGAACGAGGCGAATGCGAAAATCTCGCTAGGTCTCTGGGCATTTCCGACCGCGTCTTCTTCCATGGCTGGAAATCGAAGCCGGAAGTGCGCGACTTCTATCGTCAGGCCGACATCTTTACCTTCCCGAGTTATCGCGAGCCCGGCGGCAATGTGGCGCTGGAAGCCATGGGATTTTCCTTGCCGCTGATCGTCGTCGACCGCGGCGGCCCTGGAAGCGCGACCTCGGACCGGTGCGCGATCAAACTTGCGGTGTCGACGCCGGAGGCGCTTGCGAGCGATCTGGCCAGTGCCATCCGCAGGCTGGCGGCTGACCGCAAGTTGCGCTGCGACATGGGCAAGGCAGCCCATGCGCATGTGACGGACACGGCCCTCTGGACGGCCAAGCTGGACCGGATGGATTCGTTATACGGCCAGATCGCGCGTTGAGGCCGGGCCTTCGACCCCAGACCACTCGATAGGACCGATGGCTGCCCGCAACGCCGCGCGATGGCCTGGGCCGAGGGTGAAGCGCATCGTTTCGCCGACTATGATGCTCAGCCTGAACAATGCCGTCGCGAGCGCTCCATGGTGGCGGCGGTGGTAGCGGATCCTGTTGCGGGTCATCAGCGCCGAGAGAAACGCATTGTCCTGATAGTCTCCGCCGATATGGACCGCCTTGGCGCGCGGCTCGTAGAAAACCGATAGGCCGCTGTGGCGGATGCGTTCGAGGTAGTCGACCTCTTCGCTGTACAGGAAGAACGATTCGTCCCAGTCGCCCACCAGCTGCCGGGCGTGGCCGGCAATCATCAGGATTGCGCCGGTCGCCCATTCGGCGGCACCGCCCCGATCATAGACGGCCGCATCCGCGACGACCTCACCCAGGTTGAACCGCGCGGCGACTTTCGAGCCGAAAAGCGCGTCCGACCAGGCGGTAACGACGGAAGGCTGGCGGCGAAGCGAACGGTTCAGACTGCCGTCATCGTTCATGATCTTCGGAACAACAACGCCAATCGCGCGATCTTGAAGCCGGCAGCGAAGCTCCCTGCCCACCCCTGGATGCAGCCGGATATCGGGGTTCAGGATCAGCACATCGGCCAACGGGTCAAGCCGCGCCAAAGCGGCATTGATCCCTGCGGCATAGCCGGCGTTTCGCCCCATGCGGATGACCACCGGCCGTACCGAATGCGCCTCTGCGATCCTGACGGACTCGTCATGCGAATCGTTGTCGACGATGTAGACGGTGAAATCGCCAGCGCCAGCCAGCCCGGAGGGCAGCGAATCCAGCAGCCCCTCAAGCACCGCCGCGCTGTTGTAGGTCACGACGACAACCGCGAAGGGCGAGAAACTGGCCGGCACCCGCTCGGACAGAGAGATGACCTTCGCATCGTGCAAAAGCAGCGCCGCACTGGCTTCGGAGGTGTTCACGATCATCTCTCCCCTGGACCGGCAAGTATTTGCCGCAGCGTTTGCGAGGATAGTCGCCGACCGCCATACGGCCCGCAACGATGATCGCGGCGTAGGCGATACGCTCCTTAAGTCAGTACAGGGACGTCATTTGGTGGCGGATTAGTCCCAACGGAGTAGATCGAACCGTTATCCTCCCTTGGCCTGCAACCTCGGTCATCCTTTCAGGGAAATGGCTTATTCGGGCAGATTTCCTAGCATCTGACCATGGCCCAAACTCGAAGGGACAAGGAGATTCCCCTTGGAAAGCATCGCTCAAGAAAGTCCCGGCATCTTCCAGCCTCCTGAGGTGGCGCCGCTCTGCCGGCGCGAGGCGCTCGGCGCCGTATCGCCCGCCATGCGGGTGCGGCTCGACCAGTTGCTCGACCTGTCAAAACGCGGACTTCCGCAAATGCACAGGCACGGCTCGTTCGCCCACACGGTGCGGGCGGTCAAGATCATCGACGGCATGGAGGTGAGGCCCGAAGGCGACAGCCTGCGCTATGCCATCAATGTGGCACTCGGGCTGTCCTGCCTCGATGTCGAGGAGCAACGTGCCATCCTGAGCGGACGCACCGCGCTGGACCTCGTCAACGGAACGGTGGCGCGCGCTGAAACCTCGGAAGACCCAGGCGCCATCGCCTTGGCCGCCTGGACGGCGGCGGAAGCGGCCGACATCTATGCCGGCACGCTGATCAGCCGCCTGACGGCATTGCTGCGGTCGGGCCAGCCCATAGCCACGGTCGACTGCGCCTGGACGCTTCTGGCTGCGGTGGGAGCGCGGAATCTGGGCGATACGGCCGAACTGACGCGGCTCGCGCGCGACAGGCTTCTGCAGGCGCAGGCGGAATCGGGTCTGTTCCCGCATCGCCTGCCCGCGTCCTCGCTCGGCCGCCTTCGGGCGCATATCGGCTGCTTCGCCGATCAGGTCTATGCCATTCAGGGCCTTTCGCGGTTGTTCGTGGCCGAGAACGACCGTGCCGCGCTGGGCGCGGCGGAAGCGTGTGCTGCGCGTATCTGCGAGTTGCAGGGCGATGCCGGGCAATGGTGGTGGCACTACGATATTCGCGACGGCAGCGTCGTCGAAGGCTATCCCGTCTATAGCGTCCATCAGCATGCCATGGGTCCCATGGCTCTGCTCGACCTGCGGGAAGCGGGCGGGAGCGACTACATGGATGCGATGATCAAGGGCCTGTCCTGGCTCGACCGGCACCCGGAAGTCTCCGAAACGATGGTCGACGAGACCCACAACGTCATCTGGCGCAAGGTCGCACGTCGGGAATCGAAGAAGGCGGTACGGGCGATTTCGGCGGCCACCACTGCGCTGCGGCGTGGTCTGCGTGCGCCGGGCCTCGATACAATGTTTCCGCCAAACCAGATCGACTATGAGTGCCGGCCCTATGAACTCGGCTGGATGCTCTATGGCTGGCTGGGCGGCGGCGCCGTCGAACAGCTTCGAAACAGGCCGGCCGTCGGCGCTTCATGACCGAAACCTGGGGGGCGTTATGAAGACGGAGCGACATCTGCTGTTCGGCATCCATCTCGATGCCATGCGCATGGAAGACGTGATCGACCGGTGCCGAACGGCACTGGTCACGCGCAGCAGGATTCTGTTCGGCGTGCTCAACGCGGCCAAGGTGGTGAACCTGCACAAGGACCCGTTGTTGCGCAATTCATTGATGGATTGCGACATCATGCTGGCGGACGGCCAATCGGTCGTCTGGGCCAGCAAGCTGCTGCGCCGGCCACTGCCGCAACGCATTACCGGCATCGACCTATTCGAGCAGCTTCTGGCGCTCGCCCATCAGGATGGGCGCTCGGTATATCTGCTCGGCGCCAAGCCGGATGTGCTGGCGGAAATGGAGCGACGGCTGCAGCAACGCTTCCCGGGGCTCAGGATCGCCGGCAGCCACCACGGCTATTTCAGCACAGCCGAAAGCCACGACATCGCCGACGAGATCAAAGCCTCTCGCGCCGACATGCTGTTTTTGGGCATCACCTCGCCCAAGAAGGAAATCTTCCTCGGCACCCATGGCCCTTCGCTTGGAGTTCCAATCCTTCACGGGGTCGGCGGATCGTTCGACATCATGGCCGGCATCACGGCCCGCGCGCCGGAGCGCTGGCAGCGGCTGGGCATGGAATGGGCCTATCGCGTTCTGCAGGAGCCGCGGCGGCTGTGGTGGCGCTATCTCTCCACCAACACGGCCTTCCTCTACATGACGGCGCGCGAGCTGGTGTTTCCAACGCGAGCCTTCAAGACGACAAGCCGGACAGCTTTTCCAAGCGGCAGGCGCGGCCTGCTGCACTAGGCTCAAGACCTATCCATACAACGGAGCAATGCGATGAATACTGCTTTCAACGGGCGGTTGGCGATCCTCGGCATGGGCTATATCGGCCTGCCGACGGCAGTCGTGCTGGCAACCCGAGGGGTCGAGGTGATCGGCGTCGACATCAATCCACGGATCGTCGAGGCGGTGTCGCGCGGCGAAGTGCCGTTCGTGGAACCGGATCTGGCAATCGCCGTCAGCGGCGCGGTGGCGATGGGCAGGCTCAAGGCCACCAGCGAAACGCCGGAAGCCGACGCCTACATCATTGCCGTGCCCACGCCGTTCAACGGCGACCACACGGCCGACCTGTCCTATGTGCAGGCAGCGGCCGAGCAGATCGCGCCACGCCTGCGGCAGGGCAACATCGTGGTGCTGGAATCCACCTCCCCGCCCGGAACGACGGCACGGATCGCCGAATGGATCGGCGCACTTCGTCCCGACCTGAAGATGCCGCATGACGGCGAACCCAATGCCGATGTCTTCATCGCCCATTGCCCGGAGCGGGTGCTGCCCGGGCGCATCATGATCGAGATGATCACCAACGATCGTGTCGTCGGCGGCCTGACCCGGCGCTGTGCCGAGCGCGCGGCGTCCATCTACCGCGTCTTCGCCCAGGGCGAGATCCTGCTGACCGATGCGGCAAGTGCTGAAATGGCCAAGCTGGTCGAAAACGCCTATCGCGACGTCAACATCGCCTTCGCCAACGAGCTCTCGATGATCAGCGAGGCGTTGCATATCGATGTCTGGGAAGTGATCAAGCTCGCCAACAGGCATCCGCGCGTCAACATACTGACGCCAGGCCCCGGCGTCGGCGGTCACTGCATTCCCGTCGATCCATGGTTCATCATTTCGGCCGCGCCGCATATCTCGCCGCTTATCCGGGCTGCGCGCAACGTCAACGACAGCATCCCGCACCACATCGCCGATCAGGTGGCGGCCAAGGCGCAGCGCTTCCGCTCACCGACGATTGCCTGCCTCGGCCTGACCTACAAGGCCAATGTCGACGACATCAGAGAAAGCCCTGCTATCGAAGTGGTGCAACTCATCGCCAAGGCCCTGCCCGAGGTCGACATCCTGGTCTGCGACCCGTTCGTCGATACGGTGCCGAAGACGCTGGCTGATCTGGCCAATGTGAAGCTGGAAGGTGTGCATCAGGCGGTCGACCGCGCCGATATCGTCGTGCTCCTGGTGGAGCACGAGCCCTTCAAGGCAATCCGCCATACCCGTCTAGGCGGCAAAGTCGCTTATGACACGCGCGGCGTCTGGCGCTGAGCGCTCGCGGCGGAGCGTGACATCTGGGGCGAACTCGTCGGCCAGTTCGCCCAAGCCGAAGAAGTGTTCGATGGCTTTCACCGACCGGTACGACGCATAACCGTCGCCATAGGGATTGGCCGCCAGCGCCATGCTGCGATAGGCCTCCGCGTCGGACAGAAGCAGGCTGACTTCCCGCACAATACGCTCCTCATCGGTGCCCACGAGCCTGACCGTGCCGGCGACCACGGCCTCCGGCCGCTCCGTCGTTTCACGCAGCACCAGAACCGGCTTGCCGAATGTAGGCGCTTCTTCTTGCACGCCGCCGCTGTCGGTGAGCACGATCGCGCAATCATGCATGACGCGGATGAAATCGCTGTAGTCCAGCGGCGCGGTGATCAGCACATTCTCATGACCGGCCAGCGGCGGCAGGAGAATGTCGCGGACAACCGGATTGAGATGCGCCGGCAGCAGGAAGACCGTCTCCGGAAACGCCTTCGCCAGACGCGCGATGGCGCGCGCGGTGCGGGCCATCGGCTCCCCCCAGGATTCGCGCCTGTGAGCTGTGATGAGAACGCTGCGCCGGTTGCCAATAGCGGCGAGATCGGAGTTGGCGGCCGGGATATTGCGGCTCGCGACTTCCAGCAGCGCGTCGATCACCGTGTTTCCAGTGACCACGATATCGTCATCGGCGATGCCATCATGCACAAGATTGGCCTTGGAATTGGCGGTCGGCGCCAGATGCACGGCACTCAGTTGCGTGGTCAGGCGCCGGTTGAGTTCCTCCGGGAACGGGTCGTACAGATTGCGCGTGCGCAAACCTGCCTCGAGATGGACGACCGGCACCTTGTGATAGAAGGCGGCAAGTGCAGCGGCGAAACAGGTCGTGGTGTCGCCCTGCACGAGCACGGCATCGGGACGCTCCTTGGCGATGACCGTGGACACGCCGTCGAGCACGCGGATGGTGATGTCCTCGAGCCGCTGGCGTTGCGTGATGATGTCGAGATCGTAGGACGGGACGATGCCGAACAGTGTGTTGACCTGATCGAGCATGGCGCGGTGCTGGCCGGTGACGGCGACTACCGCCTGCAAATGCGGTGACCTGTCGATTTCCATGACGAGCGGCGCCATCTTGATGGCTTCGGGACGTGTTCCATAAACGACGAGAACCTTGCGCATGCCGGAATCCCTTACGTTGGTTGACATGGATAGTAGCGGTCGCGCGCGTCGTGAGCTTCGGTCGGCGCGCTTCGGCCGGGGCCCTGCCCAGAGCTAGCGGTCGGGCGTGGGCGAAGAAGTCAGCGACTGGATCTTGCGGTCGGCTATGACCTGCCGTACCAGATCGGGACCGACCACGGTCGAATCCTCTGCGAAGGCATAGACCAGGGCGTAGTCGCAAATCTGATTGATGACCCGCGGAACGCCACGGCTCGCCGCGAACACCAGTTCGCAGGCTTCCGGACTGAAGATTTCACGGGTCGTCCCGGCAACCTTGAGACGATGGGCGATGTAATCGGCAACCGCATCAGACGAGGTCATGCCGGACAGATGAAACTGGGCGGAGACGCGTTGGGCGAACTGCAGCATGCGCGGGCGGGTGATGATCTGGTTCAGTTCGGGCTGACCGACCAACATGATCTGCAGCAGTTCGTCATTCTCGCAATTGATGTTGGACAGGCAGCGCAGTTCCTCCAGCATGATCTCCGACAGGTTCTGGGCTTCGTCGAAAATCAGAAGCGTGTGGCGGCCCGCCGCCTTTTCCGAGCGCAGGAACGCCTCGAACTGACGGAAGCGGTGCACATAGGGGTGCCATCCCTCAACGTCCTGATTGAGCGATGAAAGCACCCAGTGCATCAGTTGGCCGCGCGCACCATGGGCGTTGGACACCAAGCCGATCCGCAGGTCGGGCGGGCTCGCGCGCAGCAGGTGCCGGATCAGCGTGGTCTTGCCGGCGCCGATCTCGCCGGTGATGACGGTGATCGGCGCGAAGGTGGCCAGGCCGTATTCGAGCATCGCATAGGCCCGGCTGTGGACGGCCGACCAGAACATGAAATTCGGGTCCGGCACCAGGCTGAACGGCCTGCCCGTCAGTCCGAAATGCTTCGAATAGATCAGGAAGCGGCTTGCCATCGGCTCATACCCGCCATCGCCGGCCGGTTGGCGCGGTGCGAAAATCGCGTGTTGCGGCATCATGCCTTGCCAGTTGTGCAACGTCGTACCTCCGTCGTTCAATATCCATACTCGTCCGGCATGTACCGGCACTTGTTCAGGACCACGCCAAGCACATGGCCCTGGGACGCCAACTCGCTTTCGCAAAGATCGACCTCGGCCAGCGTGGTGGCCTCGGCCGCGGCGACGAGGATTACGCAGTCGACATTGGGCAGGAATGCCATGACGTCGTCGTTGGACAGCATCGGCGGCAGGTCGAACACCATGACGTCGGGCGCCAAGGCCTGTTTCACCGCCTTCAGCGTCTTCGGCATCTCCGGGCTTTGCAGCAGCTCGGCCGAGAGCCGCTCCGGTCGCGAATTCGACGCTATCGCCAGATTGTCGTCGTAGCGCAGGAAGGCGTCCTCGATGCCATGCTGGCCGCGGATGAAATCGACGATCCTGGGCGGGTTCTTCTGACGCAGTGCTGAGGCGATGCTCGGTCTGCGAAGGTCAAAATCAAACAGCACAGTGCGGCAGTCCTTCTGCCGTGCGAGACTGAAAGCCAGGTTCAGCGCGACGGTTGTCTTGCCGCAGGCGGCGGTCGGCGACGTAATCGCCACGGACGTCCAGTTGTTCTGGCGCAATTGGTGCAGCACGTTTGTGCGCAGAATATCGAAGGCGGCCAGCGCAGGCGCGGAAGGGCCAAGCGAGACGAGCCGGTTCTTGCCCAGCGCAGCTATGGGGTCGATGCTGGGGATTTTCTCCCATATGCCGGGCTTGGTCTGCGGCACTGCCGACGCAGGCGCGGCGTGATCCTTTGCGACCGCCGGCTCGCGTTGCTCCCTCGCCTTTTGCAACGCGGTACGGATGCGTTCCTGATTGTCGTTCTGCAGAAAATTCCGGACCATCTCTTGCTCTATCGTCATAGCAGCACAATCCCGTCTCTGGAGGCTTCGATGGCGGTTGGGGATTTGTGCGCACCCAGCGGTGTGTTCGAAAGGCCGAGCATCATGGCAGTCATGCATCCGGCGAGCGCGAACCCACGCCGCCAACGCGTCCAGCCCGAGCCGTTGCGATCGGAGCTCTCGACATAGGGGATCGTGGCAAGTGGACGCGATTGCAGCAGTTGCGTCAGTTCGGATGGACGCCGTACCGTCCTGTTCAGCAGTTCGAGCAGGACGATGAGCCCGAAGCCGAGGCACACCCCCGCCGCGAGACCGACGCCGGCGATGCGGCGCCTGTTGGGGCTGAAAGCGGCACGCGGCGCCTTTGCCGCCTCGACCACCGAAATTTTCCCGCCCTTTGAGCCTATTTCGATCTGCTCGCCGGTCGAGGCTTGCGCCAGCATCGCGGTTGCCGTGGTGTATTGGGACTGGATGCTGGCGCGATTGCGTTCCATCGCATTGAGCACCGTGTCGTTGCCGGGGGTCGCGGCAATTGATTTGGCCAGATTGTTCAGATCCTGGTCGATGCGGACCTTTTCCTGACCGATGAAGCGCAGGCGCTCGTCAATGTCGGAGAGCTGGAAATCAAGCTCCGTCGAGCCTGTCTTGTCGCCGCCATTGGCCTCGCTCGCCGCGCGCAGCCGGGTTTGCAGGGCCGCGATCTGCCCACGCAGGGCGACCACGTTCGGACTGTCCTCTGAGAACAAAGTCATCTGCTCCGCCAGGGCGCGATTCATGTCGCGCAGCATCTGCTGCTCGGGTGTGACGGGCACGGCGCTGGCAACGCCGCCGGTGGTCTCGAACATCTCGATCAGCTTGTTGCGTCGGCTCTGCAGCTGCGCTTCCTCGCGCTCGAGCTGGGACAGCCGCTCCTGTTGACTGCTCAGCCGGTTCCTGCGGAAGTCGAGGCTGTCGGGCAATGCGTCCTTGTTGGCGTTCTTGAATTTCAGAATCTCGGCCTCCAGACGGCTCAGTTCCGAGCCAAGCCGGGCGACCTCACCGTTAAAGAACTTGGCGGTGTCTTCCGCCTTGTCGGTCCGCGCCAGCATGTTCCGACTGAGGATCGACGCGACAATATCGTTGGCGACCTTGGCAGCCAGGACGGGATCGCGCGAATCGAAGGAGACGTCGAAAACCGTCGCTACCGGTCCGTCCCGAACGCCTTCGGGACGCACCTGATCGATGTGGATACGCTCGCGCATGTCATCGGCTATGTCCTCGTCAGACAGTTTCGACGCGCCATAGATTTCGAGCCGGTTGGCCAGGGCCAGAAGATTGTCCTCGGTGAGAATATCCTGCTCGATGATCTGGAATTGCTCGACAGCGCTTGTCGGCACCGTGGACTTCGCCATGTCGAGCGGAATCTGCGGCGCTTCCACCAGAAGCCGGGCGGTGGCACGGTACGTCTTCGGCAAGACGAGCGCCACGACCACACCGCCCAGGGTGAAGATGGCGATGATGGCGACAAGATATGGAAGCCTTCTCACCAGTATAGATAAATAGAAGCGAAGGTCGAAGTCGCCCATTGCAAACCCGCCCGTATCAAGGAGCCGCCAGTCTTTTGCCGGCCCGAACATTCTCGGATTTCCGCAATGCGGTTGATAGACAACCGATGGGAGCGTTGACCGTCAGTCGGTCTAAGCCCGGCTAGTCCATTTGGTCTGCATCATTCACCCTATAGATCAGGGTATGTAGATCGTGGCTGCGGCGATGGCTCAAACGCCCATCGCCGCAGCCTTGGTCATGCGCGCCGGCACGACCACCCGCTCGCTCTGTTTCACAGTTCCGAGATAGGAATCGGCAAGCCAACAGGCCAGCTTCATGATGGTGAAGGTCGGGTTGGCGCTGCCCGCCGTTGGAAAGACGGAGGCGCTGAGCACAGATAGGTTCGGCACATCATGGCAGGACAGGTCTGGGCCGACGACGGATTCCGCCGGATTCGTGCCCATCCGTGTCGATCCGGAGGGGTGGGCACAGGCTTCGGAGCGGTCGATGATCGCGCTCGACGCGTCCCTGATACCATTCATCCAGATCAGCGGGCATGTCCGGTCGAAGCCGGCATGGCGCCAATAAGCATCGAGATGGGAGACCGCCGCGCGAAACGTGCGCTCGTCCGTCTCGGTCGGCGCCCATTCGAGCAGCGCCTTGGGCAAGCCGAAACGGTCGCGGCCGTTGCCGAGCGTAATCCGATTGCTCCATTGCGGCAGTTGTTCGACACAGATGAGCATCCGCAGGTCGATGTCACCCGGAACGAAGAGCTGGTTGTTCAGAACGCGCCAATAGGCCGAACGGGCAAGCAAGCCGATGTTCCGGGATACGCGCCAGAGATCGGCGGCGGCGACCTGCCGCTTCTGCAGGCCGTGGGCGATGTTCTTGATGTCCTGTAGCGGGCTGCCCGCGAGATCCATCGACACATAGGCAAAAGCGCTGGAGACTCCTTCCCGCGTCTGCGCGGCCTTCGACAATTCGAGATGCAGATCGCGCCGCACGGACTTGATGAAACGGTGCGCGAAAAGCCGGTTGGTGGTCGTAGCATCGGCGCGGTCGATCTTTGCCACCTCCGCCTTGAGGTGATCCTGGAAATAGCGGCCGAGCACGTTGCTGCGCCGGAAGGCGTAGCCATCGGTGCGCTCCTTCAACAAAAGCAGAAGACGCGTGCTTTCGATGGTGCCGGCCGCGACGACAAAGCGTTCGGCACGTACGGTGAGATTCCGACCGTTGACGCTTTGCGCGACAAGTCCGGTCAGCCGACCGCTCGCGCTGTCGACTTCGAAATCGCACACGGTGGCGCCGAGCCAGATCTCAAGCGAGCTCATCGATTTAAGATCGGTCATGAGCACGGTCGCGATGTTGCATTTCTTGAAGGTCGGGCATTTGGCCCAGCGTGGCGTCATGGACGCTTTCAGATCGGGAAAGGCAGCAGCGATCCGAGGCGCGGACTTGCTTATGTCCTCATAAGAATCCGAGCCGGTTTCGAACAGCCGCTCGATATCTGACTCATATTTCGCGAGTTGTTCGACGGGGAACGGCCATTTCGCCTGAGAAATATAGCTGCGGTCTCCGGATTCATGCGCACTGACGGGAATCATGCGCCCGCCCCATCGGCTGGATGACCCGCCCAGTCCCCTGTAGCGCCCGGTCAGCGCGCGGGAATAGCGGGGTGCAGCCTCCTCGATCTGGTTGAGCTTGTGAATTTCGGCATCGAACAATTCCTCGCCGCTTTCAATAACGACCACCTTGCGACCGGATCGCGCGATGCGGTGCGCCATGAGAAGTCCGGCAACGCCGGCACCTACGATGCAGATCGGCGACAAAACATCTGCCTTGCCGCCAAGGACGGCGGGCAGCCTTTTGATAGTCATTTTTTGTTCTCCCTCAAAAACAAGCTCAAAATACAGTGAAATATAAAATCGTTCACTTAATCCTTTTTGATGTGTTTATGTTTCCTTGGATAATCAATAAATTGCGTTTTACGGGAGATAAACGATGGAATTACCAAGGCTTAGTGTCATCATTCCTCATTTGAACGAGCCAGGCGATCTCATCCGATGCCTGAGATCTCTGGACGCGCAACGCACCGACATCTCTCTGTTCGAGATCATCGTCGTCGACAATGGTTCGAAGGTGCTGCCGACGGATGCCTGCAAGGCTATTCCGAACGTGCGGCTGGAGCGTGAGTTGACGCCCGGCCCCGGGCCCGCGCGAAACCGGGGCGCCAGTGTTGCCCGCGCCGACCTGCTTGCCTTCATCGATGCGGATTGCCTTGCCGAACCCGGCTGGGCGCGTTCGATCATCGATTTCATGGACGCGCATCCCGATGTCGCGTTCCTGGGCGGCGCTATCGGCATCATCCCCAGCGACCCCGGCCGGTTGAGCGGGATCGAAGCCTATGAGCGCGTCTACAGCTATCGCGCGAAGCTTTATGTCGAACGGCACGGCTTTGCCGCGACGGGCAACATGGCGGTGCGCGCGGATGTGTTCCGCGCGGTTGGGCCGTTCGGCGGCATCGCAGCCATGGAAGATACCGAATGGGGCCAGAAGGCCACTGCGGCGGGGTGGCGCGCCGCCTATCTCGGGGAAGCCAAGGTGCTGACCCCCTCGTGCAAATCCTTTTCGGAATTGGCGCGGCGCTGGGATCGCCACGTCGCGCATGAGTTTCGCAAGATCGGCGGCGGTCATGCCGCCCTTGCCCGTTGGATAGTCACGAGCATACTTGTCGCCGCATCGCCACTGGCGGCACCTCTCCAGATCATGCGGACTGAACATCTATCGGGACCTCGATCACGGTGGCTTGCGCTGGTCTGCCTGACCAAGGTGCGCCTCTATCGAGCGCGCCGCATGCTGGACCTCGCACTGCATCACGATACGGCAAAGTTCGTGGGGGCATGGAATAGGGAGAAATCCTGATACGGCTTCACCCTGCGCCCATGCAGTTCAGCAAAAAGGATGATGAGGGATAAACACTGAAAACACATCGGCTTTCTGATGTGCTTTGGGCCAGGGTCGGTTGGTTTGACGGCATAGTAAGATGCGTGGCCGCATCCCGGCCTCCAGCTACCGCGAAAGAGTGGGGCCAGTTTCCCCCTTCATGCCAAGAATAATCTTCCAGAAGTATTTACATCCAAAGGCGGTAGCATCTGTCAGCGACTAGGTATTTTTATCATGCATTACATGGTAAACTTTTGATTTAGATATAAATATCTAAAATATATCTATTTCTTAAATTCTCGATTGTTTTATATTTTTCAAGTAATTTCAAAACCTAAAAGCCGAAAAATAGAACAACAGTAAATCGCTTCGTAGAAATACGGAATGCGACCGGCTTTTTGCATCTCGCGGGGAGGTGTCGATGTTCGAAGAGCTTTCTCATGCCCACATTCCAGGCCTGGCAGTTCCATCGTCTGGAGTGGGTTTCCGCCCGCACCGTCTCGCGCTGTATCGAAGCGCCAAGCGAGCTTTCGACATTGTTGCGACCTTGAGCGCGGCACCTGTAGCGGTAGCCATGGTTGGAGCTCTCGCGCTGCTGATCAAGCTGGATGGCGGCCCGGCATTCTACGCGCAGCCGCGTCTGGGAAAGAACGGCAAGCCTTTCAAGCTGTGGAAGCTCAGGACCATGGTGCCGAACGCCAGCCGGATGCTGGAGGCGTATCTGCAGCAAAATCCGGAAGCCAGGCAGGAATGGAACCGGACGCAGAAGCTGCGGAACGATCCTCGCATCACCTGGATAGGCCGCTATCTGCGCAAATACTCGGTCGACGAGTTGCCGCAACTCTGGAATGTCTTTCTCGGACAGATGAGCCTGGTTGGGCCTCGGCCCATGCTGCCGGAGCAGTGGTCGCAATATCCGGGCAACACCTATTTCGAGATGCGTCCGGGTCTCACCGGTCTATGGCAGGTGAGCGAACGCAACAGTTGCTCCTTCGCCGAGCGCGCCATGCACGACACCCGCTACTCAAAGCTGATTTCCTTCTCCACCGATCTGCAGATCATGGTCCAGACCGTCGTTGTCGTCGTTCGCGGCACCGGCTTGTAACGACTGGATTTCTGGGCGGGGCGGAGACCTTGTGCGAGGGTCCACAAGGCACCTCGTTGACTGGATCTTGGTTGGAAGACTTGTCATCCGAAATCAAAGAGCGTAGCGGCCAACACCGCTACGCTTTTTACCGATCGGTCCGCTGAAAAAGAGGTGTCGTCCAGCCTTTTAGCCGTGACGGCCCTTGTATCCGGAAGAACCGTGCATCTCGCCAGGGAAAAGGTCGTTGATCTTGAAGGCAACTTCCGTACGATTGGTCGCCTTCAGTTTTTTCATGATATTGCGGATATGAACCTTCACGGTGCTTTCGCGGAGGTTGAGTTCATAGGCGATGATCTTGTTCGCCTTACCGCGCCTGAGCGCTTCGACCACCTCGGCCTGGCGCAAGGTGAACATAGACGACATCGGGCTTGCGACCTCGCCGCCGGACTCGATCATCTGCCGCATCGCCATGACGCTGCCGGCCGGAACGAAGATGCCGCCGACAAGCGCCAGCTTGATCGCTTCGATACAGACCTGGATACCCACGCTGGAGGGGATGAATCCGCGAGCGCCGCACTCCAGCGCTCTCAAAATCTGCTGAATCTCGTCATTATCCGCCAAAAGGATGACGGGAACCGGGCTCAGTTCGGCGACGATGCCGCTGATTTCCTGCGCGACAGCTGCGTCAGTAATCCGTCGTCCCCCGACGTTCAACAATACGGCGGACACGGTCGACAAGATATCCTTCTTCATGCGCAGCTCGCCGATCGAGCCGAGCGGCATGATTTCCATTCCCGGCTTCTGCGCCGCCACGCACTCCGCAAAACACTCCCTATCGAGGGCTCTGGAGTCGATCACCACCACCAACCGGGACGACTTCGAGAAATTTTCCGCCAAACTTATATCAAGAGACGGACCTTCCTCGGAAACAGACATCAACTGGACTGGAAGAGTCTTCACGTTTGATTCTAGACTTAGATTCATGATTGTTCACCCTAATCTTGAATTTTATTGTATTTGCCCCATTCCTTTAGGAATTCTTTTTATTTTGGATCACCTGTTCTTTGCATGAGCGAGCCTGAACTCCCCCTGACGACCATTATTGATCCAAATTGCTGATCGTTAACAAATACATAAATATTTTTGTCTACATATTGATCTAGATTAGCGCGACGAAAAATTCTTCTGCAGGTAGAGCTTTAGGCCAATTGGCACCCATTCCGGTTGTAGACCATCTGGATTTCGCAGGAGCAAAATCATCCCTTTGCATGAGATATGCAGGGTTGACGTATAGCCGCTCGGCCAAAACCGCTTCCATTGCCGGCATTCAGGCCAAACTGACGTGGGTAGCGGACAAAACTTGACACACAGGCTCCACACCAATCCATCCGGGCCGCCGACGCGCATTTGTGCGCGACTGAGTTGGACCAAGATCGTGGTGCAGATCGCTGATTGCAGAGTCGCCATCAAACGCGAGTTGAGCCATGAAGCCTAGGGTGAGGCGAGAGGAAAATCGAAATGCGCCGTACTCCCGACATGGGATCTATGCCGCTCACCCTTGCCAGTCACCACGGTCCTATGGAGTTTCCGCGCTTCGGTATCGACGTGATCAGCACGGATACCGCCGCATGCATGTCACCATCGGACCTTCACGCGCCGCACTTGCATGCGCATCGGCGGCATCCTGCATAACACCCATTGCATCCGCCTCGGTGATAAGTTTCAAATCCTCGAGGCAAATCAGTAACGACTCGCATATCGAAAGTGCGGGATTGCCTTTTATTTCCATTTTTGCAGGCATCGAAAAAACCGTTCAAGCCAGACATTATTTCGGCTGCGTCGCAATAAAAAAACTGGCTAAGCCCAAAATGCATCGCAATATAAACTAACCTAATGCTTTTGGGTAAACCTGGATTAGTTGCTATATTAGGGCTTTTATATAATTTAATGTTTTGAATTTGCTCGACGGCGTTGAACCCAGGCCCCCTCTCAACATGCAACAATCCCTCGACCCGCTTGCCCGAAAACTTGGAGCCTTCGTGACGTTGGGCGAACGGGAAACAAAAGCGCTCGAAGCGCTGCAAGGCCCGCGCACTCTCATCGCGGCTGGCAAGGAGATCGTCTATGAGGGGCAGCAGCAACATGCAGCCTATGTCGTCGCCGACGGGTGGGCCTGTTCTTACAAGGAACTGCAGGACGGCGCCCGCCAGGTCATCGACATCCAGATACCGGGCGATTTCCTCGGCCTCCGCAGTTTCCTGCTCAGACGCTCGGATCAAAGCTTCACCACCTTGACCGATGTCGTCGTCACCAAGATCGCCACCGATCGCTTGGTCGATACATTTCATGCCGTGCCGCGCCTTGCTGTGGCCCTCCTCTGGGCCGCGTCGAGGGACGAAGCCATGGTGGTCGAACATCTGGTCAGTGTCGGGCGGCGCGACGCCGTAGCCCGGACGGTTCATTTTCTGCTCGAACTGGGTGCAAAGCTCAAACTGGTCGGGCACGGATCGGCAACAGAGTTCCCATGCCCGCTTTCCCAAAGCGTCCTGGCCGACGCCTTGGGAATAACCTCGATCCACCTCAATCGCGTGCTTCGCCAACTCCGAGAATCGGAGTTGCTGATCTTTCGCGACGGATGGGTGACGTTTCTCGATCGGGAGAGACTGGCTGCCCTGACCGGCTTCGACTACTCCTATCTCGACCTTGAAACGACGGCATTGAGATAGGTGATCGTTATCGTCTTGTCGAAGACTGGCGACGCCGCCAGTTCGACAATTGCACCCGACAAGCTTGAATGGACCTGCTTGATAATGCCTGATGGTAGCGGAGGAGGGATTTGAACCCCCGACCTAAGGATTATGATTCCCTCGCTCTAACCAACTGAGCTACTCCGCCACACCGAGGAAACAGGCTGCCAGGCAGCGATTGCGTCGTTTCCTCATGATGTGGCGCGGATATAGAGTTGCGGCGGTGGGCCTGTCAAGCAGAGATCGGACAGGAGCTGTGCATTCCATATTATTCGAAAGCCGGGTCTATCGGCACACGGTAGCCGTTGACGAGACGGTTGTCTCGTTGGCCATGCCGACCACCGCCATCAGTTCGGAAAACTGTTCCGGCGTCATCCCGGCCTTGGCAGCGGCGGCACTGTGGCTGGCGATGCAATAGCCGCAACCGTTGGTCACGCTGACGGCGAGTAGAGCATTTCCTTGACGACCGGATCGAGCGCGCCCGGCGCCATCACCTCTTTCAGACTCTGCCAGGTTCGGCTGAGCGTCTTGGGATCGTTGGCGAGATACTTCCAGAAATTGTTGACGTCGGGCACATTGCGCGAGGACTTGATGTCGTCATAGACCGCCCTCACCTCGCCACTAGCGTCCACATAGTCGATGGGCTTCGGCTTGCTCATTGCACTCTCCTCTTAACTCTGACGCGCGATGATGCGACGGTCGACCTGCTTGATATCGCGCAGGCCGCACAGCGCCATGGTGATGTCGAGTTCCTTGCGGATGATCTCAAGCGCCGCTGTCACGCCACGCTCGCCGTCGGCGCCGAGTCCGTAGAGAAAAGCGCGGCCGATGAAGACGCCCTTGGCGCCCAGGGCCAGCGCCTTGATGACATCCTGGCCCGAACGAATGCCGCCATCCATGAACACCTCCATTCGATCGCCGACGGTTTCGACGACCGGCGGGAGGGCAGAGATGGACGACAGCGCACCGTCGAGCTGTCGTCCGCCATGGTTGGAGACGATCAGGGCGTCTGCGCCGCTGCGGGCAGCCATATCCGCGTCCTCCGGGTCGAGAATCCCCTTGAGGATCAGCTTGCCGCCCCACAGATCCCTGATCCATTTGATGTCGTCCCAGCTCAAGGCAGGGTCGAACTGCTGCGCCGTCCAAGTCGACAGCGAGCGCATGTCCTCCACACCAGCGACATGGCCGGCAATATTGCCGAAACCGCGACGCTTCGTCCGAAGCATGTTCATGCACCACAGCGGTTTGGTGGCCAGATTGATCATGTTGGGAATCGTCATGCGCGGCGGCGTCGACAGGCCGTTGACGATATCCTTATGGCGTTGGCCGAGAACCTGCAGGTCGAGCGTCAGCACGAGCGCGGAGCACCCCGCCGCCTTGGCGCGGGCGATAAGCCGCGCAACGAAGTCGCGGTCGCGCATGACATAGAGTTGGAACCAGAAGGGTTCGGGCGAGTGCTCGGCGACGTCTTCGATGGAACAGATGCTCATCGTCGACAGCGTGAACGGCACACCGGCCTTGGCCGCCGCGCGCGCGGCCAAGATTTCGCCGTCGGCGAATTGCATCCCTGTAAGCCCAGTCGGCGCAAGGGCCAAAGGCATCGACACTTTCTGCCCGACCATGGTGGTCTCGAGCGTGCGGTCGCGCATGTCGACAGCAACGCGCTGGCGCAGCTTGATCGGCACGAAATCGCTTTCGTTCTGGCGGTAGGTGCTCTCGGTCCAGGATCCCGAATCGCAATAGTCATAAAACATGCGCGGTACGCGCCGCTTCGCCAATTGCCGCAAATCCGCAATCGTCATGATTGGCCGCGCCATTTTCCACTCCAGCAAGCGTCACCTGAGAGTGCCTGCGGCACATCTCCCAAATCCTGCGGCATCTAATCGCCCAGAGCGGCAAATGCAAAGTGTCAGGCAGGCTCGCCCGAGTTGGGTCAGCCGCCGATCTGCCGGTCCTGCTCGACGGTCAGTGGCGTAACCCCCGCAGGCACCGGCTCCTGTAGCACCAACGGTCGACCTACCGTCGCCTGGGGGACGGGCGCTCTCGCAGCACAGGCGACAAGCGTCAGAATCAAAAGCAGGGGGGCGAGACGGCGCACGGTCATGAGCGGGAGTTATAGGGCAGCGCTTGTGGCGGCAACAGGGCGGCGGGCTGTTCCTTCAGGCCAGCAAATGGGCGATCAGCGCTCTCAATTGCGCGGGTTTGACCGGCTTGCGCATCAGCTCGACACCCGCAGCCCGGGCCAAGGCGGCGACCTCACCGGACAGATCGGCCGTGATCATCACCGCCGGCACCGGCGTGCCGATGCAGTCTCGCAGTTGCTCGATGACTTGCGTTCCCAAGTCGCCGTTGTCGAGATGCTGGTCGGCGAGGATGAGGTTCGGCAACCAGCCAGTGCCGGACACCGACCCGAGCGCTTCGCGCGCAGTCGAAGCCGCAGCAACGCTGCAGTTCCAACCGGACAACAAGTCGCTCATGGCCTGGCGCACGCGGACATCGTTTTCGAGCAGAAGCACCTTCGCGCCCGACAGACGCGGCTTGCGTCCGTCTTCGGCGGATGGGGCGATGGGCAGAGCGGGTGCATCCGCCTTCGCAGCCACCAGGGGCAGTTCGACATGGAACACCGTCCCTTTTCCGACGCGCGACCGGAACCAGACGGGATGGGCAAGGGCGGACGCCATGCTGCGGACAATGGCCAGCCCCAAGCCAAGCCCGCCCTCCGCCCCCTCGCCTGCGGCGCCGACGGGGCCGCGGTGAAACTCCTCGAAAATGGCCTCGCTCTGGTCGTCGGCGATGCCCTGGCCGGTATCGGCGATGTCGACGCGCAGTGTCGAACCCATTGGACGCGCGCCGACCAGCACGCCGCCCCGCGCCGTGTAGCGCAACGCGTTGGAGACGATGTTCTGCAAAATCCGCCGCAGCATGGTGCGGTCCGAACGAACCACGGCTTGGGTTGGCCGGAAGACGAGACGCAGGCCGAGGCGTTCGGCTAACGGCTGAAAGTCGGAGCGCAGGGAAAAGAACAGCGGCGCAAGCGCCACATCCGACAGGTCCGGGCGCATGACGCCCGCCTCGAGACGCGAGATGTCGAGCAAGGTCTTGAGCAGGGCTTCCATCGTCTCCAACGAGCGCTCGACCTGCCCGACGAGCTTTTTGCCCTCCTCGCTGGTCTGCAGTTCGGCAAGCGCGGAGATCGACAGGTTGGCGGCGTTGAGCGGTTGGAGGATGTCGTGGCTGGCCGCGGCCAGGAACCGGGTTTTGGACTGGTTGGCGCGCTCGGCACTGTCCTTGGCCGCGACCAGATCGATATTGGACTCTTCCAGCCGACGGAGTGTCGCGCGCAGTTCCTCTGTCCTGAGCCGGATCCGGTTTTCCAGGTTGATCGCGGTCTGGAACAGCGAGAACGCATTGCCCTGCTGATCCATCGAGCGCTCGACCCGGCTCATCAGCACCGTATTGATCTTTTTCAGACGTTCGACATCGGTGATATCGGAGATGCCCATCGCGCTATTCGGCGGCCTGGCGGCTCGGCCCAAAGGCAATGCCGGTAAACGTCTGGT
This sequence comes from Oryzicola mucosus, assembly GCF_014534685.1. Lineage (GTDB taxonomy): Bacteria > Pseudomonadota > Alphaproteobacteria > Rhizobiales > Rhizobiaceae > Oryzicola > Oryzicola mucosus. Next base: position 49,839 of record NZ_JACVVX010000004.1, read on the forward strand.
TCAAGTGCATGGAGCGATATTGTTCGCCATAGGTGCCAAAGCCAATGACGCGATTTGTCCGGTAAAGCTCCGAAACGTCGCGCTGGACCTGCCGGCTGCGCGCGTCGAGCCGACGCAGCACGCAGTCGAAGCCGAGCACGACGTCGATGCCGCCGAGACGCTCGCCCGCATTTTCGAGCGCGTGGCGGGCCGTGTCGACGATGCTGAGCGGCTGCGCCACCGACAAGACGATGCCATCGTCTATCGCACAGAAGAAGGAGAGCGAGCCGTCGGGATTCATTTTCTGGATCGACCGGCAGTAATGCTCGCCGCCGACGCGGACGACGACGGGATGGGACGCAAAACTCATCGGCGTGAGCTCGGCGGCGGTGAGCCCGACGGCTGCGGCATATTCGTCTGCGGCGGGAGCAGCATTAAATTCGTGCACGATACGGCGCTCGGGATCGGAGGCGGTAACGACCAGCTTTGTGTCGGTTGCCTCGAAGTTCTCGCTTTTGAAGACGTGGAACGGCACATCGGTGGCGATCAGCACCACCACGGCGCAGCCGGAGGCCACGTCGCCATCGGATATCAGCGTGGTCGTTTCGAATTTCAGGTCGTCGCCGGCCGAGCCGCCGATGAGCGGGATGTCGTCGAGCACCCAGTGTATGGCGGATGTTACGGCCTCTTCCGCGTAAGACAGGCCATCGATGAAACACAGGGCAAAGACGTTCTTGCCGTCATAGCCTGCCCGCGCCCGCAGGTTCAGCTTGAGTTCCTCCACACGTCCGGCAATGCCGTCTATGCCCGACACCGACAGGTCGCGGATCATGGTCGCGACAGCTGAGAACCTCTCGGCCGGCATCAGGATCGCGATTGCATGCCCTTCTTCAAGCCCCGCCGGCGTAATCTCTCCGGCCGTCGAGCAACCGGCATGCCGAAGTCCGGGCGCATGACGGACAAGCGATTCGGTGATGGATTGCGCATCGATCAAGGCGTGTGAGTAGAAGATCAGCACAAAACCAGCGTCGCAGATGGCGGCTTCCTCGGCAATAGCGCGGGCGAACGCCTCGGCATCCGCCTCGTCGGTCGTGATGGCCGAAAGGCCGCAGCCGTAACTCGTATGCGAACAGCCCAGCGGAAACTCCTCCTGCTTCCCGGCGCATGGTCTTAGTATCTTCAGAAAGTGTGAGACGGGACAAGCGCTATTGCAATCGCGAATGGCGCGACCGAAAGTATAATATACGTCGGAAGGCGGCAGCGGGCATTCTTTTCACACACGGATTCCGCAAAAGGGTGCCGTGCTGCCTGGGAGCGAGGCAATCAAGGGAGGTTTCATGTCTGAGGTATCGTTGGCCGTGAACGGCCGCACCGTCACCGGCACTGTGGAAGACCGCACGCTGCTGGTGCATTTCCTGCGGGAAAATCTGGGGCTCACCGGCACCCATGTCGGCTGCGACACGTCGCAATGCGGCGCCTGCGTCGTCCATGTTGACGGCAAGGCGGTCAAATCCTGCACCATGCTGGCCGTTCAGGCGTCGGGCTCGACGATCACCACCATCGAGGGGCTCGCAGACGGTGCTGATCTGCATCCGATGCAGGCTGCGTTCCGCGAGCATCACGGGCTGCAATGCGGCTTCTGCACGCCGGGCATGATCATGACCGCAACCGACATGGTCCGCCGCCACCCGGAAGGGCTGGACGAAGCGACCGTGCGGGCGGAACTCGAAGGCAACATCTGCCGCTGCACCGGCTATCACAACATCGTCAAGGCCATCCTTGCGGCATCTCAGACGATGCAGAAGGCGGACGGCGCGGCGCAAGCAGCATGAGGATGAAGCGAGTAGGGAATAGCGAATAGGGAGCAGGAGGTAAGGGGTAGCGGACGAGAACCGGCTGAACTCGATCATCCCTACTCTCTACTCTCTACTCGCTATTCCTATTCGCCAGTAACTTTCGCTTAGGCAGTTTCGGGAGGAAACGACCCATGGGAATCGAAGGCATTGGCGCACGCGTTGTGCGCAAGGAAGACAAACGCTTCATCACTGGCGGCGGACGCTATGTGGACGACATGGTCGTTCCCGGCATGAAACATGCGGCCTTCGTCCGCAGCCCTTATGCGCACGCCGAAATCGAAAACATCGACCTGACCAAGGCCAAGGGGATGCCCGGCGTCATTGGCATCCTGACCGGCAAGGAGTTGAAGGCCGACGGCATCGGCAATCTGATCTGCGGCTGGATGATCCATTCCAAAGACGGCACGCCGATGAAGATGGGCGCCTGGTCGCCGCTGGCGATCGACAAGGTGCGCTACGTCGGCGACGCCGTGCTGATCGTGGTGGCAGACACCAAAGGCCAGGCGCGCGATGCCGCCGAGGCGGTCGAGATCACCTATAAGGAGTTGGATGCCGTCACCGAAGCCGTCGACGCGCTCAAGCCCGGTGCGCCGCAGGTTCATGCGGAGTCCGACGACAATCTGATCTTTGACTGGGAGATCGGCGACGGTCCCGCCACCGACGCCGCCATCGCCAAGGCAGCGCATGTCACTAAGGTGAAGATTCACAACAACCGGCTTGTGCCCAACGCCATGGAGCCGCGCGCGGCACTTGGCCAATACGACAAGGCCGAAGACCACTACACCTGCTGGACGACCTCGCAAAACCCGCACGTCGCCCGGCTGGTGATGAGCGCGTTCTACAACGTCGCGCCGGAGAACAAGCTGCGCGTCATCGCGCCGGATGTCGGCGGCGGCTTCGGCTCCAAGATCTATATCTACCCAGAAGAAATCGTCTGCCTGTGGGCCTCGAAAAAGACCGGCGTTCCGGTCAAATGGGTGGCCGACCGGACGGAAAGCTTCCTGACCGACGCGCATGGCCGCGACCATGTGTCGGAGGTGCAGATGGCCTTCGACGCGGACAACCGCATCATCGGGCTCAAGGTCGACACCATAGCCAATCTCGGCGCCTATATGTCGCTGTTCTCGTCGGCGGTGCCAACCTATCTCTATGCCACGCTGCTGTCGGGCCAGTACGCGATCCCCGCCATCCACGGCAATGTGCGGACGGTTTACACCAACACCGCCCCTGTCGACGCCTATCGCGGCGCAGGTCGCCCCGAAGCCACCTATCTGCTCGAGCGCACGATGGAAATCGCCGCGCGTGAACTGGGCGTTTCGCCTGCCGAGCTCAGGCGCAAGAACTTCGTCACCAGCTTCCCGCATCAGACACCGGTGATCATGTGCTACGATGCCGGCGACTATGGCGCTTCGCTGGATGCGGCGATGGCTGCCTCGGACTATGCAGGCTTCGAAAGGCGTCGGGCCGAGGCCAAGGCGCGCGGCAAACTGCGCGGCATCGGCATGAGCTGCTATATCGAGGCCTGCGGCATCGCTCCCTCGCAGGCCGTTGGCAGCCTGGGCGCAGGCGTCGGTCTTTGGGAGTCGGCTGAGGTGCGCGTCAACGCGGTGGGCACCATCGAAGTGCTGACCGGTTCGCACAGCCACGGCCAGGGCCACGAGACCACCTTCGCCCAGCTGGTATCTGACCGCTTCGGCCTGCCGATGGAGCAGGTTTCCATCATCCACGGCGACACCGACAAGGTGCAGATGGGCATGGGCACTTACGGCTCGCGCTCGGGCGCGGTCGGCATGTCCGCCATCGTCAAGGCGCTCGACAAGGTCGAGGCGAAGGCCAAGAAGATAGCAGCCCATATGCTGGAGGCCGACGAAAGCGACATCGTCATCGAAGACGGCGCGCTGAAGGTGGCGGGCACGGACAAGACCATTCCCTGGTTCCAGCTTGCCTTGGCTGCCTACACCGCCCACAACCTGCCGCAGGGCATGGAGCCGGGTCTGAAGGAAGGCGCGTTCTACGATCCGTCGAACTTTACCTTCCCGGCCGGCTGTTACATCTGCGAAGTCGAAATCGATCCGGATACCGGCAAAACAGCGATCGTGCAGTTCGTCGCCGCAGACGACTTCGGCAACATCATCAACCCTATGATCGTCGAGGGCCAGGTTCATGGCGGACTCGCGCAAGGCATCGGCCAGGCGCTCCTGGAAGGCACCTCCTACGACGCGGCCAGCGGCCAACTCGTGACGGCGAGCTACATGGACTACACCATGCCGCGCGCCGACGACCTGCCATCCTTCGTGGTTTCGACCACCGTCACCCCCTGCCCCGGCAATCCGCTGGGCATCAAGGGTTGCGGCGAAGCTGGCGCCATCGGCTCGCCGCCGGCAGTGATGAACGCCATCACCGATGCGCTCGGCCATGAGGACATCACCATGCCCGCCACGCCGCACAAGGTTTGGGCGGCGGCGATGAAGCACTGAAGTTGAGCGAATAGCGAATGGGGAGTAGCGAGTAGAGAACGACCTTGGCGGACCACTATTCGCTACTGGCTACTCTCTGTTCGCTCTTTCACCCGAAGGGAGAAAACCATGTACTCAGTCAACTACCACCGCGCCAACTCCGTAGACGATGCCGCCAAGATGGCGGAGGCGGGAGACGCGAAGTTCCTGTCGGGCGGCATGACGCTGATCCCGGCAATGAAGACCCGGCTTGCCGCACCATCCGATCTGATCGACCTGACACACATCTCCGAGCTTAAGGGCATCACGATCAGCGGCAGGACGGTGACCATCGGCGCAGGTACGATCCACTACGACGTGGCGACGCATACCGACCTCAAGGCGCTCTGCCCGGCGCTGTGTCATCTCGCCAGCCATATCGGCGATCCGGCGGTGCGCCACCGCGGCACCATAGGCGGCTCCGTCGCAAACAACGATCCGGCAGCCGACTATCCCTCGGCCCTGTTGGCGATGGGAGCAACCATTATCACCAACCAGCGCGAGATCGCGGCCGAGGATTTCTTCACCGGACTGTTCGAAACGGCGCTTGAGGAGGGAGAAATCGTCACCGCCGTGACCTTCGAGGTGCCCGAGAAATCCGGCTATGCGAAATTCCCCAACCCGGCTTCGCGCTATGCAATGACGGGCGTGTTCGTGGCCAAGGGCAAGGACGGCGTGCGCGTCGCCGTCACGGGTGCAGGCGATAATGGTGTCTTCCGGTCCGAGCCGCTGGAAACCGCCTTGGCGACATCGTTCGACGCCAAGGCTCTGGAAGGCCTTTCGGTACCATCTGACAACCTGATGGGCGACCTGCATGCCTCGCCGGAATATCGCGCCAACCTCATCGTGGTGATGGCCAAGCGCGCCGTTCTTGCCGCCAACGGCTGACGGTCGGACGAACAAGCCCGCCACGACATTACCGTCGCGGCGGGCTTTTTTAGAACGACAGATGCTACCAAATCCGTATGTTGACGGTCAGGCCGTCCGTTGCCTCGACCTTGTCTTCCGAACCGGTCTTGCTTGGTTCATTCTGCCGATAAGCACTCCATGAGATTACGGCCTCATTCGAGCCGTTCAAGTTCACGGTAATTGGAATCGTCTCGTTATCCGCAATGAACTGCTTGTTGAGAACGGTCTCGCCGCTCGCAGTATTATTGTCCACGACCGTCAGAATGAGATCGTTGCCGTCCTCATTGTAGATATAGATCGTTGCCTTGGGCATCGTGCACGGCTCCAGCTGCGTTTCAGCAAGGTCTGTTGTCTGACGATCCGCCCTGCCGGCGGCTCGCGGCTCCGACAAATATGTGGTCGATCCGCGATGCGAAGCATCTCATCCAGGATTTGCTCAAGCCTTGCAACCGCAACAGTAAACAACTTTTGGTAGTTTTATCAAGATCAATTGCATCTTTTGGTAGCATCCGTCGCCGGCGAATATTCTCGGCGCAATCTCACCGCTTTTTCCCCGCGTTAACCTGTTCGGTGCAACAACACCATAAGGCCATCGGTAGCACACGGCGAAACGAACCATCGACAATGAACAAGACGTTGGTCACCTCTGGATCGGACAGGCTTATCCTGCTGATCAAGAGCGCATACTGGATCGCGCTGCTGCTTCTAGCGGCAATGGCGACGGCTTCTTACATTCTGCTGCAGCAGGTTATTTCCGCCCATCAGCGAGATCAGGAAGTGATCCAGGTGATATCGGCGCAGAAAGCTCTGTCACAGCGCGTCATCTTTCTCGCCAATGCCATGTCCGGCGCCACCCAGCGGGAGCGGCCAGTCCTCGTCATTGCCCTAAGGGATTCGGCTGGTCAATTCGAACGCAATTACGACCAGTTGCTGAACCTTACCCGCACCACACCGAATGACACTAAGGTTGATGTCGCAAACACTCCAGGCAACATTTTCTTTGGTTCACCGCATCATCTCGATTATTTTTCTGTCGGCTTGATAGCAAACGGCAAGCGCTTTGTTTCGCATTATGAAACAGAACTTGGGCTGAGCCCGCCCGGACAGGGTTATCTGGCCGGCATGGAAAAGGCCAATCTCGACGAGACCATCGCGCGAGCGACCCTGGAAGGTTACAATGCGCTTGGTGAGGCCGTAAGCGCGGTCAATGTACAGCGTATGAACAATCTCCTCGACCTGCATCGCACGCTTTTTTTCGCAACACTCTTGCTGATCGTCCTGGTCGCCATTTTCATTTTCCGCCCTATGGCCGAGCTCATGCGCAGAAAGACGCGAGAGCTTGTAGAGGCGCGCAACTCCATGGCCTTCATCGCGACGCATGACGGTCTGACGGGTCTGCAAAATCGATCTTTCCTCAAGGATCATTTCGACACGCTCGTCGTCTCCGCCGAAAAGCGGGGGCAGCGGCTTGCTGTGATCCAGTTCGACCTGGACCGTTTCAAGCAGATCAACGACACGCTCGGCCACGCCGCCGGCGATCACGTGCTGGCTGAAACGGCGCGCCGCATAAATGAGAGCAGTCGTGCCTCGGACATTTGCATTCGCCTTGGCGGCGATGAATTTGTGGTGATCCTCAACGGCATCGGTTCGGACGAAGACATCGGCAACGTGGTCCGGCGCACGCTCGACCATATCAACAAGCCGATCTCGTTCCAGCGCGGCATCATCATGCCGGGGGCAAGCGCGGGCATCGCGGTTTTCCCCGAGGATGGCCGAAGCAGCGCCGAGCTTCTGGTTCATGCGGACCTCGCGCTCTACTCGACCAAGAAGCGGGGCGGCGGCGGGTACTCTTTCTTTTCAGAAAGGCTCCGGCGCGAACTGGAACACCGCAAGCAGATCGAGAACGATCTTCGCGTCGCCATCGCCGAGCACAACTTCGAAGTATATTTTCAGCCGCAAATCTCCATGAGCAGCGGCGATGTCACCGGCATTGAGGCCTTGCTGCGCTGGAACCACCCGGAGCTCGGGCGCATATTGCCCGGCTGCTTTGTTTCCGTCGCAGAACAGTCGGGCCTCATGGCGGCGATCGGGCGGATTATCGTAGCCCAGGCGGTGGAAACCGCAGCCGTCTGGCACAAAGACGGGATCGCGTTCGGGCGGCTGGCCGTGAATGTTTCGGGGGCGGAACTGAGGGAGGACGATTTCAACGACTTCCTGTTCGCCACACTCGACCATTATGGCTTTCCGCGAGAAAAACTCTCTCTGGAGATCGTGGAATCGGTCATCTTGGACGACGAAAAGACCGGTATCGCAGCCAAACTGCGCAACATCCGCGCCAGCGGCATTCATCTCGAACTGGATGATTTCGGCACCGGCTATGCGTCGCTGACCCATATCAGCCCCAGTGAAATCGACCGCCTTAAGATCGACCGCCGCTTCGTCCATAACATCGACAGCCGCGACGAGAACCGCAAGATCGTGCGCGCCATCTGCGATCTGGCCAACAGCCTCGGTTTGTCGATCGTGGCTGAAGGGGCGGAAACACCCGCCGAACTCAGGGCACTGGCGTCCGTCGGTTGTGATGAGGTGCAGGGCTACAGCATCGCTTACCCAATGACCGGCAGCGCCGCAGAGGAATGGCTGCGGTCACGCACGGCCACGAACGACGTCAAACGCAGCGTCAGCAATAACGGCTGAAGCAGGATAGGCTCGGCGCCTCACTCGCTTTCGCAGTAAAACTCGCTCAGCCGCCAGTCGCCGGACTTGGAGGCGATATCCGTGATCTTCCAGGCGCCGCCGATGGTCTTGAGCGACCAGACGATCTGACGATCGGCATCGTCGTCTTCCGCGAATATCCGGAACCGCGCAGTGACCTCGGCATTGTCGCCCGAGATCTTTTCGTCGAGCTTGAGCGAGCGGGCGACTTCGCCCTCGTCATAATCCTGCGCGTCGAGTGACAGGGAAAAATCGATGCAACCGACCTTATCCTCGCTCTCGATCAGTTGGTCGTTCTCTTCGAACTTTGTTCTGGCAGGATCGGCGAAGCGATCGCGCACCTCGGGAGCGCCCTCGAATTTGAAGGTATCGTAAAAATACCGCACGGCATCCGACGCCGGGCCTGCCGAGGCAGAGACCGGCAACACAAGCATGGCGGAAAGCAGCGCGAAACGGTTCAAGGCATCCTCCATGGCCGGGAATCGCTCCCGCCTTTTCTTGTGCGCAGCCTATCTGCGAAAGCGGCTAAAAAATGAAGGGGCATCGGCTTGCGTCACGCATCGCCCGCTATCGCCGTTTCACCGAATCCGCGTATAGTCCGCCCATGCCGATCCGCCAGCTTACCGAAACGATGATCAACCAGATCGCCGCAGGCGAGGTCGTGGAACGGCCTGCCAGCGTGGTCAAGGAACTGGTTGAAAATGCGCTCGATGCCGGGGCATCCCGCATCGAAGTCGCGACAGCAGGGGGCGGGCTCGGTCTCATCCGCGTCACCGACGATGGATCGGGCATTCCCGAGGAAGAGCTGGAACTCGCCGTATCGCGGCACTGCACCTCGAAATTGTCCACCGACATCCACGATATCCGCTCGCTCGGCTTTCGCGGCGAGGCCCTGCCGTCCATCGGTTCTGTGGCGCGGCTGACCATCCGCTCGCGCACCAGGGACGCCAGCAGCGGCGCGGAGATCGGCATCGAAGGCGGCGAGCCGACGGGCACCCGCCCCGCGCCCGCCAACCGCGGCACCTCGGTCGAGGTACGGGATCTGTTTTACGCCACGCCTGCCCGGCTGAAATTCATGAAGGGCGAGCGCGCCGAGACCTCCGCGATCACCGAAATCGTCAAGCGCATCGCCATCGCCTTCCCAGCCGTGCGCTTCACCCTGTCGGGCACGGACCGCAGCACTACCGATATGCCAGCCACCGGTGACGACGAAAAAGGCCGGCTCGCCCGCATCGCGCAGGTGATGGGCAAGGATTTTCCGGACAATTCGATCGCGGTGGATGCCATGCGCGAGGGCGTGCGGCTGCATGGTCACGTTTCGATCCCGTCTTACACCCGGGCCAATGCCCTGCAGCAATATGCCTATGTCAACGGCCGCCCGGTGCGCGACAAGCTGATCGCAGGCGCCTTACGTGGCGCTTTCGCCGACGTGTTGCCGCGCGACCGGCACGCGGTCACCGTGCTGTTTCTCAGCCTCGATCCGGCTCTTGTCGACGTTAATGTGCATCCTGCCAAGGCCGACGTGCGTTTCCGCGATCCTGGCCTCGTACGCGGGCTGATCGTCGGCGCTGTCCGCGAGGCGCTTGCCGCGTCGGGTGTCCGCTCGTCCACCGCGGGCGCAAGCTCGATGATGAGCGCGTTCCGCGCCGGCGCGCCCGCCTATGCGCATGGCGGACCTGCGGGCGGGCATCGCAGCTTCAATCCCGAGCTTCGCGCAGCAACCGGCGGGTTCGATGCTGCGCGGTCGTTCCAGAGGCCGTTCGAGGCGGGCTTTGCCGAGTCGAAGCAGGCAGCCTTCGATGCCGGTCCGACCCACAGCGCCGACGCCCGCGCTGGCATGGCCGAGATAGCGGAAACGCTGCTGCAGACAGAATTGGGGGCGGCGCGGGCGCAGGTCCACGAAAACTACATCGTTGCGCAGACCAGGGACTCGCTCGTCATCGTCGACCAGCATGCGGCGCATGAGCGGCTGGTCTATGAAGCGCTGAAAACAGCGCTGCACAGCCGTCCGGTGCCAAGCCAGATGCTGCTCCTGCCGGAAATCGTCGACCTGCCGGAAGAGGACGCCGAGCGGCTGGCCATGCACGCCGACACCTTGCGTCGCTTCGGGCTCGGGATCGAACGCTTCGGACCGGGCGCGGTCGCCGTGCGGGAAACGCCCGCAATGCTGGGCGAGACCGATGTGCAGCAATTGGTGCGCGATCTCGCCGACGAAATCGCCGACCACGACACCACCGACACGCTGAAGGACAAGCTCGATCACATCGCCGCCACGATGGCCTGCCACGGCTCGGTGCGCTCCGGGCGGCGGCTTCTGCCCGACGAGATGAACGCGCTTTTGCGGCAGATGGAAGCAACGCCCGGCTCGGGCACCTGCAATCACGGCCGTCCGACCTATATCGAACTCAAGCTGGCCGACATCGAACGCCTGTTCGGTCGGCGATAAGCTTGACCTCCAACCGCTTTTGTGGCGGATGGACGGCTTGAATTTACGCGTCGCAGACGGATTGACCACGCAGGATCGACGATGAACCGTTTTGAAGGCCCCGGCGCGCGCGAAGCACGCATCCGCTATCTGGACGGCGACTTCCAGGTCACCAGCCCCGGCGCATTCGTGCGCTGCGCCGTGACCAGCGATTCCATCCCTCTCGACGAATTGAAATATTGGAGCGTCGCCCGTCAGGAGGCCTATCGCGACGCGGAAATCTCGCTCGCCCGCGAGATCGAGATCAACCCGGACCTGCGCAAGCGCCGATAAAGCGTCAGACCTTCAGCCGACGATCTTTCCAGGCTTTCACTGTAGTCATCACGATGCGCTCGGGCGTGTGGTCCAGATCGAAGCGCGCGTCGACTTCGAGCACGTTCAGCCGCGTGAGGAACGCATCGCCCGCACCGCCATGCCGCAGTCGGGCGGCGTCCTTGGCCGTGGTGATCAGTTCCAACTGTCCGACGCTGGCTGCGGTTGCGAGATCGTCCAGTTCATCGCTGCTGAAGACGTGATGGTCGGGAAACGGATGCGCCAGCACGACGGTGGCGCCAGTCGCAGCCAGCGTGTCGAAGAATTTCTGCGGATGTCCTATGCCGGCAAAGGCGAGAAACCTGCGGCCGGCGAATTTTTCCGGCGCGCGCGGCTCAGCGCGTGCTTCGAACACCGGCTTGGCGGCACGGGCGGCTTGTCGGACCACAATGTCGGCGGCGTCGCCGATGCCCATCTTCAGAAGCGCATCCGCGTAGGAAAACTGCATTGCCAGCGGCGCCCGCAGCGGTCCGGCCGGAACGACGCGGCCATTGCCAAGTCCGCGCAGCGCATCCACGACGACAAGCGCGTAGTCGATATGGATGCGTGCGCTCTGGAAGCCATCGTCCATGATGAGGAAATCGCAGTGACGGTCGGCGATCAACAGCCTGGCTCCGGCTGCCCGGTCTGGGCTGACCGCGACCGCCGCATGCTCGGCCAAAAGCAGTGGCTCATCGCCGACATGCTTGGCCGCATCGTGGGCGGGGTCGACGATATGAGGCGCTGCGAAGCTGCCGCCATGGCCGCGCGACAGGATTCCCGGCGTCAGCCCCATCCGGCGCGCCTGCTGCGCCAACGCGATTGCAACGGGCGTCTTTCCCGTTCCCCCGACCGTGAAGTTGCCGACGCACAGCACCGGCGCGTCGATCCGTTCGCGCCGGGCGTTCTTCATGCGGCGGCCGGCGACCATGCCGTAAAGTGCCGAGGCGGGCCATAGCGCTCTGGCGCGCCAGTCCGTCTGCCCCCACCAGAACGGAGGAGCTTCGCTGACCATCAGCGTCGGCCCGAACCGTTCAGCCGCGCCTGGACGATGAGCGGCTGGATGAAGGGTTCGAGCGCCTTGAGCGTACGGGCAAGCGCGCCGCGCATATCCTGAACGGTGGCCGAGCCGGCGGCGATCATGGCATAGCGCGCGGCATCGTTGGCGAGCAGGAAGTTGACCGCGCCGGCCAGCATCTCGCGGTCGCGAACGATCTTCGCCCCCCCGCTGTCGATCAGCCGCTGGTAGGATTCACGGAAATTCTGCACGTTGCGGCCGGACAAAACGGCCGTGTCCAGCATCGCCGGCTCGAGCGGATTCTGCCCGCCCTGCCCGGTCATGGACCGGCCGACAAAGGCGATTTCGGTCAGCCGAAGGTAAAGCCCCATCTCGCCGATGGTATCGCCCATAAGAATATCGGTATCGGCATCGATTCGGTCGCGACGGCTGCGCCGGGCCACGGTGAGGCCCTTGCCCGTGATCATCGCCTCCAACGCATCGCCGCGTTCGGGGTGGCGCGGCACGATGATGGTGAGCAGGCCTTTGCGCCTGTTGCGCACCATCGCATGCACCTCGGCGGCAATGTCTTCCTCGCCCTCATGCGTCGAGATGGCGGCCCAGGTGGGACGCGTACCGATTTGCTTCCGCAAGGTATCGAGCGCCTTCTCGTCCACCGGCGGCGGGTTGGTGTCGACCTTCAAATTGCCCGAAACCGAAACCGGCCGCGCGCCCAAGGTGTGGAACCGCTCCCCGTCGACATCCGATTGCGCGACGACATGAGCTAAGTTTTCAAACAGGGCTTCCGCGACGAAGGGCCGTTTCTTCCAGGATTTGAACGAACGGTCCGACAGCCTGCCATTGACCAGCACCTGGGGCACGCGTCGCGCGCCGAGTTCCAGGAGGGTCATCGGCCAAATCTCCGATTCGGCGATAATCGCCAGATCGGGGCGCCAATGATCGAGGAATTTGCTGATCGCCGGCTTGAGGTCGAGCGGCACATATTGGTGGATGACGCGGTCGCCGAGCCGATCCTGCACCACCTGGGCCGAGGTCACCGTGCCGGTTGTCAGCACAATGTTGACGCCGTAGGACAGGATGCTCTCTATCAGGGGAATGACGGCGATGGTCTCGCCGACGCTCGCCGCATGCGCCCAGATCAGCGGGCCGGACGGGCGCTCGCGGCTTGCCACGCCATAGCGCTCGCGCCGGCGCGCACGGTCTTCCTTGCCCCTGGAACTGCGCCAGGTGACATAGCCGCCCACGAAGGGATAGGCAGCGGCACCTGCGAGGCGGTACCCTCTGAGCAAGGCCCGTGCCCAGCGTTCACTCATGTGCGGCGATCCACAAGCCTGTAGGCCTCGACCGTCGCGGCATTCAGCGATGCCGTCAGTTCAAGACGCTTTTCTTCCATTTCCGCCTCGGTGGCATCCGGGGAGACCTCGACAGGCGTGCCGGCGACGATGGCGGAACGGCCGAACGGTAGGCTGATCGTGGTCTTGTCCCAACTGCGTTCCAGCACCTTGCGCCGGCTGGTGGTAATGGCCGCGGGCACGATGGGGCGGCCTGACAGGCGCGCCAGAAGGATGATGCCCATGCCGGAGTCGCGGGGGGTACCATGAGGAATGTCGGCGATCATGCAGACGTTCTTGCCGCCATCGAGCGCCTTTTTCAGGGCAATGAGCGCGGTGGCGCCACCTTTTTCACGGCCGCGCGTGTTTTCGCGCCCACCCGAGCCGCGCACGGCATCGATGCCGAAACGCTGGATGACCATGGCGTTGAGTTCGGCGTCGGCGCTGCGCGAGACCATGGCAACGAGACCGCGCTTGCTGGGATAAATGGTCGGCGCCATGAGATGCTGGCCGTGCCAGAGCGCGATGATCACCGGCTCCAGGCTGGCATGAGCGCCGGCCATCAGCGCCCGCGATTCCGGCACCAGCGGATTGGTCAGCCGGATAAACCTGAGCGCACCCGACAGCAGGCTGGCTATCGCGCTCTTGGAGAAGCGTGACTGCGCCAGCGGCTGACGAATGCGACGCCAGAAGGATTTCGACGCGGAGCTTCCGCGCGCCTTTTTGCCCGACGGACGCGATGCCGCCGGCGGTACCGGTCGCTGATCCATCACTCCTTACCAGCGGTCTTCACATCCGGTTCCAGGAGACGATGCAGGTGAACGACGAAGTAGCGCATATGCGCGTTGTCCACGGAGCCCTGCGCCTTTGCCTTCCAGGCCAGTTCCGCCGACTTGTAATCGGGAAACACCCCGACAATATCGAGATCGTTCAGATCCCGAAACTCGGTGCCGCCGAGTTTGGTCAACTCTCCACCGAACACCAGATGCAGAAGCTGCTTCTTTTCGCTTTCCTCGGCCATTTCAGTCCTTAACATTTCGCGAGAATGTCGCTTTTCCTAAACGAAAGCGCGTGAATTTGAAACCATTTCCGAACGGTCAGCGATCAAGGCGAGCCAAGGTAGAAACCATGACATGCAGAAGTTCGCCACTACCTGCCGCCAAAGCGCCGTGTTGCACGCGCGCGCTCGCATAATGCGGCCGTTCGCCCGACGGATCGAGCAGCCTTCCGCCCGCTTCCCAAAGGATGAGATCGGCAGCCGCGATGTCCCAATCATGGGAATTGGGCCTTACGAAGGTCGCATCCAGTCGACCCGCTGCAATCATGGCAACGCGATAGGCCAGCGACGGGACATAAGATATGTGCCGCATCCTAGCCTTGAGCGGCGCGGGCAGCGCACTGAGCAACGGATTGGGACCGCCGATGGATGGCGCGGCACCGATGGGCGGCACCGCAAGCCGCTCCCCATTCAGGAAGGCCCCGCCCCCGGGCAAGGCTGTGAATGTCTCGCCCTTGGCAGGGCACTCCAGCACACCGGCAATCGTACGTCCGTTGTCGACCACGGCGGCACTGACGCACCAGACATCGCCGCCGGCGAGGAACCCGCGTGTACCGTCGATCGGGTCGACCACGAAGGTGCGCCGCCGGTCCAGCCGCGAAAGATCGTCAGCCGTCTCCTCGGACAGCCAGCCATAGTCGGGGCGGGCGGCCAGAAGCGTTTCGCGGAGAAATTTGTCCGCAGCGTAATCGGCCTCGCTGACCGGCGATTGGCCGGTCTTCATCCACACCTCTGGATCCTTGCGGAAATAACGCAGCGCGATGCGCCCGGCCTCGGCAGCGGCCTCGCGCAAAAGCTCCAGGTCGGCTTCCGCGTCCGGATATGTCTCAACTGCCTGCAAGGGTCATCCCTTCGATCAGCAGCGTGGGGGCGGCGGTGCCGAAATGGCGGTCGATATCGCTGGCCGGAACCATGCGCAGGAACATGTCCTTGAGATTGGAGGCGATGGTCACTTCCGAGACCGGATAGGCCAGCTCGCCATTCTCGATCCAGAAGCCGGATGCGCCGCGGCTGTATTCGCCCGTGACCATGTCGACGCCCTGGCCGAACACCTCGGTGACGTAGAAGCCGCTCTTGATGCCGGCAATCATGTCCTTCGGCGCCATGTCGCCGGGCTCGATGGAAAAATTGGTCGAAGACGGCGAGACCGACGAGCCGCCGCGTGCGCCGCGCCCGTTGGTCTTGAGGCCGAGTTCACGCGCGACCGAGGTCGACAGAAACCAGTGGTTGAGCACGCCTTTTTCGACCATGATGAGCGTTTCACCCTCGACACCCTCGCCGTCGAACGGGCGTGAGGCCTGGCCGCGGCGCTTCAGTGGCTCGTCGATGGCGGTAATGCCTGCGGAGGCCACCTGCTTGCCCATCATCTCGCGCAGGAAGCTGGTCTTGCGCGCAACCGATGCGCCGTTGATCGCACCGGCGAGATGTCCTGCAATGCCGCGTGCCACGCGCGGATCGAACACGACGTCGACCTGCCCAGTCGCAGCCTTGCGCGCATTCAGCCGGCGCACGGCGCGCTCTCCCGCGCTGCGGCCGATAGTCTGGGGGTCTTCGAGATCGGAGAAATGCTGACGCGAGGAGAAGTCGTAATCGCGCTCCATACCGGTCCCCTCGCCGGCGATGACGCTGACGGAGCGTGAAAAGCGCGAGCCGACATAATGGCCGACGAAACCGCTCGAGGTAGCCAGAACCAGCCCGCCGAGACCGGCGCTTGCGCCACTGCCTGCGGAGTTTGCTACGCCTTTCACCGAAAGCGCCGCCTCCTCCATGGCAAGCGCGGCGTCCTTGAGCTGCTCGGCGGAAACAGTCGTCGCGTCGAACAGGTCGAGATCGCGGATCTTGGTGGCGAGCAGCGCCGGATCGGCAAGCCCCTGATAGGGATCTTCAGGTGAAACCTTGGCCATGGCGATGGCGCGCTCGGCAAGCGTCGCCGGATCGGAGGCAACCGTCGCGGACACGCTTGCGACGCGATTGCCGACGAAGACACGCAGCGACATGTCCTCGCTTTCCGAGGCCTCGGTGTTTTCCACCTTGCCCAGACGCACGGAGACGCCCGCCGAGCGGCCGCGCACCGCCACCGCATCGGCTGCGTCGGCGCCGGCTTTGCGGGCGGCTTCGACCAAAGCGGCAACGCGATCGGTCAATTTTGCGGCGTCGGTGGTGTCAGTCATGAAATCCTATCCGGCTCACCCATAAGGGCGCGACAACTCAGTTCGTCTGCACCATCTATTGTCCTGCATCGGCTTGTGCAATGGCCCGGCTCATGGTCAAACCGCTGCGAAGCTGTCGGCAGGCCCACAAATCCGGGAGGAGAAATCATGGCGGATGCTCGCGTGTTGGGCAACGACGCCAAGTTCACCACCGGATCGACCATGCGCCATGTGATCGTCATGGCGGGTACGGGCTCGATCGGCCTGATCGCGGTTTTCATCGTCGATGCGCTGAACCTTTTCTACATTTCCATGCTCGGTGTGGAGGAACTCGCCGCCGCCATCGGCTTCGCGTCGACCCTTCTGTTCTTCACCGTCTCGATCTCGATCGGCTTCACCATTGCCTGCAGCGCGCTGGTCTCGCGCGCGCTTGGACGCGGCAGCCGCGAGGATGCGGCGCGTATGGCCGGCGCATCACTGGTCTATACCGGTCTCGCCTCGGGCTTGCTGGTGACCCTCGCCTGGCCCTTCCTGCACACGCTTTTGGGCTGGATCGGGGCAACCGGCGAGACGCTGCGGCTGTCGACGCGCTTCCTGCAGATCGTCCTGCCGTCGATGGTGGTGATGTCGCTTGGCATGTGCACAACCGGCATCCTGCGCGGCGTGGGCGATGCGCGGCGCGCCATGTATGTGACGCTCGGCGGCGGGATCGCGGCTGCGGTGCTCGACCCGCTGTTCATCTTCGGCTTCGACCTCGGGCTCGATGGCGCGGCCATCTCGACGGTGCTGTCGCGCTTCGTGCTGCTCGGCATCGGCCTGCATGGCGCCCACATCGTGCATCGGCTTATCCGCTTTCCCGACCTTACCCGGCTCAGGGAAGCCGCCAGACCGTTTTTCGCCATCGGCCTGCCTGCCCTGCTGACGCAGATCGCAACGCCCATCGGCAACACCTTCGTGACGGTGCAGATCGCTGCCTTCGGCGACCAGGCGGTTGCAGGCTGGGCTGTCATCGGCCGCATCATTCCGGTTGCCTTCGGCGTCATCTTCGCGCTCTCGGGCGCCGTCGGGCCGATCCTGGGACAGAATTTCGGCGCCCGGAAATACGACCGTCTCATCGGCACGATGCGCGATTCGCTGACTTTCACCGTGATCTACGTTCTCGCGGTCTGGGCGCTTCTGGCAATCTTCGCCAACTCCATCGCCGATCTGTTCGGCACCCAGGCGCTGGCGCGCGACCTGATCCTGTTCTTCTGCCATTTCGCGGCCGGCAGCTTCCTGTTCAACGGGGCGATTTTCGTTTCCAGCGCTGCCTTCAACAATCTCGGCTACCCCACCTATTCGACCGTCTTCAACTGGGGCCGCTCGACGCTGGGCGTCATCCCCTTCGTCTGGATCGGCGCGCATTATTGGGGCGTGTTCGGCGCGCTCGCCGGTTGGGGCCTCGGCGCTGTTGTGTTCGGTATCCTGTCGGTCGTGGTCTGTTTCAGGGTGTTGCGCGGCATCGCCGCCCAGCCGCCCGCGCCCGATCCGCACATGCCGGCGCCGCCGCCGTCAGGCGATTCGCCGTTTTCCAGCGACAAAGCCGCGACCATTTCCTGATTAGATCAAGCTTCGAGCAGTGGCGTCAGCGCCCGCTTGAGGTCGTCCTTGGTCGAAACGGTCGCGGCCATGATCTGATCGGCTTTCAGGAAGTCGAGCACGCGAAAGCGCGACACCGGCGGGCGCAGGAGAATGTCGGGCTGGCATCGCTGCAGTTGGCCGGTGATAATGGACTGCATCATCAACTGGCCGGCGCCGAACATCAGGTCGAGAGTGCTCGGGCGCTTGTCTTCGCTCGGCACTGGCCCGCCAACGACCTCGACGGCAATGACGATATCGGCCTTGCTCATCAGGATGTCGAAAGGCACCGGATTGTAGATGCCGCCGTCGATATAGAGACAGCCGTCACGGGTGACGGGCCGGAACGCCGCCGGGATGGCAGAGGATGCGGCAATCGCGGAGTTCAGGTCGCCGCTGTCGAAGACCGCAAGCTTGTGACCGAAATAGTCGGTCGCGGTGACATGCAACGGGATGTGCAATTCCTCAAACGTATCCGGCACCGCTTCAGGCAGGAAAGCCTTTAGAACGCGCTCGATGTTGAATTGCCCGAGCCGGAAGCCGCGGTCGACGATCTCGGCAAACGAACCCGGCCGCGCCTTCCAGATGCGGCTGGCCACCTCGGCCCGCCGCCCCAGCATGGTCAAGGCGTAGTGGTGGATGTCCTTGCCGGTCATGCCCGACGCCATGGCCGCCCCCATGATCGAGCCGATCGAGGATCCGGCGATGGCCACGGGTTTTACCCCAAGGTCGTCCAGAGCCTCGATGGCGTGGATATGGGCGAGCCCGCGCGCGCCTCCGCCACCGAACGCGACGGCAACGGACCTGCTCATCCCTTGCTCTCACCCAGCGTGCCGGCCGGGCCGAGGATCATGACGGCCGGCTCGGTGGTCAACAGACGCTTGGCAGCGGCCTTGACCTGGTCGAGCGTGATTGCCTCAAGCAGCGCGGTACGCTTTTCCATATAATCGATACCGAGATTGTCGCGCTGCATCACCAGAAGTGTGCCGGCGATAGCCTGCGACGAGTCGAGATTGTTGATGGCATAGGCGCCGATGACGTATTTCTTGGCGGCATCCAGTTCCTCCTGCGTCGGGCCCTTCTCGGCCATGTCGCGAATCACGTCGCGCATCACCTGAAGCGCCTCGGCCGCACGGTCCGATCGCGTTGCGGTGCCGATGGTCAGGCTGGTCGAGTGGCTCTGGTTGGAAAGGCCGGAGTTTACGCCATAGGCCAGGCCTCGCTTCTCGCGAACCTCTTGAAACAGCCGGGACGTAAACGTGCCGCCGCCCAAAATCTGATTCATCAGCGCAGCGGCCAGATACTCGGAATCGCCACGCTTCAGGCCGGGATAATAGAGGTGCAGGGAGGTCTGCGGCAGGTCGTACTCATATTGCGAGACTTGGTCGAGCTTCGGGTCGACATCGGCAACCGGCACAAGATCGGCCTTCTCGGGCAGATCGCCGAACACCTCGTCGAGCTTCTTCTTCAGCGTGTCCGCGTCGATGGCGCCGACGACGGCGACGCGCAAATTGTCACGCGCGAAATTCGCCTTGTGGAACGCCTTCAGATCGTCGCGGGTAATCGAGGCCAGCGTGGGCTGGGTGCCCTGATCATCCCGCGCATAGGGATGGTCGCCGTAAAGCGCCTTGGCCCATTGCCGGCCCGCCAAAGTCTGCGGATCACGCGCGGAAGCGACGATGCCCGACACGATCTGGTTGCGGATGCGGTCCATCGGCGCCTGGTCGAAGCGCGGCTGCTGAACGGCTAGCTTGAGAAGATCGAAGGCCTCGTCCTTCTTGTCCGCCAGCATGCGCATCGAGCCGCTGACGGCGTCGTTGCTCTCCTTGAAGCTCATTTCGGCGCCCGCATCGTCCAGTTTGATCTGGAACGCATCGCTGTCGAGGTCGCCAGCACCTTCGTCGAACAGGCCGGTCATCAGGTTGGCGAGGCCCTCCTTGCCAACGGGATCCTGCGTGCTGCCGCCTTCGAACGCGAATTGCACAGCCACGATCGGCACCGAATAGTCCTCGACCAGCCAGGCGGTGACGCCCTTGTCGGATTTGACCTCCTGGATCTTCACCGCGGCCTGCGACGCAGCGGCAAAGGCCAGCACGAAGGCCATGGAAGCGGCAAGCAGGATGGATGGGGCAGCAAGCCTTGCACGGAGCATATTGGTCATATCAGTTCTCCACCGGCTGTGCGGGCATGAGGTAGCCGGCAACGGACCTTGCCGGGTTCAGATAGCGAGCGGCGACCGCCTTCACCTGATCGGCGGTGACGGCCTGGATACGGTCGGGCCATTTCTCGACATCCTCGACGGTGCTGCCTGTGCTCAGCGCGCTGCCGTAAATCCGGGCCATGCCGGACTGGTTGTCGCGTGCAAAGATCATGCTGCGGACGAAACGGTCCTTGGCGCGCTGCAGTTCGTCGTCGGTGACGCCGTCCTTGACGATGCGGGCGAGCTGCGCATCAACCGCTTCCTCGACCTCATCGATCTTGTTCTCGCCCAGCGGCGCGCCATAGACGGTGAAGCTGGTGTCGTCGAGCATCGAGCCTTGGAAGTAAGCGCCAGCCGACGATGCCAGACCGTTCTTGACCACCAGTTCCTGATAAAGGCGGCTGCGCATTCCACCACCCAGAATTTCCGACAGCAGGTCGAGGGCTTCGGCCTCGCCGTCCTTTGCCGTCCTGTAGGATGGAACCACCCATGACTTCGAAAAGCTCGGCACGGAGACACGGGGATCGGACATGACCACGGTGCGCTTGGTGTTCTGCTCGGGTTCGCTGGGGCGGATACGTGGCGGCAGATCCGGACCGCGCGGCACCTTGCCATAGGTCTCCTCGGCGAGCTTCTTCACCTGTTCGGGCTCGACATCGCCGGCGACCACCAGCACCGCGTTGTTGGGTGCATAAAAGGCGTCGTAAAATGCCGTTGCATCGACCCGATTCAGCTTTTCCATCTCGTGCATCCAGCCGATGACCGGTATCCGATACGGCTGATTCTGATAAAGCGTGGCATTGACTTCCTCATCCAGAAGCGCGTCGGGGCTGCCTTCGATGCGCATGCGCCGCTCTTCGAGCACCACGTCGCGCTCGGGACCGATGACATCGTCGGTGAGGATCAGATTGCGCATCCGGTCCGCCTCGTAGGTCATCATCGTCTGAAGCACGTCAGGGGCTACCGTCTGGAAATAGGCGGTGTAGTCATAGGACGTGAAGGCGTTCTGCTCGCCGCCGATCTCGGAGACCTTGGCGTCGAACTCGCCGGCCTTGTGCGTCTTGGTGCCTTTGAACATCAGATGTTCGAAGAAATGAGCGATGCCAGACTTGCCGGGCGGCTCATCCGCGCTGCCTGCCTTGTACCACACCATATGGGTGACGATGGGCGCGCGATGATCGGGAATGACCACGACCTCCATGCCATTGTCCAACTTGAAGTCGGTGACTTTCCATTCGCTCGCCGGCGCTTCTGCCAGGACTGGAACGGAGAACGTCAGGCACAGTGCGACTGAGGCCGACAGCAGGCGTCCGGCCCGCAACACTTCCAAATTCATCGATGACTCCCTGCAGGAACTGCGATGGCAGGCTTATAAGCCGAACCGCTTATAGTCGAAAGTTAAGTCTTGGTCATAATGGGATTGAAAGAGGCCGAACTTCGACGGGCCGCCAAAAGCTCTGACGTAATCCGCCCATTCAGGCCGAAAGCCCGCAGGGTCGGGCGCGCGTGCGGTCAACACCTCGTGACAGGAAACCGACTAAAGCGAGACGCTCGTCCAATCCTGTCAAAAACATGTCAACAAAATGCCGATTGCCCTTGAACGGTCCAAATTCACGAATACATAGCCTCCTAATAATATGGAAAAGCCCTCGGACATCGTGGCACGCATGGATTCGTTGACCGTAAAGACCGTCTTCGTCGAGGAACTCCTGAAAGCGAACAGGAAGCTGCAGGCTATTTTCGAAGCGAAAGCCAAAGAGCAAGGCCTCACCTTCTCGCGGGCGCGCATGCTGATCTATCTGGCGCATCATGAAGGCGTCACCCAGTCCGAACTTGCTACCGTCTTCGAAATTGAACAGCCGTCCGTCGTAGGGCTTATCGATGCACTGGAGAAGAAAGGCTTCGTCGAGAGGCGTTCCGTGGCGGGCGACCGACGCGCCAAGGGCATTGTGCTGACTGACGTCGCGCGCGCCGAGGCCAAGAAGATGTTTCTCTTTCTGGATCAGGCCCGAGTTCAAATGCTGGATGGAATTAAAGACGATGAAATCCAGGTGGCGGCGAGTGTTATACTTCGGCTGTCGATGAATATTGAATCAGGAATGCTACATATGATGTAATTTTAGAAATTGTATTTCAATATATATTTTATACTTTTTATTTTTACAATATAATTAGGTTAGCTAATATAATTATTGGTATTTCTAACTCTTTTTTTTATTGTATTTTTCTTTTTAAGTCCTTCCAATTTCCAAAATAGCGATTACATACGCTACACCGAATGAGAGTTCATAAGGCATTCGGGGGAAATATTTTAAGGAAGATGAATATGAAGAAGATAGCTATTGCAGTCGCCGCCGTTGCTCTGTTTGCTGGAGCAGCCAATGCGGCAAGTTCAGTAAGTGGTACTGTCAGTGCTTATAATGCAGAAGCACGCGTGATCACCTTCGACAACGGCAAGAGCGTCAGCGTTCCTCTGGATGTTGCCATTCCTGCCAGCCTGCAGGTCGGTGGTCAGGCGTCCATTGCTTTTGACAGCGAGGGTGATCGGGTCAACGCGGTTTTCACACGCTGATCGACCTCAGCAGGGCTGCGTTCAGGCGCGGCCCATAAAACCAGCCTGCCTCCAGCCCGGAGGCAGGCTTTTTTTCTGCAATGTGTCAGTCGAGCCTGATGAAGCGGATAACGGTTTCGCCATAGGCGCGTTCGTCGATCACCGAAAACCCCTCGCCCGGTTCGAAGCTTACGGCCGCGGTTTCCTCGACCACGCACAGCGCGCCCGGCGCAAGCCATCCGCCTGTGCGCGCCGATTGCAGCGCTTTTTCACCAAGGCCTTTGCCATAGGGTGGGTCGGCAAAGATCAAGGTGAACGGCGCAAGCGTGCCGGCCGCACCCATGCCCGTGGCGTCGCGCCGGAAAATCTTTGTCCGGCCGGTCAAGCCGAATGCCTCGACATTGGTACGGATGAGCCCCCGGCCTTCAGCCGATTCCTCGATGAAGACACAGTAGGACGCGCCGCGAGACAGAGCCTCGATTCCCAATGCGCCGGTGCCGGCGAACAGATCGAGGACGCGGGCGCCTTCGAGCACGTCGCCGAAGCGATGCGCCAGCACGTTGAACACGGCCTCCCGCGCGCGGTCGGTGGTCGGGCGTATCGCGGCATCACGCGGGGTGGCGAGCGGCCGACCCCTCAGGTCGCCGCCGACAACCCGCATTATGGACGATCCTTGCGCGGTCCGCGCGGACGGTCGCCCGAGGGACGGCCACGCGGCTTATCGCCGCCTCGGTCATCGTCGCGAGGCGGACGGCTCGGCGCCGATTTCGCGCCTTGCGGCCGCGCACCGGGCGCCATCCAGACATTGGCCTTGCGCACGCCGGGCGGATCGATCGGCTTCTGGTCGCGATCGTCCTTCTTGCGGCCACCGCCGGCAGGCTTGCCCGCGAACTTGCCGCCACCGGCGCCGCGGTCGGGCTTGGTCGACAGACGGCCCAGCATGTCCTCGCGGTGGCGTTCCTGGTCGCGCTTGCGGTTCTTGATCAGCCCGCCCTCGCCGATGCGGCCGCGCTCGCCGTCGCGCATGATGCGCGGCTTGGCGGGTGCCTCCTCCTCCGGCCGCTCATTGCGCTTGACCGGGCGGTTTGAGAACGGGGTGGCGATGTCGGCCTCGAAATTCGCCCCCGATTCCTCCACCAGCTTGTCGCCGAGCTGGTCGCGCAGCGTACGGCCCTTGATCTCCTGGACATGGCCTTCGGCCAGTTCGCCGAGCTGGAACGGCCCGTAGGAGATGCGAATCAGACGATTCACGTCCAGCCCCAACGCGCCGAGGATGTTCTTGACCTCGCGGTTCTTGCCTTCGCGCAGACCGATGGTGATCCAGGCATTGGAGCCCTGCTCGCGGTCGAGCGTGGCTTCGATCGAGCCGTAGAACACACCGTCGACGGCAATGCCGTCCTTCAGCCCATCGAGCGTCTTCTGCTCGACCTTGCCATGAACGCGGACGCGGTAGCGGCGCAGCCAGCCGGTGGCCGGCAATTCCAGCACACGAGACAGTCCGCCGTCATTGGTCAACAGCAGCAGGCCTTCGGTGTTGATGTCGAGCCGGCCGATGGTCATCAGACGCGGCAGACCTTCCGGCAGCACGTCGAAAACCGTCTTGCGGCCTTCCGGGTCGCGGTTGGTCGTCACCACGCCCGAAGGCTTGTGGAACAGGAACAGGCGTGTGCGCTCAGGCGCGGGAATCAGCGTTTCGTCGAGATGGATGACATCCTCGGGCATCACGTTGAACGCGGGCGATGCCAGAACCTTGCCATTGACGCGGACACGACCCGCGGCGATCAGCTCTTCCGCATCGCGGCGCGAGGCGATGCCGGCGCGCGCTAGGCGCTTGGCGATGCGTTCGCCGGGCTCGACCTCTTCCTCGGTGGAGCGGGGTGCGAATTTGCGCGGCGCGCTGTCGCGCTTTTCGAAGCCGCGATCCTCATCCCTTCTCCCCTCGGGCCGTGGCCCGGAGCGGAACGGCCTGTCGCCGCGCGGCGGACGCGCTTCGCCGTCACGTGGGCGTTCGCTGCGCTGAAACTCGCGCGGCGCGCGTTCGCCCTCTTCCCGGCGCGGACGGAAGGGCTTGCCTTCGCCACCCTCGCGCGGACGGAACTCCCTGTTGGGCCTGTCGCCATCCTCGCGGCGGGCGCGGTATGGCTTCGCGTCACCACCGGCGCCGTCAGCGGGCTTGCGTTCGAAGCGGCCGGGACGCGCGGCACCGCCTTCGCGCGGCTTGAAGTCGCCGCCCTCACGTGGTGGCCCCTTGCGATACGGCGTATCCGAGCGCTGGGCGCGTGCCTCGCCGTCGCGGGACCGGAATTCCCGGTTCGGCCTGTCGCCGTCCTCGCGGCGCGCGCGGTATGGTTTTGCTTCTCCGCTGGCAGCGCCATCGGCAGGCTTGCGGTCGAAGCGGCCGGGCCGTGCACTGCCGCCTTCGCGCGGCTTGAAATCGCCCCCTTGGCGTTTCGGGCCTTTGCGGAATGGGGCTTCCGACCGTTCCGGCCGAGCTTCACCGTCCCGCGCGCGGAAATCGCGCTTGGGGCGCTCGCCGGTGCTGGCGCCTTCGGCGGGTCGCGCCGCATAGGGTTTCTTGCCGAAGGGCTTGCCGCCCCCGGCTGCGACCGGCTTGCCGAACTTGCGCGAGCCGTCGCTCCGCGCCACGCCGGCGGGTTTACGGTCACCAGCCTTTTTAAATCCGCCCTTGCGCGGCTGGTTTTTCTTGTCGTCGTCCATAAGAATGTGGCCTTTGTTCTTCCGCACGCTCCATGCGGGGCAACCGTGAACACGCAAAAAGACGCTCGATGGGTCTACGATTGCGCTTGATCGGTTCCGGCTTCCGGGGTCAAGCGGTCAATAACAGGATCATCCGCCGGTTGCGAGGGATATTATGGACGGTATGACTGCATGACGCGGCCGGATTTCATGGCGCTGGCCTTCGCCGAGGCGCGGGCGGCGCAGGCGCGCGGCGAAGTGCCGATCGGCGCCGTGGTTGTGCGCGACGGAACGGTGGTTGGCGCGGGCGGCAACCGGACGCGCGAACTGTCGGACCCGACCGCCCATGCCGAGATCGTCGCGATCCGCCAGGCGGCTGAAACACTGGGCTCTGAGCGGCTTGTCGGACACGACCTCTATGTGACGCTGGAACCCTGCCCGATGTGCGCGGCGGCGATATCCTTCGCGCGCATCCGGCGGCTCTATTTTGGTGCTACCGACGAAAAGGGCGGCGCGGTGACAAGTGGCGTCAGGCTCTATGCGCAGCCGACCTGCCATCACGCGCCGGACGTCTATTCAGGCATCGGCGAGATCGAGGCTCAGGTGCTGCTGAAAGATTTCTTTCGCGAGCGGCGCGAGCCCTGACCACCGTAAGCCCGCGTGAAAATGGGAAAGCGGGTGACAGGCCTGCCCTGTTCGGATAATTCCGGCGTTCCAGAATGTTCATCCAGACCTGTTGAGGAGCCGCAATGGCGACACATCCCCTGACCATCGCCTCGCTTGCTTCGATCAGTGGCCGCTATTCCGCCCTGCTCTGCGACGTCTGGGGCGTGGTCCACAACGGCGTCGAGCATTTCCCGGTCGCTACGGCGGCGCTCAAGGCTGCGCGCGAACGCGGCCTGGCGGTCGTCTTCATCACCAATGCCCCGCGTCCGCGCGACGGTGTGATCACCCAGATCGAAGCGCTCGGCGTGCCTCGCGACGCCTGGGACCGGATCATCACCTCCGGCGACGTCACCCGTGACCTCATCGCCGAAGGCCCGCGACGCATCTTCCATATCGGGCCGGAGCGCGATTACGCGCTTTATGAAGGGCTGGATGTCGACATCGTCGAGGAATTCGAGGCTTCCGCCGTCGTCTGCACCGGCCTGTTCGACGACGAGACCGAGACGCCGGACGATTACGCCGAAATGCTGCGCCGCCTGCGCGCCCGCAACATTCCCTTTATCTGTGCAAACCCCGACATCGTTGTGGAACGCGGCGAAGATCTGGTCTGGTGCGCCGGGGCACTGGCCCGCGACTATGGTCAGCTCGGCGGTCGCACCCTGGTTTCCGGCAAACCGCATGCGCCGATCTACGAAGCAGCGCTGAAGGCTGCCGGCGAGGTCCT
Source organism: Oryzicola mucosus (assembly GCF_014534685.1). Lineage (GTDB taxonomy): Bacteria > Pseudomonadota > Alphaproteobacteria > Rhizobiales > Rhizobiaceae > Oryzicola > Oryzicola mucosus. Next base: position 76,580 of record NZ_JACVVX010000004.1, read on the forward strand.
GGGCCGCACTGTGAACAAGGACGAGGTTCTGGCCATCGGCGACGGCATGGTCACCGACGTCAAGGGTGCGGCCGACAACGGCATCGACGTGCTCTATGTCTCCGGCGGCATCCACTCGCGCGACTATGGCGACCCGCTCGCCCCCAATGCGGAACGTCTGGCCGACTTCCTCGGCCAGCACGGCTATGAGCCGGTCGCGACATTGCCGAGACTGCGGTAACGGCCATGGCGGGCACCGTGGTTCACCTGCGCGGACACGAACCAGTTCCGGCCGAGCTGCGCGGCGGCGTGGTCGCTATCGGCAATTTCGACGGCATCCATCGCGGCCATCAATCGGTGCTGGAAAAGGCGATCGAGGAAGCCGGCAGGCTCGACGTGCCGGCCCTGGTCCTCACCTTCGAGCCGCATCCGCGAAAAGTGTTCCGGCCCGAGGTGCCGCTGTTCATCCTGACGCCGCCGCCGATGAAAAGCCGGCTCTTGTCGAAGCTCGGTTTCGCTGGTCTTGTCGAGCAGCCCTTCACGCGAGACTTCGCCGCGCGCACGGCGGAAGATTTCATCTCGGGCGTTCTCATCGACAGGCTCGGTATCCGGCATGTCGTGACCGGCTTCGACTTTCATTTCGGCAAGGACCGGCAGGGCGGCCCGGCCTTCCTGATGCAGTCCGGGGAACGCCATGGCTTCGGCGTCACCCTGGTCGACGCCTTCCGCGACGAAGGCACGGAGATCGTCTCGTCAAGCCGTATTCGCGGCCTTCTGGCCGAGGGCGACGTCTCGCAGGCGGCTGGCCTGCTGGGCTATCGCTACACGGTCGAGGCCGAGGTGATCGGCGGTAAGCGATTGGGCCGAACGCTCGGCTATCCCACGGCCAACATGAAACTGTCAGCCGAAAACGGCCTACGCGAAGGCATCTATGCGGTGCGTTTCCGCCGCCCGGACGGCTCCCTACACGATGGGGTGGCGAGCTTCGGCCGGCGCCCGACCGTGACCGAGGATGGCGCGCCGCTGCTGGAAACCTTCCTGTTCGACTTTTCCGGCGATCTCTATGGCGAAATCGCCGCGGTATCGTTCTTCGGCTGGATCAGGGGCGAGGAAAAATTCGACGGGCTAGGACCGCTCGTGGCCCGGATGAAGCAGGACGAGGCGGAAGCCCGTGCGCTTCTCGCAGGCGTGCGCCCCATCTCCGGTCTCGACTCCACCATCTGCTTCTGAGTGCAGGCCGATAGCCGTGCCAAAGCGCGCTGCGGCGGGGTCGCGCCATCACGCCTTGCGAAGGCCAAGGCCGAAGGCAATGAAGGTGACGCCCTGAAAGATCAGGTCGACTGCAAGGAAGATGCCCAGGACCCACAGGCTGTTGGCAGGCCAACCGCTGAAGATGATGAAACCGGCGAGCACGGTGATGACGCCGCCGAAGGCGACCCAGCCCGAGCCATTGCCGACGCGACCCGAGACGGCCACCCAGATGCGCAGCAGACCCGATGCCACGAGGCTCACGGCAATGAAGACAGTCAGCACGCCCGCCGCCAGAATGGGATTGTAGAAAACCAGCAGGCCGGCAATGGCATAAAAGATACCGCTCAAAAGCCACAGGAAGAATTTTCCCCAGCTCTTCACGCCGAAGGCATGGATGATCTCGACGATGCCCGCGGCCAGCATCAGCATGCCGACGAACCAGACCGAAGCAACGGTTGCCACCAGCAGGTTTCCGGCAGCGATGAAGCCAAAGATCAGCAGCAGCACGCCAAGTGCGACGAACCATCCCCACTTGGCTTTTAGTTCCGAACTGTCGAAAGTCTGGCTTGCCAACACCATGGTCCCTGTCTCCCCTGGAGTATTGATATCCAATCCGCCAGCAACGACGTTACTCCTCGGCCTGTCGAGCGTCCAGCGACGCCTGGTGCAAACATGCCGCAGCCCTAACGAAACCCATCCCGATTAAATCAAATTTTACCGCATATGCGGCAAAGGCATGTATAGGCTTTGTTTTGAGTGTGCCTGTGGAGTGATGCTATGAGCATTGTGCGATATTCTGCTGCGGTGTCTTTGGCTGCGCTGATGATGGTGCCCGCCGCCGCCTCGGCTGAGACATTCGACTGGATTGCCGGCGAATGGTCCCTGGAGCTGGGCGCCACCGGCATGATCGCTCCGGGCTTCGAAGGCTCCAAGAAATACAAATTCACCGCCATCCCCGTCTTCTCACTGGGCAAGTCGGGCAACGACACCCGCTTTTCCTCGCGCAACGACAGCATTTCCTTCGCGCTGATCGACGATGGGAACGTTCGCGTTGGTCTCGCCGGACAGTTTCTCTGGAAAGAGGAATTCGACGGCATCGATGGGCTCGACCCGGTGCGCTGGGGCGGCGAGCTCGGCGGCTTCTTCGAATTCTATCCGCTGGACTGGATGCGCGCCCGCGCCGAACTGCGCTACGGCATCCGCGCCCATAACGGCTTCGTGGCCGACTTTTCGGCGGACGTGTTCAAGGACGTCACGCCCGACATTCGCATTTCCGCCGGCCCACGCGTCTCGCTCGCCAGCGCGGATTTCTTCGACACCTATTTTGGCGTCAGCGCCGAGGAATCCCAGCGCTCGGGCGTCAGCGAATACGATCCCGGCGGCGGTTTCCGCTCCGCCGGCGTTGGCGGTGCCATCAGTTGGAAAGCCACCGACAACATCACCGCCAACCTGTTCGGCGAATATTCGCGCCTGATGGGGCCGGCAGCCGATTCCAGCATCGTGCAGGAGCGTGGCTCGCGCGACCAGTTCACCATCGGCCTTTCCACCTCCTACCGCTTCGACTTTCGGCTGTAGAAGGCCTTTTCAATCCTTGCACGCTCCACTAAAAGCGCTGCTATGATGACGCTGGCGCCCTTCGCGGCCACGATACGAATTACCGGCCCGGTGTTCCGGGCGGCTTGAGGCCGCCGGAACAGCCGGGTTTTTGCGCGCCTCCCCTCGCGCTTTTTTCATTTCATGGTAGTTGAACGCCCGAGGCGCCCTGCCCGGCAACCCATTTGGCAAGACAGATGACCGATACGTCCGAAAAGCTCGATTATTCGAAGACCCTCAATTTGCCGCAGACGGATTTCCCGATGCGCGCCGGCCTGCCCGAAAAAGAGCCGGCAACCGTTGCCCGCTGGCAGAAGATGGACCTCTACAAGCGCCTCCGCGAAAGTGCCGCCGGCCGCGAGAAATACGTGCTGCATGACGGCCCGCCCTATGCCAACGGCAACATCCATATCGGCCATGCGCTGAACAAGATCCTCAAGGATGTCATCACCCGCTCGTTCCAGATGCGCGGCTACGACAGCAACTACGTGCCCGGCTGGGACTGCCACGGCCTGCCGATCGAATGGAAGATCGAGGAAAAATACCGCGCCAACGGCAAGAACAAGGACGAGGTGCCGATCAACGAATTCCGCAAGGAATGCCGTGAATTCGCCGGCGGCTGGATCAAGGTTCAGGCCGAAGAATTCCAGCGGCTCGGCGTCATCGGCGATTTCAAGAATCCGTATCTGACGATGAGCTACCACGCGGAATCGCGCATCGCCGGCGAATTGTTGAAGTTCGCCATGTCGGACCAGCTCTATCGCGGCTCCAAGCCGGTGATGTGGAGCGTGGTCGAGCGCACCGCCTTGGCCGAAGCCGAGGTCGAGTACCACGACTATGAGAGCGACACGATCTGGGTGAAGTTTCCTGTCGCTGGAATGGTTAGCATCTATGATTATGATAGCATCAAGGCTCGGTCCGTCCCGACTTCTGATGTAGAACCATTCGCCAAAGATAGTCCATTTAACGGCGCCTCCGTCGTCATCTGGACCACAACCCCTTGGACCATCCCAGGCAACCGGGCCGTGGCTTATTCGCCGCGTGTTTCCTACGGGCTCTACGAGGTGACAGCCGCCGAAAACGATTTCGGTCCTCGCCCCGGCGAAAAGCTGATCTTCGCGGACGCACTGGCCGAAGACTCGTTCTCGAAGGCAAAGCTCGAGTACAAACGGCTGCGGGGCGTGAGTGCCGACGAACTCGCGGGCCTGACGCTCGCGCATCCGCTGGCGGGTATGCGCCCAATCTCCCCCCATGCGGGGGAGATGTCGGCGCAGCCGACAGAGGGGGGCGCTGTCCCGCAACCCGTTCAGCCATATGACATGACACATGGGCACTCCACAAAGCTGGAGTTTGGTGAGGCGGTCGCCTACTCATTCCCTGTCCCCATGCTGGCCGGCGACCACGTCACCGATGATGCCGGCACGGGCTTCGTGCACACCGCGCCCGGTCACGGACGCGAGGACTTCGACGCCTGGATGGACGCAGCGCCCGCCTTGCGCCAGCGCGGCATCGAAACGCTGATCCCTTTCACCGTCGACGATGCCGGCTTCTTCACCAAGGATGCGCCGGGTTTCGGTCCGGATCGCCAGGGCGGGCCTGCGCGCGTCATCGACGACAACGGCAAGAAGGGGGACGCCAACAAGGCCGTGATCGACGCGCTGATCGCCCAAAACGCGCTGTTTGCGCGCGGACGGCTGAAGCACAGCTATCCGCACAGCTGGCGCTCCAAGAAGCCGGTGATCTTCCGCAACACGCCGCAATGGTTCGTCCATATGGACAAGGAACTGGGCGACGGCACGACGCTGCGCAGCCGCGCTCTGTCGGCCATCGACGCCACGCGTTTCGTGCCCGAGGCCGGTCAGACGCGCCTGCGCGCCATGATCGCCGACCGTCCCGATTGGGTGCTGTCGCGGCAGCGCGCCTGGGGCGTGCCGATCGCTGTCTTCGCCGACGAGGACGGCAAGGTTCTGAAGGACGAAGCCGTCAACCAGCGCATTCTCGATGCCTTCGAGGCCGAAGGCGCCGACGCCTGGTTTGCCGAGGGCGCGCGCGAGCGCTTCCTCGGCAACCGCGCCAATGAACCGTGGACGATGGTCACCGACATTCTCGACGTGTGGTTCGACTCGGGCTCGACCCACACCTTCACGCTGGAAGATCGTCCCGACCTGAAATGGCCGGCCGACGTCTATCTCGAAGGCTCCGACCAGCATCGCGGCTGGTTCCATTCCTCGCTGCTGGAAAGCTGCGGCACACGCGGTCGCGCGCCCTACAATGCGGTCGTAACCCATGGCTTCACCATGGACGAGGAAGGCCGCAAGATGTCGAAGTCGCTCGGCAATACGGTCGTTCCGCAGGATGTCATGAAGCAGTCCGGCGCCGATATATTGCGCCTGTGGGTCATGACCACCGACTATTGGGAAGACCAGCGCCTCGGCAAGAACGTGCTGCAGACCAATATCGACGCCTATCGCAAGCTGCGCAACACCATACGCTGGATGCTGGGCACGCTCGCGCATGACGACGGCTCAGAGGTCGCGGTCAAGGACATGCCGGAACTGGAGCAGCTGATGCTGCACCGGCTGGCCGAGCTGGACGCACTCGTCCGCGCCGGCTACGACGCCTTCGAGTTCAAGCGCATCACGCGCGCCCTGCTCGACTTCATGGTGGTGGAACTGTCGGCCTTCTATTTCGACATCCGCAAGGACTCGCTCTACTGCGATGCGCCGTCCTCGACCAAGCGCAAGGCTTCGATGCAGGTGGTGCGCCATCTCTTCGACTGCGTGGTGAAGTGGCTCGCGCCGATGCTGCCCTTCACCACCGAGGAAGCCTGGCTCGACCGCAACCCCGGTGCCGAATCCGTGCATCTCGAGCAGTTCCCGGAAATTCCGGCCGACTGGAAGAACGAGGCGTTGGCCGCCAAGTGGCAGAAGGTGCGCCAGGTGCGCCGCGTCGTCACCGGTGCGCTGGAAATCGCCCGCGCGCAGAAGGTCATCGGCTCGTCGCTGGAAGCCGTGCCGGTGGTTTATCTGACGGACGATGCTTTGGCCCAAGCGATTGCGGGCGTCGACATGGCCGAAATGGCGATCACCAGCGATCTGGTGATCTCGCGCGAGGCAGCGCCCGCGGGCGCGTTCACCCTGGACGACGTGGCGGGTGTATCCGTCGTCGTGGAAAAGGCGGTGGACCATGGCCTGGTCAAGTGCGCGCGGTCGTGGCGCTACACCGCCGATGTCGGCTCCGACGCCGACTTCCCCGAGGTTTCGGCGCGTGACGCGGCTGTTCTGCACGAGTTGCAGGCGCTTGAACGGATCTGATCGGGTTGCGCAAATGCAACGGCTTGGGGGCGAAAGCCCCTCCGCCGTTGCCCTTGACGGACCGTTAAGGTAAAAGCGCAAAACTCCGCAGACAAATTGTCGCCGGATTTTGGTCGGATGAGCAAGTAGCGGCGCAGCTTTTGGATGGCTGGGTCGAAATGGATGGTGAGCGCGGTCTCCACCGGGCTCTGGCGAGAGGCGATCGAGTGGATTTTGTTGGCATGACGGATCGTAAAATTCTGCGCGGCCTTTGGCTCGCGCCGCTCGTGGTCTCCGGCTTGGCCATGACGGGCTGCGCCAGCGCACCGACCTACGGCACCGACAAGTCGGCCAGCGAGCAGCTCGCGGGCGATTTGACCGGCATGTTCTCGCTGGCTCCCAAGACCAACAACATCAACTACAAGCCGCGTCCCGAACTGGTGAAACCCGCGCCGGGCCAGAGGGAACAACTTCCCGCGCCGCAGGAAAACATCGTCGTCGCGGATGCCGCGCAATGGCCCGAATCGCCCGAAGAGCGCCGCAAGCGCATTCGCGACGAGGCCACCGCCAACCAGAACAACCCGTTCTACAAGCCCCAGGTCGTCAACGACATGACCGCGCTGAACGGCCCCGACATGAGCACATGGACGCCTGCGCAGCGCAAGGCCGAGATCGAGCGCCGCCTGCGCGAAAGCAAGCAGGGCAGCAGCAACACCCGCCGCTATCTCAGCGAACCGCCGCTGGCCTATCGCGCGCCTGCCGCGACAGCCGCGCAGAACGAGTTGGGCGAGGACGAGTTCAAGAAGGAACGCGCCCGCAAGCGCGCCGCCAAGGGCGGCAGCGGCCTGTTCGATTGGCTGCCCAGCTTCTAAAACAGTACGGCAATCAACCTGATTTAACGAAGACGCGAGGGTCCTGCCCTCGCGTTTTTCGTTTCGGGGTAAGCCGAAAGCGCGGCCCTATTCGCCCTGCGCCTCGATAAGCTGCCGGGCGCTCTGCTCGTCCGTGATCAATACGGTGGGGCTGACGAGTTTCATCGCGCCCAGCAGCGCGTCGATCTTTTCCGGGCCGCCCGAAGTCAGGATGCGCATCGGCGCCTTGCGGATACGGTCGACGTCGACCGACATGCCGAGATCGTTGATGCGGTGGTCGACCAGTTTTCCGGCCTTGTCGAAGAAATGGAACAGCAGATCGCCCACAGCGCCGCTGGCGGCCAGCTTGAGGCGCTCGTCCTCTGTCAGAAACCCGCCGCGATAGAAGGTGCTGGCCGAGGCGATGTCGCCGACGCTGACCAGCACCGCATCGAGCTTGTCGGCGAGCGTGAAGATTTCCGACAAGCCGCAGCGCTCGATCAGCGCGCGCTTGGTCTCCACGCTGTCGACGACGGCGGGCGCCGGGATAAGGTAGCCATCGCCCTGGAATATCTGCGCGAAGCGCCAGGCGAATTCAGCGGGATTGGATTTGCGCGCCACGCCAACGCCGCCGAGCAGCGAGATGACGCGGAAATCGGCCAGCGGCCTTGGGCTGATATGCGGCAAGGTGCCGAACAGCGTGCGGCCCCAGCCGACGCCCACCGACATGCCCGGCTTCATCGCTTCCGAGAGAAAATAACCGGTGGCCGCTCCGATGACCGGAATGGGATTGTCGCCGCCGGAGGAGAACGGCGCGACGATGGCGCGCTCGATGCCGAATTTCTGCTCGAGCGCCCTCTCCTGCCGGATGATGTCGGAGAGCTCGCCCTCGATGGCGATCCGCACTTCGTTGCGCGCGCGGGCTTCCGCCAGCATCCGCACAACGGTGACGCGTCCGACGCCGAGCACCTCGGCGATGTCGTTCTGGGTCATCTGCTCGACGAAATACATCCAGGCGGCACGGACCCTGAGTCTGTCCGAGCGGCTGTCGGAAGGGCCAGCATCGGTGCCGGCGGTTTCCACAGCCTGTGATTTTCCGCTTCTGCCCTTTGATTCCGTTTTCACGCCGATCCCCCGTCTCAGCTCATGATGTTTCAAGGAAAGCGGCCGGGGTCAAGAACGGAAGTATCCGAGCCGGTCTGGCGGGCGGACCATCGGCGATGCCGGCCGTCGCGATCTGGGTCACGAAGAATCGCTTATCGTGCAGCGGCAGAATCCAGTATGATGAATCGGCTCGCTTGCTGAAGACGACAGGAGGATATCGCTATGCTGAGAAGCTTTTCCGAGGAGGTTGTGGTCAACCTGAAGGATCGCCTTCGCGATGTGCGTCATTTCGTCCGCTCGAGCCGGCACGATCATCCCGGCGGTCCGCGTCGTCCCGCGGCGGCCGACCCATTCGCGCCTCCGGTCGAGATCGAGCGATTGCTGAGCCGCGCCGCCAGCGTCGTCGATGACACGCTGACCGTGGCTGAAACCGTGTCGCGCTCGCTGCTTCCGGTCGTTCGGGGCGACGATGGACGGCACCTGCACGGCTTCGACAGCTATTTCCCGACGGGCGGCGGCATAGACGGGGAGCGGCTGTTCCGTCGCGACCTCTATGCCGCGCTCAAGGCCTGGCAGCGCCATGGCGGCGACGACCGCGAGCCCGTGCACGAAGCGAATTTCGCCCAGGTTCATCTGACGATCCGCCGCCATCATGCCGCGTTGCTGACCGCCATGCGCGCGGCGGAGGGCGAAGACCGCATCGATGCGGTAGCCAGCATCGCAGCGGCTGTTCTGGTGGCGCTGCTTGCCAGCCGGCCGTTCATGGCCGATTCGGAAGGCGATGGACTGCATCCCGACCTGCGTTCGCTCGCGCCGGTGGTGCTGGCCGCGGGCATCGTCACGCTCTCGCCATCGGACATGGGCGAAGCCGAACTGGTCGAGACTGCCGCCATGGCCGTGGATGCAAGGCTCGACCGCATCGCAACGGCCCTTGCCGGGCCCCGACCCATAGAAGACGTAGCTACTGTGTTCAGCGTTCTTCTGGCGCATCTTCCGTGACCTGAAAGACGAATCGAAGCAATGGCTTGCAACCGTCTATTGCATCAGCCTGGCAACCCCTTGCGATAGTGGGTAAGTTTGAAATTTGAGACTGCCTACTCAACGCGGACGCGAGCTACCTTCGAGTCGTAGCCGAAAACACGCTTGCCATCGTCGTACTCCGCTCGCTCTCCATCGAGCAGCCAGATCAAGGCAGGGTGCTGACAATCAGTGCGCCCGCACATGGTCGAGGTCTCAGGGTAGCCGAGAGGATTTACAGGGTCGCGGCTATAGACGTTACCGTTGCGGCCTTCAGGATATCCGTGAGCAGAGCAGCGTGCCAATGCCATTAAAGCCTCCATTTGTTGAGAGGCTTCCTAGTAAGAGCATTTTCTCGTGGGAAACTAGTTCAGGAAACGAAATTATTTTCGTACGTCTTACCCGATAGTGATTCAAGCAGCAGGTCGAACCTGAGCCTCACTTGCCGAGGTCCATGACGCATTTCTTCGCCCGCTGGATCGAGGCCGGGCTCATGCTGAGTTCGGTCAGGCCCATCCGAATGAATTCAGGGATCAGGTCGGGACGGCCCGCCGCCTCGCCGCACATGCCGACCATGATGCCGGCTTCCCGGCCCGCCCGCGCAGTCATCTCTATGGCCATCATGACGGCAGCGTTCGAGACGTCGTTGAGCCGCGCCACGGTCGGATTGAGCCGGTCGGCCGCCATAATGTACTGGGTCAGGTCGTTGGTGCCGATCGAGAAGAAGGCGGATTCCTTGGCCAGCATGGGAGCCACCAGCACGGCGGCCGGCGTCTCGATCATGACTCCGAGCTGAAAATCCCCGAAGGCGATGTTTTCGGCGGCGAGTTCCGTCTTGCACGTCTCGACCAGCGCGCGAGTCCGGCGGATTTCCTCGATGTCGGCAACCATCGGCAGCATCACCTTGACGTTGCCATGCACCGCCGCGCGCAAGAGCGCCCTGAGCTGCGGCTTGAAGATGTCGGGACGGTCCAGGCACATGCGGATGCCGCGCCAGCCGAGGAAAGGGTTTTCCTCCTCGGGAAACTCGATGCCGGAAATCGGCTTGTCGCCGCCGATGTCGAGCGTTCGCACGATCACCGGATAGGGCGCAAACGCCTTGGCCAGCGCCGAATAGGTCTCCGCCTGCATGTCTTCGGACGGCAGGTGCATGTGGCGCATGAACAGGAGTTCTGTGCGGAACAGGCCGACCCCCATCGCGCCGGCATCGAGCGCGGCCTCGATCTCCTCGAGCGATCCGAGATTGGCCGCGATTTCGATGATGGTGCCATCGGCGCGCCTGGGCGTGCTGTCGCGGAACGCCTTGAGCGCTTCGCGCTCGCGCGCGGCTTCCTCGATACGCGACCGAAAATCCGCCAGAACCTTGCCTTCGGGATTGGCCACCGCCTGGCCGCGATGACCGTCGATCGCAACCTCGCGGGCATCGCGCAGCTGTTCGATCCTGGCGCCCATGCCGAGAATGGCCGGAATGCCGTGGGAGCGCGCGATGATGGCGATATGCGATGTCGCCCCGCCCTGCCCGCAGACGATGCCGCCAATGCGCTTCAGCGGTGCGCGGGCGAGATCCCAGGCGCCGATATCGTCGGCAATGAGGATGGCGCCGTCGGGAATGTCTTCGAGGCTGGCGTCGGACTGGCCGAGCAGCGCCAGGCATATCTGCCGTCCCACGGAATGCACATCGTCGGCTCGCGCATTGAGATAGGGATCGTCGACCTTACCGAATTCGGCGGCGATTCGGGACGACGCCGCGATGACGGCGGAGACCGCGTCGCTCCCGCCTCGGATTTCGGCCGCGACGCCGTCGCGCAATTCGTCATCGGCGGCTATGTCGCGAAGCGCGGCGACAATGCCCCTGTCGTTGCCCGACAGCGTATCCGACGCCAGCGAGGCGTTCATACGCGCCTGCACCGTCTCGACCGCCTCGGCGAATCGCTGAAGTTCCGGTTCGATCTCGGCGGGGGACAGCGTACGGCTCTCCGGCTTGATGACGGCGGGAAAGTGCGGAAAGGCGGCGCCAACAGCATAGCCCTCGCTGGCGGCGACGCCCTTCAGCGCACCGGCGATGTCTTCGGCAAAGGCTTGAGCTTTCGACGGCTCATCCCGGAGCGTGTCGCCGGCCGAAGGCTGCGGCTCGGCAGGGGCTGCATCTTCAACCATGCCCGAAAGAGGGTTTTCGAGATAGCCGATCAACGCTTCGACGGCCTCGATCTCGTCGGCACCGCTCGTGCGAATCGTGACCTCGTCGTTTTCCTTGACGGCCAGAAGCATCAGCTTGACCGCGCTCTTGGCGCTGGCGGCCTTGCCGCTCTTGATAATCTCGACCTCGCTTTCGAAGCTCTTTGCGAGCTTGACGAAACGGGTGGCCGGCCGGGCGTGCAGCCCTTCATGCACTCTGACGATCGTCGAGCGTTCCATGATCAGATCTCTCTTGCGTTGAAGCTTGCCGCCCAGAAGTTTTGGGAGGCATGCTCGACCTCCTGCGGGGCGATCAGCTGCCGATGGTGATCGTCGTCCCGGGCTTCAGCGCCGCGACAAGCGCCTCGCTGTCCAATGCCGAAGCGCAGATTTCGCCGGGCCGTTCGGCAGCGTCCGAACCGTTGAAATTGATGACGACATGGCCGATCTCGACCACTTTGCTCCAGGCGCTGTTGCCCAAAGCGGTAATCTCGCCGGACAGAGCGCCAATGGAAATGGCAGCGCCCACAGCGGGCGCCTCGTCGCTGGGGCCGACCTCGCTCTTGTGCAGGACCGAGACCTCTGCCAGTTCCGGCGGCGCACCGTCCGCGAACAGGATCAGAACGCCGCCCTCGGCCAGTTCCGCGACCTCGGGACCGACTGCCGTGATGAGCGTCTTGAGATGAACTGCCATGATCGAAGCCTCTCGAACTTTCCAGCCGGGCGAAAGCGCCCGGGACATTGATGCCCGGATAAAGGGCCGGATCGGCGAAAAAATGTCCGACGGCGCGGAAAACACCGCACCGTCGGACTCATATCAGAACACCACCAGGCTGACGGCCCAGGCGATCAGCACCGAGACCGGGCCCATCACCTGACGGCTGATCAGGACGGCGGGAACGCCGATCTCGATGGTTCGGGGCTTGGCTTCGCCAAGCGCCAGACCGACGGGCACGAAATCGCAGCCGACCTGGGTGTTGTAGGCAAACAGCGCAGGCAGCGCCATGGCCGGCGAGATCGTGCCGTTGGCGATCTGCGGACCGATGATGGCCACGCCGATGACCTGTGCGATAACAGCCCCTGGCCCGAGTATGGGAGACAGGAACGGCAGGCCGCAAATTGCCGAGATGATCAGCAGGCCGACGATGTTGTTGGCCAGCGGGCCCATCGGCTGGGCCAGTATGTCGCCGATGCCGGTGTAGAGGATCAGGCCGATCAGCATCGTCACGAACGCCATGAACGGCAGGACGTTGCGGACGACCTGATCGATGGTGCGGCGGCCGGCATTGAAGAAGATGCCGACGACCCGGCCCATGACGCGGCCGACGCTGGCGATCATGTTGACGAGACCGTTGTCGCTCCCCGACGCTTCAGCAGCACGGGCGGAAGCCGCAGCCGACGCGCTTGCTGCGGTTGCCGCGGCGGTGGTTGCCGAAGCGGATGCCGCACCCGCCGTCGTTGCCGGCTCGGAACCGTCCGCGAGTACGATGTCGCTTTCCTTCACGCCCGAGACATAGATGTCTTCGGTGATGAACTGGGCGAGCGGACCTGCCTGGCCGACCGGCGTCAGGTTGACGGTCGGGATGCGCTTGCGCGGATAGACGCCGCAACGGGCCGTACCGCCGCAATCGACGACCACCACAGCCATTTCGCCTTCGACCGGCGGGGCTTTGAAACCGTCGACGGCTTCCGCGCCGGTCAGTTCCGCAATGCGCCGGGCCACCGGATGGATGCCGCCGCCGGTGACCGAAACCACCTTGTTGCGCTGCATCGTCGGTTCGACCACCAACGGGCCGCCCCAGCCGCTCTTGCCGCGCGTAATCTTGACTGCCTTATAGGTTTTTACCATTTCGCCCTCCCGCCCTTAAAGCTCGATGCCCTGGCGGCGTGCCATGAAGGCCGTGATGCGTTCGGTGAGCATGCCCTTGAGCAGGATCACGACGAGACCGACGATGGCGTACCAGATGGCGACCTGAATGTGGTAGCCGGTGGGAACCGCGCCCTTGCGCTCCAGTTCGAGCAACGCAACCAGAATGCCTCCCCAGACGAAATATTCGCCGGGATTGACGTGCGGGAACAGGCCGAGCGGCGGATGCACATAAGACACTGCCGCATCGTAGAAGGCGGGCTTGTGCTTCTCTTCGAGGAAAGAACCGAAGGTGTAGCACATCGGGTTCGTCAGGAAGAAAACGGAGATGACCGGCAGGACCGTATAGCGGGTCAGCGCGATGCGGCCCGCGCCGCGGGCAAGGCCATGCACCCGCTCTTCGCCGACCAGTTCGGTAAGCGCATAGAAGGCGGTCATCAGCACGACGAGCGTGGGGATGATGCCCGTGACGAAGCCGGCGAAAACCTCGCCGCCCTTCTGGAAGATGCCGATGAAGTATTTGCCGGCGCTGGTCAGCCAGCCCAGCTGCTCTTCCTGCTGCAGCGTATCGAGCCGCTGCTTGAACTGGTCGACGGTAAGGTCGCCGCTCGCCTGGGCAAGCACGACCATGTCATGGGCAGCGCCCTTGACGGCGAGCTTGCCGTGAATGGCAGCATCCGTGGCCATGGAACCCGCGACATGCAGGTTCTGTACGGCCATGTCGGCATGCTGCGCCAACATAGATAGGACTGACATTTCTCCTCCTTTGAATCCTCACGCCGGCGGCTCCCCCGAACGGCGTCCCTACTCACCCACAGTCTTGAGGCCCGATAGACCAGGTCCCTTAGGCTCCAGCCGCGAACGGTCGATCTGTTCGACCGCCCTCTCCACGGCTTTCGTCACACCGGCTTCCCCCTCTCCCAGCACTGCGGGATTGGACCGGAGCTGATCGAGGGTCATCCCCTCGAATTGTTCATGACGGCTGAACTTGGCGAAGACCGAGCGACCGGTCATCGTCAAAAGCCGCTGCACCGAAAGGTCGGGCGCCACCACGATCAACGCGATGGTTCCCTTGCCGAACCGGCCGCGGCTGTTGCCGGCGCCGACATAGCCGTCCTTGTACTTGTTGGTGATGCCCTTGAAGACGTCGGTGTAGTGGCGCATCTGCAACCAGACGCCCAGCGACTGGAGCGCCCAAACAGCGCCCAGAGCCAGCAACCCCCATTGCCAGATCGCCATCAGCTACGTCCTCCCGAAGCCTCCCAGGAACAGCATCCTACAACACCATTCGATTGCCAATCAAAGAACATTTGTCTTTCCTAATGTCAATATGTATAACTCGTGGCGTTCCGGCAGGACATGCCAATCCGAAGCATCGGTTGGATTTTAGCGCATCGGTGCTATCCTCCGGAAGGAAGGAGCACGCCGAAGATGGACCTGATTTTCAAAAAAGAGCTGGCCCTCGTGCCGGATCTCGGCCACCGGCTCCGGCAGTTGCGCTGGTTCCGCACCACGTTCCGCAACAGCGCCCGCTCCGTCACCCAGCATTACGGTCTGCGATTCGCCATCGACGAGAAGAAGCTGACGCGCATCTTTCTCGATTGGGTGGAGATCGTGAACGCCCAGAAGGCTTATGCACAGCTCGATCGCGCCGATTTCATCGTCTTTTCGGCGGGCCTGGCCCTCAAGGAGTTGATCCGGCAGGCGCCGGTCAGCCTCGCCGCCGACAGCCCCGTCAAGCCGGAGGTGGAACTGCCCGAGCCGGTGCGCTTCTGGCCGGAGGGGTTTGTCTACACCAACTACTGCGTCTGCGCGATCGCCGCCGTCTTCGAGCAGGAGTTCGGCGAAACGCCCGAACTCGATGCCTGCGCCGACGATCTCAGGACGTGGTGGTCCTATCGCGAAAACACCTCTGAAGTGCCGAGCTATGCCGTCGCCTATCTCGACCGCTTCCTCGGCGCCGAGCCGAACTGGCTCGCTCCCGACCTTCCCGCCGAACGCGCCGCCATGCAGCGCGCGCTGGTCGCGGCGGGTCAGACACGGACCATCGCGCCGCGCTGACCCTTATCGCAAATCAGCCCCTTGATCTCTCCCGATCGACGCCATATGGCGGCACTGCCCTTGACCCAGGAGATGGACTTGGCGAACGACCGGCTTGTGATTTTCGACTGCGACGGGGTGCTGGTGGACAGCGAACCGCTCGCCGCCATCGCCTATGAGCGTGCCTATGCCCGCAACGGCCTGACCATCAAGCCCGAGGTCGTCGCCCATGGCGTCGGCATGAAACAGGCCGACATCATCGTCAAAATTCACGAACTCACCGGCCAATTGCTGCCCGATACGGCAGCGGGCGACATCTGGCTGGAAACCAAGGACCTGTTCACCGAACAGCTCAAGCCGACGCCGGGCCTGCCGGAATTTCTCGCAGCCCTCAAGACGGCGCGCTGCGTGGCCTCCTCCTCGTCGGTCGAGCGCATCATTCACAGCCTCGCCGTCACCGGCCTGGCGCGATATTTCGGCGATGCGATCTTCAGCTCTTCGATGGTCGCGCGCGGCAAGCCCGCACCCGACATCTTCCTCCATGCCGCCCGGCAGATGGGTGCGGAGCCCTCGCACTGCGTGGTGATCGAGGATTCCCGCTACGGCGTCCAGGGTGCCGTCGCCGCCGGCATGACGGCCATCGGCTACACCGGCGGCGGGCATACATTTGCTGCCCACCGCGCCGAGCTCGAAGCGGCCGGCGCCAATGTCGTCTGCCGAAGCTGGGACGAGATCGAAGCCGTACTGCGAGAGCGCGGCTTTATCTGAACCGACGCTGTCGCGCCGATCAGGCCCGCGCCATCTCCAGCAGAATCCTCAGCACCGCTTCGCGCTGCTCAAGCTGCGGCATGTGGCCGGTGGCGGCAAACACATGCAACGCGATCTCGCCGGGCAGGCCGAACGCCTGGCTGGACGGAATGATCCGGTCGCCCGCGCCGAACATCACACGCACCGGAATGCGCAGGCCTGCGAGCTGCTTGCGGATGTCGAAGGTCTGGGTGCCGTCGGCGAAGAACCGATCCGCAATCGCAGCCTGCACGCCACGGAGCTCGCTGTCGGCTGATTGCGCCAGTGTGGCGTTGACGAAAGGTTTTGACAGCAGTTGCTCATCAGCGACCAGCAGCTTCAGCCACGGCACGAGGCTCGCCTCGCTTCTGGCACGGACGAAGCCGTCGAGGAAAGCGCCGTTGATCTCCGGCCCGAGGCCCGCCGGCGCAATCAGCGCGAGCGCCCGAACGTCGGCTATGCCGCGCGAGGCCACCGCCGCTGCGACGGCACCGCCGAAGGAATGCCCGACCAAAAGCAGCGGACCGACATCGAGCGCTGCAAGCGTTGCCTCGACCTGGGCGGCGATAGCATCCAGATCGGCGGGTACCGTACGGCCCGAGCCGCCATGGCCCGGAAGGTCGAGCGCGAGCACCGGCGCGTCGACCGGACCAGCCTGCAGCAGCGGTCGCCAGCTGTTGAGGTCGGCGCCGAAGCCATGCAGCAGCACAATCGGCCGTCCCGAACCCTGGCGCAGCCAGGCATGGTTGAGGACGGCGCCATCTGTCGGCAGCGCCTGGGAGGATGCGCTTGGCTGGCCGTTGGGTCGACGCGGCGCATCCGGCGCTTTGGCCTCCGTCCGCCCGGCCGGCGCTGAGATGATGGCCTCGACGTCGCTGCGTGTCACCCTGCCCTTGGGGCCGGACCCGGCAATGGCATCGAGCGACAAGCCGGCCTCGGCGGCAAGGCGGCGAGCCAGCGGCGTCGCGCGCGCGCCTTCTCCCTTGGCGGCTGTCGCCGCGGGTTGAGCCTGCACCATGGGCTCGGCCTGAACCGGCTTGGTGTCCTCGCGCTTCGGTTCTTCGGTCGCAGGAGCCGCCACGGCAGCGACCGGTCTGTCCTGCGCCTCGCCTTCGGCATAGATCCAGGCAACGGGCTCGCCGACCGGAATGTCGATGCCTTCCTTGCCGGTAACGTCCCGCAAAATTCCGCTCGCCGGTGCGTCGATTTCCATTGCCGCCTTGTCGGTCTCGATCTCGAACAGCACGTCGCCCTTCTTGACCGGAGCGCCTTCCTCGACATACCAGCGCGAAATCTTGCCGGTCGCCATGTCCATGTCGACCTTGGGGAGAATGACTTCCGTCGGCATCGCTAGCGCCTCCCTGAAACGAGATCGCGCGCGGCCTTGAGGATGTCCGGAACCTGCGGCACGGTGGCCTTTTCCAGCTCGGGATTGTAGGGGATCGGCGTCTCCGCCCCACCCAGACGCACGATGGGCGCATCGAGGAAATCGAACGCGTCGCTTTCGGCGATGGCGGCGCTGACCTCCGCGCCCACGCCCAGCGTCTTCACGCCCTCATAGACGCAAAGCAGCCGCGAGGTCTTCTTGACGCTGTCGATGACGGTCTGCGTGTCCATCGGGCGGATGGTGCGCAGGTCGACGACCTCGACATCGATGCCTTCGGCTTCCAGCGTCTTGGCCGCTTCCAGCGCCTTGTGCACCATGATCGAGGTGGCGACGATGGTCAGGTCGCGACCCTCTCGACGTATCTCGGCCTTGCCGATGGGCACGGTGTAGTAGCCTTCGGGAACCGGCCCCTTCATCTTGTAGAGCAGCTTGTGCTCGAAGATCATCACCGGATCGGGGTCGGCGACAGCCGCCAGAAGCATGCCCTTGGCGTCATGCGGCGTGGCCGGCTGGATCACCTTGAGCCCCGGCACGTGGCCAAGCCAGGCTTCCAGGCTCTGGCTGTGCTGGGCCGCGGCCCCCGTGCCGGAACCGGCGGGAAAGCGCATGACGACCGGCACAGACACCGCGCCGCCGAGCATGTAGCGCATCTTGGCGGCCTGGTTGACGATCTGCTCCATGGCAAGCGTCGCGAAATCGGAGAACTGGAACTCGAAGATCGGGCGCAGCCCTGTGACGGCCGCGCCCACGGCGACGCCCGCGCCGCCAAGCTCGGAAATCGGCGTGTCTATGACACGGTCCGCGCCGAAGCGTTCGACCAGATCGCCCGTCACCTGGAAGGCGCCGCCATAGACGCCGATATCCTCACCCATCAAGAAGACGCGCTCGTCCTGCTCCATGGCAATCGCCATGGCTTCCTGGATCGCCTGGGCGTAGCTCAGTTCCCGCACTGGCTGATCCATTACAGGGACTCCGTATAGACGTAGCGCTCGAGATTGGCGATTTCCGGCGAAGGGCTTGCCTTGGCGAATTCGATGGCGTCGGCGATTTCCTGACGCACCGCCTCGCGGATACCCTCGATGCCGGCCTGGTCGATGACGCCGAATTCCTGCAGCTGGGTTTCGTAAAGCGTGATCGGATCGCGGTTTGTCATCCAATCCTCGATCTCTTCCTTGGTGCGATAGCGGTTGCGGTCGCTCTTGGAATGGCCGCGGTGGCGATAGGTCTTGGATTCGATCAGCGTCGGCCCTTCGCCTGCACGCGCGCGCTTCACCGCCTCATGCGAGGCTTCCGCCACCTCCGACAGATTGTTGCCGTCGACAATCACGCCCGGCATCGCATAAGCCGCAGCACGGTCGGCGATGTTGGCGACAGCCGTGGAGCGCGCCGTCGAGGTCGACATGCCGTAGCCGTTGTTTTCGCAGACGAAGATCACCGGCAGTTTCCAGATCGAGGCCATGTTCAGCGCCTCGTGGAAAGCGCCCTCATTGTTGGCGCCGTCGCCGAAGAAAGAGACCACGACGCGCTCGGATTTGGTCCGCTTGGCGGTAAGGGCTGCGCCCACCGCAATCGGCAGGCCGCCGCCGACGATGCCGTTGGCGCCGAGATTGCCTGTCGTCACGTCTGCGATGTGCATCGAGCCGCCGCGTCCACGGCAATAGCCCGTGGTCTTGCCGAAGAACTCGGCGAACATCTTCGCCACTTCCGCGCCCTTGGCGATGCAGTGGCCATGGCCGCGATGGGTCGAGGTGATCTGGTCGTCCAGTGTCAGCGGCATGCAGATGCCCATGGCGCTCGCCTCCTGGCCGATGGACAGGTGCATCGTGCCGTGGATCAGGCCGCGCGTGTAGGAATCCTCAGCACCTTCCTCGAAACGCCGGATCAGGTACATCTTGTGCAGCGCCTGCTTGAGCTGCTCCGGGCTGTATTCGCGGTAGATGAAGGGCAGATTTGCGCCCGTCGCCTTGCCGGCTGTCGCTTGCGCCATGATCAAGCCCCTGCCCCGTAGACGATCTTGTCCTGCCTGGCCCTGAGTTCGGCGATCTTGGAGCCGGGGGCGACGGCTGAATTGGCGTAGGTGAGCAGCTCGCCTTTCCTGATCGGCGCGGTCACCGTGCCGCCCTGCAAGAGCCCGCACGGAATGGCCTTGGCGGCGCGCGCTTCCGGCACCGTCATGATCCAGGCGCGGTAGCAATACTCCCCGATCGCATCCAGCGTCTCGCCCGGCTGCATGTCCTTCTTGGCCACCGCGCAGACCTCCGCCACCGGCGTCGCCAAAGGCACCATGTCCGCCTTGCCGTAGAGAACCACCCGCGCGCAGGTCAGCGGCACTTCCAGCGAGGTCAGATGATAGGGCCGGTGGAAGGTGAAATACGGGCCGTGGCCCATCTTCAGATCCTCCATCCGCTCCGAAATCCGCGGATGCGACATATCGGCGATGACGAACACGCCGGGCGCCACACCCTTGCCGATGGAATAGTCGACCACGCCGACCTTCGACAGCACGCCGCCATCCTTCTCAGGCACCAGCGTCTTGTTGAGTTCGCCCAGCGTCGCCGCCGGACCGTGCATGCCGGGCTTGTCGGGCACCAGGCCGGTGGCATTCGCAATCGCCGCCATCTCGACCATCGTCTTGGAGCCGTCGACGAACTCCACCAGCATCCGCACATTCATGTTGCGGCGCTTGGCTTCCTCGGCATAGTCGTGCGGCACCGCATCGATGTTGAGCGGGTTGTTCTTGCCCTTGCCCGCCGCCACGATGGTGTGGCCCATCGCCGAGACGAACTCGATCAGCTCCATGCAGGACGACGGCTCGTCGCCCGCGCCCAGCGAATAGGTCACCCCAAGACGGTCGGCCTCGTGCTTGAGATAGGCGCCGATGGTGACATCGGCCTCGACATTCATCATCACCAGATGCTTGCCGTGCTCCATCGCGCGCAGGCCGATCTCGGCCCCCACGGCCGGAACGCCGGTGGCGTCGATCACCACGTCGATCAGCCCGCTTTCCAGCACCAGGGACGCATCGCTGGTCACCGCAACCTTGCCCGCCTCGATCGCCTCGTTCAGCGCCGAACCGGTGGTCACCTCGCGCGAATGGCCCTCTTCCTGATAGGCGATGCTGACCGCCTTGCCGGCATTGGGCAGGTTCAGCTCCGAAATCGCACCGATCTCGATGCCGGGCATATGCGCCACCCGAGCCACGATGTCGGTGCCCATCTCGCCCGCGCCGATCAGGCCGATCCGGATCGGCTTGCCCGTCTTGCCACGCTCAATCAAATCCCGCGCCAGTCCAACCGGTGCTACATTGATAGCCATAGGCAATTCCTCCCAGAGCGAGCTTGTGCGTGCTTTTAGGCCTCAAGTCGTATTGAACATATGTATTTCTGTCAATACGAATGTCCATATTTTGGATCTGAGATCAGCCGGCTAAACGGACGCGGCTGTGGGTATGGGCTCCCGATTGTGCGCTCTGTCGCGCGGCGGGCACGTATGTTTGCTTGGTCGCAAGCCGCCGTTCCAGGGAAAGATTTTCGGGTTCGACGAGTGGCCGCAGCACCCTGCCCGCCAAAAGCCACGATCTGGCTGTTTGCATGCGCGGATGATCGATTCGACCGCTCCCCTTTCCCGGCACGGCTCTTCCCGCCTTCGTTTCAGATCCGCCAGCCTGGCCCTGGCGGCCAGTTTATGCGCAGCCCTTCTGTCGGCCTGCCAGACCGGCGGCAGGATCGAAGGCGGCGCCGTGGTCTCCGCGCAGGGCCAAAGCTACCTCAACGACATCCGCACCGGGCAAGGCATGTCCGCGATGACGCCCGACGCCAAGTTGGGCCAGGCTGCTTTGCAGCAGGCCGGCTACATGGCCGGAAGCGGCAAGATGGTCCACACCACCGGGCGGGGCAAGGATTTCGCCACGCGCATCAAAGACAACGGCATTGAAGGTGCCGCCTCTGAAAACATCGCACAGGGCCGTATGGACATGGCCAAGCTGTTCCAGATGTGGCGGGATTCCCCGGCCCACCGCCGCAACATGCTGGACGAGCGTTTCAACCGCTTCGGCCTGGCTTATGTGACCCGCGGCGGCGAGCGCTACTGGGCGCTCGTCATGGGGCGGTAGGGGGTACCGAGGGCTATTAGGGATTGGCGGGCGCCGTAGAGAACGAGCCGACGGATTACATCAACCCGGTCCTCAATCCATATGCGCGGCCGGTGCGGCGCCGGCCATGGCGGCCTTGGGTTTGCGCAGCAGCAAGGCGAGCGGGATGGCGCAGAGCGTGACGATCATCATCAGCTTGAAGTCGTCGACGTAGGAGATCATCAGCGACTGGATGGTGACCAGATTGTCCATCTGCTGCAATGCCGACGGATCGCCGGCCACCGCCTGCGGCGAGATCGCCACGAGATTGGGATTGAATGGCGAGATCGCCGTGCTCAGCTCGGCATGGTTGATTTGCGTGTTGCGGGTCAACAAGAGCGTTACGATCGAGATGCCGATGGACGAGCCGATATTGCGCACCAGGCTGAACAGGCTCGCCGCATCCGTCCGGTGGCGCGGGTGCAAAGTGGCGAAGGCGACCGTCGACAGCGGCACGAAGACCAGCCCCAGCCCAAGACCCTGGATGACGCCGCTGACGATGATCAGATAGTCGTCCATCTGCGGCGTGAAGCCGGTCATCATGTAAAGCGACACAGCTGTCAGCGACAGGCCGGCGACGACGAGATAGCGCGAATCGACCATGCGCACCAACCGGCCAACCATGATCATCGACACCATCGTGCCGACGCCGCGCGGCGCCATGACCAGGCCCGTCGTCGTCGTGGGATAGCCGAAGATGCGCGACAGCATCGGCGGCAGCAACGCAAGGCTCGCCAGAAGGATGATGCCGATAATGAAGATGAACACCAGCCCGGTCACGAAATTGCGGTCGAGGAAGATTTCGGGATCGAGGAACGGGGTCTTCGCCGATGCCATATGCACCGCGAAAATCCAGAAGCCGCTGATGGCGATAGCCATTTCGATCCAGATTTCGGGCGACGAGAACCAGTCGACCTCGCCGCCGCGATCAAGCATGAGCTGGAGCGCGCCGACGCCGAGCGACAGCATGGCGAAGCCGAAGAAGTCGAAGCCGCGCAGGCGCTTGACCACCGTGGGCAGATAGGCTGCGCAGCCCATGAAGGCTACAATGCCGACGGGCAGATTGATGAAGAACACCCAGCGCCAGTCGAAGCTTTCGGTCAGCCAGCCGCCCAGCGTCGGCCCGATGATCGGTCCGACCATGATGCCGGCGCCCCACATCGCCATGGCCGAGCCGTGGCGTTCCTTGGGGTTGATGTCGAGCAGGAAGGTCTGCGACAGCGGCACGATCGAGGCGCCGAAGATGCCTTGAAGGATGCGGAACGCCACCATCGACTCCAGGCTCCAGGCGATGCCGCAGAGCATGGAGGAAACGGTGAAGCCGACGACGGAGGTGAGGAACAGCTCCTTGCGGCCGAAGCGGTCGGACAGCCAGCCGGTGACCGGCGTCATGATCGCGGCGGCCACGATGTAGGACGTCAGCACCCAGTTGATCGTATCCTGGGAAGCGCCGAGATCGCCCACCATCGACGGCAGCGCGACATTGGCAATGGTGGTGTCGAGCACCTGCATGATCGTGGCCAGCATCACCGATACGGTGATCAGGCCGCGATGCGGCACCTCGACGAAACCCGTCGATGCTTGCGACTGGCTCATGACATCACGACTTTCTGCCGTTTACTGCCCGGCGTAGGCTTTCCCGAACAGGCTTGCGAAGCCGCGCGAAGCACCCGTGTCGACGGAGACGTCGGCGCTCATGCCGGTGCGCAGCGCCACATCGGCGCCCTCCGTGTCGATCTTGACCCGCACCGGGATGCGCTGGGTCACCTTGACCCAGTTGCCGGTGGCGTTCTGGGCGGGAAGCAGTGAGAACTCTGCGCCCGTACCCGCACCAATGGCCTGGACCGTGCCTTTGAAGGTGCGGTCGGGATAGGTGTCGAGCACGACGTCAACCTCCTGGCCCGGCTTGATGTGGGTCAGCTGCGTTTCCTTGAAATTGGCATCCACCCAGGTGTCGCCGGTTTCCACCAGGCTGAAAAGCGCCGTGCCGGCGGTGACGAACTGGCCGACCTTGACCGACGAAGCCTGGTACACCACGCCGTCGCCGGGCGCCCGCACCGTGGTCTGCGACAGCGTGTACGCCGCCTTGTCGCGGGCGGCGAGTGCTGCCAGCACGGCGGGATGCTGGTCGGTCACGATATCGGGATCGCCGCCAAGGCCGGCACGCGCGCTGGCGATGCCCTGGATGGCCGACAGGTGCTCGTCCTGGGCGCGCTGCAGGTCGCGACGCGCTTCGTCCAGCGACGACTTGGCGCTGATGCCCTTGCTGGCAAGATCCTCGCTGCGGTCGAACTGCGACTTGAGATAGTCCACCTCGCCCGCCGCGACGCGTTCCTGCGCCATAGCCTGGCTGTAGGCCGCACGAAGCTGCTCGACCTGAAGGCGCGCCTGGGCAAGCGCTGCGTCCGCCTGGGCAAGCGCGATGCGATAGGGCTCGGGATCGATCTCGAACAGTTCGTCGCCGGCCTTGACCTGCGCGTTGTCCGTTATGCCGATCTTGACGATGCGGCCCGCCGCCTCCGACGCGATATTGACGCGCGCCTGGCGCAGATTGGCGTTTTCGGTTTCCTGGTAACGCCCGCCGGTGATCCAGACATAGCTGCCTCCGGCGATAAAGGCCAAGGGCAATGCCGCCATCAGCAGGAAACGGCCGCGACCGCGCTTCTTCACTGGCTTTTCGGTCGGGGCAGGAGCAGCGGTCGGCTGCGGATCCCCGGTAATTTTCTCTGCGTTTTCATCGATCTTAGCAACCGCGTTCATGCTGGCGTGCCTTCCTTAAGCTGTGCCTCGCCGAGAGACGCACCGTCCGTCTCGGAGAGATTTGCAATGATCGTTTCAAGCCCGTGCACAAAGGCGTGGCGCTGGTCCAAGGACAGCCCCGTCAGCGCTTCGTCGAAAATCTGGTGGGCCATGCCCTTGACCTCGGTGAACACGCCACGGCTGCGAGCGGTCGGGAACACCATGCGCACGCGTCGATCGTTGTCGTCGGCGCGACGCTCGACCCAGCCGGCTTCCGCCATCCGGTCGACCAGGCGCGAGACACTGATCGGCTCGATCTCGAGCAGTTCGGCAAGGCGCGCCTGGGCAATGCCCGGCTCCTTGACGACACGCACCATTAGTCGCCACTGCGCCGAGGAAAGGCCGTATTGCGCCGCGTTCGCATCGAAGCGCTTGCGCAGCAGCCTTTGGGCGTCATGCAGCAGAAAACCGATTTTCTCGATGGGTTCCGTATTCATGAGCGTCATATATTGTGAGCATGCTCATGAAACAAGCCGTCATTTTTGCATAGCAGCATCGCCGCCAGCGAATAGCTGACGGCGACCAAAAATCAGGAGACGGGATTCGGGAATTACGCCTGGACGACGACGACCTGAGCGCCGACCTCGGCGCGGGCATAGAGGTCGATGACGTCATGGTTGAGCATGCGCACGCAGCCGCTCGACATGGCATGCCCGATCGACTTGGGCTGGTTGGTGCCGTGGATGCGGAACATGGTGTCGTTGCCGCCGCGATAGAGATAAAGCGCGCGTGCGCCGAGCGGATTGTTGAGGCCTCCCGCCATGCCGCCGGCAAAGCGCTTGTTGCGGGGATCGCGGCGAATCATGTTGCCGGTCGGCGTCCAGCTCGGCCATTCCGCCTTGCGGCCCACCTTGGCGCTGCCGCTGAGCGCGAGCCCCGCCTTGCCGACGCCGATGCCGTAGCGCATCGCCTCCCCGCCCTCCATCACATAGTAAAGACGCCGCTCCGGCGTGTTGACCACGATGGTGCCGGGAGCATGCGGCCCGGAATACGCGACCTTCTGGCGGCGAAGCTCCGGCGCGATCTGGTCGAGAGGCATCGCCGGCAGCGGATATTTGTCGTCGGGCACCGGGCCATAGGCCAGCACGGCCGGATTTTGAAATGTCCTGGTGGCGCAACCGGCCAGAAACAACGGCATGCCGATCAGCAAACCCCGCCGCGACAACGTCATGCGAATCCCCCGTCAAATTCATCGAACCTGACGTTGGTTAATGCGGTTATGGTTAATGAACGGCTAACACGCCGCCAATCCAGCGCGCCCCCGCGCCTTCCCTGCTTCCTCCGTCCGGCTCACTCCGGGGCGTGGCAGACGGCCTCGACGTTGAACCCGTCGGGGTCAATGACGAAGGCGCCATAGTAGTTCGGATGGTAGTGCGGCCTGAGGCCCGGCGCGCCATTGTCCTGTCCGCCATGCGCCATCGCAGCGGCATAAAACGCGTCGACCGCCGCGCGGCTTTCGGCGGCGAAGGCGATGTGGATGCCCGTTCCCGTCACGGCGCTGCGCTCACCCGGGCGGCGATCGTTGGACAGCCAGAAGAACGGCTTGCCTTTGCCATAGCCGATACCGTGATAGCCGCCGCTTTCTTCCGGGGTCACTTCCATGATTCCGGCCAAGCCCAGCGGTTCGAGCGCCGCATCGTAAAACCGACGCGATAGCTCGAAATCAGTGGCGGTGATTCCCATATGGTCGATCATGGACCGTCCTTCCTCTTCGCCAAACCCAACGTGGTCCCTGCGGCATATCTTGCCCGACCGGAGGGCGGATTGCGCTGGATCAACCATTTTGGACGCTTTCGGCGATTCCGGCCAGCCGTTCGAATACGACTGGCTCATCCTGAAAAGCAGCTGATGAGGCGACTGTTTTGCTTGACTTGTCCGATGGCGTGGACTATCTCAGCGACGCGTTAGCACTCCCCCACGGAGAGTGCTAACAGCAGTCCGGTAAGCCGGATACAGAACGTTTCTTACCAGTTCACCGAGGAAATTCACATGGCTAACTCGAACTTCCGCCCGCTTCATGACCGCGTGGTCGTCAAGCGGCTCGAATCCGAAGAGAAGACCAAGGGCGGCATCATCATCCCCGACACCGCCAAGGAGAAGCCGCAGGAAGGCGAAATCGTCGCCGTTGGCTCCGGCGCGCGCGACGAAGCTGGCAAGCTGGTCCCGCTGGACGTCAAGGCTGGCGACAAGGTTCTGTTCGGCAAGTGGTCCGGTACGGAAGTCAAGCTCAATGGCGAAGACCTTCTGATCATGAAGGAATCCGACATCATGGGCATCATCGGCTGATCCAGCCGGTTTTCCGCACCATCAACGAAATTTCGGGCCTTTGAAATACAGGGTTCAACAAGGAGCTAAAAATGGCTGCTAAAGACGTAAAATTCTCCCGCGACGCTCGTGAGCGCATGCTCAACGGCATCAACATCCTCGCCGACGCCGTGAAGGTCACGCTCGGTCCCAAGGGCCGCAACGTCGTCATCGACAAGTCGTTCGGCGCACCGCGCATCACCAAGGACGGCGTCACCGTCGCCAAGGAAATCGAGCTTTCCGACAAGTTCGAGAACATGGGCGCACAGATGATCCGCGAAGTCGCGTCGAAGACGAACGACATCGCTGGTGACGGCACCACCACCGCTACCGTTCTGGCACAGGCTATCGTTCAGGAAGGCCACAAGGCCGTTGCCGCTGGCATGAACCCGATGGACCTGAAGCGCGGCATCGACCTGGCCGTTGCCGAAGTCGTCGCCGACCTCGTCAAGAAGGCCAAGAAGATCCAGACCTCGGAAGAAGTCGCCCAGGTCGGCACCATCTCGGCAAATGGCGAGAAGGAAATCGGCTCGATGATCGCGGAAGCGATGCAGAAGGTCGGCAACGAGGGTGTCATCACCGTCGAGGAAGCCAAGACTGCCGAGACCGAACTCGAAGTCGTCGAAGGCATGCAGTTCGACCGCGGCTACCTCAGCCCCTACTTCGTCACTAACCCCGACAAGATGGTTGCTGACCTCGAAGACGCCTACATCCTTCTCCACGAGAAGAAGCTGTCGAACCTCCAGGCCATGCTGCCGGTTCTCGAAGCCGTCGTGCAGACCTCCAAGCCGCTCCTCATCATCTCGGAAGACGTCGAAGGCGAGGCTCTGGCCACGCTCGTCGTCAACAAGCTGCGCGGTGGCCTGAAGATCGCCGCCGTCAAGGCTCCGGGCTTCGGCGACCGCCGCAAGGCCATGCTGGAAGACATCGCCATCCTCACGGGCGGCCAGGTGATTTCCGAAGACCTCGGCATCAAGCTCGAGAACGTTGGCCTCGACATGCTCGGCCGCGCCAAGAAGGTGTCGATCTCCAAGGAGAACACCACCATCGTCGACGGCGCCGGTCGTAAGGAAGAGATCCAGGGCCGCGTTGCCCAGATCAAGCAGCAGATCGAAGAGACCACCTCGGACTACGACAAGGAAAAGCTGCAGGAGCGTCTCGCCAAGCTGGCAGGCGGCGTTGCGGTCATCCGCGTCGGCGGTGCGACGGAAGTGGAAGTCAAGGAGCGCAAGGACCGCGTCGACGACGCGCTGAACGCTACCCGCGCTGCGGTTGAAGAAGGCATCGTCCCCGGCGGCGGCACCGCGCTTCTGCGCTCGTCGGCTGGCATCACGGTCAAGGGCGAAAACGCCGACCAGGACGCAGGCATCAACATCGTTCGCCGCGCTCTGCAGGCTCCGGCCCGCCAGATCGCCACGAACGCTGGCGCCGAAGCTTCGATCGTCGCAGGCAAGATCCTCGAGAACTCGTCGGCAACCTTCGGCTACAACGCTCAGACCGGCGAGTACGGCGATCTGATCACGCTCGGCATCGTCGACCCGGTCAAGGTCGTGCGCACCGCTCTGCAGGACGCAGCTTCGGTTGCCGGTCTCCTGGTCACCACCGAGGCCATGATCGCCGAGTCCCCGAAGAAGGAAAGCGGCGGCATGCCTGGCGGTATGCCCGGCGGCGGCATGGGCGGCATGGGTGGCATGGACTTCTAAGTCCAGCCTCTCCAAGGCTTTACGGAAAGGGCGGCTCGCAAGAGCCGCCCTTTTTGTTTGGTACAGAATATGGTCACGGCGACGGGCGAATGGCCGGAAACTCGCCGCCATTTGCTGCGAGCACGATCTCCGTCAGATGCTTCCGCATCAGTTCGACCGCTGCAACTCCGATTGCAGCGCCCCACTCCGCTTCGAGCTCCGCATATATACATTCGACCGCAGCCAGCAGTTCCCAGCCGCGCGGCGCAAGCTCGACGATCTTCACCCTCGCATCTTCCGGATCGACCGACCGGCGCACATAGCCTGCGGCGTCCATCGGATCGAGAATCTTCGACGCCGCTTGTTTGGTGACACCAAGCAGCGACGCCAGCTCGACCGAGGTGGTTGACCGGTCCCGCGTCGCCAGCAGCACGAAGCCATATGCCGGCCGAACGTCATGCCATCCTTCTTCGCGCAGCCGCTGATGCATGCCGTCGATCAATAGACGGTAAGACATCAAAAGGAGCCTGGCCAGCGGAACCGGCTTCCCGCGTTCGCTCATTCCGCCCATGGCGGGGTAAAGGCCTTATCGCCGACCCGCGCCTGGCCGCCAACCGGAAAGCAGCACATCAGCCGCAACATGTCATCGCCCTCATTGGTGAGTTCGAACTCGGTGTCCGACGGCACGACGATTGCGTCGCCCTTCGCGGCAATGCCCGCTTTGCCGCCGATTCGGACCGATGCCTTGCCGTCCAGGACGACGAATACCTCCTCGCGCGACAGCGAATGCGGCGTTGCCGGCGTGCCTGGCTCGATCTCGACCTGCCAGATGGCGGTTTCGTTGCTTCCCCGGCTCGGTGTTGCCAGGGAAGTGAACCGAGCTCCTCCGAGTATGTGCGTTGGACTGGGTGGGGACTTGATGATGGACATGAGGCTTTTCCTTTTCGTCAACAAGGTTGACCATTTATAGCCTGCTTTGCCATTCCGTCAACTAGGTTGACCAGCTTGCATGGAATCTCTTGATCGGGACTTCGGAATTGGAGCGCGGCAAAAAAATGCCAACGGTCTGGAACCAATCTCTTGCACGCGCATTGTTATGATGTCTGAGGCAGTTGAATAGACAGCCAAAGGACAAAAAGACGCCTCCCGCGTTCCAACGATGCGAGAGGCGTTTTTGTTTGTCCAACTCAGTCGTTGGTGAGTTGCACGTCCGGACGCGGAGCGCCTTTAGGCCAGACGCCGGACACGACCTCTTGGATGATCTTGCTCGTCTCGACTGTTTTCCGGCCGGCTTCGACCAGTTCGTCGATCTGCTCAACAGGCAGAGCGAGCCGCGTCGGGACATTGTTCAGCTTCGCTTCCAGTGCGGGGTCGAGATCGTTGAAGGCAAGGCGCTCGACCACCATGTGCACGTCGCGGCAGTCCCAGCCCGCTGTCGTGCCGCGAATTTTGCGGACTGTGGCCAGCGGCAGGCCGCAACGGTACTGGACGAGCTTCCCCGACCATTC
The DNA here is from genome assembly GCF_014534685.1 of Oryzicola mucosus. Classification (GTDB taxonomy): domain Bacteria; phylum Pseudomonadota; class Alphaproteobacteria; order Rhizobiales; family Rhizobiaceae; genus Oryzicola; species Oryzicola mucosus. The sequence continues at coordinate 106,345 of NZ_JACVVX010000004.1, forward strand.
CTGCACGGCGAAGTTCAGCGCATCGAGTTCGTCGCGGACCGAGGATGCCATGCCGGTTTCGACCACCGCCCCCATCAGCGGCATCATGCCCGGCCCGTGCATGGTCGACCCCCACTTCGCGGTCTGGCCCCTGCCCGCGTCGGCGACGATCAGCACGAAATTGCGCAGCCTGACGGCCTCTTCCGCCGAAAGCGGACCGTGCGGCGTGCTCGATGCTGCGCGCTCCAGCACGAAGCCGGTGATGCCGAGATTGTCGGTCAAGCCGCCATCCATCAGCCTGATATAATTCAGATTGTCCTTGTTCTGGTAGGAATCGAGCGCCTGGGCATAGGCCTGGAGGCGCAGCGAGACGTTGTCGCGCCTGAGCGCCGTCTTCAGCCATGCCGGCTGCTGGTAGCCGCATTGCGGATTCTTGGCCGTGATGATGACCGGCGTGAACACCACGGGCACGGCCGCGGAAGCTGCAACCGCGTCCGACAGTTTCAGCGCGTTCAGGTCGCTGCACAGTGCGGCGAAGGTATCGTAGGTGAACAGGAACGGCGTGCGGTTGTAGATGTCGGAGGCGCTGAGCCAGACGATCGGCGCATTGGCCCAGCGGAAGCTGCTGAAGGTGGCGCCGTTGAACAGGTTCTCGTCGAGCCAGCGTGCGAAGGTGTCGAGGTCGTTGACGCCGCCATTCCAGGCGCGCGACAGGTTCGCGGGCGAAATGCTGGTCCGCATGCTGGATTCGGCATTCTGGCGCAGGAAACGCTGATCGAAATCGCGGTAATCGTCCCGGCCCCGATAGCCGAAATAGGCAGCGGTTATGGCGCCGCCCGACACGCCCGAAATCATGCGGATGTCGTCGACCAAGGTGCGGCGAGATGGCTTCTCATCGACGACAATGTCATCCAGGGCGCGCAATACGCCATAGGAAAAGGCCGAGGCCCGCATGCCGCCGCCGGAAAAGGCAAGGCCGATAACGGTCGAGCCGTCATCGCCGGAATCGGGAATGAAATCGGGTGAAGGCGGTTGAGGCAGATGCGTCTGAGTGTTGATCGGGCCGACATCCATCGCCACGCAACCCGTCAGAAGCATCGCGCTGCCGATCACGGCACCGCGCAACCCCTTCATCATCCCGCGCATGCTTCGCCCCCAGCGTCCCGTCCGCCATAATAGAGGCAGCAAATATCGCCCGCAAGTTAAGGAACCCACTGCACCAGCGTCCGTTGTTTGCGAGCAACAGAGGAGATTTGCGATGGTGAACAAGGATCAGGTCAAAGGCGCCGCCAAACAGGCAACCGGCGCGGTCAAGGAAGCGGCCGGCAAAGCCACCGGCAGCAAGAAAACCGAAGCAAAGGGCGCAGCCGAAAAGACTTCCGGCAAAGTCCAGAAGACCGTTGGCGATGCCAAGGAAAAGGTCAAGAAAGCTCTTTAACATTCAAGTCTCCCGAAAAGAGGCGGGCGCGCAGTCGCCTGCCTCCTTCTTTTGCAGGGGTCCGAAGGGTGATTTGAGGGGTTCCAAACGTGCCGGAGGCACCCTCCGAATTGCCTTTTGAGGGGGTCGAAAACGGCTCTTTTCGCCTCTTCACACCTTTGAACCGATTAGGTCGGCAACCGTCTCGATTCTCCGCTTGAAGCCCTCAAGGCAACGCGATAAGCCGTTGCGCGAAAAGAGTTTTCCGGAGAGACGCCGTGACCGCCAAGACCACCAGAACCGAGACCGACACCTTCGGCCCCATCGAGGTCGAAAACGACCGTTACTGGGGCGCACAGGCGCAGCGTTCGCTCGGAAACTTCAAGATCGGCTGGGAAAAGCAGCCTTTGCCGGTGGTCCGCGCGCTCGGCATAGTCAAGAAAGCGGCGGCTATCACCAATCGCGACCTCGGTCGTCTCGATGCCAAGCTGGCCGACGCCATCATCCAGGCCGCGCAGGAAGTCATCGAGGGCAAGCTCGACGCGCATTTCCCGCTCGCGGTCTGGCAGACAGGCTCGGGCACGCAGTCCAACATGAACGCCAACGAGGTGATTTCCAACCGCGCCATCGAGATGCTGGGCGGCGAGATGGGTTCGAAGAAGCCGGTTCACCCCAACGACCACGTCAATATGAGCCAGTCGTCCAACGATACCTATCCGACGGCGATGCATGTCGCCTGCGCGGAGGAAATCGTCCATCGCCTGCTGCCGGCGCTGCAGAAGCTGCGCAACGCGCTCAACGACAAGGCGCAGGAGTTCGCCCCGATCGTCAAGATCGGCCGCACCCACACCCAGGACGCCACCCCGCTGACGCTGGGTCAGGAGTTTTCCGGCTACACCCAGCAGGTCGAGAACGGCATCAAGCGGATCGAGCAGACCTTGCCGGCGCTGATGGAACTGGCCCAGGGCGGCACGGCGGTCGGCACAGGCCTGAATGCGCCTATCGGGTTCGCCGAGAAGGTGGCGGAAAACATCGCCGCGATCACGCAGCTGCCGTTCACCACAGCCCCGAACAAGTTCGAAGCGCTGGCAGCGCATGACGCGATGGTGTTCAGCCATGGCGCGATCAACACCGTCGCAGGCTCGCTGTTCAAGATCGCCAACGACATCCGCCTGCTCGGCTCCGGCCCGCGTTCGGGCCTGGGCGAGTTATCCCTACCCGAGAACGAGCCCGGTTCTTCGATTATGCCGGGCAAGGTCAACCCGACCCAATGCGAAGCGCTGACGCAGGTCTGCGTGCAGATTTTCGGCAACAACGCGGCGCTGACCTTCGCGGGCAGCCAGGGCCATTTCGAGCTCAATGTCTACAATCCCGTGATGGCCTACAACTTCCTGCAGTCGGTACGGCTCATGGCCGACGCAGCCGTGTCCTTCACCGACAATTGCGTCGTCGGTATCAAGGCGCGCAAGGACAACATCAAGGCAGCGCTCGAACGCTCGCTGATGCTGGTGACCGCGCTTGCCCCGACCATCGGCTACGACAATGCAGCCAAGATCGCCAAAACCGCTCATAAGAACGGCACGACGCTGCGTGAGGAAGCCGTCGGCGGCGGATATGTGTCCGACGAGGATTTCGACCGCATCGTCCGCCCGGAAGAAATGATCCATCCCGGCTGATGCTCAAATTGTGAACGCTGCGTCGTAAATTATGCATCTTTGGTGAACGGCGGAGATCGGCTAGAAGAGCACATCGAATAGTGCTCTCTGGAGATCTCCGTCATGTCCCTTTCCACCACATCGTCTTCCGGTACGACCGGCGTCAGCGCTCCTCTCGCGCTTATCGGCCGCCTGCTTCTGTCTTCGCTCTTCATTCTCGCCGGCTTTGGCAAGCTCACTGCCATCGGCGCCACCGCGGGATGGTTCGGCTCGCTCGGCCTGCCAGTGCCCACCGTGACGACCGTGGTCGTCGGCCTTGTCGAACTGCTCGGCGGCCTCGCCATCCTGGTCGGCTTCCAGACCCGCATCGCAGCCTTGGTGCTGGCCGTGTTCACCGTGGCAGCCACGCTTGTGGCGCATACCGATTTCGCCGACGGCATGCAGATGCTGCTGTTCCAGAAAAACATCTCGATCACCGGCGGCCTGCTTCTGGTCGCAGCACTCGGTGCGGGCGGCTTGTCGGTCGACGGACGTCGCAAATAATCAAGCCGACTACTGCCTATACATCTTCTTTGAGCTGGTTTTGTTCAGTTCCTTGAAGGATGTAGAAGCTGATCGGTATCGTGAAAAAGCCGCCTGCAGGACACTGCCGGCGGCTTTTTGCGTCATAATCTTTCACAGTATTCGTTCTCACACTGGTTTCACCGGACAACAACGTCCTCCAAAAATCAACTGCCACACATTTTGTTCTTTATATGTTCTAATTTTCATGGCATTCTACAACTGTGAACTGCTGGATTTTACCGACCGATGATAGACGTCAGAACAGATTTTCGCTTGCTGCATGAAGAGCCGGGAGCGTTCATCATCCCCAATCCCTGGGATATTGGAACAGCGCGAATACTCGCCACCTTGGGTTTCAAAGCACTGGCGACGACAAGTGCCGGCATGGCTTTTTCCTACGGGGTAGCCGAGGGGCAAACGTCTCGCGAAGTCGTCTTGAACCACTGCGGCACGCTTGTGTCCGCTACTTCTCTTCCAGTCTCCGCCGATCTGGAAAAAGGGTTTGGGGATAGTCCCGAAAGCGCTGGAGAAACCGTCGTTGCCGCCGCGGATATCGGTCTCGCCGGCTGTTCTCTTGAAGATCATACCGGCGATCCCAGCAATCCAATTTACGATTTTTCTCTTGCCGTCGAACGGATTCAGGCTGCGTGCGAAGCAAAAACGGCTCTGGCGCATGATTTCGTCTTCACCGCGCGCTGTGAGAACTTCATGTGGGGGAAAGCCGATCTGGACGACACGATAAGGCGGCTGCAGGCATTCGAAGCCGCCGGCGCTGATGTGCTCTATGCACCGGGCCTGAAGGATTTGGATACGATTCGCACCGTCTGCCAGGCCGTCTCCAAGCCGGTGAACGTCGTGATGGGTTTACCCGGCACAACCTTCAGTTTCGATGAGCTGGCGTCTGCCGGTGTCAAAAGGATCAGTGTCGGCTCGGCACTGGCGCGTCTCGCTTATGGCGCCTTCGTGACCGCTGCGCGAGAGATGGCAACAGGCGGCACGTTTCGGTTCGCGGAGCGGGCCATGAGTTTTGCGGAACTGGAGAGCTTTTTCACGGGCACTGCAAAGCCATAAGCGGGGCGCTCGAAACTGTCGATACGCCACGCCAAGCCGAACTGTTTGCGAACCGGTCTTTCCTACTTCGCCGAGCTGCTGGGGCCGCCATCCACGGCAAGCACGAGTTTCTTGCCTGTGAGCTTCCCAAGCTGCGCCAGGCGACCGGCAGGGCGTTCGCCATAGAGCGCGGCGAGATCAGCGGGCAGGACGAGCGCCAGGGCGCCATTGGGACGCTTTTCCCAGCGCAGCCTCGGCATGACGCCCGGCATCGAGGCCGTCAGCAGATAGACGACGCGCATCATGGCGCCGAGCACTCTGGCACGCTCGGTATAACGCGGCGGCGCAAGCGCCTTGATCTCGGCGGCGATGTTCTCGTCCGTTATCCCTTCGTGGCGATAGAGATTGGCCAGCGCGATGAAAGCCCGGCCCGGATGGTCGACGCCGATGAACGAGGCATGTGCAATGATGTTGAGCGACTGCTTCCCGCGATAATCGGGATGCGCGCGCCAACCGATATCGGCAAGAAGACAAGCGGCATGCCGGCAGCGGGCTTCCTCCTCCGTCTCGTCGATACCAAAAACAGCGAAGCTTTTGGCGGTCCATTCGGCCAGCTCGTGCGAATGCCCCACAGACCGCGCGCGCAGCAGCGCCAGTTCCTCGGAGGCTGCGATCAGCGGATCCTGCTTTTGCTGCTCCGGCGACAGGAGCGAGTAGAGAAAGCCCTCGCGAACACCCAGTGCGGACACAACAATGCGCGACGGCTTCATCGTCGCAATGATCTTTTGCAGCACGACTGCACCGTAAGGCAGCAGCGCACGCCGGTTCTTGGAGACGTGCTCGATGCCCTTGATCTTTTCGATATCGCCGCGCGCCACCTGCCGCAAGAACGCTTCGGAGTCGGCGATGCCGAGTTCGTAGTGGTGCATGACCTCGAGCGGATAGTTGGTCATGCTCATATGCAGCCGAGCGAGGTTTCGCCAGGTGCCACCCACGGCATAGAAGGTCCTGCCCTGTCCGCCGGCGAGGAGCTTTGCCTTCGCCAGTTCGGTCTCGGCGATACGGGCCGATTGCACGGTGGAATTCTTGGAAGCGTCCTGCAGCCTCAGGCCGCCCAAGGGCAATGTGATGCCGTCGCCAATGGTCGTGCCCTTTATGTCGACGAGTTCCAAGCTGCCGCCGCCCAGATCGCCGGCGATGCCGTCGGCGGGATGGAAGCCTGAAATGATGCCCATCGCCGAGTAATAGGCTTCCTCGCGGCCGGTCAGCACGCGAATCTTCGTCCCGAGCACCTCTTCGGCTCGGCGAATGAAGTCGGGGCCGTTGACCGCCTCGCGTGCGGCGGCCGTGGCAAGTACGTGCATTTCGCTCGCTCCCGCCTGTTCCGAGAGCGCGCGGAAACGGCGAAACTCCTCCATCGACCGGGTGACGGCCTCCGGGTCCAGCTTGCCCGTCGAAACAATGCCACGGCCAAGTCCCGCAAGCATCTTCTCGTTGAAGATGAGCGTAGGCGAGCGGGCAAGGCCTTCGAACACTACAAGACGGATCGAGTTCGACCCGATATCGACGATGGACAGTGGCCGGCGATCCTTGAGCCGGCCCTGCGAAAATTGCGCCATTAACTGCTTGCCAATTCAGACTTTTTGCGCCGCTTGAACTGCGCGATGCGCTTCGGTGCATGGGATTTCAACGCATCACCCCGTCCCGATAGACTCGGATTGGTCATGAAATATTCCTGAGCGTTGAACGGCTCTTCGCCCTCATCCAGCGTTATCCGCCGCGAGGTACCGTCTGCCAATACTTCGAAACTCTGCTGGTTGTCCATGATGTTTCCCAGCATGATCTGTCCCAGCACCTGTTCATGCACAGTCGGATTGGTGATTGGGAACATACATTCGACGCGGCGGTCGAGATTGCGCGGCATCAGGTCGGCCGAGGACAGATAGACGATCGCCTCGTCGGACGGCAGACCATGGCCGTTGCCGAAACAATAGATGCGGCTGTGTTCCAGGAAGCGACCGACGATCGACTTCACGCGGATGTTCTCGGACAGGCCGGGCACCTGCGGACGCAGGCAGCAGATGCCGCGCACCACGAGATCGACCTCGACCCCAGCCCGGCTCGCATCGTAGAGCGCGTCGATGATGGCTGGATCGACCAACGAGTTCATCTTCATCCAGATGCGCGCCGGGCGGCCGGCCCCGGCATGCTTGATCTCGTCCTCGATATGGCCGAGCAACCGGCTGCGCAGCGTATAGGGCGACAGCGCCACGGACATCTTCTCAGCCGGCTCGGCATAGCCGGTGATGAAATTGAAGATCTGGGCGACGTCGATGGCGATTTTCGGATCCGTCGTGAAGAAGGACAGATCGGTGTAGATGCGGGCGGTGATCGGGTGATAATTGCCGGTGCCGAGATGGACATAATTGCGCAGCTTGCCATCTTCGCGGCGCACCACCAGCGACATCTTGGCGTGGGTCTTCAGCTCGAGAAAGCCGAAGACGACCTGAACGCCGGCGCGCTCCAGATCGCGCGCCCAGCGGATGTTGGCCTCTTCGTCGAAGCGTGCCTTGAGTTCGACCAATGCGGTGACGGACTTGCCGGCTTCGGCGGCATCGGCGAGCGCCCGCACGATGGGGCTGTCGGCCGATGTGCGATACAGGGTCTGCTTGATCGCTACCACTTCCGGATCGGCGGTCGCCTGACGCAGGAACTGCACCACGACGTCGAACGATTCATAGGGATGGTGGACGATGATGTCCTTTTCGCGAATCGCCGCGAAGCAATCGCCGCGATGCTCGCGGATACGCTCGGGGAAGCGCGGGTTATAGGGTGTGAACTTCAGGTCGTCGCGCGGAACCGAGACGATCTCGGAAAACTGGTTGAGGGCAAGCGGGCCTGTCAGGATGCTGATGCGGTTGCCCGTGACGCCGAGTTCGCCAGAGACGAAATCGCGGAGTTCTTCCGGCATGCTACCGTCGAATTCGATGCGGATCACCTGGCCGCGCCGGCGCCGCTTCAGCGCCGTTTCGAACAGTTGGACGAGATCCTCGGATTCTTCCTCGACCTCGATATCGCTATCGCGGATGATGCGGAACGTTCCCGAACCCTTGACCTCATAGCCCGGAAAAAGCTGCCCGATGAACAGGCTGACCGTTCCCTCGATAGGAATGAAGCGCACCGCGCCCTTGCGATCCGGCAAGCGAATGAAGCGCTTCAACGCCTGCGGAATGCGCAGCAGCGCCGTCATCTCCTGACCGTTCTTGCGGTGCCGAAGCTGCAGCGCAATGGAAAAACCGAGATTGGGGATAAAGGGGAAGGGATGCGCCGGATCGATGGAGAGCGGCGTGAGCACCGGGAAGACCTGCTCCATGAAATGCTGCTCGAGCCAGACTTTCTCTTCCTTGACGAGCTGGGCGGCCGTTACCGTCTCGATGCCCTGCCCCTTGAGCAGTTGCATCAGGTTGGAAAGGCTGTGCTGCTGATCTTCCTGCAGGCTGCCGACCTCGCGCAGCAGATATTCGAGCTGTTCTTCAGGCGTGCGCCCGTCCGGGCTGCGCACCGTGATGCCTTCGCGGACCTGCCCGGCTAAGCCCGCGACGCGCACCATGAAGAATTCGTCGAGATTGGCCGCCGATATGGAGAGGAAGCGTATCCGCTCCAGCAGCGGATGACGTTCGTTGTGGGATTCTTCCAGGACACGCCGGTTGAATTGCAGCCACGAGAACTCCCGGTTCACGAAGCGGTCGGGATTGCCCCCGACTTCGCCAGTCAGCACCTGCGGCTTCAGGAAATCCGTATGGGCCGGCTTCATCTCATTCATCGCTGCGCTTTTCCCAATCGATATTTTTTACCGGCTTTGCGGTTCAGTCTACCCTCTGACAGGGTTTTGCGACAGTTTCATTTCACCATCTTGCAAAGCTGCCTGTTATGCTCCAAACGATTGGCACCTATCAGTCAAAATCGGGAGAAAATCATGGCAGGCGGCGCCATTCCCCACTTCCAGAACGATGCGGGCCATCCGATCATCGAGATCGGCGTGAAGGAATTCATGTGCGTGGGCGCCAATCCGCCCTTCGATCACCCACATGTCTATCTCGACATGGGCAGCGATCACGAGAAGGTCTGCCCCTATTGCTCGACGCTTTATCGCTATACGGCGTCGCTGAAACCGCACGAGACCATTCCGGCCGGCGCAGTGTATATCGACCGCGCAGCCTAACCCACACCGATGCAAGACCTTGTCATTGCCGGGGGCGGGATTGCCGGTCTCGCGGCGGCTCTGTCGTTTGCACAAGACCGCGCCCGCGTGCGCGTTTACGAACGGTCAGCGCGGCTGGATGAGGTCGGCGCGGGTCTGCAGCTCTCGCCCAACGTGACCCGTATCCTAGCCAGGCTCGGTGTGCTGGAACGCCTCATCGACCAGGCGGTGAAACCAGAAGCGGTGGTGCTGCGCCAGGCATCCACCCTCGCCGAGGTCGCACGCGTCCCCCTTGGCGCGGCTGCGGAGCGGCGCTGGGGTGCGCCCTATCTCGTCGTCCATCGGGCGGATTTGCAGAAGGCACTGGCGGAAACCGTGCTGGAGACGCCGGAGATATCGCTCACCCTGGGTTCGACGGTGACTGCAGCCGACGCCAGCCAAGGCGGCATCGGGGTCGCGATTGAGAGCAAGGGCGACACCACTGCGGATCGCGCCGATCTGTTCGTCGCGGCGGACGGCGTGTGGTCGAACTGCCGCGCTTGGGTGCGTTCGGACGCCTCCAGCCGCTTCACCGACAAGCTGGCCTGGCGCACGACGATCCCGGTCGACAGCGAGGCCGGCTCGGCGTTTGCCGCCATTGGCGCGACAACAGTGGTCACCGCCTTCATGCATAGCGGCTTCCATCTCATCGCTTATCCCATACGCGCCGGTCGCGCGATCAACCTCGCCGCCTTCACGCCGGGCAAGGCGGTGGCCCAGAGCTGGAACGGCGACGCCGACCTCTCGCTGCTGAGAACGGCCCTGCGTGGAGCGGCACCGGCCTTGGCAGACCTGATCGACCGCTGCGGCCCCTGGCAGGTCTGGCCGCTCTACTCGGTCGACGCATCCCTGCCCTGGACGCGACGCGGCGGCATTGCGCTGATCGGCGATGCGGCGCATGCGACGACGCCCTTTGCCGCGCAAGGTGCGGCGATGGGCATCGAAGACGCGTTCACCTTGGCCGGAGCGGTGGCTAAGGGTAGCCTTGCCGCCCTGCCCGCATGGGAAAGCCAACGCCGGGAGCGGGTTCAGAAGGTGGTGCGGCGCGGGACGCTCAACCGTTTTGCCTGGCACGCGTCGGGGCCGGTAGCGCTGGCACGCAACCTGTTTCTGAAAAGCCGCTCGCCCAAGGCCCTGGCGGCCGATCTGGACTGGCTCTATGGCTGGACGCCACCCGGCTGGGATGCGGGCAGGTCGTTGTAGAGCGACAGAGACGCATCCAGCGACAGCGGCAGCGGGTTCCACCATCCCGTGCGTTGGCCCGCCGCCCGCAATGCCGCAGCCGTCCAGGTGTTGCACCCCAACAGCGCGTTGAACCGCCCTTGCGCCTCGAAGAAACGGTCGTACTCGCCATAGGCCGCGCCGTCGATGGGAAGGACGGCTGAGCCGTCGCGGGTAAAACTGGCGTCGATGAAGTCGAGCAACGTCGAGTATTCCGCCTCGCCGAGCGCGAGCCGACGCACGGCGGGATGATCCTCGGGCACATCGCCGATCACACTGACATGCATCACTGCGCGATCGACAGTTAGTGCGGAAAAGACGGCGCTGGCCTTCAATTCCGACCAGCTCGGCGTGTTGAGGTAAAAGTCGCGTCCCCCCCAGCCGAAGACCGCATAGACCGCGCCCGGTATATCGAGCGGCAAGCCGGCCTGCGTCATGAAGCTGAAGCGCTCGGCAACCTCCCGGTCGATCGGAATGGCAATGTCGGTGTGGATCGGGTTGTGCAGGACGAGGATATGTCGGGGTTGTGAAAGCGGCCCGACCGCCGGCAGAAGAGGACGCGGAACCAGCGCGCCGATGAGAAGGGTCGCCAAGGGAATACCCAGCAGCAACAAAGCGATGCGGGCAAACCGTCTCATTCAGCACCGATCCTTGAAGCAGCGGAGAAAACGATTCCGAAAATCCTCGCAGACGTTTGAAACAGAATCCGTTTTCCCGCTGGCGTCGTGCGATGACAACCTTGACGCACAAAAAACCCGGCCGAATTTCGACCGGGTTTCGAGCTTTAAGGACATTGCGTTTTCAGTGCAGAATCTGGCTGAGGAACAGCTTGGTGCGCTCGTGCTGCGGGTTGTCGAAGAACTCGGCCGGCGTGTTCTGCTCGACGATCTGGCCTTGGTCCATGAAGATGACGCGGTTGGCGACCTTGCGGGCAAAACCCATTTCGTGGGTCACGCACAGCATCGTCATGCCTTCTTCGGCGAGGCCCACCATCGTTTCGAGCACTTCCTTGATCATCTCGGGATCGAGCGCCGAAGTCGGCTCGTCGAACAGCATGATACGCGGGTTCATGCAGAGCGAGCGCGCAATCGCCACGCGCTGCTGCTGGCCCCCGGACAGTTGGCCCGGATATTTATGCGCCTGCTCGGGAATCTTGACGCGCTTGAGGAAGTGCATCGCCGTTTCCTCGGCCTGCTTCTTCGGCACCTTGCGCACCCAGATCGGCGCCAGCGTGCAGTTCTCCAGAATGGTCAGATGCGGGAACAGGTTGAAGTGCTGGAAGACCATGCCGACCTCGCGGCGCACCTCGTCGATCTTCTTCAGATCGTTGGTCAGTTCCTTGCCGTCGACGATGATCTTGCCCTTCTGGTGCTCCTCCAGGCGGTTGATGCAGCGGATCATGGTCGACTTGCCGGAGCCGGAAGGACCGCAGATGACGATGCGCTCACCGCGCATCACCTTCAGGTTGATGTCCTTCAGCACGTTGAAGTCGCCATACCATTTGTACATGTTGACGATTTCGACGGCGACGTCGGTGGCCGAAATCTGCATCTTGGCCCGGTCGACTGCGATTTCCTCGGCGCTGACAGCGTTTTCGATAGCCATAGGTTCATTCCCCTTTGGAGGTGCTTATCGTTTGTGGCCTCGGTCGAGCCGGTTTTCCATGTAGATGGAGTAACGCGACATGCCGAAACAGAAGATCCAGAATACGAACCCGGCAAAGACCAACCCCGTCATCGGTGTCTGAGGCGAAATCCAGGTCGGGTCCGAGAAGTTGCGGCGGACGGCGCCGAGCAGGTCGAACATGTTGACGATGTAGACCAGGCTGGTGTCCTTGAACAAACCGATGAAGGTGTTGACGATGCCGGGGATGACCAGCTTCAGCGCCTGGGGCAGGATGATCAGCCGCATCTTCTGCCAGTAATTCAACCCGAGCGAGTCCGCGCCCTCATATTGGCCCTTCGGCATCGCCTGCAGGCCGCCGCGGATCACCTCGGCCATATAGGCAGAGGCAAAGATCGAAACACCGATCAGGACGCAGAGGAAGTCGTCGGGCTTCATGCTATTGGGCATGAACAGCGGCAACATCTTCGTCGCCATGAACAGCACCGTGATCAGCGGCACGCCGCGCACCATCTCGATGAAGATGACGCTGAGCATCTTGATCACCGGCAGTTCAGACTTGCGACCGAGCGCCAGCAGCACACCCATCGGCAGCGACACGACAATGCCGACATAGGACAGGATGATGGTGACCATGAAGCCGCCCCACTCACGGGTTGGCACGTAACGCAGGCCGAACGTGCCGCCAATGAACAGGAAATAGCCCACGATCGGCAACACGCCGAACAGCAGGATCGCGTTCAACGCTTTGTAGGGTGCGCGCGGGATTAGGAATGGCACGATCAGCGCCACCAGCATCGCCCCGCACAGGATCACCCGCCAGCGTTCGGCCAGCGGGTAGTTGTTGAACATGAACTGGCCGAACTTCGCCCAGACGAAGGCCCAGCAGGCGCCTGCCCAGCCGTCGGGCTGAACCCCGCCCTGCGCCACGGTGGCGCAGACGCTGCGGTCCGAACCGGTCCACTGGGCGTTGATGAACACCCAGGACAGGATGGGCGGCAGGAAGTAGGCGATCACAAGCAGGCCGAAGATCGTCAGGACGCTGTCGAGCGGGCTGGCGAAGAGGTTGGTGCGGATCCAATGGACCGGCCCATGTTGCGAAGCTGGAGGCGGCAGCGGCTGCTCCAACTCCTTGCGGACGTAGACGAAATCCGTAGCAGACATCTCTACCCCCTTCTCAGCGTTCGACAAGCGCGACGCGCGTGTTGAACCAGTTCATGAACACCGACGTCAGCAGGCTGATCGTGAGGTAGACCACCATCCAGATCGCGACGATCTGGATCGAGTTGCCGCTCTTGTTCAGGATGGTGCCGCCGACCGAGACGAGATCGGGATAGCCGACCGCGATGGCGAGCGAAGAGTTCTTCGTCAGATTGAGATACTGGCTGGTCAGCGGCGGCACGATGATGCGCATCGCCTGTGGTATGACCACCAGACGCGTCGTGGTGCCCGAACGGATGCCCAAGGCGTGGGCCGCCTCGGATTGACCGCGGCCGACGCCACGAATACCGGCCCTGACGATCTCTGCGATGAACGAAGCCGTATAGAGCGACAGGGACAGATAGAGCGCGAGGAATTCCGGTCCAATGGCGAAACCGCCGGAGGTCTGGAACGCGCCCAGAACCGGCACGTCGAAGGACAGTGGGAAGCCGGTCACGACCATCGCCAGCAAGATCAGGCCTACAAACAGGCCGAGATTGATCCAGAGTACCGGCAACCGTTGCCCGGTCGCCATCTGGCGCGCGCTGGCCCGCCGGGCAACAAAGATCGCCATGGCAATCGCAATTACGAAGGCAAGCCCGACCAGCCATGCCCCCTCGCCCCAAACAGGCCTGGGAATGGACAGGCCGCGGTTGCTGAGCAGCGAGCCGAATGGCAGATTGATGCTATCGCGCGGCTGCGGCAGGATGGCGAGAACACCGAGATACCAGAAGAAGATGACCAGCAGCGGCGGGATATTCCGAAACACCTCGACATAGACGGTACAGATTTTCCGGATCAACCAGTTGCGCGAAAGCCGCCCGATGCCGACGATGAAGCCCACCAGCGTCGCGGTGACGATACCAACCGCTGCCACAAGCAGCGTGTTGAGCAGGCCGACCTGCAGGGCATCGGTGTAGGTGGAATCCGAGCTGTAAGGGATAAGCGCCTGGCCGATATCGAAACCGGCGCGTTCGTTGAGAAAACCGAAGGAGATGTTTCGGCCGGCTCGCGCAAGGTTATCCAGCGTGTTTTGGACGAACCAGTAGATAAGCGCCAGGATGCCGAAGAAGACGACACACTGGAAGACGATGCCGCGCACCACCGGATTGTAGATGAGAGAGGTGCGGTCGCCATCATCCTTGATGGCATTCACAGAAGCCATTGGATGTTCCCATTCGCTGAGTGATGTCGAAGGGCGGTTCCCCGCGCCCTTCGACCTTTATATGCTTTTTAGCTCAGGCTCAGCGGATCGGAGGTGCGTATTGGATGCCGCCCTTGGTCCACAGCGCGTTCAGGCCGCGTGCGATCTTGAGCGGGCTTCCGGCGCCGATGTTGCGCTCAAAGATCTCGCCGTAGTTGCCCACGCCCTTCACGATGTTGACGACCCAATCTTCCGACAAGCCAAGGTCGGTGCCGAACTTGGAATTGGCTTCACCGCCCAGCATGCGCTTGATTTCAGGATTGGCCGAGCCCTTCATTTCCTCGACATTGGCCTGGGTGATGCCGAGTTCCTCAGCGTCAACCAGGGCGAAACCTACCCACTTGACGATGTCGAACCACTGGTCGTCGCCCTGGCGGACGAGCGGGCCGAGCGGCTCCTTGGAGATGATTTCGGGAAGAACGACGTGGTCGTCCGGAGCGGTCAGCGACAGACGGATGGCGTAAAGGCCGGACTGGTCGGTGGTGTAGACGTCGCAACGGCCCGAATCATAGGCGGCGTTGACCTCTTCGAGCTTTTCGAAGACCACCGGGTTGTACTGCAGATTGTTGGCCTTGAAATAGTCGGCGAGGTTGAGCTCGGTCGTGGTGCCGGTCTGCACGCAGACAGCGGCGCCAGAAAGCTGGAGGGCCGAGTTCACGCCGGGAATTTTCTTGGCGTTGATCATGAAGCCCTGGCCGTCATAATAGTTGATGCCAGTAAAGTTGAACTTCAGCGACGAGTCGCGGCTGAGCGTCCAGGTCGAATTGCGAGCCAAAAGATCGATGCTGCCATTGGCAAGCAGTTCAAAGCGGTCCTTCGCGCTGGTCGGCGTGTACTCGACCTTGTTCGGATCGTTGAAGATCGCAGCCGCTACCGCGCGGCAATAATCGACGTCGAAGCCGGAATACTCTCCCTTGTCGTTCGGAGCGGCAAAACCTGCCAGGCCGGTGTTGACACCGCACTTCAATGTGCCGCGCGCCTTCACGTCGTCCAGCGTCGCTGCGGAAGCAGCCGTGGCGGCGATGCTGAGAATAGCCGCGCTGATGATGCCCGTTGCAATGTGTTTCATGACCCACGAACCCTTTTCTGTTTTTCGGGCTTTGCCCGTTCTTCTTTGGTGAAGACAACTCCCCTTGCCAGCCCGGCTTGCCGGACCAGCCGCATTGCAAGCAATGCAAATGCCGGCCTCACATTCACGAATTCCATCGAAGGCGATATTGTCGGTGAGGTCAAGTCGGAAACATGGCCAATACTGCGGCAGCTTTTTACGCTGGGGAAGCAGATTTTCCAGGACTGCCTTGGACTGAGACAGGCTGGCGATTTTTTGACCCTTTACCTGCCGATCTTTCAGGCAGACATATCCTTTGCGAGGCAAAGACTTAAGCGGCTGCGTCAAACCTTTTAGCCGTCCACACCAGCTTGCATGCACTGCTCTGCCGAACTATCCCTGTCGTCCTCAAGTGCATTGCAAACAGGATCGGAATTCATGGCCGGACAGAGCAGCAGGATCAAGGGCGTCAATTCGAAGCTCGCCCACACGGGAAACAAGCCCGACGAGTTCTTCGGTTTCGTCAATCCGCCGGTCGTGCATGCCTCGACGGTGCTGTTTCCCGATGCGGCCACCATGGCGTCGCGCAGCCAGAAATATGTCTATGGCACGCGCGGAACGCCCACCACCGACGCGCTGGCCACCGCCATCGACGCCTTGGAAGGGTCCGCGGGAACCATCATCGTGCCGTCAGGCCTGGCCGCTGTGACGATTCCTCTGCTGGCCTTCCTTTCCGCCGGCGACCATGTGCTGATCGTCGATTCCGTCTATTCCCCAACCCGCAACTTCGCCAACACCATGTTGAAGCGGCTGGGCGTCGAAGTCGAATATTACGAGCCGCTCATCGGCGCCGGCATCGCTGATTTGATCAAGCCCAACACCAAGGTCGTCTTCACCGAATCGCCGGGTTCGAACACGTTCGAGATGCAGGACATTCCCGCTATTGCAGACGCGGCGCACAAGGCGGGCGCTGTCGTGATGATGGACAACACCTGGGCGACGCCGGTCTATTTCAAGCCGCTCGATTATGGCGTTGATATCTCCATCCACGCCGCAACGAAATACCCCGCGGGTCACTCGGATGTTCTTCTGGGAACCGTGTCGGCGAATGAACAGCACTGGCCGAAGCTGCACGAGACGTTCATCACGCTGGGTTGCTGCGCCGCACCCGACGATGTCTACCAGGTTTTACGCGGGCTGCGGACCATGGGCATTCGCCTGGAGCATCACCAGAAAAGCACGCTCGAAATCGCTCGCTGGCTGGAAACCCAGCCCAGCGTGTCGCGGGTTCTGCACCCGGCCTTGGAAAGCCATCCCGGACATACGCTGTGGAAGCGCGACTTCTCAGGCTCGAGCGGGATCTTCTCGATCGTGCTGAAGGGCGGCGGCAAAGCCAAGGCGCACGCTTTCCTCGACGCGCTGGAAGTCTTCGGGCTTGGCTATTCCTGGGGCGGGTACGAAAGCCTGGCCGTGCACGTGAATATCGATGACCGGACCGTGGCCAACGGACCATATGAGGGGCCAATCCTGCGCCTGCAGATCGGCCTTGAGGATGTCGAAGACTTGAAAGAGGACATAGCTGCGGCCCTTGCGGCGGCCGAGGCGGTGGCGGAATAGCAGGCACCGCGAGGCTGCCGTCGCGGGTCGAGATTGCTGAAGAATCATCCAGCTTCAGTGGCGGGAGTTGCGTCCGTACGCTTGGGAACAGTATTTCCAGCCGTTGGTGCGGCTGCGGAAAGAATTGGGGTCCCCGGTGCGCAATCCTCTCTCGCCCAGGGTTCAGCACACTACTTTGATTACGATGACATCGGCAGGGGCGATCTTGTTCGGGGAGTGATTTTTTCGACATAGGCCAACTTGAATATTGCATATGCCTGCGCGATTGCCCCTGCCGCAGCAAGCACGAAGAAAATGTAGACGATAATTGGCGGGAACCCGATTTCGGCTGCTCCCGCCAAATAGTCGTTGAAACTGTTGCCTGACCTCATGTCCGATGTCGCTGAAACGTACCAGATAACGTTCCCGATCGACCCAAGCCATCCGGCAATGATCAATGCTGTCGCGCCAAACGGAGATAATGGCGCATAGATCGTCGCGGCATACCCGGCGGCGAGCGCCACAACTATCGTGCTTGGCAGCATGTAACGCACGTTGAGGGAACCATAGCCCTTCGCATGCCAGATAATGAACAGGATATTGATGGCGAACATGGCCATGCAAAGGGCCACGATCGCCTTATCCTGTATCGTTTTCTTGCGGAATGAGACGACGAACAGCCCAAAGAGGATGGTGCAAGACACCACCCATGAGGCTGTGATGTTATAGGCGCCCCAACGCTCCCAGGGGTTGCCGTACATCCGGCTCAGAACATTCGTGTAGACACGAATATCTGTGATCGTGTTCCACAGGCCCTGCAATTTGCGGCCTTGGGCTTTGGCCACCCAAGACTGGTCGGCTTTTCGGTACCAAGAGCCGCTTTCCAGATAGTTTCCATAGTAAAACCAGCCGCTGGCGACCGCAACGCCGAGGACAATGACGCAGCAATACAGCAATCCTCGTCGAAGCCCATGCCGCCGGTCTTCTGAAAATACCGTCGTCGTCCACAAAACGACGCATAGGGACAAGGCGAACATGCCGACGAAAGTCGCCCTCGATGCCATCCCCATAGCGCAGACCAGTGCGAGCCGGGCGACGTATCGAGGTTGCACTCCGCGTCGTATGATCAGAGCGCAGAGACCGATCGCGAGCGTTGACGTGAGAACGGCCGCCACATCGTTCATAACGTCTCCCGACACCTTGACGAACGGCGTCCAGGCGGCGGCGAAAGCACCGACGGTCATGGTGATTTTTGGGGATTGGCTAACAGCCCAGGCTGTCCAGAAGAACGCGGCAACACATCCGACACCAACAAGAAACGTCAACAGCCGCGCCGCCATGACGCCAGAGCGCCAGTCGCCCCATTCAACGGTGGCGCCCACGGTTGGCGCGAGAAAGGCATAATAAAGCGGCGGGTGATGCGAGACATATTGCGGCTTCATCCTGAAGTTTTCGCCGCCGGTATTTATGGGTATTTTGGTCCCGTCGTTCCAGTCCGGGAACCGGCCCTGCGAAAGCTGCCATGCGTAGTCGAGGTGCAACAGCGAATCGTCAGATCCTTTTATTGCGACCATATAAAGCCCAACCACGGCGACATAGGTCAGGAAGACGCCGAGCATGCCAATGGCCATCAGTCGTTTCATGCGAACGCCCCAGAAGCTGCATTCATGACATTTTTCAAAGAAATGTCCTTGGGGTTTCTGCGTCCATCCCTAAAAAGCCGCGGTCTTATCCAAAAAAGTTAACGGCTCGAAGCTAGAGGAACAGTCTATTTCCCCGCACCCTGTATCCGAAGCCCCGTACTTTATTGAAAAGTCTGCGAAAAAGTGAGGTGTGGCGATCCCGACAGGATTCGAACCTGTGACCATCGGCTTAGAAGGCCGGTGCTCTATCCAGCTGAGCTACGGGACCGCAACCGGCGCTCGCCGGTGGTTGTGGCATCGATGACGCCATCAAACTCTTAGTGCGTCCAGGGTATCTTACGGTCGAACCTGAAATTATCCGAATAGGACACCTGTCGACGCACCGGCTGCTTGGGCTCCTGGATACGATAGCCGATACCTTGCTTTTCGGCGTAGGCAATAGCCTCTTCGCGGGTTTCGAAGCTGAGGCGGATCTGGCGCTTCATGTCGCGGGATGTCGTGTAGCCCATCAGCGGATCGATCGTCTTGGGAACTTCCGGTTCGAATTCGAGCACCCACTGCCCCGTCTTGGCTTTGCCGGACTGCATGGCTGTTTTGGCGGGGCTGAATATGCGAGCGGACATTGCTACCTCTTGTCTACAGCCCGCAGCGACGGGCTCTGGGATGGTCATTACTGCGCAAATGCCGCCGCTGCAAGACACCGATGTTTTTTGCCCTTGCCATGTCAACGCGAACCCACTAGGCACATCTCCACCGAAACGGTCCGGAGTGTAGCGCAGCCTGGTAGCGCACCTGATTTGGGATCAGGGGGTCGTAGGTTCGAATCCTATCACTCCGACCATCGGTTTTCCGAAATCGCAGATTTCCAAGTCAGCCGGAGAAATCTAAGGTCAATCGAACGCGCGCATCATGCGGTCGCGATATTCGGCACAGTCCAGCATTCCTACCTGTGAGACGGGTGCTCGCGAAACCGCATCACCGCAAGGTTTCGGTTAAGGGATGTCTCGGCGACGGACAGCAGCGTATCGGTTTCGGTAAACAACTGGCTGGCTGGAAGCTTGCTGATGAGCGCCCGAAGCTTTCTCAGTTCTTTGTAAATCGTTTCGGCGTTCTGAAGTGTTGGCGACATTGCTTCATCCCTTGCAAGGGTTCAACCGGAGTCGTTACCGAAGGTTCCGTCGATATCGACAGTTCTGCGCGATTCTTGCGGAACGCGCCTTCCGACCAGCGACGAATACGGCGTGTTAAGATGATGCGGGAAAACTGCATTTGGCGAGCCACGCTCTCGACAACCCGGCCCTCACCTGCACAATGGGGCTTCGGGGAGGAAGACCTTTGGATTTCATCGATATTTATCTCAGTCAGCTCGCCGATCCGTTTCGCATCGGCATGCTGGTGTTTTTGTTGATAACGGCTGCGAACACTGCGCATGCGACACGACACCGTTGGTTGCCGATCGTTCTGGGGATCGTGTTCGTCGCGGTGCTGATTCCCGCAACGCTCGACCGTAGCGAAGACATTGCCATGGTTGCAGCAGTGGGCATCGGCCTGCTCGCCAACCTTACGGTCGTCGCCGCACTGCTCCTGCTCCAGGCGGGATATCGGCGTTTGGCGAAATAGCCCCCCTTGCCGGGAACCATTTCCGCCGTAATCGATTGTATTGCCGCCATTAACGGCGCGGACACATTGACCGGAGGGATTCATGGAAGACGCACAAACAGTCGGCTGGATAGCAGCCATCATCATCGGCGGCATCGCAGGCTGGCTCGCAGAAATGTTCATGAAGAGCAACATGGGCGTTTTCATGAATATCATTCTCGGCATCATCGGTGCCGCGCTCGCCAATGTTCTGCTTGGGCTTATTGGCGTCAGCCTTGGAGGCTGGATCGGCTACCTCATCGCAGGCTTCATCGGCGCCTGTATCTTGATAGCAATTGCACGCGCCGTCAGGCGGTGACGGCAGGTCGGGCGGCTTCCGTCGCCCGCCCTTACATATCCAATTTGGTTTGACCTGTATCGATGGCCTCTATCGCTTCTGAGGCCATCGATCGGGTTATTTTCGATTTTTGCTCCAGCGCCAGACGGTCAAGACGCTCCACGACACGGATCGCAGTGGGAAGCGACCTTTCGATACGGCGAACCAGGAACTGAACGACATGCGGGTCGACCTCGACCTGACGGTCGGCGAACAGCTTGGTGATGACGCCTGAGAGCAGCACGTCATCGGGTTCGTGAATTTCCACAAGCGTCGCCGTTTTCATGCGCGAGGCGAGGTCCGGCAGCGCGATTTTCCATGACATGGGAAAGCCGCGGGAGACCAGAAGCAGCGAAGACCCTGCGCCCTTCACCGCATTGATGAGATGAAACAGACCCGTTTCATCCAGCCCATTCGCGCCGATATCGTCGATCAGAACCGGTGTTGGCTCCAGGCCGCCGACATGGTCCGCTATATCATGAGCCGCCATTTGAACAGCACCCGCCTGCTCGCGCCAGATCGCGGCGAGATGCGATTTTCCCGAGCCGGCAGGCCCCACCAGCAGAACGATGGGCGTCGGCCATTCCGGCCAGGCATCGATGACGTTCGTTGCCTGCTGGTTGGCCGGGGAGACGACGAGGTCATCCCGTGACAGACCGACGACATGGCCGAGATCGAGCGGCAATTGACGGGGCGGCATCACTTTTCCACGGCGGTCTTGTTGGGGACTGGCCGCGCAATTCGTGGCGCCGGCTCGTCCACCTGCCCCTTGTAGAGATGCGATTCGAGATAGCGGGAGATGCCGAACCGCACCAGCACACCGATCGCAGCCGCAAGCGGCACCGCCATGAGCAAGCCGACAAAGCCGAACAGCGCACCGAAGGCGACAAGCGCGAACATCAACCAGACCGGATGCAGGCCGACGCTCTTGCCCACGAGACGCGGCTGCAGGATGTTGCCTTCGATGAACTGGCCGGTGAAAAACACCGCCGCGACCAGGGCCACCATGGTCCAGTCAGGCCAGAACTGGACGAATGCAACGCCAACGGCGATGACCAGCCCGACCATCGAACCGATATAGGGAATGAAGGAGATCAGGCCCGCGAACAGGCCGATGAGGATGCCGAAATTCAGGCCCGTCAAGGTCAGCCCGACGGCATACATAACGCCCAGGATGATGCAGAGCGTACCTTGTCCGCGCACGAAACCAGCGGTCGCGTCGTTGATCTCGGTGGCAAGTTGACGGACGGTCGTGACGTGGTCGCGCGGCACCCAACCGTCGACGATCGCCACCATCCGGTCCCAATCAAGCAGCATGTAGAACGCCACCACGGGTGTGATGACGATCAGGCTGGCGATGGAGAACACCGCCATACTCGACGTCCAGAGAGACTGGAAGATCGTTGAAAGGAAGCCGAGCCCGCTTGTCATGATCGAGTTCAGGCCTTCGCGCAGATTTTCAGTGCTGACACCGAAGCGCTGTTCCAGCCAGGCCGGATCATAGCTGGTGAGAAAAGCCTGGAATTGCGCGGCATATTCGGGAATTTTCGCCACGAAGTCGGCCAGTTGCTTGCCCAGGATCGGGATGAGGATCACCAGCGCCAGCAGGACCACGATCAGGAAACTGACCAGGATCACCACTGTCGCCATGATGCGCGACAGACCGAGCTTCTGCAGCCGGTCCGCCAGGGGATCGAGGAAATAGGCGAGCGCCATGCCGGCGACAAAAGGCAGCAGAACATCGGCGAACAGATAGATGAAACCGGCCAGAATTGCCGCCGCAATCAGCCAGAAACGGATCTGCCTTCGAAACCAGGCAGTCGCCTCGTCTTCCGGAACGACGGTAACTTTCGGGGGATTTGTCATAGTCGCTCACTTGCCGCAGCCAAGCTAGCAAATAGGGCGGGGCAAGAGCCATGGTCAAGGAGCAGCGTGGCTAATACGCGGTTGTCGCGATGGCTTCAGGCTGGCGGCATAGTCCAATTGCGGGGAAAACGGGGTTATCGACAGCTCCTGACCCTGGGCTGCCGCCAAGTTCTTGCGATAGGCAGCCGTTCATGCGAAGAGCGCGGCAAACTCCAACGCATGTCAGGAACCGGCCATGAGCGACGGCAAGAACGGTCTCACCTACGCACAAGCGGGCGTCGACATCGACGCAGGCAACCGGATGGTGGATCAGATCAAGCCGCTGGTGCGGTCGACCCGCCGCGCCGGCGCGGACAGCGAAATCGGCGGCTTTGGCGGGCTGTTCGACCTCAAGGCGGCAGGCTTCACCGACCCGATCCTCGTGGCCGCCAATGACGGCGTTGGCACCAAGCTGAAGATCGCCATCGAAGCGGGCAAGCACGATACGATCGGGATCGACCTCGTGGCGATGTGCGTCAACGACATCGTCGTGCAAGGTGCTGAGCCGCTGTTCTTCCTCGACTATTTCGCTACCGGGAAGCTCGATCCGGACCAGGGCGTGGCCATCGTCAAGGGCATTGCCGAGGGCTGCAAGCAGGCCGGATGCGCACTGATCGGCGGCGAAACCGCCGAGATGCCTGGCATGTATCAGGAGAAGGACTACGACCTCGCCGGCTTTGCCGTGGGCGCGGCAGAACGCGGCCAGTTGCTGCCGGCCGACGACATCGTCGAGGGCGACGTTCTTTTGGGGCTTTCGTCGTCCGGCGTCCATTCGAACGGTTATTCGCTGGTACGTCGCATCGTGGCGCAGTCTGGTCTGAGCTGGGCGGAAGCTGCACCCTTCGCGGACGGTCTCACGCTCGCCGAGGCGCTGCTGGAGCCGACCCGCATTTATGTCAAGTCGCTGCTGAAGGCGATCCGCGAGACGCACGGCATCAAGGCGCTCGCACACATTACAGGCGGCGGCTTCCCCGACAATATCCCCCGTGTGCTGCCGGAGGATTTTTCCGCCGAACTCGACCTCGAAGCGATCGATGTCCCCCCGGTCTTCTCCTGGCTGGCCAAGACGGGTGGCGTGACCCCTGAGGAAATGATGCGCACCTTCAACTGCGGCATAGGCATGATCGCCGTGGTGGCCGCGGGCCAGGCGGCACAGGTCGCAGCGGTTCTGCAGGAGGCCGGCGAGACTGTGACTCCCATCGGCCGGATCGTGCCGCGACGCGACGCTGGGGTCATCTATCGCGGCAAGCTCTCGCTATGACGCTCGCCCGCAAGCGCGTCGCGGTCCTGATTTCGGGGCGCGGTTCCAACATGTCGGCGCTGATCGACGCTGCAGCGGATCCAGACTTCCCCGCAGAGATCGTCGGCGTGATTTCCGACAAGCCTGACGCACTGGGGCTGGGGATAGCGGCAAGCCGTGGGCTCGCGACGAAGTCCCTGCCGCGAAAGGACTATTCGAGCAAGGAAGCGCATGACGGCGCCATCGACGCCGCGCTCGTTGCCATGAAGGCCGACCTGGTCGTACTTGCCGGCTACATGCGCCTGCTGACGGCGCATTTTGTGGAGAAATGGCACGGCCGGATGATCAACATCCACCCTGCCCTGCTGCCTTCGTTCAAGGGCCTGGATACGCATCGCCGCGCGCTTGAAGCCGGAGTCCGCATTCATGGCTGCACCGTGCACTTCGTCACAGCAGAGATGGATGACGGGCCGATCATCGCACAGGCGGCGGTGCCGGTCCTCAGCGACGACACCGAAGCCACGCTGACCGCGCGTGTCCTCAAGGCCGAACACCGCATTTATCCGCTTGCCCTGCGGCTCGTGGCCGAAGGTAAGGCAAAAATGGAAGGCGGCCGCACGGTCTATTCAGCCTTCCACGAAAACGAGGCCAAAGCCATCCTGGTCTCGCCCGACCCGCTTCGCGACGTCGTGGACCTCGAGGGCCTGGCGCGGATCACGCCTTAGCTCAGCCCTTTCGCTGGCATGATCCAGCGCTTGAGCAAGAAATGGAATATTCCCGCGGGCGTACTCGTTGAGCATATCACCATGGAGGGCTTGCTTAGCCCTCCATGGGGTGCTGTACCCACGCTTAACTCTCTGCAGAGAAGACGGGCCGCCTATTAACCACCAGCAACTTCTGTGTCGCCGAAAATTATAGTTGCATATGCAATTATAACGATGTAGTCTTCGTGCATGTTTGATCGCTGCATCTACTTCAACACTCTTGCGCTGGCACGCCAGTTGGAACGTGTCTGGACCGAAGCCTTCAAACCATTCGACCTTACCCCGCCGCAAGGTTTCATGTTGCGCGCGGTTCTCGCAAAACCAGGACTCTTACAGAGCGAGTTGGCTGATGAGCTCAAGATCGCACGAGCCACGGCTACGCGTGGGCTCGACGGGCTGGAAGCCAAAGGTCTGATCGAACGTCGACCGACTAAGACTGACAAACGCGAGCGCGGGATTGCGCCCACGAAGGAGGCGCTGGCGTTGCATGACAAACTGAATGCTGCGAGCGGCGCTGTCACGGACAGGTTGAAAGGGATTTTCGGTGAGACGGTTTTCCTAGGCTTTGTCGAGCAGGCCAAGGCCGTCGCATCTAAGCTGGAATGACCAAAGTCATATAGTTGTATAGCTAATCAAATGGAGAAGAATATGCCGATACTGAATGTTACGGTGGGAGCAATGCGCAGCCTGTCACTGACCCAGGAAATCTCACACATGCTGTCAGAAGCGACCAGCACAATCCTTGGCAAAGATCCGAAAGTGACGGCAATTGCAGTCGGTTACATCAATCCCGAGGATTGGATCGTCGCGGGTTCATCGCTCTCTGTCCAAGGCAGGGCCAGCTTCCAATTGGAGATCAAGGTCACCGACGAGACCAACACCAAGGATGAAAAAGCGCGGTATATCGAGGCGGTATTCAACGGTTTTAACCGCATTCTCGGCAGCATTCATGAAGAGAGCTATATCCACGTCCACGATGTGCGCGCCGCATCATACGGCTATGGGGGGCAAACGCAGGAATATCGCTATCACCACCGCTGAGGGTTGCTCACGCCGCCCTCACCCAGACCTTGTTGTCGTGGAACGCCGCGCCGCCATAGGGTGCGGCGGCGTCCGATCCGGTCAGCACATTGATGCCTTCGCCGCGCTCATGCGCCGAGTTTGGCCAGATGCCTTCGGCGATCACGACGCCTCGTTTCAGGCCGGCAAACAGCTTGGCATGCAGCACGACGTCGCCACGCCGGTTGCCAAGTTCGACCCGGTCGCCATCAGCGACACCCAAGGTCGCGGCGTCGTCCGGGTGGATCAGCAGTTCGGGACGCCCTTCCTTCTGGCGCGAGACGGGCGTCTCGGTGAAGGTCGAGTTGAGGAAGTTGCGCGCGGGCGATGTGGCCAGGCGGAACGGATGGACGGCGTCCGGAACTTCGATCAGATCGACATGGTCGGGAAAGTCCGGCAGGCGCGCGACATCGCCCTGGATGCCAATGCTGCGCGGCGGCTTGTTGGGGGCTACCGTGCCCGTCCAGTCCGGCCGGAAACGGAATTTGCCGTCGGCGTGACCGAATCCTTTGAGAAAATGCGCGGTCTCGAATTCCGGCTGCAGGTCCGCCCAGCGCTGCTCGCGGAAACTGTCGAAGCTGCCAAGCCCCTTCTTTTCCAGCATGATTTCAATGTGGTCGCGCTCGGTCAAACCGAAGCCGGGCCTGTCCGCCACACCCAGCCGTTTGGCCAGCTCCTCAATGACGAAATGGTTGGTGCGCGGGCCGACGGGAGGCTCGATCAGCTTCGGCCCGAGCGTGACATGCTGATTGCCACCGCCTTTGTAGATATCGTCATGTTCCAGGAACATGGTCGCCGGCAGCACGACATCCGCAAGTTTTGCCGTATCTGTCATGAACTGCTCATGCACGCAGGTGAACAGGTCGTCACGCAGAAGTCCCTGTTTCACCAAGCGCTGCTCCGGCGCCACATTGGCGGGATTGGTGTTCTGGATCAGCAATGCCGTCACGGGCGGACCCCCATTGAGCGCGTCCGTCCTCCCCGTCAGGACCGGGCCAATGCGCGACTGGTCGAGATATCGGATGTTCGGATCGCGAAGCCTGCCGCCCTCCAGAAGCTCCGTGTTGAACTTCAATATCCCCGAGTTGGAATGGAAGGCGCCGCCGCCCTCATGCTGCCAGGAGCCCGCGACGGCAACCAGGGACAGCGCGGCATGCATGTTCGGCGCGCCGTTGCGCTGGCGAGCGAAGCCATAGCCGAGGCGGAAGAAGGTTTTCGGCGTGGTGCCGACCAGCCGCGCGAAGGCTTCGATCTCTTGCACGGACAGCCCGGTGATAGCAGAAGCCCACTCAGGCGTCTTGTCGCGCAGATGCCGCTCAAGCCCAACCGGGTCGTCGGTGTAGCGTTCGAGATAGGCGCGGTCGGCGAGCCCATCGCGAAACAGCACGTGCATGGCCGCGCAGGCGAGCGCGCCATCCGTGCCCGGCCTCAGGATCAGGCCGAGATCGGCCTGCTTGACGGTCGCATTGTCGTAGATGTCGATGACGACGATCTTAGCGCCGCGGTCCTTGCGGGCGCGGATGGCATGCGTCATCACATTGACCTGGGTGACCACAGCGTTGGTGCCCCAGATGACCACGCAGTCGGATTTGGCGATCTCGCGCGGATCGGCACCGCGCAGCGACCCCGTGCCCATGACCCAGCCGGTCCAGGCGAGATTGGTGCAGATCGTATCGAAGAAGCCCGAATATTTCTTGGCATGGCGCAGCCGGTTGATGCCGTCGCGCTGCACCAATCCCATCGTACCGGCATAGTAGTAGGGCCAGACAGCTTCGCTGCCATGTTTTTCCTCAGCGCGAATGAAGTTCTCGGCGACGAGGTCGAGCGCGGTTTCCCAACTGGCTTCCTTCCAGACGCCCTCGCCCTTGCCGCCAGCGCGCACCAGAGGCTTCAGCAGGCGGTCCGGATGGTGGATGCGATCGGCGTAGCGCGCGACCTTGGCGCAGATCACACCGGCGGTGTAGGAATTGTCCCGCGCGCCATGCACGCGGCCGATCCGGCCATCCGGCAACAGCTCAACGTCCAGCGCACAGGTCGACGGGCAGTCATGCGGACAGGCCGAATGACCGATGCGGAGCTTGGCTTGCGCGATGCTGGCGTGCTGGTTCATGGCAGCAGCGTAACCCGAATTGCGGCACGTGTGTAGCGCCTGCTGTCTCAGGCGGAACAGCGCTAGCTATTCCGCGACGCCCTCTTCATAGTCCGCCGACATGGTCAGCCAACGTTCTTCGTGGGCGGCGAGTTGGCTGGACAACTCGGAGCGCTCCTTGGCAAGGCGAGTCGCCTTGATCGGGTCTTTCTCGTAGAGCGCGGGGTTGGCAAGCTCGTCCTCGATGGTGTCGATGCGCTTGCGCAGGCGGTCCATCAACCCTTCGGTGGCGCGGATTTCCTTGGCCAGCGGCTCCATCGCAGCGCGGCGTGTCGCGGCCTCGCGGCGGCGGTCGGCTTTCGATGCCTTTTCAGCCTCGCGCTTCTCGCGGCGGTCGCCCGAAACACCCGTCACCAGCGTCTTGTAGTCCTCCAGATCGCCGTCATACGGGTTTACGGCGCCGTCCTTGACCAGCCAGAGCCGGTCGGCGGTGGCTTCCAGCAAGTGCCTGTCGTGCGAGATCAGGATCACCGCGCCGGGAAAATCGTTGAGCGCATGGATCAGAGCTTCGCGGCTGTCGATATCCAGATGGTTGGTCGGCTCGTCGAGGATGAACAGGTTGGGACCGTCAAAGGCCGCGAGCCCCATCAAGAGACGTGCCTTCTCGCCGCCCGAAAGGTCCTTGGCCGGCGTGTTCATCTTCTCGGTGGCGAGACCGAACTGCGCAACGCGGGCGCGCACCTTGGATTCCGGGGCATCCGGCATCAGCCGGCGGACATGCTCATAGGCGTTTTCATCCGGTCGCAGATCGTCCAGCTGATGCTGGGCGAAAATAGAGACCTTCAGACCCGGCGCAATCGTCACCGTTCCTGAATCGGATTTTAGCCGGCCCGACAGAAGCTTGGCAAAGGTCGATTTGCCGTTGCCGTTTGCGCCAAGCAGCGCGATGCGGTCGTCTGCGTCAATGCGCAGCGTCATCTTCTTCAGGATCGGCGCGCCGGGTTGATAGCCCACGCTGACCTTGTCCAGCGCCACGATGGGCGACGCCACGGTCTTGACCGGTTCCGGAAAACTGAACGGCCGCACGCTGTCATCCGCCATGGCGGCGATGGGCTTCATCTTCTCCAGCGCCTTGATGCGCGACTGGGCCTGGCGGGCCTTCGACGCCTTGGCGCGGAAACGGTCGACGAAGCTCTGCAGGTGCTTGCGCGCGGCTTCCTGCTTGACGCGGCCCTTCTCCTGCAGCTCCGCCTGCTCGGCGCGCTGGCGCTCGAACTGGTCATAGCCGCCACGCCAGAACGTCAGCTTCTTCTGGTCGAGATGGACGATGGAATTGACCGCGCGATTGAGCAGGTCGCGGTCGTGGCTGATGAGAAGCACGGTGTGCGGATATTTCGAGACGTAGTTCTCCAGCCACAATGTGCCTTCGAGATCGAGATAGTTGGTCGGCTCATCGAGCAGCAGCAGGTCGGGCTCGGCAAACAGCACCGCTGCCAGCGCGACGCGCATGCGCCAACCGCCGGAGAAGGACGAGGCTGGGCGCCGCTGCGCTTCGTCGTCGAAGCCGAGGCCGGCGAGAATGGTCGCAGCCCGCGCTTCGGCGGAATGAGCATCGATGTCGGCCAACCGCATATGGATGTCAGCGATGCGGTGCGGGTCCGTCGCCGTCTTCTCTTCCTCGAGAAGAGCCGTCCGCTCCAGGTCGGCCTTCAGCACGATCTCGATCAGCGGGTCTTCCGTGCCGGGCGCTTCCTGCGCCACCTGGCCGATGCGCGTGTTCTTCGGATAGCTGACGCTGCCGGACTCCGACGACAGGTCGCCGGTGATCGCCTTGAACAGCGTGGTCTTACCGGTGCCGTTGCGGCCGACGAGTCCCGCCTTTGTGCCCGCCGGCAAGGTCAGCGAGGCGTGGTCGAGAAGCAGGCGTCCAGCGACACGGAGGGAGAGATCGTTGATGATAAGCATGGCGGCGGTTTTGCATGGACGACAAAGCTTCGCAAGGGGTTCAGCGCCCGCTTGGGTGCTATCAGGCGAAGGCCAGCCCCTCCTTGGTCCGCTGGAAGCTGATGAGATCGAGATTCAACGACGGTCTGCCGTGGATCGTCAGGATGGTATGCACCTGCCCGCGGTGATGGGTCTGATGGTTGAACAGGTGCGCCAATGCAGGCGCCAAGCGCTGCGACACCGTCCGCATGTCGGTCACCGTCAGATAGGTGAAACGCCCTGAGAGCGTCTTGTCGGTGAACCCGTTTATCCAATCCAACAGGCGTTTGTCCTCAGCTTGGCGCGCTGCGTAGAGTTTTGTGAAATCGCGATGAATGATCGCGTCGAGCGCTGTCGGCGCATCGCCCTCGCCGGTGAAGCGTTTGAGCCAGATTCGGTCGGCCGCCAGAAGGTGGTTCAAGGTGCCCATCGCAGACTTGAAGAAGGCACCGACGTCGCGTTCGTATTCTTCCACGCTGAGTTCGGACGCCGCGTCGAAAATCCGTGTGTTGGCCCATTGATTGTAGGCCGCAAACATTCTGAAATGCGTTTTCATCGTTCCCCCGAGGCACTTATCGGCTCGAACACGTTACCTACAGGCAGCGCAGGATATCGCAATGACCATTCTTATGTACGATCTTGTCGGCAAGGACGCATCGAGGCCGTTCAGCCCGCATTGCTGGAAGACGACGATGGCTCTTGCGCACAAGGGCCTGGACTACGAGCGCGTCCCGACACGCTTTCTCGATGTCCCTGCAGTCGAAGGCGGTGCGTCCAAGACGATCCCCGTCATCCGCGACGGCGAGACAATCTTATCGGATTCCTTTGCCATCGCACTGTATCTCGAAAAAACCTACCCGGACCGCCCTTCGCTGTTCGGAGGCCCGGGCGGCGAGGCGATGGCGCGCTTCGTGGAAAGATGGTCGCAGGCGACGATCCATCCCTATGTCTCGATCGTCGCCGTCGTCGACATCAATGCCATGCAGGACGACGAGAACACCAAATATTTCCGCGCCAGCCGCGAGGCAAACTTCAAGAAGACGCTGGAAGAGGTAACCGCAGGACGCGAAGCAGGGCTGGCAGCGTTTCGCACCTCGCTCGCGCCGTTGCGCAGCATGCTTTCCTACCAGCCTTTCATCGGCGGCGAGACGCCGCTGTTTGCAGACTATATCGTGTTCGGTGCATTCCAGTGGGGGCGCATCGTCTCCAGCTACCCCCTGCTCGAAAAAGGCGACCCCGTCCTCGATTGGTTCGAGCGCTGTCTGGATCTGCACGAAGGCCTGGGCCGAGAGGTCGCGGCAGCTTGAACGCCCCTTGGCAATGGCGCGGGCGGCTTGTATAGAGCGCGCCACGCTTCAAAACCCAATTGGACAAGGACCTACCATGGCGATCGAACGCACGTTCTCGATGATCAAGCCCGACGCGACCCGGCGCAACCTGACGGGCGCCATCACCAAGATGCTGGAAGACGCCGGCTTGCGCGTCGTCGCATCCAAGCGCGTCTGGATGAGCCGTCGCGAGGCCGAAGGCTTCTACGCGGTCCACAAGGATCGTCCCTTCTTCGGCGAACTGGTCGAGTTCATGTCTTCCGCACCGACGATCGTCCAGGTTCTCGAAGGCGAGAACGCCATCCTCAAGAACCGCGAAGTGATGGGCGCAACCAATCCGGCCAACGCTGATGAGGGCACGATCCGCAAAGTTCACGCTCTGTCGATCGGCGAAAACTCGGTGCATGGCTCGGACGCCCCGGAGACCGCCGCTGAAGAAATCGCCTACTGGTTCTCGGGCACCGAGATCGTCGGCTGATCCAAACAGATCGTTCCGCGGCGCAAGCCTTGGAAAATGAATCGAAAAAGCCGAGATTTACGTCTCGGCTTTTTTTATAACCGGCCACCGATCATCGGGATGGGCTTGCTTTTGTCAGCGTCGTGACAAAGCGCCACGAAGCGCGAAAGTGGTACGGCTGGGCTGTACAGAAAGCCTTGGAGATAATCGCATCCGAAGGCCCGCAAGAACGCCTCCTGGCGAACATTCTCGACATGCTCCGCAACGGCTTCCAGCCCCAGCAGTCGAGCCATCGCAAGAATGGTCTTGACCAGTGTGCGATCGTTTTCACGCGTTTCAATGTCTTCGACAAAGCTGCCGTCGATCTTGACCTCGTCGAACGGCATCTGCTTGAGATAGGCCAGCGACGAATATCCAGTGCCGAAATCGTCGAGCGACAGCCGAACCCCAAGCTGCTTCAGTTCATGCATCTGGCCGGAAACACGATCGGGCTCCTTGGCCATGACGTGCTCGGTCAATTCCAGCGTCAACAGGCCGGCATCGATCTCGTACCGGTCAACCAGTTCCTTGACGGTAGCCACGAAGTCATTGGCGGCGAAGGACTGAGCGCCGATGTTGACCGCAAGTCGGATGGATTTCATCACCGGGTCATCCCGCCATGATGCCAGGACCGCCAGCCCGCGTTCGATGGTGAACCGGGAAAGCTCTTGATTGAGCCCGAAATGCTCGGCGAGCGGCACGAAGCGATCCGGCATGAGCACCCCCATGGTCGGATGGCTCCACCGGATCAGGCCTTCGGCGGCGCATATCCTGCCGCTATGGTCCACCTGGGGCTGGTAATGGAAGTCGAGTTCGCCATTGTGCAGAGCCTGGCGTAGATCCGCCAGAAGCCGGTACCGTTCGGACTCGTGTTGCATCGCGACCGGATCGAACAGTGCAAGCTTGTTCCGTCCCAAAGTCTTTGCCTGATACATGGCAAGATCGGCACGCTTAAGAATATCGTCGACACTGACGTCTGTGCCGTCGAAAATTGCGACGCCTATGCTGGCGGTCGAGACGTGCCGTGTACCGGCCAGATCGAAACCTTCACGCAATGCTTCCAGAATTCGGTTGGCGACTTTTGTCGCGCGATGGACGATGTTGGCGCTGTCGCGTCCCGTAGGCTCGAGAATGACAACGAATTCATCGCCACCGATGCGGGCGACGACATCCTCCGGCCGGATGCATATGCGCAAACGTGCCGACACGTGGACCAGAAAAGCATCGCCGACGTGATGACCCTGGGTATCGTTGAGTACCTTGAAATTATCGAGGTCAATGTAGAGCAGCGCGCCGAATTGCCCGGCTTTCGCACAAGCCGCAACCGCATGGCTCATCCGGTCCAGAAACTGACGCCGATTGGGAAGCAAGGTAAGCGTGTCGAAATAGGCCAGCTTCTCAATTTCCATCTCATGTCTTTTGCGGACGGAGATGTCGCTGACATAGCCGTGCCAAGTGATCGTCCCGTCCGCAGCCTTGTCGGGCATGGCAATGACGTGGAACCAGTTTTCCATATCCCCGCCGCCCGGACGAAACCTGAACTCATGGTCCCAAGGCACAAGTCTAAGCCCGGACTCTTTAAGCGACATCACATAGCCCTCACGGTCCTCCTCCACGACCTGGGTAAGGGCCATGTCTGGATCAAGGTTGGGGGCCCCGTCGGGGATACCGGTCAGTTTACGAAAGCCAGGACTTAAATAGGGTGCGGTAAAGCTGCCATCCGTATGCCTTACCATCTGGAAAAGGCCACCTGGGACCTGATCGGTCAGCTTTTGAAAGCGGTGCTCAAGTTGGACACGCCGCGTAACCTCGCTGATCTCGTCCTCCGCTCCCTCGCAAGCGACGGGAACACCCGTTTTGTCGACGCCGGACGAACGGGGGACGGCAATCTGTTCCTCTACTAGATTGCGTGGGTTTTCGCTGGCATCGAGTACGCTCAGGTATCGTCGTCTATAAAATAGAGCAGCGAACAGACACGCTAGGGCAGATACCGCCATAACAGCCATGATAGCATACGCGGCAAACACGTCATTTGCGAGAGAGCCGCCCAGCGATGGCATGGCGTTTAACAGCCTCCCTTCAATTCCAAACTTGACGCCCCGTTCCAAAGAGGGAGGCCCGCGCCACCGATGTGGCCAATGGTCTTTCGATCATTATAACACCAACGGTTGAGTCGCTTCGAAGTTCAAGGCAATCCGAGATGCTTCGAAGCGACAATACTGAAGGTGGACGATAGCGCCCATACCACGCCTGTGGTCACTCAGCGCCAGCGGGCGGCGGCCTCTTCGTCGCTTTCTTTCGCCTCGACCCACTCTCCCGTCGAGCCGTCGATACGATGCTCCTTTTTCCAGAAAGGTGCGCGCGACTTCAGGTAATCCATCAGGAAATGCGCCGCTTCGAACGCGGCCTGCCTGTGAGCGGATGCGGCGACGACCAGCACGATGTTCTGACCGGGAAGGATGCGACCGAAGCGATGCACAGCCGTCAGCCCTGTCAGCGGCCAGCGCTCGCAGGCCTGCACGGCGATGCGACCGATCTCCGCCTCGGCCATCCCCGGATAATGCTCGATCTCCAGCGCGGCGAGCGTGCCGGCCTCGTCGCGGCACAGGCCCGAAAACGTCACCACTGCGCCGACATCGCCCCGGCCTGAGGTCAGCCGCGCGATCTCCGCCGATGTATCGAAATCCTCGGCCTGGATACGGATCATCGGCGCGACACTCATGTCACCCCCCGGTCATGGGCGGGAAAAGCGCTATCTCCCGCGCACCGGCGATAGGCTCGCGGTGCTCGACATGTTCCTGATTGATGGCGACCCGGATGATCTTGGGTTGCTGCAGGGCGGCCTCATATCCCTCCCCCCGCCCGCGCAGCCATTGCAGCAGGTCCGACACCGTGGTCACGTCAGAGGGCAGTTCGACCTCTTCCTCGAGCTTGCCGATGCGCTCGCGGATCCAGGCGAAATAGATGAGGCGGGTCATCGGCTCATTCGTCCATGATGTGCTTCATCCCGGCGCGGAAATAGTCGTAGCCGGTGTAAAGCGTGATTAGGGCTGCGATCCACAGCAGCGTCAGGCCGAACTGGGTGGTGTAGGGGAAAATCTTGTCGCCGGCGGGACCGGCCAGCAGGAAGGCGATGGCCACCATCTGGATAGCCGTTTTCCATTTGGCGAGCCGCGTAACGGGAACGCTGACCTTCAGCGCCGCCAGATATTCCCGCAGGCCGGAGACCAGGATTTCGCGGCAAAGGATGATGATCGCGGCCCACAGGGACCAGCCGGCAATGCCGCCGCGATGGTCGGTGTCGGCCGCCAGCAGCAGAAGACAGGTCGCCACCAGAAGCTTGTCGGCAATGGGATCGAGCATCTTGCCGATGTTGGAGGTCTGCTGCCAGGCGCGCGCGAGATAGCCGTCCAGATAATCCGTCAGACTGGCGAGCACGAATACGGCCAAGGCGCTCCAGCGGGCAAAATCGCTGGATTGCAAGCGTCCCTCGAAAAAAAAGCACAGGACCACTACAGGCACCGCAAGGATACGCGCATAGGTCAGCATGTTTGGAAGATTGAACGCGCGTCGTGCCATTGTGCAGAACTCTTATTTATCAGTGCTACTGAAATCAGAAGCTTATGTGGGGGGTCAACGCTTAAAAACGATGATCCAATCAAAGTTATAGGGCAGCTTCCGTCACTTTTCGTGAAAGTGGTTGTAAACCAGTTGGGCTATGGATTCCGATATCCCATCCACCGCCTGCAGATCTTCTACCGCCGCGCGGCTCACCGCCTTTGCCGTGCCAAAGTGCAGAAGCAGCGCGCGCTTGCGCGTCGGGCCGATGCTGGCGATTTCGTCCAGCGGGTTCTTGACCAGTTCCTTCTTGCGCCGCGCCCTGTGCGTGCCGATGGCAAAGCGGTGCGCTTCATCGCGCAGCCGCTGCACGAAATACAGTACGGGATCGCGCACCGGCAGCGAGAACGATTCACGGCCCTTGACGAAGAATCGTTCGCGTCCGGCGTCGCGGTCCTGCCCTTTGGCGATGCCGATGGCCACGACCTTATCCTCGACACCGAGCTCCGCCAGCATCTGCCGTACCACCGACATCTGGCCCTGGCCTCCGTCGATGAGGATAACGTCCGGCCAGGCCGGGAAGGCCCCCGCCTCGTCCTCCCCCGCGCTCTCTTCGCCATGGTCCTTGATCAGCCGGGAAAACCGACGCTGCATGACTTCCTTCATCATGCCGAAGTCGTCGCCGGGGGTGATCTCGGTCGAGCGTATGTTGAAATTGCGGTACTGGTTCTTCACGAAGCCTTCCGGGCCGGCGACGATCATGCAGCCCACCGCATTGGTGCCCATGATGTGGGAGTTGTCGTAGACCTCGATCCGCGTCGGGGCCTTCTCGAGCCCGAAGGTTTCGGCAAAGCCGGCCAGAAGCCGGGCTTGCGTCGAGGTCTCGGCCAACCGCCGACCTAAAGCCTCGCGCGCATTCTGCAGCGCGTGGTCGACGAGGTCGCGTTTTTCGCCGCGCTGCGGCACGGTAATGACGACCCTATGGCCGGCTCGGGTGGACAACGCCTCGGCAAGCAATTGCTGATCTTCCACCGTCTGCGACAGCATGATCGCGCGCGGCGGCGGTTTGTCGTCATAGAACTGCGCCAGGAAGGAGCCGAACACCTCGGCCGGTTCCATCGCCGAATCAGCCTTGGGGAAGTAGGCACGATTGCCCCAGTTCTGTCCGGTGCGGAAGAAGAACACCTGGATGCAGGTCTGTCCGCCCTCGGGGTGGATGGCGAACACATCCGCCTCCTCCACCCCTTGCGGGTTGATGCCCTGGTGGCTCTGGACATGGGAGAGCGCTGCCAGCCGGTCGCGATAGACGGCGGCACGCTCGAAATCGAGATCTTCCGCGGCATGCTGCATCTGGGTGGAGATTTCAGTCTTCACCTTCTGGCTGCGGCCAGAAAGAAAATCGCGCGCCTCGCCGACGAGTTCCGCATAGTCGGCATCGGAAACCTCGCCCGTGCAAGGGCCTGCGCATCGCTTGATCTGGTAGAGCAGGCAGGGACGCGTGCGGTTTTCGAAGAACGAATCGGTGCAGGTCCTGAGCAGGAATGCCCGCTGCAGCGAATTGATGGTTCTGCCAACCGCGCCGGCGGAGGCGAACGGCCCAAAATAATCGGCCTTCACGCGTGAGCGCGCGCCGCGATGTTTGTAGATGCCCGGCGATGGATGATCAGCCGTCAGCATGATGTAGGGGAACGACTTGTCGTCGCGCAACAGCACGTTGAAACGAGGCCGCAGCCGCTTGATGAGGTTCGCTTCGAGAAGCAGCGCCTCGATCTCGGTTCGGGTGACGACGAACTCCATCGTCGCGGTCTCGCGCACCATGCGGCCGATGCGGTTGGTGTGAAAACGCCCCTGCGCGTAGTTGGTGACGCGCTTTTTCAGGCTCCTGGCCTTGCCGACATAGAGAACATCGCCGGCCGCATTCATCATGCGGTAGACGCCGGGCGCGTTCGGCAGACGCTTGACCAGCGTCTGAATCACCTCGGCACCCACCAGTCCGTCGGCATCGCCGGCATGGCCAGCCCAATCTATGGCCGTGAAGGCCAGATTGGGTGCATCCGCTGGAGCAGCAGCCTCCAGAGCCTCGTCATCATCCTCGATGTCGACCTCCGGAACGTCGCCTGGGCCGGTTGGCATGCCATCCTTGGAACGCGGGCTCATTCGATGCCGCCCGTCACGTCAGGCGTTTCCCAGGCAAGATGCTGACCGCCATCCAAGGCGATCATCTGCCCGGTCACCGATCGTGTTTCCCAAAGGTAGCGAACCGTTCGGCCAAATTCGGCAAGGTCGGGCCCGCGCCTGAGAAGCACGTTGTCGACTTCCGCGGCGAATTCGGTCTTGTCCTGGCTGCTGTTGGCCAAGGTCGGTCCCGGCCCAATGGCGTTGACGCGGATGCGCGGCGCCAAAGCCTGCGCCATGGTCTGGGTCGCCGTCCACAGCGTGGATTTGGACAGTTGATAGGAGAAGTAGCGCGGCGTGGGCTTCCACACCCGCTGGTCGATCATGTTGACCACCAATCCGTCGCGTCCATCCGGCAGAGCTGCTGCGAATCGGCGCGTCAACAGGGCCGGCGCCTTGACGTGGACTGCGAAATGACGGTCCCATATCTCTGCTTCGAAATCGGTGACGGAATCGTCCTCGAAGACCGAAGCATTGTTGACCAATACATCCAGCGGCCCAAGCAGCGAGGCCGCGGCCTCGATCAGTCCATCGACCTCACGGGTGTTCTCCAGATCGGCCTGCACGACGGCCGCGACACCGCCCCTGCCGCGAATTGCCTCCGCAAGCGCGTCCGCATCCTTGCGGGACGCATTGCAATGGATAGCCACCGCAAAACCGTTGGCTGCGAGATCCTCGGCAATCGCCCGGCCGATACGGCGGGCTCCGCCGGTGACCAGCGCGGTGCCGGTTTTCGCTTCATTCATGTCAATCCTCGTGAGAGGCCCGCAAGCACTTTTTTTGGCGCGGCGCGGTAACCTCTCTTAAAATGCCTTCACCGATGGGGCAGCATTGTGACGGCTGCCTTTCGAAAGGCATTCCGACAATGCGATTCCCGTTATTCGATCTCGACATATAGGCCTCGCAAAGCCTTGTACCAAGCAGCCTTTGCTGGTTTGCAACCCGTCAACTGACAGAAACTGTTGCGGAATCGTCACGTCAAGGTTCGGCCTCATTTGCGCCCGGCAATCACCCAAGTTCAGGTTCGTTTCAGCCGCATTTGCGCACGACATTCGGAACCAGAGACGCCCATTGCCGTTTATCCCCCCGGACGGGTCGGGGCGCCTCGCCAGAAAAAAGACAGCCAGTGTGTTTGTTGGCTAAGGAGTAAACAATAATGACTGCAATTCTCAAGACTGCCCGGCCCTATGCAGCCGCGCTCGGACTGCTCGCCTTGGCCGGTACCGCACCCGCTTTCGCCGCTGACGCTATCATGGACGCTCCGCCCGCACCGGCGGTTCCCATGGAAGTTGCTCCGGTTGCCAGCTGGGGTGGTGCTTATGCCGGTGTGAACCTCGGTTACGCATTCAACGGCCGTTCACATGACGAGACCGGTAACAACCGGATCGACAGCGATGGGTTCATTGGCGGTGGCTTCGTCGGCTACAATTACGAGATGAACAACTTCGTCGTCGGCGTTGAAGGCGACGTGAGCTACAACGGCCGTAAGGGCGACAACGCTGGTCTTGAAGCAAAGACCGGTGTCGATGGCTCGCTGCGTGGCCGTCTCGGTTACGCCGTCAGCCCGGACATCCTGGTCTACGGTACGGGTGGTCTCGCACTTGAGCGCCTCAAGCTTACCGACAGCATCGGTTCGGACACGAACACCATGGTTGGCTACACCGTCGGAGCAGGCACCGATATCAAGCTGACGGAAGCAGTGTTCGGTCGCGTCGAATATCGCTACACGGACTTCGGCAAAGAGACGTTCAACACCGGTGGTGGCGACTTCGAGGCCAAGGACCGCGATCACCGCGTGACCTTCGGCGTCGGCATGAAGTTCTGATCCACTCTGGATCGAAAGGAAAAGGCCGGGCTTTTCAGCCCGGCCTTTTTTGTTGATTATTCAGGACGTTGCGCGAGGTACGAAGCTGGCCGACTCCGGAAATTTCTCGTCGAACCGCGCCGCCCAGCGCTTGAGCTTCGTCCTGCCTTTCTCCCATTTTCCGGCAAAACGTATATCGAGATAGCCAATCGCCGCGCGGAGCGCGATATGGCCGGCATGGATGGACTTGGGAAGCTTCGGAGGATTGGTAGCGAGCACATCGAGCGCCCGCTCAGCCTTCGACCACTGCCTGTCGAGCCATGGCTGGTGGACGATCTCCGCGGGGCGAAAGCGCTGCTCATAGATGATTGCGATAA
Organism: Oryzicola mucosus; assembly: GCF_014534685.1. GTDB lineage: Bacteria > Pseudomonadota > Alphaproteobacteria > Rhizobiales > Rhizobiaceae > Oryzicola > Oryzicola mucosus. The sequence continues at coordinate 145,538 of NZ_JACVVX010000004.1, forward strand.
GACAGTCGCATAGCCCATCGGCCAACGCCTCCAGCTTTTCGGCCTCCAGTCTCTTTACGGCGTTGCGCGGAAACAGCTTGTTGCCCGAAACGCGATTGAGATACTGGGTGATGACGCGGCTGTCGAAGACGGCGTCGTCCTCATCTGTCATGAGTACCGGAATTTTGCCGAGCGGATTAGCCTCCAACAGCAATGGCGGTTCGGCGTTGGTGTCGACAACGACCGATTCGAAGGCGACGCCAGCGAAGGTCGCCGCCATGCGCGCCTTGGCGCTATAGGGCGAAGCGCTGGCGTAAAAAATCTGCGGCATGAAATCTCCTTTGAGCGCCCCTGCGACGCCATGAACAAATCTATCAGCGCACAGGCGGCATGAACACATGCGCGGCGCGGCAGGCGCGTGCGTCGACCTCCGGACAAGCCCTGTAGTCAAGATCCTTGGTCATGCAGATGCGGACTTCGCGCAGGTACCGCCGATCGCAGGTCACTGCCACCCCGTCGCGCGGCATACCGGGATTGGCCTTGAGGAATGCCGCTTCCGCCGCACCGGGCGATATGGAGATATGACGATCCACCCGCTCATACTCCGGCGGGATCGTTATTTTATCCCGCGCCTTTCTCAGCACCCGAAAATAATCGTCCTGCTCAAGCCCCGAGCAGGAACCATGCTTGCGCCATTGATGACGGATGAGCCCGGCAGACGGCATGATGTCGTAGAGGCCTCGCAAGACAGCCTGTCCGATATCTCCTTCGACAGTGTCGCAATTCTCCGGATAGCCGCGCTCGAACTGCGGCCAGAGCCCATGGACGACAAAGGCGTAAGGCCGACCTCCCTCGCATTGCTGGCGGTTGGCATCCTTGCCTTCCGCCTCGCAATAGCTGGGCGACCAGGACAGCGACAGCACATAGAAGTCGAAACCGTCGCCTATCGGCACAGCCGAGGAGGTGGCAACATTGGGTTTTTGCGGCTCGTCCTTGGCTTCCTGCTCAGGTGAACAGCCGGCGGTTAAAAACAGCGCGGCGGCCATCAGGCCGCCGGCTAAAAGCTGTCTCAAACCGGTTCGCCGCATGGCGCCTTCGGTCAGCGCAGGACGCGGCAGCCGCCATTATAGACGAACCAACGATCGAAGCCGGACACACAGAACTCGACATTGTCGCCGATGCTGGCAAAGCCTTGGCCTTCCTCGACGAGATACCAGACCTGGCGGCCCTGGCCATCGGACAGCAGGGCAGTGGCTGCGCAATAGCGGCGGCCGATAGGCCGATCCTCATGCGCGGGCAGATATCGTGTCTCGGAAATGTTCTGGAAACTGTCGATGCCGACCTGCGGCAGGTTCGGCACGTGGCGCACCTGATAGGCAAAACGCTTGGTGATGAGACTGAGCACGCCTGGATGCGCACAGATACCGGAATCGTAGTAGGCAGGCTGCTGCTGAAAATCGGCTGCCCTGGTGGCCTGTGTCGCCGCTAGCGGCGTGGCGAGGGCTGCAAGCGCTGCCAGAATTGATTTTGCGACGCGACTCATCATGCCTCTCCAAAGACCGGTACGGAATTCACTTTGCTGAATAGGCGGCGCGCGGTCAAGCTGGTGCGGCCTCACCGGCCAGCCATGACACCGTCCATTCCGCGCCCGCTCCCTCCGCCAGCGCCTGTTTGAGGGCGGGGGCCATCACCGCCAGCTCGTTTTCCAGGGTGAAGGGCGGATTGATAACGATAAGGCCGGTGCCGTCCAGTCGCGGTTCGCTCGACGGCTTCCGGACATGGAAAGCGAAATCGAGGATTCGCGGAATATCCGCACTCGCAAGCTCGTCACGGAATGCGGCAACGGCCTTTCTGTCCTTGATCGGATACCACAAAACATAGGTCCCGCCCGGCCAGCGCCGATGCGCCTTGACCACGGCCTCGACGAGGCGGGCAAACTCGCCTTCCTTCTCGAAGGGCGGATCGATCAGCACAAGACCGCGCTTCTCCTTCGGCGGCAAATGCGCGCCGGGCGCAAGCCAGCCGTCGAGGCGGATGACGCGGACCTGGTAATCGCCTTCGAAAACCTCGCCGAGCCGTTCAGCATCCTCGGGGTGAAGCTCGATAGCCGACAGCCTGTCCTGCGGCCTGAGAAGATGGCGCACCACCAGCGGAGAGCCGGGGTAGTGCAACAGTCCGCCGTCTGCATTCACGGCGCGAACGGCATCCAGATAGGGCTGCAGCAACTCGGCCGCCGCCTTCGGCAGTTTCGCCTCCAGAAGCCTGGCGATGCCGCCTTTCCACTCGCCCGTCTTGCCGGCTTGTTCCGAAGCCAGATCGTAAAGACCGATGCCGGCATGGGTATCGATCACGCGGAAGGCTTTGTCCTTGAGCTTGAGATACTCCACGATACGGGCAAGCACAGCATGCTTGACGACATCGGCGAAATTTCCGGCATGGTAGGCATGACGATAGTTCATGCCTGTGGCCCGCCCCTGCCCCAGCGCGGCTTGGGTGGCGCAGGCGGTGGTGTCTTGTCGCGCCGGCGTCCAATCCTCCAAGCCGCGACGAACCCAAAAAAACCAATTCCCGCCACTGCCAGGCCCAGGCGACGCGCATCGCCGCGCGCGGTGACGGCCATTGAACGCAGCACCAGATCGACCTCTTGGATGTCGATACCCTCCGCGTCGCCTTCTCCAATGGTAAAGACATAAGTCCCTGGGGCCTCGTCCTCGATGATCCCGGCTTCGTCACGAAATATTTTGACGGGGTTTTGCGGGCTGGTCTCGCGCGCCGTCGCATCGGCGAAGCGCAGTTTCTCGGCAAGAACAGTCCGCCCGTCCTGAGCGGCGGTCAGGGTCAGCGTCGTCTGCTGCGCAGGGGCAGCGGGCGGCGTTGGAGCTGTGACGTCGACCATGACGCGGACCGGAAAATCCTGCCGGCGCAACGTCACCGTGACGGGTTCGAACGCACCGCCAGTGTCATGGACGCGCCAGACACCCAACTGCTCGCCGAGAAACCGTTCGGCTGCCCAGGGATAGGCGACACCGACAGCCAGCCCGGCCACGAGGACGACAAGAAAAAACAACCGCATACATTAGGCCTTCTACGCCTTGCGTTCCCAGCGCCGGTCCGGCGTCTGCTGCCAGTAGGTAACTTCATGCCCCGCAGACTTCATGACCTTCCAATGGCTACGCGCCGCTTCGAGTTGCATGGCATCGTGACCGTCGAACAAAAAGACGGCTCGCTGGTAGGACATCAAATCGGGCGGCGTCGCTCCATCGACCATAAAGCGGATTTCAGCACCGTTCGCATTGTCTTGACCGGTCGTCAGAACGATCGGCTGGTCCTCGGCATGTGGCTCATGTTCCGGTCCGTGGGCGAGAAACGAATCGTCGCGATAGGTCCAGAGATGGCTGTCGATGGCGTCGCGCCGTTCATCCGAACCGGTCTGCACCACGACTTTCCAGCCGCGCTGCAGGCTGCGCTCCAGCAAGCCGGGAAGCGCATCCTCCAGCGTCGATTCGGTGAGGTGGTAGAACAGCACTTCGGCCAATAGCCTCAGCCCTCGTAGTTGTCGCGGACCAACCGGTCGAGCAGCCGGACGCCAAAACCAGAGCCCCAGGATTGGTTGATCTCGGTGGCGGGCGAGCCCATCGCGGTGCCTGCGACATCGAGATGCGCCCATGGCGTCTCCTTGACGAAGCGCTGCAGGAACTGCGCGGCCGTGATCGAGCCGCCATAACGGCCGCCGATGTTCTTCATGTCGGCATTCTTGGAGTCGATCAGCTTGTCATACTCGGCGCCCATCGGCATGCGCCACAGCTTTTCCTGGGTGGCAAGGCCGGCCGCGGTGAGTTTTTCAGCGAGGTCGTCATTGTTTGAGAACAGGCCGGCATGGCTCTGGCCGAGTGCTACCAGGATAGCGCCGGTCAGGGTCGCGAGATTGACCATGAAGCGCGGCTCGAAACGCTCGTTGCAATACCAAAGCGCGTCGGCGAGGACGAGGCGCCCCTCCGCGTCGGTGTTCAGCACCTCGATGGTCTGACCGGACATAGACGTGACGATGTCGCCGGGGCGCTGGGCATTGCCGTCGACCATGTTCTCGACAAGGCCGATGATGCCGACCGCATTGACCTTGGCCTTGCGGGCGGCCAGCGCATGCATCAGGCCGGCGACGGCGGCAGCCCCGCCCATGTCGCCTTTCATGTCCTCCATGCCGGCGGCCGGCTTGATCGAGACGCCGCCGGAATCGAACACGACCCCCTTGCCGACGAAGGCGACGGGCTTGTCCTTGCCCTTGCCGCCATTCCACTGCGCGACCACCAGACGGGGCGGACGTACCGAGCCCTGGGCGACGCCCAAGAGCGCACCCATGCCGAGCTTCTTCATGTCCTTCTCGGTCAGAACCTCGACCTTGACGCTAAGTTTCTCGAGCTTCTCGAGTTGTTCCGTGAACTCGAGCGTACCGAGGATGTTGGCAGGCTCGTTGACGAGGTCGCGAGCAAACAGGACGCCGTCGACCACAGCCTCGGCGGTGACGAAAGCCTTCTTCGCCGCTGAGGGGTCTGCACAGAGGATCGTGACCTTGGCAGGTTTTTTGGCCACTTCGGCGTCCTCATCGCCCTTCTTTGTTTTGTATTTGTCGAAGCTGTAGCTGCGCAGCAGAATGCCCGATGCGATGGAGGCAGCGGCGGCCGCGTCGATCTCGGTCTCCGGCAGGTCGAGCACGACCGTGACTTCAGCCGATTTGCGCAGCTGTGCAGCGACCATGCCGCCAATTTTGAGCCAGGCATTTTCGTCGAGCGCGGACGACTTGCCCACGCCAAGTGCCACCAGCCGGTCGAGGCCCAAGCCTTCGGGCGCCAGAACCTCAACGCTGCTGCCGGACTTGCCGGTGAAGTCCGACACTTTGGACGCGCGTTCGAGGACACCAGCCGGATCGCAGGCGCTGGCCGCTTCGCTCATCGCCGCGCCATCGGCAGCGAGCACGAACACGCTCCCTTTGGACGGGACGGCAATTTTGGCAAAGGTGACGGATGGTGTTGTGGCCATAAAATCCTGCTTTCGGGTGTTTTTGCGTAATGGCTTGTTTGGCGGTTTTAGGCCTTTTGGCAAGGTCGCGACAAGGCCCGTACATACCGTTAAGACCAGTTGGTGACCGTTGCCCGCGATCAACAGTCCCTGTTTTTTGCGTTAACCATCTCTCTTTGGCCTTTGTTATCCATTACAAGCGACACTCCGCCTCACCGCAGGAGCTCATTGGGATGGCCGGTGCGGGCCGTGATTTTGATTGCCGGAGTATACGGGCCTGGACGCATTTCATTCGATAGTGCCGCTTGAACCAACATTCAGGTCGGACTGGGACAGACGGAATCCTCGCGGTATATGAAAGTTCTCGAGAGCTACATACTGCGTCGCACGACCATCGTATTTGTCGCGGCGCTGTTCTGGACGCTGGCCATCGTATGGACCACGCAGGTCCTGGCGCGAATCGACCTGGTCACGGACAGCGGCCAGTCTGCGCTTACCTTCTTCAAGGTCGCGAGTTACGTGCTGCCGACCGTCATCCCGATCGTTGTGCCCTTCGCGATGGTCATCGGTATCGCCCAGACCTTGAGCGCGATGAACACCGATTCCGAACTCGTGGTGATCAGTGCCGCCGGCGCTTCGCGCACCACGGTCGTGCGCCCCATCGTGATTCTTGCGGTGCTGGCGAGTTTCTTTTCTCTGTTCGTGGGCAACATCGTCGAGCCATATGCCCGGCTGCAGAATCGCGAACTGGTTGCGTCCGCCCGCGCCGACCTTATTTCGCTGCTGATCCAGGAAGGAACGTTCCGCAAGGTCGACAACGGCCTGTTCGTTCAGATCAGCGAGCGTCTGCCGGATGGCGGGCTGGGCGGCGTTTTCGTTGCCGATTCCCGCGAGAAGAACATCGATCTCATCTACTACGCGAAAGAAGGCGCCTTCGTTGACCGAGACGGCAGGAAGATGCTGGTCATGAATGACGGCGTCATCCAGCGGAAGGCCCCTGGTGGCGAGGTCTCGGTGATCCGCTTCACGTCTTATGCTTTCGACATGAGCGAATTCACCAATGCGGCCAATGAGATCACCATGTATCCCAAGGACCGCACGACCGGATATCTCCTTGATCCGCCATCCGATGACCGGATGTACCAGAAGGTTCCGCAGCAGTTCCGCGCAGAGCTCCACAGGAGATTCTCCGACTGGCTGTATCCCCTTGCTTTCGCTTTGATTTCCATCGCCGTTGCAGGCGATGCCCGCTCCCACCGCGAAGCACGGCTTCATCCGATGCTGACGGCCATCATGCTCACTCTCGGCATACGCTGGCTCGGCTTTTTCGTGGCCAACGAATCCGAATCCCAAGCCTGGCTCATCTATATCGTCTATGGCGTACCGATCGTGACGTCATTGGTGGCGAGCTGGTTCATCATCACCCATCGGACGCTTGAGATCCCCGCTTCGCTCACCAATCGCCTTGCCGATGTCTTCGCGGCAGTCAGCAGCCGCTTCGCAGGCTTGCTGGGCCGCAAACCGAGAACGGGAGCGGCGTGATGGGTTGGACGCTGGGCCGCTATTTCTTCATCCGCTACGCCGTCATCACGACGTGGTTCTTCCTCGGCATCTTTGCGTTGATCTTCATCATCGACGTTACCGAGTTCGCAAGCCGCGCGTCCGGCATTCCAGGCTTCACCTTCCAGATCGCATTGGCGGTCTCGGCGCTGCGCGTGCCGATGATCATGCAGCAGACGGTGCCTTTCGTCGGACTTTTCGCGGCCATGGCGACACTTGTGTCACTCAACCGCCGCTACGAATTGGTCATCGCTCGTGCAGCGGGTATATCGGCCTGGCAATTCCTCACGCCGATCTGCATAGGGGCTATGCTGTTCGGCGTGTTTTCGATCACTGTGCTCAACCCGATCGCAGCGCAGGGTTTTTCCAGGGCCGAGCTTCTCGAAACCGAACTGCGCAGCGGCAAGAGCAACCAGGTCGCCGCCGACGCCGTACCATGGCTGAGGCAGAAGACCGACGGCCAGGACGTGATCATCGGCGCCCGCGCCGTTCTGAACCAGGGGTTGACGCTTTCAGACGCGTCCTTTTTCTATCTCAATGACAATAAGGATATCGTGTTGCGCAAGGATGCGGCACGCGCGGTCCTTCGGGATGGGTATTGGGAGTTGCGACAGGTCAGAACCCTCCGCGACGGCCAGCAGGTCGAAACGCAGGCGACCGACCGCGTCAACACCAATCTAAAGCCTGAATTCGTGCAGGAACGGCTTGCGCGGCCCGAAACGATCCCATTCTTCCAATTGCCGGAGAAGATCGAGGTGGCACGGTCTTTCGGTCTGCGAGCAAACGCCTTTTCCATGCAATTCCATTCGCTTGTGGCGCTGCCTTTCCTTCTTGTCGCAATGACTCTCATTGCTGCAACAGTGTCGATGCGATTTGCCCGTATGGGACAATCCGCGACTATGATTCTGGGTGGCATCGTCGCAGGCTTTCTGCTTTATGTCGTGTCGGTTCTCGTGAAGGCATTCGGAAACGCGGGATTCGTGCCAACCTATATGGCGGCATGGTTTCCGGTTGTCGTAGCGATGTTCTTTGGAGTGACGTTCTTGCTTTATAAGGAAGACGGCTAGTGAGGGGCGTAATGGCTGGAAGCAGCAAGACGGGCCGGATGGCACGCCTTCTGGGCGCTAGCGCTCTCGCGTGCGTGTTCATGTATGCAGTACCGGGATCTGCGTTCGCGCAGCAAGTGCCGAGTCTTGCCGACAGGGTGCCATCTGATGCTCAGATGCTGCTCGAGGCGGATACGCTTGTCTATGACAACGACAAGCAGACGGTTACTGCCGTTGGCGGCGTTCAAATCGAATATGGCGGCAATCGCCTGGTCGCGCAGCGCGTCATCTACGACCGCAATACATCGCGTGTGGTTGCTACGGGTGGCGTCGAACTGCTCAACAGCGACGGAACCAAGATCTATTCCGACCATATCGACATTACTGACGACTTCGCCGATGGTTTCGTCAACGCGCTGCGCCTGGAAACGGTCGACAAGACCTATTTCTCGGCAGAAAGCGGCGAACGCCGCGGCGGCATGCTGACAACGTTCAACAATGGCGTCTATACTGCTTGCGAACCCTGCGAAGACAAGCCGGATCGAGCGCCGATCTGGCAGATCAAGGCCAAGAAAATCATTTGGAACGGACAGACCAAGACTGTCCGCTTCGAGCAGTCACGCTTCGAGTTCTTCGGCTTTCCCCTCGCCTTCCTGCCGGCATTCGAAATCGCCGACCCTACGGTCAAGCGGAAGTCCGGCTTTTTGTCGCCCAGCATCGCCCACAATTCCAAGCTCGGATACAGCGTTGCAGTACCGTATTACCTCGCATTGGCGCCGACATACGACCTGACGCTGACGGGTCGCGGCTACACCAAGCAGGGCTTCCTCGGCGAGGCCGAATGGCGTCAGCGGTTCAACAACGGCCAATATTCGCTGAAGATGGCCGGTATCCACCAGTTGAATCCCGATGAATTTAAAGCGAACCGCGTCAATAGCGGTCCCGCAGGCGATCCGAACGAATTCCGTGGCATGATCGGAACCAAAGGTAGGTTCGAGATCAACCCTCGCTGGGCCTTCGGCTGGGACGTGATGCTCCAGACCGATAAGAATTTTTCGAACACCTACGGGATCAACGGCTTCACTGGCACCCAGACCTCTCAGGTTTACCTCACCGGCCTGAACGACAGGAACTACTTCGATCTGAGGATGATGAAGTTCCAGGTGCAGGAAGACGTCTTCGACTCCAGCCCGAACGCTCGCAATCCGAAGCAGCCCTGGGTGCTGCCGTCGTTCGACTATGCCTACATCCCCGACCAGCCTGTCGCGGGCGGTCAATTGTCGATCGACATGAATGCCCGGTTCCTGCGCCGCGACAACCTAGATGCTTTCAACTACCTCGGAAGCACCGAGAGACGGCGTGGCACCCCGCTGATAAGGGGCATCGAGGGCACATCGCAGCGCGTTACGGCCGAGACGGAATGGAAGCGTAACTTCATCACCGATGGCGGCTTGATCATCACCCCCCTCCTGGCGTTCCAGGCCGAGGGTGGCGGCGCGGATATGTCTGCGGATTCAGTCGCGGCTATCAATCAAATGGCAACCGACCTCGGCGTTTCTTCCGACGTCAGGTCCTCCTGGTTCCGCTACATGGCAACCGCCGGTCTGGAGTTGCGGTGGCCGGTGCTGTTTTCCGCGACCAGTTCATCCCACATCATCGAGCCGATGGTGCAGGTGTTTGCGCGGCCGAACGAGCAATATGTCGGCGGCCTGGGTCTCCCCAACGAGGACGCGCAGAGCTTTGTTTTCGATGCATCGACGCTGTTCGAACGCGACAAATTCTCCGGTTACGACCGGATGGAAGGTGGTTCTCGCGCCAATGTAGGCTTCCGTTATTCGGGCACCTACGACAATGGCTGGTCCACCAACGCGCTCTTCGGTCAGTCCTATGCATTGGGCGGGCAGAACTCGTTTGCCTCGCCTGATCTGGTCAATGTCGGCGCCTATTCCGGCCTCGAAACGGATACGTCGGATTTTGTCGCGCTTGCCGGCTTCGCCAGCCCGATCGGTCTTTCCGGCTCGCTCAGCGGACGCTTCGACGAGCAAACATTCGAAATGCGCCGCACCGAAGTGAAGCTTGGGTACAGCGATCCGAGCCTGTCGCTCACCGGCAAATACGCCTTCATTCAGGCGCAACCGCTTTATGGATTTAGCGAGGACCGTCACGAAGTCACCGGCACGGCAGCATTGAGGCTTCACGAAAACTGGCGCGTCTTCGGATCGGCAACCTACGACATCGAACACGAGATCCCTGTGCGCAGCCGTCTCGGCTTTGCTTATGACGACGAGTGTTTCACCTATCTGATGGCCGTGAGCCGCTCTGAGAAGCAAAACAACGACGTGGAGACCAAGGTCAGCTTCAACATCACGTTCCGTACACTGGGTGACTTCGGCTCCGGTACGGTCAACAGCCTGGCGCCTTGAGGGTCAGCGGCGACATAGATTGCGCGGCGACATCGTTTCGCCGCATAAGCGGGCCATCCAGACGCAGGGACGCGGTCGAATTTCGGTTTGGCCAGGGTTAAACGGGATGTTTTTGATGAGGAAATACCTCTTTTCGGCAGGTCTGGCGCTTTTGGTGGCGACGGTTTCATTGCCTGTCGTCATGGCGCCGCAGCCTGCGGTGGCGAGCGAAATCAAGTACATCGTCAATGATGTACCGATCACAAGCTATGACATCCAGCGTCGCGCCGCTTTCCTGAAGCTGCAGAAGCGGAAGGGCAATGCCGGCGAGGATATGATCGAGCAGACGATCAAGCTGGCTGAGATGAAGCGTCTCAATGTTCGCATCACCGATCAGCAGGTGGCCGACGCCTATGCGCGCTTTGCCGCGTCCAACAAGCTGAAGCCGGCGCAGATGGATCAGATTCTCGCCCAGGCAGGTGTGACCAGTTCGCATTTCAAGGAGTTCATCCGCACCCAGATGGGTTGGAACCAAGCGCTGAGCCGCCGTTTCCGCTCCGAAGCGGGTGGTGGCATGACCGAGCAGGATGTCGTGCGCAAGATGCTGCAGAACGGCGGCAACAAACCGACGGCTACTGAATATATGCTGCAACAGGTGATTTTTGTCGTGCCCGCCGCTCAGCGCGGTGCGATAATGGCCAAGCGCAAGCGTGAAGCCGAAGCCATGCGCGGTCGTTTCAACGGATGCGAGAGCACCCGCCAATTCGCTCAGGGCCTGATCGACGTTACGGTCCGCGATCTCGGTCGCGTGATCGCGCCTCAGCTTCCCCCGGAATGGGCCGACCAGATTAAGAAGACGAAGACCGGCGGTGCCACCACGGTTCGCGAGACCGATCGGGGCGTTGAGTTCATCGGCATCTGCAGCGCGCGCGAAGTGTCTGATGACAAGGTCGCGCAACTGGTGTTCCAGAACGAAAGCACGGGCGCCGGCGGCGACAAACAGGCCGAGGAACTCAGCAAGAAATATCTCGCTGAACTGCGGACCAAAGCCCGCGTCGTCCAACGCTGATCTCATCCAGCGGTCGTGCGTAATCGTGCGCCGCTGGCGCTGACAGTTGGCGACCCCTCCGGTATCGGGCCGGAAATCGCTATCGATGCCTGGCGCAGACGCAAGGAATTTGCGTTGCCGGCTTTTTATCTTTTGGCCGATCCTGATCTGATCGAAAGCCGAGCAGGTTCGTCAAGCCTGCAGATCGCTCTCGTTGCGCCTGAAGAGGCCGAAGCGCGCTTTTCGGATGCCCTGCCCTTAGTGCCTCTGGCGGCGCGGCTTATCGATAAGTGTGGGATCCCAGACCGGGCCAACGCTGCGGGCATTATTGAATCGATCGACCGCGCCGTGGAGGATACGTTGTCCGGACGCGCCGGCGCGGTGGTTACCTGCCCAATCGCCAAAAAGCCGCTCTACGACGCAGGCTTCCGTTTTCCCGGCCACACCGAGTATCTCGCGCATCTTGCCGAGAGGCATGGACATGCCGCCGCGATGCCGGTGATGATGCTGGCAGGCCCCGACCTCCGCGCCGTGCCCGTCACCATCCATATCGCGCTTGCCGAGGTCCCGAAGGCGCTTACAACCGAGCTGATCGTCAGGACTGCCGCCATCACAGCCAACGACCTTCGCGGCCGCTTCGGCATCGCAAAGCCGCGCCTTGCCATTTCGGGTCTCAACCCACATGCGGGCGAAGGCGGCGCTATGGGCCGAGAGGACCTGGACATCATCTTGCCTGCGGTGCTGGCCTTGCAACGGCAAGGCATCGACGCCTTCGGTCCGCTGCCCGCCGATACGATGTTTCATCCCCGCGCCCGCGCGACCTATGACGCAGCCCTGTGCATGTATCACGATCAGGCGCTGATCCCGGCCAAGGCGCTTGCCTTCGATGAAACGGTCAACGTCACGCTCGGTCTGCCCTTCATCCGCACCTCGCCCGACCACGGCACCGCGTTCGACATTGCCGGGAAAGGCGTGGCGCGCTGCGGCAGCCTGGTGGCGGCGCTGAAGCTTGCGCGCCAGCTTGCCGACAATGAGGTCACAACTGCATGAGGATCGATGGCCTCCCCCCCTTGCGCGACGTCATCGAACGCCACGGCCTTCAGGCCAAGAAGGCGCTCGGTCAGAATTTTCTGCTCGACCTGAACCTGACCAGCAAGGTCGCCCGCGCCGCAGGAGACCTCACGCAAACCACCGTCATCGAGGTAGGCCCTGGTCCAGGCGGCCTGACCCGCGCATTGCTCCTGAGCGACGCCAAACGGGTTATTGCCATCGAACGCGACGAGCGCTGCCTTTCCGCATTGGCTGAGATTTCGGATCATTATCCCAACCGTTTGGAGGTGATCTCGGGTGATGCCTTGAAGACCGATTTCACAGCGCTTGCGCCCGGCGAAGACGTCAAGATCGTCGCCAACCTGCCCTACAATATCGGTACGGAGCTTCTGGTCCGGTGGTTGACGGTGCTGGACTGGCCGCCCTTCTACCAGTCGCTGACGCTGATGTTTCAGCGCGAGGTCGCCCAGCGCATCGTGGCGACGCCTCGGGATGATGCCTATGGCCGCCTGGGCGTGCTTGCCGGCTGGCGCACGGACGCGCGCATTGCCTTCGACGTGCCCCCACAGGCCTTCACGCCGCCGCCCAAAGTCACCTCCTCGGTGGTGCATCTGGTGCCGCGCGCGGCGCCCCTGCAGGCCGATGTGGTCAAGCTTGGGCGCGTCACCGAAGCGGCCTTTGGCCAGCGCCGCAAGATGCTGCGCCAGAGCCTGAAAAGCCTCGGCGGCGAGGCGCTGTTGCAACGTGTCGGCATCGACCCCACACGCAGGGCGGAAACGCTGGACGTCGAGGATTTTGTCGCGCTGGCGAACCTGATCTGAGCGCAGTCAGATCTTCTCGGCCAGCAATCCGGAAATGAAGTTGAACAGGCCGGGACGGCGGTCGCGCCGCAGGCGTTCCGCCTTGACGATCGCGGTCACCTCCTGGAACGCTCTGTCGAGGTCGTCATTGATGACGACGAAATCATACTCCGTCCAATGTTCGATCTCGTCGCGCGCGTTTTTCAGCCGCTGGTCGATCACCGCGTCCTGGTCCTCCGCCCGGCGCTTGAGCCTGGCCTTCAACTCGCCCATGGATGGCGGCAGAATGAAGATCGAGACGATATCGGCGCGCATCTGCTGCTTGAGCTGCGTGGCACCCTGCCAGTCGATATCGAACAGCATGTCGCGACCTTCAGCCATGGCCAACTCGGCCGGGGCACGCGGCGTGGCGTAATAGTTGCCGTGGACTTCCGCCCATTCGAGCAGATCGCCATTGTCGCGCAGGCTTTCGAACTCGCGCTTGTTGGAAAAATGGTAATGGACGCCTTCGATTTCGCTGCCTCGACGTGGGCGCGTGGTGACGCTCACCGACATCTCGAAGCCGATGTTGCTTTCGATCAGGTTGCGCGCGATCGTCGTCTTGCCGGCGCCGGAGGGCGACGACAGCACGAGCATGAGCCCGCGACGCTTGATACTGGAACCGGTGTCTTTGGTGGCCATGTCTACTCCAGATTCTGGACCTGTTCGCGGAACTGGTCCACCACGGCCTTCAGTTCGAGGCCGATGGCGGTGACCGAAGCCGCGTTGGACTTCGAGCACAAGGTGTTGGATTCGCGGTTGAATTCCTGGGCCAGGAAATCGAGTTTCCGGCCGACCGCACCGCCCGAAGCCAGCAGCGCACGGGCGGAGACGATATGTGTCTTAAGCCGGTCGATCTCTTCGCGGATGTCGGCACGGGTTGCCAGAAACGCCGCCTCGGTTGCGATCCGGCTTTCATCGAGAGACGGTACGGCATCGAGAAGCAACCGTACCTGCTCGACAAGGCGCTCACGGATCGCGGCCGGTTCGCGCGAAGCGTCCGCCTCGGCCTTCGCCGTCAAAGCTTCGATGGCGTCGACATGCCCACCCAGAACCTCCACGAGGGCTGCGCCTTCGGCCTGACGGGCCTGTTCGAGACCGGCCAGCGCGTCGTTCAGCGCAGCCAGGATGATAGCGTCGAGAGCGGCACGCTCCTCCTCGGTTTCGACCGCCTCGGGCATATCCAGCACACCGTGCAGCGAAAGCAGGCCGTCGGCGGTAGGGGGTGCTGCGCCAAAATGTTCTACGAGGCGTTGGGCGAGACCGGCGACATCCTTGAGAAAGGCCTCATTGACGACGGGTTGGGTAAGGCCGGTGGGCCGCCCGATTGTCAGTGCCGCCTGAACGTTGCCGCGGGAAAAGCGCTTCTGGATTGCCTGTCTGGCGAGCGGTTCGAGCCGGTCCAGGCCGGGCGGCAGCCGCAGCCGCGCATCGAGGCCTTTGCCGTTGACCGACTTGATCTCCCAGGCGACGGAGGTACCTGCCTGCTGCCCGGTGGCCCGTGCAAATCCCGTCATGCTCTGAAGTGTCATATGCGCCCCCGAGCCTCTCAAGGTTCCATGGCGATGCATCATCGCCATGTCCAAGCCCGCCTCGGGTCTTTCTAGCGTCCGGAAGCATGAGTGGGAAACGAAATAACCCTGCCGAAGCAGGGTTATCCGCATGAACCTGAATTTCCCCGGCTCAGCTCGACCCGGAAAGACCCTTTTCGGCCTATTGCTGGACGGGAAGCTCCGCGTCGTCCGGCAGTACGTTGCCCGCCTTGGCCGCTTCTTCGCGCTGCTTTTTCTGAATGGCGCGCCATTGCGCAACGTTGCGGTTATGCTCTTCCAGGGTCTCGGCGAAGACATGGCCCCCGGTGCCGTCGGCAACGAAATACAGGTCCTTCGTCTTCGACGGGTTGGCGACCGCCTCGAGCGATGCGCGCCCCGGATTGGCGATCGGCGTCGGCGGAAGGCCGTTGATCGTATAGGTGTTGTAGGGTGTCGGCTTCTGGATATCCGACTGATAGATCGGGCGATCCGCCGGCCTGCCCTTCCCGCCGAACAAACCGTAGAGGATCGTCGGATCCGACTGCAGGCGCATCTTCTTGTTCAGGCGGTTGATGAAGACACTGGCGACATGCGGGCGCTCGTCGGACTTGCCGGTTTCCTTCTCGACAATGGACGCAAGGGTGACGAACTCATTGATGTCCTTAACGGGAAGGTCCGGCGAGCGGCGCTCCCAGATTTCTTCGACCAGCGCTTTCTGGTGGGCCAGCATCTTGTCGATGATCTGCTGGCGCGAGGCGCCGCGCGTGAAACGCTGGGTATCTGTTGCCAGCGACCCTTCCGGCGGGATCTCCGTTGGCATCTCACCGCTCAGCGCCTCGTTTTCGGCAATGCGCTGGAACGCCTGTTCGACGGTCAAACCTTCCGGAATGGTCAACGAATACAGCACCGACTTGCCGCTTTTCAGCAGTTCCATGATCTCGAGCATGGAAGCACCGGGCTTGATCTCATATTCGCCGGCCTTCAAGGCCTGGTCGTTGCCATAGGCGCGGACGCCGACACGGAAGATGCGGGCGTCGCTGACCAGCCCCCGGCGTTCGAGCAGGCTCGCAACTTCGGACACACCCGCACCTTGCTTGACCAGGAATGTCGATGCCACCTGCGACGGGCCTCGGCCCTCGAACTGGCGCTTGCCGAAATAGACCGCGCCCGCGCCAATCAGCACCACCAGAATGACGATGGTCATGACGAAGTTGAGGAACACCACGACTTGGCTGCGCGAACGGCGTGAGCGCTTGCCCGGCGGGGGTGTACCGGCTTCGGGGCGCAGCGCTTCGCTGGCCGACTTCGGCACGATGGGAGCTTTTGGCGGCTGTGCTGGAGGCTGCCCGGCCTCACCGGCTCCAGGAATATCTGTACTCATTACGCCTCGTTGCTCTCTGCTGTGTCGAATCCCCGACGGCAGAGTAAGGCGGAATATGGCGAAATTCCCTTCAACCGTCCTTCCTGTCCGTCATTGAGGAGGGCTCAGCCATTGTAGCGGCTGAATACCAGGGAGGCATTCGTTCCGCCAAAGCCGAAGGAGTTCGACAGGGCGACATCGATCCGGCGCTCGCGCGACTTGTGCGGAACGAGGTCGATCGCGGTTTCGCGTTGGGGATTGTCCAGATTGATCGTCGGCGGTGCGATGTTGTCGCGGATTGCCAGCACAGAGAAGATCGCTTCCGCCGCACCAGCTGCACCGAGAAGATGGCCAATCGACGATTTGGTCGATGACATCGAGATTTTCGAGGCCGCATCGCCCACCAGCCGCTCGACAGCGCCCAATTCGATGGTGTCGGCCATGGTGGATGTGCCATGGGCGTTGATGTAGTCCACGTCGGACGGCTTGAGATTGGCCCGCTTCAGCGCAGCGGTCATGCAGCGGAACGCGCCATCGCCATCCTCTGAAGGCGCTGTGATGTGATAGGCGTCGCCTGTCAGGCCGTAGCCCACCACTTCCGCGTAGATCTTTGCGCCGCGCGCCTTGGCATGCTCGAGTTCTTCAAGCACCACCACACCTGCGCCCTCTCCCATGACAAAACCGTCGCGGTCGCGGTCATAGGGGCGGGATGCCTTTTGGGGCGTGTCGTTGTAATCCGTGGAAAGCGCCTTGCAGGCTGCGAAACCCGCCATCGACAGGCGCGTGATCGGCGCTTCCGCCCCACCGGCCAGCATGACGTCGGCATCGCCCAGCATGACGAGCCGGGCCGCATCGCCAATGGCGTGCGCGCCGGTCGAACAGGCGGTGACGACTGCGTGATTCGGCCCTTTGAGGCCGTGACGGATCGACACCTGACCAGAGACCAGATTGATGATGTTGCCGGGAATGAAGAAGGGGCTGATGCGGCGCGGACCGCGTTCCTTGAGGATCAGCGCGTTGTCGGCAATGCCGTCTATGCCGCCGATGCCCGAACCGATCATGACGCCGGTGGCGAACTGTTCGTCAGGGGTCTTGGGCTCCCAGCCCGAATCCTTGAGCGCTTCGTCAGCCGCAGCGATGCCATACAAGATGAAATCGCTGATCTTTCGAAGCTCCTTGGGCTCAAGGAAAGCCTCGGGATTGAAGGTCCCGTCGCTGCCGTCCCCGCGGGGGACGGCATGCGCGATCTTGCAGGGAAGGTCATCCACCTCGAAAGTGGAGATTCGGCTTGCGGCACTGCGGCCCGTCAGAATGTGCTTCCAACCGTGTTCCGCACCGACGCCGAAAGGCGAAAGCAGGCCAAGGCCCGTGACAACCACACGCCTCATGGCAGGTCCTTCCCGAGTCAAACTATGCGAGATATCAGGCCGAGGCCTTGTCGATGTACTTCACGGCGTCGCCGACCGTGAGGATGGTCTCGGCAGCGTCATCCGGAATCTCGACGCCGAATTCTTCTTCGAACGCCATCACGAGCTCGACCGTGTCGAGGCTGTCTGCGCCCAGGTCGTCGATGAAGCTGGCGGCCTCGGTGACCTTGTCGGCCTCGACACCGAGGTGTTCGACAACGATCTTCTTGACGCGCTCTGCAGTGTCACTCATGTGGACATCCTCGTCTTGTGTTAATTAGTTTGGTCTTCGTTAACGGGCGGACTGCCCGTAATCAAGCTCAATTCTGCGCCCACCATAAGCGCGGCGGAGGCGGAACCAGTCATCGCCGACCGCCTTACGGCTCGCGGCATTACACGAAAAAATAACCGCGTCAAAGGCGAAAGAACCTCTTTCAACACGCCAGAGGCGTGGAGAATGGCGTTTCGGTCCCTCGTTTGGCGGTCAGATCATCGCCATTCCGCCATTGACGTGAACCGTCTGGCCGGTGACGTAGGAGGCTTCGTTGGAGGCGAGATAGACCACCGCGGAAGCAACTTCGGCGCCCGTTCCCATCCGCCTGGAGGGGATCGCTGCCATGATCGCCTCTTTCTGCTTATCGTTCAGCTTGCCGGTCATGGCCGATTCGATGAAGCCCGGGGCGACGCAATTGACAGTGATGTTGCGCGTCGCAATCTCCTGCGCGAGCGACTTGGAGAAGCCGATCATTCCCGCCTTGGAGGCGCAATAATTCGCCTGGCCGGGGTTGCCGGTCACCCCCACCACCGAAGTGATGTTGATGATGCGACCATGGCGGCGGCGCATCATCGGATGCGTCAATTCGCGTGTCAGGCGGAACACCGCGCTCAGATTGACGTCGATCACGCTGTCCCAGTCGGCGTCCGACATGCGCACGAACAAGCCGTCCTTGGTGATGCCGGCATTGTTGACTAGGATATCGACACCTTCCAGCTCGGCTTCCGCTTTCTGGCCCAGCGCCTTCACAGCGTCGCGGTCGGCTAGATTTGCCGGAAACAGCTTCACCCGGTCGCCCAGTTCGGAAGCCAGTGCTTCCAGTTTCTCGACGCGGGTGCCATGCAGGCCGACAGTGGCGCCCTGCTTGTGCAAGAGCCGGGCAATCTCTTCGCCGATGCCACCCGAAGCGCCGGTGACGAGCGCCTTGCGGCCAGTCAGATCGAACATTTGCCACTCCTATTTGGAACTCAAGACCACTCCCTTGGTAAGGGAGTGGTCTACCACCTATTATGAAAATGTCGTCATTTAGGAAAGGCTGGCAATCGCGGCATCCACATCCGCTGGCGTATTGACGGCCGACACGACGATATCCCTGTCAATGCGGCGCGCGAGGCCGGACAAAACCTTGCCGGCGCCGATCTCGTACAAAGTGGTCACGCCATTGGCGCCGAACCATTCGACGGTCTCGCGCCAGCGAACCCTGCCTGTCACCTGCTCGACCAGACGAGCGGCGATCTCATCGGGATCGGTCAGCGGCGCAACGGTCACGTTGGCGACCACCGGGACCACAGGCGTGTTCCGTTGCACTTCGGAGAGGGCCGCGCGCATTCTCTCGGCGGCAGGGGCCATCAGCGCGGAATGGAACGGTGCGGAAACCTGCAGCATCAGCGCCCGCTTGGCGCCCTTTTCAGAACAGAGCTTGGCGGCCCGCTCGACCGCGGCCTTTTCGCCCGAGATGACCAACTGGCCTCCACCATTGTCGTTGGCGATCTGGCAGACGGCGCCTTCGGCGCCCTCTTTGCAGGCGGCTTCGACATCGGGTTGTTCAAGGCCGATGATCGCGGCCATCGCGCCCTTGCCTGAGGGAACGGCCTCCTGCATGGCGTTGCCGCGAATGCGCAGCAGCCTTGCGGCATCCGAAATCGAGACGAAGCCGGCAGCGGCCAGCGCGGAATATTCGCCAAGCGAGTGGCCGGCGACATAGGCAACCTTATCCTTGAGCGACAGCCCGCGCGATTCGAGCGCCCGGAACGCTGCGAGCGAGACTGCCATCAGCGCCGGTTGCGCGTTGGCCGTTAGCGTCAGCGTCTCTTCCGGGCCTTCCCAGATCAGCGCCGACAGCTTTTCGCCCAGCGCCTCGTCAACCTCTTCGAAGACGCGCCGCGCTTCGGGAAACGAATCGGCCAGTTGCTTGCCCATGCCGACGGCCTGGCTTCCCTGCCCTGGAAAAGTGAATGCAACGGACATGTCGCGCTCCTATCATTTTGAAATGGGCGTGTGCGTCACACCATGCCGCAAAGTCAAGCCCAAGCCTGGCGAATCGCCGGAGGGGCGGACTTTGACAAAACAATCACAGATCGTTGCAAACTCACATCTTTTGTCGGTGGACGCTTCTCATTTTTGACACATGCCCTAGCTCTTCGTGACATCTGCATGTCAAAGAGATGACACTTTTGTTACGAGGTGCGGATTTGAACTTGGCGATTGCGATCGAAGGAGAAGAGCCCGGCATAAGGTTGCGACGCATGCCTATGGTACGGCGCGCGCTTGTATCTCTCGGGTTTACGCTCGCTGTTTCAACACTCCTGGTCTTCTTTGTCGAACTCATCGCGCGCGGCTCGTTTGCCGACTCCATCGCCTTTCTGTCGCAGCCGCATCGTCCAGGCTGGTCCACCGTCGTCCTGATCGTTGTGCTCGCCATTGGTCTGGATGCGCTGTTAGGCCGGCGCCACAACGGCTTTCTTATTATCGGCCCGATTTTCCTGGTGCTGGCATTCGTCGGCCAGCAGAAATCGCTCTATCTGGGCGATCCGCTCTATCCGACGGATTTTCTCTATTCGCGCCAGATCGTCGAACTCATGCCGCTGCTGGTCGGCGAGCGCCCCATCATGGCTCTTGCCACCGTCTTGGCCGTGCTGGTTTCGATCGGCGGGCTGGTGTGGTCCTGGCGCTATTGGCGGCGGCGGGCGGATTCCATCGCCTTCGCAGCACGACTGTCGCGTCTTGCCATTGCCGTGCCCGCTCTGGTCGCCTTCGCATCGATGATGGACTATGCGACCTTTTCTTGGGTTCGCGACCGGCTGCAGATCGTGCCGATGATGTGGGACCAGAAAGAGAACTATCGCAGCAACGGCTTCACACTCGCCTTCGCGCTCAACCTGCCTATGGCCAAGGTGAGCGCGCCGGCGGGTTACTCCGAGCGTGCCGTCAACGCCATCGGCAAGCCCGGCGTCGCAATTGCCCTGCCCGACGAACAGCCGGACATCATCATGGTGATGAACGAATCGTTCTGGGATCCGACGCGGCTGCCGGACGTCACCATCAAGCCCGATCCGATCGGCTTCATCCGCTCGACGCAATCCGGCCATGTGTTTTCGCCGGAATTCGGCGGCATGACCGCCAATGTCGAGTTCGAGGCCTTGACCGGCTTCTCGAATGCGTTCCTGCCGACCGGCAGCATTCCCTACCAGCAATATATCCGCACGCCGATCCCCTCGCTGGCGACCTTCCTGCGCAGCGAAGGCTATGAGACGCGCGCGATCCATCCTTTTGCTGGCTGGTTCTGGAACCGGTCCATGGTCTACCAGGCCCTCGGCTTCGAGACATTCATGTCGGAGGAGACGTTGCCGAAGCTCAAGAAGCGCGGCACGCTTGCATCCGACGCCGCCCTGGTGGGCGAAATCATCCGCCAGGCGGATGCCCAGAAGCAGCCGTTCTTTTTCTTCGCCGTCACGCTGCAGGGCCACGGTCCCTATCCGCCCGGCCGCTACGGCAAAGAAACCCGACATGAGGTGGAGGCCAACACCACCGGTTGGGCCCGCGATTCGATTGCGACCTTTGCGGAAGGTGCGGCGGACGCCGACGACAGTCTGAAGACGCTCGTCGAATGGGCAAGAAAACGCGAGCGCCCGACTGTCATCGCCTTCTTTGGCGACCACCTGCCGCCGCTGGGTGACGTCTACGTCCAGACCGGCTTTATGGAAGGACCCGTAGCACCGCGCCGCGCACCGCTCGACGACATGATGGCGCAGCATGAGACGCCGCTTCTCGTGTGGTCCAACAAGACAGGCACCGAACGCCGCATCGGCACGATCAGCCCGGCCTTCCTGCCGCTGCATGTGCTGGAGAGCGCCGGCATCAGCCATCCCTACTATACGGGGTTCCTCGGCAAGATGCGTGGCAGCTACAAGGTGATCGACCGGAATCTGCTGCTTGGCCAGGACGGTGCCGCCGACCAGGACTGGCTGCGTGAACCGAAGCTGGACCGCGATCTGAAGAACTTCCGACTGCTGCAATACGACATGATGTTCGGTGGCAAGCACGGCACCAGGCGCTACTTCCCCGAGCTGATCGACGATTTGATTGCGGACCGTCCGGCTTCTCCAAGGCGGTTTCTTTCCTCGGCTGACCGGTCATCGCTTGCAATTCAGGCCTATTGCTGTATAGACGCGCGCATTCTGCCGGTCCCGACCGGGGGCTGAACGGAGGGCCGGAGGTTTTTCAAAACCGCCGTGCGAAGTCAAAAGCGCTTCCGCCTCCCGTGTTCCCGCTCTCGACCGTCTCGTCATGCTACCTTTCTTCCCCGTTTGCGGGTCAGGAGAGATCGCAGAGGCTTTAGCCGCCGGGGCCGGGAGATAGAAACGAAGAAAGGCAAAGAACAATGGCTCTTTACGAACATGTGTTTCTTGCCCGCCAGGATCTGTCCCAGCAGCAGGTCGACGCGCTTGTGGAAAACTACAAGGGCATCGTCTCCGCGAATGGCGGCTCCGTCGGTCGGGTCGAGAACTGGGGACTGAAGTCCCTTACCTACCGGATCAACAAGAACCGGAAGGCCTACTACACGCTCATGGACATCGATGCTCCGGCTGCGGCCATCAAGGAGATCGAGCGTCAGCAGGGCCTGTCCGAAGACGTCCTCCGCTTCCTGACCATCCGCGTCGAAGCGCATGAGGAAGGCGTCTCCGCCATGATGCAGAAGCGCGAAGAGCGCTCCGAGCGTGGCGACCGCGGCTTCGGCGACCGTCCGTCGCGTGGCTTCGGCGACCGTGACCGTGGCGACCGCCCGGCTCGCAACTTCGGCGACCGCGACGATCGTGGCCCGCGCCGTCCGCGCGAAGCAGTTGAAGGAGCAGAATGATGGTCGACATCAACCAGATCCCGACCCGGCGTCCGTTCCATCGCCGCCGCAAGACCTGCCCGTTCTCCGGCGCCAATGCTCCGAAGATCGACTACAAGGACGTGCGTCTGCTGCAGCGCTACATTTCCGAGCGCGGCAAGATCGTTCCGTCGCGCATCACCGCCGTCAGCCAGAAGAAGCAGCGCGAACTCGCTCAGGCGATCAAGCGCGCCCGTTTCCTCGGCCTGCTGCCCTACGTGGTGAAGTAAGACATTTCGGACGGGCGGTTCGCCGCCTGTCCGCTCCCCCGCGACGGGCGCGGGACGAGACACTGCAAATCCCGAGTTGGGTATTCCAGCCCATGAGCTCAGCCGAAAACCCAATTTTTCGGCCCCATGGGATGCCCTAACTGCCACCGCAGGCAGGACAGCGACACCGGCGTCAAGCGCCCTTTTTGCGTCCTCGCCTGTCTTCGATTTTCCGCCAGAAATGGCGCACCAGGAGACAAGAGACATGCAAGTTATCCTTCTCGAACGCATTGCCCGCCTCGGCCAGATGGGCGAGACCGTTAAGGTCAAGGACGGGTTCGCCCGTAACTTCCTGCTGCCGCAGGGCAAGGCGCTGCGCGCCAACGAAGCCAACAAGAAGAAGTTCGAAGGCCAGCGCGCCCAGCTCGAGACCCGCAATCTCGAGCGCAAGTCGGAAGCCCAGAAGATCGCCGACGTGCTCGACGGCAAGAGCTTCATCGTCGTCCGTTCGGCCGGCGAAACCGGCCAGCTCTACGGCTCGGTCTCGACCCGCGACATCGCCGATCTGGTGACCGCCGAAGGCTTCACCGTTGCCCGCAATCAGGTCGAACTCAACCAGCCGATCAAGACCATCGGTCTGTCGAATGTGGCGATCGCGCTGCATCCGGAAGTCGAGGTCACCATCACGCTCAACATCGCCCGCAGCGCGGATGAAGCCGAGCGTCAGGCCAAGGGCGAGCTGCTCACCACTGCCGAGGCTATCTACGGCGACGACATCAACGAGAACGCCCGTCCGGACAACTTCTTCGATCCGAACGAAGACGAAGGCGACTCCGAAGAAGCCTGATCAAGGCCCCTTCGACCGTCATGAAGCCCGGATGCCAGCATCCGGGCTTTTTCTATACCAGCGAAGAACCCACTTGATGCAGCCGAATTTTGGGAGATTATAGCCTTAGGTTATCATATCCGGGTAGGCGCACATGAACACGTTCCTACAACGCGTTGTGGCTCATCTCGTCCGCAAGGGTCATCTGCAGATCACCGGACCGGGCGGCGAAACGCACAGCTTCGGCGACGGAACAGGCACACCGGTCCATGCCCGGTTGCATACGCGGCACGCCGAACGCGCAATCACGCTCGATCCGATGCTCGCATTTCCGGAAGCCTACATGACCGGCGAGGTGACCATGGAGCGCGGCGACATCCTCGACCTGCTCCATGTCGTCTACATCAATATGGGCCCGGCCGGTGTGGAAGCCACCTGGACACGGGCCGTCGAGGGGCTGCGCCATGCCTTCCGCAGGCTGCAGCAGGTCAACACGCCGCTGCGGTCGCGGCGCAACGTGCAGCGCCATTACGACCTCTCCGGTGAGCTCTACAAACTCTTCCTCGACGAGGACATGCAATATTCCTGCGCCTATTTCGAGCGGCCAGACATGACGCTCGAAGAGGCGCAGATGGCCAAGAAGCGCCATCTCGCGGCCAAGCTGAAGATAAGGCCGGGCCAGACCGTCCTGGATATCGGCTCAGGCTGGGGCGGTCTCGGCCTCTACCTCGCCCGGGCCTTCGAAGCGGATGTGCTGGGTGTGACGCTGTCGACCGAACAGCACGCGGTGGCGACCGAGCGCGCGCAAGCGGAGGGGCTGAACAATCACGTGCATTTCGAGATTCGCGACTATCGCGATCTCAACGAACGCTTCGATCGCGTCATCTCGGTCGGCATGTTCGAACATGTCGGCGTCAACCACTACCGCACCTTCTTCGACAAATGCGCCAAGCTGCTCAAGCCGGACGGGGTGATGGTGCTGCATTCCATCGGGCGCAGCGGCCCGCCCTGCGCCACCAACGCCTTCATCCGCAAGCACATCTTCCCCGGCGGCTACATCCCTGCCCTCTCGGAAGTTCTGCCGGCGATCGAGAAGTCGGGGCTGATCGTCTCGGATGTCGAAATCCTGCGACTGCACTACGCCGATACGCTGAAGCACTGGCGCGAGCGCTTCCACGCCAACCGCGAAAAGGTGCTGCAGATTTATGACGAGCGCTTCTTCCGCATGTGGGACTTCTATCTCGCCGGATCGGAAGCCGCCTTCCGCTGGCAGGACTTGATGGTCTTTCAGATCCAACTCACCCAACGCAACGATACGCTGCCGGTGACGCGCGATTATATCGGCAAGTGCGAATCCGCCCTTGCCATGCACGAAAAAGCGCATGACCACGAACCGCGCACCAAGATGACCAGAAAGCCGCGCAAGACGAAGAAGACCACGGGCAGCTGATCGTCGGCAACGGGTTGACCCGGTTGGCTATCTCGCCTTCAACGAAAACACCGTTGGAGGCTGTATCGGCACATGACCATGCCGATTTCCTCGCGGCGTCGATCGAGTCCGCTATCAGGGGAGGTGTAAAATCAATGGAGTTCGCCGTCACCGCAAATGTGAGTTGGCGCCTTTCGACCATAGCCCTGATTCTCGGCTTAACGATCTTCGCCGCCCTGTCGTCAAACACGGTCAAGGCTCAGCAGACATTTCCCGCCAAGAAGGTTTCTCGGGAGCACATCGAGTGGTGCTATAAAAACCACAAGTCCTATCGCCTTCTCGACAATACCTATGCGGACAGCGATGGGAACCGTCTGGAGTGCATTTCGCCTTATAGCTAAAAATATGGCCCGACGTTTCCATCGGGCCATGTCGAGTGCCGTGTTCTCTGCAATTCTAAATCAGAACGCCAATTTGAAGCCTGCCGACAGGGTGACCGAGTAGAAATCCATTCCGGCGCTATCGCTATAGGTCGGACCTTCGTTGCCCGACTCAATGTCGTAAAGAGTGGAGTCGCCCTTCTTCCGGAAGTATTTTTCGAAATTAGCCGCTACGAAGACGCCGGCCTTTTCGGTAATGGCGTAATCAGCCTTCGCGCCTAGCGAAATGAACGGGATCGGATCGTACTTCTCTTCGAATCGAAGGCTCCGCAACCAATGGTGATCCGTGTCGGTCGCCGAAATGGTGAAGCCGCCACGTGCGAGACCTGAGAAGGTAAAAGCACCTGACTTGACCGTCGCCTCCGCACCCAGGAAAAGGCCGGGATAGCGTTGTTCGAAGGTAATGATGCTTTGCCCGTCGGGGAAGTTTGCAACGGTATCGCGGAATCCATTAACGCTGTACACCAATGAGCCGCCATGGGCGGTCCACTTGACGTTGGTGTATTTGAACCCGCCATGCAAATTGATCGTAGCGCTGTCATTGATCGCGAAATCGCGCCCGAGCGCGATATCGAGATTCACGTAACGGTCAAGCTTGGTGTCGGGATGAATCGACTGATGCGTCCAGTCTTCCCAATTGGAGCCTGGGGCAAAGGGAGCGAGCCAGTCGTAGTCTTCCATGTGGCTGTCACCGGAAAAACCCACAACTCCGTTTGCCGCAACCCTCCAGCCGTTGGAAACTTCGGCGTTGAACGAGCCGGTCAGCACAGGCGCGCGCGTCTCCCAGATGAGATGGCTGATCCGGTTGCCCCCGCCGTCGTAAACGACTTCATTGCCTTTCAGCCAGGTGTAGCCGACACCGCCGAGAAAGGTGACTTCGTTGCCGGCAGACGCGTATTGAACCGCGTCAACCTGATCCGCCGCCATAGCGGATTGTGAAACCGCCGCGATCCCCAAGCCTGCCGCAGCCATACAAAACAACTTGAACTTCATGCACGACCCCCTTGCATTCTAAGCATAAACCACTTCTGAATATCCAGAAGTCAACGCAGTGTCTGTCGCAAATCAGCAACAGCCTGATGCAAATGGGGCAAACTCAGCAACGTTGATACAAGCCTAACTATCAAGGGCGGGCGTTATACAACATCACTCAATACTGGAGCCAATAGGCCGGGGATTCCATGGAACTGAGCTATACCAAACGGCCCGAGCTGATCTCTTCAGACTGAATCTCGGAGGGCCTAGCCGTCCGAAGCTGAGCTTCTCGCTCATCGCATAGTCTACCTCAGCCCCCAGAGACACGAATGGTGTCGGTCCGAAGGTCTCTTCAAACCGCAGTCCACGTGTCCAGCGATGATCCGTATCGCTTGCTTTGACCGTTACGCCTCTCCGCAGTAAAGCGGCTTCCCGCATCGGGCAGGCGTACTGTCCATATAAAAAGATATGCCGCGCGGCCGCTGTCATGCCCGTGCGGAAGCGGGTAGAATCGCCCACGGAATCGAGTCAATAGACTTTGCCATCCGGCAAGGATGGCTGTGAATCATGGGCACGACGTCGATTGAACAACCATCGCTCGTGTCAATCTGCTACCCAGTTTACGGGACAGAAAACAGGACAGACATGGCAGAGGCAGCACGGAAATTCAGCGTGGCGGAAACGCCGCTCTATCGGGAGGCCCCGAACAACATCGAGGCCGAGCAGGCCCTTTTGGGCGCCATGCTGGTCAACAACGACGCGTTCTATCGCGTCTCGGACTTCCTGAAGCCGACCCATTTCTACGAACCGCTGCACCGGCGCATCTTCGAGATTGCCTCGGAATTGATCCGCATGGGCAAGATGGCCAATCCGGTCACGCTCAAGACCTTCCTGCCGGCCGACGAGAAAGTCGGCGACATGACCGTGCCGCAATATCTCGCCCGGTTGGCCGCCGAAGCCGTGACGGTCATCAACGCGGCTGATTACGGTCGCGCGATCTACGATCTCGCCACCCGCCGCGCGCTGATCACGGTCGGCGAGGACATGGTCAACATCGCTTATGATGCGCCTGTGGACATGTCGCCTTCGGCACAGATCGAGGACGCCGAGCGCCGCCTGTTCGAGCTCGCCGAAACCGGCCGCTACGATGGCGGTTTTGAAGCCTTCTCGGACGCCATCAAGACCGCCATCGACATGGCGAGCGCTGCTTACATGCGCGACGGCCACCTGTCCGGCATCGCCACCGGCCTGCACTATCTCGACGCCCGCATGGGCGGCCTTCAGCCGTCCGACTTGATCGTGCTGGCTGGACGTCCCGGCATGGGCAAGACGTCGCTTGTCACCAACATCGCCTTCAACGTCGCCAACGCCTACGAGCCGGCACAGCAGGCGGACGGCTCGTTCAAGGCTGCGAATGGCGGCGTGATCGGCTTCTTCTCGCTGGAAATGTCGTCCGAACAGCTCGCAACGCGTATCATTTCCGAGCAGGCCGAAGTGCCATCCTCGAAAATCCGCCGCGGCGACCTGACCGAAGCCGACTTCGAAAAGCTCGTGGGCTGCACCCAGACGCTGCAGAAAATCCCGCTCTTCATCGATTCGACCGGCGGTATCTCCATCGCCCAGCTGGCTGCCCGCGCCCGGCGGCTCAAGCGTCAGCGCGGTCTCGACGTCATCATCATCGACTATATCCAGCTCATGCAGGGGTCGTCTGCGAAGGCCTCGCAGAACCGCGTTCAGGAAATCACTGAAATCACCACAGGGCTCAAGGCGCTCGCCAAGGAATTGGGCGTGCCGATCATCGCGCTGTCGCAGCTGTCGCGTCAGGTGGAGAGTCGCGAGGACAAACGGCCCCAGCTTTCCGACCTTCGCGAATCCGGTTCCATCGAGCAGGACGCGGACGTGGTGCTGTTCGTCTATCGCGAGGAATATTACCTCAAGAACAAGGAGCCGAAGCCGGGCACCGACGAATATTTCAAGTGGGAAAGCGAGATGGCCGCAGCCAAGGGCAAGGCTGAGGTGATCGTCGCCAAGCAGCGCCACGGCCCGACCGGCACTGTCCAGCTCGGCTTCCAGGGCGAATTCACCCGCTTCTTCGACCTCGCCGAGGATAGCCATCTGCCCGAACGGTTCGAGTAGGCACGCAAGGTCTTTCGGTCAGCCGCATCATGAACTATATGCATGTTATGCAAGTTGCATGATGTGCATAGGATGAGCCATGCTGAAGGTCAGCGCTGCGGAATTTCAACGCAATATCGGGCGGTATCAGGATCTGGCGCTGACGCAGCCCATCGCGGTGACGCGTAACGGTCGCGAGCGCACTGTGATGATATCGACGGAAGAGTACAATCGCCTCAAGCGGCGCGACCGCGAAGTCTTGAGCCTGGACGATTTCACAGATGAGGACATCGCAGCAATCGCGGCGGCGGAACCGTCACCGGAATCCGAACTGTTCAATCACGAGCTAGACGATTGAAGTTGGCAGGTCTGCCCAACCCAATTCCCGGCTTGGTCATCCGCTACAGTTATCTTTGGCTGTCGGAGCATGAGGTTGGCCAAGAGGAAGGCCGAAAAGACCGACCCTGTGCTATAGTTCTCTCTGCGAAAACGGAGGCAGGCCGGACCGTAGTGATCGTTGTTCCGGTCACGCATACGCCGCCTGCCAAAGATAGCGTGTCAATCGAAATTCCTTCCACAACCAAACAACGTCTTGGTCTCGATGATGAACGGTCCTGGATTATTGTATCGGAGGCTAATCGCTTTTTTTGGCCGGGTCCGGACATTCGCCCGTCCCGCAACGGCGACATGAGCACGGTCGCCTATGGCGAACTTCCCGCAAATCTTTTCCGAAAGCTTCGCGCCACATTTGTCGATGCCTAGCAGCAGCGGCGTGGCGCCATCATTCCCAGGACCTCATAGTTGGCTAAACCTCCGCGCGTTCAGTTCATCTGCCAGAATTGCGGTGCCACGCATCAGCGCTGGGCCGGCAAATGCGATTCCTGCGGCGCGTGGAACACGCTGGTCGAGGAAGGCACCTCGGGCGGCATCGGCAGCGGTCCTGCGAGCCTTCGCGCCGCGCGCAAAGGCCGGGCCGTGGCGCTCACCAGCCTCGACGGCGACATCGAGGACGCACCGCGCATCATCTCGGGCATCGGCGAACTCGACCGCGCGACAGGCGGCGGCTTTGTGCGCGGCTCGGCACTTCTGGTCGGCGGCGACCCCGGCATCGGCAAATCGACGCTGCTGACCCAGGCGGCGGCGGCACTTGCCGCACGCGGCCACCGTGTCGTCTATGTTTCGGGCGAAGAAGCAGTTGCCCAGATTCGCCTGCGCGCCCAGCGGCTGGGCGTCGCCACATCGCCTGTGGAACTGGCGGCCGAAACCAATGTCGAGGACATTCTGGCGACCATCGCCGATGGCAGGCGGCCGGACCTCGTCATCATCGATTCGATCCAGACGCTGTGGACCGATCTTGCCGATTCTGCGCCTGGCACCGTCACCCAGGTGCGTGCCGCCGCCCAGGCAATGATCCGCTATGCGAAATCCACCGGCGCCGCGGTCGTGCTGGTCGGCCACGTCACAAAGGAAGGCCAGATCGCCGGTCCCCGCGTGGTCGAGCATATGGTCGATGCCGTGCTTTATTTCGAGGGCGAAGGCGGCCACCACTATCGAATCCTGCGCACGGTCAAGAACCGTTTCGGCCCGACCGACGAGATCGGCGTGTTCGAAATGTCCGACAAGGGCCTGCGCGAGGTGGCCAATCCGTCCGAACTGTTTTTGGGCGAACGCCATGCCAAGGCGCCAGGTGCGGCGGTGTTTGCCGGCATCGAGGGCACCCGGCCGGTGCTGGTGGAAATCCAGGCGCTCGTCGCCGCCTCGTCGCTGGGCACGCCGCGCCGCGCGGTGGTCGGCTGGGATGGCGCTCGCATGTCGATGATCATCGCCGTTCTCGAAGCGCATTGCGGCGTCCGCTTCGGCACCCATGACGTCTACCTGAACGTGGCCGGCGGATACCGGATTTCCGAGCCCGCGGCCGACCTCGCGGTGGCGGCGGCGCTGGTTTCCTCCCTCACTGGACTTGCCCTGCCTGCGGATTGCGTCTATTTCGGCGAAATCAGCCTATCGGGTGCGGTGCGGCCTGTCGCGCATGCGCAGCAGCGCCTCAAGGAAGCCGAGAAGCTGGGGTTCGGACAGGCGGTACTGCCACGAACCAGCGAGGATCTCGCTGGCGGGATCGGCGGTAAGGCCTTCCAGCCGGCGGAACTGGCAGACCTCGTGGCGCGCATCGCAGGCGGCAAACGCAGACGCACCGAAGACGCCGAATGACGATTGTCTACTGTTGGAGAGACCATGCCGATTACGCTGCTTGACGGAATTCTCGTCGGCTTCACCCTGGTTTCAGCCATGCTGGCCATGGTTCGCGGCTTTTCCCGAGAGGTGCTGTCCATCGCATCGTGGATCGCAGCGGCTGCCGCTGCCTTCTTTCTGTGGCGCCCGGTGCTGCCCTTCGTGCAGCCCTATATCGACAACGAGCAGTTCGCCATGGCGGCTGCGGCAGGCATCGTCTTCCTCGTCGCTTTGATCATCGTCACGCTGATCACGATGAAGATCGCCGATTTCATCATCGATTCGCGCGTCGGCGCGCTCGACCGTACGCTTGGCTTCGTCTATGGCGCAGCACGCGGCATCCTCGTGGTGGCTGTCGGCCTGCTGTTCTTCAACTGGCTGGTCGGCGCCAACAAGCCTGTCTGGATTACCGAGGCGAAATCGCGTCCGCTTCTGGAAAGCATCGGGACCACGATCGAAGGCCTGCTGCCCGCCGACCCCGAGAACACCATCCTCAAGCGCCTGTCCAACGACAACGATGCGCCCGAGACCGGCACCGAAGCGCCGCCTGCCGAAGGCGCGCCGGACGCACCTGCGCCGAATGCTCCGACAGCACCATGACGTTGGTGTGAACGACGCGTTTGTCGCGTTGCCCTTTTCAGTTGTTGCCACTATATAACGGCCTTGGCGC
Source organism: Oryzicola mucosus (assembly GCF_014534685.1). Lineage (GTDB taxonomy): Bacteria > Pseudomonadota > Alphaproteobacteria > Rhizobiales > Rhizobiaceae > Oryzicola > Oryzicola mucosus. The sequence continues at coordinate 176,816 of NZ_JACVVX010000004.1, forward strand.
CCCTGCCGCCCCGTACGATGTGTACGAGGCGGCAGGTGTTTTCTTTTTCCGAGGCAGTTTTCCGGCAGGGTCCGGTATGCCGCTTTGAAAGGCCGCACCGATGGCAGACGCAAACGACGTGCTTTCCGCGGAAGCTGACGATCATTTCCATGACGAATGCGGTGTGTTCGGCATCTTTGGCCGGCAGGATGCCGGGGCCATCGTCACCCTCGGCTTGCATGCGCTTCAGCATCGCGGCCAGGAAGCTGCGGGTATCGTCTCCTATGACGGCACGCAGTTCCACGTCGAGCGCCATGTCGGCCTGATCGGCGACACCTTCACCAAGCAGGCCGTGCAGGACCGCCTTCCCGGCAGCCGCGCCATCGGCCATACGCGCTACGCCACGACCGGCGGCGCCGGCATGCGCAACATCCAGCCCTTTTTCGCCGAACTGGCGGATGGCGGCTTCGCCGTAGCGCATAACGGCAATCTCACCAATGCCATGACGGTCCAGCGCACCTTGCAGAAACAGGGTGCAATTTTCTCGTCCACCTCCGATACCGAGACCATCCTGCATCTGGTCGCCACCAGCAAGGAACGCGACCTCAACTCGCGCTTCATCGATGCGGTGCGGCAGGTCGAAGGCGCTTTCTCGCTGGTCGCCATGACGGCCAAGAAGATGATCGGCTGCCGTGATCCGCTGGGCATCCGCCCGCTGGTGCTGGGCGACCTCGACGGCGCCTGGATTCTGGCTTCTGAGACCTGCGCGCTCGACATCATCGGCGCACGCTTCGTCCGGGACCTCAAGCCCGGTGAGATGGTTATCATCACCTCCAAGGGCATCGAGAGCGTTTTTCCCTTCGAGCCCGTCAAGTCGCGCTTCTGCATCTTCGAATATGTCTATTTCGCGCGTCCCGATTCGAGCGTCGAGGGCCGCAACGTCTATGACGTGCGCAAGCGCATCGGCATGGAGCTTTCCAACGAAAGCCCGGTCGATGCGGATATCGTGGTGCCGGTTCCCGATTCGGGTGTGCCGGCTGCCATCGGGTTCTCGCAGGAATCGGGCATTCCGTTCGAACTCGGCATCATCCGCAACCACTATGTCGGTCGCACCTTCATTTCGCCGGGCGATTCGATCCGCCACATGGGCGTGCGCCTCAAGCACAACGCCAACCGCCGCATGATCGAGGGCAAACGCGTGGTGCTGGTCGACGATTCGATCGTTCGCGGCACCACCAGCCAGAAGATCGTGCAGATGGTGCGCGACGCCGGTGCCCGGGAAGTGCATATGCGCATTGCCTCGCCGCCCACCCGTGCATCCTGCTTCTACGGTGTCGACACGCCGGAAAAGGCCAAACTCCTGGCATCGCGCATGTCGGTCGACGAAATGGCCGATTTCATCCGCGTCGATTCGCTCGGCTTTTTGTCCATCGACGGGCTCTACCGTGCGGTCGGCGAGGCCTCGCGCAATGGCGAACAGCCGCAGTTCTGCGACGCCTGCTTCACCGGCGAATATCCGACCCGCCTTGCCGATTTCGACGGCGCCGACAATGTGCGCACGCTTTCGCTGCTGGCAAACAACGGCTGATCTTCCGTTTCCGCCGAAATCGTATTAATTGCCCCTCACCCTCTGCCCCTGAATATTGGGGAGAGGAAGGCATCGGCGCACGCACCCATCTCTCTCGCCATTTTTACGGGAAGAAGATGCCGGCAGGCGGATGAAGGCAAATGAATACGGACAGAAGGCAAGCTGCATGACCCCTAACCCCGATCTTTCCGGCCGTATCGCTCTCGTCACCGGCGCGTCGCGGGGCATCGGCTATTCCGTTGCCAAGCAGCTTGCAGCCGCTGGCGCGCATGTGGTGGCGGTGGCGCGCACCATAGGCGGGCTCGAGGAACTGGACGACGAGATCAAGTCGGCCGGCGGTCAGGCGACGCTGGTTCCGCTCGACCTTACGGACATGCCCGGCATCGACCGACTGGGCGGCGCGATCAACGACCGCTGGGGCAAGCTCGACATTCTGGTCGCCAATGCCGGCGTGCTCGGCGTGATTTCCCCGATCGGCCATGTCGAGGCGAAAGTGTTCGATAAGGTCATGGCCGTGAACGTCACCGGCACCTGGCGTTTGATCCGTTCTGTCGATCCGCTGCTGCGCAACTCCGAGGCGGGTCGCGCCGTCATCGTCAGTTCGAACGCCGCCCATTCCGCCCGCGCCTTCTGGGGCCCTTATGCCGCCTCGAAAGCAGCCGTGGAGACCCTGATGCGGTCCTGGGCCGACGAAACCAAGTCGCTCGCCCTTCGTGTCAACGCCTTTGATCCCGGCCGCACCCGCACCGCGATGCGCGCCCAGGCCGTGCCGGGCGAAGACCCGAAAACCCTGCCGCAACCGTCGGAAATCGCGGCGAAACTGATGCCGCTCGTCAGCCGCTCTCTGACTGAAACCGGCTTGATCTACCAGGCGCAGCGCGACCGGTTCGTTGCCTACCGGCAGCCCGAGTAAAAGCATTTTACGGGCAAAGAAAAAGCCGACGCAAAGGTCGGCTTGAGGGGGACGGGCTGAGGGGTTGGGGGACAGAATGGCCCGTCGCTCTCATAACTCCGGCCTTTCAAAACGGTTCCATTCGTTCCGATGTTTTTTTAAGAAATCTTTGGGGCCACTCCGCGCATTGACCTTGAGGCCACATCGTCTAGTTTCCGCAGTCGGCGGTCGCGAGGATCGCTTCGCATGAAGCGTTGGCCCGAATCGTTGAAAGGTGCGGCATGATTCTGACCGGTGCGTTGCTGCTCGGCGTCGTTATTGCCTGGCTGGTCGTCGCGGCGGTGGATTGCGCTCGGCTCGGCCTCGATCTCAAGCAGGCGCTGCTCTACACCCCCTTCAAGCTTCTGTACCGGATCGACGACGCAGCCATGCGCGGCGCGCGCAAGTCGCAGGCTCCGGTCATCTATGTGGTCTGGCACCAGTCCCGCATCGAGCCGGCGCTGATGCTGTCGCTGCTGCCGGACGACACGCTGCACATCCTCGACGACGCATCCGCCAAGGCAGGCTGGCTCGATCCATGGCGCTCGCTGGCCCGCACCATCGCCTTCAACGCCGAACATGTCTTCGTCAGCCGCCGGCTGGTGCGCGTCCTCAAGGGAAAAGGCCGGCTGGCCGTCTATTTCCCCGACACAGTAGAGCCGGACGTCAAGGCGTTCCGCCTGTTCCGTGCCGTCTCGCGCATCGCCATGCAGGCGGATGCCAGGATCGTCCCGATTTTCATCGATGGCACCCGCCACCTGCCGGTTTCGCTGACCGGCAAGGACAAGGCCCCGCGCCACTGGTTCCCACGGCTGCGCATCACGGCACTGGCGGCTGTCGATATGAACGCCTTGACCGAACGAATGGGCGGCGGGCGCATCACCACCTCGAACGCCCTGTTCGACCGCTTCATGGAGGCGCGATATGCCGGTGCAGATGCGCGTCTCACCCTGTTCCAGGCGACACGCGACGCTGCCCTTCGTTACGGCCCGTCCCACGCAATCATCGAGGATCCGGTCGGCGGCGCGATGAGCTATCGCGAAACGATGATCGGCGCGCGCATTCTCGGCCGGCATTTCGAGGGCGTAACCGCGCCCGGCGACGTGGTCGGCGTGATGCTGCCCAATTCCAACGGCTTCGTTCTGTCCTTGCTCGCCCTGGCGTCCACGTCGCGGCCGGCGGCGATGATCAACTACACCTCCGGCTCGGCCAATGTCGCTTCCGCGGTGAAGACGGCGTTGATTCGCACGATCGTCTCCTCGCGTCTGTTCATCGAAAAGGCCAATCTGGGCGACATCGTCGAAGCCGCGCAAAGAGCCGGTGCCAAGTTCCTGTGGCTCGAAGACATCCGCAAGCAGACGAGCAGCCTGGACAAGTTTGCCGGCGCTTTGATGTGGAGGCTCGCTTTGCAACGTCAGGACGCTCAGCGGCCTGCTGTCATCCTTTTTACCTCCGGCTCGGAAGGCGCTCCAAAGGCCGTGGTGCTGTCGCACCGGAATATTTTGGCAAACGCTATGCAGGCGGAAGCGCGGCTCACCGTCTCCCCGGCGGACAAACTGCTCAACGTGCTGCCGGTGTTCCACTCCTTCGGTCTCACAGCCGGCGTGGTGTTGCCGCTGGTCAGCGGCGCAAAGCTGTTCCTCTATCCCTCCCCGCTGCACTACAAGCTCATTCCGGACATTGCCCGGCGCATCCGCCCAACCGTGATGATCAGCACCGACACATTTCTCGCCGCCTATGCGCGCACCGCGGAAGACGACGATTTTTCGAGCCTGCGTTTCGTCGTCGCGGGAGCCGAGCCGGTCAAACAGGAAACGCGCAGGATTTATCGCGAACGCTTCCACGCCGAAATCGTCGAGGGTTTCGGCCTGACCGAGGCGGCGCCCGTGGTTGCCGTGAACTCCGCCACCCATGGCCGAGACGGCACCGTGGGCAGGCTCCTGCCCGGCATGCGCATGCGGCTCGAGCCGGTGGAGGGCGTCACCGAGGGTGCGCGCCTGTGGCTCAGCGGTCCGAATGTGATGATGGGCTACATCGATGCGGAGCGTCCCGGCGAAGTGCAACCCTTGTCGGATGGCTGGCATGACAGCGGCGACATCGTGTCTGTCGACCGCGAGGGCTTTATTACCATTCGCGGCCGCGCCAAGCGTTTTGCCAAGATCGCGGGAGAAATGATCTCATTGGGCGCGGTGGAAATCCTCGTCCAGGCGCTTTGGCCCGAGGAGCGCCACGCCGTCGTCGCCATACCGGACAACAAGCGCGGCGAGCGGCTCGTTCTGGTCACGACAGCGACGCAAGCGGATGCAGACGCGTTGCGGCGCTATGGGCGTCAGGCGGGCGCTACGGAGTTGATGGTGCCGCACGACATCGTCAAGGTCACCGAACTGCCGCTGCTTGGCTCGGGCAAGGTGGACTACACCGCAACCCGCAGCATCGCCATCGAGCGACTTGGCCAGTCCGCCTGAAACAGGCCCTCAGGCCTCCAGATCGTCCGTCTGCACGGCAACGGCCTTTTCAGCCTGCGCCCGCTTCGAATAGGCCCGCATGCTCAGCGGCAGGAAAGCCAGGTAGAGGGCAACGGACACCGACAGCGTTTCCCACGTATAGGTCGCGATCAACAGCACATAGAGGGCTGCGACCATGAGCGCCGGCAGTACGTTCTCGCGGCGGATTTTCAATTTCTTGCCGGAATAAACAGGCAAGCGGCTGACCAGCAGGAAAGCGACGACGATGGTGAAAGCGCTAGCGACGAACGCCACGCCGCGCGTCGGGTCCATGCCGAGAAAACCGAGATACATCGGCGTCATCATCACCAGCGCACCGACGGGCGCGGGAACGCCGACGAAATACTCCGCCTGCCACGCAGGCCGGTCGAGATCCTCGTCGAGCACGTTGAAACGGGCGAGACGCAGACCGCAGGCGATGACGAACATCAGGGCCGCGATCCAGCCGGCGGACCCTGCCTGGTCGAGCAGATAGGCATAGAGCACCAAGGCGGGTGCGACGCCGAAATTAACGATGTCGGCCAGCGAATCCATCTGCGCGCCGAATTTCGATGTCGCCTTGAGCAGCCGCGCAATGCGCCCGTCGACGCCGTCCAAAAGCGCGGCGACCAGAACGAGGATGACCGCCGTCTCGAAACGACCGTCGAAGGCGAGCCGGATGCCGGACAGGCCGGCACAGATCGACAGAACGGTGATCAGGTTGGGCAGCACCATGCGGATCGGGATTTCCCGAATGCGTGGACCGCCGCTGCCATGCGGCTCGAAACTCTGGAACGGACGAGGTCTGGGCATCGGCGCGCCCTCACCCGACCCTGACGAGCGGCGCGGTCGGCGCACCGCCGAATTCTGCGATCACCGTCTCACCGGCTACGGCGGTCTGGCCTACGGCAACGCGCGGCACGGCGCCCGCGGGCAGATAGACATCGACGCGCGAGCCGAAACGGATCAGGCCGAAGCGCTCGCCCACCGCGATGTTCTCGCCGGTGCCGGACCAGCACAGGATGCGACGTGCGACGAGGCCGGCGATCTGCACGGCGACGACTGTGCCGTTCGGGCTGTCGATGACGAGGCCGTTGCGCTCGTTTTCCTGGCTCGCCTTGTCCAGTTCCGCGTTCAGGAATTTTCCGGGACGATGCTCGATGCGGGTGATGCGGCCGCGCACCGGCGAACGGTTCACATGGCAGGAAAATACGTCCATGAACACCGAGATGCGAGTCATCTCGCCCGCTGGCAGGCCGAGTTCGAGCGGCGGCACCGCAGGACCGACGGCTGAAACCACCCCGTCAGCCGGGCTGATGACCAGCCTGTCGTCGGTCGGAGTCACGCGTTCGGGATCGCGGAAGAAATAGGCGCACCAGGCGGTCAGGATCGCCCCGATCCAGAACAAGGATGTCGAGAAAAAGCCCAGAAGAACCGATATCGCGGCAAACCCGGCGATGAAGGGATATCCCGCGCGATGCACCGGAACGAAGGCGTTTCGGATCGTGTCGACTATGCTCATGGGCTGGGGCGGCTCCGCTTTTCGTCCGGGTTGCTTATCGGAAACACCCCCTCACCGCAACGAAACATTGGTTGATCCCGCGCGCTTCAATCGCCGCAGTTCACCCGCCTCAGCGCAGCCAGCCAGATCGTGTGACCGCCACAGTCCGGATCTTCAACGGTATGGCGGAGCACGTCGAAGCCGTTTTCGCCCAGCAGCGCCTTGTATTCTTCTGGCGCCAAGCTGCCGTGATAAAGCGTCTCGCCGCCAAACGCGCCGAGGGCGTCGCCGTGGTGCGGACCGCTCGTGAACATGAGGACGCCGCCTGGCCTGATATGCTGCGCGAACCGCGAAAACATCGGGCGTTGCTCAGCCGGCGGCAGATGGAAGAAACTGTCCCAGGCCACGAGGCCGTCGAACCGCATTCCGAGATCGAGTTGCCGCATATCCGCCAATAGCCATTCCTGGTCCGGAAAACGACGACGACAGAAGGCAATAAGCGATTCGGAGGAATCGACGCCGGTCACAGGGTGGCCGCATTCGATAAAATATCTGGCTATCGGCTCACCAGAACCGCAGCCGAGGTCAAGGACGCTTCCACCCTTGGGAACCAAGGCGAGGAACCGATCCAGCCAGATCCGTTCAAACAGCGAACGGCCGCGAAGGCGATCCCACAATTCGGCCTGCCGCTCATAGAGTCCGACCACGTTGTCGGCAGCGTTCGCCGCCGGATCGTCCTCCGTTTCAGCCATCGGTGGCAATTTCCGGCGTGCGCCGGCGCGTCACCACGCCCAGATCGTCTTCCTCGCGGGCAGCACGCAGGCGTTCTTCCGCCTCGCTGGCCTCGCGCTGGCGATCCCACATCGAAGCATAAAGGCCGGCCTGCGCGAGCAGTTCGGCGTGGCGCCCGCGTTCGGCGATCACACCGTCCTTGAGCACGATGATCTCATCCGCGCCGACCACGGTAGACAGCCGGTGCGCGATAACGATGGTCGTACGGTCGCGGCTGACGAGATCGAGCGCGGCCTGGATTTCCTGCTCGGTGTGGCTGTCCAACGCGGATGTCGCCTCATCGAGAATCAGGATCGGCGGCGCTTTCAGGATGGTGCGCGCAATGGCCACGCGCTGTTTTTCGCCGCCCGACAGTTTCAGGCCGCGCTCGCCCACCATTGCCTTATAGCCGTCAGGCAGGCGTTCGATGAAGTCGGCGACCTGTGCCAGTTCGGCTGCGGTCCGCACCTCGTCCTCGGTCGCGCTCATGCGGCCATAGCGGATGTTATAGCTGATCGTGTCGTTGAACAGCACCGTGTCCTGCGGCACCATGCCGATGGCCGAGCGCAGGCTTTCCTGCTGCACGTCGCGCAGATCCTGCCCGTCGATCAGGATCGCCCCCCTCTGGATGTCGTAGAAGCGGAACAAAAGCCGCGAGATCGTCGACTTCCCCGCCCCGGAGGGACCTACGATGGCCACCGTCTTGCCGGCCGGCACCTCGAAGCTGATGCCCTTGAGGATCTGGCGGTTCTGGTCATAGGCAAAATGCACGTCGCGGAACTCGACGCGCGCAGCCTCCACCGCGAGCGGCAAGGCGCCGGGTTTGTCGAGCACTTCCTGGTCGACGTCGAGCAGGTCGAACATCTGTTCGATGTCGGTCAGGCCTTGGCGGATTTCGCGATAGATGAAGCCAATGAAGTTGAGCGGGACTGACAGCTGCATCATCATCGCATTGACGAAGACGAAATCGCCGACCGTCTGCGTGCCCGCCTGCACCTCGAATGCCGACATGACCATGATGACGGTGGTGCCGACGCCGAAGATGATGCCTTGGCCGAAGTTCAGCCAGCCGAGCGAGGTCCAGGTCTTGGTCGCGGCCTCTTCATAGCGCGCCATGGAGCGGTCGAAGCGCTCGGCTTCCATGCGCTCGTTGTTGAAATATTTCACCGTCTCGAAGTTCAACAGCGAGTCGATTGCCTTGCTGTTGGCATCGGTGTCGGAATCGTTCATCTCGCGGCGGATCTTGATGCGCCAGTCGCTCGCCCACACGGTGAACCATGTGTAGAGCCAGACGGTAATCGCCATAACAGCCACATATTTCCAGCCATAGGCATAGGCGAAGATCGCCGCCGTCAGTGCGAACTCCAGCACCGTCGGCAGCGAGTTCAGAATGGTGAAGCGGACGATGGTCTCGATGCCCTTCGTGCCGCGCTCGATGATACGCGATAGGCCGCCGGTGCGCCGCTCCAGATGGAAGCGCAGCGACAGTTCGTGCATATGCACGAAGGTCTTGAAGGCAAGCTGGCGCACAGCATGCTGGCCGACACGGGCAAACAGCGCGTCGCGCAACTGATTGAAGCCGAGCTGCACCAGGCGCAGCACATTATAGGCGATGACCAGCATCACCGGCGCCAACAGAAAGACGGGCAGCGGCGGCGGCGTATGAGCATCGTTGGCCAGCGCGTCGGTGGCCCATTTGAAGAAATACGGTCCCGCCACCAGCGTCAGCTTGGCGATGACGAGAAAGACAGTGGCCCAGACGATGCGGGCCTTCAGGTCGGGCCGGTCGGCAGCCCACATATAAGGCCACAGATTGCGCAGCGTGGAGAAGGTTGAGCCCCTCTCTGCGGAGACGGTTTTTTCAGCCAATGGTCAGGTCCAGTACGGATTACCGGCAGGGCTTGCAGCAGTCCTCGACCATCGCCGCAAGCGTGGAGGACAGCGATGAAAGCGCTTCGGGATTGATTTCATACAGCGAGCGCGGGCGCTGGGGCGCATAACGGACCAGCCCTGCCTCGACGAGAATCTTCAGATGCTGCGAGACTGTCGACTGCGCAAGGTCGAGATGATCGACCACATCCTTGCAGCAGCATGGCGAACTGCCGCCCAGCCGGCGTAGAATTTCGAGCCGCGCCGGATGCGACAGCGCAGCGAATTTAGCCGCCGCGCCCACCTTGGGATCGCCTTCGGAAATATCTGCAGTCTTGGTATTCATCGTCCATCGTCGATATACGATGAAGCCGATTTAAGCAAGCCCGCAGTAGGTTCATGCTGACATCGGCTGAATTCAGGGAACCGATATCTACTGGACGGTCGTCGCCTGGTCTTTCAACGCCTTCATGTCGGCGTCGGTGCCGTCATCCGCCTTTGTCGGGACCTTGAAGACCTGACCGGGCCAGATCTTATGAGGATTCTGGATCTGCGGCTGGTTGGCAATGTAGATGTTGGAATAGCGTACGCCCTGGCCGTAGACGCGGCGCGAAATCCGCCACAGCGAATCGCCCTTGCGGATGATGACGGCGCCGCTGGCGGGCTGCAGCTTGGCGGCGGTGGCCGTGTCGTGGGCCGCTGCGACGCGTGCGTTGGCAGGTGCTTCAGAAGGCGCGGCGGCAGGAGCGGCGACTGCGGAAACCTGTTCGCCCGGTTCGCGCTCGAAGGGTACGGCGGCGCGGGCAATGACCGACGCGCCGTCCTTGTCCAGCGCATCGACGCGGATGATATAATCGCCAACGGGAAGCCGGCGCTGCTGCTCGATCAGGAAGCGGCCATCCGGCGAGGCAATGGCATCGCCCAGAAGAACCTCATTGGCGTAAGCGCGAACGCGCCGGTCCGGATCGGCAATGCCGGCAACGAAAATCTTGTCGCCTTCGATCTCGACGGCCTCGACGGAAACCTTGGGGCCTGTCGCGGCGGCTTGCACAGGGGCCGCCGGCTGCTGCGCCGGGGCAGTGGCCTCGGTTTGCGTGCCCGCGGTTGCCGGAGCGTCAGGCGCCTGCGGCTGCGCAGCGGAAGGCGCATCGGCCACCGGCTGGCGCGGCTGAGGAACGGTGATCAGTTCGGAGGGCTTGCCCGCCTGCTCGACCAGCGCCAGGACCTGGCCGGACGGAGTGTCGGGGATGGAGACCACGGCGGTCTCGGGAGACATCGCCACGACCTTGTCGGGGTTGGTCGCCCTCAATACGAGTTGGTAGTCGCCCGGTGCCAGCGGATTGTCGAGCACGACAGCGAAATCGCCGTTCGGGCCGGCGGTCGCACTGCCGAGCACGCCGGAGCCCTTCATCACCTCGACCTGCGCATTCGGCGCGGCCTTGCCGGCGATCACCAGCGATCCATCGCCCTCGGCGCGAACCACATCGAAAGACGGCGGGACGATTTCAGGCGTTGCCTGCTGCTGTGCCGGTGCCTGTGCGGCGGTGCCCGGCGCGGCCGGTGCGGCGTCGGCGACAGGTCCTGCCGGAGCAGGCGTTGCCGCGGGCGCGGCCGGGTTGATTGGCAAGGCCGGCGCCGCTGGAGAGGTCGGCGCTGCCGGGGCTGGGCTGTCGGAGGCAGGCGCCGGCGCGGCGGGTGCCGGCTGCGCGGGAACGGAGGCAAGGCTCGCAGGTTCCGGCTGCGAATTGAACGCGCCCGAATAATACGCCACCGCGCCGGCGGCGATAATCACCCCTGCTCCGAAAAGAAGTCCTTTTCCCGCCGTCATCGCCATGGTTATTTTTGCCCTCGTCGTCTTTAGCCGGGTCTAGCGTGTTTTGTGCGACGCGACAAGAAAAAGCCCAATAACGCTTGACCTCGCCATCAAACGAAATACCCAATCGACGCCATGAACACGATTCGATCCATCTGCGTTTACTGCGGCTCATCTCCCGGCAAGGATGAGATTTATCTCAAGGCCGGACAGCAGCTCGGCCGGTCGCTCGCACAAGCCAACGTCCGCCTTGTTTATGGCGGCGGCACCAAGGGCATCATGGGCGCGGTCGCCGAGGGTGCCCTGCGCGCGGGCGGCAAGGTCACCGGCATCATCCCGCGCTTCCTGATGAACAAGGAAGCCACCGAAACCGCCCTCGCCCGGCTGGACGAACTGGTCATCACCGAGAACATGCATGAGCGCAAGCATATCATGTTCGAGAAATCCGACGCTTTCGTGGCCTTGCCCGGCGGCATCGGCACGGTGGAAGAGATCGTCGAGATCATGACCTGGGCGCAACTCGGCCATCATCGCAAGCCCATCGTCTTCGCCAATATTGCCGGCTTCTGGGATCCGATGCTGACGCTGATCGACCACATGAAGCAGGAAGGTTTCGTCCACACCTCGCATCTGGTGCAGCCGCTTGTGATCGATCAGGCCGATGCTGTCGTGGCAGCCATCATCACGGCGGCAAGCGCCGACAACGCTCCCACCGAGGGCGTCAGCGCCGTCATCGACAAGATGTGATTCAGTCCGGTTTGCGGCTGCCGAAGAACACCGACCAGGTAAAGACGATCAGCGCCGACCAGATGAACAGGAAGGCGACGAAGGTCGACAGCGTGAACGGCTCCTTGAAGACGAAGACGGCGACCAGGAAGATGATGCTGGGCGCTATGTATTGCATCATGCCGATTGTCGAGAGCTTCAAGAGCTTCGCGCCATTGGCGTACAGCATGAGCGGTCCGGCTGTGACGATGCCGGAGGCCATGATCAGCCAGGCATCGGTGCCGGCAAGGCTGCCGAAATGCGAGTTGCCGGTGGCGACCAGCCAGGCGATGTAGCCGAGCGCCGGCACGCTGATGATCAGCACTTCGATGAAAAAGCCCTGGTTTGGCCCGATCGGCAGCGACCGCTTGAACATGGCGTAAAAACCCCAGGACACCGCCAGGCTCACCGAGACCCAAGGCAGGCCGCCCCGCTCCCACGTCAGGATGCCGACCGCGATCACCGCGAGGCCGATGGCCACGAGCTGCGGCTTCGTCAGCTTCTCGCCGAGAAACATTGCGGCCAGAAACACGCTGAACAGCGGATTGATGTAGTAGCCAAGCGCTGCCTCGACCGTGCGCCCCGCACCGATCGCCCAGACATAAACACCCCAGTTGACCGATATGATGGCGGCCGTCAGCACAGCCATGCCCAGCATGCGCGGCGTGCTCAGCGCGATTTTGATGTCCGCCGTACGTCCCAGCCAGACGATGATGAGGCCGGCCAAAGGCACCGACCACACGGCGCGATGCGCGACCACCTCGGCGGCGGGAATATGCGCGACAGCTTTCATGTAGAGCGGAAGGCCGCCCCAAAGCAGATAGGCCGACAGCGCAAATAGAAAACCGCGCGACGAGCCGCTCTCGCGGGCGGCGGCATCGTTTTCGACAGGGGTGGACTGGAGTGCCATGATCCTGCCTATGCACCCGCAAGGCGTTCCGCGCCATTGCAAAGTTCTGATGGTTCAGTCGCTTTTCGTTGATGGATCAACGGGCAGGATGCCCAGAGCTTGAGCACCTGTAACGAGATTGATCCTACTCCGCGGCCACGAGCCCCGCCATTTCACGGTTCTTCATCAGCTTGTAGACGATGGAGTCCATCAAGGCCTGGAACGAGGCTTCGATGATGTTGTCCGACACGCCCACCGTCCACCAGCGCGCGCCGGTGGAGTCATGCGATTCGATCAGCACGCGGGTGATGGCCTCCGTGCCGCCATTGAGGATACGCACCTTGTAGTCCGCCAGTTCCAGATCGCCGATCTCGTGCTGGAACTTGCCGAGATCCTTGCGCAGCGCCAAATCGAGCGCGTTGACCGGGCCATGACCCTCGGCCACGGACATACGCTCCTCGCCGTCGACCACCACTTTCACGATGGCCTCCGATACGGTCTTGATATTGCCGTTGGCGTCGAAGCGCCGCTCGATCATGCAGCGGAAGCTGGTGACGTTGAAGAACTCCGGCACCGTGTGCAGCATCTTGCGCGCCAGAAGTTCGAAGCTCGCATCCGCGCCTTCATAGGCATAGCCTTCGGCCTCGCGCTCCTTGACCACGGCGATCAGCGCATCAAGCCTCTGGTCGTTGCGCGGCACGTCGATGCCGCGCCGCTTCAACTCGGCGATGAAGTTGGCCTTGCCGCCCTGGTCCGACACCATCACCTTGCGCCGGTTGCCCACCGTTTCAGGCGGCACATGCTCATAGGTCGCCGGCTCCTTGATCAGCGCCGAGGCATGGATGCCCGCCTTGGTGGCGAAGGCAGAGCCGCCGACATAGGGCGCCTGCGCTTCCGGCGCGCGGTTGAGCAGTTCGTCGAACGCACGCGACAGCCGCGAGATGCCAGCCAGTCCCTGCTGCGGGATGCCGGTGGAAAAGCGCTCGGCATAGAGCGGCTTCAGCATCAAGGTGGGGATCAGCGTGATCAGGTTGGCATTGCCGCAACGCTCGCCGATGCCGTTCAGCGTGCCCTGCACCTGGCGCGCACCGGCCTCGATGGCGGCGAGCGAATTGGCCACCGCCTGGCCGGTGTCGTCATGCGCGTGGATGCCGAGCCGGGCGCCGGGCACGCCGGAGGCAATCACCTTGCCGACGATCTCGCGCACCTCGGCGGGCTGCGTGCCGCCATTGGTGTCGCACAGCACCACCCAGCGCGCGCCGGCATCCAGCGCCGTCCGGGCGCAAGCCAGCGCATAGTCGGGATTGGCCTTGAAGCCATCGAAGAAATGCTCGCAATCGACCAGCGCTTCCTTGCCCGCGGCAATCGCCGCTTCCACCGAGGCACCGATCGAGTCGAGATTCTCCTCGTTGGTGCAGCCCAGCGCCACGCGGACATGATAGTCCCAGCTCTTGGCGACGAAGCAGACCGCGTCCGACTTGGCCTGCAACAGTGCTGCAAGGCCGGGATCGTTGGAGGCCGAAACCCCTGCCCGCTTGGTCATGCCGAAGGCGACGAAACGCGCATCCGCGGTGCGGTTCTGGGCAAAAAAAGCGGTGTCGGTCGGGTTCGCGCCGGGATAGCCGCCTTCGACATAATCGATGCCGAAGCCGTCCAGCAGCTTGGCGATCTCGATCTTGTCCTCGACCGAAAAATCGATGCCGGGCGTCTGCTGGCCGTCGCGCAGCGTCGTGTCGAAGAGGTAGATGCGTTCTTTGCTCATGTCGGATGCCTGTACGCGCCGTTCGGGACGGTTGGGTGTCTATCGAATTCGGGCCTATTTGCCTGCGAAGCGGTCGGTGGCCCGGATCAGCTTGTCGAGGATGCCCGGCTCGGTGAATGCGTGTCCCGCGCCCTCGATCAGGTGGAACTCCGCATCCGGCCACGCCTTGTGCAATTCCCACGCATAGCGCGCCGGGCACGGCATGTCGTAGCGGCCGTGCACGATCAGCCCGGGAATGCCGCGCAACTTATGCGCATCGCGGATCAGTTGCCCTTCCTCGAGCCAGCCGGCATGAGTGAAATAATGATTTTCGATGCGCGCGAAGGCGAGCGCGAAATCATCCTTGTCATGCTTGTGGCTCAACGACGGGTCAGGCAGCAGCGTGATGGTCTCGCCTTCCCAGATGCTCCAGGCCTTGGCGGCTTCGAGCTTCGCGGCGTGGTCGTCGCCGGTCAGCCGCTTGCGGTAGGCGGCCATCAGGTCGCCGCGCTCGGCTTCGGGAATGGGCTTGAGGAAACGCTCCCACTTGTCGGGGAACATTTCGGAGACGCCGAACTGGTAGTACCAGGCGAGTTCCGCCTTGGTCAGCGTGTATATGCCGCGCACGACGAGTTCGCTGACACGCTCGGGATGGGTCTCGGCATAGGCGAGCGCGAGCGTCGCACCCCACGACCCTCCGAACACCTGCCATGTTTCAACGCCGACCATCTCGCGCAGCCGCTCGATATCGGCGACCAGATGCCACGTCGTGTTGTTGTCCAGCCCGGCGAACGGCGTCGAGCGCCCGCAGCCGCGCTGATCGAACAGAACGACGTCGTACAATTCCGGATCGAACACACGCCGCTGAAGGGGTGAAACACCGCTGCCCGGCCCGCCATGCAGGAAAACGGCGGGCTTGGCGCCCTTCGTGCCGATCCGTTCCCAATAGATGGTATGGCCGTCGCCGACATCGAGCATGCCGGTCTCGAACGGTTCGATCTCGGGATAGAAGCCGCGCAATTCGCTCATAATTTCAACCCGTGTGCCGGCCAGTTCTCGGTCTCGTGATCGGGATGCTGGAAGGAGATGATGCCCTCCTGCCGCGAGTAGAACGCCTGGTCCTCATAAATCGGCGCGTCGAAAATCTCCGTCACCCAGGGTAGCCGCGCTGCGTAGTTTACCTGGATCTGCGGCTGGAGGTCCGACCGGTCGTCGAAGGCGCCGATGGCAATCTCCAGCCGGCCCTCATGGCGGTAGGTCAGCGGCGTGCCGCACTGGTTGCAGAAGCCGCGGTCGATGTTGACCGACGACTGGAAATAGCTCGGCTCGTCGCGGACCCATTCCACACCGTCCTTCGGCGCTGTCACCAACGCGGAGAAGAACGAACCGAACTGTTTCTGGCACATGCGGCAATGGCAGATGGATGGGCGTCCCAGCTCACCGCGAATGCGAAACCGCACCGCACCGCATTGGCAGCCGCCTGTTCTGTAGGTGTCACTCATGATCTGCCCTCCGGAGGCCATTGATCGGTGTCGTGGTCGGGATGCTGGTAGGAAACGAGATGCGCCAGGAAGTCGGTCGCGCCGACATCGGCCATGGTGTCCTCGCCCGGCAGCGCGGCAACGCCGTCGACATAAGGCAGCTTCGCCTCGATGCCCCACTGGATTTTTGGTGCGATGCTTTCGGCCTCGTCGAAGCTGCCGATGGTCAGCGCCATGCCATCCGGCGCTTCATAGGTCAGCGGCGTGCCGCACTCGCCGCAAAAGCCGCGCCGGCCGACATTGGACGACTGGAACCGCTTCGGCTCGCCGCGCGTCCAGGTCACCTCGGCACCGCGCACCGACACCAGCGGCTCATAGAAGCCGCCCACGGCTTTCTGGCACATGCGGCAGTGGCACACCGAGGCATCGCCCAGCGCGCCCTCGACACGGAAGCGTACCGCGCCGCACTGGCATCCGCCTGTGTAGACCGGTTTGTTGTCGAGACTCATGCAGTTCCTCCCTGGTTCGTCGCGGGGTTGGCTGTCAGGCCGGACGCAATGACGATATGCTGGCACACACCATCAATATCCCTGAGCACGTCATCGTTCCAGAACCGCTGAACGGTCCAGCCGGCGGAACGGAGGAAAGTGTCACGCACCGCGTCGTATTCGGCCTGAGTTGCTTCTCCATGCTGAGAACCGTCGACTTCGACGACCAAGCGCTTCGCCGAACAGGCGAAATCGACGATATAGGGTCCGATCGGCACTTGCCGCCTGAAGGAGAGCCCCATCAGCCTGTGCGCCCGAAGCTCGTTCCAAAGCTTCAACTCAGCTTCGGTCATCACCTTGCGCATCGATTTGGCATTTTTGCGTTGGCGTGGAGCGACGATGTCATGCGGCATGGAAATGTCCTTGCCGGTATGTCAGCGCTCTACGGCGCCCCCCTCTGTCCTGCCGGACATCTCCCCCGCATGGGGGGAGATCAGCAGCTCCGCGCTCCGCGCCTCTTTTGGAACGCCTGCGATTAGCGAAAGCCGACGAGACATCCAATCTCCCCCCATGCGGGGGAGATGTCCGGCAGGACAGAGGGGGGCGTTGTCCCGCCAACGTCTCCACACAGCAAAGGCGAACGGCCAATCCCATCGCTATCTCTTGACCTCCCAGCTCGTGATGCGCTCGCCGGTAACGGGGTCCTTGCCGTCCTTCAACTGGACACCCTGGGCCAGAAGCTCGTCGCGGATCTTGTCGGCCTCCGCCCAGTTTTTGGCCGCTATCATGTCGAGGCGGCGAGCTATAGTGCGTTCCACCTCTGGCCTGTCCAATTCGGCAGCCTGCAGCGAGAAACCCAGGAAGGCGAGCGCAGCGCGCAGGCGCGGTGCCTCGGCAACATCGTCAAGCGCACGAGACGCCACTTGCGACAGGAGCTGCACGGCCGCAGGCGTCGCGAGATCGTCGGACAAAACCGAGAGCAGACCTTCGGGCAGCCCGCCTGAAGCATCGGCACCGTCCGCCGCGCGCTTCCACTTGCGCAGAATATTCTCCGCCTCCTCCAACCGCCTGACACTGAAATCGATCGGCTCGCGATAGTGCGTCATCAGCATGGCGAGGCGCAGCACCTCGCCCGGCCACTTCCTGCCGCCGAAGGTCTCCGTCTCCATCAACTCGTTGATGGTGTAGAAATTGCCCAGGCTCTTGGACATCTTCTGGCCCTCGACCTGGAGAAAGCCGTTGTGCAGCCAGTAGTTGGCCATGACATCGGTGCCATGGGCGCAGCGGGACTGGGCGATCTCGTTTTCGTGGTGCGGGAAGATCAGGTCGAGCCCGCCGCCATGGATGTCGAACACCTCGCCGAGATAGGCCGCCGACATCGCCGAGCACTCGATGTGCCAGCCCGGCCGGCCACGGCCCCAGGGGCTGTCCCAGCCTGGCTCCTCGGGCGACGACTGCTTCCACAACACGAAGTCGGCCGGGTTCTTCTTCTGCGCATCGACCTCGACGCGTGCGCCGGCCTGCTGCTCGTCCAGCGGCCGCTTCGACAGGTGCCCGTAGTCGGCCATGGAGGCGGTGTCGAACAGCACTTCGCCATTGGTTTCATAGGCATGGCCGCGTTCGATCAGACGGTGAATCAACGTAATCATGTCGGCACGACCGTCGGCGCGCGGCTGCACGAACTCGGTTGCGCGCGGCTCCACCGTCGGCTGCAAGCATCCCAGTGCCTTGACGTCGTCGTGGAACTGGTCGGCGGTCTTTTCCGTGACCCGGCGGATCGCCTCGTTCAACGGCAGATCCGGAAAATCGCGCAAGGCGCGCGCATTGATCTTGTCGTCCACGTCGGTGATGTTGCGGACATAGGTCACAGCCGTCTCGCCATAGAGATGGCGAAGCAGCCGGAACAGCACGTCGAAGACGATGACCGGCCGGGCGTTGCCGATATGGGCGAAGTCGTAGACCGTGGGGCCGCAGACATACATGCGCACGTTACCGGCATCGATGGGGACGAAATCCTCCTTCGAGCGCGTCAGCGTGTTGTAAAGTCGCAAACCCCTGGATGCTTCGGACATAACCCACTTCCCCTCATTCGGCGCATGCCGAATACGTGACGCGGCCTGCTGGCCGGGGCGTTTGTCCTGTCTTTTGGAGATGAGGCGAAAACGTCCGGACCAGCGCGAGCGCTAGCCAATAATGCAAATGCCGCAGATGGCAAAAGACGTTTTCATGGCCGCTTTATCGCGCCCTCACCTGTTGCCGTCAAGACGCAGCGTCAAGAATTGTGAACGGAAAAACAGGGGCAAAAGCGGAACAATGCCGCAAAGAAACATTTGGTTAAACATGTCGCCACTCAGATGAAACATACGGCGGCTAACGGAACCCATGCCACCATTCGGACCAAGTTGGACCGCAACAACAGTGAGCACCCGCAACAGATCCTTAGGGAAGAGACAATGAAACGGCCTCAAAGCCAAGTCGACAAGACCCAGCCACAGAAGAACGAACTGCACAAACAGTATCGCGCAATCGGCCCAGCGGCGATTGCGGCAGCACTCGTCTTTTCGCGCAAGCGCAAGCCGGTCGCCGCGACAACGCCCAGCCTGAAGTCAGGCAAGGCTGCGTAAAAGGCTGATTGCGATCGTGGCCATGACGAGCCCGATCAGCAGATCGAGCACGCGCCAGGCCGACGGCCTGGCAAACAGCGGCTGCAAGAGCCGCGCGCCATAGCCGAGCGCGAAGAACCAGACGAAGGATGCGAGACATGCCCCCGCGCCATAGGCTATGCGGCCCGCTCCTTCATAGGCAGCCGACAGCGAGCCGAGCAGGACCACCGTGTCGAGATAGACATGCGGGTTCAGGAAGGTGAAGGCCAGGCACGCGGCAACGGCCGGCGCCAGCCGCATCTCGCCCTTCTTTGCTGCCTGCAACGCCTCCGGCTTCATCGCCCGCCGGAACGCGATGAACGCATAAGCGAACAGAAAGGCTGCTCCGCCGAGCGTCACGAGCGTGATCAGTTGCGGCGAGGACGAGATCAGCGTGCCAAGCCCCGCCACGCCAACCGCGATCAGCAGCGCATCGGATAGAGCGCAAATCAGGCACAGCACGAAAACATGCTGGCGCATCAGCCCCTGGCGCAGAATGAACGCATTCTGGGCGCCGATCGCAATGATGAGCGAGCCGCCGAGCAGGAAACCGGACAGAGCGGCGGGGAGAAGCGTCGAGATATCCACGGCGCCTTTCTAGAACAGCTTCAGAACAAGGTCATCTGCTTGCTGTCGCTGGCCTCATTTTTCGGCTTGGCTGGCTTTTCGGCCAAGGGCTGAGGATTTTCCACCAGACGCTCCTGAAGCTCGACGCCGACATTGGCTGTTTTGTTCACCTTGTCGGAGACAGGGATAGCCTCGAAGAAGCTGGGCTCGACCGGCCGAAGCAGATCGGCCACGTCACGCGGCTCCTGCGTGCGGCAGTCGAGCCAGCGCGCGAAATCCTCGGGGCGGATCACCACCGGCATTCGTTCGTGGATATCGGCGATTTCGCCGTTCGCCGACGTCGTCAGGATGGCTGCCGTATCGATCTCCGAGCCGCCGGCATCGGCATAGGGCTCGAACAGCCCGCCAAACGCCACCAGCCCGCCTCGCCGCGGCCGTATCCAATAGGCCTGCCGCTGATTGCCGGGCAGCTTGCGCCATTCGTAAAAGCCCGAGGCCGGAAACAGCACGCGACGATGGCGCATGGCGGTTCGGAACGATGCCTTTTCGGATGCGGTTTCCGAGCGCGCGTTGAACAGAAGCGGCATGTCGGCCGGGTTCTTCGTCCAGCCGGGAATAAGCCCCCACCGCGCCAGCATCGCCATCCGGTCGGGCAGGTTCGATCCCGGCTCGCGCGGCGGCGCAGCGGTGACGATCAAGACCGGCTGGGTCGGCGCAATGTTGTAGCGCGCCGGAAAATCCTCCAACTCGGCCACACCCATGAAGGCTGCCGTCTGATCGGGCGTTGCAGTCAGCGCAAATCGTCCGCACATGGCTTTTACTTTCCAGAAATCTCGTAGGCCGAAAGTGGGGAGAGAAAGCGGCTGCCGCAACCTGCAAAGGCTGATAGAATCGTCCCGTCCACAGCAAGCCGCATAAGGAACCGCATTTGACAACGCCAGCCGAAATTCCGGCCGTCTCCGTCGCCTTGGTGCGCGGCGACACCGTCATGCTGGTGCGCCGCGGACACGCACCGTCCAAAGGGCTTTATGCATTTCCCGGCGGGCGGGTCGAGCAGGGCGAGACGCTGGAAGAAGCCGCGCGGCGCGAACTTCTGGAAGAGACCGGGCTTGAGACCGCCGATCTGCGGCCGGTGCGCGAGATCGTCATCGACAGCCGCCGGGAGGACCAGTCCTTCTTCTACCGGCTCACCGTGTTTGCGGGCAACCATATCGGCGGCGAGCCGGTGGCCGGAGACGATGCCGACGAGGCGAGCTTTCTGACGATGGAACAGATGCAGGCGCTGCCGCTGACCGATTCGACGCTGGAGATCGTCATCGAATTGCTCGGCGAAAGCAGCGATCCTGCCATGCGCTTGACAAATTGAGGGGGCATCAGCGCGCTATGCGCGGACGTTTTTTCACAGCACTGTCGATGGTCTCTGCCCTCTGCCTGACCCAGCCGGCCCAGGCTGCGGAAGCGCCTTTCGATGCCGGGTTGGCGCGGCTGGCCGAGGTGCTTGGTTCGCTGCATTTCCTGCGCAATCTGTGTGGCGAGAAAGGCACCGAATGGCGCGACGAAATGGAAAAGCTGCTGGTTTCCGAAAACCCCTCGCCCGAACAGCGGACCAGGCTGGTTGCCGGCTTCAACCGAGGCTACCGCTCGTTCGACGCCTCCTATACGTCCTGCACGCCTTCCGCGACCGTCGCCATCGACCGCTACATGAAGGAAGGCGAAGCCTTGAGCCGGGACATCGCATCCCGCTACGGCAACTGAACGAGCCGTACGTCGAGCAAATGCCCATCGCGCGGGCATATGGTGTTTTTGCATAGCAAATATGCAAAAATTGCAGTTGATGAAATCGAAGGCTTTCCTTAAATATCAACTTGTCAGCGGCTCACCTCCTCCCGGGCCTCTGACACACTGAACGCACTACTCCTCCTCCCAAGTGCGTTTCCAGATTGAGCCCGTCGCACCTCCTCCCGCGACGGGCTTTTTCTTTGCGCTGTTTTCTTTGGAAATCTCTCAAATCCGCCTTGAAAGCGTCGCGCTAGGCTATGCACCGGCTTCATCTGTGGCTATATCGCGACAACTGTGGCCAGAATGCAACAGCCTTAACGAAACGCTACCATCCAATTGCGGAATTAACTCAAAACTTAGGTTTCGGTTTCGGGGACAGGGGCAATCGACTACGATCCACTGTATAGGAAAGCGCGTCGTGCTCGGGCGGATTGAGACCGGCCCTATTGATGGCACAATCGGAAGCGCTTTGGTCGCCGCGGTTGTCGAGGTGCAGAGGGACAACTCAAGTTTGATCCGGCTTGTCGGGTCGCCGCTTGAAAGGGTGGAATAGAAAATGGAACACGCCGTCAGCGATATCGACGCACTGGTCAGGGAAGAAAAACGGCTGACCGCTGTCGAGAGCCACAATGAGGCCTGGGCGGAAGGCCTGTCGGCCGGCATCGAACCCGAGATCATCGCAGAGGCCGCTCTCGCCACCGCTTTCGCCGAGATCCTGCGTACGGAAGGCGAAGACTCCGCGCTGGCCTTGCTCGAGCGCATGCGCGAAAAGGTGATCGCCGGAGAGTTCGATCCCGTCCGCTATCGGCATTGATCGGCCTGGGGCTTTGACGGCGCGCCGCGACAACGGCATACCGGCCCGCGATTTCAGGCCCAGGCACTGGTGAGGCCAGCAGGGAAATTTGGCAGAGTGACTTCTTACACGCTTACCTCGGCTTCGATCCTATCCGCGCGGCGCTTAGCGCTCGCAGCGGGCGCTGTGCTTTGTGTCTTTGCCACCACCTCCCTGCCCGCCTACGCGCTGAGCGAAATCAAGCGCGAGGAACTGCCGGCGCCCGCGCCAGGCCCGGACGATCAGTCCGTACCTGAAAACGCGGTGCCGATGCCCGATCCGATTGCGCCGCCGCCGTCCTCGGACGAGCCGGCCGACCCCTCGGCGCCGGATGAGGAAGAACCCGAACAGGTCGAACCGGAAGAGCCCGGCGCAGGCACCATGCCCGACCTCGACCCGAATGCGCCGCTGCCTGAAGTCGTCTACGATTTGAGCCGCCTGCCCGAGCCCGTCCGGCGCATGCATGGCCTGCTGGTGGAAGCCGCCAAGACCGGCGACATCGAGAAGCTGCGCCCGCTGATCGGCACCGGCGACAGCGCCCCGCAGCTCTCCTTCGGCGATATCGGTGGCGATCCCATCGAATTCCTGCGCGGCCTTTCCGGCGACACCGAGGGCCAGGAAATCCTCGCCATCATCGAGGAAATTCTCGATGCCGGTTATGTCCATCTCGGCGAAGGCACCTCCGACGATCTCTATGTCTGGCCTTATTTCTTCGGCATCCCGCTGGATCGGCTCGACGCCCGTCAACGCGTGGAACTGTTCAAGATCGTCACCGCCGGCGACTACGAAGACATGAAGACCTTCGGCTCTTACATTTTCTACCGCCTCGGCATTACGCCCGAAGGCCGCTGGGCGTTCTTCGTCGCCGGAGATTGAGAAAGTTGGCAAAATGAAAGCTATATGCTTACATTTGCCATGATCCGATCGTTTCGTAGCAAGGTGCTGGCTGAGTTGTTCGAAAACGGCAGGTCGGCCGGCATTGATGCGCGGCTGCACAAGCGAATTCTTGTTGGTCTGGACCGGCTGGATGTTGCGACGCGACCGGAAGATATGAACCTTCCCGGCTTCGATTTTCATGGACTGAGGGGCTTCTCACCGACGCGCTACACCATCCATGTGAATGGGCCTTGGTGCATAACCTTTGAGTTCGACGGCAATGACGCAATGAAAGTCGACTTTGAGCAGTATCATTGAGGATTGGCGATGGTTGACCATAACCCCAAGCGGCCTATCGAACGCTGCCCTTCCCATCCGGGAGCCTTGCTGGACGACATCATCCCAGCGACCGGCAAAACCAAGGTCGAAATAGCGAGCCTGCTCGGTATTTCTCGGCAGCAGCTTTACGACATCATCCGCGAACGCAAACCCATTTCGCCCTCCGTCGCCGCGCGGCTTGGCAAGATGTTCGGCGACGGCGCCGCCGTGTGGCTCCGTATGCAGGCCGCCTACGATGCGTGGCATGCCGAGCGCGAGACCGATGTCAGCAATGTGCCCACGCTCGGTGCCAAGGCGGCCTGACCGGTTCAGCCCCGCAAATACGCTTCCGAAAACTCCACCGGCCGCCCCTGCCCGGCGTTCACAAGTTCGCCCTCCCACATCACGCGGGTGCCGCGCACAATCGTGCCGACGGGCCAGCCGGTGACCTGCTTCCCGTCATAAGGCGTCCAGCCCGCCCTGGAGCCGGCCTGCGCATTGGTGATGATCTCCTTGCGCTTCAGGTCGACCACGGTGAAATCCGCGTCATAGCCTGCCGCGATGCGGCCCTTGCGCGCCATGCCGAAGATGCGGTTGGGACCGTGGCTTGAAAGGTCGACGAAACGCTCCAGGGTCAGACGCCCGGCGTTCACATGGTCGAGCATGATCGGCACCAGCGTCTGCACGCCCGTCATGCCGGAGGGCGAGGCCGGGTAGGGTTTCTGCTTCTCCTGGAGCGTGTGCGGCGCATGGTCTGAGCCGAGCACGTCGACGATGCCCTGCTCGATTCCTTTCCACACGCCATCGCGGTGGCGGGAATCGCGCACTGGTGGGTTCATCTGGATCAGGGTGCCGAGCCGTCCATAGTCGTCCGCGCTCAAGGTCAGATGATGCGGCGTCGCCTCGCAGGTCGCCACATCCTTGTGCTGCTGCAGAAACTCGATTTCCTCAGCCGTCGAGATGTGCAGCACATGGATGCGCGCCCGAACCTCGCGCGCAATCCGGACCAGCCGCTCGGTGCATTGCAAGGCGGCGATCTCGTCGCGCCAGACCGGGTGCGAGGACGCATGGCCCTCGACCCGCTCGCCCAGCCGCTGGCGCAGGCGGAACTCGTCCTCGGAATGGAAGGCGGCGCGGCGGCGGGTGTTGCGCAGGATCGACGCCACGCCTTCGTCGTCCTCGACCAGAAGGTCGCCGGTGGACGAGCCCATGAACACCTTGATGCCGGCCGCGCCCGGCAAGCGCTCCAACTCGGCAACGTCGCTAGCGTTCTCACGCGTACCGCCGACCCAGAAAGCGAAATCGCAATGCATGCGGCCCGTGGCGCGAGCGATCTTGTCGTTCAGCGCCGCCTCGCTGGTGGTCAGGGGATTGGTGTTCGGCATTTCGAAAACGGCTGTCACCCCGCCCAGCACGGCGGCCAGCGAGCCGCTCTGCAGGTCTTCCTTGTGCTCCAGCCCCGGTTCGCGGAAATGCACCTGGCTGTCGACCACGCCGGGCAGGATGTGAAGGCCCGAACAATCGACCGTCTCACCGGCGGATGCCTGCGACAGGTCGCCAAGCGCTGCGATGCGGCCGCCGATCACGCCGATGTCGCGCGCGCCGGTGCCGTCATGGTTGACGACCGTGCCGCCCCTGAGGATGAGATCGAAGGTGGTCGCCATGTCGCCCTGCTCCTGTCTGGTAGCTCTTGTGCGGTGGATGTGTGCGGCTTACGTAATGACCTCTCTATTTGCAAGATTGCGGACCCATGCCGACAGCCATTCTCGACAATCGCGCGCTGATTTCCGTCTCCGGTGGAGATGCGGAGCATTTTCTGCAGAACATCCTGACGCTCGATCTCGACAAGCTCGCCGAGGGCGAAGCGCGGCCCGGCGCTCTGCTGACGCCGCAAGGCAAGATCCTGTTCGACTTCCTGATTTCGCGGAATGGCGCGGACGCCTTCCTGCTCGAGTGCCGTGCCGATATCGCCGCCGATTTCATCCGCCGGCTGATGCTCTACAGGCTCCGGGCCAAGGTGGAGATTTCCCAGCGGGATGAATCGGTTACCGCCGTCGGCTGGCGGGATGATTCATCGACCTCGGATTTCGATTCAACGGGCTGGCTGCGCGATATGCGTTTTGCCGAACCCGCACAAGCCTGGCGCAGCTACGAGGCCGGCATCGATCCGACAGAAACCCTCGCCGGCTGGCATGCCTTCCGCATCGCCCAGGGCGTGGCCGAGAGCGGGGTGGATTATGCCCTGGGCGACGCCTTTCCGCATGATGTGCTGCTCGACCAAAATGCCGGCGTAGCGATCCGCAAGGGCTGCTATATCGGCCAGGAGGTCGTCTCGCGCATGCATCATCGCGGCACCGCGCGCCGGCGCGTGCTGCTGGCGCATGCCGACGGCACATTGCCCGATACCGGCGCCGACATCGTTGCCGGCGGCAAGACTGTCGGAACGCTGGGCTCGTCTTCAGGCGCCAACGCGCTCGCCATCGTCCGTATCGACCGGGTCAAATCCGCCCTGGATGCCGGACTGCCGATCAAGGCGGGTGACGCGGTGCTGGAACTGACCATTCCAGCGTGGGCGACCTTCACCTTCCCCGAGACGGCTGGCCCAGAAGCAGCGGCAACGGACGAAGCCTGATGGCCGACCGCGCCGGCGCTCCGCCGCGTGCCTGGCAGCGCATGCTGTCGGGCCGGCGGCTCGACGTGCTCGACCCCTCGCCGCTCGACGTCGAGATCACCGACATCGCCCACGGGCTCGCCCGCGTCGCCCGCTGGAACGGCCAGACATTCGGCGACCACGCCTTTTCAGTCGCGCAGCATTCTCTGGTGGTGGAGGATATTTTCGGCCGCATCTGCCCCGCCGCCACGGTCGACATGCGGCTCGCCGCCCTTCTGCACGATGCGCCCGAATATGTCATCGGCGACATGATCTCGCCGTTCAAGTCGGCGGTCGGCGGCGGCTACAAGGAAGTCGAAGCGCGGCTGCAGCAGGCCATCAACCTGCGCTTTGCACTGCCTGCGGAAACCGATGCGAAGCTCAAGAAGGACATCAAGCGCGCCGACCAGATCGCCGCCTATTTCGAGGCGACGCTTCTTGCCGGCTTCGGCTCTGCGGAAGCCACGCAGTTCTTCGGCCGTCCGCGCGGCATCTCGGCCGACGGGCTCGACCTGTCGCCTCAACCAGCGAAAGCGGTGCAGGCAGCGTTTTTGAAGCGGTTTTCGGATATCGAGGCGGCGCGCTAGACCTATGGCATGTTGCCTGCGAACCACGCTCACGCATCAAAAAAACTGAACGATTCCCGATGTTCAATTGATTATGCGGGAACGCTGCGATGCGGTAAAAACGACCGTCAGATGGAGACTCCCAAGATGGTGATGGCAGTACCGGCGCGGCAGGCACGCGGCATTCCCTGGCTTCTGGTCATATGCGGCTGCATCATCGCCGGTTTGACCTTCGGGCCGCGCTCGGCCATGGGCTTCTTCCAGCTTCCAATGCTCGCCGAACGCGGCTGGGACCGCACCACCTTCGGCCTCGCAATGGCTCTGCAGAACCTGTTCTGGGGCATTGGCCAGCCTTTCTTTGGCGCCATTGCCGACAAGTTCGGTACCTGGCGGGTGCTCGTCGTCTCCGCCATCCTCTATTCCTCCGGCCTGATCCTGATGGCGCATGCCGAGAGCACCACGATGCTGCATATCAGCGGCGGCATCCTGGTCGGCCTCGGCGTCGCCGCCGGCTCTTTCAGCATCGTGCTGTCGGCTTTCGCCCGAAACGTCTCGGCCGAGAATCGCAGTCTCGTCTTCGGCCTTGGCACGGCGGCGGGCTCAGCCGGCATGTTCCTGTTCGCGCCCATCAGCCAGGGCCTGATCGACGCTTATGGCTGGTCGGACACGCTGGTCTATCTGGGCATCGCCATGCTGGTCATCCCGCTGCTTGCCATCCCGTTGGCCGGCAACTCCAAGACCGGCAGGATCGCGCAGACCGACATCGAGCAATCCGCATCGGCCGCCCTGCGCGAAGCGCTCGGCCACCGCAGCTATGTGCTGTTGACCTCGGGCTTCTTCGTCTGCGGCTTCCAGGTGGCCTTCATCACCGCGCACTTCCCCGCCTATATCCGCGACCTCGGCATCGACGCCCGCTATGCCGTCATCGCGTTGGCGCTGATCGGCTTCTTCAACATCATCGGCTCGCTCGCAGCCGGCTTTATCGGACAGCGCTATTCGAAGCCGGCCTTCCTGGCATGGATCTATATTGGGCGCTCGATCGTCGTCACAGTGTTCCTGCTGATTCCGCAGACACCGACAACGGTCATCATCTTCGCCGTCGCCATGGGGCTGTTGTGGCTGTCGACCGTGCCGCCGACGAACGGGCTTGTGGCGATCATGTTCGGCACGCGGCATCTCGGCATGCTCGCGGGCGTGGTGTTCTTCTCCCACCAGATCGGCTCGTTCCTCGGCGTCTGGCTTGGCGGCTATCTCTACGACCAGTTTGGCTCCTACGACCCCGTCTGGTGGCTCGGCGTGGCGCTGGGGCTGTTCGCCGCGGCGGTTCATATGCCGATCAAGGAGCGGCCCATCGACCGTTCGGCTCTGGTGCCGGCGGAGTAGGCTGTTCGATTGACGGGCAGCACGCTCGCACGCCCTCACGCGAATTCTACCGCGCCGCCCGTGTGAGCAGCTTCTGATAGAACAACCCGATCCCGATCAGCACCGCGCCGAGCCCGATGAAGGACAGCGCACGCAGCACGCCTTCAAGTTCGGACATGTCGAACAGGAAGACCTTCGCCACCGAAACGACGATGAGGGCCGCGGAGGCGATGCGCAGCACCTGCGACTTCATCTGCACGCCGGCCACCAACAGCCCGACGCCCATGATCAGCCACAGTGCCGAGTAGGAATATGTCTCCCACGGCTCCAGCCCGGCCCAACTGCCGATATACTCGCCCTTGAACAGACGGCGCACCGACAGCGTCGCGTAGGCGAAGACCAGCAGCGAGGCCATCGCCGCCAGCATCGCCGAATACCATTTCGGCCGCTTGTCGCGCGCATACCAGGCCAGTCCCGCCGCCGCCACGGCCGGCAGCAGATAACCGAGGAACAGCAAATTGAAGACCGGGATGCGCCCGGTCGATTCACCGGTGAACAGCGGGTTGAGCAGCCCGAAATGCTGGATCGCGATGAAAGCGGCCGACACCACGCCCATGCCGAGCGAACCGTAGCGCAGCACCGAACTCGGCGAGCGCATGTCGAGCGACACCATGATGCCGCCGCTGCCCAGCGCCAGAAGCGTGTAGATCGCCTGTTCGGCAAGCGTCGGCGCGCTTGAGGTGATGACGCCGCCATTCATCGCATGCCGCACCAGCATCGCCACCGTCAGCAGCGACAGCAGAGCCGTCGCCGCCTCCATGATCAGACGCGGGCGTCCGTCGGCGGTGCGCCGGAGCTGCCAGGCGGCGGCGAGGAAGGCAAGCGCCGGGACGCCATAGCCCAAAAGCAGCCAGTTGAAGACCGGCGTGGTCGACAACCGGTCCGCACCGACGATGGTCGGGTCGAGTGCGATGCGGCCGATGACCACGACCGCGAGCGCGGCACTCAGCCAGCCCAGCACCGGATAGGCGCGCTGCCGCGTCGCAAGCGCGGGCACCGCCGCGAGCACGCCGCAGAACACGGTGGTCAAGCCCGAACCGAAGGCCATGTGCAGCATGACAACGGCAGCCACGGCCGCCCCTCCCAGGGCGATGGAAACGGCGACGCCGCCCGACAGCGGCGGATGTTCGGCGCGCGCGACCCATTCCCCACCGGCGGCAAAGGCGAGCGCCAGCACCAGCATGACGGCGGCATAGAACAGGTCGCGGTCGATATTGCCGAAGCCGAGCCACAGGCAGGTGGCGACTGCGAACGGAGCGATCACCGCCCAGGCCGACCAGTTGGCGGCCAACAGCGGCTGTTCGGCCACCATTCGCCGCGCGCTCCAGAAGCCGGCTGCCGGAAAGACCGCGCCGAACAAAAGGCCCAGCCAGCGCAAACTGTCGCCCATGGCGAGATAGGCCGGCCCGCCGACCAAGGTGTCAACCGCCGGTGACACGCCGCCCAGCACATAGCGCAGATAGATCAGCACCACGGCCGCGCCAGCACCATGCAGCAAGGGCAGCGCACGGCCACGATAGAGCGCCCCGCCCACCATCGCCAGGATCAGCACGGCAGCGCCCAGCGGACTCAGCAGGCTGACCGCGCGACTGTCGATGAAGAGTGAAATTGCGGCCAGCGCCAGCAGGAAAGCGACGGCGATGGACGGCGCGTCCGGCTTGCCCGGTACGGCGAACGGCGCGCGCCGCGTCAGCCACACGCCCAGCAGCAGCGCCAGGCTGACCAGCGTCATGAACAGAACCGCGGGCACAGAAAGCGCTGCCGCGTTGCCGATATAGAGCAGCGTCCAGAGACCGGTGCCGACAAAGGCCGCGGCCATGAGGAAGGACCAACTGCGCATGCGCGCGATGACCGCCGTCGCCGCCAGCACGATCGCCAGATAGCCGAACAGCGCCCAGACATTGGGCGCCTGCGAATCGACCAGCATCGGCGTAACGAAGGAGCCGAGCAGGCCGACACCCGCCAGCGCCCTGCCATGCACCAGCGAGGCGGCTATGGTGGCGACGCCGATCAGGCCCATCAGCAGGAAGGCCGGGACCGGGCCAAGGAAGCCGTAGACGCCATAAGCCGCATAGACCACGCCGAACAGCGTGAACGCGCCCGCCGCCGTCAGGATGGCGGGAATATAGGCTGCCGCGGCACCCTGCACGGGCACCTTGAAGCCCGTGCGGCGGATGAATTCGCCGCCGCCGATCAGCACGAGGCCAAAGAGGGCCGCCAGCGTCAGCCGCGCGGCGGGCCCGAAATAGCCGGCCTCGATGGAATAGCGCACGAGGAACACACCGCCCAGCGCCAGCGCCACACCGCCGACCCAGACCGCCCAGCGCGTGCCGAGCGCTGTTTCGATATCGGGCTTGGCCGCCACCGTTTCGGCTGGGACCGATGCCGCAGCCGCCTGTTCCCAGGGGCTGTCGGCCACCGGCTGCGGATCACTACTGACTGCCTCGGGAGCTTCCACGGCAACCGGTGTTTCGGCTTCCAGCAGCGACGGTTCTTGCATGTCCGTGGATTCAGGCCGCTGCGTTTCGACGGCTTTTGCCTCTTCCACAGCCGGCTTGGCCGCGACCGCGCCCGACAGCACCAGGCTTCTCAGCGCGCCGAGTTCGCGTTCCAGCAGACCGACGCGGTTGCGCAGGCGCAACACCAGAACGAGAGGCACAAGGACGAGGATAAAGCCGATCAGGCCTTCGAACATGGCAGCGCCCCTCAGCGTGCGGCAAGCTTCCCGATCGGGAAAATGGAGCAGGTCTCGGTACCGAAGGCGAGAAGCTTGCCGCTGCCGTCCTTCAGCGTCGCTTCCGAGACCGCAAGCGTGCGCCCCTTATGGATCACCCTGCCCTCGCAGACAACCTCACCGGTTTTCGGAGAAATCGGCCGGGTCAGGTTCACCTTGAACTCGGCGGTTGTATAGGCCTCGCCCTTGTCGAGCATGGAGTGCACGGCGCACCCCAGCGCCGAATCGAGCAGCGTCGCCGCCCAGCCGCCATGCACCCCGCCAAGCGGATTGAGATGCTGCGCGCCGGGAAGCCCGCGAAACACGACCCTGCCCTCCTCCGCCTCGGACAGACCGAAATTCATAATCGCCGAGATCGGCGGCGCGGGGTAGAGCCCGGCAATCAGCCGCCGCAACATCTCCAGTCCGGTATATGTTTCGACGTCTTCGTGCGGAATGGTGCCGAGACCGAGACGGGACACATAGCCGGGGAACAGTTCGACTTCGCTCATGCAGCGCTCTCTCCATGGTGGGACGCAGGCGCGGCATGATGCTTGCGCAGCGCGGCCAGAAAGCCGGCCCGCGCATCGGGCTGCTGCATGCCGCGCGGTTCGTAGACGTGGCGCGTGAAGAAGAACGCCGTCAGCCGGAATGCGTCCTCGACATCGTTCAGCGCAGCTCCCCTCCCTGCGGTGACGGCAAGAAACCCCGGCAGCGCCAGCATCCTGTCGCGCCAAGGCGCACCCGCAGCCCGCGATACGGCGCGGCCGGATTTCGGCGACACATAGACCAGATCCTGCCGCGAGCCGGTGGCTGCGCATTCGCTGAGATCGAGGCCGAAGCCCAGCTCCTCCAGCACCATCAGCTCGAAGCGAACCATCAGTTCGCCGGCGAGATGCGGATCGTCGAGATGCGCCAGCATCACCGACAGCGTTTCATAAAGTGCCGCGTGTGGATCGCGCTCGGGCAGAAGCCGCAGGTGCGCGGCCAGCGTCTGCAGGCCATAGACGGCGATGGCGCTGTCGATGAGCCGCGCGGCATTGGATTCCAGCGATTCGGCCTGGAACAGTCCGAGATGCTCGTCCAGCCGCGCGCGCCAGATCAGCTCGACGCGATTTCCCGGCTGCAGCAGCGGCTGCTGCCGGCGTGACCGTCCGCCCTTGACCATGCCGAGATGCCGGCCATGCGCCCGCGTCATGACCTCCAATATCGCACTGGTTTCGCCATGCCTGCGGGTGCCGAGGATGATTCCTTCGTCGCGCCATTCCATGGCCGAAGCCTTTCACGGCGCACGAGGCAAAATCAAGGTCGCTTTGCCGACGCTAATCTTGTTTTTCTATGCTGCTAGCCTATTTTTGGTGTACAAATAATCATGAAGATCGTGTGGGATGAGCCGAAGCGGAAACACAATCTGGCTAAGCATGGTTTGGACTTCAGCAATCTGTCGTTCGAGTTCTTCCTATCTGCGAACATTAAGCCCGCGAAGGAGAACCGATTTCTTGCCATCGGCGAACTCGACGGTCAGATCGTTTTAGCCGTCGTGTTCAAGCCGCTCGGTTCGGAAGCTCTCTCCGTCATCTCCATGCGCCGCGCCAGTCACGGTGAAAGGAACCGGCTATGACCAAAAAATGGCCCAGCTTCGTCACAAAGGATTTGGGAGACGGCCCCGAAGACGAGGCAGAGATGCACCGTCGATGGGAGACTTATAATCGCGAGATGCAGGCGATTATATCGGCGGGCGGCGTCCATCGGGACGCTGACGGCTGGTGGGTAGATGATGCAACTGGCGCGTTGATCGGTCCTGACCCTGAAATCGAACGCCCCCTGACAGCACAGGAGCTTGCAGGTGCCAAGCCACTCAAGGACGTGTTGCCAGACCTTTACGAAAGCCTCCAGCGCGCGCGCGGCAGGCCAAAGGTAGAGAAGCCGAAGCAGGCAGTAACCTTGCGGCTTGATCCCGATACGTTGGCCTTTTTTAAAGACAACGGCCCGGACTGGCGCAGCAGGATGGCAGAGATTTTGGACCATGCCCGCAGGACCCGGAAGCGTGCGGGAGGTTAAGGGCTTGCAGCGCCGAGCTCTACGTCGCCCCCCTCTGTCCTGCAGGACAGAGGGGGGCGCGAAGGAATGCGGCGCATGTGAAGGTTATGCACAAACCACCGATCCGTCCCGGCCCGACCTCACCTCACCTCACTTCGGGAAATCCAGTCCCATCTCGCGATAGCGCTCGGGATCGTCGCCCCAGTTCTCGCGGACCTTGACGAACAGGAACAGGTGAACTGTCTGTTCGAGGATGTCGCCGATCTCCTTGCGCGCGGATTGGCCGATGGCGCGGATGGTTTCGCCCTTGTGGCCCAGCACGATCTTCTTCTGACTGTCGCGCTCGACAAAG
Organism: Oryzicola mucosus; assembly: GCF_014534685.1. Taxonomy (GTDB): domain Bacteria; phylum Pseudomonadota; class Alphaproteobacteria; order Rhizobiales; family Rhizobiaceae; genus Oryzicola; species Oryzicola mucosus. Next base: position 209,872 of record NZ_JACVVX010000004.1, read on the forward strand.
ATGACCTGCTCGATGCGCACCGAGCCGTCCTTTTTCTCTTCCCACTTTTCGGTTTCGACATGGGACGAATAGGGCAGTTCCTGATGCAGACGCAGATACAGCTTTTCGCGCGTGATCTCGGCGGCGAGTTGGCGCATCGGCAGGTCGGAAATCTGGTCTTCCGGATAGTACCACGGACCGAGCGGCAATTCGGCCGCCAGATAGTCGAGCAAATCCTTGCAGCCCGAACCGGTCAGCGCCGAGACCATGAAGGTGCGCTTGAACGGCACGCGCTCATTGGCCGTCTGCGTCAGCGTCAAAAGCGCCTCGGGCCGCACCCGGTCGACCTTGTTGAGAATCAGGACCATGGGCTGGCGCACATCCTTGAGCCGTTCGAGGATCGCATCCGCGTCGCCCTTGATGCCGCGCTCCGCGTCGATCAGCACCAGCACCACGTCGGCGTCGCGCGCACCGCCCCAGGCTGTCGTTACCATCGCTTCGTCGAGACGGCGGCGCGGCCTGAAGATGCCGGGCGTATCGACGAAGACGATCTGCGCGGTGTCATGGGTGGCGATGCCGCGCACGATGGCGCGCGTGGTCTGCACCTTGTGGGTGACGATCGACACCTTGGCGCCGACGAGCTGGTTGACCAGCGTTGACTTGCCGGCGTTCGGAGCGCCGATGAGCGCGACGAAACCCGAGCGGGTGGTCGCCTGTTCCGGCTGTTCTGTCACGATAGGATTTCCTCGTTTTTCCAGACGCCCTCGCGCAGCAGGATTGCCGCGGCCGCTGCCTGCTCTGCTTCACGCTTGGAGCGCCCCTCGCCCAGTCCGGGCGGGAACTTTCCCACCTTCACCTCGACGGTGAAAACCGGGTCGTGGTCCGGCCCCTTGCGTCCGGTAATCGCGTAGGTCGGCGTCACCGCCGCCGCCTGGTGCGCCCATTCCTGCAATTCGGTCTTGGGGTCGCGGCGGGCCGCACCAACTGCCTTGGCGCGCGGCTTCCAATATGTGTGGATGAAGGCGCGGGCAGCCTCGATGCCGCCGTCGAGATAGAGAACGGCGATCAGCGATTCCAACGCGTCGGCGCGCAGGTTCACCAGCTTGCGTTCGGCCAGGCTGCGCACTTCGCTGCCGGCCCGGATCAGGTCGGGAAGGCCGATCTCGTCGGCGATCGCAGCCAGCGCTTCCGCATTGACCAGTGCGTTGAGCCGGCGCGACAGCTCGCCCTCGGCGGCATCCGGGAAACCCTCCAGCAGCATGTCGGCCACCATCAGGCCGAGCACCCGGTCGCCCAGAAACTCGAAGCGCTCATAATCGACGCCCGCATGCGCGCTGCGCGCACTGCCATGGGTCAGCGCGCGCTGCAGCCGCTTTGGATCGTTGAACACGTGTCCCGTGCGCTCGGCGAGGATGTCGGCGAGCTCGGTTGCTGTCAGCCGTTTCGCTGTCATGTCTTATCTTACGACATTCAGCAGGCGCGATGCACGCATATCCGACGGCCAGTTCCAGATCGCCAGCGGGCTCGACTTGTCGGCGATGGAGAAGAAGATGATGTTGGCGCGGCCGACGAGGTTTTCAGCCGGCACGAAGCCGAAGACGCGGCTGTCGGACGAGTTGTCGCGGTTGTCGCCCATCATGAAGAAGTTGCCCTCGGGCACCACGAATTCGCGCGTGTTGTCGTAGGAGCCGTTCGGCGACAGGTCGAGCGTATCGTAGGACACGCCGTTTGGAAGCGTTTCGCGATAAACGTCGACCGGGCGCCTTTCCTCGGTCACGTCGGGATTGTTGATCTCGCCGACCTTCTCGCGCTTGACCGCTTCGCCATTGATGTAGAGCACGCCCTCGCGCATCTGCACGCGATCGCCCGGCAGGCCGATCACGCGCTTGATGTAGTCGAGCGACGGATCGGGCGGATACTTGAACACGGCGACATCGCCGCGCGCAGGATCGCTGCCGAAGATGCGTCCCGAAAACAGGTTGGGCGAGAACGGCAACGAATAGTGCGAATAGCCGTAGGCCCATTTGGTGACGAACAGATAGTCGCCTTCCAGAAGCGTCGGCCGCATCGAACCGGAGGGAATCGAAAACGGCTGGAACAGCAGCGTGCGGATCACCAGAGCCAGCAGCAAGGCCTGCACGATGACGCTGACGGTCTCGCCGAGGCCGCCCGATTTCTTCTGCGTTTTGTCCGCCACGCTCATCTCGTTCTCGATTTCAGTCGCGTTGATATAAGGGGTTGGCGCGCGCAGGGCAACGCCTCAGCATGCGCTGCACCAATCGCAGGATCATGGCGCTTGTTCGACGGGCAAAGCCTCGATGATCACGAATGCCTGCGCGAGCGGGAAATCGTCGGTGATGGTCAGATGCACCACGGCGCGGTGGCCTGCGGGAAGCATCGAGCGCAGCCGCGTCTCCGCCCCGCCCGACAGTTCCATGGTCGGCCGACCGCCAGGCAGGTTGACGACACCCATGTCGCGCCAGAACACGCCGTCGGAGATTCCCGAGCCGAGCGCCTTCGAGCAGGCTTCCTTAGCGGCGAAGCGCTTGGCATAGGACGCCGCCCTCCCCCTGCGGCCTTCGGACTTGGCCTGTTCGACATCGGTGAAGATGCGCTGGATGAAGCGCTCGCCATAGCGCTCCAGCGAGCGCTCGATGCGGCGGATGTCGATCAGGTCGCTGCCAATGCCGAGGATCATGCCGCGCTCACATGTTCCGGCTGCCGGGCTTCACCGCCGGCAGGGCTGCCAGTTCCGGCGGCAGCGCGTCGGCCGGATAGGCCGGAACCTCGTATTCGGCGAGTGCTACCAGCGGCACGCCGACATCGCTCTTGCCGGCCGAACGGTCGATGATGCAGGCCGCCGCCACGACCTCCGCGCCCAGCGCCTTCAAACATTCGATGGTCTCGCGGATCGACAGGCCGGTGGTGACGATGTCCTCGACGATGACGACGCGGGCGCTTTGTTCGATCTCGAATCGGCGCAGGCGGAACGTGCCCTGCTCGCGCTCGACCCAGATCGCCGGAACGCCCAGATGACGCGACGTCTCATAGGCCGGGATCAGGCCGCCGATGGCGGGACCAACGACATAGTCGATCTGGCCCGGCACCTGCTCCCGGATCTTTTCGGCCAGCGCCTTGCACAGCGTCTCGGTCTTGTCGGCATGCATGAAGACCCGCGCCTTCTGCAGGAAGACGGGACTGCGCAGGCCGGACGTTAAGATAAAATGCCCTTCCAGCACCGCCCCCGCGTCGCGAAAAATCTCCAGAACGTCGTCGGTGTTCATCGGCAGTCTGTCCCCTCGTCAGCCATTGACGCGCCGCGCTTCGCTGACGCTCGAATTGTCCTTGAGCTGCGACAGCAGCCGGTTGAGATGCTTGAGGTCCCACACTTCGAGATCGACCAGCATTTCGGTGAAATCGGGCGCGGTGCGGATCATCGAGAGATTGTGGATGTTGGCATCGTTGGCCGCCATCACCTGGGCGATGTCGGCGAGCGAGCCGGGCGCGTTGATCGCCGTCACCGAAACCCGCGCGGGAAAGCGCTCCTTCGAGCCTTCCTCGAGGTCCCAGCGGACATCGATCCAGCGTTCGGGCTGGTCGTCGAAGGCGGTCAGCGAGGGCGACTGGATGGGATAAATCGTAATGCCCGAGCCCGGCTGCAGGATGCCGACGATGCGGTCGCCCGGCACGGCCCCTTCCGGGGCGAAGCGCACCGGCAGGTCGCCCCGCACGCCGCGGATCGGCACCGCGCCCGCCGCCTCGCGGGCAGCGGCCCGCGACGGCGAGGCCGACGACAGGCCCGGAATCTGGAACAGCATGCCCGCCGCGTCGCGGATCTTCGACCAGCCTTCTTCGCGCGGACGCTGCGGCTGGGCGGCGCGCTCGTCCTTGTAATCGGGATAGAGCGCGCGCAGCACATCGTTGGATGCCAATTCGCCCCGGCCGACCGTGGTCAGCACGTCCTCGATGTCCTTGCGCGCCAGCCGGTGCAGCACCGTCTTCAGGCTCTCCTTGGAGAACTTCTTGCCGCTGCGCTCGAAGGCGCGCTCCAGAATGCGCAGGCCAAGGCCGGAATACTGCTTGCGGATGGCATTCTTGGTGGCGCGGCGGATCGCCGAGCGCGCCTTGCCGGTGACCACGACCGATTCCCACGCCGCTGGCGGCACCTGCGCCTTGGAGCGGATGATCTCAACCTCGTCGCCATTCTTCAGCTCCGTCATCAGCGGCATGACACGGCCGTTGACCTTGGCGCCGACGCAGGTATCGCCCACCTCGGTGTGAACCGCATAGGCGAAGTCGATGGGCGTGGCACCCCGCGGCAGCGCGATCAGCATGCCCTTGGGCGTGAAACAGAACACCTGGTCCTGGAACAGTTCCAGCTTGGTGTTTTCCAGGAAATCCTCCGGGTTGTCCCCGTCGGTCAGTTGCTCGATCGTCCGCCGCAGCCAGGCATAGGCGTTGGTCTCGTTGGACAGGGTATGCGCGGCCCCGTTCGGCTTGATCCCGTCCTTGTAGATCGAATGCGCGGCCACGCCATATTCGGCGACCTTGTTCATCTGCGCGGTGCGTATCTGCAGCTCGATGCGCTGGCGCGACGGGCCGACGATGGTGGTGTGGATGGAGCGGTAGTCGTTCTGCTTGGGTGTCGAGATGTAGTCCTTGAAGCGCCCCGGCACCATCGACCAGCGCTGATGGATCACGCCGAGCGCGCGGTAGCAGTCCTCGACGTTGTCGACGACGACGCGGAAGCCGAACAGATCGGACAGTTGCTCGAAGGAGAGCGACTTGGTCTCCATCTTGCGGAACACCGACCAGGCCTTCTTGCGCCGGCTCTTCACCGAAGCCTGGATGCCACTCTTTTCGAACAGATCGGCCAGAAGCTCGGTGATCTCGTCGACCACGCCCTGGTTGCGCGCGAATATCTCTTCAAGCCGCTCGGTGACGGTCCTGTAGGCGTCCGGGTTGACATAGCGGAAGGCGAGTTCTTCCAGCTCCTCGCGCATGCTCTGCATGCCCATGCGGCCGGCCAGCGGTGCATAAATGTCCATCGTCTCTTCGGCGATGCGCAGCCGCTTGCTGTCGGGAACGTGATGCAATGTGCGCATGTTGTGCAGCCGGTCGGCCAGCTTGACCAGAAGCACGCGCACATCTTCGGAAATGGCGAGCAGAAGCTTGCGCAAATTCTCCGCCTGCTCGGCCTTCTTGGAGACGAGATCGAGCTTCTTGAGCTTGGTCAGTCCCTCCACCAGCTTGCCGATGTCGGGACCGAACAGTTCGTCGATCTCCTGGCGGGTGGCCGATGTATCCTCGATCGTGTCGTGCAACAGGGCGACGGCCACCGTGGCCTCGTCCATATGCATGTCCGTCAGGATGGCGGCGACTTCGAGCGGATGTGAAAAATAGGGATCGCCAGAGGCGCGGCGCTGATGGCCATGCTTCTGCATCGCATAGACATAAGCCTTGTTGAGCAAGGCTTCGTTGACGTCAGGCTTGTAGCGCTGAACGCGCTCGACAAGCTCATACTGACGCATCATCGCTGCAAACCCCGGGACCGAAATGAATCATGCGCCGCAATAACTTGCAGCGCATGTCATAGATAGCCACGAAACTGCCGTAACAAAAGGCCGAAGCGGGCTTACACGCGCCGCCCGCTCGGAAACGCGTCAGGGCGTGACGAAAATGGCGGTTTCGAGAACCGGAGCGGAGCGTACTTTCAGGTACGTGAGCACCGGAAGCGCAGAAACCGCCATGTGCAGGCCGCCCTCACGCTGTTTCCAAGCTAGTAGTCGTCGCTCTTTTCTGGAGCAACAAGCCCCTCGATGCCGGCAAGCAGATCTTCTTCCGTCATGCGGTCGAAGGTGATGTTCTCTTCTTCCTCGACATCGGCAGTGACTGCGGCGGCGGTCGCCTGGTCCGGAATCTCGGGCGCATCGGCCTCGGGCTCGTCGACCTCGACATGCTTCTGCAGCGAATGGATCAGGTCTTCCTTGAGATCGTCGGGCGACAGGGTCTCGTCGGCGATTTCGCGCAGCGCGACCACCGGGTTCTTGTCGTTGTCGCGCGGAATGCTGATCTGCGCACCCTGCGAGATCATGCGGGCGCGGTGGCCGGCCAGAAGCACGAGCTCGAAGCGGTTGTCGACCTTGTCAATGCAGTCTTCAACGGTTACGCGGGCCATGGAATGCCCCTTTCATGCATGGATTTATCGGGAAACTGACGGGCTCCATAACCTGAAAGGCCCGCCAAGACAAGTCTTTGGCGCAGCGAGGAACCGCGTCTTGCGTCTTCCTGAGCTTCGAAAAGCAAACTTCGCTGCGGATATCGCTGTTTACAACAGCGATTCGGGCCTGGGAGACCTATTGTCACGCCCGCTTCCAACTATAGATGGTGTCATAAGCGGCTTGCGGCCTATAGTGACGACCATTGCCAGACCATTCATTGCGAGAAGGACCTTTTCGATGTTCGACCAGAGAGAGAAAATCGCGTTGTTCATCGACGGCGCCAATCTCTACGCAACGTCTCGGGCGCTCGGTTTCGACATAGACTATCGCAAATTGCTGTCCAGCTTCCAGAAACGCGGCTATCTGCTGCGCGCTTATTACTACACCGCGCTGGTTGAGGATCAGGAATATTCTTCGATCCGTCCCTTGATCGACTGGCTCGACTATAATGGCTTCCAGGTCGTCACCAAGCCTGCCAAGGAATTTACCGACGCGGCCGGCCGGCGCAAGATCAAGGGCAATATGGATATCGAGCTGGCCGTCGATGCGCTTGAACTGGCCGATGTCGTCGATCACTACGTCATCTTCTCGGGCGACGGCGATTTCCGCACCCTCGTCGAAGCGCTGCAGCGTCGCGGCCGCAAGGTGTCCATCGTCTCGACCATGGCCTCGCAACCGCCGATGATCTCCGACGATTTGCGTCGCCAGGCCGACCATTTCGTCGATCTCATGACCCTGAAAGGCGAAGTCGGGCGCGACCCGTCCGAACGGCCGGCACGTCGCTCCGAACCCGCTGCTCCCAGCGAGGAAGACGACTATTGATGCCTGACGTCCTGCTTGGCAGGCACGTTCCGGAGCCCGACCGCGACTGCCCGCTCTGCCCCCGCCTGCACGAGTTCATCGCAGCCTGGCGCGAACGCGAACCGGAATGGCACAACGCGCCCGTTCCCACCTTCCTGCCGCCCGAAGGTGCCGAGAGCGTGCGCTTTCTCGTCGTCGGGCTTGCGCCTGGGCTGCGCGGCGCCAACCGCACTGGGCGTCCCTTCACCGGCGACTATGCCGGGGATCTGCTCTACGCCACCTTGATCCGTTTTGGTTTCGCGCGCGGCCGCTTCGAGGCACGGCCCGACGACAGCCTGAAACTCGTCGGCACCGCCATCACCAATGCGGTTCGCTGCGTGCCGCCCGAAAACAAGCCGGTCGGCGCCGAAATTGCCACCTGCCGCAATTTTCTGGTTCCCACCATCGCCAGCTTCCCAAATCTCAGGGCCATTCTGGCGCTTGGCTCCATCGGCCATCAGTCGACGGTGCGGGCGCTGGGGCAGCGCGTCGCGGCCATGCCCTTCAAGCACGGCGGACGCTATCAGGCAGGACCGGTCACGCTGTTTTCGAGCTATCACTGCTCGCGCTACAACACCAACACCGGCGTGCTGACCGAAGACATGTTCGTCAAGGTCTTCGCCGATATTGCTGAGTTTCTGGCAGAGTAAGGCTCCGTTTCTCGTTCAGGATGGCAAAGCGCCTCATTCTGCCTGGCCCCGCGCCTTCGTCATTCTCGGGTGCAGCCGAGCGCAGCGAAGGCGATAAGGAACGCCCCCTTCTCCCCTTGCGGGAGTGAAGAGCGGTCGGAGCCCTGGCGGTAGTGCCTCGTCAGCGCCGACGCCCCCTTCTCCCCTTGCGGGAGAAGGAAGAGGCGCGGGTTTCAGCCTCTTTTCTTCTGAAAACGCGGCGGTAAAATCCTGCCATGCCGCATCAGCCTGTTCCGCCCGAAAAGCGCCGGTTCGCCAAAACGCTTCGGCGCGACATGACCGAAGCCGAGGAGCGGCTGTGGCAGGAATTGCGCGGGCGGCGGCTGAACGGCATCAAGGTGCGGCGGCAGGTTCCGGTCGGGCGATACGTCGCCGATTTTCTTTGTGCGGAGGCGATGCTGATCATCGAGATCGACGGCTCCCAGCACGCGATGTCCGATCACGACCGCCGACGTTCCGCCGACCTGCAAGCCCAAGGCTTTCGCGTGTTGCGGTTCTGGAACCACGAGGTGCTGCGGGAGATGAACTCGGTCTGCGATACCATCGTCGCCTTTACACGCGACCGAACTTTGCAGCCCTGGCGGTAGTGCGCCGTCAGCGCCGACGCCTCCTTCTCCCCTTGCAGGGTGAAGAGCGGTCAGCGAAGCTGATCGATCGACGAGATACACCTGCGAAGGCAGAAAGGAGCGCCCCCCTTCTCCCCTTGCGGGAGAAGGTGTCGCCCTTGAGCGAACGCAGAGAGCGAAAGACAGGCGACGGATGAGGGGTGTTGGACGAAGTGAGAGGCTGGAGAGTACGCACGCCGATGCACCGAGCTTCCCCTTCCTGCACCGCCTCGTTTCTTCCAGCACCCCTCATCCGCCCCTTCGGGGCACCTTCTCCCGCAAGGGGAGAAGGGGGCGTCGGCGCTGACGACGCACTACCGCCATGACTTTGAATTCCGGTGGCGAGCATGTAACGCCATCCCTTCTCCCCCTGCGGGGTGAAGAGCGGTCGGCGAAGCCGATCAATCGACAACGATTTGTCGATTGAAGCGATGAACGCCCGGAGCCCAAGCGGAGGGCCGGGGGTGGCCGAGCCGAGCGCAGCGAAAGCGAGGTCGGATGAGGGGTGATGGACGGAGTGAGAGGCTGCGTATTGCGCGCCAATGCACGAGCTTCCCGGTCCTCCATCGCCTCGTTTCTTCCAGCACCCCTCATCCGCCCCTTCGGGGCACCTTCTCCCGCAAGGGGAGAAGGGGGCGTCGATGCCGGCGCTATCTCCCCTTGGTGGGGGAGAGTGAAGAGCGGGCGCTGAAATCGCCCACGGTTTATCCACACTCTCCACCCCCGCCATACACTCCCACCGCCTTGAACGACGAAAGGAGGCGGCGATGGATTGGGCAGGGGCGATCGACAAGCATCAGGCAGCGCTCAAGCGGCTGCTCGCTTTGCTCGTCGCCATGGCCGGCATGACGGTTGCGGCTGGCGAAAGCCACCATACGGCCGGCACGGATGTTGGCCAAAACACTCTGCCGCGCCATCTGCATCGCGCCATTCTCCGGCTGCTGCGTCCCGCCGAGGCGGCGGCACGACGGCTGATCATTCTTGCCGCGCGCGGCATGATTGTGCCACCGCCGCGCCCGCGTCTTGGAACTTCGCAGCAACACTCCGCCTTCCTGCGCGCGCCCGGCGGCACCGGCATCGTGATGCCGAAAGGTGCCATCCCGCTCCGCCCCGCGCCTCAGTCCATGGCCCTTCCGCTGCTCGATCCGCTGCGCCTGCCCCGGCAAAAGCCGTCGCGGTCGGCTATCGTGCCCCGTATTCGCGGCTTCGGCTTCGGCTTCGAGGCGTCCTCGCTTATCCCGGCCCGACCCGCCCCGCTGCCAGACGATCCGCTCGATGCCGACCGCCTGCGGCTCAGGCTGGCAGCGCTTGGCCGCGCGCTCGACGATCTGCCGCGCCAGGCCCGGCGCTTCGTGCGCTGGCGTCAGCGGCCGCGGCGCGGCGCGTTTCATCGCCTGTCGCCGCTGCGCGGCGGGCCGCCGCCGGGCTTGCGGTCGCCCGGCTCGCGCCACGCCCGTGAGGTCGACCGCACTCTGGACGATCTGCACGGGCTGGCGCTGTGGACGCTGGAGCACCCCGACAGCTCATGACCTACAAGTCTTGCGACAGAACAGCTTTGTCCGCTGCCGCGCAGCCACGCCTGCGCGCGCCAAAACCGTTGGCCGATTGCGCGCGGTCCGACTATTTTTTCAGCAGCGTTTTTGGGGCGGTGGACAAAGCCGGCCGGCACCGATCAGTCGGTTCGGGGACGCCACTTGGCTCCCCGCCCCGCGCCGACCGCCCTCATTCCGAGGTGCGAGCCCGCAGGACACCGAAAACCGAAGCCAAATCCTCGAAGGGCGAGCCTCGAAGGACGCACCCAGCCGTTAAAGTTGACAGCTGTCAACTCGTATCATTTACCGCCAATGCTCAGCGACACTTGAAACGAAAGTGGAATGGAAGCCGGAACATTCTTGATTGGATCGAGGCGTTCGAATGCCCTTACGATGTAAACATTCAACTCTCTCGACATGGGGCTCGAAACGATTTTCACCCTCTGGATCTTTCCGTCCGCACCAACAGCGAACGCAACCTTGATCAGCTTTGCGTCCAACCTGCCGGCCGATTGACGCACGATGGGATCGTAGCGAACGGCGTCGACGTGTTTTTGAAGGCGGGCGGCGAACGCCTCGCGGCTTTCCGCAGAATATGCCGATGCAATTGAAGAAAGCAGGCAAAAAAGAAAGATGAACAGACGCATGTTAGCCCCCCGGCAGCGACAGTCACGCTCTTCACATAAGAGCCGCTTTCACGCAAGGGAGTCGCACCGGGAGCAACGTGACGGCCTACCCCCGCTCCTTGAGCAGGCGGCCTTTCTCGCGGTTCCAGTCGCGCTGCTTCTCGGTCTCGCGCTTGTCGTGCAATTTCTTGCCGCGCGCCACGGCGAGCAGGAGTTTCGCCCGGCCCCGATCGTTGAAGTAAATCTTCAGCGGGATGAGCGTCATGCCCTCGCGGTCGACGCTCTGCGACATGCGGGAGAGTTCCCGCTTGCTGACCAGAAGCTTGCGGCGGCGGCGCGGCTCATGATTGAAGCGGTTGGCCTGAAGATATTCCGGCAGATAGGAATTGATCAGCCACAACTCGCCGCCCTCGACCGAGGCGTAGGAATCCTGGATGTTGGCCTGCCCGCCGCGCAGAGATTTCACCTCGGTGCCGGTCAGCATCAAGCCGGTCTCGACGGTGTCGAGGACCTCATAGGAAAACCGCGCCTTGCGATTCTCGGCGACGGTCTTGTTGTTGGGATCGGCTTTTCTGACCTGGTTCATGACGCTGAAGTGGGCTGATCCACCTAATTTATCAAGCCGGCATGCTTCATCGCCGCGTCGATCTTTTCAGCGGTGGCGTCCTCGACCGTCATCAACGGCGAACGCAGCACGTTTTCCAGCTTGCCGAGACGCGACAGTGCATATTTTGCGCCGGACACGCCCGGCTCGATGAACAGCGCCTTGTGCAGCGGCATCAAACGGTCCTGCAACTCGAGCGCCGTCTTGCCGTCGCCGGCGAGCGTCGCCTCCTGGAACTCCGCGCAGAGGCGCGGCGCGACATTCGACGTCACCGAGATGGCGCCGACGCCGCCATGGGCGTTGAAGCCGAGTGCGGAGGCATCCTCGCCGGAAAGCTGGATGAAATCGGTTCCGCAGGTGATGCGCTGTTCGGACACGCGCTCGACCTTGCCGGTCGCGTCCTTGACGCCGGCGATGTTCTTGAAGTCGTTCGCCAGCCGGCCCATCGTCTCCGGCGTCATGTCGATGACCGAACGCGGCGGGATGTTGTAGATGATGATCGGAAGGCGGACCGCCTTGGCGATCGAGGCAAAATGCTCGTAAAGACCGCGCTGCGTCGGCTTGTTGTAATAGGGCGTCACCACCAGGACGGCATCGGCGCCGACCTTTTCGGCATGCTTGGCAAGGCTGATCGCCTCGGCTGTGTTGTTGGAACCGGCGCCTGCGACGACAGGCACGCGGCCGTTGGCGACGTCCACACAGGCTTCGACGACGCGACGGTGCTCCTCATGGCTCAGCGTGGGCGATTCGCCGGTCGTGCCGACAGGAACCAGCCCCCGCGTGCCTTCGGCTATCTGCCATTCGACGAACGCACGAAAGGCTTTCTCGTCCAGTCCGCCATCCTTGTCGAAGGGCGTAACCAGCGCTGTCAATGAGCCTCTCAGCATGTCGTGCGAACTCCCGGAACCTTTTTGGTCAGATTTTGGTTGCGCGCCCGACCCATCGGACCCTGGACACGAAGCGGGCTTTCTATCCGAAAGTGAAGCTGCGCACCATAGTCTCGACATCAATTTGGAGGAAATTGGCTCAATCCCCATATGGGCGGTTCAAATGCCTTTGCCGGAGCTGATAACCTTTTCTTCACCATCCCTTCATGTCCCGACATTACCCTTTTGGACAGAGCTGACCGCCATCTGCGCAGGAACAGACGCATGAAGCATCGTTTCTCAGCCTTGAGGCTCGATCGTGCCGCCCTGGCCGCGGTAACGCTGCTGCTTGCGCCGACGGCGATCGCCGCCGAGCCTCTCGATTCGAAGCTCAACTCCGCTGTGTCCTATGTCCGGCAGATGCTGGGCATGACTGCGCCGGAAACGATCGATACTTTGAAACGCGGCCTCGACGCGCTTGCATCGCGCGACATTGACGGCGCGCGTTCGGTACGCGACAGCCTGCCCAGGGATGCGCTCGACCGGCATATCCTGACCTGGGCGGTGGCCCTTTACGGCGGTAGCCGCGTTCCCAGCGAAGAGATTTCCACCGCTGCCGAAATCCTGCAGGGCTGGCCCGGTCTCGACACACTTGCGCAGAACGCCGAACGCGCGCTTGCGCGGGAAAATGCCGGCCCGCGCGCCGTCATGGCTGCGTTCGACGGCAAGACGCCAAAGACGATGGAGGGCGCGGTGATTCTGGCGCGCGCGCGCGTCCATCTGGGCGACCCGGATGGCGCACGCGCAGCACTTGTACCCTTCTGGCGAACCGAAAAGCTGGAGCCGGAGGAAGAACGAGCGCTGATTGCAGAATTCGGCGCGCTGATTCCCGCGACCGATCATCGCTTCCGCATGGAACGCATGCTCTACGCAGAACGCGCCAATTCCGCCCAACGTCTCGCACCTCTTGCCGGCGCAAAGGCGCTTGCCGACGCCTGGAGTGCCGTGCTGCGCGGCGACAAGACAGCCGGTACGCTGCTTGACGCGGTGCCGGCGGACCAGCGGTCGGGCGGTTATATTTTCGCCAAGGCCAAATATCTGCGCTGGCAGAAGAAGTATCAGGACGCAGCCGCCGTGATGCTATCGGCGCCTGAGGGGCGCGAGGCACTGGTCGACCCCGACGCGTGGTGGATCGAACGCCGGGTCCTGTCGCGCGAACTTTTGGATGCAGGCGATGTGGGAGCGGCTTATCGGATCGCGGCCGGCCACTCGGCGGAGAGCCCTGCCAATGCTGCCGACGCGGAGTTTCATGCCGGCTGGTACGCGCTGCGCGGCATGCGCGACCCGAAAACAGCGGCCGAGCATTTTGCCCGAATCGCCGATGTCTCCGAAGGGGCTATATCGCTGTCCCGCGCCTATTACTGGCTCGGCCGCGCCGCGGAAGACGGCGGCCCCGGCGATGCAATGGCTTATTACCAGCGGGCGGCGAGCTATGGCGCGACATTCTACGGCCAGCTCGCATCGGAAAAAGCCGGCAGCCACACACTGAACATCGCGACGCCGCAGCCATCGCAAGCGGATGTGAAGGCATTCGGCGAGCGCGAGGCGGTCAATGCCATCAAGCGTCTCGAACAAGCAGGCTACCCGCGCTACGCGGACGCGCTTTATCGCGACCTCGCCCGGCAACTCGCTAGCCCCGGCGAGGTGGCGCTTTTAGCTGATATGGCGGAGAAACAAAAGAATCACTATCTCGCGCTGCGAATCGGCAAAGCCGCCGCCGGCAATGGCGTCGATGTCGGTGCTTTGTCGCATCCGGTCGGCGTGATTCCCACCGATACCGATATTTCCGGATCCGGAACGGCGCTTGCCTACGCCATTGCCCGCCAGGAGAGCGAGTTCAATGTCGGCGCGGTTTCGGGCGTCGGCGCGCGCGGTTTGCTGCAACTGATGCCGGGCACGGCCAAGGACATGGCGCGCAAGGCCGGCCTCCCCTACTCACAATCGCGGCTGACCACCGATGCCGGCTATAACGCAGCGCTTGGCGCTGTCTTCCTTGGCGAACAGCTCGGCCGGTTCAACGGCTCCTATGTGCTGACCTTCGCCGGCTACAATGCCGGCCCGACCCGCGCGCGGCAGTGGGTGCAGCGCTATGGCGACCCGCGCGGCAAGCCGATCGAAACCGTCGTCGACTGGATCGAACGTATTCCCTTCGCCGAAACGCGCAGCTACGTTCAGCGCGTGATGGAAAACTATCAGGTCTACAAGATGCGGCTGTCAGGCAGCGTCGATATTGCGGGCGACCTCGTCAACGGGCGGTGACCCGTTCCTCTTAGACGCTGTTGCCGATCGGAGGGACAATGACCGGCGAGCAACAGGATTTCTCGGACTTTTTCTACAAGTCCGACGATGGGTTGAGGCTTCACGCGCGGCTCTATGGCGGCGCGGCCGATGGCAGGCTGCCCGCCATCGTCTGCCTGCCTGGCCTCACTCGCAATGCGCGCGACTTTCATCACCTCGCGCTGCACCTTGCCAATGATCCCACGACCCCTCGTCTGGTCGTTGCCTTCGACTATCGCGGCCGCGGACTGTCCGATTACAGTCCCGATCCCGCCACCTATTCGGTCGCGGTCGAGGCGCGGGATATCGTCACTGGTCTGAATGAACTGGGCGTTGAGCAGGCTCAGTTCATCGGCACATCGCGCGGCGGGCTGATCATGCACATTCTCGCCGCGACGAATCCGGACCTGATGAGTGCTGCCGTGTTCAACGATGTCGGCCCCGCCCTCGAGGTCGAGGGCCTCAGGCAGATTCGGGACTATCTCGACGGCAGCCGGACGCCCAAATCCTTCGGCGAGGCAGTCGACATCCAGCGCGGCATCCATGGGGCGGCGTTTCCGGCGCTGCGATCGGAAGATTGGGAGCGATTCGTCCGCGCCATCTATCGCGACGAATCGGGCGTTCCAGTCCTGGACTACGACCCGAAGCTTGTCGCCCTGTTCAAGGCCATGACATTGGAAGGGCCGCTGCCGACGCTATGGGAGCAGTTCGACCTCATGGCCGGCATTCCTATGATGGTGATTCGCGGAGAAAATTCGCGGCTGTTGTCGGTAGAGACCGTGGCAGAGATGGAAAGAAGGCATCCAGGACTGATCGCGATCACCGCAGCCGGTCAGGGCCATGCGCCGCTGCTGGAAATGGCCAGTCATCCGGAGACTATCGGGCGATTCCTCAGAAACGCTGCGAAACTGTAGCTGTCTGTGAACTACGAATGCACCAACGACGTCGCGACAACTGGCCAAAGAAAAACCCGGCAGTTGCCTGCCGGGTTTCCGTATTCCGATCAGATGAACTGATTAGAACGAAGCGTCAAGACGGAGGAAGCCGCTGAAAACGCCATCACCATCGTTATATTCGTCGTAGGTGTCGCCATCATTGTAGTTGAGAGCGAGCTTAGCGTCGAGGTTCTCGACGATCTTGTAGTCGACGACAGCGCCGACGACCCAGTCATTGTTGCCACCAACGTCTGCGATGCCGTCAAGCAAACCATTGCTATGAGCGTCGGCGAAATACTGACCACCGGCGCCAATAGCAAGCTTTTCGTTGACCTGATACATCAGGTAACCACCAGCCGACCATTCGTAACCATCATACGGGCTGCTGATGCCAACGATTGGGTTACCAAAGCCCCAGTAGGTCGGGCCAGACTCGTAGGCTGCGAGCAGTTCGATCGTAAGAGCTTCTGTCGCCTTGATCTTGGCAATGCCCTTCAGAGCGAACTCTTCATAAGCGTTGTCATAACCAGCGAAGAGGTCAACCGAGCCCCAGCCCTGAGCGATCGAGACTTTACCAACGATGAGCGGAACGTAGTCGTAATCGTTAGACTCTTCTTCCAAGCCGAGCGAAACAGCAATGCCATTGCCGGCATCGAAGGTGTAACGGATCTGGTTGACGCGCTCACCACCGCCGGTATCAAACTCACCCGACAGATCGCCATCGAACAGGGTATCTGTGTGACCGACAAGGAGACCGCCGAGTTCGAAATAAGCATGACGCAGAGCCGTGCCGCTTTCATCGGAAGCGCCGGTCCAGTAGTCGACACCGTCTTCTTCAACCCAGCCACGCGCGTTTGCCGAGGCCTGGAACTCGATGTAACGACGGAACGTGCCGTATTCGGTTTCCGAACGCGCATCGATCTTGAGGCGCATCAGCGCTTCCTTGCGCCAGCCGTCGTCATTGTCAGCCCAGTTGATCTGGTAGCGAACGAGACCGCCGATCTTCAAGCAGGTTTCGGTACCGGGGATGTAGTAGAAGCCGGCGCCGTAGACGTCGCAAATGCGAACGTATTCCATGGGTTCCGGTTCGGCGACGACGATAGCGTCGGCAGCGCGAGCGCCGGATACTGCGAGCAGGGCCGCAGCGGAGCCGAGAAGAAGGCTCTTAATGTTCATTTTCTGACCTCCAGTCAAAAGTTCAAAATAAGGGTCCGGATAGTTCGAAATCTAAAGCCCGTCCCGGCGCCCCAAAGCCCGAGGAAAAGACAGGGAGGTGTCTCTTCCTTGAGTTCAACTTTATCCGCCCCGACCAAACGAACAACCGAAAAGCGTTGGATCGGAACCGTCGAGACCTGCTATGGAAAATCGCTGTTGCGGAAATGACACGTTTTGATGGGCCGGCTTAATCCTCTGTTAACCCTGAAGCTCCAGCGCGGTAATTTCCCGGCAAATTGATGCTCCAAGAGGAAGCTTGGCCAACCGAACGTTGCTCCTTGTTCTATTCGAACAGGAATCAGCACCGTTTTTCAGAAAACGCCGGAAACGATGTTGCTTGTGGCTCAGCTTTTCTTTATCGAGCGGACGCGACGGAGAGGTGGCCGAGTGGTCGAAGGCGCTCCCCTGCTAAGGGAGTAGAGGTCAAAAGCTTCTCGTGGGTTCGAATCCCATCCTCTCCGCCATTATTTCACTCACGTCACTCTCGCGTTGCTCAACGCCCCCACCCCAGGGACTCGGACGTGCAGTCGCGTTCCAGACTTCTCAGCAAATCGCACACCGCAAAAAACATAGCCTCCCGCCGCCGCTCATCGACCTGTTCGTAAACGCCTGGTTAACGCCACATCTCACATCGTGCTTTTTCTGCAACACAGGGCAAATAGATAGGCATCCTATCCGACTTCACGGCCGTGTGAGCATTGCGTGAAAAATGCTGGTCTGTATTCTCATCATAGGAAACGAGGGGACGCCTAGTTTGCTTTTTTCCGGCGGGGGTGTGGGACAACGCTGCCTTCAGCCAAACTGCCCAACCCTGAATTAAACTTTGACTGGAGGTCAGAAAATGAACATTAAGAGCCTGCTTCTCGGCTCCGCTGCGGCCCTGTTCGCAGTATCCGGCGCTCGCGCTGCCGACGCTATCGTCGTCGCCGAACCGGAACCCATGGAATACGTTCGCATTTGCGACGTCTACGGCGCCGGCTTCTACTACATCCCCGGTACCGAAACCTGCTTGAAGATCGGCGGTCTCGTTCGCTACCAGATCAACTGGGACGACAATGACGACGGCTGGCGCAAGGAAGCGCTGATGCGCCTCAAGATCGATGCGCGTTCGGAAACCGAATACGGCACGTTCCGTCGTTACATCGAGTTCCAGGCCTCGGCAAACGCGCGTGGCTGGGTTGAAGAAGACGGTGTCGACTACTGGACCGGCGCTTCCGATGAAAGCGGCACGGCTCTGCGTCATGCTTATTTCGAACTCGGCGGTCTCCTTGTTGGTCACACAGATACCCTGTTCGATGGCGATCTGTCCGGTGAATTCGATGATGGCGGCGGCGAACGCGTCAACCAGATCCGTTACACCTTCGATGCCGGCAATGGCGTGGCGCTTACGGTCGGTTTGGAAGAAGAGTCCAACGACTACGACTATGTTCCGCTGATCACGGGTAAGGTTGCGATCGCCCAGGGTTGGGGTACCGTCAACATCTATGGCGGTTATGACAACGCTTATGAAGAGTTCGCTCTGAAGGCCATCGCCAAGATCAAGGCGACCGATGCCCTGACCGTTGAACTGCTCGGAGCTTACGAGTCCGGCCCGACCTACTGGAGCCTGGGTTCGCCTTACAACGGCTACAAGTGGTCCGCTGGTGGTTACCTGAAGTATCAGGTCAACGAAAAGCTGGCTATTGGTGCTGGTGGTCAGTACTATGGCGACGCTCATGAGAACAATCTCAGCGCAGTCCTTTGGGAAGGCGAGAACAACTGGGCTGTTGGCGCTGTCGTCGATTACAAGATCGTCGAGAACCTCGACGCTAAGCTCGCTCTCAACTACTTCGATGGCGACACCTGGGATCGCGTAAATGATGGTGACGGCTCGTTCGCTGGCTTCCTCCGTCTCGACGCTTCGTTCTAATCAGTTCATCTGATCGGAATACGGAAACCCGGCAGGCAACTGCCGGGTTTTTCGTTTCTGGAGGACATGTTGACAGGTTAGCGTCTGTTGCAAAGATTCTCCTCTTGTAAGAGAGAGAAATCATCGCGTGCACGAGTTCTCCGCTCCAGAGTTGCCTATGATTCTCCGCCCAAAGCTCGCCCCCATCATTGACGCCTTGCCCTCCACCGTTCCGTTCGTCGGCCCCGAAGCGCAGGAGCGAGCGAGAGGCGACGTTTTCCGCGCGCGGATCGGTGCCAATGAGAGCAGTTTTGGACCGGCGCCCAGCGTGATCGCGCGTATGGCGGAAGCCGCGCCCGAGATGTGGAAATACTGCGACCCCGACAATTACGATCTCAAGGCAGCACTTGCCGCGCATCTGGGGATTTCGCTGAGCAATGTGGTCGTCGGCGAAGGCATAGACGGGCTGCTCGGGCTCATCGTCCGAATGTATGCGGGGCCAAATACGCCGGTCGTGACCTCGCGGGGCGCTTATCCTACCTTCAATTTCCATGTTGCGGGTGTCGGCGCACGGCTCGTGCCGGTACCTTTCAGGGATGACCGCGAGGATCGCGAAGGGCTTCTGGAGGCGGTGAAGCGCGAGAACGCGCCGCTGGTCTATCTGTCCAATCCAGACAATCCGATGGGGACCTGGTGGGAAGCGGCCGACATCCAGCGTTTCGCCGACTCGCTGCCGGAAACGACGATGCTGATTCTCGACGAGGCCTATGGCGAGTTGGCGCCCGAATCGGCACGACTTCCGCTCCAGGTTACTCGGCCCAATCTCGTCGTGATGCGGACATTCTCGAAGGCCTACGGGCTTGCCGGCATCCGTTGCGGCTACGCGATCGGCGAGGAAACGGTAATCGCTGCTTTCGAACGGATCCGGAATCACTATGGCGTCAGCAAAATGGCGCAAATCGCTGGCGAGGCCGCACTGGCCGACCAGGACTATCTGCGATCGGTCGTGGATCGGGTCATGGCCGGCAGAGCGCGAATCACCGCCATTGCCGAAGCCAATGGACTGACCGCCCTGCCCTCGGCGACAAATTTCGTCACCATCGACTGCTGCGGCGGGGCGGATTTCGCTGGAGCCGTCATGCAAACCCTGCTGTCTCGCGGTGTTTTCATCCGCAAGCCGATGGTGCCCGTGCTCGACCGCTGCATCCGAATCAGCATCGGTCTCGACCGCGAGCTCGACATCTTCGCGGAAGAACTGCCCGCTGCACTCAAGGCGGCGCGCGGCGGTTGAACGCCGTCAACACGGCTTTTTCTGAGTCGCCATGGCGTCCGAGAAGCGGCTGCCGCTTTGGTGCGGGTTCAAAGCTTGGGTCTTGAATGAATTGAACGTTCGTTTTATTAATGACCCAGGAGGACAAGGATGGCGCGGACGGCGGGTTCCGATGGCAGCCGAACCGAAGCGGCGATTCGCGATGCGGCGGTCGAGTTGATCGCGCGTCATGGCCACGAGGCCGTGACCATGCGGCAGCTCGCGGCACGGGTCGGTGTCCAGCCAGCAGCCCTCTACCGCTATTTCCCCACCAAGGAAGATCTGCTGTTCACGCTGATGCGCGAACATATGCAGGCACTGATCGCTGCATGGCGAAGTGCGCGTCCAAACAACGACGCTGATTCGATTGCCGCGCTTACCGCTTTCATCACGAATCATATCCGCTTTCATCTCGAACGCCGGCATGCGACGCATGTGTCGAACATGGAACTGCGCAGCCTCTCCGCCGACAGGCTCGAGACGATCCTTGCCTTGCGCAATACTTATGAGACCGCTTTGCGGCACATCCTGCGCCAGGGCGCGGATGCGGGGCTGTTCGTAATCGAAGACACCGCACTGACGGCGATGGCGATCATCCAGATGATCACCGGCGTCATCGTCTGGTTCCGTCCCGATGAGCGGCTTTCGGTCGACGAGATCACCCAGAACTATCTTGCAATGACTTTGCGCCTGACGGGAGCGGGCGCACCAGGGAGCAACATCTATGTACGACAGGACGCTGAATTTCGGACTGGGTGAGGATATCGACGGTCTGCGCGAGATGGTGCGCCGGTTCGCCGCCGAGCGCATCGCGCCGCTGGCCGCCGAGATCGACCGCACGAATGACTTCCCTGCCCCTCTGTGGCGCGAACTGGGCGAACTCGGCTTGCTGGGAATCACCGCCGATCCGGATTTCGGCGGCAGCGGCATGGGCTATCTGGCGCATGTGGTGGCGATGGAGGAAATGTCGCGGGCTTCCGCCTCTGTCGGCCTGTCCTTCGGGGCGCATTCCAATCTTTGCGTCAACCAGATCAACCGCTGGGGCACGTCGGCGCAGAAAGAAAAATACTTGCCTGCGCTGTGCTCGGGCGAAACTGTCGGCGCCCTGGCGATGTCGGAGCCGGGCTCCGGCTCAGATGTCGTTTCGATGCGGCTGAAGGCGGAAAAGCGCAACGACCGATTCGTGCTGAACGGCACCAAGATGTGGATCACCAACGGTCCGGAGGCCGGCACGCTGGTGGTCTATGCCAAGACAGATCCGGAGCGGAAGTCGCGCGGCATCACGGCCTTCATCGTCGAAAAGGAGATGCAAGGGTTTTCGGTGGCGCAGAAGCTCGACAAGCTCGGCATGCGCGGCTCCAACACCGGCGAACTGGTGTTCGAAGATGTCGAAGTGCCGTTTGAGAACATTCTGGGTGAAGAGGGCCGCGGCGTCGAGGTGCTGATGTCAGGCCTGGATTATGAGCGCACAGTGCTGGCCGGCGGGCCGCTCGGCATCATGGCGGCATGCCTGGACGCGGCTATGCCTTATGTGCACGAGCGCCAGCAGTTCGGCCAAGCAATTGGCGAGTTCCAGCTCGTGCAGGGCAAACTGGCCGACATGTATACGACGATGAACGCCTGCCGCGCCTATGTCTATGCCGTCGCCGCCTCCTGCGACCGCCAGGAGACGACACGCAAGGACGCGGCCGGCTGCATTCTATACGCTGCGGAAAAGGCAACTCTGATGGCGCTCGACGCCATCCAGCTTCTGGGCGGCAATGGCTACATCAACGATTATCCAACCGGGCGCCTGCTGCGCGACGCCAAGCTCTACGAGATCGGCGCCGGCACCAGCGAAATCCGCCGCTGGCTGATCGGGCGCGAGATGATGAATAAATCATAATGTATTTTACGTTTTACATTTGACTTTATGATTTTCTCATATTACCCATTCCATATCAATTTTGTTATGGAGGCGACAATGAATATGCTTCATAAATCGGTACGCTCAGGGTCGGCAAAAGCCCGCATCTGGCAGATTTGCGATGAGTTGATGTCCAAGAACGGCGTCATGCCTTCGGGACGCGAGGTTGTGGATATTTATATTGCCGAAGGCGGCAACGAAGGCACCGGATTCACACAGTATTCACATTGGAAGAAAGAGATGGTCGTACGGAGCGCCGATGCAGCGTCTTATGAGGACGCGTCGGATGCCGAACCCGGGTCAGCAGCTTTCCGACCCATGACCATTTCCGCAGACGGTCATCTGGTTCTGTCGCCCGAATTGCGGCGTGCGATGCTCCTGGATTCGGATGGGCGCGTCACGGTCAGTGTCGTCGATGGCGAACTCAGGGTGATTTCCCCAATGTCGGCTGTGCGGCAGCTTCAACGCCGTGCGTCCAGTCTGGTGCCGAAAGGTACGCTGGTCTCCGATGAACTGATCGCGGAGCGACATGCGGAAGCCGAACTCAATGGCTGAGGTCGTTTTTGACGCCTCCGCCGTTCTGGCAATCGCATTTCAGGAACCGGGGGCGGAGGTCGCGATAGGCAAGATGTCGGGTGCGGTCATCTCCTCCGTCAACTACTCGGAAGCCGGAGCAAAACTCATCGACAAGGGCTTTGGGGCCGACGAAGCTTTCCGCTGGCTGGCAGCGCTGCGGCTCGACGTCATCACCTTCGACGAAACGCATGCAAGGCAGGCAGCGGTGCTCCGGTCGACGACGAAGGCGCGGCGGCTTTCTTTCGCTGATCGGGCCTGCATCGCGCTGACGATCGAACGCCACGCGACCGTAGTGACTACCGATCGCGCATGGGCTGAACTCGACCTGCCTTGCGCCATAGAACTCATTCGCTAGGAACCGTAATGCCTGTCATCACATCCAGCATCCAGCCCGCCTCCGACGCATTTCGCGCCAATGCCGAGCGCATGAAGGCGCTTGTTGCCGATATCGCAGCCAAGGCGGCGAAGATCGAGCGCGGCGGTTCGGAAGAGGCGCGGGAGCGGCATGTCTCGCGCGGAAAGCTCCTGCCGCGAGAGCGGTTGGCTCAACTGCTGGATACGGGCTCGCCGTTTCTTGAGATCGGCCAGTTCGCGGCCTGGGACATGTATGGCGAGGACATTGCCGCGGCCGGAATGATCGCCGGCATCGGCCGCGTCGAAGGAACCGAGGTGATGGTGGTGGTCAACGACGCCACGGTCAAAGGCGGGACCTATTATCCGCTGACGGTGAAGAAGCATCTGCGCGCGCAAGAGATTGCCGCACAGAACAACCTACCCTGCATCTATCTGGTGGATTCGGGCGGCGCCAACCTGCCCAACCAGGATGAGGTGTTTCCCGACCGCGACCATTTCGGCCGCATCTTCTTCAACCAGGCCAACATGTCTGCGGCCGGCATTCCGCAGATTGCCTGCGTGATGGGCTCATGCACAGCGGGCGGCGCCTATGTGCCGGCGATGGCTGACGAGTCGATCATGGTACGCAACCAGGCGACCATCTTCCTCGGCGGCCCGCCCTTGGTGAAGGCGGCGACCGGCGAAGAGGTGTCGGCGGAGGATTTGGGCGGCGCGGAAGTGCACACGCGACAGTCCGGCGTAGCCGATCACTATGCGATGGACGACGAGCACGCCCTCGCCATCGTGCGCAGGATCGTCAAGAATCTGAATCGAAAGAAGGAGATAGGGCTAGCTTTGAACGATCCGATTCCGCCGCTTTATGCAGCGGATGAGATTTACGGCGTGGTCCCGCAGGACACACGGCAGCCATACGACGTGCGAGAGATCATTGCGCGCGTGGTCGATGGCTCCGAGTTCGACGAGTTCAAGCAGAACTACGGCACCACTTTGGTGACAGGCTTTGCGCGCCTTCATGGCATGCCAGTGGGCATCATCGCCAACAATGGTGTGCTGTTTTCCGAAAGCGCGCTGAAGGGCGCGCATTTCATCGAGCTGTGCTGCCAGCGCAAAATCCCGCTGATCTTCCTGCAGAACATCACCGGCTTCATGGTCGGCCGCAAATACGAGGCCGGCGGCATTGCCAAGGACGGCGCCAAGCTGGTGACAGCGGTGGCAACCGCACAGGTGCCGAAGGTGACGATGATCATCGGCGGCTCGTTCGGTGCCGGCAATTACGGCATGTGCGGCCGCGCCTACTCGCCGCGCTTTTTATGGATGTGGCCGAATGCGCGCATCTCGGTGATGGGCGGCGACCAGGCGGCAACGGTGCTGGCGATGGTCAAGCGCGACGGCATCGAACGCAAGGGCGGCACATGGAGCGCGTCCGACGAAGCTGAGTTCCGCGCGCCGATCCTGGAGAAATATGAGCGCGAGGGCCACCCGCTCTATTCTTCGGCGCGGCTCTGGGACGACGGCATCATAGACCCGGCGCGCACCCGCGAGGTGCTTGCTCTAAGCCTCTCAGCCGCCCTAAACGCACCGGTTGCGGAGACGAAATTCGGTGTTTTCAGGATGTAGCACTCGTCACAACCGAAGCGTACCATCCTTCACTTGCATCAAGAACGGGAGGAACAAGCCATGACTTCAACTCAAAGCAAATTCTTCTGGTACGAATTGATGACCTCGGACATGGATGCCGCCGAGGCATTCTACAAAGCAGTGGTCGGCTGGCAGACCGAGCCATTCCCCGCATCGGACTTCAAATATGTGATCTTCAAGCCGAGTGACGCGCCCAAATCCGGAGTTGCCGGGCTTATGGCGCTGCCGGAAGAAGCCGCGGCGAGCGGCATGCGCCCGGCATGGCTCGGCTATATCCATGCGACAGATGTCGACGCGGCAACCGAATCCCTGCGCAAGGCCGGCGGCACAGTGCACCGCGAGCCCAGCGACATCCCGGAAGTCGGCCGTTTTTCCGTGGTCGCGGATCCGCAAGGCGCAATGTTCATGCTTATGACGCCCAATGGCGAAGGTGGCGAGCCGGCGCCACCCATGACACCCGGCCATATCGGCTGGCATGAGCTCTTTGCCGGCGAGTGGTCGGCGGCCTTCGACTTCTATGCCGGCCAGTATGGCTGGACCAAGGGCGAACCGATGGATATGGGCCCGATGGGCATCTACCAGATCTTCAACATCGATGGCGAGATGGCCGGCGGGATCATGACGAAAACCGCCGACATGCCGCATCCGTTCTGGCTGTTCTATTTCATCGTCAGCGACATCGACGACGCCGCGAAACGCGTGACCGACAATGGCGGCAAGGTGCTGATGGGGCCGATGGAGGTTCCCGGCGGCGCGTGGGTCGTCCAGTGCATGGATCCGCAGGGCGCGATGTTCGCTTTGGTCGGTTTCCGCAACTAGCAAGGACTCCGCGCCAGCGACAACGCTGGCGCGGATTTCCCGAGGAGCAAATATGTTCGCCAAGATTCTGATCGCCAATCGCGGTGAAATTGCCTGCCGCATCATTCGCACCGCGCGCCGCATGGGCGTTGGCACGGTGGCCGTTTACTCCGACGCCGATGCCAAGGCGCTGCATGTCGCGATGGCGGACGAGGCGGTGCATATCGGCGCGTCCCCCGTCGGCGAAAGCTATCTAGGTGGCGATCGCATCATCGAGGCGGCGAGAGCCACGGGTGCGGAAGCCATTCATCCCGGCTACGGTTTCCTGTCGGAAAATCCAGGCTTTGTCGACGCGGTGGTCGCAGCGGGGCTGGTCTTTATCGGTCCATCGGCGGAGTCGATCCGCGCCATGGGTCTCAAGGATGCGGCCAAGCGGCTGATGGAAAAGGCCGGCGTGCCGGTTGTGCCCGGCTATCATGGCGAGGCGCAGGAGATCGTCATCCTGGCCAGCAAAGCGCGCGAGATCGGCTATCCCGTGCTGATCAAGGCGCGGGCGGGCGGCGGCGGCAAGGGCATGCGCCGTGTCGACAGCCCCGAAGACTTTTCGGACGCGCTTTCGGGGGCGCGGCGCGAGGCCAAGGCCGCCTTTGGCGACGACCGGGTGCTGGTGGAGAAATATGTCGACAAGCCGCGCCATATCGAAGTGCAAGTGTTCGGCGATAATTTAGGCCATGCCGTCCATCTGTTCGAGCGCGATTGCTCCGCGCAGCGACGCCACCAGAAGGTGATCGAAGAGGCCCCTGCCCCCGGCATGACGCCTGAACTGCGCAAGGCAATGACCGACGCAGCGGTCAAGGCGGCCAAGGCAATCGGCTATTCCGGCGCGGGAACCATCGAGTTCATCGTCGATGCATCGCAGGGGCTGAAGGCCGACAGGTTCTGGTTCATGGAGATGAACACGCGCCTGCAGGTCGAGCACCCCGTGACGGAGATGGTGACGGGCATCGATCTGGTGGAATGGCAATTGCGCGTGGCGGCCGGCGAGCCTCTGCCGAAGAAGCAGTCCGAGATCAAGCTGGACGGCCACGCCTTCGAGGCTCGCCTTTATGCGGAAGACCCGGCCAAGGGCTTTCTGCCAGCCATCGGCACGCTGCATCATCTAAGCTTTCCGGAAGGCGCTGGGATCCGCATCGAAACCGGCGTGCGGCAGGGCGACGCCATTTCTCCCTATTACGACCCGATGATCGCCAAGGTCGTTACCCATGGCCAGGACCGGCAGGAAGCGCTCGGCAGGCTGGTGGATGCCCTGCTGGCGACGAAGGTCGCCGGTTCGATCACCAATGCGCGCTTTCTTGCAGCGCTTGCCAGCGACGAGGATTTCGCCGCCGGCGATGTCGACACCGGCCTGATCGGACGCAAGCAGGAGGCACTGACCGTCTCGGCCTCACCCAGCCGCGGAACGGTGGCGCGGGCGGTGGCGACGGCGGCGGCGAATCGTTCGCTCAAGTCCGACGACCCATGGTCGGGGCTTGCGGGCTATACCCATTTTCATCCCATCGCGCGCAAAGTCGGGCTCAAGCATGGCGAGCAAGCGATCGACGCGCGCTTCACCGTCCGCCGCGATGGCAGGCTGGAGGTCGCCATATCAGACGCAGCGCCCATAGTGCTGCGCGCCGAAGAAGCATCTGACGACGCAGTGGCGCGGTGGCCGGGGCACGTCACCCTGTTCGAGGAAGGGTATTCCTTCGATTTCTCGGTCAGCGATCCGTTCGCGCGGGCGGCAGACGCGGGAGACAGCGCGTCGAGCATGCGCGCGCCGATGCCCGGCCTCGTGAAAGTCGTGCGGGCGGCCAAAGGGGATATGGTGCGGAAGGGACAGCCGCTGCTGGTGCTGGAGGCGATGAAGATGGAACACTCCATCGCCGCCAGCCATGACGGCGTCATAGACGACATTGCGGTCGAAGGTTCGCAGGTCACCGACGGGACGGTTCTGGTGCGCTTCGCGGAATAGTGCAAACTCGCACTTTGCAGCGCACAAAGGGACCACGATGCAGCCAGCCAGTCAAAACACAACCGTTGCGCGGCATCGGTTCTATGAGGACGTGCTCGCCATTTTCATGGGGACGCTGCTGGCCGCACTCGGGCTCGCTCTCTACACCCATGCCGGATTGATCACCGGCGGCTCGGTCGGGCTGGCGCTGCTGCTCAACTATGCCAGCAGCTACCCATTCGGCGTTATCTTCTTCCTGATCAACCTGCCTTTCTATTACCTCGCCATGCGACGGATGGGCTGGCCCTTCACGATCCGGACCTTCGTAGCCGTGGCTGTCCTGTCGGTCCTGTCACGCCTGACGCCGCAGTGGATCAGTTTCGGCACATTGGAGCCCATCTACGCAGCGGTTGCCGGCGGGGCGCTGATGGGAATGGGGCTTCTGGTGCTGTTCCGGCACCGAGCCGGGCTCGGCGGCTTCAACATCCTGGCACTTTACATGCAGGATCGAAACATCATGCGCGCCGGCTATTTCCAGCTCAGCCTCGACCTCGCCATCCTCGTCGTTTCGCTGTTCTACCTCGACTGGCACAAGGTGGCGCTGTCGGTGCTCGGTGCCGCCGTCCTGAACATGGTCCTGGCGATCAATCACAAGCCCGGGCGCTATGCCGGCATGAGCTGATGCAAAAAGGCCGCGCCGATCTGTTCCGACCGGTCGCGGCTCTTTTCGTTGAAGTTCTCGGGGCGCGCCCCCCGCTCCCCAAATTGCCTGCCCTGCCTGTCTTCGCGCGGCTGCTCTTGTCGGCGCCGTCGTCTTGGTCTTGGGACCGCCGTCTTCCGCGGCTTGCGTCCTTTGCTTCCCTGTTGGAAGAAATCAGTGCGCGGTCATCCATTCGCGGGCTTCGCGCAGCGCCTTGGCGATGTCGGCCTTGGACATGGTCGTGGACAGTTCGGAGCGCAGCTCCGCGGCCCGGGCAGAGCCCTTGATCGCGGCGATGTTGAGCCACTTGTGAGCAGACACCACATCGGCCTCGCAGTCGCGACCTGCCGCATACATCATGCCGAGTTCCAAAAGGACGTCTGCCTGAGCGGTGGTTCCCATGACGCCGGAACCGGCATCGAGCATTTCAAAACGTGCCATTTTCAATCCCCTGTTAGCATCCTGAGAGCGCCCCGTTTTTCGCCTTGAGGTCTGCTCGTTCGATGGTTCGAGAATGCACCAGCCGCTTGAATCCGGCGTTAAATGGCGTGCTTAACGTCAAGAAAACAAAGTACAAACAATGGGTAAAGCAAGGAATTCATTAAGGATGGAGTCCCTTGGCCACGCTGGAAACTTCAGAAGATTCGACGAAAATTTCAGCGCGGCGCGTCAATGCTTCGCTAACCACGCCGCAAGCAGATCGAGAAAGCCGGCCGACTGAATTCTGAAAAAGGAGGCGTTCCGCGCGGAGACATTTAACCGCCTCCTACCCCGCCGTACCGCTTTCGCTTTGGCCAAAGCTGGATTACGCTTACGTTTGCGTAAGGAATGGCGGCGTGCCCGCCACGCGATGCAGCTCTGGGAGGACACACTATGCTTCGCATTTTGACGATGACTTTCGCGGCTAGCCTGTTGATGGCAGGAGCGGCCCTGGCTGATCCTATCGAAGGCAATTGGAAGACGGATTCGGGCGCTACCGCCGCGATTACCACCTGCGGCAGCAGCTTCTGCATCACGCTGAAGGACGGCAAGCACGCGGGCAAGCGCATCGGCACCTTCAACGCCGACGGCGCCAACGCCTATTCGGGCAAGATCACCGATCCCGCCAACGACAAGACCTATAACGGCAAGGCCTCGCTTTCCGGCAGCACGCTGAAAATGAGCGGCTGCGTGCTGGGCGGCCTGATCTGCCGCGGGCAGAACTGGAAGAAGATCTGAGCGAGTAGCGAGTAGCGAGTAGCGAGTAGCGAGTAGCGAGTAGCGAAGGATCGACGACGGCTCCTTCGGTCAACCTAAATCCCTACTCCCTATCGGCTGCTCGCTATTCGCCCCCTTAACCAATTTGAACCCCACATGAACGGCCCCCTCAGAGCCGGTTCAGTCGCACAGGAGCATTGTGGCGAACATCGAAGGAGACAACACGATGTTCGCCCGCCCCGTTCCACTGACAACCCTTCTGCCCCGCGCTCTGCTGATCGTCCTGGCCTTGGCGGCACCGGTGCTGGCCATGCCGCATCTGGGCCGCGGCGGCGGACCGGTCACGATCGAGGCGCCGACGATGAAGAAGACCGGCATGGGTTTCGTTCTTCTCGTCAGCCTGCAGCGGAACTGAAGCGAAAGCGTTCGTCCCCCCTCCCAAGCGGCGCTGCGACCCACTATATTGGGCCATGGAAAAGCGAATCTATCCGACACCCATCAAATCCGTCGTCTCACCCGAGCGTCTTGCGCCGCAGACTTTTACAGATGCGAAGGAAGCCGTTCAGGCGCTGAAGACGCTTTACGAGCGTAACACGGCCTTTCTACGCCATGCCTTCTCCGAACTGGCGCATGGACGTGGCGACAAGGAAAAGCGCTATCGCGCCTTCTACCCCGAGGTCGGCGTGACGACGACGTCTTATTCCCAGGTCGATTCCCGGCAGGCCTATGGCCACATGCCGATCCCCGGTCATTTCACCACGACAATCACCCGCCCGGATTTGTTCGAAAGCTATCTGGTCGAGCAGCTCAGCCTGATCATGCGCAATCACGGCGTTGCGATCATCGTGGGCGAGTCCGGCACTCCCATCCCTGTGCATTTCGCCTTTCTCGAGGGCACCCATGTCGACGGCGCGGCGGCGGACCGCATCAACCGGCCGATCCGCGATCTGTTCGATGTGCCGGATCTCGACGGCACCGACGACCACATCGCCAATGGCACATTCGAATTCATCCCTGGCGAGGCGCGGCCGCTCGCGCCCTTCACCGCCCAGCGCATCGACTATTCGCTGCACCGGCTGGCGCACTACACCGCCACCAGCCCGCAGCATTTCCAGAATTTCGTGCTGTTCACCAACTACCAGTTCTACATCGACGAGTTCTGCGTCTACGCCCGCAACCTCATGGCCAATGGCGGCGAAGGCTATGAGGCCTTCATCGAACCCGGCAACATGATCACGCGCGCCGGCGACGAAGGCCCTTCGGTGGGTACCACGCCACCGCGCCTGCCGCAGATGCCGGCCTACCACCTGCACAAGCCGGGCCATGGCGGCATCACCATGGTCAATATCGGCGTAGGCCCCTCCAACGCCAAGACCATCACTGACCATATCGCGGTCCTGCGCCCGCATGCCTGGTTGATGCTGGGGCATTGTGCCGGACTGCGCAACACGCAGGCCCTGGGCGATTACGTGCTGGCGCATGCCTATATGCGCGAGGATCACGTGCTCGACGACGATCTTCCCGTCTGGGTGCCGATCCCGCCGCTGGCCGAGGTGCAGGTGGCGTTGCAGGAGGCCGTCGCCGAGGTGACGGGGCTGTCCGGCTACGACCTCAAGCGCATCATGCGCACGGGCACGGTGGCGACCATCGACAACCGCAACTGGGAATTGCGCGACCAGCGCGGACCGGTGCAGCGGCTGTCGCAGTCGCGCGCCATCGCGCTCGACATGGAATCGGCCACCATCGCCGCAAATGGCTTTCGCTTCCGCGTGCCCTACGGCACCTTGCTGTGCGTTTCCGACAAGCCGCTTCACGGCGAGCTGAAACTGCCGGGCATGGCGACCGACTTTTACAAGCGCCAGGTGGCCCAGCATCTGACCATCGGCATCAAGGCGATGGAGAAGCTGGCTGAGATGCCGATGGAGAGGCTGCATTCCCGCAAGCTGCGCAGCTTCGCCGAAACCGCCTTCCAGTAATCGGGATGCGATCAGCACACGGAACCGTCGGCGACGACTGCGGAAGACGACCTTCATGAGGTTGCTCCGCAATCTCTGCTTCCTGGCGATGATGGTGGCGTCGCTGCCGCTGGTCGCGGGCTTCTTCGGCTCCCTGCATCCAGCCTTCGACTCGTTTGCCCACTTCCGGATTCACCTCGCCGCGGTCATGATCCTGTGCGCGCTGCCCCTCTTGCTCAGCGCGCTTCGCACGGAAGCGTTGATGGCGCTGGCCTTCGGCGTCGCAGCGCTTGCGACCGTGCGCGAGGACTTTACCTTCACCGGCGCATTCCCGGCTGAGGACATAAGCTCCCAGCCCGTCTATCGGCTGATGCAGCTCAACCTGCGCTACGACAATGCAGCGGTTCAGAACGTGATGAATCTGATCGAACGGGTCCAGCCTGACGTGATCACGCTTCAGGAGGTTTCCGCAGTCTGGCGCGGCAATCTCGGGCCGCTTTCGGAAACCTATCCCTACAACCTGATCTGTCCCGCCCCGCATGGCGTGTTCGGCGTGGCAATCTTCTCACGCCAGGCTTTCACGGAAGGTGCCGAAAAACGGTGTCTGGACTACGGCCGCATGGCGGTTGCGTCTTTCGATTTTGCCGGGCGCAGCACGGATGTGGTTTCGCTGCATCTGGATTGGCCATGGCCGGCCGCTCAGTCCAGCGAAATCGACGGGCTGGTGCCCGTGCTGTCCGCGCTGGGCGAGACCGCCCTGCTCGGCGGGGATTTCAACGCCACCCCATGGAGCGCCGCAGTGCATCGCGTGGGGGTGGCCGGCGGTCTGACAACGATGCCCTCACCCGGCCCGACATGGCTTTATCGAGCCCTTCCGCCCGTCATCGACAAGCTTGGGCTTCCCATCGACCAGGTGATGAGCAAAGGCGACCTGCGCATCCGTTCGGCGCGGCTTGGGCCACGCGTCGGCTCCGACCATCTGCCTGTTCTCGTCGAATTTTCATTCGTGCCGGGATCGGCGGTACCTGCCGAGCAGGAGACATCGACCGCCACCTTCCGTCAATCCGCGGCATTGCGGAGATGACGCGTTCTTAACAGCTGCACAGCACGACGATTTCGCGATACAGACGATGGATATCGCATCGCATATTGCCTCCCAGCCGCTGCTTCCCAACAGATCGCCCGGAGACTGCGCGCGATGCGCTGGTTTGACGATTGAGAGATAAAGATGCGCCTGCAGAACTGCCACAACTTCCATGACTTCCGTCGTCTGGCCAAGCGGCGGCTGCCGGGCCCTATCTTCAACTATATCGACGGCGCGGCCGACGACGAGGTGACTTATCGCCGGAACACGACGTCCTTCGAGAGTTGCGACCTGCTGCCCAGCGTGCTGCGCGGCGTCAGCACGGTCGACATGTCGGTGACGGTGATGGGCCAGAAGCTGGCGATGCCGGTCTATTGCTCGCCGACCGCCTTGCAGCGACTGTTCCACCATCAGGGCGAGCGCGCAGTGGCGGCAGCGGCGGGCAAATATGGGACGATGTTCGGCGTCTCCTCGCTCGGCACCGTCAGCCTCGAAGAGGCGCGCAAGATCAGCAAGGGCCCGCAGGTCTATCAGTTCTATTTCCACAAGGACCGTGGACTGAATCGCGAGATGATGGCGCGGGCCAAGCAGGCCGGCGTCGAGGTGATGATGCTGACGGTGGACAGCATCACCGGCGGCAACCGCGAGCGCGATAAACGCACCGGCTTCGCCATTCCGTTCAAGCTGAACCTCGCGGGCATGGCGCAATTCGCGATGAAGCCTGCCTGGGCGATCAACTATTTCACCCATGAGAGCTTCAAGCTGCCGCAGCTCGACAGCCATGTCGACATGGGCGGCGGCACCATGTCGATCAGCCGCTATTTCACCGACATGCTCGACCCCTCCATGACCTGGGACGACGTGGCCGAGATGGTCAAGCATTGGGGCGGGCAGTTCTGCCTGAAGGGCATCATGACGGCGGAAGACGCCCGCCGCGCGGTCGATATCGGCTGCACCGGCATCGTGCTCTCCAACCATGGCGGACGCCAGCTTGACGGCTCGCGCAGTGGCTTCGACCAGCTGGCCGAGATCGTCGACGCCGTGGGCGACAAGATCGACGTCATCATGGATGGCGGCGTGCAGCGCGGCACGCATGTGCTCAAGGCGCTGTCGTTGGGCGCCAAGGCCGTCGGCGTCGGCCGCTACTATCTCTTTCCGCTTGCCGCCGCCGGCCAGGCCGGCGTGGAGCGCGCGCTGGAGCAGATGAAGGTCGAGATCGAACGCGGCATGAAGCTGATGGGCTGCACGACCGTCGATCAGCTGTCACGGGCGAACCTGCGGTTTCGCTGAGGGCAGCCATAATTAAGCCGTCCTGGTTTCCGGTCTTGGAAAGAGGATCATCACTGGAGTTTTGAATGGCACCTTCTTCGAGCAGACTGCGCATCGCCGTGCTTTTCGGCGGGCGCTCCTCCGAGCACGACGTCTCCGTCATGTCGGCGACCAATGTCATCGCCGCGCTCGATCCCGACCGATACGATGCGGTGCCCATCTTCGTCACCCGCGAAGGTCAGTGGCTGCTCAGTCATCTCAACGATGGCGAGTTGGTGCAACCCACATCCGGAACCGAGATCTGCCTCGTGCCGGGAGGACAGGGGCGGATCATGGCGATACCAGAGCATGGCGACCCCCATGACCTGCCCGGGATCGACGCGCTGTTTCCGGTTCTGCATGGCCTGCATGGCGAGGATGGCTCTGTCCAAGGCCTCGCCGCGGTGGCTCGCGTGGCACTGGTTGGCTGCGACATTCTCGGCTCAGCAACAGCGCTCGACAAGGACATCGCCAAGCGGCTTCTGATAGAGGGTGGCGTGCCCACTGCGCGGTCGGCCACCATTCACCAAGGTTCCGCGCCAGACTTCGCAGAGTTGGAAACCGCGCTCGGGCTACCGCTCTTCATCAAGCCGGCGCGCCAGGGTTCGTCCGTCGGTGTCAGCAAGGTTGCGACCCGGCAGGACTACGATGCAGCGCTCACGGAAGGCTTCAGGCACGACCGCAAGCTTCTGGCGGAAGAATTCATCCAAGGACGGGAGATCGAGTTCAGCGTGCTGGAGGACATCGAAGGCGGGCTCTATGTTTCGCGTCCCGGCGAGATCGTGCCGGCCGAAAGCCACGGCTTCTACACTTATGACGCCAAATATATCGATGAGGCCGGCGCGGCCTTGAAAGTGCCGGCCGAACTGCCTCGGGAGGTCGAGGACGCCATGCGCGAGATGGCGGCGAAAGCCTTTCGCGTCGTCGGCTGCGACGCCATGGCAAGGGTCGACTTTTTCCTGACCCCCGACATGCGGTTTCTGATCAACGAACTCAACACGATCCCCGGATTCACCGACATCAGCATGTATTCCAAGGCGATGGCGGCAAGTGGGGTCAGCTATGCCGAAATCATCGACAGGTTGGTGGAACACGGGCTGGCGCGGGCCGGACGGGAGTGACGATGGCCGAGGTCAAACCGTCAGTTTTCTGACCCGCTGCGGTCTGCCAACCGGCCGAGATGCACAACAGCTGCCGCCAGCGCAATCAGAATTGCCGGTTGGAATAATGCACCTCCTAAAAGATTGGAAAGCATGATCAGCGTATCGTCCAGTTCAAAGGAGTTGCCTATGCCAAAGCTCCGGAAGCTGGCGGTTAATGCCGTTATCACGTTAACAATCATGACAAGAATCGCCGAGACGAATAAAAAGCTTGGCGCCAGTTCGATCAACTTGGCTTCGACCTGTTTCATCGTGACCCGCATTGTTCACACGCTCTCAAAAAGAAGCCCGCTCAATGGCGGCCTTTTTGCTTTTACATGTTGACGTAGACAGGCCCTTCGCCACCTTGCGGCGGCACCCAGTTGATGTTCTGGTTGGGGTCCTTGATGTCGCAGGTCTTGCAGTGCACGCAGTTCTGCGCGTTGATGACGAAGCGCACGTCCTTGGCGTCCGGGTCGGCGGCCGCATTTCCATCCTTGTCGACCCACTCGTAGACCCCCGCCGGGCAATAACGGGTCGAGGGGCCTGCGAAGACGTCGTGCTCCGACCGCTTCTGCAGTTCCATATCCTTGACCTGCAGATGGACCGGCTGGTCTTCCTCGTGGTTTGTCGAGGACAGGAACACCGACGACAGGCGGTCGAAGGTCAGGACGCCATCCGGCTTGGGATAGGCGATCTTCTTGTGCTTGGCGGCCGGCTCGAGCGACTGTGCGTCGGTTTTGCCATGTTTGAGCGTACCGAAGGGCGAGAAGCCGAACAGCGTGTTGAGCCACATGTCCAGGCCGCCCAAGCCGATGCCGAGCAGCGTGCCGAAGCGCGACCAGAGCGGCTTGACGTTGCGGACTTTCTTGAGGTCCTTGCCGATGTCGCTGTCGCGCCAAGCGTTTTCGTAACCGACGAGTTCGTCGTTGGCGCGGCCGGCTGCAACGGCTTCCGCCACATGGTCAGCCGCCATGATGCCCGACAGCACGGCGTTGTGGCTGCCCTTGATGCGCGGCACGTTGACCAGTCCAGCCGAGCAGCCCATCAGGAGACCGCCGGGGAAAGAGAGCTTGGGCACCGACTGCCAGCCGCCTTCCGTGATGGCGCGCGCGCCATAGCCGATGCGCTTGGCGCCCTCGAAGGTATTGCGAATGGCGGGATGCGTCTTGAAGCGCTGGAACTCCTCGAACGGCGCCAGATAGGGATTCTTGTAGTTGAGGTGCAGCACGAAGCCGACCGCGACCATATTGTCTTCGAGGTGATACAGGAACGAGCCGCCGCCGGTCTTCAAGTCCAGCGGCCAGCCGAAGGAGTGCTGGACGAGGCCGGGCTTGTGGTGCTCCGGCTTGACCTGCCAGAGCTCCTTCAGGCCGATTCCGTATTTGGCAGGCTCGCGGCCTGCGGCAAGATCGTATTTCTGAATCAGCTGCTTGGCGAGCGAGCCGCGCGCGCCCTCGCCGATCAGCACATATTTGCCCATCAGCGCCATGCCGGGCGCGAAGTTGGGACCGTGCGAGCCGTCGCGTTCGACACCCATGTCGCCGGTGATCACGCCGGTAACGGCGCCCTCGTCGTTGTAGACGACTTCGGCGGCAGCAAAACCAGGATAAATCTCGACGCCGAGCGCCTCAGCCCGACCGGCGAGCCAGCGGCAGACATTGCCCAGCGAAACGATGTAGTTGCCGTGATTGTTCATCAGCGGCGGCATCAGGAAGTTCGGCAGGCGGACGGAGCCGGCAGGCCCGAGCACCAGGAAATGGTCGGCGGTGACCGGCGTCTTGAACGGGTGGTCGCTGTCCTCGCGCCAATCCGGCAGAAGCTTGTCGATGCCGATGGGATCCACCACTGCGCCAGACAGGATGTGGGCTCCGACCTCGCCACCTTTTTCAAGCACCACGACGGAAAGATCGGCGTTCAATTGTTTCAGGCGAATGGCTGCGGCAAGCCCTGCAGGTCCTGCTCCGACGATGACTACATCGAACTCCATGCTTTCGCGTTCGATTTCGCTCATGCAATTCCTCCGCACTGGCTGGCCCGGCCGGGCATCTCGCTGGCTACGCTTCAAGTATAAACAGGGCGACAGCGCAAGACATCAACGCGTCGTTTTCCATTGAAGGCCGTAATTTCGCATCCATGTCGTTCAGGAGATAGCGGCTTCGGTCAATGCGGCGGACTGTCCCAAGCAACGCAGTTTTCGATATTCGCCAGCGCCAAACTGGGCAATACTTGGAAAATGAGCCGGCTTCTCGCCAGAAAATCAGCATGTCAGTGCCCCTGGCGGAACGCCATGCGGTTGTTGGGTTTTGCCGGATTTCTCGCGGGCGCATCCGCCGCTCATGCCGAGGAAGCGCACCGGATCGTCGCCGGCGCCTATTCCTTTTCCGACGAGCTCGGCGGCTTTCGCTTGCTCTCGGTCACCGGTGACGGAACGGTAGAAAGCCCTTTTGTCATCCGCCAGGAACTGGTTTCAGCGTCTCCGGTAACGCTGACGATCAGGGCGGAACGGCCGATCCGCGCTTTCGACACCTCCGGCAGATATGCCAACGGTTTCATGCATATGCGCGTCGAACTTCTCAACAACAGCGGCCATTCCTGGATCGAGTTCGAGTTCGAACTGCAGGAGGCTGAAGGCGTGCCGAGCACCTTCGGCGACGGGCTCTCGTTCGACCAGCGACAGCGCGACGGCAGCACGATCGGCTCGGAGACCTTCGCCCGCTTCAACCGTGCCTTCGAGCCCTATGACCAGTTGCGCTTCTCGCAAGGCAAGGTCGATCCGCTGGAGAGTGCCGGGTTCCGCTTCCTGGTCACCGACTACACCCCGCGTTGGACGTTCTATCTGGTGCAGGATCCACGCATACCGTCCTCATGAGCTTGCAATGACCTGCCATCGGATCGTAAATGCGGCATGACCGACGGCTCGGCTCCTTCCTATGATCTCCGCGAACTCCTCGCCTTCTATGCTGCGGCGGGCGTAGACGATGCGTTGTGCGACGAGCCCGTCGACCGTTTCGCCGAAAACGCCCAGCCCGCTCCGGCCCCTGCGCGCAGCGAGCCGCAAATGCGTGCCGAACCCCAGAACTCCGAACGACCGAAGGCTCTGCCACCGCAGCCGGCGCCGCCGCCAAGGATGCCGCAGCGCCCCGCTGTTCCGGATGAAGGCCAGGCGGCACTGGCGCGCGAACTTGCGGCGAAGGCGTCCAGCCTCGAGGAACTGCGCGAGATTGTTTCTGGCTTCGACGGTTGCAACCTGAAATTCACCGCCAAGAACACCGTTTTCGCCGATGGCAATCCCGAGGCCGACCTGATGCTGGTCGGCGAGGCGCCGGGCCGCGACGAGGACATCGAAGGCCGGCCTTTCGTCGGCCGCTCGGGCCAGCTTCTCGACCGGATCCTTGCGGCGATCGGGCGGGATCGCACCCAGGTCTACATCTCCAACGTCATTCCCTGGCGGCCGCCCGGCAATCGCACGCCGACGCCGCATGAGACCGAGATTTGCCGGCCATTCATCGAACGCCACATCGCCTTGGTCAAGCCGAAAGTCCTTGTGACGCTTGGCGGGTCATCGGCAAAGGTGCTGCTGAATACCAGCGAAGGCGTGCTCAGGCTGCGCGGCAACTGGCGGCAGCATGTGACCGCCGAGAATGTCACCATCCCGGCGATGCCGACTCTGCACCCCGCCTATCTTCTGCGGAACCCGGCGCATAAGAAGCTGACCTGGCGCGACTTTCTTGAGGTCAAGGCCAGGCTGCGTGCCGCTGTCTGACTGCTGGAACAGAGATCGGCTTTGATCTAACGCGATCCGCGCCTCAGGGCGTGGAGGCTCGCTTGGCCGCGGTGCGGTTCTTGAGCCCGAGTTGTTGCTCGCGCCAGACAATGAAGATGCCGGCGCCGATGACGATTACCCCGCCGACGAGCATGTTGAGGGTCGGAACGTCGCCGAAGAGGAAGTATCCTGCCACGATGCCGACGATCATCGAGGAATATTCGAACGGCGCTACGGTGGATGCCTCGGCGTAACGATAGGTCTCGGTCATCAGGATCTGTGCGATGCCGCCGAGGATTCCCGCCGACACAAGACATGCCACTTGTTCAAAAGACATCGGCGCCCAGCCGAAGGGGATCGTCAAAAGGCCTGCGACGCTGGAAGTGATCGAGAAATAGAAGACGATGGTCGAGCTGCGTTCGGAATGAACCAGGCTGCGCACGAGAAGGACCGCCCATGCGGTGAGCGCAGTGGCCGAAAGCGCTGCCACAGTGCCGAGCGCTTCGCCGCTTTCCATGGTGCCGCTGGTGAACAGCGTCAGGTTCGGCCAGGAAATGATCAGGACACCGAACAGGCCGATGCCCACCGCCGACCAACGGTAGATCCGAACGACCTCGCCCATGAAGACGGCACTGAACACCACGATCAGGAGCGGCTGGGCATAGCTCAGCGTGATTGCCTCCGGCAGCGGCAGACGCAGAAGTGCAAAGAAGCTCAGCATCATGCTGGAGACGCCGACGACACCTCGTATCACATGGCTGAGCGGACGCTCCGTTTTAAACGCGTAGCGAAGCTCGCCGGCCCACCACAGAAACACCAGCACCGGCAGCGTGGCAAAGAAGGAGCGAAAGAACACCACCTGCCCGACCGGAATATCGCCCGCCGCCTTGATCAGAGACGCCATGCCGACAAAAAACAGAACCGAGGCCAGTTTAAAGCATATTCCGATAAGAGGCTGCTCAAGCTGCGGGGCCTTGATATGTTTCACTATCCCGTTGCCGTCCTGATGGCATTCCAGACACGCGCAGGCGTTGCAGGCATCTCGATATGATCGATTCCGTAGCTTCGATAGAGAGCGTCGGTGATGGCGTTCATCACAGCCGGCGTGGAACCAATCGTGCCGGCCTCCCCCGCTCCCTTTATGCCCAGCGCGTTCGTGGTGGAAGGCACATTACGCGTCTCGAAGTGAAAAAACGGGAACAGGTCAGCCCTCGGCATGGCGTAGTCCATGAAGGAGGCGGTCAGCAATTGCCCGTCCTCGCCATAGACAGTGTCCTCCGACAGCGCCTGTCCGGCGCCCTGGACCACACCGCCATGAACCTGGCCGGCAAGCAGGATCGGGTTCACCGTCGCGCCGAAGTCGTCGACGATGGTGTAGCGCTCAATGCTGGTCGCCCCGGTGGCGGGATCGATCTCGACCTCGCAGATATGCGTGCCGTTGGGATAGGTCGCTTCCTCCTGCACGAACTCGCCCACCGCCGAAAGGTCCTCGGCGTTCTTGGCGGCGCGGGCGATGGCAGCGAAATCCATGGCGCGGTCAGTGCCAACGATCCTGGCCTCGCCGTCGACCAGTTCGATGTCGGCCGCTGACGCTTCGAGTTCGTCGGCTGCGATCCGTTTGAGCTTTTCCCCAAGCGCCTCGCTCGCCCTCGAGGCGGACACGCCGCCAAGCGGGATGGAACGCGAGCCGCCGGTGCCGCCGCCGCTCGCAAGCTCATCGGTATCACCCTGGTGGACGTTGATCTGCGACAGGTCGAGGCCGAGTTTTTCGGAAACGAACTGCGCATAGGCGGTGGCATGGCCCTGACCGTTCGACTGGGTGCCGATGAACAGCGTCACGGTGCCGTCTTCGTTGAGCTTCGCATGGGCCGGCTCCGATCCGGCAAAGGCACAGGCTTCGACATAGGTCGCCATGCCAATGCCGCGCACCTTGCCGGCGTTGCGGGAGGCCTCCAGCCGTTCGTCGAAGCTTTCCCACCCCGCCCGCTCCATGGCCAGGGTCATATGGCCATCGAACTCGCCGACATCGTAAAGCCGGCCGGTGGCGGTGCGGTAGGGAAACTGGTCCGGCGGGATGAAATTGCGGCGGCGGATCTCATCCGGCGGCATGCCGAGCTTTCGCGCGCAGGCATCGACCAGCTTTTCAAGCAGGAAGGCTGCTTCGGGACGCCCGGCACCGCGATAGGCATCGACCGGGCAGGTGTTGGTATAGACGCCGGTGATCGAGACATCGAGATCGGGAATGTCGTAGACCCCGGTGGACATGGACGCCCCGATATAGGGAATGAAGGGGCCGTATTGGGAGTTGTAGGCGCCCATAT
This sequence comes from Oryzicola mucosus, assembly GCF_014534685.1. Lineage (GTDB taxonomy): Bacteria > Pseudomonadota > Alphaproteobacteria > Rhizobiales > Rhizobiaceae > Oryzicola > Oryzicola mucosus. The sequence goes on from NZ_JACVVX010000004.1 coordinate 250,250, forward strand.
TGGCCAGCATCCGCACACGAAGAGCCAGGAACCGTCCCTCCGCGTTCAACGCCATTTCCGCCTTGACGACATTGTCGCGGCCCTGGGCATCCGTCAGGAAATGCTCCGTGCGGTCGCCCGTCCATTTCACCGGCTGCCCCAGCCGTCTGGCTGCTTCGAGAACCAGCGCATATTCGCGATAGACGAACGACTTCGGGCCAAATCCCCCACCCACGTCGGGTGTGATGACGCGAAGCTTGTCCTTCGCGATGCCGAAGACCTGCTTGGTCAGAATCTTCTGCATGGAGTGAACGCCCTGCGAACCGGTGGTCAGGACGAATCGATCTTCGTCGGCCTTCCATTCGCCGATGGCCGCGCGCGGCTCCATGTAGTTGCACACCAGACGGTTGTTGAAGAACTCGATGCTCACCACCTGATCGGCTTCGAGGAAGGCCACCGTCGCCTGCTCGGCATCGCCGATCTGGTACTGGAACGCGCGGTTGCTGCCCAGATCGGGCCAGACAAGCGGCGTTTCGGGGTCGAGCGCGGACGCCGTGGCGGCAGCCGCCGGCTCGTCCTCATAGTTCACTTCGATCAGATCCGCGGCGTCATGCGCCAGTTCTCGGCTGTAGGCGACGATGAAGGCGACGGCATCGCCGACATAATGCACGCGATCTCGGCACAGAATGGGAATGTCGCGCGTCGGAGCCTCGGAGCTATCCGACTGCGCCAGTGTTACTTCGGTCTTCAGATCGCCGAGATTGGCTAGGTCTGCGCCGGTCAGTACGAGATGCACGCCTGGAGCTGACTTGGCCGCCTCCGTGTCGATGTTTGCAATCCGCGCATTGGCGACCGGTGAGCGCAGGACATAGCCGTGCAGTACGCCCTCGGGCGCTATATCGTCGGTGTAGCGACCTCCTCCGGTGATGAAGCTTTTGTCTTCGACCCGAAGCACGGAAGCGCCCATGCCGAACTTTGGAGTGGCTATCGTCACGGAATCCTCCCGGTGACCTTGCGTGGACCGCTATGAAATACGGGCACAGCACGTTTTGTCGAGCCCCGCTTTGGTGCTAAAGCTGGCCACGGACGAAATTCAGCATGCTCCAGAGACGGGAATATCCATCATAATGCGCACAGACACCGGCCAGACCTTCCGGCTGGAAGACTATCGCCCCAGCGACTACCTGATTCCCGAGACGAAGCTGGATTTCACTCTGTCGGAACACGCGACGCGTGTCGTTGCGGAACTGACCGTCTCCCGGCGCGAAGGTGTTTCCCCTACCGCGCCCTTGGTGCTGGACGGCGATGGGCTCGTGCTGAAACGGCTGGAGATCGACGGCAAACCCGTCTCCGCCGACAGCTACCACGCAACGCCCGATTCGCTTACCCTTCGCGCGATACCTGCGGCAGATCGGTTCGTTCTCACCATCGAGACCGAGCTTGCGCCGGCCAGCAACGCCGCGCTGATGGGACTGTACCGTTCCAACGGCGTCTATTGCACACAGTGCGAGGCGGAGGGCTTTCGCCGAATCACCTATTTTCTCGACCGTCCCGACGTGCTTTCGGTCTACACCGTGCGCATCGAGGCGGATCAGGCAGAAGCGCCGCTGCTTCTGTCCAACGGCAATCCGGTTGATAGCGGCTCGTTGGAAAAGGGCAGGCATTTCGCCGTCTGGCACGATCCGTTTCCTAAGCCTTCCTACCTCTTCGCCCTGGTCGCCGGCGATCTTGGCTGCGTCAAGGACAGCTACACCACCACCTCCGGACGCTCCGTCGAACTCGGCATCTATATCGAACATGGCAAGGAGAACCAGGCTGGCTATGCGATGGACGCGCTGCGCCGTTCGATGCGCTGGGACGAAGAGGTATTCGGGCGTGAATACGATCTCGACGTGTTCAACCTCGTCGCCGTGTCTGATTTCAACATGGGCGCGATGGAGAACAAGGGCCTCAACATCTTCAACGACAAATATGTCTTGGCTGCCGAGGAGACCGCGACGGACGCGGATTTCGCCAATATCGAGGCTATCGTCGCGCATGAGTATTTCCACAATTGGACAGGCAACAGAATCACTTGCCGCGACTGGTTCCAGCTCTGCCTCAAGGAAGGGCTGACGGTTTTCCGAGACCACGAATTCTCCGCCGACCAGCGCTCGCGCGCCGTCAAGCGCATTGCCGAGGTGCGGACGTTGCGCGCCCACCAGTTTCCGGAAGATCAGGGCCCGCTTGCCCATCCGGTCCGGCCGCGCCGCTATCGCGAGATCAACAACTTCTACACCGCAACCGTCTATGAAAAGGGTTCGGAAGTGGTGCGGATGATCCGCACCATCCTCGGCGCCGAGCTGTTCCGAAAAGGCATGGACCTTTATTTCGAGCGCCACGATGGCGATGCGGCGACCATCGAGGACTTCCTGACAGTATTCGAGGATGTCTCCGGGCGGGATCTGTCGCAATTCGCGCTCTGGTATCACCAAGCGGGCACGCCCAATCTGAGCGTCAGCGCCTCGCACAATCCCTCGACCGCGGAGCTGACGGTCGAAATCGAGCAGTCGGTGCCGCCGACGCCTTCGGAAAGCCGCAAGCGGCTGATGCATATCCCGCTCGCCTTCGGCCTTGTCGGCCACGACGGAAAAGACATCGCCTATGCGAGCGTCGAGGGCGCCACAGTCGAAAACGGCGTGCTGCACGTCCGCAAGCGCAGTCATACGGTGCGCTTCACGGGCGTCGAGGAAAGGCCGGTTCTGTCGTTGAACCGTGGCTTCTCCGCCCCGGTCAGTCTGTCGGTCGAGCACAAGCCCGAGGATCTGTTCTTCCTGGCTTCGCACGACAGCGACGAGTTCTCGCGCTGGCAGGCCTTCAACACGCTGCTGACGAACGCCGTCATCGCCGCGTATCGCAATACGCTCGGCGACAAGCCGCTGCATTTCGAGGAGGGGCTGCTGGAGCTGGCCGGACGCATCGCCCAGGACGAGCGGCTTGAACATGCCTTCCGCGCCTTGGCGCTGACACTGCCGGCGGAATCGGACGTTGCCCGCGACATCAGCCATAACATCGATCCCGATGCCGTCCATGCCGGCCGGGATGCTCTTGCGCTGCGCATTGCGGAAGCAAACAGCGGAGTCTTTTCAAAGCTCTACGACGACTTGCGCATGTCGGATGCCTTCACCCCCGATGCCGCAAGTGCGGGGCGCAGGGCGCTCCGCAACACGCTGCTCGACTTCCTCTCATTGCTGCCGGGCGGCGCGGTCAAGGCGCTGGACCATTTCCAGGCCGCCACCAACATGACCGACCGGGCAGCGGCCCTCGCCGTTCTCGTCCACCGCCATGGCGGCAGCGAACAAGCCCGCGAGGCGCTGGCGGCGTTCGAAGCGCGGCATGGCGCCGACCCGCTGGTCATGGACAAGTGGTTCATGATCCAGGCGACCGCCCCCGGAACTGGCACGCTGGATGCCGTTCGCGGCCTGATGAAACACGCAGCCTTCTCCATCGGCAATCCCAACCGCGTGCGCTCGCTCATCGGCAGCTTTGCCAGCGCCAACCAGACCGGTTTCCACCGTGCGGATGGAACAGGCTACGCCTTCTTCGTCGAAACCGTGCTGGAGGTGGAGAAGCGGAACCCGCAGGTGGCGGCACGGCTGGCGACGGCGATGCGGTCTTGGCGTTCGCTGGAGCTGACACGACAGGAATTGGCGCGGCAGGCCCTGCTCGCGATCCAATCCCAGGACGGCCTGTCGGCTGACTTGCGGGACATAATCGAGCGCACGCTGGCCTGAGTCTCTCTGCGGCGCTTCGACTCACGACGGGCCGATTTCGGCTCATTTGCCGAAAGACACTGGACAAGGCGAATCACATTTGATTCTTTGTTAACGAATCGGAAGTTCGGCGTTCCCGGTTCGTTAAAGCAAACTGTCGTTGAGGGAGCCACACGATGGCACAGGCGGACGCGTGGGACGCGCCCGGGGGAACGTCTGCTGCCCGCAGGAAGCGGGAGAAGAATGGCGGACTTTCCGGCAGCGCCCGCCTCATCGCGGAGCCGGCCTATCGTAAGCTTCTCGCCGCCGAGCCGCTTCTGCGCCGCTCCATCCCTTCGCTCATCATCTTCTTCCTCATTGCGGTTGCGATCGTCGGCTCGATGTCGCTGATGGCTTGGCGCGAAGAGGTCGAACGCAATGCCAAGGCCATCCTCGCTCTGTCCTCGGGCGAACTGGCTAACGGGCTGTCGGCCATCGCCAACAGCGGCACGGACCCCTTCGCCGCCAGCACCGACATGCTGGAACGCATCAGCCAGCATGGTGTGCTCAACCGCAGCCAGGTGCTCGCGGTCACCGATGCCAATTTCAAGATCATCGCCGCGAGCCCCCACTCCGCCGGCTGGGAAGGCCGCATGCTGGATGCGATGATGATCGGCGGACAACCGCTGCTCATGTTCGGCGAACGCGCCGGCGTCATGCCGGTGACCATTGACGGCCGGTCATGGTTCGCCTCCGTCGCCGTTACGGCCGACCGTAAGATCGCTGCGCTGGCGATGATCCCGAAAGACGCCGTCTTCGCCGAATGGCGCAAGACCGTTTCGCTGAATGCCACGCTGTTCATGATGACGGCAGGCATCCTGATCGTCATCCTCTACGCCTATTTCACGCAAGCCGCGCGCGCGCAGGCCGCCGACAACATCTACCTCGAAGCCCATCAGCGCATCGACATGGCGCTGGTGCGCGGCAAATGCGGGTTGTGGGACTGGGACATGGTGCGCGGCCGCATGTATTGGTCGCGCTCGATGTACGAATTGCTCGGCTATGAAGCCTGCGACAACATGCTGTCCTTCGGCGAGGTCGAGCGCATCATCCATCCCGACGACGGCAATCTCTTCGCCCTGGCGAGCCGCGTCGTGGCCCGGGAGGTCGACCATATCGATCAGGTCTTCCGCATGCGCCACGCCGACGGGCGGTGGGTCTGGATGCGCGCACGGGCACAGGTGGTCGATCCCGACGCAGCCGACATCCAGATGATCGGCATCGCCGTCGACGTGACGGAGCAGCGGCATCTGGCGCTGCGTTCGGAAGCCGCCGATCTCAGGCTGCGCACGGCCATCGAAAACATCACCGAGTCCTTTGTCCTGTGGGACGCGTCCGACCGGCTGATCATGTGCAACACCAAGTTCCAGCAGGACAACGGCCTGTCGGACTCCGATGTGATGCCGGGCATGCCCAAGACGATCATCGAGCAGCGCATGACCGCCTATGCCTCGGAGCGCCGCATCGCCAGCGCCAACGGGCCGCTCAACGGCGCAAGCTACGAGCGTCAGCTCGCCGACGGGCGTTGGCTGCAGGTCAACGAGCTGAAAACACGCGACGGCAGCACCGCATCCGTGGGTTCCGACATCACCCAGATCAAGCTGCAGCAGGAAAAGCTGCTGGAGAGCGAACGCCGGCAGATGGCGACCATTCAGGATCTCAGCCTTGCCCGCCGCGCTGAGGAAGAACGGTCGCGCGAACTGGTCGAGCTCAACCGCAAATATATGCGCGAGACTGAACGGGCCGAAGCCGCCAACCGCGCCAAGTCGGAATTTCTCGCCAACATGTCGCACGAGTTGCGCACGCCGCTGAATGCGATCATCGGCTTCTCGGAGCTGATGGAAACGCAGCTGTTCGGGCCGATGGGCTCGGCGCGCTACGAGGAATATGCCCGCGATATCAACAGCTCGGGCCATTATCTGCTTGGCGTCATCAACGACATTCTCGACATGTCCAAGATCGAAGCCGGACAATTTTCGGTCGAGCGGGAGGAAATCGACCTTTGCCCCCTCATCCGCGAAACCGTGCGGGTCGTGGCGCTGCAGGCGGGCGAAAAGAACATCAAGGTGGAGACGCAGATCGCCGACTCCATGTCGCTTTATGCGGACCGCCGCGCCATCAAGCAGATCATGCTCAACCTTCTGTCCAACGCGGTGAAGTTCACCGGCGATGGCGGCACGATCACGGTGCGCGCGCGCAATGCGTCGGGAGCGATGACCCTGAGCATAGAGGACACCGGCTGCGGCATCCCCAAGCATGCGCTGACCAAGCTGGGGCGGCCTTTCGAGCAGGTGCAGAACCAGTTCTCGAAAAACCACACCGGCTCCGGTCTGGGCCTGGCCATTTCCCGCTCGCTCGCCGAAATGCATGGCGGGGCGATGAAGATCAGGTCGACCGAAGGCGTGGGCACGATCGTCTCGGTGCGCATCCCGGTCCGCAAGGTCGCGAAGATCTATCGCAAGGCGGCGTGATCACCGGGCGGCTGAGGAAGGGCTTTCCTATTTCTCGTCGAACCAGGCTTTCCACTCGGGCACAGCCGTTGCGAAGGTTCCGCGGTGGGTGGTCTGGCCAGTGGAGACGGCTTCCACAGTGGGATTGCCCGCGCCCATCGCCTGCTGATAGCTCATCGCGATCTTGCCCACACCTACGGTGATCGCCTCGTCGGCCTCACCGTAGTAGTTGCGGACCGGCGATTTCACCACCCAACGATAGGCCGTGTTGGTCAGCATCAACCGTCCGTAAGCCGATGCGGCGAAGAACTGCGTATCGAAATACTCAGCCCGGACCAGCTTGTGCAGATCGGAGGGAATGGTGGCCGCATCGAAGGGCTCGCGCACATAAGCCTTGCGAGCCACTTCATAGACATCGTCGTTGAGCACTGACCGCGCCAGACCCGGCAGTCCATAATAGTTCTCGAAGGAAAAAGCGGTCAGAATGACGATGCTGTTCAACCACTCCGCGTCGTTCTTGCGCGGAAAATTGAAAAACCCGTTCATCAAAGCGAACAGATCGAGCGGCGCGGATGCCGTCGCCGCCGCGTTGACCTTCACGCCGGCGCTTTCGAGCTTTTCGAGGCACGCCATGGTGACATAGCCGCCCTGCGACCATCCGGCGAGGAACAGCCGGTCGCTGGAGATCTTCATCTGCTCCAGGACGCTGTTCGTCGAGGTGATCATGTCGACGCAGGCTTGCTGATGGCTGCCTTTAACCAGATAGCCTTCCGGCTCGGTGGAGATGCCCATGCCGAAATAGTCGGCCCCTATGACCATATAACCCTGGCCGGCGAACTGCGCGATCATTGCCTGGGTTTCGGGCGACTGGTCGGCGAAGGAGGGAACCTCCTGACGACCGTAGACCGTTCCGTGCTGGTAGGAAACGATGGGGAAGGACTTGCCGTCCGTATCCGGAATGGCAAGCAGACCCGACGCCACGATCGGCTTGTTCCCTTTTTCCGGAACAACCGAATTATACGTCACCCTGTAGAGCTTAACCGCGTTGCGAGCTGGAGTGTATTTGACGTCGAAACCCGAAAATTTCGGCATTTCGGCCGTTAGAATCTGGTTGAGTCGGTCGACATCCCAACGCGCGAGAAATTCATATGTGATGCCCGACGATACCTGCACTGGATTGCTCTCCTCCGCCATCGCCGCAGGGAGCGCCCCGTAAAGTACGCCGCAACATAAAGCAACGGTACGAACGATATTCGACATCACGCAAACCTCTACCCAAAGAGACAGCAAAGCGGATCGTCATGATCGCTTTCGCATCTCGTCCGGAAGTCTATATCGGACAGGTAAAAAACTCGTGATAGCCGGCGCCTTGCAACGCCGTCACCGGCGCTGGATGGTCGCCCCGGTCGCAAGCCGAAAGACTAGGACCCGGGGCGTTTATAACTACGATCTGATGTTAGCGCTGTTTCCGCCACTCTGGACGCGGAAAGCGTTCGCGTGAGGGTCAGCCCTTTTTCCGCGCAGGCATCTCGTCGGCGACGATCTTGCCGTCGCTGTTCTTGTCGAGCCGGGCAAAGATCGCCTTCTGCTGCGTCTCGATTTCGTCCTTGGTCAAGCTGCCGTCCTTGTTGGCGTCGAACCGCGCCATCATCCGATCGGCTATGCGTTGGGCGCGGCCTCTGTGGATCGTTTCGACCAGTTCTGCGACCGTGACCTTGCCATCATTGTTCGCATCTGCCTTCGTCCAGCGCTTGTTCATGGCAGCGGCGAATTCGTCGAAGGTGATGTCGCCGCTGGCATTGGCATCGACGCGCACGAAGCGGTTCTTGCCTGCGGCTTGGGTCGTCTGCGCTTGAGGCGCGGCATTGGCCACCGCGCCGGACAGCGCCAGAAATGCCAGAGCGATACTTGTCTTCTTCATGGTCTTCTCCTGTTGCACCGTTACCCCCGATGCTTTGGAGCGCAGCCGGCCGTCCCATCGGCCTATCTGCGCTTCGGTCGAAGCAGTGTGTCGAACGTCTTGCGGACGTCCTTGGCCGTCTCCTGCACATGGGCCTCCAGAACCCCGAAGTCGGGAAGGTCGGTGGCTGCCAGAAGCAGATCCGCCAGTCCCGGAGGAAGATCCTCCCTTTCGAAGGCGCCGGTAAGGCAAAGACGCATCATCTGCGTCAATGCCGAATAAAGCGCGTATGCGTCTTGCAGGGCTTGCCTAATTCCAGCGTCTGCGAAATCCGGTTTCAGCCGAGCCAGCACATCCGCTGTGGATGTTGAACGCGGCCCGGCTTCCAATCCGTCGCCGAGGACCGCAACCTGGGCGATAAATTCGAGATCGATGAGACCGCCGCGCATGAGCTTGATGTCCCACGCGTCGCGCGGCGGCTTTTCCGCATCGATCAGCGCACGCATGTCGTGCGCTTCCTTGGCCAGTTTGACCGCATTGCGCGGCAGAGCGATGATTTCGGCGACTTCCGCTTCCACGATGTCGCGCAGATCCTTGTCGCCCGCCACCGTCCGCGCGCGCGTCAAAGCCATGTGCTCCCAGGTCCAGGCATCCTCGCGCTGATATTTGCGGAAGGCCTCGAAATGCGTCGCCACCGGCCCCTTGTTGCCGGAAGGCCTGAGCCGCAGATCGAGTTCATACAGCACGCCCTCGGCGGTGGGCGCGGAGACGGCGGCGATGAGCCGCTGGGTCATGCGGATATAGTATTGCGATGGCGCCAGCGCCTTCTCGCCATCGGATTCCTCCGCATCGGCATCATGGTCGTAGAGCAGGATCAGGTCGATGTCGGAACCGGCCGTCAGTTCGCGGCTGCCGAGCTTGCCCATGCCCAGAATGGCAACACGCCCGCCCTTGATCCGGCCATGGCGCTCGGCGAACTCCGTCAGAACCGCATCGAGTGCTGCTCCCACCGTCAGATCGGCCAGGTCGGAAAAGGCCTTGCCTGCCCGCGCCGCGTCGATCGCGCCGGCAAGCAGCCGGACGCCGATGAGAAATTTCTGCTCGGCAGCGAAGATGCGCAGCCGGTCGAGGATTTCTTCGTAAAGCTTGCTGTTTTCCAGAAAGGCCGCCAGCCGACCCGCCAGATAGGCCCTGTCCGGAAGTTCGGACAACAGTGCTGGGTCAAGCAGCCCGTCGAAGACATGCGGCCGGCGCGTGATGACTGCCGAAAGGCGCGGCGCCGCGCCCATGATGGTGGCCAGCAGCTTCAGCAGTGCCGGGTTGGACTGCAGCAGCGAGAACAGCTGGATGCCCGCCGGCAGGCCGGACAGAAACGCGTCGAAGCGGATGATCGCCTCGTCGGCCCGGCGCGTCGCGCCGAAAGCCTGCAGCAGCGCCGGCGTCAATTCGGTAAGCCGCTCGCGCGCTTCCGCCGACTGGGTGGCGCGGTAGCGACCGAAATGCCAACCCCGGATCACCCGACAGATATCGCTCGGCCGCTCGAAGCCCAGCCCCTGCAAGGTCTTCAGCGTGTCCGGATCATCCGTTTCGCCGGTGAAGACAAGGTTGCCGATGCCCGACGACAGTTCGGGCGCGGTTTCGAACAGGGCGGCATAGTGCCCCTCGACTTCCAGCAGCGATGTGCGAAACGCCGCCGAAAACATCTCGGCATTGTCGAAGCCGAGCATATGGGCAATGCGTTCGATGCCCGCGTCGTCTTCCGGCAGGGTGTGGGTCTGCTCGTCGGCCACCATTTGAACCGCATGTTCGACGCGGCGCAGGAACCAGTATTGGCGGGCGAGTGCGTCGCGCGCTTCCTCCCCGATCCAGCCGAGTGCTGCGAGCCGCCCAAGCATGGCAACCGTTTCGCGCCCGCGAAGCTCGGGAAAACGGCCGCCGGCAATAAGCTGCTGGGTCTGCACGAAAAACTCGATCTCGCGGATGCCGCCGCGCCCCAGCTTGACGTTGTGACCCTTCACCGCGACCTCGCCATGCCCCTTATGGGCATGGATCTGGCGCTTGATGGAATGCACATCGGCAATCGCCGCATAGTCCATATATTTGCGCCAGACATAGGGCAGCAGTTCCTTCAGGAATGCCTCACCCGCGGCGATGTCACCTGCCACCGGCCGCGCCTTGATCATCGCCGCGCGCTCCCAGTTCTGGCCGCGGCTTTCATAATAATTGAGCGCGGCCTGCACCGGGATGGCCAAAGGCGTCGAGCCCGGGTCGGGCCGCAGGCGCAGATCGGTGCGGAAGACGTAACCGTGCTCGGTCCTGTCCTGCAGGATGCGGGCGAGGCGTCGGGTCAGCCGCGCATACATATCCGTGGCCTCATAGGGATCGAGAACCGCCGATGCTTCCGGCTCGAAGAAAACGATGAGGTCGATGTCGGAGGAGAAATTGAGTTCGTGCGCACCCAGCTTTCCCATGCCGAGCAGAATCCAGCCAGATCCGGCCGAGGGATTGGCGGTGTCGGGCAGCTTCAGCTTGCCCTGCGCATGGGCATCGAGCAGCAGGAACTCGACCGCCGCCTTGATGCAGGCCTCGGCGAGCGCGCTGAGACGCCGAACCGACATTTCAGCCGTCGCCGTGCCGGCCAGATCGTCGAGCGCGATCAGGAAATGCGCCTCGGCTTTCAGCAGGCGCAGCTCCTTCATCATGGTGTTTTCCGTCGCGCTCTCGCGCTGCGGCGTGGCGGCGACAGCCTTCAGGATTTCCTCAAGCCTTTGTTCGACCGTGCTATCGAACAAGACGTCCAAAAACTCGGGCCGCCGCCGCGCGGCGTCATGCAGAAAGCTCGAAAGGTCAAAGACGGCTGCGAGGAAATCCTTCTCCGCTCCCCCGCCGGCAAGCAAGGCGGCAACCCGGTCGAGACCGGCTTCGGATGCAGTTTGCGCGAGGTCCTTGAGATTGCCGTCCGCCTCGGCCGCATCGAGCGGCTTGAGCGCAAGAACAGGCTGCAGCTTCCACCTGCTCGCCTTGCTTTTCCGTCCGGCCGACGCGTTCATTCAGACACCCTTCATCGCGGGCAAATTCATCAGCACCAGCAGTCCCGGATCGGCGGGCTTCAGCTCGATCCTGCCGCTGTGGAATTTCATGATCGCCGTCGCCAGGCTGAGCCCCAGGCCGGAGCCCGGCTGCGAGCGGCTCTGCTCAAGACGGACGAACCGTTCGGTGACCCTCGCCCGGTCGCTCTCGTCGGGAATGCCGACGCCGTTGTCGGCAACTTCGAGCGAAATCCGGTCGCCGTCGCGTCGAAGGCTGATGCGGGCTTTCGGCGCATCGACGCTGCCGGCGGAATATTTGATCGCATTGTCGACCACATTGGACAGCGCCTGCGCCAGCAATTCGCGATTGCCTTCGACATAAACGCCATCGGAAATCTGACTCTCCAGTTGCACGCCGCGCTCCTCCGCCACGGCATCATAGAGCTCGATGACATCGCGCACCACCGCCGTCAGGTCGACCTTTGCTAACGGCTCGGCGGAGTAACCCGCCTCCAGGCGTGAGATCATCAGAATGGCATTGAAGGTGCGGATGAGTTGGTCGGACTCGGCAATCGTGCCTTCCAGCGCCTCGCGATAGTCGACCGCTTCGGCGTCGGCCTTTGCAAGCGTCGCTTCGGCGCGGTTCCGCAGCCTGGTCAGCGGCGTCTTCAAATCATGCGCGATGTTGTCCGAAACCTGCTTGAGCCCTTCGTTCAGCTTGCCGATGCGCCCCAGCATGGTGTTGAGGTTTTCCGACAGGCGGTCGAACTCGTCACCGGCGCCGCTGACCGGCAACCGCCCCGCGAGATCGCCGTCCATGATGCGCTGCGAAGCCTCCGACACCTTGTCGATGCGCTTGAGCGCCCGGCGGCCGACGAAATACCAGATCAGCAAACCGCCGAACGCCATCATGCCGAGCGCCAGCATCAGGGATCGCTGGATGACGCTTCGGAAGCGCTCGGGCTCGCCCAGATCGCGGCCGACGAGCAGGATCATCCGGTTGGGCAGCCGGATGACCAGCGCGATGGCGGCATGGCGCTTTTCCGAAACGGCGGGCTGTGCCGCACCCTCTTCGCCGGAGCGTTCGGAACTGTCGCCGAACCGCTCATAGGAAAACGGCCGCGCCGTCCAGCCTTCCGTCTCGATCACGCCCGGCTCGATACTCGCGACATTGCCGGAAAGAATCCCGCCATTGGGGTCGGCCAGAAGATAGAGATTGGCGCCGGGTTGCCGCGCACGTTGGCTGACGAAGCGCACCAGAAGCGGAATGCCGCCGCGCTGATAAGCGCCGGCTAGCCCCTGAACCTCTTCGTTGACCGTCTCCTGCGTCTGGGCGATCAGCATGCGCTCGGAAAATCCGCTGATGTAGAACACCAGCGCCACAGCGCAGATCATGAACAGCACGAGATAGAGCGCCGACAGCCTCGCAGCCGTCGTCCTCATGATGGCGGGCAGCCGCAGCGCCATCAATTCGCCCTGAGCATGTACCCTGCGCCACGGATCGTGTGCAGTATCGGCTTGTCGAAGCCCTTTTCGATCTTGCCGCGAAGCCGCGAGACATGAACGTCGATGACATTGGTCTGCGGATCGAAGTGATAGTCCCAGACATTCTCGAGCAGCATGGTTCTGGTCACCACCTGGCCGGCATGCCGCATCAGATATTCGAGCAGGCGGAATTCTCGCGGCTGCAGGGTAATTTCGCGTCCGGCGCGTTTGACCGAGTGGGACAGCCGGTCGAGTTCGAGGTCGCCGGCGCGGTAGACCGTTTCGGCCTCACGCGCCGACCCGCGACGGTTCAACACCTCGACGCGGGCGAGAAGTTCGTTGAAGGCGTAGGGTTTGGTCAGATAATCGTCGCCGCCGGCCCTCAACCCGGTAACCCGGTCGTCGACCTCGCCAAGCGCTGAAAGGATCAGGACGGGCGTGGTGTTGCCGCGAGAGCGCAGGCCGGCGATGACGGACAGTCCATCGCGGCGGGGCAGCATGCGGTCGATGACCATCACGTCGTATTCGCCGCTGTCGGCGATGAGGAACCCGGTCTCGCCGTCGCCGGCGACGTGAACCGTATGCCCGGCTTCCCCGAACGCCCGTTCGAGATAGTCCGCCGCTTCGCGATCGTCTTCGATAACAAGAATCTTCATGCGACCGTTATAAGCGATTTTTTCAGAGGCAGCGGAATCCAAAAGCGTGGGCCGCTGGATATTTGCGGCAGCAGGCGATGGGAACCCGCTGCCGCGAAACCGGAATGAAAAAACTGACAAATCCATCCCGGTTTCAACCGTTCCGAAGGGGCCGCTCGGGGGTAGTGAGACGGCCCGGAGGAACAGTTCTCCTGTTAGCCCTGGTTCACCGGCAGCGCGACGAAGCGGTTGGTGTCGTCGCGAGAGATCTGGAACAGAACCGCCTTGCGGCCTGCCTTCTCGGCGCTGGACAGCGCGCTGCTGATGTCGGACGACCGCTTCACTTCCTGCGAGTTCACCGCGGTGATCACATCGCCGGCCTGGATGCCGCGCTCGGCGGCGGCGCTGTCGGGATCGACATCGGTGACGACAAGACCCTTGCCGTCATCCGAACGCGTGACCGTCAGGCCGAGATCGGCCAGGGAGGTCGCTTCCGAGGGGGCTGCGTCCTGGTTCGCGGCTGCCTTTTCGACGCCCGGCATCTCGCCGAGATCGACCTTGACCGACTTGGTCTCGCCGGAACGCTGGATGGTGACGTCGACGGCCTTGTTCGGACCGACTCCCGCTATCAGGCGAGCCAGTTCCTTAGGCGAAGCGACCTCCTTGCCATCGACGGCGGTGATGATGTCGCCTGCCGTCAGGCCGGCCTTCTCCGCGGGGCTGCCATCCTGAGCGCTGGAGACGAGCGCGCCCTTTTCGCTCTTCAGCCCGAGCGATTCGGCGATCTCGGCCGTCACCGGCTGGATCTGGACGCCCAGCCAACCGCGCTCGACATTGCCGGTGCTGATCAGTTGCTTGGCCACCTGGTTGACGGTCGAAGCCGGAATGGCGAAGGCGATGCCGACATTGCCGCCCGACGGCGAGAAGATCGCCGTGTTGACGCCGACGACCTGTCCGTTGAGGTCGAAGGCCGGACCGCCCGAATTGCCACGGTTCACAGCCGCGTCGATCTGCAGGAAGTCGTCATAGGGACCTGCGCCGATGTCGCGGCCACGGGCCGAGACGATACCGGCCGTCACCGTGCCGCCGAGCCCGAACGGGTTGCCGACGGCCACGACCCAGTCGCCGACGCGGACCTTCGCCTCATCGGCGAAGTCGACATAGGTGAACTTGCCGTCCGCATCGACCTTCAGCACGGCGAGATCGGTGCGCGGATCGGTGCCGATCAGCTTGGCGTCGAGTTCGCGGCCGTCATCGGTGACGACCGTGAAGGACGAGCCGCCGTCGACGACGTGGTTGTTGGTGACGAGATAGCCGTCTTCGGAGATGAAGAAGCCGGAACCCTGCGCCACCGGACGCGGCTCCTGGTTGCGGCGGCTCTGGCGGCGCGGGCCGTCCTGGTCAGGACCGCCGAATTCGCGGAAGAAGCGCTTCATCGGGTTGCTGTCGGGCAGATCTTCCCAGCCGCGCGGTCCGAACTGTGAACCGCCGCGGTTGGCGGCGGCCTCGATTTTTGCTTTGACCTGGACGCTGACGACGGCGGGCGAGACCTTTTCGACGACATCGGCGAAGCTTGGCGCCTGCGGGGCCTGGACGCGTACGGCATCGGCAAGCACGGGGCCGCTGACGGTTGCGAGCGCACCGACGCCAATGCTGCCGGCAATCGCTATGGAGGCAGCGGCGGCGAGGAGACGGGTCTTACGGGAAAGCGAAGTCTTGGACGTGCTCATGTCTTAAATTCCTCTGAACAAGAAGCGCTTGGTTCGCGCCCTTGGATGCAGAGATAGAAGACGTCACATTACCGGGCCATTTCCGGGGAATGAAACTTTCGTAATGTTGAACTCCGTCAGTCGTCTCGGCCGACAATCTTGTTCAGCGCCGCCTGCTCTTCGTCTGTCAACGCCTCCGGTTGCAACCCTGCTTTCCGCCGACGCAAGGCGGTCAGCATGAAAAACCCGCCGCCCAGCAGAAAGATAACCGGTGCCGCCCACAAAAGTCCGTTGCGCAGGTTGAAGCGCGGCTTGAGCAGAACGAACTCGCCGTAGCGCGAAACGATGTAATCCATCACCTGATCGTCCGTGTCGCCTGCGACCAGCCGCTCGCGGACGAGAACACGCAGGTCGCGCGCCAGTTCGGCATCGGATTCGTCGATAGACTGGTTCTGGCACACCATGCAGCGCAAGTGCTCGGACAGCGACCGCGCCCTCGCCTCCAGCGCCGGATTCGCCAGCACCTCGTCCGGCTTGACCGCGAAGACAGGTTGCGCCGTCAACGCCACGAGGCAGAGCGCCAGAAACAGATGGGCAAGCCTGCTCATGCCGCTGCGGCCGCCTTGCCGGGCTTGCGCCGCGCCGGTGCGCCGACGCGCAGGCGACGGTCCATCAGGGAGGCGGTGCCGCCCGCCATCATGACCAGGGCGCCAAGCCAGATCAGCGTCACCATCGGCTTGTACCAGATGCGGACCACGGCCGCGCCGGCGCCGGTCTCGTCCCCGAGCGAAATATAAAGTTGGCTGAACCACAGCGTCTTGATGCCGGCCTCCGTGGTCGGCATTTGCCGGACCGGATAGAAGCGTTTGGCGGAAACAATTTCGGCAACCGGCGCCGCCGCCTCGTTCAGGAGCGTGAAGATACCTTGGTCCTCGGTGAAGTTCGGACCGCGAAACGGCCGAAGACCCTCGAAGCGGATGGCGTTTCCGGCCACTTCGACAACCTGCTTGGGCTTCATCACCAGAATAGCCTCGGTCTGGAAGGACAGCGCGCCGACTAGCCCCAGCGTCGTGACGCCGAGGCCGAGATGCGCCAGGCTCGTGCCGAAGACCGAGCGCGGCAGGCCGCGCAACCGGCGCCACAAGACGTTGGCATCGACCGAACCCAGCCCTGCCTTCAAAGCCAGATCGGTCAGCGCGCCGATGATCAGCCACACGGCGAGCCCGATGCCGACCGCGGCCAGAACCGTTTCGCCGTCGACCACGATCATCGTGCAGATCATGGCGAAGAGAGCCGCCCCTGCGGCAGCCATCAGCCTTTGCCCAGCCGCCAGCGCATCGCCGCGTTTCCAGGCGAGAAGCGGCCCGAGAGGGACCACCAGCAGGAGCGGCAGCATCACAGCGCCGAAAGTCAGGTTGAAGAAGGGCGCGCCGACAGAAATCTTGTCGCCCGAAATCGCCTCTACCAGCAACGGATACAGCGTTCCGATCAGCACGGTCGCCGTCGCCGTGGTCAGGAACAGGTTGTTCAGCACCAGCGCGCCTTCGCGCGAGATCGGCTGGAAAATCCCGCCCTGCGTCAGGCTGGACGCGCGGAACGCAAACAGCGCCAGCGAACCGCCGATGAACAGCATCAGGATACAAAGGATGAAGATGCCGCGGCTCGGATCGGTGGCAAACGCATGGACGGATGTCAGCACGCCGGAGCGCACGAGGAAAGTGCCCAGCAGCGACAGCGAAAAGGTCATGATGGCCAGAAGCAGCGTCCAGATCTTCAGCGCCGAACGCTTTTCCATGACGATCGCGGAATGCAGAAGAGCCGTGCCCGCCAGCCATGGCATGAAGGAGGCGTTTTCGACAGGATCCCAGAACCAGAAGCCGCCCCAGCCGAGTTCGTAATAGGCCCAGTACGACCCCATGGCGATGCCGCCGGTCAGGAAGATCCAGGCGGCGAGCGTCCAGGGCCGCACCCAGCGCGCCCATGCGGCGTCGATGCGGCCTTCGATCAGCGCCGCCACCGCGAACGAAAAACTGATGGAGAAGCCGACATAGCCGAGATAGAGCAGCGGCGGATGGATCGCGAGACCGATATCCTGAAGGATCGGATTGAGATCCTGCCCTTCGAACGGTGCGGGCGAAAGCCGCAGGAAGGGGTTGGACGTCGCCAGGATGAAGAGCAGGAAGGCGGTGCCGATCCAGCCCTGCACGGCAAGCACATTAGCCCGCAGCGTGGGCGGAAGGTTGCCGCCGAAGGCTGCGACCAGCGCGCCGAAGAAGGTGAGGATCAGCACCCACAGCAGCATCGAACCTTCGTGGTTGCCCCACACGCCGGTGATCTTGAACAGCATCGGCTTGGCCGAGTGGGAGTTCTCCCAAACATTCGCCACCGAGAAATCGGATTGCGCATAGGCGACGGTCAGTGCGGCAAACGACAGCAATGTCAGGGCAAAGCCGGTGACGGCGGCGGTGCCGCCAATCTGCATCAGCCGCGTATCGCCGACGCGGGCGCCATAAAGCGGGACGACCGACTGAACGAGCGCCAGCGTCAGGGCAAGCACAAGGGCGAAGTGACCGGTCTCGACCATCGGTGTTCCTACTGCGTGCTTTCCTGCCAGACACCCTTTTCCTTGAGGCTGTCGGCCACTTCTCGCGGCATGTAATTCTCGTCGTGCTTGGCAAGCACGCTGTCGGCCTTGAAGGTGCCGTCCGCCTCGAAGCTGCCTTCGGTGATCACGCCCTGATCCTCGCGAAAAAGATCGGGCAGGATGCCGGTATAGCGAACCTTGACCGAGGACCCCGTGTCGGTGACGCTGAAGGCGACATCCGTCCCCTGTCCCCGCACGATGGTGCCTTTTTCGACCAGCCCGCCAAGCCGGATGCGCTGTCCAGGCTGAAGATTGGCGGTCTTCAGATCGTCAGGCATATAGAAATAGGAAGCCTTCTGCCCCAGCGCGTAAAAGGTCAGGCCAGTCGCAGCGCCCAGAAAGGCGAGAGCGCCGAAAATGATCGACAGGCGTTTTTGCTTGCGTGTCATGCGACCTTACTCCGTCGCAACGAGGTTGAGGGTGGAGGCGAAAGCCGCGACCTTGCGGCCGCCCTCGCTATCGGCCCCGAGTGCTGCGAGCGACCGCTTCAGCGCGTCGCGCGCCTCGTCCGGTTTGCCGAGCACCATGTAGGAGCGGATCAGCCGCATCCAACCATCCGGATCGGCGGCATCCCGTCGCAATTTCTGGTCGAGGCTGGCGACCATCTGCTCGATCATCGCCGTACGGTCCGCGCCGGACAGGTTTTCCGCTGCCTCGATATCGTCGTTCGAGGGTCCGGGGGCCGCGTTCTGCGGCGCGGACGCCGAGCGTTGCTGCGTTGCCGCGATGGCTTCCTGCGCAGCAGCCTGCCAGGGCGAATCCGCCGGCACAATCTGGCGCATCTGCTGCCAGGCTTCGACGGCCTCGGCATGCTTGCCTTCCTGCGCCAGCGCCATTGCCAGGTAATAACGCGCCTTGGGAAAGTCCTTCTCGATCAGCAACGCCCGTTCGAACGCGGCCTGCGCGTCGGCCGAGACCAGGCCGCCTCCCTCGTTGACGATGGCCTCGCCAAGGCCGGCCTCCCGTGCGGCAGTCGCGCCAGCAAGCCGGATCGTGTTGCGATAGGCGGTTACGGCGTCGCCGAAGCGTCCAATGCGCATATAGATCGGCGCCAGCACTTCCCAGCCGCGCGCATCGTCTGGGTTGGATGCAAGATGGGCTTCGGCGCGACCGACCAGTTCCTCGACCGAATTGTCGCGCGGCTCTTCGGCCAAACGCGCCGCGAGCGGCTGCGACGGCACCGAAGGCGACCCGATGCTGCCATAGACGCCCCAGCTGATGAGCGGCACGGCAAGCACAGCCAGGGCACCCAGCCACCGCGCCGGCTTCGAAACGGGAGCGCTCGCAGCCTTCCGCTGCTCGGCGTCTATCCGGATGATCCGCCGACCGATCTCCGCGCGGGCCTGCTCGGCTTCCTCGCGGGCGATCAGCTTGCGCGCGACGTCGCGATCGACCTCGGCCAGTTGGTCGCGATAGACTTCCATGTCATGGCTGCCCGTTTCCGTCTCGGCCTTGCGCGCCAGAGGCAGAAGGATCGCGAAGCTCGCGCCGAACGTCAGCAGGGCGGCAATGATCCAGAACAGCATGCGCATCTCTTAACGGCGACGCTTCGGCCTGCCAATGTCGGCAAGCTGCGGCTTATTGCCTGTCCTGCAAGGCTTTTTGCCGATTTCAGGCCCAGATAACGCTTAATTGAGCAGCGACCAGCTGCCATCCGGGTTGCGGCATGCCGTGCCGCGTGCGGTGGAAACCGCCGCCGCCGTCGAGTTGACGGTCTGGGTGTATTGCCGGCAATCCTGCGAGCCGACGCGATAGGGCTGCAGCGCAACCACCTGTCCCGTGCGTCCGGACGATCCCGACCATGTCACGGGCTGGCTGGCCTGCGCATATTCCAGCGCCCGATACTCGGCGGCCAAGGCCGACCGGCGATCCGAATCGTTGAGCCCGCTGCCGATCTGGCCGCCGATGAGCCCGCCATTGAGCGACCTGATGATGCTGGCCGAGACATTGCTTTCAGCGGTCTCACCGCCCGGCGTCAGCGCGCCGACCACGCCGCTGCCACCGCCGCCGGTCGTGCTGCAGCCGGCAAGGGCAAGCACAGCAAAAGCCACAGCGATCTTGATTTTAACTGCCGTCATCGGTGTCGAACTCAAGGGTCAGGACCTGTTAAGATGGTCGAAATGGTGTGCGGCCATTTGGCCGGATACAAGAAGCGGAGGCGAAGGAAATGTTGACCATTTTTTAGCCTTCGCGACGCAGTTGCCGGTCAAATGGACCACATCCTCCGGACGCCGAAACGGCTGTGACCTGCGGCGTCGAACCGCTCGGCCGGTGGATAGACATCGACCTTCCCGCTTCTCCGGGCATCTCTTTGCCGTTTCAGGCGCCATTTCGATCATCTTAATAGGTCCTGACCCTGGTCCGTCATGGACATGATAGAGGTTACATCAGCTGTTTGACCAAACATTGGCTGCTTAGAGCCCAAAACCCCACCATTTTCAATGTCCGCCTTTCAGCTGTACCGTGGCTTTCAGCCCTCCCAACCGCGACCGGTCCAGCGTCAGCACGCCGCCATATTCCTTCACCAGGTCGCCGACGATCGCCAGGCCAAGCCCGGTGCCGGGCTTGGTCTCGTCCAGCCGTCTGCCGCGCTGCAGAGCCTCGCGGGCTTTTTCCTCGGGAATGCCCGGCCCATCGTCCTCGATGACGATGGAAAACAGCGATGCGCCTTCCGGATCGTCGTCGATGGCGACCGACACCGCGACCGCGCTCTTCGACCACTTCATGGCGTTTTCGAGGAGGTTGCCGACAATCTCCTCGAGGTCCTCGCGCTCGCCCGCGAAAATCACGTCCGCGACCGGCATTTCGAAAGATAGGTCCTTGTCGGCGCTCAGCTTCCTCAGAACCCGAACCATGCGCTCCATCAGCGGACCGACCGGCGTACGGTACACCACGCTTTCGCGTTGCGCCGCCATGCGCGCCCGCTGGAGATAATGGTCGATCTGCTTTTGCATCGCCGACGCCTGATCGACGATCAGATCGCCCTGCCTGCCGCCCAGCGCCCTGCCCTCATTGAGCAGCACCGCAAGCGGCGTCTTCAGCGAATGCGCCAGATTGCCGACCTGCGTCCGCGACCGTTCGACTATGCGCCGGTTGTTCTCGATCAGCGCATTGGTCTCGTTGGCGAGCGGTTCGATCTCGACCGGAAACTTGCCGTCCAGCCGCTGCGCCGTTCCCTCGCGAACCATGGCCAGCGCGCTGCGCACGCGGTTCAGCGGCCGCAGGCCCAGCAGGATGGCAACGGCGTTGATGGCGATCATGCCCAGCCCGAACAGCGACAGGTAGAAGGCCAGACGGCCTTCGAACACTTCGATTTCCGACTCCAGCTCCGAGCGGTTTCCCATCACCCGAAAGCGGGCGATGTCGTTTTGCGCGCCCAGAACGAATTCGCTTTCCAGCACCTCGATCTCCTCGCCGACGATACCCTCGGTGCGATAGCTGCGCTGGAACTGCCGGTTGAAGGCGACCTCGCCCGCTCCCGGCGACAGGATCGGCTCGGTCATCGAAGACGAGCGCAATTGCCCCGTCAGATCGGGCGATACCGGATCGACCGACCAGTACCAGCCGGAATTCGGCTCCGAGAAGCGTAGGTCGCCGAGATCGGGAGAGCCGATCAGCGCGCCGCCGTCGGAGACGCTCACCGATCCGATCAAATTGAACAGATGCGCCGACAACAGGCTTTCAAAGCCGCGCTCGCTCGCCTGGCGGTAGAGCGTGCTGATGACGGTGAAGATGACGAAAAACGCCACGATCGCCCAGACCGTGGAAAAGGCGATGACCCGAAAGGCCAGCGAGCGCGGACCGAGATTGAAGGAAAAGGACCGCCACACCGCGCCCGACCGGTCAGGCTTGCGGTTCGCGCATGCGATAGCCCATGCCGCGCACCGTTTCGATCATGTCGATGCCCATCTTCTTGCGCAGGCGGCCGACGAAAACCTCGATCGTGTTGGAATCGCGGTCGAAATCCTGATCGTAGAGATGCTCCACCAGTTCCGTGCGGGACACCACCTGATCCATATGGTGCATCAGATAGGCGAGCAGGCGGAATTCGTGCGAGGTCAGCTTCAGCGGCACGCCGTTGACATCGGCCTTCGAAGCCTTGGTGTCGAGCCGCAACGGCCCGCATGACAGCTCCGACGACGCATGCCCGGCAGCGCGCCGGATCAAGGCGCGCAGCCGCGCCATCACCTCCTCGATGTGGAATGGCTTGGCGACATAATCGTCGGCGCCGGCATCGATGCCGGCAACCTTGTCGCTCCACCGGTCGCGTGCCGTCAGCATCAGCACCGGCATCTTGCGGCCGTCCCGCCGCCAGCGCTCGACGACGCTGATGCCATCCATCTGCGGCAGGCCGATATCGAGGATCACGGCATCGTAAGGCTCGGTATCGCCGAGGAAATGCCCTTCCTCGCCGTCGAACGCCTTGTCGACGACGTAGCCCGCATCGACCAGCGCTTCCGAAAGCTGCCGATTGAGTTCCTTGTCGTCCTCGACCACCAGAATTCTCATGCCGTCTTCATCCCGTTCTGCGTGCTGTCCAAACCGTTCTATGCCGTCAGTTCGCGGGAACCACGAACTCGGCGCGGCGCGGCCGCTCGCCGTCCCGGCCAGGCACGAGCACGACGATGACGCAGACGGTCTGCCCGCCCCTGTTCTGGGCGGTGGCCCGGGCGAGCTGGCCGCCATTCTGCGCGGCGACCTGTTGGCCGATGGCGTAGCAGTCGCCGGCAACCTGCACGACGAACTCCTGAGCCTGGGGCTTGGCCGGCATCGGTGCGGCGAAGGACTGGGAAACGGCCAGTCCGCCGACACAGGCAGCGGCAATCGCGCGGGTGAGGAAGGAGCGAAGCGTTTTCATATCCAACGTCTAACCTATCCCCCCTGAACATGAAATGAACGCATCGCGCAGACGTCCTTCATAAGCCCCTCAGAGTCACCCGATCCGGTCGCGCGCGGTGATGCGCCCCCAGATCGCGATGGCCCCTGCAACGGCGACCACCGCCTGCATGGTGGCATCCGTCAGCATCGACTGGTCCGCCCCGTCCACCGCCATTCCAAGCACCCCCATCGCGCCGATGACGAGGCTGACGATCGAGGCCCAGATGGTGCGGGAAACGTACCAGGGTTTCAAGTCGTTCATGGCTTTTCCTTTCGTTCTCAGACAGAAATCCGCAACGTGGCCGGCAAACCCCAGCCCACCGCTGCACTCCATTGCTCGACGGTCACCAGGGCTTCGTCGGCCGCGAAGAAATCCGCACTGACTTCGGCGGCGGCATAGAGCCAGGACGGCTCGGTCACCACCGCCGACCGTTTCAGCGAGCCGTCCACCGTCGCGACGGACACGCGGTACTCCTCGCGCACCTCACCCAGCGAGATCTCGGCGGCAGTCCAGTTGTCGGCATCGACGCGGCTGCGCCTGATCCAGCGGAGTGCGATGCCCCCGCCGGCCTGCGGTGTCGCGGAAAGATGTACTGGCGCCAAAGGCATCGACGCCCGCAGCCCGCCGGTCTGGGCTTGTGTGACGAAGTGGCTGCCGTCGACCGGCATACCCGCCGGACCGATACGCCAGTTCAATTCAAGCCCGACTTCCCCCGCCTGCAATCCGGCCGGCGCGACGGCATCGTCCAGCACCACGACATCCGCGCCAGCCGATGCACCGGCAGCCATGGCGTCCTCGGTTCCGAGCTGACCGCGCAGCAGTCCGGTGAGTCGCCAGATGCCCGGCATCACCTCTTCGGCGTGCTCGAACTGCAGCACTTCCCAGATGCCGTTCACTGCCCTCACTGCCAGGGCGTTCGCGCCATTGAGAAGCTGCGCCCGGCTGACGCTCGAAAGCTCCGCGTCGTACATCTCCACCGTTAGCGCAGCGGATCGATCCGGTCGCCCCGAAAACAGTCCCGGCGCCAGCGCTTCCGTCAGCCGCCCGACGCCGGCCTTGCGCGTCACCTGTCCACGCACGGTGAAACCGCTCGTCTCCGGCGACACCAGAACCGCCTGCGTCCGCCAGGGCCGCTGGTGGATCGCCAAGCGAAACTGGTCGAGCGGCTCGTCCGACCCCGCGCCCAGCGGCAGGTCGAGGAACAGCACATGCGGACGCCCCGCGAGAACGGTCGGCGCTGTCGCTCCGGCTTCACCGGACATCCAGGGCACCGGCGCGGTCCGCACGATCTCGCTCGCCTGGATTCTCCGCGTCAGGCCGTCCTCGATCTGGGTGACGAGAAAATCGCGTCCGTCCAGCCGTCCCGGCAGCCGCACCAGCGCACCGGGCACGAGGTCGTCGCGCGGACCCGCAATCGCGAAATTCAGTTGCTCGCGCCGCGCGCGGTTCCGCTGCAGCCACTCGTCGGCAAGGACCGCTGCCTGTCCAGCCTCCAGTGTTCCAGGAAGGCTGAGGCCTGCCTGCGCGCCGGTCAGCGCGACACGCCGGCTTCGGGCGGACCCCGCCTGATGGTCCTTCATCGGGTCGCGAAAATTCAGGATCGCCTCCACCGGCAGGTCGCTGTCGGCCACGCGGCTCTGCTCCAGTATGGTCGCGTCGCCCTCGGCCACGAGTTCGTCGACCTCGACCGGCTCGCCCGCGCTTGTCGCCTGCCGGAACAGCAACCCCTCCGGCTGTTCCAGAACGGCCAGGTCGAACAGCTCCTGCAGCGGCTCCAGCGTCGCGCGCACCGAGCTCGCATCGCTGACGACATAGCCCTGCACCGTGCCTTCGACGCCGCTCACATCTGCCTTGGGCAAACCGTGATCTGCCAGCACGGCATTGATGACATCGCCCACCGCCACGCCCGATGCCCTGCCATTGAGCCAATGGCCGAGCTGCCAGTTGCCCGCATCCGCCCAGCTGTCCTGCAAAAGTGGAAAAGCTGGAAACGGCCGCGCATCCCAGGCCCAGATGTAGCAGCGCGAGGCCTCGACCATGCGCCCCGCATAGACGTCCGAAGCCGGGTTGGCGGCATCGGAAAATCCGTCCGCCGCAGCATCCCAGCGGCCGAGATGCGCCTGGAGAAACCGTTGTGCCGCCGTATCGCTGCGGCCGCCGCTTGAAAAATACGGAACGGCGTTCTCGACCGACTTCGGGTCGGGGAACACATTGGGCTGGTTCGGGCCTTTGTCGACGGCGGGACAGCCGAGTTCGGTGAACCAGATCGGCTTTCCCCTGGGTTGCCAGGCTGTCGGCAACGCGGCCTCCACGCCGCTATTGCGGTCGTGATGCGGGTTCGACCACCAGTTCACCAGATCCT
The DNA here is from genome assembly GCF_014534685.1 of Oryzicola mucosus. Lineage (GTDB taxonomy): Bacteria > Pseudomonadota > Alphaproteobacteria > Rhizobiales > Rhizobiaceae > Oryzicola > Oryzicola mucosus. The sequence continues at coordinate 275,113 of NZ_JACVVX010000004.1, forward strand.
TGTAGCGATAGACCCACGGCTTGCCATAAGCGCCGTCGCTGATCGCGCTGCGCTCGCGGTCGAGCCTTGCTTCCGCGCTCGCATAATACCAGTCAAAGCCCTCGCCGCCGGCAATTCCCGCCTTAAGCCCCGCCAGATCGTAGGGCGAAGCGAAACCATCGGGGTTGCCGTCGGCATGGTCGGCATCGCGCCAGTCCGACAGCGGCATGTAATTGTCGATGCCCACCGCATCGATTTCGGGATGCGACCATAGGGGATCGAGGTGAAACACCACGTCGCCGCTGCCGTCCTGCGGATGATGGCCGAAATACTCGCTCCAGTCCGCTCCATAGGTCAGCTTGGTCTGCGCGCCCAGAATCCCGCGCACGTCATCCGCCAGCGCGCACAACGCCTCCACGACGGAAACGCGCCGGTCTCGTCGCGCAGCGTCGTCAGTCCGCGCAGTTCGGTGCCGATCAGGAACGCGTCGACCCCGCCCGCCGCCTCAGCAAGATGGGCGTTGTGCAGCACGAAGCGGCGATAGCCCCAGTCGCCCGACCCCGAGCCGCAGAACGCCTCGATCTGCTCGCGCGCCAGCGCTGTCTTGTCGGTACTTCCCGGCTGCAAAGGCGCGGGATCGCAGGTAATGCGCCCGCGCCAGGGATAAGCCGGCTGCGCGCCCCCGCCGTATGGGTCCGGCAAGGTGGTGTCCGCCGGAACATCCATCATGATGAAAGGATAGAAAGTAACCTTCAGACCCCGCGAACGGATTTCGGCGATGGCCTGCTTCACGCTCTGGTCGGACGGCGTGCCGCCATAGGCGGGCCCGCCGTCATGCGTCGAGATCAGATCAGCGGTCGCCCGGCCCAGACCCGCGACATGCCACGCTTCCGACATGCCGCCGCTGCGCGTCGTCACCGCCGGCCGTATCCGGCATTCGCCGGCGCGCAGGTCGTTGCCGAACCACGACACGACCAGAGCGACGTGCTCCAGTTCGGGACACAGCATCTGCAACTCGTCCAGCGACGCGGCGATATCAGAACCCGCATGCAGTACATGCCGGTTGACGGCCTCGCTCTCGCCGGGCCGGATTTCCTTTTCCACCACGCTGGTCGCCAGCCCGTATTCGGTAGCACCCGGGATCAGGCAGACCGCCTTGATCTTGCCCGGCACTGTGCCCAGCGGGCGTAGCACTTCGAATTGCAATTGCGGCAGCCGGTTGCCGAACGGCCCGATATCGAGATTGTCGACCACCACATAGGCCGTGCCGCGATAGGCCGGCGTGTTGCCCGCGCCCTGCTTGGCCTCAATCAGCGGATCGGCAAGCTGGTCTTCCGCTCCATTATAGACCCGCAGCTCGATGGTCGTGAGGTCGAGCTCCTTGCCATCCGCCCAGGCCCGGCGAATGCCAGCCACCTTTCCCTCGCAGAGCGAGAAGGCGGCATTGGCGAAATAGGAATATTCAGTGACTTTCGGCCCGAACTTGCCCTGCCGGCTGGTTTCCGAAACCTCCTGGAACCGTGTCGCCCAGATCAAGGTGCCGCCCAGCCGCGCCGTACCATAGATGCGCGGCAGCGAAACGCCTTCCTCGGCGGTGAACGGTCGCGCTCCGGTCAGGCGCGGACCTTCGATGCGCTGCGTGCCGGCGATCAGCGCGCGGTCGAGCATATAGCCGGCCACCGCGCCGGCGGCGGTGCCGATGGTCGCGCCGATGGGGCCGAGCAGGCCACCGATATAGGCACCGGCCGCCTGCAGCAGGATTGTCGCCATGGTCAGTCTCCGCCAGGAAGCGAGGGAAAGGAAAGGACGGCTGCGATGCGCCTGCGCCAGCTGGGCACCAGTGGCGACGCCACGACGCCGACGCGCTCATAGGCATGGATGAAGCGGCTCTGTCCGGTGAAAATGCCCGCATGCCGCGCCGGCAGATGCGGCCGCCAGCGAAACAGCAGCAGGTCGCCCGGTGCCATCTCCGCCACCGGCCTTTCGATGAAATGCCGCCTGCAGGCGTCCAGCAGGCTGTCGCCGCGTTCGCCGTCAGCCCAATCCGCCGCGTAGTTCCGTGGCGCTTCCGGCACCGAGCCATAAAGTCCGCGCCAAACCCCCAGCAGCAGGCCGATGCAGTCGCAGCCGACGCCTCGCATCCGCCCCTGGTGACGGTAGGGCGTTCCGATCCAGCGCTCCGCCTCGGCGATCACCGCGCGTGCCGTGACGCTATCGCTCATGGCACCACCGGCCCGCCGTCGAACAGGCCATTGTCGGAGACATAGCCATAGGCTGCATCGTTGCCGGGCAGATGCGGAAAGCCCCTGAAGTTCAAGGCATTGGCAAACTTCGCCTTGCATGTGGCGAAGCTCTTGTCGCAGCCGGCCTCCAGCGTGAACGCATCTCCTGCCTCCGCCCCACGCAGCGCTTCGGGCGGCAGAACCAGCACGACGCCTTCGGTGCCTGTACGATGATGCACGATCCGAAACATCCGCCCCGTCTTCGCACCGGAAGTCCATGTCAGCCTTCCATGGCTGAACCAGCCCGGCTCGAACGTCTCGATGCCTTCGACCACAAGCGTGTCGACGCCCTGCACGGCCACCACCGTGCCCGCGCCCGAAAATCCGTCCCGCGCCAGAAGGAAGCCGCAACGCGCATCGCCCAGTTCCGCATCGCAGCGGCGGCTGATGATGCGCCCCTGCGGCTGGTCCAGCGTGTGCGAAGCGCTCTGCAACTCGGCCACGAAGCTGGTGTCGCTGCGCACGATCTTGCCGATCGCAGCCTTTCGGATCACGGCATGAACGCCCGGCTCGCGCCAGTCGACCAGCAGCGTCTCGACCACAGCACCGTCGTAAAGGCCGGCGGAAACGTCCTCGTCGCGAATGCGCTCCGACGACAGTGCGCCCTCGATGTCCTGCGTGTCGACCGCCATGCCGAGCGTGTCGCGTGCCTCGCTCGCGGTGAACCCGCTGGCCGGCTCATAGGCGAGACCGCCGATCTCCAGCGTCCGGTCATGGTCGGTGAAGCCGATTGCCAAGCCGTCGCTGCGCGTCAGTCTCCAGCAATGACACAACGTCGTCACCGCGCCGGCCAGATGTGCCGACAGCGCCTCCGGGTAGCGGCTCACAGCAGCACCTCCACCAGCGGGATCGATGGGATTTGGCCGGCGCGAAACGCCGTCAGGCTGAGCGTCAGTCTCTCGATGTCGAACCGCACCGGCACATGAAACTCGTAGCCCGCCGTCACCGCAGCGCCCGCGCCCGGCACATGGCCTGCGGCAAAGACGATCTCGCCGCTCGCCCCGTCGAAGCTGAAAGCAAAAGCCGGCCGCTCGATGCCGCCCACCGCCACCTTCAGCGTCGGCAGCACCGGCTTTGCGATGGTTCGGCTGTAGGCGTCGTCGCCTGCGCCATAGGTCTTGACCAGCTTGAAGCGCACCCGCGCGCCATCGCCGGTGCCCAGCGCCTGATCGGTGGCGGCAGGGGCCTGCTCCGGCGGGCACGACTTCATGTCGAACGGATCTCGAAACCGGAACGCGTGCAACGAACCCCGCCGCGCCTCGAAAAACGCCAGCACATCGTGCAGATCTTCCAGCGACCGCACCCCGGTTCCGGCGTCGTAGAACCGCCGGGAATCGGCGAAGCGCGCATTCCGCTTCTCGCGGCCGGAGGTCAGCGTGACGATCTCGTTGCGGCGCTCAGGCCCTCCGGTCGCGCCGAAGGAGATGCCGAGCGGAAAGGCAACATCGTGGAATTCGGAAAACGCGCTCATTCAAAGGCTCCGCGATCCGCGCGACACCGCTCGCGCCAGCATGCCGGTGATCTGCGCCTCCGATTTGCGGAAGGACGACGCATCCTGGGCGGTGACGTTGAAGACGATGCTCATCGGCCGTGCCGGTGCTGACGTCGCGACGCCCAGACTGCCGTCCGAACCGCGCTGCAACGGCAGGATCGCTTCCGATCCCGCTTCGCCCATCAGGCCCATGCCGCCTTGCATCGGGAAATAGGTCGGCGCCGAAACCACCCCGCCCTTGGCGAACGGCATCACCGCGCCGACGACGCTCGACAGCAGCGAACCCACCAGCGACTGCAGCGGCTTCAACCCTTGCTCCAGCGCCATGCCGGCAAGGTTCAGGCCGAGCCGCCGCAACACATCGTCGAGCTCGCGCCCGCTGATAGCCGCACTTTTCAGCGCACCGGTCAGCTGCGCGCCGAAACTGCTCGACAGCTTTTCCAAGTTCTGCAGCGCCGCCTGGAACGGCGCCGTATCGGCCTGGATCGAAACGGTCACGTCTTCAGCCATGCTGGTCTCCTTGTCTGTCGGGATAGCTGCGCATCAGCGCATCGAGCGCCTGCCGGCTCGGGCCTTGCGCCCGCGCCGGCATCAAAATGCTCGCCGCGCGTTCGAATTCGCGCGGCGTCATGCTCCAGAACGCGCTTGGGGAAAGCCGCAGCAGCCCGAGCCCAACCGCCATGACCCGCTCCCACGGAAAGGCAGCCGGCGCGGGTGCTGCGGCATTCAAGGGTTTTGTGGGGCAGCCCCGCCAAAGGTCGCGGTCAAAAGCTCTGCGGCGATTTCGGCAAAGCCGGCCGCCCCGCGCTCGGCTCGCATGGCAGCGACCTCCCGGTCGGAGACATCGGCGCCGGCGCCGCGCAGGCCCGCGCCGATCAGCCGGATCAGGTCGGTCGCCGACAGTTTTCCGCTCGAAAATCGTTGCACCAGCGCGCTCAGATCGTCGGCGGCATAGACTGTTTCCAGCTCCGCCAGCGCGCCCAGCGTCAGGCACAGCCTGCGCGTCTGCCCGTCGAGTTCGGCTGCGATCTCGCCGCGCCTGCGGTTCGCGCTCATGGCGCCACCGTGAAGCTGACGACGCCCGCCGACTCCAGCGCGATCTCGAAGGTCAGTTCGCCGTCATGCGCGCCGGTATATTCCAGCGCCGTGATCTGGAAAGGCCCCTCGACCGCGCCGAAGCCCGGCACCACCACCTGCCACGGCACGAGCTCTCCGGCGAAGAACCGTGTCCGGATCAGCCCGTCGGACTGCGCGTCCTTGAAAATGCCCGCCCCGCTCAGGCTTGCCCGCTGCACGCCGCTGCCCGCCAGCAGTTCGCGCCACCGGCCCGCCGAATCCGCGTCGGTCACGTCCACCGTCTGGCTGTTGAAGGCCAGCCGTTTGGTCCGCAGCCCCGCCACGGTCAAAAACGCCGCCTCATGCTGGATCTTCAAGAGAAGATCCTTGCCCTTCTGTGCGACCATTGCCGCCTCCTTGGTCTGTTGGGTTTATTCCACAGGCTCGGTCACGGCGCGGAACCGGACGACGCCGCGCGTCGCCAGGAACCGGTCGTCATAGGCCGTCTCGCTGCCGAGAAAACTCAGGCTCACCAGATGGTGGCCGTCGAGCGGCAGCGCTGCGTCGTCCAGGCATGCCGCGACCGCATCGGCAATCGCCAGCGCCTGCTTCTTGCCCTTGCCGCGCGACCAGCAATGCAGCGTCAGAAAATGCTCGCTGCCCCGCTCCGTCGCCGTGCTCCAATCCGTCGTCGAGATGCGCCCGAAGGTGACGTATGGAAACGCCGCATTGTCGGGCGCAGCGTCATAGATGCGCGCGCCGCCCAGCAACCCACCCAGCGTGGCATCGCCGCTCAGCACTGAGAACACGGCCTTTTGCAGTTCACTCGTCCCCGAAATCATCGAAGCTCTCCGGCAGATTGCGTTGCGTTGGGCTGCGCTCCCAGATGCTCGAGCCGTCCGCCCAGAATTTCGGGCGCGGACGCCGGCGCTGCGTCTGGACATCGTCGGCCAGCGCATGCGCCTTGCCGCGCAGAGCGCTCAACAGCCCGTCCAGGGTCAGTCGCATCGTCGGCTTCACAGACCCTGCTCCTTGACGCGGCACACCAGATAGCGGCCCGTCTCGTCCGGATCGTGCACGGTGAGGATGGGAAACAGCCGCTGCCCTTTGCGGAACCGCATGCCGCTCGCCACGCCCTCGCGATGGCGGATGGTGATGCGGTGGGTATAGGTCTCCAGCGTCTGGTCGGCGCCGAAGCGGCTTTCGGCCGCCACCGGCTCGATATGGCCGTAGGTCACCGCGGTCTCCTCCCAGCTCTCGGTCCGCCCGCCCATGCCGTCGGCAGCGCTGTGCGCCGCCTCGATCGTCAGCCATGCCTTAAAATTGCCGGGCTCGATGAACATCGCCTGCATTACAGCCTCCGCGTGCGATAGTGGGAAATCAGCCGGTCGTAGCCGCCGGGATAGGACACCGGCTGGTCGCCGGGACCATAGGCGCCGCGAAATTCGTACCAATGGCCGGCCAGCAGCTTGATCGCCAGCCGCAACGGATCGGGCACATCGGTGCCCGCCTCGCCGAAACCGGCGGTGAAATCGACCTCGATGCCGTTCATCGCCTTCAGCCGCTCCGGCTTGGGGTCGAAGTAGAGCCGCGCCGGGCGCGACACGAGGTCGGCCTGGTAGCTCCCGGCGTCGACCAACGAGGCCTCGCCCTCCGAGCCGTAGACGGTGATCGACAAGATCTCCCGCACCGGATGCAGCGGTATCGAAAGGCAACCCTCGCGGGACACCCCATCCGCCACCAGCCGCCAGCCCTGGTCGATCAGCGCCAGGCCGGTCGCGCGCTCGACATCCTGCCGCGCGGCGCGGATCAGCCCTTCCAGCAGCGCGTCCTCGCTGGAATGCTGCACCCGCAGATGCGCCTTCATCTCGGCCAGCGTCACCGGCTCCGCCGAGGGTTCGACGGTTCTCACAAGCGTCATGGTTGTTTGCTCCCGGCTTGAAAAGAAAGGCCCCGGACTGTTCATCCGGGGCCGTTACGGATCGCGGAACTGCTTCAGAACTCGCTTCCGTGAGTCAGATGGCGCGGTTTTCGAGAACCGGAGCGGAGCGTACGTTCAGGTACGTGAGCACCGGAAGCGCAGAAAGCCGCATCAGATGGCCTCCGGAGTAGAGTTCTCAAGCCGTTCCGAATTTCAGCAGCTTGATCGCGTCAAAGTCCTGCACCCCGCCGCCGACGCGCTTGGTGGTGTAGAACAGCACATAGGGCTTGGCCGAATACGGGTCGCGCAAGACGCGCACGCCCGTGCGGTCGACCACCAGATAGCCGCGCGAGAAGTCGCCGAAGGCGATGGGCGTGGCGTCGGTCGCCGCGTTCGGCATGTCCTCCGCCTCGACCAGCGGGAAGCCCATCAGCATCGCCTTCTGGCCCACCGTGGCCGGCGGCTGCCAGAGATAGTTGCCGTCGGCATCCTTGAGCTTGCGGATCGCCCCTTGCGTTTTTCGGTTCATCACCCAGTTGGCATTCTGGCGATAACCCGCCTTCAGCGCATAGACGGTGTCGATCAGCACGTCCGAAGGGTTGGACGCCGGCAGCTGCCCGGCAACGCCCGTTGCGATATAGCCGATCTGCCCCCACACCCAGCTTGCCTCCGCCACCTTGGTGTAGTCGAGGAAGCCGCGCGGCTTGTTGACGCCGTTGCCGCTGACGAAGGCCGCGCCCTCCTGCTCGGCAAAGGCGGCTTCCACCTCGGCCGATATCCACTGGTCGAGGTCGACGATGCTGTCTTCCAGAAGCGAGGCGGTCGCCGCCGGCATGGCGTAGAGCTCCATGGTCGGGAACTGCAGCTCGGCCAGCGTCGGCGTGGCGGTCTGCGGCCGGGCCGCCGTTTCGGCCACCCAGCCGACGGCCGGTCCGCCCAGCGCGAACGGCTTCTTCAGCACCGCGGCGGACACCTTGCGCACCGAGGCGATGGAGCGGATCGGCGACAGGGTCGAAAGCCGCTTGCCGATCTCGGCCTCGGTCTCGTCCGGCACCAGATAGCCGCCATCCTGGCCGGAGCCATAGGACATCGCCTTGCTGTCGAGTGCGCGCAGCGCCCGGTCGTCGCCGCTGCGCATATAGGCGTCGAAGGCCTGCTTGCGCTCGGGCGTCGAGCGGCGCTCGCCATCGCCAAGCCCCGGCCGCAGCCGGTTCAGCGACATGCCGTCGATAGCCCGTTTCTGCTCGTCGAGCGCCTGCGAAATGCGCTCCACCTTCTGCACCGTCACGGTGTCGGCGCCCAGCCGCCCCTCCATCTGCTGAAGCTTCTGGTCGTTGGCCTCCTTGAAGGCCTCGAAGGTGGTCATGAACTCGCCGAAGGCGTCCTTCAGGTCGAGATAGTCGCCCGCGCCGGATTTGGTTTCCGGGGCGCGGCTGTCAGCGATGTCTGTCATGGATCGTATCCTTGTCCTTCATGGTTCGTGTCGCCCGGCGGATGCGTTCCGCCAGATCGTGTTCGGTCCCGCGCGCCGCGTCCCGCTTGCGCACCAGTTGTGCGAAACCCTCCGCCACCACGGCGCGGGCATCGCTTCTCGTCAGCCCCGCATCCCGCGTGAGCCAGCGTTCGAATTCGCGGACGCTCGGCAGCGTCCCCTTGACGGCTGCGACGCGGGCGTCGGGCAGCATCGGAAAGGTCACCACCGAAATTTCCCAGAGATCGGCCTCCAGGATGCGGCGCACGCCGCTGCCTGCATCCTTGCGCGCCTTGACGGTGCGAAAACCGATGGACAGTCCGTCCAGCGCGCCGCCGCGCATCAGGCTCAGCACCTCGCGCGCCCGCGTCACGCCGGCGGCCAGCCTGCCGCGCACGAACAGGCCGCGCTCATCCTCGCGCAGCTCGGTCCATGTGCCGATCGGCTCGCCGGGATCGTGCTGGAACAGCATGCGGATGCCGCCCGCCCCTCGCGTCCGCAACGATTTGGCGAAGGCGCCGCGCTCGACGATGTCGTTGCCGAGATCGACCTTGTCGAACAGGCTGGCATAGCCGTGGAAGCTGCCGTCCTGCTCCACCGCATCGAGCGCCACGTCGAGAAACTTGGATTCGCCGGGCATCGTCATGGCCTCACGCGCCTTCGGGATGAACGTCATGTCGCTTGTCTCCGTGGGTTCTGCGTTCCAGCCGCTTGAGGATGAAGCCAATGGCCCACCAGCCAAACAGGCTGGCGATGGCGGAGCCGATCAGCACGCGTTCGGCCGGACCGACGCTGCCGGCGATGCCGAGTTCGGTCACCACCTTCACGCCCACCGTCGAGCCGAACACCACGCCGCAGATCACGCCGACGGCGAAGCGGATCGCCGCGTCGCGCCGTCCCTGCGGCAGCACATAGGCCAGCGAAACAGCCGATCCGGCCACCGCGCCTCCCGCCTTGGCCAGCCACAGCCAATGCTCGTCCGTCCAGTCCGTCATGATCTGTCTCCTCGTCCGCCGAGCGGCTGGTATCCCACCGCCTCGCGTTTCTCGTCCTCGGTCAGGAAATCCGCGGCCCCCAGCCGCTTCCACAGCGCCTCGCGCTCCACCGCCAGACCCTCGATCCGGTCGGCGTCGAACCACAGCCGCAGCCCCGGCTGGAACACCGGCCCAAGCCAGGCGGAAAACTCCTTCGCCGTCCGCGCCACCAGAGGCAGCACGGTCAGGCGGTAGAAGGCGCGGTTGGCCTCCTGGTAGTTCGAATAGGTGCTGTCGCCGGGGATGCCGAGCAGCATGGGCGGCACGCCCAGAGCGAGCGCGATGTCGCGGCTCGCCGAATGCTTCGCCTCGATGAAATCCATGTCCTTGGGCGACAGGCTCATCGCCTTCCAGTCCAGCCCGCCTTCCAAAAGAAGCGGTCGTCCCGCACCATGCGCGCCGGTATAGCCTTGCTCCAGTTCCGTCTTCAGCCGGTCGTACTGGTCCTCGCTGAGATTGCCGCCTTCCTTCGGCGCATAGACCAGCGCGCCCGAGGGCCTGGCCGAATTGTCGAGCAGCGCCTTGTTCCAGCGCCCTGCGGCGTTGTGCGTGTCGAGCGCCACGAGTGCCGCCTCCACCGGCGCAAAGCCGTAATGGTCGTCGAGCGGATGGAACAGGCTCAGATGCGCCGCCCCACCCGGCGCCAGCGGCACGCGCCGCTTGTCGCCCCCTTGGCCGGTCCCCTGCCGATACTCCAGCGCGGTCGGCCAGCCATTGTCGTCGGCCACCACCGAGACCCGGTCGGGCCGCAGCAGATGCAATTCGCGCGCGGCTCCCGCATCGATCGTCTCCGGATAGGCGTTTCCGGACAAGAGCAGATGCCCGTACAGCGTCTCCATGAAGCCGGCGCCCGCCTGCCGCGCATTCGGCCGGTCGAGCAGGTCGAGCAGCGGATGCTCGGTCAGTTCGGTGGTGCCTTCATAAAGCAGCCAGGGAATCGCAGCGGCGGTCTCGGCCACCAGCCGCACCGCCCGATGCACGATCGGGTTGCGCATGAAGCCCTCGCGCGACAGCGCGGCATAGTCGCGGCGCGTCCAGTTGGCTTCGCCCTGCGCATGCAGCGCGATGAAGCCGGTCTGTCCCGCGTGTTTGTGTTCGGCGTGTTTGCGTTCGACGCGCGCGGCGGCGATCCCCGCTTTGCGAGGCCAAGGCCATGTCCAAGCCATGTCGGCTCCTCTGTTGAAATTTTGTTCGCGGGCGGCTCAGAGCCTGCGCGAAAACCCGTCGAAGCGTGGCGAAAATGGTGCTTTCGGGGTCGCTCCTGCGACGCGCGCAGCGTACTTTTTGGGTACGTGAGCACCGGAAGCGCAAAAAGTGCCAGTTGCAGACCGCTTTCACGGGTTTTCTCAGGAAAAGTCGCGGATGCGCGGTTGCGCCTGCCACTCCGGCATCAGTTCGCCCACCGCCCAGACCAGCGCGTCCAGCCTGTCGGGCGAGCGACCGTTGGACAGACCGCTCGGCCCGAAGTCGCACATCTCGTCCTCGAGTTCGGGAAAGTGCCTGGGATGCAGCACCTTGCCCTGCTGGTACAGTGCGGCGATCGGCTCGGCGCGCAACCATTTCGCCCGCTTTGCCCGCACCGTGTTGACCGGCACGTCGGCATCCACGGTGCGGATCACCGCCGTCACCATGTCGCCGCCCTGGTTGATCTCGGCGACCAGGCAATCCGCCTTCAGCCGATGAAACAGCGACACCGCCTTCATCGCCCATTGCTGCGGCCCCGCCGCACGCACCGTGGCGTCTTCCAGAACGACCGCGCGTCCGTCCGCCGCCAGCCCCGCCGCCACGATGCCGCAAGCATCCGAAGCCGCCGTCGAACTTGCCGGCGGATCGATGGCCACGACGATGCGTCTGATCTCCGGCATCTCCTTGCAGATCGACTGTTCCAGAAGCCCGCGCGACCACAGCGCGTCGCGGCGATCCTCGATCAACTCACCGTCCAGTTCCTGCCGTTCCAGGACGCTGCCGGAATAACGTCGCCGCAGCGTCTCGGTAAACCCGTCCGCCAGGTTGCGGACATTGTGCTCGGTGCGCAGCCGCGTCACCCCCACTGAGGCATCGGCGATCAGCCGCTTCATCAGCGGCACCGGCCTCGGCGTCGTCGTCAGCAACTGGCGTGGTTGCTGCCCCAGCCGCAGGCCGAACTGCAGCATGTCGAAGCAGTCCTCGGCATTCTTCCATTTGGCTATCTCGTCGCCCCACGCCGCCTCGAATTGCGGGCCGCGCAGGCTTTCGGGGTCTTCGGAGGAAAACATGTGCGCCACGGCCCCGCTCGACCAGAGGATGCGGCGGCGCGTCACCTCGAAACGCGGCCGCTCATACCGAGACGTGGTCAGAATGCCCGACGGCCCCTCGATCATCACGTCGCGCACATCGGCCAGCGTCTCGCCAACCAAAGCGATGCGAAGATGCTTGTGCTGCGCGAAGGGCGGGAATGCGCGGACCAGACCGTTGATCCACTCCGCGCCCAGCCGGGTCTTGCCCGATCCGCGCCCGCCCATCACCAGCCATGTCTGCGGCGTCTCGAACGGATATTGCCCGGGATTGGAATGTGCATACCATTCATCCGCGATCAGCGGCGTCTTGAACCCCAGCTCCCTCGCGGACCAGCCTTTCTGCATATTCGCGAGCGAGTTCGACAATGCGTCGGTCCACCTTATCGAGCAGTTCTCCAATGTCGGCGTCCCTTTTTGCATGGATGTCTTTCAGCGCGTCGTCGCTGCGCAGCACGTCGCCGACCTTCTCGATGGCGCGGACGAGGCTCATCAGCGCGTCGATGCGGGTCTTGTTGAAGCCGGTCTTTGGATGCGCCTGGATCGCTTCCAGCTCTTGCACGCAGCGTTGGGCCAGCATCCGCACCTTTGCCAGAGCGTCTTCGACGACTGTCGGCGGCTGCCAGCCCTCGCGCTTGGCGCGCTGGGCGATGCCGCGTTCGGTCATGCCGCTGATGGCGACCAGCATCCCGACATCGGCCGGCGAGCCTTCATAAAGCGCGCGCAAGGCGCGCCACTTCGCAGTGGTGCTGACAAGCAAGACCCGGTCTCCTTGGGAATATAAGGTTCGAACCACCCCCTCACCGGCCCTTCGGGCCACCTCTCCCCTGCCCGGGCGAGAGGAACCGCTGTCTTCGAAGGACGCATCCTTCGCAGAACTTGGGTTCCTCGCCCCCATGAAATGGGGGAGAGGTGGCGAGCGCAGCAAGCCGGTGAGGGGTCTATGGACAGAGGCTTCCGGATAAACCGGGGAAGACCAGTACGATGCGGCCGTTCAGCCGCCAGTCACACTTTTCTGACGATAACTGAACACTACCAAACCACCGTTACGGTGTCAAGAATAAATTCCTATGTCAATCTCTCGGTCGCGCTTTTTTAAGCCTTCGCCCCTAAGCTCCGTCAAAACCAGGCCAGGCAGGCGGCGCAGATTGGCTCGACTGATGTAAGCGGGCATCGGGTGCATAGAAAACCGACAGCTGTGCTGCGCCCTGCCGTGAATAACGGCACAGGCACGCTTGTTGTGGGGTCTGAATTCGTGGAAGTGTGGCGCTCTGCCACGGACCCTGCCGCCTTCAATTTGCCGGCATCGGGTCTGCAGGCTGGGGTGTGGTTGCGGAAGTGGGCGTATGAACGAACCTGTCAAATCGGTGAGGAAGAGAGGCCGTGTCGCTGCCTTTCTGCTGGCCGTTGACGCCTGGCTCGATTCCTCGCTCTACGAGCTTCGTTTCAAGCTCTCGCAGTTCTGGGAAAGTGCCACGATCCTGTCGCGCCGCTTTCGCGTCAAGGGTTGGCGGCGCGGTCTGGTCGAGCTGGCCAGCGAAGGCTTCACCATGGGCGCTGCCGGCTCCGTCGTCATGCTGGCGCTTGCCATCCCCTCCTTCCACGCCACCGAAGGCGACTGGCGCGCTCAGGACGATTTCGCCGTCACCTTCCTCGACCGCTCCGGCAACGAGATCGGCCAGCGCGGCATCATCCAGCGCGATTCAGTCCCCATCGACGATATGCCCGACCATGTCATCAAGGCCGTGCTCGCCACCGAGGACCGCCGCTTTTTCGAGCATTACGGCATCGACCTGATTGGCCTGTCGCGCGCCATGAGCGAGAACATGCGGGCCAATTCCGTCGTCCAGGGCGGCTCCAGTCTCACCCAGCAGCTCGCCAAGAACCTGTTCCTGTCCAACGAACGCACCATCGACCGCAAGATCAAGGAAGCCTTCCTAGCGATATGGCTGGAAGCCAACCTGTCCAAGAAGGAAATCCTGCAGCTCTATCTCGACCGCGCCTATATGGGCGGCGGCACCTTCGGCATCGCGGCGGCTGCCGATTTCTATTTCGGCAAGCCGGTCAAGGACCTCAATCTCCCCGAAGCCGCCATGCTCGCCGGCCTGTTCAAGGCGCCCGCCAAATATGCGCCGCACATCAACCTGCCCGCAGCCCGCGCCCGCGCCAATGTCGTCCTGTCCAACCTCGTCCAGTCCGGCTTCATGACCGAGGGCCAGGTCCTGTCGGCCCGGCTGCATCCGGCCACGCCGGTGGATCGCGGCGACCGCAAGAGCCCCGACTATTTCCTCGACTGGGCCTTCGAGCAGGTCAAGAAGATCGCGGTCGACATGCCGAACCACTCACTGGTCGCCCGCACCACCATCGACATGAACCTCCAGCGCGCCGCCGAAGAATCGATGGAGTTTCATCTGCGCCAGTACGGCAAGGAATACCGCGTCGGCGAAGGCGCCCTGGTGGTCCTGGAAAACAACGGTGCGGTGCGCGCCATTGTCGGCGGCCGCGATTACGGCGCCAGCCAGTTCAACCGCGCCACCAAGGCGCTGCGCCAGGCCGGTTCCTCCTTCAAGCCTTATGTCTATGCCACAGCCATGGAAAAGGGGTTCACGCCGCAATCGGTCATCTCCGACGCGCCGATCACCTGGAATGGATGGTCTCCCAAAAACTACACCCGTGGTTATTCCGGCCGCATGACGCTCTCCACCGCGCTGATCAAGTCGATCAACACCGTGCCGGTGCGGCTGGCCAAGGACCATCTCTCGATTCCGCCGATCAAGGCCATGGCCGAGGCGATGGGGGTCGAGTCCGAGGTCAGTTCGCACAAGACCATGGTGCTCGGCACCTCCGGCATGACGGTGATGGACCAGGCCACCGGCTACGAAGTGCTCGCCAATGGCGGCTTTGCCGGCACCCGCCACGGCATCACCCAGCTTCTCAGCCATTCCGGCGATATCGTCTACGATTGGGGCCGCGATGCGCCCGAACCCCGCCGCGTTTTGTCCGAACAGGCGATCCGCTCGATGAACTCGATCATGGTGCAGATTCCCGAAACCGGCACCGCCCGCCGCGCCGCCCTCCCCAACATCCGCTCCGCCGGCAAGACCGGCACCACGCAGGCCTATCGCGATGCCTGGTATGTCGGCTTCACCGGCAACTACACGGCCGCCGTCTGGCTTGGCAATGACGATTTCACCACCACCCGCAACATGACCGGCGGCTCCCTGCCCGCGATGGTCTGGCAGCGGCTGATGGCCTATGCCCACCAAAATGTCGACCTCAAGCCCATTCCCGGCATCGACAACCCCTTCGTCAAGGAAACCGTCGTCGCAAAGGGCGAGGACAACAAAATGGGCGAAGGCGAAACTGTCGCGCCTGAGCGTCCCTCCATGCTGTCGGGCGCCACCACCCGCGCCCTGCAGGATCTGTCCAACCGCTTCGCCAAGGCGCCCCGCCTGCAGCCTGCTCCGCAATCCGAAACCTTGTCGGCGCTGTGAACGGTTCGGAAATGCATATCCAGCCCGCAGCTTCCGGTTCCGCGCGTTTGCGCTTGGGCAAAGCTGACCTTTACCCCCTCACCGCCTCGCTGCGCTCGGCACCTCTCCCCCGGGCAGGGGGGGCCGAAGGACGGGCGAGACCCGTGGCTCGCCCCGGACTGGTGGCCCGAAGGGCCGGCGAGGGGGTGCTTAAACCGATGGCCTTTCACAGCCCCTCACCCAAGACCATCCCATGCTGAGGAACGCTATCCTCACCCTGCTTGCGCTGGTCATCGCCGTTGGCGGCGGTGCCTATCTGGCGTGGTACACGCTGGAGCAGCAGGAAGGCGTCGGCGCGGTCGCCATGGGCCAGTGGGTCACCTTCCCCGATCTCGGCACCGCGGAGGCCGATCCCTACACCAAAGCCAGGGCGGCGCGGCGTGGCGCTTTGGCTCTGGGCCGCACCGAAGGCACCGTCTTCATCGCCCAGCATGACGACAGCGGCGCGCCCCTGCGCCGCCAATGCACCTATACGATTGTCGGCGCCACCCCGGCGGCGCGTTTCTGGACCCTGTTTGCCGCCGACGGGGCATTCAACCCGCTGCGGTCCGAAAACGACCGTCTCTCCGCGCTGCATTCGCTCGAACTGCTCAGGCAGCCCGACAACACGGTGGCGATCAGCCTCGGCGCCCAGGCCATGCCCGGCAACTGGCTGCCGATTTCCGGCCAGGGTCCGCTCAATCTCGTGCTGACGCTCTATGACAGCCCTGGCGCCGGCACCATCGAGGAGAACAGCCTGCCCATGCCCATCATCCGCAAGGCGGGCTGCAATGCGTAAGCTGCTGTTTGCTCTGCTCGTCGGTCTGGTCGGCGCCGGCATCGTCCACATCGTCGTTATCCTGCTGGTGCCGGGTTTCTCCGAACGCGACGCCTGGACGCGGCTGTCGGACGAAGGCGACATCCACCGCATGGTTCGTCTGGATGGCGAGCTTGCCGACGATCTGAGCTTCGATGGCGCCGACCCGCTGTTCGAGGCGGCGGCCTGCCGCTTCGATCTCACCGAAGGCGTGGTTCAGGTTAAATCGTCGGGCCGTCCGCCCTTCTGGTCGGCTTCGATCTACGACCGCGGCGGACAGAACATCTACAGCCTCAACGACCGCAGTTCGCCTGATCGCGTCACCGACTTCGTCCTCCTGACGCCGGCGCAGATGTTGGAAATCCGCAAGGCCTTGCCGGAAGACTTCGAAAAATCGGTCTTCATCGAAATTCCCGCCGAGGAAGGCATCGTCGTCATCCGCGCCTTCCGGCCCGACCCGAGCTGGTCGACCATCGTCTCGGACTTCCTCGAAAACCTGACCTGCCAGCCGGGCTGAAGCTCGGCGGAATGCCTTAATCCTCTCTACACCACGCCGACAATCACGGGATTGTGTAAGCGCTGCGATGAATCGATAGTGCCATCGATCAGCCAGTGGAGAGACCATGATCCCGTTCATCGCAGTCGTACACGCCGTAATTTCCATCGTCGGCGGCGCCCTGGGCGCAAAATTCACCAATGCATCCATGGGGTCCGGCATCGTGGCCGTTGCGATCGGCTACCTCGCACTCTGGCTGTCGCAATATTTCGGCGCCAACCTGATGCTCTCGTCGCTGGTCTATCTGGTCGTGATGATCGCCGTCGGATTCGCACTCAAGCTTACGCCCAGGCAGATCGCCGGCGTGGTCATCGGCGCCTTCGTTGCATCCTTCATCGGCGGCTTCGTCCTCGGCTTCGTCACCGGCTTCGAGAACGCTTTCTACCACCGCACTGCGGCTTGAGGCACGACCGTCAGGAGTTGAGCGGCGGCGTGGAGACAGTCTTCCCGCCGCCGGCTTCCTGGCTCTTGTCTGCCGGCAAAGCCTTGATCTCATACCGCACGCCGGGAAAAATGATGATCGAGGCCGGGTCCGCTTTGTAGACGGGCTTTCCCCGGCTCCCCGCGCGCTGCGGCAAGAATGGCACTATGTTGCCCATGGCTGGCTGTTCCTTCTCGGTTGAACCGAAGTAAGCACGCTCATGAAAAGATAACGCCACCAGACGGTAAACAGAGGATTAACCAATATGGTCTAATTCTATGGTTTGCCGTGTGGCTTCGGTCGATGCGGCGCCGTGTTGAGTAAGCGTCAGGCGTAACGTGTCATCTTCCGATTTCAGGCAAATCGCTCTGTCCGGCGAGCCCAAGAAGGCCGAAAGGCTGTTTCGGGCGGCGGTTTCGGCATTTTGCTCGCTACCGCGTCCCTCGCGGCGCGAGATAGCCCAGCTCGAAGACCTGACACTGCCCCTCTTCGACGACGTCTCCTCCGAATCCAAGCGCTATGTCGCCGCCGCCCTCTCCGAATGCGAATACGCGCCCACCGGCCTCATCCGGCAGCTCGCCAATGAGAGCATCGACATCGCCGCCCCGCTCCTGATCCGCTCCAAGGCGTTGAGCGATATCGACCTGATTGCGCTCATCGGCCGGCATGGCATGCCGCATGCCCGCGCCATCGCCCGCCGGCCGGGGCTCAACAGCGCCATCGCCGATCTGTTGAAAGCGCTGGACCGTCCAAAGCTGGTGCATGGCTCAAATCAGCCGGGCGAACCGGCGGCAGCGGCCCAGCTTCAGCCCGAGACCGGCTGGTCGGCCGAGCGTGTGCGCCAGCGGTTGCGCTCGATGATGGATGGCAGCGCCCGCCAGGACTTTGCCGATCCCGTCGCGAATGCCTGCGAGCACTACCCTCAGTTGCTGCGGACTGCCCTCGACGGCAGGCTTGCCGTGTTCCAGACCGCTCTTGCAAAGGCGCTGGAGGCGGATTTGAGCGTAGCGCGCGCGCTCACCGAAACCGCCTCGCGCCTGCCGCTTCTCACGGCTTTCAAGGCGCTGAACCTGAGCGAGGAAAGAGCGTTCCTGTTGATGGCGACGCTTTACCCGCAGCATTTCGACACCACGGAATCGGTCAGGCAGTTCCTGCGCCAATACCGCGGTCAAACCCGCGACGCCGCCTTGGAGACGCTGCGAGGCTGGAAATCGGGCACGCCGACCCGGTTCTTCGGCGACACGCGCTCTAAGTCAGGATGAGCCGCACCAGTTCCTGAAGCGGCAAGCGGCCGGGTTCGATCTCGACCACCCAGATATCGGAATCGAAACGCTTTTCCTTTTCCAGCCGCGCGGCCACCGCCTCCTCGTCCGGCTTCACCGCGAGGCGGTTGAAGAAACGCTCGTCGGGAAAAGCCATGTCGTAGCTTGCCTGCGGCGCCGGCCCATACAGCGCTATCTCGCCCATCCGGTCGCGGCACAGGATGAATATCGCCCCGGCCTCCGTCGCCCCCCGCTTGATCACGGCTGCGAACCCGCCATCGGAAAAGACCCGGCGGATCAGGGCCGAAACCCACAGATCGGTGGTAACACGCATGGAACGGATCCTGACTTTTCCGGTTCGGCAACGCCTTGTGACACCTCCCCCTCTGTCCTGCCGGACAGAGGGTGCAACGTAGAACACCGCCGCCTGCGATTGAATCCCGACCAGTCTACCTCAACCCCTACAACCCAAACATGACAGCCCGTCAGTTGGTCAGGCCGATTTCCTTCATCTTGGCATAGACGGCTTCGTCGGGCTCGCCGGTTTCCGGCAGACCGAACAGCGCCTGGAACTCACGGATACCCGAGCGGGTGCGCCCGCCCATCTTGCCATCGATGTCGATGCCCTGATTGCCGAAAGCCTTCAACCCGGCCTGGATGCGGCGCAGGCGTGCCTCATGGTCGACGGAAACCTTGGCCGGTTCCGCCTTGGGCGCAGGCACGGGCGCCGCCGCTGGCGCCGGGGCGGGACGTGGCGCGATGCCGGCCGTTCTGTCCGCCGCGCCGAGCTGATGCAGCAGCGCCGCGTCGATCTCGCCGGTCGCGGCCATGCCGATCTTCTTCTGATAGGCCTCGACGGCGCTGCGCGTCGCCGGACCGTTTCGCCCGTCCACCGTTCCGCTGTAGAAATTCAGGTCCTTGAGCACGCTCTGAACGCGTTCGACAGTCGGGTCGCCCGTCGATACCGGCGGTTGAGCCGGAGCCTCGCTGACCGCCGGTTCCAGAGCCGAGGTCTCGACAGGACGCTCGATCTTGATCGTCGTCTCGGCCACTTCGAGCGCGGGCTGCGGAAATGGCTGGACGTTTCTGGTGGCAAACAGCGCGCCGGAATGCGCATGCGGCTGGTACCAGAGCGCATTGGCCGAAACATAGGACAGCGCCACAAGAAACGCCGTCGACCCGCCGACCAGCACCGGGTTGCGCGCGATGAAGCTGCCCAGGCCCGCCGCACCTTCCTGCAGAAGGTTGCGCTGTTCCTCGACCACGACGGGCTTCTTCTTCCTGCCCTTAGCTGGCTTTGCGGAGCGAGCCATTGCCTACCTCTTGCACCTTGCGCATCGGCACCGCCACCGGCGCGTCGTCTCCTGAGTCCGGGCTGATCTTGGGTCCTCCGACCGGCAGGCTGATCGTCACCTTGGTGCCTTCGCCCGGCGCGCTTTCGATCGACATGGTGCCCTCGTGCAGCGCAACGAGGCCCTTCACCAGCGACAGCCCCAGGCCGGTGCCTTCGAAGCGGCGCGTATAGTCGTTCTGGATCTGGCTGAATGGCTTGCCGAGCGTGGCGATGTCCTGCTCGGCAATGCCGATGCCGTTGTCGTTGACCCAGAAATGCAGCCGCGACCCGACACGCTTCGCGCCGATGGCGACCTTGCCGCCTTCGGGCGTGAACTTGATCGCGTTGGAGACGAGATTGATAAGCATCTGCTGCACGGCGCGGCGGTCGGCATTGATCTCGCCCGTGCCGGCCGACACGTCGGCCGCCAGGTCGATATTCTTGATCTTGGCCTGCAGATGCATCATCGACGCGCACATCTCCACAGCTTCATGGAAGCGGAACGGTTCGGGATGGGCGACATAGCAGCCGGCTTCGATCTTGGCCACATCCAGGATCGCATTGACCACAGACAGGAGATGCTGTCCTGAATCGTGGACGAGCTGGACATATTCCTTCTGCCGGGGGTCACGGAACGAGCCGAGCATATCGTGCAGCAGCATGTCGGAGAAGCCGATGATGGCGTTGAGCGGCGTGCGCAGCTCGTGGCTCACCGTCGCCAGGAAATAGGTCTGGGCTGCTTCCCCTGCCGCAACCGCTTCATGCGCCTTGGCAAGTGCGGACCGCAATTCGGCAAGCTCCTCGTTGCGGCGGAGCAGCATCACCAGCCCATCGCTGCGCTTGTCGTCGGCGATATCCATCATAAAGGGCGTGAAGCTGTGGCGTCCGCCGTCCAGCACATCGGATGGAAGGCGCAGCCTGACCTCGAGGCTGCGGTGCTCCGCCCCCTCGCGCAGTTCCGACAGGGCGCAGAGATAGGCGATGCGATCCGCGATATGGATGCGGTCGAACAGGGCCGAACCGGTCAGCATCTCCGGATCGATGCCGAGCATCGTTTCGGCCCGTGACGACACCGAGATCACCTCGCCCGAGCGGACGAGCCGGACGACGACCGCGTCGAGCGCTGATTCCGGTATCGACGGTTCTTCGACCCCGGCGTCCCTGAAATGCTGAGATACGCCGCCGCGCATGCGGGCAGCCACGCTCCCGGCCCAGACGGCAGGCACCAGCCAATGCCAGGCGGCGGGCACTCCGGGCACGGCCGCGGCCAGCAACGGGACGGCCAGTTGCGCGGCAAACACCAGAAGGGCGGCCGCCCCGCCGGCAAGCAAAGCGTCGCGTCTGCGGAAAACCCACCAGGCTTCGAAAGGCAGCGCAAGCACCAGCAAGGCGAGCGGCGACGCGGCGGCGCCGGCAAAGAAGGTGACGGCTGTCAGCCACACGGCAGCCAGCGCCAGACCGACCGCGCCGAACGCCTTCACCCGCCCCGTGGCGGCCACCAGCAAGGCATTGAGCCAGCACAGGCCGAAGGCGGAAAAGATCACGGCTAAGATGGCAACCGTGCCGACCTGGCCCGACAGCAGCAGCACCGCCGGACCTGCCAGCAGGAAGGGCATGGCCAATAGCACGCCGATCAGGCGTGCATGGGTGGCGCGTTCCTCGGAATCGACGATGGAGGGATGGACCAGATGGTCGCATCCGCCGGCCAACGCGCCGGAAAACTCCCCATATCTGGTTACTGCAACACTCAACGCAACGCTCTCTCGGGGTCCCGCGAAAGAGGACCGTTTCACATCCGCCAACCTCGCACCGAGCCTTTAAGGAAGGGATAAAACGCAGGCTCTTTTACGCTGCACCGCGCCAGACCCCGTCTTCTCCGCGCAACCGATCCCCGTGAACTTTTCGGTATGGTTAATGGCTGGTTTCCGTATTCGTGAAGATTGTCTTATTCGCCAGGACACGCCCCCTGGCCCAGGAAACAACGAAAAATACAAAACTTTCAATCGCTTGCTATTGATGAAGACGCGGAATTTCGCTGTTTCGCGGGCCTTTGTCAGGGCTTCGTTAACGAATGGCTTCGGCAGCGGCTAAAATACGCGCTTCATTTTCAATAAGGTCTTGGCGTATCCCTGCCATGATGCGCCCAACGACAAGACCGGCAGACGCATGGCCGGCCTCATATCGAAAGGCATTGCAATGGGCTTCCTGCTCCGCACGGGTTTCTGGTTTGCGCTGGTGCTGCTGATTCTGCCGTTCGATTTCGGTTCCAGCGAGACCGAAGGCGAGAAGGTCAGCCCGATCCAGACGTTTTTTGCCGCCCGCGACGCGGTCAGCGACATATCCGGTATCTGCGAACGCCAGCCCGATGTCTGCGAAACCGGCCGTACCGCCTTGCAGACCATCGGCGTCAGGGCGCGCGAGACCGCGCGCATCGCCTATGAGCTGCTTGACCAGCAGTTCGGCGAGAAGGACAAGGAGATCAGCACCGGCAGCGTGGCCGTCCAGCCCGAAACACAGCCGGCCGATACCGATGTCACAGCCCGCACCGAAGCCGTTCTGCCCGAGACTGCGCCGCTTCCGCCGCGCTGAGCCGCTTTTTCTCGTGACCTTGCGGCCAGCCACCACTATATCGCGGCTATGAGCACGACGATCGACGGCATCAAGGACGATTTCTCCTTCCTCACCGACTGGGAAGACCGCTACCGCTATGTCATCGAACTGGGCGAGGCGCTGCCGCCCTTTCCCGAGGCGGAGCGTGTTGCGGCCAACAAGGTGCCCGGCTGCGTCAGCCAGGTCTGGCTGGTGACCGAGCCCGGCGACGGGCCGGACCCGGTGATGTCCTTCCAGGGCGATTCGGACGCGCATATCGTGCGTGGGCTGGTCGCCATCATGCTCGCTCTGTTTTCCGGGCAGCGCGCCAGCGACATTCTCGCCATCGACGCCGAAGCCCTGCTGCGCTCGCTCGGCCTCGATGAGCATCTGACGCCGCAGCGCGCCAACGGCCTCCGCTCCATGGTCAAGCGCATCCGCCGGGATGCCGAGGCGGCCCTTCAGCACGCCTGACCTCAGGTCAGCGTCGGCCGATAATCGTCGCTGCCCCAATGTAGTGTACGCGGCCTCGCAGTGCCGGCTGCCGGCTCGTAGTGCCGCGCCAGGACGCCAAGCGCCGATTTGAGCACAACCTTGGCCGAACGTACCGGCCAGCCGCGCTCGACCTCGACGCGCTCGAGGCCTTTCAGAAAACAGCAGATATCGATCAGCACGCCGGACAGCTCCGGACCGACCGCCTCGATGGCGTGGTCGACGCGCTGCCGGGCGGCGAGCGCCGCATCGGTCAGTTCGACCATCCCGCCCGCGCCGCGCCGGCCCGAGGACACGCTGGCGATCCAGTTCATGCCCAGCCTCGGCATGAATTGTCCGCGTGTGTAGTCCGAGCGCAGGCGCTCCCCGGCATTGAACTCCCGAAGATTGAGAAACGGCCGGCCATCGCGGGTTTTGCGGCGAAAAAGCTGGGCCAGCGGCGATTCCGCAGTGTTGGAAAGCGCCTGCGCCGCCACCCCGTCGACAACGGTCTCGACCATCTCGATCTCACGCCGGGCAGGCTCAAACGCCTCGGTCGTTGTCTCGGCAAGCGAAACCGTGCCGTCATCGTTCTTGCGCACGATGTCCCGCCGCAAAAGTCCGTCCAACGTCTGCTGGGATACGCGGATCGCACCGCCCCGTTCCAGCTTTAGCAAGACCTGTCCGGCCTCCGCAGCGGCCGCGACAGCCGCCCGCCCCTTGGACAGCGCGCGCACGATCTTCAATTCCGTCTGATCCATCATTGCAAACCTCATATCTGCCGGTTCTGGCAAAACGCCGCCTTCATCACCCGCTCCACCGTCGCCACTACGCGGTCGAACTCGATGTCGTCGCGCAGATCCTCGATGATGTGGCAGGCATAGATCACCGTCGTGCGATCCCGCCCGAATCCCTTGCCGATGTCGTTCATCTTCAGGCCCAGAACGACATGGGCGACATACATGGCGATCTGGCGCACGCGGCTGACATCGAGGCTGGTGCGGCCGGTCCGGCGCAGTTCCTTGCTCGACACCGAAAACATCGCGGCGGTCACGTCGATCACCCCGTCGCAGAGCGCAATGATCTCGGCCTCCCGCTCTCGCGCCACGGTATCTCCGTATTGCTGGCGACGCGCGATCAGGCTGGCCCGCAACTGCGGCGAAGAGCCCGTCTCCTGGCTTTGCGGCGGCTCGGGCAGGGCTGGTAATGCGGACACGACGGGCCTCCTCGTTTATAGGAATATCTTCTTATATTCGAGGCTGGGCCAGCTGTGAACAAAACGGGATCATATTTTTCCCGCCAGATCGACAACCCGCTGAATCGATTGACCTTTATCTACCGGCGTGAAGTTTTCCGGGAATCTTTCTCCACACCTCTCCAGCCGCACCGATAGTCGACGCACCACAGCAGCAGCGGAGTTTCGACATGTTGGATATTCAGGAGGAAACCCTCGCTTTCCGGTCGCGGAAAGAGAGGGAAACGATGGAGGCCCGGCAGATCGCCGCGCTGCAGCTGGCCTGCGGGCTGGACCTCGACGAGGCGCTGTCATCGGATGGGAATGCGCGCAGGACCCTGTTGGCCAGGCTCGACAGGACGCTGGAAAGGGAGAGGCTGAAGGGTCTGCGCCGCCACTGGAGCTACGACCTCAACCGCCATATTGCGCTCAAGCAGATCAGGGACCGGCTTTCACCGCCGACATCAGATGCGAAGTCCGTCAGCAAAATGCCGAAACAGCGACACCGGCGTAAAATGCAAACGGCGCCCGAAGGCGCCGTTCGATGACATCAGATCGGCTGGATCAGCGCGTCGTCGCGGTCTTGCGCTTGCGGCCCAGGCCCATCTTCTTGGCGAGTTGCGAACGTGCCTCGGCATACATCGGCGCAACCATCGGATAGTTGGCATCGAGGCCCCACTTCTCACGATACTGTTCCGGCGTCATGTCGTAGTGGGTCATCAGGTGGCGCTTGAGCGACTTGAACTTTTTGCCGTCTTCAAGGCAGATGATGTAATCGTCATGCACCGAGCGCTTAGGGTTGACCGCAGGCTTCTGGCGATCGACCACAGGCGCCTCTGGAGCGCCGCCGATGCGGCCGAGTGCGGCATGCACATCGGCAATCAGGGATGCAAGATCGCCGACCGGAACAGGGTTGTTGCTGACATAAGCTGCGACGACATCGGCCGTCAGTTCAATCAAAGCTTCGGCGTTCTTTGCAGGGGGGTCGAAGTTGTCCATAAATTTTTGGCCCTATTATTATTGTTTCAATGAACTTGGCTGGCACTTTCAACAATAGGCAACCTAAGGGAAACCCAGCCTGCCTACAGATTCATTGCGCCGGATGTTTGCGGCGGAACAACACAACAGTCAATAGCTCTTCTCTTGATTGTTCTGCAAATAACGCAAAAGCGAGTAATATAATCTGACAACTCACCAATAAAAAACTCTTATATTGGCCGCATTCCAGTGAGAGCCGCCTCTACTTCGCCTCATCTCGCGCGTAAGTTGTCTTCAAATGGTCGGCAACCGAAGAACTCGATAAACGGGTTCCTGATATATATGCCGCCTTTGCTAGCAAATGCGCCGAAACCGGCGCCGTCAGAAGAAAGAACAGCACACCGGCAGCAACCCTGCCTGCAACGCCGTCTGCACCTGGAACAAACACCAAGGCTATCAGCATGACGCATGAGCCGACGGTGCCGGCCTTCGATGCCGCATGCATGCGCGTGTAGAGATCCGGCAACCGTACAAGTCCCAGCGTTGCAGTCAGGATAAAAGCGGATCCGGCAAGAAGAAGTAGCCCGGCTGTTATGTTCTGCAAGGTTTCGATCATTTCCGAACGTGCTCCTCGTTGCCGGTGTCATCGTCGCCGTTCTGGCGCGACGCGATGATGAAGCGGGCAAAGGCGACCGTGGCAAGAAACCCGACCAAGCCGAGCGCGATCGCGATGTCGGCATAGACGACGAGGCCGGTTATCGCGGCTGCAACCGCGATAAAGCCTATGGCGACCACCGTCATGGTGTCGAGCGCCAGCACCCGATCCGGCAAGCTCGGTCCGACGATGACGCGAAAAGCCACGATCATGAAAGACAACGACAAAATCACCAGCGCGATTGCGCCGCATATCTGCAGAAACAGCGCATCGAAGCTCATCGGAACGCCTCCAGGATCTTGCGCTCGAAACCGGTCTCGATATCCCTGCGCGCAGCTTCGATGTCCGAGCAATTGATTGCATGGACGAACAAAGTACGGCGGTCGTCGGAAACGTCGACGGAGAGCGTCCCGGGCGTCAGTGTGATGAGGTTGGCGAGCAGCGTTATCTCGAAGTCGGTGCTGACTTTGAGCGGATAGGAGAAAATGCCGGGCTGCAGGTTCATCCTCGGTGAGAGGACAAGCTTTGCCACCTTCCAGGCCGACAGCAGCAGTTCCTTGACGAAGAGGATGACCAGCAAGGCCACCGCGAGCGGCCGCACCTTTGGAGCCTCTCCGCTTTGCTCTCGTACCAGAAAGGTTACCAGCGCCCCGACGATCAGCCCGAGCACCAGGTTTGGAATGGTGTAGGAGGCGCTGACGGCCAGCCACACGATAGCGAGAATGAGGACGATCCCGTAGCGCATCATCCGCCCCCCGCCTGCGGAAACACGGCCTGGATATAGGCCGATGGATCAAGCAGCCCTTTCGCCGCCGAGCCGCTCATGGCGATGACCGGCTCGGGATAGAGCCCGACCAGCAGTACCGGCACCAGGAGAAGAAGCAGGACAGCCAGCGACAGCGAGGGCACCCTCGCGATTGGCAGAGACGCGCTTGCCGGACGCCAGAAGGCCAATAGAAAAACCCGACCCAGCGCCAATGTGGTGAGGAAGCCGCTGACGAGGATGGCGCCTGCGAGCCACCCTGCCCCTTCGGCAAGGGACGCCTGGACCAGAACGATTTTCGGCCACAGGCCGGACGCCGGAGGCAGGGCGGCGGCTGCCAAAATGAGCAGGAAGGCGATGGCCGCCAGAAGCGGCCGGGCACGATAAAGCCCGCCCAGATCGTGCAGCGAAAAGCCCGCCCCCGCGGCCCCCATCGTTCCAGCAAGGATGTAAAGCGCCGTCATCACCACCATGGAGTTCAGCGCGTAGAAGGCCATGCCTGCGAGCCCGCCTTCACTGCCGAGCGCCAGCCCCGAAAGCATCACGCCGACGCCTGAAATCACCAGGAAGCCGGCCATGCGCCTGAGGTCGGATTGCGCAAGCGCGCCAAGCGCGCCGAGGATCATCGTTGCACCGGCGACGATGGCAATCGGCATCGAATAGGCGGCGCGCTCGACTGCGAAGATCAGGATCATCGAACGCATCAGCGCGTAGATGCCGATCTTGGTCAGCAGTCCGCCGAACAGGGCCGCGGTGACGATGCGCGGCGTATGATAAGAGGCCGGCAGCCAGAAATTCACCGGAAATGCCGCTGCCTTCATGCAGAAGGCCAGAAGGTAGAGCGCCGACAGCGTCATCAAAGGGGCGGTGTCGCTGAGACCATCGACCTTGCGAGCCAGGTCGGCCATGTTGAGCGTCCCGAAGGTGCCGTAGACGTAGCCGGTCGCGATCAGGAACAGGGTCGTCGCGACAAGATTGAGAATTGCATATTTCACCGCGCCGTCGATCTGCGCCTTATCGGACCCGAGAATGAGCAGGCCGAAGGACGAGATCAGGAACACCTCGAACCAGACATAGAGGTTGAACATGTCGCCGGTCAGGAAGGCCCCGTTCACCCCCGCCATCATCAGCATCAGGAAGGCGTAGAAACCATAGCGCCTGCCGGTGCGGTCGATATCGCCCAGCGAATAGAGGCAGCAGATAAACGCCACCGCCGATCCCACCAGCGCAAAGGATACGCCCAGCACATCGGCGGTGAATGAAATGCCGAAGGGCGGCAGCCAGCCGCCCATGGTCATGGAAAACGGCCCATCGGCAAGCACGCGCCGCAGCATCGAAGCGTTCGCAGCTGTCACCAGCGCCAACGCGGCCAGCGCCATGAAGGCATGGATGCGCATGCGGTGGCGGAACATCAGAAGCAGCGCGCCGCAGACGATGGGCAGCACGACCGGCACGACGATGAGCCAGTCCGCCGAGGCGACGGGGCCTGCGATCATCGCCTGGGCGCGATCGACCTGATAGGATTCGCCGGCCATCGCTAATATCCCATGGGAGGCGGCGCCTCATTGGCCGGTTCGGCTACCCGCATCTCTTCGGTGTCGTCCGTCCCGAGGTCCTGATAGGCGCGATAGGCAACCACCAGCAGGAAGGAGAAGAAGGAGAAGGAGATCACGATCGCCGTCAGGATCAGGGCCTGCGGCAGCGGGTTCGCCACCGGACCGGCCGGCGTCATCAGGTCGGGCGAAATGATCGGCGGCACGGCGTGCGTCAGCCGGCCATTGGTGAAGATCAAAAGGTTCACCGCGTTGCTGAACAGGACGACGCCCAGGAGAATGCGGATCAGGTGGCGCGACAGCATCAGGTAGATGCCACCGGTGAAAAACAGCGCTACCAAAAGCGAGAAGATCGTCTCCATATCAGCCGTCCTCCCTTTCTTCGAGCGACAGCGCAATCGAGGTGATCCCTCCGACGACAACCAGATAGACGCCGATATCGAAGAACAGGACTGTCGAGACATCGACCGTCACGCCGAACAGGCTCGGCGCGGACCAGAGGCCCGAGAGGTACGGCACGGCAAACGCATAGGACAACACACCCGACAGCGCCGCGAGCAGCAGGCCGGAGCCGGCGATCGCCATTGGATGAAAATAGATCGCCCGGCGCACGACCGGAACGCCGAAGGCAATACCCTGGACCGCGAAGGCTGCGACCGCGATCAACCCGCCGATGAAGCCGCCGCCCGGATCGTTGTGGCCGCGCAACAGGACAAACACCGACAAAAGCAGCATCAGCGCGGTGATGAAGGGAGCCGCGGTGCGGAAGATCAGCGTCCTCATCGCCCGATCTCCTTGGCCTTGCCGGCATCGGGTTTCGCGCGGATACGGATCAGCGCGAGGATCGCCAGACCGGTGATCATGACGACGGCGATCTCGCCCAGCGTATCGAAGCCGCGGAAGTCGACGATGATCACGTTCACCACGTTGCGGCCATGCGCGATCGTGCGGGAATAGGCGTTGAAGAACTGCGACAACGCATCGTTGAACGGCTGCTGCGTCACTTTCAGCAACAGCAGTCCGAAGCCGGCGCCGCACAGGCCGGCAACGCTCATGTCGAACAATTTCTGTCCGAGCGGACGATGATCCGAGAGCGCCAGGCGCAATCGCGTCATGACCAGCGCCAGGATGACCACGGACAGCGTCTCGATCATGAACTGGGTGAAGGACAGGTCGGGCGCGCCGAACAGCATGAACAAAAGCGCCACGGCCAGCCCCTGGATGCCGAGCGAGACGATGGCGACGAGGCGGCTTTTCGCATAAACGACTGCGCCGATGCCGATCACCGCCATCAAGATGATAGCCCATTCATGCAACTGCAGGTCAGGGAACACCGGAACTGCCGGGAATTCGCCGAACAGGATCATCGGCACCAGAAGCACCGCGGCGACACAAACGAAGGTGACGGTCATATAGGTGTCCATGCGCCCGTTCTGGACGATGCGGGTAACGCCGACCGAGGCATGCAGCATTCCGCGCACGAACTGGTCGAAGCCGCGATCCGGCCCCCAGCCGATGGTCGTAAGCAGCGCCGCCATCCCGCCTCTCAGCGTGCCGAGGCTCAAATAGGCAGCGATGCCAAGCCCCACTGTCACGGCAGACAAAAGCAGAGCCATGCCGATATGGGGAACCGTCGAGATCGTCACCTCGACCGCCCTGCCCGCAACCGCGCTGGCCATGGGACTGGAAAAGCCGGCATGCACCCAGCCCGAGGCGAGCCCTGCCAGCAATCCCGCCAGCGCCAGGACCAGCGGACCGAGCCAAAGGGAGACAGGCCCCTCATGCGCCTGCTTAGGCGTCTTGCGCTCGGCTCCGATGAACGGCTTCAGCGCAACCGCGAAGGCCACCGCGAACATCAGGCTGTTGCCCGCCACGGCGACCAGCGTCGCCAGCGCAGCCCAACCGTTGCCGAAACCCAGCGCGGCATAAATTTCTTCCTTGGCGAGAAAGCCGAAGAACAGCGGCAACCCGCCCATCGACAGCGCCGCCAGAAGCGCGGCCGCGAAGGTGATGGGCATCGCCTTGCGCAGGCCGCCAAGCGCTGTGACGTCGCGCGTGCCGGTCTCGTGGTCGAGCAGGCCCGCCACCATGAACAGGGCGCCCTTGAACAGCGAATGCGCGATCAGATACAGCACCGCCGCCTCGACCGCGAGCTCGGACCCGAAGCCGGTCAGCATGACCAGCAAGCCGAGCGAAGCGACGGTGGTGTAGGCCAGCATCAGCTTCAAGTCGGTCTGGCGCACCGCCAGCAGCGTTCCGACCAAAAGCGTCGTACCGCCGAACAGCGGCAGCACGGTCTCCCAGGCAGCGGTGTCGCCCATGACAGGATTGAGCCGCATCAGGAGATAAACACCCGCCTTCACCATGGTCGCGGAGTGGAGATAGGCCGACACCGGCGTCGGCGCCTCCATGGCGTTGGGCAGCCAGAAGTGAAACGGAAACTGCGCCGATTTGGTGAACGCGCCGCCAAGCACGAGCACGAACGCAGCCATATAAAGCGGGCTTGAGCGCAGCGCATCGCCGGAACCGAGCAGCGTGGACAAATCGTTGAAGCCGGTGGCCTGCGTGACGACCAGAAGCCCCGCCAGCAGGGAAAGGCCGCCGAGCCCTGTTACCAGAAGCGCCTGCAGCGCGGCGCGGCGCGAGGCTTCGCGTTCGTGATCGAAGCCGATCAGAAGGAAGGAGGTGATCGAGGTCAGTTCCCAGAACACGAACAGCATCAGGAACGAATCCGACACCACCAGCCCCAGCATAGCGCCCATGAACAGCAGGATGAAGGAGAAGAACCGACCCTGCTGCGGGTGCCCGTCGAGATAGCCGCCGGCATAGATGAGGATCAGCGTGCCGATGCCCGAAATCAGCAATGCGAAGGTCAGCGACAGCCCGTCGAGCAGCCAGGAAAAGCGCACGCCGAGGCTCGGGATCCAGTCGAACCCGCCGGTGATCGGCTGTCCCTCCGACACCATGCCAAGCATGCCGAGAAAATGGAGGAAGACCAGCGATGGCACGATCGCCAGCAGCCAACCAGCCTTGCCCCCGGCCCAGCGCGTGAGCAAGGGAGCCAGCGCAGCACCCAGCAATGGCAGTAAAAGCACGATAAAGGTCAGGAATGTCCCCCTCTGCACGGTTCTCAGCCTTGCAACGGGGAATAGACGCCTCATCCCTGACGGGCAACCCCGCGAGACCAGGTTTCGGCAAGCAATACACAAAAGACCGTGATGTCTTTGCCTATTTCAGAGCGCGGTGCGGCGCACTATATCTTGGACAAATCTCACAGGGAGTTTCGCCATGAGCGACAAAGAGCTCAAAGTTCAGAAGACCGATGCCGAATGGCGCGAGCAGCTGACGCCACAGCAATATGCCGTTACACGCGGCCACGGAACCGAACGCCCTTTCACCGGCCCTTATCTCGATAACAAGGACAAGGGCGTCTACCATTGCGTCGCCTGCGGCAAGCCGCTGTTCAGTTCAGAGACCAAATACGAATCCGGTTCGGGCTGGCCGAGCTTCTATGCCCCGATCGAAGACGGCGCAGTGGCCGAGCATGTCGACCGTTCGCATCTGATGACCCGCACCGAAATCCGCTGCGCGGATTGCGATGCGCATCTCGGCCATGTCTTCGAAGACGGCCCGCAGCCGACCGGCCTGCGCTACTGCATGAACGGGGTGGCGCTGGATTTCGAGAAGAAATAGCCTGACTGCGGGCGGTCTTCCGGTGGAAAGCCGCCCGTCGATCATCTCGGCGCGATGTATTTGCCATAGACCCAGCCGGTCACGAAGTCGCCGTTCCGCGCCGGATCGTGCCAGACCTGGCACCAGCTGTAGCGAACCTTCTGACGCTGTTTCCAGGCCGGCATTCCGGAGATGTCAAAGAGATTTATCCCGCCGGTGCATGTTCCGGTCATCTGCAAGACGGTCCCGTTGGGGTAAGCCGCCTGCTTCTGCGATGTGCTGGCCGGGAACTTGCGAATGTTCAGCGTATCGCCGAAAGCCACGTCCTTGACTGTCCACGCCACAAACGCACTGGCATCAGCCTGCGCTGCGAAGAAGCCCATCGTCGATGCCAGCACAACCGCGACACCCGTCTTGATCAATCCGTTCATTGTTTCCTCCCTCAACCATCAACACCCAGCCATACTGGCCTGTTCCTCTTGAACGCATGCTGATCGGCGTGTTCATTCTCTATTCACTGATTTGCCAAAGCGAGATCCTATGACCCGTTCACCGTATTTTCCCGAAACCGCCGCCCCCCGGACGCGGCAGGAGCCCGTCAGCGACACACGGCATGGGATCACGCGCGTCGACGAATATGCCTGGCTGCGCGCCGAGAACTGGCAGGAGGTTTTCCGCGATCCGACCACGCTCGATCCGGCGATTCGCTCGCATCTGGAAGAGGAGAATCGCTACCAGTCGGCGATGATGGCCGACACGGAAGCACTGCAGAAGGCGCTGTTCGACGAGATGAAGGGCCGCATCAAGGAAGACGATTCGTCGGTTCCGATGAAGGACGGACCGTTTGCCTATGGCTCTTCCTATGTCATCGGCGGGCAGCATCCTCGCTATTTCCGTATCCCGCGCGACGGCGGCGCGGAGGAAGTGGTGTTCGACGGCGACAAGGAATCGCAAGGCAAGCCCTATTTCCAACTCGGCGGCGTCGACCATTCGTCGGACCACACCCGCCTGCTCTGGGCATATGACGACAGGGGCTCGGAATTCTATACGCTGAAAATCCGCGACATAGCATCCGGCGCCGATGCCGAGGACGTCATCGCCGATACCGGCGGTTCGGGCATCTGGAACGCCGACGACAGCGGCTTCTTCTACACAAGGCTCGACGCCAACCATCGCCCTTCGAAGATATTCTACCATCGGCTCGGCAGCAGCCCCGCCGATGACAGGCTGGTCTATGAGGAAAGCGACGCCGGCTTCTTCACCAATGTCGGCGGCACGCGCGACAACAGATGGATCATGATCGGCATCAACGACCATGAGACCTCGGAATATCGCATCCTGCCGT
The DNA here is from genome assembly GCF_014534685.1 of Oryzicola mucosus. Taxonomy (GTDB): domain Bacteria; phylum Pseudomonadota; class Alphaproteobacteria; order Rhizobiales; family Rhizobiaceae; genus Oryzicola; species Oryzicola mucosus. The sequence continues at coordinate 307,782 of NZ_JACVVX010000004.1, forward strand.
CGGACGATCCGGAGGCAGAGCCCAAGCTCGTCGCAGCACGCGAAAACGGGCTGCAATACGATCTTGAGGAAGGCGGCGACGTCTTCTTCATCCTGACCAATGCCGACGGCGCCAAGGACTTCAAGATTGTTACGGCACCCACCGATTCGCCCGAACGCGCCAACTGGAAGGAACTGGTGCCGCATGAACCGGGGCGGCTCATCCTGTCGGTTCTCGGCTTCAAGGACTTCATGGTCCGGCTGGAGCGCAAGGAAGGATTGCCGCGCATCGTCATCCATGAACGCGCTACCGGGACCGAGCATCACATCGACTTCGATGAAGAGGCCTATTCGCTCGGCCTGGGCGGCTCCTACGAATATGACACGGACGTCATCCGCTTCTCCTACTCGTCGATGACCACCCCGGCGCAACTGTTCGACTACAATATGCGCAGCCGCGAACGCACCCTGTTGAAGACGCAGGAAGTGCCCTCCGGCCACGATCCCGAGCATTACGTCACCCGCCGCCTGATGGCGCCCGCTCCCGATGGCGAACTGGTGCCGCTGTCGCTGGTGCATCACCGCGACACGCCTCTCGACGGTTCGGCTCCGTGCCTGCTCTACGGCTATGGCTCCTATGGCAGCGCCATCCCTGCGTCTTTCAACACCAACTGCCTGTCGCTGGTCGATCGCGGCTTCGTCTACGCCATTGCCCATATTCGCGGCGGCAAGGACAAGGGTTACGCCTGGTACGAAAACGGCAAGCGCGCCGCAAAGACCAACACCTTCACCGATTTCATCGCCTGCGCCCACCATCTGGTGGGCGAGCGCTACACCAGCCATGACCGCATCGTGGCGCAGGGCGGCTCGGCCGGCGGCATGCTGATGGGCGCGGTGGCCAATATGGCGCCGGAAGCCTTTGGCGGCATCATCGCCGAGGTGCCCTTCGTCGACGTGCTGACCACGATGCTCGACGACACCTTGCCGCTGACCCCGCCGGAATGGCCGGAATGGGGCAACCCGATCATCTCCGAGGCCGACTACAAGACGATCGCCGCCTATTCGCCCTATGACAATGTCCGGGCTGTCGACTACCCGCCAATCCTGGCGGTGGCCGGCCTGACCGATCCGCGCGTCACCTATTGGGAACCGGCGAAATGGGCCGCGCGCCTGCGCGAACGGACAGCCGGCAGCAATCCGGTGCTGTTCAAGATCAACATGGAGTCTGGGCATGCCGGCGCTTCCGGCCGCTTCTCGCGGCTTGAGGAGATCGCGCTGAACTACGCCTTCGCGCTGAAGGTGACGGGCAAAAGCGCGTGATGCGCCGGAGCCAACCAACAGGCGGCAAACTTCCGGGCTGAGATCCACGATGACGCCATAAAGCCTTCTCAACGTTGCGGGACCGTAACGTTGAGAAGGCTCTGGCTGTTGAAATATCGGCGACTGGTTGTTCCCGCTGTGGTCATTGCCACAGCGGTTGTTGGTTTCTACGGGCTTTTTCAACTCAGCAAGGCCCGCAGTTTCCAGCTTTTCGGCAGACTCGTGGACCGGGTGGACACCCAATCCCCCGTAATCGCCCTTACCTTCGACGACGGTCCGACGCCCAAATATACGGAGCCTGTGCTTGAGCTCCTCCGCGAGAAAAACGTCAAGGCGACCTTCTTTCTCACCGGCAAGGAGACGGAGGAAAATCCAATCCAGGCGCGCGCTATTCTTACCGCCGGGCATCAGATCGGCAATCACACCTATTCTCATCCCAACCTGACCTTGGCTCTGCCGGCCACGATAAGCGATGAGATCGAACGGACGGATGCCGCGATCCGGGCAACGGGCTATGAGGGGGAGATCGTCTTTCGTCCGCCTTACGGGAAAAAGCTGTTCACCCTCCCCTGGTACCTGTCGCAGCATGACCGGACCACCGTGATGTGGGATGTGGAGCCCGAATCCTATCCCGACATTGCCAACGATCCGGAGGCCATGACGCAGCACGTCCTGAGCAAGGCGCGCAACGGCTCGATCGTCATCATGCACGTCATGTACAAGAGCCGTGAGGCAACCCGCCAGGCCTTGCCGAACATCATCGACGGTCTGCGCGAGCGCGGCTTTCGCTTCGTCACGGTTTCCGAACTGATGAGTTCGACAGGCCAGTGAAATAGCTCGGCGTGAAGGCGGCTACCGCGCAGGATAGCCATTCTTGTGCGCCGGGATGGCCTTCAGATAGGCCGCGATGGCTTGGCGGTCTTCCGGCGTCAGCTTGGCGATGTTCTGCTGAACCTCGACCATCGTGCCGCCCACCGTATCGAAGTCCGGGGTAAATCCGGTCTCGAGATAGTTGGCGATATCGCTCTCCGACCAGGAGCCGATGCCGGCCTCATCGGATGTGATGTTCGGCACGTTGCCGCCGCCTTCGGCCGCTGCCGCGCCCGCGAGCCATTGGCCCTTGTCGGTACCGCCTGCGACATTGCGCGGCGTGTGGCATTCGCCGCAATGGCCGGGCCCTTCGACGAGGTAACGCCCGGCCAGCGCATTGGCGGGTGCGCCCTCCGCAAGGGCGATGACGGGCCGGTCGCTCAGATAAAGCTGCTTCCACAACCCAATGCCGCGCCGGATGTTGAAGGGAAAGGCGATATCGCTGTCCGCCGCCTTGCCCTCGACGGGGGGCAGCGTTTTCATGAAGGCGTAGAGATCGGCGACATCGGACGGCTGCATGCGGGCGTAGGATGTGTAGGGGAAGGCCGGGTAGAAATGCCTGCCGTCAGGCGATACGCCCGACATCACCGCATCGGCGAATTGCGGCAGGGTCCAGCTTCCGATGCCGTCCGTCGGGTGCTGGGAAATGTTGGGCGGCACGAAGGTGCCGAACTCGGTCTTCAGTCCCGCCCCACCGGAAAGCCGCAGCAAGGCGTCGCCTTCCGCGCCCGCCGGCGTGTGGCAGGAGGCGCAGCCTCCGGCCCAGAAGATGCGTTCGCCGCGTGCCGCATCGCCGGGCTGGAGAGCTGCGATAGCCTCAGCATGGAGAAGCCGCGGCTCGGTGAGCCACCAGAACGCACCGGCGGCCGCAACCGCCAGGACCGCGACACCGAGAGCGAGCTTCTTCAGCATGGTCGCTGATCAGCGCAGGCGGTAGGCTTGATGGCAGGCGCCGCAGTTGCCGCCGATGGCAGCGAACTGGGTCTGGAAGGTCGCCAGGTCAGCCGGCGGTGCGGAAACGGCCGCTGCGACATCCGCTTTGAATTTATCGTCCTTCGCCTGGAAATCGGCCAGGTCTTCCCAGATTTTCGGCGAGGCCTTGGTATCGCCGGTGTTGCTGCCTTCCGGGAACAGGGTCGGCACGTCGAATTTCTGAGCCTGCTCGTTGAGCTTGGTCAGCGCCGCCAGAACTTCCGCCGCATCGAAGGGTTTCTCCCCTTTGGCGACAGGCGCCAGGCTGCCCATGATCGGACCGAAGGACTTCATCAGCGCCTGCCGGTCGGCAATGGGATCGGCATAGGCCGCGGTGGCGGCGGCGACGAGAAGAGATGCGGCGAGGACGATTTTCTTCATGGAAACTCCGGTTGCTATCTGGCTGCCTTTGAGTTCGTAGAAAGTGGCTGAGATCGACGTGAATTTCTTCTCACGCTTTCGTGATTCCCCATCAATTTCAGAGCGGTAGACGAAATCTTTCGCGAAACGAAAACCCCGGGACGAAGCCCGGGGTTTCCAATCGATCGAAAATGGCGGCGAATCATGCCTTTTCGTAGAGTTCCAGCACATAATCCCAGTTGATCAGGCTGTCGACGAAGGCTTCGAGATACTTCGGACGCGCGTTGCGATAGTCGATGTAATAGGAGTGTTCCCACACGTCGACGCCGAGGATCGGGGTCGCGCCGTGGACCAGCGGGTTCTCGCCATTCGGGGTCTTGGAGATGGCCAGCTTGCCGTCCTTGACGGAGAGCCATGCCCAGCCGGAGCCGAACTGCGTGGTGCCGGCGGCGATGAAATCCGCCTTGAACTTGTCATAGCCGCCGAGATCGGAATCGACCGCCTTCTGCAGAGCGCCCGGCAGCTTGTTGCCGCCGCCGTCCTTCTTCATCCATTTCCAGAAATGGACGTGGTTGTAATGCTGCGCGGCGTTGTTGAACAGGCCGGCATTCTTGCCGAACGATTGCTTGACGACTTCTTCGAGCGAGAGGTTTTCCATGCCGGCTTCGGCAGCGAGCTTGTTGCCGTTGTCGACATAGGCCTTGTGGTGCTTATCGTGGTGATACTCCAGCGTCTCCTTGGACATGAAGGGCTGAAGCGCCTCGTAATCGTAAGGCAGTGCGGGCAATTCAAAGGCCATGGTTATAACTCCCTTTCTGGCAATTCGCGGGGATGTGTATCCCGCTTAGACATAGGTCGCAATCATATACAGACAACGTGAAGCGGCCATGAAATATAATTTGGAAGATTCAGTCCGCCGGCGTCGAATGCGCCCACTCCCAATAAAGATCGCGGCATTTCTTTGCTATCGGTCCCGGCTGCAGGTCGCGGTTCTCGATGCGCGTCACCGGAACGACCTTGGAATGATTGCCGGTGGAAAATATCTCGTCGGCTTCGAGGAATTCGCGCACCGTCAGCGTTTTCTCGACGACCGTGACGCCGGCATGGCCAAGCAGAGTTATGGCGCGCGACCGGGTGATGCCCGACAGGAAGGTGCCGTTCGCGCCGGGCGTGAAAACCTGCCCGTCCTTGACCATGAAGATGTTGGAGGATGCGGTTTCGGCGACATTGCCAAGCATGTCGAGAACGAGAGCATTGTCGAAACCGCGCATCCTCGCCTCCATGATAGCGCGGCCGTTGTTGGGGTAAAGACACCCGGCCTTGGCATTGGTCGGCATGGTTTCCAGGGACGGGCGGCGGAAGGGCGAAACGGTCACCGAAAATCCGCTCGCCGGGATCATCGGCGATTCGTACAAGCAGAGACAAAAGCGCGTCGAGGCCGGATCGGCCGACACGCCCATATAGCCGCCATGCTCCGCCCAATACATCGGGCGGATATAGACCGCGGTCTTGCCGTCGAATTTCTTCAGGCCGTCCCAGGTCAGGCCGATGATTTCGTCCGGCGACATCGTCGGCTTGAGGCCGAGCGCTATGGCCGAGTTATTGACCCGCTTGGCGTGCCGATCCAGATCGGGCGAGACGCCTTCGAACCAGCGTCCGCCATCGAACACCGATGAGGCCAGCCACATGGCGTGGCTTCTCGGTCCGAGTACCGGGACGTTTCCCTCGTACCAGTCGCCGTCAACATAGGTCCAGGTCGTGGACTGCGCCGCTTCAGTCAAAGACATGATTGCGTTCCAATCTTTCAATGTTATCCAGCTATTGGAGATGCCCTGCCGCCTCACGTCAACATCCTGTTGCCGGAATGTGGCAGGCCAGTGAACGGAAGCCGCCACGATGCGCTACGCCGCCTATGTTTTCGATGCCTACGGAACGCTGTTCGACGTCCACTCCGCCGTTCGGCGCCATGCCGCGCAGATCGGGCCGGACGGCCAGGTGCTGTCGGAGATCTGGCGCGCCAAGCAACTCGAATATTCATGGGTGCGCAGCCTGATGGGCTCCTATGCCGATTTCTGGCAACTCACCGAGCAAGCTCTGGATTTCGCTTTCAGCAAGGTGCCTTCAGCCGACCGCAGCCTGCGCGCCACGCTTCTCGACGCCTATTGGCGGCTCGATTGCTACCCTGAGGTGCCCGCCGTGCTGCGGGCCTTGAAAGACAGCGGCGCGCGCCTGGCCATTCTCTCCAACGGCTCGCCGGCGATGCTGGAGGCCGCCGTCGCCTCGGCGGCGCTCGATCAGAGCCTCGATGCGATCTTCTCCGTCGACAGCATCAGGAAATTCAAGACCGATCCGGCCGTCTACGATCTCGTCACCAGCGAATGGCGGCTTTATCCCGACGCCGTATCGTTCCAGTCCTCCAACCGCTGGGACATTGCCGGAGCCACCCGATTCGGCTTCAGGACGGTGTGGGTCAATCGTGCCGGCCAGCCCGACGAGTATCTCGACCTGCCGCCCCAACTGATCCTTCCCTCCCTCGACGCTTTGCCGAAGGGCTGAGGCGGCCAAGGCGCACTCACAGAATGTTGCATTGACGCAACAGTGTCGGGACTGTCACAGCTTCGCCGTTCTTTGTCCACCGTCGGGCCTGAATTGGAACGGCTTATCGGGCTCGAACTTATACGGAAGAAGGCACTTTTTAATCTTCTTGCGGCCTATCTTTCTGGTTTGGAGACCAAAAATTAAAATGAACAAGAATAATGACATGCCGCGATCGACGAGCCGTCGCGGCTTTCTGAATCTGGCGGCGGCCGGCGCTGCCGGCTTGGCGTTGTCCGCATGCACCTCCTTCGGTTCACGCTATTCCTTCAACCAGCCACCCCCGCCGCCGATCCAACCTGCGATCGATCCGCAACTTGCCAGCTACGCTTCAATGTATGGCCCGGTATTCGATGGCGGTTTCGAAGTGCCCGGCATTCCCATCGAGAAAATTCCGCCGCAGTTCCTGCGCCAGATGGTCCAGGACCCGACGGGCGAGCGCCCCGGCACCATCGTGGTCGACGTCTCCCAGCATTATCTCTATCTCGTGCGCGAAGGCGGACAGGCGATGCGCTATGGCGTTGGTCTCGGCCGCGCCGGCTTCGAATGGTCAGGCCGCGCCGTCATCCAGTGGAAGCGCGCATGGCCGACCTGGACGCCGCCGGATGAGATGATCGCCCGCCAGCCGGAACTTGAGAAATACAGCGTCCGCAATGGCGGCATGGCGCCCGGCCTGCAGAACCCGCTCGGCGCGCGTGCGCTCTACATCTTCCAGAACAATGAAGACACGCTCTATCGCCTGCATGGCTCGCCGGAATGGTGGTCCATCGGCAAGTCGGTGTCGTCGGGCTGCGTGCGCCTGATGAACCAGGACATCATGGATCTCTACGACCGCGTTCCGAACAAGACGCCGATCGTCGTGACCAACGGCGTCGGCATGGCTTGAGCGAAGCGCTCTTATCGACCGCGAAAGGCTGTGGCTGATGCCGCAGCCTTTTTGCATTTGAGGCTTAGCGTTTTCGCCTCAGGCTTCCCAGTATACCCCGCACCAGTTCACGGCCGAGCGTCGTTCCCACCGAGCGCACCACGGATTTGATCGCGGCTTCGGTTGCAGTCTGACGGGTCGATGTCCTCGGCGCGGGCGCCTGGCGGCGCTGCGTGGTCGGCTGCTGGGAGCCTCCGCCACCGTTGCCGAAGTCCGGCAAGGTCCAGCCACCGCCACCGCTTTGCGTCGTGGTCTGCTGCGGCTGGGCTTGTGCCTGCTGGGCATCCTGCGCCCGCTTCTGCAGCATCTCGAAGGCCGATTCGCGGTCGACCGTCTGGTCGTACTGACCCGCTACCGGGCTCAGGCTCATGATCGTCTTGCGCTCTTCCGGGCTGATCGCGCCGAGGCGGCCGGCCGGTGGGCGGATCAGCGTGCGCTGGACCATTGCCGGAACGCCCTTGTTTTCGAGCATCGACACCAGCGCCTCGCCGGTGCCCAGTTGGGTGATGGCTGTAGCGCAATCGAAGTCCGGATTCGGACGAAACGTATCCGCCGCCGTCTTAACGGCCTTTTGCTCGCGCGGCGTGTATGCGCGCAGCGCGTGCTGCACCCGGTTGCCGAGCTGGGCCAGGACGGTTTCGGGGATATCGAGCGGATTCTGCGTGACGAAGAACACGCCGACGCCTTTGGAGCGGATGAGGCGGACAACTTGCTCGACCCGGTCGACCAGCGCCTTGGGCGCTTCGTCGAACAGCAAATGCGCTTCGTCGAAGAAGAACACCAGCTTGGGCCGGTCGATATCGCCGACCTCCGGCAGCACCTCGAACAGTTCGGACAAAAGCCAGAGCAGGAAGGTGGCGTAAAGCCTCGGATTCATCATCAGCTTGTCGGCGGCCAGAATGTTGATGGCGCCGCGGCCGTCGCGCGTGGTGCGCATGATGTCGGGGATTCTCAGCGCCGGCTCGCCGAAGAAATGGTTGCCGCCCTGCTGTTCGAGCACCAGCAGAGACCGCTGGATCGCGCCGACCGACGGCTTGGTGATGTTGCCATAGCGGCCGCTGATCTCGTCGGCGCGGCTGGCGATGTTGGCCAGAAGCGACTGCAGGTCCTTCATGTCGAGCAGCAGCAGGCCTTCCTCGTCGGCGATGCGGAAGGCGATGTTCATGATGCCTTCCTGCGCATCAGTGAGGTTCATCAGGCGCGACAAAAGCAGCGGCCCCATTTCGGAGACGGTGGCGCGGATCGGATGGCCCTGCTCGCCGAACAGATCCCAGAAGATGACCGGGAATTCGGCGAAGTCGTACGGGTCGAGCTTGATCGCCTCGGCGCGGGCAAGCAGGAAATCCTTGGGCTGTCCCATCATCGAGACGCCGGACAGATCGCCCTTGATGTCGGCGCAGAACACCGGCACGCCGGCCTGCGAAAAACCTTCCGCCAGGATCTGCAGGGTTACGGTCTTGCCTGTGCCGGTCGCACCGGTGACGAGCCCGTGGCGGTTGCCATATTTCAGCAGGAGTTCCTCGGCCTTCTGGTAGCTGTCATCCGGCCTGCGGCTGGCGCCGATGAAGATGGTCTCGTCCTGCGCCATGGTGGGTGCCTCCAGCAGTCGGTATCTTTATGCGGATCGTCCGCCCGGAAGGTATAAATTGGCTGGGTCTGCCCCACAACGGCAATTGACGGTTTCTTGCGCCACCCCCATCTTTCTGTTAAACTCAAGTTATAACATCGAGGTGAAGCCATGAACGTCACACTGCGCAAGATCGGAAATTCGGAAGGCGTCATCATCCCCAAGGAGGTTCTGGATCGCCAGAACCTGCGCGCCGGCGACACGCTGGAACTGACGGAGGATGTTAACGGCCTCAGCTTGAAGCCCACGGACGACGTGTTCGAGCGGCAGATGCAGGCTGCTCAGCAGTTCATGGACAAATACAAGGTTGCTCTTCAGAAACTTGCCGAATGAGCTGGGAGTTTCTGAGCCGGCGAACGGTTGAAGCCATGCATGCGGAGCAGCTTCGCAGGCATGGCGGCGCACAAGGGTTGCGTGACGAGAACGCCCTTGAGTCGGCGCTGGCGCGCGCCGAAAATAAGGCCGTGTATGGCGAGCCGACCGTCACCGATCTCGCCGCCGCGTATCTGTACGGATTGGCGAAAAACCATGCGTTTGTCGACGGAAACAAGAGAACGGCAATCGTTGCGGCCGGTACGTTTCTCATCGTCAACGGCTACTATCTGACTGTAGATGACGGCACATTGTACTTGTTCGTCATGAGTGTCGCAGCCGGCGAAATCGACGAGGCGGGCGCGGCGACATTCCTGCGCGACCATACGGTCAGGATCGAGACCTAAACGGTTTCTATCCCAACGATTTCCCATTCCTTGCCGTTGACGGTGGCGACATCGCCCACCGCCTTGCCGAACAGGGCGCGTGCCATGGGCGAGACGTGGGAGATGAGGCCCTTGGCGGCGTCGGCCTCATCCTCGCCGACAAGGGTCCAGCGCTTCCTCGCACCGTCCTCGTCTTCGATCGTGACCGCCATGCCGAAGCGGACAACGGCGCTGCCCTGCTCCGGAACCGATACTTCAGCCGTCTCCCGTCGCGACGACCAGTAGCGAAGGTCGCGCGAAATCCGCGCAATGCGTTCGCGGTCCGCCGAAGCTTCCGCCTTGGCCAGTTCCGCGCGCAACGCCGCAAGCTGTCCCTCGATCTGCTTGAGGCCAGAGCGGGTGACCAGATTGCGCTCGCTGCTGACCGGGCGCTCCCCGACATCGGAGATCGCGTTGTCGCTGTCTTCTTCGCGGGTGAAGGCTCTGCTCATGGCCTATAGTTAAGCTCGCCGCCCGGCTTGGCAAGCTCAGGCGAGCGCAGCACTTGGGCGTAGCGATCCCACATGGATGCCGTTCCAGTTCGTCATCTGGGGGTTCGAAACATCCGAGAGCTTGGATACCAACTCCCCATCTTTCGAAAACAGCTTTTGCAGGATCGCCGAAATGGCGACTTCGGCCGCCCTTCCCGCGCCGTCGTCGCATTTCAGCGCAATGCCCAGTCCCAGTTCGGGGAGTGCCGCGCAGTAGACGCCTTCCGCCCCGACCTTCACGAAAATGCGGCCCGGCGCCATGTCCATCAGCCGGGTATCGGCCCGGTCCGTTCCTGCGACCAGAAAGGGCTCGGCCATGCAGGCCTCGAGCAGGCGTCTTGCAGCCTTGGCGCGCTCCGGCCCGAAGCCTTGCCCCGTGACCATGCGGGCAAAGCCCAGCGCGAGACTGTCCAGCGGTACGGCATAGGTCGGGATCGAGCAGCCGTCGGTGCCGCGATTGGCTTCGCTGTGCTCGGCGCCGGTAACCTCCTGCATGGCCTGCCGCACCATGTCCTGAAACGGATGCGCCGCACCGACATAGCCATGCCGGTCGAGCCCTTCGTGGCAACAGGTGCAGAGGAAACCGGAATGCTTGCCCGAGCAATTGTTGTGCAGGGCGCTCGGTTCCGCACCGGTACGGGCCAGCGCCACCGTTGCCGACTGGCTCGTCGGCCAATGCGCGCCGCATTCCAGCGCGGTTTCGTCAAGGCCGGCCTTGGCCAGCATTGCGGCGGCAAGCTCGGCATGGCGCGGCTCGCCCGAATGCGAGGCGCAGGCAAGAGCCAGTTCGGCGTGTCCAAAGCCGTAGGCGTCCGCCGCGCCGGTCTCGACCAGCGGCAGCGCCTGGATCGCCTTGACGGCGGAGCGCGGAAAGACCGGACGGGCCGTGTCGCCGAGCGCCAAAACCACCTTGCCGGATGCATCCATCACCACGGCTGCGCCGCGATGGACGCTTTCGACCACATTGCCGCGCAGCATTTCGACAAGAACGGGATCGGTCATGGGGCCTCCTGAAAAAGTCCCGCATGGCGGGTCGGCTGTCTCATAGCCCTGGCAAGCCCGGACATAAAGTCTTCAGTTTTTGTTGATTGATCAGTCAATAAAAAATAAGCTGTCGTCTGGAGACCGGACAATGCCCAAAGTCGGAATGCAGCCATTGCGCCGCAAGGCGCTCATCGATGCGACGATCCTGGCGATCGGCGAACGCGGTTCGCTGGATGTGACCATGTCGGAAATCGCCGGCCGCGCCGGCGTGTCGTCGGCGCTGGCGCATCATTATTTCGGCGCCAAAGACGATCTGCTCGAGGCGACGATGCGCTATCTGCTGACGGAATTGAACGCGGATGCGCGGCTGGCGTTGCGCGCGGCACAAACACCGCTGCAGCGCGTCAGCGCTGTTGTGGCCGTCAACTTTTCTGAAAAGCAGTTCCGCTCCGAGACCATCGCCGCATGGCTGGCCTTCTATGTCGAGGCGCAGAAATCGCAGGCCCTGCGGCGCCTGCTGCGCGTCTATGCGCGGCGGCTGCATTCGAACCTCATGAGCGGCCTTGCGCCTTTGTTGCCGCCTGCCCAGGCCGAACGCGCCGCCGAAACCATCGCAGCTCTTATCGACGGACTCTATATCCGCCGCGCCCTGCGCGACGGGTTGCCCGATGCCGCAACCGCCGCGGCCCTCGTGGAGGCCTATCTGGCCAACCTGCCGCTCGGCACGAAAGGACGCGCATGATCGAAGCGGATTTCGTCATCGTCGGCTCGGGCTCGGCCGGCTCAGCCGCCGCCTATCGCCTTTCGGAAGACGGCAAACACTCCGTCGTCGTGATCGAATATGGCGGCACGGATTTCGGCCCCTTGATCCAGATGCCGTCGGCTCTGTCGATCCCGCTCAACATGCGGCGCTACGATTGGGGTTTTTCCAGCGAGCCCGAACCGCATCTCGGCGGCCGCGTGCTCGCCACCCCGCGCGGCAAGGTGCTGGGCGGGTCGTCGTCCATCAACGGCATGGTCTATGTGCGCGGCCATGCCCACGACTTCGACCATTGGGCCGAACAGGGCGCCACCGGCTGGAGCTATGCCGATGTGCTGCCCTACTTCAAGCGCATGGAGAACTCGGCCGGCGGCGAGCCGGGCTGGCGGGGCACGAACGGCCCGCTGCATGTCCAGCGCGGACCGCTGGTCAATCCGCTCTACACGGCTTTCCGGGAAGCCGGCCGGCAAGCCGGCTTCGAGCTGACCGACGACTATAACGGCTCCAAGCAGGAAGGTTTTGGGCCGATGGAGCAGACCATCCATCGCGGCCGCCGTTGGTCGGTGGCCAATGCCTATCTGCGTCCTGCCCTCAAGCGGCGGAATATGAGTCTCGTCAAAGGCTTCGCGCGACGGGTGATCATCGAGAATCAACGCGCCACCGGCGTCGAGATCGACGTTAACGGATCGATTCAAGTGGTTAAGGCAAGACGTGAGGTCGTGCTTGCCGCATCCTCCATCAACTCGCCGAAAATCCTGATGCTGTCGGGCATCGGCCCCGCGGCGCATCTTCATGAACATGGCATCGAAGTGATCGCAGACCGGCCCGGCGTCGGCGCCAATCTGCAGGACCATCTCGAGCTCTACATCCAGCAGGAATCGCTGCAGCCGATCACGCTGCATTCGGTGCTCAACCCATTCTCCAAGGCCCTGATCGGCCTGCGCTGGCTTTTGTTCAAGAACGGCCTCGGCGCCACCAACCATTTCGAGGCAGCCGCCTTCCTGCGTTCCGCGGCCGGCGTCAAATACCCCGACATACAGTATCATTTCCTCCCGGCGGCGATCCGCTATGACGGCAAGGCAGCGGCCAAGACGCATGGCTTCCAGGCGCATGTCGGGCCGATGCGGTCGAAGTCGCGCGGCTCAGTCACGCTGCGCTCGTCCAGCCCGCGCGATACGCCGGTGATCCGCTTCAACTACATGGCGCATGAGGACGACTGGCGCGATTTCCGCCACTGCATCCGGCTCACGCGCGAGATCTTCGGCCAGGCGGCCTTCGATCCCTATCGCGGCAAGGAAATCTCGCCCGGCTCAAATGTGCAATCCGACGCCGAACTCGACGCCTTCATCCGCGAGCATGCCGAGAGCGCCTATCACCCTTGCGGCACCTGCCGCATGGGCCGGGCCGACGATCCCAACGCAGTGGTCGATCCCGAACTGCGGGTGATCGGCGTCGAGGGCCTGCGGGTCGCGGATTCCTCGATCTTCCCGCGTGTTACAAACGGCAATCTCAACGGTCCGTCGATCATGACCGGGGAGAAGGCAGCAGACCATATTCTCGGGCGGACGCCGCTTGCGCCGTCCAATCAGGAACCGTGGATCAATCCGCGCTGGCGCCTGTCCGACCGATAGAGCATCATCGCCGCAACAGCATTTCAAAGACGGAGCGCCGCCATGCGTGCCCAACCCAAGGCATCCCATTACATCAACGGTCGCTATGTCGAAGACCAGGGCGGCCCGGCGCTGTCCGTCACCTATCCCGCCACGGGCGAGCAGATCGCCGCGCTGCATGGCGCGACGCCGAACATCCTCGAACTTGCCGTGGCGTCCGCGCGCGAGGCGCAGCCCGCCTGGGCGCGGCTCAAACCGGTCGAGCGCGGCCGCATCCTGCGCCGGGCCTCCGACATCCTGCGCGCGCGCAACGAGGAGCTTTCCCGGCTGGAAACGCTCGACACCGGCAAGCCGATCCAGGAAACGCTGGTCGCCGACGCCGCCTCCGCGGCCGATGCGCTGGAATTCTTCGCCGGCGCCATCGGCGCCTATAATGGCGAATATATCGATCTCGGCGGTCCCTTCGCCTACACCCGCCGCGAACCGCTCGGCATCTGCGTCGGCATCGGTGCGTGGAACTATCCGATCCAGATCGCCGGCTGGAAGTCCGCGCCCGCGCTTGCCATGGGCAATGCGATGATCTTCAAGCCCTCGGAAAACACACCGCTTTCGGCCCTGGCGCTGGCCGAAATCTACACCGAGGCCGGATTGCCGGACGGGCTGTTCAATGTCGTGCAGGGCTTTGGCGATGTCGGCGCCGCTCTTGCGAGCCATGAAGCCGTCGACAAGGTTTCCGTAACCGGCTCGGTCGCCACCGGCAAGAAGGTGCTCGCGCTCGCCGGCGGACATATGAAGCACGCGACGATGGAACTGGGCGGCAAGTCGCCGATCGTCATCTTCGACGATGCCGACCTGGAAAACGCGATTGGCGGTGCGATGCTCGGCAATTTCTATTCGAGCGGACAGGTCTGCTCGAACGGCACGCGGGTCTTCGTGCAGAAGGTCCTGCATGACCGCTTTGTCGAACGCCTCGTCGAGCGTGCCAAAACCATCAGGCTGGGCGATCCGCTCGATCCGGAAACCCAGATGGGACCGCTGGTCAACAAGGCACAGCATGAGAAGGTGCTGGGCTATATCGAGATCGGCAAGTCGGAAGGCGCGACACTGGCCCTGGGTGGCAGCGTACCCTCGATGCAGGGCTTCGATGGCGGGCTGTTTATCGAACCGACGATCTTCACCGGCGTCACCGACACCATGCGCATCGCGCGCGAGGAAATCTTCGGACCGGTGATGAGCGTTCTGTCCTTCGACGACGAGGACGAGGTGATCGAGCGCGCCAACGATACGCCCTTCGGCCTGGCAGCCGGCGTCTTCACAAAAGACCTGCCGCGCGCCCATCGCGTGATCGGGCAGATCAAGGCCGGCACTTGCTGGATCAACGCCTACAATCTGACGCCGGTGGAAATGCCGTTCGGCGGCATGAAGCAGTCCGGCATCGGCCGCGAAAACGCGCTCGCCGCGCTCTGCCACTACTCCCAGGTCAAGACCGTCTATGTCGAGACCGGCAATGTCGAGAGCCCTTACTGAGCGGGTTCTGTCCGGTCCAGATACTGGGTCAGCGCATAGACGAGATGGTAAAGGATGCTGGCCGGCACATCGGTCGCCAGCGAGCGGCCGCGCTCATCGATGCGGTCGATCCATAAACCTGTCGGCGCGGGGTCGATGTGCCAGCGGAACAGCCGGCCGACGCGCTCCTCGACCTCCGGTTTGAGATCAGGACCGCCCGAGCCGTCGAGCGCAATCGCCGCCTTCACCGCTTCGGCCTGCGGCCAGCTGCGCGAGACGCGATCCAGGGGCAGTCCCTGACGAGAAACGGCGCCATAGGCCAGACCGGTTGCGCGGTTCAGGCCGTTGGCGATGGCAGACGCATAGAGCTTTCGGGCGAAGGGAACGAGTTCCCGCTGCCCGCTCTTGCCGGCGAAATCGACCAGCAACGAGGCCCATTCGAAATGATGGCCGGGTTCGGTCCAGCTGCCCTTTTCGCCGGTGGCCGGCTTCCAGTCGGCATCGAAGAATTCGCCCAAGGTCCAGCTGTCGGTGTCGAAGAAATGGGTACGGAACAGATCGATGATCCGTGCCGCGCGGCGCAGATGCGTGCGGTCGCCCGTCGCGGCGTTCCAGGCCAGGAAGGCCTCGAGAAGATGCATATGCGGATTCGAGCGGCGTTCGCCCTTCCCTTCGGAGGTCTCCAGAAATCCGGTCATCCGCTGGTCTTCGAGGTGGCTGTCGAGAAAGGCGAAGGTCTCTTCGGCCAGGCCCAGCGCGTCGGGATTGCCGCACATATGCGCATGCGCCAGCGCCAGCAGCACGCAGGAATGGTCGTAGGCGTCCTCGGTGGCATCGGCGACGCTGCCATCGACATTGAAGGTTCTGGCCCAGCCGCCGTCGGGCGTGCGCCCGCCCTTCATGAAATCCAGGCCATGGGCGATCAGTTCATCGGCAGGACCGTCCCAGCCACGCACTTTGGCGACCGCGAAGGCGTAGACCTGGCGCGCCATGGTCCGCATGCGCTTCTGCCGCACCATCGGCGTGGCATCCAAGGCGAGCGCCTCGTGGAATCCACCATAAACACGGTCGACACCAACCGTCGACCACAGCGGCAGCGTCTCATTGATCAGCCAATGCTGGACGCGGTTGCGCCATGCCCCGCTGACCAGCACGCGGTCGTGCGCGGGCGTATATTTGGTCTCGATGCGGCCGCTGCGCTCAAGCTGCTCGACCACCTTCTTGACGTTCTGGCTGTGGCTGACGGGGGCTACGAAGGTCGCATCCGCCGTGGCCACCACGGCCATGTCCTTGAGCCCGACCGCCGAAAGCAACCGGCCATCGCTGCGCAAATAGGAGTTCTCGCAATCGATGGCGACCACGTCACCCAGAATGACGTTTCCCGCACCGTCGGAGCGGCTGACCGAAAGCAGCGACTGCCACGAGCCGAGATCGTTCCAGCGGAAGCTCGCCGGCACCATGGCGATGCCGCTTGCCCTTTCCATGATGGCATAGTCGATCGAGATCGAGGGGATAGCCGCGTAAAGCTCCGCCGGCATGTAGAGCCCCGACAGGTCGTTGGTGGACGCCCTGAATGCCGCTTCGGTGGTTGACCAGATTTCCGGCTGGAATTTCAGGAAGGCGTCGCGCATCGCGCCTGCACGGAACAGGAAGATACCGGTATTCCAGAAGAACGTGCCCGCCTGCAGATAAGCCTCGGCGGTCTGCAGATCGGGCTTTTCAACGAAGCGCGCGACCTCCGCCACCCCGTTGGGATCGGTGCTGCCGACCTCGATATAACCATAGCCGGTTTCCGGCACGGTGGGCCGGATGCCGAACACGACGAGGCGCCCATCGACCGCTGCCGGCACGCCGCGTTCGATAGTGTCCCAGAATTGCCGGTCGGTCGAAATCTCATGATCGGAGGGCACGACCAGCACAACCTCGTCGCCGAATTTTTCCAATGTCTGAAGTGTAGCAAGCGCGACCGCGGCGGCCGTGTTGCGACCGGAAGGCTCAAACAGCGCTCCGCCACCCGACAGGTTGAAGCCGGCGAGGTCGGCGCTGACGCGCAGCGCGTGCCGCTCCGACGCAATCAGGTAGACCGGCGTCTCGCCTTCCGCCCGCGCCACCAGACGCCGCAGCGTCTTGGTCAGCATCGAGCCGTCGCCAGCCAGATCGTGGAACTGCTTGGGGTTGTCCTCGCGCGAAAGCGGCCAGAGACGGGACCCGATCCCGCCGCTCATGACGAAACTGACGATGCGCGCAGCCATGCCGGATGCCCTCAGAAGGTCTGGTTGTAAGGGCCGATGCCTGGATGGCGCCGGATCATGGCGTCGACCGCTTCGAACATCTCGCGCCGTCGTTCGGACGAGACCGGGCTTTCCACCACCACGACCAATTCCGGTTTGTTGGACGATGCACGGACCAGCCCCCAGGTTCCGTCCTCGGCCACCACGCGCACGCCATTGACGGTGATCAGCTTGGCGATGCCCTGCCCCGCGAAGCTTTCGCCGGCTGCCTTCATCGCCTGGAACTCGGCGATGATCTTATCGACCACGCCATATTTGGTCTCGTCGGAGCAATGCGGCGACATGGTCGGCGTGCCATAGGTCAGCGGCAGGGCGCGATAAAGATCGGCCATGGACTTGCCGGGGCTGCGGTCGAGCATGCGGCAGATCGCGACCGCCGTGACGAGGCCGTCGTCATAGCCGCGGCCGATGGGCGGGTTGAAGAAATAATGGCCGGATTTCTCGAAGCCGGCTATGGCGCCCAGCTCATGCACCCGGCGCTTCATATAGGAGTGGCCGGTCTTCCAGTAGTCGGTGCGCGCACCCGTCGCCAAAAGCTCCGCATCGGTATCGTACAGGCCGGTCGACTTCACATCGACCACGAAGGTGGAGTTGGGATGCGCCTTGCCGATGTCGCGGGCGAGCATGACGCCGACCTTGTCGGCGAATATCTCGTTGCCCTCGTTGTCGACCACGCCGCAGCGATCGCCGTCACCGTCGAAACCGAGACCGACATCCGCCCCGGTTTCCAGAACCTTGTCGCGGATGGCATGCAGCATCGCCATGTCTTCGGGGTTGGGATTGTAACGCGGGAAGCTGTGGTCGAGCTCGGCGTCAAGCGGAATGACCTCGCAACCGATGCGCCGCAACGCCTCAGGCGCGAAGGCGCCGGCCGTGCCGTTGCCGCAGGCGGCTACAACCTTGAGCCTGCGCCCAATGGAAATGCCCGCCGTCACATCGGCGAGATAGGTCTCGCGGAAGCCTTCGACCGACGTATAGGTGCCGCCGCCGATGAGTTCGAAATCGCCGTCGAGCACGATTGTCTTCAGTGCCGACATCTCGTCCGGCCCGAAGGTCAGCGGGCGCGCCGCGCCCATCTTGACGCCGGTCCAACCGTTCTCGTTGTGCGAGGCGGTGACCATGGCCACCGATTGTGTGTCGAGCGCGAACTGCGCGAAATAGGCCATGGGCGACAGCGCCAGGCCGATATCCCTGACCCTGGCGCCCGCAGCCAGCAGTCCGGACACGAGCGCCAGCTTGATCGACAGCGAGTAGGAGCGGAAATCGTGGCCAGTGACGATTTCGGGGCCTGCACCCAGCCTGCGGATCAGCGTGCCGATGCCCATGCCCAGCGCCTGCACGCCCAGAAGGTTGAGTTCCGGCGTCTTATCGGAGCCGGGATAGCCGAACCACCAGCGCGCATCGTATTCGCGAAAGCCCGTCGGCTTGACCAGCGCGCGGGTTTCGAACTCGAAACTGTTCGGCTTGGCTTCGTGCAGGGGTTTTGCGCTCAAGGCAGGCAGGCTCCAAAAAAACAGTCGTCCCCGCGATGTACGGAGATCAATGGCTTATATGCAGTCGAGGCCGATCTTGGAACTCAAAAATGTGGGTCCAGCCCTTGCGAAGCCATGCGGAAATTTACCCTCGAACTTGCACAGTTGCCGCTTGCGGGAAACCACCCTGCCGGTTATAAGCCCGCCACTGGTCACGGAGTGTAGCGCAGCCTGGTAGCGCACCTCGTTCGGGACGAGGGGGTCGCAGGTTCAAATCCTGCCACTCCGACCAGTTAAAAGGTCTTGCGCCTAGCATCGAGCGAAGCCGACTGTTCGGGAAAGCTTGTAAGTGTCGACAGGCGTGCCAGCCAAGACCTGTTTTTATCTGGCGGCGGACAAGAACTACTTTCCCTTTGCCTGCCTGGCTGCGCGCCGAATCCTCGACATCTCGCGCGATCCTCTTCCGGGCTTCATCCTGCATACAGCGATTTCCGATGCCGACAGAACGGCGGCGGTCTCGCTTCTCGGCGACCGGGTGTGTCTCTTGGATGTCTCGAATTTTTTGGACGGGCTTGCGCTCAATTATGACGGGCGGATCACTAAGGCCGCCTACCTGCGGCTCTTCGTCGATCTGGTGCCCGATTTCGTGCCCTATGAACGCATCGTCTATCTCGACTGCGACATCCTCATGAACCGCGACCCCTTGGCGCTTGCGACTGCCGAGATGAACCTGCCGCTCCTGGCAGCGCACGATCTGCCGTCCTATTACGATCTGCGCTACCGTGATCGGCTGTCGTTGAACCCCGGCGCTCCGTATTTCAATTCAGGTCTTCTGGTCATGGACCTCGTTGCGGTGCGCGAGATGGGTCTTCTGGAAAAGGCCCGCAACTTCGCCGAAGAATACCCCGAACGCTGCCTCCAGCACGATCAGGACGCGCTCAATGTCGCTTTCGAAGGGAAATGGCAGACGCTGCATCCGCAGTGGAACGTGATGACGAACCTGCACTGGATGCCGCCTTTCGCCACCGCCTACGCCCGGCATTTCAGCGGGCAGAAACCGTGGCGCTCAAGGCCGACCGGTGTGGAGAAGCCGGCGTTTGAAATCTATCGGGCGCTGTCGGAACCGACGCCGTGGCGCGACCGGTTCGACCGCAGCTACAATCCGCGCAGCATCAATCTTTTTCTCAAGGCGCTGGAGCGTCGGCTGAATGCCGCCACAGCCCGTATCACGGGCAATCAGCGCAGCCTGCGGAAAGCCCGGCTCGACCGGCGGTTGCCCGAGATCATGAAGACTTTCGCGGACCACGCCGACAACAATCTTCCTGCCGTCGAATGGCCGGAAAAACTCATCGGCGTCGCCTGAGCCGCCTATCCTGCCAGGCGGAACTTCGTCGTGTCGACAGCGGCTGCCATCAGCGTCTGGGTGTAGGAATGGCGCGGGTTGTCGAAGATGTCGGCGGTCTGGCCTTCCTCGACGATCTTGCCCTGCTTCATGACGATGATGTAGTCGGCCATGGCGCGCACCACGGTCAGGTCGTGGCTGATGAACAGATAGGACAGGTCGTGGTCGGCCTGCAGCTTGCGCAGCAGTTCCACGATCTGCTTCTGCACGGAGCGGTCGAGCGCGGAGGTCGGCTCGTCCAGCACCACGACTTTCGGCTTGAGGATCATGGCGCGTGCGATAGCGACACGCTGCCGCTGCCCGCCGGAAAACTCGTGCGGATAGCGGTTGCGGCTTGCCGCATCCAGGCCGACTTCCTTCAGCGCCTCGATGGCGCGTCGGTCGCGTTCCTTGGTCGACAGCGAGGGCTCGTGCACCAAAAGCCCCTCGGTGATGACCTGCCCCACCGTCATGCGGGGCGATAGCGAGCCGAACGGATCCTGGAAAACGAGCTGCAATTCCTTCCGCAGCGGCCGCATCTCCTCCCTGTCGGCTTTGGAAAGGTCGCGATTTTCGAAGCGGATGCGCCCTTCGCTCGGCAACAGGCGCAGCAGGGCCCGCCCAAGGGTCGATTTCCCGGAGCCCGATTCGCCGACAATGCCGATGGTCTGGCCCTTCCTGAGCGCCACCGAAATCCTGTCGACCGCTTGCAGCAGCACGGGCGGGCCGGACAAGAAGCCGCCGCCGATCTTGAACGACACCTGCACGTCGGTGCCCTGCAACAGCACCGGCGCCGATGGCGGCGGCGGCAGCTTGGTGCCGGTCGGCTCGGCCGCCAGCAGCATCTTGGTATAATCGTGCTGAGGATCGACGAAGAGTTCCTCGGTTGCGCCGTCTTCCACCACCTCGCCCCGCCGCATGACATAGATGCGGTCGGCGAAGCGGCGAACGATGGTCAGGTCATGGGTGATGAAGACGATCGCCATGCCGAGCTTCTGCTGCAGTTCGGCGAGCAGCGCCAGGATCTGCGCCTGAATGGTGACGTCGAGCGCTGTCGTCGGCTCGTCGGCGATGAGGATATCGGGATCGTTGGCCAGCGCCATGGCAATCATGACGCGCTGCCGTTGGCCGCCCGAAAGCTCGTGCGGATATGAGTTGATGCGTCGTTCCGGGTCGGGAATACCGACCAGCTTGAGCAATTCCATCACGCGCGGGCGCGCTTCCCTGGCGCTCATGCCTTTGTGATACATCAGCGGCTCGGCCATCTGCCGGCCGATCTTGTAAAGCGGGTCGAGCGATGTCATCGGCTCCTGGAAGATCATCGTGATCTTGGCGCCGCGAATGGTGTTGAGCCGCCGCTCCGGCATGCCGATCAGCTCGGTGTCGCGGTAGCGCGCCGTTCCGGACACGCGTCCGTTGGAGGCGAGCAGGCCCATAATCGCCATCATGGTCTGGCTTTTGCCCGATCCGGATTCGCCGACGATGGCGACCGTCTCTCCGGCGCGCACATCGAGGTCGATGCCCTTCACCGCATGCACCTGGCCGTCATCTGTGTGGAACTTCACGTCGAGCTTGCGGACGGCGAGGATGGAGTTGTCGATATCGGCCATGTCAGCGGTCCTTCGGATCGAGGGCGTCGCGCAATCCATCGCCCAGGAAATTGAGGGCAAACAGGATCATGGTCAGCGTCACGGCGGGGAAGATCAGCAGCCAGGTGGCGCCGCGGATATTTTCGGCCCCTTCGGAAATCAGCAGGCCGAGGCTGGTCAGCGGCTCCTGCACGCCCAGGCCCAGGAAGGACAGCAGGCTTTCCAAAAGAATGGCCTTGGGAATGAGAAGCGTCGCATACACCACCACGGGGCCGAGCGTGTTGGGGATGATGTGGCGTTTGAGGATACCGCTCGTGGTCGCCCCTAGGGCTTCTGCGGCCTGCACGAACTCCTGCCGTTTCAGCGTCAGCGTCTGGCCGCGCACGATGCGCGACATGTCGAGCCACTCGGTCGCGCCGATGGCGATGAAGATGAGGATGAAACTTCGCCCGAAGAACACGACCAGAAGGATGACGAAGAAGATGAACGGCAGCGAGTAGAAGATATCGACGATGCGCATCATCACGCTGTCGATCTTGCCGCCATAATAGCCTGCGATGGCGCCATAGGTGACGCCCAGCACCAGCGCCATGGCGGATGCGAGCACGCCGATGGCGAGCGAAATGCGGATGCCGATCAGGATGCGCGCGAGCAGGTCGCGGCCGTTGTTGTCTGTGCCGAAGATGAACTGCAGGCGGCTGACGTCGGCCAGCATGACGCCCGACCGGCCGTCCGCGCTGAGCTGGTCGATACGGACATTGCTGAACAGGTCGCTGCGGTCGAGATAGCGCGTGATGCGCGGATCGAGCGGTTCGTCGTCGGAAATCGGCGCCGAGACGGTGTTGCCGTTCACTTCGGTGGCGCCGATGGTGATGCGGGCGCGCGCCAGCGCACTCTCGAACGCGGGCACGATGTCGTCTTCCTTCGGATAGGCCTCGAAGCTTGCCGGCACCCGTACATATTGCGGGTAGATCCGGTCATAGGAATGCGGCGCGACCATCGGGCCGATCAGGCCTGCCAGAGCGAGCACGACCAGCACAACCGCGCTGGCCACGGCCGCCCTGTTGCGGCGCAGGCGGCGCCAGGCATCCTGGAACAGCGAACGTCCAAGGGCCATTTCGCCGTCCGCGGGTGCGATGCCGGCCGCGGCCGGTACGATGTTTGGGGCTTCAGTCATAGCGAACCCTCGGATCGAGATAGGCATAGAGGATGTCGACGATCAGGTTGAACACCACGACGAAGACGGCGATGACGACCACCGTGCCCATCACCAGTGTGTAATCGCGTCCCAGTGCCCCTTGCACGAAGTAGCGGCCGATGCCGGGGATGCCGAAGATGGTTTCCACCACGACCGAACCGGTCATCAAGGCCGCCGCCGTCGGCCCGAGATAGGACACGACAGGCAGAATGCTCGCCCGCAGCGTGTGGACGTAAAGCACCACCCAGGACGGCAGACCGTAGGCGCGCGCGGTGCGGATGTGGTTGGACCGCAGCACCTCGATGGTGGCGCCCCGCGTCAGCCGCGCGACGATGGCCATTTGCGGCAGGGCCAGGGTCGCCACCGGCAGCACCATGCTTCCCGGCGCGCCCCAGCCACCTGCGGGCAACCAGCCGAAATAGACGCCGAAGATCAGGCTGAGGATCGGAGCGACGACGAAAGGCGGGATGGTGATGCCGAAGGTGGCGACGCCGACGACGCTGTAATCAACCCAGCTGTTCTGGCGCAGCGCGGCCAGCGAGCCGAGGACGGTTCCGAACACCAGCGCAATCGCGATGGCCGTCCCGCCGATCTGGACCGAGACGGGCAGACCGAAGCGGAACAGGTCGTTGACGGTGAAATCGCGCCGGGTGAAGCTCGGTCCGAGATCGCCATGCAGCAGGTTCCACAGATAAAGCATGTACTGCTGCGGCAGCGGCTTATCCATGTTGAAGGCGCGCTTCAGGTTCTCGATGATCAGCGGATCGATCGGCCGCTCCAGATCGAACGGGCCGCCAGGCGCGAGCCGCAGCATGAAGAATGCAATCGTGACGATGACGAAGAGTGTCGGGACGGCGCTGGCAAAGCGCCTGAGGACATAGAGCAGCATCGGCTACCTCGGTGCGCTACGGCATCGGCCCGAAAATCGAAATCGAATTTCGGAAAGCCCGATGCGTCGATTCAACAACTTAGAGCGTCCTGTGTGCGTCCGAGCGGACGCATGGCGCTCTAAGGCGCGACGGCACGAGACATCAGCCTCGCAACCCATCATGAGATGGGCGCGAGCGAAGGATCGGGGCGCGGTGTGCGGCCCCGGTCTCGAGCAGAAAGAGCGGTTTGGGTCCACTGAAAAGCTGCGCCCGGAGCGCGCGAGGCGTTCCGGGCGACCTCCATCTGGAGATCAGTTTTCGATGGACAGGTAGCGCGACCCGTGGACGTCCATGATGTTGTCTTCCCAGCCCTTGAGCTTGGCCGACACCAGATTGCCCGATGCGTAGTACATCACCGGGATGGCGGGCATTTCCTTGAGGAAGATTTCCTCAGCCTGGCGCAGAATGGCTGCGCGTTCGTTCAGGTCTACGGTCTCGCCGGCCTTCTTCATCGCCGCGTCGTAGTCGGCATTCGACCAGCGCGGATAGTTGAAGCCGAGATTCTGGCTTTCGAACAGGAAGAGGAAGTTCTGCGGATCGGAGTAGTCGCCGATCCAGCCGGCGCGGGTCATGTCGAAGTCGCCATCCTGCTTCATATAGTCGAAGTAGCCGGTGCCTTCCATTTCCACGAGCGTGGAGTTGATGCCGACGCTTTTGAGCATGTCGGCGACGGCCGTCATGGTGTTCTTGTGGTTGACGCTGGTGTTGTAGCGCAGCTCTACGGAGAGCTGACCCTCCTTGACGCCTGCCTCTTCCAGAAGCTTCTTGGCCTCGTCTTCGCGGTCGAGGATGTCCTTGTCCTTGTAGTCCAGGAAAACGGGATTGTCGTAGTTTGAGATGCCGGGCGGCACGAGCGAATAGGCGGGCTGCATGGCGCCCTTCCAGATTTCGTTGGCCAGGAAGTCGCGGTCGATGACCATGGAAATCGCCTGGCGCACGCGCGGGTCGGCGAGCTTTTCCTTCTTGACCTTCACCGGCAGATAATAGGTGCCGAGCTTGGGGACGATATGGACCTGATCGGCCATCTTTTCCTTCATGTAGGACAGCTGCTCATAGGCCAGGTCGGAGCAGGACTGCACTTCGCCGGCTTCGAAGCGGCGCAGGCAGTTGGCGCGGTCTTCAAAGGGAATGAAGTTGACGGTGTCGATCTTGACGTTGGCAGCGTCATGGAAGTTCGGGTTCTTCTTCATGACGATCTTGTCGTTCGGCGTGAACGCTTCGAGCATGAAGGCGCCGTTCGTCACCAGGTTTCCCGGCTTGGTGTATTCTTCGCCGAACTTCTCCACCGAAGCCTTGTGCAGCGGATAGGAGATCTGATGCGTCAGCAGTTCGAGCAGATAGGGCGTGGGCGAGCTGAGGCTGATTTCCAGGGTCTTGTCGTCGACCGCCTTGACACCGAGTTCCTCGGGCTTCTTCTCGCCCTTGTTGATCGCCTCAGCGTTCACCATCGGATAGAGCATGTTGGCGTAGGGGGCAGCGACCTTCGGGTCCTGTACGCGCTGATAGGCGAAGACGAAATCCTCGGCTGTCACCGGATCGCCGTTCGACCATTTCGCATCGGGCCGCAGATGGAAGGTGTATTTCAGGCCGTCGTCGGAAATCTCCCACTTCTCGGCCACGCCCGGCACGACGTTCGCCTTGTTGTCCTGCACCACGAGACCCTCATAGAGGTCGCGCATGATGTGGCCCTCGGCAACGGTCGAGGTCTTGTGATGGTCCAGTGTCGTGGGGTCGGTGTCGTTGCCGCGATTATAGACAACCTCGGCCAGGGCCGCACTGGCCATGTAACCGCCGCCCATGGCGAAGGTGGTGGCGAACACGGTCGCCTTCAGCATGTTCTTTAGCATGGTTTCACACTCCCGATCTGGGGCGCGTCGTCGTCGACGCCGCCTCTCCTAACTGAGGGGCCCGGCGCCGATATTCCGGCTTGACCGGGCATATGCAGGGGGTTCCTTTCCTCCTGCCGATAGCTGACACTAGTCAGGGAAATTTCCGAACACAACACGCCTTTTGATGACGTTGAGGAACCTCCCCAAGTCAACTGAGCCTGGAAAGGAAGATTCCGAGCGGTGGAAGGGCGACTTTCCCGAGTTCCGCGCTTCCCGCGGCACCGGGAAACGCGATCGGCTCGCCTGTGGAAAGTCCCGAAGGGACGATCCAGTTGACAGGCTGGTCGGAGAAATTGAACAGGCAAAGCAGCTTTTCGTCGCCTGTCTGGCGAATGAAGGCGAGGATTTCGTCCTCGACCTCGAACAGATCGATGGAACCGGTAACCAGCGCGGGATGCTGCTTTCGGGCGGCAAGCACAGCCCGATAATGGTTGAGCACGGAATCGGGATCGGTCTGCTGCACATTGACCGATTGCCGGCTCTGCGCCGGCAGCACCGGGAGCCACGGCTTGCCGGTTGAGAAACCGGCATTGGGCGCATTCGCTTCCCAGACCATCGGCGTACGGCACCCGTCGCGCCCTTTGAAGCCGGGCCAGAAACGGATGCCATAGGGATCGCGCAGGTCCTCGAAGGCAAGCTCCGCTTCCTGCAGCCCCAACTCCTCGCCCTGGTACAGACAGACCGAACCGCGCAGGCACGCCATGAGCCCGATGGCAAAACGCGCAACCGCTTTCGGGTCCTCGCCCGGCCTCGTCCAGCGGGTGACATGGCGCATGACGTCGTGGTTGGAGAACGCCCAGCAATACCAGCCGTCGATCA
Source organism: Oryzicola mucosus (assembly GCF_014534685.1). Taxonomy (GTDB): domain Bacteria; phylum Pseudomonadota; class Alphaproteobacteria; order Rhizobiales; family Rhizobiaceae; genus Oryzicola; species Oryzicola mucosus. The sequence goes on from NZ_JACVVX010000004.1 coordinate 334,085, forward strand.
CCATCGCCTCGAAGGCGGAGACGCATTTGTGGACGTAGCCGGCGGAAAAATCCGGGCCCAGCATGTCGAATGTGTAGCACATCTGCAGCTTGTCGCCGCCGGAGGTGTAGGCCGCGACCGTCTGCAGCGACCGCCACTCGTCGCCGACCTCGCCGACCGCGGCGCGACCTTCATATTCGTTGAGCAAGCGCCGGAAACGCTGGAGAAAAACCAGGTTCTCGGGCTGCGTCTTGTTGAACAGATGAAGCTGGTAGCCATACGGATTGGTGGTGTCGATGGTGCCTGCGAGGGCTTCGGCGGATGGCGGGTTGTCGCGCAGCCACCGGTCGTGGATGTAGTGGTTGACGGTGTCGAGGCGGAAGCCGTCGACACCCCTGTCCAGCCAGAACCGCACCGTCTCCAGAAGGGCAGCCTGCACTTCCGGATTGTGGAAATTAAGATCCGGCTGGGAGATCAGGAAGTTGTGCAGGTAATATTGCTTGCGAACCGAATCCCATTCCCAAGCGGAGCCGCCGAAATTGGACAGCCAGTTGTTGGGCGGCCCGCCATCGGGCTTGGGCGCCGCCCAGACATACCAATCGGCCTTGGGATTGTCGCGGTCGGCGCGGCTTTCGATGAACCAAGGGTGCTGGTCTGACGTATGCGACAGGACCTGGTCGATGATAATCTTCAGCCCCAGGCGATGCGCCTCTGCGATCAGCCGGTCGAAATCATCGAGCGTGCCGAACATCGGATCGACGTCGCAGTAATCCGACACGTCGTAGCCCATGTCGGCCATGGGTGACTTGAAGAAGGGCGACAGCCAGACCGCATCGACGCCGAGCGAGGCGATGTAAGGCAGCCGTTCGGTGATGCCGACGAGATCGCCGCTGCCATCGCCGGTCGTGTCCTGAAACGAGCGCGGATAGACCTGATAGATGACGCAGCCCCGCCACCAGTCATGTGGATCGGTCATTCGCGTCTCCATGATGCAAACCGAGCAAACAGCTGAGTGCCGAAATCACCCCCTCACCGGTTTGCTGCGCAAACCACCTCTCCCCCTGCCCGGAGGAGAGGAACCGCTGCCTCCGAGGGTGCAGAACCTGGGTTCCTCGCCCCCACAAAGTGGGGGAGAGGTGGCGAGCGCAGCGAGCCGGTGAGGGGGTATGTTGCAGTCCAACACTCATGATGGGTCGCCTGCGACCTCAACCGCAAACGCCACCTTCCGGCCCGGAAGCGAAAAGGACAGACCGGTGTTGCGGACCGTTGCCGGCTCCACCGCTTCCCGCCAGGTAAAGCCGTCGCGTTTTGGCGGCACGAACTGCGTCGCCCTGCGGTCGCCATTGACCAGCACAGCGACGCGTCCCCGGCCCGCCTCGACACCCAGCACCATCATCAGGCGGCGGCGTTGCGGGTCGTTCCAATCACCTTCCGACAAGGGTTTGCCGTTCTCCGCGAGCCATTCGACATCGGGTACATCGCCTTCGACGGAAGCAGTGCCCGTCAGGAAGGCCGTGTCTTCCAGCGCGGCGACCTGCTTTCTGACCAGAGCAAGCGCGGCGACATAATCCTCCAGCTCGCGGTCCCTGCCCTGCCAGTCCAGCCAGGTGATCTCATTGTCCTGGGCATAGGCATTGTTGTTGCCGGACTGGCTGCGCCCGAACTCGTCGCCCGCCGTCAGCATGATCGTGCCGCGCGAGGCAAACAGGGTCGCCAGCATGGCGCGGGCATCGCGGCGGCGCTGTTCCTTCACATCAGCATTGCCGGAAGCTCCCTCGACGCCGTTGTTCCACGAGAGATTCTCGTTGTGGCCGTCGCGGTTCTGCTCGCCATTCGCCTCGTTGTGCTTGCGTTCGTAGGCGGCGATATCGGCCAGCGCCATGCCGTCATGCGCGGCGATGAAATTCACCGTGCGGGTCGACGCGGCATTGTGCTGGAAAATGTCGGACGAGCCGGACAGCCTTGTGGCCAGGGTGCCCAAGGTGCCGGAATCGCCGCGCCAGAAGCGTCTGACATCGTCGCGATAGCGGTCGTTCCATTCGAGAAAATCCGGCGGAAACCCGCCCAGCCTGTAGCCACCCGGGCCGATGTCCCACGGCTCGGCGATCAGCACCCGGTCCTTGAGGATCGGATCGGCGGCGATCTCCTTCAGAAGCGGCGCTTCGGCATCGAAGACGCCGTTCACCCGGCCGAGAATCGGCGCAAGGTCGAAGCGGAAGCCGTCGACGCCGGCGGCCGTCACGAAATGGCGAAGGCTATCGAGAATGAGCTCGCGCACCCATGGGTGGTTGCAGTCGACCGTATTGCCGCAACCGGTGTCGTTGACCAGCCGGCCCGGCTCGCCCTCGACATGGCGGTAGTAGGTCGGGTTGTCGAGGCCGCGCAGCGAGACGGTCGGCCCGAACTCATCGCTTTCGGCCGTGTGGTTGAAGACGAGATCGAGGATAACGGCGATGCCAACAGCGTGCAGTGCTGCCACCGTCGCGCTGAGTTCGGCTATGCCGCCCGGCGCCAGGCGCGGATCGAGCGCCATGAACGAGACGGGGTTGTAGCCCCAGGCGTTGCGCAGCCCCAGGGGCGGCAGATGGCGCTCGTCCATCGTCGCCGTGATCGGCATGAGCTCGACCGCCGACACACCGATTTTGACGAGATGCGCGATAACGGCAGGATGCGCCAGCGCCGCGATTGTCCCACGCAGCGCCTCCGGCACGTCGGGATGGCGCATGGTGAAGCCGCGCGCCGGCACTTCATAGACCAAGCCGCCAGCCCGCAGCAGCGGCGGTGCGACTTGCGCCGGCTCACCCGATACCACGACCGCTTTCGGCATCAGCCCGGCCGTGTCGTGCCCCTCGCCGCGCCGTCCGCCAAGCCGTGCGTCATAGACGTAAGGGCGGTCGATCTCCAGCGCATAGGGATCGATCAGGAGTTTGTCGGGGTCGAACCACAATTCCTGCTCGGGCCGATAAGGCCCGTCGGCGCGAAACCCGTAGCGGGTACCCGGCCGCAGGCCCGGAACCTCCGTCGAGAAGAGCCCCTTGCCGTCCGTCGCCAGCTCGTAGGTGCCGATCTCGGTCTCGCCCTCCCTGTCGAAAACCGAAACCCAGATGCGCTCGGCATGCGCCGACCGCACCGAAAAGCAAACCCCTTTTTCAAGGGCAACCGCGCCGAGTCGCATATGCGCCCCCCGTCAGGTGATCACTGTTGGCTTTTCGCGTCCCGTGTGAACGCGAATGCCGGCAAGCTCCTCCGCCGCGGCAATCAGCTCGGCCAAAGCCGCCTGGGTGGGAATGTCATGCTTGGACGTGTCGGGCTCGTAGCGCTCGATGTAGACCCGCAGTGTCGCGCCCGACGTGCCGGTGCCCGACAGGCGGAAGACGACGCGCGAGCCGCCTTCGAACAGAACGCGCACGCCCTGCTGCTCGCTGACCGAGCCGTCGACCGGATCGTGATAGGCGAAGTCGTCGGCGCTCACCACCTTCATGCCGTTCACGCTGGAGCCGGGCAGCGAGGCCAGCTTGCCGCGCAGTTCCGACATCAGCGCGTTGGCGCGTTCGCTCTCGACCTCCTCATAGTCGTGGCGCGAATAGTAGTTCCGGCCATAGGTCGCCCAATGGTCGGTGACGATCTCTTTGACCGACTGGCCGCGCGCGGCGATCACGTTGAGCCAGAACAGGACTGCCCACAACCCGTCCTTCTCGCGCACATGGTTCGAGCCGGTGCCGAAGCTTTCCTCGCCGCATAGCGTGGCCATGCCGGCATCGAGCAGGTTGCCGAAAAACTTCCAGCCGGTCGGCGTCTCATACATGCCGATGCCGAGCTTTTCGGCCACGCGGTCGGCCGCGCCGCTCGTCGGCATGGAGCGCGCGATGCCGGCCAGCCCCCCGGCATAACCCGGCGCCAACGTCGCGTTGGCGGCCAGAACGGCTAGGCTGTCGGACGGGGTGACGAACAGGCCGTGGCCGACGATCATGTTGCGGTCGCCATCGCCATCGGAAGCCGCACCGAAGTCCGGCCCGCCTTCGGCCATGACGTCTTCATAGAGCTCATGGGCGTGGACGAGGTTCGGATCGGGATGATGCCCGCCGAAATCCTCCAGCGGCACGAAGTTCCTGGCGGTGCCGTCCGGTGCGCCCAGCCGCTTCTCCAATATGTCCTTGCCATAGGGACCGGTGACGGCATGCATGGCATCGAACGACATGCGGAAGCCGCTGGCAAACAGCTTGCGGATCGCTGCGAAGTCGAACAGGCTTTCCATCAGTTCGGCATAGTCGGCAACGGGATCGACGACCTCGATGGTCATGCCGGCCTTTTCGACAGAGCCTATCGTGTCGATGTCGATGTCGCCGACATCGGCGACCAGATAGCGGTCGATGACCTTGCTGCGCGCATAGATGGCATCCGTCATCTTCTCGGGCGCCGGACCGCCATTCGAGGCGTTGTACTTGATGCCGAAATCTTCCTTGGGTCCGCCGGCATTGTGGCTTGCGGACAGGATCAGGCCGCCGAAGGCCTGGCGCTTGCGGATCAGGTTGGACGCCGCCGGCGTCGACAGGATGCCGCCCTGGCCGACGATGACGCCGCCAAAGCCGTTGCCGGCCGCAATCGCTATCGCCTTCTGGATCACCTCGCGGTTGTAGTAGCGGCCGTCGCCGCCGATCACCAGCGTCTTGCCTTCAAAGCCCTCAAGGCTGTCGAAGACGGACTGAATGAAGTTTTCGGCATAGTTTTCCTGCTGGAAAACCGGCACCTTCTTGCGCAGGCCGGAGGTTCCCGGCTTCTGGTCGCCATAGGGTTTCGTCGGGATTGTTCTTGTCGTCATTTCCTCAGGCAACCTTCCTCGAAGCAAGCGAGCGATAGAGCGCGGCATATTTGGCCGCGCTGTTGTTCCAGGACACATCCGCCTTCATGCCCTGGCGTTGCAGCGATGCCCATTTCGGAGAATCGGCATGCAGCATATTGGCCTTTTGTATCGCATACATGAAAGCATCGGCGCTTTCAGCAGCGAAGTGGAAGCCGGTGGCGACGCCTGCCGTCACCGCCGCCTCGTTCGCGTCGATGACGGTGTCGGCAAGCCCGCCGGTGCGCGCCACCAAGGGCACGCAACCGTAGCGCAGGCCATAGAGCTGGGTCAGTCCACACGGCTCGAAACGCGAGGGAATGACGATGGCGTCGCATCCGCCCTGCATGAGATGCGACAGCCCCTCGTCATAGCCGATCACCACGCCGATCCTGCCGCGATGCCGAGAGGCGGCAGCCAGCAGCGCGCCTTCGAGCCCCGCATCGCCGGAACCGAGCACGGCAAGCCGCGCGCCCGTCGCCACGATCCGGTCGACGATGGACGACAACAGGTCCATACCCTTCTGCCAGGTCAGCCGGCTGATGACGCAATAGATCGGACCGTCGTCCTTATCGAGGCCGAAACGGTCCTCCACGGCGCGCTTGTTGACCAGCCGCCCCTTGAGCGACTTCGCCGAATAGCGGGCTGCGAGGCGGTCGTCGGTCTCGGGGTTCCACACGTCGGTATCGATACCGTTGACGATGCCGTGCAGGTCGGTCGCCCGCATGTTGATCAGACCGTCCAGCCCCATGCCGAACAGCGGCGTGCGTATCTCCTGCGCATAGGTCGGACTGACCGTGGTCAGCGCCCAGGCAGCCTGGACGCCGGCCTTGAGGAAACCGACGCCGCCATAATATTCGACGCCGTCCAGGGCCATGGCGCGCGGCGGCAGGCCGAGGCCGGCAAAGACGGCAGCGCCGAACTGCCCCTGGAAGGCGAGGTTGTGGACCGTCAGCACGGACGGAACGCCGACAGCCTCGCCAAAGCGCATATAGGCGAGCGTCATCGCCGCCTGCCAGTCATGCGCATGCACCACGTCGGGCCGGTAGTTTTCGATGGCGCCGGCGGCAAGATCGGCGCCGACCTTCCCGAGCGCTGCGAAGCGCCGCCAATTGTCGGCCCAGTCGACGCCGCCGGCGTCGCCATAGGGGCCGCCGACGCGGTCGAAGAGATGCGGGGCCTCCAGCACCAAAAGGTCGAGGCCGGCGATTGTCGCAGCGTGGACCGCGGCCTTGCCGCCCTGCAATTCGGCGTAGCTGTGGGCGGGCTTTCGCTTGCGGAACGCTTTCATGATCACGGGATAGCCGGGGACCAGCGTTTTGACCTCGATACCCTGCGGCTTGAGCGCGGGCGGCAGCGCTCCCACCACATCGGCAAGACCGCCGGTCTTGACCAGCGGATAGATCTCCGAAGCGACCGCCAGAACCTGCATCAAACCTCCAGCCGGTCGATCATCGGCTGCGTGATCAGGCGAATGCCGCCTTCCGACATGCGGAAGCGCTTGGCGTCCAAAACAGGGTCCTCGCCCACGACCAGCCCCTCGGGGATTTTCACCCCGCGGTCGATGACCACCTTGCTCAGCCGCGCATTGCGACCCACCCAGCAATCGGGCAGCACCACCGCTTCGTCCAATGACGAGAACGAGTTGACGCGCGCGCCGGTGAAAATGAGGCTTCGTTTGAGCGCGGCGCCCGAGATGATGCAATCGCCCGCGACCAGCGACGACACGGCGGAGCCCCGCCGGCCTTCCTCGTCATGCACGAACTTCGCCGGCGGCTTGATCTCGGCATAGGTCCAGATCGGCCATTCGCGGTCGTAGATGTCGAGTTCGGGCGTGATGTCGGTCAGGTCGATATTGGCTTCCCAGTATGCGTCGATGGTGCCCACGTCGCGCCAGTAGGCCTCGCGCTCGAAGGACGAGCGCACGCAGGACTTGGCGAAGCGATGCGCCACCGCCTTCCCGTGCTGGACGATATAGGGAATGATATCCTTGCCGAAATCCCGGCTGGATGCCGGGTCCGCCGCATCCCGGCGCAGTTGTTCCATCAGGAAGGCCGTGCGGAACACATAGATGCCCATCGACGCCAAAGCGAATTCCGGATTGCCGGGAATGCCGGGCGGATCTGCCGGCTTCTCGATGAAGGAGCTGATATTGTCGTTTTCGTCGACATGCATGACGCCGAAGCCGGTCGCCTCCATGCGCGGCACTTCGAGACAGCCCACGGTCACGTCGGCATTGGTGTCGACATGCTCGCGGAGCATGAGTTCGTAGTCCATCTTGTAAATGTGGTCGCCCGCCAGGATGACCATGAACTCAGGCCCATAGGATTCGATGATGTCGATGTTCTGGAACACCGCGTCGGCGGTGCCTTCATACCATTGCGTTTCGGAAACGCGCTGGCTGGCCGGCAGGATGTCGAAGCTCTCGTTGCGTTCCTGGCGGAAGAAGTTCCAGCCTTTCGTCAGGTGCCTGATCAGCGAATGCGCCTTGTATTGCGTCGCCACGCCAATGCGGCGGATGCCGGAATTCAGCGCGTTGGAGAGCGCGAAATCGATGATGCGCACTTTGCCGCCGAAATAGACCGCCGGCTTGGCGCGAAAATCGGTCATTTCCTTGAGCCGGCTGCCCCGACCGCCGGCAAGTACATAGGCCATCGCGTCGCGTGCCAGGGGTTGACTTCTTTTAGTGCTCTCCAATTTTTCCTCCCGAACCCGTTACCCGATAAATTCCAGCATGATCGTCGCCAGCGGCGGCAAGGTGAGGCTTGCCAGCGCCCCCTCGCCGTCAGCGAAATCCGCAACCACCATGCCACCGTTCCCCAGTCCCGAACCGCCATAGACCTCAGCGTCGGTGTTTATTATTTCGCGCCATTTTCCTTGCCGAGGCAATGGCACTTTGTAGTCGTATCGCGGCACCGGCGTGAAATTCGTGATCACCGCAATCGGGTTGCCGTCCAGTGTCTTGCGCAGCCAGGCGAAGACGGAGTTTTCGCTGTCGTCGGCGATCAGCCAGTCAAAGCCGTCCGGCTCGCAATCGCGCTCATGCAGCGCCGACCGCGAGCGGTAGAGATGGTTGAGGTCGCGCACCACCTGCCTGACGCCGGCGTGCGGGGCGGAGTCGAGCAGGTGCCAGTCGAGCGCGCGTTCCTCGCTCCATTCCGCCCGCTGGGCGAATTCCTGCCCCATGAACAGCAGCTTCTTGCCGGGATAGCCCCACATGAAGCCGTAATAGGCACGCAGCGTCGCGAATTTCTGCCAGTCGTCGCCGGCCATCTTGGTCAGCAGCGTGCCTTTGCCGTGCACGACCTCGTCATGCGACAGCGGCAGCACGAAATTTTCGCTGAAGGCGTAGACGAGACCGAAGGTGATCTCGTTGTGATGGTGCTTGCGATAGATCGGCTCGCGCGCCAGATAGGCGAGCGTGTCGTGCATGAACCCCATGTTCCACTTGAAGCCGAATCCCAGGCCGCCCTCATGCACCGGCTGGGATACTTTCGGCCAGGACGTCGATTCCTCGGCGATGGTGATGACGCCGGGATGGGTGCCGTAGACGGCTGTATTCATCTGCTGCAGGAAGCTGACGGCTTCCAGGTTTTCACGGCCGCCGCGCTCGTTGGGGATCCACTCGCCTTCCTTGCGCGAGTAGTCGAGATAGAGCATCGATGCGACCGCATCGACGCGCAGCCCGTCGACATGGAATTTCTCAGCCCAGTAGAGCGCGTTGTTGACCAGGAACGACACCACCTCGCGCCGGCCGAAATTGTAGATCGCGGTGTTCCAGTCGGGGTGAAAACCCTTGCGCGGGTCGGCATGCTCGTAAAGGGCGGTGCCGTCGAACTTCGCCAGCCCATGCTCGTCGACCGGAAAATGCGCAGGCACCCAATCGAGGATCACGCCGAGACCGGCGCGATGCGCGCCCTCGACGAAGCGCGCGAAACCCTCCGGATCGCCAAACCGCGCGGTCGGCGCATACAGCCCCGTGGTCTGGTAGCCCCAGGACGGGTCATAGGGATGCTCGGAGATCGGCAGGAATTCGATATGGGTAAAGCCGGTGTCGACGGTGTATGGGATCAGCCTTTCGGCAAGCTCGTCCCAGCTCAGGAACGTGCCGTCGTCGCGGCGCTGCCATGAACCGGGGTGAACCTCGTAGATGCTGATCGCCTCGCGCCGCTGGTCGGCCTTGCGCCAGTAGCTGCGGTGGGCATCGTCGCCCCATTCATGCTCAAGCGGACCGGCAACGATGGAAGCGGTCGCAGGGCGCAGTTCCGAGCGGAACGCGAAAGGATCGGCCTTGAGCGGCAGCTTGACCCCATCCGGTCCGATCAGCTCGTATTTGTAGGGCTGGCCCTCGCCGACATCGGGCAGGAAGATTTCCCAAATGCCGGTGTCATGGCGGCTGCGCATGGGATGGCGCCGGCCGTCCCAATCGTTGAAGGGGCCGACGACCGAAACGCGCTCGGCATTGGGAGCCCAGACGGCGAAATGCACGCCATCGGCGCCTTCATGCGACAGGACATGTGCGCCCAGCTTGTCGAACAGCCTGAGGTGCGAGCCTTCGGCGATGTAATAGTCGTCCATCGGGCCAAGCACCGGACCGAAGGAATAGGGGTCGGTCAGCCACCACTCACCGGAGGCATTGCTCGCCTTCAGGCGAATCGGCTGGCGTTTGCGGATGGAAAGCCGGCCTTCGAAGAAGCCGGCATCGTCGCGGCGGGTGAGATCGCCGCAGGCCTTGCCCTGAAGGGTGTAGGCAGTGACGGATTCGGCGTGGGGCACGAAGCAGCGGGCGACGAAGACCGCACCGATCTTCTGTACCCCCAGGACGGCAAAGGGATCGCCATGGCGTCCGGCCACGATAGCGCGGACATCACCCTCTGCCGCTCGTTCAGTTTCGCCCAATCGGGCGGTGACGCGCCGCTTTTCTTCCGTCAGGACTTCCTCCCCTTGTATGCTTGTATGGATACGTCTCGGATCGGCGGGTTCCTCACACGGGAACGTTCCAGATCTCCTCTGCATACTGACGGATGGTGCGGTCGGACGAGAACCAGCTCATCCGGGCGACGTTGTGGATCGCCTTGGCGTACCAGAGCGGGCTGTCGCGCCACACCTCGTCGATCTTCCTCTGCGTGTCGGCGTAGGAGTCGAAATCGGCGGCGACCATGAACCAGTCGTGCTGGTAAAGCCCATCGGTGAGTTCGCGGTAGCGATCTGGATCGTCCGGCGAGAACACGCCCGACGAAATGGCCGAAAGCGCCTGCGACAGCTCGGGCGAACCGGCGATGACATCGCGCGGATTGTAGCCATTCGCGCGTCGCTGGGCGACCTCCTCCGTGGTCAGGCCGAAAATGAAGATGTTGTCGTCGCCGACATGCTCTTTCATTTCGACATTGGCGCCGTCGAGCGTGCCGATGGTCAGCGCGCCGTTGAGCGCGAACTTCATGTTGCCGGTGCCCGACGCCTCCATGCCGGCCGTCGAAATCTGTTCCGACAGGTCCGCTGCCGGCATCATGATCTCGGCGAGGCTGACATTGTAGTTCGGGACGAACACGACCTTCAAAAGGCCGCGCACGGACGGGTCGCTGTTGACGACCCGCGCGACATCGTTGGCGAGTTTGATGATCAGCTTGGCGTTGTGGTAGCTGGGTGCCGCCTTGCCGCCGAAGAACTTCACGCGCGGCATCCAGTCCCGTTCGGGATGCGAGCGGATCTGATCGTAGAGTGCGACGGCCTCGATGATGTTGAGCAGCTGCCGCTTGTATTCGTGGATGCGCTTGATCTGGATGTCGAACATCGCCGACGGATCGACACGGATGCCGAGCCGTTCGGAGACCAGCGAAGCCAGCCTCTGCTTGTTGGCGCGCTTGACGGCTGCGAACTTCTCGCGGAAGGCCGCATCGGAAGCCAGCGCATCCAGATCGCTGATCGCGTCGATATCGTCGAGGAAGCGGTCGCCGATGGCTTCGCGGGCAAGGGCGGTCAGGCCGGGATTGCACTGGATCAGCCAGCGGCGTGGCGTGATCCCGTTGGTCTTGTTGTTGATGCGAGTGGGGTAGAGCTTATGCAGGTCGGCAAACACCGTCTCCTTCATCAGCTCGGTATGCAGCGCCGAAACGCCATTGATGCTGTGGGAACCGGCGAAAGCGAGATTGCCCATGCGCACGCGCCGCTCGCCGCCTTCATTGATCAGCGAAATGCTGGAAATCTGCTCGCCCGAGAAATCCCCCTTGGCGCGCGCTTCGATCAGGATCTGCGCATTGATGGCGTAGACGATCTGCATGTGGCGCGGCAAAAGCCGCTCGAACAGCGGCACCGGCCAGCTTTCCAGCGCTTCGGGAAGCAGCGTGTGGTTGGTATAGGCGAAGGTGCGCTTGGTGATGTCCCAGGCATCGTCGAAATCCAGGCCGTGAACATCGAGCAAAAGCCGCATCAGTTCGGCGACCGCCACCGAAGGGTGGGTGTCGTTGAGATGGATGGCCGCTTTGTCGGGCAGCGAATGCAGGTCGCCATACTGGCTGAGATGGCGCTGCAGAATGTCCTGCAGCGAGGCGGTGGAGAAGAAATACTCCTGCCGCAGGCGCAGTTCCTGACCGGCCGGAGTCGCATCGGCGGGATACAAAACGCGCGACAGGGCGTCGGCCTTGTTGCTCTCGCGCAGGGCCCCGATATGGTCGCCGGCGTTGAAGGCGGCGAGCAGGATGGGATCGAGCGACATGCCCGCCCATAGGCGCAGCGTGTTGACGCGCTTGCCGCGCCAGCCGACCACAGGCGTATCGTAGGCCACGGCCAGCACGCGCTCGGTCGGTTTCCAGATATGCCGTTCCAGCCTGCCCTGCGCGTCGGTGACCGATTCCACCGAGCCGCCGAATCCGACTTCGAAGGCGCGCTCGCGGCGCTCGAACTCCCAGGGGTTGCCGTGGTCGAGCCAGTTCTCGGGCAGTTCGACCTGCCATCCGTCGCGGATTTCCTGCCGGAACATGCCGTTCACATAGCGAATGCCGTAGCCATGGACAGGCACGTCGACGGTCGCCATGCTCTCCATGAAGCAGGCCGCCAAGCGGCCGAGACCGCCATTGCCGAGCGCAGCGTCAGGCTCAAGCGCTGCGATCACGTCGAAATCGACACCGAGCGAGGACAGCGCCTCGCGCATCGCATCCATCATGCCGAGATTGGAAAAAGCGTCGCGCATCAGCCTGCCGATGAGGAACTCGAGCGACAGGTAGTAAACGCGCTTGGCGCTCTGGTCGTAGGCTTCCTTGGTGGACGACACCCACCGGTCGATGATGCGGTCGCGCACAACCTTGATCGACGCCGTCAGCCAGTCATGCGGCGTGGCGACGGTGGCGTCCTTGCCGCCCCGATATTTCAGGACGCGCAGAATCTCGTCCGCCAATTCCTTGGGGTCGATATTCTCTGAGGGAAGAAAGGAGGTCTCGGAAATCACAGCGCTCGTCATATGGCCTCTCATTGGGCTCCGGCGCGTGTCCTTAGACCGCCGGCGCAACTTGCACTACTCCTCCCGAGAGCCATGCTAGACGATCCGCAGATATTCACAATACGATCCGCAGATATTCACAAAATGCCCGGAAGCCGTCGGAGCGCTTTTTTCTTCAAGCGCCCCGTACGGAATTCAAGCGGCTATCAGCTCTTCCGGTGGCGTCTTCGCGCCGGTCATGAAGGCCACTGCATCCGACATGGTGTATTGCTTGGGATCGATGACGCACAAGCGACGGCCAAGCCGGTGGATATGGATGCGGTCGGCCACCTCGAAGACATGCGGCATGTTGTGCGAGATCAGCACGATCGGCAGCCCGCGCCGCTTCACATCGAGGATGAGTTCGAGAACGCGGCGCGATTCCTTGACGCCGAGCGCGGCTGTCGGCTCGTCGAGAATGATCATCTTGGAGCCGAAGGCCGCAGCGCGCGCCACCGCCACGCCCTGGCGCTGGCCGCCGGACAGCGTTTCCACTGCCTGGCCGATGTTCTGGATGGTCATCAGGCCGAGTTCGCTCAGCTTGTCGCGAGCGCGCTTTTCCATGGCGGCGCGGTCGAGCATGCGCAGCCACTTTCCCATGAAGCCGGGTTTGCGGATTTCCCGACCCAGAAACATATTGTCGGCGATGGAGAGCGCCGGCGATAGCGCCAGGTTCTGGTAAACGGTCTCGATGCCGGCGGCGCGCGCCTCGATCGGCGAGCGGAACTGCACGGGCTTGCCGTCCAGCCTTATCTCGCCCTCGTCCGGCGTGACGGCACCCGAAATCGCCTTGATGAGCGAGGATTTGCCGGCGCCGTTGTCGCCGATGACGGCGAGGATTTCCCCGGGATAGAGGTCGAAGTCGGCCTGGTTGAGAGCGGTCACGCGACCATAGCGCTTGACCAGTCCGCGGGCGGTGAGCAGCGGTTCGATAGACATCAGCCTGCAACCTTTCTGATCCATTGGTCGACGGCGACCGCGACGATGATGAGGGTGCCGATCAAGAGATAGGTCCACTGCGGGTCTGTGCCGATCAGGCGCAGGCCGAGCGAGAAGACGCCGACGATGAGTGCGCCGAACAGCATGCCGAGGATCGAACCGCGTCCGCCGAAGAGCGAGATGCCGCCGATCACCACGGCAGTGATGGATTCGATGTTGGCGAACTGGCCCGCGGTGGGCGAAACGGAGCCGATGCGGCCGATCAGCAGCCAGCCGCCGAGCGAGCAGATCAGGCCGGCGATGACATAGACCGAAACCAGCGTGTGCTTGACCCGGACGCCGGCGAGTTCCGCCGCGGCGGGGTCATCGCCGATGGCATAGACATGGCGGCCCCAGGCGGTGTGGTTGAGCACGTACCAGAGCAGCAGCACGAGCAGAACCATGGCGATGACGCCATAGGTGAAGACGGCATTGCCCACTTTGAACGTATCGCCGAACAGTTGCAGGATCGGCGCCTGCGCCTCGATATCCTGCGAGCGGATGGTTTCATTGGCGGAATAGAGGAAGTTGGTGGCCAGAATGATCTGCCACATGCCGAGCGTCACGATGAAGGGCGGCAGCTTGACCCGTGCAACCAGCGTACCGTTGATCCAGCCGCACAGCGCTCCGACGCCGAAGCCGCAGAGGATCGAGAGCACCGGCGGCAGGCCGTAGCGGAAGGTGAATTGCCCCATCACCACCGATGACAGCACCATGATGGCACCGACCGACAAGTCGATGCCGGCAGTCAGCACGACCAGCGTCTGGGCGGCTCCGATCACACCGACGATCGCCACCTGCTGGAGGATCAGCGTCATGGAAAAGGCTGAAAAGAATTTGCCGCCGACCAGCACCGCGAACACGACGAGCGAGGCGATCAGCACGATCAGTGGTACGGCAGCCGGGTTGGAATGCAGGAAATGCTGAACTTTTTCGACCGGCGTTCGCGTCTGCGTGTCGAAATTGGCTACCGTCTTGTCGCTGCCCGAGAGAACCGTCTCGAACTCCTGCGGCCGCGCGGCATTGGCCGGTGCGTCTGTCATCGCGATTTCCTCCTGGTTGCTGCTTTTGGAGAAGGCGGCTCAAGCCGCCTTCCCGTATCCCAAAAGTTCGGTCAGCTGCGCTGAAGCGTCAGCCCCAGCACTTTTCCAGACCGGTCTTCACGTCGATGGAGTCGACGCCCTTGGCGGGCTTGTCGGTGACCAGCGAAACGCCGGTGTCGAAGAAGTCCTTGCCTTCTGTCGGCTTCGGCATTTCGCCGGTCTCGCCGAACTTCTTGATCGCCTCGACGCCGAGTGCGGCCATCATCAGCGGATATTGCTGGGAGGTCGCGCCGATCACGCCGCCTTCGACGTTCTTGACGCCGGGACAGCCACCGTCGACCGAGACGATGAGCACGTTCTTTTCCATGCCGACCGCCTTGAGCGCTTCATAGGCGCCAGCCGCGGCCGGCTCGTTGATGGTGTGGACGACGTTGATGCCGGGATCCTTCTGGAGAAGGTTTTCCATGGCCGTGCGGCCGCCCTCTTCATTGCCGTTGGTCACGTCGTGGCCGACGATGCGCGCATCGTCCTCGTCGCCGATGCGGTTGGGGTCCTTCACGTCGATGCCGAAGCCCATCATGAAGCCCTGGTCGCGCAGAACGTCGACGGTGGGCTGAGATGGCGTGAGGTCAAGGAAGGCGATCTTGGCATTTTTAGCTTCGTCGCCCAGCGTAGCGGCTGCCCACTGCCCGATCAGCTTGCCGGCCAGCAGATTGTCGGTGGCGAAGGTCGCGTCGGCCGCATCGGCGGGCTCGAGCGGCGTGTCGAGCGCAATCACCAGAATGCCCGCATCGCGCGCCTTCTTGACCGCGGGAACGATGCCCTTGGTGTCGGAGGCGGTGATCATGATGCCCTTGGCGCCGTCGGCGATGCAGCTTTCGATGGCCGCGACCTGGCTTTCACTGTCGCCGTCTACCTTGCCGGCATAGCTTTTCAGGTTGACGCCGATCTCTTTTGCCTTGGCGGTGGCGCCCTCTTTCATCTTGACGAAGAAGGGGTTGGTGTCGGTCTTGGTGATCAGGCAGGCGCCCACATCGGCCGCCATGGATGGCGCGGCGAACAAGCAAAGCGAAACCGCGGCGCCCGCATAGACGGCCGACTTCAGAAACTTAGAATTCATCAGGTTTTCCTCCCAGAACAAACGACCCGGACGATCCGAAGCCGGTGATGCAGATGTGTCGGCACTCCTCAGCGACGACATCCATGACCAGACACAAATACGATCTCGTCGCCGCTGTCAATAATTAAATCACTCTTATTTATTATTGACAGCATTGCATGGCGGCAGCATTCTTGCCAGAAACACCGCAGTGACGGTGGGGAGGATAATGTGGAGGTAAGCGCTCCGAGATCAGGTGTGACCGAAGCGCCGGAGACGATCGTGCGTCGTGGCACGAACCAGAGCGGCATGCGCGATCTCAACGAGCGGCTCGTGCTGTCGCTGGTGCGCCAGCATGGCAGCCTGGCGAAATCCGACATTGCCCGCATGACCGGTCTTTCCGTACAGACCGTCTCCGTCATCATGCGCGAACTCGAAAGCGAAGGCCTGTTGCTGCGACGGGAGCCGGTGCGCGGCAAGGTCGGCCAACCGCTCGTTCCCATGGCCCTCAACCCGGATGGCGCCTACTTCATCGGCCTCAAGATCGGACGCCGCAGCGCCGAACTGGTGCTGATCGACTTCCTCGGCAATCTCCGCCTGAGCCTGCAGGATTCCTATGCCTATCCCGCGCCGAACGAGACGATCGAGTTCGTCACCGAAGGCATCAGGACAATCCGCAAGCATCTCAAGCCGGCCGAGGCGAAGCGGATCGCCGGACTGGGCATTGCAATGCCCTTCGAGCTGTGGAACTGGGCGGACACGGTCGGTGCGCCGCGCGACGTGATGGACGGCTGGCGGCAGCGCGATCTGCGTGCCGAGATCCAGGCAGAATTCACCTTTCCCGTCTACCTGCAGAACGATGCCACCGCCGCCTGCGGGGCGGAGCTGGTGTTCGGCAAGGTCAGCGGCATCAGCGATTTCCTGTATTTCTACATCGGCGCATTCGCCGGCGGGGGCATTGTGCTCAACGGCAGCGTCTATACCGGCCCCGGCGGAAACGCGGGCGCGCTCGGCTCGATGCCGGTCCCCGGCCCCGATGGCAAGCCACGCCAGCTCATCGATATCGCTTCCATCGCCATTCTCGAAAAAGCGCTTGCCGCACAAGGGGTTGACGCATCGCATCTATGGACCGCGCCTGAGGACTGGGGCGATCTGGGCGGCGAACTCGATGTCTGGATCGAGAACGCCGCCAACGCGCTGGCTTATGCGATCGCCTCCGCTTCGTCCGTCATCGATTTCGAAGCTGTCATTCTCGACGGCTGGATGCCCTATCCGATACGCGCAAGGCTGGTCGCGGCCATCGACCGCGCCCTTTCCGACATAGACGCCGAAGGCCTGGTGCTGCCGACCGTTCGCGAAGGCACCGTCGGCATTCATGCGCGGGCGCTGGGTGCTGCCAGCCTGCCGCTTTCCGAACGCTTCCTGATCGGAGCCACCCATGGCTGAAGGATCTGCTCCATGTTGATCGGCATTCCCGCGATCCTCGGACCGGAGCTTCTTTTCACGCTGCGCTCGATGGGCCATGGCGATGAGATTGCCCTCGTGGACGGGAATTATCCCGCCCACGAGCACGGGCGACGGCTCATCCGCGCGGACGGCATTGAGCTCATTGAAATGCTGGACGCGATCCTGCAGGTCATGCCGGTGGACGATTTCGTTGAGCAAGCCCTGTTTCGCTACGTGGTAAAGGGCGATCCGGCCCATCTGGAGCCGGTTCACCACGAGATGACAGAGGTCTGCGCACGCCGGGTGCCGGGCTTCGACATCGCAGCGCTGGACACAACAGCCTTCTACACCCGCGTTCGCAACGCCCATACCGTTGTTGCCACCAGCGAGCCACGACTTTACGCCAACATCGTCATCCGCAAGGGTGTCGTCCGCCCCAAGGAACAGGAAAGATCATGATCGTCTGCTGCGGAGAGGCCCTCATCGACATGCTGCCGCGCGAAAGCGTCGCCGGCGAACCCGCCTTCGCACCCTATGCAGGCGGCGCGATCTTCAATTCGGCGATTGCGCTGGGACGGCTCGGCGCGCCCGTCGAGTTTTTCTCAGGCCTGTCGTCTGACCTGTTCGGCCAGCAAATCCGCGACGTTCTTGCCGAGAGCAAGGTCGGTTCGCGCTTCGCCGACGTTTCCGCGCGTCCCACCACGCTTGCCTTCGTGCGGCTGCAGGACGGCCATGCGACCTACACCTTCTATGACGAGAACACCGCCGGCCGGATGCTCAACGAAGACGACCTGCCGTCCTTCGAGGAGGATGTCGGCGCGATGCTCTTCGGCGGCATCAGCCTGATCGCCGAACCCTGCGGGTCGACCTACGAGGCACTGATGCGGCGCGAGCATCAGGACCGGTTGATCATGCTGGATCCCAACATTCGCCCCGGCTTCATCACCGACCGCGACAAGCATGCCGAGCGCATCCTGCGCATGATGGCGATGTCGGACATCGTCAAGCTGTCGGACGAGGACCTGGCATGGTTCGGCGAGACCGGCAGCGTCGACGACATCGCAGCCAAGTGGCTGAGGACCGGCCCGAAACTGATCATCGTCACGCAAGGCAGCAAGAGCGTGATCGCCTATTCGGACAGCCAGAAGGTGACCGTGGACCCGCGCAGCGTCGAGGTGGTCGACACCGTTGGTGCGGGCGACACCTTCAACGCCGGCGTTCTGGCCGCGCTGCACGACAAGTCGGCCCTGACGAAAGCCAAGGTGGCGGCGCTCAGCGCCGATGAGCTGCGCGGCGCGCTTGAGCTTGGCGTGAAAGCCGCGGCAGTCACCGTTTCGCGTGCCGGGGCAAACCCGCCCTGGCGGCATGAGCTCGATTGAAACGGGCCTTCGACGCGCTGCGAGGCCGATCACTTTATATTTCACCTGACCGCCTCGCGCCCCCCTGCCCAGGAGCTCGGCTGAATATTCTCGGATTTTCAGCCGACTACCGAAACCAATCGGCCGGCTTCGATTGTAACGCGTACGGATTGTTGGCCCTGACAAGAGTCGGCGCTCCAACCTTTCTCGCCTCCGGCAACTCTGCTATGCGGGCGAAGAAGATTATTGTTTGAGGCAAGCATGCAGTTCATCGATCTCGGCGCACAGCGCGAACGCATTCGTGACAAGCTCAAGGCAGCCATCGACGCCGTCGTCGAAGACGGCCGATACATTCTCGGACCGCAAGTCGCCGAATTCGAGAAAAAGCTGGCCGACTATGTCGGCGTCAAGCACGTCATCGCCTGCGCCAACGGCACCGACGCCCTGCTGCTGCCGCTGCTGGCCGCCGGCGTCGGACCCGGCGATGCCGTGTTCGTGCCGAGCTTCACTTTCGCAGCGACGGCAGAAGTGGTTGCCTTGGCCAAGGCCGAGCCCGTCTTCGTCGACATCGAGCCCGACACCTACAATATCGATGTGAAGAGCCTCGAAGCAGCGATTGCGATGATCAAGGCCGAAGGACGCTTGAAGCCGAAGGCGATCATCCCCGTCGACCTGTTCGGCATCGGCGCCGACTATGCCGAGATCGACGCAATCGCCAAGCGCGAAAACCTCATGGTCATCGAGGATGCCGCGCAATCCATCGGCGGTTCGGCAGGCGGCAAGATGCTGGGTTCCTTCGGATTCGTCGCCTCCACGAGCTTTTACCCGGCCAAGCCGCTGGGCTGCTACGGCGATGGCGGCGCGATGTTCACCAATGACGATGCCTTCGCCGAAAAGCTTCGCTCCTATGCGTTCCACGGCAAGGGCGAGACACAATACGACAACGTCTATGTCGGCCTGAACTCGCGCCTCGACACGATCCAGGCGGCGATCCTATTGGAAAAGCTTGCCATTCTGGAAGACGAGATGGAGGCCCGCGCCCGCGTGGCCCAGCGCTATGCCGATGGTCTTGGCGATGTGATCAAGGCGGCGAAGGCGCCCGCAGGCGATCGTTCGGCCTGGGCTCAATACGCCATCGAGACGGAAAAACGCGATGCGCTGAAAGCCAGGCTGCAGGAAGAAAAAATCCCGTCGGTGATCTACTACGTCAAGCCGTTGCACGAGCAGGTGGCCTATAGGGACTTCCCGCGCGCGCCGGGCGGCCTGCCCGTCTCGGAAACGCTGCCCAAGACCATTCTGTGCCTGCCGATGCATCCCTATCTCAGCGAAGCCGACCAGGACCACGTGATCAGCACGATCCGCAATTTCGTCGGCAAGAACTCCGCGCTTGACGCGGCAGAGTAAGCTCAGGCCGCTGTTTCGACCGGTCGCCCGCGGGAAATGAAGGAGGGGTTGGCGAAGTCCGCCTCCCCGGTCTGGTTGCGCTTACCATAGAGCAATGGCGCACCGTCGACGGTCGTGGTCGAGCCGCCGGCCGCACGCAATACGGCATCGCCGGCTGCGGTGTCCCATTCCATGGTGCGACCGAAGCGCGGGTAAAGGTCGGCCTCGCCCGATGCCACCAGGCAGAATTTCAGCGACGAGCCGACCGACACGATCTCGGCAGCCTGGACCGTGCGGATGAAGGCATCCGTTTCCTCGGTGCGGTGCGAACGGCTGGCGACGATCGTCAGCGGCTCGTAGCCCAGCCGCGCCGTAATATGCTTGCGCGAGGCGATCTGCTTGTCGTCGGTGAGATGCAGCATCTCGGCATAGCCCGGCCGGCCGGCAAAGAACCGCCCGCTGCAGGGCGCATAGACCACGCCGATTTCGGGAATGCCGTTGCGTATCAATGCGATGTTGACGGTGAAATCGGTGTGCTTGTTGACGAATTCCTTGGTGCCGTCGAGCGGATCGATCAGGAAGAAGGTGTCGCCCAGTTCAGCCGGGTAAATCCCCTCTGACGCCTCCTCCTCCGCGACACAGGGAATGTGCGGGAATTCCGCTCGCAGGCCGGCAAGAATGACCCTTTCGCTGGCACGATCGGCTTCCGTAACCGGCGATGCGTCGGCCTTGGCGTCCACCGCGTGATCGGAATGAAAGACCTTCATGACCTCCCGCCCCGCATCGAGCGCCAGAGCTTCCAGTATCTCAAGGATCAAGCGATCGTCAGATACCGCCGCCATCGTCATATTGCCGCTCTGCGATTTCGTCATTGGTTAGCCAGTCCTCAATCGCATCTACCATCTCCTCAGGGGTTTTGCCCACTGTATGGAGGTGAATTTCGGCGTTTTCGGGGGCCTCATATGGCGAATCGAGACCAGTGAAGTTCCGGATCTGGCCTGCGAGCGCGCGGGCATAGAGGCCCTTCGGGTCGCGGCGCACGCATTCCTCGAGCGGCGTGTCGACGAAGACCTCGACGAATTCGTCCTTCGCCATCAGTTCGCGCGCCATCTGCCGTTCGGCGCGGAAGGGCGAGATGAAGGAGACGATGACGATCAGGCCGGCATCGGCCATCAGCTTGGCGACTTCGGCGACGCGGCGGATGTTCTCGACCCGGTCCTGGTCGGTGAAGCCGAGATCCCTGTTCAGCGCATGGCGGATGTTGTCGCCATCCAGCACATAGGTGTGTCGGCCCGCCGCATGCAGCTTGCGCTCCAGCAAATTGGCGATGGTCGACTTGCCCGAGCCGGAGAGGCCGGTGAACCACAGCACGGCGGGCTTCTGATTCTTGAGGTCGGCCCGCGCCTTCTTGCCGATATCGAGCGACTGCCAATGAATGTTGTCGGCCCGCCGCAACGGGTGGATGATCATGCCCGCACCGACCGTATTGTTGCTGATGCGGTCGATCAGGATGAAGGCCCCGGTGGTACGGTTGTCGGCAAAGCTGTCGAAGGCCAACGGCGCCTGCGTCGACAGATTGCAGACCGCCACCTCGTTCATGTCGAGCGAACGTGCCGGCTCCTTGCCGAAATCGTTGATGTCGATCTTGTGTTTCAGCTCGGTGACCGTGGCACTGACCTGGTCGGTTTCGGTGCGAAGGATGTAGGTGCGGCCCGGCAGCAGCGCCTTTTCGTCGAACCAGACGATGTTGGCGGAGAACTGGTCAGCGACATGCGGGCGCGAATCCGGTGTGACGAGCATGTTGCCGCGCGACACCTCGATCTCGTCTTCCAGCACCAGCGTCACCGCCTCGCCGGCGACGGCCTCCGCAAGATCGCCGCCTTGCGCCACGATGCGGCGAATGCGCGAGGGCTTGCCCGACTTGGCCGCCACAACGGCATCGCCCTGCCGGATCGAACCGGAGGCGACGGTGCCCGCAAAGCCCCGGAAATCGAGATTCGGCCGGTTCACATATTGCACCGGGAAGCGGAACGGCTTGTCTGTCTCGGTATCGTCGACGACGACGTTTTCCAGGTGCTCAAGAAGCGTCGGGCCGGAATACCATGCGGTGTTTTCCGACCGCTTGGTGACGTTGTCGCCATAGCGTGCGGACATCGGGATGAAGGCCGTGCTGCGGAAGCCCAATTCGCCGGCAAAGGCTGCGTACTCTGCCGAGATGCGGTCGAACACGGCCTGGTCGAAGCCGACCAGATCGATCTTGTTGATCGCCACGACAATGTGGCGAATGCCGAGCAGCGAGGCAATGATGGAATGGCGGCGCGTCTGGCGCAGGACCCCCTGTCGGGCATCGACCAGCACAATGGCGAGATCGGAGGTCGAGGCGCCCGTCGCCATGTTGCGGGTGTACTGCTCATGGCCGGGCGTGTCGGCAACGATGAACTTGCGCTTGGCCGTCGAAAAGAACCGGTAGGCGACGTCGATGGTGATGCCCTGCTCTCGCTCGGCCTCGAGCCCGTCGACCAGCAGCGCGTAGTCGATCTCGTCACCGGTGGTGCCGTGCTTGCGGGAATCGCTTTCCAGCGCTGCGATCTGGTCTTCGAATATCTGCCTGGTGTCCGACAGCAGCCGGCCGATCAGCGTCGACTTGCCGTCGTCGACCGAACCGCAGGTGAGGAAACGCAGGAACGACTTGCGCTCCTGCTGGGCCAGATAGTCCTGAACCGTTTCGGCTTCATGGTTTGGGTCGAACACGGGTGTTTCAATTCGGGCAAGGCGCATGATTAGAAATATCCCTCGCGCTTCTTCTTCTCCATCGATCCGGCTTCGTCGCGATCGATGAGGCGGCCCTGGCGTTCGGAGGTGCGGGCGGTGAGCATTTCGCCGACGATCTTTTCCAGCGTGTCCGCATCGGAATCGATCGCTCCCGTCAGCGGATAGCAGCCGAGCGTGCGGAACCGTACAAGACGGTTTTCGACGACTTCGCCCGGCCGCAGTTTCATGCGGTCGTCGTCGCGCAGGATCAGCATGCCGTCCCGTTCGACCACAGGGCGGCGCTTGGCAAAATAGAGCGGCACGATGGGGATGTCCTCACGCAAGATATATTGCCAGATGTCCAGCTCGGTCCAGTTGGACAGCGGGAAGACACGGATGGACTCTCCCGGATTGACGCGGGTGTTGAAGATCTTCCACATCTCAGGCCGCTGGTTCTTGGGGTCCCAGCCATGCTGCGCATTGCGGAAGGAGAAGATGCGTTCCTTGGCACGGGATTTTTCCTCGTCGCGCCGCGCGCCGCCAAAGGCAGCGTCGAAGCCATATTTGTCGAGCGCCTGGCGCAGGCCAAGCGTCTTCATGACATGAGTGTGGGTGTTCGAGCCGTGGTCGAACGGATTGATGTTGTCGCGGACGCCGTCCTGGTTGACGTGAACCAGAAGGTCGAAGCCCAGCTTGCGCGCCATGAGGTCGCGGAACTCGATCATCTCCCTGAATTTCCAGGTGGTGTCGACATGCAGGATCGGGAACGGCGGCTTAGCCGGATAAAACGCCTTCATCGCCAGATGCAGGAGGACAGCGGAATCCTTGCCGACGGAATACAGCATCACCGGCTTGGTGAACGTAGCGGCAACCTCACGAAAAATATGGACCGCCTCAGCCTCGAGGCGATCCAGATGAGACAGTCTTGCAAGCATTAGAACACGCCTTCAAAAGCCGCCGGGATGCGTCGAAATACGCGCGCCGGGCTTATGGCGTAAAGCATCGCAGACCACGGGGTATTCTCAAGGAGCGGCGGTTCAAATTTGCCGGTGGCCTTGGTCTGGATTTCTTGAGAGAGCGCAAAGCTAAGAATAAAATTCCGATGTCGGCCGCAGGAGGCCCTCGCGAGACAATTCGTCTGACATCGCGTTGTCTGCAGAGCGTTATGGCGCGCCTTGTGTTTACAGGCTCGACCGGTGAGCTGCGACGGCGCTGCGGAAACCCCGACGTGGCCAGATGGCCAACATTTTCGGGTCAGGTGCTGCCCAGAGAAGCATGCCGGCATAGATGCCGAACTGCAGGCTGGTGACTCCATGGGAGAAGAATGCCTGTGTCAAACCATAAATTCCGTAGGAGACCGGCACCCAGATCATGATCAGCCCGCGCTCGCGGTGCGGCGTGCGACGCAGGGTGTAGATACCGGCGGCCATAGGGACGATCAGCATACCGAGGAAAAGGATCAGCCCCACAAGACCGGTTTCCACGAGGAAGTTGAGAAACTGGTTATGCGCCTGATTGAACACATACAGCTTTTCCGCTTCCGGCGGCGGCGGCTCCATTTGGCGCAGGGACTCCTGGAACATGCCTTGGCCCCTGCCGAGCAGCAAGTTGTCCCCGGATAATTCGATAGAAGCAGTCCAAAGGCGGAAGCGCATGCGCGACGACAAAGACATCGCGGAGCCGCCGTCCTCATTGCCGACCAAGCCCGTGATATCCGTCACGGTTTCAAGACTGCGCTTCTGAATGTTCGGCGACACGACCATCGCAAATCCGGCAACCAATACAAAAGCGGCAATGCTGAGAGGTACCGCATGCCTGATCCGGAGTGCCAGCGCGGCAAGGACAAGAAGCGGCGGCAAGGCGAACAGCGTACCTCGGGTTCCAGTCATCAGGACCGCGAACACCCCGACCAAAAAGAAGGCTGCAAGCACCAAAAGCCGGCGCCACTCCAGCTTTCTGCCGATGCGGCCCGCGAAATAAATGACGCAAATGCCAAATGAGGTCGCAAGCAGTTCGGAATAGGCAATTGCGTTGCCCGACCCGCCGACACGACCTCGAATGCTTTCAAGCGCGTTTCCGGACAGCCCATCGAAGAGCGCAAAAGCGGACAACAGAGCTGTGTTCAGCAGCGCCAGAAGAATGACGAAGCCAAAGAGCGGCGCGCGCCGATAGCGAAACACCGCGAAAAAGAACAAGCCGTTGAGAAGCCCCGCACCGACCCGAATGATGGTGTCGAAATTGCTGAGCTTGCCGTTGCCCAAAAAAAGATGGCCGGCATAAAGCCCAATCATCGCAAGGAAGCAGGCCGCGAAAATCAGCACATTGCGGCCGACCCGCATTCTGCTCCAATCCACCTCGAGCAGCAGGATCGGGATGCCGAGGACCATTGCCAGCATGTAGAACACGCCCGACAGCTTGGTGACGCCCATCAGCATGACGCCGGTGGCGAATGACAGGATGCAGAGATATCCGCATACCGCATTGAAGCGCCAACGCGGCTCCCCGACCAGCAGGAACGACTTCAACCACGGCCAAAGGCTGCCAGGGTTCGAGTTCGTATTGGTTGCAGCCAGCGTGTTAGGCGACATCGATTCTCTTTGTTTCGGTCAAACCGCCTCATTGAGCGGTCGAACACGGTCAGAAGGGTAAGGTCTTCCACAAAATGCGAAGATCAAGGCCGAAAGAGCGGTCACGCACATAGTGCGCGTCGATGGCCGCAAGTCTCTCGGGGTCAGACATATCCACGTTCTGTACCTGCGCCAAGCCTGTGATTCCAGGCCGAACCGATAAAGCGCCCTGTTCGCGGCGCAAACGCACGAGAAGGTCCTGCTCGGGCAGGCAAGGACGCGGACCGACGAGGCTCATCTCGCCCTTGAGAACATTCCACAACTGGGGAAGCTCATCGACCTTGCTGGCGCGAAGATAGCGGCCGACCGTCGTTATCGACGCCACCCCGACCTCGTGGGTTGGGCGAGACGGCGTGCCGACATGCATGCTTCTCAGCTTTCGGCATTTGAAAAGGCGTCCATCGCGCCCGACCCGCACCTGCGCAAAGACCACGGGACCAGGCGAGTTGAGCTTCACGGCAAGGCCGGCGATCCCAAGGATCGGCAAGGCGACCAGCCCGCCCAAAAGGCATGCAGCGATATCGATGACGCGCTTCCAGCGATCATAGGACCGCGCCCCTGTTGCCAAGGCACCGGACTCCGCCGAGCGGCCCTCGGTCATGCTTATTGAATCCGCTCAAAAATTAGCTGCCGCATCTTTTCGGGGCTGCCATCCTTCAAAGCCTCGTCCAGTTCGGACAGCATGCCGGTGATATCCCAGTTATCAAGGCTTTGCCGGCGAGCCTTCTTGATCCGCGGATGATCGGTGAGCGTCACCCCCGACGGATCGTAGAACAGCTCTTCGTTCAGCTTCTCACCCTCGCTGGCGCCGACGATCTCGATCTCGATCTCGCCTTCGGGATTTTTGTCCGACCGCACCGACTGTCCGGCCAGCAGAATCATGTTCTCGGCAAGGTCGCGGATGCGTACCGGCTCGCCCATTTCAAGAACGAGGATATCGCCGCTTTCCGCAAGCGCACTGCCTTGAATGATGAGTTCGGCCGCTTCGCGAATCGACATAAAATAGCGCGTCATATTCTCGTCGGTCAGCGTGACCGGACCGCCATTGGCAATCTGCTCCTTGAACAGGGGGACGACGGAGCCGCTCGATCCGAGAACATTGCCGAAGCGAACGGAAGCGAAGCGGTTGGTCCCGCCGGTCTTTTGTGCATGGATGTCGCCGTAATGCCGAACAATGAGTTCGGACCAGCGCTTGGTCGCGCCCATGATGTTGGTCGGGCGGACCGCCTTATCGGAAGAAATCAGCACGACGTCGGACACTCCGGTCTCAAGCGCCGCCTCCGCGATGGTGCGGGTGCCCAGAATGTTGTTGCGGACCGCCTCCACGATGTTGGCTTCGACCAGGCTGACATGCTTATAGGCTGCGCAATGGTAGACTGTGTCGATGCCATAGTCCTGCATCACGCTCTTGAGCAACCGGAAGTCGCAAACCGACCCAAGAACTGGCACCACCTCACAGAGGTTCAGACGCCTGAGTTCGCGCGAAATCTGGTACATGCCGTGTTCGTTGAGATCGAACAGCACCAGCCGGTTGGGTTTGAAGGCAGCCGCGATCCGCGCGACCTCCGAGCCGATGGAGCCCGCGGCACCGGCGATGAAGATGTTCTTGCCTTCGATTGCGGCATGCAGGAGTTCAGGATTCGGCGGAACGGTCGAGCGGCCCAGAATATCCTCGATCTGGATATCGCGGACCATGTTGACCAGATATTTTCCCGAAGCGAGATCGGTGATCGGCGGGAGCACGCGGATCTTGACCGGGAGGCCGCTGCATTGCTCGATGACGTGGCGCCGGTTTTCGTTGGGCTCCGGCATGGTGATGATGATTTCGCGGATGCCCAGATCGCGCACCAACTTGTCGATATTATCTGGCGGATAGACGCGCGCGCCCATGATATCGAGGCCATGCAGATTGCGGTCGGCGGTCAAGAACCCCGCCACAACATGGTCGGTGGTGCTCAACAGAGCGCTGGCGAGTTGGGTCCCGGCATCGCCTGCGCCATAGATCAGCGTCGGGGTCATCCGCTTCCGGCGATCCGGCCCGGAAGAATACCATTTCAGGCCAAAGCGGCTGCCAACAATGACCACGAAGGCCAGCATCCAGTAGATAACGGCGACCGAGCGCGGCATGCCCTCCAGACCGGTCATGCGGGTCAGGAAGGCCAGGGCCACCCAACCCAGCGCTGCAACCGTCACGGCTTTCCAGATGGTCCAGATCGCCCGATCCGGCAGATACCGAAGGACCGCGCGATACAGCCCGAGCCGCATGAAGATGGGAAAGGCGATGACTGGGGCCGCTACGATCAGCCCGATCTGCTCGGTGTTGGGTACGAAGAAAGTGTTCAGGCGAATGGAAAAGCTGAGCCAGGCAATCGCGATCAATGCCAGAAAATCGAAACTGACGAGAATGGCTTTTTTCACATCGCGAGACAGCATCAGCATACTGTCCCGTACCCTATGACCCACCATCCCTAACGTATCCGCGCAAACCCATCCGAAGCCACACGCACGTTTTCACCAGACGAGCTCGAAAACAAGCTATATCCGGTCACAATTCGTGCCTGAACCGCGGCAGTGCGATACACAGTGGTCATCAGGGGTGATTCTGGAGCATTTCAAGATACTGTGCATAGCGCCTTAGATGGTCCGAGAACAGGACATTCTCTTTTCTGTTGCTCCAGCTAAGCCGTTTGTTTTTGTCGCATAAATGAAATATTGCGAAAATCGACCGAGGAAACCGAACTGGTAACATTCCATTGGAACGGCGACGGAGGGTTAAAGATTGGCAGTTCTCGTGACGGGCGGCGCCGGCTACATCGGCAGCCACATGGTTTGGAAGCTTCTCGACGAGGGTGAGGAGGTTGTCGTCGTCGACAGGCTCAGCACGGGATTCGATTGGGCTTTGCCCGCTGAAGTCGAGCTGGTCGTTGCCGATATCGCCGACCAGGAGGTGATCGAGGAGGTCATCCGCCGCCGCAAGGTCGATGCGATCGTGCATTTCGCCGGCTCGATCATCGTGCCCGAATCCGTTGCCGACCCGCTGTCCTACTATCTCAACAACACCGTCAAATCGCGCAGCCTGATCGAATCGGCGGTGCGCGGCGGCGTGGAAAACTTCATCTTCTCCTCGACCGCCGCCGTCTATGGCAGCGCCGAGCAGAACCCGGTGCCCGAGACCGCACCGCTGCTGCCGGAATCGCCCTACGGCACGTCGAAGCTGATGACCGAACTGATGCTGCGCGACACAGCGGCGGCGCATGATTTCCATTTCACCGCGCTGCGCTACTTCAACGTGTCGGGCGCCGACCCGAAAATGCGGACCGGCCAATCGACGAAGGGAGCAACCCATCTGATCAAGGTCGCCTCCGAGACGGCCACCGGCAAGCGGCCCTATATGGAGGTCTATGGGACGGACTATCCGACGCCGGACGGCACCTGCGTGCGCGACTACATCCATGTCTGGGATCTGGCCGGAGCCCATCATTTGGCGCTGAAACGCCTGCGGCAGGGTGGTGAAAACCTCATTGCCAATTGCGGCTATGGAATAGGATACTCCGTCAACGAGGTGATCGAGGCTGTGAAACGCGTGGTCGGCCACGACTTCGAAGTGAGGGTTGGCGGGCGCCGTGCCGGCGATGCCGTGTCGATCGTCGCCAATTCCGACCGTGCAAAAAGTGAACTTGGCTGGGTCCCGGAACTGGACAATCTGGACAAGATCGTTTCCCATGCCCTGGAATGGGAAGAAATTCTCAAGCGGAAGAACAACTGAGTACTGTCTTCTCGACGCAATAGAGGGCCGCGACCCCCCAAAAGGCAGCGGATACGTGACCATTTTTCGAACCAACACAAGCTCGAAAACTTCGTTGGACGCCGGTGTCTGGCAGACCGCCGGAACAGGCAACATGAAGATCGCCTCGGCCTCGAACGACCCAGACGCCGCCCAGCATGCACCGACCGACACGGTCGCAATCATGCTGGGCACGTTCGATGGCGGCCGGTTTCTCGAGAAGCAGTTGCGGACCTTGGCGGAACAAAGCCATCGTTCCATCGACCTGTGGGTCTCCGATGACGGTTCGACGGACGGTTCGATCGAAATCCTGAGCCGATTCGAAAAGCACTGGGACCGAGGCGTTTTTCATCTGCTGAACGGTCCCGCTCTGGGGTTCGCGGAAAACTATCGCTTTCTCATTACGAATCCCGACATCGACGCGACCTATTACGCGTTCTGCGATCAGGACGACATCTGGGACCCGGACAAGCTCGAAGTGGCAGTAGCCTGGCTGTCCTCGCAGGATCCCGCCGTGCCGGCGCTTTATTGCTCCCGCACCCGCACGATCGACGAAGAAGACCACGACATCGGCTATTCCTCGTTGTTCGAGAACAATCCAAATTTTCGCAACGCCATCGTGCAGAGCATCGCCGGCGGCAACACCATGGTTATGAACCGCGCCGCACGCGATATTGTCGCTGAAGCTTCCCGGCGCACGAGCTTCGTCAGCCATGACTGGTGGAGCTACATGATCGTCAGCGGCGTCGGCGGCACCGTGCATTACTCGGCCACGCCGCATATCGGCTATCGCCAGCATCAGGACAATATCGCCGGCGCCAACACCTCGCTCAGCGCGCGGCTGCAGCGATATTCCTTTCTGATCCAAGGCGGCTTCTCCCAATGGACGGAAACCAATCTCGCCGGGCTGAACCTGTGCCGGGATTTGCTGACGCCGGATGCCCGCGACGTGCTCCGGGAGGTGGAACTGGCGCGTAGCCGCAGCATCCTCACCCGCCTGACCCATCTTCGGCGCTCGGGCGCCTACCGGCAATCCGCCGGCGGCCATCTCGGCCTGTATCTTGCCTGCCTTCTCGGCAAGCTCTAGGACCAATCGACATCAGGGATCGGGCAGGAGTCGGCGCAATCGGGTGCCTGAGAAGGGATGGAACGGATGGACTTCAACATGACTTTCGAGCCCGAATACGGACGCCCTGTAAAGGTTGCCGAAGGCGTGCACCGCATCACCGCCAACAACCCGAGCCCGTTCACCTTCCACGGCACGAATTCCTATCTGATCGGCCAGGATACGGTCGCAATCCTCGATCCGGGACCGGAGAATGACGAGCATCTCGATGCCTTGCTGAAAGCCATCGATGGCAGGCCGGTCAGCCACATCTTCGTCAGCCATACCCATCGCGATCACTCTCCGCTGTCGCGGCGGCTGAAACACGCCACCGGCGCTCCGCTGCTGGCGCAGGGACCCGACCGGCCGCGCTTTGGCGGTGTCGACATGCCGGGCGCTCTCGATGCGAGCGGCGATCCGGACTTCGTCCCCGACGTCGTTCTGGCTGACGGCGAGGTGGTCGACGGCGATGGCTGGTCGATCCGTACCGTGTTGACGCCCGGCCACGCCTCCAATCATGCCGCCTTTGCCCTTGAAGGAACCGGCGCGCTGTTTTCGGCCGATCATGTGATGGCCTGGTCGACATCGGTCGTCGCCCCTCCGGACGGGTCGATGACCGATTACATGGCATCGCTGGACAAGCTGATCGAGCGCGACGACACGCTGCTGCTGCCAGGGCATGGCGGCGCGGTGGCCAATCCGCGCGCCTTCATGCGCGGGCTGAAGTCGCACCGCAAGATGCGCGAACGGGCAATCATCGAGCGGCTGCGCACGGGGGATCGGCTTATCCCCGAGATCGTCAAGGCGATTTATCGCGAGACCGACCCGAAGCTGCATGGCGCAGCGGCGCTCTCAGTGCTGGCGCATATCGAGGATCTGGTGAATCGAGGCATCGTCGTCCATGAGGGCAGACTCTGGCTCGACGGCGTTTTCTCGCTGGCCTGAGCCGCGGGCAAAGGCAGTCAGAGGCCTGGCAGCATGGACTTGAAACTCAATCCTGAGGATCGGCGGTCCCGGTTTTAACCGCGACATCCTGGTCAAGGTCAGCCAGAAACGACGCGATGCGCGCCGCATTGTCGCCGAGGTCGTGACGGCCGTAGCGCGAGGCGGAGCGCATATCGACATAAGTCGCCTCGCCGTCATCTGTGACGCGGACGGAAACATCGGCAAGCAGCGCCAGAATCAGGGTTCTGGCCGTGGCTTCGAGCGTGACCGGCTGGCCGGGCACCGCCGCAGGCACACGCGACCTCGCCCTCCAACCCTTCTTCCTGATCAGTCCGTCGACCAGTTCCAGCGTCTTTTCCATCGGCAGTTCATAACGCCTTCCCGTCATGTCGGGATAGGCATTGAGTTGAAGCAGCGCCGTGCCAAGCGTCGGCTCCGTGACGCGGCTCATCGCGCCGGTTCGGTCACCAGCCGCCAACGGCATCAGCGGCGGGCTTTCAAGGTCGGTCGTCACATTGGTCAGCATCGGCAAGGTCAGGAAATAGTAGCCGGCCATGCCATAGGGCGTCAGCACGATTGCGCCGAGCAGGAGTGCGGCGAGCACGGACCGTCCGCCCTCCCCGCCCAGCCGCCATATCAGCGAAAAGGCGAGGCCTGCCAGCAGGATAGCGAGCGCGGCCAAGAGCGGCACCAAGCCCAGGACCCACAGGAACGCTTCCGTCTCAAGCGAAAACCAGCGATGCGCGACGACAGCCGTGATGCCGAGCACGAGAGCGAAAAACGCGGTCGCACGCGCCAGCGCTGCCGAAAAAGGCGGCTTGGGTTCCACAAAGGTGCGCTGTGCAACTGCCATTCAGTCCGGCTTCTCCAGCACGGTTTTCGGATCCGCGACCTTCGGGAACGTCCGATGTCCACGATGCCACCGTTAAACCGGATTCGACGGCGGGAAGAAAGAGCGCGATGCGTCTTCGTCCCGCCGAAACAGATGCCGGAGGCGGATATGGCTAATGACATGCGAACGGCCTTGGCCGCGGGAACATTCACCCCGCAGCCAAGGCCCGCCAAGCGGGGACGCACATCAGACCACGATGAAGTCCTGGTAGGTCACGGCGGCCTTGTTATCGAGAACGGCAAACAACACCGGCGCATAGGTCGAGCCCGAGCCGTCGCGGTCGAAATACAGTTCGCCCGTGTCCGTCTCGTAAATGATGCGGTCCGACGCATCGCCGGCCAGGCCGGTCGTGTTCGACCGGAACGCTGCCGAGGACAGCCCGCCCGTCGAAAGGCCGATGAAAACTGCGTTTTCCAGACGGATCGTATCGTCCACCGCGGAAAAATCGCTGATATGATCGACATTCGACGCGCCCAGCAACTGGTCGAACACGAAGGTGTCCGCGCCGCCCTTGCCCGCCAGCGTATCGTTGCCGAGCATGCCGTTCAGGACGTTGTTGCCATTGTTGCCGTCGAGCAGGTTGGCTGTCTTGTTGCCGGTGGCGTTGGTGTTGTCGGTTCCGACCAGATCGAGCGTTTCGACATAACGACCGGCGAGCGTGTAGCTGACGGTCGATATGACCTTGTCGGTGCCTTCGCCGTTCGCTTCCACGACATTATCGCCGGCATTGTCGACATAGTAGGTGTCGTTGCCGGCATGGCCGGCCAGCGTATCCGCGCCGGCCTTGCCGTCCAAGGTGTTGTTGCCCGCATTGCCGTTGATGACGTTGACCAGCGCGTTGCCGGTGCCCTTGAGGCTGGACGAACCGGTCAGTGTCAGGTTCTCGTGGTAGCCACCGAGCACATAAGAAACCGAGGCGCGGACAAGGTCGACGCCGTCGTCGTAATAGTCCCACTGAAAGCTGTCGCCCACGCCGAAGACATAGGTGTCGTTGCCGCCGCTGGAACAGCGGTAGATTTCGGCACCTGAGCCGCCATCGAACAGGTCGTCGCCTTCGCCGCCGAACAGGAAGTCATCGCCGGTGCCACCATAGAGACGGTCGTTGCCGACATAACCGGTCAGCTTGTCATTGCCGCCCTCGCCGTAGAGGACATCGTCGCCGTCCCCCTCGGCGGTGGCATAATAACCGCCGCCGTCCATGGTGTCGTCACCGTCGCCACCTTTCAGGACGTCGCTGCCATTGCCACCGTCCATATCGTCGGCACCGCCGCCGCCGAAAAGCTGGTCTGCGTCCTCGCCTCCGTCCAGCGTATCGGCACCGTTGCTGCCATAGAGGCGGTCGTCGCCGGCGCCGCCGAACAGCGTGTTCCCGGTGGTCTCGGCCAGGGTGTTGTTCTCCAGGCCGGCCCAGAGCACATCCTTGCCGGTGCCGCCGCGCAACGTGTCGGAGCCGATGCCGCCGACGAGAAGATCGTCGTCCGACCCGCCGTCGAGAATGTCGTTGCCGGCCTGTCCGTAGAGGCGGTCGTTGCCGGCCTCGCCATACAGCGTATCGGAGCCGCCGTCCCCGCTGGTTTCCCAGTTCGGATCGTCGGTCCCGGCATCGCCATAGATGAAGTCGTTGCCGGCGCCGCCATAGGCCTGGTCGCCCTCGGCGTAATCGACGCCATCATAATAGATGTCGCCGAAAATGATGTCGTTTCCGCCATGTCCGCGCAGCGCGCCCTGAAAATTCGCCGTATCGACATCCGCTGAATTGTCGTAGCTGCCGTCACCGAGCACGATCGCCGTGCCCCATAGCGTATCGTTACCGGAACCGCCGGTTATATTGCCATTGGGATTTCTCGCCATCTTTCCTCATCCTCGCGAAGAAGGTCGTTCGGCCCAACGATCATTCGGCACAGCCAAAAGCTGTCCCGGCCCTGAAGGCACGGCACGGTACATCAACGCCCGATCCGAAGTCCAGACGGGCGCCAGCCTATGCGAACCAGGGGCGCCGGGATGTCAGGCCCGCCCCTCCGTCGGCAGGCGATAATCCTCGAACTGCTTTCTCAAAGCGGTCTTCAGGATTTTTCCGGTCGCGGTGTGGGGAATTTCCTCAACGAAAACGACATCGTCTGGCATCCACCATTTCGCGACCTTGCCGGTCATGAAGCCCAGAACGTCGGCTTTCTCCACCGTGCGGTCCGGCTTCCTGACCACGACCAGAAGCGGCCGTTCGTCCCATTTTTCGTGGTGAACGCCGATGACAGCGGCTTCCTGAACATCCGGGTGGCCGACAGCGAGGTTTTCGAGCTCGATGGTCGATATCCATTCGCCGCCGGACTTGATCACATCCTTGGAACGGTCGGTGACCTGCATGTAGCCCTGCTCGTCGATATGGGCGACATCGCCGGTGTCGAACCATCCCTCGGCGTCGAACTGTTCGCTGCCGGCGCCGCCGTAATAGCTGCTGGCAACGGCAGGCCCGCGCACCTTGAGCCGGCCGAAGGTCTTGCCGTCCCAAGGCAGCTCCCGCTCATTGTCGTCGGCGATCTTCATCTCGACGCCGAAAGGCGTAAAGCCTTGCTTCTGGCGGACGTCCAGGCGCGTTTCGTCGTCCAGGCCGTCATGTTCCGGCTTGAGTGTGCACAATGTGCCGAGCGGCGACATCTCTGTCATGCCCCAGGCATGGATGACGTCGACCTCGTAGTTCCGCTCGAATTTCTCGATCACCGCACGCGGACACGCCGCGCCGCCGATCACCACCTTTTTGAGATAGGGCAACTTCTTGCCGGTCTCTTCCAGATATTGCAACAGCATCAGCCAGACCGTCGGCACGGCTGCGCTAAAGGTGACCTTTTCGGTATCGAGCAGTTCGTAGATGGAGGCCCCATCCATTTTCGGGCCGGGCATCACCAGTTTTGCGCCGATCATCGGCGCGCTCTGGGCAAGGCCCCAGGCATTGGCGTGGAACATCGGAACCACCGGCAGGATGGTGTCGCGCACCGAAAGCCCCATCGAATCGGGCATCACCGCAATCATCGCATGCAGCACATTGGAGCGGTGGCTGTAGAGAACGCCCTTCGGGTCGCCCGTCGTACCGGAGGTGTAGCACATGCCGGCAGCGTCATCCTCGGACATGTCCAGCCAGGTGAAATCGCCATCGGCCTCAGAGATCCAGTCCTCATAGGCGACGACGCCCGGCAGCGACATCTGCGGCAGATGCGCTGCGTCGGTCAGAACGACAATGCGCTTGAGGCTGGGAACCAGAGGCGCAAGCTTTTCGACAAGCGGCAGGAAGGTCAGGTCGGTGAACAGCAGCCGGTCCTCGGCGTGGTTCATGATCCAGGCGATCTGATCGGGGAACAGGCGCGGGTTGAGGGTGTGATAGACGCCGCCCATGCCCATGATGCCGTACCAGCATTCCATGTGCCTGGCGCTGTTCCAGGCGAGCGTCGCGATCCTGTCCCCCGGCTTGAAACCGTCGCGCTGAAGCTTTTGGGCGACCTTGCGGGCGCGAAGATGGATGTCGGCATAAGTGGTGCGGACGATCGGCCCTTCGACCGAGCGCGAGACGATCTCGCGGTGGGGATGCTGGGTTTTGGCGTGGTCCAGAATTTTATGGCACAGCAGCGGCCATTTCTGCATCAGTCCGAGCATCGCGTTTCCTCCCTTAAACGTTTCTGTCTCCTGGAGTTTTGGGTTTCGCAACGGGATTGTCCAGTGCCGCCATAAGCCCGTCCACCTTTACGCTGGGGAATGGAAGCCATAATGCAGCCATTGTCGCCGTTAACCATTGTTAACGGCGCAGGCGACGCCGAGAGAGGCTCACATGCAGAACGACGATATTGAGACGAGCATGGACGAGAAGCGGACAGACGAGACCGCAGAGGCATCGGACGACCTGCTTTTGGTGGAAGACCTGGCTTTGTCGGTCGAGGAAGCCATTGCGGCGCAGGACGAGGCCAGCGCCCGCCTTGTCGACGAGGAGGAATTCAAGGCGCTGGTAAACGAAGCGCTGGAAGGCGTGGGCGGACGTTTTCTGTTCAAGATGAAGCTCGAGCAGGACGATGAGACGTGTCACGTCGCGGCTGGTGTCGTCGGCAATGGCGAGAACAGCCAGTTCCTGCTGCTGACCTTGCCGGAAACCGGCGGCAAGCTGAAGGTCGAAACCGCGACCGCCAGCAAAAACCCGATCGCCCGCATCACCGAGGCCTATGCCGGCGTCATGGAGGCCTTCAAGGCCGCCGCCTGACGGATCGGGTTGCCGTCAATGTTTCAGTCCTGTCAGCGCTTTGCGCTGCCCGGTGTGCCCGCCTGAGGGTGGAAGGCAGGCACTTGTTTCTGTGAACTGGAAGGGATTTCAGGCCCCCTTACCCGGCCTCCGCTCCGCTCGGCCACCCTCTCCCCGCTGGGGAGAGGAGAGCGTTCGGTGCAGCGCCAGTCCCTTCTCCCCAACGGGGAGAAGGTGGCCCGAAGGGCCGGATGAGGGGGCTTGAAATCAAATACGACTGCCCTGCCAGTTACAGGAGAACAGGGCGAATGCGATGCCCGCGGTAAGCTTGCAACGCAGCGTTGGAGCAAGCCGGCTCCCGCTTCATGCTCCCGCTGAAATCGCGGCCTGGGCGGCGGCAAGGCGCGCAATCGGCACGCGGAAGGGCGAGCAGGACACATAGTCCAGGCCGATGCTTTCGCAGAAGGCGATGGAAGCGGGATCGCCGCCATGCTCGCCGCAGATGCCGAGCTTGATGTCGGGGCGGGTCGCCCTGCCCTTTTCAGCGCCGATGCGGACGAGTTCGCCGACACCGTCGATATCCAGCGAAACGAACGGGTCCTGCTCGATGATGCCTTTCTGGCGGTAGGTTTCCAAAAAGCTCGCCGCATCGTCGCGCGAAATGCCAAAGGTCGTCTGGGTCAGGTCGTTGGTGCCGAAGGAGAAGAATTCGGCGGATTCGGCGATGACATGCGCGCGGATCGCTGCACGCGGCAGTTCGATCATCGTGCCGGTCAAATAGTCGATGGTGACGCCGCTTTCGGTCATGACCTGCTTGGCCACCGCATCGATGCGAGCCTTGACGAAGTCGAGTTCCTTCTTGAGGCCGACCAGCGGCACCATGATCTCGGGCACCACCGGGCTTCCGGTCTTCTTGCCGGCTTCGACGGCGGCCTCGAAGATGGCGCGAGCCTGCATCTCGGCAATTTCGGGATAGGACACGGCCAGGCGGCAACCGCGATGGCCCAGCATGGGGTTGAACTCATGCAGCGCCTCGGTGCGGTGGCGCAGCTTTTCCTCCGGTACGTTCATGGCAGCGGCGACTTCGGCCACTTCCTCATCCGTCTTGGGCAGGAATTCGTGCAGCGGCGGATCGAGCAAGCGGATCGTCACCGGCAGGCCGGCCATGATCTCGAACAGTTCGACGAAATCGGAACGCTGCATCGGCAGAAGCTTGTCGAGGGCCGCGCGGCGATCCTTTTCGGTGTCGGCGAGAATCATCTCGCGCATGGCGACGATGCGGGCACCGTCGAAGAACATATGCTCGGTGCGGCAGAGCCCGATGCCTTCGGCGCCGAAGGAACGCGCCATGCGGGCATCCGTCGGAGTCTCGGCATTGGTGCGCACCTTCAGCCGGCGCGAACCGTCGGCCCATTCCATGATCGCGGCGAAATCGCCGGACAGTTCGGGCTGCAGCATGGGAACCGCCCCCTTGAGCACCTGGCCGTTGGCGCCGTCGATGGTGATGATATCGCCCTTCTTAAAGGTCTGGCCCATGGCGGTCATCGTACCCGCGCGGTAATCGACGCGGAGCTGACCCGCACCCGAAACGCAGGGCTTGCCCATTCCGCGCGCCACCACCGCCGCATGGCTGGTCATGCCGCCTCGGGTGGTCAGGATGCCTTCGGAGGCATGCATGCCGTGGATGTCCTCGGGGCTGGTCTCGACACGGACGAGGATGACCTTGCGGCCGGCTGATCTCATCTCCTCAGCCTCGTCGGAGGAGAAGACGATCTCGCCGGTCGCCGCACCGGGCGATGCAGGCAACCCCATAGCGACGACGTTGCGCTCGGCCTTGGGATCGATGGTGGGGTGCAGCAACTGGTCGAGCGAGGTCGGATCGATGCGCTTGACCGCTTCGTTCCTGGTGATCAGGCCTTCGGCGGCCATTTCGACGGCAATCTTCAGCGCAGCCTTGGCGGTGCGCTTGCCCGAGCGGGTCTGCAGCATCCAGAGCTTGCCGCGCTCGATGGTGAATTCGAGATCCTGCATGTCGCGGTAGTGTTTTTCGAGCTGGTTCGAAATCTCGACGAAAGACTGGAACGCCTCCGGCATCAGCTTCTGCAGCGACGGCTTGTCGGAGCCAGCCGCGATGCGGGCGGCTTCGGTGATGTTTTGCGGGGTGCGGATGCCGGCCACGACATCCTCGCCCTGGGCGTTCACGAGGAATTCGCCATAGAGCAGTTTTTCGCCGGTCGACGGGTTGCGCGTGAAGGCAACGCCGGTGGCCGAGGTCTCGCCCATATTGCCGAACACCATTGCCTGGACATTGACCGCCGTGCCCCAGCTTTCGGGGATGTCGTGCAGGCGGCGATAGGTGATGGCGCGGTGGTTCATCCAGCTGGAGAAGACAGCGCCGATGGCGCCCCAGAGCTGTTCCTGCGGGTCCTGCGGGAACGGCTTGCCAAGCTCCTCCTCGATCTTCTGCTTGTAGAGCGCGATGACGCCTTGCCACTGCGAAGCCGTGAACTCGGTGTCGAGTTCGTAGCCCTGACGGGCCTTTTCCTCTTCGAGAATCTCCTCGAAAACATCATGATCGAGATCGAGCACGACGTTGGAATACATCTGGATGAAGCGGCGATAGCTGTCATAGGCAAAACGCGCATCGCCCGAGGCATCCGCCAAGGCCTTCACGGTCACGTCGTTGAGGCCGAGATTGAGCACCGTGTCCATCATGCCGGGCATGGAAGCGCGGGCACCGGAGCGAACGGAGACGAGCAGCAGCCTGGACGGGTCGCCGAAGCGGCCGCCGGTGATCGCGCCGATATGATCGAGCGCTGACTTGACGTCGTTTTCGAGCCCGTCCGGATAGGTCTGGCCGTTGGCGTAGTACCAGTTGCAGGCAGCGGTGGTGATGGTGAAGCCGGGCGGGACCGGCAGCCCTAGGCTGCACATCTCAGCAAGGTTGGCCCCCTTGCCACCGAGAAGATTGCGATCGCCCGCGCGCCCTTCGGCAGCGCCGTCACCGAAGGTGTACACCCACTTGGTCATTCCCGCTCCTCGCCAATCGAGTTCCCAATCGTGCTTCCTGAACGGAAGCTTAGAAACGCGATATGATGCTGCGCTGCGAAAGGCAATATGCCGAGACCGACCGGTCAAAACTACAATCGATTAAGCTGGATTCGGGGCGCATCGTGGCGTCGGAGACGCTGCGGCAAGGCTGCGCACTCGTTGGCAAAACTGGACGGGCAGCGGTCGCCAAGCGAGCGTACGCCTGAAGAAAACACTTTTTATTTCAAAATGATAGCTATTGCCAGGAGCGCTGCCCGGACATTTTGTCGGTGCGGTTTCCCAACACCTTCGGTCACGCCCGTATCATCGGATCGAGCGCGACCCAAGGAGACCGAGATGGCTGCCACCCCGAACCTGAAAATGCCCTATATCCTGCCTTCGCAGGCGCAGAAACACGTTACCCATAACGAAGCGCTGCAGGCCCTCGATGCGGTGGTGCAGCTGACCGTCACCGCCAAAACAGCGACGCCGCCCGGCGCGCCGGAGCATGGCGAGCGTCATCTGGTCGACACCGGGGCGACCGGGCCGTTCGCCGGCAGGGACGGTCAGATCGCGGCGTGGCAGGATGGCGTCTGGGTCTTCTACCAGCCCCTGCAAGGCTGGCTGGCCTTCGTCATCGAGACGTTGACCCTGCTGTTTTTCGACGGCTCAGCCTGGCAGCCTTTGGCCCAGACGCTGAATGCGCTGCAGAATCTCACCTTTTTCGGCGTGGGGACGGCAGCAGATACGGCAAATCCTTTCTCGGCCAAGCTCAATAAGGCGCTGTGGACGGCAAAGACAACAGCCGAAGGCGGCGACGGCGACCTGCGCTATACGCTGAACAAGGAAAATGCGGCGCGGACGCTGTCGCTTCTGATGCAGTCGAACTGGTCGGGCCGGGCCGAAGTCGGGCTGAGTGGCAGCGACGATCTGTCGGTGAAAGTGTCGCCCAACGGCAGCACCTGGAACACCGCTCTGCAGATCGACCGGACGAATGCCACGATCAAACTCGTCCAGGGTTCGGCAGCCGCACCCGCCATAAAGCTCGGCGACGACGACACGGGGCTTTTTTCCAACGGCGCCGACAGCATCGGGTTTTCCACAGGTGGGACGGCGCAGGCCTATTTCGATGCGGCGGGGCGCTATCTCATCGGCCATTCGGCAGCGCAGTCCACCATGGCGGGCGGCGGCGACAACACCACCGTGACGCCGAAAAGCCAGGTGATTTCTACCGGATCTGACGCGTCGTTTTTGATGGCACGCGTGGACAGCGGCACCAATGGCGCGCGCATCTTTTTCACGAAATCCCGCGGCAGCTATGGCGCTCCGGCTTCGGTGGGAGCGAGCGACGAGCTTGGTACCTTCCATTTCGCCGGCCATACCGGCACGCGCATGGGGGCGGCGGCCTATATCTCCGCTTACGCGGCCGGCGCGCCCGGAACCAACTACACGCCCGGGCGGCTGCGGTTTTTCACCTCGGATGGGACGGCCTCGCCGGCCGAAAGGCTGCGGATAGAGTCCGACGGCTCGCTAGCCATGGGCGGCGGGAACACCGTCATCAATGCCGCGCGGCATCCCGTACTGCGGTCCTACACCATCGCAACATTACCCGCAGCTTCGCCCGCGGCTCAATTGATTTATGTATCCGATGGCAGCGCCAACCGACGCATCGCCGTGTCCGACGGCACGAATTGGCGCTTTGCCGATGGCAACATCGCGACATAGAGCGTGAACAACAACAGTATCGGCGATAGCTTGCTTTCTGCGAGGTCTATGATACGAGCCGCTTTCGATAGCAAAGGACTGAAATGATCAAGGCCATCGGAGACGCATTTTCCGATATCCGTTCGGGCTTTCGGTTGCGAAGAGTGTGGCTTGCACTCGCGCGCGAGGATATTGACGACCAGCACCGGCGTACCCGGCTCGGCCCGCTATGGCTGCTGGTCAACTATCTCGCATTCGCCTCCATCTTCATCTTCCTGTTTCACCGTGGGGACAGCAGCCAGGAAAGCTACGCCGCTTATGCTGCAACGGGGCTGCTCGTCTGGCTGTTCATCAGCGAAATCCTGACCCAGGCGAATACGCTTTTCCTTCGGGAAGAGAACTTCATCAAGGGCACCACGCTGCCGATTTCCGTCTATGTGTTGCGCCTGACCATGCAGTCCGTGATCCGCGCCGCCTATGCGGTGGCTGGATGCGCGGTAATCCTGCTTCTTAGCGGTGCCGTACCCACCCCCGTCTGGCTGTTTTCAGCACTTGCCCTTTTGCTGATCCTGGTGGCCGCGCCAGCGACCATCATCATCTTCGCGTTCCTGGGGGCTTATTTTCCCGACAGCCAATTCATCGTCACCAATGTGATGCGGCTGGGCATGTTCCTGACGCCAGTGTTCTGGGTGTATAGCGGACAGGGCGGCTTCCGCATGGCTTTTTACCACTGGAATCCCTTCACCTATTTCCTGGAGATCTTCAGGATTCCCATCACAGACAATACGGTTCCAACGCAGTCGTTCCTGATCTGCGGCACCGTGGTCCTGACGCTTTGGCTTCTGGCTCTGGTGCTTTTGGGCCGCTATCGCAAGCAAGTGGTGTTCGTGCTCTGATGGTCAGCATCAACGTTGAAAACGTCGGACTGGTCTACAGGCTTCGCCAGAAAATCTCGCTGGCGCGCAAGACGCCCGCCGTGCAGCATACCGGCGGCCGCGTTTCGGAGGCAGGCGGGCGGAAAACGGTGATCGCGCTGGAAGACCTCAGCTTCTCGCTCGAAGCCGGCGACCGACTCGGACTGGTCGGCTCGAACGGCGCCGGCAAGACGACGCTGCTGAAAGTGCTCTACGG
The DNA here is from genome assembly GCF_014534685.1 of Oryzicola mucosus. Taxonomy (GTDB): domain Bacteria; phylum Pseudomonadota; class Alphaproteobacteria; order Rhizobiales; family Rhizobiaceae; genus Oryzicola; species Oryzicola mucosus. The sequence goes on from NZ_JACVVX010000004.1 coordinate 375,864, forward strand.
CATCTATGAGCCGACCATGGGCAAGGTGGAAATGAAGGGACGCGTCGACGCCCTGTTCAACATCAGCCTGGGTTTCCGCAAAGAAGCGACGGGCCGCCGCAACATCGTGCTGCGCGGGCTGATCAACGGCTGGAGCCTCGATCAGATCAACGACCGGATGGACGCGATCATCGAGTTCAGCGAACTCGGCGATTTCATAGACCTGCCATTCAAGACCTATAGTCAGGGCATGGCGGCGCGTCTGGCTTTTTCCGTCGCCACCAGCCTGGAGCCGGAAATCCTGCTGATGGACGAATGGATCGGGGCGGGGGATGCCCGGTTTCAAGAAAAAGCCAAGAGGCGGATGGAGGAAATTGCGGAGAAGGCCGGTATCATTGTATTGGCAAGCCACAATCATGGACTTCTAAAGCGGACCTGCAATAAAATACTGGAGCTGGACAAGGGTAGACTTAAGGCATTCCTGCCCGTGGACAGCTGGGAGGAAACAGGTTGAAAGCGTAGGGTCATTAAAAAAACCCTCAGGCGGCACAGAGCCGTTTCACTGAATCACTATGCAATCACGCTGACTTGTTTTCAAAGAAGGGACTAATAGGTGCGAGTTACGATTTTCGGAACAGGCTATGTAGGGCTTGTGCAGGCAGCCGTGCTTGCGGATGTCGGCTATGACGTCGTTTGTGTCGATGTCGACCCGACGAAAGTGGAACGCCTGAAGCGCGGCGAAGTACCGATCTATGAGCCCGGCCTGGAACGCCTGGTTCAGGAAAACTACGCCGCCAAGCGCCTGCATTTCACCACCGACGCCAAGCATGGCGTCGACCATGGCGACGTCCAGTTCATCGCGGTCGGCACACCGCCGGATGAAGACGGCTCGGCCGATCTCAAATATGTTCTGGCTGTTGCCGATACCATTGCCGAACATATGGAAGAACACCGCGTCGTCATCGTGAAGTCGACCGTTCCGGTCGGCACGAGCGACAAGGTCCGCGCGCAGCTGGAAAAACGGCTGAAGACGCGCGAGCGGAAGGACCTCACCTTCGACGTCGCGTCCAACCCGGAATTCCTCAAGGAAGGATCGGCGGTCGCCGACTGCACCAAGCCGGACCGCATCATCATCGGCGTCGCATCGCCGGAGACCGAACAGGTGCTGCGCGAGCTTTATGCGCCGTTCAACCGCAACCACGAAAAAATCATCGCGATGGACATCCGCAGCGCCGAGCTGACCAAATATGCGGCGAACTGCATGCTGGCGACCAAGATCAGCTTCATGAACGAGATCGCCAACCTGGCCGACATTCTGGGCGCCGACATCGAGCGCGTCCGCCACGGCATCGGCTCGGACCCGCGCATCGGCTACCAGTTCATCTATCCCGGCGTCGGCTATGGCGGTTCGTGCTTCCCCAAGGACGTGCAGGCGCTGATCCGTACCGCCGACGAGATCAAGTTCGACGCCACGGTCCTGAAGTCGGTGGAAAAGCGCAACAACGAGCAGAAGCGCTTCCTCGTCGACAAGGTGATGAAGCACTTCAACGGCGACATCTCGGGCAAGACCTTCGCCGTCTGGGGCCTGGCATTCAAGCCGAACACCGACGACATGCGCGAAGCCCCTGCCCGCGTGGTGATGGAAGCGCTGTGGAAAGCGGGCGCCAAGGTGCGCGCCTTCGATCCGAAGGCGATGGAAGAATGCCACCGCATCTATGGCGACCGCGACGACCTGGTCTTGTGCGAAGAGCAGGATGACACGCTGGAAGGCGCCGACGCGCTGATCGTCATCACCGAGTGGAAGAACTTCCAGGCGCCGGATTATCGGGACCTGAAGGCAAAGCTGAAAGAGCCGGTGATCTTCGACGGCCGCAACATCTACGACCCCAAGGTCGTACAGCGCTACGGCATGACGGTGTATGGCGTCGGCCGCCGCTCCGCAGCCTGATCGCCCCGCATAGAAAACGCCGCGCCGAACGATCGGCGCGGCGTTTTTGCTGGGATAGACGGTTTAGCTCGCGGCCTTGACCTTCTTTTCAAGGTCCTTCCACTGCTTGGAAATCTTGTTCCAGGAGCCCCGCGCTGCGATGTATGCCGGCTTAAGCTGGCTGAGCTCCTTGCTCAAAGTGTCGGCCTTGAGCGTATCGTTAGCCGCCTTGGCAGCATCGCGCTCCTTGACCTTGGCGCGGTAGGGATCGCGGACCGCAATCCAGGCGGCGCGCTGCCGGTCGTATTCCGGCTTCAACTCGGTCTGCTGTTTTTTCAGATCGCCCAACTGGTTCGCCGGAATCGATGCGACCTGATCCGGTGCGGAGGCTGGCGTTTCGACGGAAGGCGTTGCCTTGGATTCCGTAACCTGCTTGGGTGATTCCTCGCTGCAGGCCGCGACGAGCACGCTCAACGACAGAGCCAGAATGGATGGCAAAAGCTTCATATGAACCCCTTTCACGATTTCGGATTTCCGTGTTGTCGGCGACGAGCGTGACGAAACTGTGAAGTCTATCGGGCGCAAACAGAAAGTTTATCGCACTGCACACAAAATAAGCATGTTCGCCTTCCTTACAGCCTATAAAAGGAACGCGAATTTTCTTCTTATGGTCCGCCCGGCAAAATTTTGTTACAATCGGGCTGTAGAAGTGACCGCTCGCAGCGATCGAAGATGGCCTTGCAAATGGCATGAGCCTTGCAACGTAGGCCTTAGCTAAGGTATGGGACGGGCCGGCACTGCCGCTCTCCCAATATCCGGAAGGAAAATATGCTTAACAAGCTCAAGACTTTCGTCAAGCAGCTGCTTGCCATCGTTTGGGTGCGACGCCTCTATGAAGGCGTGGTCCGTTTTCTCCTGGAGATTCTGGCGGCCAATCGCATCACGTCGCTGGTCTACAGCATTCTCAGCATTCCGACCTTCAATCGGGAACAGTTCGCCGTCTTGCGCGGTCGCCGCGATTACTATCGAAATCTTTCGAAGGAGCGAGCGACACGCACCGAGTTGCGCCGCAACATCCACCGGCTCGAAAAGGGCATCATCATGCAGCCGCGCCGCAAGGTGTTTGCGCTGGATTACCTGATCGAGACGATCGAATATTACGAGAAGGCGATCAAGGACTATGCCGCAGGTTGCGCAGCCGACGAAGGCGAGCTGATCTGGGCGCATGGCGTGCTGAACGACTACTTCTCCATCGTCGACCCGGAAAACGTCGTCGTTGCCGGCGCGCGCAACCGCTTTTCGGCCACGACGTCCTCGTTCAATCCCGAAGACATCCGCCGCATTCCCTACAAGCGCTCCGACACCAAGATGAGCAACGTCGCCTATGAAGACCTGCTCGCCCTGTCGCAGCAGCGCCGTTCGGTTCGCTGGTTCCAGCAGAAGCCGGTGCCGCGCGACCTCATCGACAAGGCCTTGCTGGTCGGGCGTCAATCGCCCACCGCCTGCAACCGCATGCCGTATGAATTCCGCATCTTCGACGATCCGATGATGGTCAAGAAGGTCGCCGGCATTCCGTTCGGCGCGGGCGGCTATGGCCACCAGATCCCAACGGTCGCCGTGGTCATCGGCCGGCTCAACCACTATTTCAGCCCGCGCGACCGCCATGTCATCTATGTCGACGCGTCGCTGGCGGCGATGCCGTTCATGCTGGGCCTGGAGACGCTGGGGCTGTCTTCGAGCGTCATCAACTGGCCGGACTTCGAGCCGCTGGAAGGCAAGATGCAGAAGGCGCTGAACCTCGACTATGACGAGCGCGTCATCATGCTGATCGCCATCGGCTATGCCGATCCGGACGGGCTGATCCCGTTCTCGGAGAAGAAGTCGCTCGACGTCATCCGCCGCTACAACGATCTGGGCGTGAGGGCAGCAGCCCCCGCCGAGGTTCCGGCGGCGCAAGGGGAACCGAAGCTGGCGTAACGCCGACGGCATTGAGCCGACGAGATGGAAGAGCCCTCCCCGCGCGGAGGGCTTTTTTGTGGGCGGCAAGTGGGCTTGCCTGATGTTCGAGAAAACAAACGCCCAGTACCGCCGCCCTGGAGGGTGCAGAGAACAAGCGCAACGCCACCGGTTCGTCTTGCGGGCTGGAGTGCCGGCCGCATCTGTCGATCGAGGCCAGCCATGAGCAGTGCAACTAACGAAGCCCTGTAGAACGCGTCAGCGGTCGCGCTTGCAACCGTACGTGTCGGGACAACAGCAAACAAAAACGGCGGCCCGTAAGGCCGCCGTCTGGTCGAAGTAGGTGCTGCAAGTGAAACGTCAGATGACTTCGCTGGCTTCCGCTTCCTGAACCACCTGCGCGGCCTGTGCATCGGGCCGCTCCCAGAACAGGCAAGGGGCGACGAGGATCAGTTCCGCGACGAAGTAGAGGACGCGGTTGATCGAAGCGAGCAGGATCGCGACCTCGCTGGGAATGAACGGCACCAGCGCGAAGGTGAGGATGACCTCACGCACGCCAAGGCCGGCCGGCGCGAAGGGCACCAGAAAACCCGCGACATATGCCAGGCAGTAGACCCCCACGGCATAATACCAGGGGATGGGCGCCGACGAGAACGGCGCCAGGGTGACCCAATAGGACATGCCCATCAGCACCCAGGTCAGAGCGAGCACCACAAGAGCGGGACCGGACGGCTTGAGCTTCCACAGCCAAGGCAGGAGCCGATTGCGGAAGACGGCCGCGACGCCGAGGATGACGACGGCGACAAGACCGAGCAAGGCCCAGAGCCAATGCGCTTCGGAGAAGCCGACATTGTTGCTGAGTTCGAGGAAGAACATCGGCTTGGCGATGAAGATCAACGCCACCGCCATGATGCTCGCGGTAGAGACCACCCAGGCATGCTCGGACAGGATCGCGTCGCGAATGGCGGAAACGGCAGCGCCCCGCCTTTTGAGAATGACCACGCGCCCGACGAGCTGCCAGATCGAACCCGGCACATATTTCGCCAGCTGGGTCATGTTGTAGATCCAGTAAGCTTCCTTGAATGTCAGCGGCACCCCTGCCCCAACGGCTGCGGTGCGCATAGTCATGGTCAGGCCGAGCTTTGCCAGAATGATGCAGATCGTCGCCAAAACCAGCATCTCGATGCTGAGCAACGACATCGTCTTGACGATCATCTCCCATCGCGTGACGCAGAACCAGACGACGATCGCCAGGATGGCAAGGGTCCATCCCCATTTGGCGATGGTCTTGAGACGGTCGATCATGCGCGGCGTCCCTTGACCAGCTTCGCGGAATATTCGATCTGGCGCATGGACAGCGCCTGCACGGCGGGGAACGACGCCGTGATGGTCGCCTTGCGGCTGGCCTTTTCGGCAACGAGCTGCTCGATGCGGCCGACGACGACACCGATCTCGCCACGCTTATAGTCGAGCACCATGTCCTCCTGCTGGAAGCGCTGCATGACTTCGAGATATTTGTGGCTCCAGCCGATAACCATCACCGGAGTGCCTGCCGCCAGCGCACCGACCATGGCATGGAAACGCGACACAGCCACGACATCCGACGCCTCGATGATCTGGTGGATCTGGGCGATGTTCAGCGAGCCGGAGAAGGAGACGCAGTATTTCCTGGTCTCCGCGTCGAGGCCTTCATAGATCTCCAGCAACAGCGGCAGGTCGTTGTTGTGGGTCTTGTCCATATCCTCGCCGCGCGTGGCGTTGGGGAACAGGGCGACCGCATAGCCCTTGGCAACCAGACCGGACAGCAGATCGCGCATCAGCGCGGCATAATCCCAGCCAGAAGCCTTGGCGCGCAGCGCGACCACGATGCTGGGGCACACGCCGACGATGGTGCGGCCCGCAGCCCGATGCTGATCGAGCGTCGCAAGACCATCGAGGCCACCCGGCGCAGGCGCGCTGATGCAGAAGCTCTTTTCGAACAGGAAGGCGCAATCGTCCGCCCGCTCGTAGAAGGTCTTGTTCGGGAAAACCTCCTTCATGTGCGCTTGCGTCTTCTCGCCGCGCGTGAAGACATGGTTGCACCACGGCAGGAAAATCTTGGCAGCGAGACGGTTGAGCGGCTCGTTGAACGGCCCCAACGCCTGGGCGAACTTCACCACCGGCACGCCCAGCACCATCGCCGGTAGGATGGTGGCGATGTTGAAGGGGATGAACTTGGTACGTCCGCCGACGAAGGACACGCCGGCAAGGCAGACAAGCATGCTGGAGGCGGCAAGAGCCTGAACCGATTTAGGCAGCATGCGCTGCAGCGGCCGCAGGCGGAAGAAGCCGAGAAAGCGGTAAAGCAGCGCAAAAGGGAACAGGACAGCAACCAGATAGGCCGGCGTCGAAGAGTACATCGACACGCGCTGATCGGCGACCAGTTCGCGGTCACGCTCGGGATAATAAGTGAAGACGTTGAAGGTTAGGTCCTCGCCGGCGTGGCGGCGCAACATGCCTATGGTGGTGCTCAACATCCCTTCGGCGCCGCGATTGCCATAAAAGGTCGCGGCGATGATCGACACTGACGTCATGAGGAAACGGTTCCTGAATTGAGGCGTAAAGAAAACGGCTGCCTATTCGGCAGCCAGTGTCTCAGCGGTTGTCGACGGAGGCGCAGCCGATATGTCCTTGCGGGTGCTGTAACGGATTTCCTCGAGCAGTTTGCGGTTCGCCGCCAGAAGGTCGGCCACGAAAGCGATGAGGAAGGTCTGGAAGCCCATGGTCAGGAGCAGGCTGGCCAGGATGAGCGACTGGATGCGGCCCGCGCCCTCGCCCATGAAGTAATATACCAGGAACCGCAGGCCGACGAGCAGGCCGAGAACGAACAGCGTCAAGCCGATCGATGCGAAGAAACGGAACGGCCGGTAGATGATGAAGATGCGGATGATCGTGATGACCGACCGCTGGATGTAGGACGGGATGCTCTTGAAAAGACGCGACGGACGCAGGTCGCCGTTGACGCGGATCGGCACCGAGGTCATGGCCATGTTCTTCTGGCCAGCCTGGATGATGGTTTCCAGCGTATAGGTGTAGTCGCTGAAGACCATCATGTGCTGGGCAGCGTTGCGCGACCAGGCGCGGAAGCCGCTCGGCGCATCGGGAATGTCGGACTTCGAGGCGACGCGCACGACCCAGCTGCCGAGTTTCTGCAGCGCCTTCTTGAGCGGCGAGAAATGCTCGATGGTGGCAATCGGCCGCGCGCCGATGACGATATCGGCCTCGCCCTTGACGATTGGGTTCGTCAGGGCCGGGATATCGCCGGCGTTGTACTGGTTGTCAGCGTCGGTGTTGACAATGACGTCGGCGCCAGCCGCCAAGCTGGCTTCGAGACCGGTCATGAAGGCCTTTGCAAGGCCCTGGTTGCGCGTGTGACGGACGATATGGTCGACGCCATTGGCCTTGGCCACGCCGACGGTATCGTCCACGCTGCCATCGTCGATGATCAGCCATTCGACGGTATCGAAGCCCGGCACCTGACGTGGCAACTCGGCCAAGGTGATGGCAAGCGTACCCGCCTCGTTGTAGCAGGGAATTTGGATTATCAACTTCATGAGATCAGCGTCTTTCGAATTTAAATCGTTTCAATGGGTCACAATCAGCCAGCACGTTCAAGCACATCGATGTAGGTATCCACGTGATGCCGTACGCTGTATTTCTCACGAACCATCTCGAAAGCATTTTGCCTCAGCTTTTCGCGAAGCTCAGAATTCTCGATCAGTTCCGTCAATGCGGCAGTCCATTCCGCAGTCGAATTGTTGACCACCAAGGAGTTGACGCCATTTCTCGCAACATCGCGGTAGGTGTAGACATTCGAAACGATGTTCGGCAAACGAAGCGCTGCATACTCCAGAAATTTGAGATTGCTTTTGCATCGATTGAAATCATCGTCAACGAGCGGAGTGATACCGATATCCCAATCCACCACTTTGAACAACCAGTCCACAAACGGTGCATAATTGTTATTTCTCGGCAAGCCGATGCGTTTCCCAAAAAATGGAGTCTGAGTCTGGAAGGCACCGACCACCTCGACCTCAACGCGCTTCCCGTACTTTGCCTGTATTTTCGAGATCGCGTCACTGACAACGTGCATGTCCACGCTATGTGACGGCGTGCCGATGTAGCCGATTTTGATTACATCGCTCGTCTTCGGCTTAGTCGGCGATGTATCTTCGCCCAGCTTCCACATCTGGTAGTTGAGATAGTTCGGAATAACCCGCACATTTTTGTTCAAAAGGTCGAACCGCTCTTTCAACGGTTGGGTCGATACGGTGATAAGATCAGCGCTCTTGGCGAGGCTCGTCACCCTCTCCTTCAATTTGCCGATGTCCTTGTTATAGCCTCTGGATTTCAGCCCTTCGGCATTCAACAGGTCATCATCGATCTCATAGACAATGCGCTTAGCTTGAGAACGCATCCTGTCAGCCCACGCAGAGATCTCGTCTGCCGTCAAAGTTGGGAGATCTCGCTCCACGATGATGGTCGAGGCCTCAGTTTCATGTGGAAGAGTCTGACTGTCACCGACACTGACGTCCCACTGTTTTCTCACCCCGGCCTGCATATACGGATGGATCAACCGTACGTAGGCGCTACCGGTGGGCGAACCATCCTTCTGACCGGACGGAATGATGAGCGCCTTTGGCCTGACGCCCTTTCGAACGCTTTTAGCGCGTAAACGCAGCGCTTCATGAAACACCGTCAATTCGCTGACTGACGCCAGATGAACGCTGTAGCGAGCCGCGGTCCTGATCGCCGCCTGCTTGCATTCGATCAGAGCGTCCGGATCATCAAGAAGTTTACAGACGCGATCAAAAACAGCATCTTCGTCCTTGGTGTCGACGACGATGGAATTGTAACCGTCGACAGCATACTCGTCCGCTCCGCCGACGACCGGCAGTACTGGCACGCAGCCGCAAGCCATTCCCTCCAGTCCGGTCCTGCCAAACGCCTGATAATCGGAAAGGTCAAGAAACACGTCCGAGGTACCAAGAATCTCGGCCACCTGCTGCCGCTTTATGATGTCGTGGTTTATGTACGGGAACCCACGCTCAAGTTCCTCGAAGATCGGATCGAACTCCTCGCAGCCAAAGATATGAATCTTGATCTTCTCGCCAAATCTCTGATGCAGGCGTGAGAGAACCCGCATGGTTCTGGCAGCGCCGCGTCGCGGCGTACGCGGACGGATCATTGCCGAGACGATCAACTCATCGCCACGAGGTTCGGTCGACGGCTTATAAACCTCATGGTCGATGCTAGGTTCTACCTTACGCACTTCCACATTGTGCTCGGCAAACACCTTTTCCGTAAGCCACCGGGTCTTGGCGAAGCAGAGTGCCTGAGGCACGAGTTCGTAAGATTCCTTTGCTTGTATCCATTGAGGTTTTGTCGGCTTCCAGAAAAGCGGCTCATAATCCTGAATATAATAGGCTGGAAGAACCTCTGGATTTTTATCGCTGATCTTCTTGAGGAGAACAACAGAGGTGAAGATCGTTGATACAACCACGTCATACGACGCCGCTATATCAGCGAGATCGTCACCGTCGAACCCCAAGAACAACTGCCGGACGTCGGCTATGTCGTTGTATTGCGACCAATAATACTCGATATCCTCGTTTCTGACAGCGACAGCTGCATTGGCGCCAATACGGCGCATGCCCATGACTTCCTGCACGACGGAATGAACACCACCGCCGCCGCCGCGAACCGGAAGCAGAAACAGCACGGACAGATCATTGGCATTTCGGAGCCGCTGACGCTGCTGTTTCCGAACCGCCAATGCATCCACAACGCGCTTTCGGATCGAATCCATAAGGTCGGTGACTTTGACCGATTCGATCAAGGCTTCGACGCGTTCGACACCGTGTTTGGCGCGCAAGGCAGCGGCGCCGTCCCGCCCGAGTTTTTTGCGTTTGCCGTGGCCGAAGCTTTTCGATTTGGCATGGAAAACATAGGCGTCATCGGCGTAGGCAAGTTGGAAGCCCGCATCCGCAGCGCGTATACAATAGTCGTTTTCTTCGCCGTAACCGATGGGAAAGCTGATTGGGTCCATGAAACCCACCGCATCCACCACCGAACGCCTGATCATGTAGCAAAAACCGTTGACGAATGGCGTTCGCGGATAGATGCGAGCGCTCGCCTGCGCGACCAACGCAGCCATCTCGTCCGCATTCAGACCATCAGGGATGTCGTTGATGGCGAAACTTCCGTCGTCGGCGTAGAGATGCGGCACGTTTTGCCACGTCGCAGCATTGGAAAGCGGCCCACATATGCCGATACGTTCATCTGAAAGCATGCAGCGGATCATGCCGGCAAGCCATCCATTGGTGACGACCGTGTCGCTGTTGAGTGTGATGACGTACTCTGCAGTCGAAGCCATCAAGCCTGTATTGACGGCATTCGTATAACCCTTGTTGACTTCATGCTCTTTCAGCACGAAGTCGGGTTTGTCGGCACAGAATTCGCGCAGCCACTGTGTGGTTTCGGCATCCGACCCGTCATTGACCACGAAGCTTCGAACCCGCAGGCCATCGTTATGGCGCTGGATGGATGCCAGGCAATCCTTGGTGAAATCCAAGGCGTTGTAGACTGGAATGACGACATCGACGTCGTACTGGACGATATCCACGTTACGCCCGTCGAGCGAAATATTACCTGCTGAGGCGCCCGCCACACCTGGAATGTGCGCATGGTTGCGAGCCTCGATATCGGCATATGCAGCGGCATAATCCTCTGCCATGGCGGCACAGTCGCGAGAAGCGCCGAGGCCTTTCTGCCAGCGGTCCACAGCACCAATGGCCTCGATCAGCATCGTCGGCGTGCTGCGAATCGCATCGAGCGTCTTAAGCACCGCGTCAGCCGTCATCTCTGGAATCGCCCAGCCTGCTTGGCTGTCCTTGATGCGTTGGCCGACAGCCCCAATATCGAAGCCGATGACCGGCAGGCCGCACGACCACAATTCGGTCAGCGTATGGCAGAAAGTTTCCGGCCAGATCGACAAAACCGCGCCGATATGCGGCTTGATGCGGGCGACCAGCATTCCGAACGCATCGCGCTCGTAAGGTCCGTGCAGCACAACGCCTTCAAGGGTTTCTCCACCAGGTCCGGCCTGAACGAGGCTGCCTTGCGCCGAGCCAATGATGTGAAACTCGAAGCCGTGTTGGCGGGCGAATGCCGACAGCGCAAAGACAATCTCAGAGCCCTTGGGGGCATCGATGTTACCCGGGAGGAGAATGCGTAGTTTCTCGCCAGGCTCCAGAGGCGCAGCGAGAAGGCTGAATTTGTCAAAGTCGCGCCCATGCGGGATGATTTCAAACGGCTTGTCGGCAAGATTGGGGTAATTTTCGAGGACGATCTCCCTCGCGGAGCTGTCAGTGGTGATGAAGCCGTCGCATTGTGACAGCATCTCGCCAAACATCGCCTTCCAATGGTCAATGCCGTCTTCGGGAAGCGCGAGGAAATCCCTGACGTCCCAAAGCTCCTTCTTGCATTCGGCATGCGAGGGACTGCACTTGCCCGCATTGTACCGGTTATCGTTTTCGAGCAGCTTTACACTTGGGCAGACCGAGTAAAAATCATGGAAGGAGAAAATGACCGGGATGTTCAGCGTCTTGGCCTCTTTTACGAGTCCGAGTCCGTGCCAGGCAATATGGCGGATGTGGACCAGATCGATGGCATAGCGCGTCATCCATAGTGAGACGATGTCGTCATATTCTCTGCTGGTGTGAGGAAACGCATGGATACTCGCGCCAAGCATCGCGCGCTCGATCTCGGTGTATACGCCATTCTGGAACAGGAAGAGTTTGATCGTGCTTGAGTTACAGCGCAGGACAAACGTCTCATACCGCCCATCTATCGCGCCCATGAGGTCCTGGTTTGTTTGGGGGGTACCGCCGGTTTTCGTCGACAGCACATACATGATACGCGGCTTAACCGCGGCCTGACGGCTTTCCAGCGCCTTCAGCGTCTCGGACACTCTTTCACGAACGAGCTTCAGCGGTTCTGCGCGGACGAACTCGCGCACCTGGCTCGTGTATTCGGGATAGCGCGCATCGACGACGCTGCGCCCCTGCTGCATCAGTCCGTCCTTTTCAGAGCCGAAACTCGCGGAACGAACGTGATAGATGAACGTCGCGTCATCGATGATATGGCGCCAGCCCTTGCGGCCGGCGCGCATGCAGAAATCGTTTTCCTCGCCATAGCCGCGCGGGAAGGCCGCGGCATCGAGCGTGCCGACCTCATCGATGCAATCTCGCCGGACATAGAGGCAAAAACCGTTGCCGGTGGGTGCTGTCGGATAAAGCCTCAGCGAGGTCTGTGCGATGGCGCGCGCATAGTCATCCAGCGACAAATGAGCCGGCATCTCGTTGGTGCCGCTTTGCGGGACGGAAAACGCGCCCGCATTGTTGGAAACGGCCGTGACGGTTCCCGTCTTCTCCGTGGAGTAGGCTGCGAACCGCAGCTTGTCCAACCAGTTGGGCGTTACGAGCGTATCGGAATTCAGGAAGACGACATCGGAACGGCCGGCCAGTTCGATGCCGCGATTGATGGTGCCGGAGAAGCCGAGATTCTTCTCGTTGCGATGAATCTCGACCTGGTCGATGCCACGATATTTTGCCAGCGTGGTCTGAACGCTCGCATCGGGGCTGCAGTCGTCGACGACGATCAAACGATAGTTAAGCCTCGTATTGCGAAGAATGGATTGAATACAGGCGTCGGTTTCCTCCGCAGCGTTGTAGACCGGGACGATGATGGCCGGCATTTCCGTAGCTTGGCGGAGACGCTCATTGACCCCGGAGAGATTGGCATAACCATCAGCTTGCAAACGGCTTCCCGACAGCGCTCTGTCGCGCAAGGGCTGCCGAAAAGCGCGCCACCACACGTCGAAGTCGACGCTAGGATAAGGATCATGTCCATTCTGATAGCCATGGCGAAGATAGTTGATCAGCGGATTATCGTGGATCATCTCGTCGCGATAGCGGGAGAGATACCATTTGGTGTTGAAGGCGGGACCTGGATCCCGGCCTTCGCGAGCGCCATGTCGCAGGAAATGCCGCACGGGATCGCCACCGCCACGGGCAACATCAGGGTATTCCGACCGGTACCATTCCGGATCGAACAACCCCGCCCTCACGATCAATTTGTGATCGTCCAAGTTGGACAGTTTCGAAAAGGAAGCTGCGATGGCCCCTTCCGCCACACCATTCGCGACATGGCTTTTGTGCTGAGACGCGATATCTTTTTTCGGCTCCTGAAAGGCAACGATGATGGGTTTTTCCGCAGGCGCCGATCCATTGACGGCGACCGGCTTTTGTCCTGCTTTTTCTCCCAGCGAAAGGAAATGAAAAAGCGGATTGATCCCGGTACGTGCGATATCGGGATTGGTTTCGAGGTACTGCCTGGTATTGAACCCTGGGTTGGGATTTCGTCGCAGAAGCGCGCCAAACGTCAGGAAATGCTCCAAAGGGTCCATGCCCAATGCGGCAACGTCCGGATATTGCGCCAAGTACCAGTTGCGGTCGAAGAGGCCCGATGCCTCGATAACGCCGCGTTCGCGATCCACATTCTTCATGACACGCCTTTGTCCCATCACCGCGAGTATCGGTGGTAGCCGCGGCCCCTCCGCACGCGCCACCGTTACCGGTCAAGATTTTCAAGTCTACATCAGAGTTCGGTCGCCTCATCCGCCTTGCGAATTCAGATGCCTAGACAATTACTCCGGATCCAGGTCCCCGCTTCGGGAGCAGCTTACAGGAACCGGTAAAAGTCCGACGCCGCATACTCTAAGACCGCACTATACTATACCTCAGCTTCGGCAGAGCGTTATCCGCCCGCTTCTTCATTTGCGTATACCTTGCGGCATTTCTTCCCGATTATTGGTCGCCTCTGGCTTTTGCCAGTATCGAGTTGGGCTCTCGCCCTTCCTTGGCGCCGAATACCACATAATGCAGCAGTGGATCTATCCCCGCCCGCGCCACGTCTTCATAGTGACTGAGATACCACTCCGCATCAAACAACCCGGATTTTCGGACCAGTTCCATTTGCCGCTTGAGGCGCATTCTACCTGGCATGAAACGCCACTGTCCGCCATTGAGAAGTGACGCGACAGCATTTCCCATCTCTTTTGCTGCAACGACCTGCAAATGTTTCAGCTTTGCTGCGCTCTGGCGGGTTTGGGCCTCCAGCCGCGCGACCGTACGGCGGCTCTCGGACTGGTTGTCCGAAATCATTCGTGTCAGCGTCGCAATCTCTTCGAAACGTTCCTTGAGCTTGGCCTCCAGCCGATCATTCTCGGCTGCCGCCTTTTCCTTCGCCTCGCGAAGTCCCGAAGCAACCGACCGCGTTTCCTCAATCTCGCCCTTCAACGCATCTATCTGATCGAGTTGCGCCTGGAGTTTCATCGCCATGTCTTTGTGGGCTGCTTCGTCAGCCGCAGTTTTTGCCTGCTTGCTTTTCAGATCGGCAAAGAGGACCTCGACATGTTCTTTCAAACCGTCGGCCACTTTCCTGCTCTCGTCCTGCAGGGCAGTCATCCGCTTGATTTCATTCCGCGCTTCCGATAACTCGGCCGCGGTCTGTTCGGTCTCGAGCTGGCGTTGGGCGAGAGCACTTTCGGTGTGCGACAGCTTATCCCGCAAGAGGACAAGTTCCCTCGAGCTGACGCCGAGACGCTGATTTTCCTCTTCCAGCCGGGCAATGTCCTGCCGTAACGCCTGCGCCTCATCCTGCAACTTGCGGAACGCCTGCTCGTGGTCGGCAAGTTTGACTTCGATTGCCTGTCGCTCATCGCGCGCCGCTTCGAGCTCGTTGGACAGCCGCTCGACGCTGATCTGCTCATGATGCAGCAGCGTTTCCAGTTCGCCGCGTCGCCATTCCGCATTCGAACGTTCCTGACGGGCCATCATCAGCTCTTGCCGGATGGATTCGACATACTCCCGTTCTTGTCCGAGAAGCGATTCCAGTTCTCCCCGGCGCCACTCGGTATCGGCATATGTTTTATGAAGCTTGCCGAGCTCTTCCTGCTTTCGGGCGATTTTTTCCTGGTGCTCCGCCGAGACGGCTTCGAGCTCTGCCTGAACCTTCGTCAGCTTGTCTTGAATCGCCTTCCTCTGACGTTGAACCTCGGTAAGCTCGTGGGTCAGCCTGGAGAGATCGGCTTCTCTCTCGCCGAGCTGAAACTTGGTCTGTTCTAGTTCAAGCGTGCGCTTTTCCAACGCGTCCGAACGCTCCATCAGTTCAGCAGATCGGGCCGTATTGTCGCTGAGCGATTGCTGAAGTTCGCCCTCAACCTTGGTCAGCTTGTCCTGGATCGCCTTCCTCAAGCGACGAACCTCTTGATGTTCCTCGCTCAGCCTGGAGAGGCTGGCATCTCTTTCTTCAAGCGCCGATTTGGTCTTCTGGAGCTCGGCATTTCGCTCGTCCAGTTCGCGCAGACGTTCGGCAAGCTCGGCTGACTGGCTTGTGACGTTGTTCTGCGCCGCCAGCAACTCGCCCTCGACCTTGGTCAGCTTGTCCTGGATCGCCGTCTTGCGGCGCCGAACCTCGTTATATTCGCCGTTCAGTTTGGAGAAGGCGGCGTCTTTCTCTGTCAGAGAGGATTTGGCCTGCGCGAGTTCGGCAGACTGGGCCGCAAAATTGCTCTGTAACGACAACAGGTCGGTTTCGACCTCTTTCAGCTTTTCCCTGATTTCCGTCTTCTGCCGGGAGACCTCTTTGTACTCCTCGTTCAGCTTGGACAGACGTTCGTCACGCTCCAAGACCTCGTCGCGGGCGCTTTGCAGCTCGGCTTCGCGCAGGCGCCCCTCATTCAGCCGCTCCAGGCGTTCAGCCTTATACTGAACTTCGCCGGCCGCTGCCTTGCGCAATTCAGCCTCGGCCTTGGTCAACTGCTCCTGAAGGGAAGCATTCTGCCTGCGGTTTTCGTCATATTCTTCGCTCAATTTTGCCAGTTGGGCATCGCGTTGATCGAGCTTGAGCTTGACGTCTTCAAGCTCCACGGAGCCAGCGGACCGCACGGCTTCAAGTTCAGCCTCTAGCGTCGCAAGGCGATCCTGAATGGCCGCTTTCTTCTGCAGAGTGGCCTGATGTTCGGCGTTCAGCAGTTGAAACGATGACTCTTTTTCTTGAAGCGAGAAGTTCAAATCGTTGATTTGGTGCGTCCGCTCGTCAATGAGAGCCTGAAGGTCAGCGGCCTCGTCGCGGATAACGGCTTTGTCTTTCCGCTCAGCCGCTAAGTCGTCATCCAAATTTTTCAAAGCTTCATCGCGTTGCGCGATCTCTTTTTTCAGCTCATCCAGTCTTTTTTCTGAATTTTCCGCTTCAAAAGCATCGGCGCAGGATCGGCCCAGACGCACAAAAATATCGCGGACCATTCGCCGGTCGGCATCGTTGGCCCCGATGGTGAAGAGTTCTCTCAAACGAGCCGTCTGGTTTGTGCCGACACCGAGCACCCCCAGCCCATGACCGTGGACGAATTCGAAATTCGGATATTTGGTCCGCAACTGCTCGAAAAGACGGAAAACGCCAAAATCCTTCTCGCGAACATTCGTGTCATGCATCATCACGACGGCGCGTTTGGAGAGTTTCGGAAGCCAGGCTTCAAAGTCGTGCTCCACCGCCTCGAAGGTGTGCAGCCCGTCAATATGGAGAAGATCAATCATTCCATCAGAAAAGTGCTTGAGCGCGTCGTCGAATGTGCTTTTCACCAGCCGCGAGAATCCGGAATAATATTTGTCGTTGTGGCTTCGAACCTGCTCAAAGACATCTTCGTCATAGAAGCCCGCGTGGACGTCACCCTTCCAGGTATCGACGCCAAAGCAGCGCGCATCGATTTCGAGACGCTCAACCGCCTGGCACATGGAAAAATAGGACACGCCTGTGTGGACGCCCAATTCCACGACGACATCGGGCTGAAGGGCCTCAATCATCCAAAATGCAAATGGTACATGCTCTTGCCAGGCCGAGCGAGCCATATAGCGCGGCCGCATGAAGGCGATACGCGACATCACATTTGCAAGGACTGCATCATGGGCGGCGCGGGAAGCAGCCATCCCATCCTGGTCTGCTGGGGGTGTATTCAGTGAGGATCTCGTTGCCATCAGTTTGCTACCATCGCCACAGGCCCACCAACTCTTATACGGCCCAGCGATACATCAAAGCAAAATTTGCTGCACTGCGGCAAGACCCTCAACCCTTTTAAAACCGCGGAAATGTTTTTAATCCACCCCGGGCGGCCAGTTCGCCAAAGCTCTGGCGCAAAATTCTTCAATACCGGCGTCAGCGTGGCGCTTTTCCGACAAAAATTAGCTAGTCGATACAGGAAACCGAATTGTGTCATCTCAATAAATCTTTGTAACTTTGGAGAAACAATTAATATCAGGGAAGCAATTGCGGCGGCAAAACAGCGGTCGCCGCGTTGACCAGTGTAAATCCTCCATCTGGCGAACTCACCGTGAGTTGCGGGTTGGATTGCACGTCATAGGAGAGTCTATCCAATGGGATCGAAATCAAAAGGCCGCTGTCATTTTCAACGCTGGGAAATTGTCTGGAGACGTCACCGCGTGAAAAACGTTCTACGAGAAAGCCCTCGATCGAGTTCCCGCCAAGAGCTACGGCAAAGGACTGCGGGGCTTCGCCACGCGGCTTGAGCGCCCATCCTCTCAACTTCAACATGCCGTCCTCGATCGCGATGCTCTCCAGCCGCCCCTGCCCCTCTCCCTTCTTTAAGACAGGACGTAGAGGGGCAAGAGGTTCCAAGTTCTCATCGAGATGGACCAGCCGCTTAGGACAGCCGGCTTCCAGCAGCCTGCTGCGTAGGCCGCTCATCTCCTGTCGTGTCGCTTTAACCAGCCACGAAGGCGCAGGATCGTAGACATCGTTGAGGTCGTGTGCTGAATAAAAACGATCATCGCGCACGGCTTTGGACGTCGTGGCCCGTCCCCTCGGTTGTTTTTTGTGGTCGAACTCCGCCTTGGATTTCACCACATAATGATTCAGCCGCAACTGGGACCAGTGAACGGTCTGGCTAAGCCCGGCGCCGTGGCGGGGATGGCTGAGAACCGGTGCGCCATTCCCATGACGCATGTCGAAGTCCTGCTTCAATCTAAAGACGTGCGGATTGTCTCCGGTGTCCAACACTGCCGTTGTCCTGACGATACTCTTATAGTGATGATTGATCGCGTGGCGTTCTTTCGCACGACGAACAAACCGCTCAATAACCATTCCCGTTCCGGGGACATCTCGAAATGAGGAGCCATAGGTAGCCCAGTTGAGTGCGATCGCACCAATATGCTCATCGACGATGCCGAGAAAATCCGGAATAGAATTGCAATCCGCAGATGGAAAGATAAACTCATCCGCGTCGATGAAGGCCAGCCAATCCGCCGACTCTTTGTATCGTCCAAGTATCTCGGAATAGGCGGAAAGTTGGGGCGGGCTCCCCGCTGTTCCTTGATAAGGCATAAACGTCACGATGCCCAGATTTTGCAACGCCGAAAGAAGTTCCAGCGACCCGTCGGAACTTCCATTTTCTGCGATAATGAAATTCTCGACACCCATCGCCCGATGGAAGGCCAGCCATTCGAGAATGTATGGACCTTCATTCTTGAAGATGGCGGCAATGGCAATTTTCGATTTCTTCGGTGAACCGATCATGAAAGCGACCTGTTCTTTCGTATGCGGAAAAACGCGCCTTGTTCACCACAAGACGTTGATCGAGAACATCTTTCAGGCAGTACTCGGACCGATGCCATATCGATCATCGACCAGCGTCCATAGTCGTGGGCCAGACCCGCTTTCTCACTGCTGACAATGAAAAATCCTCGCGGTCCAGCGTCAAGCTTGGGGAGTAGTACGGATCGTTGGCCAGAGACCATCGGCCAAGCATAAAGTCGGCTTCGGCGTTGAACCGGTCTTGCTTCTCGAAATTGTCTTCCGCGCCGCGACTTTCGCTTTCCAGATGATAAAGCTCGGCAAAAGGCGTCCAGACGTTGAGATATCCCGCTTCCCTCACCTTCAGGCAGAAATCGACATCGTTGAAGGCAATGGCGAGCCTGGCTTCCTCCAGCCCGCCGACCTGCTCATAAATCGCCTTGCGGACGACAAGGCAGGCGCCGGTTACCGCAGACAGGTTCTGCACCATACGAAGGCGGGAAAAATAGCCTTCGTGGTAGCGCGGGAAGGATTTGTGCGAATGGCCTGCGACACCGCCGATGCCAAGGATCACCCCCGCATGCTGGATGGTATCATTGGCGTAATAGAGCTTCGCACCCACACAACCGATATCGGGTTGTTGCGCCCACGACACCATTTCGGTGAGCCAATCCGGCGAAATGACCTCGATGTCGTTATTGACAAGCGCCACGATGGAGCCGTTCGCCTGTGACACGGCGGAGTTGTTGATCGCCGAAAAGTTGAACGCACCGCGATAGGGAAGCACACGCACTTTGGGATCAGTGACGACCGCGCCCAAATAGGCCTTCGTCTCCGGCTCCACGGAATCATTATCGACGATCAGAATTTCATAGCGGGAGTAGCTCGTCTTCTGCTGGATCGAGTCCACGCAGTTCCGCAAGAGCTCCCACCGGTCCCGCGTCGGGATGATGATGCTGACCAGCGGCGGCGGTTCTGAAACGGCATGCAGGGTCCGGTAGACGGCCGCGCCCGGAACGGCTTCGACCTTTGCATCGATCTTCAATCGGGCGAGATGTTCTTCCAAAGCCCGCTTGCCCGCTTCACGCGCATAGCTTTTCTCCGCCCCATCCAGCGCCGTCGACCCGTCAAGGGCGCGCCAATGGTAGAGGATTTTCGGGATGTGATGGATGTTTGCGGGATCGACGCGCTCGAAGATGCGGAGGTTTAAGTCGAAATCCTGGCTGCCTTCGAACCCTGGGCGCCACGCACCAACGGCCCGCAGCGTTTCTGTGCGATAGACAGTGAGATGGTTGAAATAATTCTGCGACCGCAGCATTTCGCGGGAGAATTCCGGCTTGAAATAGGGCTCGTAGCGCACGCCGTTGCCGGCGATCTTGTCCTCGTCGGAATAAATGATCTCGGCATCCGGATGCTGCCCGACGAGCAAGGCCACCTCGGCAAGCGCGGTGGGCGCCAACAGATCGTCATGGTCAAACAGTGCCGTCCATTCGCCCGAGACGAGTTCCAGTGCGGAGTTGCTGGCCTTGGCAATACGACCGTTTTCAGCCCGAAGAGCCAGCTTGATGCGCGGTTCGCCGCCCGCCAGTTCCGCCAGAAGCGGCCGCACATGCGGCATGCTGGAGCAGTCGTCGGCGATGCAGAGTTCCCAGTTTTCGTAAGCCTGGGCGACCACGCTGTCCACGGCGGCGCGCAACACGTCCTCCGGCGTGTTGTAGACCGGCATGACGATGGAGATCAGCGGCTTGCTTGCCAGTCCCGCGAGACGGCGCTTCATCAATTCCTGCTCGGCCGGCCCGAAGGTGTCGTTGCGCTCGATCCAACGCTGATAGTCGACGGCAGCGAATTGCCCTCCCTGATCTATCCGGCGCAGATCGGCGGCGAGTTTGCGCAATCCACCATGTCGCAAGGTTCTCACTACCAGCGAAAGGCTGCTCGCGATCGGCTGATTGCCGGTTTGGCGTGCAACCAACGCGCCGAGCGCCAGCCGCATGTAATATTCCGGCCGCGTCAACCTGCGCAGAGCAGCGGAGCGGTAGGAGAAAACCGCATCCTTGCTACCGGGATCGAGCAGAACACGTCGCGCGCCGGAAGTCAGCAGCAGGTTCACAGCGGCGGTCGTTGTGCTGAAAGCGGACCGGCGCAGGGCTGAAACGCCGGAACTGCGCACTCCGGTATCGACCCAGGCGGAAGGTGCGGTGCTGTCGCGCAGCCCTTTGAGCCCGCGTAGCTTAAGGCGGTAATGGCCAGACCGCAGCCAGGACTGCGCCGTCCACGACACTTCGAAATAGGCGTCTTCATCGACCACGCGCCAGGAGCGCGCTTCCTGGCCGACCTGTTCAAGCCCGGCCATCGGCTTGAGCACACAGGTGTAGCCGACATAACTCCGCAGCCGCGATGCAAAGCGCGCCATACCCGACCGCTGCGGTGTTGCAGCGGATGTCGCTCGGTCACGCGGCTGCGCCCTGTTCGGTTCAAGAGGTTTAATCTGCGCATCCGGTGGGAAGGACATTATCTTCCCCTCTGAAGTTTCTAACATCACCTGCCTCGACAAGTGCAGGCAGTTTCAAGCTCAGACCCTCACCAAGCGCTCGACAACATAGTCCGCAGATATCCGCCAGTCGGGAGCGCGCCAGCCATAGGTGTCGAACAATTTGTCGGTCGAAAGGCAGGAATTGGCCGGCCGCTGCGCCTTGGTCGGGTAATCCGACGTCGCAATGTCGCGAACATCGGCCGTCGGGCCGCCCAACCGGCCGCTGGTTTCCAGAACGTGGCGGGCAAATCCGCTCCAGTTGGTCTTTCCGGTTCCAACGAGATGGAACACGCCAAAACCGTCCGTTCCTTTGGTCAAGCGATCTGATCTGGCAATGTGAAGGACGGCATCGGCGATGTCCAAGGCAGAGGTCGGGTTGCCCCACTGGTCGCCGACGACCGTCAGTTCGTCGCGATCCGCCGCAAGACGCAGCATGGTCTTGACGAAGTTCTTGCCAAACGGGCTGTAGACCCAGGCCGTGCGCAGGATGACATGGCGCGCATTGGCTTCAGCAACGGCTCTCTCACCTTCAAGCTTGGTGCGCCCATAGACGCCGATCGGGCCTGTCGGGTCGCTTTCGAGATACTCACCGTCCTTGTTGCCGGCAAAGACATAATCGGTGGACAGATGGATGATGGGGATATCCGCTTTTGCTGCCGCGCGCGCAACGGCGCCTGCCCCTTCGGCATTCACCGCATGGGCGAGATCGCGCTCATCCTCCGCAAGGTCGACGGCGGTGTAAGCCGCAGCCGACACGACGATGTCGGGACTGATGTCAGCGATAACCCGTTCGACGCTCGCCGGATCGGCAAGGTCGAACTCTGGACGGCCGACGGTGACCACCTCGACGCCGTCGAGTGTTCCTGCACGCTCGATCAGGCTGGTGACGACCTGTCCTTCACGGCCGGTGACCAGGATTTTCATGCGACGTCCTTCGTCACGGTGCCAAGGCGCTCGCCGGAATATTTTTCACGGCGCAGCGGACCCCACCACCATTCGTTGGCGAGATACCAGTCGATGGTCCGTTCCAGGCCGGTCTCGAATGTCTCCTGCGGCTTCCAGCCGAGTTCGCGCTCGATCTTGGAGGCGTCGATGGCATAACGCCGGTCATGGCCTGGACGATCGTTCACATAGGTGATGAGATCAGCGTAGCTGCCGGTTCGAAGAGGACGCTTCTTGTCGAGAATGGCGCAGATGCTGCGCACCACATCGAGATTGGTACGCTCGGAACGGCCGCCGACATTGTAGCTCTCGCCGTTCTTGCCGGTGGTAGCGATGAGGGCAAGCGCGCGGGCGTGATCTTCGACAAACAGCCAGTCGCGCACATTCGCCCCCTTGCCGTAGATCGGCAGCGATTTGCCATCCAGGGCATTGAGGATGACCAACGGGATGAGCTTTTCGGGGAAATGGAACGGCCCGTAATTGTTCGAGCAATTCGAAATCACGACGGGCAGTCCATAAGTCTCGTGCCAGGCGCGAACGAGATGGTCGGATGCCGCCTTCGACGCCGAATAGGGCGAGGACGGCGCGTAAGGCGTCTCCTCGGTGAAGATGCCGCTGTCGAAGGGCAGGTCGCCAAAAACCTCGTCGGTTGAGATGTGATGAAAGCGGAAGCGCGATTTCGCGGGCTCAGCCAGAGCGCGCCAATAGGTCAGCGCTGCATCGAGCAGGCGGAAGGTTCCCACCACATTGGTCTCGATGAATTCGCCCGGGCCGTCGATGGAACGGTCGACATGGCTTTCGGCGGCCAGGTGCATGACCACGTCGATCTCGTTGTTCCGCAGCGTCTCGAGAATCGTCGGGGTGTCGCCGATATCCGCCTGGACGAACCGGTAGTTCGGATAATTCTCGATCTGGCGCAGCGAAGCCGGGTTGCCGGCATAGGTCAGCTTGTCGACATTGACGACGGTGTTTGCGGGATCGGAACAAAGATGGCGGCATACTGCCGATCCGATAAATCCTGCACCGCCGGTAACAAGAAAATTCATGTGCATCCGTCCTTGCGATCACTCAAAGGTTTCGGCGGCGGCAAGGAACGGCGCGGCGCTGTCCTTTGCCGACAATTGCAGTTCCGAAGCAGGCAGCGGCCATTCGATGCCGATCTGAGGATCGTCGAACCTAATCGACCTGTCATGCGCAGGCGAATAAAGTTCTGTTACCTTGTAGATCACTTCGGTATCCGGCACGAGCGTGACGAAGCCATGGGCAAAGCCCTTGGGGACCAGAATCTGGTTCCATTTCTCCGCCGAGACCTCAAGCGAAATCCATTGTCCATAGGTCGGCGAACTCTTGCGGATGTCGACCGCGACATCGAGGATCGCACCCTTAATGACGCGAACGAGCTTGTCCTGCGCCATATCCGGCAATTGATAGTGCAGACCGCGCAACACGCCCTTAGCGGCTGAATAAGAGTGGTTGTCCTGCACGAAGGTCAGGTCGATACCGGCTTCCTTCAGGATCTTGCTGTTGTAGGTCTCGGAAAAGAACCCGCGATCGTCGCCGAACTTCTTGGGGACGATCTCGAAGACGCCATTCAGGCCCAGGCTTCTGATTTCGGTCATGAAAATTCCTATGCCAGTTCGCGAACGCGGCGGCGCAGATACATCGCGTACTCGTTCTTGCCCAATTGCTGGGCTCTCGCCAGCACCTGATCGCCGCTCAACCAACCCAGTTCAAGTCCGATCTCCTCGGGACAGGCGATCTTGACGCCCTGACGATGCTCGATCGTGCGCACGAAGGACGATGCCTCGTGCAGGCTGTCGACCGTACCGGTATCGAGCCAGGCATACCCGCGCCCAAGCTGATGGACATGCAGGGCGCCGCGTTCGAGATAGACATTGTTGATAGCGGTGATTTCAAGCTCGCCACGCTCGGACGGCTCGATCGATGCTGCGATATCGACGACCTCGTTGTCGTAAAAATACAGGCCGGTCACCGCCCAGTTGGACTTGGGCTCGGTCGGCTTTTCCTCGATGCTCAAGGCCTTGCCGGTATCCTTCTCGAAGCTGACCACGCCGTAACGTTGCGGATCCTCGACGTGGTAGGCAAACACCGACGCCCCCGATGTGCGGGCGGCCGCAGACTTGCAGATGGTGGAAAGCCCTTCGCCGAAATAGATGTTGTCGCCCAGAATCATCGCGACATTGCCGTCGCCAATGAACTCGCGCCCGATGATGAACGCTTCGGCCAAGCCGTTCGGCTTGGGCTGTTCGGCATAGGTCAGAGAAATGCCGAAGTCGCTGCCGTCGCCGAGAAGTCCTTTGAAGACGGGCAGATCGCGTGGCGTTGAGATGATGAGGATCTCGCGAATGCCGGTCAGCATCAGCACGCTGAGCGGATAGTAGATCATCGGCTTGTCGTAAACGGGGAGCGCCTGCTTCGAAACCGCAATGGTGAGGGGGTAAAGCCGGGTGCCGCTACCACCCGCCAGGATAATGCCTTTCATTCGCAACCTCGCATTGCGCATCTGAGCCTCGGGAGCAAAGATGCGGATTTTGTCTCGATCATTATGCCGACTATCGGCCTGGTGACGGCAGTTCAGTCACCACATTTATGTAACCCACTGATGTCATTGCAGGCGAAAGCGTTTCAGAACTTGGCGCCACCAGCATTCCACATGCCAAAATGCGTACAGCCCAATCCAACGCGTTTCCTGACGGGATCGACAAGGGCGATATCCGCCAATTCGACTGTGGAACAGAGCGGTGAATCGAGCAGTATCTTATAGCCTTTGTCGTTGGCCCTGACCGACACCTGCGTTCCGGTCGGCAGGCTCTTCGGCAACTGCGAGGCCAACTTGCGGTCCAGCGCCTTCAGGGGAACAAGCTTGCTACCGGCAACTTTCGTCACCGCCGCAGCGTCTTTCTTTTGCATGGCGATAACGGCATCGCGCACCTTAACGAGATAATCGCGCGCCACCTGCACTTGGGGTTCCTGTTCGGCGTAAGCCGTCGTGACATAGCTGTTGCGCGCGATCTGCTGCCCGTTAAACGATACGGATGCAATACCCGAAGCGGTGAGGCCGTAGAGAATCACGATCGTCGCGAGCGCGCCCAAAGCCAACCCGATCAAAACAGACTGGTTGAAGCGCGGCTTGGAGGCCGCTGGCGTGCCGGACAGTTGAGGGGTGGCATACGTGACCGGTTCGGTCTCGTTGTATTCGCCTGCATCGTGGGCCAGTGCTTCATCGGCGACCGTGGACTGATGGAGTTCGTCTATCGGATCGGGTTCGGCTGTCGAATTGGTGCCGGTGTCGTATCGAGCTTCATTTTCCGCAATGGTTTCCGATAAAGCCCGGCGGAGGAGTTCAACGTAATCGTCTCCGAAAGAATCCCTGTTCTTGGAGATCATATCCTCATTGGCTTTTTGAAGCTTCGCGTAGATGACCTGACGGACATCGCCAGCGGAAACGTCGGCATCCTGTGATAGCCTCTGGATATAGTTACGGTACTTCTCTTTTTGTTTTTCGAGCATCAATCAGTAAAACCCCTAAACCCACCCTAGTTGGCGTTCCCCCTCCTCCCAACAGGACTGCTCTTAAAAAATGCAGCTTCTTCGAGAGCCTTAAGAATGCTCATAAGGCGAAAAGGCCGAACAGCCAAGGGGAGAAAATGCACCCAAGCGCGCTCAGGGGTAAAACATCTAAACGTTTCAATTAAATGTCGGTGGGCAAAGTTTGTTTGAGATCGACCGATTTGCTCATCCGTGACAGCGTTTTCCACAGGCACAAAGCGCGCCTATAATATTGTGCTTTGGGTGCAAGCTGCCTATAAGGGCCGCGGTCGACTCAATGGGGCGTCGCCAAGCGGTAAGGCACCGGTTTTTGGTACCGGCATTCCCAGGTTCGAATCCTGGCGCCCCAGCCAATCTCAATTACTGAATCAAATCCGTCATACCAGCGTGAACAAGGCGTAACGCCGGCGCATTCTCGGCGAATCAAACGAAAACCGCCACCTTTGGGCAGCGGTTTCAGTTTGTTCGGTGCGTCGTGCGTTAGCTATGGCTGCCGTGCGGCGTGGCTTGCGCCATCAGGTCAGCATTCGGCGCCTCGGCATGAACCTTCAGTTCCTTGCGCGAAATCAGGCTGTAGAACATCGGCACGACCAAAAGCGTGAACATCGTTCCGATGAGGATGCCCGAGAAGATGACCAGACCCATCGAATAGCGTGCCGCAGCACCCGCGCCCGCTGCCGTGATAAGCGGCACCACGCCCAGCGCCATGGCGGCGGTGGTCATCAGGATCGGGCGCAGCCGAACCTTTGCCGAGGCGACGATGGCTTCCATGCGGCCGAGCCCTTGCTCCTCGCGGAGCTGGTTGGCGAACTCGACCAATAGAATGCCGTGCTTGGTGATCAGTCCTATCAGTGTGATCAACCCCACCTGGGTGTAGATATTCAACGTTCCCAAGCCGAGATTGAGCGGCACAATCGCGCCGAAGATCGACAGCGGCACCGACATCATGATGATGAGCGGATCGCGGAAGCTTTCGAACTGTGCCGCCAGGACCAGGTAAATCACAACCACGGCAGCGGCAAACGCGATGATGATCGTGCTGCCCTGCTCCTTTTCAAGACGGGACTGGCCGGAATAGTCGACGAAGAAGCCGGTCGGCAGCAAAGGTGCCGCAACCTCTTCAAGGGCCGCCAGACCGTCGCCGGTCGTAACGCCCGGCAAGGGAAGCGCCGAGACGGTTGCGGAATTAAGCTGGTTGAACTGCTCGATCGCAGCCGGCGAAGCGTTGGTGGAGACCGAAACGACCGCCGACAGCGGCACCATTTCGTTGTTGATGCTGCGGATATAGAACTGGCCGAGCTTTTCGGGATTGTTCCGGAACTCCTGCGGCACCTGCATGATGATGTCGTAGCTGTTGGAGTCGCGGTCGAACTGCGCGATCTGGTTGCCGCCGACCAGCAGGCTCAGCGTAGCCCCGATCTCCGAAACAGGCAGGTTCAGAGCGGCGGCGCGGTCGCGGTCGATGCTGACCGTCACCTGCGGAGCGTCGAAGGCCAGCGAGTTCTGCACCACGATGAAGCGGCCGGAGGCCTGGGCCTTCTGCCTGATTTCCTCCGCGACTTCGTAGACTTGGCTGGCTTCGCCGGTCGACTGGATCACCATCGAG
This sequence comes from Oryzicola mucosus, assembly GCF_014534685.1. GTDB lineage: Bacteria > Pseudomonadota > Alphaproteobacteria > Rhizobiales > Rhizobiaceae > Oryzicola > Oryzicola mucosus. The sequence continues at coordinate 403,062 of NZ_JACVVX010000004.1, forward strand.
ATCGGCAGGCCGCCGCCGGCACCCGGCAGCGAAGGCGGTGCGAAGACAAGCGCCTGCACGCCGGCAACAGGGGCAAGCCGCGCCTGAATGTCGGTCTGCAACTGCTTTTGCGAGCGCGTACGATCCGCCCAATCCTTGAAGGCGAAGACGGAAAACCCGCTATTGGTGCCGCCGTCGGCCCCGACAATCGAGAAATTGGCCTTCATCTCGGGCAGATCCTTGGTCAGTTCATAGATCTGGTCCGTGTAGAGCGAGGTGTAGTCGGAGGTCGCATAGCGCGGTCCGGTAACCAGCGAGAACAACGCACCCTGGTCTTCCTCGGGGGCAAGCTCGCTCGAGGTGTTGAGGAACATGAAGCCGGTTACCCCGACCAGCGCGATGACGACCATTAGCGTGACTGGCCGATATTTCAAGGTGCCTGTCAATGTCCGCTCATAGCGATTGGCAAGGCGGTCGAAGGTGCGGTCGACGAAAGCCGCAAATCGGCTTGGATTGCCCGATTTGAGCAAACGCGCGGACATCATCGGCGTGATGGTGATAGCAATGAAGCCCGAGAGTACCACAGCACCTGCCAGAGTGAGCGCGAACTCCCTGAACAGCGAACCGGTCAGTCCGCCCGTGAACGCCAAAGGCGCGAAGACGGCGGCAAGGGTGATCGTCATAGCAACGATCGGCCCGAAGATTTCGCGCATCCCTTTGAACGCCGCCTGCATCGGGGAGAGCCCCTCCTCGATGTGGCGATGGATGTTTTCGACCACCACGATGGCGTCGTCGACCACAAGGCCGATGGCGAGGACCATCGCCAACAGGGACAGAAGATTGATCGAATAGCCCAGCAACCACAGCATGAAGCACACGCCGATGAGCGACAGCGGGATGGTGACGATCGGCATCAGGACGGATCGGAACGAACCGAGGAAGAGCAGGATGACGACCACGACGATGGCGACGGCTTCGGCAATCGTCTTGAACACCTCCTCGATTGAGGCGCTGATCGTCTCGGTGGAGTCGTAGACCATGGTTACGGTCATGCCTTCCGGCAGACTGGACTGAAGCGCCGGCAGTTCTGCGATGACGGCCGCTGCGGTTGTCAGCGGGTTGGCCGACGGCGTTGGGAAAATGCCGATGAACGTACCCGGCTCGCCGTTGAAATTGACCCGCGTGTCGGTGCTTTCCGCAGCCAATTCGACGTGAGCGATATCGCGCAGTCTGACGACGTTGCCGTCATTGGACTTTAGAGGCAACTCGGCAAACGCTTCCGGCGTCTGCAGCGTCGACTGCATGGTGATCGACTGAGCGACATATTCGTTTTGTGTCTTGCCGGGGGCGGCCAGGAAATTCGATGACCTGATGGCCGTCAGAACCTCGGAGGCGGTGATATTGCGGGAGGCAAGCTTGATCGGATCGATCCAGACGCGCATCGAATAGTTGGCGGCACCGAGCACCTGAACCTCGGCAACGCCTTCGATGGTCGACATGCGCGGGCGGATAACGCGTTCGATATATTCGGTCAGCTCTTCCGACGACATGTTCGGATTCTGCATCGCCAGATACATGATGGCGAATTGCTGGCCCGTTCCCTTGACGATGGTCGGGTCCTCGGCGTCGCTCGGCAATTGGCTGCGAACCTGCTGCACCTTGGCGAGAACCTCGGTCAGTGCCACGTCCGGATTCGAGCCAAGCTTCATCTGGACGGTCACGATGCTGGCCGACGGTCGGCTTTGCGAGCTGACGTAGTCGATATTCTCCGTCGTCGCGACGGCGCGCGTGATCTGCGAGGTGATGAAGCCCTGGATGAGATCAGCGCTGGCGCCGGGATAGGTGGTGGTGACGGTGATGACCGTCTCGTCGACCTTGGGATACTGGCGTACGGCCAGATTGAACATGCCCTGGAAGCCCAGGAGCAGGATCATCAGGCCGAGCACGACCGACAGGACCGGCCGGCGAATGAAGATGTCGGAGAAATTCATTTGGATGCTTCTCCCGACTGCGACAGCTTGGACGGATCGATGGTGTTGTCGATCTTCACCGGACCGCCGTTGGACAGGCGGTTTTGACCGGCGGTCACGACATCGTCGCCCGCTTTCACACCTTCAAGGATTTCCACCAGGCCCAATGAGCGGCGGCCGGTCTTGACGAATACCTGCACGCCCTCGAGCGCGGGCGTGGCATCCGGCTGGGATGACGCCGCCTGTGCCGGTTCAGCTTTGTCGGCAGGAGTTGCCGCATCCGAGGTCGCGGGCTGCGCAGGCGTTTGAGCCGCGGGCTTCTGGCCTGCGGGACGAACGGCATAGATATAGTCGCCGTAAAGGCTGCTGATGATCGCCGTCTGCGGCAAGGCGATGACATCCTGCTCTTCCGGCAGTTCGACGCGCACCTGAACGAACTGGCCGGGGCTGAGTTGGCCGTCGGGATTGGAAATCTCGGCGCGCACGGATACGAGCCGGCTCGACGGATCGACCTTGGGGTCGATACCGGTGATCTTGCCGGTGTAGCGCAGGTCGCCGACCGTCGTGCCGAACTGGACGGACTGACCGATCTTCAGTTCCGACAGGCGTTGTTCGGGAACGGTGAAGTCCGCGCGCATCGTCTCGAGATTTTGAAGCGTCGCCACGATCGTTCCAGGCTGGAGATACTGACCGTTGTCGATTTGGGGGATGCCGATGGTGCCCGAGAACGGCGCACGCAACTGCTTCTGGTCGAGCACCGCCTTTAGGCTCTCGACCTGCGAAGCGGACGCCGACGCCGTCGCGCGAGCCTGGTCGAGGGTCGATTCAGAACCAACACCGCGCCGCTGAAGCTCGACCGCCCGATCAAGCGAAACCTTGTCGAGCGACGCCTGGGTCTGCTGGGCAGCCAGATTGGCCTTTTGCACGGCATCGTCCATTTGGACCAGGACGTCGCCCTGCTGGACATTCTGGTTCGCGGTGAACAGGATTTCCTTGGCGATGCCCGTCGTTTCGACCGTGAGGTCGACACCGCGCGACGCTGCGACCGTGCCGATGGTCTCAATACCGGGCTTCCAGTCCTGCGGGGCGACCTTGATGGTCGAAACCGTCACCGCCGGCGGCTTCATGGTGGCAAAGAACTGGTTGATCGCCTGGCTCCTGAACATGTTGAAACCAACGATGCCGCCGCAGACGATGACGAGAAGAATGAAAGCGATGATAAAGCGCTTAATCACATGGACCCCCAGGAAACCGATGTCCAATTGTAGGCACATCGGCCGGATAATAGCTTAAAATTGGCAATGAGCGAGATACCAGCTTTACTGTACCGTCTGGACGGTATTGTCAATCAGCCTTAGGTGCTGTAATTACCGGTCGATTGCCAATGTTGGCGCAGATCGGTAGGAATGTGACAGCCCGGCGAACAAATTCGCGTGAGAAAATTCTGGCGGCTGCCGCGGAGGTCTCCAGGGAGTCTGGGGCCGGAAATCTCTCTCTCGACGCTGTCGCCCAGCGAGCTGGCGTCTCCAAAGGCGGACTGCTCTACAATTTTCCCACCAAGGCCAAATTGATGCAGGCGCTCGTCCAGTACTATCTGGACGACTATGAAGTCTCCATGGCGCGCGAGACCGACCCTAACAGCGCCATGCCCAAAACGGCGCTTCAGGCACATATCGAATTTTCGCGGGAATTCTGTGAAAAACCGCCAGGCGCTGCCTCCGGCATATTGGCGGCGATGGCCGACGATCCGCACTTCCTCGATCCGCTGTGCCAGTTCAAGCGTCGGCTTCTCGATCGCCTGAAATCCGAAGCTCGCGACCCGCTTCGCGCCCTGATGTGCTTTCTGGTGCTGGAGGGCATGACCAGCCTCGACCTGTTCGAGATGGATGTTCTTTCCAACGAGGAGCGCGAGCTCGTGCTTGTGCGGCTCGCGGAAGAAGCCGAGGCGGACAAGAACCACGCTGCCGCTTCAGCCTGAAGCCTCAACTCGCTTCGCGAATACTTTCGGCCGTCTGCAAATCCACCGAGACCAGTTGGCTGACCCCCTGCTCGGCCATGGTGACGCCGAACAACCTGTTCATGCGCGCCATGGTGATCGGGTTGTGGGTGATGATGACGAAGCGCGTTTCCGTGCTTAACGCCATCTCATCCATCAGATTGCAGAAGCGCTCGACATTATGATCGTCGAGCGGCGCATCGACCTCATCGAGCACGCAGATCGGCGCAGGATTGGTCAGGAACACCGCAAAGATAAGCGCCATGGCCGTCAGCGCCTGCTCGCCACCTGACAATAACGTCATCGTCTGCGGCTTCTTGCCGGGCGGGCGCGCGAGAATTTCAAGCCCGGCTTCCAGCGGGTCGTCGGACTCGATCAATTGCAGTTCGGCCGTGCCGCCACCGAACAGATGCGCAAACAACCGCTGAAAGTGGACGTTGACGGCATCGAAGGCTGCAAGCAGACGCTCCCGCCCTTCCTTGTTCAGGCCCTGGATCGCGTGGCGCAGTTTTCGGATCGCTTCGACCACATCGTCGCGCTCGGACACCAGCGTGTTCAACCGCTCCGTCAATTCCCGCTGCTCATCCTCGGCCCGAAGGTTCACCGCACCCAACCGCTCGCGCTCGATCTTGAGCCGTTCGAGGTGTTTTTCGATCTCGGCTGGGTCAGGCATGCCATCGTCGAGATTGAGCCCGGCATTCCGCGCGACCATATGGGGCGGCGTGTTGAGAGCCTCCTGAATGCGCGTCTCGGCCTCGCGTCGGCGGTCGTCGGCAGCGGTCAGCCGCTCTTCGGCGCGAGCCCGCAACTCGCGCGCCTCGGCCAGCGCCTGGATGGTCGATGTCGCCGCTTTGTCGAGAGCCTGCTGGCGGGTCTCCGCTTCCTGCAGCCGGTCGGCGACATCCTTCCGTGCCGCGTCCGCCTTGGAAAGTTTCGACAGCAGGTCCCGCCGCCGCAGGTCGATTTCGTCCGGGGCGTCGGCCAATTCCTCGCGCTCGGCCAAGGCCTCCGACCGCCGATCCCGCAGCGCTTCGACATGCTGCGCGGCACTTTCGGCACGCTGCAGCCAATTCGCCCGCTCAGTTGCAATGGCTGCGAGTCGACGACGCCGCGCTTCCGCCTCGCGGCTGAGACCCTCGAAGGCCGCGCGTGCATCGGCAAGCGCGCCGCGCTCGCGCGACACCCTGACCGTCAGCGCATCCAGCCGATACTGAATATCGCCGATATCGGGTGCGGACGCCAATTGCTCTTCCGCCTCGACCAGCCGGGCGGAAGCTTCCTCGTGATCCCCGGCGATGCGAGACAAAGACTCTTCAATCGCGTCGCGGCGGCTGATCAATTCGCCGGCCGCCTTTTCAGCCTGGGCAAGGGCCGAGCGCGCGGCATCGAGGCGATGCTGCGCATCGCGCCAATTCTGGCGCGCCTGCCGCTCGGTTTCGATGCCGAGACGGACAGAAGATTCAGCTTCGGCCAGAGTTGCCTCGGCATCCGACAGACGCGACCGTGCTTCCACCGCTTCGTCGTCCAACTCGGCAAGCCGGTTCTTCTGGGCAAGCCGCATGGCCGCCGCCGTGGGTGCTTCCGCGCTCGCCGTCAGCCCATCCCAGCGCCAAAGGTCACCCTCGCGGCTGACCAGCCGCTGACCGGTGGCAAGCAGGGGCTGCAGTTTTGCGCCCTCGTCTTGCGCGACGATGCCGATCTGCGACAGGCGCCGCGACAGCTGCGCCGGCGCCTTGACCACCTGCGACAACGCTTTCGCACCAGCAGGAAGGGCAGCATCGGACCCTTCGGCGTCGATCGTCCGCCAGTGGACGGGCGCAGACATATCCAGCGGCACCTCCAGATCGTCGCCAAGCGCGGCACCCAATGCCGTCTCATAGCCGCGCTCGACGCTGATCTGTTCGAGCACGGCAGGAAAACCATCGCTGCTGCCGGCACTCAGGATTTTGGCAAGCGTGCGCGCCTCGGTCTCGATTCCGGCCAAGGCAGCGCGCGCCTCCTGCAGCGGCAGACGGGCTGCCGCTTCCGCCTGCCGTGCGTTGGCCACGGCGGCATCGGCATCGAACGCGGCCGTTTCGGCCTCGTCGAGAAACATCTGCGCTTCTTCTGCCAAAGCGCGTTTTTCCGAGGGGTCGGCAAGGGCTGCGATCCGGCTTCTGATCTCACCGGCTTCGCGATCCACCTCAGCCAATTGTCGGGCAAAACGGTCGCGCCGCTCCGCAGCCTCGCGCAAAGCCCGTTCGCCCTGGGTGCGGGCAGCGGCCACCTCGGCGCGTTCGGCGGTCAGCGCGGCAAGCGCTTTCTCGCTTTCGGCGAGTATGGCGGCGGCATCGTCCATCGCCTCGCGGGTGGCCGTTTCACGCTCGTCGCCGCTTGCATCGACCTCGAAGAGCTCGGCCTCTTCTTCGGCCAGTCGTTCGAGGATACCGGCATTCTCACCGACCAGCCGCTCCTCGCGCGCAATATCGGCGTCGAACTGTTCGAGCCGGCGGTCGAGTTCGCGCTGGCGCGCAGCGATGCGGTTGGCTTCTTCCTCGATCTGCGCCTTGGCAATGGACAGCCGCTGGAACGCCGCGGCGGCGGCGGCTTCCGCCTCGCGCAGTTCGGGCAGCTTGTGGGCGGCGATTGCCTGTTCCTTGGCAGCGTTCATCTGGCTGGCGGCCCGTTCGCCGACAAGGGATGTCGCCACGGCCAGCGCGGATTTCGCCTCGGCTTCCTGAGCTGTGGCGAGCGTCCAGCGCAGGTGCAAAAGCGTGGCTTCCGCCTTGCGGATATCGGCCGACAGGTTCTTGAACCGCGATGCCTGGCGTGCCTGGCGCTTCAGGCTCTCTATCTGGCCTTCAAGCTCCCTGACGACATCATCGAGACGTTCGAGATTTTGTTCGGTGGCGCGCAGCCTCAGTTCCGCCTCGTGGCGGCGGCTGTGCAAGCCGGAAATGCCGGCGGCTTCCTCCAGAAGCGCGCGCCGCGCCTGCGGCTTGGCCTGGATCAACTCGCCGATCCGGCCCTGCCCCACCATGGACGGCGAGCGGGCGCCGGTGGACTGGTCGGCGAACAGGAGCTGCACATCCTTGGCGCGCGCTTCCTTGCCGTTGATGCGGTAGACCGACCCCGCCTCGCGCTCGATGCGGCGCGAAACCTGCAATTCGTCGGCGTCGTTGAACGAGGCCGGCGCGGTGCGGTCCGAATTGTCGAGGAACAACGTGACTTCGGCGGTGTTGCGCGCCGGCCTGTTGCCGGAGCCCGAGAAGATCACGTCGTCCATGCCGGACGCACGCATGTTCTTGTAGGAATTCTCGCCCATCACCCAGCGCAGGGCTTCGACGAGGTTGGACTTGCCGCACCCATTCGGCCCGACGATGCCCGTCAGGCCGCGCTCGATGACGAATTCGCCGGGTTCGACGAAGGACTTGAAGCCGAGGAGGCGGAGCCGCGAGAACTTCATTCCGCACCGCCCGCACGGAAGGGCGCGCCGAAGCCGGATCGCTTCAGCGCCGAGTGACTATCAGAGCATGCCGTCGATGATCGCCGACATTTCGTCAACCGTCAGTGCCCCTTTGTAAACATTGCCATTGATGAAGAAGGTCGGCGTGGAATCCACCTTGAATTCCTTGGCGCCGCGATCGCGCACTGCCCTCACATCATCCAGAAGCTTCTGGTTCGTCAAGCAAGCCTCGAAGGTCTGCTGTGAAAAACCGGCCATCTTGGAAAGCTGGAACAGCGCATCCTGCGCGTTCTGGGCGGCTGCCCAGTTCTGCTGCTGCTTGAACAGCACATCGATCATCGGGAAATAGTTGTCCTCGGCGCAGCGCGCCAGCATGAAGCCAGCTTCGGCGCGCGGGTCGAACGGAAATTCGCGCATGATCAGCCGCGCCTTGCCCGTATCGATGTATTTGGTCTTGATCGTCGGCAGCGTGGTCTCGTGGAAATGCGCGCAGTGCGGGCAAGTCATCGAGGCGTATTCGACGATTGTGACCGGCGCATCGTCCTTGCCGAGGACTTTTTCCGGCAGCGAGCCGGGCTGCAGAACCTTGGCCATATCGACGGTGCCTGCCGCGTCCGGAGCGGCGGCCGCAGAAGCGGCGGGGGTTGCCGGCGTGGAGGGAGCAGGCGTCTGGGCATTGGCGGTGTCGCCGCTGGAGTCGCTGCACGCGGAAAGCATGACCGCTGCCGGAAGAGCAGCGAGCCCGTAAAGTGCGGTCCGGCGCGAGATGGAACGAAGCATGCGAATCACCCGAATAGTGTTGAATAGTGCCTTGGGATATAGCTGGAATGCGAGAGTTGCCGCGAATTAAGGCATCTCTATCCCCAAACCAATCCCGTTTTTCTTCCCAACGATCACGAATCCGCGATAGTTAGCGTCATTTCTGTTTCTTCTCGCCCAAAACGGCGGTTCCGAGTTTCTCCAAGGCGGCTTTGAGGCCTTCGTCCTCAATGCCGCTGACCACACCCGACAGTCTGGATTTCTCCGCTTCCGTGAGCACGCGCAGCCTCGGCTTGACCTGCTCGCCGTGCCTGACCACCGGCTTCTGCACGATTTTTATGCGGCCGATGGCATTGAAGCCGAGAAAGGCGTTGACGCGGGAAATCACCTCACCTGTCTCGTGCTGCAAATGAAGTGCGGCCGAGCCCTCGCAGGCGATGATGAGCGTGGCGGGCTCGAACGGGTCGTTCTCGCGCAGGCGGCGGGGCCAGACGATCTTTTCCGGCCGTGTGCGTTCCGCCAGACGGGCGCCGGCTATCTCTTCCCAGGACTGCACCAGCCCGAGCGAGATTCCTGCCCGCTTGCGCAGCAGCGGGTCGAGGATCGACTCCGAGATTTCGGATATCTGCCGGGGGTACTTCATGATTTCTTTTTGGCACCTGCCTGCCGGAACATGCCTGTTGGTTTTTGGCGCCGGTGCGCTTACTTGCACCGGGACCATTTCAAAGCCAAGGCACAAACCGATCACATGAGCCTAGCAACCATCGCCACGTCGGAAAAGCTGCTTGCGTGGTACGACGTTCATCACCGCGAATTGCCCTGGCGGATGCCGCCTCGCGACATCGCCAAGGGCATGCTGCCCGACCCCTATCATGTCTGGCTGTCTGAGGTGATGCTGCAGCAGACCACAGTGGAGGCGGTGAAGCCCTACTTCCGCAAGTTCCTCGACACCTGGCCCACCGTGACAGCCCTTGCCGCCGCCGACCGGGAAGACGTCATGAAGGCATGGGCGGGTCTCGGCTACTACTCCCGCGCGCGCAATCTCAAGGCCTGTGCCGATACGGTCGCGGCCCTGCCGGAAGCACGCTTTCCGGCGTCGGAAGCGGGACTGCGCGCCCTGCCCGGCATCGGCGCCTATACGTCTGCGGCGATTGCCGCCATTGCCTTCAACGAGCCCGCCGCGGTGGTGGACGGCAATATCGAGCGCGTGATCTCGCGCCTCTTCCGCATCGACACGCCGCTGCCCGAAGCCAAGCCCGAAATCAAGCTGCGCGTCGAGGAGATCATGCCGCGCAGCCGCCCGGGCGACTTCGCCCAGGCGATGATGGACCTGGGCGCAACGATCTGTACGCCGCGCCGGCCGCGCTGCATGCTCTGCCCGTTGCGGGACGACTGTGAGGCGCTTTCCAAGGGCGATCCCGAGTTCTATCCGGTCAAACCCACCAAGAGCGACAAGCCGACACGGAGCGGAGCGGCCTTCGTGGCGGTGCGGCCGGACGGCGCGATCCTGCTGCGCAAGCGTGTGGACAAGGGCCTCTTGGGCGGCATGACCGAGGTGCCGACGTCGGCCTGGACGGCGCGCATAGACGGCATCGATACGGTCGAGGCCGCACCCTTCCCCGCCGCCTGGCAAAAGGCAGGCGTGATCGAGCATGTCTTTACCCATTTTCGCCTGCAGCTCACCGTCTTCCGTGCCGAAGTGCCCGACCGTGCGCCCGAGCCGGGCAGTTTCTGGTCGCGCGAAATCCTGACGGAGGCCTTGCCGACGGTGATGAAAAAGGTCATCGAATCCGCATTGCCAGGTTCGACCAAACGCCTGAAGTGAAGGAGAAGCCAGCGCCATGACCGAAATCCGTCACATCGTCTTCGACATCGGCAAGGTGCTGATCCATTACGATCCCGAACTGCCTTATCGCCGGCTCATCCCCGACGAGATCGAACGCCGCTTGTTTCTCGACACCGTCTGCACCGGCGACTGGAACGTCGAGCAGGATCGCGGCCGGACGTGGGAGGAAGCCGAGGCGCTTCTCATTGCCGATCATTCCTCGCATGAAGCCAATATTCGCGGCTTCCGGCAGAATTGGCACGAAATGGTGCCGCATCACTACGAGGGGTCTGTGGCTATCCTCAACGGTCTCATCGACGCCGGCCACGACGTCACCATGCTGACCAACTTCGCCTCAGACACGTTTCGCGAGGCGCAGCAGCGGTTCGATTTCCTCAATCGGCCGCGCGGCGTCACGGTCTCGGGCGACATCGGCCTGATCAAACCCGACCCGGCGATCTACGACCATCATGTCGCGAGCTTCGGCCTTGAGCCGTCGGCTACGCTGTTCATCGACGACAGTCCTAAGAACGTCGAAGGCGCCAAGGCAGCCGGCTGGCAGGCCGTACTGTTCACGGATGCGAAAACGCTCGAGGCAGACCTCGAGCGTTTCGGGATCGGACGCGGCTGGTAATCGCCCGATCAGCTTTGACTAAGATCAGGCGCCGGCGCGTTCGATGCCGAGCCGCGCGATGCGGCGCAGTTCGTCGATCAGGTTGAGGCCGCCATTGCGCTCATAGTGCCAGAAGGTCCAGCCGTTGCAGGTGTCGAAACCTTGCAGAAGCGCGCCAACGCGATGGATCGAACCGGCAAAATCGCCCGAAACGATGGTGCCGTCGGCGCGCACCTTGGCCTTATAGCGCTTCTTGGCATCGTAGAGCACAGTGCCGGGCGCCAGAAGGTTCATGTCGAGCAGGCTGACAAAGGCCACACGCGCCTCCGCACGCTTGCCGGTCAGAACCGTCAGGTCAGCGCGTTCCAGCGGACGGATCGCCTCGATGCGCTCGACGGCTGCATCGATGTAGGTTTGCTCGCGCTCGATACCGACGAAATGGCGGCCAAGTCGCTTGGCGACCGCACCCGTCGTGCCCGATCCAAAGAACGGGTCGAGAATGACATCGCCCGGCTTGGTCGACGACATGATGATGCGCGCCAGCAGCGCTTCCGGCTTCTGGGTTGGGTGCAACTTGTTGCCCTGGTCGTCCTTCAGCCGCTCGCCGCCGGTGCAGATCGGAAACAGCCAGTCGGAGCGCATCTGCACGTCGTCATTCGACGCCTTGAGCGCTTCGTAGTTGAAGGTATAGGCCTTGGCCTTGCTTTCGCGCGAAGCCCAGATCAACGTCTCGTGCGCGTTCTGAAAACGGCGACCGCGGAAGTTGGGCATCGGGTTGGTTTTGCGCCAGACAATATCGTTGAGGATCCAGAAGCCGAGATCCTGGATCATCGAGCCGACGCGGAAGATGTTGTGGTAGGAACCGATGACCCAGATCGTACCGTTCGGCTTCAGCACGCGCCGCGCTGCGAGCAGCCAGGCGCGGGTGAAGGCGTCATAGGCGGCAAAGCTGTCGAACTGATCCCAATGGTCGTCCACCGCGTCGACCTTGGATTGGTCGGGGCGGTGCAGGTCGCCGGCAAGCTGCAGATTGTAGGGCGGGTCGGCGAAGATGACGTCGACGGAATTGGCGGGCAGTTTTTCCAAGGCTGCGACGCAGTCTCCCTTGAGGATGGTGTCGAGCCATTCCGATGGCTGCGAAGCCTGGGAGAGCTGGCTTAGAAGACGCACTGCAGACATTCTGGTACCCGGATACGCGTTACACACTTAACTGCCTGTTATGGTTACCGATCAGCGTAAATATTTGGTGAAGCGCGAGGCGCTGTTTGCGGTTCGGGCGGCAATGGTGTACTCGCGGCGGCTTGAACTTCGGGCCGCAAGGGCGGCTCACTCCATCCAGCCAAAGCGGATTGCCATGGACCAGCTTGATCTTGTCATCTTCGATTGCGACGGCGTGCTCGTCGATTCCGAAATCATCGCAGCGCGCATCGAAGCCGATCTGCTGACAGAAGCGGGCTTTCCGATTACCGCCGGAGAAATTGCCGAAACCTATGCCGGCTTAACCTTCAAGGACATCATGCTGCGCATCGAGGAACTGTCCTCCATCCCGTTCCAGGCGTCGCTGATCGAGCAGGCTGAGACGCAGGTCGACCGCAAGCTGCGCAACGAAGTGCGGGCCATTGACGGCGTGCATCAGGCGGTGGCGTCGGTGAAGGTGCCCTATTGCATCTGCTCGAATTCGCGCGTCGACCGCATCGAACTCATGCTCGACCGCAACAATCTGCTGCCGCTGTTCAAAGGGCGTATCAACTCGGCGCTCGAAGTCGGCTCGCGCAAGCCCAAGCCCGCGCCGGATGTCTTTCTCCACGCCGCTGAGGTGATGAAGGCCGACCCGAGACGCACCTTCGTCATCGAGGATTCCATCCACGGCGTTGCCGGCGCCAAGGCAGCAGGCATGCGCGTCATCGGCTTCACAGGCGGTTCGCACACCTATCCCGGCCATGCCGACGCGCTCACCGAAGCGGGCGCGGAAACGGTCATCCATCGCTGGGTGGATTTCAAGGCAACGATCGACGCGCTGTCGGCCTGGTCGGAAGACGCCTGAGACGCGCCTTAACGGCGTCGCCTAAACCGATGAAGCCCGGCGCTATTTCTTCGCCGGACCTTCGTCATAGCCGACAAAAATCTGGATATCGCGCGCCGTCGGCGTCGGTATGTTGATGTTGTTGACGGTGAATACAAACTGCGTCGCGCCGACCGTGTTGGTGACCTGAACCTGATGACGGTGAAGCTGGGAGTAGAGAACCTCTGTCCCGCGAACCACGACGACACGGATGGGCATGTTGATATTGCCCGGTGCGCCGAGCGGACCGGTGACGATCTTGCCGGCGGCGCCGACCGTAATCGTCATTGTGCCTTCGGAACGGGTGCAGCTGCGCGTCGTGTCGGTGATCGCTGCCTGATAGATCAGCTTGCTCGGATCGCCATCGCCGCCGCGTGCATAGGTGTTGAAGAACGCCGTGCCGTCGCGCAGCGTGATGCCGGGGCAATAGGCCAACAATTCGCTGGCAAGGATTTTTCCCTCGGCTTCGGCCACGGCGGCGGGATCCGAAGGCTTGGGAGCACCGATCCCGAAGGCACCGCCACCTGATTGGCATCCCGCCAGCGCAAGCATCGAGCCGGACACAGCAAAAGCCGCCAGAAAGCGGCGGTCAATCAAACGAAACACCATAGACAGCACTTCCCTCTCGCAAAGCAGATGCTCTATAGCAACCGCGCGGCAAAAATGCGACTGACGACATGCAGTTTTCCCAAGGCAACCGCAACGACGCCTCGGGTCAGGGCTCGAACGGACGGATTGACATGCACTACATAAGCACACGCGGGGAAGCGCCCGGCCTCGGCTTCTCGGATGCTGTTCTTGCCGGCCTGGCGCGCGATGGCGGTCTCTACCTCCCCGTGGAGTGGCCGCATTTCAGCGCAGCCGAGATTCGCGCCATGCGCGGCCTGTCTTATCCCGATCTTGCCGTGCGGCTGCTGACCCCGTTTCTCGGCGACGAAATATCGCCACCCGTCTTCGAGCGCATCGTCAGGGAAGCCTATGCGACCTTCCGGCACGAGGCCATCTGCCCGCTGGTGCAAACCGGCCAGAACAGCTTCGTGCTCGAACTTTTCCACGGTCCGACGCTGGCCTTCAAGGATGTCGCCATGCAGTTGCTGGCGCGGCTGATGGATCACGTTCTGGCCGAACGCGGTCAGCGCGCGACCATCGTCGGGGCCACCTCAGGCGACACGGGCGGGGCGGCGATCGATGCCTTTGCCGGCCGCGACCGCACCGACATCTTCATCCTGTTTCCGCATGGCCGCGTCTCGCCCGTGCAGCAGCGCCAGATGACGTCGTCGCTTGCCGCCAATGTCCATGCGCTGGCGGTCGAAGGCAATTTCGACGATTGCCAGGGCCTGGTAAAGGACATGTTCAACGACCACGCCTTCCGCGACCGGGTCGGCCTATCGGGTGTCAACTCGATCAACTGGGCGCGCATCATGGCGCAGATCGTCTATTATTTCTCGTCGGCGCTTTCGCTCGGCGCGCCTGACCGGGCGGTTTCCTTCACCGTGCCGACCGGCAATTTCGGCGACATCTTCGCCGGCTATGCCGCCAAGAAAATGGGACTGCCGATCAATCGGCTGGTGATTGCCACCAACGACAACGACATCCTCGCGCGCACGCTCTCGACCGGCGAATACCGGACGCTGGGCGTGGTGCCCACCACATCGCCGTCGATGGATATCCAGGTCTCATCCAATTTCGAACGCCTGCTGTTCGAGGCTGCCGGGCGCGACGCCGGAACGGTGCGGCGCTATATGGCGGGTCTCAAGCAATCCGGCTCCTTCACGATTGAGGCAGCGCAGCTTGAACGAATCCGCTCGGAGTTCGATTCCGGCCGCTCGAGCGCGACAGAAACGGCGGAGACCATTCGCAACACGCTGGAGAAGAGCGGCTACCTGCTCGATCCGCACACTGCAACCGCGGTCCGCGTCGCATCCAAACGTGCTGCCTCGGAGACGCCGATGGTGATCCTCGGCACCGCGCATCCGGCGAAATTTCCCGATGCTGTCCGCGATGCCTGCGGTGTTACACCGGGCCTTCCGGCCTGGCTGGCGGGAATGATGGACCTTGAGGAAAAATATACGGTACTTCCCTCGGACCTAAAAATGGTGGAAGATTACGTAAGCAGCCGGTCACGGGCAGCGGGTTAGGGAGTAGCGCTACATGGGTGTTGAGGTAAGCCGTCTGTCGAACGGCCTGACAGTGGCAACCGAAAACATGCCGAGCGTCGAGACCGTTGCACTTGGTGTATGGGTCAAGTCGGGTGCTCGCAACGAGCGCGACGACGAGCATGGCATGGCCCATCTGCTCGAACACATGGCCTTCAAAGGCACAAAGCGTCGCAGCGCGTTCGAGATCGCGTCGGAGATCGAGAATGTCGGTGGCGAGATCAATGCCGCGACCAGCGTCGAAACCACCTCGTTCTATGCCCGCGTGCTGCGCGACGACGTTCCGCTCGCCGTGGATATCCTGGCCGACATTCTGCAAAATTCGGAGTTTGATCCCCAAGAGCTTGAACGCGAGCAGCATGTGATCCTGCAGGAAATCGGCGCCGCACACGACACGCCCGATGACATCGTCTTCGACCGTTTCACCGAAACCGCCTTTCGCAACCAGACACTCGGCCGCTCGATCCTCGGCACGCCGGAGACTGTGAAATCCTTCACCTCCAAGCAGGTCCACGATTTCATCACCCGCCAATATGGGGCGGATCGCATGGTGGTGGTGGCCGCCGGCGACGTAAGGCACGACGAGTTCGTGCGTGAAGTCGAAAGACGCCTCGGTAGCTTCCGGCCCAATGCCGACAGCGCCCTGCCCCAGCATGCGCAATATATCGGCGGCGATTTCCGCGAAAACCGCGACCTGATGGATGCGCAAATTCTGCTGGGCTTCGAGGGCCGCGCTTATCATGTGCGTGACTTCTACGCGTCGCAGGTGCTGTCGATGATCCTAGGCGGTGGCATGTCATCGCGACTGTTCCAGGAGGTGCGCGAAAAACGCGGTCTCTGTTATTCGGTCTATGCCTTCCACTGGGGCTTTTCGGACACCGGCGTTTTCGGCGTTCATGCCGCGACCGGCCAGAGCGACATCGCAGAGCTGGTTCCGGTGATCATCGACGAACTGTCGAAGGCCGGCGACAAGATCAACCAGGACGAGCTCGACCGCGCCCGTGCGCAGTATCGTGCCGGCCTCATCATGTCGGCTGAAAGCTCGTCCAGCCGGGCATCGCAGATCGCGCGGCAGCTCCTGCTATTCGGCCGTCCCATCGCCAAGGAAGAGCTGATGGAGCGCCTGGGCGCACTGACCATCGTGCGCCTTACCGACCTCTCCGCACGTTTGTTTTCCGGCAAGCCGACCTTGACGGCCATTGGGCCTGTCAGCACCCTCGCCCCCTATGAAGGCGTCCTAAACCTGCTTCCCGGCGATCGCATGGCGCCCCGGAAGCTCGCCGTTTAATAGCGGGCATTGTGTTCGCGCTTCCCTTCATCCGCCGTGACGCGCCGGAACTGAGGGGCGAACGCATCAATCTGCGCATGCCTGAACCCGGCGATTATCGCGAATGGTCGCTTCTGCGCCAGGAAAGCCGCGCCTTTCTCGAACCATGGGAGCCGCGCTGGGCAAACGACGAGCTTTCACGCGCTTCCTGGCGTGCCCGCATGGGGCGCTACCGCGAGGATTATGCACAAGGCAGCGCGGTCGCCTTTTTCATCTTCGACGGAAAGTCCGGCCGGCTTCTCGGCGGTATCACGCTCGGCAATATCCGCTATGGCGTCTCGCAAACCGGTCATATCGGCTACTGGATGGGCTCGCGCCACGCCGGCAAGGGGCATATGACCGAAGCCGTCGGGCTGGTTACGCAGTTCTCCTTCGAAAGGCTAAGGTTGCACCGTATCGAGGCAGCCTGTATCCCCGACAACGCGCGGTCCATTCGTGTGCTTGAAAAAGCCGGATTTCGGCGCGAAGGGCTGCTTCGATCCTATCTCAAGATCAACGGCGCATGGCAGGATCACTATCTCTACGCCCTGATAGCCGGCGAAACGCAGTGCGTGACCGAAAAGGTTTGAACTTGGCGAAACACTTCACGCTGGCAAAACTGCTCGCTTTGCTTTTCTTGGCAGTTGCCAGTCTGGCAGGAACCGCTCCGGCGCGCGCCATCGAGCCCATCGCGATTTCGCGCGACGATGTCGCGCTCGACCTCTCCGGGGCCGTCGAAATCTACCGGAACCAGGGCGAGAACTTCCAGGTTTCGACTGCTCCCGGTCCGGACGGCATCGTGCGTCGCATCGAGGTCGAATCGAAGGACAAGAAGTCGGCGGGCGACTGGGCGGTGTTCGCATTGGCCAACACCACAGACCAACAGCTCGACAGGCTGATCGTCGTACCGCATTTCCGCCTCGTCGATTCCGGCTTTTTCTGGCCGGATCTGGGCTCGAGCCGCATGGCTGCGATCACCCCCAGCGAAGGGTTCGCGCTCGACAGGCAGGCGAACCAGGACGCCGACGTTTTCCTCGTGACGCTGAACCCCGGGACGGTGGTCACCTTCATCGCCGAACTGTCGTCGCCCAAATTGCCCCAGGTCTATCTGTGGGAACCGGAGGCCTACAAGGACTCGGTCAACTCCTACACACTGTTCCGCGGCATCGTCATCGGCATTGCCGGCCTGCTGGCGCTGTTCCTGACCGTGCTGTTCGTCGTCAAGGGAACCTCGATGTTCCCGGCCACCGCAGCGCTCGCCTGGGCTGTCCTGGCCTATATCAGCGTCGATTTCGGCTTCCTCAACAAGGTCATCCAGATCTCGCCGGGCAACGAGCAGATATGGCGCGCGGGGACGGAGGTGGGGCTTGCTGCGACCTTCGTGGTTTTCCTCTTCGCCTATCTCAACCTCAATCGTTGGCACGGCCATTTCAGCTATGGCGCGTTTGCGTGGATTCTGGGCCTCATCGCCATTGCCGGCGTGGCTATCATCGATCCGGCGGTGGCGGCGGGCATTGCCCGCGTATCCTTCGCCGCGACCGCCGTCACCGGCATTGGCCTGATCGTCTATCTCGGCTTCCGTGGCTATGACCGCGCCATCATGCTCGTGCCGAGCTGGGTGATGGTGCTGATCTGGATGACGGGCTCGTGGATGGCGATTACCGGCCTCCTGGACAACGATATCGTCCAGCCGGCGCTTGGCGCGGGCCTCATCCTCATCATCCTGCTGATCGGCTTTACGGTGATGCAGCACGCCTTCGCCGGCGGCGCCATCCACCAGGGCTTGTTCAGCGACATGGAGCGCCAGGCGCTCGCCGTTGCCGGCTCCGGCGATATCGTCTGGGACTGGGACGTGTTGCGCGACCGCGTTACCACCCGGCCCGACATTTCCCTGCAGCTCGGCATGGCGCCCAACAGCCTCGGCGGCCCTGCGCGAAACTGGCTGCCGGTGTTGCACAGCGACGACCGCGACATGTTCCGCACCACGCTCGACGTGGTGCTGGAGCACCGGCGCGGCCGGGTCATGCAGAACTTCCGCCTGCGTGGCGCCGACGGCCACTACCACTGGTTCCTGCTCAAGGCGCGACCGGTGATCGGCTCCGACGGAGAGGTGCTGCGCTGCGTCGGCACGCTGGTGGAAATCACCGAGCAGAAAAAGGCCGAGGAACGGCTGCTGCACGATGCCGTGCACGACAATCTGACCGGCCTTCCCAACCGCGAATTGTTCATGAACCGGCTCGAGGCGATCATTTCCATCGCCAAGACCGAGGACAACATCCGCCCCACCGTCTTCGTTGTCGACATCGACCGTTTCAAGCAGGTCAATGACGGGCTCGGCATCTCCGCCGGCGACACCATCCTTTTGAACATTGCACGCCGGCTGCACCGGCTTTTGAGGCAAAACGATTCGCTTTGCCGTCTCGCCGGCGACCAGTTCGGGTTGATGCTGCTATCCGAACAGGATCCCGCACGTATCGCCGGCGTGGCGGAAGCCATCAAGAACGCGATCAAGTCGCCTATCACCTTCGCCAAGCGCGAGATCATCCTGACCGGCTCGGTCGGCTTGATCACCTGGACGACGGCGCAAGTATCGGCAGAAGACATGGTCAAAGACGCCGAGCTTGCGATGCATCAGGCCAAGCGCTTCGGCGGCGACAGGATCGAGCCGTTCCGCCCGGCTTTCCGCACCGTGGGCACCGACCGGCTGCAGCTCGAATCCGACCTGCGCCGCGCCGTCGAGCGGCAGGAATTCACCCTGGCCTACCAACCCATCGTGCGGCTGGAAGACGGGTCCGTCGCGGGCTTCGAAGCGCTGCTGCGCTGGGAGCATCCGCGCCGGGGCACCATTCCGCCGGGCGACTTCATCCCTGTCGCGGAAAGCTGCGGCCTGATCGTACAGCTCGGCCTGTTTGCCATGCAGCGCGCCGCCGAGGATCTCGTTTCATGGCAGAAGCAGGTTGGAGACATGCCGTTATCGGTGTCGGTCAACCTGTCGAGCCGGCAGCTCATCCGCCGCGATCTCGTCGGCGACGTCCGCTCGACGCTGCTGCGCGCCGGGCTCAAACCGCGCTGCTTCCGTCTGGAACTGACCGAATCGCTGGTGATGGACAATCCCGAGCAGACCAACCATGTGCTGAACAAGCTCAAGCAGCTCGGCATCGGCCTGTCGCTGGACGATTTCGGCACCGGCTACTCGTCGCTGTCCTACCTTACGCGCTTCCCGTTCGACACGATCAAGATCGACAAGAGCTTCGTCGATGACCACACGCCGAAGCGCACCGTGCTGATCCGATCCATGGTCAACATGGCGCACGAGCTTGGCCTGTCGGTCGTGGCGGAAGGCATTTCGGATGAAAGCGATGCGCTCGAACTGCGTCAGATGGGTTGCGAATATGTGCAGAGCTTCATGTTCGGACCGCCAGTGGCAAACGATTCCGTCATCAAGCTGCTGAAGGAGCAGTACCCGCTCGCTCAGGCGTGACCCGAGGCGGTGCTCAGATGCGCCAGGTCAATGCCGAGCGAGGCCATGACCCGGTCGTATTTGCGGTCGATGTCGGTGTCGAACAAAAGCTCTTTCGTCGCCCGGCAGGTCAACCAGCCATTTTCGGCGATTTCGCTCTCCAGCTGGCCGGCACCCCAGCCGGCATAGCCAAGCGCCATCAGCGCATGGCGCGGTCCCTTGCCCGCTGAAATCGCGCGCAGAATATCCACGGTGGCCGTGAGGCAGACCTGATCCGACACCGGCAGCGAGGATTCGACCTTGTAGTCGTCGGAATGCAGGACGAAGCCACGGCTGCGGTCGACCGGGCCGCCGTTGCGGACCGGGAACCCCTTTGCCTTGTCCGGCAAACGTATGGCTTCCTGTTCCTTGAGGATTCCCAATTGTACCAGCAGATCGGGAAACAGCATCGATTGGGTCTGGTTGATGATAAGACCCATGGCGCCTTCATCGCTGTGCGCACAGATGTAGATCACAGCGCGTGCGAACCGATCGTCCTTCATGCCTGGCATGGCGATGAGGAACTGGTCGTCGAGAAATCCAGGCTTTTCAGCCGGTCGTTTGCGCTTGAGTAGGTCCATTCCACGAATCTAACGCGTTTGCCCAAGCGTTTAAAGGGAGTACGCCCCCTGCTTTGGGCCACAATTTATGTCGTCCTCACACGAAAATGATCTTTTCTCCTGGGCTGCTAACTTGCAGGCAACACATTCAGGCATCAAATCGGCGCCATGAACCGCTTGCTCTCCCTTTTCGCGATCTTGCTTCTCGCCAGTGCACCGTCGGTCGCGCACTCTGCATCGTCGGCATGGGCCGATGCGCAAGGCACCCGCATAAGGATCGTTACGGCCGGAGCGCCGAACGCGGAAGGCGTTGTGCGCGGCGCGCTTGAAATCGATCTCAGGCCGGGTTGGAAAACCTACTGGCGCGATCCTGGCGCCTCGGGCGTGCCACCCCAGATCGATATTGCCGGCAGCGTTAATGTCTCGGCTGTCGAGATGGATTTCCCCGCCCCCGCCTGGCACGATGACGGCTTCTCCAAATGGGCTGGATACGACAAGCCAGTCGCTTTCCCCGTGACATTCAGGCTTGCCGACGCCAAGGCTCCGGCGCGGATCGATGCATCGGTCTTCCTCGGCGTCTGCGAGACCATCTGCATTCCCGTTCAGGCCAAGCTGGAACTGGTTCCCGAGGCCGGCAGGGATAGCTCGGAAGACAGCCGGATCGTAGCACTTGCCTGGGAGAAACTGCCGGCCAAGGCAACGCCGGACTTCGGGCTGAAATGGGGACGCTCACAGGATGCGGCCAAATTGCAGCTGGAAGCCGTAACGCCTTCACCCGGCAAGGCGAGCATCTTCGTCGCCAGCACGGAGGGCTATGAGTTGGGCTTGCCGAAACGCCAAGGCGCCGACAGCAACGTCTTTTCGATCAAGCTGGTAGCCCGCCCCAAGGACAAACCGGCCGGCGCCGGATTGCCCTATACGATGGTGACCGATCGGGGCGTCGTCAGCGGCTATCTGCCTTACCCTTGACGCTTGAGAAACGCGCCGAGAACCCGCTATGGTGATCGCGGTCCGCCGCGTATCGTCACCGCCGGTGACGGCCAGGCCGACACGAAATCCACAACCTAACGAGGCATTTCATGACCATTGAGATCGGCGACACCCTTCCGTCCGTAAGCTTCAAGACGATGACGCCGGATGGCTCGAAGGTGCTGTCCACGGCCGACATCTTCTCCGGAAAGAAGGTTGTGCTGTTCGGCGTTCCCGGCGCCTTCACACCGACCTGCAGCAACAACCACCTGCCGGGCTATCTGGAAAACCACGACGCCTTTCTGGCGCGCGGCGTCGACACCATCGCAGTCGTTGCCGTCAACGACCAGTTCGTCATGCAGGCCTGGGCACGCTTCACCGGCGGCGAAGGCAAGATTCTGTTCCTCGCGGATGGCAGCGCTGAATTCGCAAAGGCGACCGGGCTGGATTTGGATGCCACTGCCGGCGGCATGGGCATCCGCTCCAAGCGCTTTTCGATGATCGTCGACGACGGCAAGGTTACCGCATTGAACATCGAAGAGGCGCCCGGCCAGGCAGTCACTTCCGGTGCGGCAACGCTTCTCGAGCAGCTTTAGGAAGAAGCCCGCGCGTTTTCACACCTGCTCGGGGCGCGCGGGCGTCTTCGTTTTCTTGAAGGGAGCCATGCCTTCACGCGCGAGTTCGTCTGCGCGTTCGTTCTCAGGGTGGCCGGCATGGCCCTTGACCCAGTTCCAGGTGACCTTGTGACGGCGGCGCGCTTCGTCCAGCGCCTGCCACAGCTCGGCGTTCTTCACCGGCTTCTTGGCCGCTGTTTTCCAACCATTGCGCTTCCAGCCCTCGATCCAGCCGCCGATGCCGTCCTTGACGTAATTGCTGTCGGTATAGAGATCGACCTCGCACGGCTCCTTGAGCGCGTTCAGGGCCGAGATGGCGCCCAGAAGCTCCATCCGATTGTTGGTGGTGTCGGCCTCGCCGCCCGAAAGCTCCTTGGTCTTGCCGTTGAAGCGCAAAATGGCGCCCCAACCGCCCGGCCCCGGATTGCCCGAGCAGGCTCCGTCGGTGAAGATTTCGATGCGTTTCATTGCAGTCCGTATTCCCTGGGGGAGGTGATCGCGCGGTGGAAGCGGATGCGGCGAATATACTCCGTCGGATCGCGTTTGATAACGAGGCCACCGTCGGGAATGGTCAGCCAGTCATAAAGGCGCGTCAGCATGAAACGAAGCGCCGAACCATGCGCCAGAACCGGCAGCGCCGCCTTTTCCTCGTCGGTCAGTGGCCGCACACTCTGATAACCCGCCAGAAGCGCTGTGCCCTTGGTCAAGTTGAAGGCGAAATCCTTCTCGAAGCACCAGGCGTTGAGGCAGGTCGCCAGATCGTAGGCGAACATGTCGTTGCAGGCGAAATAGAAATCGATCAGCCCCGATAGCTTGTTGCCGAGAAAGAAAACATTGTCGGGAAACAGATCGGCATGGATGATGCCGGAAGGCAGGTCGGTGGGCCAGTTCTTCTGCAGCAGGACGAAGTCGGCATCGACCTCAGCGGCCAACCCCTTCTCGACCTCGTCGGCGCGGGCGCGGGCTCCTTCCCAGAGCTCGCGCCAGCCGGCGATGGCGAGCGCATTGGGCCGCGTCATCTTGAAATCCATGCCCGCCAGATGCAGTTCGGCAAGGGCCTTGCCGACTTCGCGGCAATGCGCAGCCTGCGGCCTGCGCAGCCACATCCCTTCCAGGAAGGTGATCAACACGGCGGGACGGCCTGCCAAGGTGCCGATGATGGTGCCGTCCCTGCCGTCCACCGGCAGCGGACAGGAGATGCCCTTCCGCGCCAGATGCTGCATCAGGCCGAGAAAGAACGGCAGGTCCGACTTGTCCACGCGCTTTTCATAAAGCGTCAGAATGAACGACCCTTCGGTCGTGTGCAGCAGGAAATTGGAGTTTTCCGTGCCTTCCGCAATGCCCTTGTAGGACAGGAGATCGCCCACGGGATAATTGCGGAGGAAGGCTTCCAACTCCGCCTCATTGACATCGGTGTAGACGGCCATCAGGCAGGTCCGTTGACGAAGGCCATGTCCGCGGCGGTCAGCTCGACATCGCGCAGGACACGCATGACCGGGAAATTCTCGGTCTCGGTGGCGGTGACGGCGATGTCGATCTTGACGTCGAAGCGCGCGCGGAACGCGTCGATGATCTCGTCGACGATGATCTCCGGTGCGGATGCGCCCGCCGACAGGCCCAGCGTCTCGATCTCGCCGATATCGTCCCACGGTATTTCGGACGCCCTCTGCACCAGCAGCGACATCTTTGAGCCTGCGCGCTCGGCCACCTCGACGAGGCGGCGCGAATTGGACGAGTTCGGCGCGCCCACGATCAGATAAAGGTCGGTGCCGAGGGCCGTATCCTTCACCGCTTCCTGGCGGTTGGTGGTGGCGTAGCAGATCGATTCGGCCGCCGGCGCCTGAAGCTCGGGAAACTTTCTCTGCAGCGCTTTCAGGATACCGGCCGTGTCTTCGACCGACAGCGTGGTCTGCGTGACGAAGCCGAGTTGCGAAGCGTCTTGGGGCGTAAAATTCGCCACATCGGCCTCAGTCTCGATCAGCGTCACCGCGCCGTCCGGCAATTGCCCCATGGTGCCGATCACCTCGGGATGGCCGGCATGGCCAATGAGCAAGACGTGGCGCCCCTGGCGCTGATGGCGCATCGCTTGCTTATGAACTTTGGACACCAGGGGGCATGTCGCATCGAGATAGAACAAATTGCGTGCAACCGCATCCGCCGGCACGGACTTCGGCACGCCATGCGCTGAAAACACCACCGGGCTTTCGCGATGCTCGGCGGGTATCTCGCTGAGTTCTTCGATGAAAACAGCACCGAGATTTTGAAGCCCCTCGACGACATAGCGGTTGTGGACGATCTCGTGCCGGACGTAGACCGGTGCGCCATACTTCTTCAGCGCCAGCACCACGATCTGGATAGCGCGGTCCACGCCGGCGCAGAAGCCGCGCGGCTGGCAAAGCCTGATGGTCAGCGGGGGCTTGGTGGTGGTCTGAAGCATAATGAAGGGCTCTTCGTTCAGTGCCGACATGAGGTCTAGGCTCTCCCCTGTCAAGGGCGAAGGCCGGTCAATTGCTCCCGCGTCGGCCCCGCCACAGCCACACCGCCATGACGCCGACAAGCGCCAAGGCCAGACCGTACCAGGTGCCGGCATATTGAAGGTGGCTGTTGGGCAGATCGATGATGGTCACGCCGCCAACCGGCAGTCCTCCGGGATTTGGCGTGGCGTCGGCATCGAGAAAGAAAGGCAGAACCCGGGTTCCCCCCGGCAGCGATGCGGTCGCGGCCATTGCGGCGCGGTCCTTCCAGTAGAAGACGTTCTTCGCCGGGTCGTTTTCGGGCACCAGGAATGACGGCTTTTGCGCTAGTGGATTGCGCGCCAGTCCGACGACCGTCACATCGCCGACAACCTGTCCCGCCTGGCGCTTTGCGGCATCCTTGAGGTCGTAGGGCACGAAGCCCCGATTGACGAGCAAAGCCCGGCCGTCAGAGAGCATCAGGGGCGTGTAGACGAAAAAGCCAGACTGTCCGTTGAAAGTGGCGAAGAAGTGCCGTTCGCCCTGATGTAGAAACCGACCGCTGGCCGTCATCCGCTGATAGTCGACATCTCCGCTACGGCCGAAGGTGGCCTCCACCTCGGACAGGGACACCGGGCGGGATGTGCTGCGCTGCTCGATGGAGGCCAGCAGTGCCTCTTTCCAATGGAGACGCTGCACCTGCCAGGTGCCGAGTGCGATCAGAATGGCGAAGGCGATGGTGCCCGCCACCAAAGCCGCCCAGCGGCCGTAAGCGGACCGCGATTTCTGCTTGCTCGACACGCTGTCCATCACGGACGATCCAGACGCCCTTCGGCTGCCTTGTTGCGATACTGCAAGGTGATCAGAACCCCCTTGATCAGCCTCAGCGCGGTGAGGCTCAGCGTGACGGTCAACGGTATCCACAACAGAAAATGGACCCAGAGCGGCGGACTGATCGTCGTTTCCATCCAAAGCGCAAGGCCGACGACGATGAACCCGATGATGAGAATGACGAAGACCGAGGGTCCATCGCCCGCATCTGCAAAGGAATAGTCCAGCCCGCAGACACCGCAGCCCTTGCCGACCGTCAGGAATCCCGAGAACAGCCGTCCCTCGCCGCAGCGCGGGCAATGGCCTTTCAGCCCTGCCTGGACCGGATCCACCGGGGGCCACATCGCCTGATCTTCGTTCATGGCATGTCCTCCGGACCGCGCTGCTTGCCGCACTCCCTGCCACGATCCCCGCTTGCATTGCAAGCCAGCCAATCGTCACGTTCGATTTGGCGTCATCGCCCAAAAGAAAAAGGCGACTGCGTTGCCGCAGCCGCCTCTCTCAAACCGGGATTTGGTCTCAGTGGCCTTCGGCGATGGTGGCGCCGAACGAGGCCCAGACATAGATCGAGGCGAAGAGGAACAGCCAGACCACGTCGACGAAGTGCCAGTACCAGGCGGCCGCTTCGAAGCCGAAGTGATGCCTGGGGCTGAAATCTCCGCCCATCGCACGGAACAGGCAGACCAGCAGGAAGATGGTGCCGACGATGACGTGGAAGCCGTGGAAGCCGGTCGACATGAAGAAGGTCGCGCCATAGATCGAGTCGTGGAAGGTGAACGGCGCGTGCATGTACTCATAGGCCTGCACGAAGCTGAACAGCACGCCGAGACCGACGGTGAGCGCCAGGCCGTTGATCAGGCCCTTGCGGTCGCCATGCAGCAGCGCATGGTGTGCCCAGGTCACGGTCGTGCCCGAGAGCAACAGGATGACTGTGTTGTAGAGCGGCAGATGCCAGGGATCGAGAACCTCGATGCCCTTGGGCGGCCAAACGCCGCCGGTGAACTCGGCGCGGGCGACCTGTTGTACTTCGCCGGGGAACAGGCTGGCATCGAAGAAAGCCCAGAACCAGGCCACGAAGAACATCACCTCGGAGGCGATGAACATGATCATGCCGTAGCGCAGGTGCAGCGACACCACCGGGGTGTGGTGGCCTTCCTTGCCCTCCTTGATGGTGTCCGACCACCACGCGTACATGACATAGAGGATGATCACCATGCCGATGGCGAAGATCCAGAAATTCGCGCTGGCGAAATCCAGTCCGAACAGGTTCAGCGAACCGCCCTTGAGCGCCTGCATCCAGGCGACACCGCCAATGGCCAGTATCAGCGCGCCCAGCGAGGCCAGCGCCGGCCACGGGCTCGGGGCGATGATGTGGTAGTCATGTTGTGGTTTAGCGTGTGCGTCTGCCATATCAGCCCCCGATGTTTCCCTCGGAATTACCATTTGTTGTGCTGCCGTCAACCTTCGGCGCGGCCGCGAGCGGCTTGTCGCCTTCGAGCGGGAAGAAGGTATAGGACAAGGTGATCGTCTTGATGTTCTTCAGTTCCGGAACATCGACGATATCCGGATCGACGAAGAAGACCACCGGCATGTCGAGCGTCTCGCCCGGCTTCAGGGTGGTGTCGGTAAAGCAGAAGCACTCGACCTTGTTGAAATAGGCGCCGGCCAGTTCGGGCGTGACGTTGAATGTCGCGCGGCCCGCGGTCGGCGTGGAGAACATGTTCTGCGCCTTGTACTGCGCCTGAACCGTCTCGCCGATCTTGATCGTCATCTCGCGCGCTTCGGGCTGGAAATCCCAGGGCAGCGCGCCGGACGTGTTGGCGTCGAAACGGATGGTGATGTCGCGGTCCAGCATGCGGTCGGAATATTGCTCGACGCGCTGCGTCGTGCCTCCATAACCGGTGATCTGACAGAACATGGCGTAGAGCGGCACCGCCGCATAGGCCATGCCCAGCATACTGCCAAAAAACGCCACGCAGGATGCCGCGACGATGCGGTTTCTGCGGTTGTTGTCCCGGCTGAGCCTGTCCTCCGTCATCGCATCCTCCTCACATCGGCCGGTTCAGGATCGCAGGCCCGAACTTGACGATGGTGGCGACGTAGAAGATCACCACGAGGGCCGCGAGCGCAAAACCTATCGCCTTGGAACGGCTGCGGCGCGCCTTCTTCTGCGTTTCAGTCAGGCTGACCATGTCCTGGTCCTTCATCAAATGCCCCCTGCCGTCAGGAAGCGTTCGACCACGGCGTCGACAAGGTACAGCGAGAAAATGGTGGCGAGATAGACGAGCGAATAGCCGAACAGCGCCTTGGCCGGTTTCATGACCCGGTCGCTGTCGGGCATACGGTAGACCTTCCAGGCATACCAGACGAAGCCCGCGCCCAGCAAAAGGGCGGCAATGCCGTAAAAGGCGCTGGTGTAGCCGAGAACCCAGGGCAGAACGCCGACAGGCGCGACGATCAGCGAGTAGACGAAAATCTGCAGCCGCGTGGACGCTTCCCCCGCGACATTCGGCATCATCGGGATGCCCGCGCGCTGGTAGTCGTCGGACTTGAACAGAGCCAGCGCCCAGAAATGCGGCGGCGTCCACAGGAAGATGATGGCAAACAGGATGACGCTTTCCAGGCTGATCGATCCGGTGGCCGCGGCCCAGCCGATCATCGGAGGGAACGAGCCAGCAGCACCGCCGATGACGATATTCTGCGGCGTCCAGCGCTTCAGCCACATCGTGTAGATGACGGCATAAAAGAAGATGGTGAAGGCCAGCAGCGCAGCCGACAGCCAGTTGACCAGCACGCCGAGCGTCATCACCGAAAGTACGGATAGGACCAGGCCGAAGCTCAGGGCTTCGCCCGGCTGTACGCGGCCCGAAGGCACCGGCCGCTTGGCGGTCCGCTTCATGATGGCGTCGATGTCGGCATCGTACCACATGTTGAGCGCGCCCGAGGCGCCGGCACCGATGGCGATGCATAGGATGGCGATGGCGCCAATCAGCGGATTCATGCTGCCGGGCGCAGCCGCAAGACCGACGATGGCCGTGAACACGACCAGCGACATGACGCGCGGCTTCAGCAGGGCGAAGAAATCGCCCGCTGTCGCTTCCGACATGCGGAAGGCCTGATCGTCAAGCCTGTTTTCGTCGACAAGGGCCATGCGTACTTACGTCCACGTTCCGTTTGGCCAAAACCGCCGGCCAGGCCGGCGGTTTTGTTGGGTTGGTATGCTTACTTGATCTTCGGGAGCTGTTCCCACTGGTGGTAAGGCGGAGGCGAAGACAGCTGCCATTCCAGCGTGGTCGCACCCTCACCCCAGGGGTTGGCGCCGGCGATGCGCTTCTTGGAGAAGGCTTCAAAGACACCGAACAGGAAGATCAGCACGCCGAAGGCAGAGATGTAGGAGCCGTAGGACGACACCATGTTCCAGCCGGCGAACGCGTCGGGATAGTCGATATAGCGGCGCGGCATACCGGCGAGGCCGAGGAAGTGCTGCGGGAAGAAGACCAGGTTGACACCCACGAAGGTGACCCAGAAGTGGGCACGCGCGATGAGCGACGAGTACATGTAGCCGGTCATCTTCGGGAACCAGTAGTACCAGGCCGCGAAGATCGCGAACACGGCGCCCAGCGACAGCACGTAGTGGAAGTGGGCGACCACGTAGTAGGTGTCGTGCAGGGCGCGGTCGAGACCGGCATTGGCGAGCTGGACGCCCGTCACGCCGCCGACGGTGAACAGGAAGATGAAGCCGATCGCCCACAGCATCGGCGTGCGCATCGAGATCGACCCGCCCCACATGGTGGCGATCCAGGAGAAGATCTTCACGCCCGTCGGCACCGCGATGACCATGGTGGCGAAGACAAAGTAGCGCTGCGTGTTGAGCGACAGACCGGTGGTGTACATATGGTGCGCCCACACGACGAAGCCGACGGCGCCGATCGCGACCATGGCGTAGGCCATGCCGAGATAACCGAAGACGGGCTTGCGCGAGAAGGTCGACACGATGTGGCTGACGATGCCGAAGCCCGGCAGGATCAGGATGTACACTTCGGGGTGACCGAAGAACCAGAACAGGTGCTGGAACAGGATCGGGTCGCCGCCGCCTTCAGGTGCGAAGAAGGTGGTGCCGAAGTTGCGGTCGGTGAGCAGCATGGTGATGCCACCGGCGAGAACCGGGAGCGACAGCAAGAGCAGGAAGGCGGTGATCAGCACCGACCAGGCGAACAGCGGCATCTTGTGCAGCGTCATGCCGGGAGCACGCATGTTGAATATGGTTGTGATGAAGTTGATCGCACCCAGGATCGAGGACGCACCGGCGATGTGCAGCGACAGGATCGCAAGATCCATAGCCGGGCCAGGCTGGCCCGATGTCGACATCGGCGGATAGATCGTCCAGCCGCCGCCGACGCCATGGGCGCCCGGAGCGGACGGCACGAAGGCCGACAGGATCAGCAGGATGAAGGCCGGCGGAAGCAGCCAGAAGGAGATGTTGTTCATGCGCGGGAACGCCATGTCCGGCGCGCCGATCATGATCGGCACCATCCAGTTGGCGAAGCCGCCGATCAAAGCGGGCATGACCATGAAGAAGATCATCACCAGGCCGTGCGCGGTGGTGAAGGCATTGAACATGCTTTTGCCGGCGTCGATCGCCGCATCGCCGTCAACGCCATAGACCATCGAGGCGAGGCCATGGAAAATCTGGATACCGGGCTCCGCGAGTTCCCAGCGCATCATGACGGACAGGAAGCCGCCCAGGATGCCCGCGATGATCGCGAAGATCAGGTAAAGTGTGCCGATATCCTTGTGGTTGGTGGAGTACACCCAGCGGACCCAGCCCTTCGGCTTGTGGTCGTCGTGGTCGTGGACTGCAGCGCCTGCCATTTTCCGCTCCGTTCCCTAATTCTCGTGGCCGCGGCTCAGTTGCCGGCGACCGCAACCTTCGTGTTGTTGTCGATCGCGGCCATGAGGGCCCTGTTGGCACCCGGCAGGTCGGTCTTGGCGGCAGCAAGCCACGTCGTGTACTGGCCCTCGTTCACCACGCGGATCGCGATGGGCATGTAGGCGTGATCCTTGCCGCACAGTTCGGAACACTGGCCATAGTAAAGGCCTTCCTTCTCAGCCTTGAACCAGGTTTCGTTGATGCGGCCGGGCACGGCATCGACCTTCACGCCGAAGGCCGGCATCGCGAAGGCGTGGATGACGTCGCTGGCGGTAACCAGCACGCGGACCGTCTCGCCGACGGGAACAACCACCTCGTTGTCCACGGCGAGAAGACGCGGATAGACTGCGCGATCTTCCTTGCCGGCGCCGGCGCGGTCAGCATCCGTCAGCATCGCAGCGTTGAAGGATAGCGGATCCTCGATCTGGTATTCGTAATCCCAGTTCCACTGGTTTCCGGTCGCCTTGATCGTCAGGCCCGGCTCATCGACCGGCGTGTATTGAGCGGTCAGCAGTTGGAAGGACGGAACGGCCAGGAACAGCAGGATGACGACCGGACCGATAGTCCAGATCACCTCGATGATGGTGTTGTGGCTGGTGCGCGACGGCGTCGGGTTGGCGCTCTCGCGGAAGCGGAAGATGCAATAGGCGAGCAGCACCAGCACCAGCAGCGTGATGGGGACGATGAACCACAGCGTATAGTGCTCGAACCAGGTGATCATTTCCATGATGCCGGTAGCGGCCGGCTGGAATGTCATCTGCCAAGGCTCCGGCTGAGCCGCCTGGGCTGCCGATAGTCCGGCAAAAGAAGCTGTCGCCGCAATGGCGCCCGCAAAGAATTTTCTCATCGCCCTCTTTGTCTCCCAGTCCTCCGGACAATGCCGCGAGGATATCCGTCCCGCTCCGGAAGGGGAATCCCGGAGATGTCCGCTGGTTCAAACCATACTCTCATTCCAACCGCAAGAAAGCAGAGCCGTGAGCCATGCGGCATTTTTGCGCGCAGGTAGCCCCGCCCAGCTATCGTCGCAATCGTGCTGTGGAGATGGATGCTACGGTCCCGGAGGCTTGTCAGAGACCTCGAAAGGCCGCAATTCGGGCAAAATTGCCGCCGAAGTTCGGGAAAACTCGCCGAAGACAGGGTGGCAAAAGCGAATTCCTGTTATTTAAGATGTATCGAGTACGCTTTCGCGCGTCATGATTCGCAATGGAGTCACCATGAAGACCGGGCTTGCAAAGACCCTGGCGACGGCCGCCATCCTCGCAGCGACCTGCCTCACGGCGCCGCTTTCCGCCGTAGCCCAGCAGAGCGGAACGGTGAAGTCCACGCATGGAGCATGGTCGGTCGTCTGCGACACCCCGGCAGGTGCCTCCACTGAGCAATGCGTGCTGATGCAGAACGTCATTGCCGAGGACCGGCCCGAGATGGGCCTTTCGGTGGTCGTGCTGCGCACCGCCGACAACAAAGCGGAAATCCTGCGCGTTCTGGCGCCGCTCGGCGTGCTGCTGCCCAACGGGCTGGGCCTCAATGTCGACCAGAAGGACATCGGTCGCGCCTATTTCGTACGCTGCTTCCAGGACGGCTGTTACGCCGAGGTCATTCTCGAGAAGCCGCTGGTCGATACGCTGAGAACCGGCAAGGCAGCCACCTTCATCGTCTTCCAGACGCCTGAGGAAGGCATCGGCATTCCGGTCGACCTCAACGGCTTCGGCGAAGGTTTCGACGCGCTGCCCTGAGCGCTAATGCGCGTTCGCGCATTGCCGAACGGACGCGCAATGCCTAAATCGGGACGGATCACATATCCTCCGTCACGAAAGCCCGCCAGTAATGACCACCAGCCTGCTCAGCCAGTTCGACATTTCCGAAGAGCGGCTGCGCCGCATCGTGGCGGACACCATCGAAGGCGCGGACGACGGCGAACTCTTCCTGGAATACCGGGAAGGCGAAGCGCTGATGTTCGACAATGGCCGGCTGAAGACGGCCAATTTCAACACCGATCAGGGTTTTGGGCTGCGCGCGGTCGCCGGCGAGGCGAGCGGCTATGCGCATGCCAGCGAATTGTCGGAAGCGGCCCTGCTGCGCGCCGCAGATGCGGTGTCCGCCGTCAAGGGCGGCTATTCCGGCGTGATGGCGGCGGCCCCTGCCCGCACCAACCGCCACCTTTACAGCGACGAGAACCCGATCTCGTCACCCTCCTTCGAGGAAAAAGCCAAACTCCTGCAGGACATCGACGCATGGCTGCGCGCCAAGGACCCGCGCGTCCGCCAGGTGACCGCGTCCGTCGCCTCGTCCTGGCAGCATGTCGAAATCCTGCGCGCCGACGGCCATCTGGTTCGCGACATCCGCCCGCTGGTCCGCATGAACGTCTCCGTCGTCGTCGGTTCTGGCGACCGCCAGGAAAGCGGCTCCTACGGCATGGGCGGCCGCAAGGGTTTTGGCGAGTTCCTGGCCGAGGACAGTTGGCATTTCGCAGCTGAAGAGGCGCTGCGCCAGGCGCTGGTCAATCTCGAAGCCATCCCAGCTCCTGCCGGCACGTTCGACATCGTGCTGTCGTCGGGTTGGCCGGGCGTGATGCTGCACGAGGCGGTCGGGCACGGCCTCGAGGGCGATTTCAACCGCAAGAAGACCTCCGCCTTTGCCGGGCTTCTCGGCCAGCAGGTCGCAGCCAAGGGCGTGACCGTGGTCGATGACGGCACCATAGCCGAGCGGCGCGGCTCACTGACAGTTGACGACGAAGGCACGCCCTCGGCTCGCAATGTCCTGATCGACGACGGCAAGCTGGTGGGCTACATGCAGGACCGCCAGAATGCGCGGCTGATGGGCATGAACGCGACCGGTAATGGCCGCCGCGAATCCTATGCCCACCAGCCCATGCCGCGCATGACCAACACCTACATGACCGCCGGGGACAAGACGCCCGAGGAGATCATCGCCTCGGTCAAGAAGGGCATCTACGCCGTCTCGTTCGGCGGCGGACAGGTCGACATCACATCAGGCAAATTCGTCTTTGGCTGTACCGAGGCCTACATGATCGAGGACGGCAAGGTGACCCAGCCGATCAAGGGCGCGATGCTGATCGGCAACGGCCCGGACGCCATGCACCGCGTGACGATGGTCGGCAACGACATGAAGCTCGACACCGGTATCGGCATGTGCGGCAAGGCCGGCCAGGGCGTCCCTGTCGGCGTCGGCCAACCGCATCTGCGGATGAACCAGATGACGGTCGGCGGCACACAGGTATGAAGCAGGCCATGGTCCTCGTGGAAGGATTATAGTTCAGCGCAAAAACGAAAACCGTCCGCGCACTGCGGCAGAACCGCGCTATTTGGTGAGGCATGAAATACCCCTCCTCCATCGTCATCCTCACCGGCGCAGGCATTTCCGCCGAATCGGGCATTTCGACTTTCCGCGACCCGGACGGCATCTGGTCGAAGATCGACTATCGCGAGGTCGCCACGCCGCAGGGTTTTGCTGCCAATCCGTTGCGGGTGCATGAGTTCTACAACTGGCGGCGGCGCAACGTTGCTACCGTCGAGCCGAACGCAGCGCATTTCGCCCTTGGCAGGCTTGAGCAGGAGTTTAGAGGCGAGTTCCTTCTGGTCACCCAGAATGTCGACAGCCTGCACGAACGTGCTGGCTCGAAAAGGTTGATCCACATGCATGGCCAGCACGACAAGGCGCTCTGCACCGCCTGCGAGCAACGCTGCGCCTGGCATGGCGAAATGTCGCTGTCTTCGCAATGCCCGCATTGCGGGTCCGTCGGTTACATGCGCCCCGATGTCGTATGGTTCGGCGAAATGCCCTATGAAATGGACCGCATCTACACAGCGCTCACCGCTTGCGACCTGTTCATATCCATTGGAACCAGCGGAAACGTCTATCCCGCCGCAGGCTTCGTGCGCGAAGCAAGGAAGGCCGGCGCCCGCACTGTCGAACTCAATCTCGAGCCGTCCGAAGGGGCGGCCCATTTCAACGAAGCAGAGCATGGACCTGCGACCAGCATCGTGCCCGCCTATGTCGAGCGGATGCTGAGAACCTAAAAGTCAGCGGCGCTTTTTCGGCTTTTCGAGCAACGCCACCGCCTCGACATGCGGCGACCACAGAAACTGGTCGATGGGCGTCACGCTTTTCAGGCGATAGCCGCCATCGATCAGGATTTTCAGATCCCTCGCCAGCGTGGTCGGATTGCACGAGACCGCAGCCACCAAAGGCACATCCGAACGGGCAAGCTGCTTGCACTGGTCTTCCGCACCGGCGCGCGGCGGATCGAAACATACGCCGTCAAACGCGTTGAGCTCCTTGAAGGTCAGCGGCCGGCGTTCGAGGTCGCGGCGCTCCATGGTCACGCGCTTGAGGCCGGAGGCGAAGCGAAAGCCACGATCCAGCGCTGCGAGAGCCGGGCCGTCGCCTTCCACCGCGTGCACTTCGGAATTGGCGGCCAGCCGGAGCGCGAAGGTGCCGCTGCCAGAATAGAGGTCGGCCACCTTCTTCGCTTTTTTCAGATGCCCGCAAACGATGGATGCCATGGTCTGTTCTGCGGCTTGGACCGCCTGGACGAAACCGCCGGCAGGTGGGTGCACGACCGCCGTTCCGAAGGTCAGCGTCGGTTTGTTGCGCTCCAAAATGATTTCGCCGTCGATGGACAGCCGCGCGAAATCGCTTTGCATCATGAAAGCGGTTGCCTCCCTGCGCAGCCGTTCCGTCGGCTTGCCGCAATCGGCGACGGCGATATCGAGGCCGGTTTCCGTCGCCGTCACCAGCATGCGAAAGGCGCCGGGCGTGTTGGCCACGATGACCGCGAGCCGCTTGAGCTCGGGCTTCGCCGCGACGATCTCCGGCAGCAGAATCGGGCATTCCTCGATGTCGATGATGACATTGGAGAGCGCGCGGTTGTAGCCCAAAAGCATGCCTGTATCGGTGCGGCGCGCAGTGAAGGCCGCGCGGCGGCGGCTGTGCGGCGCGCAAGGCACGATCTCGGAGACTTCGGCCTCGATACCCCAGCCGTTGAGCGGATGGACCAACAACTCGCGTTTCCATGCGCGATAGGCGGGGTCCTCAAGATGCTGGATGGCACAGCCGCCGCATTCGGTGAAATGACGGCAGGCCGGCGCCACACGTTGCGGCGACGATTGCAGCACGGCCAGCAGCGTTGCACGATCCCGTTCGCGCGCGGCTGTCACCACCTCGCCGGGCAGCGCAAAGGGGATGTAGACAGAGCCGCCCGGCGCATCGGCGATGCCGTCGCCATGCGCGCCCAGTCGGGCGATTTCGAAACGCGTACTCATCGGTCTTTGGCTCCTGCCAGAAGAAACTCGCGGTTGCCGTCGCCGCCTTCGATTGGCGACGGGCAGAGGCCGATCGCACGCCAGCCCGGATGTCGGTCAAGCCATCGCCGCAGCGATTCGGCCACTGCCTCGGCCATTTCCGGATCCTTGAGCAGGCCACCCTTGCCGATGGCGTCTTTGCCGGCCTCGAACTGGGGCTTCACCAGGAAAATTCCGCTCGCGCCCGGCAGCGCCAGTTCCAACGCCGGCGGCAAGGCAAGCTTCAGCGAAATGAAAC
The DNA here is from genome assembly GCF_014534685.1 of Oryzicola mucosus. Classification (GTDB taxonomy): domain Bacteria; phylum Pseudomonadota; class Alphaproteobacteria; order Rhizobiales; family Rhizobiaceae; genus Oryzicola; species Oryzicola mucosus. The sequence goes on from NZ_JACVVX010000004.1 coordinate 438,588, forward strand.
TGACATCCGAAACCAGAAAATCGGGTGCCGTTCCGCCGATAGCGTCAAGCGTCAGATGCCGCGCATTGATACCTTCGAGGGTGCTCACCCGCGCATCCCCGCGCAGGCTGTCATGCATCTGGCCATGGCCGACATCGACGGCGACCACATGGCTCGCGCCGCGCTCCAGCAGCACCTGCGTGAAACCGCCGGTCGAGGCGCCGACATCGAGCGCATGGCATCCATTGGGGTCGAGGGCGAAACGGTCGAGCCCGGCAATCAGCTTGAGCGCCGCGCGCGAAACGTAATTCGCGGCAGGGTCCTCCACCTGGATTTCAACGTCGAGAGCCACCGTCTGGCCGGGCTTGGCGGCTGGCAAACCGCCAACGCGGACGGCGCCCCGCAACACGGCGTCACGGGCGCGCGAGCGGCTGGCGAAATAGCCGCGCTCGACCAACAGTTCGTCGAGCCGGCCTCTTGCGCTGGCTGGTGTTTCGGAAGTCATCGGCGTTCATCGGCGAAAGCGCTGCGGAAGGCAAGCCTTCCCATCCGTCATGCGCGGACTGCCTGCTCCAACCGGCCGAGCGCGGCGAAGACCGTACGCACGATGCCGGCCGAATCCAGTCCCGCATCGGCATACATCTTTTCGGGCTTGGCATGGTCGGTGAATTCGTCGGGCAAGATCAACGTCCGCACCTTCAGACCATGGTCGAGCAAGCCGTCGCGCGCCAGGAAATCCAGCACATGGGCCGCGAAGCCGCCGATTGCGCCCTCCTCCACGGTCACCAGAACCTCGTGCGACCGCGCCAGCCGGCGCAGCAGATCCTGATCCAGCGGCTTGGCGAATCGCGCATCGGCAACCGTGGTCGACAGGCCGGCCGCACCCAGTTCCTCGGCCGCGAGCAGGCAATCCTGCAAGCGTGTGCCGAAGGACACGAGGGCCACCTTGCTGCCCTCGCGCACCACCCTGCCCTTTCCGATTTCCAGAACCGAGCCACGTTCCGGCAGGTCGACACCGACGCCGTTGCCGCGCGGATAGCGGAAGGCAATCGGGCCTTCGTCATAGACAGCCGCCGTGCGCACCATATGGCGCAATTCAGCCTCGTCGGCGGCTGCCATCACAACGAAACCGGGCAGCGATGCGAGATAGGTGGTGTCGAAGGCGCCGCAATGGGTCGCGCCGTCGGCACCGACGAAGCCGGCGCGGTCGATGGGAAAGCGCACCGGCAGCTTCTGGATCGCCACATCGTGCACGACCTGGTCATAGGCGCGCTGCAGGAAGGTCGAGTAGATCGCCACGAACGGCTTGTAGCCTTCCGTCGCCATGCCAGCGGCGAATGTCACCGCATGCTGCTCGGCGATGCCGACATCGAAGGTGCGTTTCGGAAACGCCTGTCCGAACAGGTCGAGGCCGGTGCCCGACGGCATCGCCGCCGTCACCGCCACGATCTTCTCGTCCTCGCGCGCCTCGGCCATCAGGCTGTCGGCGAAAACCTTTGTGTAGGCCGGCGCATTAGCGGGCGCCTTGGCCTGCGCGCCGGTGATCACATCGAACTTGTTGACGCCGTGATATTTGTCGGCGGCTGCCTCCGCCGGCGCGTAGCCTTTGCCCTTCTGGGTGACGACGTGGATCAGCACCGGCCCGGTGCCGTTGTCGCGAACATTGCGCAGGATGGGCACGAGATGCTCGAGATTGTGCCCGTCGATGGGACCGATGTGGTAAAAACCCATCTCCTCGAACAGGGTGCCGCCCGTCACATAGCCGCGCGCGTGCTCAACGGCCCGGGTGATGGCGCGGTCGACCCGGGTGCCGAGATAGGAGGTCAGCTTCTTGCCGATGTCGCGCAGGCCCTGATAGGCGCGGCCTGAGGCAAGACGCGCCAGATAGCCGCTCATCGCGCCCGCTGGCGGAGCAATCGACATGTCGTTGTCGTTGAGGATGACGATCAGCCGGGCGTCGAGCGCGCCCGCATTGTTCATCGCTTCATAGGCCATGCCGGCCGACATAGCCCCGTCGCCGATGACGGAAATGACATTGTTGCGCCCGCCGGCGAGATCGCGCGCCACCGCCATGCCAAGACCCGCCGAAATCGAGGTCGAGGAATGCGCGGCGCCGAACGGGTCGTAGTCGCTTTCGCTGCGTTTGGTGAAGCCGGACAGCCCGCCTTCCTGGCGCAGCGTGCGCATGCGATCCCTGCGTCCGGTCAGGATCTTGTGCGGATAGGCCTGGTGGCCGACGTCCCAGATGATCCGGTCGTCGGGGGTGTCGAAGACATAGTGCAGCGCCACCGTCAGCTCCACCACACCAAGGCCGGCGCCGAGATGCCCACCGGTCTGCGAGACGATGTCGATCAGGTCGCTGCGCAACTCACTGGCGAGCTGCGGCAGCTGTGTTTCGTCGAGCGCGCGGAGGTCTGCCGGCACCTTTACCGTGTCGAGCAGGGGCGTTTGCAGTCTTGCCGTCATGCTAGAGCCTTTTGCTGTCCAAAGGCTGGCAATAAGCTGCCATTGTGGCGATGTAAACGCCGACCCGAGAAAGCATCAGCCCGCCGGCAGGGGAACGAACTCTTCCTCGTCGCCCGGCACGATGTCGAAACGACCGGTGCGCCATTCTTCCTTGGCCTGCTCGATGCGCTCCTTGGAGGACGACACGAAGTTCCACCAGATATAGCGTTTCGACCCCAGCGAGGCGCCGCCGAACAGCATGAAATGCGCGCCGGTGGCGCTGGAAACGACGATCTCGTCGCCGGGACGGAAGACCAGTAGCCGCTCGGGCGGAAACCGGTCGCCGAGAATGTCGACCTCGCCGGCAAGCGTGTAGATGGCGCGCTCCTCGGCGGCTGCGGGAATGCTGATTTTTGCCCCGGCCGCCAATGCAAGATCGACATAAAGCGTCTCGGACGCGGTGGCCACCGGCGCGCGCATGCCATGGAAATCGCCGAGAATGACACGGCCCTTGATGCCTTCGGCATCGAAAACCGGCAGAGACGCGCGCGAGGTGTTCTCGAACAGCGGCGCAACCTCCTCCTTGCCGTCGGGAAGCGCCAACCACGTCTGCAGCCCCGACACCGACATGGGGGCGCCGCGCAGTTCTTCCGGCGTGCGCTCGGAATGCACGATGCCGCGACCCGCGGTCATCAGGTTCACGTCACCGGGTTCGATGACCATCTCGGTTCCCAGCGAATCGCGATGCCTGATCTTGCCGTCGAACAGATAGGTGACGGTGGAAAGACCGATATGAGGATGCGGACGAACGTCCAACGCCTGTCCGCCACGCAGGATCGCAGGCCCCATGCGGTCGAAGAAGATGAATGGGCCGACGAGGCGTCGTTTCGCGGTCGGCAGCGCCCTGCGGACGCTGAAACCATCGATATCCCTGGCGTTCGGCACGACCATCAGTTCGATCTGGTCGCAGGCGAAGGCATCGCCGGGTTCGGGGTCATTGGCTGGGAAAAAGCTCATCTCTTCTCCAACATCCGCCTTCAAGGCCAGGTGAGAATGGCGGCATCATAGCGTGAAAGGCGCTGATCGTAAGTCACGAACTGCATACCTTCAACGATGGACTGCGCCAGCATCAGCCGGTCGAACGGATCCTGATGGATCGGAGGCAGACGTTCGACGAAGGCGGCATGCGTGGCTTTGATATCGAGAAGTGAGAATCCCGCAGTCTCGAAGTGAGCGATCGCTGCGCTGCCGGAAAATGGCGGGCTGTCTGCACGCCCGAGCCTGAACTTGAATGCAGTTTCCCATATGGAAACGACCGACACGTAAACGGAGTTGTCTGGATCGGCGATCGGGTCGAAAATCTCCGCTGGAATTCTTGAGGGTTCCGTCAGCAGCCAGATCGCGACATGCGTGTCGAGCAGAAATCTCACGTCTCTTTCGACCCAAGAAGGAACGTCGCCTCGATCTCTGCATCCATTGCCTGAAAAGCCTCGAAATCCATCGGCGGATACTTCCCTGCCAACAATCCCAACCGGCGTTTTTTTCGGGGAGGGACATCAATCGGCACGAGCTTGGCTGCCGGCTTACCGTTGCGGGCAATGACGATTTCAGACTCGCTGCCGTTTTCCACTGCATCGACAAGTTTCGAGAGGGACGTCTTGGCATCCAGCATATTGACTGTAAGCATCATAACCTCCTTAGCCAAGTCTGGCTAAGATAAGATGGACTACAGTGAGAGGCAACAGGCTACTCCGGATCGAGCGGCTCGGTTCCGGCCGGCTTGCCGTCGCGCGACAGGCGAATCTTTTCCACCTTGTCCTCCGCAGCCTTCAGCAAGCGGTCGCAATGCGCCTTCAGCGCTTCGCCGCGCTCGTAGATCTTGATCGACTGATCGAGCGCGACGTCGCCGCGCTCAAGATCGTCGACGATCCGCTCCAGAGCCTGCAAAGCCTGCTCGAAGCTCATCGCTGGGATATCGTCGTTGGGCTGTTCGGCCATGGCTGTCATCCTTTCATCAGACGGGAGACATGCGCTGCCACCGAAAACGCGAGACCCTCCAGGTCGTAGCCGCCCTCCAGAAGGCTCACCAGCCTGTTGGAGGAGAATCGGTCGGCGCGCTCCAGAAGCTTTCCCGTCGCCCAGTCGAAATCGTCTTCGGACAGATTGATCTCGGCGAGCGGATCGCGATGATGGGCATCGAAACCGGCAGAGATGATGATCAGGTCCGGTGCGAAATTATCCAGAGCCGGCAGCACGCGCGACTTGAACGCCTCGCGGAAATGATCGCTTCCGGTCTGCGGCGACAGCGGCGCGTTGACGATGTTCCCGACACCTGTCTCACCCTTCGCACCCGTGCCGGGATAGAGCGGCATCTGGTGGGTGGAGCAGTAGAGCACACTCGGATCGTCCCAGAAGATGTCCTGCGTGCCGTTGCCGTGATGCACGTCCCAATCGACGATGGCGACCCTCTCGGCGCCGTAATGCCTCTGCGCATAGCGCGCGGCAATGGCCGCGTTGTTGAACAGGCAGAAACCCATCGCCTTGTTCTTTTCGGCGTGATGGCCGGGCGGGCGCGAGGCGACGAAGACGTTGGATGCACGGCCAAAAAACACATCGTCCACGGCGGCATTGGCTGCGCCGATAGCCGTCACCGCCGCTTGCCAGCTCTTGGGGCTGGCCGTGGTGTCGTCATCGATGCGCACGATGCCCGTCTCCGGAATCTGCGAGCGGACGTGTTTCACGAAGCTCGACGGATGCGCGTAGAGGATCGTTTCCTCATCGCCTTCCGGCGCCTCGACCCGGTCGAGACGTTCGAATTCCTGCTCTTCCAGGGCGCGCTCGATAGCGCGCACCCTGTCCGGCCGCTCGGGATGGCCGGGGGGCGTGATGTGTTCCACGAAGATGGGATGCGTGTAGAGCCTTGTGACCATTCTACCGATATAGGCGGTCATATCGGCTTTGACCACCGCGCGCAGTCAGCCGGTTGCGGTGTTCAACAGGGTTTAGAGAATCTCGGTGCGGGCGATGCGAATGCCGAAGCCTTCGAGACCGACATAGTGGCGTTCGCGGGAGGCAATCAGGTTGATCGAGCTGATGCCGAGGTCCTTGAGGATTTGCGCGCCAAGCCCGATCTGGCGCCATTCCTCCTCGCGGCGGCGAGCTTCCTCGTGCTCTTCGCGGTCCGGCATGCGGCGGTTGCGCACCTCGCTGGCCACGCCCACCGAGCCTTCGCGCAGATAGACGATAACCCCGCGCTGGCGCTCGCCCAGCATCTGCATCACACTGTCCAGCTTGTGGCTGCGGCCGAACACATCGGCCACGACGTTTTCGGTATGCAGCCGCACCGGCACATCCTCGCCGTCTCGGATATCGCCGAAGACGATGGCGAGGTGGTGCATGTTTTCCCACGGCAGCATGTAGGTGATGGCCTGCGCCTTACCGCCGGGCGTGTCGATCTCGAAGGTCTCGATGCGCTCGATCAACGTTTCCTTGCGCTGGCGGTAGGCGATCAGGTCGGCCACCGACACCTGCTTCAGCCCATGCGTTTCGGCGAAGGCGGTCACCTGCGGCCCGCGCATCACGCTGCCATTGTCGTTGACCAGTTCGCAGATCACCCCAACCGGCGGCAGGCCGGCGAGCTTGCACAGATCGACCGCCGCTTCGGTATGACCGGAGCGCATCAGCACCCCGCCCTCGCGGGCGATCAGCGGGAAGATATGGCCGGGACGGACGAAATCCGCGGCACCGACATTGCCGTTGGCGAGATTGCGCACGGTCAGCGTACGATCCTCGGCCGAAATACCGGTTGTGGTACCGTGCTTGAAGTCGACGCTGACGGTAAAGGCCGTGGTATGAGCCGAGTCGTTGTCGGCCACCATCGGCGTCAGGTGGAGCCGGCGGGACTCGTCCTTGGTCATCGGCGCACAGACGATGCCGGAGGTGTGGCGCACGATGAAGGCCATCTTTTCCGGCGTGCAATGAACCGCCGCCACGATCAGGTCACCCTCGTTCTCGCGGCCGTCATCGTCCATGACGACAACGATCTCGCCGCGCTCGAAGGCGCGGAGGGCTTCGACGATTTTCTTCTGATCGTATGCCATTGGGTCGCTCTCTGTTTGAGAGCGAATAGCGAGTAGGGAGTAGCGAATAGGGAAAAGGCCGCTATTTGCTATTCGCTACTCCCTATTCGCTCATTTCCCCGTCTGTCCGCGATGACGCAAATAATGATCGGCAATCGCACAAGCCACCATCGCCTCGCCGATGGGAACGGCGCGGATGCCCACGCAGGGGTCGTGACGACCCTTGGTCATGACATCGACATCTCTGCCGTCCTTGTCGATCGACCTGCGCGGCGTCAGGATCGAAGAGGTCGGCTTGACGGCAAAGCGCGCCACGACCGGCTGTCCCGTCGAAATCCCGCCAAGAATACCGCCGGCATTGTTCGACAGGAAGACCGGATTGCCATCATTGCCCATGCGCATTTCGTCGGCGTTCTGCTCGCCGGTCATCCCGGCGGCTTCGAAGCCATTGCCGATCTCGACGCCCTTGACGGCGTTGATCGACATCAGGTTCGACGCGAGATCCTGGTCCAGCTTTGCATAGAGCGGCGCACCGAGACCCGCCGGCACCCCATCCGCGACAATCTCGATCAGCGCGCCGACCGAGGAGCCCGACTTGCGGATGCCGTCGAGATAATCGCTGAACACCTCAACCGATTCCGGATCTGGCGTGAAGAACGGATTTTCCGCATCGTCGACAAAATTCCAGTTCCAGTTGGCGCGGTCGATCTTCTTGTCGCCCATGGCGACCAGCGCACCACGCACCACGAGACCGGGCACGACTTTCCGCGCGATTGCGCCGGCGGCCACGCGGGTCGCGGTTTCGCGCGCGGAGGAGCGTCCGCCGCCGCGATAGTCGCGGATGCCGTATTTGACGTCATAGGCGTAGTCGGCATGGCCGGGACGATACTGCCGGGCAATCTCGCCATAATCCTTCGACCGCTGGTCGGTGTTTTCGATCACCATAGAGATCGGCGTTCCGGTGGAGATCATCGTCACGCCGTCTTCGTCGAATACGAAGCCGGACAGCACCTTGACCTCGTCCAGCTCGCGGCGCTGCGTGACGAAACGCGACTTTCCGGGACGACGGCGGTCGAGGTCGGCCTGGATCTCCGCAAGCGTGAAGCGGATGCCGGGCGGGCAGCCATCGACCACGCAGCCTATCGCGGCGCCATGGCTCTCGCCCCAGGTGGTGACACGGAAAAGATGTCCGAAAGTGTTATGCGACATATGCCCGGTCCAGCGCCTTGAATTGCTGCTGCCTTCTATTGGCGTTTTCCGGAATGGTCAAACGGCATGAAACGCAACGTGATAACAGCCTTTTAAGTTTTGACACATTCGGCTGCTTTCTGCTTTGGTCATCCGATTCAAAAAGCCGCAAGGACAGTGCGGCGATTACAAAACAGAGAGGTCGACGATGCGTAGGATTTTTGGCGCGGTCATAGCCATTCTTGCCGTGTCGGGCATTGCGTTCGCCGCCGAAGCCGAAGGCAAGATCAAGTCCATCGACAAGGACAAGATGGTCATCACCCTCAACGATGGCAAAGCCTACAAACTACCCGGAGAGTTCGACGTGGACGGCCTTTCGACCGGCATGGAGATCCTGCTCGCCTACGACACCGTCAATGGCGAGAACATGATCACCGACATGCAGGTTTTCGAATAGCTTAGGCGGTATTGCGGGACGTCGGCTTGAGCCATTCGAGCCGGCCGTTCTCGAAACGCAGGATGGTATCCTGCGGCGTATCCATGGTCGATGCTTCTTCGTCGTCCAACCCCCCGGCAATACGGAAGATCGCACGGATGACGCCGCCATGGGTGACGCAGACCATGTCGGTCCGCACCTCGGCGAGCCAGGGCGCGATGCGCTGCGTCAGCATGCGGTAGCTCTCGGCACCCTCGCCCGGCGGCACGAAACCCCATTTGTCCTTCATCCGGCGCGCATTGGCGCCGGGATCGCCGACTTCGAGTTCGGCCATGGTGTAGCCCTGCCAGTCGCCGAAGCTCAGTTCGCGCAAACGGTCGTCGGTTCGGTAGGCTTTCGGGTCCAGCCCCATCTCCGTGCGCACGATCTCCATCGTCTGGCGCGTGCGGCGCATCGGGCTCGCCACGAAATCGAAGGCCGACGCATCGGGAATCAGGGTGGCGAGGAAGCGGCCATTGGCAGCCGCCTGTTGCTTGCCGACTTCATTGATGTCGACATCCGACTGACCCTGCAACCGCGCTTCCGCGTTCCATGCCGTTTGCCCGTGGCGCACGAAATAGACGAGCGGCATGATCTGCGGTCCTTGAGCTCAGTGTATCTGGGGTTCAGGATATCCGGACCAGTCCGAGCGCTGCGCGCAGCGCCCGGCCAGCAACCAGAGCGGCCTATTCCTTGACGGTCGAGATATCGGGGGCGTCCACCGCCTTCATGCCAACGACATGATAGCCGGAATCGACATGGTGGATTTCACCGGTTACGCCGCGCGACAGATCCGACAGGAAGTAAAGACCGGAATCGCCGACTTCCTCAGGTGTGACCGTACGCTTGAGCGGTGCATTATACTCGTTCCACTTCAGGATATAGCGGAAATCGCCGATGCCGGAAGCAGCCAGCGTCTTGATCGGGCCAGCCGATATGGCGTTGACGCGGATGTTCTTCGAGCCCAAATCGACGGCGAGATAGCGCACGCTCGCCTCGAGCGCGGCCTTGGCAACGCCCATGACGTTGTAGTGCGGCATCACTTTTTCGGCGCCATAATAGGTCAGCGTCAGGAGCGAACCGCCGTCGGGCATCAGCTCTTCCGCGCGCTTGGCGATGGTGGTGAAGGAGAACACCGAGATGTCCATGGTGCGCAGGAAATTGCCGTGGGTGGTGTCAATATAACGGCCGTCCAACTCGTCCTTGTCCGAGAAGGCAATGGCATGAACGACGAAGTCGATCTTGCCCCACTGCTTCTTGATCTCGTCGAACACCGCATCCAGGCTGGCCGGATCGGTCACGTCGCAATGGCCGGCGATATGCGCGCCAAGTTCCTTGGCGAGCGGCTCGACTCGCTTGCGGAAGGCCTCGCCCTGATAGGTCAGCGAGATTTCCGCGCCCTGCTCGGCGCAAGCCTTGGCGATGCCCCAGGCTATCGACCGGTTGTTGGCCACGCCCAGGATAAGCCCACGCTTGCCGGCCATCAGGCCCTGTCCAACTGCCATATCAGCGCTCTCCGAAGTGTCTTTCTGGCTGTGCCTATCGCATAGGCACCGAACAGCTTCAAGCTCTGGATGTGGACCGACCGGCGAAGCGCGCACGCTGTCGCCGGCGCAGCGTCATCCCTTGGCCTTGCGCATCAGCGATTCGAGCTCCGCATCAGGCTCCGGCAGCATGATGCGGACATGCACGAACAGATCGCCATGGCCGCCATGCTTTTCAGGCAATCCCTTGCCCTTCAAACGCAGCACCTTGTCTGAGCTCGACCAGGCCGGCACGTTGACGGCGAGACGGCCGGTCGGCGTCTCCACCGCCACCTTCGCTCCGAGCACCGCATCGCGCAAAGGCACGGGTTGATCGACATGCAGGTCGCGTCCCTCCAGACGGTAGCGCGGATGCGAGCGGATGCGAATCTTCACCAGCGCATCGCCGGTGCCGCCCGGCCCCTGTTCGCCCTGGCCTTTCAGCCGGATGACCTGGCCGTCCTCGACGAAGTCCGGAAGCTTGACCGCTATCTTACGTCCGTCCGGGAACATCGCCGCGACCTTCGCAGCCGTCGCGACCTCCTCGATGCTTACGGCGAGCGCCACCTCGACATCGCCGCCCTTGGGCGGGACGCGCTGGCCGCCGCCCATGCCGGGGCCGCCGCGCTGCTGGCTGCCGAAAGCACCGCCGAAGAGCTGGCTGAAAATATCGTCACCCAGGCCTTCCGCACCTGGCCCGCCTGGCCCCGAAGAGCGGAATTCATATCGTGTGCCGCCCGGCCCGCCCGCCGACTGGCGGCGGAAACCGGCGAAGGGATCGCCACCCGCGGCACCTTCGAAGCCCTGGAATCTCGGCTTGCCGTCAGCATCGATCTCGCCGCGATCGAAGGACGCCCTGGACTTCTCGTCGCCGAGAATTTCATAGGCCTGGTTGGCGGCGGCAAAGCGGTCGTTCGCCGAAGGATCGTCCGGATTCTGGTCCGGGTGATACTTCTTGGCGAGCTTCCGAAACGCAGATTTTATGTCTTTTGCCGAGGCGTCCTTGGCGACGCCCAGCACCTGATAAGGGTCGCGCATGCTGTGTTCCATGAAAGAGATGTCTGTCTGCCCGTATATGCGTGTGGTTAGGAAGAAATTCCAGCCCTAAAGGCAGCTTATCCTCACAGCCCGTTGAATGCCACCATGCGCCAGACGCCAGCGCCCGCGGTACAGACATCACCTTTGTAGAGGCCGACGCCGTCGAAGCTTTCGCGCGAGGCGGTGAAGCTTCGGCAGAGCAGGCCATCCTCCTGCTTTCGCTCGTTCATGGCGGTGATGACGCCGCGCGAGCCGGTCTCGGCATTCGCCCAAGGCACCGGCTTTCCTTTGACCTGGGCAATGTCGGACGAGGAAACAGCGTTGCGGATGGTGGTCTCGTCCGAAAGCCGCTCGGCATCCTTGGCGGACGGCGGCGCCGGCACGTTGCTTGTCAGGATGGTTTCGTCGACCTCGGCTTTTTCCAGGCTGAAACCGCCTCCGCCGCAGGCCGTAAGGGCCACACAGGCCGTTAAAACCGCCGATGACATTGCAAAGCGGCACCAACCGTCGGCAAACCCGGCTGTCAATGCTTGCACTGCGCCTTGCAATAAGCAATCTCCTGACTGGATTTTAAACTTCGGGTAAGAACTATGAGCAGCACCGAGTTAACAAGCCGTGACTTTACCGAGGCTGGAGAACCGTTCCGGCTGTTTGCGGAATGGCTCGGCGACGCCACCAAAAACGAGCTGAACGACCCCAACGCGGTGGCGCTCGCGACCGTCGACACCGACGGCCTGCCGGACGTTCGCATGGTGCTGCTCAAGGGGCTCGACGAGCGGGGCTTCGTCTTCTACACGAATTTCGAGAGCGCCAAGGGTACTGAAATCCTGGCAACGATGAAGGCGGCGATGTGCTTTCACTGGAAGTCGCTGCGACGCCAGGTGCGGGTGCGCGGGCCTGTGGAAATCGTCACCAATGAGGAAGCCGACGTCTATTTCGCATCGCGCCCGCGCGGCAGCCGAATCGGCGCCTGGGCTTCGAAGCAGTCGCGCCCTCTGGAAAGCCGCTTCGCGCTGGAAAAGGCTGTGGCCGAATACACCGCCCGGCACCCCATCGGCGATATCCCCCGTCCGTCCTACTGGTCGGGGTTCCGGATCGTGCCGACGCATGTCGAGTTCTGGCACGACCGGCCCTTCCGCCTGCACGACCGGGTGACATTTACCCGAAATGCAGATGGCGGATGGGACAAGTCCCGGCTCTATCCGTAGAGTGAACTAGGCCTTCTTCCGCGACATGAACGCCGTCAGCGCGGCGAGCGCTTCCTCGGACTTCAGCCGCTCACGGAAAAGGCGACCTTCTTCCCGAATGCGCGCCATTAACGGCTCGCGGTCGCCGCGCATGAGGTCGCGGGCAAGCATCAGCGCTTCCGGCGGCTTGGCGGCAATACCTTCCGCCGCCCGCAACACATGTTCCTCAAGCGCGTCTTCGGAAACCACCTCGTAGATCAGGCCCGCCGCCTTGGCGCGCTCGGCCGAAAAACCCTCACCCAGCCCGAGCAGCGCAAACGCACCTTGAAGCCCCAGCACCTGGGGCGCGAGCAGGCTGGAGCCGGCTTCCGGCACAAGCCCCAGGTCGACGAAAGGCGTGCGGAAGACCGTACGCGCGGTGGCGAATGTCATGTCGCAATGCAGGTTCAGCGTCGTGCCTATGCCGACGGCGATGCCATCGACCCCCGAGACCATCGGCTTGCGCGAGCCGGCAAGCGCCAGGAGAAAATCCCAGACCTCCGTGCCGCCCTCACCGCCGGTGGCAATGGTCATGAAGTCGTTCAGGTCGTTGCCGGCGGAGAACGCCCCCGGCACGCCGAGAAAGACATGCACCCGCACCGCTGGGTCCGCATCACCATTGGCCAACGCTTTCGACATCGCCGCATACATGGCGCGGGTCAGCGCGTTCTTCTTGTCAGCACGATTCATGCGGATGATCTGCACCGCACCCTGCCGCTCGACGACGATGTGTTCGCTCATAAAGACCTCCTCAAAACTAGACGGCCTGCAGGCTCTTAGCCGCTTCGGCCAGGCTTTCCGCGCCCTCTTCGACCCGCGCCTTCATGGCAGCCGCCTCGCTCAGAAGGTTTTCAGCATAGAACCGGCACAGCCCGACACGTCCGGTATCGGCCAGGGCTGCGCGGGCGAGATAGGCGCCGCCGGCCGCAAGCGACAATTGCCGCAGATAAGGCGTGGCGCCCGCAAGCGCATCATCCTGCCGTCCCTGCGCCATCCATGTCTGGAGCAGCCGCGTCGTTTCCGCCACACCGTCCAGCGCATCGCGAAGCTTCTCGGCGGTGCGGCCGAAGCCGGAATTGTCCGCGGCTTCGACGCGGGCAATCACCTCCGACAGTTCTGCGATATAGTCATGGACAGCGTCTCCGCCGCCGAGAGGCAGCTTGCGCGCCACGAGGTCGATGGCCTGGATACCGTTTGTGCCCTCGTAGATCGAGGCGATGCGCGCGTCACGATAATATGCCGCCGCGCCGGTCTCCTCGATGAAGCCCATGCCGCCATGGACCTGAATGCCAATCGAGGCGACCTCTATGCCGATATCGGTGGAGAATGCCTTTGCCAGCGGCGTCAGCAAGCCGGCGCGATGGCTCCAACGCTCGGCTTCCTCGCCTTCGGAGACATGCGCCAGGTCGATCGCATAGGCGCAGGAATAGGCGATGGCGCGCGCAGCCTGGGTCAAGGCCTTCATGGTCAGGAGGTTGCGCTGCACGTCGGGGTGCAGGACGATGGGCGCCATGCCGTCGCCGGTCCAGGCGGAAGCCTTGCCCTGGCGGCGGTCCCTGGCATAGCCGAGCGCCTTCTGATAGGCGGCTTCCGCGACGGCGACACCCTGCATGCCGACGGCCAAGCGTGCATTGTTCATCATGGTGAACATGCAGGCGAGGCCCTTGTTCTCCTCGCCGATGAGATAGCCCACCGCACCCGGCTCGCGGCCCCCGGCAAAACCATCGCCGAAGATCATGGTGCAGGTTGGCGAGGCATGAATGCCCAGCTTGTGCTCCATCGACGCGCAGAACACATCGTTGCGCTCGCCTGGCGCGCCATCCGCATCGAGCAGGAATTTCGGCACCAGGAACAGCGAGATGCCACGCGTCCCGGCGGGTGCATCAGGCAGGCGGGCAAGTACCAGATGGATGATGTTGTCCGTCAGGTCGTGTTCGCCATAGGTGATGAATATCTTCTGGCCGAAGATGCGGTAGGAGCCGTCCGGCGCACGCTCGGCTCGGGCGCGCAGCGCGGCAAGGTCTGAACCCGCCTGTGGCTCCGTCAGGTTCATGGTGCCCATCCACTCGCCGGAGACGAGCTTTTCGAGATAGGCGTCCTTCAGGTCCTGGGAGGCGTGCTTGTCGAGCGCCTCGACCGCGCCCATGGTCAGCGTCGGCCCGAGGCCGAACGCCATGGCCGCACCGTTCCACATGTCGAGCGCAGCGACATTCAGCATGGTCGGCAATCCCTGCCCGCCATATTCGGCAGGTCCCGACAGGCCGTTCCAACCCCCTTCTGTCCATCGCTTGTAGAGGTCCTTCCAGCCGGCTGGCATGGTCACGGCGGCATCCTTGAGTTGCGCACCGACCTCGTCGCCGATCTTCTGCAACGGCGCCACCTGGTCACTCGCAAACTTGCCGGCCTCTTCCAGAATGGCGTCGACCAGGTCTTCGCCGAGATCCCCGAAGACGCCCGCCTCCATCGCCTGGCTGAGCCCCGCCACATGCTTGAGGGCGAAAGCAATCTCTTCGACGGGGGCGCGATACATGATGGTCTCCTCCAAACGGTCGGCGGCCTGCGGAAGACTCCGCACTTAAAAGATGCAACCTTTTACGTTTACGTCAAACTCCCGGCAAGCCTTTGCAGGTCGCCGTTTTGGGTTTACATCCATGAAAAAGGAGAGTGCGATGCTGGCGAGACCCGATCCCTATGCCTGCGTGGAATGCGGCACGCCGTTTCGTTCGGACGGTTTTCACTATCATGAAGGCATCGTCGAGAACGGTCCGGCTTATTGGTCCGACCGTGGCATTCTGTGCTCGCCGCAGTGCTCGCTGGCTCACCACCAGAAACGCAAGGCCGAGGGAACCCTGCGCCAGACGCCTGCACCCGATCCGTTCGACCTGTCTTCGATGACGCAGGATTTCTGGAAGCGTTAGACGACGCCTAGCCTTCCCGCTCCACGGCGCGCCAGCCGATGTCGCGGCGGCAGAAACCCTCCGGCCAATCGATACGATCAAGCGCGGCATAGACCTTCGACCGCGCATCGGAAACCTTGGCCGCCATGCCCGTCACGTTCAGCACGCGGCCGCCATTGGCGACGAGGTTGCCATCCTTAAAGGCCGTTCCGGCGTGGAAAATCTGGATGTCGCCGGCGCCGGCTTCCTCCACGCCCTTGATGACGGATCCTTTTTTCGGCGCGTCCGGATAGCCCTCGGCCGCCAAAACCACCGTCAGCGCCGTATCGTCGCGCCACCGCGTTGAGACGTGGCCAAGCTGGCCGTCCACGGCGGCATTCAACAGCACCAGCAGATCGTCCTTCAGGCGCATCATCAGCACCTGGCATTCAGGGTCGCCGAAACGCACATTGTATTCGATCAGCTTGGGGCCGTTTTCGGTCAGCATCAAGCCGACGAAGAGAATGCCGGTAAACGGCGCGCCCATCTCGGCCATGCCGCGCATGGTCGGCGCGACGATTTCGTCCATCGTGCGGTCGATCATCTCCTGCGTCATCACGGGCGCGGGCGAATAGGCGCCCATGCCACCGGTGTTGGGGCCGGTATCGCCCTCGCCGACGCGCTTATGGTCCTGGGCTGTGCCGAAAGGCAGTGCGGTCGTTCCGTCACAGAGGCAGAAGAAGCTTGCTTCCTCGCCGGTCAGGAATTCCTCGACCACCACCGACGCGCCGGCGCTGCCGAACGCGCCGTCAAAGCAGGCCTCGACCGCATCGAGCGCTTCCTGCAGTTCCATGGCGACCGTCACACCCTTTCCGGCAGCCAGACCGTCGGCCTTGATCACGATCGGCGCGCCCACCTTCTCGACATAGGCGCGGGCGTCCGCAGCATTGTCGAACCGGCCGTAAGCGGCTGTGGGGATGTCATAGCGGGCGCAGAGGTCCTTGGTGAAGCCCTTCGAACCTTCGAGCTGCGCGGCATGGCCGGAAGGTCCGAAAACGCGAATGCCTGCGGCGCGCAGCGCGTCGGCGATTCCGTCGACCAGCGGCCCTTCCGGCCCGACCACGACGAGATCAACTGCCTTTTCCCTGCAGAAGGCGACGACAGCGCCATGGTTCGACACATCGAGCGCCACCAGTTCCGCCTCCCGCGCGATGCCGGGATTGCCCGGTGCGGCATAGAGCTTCGTCAGCAGCGGCGAAGCGGCAAGCTTCCAGGCCAGCGCGTGCTCACGTCCGCCGGAACCGATGAGAAGAACGTTCATGCCTGCAACTCCTTGCTAGAGTATTCCGTCGCCGCCTCCGGTATGGCGCATGACACAAGCGGTCAAGCGCGGAGGTGACGGAATCCGTGGCAAATCATCTTCTTGACGCCTGCCTGCCGCCCTGCCACTCACGAAGTATGGATACGATACAGAGCAAGGGCGCCCAGGGCCGCGTCGCCGACGCACCCAGCGGGCATTGGGTTTATCGCACGCTGCCGCGCTGGGCGTGGCCCTACGCACAGTTGGCCCGTTGGGACCGACCGATCGGCTGGGTGCTGCTGCTCTGGCCGTGCTGGTGGTCGGCAGCACTTGCCGCGAGCGCCTATGCGCGTCCCACCGACAGCCTGGTCTCGCTGTTGCCCTCGCCCTGGTATCTCTTTCTGTTTCTCGTCGGCGCCATAGCCATGCGCGGGGCGGGCTGCACCTACAACGACATCGTCGACGAAGACATCGACGCCAAGGTCGAGCGCACGCGGTCGCGGCCGCTGCCATCCGGACAGGTCAGCAGGAAGCAGGCCTGGGCCTTTCTCGTGGCACAGGCGCTGATCGGCCTGCTGGTGCTGATCCAGTTCAACAGCTTCGCCATTCTGCTCGGCATCTCGTCGCTCGCCGTGGTGGCCGCTTACCCTTTCATGAAGCGAATCACCAACTGGCCGCAACTGGTTCTCGGGCTGGCATTTTCATGGGGCGCGCTGATGGGCTGGGCCGCTGAATTCGGCGACATCGACGGTCCCGCCATCGTGCTCTATATCGGCTCGATCCTCTGGGTGATCGGCTACGATACGATCTACGCCCACCAGGACCGGGAAGACGATGCACTCGTCGGCGTCCATTCCACAGCGCGCCTGTTCGGCGACAACACCAAAAGCTGGCTGCTCGGTCTGTACGGCGGCGCTCTGATGTGTTTCGCCATTGCCTTTGCCGCGGCCGAAGCACCGATGCCGGCCCTTGCCGGCCTGATCGCAGCCGGCGCGCATATGATGCGCCAGATCGCCGTTCTCGATATCGACGATCCCGACCAGTGCCTGAAGCTGTTCAAGTCGAACGGCCAGGTCGGCTGGATGATTTTCCTCGGCCTTCTCGGCGGCGCGGTCTGGGTCGCGGTCAAGCCAATGCTTTGAATCAACGTCCCCAGAGACTGGATCAAAAGGCCGGGCTAAGCGCCCGGCCCTTAACGATTTTCTTAACGAAACGTTAACCTCGGGCAATGATTTCCTCGCCATTGACCACCAGCCGCAGGCCGAGATTGCCGGTCTTGCGGCGGGCGAGGAAACGCGGGCGACGGGTGCGAGAAACCTGCCCTTTGCGGCGTTCGCGCACCGGCGCTGTCTTGATGGCGGCCCCAAGGGACTCTTCCAGGGTCCGCGCGATACCGTCGGCCTCGATCAGCAGCATCGGCAGCCCGTAGGCTTCGGCCCAGGCGCGCCAGTCGGCGGCGATGTCGTCGAGGTCTTCGGCCACCAGCAGCGGCACAGACAGCATGGGATCGTTGTGAAGCAGTTCCAGCGTCACCGTCACCGCACCCGTCTCGTCCTCGAGCGCACGGGCGGCGACGCCACGGAATGCCTTGGCGGGAAGTGCGACCACTGCGGGCAGGCCGCTGAGGGCCAGGATGCGCCGTACGGTTGCGCCGCGCCCGTCGATGGTGAAGGTTACCTCGCCGTGGTCGTCGCGTCCCGAATAGCTGACCACCTGCGGCAAGCGGAGTGGGTCCAGGCGCATGGCGCGGCCTGCCCAGACTGGCTTCAGTCCAGTGTTCATGTTTTGCCTTCCTGTTGCTCCTGAGAGCCGGTTTCCGGTCTCTCCGGGTCGGGTTTTCCCGGCCTCGTTGAGGAAGACATTAGCGAGGGACCTTCGCCGCCCGCTTAAGAAGTTCAGTTAAATTTTCCTGATCTCGCAGATGGTTATCGAAATGCGACCGGCTTGGGCGTTCGCGCAATCTTGCCGCTCGACCGTGCTAAAAGCACATTTGCGCTATTATACCTTATATGCTATATGACTGTCATGCGATGGACTGTCGAGACTCTCGATGTCGTGGATGCGGAAATCGAGGCTTTGCCGCCATCTCTGCAGGCACGTCTGATCCGCTTGATGGAAATGGTGGAGACCGTCGGCCTCGACCAGATGCGTGAGCCGCATGTAAAACACATCGAGAATAAGCTCTGGGAGCTTCGCGCGAAGGCCTCCGAGGGAATCGCACGCGGTCTGTATGTGACGCTCACCGGACGGCGTGTCGTCGTCCTGCATGTGTTCGTTAAGAAATCGCAGAAGACGCCCCGAAGTGCTTTGAACATTGCCCGAGAGCGAATGAAACAGGTGACATCATGACGAAGATTGCCGACCTTAAAAAGCGGCTGATGAACAATCCCGATTTCCAAAAGGAATACGCGAAAGCCGACGCTGAGTTCTCCATCGTCGAGGCGCTGGTGAAAGCCAGAACCGATGCCAAACTCTCCCAAGCAGAGGTGGCACGCCGGATCGGAACGACGCAATCCGCTATTGCGCGCCTGGAGGGCGGCGGTGTCTCGCCGTCCCTTTCGACACTGCGCCGCTATGCCGAAGCCACCGGCACCAAGCTTCATGTCGAGTTGCTTGCGCGATAAGTCCGAATTCAGCGCGCCACTGCGCTCACAACACCTTGCCAGGGTTCATAATGCCGGCCGGGTCGAAGGCGGCCTTGATGCGCCGCATCAGGTCGATGCTCACCGGCGAGGTGGTTTCGACGAGCTCCTTACGCTTCATCGAACCGATGCCGTGCTCGGCCGAGAACGAGCCGTGAAGCTGCCGGACGATGGCGAAGACGGCCTTGTTCATCGCCGAGTACAAAGCGAGGTAGTCCTGTGGCGCCATGCCGACCGGCTGGGAGACATTGTAGTGCAGGTTGCCGTCGCCGAGATGGCCGAAGCAGCAGACGCGAGCGCCGGGGCAGACACGTTCCACCTCCACCGCCGCGAGTCTCAGAAACTCGGGGATCGAGGCGACCGGCACCGAGATGTCGTGCTTGATCGAGGCGCCTTCGGGCTTCTGTGCATCTGAAAAACCCTCGCGCAGCCGCCAGAATTCCTTCGCCTGGGCGATGTTGGCAGAGATTGCCGCGTCCTGGACCAGGCCGGCCTCGAATGCCTCGGTGAGGATCGCCTCAATGGTCTGCCGCGCATCGTCGTCGGAATGGCCCGACGAAATCTCGAGCAGGACATACCACGGCCAGCGTCCCTCCAGCGGATTGCGCGCATCGGGAATATGGCGAAGGCCGAACTCCAACGGCGTGTCGCCGATCAGCTCGAAGCTTGTCAGGCTGCTGCCTGCCGCCTCGCCGGCCCTGTGCAGCAGGTCGAGCGCGACATCCGGCGTCTCGATGGCGATCCAGGCCGATTCCCGGCCCTTGGGCTTGGGGTAGAGCTTCAGCACGGCGGCGGTTATAACACCCAATGTGCCTTCGGCGCCGACGAACAGGTTCTTGAGATCGTAGCCGGTGTTGTCCTTCTTCAGCTTGCGCAGATCGTCGAACACCTCACCCGTCGGCAGCACGACCTCGACGCCAAGGCACAGATCGCGCGCGCTGCCATAGACCAGCGCGCCGACGCCGCCGGCATTGGACGACAGATTGCCGCCGATCTGGCAGGAGCCTTGCGACGCCAGGGACAGCGGGAACAGCCGGTCGATACCGTCGGCGGCGGCGTGCAGGTTTTCGAGGATGACGCCGGCTTCGACGGTGACCGTATTCGACAGCGGGTCGAGCTCGCGGATGCGGTTGAGCCGCGACAGCGACAGGATCACCTGCCGGCCCGATGTGTCCGGCACCTGCCCGCCGACGAGGCCGGTGTTGCCGCTCTGCGGCACGATCGCCGTACCGGTCTCGGTGGCCAGCTTCATGATGCGGCTGACCTCTTCGACGTTGCCCGGACGCAGCACCAGCGCGGCCTTGCCCCCGAACAGGCCGCGCCGTTCAGCTTCGTATGGCGCGATATCGTCTTGATCTTGCAGCGCATAAGCATCGCCGACGATCTCGGCGAACCGGTCGATGAGGACGGGAGGCAGATGGTCTGGGAGGTCCGTCATGTCTGTCATACCTTATGCAATGCTCCTTGTTCAGCGAGGCGCGGCGGCGCGGGCGAGCCTGTCGTTGATCGCTTCGCCCAGACCGTGGAACGGCACCGGTTCGACCGCGATGGTGGCAGCTCCAACCGCATCGAGCTGCCTGAGGTGTGAAAACAGATTGGCAGCGGCCTCGCGCAGATCGCCTGTCGGCGACAGGTTGAGCACAGCACGCGCCCCGCCGCGCGCCCGGCTCGGTCCGAAGGCCAGCAGCGCCTCGCCGGGCTCGACGGCATCGACGTTGAGCCGCATGGCGGCAGCGGGCGCGTAATGCGACGTCATCATGCCGGGCGCCTCGATCCTGCCGCCGCTGCCGCGCTCGACCGGCGCCCCGGCCACGGCCTCGATATCTTCAGCCGCCACGCCGCCGGGACGCAGGAGACGAACGCGGCCGTTCTCGACCTTGACGATGGTCGACTCCACGCCGACCGGGGTCTGGCCGCCATCGACCACCAGCGGGATTTTCGCGCCGAGATCGCGGTTCACCGCGTCCGCGCTGGTGCCGCTGATTTTGCCGGAGGAATTTGCGCTGGGAGCTGCAATGGGATGGCCAAGCGCTGCGATCAGCGTCGAGGCGAAACCCTTCGGCATTCGCAGTGCGATGGTGTCGAGCCCCGCCGTCACCAGCGGATGGATGCCGGAGCCAACGCGCAGCGGCACGACGATGGTTAGCGGGCCGGGCCAGAATGCCTCGGCCAGTTTTCGCGAAAGCAGGTCGAAATCGCCGATCCGCTCGGCCATCGCCCAATCCGAGACATGGGCGATGAGTGGATTGAAACGCGGCCGGCCCTTGGCCTCAAAAATGCGCGCCACGCCGGTGCCCGAAGTGGCGTCGCCCGCCAGCCCGTAGACCGTCTCGGTGGGCAGCGCGATCACCTCGCCGCCGCGCAAAAGCTCCAGCGCGCGCTCCAGGGCGCTGTCGATAGGGATCAGTTCGGCCACTGCGAATTCCTCTCGCGCAAACGCGTATCGCGCGTTGGTGGGAACTGCAAGAGTGCGCTGCCTACGGCCCCTCATATCCGGCGCTTGACGCTGAAGCCGGCACCGCGCAGGATTGCCGACATGGAGATTTTAGGGTGGGGAAATCATGAGAACGACCTGTGCAGTCGCAGTTCTGACGCTGTTGCTCGGAGTGAATGGAGCACGCGCCGACGAATTTCTGGGCAGCTATGTCGCCCGGATCTCGGCCAAGGATCACGTCGCCAGCGACGGCTATCCGCTGGACAGCGCGGCCCAGATGGTGCGGCAGGATCGCGCCAACTGGCACCGCTTCGGACGCGGCGACCGCGAGGACCAGGACGATCCGTGGTTCGGCTCGGCCAATGCGCGGACGCGGTTCGAACGGCTGCTGCAGCAGCCCGGCGCGATGAGCGCGGCGACGAAGCGCGCGATCACGCGCGGACAGCCGGTGGTCGAGGTTCGTGTCTATCGCCAGAGCGTCGAGGTCGATGTGATCGGCAATTGAGGGCAGAGGGGGTTGGCTGAAAGAGGTGCCACTATCGGCGAACGGTCTGGCGGTGTGACGTTGCCTTTGTCACATTGATGTCTGATGCTTTGTCTGCATCGTCAGGGCCATCCTCCAAGTCACGGAATGGATTCCCGGGTTTCCGCCTTCGCTGCGCTCGGCTTCACCCGTGAATGACGAAGGCGTAGGAGCGCTATGTCAATCACCAACGTTGGAGTTTTGCGGGGACCTCCTTACCTTCGTCATTCACGGGCAAGCGAGGCGAAGCCGAGTGCGACCCGAGAATCCATTCCGCGAGTTATGAGATACGCAACGAATGCAGAACGAAGTGCGGATCATCTCGACCGGTCCTCACCCAGCAATCTTGGAGAAGTCGGCGACCTTGCCGGTGGCGGAGCGGATGCGGGCAAGCAGCGCCAACCGGTTGGCGCGGACGGCCTGATCTTCATCGTTCACGAGAACGTCCTCGAAGAATGAATCAACGGGTTCACGCAGTGCGCTAAGCGCGCGCATGGCGCCGGAAAAGTCTTCCTTTCGAATCGCTTGCACGACGTCGTTCTCGGCCCGATTCATCGCTTCATACAAGGTCTTTTCGGCTTCCGCCTTGAACAGCGCGGGATCGACGGCGTCGGAAACGACCGTGCCCTTCTTTTCCTCGGCGGCCAGGATGTTGGCAGCGCGCTTGGCGCCGGCCAGCAGATTCTTGCCCTCGTCGGTGTTGATGAAGACGATCAGCGCCTCGACCCGGCGCGCGACCAGAAGCAGGTTGTCGGCGTCAGGCGTCAGCACCGCATCGATGGCATCGTGGCGCGCACCCTCGTCGCGGAGATAGACTTTCAGGCGGTCGTGGAAGAAGGAAAGGAGACTAGAAGCTATTTGACTTAGTTCGGTCGTAGCCCGAGAATTTTCCTCATCAGTTTCATTGTTCCGATGACTCTGTAGCTCGACAGTCAGTTGTCGTGCCTGCGATTTCAAACCTGACTGTTCTAGACCGAAGATTGCTGCATCTTGTCGCTCTTCAACAACAAAGTCGTCTCGAAGCTCGAATTCTACCAAAGCGAGAAAAACTGCATCTGTTAGGGCAATCCGTACATCATTTTCCAACAACAGCCGGATCACACCCAGCGCGGCGCGGCGCAGCGCATAAGGGTCCTTGCTGCCGGTGGGCTTTTCGTCGATGGCCCAGAAGCCGACCAGCGTGTCGAGCTTGTCGGCCAGCGCAACCGCTATCGAGACCGGATCGCGCGGCACGCGGTCGGAAGGCCCCTGCGGCTTGTAGTGATTTTCGATCGCCGCCGCGACCTGTTCGTCCTCGCCCTGCAGCAGGGCGTATTTTCGGCCCATGGCGCCTTGCAGTTCGGGGAACTCGCCGACCACCTCGGTCTGCAAATCCGCCTTGGCAAGGACTGCCGCGCGGTCGGCCAGGTCGGGATCGGCGCCGACGATGGGCGCCAGTTCGCGCGCCAGCCGACGGATGCGCTCGACGCGCTCGCCCTGCGTGCCCAGCTTGGCATGGAAGGTGACGTTGAGATGATCGAGCCGGGCCATGCGCTGGTCGAGCGGCTTGGCCATGTCGAGCCCGAATTTCTCAGCCGATGCCGTCAGCGTGGCAAGGTCCGGCAGGTCGCTTTGGTCGGTCTTCCAGAAATACAGCGCGTCGGACAGCCGCGCGCGTACCACCTTGCCATTGCCATAGGCGATTTCCTTGCCGTCGTCCTTGGCCTGGATATTCGCGGTCAGGATGAAGCGGTTGGCGAGTCTTGTTACCCCCTCACCCGGCTCGGCTTTCGCCTCGCCACCCTCTCCCCGTAGGGTAGAGGGGGACGCCGCCATTGATGCCGATCCCTTCTCCCCAGCGGGGAGAAGGTGGCCCGAAGGGCCGGATAAGGGGGCAATGCCGACAGGGCGTGTGACAAAACACTTCTGGTTGGCGCGGATGGTCAGCCGAATGACCTCGGCGGGTATCTGCAGAAAGTCTTCCTCGAATTCGCCTATCAAGACGACCGGCCACTCGACCAGTCCCGATACCTCTTCAAGCAAGCCCTCGTCCTCGACCAGTTCGAGGCCGTTGGCGAAGGCGAGGTTCTTGGCGTCGTCGAGGATCATGCGCTTGCGGCGCTCGGCATCGACCACCACCTTGGCTGCCTCAAGCTTCGCGGCGTAGTCGTCGAAGCGGCGCACGGTGATCGCGTCCGGCGAATGGAAACGGTGGCCGTAGGTGGTGTTGCCCGAGCGGATGCCGTCGACCTCGAAGTCGATGACAACGGGTTCGGAGGTTTCCGGCCCGAAGGTGCAGACGATGGACTGCAGCGGCCGCACCCAGCGCAGGCTGCCCGGCTTTGCCGAAGCCTTGCCCCAGCGCATGGATTTCGGCCATGGGAAGGTGCGGATGATCTCCGGCATCAGCGTGGCGACGATCTCTTCCGCAGCGCGGCCCGGCTTGGAGATATGCGCGACGTAGAAATCGCCCTTCTTCGGATCGGAGTGGATATGGGCCTGTTCGACCGACTCCAGCCCAGCCTTGCGCAGAAAACCCTGGATGGCTTGGTCGGGCGCCTTGGTTGACGGGCCTTTGATGTCCTCGTGGGTATCTTTGGACCGCGCGGTCAGCCCGCGGATATCGAGCGCGAGCCGGCGCGGCGTCCAATACTCCTGGCAACCCTCATAGGTCAGGCCGGCTTCGACAAGGCCGTCAGTCAGCATCTTGCGCAGGTCGCCCGCGGCCTTGCGCTGCATGCGCGCGGGGATTTCCTCGGAGCGGAGTTCGAGAAGAAGATCGGGCATGGGTGGCTCCTTACGCGACCGTCAGAGGGAGGGAAGAGGGCGTGAAGCCGCCGGCTTCCGTCTGCAGGAACGCCTCGCCGCAGGCCTTGGCCAGATTGCGCACGCGCAGAATATAGCTTTGCCGTTCGGTCACCGAGATAACGCCGCGCGCATCAAGCAGGTTGAAGACGTGGGACGCCTTGATGCACTGGTCGTAGGCGGGGAACACCATGCGGTGCGGCTGGCCTTCGGGGCGGTCGGCGCCCGCCTTCAGAAGCGCCTGGCATTCTGCCTCGGCGTCGATGAAGTGCTGGTGCAGGATGGCGGTGTTGGCGTACTCGAAATTGTGCCGGGAATATTCCTGCTCGGCCTGCAGGAAAACCTCGCCATAGCTGACCTTCTCGTCGCCTTCGAGCCCGTTGAAGTTGAGGTCGTAGACATTGTCGACGCCCTGCACATACATGGCGAGCCGTTCGAGGCCATAGGTGAGTTCGCCGGCGACAGGCGCGCATTCGATGCCGCAGACCTGCTGGAAATAGGTGAACTGGGAGACTTCCATGCCGTCGCACCAGCATTCCCAGCCCAGCCCCCAGGCGCCAAGCGTGGGGCTTTCCCAATCGTCCTCGACGAATCGGATGTCGTGCAGCAGCGGGTCGATGCCAATCGCCGCCAGCGAGCCGAGATAGAGCTCCTGCAGATTGGACGGGTTCGGCTTCAAGATCACCTGATACTGGTAGTAGTGCTGCAGCCGGTTCGGGTTCTCGCCATAGCGGCCGTCCTTGGGGCGGCGCGAGGGCTGCACATAGGCGGCGTTCCAGCGGCGCGGACCGAGCGCGCGCAGCGTGGTGGCGGGGTGGAAGGTGCCGGCGCCGACCTCCATGTCGTAGGGCTGCAGGATGACACAACCGCGTTCGGCCCAGTAATTGTGCAGGGTCAGGATCAGCCCCTGGAACGAGCGGCTGGGGTGCATGTGGGCGGGCAGAGGTTCGGTCACGGGCGGGCTCAACGGTTTGCGCCCCGAGGGGGCCAAAGGAGCGCCCGTCCTAGTACCGCGAACCGTGCAGCGTCAAGCGTTCGCCTTTGAAGGCAGCGCGCCGCTTACCTATTTGCCGCCGCCGCGCCGGAGATGCTCGTCGAGCCGGGGCATGATCTCGACGAAGTTGCACGGCATATGGCGGTAATCGAGTTGCGGCTCGAGAATGCCGTCCCAGGCATCGCGGCAGGCGCCGGGCGAGCCTGGCAGCACGAAGACGAAGGTGGCGTTGACGACGCCGCCGGTGGCGCGGGACTGCACGGTGGAGGTGCCGATCTTGTCGTAGGAGATGCGGTGGAACACCTCCGAGAAGCCGTCCATGCGCTTTTCGAAGATCGGCTCCAGCGCCTCGGGCGTGACATCGCGGCCGGTAAAACCGGTGCCGCCGGTGGTGATGACGACGTCGATGTCGTCCTGCCGGCTCCAGGACAGCACGCGATCGCGGATCAGGTCCTTGTCGTCGGTGACGATGTCGCGCGCCGCCAGCACATGGCCAGCCTCGGCGATGCGGTCAGCAAGCGTCTGGCCGGACTTGTCGTCGGCAAGCGTCCGGGTATCGGACACGGTGAGCACCGCGATGCGAACGGGGATGAAGGAGCGGTCGGTGCCGGCCATGTCAGTCGCGGTCCTTGTGAAGGGTTTGGGTCGCGGCGACGAACCAGTAAGGCCAGGCTTCGGCAATGCCGGCGGCGGCGGCCTCGGCTGCGGCAGCGTCGGTAAAAAGACCGAAACAGGTGGCGCCGGAGCCGGACATACGAGCGAAACCCGCGCCATGGTCCTTCAGCGCGTCGAGCGTTTCGCCGATCTCGGCGGCGACGGAACGCGCGGGCTGTTCGAGGTCGTTGCGGGTCCGGTGCAGCCAGTCCTGCAACGCATCGGCAGTGTCGAATGGCGGCAGCGGCGGGTTGTCCCGCTGCGTCAAGGCGCGGAACACGTCGGGCGTACCGACGGCGACGCCGGGATTGACCAGCACGATATGAAGCGGGGGAAATGCATCGAGCATCTGCGTATGCTCGCCGATGCCGGCGGCGATGAGCGGGCGGGCGGCGACGCACATCGGAAGGTCGGCACCCAATGGCAGGCCGAGCGCCTGCAGCCGCGCTTCGCCGGCACCGAGATTCCAGAAACGGTCGAGTGCGCGCAAAGTGGCAGCGGCGTCGCTGGAGCCGCCGCCGATGCCGGAGGCGGCTGGCAAATGCTTCTCCAGTTCGATGGCGACGGGGCCGGCGGATTGCTCGGGGAAAGCCGCGCGCAGGGCATCGCGAGCGCGCAGCACGAGATTGCCGTCGTCGAGCGGGACATGGGCGGCGAAATGGCCGCGCACGACAAAACTGTCTTCCTCGGCGGGAGAGACGACGATGCGGTCGCCGAAGGCGGTGAAGACGACCAGGCTCTCGAGCAAATGGTAGCCGTCGTCGCGACGGCCGACGACATGAAGGGCGAGATTGATCTTCGCCGGCGCGTGCTCGGCGACCGAAAAACGCTGCAGGGTCACGCCGGTTACGCGATCAGTCCTTGGACAGGCGGTATTCGCCGGTCTTGGGATCCTTGATCAGCGTGCCGCTGGCACCCGTGGCGCGCTGCTGCTCGGTACGACGAACCTTCGCCGTCACGCGCTCCGCTTCTTTGACGAAGGAGCGGTAGCCCATATAGGCAACAGCGCCCACAACAGCGAAGAAAATAAGCTGCGGCATCGTCATTCCCTCTTCATCTCCGTTTCAGCACCATCCACACCGAAACAGGCAGACCGATCTGGCTGCGCAATGCTCACGAGCAGGGCTGGATGCCGCACGACACGCGGCACCGATATGATAATAAGCATGGCCTTGCAAAATTTCAAAGCCCGCCGGCATCACGCCCGATCACAAGCCGTAGCGCGCCCAGAGCGATCGGTCTTCGGCGGCATCGATGAAGCCCGTCGACGCCGCGGCGGCGATGTCGGGCGCCAACGAACCCAACAGGCCCCTGCCTCGCCCGAACAGGCCGCGCGGCGGGGCAATGAGCTTCATCTTGGTCTTGGGGCCGAAGCGGTCGCGCAACACGCTGCGCATGTCTCCGAGGCCATCGACCAGCCCCAGTTCGACACCCTTGATGCCGGTCCAGAACAGGCCGGTGAACAGGTCCGGATCGTCCTTCAGCTTGGTCCCACGGCGGCTCTTGACCAGATCGATGAAGGTCTGGTGCACTTCGAGCTGCAGCGCCTTGAGACGTTCGATGTCTTCCTGTTTCTCCGGCTTGAACGGATCGAGCACGGATTTGTTCTGCCCGGCCGTATGCACGCGGCGCTCAACGCCGATCTTCTTCATCAGATCGGTGAAGCCGAAGGAGGCGGAGACCACGCCGATCGATCCGACGATGGAAGACGGGTCAGCGATGATCTCGTCGCCCGCGACCGCGATCATATAGCCGCCCGACGCCGCGACATCCTCGACGAAGACCAGAACGCGCTTGTTCTTTTCCTGGGCGAGATCGCGGATACGCTTGTAGATCAGCCGCGACTGCACCGGCGAGCCGCCCGGCGAGTTGATCGAGATCGCCACAGCCGGCGCCTCCTTGATGGCAAAGGCCTTTTCGATCAGCCCCGCCGTCGAGGCAAGCGACAGGTTCTGCCGGAACTGGCCACCGCCGGACATGATCGTTCCATGCAGCCGGATCACAGGGATCGTGACATCGTTGGAACGCATGGATTTCGGAAGCAGACGGCGGAGAAGGCCCAAGCAGATCATCCTTTCAAGACTACGGTCCAAAGCCATGTAGGTTTTGACGTCGAAAGCGCAATGGCGCTACTTCTGGCGAGATCTTGCCGTGAATTAGCAAACAGCGCATCGATCGACCCCCCTCACCGGTTTGCTTCGCAAACCACCTCTCCCCCGTCCCGGGGGCGAGGAATGCTGCCTCACGAGACGCATCCTATGCAGAACCTGGGTTCCTCGCCCCCATGAATGGGGGAGAGGTGGCGAGCGCAGCGAGCCGGTGAGGGGGAAGCACGGCTGTGGCTCAATCTCCGAAAAGCGAGGCGCGGCCGTTGACGATGTCTTCGGCGCGGGCGGAAAAGGCCTCGCCAGCATCGTGCAGCACCAATGGCGGACAGAGCGAGAGCGGCCCCCGCGCCGCGCGAGTGCCGCGCAGGACGATGCGGATTGCGGGTAGCTCTGCGCGCGGATGGATGGGTACGATCTGCACGGAACCGAACCTGCCTTTCACGGCATCGAGTAGCGGCGCGAGCGCATCGGGACGCGCGATCACCGCCACCCCGCCACGCGGCCGCACCACGGCCGCGGCACTTTTCATCCAGCGTTCGAACAGGCCGTCATCCATCACATGCGCCTTTTGTCTCAGCGGATCGGGCGTGGCGCGGTCATGCGCGGCATTGAAGGGCGGATTCATGATGACGAAATCGAAACTGTTGTCGGCAAGGCCAGCCTCGGCGCGTGCCCTCCCCGTCAGCTCGACATCCGCGCGGATCACTTTTGCGCGAGATTTCAGCGCTGCATTGGCCGGATGGGCCAGCGTGGCTTCGGCATAAAGCGCCATTTCCGGCGTGATTTCGGCGAGAGTGACACTGGCAGATGGGCAGCGCGACGCAACCGCAAGGCCCGCTGCACCCGCACCCGCACCGAAATCCGCGAGATGGCCGGCAAAGGCAGAGGGGACGCTAGCCGCCAACGTCATCGCATCCATGCCGGCGCGATGCCCGCCCCTGGCAGGCTGCACCAGCCAGAAACCGCCGCGATGGAACGCGTCCAGCGTGGTGGTCGCCGGCTCGACGGCGTCCGCGATCTCAGGTTCAGCCGTCATTTCTGGCGGATTTCATTGGCGATGCCTGCCGCCGTCATCAGTTCGCGCGCTTCCTTCAGATCGTCCTCGGCGATCATGATGCGTCGCGGCAGCACGCCGATCGATCCGTCGAGCACACTCATATTCTCATCGGCGACGAAGCAGTCGATGCCGGAGTCGCGCAGCAGCGACTGCACGAAGGATATGGTCACCGCATCATTGGTGCGCACGAGTTCGATCATGGTACGGTCCTAACGTCTGGTTGCGGCTTCCTGTGTATATGGTAGGGCGAGCCGCGCCAATTCGCCACTTGCGACGATAGGGCTTGCCGACCTAGAGTCCGCCCGCGCGACGGAGCCTTGGCTTCGTCACACGGGTTTGACGGGAGTGGTAGATTTGGGTGTGGTTCTGAACCTCGAACAGGGCAAACGCGAGCCGGCGACGATCCAGGCCCTTCTCGACATGACGGCGGCCGATATGGGCCGAGTCAACAAGCTCATCCTGTCCAAGGCCGGCTCCGACGTCGAGATGATCCCCGAAGTCGCGAACCATCTGATCTCCTCCGGCGGCAAGCGGTTGCGTCCGATGCTGACGCTGGCCGCGGCACAGATGTTCGGCTATTCCGGCGAAAACCACGTCAAGCTCGCCACCAGCGTCGAGTTCATGCACACCGCAACGCTGCTGCATGACGATGTGGTTGATGAGAGCGACCTGCGGCGCGGCAAGAAGACAGCGCGCACCATCTGGGGCAACCAGGCGAGCGTGCTCGTCGGAGACTTTCTGCTCGGCCAGGCCTTCCGCATGATGGTCGAAGTCGGCTCGCTGGAAGCGCTCGACATTCTCTCGGCCGCCGCATCGATCATCGCAGAGGGCGAGGTGATGCAGCTTGCCGCGGCAAAGAATCTCGACACCACCGAGGACGAGCATTTCGCCGTCATCAAGGCAAAGACGGCAGCCCTGTTCTCGGCCGCGGCCGAAGTCGGGCCGGTCATCGCCAACGCATCGAAGAACGACCGCGCCGCGCTGCGCTCCTACGGCACCAATCTGGGCCTCGCCTTCCAGCTCATCGACGATGCGCTCGACTATGGCGGTTCGAGCAAGGACCTCGGCAAGAACACCGGCGACGATTTCCGCGAGGGCAAGGTGACGCTTCCCGTCATCCTCGCCTATCGGCGCGGCACCAGCGACGAACGCGCTTTCTGGAAGAGCGCTATCGAAGACGGCAATACGGACGAAGCGGCGTTGGAACGCGCAACGGGGCTGATGACACGCCACGGCGCTATTGCCGATACGATCGGCCGGGCCAGCCATTTCGGCGAGATCGCGCGCGATGCACTGGCGCCGCTGGCAGCCACGCCGCAGAAGTCAGCGCTGATCGAAGTGATCGATTTCTGCATCCGGCGCGTGGTCTAGGCCGCCACCGACGACCTCGGCACCTCTTACGCAGCCACGTTGCCACCTGTCCCGCCGATGCCACAGTTAGGCCCTTTCTTAGTAAGGTCACCTAATAGTGTGCCAAATCGATTGAAGGCTGTCCGTAAAAAGGCCATGCTTCTGCGATTACGGTTTCAAGGGGCCTCCGATGGCTCTAACGCGGGTTGGCGCTTGGCTGAGGACCCGGCAGGAAGGACGTGATATGCGGCTAGGACGCGCGAGCTGGATCCTGAGCATGGCGGCGGTGGCGAGCATAGCCATTTCAGCCCCTTTCGCCTATGCAAAAGACACCCCGGAAACCGTACAGGTCGGCTCTTTCTCAGGCGCGTTCCTCGCTGCCAGAGTGGCCGAAGTCGACAACGATCTCGACACCGCAATCGCCTATTACAAGCGCGCGCTGGCCTTCAACCCCAATGACGTGCAGCTCAAGCAGAGCGTGTTGCTGGCACTGATCGCCCAAGGGCGGTTCGACGAATCGCTGCCTTACGCCGAGATGCTGAAGACCGTGCCGGATGTCGAGCGCTTCTCGCGTGTCGCGCTCGGCGTCGATGCCATCCGCAAGAAGGACTATCCCGCCGCCGAGACGTGGCTGAAGCTGGCGCTGCAGTCCGACCTCGACCGGTTGATTACCGGCGTGATGAGCGGGTGGGTGAAGCTGGGCGCCGACCAGAAGACGCAGGCAATCGAAGCCGTCGAAAAGCTCGAGGGACCGGAATGGTTCGGTCTGTTCCGCTCCTATCACGCCGCGCTGATTGCCGACGCTGCCGGGCTGAACGACAAGGCCGACCAATCCTATCGCACCTTCATGGACAATATCGCCGCCGGCGGCAGCGCGCCCGAGACCTGGATGCGCGGCGCGGAGGCCTATGCCCGCTTCCTGGCGCGCCAGGGCAAGAAAGACGAGGCGCTGGCGATACTCGACCGCGCGGACGAGTTTTCCACCGGACGCCCTCCAATCGCTGCCCTTCGCGAGCAAATCCGGAAGGGCGAGACCATCGCTCCGCTGGTCGCCACACCGGCCGATGGTTCGGCCGAAATCCTGCTGAATTTGGCGACCGCGCTGAACCGGGGCGGCGGCGAACCTTTCGTCCGCCTCTACCTGCAATATGCCCTGGCATTGAAGCCGGACAGCGACGAGACGCTGATGCAACTGGCCGGCGTGGCCGAGCAGTTCAAGGACGGACAGGCGGCAATCGACCTTTATCGCCGCGTGCCCGAGGCCTCGCCGCTCAAGCGCATGGCCGACCTGCAGCTCGGCCTGAACCTTGCCGATCTCGACCAATATCCTGAAGCGGTCGAGCATCTGAAGAAGCTGGTCGCGCAAACACCGGACGACATGCGCGGCTACCTGGCGCTTGGCGGGGTGTATTCCTCCAAGGAGGACTATCGCGATGCAGCCGATCTCTACGACAAGGCCGTCGCCACGCTGACGACGCCCAGCCGCGCGACCTGGAACATCTTCTACCAGCGCGGCATCGCCTATGAACGGCTGAAGGAATGGGACAAAGCGGAGCCGAACTTCCGCAAGGCGCTGGAGCTCTTCCCCGACCAGCCGCAGGTAATGAACTATCTCGGCTATTCCTGGGTCGACATGCACATGAACCTTGAGGAAGGCCTCGACCTGATCAAGCGCGCCGTCGAGCTGCGCCCCAGCGACGGTTACATCGTCGATTCGCTGGGCTGGGCGTATTACCGCATGGGGCGCTATGAGGAGGCCGTGAAGGAACTGGAGCGCGCGGTATCGCTGATGCCGAACGATCCGGTGCTGAACGACCATCTGGGCGACGCCTATTGGCGCACCGATCGCAAGCTGGAAGCAACCTTCCAGTGGAGCCACGCACGCGACCTGAAGCCGGAGCCCGACATTCTGGCCCAGGTGCAGAAGAAGCTGTCGGAAGGCCTGCCCCCTGCCGACAAAGCCGAGGCGGAAAAGCCTGCCGAGCCAGCCAAGGTCGAAGCACAGCCTGTCCCGGCAACACCCGCGGAGCAGACCGAAAAGAGAACCGAGGCGCCCCCCGCGCCAGTGGCCATCGAAAAGACAGAGGCCGCAGTCCCCGCCGAGGCGGAGGTGGTGCCGGCGGTCTATACCGTGCAGCCCGGCCAGTCGCTTTGGTCCATCGCCGACCGCATACTGGGCAATGGCGAGCGCTATCGCGAAATCCTCAGGCTGAACCCGCAATTGCGCGGCGACCCCGCGCGCCTGCATCCCGGCCAGGAACTGACACTGCCCGCGGCGCAGTAAGCACTTTCAACAAAGCAAAATGTCAGAAGGCCGGGATTTTTCCTGGCCTTTGTTTTTGGCGCTACCGCTTGAGCGGTGCGACCCAGATTTCAGCATCCAGCCTTTTCGTGGCGACGCCCTTGGCGAGCGCCTCGGCGTCTGACGCCTTGGCGGCTAGCGAAACCGCCTGACGCTTGCTGATCACGAGCCCTTCGGTGAGCGGACGCCGTCTGCCGAAGAGGCGGGACAGAAACGGCGGCCGACCCGCCTTGGCTTGCGAGAAGCGCGCGGCGATGGTGTGGCGGCCAGTGTGCGACGACACCTCGTCCGTCCAGCCGTCGACCAGACGCGCGCCCGGTTCCAACAGCAATATCCACTCGCTCCGAGCCTGGCGGATGCCGGCGGCGATACCGCCCTGCCCGACATAGTGGCAGCCGGCATGGTCGGCGACGCGCTGGGTCTGGTCGGTCGACCCGATGTCGCAAACGATCACCTCGCGCACGACGCCCTCCACCGCCCCGCCGACCAGCGACGCCAGCGTGCGGGCCAGAGCTTCCTCGTCATTTTTGGTTTCGATCACGACACTGAGCATTCATGACCCTTAACAGGCTGGGGCCAAATTTCGCAACCGCGCCGAAAGCTGCAGTTCGCGAGCCAGTCCAAACAAAGTTCTTGCTTTGTTCTTATTTTAATGATAGGAATAATTTCATCAATCGGCATGAAGCCGATCCCCGAAGCTCTCCCCGGAGGCGTGAAACATGGAACCGATAGCCCGCGCAGATGTTGCAGCCTTCAGAAGCGGAGGGTCTGCAATGGCCAATGCTATGATCGATGACAGCGGCTTGCGCGTGCATGAGGACCGCAGGCGCGGTCGCGGGGCTGGCGTCAATCCGTCGGGACGGTTCGAACCGGTCAGCCGCCACGTCTTCGACGACGGTTGGAGCGGTCTTGAGGACTTGCCGCCGTTCAAGACCGAGGTTCAGGTCGAAAAGCCGCGCACCATCATCACCCGCAACGAATCGCCAGACATCTCCTTTGATCGTTCGATCAATCCTTATCGTGGCTGCGAACATGGCTGCGTCTATTGCTTCGCACGGCCGACGCATAGCTACATGGGGCTGTCCGCCGGGCTGGATTTCGAAGCCAAGCTCTTCGCCAAACCTGATGCCGCCAAGCTGCTCGACAAGGAGCTGTCCAAGGAAGGCTATCAGCCGCGCACCATTGCCATCGGCACCAACACAGACCCCTACCAGCCGATCGAGAAGAAGTGGCGCATCATGCGCGAAATTCTCGAGGTGCTTGAAGCGCGCAACCATCCCGTCGGCATTGTCACCAAATCGGCGCTGGTGACGCGCGACATCGACATCCTGTCGCGCATGGCCGAGAAGGGGCTGGCGAAAGTGGCCGTGTCGGTGACGACGATGGATCGGCTTCTGGCCCGCACGATGGAGCCGAGGGCCGCGACGCCGACGCGCCGGCTCGAAGCGATCCGCGAATTATCGTCGGCCGGAATACCGACATCGGTCATGGTCGCGCCCATCATTCCCGGCCTGACGGATGCGGAGATCGAGCGCATCCTCGATTCGGCCAAGGCGGCGGGTGCGACGGAAGCGGGTTATGTCGTGCTGAGGTTGCCGTTGGAAGTCAGCCCGATCTTCAAGGACTGGCTGCTCAGGCATTACCCCGACAGCTACCGGCACGTCATGTCGCTCGTACGGTCGATGCGCGACGGCAAGGATTATGACAGCGAATGGGGCAAGCGCATGCGCGGGGCGGGCCCCTATGCCTGGCAGATCGGCCGCCGCTTCGAGATCGCCGCGCGTCGGCTCGGGCTGAATGCCAAGCGGGAATCGCTGACCACGGAGCTGTTCAAGCCCGCACCGCGCAAGAACGAACAGCTGATGCTGCTTTAACCTCTCAATACTGCGCAAGCCGCTTAACGTCTCCCGTCTGGCCCGTCCCCGGCCCAAGACGGAGCCCTCCCTGCCATTGCCCCACAAAGGCAGGAAGGACTTGCGGAGAATCGGATGGGGTGCGAGTCTTGGCCCATTATGGCTCGCACGCGTACCGATTCTCCGCTTCTCTTCGACCTGCCCGAAGGCCCTGATTTTTCCTTCGAGACCAGGGGCATGGCGCGCGGTCTCTGGCCGGTCGCGGGCCTGGACGAGGCGGGCCGCGGCCCGCTCGCGGGTCCAGTCGTCGCGGCTGCCGTAGTGCTCGATCCGCAGCGCATCCCCGATGGATTGAACGACTCCAAGAAGCTGAGCGCCCTGCAACGCGAAGAACTGTTCCTGCAGATCCTGGGCTCGGCGCTGGGTGTGGCGGTCGCTTCGGTTTCGGCCGAGGGCATCGACCGCAGCAACATCCTCAAGGCAAGCCTGGAGGCGATGCGGAGGGCGCTGGCGGCGTTGCCAATCCTTGCGAAGTCCGCGCTTGCCGACGGCCGCGACGTGCCTCCTGGGCTCGCCTGCCCGTGCGAAGCCCTGATCAAGGGCGATCAGCGCTCGCAGTCGGTTGCCGCCGCCTCCATCGTCGCCAAAGTTACCCGCGACCGGATGATGGCGGCGTTCGGCGCCCAAGACCCGCGCTACGGTTTTGAAATCCACATGGGCTATGCCACCGAACGCCACCGCAAGGCCATCGGCCAGCATGGCGCCTGCGGACGCCTGCATCGTGTGTCCTTCGCGCCGTTCAGGGTGGATGCGGCAGAAGACTGCTGAGGCGTTTTGCGTCCTTCGAGGCGCGCCCGGTGATGATCAAATCCTTGTATTCACAGCCTTTGCGGACTTGCACCTCAAGGATGAGGTCCTGGGGGTGTCGATGCGTTTTCCGCGTTCGGTTCCGTCTGCGAGCCCGCAAGACGCTGCAAATCGAGCGATATCCTCCAAGGCGAGCCTCAAAGGATGCACAAACAAGAAAGCCGCCGGTTGCCCGGCGGCTTCCTGAATTTTTTGGAGGCTCAGACGCTCAGTTGAGCTTGGACTTCACTTCGCTGACGGACGCCTGGAACATGTCGGCATCGGCCCTGGCGTCGACGCGTGCAGCAAGAATGCGGCGCGCGGCTTCGACACCGAGATCGACCGCGCTGGCGCGAACCTCGTTGATTGCGTCGCGTTCGGCCTGACCGATCTTCTGTTCGGCAAGCGCGGCGCGGCGCGCAACATATTCCTCGGTCTTCTTATGAGCGTCCTCGGCCAGCATCGCGGCCTCGCGCTTGGCAGCCTCGACGATCTCGGAAGCCTCTTTTTCGGCCTCCTTGCGCTTGCGCTGGAATTCGGCCAGCAGCTGCTGGGATTCCTCACGCAGGCGACGCGCTTCCTCAAGCTCATTGCTGATCTTGGCGGCACGCTCGTCGAGCGCCTTCGAAATCATTCCCGGAACCTTCAGGTAGAAGATGATCCCGAGGAAAAGAAAGAGGGCTACGGTTGCCCAAAATGTAGCGTCCATCGCCTCTCTCCTTATTCTGCCGCGGCCTTGACGGCGGCAGCGGCTTCGGACCTTTCGACCGTGCCGCCAACCAGCGACTCGACGATGGCCGAAGCGGTTTCTTCCGCAATAGCACCGACGCCGCTCATGGCCGAAGCCTTGATCCCGGCGATGCGTTCTTCCGCGGCTGCGAGTTTCTGGTCGAGACCAGCCTCGACTTCCTTGCGCTTGGCTTCCGCCTCGGCCTTGGCGACATTGCTCGCCTCATTGCCGATCGCGTTGGCCTTTGCCTTGGCCTCGGCAAGCTCCTGCTCGTAAGCGGCCACGGCGGCGTCCGCCTCGGCCTTCATGCGGGCTGCCTGATCGAGATCCTGAGCAATGCGGTCGCGCCGCACTTCCAGGATACCGCCGATGCGCGGCAGGGCCACATTCTTGAGGAACAGGTAGAACAGGCCGAAGCTGATGGCCAGCCACAGGAGCTGCGAGGCATAGGTGGACGTGTCGAAGGGCGGGAAAACGCCCTGCGTCGCGCCGTGTTCGGCAGCCACCTCGGTGTGAGCAGCACCCTCAGCCGGAGCTGGAGTTGCCTCTTGGGCATAAGCCGTTGTCACAAACATCACAGTCCCCTGTCCAACATAACCGGCCGCCAGATGCGGCCGGCTTCAACGCCTGCTTATCTTAGACTGCGAAGAGCAGCAGCAGAGCGATGAGGAGCGAGAAGATGCCCAGAGCTTCCGTCACCGCGAAGCCGAACACCAGGCGGCCGAACTGGCCGTCAGCTGCCGACGGGTTGCGGAGGGCGCCCGACAGATAGCTGCCGAAGATGTTGCCCAGGCCGAGTGCCGTACCAGCCATGCCAAAGCATGCGAGACCGGCGCCGATGTACTTTGCTGCTTCTGCTTCCATTTCCAAAACTCCTTCGTGGAACTGTTGCGATATCGTTGGAGCGCGGCGAACCATTCGCCGGCCCCGGGTGGTGATCAGTGTCCGGGGTGGACCGCGTCGTTGAGGTACATGCAGGTCAGAACGGCGAAGACATAAGCCTGCAGGAACGCGACCAGGAACTCCAGGCCGGTGATGGCAACCGTCATCAACAGCGGGAGGATGGCGCCAACCACGCCGATCGCCCCAAAGGCGCTCAGCGACGTGACGAAGCCAGCAAAGACTTTCAGCGTGATGTGACCCGCCAACATGTTGGCGAACAGACGGACCGAAAGGCTGACCGGACGGGAGAGGAAGGAG
Organism: Oryzicola mucosus; assembly: GCF_014534685.1. Lineage (GTDB taxonomy): Bacteria > Pseudomonadota > Alphaproteobacteria > Rhizobiales > Rhizobiaceae > Oryzicola > Oryzicola mucosus. The sequence goes on from NZ_JACVVX010000004.1 coordinate 476,194, forward strand.
ATGACCTCGATGATCACAACCAACGGCACCAACATAGCGGGAATACCGCTAGGCACGAACAATTTGAGGAAGCCAAAGCCGTGCTTGAGGAAGCCGTAGACGATTACAGTTCCGATCACCAGCAGCGCCAACGCGAAGGTGACGATGATCTGGCTGGTGACGGTGTAGAAGTAAGGGAACAGGCCAAGCAGGTTGGCCACGAGCACAAACATGAACAGGGAGAACACCAGCGGGAAGAACTTCATTCCCTTGGAGCCGGCGGAGTCGCGCAGCATGGAGGCGACGAACTCATAAGACATTTCGGAGATCGACTGCAGCCGTCCCGGCACGAGGCCGCGGCTGGAGGTCGTCATATAGAGGAACGCGCCCGTCGCAACCGCCGTCGCGACCATGAAGGCCGAAGCGTTGGTGAAGGAGAGATCGAGACCTCCGACCTCAATCGGAATCCATTTCGCGATGTGGAACTGATGGATCGGATCGTTGGCCACGATGGCGCCCCTTCACAACAATTTACGTCTTGCGACGCAGTTCACTTCCTGTCCGGCAGATCAGGAGGCCTGACGCCGGACTCTGAAACCATACCCGCGGACCGCAGGACATTGAGGACGCCAGCGCAAAAGCCCAGCAGAAGGAAAACGATCAGCCCCCAGGGCGACGTGCCCGCGAAACGATCAATGAACCAGCCCAGCCCAGCCCCGATGACGATGCCGGCAATGAATTCGCTCGAAAGCTTCATCGCCTGGCCGTAACCGGAGGAGCGCGACGGCTGGCCGTCTCTTTCCCCCTCGGCTGCCGCTGGACGGCTCTTGGCAAGTTTTGCCTCGAGTTCGAGCCTGCGGCGTTCGAGATCCTCGTCACGAAACGCACTGTCGACTGGCCTGCCGGGCTCGGTCTTGCCGGTTTCGTCTGGCCGTCTAGACTTGGCCATCCCAACCTCCCTGCCCGGTGGGAACGTCGTGTTCCTTCCGCTTCAAAGTCGCCGGCAACATAGTTAGAGGGCCTGCCCCCGTCAAGCCGGGCAGACCCTGTTAACTCCAAGTATTTTCTTGTTTTATTTCATATATTTAGCGTGGTGCGACATCCTGCCCGCCATTCGCCGGGCCTCGTCATGGCCGAATCCGTCACCGCGCGGCTTCATACAAACGCTGTCAAGGTGAGAATCCCCTGGCCGATCAGCTCCAGCCGCCGCCATAGGTGCGGTAGAAGATGTGAAGGCCGATCTGGTTCATCTTTTTCATGGTGCGCGACCAACGCGGATTGACATAGGTGGCGTGGTAGTGGGTCGCCGAGGCCACTTCCGGGATGAATATCTTGCCCGCGGTGACCGCGAGAGCAATGTCCTTGGCGACCTTGAACCGCGATGGCTCGGTGATGATGTCGCGGATGCCATCGCAGGCGAAGGAGAACTGGCACCGGTTGCGCCAGCCGTCATTCTGATAGACGACGCCGCAGATCGTGTCCGGATAAGTCGGGTTGCGGACGCGGTTGAGCACGACCTGGGCGACCGCCGCCTGCCCTTTCAGCAGTTCCCCGCGCGCCTCGAAGTAAATGGCCGTGGCGAGACATTGTTGCTCAGGATCCGTGAACACCGCCGCCGGCAGCGGCTTGCTCATCCAGGCATGGTCGCCGGGCGACAGAGGCGGTATGAAACGGCCCTCATTCGGGTTTTCTTCCTTCAGCAGCGCCTCGAAAGGCGAGGCCCTGGCATAGTCAGGGCTGGACGGCCCATAGGCCGTCGCCAGAATATCGGGCGTGGTGTTGGTGACGAGATCGGCCAGCATGGTCGGCACGCCGCTGGCAGCGCTCGGCGCCTCGTTGATGTAGAAGGTGGAAGCGACCTCCACCTCCTTGCCGCGGATTTCGGGTTCGGCAAACGTCATCTTCAGCTCGCCGTCCAGCGTCGGCCGCAGCATGCTGGTGCGCTGGAAGATCGAGCCGGCGGTGAAATTCTTGGGCGGAGCCACCCGGGTTATGTGGACGATGCGGCCCTTCTTGTCGGAACGGGCGATGCGGGCCTCGTCGGGAATGGCGCTGGCCTCACCCTTCTTGCCGGTGAAGGCGACCGTGCCGAGGCCGGGGAGTTCGACGCCGGCGCCGGAGATCGAGCCGGTGGGAAGGTCGCCGTCGCGGAATTGCATCTGCGCCTGATGAACCGATCCGGCCGCGGAGCGCTCGACATAGGCGTGCCAGCGGTCGCCCTTGCCTTCCAGGCCCGAGATCAGGCTCGTCATGTCCTGATAGGCTGCGACGGTGGGAAAGCCGATCCAGATACCCAGGCCGATCACCAAGGGCGCGACAAACGAACGCTTCACATCAGCGGCGACGGCAAAACGCCGCTTTACAAATCGTCGATGCACTGGACTCTCCGGACGCTTACTGAATCTCACCGAAGAAAAAATGAAGCATTAACCTTGATGGATGGTTAATGACGAACATGCTTAATAATTGATTTCATTAAGCCTTTCTTTACCATCAGCTGCCTGACGGCTGTCGTTGACGACCATGCTGAAAACTATGATTGTTTATTGAAGAGAATGGAGGCCCTGTGGAATTTTACCTGACGATCTTCATGCCCATGGCAATCTCAATCGCATTGGGAGTTGGCGTTCAGCGTGGCTTTCCATTTTGGCCGGCCGTATTCGCAATCGGGATAACGTTTTCGACCTTCGCCGCTTTCTTGATTGTTGGAGTTCACCAATCCTGCTCCATCAATGAAAGTGAATGTATAGGAGCCACAGCCTTCGCCTGGCTCCTCGGCGTCTGGTGGTTCATGGCATTGATGATCTTCGTCGCCTATCAGAATGTCTGACGCGGCATAGTAATTGACGATAAATCGAGCCGCTCAAAAATCCCATGGGGAAATGAGATCGAGACCTGTCGTCTGAAAGTCCTTCAGGTTGCGAGTTGCAAGACGCCCACCGTTGACCTTTGCGATGGCGGCGATCATGCCGTCTGGCGCGGACATCGCAACACCCTGCCGCATTGCCCCACCCATCATCTCGCCATAGGTAATGGCTGCTGCTTCCGTGAAAGGAAAGATCCTTTCGGCGAAGCGATGACGCCAATCGGCAAGCCCTTGCTCCAATCGCAACGCGCGATTGTCGGGCTTGATCTTCTGAATACCAAAGGCAATTTCGCCAATGGTGATCGTCGGCAGCGCAACCTCGGCATCGTGCTTAACTAGCCATGCAACGACCGCGGGGTTCGGGCTTTTCCGCAGCGTTTCCGAAATGACGTTGGTATCCAGAAAGATCAAATATCAGGACCCGAATGTGGGCGCCGTGACTGACGAATAACTGCCTCTAGATCGGCATCATCGGCAACGTCAGCCGAGAGACGCGCGTAAAAAGTCTCTGCCTGCTCGCGGTCACTGTTGCGAAGTTCATAAGCCTCGAGCGCGCGCTCGATGACATCTGCGATCGAGCGCTGTTCACGTCGAGCTAGACGATGCGCAAGTTCGCGCGCCTTTGCGCTACGGACCGATAGCTGATGTTCTGCCACTGCAACGCCTCCATTTCATTTCAATGATAGGTGGGCAAAGACCCTGCGGCAAGACGGCTGAATTGGCTAGACGTCAGAGAGCCTACTCAGTGCTTCTTCTTTGCCCGGCCGGCAAAGGGGTTGTCGGAGGTGCGCAGCGCCACACGGATCGGCACGCCGGGCATATCGAACGACTCGCGCAGCGAGTTCACGAGATAGCGCACATAGGATTCCGGCACAGCCTCGGGACGCGAGCAGTTGACGACGAAGCCCGGAGGACGCGTCTTGGCCTGGGTTACGTATTTGATCTTGAGCCGGCGCCCTGCCACGGCGGGCGGCGGGTGGTGGGCCAGAATGCCCTCCAGCCAACGGTTGAGCTTACCCGTGGAGACGCGGCTGTTCCAGACGCGATGGGTCTTGATGATCGCATCCATCAGTTTGTCGAGCCCACGCCCGGTTTCGGCCGAGAGCGGCACCGCCTGGATGCCGCGCACCTGCGGCAAGAGGCGCTGGGTCTTTTCACGCAGTTCGGCGAGCGCTTCCTGCGGATTGTCGATCATGTCCCATTTGTTGAAGGCGATAACCGGCGCCCTGCCCTCGCGGATGATCAGATCGGCGATCTGCAAATCCTGTTTTTCGAACGGGATCGTGGCGTCGAGCACAATGACGACGATCTCGGCGAAGCGAATGGCGCGCAGGCCGTCGGCGACCGACAGCTTCTCGAGCTTCTCCTGAATGCGAGACTTGCGGCGCATGCCGGCAGTGTCGTGCAGCCGGATCAGCCGGCCTTTCCAGTCCCAGTCGACGGAGATGGAATCGCGGGTGATGCCGGCCTCGGGGCCGGTGAGCAGCCGCTCCTCGCCGATCAGCGCGTTGATGAGGGTCGACTTACCGGCATTCGGACGGCCGACGACGGCGATGCGCAGCGGCTTGGTCTCGTCGTAAGCGGAGACGAGTTCGACGTCGGGGTCTTCGATGTCCTCGCCGATCAGCACGTCGCTTTCGGCGATGTCCTCGTCTTCGTCCTCGTCGGCACCCAGGGTCCGTTCATGGCCCAGCGCCTCGATGACGGCGTCGCGCAGGTCGGGCAAGCCCTGGCCGTGCTCGGCCGAGATCGGCACCGGCTCGCCGAGGCCGAGTTCCCACGCTTCCAGCATGCCGCCCTGAGCGCCGCGCGCCTCGGACTTGTTGGCGACCACCACGACAGGTTTGCCGGAACGGCGAACGATTTCACCGAAGGTCTTGTCGTCGGGCATGATGCCGCTCTTGGCATCGACCACGAAGAAGATCAGGTCTGCCTCTTCGATGGCGATCTCGGTCTGGGCGCGCATGCGGCCCTGCAAGGTGGCCGCGGCCGCATCCTCGAAGCCGGCGGTGTCGATGACGTCGAAATAGATGTCGTAAAGCTTGGCGGCATGAACGCGGCGGTCGCGCGTCACGCCCGGCGTGTCGTCGACCAGCGCGAGCTTCTTGCCGACGAGCCGGTTGAAGAGCGTGGACTTGCCGACATTGGGGCGACCGATGATTGCGACTTTGAAGGTCATCTGGGTCAGGACGCCACGCCGGAGCCGCGGATCAGTTCGGCCATCAGCGTTGCCCGCTCGCGCGCCGCACGCGGGGCAGCATCGTCGGACGATATCTGGTCGAAAAGCTTCAGCGCATCCTCGTTCTTGCCGTCCTTCCAGGCGGCGAGCCCCAACGCCTCGCGTGCGGAATGGCGCAGCGGATTGGTGTCGGCGGCAAGCGCCTCGACGCGGCTGGCGACATCGGCATAGCTGCCGTGATCGACCAGGAGATAGCCGGCGCGCAGCCGGGCCATGTCGCGGATACTGTCGGGAATGGAGGTGTCGGTGGCGACCGCGTCGAAATCGGCGACAGCGCCGGTGAAGTCGCCCTTTTGGACGAGCACGGTGGCGGCGCGCAGGCGGGCGAGCAGCGGATAAGCACCGTAACCGTCCTTCTGCAACGCATCGAAAGCAGCGAGCGCCTCGTCGTTCTTGCCGGAATTCGCAAGCGTCAGCGCCTGGGAGAAATCGTCGCCGGAGGCGTTGGCCCTGGACTCCGTCCAGTATTCCCATGCCACGAAAGCACCGGTCCCGATGACCACGACAACCGCGATGACGATCGCGGCAGGGCCGAAACGGCTCCACAGCATCTTCGCCCGATCCTGGCGAATCTCGTCATTGACCTCGCGGAAAAAACCTTCGTCCGACATAAAAACCAACCATTGCCGCCCAAACGGGCCTTTCAGTTGCTCGCGTTTTACCGGAAAATCGCAGCCATGGAAGGGGGCGCGGGGAAAATCGGACGTTTACGGCGGCAAGCCGACAATAGCGACTAAGACACGACAAACCCAAACCATGCCATATTTGCCGGATAAGCGCGTCGTCCCTTCGCCTATCAATACCCCAGTAGAGAGTGTTAATGCAGCTTAAATCACCGTTTGTCCGCCTCGCTGCATTCGCCTCGGCATTCGCATTTGCTGAGCCCGCAATCGCCACCCCGGTCGCCGATCCCACCCATGCAAAGCCGAAGCAGGTGATCCTGATCTCATTCGACGGCGCACACGATCTGGCGCAATGGCAGCGCAGCCGGGCACTCGCACTGCGGACTGGCGCTGATTTCACCTATTTCCTATCCTGCGTCTTTCTTCTCTCGCGCGACACCAAGGAGGCGTACCAGGCTCCCGGCAGAAGCGCAGGGCGCTCCAATGTCGGCTTCGCCATGACCCGACAGGAGGTAGCCGAGCGGTTGCAGCAAATCCGCCTTGCCGCGTCGGAGGGACACGACATCGCCAGCCACGCTTGCGGCCATTTCGACGGCGGAAAATGGACCAAGGCGCAATGGAAGGCTGAGTTCTCAGCCTTTTCCAGGATTGTGCGCGATGCCTACACCATCAACGGAATCGCGCCTGAACCTTCGGACTGGAAGGATATCGCGGCGCATGCTTCGAAGGGTTTTCGCGTTCCGTACCTCTCTTCCAGCACGGCACTGGACGAAGCCCTGCGCGAGAATGGCACGGTCTACAATGCCAGCGGCGTATCGCGCGGGCCGGTAAAACCGGATCTCGAAAAAGGCCTTTACCAGTTCGCGCTGCCGATGATCCCGGAAGGGCCGTCCGAACGGCGCATCATCGCCATGGACTACAATCTCTACGTCCGCCATTCCGGCGGGATGGAGCGGCCGAGCGAGGCCGCTTTGTTTGAAAACCGGACCTATGCCGCGTTCAACCGGGCGTTCAAGGAGCAATATGACGGCCCACGCGTGCCGCTGCAGCTCGGCTTTCACTTCACGCTGATGAACGACGGCGCCTATTGGCGCGCACTGGAGCGCTTTGCCGAAGAGGTATGCGTCAAAGCCGATGTCGAATGCATCAGCTATGCCGATTATGTCGCACGGCTGGAAGGCGATTAGGCGATGGTGGAGAAATCTGACTGACTAGCTCTCGCCAATCGCCTGCCCATACGATTCAGGCTTGAAGCCGAGGGTCAGCGCGCCGGCGCGGTCGAGCACCGGGCGTTTGATCATGGAGGGCTGTTCGAGCATCAGGGCGATGGCCTTTTCCTGGTCGAGATCGGCCTTTGCATCGTCGGGGAGTTTCTTGAAGGTGGTGCCGGCGCGGTTCAGCACCTTTTCCCAGCCAAACTCGGCGCACCACCGCTCCAGTGATGCGCGGTCGATGCCGGATGCCTTATAGTCATGGAAGGCGTAATCGACGCAATGCGCTTCCAGCCAGTTCCGGGCCTTCTTCATCGTGTCGCAGTTCTTGATGCCGTAGATCGTGGTCGTCATGATCGAATCCCGATGCGTGTCGGGAACCGTCTTGGGCGAGGATTATCGCCGGATCAAGATCAATCGATCCACGCCACCGAAGGATCGACGGTGGCGCAGAAGCCGGCGGCGCTGCGGCGGGCATGTTCCACCACCATCTGGATGAGATGCTGGTGGGTGGTCGACTGGTAGGTCGCGATGATGGGCATGGGCGGAAAGCGCTTCGACACCCTGATCGGATGCAGCAGGCCCATCTTGAGCTCCCGCTGGATGGTGACGGTCGGGATAGCGCCGATGCCGAAACCGGCAATCAGCAGATTGATGATGGCGAACAGCGAGTTGGTGCTCGTGAGCTTGGAGGCCAGCACCCGCTCATCCTGGAAATAGGGCGCTATCTGTCGGTAGGGCGGCGTATCCTTCGGGAACGAAATGATAGGCATGCTGCCGAGCTCATCGACGCTGTACACCCGGTCGGGATTGATGATCTTGGCGGAGCCTGCCCAGGTCATCTGAAGGATGCAGCTGACGAAGCTGCGGAAGCCTTCGCCAACCGCTGGGTCGACGGCGAACATCATGTCGAGTTCGCCCTTGTTCATGCCCTGGGTGAGCAGCTTGGTGCCTTCCACCGTCAGCTCGATCTTCAGATTGGGCACCGTCTGATGCAGCGTTTCGATGAGATGCGGCATCCAGGTGGCAGCGACGGAATCGATGGCGCCGATGCGCACGAGTTGCGGCGTCGAAGCGTCGGGGCTTTCCAGAACGTCGCGCAGCTTGCCGATATCGCCCAGAATGGCCTGGAAGGCGTTCAGCGCCTTCTCGCCTTCGGGGGTCAGCTTGAACTCGCGATCGCCGCGCTCGACCAGACGACAGCCCAACTCCTGCTCGAGCGCTGTCAGCCGGGTGGATATGGCCGGCTGCGTTGCATTGAGCTCCTGGGCGGTGCGCCCGAAATGGCGGTTGCGCGCGAGCACCACAAAGGTTGTCATATCGAGGATACGCATGGCGTATCCATTAGCAATCTTTGGACGATCGCGCCGCATCGAACTGACCTTTTCAGCGCGGAATGATGCGGATGCGGGCGGGATCGATGGAAAGCGAGACGGTGTCGCCGAAAGTGAAAGTCTGGTCGTTGCCGGTGAGGATCTGGACGCGTTCGCCGGCCAGATCGAGGATATAGCGGCATCGCGCACCGAGAAACACGCGCGTGCGGACGGTGGCCTTAAGGCCTGCTGCACCCTCGGGCGCGATAGAAATATCTTCCTGTCGCAGCACGAGAGAGACTTTGCCGGCCGGTCGATCCTGGCCGACGGCTAGACGCTGGCCATCGGCCAGAGTGGCGCTTCCGTCGGTGCCGATCTCGGCAGCGACGAGATTGGCCGAGCCGAGGAAGTTGGAGGCGAATTCCGTTGCCGGCTGGGCGTAGATGTCGGCGGGCGTGCCCTGCTGCTCGACCTTGCCTGCGTTGAACAGCACGATGCGGTCGGACAGGCTGAGCGCTTCTTCCTGGTCGTGCGTGACGAAAATGGTGGTCAGCTTCAGCCGCTTGTGGATCTCGATCAGCTCGACCTGCATGTCCTCACGCAAGCGGGCGTCGAGATTGGACAAGGGCTCGTCGAGCAGCAGCACCTGCGGATCGGAGACGATGGCGCGGGCAAGGGCGACACGCTGCTGCTGGCCGCCGGAAAGCTGGCGCGGCTTGCGGTCAGCGAGATGACCGAGCTGGACGGTTTCGAGAGCGGCGCGAACCTTGTCCTGCTGCTGCTCGCGGCTGCCGATGCCGCGCATGCGCAAGGGAAAGCGGATATTCTCGGCGACCGACAGATGCGGCAGCAGCGCGTAGGACTGGAACATCATGGAGATGTCGCGCTTTTCGGGCGCAAGCGCCGTGACATCGCGACCGCCGATCTCGACCTTGCCAGAGGTGACCGCTTCCAGCCCGGCAACGATGCGCAGAAGCGTTGTCTTGCCGCAACCCGAGGCTCCGAGAAGGCTGACGAATTCGCCCGAGGCGATGTCGAGCGAAATCCCGTGCAATACCTGGACGGGGCCAAAGGCCTTCTTCACGTTTTCAAGTCGGACATTGGCCATGGATCAGGTACTCGCAAAACGTTGCAGGCCGAGCATGCGGTCGATGACCAGGATCAGCACGACGGTGAGCGCGATCATGATGGTCGACACGGCGGCGACCGAGGGATCGGGGCTGAATTCGAGCTGGCCATAAATCTGCACGGGCAAGGTGGTGAGGCCGGGCTTGCGCAAAAACAGCGACAGAACCGCCTCGTCGAAGGAAATGTTGAAGGCAAAGAAGGCGCCGGCGCCTAAGCCTGGAAGGCCTTGCGGAATGACGACATAGAGCAGGCGCTGGATGCGACCCGCGCCCATGGTGCGCGCGGCTTCCTCGAGAAACGGATCGGATTCCGATAGAACCGCGAGCGTGGTACGCACGACATAGGGAATGGCGATAACGGTGTGGCCGATCCACAGCGTGACGAAAGACACGGGGCCGAAGACCGCGCTCCAGAACATCAGCATGCCGATGGCGTAGATGATGGTGGGCAGGACCAGGGGCGACAGGAAGAAGGTTGCCAGGAAGGCCGAGCCGGGCAGCATGCGCCGATGCAGCGCGATGGCCGCGGCCCCGCCGAGCACGGTCGCCGAAACCGTGACCAGAAGCGCGATGCGGATGCTGGTCCAGAAGGCGGAGGTATAGACGGTGTCGGACAGGACAGTCTGGTACCAGCGCAGGCTCAGACCATCCGGTGGGAAGGCGATGAACTGGCTTTCGGAGAACGACACGCCGACCACCACGACCAGCGGCGCGAGCAGGAAGATCACCGTCACGACAATGAAGATACGCGCGGCGAGACGCACCCAGGATGGAATGAGGAAACTAGCCATTGTCGCTTGCCGTCAACCGAACATAGGGGATGAGCACCAGAAGGATGCCGGCGAAAAGGACAACCGCCTGGGCCGCGGCGAACGGCCAGTCGAGCGTCTGCGTCACCGATTTGTAGATCGAGGCCGCAAGCACCTGCAGGCGCGGGCCGCCGAGCAGGTTGGGCGTGACGAAGGAACTGGCCGACAGGGTAAAGACCAGAAGCGAACCGGCGACGACGCCGGGCAGCGAGAGGGGCAACACGATGGTGCGGATGGTTTGCAGGAAGCTGCAGCCCATGGTGCGCCCAGCCTCTTCCAGACGGGTGTCGATGCGGCTGATGACGCCGAGAATGGACAGCGCCATGAAGGGCAACAGCACATGCACCATGCCGATGACGATGGCTGTTTCGGTCTGCATCAGCGCGAAGGTGCGGCCCGCAAGCCCCATGTCGCGCAGCAGTTCAGGAATCAGACCGTTGCGGCTGAGCAGCACAACCCAGCCGAAGGTGCGGACAACCACGCTGGTCATCAGCGGCAAGATGACGAGAATGATCAGCCAGAGCCGCGCGCGCGGCCCGACCCGCGCCATGATGTAGGCGAGCGGGAAGCCGATCAAGGCGCAGATGACGGTGATGATCAGCGACAAGCGCACGGTGCGCCAGAGCACGCCGAGGTAGAAACCGTCACCGAGGAAGCGGGAGAAATGGGCGAGCGTGGCGCCCTCGGGGCCATCCACGCTCAGCACCAGCATCTGGCCTATCGGCAGGAAGAAGGCCAGCGCGAGAAGAAGAAGCCCCGGAGCAGCGAGCAGCAGATTTTCGGTACGATCACTCATCAGTCCGGGACTTTCGGATGTTCTGCTTACTGGGCGATGGTCTTGTTCCAGGCTTCCACCCAGGCCTTGCGGTTGGCTTCGATCTTGGCCGGATCGAACCGGATCAGACCTTTCACGCCTTCCTCGCCATAAGCGACGTCGGCGGCGACCTCACCGGACAGTTCGGCCTTTGAGTTGGTCGGCGAATAGCGGAGCGCTTCTGCGAAACATTCCTGGGCGGCCTTTGAAATGCTGATGTCGATGAATTTGAGCGCCAATTCCTGGTTCGGCCGGTTGGCGACGAGGTTCGAGGTGATGAAGCTCGCCGGCGTGCCTTCGGAGCCCTGCACAAACTTGGCCGTCAGGCCTGCCTTGCGCAACGTGTAGGCGTAGTCGGAAGCGTAGGGTGCAATCCAGGCGTCGTTCTGGGCGAATTCCTGCTGGATTTCGGGCGAAGTCGACACGACGATGGCGCCAGCTTCGAGCAGCTTGGACACGGCATCGAGGCCCGGCTGGATGTTTTCGAGCGTGCCGCCCTCGGACTGGTTCAGCATCAGGAAGCCGAGCATGCCATAACCGTTGGAAATGTCGGTCAGCACGAGATGCTCGCTGAGCGCGGGATCGAGCAGGTCTTTCCAGCTGGTCGGCGCCTTGGGCGATTTCACGCTGTCATAGACCAGGCCGATGGCAGCGATGGAATAGGCCGGACCCTCGCCCTTGGCGAAATTTGCCTTGGCAAAATCATAGAGATCGCCGGCGTTGCTCAACTTGGAGGCGTCGATGGGCGACAGCAGCCCCTCGGCTGCGCCGACGATCTCCTGGCCGCCGGAAAAATTGATGACGTCGAACTGCGGCGCATCCTTCTGCGCCCGGAGCTGGGCGAAGGCATCGGCCGAATAGGCGGTGACGATCTGAACCTTGGCGCCGGTCTCCTTTTCGAACGGATCGATGACGCAAGTGCGATGAGCCTGTTCATAGGCGCCGCCGAAGGAATTGATGGTGAGCGTCTTATCCTGGGCGAACGCCGTGCCGGACAAGACAGCGGAAACAGCCACAGCTGCCGAAGCGATGCGATACTTCATATTTGGCTTCCCTTTTCTCTGTGAGATTTATGACCCTTCGGCGCCGCCCGTCCAATCGGAAAGGCAGCGCCGTCGTAGCAAATCCGGATTGTGGCCGCTGATGTGTCTTCGCGGCTCGTTATTGCTTAGGCCAGACGGCCAATTTCGACGGTTTTGATACCCTCGATCCTGATCTTACGGCACTGCTCGGCCACGGCGTCCAGCCCCTCGGTCATCCGGCCGAAATAGGTGCAGGAGATCCAGCCGGTGGGGCCGAAGGTGCGGCCGCCCTGGCCGTAAAACATGCCGACTTCCCAGAATTCGGTCGGGTCGATCTTGAAGAAGTTCTTGGGCTGGTAGAACCAAAGAAGCTCGCCGACTTCCGGCAAGACGGTCTGGTTTTCCGGCGGCAGGCTGAGCGGATCGAAATTGCGGGCTTCCTCAGGCAGGCCCATCATGATCTCGGGACCGGAAAACATAGCATGCGAGGCCGGCACCCGGATCGGCTTCTCGAGGGCGCCCCACAGCGCCTCACAGGTTTTAGGCGCGGTCTCCCAATAAAGGGTTATAATGCCCTGCACGTCAGCGTCGACGAATTTCAGATATAGTTTTTTCTCGGTCATTCCATGCTATGCCCTATTGGAGTTACCGCATTCGAAGACAAACGAGCACCTCTGTCCAATTTTGTTTCAGAATTTTCTCGATAAAATTTATTTATCGATGTGTCAGCGGCGTTGCCGTTCGACACTTGGCTTAAGTCGAATGCGCGCTATTTTTACGTGTTTAGGAGAAGCATCATGGCCGACGATAAATCCAAGACCAAAGAAGACCGAAAGCTCGTTGCGAGCGGCGAGACCTACGAGGTCGCCGATTTCGCCAAGAAATACGGAGTACCGCCCAGCGAGGCGAAAACCATTATCAAACGCTATGGCCCCTCGCGGGCAAAGCTCGATACCTACATGCAGGGCCGCAACGCCTGACGATCAGCCGTTAAGCGGCCATCGGCCAAGGATGTTGTATCGTCCTTGGCCGAGCATGCTGTGCACCAGCGCAAACTCCTTGGCTATGAAACGCATCGGTTCGATCGCTTGCAAGGGTACGGTCGCCTCGCCGTAGGAGAGCGTGAGATGCGGGGTGAACCGCGTTGCCACACGCAGGCCCTTTTCGCGAAGCGCTTCCGTCAGAGTAGCATGAAGTTTGGGCAGACCATCGCCATCGCCCAGAAGCACCAAAGGCCTGCTCCGAGGCTTATTTGCCACCGGTGGCCTTCCATCGAAACTCCTGATGGCATGAAGCCGAACCTCGAACGCCGGGGCAGAGACCTCGCTTGCGGCAAGACCCACCGCATAGACGCGGGAGCTCTTGAGGCGGGTGTAATCGCCGATATGGCTGAGCGAGAGATGCAGGCGGCTTCGCTCGAGGCACCTGCCATCGAGCGCATTGGCGCGGATGAAGCTGGAGCCGAAAGCATACAACTCGCTTGCCGCAGCTACTTCAGGAAAGATGCAGAGAAACAGCCGCTCGCCACGCTTCCGGTGCGGCGCTCCGAACCCATAAAATCAAACGCATACTGACTGGACATAACGACGCCTCCTTCCCAAAAAGGAAGAAGGCGTTTTAGAACAAATCAGGAACTAATGGAAGCGCAAGCCGTGGTCATCAGAATGGCAGGTATGAGCCGATCGTCTGCCCGGCGGCAACAGCCAGCAGCGCCAGCACGGCGAAATAGATGACTGTCAGAACCATCATGACATAGCCGCCGAGCACGAATACGCCGTCGCGCTGCGACAAGCCCAGAGCCATGGACAGGATGGCCAGCGCCGGCAAGGTGTTGGAAAACGGGATGAGCCCAAGCGGCAGCATCAGCAGAAGACCGCTGAACACGATGGCCGCACCGTTGAGGCGGTTGATGAAAACGCCGTCGACCAGCACGTCGAGGCGGCGGTGGATATAACGGTCGGCGCGCTGGACGATGCTTAGACCCTTGCGCAGAACCGGCAGCAGGCGCTCGGTTTCAAGGTTTCTGTCGAGCAGGAAGCGCGGAAGCCACGGCAGGCGATTCAACGTGATGCCGATGCTGATCAGGATGATGGCGGCGCCGAAGACCGTGCTCACGCCTGGGATGGAGACCGGCAACAGGAACGGCACCGTCAGCAGGGCGCAGAGCACGAGAAGCCCCTGCTCGCCGATGATGAGGAAGAGCCGACGCAAGGTGACGGTGTCGCCGTCGATGGAGTTGATGGCCCGCAGCAAGGTTTCCGCGAGGCTCTGGTCGTTGTCCTGAAACGCGATCGTTTCGCTTGGCGAAGACATGTCGGGTGGTTACCTCGGATTGCCTGAGTGGATTTCCTCGGACGTACTGCCAAACAGCCGCCGCATGAATTCCGGCGGCACACAGTGTCGCCCGCCGGATGTGTTCGCAACTGCGAACGGCGACACACTACGTTTTCATACGATTGTTGTGAAGAGGCAGGAGTGCCACGCCGGCGAGGTTTTCGAGGTTGCCATTCCCGGCGCCAAGCCATCTCAGCCCTTGAGCACCCCGCGTGCGGCAAGATTGCGCATCAAGGCCGACACCCCAAACGTCCATGGTTCAGCCTTGTCGGTCGCCTGCACCCGATTGACAAGCGCGCCCAGCTTTGGCGTGGCGATGGTAACGATGTCGCCCGATTTGTGGGTGAAGCCGCGACCCGTTTCGCCCCTGTCCTTGACCGGCGCGAACATGGTGCCAAGAAAAAGGATCAGCCCATCGGGATAAGGGTGGTGGGCGTTGATCGCCTGAGCGGCGAGATCAACCGGATCGCGGCTGATCTGCGTCATGGATGAATGCCCCTCCAGCGTGAAACCCTCCGGTCCATCGACGCGCAGCGAAAGTTCCAGCCCACGGATGTCGTCGAGGCCGAAGCCTTCGTCGAGCAGGCGAATGAATGGGCCGATGGCGCAGGCGGCGTTGTTGTCCTTGGCTTTCCCAAGCAATAGCGCCGAGCGCCCCTCGACGTCGCGCAGGTTGACGTCGTTGCCGAGCGTGGCGCCAACGATACGGCCGGACGACGAGATGACGAGCACGACTTCAGGCTCCGGGTTGTTCCAGGTCGAGGCCGGGTGAACCCCGATATCCGCCTGCGGCCCGACCGCCGACATGGGCTGGCCCTTGGTGAAGATTTCCGCATCGGGTCCGATGCCGACTTCGAGATACTGGCTCCAGGCACCGGCCTCGATAAGGGCGGCCTTGAGCTTCGCCGCCTCGGGCGATCCGGGCTTGAGCTTGCGAATATCGTCCCCCACCGCCTCGACGATACGCTTACGGACACTTTCAGCGGCGGAGGCATCGCCGCGAATGCGTTCTTCGATGACGCGTTCGAGCATGGAAACGACGAAGGTGACGCCTGCCGCCTTCAGGGCTTGAAGGTCGACGGGCGCAAGAAACCAGGGCCTACCGGCTTCGCGGTGTTGGGGAGCGGCGTTGCCCAGCAGATCGGCCACGGCGCCGATGTCCTCGCCATGGGCTGCGCGCAACGCTCTGGCCGGGTCGTCCACCTCGCAAAGGTCGCGCATGGTGGGAAAGGTCGCGGTAATGTCGATGACGCGGTCGCCGGCAATGCGCACGACGGACGGGCCTTCCAATTCCGGCCGCCAGACGCGTCCTACGAGCGAAGCGGCGCTGTCGGCCGCAAGAGAAAGGGTTGCCTGATCGACCGTCATCGTTCCTCCCGGCGGTTCGTTACCGCCACTACGATGCACATCGTCATCTGCCTGCGCAAGCCACAGGTTCAGATGGATCGACCATCAGCCATATCTTTGCAGCGACAGATCGCTGGTGTCGATATCGGCTTTGCGCCCGCTCACCAGATCGGCGACGATCCGCGCCGAGCCGGAACTCATGGTCCAACCGAGGGTGCCGTGTCCGGTGTTGAGGAACAGCCCGCCTATCCTGGTTGCGCCGATCACCGGCGTGCCATCAGGCGTCATCGGCCGAAGCCCCGACCAGAAGCTCGCCTGCGCCGGGTCGCCGCCGGGAAACAGATCGGTGACGGAATGCTCGAGCGTCCGGCGGCGCGGGAGCCCGAGATCGTTGGTGTAACCGGAAATCTCCGCCATGCCGCCGACACGGATGCGGTCGCCAAGCCGCGTAATCGCGATCTTGTACGTCTCGTCCATCACGGTGGATTCGGGCGCGCGGGTGGCGTCGACGATGGGAATGGTCAGCGAGTAGCCTTTTACCGGATAGACCGGCAGGCTGATGCCCGCCGGCTTGAGCAGAAGCGGCGAATAGCTGCCGAGCGCCACGACCACCGCATCGGATTTCAGCGGACCCTGATCGGTCAACACCCCCCTCACCGTCCCGGCTTCGATGTCGAGCGCCTTGACGGTGCGGCCATAGAGGAACTGGACGCCGAGTTCGGCGGCCCTGGCTGCCAGGGCGTTGGTGAATTTGAAACAGTCGCCGGTCTCGTCTTTGGGCGTCAGCAAGCCGCCGACGATCTTGTCGCGGACATGGCGAAGCGCTGGTTCCACCCGGATGCAGCCATCGCGATCAAGCACCTCATAGGGGATGCCGTCGGCGGCGAGCGCCTTGACGTCCTTGGCCGAGGCGTCGAGCTGCTGCTGGGTCCGGAAAAGCTGCAGCGTTCCCTGCATGCGCTCGTCATAGGCGATGCCGGTCTCGGCCCTGATCTCGGCGAGCGACGTGCGGCTGTAGTCGGACAAACGCAGCATGCGGCTCTTGTTGATCGCATAGCGTTCCGAGGTGCAGTTTCTCAGCATCCGGATCATCCAGGAAATCATCGCCCAATCGACCTTGGGACGCAGGATCAGCGGGGCATGTTCCATGAACAGCCATTTGATGGCCTTCTGCGGAATTCCGGGCGCCGCCCATGGAGAGCAATAGCCGAACGAGACCTCCCCGGCGTTTGCAAAGCTGGTTTCGAGCGCGGGCCCGGACTGCCGGTCAACAACCGTGACCTCATGTCCCGACTTGGCAAGCTGGTAGGCTGTCGTGACGCCGATGATCCCGGCGCCGAGAACTGTGACTTTCATGGTGATCCTCAACGGTAGCGACGGGGTTAGAGATATTGGCGGCGGTAGCGATGACCGAGGCTGGTCAGGATTTCATAGGAGATGGTTCCGGCAGCTTCCGCAACGGCTTCCAAAGTCTGATTCGGCCCGATCACCTCGACGAGACTGCCAAGTCGCAGGGTCCCCTCAGGGAGAGCCGTGGCATCGACTGTGATGCTGTCCATCGATACGCGTCCGACAATGGGCAGGCGGACGCCCTGGTAGAAAACCGCGCCGCGGTTCGACAGGCTGCGCGGCAAGCCATCGGCATAGCCGGCGGCGATGGTAGCCAGCCGCATCTCGCCAGCGGTGACGTGGCTGCCGCCATAGCCGACAAGGGTTCCCGCCGGGATCGTCCGGGTCTGGATGACCGCCACATCGAGCCGGACTACCGGCTGCATGGGATTGGCCCGGCCCGCCGTCGGCGCACCGCCGTAAAGCGCTATACCCGTGCGGGCGAGATCGCCGTGATAATCGGGGCCGAGGAAGACGCCGCCGGAATTGGCGAAGCTGATGCCGAACTGCGGAAACTCGCTGGAAATTTTGCGCATTTCGAGAAGCTGGTTGGCATTCTGCGTGCTGTCGACATCATCCGCCGACGCCAGATGGCTCATGACGAACAGCACGTCGAGTGAATCGGTAGCGGCCAGCTCCTCGGCAATCGCCCGCCTGTCCTGCGGGGGGATTCCCAGCCGCGCCATGCCCGTATCGAATTGCAGGATCGCTGGAAGCTTTCGCTGGAGCGTGATCGCAAGGAAGGACCACCGCCTCAGTTGCTCCAGAGAATTGATGACGGGGATGATGCCGCTATCGGCGCAGGCCCTTTCATTGCCGGGCTGCAGTCCGTTCAGAACGAACAGTTTGGCATCCGCTGCAAGCGCCGGTCTGAGCGTCTCGGCCTCTTTGAAATGCGCAACGAAGAAATTGCGGCATCCAGACCCGTAGAGAGCCTGAGCGACGCGTTCCGCGCCCAGGCCATAGGCATCCGCCTTGACGACCGCGGCAGCCGGCGTCGATGCCAGAGCGGTGGACAGGATTTCGTAGTTCCGGCCGATGGCACTGAGATCGATCGTCAGATAGCCGGACTCGCCCGCTTTCTCCGCATCGTTCCCAGCCAGACTTTCCTGCCGTTCGCACGTCATCAGCAGCCCTTTTCGCCAACGAGTGGATCATATTGAAACGATGAGAGAATTTCTCATCGATCTTGGCTTGATCATTTCATTATTGCGTATTTTTTCGTATGTTCGACGAACAAACGAAAGATCGTGCACATACCCATGGACGCCATAGACCGCAAACTCATCCAGTTGCTTCGGCTCAATGCGCGGATGAGCAACGCCAAACTCGCGGCTGAAGTCGGGCTATCCGCCTCCGCCTGCCTGCGGCGGATCAACATTCTGGAAAGCAGCGGGATCATTCGCGGTTACACGGCGCTGGTCGACAATACCCTCGGCGAGAATGCCATTGCCGTGATCATCAACATCACGCTGGAGCGGCAGACCGAGGACTATCTGAACAGGTTCGAAGCGGCTGCGCGAAAGCACCCGGATATTCAGGAGTGTTTCCTGATGACCGGCGGCGCCGACTACCTGCTGAAAGTGGAAGTCGCAAGCCCGGGCGAATTCGAGCGTATCCATAAGGAGATCCTCTCGACACTGCCGGGTGTTCTGAGAATCCATTCGAGCTTTTCAATCCGCAATGTGCTTGCCACCCGTGCCAAGGGCCGCCACTGAGCCATTGCGCACTCACTCTTCCGGTCTGCCCCGGATTGCCGGGCGAAGCCGACTCGCGGCGATTATCGTCGGACAATAAAGTGCGATAAACTCGACCGTTACCTGCTTTTCCGCATCGGCGAACGCATGAGAGCGGTTGACATCAAACTTTTGTCCCACAATAATTGTGGGACAGGAAGCTCTGATGACCCCGTCCTCAATATCTCCCGCCTTAGCAGAAATCATGCCCGCAGGCTTGAATTTGCTGCCTGTGGAGCGTGGCACGCCCTTGGACAGTGGGCGTGTCGCTGTCGAACTGGCTGGTCACGGCATCGATATCGACGGCGACTTCAAACCGCGGCAATTCGCGGGCGGGCTCGCCAATCTCAATTATCTGCTCAAGCTCGAGTCGGGCTGGGCCGTGCTCCGCCGGCCGCCGGGCGGTCCGCTGCCGCCCGGCGCGAACGACATGGCGCGAGAACATCGCATTCTGTCGAAGCTCTGGCGGGCGCTGCCGCTTGCGCCACGCAGCCTGCATCTGTGCGCCGACACCGGCGTCATCGGCGTGCCGTTCCAAATCCTCGAATTTCGCACCGGCCAGGCCATTCGCGGCGATGAATTGCATCCCCTGCCTGAAACAGCCGAGACCGGGGGGGCGCTGTCGGCGATGCTGATCGAGACGCTTGCCCAGGTTCACGAGGTCAAGCCGGAAGCCGTTGGTTTGGAGACGCTGGGACGGCCGGAAGGGTTCTTCGCGCGGCAGGCCGAAGGCTGGATAAAGCGCGCCGTTCATGTCTATGGCGGGACACTTCCGGCAGCGGCCGCAGAGGTTGCCGGATGGCTTAAAAACACCCCGCAACCGCCGGAAGACGCGACGGTGTTGCTGCATTCCGATTTCAAGCTCGACAACATCCTGCTCGACCCTGCCACACTGCAACCCGGCACCATCGTCGATTGGGACATGGGCACGCGCGGCCCGGCACTTTTCGACCTCGCCACGATGCTGTCCTACTGGACCGAACCCGGCGACCCCGACTGCATGCACCGCCTGGCGCAGATGCCCACCGCCAAAGCGGGCTTTCTGTCACGCGCGGAGGCTGCACAAGCCTACGCCCAACACACCGGCCGTTCGATCGAGGCCATCCGGCCCTATCGTGTTCTGACGATCTTCAAGCTCGCGGTCGTCTTTCTGCAGCTTCACCATCGCCATCTCACCGGCGAAACCACAGACCCTCGCTATGTCGGCTTCGGCTCGATCGGCGAGGAGCTTTTTGCCCTTGCGCTCGACGTTGCACGCGGCCGCCTGTTCTGAAGGAACCACCTCATGGACTTCGCCCTATCGCCCGAACTCGAGGCGCTTGAAGCCAAAACGCGCAGCTTCATACGCGAGCAGATCATTCCTTTCGAGAAGGATGCACGCCGTGCCGCACACGGTCCGGAAGACTCGCTGCGGATCGAACTGGTAGCCCTTGCCCGCAACGAAGGGCTTCTGACCCCCCAGGCCTCGCACGACTTCGGCGGCCTTGGCCTCAGCCATCTCGGCAAGGCTGTGGTGCTGGAGGCATCGGGCTATTCCATGCTTGGCCCTATCGCCATGAATTGCGCCGCACCCGACGAGGGCAACATGCATCTCATGGAGGCGGTTGCGACCGAAGCGCAGAAGGAGCGTTGGCTGCGCCCGATGACGGAAGGCCGAAGCCGGTCCTGCTTCTGCATGACGGAACCAAGCCCCGGCACCGGCTCCGATCCCTCGGCGCTCCGCACCACGGCGGTGAAGCAGGGCGACCGCTTCGTCATCAACGGCCGCAAATGGCTGATCACCGGCGCTGAAGGCGCCGCCTATGCCATCATCATGGCACGCACCATCGTCGACGGCGAGGATGTCGGCGCGACGATGTTCCTGACCGACCTTCCGGCCAAGGGTTTTACCATCGCGCGCACGCTCGACACGATGGATTCGAGCTTTTCCGGCGGTCATGCAGTGATCGACTTCGAGAACCTGGAAGTTCCGGAAAGCGACGTGCTGGGCGCGGTCGGCAAGGGATTTCACTATGCCCAGGTTCGGCTGGTGCCGGCGCGGCTGACCCACTGCATGCGCTGGCTGGGCGCAGCGCAAAGGGCGCATGACATCGCCGTCGACTATGCCGCGCGGCGCGAGGCTTTTGGCGTGCCGCTCGCCCAGCACGAAGGCGTGGGCTTCATGCTGGCCGACAACGCCATCGACCTGCACATGACGCGCCTCGGCGTCCGTCATTGCGCCTGGCTGCTCGACCAGGGCGCGCGGGGCGCAGCCGAAAGCAGCATGATCAAGGTACAGGCTTCGGAAGCGGTGTTCCGCGTCGCCGACCGCGCAGTCCAAATTCTGGGCGGCATGGGCGTCACCCGCGAAACCGAGGTCGAGCGCATTTTTCGCGATGTCCGCGCCTTCCGGATCTATGACGGCCCCTCGGAGGTTCACCGCTGGAGCATTGCGCGCAGGCTTTTCAGGAAGGCGTCATGACGCAATTGCCGAGTGCGGCACCGACGATAGCCACCGAGCCCGGCCAGACCGAGCCAGCCTTCCGGCTCGTCGCTGTCGCGATCGAAGCGCGCATCCTCAGCGGCGACATTCAGCCTGGCGACACACTGCCCTCCGAGACCAATCTTGCCGAAACGCTCGGCGTCAACCGCTCGACCGTGCGCGAGGCGATCCGGGCGCTCGAACAGAACGGGTTTGTCCGGCGCGAGACCGGCCGCAAGAAGCTCTTTGCCGCCGTGCCTCAGTCGCGCGACATCTCCCGCCGCCTCAAGACGGCGATGGTCTTGGACCATGTAACGTTCGAGGAATTGTGGGAGGCGATGTTTGCGCTGGAACCGGCCGCTGCGCGTTCAGCCGCGCAGCGGCGCACCGATGACGACCTTGCGGCGCTGGACGCCAATTTGGCGCAGATGCGGCTCGCACTGCACGATTCCGATGTGCTGACCGACCTCGATATTGCGTTCCACCATCTCGTGGCGCTGGCCACGGGAAACCGTGCGATCCAGGCGGCGCGCCTGCCGATCAGCGAACTGTTCTACCCGCCGTTCCTGGCCGTGATCTCGCGCCTCAACGCCGCCGAGCGGCTGCTTTTCGCGCATGAAAAGATCGTGGAGGCGATTCGCGACCAGGACAGCCGCCAAGCACAGGACTGGATGGAGAAGCATATCCAGGATTTTCAGCGCGGCTACGAACTGGCAAATCTCGATATGGGCACACCTGCGGCTCTGCCGAGGGCTGGGCACGACAAGCAGTGAAGGAGCCTGCCCGCAGCTCGTCCGATAGCTCAGTGGGACATGCGCGGGAATGGACCCCGCGAGATCATGTGCCGCAGAATGTTCGCAGCACACGCTCTTCCGGTTCCGGCGGCGTCATATAATCGGCAAAGTCAGGCAATTCCTCGAACGGTCGCTTCAGTGCATCGAGCAACCGTTCAAAAACGATTAAATCCCCCGAGCGCGCCGATGCAATCGCCTGCTCGATGCGGTGGTTACGGGGGATAATCGCCGGATTGTTGCGGCGCAGTACGGTTCCCAGTTCGCCTTTCCCCAGCGCTTCGCTCCCAAGTCGACTGCGCCACATACTGAGCCATTCCGCCGCTTTAGACGGGTCGCTAAAGCAGCGCAAGAATGCTTCATCGTTCCCTTCCGCCGCATCGGCCAGACGCCGAAAAGTCAACGTGAAGTCAGCCCTGCCCTCGTGCATGGCAGCCAGCAACCCTTGGATCAGTTCGCCGTCGCCCCCCGATGCCGACTCCAACCCAATTTTGTTGCGGAAAACGGTGAGCCAGGAACTCTGGAACCGTGCTGCGAATTTTTCCAATACGCCATTGGCGATTTCAACGGCTGTCGCCTCTTCTCGATGCAGCAGCGGGACAAGGCACTCCGCCAACCTTGCAATGTTCCACTGACCGATTCCCGGTTGATTGCGGTAGGCGTAGCGACCGGCTCGGTCGATCGATGAAAAGACCTTCAGAGGATCGAATTCGTCAAGGAAGGCGCAGGGGCCGAAGTCGATCGTCTCCCCAGAGATCGACATATTGTCGGTATTCATCACGCCGTGGATGAAACCGATCCCAAGCCAGCGGGCGATGAGGTCTGCTTGCCGCATGGCGACAGCTTCCAGCAAACCGACATAGGGATTTTCATTGGCCGACAGTTCGGGATAGTGGCGTTCAATGACGTAATCGGCAAGAAGTTTCACGCCCTCGTCATCGCCGCGGGCGGCAAAGAATTGAAACGTACCGATCCGCACGTGACTTGCCGCCACGCGGACCAAGATTGCGCCCTGTTCCACCTCTTCGCGGTAGACCTCTTCGCCGGTGGCGACTGCTGCCAATGCCCGGGTTGCCGGTACACCAAGAGCATGCATGGCTTCGCTGACGATGTACTCGCGCAGCACGGGCCCCAACGCTGCGCGCCCATCGCCGCCCCGGGAAAATGGCGTGCGCCCGGGGCCCTTCAGTTGGATGTCGCGCCTTGTTCCCTTGGTATCGACGATCTCCCCGAGCAAAATCGCCCGCCCATCGCCAAGCTGCGGCACGAAGTTTCCGAACTGGTGGCCGGCATAGGCCATGGAAATCGGCTCCGCTCCCACAGGCATGATGTTGCCAGACAGGATGCCAGCCAACCGAGCGCGGTCTGACAGCACGGCGACACCCAGTTCAGCGGCAAGATCGCTATTGAACTTCAGGACCTTCGGATTCTTCACCGGCCCAGGGTAAACGGACGCGTAGAACCGTTCGGGCAGGCGTGCGTAGGAATTGTCGAAATCGAACATAACATTCTCCGGGCGACGGCTAGGACCTCGCCGGTCTTCTCTACCTTGGTGCAAGAGACGAACGATAGCCACGCGCGTTTGTTGCGTAGAAGTTCATCATCGCAGGGCAAAATAGCGCAAAGGTCCTAAGCCTGCGACGTGAATGCGCTCTGCCGCACCAGCTCGGGGGGCGTCCGCAAGTTTTCAAAGCTGGTGCGAACACCTGACTTGGATCGCTTGCAACGGCCAGACCGAAGCCTCTTAGCCCCGATGAATGGCAGCTTTGCACCCTCCAGCGGGACGTACAGGCGAACTCATCCTTCGCTTCAGAGCGGACATCATTCGAGCCAGAGGACCACGCTGCCGGCGCGGGGCTCTGACGCGATCTGCATCATCGGCGGCGAAATCTATGCCATGCGCGGGGCGTCTCGCTCCGCTCCCAGAACTGGCGACTGTGAGGCGCGGTTGCTCGCGGTGTGGGTCTAGCCAGATCCCTGCCTCGATTGGGCGCTGCATGACCTCCTGGGCAAGGGCATGCGTGGGGTCATCGGACGATCTTCAAGGCCGCTCGGACTCAGCAAGAGCCATCTTACGCTCCGATCACTTTGGCCTGCCCGTCGCGGTGTGCCAACGTGGCCGACGCCAGAAAAGGCTCCGTGATCCGATTGAATTTAGAGAAGTGGCGATGCGGAGGCTGCACCGCATCGCCAGCATAGGCATGTTCTTTACTGACCGGCGACTGCAGCCATAGCCGCTCGTGCCTGCTCGACGACATCCGCGCCAATCTTCTCGCTGTATTCCTTCACGACAGGTGCAACGCGCTCGCTCATGGCTGCGAGGGCTTCGGGCGTGGGTTGGGTAATCTTGAAACCCTTCGCTACGAGCTCCTGCTCCAGATCCTCCGCCGACTTGCGAGAAACTTCCCGCTGAAAGGTTGCCGACTCCTTTGCCGCTTCCATGACGAGCGCCTTGTCTTCCTCCGAGAGGCTTCCAAACCACTTCTGGCTGGCAAGGAGGACGAACGGCGTATAGACATGGCCCGTCTTGGCCAGATGGCTCTGAACCTCATAGAACCTTGCGGTGTAGATGAGCGCGTACGGGGTCTCCTGGGCATCGACGGCGCCATTTTCGAGGGCACTGTAAAGCTCAGGCCAAGGAAGCGGTGTCGGATTGGTTCCCAAAGCCGTCCAGGTCGCAATGAACAACGGATTGGGAATGACCCGGATGTTGATCCCTGCCATATCCTCGACCGTGTTGATCGGACGGATCTTGTTGGTCATGTGGCGGAAGCCGTTATCCCACCACGCCAGTCCGACAATGCCGGTCTTTTCATTCAGCTGTGAAAACAGCTTCGCGCCAACCTCGCCGTCCATTACGGCATCGACCGCCGCGAAGTCCTTATAGAAGAACGGAAGGTCGTATATCATGAATTGCGGAACGACACCGACCAGGTTCGGCGTAGGGCCAACCATGATGTCGATGAAACCGGCCTGAACAGACGCCTGCATTTCGGGCTCGCTTCCGAGCACGCCGCTGCCGAAGGTCTCGATCTTGATGCGACCACCGGTCTTCTCTTCCACCAGCTTTGCGAAGTAGCGCGAAGCCTGCCCCACCGGATGATCTTCCGTGGGTACATAGCCCAGGCGGGCATTCTGGGCCATGGCCGGAGCGGCGGCCAGAAGGCCTCCGACAAATGCCGCAGTCAAAAGCAAGAGTTTCATTGAGTTCTCCTCCCGAGAATGATTCACCGAAACAGGATGTGCGGATTGTCCCCAAACGCGGACAAGTCCGGAATTGCGAGTATTGCACCCCTAAACTTTGAATTGGAATAGAGCGTCCATAATATGGACACAATGTCCAACACGACATGATGGGCAGACTACTCGCAGATTGTCAACTTCTTAGCCGAGCTCCAATGCACGGTAACGAGATGGCTGGCATCGGATTGACACCTTGACCGCTGTGCCGGTTGAAGGCGCGCCGATCCTGGGCCGCCGCTTGAGCTAGGACACGGGTGTAATCGCCGCTCCACTTTGGAACCAGGCGATCAAGTTCCGCGCGAGGAGATCGGCCATCGCGGTGCGCGTCGCGACCGACGCGGATCCGATGTGGGGAAGGATCGTAAGGTTCTCGAGCGCCAGCATGTTCTCCGAGACCTTGGGCTCATCCGCGACGACGTCGAGACCGGCCGCCGCAATGGTTCCTGTGCGCAGGGCGCCGATCAATGCCTCCTCGTCCACCACGGTTCCGCGTCCGACATTTATGAACACTCCTTCCGGTCCGAGAGCAGACAGCACGTCGGCATTCACGGTCTTTACGGTGGAAGCGTCCCCGGGGACGATGGCAATGAGTACGTCGACGGCATGTGCAAGTTCGAGCAGCGACGGAAAGTAGTCGTATGCTACTCCATCAGCCGGGCGCCGGCTATGATAGGCAACAGGAAGCCCGAAAGCTTCAATTCTTCGCGCGATGCAGCGCCCGATCCGGCCCATTCCGTAGATGCCGACTCTGCGGTTTCGCAGCGTGAGCCGGCTGAGCGGATACTCCGACGTTTGCCAGCGCCTCTCGCGGACGAAGGCGTGTGCCTTGGGTATCTCGCGGACGACGCTGACAAGGAGCCCCACTGTGAGATCGGCGACCTCCTCGTTCAGAACGTCAGGGGTGTTGGTCACGATGATCTTCTTGCTGCGTGCATAGGCAGCATCCACTGCGTCGTAGCCGACGCCATAGCTGGCGACGATCTCCAGGTTGGGAAGGGCATCGATGAACTGACTGTCGATTCTGGTACGGCAGGCTACGCCACGAATTGAAGCCCGCAGGTCCTGGGACAGACGGGCCTGAATGTTACAGTCAGGGATTTCGACCAGGTTGAACTGCGTGCCAAGCATGCGTCGCGCATGCTCATGCATCCAGCCTGGTATCAGCACGGTGGCCGCGGCGTTCGACAAGGCTTTCCTCCCGTCGGGATGTCGCCGCGGTGCGAATTTCCGCGAGCGGATCAGCGCAACCCCAACGCTACCGATAAATTGTCCATAATGCAGGCAATATGCCCACACTAGTGTTGAGGCTGTGACGCCGCTTGTCAATGGCCGGAGCAGCGGGCATCCGAAACGCTACGCTTGACATTTGCAGACTTCCGATTGATGCTTGGACAATATGCCCACAATATGGACCAAAGCGGCGAGGACGTCACGCTGCACGGTTCCTGAAAACGTGCCGAGTGTCACCCGGTGGCTGCGGCGGTGCATTGGGGCGAGTACATGGAGGAGAGCGGCAGGGTGAATACGCGCAGCGTGAATACTATAACTTATCTCACGAATATCAGTTTCGGGATTGGGGCGGCCGGGTCGTTAGCGGAAACTTTGCGCGAACTCGGAGTGTCGAACCCCCTTGTAATCAGCGATCACGGGGTCCAAGCCGCTGGCTTGCTTCAGCGCCGTGCTTTCGCGTTTCTGAATACCGCGCCGACCTTCCTGGACGTCCCCTCCAACCCCACAGAGAGCGCAGTTGCGGCCGGTCTGGAGCTATACAGACAAAGCGGTTGCGACGGGGTGGTGGCGATAGGCGGGGGCTCCCCCATTGACCTCGCCAAGGGTGTTGCGCTGCTCGCCACGCACGACGGCGAACTTGAGCGTTATGCCGCGATCCTGGGCGGCGTGGCGCGCATCACAGGCGCGGTCGCGCCGCTCGTGGCTGTCCCGACAACCGCGGGTACGGGATCCGAGGTGGGTCGCGCCGCATTGATCACGCTGAATGATGGCCGGAAGCTGGGGTTCATCAGCCCCTACCTGATCCCGCGCAGGGCAGTCTGTGACCCGGAGTTGACGATGGGGCTTCCTCCGGCATTGACGGCCTCGACAGGACTCGACGCGCTGTCCCATTGCATCGAGACCTACCTTTCTCCCCGCTACAATCCGCCTGCCGAGGCAATTGCCGTCGACGGCTTCAAACGCATCTGGAAGGCTTTGCCCGTCGCTTACGCGGATGGCTCGAACGCGCAGGCGCGGAGCGACCTCATGATGGGTGCCCTCGAAGGGGGCATGACGTTCCAGAAGGGGCTTGGAGCCGTCCATGCGCTCAGCCACGCCCTGGGTGGTCTGAAGGAGGCGAAACTCCATCATGGGACGCTCAACGCCATCCTGATGCCGACCGTCCTTCGGTGGAACGTAGAGGTCGAGGCCGTGGCCGAAAAGGTCAGCTACCTCGAGAACCTGGCAGGACTTGAACAGACAACGCTCGCGGATGCGCTGGACGAGTTGAACCGCCGTCTGGGCGTCACACCAAGATTGTCCCAACTGGGGGTCCCCAGGCACGTCATTGATTGGGTGTGTGAACGAGCTCTTGCAGACCACAGTCATCCCACAAATCCACGCCCGCTGACCAAGGAAGACTACGCCGCGATCCTTGAGACCGTTTTCTGAGATGCGGACGCCCTGGAGAAAGCGCGGGGAGATTATTCCATGAGACCGATTGTGATCGTAACAGGCGCGAGTCACGGCATCGGTGCCGCAACGGCTCGGCTGTTCGCCGCCGAAGGCTACGATGTCTGCATAAACTACCTCTCGGACACCACCGCTGCATCCGAAGTCGTTGAGCACTGCAAGGCCGCAGGCGTCCGCGCCATCGCGGTACAGGGAGACGTGGGCAAGAGGGAGGACATCCAGGCTCTGTTCAACGCCTGCGACGATGAACTGGGGCGAGTGACCTGCCTGATCAACAATGCCGGGATCATCGGGAAAGCTGGAAAGATAGAAGAGTTGCAGCCTGCGGTGCTGGAAACCGCCTTCAGAATCAACGTTTTCGGCGTCATGTACTGTATCCAAGAGGCCGCAAAACGCATGTCCACCCGCAAGGGTGGCCAGGGCGGGACGATCGTGAACATGTCATCACTGGCGGCCTTCCTCGGTAGCCCTAACGAATATGTCCACTATGCCGCGACCAAGGGGGCAGTGGAATCCATCACATTCGGCGCGGGCAAGGAACTGGCGCCGGAGGGCATCCGCGTGAATGCCATACGTGTCGGGACCACCAACACGCGGATACACACCCAAGGCGGAAACCCCGAGCGGCCAGCCAGGATTGCGGCGGCAACCCCGATGGGGCGCATCGCAGAGCCCGAAGACATCGCGCGCGCGGCCTTGTGGCTTGCGTCTCCTGGCTCCGGGTTCACAACAGGCACCCTGATCACGGTGTCCGGGGGGCTCTGACGCCCCATGCATATCTCACAGAAAGTGTCAGGTTCTGATACACTTGCCGAGATAGGTTGCCTCCCTCATTCCCGGACCTGCCACGGAACTTTCCTCCAGAGGCGACTGACGCCGATTTCGAGCCGATTGAATCGCGGATTCTGAGGTTAGGCACCTGTTCACGCAGGCGCCCGTGATGGAACGCCGCGCCGGCCTAAGCGAGTTCTGAAGGCTGAACGAATGCCAACCAGTCGGCGCACTCCCAACCGGAAGCCTCTTTGTCTGGCTATCGAATGCCGGCGAAGAGGCGGCCGCGCCGAGCGCCCTCGCCTACCAGTGCGCACAATTTGACCTGCTCCAGCAGTTGCAATTCCTTTCGCGTCAGGCGCTCCGCCGTCGGCCTAGTCGAGGCCCTGTGTCGCATGGGTGGAGAAGCCTTCGTCGAATGTTCAGTGCTCCTCGACGGTTTGAGCTCAATGCAACCAAGATGCTGGCACGGTCACCAATGCCGGAAACAGAACCAGCAGCATAATGAGGATCATCTGGGCCAAAAGGTAAGGCATGGCACCCTTCGCGGCCGCCTCCATTGAAACTCCGCTGATTCCACACACTGTGTTGAGGACCGTTCCGACAGGCGGCGTGATCAGGCCGACCGCGTTGACCATCATGAAGATGACCCCGAAATAAACCGGGTCAATCCCCGCCGCCTTGACGATCGGAATGAGGATAGGCACCAGAATTAGGATGCAGGGTGCGAAATCGAGCGCCGTGCCGACGATTAAGACGGCCACAACGATCATACCCATCAGCAGGATCGGCGAGTCGATGAATGGATCGAGGATACTGACGAGCTGGGCGGGCATATTGGAAATCGTCAGCATGAAGCCGGAGATCATGGAGGCTGCCACCAAAAGCATGATCACTGCCGTCAGGCGCCCGGCGGCGAGCAGCGCATCGTAGAGCCGCCGCGGCGTCAGCTCCCGATAGACGAACAGCCCCACGAACAGTGCGTAGGCGGCGGCAACGACGCCGGCCTCCGTGGGGGTGAAGAGACCGAACCGCAGTCCGGCCAGGATAATCACCGGCATCATCAACGCCCAACCGGCGGTCATGATGGTTTTCGGGAGGTCCCTACGCGGCATTCTGGGCCGAACGGACGCCGTTTCCTTCTTGGAGAGAAACCACCAGGCGATCATGAGGCTCAGTCCCATCATCAGCCCAGGCACGATTCCGGCGAAGAATAGTCCGACAATGGAAATGTTTGCGGTGACGCCCAGAATGATGAACCCGACAGAGGGCGGGATGATAGGAGCGATAATGCCTGTCGCCGCCATCAAGCCCGAGGCTCGACCCATGTGATAGCCCGCATCCCGCATCAGGGGAACCAGCATGACGGCCAGCGTCGCCGTATCCGCGATTGCCGACCCGGAAACGCTGGCAAGCACAAGGCCCGTGCCGATGACCACGTAACCGAGGCCGCCACGTATGTGACCGACGAGCGCCAAGGCTACGTTCACGATCCGGCGGGAGAGACCGCCGGCGTTCATGAGCTCGCCCGCAATCAGAAAGAACGGGATCGCCATCAGCGGATAGCTGTCCGCGCCATTGACCAGCCGTTGTGCGAGGATCTGCGCATCCAGATTTCCCATTAGCAGCATCATCGCAACCCCCGACAGCATCAGGGCGAAGGCGATGGGAATCCCGATACCCATCGCACCGAGGAGGGAGCCGATAAATACCAATCCGCTCACGGTGCTTTCTCCGAATTCAGCGCTGGGGAAACGACCGGTAGCGGCTCAACGTGCTCTACTCCCGACCAAGGGGCTGGCAGGATGCCACGCAGCGAGCGCCACAGATCGACAAGGAGGACGAGAGCCATCAGGATGGCGGCGGCGAGCCCCGCGGCGTAGATGGCGCCGACGGGAATTCCCGACAGTGCCTGAACGTTGCCCCACTCGATCAGGGTGAGCGACCAACTGCCCTTTGCCAGGAGCCAGCAGCACCAAAGCATCAGGCCGTATGAAACAAGAAAGCAGGCGATACGCGCCTTTCGAGGCAACCGGACGACCAGCGAATCGACGCCGAGATGCGCGCCTTTTGCCAAGGCCACCACGGACCCCATGAAGATGACCCAGACGAGGACCACGCGGGAGACTTCGACGGCAAACGGAATGCCTGAGCTGAAGCCGTACCGCAGCACGACGTTTGTAAAGATCAGGAGGCTGATGATGGCCATGCCTATGACGACAAAGACGTCAAAAGCCTTGAAAAGCCACTGCAACGGTGCGGGCATAGCTGATTCCAAACAGGTTGTGCGCGTATGCAGCAACCCTCGACGAACCATGACGAGGATCTCGATATCGGGAGCTGGGCACTTCCAGCATGCTGGTCG
The DNA here is from genome assembly GCF_014534685.1 of Oryzicola mucosus. Lineage (GTDB taxonomy): Bacteria > Pseudomonadota > Alphaproteobacteria > Rhizobiales > Rhizobiaceae > Oryzicola > Oryzicola mucosus. Next base: position 507,316 of record NZ_JACVVX010000004.1, read on the forward strand.
GGAGTGAGCACCCGATAGCGTGATGAAGGTTTGTCTTGCTCATCCGATCGAACAGCGCGCAGGGCAAAAGTGACGTTCCCTCCAACCACCGCGATAGGAGGTTCAAGCCTTACTTCCGGCGTCAGACACCTTCCACCACGGTCAGATGTGCCTTGGCGTACTTGACGCGTGTCTCGATGGCCTTCCGATACTCAGGGGAGTTGTAGCAGGCGAGAGCAGTCTCGTAGTCCTTGAACTCGATCACAGCCACGCGGTTCGCGTCCGGCCCTTCCATGACCTGGTGTCTTCCGGCGCGAACGACAAAAGTCGCGCCGTATTTGTCGAAAGCGGCCTTGTTCAAGGCAATGTATTCTTTGTAGCCTTCCTGGTCTGCAATATCGACCATTGCAACCCAGTACCCTTTTTTTGTCATGGCTTCTCCTCCCAGCAACACTTCCCCCGCCCTCTCGCCGAAGGTCAGACTGTACGATGCGTTCACTTTCGGCACATGCAAGCTTGCCGTTGATCCTCCCCGATCATACGACTAGAACCGAATTTCGTAATACTGACTACAGTGTGGACAGTTTGTCCACAAACGTGTAGTGCCACCATGTTTCGTTGTCAAGCTTGCGGGGAGTTATGCCATGAATCTGAGTGACCTCCAGGACGAAGCAGATGTGAGGGCACCCAATCCCGTGCAGGGAGCGGCTTCGTTCTCGAAGTTCATGACGGTGCTCCAGATCATCGCAGATTCCCCCGGGACACTGGACATTGCCCAACTGACCAAGCGTGCGCGTTTCCCGCGGGGAACGGTCTACCGACTCGTGTCGGCGCTCATCGCCGAGGGACTCATCACGCAGTCTGGGGAAAGCGGAACGTTTCGCCTTGGGCCGCGCCTTCTCCAGCTCGCTGCCAAGACCTGGGAGGATTCCGACCTGCGGACGATCGCAAGGGAATTTCTGGTATCGCTCCGCGACGCAACGGATGAGGCCGTGCACCTTGCGGTGCCCAGCAACAACCGGATGGTCTACATAGACAAGTTGGTTGGCTCCAGCACAGTTCAGATGAAGACGAGCATAGGCGGCCAGGTTGAACTTCACTCCACATCCGTGGGCAAGGCGTGGCTGTCTGGCCTGCCGGACGAGCGGTTGCTGGAAGTCTTCAAGGGGCTGGAGTTAAAGCGCCACACCGCCAAGACGCTAACGACGCCCGAGGCGCTGCTCGAGGAACTGAAGCGGACGCGCGAGCAGGGCTTTGCATTTGATGACGAGGAGAACGAGCCGGATATTCGTTGTCTCGGAAGCCCGATCTTCAATCGTCAGCGGGAACCGGTCGGAGCGATAAGCGTCAGTATGCCCGTATACCGGCACGACGCGCGACGTCACGAACTCTGCGCCAGGCTTGTGCATCAAACGGCGAAACGGATCACTGGCGAATTATCCAGGATTCTGTAGCGCCGTCGTTGGGGAGAGGCATCGAAAGACAGTTGTGCTCTTGCCCGATGACCACCGCCAGAACTGCGCAGGCGAGCATCGCCAGCGACGGGCACCATTTTTTCGGTGGCTGAAGGAGCCAGATGATCCCGCGTCTGTGCGCCTGGCACGAATGTTCCGGATGTGGCTGTCGACGGTGCGGCGGGAAACATGGACCCGCTCGCCAGGCGGCGGCGAATGATGTCCTGGCGCCTGGCAATCTCCTCGGACGTCCAGACCTCCCCAGTCGGAACATGATGAAGGGCGCTGACGATGCCCTGCGCGCCGACCTGCAGGACATCGTCGATGGATGCGAGGTCGGCCGGCCCAAACCAGCGCCAGGTCTGCCTCATCGCGCGGCCCCGTCCACGAGTCCTTTACGATGCCGTGCTATCTCCTGCGCCTCGATAGCGAGGCGCGTCACCTTGAGGGCATGGCCGGCCGGCATGGCCGTCGATGTGCGGTCCCGCACATCGTTGAGGAAGTTCCGGAAATAGGTCAGGGGTTCGTGGCTCGCATCGATATGCCGCGTACCGGCGCGGTTGGAGAGGAAAACGTGGTCCCCACCCGCGCGCCCGTCGATATCGATATATTTGCGCAGTTCAATGTAGCCTTCGGTGCCGAGCAGAAACAGCCGGCCATCGCCCCAAGCCTTGAGGCTATCGGGAGTGAACCAGTCGACCCGGATGAAGCCGGACGCGCCGCCGCCATGCAGCAGGACTTCGCCATAGTCCTCAAATGCCGGCATTTCACGCAGGTTGTGGTTGGCGGTAGACGCAGAGACGATCGTAGCGTCCGGCGCACCGGTGAAATGCAGGAACTGGTCGATCTGATGCGAGGCGATATCTGTGATGATGCCGCCATAGGCCGCCGGGTCGAAGAACCAGTCTGGGCGAATGGCGCGGTTGAGCCGGTGCGGGCCTAATCCGACCGTCTGGATGACGCGGCCGATCTGCCCCTCGGCCACAAGCCGGCTGGCAACCTCGCAGGCGCGCACCACAAAGCGTTCCGAAAAGCAGATGGAATAAAGGCGGCTTGTCTCGCGTGCGACACAGTCGATCTCATCGACCTCGTCTGCCGTGATCGCGCCGGGCTTGTCGACCATCACATCCTTGCCGGCTTGCATGGCGCGGATGGCGATAGCCGCACGGTCTCGCGGGATGGCGGCGCAAACTACGATATCGATCGAGGGATCGTCGAACAGGCGTTCACGGTCGACGGGATCGAGTTGGGGAAAGCGTTCAAGAAAGCCCTCAAGCACCTTGGCATCGCTCGTTTGCGGGCAAAAGCCGGCGCATACGGCGCCGGCTGCAATCAGCTCGCCAACAAGGTGATAGACGTGGCGGTGATCCAGGCCGATGGCGGCGAACCGCAAGGGCGGCGTCACGCGCCAACTCCGCGGACAGCAACCGGCCGGCCAACTTTGCCGGTTTCTATCAGTGCATCGATAAGGCGGTGCACCTTGAGAGCCTCTTCGCCCGTAACCTTGGGTTCACGCCCGGTTTGGATGGCGTCGATGAAGTCTGCCATGACAGCCCGGTGATGATCGTGCGGATAGGCCATGGGATCGGCACCCGCGCCGCCGGCACTACCATCGGGCTCGATGGCGATCCTGCGGCCGTCCTGGAACTGGACAAGCAACTCGGTGCCAGCGATGGTGGCGCTGCCCTTCTCGCCGATGATCTCGATCCGTTCGAGAAAGCCCGGATAGGCCGCCGTGGTCGCGTCGATGGTGCCGAAAGCGCCATTGGCAAAGCGCGCGGCAGCACAGACCATGTCCTCGGTCTCCATACGATGTACTGACGTCGTGGCGGCAAAGCCGGTGACTTCGGCGATGGGACCGGCCAGGCTCAGCATCAGATCGAGCGTATGGATGCCTTGCGACAGCAATACGCCACCGCCATCGCGGGCAAAGCTGCCGCGGCCCGGTTCGTCGTAATAGCTTTGCGGGCGCCAAAGGCGAATCACCGTGGATGAGCCTACGATCCGACCCAGTTCTCCGGCCGCGATGACCTCGGCAAGGCGCATGCCGGCCGGACGGAAACGGTGCTGCAAGACGATCCCAAGCGTGACACCGGCCTCGCGGCAGGCTGCGACCGTGGCTTCGGCGCGGGCTGTGGTGATGTCGATCGGCTTTTCCAGCAGCACATGCTTGCCAGCCGCGGCGCAGCGCCGGGCGATATCGAGATGGGTATTGGCCGGCGAGAAAATGGCAACCGCCTCGACAGACGAATCATCCAAAATGGTCTCAAGGCTGTCGCAGGTGGGGAACGGAAAGCGTTCGCTGAACGACTGTCGCCGCGCCTGGCTAGGTGCATAGGCATAAGCGACATCGACGACGTCGGCCAAATCCACCAAGCCCTTAGCATGGGGTGTGACGGCCATTCCAAGGCCGACAATGGCGATACGGGTCTTCTTCACGGCAAGATCCTACGGGCAATGATCAATATAAGATGAGGTGGTCCGACCTTATGGGCCGAACCACTGGACCGGCAACATGGTAATGGCCGGCACATAGGCGATGATCAGCATGACGATGACGAGCACCGTCATAAAGGGGATCGCGGCCTTCATTGTCGCGCCCTGGTCGGCACCGCCGACACGCGCCGTGGTGAACAGCAGTACACCCAGTGGTGGGGTGAGCGCGCCGATCACCATGTTGAGCACATAACGATGCCGAAGTGGATCGGATCGATACCGGCGGCAATCACCAGTGGCACGAGGATGGGTACGAGAATGACCAGCGAGGCAATCATTTCCATGAACAGGCCCACGGCCAACAGGAAGATGTTGAGCATCAGCATGAGCAGCCAGGGATTATCGACCAACACCGACATGGATTGCGCGATTTTCTGAGGCACTTGCTCATAGGCCAGCACCCAGGCGAAGGGCGAGGCCGCCGCGATGATCACTACGATCAACACCGTATCGAACATCGACTCACGGATCGCCGCAATGAAGTTGGCGACGGTGAGTTTGCGATAGAGCAGCGCGCCGCACAGCACGGCATAGATGAAGGCAACGGCGCCCGCCTCGGTGGCGGTGAAGGCGCCGACACGCACACCCATGACAATGATCAGAGGCAGGATCAATGCCGGGATAGCCATGCCCAGCGAGGTCAGGCGCTCGCGGCCCGACGCCTTGGGCAGGTCACCGCCATAGCCACGCTTACGCGACATGACGTAGACGGTCAGCATCAGTGCGGCTGCGATCATCATGCCGGGGATGATCGTGGCGACGAACAATGCGCCAACCGAGACCGAGGCTAGCGCGCCATAGATGATCAAGCCCAGGCTGGGCGGGATCATGTTGGCGAGCGTGGCCGCCGAAGCGGTGAGCGCTGCGCTGAACGGGCGGCCATAGCCGCGTTTTGCCATTTCCGGGATCATCAGCTTGGCCACGGTGGACGCGTCCGCCGTCGATGAACCCGATATGCCGGCCAGCAGGGTATTGGTGATGACATTGGCCTGGCCAAGGCCGCCGCGCATATGCCCCACGAGCTTGACCGCCAGATCAACAAAGCGCGGGGTAATGCCGCCTGCATTCATGATCGCGGCAGCGAGAATGAAGAACGGGATGGCGAGCAGGGTGAACGAGCCGAGCGACGCCGCCATGTTCTGTGAGATGGTCACCAGCAGGATCTGCGCGAAGGGTGCGAATGCCGCAAAGGCGCCAAAGGCCATGGCAAAGGCGATGGGCGCGCCCAGGATGATGAGGACGAGGCCGACGATGTTGAGCACTAAGGCGCTGCTGCTTTCGCCATAGACGTAGCCGGCGCCATAGCGGATCGCGAGATACAGCACAAAGCCGGCCGCCAGCACGGCCAATCCCTGCATGATGCTGCGGTTTGCGCGAGGCCAGGTCAGGAAGAAAAGGTTCAGCAGGCCGCCTACGGGGACGGCGAGAAAATAATACCGCATCGGCATCTGCAAAGCCGGCGAGGCGGCGATAGCCTTGGTGACATATTCGGCGCCATGGATGATCAGCATGAAGCTCGAGGCAGCAACGACAACGCGGTTGAAGAGTGCGAGAGCTGACCGGGCGCGCGGCTTGAGAAGGTTGGGAAAAGAGTTGATCGCGATATGAGCATCGCGACCGGTGGCGAGACCCATGCCGAGGAACACGGCCCAGCAGAAGCACCAGACCGCCACCTCCTCCGACCATGGCAATCCGGCATGGAAACCATACCGCAGCACGACCTGCAGACAGGCAATGGCCAATGCGGTCAACATCAGGAGGACGCAGATGGTTTCGATGATCCTGTCGACCAAACCAGCAAAACCTGTCTGAACCGTATCGTTGGCCGCTCCTTCCGGAGCGGCCATTTCGGCATGAACACCCATAACCCAGTTACCTCAGGCCAGGGCGCGGATAGCCGCGATCATTTCGGCGGTTTCGGGGCTCTTGCTGCCGAACTCGTCATAAAGCGGCGCCGTCAACTCTTCCATCTTGGCGAGCTCTTCAGCCGGAAGCTGGGTCACCTCGACACCCAGCCCTTTCAGTTCCTCGAGCACCGCCGCAGCATTGGCGCGATTGGCCGTGCGCTGCTCGGCGAACACTTCCTTGGCAGAGCTGCGCACCAGTTCCTGCAGATCGGCCGGCAGGCTGTCGAGCCAGGCCGCATTGACGCGGATGGCCTTGGGCAGAAACCAGTGGCCCGTCAGGGTCAGGTGTTTTGCCTGCTCGTAGAATTTGAAGCCCTTGATCGAGAACACATCAGAGTCGATCGCGTCGATGAGGCCGGTCGATAGAGCTTCATATTGCTGGTTATAGGGGAGTGGCGTGGGAGCGGCGCCCAGCAGGGTCCAGAAGCTGACCCAGATATTGAGCTGCGGCACGCGGATTTTAACGCCTTTGAGCGTTTCAAGCGAGGTAACCGGGCGCTTCGCTAGAATATGACGGAAGCCGGTCTCGCCATAGGCGACAAATTCCACACCGGTCTTGGCGCGTGCGATATCAGAGGCCCTTTGGCCCAATTCGCCTTGGAGCACCGCATCCACATGGGCTTCATTCTTGTAGATGAAGCCCGGTGCGCCACCCAGTGCGGCAATCTCGGGGGCAATGGCCTCTTCGGAGTCAGGACCGGCCGTAGTGGCCTGGATCGTACCGATCCGGCTGCCTTCGAGTGCTTCTGCCAGACCGCCCAATTGCGCCGCCGGGAAATGCTGGGCATCGATCCTGCCCTCGCTCTTGGCGATCAGCGTCTGGGTCCACTTGTCAAACGCCTCGGTGATCGGTGTCCCGATACCTTCGGTGTGGGCGATCTTCATTGTGATTTTCGCCTGCGCGAACGCGCTGGAGACAACTGCAGGCATGGCAAGCGCTGCGGCGCCGGCCTTGATAAACGTACGGCGGCTCAATGCCGAATTGATAAGACCCATTTCTTCCTCCCATAGATCTGATGCTGTCTCCGCGATTGTTGTCTTGCGGTATGGCACCATACCGGTATGATACATCCTATGAGGATTGTGACAAGCCCTAGTTCTGGACTGCTGCTCGATGGCAGTTCCGTCCGCCAAAAAGATCCGATAGCACCGCAGGCGCTTTCCATTCTTCGCGCGGCGATCGTCGATCTGCGCCTCCCGCCGGGAGAAGCATTGTCGGAAAAGGATATTGCGGGCCGCTTCGGCGTCTCGCGTCAACCTGTGCGCGAGGCCTTCATAAAACTCGCCGAACTGGGCCTTGTAGAGATCAGGCCCAGCCGTGGCACCTATGTGACGAAGATATCAGTCAGAGATGTGGCCAACGCCCGCTTTGTACGCGAGGCCATCGAGTGCGATATCGTCGCCGCGGCAGCAAGACTGGCGTCCAAATCCGATATAGCCCGGCTGAGAGAACTCATCGCCGAACAGGCGGCAGCGGCGTCAGAGTCCGACCATCAACGGTTTTCTGAACGCGACGAGGCGTTTCATCATGCCATCGCCCAGATCGTAGATTGCGACTTCGCGTGGCGCACGGTCGAAACGGCGCGATTTCACACCGATCGCGTGAGGTTGCTTTCTCTTCCAGGGGCTTCCCCGCTCAATACGCTGATCAAGCAACATACCCAGGTGGTGGATGCAGTAGAGGCCCGTGAACCCGATCAGGCTCGGACTGCCATGCGCCGCCACCTGCGAGAAATCCTTTTGGCTCTGCCCCTCATTGCTGAGGCGCACCCGGACTACTTCTCCGACACCGAACTGCCAGCACATACTCCTGCTGATGCATAAAATAGACCGGGAGTCCTTTGGCTTCCCAGTTTACCGATTGCGTGCGTAGCTGAGCGCCGTTTGCAGGGCGGTACAAAATCTGGCATCGGATATGCGCGCCGACGATACCGACAACATCCTCTATCACGCCATCCATATGCTGGACGTCACATTCAGCGGGCGTTCAAATGCCACCATGGCATTTCTCCTGGCTTTTTCAGGCAAGAAATATCTGCGGCAGACCAGACTGGGCTTGGTGGAGCATACCGACACGGTAGCGCGCTTGCGGAAGATGGCCTGGATCAACCGCGTGCCCGGCCTGATCCCGTCGATGCGGCGATGGCTGTTGGATGATCCGTTGAGCGGCGCCAGGCGCGAGAAGAAATCCAAGATCGTCGATGGTAAGCTGGGATGACTACGCCGAGGTTTCCCACGGCCGAGATCAGTACCCGCATGGTTTGTCTCCTACGGATTGCAGTTCAGCGAGGCTCGAGCGCTTCAAGAACACGATCAAGATATGAGAAAAGCGCCGGGTCCCATCCGGCGAGGGGTCAGGGTGGATTGGTCGCGCGCAGATAGTCAGCGCATCGGGGATCGTCTGATCCCCCCTCGCGGACTGGGCGACCTTGGTGAGTCAGGCCCCTTCGTCGATCGTGTACATGTCTGAAACCGTGTTGCGAGATCAGGCTACGACTTCGAGTTCACTCGAGGTCAATACCGATTTTCGCGAATAATCTTAGCCTGTGCAGGTCTAGCGCATCACAACATTTCCGGTTATATAACTGGATATGGAAAATCATGAACCTGTTGAAGATGTCATTGCGGCGCTTGGCTATCTCTGCCTTGGAACCCGCTTCAAGCGCCTGGGCGAGAGGCTGCAAGCCGAGACCGTGAGTATCGTCAGCGCGCAGAGCGGCAGCGTTCCGCCGTCGCAATTGCCATTTCTGGCTGCCATCGATCGGCTGGGGCCGCTAACCGTCGGGGAGATGGCGCAGGCCATAGGGATCACCCAGCCTGGAGCTACAAAAACACTGCTGCACCTTGCCAAGCTTGGCTTGGTCGACATGAGCCAGTCCCGGGAGGATCGCCGGGTGCGGGTTGCCACGCTGACCGCGACCGGCCAGGACCTCGTTGCCCAGTCCAAAGCCAGCGTATGGAAGCAGGTCGATGCTGCGGCGCGTGAGCTCTGTAAAGGCCTCAGCGGCACATTGCTCGATCAGTTGGACACCATTGAACAGCGGCTGGCCGAAAAGCCGCTGCGTGAATGGGGGAAGCCTTAATGCATGTCCTTGACGACCCCGTCTGGACCGCGCTTACCGGCCAGCATCGGCACCTGGCGGTCGGCCACGGCTCGGCGCTGCGTTACCCCGCCGATATCGGCCCCTTCGCAGCCACTGGCGATGACCACGCCGACTCTATCGCGGAGCTGGCCAGCCTGTTTTCCGCAGGCGAAACCATGATGATGGTGCGCAAAGCGCCGATGCCTTTGCCTGCCGGCTTTGCTCTCATGAACACCACGCGTGTGGTGCAAATGGTCGCGACCCAGCGGATCGGGCTGTCCAGCGATCAGTGTATCGAGCAGTTGGGGGCGGCAGATGAGGCACAGATTTATGACCTTGCTGCCCTGGCCCGGCCTGGCCCGTTTGGCCGTCACACCATGCGGTTAGGACGATTTTGGGGTATCAAGCGTGATGGACGTCTCATCGCCATGGCCGGCGAGCGTTTCCGCCAGAGAGATTGGGCCGAGGTGAGCGGCGTTTGCGTACATCCCGACCATCGACAGCAGGGGCTTGCACGCCGCCTCACTGCGCACGCGACTGCTGATATAGCCGGAGGCGGTGAGCAGCCTTATCTCCACTGCCTGGACACGAACCACGCGGCCATCGATCTCTATAAGTCAATCGGTTTCGAGACACGCGAAACCATGAACCTGACCGTCGCGACCCGCCTCAGCGACTGAACGCCCCTCACTGATTGACGCGATGCGGAACCAACTTGGGGCGTCGGCAAATTGCAGCTGTGACGCGGGAATTCGATAGCGTCATGGCCCAACGCGGACGTCCCCATACGATTGTCTCGGACAACGGCACGGAACTGACTTCGGAGGCAATCCCCTAATGGCGCCAGCAGAGACGCGTCGAATGGCACTACATCGCACCGGGACAGCCGATTCAAAACGGCGTGTAAAGCTTCAATGGGCGTTCCCGTGACGAGTGCCTCGACGAACATTGTTCTCGTCGCTGCCTCACGCCAGAACCGGGCTCACCGCATGGAAGGAAGATTACACAGGCAACGACCGCATTCATCGCTGGGCAATATCAGACCCAACAAACTCGCCATGAAAATAGCTATAGAAAACAGGCTGCATAGAGCCCGATTGAAATCCAAAGACTCTCCGAAATCCCGGAGGAAACTTGGGTCTCAAGTTGAGCTTGTTCCGCCCGCCCCGCTTTGCTCAGGTTGTGTGCGTCAAGTTCTGCAAATTGGGGCGGCCATTGTGCTGGTCATGCGGCTTTTCGGAGTTCGAGCTTCTTGTGTTCTCTGAGGTCGTCCATGTTGATGTAGCGGTTGGCCTCCATCCAATTTTCGTTGGTCTCCACGGCGAGTGCCCTGACGAGGCGCAGGCAGCTCTGGGCGTTGGGGAAGATGCGCACGACATAGGTGCGCCTGCGGATTTCCTCGTTGAGGCGCTCCAACATGTTGGTGGACTTCAGGTGCTTGTGGTGTTGGCGCGGCAGCCGGAAGAAGGTGAGCGTCTGCTCGATGGTCTCCTCCGCCCAGCC
>NZ_JACVVX010000005.1 GCF_014534685.1 Oryzicola mucosus
CGAACCAGGCGTTCGGTGTTCGCCCACCCTCAACCTTGGCGCTGGGATTGGGCTCGGCAAAGCTGGTAAGCGGCACGACACATCGATTTTCGATGCCAAGCCAGCGCGACCAATGGCGGGAGGCGGTGTTGCGGACATTGGTCGTGCCGCCGTCCGGCTCCATCTTCAGCAGTTCCTGAAAAGCGGCATCGTCTACGTCCCGACCCTTGGCCCGAAACTTGTCCGCCCGCTTCTTTGTCGCCTCGAACAGAGCTTGGCTGGAGCTGGGAAGCCCCCAGCGAACGCGCGCAAGCTCGCGGACCCCATCCGGCGCGTTGCGGACGATCGGTCCCATCTGGTCGGGGTAGAGATCGAGTGAAGGCTGGATGTTGCCGGCGATGTCGCGGAACGTCTTCGACAGCTGCCGGATAGCCTCCTGTGTGGTCGTGACATTGTACAGATTACACAAACGCCTCTCCCTTCACGCCCGGAATGGTTCGCCCTCGTCGCGGTGCTCGAAACAGAACCAGTGCGGCGCCTCTTTGGCGCGGGCGAAACCGAAGCTGCCCCACTTCGCGCAGCCGTCGTGCTCGCAATAGTGCTCATACAAGCCGGCCGGCGTCGAGTGGGGGAGGGCGTTGGGTTCGTCGCTCATAGGTCGGGCTCGTCGTCTTCGGGTGTCAGCAGTTCCAGCGTCCCCTCCGGTTCCGAGCCATCAACCGAGCAGGCGAGCAGCGCGGCCTTGGTCGCGGCCAGCCAGACGTCGGCAGCGGCAGAATCCTCATCGCTGAGCGCATGCTCCTCGCCCTCTTCGGGAAAGCCGGCATCATCCCACGCCTCCAGGGCGGAGAAACCTTCGGCTGCCGTGAGCGGGTGCATGTCCGCAGCTTTGAAGACTTCAACAGCCGCCGCCATGCCGGCGGCAAGCTGTTCCTCTGTTGCTCCTTTCACATCAAGTAGCAGTTTCATCCTCGCCTCCTATGATGCCATCCGCGGGAGAAGCCGTGTGAGACGGCGGCCCGCGTCAGCAACAGTTCTGTTTTGGTCTCATCCAGCTCCATCGCCAGAGCCATGGCGGCCGCCCATAGATCGCCCCTGGCAGCCGCAATCGCGGCATCAAGGCGCTCTTCGGGCAACAGGTTGTCATCCGCTGCCGGTGAGGCACGGTGGCTGTGCAAAGCTGGTCTTGTCATGTGCTAATCATGCACTCGTCAGATTGACTCCGCAAGACGTTTGTTCTTATTCCGTTCTCATGCCGGAGCAGTACCCATATCGTCGCTATCCCGTCCAGATGCTCTCCAAAGCGGATGAGATCGGGCAGGTGGCCCACATTAGTTGCGGGCTCTGCAATCTGCGCAGAAACTACCTGGCAGGCGATCTGTTGAAGCTGCTCGGGAACGTCTCAATCTTCGATGTGGAGCGGCACATGCGCTGCACGCAGTGTGGCCGCAAGGATTACATGACGGTCAAGTTCGACCTGCCGCCACCGGGCGACCGGGTGAAAATGAAGTTCCGGCGCCTGGTCGAGATCAAGATGGTGCGGAAATTTATCTGGCAGGACGATTGATCAGCACGCCTTCGTCTTCGGCCGCTTTGGCGAAGGCTCGACGCGCGACGATTGACTTCTTCTGGCCTTCCAGAACGGCCATGCAGGCCTTGCGCGCTGCGAGGTGGCTCTTGCAGCCCGAGCTGGGCCAACGGAATAACAGGCACTCCGCAGCCTCCCTTGCTGACGAGACCATCCGGACCTTGCCCGGCCCCTCGATCATCACCGAGACCGGATCATCGAACCATCCATCGTCCATACTCGAACACTCGCACTCAACAAAACTGCGATTCAATGCGCGAGCGTCGGGGAGGTTGCCAACGCATAGGCAGATATGATTTCACGCCAAGCCGACGCAAGCTTCAAGAGATGGAGCGCTGCGTCGGCGAGCCTTTCCTTGCGGGACGTCAATTTCGTCTCTTTTTCCTTCTGCCATTCTCAGCAAGCACAAACCATTCAGGGGCAATGCCGCTTGTCCATGACACCTCCGCCTCTTGGTCGTGCTGCTCTTCAAAGGGCTCTTCCTCAAGGTCTGGATCACCGTCAAACCCATCCAAGATGGTGAGAAGCCTCTCAATCTCAGCTTCAATTGCTGCTCGCTTGAGGTTCATTGATATTCTCGCCAGCAGATTTCAATGCTGCCATCGAGCGCAATAATCGCTCTTCCGATTGCCCCATAATTGTAGTTGCCGTTAATCCAGCCGGCCCCTTTGAAATATCTTTTTGACTTGGCCAAGATATCTAGGTCCCCCATCGTGTACCCAAGCGCGAAACATCTATCGCGTATCTGGTCGATGATTTTCGAACCCGTTGGGGCATAGGGCCGCCTACTGATGGCGATACCATGGTATTTTCTGGCGGCGCTAATCTGCTCAAGCGAGCGAGTAGGAAACGCCTGCTGAAGTTCTTCGCGAGAAGAACCTTTGGCCGAAAGTCGCCGCAATCTTGAGAGCTCGCCGGCGGTGAACATCTCTCGCTTTGGTCTCAGGCCGAGACGCTGGCACCTAAATCGAAGTGCCCAGTAAGTGCGATTAGGCAATTGCTTTCGAAGAAGTGAGTAATCATGTCCAAACTGACGACAGATTTGGTCTTCTTCCGCGGTCCAAACTCGTGCTCCGTTTGGCGCCAAGCCGCGATAGCGTATGGTCCGCCGACCGCGTTCAGCGGACATCGCATGTGAGTTGATTTCGCTCAGATACATCCTGTTCTCCTCAGGTGCTTGAGCCCTCCGCCAATAGACGAAACCAACGATCGGGAAACTTAACAACAAGCTTACGGGCCGATCCCCGCTACCCCCGCTCTTCAGAATAAAAGGTGTGGACTCTTGTTGATAAACCCATGAGCTGTTGACGTAACCTATTCATCTCCGGAGAGACTATGCTGCCAGTGCGCGTGCGGTGAGTGAATTTTTGACTGTAGCCCGAACAGCGTATCAGTCACCGCGACGGCCGCGTCGTTGCTCCAGCAGCGCGGGCAACCATCCGGCCTCGGCCCTCAACAAAGCCTGCCTCTGCTGGATCGCTCTCATCAGCATGGCCACTAGCACCGCCATCGCCAGTTCGTGCGCCTCGTCGATTATTGGGCCTGCAAGGAACTCGTTCAGGTCGAGACGCCGGGGCTTGTCCGGCGCCGCCTTGTCGGTGAGTTGAATGTAGATGCCAGGGGCAGTGGGGAAATCGTCATCGAAAACTAGTTCCCAGGTGCGCTTGGCGTCGGTGGTGAGCAGTGCGGTGAGATCGTTCATCGGGCAACTATGGCGCATGCTCCGCGCACCGGCTACTGGGGTTTTTCCTAGTTCACAACGCCTTGTTGCGCCGGCTGCGGCGTGAATGGATGTGGAAGAAAAACTGCATAGGAAAATATTCGATCAAGGGATTCAGAAAGTTATGAAAATCTAAGCCCCATTTTGTCCACACCATCCGAACCTCGCGTCTAATGGACCCGTCGATAAGGCGAGCCGCCACCTGCGGCAATAATCTAAGGCGGCGTGATGGAAGGACTGAACAATGGCAACGATGATGACTGAAATTTACGATCCCGAAAATCTGGAAAAACCGGTCGGGGTCTTCGGCGATGCAACATACCAACTCGACAGCCTCGACGGCGTCGCATCTGTAGATCTCAGCGGCTTTGATCTGGTCGAAGTGAAACGTTGGAGCGGAAACTCCGACATTTGCCCGGCTCTATACCATCGGGCTGTATCTATGCCCACTCACGGACTTGCGTGGCAGGACGCCACTGGATCGTGGTTCCAACGTGTCGACAGCGTTATCGATGCTAGATCGACGGGAGTGCAGGTCAGTGCCGCTTACACAATCACACTCGGGAATAACAACCGCTTGGCCATTCAGCGCGCTATCGACTATTGCGAGGCCCGGCTTGGTGGCCAGGTTGTTCTGCCAGCGGGTGTAATTCTGGTTTCTTCGTCAAGCAGCATCTGTATCCGAATGAAGTCCCATGTCTGGCTCAGGGGAGTGGGGAAGGACGCGACCATTATAAAGGTTGGGCCTGAGCAGTCCGAGACCGCTCATGTAGTCAACCACTTCGACACCAGGAATTCCAAGATCAGTGATCTTTGTATCGATGGAAACCGTTCGGGTCAAAATCCAGGAATCGGCGGTCACGGGCTTCGAGTTGGAGGGAGTAGTACCAAGATTGGTTGCGATGGTTTGACCGTCCGAGATGTGGAAATTAGAGACTGCTCCTATGGACTAGGGTTTCAAGATGGCGCGATCATGAACGTGCTAATTGACAATTGTTGGATCCATGAGACTTACAGAGATGCAGTAGACATCAAGGATTACCCGTCAACTGTAAACAGCGTCTTCTACCCTAGTCAAAATATTATCATTCGGGATTGTCTAATAGAGCGCTGGGGACTTAGCAGCGCTCTCGACGATCAGAATGGTATCCACACTCGCTCGCAGAAGACGCAGATTTTTGGCAACACGTTCAAGCCAAACGGAGGAGGCTGTGCTATCTATCTTTCTGCTGTTAGTTCGCAAGGACCGACAGGCGCGAAAGACTCCATAGTCCGAGACAACGTCATCTATCTCCCCGATCCTGCGGTGGACGGCGTGAATATGTCGGGCATTAAGTGCTATGCGGACAAATGCAACATTGATGGGAATGTTATTTATTCTGGTCAACGTGGCATTCGCATATCGGGTGACTACTGCACCGTCAGCAACAACAAAATCTTCGATTCGACATCCTCGGGTCTGTTCGCGTCTTCGGATGGTGCTTCTCCCTCGGCTGGCCCTAGAGAGCTTACGGCTGTCGGAAATGTCCTGATCGGGCGGGGCCGGGCTGGACCTCCTGCGGTACCCTTCGCTGGTTCTGGCATCTATCTCTCCTCCGATAGCGGCGCACGCTTTTATGGCGGTTTTATCGAAGGGTGGGGCAATGGCCTCGATGTTGTCGCTGGTACGCTCAATGGGCTCGCCAACAGTGTCAATTTCGGAGCTAACACGAATGCGGCCTCTGGTATTACCGGTGCCGTGCGAATGATCGACTGCAACGGCTACAAGTCAGTTGGATCGTTTCAGTCGTCCACGGTCAGCGTAGACGCTGTCGGATCTCAGACGGTTGTCATGTCTCATGATCTTGCGAGCACGCCCAGCCTTATACGGAGCGATGCTTACGTTTGGGGCAGCGAGACTACATTCCAGGCTGTTGTGCGCCTCATCTCGGTCAACTCGACCACGGCAACCGTGCTGCTGACTGTACTTTCATCCGGCCCAAGTGGAACGGTTGCCCGAGTGGGCGTGACGCTTAGGACGTCGACCTCATAAGGACAGAGCAAAGAAGCTGAGATATGTAACCAAGGAATCGGCCCACGTTTTTCGTGGGCCGAGAGTTCTCCGATGCCGTATTGAACATGCTGTGGCCGGTGCAGTTCTTCGAAGAGATGTGCCGCCTCATGGTGAGTAGATTTCCTAGATTGACCAGAAGCCTTTTTATGCAAGGGCGTTTGGGTGCTGGTGGCTGCCCTCCTTTAGTAACGCCGTATCAGTCACTGCGACGGAGGCGCCGATGCTCCAGCAGCGCAGGCAACGCGTTGGATAGCTGATCCTTGCGAACGAAGCGCAAGTTTCGGCAGAAAGCAGGCGCATTGATCATCGGCAGCCCTTGGCTTTGATGCTCGATTCAATGGCGTTGACCTTGCCCTTTGATACGGCAACCTGGCCTTCTTTGTCGCCGCCGAGCGTGCTGGACATCGGCACGCCGACCAAGAATACACCGACCGCATCGCCTGTGGCAGCTTCGTGCTGTTGTTTGGACAGGCTGGTGAGCGCGTTGCGCTCCTTTATCAGTTCCTGAGCCAGGCCTGCGCAGTCCAGATTGCCATAAGCGGCCATCGGAATGTCTACCGGCACGATTGCATCCGGTCGTTTGGCGCATGCGTTAAGGGCCAGCGCAGCGGCCAGCATCGCAAGATACGGTTTCATGAATTCCCCCCAAGTCCAACCTAGAATTGCGCACTACGGGGAACAACGCAAGGCCGTTGAACTATCCTAACAGCTAGACCGTCTTCACTCGCCATTCCGTTCAGTCACGCAGGCCACGAAGCACCCAAGGCGAACGCCTGGAATTCCCGGAAAGCCGAATAAGCTGCAATCATCATTGTGGTGTTCGGAGGTTGCATTCAGATCGATCTGCGAAACTTCGTCGGCGTCCTGATCCCTTCGAAGTAATTCCGCTTGCCGTCTTCTGGCAGATCGGTGAACGAGGCGTCGAGCTTCAACCTGTCCCAGACGACCCGGCCGTCGATGCGTTTAGGTTTCGGCATCCTCCCATCACGAATCAGTTCATCGAACTTCGATGTCCCCCCCCGATGTACCGCGCCGCGTCTTCCCGGCAAAGCCCGCGCGGCGGATAGGAGAAGCTGTCGCGGACAGGGGACATGTCTGATCTCGATTAAGCAGAAAGGGATACGCTGCCGTCGCTTCTGCGACATCCGTCCCCGTGGCGTGTTTGAGGTCACTTTCTTAGCTGCCGCTCGTCTTCGACTACCTGTTCAGACAGGCGGCTTGGGGAATTTCATTTTAGAGTTTTCAGCCTCGGCGGCAGTGTGGCGATGCGGGACGGGAGCGCGTTGATCTTCGGGGACGGCTTACGTGGACGTTTGTCGAGTGCAGAAAAGACCGCAGTGCCGAGTGCTGTAGTGCGATAACCGATAGCGCCCGTATATGTATTGGCGGTGCCTTTTTCGGCCAAACCCAGTTCCGCGAGCCTATCGACCATTGGCTCTCGGATGCCGGGCATGCCGCTTAGTTTCTCGAAACTGCCGATCGATGCCTTGAACAATATTCTTAGGGCCTTCACTTCGTGCGGCTCTAAGCTCTGGGCAATTATAGCGGCCTGTCGCGTCAAGCGTTCCTTTTCCTGGTCAGCCATGGCTGTTCCTTTAGAAGCCGTTCTTCACAGCGAACCGTGCAGTAAACCCCACGTGCGCGCAAGCGACTTCCCCGGGAGGGGAATGCTTGACGGTTCGATCAAATAAGGTGATGTTGTCCGTGGGCTTAGCAACCCGGACCGCGATAGGCAGACCGTTCGATTGGCGTCGAAAGGCTTGCTGAGGCGCTAGGAGCCTTGGCGGGCTTCGATGCGCATAGGATACGCCTTGGCGGGCGTTCCAACCTGGCTAATATGGCCGGGGGCGAACGCTATGTCCAGAGGGGTAACCCTTAAAATCGTTCGGCCTGTCTCGCGGCAGGTTGCTAACCCCCGGCTGCTGGTCTGCCACCAGCATTGGCGCGGGCGTCCGTAGCAAGACGACGCGCCACCGACCGTAGCAAGTCGGTTTCGAACCGCGAGACTGAAAATGAACATCCATAATCCCGAGGGCATGCAAGTGCCCGATTTCATACCGACCTTCGATAGCGAAGGCGGCTTCATCTTCATCACCATCAAGGAAAGCCACCGGCTGGCGCTCGAAACTACTATCGAGCGGCTTATCAACATGCTTGACGACATGGACCCCGACCCGGACCTGGAGCCGTATCTGGCCGGTTCCTACGGCGACGACCGCGAGGAGGTCTGCGAAGATGAAGGCGCGCAGGACGACCGGGAAGAGGTCAACGAGGACGGCGGCGACATCCAAGACGAAGGCCACGACGAGGAGCCCGACAGGGAGCCGTTCCTAGGCTGGGATGAACAGTGCAGCCAAGGCCGGGGCAACGATGACCCCAACGTGCAGATATTGGAAGGCCGCGCCGACAGCGCCGAAGACGACAATTCGGCGCTGATCTTCACCGGGGAGGGCTATAAAGCCTACAAGAAGGAACTCGTGCGGATCAAGCTCACCAAGCGCGACATGCTCGGAGACCCGCGCGCCGAACGCCTGCATATCATGCCGGACGGCAAGCAGTTCCGCACCATCGTCTATGCCGATCTAATCCCCGAGCTAGATCACCGGGCGCACTATCTGGCCGCCCACGGCCTGATGCCCGGTGGGAGGGCTGGCCGATGAGCACGATTGACCGACATAGGTTCGACGCCTTCCTCCATGCCGTGCTGGAGCCGCTTCCTGATGCGGTGATGCTGGACACGGCGCACAATAGTGAGTTGAGGCGAGCCACCTACAATAAATTCATCTGTATGCGGAGGCGGGTTGATTACTACGAGAGCCTAAGGGCTGCATTCGATTGTACGGTTGCTTGGGACTGGTATCCCGAAGAGGCCCAGCAGTTCGAGCCTCTTCTGGTGCATTTCCCAAGGCGGTCCATCTTGGAGAAGCATTATCACGCAGCGCTTTACGACTGCCTCATGACGCTCGTAGGCGACAAAGTTTGCATCGAGTGGAAGAAGCGCAGGGTTGGGCAGATCGGATACCCCGACAAGAAGGCGGATGTCGAAGCTGCGATTGCGAGAGACGAGGCCTTTTGCCTGGCGCATCCGGTCAGGGCGAAAGGCCGGACACCAAAGGGCGGCGAGCCGTCATGATCCGACATCTTCCCGAGTGCCTTCAACCATCTGCGTTCGATGGCACAAAGCTTCTGCAGGATGTCCAAGAGACCGCCGAAAAACTCGCTCGTCTCATGACGCAAGCGCACGGCGGCAAGTGGCGACTCCTAGTCGATCATGACGCCCATCTTATCATGGTCGTAAGACGAGCGGGCGAATGACCTATCTCAACATGTTCCCGACCTTGAGTCCTGCGCTCGGGCTTCTGGTTCACCGCCTCATAGCGGGCTGACACGATCAACCCCGGCTGCAATCGTGGCCGGGGTATTCCGAACCGATATTTGATGGATATTTGACAAGTTCAGGAAGGATGCAGCTAAGTGCTTGAAAAACCTGGTACGCCCAAGGGGAATCGAACCCCTGTTACCGCCGTGAAAGGGCGGTGTCCTAACCGCTAGACGATGGGCGCGCTCAGGTGAGGCGGGTTATAGTAAGCTTCTTTGACTCGGGCAACCCGTCTTTTGCTGCCTGTGGAAACTTTTTTCGCTTTATCTTTTGCGACGGCAGCGCCAGTTCCAGTCGCGTTCAGGCCCGACGTCGATATGAACCGAATTCGTGTGGCAATAGGTGCCCACGCCGCCACGGCCAGGCATGGCGCGGAAGTAATTCGCCAGTTCCAGCTTGCTAACACCGGGGATCTGAACATCCGCGGCTGCGCAATACATGTGAAGCGAGTTCTTGGCGCCGCGGGCTCGACGATTCCGATCCGGATTGCGATAGCCGGACGTGATAACGACCTTCTTGCCATAGCGTTGTTCTGCTGCCTTCAGAACCCTGACCAGCGACGGCTTGAGGCAGGCCACGTCGACGCTTTCGGTCTGCTTGATGAGCCCATTGGGCGCGAGCCGGGCAAATCCGGCGGCGGATGCGACCTGGAAGGAGCCGTCGTCTTCATCTTCGTGCAGATCGACATCGCTGTCGTCATCGAGGCCGGAACGGCGCTTGATCTCGAACAAAGCCGACTGCCGTACGCCGGGCAAGGTATCCATCGCGCCGGATCCGGGCGATGACAGCGAAGCCATGGCAAGCGCCTTGCCTTTGTCGGTTCTCGTCGAAGCGAGCGTCACGACCGGCTTGGCCTCTTCGGCCTCTGCTGTCACAGGCTTTGGCGTATTTTTCAGGATTTGTTCAGGTTTCGCGGCTGCTTCGGCCACGATAGGATTCGGTTTTTCAGGTGCTTTCGCTGACGCAGGCGTTGAGCGGAAGAGGGAGGCGAAGAAGCCTTTTTTCTTCGGCGGCTCTTGTAAGGTGCCGTTCGTCAGAATCTGCCCTGAGCCTTGCTGCTGTGGCACGGAATCCGCCGTGGCTGCAGCGGCTGTCGCTGTCTGCTTCTCAGGCTTTGCTTCAGCGGTCGTTTCGGTAGTTTGCACTGGTGTTGTGCTTTGCGTTTCGGCTTGTTGCACGGGCGCCGGCTCTTCCGGCTTCTGTTCTTCCGCCGTGACCGCTTCCGCAGCCTTTTCGCCCGGCTGCGTTGCGGGGTTGGTGGCGGGCACATAAGCCATCTGGTCGGGCAGGGCGGTGTCGCCTTCCTTGCTCATCGCCAGCTGATAGCCCTGGGCGGGAATGGCGCTGCCTGCAAGCGTCGCGGAACTTGAAGCACCGGCTTCCACAGTCGGTGCAACCGCGGCATTGAAACCCGGCATGCCAGCCTGAAGGTCGGGATCGGTGGTGGACGTACAGGATGCCAGGAGCACACTCATGAGAGCCGCGGCTATCGCGCGTCGCTCTCCCTTGCCGAGTAGCAATTCGTGTGCCTGCAAAACCATCCCCTTCTCGGCGTCCCAGCCGGTACGTATCCGGCTCCCTTGCGGCGTCGAGACCACCGCTGAATCACGCTCTCTCCGGAGCTCAATTCCGATCCAGTAAGCAAAACCCTTCAGGAACAAGGGAACTAAGAAATGAGAGTGCTTAAGATCGAGGCACCCATTTCGCCCGCTTTTTAGGCGTCGTCAACTCACCGCACATTACAGCGCGTTACACTCTAACCTTGACGTAGGTGCCGGGCGCATCGCCAAGCGTTGCTTCTTTCGCGCCGGGGCTGCGCGCGTCGACGCGGCTGTTATCTTTGGCTTCTATCCAGCTTTGCCAATGGGGCCACCAGGAGCCCGTGGTTTCATCAGCTTTTGCGACCCACTGCTCGAAATCTCCGATCGGTTTGCCGTCGGTCCAGAATTGATACTTCTTGGAGGCCGGCGGGTTCACGACACCAGCTATGTGACCCGACCCCGACATCACGAACTCGACGTCGCCGCCAAAGTACTGGCACCCATAAAAGACCGACTTTGCCGGTGCGATGTGATCTTCCCGCGCCGAAAGATTGTAGACCGGTATCGTCACATCCGACAGCGACACGGTTTTCCCGGCCAGTTCCATCCGTCCCGCGGACAGGTTGTTCTCAAGATAGCAATTGCGCAGATAGAAGGAGTGGTTCGCGGCCGCCATGCGCGTGGAATCGGCATTCCAGTAGAGCAGGTCGAACGGCAGCGGGTCCTTGCCGCGCATGTAGTTGTTAACGACATAAGGCCAGATCAGGTCGCCGGAGCGCAGCATGTTGAAGGCGGTCGCCATCTTGGTGCCGTCGAGATAACCCTTCTGCTTCATCGCTGCTTCGAGCGCGCTGACCTGGTCGGCATCGACGAAAATCTTAAGGTCGCCCGCATAGGAGAAATCGACCTGAGTGGTGAAGAAGGTTGCCGAGCGGATGCGGTTGTCGCCCTCCTGCGCCATCAGGGCCAGAGCCGCGGCAAGTAGCGTGCCGCCGACACAATAGCCAATCGCATTGACCTCGTTTTCGCCCGTCGTTCTCTCGATGGTGTCGAGGCCATATTGCAAGCCTTCGCGTATATACGCTTCCCAATCCTTGCCGCCGTGGCGGCTGTCCGGATTGACCCATGAAATGACGAACACAGTATGTCCCTGTTCTACGGCCCAGCGGATGAAGGACTTCTGCGGGTTAAGATCGAGGATGTAGAATTTGTTGATCCACGGCGGGCAGATCAGCAACGGCCGTTTTAGCACCGTCTCAGTCGTGGGATCGTACTGGATGATTTCGGCGACATCGCTGCGCCCGACCACCTTGCCTGGCGACAGAGCGATGTTCCGGCCGATCTCGAAGGGCGAGTAGTCGGCCTGCCGCAGCTTGAGATCGCCCTTTCCGGCGACGATGTCCTCGGCCAGCATTTTCATGCCGCGCACCAGGTTCTCGCCGTTAGACGAGACCGTTTCACGAAACAGCTCGGGATTGGTCAAAAGGAAATTTGACGGCGAGATCGCGTTGGAAAGCTGCTTCATATAGAAGCCGGCCTTGTGCTTGGTGCTTTCGTCGAGATCGGCGTGCTCGACGAGATCGTTCGCCCAGCGACTGGTTACCAGATAGGCCTGCTTGACGAAGTCGAAGAAGGCGTTGCGGCCCCATTCAGGATCCTGAAAGCGCTTGTCGCCCTTTTCCGGCTTGGCGACGTCCTCTATCGGCTCCGCCGAGTTCACGCGCTGGATGGCATTGCTCCAGACATCCATATAGCCTGAAAACAGCCGGGTCTGCGCCTCCAGAGCGCGCGAGGGCTCTGAGAGCCAATATTCTGTAAGCTTCGAAAAAGTCCGGACCATGTCGGTCACCGGTTCGGAAACGCTGTCGCGCACCTCGCCCTTTTCACGCGGTTCTGCCCAAGCTGCGGCCGCTTTGCCGGCCTGTTCCATCATGCGCGCCATGTTCAGCGCAAAGCGCTCGGGATCCTTGACGAGATATTGCTCGATAGGAGAGGCGGAATCGTCGGAGGGTTTGCTCGAATCAGAATTCTTAGTCATGTTTCGCGCAGAGCCTCCCAGGCGGCCTTTTCTTGACATATTATCGTGGGACGTCCTACCGGTCCAATGCGGTCTACAGTGACCGTCAAGGAATTATTATGACATACCGAACCGCTTTACCCGCACTTTCTGCAATTCGCGTCGCCTCGAGTGCATTATTGCTTGTTGCCGCTCTCGCGCTTACGGGATGCGGGTCCACGCAGATGCAGGATGGCGTCACCGCGCAGAACGCGCTGGACGGTCCTGTCGATACCGGCACCTATCCGAATATGAACATTCCCCCGCGTTCCGCCGCGGCACCGTTCACCGAAGCGGAAAAAACGGCCAAGTTCGCTGAACTCAGGTCCCGCCAGGAGTCGCAGGCGTCGCAGCAGGTCAAGCCGGAAGCAAGCGAGGCCCAGCTGAAGGCGCTGGCCAAGAACCACGCCAAGAACACGCTGAACGTCATCGAGGGCCGGTGCAAGGCTATCGACCCGGCATGTGAATAAGTATATATCGCGCCAGCAAAGCGCCGCCCAATTCCAATGCCTTTCGACTGCGTGGAACCGACCATGGAAGAATTTCATAAAGTCCGACGTCTTCCGCCCTATGTCTTCGAGCAGGTGAACCGGCTCAAGGCCTCTGCCCGGTCGCGGGGCGCCGATATCATCGACCTCGGCATGGGCAACCCGGATCTGCCGACGCCCAAGGCCATCGTCGACAAACTGTGTGAAGTGGTTCGCGACCCGCGCACGCATCGTTATTCGTCGTCGCGTGGCATTCCAGGGCTGCGTCGCGCCCAGGCGAACTATTATGCACGTCGCTTCGGCGTGAAGCTCAACCCGGACACCCAGGTCGTGGCGACACTTGGTTCCAAGGAGGGTTTCGCCAACATGGCGCAGGCGATAACCGCGCCCGGCGATGTGATTCTGTGCCCGAACCCGACTTATCCGATCCATGCTTTCGGCTTCATCATGTCGGGAGGCGTCATCCGCTCTTTGCAAGTCGAGCCGAACGACCAGTTCATTCCAGCGCTTGAACGCGGCTTTCGCCACTCGATCCCCAAGCCGCTGGCGCTGATCCTGAACTATCCATCGAACCCGACCGCTCTGGTCGCATCGCTCGATTTCTACAAGGACGTCGTCGCCTTCGCCAAGAAGAACGACCTCATCATCTTGTCGGATCTTGCCTATTCGGAAATTTATTTCGACGGCAATCCGCCGCCTTCCGTCCTGGAAGTGCCTGGCGCCATCGACGTCACCGTCGAATTCACCTCGATGTCCAAGACCTTCTCCATGCCCGGTTGGCGCATGGGCTTCGCGGTCGGCAACGAAAGGCTTATTTCGGCGCTCACACGCGTCAAATCCTATCTCGACTATGGCGCGTTCACACCCATCCAGGTCGCTGCGACTGCGGCGCTCAATGGCGACGGCTCGGACATCGCCGAGGTTCGCGAGGTTTATCATAAGCGCCGTGACATCATGGTCGATTCCTTCGGTCGCGCCGGATGGGATATCCCACCGCCCGCCGCATCGATGTTTGCTTGGGCGCCGATTCCAGAGGCTTTCCGCCATCTTGGTTCGCTGGAATTCTCCAAATTGCTGATCGAGCATGCGGACGTCGCCGTCGCACCGGGCATCGGTTTCGGCGAGCACGGCGACGATTTCATTCGCCTCGCCTTCGTAGAGAACGAACACCGCATCCGGCAGGCCGCGCGCAACATCAAGCGGTTCCTGCAGACTGCATCGGTGCAGCCCAACAATGTCGTGCCGCTGAAGGTGACCCGCTAGGTAGCGCCGCAGCACGATTTCCGAATACTGAAAACAGAGGGGACGGCACCCATATGGCCGAAGCATTGCGTGTTGGAATCGCCGGTCTCGGCACTGTGGGCGCATCCGTTGCGCGCGTTCTTAAGAGCAAATCGGAGGAACTCACCCGCCAATGCGGCCGCGAGATCGTCATCACAGCAGTCTCCGCGCGCGATCGCAGCCGTGATCGAGGCGTCGATGTTTCGGGCGTCGAGTGGTTCGACGATCCGGTCGCCCTTGCCCAGAACGCCGACATCGACATTTTCGTCGAACTGATAGGCGGAGACGAGGGTGCAGCGCGTGCGTGCGTGCGTGCAGCATTGGAAGCCGGCCGCCATGTCGTCACCGCCAATAAGGCGCTGCTTGCCAAGCACGGCTTGGCGCTTGCCGAAATCGCCGAGAAGAAAGGCGTGCTGCTGAACTATGAAGCGGCCGTGGCGGGTGGCATTCCCGTCATCAAGACGCTGCGGGAATCGCTCGCCGGCAACACTGTTACGCGCGTCTTCGGCATCCTCAACGGCACCTGCAACTACATCCTGACCCGCATGGAAGCAGAGGGTATTTCCTTCGAAGAATGCCTCAAGGATGCGCAGCGGCTCGGCTATGCCGAAGCGGATCCAACCTTCGACATCGAGGGTCACGACACCGCTCACAAGCTTGCGATCCTGACCAGCCTGGCATTCGGCACGAAAATCGCCGCCGGCGACATCTATATGGAAGGCATCAGCAACATTTCGCAGGCGGATATCCGCGCCGCCGAGGAACTGGGCTACCGGATCAAGCTGCTCGGCGTCGCCCAGCGCACCGATAGCGGCATCGAACAGCGTGTTCATCCGACCATGGTTCCGACTGCCTCGGTCATTGCGCAGGTCCATGGCGTGACCAATGCTGTGGCCATCGAGACCGATATTCTCGGCGAGTTGCTGTTGTCGGGTCCCGGGGCGGGCGGCAATGCAACGGCCTCCGCTGTTGTCGGCGACATCGCCGACATTGCCAAGAGCCGCCCTGGCTTCCAGCACGGTCCGGTCTTCGGGCGGCCGGCCAAGGAATTGCGCCCTTACAAGAAGGCACAGATACGGTCTCACGCCGGCGGATATTTCATCCGTCTGACCGTCCATGACCGTATAGGCGCCTTCGCAGCCATTGCGCGGCGCATGGCGGATAACGACATTTCGCTGGAATCCATCGTCCAACGCGCAGACGCCTCCAATGATGCCAGCCAGAAGACGGTCATCCTCGTGACACATGAGACGACGGAGTCCGCTGTGCGCAAGGCCGTCGACGGCGTCACCAAGGATGGGCACTTGGTCGACAAGCCCCAGGTGATCCGGATCGAGCGCGCGGAATAGCATCGCGCCTCGGCTGCGCCTTTTAATCGATTGGATTTGCTTCGCTTTTCGATAAACCGGGCAACGGCACTTGCCGTCGTCATTCGGGTTTGACAAAAGGATGCTAACCCCTTCGGGTAGAGCGCAATCCCTTCTTTCAGGATCCACCAACATGCCGAAAAGCGTACTTGCCGGTCTCGACCGGATACTCACCATGGAGTTGGCCCGCGTAACCGAACGCGCCGCTGTTGCTGCTGCGCGTCTGCGTGGGCGCGGCGACGAAAAGGCGGCCGATCAGGTCGCGGTCGATGCCATGCGGCAGGAACTGAATCGTCTGGCCATTCGCGGTACCGTGGTGATCGGCGAGGGCGAACGCGACGAAGCGCCGATGCTCTATATCGGCGAGAAGGTCGGCACTGGTGAAGGTCCCGCGGTCGATATCGCGCTCGATCCGCTCGAAGGCACCACCATCTGCGCCAAGAACCTGCCGAACTCGCTTGCCGTCATCGCGATTGCCGAGAAGGGCAGCCTTCTTTATGCGCCGGATGTTTACATGGACAAGATTGCCGTCGGTCCGGGCTATCCGGAAGGCATCATCAATCTGGATCTGTCGCCGGCTGAGAACATAGCCGCCGTGGCCAAGGCCAAGGGCGTTCCGGTCAACGAAATCACCGCCTGCATTCTTGATCGTCCTCGCCACGAAGCCTTGATCGATGCGGTGCGTGAGACGGGTGCCGCCATCCGCCTGATCGGCGACGGCGACGTGGCCGGCGTCATCCACACCACCGATCCCGACGAGACGGGAATCGACATCTATCTCGGCACCGGCGGCGCGCCCGAAGGCGTTTTGGCTGCGGCGGCATTGCGCTGCACGGGTGGCCAGATGCAGGGCCGTCTACTGCTCGATTCGCAGGAAAAGATCGACCGCGCGGCGACCATGGGCATCTCCGATCCCAACAAGATCTACACCGTGAACGAGATGGCCAAGGGCGACGTGCTGTTTGCAGCGACCGGTGTGACCGACGGCAACATGCTTGCGGGCGTCAAGTTCTCCAAGGATTCGATCCGGACCCACACGCTGGTGTTGCGCTCCTATTCGCGCACCGTGCGCGAGATCATCGCCCGTCACCAGGACCTCGACAAATTCTGAGCATTCCACAGCCCTGCGCCGCTTGCCTGACCGAGGCGATTGGCGCAGGAGTTTCCCGATGACATCCGAACGCCGCATATTTCTGGGGGTCCGGCGTTCGGCCACTGGCCTGACGTGGGAGCACAGGCTCACGGAGCGCGACGACCGCGTTGCGCTTGCTATGGCCCAAGGGCATGGCGTTCCGGAAATCGTCGCTCGCGTTCTGGCCGGGCGCGGGGTGACGGCGGAAGAGACCGAGCGTTTTCTCGATCCCACCATACGCGATTTGTTGCCAAATCCGTCCAGCCTGACGGACATGGACAAGGCGGCGGAGCGGCTGGCTACAGCGATCCAGCAGCGCGAGCGCGTCGCCATCTTTGGCGACTATGATGTCGACGGCGCCGCTTCATCCGCGTTGATGGCTCTGTTTCTTGATCATTTCGGCGTCCGCAGCGAAATCTATATCCCCGACCGTATATTCGAGGGTTATGGACCGAACCCGGAAGCCATGCGCGAATTGGTCGCGCGCGGCGCCTCGCTGATCGTCACCGTCGACTGCGGCACCAACAGCGCGCCGTCCATCACCGCTGCGCGCGAGGCCGGCGCGGATGTCGTGGTTCTCGATCACCATCAGGTCGGCGGTACGCTCCCTGAGGATGCCGTCGCCGTCGTCAATCCGAACCGGGAGGACGATCTTTCGGGGCAGGGGCATCTTTGCGCGGCGGGGGTGGTGTTCCTGACGCTGGTGCGTACGGCCAGCATACTGCGGCAGCGTATGCCCGATGCGCCGCGCCCCGATCTTCTGCGCTATCTCGATCTGGTCGCGCTCGCCACCGTCTGCGATGTCGTGAAACTGACAGCCGTCAACCGCGCTTTCGTCGTCAAAGGCCTGCAGGTCGTGCGACAACAGGCCAATCCCGGCATTGCGGCACTGGCCCGGGTGTCGCGCATCGGCGAGCCGATCAACACCTTCCATCTCGGCTTCCTGATCGGACCGCGCATCAATGCCGGTGGGCGCATCGGCGACGCCGCGCTGGGCAGCCGGCTGCTAGCCACAGACGATCCGGTTGAAGCGGGAAAGATTGCGGAGACGCTCGACCTGCTCAATCAGGAACGTCAGGCGATGGAGCAGGCGATGCTTGCGCAGGCGCGAGCCGAGGCAGATGTGGAGCTGGCCGGTGGGAAGGGGCCTGCGGTCATCGTTACCGCGAGCCAGGACTGGCATCCCGGTATTGTCGGGCTCATCGCCTCGCGGCTCAAGGATCATGCGCGCCGCCCAGCCTTCGCCATCTCCTTCAATGCCAGCGGCACCGGTTCCGGTTCCGGTCGCTCCATCCCCGGCTTCGATCTCGGCCGGCTGGTTCGCGAAGCCGTCGATATGGGTTTGCTCGTCAAGGGCGGAGGCCATGCCATGGCGGCCGGGATCACCGTCGAGCGGCAGAAACTCGGCGAATTCCGCGCATTCATTGAAGACCGCGCATCGGCCGACGTGTTCAAGTTGCGCGAAGAAGAGGTGCTGAAAATCGATGGGGCGCTGACGGCCGAAGGCGCGACATTGGCGCTGGTCGACTCGCTTGAAAAGGCCGGGCCGTTCGGTTCGGGGCATCCGTCGCCGGTGTTCGTGCTGCCGCGCCACCGCATCCTCGCCGCGCAGCCGGTGGGGACCGGTCATCTGCGGGTTGACCTGCGCTCGGAACTCGGCGGTCGTATCCAGGCCATGGCATTTCGTGTCGGGGATACCCCCCTCGGCGATTTTTTATCCCGAAGTTCTGGAAGGCTGGTGCATATCGCCGGCTCGCTGTCGGCTAACCACTGGAACGGAAACCGCAGCACCCAATTCAGGATTTCGGACGCTGCTGCCGTAGAGCTATGATATTAGCCGTCCATATGGGCCGAAGCGTTAACCAAGGGCGGATAACGCCCTTATTTGATCAGGGCCCCATGTGATGCACGTCCGCCCATCATCATCGGCATCGCCATTTCGCGGTTCAATATTCCGGAGATTCTGGCGAAGCTGACGAACCCTTGTCGGGCGGCTTCGACCTCGATGCTGCCATCCATCGCACCTTGGCAACAGTTTACCGCGCAGCGATAGACCGGTCCTCTACGGCCCTGCGGCCACCGCCGCAAAAATTCGATGGCCTGTGTCACCGAGCTGATTTCCTCGGATTCCTCATCGATTGTCACAAAAACCGGCGACGCAAAGTCGAAACGTTCCATGCTGCTTCCTCCCGTCAGGTAGGGGCTGCTCATCTCCCAGGCGGACCGTCCGAACTACGGACCTGCTTTTTTATGAAGGGAAGCCGTACCAAAAAACACTTCGGCATGATGGCATCGCCTATCAATGCATCAAACGAACGTTGGTTCCACGCAAAGAATAATATTGTGTCCTCCGGTTCAGTCCGATGGCACGGCTGCAAAGAGCGCTTCAAACTTCTTTTTGGCGTTACCGACCTGCTTCACCGCCATGGCGCTGGCCAGATTGGTCGGCTTGCCGACGACAATGAGAGCAACCATCCCCATTCCATAGTGCGGGCTGCATTTGACGCCGTAAACGCCTTCAACATCGAGTTGTACGGTGATCTGTTCGTTCAGCTTCCCTTTGAAGGGTGCCGCCCCGTCCGGTATCATGCCCTTGATGCTCTCGGCGTCATGCAGCCGATCGGTTGGGAGGAAGGTGACGGTATCGCCGGGTTGCGCCTGAATGAAGTCGGGCTGAAACACCATCGCGCCTTTCTCGCCCTTGTTCAGCATCTGGATCTGGTGGTCGGCGGCAAATGCCTGGCCTGCAAGCGACAGGATAGCGGCAGCGGCGATCAATATTCGTTTCATGGGAGCCTCACTTCAGTTGAGGCTTCCCTATATCGTTGTCGCATCTCGGCGGATTTGATCCAGCGCAAGCCGAAGCTTAACTCGATACGGCTCACCGGTTCATGGCGAGTTGCCGAAATATTTCTGCTTGATGATGGCGAGCGTGCCGTCTTCCTGCATCTCGAGCACCTGCAACGTGACTGGCGTGGTCAGATCGCTGTCATAGGGGAAGGCAAAGCCATATTTGTCGGGGTGGAAGATGCTTCCGACAACGGCCATCTTCTGCTCGGGATTGCTATGGTCGTAGTGCTCGAGGATCGGCGCATCGGCGACAATGGCATCGATATGGCCTGCCTTGAGGGCTGGTACCGCGTCCGTCAGGTCGTCATAGGAAATCGAACTGATGCCGAGGTCGCCGATGAAGCGTTCCGCGACACTGCCGGTGAACACACCGACGGTCTTGCCGGGCAGGTCCGCCAGCGAATTGATGTTCTGGGTCAGCGATATGGCTGTCATGACGCTGGTGACGGACGAGGTGACATAGGCGAGGGTGGCGACGCCGCAGATCATCCAGAAAGCGGCTATGAGCCGTCCGTGCCAGCCGAAGAGATTTTTGCGCGTCGTTTTTCCGGAGGTGACCAGCGAGACGACGTGGAACAGGCTTTCCGCGATACCCTCTCGCCATCTCTGTGGAAAGTCCCGGTCAAATCGCCGGTCGAAGAGGGTCAGCGCCAGCGTCGCTAAAAGCACGATGACCAAAAGCGAGGCGTAGCCCCGCAAGTGACCGGCATCCCGCAGCCCGTTGAACAGATCGGAAAACCCGCTGCCAGCGTTGTTTACGACCATGATGCGCAGCCCGGCATCGTACCACGGCTGAGTGTAGGAAATGGTCTCGGCCCGCTCGCGCGTGATGGTCAGATTGGTGACCGCGATGTCGATCTGAGAACTGCGCGTGGCATCCAATAGGCCGCTGATCGTGGGATAGGGCACGTAGCGATAGGCGAGCCCGGTATGGGCTGCGACACTTTCCCAAACATCGATGGCCATGCCGGAAAAGGTGCGATCCTTGCCCGCCATGACAAAAGGCGGGCTGACGTAGACACCGACATTGACGACGCGTCCGCTCTGTTGCGTTGGCGACTGTTCCGCCGGCGCCTGCTGCGCGACAGCGCCCACAGTGCCAAAGCACCAGATCGCGAGTGCCCAAACCAGAACGAGCCAGGAACGTCGCATTTCCGCAGGTTTCCGGCAGAGGCTGGAACTGGTCAAGCGCAAGGGGGCGGGCAAACTGGTGGTCTCCATCGACGATCAATGTCCAAAAGTGGCATAATGCGCATAACAAGTGTAAAGGGACGTCTTCACTGCTGCCCCAACTTTTGACGGATCGCAATAAGCCTTTGTATTCGAAGCAGAAAATTTTCGCCGTCGCGCCCATGATCGATTGGACCGATCGGCATTGTCGGTTTTTTCACCGGCAGTTGACAGCGCGCGCGTTGCTCTACACCGAAATGGTGGTGGCCGATGCGATCCTCCATGGGCCGCGCGACCGGCTGCTTGGCTTCGACGCCTGCGAGCATCCCGTAGCGCTGCAGCTTGGCGGTTCCGATCCGGAAAAGCTTGCCAAGGCGGCTCGCATCGGTGCGGAATACGGCTACAACGAGATCAA
Source organism: Oryzicola mucosus (assembly GCF_014534685.1). Classification (GTDB taxonomy): domain Bacteria; phylum Pseudomonadota; class Alphaproteobacteria; order Rhizobiales; family Rhizobiaceae; genus Oryzicola; species Oryzicola mucosus. Next base: position 21,020 of record NZ_JACVVX010000005.1, read on the forward strand.
TCTCAACGTCGGATGCCCCTCCGACCGCGTGCAGTCCGGCACGTTCGGTGCCTGCCTCATGCGCACGCCCGACGTGGTGGGTGCTTGCGTCGCTGCGCTGAAGGCCTCCGTGACGATCCCGGTCACGGTGAAATGCCGCATCGGCGTCGACGATCAGGATCCTGAAACAGCGCTCGATGCCGTGGCGGAAACCGTATTCGCGGCGGGCGCGGATGCCTTGTGGGTGCATGCGAGAAAAGCCTGGCTGCAAGGCCTGAGCCCGAAGGAAAACCGCGAAATTCCGCCGTTGGATTATGATAGGGTACATCGGCTGAAAATGGCGTGCCCCAATAAATTCATAGGGATAAATGGTGGATTTCACACCCTTGATGAGGTGAAGTTGCAGCTATCGGTCATGGATGGGGTGATGATGGGCCGCGCCGCATACCAGACCCCTGCTATACTTGCTGGGGTGGACGCGCTGCTTGCCGATCAAACGCCGCAGGATCTCGATTTTCCCGGATTGATCGACAGCATGGCCGAGTATGCCGATCGTCACGTCGCGTCTGGCGGGCGCCTTGGACATGTGACGCGACACATGGTCGGCTTGTTTCAGGGGCGCCCCGGTGCGCGCCGATACCGCCAGATCTTGTCGATGGAAGCGAACCGCCCCGGCGCCGGATCGGAGGTTCTGCGCGAGGCTTTTGCCGCGGTCGACCTCAGCGTTGCCCAAGAGGCTGCCTGATCTGCCCGCTCGGCGGATGCCGTCGCACATTAGTCTCTCAAGATCATCCGGTCGCCGCGCACATCGAAACCGGACAGGCTGCCGATGAAGTTCATGCCGAGCAGGCTCTGGCCCAACATGCCGGCCTCGGCCACGAGCAAAGGCAGCCGCTCCCGCTCGATCTCACCGACGGCGACCCTGTCGGCGGTGATCCTTGCGGCCTGTGCTCTGCCATTGGCAGTGTAGATAGGGACGTTGTAGTTCAGGGTCTTGGGATCGTAGCCGGCAGCGGCTGCATCCGCCGCCGTCAGGACGGTCGTTGTCGCACCAGTGTCGACCATGGCGCGGATCGTCGTGTCGTTGATCAGCATGCGCGCCTCGAAATGGCCGTTGGGTGCTTTTTCGAGCGTGACGGAAATCCGGCCGTCGCTGTCGGTGACGGAAAGAGGGCTGCCCGGCACAAACCCTGCGGTCAGACGGCTCACGACGTCCTGAAGCTCGTAGCGATATTGATATCCAGCCACCAGCACCAGAATCAGCAACAGCCACAACGCCGCCTGGCGAAGCGTATCGCTCAGGCGCACGCGCCTCGTGAGCATGCCCGCGCCAATGACCACAACCAGTGCGCCGAGATAAACGAAACGTCCGAAATCGTCATTCGCAATTCCGAACACTTCGCCCGAACTATCGTTCACCAAGAGCAGAATCAGGCCTATTCCGAGAATGGCAATAGCGATCCAGAACAGACGGTTCATGCAGCGGTTCCAATGGTCAAAGGCTGTTGTCCCGCGCCATGCGTGCGCGCCGTGTTTCGCGCCGGGGCTTTCGCACGATTCCCGAGAGCCGAGCCGGCAAGGCGTCCATGACGGCGCGTCGCATGTCCGGTGTCATCGAGGTCCACGCGCCGATTTCGTCGCGCGTACGCCCGCACCCGAAGCAATAGCCGGTGGCGTCGTCGATGGCGCAGACCAGTATGCAGGGTGATTCGATGCTCATATCCGTTTCGGTGGAGGTCATTCGGGCACCGCGAGCGGCCTTTACCAGATGGGACAGCTGCGACGAGGATGCAAGCCCGTTTGTGCCGCAGCGATTGTCATCCCGCCTTCCGCCCTTTATGGCCTGTGCAGCAGAATACGAGGCCAATCCGACATGACCAGCGCTCTTCCGTTCGACGATTTCCGCCAGCTCATCGGCAATCTGCCTCATGGTGACCGGGCCAAGGGCGAGGCCGTGCGCGATGTGTTCGCTCGGTCGGAAAAGCCCTCTGGTTCGCTGGGTCGGGTCGAGGATATCGCGGCCTGGCTGGCGGAGTGGAGCGGCAAGGCGCCACCCATCGTTCTGCGTCCGCAGGTGGCCGTATTCGCGGGCAACCATGGCGTCGCACTCGCCAGGAGCATTTCGCCGCGTTCGGTCGAAGCGACCGCGCGCGAGGTCGAGCTGTGCGCGGCCGGCGGTGCGGCGATCAACCAGATCTGTATCGCCAACGACATCGGGTTGAAGGTCTTCGATCTGGCGCTGCATCTCTCTACGGCCGACTTCACTGTCGAGGCGGCGCTGGATGAGCGTGGCTGTGCGGCGACCATGGCCTTCGGCATGGAGGCGATTGCCGGTGGCACCGATCTCATGTGCATCGGCGACATGGGCGTTGGCAACAGTACCGTTGCCGCGGCTCTTTCGGCGGCCGTGTGCGGCGGCAAGGGCAAGGACTGGGTCGGCGAGGGGTCGGGAGCCGACGGCGCCATGCAGGCCCGCAAAGCCGAAGCCGTCGATGCCGCGCTGAAACTCCACGCGGCCCACCTGTCCGACCCTCTCGAAGTGTTGCGCCGCCTGGGTGGACGGGAATTCGCAGCCATTGCGGGGGCAATTCTGGCTGCTCGCATGGAGCGCATTCCCGTGATCCTGGACGGATATGCCACCACCGCCGCTGCCGCTATCCTGCACACAGCCAATCCGACCGCGCTGGATCATTGTCTTCTGGCCCAGATCACGACCGAACCAGGTCATGCCCGTTTGGTGGATGAGTTGGGGCTTGAGCCCTTGTTCGATTTCAACATGGCCCATGGCGAAGCCGCGGGCGCTGCCCTGGCCGCTGGCGTGGTCAAGGCTTCCGCAATGGTCGCTTCGGGACTGGCGGCTGCCCTGCGCCGCTAGAAACGACCGCCGGAGGCGGTTGCCGCCGCGGGGCGATCCGAAGCGTCTTCCATGACGCGCGATGCGGGGAAGATGGCGATGGCTTCGGTGCCCTCGCGCAGCTTCGACTTCAGCTCGAACTCGCCGCCATGAAGCGCCAGAAGCCCTTGTGTGATCGGCAGGCCGAGCCCGGTGCCTTGCTCCGCACTCTTGATGGCGATGCTGCCTTGGCCAAAGGCTGCGAGCACGACCGGAAGCTCTTCCGGGGGGATGCCGGGGCCGTTGTCCTTGACCGAAACATATTGGCCGCCGCCGACCGTCCAGCCCACCCGTACCAGGACGTTTGTGCCGGACGGCGAGAATTTTATCGCGTTTGACAAGAGATTTAGCGTGATCTGCCGAATGGCGCGCTCGTCGGCGAAGAGGTTCGGCAGGAAATGCTCGAAATTCTGCTCGATGCGGATGTCCTTGTTCCGCGCCCGCAGTTCCATCATATGGCAGCAATCCTCCACGACGTTCAGCAGCGCGACCGGTGCTTCATTGAGCTGATAGCGCCCTGCCTCGATGCGCGACAGGTCGAGAATTTCGTTGATGAGTTCTAGGAGATGCTGGCCTGAATCGTGGATGTCCTGCGAGTATTCGCGATAGGACTTGTTCCCCATCTTGCCGAGAACCTCGTTGGCCATCACTTCGGAGAAGCCCAGAATGGCATTGAGCGGCGTGCGCAGTTCGTGGCTCATGGTGGCGAGAAAACGCGATTTTGCCAGATTGGCATCCTCGGCGCGGCGACGGGCCTCGTCTGAAAAGGCTTTCGCGGTCTCGAGCTCGGCCACGAGCGAGTCCATTTCAGACCGCAGCGCCAAAGTCATCAGAGCCGAGCGGCTCATGGTTCTGACGACATAGGCGAAGAAGGGAAGCGCCACGATCAGAAGAAACGCCATTGCGCTCTCTATGGACACGCTGCTTGCGGTACCCGTGACGGCAAAGACTGCGATGGGAATCAGAAAGGTCGCAAACAGCGCGCCGCGATAGGAGGAACTGAGCATGGCGGTCGCCGCCATGGCCACGAGCAACACCACGGCCTTGATGACGGCGAGATCGTCGACCGCGCAGCTTGCGCAGCCCAGCGAGGCATAGAAAGACCAAGCCAATCCGGTCATCAGATGACCCAGAAAAAACTCCATGCGCACGCCGGCCGGGTTCATCTCCGCCGCGGGTAACGCAGACACCCGCTTGGCGATGACGGCGAGAAAACCATAGGCAATAATTGTGAGGGCGGCCCACAGCAGGGTTGCCTGTCCCATGCCCAGCAGGTAGCTGACGACCGCGACCGCAGTCACCAAAAAGGGCACGGATAGAAAACCGCTGACCACAGTGCCGGCATGCTGTTTCAGCAGCTCGCGTTCGAAGGTCGGGTTTTCTGGCTGCTGCAGCAGACGGTCCCGCGTCTTGCGAACGGCGCGCGCGACATCGCTGTTGCGATGGCGTTTGCTCCGATCCACAATGAACTTGTCGGCCGTGTTGGCGCTCAACGGCATGGGGCTTGCGAGACTCTGACTAGGACACAAGCCGCCACGCTAAGGTGCAATCATTAATACACTGTTTGCCACATGAGCAGATTTCGCTTTACCTCGGCGAAGCCCACGAAACGGCGGAGATTTCTCGATTATGCGCTTGCTGCGGCGGTGCTTTTCATGACGGGCGTGGTGGTTTTGCGCCTGAACGAGGCGGCAAAACAGACGCTTGCCGGCGCGGTCGATGTCAACGACGGCGACAGCCTCACGGTGAAGGGTGCGCGCATCCGGCTCTGGGGTCTCGATGCGCCCGAACTGAACCAGATCTGCGCCAGGGACGGACGCGACTATCCCTGCGGGCGCATGGCACGCGAGACGCTCAAAGACATGATCGGCACCGCGTCCATCCGCTGCGAAGGATGGGAACATGACCGCTACGGACGCCTGCTGGCGGAGTGCTGGAACGGCCAGGCCAATCTCAACCGCGATCTGGTACGCAAGGGATGGGCTGTTTCCTATGGAGGGTACGAGGCGGAAGAAGCCGCCGCGCGGCAGGATCTGGCCGGTCTCTGGTCCGGCGATTTTGATCGGCCCCGTGACTGGCGAAGCCATCATGGCGGCATGACGGAAGAGTACCACGGCCTCTATGAGCGCATTGCCAACTGGCTGCGCGGAATTTTCAGAATTTCCAACATGCAAGGAGCAACCACATGAAGCTGTTCGACGGAGGCAAGGCGCCCAATCCGCGCCGGGTGCGCGTGTTCCTGGCGGAAAAAGGCATCGACGTGCCGCTTGTGCCCGTCGACATGGCCGCGATGGAGCACAGGGGCGACAGCGTGTCTTCGCGCAATCCGCTGCAGCGGCTTCCTGTGCTCGAACTCGATGACGGAACGATCCTCACCGAATCGGTGGCGATATGCCGTTATTTCGAGGAACTTCACCCCGAACCCGCTTTGTTCGGTACAGGAGCTTTGGGCAAGGCGCAGGTCGAAATGTGGCAGCGGCGTATGGAGATCAACTTCATGTTCTGCGTCGCCGCCGCTTTCCGCCATGTTCACCCTGCCATGGAGGGATGGGAAGTGCCGCAAATCCCGCAATGGGGCGAGGCCAACAAGCCCAAGGCGCTCGAGTTCCTGCATTTTCTGGATGGCGAACTCTCCAATCGTGAGTTCGTCGCCGGCGACAGCTACACCATTGCCGATATCACTGGCATGATCGCTGTCGATTTCATGAAGCCGGCGCGTATCGTTCTTCCCGAGGATTTGACCCACGTCTGGCGCTGGTACAAAGCCGTCACGGCGCGCCCCAGCGCCAAGGCATGACCGCAAGGCCTGCGCTCGACCGGCTCGCCAACGATATCCGCGCGTGCAGGATTTGCGTTGAGACGCCTCTGGGCAAGCCTCTGCCGCATCAGCCGCGCCCCGTTGTGGTGCCGTCGGCGACGGCGCGCGTTCTGATCGCGGGGCAGGCGCCGGGGACCAAGGTTCACGCAACCGGCCTGCCGTTCAACGACGCGTCCGGCGACCGCTTGCGCGATTGGCTGGGTGTCGGTCGCGAGACCTTCTACGATCCTCGGTACTTTGCCATAGTGCCGATGGGTTTCTGCTTTCCTGGCCAGGATGCCAAGGGCGGCGACCTGCCGCCTCGACGTGAATGTGCGCCGGCTTGGCGCAGGCAACTGGTCGACCTGATGCCGCAAATCGACCTCGTGCTCGCCATCGGGCTTTATGCCCAGGCGTGGCACCTCGGCTCGATGCGCCGCGCATCGCTGACCGACACCGTGGCCGACTGGCGCGCCATCTGGGACGAGACATTCGCGCCCCATGTTCTTGCCCTTCCGCACCCATCCTGGCGCAACACAGGCTGGCTCAAAAAGAATCCTTGGTTTGAAATGGAATTGCTGCCCTTTCTGAAGCTGGAAATCAGGCGTCGCATTGCTGCGATTGCTGAGAACTGAAAATTACGAAATCGCATATCTGAGAGAATTTTTTTCTTGTTACCGCGGCAAATTCGCCGGATTATCGCGAGGATTTTTTCTGGAGCTCATTCATGGATCGTCTCGATCGCAAAATCCTCCGTCTCCTGCAGGAGGACTCGACCCTTGCTGTGGCCGATGTCGCCAAGAAGGTCGGACTGTCCACGACCCCGTGCTGGCGCCGAATCCAAAAGCTGGAAGAGGAAGGCGTCATCAAACGGCGTGTCGCCGTACTCGATCCGGAAAAGATCAATGCGCGCGTAACTGTCTTCGTGTCGATCCGTACCAATTCGCACAGCCACGAATGGCTGCGTCGCTTCTCGGAAGTCATCCAGGAGTTCCAGGAAGTGGTCGAGTTCTATCGCATGAGCGGTGACGTAGACTACCTGCTGCGCGTCGTAGTGCCCGACATCGCGGCCTACGACGCCTTTTACAAGCGGCTCATCGCCAAGATCGAGATTCGTGACGTCTCGTCTTCCTTCGCCATGGAGCAGATCAAGTACACGACCGAGATGCCGCTGGACTACATGATCTTGGACAAGGAATCGGGGTCGAACGCGGCCTGATCAGGCCTTTTTCGACAGCCGCTCCAACATCTTTGCCGACGTCAATTCGCGGACCGCGTCGCTGCCGATCCATCGGGCGGCCTTGCCGGACGAGGCGGCAAGCCTGCGGGCCAGCGTCACTGCCTCTGCATGGCAGGCACGGTTGCGTTTGCCGATATTGCGCAGCGCCCAGTTGACTGCCTTGCGCACGAAATTCCGCTCGTCGCTCGAATGTCGCTCGATGAGCGGAAGCCATCCGATGAAGGTTGCGTCGGGTTCCCGCTTCAGGTGAACCGCCGCACCCGCTATCATGGCAAAGGCGGTTCTGCGGACGAATTCCCGCTCATCCGCTGCGAACTCCTCTATCAGCGACCGGTGCAATTCTGCCTCGACGAAGAGGTCGGCGGCCGTATCGACGATTTCCCAGGAGTTGAACGCATCCGCCCATTGCCGTGCCAGCGCCTCGTTGGTTTGTGCTGGGTCGGCAGTGTAAAGGCCAAGCAGGCGCGCCTCGCGAATGTCGCTGTCCCACAAATGCAGCGCGCGAGCATGGTTGCGCTTCACTGCACGGGCAATCCCCCGCAGGTCCGGGTTGGAAATGCCGAGCGCAGTCTCCGTGCGGATGCCGAAACGCGCCATGCCGACAATGTTTTCTTCCGAGCGCAACGTCTGAAGATGCGCCACGATGTCGGCTGCCGTGGAGGAGGGGCCGATCATTGCCTTTCGAGGCGGGCGAGCAGCGACGACGTATCCCAGCGCTTGCCGCCCATCTTCTGCACGTCCTTGTAGAACTGGTCGATCAGAGCGGTCACCGGCAGGCTGGCGCCATTGCTGTCAGCCTCCTCAAGGCAGATCGCCAGGTCCTTGCGCATCCAGTCGACCGCGAAGCCGAAGTCGTATTTGCCCTGGTTCATGGTCTTGTGGCGGTTTTCCATCTGCCACGATCCAGCGGCGCCTTTGGACAGAACGTCCATCACCTTCTCGATGTCCAGCCCGGCCTTCTTGCCGAAATGGATGGATTCGGCGAGGCCCTGGACCAAGCCTGCAATACAGATCTGGTTCATCATCTTGGTGAGTTGGCCCGCGCCCGAGGGTCCCATCAGGCCGACCATCCGGGCGAAGGCATCGATCACGGGCTTGGCCGTGTCGAACACGGCCTGCTCGCCGCCGACCATGACGGTCAGCACGCCATTTTCCGCACCGGCCTGACCGCCTGAAACCGGCGCGTCGAGGAACTCGAAGCCGGCGGCCTTTGCCGCTGCGGACAACTCACGTGCGACCTCGGCCGAGGCGGTCGTGTTGTCGACGAAGACAGCGCCCTTCTTCATGGCCGAGAACGCGCCGTCCACGCCAATGGTGACGGAGCGAAGGTCATCGTCATTGCCTACGCAGCAGAAGACGAAGTCCTTGCCTTCGGCTGCCTCGGCAGGCGTCAGCGCCATGGCGCCGCCATGCTGGGCGACCCATTGATCGGCTTTTGCGGCGGTGCGGTTGTAGACCGTGACGTCATGGCCGCCCTTGTTCTTGAGATGTGCGGCCATGGGATACCCCATCACGCCAAGTCCGAGGAAAGCAACCGAAGCCATGACTAGATCCTTCCATTTTCAGGTTGGCTCTTGATAATCGATACGGGCAAAAAGGAAAGAGTTAGCGGCGAACCAGGTGCCTGGTGAGACGGCCTTCGATCCGCTCAGTGACGAATCTCAAGACCTCGACGATCAGAAGATAGATGATCGCGGCCCAGATGTAGGTCTGAAAGTCGAAGGTGCGCGAAAATGCCCGCCTGGTTTCGCCCATCAGATCGTACACCGTGATGATGGAGACGATAGCCGAGCCCTTGATCATCAGGATGATCTCGTTGCCGTAAGGCCGCAAGGCGACCAGCATCGCCTGGGGCATTACAATGAGCCGCAAGGTTTTCAGCCGGTCAAGGCCGAGCGCCTTCGATGCCTCCCATTGGCCCTTGCTGACACTCTGGATAGCGCCGCGCAGAATCTCGGCCTGATAGGCTGCGGTGTTGAGGGAGAACGCGAAGATCGCGCAATACCACGCGTCGCGGAAGAAACTCCAGAGCCCTACCGCCTCCAGCTGCGGCCGGAACGAGCCGAGGCCGTAATAGATCAGGAAGGTTTGTGCGAGGAGCGGGGTGCCACGGAAGAAATAGACGTAGCCATAGGCGAAGCCCCCGAGCCAGCGATTGCTCGACATGCGCCCATAGGCGATGGGGACCGAAAGGATTGCTCCGATGACGATCGAGATGAGAACGAGCTGGAGCGTTACCCAAAGACCGGACATGTAGGCCGGGAAGTACCGGTCGAAGAGCGCCGGATTCCAGACTTCAACGAGATATACGACGATCCCTCCAGCAACCGCTCCCCAAAACAGCATGAGCGTCCAGCCGAGAATGCGCGTCGCCGGCCAGCCACGGCGCGCCTCCGGCGGCTTTTCGGCTGCGGCACTGTCCATCGCGACCGCGCTCATTTCGGCGCTCCACGCTGGGCGACGCTGCGTTCGATGGCGTTGATGCCGAAGGACGAGATGATCGCCAGCACCAGATAGACGAGGCAGGCGATGCCGAAGAAGAGGAACTGCTGGTTCGTGACGCGCGCAGCGATGCCGGTCTGGCGCAGGATGTCGGACAGTCCGATCACCGAAACCAGCGCGGTATCCTTCAAGAGGTTCAGCCAGAGATTGGACAGGCCGGGCAGGGCAATGCGGATGATCTGTGGCAGCACCACCAGCCGCATGGTCTGGAAGCCGGTGAGGCCGACAGCGTAGCCGCCTTCATACTGGCCGCGCGGTATGGCGCGAAACGCCGACAGAAACACTTCGCTGGCGTAGGCCGAGAACATCACGCCCAGCGCGATCATACCCGCCAGGAAGGCATTGATTTCGATCGTTGTTTCCTGCCCCAGGGAGCGCATCAGGGCCTGCAGCGCGATCTGCCCGCCATAATAGACCAGGAAGAGGGTGAGAAGCTCAGGAAGCCCACGGAATATGGTGGTGTAGATGTTGCCGGCGAGCCGCAGGGAGGGTTCGCCCGATTGCTTGGCCAGTGCGACGAAGAAGCCGGCGACCAACCCGAACGGCAGTGTCGCCAATGCCAGGCAAACGGTGATCAGGGTGCCAAGGGCAATGTTGTCGCCCCATCCGTCGGGGCCGAAACTCAGGAGCGTCAGGGCGCTGTCCATAAAGTGCCAGGATCCTTCGACCGGCTTGGAGTGTGCTCAGGTGAATGCCACCGTTGCAGGATCAGGTGAAGCTAAAGCGAATGGCGGAAATGTAAATATCCGCCATTCGTTTCCGTTCATGCCGGTTTAGCCGCCGAACACGTCAAACGAGAAGTACTTGTCGTTGACTTCCTTGTATTTTCCATTCGCACGGATGGCGTCCAGCGCCGCATTCAGCTTGTTGACGAGCTCAGTGTCGTCTTTGCGGACGGCAATGCCGATCTTGTCGTCGGACGCGACGGGTCCGCCCTTGATGTCGCAACATGCGCCGTCGGCACCCTTGAGCCAGCCATATTGCGGGCCGAAATCGGCGAGAACGGCATCGAGACGGCCGTTCGACAGATCGGTATAGGCCTCAACCTGCGTCGGGTAGGCTTTCACATCGGCGCCGGGATAGGTTTTTTCAGCGAAGTCGGCAGCGATCGTGCCCTGCTGGACTCCGATGGTCGTGCCGTCAGTCGTCTCGGCGGAGAATTTGGACTCCTTCGGCGCGACGAAGACCAGCGAATTTGTGTAGTAGGGATTGCTGAAAGCAACCTGCTCCTGGCGCTCGGGCGTGATCGACATCGACGCGATGACCGCATCGAACTTCTTCGCCTGCAGCGCGGGGATGATGCCGTCCCAATCCTGGGTGACGAACTCGCACTTCACCTTCATCTCGTCGCAGAGAGCCTTGGCGATGTCGATGTCGAAGCCTTCCAGTTCGCCGCTGGAAGTCAGGTTGTTCATGGGAGGATAGGCACCCTCTGTGCCGATCTTCAGAACTGTCTCCTGCGCCTGTGCCGAACCGGCGGCAAGGGCAAGAACAGCGGTGGCTGCGAGCGCGATACGCGTGAAAGTCCGCATTTTAGTCCTCTCATGTGATGGCGTTGGCATAAATTGCTCTATCCGCCTGACGGCATCGCTGCCGCTTCATGATCTAGATACTCCCATTGTTTCCGCTCAAAAATCAATCACAAAAGAGAATGCCGAAATTGCGCGCATAGCAGGAAATCTCCCTTGGAAACCGATGCTTGCAGGGTAATCTGAAAAAAGAGGATCATCGGTGTGGAGATTTCGCAGCGTTACGTCGACTTTAGTCCCGTCGTGCTTTCAACAAAATTCGCAATCGTGGCGATGTCGTTAAGATCGAATATCGGCACAGCCTCGCCTGATACTGGATGATCTGCAGCAACCGCGACAATATGGGCGTCCTGCTGGGTCAGGGGCATGCGATCTTTCGCACTAAGCCGGCGTGTTTCGATCTTGGCATGAGCCTCGCGCTTGTAGCCTTCGACAAGCACCAGATCGCAGGGCGCCAACCGGGCAAGAATGACGTCCATGGCGGGCTCATTCTCCTGCCGCAACTCATGCATCAGCGCCCATCGCCGGCCGGAGACGATGGCGACTTCGCCGGCACCCGCCGCCCGGTGGCGGAAGCTGTCGGTGCCTTCCTTGTCGATATCGAACTCGTGATGCGCATGCTTGATGGTGGATATCGTCCAGCCACGCCGCGTCAGTTCAGTGACCAGCCGTTCAGTGAGTGTGGTCTTGCCGGAATTCTTCCAACCGGTAATGCCGAGAATGCGCTGGGTCATGCCATGTCGATGTATTGAGCCGCCTCGGTCAGGTCCCGAGGTGTGTTGATGTTGAAGAACGGATCGACAGATTGATCGCCGCAGCGAATAAAATCAAATGAGACAGAGACATATCCGCAGTTCCTTATGAAGGCCATGACGCTTCGGTCCGATTGCGTCTTGAGGAAATGCGCCAGTTTTTTCTCCACGCCAAGTGGCCAGAGGGCGAAGACGGGGTGATGGCGTCCGTTCGAAGCTGCGATAACGAGGTCGTTGTCACGCTGGCGCGCCGCGAGAAGTCTTGCCGTCAGATCGGTTGGAAGAAACGGCGTATCGCAGGTGACGGTCACCAAATCCGAGAAACGGTTCTGGCTGCGCGCCCAGATGATGCCGGCAAGGACCCCCGCCAGCGGACCTTGCCGATCGGGCAGTGTGTCGGCAATGACGGGAACACCCAGCGATGCGAAGAGATCCGGTTCGCCATTGGCGTTCAGCGCAACGACGTCGACCTGCGGAGCAAGTCGGTCGGCCACACGCTGCAACAGAGTCTTGCCGCCCAAATCGAGCAAGCCCTTTTCGCCGCCGCCCATCCGGCTGGCGCGACCGCCTGCGAGAATGACACCCGCAACTCGCCTATGCTCTGGGTTGGCGACGGCCACATCTACACTCCGTCAGGCGCCATGGAGGGGCTGGTGCTTTTTGCGGCCGGAAGCTGGCTGTCCACAGCGCGCTCGCGATAGAGCATGTAAATTCCCGAGGCGATGATGACGATGGAGCCTGCCAGCGTGAACATGTCGGGAATCTCGCCAAACACCGCAAAGCCCAGCGCGATAGCCCATATCAGAGACGTATAACGGAACGGCGCGACAAAAGAGATGTCTCCGCTGCGCATGGCGGCGATGACGCACTGATAGCCGATGATAAGCATTCCGGCGCAAAGCAGCAGCAAAAACACCGTCGATAGCCCCATCGGTCTCCACCCACCCATGGGCTCGATCATGACGGCGCCGAGCAGGCACACGGATGCTGAGGATACGGACGATATAAGCAAAGTTGGAACGGAACCAGGGACTTTTCGGGTCACCAGATCCCTGACGGCGCAGAAGAACACCGACAAAAGCGTCAGCACGGAAAAGCTGTTGAAACCTTCCAGGCCGGGTCGAACGACGATCAACACCCCGATGAATCCCACCGTGATCGCCAGCCAGCGCCGCCAGCCCACTCTGTCGCCGAGAAACAACGCCGCTCCCATGGTCACGGCGAGCGGCAAGGCCTGCAGCACCGCCGAGATGTTGGCGAGCGGAAGATGGGCGATTGCTATCAGAAACGTTCCCGTGGCGCACATTTCGGCCAATGCGCGGACGAAGACCAGCTTGCTGGTTGCCCGCAATGAGACGTTGAACGCTCCGGCCCTCCAGGCCAGCAGCACGATGAAGATCGTGGCGAACAGTCCGCGCACGAACATGATCTGGCCAACGTTGAGCTCGGAGGAGGTGAACTTGGTGATGGTATCGTTTACGACGAAGCCGGCCATGGCCATGGTCATATAGACCGCGGCGCGCGCATTCTCACTCTGTGCCAAGGACTTTTTCCATGTCGCGCTGCTCCCCCGCATATCCGCTGCCCGTCATGAACCTTTGACGCCAGCCGTCAATGGTCCAAAGCCTGGGTCGTATAGGGCCTTGATATGGGAGGGTATCGCAAAACGGCAATGGACGAGCGGTGGGGAGAAAACACCTCGATGATCCGAGGTCAGCCGCCGGTCACGCTCATGTGCCGAGAGACGGAGGGCCGGTTGGTGCGCCGGTCGATGACGAAATCATGGCCTTTCGGCTTGCGGCCGATGGCCTCGTCGATAGCCCGGGAAAGCAGTTCATTGCCTTCCGACGCGCGGAGCGGGCCACGCAGATCGGCCGCGTCGTCCTGACCCAGGCACATATAGAGCGTTCCCGTGCAGGTGATGCGGACACGATTGCAGCTTTCGCAGAAATTATGCGTCATCGGCGTGATGAAGCCCAGCCGACCGCCGGTCTCCGCGACGGTCACATAGCGCGCCGGCCCCCCGGTTTTGAACGGAATGTCGGTCAGCGTGAAGTCGCGTTCGAGCTTGCCCCGCAACAGCGACAAAGGCAGATACTGGTCTGTGCGGTCGCCCTCGATATCGCCCATGGGCATGGTTTCGATGACGGTCATATCCATGCCGCGACCATGCGCCCAGCGCATGATGCCGGGAATCTCAGCATCGTTGAAGTCCTTCAACGCCACCGCGTTGATTTTCACCTTGATGCCCGCCGCCTGGGCTGCGTCGATGCCGGCGATCACCTTGCCGAGGTCGCCCCAGCGTGTGATGGCGCGGAATTTTTCGGGATCGAGCGTGTCGAGCGAGACATTGATGCGCTTGACGCCGCAATCGGCCAGTTCGCTGGCGAAGCGTGCGAGCTGTGAGCCATTGGTGGTGAAGGTCAGTTCCTCCAGCGCACCGGTTTCGAGATGCCTCGACACCTGGCGCACGAGGTGCATGACGTTCTTGCGCACCAGCGGTTCTCCGCCGGTCAGCCGAAGCTTTTTGACGCCTTTTTCGATGAACACGGTGCACAGCCGCTCGAGTTCTTCGAGCGAAAGCAAATCCTTCTTCGGCAGGAACACCATGTCTTCCGCCATGCAATAGGTACAGCGGAAATCGCACCGGTCCGTCACCGACACCCTGAGGTAGTCGATCGAGCGGCCGAATGGGTCGATCATGGTCATGACCAGCGGTTCCGTTCCCTGTTGCGATCCTGCACGCGGCAAGACCGTCCTTGTATCCTTATTTTGTATCTCATGCGCCTGCAATCAAGCTGAATCGATCAAGTCGAAGCAGAACTTTGGCACAGAACACGGTCACGGACCTTCAAACCCTTCTGCGCGAGGCGGCTTGCGGCTACAGTCGCGGTCTCTGGAATCGGAATACAACTATGATCCCTCCCAAGGAATTACGGGTCTCAAAGGACCGCCGCACGCTGACGGTGACTTTTCCTGACCATGCGCCGGTCGAACTGCCGGCAGAATTCTTGCGGGTTCTGTCACCCTCCGCCGAGGTGCAAGGGCATTCTCCCGAGCAACGTGTGACGGTGCCGGGCAAACGCATGGTCTCGATCTTCAAGATCGAACCTGTCGGCAACTACGCAGTTCGCATCACATTCGACGATGGCCACGACACCGGTATTTTTACCTGGAGCTATCTGCATACGCTCTCCCATGAGAAACAGGAGCGCTGGACGAGCTATCTCGATGAACTGGAAGGGAAAGGGCTGTCGCGTGACTGATCGGCATAGGCCAGCCAGCAGTGCGCCGAGCGCGGAGATCGCCTGGAGAGTTCAAAACTATGTGATGCTTTTTGTGCGCAACAAACCGGGCGCGGCTGCCGTATAAGCCTCGTAGGCCTATGTTGAGGCCCAGTGCAGGAGACGTGCCTGAATGAAGCCTTGGACCGACCGCGCCGGAAAGGTCTCGCCGCTGAAAGCGGTGGTGTTTTTTGGAACGCTGGTGCCGATAGCACTGCTGGCTGTTCGTGCCGCCACCGGCGGTTTCCAGGGCGCGCCGGGGCTGGCTGCGCTTGGGCCGCGCCCTTTGACCGAGGCAATCCACCAAACCGGCGATTGGGCCATCCGCTTTCTGATGCTGTCGTTGGCTGTCACACCGCTGCGGCGCATTCTCCAGTTCCCGAAACTAATCAATGTCAGGCGCATGCTCGGCTTGGCGGCGTTGTTTTACGCGCTTGGCCATTTCGCGCTCTACATCACCGACATGAAATTCGACCTTCTGCGGGTGGGTAGCGAAATTCTGCTTCGCATCTATCTCACCATCGGCTTCGTCGCTCTGCTCGGTCTTGTCGTTTTGGGCATGACGTCTACGGATGCGGCCGTCCGCCGACTTGGTGGAAACTGGAACCGCCTGCACAAAATCGTCTACCCCATCGGTATTCTCGCGGTGCTGCATTATTTCATGCAGTCGAAGGCGGATGTTTATCAGGCCACCCTGATTGCC
Organism: Oryzicola mucosus; assembly: GCF_014534685.1. Taxonomy (GTDB): domain Bacteria; phylum Pseudomonadota; class Alphaproteobacteria; order Rhizobiales; family Rhizobiaceae; genus Oryzicola; species Oryzicola mucosus. The sequence continues at coordinate 36,699 of NZ_JACVVX010000005.1, forward strand.
GGATTTTTTGTTTTGTTGATGAGCTATCGCGTCGCGCAGGGGCGCGGCTTCAATCTGCAATCGCCGATCACGCTCGCAATCATTGCCGTCCTTGGCGGGCTGCTCACCGCCGCGCTCGAGTTTGCCTGGTATGCGATTGCCACCGGAGTGCCGCCGCAGCGTGTTTTGGCCGCAAATCTGCAGTTCGCCTTTGCCATCCGCCCGTCATGGTGGGTTCTGGCGACAGGGCTGGCGGTTGCCTTGGCCTGCGCGGCGCGGCCGCTTATTCCCGCGGGGCAGGGGCGCGGGCGCAGGGCCAAGCCGGCGCGTGGCGTTGCCTGATTGGCACAGCACTTAAGTTTCGATCTCGCAAAGATGTGAAATCATTTCGAAACGGTTCTGCGAGAATTTATACAAATTTAACGATGAAGGTATGAATCGATGGCGTGATGCCATGCGTCCGCATCGCGTGCGGACAAAAACCCGTCGACAGGATTGATGCCTGGCTGGCGACGGTTGAGGGGATAGAAATGAACGTTTTCCGCAAGACCTCCGCAGCCCTGCCGCTCGCAGCCCTTGTTGCGAGCCTGACCGTGACCACCGCGCCGGTCCAGGCTCAGGGGCTGTTCGACAAACTGTTCGGCGGCGGCTTGCGGCGTTCCGAGCGCACTGAATTCCCGCCTCCGCCCCCTGCGGCTCAACCACGTCAGGCTGCGCCCAAGAAAGCCGCTGCCGCCAAGCCGGTGAAGATTTCGGCGCCGTCCTATTACACCTATAAGGCCGAGGCGCTGGCCAAGGTGGACTTCTCGCCGCTGGCTGCGAAATCGCAGTCGGCTTCGCTGGAGCCTGTGATGAGCAGTGCATTCCGCGAGGCTCTTTCCGGGCTTGAGGGGTTCGACATGCTGGCGGAGCCGGAAATCGGCAAGGCCGTCGTGGCCTACTACTCGGATCATCCGGAGTTCGTTTGGGTCACTGACGGTGCGCTTAATGCAAAGGCGGCGCAGGCCGCTCAGGTCCTGGGCGACGCGGGCAGCTACGGCCTGGATGCCGCCGATTACAAGGTCCAGTTGCCCGACGCAGGGTTGACTGTCGAGCCCGGCAAGCTGAACGGCCTGATCCGCTATGAGATGGAACTGTCGGCGCGGGTGCTGCGCTATACGCGTGACGCACATGCTGGGGTAATCAATCCCAACAAGCTCTCCGGCTATCACGATTTCCCGGCCAAGCCTCTTGATCTGGCAGGTGTCTTGTCAGCACTCTCGTCGGGGGAAGACACGGCTGCCTTGCTCGAAGCCCAGCATCCGCAAAGCCCCGAATACAAGGCGCTCCGCACCGAGTTGGCAGCACTCCACGCCAGCGAAGAAAACGAGATCGTCGTCGACGCCAAGCTGCTTTTGAAGCCCGGCGAGACGAGCCCCGAACTGCCCAAGCTGCTGCAACTGATCAATCGCGATCTCGACGACCAGATGCGCAGCGAGTTCGGCGACCTGCTCTCCCGGTTGTCGACCACCGAAACCTACACCGACGAGCTCATTCCGCTGATGAAGGCGGTTCAGAAGCGCGAGGGGCTGAAGCAGGACGGCGTGATCGGGCCGCGTACAGTCGCCATGCTGGCGGGTACGTCCAAGGCCGACCGCATCGGCAAGGTAGTCGTGGCGCTGGAACAGTTGCGCTGGCATCCCTCCGAACTGGGCGACACCCGCGTTTTCATCAACCAGCCGGCCTTCACCGCAGCCTATATCGAAGGCGGCCAGGAGAAGCTGAAGACGCGCACGGTGATCGGCGCCAAGGGCACCCAGACCACTTTCTTCTTCGATAAGATCAAGCAGGTCGACTACAATCCCTATTGGGGTGTGCCGCAGTCGATCATCGTCAACGAGATGTTGCCGCGCCTGCGCAACGACCCCGGCTATCTGGATCGTGCCGGCTATGAGGTGGTCGATGCCAAGGGCAAGCGCGTTCCGTCTTCGGCGATCAACTGGAGCCAGTATGGCGGAAAGGTGCCCTTCGGCGTCCGGCAGGCGCCAAGCGAAGCAAACGCGCTGGGCGAGTTGAAAATACTGTTCCCCAACAAGCATGCCATCTACATGCACGACACGCCGCAGAAAGCGCTGTTCGATCGCGACATGCGCGCCTTCAGCCATGGTTGCGTGCGGCTTGCCGATCCGCGCGGCATGGCAGCGGCCGTTCTCGGCACGTCTGTCGACTACATCGCCGACAAGCTGAAGAAGGGACACTCCACCGAGAAGGTCAATCGCGACATTCCGGTTTATGTGGCCTACTTCACCGCATGGCCGCTGGCCGACGGCAGGATGGAGTATTTCACCGACGTCTACGACCGCGACAGCCGCGTCCTTGAGGCGATGAAACGCACCGTGGAGGTGAGGGCGCCCAGCAGCTGATTCTGCTGGTTGGGTCAGGCCGCTTCGGAATTGATCGCTTTCTTCGCTGCCTGAGCCAAAAATCCGGACCGAGTATAACCGTGTGCCGCGGCGAAAGCGTCTATTTCAGTCAGAATGTCTTTCGGCAGGGTGATGTTGATACGCACCGATTGGCGTGGCTCGGTTCTGACGGCAACGAGAATGGCGACGGCAGAGCGATTCTGCTCGTTGTTCATTACCTGCTCCAACGTCGAAGGTTCGGGCAAAGCCTCTCCGTCTTCGATCAAGCCGTCGATATGCAAAGCCAAGGCCTCTTCTGCCATGCGCCTTGCGTCGTCGAGATCGATGCCGGCCGTGATGGCACCCGGAAAATCGGGGAAAGAGACCCCGAAATCACTATGGGCTTCTTTATGAATCAAACCGATATATTGACGCATCTGCTACCTCAACTTGAGCCCGGATTGCATTTCGATGCTTTTGAGAGTCCCAATAGGAACATCGCGTTTGGGATGAGGAACGGTCACCCGGCCAGGTTTATGAGGATGTTTGAACTGAACATGGCTACCTTTCCGGGCTACTTCGCGCCAACCGTCCTTTTCCAAAAATGAAATGATTTCGGCGCTCTTCATATGTGTATTTATACACATAAACGCAATTTGGGGCAACGAGCGGCTGGCGCCGAACAGCACAAGCTGGCTTGAAAGGTTATCTCGGAGAGTGAATAGAAAATGGTGGGCGATATAGGGATTGAACCTATGACCCCACCCGTGTGAAGGGTGTGCTCTCCCGCTGAGCTAATCGCCCGTCGCAGCCTTATCGGCCGAACGCGCCGCGATATAAGATAGGGCGGCGCGTTAAGTCAAGGATGACCGTCAGCGATTTGCTGCGGCGATCAATCTTTCTGCCAGGTCGACGGTCAGTTCGTCGAAATGGGAGATAACAGCGGACGGCTCGAACTCACGCACATGCCGGTCGGTATAGCCGAAGTCGACGGCGACGACCGGAATGCCGGCAGCCTTCGCCGTGTCGATGTCGGTTTGCGAATCGCCGATCATCACGGCGCGTGTCGGGTCGCCGCCGGCCAGGGCAATCGTCTCGGTCAGGTGGCGCGGGTCGGGCTTGCGGAAGCCGAACGTGTCCGGTCCGGTAATCGCTGCGAAACGCGGCCCGAGGCCGAGCGCGGCTATCAGGCTGATGGCGAGTTTTTCGTATTTGTTGGTGCAGACCGCAAGCAGATAACCTGCCTCGGTGAAGCGGTCCATGGCAGCGATGACGCCGGGATAGGGCTGCGACTTGCCCGGAATGTTCGCCGAATAGTGGTCGAGGAACACCGAGAGCAGACGGTCGTGCTCGATTGCGTCGAGGATCCGCTTCTGGGCATTGTAGGCGCGTTCGATCATCACCTTGCCGCCATGACCGACGAATCGGCGAAATGCAGCATCGTCGACCCGGGACAATCCGCCGGCCACCAGGCTTTCGTTGAGGCTCTCCAAAAGGTCGGGGGCGGTGTCGACGAGCGTGCCGTCGAGGTCGAAGACGATGATGGGTTTTTTCATGAAAAGCGTGCCCGTTGTTGAGGTGACGTTGCGATAACCCGTGCGGACAGACGAGGCAAGGCGACCGGCCGTGACGTGGGATAAAGCCTTTGACCCAACCGGCAAAAATGCTAGAGCCAGCCAGTTTCCGGTTCTCAGGCGATTTTCTTCATGGATGCAAGAGCCCTCAAGATAGAGGCGGCGCGAGCCGCGCTCGATCATGTCGAACATGGCATGCGACTCGGAATCGGCACCGGTTCCACCGCGGAGGAATTCGTCCGCCTGCTGGCCGAGAAGGTTGCTGCGGGCATGGAGATCGTCGGTGTGCCGACCTCCGAACGCACGGCTTCATTGTGCCGCGAGCTTTCCGTGCCGCTGTCGACGCTGGAAGAAACCCCCGAACTCGACCTGACCATCGACGGCGCCGACGAGATCGATCCCGCGCTGTCGCTCATCAAGGGCGGCGGTGGCGCATTGCTGCGTGAAAAGATCGTCGCCGCAGCGTCTGCCAAGATGATCGTGATCGCCGACGCCACCAAGCTCGTCGACACGCTGGGCCGGTTTCCATTGCCCATCGAGGTCAATCCGTTCGGTCTCGCGTCCACGCGTATCGCCATCGGCGCCGCGGCCGAAAAGCTCGGCCTTTCTGGCGCCATCGTACTGCGTGAGCGAGAAGGGAAAACCTTCGTCACCGATGGGGGCCATTTCATCCTGGATGCATCTTTTGGCCGCATTCCCGATCCAAGAGCGCTGTCAGATGCGCTGCATGCCATTCCAGGCGTTGTCGAGCACGGGCTTTTTCTCGGTCTCGCATCGCTTGCAGTCATTGCCGGTTCCGATGGTATAAGAACCGTCGTTCCGGCTCGCTAACAGGGGAGACCTTCCACAATGATCCTGACCACCAGGCTGCGCCGCTTTTCAACCATGGCGACAGCGTCCGCCTTCCTCGCCATCGCATCCGTCGCCCAGGCGCAGGAAGTGTCGGAGACCCACCTGAAGGCGGCGCAGGCCGCCATCTCAGCAATTCATGCGACCGATTCCTTCGACATGATCCTGCCGCAAGCAGCCGGCGCTCTGAAGGAGCAACTCATTCAGCAGAGCCCGGACCTCGACGCTCTCATCACCCAGACGGTCGATGAAAAGACGCTGGCTCTGGCCTCGCGCCGCGCCGATCTCGAAAAAGAAGCCGCGCTGGTCTATGCGCGGTCCTTCACCGAGCCGCAGCTCAAGGCAATCGCCGCCTTCTACAACTCGGAAGCGGGCAAGAAGCTGCTTTCGGATGGTCCGATTGTCTCGCGTGAGATCGTAAAGGCCGCCGACATCTGGCAGAACGGCATCGCGCGGGATCTGGCCGAGCAGGTCGGCGAAACGCTGCGCGCACAAGCTCCGAATTCTCCGGCCGCCAATGCAGCAAGCGGCGCAACGCCGGCCGTTCCCGCGACGCCGAACTGAGCGGTCCAACTCACTGATCCACTGAATAAAAGAATAGCCCGGTACAGCCGGGCTTTTCTTTGTCCGTCCCAGCGCATAACTGAATACCGTCTTTCTTCCAGGAGCATTCCGTATGACCCAATACGACTATGACCTCTTCGTCATTGGGGGCGGCTCTGGCGGTGTAAGGGCATCGCGCGTGGCGGCGGCTTTGGGAAAGCGGGTCGCGGTCGCCGAAGAATTCCGCTTTGGCGGCACCTGCGTTATCAGGGGCTGCGTGCCCAAGAAGCTCTATGTCTATGCTTCGCAGTTTCACGAACAGTTCAGGGACGCGGTAGGCTACGGCTGGTCGGTGCCCGAGACCTCGTTCGACTGGAAAAAGCTGGTCGAGGCCAAGGAACGCGAAATCACTCGCCTTGAGGGCATCTATAAGCGCAATGTCGAGGCATCGAGCGCGATCGCATTCGACACCAGAGCCACGCTCGTCGATGCGCATACGATCCGGTTGGAAGTCGATGGACGGTTGGTGACCGCCGATCAGATTTTGATCGCCACCGGCGGCCGGCCCAGCGACCGGCCTGCGCTTCCGGGCTATGAGCACTGCATCACCTCGAACGAAGCCTTCGATCTGCCTGAACTGCCCAAGGCCATCGTTGTCGAGGGCGGGGGCTACATCGCCGTCGAGTTTGCCAACATCTTTCACGGTCTCGGCGTAACCACCACGCTGGTCTATCGAGGTCATGAAATCCTCAATCGTTTCGACATGGACCTGCGCAAGGCCCTGCATGAGGAGATGGAGAAGAAAGGCATCCGCATCGTCTGCCATGCGGTGAGCAAGCAGGTGGTCAAGCGCGGCGATGGGCGTCTGGAGGTCCACCTCAACACCGACGAGGTTCTCATTGCCGATCAGGTCATGCAGGCTGTCGGCCGCCGACCCAACACCGAGGACCTTGGCCTTGAAGACGCCGGCGTAAAACTCGACGAGGCGACCGGTGCAATCTTGGTCGACGATTATTCCCAGACCAATGTCGAGAATATCTGGGCCATCGGCGACGTCACCAACCGCGTCCAGCTGACCCCGGTGGCGATCCACGAGGCGATGTGCCTGATTGAGACCATCTTCAAGAACAACCCAACCAAGCCGGACTACGATACCATCCCGACGGCCGTCTTTTCCCAGCCCGAGATCGGCACAGTCGGCCTGTCCGAGGACGATGCGGCGCACAAATATCCCAATCTCGAAATCTACCGCACCAGCTTTCGGCCGATGCGAAACATCCTGGCCGGGCGTGATGAGCGCATGCTGATGAAGCTGGTCGTCGATGCCGATACCCGCAAGGTCATCGGTGCGCATGTGCTCGGACCCGACGCGGGCGAGATGGCGCAGCTTCTCGGCATTTCGGTCAAGGCCGGGCTGACGAAGGACGATTTCGACGCGACCATGGCGGTTCACCCGAGCGCTGCGGAGGAACTGGTAACGCTCTACAAGCCAACCTATCTGGTGAAGGACGGAAACCGCATCGGCTGACTGTGCTTTCCCCGTCTGGCGTCGGCTGCGTTCCGGGGGTGGTATAGATCAGTAGCTTCGTGTATGGGAGCCGCGTTCCCCGCACGATTGCGGGCAATCAGTTGCGGACAAAAGGATCCGTACTTTCAAGTTAGGTTACGAACATGACGAAATGGTCACCGAATTCCTGGAGAGGCATGCCCATCCAGCAGGTGCCGGCCTTTCCGGACGCGGCAGCGCTTGCCGAAACCGAGGCTCGTCTCGCGACCTTTCCGCCGCTTGTTTTTGCAGGTGAGGCGCGCAAGCTGAAGAAACAGCTTGCTGCCGTGGCCAATGGCGAAGCCTTCCTGCTCCAGGGCGGGGATTGCGCGGAGAGCTTTGCGGAACATGGCGCGGACAACATCCGCGACTTCTTCCGCGTGTTCCTGCAGATGTCGGTCGTGCTCACCTTCGCCGGGTCGCAGCCCGTGGTGAAGGTCGGCCGCATCGCCGGTCAGTTCGCCAAGCCGCGCTCGTCCGACAATGAGACCAAGGGCGACGTGACCCTGCCGTCCTATCGCGGCGACATCATCAACGGCATCGACTTCGACGAGAAGTCGCGTGTGCCTGATCCCGCGCGTCAGGAAATGGCCTACCGGCAATCGGCAGCCACGCTCAACCTCCTGCGCGCCTTCGCCCAGGGTGGCTATGCCAGCCTTGAGAACGTGCACAAGTGGATGCTCGGCTTCGTTTCCAACAGCCCGCAGGGCGAACGCTACGAGGTGCTGGCCAACCGCATCACCGAGACGATGGACTTCATGCGGGCCGTAGGCATCACCTCGGAGCACAATTACGCGCTGCGCGAGACCGATTTCTACACCAGCCACGAAGCTCTCCTGCTCGGTTACGAAGAGGCGTTGACCCGCGTCGATTCGACTTCGGGCGATTGGTACGCAACCTCGGGCCACATGATCTGGATCGGCGACCGCACCCGCCAGCCCGACCATGCGCATATCGAATACTGCCGCGGCATCAAGAACCCGCTCGGCCTGAAATGCGGCCCGTCGCTGTCGCCGGATGGTCTGTTGCAACTGATCGATCTGCTCAACCCCGAAAACGAGCCGGGCCGTCTGACCCTGATCGCACGCTTCGGCTCCGACAAGGTCGCCGACCATCTGCCCAAGCTGATCCGCGCGGTGCAGAAGGAAGGCCGCAAGGTGGTCTGGTCCTGCGATCCGATGCACGGCAACACCATCACGGCCGCAGGCTACAAGACACGTCCGTTCGACCGGATCATGAGCGAAGTGAAGAGCTTCTTCGAAATCCATCGCGCGGAAGGGTCTCACCCCGGCGGCGTCCATGTCGAGATGACCGGCAAGAACGTCACCGAATGCACCGGCGGCGCCCGCGCCATCCGCGACGAGGAACTGCAGGACCGCTACCACACCCACTGCGATCCCCGCCTCAATGCGGATCAGGCGATCGATCTGGCGTTCCTGGTGTCCGACCTGCTCAAGAAGAGCGTGCCGGCCCAGGACAAGAAGACTGCCGACGCAGCCTGAAGCTTTGCGAATTGGCGATCGAAGAAAGGCGTCGGAGCGATCCGGCGCCTTTCTTGTCAATCCTTGGTCAGACTGCCGCGCGCGCTTCGACGCGGCGCGTGACGTAGAACAGCACGCCCGAGATCAGAACGCAGTAGAGGCCCATGGCGACGATCTGCGCCGGGTAGGGCACTCCGGCATCGATCAGGACGCCGGTCAGGCCAGGGCCTGCCGCCGAGGCAAAAACCGTTGCCGAGACGATCAGCGCACGGATCGAGCCTAGATGCTTCAGGCCATAGATTTCCGGCCAGACCGCGCCGAACAGCGTCGTGGTCAGGCCGTTGGAGATGCCGAGGAAGATCATGAAGGCGGCAACCGCCCACTGCGCCTCGACCAGTCCGAGGACGAAACACGCCGCTCCCAAAGGCAACAGTACGTAAGGAAACAGCGCGACGCCGGAGAAGCGGTCGATCAACTGGCCCGAAACGAGCGTAAAACCCGAATTCACAAGGGCGGTCAGCGCAAAGGACGCGGCAAACAGTTCCAACGACCAGCCACGCAACTCCACCAGATAGACCTGATGGAAGAACACGGTGGTGACGATGAAGCCCGGTGCCATCACGCCCATCATGGCGAGGTAGAAAACCGGGTCGCGCACGACTTCCCTGCGCGTCCAGTCTCGCGCATCGACGATCCGGCGCGGCGGCTCGGATGCACTGGGCTGGCGGTCGATCCTCACCAGCATGGCGATGACGGGCAGGGCGGCGAAGACCAGTATGCCGGCGGCAAGCAGCCAGCCGTTTCGCCAGCCGATTGCGGCTACGATGGAGACGAAGCAGAACGGCAACACGGCATCGCCCGCATTGTGACCGAGGATGATGAAGGACAGCGCGCGGCCGCGCTGGGCCGAAAACCACCGGGCGGCAGCCGTATAGGCGACATGAACCATCATGCCTTGGCCGAACAGGCGCAGGAGGTAGATAGCGATCAGCAGCGTTACGAGATGCTGCGACAGCGCCATGGCCAAAGCCGCCACACCGAGCATCGGCACCACCAGCAGGACAACATTGCGCACAGTCCTGCGGTCGACGATCTGGCCGAAGGTGGGGAGCGTGAAGGCGCTCGCCAGCGTGGCCACCATATACACCGTGCCGAAACCCCCATGGCTCAGGCCATATTCCTCGCGGATATGGCCGGCAGAGAGCGAAATGAAGGAGGTTTGGCCAAAGGTCGAACCGAGCGTCAGCAGAAAGCCGCCCGCGATCCATCGACCGTTCTCGCGGACAAATCCCAGCATCTGCTATCCCTGGCTCTGCGCGCTTGGCAGCTGCCTCATGCGCTTCATATGCATACCGTCGGCCACGCGCTTGAAGCCGAATTTCTCGTATAAACTATGCGCATCGGCGGTGTTGAGGCTGACCGACGGGACTTTCGCGATTGTCGGGTGGTTCAGCAAAGCCTCGACCAGTGCCACGCCGAAACCATGCCCGCGGTGCTCCGGCCAGACCAGAATGTCGGAGATATGCGCGAACAGCGCATGATCGGTGATCGCCCGGCCGAAAGCCACCTGCTTGCCATTGAGGTAACCCGCTACGCAAAGCGAGTTCTCGAAAGCCACGCGGTCCAGTTCCAGCGTTCGACCTGCTCCCCAGTAAGTTTCGCGCATCAGCCGGCTGGTTTCGGCGATGTCGATGCGCGCCGGATCGAAGCTGATTTCCAACCGTTCTTCTTTCAAAGACAAGGGCTTATCCCCTGTCTCTGAACCTGTTTGTGATCGGATAGCGACGATCGCGGCCGAAATTCTTGCGCGTGATCTTCACCCCCGGTGCTGCCTGGCGGCGCTTGTATTCGGCGATGTAGAGGAGATGTTCGATGCGATGCACAGTCGCCTCGTCATGGCCACGCGCTACGATCTCTTCCGTCCCCATCTCGCCCTCCACCAGGCATTCGAGGATATCGTCCAGCACCGGATAGGGCGGCAGAGAATCTTGGTCGGTCTGGTTCTCGCGCAACTCTGCCGAAGGCGCCTTGTCGATGATGTTGGTGGGGATGACGATTCCCGATGGGCCGAGCGCACCCGCAGGCACATTGGCGTTGCGCCAGCGCGACAGCGCGTAGACCTGCATCTTGTAGAGGTCCTTGATCGGATTGAATCCGCCATTCATGTCGCCATACAGCGTGGCGTAGCCCACCGACATCTCCGACTTGTTGCCGGTGGTCACCACCATCGACCCGAACTTGTTGGAAATCGCCATGAGGATGGTGCCGCGCGCGCGGCTCTGCAGATTTTCCTCGGTAATGCCCTGCTCGGTGCCTTCGAAAAGCGGCTCCAGCGCCTTCATGAAGCCGTCCACCGGCTCGAAGATCGGCACGATGTCGTAGCGGCAGCCCAGCGCCTTGGCGCAATCCTCGGCATCCTTGAACGAATCCTTGGAGGTGTAGCGGTATGGCATCATCACGGCCCGCAACCGCTCTTCGCCCAGGGCATCGACGGCAAGGGCCGCGCAGATCGCCGAATCGATGCCGCCCGACAGGCCGAGCACGACGTTCTTGAAACCGTTCTTGTTGACGTAGTCCCGCAGCCCGAGAAGACAGGCGCGATAGTCGGCCTCTTCCTTTTCAGGAATGCGCGACATTGGCCCGTCCGTGCAGTCCCAGCCATCAAAGTCTTCTGCTTGCGCGCCTTCGGCGGCGCGGCGGCGCTTCCAGGTGGTCAGCGCCACCGTCTCCTCGAACTGGCTCATTTGGAAAGCCAGCGACTTGTCGGCGGAAATCGCGAATGACGCGCCGTCGAAGACCAGTTCGTCCTGCCCGCCCAGCATGTTTGCGTAAAGCATCGGCAGTCCGGTCTCGATCACCTGCCTGATCGCGACCTGATGCCTTATGTCGACCTTGCCGCGATAATAGGGCGAGCCGTTGGGCACCAGCAGGATTTCCGCGCCGCTCTCGCTCAGCGTTTCGCAGACGCCGAGCTCGCCCCAGATGTCCTCGCAGATCGGGATGCCCAGCCGCACGCCACGATAGTTGACAGGTCCCGGCATGTCCGGGCCGGGCTGGAACACGCGCTTCTCGTCGAATTCGCCATAGTTTGGCAGATCGATCTTGTAGCGTTCGGCGATGACCTTGCCGCCATCGGCCACGATGACGGCGTTGTGGATCCCGCTCTTGCGCTTGAGCGGCACGCCAATAATGATCCCGGGACCGCCATCCGCCGTGTCGCTAGCGATGCTGTCGGCCGCATCCTCGCAGGCTTTCAGGAATGCCGGCTTGAGCACGAGGTCTTCGGGTGGATAGCCGGCCAGAAACAGTTCGGTGAACAAAACGAGATCCGCGCCCTGGCGCGCGGCATCCGCGCGCGCTTCCCGCGCCTTGGCAAGATTGCCGGCGATGTCGCCCACGGTCGGGTTGAGCTGGGCGACCGCGATGCGGAGGATATCAGGATCGGACTTTTTCATCATTTCTGGGGTTTAGCGCGAGGCCGGCGATGGAGCAACACGGTTCGTTTGTGCCACTGCGTTCCAGCGAATGTTCAGGCCTTCAGGATGTGATGGTTGGTACCATGCAGCCGTTTTGGTGGCTGTCTTGCAGGTCTCTCCGTATAAGGTAGCATCGCTGCGGGAGGGACGAGTTCATGGCCAAGACAGTAGAGGATCTTGCGGAACGCTGGTTGACCCGGCGCCCGGATAGTCTCAGCGAACTGGACCAGAAGGTGTTGCAGAGTGCAATCGATCGCCACGCGGTCACGCAGAACGTCAACGACCACCTCGATAAATCCGAGAGCAAGGGTCAACGGCTTGCCGATGTCATTGCGCGTGTTGGCGGCTCCTGGAGCTTCATCATCACGTTTCTGGTATTCCTGCTGATCTGGACGGTCGGAAACGTCTACCTTCTTGCCGGCGATGCCTTCGATCCCTATCCCTTCATTTTCCTCAACCTGATCCTCTCCATGCTCGCGGCGCTTCAGGCGCCGGTGATCATGATGTCGCAGAACCGCCAGGCCGAACGGGATCGTGTCGACGCTTCTCACGACTATGCGGTCAACCTGAAATCCGAGATTGAAATCATGGCCTTGCACGAAAAATTTGATGAGTTGCGGCGCCAGGAAATTATCGCAATGCGGGAGGAGTTCGCCAGAATAGCCGCGCAGCTCGACCGCATCGAAAAGCAGGGCGGGAAGACCAGCGCATGACCGACACGCTGCATTTCCTCATCGAGCGCTATGGTTTGATCGTCGTCTTCATCGGCTGCATCGCCGAAGGCGAAAGCGTCGCCATCATCGGCGGCTTTTTCGCTCACCAGCATGTGTTGCATACGGCGGCGGTCTATATCGCCGCTTTCATGGGTGCCTTTATCGGCGATACCGGATTCTTCGTGCTTGGCCGACGCTTTTCCGATCACCCGCGCGTGCTTGCGATGCGCGAACGCCCCGGCTTCAGCCATGCCTACGAGATGGTCAGGAAGCACCCGGACTTGTTCGTGCTGTCCAACCGTTTCATCTACGGCATGCGGCTGGTGGGCGGTGTCGCTGCCGGGCTCTCCGGCATCGCTGTCTGGCGTTTTTTGGTGTTCAACGCGGCGTCATCGGCTGCATGGGCGGCACTGTTTGTGACGCTCGGCTATTTCTTCGGCCTTGGCGCGGAACAGATCCTCGGCAAGGCGCTGCTGCGGCATGAAAAGCTGTTCATCGGTCTCGGTATCGGACTTGTCGTGGCTGTTATCGCGGCCATTGCGGCGCACAAGCTGGCGAAGCGCCAGAAGATTGCCTAGGCGGAGGTGAGCGCGTCGTCGCCGCGATCGAGCATCAGCGGGATGATCAGGTCTTCCTCATCAGTGAGATGCCGGGTCAGCATCGCCACCAGCCGCTCGTTCTCCAGGGCATAGGCATCGGCGGCGAAACGCTGTCGGTCTTCGCTCTCCTGCAGGGCGCGGATGAAGCCATTGGCGGTTTCGGCATTGCGTTCCAGCGCCTCGTGAATGCTGTGATGGTCGGCATCCAGAATCTCGAACCCGCGCTTAAGCCGGCTTTCGGCTCGGGCGAAGGCCGGGAAATAATGATGATCCTCGACATTGTGATGCCCATCCAAATCTCCCAGGAAGCGGTTGAGACGGGGTGCGAACCAGCGGGCGAAATCCGGAGCGCTCAGCCGTTCTTCCCGGTAGTCGGCTATGCCGCCGGTCAAGAGCGTGCCGAACTCGCGGAACATGTCGTGCCGCTGCAGCCAGAACGAAGCCATGCCGCCGATATTGTCGTGCTGCACCCACTCGCTGCGCGGATAGCGCGCCAAAAGCCATTTCAGATCGTCTGGTAGCCCAAGACGGCGCTCAAGCTCGGTTTTGACAGGGGCCATGCTTCTTCCGTTCATATCGGGCCGCCGACGATACGCTCGATGACAGCGATAGCCCAGACCGCGCCGGCAATCAGGATCGTGATCAGCACGGCCAGGGAACCGCAGTCCTTGGACAACTGGATCTCCGGATGGAACTCGCTGGAGACCGCGTCGCAGGCCGCTTCGATAGCCGTGTTCAGCACCTCTACCAACATCAGGAGCAGGATCACGCCGATGAGCAGGGCATAGCTGCGCCAGGAGGTGGCGACGAACCAGCCGACCGGAATCGCCGCCAGCAGCAGAACCACCTCCTGCTGGAACGCCGCTTCGCTGCCCAGCAACCTGCGAAACGCACGCGCCGAATTCCTGAACGCACCGATAAGCCTCAGCATTCGCAATCCTCGTCTCTCTGGGTGGCGAGCTTTAGCGCAAGATCGCCATACAGGAACAGACAGGAAGAGCTTTATTCATTCATGGCCATCCCGAAAATTTTCTACATGCCGGCCCACGCTTGTTCAGTTTCTTGCCGGTCGGGGTTGGCTTCGACCGTCCTATAGGCTATAGCGATTTTCCATCGTGTCTCCAGAAAGGGAGGTTTGCATGCCAGTACCCGCATCGTCTCCCATGGTTCAGACCGCGAAGTTTTATCGCGCCCTTTGAACCCCGCGCCTGACCGTCAGGCGCTCTGAACCGCGACACGATTTTTCCAACTTTGTCGCTTTCCGATCCTTCCCAAGGGATGACGCTGTTTTTTCGCGTCTTTGTTCGTCATGTCACGTTTTCGCTTTGTCTTGCGCGGTGGCGCATTCCGTTCCGTCCTCGGCTTCACGATGCAGCATTGGCAGTTGCAGCCGCTGCGCCTCACCTTCATCGTCGTCCTTGTTTTGACGTCCACGCTGGCCGACGTGCTCACGCCGCTCTATTCCGGGCGCCTGGTGGACGCCGTCGCCTCGGGAACGGCAAGCGATCCGGCAAACTGGAACAGCGCGCTCGCAGCGTTTGTAACGATGCTGCTGCTGTCGCTGTCGGCCGTCGTGGTGCGCCATCTGGCGTTCCAGGCGATCGTCACGCTGACGCTGCGGATGATGAAGGACATCGGTGCCGATGCCTTCCACCGCATCCAGCGCTTTTCGACCGACTGGCACGCCAACAGCTTCGCCGGCTCGACCGTTCGCAAGGTGACGCGCGGCATGTGGGCGCTCGACCTGCTCAACGACACGATCCTGATCGCGCTTCTGCCGTCCTTCGTGATGCTGATCGGCTCGACGCTGCTGTTGGGTTGGCACTGGCCGATGATGGGCCTGATCGTCGCGATAGGGTCGCTCGCCTATGTCGCGCTGACCGTCACCTTGTCCCTGGGCTATGTCGCGCCGGCCGCCAGCCTCGCCAATGCCTGGGACACCAAGCTCGGCGGCGCCATGGCCGATGCGGTCAGCTGCAGCGCGGTGGTCAAGGGCTTCGGCGCCGAGCATCGCGAGGATGCGCGGCTCGGCAAGGTCATCGACAAGTGGAGCAAACGCACGCGCCGCACATGGACGCGCGGCACCATAAACGGCACGGTTCAGGGCGTGACGCTGCTTGTCCTGCGCATGGCGGTGATCGGTTTCGCGCTGTTCCTCTGGTCGTCCGGCCAGGCGAGCGCGGGCGACATCACCTTCGTGCTGACATCGCTGTTCGTCCTGCAGGGCTATCTGCGCGATGTCGGCATGCACATCCGCAACCTCCAGCGTTCGGTGAACGACATGGAGGAACTGGTGGACCTGCATGCCCAGCATCTGGGCGTCGCCGACAAGCCTGGTGCAGCGGAGATCGATATTCGCGACGGGGCGATCGAGTTCCAGAATGTGACTTTCCATTACGGAAATCACCTTCAGCCGCTCTATCGCGACTTCTCGGTGTCGATCCCGGCAGGCCAGCGCGTCGGTCTCGTGGGTCATTCCGGATCGGGCAAGACGACCTTCGTCAAGCTCATCCAGAGGCTCTACGATGTCAGCGGTGGCCGGATCACGATCGACGGCCAAAACATCGCCGATGCCACGCAGTCCTCGCTGCGCTCGCAGGTCGCCATCGTGCAGCAGGAGCCCATCCTGTTCCACCGGTCGCTGGCGGAGAACATCGCCTATGGCCGGCCGGATGCGACGATGGCTCAGATCGAGCATGCCGCGAAGCTTGCCAGCGCGCATGACTTCATCATGCGGCTGCCCAAGGGCTACGCCACGCTGGTCGGCGAGCGGGGGGTGAAGCTGTCGGGCGGCGAGCGTCAGCGCGTCGCCATCGCGCGGGCGTTCCTCGCGGATGCGCCGATCCTGATTCTGGACGAGGCGACCTCGAGCCTGGATTCTGAATCGGAGGTGCTGATCCAGCAGGCTATGGAGCGGCTGATGGTCGGCCGCACCACGCTGGTCATCGCCCACCGCCTGTCGACGGTGCGGTCGCTCGACCGGCTTCTGGTCTTCGACCGTGGTCGTGTCGTGGAGGAGGGCACTCACGCCGAACTGGTGCGGCGCAATGGCGGCATCTACCGGCGCCTGTTCGAGCGGCAGGCGCTGGAATTGACCCAGGGCCTGGCCTGATTGCGGGCCTGAAAGAGGCGGCGGCGCGTCCGCCGCCTTTTTTTCGCTGCTTCCGGCTTTTATAGCCGGCCCGGGCTTTGGAAGCCTCCCTTGTCAACTGAGAAAGCATCGGCTACGGCCCGACCATGACAGTAACCGTTCGTTTCGCCCCGTCGCCCACCGGCCGCATCCATATCGGCAATGCCCGCACCGCTCTGTTCAACTGGCTGTTCGCGCTCAAAAACAAGGGCCGCTTCATCCAGCGCTTCGACGACACCGACGTCGAGCGGTCGAAGCAGGAATATGCCGACGGAATCCTCTACGACATCCACTGGCTGGGTATCTTCCCGGATGCCACCGAGTATCAATCCAGGCGTTTCGACCTTTATGCCGACGCGATGGAGCGGCTGAAGGCGGCGGGAGTGCTCTATCCCTGCTACGAGACGCCCGAAGAGCTCGACCTGCGCCGCAAGGTGCGGCGGACGCGCGGCCTGCCGCCCGTCTACGGCCGCGAAGCGCTCAAGCTCACCGCCGACGAGCGCGCGGAACTCGAAAGCGAGGGTCGCAAGCCGCATTGGCGCTTCCTGCTGCCCAATTTCACCGCCGACCCGTTCGAGACCGAGCGCACCGAGATCACCTGGAACGACCTCATTCGCGGCGAAGAGACCGTCGATCTCGCCTCGCTGTCGGATCCGGTTCTGGTTCGCGCCGACGGCACCTATCTCTACACGCTGCCTTCGGTGGTCGACGACATCGATATGGGCGTCAGCCACATCATCCGGGGCGACGATCATGTCACCAACACCGGCGTGCAGATCGCCTTGTTCAAGGCGCTGGGCGCCGAACCGCCGGTCTTCGGTCATCACAATCTTCTGACCACCACATCGGGCGAGGGACTGTCCAAGCGCACCGGTGCGCTCTCCATCGAAAGCCTGCGCAGCGAAGGCATCGAGCCGATGGCGGTCGCATCGCTGGCGGTTCTGGTCGGCACCTCCGAGAACGTCTCCGCAATGGCATCGATGGACGAGCTTGCGGAAAAGTTCGAGCCTGCTTCGACGTCGAAATCCGCCTCGAAATTCGACCCCGACGAACTCGTCGTGCTCAACAAGGCGCTGCTGCACGCCATGCCCTTCGAGGCGGTGCGTGACCGGCTTGCCGCACTCGGCATTTCGGACGAACGGGCGGAAGCCTTCTGGCTGGCCGTGCGCGGCAATCTCGAGAAAGTCTCGGATGCCGCCATCTGGTGGCGTATCCTGCGCGACGGACCTGACGAACTGCCGGCCCTGCCGATCGACGACCGCATCTTTCTGCGCGATGCCTTCGACTTGCTGCCGGAAGAGCCCTGGAACGGCTCTGTCTGGCGGGATTGGACCGGTAAGGTCAAGGAAGCCACCGGCCGCAAGGGCAAGGCGCTGTTCATGCCATTGAGGCTTGCGCTCACCGGGCGGGAGCAGGGGCCGGAGCTCGCCGATCTCCTGCCGCTTCTCGGTCGGGAAGGAACATTGGCCCGGCGCCCTTGATAGCGGGAGTCCCGATGCGAATTTCCGCCTGACGAGGTCAGGCGGTTTCGATGAGCGTCGCCTGCGCCTTATGCGCGGCTTCCGCCACTGCGAGCGCGGTCATGTTGACCACGCCGCGCGAGGTGACCGACGGGGTCAGGATATGAGCGGGCTTGTCTGTGCCGAGCAGGATCGGTCCGACATGCAGCGCATCCAGCATCGTCCGCAGCGCCGTCAATGTGATGTTGGCTGCGTCGAGGCTCGGAAACACCAGCAGATTGGCCTCGCCCGTCAGCCGCGAATGCGGATAGACCCGCTGGCGGAGCGCTTCAGACAGTGCGGAATCGGCATGCATTTCTCCGTCGCATTCCAGGTCGGGCACGCGGCTTGCGAGAATCTGGGCGGCCTTGCGCATCTTTTGCGCGCTTTCGGCATCGCGCGATCCGAAGTCGGAATAAGACAGAAGCGCTGCCTTGGGCTCGATGCCGAAGCGGCGGATTTCCTCGGCCGCGAGGATTGTCATCTCCGCGATTTCCTCGGCACTCGGATCGATCGTCACATAGGTGTCGGTCAGAAACAGCACGCCGCGCTGCGAGATCAGCATCGACAGGGTGGAGAGGTCGTGATCGGTAATATGCGGACGCGGGCCGATGATCAGGTTCACCTGCCGCAGATGCCGGGCGAAGCGGCCTTCGAGGCCGCAGATCATGGCCTCCGCCTCACCGCGTTTCACCGCGAGCGCAGCGATTACGGTGTTGTCGGTGCGCACCATGTTGCGGGCGGCTTCGGGCGTGACACCGCGTCGTCCGCCGAGTTCAATCAGCAGGTCGACATAGACGCGGTAGCGTGGATCGTCCTCCGGGTTGATGAAGTCGAAATCGGTGCCGCGCCGGATGCGCAGGCCATAGCGCTCGAGACGCGCATCGATGACCTGCGGGCGGCCGATCAGGATCGGTTGGGCGATGCCTTCCTCCAGCACCACCTGGGCCGCGCGCAGCACGCGCTCATCCTCGCCATCGGCATAGACGACGCGTTTCGCCGATGCCGCCTTCGCCGTCGAGAAGATCGGCTTCATGATCAGGCCGGAGCGGAACACGAATCGCGTCAGCTTTTCGACATAGGCCGCCATGTCGGCGATCGGGCGGTTTGCTACGCCGGTTTCACAGGCTGCCTTGGCGACGGCCGGCGCAATGCGCAGGATGAGGCGTGGGTCGAAGGGCGAGGGGATCAGGAAATCCGGCCCGAAGATTGGCGTCTCGCCCGAATAGGCTCGCGCGGCGACATCCGATGGTTCCTCGCGTGCAAGGGCTGCGATTGCGCGTACCGCCGCCATCTTCATGTCTTCGTTGATGGCGCGCGCGCCGCAGTCGAGCGCACCGCGGAAAATATACGGGAAGCAGAGGACGTTGTTGACCTGATTGGGAAAATCGGAGCGTCCGGTGCAGATCATCGCGTCGGGCCGCGCCGCACGCGCTGCCTCCGGCATGATCTCGGGATTTGGGTTGGCGAGCGCGAGGATCAGAGGCTTGTCGGCCATGAGATGCAGCAAGTCGGGCTTCAGTACACCCGCAGCCGACAGGCCGAGGAAGACGTCTGCGCCGCCGATCACATCGGCCAGCGTGCGCGCCTCGGTATCCTTGACGTAAGGGTCCTTCCAGCGGTCCATCTCGTCGACGCGGCCCTTATAGGCGACGCCGAAACGGTCGGTGACCCAGATGTTGCCGATCTCGGCGCCGAGCGAGACGAGCAGGTTGAGGCAGGCGAGAGCGGCCGCGCCGGCGCCGGAGGTCACGATCTTGACCTTGCTTATGTCCTTGCCGGCCAACTCCAGCGCGTTGAGGACGGCGGCGGCAACGATGATGGCTGTGCCGTGCTGGTCGTCATGGAACACCGGAATGCCCATGCGCGCCTTGAGCTGTTCCTCGACCTCGAAGCACTCGGGCGCTTTGATGTCCTCGAGATTGATGCCGCCGAAAGTCGGCTCCAGGGCTGCGACGGTTTCGACCATGCGGTGGATCTCGGGGGCGTCGATCTCGATGTCGAAGACGTCGATGCCGGCAAATTTCTTGAACAGGACGGCCTTGCCTTCCATCACCGGCTTGGAAGCGAGCGGTCCGATATTCCCGAGACCCAGGACGGCCGACCCGTTGGAGACGACGCCGACGAGGTTGGCTCGGGCCGTGTAATCGGCAGCGGTGTCCGGATCGTCGCGAATCGCAAGGCACGGCGCGGCGACGCCGGGCGAGTAGGCAAGAGCAAGGTCGCGCTGGTTGCCGAGCGGCTTCGTCGCCTGAATCTCCAGCTTTCCCGGAGTCGGGTATTTGTGGAAGAACAGAGCCGCCTCGTCGAAGTCGGCTTTCTTGTCTGTCTCGGGTGTATTCATCGCACGTATGTCCTTGTCCTGCCGGACCGGTCGGCAGCGGCCGACTTTTGTCCCAGAGCGCCTGAGCTATCAAGCGGTCTGGCGAGAGTTTGCGAAGCGTCGGGAGCCGCCGCGTCAGAATGCGCTCACATAGTGTCCGCCGTCGATGGGGATGTTCTGGCCGGTAAGGTATCCGGCATGAACCGAGCAGAAGAATGCGCAGATCTGGCCGAACTCCTCAGAGGTGCCGAGCCTGCCGGCGGGAATGTCCGCGCTGATCCGCTTCTTGCGCGCTTCGGCCTCCTCCGGTGTCTCGACGCTTCCCGGCTTGTGGGGGCCGCGCAGGCGGTCGGTGTCGATCTTCCCCGGCAGCAATTGGTTGATCGTCACGTTCTTGTCGGCGACGGTTCGGGCAACGCCGGCGAGGAAGGCGGTCAGGCCCGCGCGTGCGCCCGACGAAAGGTCGAGGCCCGGGATCGGCTGATAGACCGAGAGCGAGGTGATGTTGACGATCCTGCCGAAACGCCGCTCCGCCATGCCGTCGATGACGGCTTTGATCAGTTCGATCGGCGTCACCATGTTCTGGGTAACGCCCTGCAGGATTGCCGCGCGGTCGAGTTCGCGGAAATCGCGGAAGGGCGGGCCGCCATTGTTGTTGACCAATATGTCGGGCTGCGGACAGGCGGCGAGCAACGCTTCCTGGATCTCGGGTCGCGAGATATCGCCCGCGACCTCGTTCACGGCAACGCCATAGGTCTTGCGAAGCTCTTTCGCGGTCACCGCCAGCACTTCGGCGCTGCGCGCGTTCAGCGTCAGGTCGCAGCCGGCTTCCGCCAATGCCGCGGCACATCCCTTGCCGATGCCCTTGCTCGAGGCGCAGACGATCGCTTTTTTGCCGCGAATACCCAGGTCCATGATCACGCTCCCTTGTTTCCGCCGACCCTAACGAACAGGCATACGGACTGGCAACCTCGCACTGTCGAAGTCGTTTGAAATTATCCGTTGGACCAACGGCTTATCAGCCAAACCCATGCGTGATACAGCACCTTGAGGCGCAGGAATCGCGCCGTGAATCCGGGTCATGTCGCTTCCGCCGCTAACAGCCGAACAGATGGTCAGGCCGCGCGCTTTCGAGCTGCGGATGTCCTTCATCTATGCCGCCGGATTTCTCTCTGGCGGTATCCATTTGCCCTATCTTCCGCTGTGGCTTGAAGCCAATGGGCTCGGACCGGAGCAGATCGCCGTGATCCTGGGCGCCCCGATCTTCCTGCGCGGATTCACGACATCGCTGATCACCGCCTTCGCCGATCGTGCGAGGGATCGCGCCAATGTCATGATCGTCCTGGCCGGCGGGTCGCTTATCGTGTCGCTGGGCTATTTTCTCGATCATTCCTATCTGACGGTCCTGATCGTCTCGCTGCTGCTGGCGATCTTCATGACGCCGCATGCCACCGTCACCGATTCTCTGGCGCTGTCGGGCGTTCGGCGTTTCCGTTCGAATTACACCAGCATGCGGATTTGGGGCTCTATCGCCTATTTCTGCGCCAATTTCGTCGGCGGGCTCATCCTTGCCGTTGCCGGGGTTGGGTCGGTGCCGATCATGATTTCGTTGACATTTGTCGCATGGCTCGCCGCGACTTTGTTCGCACCCCGGCTGGGGCCGCCGCGAAAAGCCATGCCTGTGCCCGATGTCTCTTTGCAAAAGGTTGACGACGCCCTGTTCGAGCCGCGTTTGCTGCTGCTGGTCATCGCGGCCGGCCTTATCGTCGGCAGCCACGGCTTTCTCTATGCCTTCAGCTCGATCTACTGGAGGTCGATCGGTCTAAGCTCTCCCATGATCGGCGCGCTCTGGACCTCGGCGGTGGTCGCGGAAGTGGGCATGTTTCTCGCGTTCAACCGTGTCTTCGGGCGGCGCAGCGTTGGAATGATGCTTGCGGTGTCGGCGGCCATGTCGATTGTGCGCTGGTGCCTTTATCCGCTCGTCCTTCCGCTCGGCCTGGGCACTGTCGGCTTCTTCCTCGCCCAGTCGCTGCATGCCTTCACCGTTGGCCTGATGCTCATCAGCTTGCAGAAACTGATCGCTGAGAGCATCGCCGAAGAGAAGACGGGCAGGGCGCAGGCCGTCGCGTATTTCGCCAATGGCATGGCGATGGCCGCTGTCACGCTCATCTCCGGCCCGCTCTACCAGCGTTTCGAGCAGAACGGCTTTTATGTCATGGCAGGGGTGTCAGCCATCGCGCTGGGGATGGTGCTTTACAGCCGACGCTATCCCCACAAAGCCGGCAAGGGCGGATAGACCAGGGACCCCTCGTAACGAAGCCCGGGCTCCCGGTCCCGCGCCAGAAGCAGCGGCCCGTCGAGATCGACGAATTCCGCATCTTGCGCAAGAAGCACAGCCGGCGCCATGGCGAGCGAAGTGCCGACCATGCAGCCGACCATGATCTGAAATCCGAGTTCGCGCGCCCTTTTATGCAGGACAAGCGCTTCGGTGAGGCCGCCTGTCTTGTCCAGCTTGATGTTCACCGCATCGTAGCGGCCGACCAGCGCCTCCAGCGTCGCGCTGTCATGAACGCTCTCGTCTGCGCAGATCGGCACCGGATGCGGGATTTCGCCCAGCATTGCATCGGAGCCGGCAGGCAGCGGCTGCTCGATCAGCGCGACGCCCAGTTCGGCCGCAGCCTGCACGTTTTCCATCAACGTCTCAGCCGTCCATCCCTCGTTCGCGTCCAGGATGATTCGGGCATTGGGCGCCGCTTGGGAAACGGCGCGGATGCGCTCGATGTCTTCCGCGCCGCCGCCAATCTTGACCTTCAGCAGAGGACGGGATGCGTTGTCGCGTGCCTGCGCTGCCATCGTCTCCGGTGCGCCCAACGAAAGCGTATATGCCGTGGTGAGCGGCCTCAGTGCACCCAGGCCCGCAAGGTCCTGAACGCTTTTGCCCGTCATCTTGGCTTCGAGGTCCCAGAGTGCGCAGTCGACGGCGTTGCGCGCCGCGCCCGCAGGCATGAGCCTCAGCAACTCCTGTCTCGTCGCGCCCTGACAAATTGCCTCGCTGGCCGACGCCAGGCTCTGCCGAACGCTGTCCAGGGTCTCGCCATAGCGGCGATAGGGAACACATTCGCCCCGGCCCGAAAAGCCGTCTTGCGTGATGGTGCAGGCCAGAACCTCGGCTTCGGTCTTGGAACCGCGCGAGATCGTAAACGTTCCTGCGATTGGAAAGCGCTCCGCTTCGACCGAAATGCAACGCGCCATAATTATTCGCTCCTTTCAACCCGGCTGGGTTGCGAGCTAAATCGACACCTCGCACCGGGCAGTTTAAGAGTGAATCATGTTGACCATCGGCAAGCGTGACGCAAGCGGCGCGGGCGCATCTGAAAGCAATCACCGTCCCGCCGTCACGGCGGAAGAGCGCGATGGTGTGCTCGAATGCGCTTTTACCGGCATCTGGACCACGCGCACCGTCTCGCTGGTGGATGCCGATATGCGTGGCATCGAGGCTGGTAATACCGGCAAACGCGTCAATCTCGACCTCGCCGGCATCGAGAAGATGGATACGGCCGGCGCCTGGCTGATCGACCGCATGGCCCAGTCGATGGAAACCAAGGGCGCCGAGATCACCATTTCCGGCAAGAGCGAGGTCGCCGACATCCTGTTGAACGCCATTGCCGAGGCGACGCGCGGCGGCGAACAGAAGATCGAGGACGTTCAGCCCAACCTGCTCATCCGTTTCTTGGAAGCCATCGGCCGCGGCGTCTACGAGATGCGCGACGATTTTCTCGCCGCCATGAATATTCTGGGCTCGACCATCAGCGGCGCGCAGATGAAGCTTGGCCGCGGCTATTCCATCAATCCCGCTGCGATCTTCAACCAGATCGACCGCATGGGCGTCGGCGCCATTCCCGTGGTCACGCTGATGTCGGCCATCGTCGGCGCGATTGTGGCGCAGCAGGGCGCCTTCCAGCTCTCCTATTTCGGCGCCGATATCTTCGTCGTCGATCTCGTCGGCGTGCTCGTCCTGCGCGAAATGGGCGTGCTGCTCACCGCGATCATGATTGCCGGCCGCTCCGGCAGCGCCATCACCGCCGAGATCGGCTCGATGAAGATGCGTGAGGAGATCGACGCGCTGAAGGTAATCGGCCTCAACCCGATCGGCGTGCTGGTCTTTCCGCGTCTCGTGGCGCTGATGGTGGCGCTGCCATGCCTTACCATCCTGGCCAATTTCGCAGCCCTTGGCGGCGGCATGGTCACGACATGGGCCTATTCGGACATTCCGCCCGCGGCATTTCTGGACCGGCTGCAAACCGCCATCGACTTCAGCACGCTCGCCGCAGGCCTCATCAAGGCGCCGTTCATGGCCTTGATCATCGGCACCATCGCGTCGGTGGAGGGCATGAAGGTCGGCGGCAGCGCGGAATCGCTGGGCAAGCAGGTCACAAGCTCCGTGGTCAAATCCATCTTCGTCGTCATCGTTCTCGACGGCTTGTTCGCCATGTTCTACGCGGCTATCGACTTCTGACATGACGGACACCCTCGAAGCCATCAGAGAACTGGACGCCACCGACGCCGAGAGCGACGAGATCGTGCTGTCGGCCCGTGATGTCACCGTCGCGTTCGGCGACAAGGTCATTCTCGACAAACTGTCGCTCGACATCACGCGCGGCGAGATCCTCGGCTTCGTGGGCGCGTCGGGCGCCGGCAAGTCGGTCCTCCTGCGCACGGTGCTCGGCCTGAACAAGAAGCAGTCGGGAACGATCAAGCTGTTCGGCATCGACACCGACAAGGCGAGCGATACCGACAGGCTCAAGATCGACATGCGGCTCGGCGTTCTCTTCCAGCACGGCGCGCTGTTTTCCGCGCTGACCGTTCTGGAAAACGTCCAGGTGCCGATGCGCGAATATCTCGACATGCCGAAACAGCTGATGGACGAGCTGGCCTTGCTCAAGATCGAGCTGGTCGGGCTTCCCGCCGATGCGGCGCAGAAATTTCCGTCCGAATTGTCGGGCGGCATGATCAAGCGCGCAGCCCTTGCCCGGGCGCTGGCGCTCGACCCCGACATCGTTTTCCTCGACGAGCCGACCTCCGGCCTCGACCCCATCGGAGCGGCCGACTTCGACGAACTCGTCGCCAAGCTCCGCGATACGATGGGGCTGACCGTGTATATGGTGACCCACGACCTCGACAGCCTGTTCTCCGTCTGCGACCGTGTCGCGGTGCTGGGCAAGAAAAAGGTGCTGGTGGAGGGGACGATCGAAGACATGCTCAAGAGCGAAGAACCTTGGGTGAAATCCTATTTTCGCGGAAAACGCGCGCGCCAGCTCGATCTTTCTGGACGCGAGAAGGCCTGATTGAACGATGGAAACACGCGCCAACTACGTCATCGTCGGTATCTTCACGCTGGTCGCCGTGCTCGCCGCCTTCGGCTTCGTCTATTGGAGCGCGGCGATCGGCGACCGCGGCGAGATCACGCAATTGCGGATCAGGATCCCGGGTTCGGCATCGGGCCTCGGCCGCGGCAGCTTCGTGATGTTCAACGGCGTGAAGGTCGGCGACGTGCGCCGTGTCTATATCGATGTCAACAACCCCGCAGTGGCGATTGCCGACACCGAGGTCGACGCCTCGACGCCGATCACCAAATCGACCCAGGCCGATATCGGCCTCGCCGGCCTCACCGGCCAGGCGAATATCGAGATGAAGGGGGCCAGCACCAACGAGCCCAACCTGCTCGCCGAGGCCGAGGCCAACGGCACCATCGCCGAGATCACCGCCAACCCCTCGGCGGTCACGAACCTGCTGCAGATGGCGCAGAACATCTTCACCCGCGCCGACAATGTGGTCACGCAGCTGGAGAGCTTCACCACCGACGTGCGCGGTCCGCTGACCGAAACGGCCAAGAACGCGCAGACCTTCTCCGATGCCTTGGCCCGCAATGCCGACGGAATCGACAAGTTTCTCGCCAGCGTCAGCGCGCTTTCAGAGGAACTCGCCGGCGTTTCCGGCAAGCTGGACGGTACGCTCAGCGCGGCCGAGGATATCCTGAATGCCGTGGACAAGGACAAGATCGCGTCGATCGTCACCAATGTCGACGCCTTCACGCAGGAGCTGAGCCAGTCGAGCCAGCAGCTGCAGGACATCATGACCGGCGTCAACCGGACGGTTGCGACGGTCAACCAGTTCGCGCAGCAATCGCAGCAGACGCTCGCCAAGGTCGACGGCATTCTCGACGGCGTGGACGCAAACACGGTGCGCGATTCGCTCAACAGCATTCGCGAGGCCAGCGAAGGCGCCAACAAGGCCGTCGCCGATGTCAGCAAGGTGACCGAGAAGATCGGCGACCGCGCCGACGATGTCGACCAGATCATCTCCGACGCGCAGCAACTGGCCGGCCGGCTCAACCAGGCCTCGACGCGGGTCGACGGCATCCTGGTCAAGGTCGACAATCTGCTCGGCTCGGGGCAGGCGGACGGGCTGATCGCCGATGCGCGCTCGACCTTGCTGGCATACAAGCAGGTCGCCGATACGCTGAACTCGCGCATGGCGACGATCACAGACGGGCTGGCGCGCTTCTCCGGCCAGGGGCTGCGCGACGTCGAGGCGCTGGTGCAGGACAGCCGGCGTTCGATCACACGCATCGAAAACGCGATTTCGGACCTGGAACGCAATCCGCAGCGGATCATTACCGGCGGTGACGGCGCGGTTCGCGAATATGACGGGCGGGCACGCCGTTGAGTGGGGGGACAGCCTTGACCATGACAGATGACGAGCATGCCGCCACTGCGCGGCAGCTGAGGCGCGGGGGATATCGGGTGAAGCGTTTTGCCGTTCTTGCCTTGCTGGCGGCCGGATTGTCGGGCTGCGCGCTGCTGCCCGGCGGGGGGCCGGCGCCGCTCGACACCTATGAGCTGACCGCACCCCGCCTCGACGCCACCAGCCAGCGCAGCCGCCGGCAGATTCTCATCGCCGAACCTTCCGCGCTCAAGGCGCTCGATGGCGAGCGGATCGTCATCCGCTCCGCGCCCGGCTCGATCGAATATCTCTCCGGTGCGCAATGGGCCGACCGGCTGCCGCGCATCGTCCAGGCCCGGCTTGCCGAGACGTTCCAGCGCTCCGGCCGCTTCTCCGGCGTGGGCCTGCCCGGCGACGGGCTGGCGATCGACTATCAGGTCATCACCGAACTGCGCACCTTCGGCGTCGATGTCCGGGGCGGCACGCATGCCCAGGTCGAGCTGTTCGTGCGCATCCTCGACGACCGCAACGGCACGGTTCGCGCCTCCCGCCTGTTCACCGCAAGCGCGCCTGTCGGCGGCACCTCGAACAATGCCTATGTCGCGGCCATCGACACGGCGTTCGGCACCGCATCGGCCGAAATCGTCGCCTGGACCGACGGGCTGATCTGAGGGCAGGCATAGAGCGACCCCGGCTGACGTTTGACGGGGCGTTCGTCCTTCGAGGCTCGCCCTTCGAGGATTTTGACCCGATCTGCAGCGTCTTGCAGGCTCGCGCCTCGGGATGAGGGCGGTCGGCGCGGTTTTGGGAGTGCGGTGGTGAGCCGTTGAACCGCCCGCTCCGCATCTCCCGGATTTGTCCAACTCCGCTGAAACTTTGCTGACAGAAACGTCGGACCGCGCACAATCGGCCAACGGTTTTGGCGCGCGCAGGCGTGGCTGCGCGGCAGCGGACACAGCTGTTCTGTCGAGACGACGGCCGGTCATGAACTGTCGGGGTGCTCCAGCGTCCACAGCGCCAGGCCGTGCACATCGTCCAGCGTGCGGTCGACCTCGCGGGCATGGCGCAAGCCCCGTGCCCGCAAGCCCGGCGGCGGCCCGCCGCGCAGCGGCGACAGGCGATGAAACGCCCCACGCCGCCGCCGTTGCCGCCAGCGCACGAAGCGTCGGGCCTGGCGCGGCAGGTCGTCGAGCGCGCGGCCAAGCGCCGCGAGCCTGAGCCGCAGGCGGTCGGCATCGAGCGGATCGTCTGGCTCCGGCACCGGTCGGGCCGGGACAAGCGAGGGCGCGTCAAGCCCAAAACCGAAGCCGCGAATGCGCGGCACGACGGTCGGGCGCGACGGCTTGTGACGGGGCAGGCGCAGCGGATCGAGCAGCGGCAACGCCATGGACTGGGGCGCGGGGCGGGGCGGCAGGGCTCCTTTCGGCATCACGATGCCGGTGCCGCCGGGCGCGCGCAGGAAGGCGGAATGTTGCTGCGAAGGTCCAAGACGCGGGCGCGGCGGTGGCACGATCATGCCGCGCGCGGCGAGAATGATCAGCCGCCGCGCTGCCGCCTCTGCGGGACGCAGCAGCCGGAGAATGGCGCGATGCAGATGGCGCGGCAGGGTGTTTTGGCCAACATCAATGCCGGCGGCACGTTGGCTTTCGCCAACCGTAACCGTCATGCCGGCCATGGCGACGAGCAGGGCGAGCAGGCGCTTGAGCGCTGCCTGATGCTTGTCGATCGCCCCTGCCCAATCCATCGCCGCCTCCTTTCGTTTGTTCGACGCGGTGGGAGTGTAGAGCGGGGGGTGGGGAGTGTGGATAAACTTTTGCGATTTGGCACTCTTCCTTCTCCCCTTGCGGGAGAAGGTGTCGCCCTCGGACTTGCGCAGCAAGGACGAGATCAGGCGACGGATGAGGGGTGCTGGACGGAGCGAGAGGCTGGAGAGTATCCGCCGCCAGCCTTTCGGTTCATCACCCGTCCTCCATCGCCTCGTTTCTTCCAACACCCCTCATCCGCCCCTTCGGGGCACCTTCTCCCGCAAGGGGAGAAGGGGGGCGCCCCTTTCTGCCTTCGCAGGTGTATCTCGTAAGTCACGGAATGGATTCCCGGGTTTCCGCTTTCGCTGCGCTCGGCTCCACCCGAGAATGACGAAGGCGCGGGGGTGGCAGATGTCAATCGCCAGCGTCGGAGCTTGGCCGAGCCAACCCCACCTTCGTCATTCCTGGGCAAGCGAGGCGAAGCCGAGTGCGACCCGGGAATCCATTCCGTGACGCGTCAGACACGCGACGAAGGCAGAACAAGGCGCCCGCTATATCCCCCCACCAAGAGGGAGATAAGGCCGGCATCGACGTCGCCGATTCTTGCGGGAAATGAACTCGGTCTGCGATACCATCAACGCATTCGTACGAGACAGGAATTTGCAGCCTTGGCGGTAGTGCGCCGTCAGCGCCGACGTCCCCTTCTCCCCTTGCGGGAGAAGGTGCCCCGAAGGGGAGGATGAGGGGTGCTGGAAGAAACGAGGCGGCGATGGGAGGAAGGGGAAGCTTGGGTTAGCGCGGGCAATCTCAAGACGCTCACTCCGTCCATCACCCCTCATCCGACCTCGCTCTCGCTGCGCTCGGCTCGGCCACCTTCTCCCGCAAGGGGAGAAGGCAGGGTGCCAAGCTTGGGACGGTCAGAGCTTATCCATACGCCAAAGTTATTTCCGTTTTCGTTGATACCGCAGATTCGAACCCTGCGGCTTCAGCCACTCAGGAAAGACATAGTCGGATTCTCTAAAGTCTCCTGCGCTCAGTCTTTTTCGTTGCTCGTCTTTGGCATCTCGACCTCGCCTCAGTTGATGCAACAAATTAAATGCAGCGTCATTACCTATCTCGAGCAGAGCGAGATCGCCCTCGCGATAATCCATGCAGATAGGGCGCAGCACTTCATGAATGGCAACTATTGCAGCCGTCACTCCAAGCCTCGTAGCCGGCTCAAGTGGGGGAGAAATTTCAGTATATCTGCCAAGATCATTGTGCGCGATGAAACGGTTTCGCCAGTCTCTGCTGAATTGCGAAGCCGATATTGCATCCGAGACAGCTTCAACCACGGCCTCCTTACAGCTCGACCGAACCAAAAATGGCAATCGCTGAACGGTAAGGTTCTCCTTTTTTCCGCTTTGGGGAGGGTCGGTTAGTCTACATATGCCAAGTAAAACATGATTGAAAAATATATCCTGGACATTTCGGAAGAAGTATCCGCCCGATTCGTTCAGAAGTGAAATACGCTCCTTATTGCCATAAAGCGTTTCATATTGATCCCAAACAGAACTTAAGTGCCAAGTCTCTTGGAGTAAGTGATGGAAAATGACACCAAGTTCATCGCCCATCACTTTTTTATAGTCAGCAAGCGCTTCAGAACTAGTGCGCTCAGTCAACGCTTACTCCCTATTATAGGCAAACCTCAGCTGCACCCGCTCGTAGCGCCGCAGGTGTCGCACTTCTCGCAGGTGCCGTTCCGCACCATGGTGAAGTTGTGGCATTCCGAGCATTCGTTGCCGGTGTAGCCCTGCATCAGCGACTGCTGGCGGCGGGAGGCGGAGAGTTTCTTGGCATCCGCGGCGTCCTTGGCGGCGGCGTCGGTGAAGAGGGCCGCGGCGGGCGTCGCGTCCTCGACCGCCGGAGCGGCCTCGGTTTCGCGGGCGGTTTCCTCATAGTCGCGCTTGAAGGCGGTGGCGCCGTCGGAGACTTCCGAAACCACAGGCTTCAGGCTTGCCGACGAGATCGGCCGGACATTGCCCGAGAACGCCGTCGGCGCGCTGCGGGCAGGGGTCGCCGAGCCGCCGGCGAAGCCCTTGGGTTCCGAGCCCGAGACGACCTTGAGCGGGGAGGCGCCGCGCGTCAGGCCCTTGGAGAAGGGCGACGCGTTGCCTTCGGTGATGCCCTTGCCCAGCGAGGTGTTGGAGAAGTCTGACGTGTCGACATGGGCGAGGTCGTTGCGGCCGAGATAGGAGACCGCCAGTTCGCGGAAGACATAGTCGAGGATCGAGGTGGCGTTCTTGATGGCATCGTTGCCGATGACCATGCCGGCCGGCTCGAACTTGGTGAAGGTGAAGGCCTCGACATATTCGTCCAGCGGCACGCCATATTGCAGGCCGAGTGAGATCGAGATGGCGAAGTTGTTCATCATCGCGCGGAAGGCGGCACCCTCCTTGTGCATGTCGATGAAGATCTCGCCGATGCGGCCATCGTCGAACTCGCCGGTGCGGAGATAGACCTTGTGCCCGCCCACAACGGCCTTCTGGGTATAACCCTTGCGGCGGTTAGGCAGCTTTTCGCGCTCGCGGTAGAGACGTTCCACCACGCGCTCGACGATCTTTTCGGTGACCTGCACGGCTTTCGCAGCGGCGGGGGCGGCGATCAGGGCCTCGACGGCCTCGTCTTCATCCTCCGCATCGTCGGCTAGCAGCGAGGCGTTGAGCGGCTGCGACAGCTTGGAGCCGTCGCGGTAGAGCGCGTTGGCCTTCAGCGCGAGCTTCCACGAGAGCATATAGGCCGACTTGCAGTCCTCGACGGTCGCCTCGTTGGGCATGTTGATGGTCTTGGAGATGGCGCCCGAGATGAAGGGCTGGGCAGCGGCCATCATCTGGATGTGGCTGTCGACCGACAGATAGCGCTTGCCGATCTTGCCGCAGGGGTTGGCGCAGTCGAACACCGGCAGATGCTCGGGCTTCAGGAAGGGCGCGCCTTCCAGCGTCATCGCACCGCAGACATGGATGTTGGCGGCTTCGATGTCCTTTTTGGAGAAGCCCAGGGCGGGCAGCATCTCGAAGGAGAAATCGTCGAGCTGCGCATCGGTCAGCCCAAGCGCCTGCTTGCAGAACTCCTCGCCCAGCGTCCACTTGTTGAAGACGAACTTGATGTCGAAGGCGGATTTGAGCGCGGCGTTGACGGCGGCGATCTTCTCGTCGGTGAAGCCTTTGGCCTTCAGCGAGCCGGGATTGATGCCCGGCGCCTGGTTGAGATTGCCGTGGCCGACCGCATAGGCGTCGATCTCGGCGATCTGGCTTTCGGTGTAGCCCAGCGTGCGCAGGGCTTCCGGCACGGCTGCGTTGATGATCTTGAAATAGCCGCCGCCGGCGAGCTTCTTGAACTTCACCATGGCGAAGTCGGGCTCGATGCCGGTGGTGTCGCAATCCATGACCAGGCCGATCGTGCCGGTGGGCGCGATGACGGTGGCCTGGGCGTTGCGATAGCCATGCTCCTCGCCGAGCTCGATGGCGCGGTCCCAGGCAGCCCTGGCGTGGTCGGCAAGGGCGGGCTGCTTGAGGTCGGAGGCAACCAGCGGAACCGGGTTGACCGCCAGCTTCTCGTAGCCGTCCTTGTCGCCATAGGCGGCGCGGCGATGGTTGCGCATGACGCGCAGCATGTTGGACGCGTTGCGGTCGTAGTCGGGGAAGGCGCCGAGCTCGCCGGCCATTTCGGCCGAGGTTGCATAGGCGACGCCAGTCATGATCGCGGTCAGCGCCGCACAGATGGCGCGGCCTTCGGCGGAGTCGTACGGAATGCCCGAGGTCATCAGCAGGCCGCCGATATTGGCGTAGCCGAGGCCCAGCGTGCGGTATTCGTAAGACAGCCTGGCGATTTCCTTGGACGGGAACTGCGCCATCATCACCGAGATTTCCAGCACCATGGTCCAGAGGCGGACGGTGTGCTCATAGGCTGCGATGTCGATGTCGCCGGCCTTCTGGCCCGGAGCTGCGTCAAGTTCCTTGCCCGTCTGGCGATAGGGCAGCAGGTTGATCGAGGCGAGGTTGCAGGCCGTGTCGTCGAGGAACATGTATTCCGAGCACGGGTTGGACGCGCGGATCGCACCCGCCGAGGCGCAGGTGTGCCAGTCGTTCATGGTGGTGTTGAAGTGCAGGCCCGGATCGGCCGACGCCCAGGCGGCGTAGCCGATCTTCTCCCACAGGTCGCGGGCCTTGAGCGTCTTCATGACCTTGCCGTCCTTGCGGGCGGTGAGGTGCCAGTCGGCATCCTGCTCGACGGCGCGCAGGAAGTCGTCCTTCAGCGAGACCGAGTTGTTGGAGTTCTGGCCCGATACGGTGAGATAGGCTTCCGAATCCCAGTCGGTGTCGTAGGTCTTGAAGTCGAGCGCGGTGTAGCCCTGGCGGGCGAACTGGATGACGCGCTTGATGTAGTTTTCGGGCACCGAATTCTTCTTGGCGGCCTTGATCTCGCGCTTGAGCGCGGAGTTCATCGCCGGGTCGAAGCGGTCGTCATCCTCGCCTTCGGAGTTGACGCAGGCCTTCATGATGGCGGCCATGTGCTGCTTGACGATCTTGGAGCCGGTGACCAGCGAGGCGACCTTCTGCTCCTCCTTCACCTTCCAGTCGATATATTGCTCGATATCGGGGTGGTCGATGTCGACCACGACCATCTTGGCCGCACGGCGGGTGGTGCCGCCCGATTTGATGGCGCCGGCGGCGCGGTCGCCGATCTTGAGGAACGACATCAGGCCCGACGAGCGTCCGCCGCCCGACAGCTTTTCGCCTTCGCCGCGCAGATAGGAGAAGTTCGAGCCGGTGCCCGAGCCGTATTTGAACAGGCGCGCCTCACGCACCCAGAGGTCCATGATGCCGCCTTCGTTGACGAGGTCGTCGGCGACGCCCTGGATGAAGCAGGCATGCGGCTGGGGATGCTCGTAGGACGACTTCGACTTGGTCAGCTTGCCGGTGAAGGGGTCGACGTAGAAATGGCCCTGGCCGGGACCGTCGATGCCATAAGCCCAGTGCAGGCCGGTGTTGAACCATTGCGGCGAGTTCGGCGCGACGCGCTGGGTGGCCAGCATGTAGGCAAGCTCATCGCGGAAGGCGAGCGCGTCTTCCTCGGAATCGAAATACTTGCCCTTCCAGCCCCAATAGGTCCAGGTGCCGGCCAGGCGATCGAAGACCTGGCGGGCGTCGCGCTCCGAACCGTAGCGCTCGGCCTCGGGCAGCTTGGCAAGCTCGGCCTCGTCGGCCACGGAGCGCCACAGGAAGGAGGGGACATCGTTTTCCTCGACCTTCTTCAGGCGCGCTGGAACGCCGGCTTTGCGGAAATATTTCTGGGCGAGGATGTCGGCTGCGACCTGGGAGAACTGCACCGGCACGTCGATGTCGTCGAGCCGGAAGACGATGGAGCCGTCGGGATTCTTGATCTCGCTGAGTGCCTTGCGGAACTCGATCTCCGCATAACGCGACTGACCCGCCTTGGTGAAACGCCGTTCGATCCGCATCGTCTCGTCCTCTTCCTCGATCTATATGTAGCGTCTCGCCAGGGGAACTAACCCATTTCGTGCGCGCGACGCCGTTCCGCATTTCCTGGCCGCCGCAAAGACGGCCGAGCCTTGTTCCGCGAACCCTTCTCCGGAGTGCCGCACGCCCTGAAAGGCGCAGCAGCGGGCCGGAGCGAGCCCTCGCTGGGTGCATGATCCAACGCTTGATTGGTGAGTCATTGCCCGTAAGCCAACTCACAGTATCTAGCGAAGACCCTAGCCGCAAACACTAAATATAGTGTTACCCGAAAAATTTACACCAACGCGAATCGACTCTGCTGCCAACTCCCGACATGCGAAAACAGCGCTGCCCACCGCTCGGGTGAGCGGGTGCAATGCGACGGGAACGCGCGTAATCGGGGAGAAACAACAGTCCGGGCCAAGCCCGAACACATGCTTCACAAGCATGCCGAACCATAAAACGCTCAGAGCCAGTGAGTCGTCAAGAGTTCGTTCGTGAGGTTTTTATGAACCCCAACATCTTGTGTGCTGGAAGTGTGGATAACGGGGAGAAGCAGAATCGCTGTGGACAGTGGCGGATAAGACGCAGCCGGCTAATATCGCTTTCGCAGGCCTGTCAAAGCAGGACGCTGCTCGCCCAGAACACAAGCGCCGAGAACAGTGCGGCGGCCGGCACCGTTGCGAACCACGCGGCGACGATGGTGCGCACATGGGCGCGGCGGACGAGCCGGCGGCGGATCACCTCCTGCTGTGAATTGGCCTTGCCGGACTTCTGCTTGCGCGGCTTGGGGGCGTCCTCGTCTTCACCGTCAACAGCGTTCTCGCGCAGCCGCTTGCGCTCGATGTAGTTGCGACGCTGCTGCGAATTGGCGGTATACCATTCGCGGAAGAAGCCCACGCCGAACACGCCGCCGACTGCGATGTGGGTCGTGCTGACCGGCAGGCCGAGCCACGACGCCACCAAAACGGTGAAGGCGGTGGCAAGCGCCACGCTGAAGGCGCGCATCGGGTTGAGCCGCGTGATCTGCTCGCCGACCATGCGGATCAGGCGCGGGCCGTAAAGCAGCAAACCGACGGAAATGCCCATGGCGCCGATCACCATCACCCAGACCGGGATGTTGAGGGTATCCGTCTGTATGTTGCGCTCGACCAGCGCATGCACGATCGCGGCGAGCGGGCCGACGGCGTTGGACACGTCGTTGGCGCCATGCGCGAAGGAGAGAAGGGCGGCGGCGGCCACGAGCGGGATGCGGAACAGCACCTTCAGCGACTGATTTCGGTTTTCCAGGCCGATCGACTGCATCTTTACCAGGCGATGCGCGACGATCCAGGCAAGCACGAAGGTGGCGGCGCCCACGGCAACCGAGACGAGCGACGCCCCGTCGCCTGCGAAATTCATGCCGAGCAATGTGAGATAGGCAGCGAAACTGCCGGCCATCAAAGCGATGAGCAAGGGCACGTTGCGGCGGGCGGCTGCGATCTTGTCGTCCTGGTAGACGATGGACGATTCGATGAAGGCCAGAAACAGGGCCGCCATGGCGCCGCCGATGAGCGGCGAAGCGGCCCAGCCAAAGGCGATGGTGCCGATGGTGAGCCAGTCGACCGCGCCTATACCGGCCGCGGCCAGCCCGGCGCCCAGTACAGCGCCGACGAGGGAATGGGTGGTGGACACCGGCGCGCCGATCCAGGTGGAGAAATGCACCCAGAGCGAGGCGGAGATGAGCGCCGCCATCATCATATGGACGAGCAACGCCGGTTCATCGATCAGGGCAGGGGGGATAATGCCGGCCGAAATCGTCGCAACGACGTTCCAGCCGGCGATCAGTGCTCCGGCGCTTTCGAAAATGGCAGCCATGATCAGCGCGCTGCCCATGGTGATGGCTTTGGCGCCGACCGCGGGACCGACATTGTTGGCGACGTCGTTGGCGCCGATGTTCAACGCCATGTAGCCGCCGATCGCGGCGGCCGCGACGATGACGACCGCGCCGGGCGCTCCCGACACCGTCAGCGCGGCATAGACCACTGCGAGCGCCAGGAACAGCAACGCAATGCCGGGCGCGACCAGCGACCGCGCGACGAAGATCGAGGCTTCCTCGACGTCGGAGAACTTTTCGAGGTCCTTGTCGAGCGTGGTTTTACGGGACTTCCGGTCGGCCATGGTGTCGTCAGTGGCCGGCTGAGGCGGTGATTTGGCCGCAAGGTTGGCGATGCTGCCCCTGACTGTCCTGCCGGACATCTCTCCCCGTAAAACGGGGAGAGAGCCGCCATCCTCGACCCTTGGCGAAGATCGTGATGAGGGCAGTCTTCTCCCCGTCAATGGGGAGAATGTCCCGGCAGGGGGATGAGGGGCGGTTCAGACGCCTGGATGGGAAAATAGGTCCCGAGGCGGCGGAGGCATGTCCATATCCAGAATCAGAAAACGCCAGACGGCCCATAGTGCAAAACTCCAAGGCGAGCACACCGCACGAAAGCGGAGCTTAGCCGCCTTTCATGACATGCGTTTGGCGCTCAGGCGGCGACTTCGTTCGTCGCGGGAGCCTGGAAGGTTCTGATCAACGCGCCGAGATCGGGCTCGGCAACGAGCCGACCGGCCACCTGGGGCGAAAACCAGCGCCGCTTGCGGCTTTTCTCTTCCGGCCATTTTTCGGCGACACCGGTGACCTGCATCGGGAAGACGCGGACCTCGCACAGCCATTGCTCGCCCGAATCGCGTGCCTTGCGGTAGTAGAAACTGCCGGCTTCGCTGGGCAGGATCTTGCCAGACAGGCCGGCTTCCTCGGCGGCTTCGCGCCTGGCGGCTTCGCAGAGCGGTTCGCTGCCTTCCGGCCAGCCCTTGGGCAGCACCCAGCGGCCGGTGCCGCGGCTGGTGATGAGCATCACCTCGAGGCCGTTTTCACCGGCGCGCCAAGGAAGAGCGGCCACCTGCACGCGGCAAGGCATTCCGCCGAAAAGGCGGCGAATCCGATCATGGATGCGCTTGCGTGCGGGAAGGCCGAGCATCGGTGGCGTGGTCCTTTCGAAGTCGTTTGCCGTCTCACTTTTATTACGGTTAATCGTCCGTAATAAAAGTAAAAGTTTTATAAAAGCCCGACTTGGCATGTCAAAATTAAACGCAGGGAAGCGTCGAAAGCCATTTTGTGGGCGAAAATCATCCGAAAGCAACAGGAAGCCAATCCGAAAACGCCTTCGGCCCTCCGATATAGGCACTTTTCCGGGAAGTGAAAGGGCTGATTCGGGATAGCGCTCGTCCGTCGGCCGACGCGCTGCCCGCTCACGAAAAATATGGACTGGCCAGCCCGGCACGATCTATCAGACTGTCCGGTCCCGCATGCGGTCAGGGGATGCGGGGGGCGCCAGGATGGCGGAAAGGGCAAGCCTCATGGTGCGCAAACAGATCGAGCGGCTTTTGCCGAAGGCCGGCCTTGTCAGCGCCCAGGAACGGGTTCGCTCGGCGACGGGGGCTTTGCTCGGCCTTCTGGCCACGGGACTGCTCGCCACGCTCGTGGCTGGCGAGATGTCCTGGCCGCTCGCGCTGATCGCGCCGATGGGCGCGTCCGCCGTGCTGCTGTTTGCCGTTCCGTCCAGTCCGCTCGCCCAGCCTTGGTCCATCCTTGGCGGAAACACGGTCGCAGCCCTTGTCGGCGTCAGCATGGCAAAGCTTGTCGACGACCCTTATATCGCCTCGGCGCTTGCCGCCGGCATCGCCATTGCCCTGATGATGAGCCTGCGCTGCCTGCATCCCCCCAGCGGCGCCATCGCCCTGACCGCGGTGCTGGGCGGCCAGGCCGTCCACGACCTCGGTTATGGCTTCGTGCTTTGGCCGGTGCTCGGCAATTCCGTGCTTCTGCTTTTGGCCGCACTCGTCTTCAACAACCTGACCGGACGGCGCTATCCGCATGCGGCCAAGCCTGCCCTGTCCTCTCACGGCACCGCCGATCCGCCGCCCTCGGCGCGGGTCGGCTTCAATCGCGCCGATCTCGACGCAGTGCTGGACGAGTACGACCAGGTGCTGGACATCGACCGCGACGATCTCGAAGCGATCCTGAAGCGCACGGAACTGCGCTCGTTTCGCCGGCGTTCCGGCCAGACCGATTGCGGGCAGGTCATGTCGCGCGATGTGATCGGCGTCGCACCCGACGACCCACTGGCGGAGGCGCACCATTTGCTGAGGACGCATCACATCAAGGCCCTGCCGGTGACCGACGACAATGCGCGCGTCATTGGCATCGTCACGCAGACCGACATTCTGAGCCGCGCCGACTGGCTGCGGGGGCGGCCGGTGATCGGGTTCCGGCGCCGGCTGGAGCGGGCGTTTTCCGGCGCCAGCGCGCCGAACGGCACGGTCAAGGACATCATGACCAGCCCGGTCAGAACCGTGCGGCCGCAAGACTGGATCTCGGAAGCGATCGTGCTGTTTGCCGAGGAGGAGCTTCACCACTTGCCGGTGACGAACGAGGACGGACGGCTGGTCGGAATTTTGTCGCAGTCCGACGTGCTCGTGGCCATGCTGGCGGAGGGGTGAGGGCTGGAGTGTCAGCCGCCCGTGTCAGCCGCCCTGGTGGTCGGAAATCGGCTTCTGGTAGGTGAACCCCATGTCCCAGGGGAAATAGATCCAGGTGTCCTGCGACACCTCGGTGACATAGGTGTCGACCAGCGGCCGGCCCTTCGGCTTGGCGTAGACGGTGGCGAAATGGGCCTTGGGCATCATGGCGCGGACGATGGCCGCCGTCTTGCCGGTATCGGTGAGGTCATCGACGATCAAAATGCCTTCGCCGTCGTTTTCCAGCATGGAGGGCGTGACGTCCTTCAGGACCTCGAGTTGTCCCTGCGCCTTGTAGTCGTGATAGGAGGCGACGCAGACCGTCTCGATCATGCGGATGCCGAGTTCGCGGCAGATGATGGCGGCAGGCACCAGCCCGCCGCGCGTGATGCAGACGATGCCGCGCCATTCGATGCCGAGCCCTGCCAGCCGCCAGGCAAGCGCGCGCGCGTCGCGGTGGAACTGATCCCAGGATACGGGAAAGGCTTTTTCGGGCAGGGACACGTAGGCGCACTCCGATGCAGGCGCGGCTTTCCGGGGTAAACTCCGGCGCGCGGTTGCGAATGCAGCCGGAATTAGCCGGAAAGGCCAGGGTTTGGCAAGCGGGCGGCTGGACGTGGCGCGGGATAGGTCATCGCAGGTGCTTTCCATCGCCGCCGATCCCGGTCTAAAATCTGATTCTGGCCTGGCCCACGCCTCCTCCCTCCATCGGGGCAGGACAGAGGGGGCAACATGGATGAGCGCAGGTAATTTGCAAAAGAGGCGGTCGCCCCCCATGGGCGGATTGCGAAGCCGAAGCTCAGCGCGACAAAAAGACCGCGGTTTCGCCGGACTGCAGCACGTTGCGGGTGACGCCGCCGAACAAAAGCTCCCGCAGCCAGGAATGGCTGTAGGCGCCCATCACCAGAAGGTCGGCGCCGCTTTCGGCGATGTGATGGCGGATCGCCTCGTCGACATGGCGGCCGCCGGAGCGGCGGGTGGCGATGGTGACGGTCGCGCCATGGCGTTCGAGCGCCGCAGCCAACTGGCTGGCCGAGAGCGTGCCGCTCTCTTCGACCGGATCGACGACGAGGATGCGCGTCTCGCGCGCCTGGCTGATGAAGGGCAGGGCATCGAAGGCGGCGCGAGCGGCTTCCTTGCTGTTGTTCCAGGCGATCAGCACGCGCGCGTAGGACGCCAGCAGCGGTCCCGAATGCGGCACCACCAGGACCGGGCGGCCGGCCTCGTAGATAAGGCTGTCGACATCAGCCTGAAAACCGTCGCTGTCGTCGGAGCTGTTGCGCGCGGCGATGACGAGATCGGCGCAGCGGGCGCTGTCGACGCCCGACAGGGAGCTGTCGCCGGCAAAGCTTTCGAAACTGCGAAACTCGTGGGAAATGCCGGTGCGTTCGAGCCGCGCGAGAAACGCCGCCTTGATGTGGGCCGCGCGCTCGGCAGCGATCTTGACGTTGACCTCGATCATCTCGGTGTCCGGGAAACCGCCGGCCGAGGCATAGGGCACCGGCAGCGCTTCGGAATGGACGCCGACCAGATGGGCCTCGTGGTCTTCGGCGAGCGGCAGGGCGACGTCGAGAACGCGCTGGATATCCTTGTCGGTCTGGACGACGGCAACGATGGTCTTGAACATGGCAAGCCTCCGAACTGTCTGTCTCTAACAACACGCAAACCCGGATTCGGGTTTCTCCGTGCGGCGAGCGATGGGTCGCGGGTGCGCTCGGTCCGGCATTTTACGCCGCTTTGGCTAGCTCCGCCACCATGCTCTCGACCGCGATGCGCGCGGGCTCCAGCGCCTCCTGCGAGCGGGCGCGCACCACCAGTTCGGTCCAGTAGGTGCCGTCGGCATATTTCGGATAGGAGCCGATCACCGTATCGGGATGCTCCTTCTGGATCGCGGCGAGCGGCCCGCCGATGGTGCCCTCGCCGAACGGGCAATGCACGGTCGCCGACAGCATCTTCGTGCCGGTGCGCAAGGTCGGCACGACATTGTCGAGCATGGCCTGGAAGATCGACGGGACGCCGGCCATGACATGCACGTTCTCGACGCGGAAGCCGGGCGCCGTGGAAATCGGGTTGTCGATATGCGCCGCGCCGCGCGGCATGCGCGCCATGCGCTTGCGGGCCTCGCTGAACTCCATGCCGCGCGCGGCATAATTCGCCTCGAGCATGGCATAGGCGCGGTCATCATAGTCGCAGGGCAGGCCGAATGCCTTGGCCACCGAATCGGCGGTGATGTCGTCATGCGTCGGGCCGATGCCGCCGGTGGTGAAGAGATAATCGTAGCGGACGCGCAGCGCGTTGATGGCGGCGACGATCTCGTCCTCCTCGTCCGGAACGATGCGGACCTCCTTGAGGTCGACGCCGATCATGGTCATGACATCGGCGAGGTGGCCGATGTTCTTGTCCTTGGTGCGGCCGGAAAGGATCTCGTCGCCGATGATCAACATCGCGGCGGTGACGATTTGTGCCATGACAGTGCTCCGGAACGGGGAAGGCTGGAATAGCGCGCGGCGCGACCCGCCGCAACAGTCATCGGATTGTGAACGATGTGTAACGCATTGGAACGCTTCCATTGAACGACGAGACGGTTACATTGGCCGTCGATGCGCCAAGCATGGCCGCGACCGAATTCGAATGGAGACAAATCGATGACCAAGATTCTCGTGCTTTATTATTCCAGCTGGGGCCACATGGAACAGATGGCCAAGGCCGCTGCCGAAGGCGCGCGCGAAGCCGGCGCCGACGTGACCATCAAGCGCGTGCCGGAACTGGTTCCGGAATCGGTCGCGAAAGAGGCCTACTACAAGCTCGACCAGGACGCGCCGGTGATCACCGACCCGAACGAACTGGCCGACTATGACGGCATCATCATCGGCAGCGCCACCCGCTACGGCACGATGGCCTCGCAGATGAAGAATTTCCTCGACCAGACCGGCGGCCTTTGGGCCAAGGGCGCTCTGCTCGACAAGGTCGGTTCGGTGATGATGTCGACCGCGACCCAGCACGGCGGCGCGGAACTCGCTTTGATCAA
The DNA here is from genome assembly GCF_014534685.1 of Oryzicola mucosus. Classification (GTDB taxonomy): domain Bacteria; phylum Pseudomonadota; class Alphaproteobacteria; order Rhizobiales; family Rhizobiaceae; genus Oryzicola; species Oryzicola mucosus. The sequence continues at coordinate 78,328 of NZ_JACVVX010000005.1, forward strand.
TGCGCAGGTCTTCCTGCAGCATCAGGGCATGATCGTCGTTCCGTTGTCCTATGCCTATCAGGGCCAGATGGGCAACGACGTGGTTCGCGGCGGCGCGCCTTACGGCATGACCACCACCTCGGACGGCGACGGCTCGCGCCAGCCTTCGGCTCAGGAACTGGAAGGCGCCAAGTTCCAGGGCAAGCGCACGGCCGAGATCGCCAAGCGCCTGCACGGCTGATCAGTCCTACCCAACGCAAACAAAAACGGGCGGCCGCACGGCCGCCCGTTTTGCGTTGGCTGAACCAGGTAAAAATCAGTCCTTGTCGGACACTTCGGTCTGCGGGCGGTCGTCGCCGCGAGCGACTTCGCCATGCCACTTGCCGGCGGAATCTTCGTATTCGATGCCGCGCGCGACATCCGGGACCTGCTGCTCACCGGCAGCCGTCTCCGCCGCGCGACGTGCGTGGTCGTGGGTTGGGAACGTCTCGGAAAATGTTTCGCCGACCTTGTAGGCCCAGCCGCCATCGTGCTCGACGATTTCATAAATGACTTTGCTCACAAATTTCTCCTTATGCTCGCGCGGAGCTGGGTTCACTGGGTTGGGACCGACCGGCAAGCAACCCGGCTTCCCGGGCGGCTTCTATAAGCGCCATGCGTGCATCCTCGGCGGATCGATGCCCATCCAGAACTTTGAGGCATGTTTCTACAGCATCCCGATGCCGCGCGCCACGCTGGCTCGGCCACAGAGAGGTGAGGCTGTTCAAAGCCTGGCTGGCGTCACGAATATGAACGTCGCGTTTGATGGACGGAATGTGCAGGACTACGGGTTGTGAAAATGACTTGTCTTCGCTCATGGGCGAAGAACGCAGCGCCACCTGTTTGGTTGCGTCGATGACGCGACGCGTCCGTTAAACGGCCGAGAGGGGCGAAGCTCTTAAGCGGCTCAGAATGGCAGTGCCGCGACCAGCAGCGAACCCAGACCAAGCGCGGCGGCAACCCCGACACATGCTGTACAATACCGCTCCCAAAAGCGGGGCTCGCGATCCCAATTGTAACGCATGACGCAACTAACCCTTAGATTCGACACGGTTTTCTAACAGAAGCAAAGGCGGGTTGGCAATTCTTGACCTGTGACGCGGTGCAACACCGCCATGCTGCACATGCAAAGCAAAAGGTCTACCGGTTGAAACGCGGCCTGAATTAGGGCAAGGCCTCCTATCATGGCTATCACGACTTCTCCGCGTCCCCTCGATCATCTGGTCCTGCCCACGGCCACAGCCGCCAGCGCGCGAAACCGGCTCGAGCAACTCGGCTTCACCGTCGCCCCCGACGGCATTCATCCGTTCGGAACACAGAATTGCTGCGTCTATTTCGCGGACGGCACCTTCATCGAACCGCTTGCGGTGGTGGACCAGGCGCTTGCCGATGCGGCGATATCCTGCGGCAATGTTTTCGTCGGCCGGGACCGCAGCTATCGTGCCCGCAATGGCGATGAGGGTCTGAGCGCGCTGGTCTTGGCGACCGAAAACGCCGATGCCGATCATGTCGAATTCGCAGGCGCGGGCATCTCGGCCGGCGACCGGCTCGATTTCTCGCGGCCTTTCATCGACGCCGAGGGCGCTCGCGACACCGCCTCGTTCCGCCTGGCCTTCGCGGCGGAGGCCGGCTCGCCCGACAGTTTCGTTTTTTCCTGCGAGCGCGTGAATGCGCCGAAGGTCGACCGCAGCGCCTTGCAGGCGCATGCCAATGGCGTGACACGGATACGAAGAGTTCTGGCAACCGCGCAGCACCCTGAAGCCTCCGCCGCCTTCCTGGCGCAGGCAGCGCGCAGCGCGGTCAAAAACGACCATGGCAGGACGACGGTCGACCTCGCCAATGCCGTTATAGACGTGTCGTCAACGCTGGACCAGGAAGGTTTCCGCTTTGCGGGAATCGTATTCGGCGTCGCCGATATCGAAACCACCGCGGAGCTTTTCAGCCGCAATGCGGTCGAATTCCAGACGCAAGAAAAAACCTTGCGAATCGCCGCGGCCGACGGCCAAGGCGTTCCGTTCCATTTTGAGGCAGATCGATGAGCAAGCCGAATCCCACCGTCAGCGTTGGCGCAACGCAGTTCTCCAACACCGCGCCGCTCGCCCTGATCGCGGGTCCGTGCCAGTTGGAGACCCGCCAGCACGCTTTCGACATGGCCGGCGCGCTGAAGGAGATGTGCGGCAAGCTGGGCATCGGGCTGGTCTACAAGTCGAGCTTCGACAAGGCCAACCGGACGTCGCTCTCGGGCAAGCGCGGTGCGGGACTGGAGGCGGCGCTGCCGATCTTCGCCGACATCCGCAAGGAGTTCGGCCTGCCGGTGCTGACAGACGTGCACACCGAAGAGCAATGCGCTGTCGTCGGCGAGGTGGTGGATGTCCTGCAGATTCCCGCCTTCCTCAGCCGCCAGACCGATCTTTTGATCGCCGCCGCCAACACCGGCAAGGTGGTCAACGTCAAGAAGGGCCAGTTCCTGGCGCCGTGGGACATGAAGAACGTCGTCGCCAAGGTGACGGATTCGGGCAATGCCAATGTGATGGTGACCGAGCGCGGCGCCTCCTTCGGCTACAACACGCTGGTCTCCGACATGCGCGCGCTGCCGATCCTGGCGGAACTCGGCGCGCCGGTGATCTTCGATGCGACCCATTCGGTGCAGCAGCCGGGCGGGCAGGGCGGTTCCACCGGCGGCGAACGCCGCTTCGTCGAAACGCTGGCGCGTGCGGCGGTGGCCGTGGGCGTGGCCGGCGTGTTCATCGAAACGCACCAGGACCCCGACAACGCTCCTTCCGACGGGCCCAACATGGTGCCGCTGAAAGACCTGCCGGCTTTGCTGGAAAAACTCATGGCCTTCGACCGGATCGCGAAAGGCACCTGATGGGCGTCGTCATCCATCTCAATGGATGGCCGGGCAGCGGCAAGCTGACGATTGCCCGGGAACTCGCCGCGCGGCTGGACGCAAGGGTGATCGACAGCCACACCTTGCTCAACCCTTCCGAGGCGCTCTATGAACGCCACGACCTCGCCTATGGGACGCTGCGCCGCGAAGTTCGCGAGCTGATCTTCAGCCATTTGCGGCGAATGGACCAGCGCGTTCCGCTGATCTTCACCGACGCGCTGTCGGATGACGCCTGGGATACGAAGATGTTCGACGAGTACCGCGCGCTTGCCACCGCGCGCCGGGCGCGCCTGGTGTCGGTGGTGCTGCAATGCTCCGAGGAAGAGAATGAGCGGCGGCTGGTCTCGCAAGGCCGCGCCGCGCAGCAGAAGCTGACGCGCATCAGCACGTTGCGGCACCTGCGCGAAAACTATCGCCTGCTGCGGCCGGCTGAGGTGGAGTGCTACACGCTCGACGTCAGCGTGATGACGGTGGATGACGCAGCCGGCTGGATCGTGTCGAGCGCGGGCCTTTCGCAGCCGGAACGGCGTATGAGCGGCGGGTAGTGATTGCTCACCGCAATCGCTGTGATTGATGCCCCCTCATCCGGCCCTTCGGGCCACCTTCTCCCCGCTGGGGAGAAGGGACTGGCGCTGTGCCCACCGCTTTCCTCTCCCCAGCGGGGAGAGGGTGGCCGAGCGTAGCGGAGGCCGGGTGAGGGGGAAATATCTGTGTGATAGCCGCCATAGGGCAAAGCGACTGTCAGTGAAGACAATCCTACTGCTCCACGCCCTCAGACAAAATAAAATCCGCGACTGCCGGCACCACGCCGGGCGCGAGAGGCAATGCGGGATCGGCGTAGGTCGCGACATTGGCGGCGGGGTCGTCGGTCGCGACCGCCTTCAGCACGTGGTTGGCATCAGGCAGAAGCCGAAGCACCGCCTGCGCATTGGCGTCCTTCAGCGAGTAGGCGTCTTCGGTGCTGACCTGCAGGTCGCGCTCGCCTTGCACGATCAGCGCCGGCCCCTTGTAATCCGACATCATGCGAGCGGGATCGTGCGCAAACAGATCGATCCAGAAGCGCTGCAAATGCGGCGCGAAGAACGCTGCGACGTTCGGTGTCAGGTTTGAGACGTCAACAGTCCTGCCCGCATCGAGATCGTCGATGACACCGTCGGTCTGGTTGAGGATCGAGGCATTGGCCGGGTTCTTGCGCAACTGTTCGCGCAGCACTTCGGCCAATGGCCTGCCGGGCACCGCCAGCAGGACCACGCCGCATATGTCGGGAGCATGCCGTGCCGCGGCAAGCGCGATCAGCCCGCCCTCGCTGTGGCCGACGATCCAGACGCAAGCCGCGCCGGTTTCGCGGCGGATTTCGGCAATCCAGTTCAGCGTATCGCCGGCATAGGCGCGGATGGACACGTCGTAGGGGTCTGGAACGGCATCTCTGCTGCCGCCAAGGCCGCGCTTGTCCGTGCGCACTGTGGCGATGCCTCGCGCAGCGAGACCTTCCGCCAGCAGCCGGTAGGTGGAGGCCCGGACGCCGAACGCGCTGTTGCCGTCGCGGTCTGTCGGCCCGGAACCCGGCACGATCAGCGCTATCGGTGGGCGCTGCACAGTTTCCGGCGCCAGCATGGTTCCGCGAAGCGGCCCGCGCGGGCCTTGGGTCTCGACCTCGGAGGCAATGGGGCCGGCAAAGGCGGTAAGGCTTGCTCCAAGCGTGAGGCCGAGAGCCAGGAGTGGGATGCGCATGCGGTCTATCCGGCTTGAGTTCGCCCTCCCATACCAATCGCCGACGCGCGATACCATGGCAGGAAAGCGACGTCTTGTCGTTCCGGGACGACTATTTGATGTCGCGACATTGCGTTTTTCGCTGCTTTGGCTAAGACGGGCGCGCAATTCCAACCGATCCGCAATCTGCGCCCAAGCCTCCGGGGGATGCCTCACATGACAGCAATCATCGATATCGTCGGCCGCGAAATTCTCGACAGCCGTGGCAATCCAACCGTCGAGGTGGACGTCGTCCTCGAAGACGGCTCCATGGGCCGCGCGGCGGTTCCTTCCGGCGCCTCGACCGGCGCGCATGAAGCGGTCGAGCTTCGCGACGGCGGCTCGCGCTATCTCGGCAAGGGCGTCGAGCGCGCCGTCGAAGCCGTCAACGGCGAAATCTTCGAAGCCATCGGCGGCATGGAAGCCGAGAACCAGATCCATATCGACCAGACCATGATCGAGCTGGACGGCACACCCAACAAGAGCCGGCTCGGCGCCAACGCCATCCTCGGCGTGTCGCTGGCGGTGGCAAAGGCCGCCGCCGAAGCGTCCGGCCTGCCGCTCTACCGCTATCTCGGCGGCCCGAACGCCCGCGTCCTGCCGGTGCCGATGATGAACATCATCAATGGCGGCATGCATGCCGACAACCCGATCGACTTCCAGGAATTCATGATCATGCCGGTGGGCGCGCCGACGCTGCGCGATGCCGTGCGCTGGGGTTCGGAAATCTTCCACACGCTGAAGAAGGGCCTGAAGGACGCCGGCCACAACACCAATGTCGGCGACGAGGGCGGCTTTGCGCCGAACCTGATGAGCGCCCAGGCAGCGCTCGACTTCGTCATGGCCTCGATCGAAAAGGCGGGCTACACGCCGGGCGAGGATGTCTATATCGCGCTCGATTGCGCCTCGACCGAGTTCTTCAAGGACGGCAGCTACGTCTATGAAGGCGAGAAGCAGACCCGCGCCCCGAAGGCCCAGGCCGAATATCTCGCCAAGCTGATCGCCGACTACCCCATCATCTCCATCGAAGACGGCATGGCCGAGGACGATTGGGAAGGATGGAAGTACCTCACCGACATCGCCGGCTCGAAGTGCCAGCTGGTCGGCGACGACCTGTTCGTCACCAACTCCGCCCGTCTGCGCGACGGCATCAAGATGGGCGTCGCCAACTCGATCCTGGTCAAGGTCAACCAGATCGGTTCGCTGACCGAGACGCTGGACGCGGTCGAGACCGCTCACAAAGCGAGCTACACCGCGGTGATGTCGCACCGTTCGGGCGAGACCGAGGATTCCACCATCGCCGACCTCGCGGTCGCCACCAACTGCGGCCAGATCAAGACCGGCTCGCTGGCGCGCTCGGACCGCACCGCCAAGTACAACCAGCTCATCCGCATCGAAGAAGAGCTGGGCAAGCAGGCGCGCTATGCCGGGACGTCGATCCTGAAGGCGTAAGACGCCAAGGCGAGATTGAACGGAAAAGGCGGGGAGAGATCCCCGCCTTTTTGTTTTTCCTTTGTTCTCAAGGCTTCTCTGGTTTCGCGCCAATGAGTTTCGCCAGGTATTTCGATCTTGATCCGTCCCAGCCGCAGCGAATGCAATGATCTCGAACAAACATGTGTTCGCAGTTGTCATAGCCATAGAGATGGTGTGAGCAGTCAGGACATAGGGACGCCATCTTCGAAGACGAGGACAAGAACTGACTGCCGCATTCATCGCAAACGGTGGCGGTCGGCCCGCTCGGCGTGGAGCAGGCGGCATTGTCCAGCTTCAGATACACACTATCCACCCATCGCCCGGCGATCTCAAAGGTGCGCTCGGCGCGGCCGGTTTCGCCGAATCCAAGGCGGGCGAGTAGGGCCAGCGAAGCCGTATTGCGCGGGTCGACATCGGCGATGACAGACGGCAGGCGGTGCACCGTGAAGGCGCGATCGAGGATCGACCGCAACGCCTCCGTGGCGAAACCCTGTCCCCAGACGTCGGGGTGAAACAAATAGCCGATTTCGGGAAAACGGTAGAGGCCGGCCTTGCCGATCACCCGGCCGTCGTGCTCGACGATGAAATCCTCACCTTCGTCGGGCTCGATGTCGATCATCCGCCCCAGCCATTCCCGCGTCATGTCGAGCGATGCGTGCGGCTCGGTCGACCAGTAGGCCATTGCCCTGGCATCAGACAGGAGAAGATGCAGCGGCTCTAGGTCGGTCTCTCTGGCGTGTCGCAGCTTAAGACGCGGTGTGCGTATCTCGGTCATGAGCGGAGGCGTAACATGGTGTTCACGCCCGGAAAAGCGTTTGGCAGCCGGCATGAGCCGCGCTGCGTTGTCAAAAGAATCTCCAGCGTTAGCTTATGGCGAATTCCGGCAATTCGGCTATTGACCAAATCAATATATCCATTATTCTGGATATATGGAATCAAATGATGCTATCGCGGCTCTGGCAGCCCTCGCACAGCCGACCAGGCTGGAAACGTTCCGGCTGCTGGTGCGGCACGAGCCGGAAGGCATCGCCGCCGGCGAATTGGCTCGGATGCTCGATGTGCCGCAGAACACGATGTCTGCGCATCTCGCGACCTTGGCGCGGGCAGGGCTGGTGAGTCATGAGCGCCAGAGCCGGTCGATCATCTACAGGGCCGATCTCGATGGGTTTCGCGCGCTGACCTTGTTCATGATCAAGGATTGCTGCGGTGGGCGTTCGGAACTCTGCGCGCCGCTGGTCGCCGAGCTGACGCCGTGCTGCGCGCCAAAGGCGATGTGCTGATGGATCATCCACTGTCTTCAAGTTAACCACGGAAGAAATCCATGACCGAGAGAGTCTACAACGTGCTGTTTTTATGCACGGGCAATTCCGCACGGTCCATCCTGGGCGAGGCGATCCTCAACCATGAGGGGCAAGGCCGTTTCCGCGCCTTCTCGGCCGGCAGCCATCCGAAAGGCGAAGTCAATCCGCTCGCCTTGAACGAATTGCGGGCTCTTGGCTATGACACACGGGACCTGTCGTCAAAAAGCTGGGAAGCATTCGCCGAGCCGGATTCGCCGCAGATGGACTTCATCTTCACCGTTTGCGACTCGGCGGCGGGCGAAGCCTGTCCGGTCTGGCTTGGCCACCCCATGACGGCGCATTGGGGGATCGAGGACCCGGCTGCCGTCGAGGGTTCCGAAGTCGAACGGCAGCGCGCCTTCGCGCAGGCCGCGCGCTTTCTCAAGAACCGTATCTCGGCCTTCCTCAACCTTCCGCTCGCCACCATCGACCGCATGGCCCTGGCGCAGCGCCTGCGCCAGATCGGCGCCTCGGAAGGCTCGACGCAGCTTGCGGAGAAGACCAGCTGATGTCCGTCTTTGAACGTTACCTCACCGTCTGGGTGATGCTGTGCATCGTCGTCGGCATCGCGCTCGGGCATCTCATGCCGGGTGTCTTCCAGGCCGTCGGCAGCGCCGAAATTGCCAAGGTGAACATCCCCGTCGCGCTGCTGATCTGGCTGATGGTCATTCCGATGCTGCTCCGGATCGATTTCGGCGCGCTGTCGAAGGTCGGCCAGTATTGGCGCGGCATCGGCGTGACGCTGTTCATCAACTGGGCGGTCAAGCCCTTCTCCATGGCGCTGCTGGCGTGGCTGTTCATCGGCTGGCTGTTCCGGCCGATGTTGCCCGCCGACCAGATCGATTCCTACATTGCCGGCCTGATCATCCTGGCGGCGGCACCGTGCACGGCGATGGTGTTCGTCTGGTCGAACCTGACCAAGGGCGAGCCGCATTTCACGCTCAGCCAGGTCGCGCTCAACGACGCGATCATGATCGTGGCTTTCGCGCCGATCGTCGGTCTGCTGCTGGGGCTCTCCGCGATCACCGTGCCGTGGGATACGCTGATGATCTCTGTGGCGCTTTACATCCTGGTTCCCGTGGCGATTGCACAACTGCTGCGCCGCAGTTTGATGGCGAACGGGGATTCGCGCCCGTTGGACAGGCTGATAGCAACCCTCCAGCCGATCTCGCTGGTCGCGCTGTTGGCGACGCTGGTGCTCCTGTTCGGCTTCCAGGGCGACCAGATTATCGCCCAGCCCACGATCATCGCGCTGCTCGCTGTGCCGATCCTGATCCAGGTCTATTTCAACTCGGGTCTCGCCTATCTGCTCAACCGGATATCGGGCGAGCAGCATTGCGTGGCCGGACCCTCCGCCCTGATCGGCGCGAGCAATTTCTTCGAGCTCGCGGTCGCCGCCGCCATCAGCCTGTTCGGCTTCCAATCGGGCGCCGCCCTTGCAACCGTCGTGGGCGTGCTCATCGAAGTGCCGGTGATGCTGTCCGTGGTCTGGATCGTGAACCGTTCGAAGCGCTGGTACGAGGCCGGCATTTCCGTTTCCAAAACCCCCGCCAGCGAGAGGGCGTGAGCATGAACGTGACCATTTTTCACAATCCGGAGTGCGGCACGTCGCGCAACACCTTGGCGATGATCCGCAACGCCGGCATCGAACCCACCGTGGTCGAGTATCTGAAAACGCCACCGGCCCGCACAGCGCTTGAGAGCATGATCGCGGATGCCGGGTTGAGCGTGCGCGAGGCGATCCGCGAAAAGGGCACGCCGTATGAAGCGCTGGGGCTCGGCGATCCTTCGCTGACCGACGAGCAATTGCTCGACGCGATGATGGAGCATCCCATCCTGATCAACCGTCCCTTCGTCGTCACGCCTCTGGGCACGCGACTGTGCCGCCCGTCCGAAGTGGTGCTCGACATCCTGCCCGATACGCACAGGGGAGCTTTTGTGAAAGAAGACGGCGAACGGGTGCTGGACGAAAAAGGCGAGCGCATTGTCTGATCTGCCCGCCGCAAGCCGCGAGCATTTGGCGCAACCGGATTTCGGCGCGCTGCGGCCCGCCTTTTCCAGCCATAGACCGCGCATCCTCATCCTCTATGGCTCCCTGCGGGAGGTGTCATACAGCCGGCTGCTGGCGGAGGAAGCGCGGCGTCTGCTGGAGCATTTCGGCTGCGAGGTCAGGCTGTTCGATCCGAAAAGCCTGCCGCTGCCGGACGATGCACCAGCCTCCCATCCCAAAGTGCAGGAGTTGCGGGAATTGTCGCAATGGTCGGAAGGGCAGGTCTGGGTCAGTCCCGAACGTCATGGCGCCATGACCGGCATCATGAAGGCGCAGATCGACTGGATCCCCCTTGCGCTCGGCGCGGTGCGCCCGACGCAGGGCAAGACTTTGGCCGTCATGCAGGTATCGGGCGGTTCCCAGTCGTTCAACGCCGTCAACCAGATGCGTATCCTCGGCCGCTGGATGCGGATGATCACCATCCCCAACCAGTCGTCCGTGGCCAAGGCCTTCCAGGAATTCGGGACGGACGGCAGGATGAAGCCCTCGGCTTATTACGACCGTGTTGTCGACGTCTGCGAGGAACTGGTGAAGTTCACCTTGCTGACACGCGACGCGTCACCGTATCTGACGGACCGCTACAGCGAGCGGAAGGAAGATGCAGCCAGGCTTGAGAAGCATATCGGACTGCGATCCATCTGAGGCGCGAAAGCAAATAGGCGCGGTGTTTTATGCGCTTCGGCAGGGTCCTTGCCTCGCTCCGTAACCGTCCATTAAGCACAATTCTGCGACAAAGGCGGGCGAAAGGAATCCGACCGCCATGTGGACACGCCAGCACAAACCGAGACATACGGGCAAGCTCATCGTACCGACCCTGTGCGTGGCATTCCTGTCCTATTTCGGATTCCATGCCTATAATGGCCAGTACGGCATCTATGCGAAGTATCGCTATGAGGAGCAGGCGGTCTCGCTGCAGAAGCAGCTCGACCTTCGCCGCGCCGAGCGAATGGAGATCGAGCGCCGGGTGCAGCTGGTCCATGACGGCAGCATGCAGCGGGATATGCTGGACGAGCAGGCGCGGCGCGCGCTGAACGTCTCCAAGCCCGATGAGGTCACCATCATGCGTACAGGGCGTACCCCTTATTGATGAAAATGCTGCACGGCACAGTCGAAATGGTGCAAAGCAGCAATTAACCTGAAAGCGGTTAACCGGCAATATTTGTAACGATTAGAGCGTCTTAACTGCATGTCAGCCATGCGTTTTTTCGCATGGATTAGGTGTCTGCGCCGTGTTAGCGTCAAGGCAATGGTGGGGAGGTTTCATCTCCTCCAATGTCCGCCAAGAGACGTCAACAGGGAGTGATGCATGGCTACCGCAGCCCGAAAAGCGCCTGCCAAATCCAAAGCCAAATCAGATACCAAACTCAGTTCGGCGCTGTCCGCGCCCGCTCCGCTCGATTTCGACAAGAGCCAGGAACTCGACGCCTATCGCGGCATGCTGCTCATCCGCCGCTTCGAGGAAAAGGCCGGCCAGCTCTATGGCATGGGCTTCATCGGCGGCTTCTGCCATCTCTACATCGGCCAGGAGGCTGTCGTCACCGGCCTCGAAATGTCACTAAAAGACGGCGATCAGATGATCACCGCCTATCGCGACCACGGTCACATGCTCGCCATGGACATGTCGCCACGCGGCGTGATGGCTGAGCTGACCGGACGCAGGGGCGGCTATTCCAAGGGGAAGGGCGGCTCCATGCACATGTTCTCCAAGGAAAAGAACTTCTATGGCGGCCACGGCATCGTCGGCGCGCAGGTGTCGCTCGGCACCGGTCTCGCCTTCGCCAACCGCTACCGCGAAAACGACAATGTCTGCCTCACCTTCTTCGGCGACGGCGCGGCCAACCAGGGCCAGGTCTATGAGAGCTTCAACATGGCGGCGCTCTGGAAGCTGCCGGTGATCTATGTGATCGAGAACAACCGCTACGCCATGGGCACGGCGGTGTCGCGCGCTTCGGCCGAGACCGATTTCTCCCATCGCGGCCTGTCCTTCAAGATCCCCGGCATCCAGGTCGACGGCATGGATGTACGCGCGGTCAAGGCCGCCGGCGACATGGCGGTGGAATGGTGCCGCTCGGGCCAGGGCCCGATGATCCTCGAAATGCAGACCTATCGCTATCGCGGCCACTCGATGTCCGATCCGGCCAAGTATCGTTCCAAGGACGAAGTGCAGAAAATGCGCTCCGAGCACGACCCGATCGAGCAGGTCAAGGCGCGGCTGATCGAGAAGAACTGGGCAAGCGAAGACGAGCTCAAGGCCATCGACAAGGAAGTGCGCGACATCGTCGCCGATGCGGCCGATTTCGCGCAGACAGATCCGGAGCCGGATGCATCCGAACTCTGGACAGATATCGTCCACTAAGGGAGGGCCGACCATGCCGATCGAAATTCTCATGCCCGCCCTTTCGCCGACCATGGAGGAGGGCAACCTCTCCAAGTGGCTGAAGAAAGAGGGCGATACCGTCACCGCCGGCGATGTCATCGCTGAAATCGAGACCGACAAGGCGACCATGGAAGTGGAAGCCGTCGACGAAGGCACGATGGGCAAGATCCTGATTGCCGAAGGCACCGAGGGCGTGAAGGTCAACACGCCGATTGCGGTGCTGCTGCAGGAAGGCGAGAGCGCCGATGCAGCGGCGGCACCCAGCGAAAGCAAGCAGGCCGAGGCGCCAAAGGCAGCCGAGGCGCCGGCTTCCGACGCCGCCGGCGGCAAGGCGCGCGAAGCTGCCGATGAGCCGACCGCCAAGGCCGACAACAAGGTCGCCGCTGCGCCGAAGACCGAGGTGGCCGCCGATCCCGACATTCCGGCTGGCACCGAGATGGTGTCGACCACCGTCCGCGAGGCGTTGCGCGACGCCATGGCCGAGGAAATGCGCCGTGACCAGGACGTGTTCGTCATGGGCGAGGAGGTTGCCGAATACCAGGGCGCCTACAAGATCACGCAAGGGTTGCTGCAGGAATTCGGCGCCAAGCGCGTGGTCGACACCCCGATCACCGAACACGGCTTCACCGGCGTCGGCGTCGGCGCTGCCATGGCCGGCCTGAAGCCCATCGTCGAATTCATGACCTTCAACTTCGCCATGCAGGCGATCGACCAGATCATCAATTCGGCGGCCAAGACGCTCTATATGTCGGGCGGCCAGATGGGCGCGCCGATCGTGTTCCGCGGCCCCAACGGTGCCGCGGCGCGCGTCGCCGCCCAGCACAGCCAGGACTATGCGGCTTGGTACAGCCACATCCCCGGCCTCAAGGTCGTCATGCCCTATACGGCAGCCGACGCGAAGGGCCTGCTCAAGGCTGCTATCCGCGACCCCAACCCGGTCATCTTCCTTGAGAACGAAATCCTCTACGGCCACTCCTTCGACGTGCCGAAGCTGGACGATTTCGTACTGCCCATCGGCAAGGCGCGCATTCATAAGACCGGCAAGGACGTCACCATCGTCTCCTTCGGCATCGGCATGACCTATGCGGTCAAGGCGGAAGCCGAGTTGCGCGAGATGGGCATCGACGTCGAGATCATCGACCTGCGCACGATCCGCCCGATGGACCTCGATACGGTCATCGCCTCGGTGAAGAAGACCAACCGCCTCGTGGTGGTGGAAGAAGGCTATCCGCAGAGCTCGGTCGGCGACTTCATCGCCAACCAGGTGTCGCAGCGCGCCTTCGACTTCCTCGACGCACCCGTCATCACCATCGCCGGCAAGGACGTTCCGATGCCCTATGCGGCGAATCTGGAAAAGCTGGCGTTGCCGAATGTCGGCGAGGTCGTCGCGGCGGTCAAAGCCGTCACCTATCGCTGACGCGGACGGGAGGATCTCATGCCGATCAACATCACGATGCCGGCCCTCTCTCCGACGATGGAAGAGGGCAATCTCGCCAAATGGCTGGTCAAGGAAGGCGACAAGGTCGCACCCGGCGATGTGATCGCCGAGATCGAGACCGACAAGGCGACGATGGAAGTGGAAGCCGTCGATGAGGGCACGGTCGCCAGGCTGGTCGTTCCGGCCGGCACCGAAGGCGTCAAGGTCAATGCGCTGATCGCCATCCTGGCTGGCGAGGGCGAGGACGCCTCCGCTGCCGCCAAGGGCGGTGATGCGCTTGCGAAGACCGAAGCCAAGGCGGAAAAGCCTGCCGAAGCCCCTGCGAAGGCAGAGGCTCCGGCTCAAAACGAACCTGCCAAGGTGGAAGCTGCGCCTGCGCCCAAGACGGAAGCCGTTCCTGAAAAGGCTGACGGCAGCCGCACCTTCGCCTCGCCGCTCGCCCGCCGCATCGCCAAGGATGCCGGCGTCGACCTTTCCGCTCTGACGGGTTCCGGTCCGCATGGCCGCATCGTCAAATCGGACGTCGATGCCGCCGTCTCCGGCGGCGGCGCAAAGCCTGCGCCTGCCGGCAAGGCAGCGCCGGCACCGGCAACCGCTCCCGCCGCGGCCCCCGCTCTGGCCAAGGGCGGCTCCGACGACGCCGTGCTGAAGCTGTTCGAGGAAGGCTCCTACGAGCTCAAGCCGCATGACGGCATGCGCAAGACGATTGCCGCGCGGCTCACTGAGTCGCACCAGACGGTTCCGTCCTACTTCGTCTCGATGGATTGCGAGATCGACGCGCTGATGAAACTGCGTGGCGAAATCAACGCCTCGGCGCCGACGACCAAGACGGACAAGGGCGAGGTTCCCGCCTTCAAGCTGTCGGTCAACGACTTCGTCATCAAGGCGATGGCGCTGGCGCTGCGCGACGTGCCGCTGGCGAATGCCTCGTGGACCTCGACCGCACGCGTCATCCACAAGCATTCGGATGTCGGCGTGGCCGTAGCGATACCCGACGGGCTGATCACCCCGATCATCCGCAAGGCCGAGCAGAAGACGCTGTCCGCCATCTCCAACCAGATGAAGGACCTGGCCAAGCGCGCCCGCGACAAGAAGCTGAAGCCCGAGGAATTCCAGGGCGGCACGACGGCCGTGTCCAACCTCGGCATGTTCGGGGTGTCGAACTTCACCTCGATCATCAACCCGCCGCACGCTTCGATCGTGTCGATCGGCGCGGGCATCGAAAAGCCGGTGGTGAAGAACGGTGAGATCAAGGTCGGCACGGTGATGACGGCGACCTTCGCCTTCGACCACCGCGTCATCGACGGTGCGCTGGGCGCGGAGCTTGCCTCCGCCTTCAAGCGCTACATCGAAAACCCGATGGCGATGCTGGTCTAATGCCCAAAAGCCCTTCCTCGTGGAAGGGCTTTTTCCTGCGAAAAAGGCATGCCGATGAAAACGGTTCTCTGTTACGGCGACTCGCTGACCTGGGGCTACGATCCGTCCACGGGCGGCGGGCGCCATGCGCTGGAAGACCGCTGGCCGACCGTGCTGCAGAAGGCGCTGGGCGAGCGCGTCCATGTCATCACTGAGGGGCTGAACGGTCGCACCACCGCTTTCGACGATCATCTCGCCGGTTCCGACCGCAACGGCGCGCGTGTGCTGCCGACGATTCTGAGCAGCCATGCGCCGATCGACCTCGTCGTCATCATGCTCGGCACCAACGACATGAAGTCCAACATTGCCGGCAAGGCGATCTTCGCCCGCAAGGGGATGGAGCGGCTGGTGACCATCATCCGCAACCACGACTATCCCGGCGATGCCGAGGTGCCTGACATTTTGCTGGTCGCTCCGCCGGTGCTGAAGCCCACGGGCAATGCGATCTTTGCCGAGACGTTCGCCGGTGGTGCGGAAGCCTCGATAGAGCTCGCGAACCATTATGAGGAACTGGCAGACGAGGTGGGCTGCGGCTTCTTCGATGCGGGCTCGGTGGCCGAAGCGTCGCCGCTCGATGGCGTGCATCTCGACGCCGAAAACACCCGCCGCATCGGCGAAGCGCTGGCTTCGGGCGTGCGCGTGATGCTGGAACTGTAATGTCTGATCCGGTGCCAACAGGTCGCCGGTCGGCAAGGGAGAGGTGGATGTCGCACGCAGCGTCGCACAGTGCAAAGATAGGCCTTGCCGCCGGGCTGGCTTTGCTGCTGGCCGGATGCCAGTCTTTGCCGCCTCCCGGCGCGGATTGGCGGGACGATTCCAAGCCTTTCGTCACCGTGGAAAAAGTGCCGGGCTCGAAAATCGGCGTGCTGCGCAAGCCGTTCCGTATGTCCCCGCTCGGCTACACGCCCGACAAGCTCAGCCAGTTCAAGGCTGGACTTTCGGGTCAGACCATCCAGGCGTGGAATGGCGGGCACGGTACGCAGGTGGAATATCTGGCCGCTAACGGTCGCTCGTATCTCTGGTATCCCGGCAACGACAAGGTGGTCGTGGGAAGCTGGAGCGTGCGCAATCGCGACCAGAAGACGATTGGCGGCGGCAGCTACCAGATACCCGAAATCTGCTACACCTATTCCAAAGCGACCTACAATCCGGTGACGGGAGAAAGCGGCGGCGAACTGGAATGCAGCCCGCTGAGCACCTTCTCGATCTACATCAACGAAATGGCCCCTGGCGACCCGTTCCGGCTCGCCTCCGGCTCCGTGCCATTTCCCCTCGACAAGCGATCGACCACGCTTGACGCTCTCTATGCCAAGAAATCTGGAGGCTGATCCATGGCCAACGCCTACGACGTCATCATCATCGGCTCAGGGCCGGGCGGCTATATCGCCGCCATCCGCGCAGCGCAGCTGGGCCTCAAGACCGCGATCGTGGAGCGCGAGCATCTGGCCGGCATCTGCTCCAACTGGGGCTGCATCCCGACCAAGGCGCTGCTGCGTTCGGCCGAGATCCTGCATTTCGCTGAACACGCCAAGAATTATGGCCTGACCCTCGAGGGCACGGTGAAACCGGACCTCAAGGCCGTGGTGGGGCGCTCGCGCGGCATTGCCGAGCGGATGAATGGCGGCGTCGGCTTCCTGATGAAGAAGAATAAGGTCGACATCATCTGGGGCGAGGCAAAGCTGACCAAGGCCAATGAGATCGTCGTCACCAAGACGACCAAGCCGCCGATGCAGCCGCAGGCGCCTTTGCCCAAGAACGCGCTGGGCGAGGGCACCTACACCGCCAAGCATATCGTCATCGCCACCGGCGCGCGGCCGCGTGCGCTGCCCGGCATCGAGCCGGACGGCAAGCTGATCTGGACCTATTTCGAGGCGCTGGTGCCGCAGGAGATGCCGAAGTCGCTTCTGGTGATGGGCTCCGGCGCGATCGGCATCGAATTCGCGTCGTTCTACCGCACCATGGGTGTCGATGTGACGGTCGTCGAGGTGTTGCCGCAGGTCATGCCGGTGGAAGACGCCGAGATTTCGGCCTTCGCCAAGAAGCAGTTCGACAAGCAGGGCATGAAGATTTTGCTCGAAGCCAAAGTGACCAAGGTCGAGAAGGCAGCGAACTCCATCACCGCTCACGTCCAGACCAAGGACGGCAAGATGCAAACCATCACCGCCGACCGGATGATTTCGGCCGTGGGCGTGCAGGGCAACATCGAAAACATCGGCCTGGAAGCGCTGGGCATCAAGACCGAGCGGGGCTGCATCGTCATCGACGGCTACGGCAAGACCAATGTGCCGGGCGTCTATGCCATCGGCGATGTCGCGGGCCCTCCCATGCTGGCGCACAAGGCCGAGCACGAGGCTGTCATCTGCATCGAGAAGATCGCCGGCCTGCCGAATGTGCATGCGATGGACAAGCTCAAGATCCCCGGCTGTACCTATTGCAACCCGCAGGTGGCGTCTGTCGGCCTCACCGAGGCGAAGGCCAAGGAGGCCGGTTTCGAGGTGCGCGTCGGCCGCTTCCCCTTCGTGGCCAACGGCAAGGCGATTGCGCTGGGCGAAGACCAGGGCATGGTCAAGACCGTGTTCGACAAGAAGACCGGACAGTTGCTCGGCGCGCATATGGTGGGAGCCGAGGTGACCGAACTGATTCAGGGCTTCGTCGTCGCCATGAACCTGGAGACGACAGAGGAAGAGCTGATGCACACAATCTTCCCGCATCCGACCCTTTCGGAAATGATGAAGGAAAGCGTTCTCGACGCCTATGGCCGCGCGCTGAACGCATGATAGCCATTCGTCGCGCGGTCTTTTGACGGCAGCGGCGATGCATTATATGCCTTGAAATCAAAGGTCGCCTTTGGCGGTGACCGCAATAGGAACTGCTGATGGTCACCGTTCTCGACCTCGTCAACAACAGGCCCAAGGCGCGCCACCCCGAAAAGGCCCACCGGCCCGATCAGGAAGTGCTGCGCAAGCCGGACTGGATCCGCGTCAAGGCGCCGACCTCCAAGGGCTATGCCGAAACGCGCGAGATCGTGAAATCGCACAAGCTGGTGACGGTCTGCGAAGAGGCTGGGTGCCCGAATATCGGCGAGTGCTGGGACAAGAAGCACGCCACCTTCATGATCATGGGCGAGATCTGCACCCGTGCCTGCGCCTTCTGCAACGTCGCCACCGGCATTCCGACCAAGCTGGATGCCAACGAGCCCGACAGCGTGGCCAAGGCAGTCAAGCAGATGGGTCTGCAGCACGTCGTCATCACCTCGGTCGACCGCGACGACCTGAAGGATGGCGGTGCCGAGCATTTCGCTGAGGTGATCCGCGCAATCCGCGCCGCAACGCCGCAGACCACCATCGAGATCCTGACGCCCGATTTCCTGCGCAAGGACGGCGCGCTCGAAATCGTCGTGGCTGCCAAGCCCGACGTGTTCAACCACAATCTCGAAACCGTGCCGTCCAACTACCTGACGGTAAGGCCCGGCGCACGCTACTTCCACTCAATCCGTTTGCTGCAGCGGGTCAAGGAACTCGACCCATCCATCTTCACCAAGTCCGGCATCATGGTAGGCCTCGGCGAGGAGAGGCACGAGGTGCTGCAACTGATGGACGACCTGCGCACCGCCAATGTCGACTTCATGACCATCGGCCAGTATCTGCAGCCGACCAAAAAACACCACCCGGTCAAGCGCTTCGTTACGCCCGAAGAATTCGAATCCTACGCAACCGTCGGCAAGACCAAGGGCTTCCTGCTGGTCGCATCCAGCCCGCTGACGCGCTCCTCGCACCATGCCGGCGACGACTTCGCCAAGCTGCGCGCTGCCCGCGAGGCCAAGCTGGGGTTGGTGGCCGCAGAGTAGGCGCTACTGCTCGGCCCAGTTCTCGACTGTGAGCAATTCGCGCGGAATTTGTGCGAAAGCTCTATCGGCGGTTACAAGCGTTGCTTCTAGGGACCGAGCATGCGCGGCGATCATCATATCGAGAGCGGAAAGAGATATTCCCTTCGACTGGCATGCGGCGCGCAACTCGCCGTAACTCGCGGCGGCCTTTCGGCCCCAATCCAAGGTCGCCACACGCAACAGCAACTGGTTGACCCGCTCGGCCAGCGCCGATGGGTGGCCGCGCTTTGCGAGGCCATAGAGAAGCTCGCCTTCGGTAACAGTGGAAATCGCCAGAGCATCCATCGGAACTGCGATCAGCCTTTCAAGAATTCGCGGATTGTCGCCGCGAATGATATGGCTGACGATGTTGGTGTCGAGGAGATAGCGGGTCATTCAGCATCGTTCGCGAACGGGTCGCGGTCTTCATCCACACCCCCGGCGCGGTCTTCCGAACCCATGAAGTCAGATGGGATGTCGGCATTCGCGTAAAGAGCGAACAGACCGTCCCAACTGTCGGGTCGCTTCGACAAGATGACGTCACCGCTTTGCGGGTCCCGCCGAATGAAGACATCCTCGCCTTCAAAGCGGAATTCGGCCGGCAGCCGCACAGCCTGGCTGCGGCCAGTCATAAAAATCTTCGCTGTCTTCTGGGCCGTCATGTCGCCCTCCGTATCCATTGAGGCCTGCTCGAAAGATAGAACCGGCAACGATACATATCAAGATAGCTATCATAAGGCAGCAAACTGTTGCATTCCGTATGAAACATTGAGACGGCTTTGCGGTATCACCCCACTTGCCCTTCGCGGCCTGGCACATTAACTCGATTTCCATGCCGCAGTTCGAAACCCGCCGTCAGGTTCCCCATTCGCCGCAGAAGATGTTCGCCCTGGTGGCGGATGTCGAAAGCTACCCGCAGTTCCTGCCGCTGTGCGAGGGGCTGGTGGTGCGGCAGCGCCGCGAGCGCGAGGGTCGCGAGATGCTCGTGGCCGACATGACTGTGGGCTACAAGGCGATCCGCGAGACGTTCAGCACGCAGGTGATGCTCAACCATGCCGAAGAGGCGATCGACGTCAAATATCTCGACGGCCCGTTCCGTTATCTCGACAATCGCTGGCGCTTCGAGCCAGGCCCGGATGGCGGCTGCGCGGTGCATTTCTTCATCGATTACGAGTTCAAGAGCCGCATTCTCGGCGCGCTGATGGGGTCGATGTTCGACCGCGCCTTCCGCATGTTCGCCGAGGCCTTCGAAAAGCGCGCCGACCACATCTACGGTCGCCCGCCTGCGGCGTAAGGCAGTTCAGGTCTCCCGGCTAAGCGCCCTCAGCCCCATCTGCAGCGCATGCCGCACCGTCTCGCGGCGGATGAAGTCGCGGCCTCGGTTCTCAAAAATGCGTTTCTCGGCGATTGCCGCCTTGCCTGAAAGGGCGAGGCCGAACCAGACGAGACCGACCGGCTTTTCCGCCGATCCGCCGTCGGGACCGGCAATACCGGTGACCGCCAGCGTAATGCCCGCGCGCGAATGAGCAAGCGCGCCGGCCGCCATCTCCAGCGCCGTCTGTTCCGAAACCGCGCCATAGGCGTCCAGCGTCGCACCGGAGACGCCCAGCATCTCCTGCTTGGCGTCGTTGGAATAGGTGACGAAGCCGCGATCCACCATGGAGGAAGAGCCGGGGATGTCGGTCATCGCCGCGATGATCAGGCCGCCGGTGCAGCTTTCGGCAGTTGCCGCCAGGATGTTGTGGGCGGCACACGCTTTCAGGAATCGGTCGGCGAGATCGCCGATTTCGGTTGCTTTGACTTCTCCGACGCCCGGTTCTTTCATTCCGGCAGTTCTCCTGGATAGATGACGCTGGCGGTGGCGATGGCTGCAATGCCTTCGCTCCGCCCGACGAAACCGAGCTTCTCGTTGGTCGTCGCCTTCACGGAAACCCGGTCGTCGGAAACGCGCAACATGGCCGCAAGTTTCGCCGTCATCTCGGCGCGGTGAGGTCCGACGCGCGGCGCCTCGCAGATCAGCGTGATGTCGGCATTGGCAATGCGGCCGCCGCGCTCGCGCACGATCCTGGCTGCGTGCTCGACGAAGATGTGCGAGGACGCGCCCTTCCATTGCGGGTCGGACGGCGGGAAATGCGTGCCGATGTCGCCCGCTCCGCAGGTGGCGAGCAGCGCATCCGTCAGTGCATGCAGTGCCACGTCGGCATCGGAATGGCCATTGAGCTTCTTGTCGTGCGGGATGGCGACACCGCACAGCGTGACATGGTCACCGTCCTCGAAGGAGTGGACGTCGTAGCCATTTCCGGTGCGCACATCGGGGAAGAAAGGTGTGCTGCCCGAAAGGCGTTCGTCGGCCATGGCGATATCCCTTGCCCAGGTAAGTTTGACATTGTCGGGGGAACCCAGCACCAGCCGCACCGGGATTTTCGCCCATTCGGCAATCGCCGAATCGTCGGTGAAATCGCTGCGCCCGGCTTCGAAGGCGCGTTGATGCGCCTCGAAGATCGGCGCGAAGGGGAAACCCTGCGGCGTCTGGGCCGAATGCAGCCCGGCGCGCGGCACCGTATGGGCCACCGTCTTGTCGTAGGCTTCCTGCTTGAGTGTGTCGGACACCGGCAGCGAGGGCAGGGAGCCGCAATTGTCTGCGATGCCGTCAATGGTGCGGTCGATGACCCCGGTGTCTACGAAGGGGCGCACCCCGTCGTGGATCAGGACGGCGTGAGGGCGATGCGTGGCCAGCGCCAGCAAAGCCAGCCGGGTCGAATCCTGCCGCGTCGCGCCGCCGACCACGGGGATGATCTGGTTGCCGAAATTGGCCGCGGCCTTTTCGTACAGTTCGGTGTCGTCGGGATGAATGGCAATGACGATGCGGCCAATGCGGGGATGTTCAGCAAAGACCTTCAACGTGTGCCAGATGACCGCCTTGCCGCCGATGCGCCTGTATTGCTTGGGGCCTTCGCCCTGGCCGGCGCGCTCGCCACGCCCCGCGGCCACGATGACTGCGGCATATTCTCGGGACGCTTTGACGGCTTGTTGAAGCGGTGTATTAGTCATGTCGCCCGTCTACAGCATCGCTTTGCAAAGCGGAATGAAATTTGAGTGGGCGCGAAACGCCTATATCTGACGCAATTGCATAGGAAAAACCGGCCGTCGAGGCAAATGCCATGCATTTCACGGTTGCCTAAAATCTGAATGCTGTCTAGAGATTGTGCAAACAGTGGGTTTGCTTCGTTTTTGTGCATGATTGCGACTTCCACCCTTGCGGAACCGCTTATGATCGGCGGCATACCGATCCGCAACCGAGTTTTCCTCGCTCCAATGTCGGGTATCACCGACGAAGCGATGCGTAAACGCGCCTATCGTCATGGAGCAGGCCTCGTCGTGTCGGAGATGGTGGCGAGCGGCGAACTGTCGAAGGGACGCGAGGGCTCGAACCTGCGCATTCGCCATTCCGGCCTTCCCGTTCACATGGTGCAGCTTGCCGGACGCGAGGCGGCCCACATGGCCGAAGGCGCAAAGATCGCAGCAGGCGAGGGCGCCGATATCATCGACATCAACATGGGGTGCCCGGCGAAGAAGGTCACCGGCGGATATGCCGGATCGGCGCTGATGCTGAATCTCGATCACGCGCTGACGCTGATCGAGGCGGTTGTCGAGGCCGTCGACGTACCAGTTACGGTCAAGATGCGACTCGGTTGGGACGAGGGCGCGCTGAATGCGCCCACCCTCGCGCGGCGGGCGGAGGACGCAGGTGTCAAGATGGTCACCGTGCACGGCCGCACGCGCTGCCAGTTCTATCAGGGCAAGGCTGACTGGAAGGCGATTGCAAGGGTCAAGCAGGCCGTGTCGATACCGGTGGTGGCCAATGGCGACGTCAACTCCTTGGACGATGCCAAGACGGTGCTGGAGCTATCCGGCGCGGATGCGGTGATGGTCGGACGGGCACATTACGGCGCACCCTGGGCTGCCGGGCAGATCGCGGGAGAAGCGATGGGACTGGGCGCCGAAGCGATGCCTGACACGCCCGAGGCGCTGGCCGACTATGTGGTCGAGCACTATGAGGACATGCTGTCGCTCTACGGCATCGAAAGCGGATTGCGCCAGGCGCGCAAGCATCTGGGCTGGTATCTCGACCGCCACGCCGGCGGCGGCAGCGAGGATCTTCGCAAGTCTGTTATGACCGGCAAGACGCCTGCCGAGGTGGTCGCGGCCCTGAAAATCGCGCTGATAGAAGGCGCTGCAACCCACACAGAAAGGCGCGCAGCATGAAGCAGCCGTCCGGCAAGCCGATGGACGGGTCGGCCGCGGCCGCGCAGATCGTGCTCAACACGATCCGCCGGCCCGTCATCATGATCGATTTCGACGGGTTCATCACCTTCGCCAATGCCGATGCTGAAGACTTCTTCCGCTCCAGCGCCGCCATGCTGTCGCGCAACCAGCTGTCGCGCTTCGTGCCGTTCGGCAGCCCGATCCTGGTGTTGATCGAACAGGTTCGCGAGCGCCGGTCGCCGGTCAACGAGTACCGCGTCGACCTGTCGTCGCCCCGGCTCGGCATTGAAAAGGTGGTCGATATCTATGCAGCACCGGTGACCGAGATGCCAGGTTCGGTGGTGGTGATGTTCCAGGAACGCTCGATGGCGGACAAGATCGACCGCCAGATGACGCATCGGGGTGCTGCGCGCTCCGTCACCGGCCTTGCCGCCATGCTGGCGCATGAAATCAAGAACCCGCTGTCGGGCATTCGCGGCGCCGCCCAGCTTCTCGAACTCAACGCCTCCGACGAGGACCGCTCGCTCACACGGCTGATCACCGACGAGACCGACCGCATCGTCTCGCTGGTCGACCGTATGGAAGTGTTTTCCGACGAGCGGCCCATCGACCGCTACCCCGTCAACATCCATGTCGTGCTCGACCATGTGAAGGCAATCGCCAAGAACGGCTTTGCCAGCCACATCAAGTTCATCGAGGAATACGACCCCTCGCTGCCGCCGGTCTACGCCAACCGCGACCAGCTGATCCAGATCTTCCTCAATCTGGTGAAGAACGCCGCCGAGGCCATCGGCCACGATCCGGCCGGCGAAATCACCTTGTCGACGGCCTTCCGTCCCGGCATCCGCATGTCGGTTCCCGGCGGCCAGGACCGTGTGTCGCTGCCGCTTGAATTCTGCGTCAAGGACAATGGCTCCGGCGTATCCGAAGACCTGCTGCCGATCCTGTTCGACCCCTTCATCACCACCAAGCCGAACGGCTCCGGCCTCGGCCTGGCGCTGGTGGCCAAGATTGTCGGCGAGCATGGCGGTGTCATCGAATGCGATTCCACGCCGCGCGGCACGTCGTTCCGCATCCTCATGCCGGCGTGGAAAGAAGCACCCGGATCACATGACGACATTCATGGAGACTTGAAATGAGCACTCGCGGACACATTCTGGTGGCCGATGACGACGCGGCCATCCGCACGGTGCTCAACCAGGCGCTGTCGCGCGTCGGGCATGAAGTGCGCGTCACCTCCAACGCAGCCACGCTGTGGCGCTGGGTGGCGGCGGGCGAGGGCGATCTCGTCATCACCGACGTGGTGATGCCGGATGAAAACGCCTTCGACATGCTGCCGCGCATCAAGAAGGCGCGGCCCGAACTGCCGGTCATCGTCATGTCGGCGCAGAACACCTTCATGACCGCCATTCGCGCGTCAGAGCATGGCGCCTACGAATATCTGCCAAAACCCTTCGACCTGACCGAGCTGCTCAACATCGTCAATCGCGCTTTGTCCGAGCCGCGCCGGCCGAAGATCGAGCAGCGGCCCGAGGACCAGCCCGAATCCATGCCACTGGTGGGCCGCTCGGCCGCCATGCAGGACATCTATCGCATGCTGGCCCGCATGATGCAGACCGATTTGACGGTGATGATCACCGGCGAGTCGGGGACCGGCAAAGAGCTGGTGGCGCGTGCGCTGCATGAATATGGACGCCGCCGCAACGGTCCCTTCGTCGCCATCAACATGGCCGCCATTCCGCGCGACCTGATCGAATCGGAGCTGTTCGGCCACGAGAAGGGCGCCTTCACCGGTGCGCAGAACCGTTCGACCGGCCGTTTCGAGCAGGCCGAGGGCGGCACCCTATTCCTCGACGAGATCGGCGACATGCCGATGGAAGCGCAGACCCGGCTGTTGCGCGTCCTCCAACAGGGCGAATACACCACCGTTGGCGGCCGCACCCCGATCAAGACCGATGTGCGCATCGTCGCCGCCACCAACAAGGATTTGCGGACGCTGATCAACCAGGGCCTCTTCCGCGAGGATTTGTTCTATCGTATCAATGTAGTACCGCTGCGTCTTCCACCGCTGCGCGAACGTTCTGAGGATGTGCCGGATCTCGTCAGGCATTTCTTCAAGGTCGGCGAGGGCGAAGGGCTGCAGACCAAGCGCATCTCGTCCGGCGGCATCGAGCTGATGAAGCGCTACCCCTGGCCGGGCAATGTGCGCGAGCTGGAAAACCTCATCCGGCGGCTTGCCGCACTCTATCCGCAGGACGAAATTTCCTCTGAAATCATCGAGACCGAGCTGAAGACCGGCGAGCAGGTCTCGGTGCCGGGCGGCAATCTGATCCCCGACGACCTGTCCATCGGGCAGGCGGTCGAGCATTTCCTGCAGCGCTATTTCGCGACTTTTGGCGACGACCTGCCGCCGCCGGGGCTCTATCAGCGCATCCTCGCCGAGGTCGAATATCCGCTGGTCTTGGCATCGATGACGGCGACGCGCGGCAACCAGATCAAGGCGGCGGAACTGCTGGGCCTGAACCGCAACACGCTGCGCAAGAAGATCCGCGAACTCGGCGTCAACGTCTATCGCGGCGCCCGCCAGGGGTGAAATAACGGGGAATTGTCTCTGGCAAAGCGGCAGAAAGTTTTCCACCGCGCCACATTTGTTGCATAATCGCCACAATGCGTTGCATAGCTACCACGCATTAAGCGCTGAAAGGCAACATGGCGATTCCAGCATTATCCTCAGTCGAGACGCTTTACGCGGCCAACCGGCCACAGGACGGCCGGCGGCTCCTGGCGCTTCCGGGCGTCATCGCCATCGTTCTGGCGCTGGTCTCGGCCGCGGCGTCCTTCGCTATTCTGGTCGGCGCCACGCCGCTTCCACCCACCGCGAACACGACATGGTCGCTGATCGCCATCAATGCGCTGTTCGTCTTCGTGCTCGTCGCTCTGGTCCTGCGCGAAGTGCATCGCATCGTCATGGCTCGCCGCAAGGGCAAGGCGGCGTCGCGGCTGCATGTGCGAATCGTCGCCATGTTCGCGCTGGTCGCGGCCATTCCGGCGCTGCTCATCGCCATCGTCGCGGCAATCACGCTGAATGTCGGCCTCGACCGCTGGTTCGAGATCCGCACCAAGACCATCGTCAACTCGTCGCTGTCGATCGCCGAGGCCTATGTCGCGGAGAATGCGCGCAATCTCCAAGGCACCACTTTGTCGATGGCCAACGACCTCGACAACAACCGCACGCTCTACGGCCTCGACCGCACCGGCTTTCTCGAACTGATGTCACGTCAGGCGCAGTTCAGGGGATTGGCGCATGCGGCGCTGATCCGGCCGGACGGTTCGTTCGTCATGAGCGCGCAGACGGGCGCGGATTTCGCCATGCCCGAGCCGCCGTCCAACGCGGTGGAGACCGCCTCCGACGGCCGGCCGGTGCTGATCGAGCCTAAGACGCGCAACATCGTCGGCGCGATCATCAAGCTTCGTGAGCTCGATGACATGTATCTCTACACCATCCGGCTGGTGGACCCGGAAGTGATCCGCGCGCGCCAGATCGTGACGGCCAACACTGACGAATATCGCGGCATGGAGGCCAACCGGCGCACCTCGCAAGTGGCCTTCGCACTGCCCTATGCGTCGCTGACGCTGATCATCGTGCTGTCGGCGATCTGGACCGGCATCGCGGTGGCCGACCGTCTGGTGCGTCCGATCCGGCAGCTCATCGGCGCCGCCGACGAGGTTTCTACGGGAAATCTCGACGTGTCGGTGCCGGTCAGGCCTTCGGACGGCGACGTCGCGAACCTGGCCGATACGTTCAACAACATGCTGATGCAGCTCAAATCGCAGCGCAACGAAATCCTGCATTCCAAGGATGTCGCGGACGAGCGCCGGCGGTTCTCCGAGGCGGTGCTGGCGGGTGTCACGGCCGGCGTCATCGGCGTCGATCCGCACGGTTCGATCACCATCGTCAACCCGTCCGCCGAGCACATGCTGGCCATCTCGGGCAAGGATGTGATGGGCGAGAACCTGTCCATCGTGCTGCCGCATGTCGGCCGCGTGTTCGAGATCGGCCGCAAGTCGGGCCGGCCGGTCTATCGCGAGCAAGTCACCTTCTATCGCAGCGGGGCGGAACGCACCTTCAACGTGCAGGTCACGGTCGAGCAGGAAGAGCACCCCGCCGAGGAAACCTCCTATGTCGTCACCGTCGACGACATCACCGACCTCGTGCAGGCGCAGCGTTCGTCGGCCTGGGCGGATGTGGCGCGCCGCATCGCGCATGAAATCAAGAACCCGCTGACGCCGATCCAGCTTTCGGCCGAGCGCATCCGTCGCCGCTACGGCAAGGTCATCACCGAAGACCGCGAGGTGTTCGATCAGTGCACGGAGACCATCATCCGGCAGGTCGGCGACATCGGCCGCATGGTCGACGAATTCTCCGCTTTCGCCCGCATGCCCAAGCCTGAGATGCGCTCCGTCGATCTGCGCGAACCGCTGCGCGAGGCATCGTTCCTGATCGAGGTCAGCCGCTCCGATATCGCTTTCGAGCGCGATTTTCCCTCGACGCCGCTCAAGGGCACCTATGACAGCCGGCTATTGGCGCAGGCGTTCGGCAACGTCATCAAGAACGCCGCAGAGGCGATCGACGGCGCGGACCGCGAGGACGGGACTACCGGCACGATCCGCGTCCGCGCCACCCAGCAGGGCGGCATGATCCGCATCGATGTGATGGACAACGGCAAAGGTCTGCCGCGCGAGAATCGCCAACGGCTGCTCGAGCCCTATATGACCACGCGAGAGAAAGGCACGGGTCTCGGTCTCGCCATCGTGAAGAAGATTGTCGAGGATCATGGCGGCAGGCTCGAGCTGCATGACGCGCCCGCCGATTTCCATGGCGGCCGTGGCGCCATGGTCAGCGTGATCCTGCCGGCTTCGGAAGACACCACGCTCGCGTCGGCCGGACAGCAAGCGGAAGAGAACACAACGGAAAAGGTCGCAAATGGCATCTGATATTCTCATCGTCGACGACCAGCAGGACATCCGCGAACTCGTTGCAGGCATCCTCAGCGACGAGGGCCACGAAACCCGCATCGCCCACGACGCCGATTCGGCGCTGGCTTCGATCGCGGACCGCGTGCCCCGGCTGGTATTCCTCGACATCTGGCTGCAGGGCTCGCGATTGGACGGTCTGGCGCTGCTCGACCAGATCAAGACCATGCATCCCAGCCTGCCGGTGGTGATGATCTCGGGTCACGGCAATGTCGAGACGGCGGTCTCGGCCATTCGCCGCGGCGCCTACGACTTCATCGAAAAACCGTTCAAGGCCGACCGGCTGATCCTGATCGCCGAGCGAGCGCTGGAAACCTCGAAGCTCAAGCGCGAGGTCTCCGATCTCAAGCTGCGCAGCGGCGAGACCTTCGACCTGATCGGCATGTCGTCGGCGATGACGCAACTGCGCCAGACCATCGACCGTGTCGCGCCGACCAACAGCCGCGTCATGATCATCGGGCCTTCCGGTTCCGGCAAGGAACTCGCCGCGCGCGCGATCCACGCGCTGTCGGCGCGCAAGACGGGCCCGTTCGTCACGCTGAACGCGGCGACGATCACGCCGGAGCGCATGGAGATCGAGCTGTTCGGCACCGAATCGAATGGCGGCGAGCGTAAGGTCGGGGCGCTGGAGGAAGCGCACAAAGGCATCCTGTATCTCGATGAAATCGCCGATATGCCGCGTGAGACGCAGAACAAGATCCTGCGTGTGCTGGTCGACCAGCAGTTCGAGCGCGTCGGCGGCACCAAGCGGGTCAAGGTCGACGTGCGCATCATCTCGTCCACCGCGCAGAATCTCGAGGCGATGATTGCCGAAGGGCGATTCCGCGAGGACCTCTACCACCGTCTCGCCGTGGTGCCGGTGATGGTGCCCGGGCTTGCCGAACGCCGCGAGGACATTCCCTATCTCGTCGACAATTTCATGCGCCAGATGGGCAGGCAGGCAGGCATCAAGCCGCGCCGCATCGCCGACGACGCCATGGCGGTGCTGCAGGCGCACAATTGGCCCGGCAATGTCCGCCAGCTTCGCAACAACATCGAGCGCCTGATGATTCTGGCGCGCGGCGGCGAAGCAGACCAGCCGATCACCGCCGACCTGCTGCCGTCCGAAATCGGCGATATGATGCCACGGACGCCCAACCAGTCGGACCAGCACATCATGGCATTGCCGCTGCGCGAGGCGCGCGAGATGTTCGAAAAGGAATATCTCATCGCCCAGATCAACCGCTTTGGCGGCAACATCTCGAAAACCGCCGAGTTTATTGGTATGGAGCGGTCCGCGCTTCACAGGAAGCTCAAGTCCCTCGGCGTCTAGGATCGGTCCTGGCGCCCCTCCGCAGGTAAGAAGTATCAATGCGTGTCATCATCTGCGGAGCCGGACAGGTCGGATACGGCATCGCCGAGCGGCTTACAGCCGAAAAGAACGACGTGTCGATCATCGACACCGCGCCCGAGCTGATTCACGCCGTGCGCGACTCACTCGATGTGCGCGGCTTCATCGGCCATGGCGCGCATCCGGACGTGCTGGAGGCCGCGGGCGCCGAAAACGCGGATATGATCATCGCCGTCACCTTGTACGACGAGGTCAACATCGTTGCCTGCGAGGTGGCGCATGCGCTGTTCAATGTGCCGATGAAGATTGCCCGCATTCGCGCGCAATCCTATCTGCGGCCGCATTACCAGGACCTGTTCTCGCGCGACCATCTGCCGATCGACGTCATCATTTCGCCGGAGCTCGAAGTCGGCGACATGGTTCTGCGACGCATTTCCTTCCCCGGCGCAACCGATGTGGTGCGTTTCGCCGAGGACAAGATCCTCATGGTGGCGATCGAGTGCCGGGATGACTGCCCGGTCATCAATACGCCGCTGTCGCAACTGTCCGAACTGTTCCCAGACCTTCCGGCAACAGTGGTCGGGGTCAACCGCGCCGGCAAGGTGTTCGTGCCGCATTCCGCCGACCAGTTGATGGCAGGCGATCTCGCCTATGTCGTCAGCTCGAAGGATCAGGTGCGGCGCACGCTCGGCCTGTTCGGCCATGACGAGCAGGAGGCAAACCGCATCGTTATCGCCGGTGGCGGCAATATCGGCCTCTATGTCGCCCGCACGCTGGAGCAGCGGCAGAGCCGCACGACGGTGAAGATGATCGAGGCCAATCGGGAGAGGGCGGTGAAAACCGCCGACGAGCTGCGCAAGACCGTGGTCCTGCATGGCAGCGCGCTCGACCAGCGGCTGTTGTCGGAGGCCCATGCGGAAGATGCCGATCTGATGCTGGCTTTGACCAACAACGACCAGGTCAACATTCTGTCCAGCGTCATGGCCAAGAGCATGGGCTGCAAGTCCAATCTCGCGCTGATCAACAATCCCGCCTATCACGACCTCGGCCGCACGCTCGGCATCGATGCACACGTCAATCCGGGGCAGGTGACGGTGTCGCGCATCCTGCAGCATGTCCGCCGGGGCCGCATCCGCGCCGTCCATTCGATCCAGAAAGGGGCCGCAGAGATCATCGAAGCGGAGGCGCTGGAGACCTCGCCGCTGGTCGGCACGTCGCTGCGCGACCTCGACCTGCCCGACGGCATGCGCATCGGCGCGATCTACCGCGACGGAGCCGTGATCAAGCCGAACGGAAATGTCCGCATCAAGCCCAAGGACCGGGTGGTGATCTTCGCGCTCAACCGGGCGGTCAAGCAGGTCGAACAGATGTTCCGTGTCAGCCTGGAGTTCTTCTAGCCGGGAATTGAAGACAGGCGCGAACCATGGCGCGCCGGACGATGAGGGAAAGAAAGATGCCGCGCATTGCCTATGTGAACGGACGCTATGTCGCTCATGCCGACGCCGCCGTGCATATCGAGGACCGGGGCTACCAGCTTGGCGACGGCATCTATGAGGTCTGCGAGATAGCGCACGGCCAGGTCGTCGACATGACACGGCATCTCGACCGGCTGGAGCGTTCGCTGCGCGAGCTGTCGATGCGCGCGCCGATGTCGCGCAAGGCGCTTTCCGTCGTGCTGCGCGAGGTCATCAACCGCAACCGCGTGCGCGACGGCATGGTCTATCTGCAGGTCACGCGCGGCGTGGCTCCGCGCGATCACGCCTTTCCGTCCGACTCGGTACAGCCGGCGCTGGTGGTCACCGCCAAGCGGATGGACCGCGCGGCCGGCAGCCGCCGCGCGGACACCGGCGTGAAGGTCATCACCGTGCCGGACAACCGCTGGGACCGCGTCGACATCAAGACGACGGGGCTTTTGCCCAATGTCATGGCCAAGCAGAAAGCCAAGGAGGCCGGCGCCTACGAGGCATGGTTCGTCGACGCGAAAGGCGAGGTGACGGAGGGCGCTTCGACCAATGCCTGGATCGTCACCAAGGACGGCATGTTGGTCACCCGCGCAGCCGAGCACGGCATTCTGCGCGGCGTCACCCGCACCACGGTTCTGGATGTGGCGAAGCAGCTCGGCCTCAAGGTCGAGGAGCGCGGCTTCAGCGTCGAGGAGGCCAAGGCAGCGCGCGAAGCCTTCCTGACATCGGCCACCAGCCTGGTCACGCCGATCGTCGCCATCGACGGTACGACGGTGGCCAACGGACATCCCGGCTCGGTAGCACTTTCCTTGCGTCAGGCTTTTTTTGACGTTGCGGAAAAGACTCCGGCCTGATAACCGCTGAAGGGAATAGGCTTAACGAGGGTCTAATTCGACTTGCCGCACGACGCGGCAAGGGGGTGGTTTGCGTTCTTGACATGTGCCGATTTCTTTGGCGCATTGGGGGCGCAACCGGGATCGGCGAAAGAAAAACAATGGCGGAACGATCGCAAAATCTTCAGGACCTGTTCCTGAATTCAGTACGCAAGACCAAGAATCCTCTGACGATTTTCCTGATTAACGGCGTGAAATTGACGGGAGTGGTAACCTCCTTCGACAATTTCTGTGTGTTGCTTCGCCGTGACGGACATTCGCAACTTGTCTACAAGCATGCCATCTCCACGATCATGCCGAGCCAACCGGTTCAGATGTTCGATGGCGAGGAAAGCCAGGGCTGATTGACGCGCGAAGATAAGGCGGCGCCCGACAAGGGCGACTCCGGCGGAATAGCAAGCAGCAAGACCGGCGCCACCAAGGCGGTGGTCATCGTGCCTGTGCTGACCCGCTATCAGCAGCGGAAAGAAGACGAGTCGAGCCGGCCGCGTTTGGCGCGGTCGTCCGATGCGCGCCGCGAGGAGGCTTTGGGCCTTGCGCTCGCCATCGATCTCGATCCCGTCCACACGGCTGTCGTGACCATCAACGACCCGCGCCCGTCGACGCTTCTCGGCGCCGGCAAGGTCGAAGAATTCGCCACCATCGTCAAGGACACGCATGCCGAGCTGGTGATCGTCGATCACCCGCTGACGCCGGTGCAGCAGCGCAATCTCGAAAAGGAACTCAACGCCAAGGTGCTCGACCGCACCGGGCTGATCCTCGAGATTTTCGGGCGACGCGCCCGCACCAAGGAAGGTACACTGCAGGTCGACCTGGCCCATCTGAACTATCAGAAGGGCCGCCTGGTCCGGAGCTGGACCCACCTGGAACGCCAGCGCGGCGGTGCCGGCTTTCTCGGCGGTCCCGGCGAAACCCAGATCGAGGCCGACCGCCGCATCCTGCAGGACAAGATCGTCAAGCTGAAGCGCGAGCTGGAGACGGTGCGGCGCACGCGCGACCTGCATCGCGCCAAGCGGCGCAAGGTGCCGTTTCCCGTGGTTGCCATCGTCGGCTACACCAATGCCGGCAAGTCGACCCTGTTTAACCGGCTGACCGGCGCCGGCGTGCTGGCCGAAAACATGCTGTTCGCAACGCTCGACCCGACGCTGCGCCGGGTGCGCCTGCCGCATGGCACGCCGATCATCC
Source organism: Oryzicola mucosus (assembly GCF_014534685.1). Lineage (GTDB taxonomy): Bacteria > Pseudomonadota > Alphaproteobacteria > Rhizobiales > Rhizobiaceae > Oryzicola > Oryzicola mucosus. The sequence continues at coordinate 111,115 of NZ_JACVVX010000005.1, forward strand.
TGTCCGACACGGTGGGCTTCATCTCCGACCTGCCGACGCATCTGGTCGCTGCCTTCCGCGCCACGCTGGAAGAGGTGGTGGAAGCCGATCTGGTGCTGCATCTGCGCGACATTTCCGATCCCGACACCGCCGCCCAGGCCGAGGATGTCGAGCGCATCCTGTCCGACCTCGGCGTCGACGCGACCGATGCCGAACATGTCATCGAGGTCTGGAACAAGATCGACCTGCTCGACGACGGCAACCGCGAACGTCTTCTCGACGAGGCGGGCAGCGCGAAGCACGCGCCTGTCGCCGTTTCGGCGGTCACCGGCGAGGGGCTTCCGGCACTGACCGCACTGATCGAACAGCGGGTCTCAGGCGAGCTGGAAACGATCGAGCTTTCGCTGTCGCCTGACCAGCTTGGCCAGCTCGACTGGCTCTATCGCAACGGCGAAGTCGTCTCACGCACCGACAACGAGGACGGCAGCGTCAGCCTGTCGCTCATGGCCACCAAGAGCGCGCGCGAGGAAATCGAAGCAAAGGTCATCGGCAAGCGATAGCGTGGTTTTGTTATCCGCGTAGATCGTCGACCAATTCCGGATGCTGATCGAGAAGCCGCAGCAGTTGGCTGGTCGGTCCGCTGGGCTCGACCAGGCCGCGCTCATATTTGTCGAACGCATTCTCGCCGACCTTCAGCAGTCCGCCAGCTTCGCGCTGTGACAGTTTCAGCTTTTTACGAACCCGGCGGATAGTGGATGGCGACGGGATGCCTTCGATATCTTCTTTCAAGGACCGCAGAGCGTCATCCGTGATGGCCATGTCATTGCCAACATGGATACCCTCATCGCCATGCTCGGGGTAGTAGCCGGGGAGGTCGACAGTCACGGACTTGCCCTTATACGTAACCACGAAAGGTCGAACCCCGCGGCGCAGGGTCTCTCCCGATTCCGGGGAGATCATGGTATTTGGAAGAGGATCTTTACTCTGGGCCATCGTCATTTCTCCTTGAACGACATCACCCTGAACTCGGTAATGATGTCCGCCTGGAATTTCACGTAGAGGATCAAGTCGCGGGCCGGAACATGGTAGACATCCTGCCAGACGCGATGATCGGAAAAAGTCGTCATCGACTTGAAGAACATCGACCGCTCGATACTTGCGATTGTCACGATCACTGCGTGCCGGTCGAATCCCAGCCCGATTGCGTCCCGAAGAGCTGATGACGTCATCGCAAGCGTCTCTGCCGATCCGAGAACGGTACGGATCGCGTCAAGATCGTAAGTTGGACGCCTTTTCTCCATCGGCTAAATAGTGCCACCATTAAGGTGGCGAAGCAAGAGCAGCCTAGTCCCCCGCCTTGGCCTTCTGCCAGAGCGCTTCCATCTCCTCCAGCGTCGCGGCTTCGAGCGTGCCGCCGCTGTCGACAACGGCTTTTTCCACTGCATGGAAGCGGCGGCGGAACTTGTCGTTGGTGCCGGCCAAGGCAGCCTCGGAATCGAGTTTGAGATGGCGTCCGAGATTGACCAGCGCAAACAGCACGTCGCCGAATTCGTCCTTGATCGACGCCGAGTCGCCCTTGGCCATGGCTTCGCGCATCTCGGCGATTTCCTCTTCGATCTTGTCGAGGATGGGAGCGGCTTCGCCCCAGTCGAAACCCACCTTCGCGGCCTTTTCCTGAAGCTTCAGAGCGCGGGTGAGAGCCGGCAGGTTGACCGGCACGCTGTCCAGAAATCCCTTGCCGTGGTCTTCAGGATCGAGCCCGCGTGCAAGGCGTGCCGCGCGCTTTTCGGCGCGTTCTTCTGCCTTGATCCGGTCCCACATGCCCTTGGCCATACCAGCGCCGCGCGCCGTCTCGTCGCCAAAGACATGCGGATGACGGCGGATCATCTTTTTTGTGATCGCTTCCACAACATCGCCGAACGCAAAATCACCGGCCTCTTCAGCCATCTGCGCGTGGTAGACGACCTGGAGCAGCAAGTCGCCGAGTTCGTCGCGCAGATCGTCGCGGTCGCCGCGCGCAATCGCGTCGGCCACCTCATAGGCCTCCTCGATCGTGTAGGGCGCGATGCTCTTGAAATCCTGCTCTATATCCCACGGACAACCGCTCTGCTTGTCGCGCAGCGCGGCCATGATCTCGATCAGGCGGGAAATGTCTTTGGAAGGCTTCATCGCCGGATAGTACATCCAGACGGGGTCGGCGCGCCTGCCGGACGGCGGCGTTGTCCACAGGGTTGTTGGCGCGCAAAGCCGTTGACGCGGGCGGATGACGGGAGCAGGAAGAGCCATGCTCAACATTGCTTTCGTCGCTGTCGGCGGCGCCATAGGCGCTACGCTTCGTCATCTCATCAACGGCCTTGCGCTCAGGCTGCTCGGCCCCGGCTTTCCATGGGGCACCATGGCGGTCAACATCGTCGGCGCTTTCGTCATGGGCGTGTTCATCGAGATGCTGACGCGGCGCTTCGGCGCGTCGAACGAGTTGCGCTTGTTCGTAGCCACCGGCATTCTCGGCGGCTTCACCACCTTCTCGTCCTTTTCGCTCGATTTTGCCGTTTTGTGGGAACGCGGCGCGGCTCTTCCGGCGCTCGGCTATGCGCTGGCGAGCGTGATCGGCTCCATATTGGCGCTGTTTTTGGGATTGTGGCTCGCAAGAGCGGTCGCATGATGCTATCTGGCCGGTTTGAGAGAACAGGCGAATACGATGGCAGGCGTCGAACAGATCAAGGTTGAACCCGGTGAATCCGGCATGCGGCTCGACCGCTGGTTCAAGACGCATTTTCCGGGGCTGGGCTTCGGGCATTTGCAGAAGCTGCTGCGCTCCGGCCAGATCCGCGTCGATGGCGGCCGGGTGAAGGCCGACACGCGCGTCGAGCCTGGTCAGCTCGTCCGCATCCCGCCGCTGGAAGTGGACAAGAAGGGCGCCGATCAGATGACCGGCCACAGCATCCGCCACCAGGACGACGCCGACGTCCTGGCCAAGATGCTGATCTATGAAGATCCCAAGGTGTTCGTCTTCAACAAGCCCGCCGGCCTCGCCGTGCAGGGCGGTTCCGGCGTGTCGCGCCATGTCGACGACATGCTCGAAGCCTGGCGCTCCAAGAAGGGCGAGAAACCGCGCCTGGTGCATCGGCTTGACCGCGATACATCGGGCGTCCTGGTCGTGGCGCGGACGCGTCTGGCGGCGATGAAGCTTGCCGAATCCTTCCGTCACCGCGAGACCAAGAAGACCTATTGGGCGCTGGTGAAGGGTGTACCGCCCAAGCGCGAGGACAAGATTTCGACCTGGCTGATCAAGGAATCGACCATCGACGGCGACCGTATGCGTGTGGCCGATCACGGCGAGAAGGGCTCGGATCACGCCGTCACCTATTACCGCGTCATCGAGCAGGCCGCCCGCACCATGACCTGGCTGGAGATGGAGCCCTATACCGGCCGCACCCACCAGCTTCGCGTCCATGCCGCCCATATCGGCTGCCCGATCATCGGCGACCCAAAATATTTCGAGGCCGACACCAATTGGGATTTCCCCGGCGGTCTGCAGAACCGGCTGCACCTGCATGCCAGGCGCATCGTCATTCCGCATCCCGACAAGGGCACGATCGACGTCACCGCGCCGATGCCGCCGCATATGCGCCAGAGCTGGAACCTGATCGGCTTCGACGAGGCGAACGCGGAGCCGGAATGAAGCTCGTTCTTTTCGATTGCGACGGTACGCTGGTCGACAGCGCCGGGATCATCCATGACTGCATGGTCTCGACCTTCCGCGAAGCCGGCCTGCGCGAGCCGGACATGGCCGAGACAAAGGGCGTTATCGGCCTGACGCTGAACCTTGCCATTGCGCGCCTGCTGCAGCGCGCGCTTGATCCTGAGATCGAGCATCTGACGGCGCGCTACAAGTACAATTTCCAGGCGCATCGCCTGCTGCCGGGTTTCCACGAGCCGCTCTATGACGGCATCGCGCCGCTGCTCGAAAGCCTTGCGCGCCGCGATGACATCCTGGTCGGCATGGTGACGGGCAAATCGCGCCGCGGCGTGCAATCCGTGTTCGCCACGCATGGCTTCGGCAGCCAGTTCATCGCCGTCCGCACCGCCGACGATTGCCCGTCCAAGCCGCACCCGGCGATGGTTCTGGAATGCTGCGCTGATACCGGCATCGATCCGGCATCGACAATCGTGGTCGGCGACGCCATTTATGACATGCAGATGGCACGCAGCGCCGGTGCTAAGGCGCTCGGCGTCGCCTGGGGCTATCACCACGCCGAGGGCCTGACGGCCGCCGGCGCCCACGCAATCCTGCATGCGCCTGCCGATCTGGCGGCCCATCTCGGAGAGGAGACCCGATATGCGTGACATTCTCACCGATCTCGACGCCGGCTTCGTGTCCGATCCCGATCCGGTGCGCCGCGCGCAGATCCAGATGCGCACGCCGCTGCCCAAGCGCTTCTACAAAGAGGCCGGGGTGGCCGAGACCGAGCACGGCTTCGCCGTCCAGCTCGACGGCCGGCCGGTGCGCACGCCGGGCAGGGCGGTTCTCGCGCTGCCGACCCACGCCGCCGCCACGCTGGTCGCGCAAGAATTCGCCGCGCAGGCCGAGCACATCGATCCTGTATCGATGCCGGTGCTGCGGCTGGTCAACACGGCCATAGACGGCGTCGCCGACGACCCGCAGGCAGTGCTGGAAGATATTCTGCGCTTCGCCTCCACCGACATGCTCTGCTACCGCGCCGACAGCCCGGAACGGCTGGTGCAGCGGCAGAACGACATCTGGGACCCCGTGCTTGACTGGGCGCGCTCAGCGCTCGGCGCGCGTCTGGTTCTGGCCGAAGGCGTCATGCATGTCGAGCAGCCCCGCGAATCGATCGCAGCACTCGGCGTCCATCTGTCCCTGCGCCAGGAGCCGCTGCGACTGGCCGCGCTTCACCTCATGACCAGCCTGACCGGCTCGGCGCTTCTGGCGCTGGCGGTGGATTTCGGCGAACTGACGGGCGACGAAGCGTGGCTGGCCGGCCATGTCGACGAAGACTGGCAGATCGAGCAATGGGGTCATGACGCCGAGGCGGTGGCGCGCCGGGCCGCCCGCAAGCGCGACATGATGGCGGCCGTCGCCCTCCTGGAAGCGCTCAAGGCTTGAGATCAGAAATCCGGCAATAAAAAACGGCCCTGGGGGTCTCCCGGGCCGTTCACAGGCAAGCGTATGGTACAGTCAGTGGCTGCGGCTGGGATCGTCCTTGTCGAGCGCTGCCTCGTGATACCATCCGTCGATATCCACGAAATCAGCCGAGCGGCGGACGAGCAGGTCCGTGACCGGAAGGCACTGGCCCTGGAAACGATCGGCGGTTGGACGCGTCCGCTTCGGGAACGCGAAAATCTTGGCCGACTCTCTCTGAATGTTTGCAGTCATGTCGGTTCTCTCGGTTCGGTGACGTTAAGTCTGTGTACCTTGAATCCGATATAGGGCATGCACGTTATTTGTGCAATATGCCTTAAAAATTATCAGTTTATGCCTATTTTTTAGACTCGACTTTATCTGCTGAATCCTCAGGCAATATTGGGCTAATTTTTGGGCAGGATGTTTTTGCAGAATCGGATTCCGCCTTGTCGGTAAAACGCCGCACATCGATTACGGTTGCATTTTTCATCGATTTTCCAAAAGCTTATAGGAATAGAGCCGAAATCTCGCGGTGTTTTTCCAGACTGGCACGCTCATTGCTTAACAAGGGAGGGGTCGGTCCACTGAGACCGGCATACGCGTCCAGCGTGTCCAATTTCTTTGAACTGGTTTACGAGAGGCCGGCATGACTAAGTACAAACTCGAATATATCTGGCTCGACGGGTACACCCCGGTTCCGAATCTGCGCGGCAAGACGCAGATCAAGGACTACGATGAGTTCCCGACGCTGGAGCAGCTTCCTCTCTGGGGTTTCGACGGCTCGTCCACGATGCAGGCCGAAGGCCGTAGCTCTGACTGCGTGCTGAAGCCGGTTGCGATCTATCCCGATCCGGCCCGCACCAACGGCGCCCTGGTGATGTGCGAAGTGATGATGCCCGATGGCGTCACGCCGCATTCGTCCAACGCCCGCGCGACCATCCTTGACGATGAAGACGCCTGGTTCGGCTTCGAGCAGGAATATTTCTTCTACCAGAACGGCCGCCCGCTCGGCTTCCCCGAGCAGGGCTATCCAGCGCCGCAGGGTCCGTACTACACCGGCGTCGGCTACTCCAATGTGGGTGACGTTGCTCGCGAGATCGTCGAGGAACATCTCGACCTCTGCCTCGCCGCCGGCATCAACCACGAAGGCATCAACGCCGAAGTGGCCAAGGGCCAGTGGGAATTCCAGATCTTCGGCAAGGGCTCCAAGAAGGCCGCCGACCAGATCTGGATGGCCCGCTACCTGTTGCAGCGCCTGACCGAGAAATACGGCATCGACATCGAGTATCACTGCAAGCCGCTCGGCGACACCGATTGGAACGGTTCGGGCATGCACTGCAACTTCTCGACCAAATATATGCGCGAAGTCGGCGGCAAGGCCTATTTCGAAGCGCTGATGGCGCAGTTCGAAAAGAACCTCCACGCCCATATCGATGTCTACGGCCCCGACAACGACAAGCGCCTGACCGGCAAGCACGAGACCGCCCCGTGGAACAAGTTCTCCTATGGCGTTGCCGACCGTGGCGCCTCGATCCGCGTTCCGCACTCCTTCGTCAAGAATGACTACAAGGGCTATCTGGAAGACCGTCGTCCGAACTCGCAGGGCGACCCCTACCAGATCGCTTCGCAGGTCCTGAAGACGATCTCGGAAGTTTCGACGGAAGCTTTCGCCAAGGCCGCTGCGTAAGCGCACCGCGAGCTAGATAAAAAGCCCGCCGGGACTTTCCCTGGCGGGCTTTTCTTTTGTCCGCAAACGCTCAGAAAATGTTTGCCGTCGGCAGCCCGAGCGCGGTGGCTCCCGCATATTCCGACTGCGGGCCGGACTGCATCGGATGGTAGCGCGCGCCCTGAATGTCGCGGAACCGGCGCTCCAGGCCCTGGTCGCGATAAAAACCCGCGCCTCCGGCCAGTTCCATTGCAAGCTCCACGGCCTTGATCGCGTTCTCCGCCACCAAATTCCGCCCGATCATCACCTCGTTGACCGTGTCGGCCGATGGCGCGTTGCGCTCCACGGTGTCGAGCATCCATCCATGGGCCAGTTGCGCGGCGCGCAGGGCGGTGTCCATCCGCCCGGCAAGCGTCAGCGTGTGCTGCGTTTGGCGCTTCTTCCTGGCAAGCTCGATGGCGATGTCACGTGCGCTCTCGGCGACGCCGAGATAGGCGGCGTAGATCAGCGGAAAGGCAACTGTCGCAATGACCTGGAACAGTGGATGCCATTCGCCGGCGGTGCGGGTGACGGCTACGCTGGTGTCCGGAACGAAGAGGCCTTCGATCAGCACGTCGTTCGAGCCTGTGCCGCGCATGCCCAGCGTGTGCCAGGTGTCGAGCACCTTCACCTCCGGTGCCTTCATCGAAACCGGGAAATGGATCACCATGTCCGGCCCGCCGTCGCCCTTGACCACGGCCGTCGTCATCAGCACGTCGCCAGCTTCGGCGCCGGAGGTGAAAACCTTGCGCGCGGTGATGCTGTAGCCGTTCTCAACCTTGACGGCCCAGCCGGAGCCGCCGATCCAGTCGGACCCGCCGCTCGACAAGAGAACGATGCGGTCATTGGCGATCCGCTTCAGCAACGGCTCGACGGCCGCGACTTTCTGATGCCGCCACCGCCATGCGGGAATCGCCACCTGATGGGTGTGCATGGCAAAGGCCAGAGCGGTCGATCCGCAATGGTGGGCGATCTCACGCAGCATGCCCGCCAGGTGCCGGACATCGGCGCCGCCGCCGCCCAGCTCAACCGGCACGCCGGCCTCGATCAGCCCGGCCTTTTTGAGATCGGCATAATTGTCAGCGACGAAACGGTCATTGTCGTCATGCGACGCGGCGCGGTCGGCGAAATTCGGCCCAAGCGCGCGGACGACAGTCATCAGATCGTGGCCGGGTGTATCGGCCGTTTCCGTCAACAACGGATTGGTCATGGTCTCCTCCTTCTGGGATCGTGATGCAGGCAGGTTGGCGCAATCCTCACATCGCTTCCAGTTCACGAACTGTACTGGTCGTGCCCTGTCGGCGCTGGCATCCCCCAATCGAGCTGCTTGGCAGGGAGGCTCCAGAGGCGTATCCTTACTCTGCACGATGTCTGAGGAGGACATGGCGATGGAGGAGCGCGGAGGCTACGGTCAGTTCTGCCCGGTCTCCATGGCTGCGGAAGTTCTGTGCACGCGCTGGACGGCTCTGGTGATCCGCGAGCTTCTCTGCGGCACGACACGTTTCAATGATCTTCGCCGCGGCGTACCGCGAATGTCGCCGGCGCTCCTTTCGAAGCGGCTGAAGGACCTCGAGAAGGCCGGCATCATCGTCGCCGTGCCGCGCGGCACAGGTGCGGTCGAATACCATCTGTCGCCGGCCGGCGAAGATCTGCGACCGATCATCATGAGCCTGGGCTTCTGGGGCCAGCGCTGGGTGGAATCCGAACTTTCCCTGAAAAACCTCGATCCGTCTCTGCTGATGTGGGACATGCGTCGCAACCTGAACCCGGAGCCGTTGCCGCCCGGACGCTGCACGATTCAGTTTCAGTACCCGGAACTGCCGGATTCGCGGCAGAATTGGTGGATGGTCATCGACGGCGGCGAGGTCGATCTGTGCGGCTTCGATCCCGGTTATGAGATCGACCTTCTCGTGCGCAGTTCGCTGAAGACCATGACCGCGATCTGGATGGGTTTCGTGAAAATCCCGCAGGAGCTTTCAGCCGGCCGCCTGGAACTTGAGGGCGATCGGCAGGTGGCGGGCGCCATGCAAAAATGGCTTTCGCTCAGCCCCTTCGCGCCGGAGCCGAGACGAGTGGCTTGAGGCCGGGCGGAGCTTGTTGAGCGTCGTAATTTTCAAAAAAATTTTGAGAAGAAAGAAATTTATAATAAAATATTCATCGCACAAAAATCGCAGTATGTTTCCCAAAAATTCTAATTAAAGAAGTATTTAATAAATAAATTAATAACATAAAATTTTGTTTAACTATAAATTTTTTCTTTAATATCCTTAGCAATATTTGTAAAGGATTCAAAAAAATCTGGTTCGAGAATATCTTTGATTTCAAACGACGGCCAGCTGGTGAGTTTTTTTGTAGAGCGGAGCGTAGATGTTGGCATGGCATGTAACTTATCAATTAATATCTGCCGTGACTGCTCCGTTGTAAACGCTTTTGTGTTTGCTAGATAACTTAAGGCTGTCTCAATTCTGCCTGAACTTCGACGTATAAAGAAAGGCCAAGCCGGCCTTGCATCAGGCTGAGGCACATTGGCGAAAACCGAATCCTGGCTCTCTGTCAGCCCAACGACAAATCCATTTTGCCTAAACCAAGACATAATTTGCATTGCCCCTGCTCGATAAGGCTCGCCAAACTTTGCTGCCAACATTTCGAGCCATTCCGTTTCAGAGATTGAAGCTTTGGGCTCCGTGACAGCTTTTGCAAGAATTGCTCTTTCGGTCTGTCCAACCAATTTTGGAACCAAAGTTCGCACACCGGTACTGCTGGTAAATTGCTCGATCTCAACTGCCAGAACTTCAGCAGGACGCATCTGCTCATTCAAAAATTCGACGATTCTGGCAAGTTCCTTTGGAATTCGGTCAGCTACGAAAAGCATCCTAACGCGTCCGGATTTTAGATTCGCTTCAACCGCTCGCCAAAACGTCTCTGGATCGGTTCCATCAAGAAAATCGGATAACGCACTATCTGGCTGCAACCCTGCATGAGTAGCTGTCCGGTGAAAAGCTTCTATCAAACGCTCAATAGGCCAGTACGCTACGCCGTTTGCTGCATAGTCCAACATTTGCGCGACAACCTCACGTCTTGATCGCGTATCGCTTGCCTGTTTCACTTCCACAAGAACTGGGACGCCTTGGCGGTCCAGGAACAGGTGGTCGAGCGACCATCGTCGTGAGTTGTCATCGGAATCCGGTACAGGCTGTTCGCGCTGGACAAGGAGAAGTCGCCCCTCGGGACCTGAAGCGGACCTTAGGAGACTGGGATGATCTGCAAGCAGCCGCTGAAACAAGTCCTCGGAACTGTAGGCTGTGCGCGTCAACTCGGTGAGCGAGTTGTCTGGGCCAATAATAAATATATTAGTCATTTCACCGCACCTCCAAAGTCAATCCGACGTTCACAACGCTACCTTGCTTGTCGCGAGCAGTCATTATTTCGGTGTAGCAACCCAAACGAAACGAGAAAGGTTGGAATAGAGCGTCAAAAAAAACCCGGCGGATTGCTCAGCCGGGGTTTTGTTCGTCAACATCCCAACGGTCGATCAGACCGAATAATACATGTCGTATTCGACGGGATGCGGGGTCATTTCGAACCGCATGACCTCGGCCATCTTCAACTCGATATAGGCGTCGATCTGGTCGTCGTCGAACACGCCGCCGGCCTTCAGGAAGCCACGGTCCTTGTCGAGGTTCTGCAAGGCTTCGCGCAACGAACCGGACACGGTCGGGATTTTCTTGAGTTCCTTCGGCGGCAGGTCGTAGAGATCCTTGTCCATCGGCTGGCCGGGGTGGATCTTGTTCTTGATGCCGTCGAGGCCGGCCATCAAGAGCGCTGCGAAAGCGAGATACGGGTTCGCGCCCGGATCGGGGAAGCGGACCTCGACACGCTTGGCCTTCGGGTTCGTTCCGAACGGAATGCGGCACGAAGCCGAGCGATTGCGCGCGGAATAGGCAAGCAGGACCGGAGCTTCGTATCCGGGCACCAGACGCTTGTAGGAGTTGGTCAGCGGGTTGGTGAAGGCGTTGACCGCCTTGGCATGCTTGATCACGCCGCCGATGAAATACAGGCAGCTTTCCGACAGGCCGGCATATTCGTTGCCTGCGAAGGTCGGCTTGCCGTCTTTCCAGATCGACATATGCACGTGCATGCCCGAACCGTTGTCGCCGAAAATCGGCTTCGGCATGAAGGTGGCCGTCTTGCCATAGGCGTTGGCGACCTGGTGCACGACATATTTGTAGAGCAGCATCTTGTCGGCGTTGCGTGTCAGCGCGTCGAACTTCACGCCGAGCTCATGCTGGGCGGCGGCCACCTCGTGGTGATGCTTTTCCACGCGCACGCCCATTTCGGTGAGCACGGTCAGCATTTCAGAACGCATGTCTTGGCAGCTGTCGATCGGCGGAACCGGGAAATAACCGCCCTTGACGCGCGGACGGTGGCCGAGGTTCCCGGTCTCATAGTCGGTGTCGTCGTTGGACGGCAGTTCCGTCGAGTCCAGCTTGAAGCCCGTGTTGTACGGGTCGGCTTTGTACTTGACGTCGTCGAACACGAAGAACTCGGCTTCCGGGCCGACGAAAATGGTATCGCCGATGCCTTCCGCCTTCATATAGGCTTCGGCCTTCTTCGCGGTGCCGCGCGGGTCGCGATTATACGCTTCGCCGGAGACCGGATCGAGAATGTCGCACAGGATGACCATGGTTGACTGCGCAAAGAACGGATCCATGTGGACAGTCTCAGGGTCGGGCATCAGCACCATGTCGGATTCGTTGATCGCCTTCCAACCGGCGATCGAGGAGCCGTCGAACATGACGCCGTCGGCGAACATGTCCTCGTCGACCTCGGCGATATCCATCGTCACATGCTGAAGCTTGCCCTTGGGATCGGTGAAGCGCAGGTCAACGAACTTCACGTCGTTGTCCTTGATCTGCTTCAGGATGTCTTTGGCTGTCGTCATATTTTTCGTCCCTAGTGTGGTGATGCTGTCAGTCTACCGAATGGAACCGCGCTTAGATAGCGTCGATGCCTGTCTCTCCGGTACGAATGCGCACGACTTCTTCGATATTCGACACAAAAATTTTGCCGTCGCCGATACGGCCGGTCTGCGCTGCCTTGCGAATCGCATCGATGGCCGCCTCGACGCCTTCGTCGCCCAGCACCACCTCGATCTTCACCTTGGGCAGGAAGTCGACGACATATTCAGCGCCACGGTACAGTTCGGTATGGCCCTTCTGCCGACCGAACCCCTTGGCCTCGGTTACGGTGATGCCTTGGAGGCCGGCTTCTTGCAGAGCTTCCTTCACTTCATCGAGCTTGAACGGCTTGATGATCGCTTCGATCTTTTTCATGCGGTTGAATGCCTCCTCGTCGGTTCTGGCGGGCCCGCCGACCCTGCTGACCGGAGTTAAGCAGGAACCGTGCCAGTTGCCCAGCCCCGCAATGGCATCGCTCGAAACCGGCGAATTTCGGCGCAGACTGGATGTTTACCACCGGCATGACTGCGTTATGGCGCGGTTTGATGCAGTTCGCGACGATGCACATTGCTTGATCTGATTAATTTATAATCATTATGCCTATTATCTAGGCTGATAGTGCCGCTTTCGCGGCTCTGGACCTTGCCGCCACTTTGGATAGAGTCTGGCGCTAAGGCGGCAGGAGAGTTGTGTGCGGGAAGTTTTGACACCAAGTGAAATGGCGGAAGCCGACCGTCGAACCATCGCCGAAGGCAACATAAGCGGCATCGAGTTGATGCGCGCGGCCGGCTCGGCCATAACAGCCGAAATCCTCGCGCGTTATCCCTGCCCATTGGCCCATATCCTGTGCGGGCCTGGCAACAATGGCGGCGACGGCTATGTCGTCGCGCGGCTGCTGGCTCAGGCCGGCGTGCCAGTGAAAATCTGGGCAAGTGCGCCGCCACGCGAGAGCTCCGACGCTGCGATTGCCGCTGCGGAGGCCGAGGCGATCGCCGCCCCGCTTGCCGAGCTGAGCGTCGAGCCGGGCGCTCTGGTGGTCGATGCGCTGTATGGAGCAGGTCTCTCAAAGCCCTTGGGTTCATTGGAAGAAGCGGCGTTTGCCAAATTACACGATGCCGGAGCGATCATCGTCGCCGTCGACCTTCCGTCCGGCGTGTCCGGCGACAGCGGCGCTGTCCTCGGCGCTGCGCCGACGGCCACCTTGACGGTGACCTTCGCGCGGAAAAAACCGGCGCATCTGCTGCTGCCCGGAAAGGTCCTTTGCGGCGAAGTCGTGGTCGCCGATATCGGCATTCCAGACCAGATCGTCGAGGGGCTGAACGTGGCCTGCTTCGAGAATGATGTAAGGCTTTGGGGAGCTCAGTTCCCAAAGGCGGCGGTCGATGCGCACAAATACCGGCGCGGACATGTCGGCGTCTTTTCCGCCGGCCCCTCGGCTACGGGAGCTGCGCGCCTGTCGGCCATGGCTGCGGCAAGGGCAGGGGCAGGCGCCGTCACGCTTTTGTCGCCGGCAAACGCGCTTGCCATCAACGCCGCTCATCTGACCTCGATCATCCTGCGGCGGTCGGATGGACTGCCGGAGGCGGTCGAGTTCTTGGAGGCCCGCAAGCCCGACGCGCTTGTCTACGGGCCTGGGCTCGGTCCGCACCCGGAGACGGGACGCTTCGCGGTCCACCTGCTCAACGCAGCGCGCGGACTGGTCGGCCATATCGTGCTGGACGCCGACGGGCTGACGGCCTCAGCGCCGTTCGCAGCTGAGCTGTTCGCAGCCGCCCGCGAGAAAGATGCGTCCAGCCTCGTGCTGACGCCGCATGAAGGCGAGTTCGGCCGCCTCTTTCCAGCCATAGCCGCGGACAAGAGCCTGTCCAAGCTCGAAAAATCGCGAAAGGCCGCGGCGGAGGCCAACGCGATCGTCCTCTACAAGGGGGCGGACACCGTGGTGGCGGCGCCTGACGGTCGCGCGTCCATCAGCACCAACGGCACGCCCTTGCTGGCGACGGCAGGCTCAGGCGATGTGCTGTCCGGCATCGTCGCAGCCCTTCTGGCGCAGAAGATGCCGCCCTTCGAAGCGGCGAGCGCTGCCGTCTGGCTGCATGCGGAGGCTGCGCGGCGTTTCGGTCCAGGGCTGATCGCCGAGGACCTGCCCATGGCGTTGTTGCCAGCGTTGCGCGCGCTGGACGCTCAGCTGGCCTGACGCTGACCCGTTGTGGCGATCCGGTTCCTGCCGGCACGCTTGGCGCTGTAAAGCTCCTGGTCGGCGGCGTTTAGCACGCGGTCGAACGGGGCGCCGTCCTTGCTACCGAAGGCAATGCCGGCGCTCACGGTGCAGTACAGCGCCGACGTTTCCGCCGGGATGACCGTATGGGCGAGCGCGCTGCGGATATGCTCGGCGATTTTGAAAGCCTTCTCCGGCTTGATGCCGGTCAGCACAAGAGCAAACTCTTCGCCGCCAAGACGCGCCGGCACGTCGAGAGGCCGGCGGTCGCTCGCCAGAATGCGGGCGAAGACCCGCAGCACGTCGTCGCCGGCAGCGTGGCCATGCGCGTCGTTGATCGATTTGAAGTTGTCGAGGTCGAACACGATGACGGCCGTCTGTTCGCCGATGGGCGCATGGAACCGTTCGAACAGCGCGCGACGGTTGGGCAGGCCGGTGAGCGAGTCGGTGAAGGCCTCGAGGCGATGGCGTCGCGTCAGGCGCGTCTGGTTGAGCGTGAGCGACAGCGCGCCGATGCCGGTGAGGCAGGCGGTGACGACGATCAGGCTGAGGTTCTCCGCCCAGTTGTTGGGAGCCGCGCCCAGCACCAGCCGGCCGTCCATCGCAAGGACCACGCCGCAGAGCAGGAAGGACAGCGCGGTCACGGCGTACAAGGCGGCCAGCGCGAGAAGGAGCGCGGGCATCTCGCGCCGGCCCTTCCAGTATTCGCGCGCCGTGGCCAGGAGCAGGAGGGTCGCCGCGGCATTCTCGGCGATGAGGGCGAGGCCGTCATAACCGAAGGCCAGCGGCACGAGGCAGGCGCCGATCGCGACGGCGGCGGAGAGGACGACCGTCTTGCGCGGGAAATTATTGGTGCGGAACTGCCGGGCGGCGCCGAACAGGATGGCGAAGCTGGCCTGCAGGGCGGTCAGCCCGATAGCCAGCAGCAGCAGGTTCGGCGCGGCGACATAGGCGGCGTAAAGGAAGACGTAGAACACGATGAGCAGGGCGCTGACGGCCCATTTCAACAACAGGCCTTCCTTGCGCATGGTGAGCCACGAGCCGAACATGGTGATCGCCAGGCAGACGCCTGAGAAGCCGATGGCCAGGAGCAGCGAACCATAGTCGAGCGACATGCGAACCCTATTGCGCACAAGCCCGCACTCAAACGCCAGGCAGGCCGCAGTGTGGCTCAAAGGGGTGTCGATATCGTTACACTGCCGTCATAAAATACCTCATAACGCTTGCCGCGCCAAGATGCCGCCCTAAGAAGCCGCGACGCGCTTCATGAGCGCCTGGGCGCCGAAGGGGGCGCGCACCTTGCCCTCCGAGATGAAGTAGACGAAGACGTCGCGCGGCTGAACCTTCGCCGTCGTGTCCGGATCCGCGTAGCGCAGATCGTCGGGAGCCTTGCCCGCGGCCCATTGCTCGGCGCGGGCCGCCCATGCGTCCAGACCCTTGTCGGTATAGCAATCCGGATTGTCGTCGGAACCGGTCTGCAGCCTGAGATAGACGAAATCGCCGGTGACATCGGCAATGCCGGGATAGGTGGCATGGTCGGCATAGACCAGCGTGACCTTGTATTTGCGCAGCAGGGCGGGGAATTCCGGCACGACAAAACTGTCGTTGCGCACCTCGACCGCATGGCGCAGTTTGACCCCGTCCTGCTTTTCGGGCAGCAGCTTCA
Source organism: Oryzicola mucosus (assembly GCF_014534685.1). Lineage (GTDB taxonomy): Bacteria > Pseudomonadota > Alphaproteobacteria > Rhizobiales > Rhizobiaceae > Oryzicola > Oryzicola mucosus. Next base: position 126,784 of record NZ_JACVVX010000005.1, read on the forward strand.
AAAAGGCCTCGAAATCCTCGGCGTCGAATTTCTTGGTTGGCATGAACTGCCACAGGATCGGGCCGAGCTTGTCGCCCAAGGCGGCCACGCCCGACTCGAGAAACCGCGCCATGGACTCGCCGGCCTCGCCGAGCACGCGGCGGTTGGTGATGAAGCGGTTGCCCTTGAGCGAAAAGACGAAGTTTTCGGGCGTCTCGCTCGCCCATTTGACGAAAGTCGGCTCCTTGAAGGACGAATAATAGGTGCCGTTGACCTCGATGGTCGGCACCTGGCGGGCGGCGAATTCGAGCTGTTTCTTCTTGGCCAGCTTTTCGGGATAGAAGGACGTGTCCCAGGGCTCGAAGGTCCAGCCGCCCATGCCGGCCCGAATGGCGCCGCTTGCGGATTTGGTCATGATCTTCTCCCGATTTTTTGTCGCGATGGATGTCTTCGACCCCGAAACCGGTTCCACTTTCGGGAGACATGCAGCGACCGCGAAAATGCTCGGCCCGGCCGGCTTTGTCCATCGCCCGAAAAACGCTGCTGACAAAATAGTCGGACCGCGCATAATCGGCCAACATTTTTGGCGCGCGCGAGCGTGGCTGCGCGGCGGCGGACAAAGCTGTCCTGTCGAAAGACTTGTAGGTCATGAACTGTCGGGGTGCTCCAGGGTCCAGAGCGCCAGCCCGTGCACATCGTCCAGGGTGCGGTCGACCTCCCGGGCGTGGCGCGAGCCCGGTGCCCGAGCGCCGGGCGGCGGCCCGCCGCGCAGCGGCGACAGGCGATGAAACGCGCCGCGCCGCCGCCGTTGCCGCCAGCGCACGAAGCGTCGGGCCTGGCGCGGCAGATCGTCGAGCGCGCGGCCGAGCGCTGCGAGCCTGAGCCGCAGGCGGTCGGCATCGAGCGGATCGTCGGGTTCCGGGGTCGGGCGGGCCGGGACAAGCGAGGGCGTATCAAGGCCAAAGCCGCGAATGCGCGGCACGATGGCGGGCCGCGAGGGCTTGTGGCGGGGCAGGCGCAAGGGATCGAGCAGCGGCAGCGCCATGGATTGGGGCGCGGGGCGGGGCGGCATGGCTCCTTTCGGCATCACGATGCCGGTGCCGCCGGGCGCGCGCAGGAAGGCGGAGTGTTGCTGCGATGCGCGAACAGGCGAGTGCTGGTGCGGCACAATCATGCCGCGCGCGGCGAGGACAATCAGCCGCCGCGCTGCCGCCTCGGCGGGACGCAGCAGCCGGAGAATGGCGCGATGCAGATGGCGCGGCAGGGTGTTTTGGCCAACATCCGTGCCAGCCGTGCGCTGGCTTTCGCCAGCCGCAACCGTCATGCCGGCCATGGCGACGAGCAAAGCGAGCAGGCGCTTCAACGCCGCCTGATGCTTGTCGATCGCCCCTGCCCAATCCATCGCCGCCTCCTTTCGATTTTCCAAGGCGGTTGGAGTGTAGAGCGGGTGCGGAGAGTGTGGATAAACTTTTGCGATTTGTCACTCTTCCTTCTCCCCTTGCGGGGTGAAGAGCGGTCGGCGAAGCCGCTCAATCGACAACGATTTGTCGATTGATCGATGAACGCCCGGAGCCCTGGCGTTAGTGCATCGTCAGCGCCGACGCCCCCTTCTCCCCTTGCGGGAGAAGGTGCCCCGAAGGGGCGGATGAGGGGTGCTGGAAGAAACGAGGCGATGGAGGACGGGGAGGCCAGGGGTATTAGCGCGCAATACGCAGCCTCTCACTCCGTCCAACACCCCTCATCCGTCGCCTGTCTTTCGCTCTCTGCGTTCGCTCAAGGGCGACACCTTCTCCCGCAAGGGGAGAAGGGGCGCGCTCCTTTCTGCCTCCGCAGGTGTATCTCGTCGATTGATCGGCTTCGCCGACCGCTCTTCACCCCGCAGGGGGAGAAGGAAGAGGCGCGGGTTCAGCCTCTTTTCTTCTGAAAACGCGGCGGTAAAATCCCGTCATGCCGCATCAGCCTGTTCCGCCTGAAAAGCGCCGGTTCGCCAAAACGCTTCGGCGCGACATGACCGAAGCCGAGGAGCGGCTGTGGCAGGAATTGCGCGGGCGGCGGCTGAACGGCATCAAGGTGCGGCGGCAGGTTCCGGTCGGGCGATACGTCGCCGATTTTCTTTGTGCGGAGGCGATGCTGATCATCGAGATCGACGGCTCCCAGCACGCGGATTCCGATCACGACCGCCGACGTTCCGCCGACCTGCAAGCCCAAGGCTTCCGCGTATTGAGGTTCTGGAACGACGAGGTGCTGCGGGAAATGAACTCGGTCTGCGATACCATCATCGCCTTTATACGCGACCGAACTTTGCAGCCCTGGCGCTAGTGCGTCGTCAGCGCCGACGCCCCCTTCTCCCCCTGCGGGAGAAGGTGCCCCGAAGGGGCGGATGAGGGGTGTTGGAAGACACGAGGCGATGGAGGACGGGGACGCTCGGTGCATTGACGCGCGCAATACGCAGCCTCGCACTTCGTCCAACACCCCTCATCCGACCTCGCTCTCGCTGCGCTCGGCTCGGCCACCTTCTCCCGCAAGGGGAGAAGGGATGGCGTTACATGCTCGCCACCGGAATTCAAAGTCATGGCGGTAGTGCGTCGTCAGCGCCGACGCGCCATCTCCCCCATGTGGGATGGCGCTGGCATCGACGTCGCCGCTACGGATTTTACCGATCCAATCCTCGTAGAACTGTTCGTTTTTGAGCACGTGGTTTTCCAGCACGCGCAAAATCTCCTGGTCTGCTTCGGCGATTAGAAAATCGACTTCATCCAGCCGCTCCGTGCAATGGTCTTCGAGGGTCTTCCACCGTTCGTCTTGCGAACAGGGCGGCAAGTCAGTGCCGATCCCTCAATATTAAATCAGTCCCCTGCAAGATTTACAAGCATATCACGAATAGATTCCTCATCAATGATTTCTATCTCAAGACGTATAGGAGCATAACTATCCCACGGAAATTCTTGTATCCCTTTTAGACCGTTTCTTTCCCACCACTTAAAGGCCCACCACGCAAAAAGGTCTGCCCCCTGGATCGGCATATAATCTTCATCTTTCACCATTTCTGGCAGCGAGCCACCTGTTGGTATATTATTTAATTCTATATTCCGCCAAACCCTTCGGATAACCTTATCGTGCGTTGTGCTATCAAGAAACAGCCGTGACCTTCCGGGAAATTTTTTTGCGGCCCAAAAATGCACACGGTGGCTCGCAAGATCATACGGCTTCGCCAGACCCTTATTCGCCTTTGATTCTCGCGTAAGTCGCCTTAAGGCTTCGATGTCTACGACGCATAAAAAAACGACACGGACATGTTTCTCGATTAGTCTATATAGTGCTTGAGTTTTTACCCAGCCTGGGTCCCTGTCCTTGTGGCCATCGCGACTCATTTTGAATGCAGGGTCTATCCCAAATCGTTCTAGGTAAAATTTCCATTTTCTTGAGAAACGTGCCCATTCACTCTCGTGTGCCGCTAAAGCTGCCATCAGAAAATGTCTTCCGTTTTCACTTTCGTCAGCAAATACGTGAATTGGTCTGTCTAAGTCGGGAATAATTACACCCATGTTATTGGGATGCGACGGCGAGTCACCACGGTTCTCGACGCCCTCTCTCCCGTCGCTTGTCGATGCAGAGATATCAGCAGCCGAAATCTCAAACTTGCGGACTGAATTCGCGTCATTTTTACTAACCGCATTTGCAGGCAAGGGAAGTCGGACGTCTTCGAATTCACCCCTGTAAAATTCATCAAAAATGAATGTTCTTGCACACTCGCCTATATCTGACGCCCAGTATGCGAGGTCGCGAACGTGATATTCGTATGGATAACGAAACTTTCTAATTGCATCCGCTGCCTCAGCAAGGGCCTGATCAAAACTTGGAATTGGTTGTCCGCTTCCTTCGGATTGTAGTTGTCGCAGTCGTGCTTGACTTGGTTTCGGGTGCTCCCAAAGATGACGAATACCATGCGCGATATGGGCAGGAAGCATCTTAAAAAGATCAAGAAGATTTGAAGTCGGGGGAGGGGGTTCTTTTTTAGAATTATATATTAGAAATTTGAAGTATATCTCGGTGGCTGTTGCATTAAGGAGAAGCATCGGGATTGTTACATGAGGATCGGCAACCGCGCTGGGATCATAATTGTTAGGCTCAAGAGAGATGTGCGCACGCCGCAGTTGCTCGGCATAAAGAAGCATCTTCCGAGGACTGTATTCGGCTACCCCAGCCATTCGGTCCGCCATCCTTTGTCAGAAGCCTAACAACGCCAAATAACAATTAGTAAGGTGCAACAAGCGCCTTTCTATCAATACCTACTCCGCAGCCTCCCGTTTCCCCCGCGGCCGGCGCTCCAAAAGCTCCTTCAAGAACTGACCGGTGTAGCTGCGTTTTTCGCGGACGATGTCTTCCGGCGTGCCGGAGGCGACGAGTTCGCCGCCGCCGTCGCCGCCTTCGGGGCCGAGGTCGAGCACCCAGTCTGCCGTCTTGATGACTTCGAGATTGTGCTCGATGACGACGACCGTGTTGCCCTGGTCGACCAGTTCGTGGAGGACTTCGAGCAGCTTGGCGACGTCGTGGAAATGCAGGCCGGTGGTCGGCTCGTCGAGGATGTAGAGCGTCTTGCCGGTGGCCTTGCGCGACAGCTCCTTGGCGAGCTTGATGCGCTGCGCCTCGCCGCCCGACAGCGTGTTGGCCTGCTGGCCGATATGGATGTAGCCGAGGCCGACATCCCTGAGCGTCTGCAGCTTGTCGCGCACGCCGGGAACGGCGGCGAAGAAGTCGACGCCTTCCTCCACCGTCATGTCGAGCACATCGGCGATGGACTTGCCCTTGAAGGTGACGTCCAGCGTCTCGCGGTTGTAGCGCTTGCCGTGGCAGACGTCGCAGGTGACGTAGACGTCGGGCAAAAAGTGCATCTCGATCTTGATGACGCCGTCGCCCTGGCAGGCCTCGCAGCGGCCGCCCTTGACGTTGAAGGAGAAGCGGCCGGGCTGGTAGCCGCGCGCCTTGGCCTCGGGCAGGTTGGCGAACCAGTCGCGGATCGGCGTGAAGGCGCCGGTGTAGGTGGCCGGATTGGAGCGCGGCGTGCGGCCGATGGGCGACTGGTCGATGTCGATGACCTTGTCGAGGAATTCGAGGCCTTCGATCCGGTCGTGATCGGCGGGATGCTCGCGGCTGCCCATGATGCGGCGCGAGGCGGCCTTGAACAGGGTTTCGATCAGGAAGGTTGATTTGCCGCCGCCCGACACGCCGGTGACGGCGGTAAACGTGCCGAGCGGGATTTCGCCGGTGACGTTTTTGAGGTTGTTGCCGCGCGCGCCGACGATTTTGATGCGGCGGTTCTTCTTCAGCGCGCGCCGTTCGGCGGGAACCGCGACTTCGAGGTCGCCGGAGAGGTAGCGGCCGGTGAGCGAGGCGGGGTTGGCGATGACCTCGCCGGGCGTGCCTTGCGCGATGATGCGGCCGCCATGGATGCCCGCGGCGGGGCCGATGTCGACGACATAGTCGGCGGTCAGGATGGCGTCCTCGTCATGCTCGACGACGATGACCGTGTTGCCGAGGTCGCGCAGATGGCGCAGCGTGTCGAGCAGGCGGGCATTGTCGCGCTGGTGCAGGCCGATGGAGGGCTCGTCCAGCACATAGAGCACGCCGGTCAGGCCGGAGCCGATCTGCGAGGCGAGGCGGATGCGCTGGCTCTCGCCGCCCGACAGCGTGCCGGAATTGCGCGACAAAGCGAGGTAGTCGAGGCCGACATCGTTGAGGAAGCGCAGCCGCTCGCGGATCTCCTTGAGGATGCGGAAGGCGATCTCGTTCTGCTTGGCGTTGAGCTGCTCGGGCAGCGTGTCGAACCAGGCATTGGCCTTGCGGATCGACAGCTCGGTGACCTGGCCGATATGGCGGCCGCCGATCTTGACCGCCAGCGCCTCGGGCTTGAGGCGGTAGCCGTTGCAGGCCGGGCAGGGCGTGGCCGACATGAAGCGCTCGATCTCCTCGCGCATCCAGGCGGATTCGGTCTCCTTCCAGCGGCGCTCGAGATTGGGGATGACCCCCTCGAAGCTCTTGGTGGTCTTGTAGGAGCGCAGGCCGTCATCGTAGTTGAAGGCGACCTCGCGGCTGCCGGTGCCGCGCAGGATGGCGTTCTTGGCGTCGTCGGACAGGTCCTTGAACTTGTCGCCGAGCTTGAAGCCATAGACGCGGCCCAAGCCTTCCAGCGTCTGCGAATAATAGGGCGAGGTCGACTTGGCCCAGGGCGCAATCGCGCCGTCGCGCAGCGAGACGGACTCGTCGGGCACGATCATGTTGGGGTCGATGGCGCGCTGGTTGCCGAGGCCGTCGCAGGTCGGGCAGGCGCCGAACGGGTTGTTGAAGGAAAACAGCCGCGGCTCGATCTCGGGGATGGTGAAGCCGGACACCGGGCAGGCGAATTTCTCAGAGAAAAGAATGCGTTCGTGGGTTTCGTTCGCGGATTTGTTGGCCGAGCCGCCTTCGGAGGTCTCGTCGGCGGGCAGCGGCTTGTCGGCGAATTCGGCCACCGCCAGGCCGTCGGCGAGGCGCAGCGCGGTTTCCATCGAATCGGCCAGGCGGGTGGCGATGTCGCCGCGCACGACGATGCGGTCGACCACGACGTCGATGTCGTGCTTGTACTTCTTGTCGAGCGCGGGAACCTCGGCGATCTCGTAGAAGGTGCCGTCGACCTTGACGCGCTGGAAGCCCTTCTTCTGGAGCTCGGCGAGTTCCTTGCGGTACTCGCCCTTGCGGCCGCGCACCATCGGCGCGAGGATGAACAGGCGGGTGCCTTCGTCCAGAGCAAGCACGCGGTCGACCATCTGGCTGACCGTCTGGCTCTCGATGGGCAGGCCGGTGGCGGGCGAATAGGGCACGCCGACCCGCGCATAGAGCAGGCGCATATAGTCGTAGATCTCGGTGACGGTGCCGACCGTCGAGCGCGGGTTCTTGGAGGTGGTCTTCTGCTCGATGGAGATGGCGGGCGACAGGCCGTCGATCTGGTCGACATCCGGCTTCTGCATCATTTCCAGGAACTGGCGCGCATAGGCCGACAGCGATTCGACGTAGCGCCGCTGGCCCTCGGCATAGATGGTGTCGAAGGCGAGCGACGACTTGCCCGAGCCCGACAGGCCGGTCATCACGATCAGCTTGTCGCGGGGCAGGTCGAGATCGACGTTCTTGAGGTTGTGCTCACGCGCACCGCGAATGGAAATGTATTTATGGTCGGCCATGGCCGGTCCGCCGCCTTGTCTCACTGGATGAAGGATGTGCCGACTTGGGATCCGGCCACCCGACATGTAGGTAATTTTGCCGCGCCGTCGAGGGAGGCAGTCGGAAAACGTTTAAGCGCCTTTGCGCTCCGCGGGCAAGCGAAAAAGGAACAAAGGCCGAACGCGCTCCTGACACCACGCTGTCAGGTGACATGTCAGCGCAGCATCAGCACCTGGCAGGCGTCGCCGGCTTCCGCGGCGGGCGCGAAGGGCGGGCGCACGATGGCGCAATTGGCCTCCGACAGGGTGCGCAGCATCGAGGAGTCCTGGACGTCGAACGGCGTGGCGACGAGGCCGCCCGGCGTCTCCACAGCCCTGGCGCGCACATAGTCCTGGCGCGAATCGTTTTCCTTCATCGCAGCGCCAAGCCGGGCTTCGCGCAGCGGCGGCGCATAGGCGCGACCGCCCAGCTTGGCCAGAAGCGGCTTGATGAACAGGGTGGTGCAGATCAGGCTGGCGACGGGGTTGCCGGGCAGGCCGATGCAGCGGATGTCGCCAAGCCTGCCGAACATCAGCGGCTTGCCCGGCCGCATGGCAATCTTCCAGAAGGCGAGGTTCACGCCCATGCCTGTCAGCACGTCGTGGATGAAATCATGGTCGCCGACGGATGCGCCGCCGAGCGTGACGATGACATCGGCGCCGGCGTCGCGCGCCGTGGCGATCAGGGCTGCGATGGCATCCTCGCGGTCGGGGGCGATGCCGAGGTCGAGCACGCGTGCGCCAGCCTCGCGGGCCAGGGCTGCAACGCCATAGGCGTTGGAGGAAATGATCTGGTCGGGGCCGGGGGTGCTGCCCGGCAACAGCAACTCGTCGCCGGTGGCGATGATGGCCAAAAGCGGGGCGCGCACCACCTCGACCGTGGGATGGTTGGCGGACGCGGCGAGCGACAGGGCCGCAGCGTCCAGCAGACGGCCCTTGTCGAGCAGACGATCGCCGTCCTTGAAGTCGAGGCCGCTGTAGCGGATGTGACGGCCGGCGGCGACGGTTTCGAACACCTCGATCTTTCCGTCACCGAGATCCCTGACGTTCTCCTGGATGGCGATGGTGTCGGCGCCGGGCGGAACGGGTGCGCCGGTGAAGATGCGCACGGCCTGGCCCGGCCCGACAGAACCGGCGAACTGCCTGCCGGCCGGCGCGACGCCGATCACATCGAGCTGCGCGGGGACATTGGCGACATCACCGGCCTGGACGGCGTAACCGTCCATCGCCGAGGCATCGAAGGGCGGTTGCGTGCGCAGCGCATGGAGCGGCGCGGCGAGGATGCGACCGGCCGCATCGTGCAAGGCGACCGTCTCCGAGCCGCGCGGTTCGGCACCGTCGAGCAGATGAGCAAGGGCTGCGTCGACCGGTGTCAAAGCCATGGTGTCCTCACTCCGCGCGAAAATCGCCTGATTTGCCGCCGGTCTTTTCGATCAGCCGGATGCCCGAAATCACCATGGCGCGGTCGACCGCCTTGGCCATGTCGTAGATGGTCAGGCAGGCGACCGATGCCGCCGTCAGCGCTTCCATCTCCACGCCAGTCCTGCCGGAGACCCGCGCCAGCGCTGTGACACGCAAGCCGGGCAGGCTTTCATCGGCTTCGATATCGACCGAGACCTTGTTGAGCAGCAGGGGGTGGCAGAGCGGGATCAGTTCATGGGTGCGCTTGGCGGCCATGATTCCGGCAATGCGCGCCGTGGCGAGAACATCGCCCTTCCTGGCGTTGCCTGACAGAATCAGCGACAGCGTTTCGGGCAGCATGGTGACGGTGCCTTCGGCGACGGCCGTACGCACGGTCTCCGCCTTGTCGCCGACATCGACCATATGGGCTTCGCCCCTGGCGTCGAGATGGGTGAGGGCGGGCGGCTTGCTCATCACGCCGCCACGTCAGCCGGGCCGAACAACAGGGCCTGCGTGGCGGCCGTTACGTCGTCCTTGCGCATCAGGCTCTCGCCGACGAGAAACGTGCCGATGCCGCTCTTTTCCAGCCGCAAGCAGTCGTCATGGGTGAAGACACCGCTTTCGCCGACCAAGAGCCGGTCGGCAGGCACCATCTTTGCAAGGCGCTCGGAGGTTTCGAGACTGACTTCGAAAGTGCGCAGATTGCGGTTGTTGATGCCGAGCAGCTTCGAGGTGAGCTTCAGCGCGCGCTCGGTCTCTTCTTCGTCATGGACTTCGATCAGCACATCCATGCCGAGTTCGAAGGCGGTTTCCTCCAACCGATGCGCGAGATCGTCGTCGACGCTGGCCATGATGATGAGAATGGCATCCGCCCCCCAGGCGCGCGCTTCATAGACCTGATAGGTGTCGAACAGGAAATCCTTGCGCAGAGCGGGCAGGGTGCAGGCCTTGCGGGCCGCGGTGAGGAATTCCGGCGCGCCCTGAAACGACGGGGCATCGGTCAACACGGAAAGACAGGCAGCTCCACCGGCTTCATAGGCCGCTGCCAAGGCGGGCGGGTCGAAATCCGGACGGATCAGGCCCTTGGAGGGGCTGGCCTTCTTGATCTCGGCAATCAGGGCGAACTGCCCGGCATCCCGCTTTGCCTGCAATGCGCGTTGGAAACCGCGCGGCGCGCCCATGTCGAGCGCCCGCGCCTTGATGTCGGCAAGCGGGATCGCAGCCTTGGCGGCGGCGATTTCCTCGCGCTTATAGGCTTCGATGCGGCTGAGAATGTCGGCCATGATCCTATCCGTTCGATGCCGCCACCAGCCTGCCGAGCACGGAGAGCGCCTGGCCGCTGTCGATGGATTGTGTTGCGAGCGCAATGCCTTCGGGCAAATCCTTCGCCTTGCCGGCGATGTGGATGCCGGCGCCGGCATTCATCAGCACCGTGTCGCGATAGGCTCCCGGCACGCCCGAGAGAACGTCGCGCAACGCCTTGGCATTGAACGCCGCGTCGCCGCCGCGCAGATCGTCCTTGCTGTGGCGCCCAAGCCCGAACTCTTCCGGTGTCAGCGTGAAGCTGCGCACCGCGCCATTGGCGATTTCCGCAACGGAGGTTTCGCCCGTCGTGGTGATCTCGTCAAAGCCGTCGCCATGCACGACCCAGGAATGATCGGCACCCAATGTCTTGAGGGTTTCGGCGACCGGCAGCACCCATTCCGGAGCAAAGACCCCGACCATCTGGCGGGTGACGCCGGCGGGATTGGAAAGCGGGCCGAGAATATTGAAGATGGTGCGGGTGCCGAGTTCGACCCGGGTCGGGCCGACATGCTTCATGGCAGGATGATGCGCCGGCGCGAACATGAAGCCGATGCCGGCTTCCTCGATGCAGCGGCCGATCGCCTCTGGCGCCAGGTCGATATTGATGCCGAGGCTGGTCAGAACATCCGCCGCGCCTGTCTGCGAGGACAGGCCGCGATTGCCATGCTTGGCCACGACGACGCCGGCGCCCGCCGCCACAAGGGCCGAGGCGCTGGAAATGTTGACGCTGTGCGAATTGTCGCCGCCGGTGCCGACGATATCGATGGCGCCCGCCGGAGCCGTGACGCGCAGCATTTTCTCGCGCATGGTGGCGACCGCGCCGGAGATTTCCTCCACACTTTCGCCGCGGACGCGCAGCGCCATGAGGAAGCCGCCGATCTGGCCGGGAGTGGCATTGCCCGACATGATGATGTCGAAAGCCTCGCGCGCCTCCTCGAAGGTGAGGGACGAACCGCCTGCGGCCTTGGCGATGTAGGGTTTCAGCGTGCTCATGTCAGAAGGCCAACGCCTGATCGATGGCGGCCTGATTGGTGCTCACCGAATACTTACTGCTCAGCTTGGCGATGAGCTGGTCGAGCAAGTCGGACGACATGCCGGAGGTGAACGTGTTGCGGGCGGCTTCCGGCAGGCTGCTGGCGTCCGCGCCGGCCGGCTCGAACACCTCGGTGACCTTGAACAGGATGCGGTTGCCATCCGTCGGCGCGGCGAAGGTTCCGACGGCGTTCTGCGCGACGTCGAATACGGCTGCGACTCCGTCCTGCCCGAAATCGGCATCGTCGGCGCCACGCTTCAGGCCGCGCTTGGTCTGCTTCTCCGACTTCACCTCAGCGGCGATGTCGTCGAGGCTGGCGCCGCCTTCGACCCGCTTCTGCAACTCGGTAGCCTTTTCGGTGAGAAGCCGGGTGGTTTCCTGCGCGGTCCAATCGGCAACGACCTTCTCACGGACTTCGTCCAGGGTGCGGTCGCGGGCAGGGGTCGTGCCATCGAGTTCGTAGAACACGTAGCCATTGCTGCCGACATTGATCGCCGGGTTTTCCGTGCCGACCTCGGCGTCGAACACCGCCTGGATGAGATCGCGCGAAGATGGCAAGGTGTTGATGACGTTGCCGGCCACGTCGAGCGCGTTGCGGTCGATGGCGTCGATCGTGGTGATCTTCAGCTTCAGTCTGTCGGCGGCTTCCTGCATCGACTCGCCGCCGGCGCGCGCGTCCTCATAAGAATCATGCACGTCGAGCAGGACGCGGTTGGCTTCCGCCAGAGCGAGATCGCGGCGGATTTCCTCCTTGACCGCGTCGAAGGGCTTCACCTGCTCGGGGTTGATCGCGGTGACGCGCAGCAGGACCGGGCCGAACATGCCCTGGACGACATCGCTGACCTGGTTGACCTGAAGGCCGAATGCCGTGTCGGCGACGCCCTGATCGGGCACGCTGTCCTTGGTCACGGTGCCGAGCGCAACGTCGGCAGGGGTCTTGCCCTGTTCGGCGACGAGCTGGTCGAAGGTTTTTCCACCGGCGAGCGCATCATGCGCTGTCTTGGCGGCATCTGCGTTCGGGAACACCAGCTGCTCGACGGTACGCGTCTCGGGCGTGGTGAACTGCGCCTTGTTGGCGTCGTAGTCGGCGCGGACCTGATCGTCGGCCACGGCGGTCAGATCGACGATGTCTTCCGGCTCCAGCTTGATGTAGCGGAACTTGCGGTATTCGGGGGCGGCGTAGCGCTGCTTGTTTTGTTCGAACCATGCGGACAGCACTTCTTCCGAGGGCGCGGCCACCGGCTGCACCAGCGATTCCGGCAGAACCACGAATTCGGCGGTGCGGTCTTCGCCCTGATAGAGCGCGGCGGCGCGCAGGAAGGTGTCGGGCGCGCGGAAGCCGTCGGAGACCGCCTCGACGATCTGCTGGCGCTTGGCATCCTGCGAGCGGGTGCGCAGATAGTCTTCGGAGCGCATGCCGATCTGGCCCAGGATGTAGTCGAAGGCCTGGCGGTTGAACCGCCCATCCTGGCCGCGGAAGGTGGGGTCTTCGCTGACGAGAAGGGCGAGACGGTCCTTCGACAGACCGAGATTGAGTTCGCGCGCCTGTTCGTCGAGCACGGCGCCGCCGATCAGCTGGGCCAGGACCTGCTGGTCGACGCCGAAGCTGCGGGCCTGGTCGCGCGTCAGCTGCTGGCCGAACTGCTGCGAATAGAGATTGACCTGCCGGTTGTAGGCGAGACGGTAATCCGTTGCCGAAACCTCGGTGCCGCCGACCGTTATGACATTCTGGTTGCCGAAGCCGCCGAGCATCGATCCGGAGATGCCCCAGACGCCGAAGCTCAGCACGAGAAGCAGAAGAAGGATCTTGGCGACCCATGTACCGGCGGCGCGTCTAAGCGATTCGAGCATCGTGTCTTCCTGTTTCGGCGCGGTTTTGCCCGCACTTTTGCATGGTGAAAGCGCAATAGCGTCCTTATCGGCCACTGTCGATTGCTTTGTGGCGCCATTTTGGTAGGGAGGGCCCGTTCGATTGTCACATCAATGGGAAGAGATCGCATGACGCCCGGAATTCGCCCGCTTGTCGCTGGAAACTGGAAGATGAACGGCACATCGGCGTCGCTGAACGAATTGCTGGCGATCGGAAACGGCTTCATGGCCGGGCTGGACGCCAAGGCCGACGCGCTGATCTGCGTTCCGGCGACGCTTCTGGCGCGCGCGGCCGACACGCTCGAGAGCACGCCGGTCAAGGCGGGCGGCGAGGACTGCCACGCGAAAGAAAACGGCGCCCATACCGGCGACATTTCGGCAGAGATGCTCAAGGACGCCGGCGCGAGCTCCGTCATTGTCGGCCATTCCGAACGCCGGACCGACCATGGCGAGACCGATGCCGTCGTTCACGCCAAGGCGGAAGCCGCATGGCGGGCCGGGCTGACAGCCGTCATCTGCATCGGCGAAACCCGCGCCGAACGCGAAGGCGGTGCGACGCTCGACATCTTGTCGCGGCAGATCGAGGGCTCGGTGCCGCAGGCGGCGACACCCGAAACCACCGTCATCGCCTATGAGCCGGTGTGGGCCATCGGCACCGGGCTGACGCCGACGGTGGACGACGTGGCCGAGGCGCATGCCCATATCCGCAAGCAGCTGGCTGCGAAGCTGGGCGAAAGCGCCTCGAAAATGCGCATTCTCTATGGCGGCTCGGTGAAGCCTTCCAACGCCAGCGAGCTTCTGTCGATCGCCAATGTCGACGGCGCGCTGGTCGGCGGCGCGAGCCTCAAGGCGGTGGATTTTCTCGGCATCGCCGAGGCCTATCGGTCGATGTGATCACCCGCCTCGCGGTTGCATTGGTTCGGCCGCTTCCCATATTCGGCGAGCCGAGGCTTGGAAATGCCTCAAAACCATTGTAATGAGCCGCCTTTGAAAGCCGGGCGTCAGCTCGAACCGCCCGCCGCAGCCCGTTCAAGATCCCAGGAAGCGCTATGCAAACCATCCTTATCGTCGTTCACTTGATGATCGTGCTCGCACTCGTGGGCGTGGTGCTCGTGCAGCGGTCCGAAGGCGGTGGTCTGGGCATCGGCGGCGGATCGGGCTTCATGACGACGCGCGGCGCAGCCAACGCGCTGACCCGGGCGACGGCTGTTCTGGCGCTGGCCTTCTTCATCACCTCGCTCGGCCTGTCGCTGATGGCGCGCCACAGCGAGCGTCCGATCGACATTCTCGACCGCATCCCGGCAGGACAGCCCGGCAGCGGCGGCGGCGTGCTCGATCAGCTCGGCGGCTCCGGCACAACGGCGCCGGCAGCACCCGCGCAGCCGGCTCCGCCTTCGGGCGACGGCGCATCCGTTCCGAGCGCTCCGGCGGCAACCGCGCCCGCCGCACCGGCGACCGAAACCCCGGCGGCGCCGGTTACTCCCGAACCGGCAACGCCGGCGCCCGCGGCTCCGTCCGATGCGACCCCGGCTCCCGCAGCACCCGCCGCGCCGCAGGTTCCGAACAACTAGTAGAGCTCCAAGCTTTGCCTGGACTTTCCAGACAAACTCTAACATTCAGGCTTTGTTAACTTTCAGTTTGCCGCGTTTCTGTTGTTCTTCGAACACAGGCGCGGCAAATTTGTTTTGATCACGAAGATTCGACGGGGCCGGACCGGCCCCGCATCTTGAGCAGCGCCGTAACAATCGCTTATAGACAATCTCTCGACTGCGCCTGTCCTCGAGGACCTGCGCCATGTCTCAGGCAACTTCGGAATTCCGGGATATCGTCACCATGCAGCTTCGCCGCTTCATTCTCATCGGTCTTTGCTCGGTGTTCTGCACCGCAAGCGCTGCCCTTGCCGCAACGCCAGCGGGCGTCGTCGGCAATGCGCCGTCCACGGCTGCGACCAGCCATGTCATCGCCATCGCCGCCAAGAGCGACGCAGCCCAGCTGAAGGCCTTGCTGCGCAAGAAGAGCCCGACCGCCGAGGAGCAGAAGCAGATCAAGCAGTTGCAGGCCAAGATCGCCGCCGACCGCGCCGCGTCGCTGGAAAAGCAGCGCCAGGCCAAGCTGGAGATGATGCGCGCCGCCGCCAGGGAGCGGGCGCAGAAGGAACGCGAGACGTTCTTTGCCCGCAAGGCGGCGCCGGCTGAAAAGCCCGCCAAGGTCGTCGTGCAGGCGCCGGTGCGCAAGGTTCCCGTCGCGGTCGCAGCACCCGTGCAGCAGCCGCAGCCGATGCCGGCCGATGTGATGGCGTTCGCCTCGCAAGGCAACAACGGTGAATTGCGCAGCGAGCAGGTGACAGCCGCGGCGCCGCAGCGCGTCGGCCTGTTCGGCGGCCTCTTCGGCGCCAGCCAGCCGGTCGTGCGCGACGCCATGCTGCCGCAGACCCGCGCGCTGGACGGCGTGCTGGAGCAGCGCGAGGCGCAGCGCGGCAAGTTCAAGGTCAAGTCGGAATTCGAGCCGCAGGTCGTCGCCTTCACCGGCTATCGCCCCGGCCAGATCGTCGTCGACACCTCCTCGCGCTTCCTCTACCTCATCGAATCGTCGGGCACCGCGCGCCGCTACGCCATCGCCGTCGGCCGCGAAGGCCTCGAGTTCAAGGGCCGCGCCACGGTCGGCGACAAGCAGGAATGGCCGCGCTGGTTCCCCACCGCCGACATGCAGAAGCGCGAGCCGTCCAAATACGGCCGCTACAAGGACGGCATGAATGGCGGCCCGGACAACCCGCTCGGCGCGCGTGCGATCTATCTCTACCAGGGCAAGACCGACACCCACATCCGCATCCACGGCACCAACCAGCCGCAGACCATCGGCACCAACTCGTCGAATGGCTGCTTCCGCATGGTCAACGACCATGTGATGGACCTGTACCGCCGCGTGCCGATGGGCGCGGAAGTCATCGTCCTGTAAAGACCTCACAGGAAATGCTCGAAAGGCCGGCGCGTGCCGGCCTTTTTGTTTGCGCGGACGGGCGTACCTATCTAAGCGACGACCAACACAAAAAATGCGCCATCTTGGGAAAAAGCCGACGCGGCGGTTTTTTCTCTGGCGGAATCGATTTGGCCGCGATAAGCGATAACTCCCATGGCGCGATATGTATTCATCACCGGCGGCGTGGTTTCTTCTCTTGGAAAAGGCATTGCCGCAGCGGCCCTTGGGGCTCTTCTGCAGGCACGCGGCTATCGCGTGCGCATCCGCAAGCTCGATCCGTATCTGAATGTCGATCCCGGCACGATGTCGCCTTACCAGCATGGTGAGGTGTTCGTGACGGACGATGGAGCGGAAACCGACCTCGATCTCGGACATTACGAACGGTTCACCGGCCGCTCTGCCAATCAGAGCGACAACATCACCACCGGCCGAATCTACAAGAACATCATCGAGCGCGAACGGCGCGGCGACTATCTCGGCGCGACCGTGCAGGTGATTCCGCACGTCACCGACGAGATCAAGAACTTCGTGCTCGACGGCAATGACGACTTCGATTTCGTGCTGTGCGAGATCGGCGGCACGGTGGGCGACATCGAGGCGATGCCGTTCCTCGAATCGATTCGCCAGATCGGCAACGAGCTGCCGCGCGGCCAGTGCGTCTATATCCACCTGACGCTGATGCCCTACATTCCTACGGCGGGCGAGCTGAAGACCAAGCCGACGCAGCATTCGGTCAAGGAACTGCGCTCGATCGGTATCGCGCCGGACATCCTTCTGGTCCGCGCCGACCGCCAAATTCCCAAGGAAGAGCGCCGCAAGCTGTCGCTGTTCTGCAATGTGCGCGAATCGGCCGTCATCCAGGCGCTCGACGTGGCGCATATCTATGACGTGCCGATGGCCTATCACAGCGAAGGGCTGGATTCGGAGGTTCTGGCAGCCTTCGGCATCGACCCGGCGCCCAAGCCGCGCATGGAGCGCTGGCAGGAGATTTCCAGCCGCATCCACAATCCCGAGGGCGAAGTCACCATCGCCATCGTCGGCAAATATACCGGCCTCAAGGACGCCTACAAATCGCTGATGGAAGCCCTGTCGCATGGCGGCATGGCCAACAAGGTGAAGGTCAAGCTGGAGTGGATCGAATCGGAAATCTTCGAGAAGGAGGATCCGTCTCCCTATCTCGAGAAGGTCCACGGCATCCTGGTGCCGGGGGGGTTCGGCGAGCGCGGCTCAGAAGGCAAGATACTGGCGGCGAAATTCGCCCGCGAGCGCAAGGTGCCGTATTTCGGCATCTGCTTCGGCATGCAGATGGCCTGCATCGAAGCGGCCCGCTCGCTGGCCGGCGTGACCGAGGCGTCTTCGACCGAGTTCGGCCCCGCCACGGAACCGGTGGTCGGCCTGATGACCGAATGGCTGAAGGGCAACATGCTGGAGAAGCGCCGCGAAACCGGCGACCTCGGCGGCACGATGCGTCTGGGCGCGTACCAGGCCAGCCTGAAAGCCGGCTCGCGCATCGCCGACATCTATGGCGATACCGACATTTCCGAACGCCACCGCCACCGCTACGAGGTCAATATCGACTATAAGGAGCGGCTGGAGGCGTGCGGACTGGTGTTTGCCGGCATGTCGCCCGACGGCGTTCTACCCGAGACCGTGGAATATCCCGACCATCCCTGGTTCATCGGCGTGCAGTATCATCCCGAGCTCAAGAGCCGCCCGTTCGAACCGCACCCGCTGTTTGCCAGCTTCATCGGCGCTGCGATGGAACAGAGCCGTCTGGTGTGATCCACGACTTGTCGGGCGGGGCAACACGATCCGTGTTGACTTTGCCCGGCAGCCGATGGGATATGCCAGCGTCTCTTCGGGGCTTGGCGGAATTGGTAGACGCAAGAGACTTAAAATCTCTCGGGCTTGCCCGTACCGGTTCGATTCCGGTAGCCCCGACCACACCTATTCCGACATTCCACGTCGCCAGGTTCAGGCCAAAACCGGTCCGGTGAGCTGCATGGCGGGTTTCGGAAGGCATCCCATCTCGATGAGGCTTGTTTTGACCGCTTCATTCAGCGGCGTTCTGGGTTCGCGTCCGATCAGTTCGACCAGCCTGGAATTGTCGAGGCGCACCGGATAACGCCAGTAGGGCGCCAACTCCGCCGCCTCGCGCGGAAAACTCGCGAAAGGCGCAGCAAGCCGCATCAGCCACCATGGAAACCCGTAAGAGCGGAGCCGGCTGCCGCAGGCATTGCGGATCGCTTCCACCATCGTCTTGCCGCTGTCGTCGACGTAGCCTTCGAATTGCAGCCGTTCGAAGCGTCCCAGGCGTGTGGGGTTGTCGACAAGCTGTGCGAAAGCCTCGGCGAGGTCCGGGAGATAGGCCCAACTGTGGCCGCTGCCGCGTGCAGGATCAACGATGCGCCGCACCGGCTTTCCCGGTGAAACCATGGCCTGTGCGAACCAGCTGGCGCGAGCACCGGGTCCGAAGAAATCGCCGGCCCGCAAGATGAGCGAGGGCACCTCCGGTGCGGCCTGTTCCAGGCGCTGTTCAAGCGCGACACGGATCTGGCCCTTGCGGCTGTTCGGATGCTGCGCGCTGTCTGCCGAGATCACCGGGGTGGCCTTGGGATCGAAATTGTAGATTGTGCCGGGAAGCACGATGCGCGCGCCGCCCGCCGATTTGGCAGCCGCGATGGTGTTGTCGATCATGGGAAGGACGAGCTTGTCCCAATTCATATAGTTCGGCGGGTTGACCGCATGGACGACGATCGTCGCACCCGCGACGGCCCTGATGACATCGTCGCGCTCCATGGCGTCGCCCGCGACCCAATGAACCTGTGCAGGGCCTTGGTTTTGGGCTTTGGCTGTGTCGCGGACCATGCCGCTGACATGCCAGCCATGGCGGACAAGGGCCGTGGCGATGCTGCTGCCGATACCGCCGGTTGCCCCAAGCACGAGAGCTGTCTTGTTCTGTTCCATTGATCTGGTCCTCGTCTCAATCGTTCGATGAGAGGAAGATGGGGCCAATGCAGGTGAAAGATAATTGCAAATTATCCGACAGATGCTAGTCATAAATTTATGAGCAGACCGGTTGAATGGGACGATCAGCGCATCTTTCTCGCGGTCCTTGACGAGGGCAGCCTGTCGGCCGCTGCGCGGCGTCTGGGATTGTCGCATCCCACGGTGCGCAGCCGCATCGAGGCGCTGGAGCAGAGCCTTGCAACCGTCCTGTTCACGCGTTCGGTGAATGGATTGACGCCGACCGAAACCGCCGAGGCGTTGCGCGCGCCGGCCCGCGCCATGGCGGTTGCATCCGAGCTTTTCATCCGCCAGGCATCGGCCCCGAGCGGAGAGGTCGCAGGCGTCGTCCGGATCAGCGTCTCGGATGCCATGGGGATCGAGGTGGTGCCGGCGATGCTCAAGCCCTTGCGCGACGCTCATCCCGGCATCCGCATCGAGCTGTCGCTGAGCAACGCGCCGGCGGACCTGTTGGCCCAGGAGGTCGATATCGCCGTGCGAACCGTCGCTCCGAAGCAGGAGGCGCTGCGGGCCAAGAAAGTTGCCGCGATCCCGCTCGGCCTGTTCGCCTCGCGCTCTTATGTCGAGCGGCGCGGCAGCCCGGCCGGTCTGGACGACATGGTGGACCACGATGTCATCGGGCCGGACCGACACCGCGGTGACCTCGCCTTTGCGGAGCGGCTCGGCCCGGGTTTTGCACCTGCGCGTTTGGCCGTCAGGACCGACAGCCATCCCGCGCAGCTCGCCGCGGCCCGGGCAGGGCTCGGCATTGCCGTGGCGCAGGTGCCGTTGGGGGAAAGCGATGCAGGGCTGGTCCGCATCATCCCTGACCTCGATGTCGCAGTTCTCGAGACATGGATCGTCACGCATGAGAACCTGGCGAAGGTTCCGCGTGTGCGGACGGTCTTCGATTCCCTTGCCGCCTCGTTCGAGACCTTCGGGAAACGGTGAAGCTTTTTGCTTCGTGAGTTCTGTCAGGCCGCCGCGAGCTTTGCGCGGCCATGCGGGGATCGCGACAGCCTGCGCGTGATGACCTTCAGGTCGACTGCTTCGGCCACCGTCAGCGCCGATCTCACGGTTTCGGTCAGCGACGACGAGACGAAATCGGCGTTGGTATCTTCTGCTGCAATGATCGGGCTGTCCTGGCCATTGGCCATGGGGATGAAGAGCCCCACGCGCGTGCCTGGCCTGAATCGCTTGACACGCCGGACGATCTGGCGCGCCTGGGATTTCGAATTCCCGTTGAGGAAAGCGATGACAATCGTCTCGACCTGATCGGCCGGAAGCAAAGCGGACATCCGGCCGGAAAACAGCGTGTGCTGGGCCTTCGAAACCTCGGCGCCCTCGACCTCGAGCACTTGCGCAAGCATCATCGCCGCCGCGTCGTCCATCGCACCGCGCCCGCCGACACACAGAACCGTGCGGCCCTTGCCATCCGGAAAATCGGTTTCATCCGAGGGAGCGGCCGCATCCTCTTCCTCCTCGTTTTCCTCTTCATCCGCGATGTCGGAGAGGTTGTCGACGAGGGTTTCGGCGCTGGACGAAAACAGCGTCATCTGCGTTTCGGACATGACGCCGCGCTGCCGGTCGGTCTCACCCAGCAACAGCGCGGGAATGCCGACCTTCTCATAGTAGTCGACGAGAAATTCCTCCTTCAGGAATTCCTCGGCATTGTCGGTCGCTTCGTCGGGATCGCCGGACAGAAGCCGCTGATAGAGCTTTTCCCTTGGCTCCAGCACCGGCTCGTTGCCGAGCAGAACATCGAGGAAGCCGAACTGTGGAACATGTTTCCCGAGCACGACCAGGCAGACCGTCAGCGGCGTCGACAGCATCAGCCCCAGGGGACCCCACAGCCACGACCAGAAGATCGCCGAGATGATGATGGCGAGCGGCGAAAGGCCGGTTTGGGAGCCGTAGAGCCAGGGCTCGACCACATTGTTGCTGACGAGTTCGGTGACGAGGAACAGTGCTGCGACCCAAAAGACGAGGGACCAGCCGGGCGATATGGCCAAAGCGAGGAACAGGGGCAGGACCATGCCGATGACCGGACCGATATAGGGCACGAAGCGCAGGACAAGCGTCAGCAGCCCCCACAGAATCGCGTTGGGGATTCCCAGGAACCAGAGCCCGAGGGTGATGGGGAAGGCGTAGAGGCTGTTGACCACCAATTGCATCAGCAGATATTTGCCGACGCGCTTGCCTGCATCCTGCAAGGCGGCGGTGGTGCGGTGAAGGTCGCCCAGGCCGACCAGCCGGATGAACCGGTCGCGCAGCCCCTCTCGCTCGATCAACATGAAGATGACGAGCACGATCACCAGGCCGGCGGTCGCGAACGGTTTGATGAGCGGCAGAATGAGATTGCCGAGCGTCTCGATCGGGTTGGCGCGGTCGACGATCTCCACGGGCAGAGGTTGACGTTCTATTGGCGCGGGAACCGCCTCCGGCGCAGGCTGCATCTGGCTTTGGACGGCGCGCGTCTCGATCTCCGCGCCGACCCGCTCGACCGCGCTGTTGAGGCGTTTCAGCCATTCGCTGCCGGCGCCGGCCTCGGTGAAGGACTGGACCTTCTGCGTGATGTTGCGCTGGTAGGTCGGGATGTTCTGGGCGAGGTTGGCGACCTGGGTGGCAACGATGAAGCTGAACACAGTGATTGTGAAGAACGCCATGGCCACGGTGACGATCACGGCCGCGATTTTCGGCACCGAGCGCCGCCGCAGGAACGAGACGATGGGCGCGATGGCGAAGGTCAGCAGCAGCGCCAGCGCGAGCGGTACGAAGATATCCTCGCCGATGCGCAGGATGGCCACGACGGCGATGATGGTCAAAACGGCGAAGCCCGACAGTTTCGTCCTCGCGATCGCGTCGTTGCGCGAGGCCAGCTGATCCTCGGATGTCTTGTCGATGGTGGGAAATCGCGTATCCACAGCCGCCCTCTATCCAAGGATCGGACCAGATGAAAAGTTGCCGTCAAAGGTCTCTGGCCGTCCACCAGAACACAACTGTCATCTATTCGTTCCGCTGGGTCGGCGTGGGGAAACAGTTTCTTTCTTCCCAGGCAAAACGGCTGCGAAAAGGCGCAGCCGGCAGCGGCGCGGGCAGGGTGCAAGCTCGATGAACGGCCTATGTCAATTTGTCTCCATCGCACGCCTTTCTTTTTCGACGGGGCGCACCTATGGTCCGCGCCGGAGGCCTGTCCGTGTCGAAATCCCTCATGAAATCCCGCCTATGGGTCGCGATCTTCGCGGCATGCGCGATTCTTGTGCAGGCTTTGGTCGCGGTGCCGGCAGCGGCGTCGATGGCCGCTTCTCCAACGCTCGACGCGTTCGGCAACGCGCTGTGCCTGCCAAGCGCTGCGATGGACAAGAGCACGCCGTCCAGCGACCATAAGACGCTTCCGGACTGCTGCACCTTCGGCTGCATGGCGGCTGCATTTGTTCTGGCGTCGCCGGAAGACGGCGGGGCCTGGCTGCGACGCCCGCTGGACCGCGTCGAAGAGCCGGTCGCGATGTCGAGGGCGCCGCTTGTCTCGGCTCCCGAGCACGATCCCGGACGGCCGCGCGCGCCTCCCGCGGTGGGTTGAAGACGTCCGGCGGCCAGACCGCCGAAGCTTTCAATTCACACCCGCCGACTGTGCGCGGGTCCCTATCGCTTATGGAGCATATCTATGCTGTCTTCTTTTCGCCGGGCTGCGCGCCCGTCCGCATCCGCCACGTTCCTTCATCGCTTCCGGTCCCTCGAGGAGCGCATCGGCGTCGTCGGTTTCACCCTGATGCTCGTGGTGGCCATGGCCCAGCCGCTGTGGGCGCATGGGTTCAAGATCGGGTCGCTGGAAATCGCCCATCCCTGGTCGCGCGCGACGCCGGCCGGCGCCAAGGTGGCCACCGGCTATCTGGTCATCAAAAACCACGGAACCGAGGCGGATCGTCTCGTCTCCGCGACCGGCGAGATCGCCGGCAAGACCGAAATCCACGAAATGGCTGTCGACGCCAATGGCGTGATGACCATGCGGCCGCTTTCGGCGGGGCTGGAGATTCCCGCCGGCGGCCAGGCTGAGCTCAAGCCGGGCTCGTTCCACATGATGTTCATGGACCTGAAGCGTCCGGCCGAGGAAGGCGTCAAGTTCAAGGGCACGCTGACCTTCGAGAAAGCCGGCACCGTCGATGTCGAATTCGCCGTCGACGCGATGGGGGGTGCCGCGGACGATCATTCCGGACATGGCGGCTAAAACGGGCCTGTGATGGGCCTTTGAGTCGCGACGATGCCGGGTGGGCGGAAGGCACGCCCGGCATCGTCTGCGCGGACGGTGGGTCTTAAAAGCGCACTTTGCGGCCGCTTCATCGTCCTGCCTCTGGAAAACGCCGTCAGGGCTTGGCACAGTCTCCAAAACAGGAGATGCCGATGCCCGACCGCAGCAACAGCCCAAAACCCTGGACCGAGATGGCGACGACGCTGGTCGACGTTGCCACCGGCCGCAAGAAGGCCGATCTGGTAGTGCGCAACGGCCGCTGGGTGAATGTGCATTCCGGCGAGATCATCGACGGTACCGATCTGGCCGTCATAGGCGGACGCTTCGCCTATTGCGGCCCGGACGCCAGCCACGCCATCGGCCAGGACACGCAAGTGATCGACGCCGGCGGGCGCTATCTGGTGCCGGGCCTGTGCGACGGCCACATGCATGTCGAAAGCGGAATGGTCACCGTCACCGAATTTTCCCGCGCGGTGATCCCGCATGGCACGACCTCGATGTTCATCGACCCGCATGAGATCGCCAATGTGCTCGGCCTGCCCGGCGTGCGGCTGATGCATGACGAGGCGCTGGCGATGCCGATCAACGTGCATGTGCAGATGCCGTCCTGCGTGCCGTCAGCACCCGGGCTGGAGAATGCCGGCGCGGTGCTGACGGTCGAAGACGTCGCCGAAGCGATGACCTGGCCCAACATCATCGGACTGGGCGAGGTGATGAATTTTCCCGGCGTCGCCAACAACGATCCGACCATGTCCGGCGAAATCGCCGCGACGGTGCGGGCCGGCAAGACGGTGGGCGGACATTATGCCTCGCGCGATCTCGGCCTGCCGTTCCACGGCTATGTCGCCGGCGGCCCGGAGGACGATCACGAAGGCACCTGCGTGGAGGACGCGATTGCCCGCGTCCGCCAGGGCATGAAGGCAATGCTGAGACTGGGCTCGGCCTGGTACGACGTCGCCACCCAGATCAAGGCGGTGACCGAAAGCGGGCTCGATCCGCGCAACTTCATCCTCTGCACCGACGACAGCCATTCCGGAACGCTGGTGCAGCAGGGCCATATGGACCGCGTGGTGCGCCACGCCATCCAGCAGGGGCTGAAGCCGGTGACGGCGATCCAGATGGCAACGATCAACACCGCCCAGCATTTCCGGCTGGAGCGCGAGATCGGCTCCATCGCGCCCGGCCGGCGGGCGGACTTCCTGATCGTTTCAGACCTGGCGGGGATGACGGTCGATGAGGTCTATGCGCGCGGGGTGAAGCTCGCGGAGCAGGGCAGGCTGGTGGCCGACATTCCGGCTTATGCCTATCCCGACAGCGCCAAGAACACGGTCAAGCTGGGCAAGCACTTGTCGGCGGAGGATTTCGACATCGCGGCCCCTAAGGGCAAGAACGAGATGCGCGTGCGCGTCATCGGCGTCATCGAGAACCAGGCGCCGACGCGGGCGCTGGAAGCCGACCTGCCGGT
This sequence comes from Oryzicola mucosus, assembly GCF_014534685.1. Lineage (GTDB taxonomy): Bacteria > Pseudomonadota > Alphaproteobacteria > Rhizobiales > Rhizobiaceae > Oryzicola > Oryzicola mucosus. Next base: position 151,296 of record NZ_JACVVX010000005.1, read on the forward strand.
CGAGAACGGGCTGGTGGCGATGGACCGCAAGGGCGACGTCTGCCAGATCGCGCTGGTCGAGCGGCATCGCGGCACCGGCGGGGTGACCAACGCCTTCGTCTCGGGCTTCGGCTATCTCAAGGACTGCGCCATGGCCTCGACCGTGGCGCATGACAGCCACCACATGATCGTGGTCGGCACCAACAAATCAGACATGGCGCTGGCGGCAAACCGGCTGGGCGAGGTGGGCGGCGGCGTGGTGCTGTTTTCGGAGGGCAAGGAACTGGCGCTGGTGGAAATGCCGATCGCCGGGCTGATGTCGGACGAGCGCGCCGAGATCGTGGCGGAAAAGGCGGAGAAACTGACCAAGGCGATGAGCGACATGGGCTGCACTCTGAACAACGCCTATATGCAGCACTCGCTGCTGGCGCTGGTGGTCATCCCAGAACTGCGGATTTCCGATGTCGGACTGGTCGATGTGCGGACGTTTGAGAAGGTCGATCTGTTCGTGTGAGGGGGTGCGCTGCCTGCCTTCTCCCTGTGCAGGAGAAGGGAAAGGCGCGGGCGGTAAGAAGCTACTGCAGCAGCTTGATCCGGTCGGTGATGTCACGGTCGGTGGCGAAGCCATCGTCCTCGCGCAGCCGCTGGCCGAGCAAGCGGATCAGCGCGGGATTGTCGGCGAATTTGTTGTGGTTGAACGGATCGCTGCCGGTTTCCGTCGACAGATCGATCACCTGCACGCCGTAGCGGGCAAGGTCGGCGGCATCGCGATAGCCGCCCAGGCGAGGCCCTGCGCCGGCCAGGAGACCGGACAGCTTCAAGGCGCGGTCGTCGGCCGACAAGAGCAGCACGAAAGGCTTGGTCGGCTTGCCGTAGCGGCGCATCTGGCTCTTGAACACGTCGACATCGATGTCGGGCGAGGCGAGCACGACGTCGCCGAGCTTGCCGCCGAGGTCGCGGTCGCCAGTGATGGCGAGCTGGCGCAGCGTCTCCATCGTCACCCAGGTTCCCATTGAATGGGCGATGATGTCGATGCGCCGCGCCCCGGACTGGGCGAGCATGCGCAGCGTCACTTCGAGCTGGTCGCGCGCCACGCTGGCGCTTTCGCGGTCGTAGACATAGCCGCTGGTGGTGCCGCCCGATGCCCAGGAAAACAGCACCGGCGTGCCGGTATAGCCGGAATCGTGTACCACCTGCGTGACGCGGTAAACGGCGCTATCGAAGCCGGTGTTGTAGCCATGCACGAAGACCATGACGCGTTCGCCACGGGCGGCGATGTCAGCGTTGATGGCCTGCATGAATTTCGGCTGGGTGTCGTAGGCCGTCACATTGGTGGCGGTGAAGAACTTGGCCTGATCGGCCGAATCGCGCCGGCCACGCTGCTCGATCTGTCCGCTTTTGTGCACCAGAGGCACCGTGACGTTGGCCATGGCGTAGTTGAGCGTCGCAGAGCGATCGCCCGCAAACACCTGCTTCTGGTCCTCAGCCGCGCCGCGCGTGGTGGTGATGAAGATGGCGTGAGCGCCGGCGATCTGGGTGACCGGTGCGGCGACGACGGCGCTTGTCAGCAATTCCTGGGCCGGCTGATTGATGCAACCTGCGAGAAACAAGGACAGAAGGGCAACTGCATATTTGGGCGAGGGCACGGCAAATCTTCCGGTAGGCGATACGGATACAAACTGTCGGGACACCCTTCCCCATAGGGTGAAGGTGGCAGAAGTAAGTCTTTGCCACCGCATTTGCTGCGCTGCGGCATCAAGCTTTGGTCAGTGTTGCGCGAATGCAGCATGCTCTCATGCGCAATTGCAATTGTGCCGAAACCGGCTCGTATCTCCGTGAAAAACCGCCTTATCGAACCCAGAAGGCAGGCGTGAAAATCACCAGAACGGCGAGGATTTCCAGGCGGCCGAGCAGCATGGCGGCGGTACAAATCCACTTTGCCGCGTTGGGCAGCGAGGAAAAATTGCCGGCTGGGCCGATGATCGGGCCGAGACCGGGGCCGACATTGGTGAGCGAGGTGAGGGCGCCGCTGAGGGCGGTGATGAAATCAAGCCCGGTGGCGCCGAGAAGCATTGCCGTGATCGCCCAGAGCACCAGAAATGCGGCGATGAACAGGATGACGGCGCGCTGCATGTCGTCGCCGATGGTGCGGTCGCCATAGCGTACGGGGGTGACGGTGTTCGGGTAGATCAGCCGGCGCAGGCCGTTTGCCAGGAGCTCGAACAGGATGAGGAAGCGATAGGCCTTGATACCGCCGGTCGTCGACCCCGAACAGCCGCCCAGAAAGGTCGCGACGAAGAAGCAGACCACCGCGAATGGCCCCCACAGCGAATAGTCGTCACTGGCGAAGCCCGACGTGGTGATGATGGAGATGAGATTAAAGGCCGAATGCGTCACCGCCTGCAAGAAGGGCGTACCGTTCGCTACGGTGAGGTAGATCGCGATTACCAGCGAGAAGACGAGGCAATAGCCGCCATAGACCCTGATCTGCGGATCGCGTAGCGCATCGACATGGCCGCGCAGGACGAACAGGATCATGATGGAGAACGGCAGGCCGCCGATCAGCATGAAGACGATGCCGGTCCAGAGGATTGCCATGTTGTCGGCATAGTAGCCGAAGGAGGAATCATGGGTGGAGAAGCCGCCCGTCGCCACCGTGGACATGGCGTGGTTGACGGCGTCGAAGCCGTTCATACCGGCCATTGCGTAGCAAAGCGCGCAGGTGAAAACGAGCGTGGAATAGATGCCGATCAAGCTGAGCGTGAATATCTGGAAGCGCTCGAAGGGCCGGTCTTCGATGTCCGAGGATTCGATCTTGAAATAAGAGACGCCGCCGATGTTGAGGAACGGCAGCAGGAACAGGCCGAGCGCGATGACGCCCAGACCGCCCATGAAGGACAGGAGCGAGCGCCACATCAGGATGCCGGGAGGAGCCTGGTCGAGCCCGCTGATGACGGTGGAGCCGGTGGTGGTGATGCCCGAGACCGATTCGAACACCGCATCGGTCAGGCTGAGATCGAGTGAGGAGATCATGAACGGCACGGCGCCGGCGACCGCCAGCGTCATCCACAGCATGTTGACCAGCAGGAAGCCGAAGCGGGTGCTGACGGGGGGCGGGCGCCCTTGCGTGGCAAGCGCTACGGCCAGCGCGAGCCCGCCCATCAGCACGGCGGAAAAGGCGAAGGCCTGCCAGTCGTCATTGTCGTAAAACAGGTCGACCGCCGCCGGGATGAGCATGGCCACCGACAGGTAGATCGCAAAGATTGCAGCGACGTGGATTGCGGCGCGGACGGTCAGCCTGTTCACAATCACCCCAGAAGTTCGCGACATCAGCCAAATGCCGAAGAAATGGCGCATTGCCGACGGGCGGCGGTGGCTTCCCGCTGCCCGATATGCAATAGCGCAGCGAAGTTCTTTCGCAAACCCCGCGCGACCGTTCACACACGGCGTTTTTCGGGTGGTAGCCACAACGGATGCCGGCCGCTTTGTCCATGCCGGCAACATTTGGAGCGCACCGATGACAGGTTTCACCGACAGGGTTCACGACGCCGCCGATGCGGTACGCGGCCTGTTTCCGCCTACGCCGCTGCAGCAGAACGATTACCTCTCGCGCAAGACCGGCGCGAAAATCCTGCTCAAGCGCGAGGATCTGACACCGGTGCGATCCTACAAGATCCGCGGCGCGTTCAACTTCTTCCGCAAGAGCATCTCCAGCGGCGAAAAGGCCGACCTGTTCGTCTGCGCGTCCGCCGGCAACCACGCCCAGGGTTTCGCCTTCGTCTGCCGCACCTTCGGCAAGAAGGGCGTGGTCTTCATGCCGGTGACGACGCCACAGCAGAAGATCGACAAGACGCGCCTGTTCGGCGGCGAGTTCGTCGAGATCAAGCTGTTCGGCGACTTTTTCGACGAATGCTATCGCGCTTCCATCGAGTTCGCCGAAAGCTCTGGCGGGCACATGGTGCCGCCTTTCGACCACAAGGACATCATCGAGGGGCAGGCGACCGTGGCCGCCGAAATCCTCGAGCAGATGCCGGACGGCAAGACGCCCGACATGGTGATCCTGCCGGTCGGCGGCGGCGGCCTTTCGGCGGGCGTCACGCGCTATTTCGCCGACATGGAGCGGCAATCCCGCTTCGTCTTCTGCGAACCCGTCGGGGGACCGAGCCTGAAGGAGAGCCTGCTTGCCGGCAAGCGGGTAAAACTACCCAAGGTGGACAATTTCGTCGATGGCGCGGCTGTGGCCGAGATCGGCCGCGAGCCGTTCCGGCATCTCAAGGATTTTCCCGCCGATTCGGTGCGGCTGATCCCTGAAAACCGCCTCTGCGCCACGATGATCGAGATGCTCAATGTCGAGGGCGTGGTGCTGGAACCCGCCGGCGGACTGGCGATCGATGCGCTGAAGGATTTTCCGCGCAAGGAGATCAAGGGCAAGACCATCGTGCTGGTCGTATCGGGCGGCAATTTCGATTTCGAACGCCTGCCGGATGTGAAGGAGCGCGCGCTGCGCTTCGAGGGGCTGAAGAAGTATTTCGTCATCCGCCTGCCGCAGCGGCCCGGCGCGCTGCGCGACTTTCTCGAACTGTTCGGACCCGACGACGACATCGCACGCTTCGAATATCTCAAGAAGTCGGCGCGCAATTTCGGCTCGGTGCTGATCGGCATCGAAACCAAGGAGCGCCGCAACTTCGACCTGCTGCGGGCCAAGTTCGATGTAGAGGGCGTCCAGTATCAGGATATTACCGACAACGAGACGATTGCCGGGCTGGTGATCTAGGGTGGCGACCCCAAACTACACCGCGTCGCCATAGAGATCGTAGGCGTCGGCGCGGCCGACCTTGACGGTGACGATGTCGCCGACGCGCAGCGGACGCCGCGACTGGATATGGACGTTGCCGTCGATCTCGGGCGCGTCATATTTGGTGCGGCCCTTGGCGGACAGGCCATTCGCCTCGTCGATGATGACGGGAAGGCGCTTGCCGACCTTCTTCTGCAGGATCCCGGCCGAAACCTTCTGCTGGCGCTGCATGAAGCGGTGCCAGCGCGATTCCTTGACCTCCTGCGGCACTTCGGGCAGGCCGAGCGCGTTGGAACGCGCGCCCTGCACCGGCTCGTATTTGAAGCAGCCGGCGCGCTCGATTTTGGCTTCGTCCAGCCAGTCGAGCAGCATCTCGAAATCCTCGTCCGTCTCGCCGGGGAAGCCGACGATGAAGGTCGAGCGGATGGCGAGATCCGGGCAGATGGCGCGCCAGGAATGGATGCGTTCCAGCGCTTTTTCGCCATGGGCGGGACGGCGCATGTTCCTCAGCACCGCGGGCGAGGCATGCTGGAAGGGGATGTCGAGATAGGGCAGTATCTTGCCGTCTGCCATCAGCGGAATGACGTCGGCGACATGCGGGTAGGGGTAGACATAGTGCATGCGCACCCACATGCCCAACTCGCCAAGCTCGCGCGACAGGTCGAAGAACTTGGCGCGGACCTCGCGGTCCTTCCACAGGCTCGGCTGGTACTTGATGTCGATGCCGTAGGCACTGGTGTCCTGCGAGATGACCAGCAGTTCCTTGACGCCGGCATTGGCGAGCTTTTCAGCCTCGCGCAACACGTCCGCCGCCGGACGCGAGACCAGGTCGCCGCGCAGATCGGGGATGATGCAGAAGGTGCAGCGGTTGTTGCAACCCTCTGAAATCTTGAGATAGGCGTAGTGACGCGGCGTCAGCTTCACGCCCTGGGGCGGGATCAGGTCGATATAGGGTTCGTGGGCGGCTGGCACCGCCTCGTGCACGGCTGCCATGACGCTTTCATAGGCCTGGGGGCCGGTGATGGCGAGCACGTTGGGGTGCTTTTCACGGATCAGCTCGGGCGTGGCGCCCATGCAGCCGGTGACGATGACCTTGCCGTTTTCCGACATGGCCTGGCCGATGGCGTTCAGCGATTCGTCGCGGGCGGAATCGAGGAAGCCGCAGGTGTTGACCACGACGAGATCGGCGCCGTCGTGCTTGCGGGCGATTTCATAGCCTTCGGCGCGCAGGCGCGTGATGATGCGCTCGGAATCGACCAGTGCCTTGGGGCAGCCAAGGCTGACGAAGCTGACGCGGGGTGCGGCTGAAGACATCGGTTTATCCAATAAGCAAGGGCCGGAAACCTAAGCTGCCGGCCCGAAATTCGCTGTGTCTGAGTGCGCCTGAGCGCCGAGTTGGGCGGGCTTTAGCACATTTCGGATTTCAGGCAAACACGGCCCGTCCTCAAAATGAAAGGGGCGCCGCAGCGCCCCGATCCGCAAACTCAGTGAGCCGGGCCATGCGCCCCGAAGCCCCATTGGGCGAAGACGCCGAACTGATCCGGCCATTGCTGCACGGCACCGTCGAGCATCATCTTGACGGCGACGTAGAGGATGATGACGAGGCCGATATAGGCGATCCAGCGATATTTGTGCAGCAGGTTGGCGACGAAGGAGGCCGCGAAGCCCATCAGCGCGATCGACAGCGCAAGGCCGATGATCAGCACCGTGGGGTGGCCTTTCGCGGCACCCGCGACAGCCAGCACGTTGTCGAGCGACATGGAGACGTCGGCGATGACGATCTGCCAGGCGGCCTGGGCGAAGGTCTTGCGCGGCGCCTTGGCAGCGACCTGGCCATCGGCATTGAGATCGGAATCCGCGAGCGCTTCGGTGCCTTCATGCTCGTCGTCGTGGCTGACGCTCAACTCGCGCCACATCTTCCAGCACACCCAGAGCAGAAGCAGACCGCCGGCAACCAGCAGCATCGGCCCGAGCTGCAGCAGCCACTGCGTGATCAGCGCGAAGCCGATGCGCAGCACGGTGGCGGCGATGATGCCGATCAGGATGGCTTTCTTGCGCAGATCGGCGGGAAGTCCCGCGGCCGCCATGCCGATGACGATGGCGTTGTCGCCGGCGAGCACCAGATCGATGGCCATGACCTGGAGAAGTGCGATGAAACCCGAATATGTGAAGATTTCCATATCTGCCGTCTTTCCCCTGTGCCGGTGCGAAATCGAAGCTTTGAGCGGCTAATACCGCATCCTCAAGCCCGGTCAACCGCTGTTCGGCTGTGATCCGCAAGTTTGGGCGGGAAGGGGGCGGGGATGGAGCCAGGACGCGCGCTGCGTGTGGCGCGCAAGAGGCAAGCTATGTCTGCGCGAAGGCTCACAAGATCGGAGGGTGGCGAGAGCGAATGGCTGAAAGGGGGGTGGGACTGGCGGGTTTGCGGCGGCAGAAGTGACAAAGCGGCCATTCAAGCGATCACAGCACTTCGCCGCAACGTGCCTAGTCACGGACGTTCAGGCAGACCTTTGTCTTTGCCCAGAAGCAGACATTGCCGTGAAGCTTAGCGAAGGGCCTGCTGTGTGACAGCATTTCGGCTGTTTCAATGAAGCTCGGATGATAGCCCTGCTCCTCGCGAGGCAGATAACGTTGAAGACTATCGCCACTGCCCTGACGGCACCTCCGAGAACACGCTTTTCAAATCTTCTTTCAGCATACTCATCGCGCCTGATACGACCGCACTTTCATCGGGCAGTTTGCCGAAGGTCTGGTCTCTGCCCTGTAGATCCGGAACAATGCTACCGCCCCACGTAATGACGCGGCCATTGAAGTAGCGCCCAAACTGCTTGAGGAGTTCGTCGGTCCGCTGCACGTACCGCTCAATGGCTTCATCGCTGTTATGATTAGGACGCTCGTCACTGAACGTGACATCCGCTCCTGCCTCGTCAAAGGTTCTTACTGGCCAGCGCAGTGTGTTGAGCACGACACTCTCGTAGCCCTGTGAACTGTGGAGCTTAGCAACGATTTCCATCCGTAGGGGCATAATGCAAAGTGTAGGCAGATGTTGTCGAATCGCCGGAATGGAGTGAGTCACGACTTCTTCATAGGCGATCTGCCGTCGGCGGTAGTACGCGTCCAGCGTTTGACCAAAGCGCTTTTGGTCGTCCGGATCACGGAGATTTAGTTTATCGAGGCTGTCCCACCACTGCTCGATTTTGGTGACGCCTTGGCTTCGTAGCCAACGCAGATCGGCGAGGAGTTCATCAATGGTAAAGGTTTGACCTTTTTGAAGGCTGCTCCCCGTCACCAGCTTGCCGGCTTCCGGCTCCAGAACCTTGATCGCTTGGTCGAACTGAATAGGATCGATCGAGAAACCATACCGACGGACGAGATGGCGAAGGCGACCGTAAGAGCGCTCCTCCAACCATACGGTACCGCCAATCAAGTTCCGCTTGTCGATGAGTTCATCGACCGCATTTCTAACACGCTCTACGCCCAGCAACCGCCCAACCTCCGGACCGAAGCCCATTCGACGAAGGGCGTGACCGTATATCCGCGGCGCACGCTCCCAGTTAACAGCGTCTACAGTCTTTGCCGCGTCTGCGGCGCCTTTCGCATCGAAGAAGGCATAGCCAATATCGTCTGGACCGAGGGTCGCGACCACCCCAAGCGTCTCGACCGGCTGCCCTGCGATCAACTCCCGTAAGCGCGGAGCGATCGGTCCGAGATGTGATGCAATCAAGTTTTCTGTTGTACTTTGAATATCGCGAGCCATCCGAAGGCCGTCGGCCGTCGGGATTTCGCCGGTGAACGGTCGATCAAAGCCTGCGAACCGTAGGCTCTGAATCGCGAGGTGAAGATTCTGCCGCGCGATTGCCTGCCACGCCGCACCACGAGCGTCTGGACTCGGCGCGTTGGACACGAGAAGGAGCGCGAACTGCGACGAGGGATCGAACGACAGTTCATCCAACCGTGCTTGATCAACTGACGGGCCGTTGCTCCAGAACTGCACGGCGCGCAGATGGTCCGCCAGCGCCTCGTGAGGAAGTTCAACATTTGTGCCCCGGATACTTATTGCCTCCTGTTCGACAAGCCTACGGAGCGTGCCACCCGGATCGGGGCGTCCCATCGCGAACTCGTGAGCCCGCGAAATGTCCAGCGGGCCTCCGACAGTTGCGGCCGCAATCTCTCCGAGCAACTTGCGATCAAACGCTCGGTCGACGGGATCGGAGTCGGCGAGGATCTGCTTCAGCCAACCTTCAAAAAGCGCCGACAGGTCGGTCGGGTAAGAGCGAACGGTCGTGTAGTGCATAAGTACCAGATCAGCGACCAAGGGAACTTCGGCGAGCCGAATGATGTGCCTCGGGGCGCCGGAAAATACGTGCTGGACGCCCTCCGATATTCGCGAGCGCAGTCTTGCCAGATTATGCAGTTCGTCTAGGCTATATGGTGTCAGGGTCAGCAAAGGCAGGCCCAGCGAAGCTGGAGCTACGCCGGAGCGGGACATCACGTAAACACGTATTTTGGGATAGCCGTCCAGCAAGGCGCGCAGCTGCGCCTCCAGCCAAGACCGCATAGATTGCTTGATCCGCTCGAAACCGTCCACGATCACGAGCAGCCCTTCGCTACGGGCTATCTCCCGAAGCCTCGCTTCACTGAACCCCGCCTTATAGGGCTCAATACGATTGGTGAGAAACGCTTCGAGTAGCTGTTTAGACTGCACAAGGTCTGGCGCAAACACGTCGATCGGCAGTTGCTGCGTTGAATCTGTCCAACGACGTTCGATTGCCTCGCACAGGAGCGAGCAGGCAAGCACGGTCTTTCCGTATCCGGAGAAGGCCGTGACGATCGCCCCGCGCCCACCGAGATCGAGTAGCCCCAAGCTGCCGTGTTCGCGCTGGGTGTTCTCGTTGCTCAATCTGCGTTCGATAGCTTTCGTAGCAAGCTGTGACGCCCGCTCGTGTACCGCGCGTTCATAGTCCCCAAGATCGCGGAGCAGAATATCGAACTGCTTTTGCCCAAGTTGCCGGCAATGGCTGCGCAGCGCTTCAGGCGACAGAAGCGCTTCAAGCGTTCCACGATGCTGGGCGAGGTCGGCAACGACGCAGGAGAAAATGCGTTCGCTTTCACTTGTCTGCTGAAGTTGCCATACCTCAAGCTGTTCGCCATTGGTGAGCAAGAGCACCGGTGCGCGAAGGTTCTGCGCATAGGACTCGCCCTGCTCCTTACCATCGTCGAGCGGTTCGTTTGGATGCTTGCTTTCAACGACGATCAGTGATGTCGCACGACTGAATGGCTTTTCGGCGTAGACCACGAAGTCGGCCTCAGGCTTACGCCCCGGACGCTGTTTGCGACCTTCTTGGAAGGCTACTGCAACCTTGGAGTCGATATGTAGTGGGTTATGCCCAAGAGCCTCTAGAAGAGGCAGCACGAACCAAATCTCGACCGTCGCCTCATTTGACGCAACACGGTCAGCCACTGTGGACCAGAATTGCTCTGCGGAATTCGACAGAAGAGGCCTCTTGCTTTGACAGTGGATCAAACTAGGACATGAATGAGTAAATAGCAAAGCCGGTGCGGTAAGCTATTCGATCCCCGAAGCCCAAAAGCGGTCGGTCTAGAGCAGCCCACGTTCAAGCGAATCCTAGATGCTTTTCGAATGGCGAGGTTCGAACTGCGGGCAAACCAAGCGCGAACGACCACGTTGGGGCCGGATCCAGACAGGGGCCATCTTCGTGACAAATCGATGATGGCGAACAGTCGGCGTAGTATCAGTATCGTCTGTGCCAACGGCAACCGGCGGCGGCATCGCGTCAGCTAGGGCAGTTGGCTGGACATGGCGGAAGAGGTGGGATTCGAACCCACGGTACGGTCTCCCGCACGCCGGTTTTCAAGACCGGTTCCTTAAACCACTCGGACACTCTTCCATCTAGTTGTTTTCGAAGCGTTTTCTGGTTTCTCGTTGCCGAGAAAACAGCGAATTGCGACGCTCTTTGCAACTATTCCGGCGTTCAACTTGCGCTTATCACTGCTTGCAACGCGACGTCAAGTTTTCGGCGGCATTGGTCCGCATTCCCGGCACCGCATGTGAAAAGAGACCCATGGCGATGCCGGGCGATGCGTGCCCAGGACGCTCGCCCGCACGCGTCGGATTGACCAGCCGCAGCAGCTGCGAGACTTGGGTGTACCTGGCTCGGCCCGCAGCGTGGCGAAAGGCTGCGCGGCAACGGGCGATGGGCAGGGCCGGAAAGGCAATCCGGCAGGGGCGCGCGGCGTCGACGCAGCCGCGAAACGGCAGCGCGGGGCCCAACCATTGATCTCCGGCGTAAAACGCGACATGGTTAGGTCACATTGTTGCCGGTTTCGCGTCATAGTCGCTTAATCGCCTGATAAGCAATTCCTGTGCACAAAGGGTGTGGGGCCCGTACAGGATGTGTTTCGAAAAGCAGGTTCCGCCTGTGTTGTGCGTAGCGGTTTGTGAATGAAATTGTCTGGGGACGAACGATAATGCAGTCTTCGACGCGGTCGCCGCTCGGTCGAGCGGCCAAGCTTGGTATTCTTGCCGTCTGTTCCGCATTGCTGGCGAGTTGTGCCTCGCCGCAGCCCAAGGCCACCGCGAAGAAGCGCTCCAAGGAATATTTCGCCGAATCCGTCTATGGCGTGAAGGCGAGCCCCCGCGTCGCCTATGGCAAGTCGAACCTTCCGCGCGGCGGCGGACGCGACCAGACCGGCAAGCCCTACCAGGTCCGGGGCAAGTGGTATTACCCCAAGGAAGACAAGAAGTACTCGAAGGTCGGCGGCGCCTCCTGGTATGGCGACGCCTTTCACGGCCGCCTGACGGCGAACGGCGAAATCTACGACATGACGCATTTGACCGCCGCGCATCCGACCATGCCGCTGCCGAGCTATGCCCGGGTGACCAATATGAAGAACGGCGCCTCGGTGATCGTCCGCGTCAACGACCGCGGTCCTTATTCCGACGGACGCATCATCGACCTTTCCCACCGTGCAGCCAACATGCTGGACTACGCCCATCACGGCATCACCCAGGTCAAGGTCGACTATGTCGGCCGCGCGCCGCTCGAGGGCAGGGACGACCAGTTCCTGCTGGCGTCGTATCGCCCCGGCAGCGTCGACGGCCGCAAACCCGATCCGTTGTCGGACGGCCTGCCGACCGGCGTGATGATCGCCATGAACGGCCCGACGCCGAGCGCGCCGGTGCGTGCGCCGATACCGGCGGCAGCACCGACGATGGTCGCATCTGCCTCGTTCCCGACAGTTGTGCCGTCGCTGCGGCCGCAGGCGCCGGAGGCGGTGTTGCCTGAGCGGGCTCCTGCCATGGCGATTGCGCCGGCCAACACGCTGGATGGCCAGCTTCAGAATTTGCAGGCCGCGCCGAGCGCCGGCTATGGCGAGATCACGCTGCCCGACATCGGCCCGATCGTGCCGCAGCGCCCGGACTCCGGCGAGACCGTGCAGATGGCGCTGGCCAAGATGTCTTACGCCGACGAGCGCATCCAGAGTGCTGCGCAGGCCTTCGCAGCGCTCGACGGCAATGCGATGTCGTCCGATGACGTCGCCAAATCCTGGAAGCGTCTCAACGGTCAGACCATTGCCGCAAAACCATCGGCGCAGCAGCCCTATGTGGCGGCCGGAACCTTCTCCGACACGGATGAAGCCAAGCGTGTCGCGCGCGAGCTTTCAGCCTATGGCAGGATCGTGACCGATAGAACGACGGAAGGCGACACGCAGTGGACGTCCGTCAGCGTCTATCCCGACGGACGCGAAACCACGGACGGCCTGCTGGAGCGCGCATGGTCGCATGGCGCGCCGGACGCCATTGTCGTACGCGATTGACGGCAGCATTGGTCTGCCGCCTGGGGAGGCAGTTCATATGACGCTCGGAGCCAACCGCTGGAAATTCTGCGCCCTGGCGCTTGTGTCGCTAGCGATGGCGTTTTGCCTGTCCGTCGGTTCGGCTTCGGCGCAGCTCTTCGAGACCAAGGCCGAGCAGGTCTACATGATCGACGCAGAGACGGGCGCGGTGCTGTTCTCCAAGGATGCCGACAAGCCGGTGCCGCCGGCATCGCTCGCCAAGCTGATGACCATGGAGGTCGTGTTCAACGCCATCAAGGCGGGACGCTACGGGCTGGATGACACCTTCGTGGTCAGCGAAAACGCCTGGCGCAAGGGCGGGGCGGGTTCGGGCGGTTCGACCATGTTCGCCAAGGTCAAATCCGCGATCCGGCTGGAAGACCTGATGCAGGGCGTGGTCGTGCAATCGGCGAACGACGCCTGCATCACCATTGCCGAAGGCATGGCGGGCTCGGAAGAGAATTTTGCCCTGCAGATGACCGAACGCGCCCGGCAACTGGGCCTGCAGACCTCCGTGTTCAAGAATTCGACCGGCCTGCCCGCCGAAGGGCAGTTGGTGACGATGAAGGAACTGACCCTGTTGGGGCGGCACATCTGGCAGTCCTATCCGGAATTCTACAGGATCTATTCGCAGCGCGATTTCACCTGGAACAAGATTTTCCAGCGCAACCGCAATCCGCTTCTGGCCATGGATATCGGCGCCGACGGCATGAAGACCGGCTTCACCGAAGACTCCGGCTACGCCATCGTAGGCTCCGTCAGCCGCGACGGCCGCCGCATCTTCGCGGCGATGAGCGGCATGAAGACCGACAAGGAACGGGCCGAGGAGGCGCGCAAGCTGCTCGACTGGGGCATGCGGTCTTTCGAAAAGCGCCAGCTGTTCGAAAGGGGCGAGGTCGTCGGCAAGGCCAGCGTCTACGGCGGCGACAAGCCGGCCATCGACCTGCGCGCGGATTCGCCGGTCTTCGTGTTCTCGCCCATCGTCAATCGCGACCGGATGACGGCGCATGTGATTTATGACGGGCCGCTGAGCGCACCGATCGAGCAGGGGACGCAGGTCGGGCGGCTGGAAGTGCGGATCGGCGACACGGTGAGCCAGGAGCAGCCGCTCTTCGCGGCGGAAAGCGTCGGCGTCGGCTCGCTGCACAGCAGAGCGCTCGATGCCGTCAAGGAGATCGCCGTCGGGTGGCTGCGCTGAGCGATGTTTGCCCAGAGAGCGGCGGTGGACCTTTGTAACGCATCCGCATAAGACGGAACCGACGAACAACGGCAGAGGCTCGGACGGTTGCGGCGCGGCTTTTTCATCACATTCGAGGGCGGAGAGGGGGCGGGCAAGTCCACCCAGATCCAGCGCCTTGCCAAAGCGCTGCAGGACAAGGGACACGACGTCGTCGTGACCCGCGAACCGGGCGGATCGCCTGGCGCGGAAGCGGTGCGGCATGTCATCCTGTCGGGCGCGGCGGAGCCGCTGGGCCCGGAGATGGAAGCGCTCTTGTTCACCGCCGCCCGCTCCGACCATGTCGAGCAGCTGATCCGGCCGGCCGTGGAGCGCGGCGCCATCGTGTTGTGCGACCGGTTTCTCGATTCCTCGCGTGTCTACCAGGGCATCACCGGCAACCTCGATCCGCAATTCATGGCTGGTGTCGAACGGGTCGCGATCAACGGGATGATGCCGGACCTGACCATAATCCTCGATATCGATCCGGCGGTAGGCCTGCGCCGCGCCGCTGCGCGCCGTGGCGCCGATGTGGCCGACCGATTCGAGAAGGAGACGGTCGACATTCACCGCAAACGGCGCGAGGCCTTCCTCGATATCGCCAGCCGCGAAGCAGAACGCTGCATTGTCGTCGACGCCTCGGCGGAGCCGGATGCGGTGGAAACCGCCATTGCCGGCGCGGTGTTCGCCGCCATCGATGCGGCGGAAGAAAGGGCTGTCATCTGATGTTCGAACGCATGGCCCCGGAACAGCACGACACGCTGGACGGCGTGCCCGAGCCGTCGGAAAATCCCAGCCTGCACGGACACCGTGCTGCCGCTTCGATGCTGGCGGCGGCCTATCGCGCGGGAAAGCTGCCGCATGCCGTGATCCTGGCGGGGCCGCAGGGCATCGGCAAAGCCACCTTCGCGTTTCACGTCGCGCAGTATCTGCTCAAGCACCCGGACCCGAACAGCGCGCCCTCCGCGTTTACCGAGATCGATCCGGGTTCCGCGCTGTTTCGCCAGGTGGCGCAAGGCGCGCACCCCGCCGTCCTGCATCTGACCCGTCCGCAGAATGAAAAAACCAAGGGGTTCAAGACCGTCCTGACCGTTGACGAGATCCGCAAGGTGTCGCGGTTTCTGTCGATGACCTCGCATGACGGCGGCTACCGGGTCGTCATCGTCGACCCCGCCGACGACATGAACACCAATGCGGCCAATGCCTTGCTGAAGAATCTGGAAGAACCGCCTTCACGAACGCTGTTCATTCTCATCGTTCATGCGCCCGGCAGCCTGCTGCCGACTATCCGCTCGCGCTGCCAGACGATCCGCATGGCGCCGCTGGGCGAGGCCGACCTCGTGGCGGCGCTCGACGCGGCCGGACAGCCCGCTCCGTACGAAGAGGCCGCGCGCCGGACGCTTCTGGACAAGGCTTCCGGCAGCGCCCGCCACGCAATCCTTCTGACCCAATATGGCGGTATCGAAATCGCCGAGGCGCTTGATGCGCTCGTGGCCGCTCCGGCTATGGATGTCGGCGGCGCGCACCGCTTGGCCGGCGCGGTCAACGGCCGCGATTCGGCTGTGCAGTTCGAGATCTTCAATCGCCGCGCCCTCGACATTCTTTCCAATGCGGCAGGCGCCGCCGCCTCGGCCGGGGAGGGTTCGCGCGCCAGCCGTCTCGCCGAGCTGTGGCAGGACGCAAAGGACCGGACCGCGGAAACCGAGACATACAATCTCGACAAGAAGCAGCACGTGCTGTCGATGATCGGCCGGCTGCATCAGGCGATGCATGGCTGAACGTCTCCGGTGAGGTAGCAATCGCTGCTGCGATGCGCTATCTGACCGCCATACTTCAGTCAAAAGACGGCTCTCATGTCCCGCGAAAAATTCTATATCACCACAGCCATTTCCTATCCGAACGGCAAGCCGCATATCGGCCATGCCTACGAGCTCATCGCCACCGATGCGCTGGCACGTTTCCAGCGGCTCGACGGCAAGGACGTGTTTTTCCTCACCGGCACCGACGAGCACGGCATCAAGATGCTGCAGACGGCGCGCAAGGAAGGCGTTTCGCCGCGCGAGCTGGCTGACAGAAACTCGGCTGAATTCAAGCGGATGGCGGAGGCGCTGAACGCTTCGAACGACGATTTCATCCGCACCACGGAAGAGCGCCACAAGACCAGCAGCCAGGCCATCTGGAAGGCCATGGCCGCCAATGGCGACATCTACAAGGGTGGCTATGCGGGTTGGTATTCGGTTCGCGACGAAGCCTATTACGGCGAGGAAGAGACCGAGGTTCGCCCAGATAATGTGCGTTACGGTCCGCAGGGAACGCCGGTGGAGTGGGTCGAGGAAGAGAGCTACTTCTTCCGCTTGTCCGCCTATGGCGACAAGCTGCTTGCGCTCTACGAAAGCCAGCCGGATTTCGTCGGCCCGAGCGAGCGCCGCAACGAGGTGATGAGCTTCGTCAAATCAGGCCTCAAGGACCTGTCCATCTCGCGCACGACCTTCGACTGGGGCATTCCGGTGCCCGGAGACGAAAAACACGTCATGTATGTTTGGGTCGACGCGCTGACAAACTACATCACCGCTTGCGGCTATCCCGATGAAACTGCTGAACGTTGGTCCTATTGGCCGGCAGACGCGCATATCATCGGCAAGGACATTACGCGCTTTCACGCGGTGTACTGGCCGGCCTTCCTGATGTCTGCCGGCATCCCGCTGCCCAAGCGCGTCTTCAGTCACGGCTTCCTGTTCAACCGCGGGGAGAAGATGTCGAAGTCGGTCGGCAATGTGGTCGATCCCTTCACCATGATCGAACACTATGGGCTCGACCAGGTGCGCTATTTCTTCCTGCGCGAAGTGCCGTTCGGACAGGATGGCAGCTACAGCCACGAGGCTATCGTCAATCGCACCAATGCCGATCTTGCCAACGATCTCGGCAATCTTGCGCAGCGCTCGCTGTCGATGATCGCCAAGAACTGCGGCGGAGTGGTGCCGACACGCGGCGCACTGAGCGAAGCCGATACGGCGATCCTCAACCAGGCAGAAGCGGCTCTGGCGACGGCACGAAAGGCCATGGGCGAACAGGCCCTGCATGTGGCGCTGGCGGCGATCTTCGCCGTGGTCGCCGACGCCAACCGCTATTTCGCCGGTCAGGAGCCCTGGGCGCTGAAAAAGACCGATCCGGCGCGCATGGAAACCGTGCTGTGGACCACCGCGGAGGTGATCCGTCGCGTCGCGCTGTTGTGCCAACCCTTCATTCCGGGATCGGCGGAAAAGCTGCTCGACCTGCTGTCGGTGGATGCATCGGACCGGGATTTCGTCGCGGTTTCCGAGGGCAAGGCTTTGGTTCCGGGCACCGCGTTGCCGGCGCCGCAGGGCGTGTTACCGCGCTATGTCGAACAGGGCACCGCGGAAGGCTGACCGGGCATGCTTGTCGACAGCCATTGCCACCTCGATTTTCCGGATTTCGAGGCTGAACGAGCCGATGTGATCGCGCGTGCGGTGGCAGCCGGCGTGGGCAGGATGGTCACCATTTCCACCCGCGTCCGCCGCTTTCCCGACATCCTCAAGATCGCGGAAAGCTTCGACGAGGTTTACTGCTCAGTCGGTACGCATCCGCACAACGCGCATGAGGAACTCGATATCACCGCCGACCAGCTCGTCGCCCTTGCCGAGCATCCCAAGGTGGTGGCGATCGGCGAGGCGGGACTGGATTATTTCTACGACCACGCCCCCAGGGAGGCGCAGGCGCAAGGCCTGCGCACGCATATCGAGGCGGCCCGGCGCACCGGCCTGCCGCTCGTCATCCATGCCCGCAACGCCGACGACGATATGGCCGATATTCTCGAGGACGAGACAGGGAAGGGGCCCTTCCCGTTCATCCTGCACTGCTTTTCCTCCGGCGCGGAGCTGGCGCGGCGCGGCGTGGCTTTGGGCGGCTACGTCTCGTTTTCGGGCATTCTGACCTTCAAGAACTCATCCGAACTGCGGGGGATCGCAAAGACCGTGCCGACGGATCGTCTGCTGGTCGAGACGGACGCGCCGTATCTGGCGCCGATGCCGCATCGCGGAAAGCGCAACGAGCCGGCTTTCGTGGCCAACACAGCACAGGTTCTGGCCGAGACGATCGGCTTAGGCGCCGACGAGATCGCCAGGATCACGACGGACAATGTTTTCCGGCTGTTTAAGAAGATGCCGCGACCGGCGGATGTCGATGGCTGACCTGCTGCGCTTTACCATCCTCGGCTGCGGCTCTTCGCCGGGCGTGCCGCGCATCACCGGCGATTGGGGCGCCTGCGATCCCGACAATCCGAAGAACCGCCGCATGCGGGCTTCGGTGCTTGTCGAGCGGATCAAGCCGTCGGGCGCCACGACGCGCGTGGTCATCGATACCGGCCCGGATTTTCGCGAGCAGATGCTGATGGCGCGGGTTCCGCTGCTCGACGCGGTGATCTACACGCATCCGCATGCCGACCACATCCATGGTATCGACGATCTGCGCGGCTATGTGCTCGAACAGCGTCGGCTGCTGGACATATACGCGGATGCCGCCACGCTGACGCGGCTGCGCGAAGGCTTCGGCTATTGCTTCGAGACGCCGGAAGGAAGCTCCTATCCGCCGATTCTGCGCGCGCATCTGATCGATCATCAAAAGCCGGTTGTGATCGAAGGCGAGGGCGGTCCCCTGGCCTTTCAGCCGCTGCCCCAGGTGCATGGCGAGACCCTTTCGCTCGGCTTCCGCATCGGCGACCTCGCCTATTGCTCGGATGTCTCTGACTTTCCCGAGGCTACGGCGGCACGGTTGACCGGCCTGACGGTGTTGATCGTCGACGCGCTGCAATACCGCACCCACATCAGCCATTTCTCGCTGGCCGAGGCGCTGGAATGGATCGAACGGCTGAAGCCCCGGCGCGCTTTGCTCACCCACATGCATGTCCCACTCGACTACGAGACGGTGCTGCGCGAGACGCCGGCCCATGTCGAACCGGCCTATGACGGAATGGTGCTGGAAATGGCTATCAACTGACTTCGACTTGCGAATTCAAATCATTGATATCGTTTGATTTTATGACTTCATCTCCTGATAGGCGCGGTGAAGCGGGTCTGGCGAGACCTGGATCGCGCCGCGAAACGGGACATTCATATCCAGGATAAGATAGATCGTTCCGGCAATGAGCACGGCAGACAGGACGAAACTGCCGACGATGATCCCGTTCCTGGGCGCCAAGAAGCCGTGGCTGCCAAAAATCAGCATCAGCCACGCCACCAGCATGACGATCATCGGCGATGGTATCTTGCCCTCGGACTGTTCTAGCAGCGTCCAGCGCAATTCGATGACGCGCGACAGATGCTGCCGTGCGTCTTGCATCAACGCGATCTGGTCATTGTTCGGCGACGTCAATCCACGCAACTGTACGCCGATTTCGACAAGGAGATGTTCGGACAGACGATTGGAGATGGGCCGGTCTCCGCCATCGGGCGTCGTATCGTTCACGATCCGGGTTACGTAGGTGATCAGAGGTTCGCGCGCTGGCTCCGTTTCCGGGCCGTAGTTGCGCAAGGCTCTGTCGAGCAGGATGATCTGCATGGCATAGTCGTGGACGTTCCGGTCGATGGCCTCATAGGTGTTCTTGGCCGAGTTGATCATCAGGCCGAGCACCAGCGACGTCATGACAGTGAAGAAGCCGGCGATCAGACGCACGGTTGAAACCGTGTCGTCCTGCCAGAGACGCTGCGGCAAGCGACGATGGTAGAACAGCACGCCAAGCGACGCCGCTGCCAGCAAACAGAACACCAAAATGCCGAACAGGGCTTCATACATAGGGCAAGCCTTCGCTTCTCATATAGAGGAAGCCTAGCAAACTGCTGGTCGGGTATCCAGAACGAGAGATGTCAGTTCCATAATCTATCTTATGCGATTTGAACATGTAGCCGCAAAGTTAAAGTGTCCTGTTTCTGCAAAGTTGGAATGTCACACTCCCCGGGCCTGAACGATGCCTGGGAGATTGCAGATGGGATTGATAGCGATGAGCGAGCGCGATCTTCAGCGGACCGAGGTTTTGTCGAGGGTGATTGCCGGTCGGATGACAATAGTCTCGGCGGCATGTGTGCTGGATCTCAGCACACGGCAAGTCCGCCGGTTGTTGAACAGGATACAAACCGGCGGCGCAGCCTCGATCCGTCATAGGTCGATTGGCCGGCCGTCCAACAACCGGATCAGCGACGGGGTTCGCGATTATGCAATGACTCTGGTTCGCGAACGCTATGCGGATTTCGGGCCGACATTGGCGACGGAGAAGCTGGCCGAGCGCGATGGACTGCGTGTATCGCGCGAGACGGTGCGCAGCTGGATGGCTGATGCCGGCCTCTGGCTGTCGCGCAAGCAGCGGCGGACGTTTCATCAGCCGCGGTTGCGGCGAGAAGCCTATGGCGAACTGGTGCAGATCGACGGCTCGGAGCATCGCTGGTTCGAGGATCGCGGACCGTCTTGCTCGCTGCTGGTGTTTGTCGACGATGCGACCGGCAGGTTGATGCAGTTGCGCTTTGTGCGCTCGGAAAGTGCCTTCACCTACTTTGAGGCGCTCAAGCTCTATCTGCAGGCGCATGGTGCTCCCGTCGCTTTTTATTCCGACAGGCATTCGGTGTTTCGGGTGGCGAAGAAGGATGCCAAAGGCGGTCAGAGCGTGACCCAGTTCGGGCGTGCGCTTTGCGAGCTAAACATCGAGATTCTCTGTGCAAATTCGAGCCAGGCCAAGGGTCGGGTCGAGCGCATGAACCGGACGTTGCAGGATCGCCTGGTCAAGGAACTCAGGCTTTCTGGCATCGACAGCATGGAGGCGGGCAATGCGTTCTTGTCAGGCTTCGTGGAGGACTACAACGCGCGCTTTGCGATCGTCCCTGCCCGTCCCGTCGATCTGCACCGGCCGCTGAATTTGGCGCCGGATCGGTTGACTGAGATCCTGTGCAAGCGCGAGCAGCGCTATGTCGGAGCGCAGCTGACGTTTTCGTTCGAACGCAAGCGGATCATGCTGGAGGAGACCGAGGTGACGCGTGGTCTGGTTGGCCGCTATGTCGAGACCTATGCCTATGCGGACGGTCGGCTGGATGTGCGATGGAAGGGACATTCCCTGCCCTATCAGGTATTCGACAAGGACCAGCGGGTGACGCATGCGGCGATCACCGAGAACAAGCGGCTCGGTGATGTCCTGGCGTATATCAGGGAGCGCCAGGACGAGCGCCCGGCGCCTGAGGTGAAGACCAACAGCGATAAGAATGGATACATCAAACGTGCTCGTGGACCCGGTCGTCGGAAAGACTTCACGAACGATCCGGTTGTGATTGCGCGGCGGCAGAAAGCACTGTCGCGACAGCAGGCTGCGGAGTGAGGCGTCTCAAAGCTAAAGCCGAAGAGGGTGTCAATCACCCGCCCCGATCTGATCTTGCAAGCGGGATCAGCCGCTCAGATCGGGGCAGGCGGACATTTCTACTTTGCAAACAGGCGGACATTCCAACTCCCACGCCACAATGTATGTAGCCAGGGTGGGTTCAAGGATGAAGTGCGACTTGCATGCGTCCTATTTTTCCTCGCCTTCTCCATCCCAATACCGACGAACACCTGCCATGTCGAAAATGTCGTTCTCGCTGCGCAATGCGCGGACCATGATCTTGTTGGAATCCGGATAGACGCAAACCTCGCTCGGGTTGTGCTCGCCGATCATCAGATAGCGGCATGGACCGGTGCCGCTGTTGAGAAACGAATGGCCGATCTTCTCACCGGCGGGAAAGCAGACATAGTCGCCGGGCTTCATATCGTAACGTTCGTCGCCGTAAAGCAGCGCCACCTCGCCTTCGAGGATCAGCGCATGCTCTTCCTCCAGCATGTGATAGTGCCGGGGCGCGAGCCGCATGCCCGGCGATGGCGCTTCAATGAGGATGCCGACGTGGTAGTCCTTGCCGACGGCCGCATATGTCAGATGCCGGGAGTGTCCGCCGAATTTTGGACCTTCACCTTCTACCCGCCACTCGACGTCGTCGCCGGCAATCGGCGGCTTGGGTCGTTCTGGTGGCTCGGGAGCATAGCGTTCGGTGTCGGCCGGAACCGCGTACTCAGACAACCCCGTCTCTTCGCCTTCCCAATAGCTTCGGGTCGCCGCGAGATCGAACAAGGCGCGTCGTCCGAGCGATCGCACCAAAACCTTGTTGGAATCGGTGTAGACTACGACGTCACGCGGATTGCGCTGGCCGACGATGACATAGCGGCAAGCGGCCTCGCCCTCGTTGATCAGGCAATGTCCCGCCTTCTGCCGGGCCGGGAAGCAGACATAATCGCCCGCCTTCATCGAATAGCTCTCGTCGCCGATGCGAACGGTGAGTGCGCCGTCGAGAATGAAAAGATGCTCTTCCTCGAAGATGTGATAGTGCGCCGGCGAGCTTTGCTTGCCGGGCGGCAGTTCCTCAAGGGCCACGCCGACCCGGTAGCCGTCCCCAAGCGCGGCTGCGCTCAAATGTTTGTAGCGCACCCCGAAGCGTGGAACGTCCGACCATTCGGTCCAGGCAATATCCGCGGTCGCGATCGGCTTCTGCTGCTTCGTCATGACAATGACCTCCAGCCACTCATGCCTGCAGGGAAGGCTAAAAAGGATGTCGGCGCAACCCCGATGCCGCTATAAGCCTAGATGAGGCGCCCACCCGTCCTAACGCCGCGGATGCCTCTCGAGTGCCCTCTTCCGATCCCAGGCCGACGCGTTTTCCAGTATCCGCATTCACGGAATTTAAACCGGTTGCGGAACACACATGGAACAGATAGTGTTTGTTCTGGTTTTGTTTTTCCGATTCCGGTGAGGCTGTTATGCTGACGCGCAAACAACACGAGCTTTTGCTCTTCATCCATGAGCGCATGAAGGAAAGCGGCATCCCGCCCTCGTTCGACGAGATGAAGGAGGCGCTCGACCTGGCTTCCAAATCTGGCATTCACCGCCTGATCACCGCGCTGGAAGAGCGCGGTTTCATTCGCAGGCTTCCCAATCGCGCGCGCGCTCTGGAAGTTCTGCGCCTTCCCGAGTCGATCGCGCCGGGGCTTGGCGCGCCGAAGAAATTCTCGCCAAGCGTCATTCAGGGCAGCCTCGGCCGTGCGCCCGTCGAGCAGAAGCCCAGCCGCAGCTTTGCCGCGCAGAACGACGACGATGCGTCCGCGGCGGTGTCGATCCCTGTCATGGGGCGGATCGCGGCGGGCGTTCCCATCGAGGCAATCCAGCACAAGACCCATTCTATCTCCGTGCCGCCGGATATGATCATGGGTGGCGAGCACTATGCGCTCGAGGTCAAGGGCGACTCGATGATCGAGGCCGGGATATTCGACGGCGACACGGTCATCATCAAGAGCGCGGATACCTGCAGCCCCGGCGAGATCGTTGTGGCGCTGGTCGACGACGAAGAGGCGACGCTGAAGCGGTTTCGCCGCAAGGGCGCGTCCATCGCGCTCGAGGCCGCCAACCCGGCCTATGAGACCCGCATCTTCGGCCCCGATCGCGTCAAGGTCCAGGGCAAGCTGGTCGGGCTCATCCGTCGATACTGAGTGCAGGCGCGGTGCAAGCCGCGCGTCTGCGCGCTTCGGAGACGTTGGACAGCTCACGCGTTGCATTGGATGCCTTATGGAGACGGAACGTCCCCGGATGCTTTCGAATTCTCGGTTTGCCCTTCCCGCCGCTCCGGCCTGACATAGGGCGGCAAGCCCCTCGCCTCGCGTGAATACAGGCGCTGGGCATGCCATGGCCGATAGGGCTGCTCAATGGCGTGGTCGATGCGGAGCATGTCAGCGGAAGAACCGGTCCAGCCGAACAGCGGCGGATAGATCGCAGCGCTTCCAAGGCGGGCGAGATCGCGCTTGGTGACGACCATCGTCTTGCCGTTCCGACAGCTGTCGAACGTTGCGTCGTCCACGATCAGGATCGCGGCCTTGCCGCAATAGGCTTTCGCCGCATCGCCGGTCGCGGCATGGATGACTTGCCAAGTGCCGGAGCGTACGGCGCAGACGTCGCCGGCGCAGGAAAACCCTTCCAGGGCATTTCCGTCGAGCGACGCGGCGGAGACAGGCCGTAGGACGGTGTTCGTGCCAAAGGCGTATTTCCAAGTGTCGACCGTGAAGCTGCCGGCGCGCGGCCTGTTGACGGCGATAGCTTCGTTGCCGTTCTTATCTTCGGCCGGGATGGCGACCAGACGGGCGTCCTCGGAAATCAAGGCGAGCGGCTGCGTGGCAAAGGGTATGACGGCGATGCCGCCGATGGCGAATGGCAGCGCCAGCACGCGCAACCGCGTCGTCAGCATGGTCGCGGCAACGAGCGCTGCGGTCATCAGCAGGGCCGACCAGACCGGGATGGTTCCGACGGCATCGATCGGGGATCGTTCAGAGAACCAGTGCGACATCGCAATCACGGCGGTCAGCGCGTAGCCCATGACCGAGAGGAACGGGCCGTCGAGGCCGAACGGCATGGCAAGCGCGGCCCCCACCGCACACGGCATGACGATCACCGAGACGATGGGCATGATGGCCAGGTTCGCAAAAAGGCTGAGCGGCGCGACGCGCTGGAAATGCCAGACGCCGTAGACGGCGGTGGCCAGACCGGCGATCAGCGATGTCGCGGCAAGGGCACCGAGCACAACGAGGCTGCGCCGCCACAGCCAACCGTAGACACTGCTTTGCCGGACTGGTCGGCGTTTCCCGTCCTTTCGGTTGCGTTCGCTCCAGAAGGCATAGGCGCCGACAAGAGCCGCTGTGGCGGCAAAAGACATCTGGAAGCTCGGTCCCATGACCTCGTGCGGCGACAGGACGAGCACCACGATCGCCGAAATGGCGAGATTGCGCATCGTCAATGCCGCGCGGTCGCACAGCACCGCGATCAGCATCACCGCCAGCATGATGTAGCTGCGCTGGGCAGCGACCTCCCCGCCGGAAATGCCGAGATAGCCGGTGGTCGCCACCAGTGCGACCGCGGCGGCGTATTTCTTGGTGTTGTGCCGCGATGCCCAGGCGGGAAACAGCGCAAGGCAGGCGCGCATCAGGCCCATCACAGTGCCGGCGACCAGCGCCATGTGCAGGCCGGAAATCGAGATGACATGATAGATGCCGGTGCGCCGCATGGCTTCGTTGATGTTTTCGGGGATGCCGCCGCGCGTGCCGACCATCAGCGCCGCGGCAATGGCTCCTTCCGGACCGCCGATTCGCTTACGGATGTGCTTGGCGATAGCTTCGCGGGCACCGCCGAGCCAAAGGCCGATTGCCTCGGCTGTGGTCGGCGGTTCGGCTGGCTGCGATACCGTTCTCTCCACCGCGCTGAGGAAAAAGCCCGATGCGCCGATGCCGTCGAAATAGCTCTGGAACGAAAAATCGTAGCTGCCCGGACGGACGGGGCCGGATGGCGGCATGAGCCGGGCGATGCCTGAGACCGTTTCGCCGGTCTTCAGCGCATCGGGGATTTGGCGCGCCGTCACGCGGACACGCTCGGGCGCATAGCGCAGCGTCGGCCTGCTGGTGGAAAGCACGTCGAGCGTCAGGCGAACGCGGCCTTGTGCGGTTTCCTCGACCGAGGCCACGCGACCTTCGAGACGGGTGGAGATGGTGCTGCCCAGCATTTTTGTATCGAGCCGCCACGTTTCCAGCTTGGCCAGGCAAGCGCCCGCGAGGAGCAGGAACAGCGACAGGGTGGCGAGGTGCGCACGCCGATGATTGCGTGTCGCGAACACAGCCCCGCAGGCCGCGAGGGTGAGCAACAGCATCGGCATGGCGTTCGGCTCGCCTGCCATGCCGAAATAGACGATCGCGCCGGCCGCCAGATGGACAGGCACGAGCAGAAATCCCAGCCCGCGCTCGAATTCCAGTTCCCACAAGGCTGCGATGGTCAGCGGCCGGGCGGGCAGCGCCTTGCGGAAGAGCTGCCTGATACGAGGCGGCCCGATGTCGGGGGCGGTTTCTTCTCTCGTGAAGCGTTGAAGGGGTTGGGCAGGCTCGAACACCATCACCCGTTCGCCTGCCAGGAGAACGGCTTCGTCAGTCGCGGCACCCGTCTCACCGCCGGCCATGTGGCTGCCCCGCCCCTTGCACCCCGAGCCTATCATGCTACATCAGCGCCAACGAAACGTCATGTGCCCCGGCCTTCCGTCCTATTCGGCCCGGCGCCGACACAGCCTGTCTCTGGAATTTCCAATGTCCGACACAATCGTCACCCGTTTTGCCCCCTCGCCCACAGGCTATCTGCACATCGGTGGCGCGCGTACGGCGCTGTTCAACTGGCTGTATGCCCGGCACACCGGCGGCAGCATGCTGTTGCGCATCGAGGATACCGACCGCGAACGCTCGACCGATGCCGCGACCGCCGCGATCCTCGACGGCTTGAGCTGGCTTGGACTGACCAGCGACGGCGAGCCGATCTCGCAGTTCGAGCGTGCCCCGCGCCATCGCGAGGTCGCCGAGGAACTGGTTCGCCTGGGCAAGGCCTATTACTGCTATGCGACGCCGGCAGAGCTGGAGGAGATGCGCGCGACGGCACGCGCCGAGGGCCGGCCGCCGCGCTATGATGGCCGCTGGCGCGACCGCGACCCGTCGGAGGCGCCGGCGGGCGCCAAAGGTGCGATTCGCATCAAGGCGCCGACCGAGGGTGAAACCATCGTTCACGACAAGGTGCAGGGAGACGTGCGGTTTCCCAACAAGGATCTGGACGATTTCATCATCCTGCGGTCGGACGGCAACCCGACCTATATGCATGCGGTGGTGGTCGACGACCACGACATGGGCGTGACGCACATCATCCGCGGCGACGACCACCTGACCAATGCCGCGCGCCAGACCGTTATCTACCGGGCGATGGGTTGGGACGTACCGGTGATGGCGCATATCCCGCTGATCCATGGCGCGGACGGCGCAAAGCTCTCCAAGCGTCACGGTGCGCTCGGCGTCGATGCCTATCGCGCCATGGGCTATCTGCCCAAGGCGCTGCTGAACTATCTCGCGCGTCTCGGCTGGAGCCATGGCGACGACGAGATCATGAGCATCGAAGACATGATCGCCTGGTTCGAGATCGAGGATGTCAACAAGGGCGCTGCCCGGTTCGATTTCCAGAAACTCGAGGCGCTCAACGGCGTGCATATGCGGGCAATGGCTGACGCGGAGCTGGTGGCAGCGCTGATCGACACCCTGCCCTACATCGAAAACGGCAAGGCACTGCTCGAGAAGATCGACGAGGCCGGCCGTGCGAAGCTTCTGGCCGCGATGCCGGGGTTGAAGGAGCGCGCCAAGACTTTGGTGGAGCTTGCCGACAGTGCTGCTTATCTGTTCGTGATGCGCCCGCTTCCTCTGGATGAGAAGGCGACGGCGCTGCTCGCAGGGCCTGCGAAGGATGTGCTGAAAGGCGCGCATGCGGCGCTCGCCTCGCTTTCCGAAAGCTGGGACGCGGCTTCGACCGAAGCGGCTGTAAAGGCCTACGCCGGAGAACAGAATCTGAAGTTGGGCGCGGTCGCGCAACCCTTGAGAGCGGCTTTGACGGGCCGCAGCACGTCTCCCGGGGTGTTCGACGTGCTGGCCGTTTTGGGACGCGAGGAAAGCCTGGCGCGCATTTCCGATCAAATCGATTAGGTCAGCATCACTTTCCTAAATTCGGATTGAAATGAACGGGGTGCAGTGCAACATTGCGGCGGCATTTCACACGGTCATATATCCCGCGCTGGAGGCACTGTTGCGCATGCCAGTGACGCCTTGTGCAAGAATTTGAAAGTCGGCCGTCGTTCAGATGGCGCAGAAAAACTTAGGGAGTTTGCGATGACGGAATCCAACGCGAAACTGGAATTGAACGGAAAAACGCACGAATTGAAGATTCGCAGCGGATCTGTCGGCCCGGATGTCATCGACATCGCTTCTCTATACGCGACGACCGGCGCCTTCACCTACGATCCCGGCTTCACTTCCACGGCAAGCTGCGAGTCGGAAATCACCTATATCGACGGCGACGCAGGCGTGCTTCTGCACCGCGGCTACCCGATTGACCAACTCGCCGAGCATGGCGATTTCCTCGAGGTCTGCTACCTGCTTCTGTATGGCGACCTGCCGACCAAGGCGCAGAAGGAAGATTTCGACTATCGCGTGACCCGCCACACCATGGTGCATGAGCAGATGGCGTGGTTCTTCCGCGGCTTCCGCCGCGACGCCCACCCGATGGCCGTCATGTGCGGCGTGGTCGGCGCGCTGTCGGCCTTCTATCACGATTCGACCGACATCTCCGATCCGCACCAGCGCATGGTCGCATCGATCCGGCTGATCGCCAAGATGCCGACAATTGCCGCGATGGCCTACAAATACCACATCGGCCAGCCATTCGTTTATCCGAAGAACGAGCTCGGTTACGCCTCGAACTTCCTGCATATGTGCTTTGCGGTGCCGTGCGAGGAGTACAAGGTCAACCCGGTGCTGGCACGCGCGATGGAACGCATCTTCATCCTGCATGCCGACCACGAGCAGAATGCGTCGACCTCGACGGTGCGGCTTGCCGGCTCATCGGGCGCCAACCCGTTTGCCTGCATCGCTGCCGGCATTGCCTGCCTCTGGGGCCCTGCCCATGGCGGCGCGAACGAGGCGGCGCTCAACATGCTGGCGGAGATCGGCTCCGTCGACCGCATTCCGGAATATATCGCCAAGGCAAAGGACAAGGACGATCCGTTCCGGCTGATGGGCTTCGGACACCGCGTCTACAAGAACTACGATCCGCGCGCCAAGATCATGCAGAAGACCACGCATGAGGTGCTCGGCGAACTCGGCATCAAGGACGATCCGATGCTCGATGTGGCCATGGAACTCGAAAAGATCGCCCTGACCGACAGCTACTTCATCGAAAAGAAGCTGTATCCGAACATCGACTTCTATTCGGGCATCACCTTGAAGGCGCTGGGCTTCCCCACCACCATGTTCACCGTGCTGTTCGCGCTTGCGCGCACCGTCGGCTGGATCGCGCAGTGGAAGGAAATGATCGAGGACCCGCGCCAGAAGATCGGCCGTCCGCGCCAGCTCTACACCGGTGCGACCGAGCGGGACTACATCGCCATCGCCAAGCGCTGAGCGTCTTTACGGAATCGAAAGCTCCGGAGCCTCGCGCTCCGGAGCTTTTTTATTGTGCTATGTGCCTGAGAACCACGTCGGCTGCGAGCTCGCCGGACGGACGGTCCGTCTGCATCCGGCTACGGATTTCGGCAAAACCCTGCCTTTGCCAGGCCCGCAATTCGGTGTCCTGGAACAGCGCTTCCATATGCCGGGCCATGGAGTTGGGCCGGGCATATCGGTCGTAGAATTCCGGAACCACCGGTGCGTCGGCAATGAGGTTGGGCAGCGACGCGCTCCAGATTTTCACCAGCCCCTGCATCATGCGCATCAGCGGGTCCAACTTGTAGCAAGATATCATCGGCACCCCGGCCAAGGCCAGTTCGAGCGACACCGTGCCGGAGGCAATCAGCGCCGCATCCGCCTCGCCGAACGCCCTGCCCTTATCGGCCAGGTCGGTGGTGATTTCCGGTTTCTGCTCCCAACCGGAGACGGCTTCGGATACCAGTTGTTCGACATGCGGAACCGTGGGCAACAGCAGCCGCAGGCGATGCCCGCGCGCCTTGAGCAATGAGACGGCCTCGCCGAAGGGGCCGATGAGATGCCGGACCTCGCTGCGGCGGGAGCCGGGCAACAGAAGCAGGTTCTTCACACGGTCGGGCGAAAGATCGCGAGGCACGGCCTGCCTCTCCCGTGCCGCTTGGATCGTCGGCTCGGTCGACAGGCGATGTCCGACAAACGTTCCCTTGGGGCCGTTCAGCGCTTCGAGCGCTTTCGGTTCGAACGGCAGGATGCAGAGAATTTCGTCGACATAAGGCTTCATCGCGGGCGCCCTGCTCTCCCGCCACGCCCAGACGCTGGGGCAGACATAATGGACGATGGGGATGGACGGAGCGAGCGCACGAACCTTTTTGGCGACACGCAGGGAAAAATCCGGGCTGTCGATGGTGACGAGACAGTCGGGCTTCTCTGAGGCCACGAAGCGGGCGGTCTCGCCGATGCGGCGCATCAGCCGAGGCAAATCCCGCACGATGGCGCTCAGCCCCATGAGTGCGATATCACTGGCATTGAACAGCGAGTGCAGACCGAGCGCCTGCAGATGCCGCCCGCCGACGCCGACGATTTCGACATCGCGGCCTGCGATCGCTTTGAGGGACTCGATGAGGTTGGCGCCCAGCAGGTCGCCGGATTCTTCGCCGGCGACAACGGCGATTTTCAGCGGTCTGGTCATGGAAGCTCCTCGCGACGCAGCCCGAGAACGAACATGCCGTAGCGGTCCGCTTTTTCAATCACCGAAGCGCTGTCGAGCACGATCGACCGATTGGCTTCGACGACGACGCCGGCCAGGCCGGCGGCATGCGCCGACTCGATGGTTTCGGGCCCTATGGTCGGAAGATCGACACGCAATTCCTGCTGTGGCTTGGCGCATTTGACCAGAACGCCGCGCTGCCGCCCGGCAAGCCGGCCATGGCCGCGCAGGCCCTTCACGCGGTCCAGCAGGCCGGCAGTGCCTTCGATGCCTTCCAGCGCGATGACGCGCGAGCCAATGGCAACAGCCGCTTGCCCGATATCGAGCCGGCCGATGGTTTTGGCCGCAACAAAGGCCGCTTCAATGTCCGGCCAATCGCTTTTTCGCGGGCCGGTTTTCGTCAGCACCATCTGGCTTGCCAAGATATCGGGTACGATGTCCTGCGCGCCGACAATAGTGATGCCGCGTGCTTCGAACCCCTTGATGACGATGCGCAACAGCCCGTCGTCGCCCCGTGTCAGCGCTTTCAGGAGTTCGGGAAGCACTCTGAGCAGCCCAAGATTGATCTTGATGGCGCTCAACTTAGGTCGCCGCCTGATTTCGCCCGCCATGACGAGATGCGTCACACCATGGCGTTGCAGGACGGTGACGAGATTGCCGATGCGTTCGAGCGCGAGCGTCTCATGTTCGAACTGGCTGAGCTCATCGAGATGGGCCGTAACCTCACCCTCGACGATCAGGATGAAAGGGGCTTTTCCCTTTGCGCTCAGGCTTTTGGCGACTTCCACCGGCAGCATGCCGCCGCCGGCAATGATCCCGACCTTGCTGCCGGCTGGAAGACGTTCGTCTGTCTCAGGCGTCGTCTGTGTCGTCATCGACAACAGCTTTGAGCGGAGGCATCGCATAATGCCGCTTGCCGCGCGAACTCATGAATTCGATGATCTTCATCGCCGTCGGCGAATCCGCGAACTCGACCCGGGCCTTGTCGACATTCTCGGCGATGGTGTGCGAACGGTCGAAAATGAAGCGGTATGCACGGCGAAGTGTGTGGATGTCGGAGCGCTCAAGTCCCGAGCGCTTGAGCCCGATGATGTTGAGGCCACGCAGGCTGGCGCGGTTGCCCACCGCGATGGCATAGGGAATGACATCGCCGACCACGGCCGAGCAGCCGCCGATGAAGGCATTGTCGCCGATGCGCACGAACTGGTGGACAGCGGTCAATCCGCCGATGTTGACGTTGTTGCCGATCTCGACATGGCCACCCAGCGTCGCGCCATTGGCGAATGTGACGTTGTTGCCGACGACGCAATCATGCGCGATGTGAGCGTAAGCAAGAAAATTGCCGTTCGCGCCGATGGCGGTATGGCCACGGCTCGTATCGGTTCCGGTATGCATGGTGACGCCTTCACGGATCGTGCAGTTGGCGCCGATATCCAGCGTCGTCTTGCCACCCTTGTGCTTGCCGTTCTGGGGCGGCGCACCGAGAATAGCCATCGGGTAGACCTTGCAGCCTTCGCCGATCGTCGTTCCGCCCATGACCGAGACATGACCGAACAGTTCGACATTGTCTTTGATGCGTACGTCTGGGCCGATGTGACAGAACGGTCCGATACGGACGCCAGCGCCGATTTCCGCGCCGGCTTCGACCACCGCCGAAGGATGGATTACTGTTTCGGTATTCATACCCATGTCCATCTCAGTCTTTTGCGGCCATCATGGCTGCGACTTCCGCCTCGGCAACCAGCGCGCCGTCCACATGGGCTTCGCATGCGAATTTCAGCAGATTGCCTCGCCTCTTCATCTTCTTGACGTGAATACGCATCTGGTCGCCGGGCACAACCGGCTTGCGGAATTTGGCATTGTCGATGGTCATTAGATAGACGAGCGACGGACCGTCATTGAGCGCCTTGCGGATGCAGATGGCGCCGGCGGTCTGCGCCATCGCCTCGATGATCAGAACGCCGGGCATCACCGGCTGGTCTGGGAAATGGCCTTGGAAATGCGGCTCATTGATGGTGACGTTTTTGATGCCGATGGCCGAATCGTCGCCGTCGATCTCGATGATGCGGTCGACCAGCAGGAAGGGATAGCGGTGCGGCAACAGCTTCATCATCTCCATGATGTCGGCGACGCCAAGCGTCGAATCCGCTGTCTGCTCCGTCATTCCTCTGTACCTTTCTTACGCGGCCGGGCCACCAGCCGTCTGATCATGGCCACCTCACGCATCATCGATGACATGGGCTGAGCCGGATATCCCGCCCACACTTCGCCGGCCGGGACATCGTTCATAAAACCGCTGCGGGCGGCGAGCTGCGCGCCGGCGCCGATGGTCAGATGATCCGCAAGGCCGACAGCGCCACCCATCTGGACGTTGTCCCCTACCGTGACCGAGCCGGAAATACCAGTATGTGCTGCTATAAGGCAATTCCGGCCGATCTTCACGTTGTGCGCGATCTGGACGAGATTGTCGATTTTCGTGTTCTCGCCGATGACCGTATCGCCGAGCGCGCCACGGTCGATCGCCGTGTTGGCGCCGATCTCGACATTATCCTGGATAATCACGCGGCCGATCTGCGGCATGCGCTCGGGGCCGCGCGGGCCGCCGACGAAGCCGAAGCCGTCCTGCCCGATGCGCGCGCCGGCGTGAATGATGACGTCATTGCCCAGAAGCGCGTATTGAACGGTGCTCTGAGGCCCGATGTAGCAATTGCGGCCGATCTGGACGGAACCGCCGATCACCGCATGGGCTGCGACGATGGTCCCCTCGCCGATCGCCACATGCGCGCCGATGACCGCTCCGGGCTCGATCACGGCACCTTGCTCAATGGACGCACTCGGGTCGACATGCGCGGAGGAAGAGACACCGGTCGACTTGGTTATCGGCACCGGCTTGGCGGCATCGGGAAAGAGGATGCGCCCGATCATGGCGAATGCCTGCTGCGGCCGCCGGACAACCAGGGCGGCTGTGTTTGCAGGCACGCGGTCGGCAAGCTCGGCGGTGCACAGAACAGCGGCGGCGGTTACGGTGGACAGCGGTGCGGCGTTGCGCTTGCCCTCCACGAAGACGAGGGCTTCGGCGCCACCGTCGGACAAGGATGCAATCGTTGAGATGATTATGCCGGCGTGAGCGTCATTGAGCAGCGACGCACCGGTCAGGCTCGCGACCTCGCCCACCGTCAAGCGGCGGGACGGCACGAAAAATACCGGATCCGTCATAAGAAAATTATATCCAGTTTACGCCTGGCCAAAAAGACTTCCGGGCCGAACCGGCCCGGAAGATGCGATCCGCAGCTTAGAAGCGGGTCGATATGCCGAAGTTGAACTCCTGCGTGTCGTCGCTGTCTTCCTTGGAAACCGGAACAGCATAGTCGATACGGAGCGGACCGAAGGGAGATGCCCACAGAAGGCCGACGCCGACAGAGGCGCGCCACTTGGAGTCGGTACCCAACACGCTGTCGCCGGCATCAACCCTGATTTCACTTCCATACAAGGTTGCAGCATCAGCAAAGACCGCGCCACGAAGACCGAAGCTTTCCGGAACGATCGGAACCGGAAACTGCGCTTCGACCGAAGCGTTGAAGTAGGTCGTGCCGCCAAGATGTGTATCGTCAGACGCACCCGGATCGTAGGGACCAAAGCCATTCTGCTTGAAGCCACGAATCATGCGGCTGTTCGCCTGGAACTGGTCGAACACACGAAGACCGTCGTCGCCAAAGCCCACTACATGACCGGCACCACCGGAGACGAGACCG
This sequence comes from Oryzicola mucosus, assembly GCF_014534685.1. GTDB lineage: Bacteria > Pseudomonadota > Alphaproteobacteria > Rhizobiales > Rhizobiaceae > Oryzicola > Oryzicola mucosus. The sequence goes on from NZ_JACVVX010000005.1 coordinate 185,207, forward strand.
ACGACGTCGAGTTCCTCGGACAGCGTCTTGTAGTACGTTGCGCGTCCGGTGAACTTTGCAAACTTGGCATCGCCGCCCAGGCCGGCAACTTCAACATTGAAGTTGGCATAGATGCCGTCATGCGGGCTCTTCATGTCGTCGATGGTGTTGTACACCAAGGTTCCGCTGACGGACGACTTGATCCAAGGGCTGATTTTCGCAGCATCGACGATAGCGAATGAAGGGTTGCAGTTTGGGTCTGCAGTACAATCCTCAGAAATCTCATACTCTTCACGCGACAGGTTGTACGCGAGCTGCGTCGAGATGTTTTCGGTGATCGGCAGACCGAAACGGATCGTACCGCCGGTCACGTCGCTGTCATAGGTATCGTATTCGCGGGTACGGCGATACACGTCGAAGCCGGCCGCGACGCGGTAGCCAAGGAAATAAGGCTCGGTGAAGGAGAGGCCGAAGTCGCGCGAGTTTTCGCCACCGCCGGCGGAGACGCGGATGAACTGGCCGCGGCCGAGGAAGTTGCGCTCGGTGATCGAACCTTCGACGGTCGCACCGGCATTCTCGCCACCGGTCGAATAACCGGCGCCAATCGAGAATTCACCCGTCGACTTTTCGACGACATCGACGACCAGCACGACCTGATCGGGCTGCGAACCCGGCGCCGTGGAGACCTGGACGCTCTCGAAGAAGTTCAGCGCTTCAAGACGTTTCTTGGCGCGCTGGATCAGAACCTGGTTGAACGCATCGCCTTCGGCAATGTCGAACTCACGACGGATGACGAAGTCGCGCGTACGCTCGTTGCCGCGGATTTCGATGCGCTCGACATAGGCGCGCTGACCCTGGTCGATGGTGTAGACAACGGAGATCGTGTGGTTTTCGAAATTGCGGTCGCCACGCGGGGTGACCTGGGCGAATGCGTAGCCCATGCCGGCCGCACGCTCGGTCAGAGCCACGATGCTGTCTTCGACGTCCTTGGCGCTGTAGACGCTACCCTTGGTCGTTTCGACAAGCGACTGCAACTGAGTCGGGTCCAGCTCCGGAATGGTGCTTTCGACGCTCACATCGCCGAAGGTATAACGCTGACCTTCATCAATGGTGAAGTTGATGGTGTATTGGTTGGTGGCCGGGTCGAGAACGCCCTCAGCCGAGATCACCTGGAAATCCGCATAGCCGCGGTTGAAGTAGAAGCGACGAAGAGCCTCTTCGTCGGCGCGCAGGCGGTCGGCATCATAGATGTCGTCGCGCATCAGGAACGACAGGAAGTTCGAGCGCTTGGTGCTGATGACGTCGGACAGCCGACGGTCGCTATACGCGCTGTTCCCCTCGAAATTGATCGAAGCGATCTTTGTGCGGTCGCCTTCCGTGATGGTATAGACGACATTGACGCGGTTTTCGCCGAGATCCATGACCTGGGTGGTGACGGTGACATCGTCACGGCCGACACGGCTGTAGGCGCTCTTGATCGCCTCGATATCGGCATCCATCGCCGCTTGCGAGAAACCGCCACGGGGCTTGAGCTGGACGGCCGCTGCGAGCTGCGCGTCCTTGACCTTCTTGTTGCCCTGGAAAATGACCTGATTGACGACCTGGTACTCGGAAACCTGAACGACCAGCGAGGAGCCGACCTGGTTGACGCGGACATCCGAGAACAGGCCCGTGCCGAAGAGCGCCTTCACGGCTTCGTCGATGTCGGTCGCGCTGAACTGGCGGCCCGGCTTGATCGCGATGTAGTTGCGGACGGTTTCAGCGTCGACGCGCTGATTGCCGCGCACTTCGATCCGGCTGACCACGGCTGCCTCTGCAGCCGAAACGGCAACAAACTGAAGCATCGCTGAGCCTGGAACGATCAGCGCGGCTGACAAAGCTGCCGCAGACACGGCGCTCTTGAATTTAAATGCTGCCTTCATCGGGCTTTATAACCTTTTCTCGAAGTCCCCACGGCGAGAAAACCGGACGTCGCGGTAAATTCCCATTCCGTATTAACCGGATTTTCCCTACACGCAAGACTTCTGGTTAATTTGTATTTACTTAGCTCGCCAGCGTGACATTCGCGTCACGCATATTGCCCGTCATGGTAAACGGGCGGTCAACAGTGGTGGTCGCCGGTAGAAATTCCTTAATGATTTCAGCACCCAAAAAGGTCATTCCAGAACACGAAAGCCATGAAGGCCAGCACCGCGACGAAGCCGACACGATAGACCGCCTCCATGGCGCGTTCCGATACCGGCCTGCCTTTCACAGCCTCGATTGCATAAAAGAGCAGGTGCCCGCCATCAAGCGGGGGAATCGGTAAAAGATTGAGAAATCCAATGCCAACTGACAGCAGAGCCGCTAGTTGGATCAGACTCTCGAACCCGATCTTCGCCGCCTGCCCCGCCATGCCGGCAATTTTTACCGGACCGCCGAGTTGACACTTGTCTTCACGGCCAAAGGCGAAGCGCTGAAGAAATTGCCCAGTTCGTGCAATGACATAGCCGGTGTCGTTGACAGCTTGAACGAGCGCCTCGCCAGGCGAATAGGTGATAAGCCGGGGTTGGCCGACCTCTTCATTGCTGACCACGCCTATCACGGCAACCTTGACGGTGTTGCCGAGACCGTCCTGCTGGTCGGCGAGTTCGGGGGTGGCGGTCAGCGTCACGTCCCGGCCATCGCGCGACATGACGAAAACCAACGGGTCCCCGCCCCTTGCCGAAACGATGCGCTGAACATCGGAGAAGGTGGTGACCGGACGCCCGTCGACGCTGACGAAGCGATCCCCGGGCTCTATACCCGCGATTGCCGCAGGGCTGTCCGGGCGAACCTCCGCTACGACGGGATCCATGACGTAGCGACCGTAGACGCCGAAGAAGACGGCAAAGACTGCGATCGTCAGGATGAAATTGAACAGCGGGCCAGCAATCACCGTCGCGGCCCGTTTCCAAACCGGCTGGGTGTGGAAGGCGACCTTGCGATCTTCGGCGGAAAGCTGGGCTTCGGCGGCGGCGTCCGGCGTGCTCGTCGCATTCATGTCGCCGACGAATTTGACATAGCCGCCGAGCGGAATCGCACTGAGCTTCCAGCGTGTGCCATGGCGATCGTTGAAACCGACAATCTCCGGCCCGAAGCCGATCGAGAACGCCTTGACACCGATGCCGCACCAGCGGCCAACGAGATAATGACCCATTTCGTGCACGAAGACGACGACCGTCAGCACGAACAGGAAGGGTATGATCGTGCCGATCAGGATCCCATCCGTACTCAGGAAGCTGGGAAGATAGTCAGTCAAATCGTGCCCTCGAACTTCGGCGTCGCCGCCAGCTTCCCTTGAAACCCGGCTAAACCGTGGCGTGCCCGAAAGGGCCTTTTAAGTTCAAACCGGAAACAGCGCTTGCGAAGGTGACCCCGCCTCGCCCGCTGCCCAGCCGATGAGGTACAGTGCGAGGGCTGCGACCACAAGCCCGTCCACACGGTCCATAACGCCTCCGTGACCGGGAATCAGCCAGCCCGAGTCTTTTGCGCCATGACGGCGCTTCACCCAGGATTCGAACAGGTCGCCCGCCTGGGAGACGATGGACAGCAGGAAGGCTGCGAGCGCCAGGAGCGGAAGGTTTCCCGTACCGGCAATCAGGACAACGACAATCCCGGCGATCACAGCACCCGCTGCGCCGCCCATCGCCCCGCTGCGGGTCTTCCCCGGCGAGATCGAGGGCGCGAGTTTCGGGCCGCCCACGGCCTTGCCGACGAAATAGGCCGAGATGTCCGTCGACCAGACGACCGCGAACAGAAAGATGATGGCAAGGAAGCCCGAAAAATTATCTCCGCGCAACAGAGCCAAAGGCGCGGCGGACAGCATAGCGTAGACGAGACCGGAGAACTCCCACCATGACGCCTTGCGCCACAGGGTGACAATCGTCAGCAGGACAGCCAGCGCCACGCCAAGTCCGATCAGCGTCAGCGCTTCGACGCCGGCGAGCAGGCAAACGAGAAAGATGGCGAGCAACACCTCCGGCAGGATGCCCAGCCCGCCCTCGCTCCAACGACGAGGCGTGGAGCGGCGCGACATCTGCGTCCATTCGAAGAAGACGCAAGCGCCGATGACCGCGCTCAACAGACGGAACCAAGGACCGCCGAGCCATGTCAGGATGAGGACCACGATTGCCAGGACGATAGCGGAGATCGTGCGAACCTGGAGGTTGCTCATGCCGGGTTACGACGCAACATCGCGGTCGACCAGGCCGCCGAAGCGCCGGTCCCGGCTGGTGTATTCGCTGATTGCCTCAAGCAGTTGCTCGCGTCCGAAATCGGGCCAGTAGCACGGCATGAAGACGAGTTCGGTGTAGGCCAATTGCCAGAGCAGGAAGTTCGAAAGCCGAACCTCGCCGCTGGTCCGGATCAGCAGGTCGGGGTCGGGTATGTCGATCGTATCCAGGAAGCCTTCGAAGCGCTCCGGCGTGAGTTCGGCGGCCGTAAAGCGGCCGTCCGCGATAGCCTGGGCGGCTTTCGCGGCCGCGCGGGCGATTTCGTCGCGACCGCCATAGTTAAAGGCGATCACCAGCGTCATCGCCGAATTCCGCGCCGTCAGCGTTTCCGCTTCCTCCAGCAATCCGCGAATGTCGGCTTTCAGGTTGTGGCGGTCGCCGATGATCTTCACGCGCACGCCGCTGTTATGCAGTTCGGCGAGGTCGCGCCTGATGAAAATCTTCAAAAGGCTCATCAGGTCGGTGACTTCGGTCTGCGGCCGCGACCAGTTTTCCGAGGAGAAGGCGTAGACGGTGACCCATTTCACGCCGAGATCGCCCGCGGAGCGCACCGTCCGGCGCAGCGCATCCACACCCGCCTTGTGGCCAGCAGCGCGCGGCAGGCCGCGCGCTTTCGCCCAGCGGCCATTGCCGTCCATGATGATCGCAATGTGAGTGGGCGTGGTCATATCCAGCCTTCGGCTAGGCAATCCTAGACTTGCATGATCTCGGTTTCTTTGCCGGCAAGCAAGCCGTCGATAGCGGTGATCGTCTCATCCGTGAGCTTCTGCACACGGTCGGACTGAACACGCTGATCGTCCTGGCTGATGTCGCCGTCCTTTTCCGCTTTCTTGAGCGCGTCCATGCCATCGCGGCGCACGTGACGGACGGCCACGCGGGCATTCTCGGCATAGGTGTGGGCAATCTTGACCAGTTCCTTGCGGCGCTGTTCGTTCAGTTCCGGCAAGGGAATGCGCAAGGTCGTGCCGTCGACGATGGGGTTGAAGCCGAGATTGGATTCGCGAATGGCCCGATCGACGGCGCTGACCATCGACTTGTCCCACACCGAGACCGAAATCATGCGCGGCTCGGGGACCGAGACGTTGGCAACCTGGTTGATCGGCATCGCCGAGCCATAAGCCTGGACGGTCACGGCATCGAGAAGGTTGCTCGACGCGCGTCCTGTGCGCAAGGAAGCCAAATCGGTCTTGAATGCGTTGATGGCGCCGTCCATGCGGCGCTGAAGGTCTTTGTAGTCCGTGCTCATCTGGCCTCCTTGCCCGCCTTGCGGCGGAGTCTTTTCAGATCAGGCATCCGCCACGACAGTGCAGCGGCCGCCACCTTTCAAAATCTCGCCGAACCCGCCTTTTTCATGGATCGAATAGACGATTATCGGGATGTTGTTTTCGCGCGCAAGAGCAATGGCCGCCGTGTCCATGATGGACAGGCCCCTGCTGAGAACTTCCTGGTGCGAAATGCGCTCGTAGCGCGTCGCAGTCGGATCCTTCTTTGGATCGGCGGAATAGACGCCATCCACCTGGGTGCCCTTGAACAGCGCATCTGCGCCTATTTCGGCCGCTCTGAGAGCGGCTGCGGAATCGGTGGTGAAGAACGGGTTTCCTGTGCCGCCGGCGAAGATCACGACCTTGCCTTCGTCCATGTAGGCGGTGGCCTTGCGCTGGGAAAAGCCTTCGCACAACTCCGGCATGGCGATAGCCGACAGCACGACGGCATCGACCCCGAGCTTGGTCAGGGAGGTGCGAAGCGCGAGTGAATTGATGACGGTCGCCAGCATGCCCATATGGTCGCCGGTCACGCGGTCGCCGCCCTTGGAGGCCACGGCCACGCCGCGGAAGATGTTGCCGCCGCCGATGACGACGCCGACCTCGACACCTAGCGCCCGCGCCTCGGCGATGTCGGAGGCGATGCGGTCGACCACCGAAACATCGATGCCGAAATGCTGTTCGCCCATCAAGGCTTCGCCTGACGCTTTCAGCAGGACGCGCCTGTAGAGTGGCTTGGCCGTCATGTATTTTCCCCGTATGCGGTAGTCGAAGCCCGGATACACGAAGGGCGCCGCGTTGTCACGCAGCGCCCTTCAGTATTCCCAGAAAGGACCAGCTTACTGCTTGACGGCAGCGGCCACTTCGGCGGCGAAGTCGGACTCTTCCTTCTCGATGCCCTCACCCAGCGCGAAACGGATATAGCCGGTGATCTTCGCAGGAGCGCCGATCTGCTTTTCCGCATCCTTGAGCGCTGCCTCGACCGTCAGGTCGGGGTTGAGCACGAAAGCCTGCTTCAACAGCACGACTTCCTCGTAGAACTTGCGCAGACGGCCTTCGACCATCTTTTCGATGATGTTTTCCGGCTTGCCCGACTGGCGGGCCTGGTCGGAGAAGATCGCCTTTTCGCGCTCCACGGCCGATGCGTCGACTTCGTCGGGCGTCAGGGCCAGCGGGTTGGTGGCTGCGACATGCATGGCAACCTGGCGCGCAAAGGCGCCGGCGGCTTCCGCATTGCCAGCGGTCTCGATGGCGACCAGAACGCCGAGCTTGCCGAGGCCGTCGGCCACAGCGTTGTGCACATAGCTGGCAACCGCGCCTTGGGAGACCGACAGCTTGGACGAGCGGCGGAAGCTGAGGTTCTCGCCGATGGTGCCGACGGCGTCCTTGATGGTCTCGGTCACGGTCTTGTCGGAATGCGGATACTTCGCTGCCGCAACGGCTTCCGTGTCGCCATAAGCCAGAGCGACCTTGGCGATATTGGTGACGATCTCCTGGAAGGCAGCGTTGCGCGCCACGAAATCGGTCTCGGAGTTGACTTCGACGACGACCGCTTCGCGAACGCCGGAGTCGACACCGATCAAGCCTTCGGCAGCGGTACGGCCGGCCTTCTTGTCGGCCTTGGAGATGCCCTTCTTGCGCAGCCAGTCGACCGCAGCTTCCATGTCGCCGCCGGTCTCGGTCAGAGCCGCCTTGCAATCCATCATGCCCGCGCCCGAAAGTTCGCGGAGTTCTTTCACCTGTGCAGCCGTAATCGTCATATTAGCCTCTTTGTCTTGAAACACGCGGGCGCACCACCGGGATTGCGATGGTGCGCCTGACGCTGGCGCAGACGCGCCTGAAACAGTGGTAAAAGGCCGGAGACCGGCCTTTTTTAACTAAGCCTGGGGCGCTTCGCTGGCCGGCTCTTCGCCCAGAGCGGGCTCGACCGGAGCTTCGGCCGATGCGCCGACGTCGACGCCGAGCGCGCCCTGCTGACGAGCGATGCCGTCGATGGCAGCCTTGGCAATCAGGTCGCAATAGAGCTGGATGGCGCGGGCCGCGTCATCGTTGCCCGGGATCGGATAGTCGATCTTGTCCGGGTCGCAGTTCGAATCGATGATCGCGACGACCGGGATGCCGAGACGCTTGGCTTCGAGGATCGCGATCGCTTCCTTGTTGGTGTCGATCACGAACATCAGGTCCGGGGTCGAGCCCATGTCCTTGATGCCGCCGAGAGCCTTGTCCAGCTTCTCGCGCTCGCGGTCGAGGTTCAGGCGCTCCTTCTTGGTGAAGCCCTGGGCTTCGCCGGCGAGCATCTCGTCTAGCTTGCGCAGACGGGCGATCGAGTTCGAGATCGTCTTCCAGTTGGTCAGCATGCCGCCGAGCCAACGCGAGTTGACGTAATACTGAGCCGAACGCTGGGCAGCGTCAGCGACGATGTCAGAAGCCTGACGCTTGGTGCCGACGAACAGGACGCGGCCGCCGCGAGCGACGGTATCGGAAACCTGCTTGAGCGCCTGGTTCAGGAGCGGAACCGTCTGGCTGAGGTCGATGATGTGGATGTTGTTGCGGGCGCCATAAATGTATGTCGCCATCTTCGGGTTCCAGCGGTGGGTCTGGTGGCCGAAGTGAACACCAGCTTCCAAGAGCTGGCGCATGCTGAAATCAGGCAGTGCCATTCGTTATTTTCCTTTCCGGTTGGCCTCCACGGATTTTGACGGTTCGGGCCAAAGCCCTTGCGCCACCGGAGGTCTTGGCCGGATTTCTCCCGGAAAAGACCCATATCCGTGTGTGGAATGCTGCGGCACATACACGGGTCGCTGGTCGAAAGCAACACAAAGCGGTAAAGATGCAGAGCGAGACTTGCTGCCTTGTAGCGGTTGCGGGGTCAGAGGACTGCAACTCCTTGCACCGGGTTCGATTCCGGGTGAGGCCTCCAGCCGCTCTTGCCCTCCCACATCAAACCGTCATGAAATTGAGATAACAGCGCCGGCAAACCGCCGAATTTCCAGAGCCGGACAAGCCTTTCATGCCCGAATCCAAGAGCCCGCACCGAGGAACTCCTGTCGAAGTTTTCTTTGCTTTCTTCAAGCTCGGCTTCATCTCCTTCGGCGGTCCCATCGCGCATCTCGGCTATTTCCGCGACGAATTCGTCGGCCGGCGCAAATGGATCGACGACAAAGCCTATGCCGAACTCGTCGCGCTGTGCCAGTTCCTGCCGGGGCCCGCTTCCAGCCAGGTCGGATTTTCCCTCGGCCTGTTCCGGACTGGCACACTTGTCGGCGGATTGTCGGCATGTCTCGCCTTCACGCTGCCGTCGGCCATTCTCATGGCAGCACTCGGGCTCGGGGCCGCGAGCTTCAGCGGCGAAACGGCGGATGCCCTGCTGCATGGCTTGAAACTGGTTGCGGCGGCAATCGTCGCGCAAGCGGTCTGGGGCATGGCGAAAAGCCTCACACCGGACCTGCCGCGCATCGGGATCGGTGCGGCAGCACTCCTCCTGGCTTCCCTGTTGGCAGGTGCCGCCGGCCAACTCGGCGCCATCGTGCTGGGAGCAATTGCCGGCATGTTCCTCTGCGCAGGGCATACCCCGCTTGCCCGCGAGGGCCGGTTCGTCCCGGTGTCGAAGCGGTCCGCATGGATTGCGCTGACGCTTGCAGCCCTGCTGTTCATCGGCTTGCCGGTTTTGGCGCAGCTCGCAATGTCGCCGTTCCCGGCCTTCTTCGAGGCCTTCTATCGCTCCGGCGCGCTGGTGTTCGGAGGCGGTCACGTCGTGTTGCCGCTGCTCGAAGCTTCGGTTGTAGCGCCGGGTTGGGTCAGCGCGGATAGTTTTCTCGCCGGATATGGCCTGGCGCAGGCCATGCCTGGCCCGCTGTTCACCTTCGCCGCCTATCTGGGCGCCGCAGCCGTGCAGCCGCTGGGCGGAATCGTTGCGGCCTGCCTCGCGCTGATGGGCATCTTTTTGCCCGGCCTGCTTCTGGTCTACGGCGCCCTTCCCTTCGCAGCCGACCTTCAAGCGAGGCCGAAAGCAGATGCGGCGATTCGCGGCGCCAACGCCGCCGTCGTCGGTATTCTCGCGGCGGCTCTATACGATCCGGTGCTGCAGGCGGCAGTGTTGAGCTGGCAGGACGCAGCGATAGCCGTCGCGGGCTTCTGTCTGCTGGTCTACGCGCGTATCCCGTCCTGGGCCGTGGTCGTCGTGTTGCCGTTGGCCTCGCTGGCGCTATCCTAACGCGGCTTCTTGCCGCCTCGGACCCGCACCCGGCGAAAGATCTCGACGATTTCCTGCCGGCTGCTTTCCACGGCACCCAGCCGGACCGCGCGGTCACGCTCCAGGCCGGTAATGTCGTAATGCGGCGCCGAGGTCTTTGGCGGTCCCTGGTAGGACGAGCGCTTTATGCCGAGTTGTGCCGCAAAGCGGTGCAATTCAACCTCGTCGTCGGCCAGAAGATGACACCAGCGCCGCCCGGCGAAATGCCAGATGGCAGCATCGACATAAACCGCCATGTCGGACTTCAGGCTACTGGTCGCATGTCTCGCCGGCGGGCGGGTTGTCGAAAACGGTCAGGTTGACCAGTTTGCCGGTGATGGAGAAATCGCCATAGTCCATCGTCATATCGCGGGTCAGGCCGTTCTCATGCAGCTTGAAGCTGATGCGATAGGTCGGAACTTCCTCGCCGCCCTCGCCTTCCGGATTGAAGTAGGCGATATCGACCGGCCAATACTTGTCCTTGGACAGGCCGGCCAGGGCTGAAACCTCCGGGTCGGAGCTCGCCGTTTCGGCTTTCTTACCCACGATCACCGTCGTCGTCATGATCTTGTCGGCATCTTCCGAGCCATCGAACAGCGTCGTCTCGTAGAAGGTCTCGCCCTTCTCCGCATTGTCGATGAGTTCAACCAGGTGCTGCGTCGGAAACTGCGTCGCCGCCAAATCCAGTTTCTCGGTCTCGGGTTTGTCGATGGACACTTTGAGACCGTTACCCTCGCTCGTCGCGGTCCCCTTCACTTCACGTTCGAGCTGCTGGTCGACGAAGGATTTCGTGGCGAAGGAGAAGGATTTGCCGCCGGCTTCCTCGAAGGTCGTCGTCTGCTGGTCGGTGACCCGAGACGATTCGCCATTTTCGATGTTGGTGACGAAGCGGAATTTGACGGTATAGCCCTCGCAGGCCGAGCCGTTGAATTCATAGACCATGCGGCCGCTCAGCGACGTGATTCCCGACCGGTCAGAGGCTTCATCGAGCGCTACGTCATAAACCGCGCGGTGCGGGACGAGCACCGGCGTGGCCGACGCGTAGCCGACTGCGGATGCCGATGAGGCCAGGGCGAGAACTGCTAGGCGCACAACGCGCATGGGGATGCTCCGGACGTTTGGCCGGTCAGGCCGCTTGAAATGATGGTCCACGTTAAAAAAAGTCATGGCGGAAGCGAGGCAAACATAGCAGTTTCGACACTGCGTTCGCCTTCGCAGACGCACACTACGTCGAAACTAGGAAAAGATCATGAGCGACACAATCGAAAAGCGGCTTGCCGGGCTCGGCGTTACCTTGCCTGTCGCAGCAGCACCGGCGGCCAATTACGTGCCGTTCATGCAGAGCGGTTCGCTGCTGTTCACCGCCGGCCAGCTTCCGCTCAAGGATGGCAAGCTGCTCGCGACCGGTCTTCTCGGCCAAGATGTCGACGTGGCTGCCGGACAGGAAGCTGCCAGGCAATGTGCGATCAACATTCTGGCGCAGGCGAAAGCGGCGCTCGGCGATCTCGAGAAAATCGTGCGTCTCGTGAAGATAACGGTTTTCGTGGCTTCGGCACCCGGCTTTACCGAGCAACACCTTGTCGCCAATGGCGCCTCCGATTTCCTGGTTGCCGCCCTGGGCGATGTTGGCAAGCATGCACGCGCTGCGGTCGGCGTCGCCTCGCTGCCTTTGAACGCCGCCGTCGAGATCGAAGCCATTTTCGAGACCGAGTAACGCCATGACCCCCGCTCCCTCCTGGCTGACCGCGCGGCCCATCGCCCATCGCGGCTATCACGACCTCAACAAGACGCGGTGGGAAAACACGCTGTCGGCCTTCTCCGCCGCCGTGGACAACAACTTCGCCATCGAGTGCGACGTCCACCTCTCGTCGGACGGTGTGCCAGTGGTGTTCCACGATGACGATCTGAAGCGCCTTGCCGGCGTCGAAGGCTATGTCTGGCAGCGCACCGCGGCGGAAATGGGTGCATTGCGCATCGGCGGCACCGATGACCACGCCCCCACGCTCGACGAAATGCTCGCCTTCGTGTCTGGCCGCGTCCCGTTGGTCATCGAACTCAAGGGCACTCCCGGCAAGGATGACGGGCTGGTGGCTGCGGTGGGCGAAAGACTGGCGCGCTATGACGGACCGGCCGCCATCATGTCCTTCGATCATTGGCTGATCCGCGATTTCGCCAGCAAGGCGCCCGGCATTCCCGCCGGTCTGACGGCATGGGGCGACAAGAACCATGAGTTGGAAGCGCATTTTTCCATGCTGGCGCACGGGATCTCGTTCGTCTCCTATGGCGTGGTGCACCTTCCCAACCGCTTCGTCTCCTTCGTGCGCGACAAGCTCTCTATGCCGGTGATCACCTGGACGGTGCGAGATCACGCGGCGGTCAGAACGACCTTCGACTATGCCGACCAGATGACGTTCGAGGGATTCGATCCCGATTCCGCACCGACCGCCTGATGGGTGCTTGTATCGCCACAGTCTGAGGCTAGATATTCGGCTATGGCAAAACGCATGGACGATGACGGAGCGGGCGAGGAATTTACGATCCGCGTCGTCTCCGGTATGGATAATTTCGGGAGCGACGAATGGAAATCGCTTTCCGGAACTTCTAAAGCCAATTTAGCAATTCCGTATAACCCGTTCGTTTCGCACGAGTTTCTGTCGATTGTAGAAGAATCGGGTTGCGCATCGTCGAAGTCAGGTTGGCAGCCGCAGCACCTTCGTCTGGAAGACAGCCGAGGACGTCTTTTGGGCGCCGCCTTCTGTTATGCGAAGTCGCACAGCCAGGGCGAGTATGTCTTCGACCATGGCTGGGCCGATGCCTTCGAACGGGCCGGCGGCCGATATTATCCCAAGTTGCAATGCGCCGTGCCGTTCACGCCGGCGACCGGGCCGCGCCTGCTGGTCGCGCAAGGCATGGATAGAGCTTCCGTGCAGGCAGCGCTCGCGCAAGGGCTTGCCACCTTGACGGACCGGCTGAGCCTGTCTTCGGCCCATGTGACCTTTGCGACCCTGGAAGAGGCCGAGGTGCTCGAGCAATGCGGCTATCTGCACCGCAACGATCAGCAATTTCATTTCTTCAACGAGGGCTTTTCAAGCTACGAGGATTTCCTCGACACGCTCGCCTCACGCAAGCGCAAGAACCTGCGCAAGGAGCGCCGCGAAGCGCTTGAGCCCGGCATCTCCATCGAATGGCTGACGGGCAAGGATCTGACCGAGCGTGTCTGGGACGATTTCTACGCCTTCTACATGGACACGGGCGCACGCAAGTGGGGCCGGCCCTATCTCAACCGAACCTTCTTCTCACTGATCGGCGAACGCATGGCCGACGACACGCTGCTGGTCATGGCCAAGCGCAACGGGCGCTACATCGCCGGCGCCATCAATTTCATCGGCTCGGACACGCTGTACGGTCGCAACTGGGGCTGTATCGAAGATCACCCCTTCCTGCATTTCGAGGTCTGCTACCATCAGGCCATCGACTTCGCCATCGACCGAAAGCTTAAGGTGGTGGAGGCCGGGGCGCAGGGGGAACACAAGCTGGCGCGCGGCTATCGGCCGGTAACCACCCATTCGGCGCACTACATCTCCCATCCCGGTCTGCGGCACGCCATCGACGACTATCTGCGCCGCGAGCGCCTTGAGGTCGCGCGCGCGGCCGAGTATCTCGAAGAGCATGGCCCCTTCCGCAAGGGAGAGAGAACCGACGCCGACGCCCGCGACGACGATTGACCGGCACGTCGAGCGACATGCACAATTGCCCAACACGATTCATTGCCCACGAAATCCGGGGACCGATATGGCAGACTACGATCAGAACAATGTTTTCGCCAAAATCCTGCGCGGCGAACTGCCTGCCCACAAACTCTACGAAGATGACGACACATTCGTTCTGATGGACATCATGCCGCGCGGCGACGGCCATTGCCTGGTCCTGCCCAAGAAGCCGTCACGCAACCTGCTGGATGTCGACGCCGACAGTCTGGCGGCGGTGGCGCGAACCACGCAGAAAATGGCGATTGCGGTGAAATCGGCCTTTTCGGCCGATGGCGTGACCGTCCAACAGTTCAACGAGACGGCAGGCGGCCAGGTCGTGTTCCACCTGCATGTGCATGTGATCCCCCGCTTTGAAGGCGTCTCGCTCAAGCCGCATACCGGCCAGATGGAAAAGCCGGACATTCTGGCGGCGAATGCCGAGAAGATCAGGGCTGCTTTGGGTTAGAAACCCAGGACTATACCGATTTCGAGCACGCCTATTGCCACCGCGATCCCCAACAGCACGTGGCGGCCCAACCCCAGAAAGGCGGCAAAACCGGATGCCATGGCGGCCAGTCGCAGGAGCAGGCCGGTGTTGGCCAGTTCTCCGCTTGGAAAGACGACGAGATTGCCGATGACGGCGGCGACCAATGCGGTGGCTACACAGCGCACCAGCACCAGAGCATCCGATTCGTCGGAAATCCGGCCGCCGAAATAAACGCCGAGAAAGCGCCATGTGTCGGTCGCGAGCCAGCCGCCGACAAGGATGAACAGGAACGGCCACCACCAGGCATCAATGGACTGGAATGTCACGCGGCGGCCCTCGCCTGTCTCTTGCGATGAAACAGATAGGCGATGCCGCCGCCGACGGTCCCGGCGATCAACAGATCAAAGCCTGGAACGACCAGATGCAACAACGGTCCCAGCACGATGCCGACGACCATCGCGACATGGCTCGCCCGTTCGCGTGCCGAGCCCCACAGCGACAAAAGGAAATAGATCGGCGTGATCAGGAACAGTGCGGCTGCGACCGCCGGCGGCAATTCATCGGCCACGGCGTAGACGACAGCGACGACGCCCATATTGACGACCACCAGCGTCCAGCCGAGCCCGCCATAGAACACAGTGCGCATGTCGCGCGGAACGCGCCTGAACCGCTCCATGGCGAGCACCCAGGACGTCACCGCGACGCAGTGGGATAGCAGATAGAGCACCCAGGAGCGCGTTTTCGGCGTCCGCATCTCCGGCACAAGGGCTACGACCATCGGCATCAGCCTGACGGACGACAATGCCACGGCGAAGGCCGCGGCCGGCAGCGACGCACCAGCGACGATGTTGCCGATCAGAACGACATTGGCGGGCAGCGCCCAGACCGTCCCCACCATGAACACGGCTTGCAACAGGCTGATGCCGGATTCTTTCGCCAGCCCACCAAAACCGATGAAGGCGCTGCTGAGGATCAGGCCCGGCACGGAGAAGGCCGTGGCCATACCGCGCAGGAGCCAATACAGGGAACGCCGGCCGGAGCCTGCTTTATCGTCTGAAGTCTCGGACATAGCAGCCGATTACCACAAGGTGCGGGACGTAGCGACGCGCAATCTGGCCGTCATTCCATGCCAGCCACGATCATCGCTTGCGCCACGCCATAAACGAAAACGGGCCCGCTTTCGCAGGCCCGTCTTTGCGCGTTTCCGGGCTCTATCAGCCCTTGCGCGGAAGTTGCGGAACAAGGCTGCGCTTGCTTCCGCCTTCCTTGCCCTTGGGCTCGGTGGTCTTTCGCTTGGGCGTGGCGGCAGCTTTCTTGGCAACAGGCTTTTTCGCCTTTGCCTTGCGCGCCGCCGGCTTCACCGGTTCTTCCTTCTTCGGCTTGACCGGAGCCTCGTCGGCCAGCGACTCGAGCTTCAGGCCGGTATCGCCGGTCTCCTTCTTCTCGACGGTGACGCGCACCGTGCCGCCCTTCTTGAGCTTGCCGAAGAGCACCTCGTCGGCCAGCGGCTTCTTGATGTGCTCCTGGATGACCCGGCCCAGCGGACGCGCGCCCATGCGCTCGTCATAACCACGGTCGGCAAGCCAGGCGATGGCCTCGGGTGCGAGGTCGAAGGTTACGCCGCGTTCGGAAAGCTGCGCCTCCAGCTGCATCACGAACTTCTCGACCACCTGGTGGATGACCGGGATCGGCAACGAGCCGAACGGGATGATCGCGTCGAGACGGTTGCGGAACTCCGGCGTGAACAGGCGGTTGATTGCCTCCACGTCGTCGCCTTCGCGCTTGGACGAGCCGAAGCCGATCGCCGCCCTCTGCATGTCGGACGCGCCCGCATTCGTGGTCATGATCAGGATCACGTTGCGGAAGTCGATCTGCTTGCCGTTGTGGTCGGTCAGCTTGCCGTGGTCCATGACCTGCAACAGGATGTTGAACAGATCCGGATGCGCCTTTTCCACCTCATCGAGCAACAGCACGCAATGCGGATGCTGGTCGACGCCATCGGTCAACAGGCCGCCCTGGTCGAAGCCGACATAGCCGGGAGGCGCACCGATCAGACGGCTGACGGTGTGACGCTCCATATATTCCGACATGTCGAAGCGGATCAGCTCGACGCCGAGCGAAGCCGCGAGCTGCTTGGCAACCTCGGTCTTGCCGACGCCCGTCGGGCCGGAGAACAGGTAGGAGCCAATCGGCTTCTCCGGTTCACGAAGTCCGGCCCGCGCCAGCTTGATCGCAGCGGACAGCGCGGTGATCGCCGTATCCTGACCGTAAACGACGCGGCGCAGTTCCGTCTCGAGACCGGCCAGCACCTTCTCGTCGTCGGCGGAAACGGTCTTCGGCGGAATGCGCGCCATGGTGGCGATGGTGGCTTCGATCTCCTTGATGCCGATCGTCTTCTTGCGCTTGCCTTCCGGCAACAGCATCTGCGACGCACCGGTTTCGTCGATCACGTCGATCGCCTTGTCCGGGAGCTTGCGGTCATTGATGTAGCGTGCGGACAGTTCGACCGCCGCCTTGATGGCATCGGGCGTGAACTTCACCTTGTGGAAGTCTTCATAATAAGGCCGCAGACCCATCATGATCTCGACCGCATCGTCGATGGAAGGCTCGTTGACGTCGATCTTCTGGAAGCGACGGACAAGCGCCCTGTCCTTTTCAAAGAACTGGCGGAACTCCTTGTAGGTGGTCGAGCCGATGCAGCGGATCGCACCCGACGACAGCGCCGGCTTGAGCAGGTTGGACGCATCCATCGCCCCGCCCGAGGTGGCGCCCGCGCCGATGACGGTGTGGATCTCATCGATGAACAGGACGGCGCCCGGATAATCCTCGAGCTCCTTGACGACCTGCTTCAGCCGTTCCTCGAAATCGCCGCGATAGCGCGTGCCTGCCAGCAGCGTGCCCATGTCGAGCGAGAAGATGGTGGCGTCCAGCAGGACTTCCGGGACATCGCCCTCCACGATCCGCTTGGCCAGGCCTTCGGCAATCGCCGTCTTGCCCACGCCGGGGTCGCCGACATAGAGCGGGTTGTTCTTCGAGCGCCTGCACAGCACCTGGATGGTGCGGTTGATCTCAGACTCGCGCCCGATCAGCGGATCGATCTTGCCGGTGCGCGCCTTGACGTTGAGGTTGACGCAGTAGGCCGTCAACGCGTCCTGCTGCTTCTTCTTGCCGCCATCCTCGCCATTAGCCTCGGGGCCGGCGCTGCCATTGCTTTCTTCCTCGGCGCCGCGCGGCGACCGGCTTTCGGAAGCGCCGGGGCGCTTGGCAATGCCATGGGAGATGTAGTTGACCGCGTCGTAACGGGTCATCTGCTGCTCCTGCAGGAAATAGGCGGCATGACTTTCGCGCTCGGCGAAGATCGCGACGAGCACATTGGCGCCGGACACTTCCTCGCGTCCGGAAGACTGCACATGGATCACCGCGCGCTGGATGACGCGCTGGAAGCCGGCCGTGGGCTTGGAGTCCTCGTCATAGCCGGTGATCAGATTGTCGAGTTCCGTGTCGATATAGGTCAGGACGGTCTGGCGAAGCTCGTCCAGTTCGACGTTGCAGGCCCGCATGACGGCCGCGGCTTCCTGATCGTCGATCAGCGCGAGCAGAAGATGCTCGAGCGTCGCATATTCGTGATGACGCTCATTGGCGAACGTCAGCGCCTGGTGAAGCGCCTTTTCTAGGCCTTGGGAGAAAGCCGGCATTCGAACCTCACTTCTTCTCCATCACGCATTGCAGCGGATGTTGATTTTGACGGGCGAAATCCATGACCTGGGACACTTTGGTCTCGGCCACTTCGAACGTGTAGATGCCGCATTCCCCAACACCGTGGTTGTGTACGTGCAGCATGATGCGTGTTGCGGCTTCACGGTCCTTCTGGAAAAAGCGTTCGAGTATGTGAATCACAAACTCCATGGGCGTGTAGTCGTCGTTAAGGATCAAGACGCGATAGAGGCTAGGTTTTTTCGTTTTGGTTTTGGTGCGCGTGATAACAGCCGTACCGCGACCCGGCCCGTTGTCCTTGTTGTCGCCGCCCTGCATTTTCGACATCTTCAAAGCGTGCCACCCGCCAGTCACTTAGCTTCACCTCTACGCCGCGTCTGGCGTCCTTCATCATGTAGGTGCCCAGCTTCGGATTTTAAGCCCTTCTGTCGCGGTGACAATACGGCGTGTGGCTAAGCCCCTTCCCGATTGTGTGTGCGGACGAAAAAAACATTCCGAAACGCAACAAACCCGACTGCGAGCGACGCAGCCGGGTTTGTTGCCCGGATCGGTTCGATCCTGAGCACGTCGAAATCGGAATCCTGGCTATTTGGCCTTGGCAACGAACGACTCGAAGGGCTTGTAGGCTTCCTTGGCAAGGCTGGTGTAGAGCTCGCCGAATTTGCTCGCTTCAGCGACGAGGCTTTCATAGCTCTGCTTTATATAGTCGGACTGGATAGCGATGACGTTTTCAATGGATTTTGCCGTCGATAGCTTTTCGAAGGCGGCGGTGCCGGCCTCAAAACTCTTTTTCGTATAATCGCTCGCCTCGGTGGCAATCGCCTGTGCCCCTTTGGAAAATGAGGTCAAGCTCATCATGCCGGTATCGACGAATTCTTTTCCGTATTTGCTGAAATCTTCATAAGTCTGGGACATATCCGCATCCTTTGTTCCGCTACGGCCAAAAAGGTCAAAAAGCATTGTGCAACGCATAAAAGACTATGGTGCGGCGCACAAACTGTCAATCTTTCGCCTCATTTCGATAACGGCTCGGCGCAGCGCCCCATGGTTAACCGCCTTTAACGAAAATTCGAATAAACCTTCGCCCAAATGGTGAACGCGCCGGTTACCATAAACGGATTGGTAACGACGCATCCCTAAAGTCGGTCCCGATGAGGCAGGAACCTTTGCCGTCTCCGGGTCCAACAACAAAACAAGGGTGTAACGGTGCGTCAGGCGTTGTCGAAAACTACGATCAAATCCGGTTTCTTCTCGTTCCGATCTCTCGCGATCGTTGTGGCAACGGCTGTCGGCGTGTGTGCCCCCGCCGCCGCATGGGCCAATTCGAAATATGCCGCCATCGTCATCGACGCGCGCACGGGTCAGACCCTGTATTCTTCCAGTGCAGACGAAGCGCGGTTCCCGGCGTCGCTGACCAAGATGATGACGCTGTACCTCACCTTTGAGGCCTTGGCTGCCGGCAAGATCAACAAGTCGAGCCCCGTCACCTATTCCGCCAAGGCGGCGGCCGAATCGCCGACGAAGCTCGGCGTGCGCGCCGGCGGCTCCGTCTCGGTCGAGACAGCTATCCTGTCGCTGGTTACCCGCTCGGCCAACGATTCCGCCACCGCGCTCGGCGAGATGCTTGCCGGCTCTGAGCAGAATTTTGCCCGCGCCATGACTGCTAAGGCGCGCAGCCTCGGCATGGCGGGCACAGTGTTCCAGAACGCCCATGGCCTACCCAATCCGGCTCAAAAGACGACCGCGCGCGACATGGCCAAGCTCGGCATCGCTCTGCGCGAGCATTTCCCGCAATATTACGCGTATTTTTCCACCCGTTCGTTCAAATACGGCAAGCAGACTATCCCCAACCACAACCGCCTGCTTGGACGTGTCAAGGGCGTCGACGGCATCAAGACGGGCTACACCCGCGCTTCCGGCTTCAACCTCGTCTCCTCGGTTTCGGAAGGCAATCGCCGGATCGTCGCTGTCGTGATGGGCGGTACCAGCGGTGCCGCGCGCGACAACCAGATGGCCGACCTGATCGCAGCGTATCTGCCCAAGGCGTCTACATCCGGCGGCGGCGCGCTCATCGCCCGGTCGGGTGCTGGAACTGCGACGGCTGCGATTGCCAGCGTCATGCTGCCCCACAGAAACGTGCCCACGCCCGATAGCCGCCCCGGCAGCGTCGAAGCCGTTCTCGCCCAGGCTCCGATGCCGGTTGCGCCGGTCCGCCGTCCCGCGAAATCAGTGCCGACGGCCGAGGCTGTCATCCAGGCCTATGCAGCGCCCGTTTCAGAAGAATCGGTCGATCCGGTCAGCACCGGCTCCATCCCCACCGGCTGGTCGGTCCAGGTCGCCTCGTCGCCGAGTGCCGCCGAAGCTCAGGCTTTGCTCGACGCCACCAACCGGCAGGCATCGGCCGTGCTGGCCTCGGCGGCCGGCTACACGGTGCCGTTCGTGAAGGACGGCGTGACCTACTACCGCGCCCGGTTCGGCGGCTTCTCGTCGAAGGATGCGGCGTGGAACGCCTGCACCGCGCTCAAGAAGCAGAAGATCGCTTGCTATGCCACCCAGCAATAGGCGTGGCGGAACCGCTGAAGTGCAGTCTCCAGGAATGTTGTGTGTCGAGGGAGAGTTAGTCGTGATCGGAGAGAAGGATATCCTTAGCCTCGTTGATGCGGGACGCAAGGAAAGACGAACCGCCGAGGTCGGGATGCAGGCGCTGCATCAGGCGTCTATGCGCCTTTCGGATGTCCGCCGTGGCGGCCCCCGTTTCAAGACCAAGGATCTTGTAGGCCTCCTCCTTAGTCATGGCGCCAGAACTTGGCGGAACACCCTGCCGGTTGCCGTCGTCAGGCTTCGCGTGTTCTCTCCAGAGGGGAAAACGGCCGTCAAGATAGGTCTCAAGTAACTGCCGGCTGTCATGGTCGGAGAAAAGCTCGCTATAGAGTTTGACCAGATCCTGCTCGCCGAGTTCGGCGAGCGTCTTGCCTTCCTGGTGTCCCGCGAGAACGAAGCCGTCGAGACCGCCGCTGTCGTGATCCAACTCCATTTCCAACGCAGCCGTGCGTACCGTTGACCGCCGCCCCGGCGTTCTGGCCGCAGCACGCTTCCGGCCCTGAGACGTGTACCATCCTATAGCGAGGGTGAGGATGCCGCCGCCAATGGCGGCGCGGCCGGTCAGCAGCAGAATGGCGCCGACGGCGCCGAGCACAATTGGACCTGCCGAAGGCAACACCCTGGCGAGCTTTGCCGCATCCAGCCGCAGGAAAAAATAGATCAGCGCCAAAAGCGCGATCACGGCAGCAAGAAGCGCCAGCACCACCGTCATGTCCCTCCCCGCAGATGCTCGATCAGCAGACGATCCTCCTGCCGGTCCCGCGCTTGAAGCGCCGGCAAGCCGCCAGTTGCAAAGACCGCGATAGACGAGAGAAGGCGCGCCAGATGGTCGGCGGCGTTGCGGTCGAACCGGAACCACGCGCCTTTGGACAGGCGAGCGACCTCCTTCATCGCGCGGCCGGCGACATCGTCCCGTCCCTCCTGAAACACGAAGACGGGCGTGCCGAGCAAACCAAGTTGCCCGGCCTTGTCGGCGAGATCGTCGACGCTCTCTTCCACCGCATCGCCGATATAGACAAGGGCGCTGACCTTCGAGCGGGCGGTTTCCTTCAACGTATGGGACAGAACCTTGCCGATCTGGGTGTGGCCGGCGCGGCAGTCGATGGAACTCATCAATTTCTTGAGAGCGCCGGTGTCGGTGACGAATTTCGACGCGCGGCATTCGCCGAAGCCACGGAAATAGACGAGTTGAACGTTGAGCCCGCCCGTACGACCGACGGCATCGAACATCTCGCCCTGCAAATTGCAGGCAAGGTCCCAGGTTGGCTGGCGGCTCATGGTTGCGTCAAGCGCCAGGACCAGCCGTCCGCCGCCCTGTTGCTTGGTTGCCATGGCCCGCGCCTGGCGCACGAAGGCGTCGACAGCCTTCGAATCCGATCGCTCGACGGGTTTGCCGGTGTCTGTTCCGGTGGAAACTGATTTGCCGCTCATAAGCGAAGAAGATGTGCTGTCGCCGAGGCTCTTGCAACCCCGCCGCGATGCTGCATCAGGTCACAGCAGCCCAAGTTCCGCGAGTTCCTTGCGCAATTGCGCCGGCACGGCGGCGAGGCCGCTGCTGGTGTCGCCGATATCCAACGGAGCATCTTCGGGCTTCAAATAGCGCCATCCCTGGAAGGCGCGACGCGGCTGCCAATCGGTGCGGACAACCGTCGGTTCGAGCACGAGGTGACAACGACCGATGCCCTCGCTGTCGGTGAACGGACGAATGTCGATGATTCTCTGGCGGCACTGAACATTCGCCTTGATGACCCAGTAGAGCGAGCCGCCATCGGTGATTTCAGCTGCGCGGGTCGGCACCATGCGGGTGGTGTGATATTGTTCGACCGGCTCGCCATTGCGGCGTTTCTCGTCGAGCCGGAAGGCAATCCACTCTTCCAGATCCTCGACGCTGTCGCAGCCGACGCACAATTTCAACATGTTCAAGGCCATGACGACGAGGTTGTAAACCGCTGGTGCCGAGCGTCAATGCCGGAGAGAGTTATGCACAGCGGCTGTGCTCAGCATTCGACCACATTGACGGCGAGCCCGCCCAGGCTGGTTTCCTTGTATTTCTCGTTCATGTCGACGCCGGTCTGACGCATGGTTTCGACGGCGGCATCGAGCGGCACGAAATGCGTGCCGTCGCCCTTGATGGCCAGCGATGCGGCCGTCACGGCCTTGACCGCGCCCAGCGCGTTGCGTTCGATGCACGGCACCTGGACGAGGCCGCCAATGGGGTCGCACGTCATGCCGAGATGGTGTTCGAGCGCGATTTCAGCCGCGTTCTCGACCTGCGCAGGTGTGCCGCCCATCACGGCGCAGAGGCCTGCGGCCGCCATGGCCGAAGCCGAGCCGACTTCGCCCTGGCAGCCGACTTCGGCGCCCGAGATCGAGGCGTTTGTCTTGATGATGCCGCCAATGGCGGCCGCCGTCAGCATGAAGTCGCGGATCGAGTCCTTGTCGGCCTCGACGTGAAAATGCAGCCAGTAGCGCATGACAGCCGGCACAACGCCCGCGGCGCCGTTGGTGGGGGCGGTGACCACCTTGCCGCCCGCCGCGTTCTCCTCGTTCACCGCCATGGCGTAGATCGACAGCCAGTCATTGGCCAAAAGCGGATTCGGCCGGTTGAGCCGCGATTCGTCCTGCAGCCGCTCATGCAGATGCTTGGCGCGCCGCTTCACCTTCAACCCGCCGGGCATGATGCCCTCCTGCGCGAGACCGCGATCGATGCACGAGCGCATGGCCCCCCATATCGCATCGAGCCGTTCATCGAGTTCAGCCCGGCTGACGAAGGTCTCCTCGTTGGCGCGTTTCATCTCGGCAATCGACAGTCCGGATTTGCTCGCCATCGCAAGCATCTCGGCTGCGTTGCGGAACGGATAAGGCACCCGCTTTCCACCGTCAGGGGACGGGCCGGCCTTCCCCTTCATGCGCTGCAACTCTTCCTCCGACACCACGAAGCCGCCGCCGACGGAATAATAGATCCGCTTCAGCAGCAGCCGGCCGTCCGCGTCGTAGGCATAAAACGCCATACCGTTGGCATGACCCGAAAGCGGCGTCTTCCTGTCCAGCACGAGATCGCTGTCGGGATCGAAGCCATAGCTTGGGCCGTTCTTTGGCGAGACGCGTTTCTCGCGGCGTATCCTGGCGATGATCCCCTCCACGGCATCGGGGTCGATGCCGACGGGCGTATGTCCATCCAGCCCGAGTATGACGGCCTGATCGGAGCCGTGGCCGATTCCGGTATAGGCAAGCGAGCCATGCAAGCTCGCGCCAACTCTCGCAACCTTCGCGCCTGCGGGCCGCGGCCAGTCGTCGGAGGCGACTTCATCGAGAAACCGGGCAGCCGCGGTCATCGGCCCCATCGTGTGGGAACTCGATGGGCCGATACCGATCTTGAAAAGGTCGAAGACAGACAAAAACACGCAATGGCCTCCTGGCTGTGGCCCTCCATCATCGGGTGACAACGATCGGCACGCTGTTCGGCGAACGACAGATATGAGCAGGTCGCGACATCATCGCAAGGCCGTAACGCAAAAGCGCGGGCCGATGACCCGCGCTTGCAGAAACACCTGGGAAGGAGCCGGTTACTTCGCTGCGAGCAATGCCGCCGTATCGGAACCGCTGCTGATCAGCCAGGCGAGCAGGAGGAAGCCTGCAAATCCAAGCATCGCCTTGGCCGTAACACCCCAGCACGACTTGTTGACGCCATCATCCATGATTTATGCGCGAGCCCTGTTCTTTATGATCGTGAACGCAACAGATGGGAGGAAAGTTGCTGTCCTCTGTTGCCGCTCAGTAGCGTTTAATCGCCCTCTTCGCAATTGCAAAAAGTGGCGAAATCGCGGCATTTTCGGATGTCCGCATGTGGAGAACTATCCGCCCTTTAACGGAATCAACGTGTTGTGATAGGATTCTGATTTATCAGATCGTAAGAGGTATGGCATCTTTACGGCGCCGTCTCTCTGTCACCTCGATCCAGCACCGTGGGTTCATCATGTCGGTCGGCACCATGCCCCTCTCCCTCGGCGACTATGTTGCGCTGGTTTTGTTTCTGATTGCCTGGCAGTGTCACTCGCTGGCGGTGGGAGCGCGCTGTTCAAGCGCAGGTCGCTGACCCAGGCGATGAACCTGCAGCGCGGCATATGGCTCGAAACCATGGCGCGGCGCGAGGTGCGCATCGTCGACACCAGCATTATGAGCGGACTGCAGCAGGGCACGGCATTTTTCGCCTCGAGCTCGCTCATCGCGCTGGGCGGGTGCTTTGCGCTTCTGGGAGCATCCGACAACGTGCTCGGCCTGCTCACCGATCTTGCCATTACCGAGGCTCCGTCGCGCCGGCTCTTCGAAATCAAGGTGATCGGGCTGATCCTGATCCTGGCCTATTCGTTCTTCAAGTTCGGCTGGGCCTATCGGCTCTTCAACTATTGCACGATCCTGCTGGGGGCAGTGCCGATCGTACATAGCGCCGGTCCGCTCGACGCAGCCACGATCGCCGCGATTTCCCGCGTCACGCGCATGAACGTGCTTGCCGGCAAGCATTTCAACGCCGGCCTGCGCGGGGTGTTCTTTTCGATCGGTTATCTCGGCTGGTTCATCGGGCCGCAGTTTCTGCTTTTGACAACGGCGCTCTTGCTGTTCGTCCTGGTGCGGCGCCAGTTCTTCTCGGCCGCGCGCCTTGCGGTCATCGATCAGCCGTCGGAAGGGCCTGGAAACGGCTCATCTATCCGGCCTGACAGCCAGTAGGCCAAAAGTCCGATCCACTCGCGCATGCCCAGCGTAACGTTTTGGATGGAATCGATGGCGTTGTCGGCAAAGACGCCGACGCCTTCCTCGCCCGATGTGCGGTAGTCCGTCGGCCATGGCGTGACCTTGAAGCCGGCCTTCTCGAATAGCGCCATGGAGCGCGGCATGTGGAAGGCCGATGTCACCAGAAGCCAGGTGTCTTGAGGCTGCGGCGCGACCAGTTGCTTGCTGAACTCGGCGTTCTCATAGGTGTTGCGCGAGCGGTTCTCCAGCACGAGCCGGCCCCGTTCCACGCCGAGCGCCTCGAGCAGGCGCGGCGCGGTGTCGGCATCGCCCTCCCCGTCAAGCACCATCGAGCCGTTGCCGCCAGAGACAACGACCTTCGCTTCGGGATAGCGGCGGGCGAGGATGGCGGTTTCAACGAAGCGGTCACCACCGCTGTTGAGCTCATAGCCGCCACGGGCGAGATTGATTGCACCCTCGAAGCCGCCGCCGAGCACGATGATGCCGGCAATGGCGGCCGGCGGCTCAGGGCGCTGGTAGCGGTCTTCGAGCGGCGTCATCAGCATCGCGCCGAGGGACGTCCAGACGCCGAGAACGAGAATCAGCAAAGCGACCGTGGCGCAGCTCATAAACACACGGCGGCGACCCAACAGGCCGGCAACGACGCCGATGAACAGAAGCAGGATGACGAAATTCAGCGGCTGGGCAAAAAACCAGAAGATTTTCGACAGATAGAAGAACATTCACTCTCCGCAGATTGTCGGCGGCTCCGGCAGGCTGCTACCGGCTGCCGCCAAGCTGAAAGAGCTTACCACCACTTTTCCGGCGTGAAGCGGCCCGCCGCCTGCTCGATCACGCCTGCGGTCTGGAACAGCGTCTCTTCGTCGAACGGACGGCCGATCAGTTGCAGGCCGAGGGGCAGGCCGCGCGCGTCGAGGCCGGCGGGAACGGCAATGCCGGGCAGGCCCGCCATGTTCACCGTCACAGTGAAGATGTCGTTGAGATACATCTTCACTGGATCGGCCGCCATGTCCTGGTCGGCGACGCCGAACGCGGCCGAAGGCGTGGCCGGGGTCAAAATCACGTCGATGCCGTTGGCAAAGGCTTGCTCGAAATCGCGTTTGATCAGCGTACGCACCTTCTGCGCCTGCAGGTAATAGGCGTCGTAATAGCCGGCCGACAGCACATAGGTGCCGATCATGATGCGGCGCTTCACCTCGCGTCCGAAGCCGGCGGCGCGGGTGTTCTCGTACATGTCGGCAATATCCTTGCCCGGCACGCGCAGGCCGTAGCGGACGCCATCATAGCGGGCGAGGTTGGACGAGGCTTCCGCCGGCGCCACGATGTAGTAGGCCGGCAGCGCATATTTGGTGTGCGGCAGGGAGATGTCGACGATCTCCGCGCCAGCATCCCTAAGCCAGGCGATGCCCTTCTGCCACAGCGCTTCGATTTCCTCAGGCATGCCCTCGACGCGGTATTCCTTCGGGATGCCGATCTTCATGCCCTTCACAGAGCGCCCGATGGCCGCTTCGTAATCCGGTACCGCCATGTCGACGGAGGTGGTGTCCTTGGCATCTACCGAAGCCATGGATTTCAGCATGATCGCGGCATCTCGCACGTCGCGGGCAATCGGTCCCGCCTGATCGAGCGAAGAGGCGAAAGCCACCGTGCCCCAACGCGAGACGCGGCCATAGGTCGGCTTGATGCCGACTGTGCCGGTGAAGGCGGCAGGCTGGCGGATCGATCCGCCGGTATCGGTCGCCGTCGCGCCGGCGCACAGCCGGGCCGAGACAGCGGCAGCCGAGCCGCCTGACGAGCCGCCGGGCACCAGATCGGCATTCGAACCCTTGGCGCGCCAGGGGTTGATCACCGGGCCGTAATAGGAGGTCTCGTTGGACGAGCCCATGGCGAACTCGTCCATGTTGAGCTTGCCGAGCATGACGGCGCCGTCGGCCCAGAGGTTGGCTGTGACGGTCGATTCGTAACGCGGCTTGAAGCCGTCGAGAATGTGGCTGCAGGCCTGGGTGTGGACGCCTTCCGTGGCGAACAGATCCTTCACCCCCAGCGGGATGCCTTCCAATGCACCGCCCTCGCCCCGCGCCAGCTTTTCGTCGGAAGCAGCGGCCATGGCCCGCGCCTTGTCGTGCGTGACGGCGATATAGGCGTTGAACGCCGGATTGGCCGCATCGATGGCGGTCAGATAGGCATCGGTGAGTTCGCTTGCGCTGAACGCCTTGGACTTCAGCTGGTCGCGCGCCTCGGCGATTGTCAGGGCTGTCAGGTCGGTCATGGTGAAATCCTGTCAGTGCGCCGCGACTGCGAGGCGCTTTTCGTAAAATGCACTAAAGCCTGAATCCGGATAGTCGAGCACGGCGCCGCAGCGAGTGAAGCCGGAGCGTTCATAAAGCCGCCAGGCATCGCCAAAACCATCGCCCATCCCGGTCTCGAGCACGAGACGGTCAAGCTTCTTCTGTTTCGCCAGTTCCGTGATCGCGTCGAGCAACGCGGTTCCAACCTTCTGGCCTCGCACCGCGGGCAGCGTATACATGCGCTTGACCTCGCCGAGCGTTCCTCCGTGGAGCTTCAACGCCCCGCAACCGACCGCTTTTCTGTCCTCGTCGCGGGCAACGAATACAATCGTGTCCGATCCCGCCATCTGCTCCACGGTCATCTTGAACTGGAACTCGACCGGCGAGAGCGGCAGCAAATGCGCGTTGAGGAGCGCCACCAGCTCGCGCACATCATCCTGCAGCGGTGTCTCGATAGCAACCGTGACCGACATCGCCGGCCTATTCCACGACCTTGGGGACGAGGAAAAAGTTCTCGTCGGTCGCCGGCGCGTTGGCGACGATATCGGCTGTCTTGCTGCCATCGGTGACGACGTCCTGGCGCTTCTTCATCGCCACTGGCGTCACCGACGTCATCGGCTCGACGCCGCTGACGTCGACTTCATTGAGCTGTTCGACAAAGCCCAGGATAGCGTTGAGTTCGCCGGTCATGCGCTGCGCATCGTCCTCGCTCACCGCGATGCGGGCGAGATGCGCGACGCGCTTGACGGTTTGAATATCTACGGACATCGAAAACTCCGGATCGCCGGGAAACAAGACAGAGCCGGGCTATACAAGACGCGCCGCGCAACAATCAACATCAAGTTGATTTTTCAATCCGATGTTGATTGCTCTTCTTAGAACTCGATGCTTCCGCCGACTTCCGGCAAAGCCACCTTAATGCCCGTGCCTTCCATCGCGTCGACAAATTTTTCCGCCGTCTGGTCGATGATCGGAAACGAGCCGAAGTGGCACGGAATGACCGTCTTGAACTTGAAGAAGCGCTGGCAGGCGAGCGCGGCCACCGCGCCGCCCATGGTGAAGCGGTCGCCGATCGGAACGATGCCGATCTCGGGTTGATGCAGTTCGTTGATCAGCGCCATGTCGGAGAAGATGTCGGTGTCGCCCATGTGGTAGAGCGTCGGCGCGTCGGAAAAATGCAGGACCAACCCGCCCGGATTGCCGAGATAGACGTTGGTTCCGTCATCCAACTCGCTGGATGAGGAATGCAGGGCCTGGACGAAGGTGGTCGTGAAGCCGCCGCAATCGACCGTGCCGCCGATATTGCCGGGATTGATCTGTTTGTCGCTGACGCCCTGGCCGACGAGGAACATGCACAGCTCGAAATTCGCCACCAGCATCGCGCCGGTCTTCTTCAGGATTGCAGCGGCATCGCCGACATGGTCGCTATGACCATGGGTGAGAAGCACATGGGTGACGCCCTCGGCCGCAGTTTCCCACGGCTTGTTCCATGATGGATTGCCGCTCAGGAATGGGTCGATGATGATCTTCGCGTCCGCTGTTTCGATGCCGAAGCAGGAATGGCCGTACCAGGTGAGTTTCATGTTGGAGAGGTCTCCTCGCTTTTTTGCAGGGCAGAAGATAGAACGCGGCGGCGTCATGTCAAAAGGGAAAGCCGCGTGCCCGTTCTACAGCTTCCGGAATTGCCTGCCTTGCTCGGCAAAGGCAAGACGCTTGCCGGCATCGATCTCGGCGAAAAGACCATCGGTCTCGCCGTATCCGACCGATCCTTGTCTTATGCGCATCCACGCACGGTGATCAACCGGCGGAAGTTCACGCTCGACGCAGCAGCGCTTCTGGCCGCGCTCAAGAAGGAAGACTGCGCCGCTGTGGTGATCGGCCTGCCGCTCAACATGGACGGCTCCGAAGGGCCGAGCGCGCAGCGGTCGCGCGCCTTCGTGCGCAACATGGCCAATCTCAGCGACCTGCCCTTTCTGTTCTGGGACGAGCGTTTGTCGACCGTCGCCGCCGAACGCGCGCTTCTCGAAATGGACGTTTCGCGCCGCAAGCGCGACACCCGCATCGACTCGGCTGCGGCTGCCTTCATCCTGCAGGGGGTTCTGGACCGTCTGCATGCGATGGGGTCGTCCGTCGAAGATAGATAGTCGAAATGCCCTGTCTTCGACCATTGGCAAATACATGATTCCCGCATAGCCTGCTCTCAATGGGGCAGACATGAAGATTTTCACGATCGCTGGAGCGTTGGCGTTGGGGATACTTGCCGGTTGCGGGTCCATGCCACCGGGGCGGGCAGAAGTTGCAGTAAAGACTGATTCCGCCGGCAAGATTGACGACGTGCGGATTATCAAGGCCACCAATGATAATTACCGCTTTATCAGCGGCGTAAAGCGAGAGGCAAAACGCGCCGTCCGGCGATTGGAGCCGGCGGGCGCGAATAAAACCTTCATCGTTCCGATTGTGATCGAATAAAGCGTCGCTATCGCCGCCGGATCAATTCAGCGGCGGGTAGAGCGTGTCGATGATCAGCCGCGAATCGTGGCGGGCGTCGAGCATGCCATAGGTGCCGCGCCACTGGCCGGCCAGCCTCGTCTCTATGAAGGCATCGGCGATGCGCCCTGCCCCCATACGGCGGAGTTCCGCTGCCGCTGCCGAGATGGCGAGCTGTTCGGTCAGGATTCTCGCCGATCCGGCGTCGGAATCGGCAACTTGCATGGCGGCGCGCAGCACGCTCATCGTGCCGCGACCGCTGGCGCCCAGATCCTTGTCGATGCCGGCAAGCACATCCTCGAACAGTCCCGGCGCACGGCTCAGAACCCGCAACACGTCGAGCGCCATGACATTGCCCGAGCCTTCCCAGATCGCATTGACCGGGGCCTCGCGGTAGTAGCGCGCGAGATTGCCTTCCTCGACATAACCGTTACCGCCGATGCACTCCATCGCTTCATAGAGCAGGCTCGGGGCGATCTTGCAGACCCAGTATTTGACGACCGGCGTCATGGCGCGGGCGAAGGCCGCTTCGGCGCGGTCGCCGGCGGCCTCGTCGAAGGACCGCGCCAGGCGGAAGGCCAGCGCAGTGGCTCCCGCCACATCAAGCGCCATATCGGCCAGCACACGCTGCATCAGCGGCTGGTCGACCAGCTTGGCACCGAATGCCTCGCGATGGCGGGTATGGTGCACCGCCTCCGCCAGACCGGCGCGCATCAAGGCTGCGGAGGCGACCGCGCAGTCCAGCCGCGTCAGCGTCACCATGTCCATGATCGTCTTGACGCCCTCGCCCGGCTCCCCGACGATCTCGCCGATAGCGCCCGCGAACTCCACCTCGGACGAGGCATTGGAGCGGTTGCCGAGCTTGTCCTTGAGCCGCTGGAACTTCAGCCCGTTGAGCGTGCCATCGCCGAGGATACGCGGCACCAGGAAACAGGACAGGCCTTCGCCCGTCTGTCCGAGCATCAGGAACGCGTCCGACATCGGCGCCGACATGAACCATTTATGGCCGGTGAGGCGATAGAAATTGCCGCCCGCCCTTTCCGCTTTGGTGACGTTGGAGCGGACGTCGGTGCCGCCCTGTTTTTCCGTCATGCCCATGCCGAGCGTCAGCCCGGTCTTGTCCACGGGTGGTTTCTGGGACTGGTCATATTTGCGCGTGGTCACCCGCGGCGCCCATTCGCGAAACAGTTTCGTATTGGCCATCAGCGCGGCAAGCGACGCGCTGGTCATGGTGATTGGGCAGAGGTGGCCGCTTTCGAGCTGCGCGGTGAGATAAAACCGCGCCGCCCTCACCTGGTGCCGGCGGCCGATTTCGTTTTCGCCGTTCTCCCAGACGGACGAATGCAGGCCACTCGTGATCGAGCGGCGCATCAACGCGTGATAGGCGGGGTGAAACTCGACGACATCGATGCGGCGACCCTGGCGGTCGTGGGTCCTGAGCTTCGGCACCTCGGTGTTGGCCAGCCGCGCCAGTTCCTGCGCCTCCGGCGTGTAGACGAAGCGGCCGAGGCCGTCGAGCTCGCGGCGCACCGGTTCGGAAAAGGTCTCGGCGATCTGGATCAGCATCGGATCGCCGCGCCAGGCATTCGACCCCGTCAAAGGCGGGGACTGGTTGGTTACGTCCTGCGTCACGCCATATCCTTGCTGCAGCGTTTCGAGCCGTCGAATCCGAGGCTGTTTCAACGGTTATAGAGCATGGTTCCCGCGCGAGGCGATGAAAATCCCGTGCGAAGTCCAGTTCAGCTGTGGAAGGCGCTTGCGAGCGGCAGGCCTGCGGCCTATAGCAGCGCCTTGAGATGACCGAAGCCCAGTCCCTGCCGCTCTATCCGCACCGCCACCTGCTTGGCATCAGGGGGCTATCCCCCGTCGATATCGAGCTTCTTCTCGACCGGGCCGATGCGGCGGTCTCCATTTCGCGACAGTCGGAGAAAAAAGTCTCCACTTTGCGCGGGCGCACCCAGATCAACCTGTTCTACGAATCCTCCACTCGAACGCAGTCGTCGTTCGAGCTGGCCGGCAAGCGCCTCGGCGCGGATGTCATGAACATGTCGGTGGCGAGCTCTTCGGTGAAGAAGGGCGAGACGCTGATCGACACGGCCATGACGCTGAATGCGATGCGGCCCGATATCCTGATCATCCGCCACCAGTCGGCGGGCGCGGCCGCCCTGCTCGCCCAGAAGGTCGGCTGTTCGGTCGTCAATGCGGGCGACGGCGCACATGAGCACCCCACCCAGGCTCTGCTCGACGCCCTGACCATCCGCCGCGCCAAGGGCCGGATCGGCGGCCTGACGGTGGCGATCTGCGGCGACATCCTGCATTCGCGCGTGGCGCGTTCCAATATCCTTCTGCTCAACGCTCTGGGCGCCCGGGTGCGGGTCGTCGCGCCCTCCACGCTGCTGCCGTCGGGCATCGCCGACATGAGCGTCGAGGTCTGCCCGACCATGGCGGAAGGTCTCAAGGGTGCCGACGTCGTGATGATGCTGCGCCTGCAGCGCGAGCGCATGGCCGGCGCTTTCGTGCCTTCGGTGCGCGAATATTTCCACTATTTCGGCCTCGATGCGAAGAAGCTTCAGGTCGCAAAGGAAGACGCGCTCGTGATGCATCCCGGCCCGATGAACCGTGGCGTCGAGATCGCCTCCGAAATCGCCGACGGTCCGCAAAGCGTGATTCAGGAACAGGTCGAGATGGGTGTCGCTGTCCGCATGGCGGTGATGGAAGCGCTGCTCGACCCGCGCCGAAACCAGGACCAGACGGCATGAGCATCACCGTTTTCGAACGCGCGCGCATTGTCGATCCCTCGCGCGGGCTGGACGAGGTCGGCACCGTCATCGTCGATGGCGGCACAGTTGTTGCGGCGGGCGCTTCGGCGCTGAACCAGGGCACGCCGGACGGTGCTGTGGTGATCGACTGCACAGGCAAGACCATTATTCCCGGCCTGATCGATGCCCGCGTTTTCATCGGCGAGCCGGGCGGCGAACATCGCGAAACCATTGCCTCGGCGAGCGCCGCGGCGGCGGCCGGGGGCGTGACCTCGCTGGTGATGATGCCCGACACCGATCCGGTGATCGACAATGTCGCATTGGTCGAATTCGTGCTGCGGACGGCGCGCGACACCGCCCAGGTCAATATCTTCCCTGCCGCTGCCATCACAAAAGGGCTCGACGGCCACGAGATGACCGAATTCGGCCTGCTGCGCGAAGCCGGTGCCGTTGCCTTCACCGACGGCCGGCACACCATTGGCAGCGCCATGGTCATGCGCCGCGCGCTCACCTATGCGCGCGATTTCGGCGCCGTCATCATGCACGAAACGCAGGATGCGGACCTTGCCTCATCGGGTGTGATGAACGAAGGGCTCTACGCAAGCTGGCTCGGCCTCTCCGGCATTCCGCGCGAGGCCGAACTGATTCCGCTGCAGCGAGACATCGCGCTCGCAAGGCTGACGCGCGGCAACTACCACGCCGCAAAGATATCAACCGCGATGTCTGCCGCCGCAGTTGCAAAGGCCAAGGCCGACGGCGTCAAAGTAACCGCCGGCGTGTCGGTGAACAGTCTGGCGCTGAACGAGCACGATGTCGGAGAATACCGCACCTTCTTCCGGCTTGCGCCGCCGCTGCGCGCGGAAGAGGACCGTCTGGCGATGGTCGATGCGCTCAGGGACGGCACCATCGACATCGTCGTCTCCTCGCACGATCCGCAGGACGTCGACACCAAGCGCCTGCCCTTTTCCGATGCCGCCGCCGGCGCGGTCGGGCTGGAAACGCTTCTGGGCGTGGTGCTGCGGCATCACCACAACGACGAAGTTCCCCTGCTTCGGCTGATCGACGCGGTTTCCAGCGCCCCGGCACGTCTGTTCGGCCTGCCTGGCGGAACGCTGAAGCCCCGCGCTGCCGCCGATCTCGCTGTTGTCGATCTCGACGAGCCCTGGGTGGTTCGGGAGCAAGATTTGCGGTCCCGCTCCAAGAACAGCTGTTTCGAAGGCGCCCGCCTGCAAGGCAGGGTCTTGCAAACGCTCGTGGGCGGACGCACAGTATTTCAGGCCTGAATTGGGGCAGGCCGGAAGCCTACGGGGACTAAGACTTTGATGCCGGACGAGATTTTTCCGACTGCGACGCATATCCTGGTCGCAGCTCTGGTGCTTGGATATGTGCTGGGCTCCATCCCCTTCGGCCTTTTGATCACCCGCGCGGCAGGCCTTGGAGACGTTCGCAACATCGGCTCCGGCAACATCGGCGCGACCAATGTCCTGCGCACCGGCAACAAGAAGCTGGCCGCTGCGACGCTGATCCTCGACATGCTGAAAGGCACGGTCGCGGTGCTGGTAGCTCTGCAATGGGGCGTCGAGCCCGCGCTCGCCGCCGGTCTCGGCGCCTTCATCGGCCATCTCTATCCGGTCTGGCTCAAATTCAAAGGCGGCAAGGGTGTCGCCACCTATCTTGGTGTGCTGATCGGCCTGTATTGGCCGGTGGCGCTGCTGTTCGCCGTGATCTGGCTGCTGGTCGCCTTCATCAGCCGCTATTCGTCGCTGTCGGCTCTGTGTGCCGCGATTGCCGTTCCGGTATCGCTCTATATCCTCGGTGAGCCGCGCATTGCAGGGCTGTTCACGGTCATGACCGTGATCGTTTTCATCAAGCACCGCGCCAACATCTCCCGTCTCATGGCGGGAACCGAAAGCCGGATCGGCTCAAAGGGATGAAGCAAGCCGGCGCCGGTCCCCGCCTGACAGATCGGCAACGGATCAACTGGCTTCGGCTCATCCGCACGCCCAATGTCGGGCCGGCGAGTTTTCGCGATCTGGTCAACCGATTCGGCTCGGCGGAAGCGGCTATCGCGATGCTGCCGGAACTGATGCTGTCGGGCGGCGCAAAGCGCGTCGTGACAATCCCCTCGGTGGACGACGCTGAGCGCGAGATCGAAGCCTTGCACCGCTTCGGCGGCCGTTTCGTCGCCATCGGCGAACCCGACTATCCGCCGGTCGTGCGCAACATGGACCATCCGCCGCCGCTGCTCTCGGTGAAGGGCGACACCTCCGTCTTTGCATTGCCAGCCATCGCCATCGTCGGCGCCAGAAATGCCTCGCTGGCCGGCATCAAGTTTGCGAGGAAGCTCGCCTATGACCTTGGCTCCGCTGGATATAGCGTCGTGTCGGGCCTTGCGCGCGGCATCGACACCGCCGCACATCAAGGCAGCCTCGCCACCGGAACCGTCGCAGTGCTGGCTGGCGGTCTCGACTGCATCTATCCGCCGGAGAATGCCGGGCTTTTCGATGAGATCGTCGCCCGCGGCGCCGCCGTCAGCGAAATGCCTTTCGGCTGGAAGCCGCGCGCCCAGGATTTCCCGCGCCGCAACCGCATCGTCGCCGGCATGTCGCTCGGTTTGATCGTCGTTGAAGCGGCGGACCGGTCCGGGTCGTTGATCAGCGCGCGCCTCGCCAACGAGATGGGGCGGCTGGTCTTCGCTGTGCCAGGCTCTCCCCTCGACCCAAGGGCCGCCGGCACCAATCGCCTGCTCAAGGACGGCGCCATCCTCGTCACCGAGGTTGCCGATGTACTCGACGCCTTGCGGCCGATCGCAAAAAAAGGCGTGTCAACGATGACGCTGGAAGAGCCGCCGGATTTCGGATCCGTGCCCTTGCCAGCCGAGGACGACAGGAGCCGGGTGATCGAGGCGCTCGGACCGACGCCGACGGGCGTGGACGAGATCATTCGTCATACGGAACTGCATCCGGCTCAGGTCTTCATGATTCTGCTTGAGCTCGATCTGGCGGGGCGTCTCGAACGTCATGCCGGCGGGTCGGTGTCACTTCTTGCGGGGCTGGACTGATGCCGATTCGCTGCGGACGACCTCGCCAGCTTCGATGAACGCCATCTCAATATAATATGCGAGCATCGGACAGCGTTCTTTTTCGGCCATCATGCGCAACTGGCCGAGCATCGAGTGCACATATTCAAGTGTTGCGATCTTCCTCTGTCCAGTAGCCGTCTGATGCATGCAAGAATGCCTTCCTTGTCCTGCTAGCGCTTTCGAAAAAGATGCTGATTTGTCCGGAGGCTGCGCCGTAAAATCACAAACTTGATCACGGGTCGCAGCTTAAGATATTTATCCTAGATTGCAATATTTCCTAAAAAGAAATCTATGGTTGTAGTCAGCTGAAAAGGTCGATTTCGCCGCCGCCCCTTGACCGATTGAAAAAGCACGGCCATTTGACGGGCGAACGATATCAATAAAAGGCGTGCAGAAAGTCTGATCTGGACTGTAACCGCCGGAAATCATGAGTACCCATGGACGTTGTCGTCGTAGAATCGCCGGCCAAAGCCAAGACGATCAACAAATATCTCGGCAAGAACTATAAGGTTCTGGCATCGTTCGGCCATGTCCGCGACCTCCCGGCGAAAGACGGCTCCGTGCGCCCCGATGAGGACTTTGCGATGTCCTGGGCGGTCGATGGCGCCTCCTCCAAGCGCCTCGCCGATATTTCCAAGGCGGTAAAAGAGGCCGACGGCCTGATCCTCGCCACCGATCCGGATCGCGAAGGCGAGGCGATTTCCTGGCACGTTCTGGAGGTGCTCAAGCAAAAGCGCGTGCTCAAGGACAAGCCGGTCAGTCGCGTGGTGTTCAACGCCATCACCAAGCAGTCGGTGCTCGAGGCCATGGCCAACCCGCGCCAGATCGACGTCGCACTCGTCGATGCCTATCTGGCCCGTCGCGCGCTGGATTATCTCGTCGGCTTCACCCTGTCGCCGGTCCTGTGGCGCAAGCTGCCGGGCGCGCGTTCAGCCGGTCGTGTGCAGTCGGTAGCGCTTCGCCTGGTCTGCGACCGTGAAGCTGAGATCGAGCGTTTCATCGCCGTCGAATACTGGCAGATCGCTGCCATCCTGGGCACGCCGCGCGCCGAGCAGTTCGAGGCGAAGCTGACGGCGTTCGAAGGCAAGAGGCTGCAGAGGCTCGACATTTCGTCGAAAGCTCAGGCCGATGACATCCGGTCGATGCTGGAAGGCGCGTCATTCAGCACCGCATCGGTCGAGGCCAAGCCGGCCAAGCGCAACCCCGGACCGCCCTTCACCACCTCGACGCTGCAACAGGCCGCGTCTTCGCGCCTCGGTTTCTCCGCGAACCGCACCATGCAGGTTGCGCAGAGGCTCTATGAAGGTCTCGACATCGGCGGCGAGACGGCCGGTCTCATCACCTATATGCGTACCGACGGCGTGCAGATGGCGCCCGAGGCGATATCGGCTGCCCGTGCGACCATCGGCAAGGAATTCGGCGACAAGTATCTGCCCGAAAAGCCGCGCTATTATTCGGCGAAGGCCAAGAACGCGCAGGAAGCCCACGAAGCGATCCGCCCGACCGACTTCTCGCGGCTGCCGTCCGACGTCAGCAAATATCTCGATGCCGACCAGGCCCGGCTCTACGAGATGATCTGGAAGCGCGCCATCGCCAGCCAGATGCAGCCTGCGGAATTCGAGCGCACGACGGTGGAGATCGAGGCGACCAACGGTGGCCGCCATGCCAATCTGCGTGCCGTCGGTTCGGTGATGCGTTTCGACGGCTTCATCGCCGCCTACACGGATCACAAGGAAGAGGATTCGGAGGACGAGGAAAACAAGCGCCTCCCCGAAATCCGCTCCGGCGAGACGATGAAGCGCGAGGCGATCAACGCCACCCAACATACGACGGAGCCGCCGCCCCGCTATTCGGAAGCATCGCTGATCAAGAAGATGGAAGAGCTCGGCATCGGCCGCCCTTCGACTTATGCATCGACGCTGAAGACGCTTGAGGACCGCGAATACGTCACAGTCGACAAGCGCAGGCTGACGCCGCAGGCCAAGGGTCGGTTGGTCACAGCCTTCCTGGAGGGATTCTTCGAGCGTTATGTCGAATATGACTTCACGGCAGCTCTTGAAGAGCGGCTGGACGAGATTTCCGACGGCAAGCTCGCTTACCGCGAGGTACTGCGCGATTTCTGGAACGACTTCTCCAAAGCCGTGGAGAACATCAAGGAACTTCGCGTCACCGAGGTGCTGGACGCGCTCAACGAAGAACTCGCACCGCTGGTCTTTCCTGAACGCGAAGATGGCTCGAATCCGCGCATCTGTCCGAAATGCGGCACGGGCAACCTGTCGCTGAAGCTCGGCAAATATGGCGCTTTCGTCGGCTGCTCGAACTATCCCGATTGCGGCTTTACCCGTCAGCTCGGCGGCGACGGCACCAACGGCAACGGCGATGCGGCAGGGCTTGAAGACGGCACCAAGGCGCTGGGCGTCGACCCCTATACCAAGGAAGAGATCACCCTGCGCAGCGGCCGTTTCGGTCCTTATGTCCAGCGCGGCGAAGGCAAGGAAGCCAAGCGTTCCAGCCTGCCGAAGGGCTGGACCACGGATTCGATCGACCATGAGAAGGCGCTTGCGCTGCTTTCTCTTCCGCGCGATGTCGGCAAGCACCCCGAAAGCGGCAAGATGATCTCCGCCGGACTCGGGCGGTATGGGCCCTTCGTCCTGTGCGACGGCACTTATGCCAATCTCGAGAGCATCGAGGATGTGTTTTCGATCGGCCTGAACCGCGCCGTGACGGTGCTTGCGGAAAAGCAGTCCAAGGGCAAGGGCGCCCGCACAGCCGCCGCGGCCCTCAAGGAGTTCGGCGACCATCCCGATGGCGGCGGCAAGATCGTCGTGCGCGACGGCAAATACGGTCCATACGTCAATTTTGGCAAGGTCAATGCGACGCTGCCGAAGGGCAAGGACCCCGCCACGATCACGCTTGAGGAAGCCCTGGCGCTGATTGCCGAAAAGCAGGGCAAGGATGGCGGCACGACGAAGAAGAAACCGGCGAAGTCAGCCAGCACTGCCAGGAAGCCGGCAAAGTCGGCCAGCGCGGCGAAGTCTGCTCCGGCAAAGGCGAAGTCTGCTCCGGCAAAGAAGCAGCCCTCCCCGGCGAAGAAAAAAGGCTGACCAGCGTGGCGCGGAAAATTCCCGGAACCAAGACCGGCAAAAGCCGCGCCGGCGGAGCCGAAGGCGGCACGTCCTATCGTCCGTCCCGTGACGATATCCTGCGATACGTTGCCGAAAATCCGGATCGCGCCGGCAAGCGCGAGATCATCAAGGCCTTTGGGCTGAAAGGCGACGACCGGCCCTGGCTGAAAGACACGCTGCGCGAGTTGCAGGATGAAGGTCTGCTGGCCGGCAATCGTAAGCGGCTGACGCGCCCGGGCGCGCTTGCCCATGTCGCCGTACTCGATATTTTCGGGCGCGACGACGAAGGCACGCTTCTTGCCCGGCCCTCCGAACAAGCCGACGGCCCGCTGGTCGCAATCCGCATCCGCAAGACCGACGCGGCGACCGCGCCCGGCGTCGGTGACCGCGTTTTGGCCAAGACGTTTCCGGCCGAGGACTATCTCGGCGAGCCCGACCAGCCCGCCTATACGGCGCGGGTGATGAAGGTGTTCGAGCATCGCAAGGACACGACCTTGGGTGTGTTCCGCATCCTCGAAGACGGCACGTACCGCATCGAGCCGGTCGAGCGGCGTCAGCCGGAACTGGTGATCGAAAAGGATTTCCGCAACGGCGCCGAACCGGGCGACCTGGTCGAGGTCGAGGCGGGCAATTCCAGCCGTTACGGCCTGCCACGCGGCAAGGTTATCTCGGTTCTCGGCTCCCTGACCAATGAAAAGGCGGTCTCAATGATCGCCATTCACGCCCATGACATTCCCTATGTCTGGCCGCAGGAGACCCTTGAGGAAGCCGAGCGCGTCGAGCCTGCAAGCCTGCGGGGTCGCGAGGATTGGCGCGACCTTCCGCTTATCACTATCGACCCGGCGGATGCCAAGGACCACGACGACGCGGTCTTTGCCGAGCCGGATTCGGACGAGAACAACCAGGGCGGCATCATCGCCACTGTGGCCATCGCCGATGTCGCAGCGTATGTCACGCCCGGCTCCGCCCTCGACCGCGAGGCGCTTCGGCGCGGCAATTCCGTCTATTTCCCCGACCGCGTCGTACCGATGCTGCCGGAGCGGATTTCCAACGATCTGTGCTCGCTGAAGGAACTGGTGGACCGTCCCGCGCTGGCCGTGAGGATGACGTTCTCCGCCGAGGGCCGGAAAATCCGGCACTCGTTCCACCGCATCATGATGAAGTCGGCGGCAAAGCTTTCCTACCAGCAGGCCCAGGCGGCAATCGACGGCGTGCCGGACGACAAGACCGATCCGATCCTCGACACAATCCTGAAGCCGCTATGGGCGGCCTATGATTTGCTCAAGCGGGGCCGCCAGGCGCGCGAACCGCTGGAACTCGATCTGCCCGAGCGCAAGATTTTGCTCAAGCCGGACGGCACCGTGGATCGCGTCATCGTCCCCGAGCGCCTGGATGCGCACAAGCTGATCGAAGAGTTCATGATCCAGGCCAATGTGGCGGCCGCTGAAACGCTTGAAAACAAGAAGCAGCGGCTGATCTACCGCATTCACGACGTTCCCTCGCTGTCCAAGCAGGAATCGCTGCGCGAATTCCTGCAGACCATCGGCCTGTCGCTGGCGCGTGGCGCCCAGATACGGGCAGGCCAGTTCAACGGCATTCTCGAGCGGGTGCGCGGCGCGGATAACGAACAGCTCGTCAATGAAGTCGTTCTGCGCTCGCAGAGCCAGGCCGAGTACAATCCGGACAATATCGGCCATTTCGGCCTGAATCTCCGGCGCTATGCGCATTTCACCTCGCCGATCCGCCGCTATGCCGACCTCATCGTCCACCGTGCGCTGATCTCGGCGCTCGGCCTCGGCTCCGATGGGCTTACGCAGGTGGAGGAAGACAGGCTCGAAGAGATTTCCGGTCTCATTTCCCAGAGCGAGCGCCGCGCGATGGCGGCGGAGCGCGACACCGTCGACCGCCTGACGGCCGGCTATCTCGCCGAGCGTGTCAACGAGGCGTTCGACGGGCGCATCTCCGGTGTCACCAAGTCGGGTCTGTTCGTGATGCTGCCGCAGTTCGGCGCCGACGGCTTCATTCCTATTTCGACATTGGGCGACGATTATTTCGTGTTCGATGAGGCAGCGCGTGCGCTGTTCGGCGAGCGCAGCGGAAAAGGCTACCAGCTCGCCGACAGCGTTCAGGTCAAGCTGGTCGAAATTGCGCCGCTTGCGGGCGCTATCCGCTTCGAGATGTTGAGCGAACCCAAGCCCCTGCCCGGCTCGAAACGGTCGTTCCACAAGTCCAAGGGCCAGAAGAGCCGCTCGCGGGCGTCGCAACCACGGCGCGGCGGAAGCGGGCACAAGCGGAGGTCGTGATGGAGCAGCAGGTTTTCGGCGGCGAAGCACCGGTGGCGCGACCCAAACGCCAGGTATGGGAAGCGATCAAATGCGGAATTCTGGGCAAATGTCCGCGCTGCGGCGAAGGCCGTCTGTTCCAGTCCTTCGTCAAGACCGTGGATGAATGCGAGGTCTGCGGCGAGCAGATCCATCACCATCGCGCCGACGATCTTCCCGCCTATCTGGTCGTGCTTGTCGTCGGCCACATCGTCGTCGGGGCTTTCATGGCCATCGAAGCCGTCAGCACCATGTCCATGTGGTCGCATCTGGCCATCTGGGTGCCGCTGACGATCATATCGTCGCTTGTCCTGCTCCGTCCTTGCAAAGGCGCTGTCGTTGGACTGCAATGGGCGCTGTATATGCACGGCTTCGGTGACGAAGAGGAGCGTTTGGAAACGCATCCTGAACTACAGTAGACGCGGCATGCCGCAGAGCTTCGCTCGACGTGAATTAAATTGAGGTTTGTCCATGGAAGGCATGACGCGCACCGAACTCGACAAGGTCGAGAACAAGGATTTTGCGCTCAAGAAGGGCAAGGCTCTGCGTCCCCGAGATGCTGCCACCCTGATTCTGCTTGACCGTCATGCCGATGGCGACGTGCGTGTGCTGATGGGCAAACGCCATGAGAGACACGCTTTCATGCCGGGACGGTTCGTCTTCCCGGGCGGTCGCACCGATCCCGCCGACAGTCGTATCGCCGTGGTCAAGGGGTTGGACCCCGCCGACGAACTCAAGCTGCGCACCGGTCGCACCACGGCCGCGCGTGCCCGCGCAATTGCCCTGTCGGCGATCCGAGAGACCTATGAGGAGGCGGGCTTGCTGATCGGCGAACGCGGCGATTTCGTTGCCGGCCGGCCGGATTGGCAGGGCTTTGCCGACCACGGCGTCAGGCCGTCGCTGGCGGGGCTGCGCGTGGTCGCTCGCGCGATCACGCCGCCGGGACGCGTCAGGCGCTACGATACCTGGTTCTTCACTGCGTGGAGAAGCAGCGTGGCGCTTGAACTGCCCGAGGGCGGGCCGACCGACGAACTGGAGGAATGCGCCTGGCTGACCTTCGACCAGGCCGTCGAGCAGGATTTGCCACAGATCACGAAGACCGTCCTGTCCGATCTTCGAAGCCGTCTGGAGACCGACTCGGAGCTGGCCGATCCCGTGCAGGTGCCCTTCTACCGGATGCTGAACAACCGCTTCCTGCGCGAACTGCTTTAGCCACGGTCATGACTGAACAGACATCCGCGGCGCATCCCGAGCGCATCCAGTGGCGCTCGATATCGGCCGCCATCGCCTCGATCAGCGTGGTCGGCATCGCCATCGGCCTCGGCACGCCTTTATTGAGCATCATCCTCGAATCGCGCGGCCATTCCGCCTCGATGATCGGTCTCAACAGCGCGGTCGCCGGCATCGCCTCGATTGCCGCCGCCCCGCTCGCAACACCTCTGGCGGCACGACTTGGTGTTGTTCCGACTATGCTTCTGGCTATCTTCGCCGGTGCGGCTGCCTTCGTCGGCTTCCATTTTTCACCCTATTTCTGGATGTGGTTTCCGCTGCGGGCGATCTTGCATATCGCTCTCACCATCCTGTTCATCCTGTCGGAATTCTGGATCAGCACCTCGGCTCCGCCGCACCGGCGAGGTCTTGTGCTTGGAATCTATGCGACGGTGCTTTCGCTGGGCTTCGCAGTCGGACCCTGGATTTTTTCCATCATCGGCAGCGGCGGTTTCCTGCCGTTCGGCGTCACCTGTGTGCTTGTCACCATCGCCGCCATTCCGGTCTTTCTGGCGCGCAAGGAAAGTCCAAGACTGTCGCTGGGCGGCAGCACGCGCGGCTTCCTGCGCTACACATGGCTGGTTCCGACGGCAACGGCCGCCGTCCTCGTCTTCGGAGCCGTCGAAACCGGCGGTTTCACGCTGTTTCCGGTCTATGGCAATCGCATCGGCTATTCCGAAGGCGACGCAGCCTTGCTTCTGACCATGATCGGACTTGGCAACGTCATCCTGCAGATCCCGATCGGCATGCTCAGCGACCGGGTACGCGACCGCCGCTGGCTCCTGCTCGCCTGCGCGGCGGTGGGCCTGGTCGGCACCGTTGCGATCCCCTTCGTCGCAGGCAACTGGTATGTCCTGGCCGGCCTCCTGTTTGTCTGGGGCGGCGTGGTCGCAGCCCTCTATACGGTCGGCCTGGCTCATCTCGGCTCGCAGCTTTCCGGCCACGACCTCGCCTCCGCGAATGCCGCCTTCATCTTCTGCTACGGCATCGGCATGATTCTGGGACCGCAAACGATCGGCCTCGGCATGGATCTTTTCGGCGCCCACGGCTTCAGCTGGGCACTCGCAATCTTCTTCGCCTGTTATGTTGTGCTTGCCGCATCGCGGCTTCTGGTCGGTCGAGGCAAAGTCTCGGGTTGACTTTTGAGGCACGATCTTTATGTGTCGCGCCAGGTTTTCCGCGTCCGGGTGATTTTCCCGTCTAGAAGCGGTTTCAACACAAGAGCACCAACGGACGAGATCATGGCCAAGGCAGCAAATATCAAGATCAAGCTTCTGTCGACCGCAGACACCGGTTTCTTCTATGTGACGAGCAAGAACAGCCGTACGAAGACCGACAAGCTGTCGTTCCGCAAATACGACCCGGTTGCGAAGAAGCATGTCGAGTTCAAGGAAACCAAGATCAAGTAATCTGGTTTCTTCATCGATGCGACGATGCCGCCTTCGGGCGGCATTTTCATGTCTGGGCTTTGGTGAGAAAAAAGGGGTCGGCCGACAGTCCGAAAGCGGTACGAGGATGCCGCTGTTATCAGCGTCGGCCGACCGACCCCACAGAACCCAGGAGATGCGGCGGACCTGAGCGTCATGGGGCATTTTTATACTGCGGTGTCTTTAAGAATGACATCCGCGATGTCGCGACAGTCGCGCAGCAACTGCCGAAAATCAAGGACTTCTTAAGAGCTGAGCAGTGCTCGGGAAGGTCAGCGTTGGTTGAAAAGCGAATGTCTGTCTCAATAAGAGACTTTCGTCCCGTTTTGTGACAATAACGTTCTAAAATGAACTATGCGGCAGTAGCAACCACGCGGTTGCGCCCGCTGTTCTTTGCTTGATAGAGCGCCAGATCGGCTCTGTTCATGATGTCGAGAACTGTATCGCCTTCGAAATTCACCGACGCGACGCCGACACTGATCGTAACGGGCGCCGATTTTCCGATGCTGACCATCTCGAACGGCATGCGCTCGATCTCCGCGCGGATACGCTCTGCAACTCTTGCGGCCGCCGCGTTGTCGGTGTCCGGCATGACGACGACAAACTCTTCGCCGCCGTATCGGCACGCCAGGTCCATGCCGCGCACATTCTGTCTCAGCCGGCGCGCAAACTCCCGCAGAACCTCGTCGCCGCCCAGATGGCCATAAGTATCGTTGATAACCTTGAAACGATCGAGATCGGTTATCATCACCGAAAGCGGCCGCTTGCGGACGATCGCCCGGTCGACCAGCGTCTGAAGATGGCTGTCGAGATAGCGGCGGTTGTGCAACCCGGTCAGCGGGTCCGTCACGGCCATTTCAATGGTCTGGGCGACGCTGAGGCGAAGCTGGTCGTTGTAGCGTTTGCGGCGAACCTGGGTGCGGATGCGGGCCGTCAGCTCGAGCTCGTCGATGGGCCGGGTCAGATAATCGTTGATGCCGAGCTCGAGACCGCGCATGACGCGCGCCTCGTCGCCGGCATCCGCGAGCAGGATGAT
This sequence comes from Oryzicola mucosus, assembly GCF_014534685.1. Classification (GTDB taxonomy): domain Bacteria; phylum Pseudomonadota; class Alphaproteobacteria; order Rhizobiales; family Rhizobiaceae; genus Oryzicola; species Oryzicola mucosus. Next base: position 230,026 of record NZ_JACVVX010000005.1, read on the forward strand.
CGGCAGGAAACGCGTCCTGTCCAGTGAGCGCAGTTGCGAACACACACGCAGCGGATCGGATCCGGTCTCGCTGGAGGCGACCAGCACGCACTCGTAATTGACTTCAGCGGCTCTGGCGAAACCCTCTGCGGGATCGGCAACGACATCCAGCCGCATCGTCTGGTCGAGCATTTCGACAATGGCGCCGGAAGAGTCTTCCTGCTCGTCGATCAGAAGGACGCGCGGCAGGGTCTCCTCGGAATGAAATGTCCTGTTGAGGAGTTCTTCCATCCTCAAATCGTGGGTGGTCGAGGCACGCAGCCGCAGCTCGTCGGTGAGCATCTTGAGCCGGACCAGGCTTTTCACGCGCGTGATCAGTTGCAGGGCGTTGACCGGCTTGGTGAGGAAATCATCCGCGCCCGCCTGAAGGCCCTGAATGCGATCGCTGACGTCGCCGAGCGCCGTTATGATCACCACGGGGATATGCGAGGTGGCCGGATCCGCCTTGAGCACCCGGCAGACTTCGAATCCGTCCATGCCGGGCATCATGACGTCGAGCAGAACGACGTCGATCTTGCCGGTCTCGCAGGCGCGAATCGCGTCCGTCCCGTTGGTGGCCGATACCACCTCGAAATATTCGGCCAGCAGCCGAACTTCCAACAGTTTCACATTGGTCGGTACATCGTCGACCACCAGGATGCGCGCTGTCATGTCAACAATCCCTTACGCCAGGAGACATGCGTGTCACGCGTCACCGAGATAGGATTTTATCGTCTCTATGAATCGGGGGACAGAAATAGGCTTGGAAATATAAGCCTCGCAGCCCCCCTGGCGAATGCGCTCTTCGTCGCCCTTCATGGCAAAGGCAGTGACCGCGATAACGGGTATTTTGCGCAACTCGTCATCCTCCTTCAGCCATTTGGTCACCTCCAGACCGGAAACTTCCGGCAACTGGATGTCCATCAGGATCAGGTCGGGACGGTGGGTGCGGGCAAGATTCAGCGCATCGAGCCCGTTGCGTGTGCGCACGGTCTCATAACCACTCGCCTCGATCAGGTCGCGGAAGAGCTTCATGTTGAGCTCGTTATCCTCGACGATCATCACTTTTTTTGCCATTCAATCCACCCGCAGTATTGCCTGCAAGGGCGAAACCGCCTTGTCACAGATCCCATAAACCCGGTAGTCACGTTATAGCCGTAGAACATTGACGAAACGGAAACCTGACGCAGAGAATCCTGCCTATTTGCCCATAGCTCTTCCGCCTTGCAGTCCGGCGTCGAGGCGTTTAGGCCATCAAGACAGAATATGGAGTGTTTTTTGCAGGATTCACAACCCCAAGCAGGCGGAAGCGATGCGGTCGCCATCCAGGCGCTCGGCTTTATCGCCGCCGATCCCGAACTTTTGCCGCGATTCCTGGCTTTGACTGGGATCGAAATACGCAACATCCGCGCCGCGGCCGCCGAACCCGGGTTTCTCGCAGGCGTCATGCAGTTCATCGTCGCGCATGAGCCGACCTTGCTGCGGTTCGCCGAGGACAGCGGCCTGTCGCCTGCCGAGGTGGTGAAGGCGGCGCGGCAGCTGCCGCTGGGCGACCACAGTTACGACCAATCGATATGAGCGACGATCCCGAAACAGCCCGCCAGATCGCGGAACTGGCCAGCGACGACCGCCCTCTGCTGGTCCTCGATGTCGACGAAGTCGTGCTGGAATTCGTTCAACCCTTCATGCGCTATCTCGAATCCATCGATCTTGAGCTTGGTCTCGCGACATTCAGCCTGTTCCAGAACGTCGTCAGGCGCAGCGACAGGCAGAAGGTCGAACCCTCGGAGGTCGCAGAGCATCTCGACACCTTCTTCGCTGTCCAGGCGGAGTGGCAGACGGCCGCCGCCGATGCCGCCGAGACCATCGCACGGCTGAGCCGAAACGCCGAAATCGTGATGCTGACCGCCATGCCCCACCGGCATCGTCCGGTGCGTCGGGCTCATCTCGATGCACTTGGCTTCCCCTACCCGCTTCTGACCACGGAAATGCCGAAGGGACCGGCCATCCTGAAGCTGCGCGGCCCGGACAAGCGGCCGGTCGCCTTCGTCGACGACATCCCCAAGAACCTGCTTTCGGTGCGGGACTTCGTTGCCGATGCTCACTTGGTCAACCTCATGTCCTACGGCGCCATGCGCGCCGTGATGCCGCCGCTGCCCGCCGACATTGCCGTCGCGGACGATTGGAAAACGGCGGCACCGTCCATCGAGAAGGCGCTCGGCATCTGAGCTTGGGCATCTCGCGCAAGCCTCTGCGTTCAAGGAACGGGACGCTGTCAGTGGTGGTGTCCTCGCCTCTTGTTCGGGCGCTTCAGCTCGCCTAATGTTGCAACCGTTCCCTTTCTGTTCGGCTGAAGGTACATGCCCGTCAACGCGTCCGGTCAAGGCTTCTGCAGAGACTGCCTTGCTCTCCAGCGGGCGGAGACGCGGCGCTGCACGGCATGCGGCAGCCCTCGCTTGCTTCGGCATCCCGAACTCTACAGCCTGGCCATCGCCCATATCGACTGCGACGCGTTCTATGCTGCGGTGGAAAAGCGCGACAATCCCACCTTGAAGGACAAGCCCGTCATCATCGGCGGCGGCAAGCGCGGCGTCGTCTCCACGGCCTGCTACATCGCCCGGATCAATGGCGTGCGCTCGGCCATGCCGATGTTCAAGGCATTGGAAGCCTGTCCCGAAGCTGTTGTGATCAAACCGGACATGGAAAAGTATGTCCGCGTCGGGCGCGAGGTGCGCGCCATGATGCAGGCGCTGACGCCGCTGGTCGAACCCGTCTCCATCGATGAAGCCTTTCTCGACCTGTCCGGGACCGAGCGCCTGCACGGTCAGCCGCCGGCGCTGGTGCTGGCGCGATTCGCCCGCAGCGTGGAGAAAGAGATCGGCATCAGCGTCTCGGCTGGGCTGTCCTATTGCAAATTCCTCGCAAAAATAGCTTCCGACTTCCGCAAGCCACGCGGCTTCTCGGTCATCGGCCGCGAGGAAGCCGTGGGCTTTCTGGCCGAGCAGCCGGTGACGATGATCTGGGGCGTCGGCAAGGCCTTTGCCGCCACGCTGGAGCGCGACGGGCTGCGGACGATAGGCCAGTTGCAGAAGATCGATCAGTCGGACCTGATGCGACGCTACGGAACGATGGGCAACCGCCTTTTCTATCTGTCGCGCGGCCAGGACGAACGCCGCGTCTCGCCCGATCACGAGGCCAAGAGCGTCTCGGCCGAGACCACCTTCGACACCGATCTGGCTGCAACGGGAGATTTGGTGCCGGTCCTCCGTGCGCTGTCGGAAAAGGTGTCCTTGCGTTTGAAGAAGGCCGGCATCGCAGGCCGCACGGTGGTGCTCAAGCTCAAGACCCAGGATTTCAAGACCCGCACCCGCAACCGGCAACTCGCCGACCCGACGCGGCTCGCGGACCGCATTTTCCAGACCGGCCTGCAGATGCTGTCCAAGGAAACCGACGGCACGCGCTATCGCCTGCTCGGCATCGGCGTCAGCGACCTCTCCGATGACGGCAAGGCCGACCCTCCCGATCTGGTCGACCAGCAGGCCCGAAAGCGCGCTCTGGCCGAAGGCGCCATCGATTCCTTACGTGACAAGTTCGGGCGCAAGGCTGTGGAAACAGGCTACACCTTCGGCAAGGGGCGCAATGCCCATCCGCCGGAGCCACTGGACGACTGACTGCTCCGACCGCATCTGGTCCAGTCGATTCATCCCATTCGCGGTTGCGGTGCGCGCCGACGCTTGCCACAGAGCGTATATGAAACAACAGCAATCCACGATGCTGGCCGCGCTTTGGATGGGCGCGTCGGTTCTCTCGCTCATCCTCATGGCGATCTCCGGCCGCGCCACCACGCGCGTGCTCGACGTCTTGCAGGTGATGGAAATGCGCTCGGTCACCGGCCTGCTCATGTTGACGCCGTTCGTCTATATGGCAGGCGGCCTGCGCGCGATGCGCACGCAGCGTCTGCCGGAGCATATAGGCCGCAACGCCGCGCACTATATCGGACAGGCCGGGTGGCTGTTCGCGCTGACGCTGATTCCGCTCGCCGAACTGATCTCCATCGAGTTCACCACACCGATCTGGACCGCGCTGCTGGCCGCGGCTTTTTTGGGTGAGCGCCTGACCCGGTCGCGCATCGCAGCCATTGCGCTCGGCATCCTCGGCGTTATCGTCATCATGCGTCCGTCGCTGGAAACGCTTCAACTCGGCCATGTCGTAGTGCTCGCCGCAGCCGTCGTGTTCGGCATCTCGTTCACCATGACCAAGTCGCTGACGCGTACCGAGAGCGCGCTGCGCATCATGTTCTGGATGCTCGTCCTGCAATCGATCTTCGGGGCCATCCCAGCCCTCCTTGTCTGGCGGCCGGTGCCGATGGAGATCTGGCCGTGGATCGTGCTGATCGCGTTTTCAGGATCGTTTTCGCATTACTGCATGGCCCGCGCACTGGCCCATGCCGATGCAACTGTGGTGATGCCGATGGATTTCGTTCGTTTGCCGCTATCGGCACTGGTCGGCTGGCTGCTCTATGCCGAACAGATCGACATCTTCACGGCCTGCGGCGCCGCTCTCATTCTCTCCGGCAACCTTTTGAATCTCAACAGAAAGAGAAACAAAGACAGCATCGTTGCGGAAGTACCGTAGGCGCAAATGGCACCGACCCGCGCCCTCGGCGCCGTTCGCCGATCACACTTTTCCGACGATAGCTGAACCCTACCAGAACACCGTCACGCCGTCAAGAATAAATTCCTAAACTCACGGATCGGTCTTGAGTTCTATCGTCTCAAACGAGCTCGACCTCGACCACGCCTGGCACAGCACGCAGCGCGGAAGCGACCTGCGGCGAAATCCGGCAGCGCTGCGGCAGTTCGATTTCCACTTCCCCCTGCGCATCGTCCTTGATGACGATGAAGCTGACCTGGCCCTCGCCCCTGACCTGAAGATGCGAGGTCAACAGGCCAAGCGGTGCGGCATCGCGCAGGAAGATACGCAGCGATTTCTGCACCCGGCTTGCCTCGTCTTCCAGCGACTGCACCGTCTGGATACGGAGGTTGACGCCTTCGGGGCGATCTTCGGCGGCGACGGTGACGACCACCGACTTGCCGGCTTCGAGCATGTCGCGATACTGCGCCAGCGTTTCTGAAAACAGCACGGCCTCGAACTGCCCGGTGACATCGGAGAACTGCACCACGCCCATCTTGTTGCCGGTCTTGGTCTTGCGTTCCTGCTTGGTCGTGATCGTGCCGGCCAGCCGCCCTGCGGTGGCGCCGCGCTTCACCGCGGCCGAAAAATCCGTCCAGTTCTGAACGCGCATTTTTTCCAGCGCCGATTTGTATTCGTCCAACGGATGCGCCGACAGGTAGAAGCCGACGACCTGGAATTCGCGGTGCAGCCGGTCCGCCGGCAGCCATGCCTCGGCATGCGGGAGGTGCAGCGTCGGCGTCTGGCCGGAAAAGGCACTGCCGAAGATGTCGTGCTGGCCGGATGCGGCGTTTTCCTGCGCCAGCGACGCCAGGCCCATCATGCGCTCGAGCCCGGCCATCATCTGCGCCCGCTCATGGCCGAAACAGTCCAGCGCACCGGCCATGATGAGGCTCTCGAAGACGCGCTTGCCAACCAGCTTGGGGTCGATGCGCTCGCAGAAATCGGCCAAGCTGGTGAACGGCTTTTCCGCCCTTTTGGCCACGATGTGATGCACCGCGGCCTCGCCCACGCCTTTGAGCGCAGCCAGCGAATAAAAAATCTTGTTTTCGCTGACTTCGAAATCGCGATAGCTCGTCATCACCGAAGGCGGCACGACATCGATGCCGAGACGCATCGCATCCTGGCGGAAATCAGCCAGCTTTTCGGTGTTGGACATATCGAGCGTCATCGAGGCGGCGAGGAACTCGACCGGATAATGCGCCTTCAGATAGGCCGTCTGGTAGGAAACAATGGCATAGGCTGCGGCGTGCGACTTGTTGAAGCCGTAGTCGGCGAACTTGGCCAGAAGATCGAAGATGAAATTGGCCTGGGGCTTTGATACGCCTCCTGCCATCGCGCCATCGACGAAGCGCTCGCGCTGCTTGTCCATCTCTGCGCGGATCTTCTTGCCCATGGCGCGGCGCAGCAGGTCGGCTTCGCCGAGCGAGTAGCCCGAAAGCTCCTGCGCGATCTGCATCACCTGCTCCTGGTAGACGATGACCCCTTGGGTCTCCTTCACCAGATGGTCGATCTTGGGATGGATCGAATCGATCTCCTCCTCGCCATGCTTGCGCGCATTGTAGGTCGGGATGTTCTCCATCGGGCCGGGGCGGTACAGCGCGACAAGCGCGATAATATCCTCGATCCGGTCGGGCCGCATACCGATCAGCGCTTTGCGCATGCCGGCACTTTCAACCTGGAAGATGCCCACCGTCTCGCCGCGCGAGAGCATGGCGTAGGTCAGCGGGTCGTCGAGCGGAACCTGTGCCAGATCGATGTCGATGCCGCGCCTGCGGATCAGCTTCACCGCTGTTTCCAGCACGGTCAGGGTCTTCAGGCCGAGAAAGTCGAACTTCACCAACCCGGCCTGCTCGACATATTTCATGTTGAACTGGGTAACCGGCATGTCCGACCGCGGATCGCGGTACATCGGCACCAGTTCCGACAGCGGCCTGTCGCCGATGACGATGCCGGCGGCATGGGTGGAGGCATGGCGGTAGAGCCCTTCGAGCTTCTGAGCGATATCCAGCAGAGTCTGGACGATCGGCTCCCGCTCCGCCTCCTCGGCAAAGCGCGGCTCGTTGGCTATGGCGTCGGCAAGTTTGACGGGGTTGGCGGGGTTGGCCGGCACCATCTTGCACAGCCGGTCGACCTGTCCGTACGGCATTTGCAGCACACGCCCGACGTCGCGCAGGACAGCCCTCGCCTGCAGCGTACCGAAGGTGATGATCTGGCCCACCTGGTCGCGGCCATAGCGCGCCTGAACGTAGCGGATCACTTCCTCGCGGCGATCCTGGCAGAAGTCGATATCGAAGTCGGGCATCGAGACGCGCTCTGGATTGAGGAAGCGCTCGAACAGCAGCGAGAAACGCAGGGGATCGACGTCTGTGATGGTCAGCGCATAGGCAACCAGCGAGCCTGCGCCGGAGCCGCGGCCCGGTCCGACCGGGATGTCCTGGTTCTTTGCCCATTTGATGAAGTCGGCGACGATCAGGAAGTAGCCGGGGAACTTCATGCGCTCGATGATGCCAAGCTCGAATTCCAGCCGCTCGGCATATTGCTCGGGCGTGTAGCCTGGCGTCAGGCCGCGTGTCTCCAGCCGCATGGCCAGACCCTCGCGCGCTTGCCGCGCCAGCTCGTCGGCTTCCGCCTTCACCGCAGCGGCTGAATCCGCGATATCGCCCCCGGTGAAGCGCGGCAGGATCGGATCGCGGTTCTTGACGTAGTAGGAACAGCGCCTGGCGATCTCGACCGTGTTGTCGATGGCTTCTGGCAGATCGGCAAAAAGCGCCTGCATCTCCTTCTGGCTCTTGAGAAAATTGTCCGTGGTCAGCCGTCGCCGATTGTCCTCGGCAATGACCGAGCCTTCGGCAATGGCGATCAGCGCGTCATGCGCGTCATAGTCGTCGCGCGCGGGGAAAAACGCCTCATTGGTCGCCACCAGCGGCAGGTCGTGGCGGTATGCCAGATCGATCGTCGCAGCTTCGAGATTGCGGTCGTAGCCAGCGAGCCGCTCGACCTCGACATAGAGGCGGTCGCCGAACATGGTCCTGAGCGCCAAAAGGCGCTGTTCGGCCGCGGGAGCACGGTCGCCCTTGATGGCCGAGCCGATGGGCCCGCGCGGCCCGCCCGTCAGGCAGATGATGCCCTCCGCGAGCGCTTCCACCCAGTCGAGCTTGACGTGGACGGGCTCGCCATTGGGCGAGTCGAGATAGGCGCGGCTGACGAGCCGGACGAGATTGGTGTAGCCAATCTCGTTGGCGGCAATCAGCACCAGCGGCGAAAGCTCGGGGCCCGCCCGGCGAGCAGCGCTCTTCTGGCCGGTCTCGGCATCGAGGAAATCGACATCCAGTTGGCAGCCGATAATGGGTTGGATGCCGTCTTTGCTGGCTTTCTGCGAGAATTCCAGCGCGCCGAACAGGTTGTTGCGGTCGGTCACCGCTATAGCCGGCGCATTATCCTTGATCGCGTGCCCGACCACCTTGCCGAGCGGCAATGCGCCCTCAAGCAAGGAGTAGGCCGAATGAACGCGAAGATGGATGAACATATTAAGTTAAATCCTTGCTTTCGAAGCATGATTTCGAAAATTGAAATCCGACCGGGGACAGTTGTCCCAGCCCTCCAACGACCGCGCTTGAACCCCGAAGCGGCCTACCTCACCGACTCGCCCGAATGAATGCTGAAATAGCATTCTGGCAAGCTGATGGTCGGCCATCCCCGGCCGTCTGTCCACCGCTTGCGTGGCATCTTCACAGAACTGTGGCCTTCTCCTTTGCCGAAGCCGCTTCGCAGACTTGATCACCGCGGGGAAACCTGAAACGTTGCGCGCGATTTCGATTGTTTCGCTTTTGGAGAGCCTGCCCATGAAAACCCGCGCCGCCGTAGCCATTGCCGCTGGAAAACCGCTGGAGATCATGGAGGTCGATCTGGAAGGCCCGCGCGAAGGCGAGGTGCTGGTCGAGATCAAGGCGACCGGCATCTGCCACACCGACGAGTTCACGCTGTCGGGCGCGGATCCGGAAGGCATTTTCCCCGCTATTCTCGGCCATGAGGGCGCCGGAATCGTCGTCGATGTCGGCAAGGGCGTGACATCTCTGAAGAAGGGCGACCACGTCATCCCGCTCTATACGCCGGAATGCCGGACCTGTCCGTCCTGCCTGTCGCGCAAGACGAATCTCTGCACCGCCATTCGCAGCACCCAAGGCCAGGGCGTCATGCCGGACGGCACCAGCCGTTTCTCCATCGGCAAGGACAAGATTTTCCACTATATGGGCTGCTCGACCTTCGCAAACCACACCGTCCTGCCCGAAATAGCGCTGGCCAAGGTCAACCCCGACGCGCCTTTCGACAAGATCTGCTACATCGGCTGCGGCGTCACCACCGGCATCGGAGCGGTGATCAACACGGCCAAGGTCGAGATCGGCGCGACCGCCATCGTTTTCGGGCTCGGCGGCATCGGCCTCAACGTCATTCAGGGCCTGCGGCTTGCCGGTGCCGACATGATCATCGGCGTCGACCTCAATAACGACAAGAAGGCGTGGGGCGAGCGCTTCGGCATGACCCATTTCGTCAACCCCAAGGAAGTCGACGGCGACATCGTGCCGTACCTCGTCAACATGACCAAGCGCGGAGCCGACCAGATCGGCGGCGCGGACTACACCTTCGACTGCACAGGCAACACGAAGGTGATGCGCCAAGCCCTTGAATCATCTCACCGGGGCTGGGGCAAGTCCGTCGTCATCGGCGTCGCCGGCGCCGGCCAGGAGATTTCGACCCGGCCGTTCCAGCTCGTCACCGGCCGGACCTGGATGGGCACAGCCTTCGGTGGCGCACGTGGTCGCACCGACGTGCCGAAGATTGTCGACTGGTACATGGACGGCAAGATCCAGATCGATCCGATGATCACCCACACGCTGAAGCTCGAGGACATCAACAAGGGTTTTGACCTCATGCATGCCGGCGAGTCGATTCGCAGCGTGGTGGTGTACTGAGCCAAGTCCGGACAATGGCCTTGCCCTCCGTCTATGTCGATGCCGACGCCTGTCCGGTAAAGGACGAAGTGATCAAGGTGGCGGAGCGGCACGGCCTACCGGTAATCTTCGTCGCGAATGGCGGCCTGCGGCCGTCGCGCGATCCGATGATCCGACATGTGGTCGTGTCGAAGGGCGCTGATGCCGCCGACGACTGGATCGTCGAGAACGCGCAGGCGAACGATATTGTCATCACCGCCGATATCCCGCTTGCCAGCCGCACCGTGGCGCTGGGAGCGCATGTGCTTGGCCCGACAGGCAGGCCGTTTACACCCGAAAGCATCGGCATGGCCGTCGCCATGCGCGACCTGAAACAGCATCTGCGCGAGACCGGTGAGAGCAAGGGTTTCAACGCATCCTTCTCCCGCGAGGACCGCTCGCGTTTTCTCGGCGCACTCGACCAGGCGGTGCGGCGGGCCGTGCGCGCTGCCTCCACCTGACCCTTTGCTGCTTTGCCTGGCCATGATATCATCGTGATATCAATGGAGACAAAACCATGGCGAGCATGGTTATCCGCAACCTTCCCGACGATGTGCTGGAACGCTTCAAGGCGCGTGCCAAGGCCAAGGGCGTGTCGACCGAACAGCTTGCGCGCGAGGTCATCAGCGAAAAAGCGGGGATGACGCGTGAGGAAGCCTGGGCCGAGATTGATGCCATTCGGGCAAAATCGAAGCCCATCGACCGCGAGACGTGGGAAAAAATCTGGGCGGAGCACAAGGCAGATCAGGAGCCTCGGAACACGTTTTCGGGCGAACCTCATGGTGATTGATGCGAGCGTCGCCGTGCCTTGGCTGATCGAAACCCCGTTCTCCGCGTCGGCGCGGCGCGTCAGGCCGGCATTGCTGCTGGCACCGTCGCTGCTCTTGGTCGAGACCACAAACGTCCTGCTCAGATATGTCAAGATAGCGGGTGCATTGCCGGAGCCGATAGCTTCAAGACTGGCAACGCTGGAGCGGGTGATCGGAACCTTTGTGGACGACCGTGAACTGCTCCGCTCAGCCACCGATATCGCCATGGACAACAACCACAAAATCTACGATTGCCTCTACCTGGCCTTGTCTCTCGAACGCGGCGAACCCTTGGCCACTGCTGACCGCCGCCTTGCGGCACTGGCCGAAAAGCTCGGTGTTTCGGTCGAACTGGTGGTGGCGGAGTAACGCATGATCGTCCAAGGACGCCACGGCCCTTTTTATGCGGCAGCCCTTTGCGGCGTGGCGGCCCTCGCTCCGGCACTCTGGCTCAAGCCGGAACTGGCAGTGCAGATCGGGGCGAACGTCTTCTTCCTGGTTTATCTAAGCCTTGAACTGTTCAAGCTGCCGAAGCTGACGCCCGCATTTCTCAAGAAGCACGCCGCGAGCGCGGACGAGCCTGCCTGGCTGATCATTCTGATAACATTCGGTGCCGTGGTCGTGGCGGTGGGGTCGCTGTTCATGATCCTCAACGAACAGGACGGTCCGAAGACGCTGGATGTGACACTCGCGCTGCTTTCGGTTGCGCTGGGCTGGTTCACCATCCACACCATGGCGGCGCTGCACTACGCGCACATGTATTGGCGACCCGAAGACAACGCCAAGGAAAAGCCGATGGCCGGGCTGGATTTTCCCGGCGATGACGAGCCCTCCGGCTACGATTTCCTCTACTTCTCCTTCGTCATCGGCATGACAGCCCAGACCTCCGATGTGGAGATAACGCAGACACGCGTCCGCAAGCTGAATACAGTGCATGCGGTCGCTTCGTTCTTTTTCAACACGGTTCTGGTGGCTGCCGCCGTCAACCTTGCCGTATCGCTCGCAAATTGAAAGCCGGAAATCTCATGAAAACAGTGTCGACCGCAAAGTCCCATGGCGGGGTTCAGGGTGTCTATACCCATGCCTCGGAAGCGTGTGCCTGCGACATGACCTTCGCCGTCTTCGTGCCACCGCAGGCGAAGGACGCGCCCTGCCCTGTGCTTTGGTACCTGTCTGGCCTGACCTGCACGCATCAGAACGTCATGGACAAAGGTGAATACCGTAAAATGGCGGCCGAACTCGGTCTCATCATCGTCTGCCCGGACACCAGCCCGCGTGGAGAATTCGTGCCGGACGAAAAAGACAACTGGCAGTTCGGCTGCGGCGCCGGCTTCTATCTCGATGCCACGCAGGCCCCGTTTTCAAAGAACTACCGCATGTACAGCTACATCGTCGACGAACTGCCCAAAGTGATTGCGGCCAATTTCCCCGCCAATATGAGCCGCCAGGGTATCTTCGGTCATTCCATGGGTGCCCATGGCGCCTTGACCATAGCCTTGAAGAACCCGGAACGCTTCAAAAGCTGCTCAGCCTTTGCACCAATCACTCAGCCGATGACGGCGGGATGGTCGAAGCCTGCCTTCGAAAAATATCTCGGTGACGATGAAGCGGCTTGGCGCGCCTATGACGCCACTGCGCTGATCGAGGATGGCTATCGGTTCGACGAATTCCTGGTGGACCAGGGCACAGCGGATGGATTTTTGGAGGACGGCTTGCGGCCTGGGCTGCTGCGGGAAGCCTGTCGCGCGGTTGGCCTGCCGCTCACGCTCAACATGCGCGAAGGCTACGATCATTCCTACTACTTCATCTCAACCTTCATGGACGGCCACCTGAAGTGGCACGCCGAACACCTGCGCTGAGTTTGCTGTGTTTGCGTAAGTTTCTGTGGCTTCGTCAGCCGGCGATGTCGCAGGGACGTGACAAAGTGTCGAAGCTGGGATAGGAGGGGATCGTCTGGACCTTTCGCGAGGTCCATCCGTTTGCGGGAGAGAGCAGGCTTGCCTGCCGCCGAAGGGGAAATCGCCCGAAATCTCTCAGGCAAAAAGAACCGTCAACGGGAAGGACGCTCTGGAAAGTCGAGGCGAAAGCCTTGCGCCGAAGGTGTAAGCGCAGCGGATCGATCGATTCGCCCCGCGCGAGTCTCTCAGGCCTGAGACAGAGGGGCACGGAATAGCCGCGGATGCGGCGGGTTACGTGCGAACTCTGGAGAGACAATGACGGGCGACCCCATCAGGCATTTGCCATTAGAAGATCTTCATCAGTCGGCCGGTGCGCGTTTTGGCGCCTTCGCGGGCTGGTCGATGCCGCTGACTTACCCGGCCGGGGTGATGAAGGAACACCTTCACACCCGAGACCATGCCGGGTTGTTCGACATCTCGCATATGAAGCTGATTCTGGTTTCCGGTCCGCAGGCCGCGGATCTTCTCGACAAGGCCTGCCCGCTTTCGGCCAGGGCGTTGGCGCCGAGCCAGTCGAAATACACTTTCTTCCTCAACGAGCAGGCCGGCATCCTCGACGATCTGATCGTCACCCGCCTGGGCGACGAGCGGTTCATGGTCGTGGCGAACGCCGGCAACGCCGCTGAAGACATCGCTCATCTGCAGGCTCTGGCCGAAGGGTTCGAGACCACAGTCGAACCGCTCGACCGCGTGTTCCTCGCCATCCAGGGGCCGGAGGCCGCGACAATCCTCGCAGAGGCGGGGCTGGCGCCGGAAGACCTCTTGTTCATGCAGGGTTTCGAGCCCAGGCCAGGCTGGTTCATGAGCCGTTCGGGCTACACCGGAGAGGACGGCTTCGAGATCGGACTGCCGGAAGCCGATGCCCGCGAATTGCTGACGAAGCTTCTGGCTGACGAAAGGCTGATGTGGATCGGCCTCGCGGCCCGCGACAGCCTGCGGCTTGAAGCAGGCCTTTGCCTGCATGGTCAGGACATCACTCCCGAGACAAGCCCGGCAAGTGCTGGACTGATGTGGGCTATTCCCAAGGACATTCGAGGCAGCGGAAATTTTATCGGTGCGTCCGCCCTCGCTAAGATCGTCGCAGATAGCCCGAGCGAAAAGCGCGTCGGCCTGAAGCCTGACGGCCGCCAGCCGGTGCGCGCCGGTGTGCAACTCACCGATGCCGACGGAAACACTGTCGGCCGCGTCACGTCCGGCGGCTTCGGGCCATCCGCGGGTCACCCCGTCGCCATGGGCTATGTCGCGAACGAGCTTTCAAAGCCGGGAATCACGGTGTTCGCCGATGTGCGCGGCACGCGGATTCCGGTCCAAATCCATTCCCTTCCCTTCACGCAGCATCGCTACCGCAAAGGATAAACTCATGGCCAAACTCTATTTCACCGAAGACCATGAATGGCTCAGCGTCGACGGCGACGTCGTTACCGTCGGCATCACCGACTATGCGCAGGAACAGCTCGGCGACCTCGTCTTTGTCGAGCTTCCCGAGATTGGCCGTAGCTTTGCCAAGGGCGATACCGCCGTCGTGGTCGAATCCGTCAAGGCAGCCTCCGACGTCTATGCACCGGTGGACGGCGAAATCATCGAAGCGAACACCGCGCTGTCGTCTGATCCCGCTTTGGTCAACTCCTCGCCCGCCGGCGAAGGCTGGCTGTGGAAAATGAAACTCTCGGATGCCGGCCAACTCGAAGGCTTGCTCGACGAGGCGGGTTACGCCGCCCATATCGGTTGAAGCGGAGCGCCATCGTGACTGTATCCCCTGCCCCCTTTTCCCGCCGTCATATCGGCCCCGGCGAGGTCGACACGCGCGCCATGCTGGCCGCGCTCGGCGTACCGTCCGTCGAGACCCTGATTTCCCAGGTCGTGCCGCAATCGATCCGGCTGGGCCGGCCGCTCGATCTGCCGAAACCCGCCAGCGAAGCCGAAGCGCTGCAGGAGCTCGCCGGCAAGATGAGCGCCAACACCGTGCTGAAAAGCTTCATCGGCGCGGGTTATTCCGGCGTCCATGTGCCGCCGGTCATCCAGCGCAACCTGTTTGAGAACCCGGCCTGGTACACTGCCTACACGCCTTACCAGTCGGAGATCAGCCAGGGACGCCTGGAACTGCTGTTCCATTTCCAGACGCTCGTCACAGAGCTGACCGGCCTGCCCGTGGGGTCAGCGTCGTTGCTGGACGAGGCGACCGCCGTGGCCGAGGCTGTCGGCATCGCTCTTCGCCATCATCGCGACAAGCGCAACACAATCGCGCTGGCCGGTGAGCCGCATCCGCAGACGCTGGACGTGGTTCGCACCCGTGCCGAACCGTTGGGCATCGTTGTCGATGGCGGCGAGATCGACGAGCAGACCGCGGCCCTGTTGGTCTCATGGCCCGACACGAAGGGCGTCTATGGCGATCATAAGGCGGCGATTGAAAAGGCGCGCGCCGCAGGCGCTATCGTCATTTTCGCCGCCGATCCGCTCGGCCTGACGCTGACCGACACGCCCGCAAGCCTTGGCGCCGATATCGCCGCCGGGTCGATGCAGCGCTACGGCGTGCCGATGGGCTTTGGCGGGCCGCATGCGGCCTATTGCGCGGTTTCCGACAGGCTTACCCGGCTGATGCCGGGCCGTCTGGTCGGGCAGTCTACCGACAGCAAGGGGCGTCCCGGCTATCGGCTGGCGCTGCAGACGCGTGAGCAGCACATCCGCCGCGACAAGGCGACGTCCAACATCTGCACCGCGCAGGCGCTGCTCGCCAATATGGCGGTGTCCTACGCCATCTGGCACGGACCCGCCGGCCTGCAGGCCATCGCCGCGCGTATCCACGATTTTGCCAGCCGGTTCGCCGCAGGACTCGGCAAGGCGGGCATTGAAGTCGTCGGCGCCCATCGCTTCGACACGGTGACCATCGACACGAAAGGCAAGGCGGCTAGTCTCGCCGTCGCCGCTGAAAAGGGCGGACGGCTGCTTCGCGTCGTAGACGAGAACTTTCTGGCCGTCGCCTTCGACGAAACCTCGACCGAGGCCGATCTGGCGGCACTGGGCGCGCTGTTCGAGGCGCCAATTCCGTCAGAGGCTGCATCGGCCATGCCGGGTTCGCCGCGCGGCAAGGGCTTTCTGAGCCAGCCGGTGTTCCATCAGAACCGGTCGGAGACCGAAATGATGCGCTTTTTGCGCCGCCTGGCCGACAAGGATCTGGCGCTCGACCGTGCCATGATCCCGCTCGGCTCCTGCACCATGAAGCTGAACGCGGCTGCCGAGATGATGCCGGTGAGCTGGCCCAGCGTCGCCAACCTGCATCCCTTCGCGCCCGCCGAGCATTCGGTCGGCTACAAGGCGATGACCGACGATCTCGAAGCCTGGCTTGCCGAGATCACCGGCTTCGACGCCGTCAGCCTGCAGCCCAATGCGGGCAGCCAGGGCGAATATGCCGGGCTTTTGGCCATCCGCCGCTATCACCGGGAGCGCGGCGAAGGCCATCGCTCCATCTGCCTGATCCCTTCATCGGCGCATGGCACCAACCCGGCCAGCGCGAGCATGGCGGGCATGGATGTCGTGGTGGTGCGCTGCACCGAGGCCGGCGACATCGATGTCGAGGATTTGAAGGCCAAGGCCGCGCAGCACGCGGCCAAGCTCTCGGCGCTGATGATCACCTATCCGTCGACGCATGGCGTGTTCGAGGAAGGCGTCAAGGACATGATCGCCGTGGTCCACGAGCATGGCGGACAGGTCTATCTCGACGGCGCCAACCTCAACGCCCTGGTCGGCCTGGCCCGCCCGGGCGACCTCGGCGCCGATGTCTGCCACATGAACCTGCACAAGACATTCTGCATCCCGCATGGCGGCGGCGGTCCCGGCGTCGGCCCGATCGGCGTGAAAGCCCACCTTGCCCCTTACCTGCCCGGCCATGTCGCGCAGCGCAGCGGGCATGCCGTTTCGGCGGCGCCATTCGGAAGCGCCTCGATACTGCCGCTCACCTGGATGTATATCCGCATGATGGGTGCGGCTGGCCTGAAGCAGGCGACGGAAATCGCGATCCTTAACGCCAACTATATCGCCAACAAGCTCGATGCCTATTTCCCCGTCCTCTACAAGGGCCGCAACGAGCGTGTCGCGCATGAGTGCATCCTCGATACCCGCGTGGTGAAGGACCGTGCCGGCGTGACCGTCGAAGACGTCGCCAAACGGCTGATCGACTATGGTTTCCACGCGCCCACCATGTCCTGGCCGGTGGCCGGAACGCTGATGGTCGAACCGACCGAATCCGAGCCGAAGGCGGAGATCGACCGCTTCTGCGCGGCGATGATCGCCATTGCCGGCGAGGCCGAACGCATCGAGACGGGTGATTGGCCGGCCAACGACAACCCGCTATCGAACGCGCCGCACACCGCGGCGGAAGTCCTGGCGACGGAATGGACCCACCCCTATTCCCGCCTCGAAGCCGCCTACCCCTCGATGGACCCGGATACGGCATCGAAATACTGGCCGCCGGTCTCGCGCGTGGACAATGTCGCGGGCGACCGGAACCTCGTCTGCTCCTGCCCGCCAGTGACGGAGTATCTCGGCGCGGCGGAGTAGACGGCGTTGACATGAGGGAAACTCATTGTACATCATGTACACTTCATTCGGAGTGTACATGATGAAACTCTGGTCGATTTCCGAGGCGCGGGCTCACATCTCGGAGGTATTCGAGTCCGCTTTAAAGGATGGACCACAGAAGATTGAGCGGCGTGACCGTAAATCTGTGGTCGTGGTCTCCGAGGCGACGTGGAGCAGATTGCAAGCGGATTATCCGTCTTTCGCGGACCTGGTGCTCAACAGCGGTCTGGAAGAGGACGATCTGCCGAAGAGATTGCCCGCAAGGGTGCTCGGCTCCTTATAAATGTATCTTCTCGACACCGATGTTTTGTCGCTGACAAGCCCGTTGTCTCGTCTTGAGGGAGAAGGCGTTGAGAATTGGCGCAACTGGGTTGCGGCGAATTCCGCGAGCTTGCATTTCAGCACGATAACCCTTCTCGAAATTCGTTTCGGGATTGAAAAACTGTTGAGCCGCGGAGCGGCCCAGCGCGCAGAAAAGCTCCAGCGTTGGATCGCCATCATTCAAGGTGTGCATCAGTCGAGGTTGATGCCGGTCAGTGGAGAAATAGCCGATCGGGCGGGAGTCCTGCTGTTCAAGGCCCATAGCGACGGTCATTCGCCGAGTTCGGAAGACGCGATAGTCGCCGCGACAGCAGAACTATTGAAGTTTCGGCTTTTGTCCCGGAACGTCAAACACATGCGGGCGCTCGGGGTGGATTGCCTCGATCCGCTCAAGCTGAAGTGAGAGGACCGCTCCTTTCGGCGATCCGAACGGAACGTGAACCAATTTCCTGTGGTACAAGGGCGTTCGAAACTGTATCGACTCTGATTCGCCAGCTATACGGACGGACATGGACGACGATTTCTTTTCAAAACTCGATCTGCCTGAACCCGCGGCAAAGCCCGCGCGCCCTGCAGACCCGCTCGTGCAGGCGGTGAAGCGTGCGGCGGCGGCCCCGAAAGACGCAAGCGACAGCTACAGCGCTGCCGACATCGAGGTCCTGGAAGGGCTCGAGCCGGTGCGTCGGCGGCCGGGCATGTATATTGGCGGCACCGACGAAAAGGCGCTGCATCATCTCTTCGCCGAAGTCATCGACAACTCGATGGACGAGGCCGTGGCCGGCCATGCGACCTTCATTGAGGTGGAACTCGGCGCGGACGGCTTTCTGACGGTCACCGACAACGGTCGTGGCATTCCCGTCGATCCGCATCCGAAGTTCAAGGACAAGTCGGCGCTCGAGGTCATCATGACCACGCTGCACGCTGGCGGCAAGTTCGACTCCAAGGTCTATGAGACCTCCGGCGGTCTGCACGGCGTCGGCGTGTCGGTGGTCAACGCGCTGTCCGACGTGCTCGAAGTAGAGGTGGCACGCGGCCGCCAGCTCTATCGCCAGCGTTTTTCGCGCGGCGTACCTCAGGGTGGGCTGGAAAAGCTCGGCGAAGTGCACAACCGGCGCGGCACCAAGGTGCGTTTCCATCCGGATGCGGAGATTTTCGGTAAAACGGCGCATTTCGAGCCGGCTCGCATCTACAAGATGGCGCGGTCCAAGGCCTATCTGTTCGGCGGCGTGGAAATCCGCTTCAGCTGCTCGCCATCGCTGATCGGCGAAAAGGACACGACGCCGGAAAAGGCCGTCTTCCATTTCCCAGGCGGCTTGAAGGACTATCTCGCGGCCTCGCTCGGCGACGAGATGCAGGTTACGCGCGAAATCTTCGCCGGCAAGAGCGAGAAGCAGGGCGGCCACGGCTCGCTTGAATGGGCGGTCACCTGGTATGGCGGCGACGGGTTCGTCAACTCCTACTGCAACACCATTCCGACCGGCGACGGCGGCACGCATGAGACCGGCTTTCGCAATGTGCTGACGCGCGGGCTTAAGGCCTATGCGGAGCTTGTCGGCAACAAGCGCGCGTCCATCATCACCAGCGAAGACGTGATGATTTCCGGTGCCGGCATGTTGTCGGTGTTTATCCGCGAGCCGGAATTCGTTGGCCAGACCAAGGACAGGCTCGCTACGATCGAGGCGATGCGCATCGTGGAAACCGCGATCCGCGACCCGTTCGACCATTGGCTCGCCGACAATCCGCAGGAAGCATCCAAGCTTCTGGAGTGGGTCATCGCGCGCGGCGACGAACGCCTGCGCCGCCGGCAGGAAAAGGAAGTGTCGCGCAAGAGCGCGGTGCGCAAGCTGCGCCTTCCCGGCAAGCTGGCGGACTGCACGCAGAACGCAGCGGCGGGCGCAGAACTTTTCATCGTCGAGGGCGATTCGGCAGGCGGATCGGCCAAGCAGGCGCGCGACCGAGCCAAGCAGGCGGTCCTGCCGCTGCGCGGCAAAATCCTCAACGTCGCCAGCGCCGGTCACGACAAGCTGACCGCCAACCAGCAGATCGCCGACCTGATCCAGGCGCTGGGCTGCGGCACGCGCTCGAAATATCGCGACGAGGATCTGCGCTACGACCGCGTGATCATCATGACCGACGCCGATGTCGACGGCGCGCATATCGCGTCGCTGCTGATCACCTTCTTTTATCAGGAGATGCCGCAGCTCATCCGTGGCGGGCATCTCTACATGGCCGTGCCGCCGCTCTATCGGCTCAGCCAGGGCGGCAAGACGCTTTATGCGCGCAACGATGCGCATAAGGACGAATTGCTGCGCACCGAATTCACCGGGCGCGGCAAGATCGAGATCGGCCGCTTCAAGGGCTTGGGCGAGATGATGGCGGCGCAGCTCAAGGAAACCACCATGGACCCGAAGAAGCGCACGCTTCTGCAAGTCGCGGTGGACGAGGCCAATGTCGAGGGCACCAAGGCGTCCGTCGACGCGCTGATGGGCACCAAGCCGGAAGCGCGCTTCCGCTTCTTGCAGGAACGTGCCGAATTCGCCGAAGAGCTCGATATCTGACAAAGCGCCGCTTTGCTGTTTTACGGCAAATAGAGATTTTACCGTGACGACAAACGTCAGTTGCGGGAAAGCAAGAATTCGGCATACTTCCAACCGTCCGCAGAAATAGCTGGGATGGGTGGGGAATTCGTCATGTCGGTTGCCAGCGAAGGGTACAAAAAGGCCAGGATGGGCGCGGTTGTTGCCGTCCTGATCCTCATCGCCGGGCTGTTTGCCATGTTCAGCCCCGCCGAAGCTCTTCGTTTTCTGGTCATTGCCGGTGGCGGACTGCTCGTCATCGACGGCATCATGGGTCTCACCACACAACGCCTGAGCGGGCCAATGGACGGCAGGCTGATCATCAGCCTCGCGCGCAACGGCCTGTCGATTCTCGCCGGTCTCCTGATCCTGGCCGGCGTGCTCTGGAATCTCTTCGAATCAAGCCTTCTCAGCCGCTTCGTCGGCGTGCTTCTCGTTCTGATCGGCTTCGCCGAACTGATTTCCGGCATCGTCGGGCGCGGCAGCAAGCCCATCGGCTTTTTCGCACTGTTGCTCAGCGCCATGGCCTATCTCGTGGCCGGTTTCGCGTTGATTTTTGTGCAGATCAGCAGCGCAGTGTTTTTAGTCAAACTGCTTGCGGCCGCAGCGATCGTCTATGCGGCGGCGCATCTCTACCGGTCGTGGCGCGCCTACGGTGCCTATTCGCCGCAGTAGACGCATCTCTCCATCTCGAATTTTGTGAGGCCTGTCTGCTCCCGACCGCAGGCAGGCTTTTTGTTATTCAGCGACCGAGCAGCCTTAATATATTGACATAAAGATGTCTTTATGTGATGTCCGAGACTTGTCGTGGAAAGGTCTGCAAGTGTCGCAAATGAATACGTCGCTCGACAATCTGTTCGGACCGGAAGCCGCCAGGCCGGACGGCTCGGAGGTTCTTGCCGCCCTGCAGGCCGCCGCGCGCGAGCGTATTTTGATCCTCGACGGCGCCATGGGCACGCAGATCCAGGGCCTGGGTTTCCACGAGGACCATTTTCGCGGCGACAAGTTCGTCGGCTGCGCTTGTCATCAGCAAGGCAACAACGATCTTCTCATCCTGTCGCAGCCAGCGGCAATCGAAGAGATTCATTACAAATATGCCATTGCCGGCGCCGATATCATCGAGACCAACACCTTCTCTTCCACCTCCATCGCCCAGGCCGACTACGGCATGGAGGACATGGTCTACGAGCTCAACCGAGACGGCGCGAGGCTGGTGCGGCGCGCCATCATCCGGGCGCAGCAGGAGGACGGCAAGCGCCGCTTCGTAGCCGGCGCGCTCGGGCCGACGAACCGCACGGCCTCCATCTCGCCTGATGTGAACAATCCCGGCTATCGCGCTGTCAGCTTTGACGATTTGCGCATCGCCTATGGCGAACAGCTGCGCGGGTTGATCGACGGCGGCGCCGACATCATCCTGATCGAGACGATCTTCGACACGCTCAACGCCAAGGCGGCGATCTTTGCCTGCAACGAGATTTTCATCGAGAAGGGCGTGCACCTGCCGGTGATGATTTCGGGCACGATCACGGACCTTTCCGGCCGCACCCTGTCGGGCCAGACGCCGACGGCGTTCTGGCATTCCGTGCGCCATGCAAGCCCCTTCACCATCGGCCTCAATTGCGCGCTGGGTGCGAACGCCATGCGCGCGCATCTGTCCGAACTGTCGGATGTCGCCGACACCTTCGTCTGCGCCTATCCGAATGCCGGCCTGCCCAACGAGTTCGGCCAGTATGACGAAAGCCCGGAATTCATGGCGGAGCAGATCGAGGAGTTCGCCCGCGAAGGTCTCGTCAACATCGTCGGCGGCTGCTGCGGTTCGACGCCGGAGCATATCCGCGCCATCGCCGAAGCCGTCGCCAAATATCCGCCGCGCCAGATCCCGGAGCATCAGCCGCTGATGAAGCTTTCGGGGTTGGAGCCGTTCGTGCTGACGGAGGAAATTCCCTTCGTGAATGTCGGCGAGCGCACCAACGTCACCGGCTCGGCCAAGTTCCGCAAGCTGATCACGGCGGGCGATTTTGCCGCCGCGCTCGACATTGCGCGCGACCAGGTCGCCAATGGCGCGCAGATCATCGACATCAACATGGACGAAGGCCTGATCGACTCGCAACGGGCGATGGTCGAGTACCTCAATCTGATCGCCGCGGAACCCGATATCGCGCGTGTTCCGGTCATGATCGACAGTTCGAAGTGGGACATCATCGAGGCCGGCCTGAAATGCGTTCAGGGCAAACCGCTGGTCAACTCGATCTCGATGAAAGAGGGCGAGGAAGCCTTCCTGCATCACGCCCGGCTGTGCCGCGCCTATGGCGCTGCTGTCGTCGTCATGGCCTTCGACGAGCAGGGTCAGGCCGATACGTTCGAGCGCAAGGTTGAAATCTGCGCCCGCGCCTACAAGCTGCTCACCGAACAGGCTGGCTTTCCGCCTGAGGATATCGTCTTCGACCCCAATGTCTTCGCGGTCGCCACAGGCATCGAAGAGCACAATGGCTATGGCGTGGCCTTCATCGAGGCGACGCGCGAGATTACCCGCACCCTGCCCCATGTGCATATTTCCGGCGGCGTCTCCAACCTGTCCTTCTCGTTCCGCGGCAATGAGCCGGTGCGCGAGGCCATGCATGCCGTGTTCCTCTACCACGCCATCCAGGCCGGCATGGACATGGGCATCGTCAATGCGGGCCAGCTCGCCGTTTATGAGTCGATAGAGCCGGAGCTGAAGGAGGCTTGCGAGGACGTGGTTCTGAACCGCCGCCCCGATGCGACCGAGCGGCTGCTGGAACTGGCGGAACGCTTCAAGGGCCAGGCCGGCAAGGAAGCCAAGGAACGCGATCTGAAATGGCGCGAATGGGACGTTTCCAAGCGTCTGGAGCATGCGCTGGTCAACGGCATCACCGAGTTCATCGACGCCGATACCGAGGAAGCGAGGATCGGCTCGGAGCGTCCGCTGCATGTCATCGAGGGTCCGCTGATGGCCGGGATGAACGTGGTCGGCGACCTGTTCGGTTCGGGCAAGATGTTCCTGCCGCAGGTGGTGAAATCCGCCCGGGTCATGAAGCAGGCGGTGGCGCATCTCCTGCCCTACATGGAGGCTGAGAAGCTCGCCAATGCGGCGGCAGGCATCGACAATGGCGAGCGCAAGACCGCCGGCAAGATCCTGATGGCGACGGTGAAGGGCGATGTGCATGATATCGGCAAGAACATCGTCGGAGTCGTGCTGGCCTGCAACAACTACGACATCATCGACCTTGGCGTCATGGTCCCGGCCACCAAGATTTTGCAGACCGCACGCGAGCAGAATGTCGACATCATCGGCCTGTCCGGCCTGATCACGCCCTCGCTCGACGAAATGGCGCATGTGGCAGCCGAAATGGAGCGCGAGGGCTTCGACATCCCGCTGCTGATCGGCGGGGCGACGACCAGCCGGGTGCATACGGCGGTAAAAATCCATCCGCGCTATCACAGCGGCCAGGCGGTCTACGTGACCGACGCGAGCCGCGCCGTCGGCGTGGTGTCGAGCCTGCTGTCGAAGGACGCGAGGGCCGGTTATGTCGATACCGTCCGGGCCGAATACCGCAAGGTAGCCGACGCCCATGCGCGGTCGGAGGCGGACAAGCAGCGCTTGCCGCTGGCCAAGGCGCGCGCCAATGCGCACAAGATCGACTGGTCGGCCTACCAGCCGCCGAAGCCGAGCTTTTTGGACACCAGGGTGTTCGAGGGCTGGGATCTCGCCGAACTCGCCCGCTATATCGACTGGACGCCGTTCTTCCAGACCTGGGAGATGAAGGGCCGCTATCCCAAAATTCTCGAGGACGAGACGCAAGGGGCTGCCGCGCGCCAGCTTTTCGAAGACGCTCAGGCGATGCTGAAGAAGATCATCGACGAGAAATGGTTCGCGCCCAAGGCGGTGATCGGTTTCTGGCCGGCCAATGCGGTGGGCGATGACATCAGGCTGTTCACGGATGAAAACCGCACCGACGAGTTGGCGACCTTCTTCACGCTGCGCCAGCAACTGACCAAGCGCGACGGCAAGCCGAACATCGCCCTGTCGGATTTCGTCGCGCCGGACGACAGCGGCAAGCCGGACTATCTTGGCGCTTTCGTGGTGACTGCCGGCATCGAGGAAGTGGCTATCGCCGAGCGCTTCGAGCGCGCCAACGACGATTATTCGTCGATCATGGTCAAGGCGCTTGCCGACCGCTTCGCCGAAGCCTTTGCCGAGCGCATGCATGAATGCGTCCGCAGGGACTACTGGGGCTATGCAACAGACGAGACGTTCGCACCGGAAGAGTTGATCGGCGAGCCATATCAGGGCATCCGCCCTGCTCCCGGCTATCCGGCGCAGCCCGACCACACCGAAAAGACGACTTTGTTCCGTCTGCTCGATGCCGAAAAGAATGCCGGCGTGACGCTGACCGAAAGCTTCGCCATGTGGCCGGGCTCTTCGGTGTCGGGGCTCTATTTCTCCCAGCCGGAAAGCTACTATTTCGGTGTGGCCAAGGTGGAGCGCGATCAGGTCGAGGACTATGCACGCCGCAAGGGCATGAGCGTCGAAGAGACGGAGCGCTGGCTTGCGCCGATCCTGAATTATGTCCCCGCGCCCTTGGCGGAAGCGGCGGAATAAGGCTTCCGAGCGGGCAGGATTTTGCCAACCCGCTCGGGTGCCGCTGGCTTAGCCGCCCAGAACCGCCGCCTTTATCGTGGCGATGTTGTGCCGCATCATGTCGATATAGGTTGAGGCAGGACCGTCGGCCGTGGACAGCGAATCCGAATAGAGCGTGCCGCCAACGCGAATGCCGGTTTCGGCCGAAATCTGTTCGATCAGGCGCGGATTGCTGATGTTTTCCAGAAAGATCGCGGATGCCTTGTCCTCACGCACCTGCTTGATCAGCGCTGCGACATCGGCGGCCGAGGCTTCCGAATCGGTCGACACACCCTCCGGCGCAAGGAACTCGATGCCGTATTCATGCTCGAAATAACCGAAGGCATCGTGTGAAGTGATCGTCACGCGCTTGTCCTCGGGGATGGAGGCGACCGCGTCCTTGACCTCCTGGTCGAGCGCCTTCAGCTTCTCGGTATAGGAGGCCGCGTTGGCGCGATAGGTGTCGCACCCCGCCGCATCCGCTGCGCAGAAGGCGTCGGCGATGTTCTTCACATAGACTTCCGCATTGGAGACGGATTGCCAGGCATGCGGGTCAAATTCGACGTGGTGATGGTGGCCTTCCTCCTCGTCGGCATGGTCTTCATGCGCGTGGTCGCCCTCGCTTTCCTCCTCATGCGGATGGGCTTCCTCGCTCAGCTTCAGCACTTCGGCGCCCTTCGTGGCTTCGACGACCGGCGCCTTGGTGCCGCTGGCGTCAACAAGCCGCTGAAGAAAGCCCTCGAACTGCAGGCCGTTGACCAGGATCACATCGGCGGACGCCATGCCCACCGCATCGGCAGGACGCGGTTCGTAGACATGCGCGTCTCCGTCCGGCCCCACCAGCGTGGTGATTGCAACCCGGTCGCCGCCGACATTGGCAGCAAAGTCGGACAGGATGGAAAAGGTCGAAACGACCTTGAGCTGTTCGGCAAGGGCGTGGCCGACCGTCATTGGAGTTAATGTTATAACGGTCGTCAGAAGGGCGAGGCGTAATTGGGTCAGCATGCCGATCTCCTTTGGTTGCGATGGTGGATATGAAGCGGCGTCAGGCCGTTCGATGGCGATAGCGGCGCATTCGGTCCTGGACGACGCCGCGCGTGCCGAAAATCATGGACAGCAGATAGGCGACACCCGCTGACAGGATGATGGCCGGACCTGACGGTAGGGACAGGTGATAGGACAAGAGCAGGCCTACGACGCTGGCGGCCATGCCGATCGCTGTGGCGACAAGGCACATGGTGCCGACCCGGCTGCACCAGAAGCGGGCGGCGGCGGCGGGAAGCATCATCAGCCCTACCGACAGGAGCGTGCCAAGCGCCTGGAACCCGCCGACGAGGTTGAGAACCACCAGCCCGAGAAACACGAAGTGGACAGGCGTTCCCAGCCTGGACACCGAGCGCAGAAACAACGGGTCCATGCATTCCGCGACCAGCGCGCGCCAGAAGATCGCAAGCAGGACCAAGGTGATCCCGCAGATCAGCGCGATAAGCGTCAGCGCATCGTTGTTGAGCGCAAGCACGGTGCCGAACAGCACATGCATCAGGTCGACATTCGAGCCGCGGATCGAGACGATCAGCACGCCGAGCGCCAAGGAAATCAGATAGAAGGCCGCCATCGAAGCGTCCTCCTTCTGGATCGTCAGGCGAGACACCGCCCCCGCCCCCAAAGCGACCACCACGCCTGCGATCAGCCCGCCAATCGTCATCGGAACGATCTGAAGGCCGTAAAACAGGAAGCCGACTGCCGCGCCCGGCAATATGGCATGCGCCATCGCATCGCCGGTCAGGCTCATGCGGCGGAGCATCAGGAACACGCCCATCGGGCATGAACTCAGGCACAACAGCAAGGCTCCGAAAAGCGCGCGCTGCATGAAGCCGAAATCGATGAACGGCGCGAACAGGAAATCATGAACCGTGCCCATCACGCGGCACCTTTGTGGTGACGAGCGTGGTCGTGATGGTCATGATCGCCGTGATGGTGATCGCTTTGCGGCGCGCACCATGGCGCGTTCTCGTCCCAGGCCTCGTGGAACTGGCGCGCGCGCAGCAGATTGCCGGGCGCCAGAACCTTGCTTGTATCGCCCCATGCCACCGGCTGTCGCGCCAGAAGCAGCGCTTCTGGGAAATGCTCGCGCACCAGCTCAAGATCGTGAACGACGACAAGTATGGTGCGCTTTTCGCCATGCCAGCGCTTGATGAGCGCAACAAGGTCCGTGACAGTACGGGAATCGATGGCGTTGAAGGGCTCGTCGAGCAGGATCAGGTCGGCATCCTGCACCAGAACGCGCGCGAACAGCGCACGCTGCATCTGGCCTCCCGACAGCGTGTCGATGGTGCGGTTGCCAAAGCCTTCGAGGCCAACGCCAGACAGCGCCTTGTCCACCGACGCGCGGTCCTCGGCGGTATGGCGCCCCAGAAGCCCACGGCGCGGCCAGAGGCCCAGAGACACGAGATCGGTGACCCTGGCCGGAAAGCTTTTGTCGAGTTCGGACTGTTGCGGCAGATAGGCGATGCGACTTGCCGGGTCGCGCTCGATTGCACCTGCCAAAGGCTTGAGAATGCCGACAATGCCCTTCATCAGCGTTGACTTGCCGGAACCGTTGGCGCCGATCACCGCCGTCAGCGAGCCGGCGCGGACGGCACCCGTCAAATGATGGACGGCCGGATGGCTGTGATAGCCAAGCGTCAGGTCGTTGAAGGTCAGGCAGTTCTGGCTCATCGCGCCACGGCACTCGGTTCGCAACATCCCGCTCGCGGGATTTGGCTCTTGCTATGTGATGTTATTACATTTGGCAAGATAAAAGTTTAGTCGCGCGCACATAGACACGCCGCCCAAGGTTATCCGATGGGCGGCGTTCGCATATTATGCAGGGCTGTCAGGAGAATTTGAGCTTCCAGCCGAGCAGCCGCATGGCGTTCGCCGTGACCAAAACCGTCGCGCCCGTATCCGCCAGGATTGCGGGCCACAGGCCGGTGACACCGATGATGGTGGTGACGAAAAACACCACCTTCAGTCCGAGTGCGATGCCGATATTCTGGTGAATGTTCGTCAGCGTCCTGCGCGACAGATCGACCATTCCCGCGACGTCCATGACGCGACCGTTGAGAATTGCGGCATCGGCGGTTTCGAGTGCCACGTCGGTGCCGCCGCCCATGGCAATACCAACATCGGCCGCGGCGAGCGCGGGCGCATCGTTGATGCCGTCGCCGACCTTGCCGACCGTGTCGCCCTTGGCCTTGAGTTCGCCGACGATGCGCTGCTTGTCCTGCGGCATCAGTTCCGCATGCACCTCGATATCGAGCGCCTTGCCTACTGCGGTGGCGGTGCGCTTGTTGTCGCCGGTGAGCATCAGCGGTCGGATGCCCAGAGCCTTGAGCGCGGCAAGACCTGCAAGCGCGTCCGGACGCGGTTCGTCGCGCAAGGCTATGGCACCGGCGACCTCATTGCCGACGACCAGGATCGAAACCGTCTTGCCCTCGTCATTCAGGGCGGCGATCCGCGTCTTCTGCTCTTCGGAGAGTACAGCTTTTTCGCCAGCTGCACGCGGCGAAGCCAGCAGGATCGATTGACCCTCCACGGTTCCGATCACGCCCCTGCCGCCAAGCGCGGCGGAGTCGGTCGCGGCAACGACCGCCACGCCCTCGGCCACGGCCTTGTTGAGGATAGCAACAGCCAGTGGGTGGCTGGACCCTGTTTCCAGCGCCGCCGCCAGCTTCAGAATATCCGGTTCGCTGCGGGAAAAGGATATGACATCCGTAACCAAAGGCTTACCCGCTGTCAGCGTTCCTGTCTTGTCGAAGGCAATAGCCGTCAGCCGCCCTGCGCCTTCGAGCACCGCCCCGCCCTTCATCAGAAGTCCCCGGCGCGCGCCCGCCGACAGCGATGCCGCGATGGCCGCGGGCGTGGAGATGACCAGCGCGCAGGGGCAGCCGATCAGCAGGATGGCGAGACTTTTGTAAATCCACTCGTCCCATGCGCCCTGCGCGAACAAAGGGGGCAGCACTGCGACCAGCATGGCCAGGACCATCACAGCCGGTGTGTAGAAGGTTGAGAACCGGTCGATGAAGCGTTCGGTCGGAGCCTTGGATTCCTGCGCCTCCTCGACCAAGCGGACGATCCGCGCAATCGTATTGTCGGCCGCAGCAGCGGATACCTTGATGCGCAGCACGCCGTCGCCATTGACCGAACCGGCAAACACCATATCGCCCGGCTCCTTGGCCTTCGGCGTGCTTTCGCCGGTCACCGGCGCTTCATCGACTGCACTGCTGCCGGAGATGACCGCGCCGTCGGCGGCGATGCGGTCGCCGGGGCGCACCATGATCACTGCGCCGACGGACACGGTCTCCGCCGGCACCTCCACATAGGTTCCCTCAGCCTTTTCAAGCCGTGCCGTCTTGGGCACAAGGGCTGAAAGCCCGCGAATGCTGGCTCGGGCACGGCCCGCGGCCACGCCTTCAAGCAACTCGCCGACGAGGAACAGGAAGACCACTGCCGCCGCCTCCTCCGTGGCGCCGATCATCACAGCGCCGATGGCCGCGACGGTCATCAGCATCTCGATGGAGAACGGCGTTCCGGATGTCGCAGCCGCCAGCGCCCTGCGTGCAATCGGCACCAGACCGACCAGCATGGCAGCACCGTAGAACCATTGTTCGAAGTCCGGCACAGCATGGGCCGCGAGGAATGCCAGAACGACCGCCGTGCCACATGCGAAGGTCAGCAGGGCGCGAGTTTGTTTCCACCAAGGCCCTTCACCCGCCACATGGGTATGGGAATGGGCAGACGCGGCAGGTTTTTCCGAAGCCGCGCCATGGTCATGTCCCGCGTGATCGTGGTTGTGACTGCCGCCGGCCTCATGACCATGATCGTGGTCATGAGCGGCGTGATCATGACCATGCGCGGAGCAGTCGTGAACTTTGGCGGGTGCGGGTTCGAAGGGGACGGCACCGGCTTGCAACGTCGCACTGTAGCCCAACTTGCGAACCTGCTTTTCAATAGTCGCCTGTATCGCTGCTGCATCGCGATGGCTGACGGTCATGGTTCCGCGCGCGACCGACACATTGACGTCGTCCACCCCATCAATGCGACGCACCGCCGTGTCGATCTTCTTGGCGCAGGAAGCGCAATCCATGCCTTGCACGCTGTAGCGGCTTTTCAACTCTGCCTCTGCCATGATCGTCATCCTTGAAACTGTTCGATCATCGGCTTACTTCCTCTAGTGACTAGAGGAGCAAGAGAAAAATGCAGCCCGCAGGTATGACGATCGGTGAAGTCTCCAAACGCAGCGGCGTGAAGGTGCCGACGATACGCTTTTACGAGCAGATCGGGCTTCTCCCTTCCCCGCCGCGCAGCGACGGCAACCGGCGTCAGTTCGACGGCCAGGATTTGAGACGCTTGAGTTTCATCCGACACGCCCGCGATCTCGGCTTCGAGGTCAACGACATTCGCGAGCTTTTGTCTCTCGCCGATCAACCCAGTCAATCCTGCCACGAAGCCGACAGCATCGCACAACGGCATCTCCTGGAGGTCGAGGCCCGCATTGAAAAGCTGAGCGCGCTACGCACCGAGCTTCAGCGCATGGTCGAGGAGTGCGACCATGGCCGTGTCTGCGAGTGCCGCGTCATCCAAATCCTGGGCGACCACGGCGAGTGCAGGCACGAAACGCACTAGCTTTCGCGTTCGCTCCACCTGGGGCGGCGCATGGCGAAAACCTTGTCGACCGTGGAAAAATCCATATAGCCGAGCCTGGCCATATTGCCGGCCTTGACGGTGTCGAAGAATCCTTCCGGCGTCAGAAATCCGTCGGCGATATGAACGCCGACCACCTGCCCCACGATCACAAGAGCCTGAACCGGATGGCCGTCGATGTCCTTCGGATGGAAGATTTCGGTCACCTTGCATTCCAAGGAGGCCGGCGCTTCCGCCACGCGGGGCGCTGACACGACTTCGCAATCCGCCATGGCAAGCCCGGAATAATCGAATTCGTTAACTTCATTTGGCGCGTCGATGGAACTGGCGTTCATCTGTATGCCGAGGTCGCGGCCGACCAGATTGGCGACGAACTCGCCGCTCTCCCGGGCCAGTTCAGCGCTGTGCTTTACCCCTTCCGAAGAAAAGAAAACCAGCGGCGGTTGGCCGGAGATCATGTTGAAGAAGGAGTAGGGAGCGAGATTGACCGTGCCATCCTTGCCCCTCGTCGATATCCATCCGATCGGGCGCGGCGAGACGATTGCCTTCAGCGGATCGTGCGGCAGGCCGTGGCCATCTTCGATGCGATAGAACATCAGCCTTCCCAAGGTCCGGTATAGTCAGAAACGATTGTGCCGAGATCGGGCCGCGGCCGTTCCAGGGGCCGCCCGTCATAGGTGCCGATGTGGATGAAGCCGACGACACGCTCGTCGGGCGCCAGACCGAGAATGCGCCGGCCTTCCTCGACATCGGAATACCAGTTGCTGATCCAGTTCGTGGAGTAGCCCAGCGCATTGGCCGCAATCGTCAGGTTCATGGCTGCCGCCCCGCCGGACAGGAACATTTCCCATTGCGGAATCTTGGGGCTTTCCTTCGGCACGAACACCACACCGATCACCAAAGGCGCTCGGGAAAAGCGAATCAGCTCCTGATTGCGACGGCCGTCCGGCAGAGGTCCTTCCCGGCTTTCGGCGAGCGCGGCGAGTTTCTTGCCGACCTCGACGCGTGCATCGCCCCGATAGAGAATGAAGCGCCACGGCTCGAGCTTGCCGTGGTCGGGCACCCGCGAGGCGGCGGTCAAAATGGTGTTCAGTTCCTCGCCGCTCGGCGCAGGCTCTTTCAGTTCATGGATCGGCGCGGAAGAGCGCGTCAGCAGCAGGTCAATCAAGGAAGAAGGCAATGGTTCGATATCTCCGGCGCGAGGCCTTTGGAATGACAATGTCGGTGGGAAAGCGCGAGCGTGACGGCGCGACCTGCCTGGAGCCTTGAAATTGCCACCGCCTTGGGCTTCAAAGCAAGCATGGTTTGCCCCCGCCCCGCTCTTTTCGCCCTCTTTTTCGCCTTCGTGATCGGCTCGCCTTTCGGCGTCGACGCGCAGGAGGTGGATGACGGCATGGGCGATGTGAAACTGCCCGGCATCTCCGGCTATGCGTCGCCTTCGCAAGGCGCATCACCGCTCGCGACATCGCAAGGGCAGATCACCTTGACCGCTCAGCTTACCGAGCAGGGCGCGGACATCACGCGCGGACTGGTCTGGCGCGTCTTCAAGCCGGAGGCAGGTCCGGACGGCAAACTGCCGCTGGTGGCTTCCGCACAAGGCGGCACCAGCCAATTCGACCTCGATCCTGGAAGCTACCTCGTCCATGCTGCCTATGGCCGCGCGGGCGCCACAAAGCGCATCACCGTCGGCAAGGAGCCGAAGCGCGAAAGCCTGGTTCTCGACGCCGGCGGGTTGAAGCTGGACGCGATCCTAACGAGCGGCGGACGCATCCCGCCCGACCAGTTGCGGTTTTCGATCTATGAAGGCGAAGCGGCAAGCGATGGCGACCGCGCACTCATCATCCCCGACGTTGCCCCGAATACCGTCGTGCGGCTGAATGCCGGCGTCTACCATGTCGTCTCGACCTATGGCTCGGTCAACGCGGTCATCCGCTCCGACATCAGGGTCGAGGCGGGAAAGCTGACCGAAGCCAGCGTCGAGCATCATGCCGCTGAAGTGACGCTTAAACTGGTGCGCGAAGCCGGTGGCGAGGCCATGGCGGACACATCCTGGTCGATCCTGACCGAATCGGGCGACCCTGTGCGCGAGGCGGTCGGGGCATTTGCCTCGATGGTTTTGTCGGAAGGCGAATACACCATCATCGCCAAGAACCGCGACCGAATCTACCAGCGGGACTATACGGTCGCATCTGGTCCCAACCAGGATGTCGAGGTCGTGGCGTCCGAAAAGAACGCCCTCGACCCCAACGAAGGCTTGGACTGAGTTTTCAGCCCGCTGCCTGGTCCTCAAGCCGCTTCAAATCCGGCGCCGTGGCCTCGTCCTTCAGCGACGCCACCGCCTCGGCCAACGACATCGGATGCTGGTCGCGCGAACCCAGGCGGCGGACGTTGACGGTCTGCTCCTCGGCTTCGCGCTTGCCGCAAACGAGAATGACCGGCACCTTGGCAAGGCTGTGCTCGCGCACCTTGTAATTGATCTTCTCGTTGCGCAGATCGGCCTGTGCCGACAGCCCGGCCGCTTTCAGCTTGGCCACCACCGATTTGGCATAATCATCCGCATCCGACGTGATCGTCGCCACGACAACCTGCTGCGGCGCAAGCCACAGCGGGAAATGGCCGGCGAAGTTCTCCATCAGGATGCCGAGGAAGCGTTCCATCGACCCGCAAATCGCCCGATGGATCATCACCGGCTGCTTCTTCTCCGAATCCGAGCCGATATAGAAGGCGCCGAAACGCTCGGGAAGATTGAAGTCGACCTGCGTCGTGCCGCACTGCCATTCGCGGCCAATGGCATCCCGCAAGGTATACTCGAACTTAGGCCCATAGAACGCGCCCTCGCCCGGCAAGATACCGGTCTTGATGCGGTTGCCCGACTGCGCCTCGATTGTTTGCAGCACATTCATCATCACGCTCTCGGCGCGATCCCAAAGCTCGTCCGAGCCGACGCGCTTTTCCGGGCGCGTGGACAGCTTGACGACGATCTCGTGAAAGCCGAAATCCTCATAGACCGACAGGATCAGGTCGTTGATCTTCAGGCATTCCGCCTCCATCTGCTCTTCGGTGCAGAAGATGTGCGCGTCGTCCTGCGTGAAGCCGCGTACGCGCATCAGCCCATGCAACGCGCCGGATGGCTCGTAGCGATGGACAGCGCCGAACTCGGCAAGCCGGATCGGAAGTTCGCGATACGACTTCAGGCCGTGCTTGAAGATCTGGACGTGGCCTGGGCAGTTCATCGGCTTGAGCGCGAAGACGCGCTTGTCCTCGGCTTCCTCGCCCGCGGACTGCACGGCGAACATGTTTTCCTTGTACCAGCCCCAATGTCCGGACGTTTCCCACAGCGAATGGTCGAGCACCTGCGGGGCGTTGACCTCCTGGTAGTCGTCGGCAAGACGACGGCGCATATAGGAGACCAGCGACTGGAACATCTTCCAGCCCTTGGCGTGCCAGAACACGACGCCGGGGCCTTCTTCCTGGAAATGGAACAGGTCCATTTCGCGTCCGAGACGGCGATGATCGCGCTTCTCCGCCTCTTCCAGCATGTGCAGATAGGCGTCAAGCTGCGCCTGATCGGCCCAGGCGGTGCCATAGATACGCGTCAGCATGGGGTTGTTGGAATCGCCGCGCCAATAGGCTCCGGCCACCTTCATCAGCTTGAATGCGTTGCCGATCTGGCCGGTGGAGGCCATGTGCGGCCCCCGGCACAGGTCGAACCAGTCACCCTGGTAGTAGATCTTGAGATCCTGGCCTTCTGGAATCGCGTCGATCAGTTCGACCTTGTAGCCCTCGCCCTTGTCGCGGAACACCTGCCGTGCCTTCTCGCGGTCCCACACTTCCTTGGTGAAGGGTTTGTTGCGACCGATGATCTCGCGCATCTTCTTCTCGATGACGGCGAAATCCTCGGGCGTAAACGGCTCGTCGCGGGCGAAATCGTAATAGAAGCCGTTTTCGATGACCGGACCGATCGTCACCTGCGTTCCCGGCCACAGTTCCTGCACGGCTTCCGCGAGAACGTGCGCAGTGTCGTGGCGGATGAGTTCCAGCGCACGCGGGTCGTCGCGCGTGAGGATTTCAACATGTCCTGATGCTTTCAGCGGATCGCTGAGATCGCGCACGGTGCCGTCCACCGCATAGGCCACGGCCTTCTTGGCCAGCGACTTCGAAATGGATTCGGCAAGCGCGGCACCCGTCATGTCAGCGTCGTAGTCGCGGACGGAGCCATCGGGAAATGTGAGGGAAACGGACTGAGCCATAGATGTTCTCCTGTTATCCAGTCCCGCAAACGAGCGCGGGTGGTTAAAGCGGCCGAGTTCTGGCAGCGAGCGGTCTTTTAGGATCAGTTTGTGCCGCCGTAAAGACGAAGCAGCCTCAACCTGCGGTGTTTTTGCCGATCGACCAGTATCGCCATGGTGCGTACCAGACATAACGCGACGCCAAGGTTTCCGGCACGCGGTCGATGCCATGCGTCCCGCCCGGGCCGCAGCGCAGGACGCGAAACACCCCCATCCAGCCGCCCGACCATAGGCCATGCCGCGCTATCGCCTCATAGGCATATTCGGAACAGGTCGGCATGTGACGGCAGGAGTTGCCGATAAACCCCGACAAGGTCAGTTGGTAAAGCCGTACGAAACCTGCGCCCAACAGTCGGCCCGGCGTTTTGGGCCAGGGGCCGGCCCAGTTGCGGCCGTGCCGGAGCGACGGTGCGTGCTGATGCTCGTGGCTCATCAAAAGCTCAGGCAGCCGCTTCCGCCTGCTTGCGCTCGATCTGGTCGATGGCATCGACCACAGCGTCGAAGGTCAGCATGGTGGAAGCGTGGCGCGCCTTGTAGTCCCGCACCGGCTCCAGATATTTCAGGTCTTCAAAACGGCCCTGCGGCGGCGTGCCGTTTTCCTTGAGCATCTGGAGCATGGCCTGGCGTACCGCGCGAAGCTCCTGCGTGCTCGAGCCCACCACATGATCCGCCATGATAGAGGAAGACGCCTGGCCCAGGGCGCAAGCCTTCACCTGATGCGCGAAGTCGGTGACGACGCCATCCTTGACCGTGAGGTCGATGGTCACAGTCGAGCCGCATAGCTTCGAATGTGCGGTCGCAGTGGCATCCGGATGCTCCAGCCTTCCGATGCGGCCGATATTTCCAGCAAAACCGAGAATTTTCGCGTTGTACACATCATCGATCATGGTTTTACAATCCGTTGCCGCGACGCGAACGATATCTGTCGCCTCGGCATCTTTTCTTCGCTGCGGTCAGTCATATATAATGGATGGGTAGGACAGCCTACAAGAAGGACACTCATCGAGAGTGCCGAGACTACCTCGCAGCTTTGGATTGGCACGGTTCGTCCGGAAATCGCAAGCGGCTGTGGTCCGTTCAACTCGTTTCCACCATCAAGAGTGGAGACTACGGGAGACGCCGAAATGGATGCCGTGATCAAGAAGCTGATGCCGAAGTCGGAAAATCTGGAAAGACCTTCTACCGACCGCCCCAGTCAGGATGAAGTCGAGGCTGCCGTGCGAACCCTGCTGCGTTGGACGGGCGATAACCCGGATCGCGAGGGTCTGGTCGATACGCCGCGCCGCGTTGCCAAGGCATATCGCGAGATGTTCGGCGGCTACGACATGAACCCCGCCGAGGAACTCGGCCGGACCTTCGAGGAAGTCGCCGGCTATGACGATCTCGTCATCGTCCGGGATATTCAGTTCCATTCGCATTGCGAGCATCACATGGTGCCGATCATCGGCAAGGCGCATGTCGGCTATCTCCCGGACGGCAAAGTGGTGGGGCTCTCCAAAATCGCCCGTGTGGTCGACATATTCGCCCACCGCCTGCAGACGCAGGAAGCGATGACCGCGCAGATTGCGGGCGTCATCCAGGATGTGCTAAATCCGCGCGGCGTTGCCGTCATGATCGAGGCCGAGCATATGTGCATGGCCATGCGCGGCATCCGCAAACAGGGATCATCGACCCTGACCTCCACCTTCACCGGCGTTTTTCGGGACACCCCCGAAGAGCAGGTCCGGTTCGTCACCATGGTGCGTGCGGGCGTCTGACCCCTTGGGTCCTGGCCGGCGCCTATACAGGAGCCGGCAATGGCCGCCATCGCTTTCGAGAAAAGCCCGACCGACAAGAAGCAATTGGAAGAAGGCACGTCGTTTACGCCGCGCTTTGACGCAAGTGGGCTCATAACCGCCGTCGTCACAGATGCTGCGGACGGCATGCTCCTGATGGTTGCCCACATGAACGCCGAAGCGCTGGCATTGACGCTCGAGACCGGCATCGCCCACTACTGGTCGCGCTCGCGCAATGCACTTTGGAAAAAGGGCGAGACATCCGGCAATCTGCAGACGGTGGTGGAAATCCGCACCGATTGCGACCAGGACGCCGTCTGGCTCCGCGTTCAGGTCGCGGGCCACGATGCCACATGCCATACCGGCCGTCGCTCCTGCTTCTACCGCAAGGTGGGAGTTTCTGGCGGTTCTGCGGTGCTATCGGATGACGGCAGTTCGCCCTTGTTCGATGCTGACGAAACCTACCGCAAAAGCTGAACGAACCAGCGCCTGCGCGACGGGCATCCGGGCGCCGGAAGATGCGGCTATCCGCGCTGGCGTTCCGCCCGGCGCGCCGCGATCTGACGCATCGCCATTACGCGCCGCCGCAGAATTTCCGTGCGCATCGCCATCAGATGCAGCGTGAAGAACAGCAGCGACATGCCGACAGCCATGACCAGAAGCGGCCACAACAGGCTGGAATGGATGGTCGGCCCGTCGAGCCGAAACACCGATGCGGGCTGGTGCAGCGTATTCCACCAATCGACGGAAAACTTGATGATCGGCACGTTGATGAAGCCGACCAGCGTGATAACGGCGGCAGCCCGCGCCGACCGCGCCGGATCGTCGAGCGCCCGGGTGAGCGCTATGATCCCGAGATACATCAGAAACAGCACGAAGACCGAGGTCAGGCGCGCATCCCAGACCCACCAGGTTCCCCACATCGGCTTGCCCCAGATCGAACCGGTGAGCAGCGCCAGAGCGGTGAACGTCGCCCCGATCGGAGCCGCTGACTTGAGCGCCACGTCGGCGAGCGGATGCCGCCAGACCAGCGTGCCGAGTGCCGCAACAGCCATAAGCGAGTAGCACATCATCGAAAGCCATGCGAAGGGCACGTGGATATACATGATCCGCACGGTGGAGCCCTGCTGGTAGTCCACGGGCGCAGCGAAGCCGAGATACAGACCAAGCGCGATGACCACGGCGGACGCGCCCGCAAGCCACGGCACAACGGTATCGGCAAGGCTCAGGAAGCGCGTTGGATTGGCCAGATCGGAAAGGCGCCAGGATGAAGTCGTCTCGGTCATGGCCCTCAATATCCCGATGCGCTACCCGCAATCAACACCTTGCGCAATCAGCCAAAAGAAAGGCCGGCGATAAGCCGGCCTCGGTAGGATTTTCTTCGAAGCGCGATCAGGCCGCTTCGTCATGCTGGACATGGGTGACGCGGCGAACCTTGTCGTCGTCCAGAAGACCGCCAGCGCGCAACAGCGAGGCAAACCGGCCGCTCTGGTTCGACAGTTCGGCAAAGCCGCCCATCTCGACGATCTCGCCCTTGTCCATGAAGATGACCAGATCGGCATCCCGAACCGTGGTGAGACGATGGGCGATGACGAATGTCGTGCGCCCCTGGCGAAGCCCATCGATGGCGTCCTTCACCTGGTTTTCGGTCTCGACGTCGAGCGCGCTCGTCGCCTCGTCCAGCACCAGGATCGGTGCAGACTTCAGGATCGCACGTGCAATCGCGATACGCTGACGTTCGCCACCCGAAAGCTGACCGCCACGGTCGCCGACCACCGTGTCATAGCCTTCGCTCTTGTTGAGGATGAAGTCCTGGGCCGCGGCAGCCTGGGCTGCGGCATGGACCTCCTCATAGGTCGCGGTGGCGCGACCGACACGGATATTCTCCTCGATAGAGCGATTCAACAGACCGGCGTCCTGGAAGACGGTGGCGATCGAGTGACGCAGCGAGCGCTTGGACACCGACCGTATATCGATGCCGTCGATCAGGATCCGGCCGGAGTCGGGGGTGTAGACCCTCTGCAGCAGGTTGATGATCGTCGTCTTGCCCGCACCCGTCGGGCCTACAATAGCGACCGTCTGGCCGGCGGAGACTTCGAAGGAGACGTCGGAAGCACCCTGCCCGGAATTCGGAAAGCGGAAATTGACATTCTCGAAGCGCACATGTCCGGTCACGTTTTCAAGCTCGCGCAGGCCTTCCTGTTCTTCGCCCTCGGACGACTCGTCCTCGAAGCGGTAGAACTCTTCCAGCTTGGCACGCGAGTCGAAGATCTGGTTGGCGAAGTTCGAAACCTGGTCGAGGCGCGAGATCAGCAGCGTCGCAAAACCGATGAAGGCAACGACATCGCCAATCTTCAGCTGACCGAGGCTGACCAGCCAGGCACCGATGAGCAGGATGATCATCATCGACACGGTCGAAGCCAGGCGATGCATGGCCGAAGCCAAGGCCCACCAGTCGAGAACCGGATTCTGAGCGTCGATCAACGACCGCACATAGGTCTTCAGCGCTTCGGCTTCGTGGCCAATGCGGTTGTAGCTCTGCAGAACGGCCACATTGGTGATCGAGTCCGACACATGCGAGAACACGCGATGATGGTGCTTCTCGACCGAAGCCTGGCCTTCCTTGGTCTTACGGATCACCAA
This sequence comes from Oryzicola mucosus, assembly GCF_014534685.1. Classification (GTDB taxonomy): domain Bacteria; phylum Pseudomonadota; class Alphaproteobacteria; order Rhizobiales; family Rhizobiaceae; genus Oryzicola; species Oryzicola mucosus. The sequence goes on from NZ_JACVVX010000005.1 coordinate 268,997, forward strand.
ACGGCTGATCGCGAAATAAACCACGCCAAGCACCCCGAGCACGGCGGTCATCCGAATGTCCAGAGACAGGGCGGTGGGCACCAGCAAGGCCAAAGCGACGGCAGTGGCCAAGTGAGTGCGCATGAATTCGAGCCACAGCGCAAACAGCGCGTCCATCGCACGGATCAGCGTATGCAGCGAGTTCGAGGTGCCGCGGTTGTGATGCCAAGAGAGCGGCATGGTGATCATCCGCTCGAATGAGCTGGACAACACCTGTCCGCGCATGGAATGCGCGATCCGGTCCGCGCCGCGCGCAACCCAAACGAATGCGATAATGTTGAAGGCGCCGAACCCGGCCCACAAGGCCATCGTCGGAAACACATCGGTCTTGTCTGTTATGGCGTCGATGATACGGCCGAACAAAATTGGTTCAGCGATCGTAACGATCGCCAGCACAATGTTGGCAGCGCAAATCAAAGCGACTTTCGACCCGTCAGCGGTGAGGTACCGCAAGGCTCGGGTATAAACCTGTAACAATGACACCGCGTTACTCCGTCAATCTGCCATTGTGCGCTGCAAAATCGCAACACACCTAGCTATTGGCTTAGAAGAACACAATGCGCAAATGATGATCCCGTTCACATTTTCTGAACAAAACATAGCAACGCCGCGTAATCTGCCGTGATCACGTAACGGATTGAGAAGTAACGAAAAATTCCGGGTCGATACAATCGCGTAACACCCGCTCCGCGCGGGTGTCTCACCTTGTCAAGAAGGCCGTGTTTCAAGCCGGCGGCAGACGCACCGTGACATCGAACTCACCTATGCCCTGCAAGGCAAAGCCGTCGGCTTCCGAGGCTTTGCCGCCGACTTCGACAGTCATAGCGGTGGTGGTGCTATCGCGCGTAACCCGCAACCTGTAGGTGCCGTCCGCCGCTTTGAGCGTGGCGGAATAGCCATCCCAATGGCTCGGAATTCTCGGCGTCAGCGTAATGCGGTCCCCCTTGCGGCCGATACCGAGGATACCTTCGACGCCCGCACGGTAAAGCCATCCAGCGGAGCCGGTGTACCAGGTCCAGCCGCCCCTGCCCTTTTTGAAGTCCTCGCCATAGACGTCGGCGGCAACGACATAGGGTTCCACGCGGTAGCGTTCCGCCTCCGCCTCATCCGGCGCGTGATTGACTGGATTGAGCATGGCAAAGCAGCGATAGGCATCATCGACCCGCCCCATTTCGGCAAGTGCAATGACGAACCACGTCGCCGCGTGGGTATATTGACCGCCATTCTCGCGCACGCCCGGCGGATAGCTCTTGATATAACCGGGATCCTGTTCGGTGCCCGAGAAGGGCGGCGTAAACAGCTTGATCGCCTTGGCCTCGTCGTCAACGAGTTGTTCGAAGACCTGCTCGATGGCGATCTTGGCCCGCTCCGGGTCACCCTGGCCCGACAAGACGCTCCACGACTGCGCGATGGAATCAATCTGGCACTCGTCCGAGTCGCGCGAGCCCAAGGGCGTGCCGTCGTCGAAGCTGCCACGGCGGTACCATTGGCCATCCCAGGCAGTGGTTTCGATGGCGGTCTTCAGCTTCGCGGCATGGTCTTTCCACCGCTTGGCATTGGCCTTGTCGCCGCGCTCACGACCGATGACGCCGAAATCGCCGAGCGTCTTGAGCAGGAACCAGGCAAGCCATACGCTTTCGCCCTTTCCCTTCTCGCCGACGCGGTTCATGCCGTCGTTCCAGTCGCCACCCAGGATGAGGGGGATGCCGGAATCGCTGCTCCGCTGCATGGCCAGCGCAAGAGCGCGCACGCAATGGTCATAGACGGACACGCTCTCCTCGCTGACCTGCGGCGTGAAGAAAGAATCGTGTTCGCCGTCCTGGAGCGCGTCGCCCTCGATAAACGGCACCTGCTCGTCCAGAAGCGAGCGGTCGCCAGTCACGTCGACATAGCGGGCCACACCGTAGGCGAGCCAAACGACGTCGTCAGAGATCATGGTGCGGACACCGGCACCCGTCTTTGGCAGCCACCAATGCTGCACGTCCCCTTCCTTGAACTGCCGGCGTGCGGCGTTCAGGATTTGGTCCCGCGCCAGCGATGGATCGTGCAGGAGCAGCGAAAGCGTATCCTGCAATTGATCGCGGAACCCGAAGGCGCCGCTTGCCTGGTAGAAGGCCGAGCGCGCGCGGATGCGGCATGCGAGCGCCTGATAGGGCAGCCAACGATTGACCATGGCGTCGAATGCCTTGTCGGGCGTCTCGACCTGCAGCGTACCGAGAAACGCGTCCCATTCGCCGGCAATCGATGTCAGGCGCTCGTCGAAGCTCTTCGCGCGATGTCTCTCGACGAGTTCCGCCGCTTCGGTTTCGGAGCCGGCGTCGCCGAGAATCCACAGCAAATCCACAGCACCGCCGGCCGGCACCTCTACCTCGCGCGCCAGCGCGGAGCAGATGTCGTCGCCGGCCTCGACCTTGTCGGACAAGTCCTTACCCGCGAGCACCGCAACCGGAGTTGCGATGGATCCGTCGACGCCGATGAACTCCCGGCGATCGCTGGTCACGCTGTGCGGCGCAGAGTCGCTCGCCATGAAGGCGACCCGGTCGCTGTAGTCCAGGCTATAGGGGTTGCGGGCCAAAAGGACGCCGTGTTCTGCATTGTAGGTCGGAACGATGGCCGGTCCAGAACGCGCGCGGTTGGTGCCCAGCACCCACTCCGCATAAAGGTAGACCTTCAGCCGAACGGGTAAGGCACCAGCATTGGCAAGCCTGAGGCGCGAGACACGCACCGGATCGGACTGATCGACCACATGGGTCAGGTCCATGGTAAGATTGCCGCGCCGGGCATGGAAGGTCGAATAGCCCTGCCCGTGCCGCGCTTCATAGGTCATGGCAGGGTCGCGCACGACCGAGGCCAGCGGTGAGAATGCGCGGGCGCCGGCATGATCGAAGATGAACACGCCCTCGCCCGGACGATTGACGACGGGATCGTTCGACCAAGGCGTCAGCTGGTAGTCGCGGCTGTTGCGGCTCCAGGTGAAGCTTGCGCCTTCGGCGGAAACGTGGAAGCCGAAAGATGCATTCGAGATGACATTGACCCACGGCTGGGGGGTGTACCGGCTGCCTGCCAGACGGACGACATATTCCGCGCCATTCTTATCGAAGCCGCCAAAGCCGTTCCAGTAGTCCAAGCCGCTGCCGTCCGCCTGACGCACCTGCGGCTGGAATGCAGGAACGACGGCGAGGCTCTTGCCTGATGACGTGCCCTGGGCTGCCTGCGCGGTTTCGCGGAGCTGGATCGCGGCCATTTCCGCACGCTCGATCTGGTCGAAGATGCGGCCGTTGCGCGTATGCAGAGCAACTTGTGCCACGCCGAGCAGCGTCTTGTAGGTCGCCTCGTCCATCAGGTCGCGGCGAACGGCGAAAATATGTTGGCGCGGCCCGAGCTCGCCGCCACGCAGACGGCTGTTCTCGCACTGAAACTCGATGGCCTGTTGCAGGTCCTGCACGTAGGAAGACGCCTGCTCATTGACGATGACAAGGTCGAAGACGAGACCGCGCGACCGGATATATTCCTGGAAGCGCAGCGCCTGACTGACGATCTCGATATCGGCGATGTCATCGATGCGCAGCGCCAAGATCGGATGATCGCCCGAAATGCTGACCGGCCACAGGTCGGATTGGCGGCCGAGGCCCGAGGCGATGGTTTCCGCCGGCACCCTGAGAGACGAATCCGGATACAGCAGATAGCGCGCAAGCTTTTGCACATTGGCCGCGTCGGTAAGCGTGATGCCCATGTGGCGGGTCTGAACCTGCGAGCGGGTCCAGGCCAGCATGGCCTGCCGGGAAAAGCTCTCCGGATGGTCGAGACGCGCAACGGCCTCCTCGACTTCCTTCCGTTCGGCTCCGACCACGCTCCAGAAGGTCAACGAGACTTTCTTGTTTGCCGGAACGCGCACACGCCGCCGCAGCGAAGCGATGGGATCGAGCGTGAAGCCCGATTGACCGGCGAGTTTCGCGCCTTTATCGAATGCCGCCGGATTGGCGATGCTGCGTCCACGGCCAATGAAGGCGCGTCGGTCGGTTTCGACCTCGGTGTCGCGCGCCAGGCCCGACAGGTCGGTGACGAAATGCGCGAAGACGGCCGACGGCTCGCTCGACGAGCGCTTACGCCGTTCCGCGATGATCGTGCTGCCGTTGTCGACGATATCCGTCTCGACGAACATCTTGGAGAAGGCTGGATGCGCCTGGTCGGCGGCTTCGGGCGCGAGCACGAGTTCGGTATACGACGTCACCTCGATATGCCGGTCGACGGACGTATCGTTCCAGATGGTGACCCGGCGGGCCTCGCCATTGCCTTCCGAGACGACGATGCACTCCACCTCCGACCGCACCTTGCCGACCACCTTCACGAAGCTGGCCTTGTCGTCGGAGAAATAGGTCTGCGACTGCTCGCCTTCCGCCTTTTTCGGTTGGCTGGTGGCCGACCACCACTCGCCGCTGTCGGTGTCGCGCAGAAAGATGTAGCTGCCCATCCGGTCTTCGGTCGGGTCTGCCTGCCAGCGCGTGACGGCGACATCGTTCCAGCGGCTGTAGCCGGAGCCTGTAGCAGTGACCATGACCGAATAGCGGCCATTGGACATCAGGCTGGTCGACCGGAGCGAGTGGCTCGGATTCAGGATGATGCGCGTGTCGCCGGAATGGTCGTCCATGTCGACCTTGGTGCGCTCGTCGGCTTCCGTCCGCACGGTCGCAGCCGGTATGTTGCGTGGCGCTTTCTCCTGCAGCAACAACTCGGCTGCCTCAATCACCGGATCGCTGTGGAAACGGTCGCGCAGCCGGCCCTCGAAAATCGCATTGGCAACCGCTGCGATCGTCATGCCCTGATGGTGTGCGTAGTAATTGTAGACCACCGCATGGTCGGTGCCCTCGGGCACCCGCTGCGGCGTGTAGTCGACGGCATCGTAATAGCCGTGGCGGCCGAGAGCGCCCACGGCGCGCAACCGCTTGAGGTTCTGCACGGCTTCGTGCGGCATGAACTGCGCGGCCAGCACCGTCGCATAGGGGGCGATGACGGTGTTTTCCGCCAGACCGCGCTTGAGGCCCAGGCCCGGCACGCCGAAATTGGTGTACTGGTAGTTCATCTCGCGGTCGCGGCCATTATAGGCGGCTTCCGAGATGCCCCACGGAATGCCCTTGGAACGCCCGTACTGGATCTGCCGGCGGATGATCAGCTTGCTTGTCTGGTTGAGCAGCCCGCCCTGCGGCTCCTTCATCACCAATGGCGGCATCAGATATTCGAACATCGAGCCTGACCAGGACATCAACGCACCCTGGAAGCCGATCTCGACGATCGGGCGGCCCAGGCGGAACCAATGCTCGGTCGGCAGATCGCCCTTTGCAATGGCGAACAGGCTCGTCAGGCGCGCTTCCGACGCCATGAGATCGTAACAGCTCTCGTCGAGCTGGTGCTCTTCGACCCGGTAGCCGATGGACAGAAGCTTGCGTTCCTGCCGGAGCAGGAAGGAGAAATCCATCTCGAAGGCGAATTTGCGCGAGCGTTCCCGAAGCTCCAGGAGCTTTGCGCGAAGCGCCTCCACCGCCCTGTCGTCGGCGTGCGAATCCTTGAGATGCGCTTCGCAGGTGGCTGCGAGCCGCACTGCCCAATCGGCGAGGATTTCACTGCGTGACGATGCCATTTCGGTATGGATGGCGCCGGCCAGCTTGCGGATTTCGCCGGCAAGCACGGTCAGGTTGATGGTACGGATCGACGCCATTTCCGGCGCTGACTTGATCGTCAGAACCGAGCGGCGCATGCCGTCGAGACGGTCGCTCAGCCGCTGGCGCAGCGGGCGGAGCTGGCGCCGATCGTCAGGCAGGTCCGCAAGGCTTTCCTCAAGGATCGCAACGACATCGAGAACCCCGTCAAAATCGCCCTGCAGGTGTACGGAAGGCGTTTCCGCCCATTCGGCGCAGGCTGCCGCCACCGCTACGAGATGGCCGGCAAGATTGCCGCTGTCGACCGCGGAGACATAAAGCGGGTACATCGGCCGAAGCGTGTGCGTCTCGTACCAGTTGTAGAGATGCCCCTTGTAGCGCTCCATGCGTTCGATGGTGGTCACCGTCTTGTCGATGCGGTCAACGGCTTCGGTCAAGCTGATCCAGCCGAAATCGCGCGCCGACACCACCGATAGGAGATAGACGCCGACATTGGTCGGCGACGTGCGCTGCGCCAGGACAGGCACCGGGTTCTCCTGGAAATTGTCCGGCGGAAGGTGGTTCTGGTCCTCGGTCGTCAGAGTTTCGAAATAATGCCAGGTACGACGCGCCACGATGCGCAGCGCGTTCATGTCGCCCTGCGACAGGATGAGCCTGTCTTCGGTTTCGGCCGAACGGCTGACGAGCCAGGCAAAGGCGGGAGAGCCGGCCCAGAAGATGGCGAAGAAGAAGCCGACGAAGGCGCCGGTGGAATCGGCGGCGACCGGGATCAACAAACCGATGATCGCGATGACAACGGCGCCATACATCATCGAATAATAATCGCTGACGCCGCTGCCGCTCGACTTGTGCGCCTGCGACGCAGTGCGCCATTCCAGCATGTTCTTGCGGCTGACGAACAGCCTGTAGAGGGTGCGGATGATCGCATCGGCCATCATCCAGGCCTGATGCGCGATAAGCACCACCTTCATCGCCACCATTGCGGTGCCGAACACCACGTCCCGAGCCAGCGCCGTGAAATGACCCTTGGGCGTTGCGTCGCGGCTCTTGGGCAGAATGGAATCGACGATGTCGAAGGTCGGCGCCATGAACAGGCTGAGGATCAACAGCGCCTGCCACTGGGCGGCCTGGGTGAAAGGCAGGAAAGTCCAGCCGGCGATAGCCGCAAGCACCCAGAAGATGGGTGTAATGGAACGGCGAAGATTGTCGATCATCTTCCAGCGCGACAGTGCGGGAACGCCCGACTTGGGATCGAAGATGAAGCTCAGGAGCTGCCAGTCGCCGCGCACCCAGCGATGTTGGCGCGAAGCATCGACCGAATAGCGGGTCGGGTAATCCTCAACCACCTCGACGTCGGTAACCAGGGCCGAACGCGACAGCGCGCCTTCCAGAAGGTCGTGGCTGAGGATGGTGTTTTCGGCGATCTTCCCCTTCAGCGCGCGTTCCATGGCGTCGACGTGATAGAGGCCCTTGCCGGTGAAGGTGCCGTCGCCGAAGACGTCCTGATAGAGATCGGACACGGCGAACACATAAGGGTCGAGGCCGCGATTTGCGGAAAAGACACGCTGGAAGAACGAGGCCTCATCGCCCGTCGTCAGCGACGGCGTGACGCGAGGCTGCAGGATCGAATAGCCGGCAACGATGTGCCCTTCATCATCGAACTGCGGACGGTTGAGCGGATGGCAAAGCTTGCCCACCAGGCGGGTGACCACGTCGCGCGTCATGCGCGTATCTGCATCCAGCGTCATCACATAGACGACGTTTTCGGGAAGCGGCGCCTGGGTCGGCAGGAAGGTGGTGTAGGCGTCTCCGCGCAGAAGCATGTTCAGCTCGTGCAGCTTGCCGCGCTTGCGCTCCCAGCCCATCCAGCATCCTTCCGCCGGATTGTAGAGGCGCCGGCGGTGCAGAAGATAGAAGCGTGGTGCGCCTTCGCTGGGATAGCGCTGGTTGAGCCGGTCTATCTCGGCGCGGGCGTGGTCGAGGATTTCGCGGTCGCCGGTGGCGACTTCCTCCTTGCTGTCAGGCCAGTCCGAAAGCAGCGCGAAATGAAGCTCGCCCGACATGTTGGCGAGGTAGTGAACCTCGAGATTGCGGATATTCTCTTCGACATCGTCGCGTGAGCCGATAAGCGACGGCATGACGACAAGCGTTCTGGCCTCCTCGGGCACGCCCTGTTCGAACTCGTAGCCCACGAGCCGTGTCGGCTTGAGAAACTGCAGAACCACCGTGTTAAAGAAAGCAAGTGCGCCTTCGCTCGCCGGCACGGCAAACAGAACCAGCATCAATACAATGGCGCCAGTCGACAGGCCCAGATTGGTGAGAGCTGCCCCGGTCATCAACAGCAGCAGCATGGTCAGCAGGAAGACAGGCAGCGCGATACCCACCCAGCCGGTGGCGCGAAAGGCGCGCTTGGTCTTCGAAGACAGTTTCGGCTTGTATCCGATGGCCTTCTCGAATTCCTGCCGGCGCGAGCCGACGAGGAAAAAGCCGATATCCGCGTCCTCGGCAACTGCTTTTTCGATCACGCGCTCGGCGACCTCGTATTCCGTCAGCTTCGAATAGCGCGCCAGATCCTCGATCTCGGTGCGGTACTGATCGCGCGACGAAAAATCGAGCGAAGACAGATTCGTACGCTCGCGCAAAAGCAGGTCGACGCGGCTGACATCCTCGAACCAGACCGTCCAGTCCTGGTCGTTGAGCTGGCGCAGGCCACGGATGATGTTGCCGGTCGTCACATTGCCGCTGGAGAGCGTCAGATGCTCGCGGCGGATGATGTCTTCCGCATCCGAACCGGACCGCTCCAGCTCGCTTTCGAGCCACATCAGCGCATCGCCGGCATTTTGCGAGCCGTCGCGCAAGCGATAGAGCAGTTGCGTCGAGAAGGTCGTATCGCGCGCGTGTTCCGTATAGGCGGAAAGAATGCGGCGATCCTGGTCGTTGTTCTCGGTGGCGACGACCTTGTCGGCGACTTCATTGGCGATGGAGCGCATCTCACGCGCGCGGTTGACGCGAACGGCGATGCGGCGAAGGTTTTCGATCAGCACGAAGCGCAGCAACGACGGAAGCGCCCACAACTCGCCGATGCTCATCGGCTCGACCGACTGGTAGCTCTCGACGATGCTCTTGAAACTTTGCGCCGAGACCGAGCTGTCGCAATGGGCGACATAAAGCCAGGCGATCACCAGTGTGCGCGGCACCCGTCCGCCGCCGGGAAGATCGTATTGCGGCAGCTCGCGATAGAAACGGCGCGGAAGGTCGCGCTTGACCTGAAAAATCGTCTCTTCGACGAGATAGTTGTTGTCGAGCAGCCATTGCGCGGCAGGCGTGATCGTCTCGCCCTTCACCTGCGCGGCGTTGGTATCGCGGTAGACCTTGAGAATTTTATCGGCATTTTCGCGGATGCGGGCCTGGAAATCGAAGCTGTGCAACCCTTGAAAATCGGTGATTTCCCGCCGCGCCAGGCTCTGACCGAGGGCTCGCAGGCGGTCCTCATGCAGGAACGGACCTCGGATAGGCTGTTCGGCCTCCGCCGGAATGTGATGGTGGGTTTCTGTCCGGCGCGGGTCGGTCTGGCTATTCATTCAACTATTGGTCCGTTCAGCAGAAAAAATTCACACACATAAGGAGGCGCAATCCACCTAAACCGTTTCAGGTATGGTTTGGTTGCATGACAGCCGAGTAGACGGGTGATAATTTGGATCGGTAGGGTTTGCATGCTCAGACAACCTTACACCAAAAAGCCCGAACACAGGATCGGGCTTTTGTTCACGTCTGGACATCCCAAGCGCCTGCATTTTAAGCAAGGCACCGGACGCTTACAACGGGGTGCAAGCCTCTGGAGCGGAAACATTTTTTATCATTATGTTTCCGCCGGTCAGCTCGCCGCGAGCTTTGCACGATCCACCGCGACGTAGCGGCGATCGATCAGATTGCCGCGGTAATGATGATCTCGACTTTGTAATCCGGCGTCGCCAGCTTGGCCTCGCCCGTCGCGCGCGCCGGCGTGTGGCCCTGCGGCACCCACTTGTCCCAGACGGCATTCATCTCGGCGAAGGTCGACATATCGGCCAGCCAGATGATGGCCTGCAAAATCTTGGTCTTGTCGGTGCCGGCCTTTGCCAGGGCGGCATCGATCTGGTCGAGCACCGACTGGGTCTGAACCGTTACGCTTTCGCCAGGCGCGCCGACCTGACCGGCGAGATAAACGGTGTTGTTGTGAATGACGATATCGGTCATGCGGGGACCAACGTCGATGCGGCGAATGCTCATGATGAAATCCTTCTTTCTTACATGCTGCGCACGGGCGCGCCCTGCTAATGAAGGCCTTTGCCGGGATGTGCAAGCGGCATGGCTAGATCTGTGCCGGTTGCCGCACACGCATGGCTTGATTGGCGGGGACGCCGGTGGCATGACTTTCGCCCAGAAGACCGAGAGGCTCACGCTTCACTCGAAACAATGAGGATCGCCATGGAATATCGTCAATTGACCGAGGATTTTTCGGTTTCGCCCCAGATCGAGCCGGAAGATGTCGGTGCGGTGAAGGCGGCGGGCTTCAAGAGCGTCATCTGCAACCGTCCGGACGACGAGCAGGCGGGGCAGCCCTCTGCCGACAGCGTGCGCGAGGCGGTCGAGGCCGCCGGTCTCACCTTCCGCTATATTCCCGTCGTCAGCGGTCAGATCACACCTGACAACGTATCCGAAATGGCCTCCGCGCTGGAAGACCTCGAAGGCCCGGTCTTTGCCTATTGTCGCTCGGGGACTCGCTGCGCGAACCTTTATATGATGATCCAGCAGAGCAAAGGCTAAAACGGCGGCACTGTCGTTCCGGCAACCACGGCGCCATGCGCCGTGGTTGCCGAGTTGCCCTACCCCGGCGTCAGGCCGCCAGCGGCGTATTGACTGCCTTGCGCGACGCCTTCTGCTCGATGGCGCCGAAAATCGAATGGCCGTCGCTGCCCTTCGCCTCAAGCCGCAGAAGATCGCCTTCGGCGAGCGGCTTCGCCCCGCCCGCGGGCCGACCGACAACAGCGCCAGCTGAAAGCGCGCTGACATTCAGTCTTTTCTCCAGCACCTCGCCGAAGTCAGTGGACACAGACGTCTCGGCCACAGCCTTGCCGTTCGATGACTGAAGCACGGAAATTTCAGCGCCTTCGATCTCGTCTGGAGTGACGGCGACAGGCGAAAACGCCGAGACCCCGGCCTCACCGCCGACGACGATGTCGACGGACAGCATCATCAAGGCGATACCGTCCCGAGCCGCATCGGCCTCTCCGACGGGAATATCCAGCGTGATCGCGGCAAGCCCGGCTTGGATCGCGGCCTCAGCGCTTGGCAACACAACATCGTCCCGCGGCCCGATGAAAGCGTCCCCTCCCCCGACACGCTGGTAAGCGCGCGGCAAAGGCGACAAGGCGTCATGTTCGTGGAAGCGCTGCCAGGGAACCGCACCAAGTTCGAGCGATTGCGCCAGCGTCTGAAGATGCGGCACGATGCGGTTCCAGTCATCCAACGCGCGCTGCAGCGTCGGCACCAGGAAGGATGCGTCGGTGTAACGCGTCAGGTCACGCGACACCACCACCAGTTTCCCGTCGCGCGAGCCGTCCTTGAGCGATGCAAGCTTCATTCATTCCTCCCGTAGCGGCAATTGCCGTATGAGAAGAACATGCCCGCATGCGTCCCGCGTCAAGTGCGAAAGCTGTTCTTGGTGGAGATTTGGAGAGCGGGGCCGTTCCCCAGCAATGGACAGCCAACTAATAAATCGTCACAACCAGTCCGTCGTGGCCGATTGTCAGCGGGCCGGACCAGGTCTTGCGCGTCGCTTCTATCCAGTCCTTTGCGCCGATCTCTGGATCGTCGGCCGGGATGAGATGGTTGAGCACGAGGTGTCCGACACCAGCTGCCTCCGCAATGCGTCCTGCGTCCTCTGCCATGCTGTGGCTTGCCAACAGATGGTCCTTCAGCCGTGCGCCGTTGCCTGTGCGGGCGACGAGGCGGTCGACGCCTTCCGCCAGCATTGCCTCGTGCACCAGGATGTCGGCGCCCTTGGCAAACTCAGCCATCGGCGGAAAATAAGCCGTATCCGCCGAAAAGACGACGCTGCGCCCGCCGTATTCAATTCGCAAAGCGAAACAATCGATTACCGGAGGATGGTCGACACGCAGCGCGCTCATCGAGAGCACACAGTCGGAAAACACGGCGCCTTCGGTGAATTCCACGATCTCAACCAAGTCTCGGATATCAGGCCGGCCCTCGTCGACGATGCGGATGTCGATGTCGAAGCGCAGGGAGCCGATGAAACTCTGCCAGTGGTCGCCAATCCCGGCTGGCCCGAACACCGTGACGCGCGAATCGAGACCGGCTGTCCACGCCGTATGGATCAACGGGCCGAGTTCGAGCACATGATCGGAATGGAGATGGGTCACGACGACGAGATCGAGCGCTTTCAGCGACAGCCCGGCTTCAGTCAGGCCGCGTGTCACCCCAAGACCGCAATCCACCACGATTCGCCGTCCGCCGATCTCAAGCAGCGAAGATGTCGGGGATGGCCCACCCGGTCGGATCGCCGGTCCGCCTTTGGAACCGAGAATGACGAGACGATCTGCGGTCTTCCGATGCACGTTTGCGCCCACCTAAAACCCGCCATGCTCGCGAAACAGCTCCGCATTGTCGAGCTTCGACACTTCGATCACCGCCTGGGTCCGGCTGTAGACATTCAGCTTGCGCAGGATTTCGGACACATGCGCTTTCACCGTGGTCTCGCCGACCTGCAGTTCATAAGCGATCTGCTTGTTGAGCATGCCCTGGCGCAGCATGTTGAGCACGCGCAGCTGCTGCGGTGTCAGCATCGCAAGCCGGCGCACCAGTTCCGCGCGGTCGGCACTGCCCGCGTCGGGCGCGGCGGCCTGGTAGTACTTTGGCACCGATATCGCGCCTTCCATGACGGTGCGGATGGCCTCGGCAAGTTCGTCCTTGCGGACCGATTTGGGGATAAATCCCGCAGCTCCATAGGAAAGCGCCTCGCCGATGATCTTGGGATCTTCGTGTCCTGAAATGATCACAACCGGCAGCCAGGGATAGCGCGTGCGGAACTGCAACAGCCCATCAAAGCCCTGCACATCCGGCATCGTCAGATCGAGCAACGCAAGATCGAATGCCGACGATGCGCTCAAGAGCTCCAGCGCCTCGCCGATCGAACGCGCCTCGACCATATCTCCGTCGGGATAGGCGGCCTGTACGGCGCTGTGCAGCGCCTCGCGAAACAGCGGATGGTCGTCGATAATCAAAAAACGTGCGGTGTCGCCGACGGTGCTCATTGCATCACGTACATGTGGCAACTGCGCGGCGTTCGTAAAGCATGACCAAAGTCTCAGCAATCAATGCCGGCTTTTCCTCGCCGTCGATTTCGATGGTATTCTCGGCCTTCAAAAGATATTGGCGCGGTCCCTTGTCTTCCATCGACATCAGCCGGCAGCGGAGCCGGACCCGAGATCCAGCCTTGACCGGATAGAGGAACCGCACCTTGTCCAGCCCGTAATTGACCGCTGCCTGCGTGGTTTCGGGCACGATCCGCAACTCCTGGATCAACGCGCCGATCAGCGACAGCGTCAGGAAACCATGTGCAATGGTGGTGCGGAACGGACTGCGCTTGCGCGCCCGCGCGACATCGACATGAATCCACTGGTGATCGCCCGTGCAATTGGCGAACGCGTCGATCCGCTCCTGATCGATGAGCACCCATTCCGATACGCCGAGTTCCTGCCCGACACTCGCCCGAAGGTCATCGAATGTCAGCGTCCTCTCAGCCATGCGCCAATCCTCGTTTCATTCTGCTGCCTGTTGGGTAGCGGCATGGTCGGGCGCATCGGGATCGCCTGGCGCAGTTTCGCAGCCGAGATCGGGAAACGCAACCGACCGCTTGCCGTGGAAATCGGTCCGCACCACCACCAGCCCCTGCTCCTCGAAATAAGCGAGAAGCCGGCGGGCGCGGCGTGCCGAGTGGCTGCCATAGGCGCGCGCTAGCGCGGCATCCGACGGACAGGGCGCCGATGTCACAGCGGCCTGCGCCACGATCAGGAACACGCCCTGCACATCCTCCGGCAGGCCGGATGACAGCGACAGCGCCTGCAGCCACGGCTCGCTATGCGCAGTCTCGCCCTCGACGCCGGATTTGGCGACGGCGATACGGCGGCGGAACGCCGCCAGCGGCAGCGGCTCTCCCTGCACGCGCCTGATGCGGCAGCGCACGAGGAAATCCTGGTAAAGTACGGAATCGGAACGGAAAGCTGCGTCTGGATCTTCGACGATTTCCTTCACCACCTTGGCGATCGCCGCCTCCCGCTCCGTCTCGTCGATCAGCGGGAACACCGGCTGTGCTTCCGGCACAGGCTCGGCAACGACGCGCGAAAGCTGCGCGATGATGTCGGCCGTCGGTGTCGGCGCCGGTGGCGGCGGACGCCGCACTGGACGTTGGATTTCTTCCGGCCCGGCCGTGAAGATCAGCTCGTGCGCATCTTCCATTGCCTCCGGCAGCGGTGTCAGTTTCGGGCTGACCGACCGCGCTGAGGTCTCCACCGCACCGATGGCCACCGGCAGCGGGCGGCGCGACATGGCCGGTCCAAGGGCCACGAAATTGCCACGCTGCAGGTCGCGGAACATCTCGGCCTGACGACGTTCCATGCCAAGCAGATCGGCGGCGCGCGCCATGTCGATATCGAGAAAAGTACGGCCCATGAGGAAGTTCGAGGCTTCCGCCGCCACGTTCTTGGCAAGCTTCGCCAGGCGCTGCGTGGCGATGACGCCGGCAAGCCCTCGCTTGCGCCCCCGGCACATCAGGTTGGTCATCGCGCCCAGCGACGTGCGTCGCGCCTCGTCGGATACTTCGCCGGCCACCGCAGGCGCGAAAAGCTGGGCTTCGTCGACGACGACGAGAACCGGATACCAGAAATCGCGCTCGGCATCGAACATGCCGTTGAGGAACGCGGCCGCACCGCGCATCTGCTGCTCGACGTCGAGGCCTTCGAGGTTAAGAACGACGGAAACACGATGCTGCCGGATGCGCCCGGCAATGCGGGTCAGTTCCGCCTCGGTACGCTGGGCATCGACCACGACATGGCCGAACTTATCGGCGAGGGTTACGAAGTCGCCCTCGGGATCGATGACGCATTGCTGCACCCAAGGTGCGCTCTGTTCGAGCAACCGGCGCAGCAGATGCGACTTTCCCGAGCCGGAATTGCCTTGCACCAAGAGACGGGTGGCCAACAGTTCCTCAAGATCGAGCGGCACCTTGGCGCCCCCTGGCGCGGCACCCATCTCGATTGCTACCTTCATTCCTTCCCCCGGTTGAACCCAAAGCTACCGCACCGACCTGGACCGCGGCCCGTTATCAGCTACCGCCTTAGCATTCCCGCGCGCGTATTGCGCGGCCGCTCTGCCGATACTCACAGGAGAGACGCAGAGGCCATATCCGGCCCGACCACCCCTACTTCTTGGTAGAGCCATCGCGAAATTCCGCCATGGCGGCATCCATGCGCTGGCGGAGAATGTCGAACGATTCGCTGCCTGATTTCGACAGTATAGTCGAAAGCTCCTCGACATTTTCTATGGCTGCCTCGAAGGTCTTGCGGGCGAAGTCGCTCTGGCGCCGATAGGCCTCGACAGGATCGAGAGGCAAATTGAAGCTTTTCGCGGTCTCGGCAACTTCGTCCAGCGTGCTCTTCAGCATCTCGTGCTGGCGGCTCACAAGCGAGTTCGTTCCGCTTGCAACGGCCTTGGCGGAGCTTTCAAGCGCCTCAAGGTTTTTTCGGTGATGATCAATGATGGCTTGGATATCCATTCTCGGCAGGTTCAGATCCTTGCCGAAGCGCGTGAAGATATCCGCGAAACTCTGGGTCTCCGATTTCTGGCTCATGGTTTCCTCCGCTGAATGATGACTTTCATTGCAACACGAAAACTGCGTAGGCGAGATGACAGGCGCTAAGGCGCGATAATCACATATTCTGCGATGTAGAGCAGCACTCCGGCAAGGCCACCGATGATCATCCCGTTGAAACGGATATATTGCAGGTCGCGGCCGATGTTGAGTTCGATGAGGCGCGTCATCTGACCGAGGTCCCAGCGTTTCACCTGCTCGGCGATGAACAGCGAAACACCGCTCTTCTGGCTCTCGATAAAGGCCGACAAGGCAACGACGAAGCCCTGGTTCATATCGGCCCTGATCTGCGGGTCGGACGACAATTGCCGTCCCACCTCAACGAACATCCCGGCCAGATGCCTGCGGATGCGCGAGTCGTCGGCGCGCACGTCCTGCTCTATGAAATCCCGCAGGCTTTTCCACATCTCGCCGGCCAGGGCCTGAAGCTCCGGACGCGCCAGAAAATCTCGCTTCATTCGCTCCGCGCGCCTGGCATAGCTCTCCGAATGTTTGAGCTTATCGATAAAACCGGCGACGAAACGGTCGAATTCCTGTCGCATCGGGTGCTCGGGGTCGGCGCGAACCTCTTCGAGCAGCGACCCCGCCGATGCGACGATCCGCTTCAGGAGATAGGCATCGGCGCGGAACAGATTGAAAACCGAGGGCAATTCCTGCCGAATTTTCTCGCGCATGGTCGCAAGCGCATCCTCGTCGTTGAGGAACCGTCCGACGACCTTGATGAACTCGTCGAGCAGCCTCTGGTGGCGCCGGTCCTCGGTGAAGGCCGATAAAAGGTCTGCGGTCAACGGCGCCACATTGACCTTTTCGACCTGCTCCAGAACGCGCTGCCCTACGAATTCCTTGAGCCCCGAGCCTTCGACCGCAGTCAGCGCCTGCGGAACGAGCCGCCCGACAAAGCGCGACAGGCCCTCGGCACGATCCTTGTCCGCCAGCCAGTCGGCAACGAGGGAGGCAAAATCGACTTGTTCCAGTTTTTCACGCACCGGCGCGGGCGCAAGAAAGTTGGCTTCGATAAAGTTGCCGAGATTGTCGGCGATTCGCGCCTGGTTTGATGGAATGATCGCCGTGTGCGGGATCGGCAGGCCGAGCGGACGGCGGAACAACGCAACCACCGCATACCAGTCGGCGATACCGCCTATCGTCGCCGCCTCGGCGAATGCCGCCACGACGGCCAGCCACGGCCATTGCGCCTGCAGGCTGCGGGCAATCAGAAACGTTGCAAAACAAATCAGCAGCGCCCCCGTGGCAACCGCCTTGGTTCTGCGCAATGCCTTGAGCTTGGCCGTATCGGAAACGGCCTGCGCGGCAGCTGATGTGTCTGGGGAAGCGGTGCTTTCGGAGGCCATCATGGTCCTTTAAAGGTCATGGCGTTATATCGGCCCCACAGTGTGGCGCTTCAATCGGCTTCGGCCAAAACAAAAAGGCGCCGCGGGGGCGCCTTCGCAAACCGTGGGATACAGGGGTCAATTGCCGATGGCACTGCGAACGTTCGACTGCACCTTGGCGGATAACCCAGCCTTAAGATAGTGCATCACGTCGCGCTGGCCGGCCTGGCTGAGTTCGATCACGCCCGTCGCCTCGCCGGCCTCGAAGCTCAAAACCGCATTGAACCGACGCGCCAAGGCTTTCATGGCCCCATTGCCGGAGTGCGTGGTCACGCGCAGTCTCTGATAGCCAAACCCTTCGGCCTGAACGATCAGCCGTTCGAACAGCCGCCCACCGAGCCCCTTATGCTGCAACGACCGTTCGACACTGAACGCGATCTCGGCCGTGGGCTCGCCATCTTCGTCGGGGATTTCATGAAGCTCGGCTGCACCAAGCACCTTGCCGTCCTCGACATAGCCGATAACGGTCACACCTTCGTGGAAACATCGATAGGCATAGGCGGTAAGGTAGTCGTCGTCCGTCATGCCGTTGAAGCGGTCGCGGCGGCTTGCGGCATCAAGTCGTTTCAGATGATCGGTAAAAAGGGACAGATCGGAGGGTCTGAGCTGCCGTATCAATCCGGCGGGCCTGTCGATCCTGGTATGCGCAAGCATATACACGTTCAAATCCCCGTGGGCT
The DNA here is from genome assembly GCF_014534685.1 of Oryzicola mucosus. Classification (GTDB taxonomy): domain Bacteria; phylum Pseudomonadota; class Alphaproteobacteria; order Rhizobiales; family Rhizobiaceae; genus Oryzicola; species Oryzicola mucosus. The sequence goes on from NZ_JACVVX010000005.1 coordinate 286,685, forward strand.
CCTCCCGCGAGTGATGTCAGTTGCTGACGACGCGCATATTGTGCGCCACGGTCCAGATTGCAATCGACGCCTGGCCATATCTGCCATGCGTGTGATGCAATGCGGATGGCTGCGCAATAAACTTGACAATGAGTCTCATATAATCGAAGCTTGTCTGGAATAATTCTAAGGTGTAGGCCATTGCCAACGAGCCGCGCCCGAATGTCTAGGAGCGAGACGAAATGCGCCTGACCCGACAGACCAACTACGCGATGCGTATCCTGATGTACTGCGCGGCCAATGAAGGCCGGCTCAGTCGCATCCCGGAAATTGCGGCGTCCTACACCGTTTCCGAGCTGTTCCTGTTCAAGATACTGCAGCCGCTGGTCGAGCATGGCCTCGTCGAGACCGTGCGCGGCCGCAATGGCGGCGTGCGTCTTAAGAAGCCGGCCGACCAGATCAGCCTCTTCGACGTGGTGCGCGTCACGGAGGAAAGCTTCGCTATGGCCGAATGCTTCGAGAATGACGCCACCGAGTGCCCGCTGGTCGACAGCTGCGCGCTGAACTCGGCGCTGCGCGAAGCGCTCAATGCCTTCTTTGCGGTACTCGCCAAATACAGCATTGAAGATCTCGTGGCTGCGCGTCCGAATGTGCGCAACCTGCTTGGCATCGACATGCTCAGCCCCCGCGCCGCCATCGCGAGCTGAACCATCAGGTTGAAACGCAGCGGAACGGCTTCAATATGCCGTTTGTGGCAGCACGAACGGCATATTGCCTTGCGGCGGAACACCGACCCGCAGCCGGCAATCGAACACCTGCTCGATCAGATCGTCGGTGAGAACTTCGCTTGGCGTGCCAGAGGCGGCAAGCCGGCCCTTGTGCATGACGAAGATTCGGTCCGCATACATTGATGTCAGGTTGAGGTCATGCAGGACGGCCACCACGCCGCCGCCATTCCTGCCGAAATCGCGCGCGATGTCCATGATGATCAGCTGGTGCTTGATATCGAGGCTCGACACCGGCTCGTCGAGAAACAGATAACGCGGCTTCCCGTCCAGCACCGGCGCCCAGACCTGGCACAGCACACGGGCAAGCTGCACGCGCTGCTGCTCACCGCCCGACAGTTCCTGGTAGAATCGTCCCGCGAAGCCGGCCAGGTCGACCCGCGCCAGCGCCAGTTCCGGCAGCCTTTTCTCATCACTGCGCGAGGCGCCGGAGCGTCCGGCCAGCAGCCCGAGCTTGACCACTTCACGGACCGTGAACGGAAAGGTCAGCGTGGTGGATTGCGGCAGCACGCCGCGCACGGATGCCGCCTCCCAAGGCTTCATCGCCAGCATGTCATGGCCGTCGAGCCGCATCGCACCGGTGAACGGCAGGTCGCCGCAGAGCGCCCGCAGAAAGGTCGTCTTGCCCGAGCCATTCGGTCCGACGATGGCGACGAATTCGCCCGCTTTGACGGAAAAATCGACGTTCGACACGATCCGCGTTCGGCCGATCGAAATCGAAATGTCCTGAGCTTCGATCATGGCGCTCTCCCTCAAAGGTCGACGATGCCGCGCTTGCGCAGCAGGATCCAGAGGAAGAACGGACCGCCGACAGCTGCCGTGATGATGCCGATCGGCAGTTCGGCAGGCGCAACGATGGTACGGCTGACGGCGTCCGCCAGGATCAGCAGCGACGCACCCAGCAGGGCGGAAGCCGGCAGCAGATAACGGTTATCAGGCCCTATCGACAGGCGCAGCACATGCGGCACGACGATGCCGACGAAACCGATTCCGCCGCTGACCGCAACCGATGCGCCGACGGCGGCGGCTACGGTGACGATGGCAACGTTCTTCATGCGCTGGACGGGAATGCCGAGATGCCCGGCAGTCGCCTCGCCCAGCGCCAGCGCGTTGAGCGAGCGCGCCAAAAAGGGAGCCGCGACCAGCGCCAGGGCGATGATCGGCCCGGCCGAGGCTATCTTCATCCAGGTAGCGCCGGCAAGCGAGCCCAATCCCCAAAAGGTCAGGTCGCGCAACTGCCGGTCGTCGGCGATGTAGGTGAGCAAGCCCGAGAACGCGCCGGCGATTGCGCCCAGCGCGATGCCGGCCAGAAGCATGGTGGCAATCGATGTCTGGCCGCGTCGTGTCGCGACCCTGTAGAGCAGAAGCGTGGTCGCAAGGCCGCCACCGAAGGCTGCGAGCGGCAAAAGGTAGATGCCCAGCAGCGCCGTCAACGGTTGCAGCATCGTGCCGCCCAGAACGATGACGACAATCGCGCCGAGCCCGGCCCCTGCGGAAACGCCGACCAGCCCCGGGTCGGCGAGCGGATTACGGAACAGCCCTTGCATGACGGCGCCAGACACAGCCAGCGCGGCACCGATCAGCGCGCCCAGAATGACGCGCGGCAGGCGGATGTCATAGATGATGATGCGGTCACGCGCCGAAAGCGCGTCGTCGCCCGCTCCCGCCCATAATTCGCGCAACACCGACAGCGCCGACGCGTTCGACGCGCCGGAGGTGAGGCTGAACAGCATCACGCCCGCAAGCATGATAGCGAGGAAGACGATGACCGCCTTGGCGCGAACGGAGCGGTCGCCTGCGAATACTGCGCGCTCATCGATTCCGGTCATGCCGGCCACTGCTCGATCGGACACGCTGCACCCTATTTCTTCAGCTCATCGCCATAGAGCTTGGTGGCGAGATCCTTGACGGCGGCTGCGGTGCGCGGGCCGAAGCCCAGGAGGTAAGCGCCGTCCATCCGCACGATGGTCTTCGATTCCGCCGCCGGCGTCGACGCCAGTGCGGGGTTAGCGAGAATGTCGGCGTTGGCCGCCGCATGGTCCCCGCCCCGGTCCATCATCAGGATCAAGTCCGGGCGCGCTCCGATGATCGCTTCTTCGGTCAGTTGCTTGTAGCCTTGGTAGCCTTCGACGGCATTCACGCCGCCGGCAAGCTGGATGATGCCGTTGGCAGCCGTATCCGAGCCCGAAGCCAGGATCTTGCCGCCCTGCATGCTGAGGATGAACAGCACGCGCTTGCGTTTGTCTGCCGGAATTTCCGCTGTCAGCGCCTCGGCCGACTTCAAATCGGCATCGACCTGCTTCTCCAACTCAGCCGCTTTGTCTTCGACCGACAGCGCCTTGCCGACGATGCGGATCTTGTCGAGTATCCCCGCATGGTCGAACTTTTCAGGCACCTCGATGAAGGTGACGCTCGCCTTCTTCAGGACGTCGACCGCTTCCTTCGGGCCGCTGCCCTCCAGCGCAAGGATGCCCGTCGGGTTGATGCCCAGAACGCCTTCCGGCGACAGCGCGCGCATATAGCCGACATCCGGTAGCTTCAGCGCCGCCTCGGGATAAACGCTGGTGGAATCGCGCGCAACCAGCTTGCCCTCCTCGCCCAGCGCGTAGACGATCTCGGTCATCGAGCCGCCGACTGCTGCGATGCGCGACGTGTCGGAAAAGGCCGTGGCGCCGACCTCGGCCCGCCCAGCCGTCGAGCCGGCGAGGATCAGCGACAGACTGAACAGGGCAGTGCGCGCAAGGCGCGGGAAGGAATGCATCGACGTAACTCCAAAAAAGCCGCAGCCGGGCTATCGGCCTGGCGCAGCGAAATCCCCATTGGACGATGCCGGCCCAGGACTGAGCCCAGGCCGGGCATCGAAATGTGTCAGGCCGCGGAAGATTGCGGCAGCCGTGGCAGGTTTTCCGCCAGGAAGCGCCAATCCTCGCGCTCGCCTTGGCCTTCATGGCGCTTGCCGAAGAACTGGATGATCATTTTCCCAGAGGCGTCATAGGCCTCCAGCGACGTGACGTGGCCGTCCTTGGTCGGCTTGCGCACCGCCCAAAACTCGCTGACGTGATCCATACGAAGGTGCAGATGGAAGGTCTCGTCCAGCACGTTGATCCATGGGCCCATCGTTTTGATGGTGGCTATTGGCCCCGAATGAATCTGGATGCAGCCGCGATTGCCGACGAAACACATGATCGGCAGGCCCTCCTGCGCGGCGAGATTGAACATCGCCGGGAGTGCCTCGCCGTCGAGCTGCCATGCATAATCCTGTCCGATCATCCGGACCGCGGCCTGCCGGCTGAGTTTCAGCGCACGCAACATGCCGAAGAACTGGTGCGTGTCGGTGAGGTTGCTCCAACGCTCGCGCAGATCGTGGATGTTGGCCTGGCTGTCCTTGATCTCCTCGACCGCCGGTCCTGCCGCCACGACGGAGACACCCGGCGTCTGGTCCTCGACCTTCAGCGTCTCGACAAGCGCCTGAAAGGCATCGAGGTTGGATGACGGCCTAAGATGCACTTTGTGCACGGCGTCACCCGCCTCGTCGAAGAACTGCAGGCTGCGGCGAACGGCGTCGCCATCCTGCTTTTCCACCGCGAAGCCATGCGCCCAGACTTTCGGGAAGATGCGCAGGTCGATGTTCTCGCTCAGCACCATCGCGTTGTGATTGCCGGTGACGACCTTGTCATAAACACCGATCTTCTCGTGCACGGCGCTTTCGTTGCGGGTCAGCGCCATGACCTCGCCGACGGCCTCGAGACCGTTCAGCACGTCGTTGACGCGAGGCTCGATCCGGACCACACCCTGCCCGCAATAGGCCGCGACGAGTTCGGCTTCCGAAATGCCGAGCTGGCTGGAGAGGTCGCGTTCGCGCATTTTTGGGTTTTCAGCCCGCGCGCGACGAATTTCCTCCGGACCGGGCCTGTCTGTCTGCTGCATGTCGTTCGATTCCGCGATTACTTGTTGAGGATGAGTTTGCCCTGCCGGGTGATCTTCAACCGGTAAAGCGAGCCGCCATGGTTGATGCCGATCTCGTAGGCGCCATCGAACAGCGATTCGCTCGTCAGCGTGCGCACCGCCAGAGGCCCGTTGGCCACGCGTCCTGCATCCACTTCGGGACGCCGATAGCCGCTCCGGAAACCGCCCGCGCGAAACTGGTCAGGATTGTGCTGGTTCATCTCATCCACTCCTTTTGCCGACCTGTGTTGTTCCTGCAACAGATGCCTTACAAGCCGCATCTGATTTCTTGACACCAGTTATCAGGTTTTATAGTGAGTGCAATACCGGAGCGGGTTAGTCAAGTTTGTCAAAACCGAATACGGAAAAAAGCGAGCCAGCGCAAGCGAGCCAGCACAACAGTCATTTCAGGAGTGGGGCATGGGGCCTGTGGCTCGTAATCTAGCTGTTCTGATGAGCAGCGCGGCAGTTCTGGTGTTGTCGTCCGCGCATGGGGCAAATGCGCAGGAAACTCGAACGACGGAAGAGCAAAAAGGCGAACGCGTGACGGTGCTTCAACGCATTGTCATCACGGCGGGTCGAGAGAAAGTTGCGATCGACACCCCAAGCGCGGTGACCGTCGTCAATCAGGAAGACATTGAAGAGAAGCAGCCTCAGACGATCAACGAGATCATCAAGGGCACGCCCGGCGTCAACGCCACGGGTTCGGACCGGCTCCTTGGCCAGAGCTTTAATATTCGAGGTATAGGCGCGCCAGAAAATACCGGTGACGGTGGACGGATCATCGTCAATGTCGATGGTGCCCAGAAGTTCTATGAACAGTACCGCCTCGGTTCATTTTTCTCAGATCCCGAACTGTATAAGCGCGTGGAGATACTGCGCGGCCCAGCCTTTTCCACACTTTATGGTTCGGGCGCTCTCGGTGGCGTAATCAATTTCGAGACCAAGGATGCCTCCGACTACATCGCCGAGGGAAAGACCGGCGCGCTCCGCATGAAAACGACCTACGACAGCAATGGCAATGGATGGCTTGCGTCGCCGCTTCTCGCCCAAAAAGTGGGCGAGAACGCCGAGTTCCTGCTGACCGGCAACTATAGGCGCGCAAACAATTTCAAGGATGGTGATGGCAACGAGGTCATCGGTACGGAATTCCGCGCTTGGTCCGGTCTTGCCAAAGGCACATTCAAGGTCGGCGATGAGGGCACATTGCGAGTGTCCTATCAGCGCTGGGACTCCGACCTGGACAGGCAAGAACTATCGCAGACCAGCACCGCGACAATGTTCGGTCTCATTGACCGCCATATCGTCGACGATACAGCCGTGATCGCCTACGAGAATCCGTTTAGCGATTACGATCTTCTCGATGTAAAATTTTCGGCCTCATACTCCAGAACTAAAAACAACCAAGATAACCACGTGTCGTCGCCGGCGTTTCCAATTCCCTGCATTCCAGGTTCATTTGCCGTGGTCTGCGACTCGACCTACGCCTACGAGACCTGGCAGTTTAACGCTCAGAACACGTTCGAATGGCGTGGTGACAACTGGGAAAACTTCCTGACTGTCGGTTCCCAGACCGCATTCCAGAATCGCATAGCCGATGCTTATCTCGACAATGGAATGCCGTTCCCAGTGAACTTTCATCCGGAAGGCAAGGATGTCAGAACTGGGATATTCGCGCAGAATGAGTTTATCTGGAATGAAAAGCTTACACTTATTCCAGGGATTCGGCTCGATTGGCGTCGCCTGACACCGGGTGACAACGTCTATTATCCGGAAACCACCAACAGGGTCGATAGTAGCGACGACACGGCATTTTCACCGAAGATTGCTGCGCACTACAAGATCAATGATACCATCGCAGTGTTCGGGTCACTGGCTCATACCGAACGTTTCCCAACTCTCGACGAGGTGTTCTCGACCACCAGCAGTTCGTCGAGTTTCGCGCCCAGCCTCGACTTGAAAAAAGAGCGCTCGAACAATATTGAAGGCGGCTTTGCGCTCTCGGGCTACGATCTTGTGCAAGGCGGAGATGCCGGCGAGCTGAAGCTTACTGCGTTTCACAACAGCGTGAAGGGTTTGATCGCCCTGAATTCTCCATTTGCACCAGGCTACAATGACAAATCCGGCTTTAAAAACATTAACAATGCTACGATCTACGGTTTCGAGGTAGAAGCGGCTTACGATACGGACTATTTCTTCGCCAATGCAGGCTACTCTTATGTGGTCGGCAAGAACGACGATGACAACACCTATCTTCAGACGGTGGCTCCACACGAATTGTCACTGACGGTTGGCGCGAAAATTCCTGACCACGGCATGAAAATCGGCTGGCGCGCGCGCTTCGTTGCAGGGCCTCAAGATTCGGCGCGCGACACCGATGTCGCCCCGATGAACTCCACGCGTTATGCGACATCGTTCGACGTGCACGACATGTTCGTTACGTGGAAGCCCGAGGAAGGGCAGTTCCTCGGATGGGAAGGACGCTTCGGCATCGATAATATCTTCGACCGCCAGTACAAGGAGTTCCTCCAGAACGACGTTGCTAAGGGCCGCACGTTCAAGCTCACCCTCGCAAAACAACTGGACTGGTAACTCTATGAATCTTCAAGCAACGACCTTTCGCCTCCTGACCTCGGCGGCAGTCCTGTCGTTTGCCTTGACGGGCGCGGTGCTGGCGCAGGAAACCCCTGCGCCAGCACCCGCTGCGGCGCCGGCTCAAGCATCGTCCGCTTCGCTGTCGCTTGAGCTGAATGCCGCGCAACCCTCAGAAAAGGGATGCCGGTTCACCTTCGTGGTGCTCAACGACCTCGGCACCGAACTCACCAAGGCGGCCTTCGAAATCGCCTTGTTCGACGAGATCGGCGTGGTCGACCGCCTGACGGTGCTCGACTTCAAGGAATTGCCCGCCGGCAAGACCAAGGTCACCCGCTTCGACCTGTCGGGCACGGACTGCTCCAAGATCAGCCGCGTGCTCGTCAATGGCTCCACCGGCTGCGAAGGCCAGCGCATCGACCCACTCGCCTGCATGCGCAGCCTCAAAACCGGCAGCAAGGCCGGCATCCCCTTCGGCGTCTGACGCAGAAACGCCAGGAAACCCGATGTTCGGATTGACGCAACTGCATAACATCGCCGCCGCGCGCGGCGATGGGTTAAGGCCGGAACTGCTAGACCTTTTCCGAGAGCGCGACCGGTTGAACGACGGCAAGGTCACGATCCTGCCGACACCCAGCGGAAGTCAGTCCGGTCCCAACCCTATCGGCACGGCGGATAGCGCCGCTGCCGCCAACGTGCTGCCTTTCCCGGCAGCGCAGAATACCCTAAGCATCGGCGCGACCACAGGTAACGAAAGGAAACCCCATGTACATCGCCATGAACCGCTTCAAAGTCCAGAACGGATCCGAGGAAGCCTTTGAGGATGTTTGGAAAAGCCGCGATTCGAAACTCGACGAGATGAAGGGTTTCCGCGAGTTTCATTTGTTGCGCGGCCCGGTCAACGAAGCCGAAGGCTACACGCTGTTCGCATCGCACACCGTGTGGGAAAGCCATGACGACTTCGTCGCCTGGACCAAGTCGGAAAACTTCCGCGCCGCGCATAAGAACGCCGGCTCCAGCAAGGCGTCCTATGTCGGTCATCCGCAGTTCGAAGGCTTTTCGGTCGTCGAAGGCGCTTGAACCGAGCCCCAATCTGTAGACGTTCAAGGCCCGGCACATGCCGGGCCTTTGCTTGTCAAGCAGCGCCCGCCAAGAGGCTGGCGTTGCCGCCGGCAGCGGTGGTGTCGACGCAGATCGCACGCTCATGGGCATAGGCTGCGGGATACAGCACCTCGCTGACCAGCGGCACGATCGGCCCCTGGCGCTGCGCCAGCGCCTTACGGACTGGCCGCAGGGTCTCGGCCAAGCCAGAGACCGCTACCACATCGACGCCAAGCCCCGTCAGGTCGGCCGGGACGACCGTCCCATCCAACGCGGCAACAGGAAGGCCCTTCGCCGTCAAAGTGTTGAGCGCGGCCGGAGCGCCCGGAGCGACGGCCAGAACGGCGTTGCCCGCCGCGAGCGCCTGCACCGCTTGCGCCAGTAGCGTCTCGGCATCCGGCCCAAGGCAGAGCACCCTTCCGCGCGGCATCAGCATGAGCGTGTTGCCCTCGCCCGTTGGCCCCGGCAGGTCGATCGGGCCGAAATCGACCGACGCTGCGGCCGTGATCGCCGCCGACGCCTTGCCGCGCAGATGCTTGCGCAGCACAGCGACACGGTCGGGCCGCGTCGCCCATCCGTCGAGGGTGGGATCAGGCATCGCCTTGGCCAAGGCGGCAGCGGCTATCGCATTTCCTCCCGCCACCCCGTCCACAGTCCCCGCCGCCTTGCGGAAGCGGCGCAGATAATGCGGCCCGCCAGCCTTCGGTCCGGTGCCGGAAAGGCCCTCGCCACCGAAGGGCTGCGAGCCGACCACCGCGCCGATCTGGTTGCGGTTGACGTAGATATTGCCGACATGGGCATTATCGATGACACGCTGCACCCGTTCCTCGATGCGGGTATGCAGGCCAAGCGTCAGGCCAAAACCCTTCGCGTTGATGGTTTTCAGTTTTTCGTCGATCTCGTCGGCCTCGAAGGTCGCGACATGCAGAACCGGTCCGAAGATCTCGCGGTCCATCTCGGAAATATCCGAAACGCGGAACACATGCGGCGCAACGAAGCGTCCGCCCCGCGGCGCATCGAGCTTGGCAATCAGCCGACCCTTGGCCTCCATCTCAGCGCAATAAGCCAGGATAGATGTCTGCGCCTCCTCATCGATTACCGGCCCGACATCGGTCGACAGCAGCCAGGGGTCACCGACCGTCAGCGCCTGCATGGCGCCTTCCAGCATATCAAGCATCTTCTTTTCCACGTCCTTCTGGACGTAAAGAATGCGCAGGGCCGAACAGCGTTGTCCCGCGCTCTGGAAGGCGGAGGCCAGCATGTCGCGCACCGCCTGTTCGGGCAGAGCGGTCGAATCGACGATCATCGCATTCAGACCGCCGGTTTCGGCGATCAGCATGGCGTCCGGCGCAGCCGACTCGGCAAGCTGCTTTTCGATCAGCCGCGCCACATTGGTCGAGCCGGTGAAGCAGACGCCGGCAATGCGCGGATCGGCGGTTAGCGGGCCACCGACGCTCGGCCCGTCTCCAGGCAGAAGCTGGACAACGTCTTCGGGAATGCCGGCCTCATGCATGAGTTGCACGGCGCGGAAGGCGATCAGCGGCGTCTGCTCGGCGGGCTTGGCCACAACAGCATTGCCGGTGACGAGGGCCGCGGCGACTTGCCCGGTAAAGATCGCCAGCGGAAAGTTCCAGGGCGAAATGCAGGCGATGACGCCGCGCGCTTCCGTGCCGGTCTCGGCTTTAGCAGCTTCGAAGGCGTAGTAGCGCAGGAAGTCGATGGCTTCGCGCACTTCGGCCACACCATCGGCCAGCGATTTTCCTGCCTCGCGCGTGGCGAGCGCGAAAAACTCGATGGCATGCTCCTCGTAAAGATCGGCCGTGCGCTCCAGCAGCGCTGCGCGCTCAGACACAGCTCGCCCGGCCCAGGCCGGCTGCGCGGCCACCGCCATGCCGACGGCCTCGGAAACCTGCTCGACGGTCGCCTCGATCACCTCGCCGACAACATCGTCTGTGTTGGCCGGGTTCAGCACCGGGCGCTCGGCCGTGCCGCCTTTCGCCGGAGTCAGCGGCCTGGCAAGCCAGGTTCTTGCACCGGTGAAGGCGGCCTTTTCGGCGTCGATTCTGGCCAATACCAGCGGATCGGTGATGTCCCACCCCCTGGAATTGCCGCGCACGCCGGCAAAAATGTCAGCCGGCGTCGGAATGCCCGGATTGGCCGCGTCCCCTTGTGTTTCCAGCGCCTCGAACGGATCGCGCGCGATGAGCTCGGGCGACACCTTGTCGTCGGTGAGTTGATGTACGAAGGATGAATTCGCGCCATTCTCCAGCAGGCGGCGCACCAGATAGGCCAGCAGGTCGGAATGCGCGCCGACAGGCGCATAGATGCGGCAGCGCGTGCCCTCGGTCTTGCGCACGGTCTCGTGCAACGCCTCTCCCATGCCGTGCAGGCGCTGAAACTCGAACGTATCGCGGCTCGCGGTCATAGACAGGATCGCTGCCACCGTATGCGCGTTGTGGGTGGCGAATTGCGGGTAGATTCGGTCCGTCATGCGGAGCAGCTTGCGGGCGTTGGCGATATAGGAAACGTCCGTGTTGGCTTTGCGTGTGAACACCGGATAGCCCGGCAGGCCCATGGTCTGCGCGCGCTTGATCTCGGTGTCCCAATAAGCGCCCTTGACCAGGCGCACCATGATCTTGCGGTCGAGCTTTTGAGCCAGCGCATAAAGCCAGTCGATGGCAAAGGCGGTGCGCGGCCCATAGGCCTGCACCACCACTCCCAAGCCGTGCCAGCCCTGCAGTTCGGGTGCGGCCAGCACCGCCTCAATGACGTCGAGCGAAAGGTCGAGCCGGTCGGCCTCCTCGGCATCGATGTTGAGGCCCATCCTGGCCTTCTTCGCCGCAACGCACAGCGACAATAGCCGCTCGGTCATCACAGGCAGCATCGCATCCTTCTGCGCCACCTCGTAGCGCGGATGCAGCGCCGAGAGCTTGACCGAAATGCCGTGATTGGTGCGGATGTCGTCGCCGTTCCTCGGGCTGCCGAGCGAGGCGATGGCATCGGCATAGGCGCGGTGGTAGCGCAGCGCGTCCTCCTCGGTGCGGGCAGCCTCCCCCAGCATGTCGAAGGAGTAGAGATAGCCCTTGGCAATCATCGAGCGGCCGCGCTTCATCGCCTCGGCGATGGTGCGGCCCAGCACGAACTGCTCGCCCATCTCGCGCATGGCGGCCGCTACCGCCTTGCGGATGACAGGTTCGCCAAGCCGACGCACCATGCCGCGCAAGGTGCGTTCGATGGAGCCCTCGCCCTCGTCGAGCACACGCCCGGTCAGCATCAGCGCCCATGTCGAGGCATTGACGAAGATGGAGCTGGATTCGCCGGAATGCGCCGACCAGTCCTGCGGCGCGATCTTGTCGCGAATCAAGTCGTCCATCGTCTCGGAATCCGGCACCCGCAACAGGGCCTCGGCCAGGCACATCAGCGCCACGCCCTCCTTGGTCGACAGGCCGTAGGCCGATAGAAAGACCTCCATCAGCCGCGGATCGGTCGACCCTCGCACCGCCTTGACCAGTTCCACCGCGCGCTTGCTGATCGCCGTCCGCTGTTCGCCCGATAGATCGGCAAGGGCGACGAGTCGCCTCAGCGCCGCCCTCTCGTCCGGCAGATAATTGACCCGCATGTCCTGTCGAATGGCATCCAGCGAAGCTGCGTTCATCGGTCCTGTCCAGATTGGTCATCGTGCCGGGATGATCCCGGTCGTGGCCTTCACATCTATCACAAAGTACAAATTCAACGCGGTCTGAAGAAATCGACAAGGCGGATCGAAACGACTATGTTGAACGAGATTCCCGATCGTTTCGGACTGCACTCATGACCATCCAAGTCCATCTGGACCGCATCGACCGTGCCATACTTGCAGCCCTGTCGGCCGACGGCCGCCTGTCCATGGCCGAACTTGCTGGAAAGGTCGGCCTATCCAAGACCCCGGTGCAGGCGCGCGTCAAGCGGCTGGAGAAGGACGGCTATATTCGCGGCTACATGGCCGTCATCGACCACGAGCGCATGGGCGAAGGCCATGTCGCCTTCGTACAGGTCAAGCTGTCCGACACCCGTTCGGCCGCGCTCGACGCCTTCAACCGCGCCGTCCAGTCCATCCGCGAGATAGAGCAGTGCCACATGATGGCATCGACCTTCGACTATCTGCTCAAGGTCCGCACCGGCGACATCGCTGCCTACCGCCGCGTTCTGGGCGAGCGCATCTCCGCTCTGCCTCATGTCGCCCAGACCTCGACTTTCGTGGCGATGGAGACGGTCAAGGACCGCTAGATCGGGCCTTCGCTTAAAATAGCGGTTGAACGCAGGCGTTCGACTTGCGAGAACCATGCCGCAAATCCGGAGGGGCATAATGAGCAATGGCGGCATGGTTTCGGTCGGCGAATGCATGATCGAGCTTTCGGGGGACGGCAGCGGCGGCTGGCGCATGGGTTTTGCCGGCGACACGCTCAATACGCTCTGGGCCTTGCACGCGCTGACCGGCGACCTGCCAGCCACTTACGTCTCGGCCTTCGGCGACGACCCTTTCTCGCGCGACCAGATCGCGTTCTTCGCCGACAATGGCATCGGCATAGGCTCCAGCCCGAAAATCGCGGGAGCCCGGCCCGGCCTCTACGCCATCACGCTGGACGGCCACGAACGCTCCTTCACCTATTGGCGAAACGATGCAGCGGCGAGGCGGCTCGCGTCGGATCCGGCAGCCCTGGCAAACAGTCTGGAAAACCAGAAGCTGGTGTATTTCTCCGGAATCACGTTGGCAATTCTGGAACCTGCGGCGCGCACGGCGTTGATCGAGGCCATAGCCACCGCCCGCAGAGCCGGTGCACTGGTGGCATTCGACCCCAACTACCGCCCGCGCCTCTGGGCAAGCGCCGCCGATGCCAAGGAAGCGTTCGACGCGGCCTTGCAGGTCGCCGACATCGCCCTTCCCACCTTCCCCGACGAACAGATGCTGCATGGCGACGCCGATCCGGCGGCGACCATGGCGCGTTTGAAAGCCGCCGGCGTCGGTGAAATCGTGGTTAAGGACGGTGAAAAGCCTGCGCTGGTGATGTCCAACGGGCAGACCAGGGAAGTTCCCGCCGTCTTCGTCGCAAAGCCGGTCGACACCACGGGCGCCGGCGATTCCTTCAATGGCGGCTATCTCGCCGCCCGCGTGCTGGGCTTCGCGCCTGACGAAGCGGCCAAGCGGGGCCACAAGGTCGCCGCCGGCGTCGTCCAGGTGCGCGGCGCGCTGGCGCCGTTCGAGACGCTGCGCAAAGCGTTTGAGAATTAGAATTCTTCTCCCCGTTCACGGGGAGAAGGAAACGATCATCGCCTTAAAGCCCCAATCCGCCGATGCAGACATATTTGGTATCGAGATAGTCCTCGATGCCCTGATGTCCGCCTTCCTTGCCGAGACCTGACTCTTTCACGCCGCCGAACGGTGCTTCCACGGTAGTGATCAGGCCTTCGTTGACGCCGACCATGCCATATTTCAGACCTTCCATGACGCGGAAGGCGCGGCCGAGATTGCCGGTGTAGAAGTAGCAGGCGAGACCGAACTCGGTGTCGTTGGCGAGCGCCACGGCTTCGTCCTCGGTGTCGAAGGAGAACACCGGCGCGACAGGCCCGAAAATCTCTTCCTTCATGAAGCGCATCGACGGCTTGGCGCCGGAAATGACCGTCGGCTGGAAGAACGAGCCGCCCAGCGCGTGGCGCTTGCCGCCGGCAACCACTTTGCCGCCCCTTTCGGTGGCGTCGGCGATCAGTTCCTCGACCTTTTCGACCGCGTTTTCGTCGATCAACGGCCCTTGCTGCACACCGTCCTCGGTGCCGGGACCGACCTTGAGCTTGTCGGATGCGGCGGCCAATTTCTCGACGAACGCATCATAGACTCCCGCCTGCACGAAGAAGCGGTTGGTGCAGACGCAGGTCTGGCCGGAATTTCGATATTTTGCGAGCATCGCGCCTTCGACGGCGCGGTCGATGTCGGCATCGTCGAAGACGATGAACGGCGCGTTGCCGCCAAGCTCCATCGACACCTTCTTGACGGTGCTGGCAGCCTTCTGGATCAGCACCTTGCCGACCTCGGTCGAGCCGGTGAAGGTGATCTTCCTGACAAGCGGGTTGGCGCAAATCTCGTCGCCAATCTGGCTTGCGGCACCGGTGACGATGTTGACGACGCCCTTCGGGATGCCAACTTCTTCGCAAAGCACGCCCCAGGCAAGCCCCGAATAGGGTGTCTGCGAGGCCGGCTTGACCACAGCGGTGCAGCCGGCAGCGAGCGCCGGGCCGATCTTGCGGGCCAGCATGGAAGACGGGAAGTTCCAGGGAGTGATGGCGGCGATGACGCCGACGGGCTCCTTGGTCACCAAAATGCGCCGGTCAGCCCAGGGCGACGGAACCGTGTCGCCGTAGGTGCGACGGCCTTCCTCCGCGAACCAGAGGATGTAGGCCGCCGACATGCCAACCTCGCCCTTGGATTCGAACAAAGACTTGCCCTGTTCCAGCGTCAGCAGTTCGGCCAGCGCATCCTGATTGTCCATGATGGCATCATGCAGCTTGCGCAGCAGCTTGGAGCGCTCCAATGCAGACGTCTTCTTCCAGGTCTTGAAGGCGGCATCGGCCGCTGCGATGGCACGTGCGGTCTCGGCAGCGCCGGACTTCGGCACCGTGCCGATCTTCAAACCGGTGGCCGGATTGGTGACATCGATCGTGGCGCCGGAATCGGCCTGAACCCACGCGCCATCGATCAGATTGGCTTCACGCAGGAAATGGCTGGTCTTCTGAAGCATCGCTTCCTCCTCTTCGGCACATCCGGCCGGGACAAACTCGCCGCTTCTAGTAGCGTACGCAAGGTAAGCTGTTCAACCGGGACAACGCACAAAAGCTTCGAGCCCGGGCAAGCAAGAGCCTTTGGGAGACGCGTCAGGCGTGGCAAAAATGGTGGCTTCGAGACCCGGAGCAGAGCGTACATTCAGCTACGTAAGCACCGGAAGCGCAGAAAACGCTATTTGCAGCCCCTCACGCAGTTTCCGAAAAGCTCTTAGGCAAACAGCATCTGCGCGACGGTAACCCAGAACGACAGCGTCACTGCGGAAAGTGCTGTGGCAAGAGTCATCTGGCTGGAGGCCAGCGCCTGGCCCGTGCCGAACTGCGTCGCTATCAGATAGGAATTCACGCCCGCGGGCAGTGCCGCGACGGCAACCGCGATCTGTGCGGTCAGCGGCGGCAAACCGAACGCCCAGGCGGCGAGGACGGCTACGGCCGGCATCAGGCCGAGTTTCAGCATCGACAGTGTAAACGCCGCTCTCAGATTGCCGGAAATGCCGAATTTCTGCAGCCCCAACCCCATGGCGAACAGGGCCAGCGGCGCTGCGATATCGGCCAAGGCATCGATCATGCGCGTCGCCACCGACGGCATGGCGAGCCCGGTGAAGCGCCACAGCAATCCAGCCAGTATGCCGATGATCAGCGGGTTCCTCAAAAGCTTGCGCAGGAAATCGAGGGCGATCCGCGCCGGATGCAGCTTTTCCATTTGCGGTGGGCCGAAAACCTCGAACAAAACCGCCGACGCCATCAGCATCGTCGGCAGATGGACCGCGATGAGCAGCGACAGAATCTCGAAGCCGGCTTCGCCATAGACGCCGAGCGTGAACGGAATGCCGAGCAGCACGAGGTTGGAAAACGCCGACGACACGCCGCCGACAACACCGGCGCGAGGCTCTCGCCCGAACACACGGGTGACGATGAAATGCCCTGTGGTCCAAGTGACGATGACGGCGCAAAAATAGGCCGCCCAGAACGCCCAAGGTGCCGTGCCGTGGAACTCCGCGCCGGCCATCGTGCGGAACAACAGCAAGGGCAACGCAACCGAGGTGGCGAAGGTCGTCATCCCGTCGCCGACGCTTGTGTTGAGAAACCTGGTCACACCGGAAAGATAGCCCAGCGCCACGAGCCCGAAGATGAAAAGGATGGTTTCGACGATCGGCGACATGGCGGGCGGATTTTCAGCGGCGTGGAACCCGAGAGCGGGCTGGTCAAACCGCCTGAATTTCTTCATCTTTGATTGGCAGCACAAAGAGGCATAGGAGGACGCCGGTCTTGACGCAAGGCAGGACGATGCTTTTTGGCTTGATCACCGCGAGAAAGGCCCTGCGGCTGGGTTCAGCCATGCTTGTCATGGCCTGCCTCATCGTTGCCATGCCGGCATCCGCGCAAGACAAACCCAGCCTCAAAGGCGTTGCGCTGATCGTCGGCCAGTCCAAATACGAGCACATCGCCGGCCTGCCGAACCCGGCCAATGACGCCCGCGAGATGCTGAAGCTCTTGACCGATCTCGGCTTCGACGCCCGCGCCGTCTCCGACCGGGACGCCTCCAAGCTGAGCCGCGACCTCGAGCGTTTCGTCGAGGATGCCGAAGGCGCGGATGTCGCGCTGTTCTACTATTCCGGCCATGGCATCGAAGCCGCCGGCGAAAACTGGCTGGTGCCGGTCGACGCCGATGTCGGCTCGCTGTCCAACGCCAACGAAGCGCTGGTGCCGATCTCCGCCGTGCTGGACCAGCTCAAGTCCACCGTGCCGGTCACCATCGTTCTGCTCGACGCCTGCCGCACCAACCCGTTTCCCGCAGACACCGTGCTGAGAAAGACGCCGACCGGCTCAGGAGCCGCCGTCGGCCAGGAAGGGCTTACGCTGGTGCGTGGCGCAAAATCGCTGAACGCGCCGACCGAGGCGACCGAAAACCTCGGCACAGTCATCGGCTTCGCCGCCGAGCCCGGCCGCCCGGCCCTTGACGGACCCGCAGGCGAGAACAGCCCCTACGCATCCGCCCTGCTCCGGCATCTCGGCGCGATGAACGGGGCGGAGTTCGGCGCGGTGATGCGCATGGTCACGGAAGAGGTCTATCTCGATACCAAGGCGCAGCAGCGACCCTGGGTCAATGAGAGCCTGCGCCGTCTGCTTTACTTCGGCAGCGCTCCCGAAGAGCCTGGTGGCGACGAGGGCCAGATCACCGGCGAACGTCGGCAATTGCTGCTGACGATTTCGGAACTGCCCGATATCAGCCGGGCCAGCATCGAGACGGTCGCCGCCCGCGATGCCGTGCCGCTCGACGCGCTCTACGGCGTGCTCAAGGCGCTCGGCACCACCAACATGCCGGAGGAGCCGGCTGAACTGGAATCGCTGCTCGACGCTCAGGCGGAGCGGCTGAAGAAGATGATTTCGGAACGCGAGGCGCTGCGCACCGACGATCCCGAGATTCTCCGCCTCACCGCTTCCGCCGACCGCGCCATCCGCGAGGGCGCCATCCAGACTGCGCGCAGCTTCCTCGATCAGGCAGTCGGACGAGTTGAAGAGACGCGCGGCGCGGTCGACGATGCGGAGGAACTGGTCAGGCAGAAGCGAATCGCCGACGCGGCTGTCTATGCCCGCCGCGCCGAGACCTCCGCGCTCGCCTTCGACTACAAGGCGGCAGCCGAAGACTATCTGAAGGCCTTCGACCTCATCGAACGGTGGGACGATCGGCTGCGCTGGAACTACAAGAACCTGCAGGCAGAATATCTGCACATCCACGGCGACGAAACCGGCGACCAGGAGGCGCTGGATGCGTCGCTCAAGGCCTATGAAGAAGTGCTGGCCTTCATAGAGGGCGACAGCGCCGAACTCGATCGCGCTATCACGCGCAACAACATGGCCGTGGTCATGCAGACCATCGGCGAGCGCAGCGTCGATCCGGGGCAACTGGAACAAGCCGCGGCCATCTTCCACGAATCGCTTGCCGTGTTCGCAGCGCGCAAAGACGACCTGAACTGGGCCGCGGCACAGAACAACATCGGCAACATCCTGCTCAAGCTGGGCGAACGCTCCAACGACAAGCGCTTTTTCGAGGACGCGGTGACCGCCCTGCGCGCCACGCTGGAGAAACGGCCGCGTGACAAGGTCCCGCTCGACTGGGCCGGCTCGCAGAACAATCTCGGCCTCGCACTGTACCAGTTGTCCGAACGCGAGGGCGGCGCGGAGCGGCTTTTCGAGGCGGAAACCGCCTATCGCGCCGCACTCGAAGTCTACGACCGCGCCAAGAACCCGCTGGAATGGGCGATGGTGCAGAACAATCTCGGCAACACGCTGAATGCCATCGGCACGGCGCGCAACGACAGTGGGAAATTCCAGGCAGCGGCCACGGCCTTCCGCTCAGCTCTCGAGATCAACAAGCGCGAGCAGTTCCCGATCTCGTGGGCCCGCAACCGACTCAATCTGGGCAATGTTCTGAACAATCTCGCCCGCTTCGAAGTCGGCACCACTGAGTTGGAAGAAGCCGCCCAAGCCTATAACGACGCGCTCGAAGTGTTCACGCGCAACCGCTTTCCAAGCGATTGGGCTTCGGTCCAGAACAATCTCGGCTCGGTCCTGCAGACGCTCGGCCAACGCAACCGCGACCTGAAGCAACTCGAGGAATCAGCCTCCGCCTTCCGCACCGCGCGCCGCGTTTATACCCGGCAGCGCTTTCCGCTCGATTGGGCGATGCTGCATTTCAACCTCGGCAACACTCTGCAGATCATGGGGGCCGTCAGCGGCGAGCCGCTGCGCTACAAGGAAGCAGTCGATGCCTACCGCGATTCGCTGCGCGAATATCGCCGCGAGAACACGCCGCGCCAATGGGCACTGTCGCAGGCGGCTATCGGCTCGTCCCTGCATTGGATCTCCAACAGCGAGACTGACACCAAAAGCCTCGAAGACGCCATTGCCGCCCGTCGAGCCGCGCTTGAAGTTCTTACCAAGGCCAACGATCCGGTCGACTGGGCCAACGCCCAAAGCGGCCTCGGCATGAGCCTGCTCAATCTCGGCTCACGCCAGCAAGTCGCGACGTACCTGCCGGAGGCCGAGAAAGCCTTTGCAGCGTCGCTTGAGGTTTTCACCCGCGAGCAGCAACCGCTGCAATGGGCATTCGGCCAGAATAATATCGGCGATCTCTATTGGAACAAAGCGGCACTCGGCGGCGAAAAATCCGATTACGCCAAGGCAATCGAAATGTTCGAACTGGCAAAAGCCGGCTTCACCGAGGGCGGCTACACCGCGCCGATTCCGTTGACCGACCAGAAAATCAGCCTGGCGCGCGACGCCATGACCAAATAGCGAAACGCGCAGGTTCCGTTAAACACTTGTCTTTCAATCGAGTTTCCCATCCCTATATCAGCCAGACGAACTGGAATGCTGATGCTGAGATTATTGATTGCCGCACTTTTCGTAACGATTCTCGCACCCGCGCAGGCTACCGAAGCCGGCTGGGCGCTCTTGCGCAATGGCGGACATGTCGTTCTTCTCCGCCATGCCATGACCACAGGCACGGTCGAGCCGCCGCGTTTCGATCTCGAAAAATGCAATACCCAGCTTAATCTTTCCGACCGGGGCCGCCAGCAGGCCCGCAAGATCGGCGCCCTGTTTGCCGCCCGGGCCGCGCCCACCGAGGACGTGCTGTCGAGCCGTTACTGCCGTGCGCTGGAAACGGCGCGGCTTGCCTTTGGTGACCGAAACGTCGAGCCATGGGATGCGCTGGACGAGAAGCCCGCCCAAGGCTTCGAAGCCGCCGACGCGGCGGTGATGGAGCGCATCCGCGCCTTTTCCGGCTCGGACAATCTCGTCTTCGTCACCCATCTCGAAAACATCCAGAGGTTGACCGGATCGAATGCCCGCGAAGGCGAGGCTCTCATCGTTTCGCCGCAGGATCAGGGTCTGCATGTTCTTGGCCGCATTGTCTTCAACTGACCGCATCGCGAGGCCGCAACCGACACCGGCTATGGATTTGGCCTTTTCCTGCCTGTAAAAACCGATTAGACAGCCGACAACGGGCGGCGCAAAGACTGCCAGAACCTTGAAGGAAGAACCGTGTCCACGACATTCGAGAAAGTCGCCAAGATCATCGCTGAAACCAGCGAAATCGACATCGACACCATCACCCCCGAAAGCCACACGATCGACGATTTGGGCATCGACAGCCTGGATTTTCTCGACATCGTCTTTGCCATCGACAAGGAATTCGGCATCAAGGTGCCGCTCGAGAAGTGGACGCAGGAGGTCAATGACGGCAAGGCTTCGACCGACGAATACTTCGTCATGAAGAACCTTTGCGCCAAGATCGATGCCCTGGTGGCTGCCAAAAACGCCTGAAGTGAGATGCGGCGCGTAGGCGCCGCTCGTTTCAGGCCTGGACCAAGTAGAAGAGTGCCCATGGCTCCCCGCGACGTCGTCATCACCGGCATTGGCCTCGTTTCCTCGCTTGGCGAAGGCAATGACGCCCATTGGGAAAAGCTGACGGCCGAGACGCCCGAATCCACCGTCGATTCGGAGCGCTTTCCGCCCTATTCGGTTCATCCCCTTCCGGAAATCGACTGGAGCCTGCAGATCCCAAAGCGTGGCGACCAGCGCCAGATGGAGACCTGGCAGCGACTCGGCACCTACGCGGCCGGCCTCGCGCTCGACGATGCTGGGCTGAAGGGTGACGAGGCGCTGTGCTCGACAATGGACCTGGTCGTGGCCGCCGGCGGCGGCGAACGCGACGGCAATGTCGACATGGCGATCCTGGAAGCTTCGACGCAGCGCAAGGATTTCGACGTCCTGCTCAACGAGAAGCTGACCACGGAACTGCGCCCGACCCTGTTTCTGGCGCAACTGTCCAACCTGCTCGCCGGCAATATTTCCATCGTCCACAAGGTCACCGGCTCTTCGCGCACCTTCATGGGCGAGGAAGGCGCGGGCGTCTCGGCCGTGGAAACGGCGGCAGCGCGGATCCGTTCGGGTCAGTCTACCCATATGTTGGTCGGCGGCGCGTTTCAGACCGATCACCCCGACATGCTCCTCACTTACGAGCTGAATGGCTATCTGCTGCGCGGCCCATGGCAGCCTGTCTGGCAGCGGCAGAAATCCGAAGGCGGCGGCGTCGTTACCGGATCGGGCGGCGCGTTCCTCGTGCTCGAATCACGTGAGCATGCCGAGCAACGCGGTCGCAAAATCTATGCGTCCATCGGCCCAGTCGCCTCGGGCCGCGCGCGCCGCAGCCGCGGAGAGCTGCCATCGGCGCTTTCCGGGCTGTTGGAAAAGGTGGCGCCGCCCGCCGGTCCGGTGCTAGCCATTTCCGGCGCATCAGGCGCCCATGCAGCGACCGAGGCTGAGAAAAAACTTCTTGACGCCAATGCTGCATTGGCGACACGAGCGTTTTCGAGCCGCACCGGGCATTTGAAAGAAGCACAGTTCCCCTTCGCCATCGCTCTGGCGGCACTCGCCATCGACCGAGGCGCAGCCTATCCGGCTTTTGATGCGGGCAACGAAAAGCCTTTTACTGGCAAGCCTCAAGCCGCTCTTGCAACCGCTGTCGGCTATCACCAATTCGAGGGCATGGCGCTCGTCACCGCGCCGGCCTGAACGGGGTTCTCCATGGCCAATCTCAAAGATCATCTCGGCAGGCCTGTCGTCGCCGTCACCGGCATCGGCGTCGTCACCTCGCTTGGCATCGGCAAGGCAGACAACTGGGCTGCGCTGACTTCCGGAAAGTCGGGCATCCACCCCATCACGCGCTTCCCCATCGACCACCTCAACACCCAGATGGCGGGCACAGTCGATTTTCTGGAATCGAGTTCGAAAGGCGCTGCCGCCCTCACCTATGAACTCGCCGAGTCTGCTGCGCGCGAAGCAATAGAAGAGGCCGGTTTCAGCGAAGACGATTTTGGCGGCCCGCTTTTCCTCGCCTCCCCGCCGGTCGAACTCGACTGGCACGACCGCCTGGCGCTGTTCGAGGCTGCCGATGAAGAAACGAGCTACAACCGCGTGCTATCGGCAGCGCGCCGTCTGAATTCGCCCGAGGTCTTCGAAAGCACGCAGTTCGGCTCGATTGCCGACCGCCTGGCCGAGAAGCTGGGCACAACCGGCCTGCCAATCACCTTGTCGACGGCCTGCGCGTCGGGTGCTACCGCCATCCAGCTTGGCGTCGAAGCCATCCGCCGCGGCGAATGCGACCGGGCACTGTCGATCGGCGCGGACGGCTCAGCCACTGCCGAAGCGCTGATCCGCTTCTCGCTGCTGTCTGCTCTGTCGACAAACAGCGGCCCGCCCAGCAAGGCATCAAAACCTTTTTCCAAGGACCGCGACGGCTTCGTTCTGGCAGAAGGTTCGGCCGCATTGGTATTGGAATCGCTGGAAAGCGCACTGGCGCGCGGTGCCGAGGTGCTTGGGATTTTGCGCGGCTGCGGCGAAAAATCCGACGATTTCCACCGCACCCGGTCGAAGCCGGACGGCTCGCCGGCCATAGGCGCCGTCAAGGCCGCCCTCGCCGATGCAGGGCTGAGTGAAGACGAGATCGGTTATGTCAACGCGCATGGCACCTCCACGCCCGAAAACGACAAGATGGAGTATCTGTCGTTGTCGACCGTCTTCGGCGAGCGCATCAAGTCTATCCCTGTCTCCTCCAACAAGTCGATGATCGGCCATACGCTGTCGGCGGCGGGCGCTATTGAGGCTGCCTTTTCGCTGATGACCATGCGCGAGGGCGTCATCCCGCCCACCATCAACTACGACAATCCGGACCCGGCTATCGATCTGGACGTGGTGCCGAACGTGAAGCGCGTGGCCCAGGTCAACACCGTTCTGTCCAACTCCTTCGGCTTTGGCGGTCAGAACACGTGCCTTGTCATGGCACGCGAGCCGGTCTAAACGGCACGACCAAACACCGCACATCGATTGTTTGCGCGGCAAGGCGATTGACATCGCAACATCGCTGCCATGGAACCGTTGGCAGAGGTCCGCAAACAGGCCGGTAACCAGGGATACCATCGCTCATGCGCGCATTGCAGCTGATCGACGACCGCAAGCTCGAGCAGGTCGACATCGCCCCGCCCCCGGAGCCGGGCATCGGCGAAGTCACCTTGCGGATCAAAGCTGTGGCGCTCAACCACATCGACGTCTGGGGCTGGCGCGGCATGGCTTTCGCCAAGCGCAAGCTGCCGCTGACCATAGGGGCTGAAGCCTCCGGCGAGGTCGATGCCATAGGGCCCGGCGTGAGCGGCCTAGTACCCGGTCAACTCGTCTCGATCTATGGCGCCCGCACCTGCGGCCTCTGCAAAGCCTGCCGCGACGGCCGCGACAATCTCTGCGAACATGTCGGCGGTGTGCACGGCTTCCATCTCGACGGCTTTGCGCAGGAAAAGATCAACCTGCCCGCTCGCCTTCTGGTCCCCGCGCCTCCCGGCGTCGATGCCATCGGCGCAGCTGTCGCGCCGGTCACCTTCGGCACGGTCGAGCACATGCTGTTCGACAACGCAAAACTTCAGCCGGGCGAGACGATCCTCATCCATGCCGGTGGCTCCGGTATCGGCAGCGCGGCGATCCAGTTGGCCAAAAAAATGGGCTGCACCGTCATCACCACGGTCGGTTCGGATGAGAAGATCGAGCCGGCCAAGGCGCTGGGCGCCGATCACGTCATCAACTATCGCACCGACCGTTTCGAAGGCGTCGTCCGCAAGATCACCAAGAAGAAGGGGGTCGACGTGGTCTTCGAGCATGTCGGCAAGGACACCTGGGCCGGATCGATGTTTTCGCTCAAGCGCGGCGGACGTCTCGTAACCTGCGGTTCGACGTCGGGCGTTTCGACAGAAATCAACCTGATGATGCTGTTCCAGCAGCAGTTGAAGCTGCTCGGCTCCTTTGGCTGCCGGATGGAGAACATGGCCAACGCCATGCAGAAGATGGCCGCAGGCCTTGTGCGTCCCGTGATCGACACCGAGGTCGATTTCCAGTCCATCGACGCCGCGTTGAAGCGCATGGAAGGCCGTGACGTGTTCGGCAAGATCATCCTGCATGTCGGCTGATCCCACGCTGCGATGAAAACCAGCGGTTTCACCTTCAAGGCAGCGAAGGCGCTGCGCCAGTTCAACTATTGGCTCATCGCGCAGGTAGCCTTCGTCTTCCTGAAACTGCTCCGGCTGTTCCCAGCCGACGCGGCTTTGAACTTCGCGGATAAAGCGGCGCGCAAGGTCGGTCCCTGGTTCGGCCGCCATCGCGTCGCCGTCGACAATCTGCGCAAGGCGTTTCCCGAGAAAGCGGAAGACGAAATACAGGCCATTGCCTCCGACATGTGGGGCAACATGGCGCGCCTTGGTGCGGAATACATTTTCCTGGATCAATTGTTCGACTTCGATGTCGACGCGCCGGGAAAAGGCCGCATCGAGGTGGTCGGCGCAGAGTATTTCGACCGCATCGCCGGCGAGGCGGAGCCGCATATCATCTTCACAGGCCACCTCGGCAATTTCGAACTGCTGCCTATCGCGGCAGCGAGCTACGACATGCAGGTGACCGCGCTGTTCCGTCCGCCAAACAACCCCTATCTGGCCGACTATATCCTGTCCAAGCGCACGAAAACGATGGGGTCGTTGCTGCCGTCGGTGCGTGGTGCCTCGTTTGCGCTCGCCAATATTCTCGACAAAGGCGGGAATGTCGGCATCCTGGTTGACCAGAAATTCAGCAAAGGCCTGCGCACGACCTTTTTTGGCCGCGAATGCGAGACCAATCCGGTGCTCGGCATGCTGGCACGGCACTACAAATGCGACGTCTATCCGGCGCGCTGTATCCGGCTGCCGAACAATCGCTATCGACTGCAACTCGAGGAAAAGCTCGACCTGCCCCGCCGCACGGACGGTTCCGTTGACGTACATGCCACAACGCAGATGCTCAACGACACCGTGGAGCGCTGGGTGCGCGAGGATCCCGGCCAGTGGATGTGGTTTCATAAGCGTTGGCAGTTAAGCAACAATCCGCGCAAACGCGGGCGGTTCGCGCCTGAAACCGCAAAAGATCGGAACACCTGATTCTCGCGAAGAGTTTATTAGGCTTTCCGCAACGAAAGCCGCATTTGCGTCGTTCCTTCATCACGAGAGGAAAGCCATCAAGGTATCCTGAAGGAACACCGATGACCAACCAGACCGAAATCAAGACGACGAAAGCAGCGCATTCCCAGCTCTGGACGCCCTGGGGCGAACAGCCGGTTCCACGCACCGGCGAACGCTTCGCGCTGCTGCGCA
Organism: Oryzicola mucosus; assembly: GCF_014534685.1. Taxonomy (GTDB): domain Bacteria; phylum Pseudomonadota; class Alphaproteobacteria; order Rhizobiales; family Rhizobiaceae; genus Oryzicola; species Oryzicola mucosus. The sequence goes on from NZ_JACVVX010000005.1 coordinate 312,126, forward strand.
AGCTTGCCGAACGCATGAAGCAGCTTCCAGATTCAGCCACACCGTGCAAAGCGGAGCTCAAACCGCGCCTATCCTATCGCGCTATCCGCCATAGTAATTCATGACGGCGTGACGCGCTTCGGCGAAAAACAGCCAGCGTTCCACCAGCATGCCAAGCGCAAACCCAGCAACTGCAAGAGTGCACAGGGTCGCGGCCATCCAAGTGCCCGAGAGAGCCGCTATCGAAAGAAACAGGCAGGGTAAGACGCCGCCAGCGGCCGTCGCGAGGAGCGACAGTTTAGCCGCATGTTTCCGGGCGACCTTGTAACCCATTTCGCGGGTCAGATAGTTTTCATTGACATGCGGACGCTCGAACAGTCGAACTGTACCTATGGCGCCCAATCCCGTCGCTGAAGCCGGGGTTGAGATGGGTGACATGGTTCGCAATCGCTTCCACCACGCCCATTTGACGCCCCAGGCTGCTGCGAGGGCTACAGTCCCGGCCAATGCGATCCATTTGGACAGACCTTCACCCAGCGTTGCGAACGACGCAGCTAGAACGAGCCCGCCAGCCAGCGAAAACAATAGATAACATGCGGGCGTCAGAGGCGTGTTCCAGGCTTGGATTGCCCGCAGAGATGCATAGATCATCGCAGTGCAATAGACCGTGACCCCGCACATCGCAGCGCCGATCAGTCCAGTGATAGGCAGGCGCATGTCGTGGAACACACTTGCCCAGGCGGACGCCAGAAGCGGCATGAAGGTTGCGACAGCCATGACGCCTTCGCGCGACAGCCAGCTTGATCGCCACTGCGACAAGGCCCGCCAAGCGCGCTGCGGATTGCCAAGGTGCAGCGTCGACGCCAGAAGCCCACCGGCGATCAGCAGAATCGCTAAAACATGCGCGATTTTGGTGGATACAAGCGCGGGATCGAGCAATCCAAGCCCGAGCATTGCCGCAAGCCCGTAGCCGAGCCCGGACAGAGTCGTGAACAAAATGATGGATGATGCGGGATGCATTAAACGCAGAAAGCCTGTGGTACAACACTACTCATATCCGGTCCAAGACCCCGTCCAGCCACGCGAAAAACCCCTTGGCGCCGTCGCTGTTTTCAGCGAGCGGCATCGCTTTGTCGGCCAGCCGGTCGCGCGGGCGCGGCGGCAGATATTTGTTGACCGGACGCGTGCCCTGCTCCGGCATCAGATCGAACCCGCCGCGTTCGGCAACCAGAATCGAAACATTGGACCCAGGATCGGATAAATCGCCATAGTGCCGCGCATTGGCGGGACATGTGCGCACGCAGGACGGCACGCGGTCGACCTCCGCCAGCGTCTCGTTATAGATGCGGTCGACGCACAGAGTGCATTTCTTCATCACACCTGCGGCCAGATCCATCTCGCGCGCGCCATACGCGCATGACCACGCGCACAAGCCGCAACCGATGCACTTGTCCTCGTCCACCAGGACGATTCCATCTTCCTCGCGCTTGTAGGAAGCGCCGGTCGGACACACGGTGACGCAAGGCGCGTCGTCGCAATGCAGGCAGGATTTCGGGAAATGCACGATCCGCGCATCGCCCGCCTCACCGACGATCTCACCGCCTTCGGGTACGATTTCGAATGTATGAATACGGTTGAGGAACGTGCCGGTGACATCCGCGCCATAGGGATCCTGATCCGACAGCGCAGAACCATACCCCCCGGTGTTCCACTCCTTGCAGCTTATGACGCAGGCATGGCAGCCGACGCAGACATCGAGATCAATGACCAGCCCAAGTTTCTTCGGCGGAGGCGCGGAGGGCAGCAAAGTCATTTCGCCCACTCCTGCCCGTAGCGCAGTTCCGCCGGCACCGTTGGCGGCTGCCCCGGCCTCTCGGCATCGGCAAAATGCGGCTCGGAGACCGCGCCGGGCTCCGCCTTTTCGATGCGCACGCGCAGATCGTACCAGGCCGCCTGTCCGGTCACCGGATCGGAGTTGGACCAGCGCAGACCATCTCCACGCGGAGGAAGAAGTTCGTGGATCAAGTGATTCATCAGAAAGCCTTTTTGGGCCTCGGGCGCATCCCTGTCGAGCGCCCAGGCGCCACCGCGTTTGCCGATGGCGTTCCAAGTCCACATCGTGTTGGCGTTGAGCGCTTCCATGCGCGCGACCGGCACCTTGATGCGACCGTGATGGGAGATGACCCAGGCCCAGTCGCCATCGACAAGGCCTTGCGCATCGCAGATCTGGCCGGGCACGTAGAGCACGTTTTTGGTGTGTATCTGCCTCAGCCAGGCGTTCATCGAACCCCAGGAATGGTACATCGCCGCCGGACGCTGGGTGATGGCGTGATAGGGAAAGTCGCCTGCGCTCACTGCCGCCTCCTCGAAGGGCTGATACCAGTCCGGCAGCGGATCGAACGTGTCGAGGATGCGCTGCCGGTGGGCTTCCGGCGCAAGCGGCGCGCGGACGCCTTCCGCCGACAAGCGGAACTTTTGCAGCGTCTCCTGATAGAGCTGGAACGTCACCGGCTGGGGGGTGTCGAAGAATCCCATCTTCACGGCGAAATCCTGATAGGCGCGGTTGGCGTGCTTGTAGAACTGCGCCTCCAGCGGAATATGCGCCGAGAAGAACGAGCCGTTCTCGATGTAGCGCTTCAGCTGATCCTTGTTGATCGCTCCGCGTCCTGTCCGGTCGCCGTCGCTGCCGCGAAAACCGGCCAACGGCCCGATGCCCGGCCGTCGTTCGTGGCGAACGATATAGTCGGCATAGTCTTCGTACAGCGCCTTGCCACGATGGTCGACGAAGCCCGGCAGTTTGAGCCGCGCGCCCAGATCGAGCAGCACTGTCTGGAAGGCACGAACGTCACGGTCGGGCTTCACTACCGGCCAGCGGATCGCATCCTGAACGGCGTCCGGCTCAGAGATCGGTCGGTCGAGCAACGAAATGCAGTCGTGGCGCTCGAGATAGGTCGTGTCGGGCAGGACGAGATCGGCATAATTGACCATCTCCGACGCATAGGCATCGGAATAGATGATCTTCGGGATGCGGTACTCGCCGGTCGCCTCGTCCTTGTCCTCCAGCATCTTGATGACGCCGGCGGTGTTCATCGACGAGTTCCAGGCCATGTTCGCCATGTAGAGGAACAGCACGTCGATCGGATACGGATCGCCCGCATGGGCATTGGCGATCACCATATGCATCATGCCGTGGGCGGAAATCGGCGCATCCCACGAAAACGCCTTGTCGATGCGCAAAGGTTTGCCGTCCTCATCGACGAGCAAATCTTCCGGGCCGCGAGGGAAACCGAGATGCGGCCCCGACAGCGGCTTGTTGGAGCCGAAATGCTCCGCCTTGCCATGTGGGGACGGATGCGCGGCGACAGGCTTCGGATAAGGCGGTTCGAACCGGAAGCCGCCGGGGCAATCCACGGCGCCGATCAAAACCTGCAGCATGTGAAGGGCGCGCACGGTCTGGAAACCGTTGGAATGCGCCGAAAGCCCACGCATGGCGTGGAAAGACACCGGCCGCCCGACAAACCCGTCGTGCCTCTGCCCATTCATATCGGTCCACGGCTGGTCGACGACGATTGCCTCATCGAAAGCGACGCGCCCGATCTCGGCGGCAAGTCCACGGATCGTCTCGGCTGAGACACCCGTGCTTTCCGCCACGGCTTCCGGGGCATATTGCTTGTCGAGATACTTTTCCGCCAGAAGCGTGAATGATGGTACCGCATGACGTCCATCCGGCAGTTGCACTCGCCCGGAAAGACTCGGGCGTGCGCCTTGCCGACCAACAGGCACGACCTGTTCGGTCACCGTCTCGTAAATCAGTGCATTCCCGTCGCCATCGCGCGCAAACAGCCCATGGTCGGCCTCGCCCGGCGCATCGATCACCAGCCAGGGCGCGTTGGAATAACGCACGAGATAATCGACATCGATCCGCCGCGCCTTCAGCAGTTCGTGCACGACCGACAGGATCAGAAGACCGTCGGTGCCAGGCCGGATGCCGATCCAGTTGTCTGCCACCGCGGAGTAGCCGGTGCGGACGGGATTGACCGAAACGAAGCGCGCACCGCGCTTCTTGAGCTTGGCGATGCCCATCTTGATCGGATTGGAATCATGGTCCTCGGCCACCCCGAACATGACGAACAGCTTGGTCCGGTCCCAATCCGGCGCGCCGAACTCCCAAAACGCGCCCCCGATTGTCATGATGCCGGCCGCCGCCATGTTGACGGAGCAGAACCCGCCATGCGCGGCATAATTGGGTGTACCGAACTGCTGCGCCCAGAAGCCGGTCAAGGATTGTGATTGGTCACGCCCGGTGAAGAACGCTAGTTTCTTCGGGTCCGCCTGCCTGACCGGGTCGAGCCATTCGACGGCGAGCTTAAGCGCTTCGTCCCAGGAAATCTCCTTGAACTCCCCCGATCCACGCGGGCCGGTGCGCAACAGCGGCGCGCGCAGCCGTGCCGGCGAATAATGCTGCATGATGCCCGCCGAGCCCTTGGCGCAGAGCACCCCCCGATTCACCGGATGGTCGCGGTTCCCCTCGATGTAGCGAATCTTGCCGTCCTTCAGATGGACGTCTATGCCGCAGCGGCAGGCGCACATATAGCAGGTGGTCTTACGGACCTCGTCGCCGACGGGCTCGGAAAGGGCTACGCGGGACTCGAACCTCATAGGCAATGCTCCATGCGCAAAACCTATCGGCGCGCGAGCCGGAAGGAAATAGCAGCAGCGCCGGTTCATAAGACAAGACATGAAATATTGAATTGTCAGGCAATACGAGCATGCCCGAAATGCAAAACTTCCCCTTTTTGGGACGTGGTTCTACCCAATGTCACAAACGAGCGAATATGAGCGATTCGCGGAGAGCGGCTGAAACCCTTTCAGTTCACGATGATCCGGGTTTTATCGGCTCCCACATCCCGCACCAGCGTATAGAATTTCTGTGCATTGGCCGTATTCAGCCGAACACAGCCATGCGAGGCAGGCGTGCCGAGCCGCTTCACCGCGCTTGTACCGTGAATGGCGTAGCCGCCATGGTAGAACACTGAATAGGGCATCGGTGCATTGTCGTATTTCCGCGAATACCACATCTTGTGCATGCGGGTCGGCCGCCAGGCGCCACGCGGCGTGACATAGCCCTTTCGGGCGGTGGAAACCTTCCAACTGTAGATCAGCCGGCCTCCTTGCGTGACCGTCATGGTCTGGCTGCCGATATCGACGCGAGCGACCAGAACGTCGGCCAGGCTTACTGCCGGCTCAGAAAAAACCAGCGCCAGACCAGCGGCGGCGATGAGAAGCGACTTCCTCATGTCTACTACCCCTCCTTAGTACCTGCACAAGGATGTCCTTGAGGGATGAAATTTCGGTGAATAAATAAGGATCAGCAACGGGATCTATTCTAGCGACGACTTATAAGCGCGTACAACTTAACGTGATGTTGTCTTGCCGCAAGCTTACGCGCCATGTCTTGAGCCCGCCTGCGGCTTTTCAAATCGATTTTCCACCCAAGCTTGTGAGCGCGTGCAACAATGCGCATTTACTCATTGGGCAAATCGCGCTTCTATCCGCCGCCATTGACGAGCGGGAGATTACGGCATGAAGACTATCGGGAGACTGACGGCTGTAGGCTTGCTGGCCGTAGCCATAAGCGGTCCTGCCTGGGCCGCGCGGACCGATCTCGTGCTCGCCATGCCGCTTGAGCCGCCGCACCTCGACCCCACGGCGAGTGCTGCCGCTGCCATCGACGAAGTGTTTTACGCCAATGTCTTCGAGGGGCTGACCCGCATTGGCGAGCGCGGCGAGGTACTGCCCGGTCTCGCCGAAAGCTGGACGATTTCCGACGACGGCAAAATCTACACCTTCAAGCTCCATTCCGGCGTGAAATATCATGACGGCACCGATTTCGACGCGAGCGACGTCAAATTCTCCCTCGACCGCGCCCGCGGCGAAAAATCGGTCAATGCTCAGAAGGCCCTCTTCTCGGCAATCGACACCGTCGAAGTGGTCGATCCGCTGACGGTAAAGGTTATGCTCAAGCAGCCGCAGGGCTCTTTTCTCTACAACATGGCATGGGGTGATGCGGTGATCGTCGCGCCCGAATCGGCCGACACCAACAAGGAAAAGCCGATCGGCACCGGCCCGTTCAAGTTCCAGAACTGGGCCAAGGGATCGTCGATCACACTGGTGAAAGCCGACGGGTATTGGGGCTCCCCGATTTTCCTCAACAAGGCCGAAGTCCGCTTCATCCCCGATGCGGCAGCGGCGATCCCCGCTCTCTTGTCCGGCGACGTCCAGGCGCTGCCGAATTTTCCGCTGGGCGATGCCCTGCCCCAGGTTCAGGCTGATCCGCGCTTCAAGGTCGTCATCGGCTCGACCGAAGGCGAAACGGTGCTGGCCACCAACAACAAGCGTCCGCCCTTCGACAATCTCAAAGTGCGCCAGGCGATTGCCCATGCACTCGACCGCAAGGCCATTATCGACGGTGCGACCGGTGGGCTCGGCACACCGATCGGCTCGCACTTCGCGCCGCACAACCCCGCTTATGTCGATCTCACCGGCACCTACCCCTACGATCCGGCAAAGGCCAGGGAAGTTCTCAAGGAAGCCGGCCATCCCAATGGCTTCAAGGCGACGCTGAAACTGCCGCCTGTCGGCTATGCGCGTCTCGGCGGCGAGATTATAGCCTCGCAACTGCGCGAGGTCGGCATCGATCTGCAGATCATACCGGTCGAATGGCCGGTCTGGCTGAAGACCGTCTTCACAGACAAGGACTACGACCTCTCCATCGTCGCCCACACCGAGCCGAACGACATCGATATCTACGGCCGCAAGGACTATTACTTCCAGTACGACAACCCCGCCTTCGATAAGGTCATCGCCGATCTCAACCTGACCTCGGACGAAACCAAGCGCACAGAACTCTACAAGCAGGCGCAGAAGATCCTGGCCGAAGATGCGGTCAACGGCTTCCTCTTCGAATTGCCCAAGATCGGCATCTGGGATGCCAAGATCGAAGGCCTGTGGCAGAATTCGCCGATCCAGGCCAACGACCTCACCAAGGTGAAATGGGTGGAGTGAGCTTGGAAAGCTTCTGGTTTCAAGGGGAGCCCCGCCGACGCCTTGATCAGATTTTCGCGCAGTCGCTGACAGGAAAAGCCGTGCAGCATTCCCCCTCACCGCCTCGCTTCGCTCGGCATCTCTCCCCCATTTCATGGGGGCGAGGAACCCTGGCTGGTTCTAGGCCGCGACCTAAAAGGCAGCGTTTCCTCTCCCCCGCGCAGGGGGAGAGGTGGTTTGCGAAGCAAACCGGTGAGGGGGTGATTTCGATTACGGTCAACAGCTTTGCACGTCAGCCGTATCAAGCGCCCGCAGCATGATGACCTTTGTGTTCAAACGCGTCCTGTTTGGCCTGACTACGCTGGTCCTTGCCTCGGCTGTCGTCTTCGCCATGCTGCAGGTCGTGCCCGGCGACCCCGCGAGGCTCATGCTCGGCATGAATGCGACCGAGGACCAAGTGCAGGTGCTGCGCGAGCAGATGGGGCTGAACCAGCCACTGGTCCTGCAATATCTCGACTGGGCCGGTGGCCTGCTGCGTCTGGATTTCGGGCGCTCCTATACCTATTCCGTCGAGGTCTCGGAACTGGTCGGCGAGCGTCTTGCCGTTTCGCTGCCGCTGGCATTGATCTCGCTTGGCCTGTCCACGCTGGTCGCAATACCTCTCGGCATCTACGCTGCCTCCCGGCGTGGCAAAACAGCGGACGCGGTATCGATGGGGGCGGCCCAGATCGGCATGGCGATGCCCAATTTCTGGTTCGCGCTGCTGTTGATCTATGTCTTCGCGGTCTGGCTGCGGCTCGTACCCGCCGGCGGTTTCCCCGGCTGGAGCGCCGGCGTCTGGCCTGCCTTGAAGGCGCTGATCCTGCCGGCACTCGCATTGGCACTGCCGCAGGCCGCTATCCTGGCGCGGGTCACCCGCTCGGCCATGGTAGAGGTGCTGGGACAGGACTATATCCGCACCGCCCGCGCCAAGGGCATGACGGCACGCTCCGTGCTTTGGCGGCATGCCTTGCGCAACGCGCTGATCCCGGTGCTGACCATTCTCGGCATGCAGTTTGCCTTCCTGCTCGCCGGCACCATCATCGTCGAAAACGTCTTCTATCTGCCGGGACTCGGCCGCCTCGTCTTCCAGGCCATCAGCCAACGCGACCTCGTCGTGGTGCAGAGCGTGGTGATGCTGCTGGTCGCCGCCGTCATCCTCGTCAATCTGCTGGTCGATCTTTCCTACGCATTGGTCGATCCGCGGCTGCGGGGGAACCGATGAGCTTCGCAAGCCCGCCCACTACCCTCGCAAGGCCGACCGGACTGCGGCTTCTGGCCAGCCGGACATTTGTCGCTGGTGCCGTACTGACAGGCCTCGTCCTTCTCACGGCAGTGATGTCGCTGGTCTGGACGCCCTATGACATCACGAGATTGGTCGTGGCGGACCGTATGCAGCCGCCCTCTTTTGCCCATTGGCTCGGCACCGACCATCTCGGCCGCGATATACTGTCGATGATCATGCTCGGCGCGCGCACCTCCATCGCGGTTGCCCTTGTGGCGGTCGGCATCGGCGTCGGCATCGGCGTGCCTTTGGGCGCTTATGCGGCAGCGCGCGGCGGGTTCGTGGACGAGGCGTTGATGCGCTTCAACGATCTCGTCTTCGCCTTCCCCTCGCTGGTATCGGCGATCATGATCACCGCGATCTTCGGTCCTGGTGCCGTCAACGCCATCATCGCCATCGGCATCTTCAACATCCCGGTGTTCGCGCGCGTCGCCCGCGCCGGCGCACTGTCGATCTGGCCGCGCGAGTTCATTCTCGCTGCCCGTGCCGCGGGCAAAAGCGATATCCGCATCACGGCGGAGCACATCCTGCCCAACATCGCCGGCCTGCTTCTGGTACAGGCATCGATTCAGTTCGCGCTCGGCATCCTGGCCGAAGCCGGCCTGTCCTATGTCGGGCTTGGCGCACAGCCGCCCATGCCAAGCTGGGGCCGCATGTTGTATGACGCACAAACGGTGATGCTTGTGGCACCCTGGCTGGCGGTCTTTCCCGGCACCGCGATCATGGCCACCGTACTCGGGCTCAACATGATGGGAGATGGCATCGCAGATGCGCTTGACCCCAGGGCCAGGGGGCGTCGTTGAGCCTTCTGGACATCGAAAACCTTTCTCTCGACATCGGCGGCACGCCCATCCTGCGCGACATCGACATCACGGTCGAGGCCGGCGAGATCGTTGGCCTTGTCGGCGAATCCGGCTCGGGCAAATCGATGACAGCCCTCAGCGTCATGCGGCTCCTGCCCGATACCGCGCGGCTTGGCGGAAGGATCACCTTCGACGGCATCGACATTCTCAGCGCACCGGAATCGGCAATGTGTGCCCTGCGCGGCGACGATATCGGCATGGTCTTCCAGGAGCCGATGACTGCGCTCAACCCGGTCAAAACCATTGGCGAGCAGGTCGCGGAGGGCATTCGCCTGCACCGCAGGGTCAGCCGCGCCGAAGCGGAAGCGCAAACCAGCACAATTCTTGACCGGGTCGGCCTGCCCACCCAAAAATTTCCGCTGAGCCGCTATCCGCACCAACTCTCAGGCGGACAGCGCCAACGCGTGGCCATCGCCATCGCCTGCGCGCTCAAGCCGAAACTCCTGATCGCCGACGAACCAACGACCGCCCTCGACGTGGTTCTACAGGCACAAATCCTCGACCTTTTGCGCGAACTGGTTTCCGAGAACCGCATGGGCCTTCTGCTCATTTCGCACGATCTCGCTGTTGTCACCGCCATGGCTGACCGCATCGCGATCCTGCGCCATGGCGCGGTGGCCGACGCCGGACAGACCGAGCGCGTGCTGTCTCAGCAGACGCATCCCTATACGCGGCAGTTGGTGACGGCAGCCACACATGTGCCCGCCCGCATGCCGCACCGGCCCGCAGAACAAGCCGCGCCGCTGCTCGAGGTCACTGAGGTCAGCCGGCTCTATCCCGGCCCGCGACAAGGCTGGTTCGGGCGCAGCGAGCCCACGCGCGCGGTCGATCGCGTATCTCTAATCCTTCATCCAGGCCAATCCATAGCCCTTGTCGGCAGGTCCGGTTGTGGCAAGTCCACGCTTGCCCGGATGATCCTGGCGCTCGACGCGCCGACCTCAGGCTCGATACGCTTTGACGGCATGGAACTGGCGGGGAAATCACAGGCCGAATTGCGACCGGCACGGCGCCAGATGCAAGTGGTGTTCCAGGATCCCTACGGCTCATTCGATCCGCGCCAGACTGCGGAAAAACTCGTCGCCGAGCCGCTCTATCTGCTCGACGCACCGCTGTCGCGCGCCGAGACCCGCGACACGGTGGCGGAAGCGCTGCATCAGGTCGGACTGACGCCCCAGGACATGGAAAAATATCCGCATGAATTCTCCGGCGGGCAGCGCCAGCGGCTGTCCATCGCCCGCGCCATCATCACACACCCGAAACTCATCGTCGCCGACGAGCCCGTATCGGCGCTCGACGTTTCGATCCGCGCGCAGATTCTCGACCTCTTCGCCGACCTCAATCGCAGGCTTGGCATCGCCTATCTGTTCATCACGCATGATCTGACGGTGGCACGCGCGGTCAGCGACGACGTTCTCGTCATGCATGACGGCAGGATCGTCGAATGCGGGAAGACCTTGGACGTGCTCGCAGCACCGCAGTCCGAGGCAGCACAGGCGCTCGTTTCCGCCGCACCAGACTTGCATCGCGCGCTGGAGCGCCGTTTGCGCGAACAAGGATAGCGCAACGGAAAAGAGAAGGGCGCCCGCGGCGCCCTTCTCGACGAGGTCTTTGCAGGAGCTTACTGCGGCAGTTTGTCGTCCACGCCCATGACATAGAAGTTCAGGCCGGACAGAACCTGATCGGTAGCGTTCTCACCCTGCTTCAGCCATTCGCTTCCGTCCTGCTTCTTGACGGGACCGGTAAACGGCTTGAGTTCGCCCGACTTGATCTTGGCTTCGGTCTCCTCGGCCATCTTCTTCACGTCGTCAGGCATGTTGGTGTAGGGCGCCATGGTCAGAATGCCCTCCATGAGGCCATCCCAGATCGAGCCGGTTTTCCACGAACCGTCCTGAACTTCCTTGATGCGTTTGACGTAGTAGTTGCCCCAGGTGTCGATGATGGCGGTCAACTGAGTCTCTGGTCCGGCTTTGATCATGTCGGAAGCCTGGCCGAACGCCTTGATGCCGCGCTCCGAAGCAACCTGCATCGGTCCCGTGGAGTCGGTGTGCTGGGTGATGATGTCGACACCCTGGTCGATCAGCACCTTGGCCGCATCGGCTTCCTTGCCGGCGTCGAACCAGGTGTTGGCCCAGACGACCTTGAGCTTGAAGTCCGGGTTCACGCTCTGCGCACCCAGGATGAACGAGTTAATCCCCATCACCACTTCGGGGATCGGGAAGGATGCGATGTAGCCGGCGACGCCTGCCTTCGACATCTTGGCAGCGATCTGGCCCTGGATATAGCGGCCTTCGTAGAACCGGGCATTATAGGCGGCGAGGTTGTCGGCCGTCTTGTAGCCGGTGGCGTGCTCGAACTTCACGTCGGGGAATTTCTGGGCAACGGCGACGGTCGCATCCATGAAGCCGAACGAGGTCGTGAAGACGACATCGCAACCCGACCGGGCAAAGCGCTCGATCGCGCGCTCGGCGTCAGGCCCTTCCGGCACGTTTTCGACGAAGGCGGTCTCGACCGTATCGCCGAGCTCCTTTTCGACCTGCTGGCGGCCGAGGTCATGCGCCTGGGTCCAGCCGCCATCGGTCTTGGAGCCGACATAGACGAAACAGGCCTTCACCTTGTCCTGCGCCATAGCCGGAAGCGCGGTGGTGGCGGCAAGCGCCATCGCCAGTCCCATTACGATTTTCTTCATGATCGATGCAGTCCTCTCTGGGTTACACATATTTCGGAACGGCTTTCTTCAACCGCTTGTTTGTGTTTCGCTTTACCTGTCCGGAACAAAAGCCCGCCCAAGCGAGGCCGGCGTGTTGATCATGGTCAGTCGTCGGTTGCGCGAGATTAGAACGAGAACCACGATCGTCGCCAAATAGGGTAGCGAAGAAAGCAGTTGAGACGGAATGCCGAGGCCCAGCGCCTGCGCGTGCAACTGCCCGATGGTTACTGCGCCGAACAGATAGGCGCCGGCAAGAACGCGAAGCGGTCGCCAGGACGCGAAAACCACCAGCGCCAGCGCTATCCAGCCACGGCCCGCCGTCATGTTCTCCACCCATTGCGGGGTGTAGACGAGCGATAGCTGCGCACCCGCCAGACCCGCGCAGGCGCCGCCGAAAAGAACCGCCCCATAACGATAGCCGATGACCGGAATGCCCAGCGCATGGGCGGACGCATGGTTGTCGCCGACCGAGCGCAGCGTCAGCCCGGTGCGTGTCTTGAACAGGAACCAGGTGACCGCGAACACAAGCAGGATGGACAGGTAGAAGATCGGATCCTGGCCGAACAGTAACCTCCCCACCAGCGGCAGTTCCGTCAAGCCGGGAATGAACAGGTTCGGCAACCGAACGCCGGGCGATCCGACGAAGCTCTCGCCGATCATGCTGGAGAGGCCGAGTCCGAGCAGGGTCAGCGATAGCCCAGTTGCTACCTGATTGGTTGCGATGTTGAGCGTCAGGAAGGCAAAAGGCAGCGAAAACAGCGCACCCGCCAGGATGCCGCACAGAACACCAAGCCACGGGGACCCGGTTAGGGCCGCAGCCACAAACCCGCAGACCGCCCCCATGACCATCATGCCCTCAACGCCCAGATTAAGTACGCCGGAGCGCTCGACGACGAGCTCGCCGATGGCGGCGATCAACAGCGGCGTGGCTGCCGTTGCGATGGTGAGAAGGATGCTTTCGGCCATGCCCATGGTTCAGGCTCCTTCGCTTGCCGGTTCGGCGGCCTTGGCCACGGCAGCAGCATCCGACTTGAGCGCGGATCGCACCAGCCGGATGCGATAGTGGATGAGCGTGTCGCAACCCAGCACGAAGAACAGCAGCATTCCTTGGAAGACGCGCGCCACCTTGTCGGAAACGCCGATTGAAATCTGCGCCGCCTCGCCGCCGAGATAGGTCAGCGCCAACACGAAACCGGCGGCTATGATCCCGAGCGGGTTGAGCCGTCCAAGGAAGGCGACGATGATCGCCGCGAAGCCGTAACCGGGCGAGATCGTCGGCCTGAGCTGGCCTATGGCGCCGGAAACCTCTGAAATACCGGCAAGGCCAGCCAGCGCGCCCGACAGCATGAAGGCGAAGAACACCATTTTCGTAGTGCCGAAACCAGCGAACCGCCCTGCCCTTGGGCTTGCGCCGAGGACCCGGACTTCGAAGCCCTTCAGCGTCCGGCTGACCAACAGCCACACCAGAATGGCGGCGACAATGGCAAAGACGATGCCGAGATTGGCGCGTCCATCGGCAGGAAACAGCTCGGGAAGGACGGCATCCGGATGAAAACGGCGGGTTTCGGGAAAATTATTGCCTTCCGGATTGCGCCAGGGGCCGCGCACCAGCCAGTCGAGGAAGAACTGTGCGACATAGACCAGCATCAGGCTGGTGAGGATTTCATTGGTGTTGAAACGGGTCTTCAGAATGGCCGGGATCGCCGCATAGGCAGCGCCGCCGATGAGGCCCATCAACAGCATCAGCGGCAGTACGAGCGGCCCTTGAAACGTGGGAAACAACACCGGCAGCATCGAGCCCAGAATGCCGCCCATGATGAACTGGCCCTCGGCGCCGATGTTCCAGTTGTTGGATAGGTAGCAGACCGACAGCCCAACCGCGATGATGATCAGCGGAGCGGCCTTGATCGCCAGTTCATGGAGCGACCAGAGTTCGCGCAGCGGATCGACGAAATAATAATAAAGCGCCTCGAACGGATTTTCTCCGAGCATCGCAAACACGATGGCTCCCGCCACCAACGTCAAGCCGAGCGCGATCAAAGGCGATATGGCGGCAAAGAGTGTCGACTGCTGCGGCCGCTTGACCAGTTCAAGACGCATCAGGCCGTCTCCGCCGAAACATGGACATGGCCCGGCTCGGCGCCGCCCATCAACAAGCCGATTTTCTCAAGCGTAGCCTCCGCGATGGGAATTGGTTTCGACAACTCGCCATTGTGCATGACGGCGATGGCGTCCGACATTTCGAACAATTCGTCCAGGTCCTGGCTGATGACGAGAACGGCCGAGCCGCCGCGCGCAAGCTCGATCAGCGCCTGACGAATGCGGGCGGCCGCGCCGGCATCGACACCCCATGTCGGCTGGTTGACCACCATCAGTGCCGGCTGACGGTCGAGTTCGCGACCGATAATGAATTTCTGCAGGTTGCCGCCCGACAAAGCGGCAGCTTCAGGATCCGGCGCGCTTTTGCGCACGTCCATCGCCTTGATGATACGCTGGGCCGCGCTCTGGATAGCACCCGACTTCACGAAACCACCTGTGCCGATAAAAGCCTTCCGATCAGTCCTGTGACGGGAAAGGAGCAGATTCTCCGAAAGTTTCATGCGCGGCGCGGCACCATGGCCGAGACGCTCTTCCGGCACGAAAGCCGCCCCCAGCAGACGGCGTGCAGAAATGCCGAGCCGTCCGGCCTGTTGGCCGCGAATACGGATCGCATCGCCCGCCTCCTGCCGCGCTTCGCCAGAAACCGCCTCGAAGAACTCGCCCTGCCCGTTGCCAGCGACCCCGGCGATGCCCAGCACCTCGCCGGCGCGCACGCTCAACCAGATGTTCTTAAGCGGCATCGAAAACGGCCCGGCAGGCTTGCGGCTCAAACCGCAGATGCCGAGGATTTCCTCGCCGCTTGCAGCCGACGGCGGACGCTCGGCGTTCTTGACCTCGCTGCCCACCATCATCCGCGCCAACGACGAGGGCGTCTCCTGGCGCGGATCGCAATGCCCGACCACCTTGCCGTGACGCATGATGGTGGCGCGATCGCAAAGCCGGCGCACTTCGTCAAGCCGGTGCGAAATGTAGAGGATCGACTTACCCTCGGCGCGCAGGCGCTCGAGCGTCTCAAACAGCTTGTCGGCCTCCTGCGGAGTCAGCACCGAGGTCGGCTCGTCGAGGATAATCAGATCGGGCGTTTGCAGAAGACAGCGGATGATTTCGATGCGCTGGCGCTCCCCCACCGAAAGGTCGCCGACCAACGCTTCCGGATCGAGCGGCAGGCCGTAGCTGTAAGACAGCGCCCGCGCCTTGGCCGAGATCGTGCTGAGCGGCGTATCCGCCTGCAGCGACAACGCGATATTCTCGGCAGCGGTTAATGCCTCGAACAAGGAAAAATGCTGGAACACCATACCGATGCCGAGCTTCTTTGCCATACTCGGCGAAGCGATTGTGACAGGCTCTCCGTTCCAGGAGATCACACCGTCATTCGGCTCGAGAGACCCGAACAGCATCTTGACCAGCGTCGACTTGCCGGCACCGTTTTCCCCTAGAAGAGCATGGATTTCGCCTTTGGCAATGGTGAGGTCGACCCCATCGCAGGCTTTCAACGTGCCGAAAATCTTGGTCAGTCCGCGAACCTCAAGGAGGTTCGGGCCTGCCGTCTCAGCGCTGCTCTGCACGAAGACCACCCATTGTCCGATCGTTCTGTTTTATAGTTCTCTTTATCGTTCCCGGGCCTATCGTAGGCGCGGTTGTTGTGCAACGCAAACCACTGCGAAGATTGAAAGAGCTTCAAGATTTTCAACGAAAATCAGGGTATCAGAATCGTCGCCCCTGTCGTCTTGCGACCTTCCAGATCGGCATGCGCCTGGGCCACATCCTTGAGTGCGTAGCGCTGGTTTATTTGGATTTTGACGATGCCCTTCTCGACCACATCAAACAAGGCAGCAGCAGACTCCTCCAGATCGGCACGCTTGGCAACATAGACGAACAGCGTCGGCCGCGTGACATAAAGCGAGCCCTTCTGCGACAGAATACCGAGATTGAAGGGCGGGATGACGCCGGATGACTGGCCGAACAGCGCCAAAAGTCCCCTCGGACGCAGGCAGTCAAGCGAGCCGTCGAACGTGTCCTTGCCAACGGAATCGTAGACCACATCGCATTTGCGTCCCTCGGTGATGCGAGCCACCTCGGCAACGAAATCCTGTGTGCGATAGTTGATGACGTGATCGTAGCCATGCGCCAGCGCCAATTCGACCTTGTCGTCCGAGCCCGCCGTGCCGATGACCGTAGCGCCCAGATGCTTGGCCCATTGACCGGCGATCAGCCCGACGCCGCCGGCGGCGGCATGAAACAGGATCGTATCGCCCTTTTTGACCGGAAAGGTCCGGCGCAGCAAATATTCCGCCGTCATGCCCTTGAGCATGATCGCCGCGGCCTGCTCGTCGCTGATGCCCGAGGGAATGTGAACCAGCTTGTCGGCGGGCAAGACACGTTCGTCGCAATAGGCTCCAAGGCCCGTCGTATAGGCGACGCGGTCGCCGGCTTTAAATCCCATAACGCCCTCACCCGTTTCGACGACCACGCCGGCCGCTTCGCCCCCCGGAATGACGGGCATGCCGGTCGGCGACGGATAAAGCCCCGTACGATAATAGACGTCGAGAAAATTGAGACCAATCGCAGTATGCTTGACCAGAACCTCGCCTGCGCCGGGCGATGTAGCTGGAAGATCCTCGTAAACCATCGCTTCAGGTCCGCCATGGGCGTGCACTCTGATTGCTTTGGGCATGGTCAGGTCCTCTTTGCACCGAGATTGGGAAACAGTTGCATGATGCCGCCGATGACGAACAGATAGATGCCTGTCGCGGCGATGCCGGTCTTGACCCACATCGGCGACACCATGTTCTGCAACAGGGCAATTATACCGAACGCGCACCAGACCAGCGTGATCGTCAGATTGACCGACCTCAGCCGCTCCACACGTACCGGGTGCAGGAAGTTGATCGGCAGGAAGGTGAAGACGCCACAGGCAACGACGACAGCGAAAGAGACCCATTCGCCAGGCTCGATGACGAAAAGCGTGAACACCACCATGTTCCACACTACCGGAAAGCCCTTGAAGAAGTTTTCCTTCGTCTTCATGCCCGTATCGGCATAGTAGATCGCGCTTGAGACGACGATGATCGCCCCTGCGGTGAAAGACAGCCCCTCGCCCATGAAGCCGCGCTGATACAGCGCAAAGGCCGGGATCAGCACATAGGTGACATAATCGATGATGTTGTCGAGCAGTTCGCCAGACCAAGTGGGCAGGATTTCCTTGACTTCGAGCTTGCGCGCGATGGGGCCGTCGATGCCGTCTACGAACAGAGCCAGCCCCAGCCAAAGAAACATCGCCGTCCAATTGCCGTCGCTCGCCGCCACAAGCGACAGGAAAGCCAGAAACGACCCGGATGCGGTCAGCAGATGGACCGAGAAGGCGCGAGCCTGCGGCCAGGTGACTTTCTTACGCTTCACGAGCAGTTTCCATTACCCCGCCTCGTCAGCCTACACGGCAACCGACGACCTTCACCAGTTGGCAGTGAACTTATCCGCTGGGCCGGGCACCGTACAAGCGCTATCGGCCATTTGCGCCAACTCACCACAGGAATGAAGCGCGGCATTCCCCAAATCGGACTGATAAACCTGGCTTTCGCATCTTCATGGGCGAAACGCCGCGTTGAACAAAGCGCAGGCGGCGCTCTATATCGATCTGCACCATGATCCGCGCAAATGGAACCGATCCGATGACAGAAGCGACCACCAGCGCAGCCACAGTCCTCGTCGCAGGCACGGGGCCAGCGGGCATGATCGCCGCGCTCGGCTTTGCACAGGCAGGGTTTGAAGTTGTCATGGTTGGGCCTCCGGTGCTCAGTGACGACGATCGCACGACCGCGCTCATGGCCCCGGCGTTGGACTATTTGGATGGGCTCGGCGTGCTCGAGCCGTTGCGCGACATGTCCGCTCCGCTTCGGACCATGCGCATCGTCGACGGCACAGCGCGCCTGCTGCGCAGCCCCGTCGTCACCTTTCATGCCAGCGAGATCGATGAACTACAGTTCGGTATGAACTTTCCCAATCGCGCGCTCAATGCGGCGCTGGAGCAGGCGGTTGCCGCCCATGCCGGAATCGCATGGCGCAAATGCCTTGTCAAATCCTGGTCACCACGGGAGGATGAGGTTGTCGTCCAGCTTACGGACGGCACCGAGGTCCATGCCAGGCTGGCCGTTGCCGCGGATGGCCGCAAGTCGCCCGCTCGCGAAGCTGCCGGCATTTCGGTGGTATCGCAGGCGCACCGGCAATCCGCTCTGGTGCTCAGCTTTTCGCACAGTCGCGACCACGCCTTCACATCGACCGAGTTCCACACCGAGACCGGCCCGTTCACCCAGGTTCCGCTTCCCGGCCGCCGTTCGAGTCTGGTCTGGGTGGTGAGACCGGAGACCGCCGAAGAGCTTAATGCGCTGGATGACACATCTCTGTCGAGGATCGTCGAGGAACGCATGCAATCAATGCTGGGCCGCGTGACCGTGGATGGCGGACGACAAATCTACCCGCTCTCGACCGCGGTACCGACGCGCTTTGCCGCGAAGCGGATTATGCTGGTGGGTGAAGCGGCGCATGTTTTCCCGCCCATCGGCGCACAGGGGCTCAATCTGGGCATAAGAGACGTACAGCAAGCCATTGATGCAGCTTTGAAAAACCAATACGATCCAGGCCTTCCGAGCAGCCTTGTTGCATATGATGCGGCTCGTCGGCCTGACATTGTCGCGCGTACCGGGGCGGTGAGCCTGCTCAACCTTTCGCTCTTGTCAGATATGCTTCCCTCGCAGCTCGCGCGCACGGCTGGCCTGTCCCTGTTGGGCGCCGTTTCGCCGCTGCGCACGCTCTTCATGCGCGAGGGGCTGCGTCCAGGCAGCGGCTTCTCCAAGGTGTTTCAGGCGCTGCGGCCCGACGTTCTTGCATCCCGCGATGCGCGAGCTCTACGGAAACAGGTCCGGGATCAGCATGCCATGCATGATCATGTAGAGCAGCCCCGATAGCGTCACCACCGACACGCAGGTCGAAATCAGGATGGTCGCGGACGCCCGCTCGACCCACACATTGTACTGCTGCGCTATGACGAAGACGTTGGTCGCGGTCGGCAGCGCGGCAAGCACGATTGCCGAAAACATCCAGATCGGCGAAAAATTGCCGATCCAACTGAGCACCACATAGCATAGCAGAGGCTGCAGGATCAGCTTGAGCAGGAGAATCGGCCCGATTTCGCGCGGTACCCGCTTCAATGGCCGCAGCGCCAGGGTGACGCCCATTGCGAAGAGCGCGCATGGCGCGGCGGCGCGCGCGAAATAGTCGAGCAAGCGTTCGATTGGCAATGGTGCACGAAACTGGAAATAGGCTGCCGCCACGCCAAACAAGCTTGCGACGATGAAGGGGTGGAGAAGAATTTTGCGCACTACTTCCGCTGCCAGCTGCAGCGGTGGGCGCCGGTCGTCGCCAGCAAGCGCCATCATCGTCGGCGCCACACAAAAATGCAGCGCGTTTTCGACACAGAAGATCAGTGCCACCGGCACCGCCGCTTCTTCGCCAAGCGCCAGAAGAGCAATCCCCGGTCCCATATAGCCAATATTGCCATAACAGGCGCCGAACGCCCGCATGGTCGATTCGGCGATGCCGCTGCGCTGTACCAGCATGGAACCTACGAACATGATGAGGAACATCGAATAGCTCGCGATGACGGCACCGGCTATATAACGCCACTCCGTCAGCTGCTCGAACGGCGTTTTGGAAAGCAATTGGAAGAACAGCGCGGGCAATGCCACATAGAGGATGAAGGTGTTCATCCAGCCGAGAGCGTCGATGGGCTGGCGCGTTATCCGAGCCGCTACGAATCCGGCGAAGATCATGCCGAAGAACGGCAGAACGAGGCCCACGATTTCCGACATTTTCGTCTTTCGGCTGAAACTTTGTGCCCCCGCTAGCTCGTCGCTTCGTGCTGCGTCAACCCGGCAGCATTGAATTGAGAGGACAAGTGCGCCAAATAGAGCCGGATATGGCGGTGAATTGCATGAAGACGGCAAAATTTTCTATCGGACAGGTCGTCCGTCACAGGTTGTTCCCGTTTCGCGGCGTGATCTTTGACGTCGATCCTGAATTCAACAACACGGAAGAATGGTACGAATCCATTCCCGAGGCCGTTCGTCCGCGCCGCGACCAGCCTTTCTACCATCTCCTCGCCGAAAATGCCGAGACAGAGTACATCGCCTATGTTTCGGAACAGAACCTGCTGGAAGACAGTTCGGGCGATCCGGTACGGCATCCGCAGATCCACGAGTTCTTCGATAAGGATCAGGACGGCAGCTATCACCCAAAAAGCCGCCTGCAGAATTAGAGCGTTTCCTGCTTAGATTGAAGCAGATCGCTACGCCTCCGATGGCGAGGCGATCCGCAAGGAAGCCGGCGCAGTGCCGATATGGTGCATCGGGCAAGCCGGCTGACACAGACAGCGGGCGCCCGCCAGCAGCGGGAATCCTCCCCGTGGATTTACGAAGCAAATCAACAGGTGTCAAAAACGCGGGCGGTCCTTTGCGCATTCAAAGATGCGCGGCCGCCGGTGGGCCGGGTTTAATTCGGGCGTCCTTCGGACCTACTCGGGGCTCGTCTCGTCCGAGCCACCAGCCCGACCATCGACGATCCCCTTGACCTTGTCCTGAATTCCCACCGGCAGACCGAGCCAATCCAAGCAGAAAACGCTCTAACCGGCCCAGGCGAGGTGATGACATGAAAAAAGCGGGGTGTTGAAGCCCCGCTTTTCGTTGGTTGTGAGGGTCCTGCCGCTTAGTTCGCGGTCTTCGCCTTGTCCTGCTCTTCCTTGAGCTTCTTGGCGAAGTCCTCATTGTTCTTGCTGACAAATTCCTGCAGTTTCTTCTGGCGGGCTTCCAGATCCGACTGCTTCAGCGGCTCGCCATCAAAAGCACCGGTGAAGCCCTTGAGCGAAACCTTGATCGGGTTGGGCTGATTCTGGAAATTGATGGAGGTCAGGGTCAATTCCTGCCCCTTCTTGAAGGAGGCGACGATCTGATCGGTCAGCGCGATCTCGGCCACGCAGCGATCCGGGAAGCAGATCACGTAGTCGAGCTTCTGTGCCTTGCCGCCATCGATCTGGAGGCCAATGCCAGGAGGTACAAGACGGCCGCTCGGCACGGTAACCTGGAACACCTTGCGGTTCACCTTGCCCTTGAGCTCAATCAGGCTGAGGCCTGTCACGAGCTGGCCGCTGGAGGCGGTCAAAATATTCTGGACGTTGCAGATATCGACGTCTTCCTGCTTGGAACAGGCCTTGAACCAGCCCTGAGGAATCTGCTGCTGCTGTGCTGCGGCAGGCGTCAGGCCGGCCGCAAGCACGGCCGCCGCAGCTGCCGCCATGACCGGGAGACGGAAACCGTCGATTTTCTGGCTCGTCATCGTCCTCGAATCCTCTCAATCACATCTCGAAGCGGCGTTCTGCCGCGTGTCATCGCTACCTGTTGGCAAATTGAGGCAACAGCATGACTCTCATTCGCCTGTTACACCGGCAAGGTGAGTAAATCCAGCCTCTTGGAAGATGAACCGACGCAGCCCGAACCTCTTTCTATATCTGCTGTGGCTGACGTGCAGACGTTGCGCCGAAAGGATTTGCTAAACACTGCCGAAGCCCTCGCTTTGAGCTGGAAGAAGCCATTCGCGACGGCATGGACTGGCGCTTATGACCGCTGTACGGTCCGAATCATGCCCATTCCGCAGTATCTCAGGAGGATCGCCGTGAGACGGACCGTCGCTGGCATTTCGCTCGCCATAGCCTTCGGCACAACCGCTTTCGCCGAACCGCAACACGGTTTGTCGATGCATGGCGAGCCCGCCCTGCCCGCCGATTTCAAGAGCTTCCCATACGCCGATCCCGACGCGCCAAAGGGTGGCGAGGTCACCTATTGCGTGGTCGGCACCTTCGACAACCTCAATCCGTTCATTCTCAAGAGCCTGCGGACAACGTCGCGCGGGGTGATCGATACGATCTTCGGCAATCTGGTCTTCGAGCCGCTGATGCAGCGTAACGCCGACGAGCCCTTCGGTCTTTATGGACTTCTGGCCGAATCGGTCGACGTAGCCGAAGATCGCAGCTGGGCCGAATTCAACCTGAACCCGACCGCCAAATGGTCAGACGGCAAGCCCGTCACGCCGGAAGACATCCTTTTCACCTATGAGGTGTTCACCGCCAAGGGCAGGCCACCTTACAGCGACCGGATGGCAAAGATCGCCAAGCTCGAGAAGACGGGCGACCACAGCGTCAAATTCACCTTCAACGAGAAGGCGGACCGGGAATTCCCATTGGTCATAGCCTTGACCCCGATCGTGCCGAAACATGCCTTCAACATCGACACGTTCGACCAGACGACGCTGAAGCCGTTGACGGGCAGCGGCGCCTACACCATCGATCAGGTCCGACCCGGGGATCGCGTGGTCTTCAAGCGCAACCCGGACTATTGGGGCAAGGACGTGCCGGCGAAAGTCGGTTTCGACAATTACGACCGCATCACGATCCAGTATTTCCTCAATGCAAACGCTCAGTTCGAGGCGTTCAAAAAGGGCCTGTGCTCGATCTATGCAGGGTCGATCTACACTGGCATGGGTCCGCTCCAGGCGGAACGCGACTTCGGTTTTCCTGCCGCCCAGAAGGGCGATGTCGTCGTCCAGTCGTTCAAGCTTGGCATTCCGCCGGTGGTGACGGGCTTCTTGTTCAACACGCGGCAGCCAAAGTTCAGCGACCCCAAGGTGCGGCAGGCCCTGGCCATGCTGTACGACTTCGAATGGGCCAACAACAATTTGTTTGGTGGGAAATTCCAAAGGCTGATGAGCTACTGGCAGGGCTCGGAACTGTCGGCCATCGGCAATCCCGCCACGGATAAGGAAAAAGCGCTGCTTGCGCCCTTCCCCGACCGTGTTCCCGCCGATGTCTTGGACGGCTCTTGGCGTCCTCCGGTCAGCGACGGTTCGGGCCAGGATCGCAAGGTGCTCAAGGCTGCGTTCGATCTTCTCAGGGAGGCTGGCTACAAGATCGACAATGGCCAATTGCTCGACCCGCAGGGCAAGCCGTTCAGCTTCGAGATCATCGTCGCCTCGCAGGACGAGGAGCGCCTGGCCGGCGTCTACCAGCGCGCCTTGCAGAAACTCGGCATCGCGGTGACGATCCGCTTGCTGGATGGCGACCAGATCCAGGCGCGAAAACAGCGTTTCGACTTTGAAATGCTGATCGGCTCCACCGGCTTCAACAACTCGCTGTCGCCCGGCCTGGAGCAGGTCTTCCGTTGGGGATCGGAATCCAAGAACAGCGAAGGCTCGTTCAACCTGGCCGGTGTCGCAGATCCGGCGATCGACGCAGCCATCGACGCGATGCTCAACGCGCGCGAAAAGGACGACTTCGTCTCGGCGGTGCGCGTTCTCGACCGTCTGCTGATCTCGGGCCACTACATGGTGCCGACTCAGTACAATCCCGAGCAATGGGTGGCCTACTGGAAGGAGTTCAAGCACCCCGAAAAGACATCGCTGTTCGGCTATCAGCCCGCCACTTGGTGGATCGACACCAAGTAATTGGCGAGCTCAACGCTTCGGAAGGAAATCTCATGACTGGTCAGCAATCGCTTTCCATCGACGTCGTTTCCGATGTCGTGTGCCCGTGGTGCTATGTCGGCAAGAAACGGCTTGAAGCTGCAATTGCCCTGACGCCCGATGTCGCCGTCGAGGTACGGTGGCGGCCATTCCAGCTTGACGCGACGATGCCGGCCGGCGGCATGGACCGAAAACAATACATGATGTCTAAATTCGGCGACGAAAAGCGCATCGACCAGGCGCATGCCAATCTGACGGCCATGGGTGCCGCGGAAGGCATCGCCTTCGATTTCGATGCCATCAAGGTCGCACCCAACACGCTCGACGCCCATCGCGTCATCCGCTGGGCGGCGTCGTCGGGCTTAGACGTTCAGGGCAGACTGGTGACGGAACTGTTCAGCCGTTATTTCGAGCGCGGCGAAAACATCGGCGATCCGCGTGTACTTGTTTCCGCGGCAGATGCTGCGGGCATGGATGCGGCGGTGGTGGAAGCCATGCTGGCGACCGATGCCGACCGCAATGAGGTTTCCGGCGAAGTCGCCACCGCGTCGCGCATGGGCATATCAGGCGTTCCCTGCTTCCTCCTTGAAAGCAAATATGCCGTGATGGGCGCACAGGAAGCTTCAGCGCTGGCCGATGCAATCCGCCAGGTGGCGACCGCAAAGGCGAGCGGCGACATCTGAGGGTCAGGCCGCCTGCGCCAACTTGGCCAATTGCGTCATCACAACAGCGGCGCCCGCCAGGCGCTTATCCGGGTTTGGCCAGTCCCTCGCCAGCACCACGCTCTGGTCGGGCCTGATCTTGGCCAAGGACCCCTGCTCGGCGATGTAGCGCACCAGCCCCGCCGGGTTGGAGAACTCCTTGTTGCGGAACTGAACGACGATGCCCTTGGGCCCAGCATCGAGCTTTTCGACGTTGGATTTCCGACACAGCGCCTTGATGAAGACGATCTTGAGCAGATGCTTGACCTCTTCCGGCAGCGGCCCGAAACGGTCAATGAGCTCAGCACCGAACGCGTCGATCTCTTCAGGGTTCTCCAGATCGCCCAGCCGGCGATAAAGCGCCAAGCGAAGCTGCAGATCGGGCACATAGCCCTCCGGTATCATCACCGCCGTGCCAACGCTGATCTGCGGCGACCATCCGGTATCGAGCGTATGCCCATCGTCCTTGATCTCGGCGACGGCCTCCTCCAGCATCTGCTGATAGAGTTCGAAACCGACCTCCTTGATGTGGCCGGACTGCTCCTCGCCCAAAAGATTGCCGGCACCGCGAATGTCGAGGTCGTGGCTGGCGAGTTGGAAACCCGCCCCCAGCGTGTCGAGGGACTGTAAAACCTTCAGCCTGCGATCGGCGGTGCTGGTCAGCGTCCGGTTCGCCGGCAGCGTGAACAGGGCATAGGCGCGCACTTTCGAGCGGCCGACACGGCCTCTGATCTGGTAGAGTTGAGCCAGGCCGAACATATCGGCGCGATGCACGATCAGTGTGTTCGCAGTCGGAATGTCGAGACCCGATTCCACGATGGTTGTCGACAACAGCACGTCGTACTGTCCGTCATAGAAGGCGTTCATGATGTCGTCGAGTTCGCCTGCCGGCATCTGGCCATGCGCCATGCCGACCTTAAGCTCCGGAACGGTTTCCTTCAGGAAATCAGCGATTTCCGTCAAATCGCTGATGCGTGGCACGACGTAGAAGCTCTGCCCGCCGCGATAGCGTTCGCGCAGCAGGGTCTCGCGAATGACCAGCGGATCGAAAGGCGAGATGAAGCTGCGCACCGCCATACGGTCCACAGGCGGCGTGGCGATGAGCGATAGTTCGCGCACGCCTGTCAGCGCCAGTTGCAGTGTACGCGGGATTGGCGTCGCTGAGAGCGTCAGCACATGCACGTCGCTCTTCAGGTCCTTCAGGCGCTCCTTGTGCTTGACGCCGAAATGCTGCTCCTCGTCGATGATGAGCAGGCCGAGGTTTCTAAAGGAGATCGCCGAGCCGAGCAGCGCATGGGTGCCGACGACGATATCGACCGTGCCGTCGGCAAGCCCCTTCTTGGTCTCGGCCAGTTCCTTAGCTGTGACCAGACGCGAAGCCTGACGCACACGGATTGGCAGGCCGGCGAAGCGCTGGGAAAAAGTCTTGAAGTGCTGTCGCGACAGAAGCGTCGTGGGCACCACCACCGCCACCTGGAAGCCCTCCATGGCTGCAAGGAACGCGGCGCGCAATGCCACCTCCGTCTTGCCGAAACCAACGTCGCCGCAGATCAGTCGGTCCATCGGCTTGCCGGCAGCGAGATCCTCGGCCACCGCATCGATGGCATTCTGCTGGTCGTCGGTTTCCTCATAGGGGAAGCGGGCAGCGAATTCGCCATAGAGGCCTTCCGGTGGCATCATGCGCGGCGCGGTGCGCATATGCCGTTCGGCGGCGATCTTGATGAGCTGGCCCGCCATATCGAGCAGGCGGCGCTTGAGCTTCGCCTTGCGCGACTGCCATGCGCCGCCGCCGAGCCTATCGAGCGTGGCTTCGGCGGAATCCGAGCCGTAGCGGCTCAGTAGTTCGATGTTTTCGACCGGCAGGAACAGGCGCCCGTCGGCGGCATAGTGGATTTCGAGACAGTCATGCGGCGCACCGGCCGCCTCAATGGTCTTCAGTCCGACAAAGCGCCCGATGCCGTGGTCGGCATGGACGACGATGTCGCCCGCCGACAGAGACGAGGCTTCCGCGATGAAATCCGCCGCCTTCTTGCGACGCTTGGAACTGCGCACCAGCCGGTCGCCGAGAATGTCTTGCTCGGCGACAACGAGAAAGGCGTCGGTCTCAAAACCCTGTTCGAGCGGCAGTGCAACCAGACCCGCCTGCCCTGACTGCAGCTTTTCGACCTCGGTCAGGGAGGTAACAGTCTTAAGATTGCCAAGCCCGTGCTCTTCGAGAATCTGCGTCAGACGGTCGAGCGAGCCTTCCGTCCAGCCGGCAACCAGAACGCGGCGCTTGCCGATGCGCTGCTCGGCGATGTGCTTGACCGCCACATCGAACACGTTGACGTTGGGGTCGGCGCGCTCCTCGGCAAAGCTCCGGCCGGCACGCGAGCCGGCATGCAGAACCTTGCGGCCGCCGGCATCCGGAGCATCGAAGGGGCTGAGCTCGACCGCCAGGCGGTCGGCCACGCCGGCGGCGATGTCGTCGGGCGACAGATAGAGCAGCGCCGGGGGCACTGGCTTGTAGGGAACGGCATCCCTGAGCCCGCTCTCGCCCTGCTTTTTACGGGCGTCATAATGATCGAGAATCAGCGTGTGCCGCTCATTGAACGATTCGCGCGTCAAGTGGTCGAAAATGAACGGTGTGCCAGGGAGATAATCGAACAGCGTCTCAAGGCCATCATAGAAAAACGGCAGCCAGTGTTCCATGCCGGCGAAACGCCGGCCTTCACTGATCGCGGCGTACAAAGCGTCGTCGCGCGATGGCGCGCCGAAGGCGTCGATGTAGCTCCGGCGGAAACGGCTGATCGCATCCGGCGTCAGCTCGACCTCGCTCATGGTCTGCAACACCAGTTCCGGCCGGTTGCCGGTGGTGCGCTGGCTAGCGAGATCAAAGGCACGGATGGATTCAAGCGTGTCGCCGAAGAAGTCGAGCCGCAACGCATCGTCCGAGCCAGGGGCGAAGAGGTCGAGAATGCCACCGCGCACGGCGAATTCGCCGACGCTGCGCACCGTCGGCACGCGTTCGAAGCCCGACCGCTCCAAACGGGC
This sequence comes from Oryzicola mucosus, assembly GCF_014534685.1. Taxonomy (GTDB): domain Bacteria; phylum Pseudomonadota; class Alphaproteobacteria; order Rhizobiales; family Rhizobiaceae; genus Oryzicola; species Oryzicola mucosus. The sequence goes on from NZ_JACVVX010000005.1 coordinate 339,438, forward strand.
AGTCAGCTTGTTCATGTCGACCTGGTTGCCCGGGCGCGCGCGGAACACTTGGGCCTGGACCAGATCGGCGGGCGGCATGCGCTGCAGCAGCGCATTGGCGGTGGTCAGGACGATTGCGCGGTGCGGCTTGTCGCGCAACGCGGCAATCGCCGCCATGGCGTCGAGACGGCGCCCCGCTACTTCCGATCCCGGCGAAACGCGATCATAGGGCAGGCAGTCCCAGGCCGGCAGTTCAAGCACGGGGATTTGCGGAGCGGCGAAGGCAAGTGCATCCCGGATCGCAGGCAAGCGCTGCCCATCGCGCGCCACAAAGACCAGAGGCGCGTCGGGTGCGGCTTCCGCGGCAGCCTGCACCAGCGCAAAGGCCTCGAAGCCTTCCGCCACGCCGTCGACAATGAACTGGCCCGGCCGGCCTTTGGGCAGGCCTATCGTCTTGAGAAGCGTCATCGTGTGGTTACTCGGTCAGGAAAACGGGACGGTAGTCCAGAATCCTGCGCATCAAGGGGGTCTCAAGGTGATCGGGAACGGGACGTTCTCCCGTCACCCATTTCAGGAAATCGGCGTCGTTTTCATGCAGAAGTATTTCAAACGCATCGAGTTCCTCATCGCTCAGTTTGTCGATCTCGGCGTCGGCGAATGTGCCCAACACCAGATCCATCTCGCGCATGCCGCGATGCCAGGCGCGGAACAGAAGCTTGCGCTGCCTCGAATCCAGCGTCTCCGTCGATCGCGTCGTACCGGTCATGATTGGCAATCCTTTGCAACTGCGGCGCATATAGCGTGGATAGCGGGTCATGTCAGCCTTGTAACGTCCGGCTCGCGGGCTAAACATGCGTCCATGTGCTTGTCGTTGATCACCTGCCTCTGCCCTGCAAGAGACATCCCCCTCAAGGGGGGTAGAAGCGCTGCTCCGATTGGGTGGCAGCCTTAATGCGCCCATCCCTGCTCGATCCGCTCTTTGCTCCAATCACCACGCTTCCCGGCGTCGGCGACAAGGTCGCCGCGCTGATCGAAAAAGTGGTCCCGGCCGACCTTTCGGCGCGGGCTGCAAGGGTTGGCGACTTGCTCTTCGTGCTGCCGCACAGTGTCATTGACCGGCGTAACCGGCCCGGCATCGCCTATGCCGCGGAAGGCGCCATCGTGACGCTGGAGGTACGCGTCGATCGCCACCAGCCACCGCCGAGCGGCAACCGCTCCGTGCCTTACAGGGTGTTTGCCCATGACGACACTGGGGAGATCGGCCTGACCTTCTTCCGCGGACATGCCGCTTATCTGGAAAAGGCCTTGCCGGAAGGCGAGCAGGTGATCGTGTCAGGCCGTATGGAATGGTTCAACGGCCGGCCATCCATGGTGCATCCCGATCATATCGCCCTTGTGAGTGAGGCCGACAAGCTGCCACTGGTGGAGCCCGTCTATCCGCTGACGGCGGGGCTGGCACCGAAAGTGCTGCGCCGAACCATCGGACACGCTGTGGAACGCTTGCCGAACCTGCTGGAATGGCTCGATCCCGACGTGATGCGCCGCCACAGTTTCCCAAGCTTTTCCGCCGCACTCAGGCGACTGCACGAACCAGCGGATCCGCTAGACGCGCTTCCCGACAGCGCCGCGTGGCGCAGGCTTGCCTATGACGAATTCCTCGCCGGGCAGGTGTCGCTCGCGCTGGTTCGGGCACGGGTGAGACGCGTTAATGGCGCGCCGCGCATCGGTACCGGCAAATTGACCACGCCGTTGCGGGCCGCCCTTCCCTACAGTCTGACCAGGAGCCAGGAAACGGCGCTGGCCGAGATCGGCGCCGATCTCGAAAAGCCCGACCGGATGCTGCGCCTGCTGCAGGGCGATGTCGGTTCCGGCAAGACGGTGGTGGCGCTGATGGCCATGGCGCAAGCCGTCGAGGCCGGGGGGCAGGCAGCGCTGATGGCGCCGACGGAAATTCTCGCCCGCCAGCATCTGGCCACCATCGCCCCGCTGGCTGAAAAGGTGGGCATGCGCGTCGCGGTGCTGACCGGTCGCGAAAAGGGCCGAGAGCGCACCGCCATACTCGACGGACTAGCCAATGGCTCGATCGACATCGTCATCGGCACCCATGCACTGTTCCAGGACGCGGTGGAGTTTCACAATCTCGCACTCGCCGTCATCGACGAGCAGCACCGCTTCGGCGTGCATCAGCGACTGGCCATGACCGCCAAGGGCGATGCGCCTGATATGCTGGTGATGACGGCCACGCCGATCCCGCGCACGCTGGTGTTGACGGCCTTCGGCGACATGGAAGTCTCACGCCTGACCGAAAAGCCCGCCGGACGACAGCCGATCCGTACGGTGACGCTGCCGCTGGAACGGCTGGACGAGATGGTCGCACGTATGCGGGACGCGGTGTCGGAGGGTAAGAAAGTCTATTGGATCTGCCCGCTGGTCGAGGAGTCGGAAGAGATCAAGCTGATGTCGGCCGAGGATCGCTTCGCCTCGCTCAAGGCCGTTTTCGGCGACCGCATCGGGCTGGTCCACGGCCGCATGAAGGGCGCGGACAAGGACGAGGCCATGCGGGCCTTCAAGGAGGGCGAAACCCGCATCCTGATCGCCACCACGGTCATAGAGGTCGGCGTCGACGTTCCAGACGCCACCATCATCGTCATCGAGCATGCCGAGCGTTTCGGTCTTGCTCAATTGCACCAGTTGCGCGGGCGGGTCGGGCGCGGTTCGAAACCGTCATCCTGCGTGCTGCTCTACAAGGATCCGCTGGGTGAAACCGCCAAGCGTAGGCTTTCAGTGATGCGCGAGACCGAGGACGGTTTTCTGATTGCCGAGGAGGACCTGAAGCTGCGCGGCGAAGGCGAACTGCTTGGCACGCGCCAGTCCGGCACGCCCGGCTTCCAGGTGGCGCGGATCGAGGTCCATGCCGATCTGCTGGAGACCGCAAGAGACGATGCCCGGCTCCTGCTGACGCGCGACCCGGACCTGATGTCCGAGCGCGGCAAGGCGGTGCAGATACTGCTCTATCTGTTCAGTCGCGACGAGGCTGTCAGGCTTTTGCGGGCGGGTTAGCCCGGCTTTCCCGCTGACTTTCGTTTGGCGAGGGCCTCGTCGGCCAATCGCTTCGTCTCTTTATGATATTCCGGCGCAACCAGGCCGGCTGAGATCAGCATTTTCGCCGCATCCTCCACGCTCATGTCGAGCGGGATAACGTCATCCTCCGACACATAGAGCAGATAGCCCGTCGTCACATTCGGCGAGATCGGCCGAAATACGGCGATGGTCTTGCCGTGACGCGGCTCAAGTGCATCGTTGATTTCGGTTTCCTGCTGCTTGGCGATGAAAACGATGGACCATGCGCCACGCCGCGGATACTCGAACAGAGCGACCTGATTGAACAGATCCGAGCGGTTGGCGAGCACGGTCTCGAAAATCTGCTTCAGACCGCGATAGATGTTGCGCACCAGCGGCATGCGATTGAGCAATCTCTCGCCAAACCCAAGCACCGAGCGGCCAATGAAATTGGCTGTCAGAAAACCGATCAGGGTGATGCCCAGAAGGGCGACGACCAATCCGAAGCCCGGCACGGCGAATGGCAGGTAGTTGTCTGGATTATAGGCGCCGGGAATGTAGGGCTTCACCCACGAATCGACCCAGAGGACGATGCTCCAGACCAGATAAGCCGTGATCGCCACTGGAGCACAGACGACCACGCCGGTGAGGAAATAATTGCTGAGGCGCGTCATGGCTTGCGGTGCCGTCTGTCCGATTTGTGCAACGCAACAATTCTACCGCAGAACCAGAGTCCGCGATATGGATTTCTTTGCGCTGCACGGAGACCTATTCGACGGTAACCGATTTTGCCAAATTGCGCGGCTGGTCGACGTCTGTTCCCATGAAAACGGCGGTGAAATAGGCCAGCATCTGGATCGGCAGCGCATAGATGATGGGCGAGATGATCTCCGGCACGTCGGGGAGCACGATGGTCTCCATGGTCTCGACAGTGGCGTGGGCGGCGCCGCGCTGGTCGGTGATGAGAATAATCTTTCCACCCCGCGCCGCCACTTCCTGCATGTTGGAGACGGTCTTTTCGAAGATGCGGTCATGTGGCGCAATCACGATCACAGGCATGTTCTCGTCGATCAGCGCGATCGGCCCGTGCTTCAGTTCGCCGGCCGCGTAGCCTTCGGCGTGGATATAGGAGATTTCCTTGAGTTTGAGCGCGCCTTCCATGGCCAGCGGGAAATTGGTGTCACGGCCGAGATAGAGCACATGCTTGTAGCGCGACAGTTCGCGTGCCAGCTTTTCGATCTGGTCCTCAAGCTTGAGAACCTGATTGGCGAAACGTGGCGCTTCCGAGAGTTCACGCACCAGCGTCTTTTCCTGCTCCAGCGAAATCGTGCCGCGCGCAGCACCCGCCCTCACCGCAAGAGTCGCCAGCACGGAGAGCTGACAGGTGAACGCCTTGGTCGAGGCCACGCCGATTTCAGGTCCTGCGAGCGTCGGCAGCACCACGTCCGACTCGCGCGCCATCGTCGACTCGCGGACATTGACGATGGCGCCGATCTTCATCCCGGCCTTGCGGCAATAGCGCAGCGAGGCCAGCGTATCGGCGGTCTCGCCGGACTGCGAAATGAAGAAGGCGGCGTCCTTGTTTGACAGCGGCATCTCGCGATAGCGGAACTCCGAGGCGACATCGATGTCGACCGGCAGCCGTGCATAACGCTCGAACCAGTATTTGCCGATTAGCCCGGCAAGGTATGCGGTGCCGCAAGCGGAAATCGCCAACCGGTCGATCTTGGCGAAGTCGAACGGCAGGTCGAGCGGTTTGGAGACGCCACCGACGAAATCCACGTAGTGCGCCAGCGTATGCGAAATCATCTCTGGCTGTTCATGGATTTCCTTCTCCATGAAATGGCGGCGATTGCCCTTGTCGACCATGAACGAAGTGCTGAGCGACTGCTGCCGCCGACGTTCCACCCTGTTTCCGGCCATGTCGAAGATGGACACTTCGTTGCGGCGCACGACGGCCCAGTCGCCGTCTTCCAGATAGGTGATGGAATTGGTGAATGGCGCCAGCGCGATGGCGTCGGAACCTAGGAACATCTCGCCCTCGCCATGGCCGACAGCCAGCGGCGGGCCGTTGCGCGCGCCAACGATGAGGTCTTCGTCCCCGTCGAACATGATGGCGAGCGCAAACGCTCCTTCCAGCCGCGCGAGCGCCTTGTGAGCAGCCTCCACGGGCGACAGGCCCTTGGCGAGTTCCCGCGCCACCAGATGGGCAACCACTTCCGTATCGGTCTGCGAGGTGAAGCTGTAGCCGTCCTGTTTCAACTCATCGCGCAGTTCGGCGAAATTCTCGATGATGCCGTTGTGGACGACGGCGACGCCGGTGGAAAAATGCGGATGCGCGTTGGTTTCGTTGGGAACGCCATGCGTTGCCCAACGGGTGTGGCCTATGCCGATGGAACCGCCCAGCGGTTCGGCCTGCAGCCTGCGCTCGAGATTGATCAGCTTGCCTTCCGCGCGACGGCGCCCCAAAGCACCGGATGCGATAGTGGCGACACCAGCGGAATCATAACCGCGATATTCCAGCCGCTTGAGGGCATCTACGATGAGCGGTGCAACATCGGCGTTGCCCACGATTGCCACGATACCGCACATGTCCTGCCCCCAATCAGTTCAAGCTGCCGACGCCTGCATTTGGCAAGGCCAATGCAGAGCCGAAATCATATTGCATGTCGCTTCGTGTCGCCACGAGGCCGTTCAGTCGCCGCATCCATGACAGGATGCGATTGAAATCCAGTTACTTCGCAGCCGCTTTTTTCGCGGCAGCCGCGTCCGCGAGGCGTTCACGAAGCTCCCGACCCTTGCCCGGTATGGTTTTCTGCCGTGCCCGGCCGAAGGCCAGCGCATCGGCCGGCACACTTTCGGTGATCACGCTGCCCGACGCTACATAGCCTCCATCGCCAATCGAGACGGGTGCGACGAGCGAGGAATTCGAGCCCACGAACGCGCCGGCGCCGATGTCGGTATGGAATTTCGAGAAACCGTCATAGTTGCAGGTAATGGTGCCGGCGCCGATATTGGCCTCCGCGCCGACGCGGGCATCGCCGATATAGGTGAGGTGATTGACCTTGGCGCCCTTCTCTATGGTGGCGTTCTTGACCTCGCAGAAATTGCCGACCTTGGCTTTTTCATGCAGATCGGCGCCCGGCCTCAGCCGTGCGAACGGGCCGATCTGGCTGTTCGCAGCCACCTTAGCCCCCTCGATGTGGCTGAAGGCATGGATCACGACGTCGGACGCCACCGTCACGCCCGGGCCAAACCACACATTGGGCTCGACCACGGTATCCGCGCCGATCTCCGTGTCGTGTGAGAAATAGACCGTATCCGGTGCAATCAGCGTTACGCCTGCAAGCATCGCCTCGCGACGGCGGCGTTTCTGCCAGATGCCTTCGGCGTTCGCCAACTCCGCGCGGTTGTTGATGCCCAGCAGGCTTTCGAATGGCGCTTCGATGGCCGCCACGTCGAGACCCTCCTGTGCCGCTATCTCGACAATGTCGGTAAGGTAGTATTCAGCCTTGGCATTGGCGTTGCCAACCTTGTCGAGCAGCGCCAACGCATGCTGTCCGGCGATTGCCATCAGACCGCCATTACAGAATGTGATCTTGCGCTCTTCGTCGGTACTGTCCTTTTCCTCACGAATGGCCGCGAGTTTGCCGCCCTCTTCAATCAGGCGACCATAGCCAGTCGGCGCATCCGTGCGAAAACCGATGACGACGACAGCGGCACCGTGTGCGAGCCTTTCGCGCGCGGCCTGCAGCGGCTCGGGCGTGATCAACGGTGTGTCGCCGAACATCACCAGCACATCGTCATAGCCGCGCGCGATAGCCTCTCGCGCAGCCAGAACAGCATGTGCCGTTCCCAGCCGTTCCACCTGCTCGAAGGTGCTTGCGGATGAAGCCAAGCCGGCCACCGCCTTGCGCACCTGCTCTCCACCATGGCCGACGACCACAGCGACGTCGCCCGCGCCCGCCTGGCGCGTCGCCTTGATGACATGGGCTACCATCGGTAGGCCGGCAACCGGATGCAGCACCTTGGGCAGCGCGCTCTTCATGCGCGTCCCTTCGCCGGCGGCAAGGATGATCGACAGGCAGGTTCTCGGGCTCATTGCGTCTTCCGGATTCGATGACGGGAAAGGCGGATTCGCGCCTTTCTAGCACCGCAGGCGCGCGGCTCCAATGGAGGCGCCTTACCCCAATTGGCCAAGTGCCGGGAACCGCTCGAGAAGCCAATAGGACATGCTCTGGATACCCCCGGTGAGGAAGAAGATACCGGCCAGCACGAGCAGAGCGCCCATCACCTTTTCGACGCGGCCGAGATGCACCCGGAAACGGCTGAGAAAGCGCATGAAAGCGCCCGAAAACAGCGCCGCGACAAGGAAAGGGATGCCGAGCCCGATCGAATAGGCGAACAACAGCAAAGCGCCCTCGCCGACGGTTTCGCGCCCGCCCGCAAGCGTCAGGATGGGGCCAAGCACCGGACCGATGCAGGGGGTCCAGCCGAAAGCAAAGGCGAGCCCCATCAAATAGGCGGCAATGGCGCTTGTCGGCTTGCCTGTGGATTGAAACCGTGCCTCGCGCGACAAGAACGGGATGCGTAGCACTCCCAGGAAATTCAGCCCCATCAGGATGATCAGGATACCGGCAACGATCGCCAACGGCTCCTGATAGACGCGCAACAGCCTGCCGATCCCCGAAGCGCCAGCGCCCAGAGCCACGAAGACCGTGGTAAAGCCGAGAACGAATGCGATAGACGCCGAAAGTAGCGCCTTACGTGTCTGCACCTTGGCTGCAACGCCACCCTCGGCGCGGAAATCGTCGACCGACACGCCGGCCATGTAGCAGAGATAAGGCGGAACCAGCGGCAGAACGCACGGCGATAGGAAAGACAGCGCGCCCGCGCCGACCGCCGTGAGATAGCTTACGTCCAATGCCATGCCAATCGCCTCAGAAACTGCGGCGGAGATATACCCACCGTGTCCTGCGGATTCCAATCACCATTATGTGGACGAATCCGCGCAGGCGTTTGCTGAATTGGACGAGTGCCGGCACGTCAAAGATCGTCTCAGGAGATTTGGTGGTGAGCGCGCAGGGATTCGAACCCTGGACCTACTGATTAAAAGTCAGTTGCTCTACCGGCTGAGCTACGCGCTCCCCGAAAGGCAACGCCCTTCGAAGTTGCGCGGACCATAAGGAGGGCGCCAAAAGCGGTCAACCGGAAAATCGCGAAAACAGGGCGGAAAGTCGGGGATTTACCCAGACCGAGACCGCGCCCTCCGGACTGATGAAGGCGTCGCATCTGAAATTGCGTCAACTGGACACCGAAGGCGGCGGGGAACAAACCAGCGTGCCACCCGTTTCTCAAGCCAAAGGGACGAAACCACCCAGGAGATATACGATGAAGAAATTATTTTCCGGATTGATGGCGACTGCGCTTGCCGCCTCAATCTCAATCTCGGGTGCCATCCCAGCAATGGCAGCACCGGTCATGACAAAACCCGCAACGGCTGAGAACGCCCTCGTGCAGCAGGTGCAGGATCGTATCTGGCTTCGCCGCGACGGCAATCGCGATGGACCGAGAGTGGGACGTGACGGCCCCCGTTTCAGCCGTGATCGTGATGGACCACGGTTTGGCGTGCCGAATCGCGGACGTGACAACGTAAGGATCGTACGGCGCGGCGATAACCACTACTTCAATGGGCATCGCGGCTATCGGTATCAGCGTCCGGGTTATCGCCAGTATAACGGCTTCTGGTTCCCTGCAGCTGCGTTTGTAGCCGGTGCCATTGTCGGCGGTGCCATCAACAACCAGCCGGCGCCAGTATATCGCGGTGGCAGCGGTAACGCACACGTCCAGTGGTGCGCAAACCGTTATCGCTCATATCGAGCCTATGACAACACGTTCCAGCCATACAATGGTGGTCGCCAGCAGTGCTATTCGCCTTACAGCTGATAGCCTTTCAGGCCAGAAATCGAAAGGCCGCGGTCGTGACTGCGGCCTTTTGCTTATTCACTCAGGGATGCAGGCGCCTGGCCTCGGGTTTCGATCATCTCGACTTCGGATTCTTCGCATATGCGCCGGATGCCGGGTAGATCGCAGTAGTCTGTGATGAAGGTGTCCATCTGCGACAAATGTGCGATTCGCACCGGTGCGGTCCGCTCGAACTTTGTACGGTCCGAGACCAGGATCACGTGCCGGGCATTGGCGATGATTGCCTGAGCCACCTTTACCTCGCGAAAGTCGTAGTCCAGCAAGGCACCGTCATGGTCGATGGCCGACGCACCGATAACCGCATAGTCCACTTTGAACTGCTTGATGAAATCGACGGCCGCCTCGCCTACGATGCCGCCATCCGAACCGCGTACGACCCCGCCAGCGATCACCACTTCCATCGTCGGATAGACACGCATCCGGTTCGCGACATTGATGTTGTTGGTGATCACCATCAGGCCCTTGTGATCGAGCAGCGCCTTGCCGACGGCTTCGGTCGTCGTGCCGATATTCACAAACAGCGAAGCGTTATCCGGAATGAGCTGTGCAGCCGCGCGCCCGATGGCGTCCTTTTCATCGGCTGCTATTTTCCGCCGTGCTTCATATTCGAGATTTTCAATGCCCGATGGAAACAACGCACCGCCATGAATGCGGCTCAACAGGCGCTGATCGCAAAGATCGTTCAAATCCTTGCGAATGGTTTGCGGCGTGACGACGAAATGGGCGGCAAGGTCATCGACCAGAACACGCCCGTTTTCCTTGGCGAGTTGAATGATCTCCGACTGACGGGGAGAAAGATACACGGGCGGCGTTTCCAAGTTTCGTTTCCACGCACTCTAGGCAGAAACGAAAACGATGAAAAGCACCTGCCGGTTGATTTGCTCAGCCGGTAAAATCCGGAAGACTTTGGAAAGCAGCCTTCAAAGCGCTCGACCAACCCTCTGAAATGGTTCGATAATAGGGGTCATCCAGCCCGATGCGCTTTTTCAGGCCGACCTTGTAGGTGCCATTCTCGTAGAACAGCAGATCGAGTGGCAGGCCGACGGAAAGGTTGGATTTCAGGGTCGAGTCGAAGGACACGAGCAGGAGCTTCACCGTCTCTTCGAGACTCATTTGACGATCATACGCCCGGACGATGATCGGCTTGCCATATTTGGTCTCGCCGATCTGAAAGAATGGGGTATCGTCGCTGCACTCGATGAAGTTGCCTTCCGGGTAGATCATGAACAGGCGCGGTTCGCTGCCTTTGATCTGGCCGCCCAGTATGAAGGATGCGTTGAAGTAGGAGTCGGCCTTCTGTCCGACGGGCGCGGAGCTCGCAATCACCTCTTTGACTGTGTTCCCGACCAGACGCGCGGTCTGGTACATCGAAGGCGTTTCGAGCAATGTCGGGTTGCGGTCGGCTACCGCCTTGGTGCGCTCATCGAGCAGGCTGACGACCGCCTGCGTCGTTGCCAGATTGCCGGCTGACATCAGAACGATGACGCGCTCGCCGGGCTCTTCCCAGACCCGCATCTTCTTGAAGGTGGAAATCGAGTCGATGCCGGCATTGGTCCGTGTGTCGGACATGAACACCAGCCCTTTGTCGATCTTAAGCCCCACGCAATAGGTCATCGAATCCAATCCGGACAAAAGTGAAGCCGGATTACTGCTCTACCGTTATGCGGACTTCAAGGCGTTCTTCGGCTTGCCCCAATAAAATCCCCGATATCGGCATCGCATCGCGATAATCTCGCCCCGTAGCCACGGTCACATAACGTTCGTCGGCTGAGATTCCGTTGGCGGCGTCGAATGCCACCCATCCCAGACGCGGCACATGCGCCTCCGCCCAGGCGTGGCTGGCCACCTGCTCCACCACGCCATCCATCAGTAGATAGCCGCTGACATAGCGAGCCGGAAAGCCGAGCGCGCGCGCCGCCGCGCAAAACACATGCGCATGATCTTGGCAAACACCAGCTCCAGCCGCGATGGCCTGCTCGGCGGTAGTCGCCACATTCGTCTGACCGGAACTATAGGCCACCCGCTTGCCCACAGCCTCCTTGAGCTGGTGCAGGCGATCAAGATCGGCGCCGCCGTCGCTCAAGGATTCCACAAGGGCTGCTACTCCCTCGCCCCGTACCGTCAACGGGGTATCCTGCTGGTACAACCAGAGTGGCGCAAAGCCGCGATGCTGGCCAAAGACGCCAGCTTTGTCGGCCGTATCCACCTCGCCTTCCGCCAGGACCGAGACTGTCTGGGGCGCGCCGCCGATGCTGACAAGGATCGTCTGATTGCCGAACTGGTCGAGGAAACGCACTTCTTCCTGCGCACCCTCCACGGTCAGCTTCCAGTCCATCACCGTCTGCAGCGGGCCGGAAACAGGAGTGAGACGCAGCCGTTGCAATCCGTAACGGATGGGCTGGTCATAGTGATACTCGGTGCGGTGGGTGATTTTCAGACGCATGGGCTCGACACTCAATGGAAGCTGTAGTCGAGAGCGACCTGGTCGCCGAGGACCTGGTTGTCGCAGATGAAATCGTTCAGGAATTCGTGAAGCCCGGCATCGAAGATGTCCTTGATCGACCCGTTTTTAAGCTTCGAATAAATCCGCTCGGACATGGCGTGGGAGCTGTGCAACTCACCGTAATCCTGCGCCAGCGCCCGCAAATGCTCGGTAATGAAGCGGTAGCTGAAGGTCAAGGAGCGCGGCATGCGCGAATTGAGGATCAGGTAGTCGGCGATGTTCGACGGCTTGTAGTCGGCATCGTAGACCCAACGGTATGACCGATGCGCCGAGACGGAACGCAGGATCGACTCCCACTGATAGTTGTCTAGTGTCGATCCCACCCATGAGATCGAGGGCAGCAGCACGTAATACTTCACGTCGAGGATGCGTGCGGTGTTATCGGCGCGCTCGATATAGGTGCCAATCTGGTAGAAATCGAAAATCTCGTTGCGCAGCATTGTGCCGAAAAAAGAGCCTCGGATCAGTGCCGTCTCGCGCTTGATGGCGTCAAGCACCTTGGGAAGTTCGCGTTCGTCGATTGGCGAGGCCAGCAATCGCTTGAGCGACATCCAGGCTTCGTTGATGCTTTCCCACGTTTCGCGCGTCAACGCGGTCCGAACCATGCGCGCATTATTCCGCGCGGTCTCGATCGATGAGATCACGCTGGACGGGTTTGTCGTGTCACGCAGGAGGAAGTCCGACACCTCGCTGGCGGTGTATTCGGTGTATTTCTGAGAAAAGGCGACATCCGCGCCGGCCGAAAGCAGCACCGAATTCCACTCCTCCGAGGCATTCTGGGTTCGTGTCAAAGCCATGCGCAAGCCAGCATCGATCAGGCGCGCCATATTGTCGGCCCGCTCGATATAGCGGCTCATCCAGTAGAGGCCGTTCGCGGTGCGTCCCAGAAGCATGAAGTCTCCGCTCCTCGTTCGGGTGGCTTTGCTCAGCCCTGCCCATTTTCATGTTATACCGGCGCGAACAGTGCGCCGGCTGCCTTGGCCCGGACGACAAGACTAGTCGTCAAGCACCCAGGTATCCTTGGTGCCTCCGCCTTGAGAGGAGTTGACGACCAGCGAGCCTTCCTTGAGTGCCACACGCGTCAGGCCGCCCGGAACGATCTGAATCCGGTCGGACACCAGAACGAAAGGCCGTAGATCGACGTGACGTGGGGCAAGTCCCTTTTCCGTCAGGATCGGGCAGGTCGACAGCGACAGCGTCGGCTGTGCGATATAGTTCGAAGGTCTCGCGGCAAGTTTCTTGGCAAAGGCTTCGCGCTCTTTCTTGCTCGCCGCAGGTCCGACGAGCATGCCGTAACCGCCTGAACCATGCACTTCCTTGACGACAAGCTCGTGCAGATGCTCCTGCACATAAGACAAACTGGACGGATCGGAGCAACGCCAGGTCGGGATATTGCCCAGGATCGGCTTGCGGCCGGTATAGAACTCGATGATCTCCGGCATGTAGGAGTAAATAGCTTTGTCGTCGGCGATGCCGGTTCCGGGCGCATTGGCGATAGTGATGTTGCCGGCGCGATAGACGTCCATGATCCCTGGCACGCCGAGCGCGGAATCCGCTCTGAAGGTCAGCGGGTCGAGATAGTCGTCGTCGACACGTCGATAGAGCACGTCGATCTGCTTGTAGCCTTCGGTCGTGCGCATGGCCACATGCCCGTCCACCACCCGCAGATCCTGTCCTTCGACGAGCTGGACGCCCATCTGGTCGGCCAAAAAGGCGTGTTCGAAATAGGCGGAGTTGAAGCTGCCCGGCGTCAGCACGGCAATGGTGGGTGCGCCGGCGACGTTGTGCGGCTTCACCGCAGCCAACGATTGCCGCAACAATTGCGGATAATTCTCGACCGGACGGACCTTGACCCGTTTGAAGAGCTCGGGGAACAGCTGCATCATCGTCTCGCGGTTCTCGAGCATATAGGACACGCCGGATGGGGTGCGGGCATTGTCCTCGAGCACGTAGAATTCGTCTTCGCTGATGCGGACGATGTCGACACCGATGATGTGCGTGTAGACGCCGGCCGGCGGGCGCAGACCGATCATCTCCGGCAGAAACGCCACATTGTTGGCGATCAACTCGCGAGGAAGACGGCCGGAGCGCAGGATCTCCTGGCGGTGGTAGATATCGTCGAGAAAGGCGTTGAGTGCCTGGACGCGCTGCTCAATCCCCAGCGTCAGCCGTCGCCATTCGTTGCCCGAAATGATGCGCGGGACGATGTCGAAGGGAATGAGCCGCTCGGCGGCTTCTTCCTCGCCATAGACGGCGAATGTGATCCCGGTTTTACGGAAAACGCTTTCCGCGTCCCGCATCTTTTCAGTCAGTCGACCGGGGTCTTGATCCTTCAGCCACTGGTCGTAGGAAGCATAGGGCCGCCTTGGTCCGGACGCTCCCGGAAACATTTCATCGAACGCAGTCAATCGAATACTCCCCTGTGACGAGCATTTCACTGGGGCGTCCGGTGAAAATCAAGTGCAATCAGCATAGTTGTCGCACATGGGAGCATATTGCTGAAAGTCAAGGCAGATTTGCCGAAGTTTGGGCGGGTGACTGCCTATCCCGCAGGCTCAAAATGCCCTGAAGGTCACCGTGGTGAAGGTATCCTTAATGCCTGGGATCACATGGACACGTTCGTTGACGAAGTGACCGACATCGTCCGAGTCGTCGATATAGAACTTGGCGAGAAGATCGAAATTGCCGGCGGTCGAATAAATCTCCGAGGCGATCTCCGCGTCGGCCAGCGCACTCGCCACTTCATAAGCGCGTCCGAGCTCACATTTGATCTGGACAAAGAAGGTCTTCATGGCCGCACTCCGCAAGCTTTCTGGATCAGGACTTTTGGCAGAGGCGGCCATGGGTTTCAAGACAGGAGGCGCCAACGGACAACGCCGCCGGCAAGGTGGAGAGGCTTAGCGACCCTGAACGATTTTGACGATCTTGCTGTTGTCGGCTGCAGGATTCCGGAGCTGGAGATAGTCTTGATAGCTGATACGACCAGAAGCGATTCCGTTCATCACGCGTCTGCAGAAAACCTCCGGATAGGCCTCGACCGAGGCACCGGTTATCATCGCCACATTCTGTTTGTGAGTAAGCGACCTCTTCTTTTCGCGGTCCACGCATTTCTTCAAGGCCGCGTTTCGGGTTTCTGCAGGGCCGTTCAAAGCGGTCTGCATGGTTTTATAACGCCCTTCCGAAACGGAGGCACAACCAACCAGCGCAACCGACAGCAAGGCTAAAGTGGCGATATGCTTCACAGAATTTCCCCATTGTGAAGAAGTATTGAAACGGCTGAATGCCGCAAATTGTTCTATCGTTCCTGGTTGCGAAAAAGCAATATCGGCCTAGACGAAGCGAGGCGAAGACAGCAAAAATTTTGTCTTTGGGATTTTTCCAATATTGCGTGCCCTTCGCCAAAGAAGATCAAGCCTTTGCCAGCAACCAGGAAACCGAAAGCTCCCACCCCTCGTATCCTAATGTGAACGACCGAAAAGGGGAAAGTCATGCCGACAAGGCTGTTTGTTCTATTGCTGCTGCTGTTTCCGTTTGGGGCGAACGCGGGTGAGGCGGAAATCCAAGCGGCGCAATCGACCATTGAAAATCAGCTGAAAGCCTTCGCTTCGGGCGACAATGCGGGCGCCTATGGTTACGCAGCGCCTGGGGTGAGACAGGTATTTCCGACGCTCGAATCCTTCATGGGCATGGTCACCGGCGCCTATAGGCCCGTCTACCGACCAAAAGACTATAGTTTCGGCAAGGTCGAGGAAATGGGCACCGGCGAAGTCGTGCAACAGCTCCTGCTCACAGGCGAAGATGGCAAGAACTATGAGGCGGTCTATGTGCTCGAGCGTCAGCCGGACGGAAGCTGGCGTATCAAAGGTGTCAGTCTCAAGGCCTCAAACGCTTTGACGATCTGACCTGCGAGGCAGCCAGTCTACAGCTTCGCCAGATCGCCCCTCGCCCAGGCCTCGGAGATCGTCGCCGCCCGCTCCGTCAGCGCGCCGGCCGAAATCGCCTCGCGGATATCGGCCATGAGTTTTTGGTAATAGGACAGGTTGTTCCACGTCAGCAACATCGCCCCCAGAGCCTCCTGGCTCTTCACCAGATGGTGCAGATAGGCGCGGGAGTAGTCCCGGGCCGCCGGGCAATCGCTTTCCTCGTCTAGCGGACGGTGATCGTCAGCATGCCGGGCGTTGCGCAGATTGATCTTGCCGCGCCTCGTATAGGCAAGGCCATGGCGGCCGGCGCGGGTCGGCATCACGCAATCGAACATGTCGATACCCCGCATCACCGATTTCAGGATATCGTCGGGTGTGCCGACCCCCATGAGGTAGCGAGGCTTCTCTTGGGGCAGTTCGGGACAGGTGACCTCAAGCATGTCGAGCATGACCTGCTGCGGCTCGCCGACGGCAAGCCCGCCCACCGCGTAGCCCTTCAGTTCCATAGCCTTGAGCGCCTGAGCAGAGCGGACCCGCAGATCCGGCATGTCACCGCCTTGGACGATGCCGAACATCGCCTTGCCCGGCTGGTCGCCAAAGGCCGTCTTGCAGCGGTCCGCCCAGCGCAGAGACAGTTCCATCGCGCGTTCGATCTCGGTGGGCTTGGCAGGCAGCGCCACGCATTCGTCGAGTTGCATCTGGATATCGGAATCCAGCAGGCCCTGGATTTCGATGGAGCGCTCGGGCGACATCTCATAGGCAGCGCCATCGATATGGGAGCGGAACGTCACGCCCTGTTCGTTGAGCTTTCGCAATTTCGACAGCGACATGACCTGAAAGCCGCCGGAATCCGTCAGGATCGGCCAAGGCCAGCGCGCGAAATCATGCAGGCCACCTTGTCGCGCCACGCGCTCTGCGCCGGGCCTGAGCATCAGGTGATAGGTATTGCCCAGGATGATGTCGGCGCCTACGCCGCGCACCTGATCCATATACATGGCTTTCACCGTGCCGCCGGTGCCGACCGGCATGAAGGCCGGCGTACGCACGACGCCGCGCGGCATCGAAATTTCCCCGCGCCGCGCATTTCCGTCGGTGGCAAGCACCTTGAAGGAGAAATCAGCGGTCATCGGTCGTTCCTGAACAGAAGGCTGGAATCGCCATAAGAGTAGAAGCGGTAGCCATTTGAGATCGCATGCGCATAGGCCTCCCGCATGGTCTCGAAACCGGCGAAGGCCGAGACGAGCATGAACAGCGTCGAGCGCGGAAGGTGAAAATTGGTCATCAGCACGTCGACGGCCTTGAAGCGGTAGCCGGGGGTGATGAAGATATCGGTCGCTCCAGACCACGCGGCCAACGCGCCGTCCTCCCTAGCGGCGCTTTCCAGCAAGCGCAGCGAGGTGGTGCCAACCGAGACGATGCGCCCTCCCCGTGCCCGGACCGTGTTAAGCGCTTCGGCGGTTTCGGCCGAGACATGGCCGATCTCGGCATGCATCTTGTGGTCGGCGGTATCGTCTGCCTTGACCGGCAGAAAGGTGCCCGCGCCGACATGGAGGGTGACGAAGTGCTTTTCGACGCCCGCTTGTTCAAGCGCTGAAAAAAGCGAAGGGGTAAAATGCAGGCCTGCTGTCGGGGCGGCAACCGCGCCCTCCTCCCGCGCATAGACGGTTTGATAATCGGCGCGGTCGCGCTCGTCCTCGGGACGCTTGGAAGCGATATAGGGCGGCAGCGGAATATGGCCGACAGCGTGCAACGCCTCGTCCAGCGCCGCGCCCGAAAGATCGAAGCCAAGAACGACCTCGCCGGCATCGCCCTTCTCGACGACCGTCGCATCCAGTGCACCCGTCAGGCAAACGGCGCTGTCGTGACCGAACCGGATGCGGTCGCCGGCGGCGACACGTTTTGCGGGCCGCATGAAGGCACGCCACCGGTCCGGGGCCTCGCGCATGTGAAGCGTCGCGTCGACCTGCGACATGTTTTCGCCTCGGAACCGGGTTCCGCTGAGTTGCGCAGGGATGACTTTGGTATCGTTCAGCACCAAAGCATCGCCGGGTCGAAGCAGCGACGGCAGGTCGCGGACGATCAAGTCCTTAAACCTCTGGTCTGGACGGACCAGCAATAGCTTTGCCGCGTCACGCGGCTCTGATGGCCTGAGAGCGATACTCGCCTCCGGCAGATCGAAATCGAACAGATCGACGCGCATCAGGTCAACCGAATGAGCAGCGCCCCGCTCAGAAGCATGAGCGCACCGGCAACACGGCCAAGAGTGATTTCACGCACAGCGAGGCCCAGAAACCCTACCCTGTCCATGACCAGTCCCGCCAGAAGTTGGCCAGTGACGAGAAAAGCCATGGTGGCGGCAGCTCCGATCCGCGGCACCAGCAGAACGCCGCTGGTCACAAAGGCCGCGCCCAGGACGCCACCCGCTACGAAGAGCCAGGGCGCAGGCGTGCGCCAACCCAGCGAAACGCCTTGCGTCTGGGTCATCGCCGCGGTGACGAGACCCAGAACGATGGCGCCCACGAGAAACGAGACGGCGGCGGCGGCCACCGGCAGGCCCAGCCCGCGGCCGAGCGCGGCATTGATCGGAGCCTGGGTGGCGACAAAAGCGCCAGCCAGGATTCCGAGCAGCGACCACAACACGCCGGCCACCTTTTTTGTCTCAGGCCGGAACGTCGGCGGCGACCTTCATCGACACGATCTTGTCGGGATCCTGGACCGGCTCGCCGCGCTTGATGGTATCGACCTTGTCCATGCCTTCGATGACCTGACCCCAAACGGTATACTGGCGGTTGAGGAAGCCAGCATCCTGGAAGCAGATGAAGAACTGCGAGTTCGCGGAATTGGGGTTCTGCGAGCGTGCCATCGAGCAGGTGCCGCGGGCGTGGTTGACGTTGGAGAACTCTGCCTTCAGGTCTGGCTTGTCCGAACCGCCCATGCCGGCGCGCGCGGGGTTGAAGGAAGCGCCGGTCGATTTGCCAAACTTGACGTCGCCCGTCTGCGCCATGAAACCGTCGATGACGCGATGGAAGACAACGCCATCATATGCACCTTCGCGAGCCAGTTCCTTGATGCGGCCGACATGGCCGGGAGCGAGGTCCGGAAACAGTTCGATAACGACCGTACCCTTGGTCGTTTCCATGATGAGTGCGTTCTCGCGATCTTTGATCTCGGCCATTGTGCCTGTCCTTTTCTATCCGATTACTTGTTGTCTGCGGCGATGCGCACCTTCACCATGCGGTCGGGGTCGCTGACAACCCCGTTCATGGAAGAATCGCCCTTCTTGATATTGTCCACCAGTTCCATCCCGGTCTCGACTTTGCCGACGACCGTGTATTGGCCATTCAGCGAAGACGCGGTGTCGGTCATGATAAAGAACTGGGAATTGGCCGAGTTTGGATCCTGGGCACGCGCCATGCCAAGCACGCCGCGCACGAAAGGCTCCTTGGAGAATTCGGCTGGCAGATCGGGCAGTTCCGAACCGCCGGTGCCGGCGCGCGCGGGGTTGTATCCATCGGTCATATCGCCGAACTGAACGTCGCCGGTCTGCGTCATGAACCCATCGATGACACGATGAAAGGCAACGTTGTCATAGGCGCCCTCACGAACCAGCTTCTTGATCTGCTCGACATGCTTAGGCGCCAGATCGGGGCGGAGAGCGACGGTGACGTCGCCGTCTTTCAACGTGATGATCATCGTGTCCTCCGGGCTTGCGGCCATAGCGGACAATGATCCGGCGAGAAGGCCGGCGGCAATAACGAACGAAGAGGCTAAGGTCCTCATTTTCATAAAACGGCTCCGTCAGGGATTTGAGGGAAAAGACCCTATGCTTTGAACTTTGCGGTCAGCGCACCGGCGACATTGGCCGGAACAAAGGGACGGATGTCGCCGCCCATCGCCGCAATCTGGCGCACGAGTGTGGCAGTAATGGTGCGCACCGAAGGACTGGCGGGCAGGAAAACGGTTTGCAGGTCCGGAGCCATGGTTTCGTTCATGCCTGCCATCTGCATCTCGTAGTCGAGGTCCGTGCCGTCGCGCAGGCCGCGAATCATGATCGATGCGCCGATCTTGCGCGCCGCATCGATAACCAGACCATCGAATGCCACGACCTTGATGCGCGCCCCGTCCGTCCCAAACTCCGCGCTACAGGCGGCTTCGATCAAGGAGACCCGCTCCTCGAAAGAAAACAGCGGCTTTTTGCCGGGATGGATGCCAATGGCCGCGTGCACGGTATCGGCAACAGCCAACGACGCCTTCAACACGTCCAGATGGCCATTGGTCAGCGGATCGAAGGAGCCTGCATAGATTGCGATGCGTTCTGTCATGCGGTGCTTCTAACCGATCCTGCGACGAGGGGAAAGCGGCAGCCGAAATGCAATCAGTCATTAAGCATGAACCGCAAATGAGTTTGGCGTTCAGGTCCAGTTCAAGGAGTTGTGAACACTCTCTGGACCACGATGCATGAACCAAATCCGGCTTTGCCCGTTCTTGATCCAGGAGAACATGCCAATGATGATCTATATGCTTGCCGCGGCCATGACCATCGCAATGCTGATCGCTACGGCTTTCGGCCTTCACCAGGAGGCAGAGCGAGCCCGGGTGAAAGAAAGCACGAAACGCCTCGATTTGCTTGGCTGGCGTGCGCCGCATCAGTTGAACTGAATTACCTGCTGACCCTCCAGTCAGAAACAGAAAAGCCGCTCTAAATCTTAGAGCGGCTTTTTTGTATTGGCTTACCCTGTCAGTTCTCGGTGTTGCCTTCGTCAGGTATAGAACCGGCGGAACCCACATCTTCCGCTGTCGCACCAGATACTTCACCTTCCATATCTTCCTCACCTTGCGGCTCGGAAATACGCTCGACGGACACGACTTTCTCGTCATCAGCGGTATTGAAGATGGTGACACCCTTGGTCGCGCGGCTGGCGAAACGGATGCCGTTGACGGGCACCCGGATGACCTGCCCGCCATCGGACACCAGCATAATCTGGTCCTCATTGGCGACCGGGAAGGTTGCGACCAGACGTCCGATTTCCGCGACCTTCGAGACGTCGGTGGCACGAATGCCTTTTCCGCCGCGCCCGGTCAGGCGGAAGTCGTAGGACGACGAGCGCTTGCCATAACCATATTCGGTAACGGTCAGCACGAATTGCTCATGGGCCTTGAGCTCCTCGTAGCGGACCGGAGGCAAGGTTGTCTCCTCGCCGATATCTTCGTTGGTCAGCGCGATTTCTTCTTCCTCGACACCCGCGACCTTCCGCTCATTGGCCGCCTGCTTGAGATAGGCGGCACGTTCGGCGGGGCTCGCATCGACATGTTCGAGGATCGTCATCGAGATGGCGCGGTCTTCCGCTCCCATCGCGATGCCGCGCACGCCCTGCGAATCCCGGCCCTTGAACACGCGGACATCGGTCACTGAGAACCGGATGCACTGGCCTGTATCGGCGGTCAGCAGCACATCGTCGTTTTCCGTGCAGGTCTCTACCGCGAGGATGGCGTCGCCTTCCTCGTCGAACTTCATGGCGATCTTGCCATTGCGGTTGACCTGGGTGAAATCAGACAGCTTGTTGCGGCGAACGGTCCCGCGCGTGGTGGCGAACATCACATCCAGATCGCCCCAACTGTTTTCATCCTCGGGCAGCGGTAGAATCGCAGTGATCCGGTCGCCATTCTCTATTGGCAGCAGGTTGATCAGGGCCTTGCCCCGCGACTGCGGGTTGCCGATCGGTAGCCGCCACACCTTTTCCTTGTAAACGATACCGCGTGAGGAGAAGAACAACACCGGTGTATGGGTATTGGCGACAAACAGCCGTGTGACGAAATCTTCTTCCTTCGTCGCCATGCCGGAGCGCCCCTTGCCGCCACGGCGCTGAGCCCGATACAGCGACAACGGAACGCGCTTGATGTAGCCGGAATGGCTGACGGTGACGACCATATCCTCACGCGGGATCAGGTCTTCGTCATCCATGTCCGAACCGGCATCGGTGATCTCGGTGCGGCGCGGCATGCCGAACTCGTCTCGTACAGCGGCAAGTTCATCCTTGACGATCTGCTGAATGCGCGCGCGCGACGACAGGATGTCGAGGTAGTCGCTGATCTCGACACCGATGGTGTTGAGTTCATCCGAAATCTCGTCGCGACCAAGCGCGGTGAGGCGCTGCAGACGCAGCTCCAAAATCGCGCGGGCCTGTTCTTCGGATAGGTTGTAGGTGCCGTCCTCGTTGATGCGGTGGCGCGGATCGTCGATCAGAAGGATCAGCGACTCGACGTCGCGCGCCGGCCAGCGGCGCTCCATCAACTGCTCGCGCGCCGTCTGCGGGTCGGGTGCAGCCCGGATAAGACGGATCACCTCATCGATATTGGCAACCGCGATAGCCAAGCCGACCAACACATGGGCGCGGTCGCGTGCCTTGCGCAGCAGGAACTTGGTGCGGCGGCTGATGACCTCCTCGCGGAATGCGACGAACGCCGTCAGCATATCCATGAGGTTCATTACTTCGGGTTTGCCCCCATTCAACGCAACCATATTGGCGCCGAACGACGTCTGCAGCGGAGTGAAGCGATAGAGTTGGTTGAGGATTACCTCTGTGTTGGCATCGCGCTTGAGCTCAATGACGACGCGATAGCCTTGCCGGTCGCTTTCGTCGCGGATGTCGGAGATGCCTTCGATGCGCTTGTCGCGCACCAGTTCGGCCATCTTCTCGATCATAGTCGCCTTGTTCACCTGGAAGGGAACCTCGGTGATGATGATCGCCTCGCGGTCGCCACGCATCTCCTCGATGGCGACCTTACCCCGCATGACGACGGAGCCCCGCCCGGTGGTGTAGGCGTTATAGATGCCTGAACGCCCAAGGATCAGACCGCCCGTGGGGAAGTCAGGCCCAGGAATGATGTCCATCAGATCGGGCAGCGAAATGGCGGGATTGTCGATCACCGCGATGGCGCCGTTACACACCTCGACAAGATTATGCGGCGGGATATTGGTCGCCATGCCGACGGCGATGCCGCCCGATCCGTTCACAAGCAGGTTGGGAAAGCGGGCTGGAATGACCTTGGGCTCGCTGTCGGAGCCGTCATAGTTCTCCTGGAAATCGACCGTATCCTTGTCGATATCCTCGATCAGTTCATGTGCAACCTTCGTCAGGCGCGCCTCGGTGTAGCGCATCGCCGCAGGCGGATCGCCGTCGATGGAGCCGAAATTACCCTGCCCGTCGATCAGGGGCACGCTCATCGACCAATCCTGGGCCATGCGCACCAGGGCATCGTAGATCGAGGCGTCGCCATGCGGATGGTATTTACCCATCACGTCGGAAACGGGCCGCGCGGATTTCACATGCTTGCGGTTCCAGTGATAGCCGCTTTCATGCGAAGCATAAAGGATGCGGCGATGCACCGGCTTGAGGCCGTCGCGAACGTCTGGCAGCGCGCGGCTCACGATGACGCTCATGGCGTAATCGAGGTAAGAGCGCTGCATCTCCTCCATGATCGAAATGGGCTCGATGCCTGAAGGACCGTCCGGTCCGCGCGGAGTTTTCTGATCAGTCAAAATCGGACCACGCAAAGTTTAAGAATCATCATAGCTATATATAGGAATGCGACGGTTTTCTCCAATGTCGAACGTGGTTTTCCAGAGCTGATTTTCCTCTTTATTTCAAAAGGATAGGCGTAAAAACCTAAAACGTTTGCCGTCTCGTTTCCGACAAGTTGCTGATCGGGCGTGGAATCGACCATTCTCCTCTGGTGAAGAACTGCGCGCCGGGCTAGCCTGCTCTGAGACGAGGAGAGCGCATGCCAACGCTGGACAATGTCTTCAACGCCTTCGTGACCATCCTGGTAACCATCGATCCCCCGGGGCTGGTGCCGATCTTCCTGGCCGTGACGCGGGGCATGAACCGCCAGCAGCGGCAGCAGGTCTCGGTGCGCGCATGCGTGATGGGCTTTGGCGTTCTGGCCCTCTTCGCGCTTGTGGGCGCAGGCGTTTTGTCTGTCTTCGGCATCACCTTGCCAGCGTTCCGCGTGGCGGGTGGCCTGCTGCTGTTCTTCATCGCCTTCGAGATGATCTTTGAGAAGCGGACGGACCGGAAGGAGAAGATTTCCGACGTCGCGATTACCAGGGACATGATCCATGACATCGCCGCCTTCCCCCTGGCCATACCGCTTATCGCCGGTCCCGGCGCGATATCGGCCACCGTGCTTCTGTCCGGCTCGTTCGGTGGATGGCTGGCACAGGCCATGCTGGTCGGCATCATCCTCGCCTGCCTGTTGATCACCTACGCCGTCTTCGTGCTATCCGAAAGCATCGACAAATTGATCGGCCAAACCGGTCGCTCGATTTTGACCCGTCTGCTGGGCGTCATCCTCGCCGCCCTTGCCGTTCAATTCGTCGCCGATGGCGTGAGAGCGTTGATGGCGGCTTAACGCAGCGGCGAGTCGCAGAAAACTCCCACAAAAGAAATCGGCTCGGAATCCGCAGGATTTCCGAGCCGATGACCCATGAAGAACAATGGCGTCGTCAAAGCGACGTCGATATTGCTCAGAACGGAATTTCGTCGTCGAGATCCTGCGAACCGCCGCCGCGCGACCCACCGCCGCTTCCGCCGCCGCGAGAAAAGCCCTCGCTTGGACTGGACTGGCCGAAATCGCTTCCCACATTGCGGCCCCCGCCGCCACCGCCGGAGTAACCGCCGAACTGACCGCTGTTGTCGCCGCCCTGCCCACGAGAATCCAGCATCTGAAGCTCGCCACGGAATTTCTGCAGCACCACTTCCGTGGTATAGCGCTCGTTGCCGGTCTGATCCTGCCATTTGCGGGTCTGCAACTGACCCTCGACGTAAACCTTCATGCCCTTTTTCAGATACTGCTCGGCGACCTTGGCGAGACTGTCGTTGAAGATCACGACATTATGCCACTCTGTCTTTTCTTTACGCTCGCCGGAGTTCTTGTCGCGCCAGCTTTCCGATGTCGCGATCCGGATGTTGACGACCGGGTCGCCGGAATTCAGACGACGGATTTCAGGATCAGCGCCGAGATTACCGACCAGAATGACCTTGTTGACGCTACCTGCCATGACACCGCTCTCCTGCGCTCGTCCGAAACCATCTAACTGCCGCACCCTAGCGCATCGGCCTGCCAAATGCGCCGTCCTTGGCCGAATTGGCCGCGCACTGTCCACAGCAGTTTTTGTTCTCCTTATGTTCTATAGCGACCATCCATCGATTTCAAGCTCCTCTAGTAGGAATTCGTGCACGCCACCTTGTTTGCATCTCCAAGGAAACCGCTTTTAAAAATAAAGGTCTTGCGGTCATCAGACCAGCAAGACCTTCTTTTTGTCGCTTCTGCGACTACGTCGAAGCCAGCTTCGACGGTGAATTCGGATGCTGCGCAGTATCACTGCTGATCCGACTACAGTTTCTGATTTGAAATCATATCGACAAGGAATTCGGACCTTGCCGCGGCCTCGCTTTTAGCGAAGCCTTTGGGGACTCTCCGGTGGAGTCATACCTCACTCCTTCTTCGGTTGGTTCCATGATCGATTGCTGCACACATGTCTGCGGCGTCTCGCAGACTGCCATTCGTCTCAGAAAGGCTTGTATTCAACGTGCCTGCAACGACAGGATGAGGGTGCGCCATCGCTTGTCGACCGTCAACGGCAAACCACCCAAACGAGCTGAAATGTGATTGAATCGGTTAAAGTTGAAACACTAAGAACCGATCAGCCTTGGCTGCGCTCGCGACGCAGTTTCGCCCAGTAGTCAAGACGTTTGCGGATATCGCGCTCGAAGCCGCGCTCCGGTGGATCGTAGAAGGTGTGCCGTCCCATCTTCTCTGGAAAATAGTCCTGCCCGGAAAAGGCGTCGGGCTGATCGTGATCGTAGCGATAGCCGTCGCCGTAGCTCTCGTCCTTCATCAGCTTCGTTGGAGCGTTGAGGATATGCTTTGGCGGCAGCAGCGAGCCGAACTCCTTGGCCGCGCGCATCGACGATTTGAATGCTTTGTAAACCGCATTGGATTTGGGAGCGCTCGCCAGATAGACGCAAGCTTGGGCGAAAGCCAGTTCCCCCTCGGGCGAGCCGAGATAGTCATAGGCATCCTTGGCCGCATTGGCGATGACGAGCGCCTGCGGATCGGCGAGTCCGATGTCCTCCACCGCCATGCGAACCAGCCGCCGGCCGATATAGAGCGGATCTTCGCCGGCATCAAACATGCGGGAAAGATAGTAAAGTGCTGCATCGGGATCGGAGCCGCGCACCGATTTGTGCAGCGCAGATATCAGATTGTAGTGTCCATCCTGTCCCTTGTCATAGATCGGGGCACGTCGCTGCACGATGTCCTGCAGTTTCTCCGCGCTGAACACCTCGCCTGGGCCGGCCGCGCGCCAGACTTCCTCGGCGAGCGTCAGCGACGAGCGGCCATCGCCGTCAGCCATGCGAACAAGAACCGCCCTCGCCTCTTCATCCAGCGGCAACGGTCTACCTTCGGTCTCTTCGGCCCGGATCAGCAACTGAGCGATGCTGTCTTCCGAAAGCGACCGGAACACGAGCACGCGCGACCGCGACAGTAAGGCGGCGTTAAGTTCGAAAGACGGATTTTCGGTCGTGGCACCCACAAGAATAACGGTTCCGTCTTCCATCACCGGCAGGAAGGAATCCTGCTGCGCGCGATTGAACCGATGAATCTCATCGACGAAAAGAAGCGTCTGCTTTCCGTTCGCTCGGCGCAGGCGGGCGGCTTCAAAAACCTTCTTGAGGTCTGCGACACCGGAAAACACCGCAGAAATCTGCTCGAAACTCTGGCCGGTCTGCCCGGCCAGAAGGCGTGCCGCCGTGGTTTTGCCGGTACCGGGCGGCCCCCAGAAGATCATCGACCCCAGCGACCCAGAACGGATCATCCGGGTCAGCGCTCCATCCTCGCCGGTCAGATGCTCCTGGCCAACAATGTCTTCGAGCCGGCTGGGCCGTAGCCGATCCGCCAGGGGGCGTCCCGCAGGCGGCGTGTCGGCCGCGCCCGTACCGAAGAGATCGGCCATGTCATGATCCGTGCTAGTAGCGCAACATCTGGCGCATGATGCGCCCGTCGCGTTCTACGGTAAAGCGCCACCAGCGCGTGTCCTGTTCGGCAAGCGCCTTCAGCTTCTCCGTGCTGTCGATGGTTTCGCCGTTCAATTCGCGCACGATGTCGCCAGGACGAAAGCCGAAGCCAGCGGCGGGCGAGCCGCGGTCGACATCGATCACCGCGACACCCTTGGCATCTGCGTCGACTCGCAATCTCTGCGCGAGCCTGGGCGAAAGCTCAGCCACCTTCGCGCCGGCAAACGGGCTGCGTCCGCCCAAAGTCAGTTCGGTCGATTTCATACCCTCGGGCGCTCGCTCGAGAGCGACCTCCAAAGCCTTTTCCTCACCCTTGCTGAACACCGCGAGCACAACCTTGGAACCGATCGGCCGGGTGGCCAGGCGATAGTCGAGGGCTTCCACATGCTCGACCGCGACATTGTCGAGGGACATGACCACGTCGCCGGGCTTAAGCCCTGCCTTGGCCGCCGGACCCTCCGTCGTCACCGACGACACCAACGCTCCGAATGGACGCTCCATGCCGAGCGATTCGGCAATCTGCGACGTGACCGGCTCGAAGACCGCGCCGATGAACGGACGCTCGAAAAACGTACTGCCATTCTTGGCAGCATCCACGAAAGCGCGAACCATGTTGGATGGAATGGCAAAACCGATACCGATGGAGCCGCCGCTGCGGCTGAAGATAGCGGTGTTGATGCCGGCAAGTTGGCCGCCCATATTGATCAGCGCGCCACCCGAATTGCCGGGGTTGATGGCCGCATCCGTCTGGATGAAAAACCCAAAATCGTTGACGCCGATATGGGTGCGGGCAAGTGCAGAGACGATGCCGCTGGTCGTCGTCTGCCCGACGCCGAACGGATTGCCGATGGCCAGCACCAGATCGCCAACCTCCAGCGCGTCGGAATCGCCAATGCCGATCACCGGAAACGGCTTGTCGGATTCGATCTTCAAAACTGCGAGATCGAGCGTCTCATCCTTGAGCAGAATCTTACTTTCGAATTCGCGTCCGTCCGACAAGGCAACTTTGACCTGATCGGCGTCACGGATGACGTGGTTGTTGGTGACAACGATACCCGAAGGATCGACCAGAACACCCGAGCCGAGCGACTGTGCCCGACGCGGCGTCTTGCCTCCAAAGAACTGCTCGAAGAACGGATCGCCTTCGAAAGGCGACCTCGCCCGCGTCTGCTGCGAGGCGTAGACGTTGACCACCGCCGGCGCCGTCTGTTTGACCAGCGGCGCAAAGGACAGTTGCATCTGGTCGCGACCGAGCGGCACGCGGTTGGGCGCGGCCGGCGCATTCGGATCCTGGTTGCCGCGCAGAAGATCGGTGATCACATCTGACAAGCCGGGATTGGGATTCTCAGGCAGCTTTGGTTGGGCATCCTGAGCCGAGGCGACGCCGGCATAAGTCAGCCACCCTCCAAGCAGGAACACCGATACCGACTTCACGCGCATGAACGAATCCTTCCAGGTCCTAGTGGGCGGCATTTGTCATCAGGATTGTGCAAATTGAAAGGCTCTGGCTCGAAATCGAGTTTAAAATTGCGGTTCGAGCATGAAGACCATCAGGTCAAAAACAGGCGTCTCAGCTTCACCGACATTCATGACCATCAAAATTGCATAGGGCTCGTCGGGTTTTAAAGACGGTAGCCTGAGACGTAGAATACGGTGACCATCGTTTACGACGACCACATCCAAATCCGTTTTCCAATTGGATGTCTGCACATGAGAAAGGCCATCGAGCTTCTCAAACAGCTCTTTTGCAGCTTGGGCATTGTTGAAAGGCCGGTCATTAAGAGCAGTGAATGCATTCCAATCTTTATCTTTAGCACTTTCCAGAATCTCTCCGATCCGGATTGTTTCCGCTGCACTTGGAACCTCGTCAACGAACCGCCAGTCGCGCGCCGTGCCGATAATGACTGCAATTTCACCGTAGCCGCGCTCCCTGGCGTGTTCCAACGGCGTCTTGCCTTCATTATCAGGCAGATTGCGGGCACCGGCCCAAATGAGCGCGTCGACAATATAGCGATAATTTTCGCTGCCATCGCCCAGGATGACGGCTTCCATCAGGGCGGTCCAACCAAGGCGGTTGATGTGATTAACGTCTACGCCGGCTTCTATCAGCAGCGTCACGGTTGAAAGATGACCGTGGTGCGCAGCCGGGATGAGCGCGGTGCCGCCATAACGGTTGGTGTCCTTGAGATTCGCTCGGCCGCTCGCCAGGATCAGCTTAAGGATATCGTCGCGTCCTTCGGCTCCCGCATACAGATAGGGCGTGTCTTCTATCGAGTCCTTCGCGTTGACATCTGCCCCGGCCTCGATCAGCAGTTCGGCAACTCCGACATGGTCGCCGCGCGTGGCCAACAGAAGCGCTGTGCGACCCTGCGGATCGCGCACCTCAAGATCGGCCCCGGAGCGCACAATCTCCCTGACTTGTTCAACGTCACCCGCGACGACCGCCTGCATCAACATCGACGCCTTCCCCGCATAGGCGGGCTGCACCCAAGCAGCCATCACCACCAGCGCTATCCCTGCCCATCTTCCAATCATGTCCTCACCATCCTGGACCTGAACATACTGAACGAAGCGCAACAAAAAAGGGCCCGCAAGCGAGCCCTTCTTCACATCCGGCTATCAGCCAGAAATCAAGCCGCTTCGGATTCCTCATTGGCAGCTTCTGCCTCGAGGCGAGCGCGGTCCTTGGCACCCTTGGCATCAACATCGCGCTCGACGAACTCGATGACTGCCAGCGGAGCGTTGTCGCCCTGGCGGAAGCCTGCCTTCATGATGCGAAGGTAGCCGCCGTTGCGGTTGGCATAGCGCGGAGCGATCGTGTCGAACAGGCGCTTGACGACGCCTTCATTGCCGATCTGGGCAATAACCTGACGGCGGGCGTGCAGGTCACCGCGCTTGCCGAGCGTGACCAGCTTCTCGACGATCGGACGCAGGTCCTTCGCCTTGGGAAGCGTGGTGACGATCTGCTCGTGCTCGAGCAGCGAGACTGCGAGGTTGGCGAACATCGCCTTCCGATGGCTTACACTGCGTGCAAAACGGCGGCCTTTGAAACCGTGGCGCATGGCTCTTATCCTTCTTTTCGTTGTTCAAGAGGCCACGGCCTCTGATGATTTTCCGCATGACCGTCGGACCAGACGGCTTGCGCCGCCGATCCTTGGAATCATGCTCAATACTGGTCTTCGTAACGCTTCGCGAGATCGTCGATGTTTTCCGGCGGCCAGTCCGGCACTTCCATGCCGAGATGCAGGCCCATCGCTGCCAGAACTTCCTTGATCTCGTTCAGAGACTTGCGGCCGAAGTTCGGCGTCCGCAGCATCTCTGCTTCCGTCTTCTGGATGAGATCGCCGATATAGACGATGTTGTCGTTCTTCAGGCAGTTGGCCGAACGCACCGAAAGCTCGAGTTCGTCGACCTTCTTCAGCAGCGCCGGGTTGAAGGCGAGTTCGGTGACCTGTTCGGAAGCCACTTCCTTCTGCGGCTCGTCGAAGTTGACGAACAGAGCAAGCTGGTCCTGCAGGATGCGGGCGGCAAATGCCACCGCGTCTTCGCCGGTGATCGAACCATCGGTCTCGATGGTCATGATCAGCTTGTCCTTGTCGAGTTCTTCGCCGTGGCGGGTGTTCTCGATCTTGTAGGACACCTTCTTGACCGGCGAATACAGGCTGTCGACCGGGATCAGGCCGATCGGCGCGTCTTCGGCGCGGTTGCGGTCCGCGGGCACATAGCCCTTGCCGGTGTCGACGGTGAATTCCATGCGGATTTCAGCGCCCTCGTCCAGCGTGCAGATGACGTGGTCGGGATTCAGGATCTCGACATCGCCAACTGTCTGGATGTCGCCGGCGAGCACGGCGCCGGGGCCTTGCTTGCGCACGACCATGCGCTTGGGACCATCGCCTTCCATGCGGATAGCGATTTCCTTGATGTTGAGAACGATGTCGGTAACGTCCTCGCGAACGCCCGGGATCGAGGAGAACTCATGCAGCACGCCGTCGATCTGCACCGCAGTGACGGCAGCGCCGCGCAGCGACGACAGCAGCACGCGACGCAGCGCGTTGCCGAGCGTCAGACCGAAGCCACGCTCCAGCGGTTCGGCAACAAGCGTCGTCAAGGTCTTGTTCTTGGAAGAGAACTCAACCTTGTTCGGCTTGATCAGTTCTTGCCAGTTTTTTTGAATCATTGTGACTTCCTTCCGTTACCCCATCACCATTCAATCGTGATGGGCGACCTGGAAGCCGTGAAGGATCGCGCCAACCGCGCCCGCACGGCGGGTGAATGGTTAGACGCGACGCTTCTTGCGCGGACGGCAACCATTGTGCGGGATCGGCGTCACGTCGCGAATCGACGTAATCGTGAAGCCGGCAGCCTGCAGCGCACGGAGTGCGGACTCACGTCCCGAACCGGGTCCGCAAACCTCGACTTCGAGGGTGCGCATGCCATGTTCCTGGGCCTTCTTGGCAGCATCTTCAGCAGCCATCTGCGCTGCGAACGGTGTGGACTTGCGCGAGCCTTTGAAGCCCTGCGCGCCGGCCGACGACCAGGCAATCGAGTTGCCCTGCGCATCGGTGATGGTGATCATCGTGTTGTTGAAGGTCGAATTCACGTGAGCGACGCCCGACGAGATGTTCTTGCGTTCGCGACGGCGAACGCGTGTGGCTTCCTTGGCCATCTTAGTCCTTTCTTTCGATCTCTACGCCGCCGTAATGCCAGCGGCTACACCTAGGGAGCGAGTAGCGACACAGCAAATAGCGAGTAGGGAAAGCCCCTATTCGCCACTCGCTAAACCCTATTCGCTCAATTACTTCTTCTTACCGGCGATCGCCTTGGCAGGACCCTTGCGGGTGCGGGCGTTCGTGTGGGTACGCTGACCGCGAACCGGCAGCGAACGACGGTGACGCAGGCCGCGGTAGCAGCCCAGATCCATCAGACGCTTGATGTTCATGGAAACTTCACGGCGAAGATCGCCCTCGACCTGATAATCGCGGTCGATGGTTTCGCGGATCTGCAGAACTTCGGCATCCGTCAGCTGGTTGACGCGACGCTCAGCCGGGATGCCGACTTTCTCGACGATCTCCTGGGCGAACTTGGCGCCGATGCCGTGGATGTACTGCAACGCGATGACGACGCGCTTGTTGGTCGGAATATTGACGCCGGCTATACGAGCCATTTCATATCTCCATCTAGGCCGGCTTACCCGGCGTTTGAGTTTGCCCCGCGTCCGGTGGAGGCCGGCCCTTGCGGGAATTCCCGACGCATGCATAAGCACGACGCCAAACAGGCGCCCCACCTCGCAGCTATTGGGAGACGGGGCGCTATAGATCAGCAGTTAACAAAAGTCAACAGCAAGGCACCGGCTTTCGGCAATCAGCCTGCCGAGGCCGTTTCCTTGAGCACATCTTCGATCTGAGCGGTGACCGCGGACATGTCCGCCATGCCATCCACCATCTTCAGTTCGCCGATGCCGGCATAATACGAAGACAGCGGCGCGGTCTTCTCACGATATTCGACGAGCCGCTTCTTGAACGATTCGGGATTGTCATCCGCGCGAACAGTACCACCCGCGGCAATCGTCTCGGCAACGCGGGTCTCGATGCGCTTGATAAGCGCCGCTTCGTCGACCTTCAACTCGACAACCGCGTCGAGCGCGAGGTCTTTCTCGGCCAGGATCTCGGTGAGTGCCTTGGCTTGGGGAACGGTTCTCGGATAGCCGTCGAGAATGAACCCCTTGGAGCAGTCAGGCTCGCCGACACGATCCGCTACGATGGCATTGACGATCTCGTCGGAAACCAGTCCGCCAGAATCCATCACCGACTTCGCGCGCAGACCGACTTCCGTCCCTGCCTTCACCGCTGCGCGCAACATGTCGCCGGTCGACAACTGGGGAATGCCATACTTCTCGGTGAGAATCTTGGCCTGTGTTCCCTTGCCCGCTCCGGGCGGTCCCAGCAGTATGAGTCTCATCGTCCCCTCTTCCCCCCACGCAACTTCGACTTCTTGATCAGCCCTTCATACTGATGGGCAATCAAATGTCCTTGAATCTGTGCCACCGTATCGAGCGTGACGCTCACTACGATCAGCAGCGACGTGCCGCCAAGGTAGAACGGAACACCCGTCGCCGAAATGAGAAATTCGGGGAACAGACAGATAAGAACAAGATAGGCCGCGCCGATGACGGTGATGCGCGTCAGCACATAATCGATATACTCGGCGGTACGCTCGCCGGGGCGATAGCCCGGGATGAATCCGGAGTGCTTCTTGAGCTGGTCAGCCGTATCCTTCGGGTTGAAGACGATCGCGGTGTAGAAGAACGCGAAGAACACGATCATCGCCGCATACATCGCCATATACAGCGGCTGGCCATGTCCGAGCGCCGAAAGAACGCCGCTTGCCCAGTTCGGAAGCGTGGTCTGATCCGAGAAGCCGGCAACGGTCGCAGGCAGAAGCAGCAGCGACGATGCGAAGATCGGTGGGATGACGCCGGCGGTGTTGAGCTTCAGCGGCAGATGCGAGGTATCGCCCTGGAACATGCGGTTGCCCACCTGGCGCTTCGGATACTGGATCAGAAGGCGGCGCTGGGCGCGCTCGAAGAACACGATGATGGCGATAACAGCGATAGCCATGACGATGATCGCAAGGATCAGGCCGGTCGAAAGAGCGCCGGTGCGCCCAAGCTCAAGAGTGCCGCTGATGGCGCTCGGAAGACCGGCGACGATGCCCGCGAAGATAATCAGCGAGATGCCGTTGCCGATGCCACGCGCGGTGATCTGCTCGCCCAGCCACATCAGGAACATGGTGCCGCCGACAAGCGTAATAACGGTCGAGATGCGGAAGAACATGCCGGGGTCGGTGACGATGTTGTTACCGCCTTCGAGCCCAACGGAAATACCATAGGCCTGAACGATTGCGAGCAACACGGTGCCGTAGCGGGTGTACTGGTTGATGACCTTGCGGCCCTGCTCGCCTTCCTTCTTCAGCGCTTCAAGCGACGGCACGACCGACGTCATGAGCTGCATGATGATGGAGGCGGAAATATACGGCATGATGCCAAGGGCGAAGATCGCCATGCGCTCGACGGCGCCGCCCGCGAACATGTTGAACACGCCCAGCACGCCCCGGCTCTGCTGCGTGAAAGCCTGGGCGAATGCGTCGGGATTGATTCCCGGCAGCGGAATGTAGGTGCCCAGCCGATAAACCAATAGCGCACCCAGCGTGAACCAGATGCGCTTCTTCAGATCTTCGGCCTTGGCGAAGGCTGCGAAATTCAAATTGGATGCAAGTTGTTCTGCAGCCGATGCCATATAAAATTCTCCGCTTGATCACGCTTCTCGTCCGCGATGGGACGCGGCGCGTGTCGCCGAAGCCACGAGATAAGCTCCGGAGGCTCAACATGCAAGCGGCGGTATCTCTACCGCCGCTTGTTCGTAAGCCTGATTATTCGGCGGCTGCCTTTTGGGGCAACTTCACCGATCCCCCGGCCTTCTCGATCTTCTCGATCGCAGCCTTGGAGGCGCCGGCCACGTCGAAGGCCAGCTTTGTCTTGAGATCGCCATCCGACAGGATGCGAACGCCGTCCTTGGCGCGGCGGATGATGCCAGCCTTAAGCAGCGTCTCGGCATTCACCGTCTCTTTCGCATCGAACTTCTTGGCCTCGATGGCCTTCTCGATGCGTCCGAGCGAAACGGACACGAAGTCCTTCGCGAAGATGTTGTTGAAGCCGCGCTTGGGCAGACGACGATAAAGCGGCATCTGGCCGCCCTCGAAGCCGTTGATGGCAACGCCGGAACGTGCCTTCTGACCCTTGACGCCGCGTCCGCCGGTCTTGCCCGAACCCGAGCCGATACCACGGCCAAGACGCTTCTTGGCGTGGGTCGAGCCTTCGTTGTCACGCAGATCGTTGAGTTTCATGATCGTTCTCCTGCGCCCGACTTACGCCTCGTCCACAACGCGGACGAGATGGTTGACCGAAGCGATCATTCCGCGCACGGACGGCGTGTCCTCGAGCGTGCTCTTGCGATGCATCTTGTTCAGGCCGAGGCCGATCAACGTTGCACGCTGCTCCTTGGGCCGGCGGATCGGGCTTCCGATCTGCTCGACGGTGATGGTCTTGGTAGCTGTCTTGGCCATGGTCTTGATCCCTGGTCCGCCGACTATTCTTCGGCGACCGCGTTGCCGCGGCGTGCCTGAAGCGTCGAATACTTGATGCCGCGAGCCGCAGCCACATCCTTCGGATGCATCTGGCTCTTCAGCGCGTCGAACGTTGCGCGAACCATGTTGTACGGGTTCGACGAACCCATCGACTTGGCAACCACGTCATGCATGCCGAGCGTCTCGAACACGGCGCGCATCGGACCGCCGGCGATGATTCCGGTACCGGGCTTCGCGGCGCGAAGCAGGACGCGACCTGCGCCCCAGCGGCCTTCGACGTCGTGGTGCAGAGTACGGCCCGAGCGCAGCGGAACGAAGATCAGTTCGCGCTTGGCAGCTTCGGTGGCTTTGCGGATGGCTTCCGGCACTTCACGTGCCTTGCCGTGACCAAAGCCTACTCGGCCCTTCTGGTCGCCAACAACGACGAGTGCTGCAAAACCAAAACGCCGGCCGCCCTTGACGACCTTGGCGACGCGATTGATGTGGACCAGCTTGTCGACAAACTCGCTATCGCGTTCCTCGCGATCGCGGCCGCCGCGGTTGCGGTCGTCCCTACGTTCCTGTGCCATATCCTGTTCCTTATTCTTTTCCGGACGCACGGGTTGCTGAAAGCCCATCCTCTTCATGGAGAGGACGGGCGGTGAAAAATCAGAAGCTCAGGCCACCTTCGCGGGCAGCATCGGCAAGCGCCTTGATGCGGCCGTGATAGATGTAAGCGCCGCGATCGAACACCACATCCGTGATGCCGGCTTTGACGGCGCGTTCTGCAACCAGCTTGCCGACAGCGGCGGCGGCAGCGGAGTCGGCGCCGGTCTTGAGCGAACCCTTGAGGTCCTTCTCAAGCGTGGAAGCAGCAGCCAGCGTGTGACCGTTGGCGTCGTCGATCAGCTGAACGTAGATGTTCTTCGACGTACGGTGAACGGACAGACGCGGACGACCGTTTGCAACAGCCTTGATCTGACGACGAACGCGCGACGAGCGGCGCTGCGTGGTTTCCTTGGAAGCCATAGTTCGAATTCCTTGCCTTCTGAAACGGGTCTGTCCGTGTGCGGTAGGTCATGGGACCTCCCGCGGCCAGGCACCGCGGCGTTGTTACTTCTTCTTGCCTTCTTTGCGGACGATCTTCTCGCCAGCATACTTAACGCCCTTGCCCTTGTAAGGCTCGGGGCTGCGATATTCGCGAATCTCGGCCGCAACCTGGCCAACCTGCTGCTTGTCGATGCCCGACACAACGATTTCCGTCGGCTTCGGCACGGTCAGCGTGATTCCCTCGGGGGCCTCGTAGACCACATCGTGGCTGAAGCCAAGAGCGAGCTGTAGATTCTTGCCCTGAAGTGCAGCACGATAACCGACGCCGCTGATCTCGAGACGCTTCTCGAAGCCGTCCTTCACACCCGAAAGGATGTTGACGATCTGCGTGCGGGACATGCCCCACTTGGAGCGTGCAACCTTGGACTGGTCACGCGGCTGGACGGAGATTTCGCCGTCTTCGAACTTTACCAGAACCTCGTCATTGACGACGAACTTGAGCTCACCCTTGGGGCCTTTCGCCGTGACGGTCTGACCGTCGACGGAGGCGGTTACGCCCTGCGGAAGCTGAACTGGTTTCTTACCAATACGAGACATGGTCTTGTCCTCGTTACTTTTATTGTTTCAGGCCTTGCGAACTAGAACACCTGGCAGAGGATTTCCCCGCCGACGTTCTTCTCACGTGCCTCATGGTCGGCCATAACGCCCTTCGGAGTCGAAAGAATGGCGATGCCGAGACCGTTGGCGACCTGCGGAATGGATTTGGCCGAGACGTAGACGCGACGACCCGGCTTGGAAACGCGCGAAATCTCGCGAACGACCGGGGCTCCGTCGAAATACTTCAGCTCGATTTCGATCTCGGACTTGCCGTTGCCGAAGTCGGCCTGGCTGTAGTCCCGGATATAGCCTTCCGTCTTCAGCACTTCGAGAACGCGAGCGCGAAGCGTCGAAGCGGGCGTGGAAACGGAAGTCTTCCGGCGGCCGTAAGCATTCCGGATACGGGTCAGCATATCGCCGATAGGATCACTCAATGACA
Source organism: Oryzicola mucosus (assembly GCF_014534685.1). Taxonomy (GTDB): domain Bacteria; phylum Pseudomonadota; class Alphaproteobacteria; order Rhizobiales; family Rhizobiaceae; genus Oryzicola; species Oryzicola mucosus. The sequence goes on from NZ_JACVVX010000005.1 coordinate 376,176, forward strand.
TCTTATGTCCTCCTTACCAGCTCGACTTGACCAGGCCGGGGATGACACCCAGCGAGCCAAGTTCGCGAAGTGCGATACGCGACATCTTCAACTTGCGATAATAAGCGCGCGGGCGACCCGTGATCTCGCAACGGTTGCGGACACGGATCTTCGCGGAATTGCGCGGCAGGGCAGCCAGCTTCAGCTGAGCGCGGAAACGCTCTTCGATCGGCTTGGACTGGTCCATGATGATGTCCTTGAGGACCTTACGCTTGGCAGCGTACTGGTCGACAAGCTTGCGGCGCTTGTTGTTCTTCTCGACTGAGCTGGTCTTTGCCATTTCAGATTTCCTTTTCTCGCTGCCGTTACTGCCGGAAGGGGAAGTTCAAAGCCTTGAGCAGCGCCCGGGCTTCGTCATCCGTCTTGGCAGTCGTACAAACGATGATGTCCATTCCCCAGACCTGGTCTACCTTGTCGTAGTTGATCTCGGGGAAAACGATATGTTCCTTGATGCCCATGGCGAAGTTGCCACGGCCATCGAAGCTCTTCGGGTTCAGACCCCGGAAGTCGCGAACGCGCGGCAAGGCGATGTTCACGAGGCGGTCGACGAACTCGAACATACGCTCCTTGCGAAGCGTCACCTTTGCGCCGATCGGCATGTTCTCGCGAACTTTGAAGCCGGCGATGGACGTGCGGGCGCGGGTCACGACAGCCTTCTGGCCGGCGATCATCGACAGGTCTTCCGCAGCGACGGTAGGCTTCTTGGAGTCGGCAGTCGCCTCACCAACGCCCATGTTCAAAACGACCTTATCAAGACGCGGAATCTGCATCTCGTTGTCGTAGTTGAACTGTTCCTGCAGGGCCTTGCGGATGGTCTCGTTATAGACCGTCTTCAGGCGCGGCTGATAAGCTGTATTAGCCATTGATCACTTCTCCCGAACGCTTGGCGACACGCACCTTCTTGCCGTCCTTGACGTCGAAGCCGACGCGGGTCGGCTTGCCGTCCTTGGGGTCGGCAATCGCGATGTTCGAAAGGTGAACAGGCGCTTCCTTGGTGATGATCCCGCCCTCTTGGGACTGGGACTGTTTCTGGTGACGGCGGATCAGGTTGATGCCACGCACCAGCGCGGTATCTTCCTTCGGCTGCACGGCGAGTACTTCGCCAGTGCGGCCCTTGTCCTTGCCGGCCAGGACGACGACCTTGTCGCCTTTACGGATCTTCTGCATTGTTCCGGCTCCTTAAAGCACTTCTGGCGCGAGCGAGATGATCTTCATGTGGTTCTTGGCGCGGAGTTCGCGCGGAACCGGCCCGAAGATACGCGTGCCGATCGGCTCTTTTTTGTTGTCGACGAGAACGGCTGCGTTCTTGTCGAAACGGATCACGCTGCCGTCCGGGCGACGGATGTCCTTGGCGGTGCGTACAACGACCGCCTTCATCACATCGCCCTTCTTTACGCGGCCACGCGGGATGGCTTCCTTGATCGACACCACGATGATGTCGCCTACCGAAGCGTATTTCCGCTTGGAACCGCCCAGCACCTTGATGCACATGACACGACGGGCGCCGGAATTATCCGCCACGTCGAGGTTTGTTTGCATCTGAATCATGACTGGCCGCCTTCTTCTTTTCTAACGGGATGAGCAACGGCCCTCCCCGGCTTGTCTGAAATTCTCGGTTACGCCTGTTCGGCGGGGACGACGACCCAGGTCTTGTCCTTGGAGATCGGAGCCGACTCCTGGATGAAAACCGTGTCGCCCACCTTGCAGGCGTTGTTTTCGTCGTGCGCCTTGTACTTCTTCGTCTGGCGCACGGTCTTCTTCATCACGGGATGCGTGAAGCGCCGTTCGACTTTGACGACGACCGTCTTTTCGTTCTTGTCGCTGACGACGACGCCCTGCAGAATGCGCTTTGGCATGGTTCTCGTCCTTAAGCCTTCTTGCCGGCCGACTTCTCGGCGGCGATGGTCTTGATACGCGCAATGTCCTTACGAACCTGCTTCACGCGCGCGGTCTTCTCGAGCTGGCCGGTCGCCTTCTGGAAGCGCAGGTTGAACTGCTCTTTCTTGAGGCTTCCGAGCTCGTCCGTGAGCTGGTCCTGGGTCTTGGCCCTGATGTCGGCGGCTTTCATAATCAGCCCTTCCTTATTCTGCAATACGCTGAACGAAGCGTGTCTTGACCGAGAGCTTGGCGGCGCCGAGGCGAAGCGCTTCACGCGCGATCTCCTCGGAGACACCGTCGATCTCGAACATGACGCGGCCCGGCTTGATGCGCGCCGCCCAGTAGTCGACGGCGCCCTTGCCCTTACCCATACGGACTTCGGTCGGCTTGGAAGTGACCGGAACGTCCGGGAAAATACGGATCCAAACGCGACCCTGACGCTTCATCTCGCGGGTGATCGCGCGGCGGGCCGCTTCGATCTCACGCGCGGTAACCCGGTTCGGCTCCAGCGCCTTCAGTCCGAAACCACCGAAATCCAGGTTGGTACCGCCCTTTGCGGCACCGTGGATACGGCCCTTGAACTGCTTGCGGAACTTCGTGCGCTTTGGCTGCAGCATCGTTCTAACTCCAAATTCCTATTGCCGCTCAGGCGTTCTCTCGGCGACGACCACCGCTGCGCTCGTTGGAATGCGAAGCATCGCCTTCCGTCGCGCGGCGTTCGGACGCCATCGGGTCATGCTCGAGAATCTCGCCCTTGAACACCCAGACCTTGACGCCGCAGATGCCATAGGCAGTCTTGGCTTCAGCCGTGCCGTAGTCGACATCGGCGCGCAGGGTGTGCAACGGAACGCGACCTTCGCGGTACCATTCCATACGAGCGATCTCAGCGCCGCCGAGACGGCCCGAGCAATTGATGCGGATGCCTTCGGCGCCCAGACGCATGGCCGACTGAACGGCGCGCTTCATCGCCCGGCGGAACGCGATACGGCGCTCGAGCTGCTGGGCAATCGACTGGGCAACCAGCGTGGCATCGATTTCAGGCTTGCGAACCTCGACGATGTTGAGGTGCGTTTCCGCCTTCGTCATTTCGGTCAGCTTCTTGCGAAGCTTCTCGATGTCCGCGCCCTTCTTGCCGATGATCAGGCCAGGACGGGCAGCATGGATGGTCACGCGGCACTTCTTGTGCGGACGCTCGATCACGACTTTCGAGATCGCGGCCTGCTTCAGTTCGGTCTCAAGATACTTGCGGATCTTGATGTCTTCATGCAGCAGCCTGCCGTACTCGCCGGTGTTCGCGAACCAACGCGAATCCCAGGTGCGGTTGATGCCGAGGCGAAGACCAATTGGATTGATTTTCTGACCCATTATGCGGCCTCCCCTTTCTCTTCGACTTCACGAACGACAATCGTGAGGTGCGAAAACGGCTTCTCGATCCGGCTGGCGCGACCGCGGCCACGAGCGTGGAAACGCTTCATGACGATCGACTTGCCGACAAAGGCCTCGGCCACCACTAGGGAGTCGACGTCGAGGTCGTGATTGTTCTCGGCGTTTGCGATAGCCGATTCGAGCGTCTTCTTCACCGTGCCAGCGATACGCTTGCGCGAAAATTCGAGATCCGAAAGCGCGGTCCCGACCTTCTTGCCGCGGATGAGCGCGGCAACCAGGTTGAGCTTCTGCGGGCTGACGCGGATCGTGCGCAAAACGGCACGTGCCTCGTTGTCAGCAAGCCTGCGCGGAGCCTTGGCCTTGCCCATGTTACTTCCTCTTCGCCTTCTTGTCCGCGCCGTGGCCGTAGTAGGTACGGGTCGGAGCGAACTCACCGAACTTGTGGCCGACCATGTCCTCGTTCACGTTGACCGGGATATGCTTCTGGCCGTTATAGACACCGAAGGTGAGGCCGACGAACTGCGGCAGGACTGTGGAACGACGGCTCCACATCTTGATCACCTCATTACGGCCGCCATCACGAACCTTCTCTGCTTTCTTGAGCAGATATCCGTCGACGAACGGGCCTTTCCAGACTGAACGAGTCACTGGCGTTACCTCTTATTAGCTCTTGCGCTGATGACGCGAGCGCACGATGAACTTATCGGTCGCCTTGTTGGACCGGGTCTTCTTACCCTTGGTGGGCTTGCCCCAGGGCGTAACCGGATGACGGCCACCCGAGGTCCGGCCTTCACCACCGCCGTGCGGGTGATCGACCGGGTTCATGGTGACGCCGCGATTGTGCGGACGACGACCGCGCCACACCGTACGACCGGCCTTGCCGTCGTTGATGTTGCCGTGGTCCGGGTTCGACACCGCGCCGACCGTGGCGAAGCACGAACCGCTGACGATGCGCTGTTCGCCCGAGTTCAAGCGAAGGATCGCCATGCCCTGGTCGCGACCGACGAGCTGTGCGTAAGCACCTGCCGAACGCGCGACCTGGCCGCCCTTGCCCGGCTTCAGCTCGATGTTGTGGACGATCGTGCCCACCGGCATCGCCGAAAGCGGCATCGCGTTGCCCGGCTTAACGTCGGCCGACTGGCTGGCAATGACCTGGTCGCCGGCAGCAAGACGCTGCGGAGCGATGATGTAGCTCAATTCGCCGTCCTCATACTTGATGAGAGCGATGAACGCGGTGCGGTTCGGGTCATACTCAAGACGCTCGACCGTGCCGGCGACATCAAGCTTGCGACGCTTGAAGTCGATGATGCGATAAGAACGCTTGTGACCGCCGCCGATGAAGCGGGCAGTGATGCGGCCGTAGTTGTTGCGGCCGCCCGACTTGGTCAGACCTTCGGTGAGGCCCTTGACCGGCTTGCCCTTGTAGAGACCGGAGCGGTCGACGATGACCAGCTGGCGGGTACTTGGCGTTACCGGTTTGAATTTCTTAAGTGCCATTGTCCTGTCCTCGCGGCCTTTCTCAGAGACCAGTCGCGACGTCGATCGACTGGCCGTCGGCCAGCGTCACTACCGCCTTCTTGACATCGCCCTGGCGGCCGATCGTGCCGCGGAAGCGCTTCACCTTGCCCTTGCGGACCAGGGTGTTGACGGCCATCACCTTCACGCCGAACAGCGCTTCGATGGCAGCCTTGATTTCCGGCTTCGTCGCCTTCTTGGCAACATTGAAGACGACCTGGTTGAATTCGGAAGCCATGGTCGACTTTTCAGTGATGACCGGGCTTACGATCACGTCGTAGTGGCGAAGATCCGTGGTCATTTGAAGCGCTCCTCGAGAGCCTCGACGGCGGCCTTGGAAAGGACCAGCGTGCCGCGGCGAAGAATGTCGTAAACATTGATGCCCTGGATCGGCAGAACATCGATGTTCGGGATGTTGGTCGCAGCCAGCTTGAAGTTGGCGTCGAGCTCGGCACCGCCGATCACCAGCGCATTGGTCAAGCCCAGCGTGGCGAAGTTTGCGATCAGCGCCTTCGTCTTTGCCTCGGAGAGAGCCAGATCGTCGACGATGATCAGGTTCGATGCCTTGGCCTTGGCTGACAGGGCATGCTTCAGGCCGAGAGCGCGAACCTTCTTGGGAAGGTCATGCTCGTGGCTGCGCACGACCGGGCCGTGAGCCTTGCCGCCGCCGCGGAACTGCGGAGCGCGAGCCGAATGGTGACGGGCACGGCCCGTACCCTTCTGCTTGTACATCTTGGCGCCGGTACGCGCGATCTCGGCGCGGCCCTTGGCCTTGTGCGTGCCCTGCTGCTTCTTGGCAAGCTGCCAGCGCACGACGCGCTGCAAAATGTCTTCGCGCGGGTCGAGACCGAAAATCTCGTCCGAGAGCTGCACCTTGCCGGCTTCTTTACCGGCCAGGGTTGTGATCGAAATGTCCATTATTCTGCTCCCTCAGTAGCCGGAGCCTCTTTATTGGCGGCGCGGAATGCAGCCGGCTTCGGAGCGTTCTCAGGCAGCGCAACTTTGGCCGCGTCGCGAACCATGATCCAGGCGCCCTTGCTGCCCGGAACCGCACCGCGGATCAGGATCAGGCCGCGATCGAGGTCGGTCGAGACGACTTCCACGTTCTGGGTGGTGACGCGTGTGTCGCCCATGTGGCCGGCCATCTTCTTGCCCTTGAACACCTTGCCGGGGTCCTGGCGCTGACCGGTCGAACCGTGCGAACGGTGCGAAACGGAGTTACCGTGCGTCGCGCGGCCACCACCGAAGTTGTAGCGCTTCATGACACCCTGGAAACCCTTACCGATGGTCGTTCCCGTCACGTCCACCTTCTGGCCGGCAACGAAATGCTCCACGGTCAGCTCAGCGCCGACGTCCAGCATATTGTCGGCGGAGACGCGGAACTCGGCGACCTTGGCCTTGGGTTCGACGGAGGCAGCAGCGAAATGGCCGCGCATTGCCTTCGACGTGTTCTTGACCTTTGCGAGGCCGACGCCGAGCTGGACGGCAGTGTAGCCGTTCTTCTCCTGCGTGCGCTGTGCCACGACCTGGCAATTCTCCAGACGGAGAACCGTGACGGGGACATGCTCGCCGGCGTCGTTGTAGACGCGCGTCATTCCCACCTTCTGTGCAATTACACCTGAACGCATTTTCTCGTTCTTCCTTCAGAGGAACCTTAGGAGCTTTCGCCCGGTCGGCTCATGTTTTTGCTCGTTAGAGCTTGATCTCGACATCGACACCGGCAGCCAGGTCGAGCTTCATAAGTGCATCGACGGTCTGCGGGGTCGGATCGACAATATCGAGAAGCCGCTTGTGCGTACGCATCTCGAACTGTTCGCGGCTCTTCTTGTCGATATGAGGCGACCGGTTGACCGTGAACTTCTCGATCCGCGTGGGCAGCGGAATCGGCCCGCGCACGTTGGCGCCGGTGCGCTTGGCCGTCGACACGATTTCGCGGGTCGAGGCGTCGAGCACCCGATGGTCAAACGCCTTAAGGCGGATGCGGATATTCTGTCCGTTCATGCGTCTATTCCTTGTTCTGGCGCGGCGCGGGCGAATTCCCGCCCGCGACAGATCGGTTAATCAGATTACTCGACGATAGCTGCGACGATGCCTGCACCGACGGTGCGGCCGCCTTCACGGATGGCGAAGCGCAGGCGCTCTTCCATCGCGATCGGCACGATCAGCTCGACATCGACCGTGATGTTGT
>NZ_JACVVX010000006.1 GCF_014534685.1 Oryzicola mucosus
TCTCGATCACGGAGAAGCACCCTATTGGGCGCTCTTCTCATCGGACGAGGAGTTCAACCCGGTCGAGTGGCGGCCTTCCTATCTGACGACCGACGAAATCTTGAAAAGGTATGGATAGCCATGACCGAAGTCGCGCAGCCGGAAAAGATGCCCGACGAAAAATCGTAAAAAGAAACGCGCCTTAAACCGAGGCGCGTTTTTAGTTAGTTCGCCGATAACGTCTCAAATCGGTCCATATTCGTTCCAAAACCACCCTCGGTTTGCGCTGCTACCTGCGTGGCTACTCGCAGGACCTGCTGATCTCCCGCCTCCGCCGCCAATATCGTGCGAAAAGGAGAGCACCGGCGGCTGCCCGGTATCAGGGGCAGTACCTGCTTGATGGGGGTTCGTTACCGGCTGCTGCTCGACAGGTGAAGCCTTACCCGGCACAACTGGATTGTTGTCGATGCGACTGTTTTCTGCCGCGTAGGATCCCGCAGCCGAAAGCGAAACGGCTGCCGCTAAAACTGTCCGGAGATATTTCATCTGAAAGCTCCCGAGAAACCGCCTTTGTTGGCGGAGTTTCAATCGAACATGTACCAGTGCCGATTTCGAGACAAAAATATGTTCAATTTGCGCCAACGCGGGGAAGCCATGCTACGGCTTAGGACCTTAACGAAAAAAGCCCGCCCCACCGAAGCGGGACGGGCCTGTTGCCTGAGATTGGATGCTTAATCACCTTCGCCCGGCGGTGGCAAGCCGAACGGCACCATCGAGACAGCAGCGGTCACACGAAACGGCACAGGCGGGCTTTCGACCTTAATCGGCCACCCCAACTGCTGGGCCAGATTGCAGATGTATTCGAGCCGCACGAAGTAGATTGCAGGCCCAACTGCAGCGTTCTGGGGAACGGTGATGGTGCGCTGATAGACCTCCCTGCCCTTCTTGCTGTTCGATCCCACCGTGTAGTTGGTGATAGCGTGCTGCACATCGTCGGCATCAACCAGATAGCGACGGACAGTCGAGGGGCAAATCTTGGTGCGGTAGACCTCGAACTCGACATCGATCGCTCCACCTTGGGGAACTGACGACTGAAGGGCACGAGCGCCCTCATAGGTGAGCGGTGGGACACGATCTGAAATCAGCAGCGCGAGCGACACTGACCCCAGCCAGGCGAGCGCGATAAACACCACGCCGAGACCTTTGTAGAGAACCCTCATTTTGCACCTTTGAACAGGACGATGAAGCGGATGACGCCTTCCCACAGCGCGACGGTTCCGAGGAACAGAGCGATGCAGCCCACGATCAGCCACTTGGTGAACTTGCCGACCGTTTGAGCGGCCTTGACCATCTCAAAGCCTTTCCGCACGTCATCGGCCGGAAGCTCGACAACGACCTTCAGGGTTTCGAGCTCGTCATCCCGGAGACCTGCGAGAAACTTTCGCGTGGCTTCTGGGAGTTCCGCCAGTCGAACGGCGGCTTCTGCGTTTTCGTCCATTCACTCGGTCCCCGCCGCTCTTGGGATTAGTTCGCGTTCTTGGGCGCGAGGTAGGTCAGAACGGCCGGCAGGCCGATGGTGATAGCGTAGAGCGCCAGATAGCCGTACCAGGGCGTCCCCTCAGGCATGAACGGGATGCCGAGCGTCCCGGTGGCTGCACCGCCGGCAGCGGCGGCAATGGCTTTCGATATCTTTTCCATGGGCAGTTCCTTTCGTTGAAAATCAGGGGTTGGTGTTCAGCGCGGCCCAGGTTGCCGACCCGGCAATGCCGTCGACAACGAGCCCCTTGGCCTTCTGGAAGGCGCGGATTGCTTTGTCGGTGGCTGGGCCTCTGATGCCGTCGACGGTGATCCGGTAGCCATGCACGACGAGGCGCTGTTGCATGGTGCGAACGGTGCGGTCCTCGACGGCGGGCATGGGTGTGGAAGCATGGCGCTTGTAGGCGGATGCCATCTTCGTGTCGTAGGCATTGGCCTTGTAGCCCGGCCCGTTGTAGCCGCGCGCAAAGGTGGCCCACTGCTTGGCCCGCAGCGCGCCGGCCAGTCCGGCCTTGTCGATGAAGCGCGCCATGACCTCGATCTGCCCGGCCACGTCGCGGCGGCACAGGTTGACCATCTCCGTCACGCTTCCAAAGCCGAGCCATGACCAGTGCGCGCCCATGACCTGGCCGAGCCCCCACGACACGCTTTCGAACGCGGCCTTCGCGTCGATCAGCGACGCGGCATTGAGCAGGCGCCAGCGCGTTGGCTGGGTGCGCGGGTTGGCGACGCCGCCGACCTTGGGCGAAGACAGACCTTGCGCCCTCGCCTTCTCCCGATCCTCGCCGGACAGACGGCGGTCGAAGTAATGGCCCTCGAAGCGGATCAGCGGTTCGCGCCGGCCGTCGATAATTGCGAAGGCACGGCCCGCGCTTTCGACTTCGGCCACGGCGAGCAGTGCGGCAGGATCTACATTCAGCCGTGCAGCAATAGCCGCCACGGCCAGCTTGGTAGGCTGGTCGAACATGGTGGTGCCTTTCCCCGGTCTCCCGGTGATTGCAGGGTGGTGGATTGGTGGTAGGTTGCGCCCGATGGAGGGCGCTGAATGAACGAAAAGCCGCTGCACTTCGACCGGTTGATATTGCGCTGCTGCTATGCCGCAATTGCTATAGCAGGGGTATGTTCGGCGCTCATTCTCGTAGCGGTGGCGATGAGATGGATTTGATGAACCGCTACGACGATCTAAACGACGACCCGGATTTCAACCCGGATGGAACCCCGGTCGAGCCGGACGAGTCGCCGTCACGCATGGGCAACCTCTTCGCCGCCGTCATCATCGTCTTCGTGATCGGCGGCGCGATTGGAGCGCTGGTGTTGCGCTGGGTGTATTGACGGGCAAGCAGGCTGGACTTACGGGAAACCCTAACGCTTTTACTTGGGGTTGCAGCATTGTCGTCCATCCGTGTTTTTCGCCCTGAAGTACAGGGGCTGAGAGCTCTCGCCGTTTTAAGTGTCGTCTTCTATCATCTCGGCTGGACTTGGATCGAAGGCGGCTTCGTCGGCGTCGATGTGTTTTTTGTCATCAGCGGGTTCCTGATCACCGGCATCATCAAGCGCGGGACAGAGGCCGGCAGGTTTGACTATTGGCAATTCAGCGTCGGGCGCGTGCGGCGGCTTTACCCCGCCCTTGTGGTCACCCTTGCGTTGACCTTCACGGTTGGCGCCTGCCTGCTCAGTCCAGCGCACTTACAGGAGTTCGGTCGCTCCATGGTTTGGGCGCTGGGCTCGTTGTCGAACTGGTTCTACCTGATGAGCAACGGTTACTTTGGAACCGAGGCCATCTATCAGCCCTTGCTGCATACTTGGTCGCTCGGCGTCGAGGTCCAGTTCTATGTGGTCTGGCCGGTCTTTATCTGGGCCGCTGTTAAGTTCTTGCCGACCCGCTTGGCGTTTGCGGCTGTCGGGCTCGCCGCGCTCGCTTCGCTTGGGCTCGCTGAATTCTGGATTATTTCGGACCACGCTGACGCCGCTTTCTTTCAGATGCCGGCCCGAATTGTTGAATTTGCCATAGGCGGGTTGCTGGTGTGGTTCATCGACCGGAAACCGGCTGACGCTCGCATTCTGGAGCCTTTGGCGACAGTCGGTGCAGCGATGATCATTTATTCCGTGCTAACCTATCGCGAGGAAATGCGCTTTCCGGGCCTGACCGCTCTTATCCCTTGCCTTGGATCTGCATTGATCATCTACGCAGGTAGTGCGCGCTGGGCAGGCTGGCTGTTCAGAACTCGTCCCGCCGTTTACATCGGCAACATCAGCTACGCATTGTACCTCGTGCATTGGCCCGTCATTGTTTTCTATAGCTATTACAAGTTTTTACCGCGCACGTTGGGTGACGACGCTATCATCTTAGCAATCTGCATTGCCATGGCAGCCGTTCTGCACGCTCTAGTCGAAAAGCCATTCCAGCAGAATACCGTGGGACGGCTGCACCTGAGCCAACCGGTTCTCTTGGGCGGTTTGGCTGCCCTCATCGTCGCCCTCGCCGTCCCTGCGCAAAGTGCCGGACACAGTGGATGGGGGTGGCGCCTTTCGGAGCAGCAGAACAAATGGCTGTCGCAAGTGGGAAGGCCTCCGACACATAAGAGCCCGAATGTCCGAGGCGACGTTACGAGCACAAAGCGTATTCTGGTTATTGGCGACAGTCATGCGATGCATTTGCTGCCCATGATTAGCCAATATTTCGGCAAGAAGAAGTATCAAGTCGTTTACTTAGGTTACCGGTGCGTTCCGCTTCCAGAAGTGACACGCTGGGTCGACGGACGACCTATGGGGCAATGTACAACCTTCCATCGAGATCTCACGAAAATCATCAAAGGCAAAAAGTATGACGCCATTATCGCCGCCGCACGATGGACCAGTTCTTTAACCGGGCGGCTAGATGATTTTGAGAAAGGCGTTGAAGGTCGCTCGTTCTTCCTTACAGATAAAAAAAATCCTCAAAAAACGGTCGCCAACTCTCACAGAGTTTTTGAAGATGGAGTGAGGCGACTTATTAAGGCTGTAGATCAGGCCAAAGTCCCTCTTTTGATTTTTGGTCAAGTGCCTCCAGCGGGTATAAACCTTGCCCCGTGTCTTCCACGAGCCGGTACAGGCTGCAAGCCGGCTTACTCAAAACAGCAAGTGTCAAAACGTCTACAATATTCGAATGCTTTTCTTTTCCGGGCCGCAAGAAAGAGCAAATACGCTTCATTTGCAAACCCATTGAAGACCATGTGCTCTAAAAGCAAAGATTATTGTCCGGTTTTTTTCAATGACGTTTTTCTCTTTTCTGACGCGCATCACCTGAGTTACGCTGGTAGCGTCGCTCTAACGCCTAAATTCTCCCACTACTTTGATGCGCTGCTGAAGCGCGTCCGGAAAACTCATAAAATCCCGCTAAATTAGATCGTTTTCAACGAAAATGAAATTCTTATTGGAGTATTAAATTGTTGTCTGCCAATACCTACAGGCCTGAAGTTGACGGATTGCGCACCATCTCGGTCATGGCGGTTTTGCTCTATCACTATGGACTTGGTCCGTTCCCGGGCGGCTTTGTTGGTGTTGATGTTTTCTTCGTCATCAGTGGTTATCTAATAACATCAATCCTATTTGCAGATATGCAGAAGGGTCGCTTCTCGGTTCTTGGATTCTATGACCGCCGCGCTCGCCGCATCCTACCTGCATCGCTCGTTACTATCCTGGCTACCGGAGTTGCCGGCTACTTTACCCTACTCCCGCGCGACTACGCGGCGTTCGGCTGGAGCGCTATCGCATCAGCCTTTGGTCTCGCCAACTTCCACTTCCTCGCCGACAGCGGCGGCTACTTTGACAGTGCTGCCGACCTTATGCCGCTGCTTCACATGTGGAGCCTCGGCGTTGAGGAACAGTTTTACGTCATCTGGCCGCTTGTGTTGTGGGCAGTCTTCGCGCTGTCAAAAGGTTCAGCCAAAGCAGCCGTAGCGACACTTGCGGTCATCGTTGCAGTAAGTTTCGCGGCGTCCGTTGCCATCACCAAGTCCGACCAGCAAGTCGCATTCTACATGCTGCACACCCGCGCATGGGAACTGGCTCTTGGTGCGGTCCTCGCCTTCGCGCCGACCATTCGAAACCGCACCCTCGGCGAGGCCATGCCTGTCGCTGGACTGGCGCTGATCGTCTATGCCATCTTTTTTCTAAGCTCCAAGATGCCATTCCCCGGTTGGAATGCGCTCTACCCTTGCATCGGGGCGGCTCTGATCATCTGGCCAAAAACCGCGGCGCCTCTTGCAGAATGGCCTTTGCGAACCCGCCCCTTCACCTTCATAGGCCTGATCAGCTTTTCGCTATACCTCTGGCACTGGCCTGTGCTGGTGCTGTATCGGCAGATTGGCATTGGCGAGATGCCGCCGCTACTCGATAGAGTTCTGCTCGCATGCCTCGCCTTCACCTTGGCCGTGCTGACCTATCGCTTTATCGAGACGCCGTTCCGCAATTGGCGGCCGGCCCATAGGATTTCCGTCAGTTTTGGCGCGGCTTCCATGGCTGCGGTCGCAGCAATCGCCTTTGGCCTGGTGTTCTTTGGGGGCCTGCCCCAGCGGCTGCCGGCAGAAGCGCGGTCTTTTGAGCAATTCAGGAACCACAAAGTCTCCGACACGGTCGATCAATCGTGTTTCATAATAGCGAGGACAGCGCACGATTATGATGCGAAGAAGTGCATTCTTCAGGATGACGGCCGCACCAGAGTGCTTGTCCTTGGCGACAGCCATGCAGCGCACTTTGTCTCCAGCCTCCGTCGGAATTTTCCTGAGACAGCATTCTCCGTGGCAACGACGTCCGGCTGCAAGCCTTTCGCGGGTGGCTACAACGACGATCGATGCGGCCGCATGCGAAAGATGGTCTTCGAAGACATTCTTCCGCGTGAACATTTCGACGCTGTCATCATCTCGGCGCGCTGGGGAAAGTTGAAGTCCGAGCGCATCACCAAGACGATCAAAGCCCTGAAGAAACGCGCCGACCGCGTAATCGTCTTCGGCTCATCCCTCGAATACGGCCATGAGTTGCCGCTCCTTCTGGCAAAGAGCGCCATCACCGGTCGAAAAGAACTCCTTGAATTTCACAATCTAGAACTGATCCGCAAACGCGAGCAAAACCTGCTGAAGAGCCTAGAGGGCGCCGAGTTCGTATCAATGATATCGGAGCAGTGCAAAGAAGCCTGCACCGCTTTGACACGCGACGGAGCGCCGATGATGTTCGACGGTACCCACTTCACCGAAGAGGGCGCAGACATGATTGTAAGAGGATTGAAAGAGGCGGGAAAGCTCAAGTTTTAATGGTTGGCTCCTCACGCCATGGGCGTGAAAGTTCCGCCGCCCACCGCCTGCCGCTCGGCCATCAGGTGGTTGTACCGCGCCTTGTACCAGTCCGATGATACGTCACCCAAAATCCAATCGTAGGCCCGCAGCTCCAGGTAGGCGACCTCGGCTGGGAAGCGATTGGTTTGGCTCGGAAGCAACTCTCCGAGCACGTTGGTCAGCAGCCGATTGAACAGGGTCAGATGAAAGCCGTCCTCGGCCGACCACGTTGGGATCGTGGTGCCGGTCAGGAGCGCGCTGGTCGCGATAGGTGAGACGCTGTTCAGCACCTTCGACTGAGCGAAGTTCTGCGTGTAGGAAAAGCCGAAGATGCCGGCATGCCAAGCGTCCTGGCCGGTGCTGCCCGTGATGGAAGTCACGTTGCTTTCTCCATCACCACGCCGCATCGTCGCGCGATGCTGCCCACCATTCTGGATTTGAGCAGCCAAGAGCGGCACACTGTCACCGTTCTTGGTGAGCGAGATGATGTCCTTCGTCGACCCGGTCTCGACGTACTTATGAACGACGCCTGCCGTCAGTCCGCCGATACCGGATATGATCTCAGGACGAAGAGCGATGCCGCCTGTGGAGATGTTGAAGGCCGTTGTGTTCAGCACGAGCTCGCCGTTTGCCAGCGACAGCGTCAGATGCTGTTCGCCTCCCGCCGAGACGAACGGGTCCATTTCCTCGCCGCGAGCCATATCGCGAAGGCCGGTGACGAGCCCACCTTCCAGCACCTGGCCGTGGCCTCGGAACATCAGGATGGTATCGAAGTAGCGGTCCAAGTCTTTTTCCTGCGGCATGGGGCATGTGACGGGATGCGCGGTTGGAGCGTCCTGTTTGCGAAAGGTTTGATCGGCCATTAGATTCGCTTTCTATGAGGTCAGAAGGAGAGGTCGACGATCTGGGAGACGCCAGTGTTCGCGGCGAAGCCGTTGTAGCGGCTGCCAATCCAGACGGAGGAAAGGTGGTCGGGCCGGCTGCGCTGATAGACGCCCGAGCGGTAGTGGTAGCGACCGGATTGCGGACGGGCGATGAACTTGTCCCGCACACAGATGATCTCACTGCGTACCCACGGCGCACCAACGGCGGCGCGGTTGTAGAGCGCGAGAATCGTCTTGTCCGGCAGTTCAGTGCCGCTGTAGACGGCCGAGATGGCGCGGTTGGCGTTGCCGCCGCCGCCATTGCCGGCCCAATAGGACGGGTTGGAGGTGGCCGGCGATCTGATCGTGATGCCGCCGTCCGCCGTCATCAGTGTTTCCGTCACAGCCGGGATTTGAAGCCCAGGCACGTACGGAGACTCCATGCGTGCGCCCAGATCGATGTCCAGCGTGAATTGCTGGCACGGGTGGTTGATGTTGGTGCCGCCCGTGTTGTCGCCGTCCGGCGACCTGCACAGATAGGCCGTGATCTTTCCCTGGCTCCATTCCGCCGCCTCGCACTGGCGGATCACCCAACCGGCCGGAGCCTGATAGAGTTTGCGGCCGAAGGCGAGCGGGTCGAGCATGGTTGTCCATGTGCGAATGTTGGCATTTGGCACCGGGACGTAGGCGTTAGGAATGGCCGGATCATCGACGTGCCACTGCCCGTCCCAATCGAGCACCGCCGTGACGAGGTAGTTGTGCGTCGTCTGCTGGGCAGGATTGGGGTAGCAGGTGAAACGGATACCGAACTGGTCGATCTGGTCGAATGGATCGAAGTAGAGTTGCGGCACGACCGAATCCATGCACATGGCCTGCCAGGCGACCTGACGCAGGATGAGATCGACCACGGTCAGCATCCACTGGCCATTGGTGTTGATCCGCGTCAAAACGTAGAGCAAATTCTGCTGAACCGGGTGCTGGCAAGCATAGGCATAGGTGGAACGCGGCCCGGCGATCCGCAGCGGCTTCGACGCGTTCCGGGCATCCTCATTGCTGCAGAACTGAATTTCCAGATAGTCGGTCAGCTCATTGTGGCCACCATAGATGATGACGCCCGACAGTCCGATTGTGCCGTCGCGATCGAGGATCGGGTGCTTGATTGCCTTATCATGGTCGTCATCGGCCCAATCGGTGCCATGCCGAATGATGGTCGCGAGCCCCGTCTCATAATTGAGGTATTGCGTGGCCAGCCGCATCTTATGGAGGCCGGTCTCCTCCTGCTGGGTCGACACCGACATATGATAGACGTGACCGCTCTGGGTCCGCACCAGGTGCTTGCCGTGCCAGCTTTGAATGGAGCGCGGGGTGTAGGGGTAGCGGAACCGCTGGGCGTAGTTCGGCCCGCGCCCTTGGTTGTCCAGGCCGAAGCCCAGCAGTGAGACCGGCAGGATCGAAAGCAGGTCGGTAAGATTAGGTTCAAGGATTGCCGAGTTCGTTCCAAGAACCGGCCAGTTGCCAGAGGCGGCAACATCAACCTCGGGAGCCGGTGCTGAATTTGTTGTAGCTGCCAGCTTCTGGCGCACTGTTTCAAAATCGATTACCGCCCCATCCGCACGCTTCCGCGCGCGGCTTACCCGCATCTTGCCCTTCGTGTCTGGCACACAGATGTAGTGCGAAAAATACTTAGAAGTCGGCGCCGGCTGCCATTCCATGTTGTCGACTGCCCATTTGAGTTTGGACAGTGACGTGGTGCTGTTGAAGACGATCTCTTTCCCGTTGTCGCGGCGGATCGCCTTGGTGATTCGGTACTTGCCAACTGTGTCGACCACACGCTGCTGGGCCAGAAAGAACGGGGACGCCGGGGTAATCTCCTCCCAGCCCTGGGAAGCAACTCCGGCCCGAATGGTGTCCAAGTTCGCCGCCAGATTAGGCTGACCCTGCCGGGCGGTCACAACCTCACCACTCACAGCGGGAGCGTTCGCCACCTTTTTGATGACAATCGCCGTAGCGCCTATCGTGATCTCTGTGTTTTCAACGAACCACGTCGAGCCGAGGTTACTGCCTGCATCGACGGTAAAGGAGGCCCGCGCCAACTCGGCACCTGTGTCGGCATCGGATCGGCGGATCGCTGGGCCGGTCGGTTGAAACTCAAAGATGCCACTGCCATTGGATCCGCCAGGCACCGCAACCGCCAAGCTTTCCCCGGCTGCAATCACCACTCCGTCATGAGTAGATCCTGCTGTCATCGCTGCCGGCGCCGTCGCGACAGTCACAAGAACCTTTACCGGGCTCTTTTTCTGGTCGCCCGCCGCAACAATGCCTTCGATGCGCGAGACTTCTGCATCGACAGCATCCACGAACGGAATGATGTCCGTCTTTTGCGGCTGGTTGAGCGGCGTGGCGGTATTGCCGTCAGTCTCATGTTTGCGCCACGCATAGCGGCCAAGGTCACGGATCAGGCCCATGAGTTTCTCCGTTTCAGAATTTTCAGATGACGAGGACGGTGACGGGGGGCGACATAGGACCCGGCAGGCCGGATGGGTTGATGCCTCGGGCGCGGTAGTCCCAGAGCCCAGGGGCGATACAGGTGTCGCTCTGGATGTAGGCGTACAGATATTCGAACGTTGCCGTCCGAGTTGACGATGAGGCAATGCCGATCTGGGTTTGAACGCTCGTTATCGGCAACGCGCCCAGCTTGACGCCGACCGCTGTTCCCAAGTCCTGTGTGTTGCCGCCGCTGGACGAAGGCGTTGTCCGGTTCAAAAGGAACATCGCGCCGGAGCCGTTGTTGGCGATGATGTTCGTGCCGTAGCGAACCACATCCCCGACCTGCGGCTGAATAGTCAGTGGCTGATAGATGCGCGATGTGGCACCTGCCGTGAGGACCGCTTGCCCGGCCGTCAGAGCGAAGTTTCCGTTGATCGTCCAGGCCGGCGCGGACAGGAACTCCGGGTCGTTGATCAGATTGACCCGCGTGCCGTCGCCGTCGATCCAATCGAAAGTCGTGCTTGGCGCCGCGCCGATAGGCGGCCCGATTACATCAGCATCCGTGTCGACAGCGGCACCGGACGGCGTGCGGAAAATCTGAATACGAGACAGGTTCGGGTCTGCGCGCGTGCCGAAACGCATCGCTACGCTGCCCAGATGAACGCCGGGCAGAATGTTGAACGAGGCGAGCGACAGCGGCGGTGTCGGGTTGAGGAGGATCGCGACCGTCAGCGGCGGCACGGGCTGCCAAGGCGAGCCGCGTCCGGTCGCAAGCATCGAGCGAACCTGCACCTCATAGGTTTCGTG
This sequence comes from Oryzicola mucosus, assembly GCF_014534685.1. GTDB lineage: Bacteria > Pseudomonadota > Alphaproteobacteria > Rhizobiales > Rhizobiaceae > Oryzicola > Oryzicola mucosus. The sequence continues at coordinate 10,982 of NZ_JACVVX010000006.1, forward strand.
GTCGCTGATGCCAACGATGTTCTGGAAGTTCTGCCCCACCGGAACGCTCATCGTCGTCCAGTTCCCCACCGGAAACTTCACGCGATAGCGGACCTGATGCAGGATGGTGTCGCGCGGTGGCGCATCCCATGTGACCTTGATCGAGACGGAGCCGTAATAGGGCTCGACGGTCGCCGCAATGTTCGCAGGGGCAGGGAAAGCGTCGTCGACCTCGATGCCGGTGCGCGCTGGCTTGGCGGGCTCTTCGACCGCCGAGTTGAACGCGAAGTCGGCAGCCTTGACCGAATGCGCTTCGACGGCCCAAGAGATACCATCGTCGGCGCGCTTGAGCTTGTCGATCTCAAACACCTCGTCGACGCCGGCCTCGACATGGCGGAGGCGGAAGAACCGCTTCTTGCGCAGCTTCACCGCGTGATACTTGGCAATGATCGATACGCGGTACTTGGCGCGGGACACCTCCAGCAGCCGCTTGGCGACGCGGACCGCCTGGTTATGGTTCGGTATCCAGTAGGCGGAAAGGCTGTCTTCCTCGTAGGGTTCGTTGGGTGCCTCGATAACGTAGGGAGCGCTGGCGTTCTCGCGATAGCCGTTCTCCGGCTCGCTGTACTCTATGGAAAACGCGTTCGTGATGTCGGTGCCGGACTGCCCTTCGGCATAGGAGATCGACAGGATGTCGTCGTCGGTGAGTTCAACGTCCGGTTCCATGTAGCGGCCGACATGGAAGCCGACGATGCCATCCTCGCCCTCATAGAAAAACGTGTCCGATGCAACGCCCATCTGGGCGCGGACGACTTCACGTTCATCCGCCGATGAATAAGCGCCGCCCAACTGCCACTTTTTGACCGGGTTGCCGTTGCGGTCGAGGATATCGATGTCAGACGCATCGGCCTCGACCTTCACCTGTTCCCAATCGACACGCCGGTTGAGACCGTCACGAGAGACAATCCAGTCCGCGATGATCAGCGCCGCATTGGTGGTGAACTTGTGGGTGAGCGGGTCGGTTTCCGATTGCGTGGGGTCACGCGGATCGAAGCACAGATAGCCTTCGATGATTGGCGCGATAGCCGGCTCGCGGCTGGTGGGCCAGACCTGATTGAAATCCTCCGCCTTGACGTTCTCGGCCACGGCAACAACATGGGCCAGGCCTTCCATGTCATGAGCCGCCGTCCACTGAGAAAAGTTGTCCATCAGAATGGCGGGAGCCACCTGTCCGACCGCGCCGAGAAAGGCAAAGAGCCTCAGTCGCGAGCGCCCCTCCGAATAGAAATCGCCGTTGAGTGCGTAGCCGTTCTCGTTGATCTCTGTGGTTCGCTCGTCGGCCATCCATTGGCGAATGCCGTTGATGCGTCGTGCCGCCAGAATGACATCGTAGAAGCGCTTGCCGTCCTTGGCCTGCCAGAAGGCAATCGGTCCGCCTTTGCGCACGACGCCGTAAGCGTGCTCGAACCAGGATACCGGCTGCCGGATGTTGACGAGGCGCGCGCCTGGATTGGCCGTCGGGATGGTCGGTTTCGGGCGCAGCAGAGAGACCAGCGCGGAGATTCCGATTGATATGGCAGCATTGAGGAGCGCGCCACCGATGGCCGAGACGGCAAAGCCCCAGCCGGCCGCGAAACCGCCAAGGGCACCCGCCCCACCAAGACCGACGATAGCCCCACCGATGCCCGTCGCCCCCAGCGCCGAGATGATGCCGCCGATGAAGCCCAGAACGGGCGGCATGGCATTCGCATGCGTCGGATAAAGCGCCGTACTGGCGAGCAGGATTGCGCCATACAGCAGTTTACGCATGGAACACCCGCCATGCTGCCACGACGCTGATCGGGGCGCCGATCACCAGGCGCTGTTCGCCGCGCACCGCCCAATTGTTGCCGAGACAGATCGCGCCGGTGGAAACCACCTTGCCGTCATCGGTAAACCGGATCACGCCGATATCGCCGCGTTCCGCTTGCTGGACGCGGGCAAAGCCAAGCGGTGCGACGCCCTCCTCGATCAGTCGGACCGGATCGTTGAGAAATCCGCTCACCCGCTGACACGTCAGGGCGCTGTCATAGGTGCCGCGCCACTTCGCTGCCGGGTCCGGGTGGCCGAGCGACATCACATAGTCGGCGAGCGACAAGATGCAGTCGGACTTGCCCCAGACGAATGGCTCCGCCATCCACCGGTGGAGGTGCGCGTAGAGATGATCCATGATGTCCTGATGCCTAGAGACCGAACAGGGATTGTTCGTCGGAGTTGTTGGTCGGCATGAACTCCAGTGACGGGTTCGGATGCCCGCAGCGGCGCGAGTGGTCGGCCGTATTGTAACGCCCGCCGACTGCTTTGCTCCGCAGGTTGAATGCACCCTCGACCGTCAACGAGAGCCGCCTGATCTGCGGTCCCTCAAAGGCGTAGCCGATGTTTTGCATCACGCGTGTCGTCAGCAACTGCGGCGCTGCGACCGGACGGAAGAACTCGCTCGTCGTCTCCAACGTCTGGATATAGAACCGGGCGTCCCTGCCCTGCACCGCCGCGACGCCCATCGCCTTGACCTGGGCAATCAGATCTTCCTCTTCCGGGTCTTGGATGAAAGAGAAGGTCAGTTCGGTACCGGGCGCTGTGCCGTTGATCGAGAACTCGATTTCAGAGCAGGCCGTCAGTTTCGAGCCTACCCAGATATTGCCATTGACATCCTTGAACCATCCATCTTGCCCCAAGATGAAACGGCAGATGCCCTCGGTGGTATCGAGCTCAATCAAGTCGATCACGCCGATGACTTCGGCGCGAAAATCGGTGTCGTCGATGCTCATGGCCGGTTGACCCATTCGACGAGGTTGAGCGTGGCGACACCGCGCTTGCCCATGTCGAGAGACATGCGACCCTCATCGTCTTTCGAGAACGCCATGAGCGCGGTCGCGGCCAGCTTGACGATACCGCCGGCGGGGATGTCTCGCCTCATGGGCGGTTCGATGGTATAGCGCGTAAGCCCGCCCGGCTCGTCGAATATACCCGTCACCAGATAGGGCCAATCGTTGTGCGAAAACCACTGCCCCACCTTCAGCGCATCGTTGAACAGCGAGGCATTGAACGTGACATCTTCTGCCCCGGCCTCAATGGTCGCCGGCGCGAAGAAGTAGTTCTCCGGCTCGTAACCGGTGCCGTCGCTGTGCAGCGTACCGTCACCGTAGGGCAAGCCCGGATCGAGCGGCGCGGCGATGCCGAGCTGCTTCCATGTCGTGCGGTGCATGTCGCAGAGCGGGACGCGCAGAATGTTCACGCGACCGCGCATCTGGGCCTTGATCGCCCGCCACGCCAGCACCTGGGCAGGCCGAAACCCACTCAGGTTCAAGGTGGCCTCCCACCGTGGTTGAACGCCGTAGTTGACCTGCTCCGAACCGGTGACGCCTTCGCCGGCCGAGCGACCGCGCGGATTGATGTTCCATTCCGAAACCAGCGGACCGAACATGCGAGGCAGGTCGATAATCTTCCGCTGCATCACATCGTCCCGCGCTTCTGATGGTTCTGGAGCTGGTTCGGCAGAGCCTTGCGTCCGACCTTGGTGCTCTGGACAACCGAGAACTCGACCAACGGTCCCGATGCCGTCTGGATACGCCGGTCGGCAATGTCAGCCATACGGCCTGTGTCGTCCTGAAGCTCGATCCGCAGCACCTCGCCAAAGCGGCCGGACCTGGCCGGCAGGGAAGGAATGGAGGGAGCCCGCACACCAGCCCAGCCACCCGCGCGCATTTTCGGGATCAGGCTATCGGGGAGAGTGCCGTTGTTGATGGCGTCAAGCAGCGGGGCGTACTTCTTCGCCATCGCAGCGCGCGTGACATGTTCGCCGTCGCTCAGAAGAGTGAGGATTTTGTCGCCGGTCGGGCCACCGGGGCCGCGTACCCTGCCGCCGCCCTTCATGCGTCGAGCCGGAGCGCCACCGGCGCGCTCATCACCCTTGCGGACAGTACCCCCGTCCCTTGCGAACAGCCACTTGAACAATCCGCCGAGCAAGCCGCCGCCCGATCCGGCGACACTGCCGTCAAAGATGCTGTTGAGTGCGACATCGAGCAGCCGGTCGGCCACCTTTTCGAGAGCGTCGGCCAGCGCCTCGGATGCTTTCTTGCCGGCCTTCAGGTCGCTGATGAACCCGCCGAGAATGTCCTTGCCGAACTGAGACGACTGCTTGAGGCTTTCTTGCAGCTTGCCTTGGCTCTCTGCAAGTTGGACGCCTGCGGCTTCCGCCTCGCCCGTCTTCTGGGCCAAGGTGCGCATGGCCTCGGCCTGGCTGCGCGCCTCCGCCGACAGCTTCGACAGATCGCCATAGAGAAGCTGTTGAACGTCCTTGAGTTCGCGGCCCGCTGCCGTGCCTTCGCGCTGCGCTGTCGTGAGCAGGTATTGCGCGGCCTCGACCGTCGACATGGCCTGCCCGTAATCGTTGATCAGCGGGTTGAGCGTCGTCCTGATCGCGGTCTCGGCCTGAAGCGAAGCGATATACTGCTTTTGCTCCTCGAGCGACTGCTGGAAGCTTTCGCGCCGCGCAACGCTGTCCTGCGCCATCGGGGACGCACCCGACAGGTAAAGCTCTGCCTCCTGGGTTCGCCGGTCGCGATTAACGCCTTTGTTGTCGCTTCCGAGCCCTTTGATTGCGGCATAGACCTGCTCGGATGAGCCCGTCCGGATTGCAGCGACGATGCGGTCGGGAAGAGAGCCGTAGTTATATGCGATGGATGTCAGCGCGGCTTGCTGATTATCCGACATCGCATCGAAGGTGCCGCCGCCGATCTTGGCGCGGATACCATCCTGAAACTCTCCGATGCGCCGAACAAGATCACGATTGGCATCGTTCACGGAAACGGAGATACCCTGCACGACCTTCTGGACCGTGCCGTCCGCCAAGGTGATGGTGTCGGAGCCGTAGCCAACCCGGTAGGCGTTCACATCCCAATACGGGTTTTCGCGAAACCCCTCAAATTTCTTGATGATGTCCGAGGCGGAACCGACTGCGGCAGTCGTCGCCTTGACCTGGGCTTCCGCAGCTATCTCGCCCTGCGCCTGTATGCGGGCAGCGGCTTCCGTCAGATTGACGCCGATGTCGTCGGCAGCCTTGAGAATGGCCTTGGTGCGCGTGTCGATGTCGCGCTGAAGGTCCGTGCGCATGGCATCAGCGTCGCGCTGGTCCAGAAACTCCTTCGTCTTGCGCTGATCTTCCGCCAGCGCGCGCCGGTCGGCCAGAAACCTGCCGCGCTCGTCGTCATTGACGCGGATCGATCCGACAGTCTTCAGCGCGTTTGCGGTGCCCTCGGCGTGCTTGCGCAAGCCCTCCATGTAAGGAAGAACCTTTCGCAGAACGCCGAACAGGCCTTCCATGCGGTCGGACACTTCGATCTTGGCAATCTCGTCGAGCTTCGCCCGCACCTCTTCAGAGGTCAGCGAGCCCTCTTTTGCTGCCTTGATCAGGTCTCTCAGACGGCGTGCAGCATCCTTGTCCGCCGCAGAGGCACGGCTCTGGGGCAAAAGGGTCGATCCGATACGGGTTTCCGCATCTGCCAAGGTCTCGATGCCGCCAGTGAAGACATTCGTCCAGCTTCGATCGTTCATCCGATCAAGCTCGTCGTTGATGTCCTTCAACTTCTTGCGGAGTTCATCAGCGGCCAAATCTTCCAGCGACTTGGTGACACCATCAATCTTCGGAGAGGTTTCCTCGGACAGGAGACCGAGATCCTTCATTTCCGTAGTCAGGCGCTCGGTGCGGTCGGCTGCCTCCAGGGCTTCCGATCCGAAATACATCGCAGCACCCGCCGCAACGGTGCCCAGCACGATCCCGATAGGACCAGCAGCGGCGGACAGTCCGCCGATGGCCGTGGCGGTCTGAGCGACCGTGCGCGCCGCGATCATCGCCTTCGTGAAGCGAAGGATTGCCGCTGTGCCCAAGCCCAAGCTGGAGATCATGCTGGCGATGGAACGACCGACCAGAGCGCCAGCAATGATGCCCGCGACGATCAGCGTGACATCGGCAACCTCGTCGAAGTTGTCGGCGAGAAGGTTGAGGCCGGCAACCAGGCGCTGCGAAGCGCCAAGCGCGCTGTCGGTCTGGCCGATGTACTTGGTGAGCGCGTTGGCCACCTTCGTCATGCCCTGGTCGATGGTTTGCGTGGCATTCGCCGCCATCTTCTCGACGACCGGCAGCCCGCGCAGAAAGGCTTGGAAGAACTGCTTTCCCGAGACTTCCCCGTCGTTGACCAGTTCCTTCAGCTTGGAGACTGATCCGCCGGCCGCATCGAGCCCGGCCGCGACAGCCATCAGGATCGGCCGTGCGCCCTCATTGACCGAGTTGAACTCTTCAGCCTGTACGCGAGCCTGCCCGAGCAACTGGCCCAGCTGCGTCAGCGCGCCGGACGCCTGGGCAGCACTCTTGCCCTCGACGCGCAGCGACGTTGCTACGCCGTCCGAGAACTTCAGCAGATCGCTCTGAGAAGCTTGAAGGTTGTCGGACGCCTGGGCGGCTTTGCCATAAAGTCCGGCCAAGGCGCTGATCGGCGCGGCATTCTTCTGCGCCGACTGATAGAGGCGGTCGAGAATGTCAGCCTGCTTGGTGCCTGTGACGCCGGCGACGGCAAGGCTGTTCTTCGCGCCCGTCCATGCGTCGGCGTAATTCAGGACTTCCCGAACCGACATTGCAGCCGCGACACCCGTCAACGGAACCACGAGACTGCGCGCCATGCTTTTGCCGACGCTGTTGAGCCTCTGGTTTGTCGCCCGCCATGTCGCTTCGACCTGGCGCGCCGACTTCGAGTTGACGCCCTGCAATTTCTGCAGTTCACGCTCGTAAGGCTTAAGCTCCAGGCGGAGCGTCGCGCGGAGTTCTTCGACGGTGACGCCCATCATGGTTTCCTTGGAGGGTCAGACTTTGACGGTCATTTTGTTGACCATCGCCTGGTGTTCGGCGAGCGAGGGTGCCTCTGGTTCCTGTTCGGGACCGTTGGCCTTCATCCATGCCGACTGGCACGCGGAGAATTCCCAGAGCGACATCCGGTCGATTTGATCGGGCGTGTAGCCCATCACGGCGCCCCAGCCGTAATAAGCGGAGAAGACTAGGCGCCCGTCGCCTTCGTCTCGGTCGTCTCCGCCGCCGATTTTCCCACCTTGTCGTCCTGCTCGCCCATCAGCGCGTGCAGAAGGATCGAGGCTGACAGGCCGATATTGGAGGTCCACTCGTCGGCCTGGTCGATGTAGCGCATCACCAGCCCGACAGCCTCCGTGGTTGTGGTGCCCGCGCCGATCAGCCCAAGCCGGATCGGTTCGCGCACATCGTCAACACGCCAATCGCCGCCGATCTGACGGGTGAGCGCGAAGATGTTCTGATCCGCTATGAAATCGGGGTCGGCCTCGCCCAACTGGTAGTTCTCGGGGCGCGGCCGCAGTGCGTCTGCGGCCTGGGGCTGGAAGGACATGAGCCGCGCGAGGACCGTTGCCGGCCCAGCGTTGCATTTCTCCTGCATCTCCCGAAGTTCGCCGATGCCAAGGCGGAAACTGCGCATGTCACCGGCGAAGGGAAGCTTGATGGTCTTTGCCATGATCAGGCCGCAGCATCCACCCAGACGATTTCGCCGTCGCTCTGTGCCGCGACCGACGAGGTGATATAGCCCTTGCCTTCCTTGGCGACGCCAAGCGAGGTCATGACATACCGGCCAACGTAGTAGCCGCCACCGGCAGCGAGCGGGAGATCGATCCGGACGCGGACGTTGAACGGTTCGCCGGAAAGCATGTGCTGCCGAAGCACGGCGTAGCTCAGCGGGTCAGTCGTGCCGGCGCCGTTGAAATTCGCCGACAGGGTGTCGACCGAACGCAGAACCCAGCCAGGCGCGTCGGGGAATTCGCAGTTCGGATCGGTCGCCTCGACGGTCGTCGCCTCGACGGTGAAGTCCTGTGACGTGTTGATCGTGCAGTTGTACTTAAAAACTTCCGGCGAAGCACCGTCGCCGAACTCAATAAAAAGCTTCTTCGTGGTGGCCATGGTGGCTCTCCAAGTCAAAGGCCGTCCACGCGGCCGGGTTGATGTGAGGTAGGCGTTAGGTGGCGGGCTGCGTTTCCGTCAGCACGAGCATGCGGGCTCGATGGGTGAGCCCATCCCGATCAATCAGATAGTCGATGCTCTCGACCCTGATGCGATCAAGGACGTGGCCGGCAATGGTCAGCGCCTGCTCGTTCTCATGCAGGGCGGACCGGATTTCGCCGGCGATTTTCTTAGCTTCCGGAAAGCCTGGTTCGCGGGACCAGACATCGATCTGGTGATAGAACTGCGACCGATCCCAGCATTCCTCGTCGATGGGAATAAGCTGCCCCGGCCCGACACTGATGTAGGGGAACGCAGCACCTGTATCGGCCGCGCGCTCTTCCGCTTCCGGAATGTCGTCATAGACCCGCTCGCCGGCTTCCGTTCCGAGACCGGTCAGAAGGGTGACGAAGGCCACTTGCAGCCGAAATTCGAGAAGCGGATCGCTCATTTACCGCCCTTTTTGAGCGTCATGCGCATGCCCTCGACCATCCGTTTCCGCGCCTGCTTTTTGCGCGCACGGTAGCCAGGCCAGAAGTAGGCGTTCGCCTTCATGTGCTCGTTGCCGTATTCCTGCTCGACCGCGTAGTCGATCTCGGGTGAGGTGCCCTTTTCAGAATCGCGGACCGGCTTTGTCGTCTCTGGCCCACCGGCGCGGATCGCGACGGCAGGACCGATGGCGTCGTTGATCGGCTCGGTTCGAATGGTGCCGCGCAGAACGCCGTCATCCTGCGGTGCAAGGGCGCGCTGGAGCATGTTGATCTCCCGGCCGGCAAGCATCAGGTCGGCCTGGGCACGTTTCTTGATGCTATCGGGGATGCGCGCCATTTTCCGGCGGAGACGTTCGAAGCCGACGAACTTCATGCTCATGGGGCAGACCCTCGCTCTACGACGAGATAAACCCATCGGCGATCTGTCTCGAAATCGACCTGCTTGACGTTGTACTCGGCGCCGGTCCGAACGTCTCTCATGCGCCAGTCCGACCGGATTGAGCGGGTTTGCGAACTAGACCGCAAACGAACCTTGACGACGCCGCGTCCTTCCAGCCGCGCGGCCATAACCGCCTCACCGCCGCCAGCGTACACGTACCCCGCCAGTTGCTTGAACTGCTCCTGCCAAGCGCCGCGCTTATTGCCCGCGCCGTCATCTGCCTTCGGTCGTTTGTCGAAGGCGACACGGTTTCGAAGCTCACTGGCTTCCGGCATCGTTGCCTTCCTCTGGGCTCAGAGGCGGCTCAGGTTGCCAAACGGGCTGCCCGACCTTTTCGTGTTGAACCCAGCCGTCTGGCCCCACCTTCTCTTTTGTCGCCTGGACCAGCGTTCCTTTGCCTGCCTTCGCCTTGGCTTTTCGCTCACGACGCGGCGGATTGATCTCCTTGGCGACGCCTTTGGCAATGGCCTCATCGGCGCACTCGCGGCGGACCGTTTCTTCCATGCCCTTCTTGTAAGCGATGGTCACGCCGAACCTGGGCCGATAGTCGAAGTCGTCAGTAAATCGAACGCGTGCCATGGTGTGGCTCCTCGTTAGAATGCAAAGCTGCGATGGTGGGCAACCATGGCTTTCACCCCGGCCGGAATGCCGTCGCCCGATTTGTCGTAGAAGGCCTCGGCAAGTTGAAGTGCTGCCTGGACCAACTTTGTCGGAATGTTGCCGGCGCCCAGGCCAGCCTCGAATAGGATGGTCACGGCGGAGACGGTCGGCGCATTCTCGACGATCAGGTATCCGTCCTTGATCTCAAAACCGCTGACTGTTCCCGGCGCTCCGAGTTCGTCGAGATAGGTGATCGAGGAAACCACGGGGTCGGGGTAGCCCTTGAAGTCGAGGGCGAAATCGGTGCCGGTCGCCTTAAACGCGGTCCTCAAGAGAACCTGCCCGCACACGTCCTGCACCCACTCAACGGCAGCATCGAGATACTGCTGAAGCAAGCCGTCATCATCCTCGGTGTAGACGCCTGCGTCGTCGGCGTTGCGCACCTGTTTCCGCAGTAGTTCGAGCGAGACAACCTCGCCCACCGGCTCACCGGACTGGACAATCTTCATGGGCTTGCCTCGCTGGGAGAGAAGAAGGGGGCCAAAACCCCCTTCCATATCCGTTCGTGACTTACGGAGTCGCGTCGGTCAGATCGCCGTAGACGATGCCTTCGGGGCGGAGCGTTTCAAGCTGGATACGCTCCTCCACGAGGATCGTGACCTTGTTCGCGATGAAGTTGTCGCGGTCTTCGGTCGAACGGCGGACCTCGATACCCTTGCGCTGCCACAGGATGGTGTTGCCGACGAAGCCGCCGACAATGAACTTGCCCTGTGCGAGGCCCTTGGTGCGCACTACAGGCAGGCCCCATGCGGTGTTGCCGGCAAAGGCCGGGTGCAGGTAGCGTCCGTCCGCATCCTTGGACAGGTCGAGCGCGGCGGCGTCTAGGTGGTTCATCACCACGGCGGTCGCCATCAGGTCGGCGTCGGACACCTGGGCAATGGCGATACGAATATCGTCCATCGCATTCACCGGTGTGACGGTAGGCACGATGGTATTATCGTAGGTCGTCGAGTTCGCGACCAGGCCGTCGACGCGGTTGGCTGTGCCGGGGCCGTTGAGGACTTCCAGTTCCTCCTTCAGCATCAGACCATAGATGCCGCGCTGGTTGATGTAGCCCTCCATGCCGTCCACATCGTCAAGGGTTTCCTCGTTGACGCGGAACCAGTGAGCCATCTTCACCATAGGGGCACTCTTGCCCGCGAAGGTGAGGTCCGACTGAGGCTTGAGGGCGCCTGCGGCAACGGTCGCGGCGTTGTTGGTGAAGCCGGTTTCCTGAAGATACTCGATCACCGCAGCACTGGTTGCGAGCGTCGGGATGATGTCCCGCAGGAACAGCGCCTGATTGACCGGATCGATCATCCGGGTGCCCTGACGCCGCGCGCCGGCCGGAAGGGTGACGTTGCCGAACGATGCCGAAGTGATGTCTTTCACCTCGATCCGCTCATTCGCCATGAGACGGGCGCCGAAATCCTTCTGTTCCGCTATGATGCGGCCGATGGACTTGGTTTCGTCGTGGCGGCTGTTCATCTTCTTGGTCAGGTCGGTGACGGCCTCGCCAAGCTCGGTCAGTTCCTTGCGGCTGGTCTCGACATGACCTTTGATATCGGTCAGATCCTGGCCGGCAGCCTTCTTCTCGTCCAGCACCTGAAGCTTTTCGGAAAGCTCGGTCTGGGACTTCTTCACCTCGGCAAGCTTGTCGCCGATTTCCTTGGTCGCGGCATCAAGCGCCGCCTTGATTTCCATTTCCATCGGGGTTTCTCCTGTTGATGGATCGTCAGATTTTGAAGCTGTCTTTGATGAGCTTCGCGATCTCCGAAGCGGATGCGTCACGCGATCCATCGCTCAGAGCTTGGGGAGCCAGCGCGGCTTGCGCCTTTGCCAGCCATGCCGGGAAGCCCGCGTCACGCAAGGCACCTTCCACGGCACGTTTGAGGGGAACGAAATCACCGGACTTCGCACCTGAAATGATGTCTTCGACGCCCTTCACCGCGTCGATGGTAGCCTCGGCCTGCATCGGAAAGGTCACGACCGAGACCTCGTGCAGGTCCAGTTCCTGAAGTAGGCGGGCGTTGCCGCGAATGTCGGATTTGCGCGTGATGTAACCGATGGAGAGGCCGTTGACGGCTCCCATCTTCATCAGTTCGTGCGTCTCGCGTCCCTTGGTGGTGGCCAGCGCCAGCTTGCCCTCGACGCGGAGACCAATGTTGTCCTCAAAAGCCTTGGTCCAGATGCCGATAGGCTCCCAGCCGCGATGCGACCACAGCATTTTCGGCATGCGAACGCCAAGGCTCTTGGCATAAGCCCCGGCCATAACGATGTCGCCACCGTCATCCTTGATCCCGAACCGTGTGGCGTAGCCGGCGAACTCGCCCGCTTCGCTCACCGCGTCAGGTTCGATCTTGCTGAACTTGGTTTCGATCTGCATTTCCGGCCTCATTCTTGGGCATGTCATCGCCGCCCTCGACAGGGTTTTTGCCCATGCGGGTTCGCACGTCGTTCTGAGTTTCCCAGGCGGTGTTGTTTCCGAGCGCCTTGGCGGAATATTCGCCCTGCGTCTTCAGGTCGCCTCGATAGAACTGTTCTTCGTCGAGGTTCACATATTCCCCGGCGGTCAACATCGAGAACGCAATCCCTTGCTCCCAACGGCGCGCCCACGGCGACAGGGTGACGGTGCGGTGGTAGTCCATCGCATCAGTGATGCGCGTGAGCGACTGGCCCGCCGCATCGTGAGCCAGGAAAATCGGGTGGATACCGTAAGCTCGCGCGATGTCCTCGATCAGGAATTTGCGGGTCGCCAGCAACTCCATCTCTGCCTGAGTAGGCACGATGCTTTTGTACTCGGCGCCACTGTCGAAGATCGGCGTGTTCGGCAGCTTGTCCTTGAGAGCGTCTTTGACGGACGCAGCGGCTTCCGGCGAAAGCTGATCGGCGGACGTGATGTAGCCGCGAACACCCTTTGCCTTGCCGTCATCGGTCTGCCTCTCTTCGAGCAGCGCGGAAAGCTTCAACACCTTCTTGATTTCGGCGGTGATGTCCAAGCCTTCGATGTCGAGCCAACGCGGGTTGCTGATCTCGATGAAGTCGCGCCGCGTCAGGTTCCCCATGCGGCCAAGGCCGGGAATGTTCGCCGAGTAGATAGCCTTGCCGGTTTCCGGGTCTTTGCGGACCTGCACGTTACCCTCATTGACGGGGATCAGGCGCCGGATAATCTTCTTGTAGCCCCGGTCGATGTACGCCCGGCCGACGCCCTCGAACACCGCGTGCAGCGTCAGGTTTTCGACGAACTCGACCGGCGTCATGTAGTCGTTCGGAGCCACAGAAAGCCGCTCGACAAGATCGCCCTCGATCATCGGCGTGCGGATCACGCGCGCCTGGCTGTCGTACTTCTTCGTACCGACGATGATGGGCAGCGCCGCAACCCCTTCAGCGATACGAAGGCCAGCAGCCAGCGCGGCGGTCACGCGCAGATGCAGGTTTGTCCCGTTGATCTGACGCTCGACGATGTACTCGTTGTAGAACCGATTGCCATTCCGGTCGTAATCGGCCGCCTTTTTCGAAAACGGCCACGAGAAGTCCAGTTGCATCCTCATGAGAACAAGACCCCGCTTTCCATGTAGCTGCGCTTGCCTTTGCGCTCAGCCTTGGAGGCGCCGACCGCCATGGCTTTCGAGACCATGCCGTCGATACGGCCACGGGAGCGGTTCTTGTCGAACATCGAATTTCCCATGCCATCCGTGTGAAGAACCGCGTTCGAAGCGCAGACATCAGTCATCTTGTTCGCCTCGATCAGGATTTCGCGGTTGAGGATTTTGTCGGTCATGCGGCTGATCGAGTGCGGCATGCACAACTGCCGGTCTTCGAAGGCGATTTTCGTGCCCTGGGCATGGGTGACAATCTTCAGGCCACTGCCTGCCGACTTGTCCGGTCCCATGTATCGCCAGACCGCCAATCCCACCTGTCCGCAGGCGTCGATGAAGTCGGAGACGTAGGCCGGATCGACAGTCAGGCTGTCCACCCGGTGCGATACGGTCATCGTCTTCACTTCCTGCGCGACGAAGGTGTAGTCGATGGTCTCGCTCTCGCAGATCGTGACATGACCCTCCTTGGCGTAAGCCTCGTAGGGTATCCGGTCCTCTGCCTCGCGGCGTTTCAGCCCGCCTCGCGTGGTCCAGTATTTTGTGCGCACGGTCAGCTTGTCGAAGCTGTCGCGCCAGCATGCGGAAAGCGCGGTCAAGTCGTTCTTTCGCGACAGATCGAGAGCGAGAAAGCAGGGAAGCCCCTTCAGTTTCTCCTCAAAAATCTGCCCCTGAACCGCCCGCCACGCGCTTTCATCTGAGAGCCAGAAACCGGACGATCCGACCGGGATGCCGAAATACAGGCGCTCAGTGGCCAGTCTCTCGGATGCGATGTGCTTTGCGGTCTTAACCCGAGTTCGGACGTTCTCAATCGGGTAGGTCACACCCAGCGCCGGCAAGGCTTTCACCCAGCAGCTTTCGTCCTCGAAGGGTTTGTCGTTCTTATCTACCCGAGCGATGTACGAGAACGCGCTGTCGTCCTCGATTACACCTTCGGCCACGCGCTGGTAGAACTCGGATCGATCGGTCGCGACTGCCTGGTCGGCTGCCGGCGTATTCGTACCGAGTATCATCAGCGGATCGCCGGACATCTTGTCGATAGCGGCCTTCCAAAGCTGGATAGCCTTGTCGGTCTTCATTTCGTGGATCTCATCACCGAAAACGGCGATGGGCTTCGGTCCCGAGATGCTGTCGGCCGAGGCAATCGGGAGGAACTTCGATCCCGTCGCAGGGTGTTCGATCTTCCAGGCGTTGTCGCCGACGCCGCGAATGATGACCTTGCCGAGGCTTTCGAGCGTATCGTCGCCGCGCTCTGGGATCGGAGCCCGGCACAATGCGACGGCATCAGCGAACAGCACCTTGGCCTGGTCGCGGTCGTTGGCGATTGCGTAGGCTTCCGCCCGCTTCACGCCGCAGTAGCCAATCATGTAGACGCCGATAGCACCCATAAGCGGCGACTTGGCTTGGCCCTTCCCGGTTTCGATCCAGGCATGTCGAAATCGCCGCCTGCCATCCGCATTCCGCCACCCGAACAGACTGCCGACCACGAAGGTCATCCAGTCGAGAAGGTGGAACGGCTGCCCCTCCTTTGCCCCGGCTGTCACCGTGAACATCGCAGGGAAGAACCGAAGGGCTCGCGCCGCTTCCTCCGTGTCGAACCGCAGTCCTCGCTTGTGCCCAGTCTTGAGGTCTTTCAGGTGACGCTTGCACGATGCGCGGACGAACCGGCCGGCAATGATCTCACCCGATACGACCCTATTGGCGTAATCCGTTGTTGGGTCCGAGGAATTCGTCACTAGGCGTTCTCCCGGTCCCAAGGTTCTTCTCGACCGGCTTGGAAACAGCCTCCCCGAACATCGCCTTTTCCAGCTTGAGCAATCGGTCGTTCAACTTTTCGACCGCCGACCATTCGAAACTGAACACGTCGCCGCCGTTTGGCCCGACCTTGACCGGACCCTTGGCAACCGCATCGGGATAGAGGTCTTCGTACTCAACCTTCGCCCGCACATAACGATCAGCCCGCGCTAGATTGGCGAGCGTCACGGCGTCGGCGTCGGTGAGAGCGGCAACCGTGTCCTTCCACAGCAGCTTTGCGAGCTCTGCGCGGGACTTGTTGCCCTTGAAAACCTGATTGTATCGGGGCTGGATTGGCGTGATCGGCATGACGAACCCGTACCCCCTCTTGCGGATTGATCTGGGTGAAAATGTTGGAGGGGCTCGGGTCTGGGGGTCGGAGGGGGTCTTTAAACTTTAGGGGGGTGGTCCGGGCTCTGAGGTGCCTTTTCGGTCCCCTCCCCGGTCTCTTGACCCTTCGATCCGGTCTTTCGGCCCTTTCGAGGCTTCGGTTCGGGTGTTGGCGTCTCTTGTGCTGTCTCCCCTTCGTCCCTGGCACTGTAGGTACCGAAGGCGATGGCATTGGCGAGTTCATGGTCGACGACCAGGCTGTCTGTCGGCTCACCCTTGATCTTCGCCTCTATGGCTTGGGCATAGACCTGTGCCTTTGGGTGGCGGTGCTTGCTCTTCCAGTAGGCGAGAGCCTTATCGAGTTCGGTGCTCATGACTTGTCCCCATGCGCCAGCGGATAGATGCCGATACGGACATCCCCCTCGCTCTCGTAGACGACATCGATAGATGATGCCCCACACTCACACGCCAAAGCCACCAGCTTGCGAACTTCCTCGTAGAGCATGTGGCCAATAACCTTCGCCTCTCGCTTTGCCTGATGCGTCCTGACCAGATCATCCACCGCCTGGGAGTTATTCCGCAGCAGCAGCTTGCGATAGAAGCCGCCGGGAGCGGGCTTAGGCGTACCGATCCGCCTATCGAACTCGGCCACGGCCTCGCTGTAGTTCTCAGTCAGCAGCCTGTTGCTATGGCCGTGGTCAGCCCATGCGTCCAGTTCGGCAGCGAGTTCTTCGTCGCTCCACTCAGCCAGTACGATATCCATGCTCGGGCCTCTTAGAAGAAGCCGCCCCAAACGAGGACGGCGAGGAAGATGATGTCGAGGATGCGGTTTGTGATGTTGCGGGCGCCGGGCGATACGGGCCTATCATCGAACGTGACAATCCCACTAGCAGCCGCGTAGCCAAGGACCGTGCGCACCGACAGCAGGAAGATGATAAGCCACTGCGCTCCGCCCCAATCGTCCATCATCAAGATCACCTATTCCAAGGGTGGCCGGGATCGATTGGCCTCCCGTCAACGTCATGGCCTGAGATGTAGCCCCGGTGTGTCATTCGCTGCGCGTCCCTGTCGTGGCACTCTTTGCAGGTCGACATGCAGTTCTCTTCGTCGAAGAACAATTCCAGATCGCCCTTGTGGTCCTCGACGTGGTGAACGACCGGCGCGTTCGGGGCATTGCCCTTACCGATGAGGGATCGGCCGCAGCCTGCCCACTGGCAGACATAGCCGTCACGGAGCAGGACACGCTTTCGGAGACCATGAGGGCCACACCAGCGCGGATCGGAATAAAGCTTGCGGTATTGCCCTGCGTCCTGGCTGCGGTAGTGCGGCCGGTTCAACGGATGAGAACTGACATGATGATTATTTGAGGTCCAGCAGCAAGATGCGGACAAACCTGCCGATAGTTGGCAAATCCGTTAGGGTAGACAGGACGCTGGCGCTATCAGCCTGCTGTTTGACAAGTGTGGCGGCAGCCCGGAATAATATAGCCTCCATTTTTGGGCATTTATTATCGCACGGCGGGGAGTTTGACATGCCTATGGCCGATCCTTTTGGCACTGCCTCTCATCAGGCCCAGAAAGTCAAAGATACGCTCTTGGAGATACAATCCGCAGCATACAATTCGGCATCCACTTACACGACCGTGATCATCTTCGGGGCTTACGCAGGCCTCTTCACAATTTGGGGGAACACCAGGGATTTCCTAAGCCAGTTCGCAACTCTGTCCGTTGCACTGCTGCTCGGGACCAGTGCGTTCTTCTTCGTTCTGTTCGAGGTCTTTAAGATGCTGATAGTATCCGCCAATCAGCTCAAAATCCGAAAGATGTTGATCGAACCCCTTCCAGCTGAAGAATTCCTGCGTCGCCACGCGGAGATCGCAAAAGATACCAATACTCTGGTGCAGAGGGTGGTCATGCCGGTCTGGATCGTAACGCTGGTTATCACCATCATATGCGGCTTTGGAGCAGCATTGATCCTATTCGGAGCGGTTTTGCGGAACCTGATCGATCCCCTTACGCCCTGAACCCTGCCGAAGCAGGGACTTTCTACGAGAGGTCTATCGCGCCCATCGTCAATTCCAGGATGATTCGACTCGTTACTTCGCTTGTGATCTGCTGGGCTGTGCAAACTGGGAGGAAGCAATGAAATCTGGTCTATATCGAGTGCATTTTCAAACGCCATTAGGGTCAGGCTCTGGCGTAGTTTTCGCGTCAAACGGAAGGCTGTGGGGCGGGGATGCGGGGATGTACTACGTTGGAACCTATAGTGAGGAGGGGAATAATCTTACAGCCGATATCTCCATTGATAGGCATACATCCAATGCTGGAGTAACTTCGGTATTTGGAGCTGATCAAGTCACCATCAAGATAAACGGACAAGTTGATGGCGACAACGTGAAAGCGTCGGGAACTTCACCCCAAGCACCTGGCATCACGTTCTCGGCCGTTATGAGTTTTATCAGCGAGTAGCCGTCCTGAGACGACACGTGGCGACCGACTTTTCATCTCGCTGCTTGCTCCAGACTTCATCTCTCATGGGAGAGTTAAAAGGAGAAACGAGATGATTAAGATCACAACGGTTATTGCTTTGCTGCTGGCCGCATACGCGTCATCGACCGCCGCCGCCCGTGCGGATTGCTACTACGCTGGCCAGCGTTATTCCAGTGGTGCTCGGATACCAGTGCAGGAGTGCCAGTCAAACGGGACGTGGCTACAGCGGTAATTTTGGTTTGATGCGTCATCCCAGAAATTGATTAAGCTCTGCAAAGAAAAGCCCGCTTGGAAAACTCCTTGCGGGCCACTGGCGCAGTTATTGAACTTGCCAAATTCATAAGCTGTTTCGCGCAGAACGTCAATTCGTTTCGGAGGCGAAACTATCCATGCTTCCCCAACATCTTGAAGCAGATTGCGCAGTCCTTCAGATCGCGATCCAGTATTTTGGCCATATCCCGTTCGGCCTCTCCATGCTTTTTGGCAATCTCGAATGAGGTCAGCCCGACGACGCAGTAGTCGATGAGCCGCTGTGCCTGCTCCCTGCCCATATCCTCGTGAAAACCGTGCAGCGCATCGATAGCGGCCACTCGCCCATCGGGAAGCCCCGTCTTGTAGCCCGATGACGTACCCCGGAGGAAATCAGCAGAACTGGCAATCGCGATGCCCGCCCGCTCGTAGAGCCTGGCAAGGTAGCTGCCGGCGTGGAACTGCGGAAGCTGCTTCTTCCCATACCGCCGCTCGAATGTGCCCGGCTTGGAGCGAAGCGTCTGAATGACGATGTGGCGGGTAGAACCGAGCCGTGCATTGACCTTCGTCACAACCGATCCTTCGGCGCCGCCGTCCGTCTTCTTTAGCTTTCGGACCCGGAAAGCAGATCGGTGCCGATCCGCGGCCAATTGCTCACCAGTTCGCTTAGGCTCTGGAGCCTTGCCGACCGCCATGCCTATCCCGGCCCTCTTGGCCTTGAGATTGACGCGCCGACCACCGTCAACACGGATTGCCGGCTTAGGCAGCGGCGCTGGCTTTTTCTTGCGGACCTGCTTGCCGCGCTTCATTCGGCGCTGGAGCCGCGCGGCAGCTTTGCGAATCTCGTCGAACTCGTCGGGTTGACCGCTAGCGTCTTTGCGTCGGCTCACCCAGCCCCAGCGATAGGAGGGCGAGCGCTCATCGCCGGGAACAGGCTCATAGGCCTTGTGTGCCTGATATCCGGCGTCGTATTCCTGTTGGTCATAGGCGAGCAAGTCGTTTGCGTCGCGCGGCGGGAAATGGAAAGCCGCTGTATGTGGCGCTGCGTGTTTGTTCATTTGCGCCTCGTGGTCAGAGAGTTGAGGGCCATTGCCTGGAGCCAGTCGGGCACTGCCGGAACTGGCTTGCGTGCGTCGGCATGAACGATGATGCGCGCGACTTGGTGTTGGCCGTAAGTGTGGCCGTTGACCTTGAGGTGGCCATCCTCGATCCGCAGCACCATGTTCGCGAAGGGCGAACAGTGGGAATACTCGTTGCCGTACTGCTCCAGCATGGCCAGATGATCAGCTTTTAGGAAAAGTTGGGCGTCCGCCACCATCGCCCACAGGTCCATGAGGCGTCGGGGTATCTGATAGATTTCCCGGCCTTCGCTTAGCAGCTTGGTTTCAGCATCCAGCTTCGCCGGGGTATTGCGCATGTCGACCCGCCAGACTGGTGGCTCTTCCATGCTCTCCACCAGCTTGCGTAGGCCGAGGTAGAGCGGTTCCGGCATGAAGTCCGGCTGCATCAGCCAGAGACCTTGCGCCTTGCCGAGTTCGCGCGGCTTCATGATGGTCTGGCCGGTCCGGTCTTTACCGACGTCATCTTTGACCATGATCGTGCCGGCGTTTTGCGACAACTCCCGAAACATGTTGCCCCGGAAGCTTGGAGCATACTGGTCGAGTTGTTCGGCGATACACTGGAGGAACCGGGCTTGGCTGCGCAGGCTATCCAGAATCACTTTCAGTTCTGCCGCGCGCGGATAGATTTCCTTCCACCGTCGAAGGTATTCACCCATCCGATTTTCAAACGAGAACCGCTTGTCGGCCAGCTTGTAGTCCTCGCCTAGTCGGCTCTGGGCACAGTCGCGGCCGACGAACCGCACAACCTTTTCATCCACGAACCAGATCATGCGGCCGACTTCGAATTTCTCGTGGCCAGGCGTACAGAGCGGACACGGCACACGCCGGCCGTTCAACCTGAGATGGACTGGCACCGTGATTTCCTCCGATAGCACCACAACGCCGCTTTTCATCGTCGGGCCGGCATTGGTCACAGTCGGATAGGTCTCAGGGTGGCCGGTGCTGTCGATATGGCGCCGCCATCCGTCCAAAAATTCTGCCGTAGGCCGGTCATCGAACAGCGCATGGACATCGAGGCCGATAATGGGGAGAGCTTTGGTCATAGGCCAGTCCCTCCTGCTTCGCTTCTCCACTCTTCCCGGATTGCACGCATCACTGCTGACGCGAAGGCATCTATCTGCCGATCGATCTCCGCCCTGTCTAACAACCCGCTATTGACCAGTTCCGCATCAAGGCGCGCTAGTGCCCGATGCCAGAAGCGATCCGCCGATTTCCCATGCCGCTTTAGGAGAATGTCGACAGTTTCACGGATGAGAGCCATCCGCCTCGCCACAGGGAAGACCACTATTGTTCCTGATATCCGCTGCTTTTGTTCCATCACATAGCTCCTCGGATGCGTGGGAGATTTTGTTCAACCCAAGCATCACGCTCGTTGATGTTGGCGATGGGGCTTCGGAAAGAAGTGGGTGGTGTTGGTGTTGGCGCTATGCTGGCGACCGTTGGGCGTGACACAAGTGTGTCGCCCACTTGGTTATAGATACCTACTCGCGACAGACTTGTGCCAAGACGGCGGTACCAAGTGCGACGGCTAATCCCTTCCGCCAACCAAGGCTGCGTTTTCGCCAAACTGCCCCCTTCATACGAGGCGCGATTCTGGCGACCCTCGGCCATGCGTTTCGCCCGTTGGCGCTCGCGGTCACGTTTCCGCTTGCGATTGGCCACTATGGCTTTGCGGATATCAGGCGAGATATCGCAGGCACCCACCGTGTTCAGCTCCAATCGGTCACGCTCATGGAAAGGAACCATCAGCAGAAGCGCAACGGCCTGAGCCGATAAGTCGTACTTCCGCCCCACAAGGTCCCGCAAAATCGGCCGAAGAATTTCGGCCGCTCGCGGCAGCGACCACGGCGCGAAGCGCGCGCACCATCCCCGTAGGGATGTCTCGACATCGGGGACTGCACCTGTTGCACCGCCATGCCCCGAGGCCTCATGCATAAGCCACCAGCAATGCCCGTTAATGGCGAAAGCGGCGGCTCTGATAAACGCATCGGCATCGTCGGTCTCAGGAACGAGCCCGCCATAACGAGCTTCGATGATGGTCTCGATTTCGCGAAGCCGCTTGATCTGCTTCCGAAACGCAGACTGTTCGGGCTTTTTAACTCGCCTGCGGATTTTGAGCGCACCCAAATTGTATTCGAACGACTCGGCCATTAGAGCGCCCTCGCCCTAATGAGCCCCGCCTCGCGGGCAGCGGCGCATGCCTGTTTCAGATCCAGCCCGAACTTACGCTGCAGGGTCGGGATGACCGGCGACGGTGGAGATTTCTCCGTCGCCAGCCACTGCGCTGCCTGGATGATGATGTCTTCGCTCATGCCGCCATACCCCTGTTCTCGAGGATGGTGACTTGGGAATGAAGGACATACCGAGCATGGTGGCCAGGGAATGCCCCACCGTGCGCCTCGTGGACTGTCTCGATCAGGAAGCCCAACCCACGAAGCTTGAAGACATAATGCGAGTGTCGGGGTGCAGGGTGATCGACAGGCCTAACGCCGCGCTGGCCGGCAGCGATTAGTCGCTCGAGCATCCAAGCATCGCGACCGACGACTTTAACCGTACCGCCATCCGGTTCGATCTTGGCAACCAACCTTAGTTGGCCGCGAGCGGGTTTTTTCTCGGCTGTGGCATTTTGTGATTTTCGAGACTCGGTGGTCCCTGCTATGGGTTCCATTAGCTGTTTCCTCTGTGGGGAGGTTCAGTTGTGGGGAATGGGCGGGTCCGGTCGCCAAACTAGAACCCGTTCATTCTCCGGCTTGAATAGTGGCGTCTCCCTTGGGCAGGTTCTGCAACCAAGCGTCTGCGTCATTCTTCGCGATCAACCGCCTGCGTCCAGCTTTGCGGAACGCGAGCAGCCCATCTTTCATCTGCGAATATGCGTAGGTCCGCTCAATTCCGTAGGCGGCACAAAAATCGTCGACCGAATAAGCCTGCTGCATCTCTCTTTCTCCATACGTGCGAATACTAGAGGCAAGAATACCATGCTTGCCGAGTGGTTCGCTACATCTTGTGGCCTCCATACCCGTAATTCACAGGCCCCTTTTCACAGCGAAAGCAGCATGTTGACTTCCGGTTATCCCCAATCGTTCCACAGCCGCATCAAACCGCTTGACACACAACATCTAGGTTCCGCTCCGCAGCGGAATGACTTTCTCTCCACCAGTTGAAATCAGGGGGATGACCGCGCCTGCCGCAAGGTCATCAAGCGCATCGACAATGGCGGCCGAGTAATGCGCCTCGACCATCGCCGCGCTGGTATCGTGTAGTGCCGCGACGAGGCGGACCGGGAGACCGCGCCGAAGCTGTCGGACGATGGACGAATGGCGCAGCGCGTATGGCACAACATCAGCCGGCAGGCCCGCCGCCTTCGTGATGTCGTGCCAAGGGCGGGCCATTTCTGCCGCGCGCCTCCAGGGGCCACGCTCGTCCCTCTCCCATCTGGGGGGTGTCGTGCCTGTGCCCTTAATCTGCTTGTGGCGCCACCGAAGTAGCAGCGGATCGGCACCACGCCGCCCGGCAATGGCAGGCCTCAACGCGGCTATGACGTCCTCGCCAACGCGAAAAGCGATATGTGAACTGGCCTTCGCTCCCTTGCCCTTCCGACTCGTCGGTATCATCAGGCGAGACTGGGCCGTCTGGACGTCCACGACTTTCATTCGAACGACTTGGGAAAACCGCGCTCCAGTTGCAGCAAGCACCGTCACCATCCGGGCTAGGTCGCCCTCCCAGCCACCATCAGCATCCACCCGGTGAGCCGCGTCGACAATGCGCCGAACGTCCGCATCCGATAAAGCTTGGTCGTCCCGAGCGACAGGCGACGAGTCCTCAGGCGCTGTCAGCCCGTTCTTGATGACGATGACCGTCTCTGCGGGAAGGTGTTCCCGGTGACGCTTTGCCTCCGCGTTCAACGCGGCTTTGAAATCGTTGATCAGGCGGCGGACAGTCGAAGCCGCAAGCTCGCTTGGCAGGCCGTCCCGCCAACTGAGAAGGTCGCGTTCTTTAAGATTGTGCAATTTGATGTCGGCGATTTCGGCTCCCATGACGTGCTTAGTCATCCGTTGCCGAGCGTCGCTCTTTTCCTGTGGGCGCCCCGACTGACCGGCTGCACGACTGTCTCGCACGATCAGGTAGGCATCGACCGCGGCTCGAACTGTGGCAACCGGCCCAGCTTCTGCCGCGGCCGCGTCCAACCTTCGCTGCGTCAGAAGCCGAGCAGCAGCCGCCTTAGCCTGCTCAAAGGTCAAGCAGTCCACGCCGTCCGCCTTGACCGCATCGTCTGCTGTGCCAATGATTTCCTGTTTGTACTTCTGATCCCCGACATACCATCGGGCAAGCCAGCGTCCGCCGCGCGCGCCCTTCCGGTAGCCCAGATGCAAATCTGCCGCTATGCCACGCCAGTGCATCCCCTCCGGGAGTTTTTTCCTAGCCGCAGGGGTGGAGATTTTTGCTTCTTGGACAGTCTTAGCCATGTGGGGAGGGTCCGATGCGTCAAATATCTGTCAAATATACGCCGACGAATACACCCGGACAACAGCGACCGAGCCAGAACACAGAGAAAACTTAAGCGGAACAGAAGGGGACACTAGCGGATTGTCGGCCTTAAAATAACGACCCTTTCACGGCGGTAACAGGGGTTCGATTCCCCTTGGGCGTACCAGGTTTTTCTCTCTATCTATTTCATATATTTCGAGGCGGAGGCTGCATTGAGGCTGTCTCTTTCGTCGATAGCTCTCTTCGCCGCTCAAGCCGTTTCAGGTGCAAGCAGCCCTTGTCAGCGGTATCAGTTACATTCGATACTGCCTCACGCTTTGCCCAGCATTCCGCCGTTACATCGGAACTTATAAAGCACGTCCTCCATAAGCGGCGCGCACAAGCGCGCAGCCTTGAATGAACTCTCTATCGGACGGAGGTGTCCATGCCTGCAATCATCGAATCGTTGCTGCGCGCAACGTGGTTCGGCTATCTCGCGCGAATCGTTCTTACGTATATGTTCTGGGCCAGCGGCCTTGCGAAGCTGATCGACTTCGATGCCGGCGTCGCGGAGATGGCACATTTCGGCCTTGAGCCGGCGGTGTTTTTCAACGTTGCCACACTCGCTGTGCAGTTGGTCGGCTCAGTCCTCATCATCTTGAACAAGTGGACCTGGCTTGGCGCCGGCGCGCTTGCCGTGTTCACGGCACTGACCATCCCCATCGCCCATAATTTCTGGGCGATGGAGGAGCCTATGAAAACCTTGGAGTTCTATGTCGTCATGGAGCACATAACCGTCATCGGCGCTCTGATGGTGGTCGCCTACGCCTCCGTGCGCAAATCATGACGGAAGACCGCCGCGTGGGGCTCGCGCGGCTCACATTCGTCAGTCGTCTCGCCTGATCATCTCGTAGGAACTGTCGAGCCCGCCGGGAACCTCATCGGGCACGACCAGGGCGAGCTGTTCGCGGTCGAAAATTTCGAACCAATCGTCCCACTCGACCAGATCATATCCGCCGGCGTTCGGTGGCCGTTCAGGACGGTCCTGATCCTGATAGGCGGCCTGGTCGAAGACGATCCGGAGCATCGATTGCGTGCCGCTTTCAGGCGAAATGTCGACGATCGCTGGTGACCCCATACGCGCTGCGGCCCAGGTTCTGACGGCTTCGTGGTCGGTCAGGGTAACGGACATGATGTTTCCTCTAAAATTTCAGAATGGGCCGTGATCGGCCCATTATACAAGCGCCGCAGACGCAAAAGGCTCCATGCGTCTAACTATTTCAATACTGACCTCCTTCCACAGACAAGAGCCATTTCCGGTCTCCATCAACCGAGCCTTAAGCGATTGGGTGCACACTCCCATCATGATCGGACTCGGATTGCCAAAACTGAGATGGTTGTTGCTGGGCGCGCTGGCCGCCGGCGGCTGGGCGATGACCCAGGATCCACCTTCGAGCTTTCGGCCGAAACCCGTCAATCGCAATGCAGCAGTAGAAGCTTCTGCCCGCCCTGCTCCTAAACCGGCGGGATCCGTGCAACGCATGCCGACGCCGCCAACTCCGGCGGCGAAGCCTAAGGCTGCCGCGACCACCGACAAAACCGGCGTCGCCGCCCGCCCGGCGAGACCTGTGCCGCAGACCGCGCCGAGAAAGCCCATCGTTGCAGAGCGGCGACCGCAGGAGGCTGTTATTCGCCAGGCCATGCCACTACAGACGGTGCCTGCGCCGCGACCACAGACCACGGCGTCGATTGCTCCATCGAAACCCGTCCCACGCCCATCGGCGAAGCCGGCTTCGACTGCCGAGATTGTCTATGCCCGCACAGCCGTCAATCTGCGGCAGCGCGCCAATACGTCGTCGCCGGTGCTTGCCCGCTTGCAAAAGGGTGCGGCGGCAACTGTCTATGCGCGGGATGGAAAGTGGCTTTTGGTGTCGACCGGCGATGGCCGCGGCTGGGTTCATTCAGACCATCTGCTCACACCCGACCCCGATGCGCCGAGACCCAAGAAAGCTCTGTCCGCTCCCTCCCGCCCCGCTTCGGCAGGCTAGCGCAACGGCGATGTGAGCGTGGAACCAGTCAAAGTGGCGGGTTCAAGACGCTTGTGGGTTGAATCCCGCCACAGACAATGCCAAATCTCTAGTAACAGTTAGCGGATTTTCCGCGCGATCCCTTTCTCATCCCGGCATTGTATCCATGGTCACCTATCTCGACGCCGACACGGCTCCGCTTCGCAACACCGGCCAGATACGGCTTTATGGCGCCGAGGCCTTCGAAGGCATGCGCAAGGCGTGTGCGCTCACCTCGCGATGCCTTGACGAGCTTGCAGCAATCGTCGCGCCCGGCGTGACTACGAACACGATCGACCGCTTCGTCTTCGAGTTCGGCATGGACAATGGCGCGTTGCCTGCCACGTTGAATTACCGCGGCTACACGAAGTCGACCTGTACCTCCATCAACCATGTCGTCTGTCATGGCATTCCCGACGACAAACCGCTGCGCGACGGGGACATCGTCAATATCGACGTCACCTATATCCTCGACGGCTGGCATGGCGACTCGAGCCGGATGTATCCGGTCGGTACGATCAAGCGCGCGGCCGAGCGCCTGATGGAAGTCACCCATGAATGCCTGATGCGCGGCATCGCCGCGATCAAGCCAGGCATTCGCACAGGCGCCATCGGCGCCGCGATCCAGACCTATGCCGAAGCGGAGCGCTGCTCGGTCGTGCGCGACTTCTGCGGCCATGGTGTTGGACGACTGTTCCACGACGCGCCGAACATCCTGCATTACGGTACGCCCAATGAGGGCGTCGAGATGCGCGAGGGCATGATTTTCACCGTGGAGCCGATGATCAATCTCGGCCGGCCGCATGTGAAAGTGCTGTCGGACGGCTGGACCGCAGTCACGCGTGACCGTTCGCTGTCCGCGCAATACGAACACACGATCGGCGTGACCAAGGACGGTTGCGAGATTTTTACGCTCTCGCAAAATGGGCTCGACCGACCGGGCCTGCCCTCTTAAGATTGCAGGGCGCCGGCTATCTCGGCGCTTGCGCGAGGGGCAAGGCGCATGAGCGAAGGCGACGAGGACGAGCGCGGTTTCTTTGGCGAACGCTTTGCCGTGCCAACGCCACTTCCAATCTCCCAGCCGCCGGAAGCACCCAAGCCGCATTATCTTGGACACCGCGACCGTTTGCGGGAACGCTTCGCGGCTGTCGGCGCAGAGGCCATGGCCGACTATGAACTGCTGGAGCTTTTGCTTTTCAGATTGATCCCTCGCGCCGACACCAAGCCGGTTGCAAAGGCCTTGCTGATGCGCTTTGGATCGATTTCCGAAGTCCTGGGCGCCCCGGTCGCCTTGCTGCAAGAGGTGAAGGGCATCGGACCATCGGTCGCGCTGGATTTGAAGATCATCGCAGCCACCGCGCGCAAGATGGCACGGGGCGAGATCGCGAAACGCGAAATCCTGTCCTCATGGACGCAGGTCCTGGAATACTGCCGTACGGCCATGGCTTTCGAGCAGCGCGAACAATTCCGCATTCTCTTCCTCGACAAGAAGAACACGCTGATCGCAGATGAGGTGCAGCAGACCGGAACGGTGGACCACACGCCGGTCTATCCGCGCGAGGTCATAAAACGAGCTTTGGAATTGTCAGCGACGGCTTTGATTTTGCTGCACAATCATCCGTCAGGGGACCCGACGCCCTCTCGTGCCGATATCGACATGACCAAAACCATCATCGACATAGCAAAGCCGCTCGGCATCTCCATTCACGATCATATCATCATCGGGCGGCACGGCGTGGCAAGCATGAAAGGTCTGCAGCTCATCTGAGCCAGACATTCGTAAGTTGAAACTTACAAACAAAAAGCCCGCCGGTTTCCGCCGACGGGCTCTTTTCTAAATTGAATTGACGCTTATTCGGCGTCAGCGTCCTTGGCTGCCTTTTTCTTGGAAGCAGCCTTCTTCTTGGGCTCCTCGCCTTCGGCCGCTTCGGTCTTTTCAGCTGCTGCCTTCTTGCCAGCCTTCTTGGCCGGCTTGCTCTCTTCGGACTCAGCTGCGTCGTCGTCCTCGGCCATCAGCTGTTCCTTGCTGACCTTTTCGTCCGTGACGGCAATCTGCGACAACAGGTGATCGACGACTTTTTCCTCGAACAGCGGCGCGCGCAGGTTGACCATGGCCGACGGATTGTTGCGATAGAACTCGAACACTTCCTGCTGCTGGCTGGCCGGATAGCGGCGGATCGTCTCGAACAAGCCGCGCTGCATTTCCTCATCGGAAACGGTGACGCCAGCTTTCTCGCCGATCTCGGCAAGCACGAGTCCGAGACGGACGCGACGCTCTGCCAAGCGCTGGTATTCGGCGCGGGCTTCTTCCTCGGTCGTCTCTTCGTCTTCGAAAGTACGGCCGGCGGCCTCGAGATCGCGCGACACCTGCGACCATATGTTGTTGAATTCGGCTTCGATCAGCTTGGACGGCGCTTCGAACTTGTAGGCTTGATCGAGTTGGTCGAGCAGCTGACGCTTCACCTTCTGGCGGGTCATGGCGCCGAACTGGTTCTCGATCTGGCCGCGCACGATCTCGCGCAGCTTCTCGAGCGATTCGAGGCCCAGGGTCTTGGCGGTCTCGTCGTTGATTTCCAATTCGCCCGGCTTGGAGACTTCCTTGACGGTGACTTCGAAGGTGGCTTCTTTGCCCGACAAATGCGTGGCCTGATAGTTCTCCGGGAAGGTTACGGTGACGGTCTTCTCGTCGCCGGCCTTAGCGCCGATGAGCTGCTCTTCGAAACCGGGGATGAATTCCTTGGAACCCAGCACGAGCGGCTGGTCGGACCCTGCGCCGCCGTCGAAGGCAACGCCGTCGATCTTGCCGAGATAGTCGATGGTGACGCGGTCACCCTCTTCGGCCGCGCCGTCCTTGGGCTCGAACGAGCGGGACGATTCGGCAACGCGCTTGACCTGTTCGTCGACTTCGCTCTCCGGCACGTCGTAAACTTGGCGTGTAACGCTGATCTTCGACGCGTCCTGAATCTCGATCGCGGGGATGACTTCGTAGGACAGCTCGAATTCGAAATCCGCGCCGCCGGCCAGGATCTTCTCGGCTTCCTTCTCGTCCTCGGTCATCTTGACTTCAGGCTGCATGGCAGCCTTCTCGCCGCGCTCGGCGATGATGTTGCGGGTCGAGTCGCTGAGGATCTCGTTGACGACCTCAGCCATGAAAGATTTGCCGTACATCTTGCGGATATGCTGCAGCGGCACTTTGCCAGGACGGAAGCCATTGATCTTCACCTTGTCCTTGGCGTCGGTAAGCCGCTTGGCAAGACGGGCTTCCATATCGCCAGCAGGCACGGTGACCTTGATCTCGCGCTTGAGGCCGGAATTGAGCGTTTCGGTGACCTGCATCATAAAACCTTTGTTATCGTCAACTGGCGCGGCGAAATCGGCTCCTGCCGTTCAGCCTGCCGGAATTCCTTTGCCGGGGTGGCTTCGAAGTCGTAACCAGAAATCCGGATTCGCTGCAAAGCTCACCGGCATCCCACTGCAACGAAAAATTCGATAAGTGCTTGTTATAGCTTGTTTTTATCGCAGTCTTCTGATTGCAGGCAGTTACAATCCTCCGTCTTCGACTGGCCTTTTGTCATAGACGTTGCAAATTTTCAACCATCTTCGACTTTTCAGCCCGTTTCCCGCAGATTTCCGCCCCTACATTGACAGAATGATGGCGACATGAGATTGGGCGTCACAATGCGGATGTGGCGGAACTGGTAGACGCCCTGGATTTAGGTTCCAGTGCCGAAAGGCGTGTAGGTTCGATTCCTATCATCCGCACCATTTTCCCGTCTTTTCTTCCGACTAACAAATTGTTTTAATTACACAATTACTCATGCCGTTTTGTTAAGGCGTGCGTTTTCTGGTTTTGCTGGCCACAAAAGGCGGTAAAGACGGGCCACAATACCCTCATTCAGCGCTCCATAACGATCGCATCGACACCGTTCATCCGCCTGAGTAGCCTCGAAAGTACCGTTCGGTGAACTGAGAGACGACCTATCGCCGCATAACTACCGATTAAAGGTAAGTTGCTTTACCAGCGACTGATGTGGAAGAAATTATAGCGACATATCAGATGGTTGTACCCCGGCGACAGCTCCCATGATGATTTGCGGTCGTGTGCCGCCTCAGCCGACTTGCAAGGGCCTATGCAAATCTCGGTACTTCTTCAGTCCGTTTTACAGTCTGTCCGCGATAAAGGTTTGCGCCACACCGTCCGGCGGATTGTTGCTGCGCCAGGCGAGTGGTTTCTGGCTCGGCGCAAGATTGTCTCGACCAGCTCATTCCCGGCCAACGGAATCGATACCGATGGCGTGGTGCCCCTATGGACGCTGGATATAGACAGCCCGAACCTCGTGCATGGCGTTCGGTATCAGGCTGCCAATGCGGATGCCGTGAGAGCCGACCTCGATGCCTTGCCGATCCGTCATAACGAATTTTCTTTTGTCGACCTGGGCGCCGGCAAAGGCCTGGTCTTGGCGATCGCCTGCGACTATAGGTTCACCGAAGTCATCGGCGTCGAGTTTTCGCGCGAACTTTCGGCTGTCGCCAACGCGAATCTGCAGAAACTTTCGGATGAACATCGCGGCGGCTATGCCGCAGGCTGCATCCATGGCGACGCGGCAGATTACCAATTCGAAAACCGGGACACCGTAGTGTTTCTCTACAATCCGTTCGGTGAAGTCGTGATGCGCAAGGTCCTCGACAATCTGGCCGCGACCTTTGCCGATGCTGAACATCGGCTGTTCATCGTCTACCACAACCCGGTTCTCGCGGGCCTTTTCGATGACAGCCCGTATCTCGTTCGAACCGCGTTGCCCAGCAAGGGCGTCGTCTACGCCAACCGGGCCGCAGCGCCGCAGCTGCCCGCTTAATAGAGCGGCTCTTCGAACAGCATGGTGTCGCCATCCATCAAAGCCTTGATCTGCGACGCACCATCGGCGGCAACGGCTGCCTTTACGCCGAAATTGCGGGTGCGCATGTCGCGCTCTATCGCCAGCCCCTCGCCTTCTGGCAGATAGAATCGCTCAAGCCCATAGTCAATCGACACGACCTGATTGTCCTCGCTGCCAAAAAAGCCGCTGGTTGCCTTGCCGGAGATGTCGACGGCATCAGTGGAAGCGGCATCCGTGGGTTGCCCGATCCAGGCATCCGTTGCGTGCCAAAATCCGTCGTTCCGGCGTGAAAGCCGGACCGTGACACTCGCATCAGGCCTAATCCCGGTATCGTCGAGATTGCGGAAAAGATTGGCTGGGATGGACGATATCTCATAGCCGAGCCGCACATAGTCGCCACGCAAGAGGTCGCGCGGATCGACGGGCTCCACCTTCAGAAGCACCTCGCGACCATCGCGCAGCACCGCGGCGCGCGCCATGATCATCCAGCTCAGAAATCCGATCTGGGCCAGCGCAACAACCAATGCAGGCAGGAGAGTTGTCTTTTTCAACATCAGGCCGCTCCTTGCATGGAAGGCTTCATACGTTTTTCGATCCGAATGATGACGAACGCCAGCAAAGCCAGGATCAGCGCCGCGACGAGGAAAAAGCCCGCAGTGCCCACCATTGAGCCGACCATGACGAGGTAGACGATGGCCAATTCGATGGCAAAGCCGAGATAAGCGAGCCAGCGCAGCGCCCTGCTCTCTCGCCCGCCCAGAACCAATGTCGCCGCGATGACAGTGAGCGCGGAAATTGCCGCCAGGACGAATCCGCCGTCGTCAATACGGTCTATCTGAATGACGGAGATACCAGTCATGAAGCCGATCAACCCATGCAGCGGCAGATAACCGCCAAGCTGAACAAGGCGATCCGTTCGCTCCGGCATCAGAAGCGACAGCGCCAGAAGCGCAACGGACACCATGGCGATGACCATGGCTGGCGCGAAAACATCGCCCTCCAATGCCCAGACAACGCCATAAAAGAGCAGCGTCAGCAGGATCACATGCCGAGCCGGCTGGCTTCGAGTCCAATAGGACAGTGCCCAGAAAGCCACGAGAAACAACAGAAAGATGTGCGGCAAGGTGTGGGCGCCAAACAGATCGAAATCGCTGACGAAAAGCCACGCGATCGCAATTCCGACGCCAAACACGGTGAGCATGCTCGAGCGAAGCGCTGCGGCTGCAAGCCCTGTGCCCACCATCCAGACGAGCAAGGCAGCCGCTTCGTCGCCCGACATGTGGTACATCTGTCCTATCAAAGCGATCGTGCCGCCGAACGCCGCGGCACCGACGATCCAGCACGCCTCGCCTATCGCCGGATGGTCGCGCAGCTTGAACCAGGCGCCACCCATATAGGCGGCGAGGATAAAGGCGAACAGCATCCCTACCCTGGCCAAACGCGGAATGCCCTCCCAGTTGGCAGCCACGAAGATCAGGATTGCCGCACCGAACAGCAACGCTGCCAGAACAGCCAGGATCGAGCCAAAGTTGAGCGCATTGCGGTCGCGTCCTTCGATATCGAGAGCAAGCTGCTCAGCCACAGCCGAGGTGATGAGCCCGCCTTCGACCCAACGCGTGATGTCTTTCTTTACCCGTGAGGCGTAGCTGGCCATGTCCGTCCCTCCCTCCTCCCATGCTGAAAATTTCCATCACATGCCTTGGCATTGGGCACAGCCCCAATTCCACCCCACAGCTGAATGGTCGTTAATGGTGCATTGCACAAAACGCAGGGCTGCCATTCCACATTGTTGCTTCAAATTTGGACCCAATGCTCATATTTAAGCCACGTACAAAGAACGAATGAAAATCGAAACAAAGACGAAACGAGCAATATCATGAACCTGATCCGCAATTACCGCAACTGGCGCAGCTATCGTCAGACCATCAACGAACTGAGCCGTCTGTCGAACCGCGAACTCACCGATCTCGGCATCAACCGCGCTGAAATCCCTTACGTCGCCCGCAAGACCGCTTAATCAGCGGCTATTAGATAGAACCGAAAAGAGAACCAAAATGAACCTGATCCGCACCATCCGTAATTGGCGTTCCTATCGCCAGACGGTCGATGAGCTGGGTCGCCTGTCCAATCGCCAGCTTGCTGACGTAGGCGTCCGGCGCGATGAAATTCCGTCGCTAGCCCGCCGCGGACTCTAAGAATAAGAGGAATTCCGGCTGAACCTGTCTCCTCCCAAGGGTTCAGTCGGCTGGTCGGCTCTTCCTCCTCCTCCCAAAAGCCGACCCTTTTTGCGACACCCGCCGGTTCCTCCCCCGGCGGGTGTCTCTGTTTGAGGCATCCCTTTCCTTGGGCGCGTGAACCTCTCAGCCGTTGGATAGACGCTTGTTCTTCCAATCTTGCAGAGGAAGAATTTCTGGCCGTCCCCCCATCGGCTCGACCCACGAATCCACCGACCAGCTCGCACCGGAATTTTCCCGAAGCACCGCCGTCCAGTGCGGATACCTGCCGTCGAGAAGAAAGCCTCGTGAGGTATTCGGAGCAACCGTGTGATGCCTGAGCAACCCGCGCTTTTGCAGATACAGCAGCAGGCCACGTGTGTTGGTTGATTCGTCGATGCAGTCCATCTGTCCACGGATTTTTGAAGCGGCAAATCTCGACTTCGCATCGTCTCGAACGCCCGTCATCTTGAGCGCAAGGGTCTCGTAATGCTGAACCGCTTTGGCGACCGCTGCGCGTTCGGCAGCTGGCGTGGCGCTGCCCTTTGCCATGATCGTCGCAAAACGCGCAGAATCGGCTGAGGTCAGGTTGAGCTTGGAGTGGAATGCGCAGCCATAACCATGGCAAATCTCCAACATTCGAACGGAGATCCCCTGCGCCTCGGCGTTCTGTGCCGCGCCTGCAAGCAGTGCCGAGACCAGGATGACGGAGACTGAGGGTACTCGCGAGATCATCCCAGCTTTATGGATAAGCGGCGCGTCGTTCACAACTGGCCTGTTGAAACGTAGTAAACGCTCGCCGCGATTGCTTTCGCGGCCGCAAAGCCTTATTTCGGCGCGCATGACACACAAGCCCATTCACATCATCGGCGGCGGTCTCGCCGGGTCGGAAGCCGCCTGGCAGATCGCTCAGGCCGGCGTGCCCGTCATATTGCATGAAATGCGCCCCGTGCGCGGCACCGATGCGCATAAGACGGACGGTCTGGCCGAACTCGTCTGCTCGAACTCTTTCCGCTCAGACGATGCGGAGAGCAATGCGGTCGGCCTGCTGCACGCCGAAATGCGACTTGCCGGCTCGCTGATCATGGCCTGCGGCGATGCCAACCAGGTTCCAGCCGGCGGCGCGCTCGCGGTCGACCGCGACGGATTTTCCGATGCCGTGACGCGCAAGATCGAATCGCATCCACTGATCTCGCTGGCGCGCGAGGAAGTGACCGGCCTCCCGCCCGAGGAATGGGACCAGGCAATCATCGCCACCGGCCCGCTGACGGCGCCCTCGCTCGCCGCAGCCATCGGCGAGGCCACCGGCAAGGATGCGCTGGCTTTTTTCGATGCCATTGCTCCCATCGTGCATTTCGACAGCATCGACATGGATATCTGCTGGTTCCAGTCGCGCTACGACAAGGTGGGTCCCGGCGGCACCGGCAAGGACTACATCAACTGTCCGATGGACAAGGAACAGTACGACGCGTTCATACAGGCGCTTCTCGACGGCCAGAAGACCGAGTTCAAGGACTGGGAAGGCACCCCCTATTTCGACGGCTGCCTGCCGATCGAAATCATGGCCGAGCGTGGACCTGCGACCCTTCGCCATGGTCCAATGAAGCCGATGGGATTGACCAACGCGCACAATCCAACGGTAAAGGCCTATGCGGTGGTGCAGTTGCGCCAGGACAACGCGCTGGGCACGCTTTATAACATGGTCGGTTTCCAGACCAAGCTGCGCCATGGCGAGCAGACGCACATCCTGCGGATGATTCCAGGCTTGCAGAACGCGGAATTTGCCCGGCTGGGCGGGCTACATCGCAACACCTACATCAATTCGCCTATACTGCTCGATCCGACGCTACAGCTGAAAGGCCGCGATGGGCTGCGCTTTGCCGGCCAGATCACGGGCTGTGAAGGCTATGTCGAGAGCGCTTCCATCGGGCTGCTTGCGGGGCGATTCGCCGCTGCGGCGCGGCTTGGTGAAACGATCGCGCCACCTCCGCTGACAACGGCTTTCGGAGCCTTGCTCAACCACATCACCGGCGGCCACATCACCTCCGATGAAGAACCGGGCAAGCGCTCCTTTCAGCCGATGAACATCAATTTCGGCTTGTTTCCGCATGTCGAAACGCCGAAATCCGAAGGCAAACGCCTGCGTGGCAAGGAAAAGACGCTTGCCAAGAAGAAGGCGATGACGTCGCGCGCACTTGCAGATTGCAGGACATGGCTTGGGCTTCCGGCGCAACAACAGGCAGCGGCCGAGTAAACGCCTACCAGCCGCGCCATGCGCGGCGGAACATAAGCGCATGGCGGCGGACCATCGATATATCCGTCGCAGCCGGTGCGGAAGATGGCCCAGCTTTATCCAAGCGATCGAGATAAGCGCGCGTCAGCGCCAGCGGCAAAAATGCCGGCCGCAGGACCTGGGGCAGATCCCTTGCGCCGCGCTCGAACGCGGCCAAGTGCTCACGCGCCAGCGCCCGCATCGCTGCCAGCGCCATGCGGGAAGACGGCGACGCAGCGTCCTCCAGGAGCTCATCCACCGACGTTCCAGCGGCGGCAAGGATGTCTGTGGGCACATAGCATTGCCCACGCCGCTGGTGGATCGGCTGCAGCCGCAGCAAGCCGGTGATGGCTTGCGCGCAGCCGGCATGGCCTGCCAGTTCCGCCACGGCTCTTGCCGCCGAAGGGTCCAGTACCATAGCGGCGAGTTGGATGAAGACCGACGCGGTTTCCCCGCAATAGCCCTCGAGGTCGGTGCGGCTCGGCATGGGATCGTCGTAGAGATCGAACAGCCTCGCCTCGAAATAATTGTCGAAGGCCTCGCGCGGAAGACGGTGCGCGCGAATCGTCGAGATCAGCGAAACAGCCAAAGGGCTGCCGCCGGCGCCCTCGATATTGTCAGCCGCGATCAGGTCACGCCACCATTGCAGCCGGATTTCGCCGGGCAATGGTTCGCGCACCCGTTCGCGGACGGAGGCTATTTCGGCGTTGAAGGCGTAAAGGGACAGAAGTGCATTCCGCTTCTCCTCAGGTGCATAGAGCACCGAGATATAGCGGTCGCGATCCGCTTCGCGGACGGCTTGCTGTAGGGAATCGACGGACTTGTCCACGTCAGTCGACGGCAATCAGAGCGGCTGCGACCGAGCGATCTTCGGCGAGCAGAACATTGTAGGTTCTGACAGCCGCACCAGTGGACATGGGATCAGCCGCGATTCCGGCAGCGCGAAGAGCGGCGCGCAACTCGGCTGGCAAAGGTTGAAGACTAGGCCCCATACCGACCAGCAGTATCTGCACAGCGTCGGCTTCGGGAAGCAGCCGATCGAAATCCGCAACCGTCAAGCTGGCGGCTGAAACCGGCTGCCAGCCATAGATTCCGGACGGCAGGCACAGGATCGAGCCGCGATGCGACATATCGGCAAAGCGGAAGCCTCCATTGCCATAAGCCTCGATCGGCGCCCGCCCTGGGAAATGCGCTTCGCGTATGACGAGCCCCGACCCCATCTTTGCCTACGAGCCGGAAGGCTGCGCGGTTGCAGCAATCGCGGTGCTTTTTTCGTTCTCGAACATGTCCGGCCGCAGCTTGAAGAGGATCAAAAGCGGACCGGCAATGAACAGCGAAGAGTAGGTGCCGACGAACACCCCGACAATGATGGCAAAGACGAAGGACGAGATCACTTCACCACCGAAGAAGTAGAGCGCTATCAACGCCAGAAGCACGGTAAGGCCGGTCAGGATGGTGCGCGACAGCGTCTGATTCAGCGAGATGTTGATCACCTCGTCGATCGGCATCTTCTTATATTTCCTTAACGTTTCCCGTATTCGGTCGTAAATGACTACGGTGTCATTGATCGAATAGCCGATAACAGTCAGGATCGCGGCGATACTCGACAGGTTGAATTCCAGCCCGAGGACGACATAAACGCCGACGATGATGATGACGTCGTGAGCGGTCGAAATGACGGCACCAAGGCCGAACTGCCATTCGAAACGGAACCAGATGTAGACCAGCAGTGCCAACATGGACAGCGTGATGCCGATCGTGCCCGTCCAGGCGAGTTCGCCTGAAACTGTAGGCCCTACAACCTCGATCCGACGGAAATCGAAATCATCCGACAATTCCATCCGCACCTTGTCGACCACCGTCTGCTCAGCGTTATCGCCGCCCTCCTGCGTTGGCACACGAACCATCAGTTCGCCCTGCTCGCCGAATGCCTGGACCTGTACCTCCCCAAGATTGAGTCCACCAAGCCGGTCGCGCACCTCGCCGGGCTTGGAGACGTGATCTCTGGACTGCATCTCGATCAGTGAGCCGCCCTTGAAGTCGATGCCGTAATTGAAATCCGACACGAACAGCAGTCCGACGACGGCGATCGAAGCAAATCCCGACAGCGCGAAACCATAATTCCGGTAGCGCATGAAGGGAATCCTGGGGTTCAGCGGTAAATACTGAACGAGGCCCTTCGGAAACTCGAGCGGACGCCATTTGCGGAACCATACGGCCACGAGCCAGCGCGTCAGCGTGAAGGCGGTGAAGACCGTGGTCACGATACCGATGCCGAGCGTAACGGCGAAGCCGCGGACTGGTCCCGTCCCCATATAGAAGAGGATCACGGCAATGATCAGGGTTGTGAAGTTCGCATCCACCACCGTTGCAAGCGCTCGCTGGAAACCGCCATCGAAGGATTGCACCATCGAGCGTCCCTGATTTCTTTCTTCGCGGACGCGCTCGAAAATGATGACGTTGGAATCCAC
This sequence comes from Oryzicola mucosus, assembly GCF_014534685.1. Classification (GTDB taxonomy): domain Bacteria; phylum Pseudomonadota; class Alphaproteobacteria; order Rhizobiales; family Rhizobiaceae; genus Oryzicola; species Oryzicola mucosus. Next base: position 48,519 of record NZ_JACVVX010000006.1, read on the forward strand.
CGCCATGCCCATCGTAAGCACGATTCCGGCGATACCAGGCAACGTAAGTGTTGCCCCCAGCATTGTCAGGACGGCTATTATCAATGCAACGTTGGCTGCGAGAGCCAGATTGGCGATAAGCCCGAGCTTGCCGTAAACGAGCAGCATGCAGCCGACGACCAAGGCTGCGCCGACCAGCGACGCGAGCTTGCCGGCAGCAATGGAATCGGCGCCGAGACTCGGGCCGACGGTGCGCTCTTCGACGATAGTCAGGTCGGCCGGCAACGCACCCGCGCGCAGAAGAACCGCCAGGTCGTTGGCGCTCTGCGTCGTAAAATTGCCGGAAATCTGGCCGCTACCGCCGATAATCGGCTCGTTGATGCGCGGTGCTGAAATTACCTGATTGTCGAGGACGATCGCGAAAAGACGGCCGACATTCTGCTGCGTTGCTTGGCCAAAGCGACCCGCACCACGAGCGTCGAAACGGAACGACACCACAGGTTCGCTGGTCTGCTGATTGAACGTCGCCTGTGCATCGACCAGGTTTTCGCCTGAAACGATGATGCGGTTCTCGATCAGATACGGCACGGGGGGGTCGTCGGTCGAATACATGACTGTCGACCCAGCCGGCGGGCGGCCATTGATCGCTTCCTGTACCGGAACGGACTGATCTACCATCTGGAAGGTCAGCTTGGCGGTTTGGCCGAGAATTTCCTTCAAGCGCTGCGGGTCTTCGAGGCCAGGCACCTGAACAAGGATACGGTCCGCGCCGGAGCGCTGGATGACGGGCTCGGTGGTGCCGAGTTCATTGACGCGACGCCCGATCACCTCGATCGACTGCGTAACTGCGCTGTTCACGCGGTAGTTGACGCCCTCGTCGGTCAGCGTGAAGCGCAGCAGGCCGGGTTCCGGCTCCCCGAGGCTCAGTTCGGTGATGGCGTTGCCAAGCACGCCCGACGATACGGGCTGGGTCAGAGGAGCGAGCGCCGTTCTGGCCTTTTCCGCGTCCGCCGCATCGCGCACTCGCACTTGAACGCTTCGGCCCGTTCCCGTCAGGCCGGTGTAGCCGATGCGGGCATCGCGCAGCAAAGTCCGGATGTCGTCACGCGTGGCGTTGAGCCGCTCGTTGACGAGGTCCTGTCGGTCGACGGCCAGAAGGATATGCGAGCCGCCCTGCAGGTCGAGACCGAGCGTCATCGTCCGCTTGGGCGCCCAGCCTGGAAGACTGTCGAGCGTAGACTGGGGCAGAATGTTGGGCAGCGACAGGATCACGCCCAGCGCAACCACAGCCCATATCAGTATCGTCTTCCAGCGGGAAAAATATAGCATCTGGCTCTTCCGTTCAGGCCTTTGAGGTGCGTTCGGCCCGGAATGCGGTTATTTCTTGGCGTTCTGATTGGCGACAGGCTCGCCCTTGACGCGGACATCCGCGAGCGTCGAACGCAAGGCCGTCACCTTCACGCCAGCGCCGAGATCGAGTTCGAGCTCGTCGTCGGACACTTTGGTCACCTTGGCGATCAAACCCCCGCCGGTAACGACGGTATCGCCGCGGCGAACCGCGAGCAGCATCTGCTGGCGTTTCTTCAACGCGGTGCGCTGAGGACGAATGATCAGGAAGTACATGATCACGAAGATCAGGATGAAGGGCAGAATGCTGACGAGCATGTCTGCTCCGCCGCCAGTTGCTGCCTGCGCGTATGCTGGCGTCACGAACATATAAATCTCCCGAGAAAACGCGCTCCGCAGCGGAGCCCTGAAATTTCGCCGGAATATAGTCGCTGGCACCGCCAATGCAACTGCGCAAGCGCGGCAACACAACGCTTTTCGGCAACCGTACCGCGTGGTACACCGCCGCCCATATCAATGACGGACTTTGGACAGGCCTATGAGTGATGCAACGATCGAAGCGCTGAACGCGAAACTGGAACGGCTGATCGAGGCCGTAGGCCGTCTGGCCCCACCGCAACCGGAGCCCGCGGACCTGACCGCGGCCGACTGTTTCGTCTGGAATGCGGATGGCGGCATTCTTGAACCCGTTGCCCGCGTCAACCGCGTCGAGATCGGCCTAATCAAGGGTGTGGACCGGGTTCGCGACATTCTGGTGGAGAACACGGAACGCTTTGCCGCAGGCCTTCCGGCCAACAATGTGCTGCTCTGGGGAGCGCGGGGCATGGGCAAGTCCTCGCTGGTGAAGGCGGCTCATGCAAGCGTGAATTCAGCGCGTGCCGCTTCAGGACTGAAGCTGATCGAAATCCACCGCGAAGACATCGATACGCTGCCCAAGCTGATGGCTATTCTAAAGAACTCAGCCTACCGTTTTGTCCTGTTCTGCGACGATCTGTCCTTCGATCATGACGATACCTCATACAAATCGCTCAAGGCGGCACTCGAAGGTGGCGTCGAAGGACGTCCGGCCAATGTGATCTTTTACGCGACGTCCAATCGGCGTCATCTGTTGCCGCGCGATATGATCGACAACGAGCGGTCCACGGCGATCAATCCGTCGGAAGCCGTGGAAGAAAAGGTCTCGCTGTCCGATCGTTTCGGGCTGTGGCTTGGCTTTCACAAATGCTCGCAGGACGACTATCTGGCGATGATCCAGGGTTATGCCGAATATCAGGGTTTTTCGATCGACCCTGAGGTTCTGCGCGCGGAAGCGCTGGAATGGGCGACGACCCGAGGCAGCCGCTCCGGCCGAGTCGCCTGGCAGTTCACGCAGGACCTGGCAGGACGCCTTGGCCAACCGCTGCGCGACTGAGCGTCGAACACGGCTCAAAAGCAAAAAGGCCGGCGGAGCGATCCGCCGGCCTTTTGAATTCCAGTGGCTAAATCCTATTCCAGGAACGTCGAAGGATCGACCGGCGCAGAATTCTTGCGCACTTCGAAGTGCAGCTTCGGAGCGTCAGTCGTGCCGCTCATGCCGGACAGCGCGATGTCGTCGCCGCGCTTGACCTTCTGACCGCGCTGGACCTTGATCTCGCTGGTGTGGCCGTAAACGGTGACGAGACCGTCTTCGTGGCGGACGAGCACAGTATTGCCGAATTCCTTCAGGCCGTTGCCGGCATAGATGACAACGCCGTTTTCTGCGGCCTTGATCGGCGTGCCTTCCGGAACAGCGATGTCGATGCCGTCGCTGGCAGCACCACCGCCCTTGCCATAGCTTGATATCACGCGACCACGAACCGGCCAGCGCATTTTGCCGATTCCGGTGGCGTTCGGTGCATCGGCGGGCTCCAGCGAGGCCTGCTCGACGAGCTTCTCGCCCTTCTTGGGCGGCGTATAAGCGGCAACCGTCGCGGGGGCTGAGGCATCGGGTTTTGCCGGTGCTGTCGCCGCGGTCTGCGTCTTGTCGACCTTCGGCGCCGCGGCAACGACCGGAGCGGCACCTGAAGCCGGGACGGTCAGCGTCTGGCCGATCTTGAGCGGCGAATCCTGAAGGTTGTTAGCCTGCTTGAGCGCTGCGACGCTCACGCCGGTCTTCTGCGAAATGCGCGAGAGGGTATCGCCCTGCGCGATGGTGTAGCTGCCGCCAGCGGAAACGGTCGCCGGCTTGGTAGCGGCGACTGGCGCAGGCGCGGGTGCCGTCGCGACCTGCTGAGGCGCTGGCGCTTTCGTCGAAGGAACCGGTGCGCTCTTGTCCGCGGCCAGGAACGGGGTGTTGTTCGCAGGCGCCGCCTGAACGGGCTTTGCGGCCTGCTGAGGGGCCGGCATCGGCGCAGGCTGTGCAGCGGCGACAACGGGCGCCGAACGCGGCGTTGGTGCTGCAGGCGGCGGCAGCTGGGATGCGGAAGGCTGAGCGGCTGGTGCCTGGGCCATCATGGGCTGGGATTGGCCTGCGACTGGCGAGAGCGCGCCGCGACTGACCGACCCGGAACTTGCGGGTGCAACCGGTGCTGCGGCCATGGTCTGGTCGCCAGGAAAAGCCTGAGAACTGCCCTGCCCGTTTATCACCTGCTGTTGATTCGACGTCGATGCCGTAAAGACATCGTCGACGCCATTGAAGCGGGACACCTGGCTGCTGCAGCCGGCCGCCAGGCTCGCGAGCAAAAGCATCGCTCCGCCATTCACCAGCTTGCGTCTGTCAGAAATCAAAATATCGAATCGCATCGCTGTCACTCGCATACCCACTCCAGATACGCATGATTAAAGCGCGTTAATCTTACCGGGCCGTTAAACCGTTAAGATGCTTCGAAACTTTTCTTAAAATAGCCATCAATCGAGCATTACGCGGACCACCGTCGCGAACAGGCCGAACACTGGAAAAAAGGATCAGATGATAGCGGCCAGATGCCGCGCTACTGGCTGGAAGCGCACCACGCCAATGTCTTCACGCTCAAAACGGCTGCCGATCTTGGTCAACTTGGCAAGCGTCTGCTCGCCCTCGTCGGGTCCGATCGGCGCAATCATGATGCCGTTCATCGACAACTGATCGACGAAGCCTCGGGGAAGTTCCTTGAAGGCCGACCAGATGACGATGCGGTCGAAAGGACCTTCGCTATGCATGCCTTCGGCGCCATCAAACTGACGGACGATGACATTGTTGATGCCGATGGATTCAATGCGCTGACGCGCATTCTCAACAAGGGTCTTGAAGCGGTCGATGGTGAAGACCCGGCCGGCGAGGCGGGCCATGACGGCCGCCGTGTAGCCCGAGCCGGTGCCGATCTCGAGCACGCGGTTGCCTTGCTCGATATTCAGCGCCGCGATGACGGCCGCCTGAAGGTCCGCGCCCTCCATGGCCTCGCCGCACTCGATCGGAAGCATCCGGTCGCTCCAGGCGAGCGAATGAAAATGACCGGGGATGAAATTGCGCCGGGGCGTCGCCTCGAAGGCGGCAATCAGATTCTTCGGCACGATCCCCCTGCCCCGCAGACGCAACAGGAAAGCTGCGAAGCCTTCCCGATCCTCGGGCTGCTCGATCATGCAATGGCCTTTGCAAGCTGGTCGCGCAGCTCATGAGCGGTGTAGTCGAGCTTGAGCGGCGTCACCGAAACGTAATTGCCGCGCACCGCATGCACGTCGGAGCCGGCGACAAGGCCCAGCTCGTCTCGGCCGAAGCGCAACCAGTAGTAAGGCAGGCGCCGTCCGTCGCGGCGCTCGTCGACGGAAATGCGGTAGGACACCTTGCCCTGCACCGTGACCTTGGCCCCCAGCGCTTCCGCAGGCGCGCAGCTCGGAAAATTGAGATTGATCAGCACACCGGCCGGCAGCGACATGGCGACGATCTTTTTCAGGATATCGGGCGCAAGCGCTTCCGCGGTGCCATAGGGCACATGGCGCTCTTCTTCCTCGAAGATGTAGGCCTGGCTGAGCGCCACCGACTTTATGCCCAGAAGCGTACCTTCCATCGCGCCCGCCACGGTTCCGGAATAGGTCACGTCGTCGGCGACGTTCAAACCGGAATTGACGCCAGACAGGATGAGGTCGGGCGCGCCGGGCAGGATTTTCCGAACGCCCATGATCACGCAGTCGGTCGGCGTGCCGTTGACCGCGAAACGCTGGTCGCCGATCTTACGGATGCGCAGAGGATGGGAGATAGACAGCGAATGCGCGAAGCCCGACTGGTCGGTCTCGGGCGCCACCACCCAGACATCGTCGGACAGCTGCCGCGCGATTTTCTCTAGACAGGCCAAACCTTCAGCGTGAATGCCGTCGTCGTTCGTCAGAAGAATGCGCATGACTTCAGGCCCGCTCGATCTTTGCCAGTCCGCCCATGTAAGGACGCAAGACTTCAGGAATGGTTACGCTGCCGTCCTCGTTCTGATAGTTCTCGAGCACGGCGATGAGAGCGCGGCCGACAGCCGTACCGGACCCGTTGAGGGTGTGCACGAAGCGGGTGCCCTTCTCGTCTGCTTTACGGTAGCGCGCATCCATGCGGCGGGCCTGGAAGTCACCACAAACCGAGCAGGACGAGATTTCGCGATAGGCGTTCTGGCCGGGTAGCCAGACCTCAATGTCATAAGTCTTGCGCGCGCCGAAACCCATATCGCCGGTGCAAAGCACAACAGTGCGGAACGGCAATTCGAGCCGTTTGAGCACCTCTTCGGCGCATTGCGTCATCCGCTCGTGCTCCGCAACGGAGCTTTCCTGGTCGGTGATCGAGACCAGTTCGACCTTATAGAACTGATGCTGGCGCAGCATGCCGCGCGTGTCGCGCCCCGCCGAACCCGCTTCCGAACGAAAGCACGGCGTGAGCGCGGTGTAGCGCAGCGGCAATTGCTCGGCGGCAAGGATTTCCTCGCGCACGAGGTTGGTCAACGGCACCTCGGCGGTGGGAATGAGACCAAGCCGCGCTTCGCCATGCGGCACGAAAAACAAATCTTCCTCGAATTTTGGCAGTTGGTTCGTGCCGAACAGCACCTCGTCGCGGACCAGAAGCGGCGGCTGCACTTCGATATAACCATGTTCGGTCGTGTGCAGGTCGAGCATGAACTGCCCGATAGCGCGTTCCAGCCGGGCGATCTGGCCCTTCAGCACCGTGAAGCGCGAACCGGACAGCTTGGCGGCACGCTCGAAATCCATCAGGCCGAGCGCCTCGCCGATCTCATAATGCTCCTTGACCCAGTTAGGGCGCGGCTTGACCGTGCCGACCTGGCGGATCTCGACATTGTCCTTCTCGTCGGCGCCAATCGGCACATCGTCGAACGGCACGTTGGGGAGGACCGCCAGCGCATCGATCAGCGCCTTGTCCAGCGTGCGGGCCTGGGCTTCGCCGTTCTGGATGAAGCCCTTAATCTCGCCGATCTCAGCTTTCAGCTTTTCAGCCAGTGCGGAATCCTTGGCGCCAAGCGCCTTGCCGATTTCCTTGGAAGCGGCGTTGCGGCGCTCCTGTGCCTCCTGAAGCCTGGAAACATGCTCGCGGCGCGCCTCATCGCGGGCAATGACGTCTTCAACGGTGGACTGCGCGGATTCGGCCGAATGTCCACGCTTCTTGAGCGCGTCGATGAGAGCCTGCGGGTTCTCACGAATCCATTTGATGTCCAGCATTGTCGAGTTCCGGTCGCAGTTGGGTGTTACGGACCGCGACGGAGGAGCTGAAAATCAGCCGGCAGACTTGGTGTCAGCGCCTTCGGCGGTACCGGAGGTTTCACTGGCTTCTGCCGTTTGGGAATTATCGGCGGCCTCTTTGGCCAGACGTTCCTCATCCCGCTTCTTTTCGATCATCCGGGCGGTCCAGATGGAAATCTCGTAAAGAAGGATCGTGGGAAGGGCAAGGCCGATCTGGCTGATCGGATCGGGCGGCGTCAGCACTGCCGCCGCCACGAAGGCGATGACGATGGCCCATTTGCGCTTGTCCGCCAGTTGCTGCGCCGACACGATTCCGACGCGCGCCAGAAGTGTCGTCACGACCGGCAGTTGGAACACCAGACCGAAGGAAAAGATCAGCGTCATGATGAGGCTGAGATATTCCGAAACCTTGGGCAGCAGCGAAATCTGCACCTCGGCATCGGGGCCTGTCTGCTGCATGGCGAGGAAGAACCACATCACCATAGGGGTGAAGAAGAAATAGACCAGCGATGCGCCAATCAAGAACAGGATCGGCGACGCGATCAGAAAAGGCAGAAAGGCCGAGCGCTCGTTCTTATAAAGACCTGGGGCGATGAACTTGTAGATTTGCGTCGCGATCACCGGGAACGCGATCACCATGCCGCCGAACATCGCAAGCTTGATCTGGGTGAAGAAGAATTCCTGGGGCGCGGTGTAGATCAGTTCGACATGCGTGGTGTCGAGACCGGCCCAAGCAGTCGCCCATTTGAATGGGATGACCAGCAAATTGAAGAGTTGCTTGGCGAAGAAGAAGCAGACCAGGAACGCAACAAAGAACCCGCCGAGCGACCACATCAGGCGGGTGCGCAGTTCGATCAGATGCTCCATGAGCGGCGCGGAAGACTTCTCGATCTCGTCGTCGTCGACACTCACGATGCTTTTCCTGCTTTAGTCTCTGCGGCGGAGGCTTCACCAACCGGCTGTTCGACGATTTTGGCCGGCTTCCGCGGGGCCGTTTTTTTCACACGCGCGGGTGCTTCAATCACAGCGAGCGGTTTTTCGGGCGCTGCGGGCTTCGCAGCTACCTTCTTTACAGCTTTGGGCGCCGCCTTGGCGGACTTAGCCTTTGGCGCGTTCCCATCCGGCAGCGCAATTGCCCCCGCCTTCGACGGTTCGGCAACAGGTGAAGCGGACACAGACGCGACCGGCGTAGCTATGGGAGCACCCGCTGCACCATCTGGAGCAGGAATGGCGGCGTCGGGCGAACCTGTTGCGCCGTTCTTCAGCGGTTCGGCTGCGTGCGTCACGGGAGATGCGGCCTGTGCAGGCGGCTTGGCCTTGAGGCCATCAAGACCCGAGCGGATCTCGTTCGCCGCGTTCTCGAAGGGATTGATGTGCTTGCGGATTTGGCTTGCCGGATTCATGTCCTTGAGGGCGTCGACCGACTTCTTGACGTCGTCAAGCTCTGCCTCCTTCAGGGCATCGTTAAACTGCCGCTGGAAATCGCCCGCCATCGACCTCATCTTCGAGGTCGTGCGGCCGATTGTCCGAAGCATTTTAGGCAAATCCTTGGGGCCAACGACCACGATCATCACGACCGCGATCAGCAGCATCTCAGTCCAACCGACTTCAAACATAACAATCCAATCCGCCGATCAGCAGGCTCTCAACTCAGCTCTTGCTGACTTTTTCCTTCGTCGGATCAATCGTCTCGTCGGGGCGATGCTCGACCGTCTTCGAAGAAGCCACTTCATCCTCGTCGGACATGCCCTTCTTGAAGCTCTTGATGCCCTTGGCCATATCGCCCATCAGTTCCGGAATCTTGCCGCGACCGAACAGAAGCAGCACGACGACCAGCACGATCAGCCAGTGCCAGATGGAAAAGGAACCCATTTTCAACTCTCTTTCGACTGTTTCCTGACGCCTGATCTAGGCGTTTTCACTTCCGGATTCAAACACTAGTACATCATCAGGTCTAAGAGACAGCCTTATATCGCGGCCTTTTGAAGACAAAGTGCCGCTGCGGACCCGCACGCGAACCAGATTCTCGGTACCGGACAGGGCGACCTCCAGCAATTCAACCGCTCCAAGATAGCGGCGAGAAACGATTCTGCCTTCCACGCCTTCATCGCCTTCCACCAGATCGAAACCGTTGAGTCGGATCGCCACGGTAGCTGCTGTGCCCTCTGGAAGAGCCGTTTCGACTTGTCCCGCCGGTGTTTCGACATATCCGTTCAGAACCGGCCCTTCGAAAACATTGATTTCAGAAAAAAAGCCTGCAGCGAAAAGACTTGCGGGGCGAAGATAAAGTTCCTCCGCAGGTCCTGCCTGTACCAACGCTCCGTCTTTCAGCAAAGCAATACGGTCGCCCATCCGCATCGCCTCCTCCGCGTCGTGCGTCACTACGATCGCTGTAGCGCGGCTTTCGCGCAAGATAGCCAGCGTCTCTGCCCGCACCGAATCCTTCAACCGCGAATCAAGTCCCGAGAAAGGTTCGTCCATGAGCAGGACCGCCGGCCGTGGCGCCAAGGCACGCGCCAACGCCACGCGCTGCTGCTGCCCGCCCGATAGCGCATGCGGGTATTTGTCGGCATAGCTTTCCAGTCCAACTCGCTCCAGGGCGATGCTTGCAGCCTTGCGGCCATCGTCCCGAGACAGCGCAGTTAATCCGAAGCGCACATTCTCCAGAATGGTCAGATGCGGAAACAGCGCGAAATCCTGGAACACAAGACCGATGGAGCGGCGTTCCGGCGGCATAAAGACGTTCGGTCCGGCAATCTCTTCGCCATTCAGCAAAAGTCGGCCGGTGGTTTGCGGCTCAATCCCCGCCGCGATACGCAACAGGGTCGTCTTGCCCGAACCGGAGGGGCCGAGGAGGCAGAGAACCTCGCCGGGCTCGGCGACGAGGCTGACATCGCGCAGCGTCTGCTTACGACCGTCGAAGGTGTGACAGATGTTCTCAAAAGCCAGGCGCGCTGCGAAAGTGACTCCGGAGGTGGCGCGCGAAGGGACAGTCATGGAACTCATAGGCGAATCCTTCGCCCCCTTCCTGAAAAAGCGTTAGGCATATCAGTCCTCAGTGACGCGAGGCGTCAACAGCCCAAGCTCTTCGAGGTCAATATCGCTGAACGGATCTTCGTCCTCCGTCAGTTCGTCTGGGTCGGATGGCGGCAGGGGTATCGAAAAATTGCTTGGCATGCGCGTCGACAGCAATCCGGCGCCCTTGAGCTCTTCAACGCCGGGCAAATCTCGAACTTCCTCGAGGCCGAAATGATCGAGGAATTTTTCCGTCGTGCCGTAAGTGATGGGCCGGCCCGGCGTCTTGCGGCGCCCCCGCATGCGCACCCATTCCGTCTCAAGCAGCGTGTCCAACGTGCCCTTGGAGGTTTCCACGCCCCTTATATCCTCGATCTCAGCGCGGGTGACCGGTTGGTGATATGCGATGATGGCAAGCACTTCGAGTGCGGCGCGCGACAGCTTCTTCTGCTGTACGGCATCGCGGTTCATCACATAGGTGAGGTCGCCCGCCGTGCGGAATGCCCATGAATCGGCGATGCGGACAAGATTGACGCCTCGCCGCGCATATATGGCCTGCAACTCTTCGAGAGCAGTGCGCAGATCGGCCCCTACAGGCAATCGCTCAGCCAGTTGCCGCTCGCTGACGGGCTCGGCGCTGGCAAATATGATCGCCTCCACCATGCGCACCGTCTCCATCACCTGCATCCGGTCGATCGGATTGGACAGACCCTGCCCGTCGCCCTCCTTCGGGAACGGCACGACAACGGATTTTGGTCCGTTATTCATGCGCTGCCCTCTTCGCGGTCGGTGCGGTGTCCACCACGCATGTAGATTGGTGCGAAAGGCTTATCCTGGCGAATCTCGATCTGCCCCTCGCGTACCAGTTCGAGGCTCGCGGCAAAGGCGCTCGCGATCGCGCTGACCCGTTCCGTCGGACTTACCAGATAACGCAGCAAGAAATGATCCAGCGCGGTCCAGTCTTTCATCTCGCCGACCATGCGCGTCAGGATATCGCGGGCCTCCTTCAACGACCAAACGCTGCGCTGCGCGATCTGCACATTGGAGGCCGCCTGCCGCTGTCGTTGGGTGGCGTAAGCGTGCAACAGGTCATAGAGCGAGGCGGTGTAGGTGTTGCGGCGGTCGACGACCACGAGTTCCGGCATGCCGCGCGAGAACACTTCACGGCCCAGCCTGTTGCGGTTGACCAATCTGGAGGCGGCCTCGCGCATGGCCTCGAGGCGCTTGAGCCTGAACTGCAGCACCGCGGCGAGTTCCTCGCCGGTTTCGCCGTCGTCGCCGGGCTGCTTGGGGATCAGCAGCTTGGATTTGAGGAAAGCCAGCCACGCGGCCATGACGAGATAGTCGGCGGCGAGTTCGAGCCTTAGCGCCCTCGCCTTGTCGACAAAGGCGAGATACTGCTCGGCAAGCGCGAGGATCGAGATGCGGGAAAGATCGACCTTTTGGCCACGCGCCAGATGAAGCAGAAGATCAAGCGGGCCTTCGAAGCCAGCGACATCGACAACAAGCGATGGATCGCCGGTCAGGCGGGAGTCGTCCTGATCCGACCACAGCCGCTCAAAGGGCGTGGGTCTGGTCGGCCTGCTCTCCGCTGGTCCTGCCAACTGCCTGCCTTTCATTGGGCGGTCAGGCAACCGCCTCAAAATATGCCTCAAACTCGCCGCGCAAGGCGAGTTCGTCGGCGCCGTCCTCTTTGCCGATCATCGCAAGCGCACGCTCGGCTCTATCGAGCGCAGCACCCGCAAGCGGAATGGAGCGAGAGGCGACGCCTTTCATTTCGTCCATGACACCGTTGCAGTGAAGTACGATATCGCACCCTGCTGCAAGGATCGCCTCCGCCTTAGACGCGAAATCCCCAGAAAGCGCCTTCATGGACGTGTCGTCGCTCATCAGGAGACCGTCGAAACCCATTTCGCCGCGAATGATATCGCCGACGACCTTCGCTGACGTCGTCGCCGGCGCATCGAGATCAATCGCTGCGAAAATGACATGTGCGGTCATGGCGGCGGGAAGATGGCTCAACGACTTGAAGGGTGCGAAATCGTGCCGGCGAAGCTCGTCAATCGGCGTGTGGACGGTGGGAAGCTCGAAATGGGTATCCGCGACCGCGCGACCGTGACCGGGAATGTGCTTCATCACCGGCAATACGCCGCCCGCCATGAGCCCATCGGCAGAGGCCTTCCCCAAAAGAGCAACCACATCCGGGGTCTTGGCATAGGCGCGCGCACCAATCACATCGCTGGCGCCCTCCACCGGAACGTCAAGCACCGGCAGGCAATCCGCTGTGATCCCGTAGCGGCGCAGGTCGAAGGCATGCAACCGTCCAAGCAGCCACGCGGCCCGCTCGCCTGCATGCGGATCGCGGGCGTAAAGCGCCCCAATCGTTGCCGCCGGCGGATAATTCGGCGCAAGCGGCGGGCGCAGCCGCTGCACGCGGCCACCTTCCTGATCGATGAAGACCGGCGCCTCCGGCTGTCCGACTGCATCGCGCATCGAAGCGACGAGGTCGCGGATCTGATCGGGTTCGGCAATATTGCGGGCAAACAGGATGAAGCCCCAAGGCCTCTCGGCCCGGTAGAACGCAATCTCTTCCGGCGTCAGCACCAGGCCGGAACATCCAAGGATCATCGATTTTGATTCGGTCATGACCATCATCTTAGAGGCAGGAGGAACGGAAGGGAATCTCTGGATGCGGGCTTGGACAGGTCGCGGCGGACATGAAAAAAGCCGGCGCCCGAAGGCACCGGCTTCCCTGGAGGTTCGTTGAGATCAGCGGGAGACGAAGCAGTTGCCGCCTGCTGATTTGTAGCTTTCGCAAAGGCTGATGGCTTCGTTGCGGCTTCCGGCGGGAACTCGCACGCGCCAGAATGTGCCCTTGCCCGCGATCTCGGCCTTGACGATGCTGGCCTGCTTGCCGCCGAGCACGCTGGCGTAGCGGCGGGACAGGTCCTGATAAGTCGACTGCGCCGCGGCTTCCGAAGGCTGCGAAGCAATCTGCATCGACCAGGCGCCGGCAGCGGCCGCCGCGGCAGGTGCTGCGGCTGCGACCTGTTCCGGCTGTGCCGGGGCGGCGGGCTGGGCGACCGGACGCTGGGGAGCAACCGGAGCACTGGCAGGCGTCGAAGCGGCAGGAGCATTGGCAGCCGGCAGCGCGGAGGCTGGAGCTGTCGGGGTTACGGCGCCAGTGGACTCGTTGGACGGCGTGCCGACACGCTGCGGTGCCGGATCGGCTGGCTCGGCAGCGGCAACGTTGACCGGCTCAGGCTCTTCACGCGGTGCGAGCGAACCATCGGAACGCACCACCATCGTGCGCACCTTGCGGGGCGCAACGGCAGCGGTTTCGCTGCTCTGCGTGTCTTCCTGGTCCTGGATCACCTGTTCGATGCGGTCCTCACCTTTCGGCGTCGCACCTGCCACGTCCTCGGTGGTCTCTTCCAGCTCAGCGGCCGGGGGTGCGATGTCGACGGGTTCTTCGGCCTCGTTGACCAGAGTCTGCTGGCCTGCGGCACCTCCCGAAGCACCGGCAACGCGATCATAGACCTTATTGTCCTGGTTCGGGATCACCGTGCCGCCAGGATTTTCCGGCCGCACCTTGATCGGTGTGGTGTCTGCTCGGACGAGTGAGGGTTCGCCGCCATCGGAACCGCCGCCGAACGAGAAGGCGAATGCGCCGACGCCGCCGATGATGGCGACAGCAGCGACGGCTGCGGCGAGCATCATGCCGCGACGCGACCGCGGCTCCTGCTCTCCGTATTCGGCATTCGACATCGATTCGTCGAAATCCGGATCGTAGTCGAGGTCGTCACTAGCCAGACTGTCGGTTGCAGGCGGAGTGGTGAACAGATCGTCGAAGTCGTAGGAACCCTGCTGTCCACTCGTCGCCGAAGCGGCTGCGGATGGCTGCGCATGGGCAGATGAAGCAGCGTTGTCTGCAGACGCTGCAGGGCGGCGGTCATAGCTTGCTGCATAGCCCGCAGCCGCGCCTGATGCCGCTGCGTAGACTTGCTGCGGCGGGGCAGCCGGCGTTTCCGGCGCCGTCATCTCGCCGATCAGATCGGCGAATTCGTTGTCGAAATCGTCATAGGGAGCAGCGGGCTGGGTCTCGTCCTTGAAGTCGATTTCCGGAATGTCGAGATCGTCGGCAAGGGCAACGGCCTGCTCCGGCACGTCCAATGTCTCGATTTCGGGCGCCTCTTCGAAGGTCGAAACGGCAGCAAGAAGTTCGGCCTCCAGGTCCTCCTGAACTTCGGCACCGAAATCCAGGTCCAGATCGAGATCGGCAGACTGTTTAGCCACCGGCTCGATTGTCGGCACCTCGTAGGCAGCCGGCTCCTCCGCATGATAGGCCTCGGCCTCGACTTCCGGCTCCGCGTAAGAGGCAGCGACAGGCGTGGCCATCGCCGCAACGGCTGGAGCGTAAGCGAGCTCATAAGACTGCTTTTCCGCAGCCGCCTCACTGCGCGGAGCAACCGGAGTGCTCAAGCCCCAGGCGCGCGCTGCGCCCGAACGCATGGAACTGAGAATACCGCCGGCGCGAACCGCAGGGGTCGGAGCCGGAGCAACCGCAGGCGCGACGTGCACCGGCGCGACGACTTCCGGCTGAGATTGGATGGCATCGTCATCGAAAGACAGGTCGAAATCGTGATCTTCCGCGACAGGTTCGTGCATCGGCGTTTCGCCATATGGCGCGGCATCGAGCGGGGTCAAATCCCATTCCGGCTCTTCGGCACCGACGACAGGCTCTTCGACCGAGACAGACGACTCATGGGCGGCGGCGACCGGCGCCAAATCGTCTTCGACATCGACTTCGAGATCCCAATCGAGATCGCTCAGGTCCGGCTCTGGCTGCATCACAGGCTGCGTTTCGACAATAGGCTGAACAGCCTGTGGAGCCGACGCCGGCGAGGTCATATTGCCTAACAGCGCATTCAGTTCGTCTTCAAGGCTCTGCGACTGGGCAACCGGCGCAGCGACCGGAGCGGAAACGCTGGACGCAGTATAGGATTGCGCTTGCCACTGCGGCTCCACATCGACCGGCAGCACCGGTTCGCTCGATGCGGTTTCGCTTAGCTCGTCTTCGAAAGACGGCTCGACGGCGAAGTCGAAATCGTGGTCGTTTTCGGAGAAAGCAACTTCGCGGAGCGGCAGCTCGGGCTGCGGAGCATCTGCGGACTGATGGTCGGCATATTCAGAGTCGGGCTGCGCGGAAACGCTGAATTCCGGTTCATAACGCCGCTCGGTAACAGCCTCGTAACGCTCTTCGGAAACTGGGGCATAGCGCTCTTCAGCGACGGGCTCGAAGTCGTCAGACACTAAAGCGTCCTCGGCGAGCGCGGCATCGAAAGCATCGTCGAATGCAGCCACGGGCTCGTCAGCATAATTTTGCTCGACCACGAAGTCCGCAGCCTGCGGCGGCAAATCCGCGACTGGCTCGCTGGGCTGCTGTAGCACCGGCTCAAGCGCCTCATCGAGAGTAGCGAACTCGAAATCCGCAAAATCATCCTCGGCTGCTGACGCTTGCTGCGGCTCTACAAGCCGTGACTCCGGTTCGCGGTGATAGACCGCCGGCGCCGCGACAAAATCGTCCTGCTGCCCGAAATCGCCAAGCAACTCTTTTTCGAGGTCGAC
Source organism: Oryzicola mucosus (assembly GCF_014534685.1). Classification (GTDB taxonomy): domain Bacteria; phylum Pseudomonadota; class Alphaproteobacteria; order Rhizobiales; family Rhizobiaceae; genus Oryzicola; species Oryzicola mucosus. The sequence continues at coordinate 64,149 of NZ_JACVVX010000006.1, forward strand.
ATTATAGTCATCCTCGAAAGAAGGCTCGCGATTCGTTGATTCCACACCGGAGGACCGGGAAACCGGCTCGCGTGGGTCGAAACCCATGATGCGGGTCAGTTCGGCGAACGGATCGTCGTCTGCGACATCGTTGTTGCGATCGGCGATCTTAAACTCGGTTCTATTTGCCATTTTCTCCCGAACTCGCACTTTTTGGGGGACGCCACGGCGCCGCGCAAGGTTGGCCGATACCAGCGCAATGTGGGCAAAAGGTGACAGGGCGCCTCTGGTGGCTCAGCGCATTTCGGTCGGCGCATCCGCTCCGATCAACGCCAGGCCGGATGTGAGAACATCCGAAACAGCCTGCACCAGCCCGAGTCTGGCATGCGTCAATATTGGATCGTTAACCTTAACAAACCGTAAGTCCGGATCATCATTGCCACGATTATATTGTCCATGGAAGCTGCTGGCCAAGTCATAGAGGTAGAAGGCCAGCCGATGCGGCTCGCGAAACTGCGCCGCTGCCTCGATGAGACGCGGATATTCGGACAGCTTCTTGATCAGCCCTATCTCGCCTTCGTCGACCAACCGCTCACCCGCCGATTTCATGTCGGTACGGTCCGTCATGTCGCGGCCGAGTTGCTCGCCCGCCATACGGAAGATCGAGTGGCAACGCGCCGAGGCGTATTGTACGTAGAAGACGGGGTTTTCCTTCGACTGCTCGGTCACCTTGGCAAAGTCGAAATCCAGCGGCTCGCTGTTCTTGCGATAAAGCATCATGAAGCGGATCGGATCCCGACCCACCTCTTCCACCGCTTCACGCAAGGTGACGAAGTCGCCGGAACGCTTGGACATCCGCACCGGCTCGCCGTTGCGGAATAGCTTGACGAGTTGGCAGAGCAGCACCGTCAACTCAACCTTCCCGTCGGTAACCGCCTTGTTGAGCGCCTCCATGCGCTTGACATAACCGCCGTGGTCGGCGCCGAGGATGAAAATGAGTTGTTCGAAGCCGCGCGCGACCTTGTCCTTCAGATAGGCAACATCCGCAGCGAAATAGGTGAAGGAGCCGTCCGACTTGACCAGCGGCCGGTCGGCATCGTCGCCGACCTCGGTCGACCGGAACAATGTCTGCTCGCGGTCTTCCCAGTCGTCCGGCTTCTCGCCCTTGGGCGGCGGCAGCTTGCCCTTGTAGATGTGCCCTTTCAGCGTCAGATCGGTGATTGCCGAGCGGATCGCCATTGCATTGTCGGCATGCAGGCTGCGTTCGGAGAAAAATACTTCGTGCCGCACATTGAGCATCGCCAGATCCTCGCGGATCATGACCATCATAGCGGCAACGGTGCGGTCCTTGACCAGCGCCAGGGCCTCCTCTTCCGGCTTCTGCAGCAGGTCGCGGCCGAATTCCTCGGCCAGCGCCTGCCCGACGGGAACGAGATAGTCGCCCGGATAAAGACCGGCCGGAATTTCGCCGATGTCGTCACCAAGCGCCTCGCGATAGCGCAGGAATGCCGAACGCCCGAGTACGGCGATCTGCGCGCCGGCGTCATTGATGTAGTATTCCTTGGTCACCTCATAGCCGGCAAAGCCCAGCAGATTGGCGAGCGCATCGCCCACTACAGCGCCGCGGCAATGCCCGACATGCATCGGCCCAGTCGGGTTGGCCGAGACATACTCGACATTGACCTTCTTGCCGCCGCCGACTTTGGAGCGACCGAAATCCACTGCCTGATCGAGCATGCCGACGAGTTGCTTACGCCAGAACGCATCCTTCAGCCGCAGATTGACGAAGCCCGGACCTGCGATCTCGACGGCTGCGACATCGGCGTCGGTCTGCAACACCGCAGCAAGGCGTTCGGCCAGGGCACGCGGATTCTGTCCGGCCGGCTTGGCGAGCACCATGGCGGCATTGGTCGCCAGATCGCCATGTGACGCATCGCGCGGCGGTTCGACCGTGATACGGGACATGTCGAGCGCGCCGCCCTCTTTCGATTGCAGCTCAAGCGACTGTACGGCGTTTTTGATCCGCGCGCTGAAGTCGGCGAAGATGTTCATGGCAGGCTTTCTTACGATTTCTCAGTCAGCGACATCTACCAATGTTGATTGTTCAACATAAGGTTGATTTCAGCGCTGCGCCTAACTCAAATCCGGCGTCCGGTCAAACAGACGTCGGTGCTCCTTGACGGCATAGGTGTCGGTCATCCCAGCCAGGAAGTCGGCGACATGGCGTGCCTTGACCTTGTCCTCGGCGCGATCGAGCCCTTCTCGCCAGCCTTCCGGCATCTCGCGGGGATCAGCCATGTAGGTTTCGAAAAGATCGCGGACGATGCTGTCGGCATTCTGGCGGACGCGCATCACCTGAGAGTGGCGGTAGAGACTGCGATAGAGGAAGACCTTGAGTTCCTTTTCCGCCTCGCGCATGCGCGGCGAGAACCCAACGATCATCTGGCCCGCATTCCGGACATCGTCAGCACTGCATGGCTTTACACGCTCAATATTGGCGGTGGCCATCGTGATGACGTCCTCGACCATGGCTGTGATCTGGCGGCGCATCAACTCGTGCCCGGCGCGCATGGGATCGAGTGTCGGATGTTTTTCACGCACCTTTGCCAGGATCGAAGCCGGCAAGGCCACCTCCCCGATCATGTCGAGGGTCAACAGGCCAGAGCGCAACCCGTCATCGATATCATGGGTGTTATAGGCGATATCGTCGGCAATGGCCGCGCATTGCGCCTCGAGGCTGGCGTAGCGATCAAGTTCGAGATCGAAGAGGGCGGAAAAATCGCGGATAGCCTGCGGCACGGGGCCGCGAAGTCCCTTGCCGCTTTTGTCGGTCAGCGGGCCATTGTGCTTGACCAGTCCCTCCAACGTCTCCCATGTCAGGTTGAGCCCGTCGAAATCGGCATAGCGGCTCTCCAGCTTGGTGACCACGCGCAGCGACTGCGCATTGTGATCGAAACCGCCCCACGCCGCCATCTTGTCGTTCAGCGCGTCCTCGCCAGTGTGACCGAAGGCGGTGTGGCCAAAATCGTGAACCAGCGCTATCGCCTCGGCCAAATCCTCGTCCAGCCGAAGCGCTCGTGCCAGGGCGCGGGCAATCTGCGCGACCTCGATCGTATGGGTCAGCCGTGTGCGATAGTGGTCGCCCTCATGCGCCACGAAGACCTGGGTCTTGTGTTTGAGCCTGCGAAAAGCGGTGGAGTGAATGATGCGGTCACGGTCGCGCTGAAACGGCGTGCGTGTCGGGCTTTCGTCCTCGTCGACGAAGCGCCCGCGCGTAGCGGCCGGATCACAAGCATAGGGCGCACGCGGCCGATAGCCGAAGCCGATGTCGCCGAGTTTGCGCCGTTGGTCCATGTCCCTGCCGGTTGACTTGCCTGTCTGTCGTTCATACCTATGATCGGAATCCAAAAGCAAGGTGACTGCCATGGGCGCGGATGTGAAGACGAGCATGAAGGTGGATGTGACCGATGCCGCGGCGCGGCGCATCGCCAAGATCGTCGCCGGCGAGCCCGGTAAGTCGGCGTTGCGCGTATCGGTCGAAGGCGGTGGCTGCTCCGGTTTTTCCTACAAATTTGACCTGGTCTCAGGCAGCAACGACGACGACATCGTCATCGAAAAGGACGGCGCCACCGTGCTTATCGATGATCTCTCTGTCGTTTACATGGGCGGTTCGGTGATTGATTTCGTTGACGACCTTATGGGTCAGTCGTTCCAGATCAAGAACCCGAACGCTGTCGCATCCTGCGGCTGCGGCACCAGCTTCTCCATCTGAGCCGCGGGGATGAAGATCGTCACGTGGAACATCAATGGCATCAAGGCGCGCATTGAGAATCTCCTGATCTGGCTGAAGGAAAGCGATCCGGACATCGTCTGCCTGCAGGAAATCAAGAGTGTAGACGAGCAATTTCCACGTCTTGAGATCGAAGCGCTTGGCTACAATGTCGAGACGCACGGGCAGAAGGGCTTCAATGGCGTCGCAATTCTGTCGAAGCTCCCTTTCGACGAGGTCAATCGCGGCCTTCCCGGCGACGATAGCGACGAACAGGCACGTTTCATCGAAGGCGTGTTCTCGACCGAAAAAGGCGTTTTGCGAGTCGTTTCGCTCTATCTGCCCAACGGCAATCCACTGGGCACGGAGAAATTTCCCTACAAGCTGTCATGGATGGCGCGGCTAGAAGCCTGGGCCAAGGAACGGCTGGCGCTCGAAGAGCCATTGGTGCTTGCCGGCGACTACAATGTCATCCCAGAAGCCGCCGATGCTCGCTTTCCCCAACAGTGGGTCAATGACGCCCTGTTTCAGCCGGAGACCCGCCAAGCTTTTCGGCGGCTTGAACATCTTGGCTTTACTGAAGCCCTTCGCATGGCGAGCGACTCGCCAGAAATCTACACGTTCTGGGACTATCAGGCCGGCGCCTGGCAGAAGAACAACGGCATCCGTATCGACCATCTGATGCTGTCGCCGGAGGCTGCCGACCGTTTTTCATCCATATCAGTCGAAAAGCATGTTCGAGCCTGGGAAAAGCCCTCCGACCATGTGCCTGTGGCCGTGGAACTGGCGTTTGTGCCGGCCTGAAGCGCCAACTTAACGCAAAGCGCTAGTCGTCGCCGTTCGAAACAGCACGAAGAAGCTTCACCAACAGTTTGATTTGCTTATTATCGCCACGCAGATTGGCGCGTCAGTCCGCCGAACCGCGCGTCAGAAGATCGCCCGCCAGGGATATCGCAGTGCGGCGGTCGTCCTCGCCGGCAAGCGCGAAAGCCTCTTCCTGCATGTTGCGGATCCAGGGCTGGTCGCCTGGGGCCGCCCGGTCGAGTGCTGCCGTCATCATGGCAAGCCCGCGAACAACCTTTCCACTCTGGAACAGCAGATTGCCAAGCGTCGCCTGAGCGCCGGCATGACCTTTTTCAGCGGCAAGCTGCAGCCAACGTGCAGCCTGCTTGGCGCTCGCCTTTACACCCTCGCCGTTGAGGAAAATCTTACCCATCTCGAACTGGGCATTCGGATTGCGATAGTTCGCGGCGGCCCGCATGTAATATTCCTGCGCAAGACCGGGATTGGGCTTCACCGCCGTTCCGGCAATGCCCTTGCGGGAATAGTCGCCAAGCGCCATCAGCGCATCGGAAATATAGCTTTCCTCAGGCGAGCCGACCTCGACGTCCTGATTGGCGATCTCGCTGAAGAATTTGTAGGCTTCATAATCGTCGCGGGCGACGCCATCGCCTTCCGCATACATGCGGGCAAGCTTCCATGTCGCACCGATCTGGCCGTTTTCGGCGGCATATTTATAGGCTTCGACTGCCTGATCCTTATGACCGTTCTTGTAGGCGGAGAAGCCAAACTGGAACACGGCCCATGGGCTGGACTGCGGCTTCACATTGCCCGTCTTGTCGTCGAATACTTTTTCGTCAAAGGCGAACGCACCCACAGTACTTCCCGCCACCGAACCGAGGCAGACCGCAGCAAGCGCCGATATTCTTACCAACTCACTTATGCGCATAGCAGTGTGTTTCTTCCGACCCGCCCGGAGACACGATCCGAACGCAACGCAAAGGCATCATTTGCCCTACGTTTCGCCTCGTTCCGATCCTGCTGCCACATCACGTCTGTCTTCATCCTGCCGCTGTATTGCGGACTGCCCTGCCCCTTTTGGGACCTTCATAATAGATCACTTGGGTGCGACCGGTTTATGGCGGGAAAGGGGCAATTTCCATGCCTCGGACTGTAGCCCAGCGCATGTTCAGAAACTGTTGCGGATTCATCACAAATCTTCACCAGCAGTTTGAGGAAAACTTTACGACCGCAAACGGCGCCCTAAGCAGCAACAAAAAAGCCGGGCAGAGCCCGGCTTTGAGTTCGACTTGGGAGGTTGTTACCATTTAACCTTGAGCGTGGCGGACAATGCGCTGACGAGATCGTTGTCGAAATCGTAGGTGGCTTCACCGCCAAAGGTGTTGCCATCGATGGTGATGGGGGCTGCGGAGCCGCTTGTCAGTATGCCAAGTGCACCGCCGACGCGCATTTCCACATTCTGCGTCGGAGCGTAAGCGACACCGCCACTAACCGTCCAAGTGTCCGTCTGGGCATTCAAGCCCGTCGTGGTACCACGATCCCAGGTGATCGCCGCAGACGCACTCCATTGATCGTTGAACTTATGTCCGATGCCGCCGGAAACAGTCCAGCCATCACGGTAGAGAAGATCGAGGGAGGTAAGGAAGCCCGCGCCTTTATACGAACAGGAAAGCCCAGCGGCCTGGATTGCGGTAGAGCAAAAGCTCACGATACCCAATTGGCTCCAGTCTACCCATTTTACGGAACCAAAAGCCAGCCAATCAGGAGCAATACCGGACTGAATTTTGAATTCGAGAGACTGCGGCATCTTCTGAGTGCCGAAGACATCGTAAACAACGCCGTTGACCTGAGACAGGTCCAACGTACCGGTGATGTCGCCCAAATCGACAGCACTGTTGTAGACGAGGCTGGCCCGCAACGCGATGTCAGTGATTTCATAAGCAGCGCCAATACGCCAGCCCACGCCGTCGCCTTCAAGCTCCAACTTGCCGATGCCATTGCCAGGAACGGCAAAATCCGGTGCCACTTGCCTAATTTTGAAACCGCTCACCTCTTGGTAGAAAACACCGCCGAGAATGCGGAACTGCCCTTGACCGGCATCCATTTTATAGGAGCAGGTCGCAGCATAGTTGTTGCTCTCGATCTTGGTTTCGATGTTGTCGTTCGCACCGGCCCAGTTGGCGCCTGGATTTGTGTGAACACCCCAAGGCTGGGAATAGTCGGCCATGCAATCGAAACCGCCGCCAATGGTAGCTTTAAAACCGACGCGAGGAACCCAATAATTGCGAGTATCTCGAACACCATCGGTATCGCCACCGCCCAACCCGTCTGATCCAACGCCGTTCAACGGATTGATGTCGCGCACATTGTTGAACTTCCGGTTCGGCATCACATAAGCGCCTGTAACTTCGCCTGCGAAAGGTGATGCGTCGAACAAAAGGTCGACGTTGTAGCCACCGCGTTCCAGGCCACCCGCGTTTGAAGCCGCAGCCATAGACAGGGTGATCGCCGTTGCCCCCAACAGCACAAACATACGTGAAGTCTTCATAAATCCCTCTCCCCGGAGTACTGACGAGGATGTTGTGCGATTTTTTGCAAAACGCGCAACCGGCATTTGTAACCTGAATAGAGCCGTCAAGTTCAACTCGACATCAGATCCACCAGCCGAGCGGCAATAAAAGGTGGAAATGAGCCGGATTTGAACCAAACAAAGCTAATTTCGAAGCTGTTTTGAAAGCGATTGCGGCGAAAACGGCCGATTTACCGACTGCCGTGGTCCAATGTAACATTAGGGCAACAAATGGGCAGAAAGAGGTCTGGATCATGCCTGCCCCAACGGAACAAGGCGGGATTCGGACCGCTGATACGGTCCGAATCGTCGCTCTTTATTCCGCCCCGCGCACGCGATCGAGCGCCAGCGACAGCTTCTCCTGCGCAGCACGATATTCTTCGAGTTTCTCCCGCTCCGCCGCCACGACATCCTCAGGTGCGTTGGCGACGAACTTCTCGTTGGAAAGCTTCTTGTGAAGCCGCGCAATCTCGTCGGTGGTCTTGGCGAGTTCGCGCTGCAGGCGCGCTGCTTCTGCCGTCAAATCGATGACGTCGCCCAGCGGCAAGCAGGCGACAGCCTCACCAGCCACGATCTGAGCGGCCGCCTTCGGCGCCAGAGGCGCGTGGCTGATGTCACCGATGCGCGCCAGCCGCTTGATAGCTGTTTCGTGCCGCGTCAGACGCTGTCGGGTCAGGTCGTTTGCGCCGACAAAAACCAGTGGGGCGATTGCAGCTACGGGAACATTCATCTCCGAGCGCACGGAGCGGATGCCTGTGACCAGGTCGACCAGCCAGTTGACGTCAGCCGCCGCCTCGGCATCTTCGAAGTCCGGCGCAGGCCATGCCGCATGGCACAGCAGCGATTCCCGCGTCCTGCCCTCGCCCGCCGTCTGCGCCCACAACTCCTCGGTCATGAACGGCATCATCGGATGCAGCAGCTTGTAGATCTCGTCCAGAACGAAGGCTGCGACGGCACGGCTTTCAGCCTTTGCAGCCTCATCCTCGCCCATGAAGATGGGTTTCAGAAGTTCCAGGTACCAATCGCAGAAGAGGTTCCAAACAAAACGATAGGCCGACCCGGCTGCCTCGTTGAACCGATAGGTCTCGATCGATGTGGTGATCTCGCGCGCCGCACGCGTCAGCTCGGTCAGAATCCAGCGGTTGACCGGCAGCTTAGCGTCGTTGAGCCAGAAACTATCGTCGCGTGACACGCCGTTCATCTCAGCAAAGCGCGTCGCATTCCACAGCTTGGTGCCGAAATTGCGGTATCCGGCAATGCGCGACGGGTCGAGCTTCACGTCGCGGCCTTGCGCCGCCATAATCGTCAGCGTGAAGCGCAGCGCGTCCGCACCATATTCGTCGATCAGATCGAGCGGATCGATGACGTTGCCCTTAGACTTCGACATCTTCTGCCCGTTCTTGTCGCGCACCAAGGCGTGGACATAAACGGTGTGAAACGGCTCCTCATGCATGAAATGCAGGCCCATCATCATCATCCGGGCGACCCAGAAGAAGATGATATCGAAACCGGTGACCAGAACGTCGGTTTGGTAGTAGGTCTTCAGCTCCGGCGTGTGGTCCGGCCAGCCCAGCGTTGAAAATGGCCACAGCGCTGACGAAAACCACGTGTCGAGCACGTCCTCGTCACGGGTCAGGATTTCTCCAGGCTGGAAATTTTCGAGCTTTTCTTCGACCCAGGCCTTCCAGACGCCCTCATGCGAAAGATAATGCTGGATGGCGGTCTCAAGCGCCGCTTCCTCGTCTTTTTCGACAAAAATCGCGCCGTCCGGCCCGTACCAGGCCGGAATCTGATGGCCCCACCAAAGCTGGCGCGAAATGCACCAGGGCTGGATGTTCTCCATCCAGTCGAAATAGGTTTTTTCCCAGTTCTTGGGAACGAAGTTGGTGCGACCTTCGCGGACGGACGCCATCGCCGGCTTGGCGAGTTCGGCCGCGTTGACATACCACTGGTCGGTCAGGAACGGCTCGATGGGCACGCCGCCGCGGTCGCCATGTGGAACCATGTGCCGGTGTGGCTCGATCTTGGCGAGGAAACCACCCTCATCCATCAGCGCAACGATCTTTTCGCGAGCGGCGAAGCGATCGAGCCCTTCGAATTCGGCCCAGAGCGCGCGCTGTTCGGGAGATGGCTCAAGGCCGGCCAGGAAGTCCTCGTTTTCATTGAGCGTTATGGCTGCGGCCACTGTCAGGATATTGATCGCGGGAAGCTTGTGGCGGCGGCCGACCTCGAAATCGTTGAAGTCATGTGCCGGCGTGATCTTGACCGCGCCGGTGCCCTTTTCCGGATCGGAATATTCATCGGCAACGACGCGAATCTTGCGACCGACGATCGGCAGCACGACATGCTTGCCGACGAGATGCGTGTAGCGCTCATCTTCGGGATGAACGGCAACGCCGGTATCCCCGAGCATCGTTTCAGGACGCGTGGTGGCGACGGTGATGTAGGTGTCCGGGTTTTCCGGGTCGAAGGTCATGCCCTCGATCGGATAGCGGAAGTGCCAGAGGTTGCCATTAACCTCGTGCTGTTCGACCTCAAGGTCAGAAATGGCGGTTAGAAGTTTGGGGTCCCAGTTGACGAGTCGCTTGTCCTTGTAGATCAGACCCTGCTTGTAGAGCGTGACGAAGACTTCAAGCACAGCCTTGGACAGACCTTCATCCATGGTGAAGCGCTCGCGGCTCCAATCGCAGGAGGCCCCGAGGCGCTTGAGCTGGTTGAAGATCAGCCCGCCCGACTCCGCCTTCCACTCCCAGACCTTGTCGACAAAATCCTCGCGCGTCAGATCGCGGCGATGGATCTGCCTTTCCATCAACTTGCGTTCAACCACCATCTGTGTCGCGATGCCGGCATGGTCCATACCCGGTTGCCACAACACATTCTTTCCGCGCATGCGTTCGAAGCGGACCATGATGTCCTGCAACGTGTTGTTGAGCGCATGGCCCATATGCAGCGAGCCCGTGACGTTGGGCGGCGGAATCATGATGGTGAAAGCTTCGGCGTCCGGCTCGGAACCTGCGCCCGCACGAAACGCGTTCGCGTCTTCCCAGGTCTTGGCGATCCTGGGTTCGATGGTTGAGGAATCATATGTCTTATCGAGCATCGGATTGGGTCCGCCATGTCCGGAAAAAATGTCGTCTGGTGTAAATCGGAAGGGCAAAGCCGAGTCAACTGCCGCTCACTTCTGCCCAGGAAACGAAAAAGCCGCCCGAAGGCGGCGTTTCGAAGGCAAGCCTATGGGCGAACTCAGCCCCCGCGCACCACGCGCTCGATCTCTTCACGCACGAGCTTTTCAACCAGCGGCGGGAGCTTTTTGTCGAGCCACTCCTGAAGCATCGGCCGCAGCATCTCCTGAGCAATGTCATCGACACTACGGCGCGGACGGGCGGCTACCATTTCTGAAAGCTCTCCGAACGCCGCGGCGATGTTATGTCCAGCATGTTCGGAAAGTATCGCGGGCCGCACATTTGGGCTGCCGACGGATTCGGCAATCGGGGCAGTTCCCGTCGTTGGGTTGGTATCGGTAATCTCGGTGGCCTCCTCTTCGATGGACGCAGTGTCGCTTAGCTCGGCCGCTTCGAAAACAGAGCCTTGGGGCGCTTCTGTTCCCGGCTCTATCTCTTGCGACTTGTATGAAGTCACTTCTTCTTCGGCTGCCGTCACAAAACCAGCGACCGAATCCGCAGTCTCGGACTGCTCGCTATGTGCTTCGACCATTGCGTCACTGGGCGCTCCGGTCACAGCCTCCTCGCGAGCCCAGGCTTCAACCCTACCCACCTCTTCGGAAGAGGCATCAAAAGCCATCCTATCGTTAGAGTTATCCAGAGAAACGGCGCCGGGCAACGCGGCATCAAAACCGCCACGCAGCTCCGCCCGGAAAGCGGCCTCCTCGCGGTCCTGGTTCGCCGGAGGGGGGATGATGGCCTGCTCTTCGGCGCTGGGCTTACGTCCGCTGTCATTATCCTCGATGATTCTGCGGATAGACGCGAGAATCTCCTCCATCGAGGGTTCACGCTGAACAATGCTTGCTTGGGCCATGGTTACGATCAATGCCTTTGCGGGTCCAATCCGGCGAACGGCGCGGGACTTGGCTACGAATCACATTTCCGAGCGTAACCCACCGGAAGGTTTGAGAGAATCCCCCATTCCAGAAGCCCTGATGTTTCAACAGGATAAACGCCTATGGAATCAAAAGCCGCGCGGCCCATTTCGGGACGCGCGGCTTTGATGAGACAGCTTGTGCCTAGCGCCCGTCCGGCGTGCGCAAGCCGATCCACTTGTCCTTGACTGCGTTGTAGTGCTCTTTCGGCTCGTATTTTGCGACCTGAAGGCCGAGGCGCTCCACGCTGAGTTCACCGATGGCCGAAAGGATCGCATAGCTGGCAACGACGACCGTGCGCTCCGCATCGGCAAGGTTGATCTGGGCGCTGATGACGTCAGCCTGGGCGTTGAGAACGTCCAGCGTGGTGCGCTGACCGACATTGCGCTCTTCGATGACGCCGTTCAGCGCGAGCCGTGCTGCGCTAACCAGTTCGCGGTTGGCAACAACGGTTTCCTGTGCCGCACTATACTGCGTCCAGGCAGACGAGATCGCCTGACGTACCGAATCGCGGCTGACGTCGACCTCAATGCGTGCCTGACCCAGCGATTCTTTGTTCTGGCGGATCGTGGCGGAGGTGCGCCCTCCGGAATAGATCGGGATGGACAGCGTCGCACCGATGGTGGCGGAAGTGGAATAGCCGTCATTCGCACCGCTACCTGCGCCTTGGGTGTTGCGGTAGTTGCGGCTGACTCCCGCGGACGCCGAAAGCTGGGGGAGCAACGCACCTTCAGACGACTTCACGACGAAAGAAGCCGCATCCACCAAATCCTGTGTGGCAAGGATAGCGGGATGTTGCTGCGCCGCCATGGCGATTGCCCCATCGAGACTGCGTGGCAGCAGCTTCGCCAGCGGCGCAGCACCGCTTAACTTGCCGGGATCTTCGCCGACGATCTGGCGATAGGTCGCAGCGCTCGTCAGCGCTTGCGCGCGCGCGGCGGCTACATTTGCTACAGCTGCGGAACGGCTTGCATCGGCCTGCGCAACGTCTGTTCGGGTGCCTTCCCCGACCTCGAAGCGCGAGCGCGCCGCCCGCACCTGCTCAGTCAGGAATTGCAGGTTCTGCTCCGTCAGAGTCGCAATCTGGCGGTCGCGGATGACATCCATGTAGGCGGAGGCGGCGTTGAAGAGAATATTCTGCTCGGTGTTTCGCAGGCTCTGGTTGGAAGCGCGTACGCGCGACTCCGCCGCTGCGACATTATTCTTGGTCTGGAAGCCGTCAAACAGAGATTGCTGGATCTGAACGCCGAACGCTCCCGTGGTGAGTTGCGTGCTCGCGTTGGTGCTGGAGGTGTCGGTATAATCGACGCTTGCCGAACCGGCGATGGTCGGACGCCAGCCAGACTTGGCAATGGCCACGCTTTCATCGGTGACGCGTACGCCGGCACGCGCCGAGTTCAGCTGCGAGTTGTTTTGATATGCTTTTGCCAACGCTCCCGAAATGGTCTCGGCGTTGACGGAAATTGGCGCGGCGGCAACTGAAGACAGGAAAATGGCAGCAAAAATTGCTTTTCGAACAACGGACACGAAAATCACCCTCGGTTAATGCTGACGGCCATAAAATGAGACCGACCAATTCGCATTGCCGTTCGATGTCCGCCTGGGAGAAGCGTACAGAGAATCGGAAATACCAAAGCATTAACAATTCATCACGGCACCAGAAGTGCCGCAAGAAAAATACTGTTAGAAGTGAAATTCCGGCGCGCGTTCGAAGCCCGGGAGTGGCTTAATTGCCGCATTAAAGCCACGTCGTGCGGTAACGACGTCTCCGGACTTGACATAAAGCCTGGCGATACCAGCGTTGCCCTGCCCTTCCACCGCGACAAGACGGCCGCCGTCGCGCAACTGGCCAAGCAATGCGGCGGGTACCTGACCCACGCTGCCCTCCAGGAAAATGACGTCGTAAGGACCTTGCTTGGCGTAACCGGCATTCAGGTCTCCCTGAACGACGGCAACATTGTCATAGCCAAGAGCGGCGAGCTTGGCCGCGGCCTTCTCGGCAAGGACGGGATCGCTTTCCAGAGCCACGACAGAACTTGCGAAACGGGAAAACACCGCCGACGAGTAGCCGGTGCCGCAACCGACATCGAGAATGAAGTCGTTTGGGCCGATTTCGGCGAGTTGGACCAGCTTGGCGAAGGGCGACGCCTCCATAAGGTAGCGCGGCTGCTCACCGCCGGCTACAAGATAACGCAAGTCCTCATCGATATAGGCGAGCTGCCGCTGAGCCGGCTCGACGAACTCCTCGCGCGGCACCGTCAGCAAAGCGTCGAGGAGTTTCAGATTGGTGACATCGGTCGTGCGGACCTGACCATCGACCATCTTCACGCGCAATGCGGAGAAATCTATGTCCATGCAAGAACCCGACCTTCTTTCGCGCCACCAGCGCACTGATGGTTCGTCCTAGAACCAAGCCCACCGAACATATCAGTTCCCGGAGCTGGAGGCCTCACCCGGAATCGAACCGGGGTGCAAGGATTTGCAGTCCTCTGCGTAACCACTCCGCCATGAGGCCTCGCCGCTCGGGCGTTCTACAGGCGCTTCAATAGGTTGCCCAGATTTGGGCGTCAAGCGGGCTTGTCCCTTTCGTCGCAAAATCCTCTGCGGCCTTCAGCCACTGCCTTTGAAGAGCCTCTAAAGGCCCGACCCTATTCCGAGGGCCGTTTCCGCCGTGCCCACCAGACGGCCGTACGGCGGCGATAACGCCGGATCATTGCGAACTCGTAAGACAAAACCAGTACCCCCACCGGAATCATCCAGAAGCCGAGAATCGGCAGGAAGCCAAAGAACCCGCAGAAAATCAGTAGCACGCCGATTGCGATCCGAAGGCCGCGCGACTGAGGCATGGCGATTTCACGTCCGAAAATGCGAATGCGGCGCGGTGGAGCGTCCCGAAGCGAGTCGCCTGTTTCTCGTCTGTCGTCCATTTCACCATTCCATGCCGTAAACTCCGGCGTGCGTTGACATCCGCTTGCAGCGAATGGCCGATATGAGTGCGGTATTTGGTGATTGCCACCACCCCATTCAAAATTTCCCGAGAAAAAAGCAGAATGGTTCTTTGCAAAGCTGAAAAGTGTTTGCTATAGGCAGCCTCACTTCTGCGGCGCAGATGTTCCCTGGTAGCTCAGCGGTAGAGCATTCGACTGTTAATCGACAGGTCGCCGGTTCGAATCCGGCCCGGGGAGCCACTTCTTCTGAAGTTGGCTATTCAGAGTAAAAGCTCGCCACACCCAACGACATTGTTGCTCTATCGTCTCGTGACGTCCTCGCCCCGCGCGGCGCAACCTTTTCCCAAATCAGGCGTTGGTGGCGGGAATTACAAGGAGCGCTTCGATGGACGACATTCACGCAAATTCGGATAATCAGGCCAACGCGGATAATGACGGCCGCAAGGATCTCGAAAAGCAAATCGCCGATCTCAAAAACGACATAGCCAATATAACCAAAACCCTATCTGAGCGCAGCGAGCAGACGTATCAAGATCTACGCGCCAAGGGCGGCGAAGCCTATAACCGCGCAGCCGACACGGCCCGAAACGCGACGCATCAGGTTAGAGCCCAGGCTCATGCTGTCTCCGATGCCATTAAAGAGAACCCAGGTACCGCTGCGACAGTTCTGTCCTCCGCCGGTCTCATCGGCTTCCTGATTGGAATTACGGTCGGTCAGGCAATTGCAAATAGCCATAACGAGTCCCGTCGCTGGTGGTGAATTCCTCTGAGCTTCGGCATCCTTGAAGGTGTCAGAATCAGATTGCGTAGACAGGCAGGGCTCGGTTTCTGCCTGTTTTTCGTTGGCGTGCCTTCACCCATGCTCAGATGACGCAGGGCATTGGATACTGGTAGCCCCCCTACGGTGAGCTTTGAAACACAGCGCCTTTGCGACCGTGGTACTGCCTGAATTGAGATATCCATGAGAAACGAACCGCAAAAATCGCCGATGATCGGTTTTTGTTTCGGCTTTCGGTTTTTGCCCTTGCGCCGCAAACCCCGAATATATATGCCTCGCCTCGGTCCGGAGTGTAGCGCAGCCCGGTAGCGCACTTGACTGGGGGTCAAGGGGTCGTCGGTTCGAATCCGGCCACTCCGACCAATTTTTTAGGACTTGATCGGGAAGTCCAATGGCACTGGGGTTACGCGTCGACCGAAGGCGCGGCGTGACCCGCAGCGCGAGTCCATCCAAAATTCCGATTAGGCATCAGGCACTGGGGCAGTTGCAGCGCTGAGGTCGCCGAGCACAAGGCGCTTGATGCCGAAAATCAAGCATTTTCAGTAGCTGGCTGACGAACAGCGACCGCGCGTGACGAGAGTTGCCGACTATAGCGGTTAGCGAACCTGATCGAGCAGCCGCTTGCATTCCAGGAGGTCAAACAACGCCTCCTGCAGCAAGGCGCGGTTGTCGCGAGAGAGCTTGCCCGCGTCCGCCTGTACTGGGCCGTCCTCCTCGCCACGGCCGAGACCGAAGAAGCGCCGGCTTGGTTTCGCTTTAGGCTCCCCGACCAGCATCTCCTCTTCCAGCGTGCGCGGCTGTGCAGCGGAGGTCATCGGCGCTTCGGCCTGCTTGCGCTGGGCGATTGCTTCTACGGCGTGAACGTCGCCATTGCCCAGGGCGACCAGGAACTGGTTGCCATTCTCGCGCAGCAGTTTCTGCACGCCCTTTATGGTGTAGCCCTGTTCATACAGCATGTGGCGGATGCCTTTGATCAGATCGACATCCTGCGGCCGGTAGTAACGGCGACCGCCACCCCGTTTCATCGGCTTGATCTGGGTGAAGCGGGTTTCCCAGAAACGAAGGACGTGCTGAGGAAGGTCGAGGTCTTCCGCGACCTCGCTGATAGTGCGGAAGGCGTCCGGGCTCTTGTCCATTGTCGCCACATCCTCGCAAACGATTCGCGATTCATTTCAGCGGTTTGGACAGCAACATTCAAGCCCGGTGACAATCGGCGGTTCAACAATCAACCGCTTATTGCAGAAAGCCGCCAGCGGCACTCTATTTCGCGGATTTGGACTTGCCGGTTCGATGGGAGCGGAGGATGCGGTTCTTGAGCACGTTGGACGCCTTGAAGGTCATCACACGACGCGGCAGGATCGGCACTTCTTCGCCGGTTTTGGGATTGCGCCCGACACGCTCGTTCTTGCTGCGAACGTGGAATGTCGCGAAAGACGAGAGTTTCACCGTCTCCCCACGAACGATTGCCTCGCAGATCTCATCGAGCACGGATTCCACCAACTGGGCGGATTCCGTCCGCGACAGACCCACCTTCCGGTAGACTGCCTCGGCAAGATCGGCACGCGTGAGTGTCTTGCCCCCCATCGGCGGTTCCAATCCCTTAAAAATCATACGAAAACAATTGTCGGGCACGTTAAGTAATTGATCCGTCAAGGTCAAGAACCCTGACGGAGCTGAACACGTTACCGAAAGTCAGGCGGGAATCACCAGCGGATCAGCACCGCGCCCCAGGTGAAGCCGCCACCCATGGCCTCCAGCATAACGAGGTCGCCTTTCTGGATGCGCCCGTCTGCAACAGCCACCGAAAGCGCAAGCGGGACGGACGCCGCCGAGGTGTTACCGTGGCGGTCGACGGTGATCACGACCTTCTCCTCGGCGATGCCGAGTTTCTTGGCCGATGCGTCGATGATGCGCTTGTTGGCCTGATGCGGCACGAACCAGTCGAGATCCTCAGCGGTGATGCCAGCCTGCCCGAACGTCTCCTCGATCACATCGGTGATCATGCCCACCGCGTGCTTGAAAACCTCCCGCCCCTCCATCCGAAGATGGCCGACTGTCTGGGTCGTCGAAGGGCCGCCGTCAACATACAGCTTTTCCTTGTGCGAACCGTCGGAACGCAGGCTCGAGGCAATGACGCCACGATCGGCGGATGTCCCTTCGCCCTCCACTGCCTCAACCACGATAGCCCCAGCGCCATCGCCGAACAGCACGCAGGTCCCGCGGTCGGTCCAATCGAGAATGCGGGAGAAGGTCTCTGAGCCGATCACCAGGACGCGTTTTGCCATCCCACTCTTGATGTAGACGTCCGCAGTCACCACCGCATAGACGAAGCCGCTGCACACCGCCTGCATATCGAAGGCGAAGCCATGGCGCATGCCGAGCCGATGCTGGATCTCCACCGCCGTCGCCGGAAACGTGTTGTTCGGGGTCGAGGTAGCAAGCACAATCAGGTCAATATCGTCAGGCTTCATGCCTGCGGCATCAAGGGCGGCGCGCGCAGCAGCCTCGCCGAGCGAGGCAGTCGTTTCGTCGTCAGAGGCGATGTGCCTCTGACGGATGCCGGTGCGCTGGGCGATCCACTCGTCCGACGTCTCGACCATGCCCTCGAAGTCGGCGTTCTTCATAATTCGCCGGGGTAGCGCCGAACCGACCCCGAGCACGACTGATCTGATCACCCTTGGCTTCCTATTCCTGTTCGTCGGCGGTCGCGCTTCGTCTCACGGACGTGAGCGGATTGCGGGCATGGAACAGATCGAAGTCTGCTTCGATCCTGTCCAGCAGGCGGTTGCGGACCATATCATAGGCCATTTCGATGGCTGCGGCGAAGCCATCCTGGTCGGCGCCGCCGTGGCTTTTCACCACGATGCCGTTGAGGCCGAGGAACACACCGCCATTGGCGCGGCGGACATCCATCTTCTCGCGCAGGCTGTCAAACGCTGCCTTGGCGAAGAAATATCCGATTTTGGCCATCAGCGTTCGGCTCATAGCGGAGCGCAGATAACCAGCGATCTGACGAGCGGTTCCTTCGGCTGTTTTCAGCGCGATGTTGCCGGCAAATCCTTCGGTGACCACGACGTCGACGGTGCCTCGACCAATATCGTCGCCTTCGACGAAACCCTGATAGTTCATCGAAGCAAGGTTGACTTCGCGCAGCAATTGCCCGGCTTCCTTGACCTCTTCCTGTCCCTTGACCTCTTCGACGCCGACATTCAGCAGCCCGACAGTCGGGCGCTCGATATCGAACAGAGCGCGGGCCATGCCAGTGCCGAGAATGGCGAAATCGATGAGTTGGTGAGCATCCGCCCCAATCGTGGCGCCGACATCGAGCACTACACTCTCGCCGCGCGTCGTCGGCCAGATCGCCGCAATCGCCGGACGGTCGATCGTTGCCATGGTGCGCAGGCAGAATTTGGACATCGCCATCAGCGCGCCCGTATTGCCGGCGGAAACGCAGGCATCGGCCTGGCCGGTCTTCACCGCCTCGATGGCGCGCCACATCGATGACTTCCAGCGGCCATGACGCAAGGCTTGGCTGGGCTTGTCGTCCATACGCACGGAAATCTCGGCGTGAAAGAATTCGCTGATTTCAGCCAGCCGGGGATGTTTTTCCAGCTCGGGACGAACCGCCTCGTCGCGCCCGAAAATGATGAAGCGGATATCGCTTCGGCGCGTCGCCACGGCGGCAAGAGCGGGGATGACCACGCTCGGTCCGTGGTCGCCGCCCATGGCATCGATGGAAATTCTGATCACGCGACGGTCATCTCACAGTTGGCATAGCGGGACTTGAAGCGTGCCCGCGAAAGTTTGGCGAAAATAGCGGTTTTGATCCGCCTTACAACGGCATTTCGCAAAAGGTCTGCCGATTTCAGAGTTTTCGCGACAAATCGCGGAGCTTTTTCTGGAACTCTGTCTCTTCCTTTTCCTCGACCTCGCCATCCGAAAATTCGGCCGAAATGCCTGGTTTGCGAGGATAGGGATCGATGGCGAGGCCGAAGAACTCTTCCACAAGGGCGCCGACATCAATCACATCGCCAGAAAACACCTCCGGACTGTCGGGGCCGTCGGCATCAAGCAGTATTTCGCCGCCTTCGTTGAAACCCTGGCGGCCAAGCTTTGAGTCTTCCGGCAAGAAGACCGATTCAACGGGTTCATCGATTCTGGCTTCGATCGGATCGAGCGTGACGATGCACGCCTGGGTGATCCTTGCACGGACGAAGCCTGAAACCCTCACGCCGTTTCTTTTCCAGGAGGTAACATGGACGTCCGCATGGAGTGATTCGACGGAAAGCAATTCATGCAGCCCAGCTAGTGCGGCGCGCTGCTTTTCGTTGGCGTCGATCACCACCGGCATGCCTTTGTGAGGCAGGCGGGCGACATTGACGGGAAACGATATCGGGCTTTGTGTCTCGTCCTGGTTCATGCGTCGCTCTCCTGTCCGGCGTTCGCCTCGGCATAGTTCAGACGACCCGAGCAGATATCGTCCGTCCGCTGGTTTGCCAAGGCATGGACCGTTCGGAACACATAGTCCGCCAGTTCAGCGGATTCGGGCCAGTCCTTGGCCTCGGGACGCACATTGCGGGCAAGAGCCGCAGCAAGAGCAGGAGCATCGCTGGCATCTATGGCGTCGGCATAAGAAGCCGTGCGTCCGTAAAACATGCGCGCCAGCTTCTTCATCCGCTTCGGCACCCCGGCATCGCCAATGCCGAATTCGCGCAGCGAATGATCAACGTCGAGAAAAAACTCGTCGATGAGGTTCTGCGCCACTTCGCGCGCCGCCCCGTTCTCGTCGCGAAGCCGGTGCTGCAGCAAGAACATGTGCAAGGACAGCATCTCAAAGCGGCCCAACGGCGAATCTGGCACTTGCCAGTGCGAATAAAACGCAGGCTGCCGCGCCGCCGCCACGATTTCTGCGTACAGCGCATCAGTGATAGCTCGGTTTGCGCGATTTTTTCCGCTAAACAGGCTCTTAAACATGATCTGGGGCCTCCCGAGGACCTGTTTCGTAGTCGGCCCTGTGTTGCATCGGCGCGAAAGCTGGTTTACCGGTTTTGCGCCTTGGTGCAAGCCGGGCCTGACGTCCGACCTGATGGAGTTGTTGTTGCGCTCGCTGAAATTCAAGACGACACTTTCGCCCAGCCCCATCGGCTTTGTCTCGCTGATCCTGGCCGCCGCTGCCCTTTCGGGCTGCAACACCGCCAAGACCTTTGGCGACGTGACGCCCGGCGAGACGCTGACACAAGGCTACGTCATCGACCAGGGCGCCATTGACCTGGTTCCCGTCGGTTCCAGCCGTGAACAGGTGTTGCTCGCACTCGGCTCGCCGTCGACCACGGCGACGTTCGACAACGAGGTCTTCTACTACATCTCCCAGACGCGCCGACGCGCAGTGGCTTTTGCCAAGCCGAAACTTGTCGACCAGAAGATTCTTGCGGTTTATTTCGGTGCCGATGGCCGCGTGACCCAGATCGCACATTATGGGCTGAAGGACGGCAAAGTGTTCGACTTCATCACCCGCACCACGCCGACCGGCGGCAAGGACATGAACTTCCTCGGCCAGCTTCTCAGCGGCGCCAGCAAGATGGGCGCCGGTGCTGCCAGCACACTGCTCGGCGGCGGCGGGCTGTAGCTTCCCATTCGGACCGGCTCATCCGGTTCCGCAAGTTCTCAGGCAGCAAAAACCCGCGGGAGCGATCCCGCGGGTTTTTCATGTTCAGCTTTGCCGAACGGCGAATCAGCCGTGTGCCAGAACCGCCAGCAGGAGAAGGGCGACGATGTTGGTGATCTTGATCGCCGGATTGACGGCTGGACCGGCTGTGTCCTTATAAGGATCGCCGACCGTATCGCCGGTCACGGAAGCCTTATGCGCTTCCGAGCCCTTCATATGCTTGACGCCATCCTTGTCGGTGAAACCGTCCTCGAACGACTTCTTGGCGTTGTCCCAGGCACCGCCGCCTGATGTCATCGAAATGGCGACGAAGAGGCCGTTGACGATGACGCCGAGCAACGACGCGCCGAGCGCGGCGAAGGCCGATGCCTTGGAGCCCGAGATCAGCAGCACGCCGAAATAGACGACCAATGGCGCCAAAACGGGCAGCAGCGAGGGGATGATCATCTCCTTGATCGCCGCCTTGGTCAGGATGTCGACGGCGCGCGCATAGTTCGGCTTGGAGGTGCCGGCCATGATGCCCGGATCCTCGCGGAACTGCTTGCGAACTTCCTCGACGATCGACCCCGCGGCACGCCCCACGGCGGTCATCGCGATGCCGCCGAAGAGATAGGGAATCAGGCCGCCGAAGATCAGCCCGGACACGACGTAGGGATTGGAAAGATCGAAGGAAACCGGCCCCATATCGGCGAAGTAAGGGAATTGAGTCGGATTCGCCGCAAAATATTGCAGGTCGTAGCTGTAGGCTGCAAACAGCACCAGCGCGCCGAGGCCCGCCGAGCCGATGGCATAGCCCTTGGTGACCGCCTTGGTGGTGTTGCCGACCGCGTCGAGCGCATCCGTGGAATGGCGCACTTCTTTCGGCAGGCCGGCCATTTCGGCGATGCCGCCGGCATTGTCTGTGACCGGTCCGAACGCGTCGAGCGCCACGATCATGCCGGCCAGGCCGAGCATGGTGGTGACGGCAATCGCCGTTCCGAACAGGCCGGCAAGCTGGAAGGTGGAGATGATGCCGCCGACGATGACGATTGCCGGCAATGCGGTCGATTCGAGCGATACCGCCAGGCCCTGGATGACGTTGGTGCCATGACCGGTCACGGATGCCTGGGCGATGGAGTTTACGGGGCGCTTGTTGGTGCCGGTGTAGTATTCGGTAATCACGACGATGAGGCCGGTCACGACGAGGCCCACAAGGCCACATGTGAACAGGCTCGTCCCGGTGATATCCATGCCGTTGGCGGTGCCGATGCTACCCCAGCCTATGGTCAGCGTCGTTGCGATAGCAAGACCGACGATGGACAGAAGTCCGGTCACGATCAGGCCCTTGTAGAGAGCGCCCATGATCGAGCCGTTCGAGCCTAGCTTGACGAAAAAGGTTCCGACGATCGAGGTGATGATGCAGGTGCCGCAAATCGCAAGCGGATAGAGCATCACGTCGGACAAGACGGTGGTGCCGGCAAAGAAGATCGCGCCCAACACCATGGTCGCCACGACGGTCACCGCGTAGGTCTCGAACAGGTCGGCCGCCATGCCGGCGCAGTCGCCGACATTATCGCCGACATTGTCGGCGATGGTAGCGGGATTGCGAGGGTCGTCTTCAGGGATGCCAGCCTCAACCTTGCCGACGAGATCGCCGCCGACATCCGCCCCCTTGGTGAAGATGCCGCCACCCAGACGGGCGAAGATCGAGATCAGGGACGCACCGAAGCCGAGCGACACCAAGGCGTCGACCACCGTGCGGTCGCCAGGCGCATACCCCATGAACGACGTCAGCACGAGATAATAGACCGCAACCCCCAGGAGCGCGAGGCCAGCGACCAGCATGCCGGTGATGGCGCCAGATTTAAAGGCGATGTCGAGGCCTGCGGCGAGGCTGTTGGAAGCGGCCTGCGCCGTGCGCACATTGGCTCGGACCGAGACATGCATGCCGATGAAACCTGCCGCGCCCGACAAGACCGCTCCAATCAGGAAACCGATCGCGGCTGTGCCCGAAAGCAGCCACCAGGCGAGCAGAAAGACGATGACGCCGACAATGGCGATGGTGGTGTATTGGCGCGCCAGATAGGCTTGGGCGCCTTCGCGGATGGCTGCGGAAATTTCCTGCATGCGCGCATTGCCCTGGTCGGCAGAAAGCACCGACTGTGTCGCCCAAAAAGCGTACACGACAGAAAGCAGGCCGCAGGCAATGACAACGTAAAGCATGGTCATGCCAGTTCTTCCCTGATTGTGCCCGGAATAACCCCTCCCCGGGCTGCTGAGGCAGAGCCGCTGCCTCCTCCGGCATGTCGGCACACACCGCAAACTATCCGAAGCGCATGACGCGGCGTCAAGCCCCGTCCTCACCGCCTTCGTGTTTCGCCGTCATAGATCACGCGCGGTCGGGATCCGGCTGCATAACGAAAATCAAGACCGCGAGAATGCTGATGTAGAATCGGAAAGCCGCTTCCTGGCCATTCCAGGTCTCTGACTGCCACATGGCAAACCATTCGCCGCCTATTGCCATGAAGCCCAGAAACCAGACAAGAAAGCCCATGGTGGCGCCGATAACCATAAAATCCTTGGCTTTCTGGAACTCTTGGGCCGGCGCACTCCGCGCCTGCCAAAGTTTAAAGGCGGCCAGCAGAAACAGGACGCAAGTGACCCCTTCGCCGAAGATGATCAACCAGTATCCGGCTGTCCATAGCGAAGGATTGGTGATGGAGCGATACATCAACGCGTTGCCTGGAAAGGTCGTGTCCATGCTCAGCACATGCTGCACGAACGCGTAGTTCGATCCATAGTCGCTGACGTTGCCGAAGGTTACCAGGAAGGCGAAGATCGCGAGGCAAAAGCACATGACAATCTTGCAGACGCGCGTGATCATGACGGAATTCCTCCTCCGCTTCAGTCGAAGCGTAAAGAGAATCGCCGAGTCGCGCTAGCGCCGCAACAAGAGTACGGCGTTAAGCTTTTACCCAGATCAATGAGCGGATAGCTCGGCTGCACCGCTCCGCTTGATAGCGAAGAGCCAGGCCAAGGCGGCGAGGCAGATCGCGCAGACCGGGAAAACGATCCAGTTCAGCATCTCCCAGCCATAGGCATTGTAGACGATGCCCGACATCAGCGAGGCGAAGGCGACGGAGCCGAACAGCACGAAATCGTGGAAGCCCTGCGCCTTGGCTTTTTCTTCCGGCCGATAGCTGCTCGCAACGATTGCGGTTGCGCCAATGAAGCCGAAATTCCAGCCAAGCCCCAGGAGGATGAGCGACGTCCAGAACTGCCAGAGCTGGATACCGGACAGGGCAACGAGCGCACAGACGATCAGTAGCAAGACGCCCACGGCCACGACACGTTCGGCGCCGAAGCGTTGTATGATGCGGCCGGTGAAGAAACTCGGGCCGAACATCGCCATGACGTGCCAGGAGATGCCGAGCGTCGCCTGGTCGACCGAGAAGCCGCAACCCACCATCGCCAGCGGTGCGCCGGTCATGACGAAGCTCATCAGCATATAGGTACAGACCCCACATATCAGGGCAGCGGCGAACTTCGGACGGCGCACGACGGTCCATAGCGAGGTTTTGGGCGCGGAGACTCTGGAAGCAGGCGGCAGCGGTTCATGCACGCGCAGGAAAGACAGGATGACGGCGCCGACCACGGCGAGACCGATGATGGCGACAAACGCTCCTGCGAACAGCGTGGGTTCGAGCAGGTCCCGCGTGAAGATGACGATCTGCGGTCCCAGGATGGCTGTAACGATCCCGCCGGCGAGAACGAGGGAAATGGCCTTCGCCTTGAATTGCGGCGGCGCGTTGTCGGCCGCGGCGAAGCGGAACTGTTGCACGAACGATCCGCCGATGCCGACCAGCATCGCACCGATGACGAACAGCCAGAACTCGCCGCGAAACAGCGCAAGTGTCGTGATGCCGCCGCCCGCGGCAGTCAGGATGGTTCCAAACTGAAAGCCCTGGCGTAGCCCAAGGGCGCGGACGATCGCGGCTGCGGGGATCGCGCCAAGCGCCACGCCAAGGTTGAAACTGGTGACGGGCAGCGTCGCAAGCGACTTGTCTGCACCGAGCAGATATTGTCCGGCCAGAGCGCCCATCGATAGCACAATCGGCACCGCGGAGCCGATGACAGCTTGCGCCGAAGCCAGAATGAGGGCCGTGCGGCGGACCTCTGCCTCGGCAGCCAAGCTCATCTGGCGTCCTTACCCCGGCCCTCCCCGCGCAAGCGGCGGGCGACTCGGTCAAGCACAGCGTTGACGAGCTTCGGCTCGTCCTCTGCATAAAACGCCTTGGCGATGTCGATATATTCCGAGACGATGACGGCAACCGGCACGTCCTGACGCTTCATCAGCTCATAGACGCCGGCGCGCAAGATGGCGCGCAAGGTAGAATCCAGCCGTGAAAGCGGCCAGTCTTCCGTCAAAGACTCGCGGATGACAGGATCGACCGTCTTCTGGTTCTCGACTACGCCCGCGAGAATGGCGCGGAACCATTGCGCATCGGCCTCGCGATAAAGCGCGCCGTCCACTTCCTTGCCGAGGCGGAACGCTTCATACTCGGCTGTCGTCTCCAAGAGCCCGGTGCCGGCAACATCCATCTGGTACAGAGCCTGCACGGCGGCGAGGCGCGCAGCACCCCGTTTGTTGGCTTGGCGCGGCTGGTCCGGCTGGCTATCAGGGGAACGTGTCACGATAGTCAGGCTCCCAACTGCTCGCGCACCGCGATCATCGTCAAGGCTGCGCGAGCGGCGAAACCGCCCTTGTCGCCTTCGCTGCGACGCGCGCGCGCCCAGGCCTGTTCTTCGTCTTCAGTCGTCAGGATGCCATTGCCGATGGCGAGGGATTCGTCGACCGAAAGCTGCATCAGGCCGCGCGCGGATTCATTGGCCACGATCTCGAAATGATAGGTCTCGCCGCGAATGATGGTACCGAGCGCAACGAAGCCGTCATAGTCGGTTCCGCCGTTTTCAGCCGCGTCCAAGGCAAAGGAAATGACGGCGGGAACTTCCAGTGCACCGGGCACCGTGATGACGTCGAAAGCTGCGCCGGCAGCGCTGAGCGCATCCTTTGCGCCCTCAAGCAGGGCGTCGGCAAGATCGTCGTAGAAACGGGCTTCCACGATCAGAAGTTTGAGCTGCTTGGGCTTCGACATATTCACTCTCCGGCAGAGGCGGTGACTTAGGCCGAACACAGGGAGACCGCAAGCCGTTCGTTTGCATATCTCATCTGCCGGGATGGCTGATCTGGCGGAAACCGCAAGCCTCCCGCAAGCCACGAAGCCTAAGCGGGACATGCTGGGCTTTGTCCATATTGTCCACGATTCGCAGCAGAAGTGAGAACAACCAGCTCCATGGGTGCGCCGAAGCGACATAGCCGAAGCAAGATGCTTCACCTTCTCTCCACCGTCGCAATGGTATCGGTCGGGGTTTCGGGCGCAGTGCTTGTCTTTCCTCGCGACATCATGGCCCAGGAAGCCGCGGCACCTGTCGCCCTGCCTTTTCAGATCACACGCGAGGATGTGCAGGCCGTCGACGCCGCTGTCGCGGCCAAGCGCGCGCTCGTCTACAGCGGCACCGAGTCCGCGGGCGATGCGGCAATTACCAACAACGATGGCGACACCGTCCAGTTTCTCGATTCCAGCACCGGTGCGAACGCCACCATCGTCAATAATACGGGCGGCGCCACCAGTTTCGAGGATGCGAGCACGGCAGGCTCAGCGCTGATCACCAACAACTCGGCAGGCAGCCTCACCTTCAGCGACAATGCGACGGCCGCAAACGCCAACATCACCAACAATGAAGGCGGTGCGATCGGCTTCGACGGCAATGCGACTGGTGGTCAGGCGAACGTCACCAACAACGGTTCCATCGCCTTCGAAGGAAATTCACGGGGCGACCGCATCAATGTCGTGAACAATGAAGGCGCGGATATCACCTTCAACGACCGCAGCAATGCAGGCGCCGGCCAATACACCAACAATGGCCAGATCGTCTTCAACGACAGTTCGGACGCCGGCACAATCAGCCTCACCAACAACAAGGGCGCCGCCGTTGATTTCAATGGCGCCAGCTCTGCTGGGCAGGCAGCCATCGCCAACAGCGGCGCAGTCCGGTTCAACGACGACAGCACCGCCGACGAGGCAGCCATCGTCAACAACAAATCCGGCTCCGTCACTTTCGACGACAAGAGCAGCGCCGGCTCGGCCTTCGTGTCCAACAGCGGCGCCCTCGCCTTCAAGGGCAACAGTTCGGCGGCGGATGCCGACATCGTCAACAATGCGACCGGAACGATTGCGGTCAGCGAAAACGCGTCCCTGGGCAACGCGACCGTCAACAATGGCGGCCAGTTGGAACTGAGCGGCAACGCCACAGCCGGGTCTTCCAGTATCCTGACCGGCCCCAATGGTACGACGATCTTCAGCGAACGCAGTTCGGGCGGTACGGCAGCACTGGAAACCGACGCCGGCGGCGTGGTCGATTTCTCCGGCGTGACCGCCGGGCTTATCACCGTCGGGTCCATCCAGGGACCAGGCGATTACCGTCTGGGCGGCGTTAGCCTTCAGGTCGGCGGAAACAACCTTTCCACGACCGTAGACGGGGTGATTTCCGATGGCGGGCTGGCCGGCGGAAGCGGCGGATCGCTCGTCAAAGTCGGCACGGGAACGCTGACGCTGGGTGGCGAAAACAGCTATACCGGCGTAACCCTCATACGGAATGGTGTTCTTCAAGCCGGTGCGGAGAACAGCTTCTCAGAAGCATCAGCCGTTGAAATGAGCGCGCAGGCGCGCCTTGACCTCGCCGGCTTCGACCAGACGATTGCCTCGCTCGCGGGAGCCGGTGCCGTCGACCTCACCACCGCCACGCTGACGCTTGGCGGCAACGATACGGATACGGCGTTTTCAGGCGCGATTGAAGGTCTGGGCGGCCTGGTGAAGACCGGCGCGGGCAGCTTCGAGCTCTCGGGCATCTCAACTTACTCAGGCGCCACCGCGGTGAAAGGCGGACGGCTCATCGTCTCTGGCTCGATCTCAGAATCCGCCGTTTCCGTCGATGCTGATGCCATTCTCGCGGGCACGGGCACTGTCGGCGCGACCACGGTTGGCGGTACTTTGGAGCGCAAGAATGACGGAACACTGACGGTCGATGGCGACCTGACCTTTGCGCAGGGCAGCACCTATCACGTCACCCTGACCCCCGACGAAAGCGATCCGCTGCTGGTTGTCAACGGCACCGCAGCGCTCGACGGAGCCTCATTGCTGGTATCGCCGACCGGTGGTTTCACGCTCGACGGGACGCGCTTCACGGTCTTGACGGCGGCAGCTATCACCGGCGAATTCGATGAGTTCGACGCCGACCGGCCGTTCGTCGACCTCGCTCTGTTCTATGGACCGACAAGTGTGGACCTCACAGTCATCCGCAACAGCACGAGCTTCGATGACGTGGCGCGGACCGCCAACCAGAAAGCCGCGGCCGATGGGTTGGAGAGTGTCGGAGACGGTGACCTTTATACAACCGTTGCGCTGATCGGCGACGAAGCAGCTGCCCGCGCGGCCTTCGACACCCTGTCGGGAGAAATCCATCCTTCGCTTGCCAACCGGTTGGCGATGGAAAGCTCGGTTTCCCGGACGATCGTTCTCGACCAGGCAGCACTGTCGCTGGCGGAATCGCGCGCAGCAAAAGGCAGCCGCGTCTGGATTGCGCCGCACGGCTCGCTATCGGAGACGGAGTCGGACGGCAATGCCGCAGGCTATGACTGGCAGAGCGCGGGTTTCCTTGCCGGCGGCGATGTCGAGGTCGTACCCGGCTGGGTGATCGGCGCCGCAGGCGGCTATGGTACGGCCAAGCTCACACTTGACGCACGCAGTTCGCAGGCCAATGTCGACACGCTGACGGTGGCTGCGTACTCCGCAGCAAGCGTCTCGGGTTTCCGTTTGAAGGTCGGGGGCGCTTACAGCTGGCATGACATCGACACCGACCGCACCGTCGTGATCGACACTTTTGCGGACCGGCCGCACGCGTCCTATCGCGCTCGGACCGGCCAGGCATTTGCCGATGTTTCCTATCCCATCTCGTGGGGCGCGGCCCGGGTCGAGCCGTTCGGCAACATCGCTTATGTCTCCGTCACCACCGACGGCTTCGCGGAGACTGGCGGCGAAGCGGCTTTGACCACAGCGAAATCGACCGTCGACGGCATCGTCACGACGCTTGGCGTCAGGGGCGGAACTCAGGTCGAACTGGGCAGCGGCGCGGTCGCGGATTTCGGAATTTCCGCGGGATGGCGGCATGCTGCGCTCGACCGTTTCGGCGGCGAGGCCCGCTTTGCCGGTGGCGACCTGTTCTTCGTGGGAGGCGTTCCGGTCGACCCGAACTCGCTCGTACTCGGCGCATCGGCAAAGATTTCCAAAGGGCCTGCTGTGTTTGCGCTGTCCTACAATGCAGAGATCGGCGAGTTGTCGCAGTTGCATACGGTGCGCGGCCAAGTGCAGTTGCGGTTCTAGAGATGAAGGAACCGGCCAAAGTCCACGAGCCCCGGCATGACGTTCAGGCAGGAGCTTTGGAGAGAAACATGAAGTTTCGATCCGCAAGCATTTGTAAAAGAGTGCGAATCTCTTACTCTGATACTCTCTGTAATGTAGCTTTTCTTGAGCGGACCAGTGAGTTTCGAGTTGCCGCCACAATGACGCCGGACGGACATCCGCGCGTGGAACCGGCCCAATGAGAAAAAACCGCCTTGCGCTTCTTTCGCTTCTGATACCGCTTGCGGCATGCGCCAGCCCTGTTCGGCTTGAGAATCCATCGCCGCTGCGTACGGTCGAGCCGGAAAACGCCTTCGCGATTCCGTCAGCCGGAGGCCCGGCGATATCCGGCGTTCTTGAGCGCGCTTATTCGAATGCCATCCAGCAGGACATTCTGCTCGCGACATCGGCCCGAACGCCCGGCCAGAACATGTTGCGGGTGCAATTTTTCGGGCCGGTCGATAGCAATGTCGCGGGTCAAACCGCGCTGCGCCCCGGCTTTCTCGCTCCGAGCAACATCAGTTCCGAGATGCGCGCGGTTCTGCCCGGCATCCCAATGCAGCGCTCGCCCTTCTACGTGCAAAACCAATACGGACCGTTCGGCTACGCTGTCGGACGCTCAAGCGCGGGCGACAACTGCTTCTATGGCTGGCAGCGCATCACCTCGACCGGAGCGGCGCAAACCTGGGTCGGCAACAAGGGTTCCATCCAGATCCGGCTGCGCCTTTGCCAGACCGGTGCGACCGAAGAGCAGCTTTTGCAGTCGATGTATGGCTTCACCGTCCGCTCCTATTTCCGCGACGGCAACTGGAATCCGTTCGGCGAGCCGGCCTCCCCGTCCGAGACGCTCGGCAGGTCGGGCGAGCCAATCTATCCGACCAGCGCAACACGTTTTGAAACCGTCTCACCTACGCCTACGGTCGATCCAGCACCTCCCCCCGCGCGCGCCAGACGTGCTGCCCCCGCGCCGGCTGCCGTCGAAACCGGGCCAGTGCGCCCTGGACCGCTGCCCGCGCCGGTCGGCCCGATGGTGCCCCCTCCACCGCCCTTGGTTGGGACCAATGCCGAAGCATCGCCCGCAGCAACGCCTCAAGCGACCGTCCCCGCTAGCGGGCGTGCAACCATTCCTGGCGGCGTCGCCATACCGCCGCCGCCCAATTGTCCTCCAGGAGGCGAAACCAGTGCTTCCTGTCCATGAAAATATGCTGAGCTTAACCTTCGTTAACCCAACAATGACTAGGGTGAGACTTCTGAAGCGTTCGTATCGTCAAGGCGGATGAGAAGGCAAAAGACGCATCGTTCCAATGTGTCTGCGCCTGACCGGGGATCGGAATGAGAGTACAATGCTAAGGTTTGGCTTATTCCTGCTCTGGGCATTCCTGGGTTTCTGCATGCTCGTGCTGGTCACGCTGCCGATCAGCCTGGAAACGCAGTTCATCACCGGCATGGTCGTGCTCATCGCCATGATGATCCTCAAGCTGCTGGGGTCCGAAGGCAACCTGCGGCTGATAGCACTTGCATTCGGCACAGCCGTAGTGCTGCGCTATGCGTACTGGCGCACGACGAGCACGCTGCCGCCCTTCAATCAGCTCGAGAACTTCATCCCGGGCTTTCTGCTCTATCTGGCTGAAATGTACAGCGTAATGATGCTGGCGCTGTCGCTCTTCGTCGTCTCCAGGCCACTGCCGCCGCGCCCGTCGCGCAGGAACGCCAACAAGCGCTTTCCCACCGTCGACGTGTTCATTCCTACCTATAACGAAGATGCCGATCTGCTCGCCAACACGATGGCAGCGGCCAAGCAGATGGAATATCCGGCCGACAAGCTCACGGTGTGGCTGCTCGACGACGGCGGCACGGTGCAGAAGCGCAACTCCGAGAAAATCATTGATGCGAACGCCGCCGAACAGCGGTTTCGCGACCTGCAGAAGCTCGCGGCCGATCTGGACGTGCGCTATCTGACACGCGAGCGCAATGAACACGCCAAGGCTGGCAACATGAACAACGCCCTCGACCAGTCCGAGGGCGAACTGATCGTCATTTTCGACGCCGACCACGCGCCGGCGCGCGACTTTTTGCTCGAAACGGTCAGCTACTTCGACGACGATCCGAAGCTGTTCCTCGTCCAGACACCGCACTTCTTCCTCAATCCCGACCCGGTCGAGCGCAATCTGCGCACCTTCGAGAAGATGCCGTCGGAAAACGAGATGTTCTACGGCATCATCCAGCGCGGTCTGGACAAATGGGACGCGTCGTTCTTCTGCGGCTCAGCCGCAGTTTTGCGCCGAACGGCGCTTGCCGAAACCAACGGCTTTTCCGGCGTCAGCATCACCGAGGACTGCGAAACGGCGGTCGAATTGCATTCGCGCGGCTGGAGCAGCCTCTATATCGACCGACCGTTGATCGCGGGCCTGCAGCCCGCAACCTTTGCAAGCTTCATCGGCCAGCGCAGCCGCTGGGCGCAGGGCATGATGCAGATCCTGCGTTTCCGCTTCCCGCCGCTCAAGCGCGGCCTCTCACTGCCTCAGCGCCTTTGCTACATGTCATCGACGCTGTTCTGGCTCTTCCCCTTCCCGCGGGCGATCTTCCTCGTCGCGCCGCTCTGCTACCTGTTCTTCGATCTGCAGATATTCACCGCGTCCGGCGGCGAGTTCATGGCCTACACGCTGAGCTACATGCTCGTGAACCTGATGATGCAGAACTATCTCTACGGCGCTTTCCGCTGGCCCTGGATTTCCGAGCTCTACGAATATGTGCAAACGGTTCACCTGTTGCCTGCGGTGATCTCCGTCATCCTCAATCCGCGCAAGCCGACTTTCAAGGTCACGGCCAAGGATGAATCCATCGCCCGAAGCCGCCTTTCTGAAATTGCTGCGCCGTTCTTCGTCATCTTCTTCGTCCTGATCATCGCCGTCTTCGTGACGATCTACCGCGTTTATACCGAGCCGTTTAAAGCCGATGTGACGCTGGTGGTGGGCGGCTGGAACCTGCTGAACCTCATCATGGCAGGCTGCGCGCTCGGCGTCGTGTCCGAGCGCGGTGAGAAGGCCGCCACCCGGCGAGTCGCCGTCAGCCGCCGCTGCGATTTCAAGCTCGGCGACACTTGGCTCCAGGGCACGATCGAGAATGTTTCGGTCAACGGCGCGCGCGTCAATCTGATTGGCGCAATCCCAGAAGGAATCACGATCGACGACCGCGCCGAACTGCGGTTCAAAACGCATTCAGACGGCAATCAGGGTGTGTTGCCCGTCGAAATCCGCAACGTCGAACGTGGCGGCCAGAATGTCGTCATCGGCTGCCGCTACCACCCGGAAGGCGCTGCACATCACAAGCTGGTCGCAGACCTGATCTTCGCAAATTCGGCGCAATGGACGCAATTCCAGCTTTCGCGCCGCGGCAATCCCGGTCTTTTGCGCGGTACCTTCTGGTTCCTGCGGCTCGCCTTGTACCAGACCTATCGCGGTCTTGTTTATCTCGGTCGCGCGGCACGCGACCGCGGTTCCGACAAATCGGCCTCGATGGCGGAGAGCCACCTATGAAGCGGCTGGCTTTTCCGCTTTCGCTGACGCTTGCAACGCTCGCGGCGACCACCGGGCTTGCCCAGCAAAGCCCTTTCGACATGACGCCCGAAAAGCCGGCGCAAGAGTCTGTTCCCGCGCCTGCATCCCCGCCGCAGACCGCACCGTCCGTCGACGATCCCGCGCAGCAGACCACACCGCCGCAGACGGGTGCTGCCGGGGCCGCTCGCCCTGCCGTAAACGCGGCGCGGCGCTACCTGCTGTCGCAGCCGGATATCGTTCTCTCGGGTGAGAACGCGCTGCGTTCCTGGGCAATGTACCTCACGCCAGAACAAGCAGCCTCGCCGGCTAAGCTCAACTTCGGCTATCAGAATGCCATCGTCATCGCACCGGAAGCGTCGCGGCTCAAGCTGTCGATCAACGGTGTGATCATCGTCGATACACCGGTTGAGTCGACAGAGTCCGTTTCGCGTGCTGTGTTCGATATACCGGCAGGCCTGCTTCGGCCCGGCTACAACGATGTGCGTATCGAGGCATCGCAACGGCACAGAACGGATTGCACTATCCAATCCACATATGAGCTGTGGAGCGAGATCAACCCGGAAGCGACGTATATCGACTTTTCAGAGCCGGAAGCGGGCCGCTGGCAGCGGGTGGACGATCTTCGCGCAATCGGCACGACGCCAACCTCCGAAACACGTTTCAATTTTGTGGTTCCCGGCGCAGATCAGGCGATATCGACCACCCCCGTGATGCGGCTTGCTTCAGGCCTCGGTCTGATGGCCGAAATGCCGAACCAGTCGTTCTCGATCTCGCGGAAGGAAGCCCCCCCGGCCGGCCCAGGGCTTGCCACAGTCGTCATCGGTACTGCTGGAGAACTTGAACCGCTGCTCGGGGAATTGCCGCCAGGCGCAGAAATCTCGCCGACCTCGCTTGTCGTCGACGACAGCCGATTCGGCCCGTCCACGCTGGTGGTGACCGGGCCAAACTGGCCAGCCGTCGAAAATGCCGTCGAAGCACTCATCACTCCGCTCAAGCGGCCGACGTCGCAGCGCGCAACGATGTCCACCCACACATGGCGAATGCCCGATCCCCCGATGGTTTTCCAGTATTCGCGGCTGAAGTTCTCCGATCTCGGTGTCAACACGCAGGAGTTTTCAGGACGCCGCTTCCGAACGAATTTCGCTGTATCGGTGCCGTCCGACTTCTTCGCGAATGCCTATGGCCAGGCCACGGTGCTGCTGGATGCGGCTTATACACCTGATGTGATGCCGGGCAGCCATATCGATATCTATGTGAATGGCAACATTGCGGCCACCGTGCCGATCACGACAGGCGGCGGCGAATTCCTGAGCCATTTGCCTATCCCTGTCACGATGCGGCATTTCCAGCCCGGCTATAACATCATCGAACTCGAAGCCGTGCTTCTGACCGAGAACGACAACGTCTGTGCGCCAGGCGCTACAGGGAGTACTGAACGCCGCTTCGTACTGTTCGACACGTCCGAACTGGTAATGCCCAACTTTGCGCGCATCGCCCAGCGTCCTAATCTGTCGGCGCTTTCGGGAACGGGATCGCCATATGGCCTCGATGAGGCACACATTCCCGTCATCGTTGACCGCACGCAACCGGAAGCGCTTTCAAGCGCGGCGACACTGCTGGCTCGGCTCTCCATAGCGGCCGGCCGGCCGATATCGATGGATGCTTCGGTAGCGCCATCCGCGATCGGGGCTCAGAACGCAATCTCGGTGAGTACGATTTCACAAGTGCCCGCCGGCATGCTGCGCCAGGTCGGGATGCCTGAATCGATGAAAACGTCCTGGACCGAAAACACCGGGGCTGAAGCGGCCGGCGCGAATACCGAAACAACATTGGACGAATGGCAGACAAGGCTACGCGGCAGCAGTTGGCGCGGTCAGATAAGTTCCTTCGAAGAATGGTTGCAGCGAACCTTCAACGTCTCGCTCGATACATTCCGTATCTTTCAGGGGGCCGAGCCTGAGTTCGTGCCCAATCCAGGCGAAAATTTCCTGCTGGCACAACAGCAGAATCCAACCGGAACAGGGGTATGGACAGTCATTACCGCACCTACCGCGCGCATGCTTGAAGAAGGCATGCGCGCCATGGCCTCACAGCCCAACTGGCGGGAGGTTGCTGGACGGGTGACGACTTACAACAATATGAGCACCGTCATTCGCGTCACGCAGCCCCAGGACGTGGCACTTTTCGAGACACAGCCCTTTTCCATGCGCAACTACCGCCGCATCATGGCAAACTGGCTGTCTGCAAACGCCGTCGCCTACTCGATGGCGCTTGTCGTGATGTCCGTCTTGCTGGGAACGGCAACCCTCATCCTACTCAACACCTTGGGGAGGAAGGATTGATGCGGAAAACAGTGCTGGCCTGCATGGTTGCGGGATTGGTTTCGATGTCTCTCGGCTGGGTCACGCACAGTGAAGCACAGGCGTCCATCAGTTCGGCCGACTGGACCGCATATAAGGAAAAATTTCTCGACGGCAGCGGCCGGATCGTCGACGATGCCAACGGTAACATCAGCCACAGCGAAGGCCAGGGATATGGCATGCTGCTGGCTTTTCTTGCCAACAATCGTGGGGATTTCGACCGGATATGGTCGTTCACCCGCACCGAACTGATGCTGCGCGACGACGGCCTGGCGGTCTGGAAATGGAGCCCCGACACCGATCCTCATATCACCGACCCGAACAATGCATCGGATGGCGACCTGCTCATCGCTTATGCGCTCGGTATGGCCGGCAACAACTGGAACCGCCCGGATTTGTATCAAAGTGCCACCGCGATCGCCCAAGGCATTTCCAAAACAGGTCTTTTTCAAAACCAGTCGCGCACCTTGCTCATGCCGGGGGCAGCGGGATTCAGCGCGGAGGATAGGACGGACGGTCCTGTCGTCAATCCGTCCTACTGGGTGTTCGAAGCGATCCCCATTATGGCGACGCTCGACCCCAAGGCGAACTGGTCCGGCTTAACGGCCAGCGGATTGAAGTTGCTGGAGGTGGCACAGATCGGCCCGCGCAAGCTTCCGCCCGACTGGCTGTCGCTTTCCAGCGCTCCGAAGCCGGCCAATGGCTTTCCGCCGGAGTTCAGCTATAATGCCGTGCGGATACCGCTCTATCTGCTGCGTGCCGGCAACACAGATCGCAAGCTGCTGGAGACGCTGCGCACAGGCATGAGCGGCCCGGACGGTTCGGTTGAACTGGTCGACCTGCCGAGCGGCACGCCCGTCCAGACGCTGACCGACCCTGGCTATCGCATCATTCCTGCGATGATCTCCTGCGTGCTCGACAAGACCCAGTTGGCTGACGATCTCAAGACGTTCAAGCCGACATCGTACTACCCTTCAACGCTGCAGCTCCTGGCCCTGTCCTTCGCTCAGCGCAGCCATCCGGAGTGTCTATGAACGCGCGGGCCCTGCTTTTCGGCGCAAGCGCCCTCGCCCTCACGGCCAGCGGGATCTACGCCACCGGCAAAATTGGCGATTGGTCGTCGCTGTTGGCCGGCAATGGAGTCTTCGCAGCCCAGGCACAGACCGTCGCCCCGACGAATGAAAAGCCGAAAGTTGACGAAACCGCATTGCGCTATTTTGCCCGGCAAGGCGACCAGAAGCGGCTCGACGCCGAAATCGCCCGTCTTCGCGCGCTGTATCCTGACTGGATCCCACCGGAAGACCCGCTTGCCCTGCCGCAACAAAGCGATCAGTCGCTCGATGCCATGTGGAAACTCTATTCCGAAGGCAAATTCGCCGAGGTCCGTAAGGCTATCGCTGAGCGCCAGACCGCTGATGCGACATGGCAGCCGCCGGCCGATCTCCTGGACCGCCTTGCCGTCGCCGAGGCGCGCGAGCAGATCATCAATGCCTCGACGATCAAGCAGTACGACACGGTGGTGCGCGTTGCTTCGACCAATCCGAGCTTGTTGACCTGCGGCGACATCGACGTGCTGTGGCGCGTGGCCGAGGCATTCGCCCAGTCGGACCGCAAGGACCGCGCAAAAGATGCTTATGGGTATATTCTGAGGAACTGCACCAACCCCGAAGAGCGGCTGGCGACCGTGCAGAAGGCTATGCCTCTGCTTCCGCGCAGTGACCTCAACACCTTGTTCGAGTTGGAGCGGAAAGCTCCGGACGGTACCGGCGAATTCGCTGTTTTGCGCGATGACCTCGCACGGCAAAGCGTCGCCGCAGCCGATGCCGATTCGGAACTCGTCATTCCGCAGTCCGATATCGATACTGTGACGCGGCTGGCGCGTGAGGAGAAGCTTGCCTCTGATGCGCTGGCGCTTGGCTGGTACTATGTCCGCCGCGATGAACCGCAACAGGCGGAAGAATGGTTCCGCGCGGCTCAGGCCGCTGAGGATAGCGCCACCGCCGCTCAAGGTCTGGCGCTTGCACTGATTGACCAGAACCGTCCTTCAGAAGCAGAAGCCGTGCTTTATAAATGGCGCGATACGAATGACGATACCAAGGCCGTCTACATGGCCGCGGTTTCCAATCTTCTCGCCGTCGTCCCACCCGTACCGATCCGGTCGGAGGTGCTCAGCCGGATGGTGCCTGAGATCGTCAAGTCCAAGGATGCCGCAGCCGCCCAGCAGTTGGGCTGGTATGCCGACGGTTTCAACCAGTTCGAAACCGCCAGCCAATGGTTCGCAACTGCGTTGAGCTGGAAGTCCGACGACGAGCCGTCCGCCTATGGCTTGACGCTGATGCGCTGGAAGCTGGACAATCAGATTGGCGTCGCCGAGATGCAGCAGCAATGGGCGGGCCAATCGCAGCGCATCGCAAGGGTCGGACAGCCCGATCTGCAGCGGCCGGAGGGCCAGCGCGGTACTGTGCCGATGGCAACCTACGGTCCGGACCAGATCGTAGCCGCGACTCCCGGGCAGCCCTATACCCAACCCGCCTACACGCAGCCCGCACAAACCCAAGTTGCGCCGATGCAACCTGCGCAGCCCGCGCCGCGGGAAATCGTTCGCCAGGGGCAGCCCGCCGCGGGACCGGCACCTGTTGCGCAAGCCCAGCCGCATGGACAGGTCATCGCTCCGGCGCAGCGCGTCGCGGCGTCCCAGCCGGTACAACGCGTCGCGGCAAGCCAGGCACCGGCACAACGCAATGCCGGCTGTTCCACCACGATCGATCCTTCCGTTTTATCCGCTCAGTCAGCCCTGAACCGCGGCTGGTGCCTGATGGAACTGAACCGCCCATTGGAAGCAGCGGACTCCTTTCAAGTGGCCTTGCGCAGCTTGACCGGGCAGGCGCGCGAGGATGCCGCCTATGGCCAGAGCCTCGCCTATCTGCGGCTGGGCCTGTCGGACAAGGCAGCGGTCGCTGCAGCGAAGGCTCCGCAGCAAAAAGCGCGCAGCGTGGAGCTGAACACTGCCCTTCTCACCGCACAGGCTACCGGCGCGTTCGAGCAGGGCCGCTGGACCGAGACCATCATGGCGCTGGACCAGCGCGCGAAGATCGCGCCTGAACGCATGGATCTGATGGTGCTGCGCGGTTATGCCTTCCTCAAACTGCGCCGCTTCAACGATGCCGAACGCATTTTCCGCGCCGCTGCGGGGACCGGTAATCGCGATGCGCAGCGCGGCCTGGCCGCAGTGAAGGACGCTCGCGAAGGCGGCGTGAATTGATGAACCTTACCGAGAAATAGAAGCTAGAACAAATATTTATTCGAATTCCTTAACGGTCTGCTGTATTCGTAAGCCAACCCTTACTTATTCAGCCAGAATTCCATCCGATCGAGCGCTTCGACCATATCCTGATGACTGCCGGCGTAAGAAAATCGCATGGTGCGGTGGCCCTGCAAAGTGTCGAAATCGCGCCCCGGCGTTGCAGCGACATGCGCCTCCGCAAGCATCTTCTTGGCAAAAGCCATGCTGTCAGTGGTCAGGCGGGAAACATCGCAAAAGGCATAGAACGCGCCATCCATCGGGGCGGCCAGCGAAAAACCCAGCTCCGGCAGGCGTTTCATCAAAAGCTCGCGATTCCAAGCATAGCGCGCTTTCACCACTTCCAGTTCTTCCGTGGCGTTGAAAGCTTCGACGGCCGCGGCCTGCGAAATCTCGGGCGCTGAGATGTACAGGCTTTGTGCGATACGCTCGATGGGGCGGATCAGCCCTTCCGGCACAACCATCCAGCCGATCCGCCAACCGGTCATACAGTAGTATTTCGAAAACGAATTGATCACAGTGACGTCGGGATCGAAAGCGAGGGCCGTGTGGTCCGGGCTGTCGTATGCCAGGCGATGATAGATCTCGTCGGAAATCACCGCGATGCCAAGCCGGCGCGCTTCTTCGATCAGTTCACGCAGTTCGCTTTCAGGCACCACGGCGCCGGTCGGATTGGCCGGGCTGGCAAACAGCACGCCTTTCAGCGGCCTTTCCGCATGGGCGGCGCGAAGGTGGGCGGCATGCAGATATGCTTCGCCCTCCAGTTCGATCTCCACGACATCGAGCCCAAGCGCACCCATGATGTTGCGGTAGGCCGGATAGCCAGGCGAGGCTATGGCGACCCTGTCGCCGGCATCGAACAGTGCGAGAAAAGCCAGATTGAACGCCGCCGAGGAGCCCGTCGTCACCACGATCCTGGCAGGCTGCACATCGACACCGTAATGGTCGGCGTAGTGCCGTGAGATAGCCTCGCGCAGATCCATTCGCCCCAGCGCGTCGGTATAGCCGATGCTGCCCGAATCGATGACAGCTCGCGCCGCTTCCATCACACGTTTCGGCGCCGGGTCGGAAGGCTGCCCAACGGCCATGGAGATCACCGAAATGCCCCGCGCCCGCAGCCGGTTGGCCTCTGCGAGCACGTCCATGGCGTGAAACGGTTCGACCGCGCTGCGCTTTGAAACTGATAGGACCATTCTGCTAGCTTCCAGTATATCTTGAGGCGACAGCGCCGCACAAATGCCCGATTGATATGGGGATCACAAGTTCATGAGTTCTTCGCGTTCATCTTTTCAGGGCACTATCGGTCGTTTACGACTTTGCAGCATCATGGAAAAATCTCGCCTCCCTTCATCCATATTGTCGCGCGCCGCACGTTTTGCCGGCATCGCCGCGCTCGCGGCGACGATGGCTGTCGGCTCGACCCTTTCGGCCATGGCGCAGCGCGTGCCGGTCGTCCGCGATGCTGAGATCGAGGCACTTGTCCGCGAATATGCCGCGCCGATTCTCGGGGCTGCCGGACTGGGGCGTTCGAAGGTCGATATCGTCCTGGTCAACGACCGTGCCTTCAATGCCTTCGTGGCCGGACGGCGCATCTTCATCAACACCGGCGCCTTGATGACGGCGGAAACGCCCAACGAGATCATCGGCGTCATCGCCCATGAGGCCGGCCATATCGCCGGCGGCCACCAAGAGCGGCTGCGCGACCAACTGGCACGCGCACAGACAATGGCCATCGTCGCCGCCCTGCTTGGTGCAGGCGCCTTGGCAGCGGGTGCTGCCACGGACAGCAGCGGCCTCGGCCAGGCGGGGGCGGGAATCATCGCCGGCGGCAGCGAAATGGCCCGCCGCAGTCTGATGGGCTATCAGCGTAGTGAAGAAACCACCGCTGATCGGTCCGCTGCGACCTATCTCAACGCCACAAAGCAATCCGCACAGGGCATGCTGACCACCTTCAAGCGCTTCCAGAGCGCTCTTTCCCTCGCCGGCACGCGGGTCGATCCTTATCAGATCAGCCATCCGATGCCTCGCGAACGCATTGCCAATCTCGAGACAGTGGCGAAACAGAGCCCCTATTTCGGCCAGAAGGATTCGCCTGCGCTGCAGGAACGCCACAACATGATCCGGGTGAAGATCGCTGCCTACACCCAGGGCCAGTCTGACGCCTCGCGGCTGATGCAGAAGTTTCCCGGCACGCTCGCCGCGCGTTATGGCGACGCGCAGGTGACTTATCTCTACGGCAACCTCGCTTCCGCGCTGCAGAAGGCGGATGCGTTGGTCAAAGCCAACCCGAGCAATCCGTATTTCCATGAGTTGCGCGGTGACATTTTGATGAAAGCGAACCGCGCGCCGCAGGCAGTCGAGGCCTATTCCAACGCGGTTCGCTACGACAAGGCGAATTCCGGCATCCTGCCAATCCAGCTTGGCCAGGCTTATCTTGCCATGGGGTCGAAGGACTCTCTCGAAAAAGCCGTCGCGCAAATCCGCAAGGGCCTCGACCGCGACCGCGAGAACCCCAGCGGCTATCGCTACCTCGCACAGGCCTACGGCCAGCTCGGCCAGATTCCCGACGCGGAATTGGCAACCGCAGATGGCTATTATTATGCCGGCGCCTATAACGAC
Organism: Oryzicola mucosus; assembly: GCF_014534685.1. Taxonomy (GTDB): domain Bacteria; phylum Pseudomonadota; class Alphaproteobacteria; order Rhizobiales; family Rhizobiaceae; genus Oryzicola; species Oryzicola mucosus. The sequence goes on from NZ_JACVVX010000006.1 coordinate 105,089, forward strand.
GCCAAGATTTTCGCCATGCGAGCGCAGCAGAAACTGAAGCCGGGGTCACCCGGCTGGGTGCGTGCGCAGGACATCATCAACTACAAGGCGCCGCGAAAGAAATAAGTTCTTAAGCGAAAGACCGCCACAAGGCTTAAAAAGCTGGAGAGTACCGAATCATGGGCAAGGCAATTCTTCTCGGCACGACCGGCATGGCGGTGGCTTTGGCCATGCTTGCCTTCGGCTATGCTGCAGGCAGGCCTGATGCTGCGGCCGGGGACACGCCAGCCACGGCGCAGGCGGCTTCCGCACAGGCCGGCGACAAGACTGAGATCGAAGCCATCGTTCGCGATTATCTCGTCAAAAACCCCGAAATCCTGATGGAGATGCAAACCGCGCTCGAACAGAAGCAGGGCGAGGCGCAGCGGCTCGCCCACCTCGACACGATCAAGTCCAGCAAAGCCGAGATTTTCAACGCCGATTATGACGGCGTGGTCGGCAACCCCAATGGCAAGGTCACCATCGTCGAGTTCTATGACTACAATTGCGGCTACTGCAAACGGGCTCAACAGGACATGCTGGCACTGACAGCCTCCGATCCCGAACTGCGCTTCGTGTTGAAGGAATTCCCGATTTTGGGGCCGGATTCACAGAAAGCGCATGTGGTTTCCATGGCGTTCCGCCGGCTGATGCCCGAGAAATATGGCGAGTTCCACAACCAGTTGCTCGGCAGCGAAAGCGGCGCTGGCGAAGCCGCTGCGATCAACCTCGCCGTCTCATTGGGTGCGGATGAGGCCGCGCTGCGGTCCGAAATGCAGAACCCTGCTATCATGGCGGCGTTCAGCAAGACCTATGAGCTTGCCACCCGCCTCAACATCACGGGCACGCCTTCCTATGTGGTCGGCAACGAGGTGGTGTTTGGTGCGCTCGGGCAGGAAGTCCTGGCCGAGAAAATCGCCGACGCCCGCGACTGCCTCGCGGACAAGACCTGCTGAAATTAGCTGCATACCGGCGATGTCCACAAAAGCGCCTTGCTTTGTGGACATCGCAACTTGGCTCTTGTGCTCTTTTCGTGGCGGACTAAGCCCTTTATAGAAGGTTCGCCGCGCCGGACGAAGTTCGACGCGGAGGAAGGTGTATCGATTGAAAACCATCTACGTCCTGAACGGTCCCAACCTGAACATGCTTGGCAAGCGTGAGCCCGGCATCTATGGCGCCAAGACCCTGGCCCATATCGGCGAGGACTGCGCGGCTGCGGCGACCGAACTGGGGCTGGCGACAGACTTTCGCCAATCCAACTATGAAGGCGACCTGGTTTCCTGGATTCACGAGGCGAGTGAAAAAGCCGCCGGCATCGTGCTCAATGCAGGAGCCTACACGCATACGTCGATCGCTCTTCAGGATGCGATCCGCGCCGTGGCACCCCTTCCGGTGGTCGAGGTGCATCTTTCGAACATCCATGCCCGCGAGGAATTTCGCCACAAAACGATGATCGGTCCGGTCGCCGTTGGCATGATCTGCGGATTTGGACCTCTGGGATACAAGCTGGCGCTTGAAGCGCTGGCCGCCCGGCTGTGACCGGAAACAGGAACAAAGAAGGCAAGATATGACGACCAAAAAAGCTGGAGCCGTCGATCACCAGATGATCCGCGACCTCGCGGACATCCTGAACGACACCAACCTCACCGAGATCGAGGTCGAGCTTGGCGATCTCAAGGTCCGGGTCGCGCGGCACGCGCCGGCGATCCACGCCGTCGCGGCTCCGCAGTATCAGCCGGCGGCGCCAGCCCCGGTGGCTGCGCCTGCCGCCGCTGCGGCCCATACGGCACCTGTGACGGCCGATCCTTCCAAGAACGCGGTGCTGTCGCCGATGGTCGGTACGCTCTACCTAGCCCCCTCGCCCGACGCGCGCCCGTTCATTGAGGTCGGCTCCAAGGTTCGCGAGGGCCAGACGCTCGTCATCGTCGAAGCGATGAAGACGATGAACCAGATCCCGTCGCCACGCGCCGGCACCGTCACCGCGATCCTCGTCGAAGACGCCCAGCCCGTCGAATACGGCATGCCGCTCGTCGTCGTCGAGTAAATGGAAAGCCGCGCAATGTTCCAGAAGATCCTGATCGCCAATCGCGGGGAAATCGCCCTCAGAGTCCTGCGCGCGGCCAAGGAGCTCGGCATCAAGACTGTCGTGGTCCATTCGACCGCCGACGCGGACGCCATGCATGTGCGGCTGGCCGACGAAAGCGTCTGCATCGGGCCGCCACCTGTGCGCGACAGTTACCTCAACATCCACCAGATCGTCGCGGCTTGCGAGATCACCGGTGCGGATGCCGTGCATCCCGGCTACGGCTTCCTGTCGGAGAACGCCAAGTTCGCCGACATCCTTGCGGCTCACAACATCACCTTCATCGGCCCCTCCGGCGACCATATCCGTATCATGGGTGACAAGATCGAAGCCAAGCGCACCGCTAAGCGCCTCGGCATCCCGGTCGTGCCCGGCTCGGATGGTGCGGTCAGCGATCCGGTGGAAGCGCGCCGCATTGCAGGTGAAATCGGCTACCCCGTCATCATCAAGGCATCGGCCGGCGGTGGCGGGCGAGGCATGAAGGTGGCGCGGACGGAGGAAGACCTTATCGAGGCGCTGCAGACCGCGAGTACGGAAGCCGGTGCTGCCTTCGGCAATGACGAGGTCTATATCGAGAAATATCTCGAAAAGCCGCGACATATCGAAGTCCAGGTGTTTGGCGACGGCTTCGGCAACGCGATCCATCTCGGCGAGCGTGATTGCTCGTTGCAGCGCCGCCACCAGAAAGTTTGGGAAGAGGCCTTTTCGCCCGCTCTCAATGCGGAGGAGCGCGCGCGCATCGGCGCGACCTGCTCCAAGGCGATTGCTGACCTCGGTTATTCCGGCGCGGGAACCATCGAGTTCCTCTATGAGAATGGCGAATTCTATTTCATCGAGATGAACACCCGACTGCAGGTGGAGCATCCGGTCACCGAAGCGATCACCGGCATCGATCTCGTCCACGAGCAGATTCGTGTCGCTTCGGGCGGCGGTTTGTCAGTTCGCCAGGAGGATGTGCGCTTCCATGGCCATGCCATCGAATGCCGAATCAATGCCGAAGACCCGCGCACGTTCGCGCCGTCTCCCGGCACGATAACGCATTTCCACACGCCGGGCGGCCTGGGAGTTCGTGTCGATTCGGGCGTCTATTCCGGCTATAAGATTCCGCCTTATTACGACAGCCTGATCGGCAAGCTGATTGTGCATGGACGCAACCGCGTCGAATGCATGATGCGGCTGCGGCGCGCATTGGACGAGTTTGTCGTCGACGGCATCAACACCACGCTGCCGCTCTTCCGCGATCTCATCAACAATCCTGACATCGCCAATGGCGACTACGACATTCACTGGCTGGAAAAATACCTGGCCAAGGGTGTCGAGGAACAGCACTAACGGACACCGAAGGGACGGACACGTCAGCGCATGAGCCGTCCCTTCGCTCCCGGCTACCGCATTCCGGTCGACCTGCTGCTCAAGGCTTATGCCTCCGGCGTCTTTCCCATGGCCGAGAGCGCGGACGACCCAGAGGTCTTCTGGGTACGGCCTGAAAGCCGCGGCATCATCCCGCTCGACGATTTCCACGTGCCGCGCAGCCTGCGCAAGACGATCCGTCAGGGGCATTTCGAGGTTCGCATCAACTCCGACTTCGAAGGGACCATCGACGGCTGCGCGGAAAGCCGCGAGGAACGCGAGAGCACCTGGATCAACGCACCCATCCGGGAGGCGTATATCGCGCTGCACAGGCACGGCAACTGCCACTCGGTCGAAGCGTGGCGCGACGGCCGGCTAGTCGGCGGCCTGTACGGAGTCTCGTTGGGAAGGGTCTTCTTCGGCGAAAGCATGTTTTCGCGGGAGACGGACGCATCCAAAGTGTGCCTCGTGCGTCTGGTCGACAGGCTCAACGAGCGGGGTTTTACACTGCTGGACACGCAGTTCACGACAGAGCATCTGATCCGCTTCGGCGCAATCGACGTGCCGCGCGCCAAATATGAGAAGTTGCTGGCGGAAGCCCTGAAGGGCGAAGCGCGCTTCGACCCCTGAAACGCGTCAGTTGCTCTTGGCTTCGGGAGCCGGAACGTCGGACTTTTGCTTGCAGGCCTTCAGCCACACGTCATAAACGGCATGCTCGACCGCATTGAGGCCAGGACTTTCGGCAAACATCCAACCGGTGAAGATGCGGCGGATCTTGCGGTCCAGCGTGATCTCGTCAACCTCGACGAACGAGTCTGTCTTCGGCTCTTCCGTATCGGGCCGCGAGTAGCAGACCTTCGGCGTCACCTGCAGGGCGCCGAACTGCACCGTCTCATCGATATAGACGTCAAAGGTGGTGATGCGGCCGGTGATCTTGTCGATGCCGGCAAATTCGGCGACGGGATTGCTGATGCGCTCGGCATGTGCCGCCGAAAGCCCGGCGAACAGCGCGAAGCCGGCGAGTATGGCCCTGCCCTTGACCGCGCGAGTGCATGCTAAATTCTTCATCCGAAAACCACCGCCATTGCGACATCGCCTCTTCCGGCGAAAAGGCTACAGGGTGCCTCGCGCCGAACGAAAGCGCTAACCGGCAAATGTGGCGACAAAAGACCGTTCAGTTGCCTGGCGTCCACGCATCGTAGTCGCCCGTGACTTGAGGACGGTGCGTATTACCCAAGAGAGACCCTTTCGGACGATAGGCCAAGGGCGAACCCGTGAGGTTCGACTCATGGCCCTTCTGCCATTCGCGCGGCGTGTAAGTCTCGTCGGTCGGAGCGACGTCGACGCGGTGATGGATCCAGCCGTGCCAGCCGGGAGGAATCATCGAGGCTTCGGAGTAGTTCTTGTAGATCACCCAGCGGCGGGTGCGGCCCTCGGAGTCTACGCCGCCTTCGTAATAAACGTTGCCAAACTGGTCCTCGCCGACCGTCTTGCCCTTGCGCCAAGTGTAGAATCGGGTCCCCAGCGTCTGGCCGCTCCACCAGGTGAAGAACTGCAGGAAGAAGGTTTTCATCGACATCCTCTCGCGCCACCGCGCAATGGTTTTATCGCAGCTTATGACCCCAGGGCGCGGCAATGGCAAGGGGTTCGGCGCTTCCAAAGCCTTGTGCGACAATCGTGTCGATATCTGCTTATCGCCTTCATCTCATGTCGAGATTCTTCAGCGGGGTGATTTTGTGCTGCGCTGCACAACAAACTTGCAAAATCCAGGTAAAATCCTTAGTGAAGCGGGATCGAAAATTATGCGTCCTATAGAAGCGCACGGGTTCAGGGAGGAATGAACTTGCTTTCGACCGTCTCCACCGGCGCGACCGGACGAACAACTCCGCTCGAACTGCAGTACCGCAAGGGCGGCACGCCCATCGTGTGCCTGACAGCCTACACCTATCCGATCGCAAAATTGCTCGATCCGCATGTCGACCTGCTTCTGGTCGGCGACAGCGTCGCGATGGTGCTCTACGGCCACGAAAACACCCTCGGCGCTACGCTCGACATGATGATCGCCCATGGCCAGGCAGTGATGCGCGGGGCGAAGGATGCCTGCGTCGTCGTTGATATGCCCGCGGGCAGCTATGAGCATTCCGTGGAGACAGCCGTCCGCGCTGCCCGCCGCCTTATCGAGGAAACCGGCTGCAGCGCCGTCAAGCTCGAAGGCGGCGTCGACGTTGCGCCGCAGATTTCAGCGATCGTCAGGGCTGGAATCCCGGTCATGGGCCATATCGGCCTGCAGCCTCAATCCGTCGAGAAAGAAGGCGGCTACAAGATCAAGGGCAAGACCGACGAAGACGTCGCAGCGCTGATCCGCGATGCCGAGGCGGTCGAGAAGGCGGGCGCTTTTTCCGTGGTCATAGAAGGCACCATCGAACGGGTCGCCGCCGACATCACCGCTCGTATCGGCATTCCCACCATCGGCATCGGCGCGAGCGTTGCCTGTGACGGTCAAATCCTGGTCATCGACGATGCAATCGGCCTGACCGTCGACCGCGTGCCCAAATTCGTCAAGGAATATGCCAAGCTACGCGACATGGTGTCGGACGCAGCGGCAAGCTACGCCGGCGACGTGCGCAGCCACCGCTTCCCCGAAAGCGCGCATGTCTTCGGCCTGAAAGCCAAAGGCGCCTGAATTCGATGACTGCGACTGCACGTACCGTCCGCGAGTTGCGGGCGATGATTTCCGGCTGGCGCCGAGAAGGGCTTACCGTGGGCTTCGTCCCCACCATGGGTGCGCTGCATGACGGGCATATCTCGCTGGTCGAGTTGGCTCTGCAAAAGGCTGACCGTTGCGTGGTGTCCATCTTCGTCAACCCGCGCCAGTTCGGCCCGACGGAAGATCTCGACAAATATCCACGCCAGTTGGCCGCCGACATGGAGCGGCTCAAGGCTGCGGGAACTCACCTCGCCTTCACGCCGTCAGTCGACGAGATGTATCCGGCTGGCTTCGCCACAAAGGTGTCCGTCGGTGGCCCTTCGCAAGGGCTGGAAACCGATTTTCGGCCGCACTTCTTTGACGGTGTGGCCACTGTCGTGAGCAAGCTACTGCTGCAGGTGTCCGCCGACTGCGCCGTGTTCGGCGAGAAGGACTACCAGCAGCTCTGCGTTATCCGGCAACTCAGCCGCGACCTCGACATCCCCACCGAAATCATTGGCGGGCCGACGATGCGCGATTCGGAAGGCCTCGCCATGTCGTCGCGCAATGCCTATCTCAGCGTGGACGAACTTGGCATCGCGCGCACGCTCAACGTAATCTTGCTAGCTGCCGCTACGGCTATCGCCGCCGGAGAAGACCCGGATAGCGCCTGCATCAAGGCTCGTTCGGCAATCGGGCGCGCCGGTTTTTCAAGTGTCGATTACGTCGCCGCGCGCGAAAGCGACACACTTGCTCCGTGGCAAAAAAACCGGCCCGGTCGCGTTCTCGCAGCCGCTTGGCTCGGCAAGACTCGGCTGATCGACAATCTCGAGATTCCGGCGATTTGACGAGACTGCGGCCTTGGGAACCGTCGCGCGTACGTGCACGCATCAAAAGCAATCGGCTTATCAGAGCATTTTTTCGAGAACCACCACGCCCTCGGCGCTGCCAGCAGCCGGCTGCTCGAGCGAAGGCAAAAAGCCGCGGCGTGCGTAGAAGTCGACTGCGCGGGTATTTTCCGCTTCCACTTCGAGCCTCAGGCGTTTGGCTTCAGGAAACGACATCTCGATTTCTTCCAGCAGCGCGCTGCCGATGCCGCGCCCCTGAAAGGCGGGCAGGACATAGAGCTGATACAACGTCACCGTCTTGCCGTCGTTCGAGGCAGCGGCATAGGCCATGCCACCGAGCGATTTGCCGTCATCCGCGACGAGGAATTCCGAGGCCGGCCGTTCAAGCCGCGCCTTGAGCGAGGGCATGGAATGCCATTCGGCGGTAATCTCGTTGACCCGCTCGACGCCATAAATGGCGTCGTAGGTGTCATGCCAAGTCGCCGATAGCAGTAAGCGCACCGCTTCCAGGTCGCGCGCGCCGGCGGTTCGAACGAACATCCGACTACTCGATACCCAGCTTGGCCTTGACCAGATCGTTGACGGCCTGTGGGTTGGCCTTGCCGCCGGTAGCCTTCATAACCTGGCCTACAAACCATCCCGCCATGCTTGGCTTGGCCTGCGCCTGCGCCACCTTGTCGGGATTGGCGGCAATCACATCATCCACCGCCTTTTCGATGGCGCCGGTATCGGTGACCTGCTTCATGCCTCGGCTTTCGACCAATTGACGCGGTTCGCCGCCCTCGTTCCAGAGGATTTCAAACAGATCCTTGGCGATCTTGCCGGAAATCGTGCCTTCCTTGATCAGGTCAATTACGCCGCCAAGCTGGTCCGGGGAAAGTGGAGCGTTTTCAATATCTTTGCCAGCCTTGTTCAACGCACCGAGCAGATCGTTGATGACCCAGTTGGCAGCCAGCTTTCCGTCGCGCCCGGCCGCCACCTTCTCGAAATAGTCGGCGATGGCCTTTTCCGAAACCAGGATCGAGGCATCGTAGACCGACAGTCCGAGGCTTTCGACCAGGCGCGCTTTCTTGTCGTCGGGCAGTTCAGGCAAGTCCTTGGCGAGGTCATCGACATAGGCCTGGTCGAATTCGAGCGGCAGGAGATCGGGATCGGGGAAGTAGCGATAATCATGCGCTTCTTCCTTCGACCGCATCGAGCGCGTCTCGCCCTTGACGGGATCGAACAGGCGCGTTTCCTGGTCAATCGTGCCGCCGTCCTCGATGATGCCGATCTGCCGGCGTGCCTCGTACTCGATGGCCTGGCCGACAAAGCGTATCGAGTTGACGTTCTTGATCTCGCAGCGCGTGCCGAACTCTCCGCCCGGCTTGCGCACCGAGACGTTGACGTCGGCGCGCATCGAGCCCTCATCCATGTTGCCGTCGCAAGTGCCGAGATAGCGCACGATGGTGCGCAACTTGGTCAGATAGGCCTTCGCCTCGTCGGAGGAGCGCATGTCGGGCTTGGAAACGATTTCCATCAGCGCCACACCCGAGCGGTTGAGATCGACATAGGACATGGTCGGGTTCTGGTCGTGGATCGATTTGCCCGCATCCTGTTCGAGATGCAGGCGCTCGACGCCAACCTCGATATCCTCGAACTCGCCCTTGCGATCTGGACCGACGGACACGGTCACAATGCCTTCGCCCACGATCGGCTGCTTGAACTGTGATATCTGATAGCCCTGCGGCAAATCTGGATAGAAGTAGTTCTTGCGGTCGAAGACCGACTTCAGGTTGATCTGCGCCTTGAGGCCCAGACCGGTGCGGATCGCCTGCTTGACGCATTCCTCGTTGATCACCGGCAGCATGCCGGGCATTGCGGCGTCGACGAGGCTGACATTGGCATTCGGCTCGGCGCCGAAGGCGGTCGATGCGCCTGAAAACAGCTTCGCATTCGATGTCACCTGGGCATGGACTTCGAGCCCGATAATGACTTCCCAATCCCCGGTTGCGCCGGGAATGAGGCGTTTGGGATCGGGCGTGCGGGTATCGATGAGTGTCATGGGGCCAATTCGCGAAATTCAACAAAATGTTGAATTTCGCTACCCTAACGCGCCCGATGAGGCAAGTTTAAAGGCCGTCCTTCACGCCGTCGCGATATATTGCTTGATCTCCTCGGCCTCGCGCTCGACGTCCTCGATGCGGCGCTTGACGATATCGCCGATGGACACGATGCCATCCAAGAACCCTTCCTTCTCAACGGGCAGATGGCGGAAGCGTCCCTGCGTCATGATCTCCATGAGCTCGTTCACGGTATGGTTCTCGTTGCAGATTTTGACTTTGGGCGTCATCACGTCGCGCACGCTCTTCTCCAGCGCACCCGGTCCCTCCTTGCCCAGAACCCGAACAACATCGCGTTCGGAGAGAATGCCTATGATCTTGCGGTCGCCATTGGTAACGACAAGAGCGCCGATGCGATGGTCTGCAAGGATCTTTACCGCAGCCATCAAGGGTTCGTTGGGGCCGAGCGTGTAGACATCGTGCCCCTTCTTTTCGAGAATAGCCTTTACAGTCATGTGATCCTCCTCTGCTGCATCATCGGGCACGAGCCCGGCATCGTCTGCCAATATCCGCTTGCGCCGCAGGACATGGGCTGGTTTCCGCAACGGCAATGGTGCGCCGACGGGGTGTGCTTTTCAAGAGCTAGCTAGTTTTCTTCAGCCTCATTGCCGCGCACATGCAGCAAAGCTGCAATGGACCGCATCACGCAGGGTGGCTCAGGCAGCATCCGAAGCGTTTTTGGGAGCGATGCGGATCGTGTTGCGGCCGGCTTGCTTGGCTGCGTAGAGCGCATCGTCGGCGCGACGCATCAATGCCGACAGCGAATCGCCCATGGTGGCCGAGGCTATGCCGGCGCTGAAGGTGAAGGCCACCGTCGCGTTGACATGCCTGGAGGACAGCGGTTGCAGCGAAAGGAGGATGCGGTGCAGCCTCAATCGGGCAAGCTCTTCATTTGTGTCGGGCATAACCACCATAAATTCCTCGCCGCCGAGCCGGCAGACTTGGTCACCCGCCGGCAGAAGCGTCGTGAGCGTGTGGGCAAACAGAACAAGCACCTCGTCGCCCACCGCATGGCCGAAACCGTCATTGATGCGCTTGAAAAGGTCGATGTCGATAATCGCCAAGGACAGAGGCTGGCGTGCTGTCATGAAGTCCGACAGAGCAGCGTCGGCTCGCTCCAATCCATGGCGGCGACTGGCGAGCCCAGTAAGAAAATCGGTTCTCGTTTCCCGCAAAGCCGCGTCATGAGCTGCTCGCAGCTTCAGTTCTTCGTTTTTGGCACGTGAAACGTCGCTGGCCACGACCAACGTCCAGCCATTTGGCATGCGATGATCGTTGATCCACCACCAACTGCCGTCATACATGTCGACTGCGAAATCGTAACGCAGATCGCCATTGCGCCGCCTTTCGCGCACGCGTGGCGCGAAAGCTTCAAGCTTCATTGTTTGAAGCTGTATTCCGTTCTCTGACTCGATGGCCTCCACCAGGGCGTCAACAAAATCGAAAGGCGGTCGCGGCGCGTTTGGAAAGAAGGCGGCACGAAAGGCGTCGTTGACGAAGCGCACAGCGTCGGTCTCATCGCAGAGGCAAATGCCGACATGGCCGGATTGTAGCGCCGCCATCATCATCGCGGCGATGGTAGAGTCGATCTCACCCACTTTGTCCGGCATTCGACGCGTTGGTCCCCAAATGCTCCAACAGGAGTGAAACAGAGGTCGGAGCGTTTGGCAATGTGGCGATCACTATCACTAACCGCAGGTTGAATTTTGGTCAGTCGGCTTTGGCCATCATTTTCTGGACGCCCAGCCAGCGGCGCCACTGTTCTTCCGTACCGTGGAAGACATTAAGGTCGATCTTGCCGGTCACGCCATGCGACAGTCCCGATCCGGAATATTGCCAGAATACCCATTCGCGGCCGGGATAGACCTTGGACGGGTGCTGTGCCACCGCGCGCAGCCAGAACGGATAGTCCAGGAAGGCCCCGCGCAGATTGTCCTTGTAGAAATCGGGCGCGGTGTAGATCACCGGGCGCTTGCCATAGTGCTTTTCCAGCCGGTCCATGAAGACTTGCATCTTCTCGCGCACCTTTTCGGGCGAAAGACGACGCTTGCAGCTCGACTGGCCGTTGTACTCGACGTCGATGACCGGCGGCAGCGCATCGGGATCGCGCGGCACGTTGCGGATGAACCAGTCGGCCTGGTCGCTGGCAACGCGGCACCAGTAAAAGAAATGATAGGCCCCTCGCCTCAAGCCGGCAGCCTTTGCCAGGCGCCAATTGGTTTTGAACATCGGGTCCAGATGATCGCCGCCGTCGGTGGCCTTGATGTAAGCGAAATTGGCACCTTGGCTGCGGAGCCGCTGCCAGTCGATATTGCCCTGCCAGCGCGAGACGTCGACGCCGTGCACGGCAAGGTTCTTTGGCGACGAGCGGCCAAAGTCGATCGGCTTTGCGTCGCGGAACTGGCGGGGGCTAACGCTTATGCCGCCCAGCAAGGCGGCTGCCTTGCTGGGACGCGGGGCGGAAGCAAGCGCTGCCAGCGGCACCGGGGGCTGCGGCGAAGCCGATCCAGCATCGGTGACCGAAGCCATTTGCGGTTGTTCATCGATCTCAGCCAGGACCGAAGCAATGTCAGCGGGTGGGACTGGCGCGGTTGAAATCGCGCTGGTCGTCTCCATCGATGGACGCTGCAATTGCAGCACATCCATGCTGGAACTGGAGGTACACCCAGCCAGCAAAGGAAAGACGAGCAAGGAAGCAAGAAATCTTGGCGTTCGCATCTGAACCTGTACACACAACACAACAGACAGAAGACGGACCCCGCATAAGCAAGACGCAGCCCACTCAAATTGCTAACGAGAAATTACCAACAAATATTGAATGCTTATGATTAACGCCGCAAAACGCTGAAATAGCCTGCGAAAACAAAAGGCCCGGCGAGCCGGGCCTTTTAGAAGGATCGATGACCTTGTGTTCCCCTCATGCGCACAGACCGGCTGCACGGCATGCGCTGATCAAATGCGCCGGCGGCACCACCGCTGTGTCGGTTCCGTCCACCGCCTTTACGATCAGCCTTCTCAACTCATCTGGACGCACGCGGTCGCGCTCCATGACAAGCTGGACCATCGGATCGCTCAAAAGCTCGTCCAGATGCGTCTTGCCTTCGCTCATATATCGCCTCCTCGGAATGCCGCCCGATGCTTAGATAGGAACTAAATCAGGCTCGCCAATGATGGTTTGGCGGCTATGTTGTGGCAAATACGAGAAACCGTTGCAGGAGAAGGCTTTGCGACGCAATTTTTTTGCGCCGTCGCGCGGTTTGCGTCATTCCCTTGCACAAATTGTCAGGGACAAGGATTGCCGGTACGCTGATGGATGTCGTTGACCGCCTTTTCCATCTCCTCTGTCCACACGACATCTGCCGCAGACAGGGCGGTTTCAAGCTGCGGGATCGAGGTCGCCCCAATGATAGAGGCCGTTACAAACTGTCGGCTCAGCACAAAGGCCTGTGCGAACAGCGCCGGCTCCATACCGAAAGACCGGGCGAGGTCGTTGTAAGCGAGAAGTGCTTCGGCCGCATGCGGCTTCTCATAGCGCTGGCCGCGATCAAAAAGGGTGGTGCGGGCACCCGCGGGCCGCGCGCCATGGTCATATTTGCCCGTCAGATAGCCCTGCGCGAGAGGCGAATAGGCGAGCAAACCGATATCCTCGCGGTCGCAAACCTCGGCCAGGTTCACTTCGAAGGTACGGTTTACAAGATTGTAGGCGTTCTGGATCGAAACCGGCCTCGGCCCCCTGCCCATGTCCGATGAAGCCACATAGCGCATGGTGCCCCAGGCGCTCTCGTTCGAGAGGCCATAATGGCGGATCTTACCGGCCTTGATCAAATCGTCGAACACGCCGAGCGTCTCTTCGATCGGGGTTTCGTCCGCATCGCGCGGCGCCGGCCACTCACCCACGCGCGTCGGGTTGGAGCCCCATGGAATACGACGCTCCGGCCAATGGATCTGGTAGATATCGATATAGTCGGTGCCCAGCCGCGCCAGGGACTTGTCGATGGCGTCGAAGATGTCGGCCCGCACCAGCCGCGATGGGTGGCCGCGCATCCAGTCGTTGTCAGTCCTACCCACGACCTTGGAAGCGAGGATGATCTTGTCGCGCGTGCACCGCGCCTTCATCCAACTGCCGACAATCTTCTCAGTACTGCCATAGGTCTCCGCCTTAGGCGGAATGGAGTACATTTCGGCGGTGTCGAAGAAATTGATGCCGCGTTCGAAAGCCAAATCCATCTGTGCGTGACCTTCGGCTTCGGTGTTCTGCTGACCCCAGGTCATCGTGCCAAGGCAAATTCGGGTGACGGAAAGATCGGTGCGGCCGAGACGGCGCTGCTGCATGAAAAATCTCCGGTGAGAGCATCGGGAGGATGCGGGTTCAGACTGTCCATTACATCAGATGGCTGTGTCTATCCAAGTCGGTAGGGGCAACGCGCACCTTATTGCGCTCGGTGGTCGTCTCTGCCTGTCATGGCGAATTTCTGCACATGCCCTCGTTGACGCTGCGTCGTGCGCATCTTCCAGCATAACAGCCATGCTCTTGCTGCAGTGCACAATTTGACACAATTCACCTATATGAGGGGCATAGGGAGGAACCACACAGGGAATCAGACCATGAGGTTCTACACCGAAATGTTCGCGCGACCGCGCAACAGCGAGCGAACACGATACCGCGCCGCAATGACCATACTGAACTCCATGTCGGGCGCCGACCGTGCCGACATTGGTGTCAAGCCAGCGGATTTTCCACGCATCGCTCGTGAAATGTCGACAAAGCAGGCTTGAAGGCATCCGGGACGCTTCATTCCGTCACCGGCTTGCCGCAATCGGCCCTACACACTGCGGTGGAGAGGAGATTTCAATGACACCACGCCTCACCGCCGCCGCAACCGCCCTTTTTGCGTTTTCCTGCTTTCCCGGCCTTGCCGCCGAACCGGACTACTACGACAACAGGTCCGACGCCGCATCGCTGATCAAGTCGCTCTACAACGCCATAGACCGCAAGGAATATGCCCGCGCCTGGGATTATTATGGCGAGGAGAAGCCGGCCAAGGATTTCCAGACGTTTCAGGACGGCTATGCCAAGACCGAGAGCGTCGACGTCCTGACCGGCGCCGTCAGCAGCGAAGGCGCGGCGGGCAGCATCTATTACAACGTGCCGGTGGCGATCCGCGCCAATGACAGCGATGGCAGCGACAAGGTCTTTGCCGGCTGCTACGTGGTCCGCCAGGTCAATGGATCCATCCAGGAACCGCCGTTCCAGCCGATGCTGATCGACAAGGGCACACTGAAGGCCGCCGACGGGAATTTGGCAGATGCGCTGCCTGCGCAATGCGGCGAGGCCCCACCGCCAGAAACCGATGCCGTTCTGCAAAAGGTCAATGCCTGGTTTTCCGCAACATATGCCGGACCGTGCAAGGAAAACGATGGGCCGGGTGGCCGCTCGGAAGAGCAGACCGGACCGGAAGCCCACAAGATTTCCTACCACAAGGAAGGCGACGATGCCTCCGAGCCGGCCAGTGAAGCGCGGCTGTTCCGCTTCTTTTGCATGATGGGCGCCTATAACGAGACGCATATCTACTACCTCTGGGACGAGGTGAACGACCTGCGGCAGCTGGAATTCGCAAGTCCCGAACTCGACATTCAGTATGCCGACCCCGATACCAACGAAAAGGTCGAGAGCGTCAAGATCATCGGCTACCAGGCTGACAGCGAATTGGTCAATTCTGACTATGACGAGCAGACCATGACCATCACTTCGAACGGCAAATGGCGCGGCGTTGGCGACGCCTCCGATTCCGGAACCTGGCTGTTCCGCAATGGCGAGTTCACCCTCGTCAAATATGACGTCGATGCGTCCTATGACGGCGAGATCAACCCCGAAACGGTTCTGGACTACTACTCCGCGCCCTGACTATCGGGCCGACAGCATCCAGTTCAGGGTCTCCCGCCAGTCGACCATGCGGATCGGCGTGCCGTGGGTTCCGGTTTCGAAACGCACGAACCGCGCGGGATAGCCGGGCGCTTTCTTCAGAATCGAGCGGAAGAAGGCTTCCTGTTTGTCGGCGGGAAAGACCGTATCCTTGCTGCCCTGCCCGAAAAAGACCGGCGTGCGGGCCTTGAAGGCCGGCGAATTGAGAAAACGGTCATCCCACAGCGAGCCGAGCAAAAGGTAGCCCGAGACGGTCGAGGCCATCGCCGGGTCGCCCGCCAGCGCCCAGCACAATGCGCCGCCCATCGAGCCGCAGGCGACGAAGATCTGAGCGGAGGGGGACTGCGCCTTATAGTGGCTGATCAAGGCAGCGATCTGGGCAGCGCCTTTTTCACCGAAGTCCGGGAAATCGGGCGACAGGTAGAGACCGCCATTGTCGGCCATCAGGTTCTTGATGCGGTTGAAGTTGCCGCCGAAGGTGAAATCGTCCACCCCCTGCCGGCGGCTGCCGCCTTGCCCATGCAGGTAGAGCGTGATGACCGACGCGCCTTGGGTGCGTCCAACCGCGACATGACGGATGTCGCCGACAGGGGATTTGAGCACCAGTTCCTTTTGGACGCCGCGTACACGCGTTGAGACATATTTGCCCTGCGCGCGCCGCTCCGGCACCTCGTCGCGGGCGTTGATGTCGCGCATCTCGTGGTAGTCGACGACTTTATATGCCTCGCCTTCAGACGCAATGATGCCGGGATAGGCGAAGAGTTCGTCCTTGTAGGGTTTGAGGGTGGTGGCGTGGGCTGGCAACGCCAAGGCCATGGCAAGTAAGAAGCAGATCGATTTGGCTGCTCTCGCCCCCCTCTGTCCTGCCGGACATCGCCCTCTCAAGGGGGGAGATTGGATGTCATCTTCGTTTTCGCCAACCTCCAACGGAGCAGAAGCCGCGAGAGCAGCCGAACTGCTGATCTCCCGCCTTGAGGGGGCGATGTCCGGCAGGACAGAGGGGGATGTTCTCAGGTAGCGGATCAGACCAGAAAGCAAAACAACCCTCAATCCTGCAGCACACCACCGGCGCCAGCGAGCGCTTCGGGCGTATCGACATCGATGAAGGCACCCTCGCCCAACTCGACATCGATGACCTCGACATCATGCGCCTCTACCAGATGACGCGCGCCGGTGTCTCCCTGAAGCTGCCGGACGCCCTCGAAAAGCGCGCGCGGCAGGATGACGGGATTGCCGCGTTTGCCGAAATGGCTGGCGCGCACAACAGCCATGCCGCCGCTGCGTTCGAAGGTCTCGATCAGGCGATCGAGGTCGGCCGAGGTGATGCGCGGCATATCGCCAAGCACGACCAAGGCACCTGAGGCCGTGGCCGGCACGGCGGCAATGCCAGCCTTGAGCGATGTGGACAGGCCTTCGGCGAAATCCGGATTGTCGGCGATATCGAGCGTCAAACCCGAGAGCGCCTGCCGGATTCGCTCGCCCTGGTGGCCCGTAACGACCGAGAGGCCGGTCGCGCGCGAGCCTGCGGCCTGTTCCGCAAGCCGCCGCACCAGCGGTTCGCCGTCGAACAGCGCCATCAGCTTGTTCGGCCCGCCCATGCGGCTCGAACGGCCAGCTGCGAGCAGTATCGCGTGAACCTTTGGCTTGCCGGCTTTGCGCGCCTCGCGCGGCTGCGGGCGTGTCGGTATTTCCATCAGAAGCCCGCCGACTCCCATGCCGGCAATGTCGCGGGGCGTGACCTCCAGACCGGCTATCAGGCGATCCAGCACCCAATCGAAACCATTTTCCTTGGGGCTGCGCGCGCAGCCCGGTGCGCCGATCACCGGCACTGAGCCGAGCCGGCCCAGCACGAGAAGGTTGCCAGGGTCCACAGGCATGCCGGCATAAAGCACTTCGCCCCCGGCCGCGCGGATCGCCGCGGGCACGACATCGTCGAAATCGGCCATGGCTGATGCCCCAAACAGCACCGCCATATCGACCTGCGGGGCGAGACTGTCAAGCGCCGCCGCCAGCGCCCGCGGCTCATGCGACGCGCGCTGCTCGGACAGGATGGTGCTCCCTGAGCGGGCAAGACGCGCGCGTGTAGCCTCGACGGTCTTGTCCAGCACGCTGTCCTTGACGCTCGGCAGCACAGTCTGGATCATGCCGACACGCTTGGGCGCAAAGGTATGAACCGCGAATGCCGGTGCAGACCGGCACAGCTCCGTCACCTGTTCGATGACCGTAGACGCTACCGCGAAGGGGATAATCTTGACGGTGGCCACCATCTGGCCGGCGTCGACACGGGCAAAGGCCGGAAGCGTCGCCAGCGTGACGGCGGGATCGATCGCATTGACCGCATCGACCAGCGCTGCGCTGACGGTGAACACCCCCGCCCCCGCCGCATGCAGATTGACACGGCCGGTCGACGCGGGCCGGGCTTTGACTCCCCTGATATCAAGCGCCTGGACGACCGCTTCGGCAGCGGCATTTTCCTCAAGATCACCGGGTTCCAGCATGGCGGCCACCACGGTTTGCACGCCTGCTTCTATCAGCGCCTTGATGTCATCTGCATCCAGGCGTTTCGCTTTGGGCAAGCGACGGCCGACCAAAGCAACCGAGTGCGCCAACAGAGCGCCTTCGGCCTGATCGACCGGCACCGCACCGAATCTCATGCAGTTTTTTCCTTGACCTTGGCGGCGTTGCCGCGGGCGCGAAACGCCGCGATGACTTGCGCAAGCACGGCGACCGCTATCTCAGCAGGATTGGCCGCGCCAATATCGAGCCCGATGGGGGCAGCGATACGGTCAAGTTGGTCGGCTGTCGCGCCTAGGCTTTTCAGACGCTCGAGGCGGGCGGCATGCGTCTTGCGGCTGCCGAGCGCGCCGACGTAAAAGCAACCCGCATCCAGCGCCGCCTTCAAGGCGAAATCGTCGATCTTGGGGTCGTGGGTAACGGCTGCGACAGCAGTGTAAGCATCGAGCGGTCGCTCGGCGAAGACCTCTTCCGGCCAGCGCGGATCGAGCGGCACGTCGGGAAAGCGGTCCTCCGCGGCGAAAGCGGTTCGCGGATCGACGATTTCCACCGGATAGCCGGCAACCCGCGCCATGGGCGCCAAGGCCTGGCTGATATGGACGGCGCCCAACAGCATCAGGCGGGGCTGGGGGAGGTGTGCATTGATGAAAAAGGACCTGTCCTCAGCCTCCGTCAGGCCGGAATTGCCGGTGCGAAAAGCCCTGGCCACCACCTCGCCGAGGGCACCGCTTACCATCTCCCCCTCGCGGATCAGACGGCCCGCGCCATCACTGAGATCGGTGACGAGGACCGCGGCGCGGCGGGCGCGCCGTTCACCGTTGAGCTGTTCGAGCAAATGCGGGTCCATGGTCAGCCCAGCCGCTCGACATAAACCCGGATGCGGCCACCGCAGGAGAGGCCGACCCGCCATGCGGTCTCGTCGGCGACACCGAACTCCAGCATGCGCGGGTGTCCTGTTTCGATAACCTCGCCGGCCTCGGAGATAACAGCGCCCTCCACGCAGCCGCCCGACACCGAGCCGTGGAAGTTGCCCTCGGCATCGATGACGAGGTGGCTGCCCGTCGGGCGTGGGGCCGAGCCCCACGTCTCGACGACCGTTGCGATCGCGACCGGCTTGCCGTCTTGACGCCAGCGCTCGGCGATCAGCAGCGGGTCGCGGGCTTCATCGAGATGCGTGGCTTCCTGCATCGCTTCCTCCAAAAATCATGCCGCCTGGGCGTTTTGCCGCCCGAGCCAGTGCCTGACATCCATATGGCCGCCCCGTCGGTCGTCGCCAAGGGCCGCGCAGAGATCGGCCAGCGCGTTGAGGTTGTGTATGGGCCGGAATTCATCGACATGCGGCAGCATGGCACGAACGCCGCGCGCGCGCGCCTCAAAACCGTCGAAGCGCAGCAGAGGGTTCATCCAGATCAACCGGCGGCAGGATTTGCGCAGCCGTTCCATTTCCTCGCCAAGGCCAGCTACATCGTCGCGTTCGAGCCCATCGGTGATAAGCAGGACAATGGCGCCCTGCCCCAGAACACGGCGCGACCAAAGCCGGTTGAACTCGTGCAGCGTGTCGCCGATGCGCGTGCCGCCGGACCAGTCGCGGACGGCTGCGGAGCACTCCGCCAGCGCCTCGTCGGGGTCCTTGCGGCGCATCTGGCGGGTCAGGTTTGTGAGTTGCGTGCCGAAGACGAAGGCGTGCACGCGCCGGCGCTTTTCCGTCATCGCATGCAGGAAATGCAGAAAGATGCGCGTGTACTGGCTCATCGAGCCGGAAATGTCGGCCAGCACCACCAGCGGCGGATGCACCTGTCGCGGCGAGCGGAATTTCGGCAGCACGAGGTCTCCGCCGGTGCGCGCAGCAGAGCGCATCATGGCGCGCGCATCGATTTTGGCGCCGCGCGGATCGGGCCGGAAGCGGCGCGTCCGCACCAGATCGAACGGCAGGCGCAGGGCGGCGATCTCGCGCCGGGCGGCGGCCAGTTCGACGGCGTCCATCTGGGCGAAGTCCTTGCCCCTCAGCACCTCGTTGCCGGACACGGTGAACCGGGCATCGACCTCGATCTCGGGGATTTCCTTTGGCGGCTGGTTCTTCCGAAGCCCCTCGAACAGCGCCTGGCTGACCCGATTTTCCGCTGGGCGCGGCTTCTGCTTCTCGCGATGATCGGGAGCGATGGGTGAAAACATCGCCAGCATCTTCTCGACCAGTTCGCGCGACCGCCAGAACAGGCGGAATGCCTCGTCGAACACCGCATGATCCTCATGGCGATTGACCAGCACGGCGTGCAGCGTCCAGTAGAAATCCTCGCGGTCACCGATACCGGCGGCAAGGACCGCCTCGATGGCATCCTTGACCGATGCCGGACCGACCCGCATGCCCGCTTTGCGCAAGGTGCGCGCGAAATAGACGATGTTCTCGGCGAGACGGCCTTCGATCCTGGCTGTTTCTGGCTGGGAAGGCGAAGCGGTCATATCTACTCCGCCGCCGACAGTTCCGCCTTCACCTCGTTGAGGATGCGGCGGCCCTCGCCCTTGTCGATGCGAGCGATATCGTCCTGGTATTTCAGCAGCACGCCGATGGTGTCGGAGATCGTCTCGGGGTCGAGCGCGATCTTGTCGAGTTCGGTGAGCGCACCAGCCCAGTCAATGGTTTCAGCCACGCCGGGTACCTTGAAGAGATCGATCTGGCGCAGTTTCTGGACGAAGCGCACGACCTCCTCCGACAGCTTCGATGCCGCATCGGGCACCTTGCGGCGAACGATTTCCAGTTCGCGTTCGGCCGTGGGGTAGTCGACCCAGTGATACAGGCAGCGGCGCTTGAGTGCGTCGTGGATCTCGCGCGTTCGGTTGGTGGTGATGATGACGATAGGCGGCTCTTCCGCCTTGATGGTACCGAGTTCGGGCACCGTGACCTGATAGTCGGACAGGATTTCGAGCAGGAAGGCCTCGAAGGCCTCGTCGGTGCGATCCAATTCGTCGATGAGGAAGACGGGCGCTGCACCCGCCTTGCCCGTCAAGGCTTCGAGAACGGGGCGGCGGATAAGATATTTTTCGGAAAAGACGTTCTTTTCCATACCTTGGCGGTCGACCGCGCCCGATGCTTCCTCCATACGGATTTCGATCATCTGCGCCGCATAGTTCCATTCATAGACGGCGGAGGAGACGTCGAGGCCTTCATAGCACTGCAGGCGGATCAGGCGACGGCCGAGCGCGGACGCCAGAACCTTGGCGATCTCGGTCTTGCCGACACCAGCCTCGCCCTCAAGGAAGAGCGGGCGGTTCATGCGCAGGCTGAGGAATAGCACCGTCGCCAGTGCCCGGTCGGCGACATAATCGGCGCCGGTCAGCACTGCCAGCGTCTCGTCGATGGATTGCGGTGCAGGAAGCGGCTCGGTCATGTCTTCTCCATTGCCATCCCGGCATGGGTCACAGAATGTGGTAGCTGCGGTCATGGTAGAGCAGCGGGCGCAAGTTATCGCCGATGCGGAGGCCTGTCACCTTGCCAAAAAGCACACGATGGGTGCCGATATCCTTGCTGTCGAAAATTTCGCAGTCGAACACCGAGATTGCATCCGTCAACGCCGGCGCACCGGTGGCAATGACATCCCATTCGGCTTTCGCGAAACGTTCTTCCGGTGACAGCCTGGTCACGCCGGAAAAGGCGACAGCAAGAGGCTCATGCTTGGCTGCAAGCGTGTTGAGAGCGAAGGTACCATTCCTGATAAAGAGCTCGTTGGACGGGTTTTCCCGGTTGACGCAGACCAGAACCGTCGGTGGGGTGTCCGAAACCGAGCAGGCGGCTATGACGGTCGTTCCGCGTTTGCCTGCAGCGCCGTCGGTGGTGATCACCTGCACAGCGCCTGCATATCGGCTCATCGCGTCGCGATAGGCCTGCGGCCCGACTTCGTATTTCTTCAGCACATCGTCATTCCCGACCAGAGTATCGAACTCATATATGGCGCGTGGCAATCGGTCACAAGAAAAGCATGCAGCCAACGCCGTGAAATGGCATGTTGCACTTGTGCAACGCAGCCTTTAGGTGTGCGAAAAACACGGGGAGCTATCGAGCGCATGCGACGGGCGGCCGCAACTATCGGCCTTTTGGCGGGATTGTGCCTCGGCACGACGGCGGGCAGCGCATTGGCGCAGACCGTGGGTATCGTTGCACCTCTCAGCGGGCCGATGCAGATTCTCGGTCGCCAGGTCGAGACCGGTGGGCGTCTAGCCGCCAGCGCCCTCAAGCTGAATGTCGTCGTAGCCGACGACGCATGCACAGAGGAAGGAGGCAAGGCGGCAGCCGAAGCATTGATCTCCGCCAAGGTGACGGCGGTTGTGGGCTTCCTCTGCAACGAGGCAGCCATAGCTGCCCTTCCCTTGCTCAAGGATGCCGGCATTCCGGCGATCACGCTTGGCGTGCGCGCCAACGGTCTGACAGACACGCGCGAAAAGACGGACTGGCCGGTTTACCGGCTCGGACCGCGCGCCGACAGCGAGCGCGATGCCGTGGGCACGCTGATGACGCGGCTGTGGCGCGATGAGCTTTTCGCCATCGTCGACGACGGTACCATCTACGGTCGCGAACTCGCGGAAAGCTTTCGAGCCGCCGCCGAACAGGCCGGGTTGAAAGCCGTGATGGTCGACACCTTCCGGCCTGCCATGGAAAACCAGGTTGGGCTCGTCGGACGTCTGCGACGGTCCGGTGCTACCCATGTCTTTGTCGGCGGCGATGCTGACGACATCGCCATCATGGCGCGCGACGCCAAGGGCATGGGTGCTTCGATGACCTTTGCCGGCGGAGAAACGCTGCGCATGCCGACTGGCACCGCAGCGATTGCGCCTGGCACCATCATGATCGGCTTGCCCGATCTGGCGGAAGCGGCTCCGGCATCGGTGGCCAGGCGGTTCCGTACCGCGGACATCATCCCCGAAGGCTACATGCTGCCAGCCTATGCCGGTGTGGAAATCGTGGCTCAAGCAGGCAAATCCAGCGCCGATGCGCTGAAGACGCTGGGCACTGAAACATTCGAGACAGCAGTCGGACCGATTCGCTTCGACACCAAAGGCGACCTGGCGGACAACCCGTTCCGCACCTTTCGTTTCGATGGCAGCACATTCATCCCCCTGGAGGACCAATGAGCTTCAAGACCGGCCCTAAAAACCTGATCACCGACGTCGCGGGACTGAAGGTCGGCAACGCCTCGGACGCCAGGCTCAAATCCGGCGTGACTGTCCTTCTGTGCGATCCGGCGGCCACCGCTTCGGTGCAGGTTCTCGGCGGCGCGCCCGGTACGCGTGACACCGAACTTCTTGAACCGCACAACACGGTGGAAGCTGTCCATGCGCTGGTGCTTTCCGGCGGCTCGGCCTTCGGCCTGGATTCCGCTTCGGGGGTGCAGGCTGCATTGCGCGAGCGCGGCATCGGTTTCGATGTCGGTGGCCAGAAGGTGCCAATCGTTCCGTCCGCCATCCTGTTCGACCTGATCAATGGCGGCGACAAGAACTGGGACCGCTTCCCGCCTTATCGCGACCTTGGCTACCAAGCCGTGCAGAACGCTTCTGAGGATTTCGAGCTCGGAACCATCGGCGCGGGTTCAGGCGCGACGACGGCTTTGCTCAAGGGCGGGCTCGGCTCGGCTTCCACCCGCTTGGATAACGGCGTCACGGTCGGCGCGCTGGTGGCCGCCAATCCGGTCGGCTCGGCGACAGTGGGCAAGACAAAGCATTTCTGGGCGGCGCCGTTCGAGATCGGCGAGGAGTTCGGCGGTCTGGGCCTGCCCGCGCCGCTGCCGCACGATACAACAGCGCTTTACACCAAGCTGCGCGATCCGCTCGCCAACACCACCATCGCCATCATCGCCACCGACGCCGTCCTTAGCAAAGCAGGCGCCAAGCGGCTCGCCATTTCAGCGCATGACGGCTACGCCCGTGCGATATGGCCAGTGCACACGCCGATGGATGGCGACCTCATCTTCGGGGTTGCGACCGGCAGCAGCGGCATCGAGCTCGACCCGATCCAGCTGACCGAGGTTTATGCGGCGGCGGCGGCGACAATGGCGCGCGCTATTGCGCGCGGCGTCTATGCTGCGACCGCGGAGGCTGGAGATGTGAACCGGACCTGGTCGAGCCTGGGACTGGCAGAGTCATGAACTCGGTTGCGGAAAGACTCCGCGTATACCCCCTCACCCGGCCTCCGCTCCGCTCGGCCACCCTCTCCCCGCTGGGGAGAGGAAAATGATCATCGCAGCGCCAGTCCCTTCTCCCCGCGGGGAAAAGGTGGCCCGGAGGGCCGGATGAGGGGGCATCTCATGCCAACTGAGAAGGAACGTTTTGTGAGCAGAAAAACCCTGGCCATCGCCTTCCTTTCTCTCGCTTACGCTGCGCCCGCGCAAGCTGGCGACACTGCTAACTTGTCCGTGCTCGGCTTCAGCAAAGACGGCAAGGTCTTCGCCTTCGAGGAATACGGCATACAGGACGGTTCGGGCTTTCCCTATTCGAACCGCTTCTATGTCGACATCGCCAAGGACGATTTCGTAGCCGGCACCCCGATCCGCGTGCTGTTCGAGGACGAGATCAAGCCGCTCTATGCTGTGCGCGCGCAGGTCGGCGAAAAGGGAAATGCCATTCTGAGCAACCAGGAACTGGCTGAAAATCCTGGCTTTCTCGCGGGTTTCAACGCGGTGACGGAGGTGAGTGCCGATCCCCACCACATGGTCGTCAATCCGCGCCCAGTGTTCCCGCCAATCGACGCAAATATGGAAGTCCTCCTCGAGGAGTTTCCGCTCAAAGGCCCGAACTTCTGTGACGGCGGCGTCGGCCCTACCAAGGGATATCGGCTGATCGGTATCCACACGAAAGACGGCGGCAAGACGGAAATGCTGCACGAGGATACATCCATTCCGCAAAGCCGGGGCTGCGCCACCGGCTATCGGATCGGAGGCGTACAAACCTTCTTCACACCAGACGACAAGATGGCTTATGCAGTGCTGATCACCGTTATCCGGCAGGGTTTTGAGGGTCCGGATCACCGCTGGATCGCCAATACGGGCTATTGGGCGGGGGAATAGGCCGCTTCCGGCAATCCCGGCGTTGAGCATTGCCGCCGCCTCTGTTAGGGAGCGGCGACGCCAACGAAACGCTGGATACCCTGCCATGATCCCTCGCTACTCACGGCCCGAGATGGTCGCCATCTGGTCGCCCGAGACCCGCTTCCGCATCTGGTTCGAGATCGAAGCCTATGCCTGCGACGCTCTGGCCGAGATCGGCGTGATCCCCAAGGAGGCGGCAAAGACCATCTGGGAGAAGGGCTCAGCGGCGACGTTCGACGTCGACAAGATCGACGAGATCGAGCGTGTCACCAAGCATGACGTCATCGCATTCCTGACGCATCTGGCCGAGTTTGTCGGCCCGGACTCGCGCTTTATCCACCAGGGCATGACGTCGTCCGACGTGCTCGACACCTGTTTCAGCGTGCAGTTGACTCGCGCCTCCGACCTGCTGCTGGCCGATCTCGACGCGCTGCTGGCAGCCCTCAAGCGCCGCGCTTTCGAGCATAAAGACACCGTCACCATCGGCCGCAGCCACGGCATCCATGCCGAGCCGACCACCTTTGGCGTCAAGCTGGCGCAGGCTTATGCCGAATTCTCGCGCTGCCGCGAGCGCCTGGTGCATGCGCGCGAAGACATCGCCACCTGCGCGATCTCGGGCGCAGTCGGCACCTTCGCGAATATCGACCCGCGCGTCGAAGAACACGTCGCCGCCAAGCTCGGCCTGAAGCCGGAACCTGTGTCCACACAGGTCATCCCCCGCGACCGCCATGCGATGTTCTTTGCCACGCTGGGCGTCATCGCCTCGTCGGTCGAGCGGCTGTCGGTGGAAATCCGCCATCTGCAGCGCACCGAGGTGCTGGAGGCGGAAGAGTATTTCTCGCCGGGCCAGAAGGGCTCGTCGGCGATGCCGCACAAGCGCAACCCTGTGCTGACCGAAAACCTGACGGGTCTCGCCCGGATGGTACGCTCCTACGCGTTGCCGGCGATGGAGAATGTGGCGCTTTGGCACGAGCGCGATATCTCGCATTCTTCGGTCGAGCGCATGATAGGCCCGGACGCCACCATCACGCTCGACTTTGCGTTGGCGCGCCTGACTGGCGTAATCGACAAGCTTTTGGTCTATCCCGAGAACATGGACAAGAACCTCAACAAGTTCCGCGGGCTGGTGCATTCGCAGCGCGTGCTGCTGGCCTTGACCCAGGCTGGCGTGAGCCGCGAGGATGCCTACCGGCTGGTGCAGCGCAACGCCATGCGCGTCTGGGAACAGGGCGCTGACTTCCTCGAAGAACTTCTTGGTGACAAGGAAGTGACCGATGCCCTGCCGGAAGCCGAAATCCGTGAGAAATTCGATCTCGGCTATCACACCAAGCATGTCGACACGATCTTCAAGCGGGTGTTCGGGGAGGCCTGAACGCGCCACGATTAGCTGACAAGACGCCCTCGCCCGGGATTTCCGAGCGAGGGCGTTTTTGCCAGAACACTCAGCCCGGCAGGCCGGGCACTGTACGGATCACCGTGCCCCATGGATCTTCCTTGACGGTCTCGGCGGAGATTTCGGAAGACCGCATTTCCACCCAGCTCAAACCGGTGAGCCCTGATTTGCGGCGGCCAGCGCCGGCACTTTGCCAGGTGTTGGCGCCGATATGGTGGTGATAGCCGCCTGACGACAGGAAGACCGCCGCCGAGCCATAATGGGCTACGGCATCGAAGCCGAATTCGCGCTTCCAGAAATCTTCCGCATCAACGGGGTTGCCGACGCGAAGATGGACATGACCGACAACGCCGTTTTCCGGGACGCCCTGCCAGCCGGCATCGCCCTCCGGCACGTCCGCGAGCACGGAAGCAATATCAAGCCGCTCTGTTGACATGCCCACCTCGCCGCCGCTCCAGGTCCATGTATCAGCGGGACGGTCTGCGTAGATTTCAATGCCGTTGCCCTCAGGATCGGTCAGATAAAGCGCTTCGGAAACGCGATGGTCCGACGCGCCGCCAATCTGGATCTTGTTGTCGATGGCGTGCTGTATCCATCGGCCGAGATCTGCGCGTGACGGCAACAGAAACGCGGTGTGGAACAAACCTGCGGCACGTGGATCGTCCGGCAGCGCGTTTTTGTCCGACTGGATATCGAGCAGCGCCCGATTCGGCGATCCCAATGTGATGACTGAGCCATCGCGCGACAATTCCTGAAGGCCGACCACCGTGCGGTAGTAGGTGGCGAGGGCTTCCGCATCGCGTGCGGTCAGGCCGACACGCGACACGCTCGTCGGCGTGGTGGCGGAAAAAGGAAGGGTGCTCATGCTCGGCTCCGTGGCTCGATGATGCCTGCAAAGTTGCAGCATCCGTTGCCTCCTATGTCGACAATTGCCATCGTTCACACAAGACAGCGCAAATCGAACACCGTGTTCATTTAATGGATACGACAGGGGTAAATTACCCGGTTGCACCAAGCGGGTGTCGTCGCTACATCCGCGTCATGAAGGTCAAAGACGCAGATATCCTGATCATTCCCGGCTACACGAATTCCGGGCCGGACCACTGGCAGAGCCGGTGGGAACAACGTTTGTCTACCGCGCGCCGCATCGAGCAGGAAGAGTGGGTTAAACCGGTGCGCGAAGACTGGACGGACACGGTCGTAGCGGCCGCAAACCAGGCTGAGCGCCCGCTGGTGTTGGTGGCGCATTCGCTCGGCGTACCGACCGCGATCCACGCACTACCCAGGATCAAGAGCCGTATCGCCGGCGCATTCTTCGTCGCCCCGCCCGACGTGGCAAATCCGGACATCCGGCCAAAGCATCTGATGACCTTCGGGCCTTATCCGCGCGACCCGCTGCCTTTTCCGTCGGTGCTCATTGCCAGCCGAAACGATCCCTATTGCGACTACGACGTGGCCGAAGATATTGCGGCGGCCTGGGGCTCACTGTTCATCGATGCGGGCGAGGCTGGGCATCTCAACAGCGATTCAGGCCACGGCCCATGGCCGGAAGGCTCGATGGTCTTCGCGCAGTTCCTGTCTCGGCTGGAAGGCTAGAGCGTTTCCTGTTTAGATTGAAGCGGTTCGCTACGCCTCCGATGGCGAGGCGATCCGCCAGGAAGGCGGCGCAGTCCCGATGTGGTGCATCGGGCAAGCCGGCTGACACAGCGGGCGCCCGCCAGCGGGAAACCCTTCGGGCCGGGTTAATTCGGGCCAAATCCTTCGGGCCTCGGCTCGGCCGTAGCACCACTACGACCTCGCCTCATCCCTCGACCTTGTCCCGAATTTCCTCCGGCAGAACGATTCAATCTAAGCAGGAAACGCTCTAGTTTTAACCAATCGTGCTGCGCATGGTGCCAAGCAGCGACTTTGCCCCAAGCGCCATGACCTGCTGTTCCGAACCGGTCGCCAGCAAGCGATAGCCCATCTCGACCATTCTCCCCGTCAAGGCTGGATCGACGATGTAGATCGCTGCATATTTTCCCGCCGCCCTGGTCTTAGCGGCGATGGAGGCAATCGCCTCCATCATGTCTTCAAGCGATGGGTTGATTTCGGCGCCATCGGTCCAGGCGATGGAAAAATCCGAAGGACCGACAAAGATGCCGTCGATGCCCGGGATTGCCAGATATCGTCGACAATCCCGAGTGCGGCCCGCGTCTCGATCATCGCGAAAGACACGGTTGCGGCGTTGGAATCGCGCAACCAGGCGGCCGGGCCTGGGCTGTTGCGGCGGGGTGCGGCATAGGTCGGCCCCCAAGACCGTTCACCGACAGGCGGATATTTCGTCGCCGCGGCAAAACGGCGTGCGTCCTCAATGGTGTTGATCATGGGAGCGATGACCGCATCCGCGCCGAAATCGAGGGCGCGGCTGGCCATGTCGAAGCGACCGACCGGAATACGCACCAGCGACGGCTTTCCCGCAGCAGCAACAGGAAGAAGGCAGCGCAGCACGCTGTCTTCATTATGGCCCCCATGCTGCATGTCGAGCGTGACGGCGTCGAACCCCTGCCCGGACAGAATCTCGACCGTGAGGGCGTCGGGCACAGTCGACCAAGCGGTTATGGTCGTCAGATCAGCCTTCAGGCGCTCGATCAATGTCATCGCACGGTCCGGTGTTGGCTGCCTCAGCTGTTTTGGATTTGTGCGACTGCCACCGCCATCAGTTCGTCCATGGTGCGGCGAATCTGGTGGTCGGACTGGTCGACGCCGGCGGCATCGAAGTCGGCGCGAATCTTGCGGAACACGTCATGGTCGCCTGCCTCCTGTATGTCGGAGACGATGACTTCCTTAGCGTAAGCATCCGCGTCCGCACCTGTCTTGCCGAGCTTTTCGGCAGCCCAAAGGCCAAGCGCCTTGTTGCGGCGGGCATTCGCCTTAAACCGCAGTTCCTCGTCGAAGGCGAACTTGCGCTCGAAACCCTCTTCGCGATCCTTCATATTGGTCATCGAAGCCTCCAGATATCTGCCGATTCGGCCAAGGTTAAACGTGGTTGGCGCTTCACAAACCAAAAGGCTGCGCCGCGGTCAATGCCTTCCGCCATGCGGCGGCGCGTCAATTCGTCGGGGAAAGGGGTCGATTGAGGCCAATTGGCCAGAAATGTTGATTGAGCTAAAGGTCCGATTGCGATAGAGACCGGCCTTGAAACCCACTGCCGCTGCGGCACGCCGCGCGGGAAAGGAGCCGGCAATACTGCCGGACGGCCTCCAAACCAGAGAACCAGTCACATGAAGAGTCGCCGCCGCATCTACGAAGGCAAGGCAAAGATCCTTTATGAAGGACCCGAGCCAGGCACGCTGATCCAGTTCTTCAAAGACGACGCCACCGCTTTCAACAACAAGAAGCACGAAGTCGTCGATGGCAAGGGTGTGCTCAACAACCGCATTTCCGAGCACATTTTCAGCCATCTCAACCGGATGGGCATTCCCACGCACTTCATTCGCCGCATCAACATGCGCGAGCAGCTGATCAAGGAAGTCGAGATCATCCCGCTCGAAGTTGTCGTGCGCAACGTCGCCGCCGGTTCGCTGGCCAAGCGCCTGGGCATCGAGGAAGGCACCGTCCTGCCGCGCTCGATCATCGAGTTTTATTACAAGGCGGACGCGCTCGACGACCCGATGGTGTCTGAAGAGCACATCACAGCCTTCGGCTGGGCCAGCCCGCAGGAAATCGACGACATCATGGCGCTTGCCATCCGCGTCAACGACTTTCTCTCCGGCCTGTTCCTCGGCGTCGGAATCCAGCTCGTCGACTTCAAGATGGAATGCGGCCGCCTTTATGAAGGCGAGATGATGCGCATCGTCGTCGCCGACGAAATCTCGCCGGACAGCTGCCGGCTGTGGGACGTCGCCACCCAGGACAAGCTCGACAAGGACCGTTTCCGCCGCGACATGGGCGGTCTCGTCGAAGCCTATCAGGAAGTGGCCCGCCGTCTCGGCATCATGAACGAGAACGAGCCGCCGCGCCCGACCGGGCCGACGCTGGTCAAGCACTAATACAATTTGGGGCGACCGCCCGACCGGCCGCCCCGCTTCGCATTCAAGACCTATCTTCGGAGACCGAGTTCAGTGATCAAAGCGCGCGTCATCGTCACCCTCAAGAACGGCGTTCTGGACCCTCAGGGCAAGGCAATCGAAGGCGCGCTGGGCGGCCTCGGCTTTGACGGCGTAGGCTCCGTACGCCAAGGCAAGGTTTTCGACGTCGAGCTTTCCAGCACGGACGCCGCCAATGCGGAAGCGGAAATCAAGGCGATGTGCGACAAGCTTCTGGCGAATACAGTGATTGAGAATTATAGTGTGACGCTTATCTGAGGTTGCAGGCAAGGCATCGGTGACGAGAGTCACAAAGGGTGAGATTTACAGTTTAGCTCAGGAGCTTGAGCTCATTGCCAACGAAATGACAGATATCAAGTGTGAAATCGCGGATGTCATCCAAGAATTGGCACAGCTTCAGAGTGGCACCCGCGGTATTTTGACACACTGAAAATGCAAGGCGACCAATTGTTACGTATCGATCATAAGCTAGCAGCTAAATTCGACAGTCGCTGAGACAATTAAATGGAAACCGGCGTCACAAACGAGTTGATGTATGAACTACTGAAGCGTGTTCATGCAGATATTTCCGAGGTCAAGTTCGATCTTCGAGAGATAAAAAAGCGCATGACCAATACCGAAGAGGCGCTGGCTGGTGTTAACCGAAGGCTGGATCGCCATGACGAACGTCTTGACCGCATCGAGCGTCGCCTAGAACTGCACGAATTCGCAGAACAATCACAGAAGCCTTACGATCAAAACTCATGAAATCAGCCGTCGTTCTCCTCCCAGGCCTCAACCGCGACCGCGACATGATCGCGGCGCTGACCAAGATTTCCGGCAAGGCGCCTGTTACGGTGTGGCAGACGGATACGGACATCCCGGATGTTGACCTGATCGTCATTCCCGGCGGCTTTTCCTATGGCGACTATCTGCGCTGCGGTGCGATCGCTGCCCGCATGCCGGTGCTGAAGGCGGTCGCCGAAAAGGCGGCGAAGGGCGTTCAGGTGATCGGTGTCTGCAACGGTTTTCAGATCCTGGTCGAAGCCGGCCTGCTGCCGGGCGCCCTGATGCGCAACACCTCGCTGAAGTTCGTCTGCCGCGAGGTCAAGCTGCAAGTGACGAACGCCAACACTGCGTTCACCCGCGGCTATACACAGAACCAGATCATCCGCTGCCCTGTTGCGCATCACGACGGCAACTATTTTGCCGATACCGATACGTTGTCGCGGCTGGAAGGCGAAGGCCAAGTCGTGTTCCGCTACGCCGAGGGCACCAATCCCAACGGCTCGCTCAATGATATTGCCGGCATCGTCAGCAAGGACGGCAACGTGCTCGGCATGATGCCGCACCCCGAAAACCTGATCGAAGCCGCGCACGGCGGCAGTGACGGACGCGCTTTGTTCGAAAGCGCTCTCGGGCTCAAAACAGCGGCATAAGTGCGAGCAGCGGCGTCGGAGTACCACGCTTTAAGAAGTTGTTATCGGCCTGCCGTTATCCGATATGCAATCCCGATCCGCTTTGGACCGATGGCTCCGCAGAAAGGCCGCCTCATGCGCGTCAAGTTTACGTTCGTCGCTGTGCTCGCTGCCTTGGTATCGCTTTCGGCCTGTCAGTCCGAGAAGCAGACCCCGGCCCCGGCCCCGACCGGGAAGAGTGCCGCGCTGCGCAGCATGGAACAGGTGGCCATCGCCGCTCATAAATGCTGGTTCGCCAGCAAGGATCCGGCTTTCCGCAACTATCGCATGGCGAATGAACTGAACTCGTTCACCGGCACGCCCCGCTTCCTGGTTGTCCCCGCGAAGAACTACGGCGGATTGCCGGCGCTCGTCGTGCAGGCGCGCGGCAATTCCAGCCAGGTCGAGACCTTTGGCCCGCTTTTGAGCCAGTCGGTCGGATCCCGCATCAACGCCGATATCGCCCGCTGGCGCTCTGGCGATGCTGGCTGCGGCATTGCTGCCTGACGCGCCGCGCTTCGGCCAATTCGATCAATCGAGGAACGAGCGAATACCTTCGCGGTAGGCGTCGGCGCGCGATATGCCGACATCCCAGAGTTGTTCATCCGTCATGTTGAGCAGTGCCAGACGGGTACGCCGCCGTTCCAGTCGCCAAGCGAGCCAGATGAACCCTTTGCCGATGAAAGCCGCTATGGTGCGGCTATAATCGCGCGATATCTTGGACACTCTCCTCAGCGGCGGAGATATTGTATCTATTGTACTCATCTTTATCACCGTATTGCTTCCATTGTGCGTAACGACGATATGAATTGACTCTATATTGAAGGCAATATATTAATTGTCACCATGACAAATTGGACTCTCAACCTCTCCAGCGGCGACGGACCGCTTTATTTGCGACTTGCCGACCGGATCGAGTCCGATATCGATAGCGGCGCGCTGAAATCCGGCACGAAACTGCCGCCTCAGCGCAATTTGGCCTATGACATCGGCGTCACAATCGGCACCGTAGGCAGAGCCTATGCGCTGTTGCGTGAACGAGGATTGGTCAGCGGCGAGGTGGGACGAGGC
Organism: Oryzicola mucosus; assembly: GCF_014534685.1. Classification (GTDB taxonomy): domain Bacteria; phylum Pseudomonadota; class Alphaproteobacteria; order Rhizobiales; family Rhizobiaceae; genus Oryzicola; species Oryzicola mucosus. The sequence goes on from NZ_JACVVX010000006.1 coordinate 137,671, forward strand.
ACCTATATCCTCGCGAGAAGCGGCGGGACCGAGGAGGACATCGCGGCAGAGCCCGTCGAACCCCGGCAGGAAGGAACCCGCTTTATCGAAGCACCAGTCGGCAAGCTGCGCTTCGACAGCACGGCAGCACCCAATGTCGGCCAAAGCGGTGCAATCGAGACAATGCTGGCGTCAATAAGCCGGAATTACCCTGACGATGTGAGCAGCTATACAAGAACATTTCCCCAGCACTGGTTCGAGGCCGGGCAGCAATGGCTGTCGCGCAACGGTTTTCGCCCAAGCGCCGATACGATCGTGCCGACCCTTGGCGCCCATGCGGCCGTGGCGGCTGCGATTTCGGCACTGACGTCACCGGGCGATTATGTCGTCTTCGAGCACCTGACTTATACGCAAATTTCGCGCACGGCGGCGTTGATTGGGCGACGGCTGGCGCTGGTGAATGCGGATGAGCAAGGGCTTGATCCCGACGATTTTGAACGCGTTTGTGCCCAAAAACATCCCAAGATGGCGTTCCTGATGCCCACTGCGCAGAACCCCAGCGTAACGATCATGCCACGGGAGCGTAGGGCGGCGGTCGCCGAGATCGCGCGCAAATACAATGTGATTCTGATCGAAGACGATCTCTACGGCGCGCTGACGGACGACCCAACGCCGCTTCTGGCCGAGTTCGCTCCAGAGCGCACTCTGGTGGTTGGGGGATTGTCCAAGTCTGTGGCGGCAGGCGTGCGCGGCGGCTGGCTCTCCTGCCCCCCGCACTACCGGCACAGCATTCGCGTGGCGCACAAGATGATGACCGGCGGCATGCCGTTCGTTCTCGCGGAATTGTGTGCCCAGTTGGTGTGTTCCGGACAAGCCACTGCCATCCGGAACCGCTCCATCGTCGAGATCAACACCCGTCTCGCGATGGCGCGTGCGCTTCTTGACGGATATGACTTCAATTCCGTCGCCAACATCCCGTTTCTGTGGCTGGCCGTTCCCGAGCCGTGGCACTCCGGCACCTTCAAGAACGCCGCCTATGAACAAGGCCTGCTGATCGACGACGAGGACGAGTTCAAGGCCGGACGATCCGACCGCGTCTATCACCGGGTCCGCCTGGGTGTATCGTCCACCCGCACGCATGCGGAAACCGAACGGGGCCTGCGCGCCATCCGCAGGCTTTTGGACGAAGGCAGCGCCGGCTACGATAGTTTCGGCTGACCCAAACGCAGCGAGAATGCCCGAAACCTTGCTTTCCCGGTGAATTTCTGGCCATTGGCGGTATATCCCCGCCCGCGCTTGCGCTATGGAGCCTCGCAAAGGTGTTCCAACGGATTCTACGAGCCCCATGACCATCCAGAACGACGTCCCGATCACTGCAGAGCTGATCAAGGCCCACGGCCTGAAGCCGGACGAATATCAGCGCATTCTCGATCTCGTCGGCCGCGAGCCTACCTTCACCGAGCTTGGCATCTTCTCGGCGATGTGGAACGAGCATTGTTCCTACAAGTCGTCCAAGAAGTGGCTCAAGACGCTTCCGACCAGGGGCGAGCGCGTCATTCAGGGACCGGGCGAAAATGCCGGTGTCGTCGATATCGGCGATGGCGACTGCGTGGTCTTCAAGATGGAGAGCCACAACCATCCCTCCTATATCGAGCCTTACCAGGGCGCTGCGACTGGCGTCGGCGGCATTCTGCGCGACGTCTTCACGATGGGTGCCCGGCCCGTCGCGGCGATGAACGCGCTACGCTTCGGTGCGCCGGATCATCCCAAGACCCGCCACCTCGTCTCCGGTGTGGTGTCGGGCGTTGGCGGGTACGGCAATTCCTTCGGCGTGCCGACGGTAGGCGGCGAGGTTAATTTCGACCCGCGCTACAACGGTAACATCCTCGTCAACGCCTTCGCCGCCGGGCTCGCCAAGACCGATGCCATCTTCCTCTCTGAAGCCAAGGGCGTCGGTTTGCCGGTCGTCTATCTCGGCGCCAAGACTGGCCGCGACGGTGTCGGCGGGGCGACCATGGCCTCCGCCGAATTCGACGACAAAATCGAGGAAAAGCGTCCCACCGTGCAGGTGGGCGACCCCTTCACCGAGAAATGCCTGCTGGAAGCCTGTCTCGAACTCATGGCGTCGGGCGCGGTCATCGCCATCCAGGACATGGGTGCGGCCGGGCTGACCTGTTCGGCTGTCGAAATGGGCGCCAAGGGCGACCTCGGCATCGAGCTCGATCTGGATAGAGTGCCGGTGCGCGAAGAGCGCATGAGCGCCTATGAGATGATGCTGTCGGAGAGCCAGGAGCGCATGCTCATGGTGCTGAAGCCCGAAAAGGAAGAAGAAGCCGAAGCGATCTTCCGCAAATGGGGCCTCGACTTCGCCATCGTCGGCAAGACCACCGACGACCTGCGTTTCCGCATCCTGCATCAGGGCCAGGAAGTCGCCAATCTGCCAATCAAGGATCTGGGCGATCAAGCTCCGGAATATGACCGCCCCTGGACCGAACCGACGCCGCGCGCGCCGCTTGCCAAGGACGACATTCCCCAGGCCGACGTCGCCGACGCGCTGCTCAAACTCCTGGGCGGACCGGATCTGTCGAGCCGCCGCTGGGTCTGGGAACAATACGACACCATGATCCAGGGCAATTCGCTGCAGCGCCCCGGCGGCGACGGCGGCGTGGTGCGCGTCGAAGGTCACGACACAAAGGCGCTGGCCTTCTCATCGGACGTAACACCGCGGTACTGTGAGGCCGACCCGTTCGAGGGCGGCAAGCAGGCCGTGGCCGAATGCTGGCGCAACCTGACGGCTACAGGCGCCCTGCCCCTGGCGGCCACCGACAACCTCAATTTCGGCAATCCCGAGCGCCCCGAAATCATGGGCCAACTCGTCAAGGCCATCCAGGGCATCGGCGAGGCCTGCCGTGCGCTCGACTTCCCGATCGTGTCGGGCAACGTCTCGCTCTACAACGAGACCAATGGCCAGGGCATCCTGCCGACCCCGACCATCGGCGGCGTCGGCCTGATCGACGATTGGGCCAAGATGGCACGCTCCGGTTTCGCCGCTGAAGGCGAGATGATCCTTTTGGTCGGCGCGCCCGATTGGTGGGGCACGCATCTCGCGCAGTCCATCTATATGCGCGACCTGCACGGCCGCACCGACGGTCCCCCGCCGCCGGTCGACCTCGCCCATGAGCGCAAGGTCGGCGACTACGTCCGCAAGCTGATCCGCTCCGGCGTGGCGACCGCCGTGCACGACGTTTCGGATGGCGGGCTGGGCGTTGCCTTGGCTGAAATGGCGATGGCCTCCGGCATCGGCGCCACCGTCAACCAGTTGAACAATGGCGATCCGATCCCGCAGTTCTTTGGCGAAGACCAGGGCCGCTATCTTGTGACCCTCAACATCGATCCGCAGGGAGAGGACTTCAACGCAATGCTGGCCGAGCAGAAGCAGCTCGGCATCTTCGCGCCCTGGATCGGCAGCACCGGCGGCACCGCGCTCAAGCTTGGAGAAGCGCGCGCTATCGCGGTCGCCGACCTCAAGGCGGCTCATGAAGGCTGGTTCCCGGCCTTCATGGCGGGTGAACTCGCGAGTTGAATTGACATGGAGATCGGGCGGAGAACAATTGACCGCGCCCGACCTTCCCACCTATCCTGCCGAAGCAGTGAAATCGGAGACTATCCCATTGGCAATGGACGCCCGCGACATTGAGAAGCTGATCAAGGAGGGCATTCCGGATGCCACAGTCACGATCCGGGATTTGGCAGGCGACGGCGACCACTATGCCGCCGAGGTCGTTTCCGAGAGCTTTCGCGGCAAGAGCCGGGTGCAGCAGCACCAGATGGTCTACAACGCCCTGAAGGGCAATATGGGCGGCGTTCTGCACGCTTTGGCGCTGCAGACGAGCATCCCCGATTGACGCTTTCTACTTTTCAAAAACAGACAGGATCGGCCCTGCCGGATACCCGCCGCCAATCACATGCTCGGTACCATTCGTCATCGCCGAGACCACGCCGTCGAAATACAGCGCGTTTGGGCAGTCAAGTTCATTCCTAAACAGCCGCGCGAAGCTACCGAAACTGACGGGCTGGCGGGAAATCGCCAGAACTACGGTGTTGGGATCGCGAACGCCGACACCGTTGCGGATAAAGCGCGACGCACCGTCCGGTTCGAATCGCGGGTGCAGCGCGCCGTTTATGACCAGCATTGGGCCAGACTGCGTTGCGAAGGCGGCGTTCCGCGGCACAGCGGCATAGGCTGAGCTTTCTGAAATCGCAGCCGTACCATCGTTTCCGACGCTGAAGACGCCATTTGGCTTCAGAAAGAAATTGCCTTCACCATCCGCGAGCTCAATGGGATGGGTTTCCCGACCATGCTCGACCAGAAGGCCGACGGCAGACACATCTTCGTGATACATGCCAGCGTTCATCGACAGGATCGGCCGGCGGAATTTTTGCGCCATTATGGCGTCATGCCGCTTCAGCGAACGGTAGGGCTTTCCCGCCTCGTCGTTGAGCGACATCTGGATGTCGAGACGCTGCATATCGATGGTGCAGACGATGTAGTCCACAGCCTCAAAACGCAGTTTGCGGCATGGCGCGGGAAGCTGCGCATCTGTCTGGGCGATCTTGCGCGGCGGTGCCATTCCGAGGCGCAGAGACGCGCCGCCCACCAGAATCATGATGGCGAGCAGCGAGAGCCAGAGCACCCTTCGGCTCATGGACGGGCACCGTTCAATGACATCAGCGCAAAAGACATGGATGTTGCTACCTGCTTGCCTGGCCGGAAGACCGCTTTCACCAAAGTCTTGTTTCAACCGGAAGATGGGGTTATTTGAAGGTAACGATTTCCAAGCCTTGCTCCCAAAGGCATGAAAGGTTTTTCCATGAGCGGTATCAACGATTTCATCGACAGCGAAGTGAAGAGCACCGATGTGGTCGTCTTCATGAAAGGCACCCCCGGCTTCCCGCAGTGCGGGTTTTCCGGTCAGGTCGTGCAGATTCTCGACTATCTCGGCGTCGACTATAAGGGCGTCAACGTTCTGGAATCAGCCGATCTGCGCCAGGGCATCAAAGACTATTCCAACTGGCCGACCATTCCGCAGCTCTATGTCAAGGGCGAGTTTGTCGGCGGTTGCGACATCGTCCGCGAAATGTTCCAGGCCGGCGAATTGCAGACATTCTTCACTGAAAAAGGCGTCAGCGTCAAAGGCGCTGCCTGAGATTGAGACGTCCCGGCTTTGTGCCGGGAACGATCATCGACCGACCATGTTTCGAATGCGCCGGGATTCTCTGGCGCATTTTGCTTTTTGAACGGACTTTATTATGGACCAGCGCTCAACGACCACCCCAGCGCAACCGATCTCCATTCCGCGATGGGAATTTATCGCGCTGGCCGCAGCGCTGATGGCCACGAATGCGCTGGCCATCGACATCATGCTGCCGGCGCTGCAGCAGATGGGCGACAGCCTTGGCGTGGAAAGCGAAAACCACCGGCAGTATGTCATCTCCGCCTATTTCGGCGGCATGGCGCTGGCGCTGTTGCCTTACGGCCCGATCTCTGACCGCTTCGGTCGGCGCGGGCCACTGCTTTTCGGTCTCGGCGTCTATGTTGCGGCGGCATTTGCCGCAGCTTTCGCACCCAACTTCGAGACGCTTCTGGTTCTTCGCTTCATCCAGGGCGCTGGGGCGGCATCGACACGCGTCATCGCCATTTCCATGGTGCGGGACCGTTATGCCGGCCGGCAGATGGCGGAGATCATGTCGCTGGTCTTCATGGTCTTCATGGTCATCCCGGTGATTGCGCCGGCCCTCGGCCAGGCCATCATGATCTTCAGCGAATGGCACATGATCTTCCTGTGCATGGCTATCGTTGCCCTTGTCATCACGATATGGGCAGCGATGCGCATGCCCGAAACGTTGGCGCAGAGCGAGCGGCGTCCGCTGACCTTCGCTTCGATCGGCCAGGCTTTCCGTATGGTCGTCACCACACGCATCTCCCTGTGCTACACGCTGGCGTCGACGCTGGTCTTCGGCGCGCTGTTCGGTTTCATCAATTCGGCCCAGCAGGTCTATGTCGGTATATATGGCGTCGGCGTCTGGTTCCCGGTGATCTTCGCCGCGATTGCCTTGATGATGTCGCTATCCTCCTTCCTGAACTCCAGGCTGGTGGTTCGGGTTGGCATGCGCCGACTGTCGCATGGTGCGGTGATCGGCCTGACCATTGTGGCGACCATCTGGCTCACCCTATCGCTCGTGGGAGAACTGCCCCTGTGGCTGTTCATCGGCCTGTTTGCGCTGATCATGTTCCAGTTCGGTTGGATCGGCTCGAACTTCAATTCGCTCGCCATGGAGCCGCTCGGCCGCATGGCCGGCACGGCGTCATCGGTGCAGGCCTTCTTTCAGACATTCGGAGGCGCGGTGGTGGGCGTGATCATCGGACAGGCGTTCGACGGCACCACGACACCGCTGGCGGCCGGCTATGCAGGGCTCGGCTTGCTCGCCATCGTCCTGGTGCTGATTGCCGAGCGTGGGCGTCTGTTCCAGCCGCAGCATGAGCAACACACTGCGGCGCATTGAACGACGCCAGGGAGGTCGGCTAACCTGACCTCCCTCCATAATCAGTCGGCCCAGAGTTCGCGGCGGATCTCTTCCCAACTCGATTTGTCCGGCGCGACCAGCAGGCCGCCGTCGACATGGCTGGGAAGATAGGCGCTGCTGTCCAAGCGCGCGGCGTATCCCCCGGCCTGTTGATGGATCAGAACGCCGGCGAGATGATCCCAAGGCATCAGCTTGTTATAGATCGCGAAGTGGGCGTTGCCGGTCGCCAGCAAGTGATATTCGTGCGCCGCGCAGCGATAGCCGAATTGCGACAGGCACTTGGCATGGTTTCTCGCCAGCGTGGACCGCAGCGGCTCCTCGACATATTGCCATGAAACACTGCCCGTCATCTCATGGATCGACCCGGTAGCAGCCGCCTTCACCTTGCGCGTCGCGCCCGAGGGCGCGCGCAGATGGGCGCCCGCACCCTTGGCGCCAATCAGCCAATCCTTACCGACCGGATCGTGGATGATGCCTGCTATCGTCTCGCCCTTGACCACCACGGCCAGCATGACGCCAAACAGCGGAATGCCTGCGGCGAAATTAAAGGTTCCGTCTATGGGATCGATGACGAAAGCGAGATCGGCAGTTCCGAGCGTGTCAAGCAGCGTCCGGTCTTCCTCATAGGCTTCTTCGCCGACAATCAGAGCCTCGGGATAGCGCTCTTTCAAAATGCGGGTGATGTACTTCTCGGCCGCTATATCGCCCTCGGTGACGAGGTCTACCGCAGAGGTCTTCTGGCGGATCTGGTCGTCTTCCAGGGTACGGAAGCGCGGCATGATCTCCACCGTTGCAGCCTCCGCGAGCAGGTCTGCGAGGCTATCGATGGTCTTGTCGTCAAAGTGCATGGGTCTGTCCTGGTTGGTCGGCTCCACTCGCGGCAAGTCCTGCGAAATCGAACAGCTTGCGATCGAGGAGATGGGACGGGCGCACATTGGCCATGGCGCGGATCATGATGTCCTTGCGGCCCGGCATGCGCTTTTCGATGTCGTCGAGCATCGATTTCATGACATTGCGCTGCAGGCCTTCCTGGCTGCCGCATAGGTCACAAGGGATGATGGGAAACGCCATCGCTTCGGCAAAGCGCGCCATGTCCGTCTCGGCGCAATAGGCCAGCGGCCGCAACACCATGACATCGCCTTCGTCGTTAAGCAGCTTGGCCGGCATGGCGGCAAGCCGTCCGCCATGGAACAGGTTCATGAAGAAGGTCTCAAGGATATCCTCCCGATGGTGGCCGAGCACCAATGAGGAACAGCCCTCCTCCCGCGCAATGCGGTAGAGATGGCCGCGACGCAGCCGCGAACACAACGAGCAGTAGGTGTTGCCCTCGGCGATCTTGTCGGTAACGACCGAATAGGTGTCGCGATACTCGATCCGATGGGCGATGCCGTTGGCCGTCAGATAGTCCGGCAGAATATGCTTCGGGAAATTCGGCTGCCCCTGATCCAGATTGCAGGCCAGAAGCTCGACCGGCAGAAGCCCGCGCCATTTGAGATCGAGCAGGATAGCAAGCAGACCGTAGGAATCCTTGCCGCCCGACAGGGCCACCAGCCAGCGCTCTCCCGGCTTGACCATGCCGAAATCCACGATGGCCTGGCGAGACGAACGCAGCAAGCGTTTGCGCAGCTTGTTGAACTCGACGGAGGACGGCACCGCGCGGAACAGCGGGTGACAGCCGTCGGCCGCTTCGATTTCGGGATCGTGGATTGTCATTGTTCTATCTCCTCGTTCCCGTTTAGCGTGGTCATCGAGCAACGCAAAGAGCGCTGTGCGTCAAAGCCCGAAAACGGACCATCCCGTGCGCTTGGCGAGTATTTCGAGCGCTGCCGTGCCGAGCAACGAATTTCCGTAATCGTTGAGTCCCGGAGCCCATACCGCAATGGACGCCTTGCCCGGCGCCACAGCCAGGATGCCGCCGCCAACGCCGCTCTTGCCCGGCAGGCCGACGCGGTAGGCGAATTCGCCGGATCCGTCATAGTGGCCGCACATCATCATCAACGCATTGATGCGGCGGGCGCGCTCGCGCGATACGACCGAACTGCCGGATACCGGGTTGCGGCCATTGGCAGCCAGATAGAGACCGGCATGGGCAAGCTGACGACAGGACATGGCCAGCGCACACTGGTGGAAATAGACGCCCAAAGTGTGTTCGGCGGGATGATCGAGCCGGTCGAACGACCGCATGAACTGGGCCAGGGCAAAATTTCGGAAGCCGGTCGCGTTTTCCGATTTCGCCACGGCCTGGTCGGTGGTGATGGTGTCGTCACCGGATAGGAAGCGAACGAAATTGACAATCTCGCCAATGGCTTCGCGAGGTTTGTGGCCAGATAAAATCAGATCGGTGACGGCAATCGCGCCTGCGTTAATGAATGGGTTGCGAGGCCGGCCCTTTTCGAATTCAAGCTGAACGATGGAGTTGAAGGCCGTCCCGGATGGCTCGCGGCCGACGCGGTTCCAAAGGGAATCGCCGTGCTTGCCGAGCGCAAGCGTCAGGGTGAACACCTTGGAAACGCTTTGGATGGAGAAAGGCAGCTCTGCGTCGCCGGCCATGTATTCGGTGCCGTCGACACCGATGACAGCGATGCCGAAATGGGCGGGATCGATGCGGGCGAGTTCGGGTATATAGGTCGCGACCTTGCCTTTGTCGTCACGCGCAGAGAGCGTTGTGTGGATGTCGTCCAACAGCGCCTGCAAGTCTTCCATGCCCATGTCCCCGCTTTGCTTGCTCGCTTTGTAGCCGAGGTGCCTGCGATTGAAAGCAGAAATGAAAAAGCCGCCCGAAGGCGGCTTTTCCGAAGTCTTTGCGGTCGCTTAGCGCGAATAGAATTCGACGACCAGGTTCGGTTCCATCTGCACGGCGAACGGAACGTCTGCCAGGCCGGGTACGCGGTTGTAGGTGGCGACCATCTTGTTGTGATCGACTTCGATGTAGTCCGGAACGTCGCGCTCGGCGAGCTGAGCTGCTTCGAGCACGATAACGAGCTGCTTCGACTTCTCGCGGACTTCGATCACGTCGCCAACCTTGCAGAGGTACGAACCGATATTCGTACGCTTGCCGTTCACATTGACGTGGCCGTGGTTGATGAACTGACGGGCGGCAAAGATCGTCGGAACGAACTTGGCGCGGTACACGACCGCGTCAAGGCGCGATTCGAGCAGGCCGATCAGGTTCTCGGAGGTGTCGCCCTTGCGGCGGTTGGCTTCATCGTAGGTCTTGCGGAACTGCTTTTCCGAGATGTCGCCGTAGTGACCCTTGAGCTTCTGCTTGGCGCGGAGCTGAATGCCGAAGTCGGACAGCTTGCCCTTGCGGCGCTGGCCGTGCTGGCCGGGACCGTATTCACGCTTGTTGACCGGGGACTTCGGACGGCCCCAGATGTTCTCGCCAAGACGACGATCGATTTTGTATTTTGCGGATTCGCGCTTGCTCATCGCATTCCCTTTCAAAAAGTTACACCCGGAACCTCATGCTCCGGGTGAAGGAAACGCGCCCTCCTCTGGCCTCGATTTAGAGACCTGACAGAGTTCTCACCGCAACGCTGCGGGAAAACCCACGGGACACGTCATGCACATAAAGTGCGACACCGGGCCTTTCGGACCCGGTGCTGGTGCGGTCGATAGAAGATCAGGCTGGATTTGTCAACGTCAGGCTTCAGCAGCGTCGAAGGCATCCCGGGCCTGCCGCAGCCGATCCCTGTTGTCTGCCGCCCATGATCCAAGCGCGGCCACCGGCACTGCAATAGACTGACCAAGTTCGGTCAATGAGTATTCCACCTCCGGCGGCGTGGTGGGCTTCACGGTCCTGGTTACCAGTCCATCGCGTTCGAGCGAGCGCAAGGTGACGGTCAGCATACGCTGGGAAATGCCTTCGATAGCGCGCTTCAGCGCGTTGAACCGGCAAGGAGCCGGCTGCAGGGTAAACAGGACAAGCAGGCTCCAGGTGTCGCCCACCCTGTCCAGAACTTCCCGAACCGGGCAACCGCCCTCGGCATCGCGGTCGAAACCGGGATTGCTGTAAAGCAATGGGGTGGCCGATCCATTCCTCGTGGGCGCGTTCATGCAGTTCCCTCTATGTAACCTGGGCACGAAATCATGCGTACTTACACATTGTGCTCGCTCTTGCTACCTAAGTTACTGTTGATAACCAGATTATGCAACGTACCCAAACAAAATGAACCAAGGAAGCTATAATGGCACAAGCAGCGGATATTCTCGTCACCGGAGCGTCCGGCCATCTCGGTCGCGCCGTCCTCACCCATTTGCTCGACACGCTGAAGATTCCTGCCGACCGCATCGTAGCGACGAGTCGCAAGCCTGAAGAGCTTGAAAACCTGCGCGCTCGTGGCGTCGAGCTTCGCAAGGCGGACTTCGACGATGCGGCCAGCCTGGCAGCAGCATTCGCCGGCGTGAAGCGCCTTTTGATCATCAGCACGGACGCGCTGGACGAGCCTGGCAAGCGGCTCCGCCAGCATCAAGCCGCAGTCAAGGCAGCTGAAGCCGCCGGCGTCGCGCACATTGTCTACACATCGCTACCGAACGCGAAAACGTCGCTTGTGTCCTTCGCGCCGGATCATGCCGGCACCGAGGCGGCAATCGCATCGAGCAGCATTCCCGGCCATACGATCCTCGGCAACACCTGGTACGCGGAAAATCTGTTGCATTCCCTCCCCAACGCTTTGGCTACCGGCAACTGGTACACGGCCGCTGGCGACGGCGGAACATCCTACATCACGCGTAACGACCTGGCTTTGGCTGCCGCGGTCGCGGTGGCGTCGGATTTCACCGGAAAGCGCACTCTGAACCTGTTCGGCAGCAAAGCCTATACCGTCGACGAGGTCGCCGAATTGGCTCGCAAGGCAATCGGCAAGCCGCTCCAGGTGGTGCAGGTGCCGGTTGAAGGTCTCATTCAAGGAATGATTGGCGCTGGCCTGCCCGAGCCGGTCGCTCACGTCTATGCCTCGTTCGATACGGCAACAAAGGCGGGCAATCTGGCTGGCTCTCCGGACGATTTCAAAGCCTTGACCGGCAAGGAGCCTGAGCCCTTTGAGCAGTGGTTTTCGAAAACCGGCGCTGCCGCGCTGTCGGCTTAACAGCCTTTGTCAAGGACAGTGAGGGCGCGGTTGGCGCTCTCACTTCTCTTCCTTGTGTTCAGGAAGTCCCTTGCGCTTGGTCGACGCGAATTCGTCCAGCTGTTTTTCGGACATCGATTTGTACATCTCCTTGGATGCACCGACCAATTCGCTTTTCTTGATATCGCCGCGTTTTGCGGCAAGCGCCGCGCCGGCGGCTTTCTGCTGAGCTTTGGATTTTGCGGGCATTTTTTTCTCCCGTGACGATTGTCTCGAAAGAACGCAAATACCGCTGCGATGTTCCTGACGGGCTGCTCGGCTCTATCTCGCGACGTTCAAGCCGAACCCCTGCATCAGGCGGCGTGTGCTGAAGTCGGCCTTGCCCGATGTGAAGACCGCGAGATCGGGCGTATTAATGCCGGGCTCGACCGGTAAGGGCGCGAGAAGGGACAGAGCCCGCCGTGCTATAGCCTCGGCGGGATCGAGCCAATCGACAGGCCAGGGTGCTGTCTTGCGCATGCGATTGGCCAGGAAAGGATAGTGCGTGCAGGCAAGCACCACGATGTCGGTGCGGGCACCTTCTCGCTCGATGAAGCAGGGCGTTATTTCATCCCGCACAGCGTTCTCGTCGACAAAGCCCTCGCGCATATAGGTCTCGGCCAGACTGGCCAGCCGGTCGCTTGCGACCAGCCGCACGTGGCACTTGGTAGCCCATTGGTGGATCAGATCGCGCGTATATTGCCGCTTGACGGTGCCGGGCGTGGCCAGCACGGAAACCAGTCCCGAGCGCGTGCGCTCGGCTGCCGGCTTGATGGCAGGCACGGTGCCGACGAAGGGATGGTGCGGAAATGCTTCACGCAGAGACTCGATCACCAGAGTCGAAGCCGTGTTGCAGGCAATCACCGAGATTTCAGGTTGATAACGGTCGAGCAGCCGCGCGAAAAGCTTCAGGATGTGATCGTTAAGCGCGGGTTCCTCCCAGGCGCCATAGGGAAAGGCGGCGTCGTCGGCGACATAGACGAAACGGCGGTCCGGCATCAGCACCCGTGCCTCACGCAGCACGGTCAGCCCGCCTATTCCCGAATCGAACAGCAAGACCGGCCGGTCAGCCATTGTCGATGCCCTTCCCGGCGTCGATGGGTTCCGGATCGCTGTCGTCGACCACCTTGGCGCGCGCAGCCTTGTCGGCATGCGCCTTGCGGTCGGGATAGCCGGACCCACGTGGCTCTTTTGGCGAAAAATAATCGAGCGAGGCAACAACGCCGCGCAGCACCTTGAGCTCGGACTCGGCAAAGCCCGCGCGGGTCAGCACGGCGCGGATGTTGTCGACCATCTTGGGCTTTTTCTGCGGCGGCCGGAAATAACCCCGTACCTGCAGCGCGGATTCAAGATGGTCGAACAGCCCCTGCAGGAGTTCCTTCGGCGCCGGAGCTACCTCCGGCACCTTGAAGGCGGTGTCGGTCTCGTTCTCCAGGCCCGACTTCATCCACTCATAAGACATCAGCAGCACGGCCTGAGCGATATTGAGAGAGGCGAAGGCGGGATTGACCGGGAAGGTGACGATCTCGTCGGCGAGGCCGACTTCCTCATTGTCGAGACCGAAGCGCTCGCGGCCGAACAGGATACCCGTTTTCTGCCCGGCGACGAAACGGCCACGCAGCGCCCTGCCCGCCTCGACCGGGCCGCGCACCGGCTTGAAGCCATCGCGCTCGCGTGCTGTGGTGGCGAAGACGAAATTCAGATCGGCCAGAGCCGCGGGCAAATCGTCATACACCGTCACGGCGTCAATGACATGGTCGGCGCGGCTGGCCGCCGCGCGCGCCTTTTCGCTGGGCCAGCCATCGCGCGGGCGCACCAGCCTAAGCTCTGACAGGCCGAAATTGGCCATGGCGCGCGCCACCATGCCGATATTCTCGCCCAGTTGCGGCTCGACCAGGATGATCGCCGGGCCTTCGGTCAAAAGCGCTCTGTTGGTGTCCTTGATGCTCATCGTATCAACCAGTATCCGTCGTGCCCCTCCCTCGCACAGTTCGTGCGAAAACGGAACCTGCACAGAAGAGGGCTAAGAATCCGCCCAAAATCCGACAAACTGCCCGGATTGCATTTGGTCGGGCTTGAATGAATATGGCGCGCCGAACTGCATCAGCGGTCGAGCGGCCGTTTACAGGTGGCGGGAATGCGGGCTTTCATCCTTGCGGCCATTGGCGCTGCCTTCCTGGTGGGCTCGGCCATCGCCCAAACCCCTAAACTCGCCGAGCCCGATGCCGAAATGCAGGCAGAGGCCAAAGCCGGCGATTCTTACAAACAGTGGGAACTCGGAAACTTCTATGCAAATCGCGGTGCGGACGGCGATCTCGACCGCGCCATTGATCTCTATTCGAAATCGGCTGAGGGCTATCAAAAAGACGAGGGTGAAACCAGCACGAATGCCGCGCTAGTGTTCCACACGCTCTCCGCGACCCAGATCAAGCGCGGCGCGCTTTATCCGGCGATCACGAGCGGGTTGGAGCGCGCGATTATCCTGGCGCAGGCAGCGCCCGGCAGCGCCGATCTCGCCTCGGCTTTGGTCGATCTCGGTCGCGCCTACCAATTGGTCGACAACCACGCGACCGCCATCGGCCAGTTCGACCGGGCGATCCGGATTTATGAGGAACTGGATGAATCCAGCCTTTCGTCTTTGGCGAGCGCCACCGTCGACAGGGGTATTTCGCTCGTAGAAATGAGCCGCCGCGACGAGGCCATCGCCGCCTATCGCCAAGCCGCCGAGCACTATCGTGGGCTTTCGACGCCTGAAGACGCAAATCTGGCAATCACGCTGGGCAATCTTGCCAGCACGTTGTTCGACCAGAAGCGGTGGAGCGAGGCGGAAACGGTTCGCCGCGAACAGGTCGCAATCCTGCACAGCACCAAACCCGACAGTCTTGAGCTCGGCCAAGGCCTCGAATCGCTCGTGCAGATATTGCAGTCGCAAAACCAGCACAGCCAGGCGTTGGTCGCGGCCGAGGAAGCCATGGCGGTCTATGCCAAGGCCAAAGGCGAAAACAGCCTGGAATATACCGGGATGATGTTCGGCAAGGCTTACTCGCTGGAAGCCCTGGCTCACTATGAACAGACGCTGGCGCTGCTGGAAGACGTCGCTGCCCGCTATGAGGCGTTCACGGACGCAGGCCCGCAATCGGCGCAACTCGCCATCACGCTGGTCGCTGTTGCCAGGGTAAACACCTTCCTTGCACATTATGGCGATGCCGAAGCCGCGGCCAAGCGGGCGATTGCCATTTTCCGCAAGACCAAACCCGGCAGCAACGATCTCGGCTACGCCCTGCAAGAGTTAGGGGCGGCCTATCAAAAACTGTCAAAGTATCGCGAGACGCTTCCGATCTACGAGGAGGCCCGCAGGCTCTTTATTGCCGACAGCGGCGATATCAGCGAGTTCGTCGGCGACAGCTATCTCAACCAGGGCATCAGCCTGGAAGGTTTAAAGGACTATCCAGCCGCGCTGAAATCCTACGACAAGGCGATCGAGCGCTATTCGGCGGCCAGCGGCAAGGACAGCCTTCTCGTCGGCTATGCCATCAACAACACGGCTTGGGTGTACCGCCGGATGGAGCGCTATGCCGAGTCCGACGCCGCCTTTCGCAAGGCCCTGCCCATCATCCAGTCCAAGCTTGGCCCGACGCATTTCAACACCACAAAGGTGCTGATCAACATAGGCATTACCTCGCAACTGCTGGGGCGAAACGACGAGGCTATCCAATGGTCGATGAAGGCGCTGTCCAACATCAACCGCAGCGTCTCCAGTACGCTCGACGATCAGCGCTGGGTCTACGACACCATGGCAAAGGCCTTCAAAGGCCGTGGCGACCCCAAGCGCGCGATCCTGTTCGCCAAGCTCGCCATCAACGCGCAGCAGAAAATCCGGTCCAACAACAAACAGTACCAGTCCGACGACCTTAAGGAGTTCAAGGCCGAGTGGCGCTTCCTCTACCAGGACCTTGCCGATCTTCTGATCGGTGAGGGTCGGCTCGCCGAGGCGCAGGCTGTGCTGAATATGGAAAAGGACGAAGAGCTCAGCGAGTTCGTGCAACGCGACGCACAAGCCGACCTGCGCGACCGCGAGGCATCGTTGACCACGCGCGAAGACAGCGAGTTGAGAGACATGCGCTCCCTGCTCGGGCAGCCCATCGCGGCCGCTTCCGCCGTCGCCGAACTCATCGCCAAGAAGAATGCCGGCACCATCTCCAAGGACGAAGAGGTGCAACTAGCTTCGCTGGAAAGCTTGCTGGACCAAGCTTACGAAAGCTTCATGACCGATGTCGAAGCATTCCTGAGAAAAGCCGGCGAGGAGGACGCCGGCGTCCAGAAAGAGATCGACGCGATCAACCTGGACTACACGGCGGATGCGCAGGAGGAATTGCGCGCGTTCGAGGGTAAGGCTGCGATGCTGCAGGTCGCCAGTCTCGGAGAGGCCACGCATCTCTTCCTCACGGTTCCCGATGCGTCCATCCATCGGCGGGTAAACATCTCTCGCGCTGAGCTGTCGCGGAAGGTGTTCGAGGCGCTCGATGCCATTGAGCGGCGCGACGCAGGCGTAAACCTGAAGATGCAGTCGCTCTACGACATCCTGATCTCGCCAGTCTCAGGCGATCTGAAGGCGAGCGGCGCGCGGACGCTTATGCTGAACCTGCAGGGATTTCTGCGCTATGTGCCGTTCGCGGCACTTCATGACGGCCAGAAATATCTGATCGAGGAGTATTCGCTCGCGCTCTACACGCCCGCAGCGCGAACCGAATTCGCCACCGCCGACCGCTCGCCGGAAAAAAGCGCTGGTTTCGGCGTCACCGCTGGCCACCCCGGCTTCTCGCCCCTACCGGGCGTGGCGCGCGAGCTTCAGGCGATCTTCGGCAATCCCGACAAGCCCGGCGCGCTCGCGGGCGCTGCCAGCCTCGACCAGGCGTTTACGCGCGAGAGCTTCAGCGCGGCGTTGAAGAACCGCCCCTCGATCGTCCACATTGCCAGCCACTTCAAGCTTGTGCCCGGACGCGAGACGGATTCCTTCCTGCTTCTGGGCGACGGATCGCCACTGTCACTGTCTGACATTCGAAAAGGTCGCGGCTTCCGCTTTGGCGGTGTCGACCTGCTCACCCTGTCAGCCTGCGAGACGGCGCGCGGCGGCGGATCGGAGGGCGATGAGGTAGAGAGTTTCGGCGCGCTCGCCCAGATGAACGGCGCGTCCTCGGTCATGGCAACGCTGTGGCCGGTCGCCGACGGCGCCACCGCCGGCATCATGCAGTCCTTCTACCGGCATATGGTGGAAGGCAAGATGAGCAAGGCCGAAGCCCTGCGCGCGGCGCAGATCGAGGCTATCCTTGGGCCAGGCGCATCAGGCGCCGAGCGCGGCGCGCTGTCGCTTGTCGCCACCGTCGCTCCGGCGGCGGCGCGACCCGCGAGCCATCCCTATTTCTGGTCGCCCTTCGTGCTGATGGGCAACTGGCTCTAGACCCATCAAAGCTACGCGTACGCAATCCCGGAGTGCGGCACGCTTTAAGACCGCTTTTCATACATTTGGCCGCACGAAGGTTTGCGCGGGTGTGCTCGCTTTGATATAGGGGCGCGAACCGTACAGAATATCCGTTCCCCCTTCCGAAAGAGGCATATTTCACATGGCGAAAATCAAGGTGGCTAACCCCGTCGTAGAGCTCGACGGCGACGAGATGACCCGCATCATCTGGCAGTTCATCAAGGACAAGCTGATCCACCCCTATCTCGACATCGATCTGAAATATTACGACCTCAGCGTCGAGAACCGCGACGCCACCGACGACCAGGTGACCATCGACTCGGCAAATGCCATCAAGGAATATGGCGTGGGCGTGAAATGCGCCACCATCACCCCGGACGAGCAGCGCGTCGAGGAGTTCAAGCTCAAGAAGATGTGGAAGTCGCCCAACGGCACCATCCGCAACATCCTGGGCGGCACCATCTTCCGCGAACCAATCATCATGAAGAACGTGCCCCGTCTGGTGCCGGGTTGGACGCAGCCGATCGTCGTCGGCCGCCACGCCTTTGGCGACCAGTACCGCGCGACCGACTTCAGGTTCCCCGGCAAGGGCAAGCTGTCGATCAAGTTCGTCGGCGAAGACGGCCAGGTCATCGAGCATGAAGTCTTCGACGCACCCGATGCCGGCGTCGCCATGGCCATGTACAATCTCGACGACTCGATTCGCGACTTCGCACGCGCCTCGCTGAACTATGGCCTGATCCGCAACTATCCGGTCTATCTGTCGACCAAGAACACCATCCTGAAAGCCTATGACGGCCGCTTCAAGGACATCTTCCAGGAGGTGTTCGACGCCGAGTTCAAGGCCGAGTTCGAAAAGCGCAAGATCACCTACGAGCACCGCCTGATCGACGACATGGTCGCCTCGGCGCTGAAGTGGTCCGGCGGGTATGTCTGGGCCTGCAAGAACTATGACGGCGACGTGCAGTCCGACATCGTGGCGCAGGGGTTTGGCTCGCTCGGCCTGATGACCTCCGTATTGATGACGCCGGACGGCAAGACGGTGGAAGCGGAAGCCGCGCACGGCACGGTTACCCGTCACTACCGTCAGCACCAGAAGGGCCAGGAGACCTCGACCAACTCCATTGCCTCGATCTTCGCCTGGACGCGCGGTCTCGCCCACCGCGCCAAGCTCGACGACAATGCCGAGTTGAAGCGCTTTGCCGACACGCTGGAGAAGGTCTGTATCCAGACCGTCGAGGCCGGCTACATGACCAAGGATCTGTCCTTGCTCATCGGTCCCGACCAGCCCTGGCTCTCGACCACCGGCTTCCTCGACAAGATCGACGAGAACCTGCAGAAGGCGATGGCCTGAGGCTTCGCATTCGCAGTTTTGGAGCACAAAAAACCCGGCCTCGCGCCGGGTTTTCTCGTATCTGACGTCAGCTTTCCTTGCTGCCCTGAACTGATATCGACGCGTCGGAGCACAAAGCAAAAACGGCGGGACTGCGCCCGCCGTTTTCAGGAGATATCTCGAGGATCAGCCGGCTATAGCGCTGGCGACCGCCTCGACCGCCTCTTCAGCCTTCGAGCCGTCGGGTCCACCGGCCTGAGCCATATCCGGCCGGCCGCCCCCGCCCTTGCCACCGAGTGCTGCGGAAGCGACGCGGACGAGATCGACAGCGCTGAACCGGCCTGAGAGATCGGAGGTCACTGCCACCACAGCGCTGGCCTTGCCGTCTTCCGACACGCCGATCAGGGCGACGATGCCGGACCCGACGGTGGCCTTGCCCTCGTCGGCAAGCCCCTTGAGGTCCTTTGGATCGACGCCCGATACCGCCTTGCCGAGGAACTTCACGCCGGCAATATCGCGCACGATATCTGTTGAGCCGCCCTGCCCGCCGCCCATGGCGAGCTTGCGCCGCGCCTCAGACAATTCGCGCTCGAGTTTCTTGCGCTCGTCCAGCAATGCCTCGACACGGGCGGGAACATCGCCCGGTGCGACCTTCAATGTCGCGGCGACCGACTTGAGCCGGCGATCCTGCTCGTCGAGATGACGGCGCGCAGCCTCGCCCGTCAGTGCTTCGATGCGGCGGACACCGGCAGCGACGGCACCTTCCGACACGAGCCGGACAAGACCGATATCGCCGGTGGCAGAGACATGCGTGCCGCCGCAAAGTTCGACCGAATATGGCTTGCCGGCCTTGTCGCCATGCAATCCGGTGCCCATCGACACGACGCGAACCTCATCGCCATATTTTTCGCCGAACAGCGCCATCGCGCCTTCGGCAATGGCGTCGTCGACGCTCATGAGACGTGTGCTGACGGGGCTGTTCTGGACCACGACCTCATTGGCCATCGCCTCGACCCGCTCCAACTCCTCAGCCGAAATCGGCTTGGGGTGCGAGAAGTCGAAACGCAGGCGTTCGGGCGCGACGAGCGAGCCCTTTTGCGCCACATGGGTGCCCAGAACCTCGCGCAGCGCCTCGTGCACCAGATGCGTGGCGGAATGGTTGGATCGAAGGCGCGTGCGGCGCGCGTGATCGACCTTCATTTCAACCGCGGCACCGGTAGCAACCGTACCCCTGGTCACGCGACCGGTATGCACGAACAGGCCGTCGCCCTTCTTCTGTGTTTCGGTGATCTCGACCGCGAAGCCTTGGCCCGTCATGGTTCCGGTATCGCCCATCTGCCCGCCGGACTCGGCATAGAACGGGGTCTGGTTGACAACGATGCCGACCGTCTCGCCTTCCGACACCGCATCGACAACGGCACCATCTCTAACGAGTGCCGCGATCACGCCTTCGGCACTTTCCGTGTCGTAGCCGAGGAACTCCGTAGCGCCGGCCTTATCCTTGACACCGAACCACACCACTTCTGTGGCCGACTCGCCGGAGCCCGCCCAATTGGCGCGCGCTTCCGTCTTCTGGCGCTCCATCGCCGCGTTGAATCCGTCCAGATCCACCGAGACACCGCGCTGGCGCAACGCATCCTGCGTGAGATCAAGCGGAAATCCATAGGTGTCATAGAGCTTGAAGGCGGTTTCGCCATCAAGCCGGTCACCGCTGCCGAGCGTTTCCGTCGCGTCCGCAAGCAGGCCGAGACCGCGCGCAAGCGTCTTGCGGAACCGCGTTTCCTCGAGCTTCAGCGTTTCTGTAATTAACGCCTGGCTGCGAACCAGTTCCGGATAGGCCTGGCCCATCTCACGCACCAGAGCAGGCACGAGACGCCACATCAACGGGTCTGCAGCACCCAGAAGCTGCGCGTGGCGCATGGCGCGGCGCATGATCCGGCGCAACACATAGCCGCGTCCTTCGTTGGATGGCAGGACGCCATCAGCAATGAGGAAGCTCGACGCCCGCAGATGGTCGGCAATGATGCGATGGCTCGCGCGGTTCTTGCCTTCGGCCTTGACGCCCGTCGCCTCCTCGGACGCACGGATCAGGGCGCGGAAGAGGTCGATGTCGTAATTGTCATGCTCGCCCTGCAAAACGGCAGCGACACGCTCCAAGCCCATCCCAGTATCGATGGACGGGCGCGGAAGGTCAACGCGCTGTTCCTTCGTGATCTGCTCATACTGCATGAAGACGAGGTTCCAGATCTCAATGAAACGGTCGCCGTCTTCATCGGGGCTCCCGGGAGGGCCGCCGGGAATATTCTCGCCATGGTCGTAGAAGATTTCCGAGCAAGGGCCGCACGGACCGGTATCGCCCATTGCCCAGAAATTGTCGCTCGTGGCGATGCGGATGATCTTGTCGTCGGACAGGCCGGCGATCTTCTTCCAGAAGCCGGCAGCTTCGTCGTCGGTGTGATAGACGGTGACAAGGAGCTTGTTGCGGTCGAGCGCGAAATCCTTTGTCAAAAGATTCCAGGCAAGCTCGATAGCCTGCTCCTTGAAGTAGTCGCCGAAGGAAAAATTGCCCAGCATCTCGAAGAAGGTGTGGTGCCGGGCGGTGTAGCCGACATTGTCGAGATCGTTATGCTTGCCACCGGCGCGGACGCACTTCTGCGAGGTGGTCGCGCGGCTGTATGGACGGGTCTCAAGACCGGTAAAGACGTTCTTGAATTGCACCATCCCGGCGTTGGTGAACATCAAGGTCGGGTCGTTGCGCGGCACCAACGGGCTTGAGGCAACGACCTCATGGCCATTCTTGCGGAAGTAGTCGAGAAATGTCGACCGAATTTCGTTAACGCCACTCATCTTGCCGCCTCTGGTCGCCGTCGCTTTCGAAGAAACCGCCCGCAGGCGGAAATTGGACATGGCCTTTTAGCGACCAGACCGGGAACTGTCCAGAAACACACATGAACGCGCTTCAATAAGCACCCCACACCCCCAAAAGAAAGACCGCCGGGCGTTTCCATCCGGCGGTCCAACATACTCAAACCAACGACGGCATCACCGCCAAGTCCGGGCAAGACCTACATCGCGCCAGCTTCGTCTTCGGAATCATCTTCCTCGCGCGAACCGTTTTCCAGGAACTTCTCGGCAATCAGGCCGGCATTCTGGCGCAGGACCAATTCGATCTCCCGCATCGTATCGGGATTGTCGCGCAGGAACTGCTTGGCGTTCTCGCGGCCCTGGCCAAGACGCTGGGAATTGTAGGAGAACCAGGCGCCCGACTTCTCCACGACACCAGCCTTGACGCCAAGATCGACCAGTTCGCCGGTCTTCGACACCCCCTCGCCATACATGATGTCGAATTCGACCTGCTTGAAGGGCGGCGCAAGCTTGTTCTTGACGACCTTGACGCGAGTCTGGTTCCCGACGACCTCGTCGCGATCCTTCACTGCGCCGATACGACGGATATCGAGACGCACCGAGGCATAGAACTTCAGCGCATTACCGCCCGTCGTCGTCTCAGGCGAGCCGAACATGACGCCGATCTTCATACGTATCTGGTTGATGAAGATGACCATGGTGTTAGAGCGCGAGATCGAGGCGGTCAGCTTCCGCAGCGCCTGGCTCATCAGACGAGCCTGAAGACCTGGCAGCGAATCGCCCATCTCGCCCTCGATTTCGGCGCGCGGCGTCAGAGCGGCAACCGAATCGACCACCAGCACATCGATAGCGCCGGAGCGGACAAGCGTGTCGCAGATTTCAAGCGCCTGCTCACCGGTATCGGGCTGGGAAATCAGCAGATTTTCCAGATCGACGCCCAGCTTGCGGGCATAGACGGGATCGAGCGCATGCTCGGCGTCCACGAACGCACAAATGCCGCCCTTTTTCTGGGCCTCGGCAATCGTATGCAAGGCAAGCGTTGTCTTACCCGAGCTTTCCGGCCCGTAAATTTCGATGATACGGCCACGCGGCAGACCGCCGACGCCAAGCGCAATATCCAGCCCCAGAGAGCCCGTCGACACCGTGCCGATCTCGACCACCTGCTCGTTGGCACCGAGCCGCATGATCGAGCCCTTGCCGAAAGCACGCTCGATCTGCGACAGCGCCGCATCCAGAGCTTTTGATTTATCCACCGAACTATCCTCTACCAGCCGCAATGAGTTCTGAGCCATGATACATCACCCCTTGGTCGTCAATGAAGGCCGGACTGGGCCGTCGCAGATGTATTTTATGTACCGCTTTTGTTCTCTTTTTGCAAGAGGGTCTATGGCATTGGAAAATAATGGAAAACGCATTTTGTTCTATTTTTGTTTGGCACCTTTGCCCACGTTGCGGGAATTAGGCTGTCTTTCGCTCCAACCTGTGCGACGGGCCGAATCGCACGACATGCAGACAACCGTCGAGGCTTGAGGCGATGCGGAAGAAGCTGCTTGGAGTGGGTGCTGTTCTCATGTTGAGGGAAGGTCGCTTCAACACGCTCGCCGCCCAAGGCCTGTTCGGTAGCGGAAAACTGGTAGAGCGCCCGGGCGGCGCGTTGTTCGACACCCTCTCCTCCGCGGTCTCACGAGACGTCGACGTCAGCATCATGTCCGTCCGCGGTGGAGACGCCGCCGGCGAGCGGGTCGCTCTGGCTATCGAAAAGGCCGGGATTGCCGATCACTCCGTGGTTTTTCTTGACCGGACGACGCCAAATGCCACCGAGTTGTTCGACGCGGAAGGAAAGCCCGTGGCCGCGCTTTCCGACATAGCCCTGTTCGATCTGGCCTTCCCCAAACAGTTGCGCCGCTCGAAGGCGCGCGACGCCGTGGCGAACGCTGATGCCGTGCTGTTCGACACCAGCCTGCCCTCGGCGGCGATGGTAAAGCTTGCCGGGCTCGCGACAGCCACACCTCTTTATGGCCTTGCGCTGACGGCGGCCGCAGCCACGCGCCTGGCATCCGTCGCAAACCGCCTCGACTGTGTTTTCCTGGATGTGGATGGTGCGCGCGATCTCGCGGAGCTGGCAGCCGGCGTGTCCGCGGCTGAACTCGCTTCGGCGCTTGCCGACAAGGGCCTCAAACGCGGCATGATCTTCGGAAAAGGCTGGATGCTTGGCTTTGAACATGGCGCCGCATTTGAGATCGGCATGCCTGAGCATCCAGCCTTCCCAGACCTTGAGCGCGCGAAAATCGCGGGTACCATTCTCGCCAGGCTGGTAGAAGGGGATACATTGCGCGAGGCGTTTCCACCCGCCGGCGTGTAGTCACTTGACGCTGCGCCGCGCAGCCTCGAACGCCTTGCGTGTCCAGACGGCGAGTTCGTCGGGGTCGTCGAGCGCGCTGTCGGGGATCGACCAATAGGGCATCTTCACCGGGGTACCCTTCTTATTCTCATAGACCCACTGAACCGCACCCGCGGCAGCGAAATCCGGCGCGCTGATATCGTCAGCCTTCAGCATCACATCGCCATACAGATCGACACCCACGATCAAGCCGTCGAAATAAACGCCCTTGCCGCCGAACATGCGGCGGATTGAGACCTCGCCAAGCCCGGCGAACAGATCGCGGATGGCCTCGGCGTCCATCGCTCAGGCCGCGTTCGCAGCCGTGCGCGCTTCCGCCAGGGCCTTCAGATCGGCAGGCTTCAATTCCACCGATTCGCCACAGCCGCAGGCCGAGCTCTGATTGGGGTTGCGGAAGGTGAAGCCGGTCCGCAGCGTCGTGGTCTCGAAGTCCATTTCGGTTCCGAGCAGGAAAAGCGCGGCTTCGGGCGCGACATAGACATGCGCGCCGGCATGCTCGACATGATCGTCGCCCGGCTTGGGCTCGGTCACAAGATCGATGGTATATTCCATCCCAGCGCAGCCGCCTTTTTTGATGCCAAGGCGAATACCACGAGCGTTTTCTCGGGCATTCACGACCTCGCGCACACGGTCAGCGGCCTTGTCGGTAATGTTTATGACGGCAAAGCGTCCCATATCAGTCTCCATTGCTCACCGGTTCAAGGCCGGCGGAATGCCTTATAGATGGTCGAAGAACCACCTCATGGCAAGTGTTCAGACAAAGCGATGCGCGGCGTGTAATCACGAATGTGACAGCCGCGACAGCACGAGTGAACGCGTGTTTCCGGAACGAAGCCGAGGTGTCGGGGGTTTTTGTTTTCGTCACAAGGAGAAACAACCCATGACACCCAAGAGCTTTATTCCGATTGCCGCCGGCGCCGTGCTATTCGCTTCGAGCGCGTTGGCCAACGCGGATACCATTCTGATCACGCCGGAACAGGAAGTGGTGGTGCGCGAATATATTGTCGAGCACCCGATCGAGCCAATGGTCGAAGTTCCGTCCGATTACGAGCTTTCGGTCGGCTCAATTCTCCCGGACGGCTACGAACCCGGTCAACTGGTGCTTGAGCAGCCGTTGGAACGAGAATACCAGTATGTCGATATCGCAGGCCGCACCGCGCTGATCGATCCCGCGACCCGCGAAGTGGTCTATATCTTCAACGACTAGTACCAACCCACGGCGACCTGGGCCTCTTCGGACATACGATCGGGGGTCCAGGGCGGATCGAAGGTCATGCTGACCTCGACGCCTGATACACCTTCGACCGCGCCGACTGCGTTTTCGACCCAGCCGGGCATCTCGCCAGCGACAGGACACCCTGGCGCGGTCAAAGTCATGTCGATTTTGACGTTGCGGTCATCCTCGATGTCGATCTTGTAAATCAGGCCAAGTTCGTAAATGTCGGCCGGAATTTCCGGGTCATAGACCGTCTTCAGCGCACCAACAATGTCATCGGTGATGCGCGCCAGTTCCTCGGCTGGAATAGCGGAAGCGGACTCCGCGACAGCGGCAGCAGTCTCAGTCGGTAGATCGTCCATCATCGTCACCCGAAAAATTTCCGCGCCTTTTCAAGCGCTTCTGCCAGAAGGTCGACTTCTGCCTTCGTGTTGTACATGGCAAAGGATGCCCTGCATGTGGAGGTAACGCCAAACCGTTTCAACAGCGGCTGGGCGCAATGCGTACCGGCGCGCACGGCGACGCCCTGCCGGTCGATGACCATGGCGACGTCATGGGCGTGAATTCCCTCCAATTCGAAGGAGACGATGGCACCTTTTCCAGGCGCGTCGCCGAAGATGCGCAGCGAGTTGACCGCGCTAAGCCTCTCATGAGCATAGCTCTTCAGCGAAGCTTCGTGCGCGGCGATGCGATCGCGACCGACAGCGTCCATGTAGTCGAGCGCGGCGCCCAGTCCTATGGCTTGGACGATCGGCGGCGTGCCGGCCTCGAACCGATGTGGCGGCTCGCTATAGGTAACGTCGTCTTCGGTGACCTCGACGATCATCTCGCCGCCGCCCTGGAAAGGGCGCATACGCTCCAGCATATCGCGCTTGCCGTAGAGCACGCCAATGCCGCTGGGGCCGTAAACCTTGTGGCCCGTCAGCACGAAGAAATCGCAGTCCAGGTCCTGGACGTCGACCGGCATGTGCACGGCACTCTGGCTGCCGTCGACCAGCACCGGAATGCCGCGCGCATGGGCGATGCGGACCATCTCCTTGATCGGCGTCACAGTGCCGAGCATGTTGGACATGTGCGTGATCGCAACCAGCTTGGTGCGGTCGGTGAGGCGCTTTTCAAATTCTTCGATATGGAGAACGCCGAGATCGTCGACCGGCACCCAGACGAGCTTCGCGCCCTGACGCTCGCGGATGAAATGCCACGGCACAATGTTGGAGTGGTGCTCCATGATCGACAGGACGATCTCGTCGCCCTCGCCGATATTCGGCATGCCGAAACCATAGGCAACGGTGTTGATCGCCGCCGTGGTGCTGGAGGTGAAGACGATGTTTTCCGCACTCGGTGCGTTCAAGAAGCGGCGCACGCTCTCACGCGCCTTCTCATAGGCGTCGGTGGCGGCATTGGAGAGAAAATGCAGTCCGCGATGCACATTGGCATATTCGTTGCGGTAGGCGTGGTTGATGGCGTCAAGCACCGCCATCGGCTTCTGTGCCGAGGCGCCGTTGTCGAGATAGACGAGCGGCTTGCCATACACCTCCCGCGACAAAATCGGAAAGTCGCGGCGGATGGCCTCGACGTCATAGGAGGTGGTCAGTTGCCGGTTCATTTCAAACCCTTCGCCCGTCATCCTCGGGCTTGTCCCGAGGATCTGCTGCCGGTGAAAAAGTATCCGCGCCCTTGAATGGTGCCGCCGCAGATCGTCGGGACAAGCCCGAGGATGACGGCAACTCCCGTGAAGGCCGCGCGACCATCATCTACACATGCGTTTCGAACCAGTCGTTCAGCTTGGCTTCCAGTGCTTCCACCAGCGGCTCGTCTTCCATTTCCTCGATGACCTCAGCGAGGAACGCTTTGACCAGCAAGCCCCGCGCCGCCTTTTCCTCGATACCGCGCGCCATCAGGTAGAACAGATGGGTGCGGTCGATCTCGGTGACGGTAGCGCCATGGCCGCACTGCACGTCGTCGGCGAAGATCTCGAGCTCCGGCTTGGTCGAGAACTCGGCATCGTCCGACAGGAGCAGCGTGTTGCAGGCCATCTTGGCATCGGTCTTCTGCGCATATTGATGCACGTTGATACGGCCCTGGAACACGCCCTTGGCGCGGCCGGTCACGATGTTGCGCACCAGTTCGGTCGAACTCGTGTTGGGCACCGCATGGTCGAGCACCATGGTCACGTCGGTATGGGCGTCGCCCGAAAGCAGGTTGACGCCGCGCATTGTGAATTCCGCGCCCTCGCCTGCGGCCTTGACGATCACTTCCTGCCGCACCAGCTTGCCGCCGGCATTCATGAAGAACAGGCGGAGCTTGGCATTCGCGCCTATCTCGGCCTTGAACTGGGCGACATGCGTCGCGGTATCCGGCTGTTCCTGCACGATCACCCAGGTGATCTCGGCATCGTCGCCGATCAGAAGCTGGCTGACGCAGCTGACGGTCGCAGCACCCGTTCCGGTCTGCCGTTCGACGATGGTCGCCTTCACGCCTTTGCCGGCGCGCACCGGCAGTCGTACATGGCTCTGTGCACCACCCTGGAGGTTCTGCAGTTCAAGCGGCTGCTCCAGTTCAATGCCGTCGGCAATGTCGACGAAATAACCGTCGGCGACGAAGGCGGAATTCACCGCGCCAATCGCATCATCGGAACCGTACAGATCGAGCGCGGGAGCGAAACTGCCATCGACGAGCTTTTCCGACAAGCGGACAACCGACACGCCATCCAGAGCCGCCTTGTCATCTACGGAGACACCGTTGGCGAGCGTCAGCACCTTCGAGCCCTCGATCAGCGGTGCGAGAGCCGTTGTCGAGGCGGCAGCGTCGAAATCCGCCACCGAGGTCAGCAGGCGGCGCAAATCGGTGTAGTGCCAGGATTCGATCCGCCGCGTCGGCAGGCCGGCCTTGACCTGCTCGATAGCGCCGTCACGCTTGACCATGACAGCCGGATCGCCCGGCAGTTGCGTCAGCCGGTCGCCGAAAGCATCGACGAAGGCCGTCTCTGCCGGCGTCCTCTGGGGCGTTGCGTGAATGTTCATGGCCACCACCTCACGCTGCTTCTTCGATCACGCCGGCATAGCCGTTGGCTTCGAGTTCCAGCGCGAGCGACTTGTCGCCCGACTTGATGACCTGCCCCTTGTAGAGCACATGCACGCTGTCCGGCACGATGTGCTCCAGCAGACGCTGATAGTGAGTGATGACCACAACTGCGCGATCGGGCGAGCGCAGCGCGTTGACGCCGTCGGAGACGATCTTCAGCGCATCGATGTCGAGACCGGAGTCGGTCTCGTCCAGCACGCACAGCTTCGGCTCCAGGAGCTTCATCTGCAGGATCTCGGCGCGCTTCTTCTCGCCGCCGGAGAAGCCGACATTGAGCGGACGCTTGAGCATGTCGGGGTTCATGCTGAGCGAGGCCGCAGCCTCCTTCACGCGCTTGATGAAGTCCGGAATCTTGAGCGGCTCTTCGCCGCGCGCCTTGCGCTGCGAGTTCATCGCGACCTTCAGGAACTCCATGGTCGCGACGCCCGGTATCTCCATCGGATACTGGAACGCAAGGAAGATGCCCTTGGCGGCGCGCTCGGCGGGATCCATCTCCAGGATGCTCTCGCCATTATAGAGGATGTCGCCTTCGGTGACTTCATAGTCGTCGCGACCGGCCAGGATGTAGGACAGCGTCGACTTGCCCGAACCGTTCGGGCCCATGATAGCAGCGACCTCGCCCGCCTTCACGGTCAAGTTCAGGCCGCGGATGATTTCGGTGTCGGTCCCCGCGATCTTCGCGTGGAGGTTCTTGATCTCAAGCATTTTTTCTTCTTTCTACGAACACTTTTCGGTCGCCTTTAAGCAGTCCTCAGGCTCTCTGTCCTTTCGGTCATCGCCTGATCAAGGCGACAGCCCAGCGATAACACCGCGGCCAACGAAGTAGAGCAAAACCGGCAAGACGAAAAAAACGAAAGCCGTCACTACATCCTTCATGAAATAAAGGCCCAAGAGGAAGGTCAGCGGCGGGATCACAACGAGAGCCATAAGATGATCTTCACTGTCGAGACCGACATATTTCAGCGCCAGCGCTCCAATGATCAGTAATGGCCAAGCGAGCAACATCCAGCCCAAATGCCTTTTTCTGCGCAGCTTTTCATCTGAGTTGTCGGTCTCGCGGCCGTTATCCATCACCCCACGCTGCCCTCTAGGCTGATGCCGATCAATTTCTGCGCTTCTACAGCGAACTCCATCGGCAGTTCCTGGATGACTTCCTTGACGAAGCCGTTGACGATCAGCGCAATCGCCTCCTCCTCCGGAATGCCGCGCTGCATGACATAGAACTTCTGGTCGTCCGAAATCTTCGAGGTCGTGGCCTCGTGCTCGAACTGCGCGGTCGCGTTCTTGGCCTCCATGTAAGGCACGGTATGGGCGCCGCACTGATCTCCGATCAGCAAGCTGTCGCAATTGGTGAAGTTACGCGCGTTGGTCGCCTTGCGATGCGCCGAGACCTGACCACGATAGGTGTTCTGCGAGAAGCCTGCGGCGATGCCCTTGGAGATGATCCGGCTGCGCGTGTTCTTGCCGAGATGGATCATCTTGGTACCGCTGTCGACCTGCTGGTAGCCGTTCGACACCGCGATAGAATAAAACTCGCCCTGGCTGTCGTCGCCGCGCAGGATGCAGCTCGGATATTTCCAGGTGATGGCAGAGCCGGTCTCGACCTGTGTCCAGGAGATTTTGGAGCGGTCGCCGCGGCAATCGCCACGCTTGGTGACGAAGTTGTAGATGCCGCCCTTCCCCTGCGCATCGCCGGGATACCAGTTCTGGACGGTCGAATATTTGATTTCGGCATCGTCAAGCGCCACCAGTTCGACGACAGCAGCGTGCAGCTGGTTCTCGTCTCGCTGCGGTGCCGTGCAGCCTTCAAGATAGGAAACGTAGGCGCCCTCTTCGCAGATGATGAGCGTCCGTTCGAACTGGCCGGTGTTCTTCTCGTTGATGCGGAAATAGGTCGACAGCTCCATCGGGCAGCGCACGCCTTTGGGCACGAAGACGAACGACCCGTCGGTGAAAACGGCGGAGTTCAGCGTCGCATAATAGTTGTCGGTGGTCGGCACGACCGAGCCGATATACTTCTTGACCAGTTCCGGGTGCTCGCGGATCGCCTCGGAAATCGAGCAGAAGATGACGCCGGCGGCAGCCAGTTCCTTCTTGAAGGTGGTCACGACCGAGACGGAATCGAACACCGCGTCAACGGCGACGCGGCCCGACTTGTAGACGTTGTCATTGGCCTCTTCGGTATCCTCAACAGGCTTCTGAACCCCGGCAAGAATCTCCTGCTCCTTGAGCGGAATGCCGAGCTTTTCATAAACCTTGAGGATTTCGGGGTCGACCTCGTCGAGCGAGGTCGGGCCAGGCGTCGATTTCGGCGCGGCGTAATAATAGATGTCCTGGAAGTCGATCTTGGGATAGTCGACGCGCGCCCAATTGGGCTCTTCGAGCGTCAGCCAGCGTCGATAGGCTTCAAGCCGCCATTCGAGCATCCATGCGGGTTCGCCCTTCTTCGCAGAGATGAAGCGGACCGTGTCCTCGCTCAGGCCCTTTGGGGCCTTATCCATCTCGATAAAGGATTCAAATCCGTACTTATACTGATCCACATCGATCTTGCGGACCTGCTCGATCGTTTCCTGCACAGCAGGCATCGGCGTTCTCCATCCACGCCGGGGTCAAGACCCGGCAGTTTTCAAACTATGGCACCGCAGAGCGGCGTAAGTTCAATATAGTGTGCGTTTGCCGGAAATTCACCCGGAAGAAGGCTTTTCGCCTCCCTGACACACCCGTTCAGCGGCCCTTGGGCCAATTCCCGCCGTCAGGCGGCTTTCGTCACTCGCGAACGCGCCAAAAGCTTGGCCAGCGCGTCCGAGAAAAGATCAAGCTCCGCATCGGCCGTTTGCGGGCCGATGGAGACCCTCAGCGCCCCGAGTCCATCCACATGCCCCATAGCCTGGAGCACATGACTGGGACCGACCTTGCCCGACGAGCAGGCTGAGCCAGCGGAAAGGGCTATGCCAGCGAGGTCGAACGCGATCTGGGCTGTTTCCGCCTTCAACCCGGGAACCGAGAAGAAGCTTGTGTTTGCAATGCGATCCGCATTCGCGCCGTGAATCTCGGCATCTGGCGCGAGCGTCCTGATGGACTGTTCAAACCGGTCGCGCAAGCCTCGAACGATCTCGATTTCAGACAGCGCGGTGAGCGCTTTGCGTGCGGCCGCGCCGAAACCGGCGATGCCAGGCAGGTTTTCCGTCCCAGCGCGATGCCCTTTTTCCTGGCCGCCGCCGGAGATAAGCGGCGCCGGCATCATGACATCGCTATTTCCGACAATCGCGCCGACACCCTTAGGACCGCCGATCTTGTGCGACGACAGAATCAGGAAATCGCCGTAAGCACCTGACATATCAAGCGGAATTCGTCCCACTGCCTGCACCGCATCGACCACAAGTACACCACCCGCGGCCTTAACCAAGGCGGCAATGGCCGCCAGAGGCTGGATGACGCCGGTCTCATTGTTGGCCGCATGGACCGCCACAAGCGGCACCCCCCCGGCCATATCATGAGCAGAAAGTGCCTGCGCCAGAGCGCCGAGATCGGCGACCCCCTGGGCATCGACGCCGATGTGCGCAACACGGTCGGCAGCGAACCGCCCGCCTCCCAGGATACAGGGGTGATCGGCTGAGCTGACATAGAGGCGCGACATGCGCAACACGGACCGACCCATGCGCCAATCCGGCGTCAACAGCGTCGCGGCGGCCTCGGTGGCGCCTGACGTAAAGATCACATGCTCGGGCTTGGCGCCGACCAGAGCGGCCACATCGCGACGGGCATCCTCGACGATGCGACGCGCGGCGCGGCCTTCGGCGTGAACGGATGATGGATTGGCGGCCACGTCGAGCGCCGCGACCATAGCCTGCCGCGCCGCATCGAGCAGCGGCGCGCTGGCATTATGATCGAGATAGGCGCGCAGGCCGGCCATGTCCGTACGTTTTACTCCGTCGCTTGGCATTCGGCGCAAGACAACCGTTTTTCCTTGAAATCGCAAGGTCAGACGTCCTATCTAGCCGCTTTGCCAGACAGGCGGACGCGCCGCCAGTTTTTAACAATTCTAAACTGGCTTCTAAGAAGACTAGCGTCCCGCGTCAAGCGGGACATGGAATTGTTACATACTGGCGCACCGCCAATGAGGAGTTTTGTATGCCCGAGGTCATTTTCAACGGTCCGTCCGGTCGTCTCGAAGGCCGGTACCAGCCGTCGAAGGAAAAGAACGCGCCGATTGCCATCGTCCTGCATCCACACCCGCAATTCGGCGGGACGATGAACAACAAGATCGTCTACGACCTCTTCTATATGTTCCAGAAGCGCGATTTCACCACGCTCCGCTTCAACTTCCGCGGCATCGGGCGCAGCCAGGGCGAATTCGACCACGGCACGGGCGAACTGTCGGATGCGGCGGCGGCGCTGGATTGGGTTCAGTCTCTGCATCCGGACTCAAAGAGCTGCTGGGTGGCCGGTTATTCCTTCGGTTCGTGGATCGGAATGCAGCTTCTGATGCGCAGGCCGGAGATCGAAGGCTTCATCTCGGTCGCGCCGCAGCCCAACACCTATGATTTCTCGTTCCTGGCGCCCTGCCCGTCTTCCGGCCTGATCATCCATGGCGATGCCGACAAGGTGGCGCCGCCCAAGGATGTGCAGGGGCTGGTCGATAAGTTGCACACCCAGAAGGGCATCACCATCACTCAGAAGACGCTGCCTGGCGCGAACCATTTCTTCTCCAACGACCACGATCTGCTGCTGGAGGAATGTGCGGATTATCTCGACCGCCGCATGGCCGGCGAGTTGGCTGACCCCCGGCCGAAGCGTTTGCGCTGAGCCGCTGACAGCTGCTTTATAAAGAAGGCCGGCGAAGCGATCCGCCGGCCTTCTTCGTTATCGGAACTGGACTATTTGGCCTGCAGGAACTCGCCAACCTCGAGCAGGACGAACTCGTTGTCGTCAGCCTTATCGAGCGCGCGCCCTGCCGAGAACGGCAGGTTGTTGTCATTGCCGACGATGATGTGGGTGTCGTCAACGAGATCGACATTCTCGATGGTGACGAAAGGCATGTCGTAGAAGCCTTCGCCGCCGCCCTGGCGCTTTTTGTTGTCGGGATCGGCGACCTTCATCAGATCGATATAGCCGATCTTGCGAGCCGCCTTGCCGGCGTTCTCATCGGTGAGTTCGATCTTGTAGATGCGCTTGAGCTTGGCCGGGGTGGCAAAGCAGTCGGCGGAAGGGCTCTTCGGATCGGCGCATGCCGTTGAAGCCACGCCAGCGCCATTGTCGCGCTCGATCACCAGACCCTCTGTTGCGCTGATCATGTTGAAATCGCCAATCGCTTCGCCGCCGTCAGCCAAAGGATAGAGCCAGCTGCGGCCCGTCCATGTCTTGCCGGCGACATCGAACTCGACGACGCGCAGGGCCGTCTTGCCGTCAGCCTTCTCCACGGAACCGTCCGACATATAGCGTGGGCCTTCCAGAAGAGCGTAGAGCTTCGAGCCGTCCTTGGACATGGCGAGCCCTTCATAGCCGCCGGAGCGCTTCAGGTTGAAGGTGGGCATCTTGGCCGCGGGGTTGCCCGGAAGGTTCAGCGCCGGATGATCCGGCGAACGCACCGGCTCGCCTTCGACGACCGTCTCGAAGACATCCGTCAGCTTGCCGTCGAGATCGAACTTGAGCAGGTAGGGACCGAACTCCTCGCCGATCCAGAAACCATCGGCGACGGGCTGGATGGATTCGACATCGAAATCGCCACCCGTCAGGAAGCGGTTCTCCGACCCTTCGAGCGCGATCGGAAATGGCGCCTTCTTGTCGGGATCGGTCAAAAAGACGGTCTTCATGCGATCGACGGTGCCGGCATCCCAGTCGAATTTGACATGATGGATCATAAGGGCAGCGTCGGTGGAGTTCAGCTTGTTGCCAAAACCGTTGTCGGACAGCGTCCAGAAGGTCCCGTCGCTCATCGTCTTGATACCCGAAAAGCCCTGAACCGCCTGCCCGTCA
Source organism: Oryzicola mucosus (assembly GCF_014534685.1). GTDB lineage: Bacteria > Pseudomonadota > Alphaproteobacteria > Rhizobiales > Rhizobiaceae > Oryzicola > Oryzicola mucosus. Next base: position 171,694 of record NZ_JACVVX010000006.1, read on the forward strand.
AACGGCAGTGAGTGGCCCGTCGGACGAACGCCGTCCTTGCCTGGCACTGTACCGAGGCCGGTGGCGCGAACACGGTCGGCGGTCGAGAATTTGCCTGCCGAACGCAGATGCTCGGGCGCGTTTTCCGGCGCCGGGATGATCGTGTTGGCCGGCAGGATCGCATGGCCTGTCAGCTTCGACGGAAATTCGCGCTCCTGCGCGAAGGATACGGTCGTGGAAAGGGCGAGAAAGGCAGCCGCGGCAGCCAGGATCGAGTGTTTCATCTGGGAGTCCCCGAAAGTGGTGAAAAACCAACAGCCGGGAGCTAGTGGGTTCCAATGTCAGTCGCTTGACGCGGGCGTGAAGCTTTGATGACCCTCAACAAAAGGCGATGCGAGTACCCCGCCCGACACCGCTTCACGGCAGCCGGTGGTGCCGGGAAAAGTCAACGGCAGAGCTTTCTGCGAACGGACCGCGAGATAGGCCCATGCCTCGGCTTCCGTAGCGTCGCCGTCGAGGCCCGCATCTTCGGCGACGATCACTTCGGCGCCTGATCTTTGCGCGATCTCGCTGAGATCGCCGACGATGTGCGGGTTTTTCCGGCCGCCGCCGCAGATGATCCAGAGTTTCGGCGCAAGCGGCATCTGGTTCGCCGACACGGCGATGGCGCGTGCCGAGACCGCCGCCAAGGTACGCGCGCCATCCGCCAGTTCGAGCCCTTCGACCTCGGCAAGCGTGAAGTCATTGCGGTCGAGCGATTTCGGGCCGGGCCGCCTGAAGAACGGTTTGTGCAGGTAACGGTCTACCACCTGCTCCACCACCCCGCCCTCGCTGGCAATGGCCCCGCCTGCGTCATAGGGAATGCCGCCTTCGCGGTCGACCCACTGGTCGATCAGCGCGTTTCCTGGCCCGCTGTCGAAAGCCAGCGGCTCGCCCGTCTCTGGCACATAGGTGACGTTGGAAATCCCTCCGATGTTGACGAAGACCACTGGGAACAGCCCGGCATGGGGCGCAGGCAGCGACCGAGCCAGGGCTGCGTGGTAGGCCGGCACCAATGGAGCGCCCTGCCCGCCATGCGCCATGTCGTTGGCGCGCATGTCATAGATGACTGGAATGCCGGTTTCCCCTGCCAGCAGCGCTCCATCACCGAGTTGAACAGTCACGCCAAGATGCGGCCGGTGCAGAACGGTCTGGCCGTGGAAGCCGATCAGGTCGACCTCGCGCCATTCCGGCGGCAGGGCGTTCATGAACGCTTTCACGGCATCGGCATGGCGCAACGTGATATCGCGCTCGATCTCGGCCAGCCCCCCCGGACGGTCGGTTCGAACCACGACTGACTTGGCCGTCTCCAGCGACGCCTCTATACGGCGGCGGAAGGCTGCGTCATAAGCAACGAAGTGGGATGGGCCGGTCTCTATAACCGAAACGCCGTCCGTTCGCATTATGGCGAGATCGATGCCGTCCATGGATGTGCCGCTCATCAGCCCGATTGCCGTCACCAATGCCATAAAAACACCGCCGTCCTTGTGATTCCCGCCCCCGGGATGTTAAAGGCGCGCATCCACAACACCAACAGAGACCGGCAAAGCCGAGACCCAGCCGAAAGACAAAGACAATGTCCGCCTTCAAGTCAGATTTCCTGCGCACGCTTTCCGAGCGCGGCTTCATCCACCAGATTTCGGATGAAACCGGCCTCGACGACCTGTTCGCAAAGGAAACCGTGACGGCGTATATCGGCTTCGACCCGACCGCATCGAGCCTTCATGCTGGCGGCCTGATCCAGATCATGATGCTGCACTGGATGCAGCAGACCGGCCATCGCCCCATCGCGCTGATGGGCGGCGGCACCGGCATGGTTGGCGATCCGTCCTTCAAGGACGAGGCCCGCAAGCTGATGACAGTCGAGACCATCCAGCAAAACATCGACGGCATCAAGAAGGTGTTTGCCAACTACCTGACCTTCGGCGACGGCCCGCGCGACGCGCTGATGGTCAACAATGCCGACTGGCTGGCGCCGCTGAACTACCTCGAATTCCTGCGCGATGTCGGCCGGCATTTCTCGGTCAACCGCATGCTGAGCTTCGATTCGGTCAAGCAGCGGCTGGATCGGGAGCAGTCTCTGTCGTTCCTCGAGTTCAACTACATGATCCTGCAGGCCTACGACTTCGTCGAACTCAGCAAGCGCTACGGCACTCGGCTGCAGATGGGCGGGTCGGATCAGTGGGGCAACATCATCAACGGCATCGATCTCGGCCACCGCCTGGAGCAGCCGCAGCTATTTGCACTGACATCGCCGCTGCTGACCACCGCTTCAGGCGCCAAGATGGGCAAGTCGCTCAACGGTGCTGTCTGGCTGAACGCCGACATGCTGAGTCCTTACGAGTTCTGGCAGTATTGGCGCAACACGGAAGACGCCGATGTCGGCCGCTTCCTCAAGCTGTACACCACGCTGCCGCTCGACGAGATCGCGCGGCTGGCGGCACTTGGCGGCTCGGAGATCAACGACGCCAAGAAGGTTCTGGCCACCGAGGTGACGGCGATTCTGCACGGCCGCGATGCCGCCGATCAGGCGTCGGAAACAGCGCGCAAGACCTTCGAGGAAGGCGCCCTGTCCGAAAGCCTGCCGACGGTCGAAGTGCCAAAGGCAACACTTGAGTCCGGCGTCGGCATCCTGGCCTTGTTTGTGACAGCCGGATTGGCGGGCAGCAACGGCGAGGCACGTCGGCATATCCAGGGCGGCGCAGTCAGGATCAATGATGCGCCGGTCAGCGACGACCGGCGTGGCGTCACCCTCGCCGATCTGTCGCCGGAGGGGGTCATCAAGCTTTCGCTAGGCAAGAAGAAGCATATTCTCGTCCGCCCGGCCTGATCGTAGATCCTCTGAAACACGAAAGCCTCGCAGCGAGAGTGGCTTGCGGGGCTTTTTTCATCTTTCGCTCAAGGTCGCTCTCGTCGGATAGTTCTCGGCGAACTTTGTTGAGAAGCCTTAATATTCGAAAATGGCGCGGAAGATGCCGGGCGCTATCACCGATAGCGGATTAACGCTGAGATTGGGTGACTTGGCGTTGCCCGACAGCTTGTAGGTTACGCCGATCAGCCCGCGATCCCGGCCGTTTCCCAGGATGGCACCGATCAGCGGCAACTCGCCGAATAGCCGGTTGAGCCCATAGGCCGGCATGAATGTGCCGGTCAGGTTCATGACGTCGTTTTCATCATAGACGACACCTTGGAACGTCGTGCCGATATCCGCCCCGCGCAGGACGCCGTTGGAAAGGCTGAGATAACCCGGACGTCTTTCGATGTTCGCGGCCCCGCGCTCGAACTTCACCTGGGAAGTGTCGATCTGGCGATCGACGGCCTGGCTGAGGCTCCTGTCGGAGCCCGGCGCGCGGGTGGATACGATGGAAGCAAGGCGCGGCTCGTTGACAACAACGAAATCGCGCGCGTCGACCAGGCCCTTGAGCGTGCCGCCTTCCGGACCGGTCAGAGAGAGCGATATGCCGCCGCTCTTCATCCGCTCATAGACATTGAGGAAACGCAGCACCGCACCGGCATCGGACGACCGCATCTCAATGCGCCGATTGCCGTCCGAAACGCCGTTGGACATGGTTATGGCGCCGCCGCCGCGCGACGTAGCTTTCACCTCGAGCGACGATATCGACGAGCCTGACCCGGCATAGTTCAAAGTTACGCCCGAGAGACGCTCATCATAGAAACCGATGAGCGTATCGACCTTAGCGTTGATGGCGATGGGCGTCGATCCCAGGCTGGATTTCGATCTGGTGCCGGTTTCTTCGCTCATGAATTGCTTGACCAATGGCCGAACGTCGAGGCTGTCACCATTGATGGAGATCGCATAGCCGCGCCCCTCGCGGCGTATGGTGATGGAAGCCTCGTCGTCGCGGTTCAGTTGGACGCGGTCGAAGCGTGCCGAGGTCAAACTACCGCCGTTGAGGACGAGCGAACCTGTCGCGCCAAAGGTTTTTCCATCCAGTTGAAAATCGGACAACGTGGCCTGCGCACCTTCGCGCGCCAGCACGAAACTCACCGAAGCAGGAACACCGGCCCCCTTGCTCCAGCCGATCCACGGCAGATCGAGCTTTGCTCGGCTCAGATCGGCCTCGACCTTCTGCGGCTGGCCTTCGCCGGCGACATCGAGCTTGACCTTCACCGGCCCGGACAACATCGCCGAAAGGCCGGGCACAAGGGCGTTTCGCGACCTGTCGTCAAGATTGAGCGTCACCTCCAGATTGCGCGCCGGCTGGTCGGGCCGCAAAGGCTCAGTCAGGGCAATTTCGGCTGGGATACCGTTCAACAACCCTTTGGCGGAGATGACCGCCTGTTGCGGCGATACGTTTATGGTGCCGTCAGCTTCCGTGAGCGTCTGGCCGCTGAAGGGTTTGGCGATCGAAAGGTCAGTATAATCAAGTGTGACGAGCCAATCGAGCGTGCTCGAATCGATGCCTTTGGCAAGCGGAATATCTGCGCGGACATGGCCCTTCACCGTTCCCGACAGGTCCTCTGGCAGGAAACCCACCTTCCGCATCGCATTGATGGGGTCATAGGAGGTGAGTTCGATGATGGCGTCTGCGGTGCCGGCGACGTCGATGTCGAGCTTTCCGATCAAGGGCTGGATATGGGCGGCCGTGATCTTCAGCGAACCGTTTGTGGCAGCGACGGAACGACCGCTGGGCAGGAAGACGGAGCCTGACGAAAGGCTGATGTCGACATCCGTACCGGCGAAGTCGACGACACCGGCGGCGTCGCGAATGGGCGGGATGTGACCCGCCACATCGAACCGCGTATCGACCACCTCGAAACGACCGAACGACTCTTCGCGCCCCAGAGGGGTACCCTCGCCCAACCGACCGGGGGCAACGCGAACCTGAAGCTCGCCGGCCGGTACCCTGCCTCCGAACAACTTTTGCAGTACCCAGCTGCGCGCCGCCCTCGCCGACAGCCAGGGCCAGAACTGCTTGACATGCGCCACCGGCATTTGATGCGCATTCAGGGCCAGCACAATTCCGGGCGTCTTTCCCTCGACGAACTGGATCGACGCCTTGCCGAGAAGATCGCTGCTGTCACCGGAGCGCACGCCGATCTCATCGGCATTCAAGGTGCTGGAATTCACGTCATAAGCGCCGGCGACCCTAGCCATGAACTCGATCGGCGCCTCAGGTGAGTCTTCCGGCGCCGAACGCGAATTGCGGCTGATCATATCGAAGCGATAGGCCGGCGCATCGTTGGCCTCGCCTGTCGGTGGACGCGGGCCCACGACGCCGGTGAAATCGAACAGCGACCGGCCGGTCGAGATCGTCAGGCGGTCGACCTCGAGCTTGTTGGTGCCGCTTGCCAGCCTGGCGGCAAGTTCGATGTCGCCGGACAGCACGCCGCGATTTCCCATGTCGAGCATCGAATTCTTGACCGAGATACCCGCCTTCAGCTGCGAGGGCTCATCGGCGGTTCCTTCGGCTCCAGTAATGGTCACCTCTGTTGTGCCGAGCGCCGTCTTGCCTTCCGGCAGCGAAGCAGCATCGGGCTCAGTCCCCGGCTCGGTCTTCACCGAAATGTCCAGCGCGGTGATGCGGCGGGGATTGTCCTGCCGGGTCGCCGTGGCCGTGACGTTCATCTTCCTGCCGTCGAAGTCGATAGTCCCGGCGAGATGGAGAGCGCCCTGCACCGACTGCGAGACATTGGCTGCGACCACCGACACGCGTGTCAGGCTGCCGCCCGCAGGCAACATGAAATCGACATTCTGCAGCGAGACCTTGCGCGTCGTCCCGGCCGCTACGCTGTCGAACGCCTTGTTCAACTGCGAAAACACTTCGGCGACAAGTTTGTCAGGGTCTACCAGCCCCTGCCCGTTGCGCACACCGGCCAGCCAATCCGAGCGGCCGGTGTCGGGCATAGCTCCCACGACCACGCGGGCCTGCGAGACCGTTGCATTGCTGAGCCTGACATTGCCGTAGAGCAGGGGCAGCAGGCGGATGCCGAAGCGGATGGTGCCATTGTCCATCATGGAGACACCGTCGGCGCGTTTCAGCGATACATCCGGTATCTCCACCGCGATCAGCCTGGGCCCGTCGAAGGCGAGATGCGCCTGTCCGGAGGAGACATCGACATCCATGCCGGCAAGCCGTTCGATCGCGGCCTCGGCCTCCTGCCGCAGGCGTTCCTGACCGAAGCCGGAAAAGCTCAAACCTTCCAACAGCAAGACCGCGAGAAGCACCACTCCGCCGACAATAGCTGCGCAGGCAATGATGGATTTGCGCGTTCTGCGCATTACGATCACGCGTCGCGGCGTCAGATCCTGCCCCTCGGCAGAGGGCAATGCTCCCAGATTACAGATATCGCCTCGTTTGAAGCGTATCTTTTCAGCCGGGGGCAGTTCACGATTCACGCGCGGTTCCATATCCGTTTCGGCGATGGACGAATCCAGTGCCGAGCTTATATCCGTTGGCTTCCGCGCGTAACCTCAAACAAGGGCATCGATATGGCTGAACTCAAAGAAGGTCAAAAAGCACCGGAACTGCATCTTCCGCGCGACGGCGGCGGCGAACTCAACCTGGCCGACCTCGGCGGCAAGGCGGTGGTGCTCTATTTTTACCCCAAGGACGACACCAAGGGTTGCACGCTGGAAGCGATCGATTTTTCGCGGTTAAAGCCGGAATTCGAGCAAGCCGGCGCTGTGGTCATCGGCGTTTCGCCGGACAGCGTCAAAAGCCACGACAAGTTCAAGGCGAAGCACAAGCTCGACATCGATCTCGCTTCCGATGAACAGCTCAGCGCCCTGCAAGCCTATGGGGTCTGGGTCGAAAAAAGCATGTACGGACGGAAATATATGGGCGTGGAGCGAACCACCGTCTTGGTCGACAAGCAGGGCGTGGTCGCCCGCATATGGAACAAGGTGAAGGTCGATGGTCATGCCGAGGAAGTTCTGGCGGCCGTTCGATCTTTGTAAGAATGAGGCTTAGATTGCGATAAACAGGAACCTTTGTCCAATGCCGGCGTTTTGAATGCGAACAATTTCAGCATAGGAGAAAGAAATCATGCGCAGCATTATCCTCTGGATGCTTGGCATTCCTATTCCGATCATCATTCTCCTGTGGTTCTTCATGCGCTAAACGCATATTTTTAAGAACATATTCGACACCGAGCCCTGCAGCCGAAAGCTGCGGGGTTTTTGGTATTCGCTCGGATGAAGGGTAGCTGGTGGCATTCAACATAATGGGATCGTAAGGTTGAACCTGGGTTGGGCGATATCGATTGATCAAGGCGGCGGCTTCGGTCGCCACTCCAGCATGGACCCGCCGGCGAACTGTGCTAGGTTACGGTCCACGGCGCACCCATATGACCGGGACTTTCTTGCATGAAAAAACTCGTCCTGCTGCTGGCAGCCTCGCTTTCGGCCTGCACCACCTATTCGCAAGGTGTGGACAGTGAGGTCTACTCGTCGCGGCCCTACGACCTTGCGCCCTGCGCAGAGGTGGTCCGGGAACGCGACGCGCTTGCGGCTCAATATCCGAACCTGCCGCCGGACAGGACCGAGCGCCGTGCGCTGGGAGCCTTTGCGACGATTCCGGATTTCCGCAGCGCGCAGGAAAAAGAAATGCGCGCGATCAAGGGTAAGCTCAGCGCCATGGACCGCGCCATCGAACGGCGCGGCTGCCGAAACCCTAAAAATACCGGCTGACGGGTTCTACTGACCTGCTCCAACACCTTGCCCGCGGCTGTCACGGGCATAGACGACGCAGCCGTCGACAATGCTGCTGCATAAGGCATTGACGCTGCTTGGCTGGTTGTTGTCGCCGGCATAAGCGATCTTCACCACCTTGCCATCCTCGAACCGAATCTGTGCGTTGCAATAGCCGCCCGGCGCGAGATTTGCCGAACCCCCAACGGAGGGAAACAGCCCTGCGGCACCCGTCGGCATAACGAGGTTGATATTGCCTCTGGGCTTGGCGCGCTCATAGCTCCAGATTTGCCCGCCGTCGCTCGTCGTGGCCGTTCGGGTCGGAAAACCCGCGCACATGCGGACGTCATCGCCATTCAGCCCAAGCATCTCTGTTCGCGCCGCCCGCACGACCGGTTCCTCACGCATAAAACGGGATGTGTCGTCGGGGACCACACATGAAGCCGCGAGAAGCGAAGCAAAACACGGGGCTGCCGCGAGCGATCGAGCTCGAAAAACCGTCATATCTCTCTGTAAGTTTGGACCAGCCTTAACCCGACATAAGAAAGGTCTGCTCGACGTCAACCCGTCCACCGCAGCCCAGCAACGGGCGCGATGGGTGAACAGCCCAGAAAAGCAGGCTTTGCGGGACTTCGATTTTTTCTCGATTTTTGTATGGCGATGGACTTCTACCACTCACCGCATCGAAGAAGCTGGTGAAGCTTCATATTCCTGTAGAGGCGGCCGTGCTCTGCCGCGCCAATGCTGGGCGACTTGAAATTCGGAAGAACATATAGGGACAAAAGTTTGAATTGCCGATCTGGCGTTCAAACTTTCCAGTTCACCAACAACACCTAAGTCGTTGAAAAACTGGCGCGAGTGACGGGGCTCGAACCCGCGACCTCCGGCGTGACAGGCCGGCACTCTAACCAACTGAGCTACACCCGCGCTTGTGACGAACTCGTGTTCCGCGTCCGTCGTGAGCGGTGAATTAAGGGGTTCGCCCCTGGGTGTCAAGCGACAAGGAGCGGGAATAGCATAAAGTTTTCAGGTATTTTTCCACAGCTGCGGTTTACGCCGACGAAGATCGCAAAGCGTCTGAAAAATGCGGATTTCGGCTTGCGAAGCAGGGTCTAACCGCTTAAACCTCGCGCCGGAGGGCGATTAGCTCAGTTGGTAGAGCGCCTCGTTTACACCGAGGATGTCGGCGGTTCGAGCCCGTCATCGCCCACCAGTTCAAGCGCTGGTTGGATCGAAAGCTGCGCCTCCTCAGCCGATGGCTTGGGCAACCCGCATGGCAATGTAGATTTCGAAACATGGAAATAGATGTCTGCGCTGTCGTTGTCACCTACAACCCATATCTGGACCATCTCGTCGAGCTTTTGTCACAGCTTCGAGAAAGCGCCGGGGCCGTCGTTATAATCAATAATGGTTTGCCGCTTACGGGTATCGCCACGGACATCGACAATCCCGACAATGTGGGACTTGCGACGGCGCTCAATCAGGGCATAGCCATCGCCAAGCAAGGTGGCTTCCGCTTTGTCGCCCTGTTCGACCAGGATAGCCGCCCAGCGCCGAATATGATTGCCATACTGCGCAAGGCCTTCATCGATTTGCAGCAGGCCGGCTGCAATACGGCCGCGGTCGGTCCGACCTATCTGGACCCCCGCACGCAAGAGATCATTCCCTTTGTCCGGTGGGGTTTTCCACGTCACCAGCGGGTGATCGGCCAGACAACTCCCCTGCGCGTGGACTTTCTCATCACCTCGGGCACCCTGATACCGCTGTCGGTCATCGAACAGATTGGTGAGATGGACGATGCGATGTTCATCGACAACATCGATATGGAGTGGTGCGCTCGGGCGATCGATGCGGGATATGCCCTCTTCGGCGTTCCGACCGCCAAAATGATTCACACAATCGGCGACTCCATCAGAACGATCAATCTGTTCGGTTTGCAAAGGCAGATCCAGGTGCACGCTCCGCTGCGCCTGTACTACATCATGCGGAACAGAATTCACCTCTATCGGCTGCGGCATGTCAGTTGGCGTTGGAAACTCAGTGACCTCATCAGGATAGTCTACAAATATGCCCTGTTCGCTTTCGTTATCCCGCCGCGGATCGAGAACGTCCGTTATATGACAAAAGGCATAGCCCATGGGATTTTGGGTAGGCGTGGCAAGCTTTAGAAACAGCTTGCCAAAAACAGAAAAGCCGGGCGATGCCCGGCCTTCCATATCGTAGCGTGGTCTTGGAACGTCTTAGTTGACGGCGTCTTTCAGGCCCTTGCCGGCGCTGAACTTCGGTACGGTGCGAGCGGGGATCTGGACTTCCGCTCCAGTCTGAGGGTTGCGACCGGTGGAAGCAGCGCGCTTGGAAACGCTGAAATTGCCGAAACCGACCAACCTTACGTCTCCACCCTGCTTCAGTTCTCCAGTGATCGCGGCAAACACCGCGTCGACCGCAGCCTGGGCATCGCCCTTAGAAAGCTTGGCTGCTTCGGCAACGGCGGAGACTAGTTCGTTCTTATTCATCAAACTTTCCTTCCATGACTAGACCGGAACTTCAGACTCATCCCGGTTGGGAACGGACTTTAGAAAGAACTGTTCCCGCAACCAAGCGCAAATCGCACATGAGAGGCCAAAAAACCCCGGAATTCCGGGGTTTTTCACATCAAAAAGCCGGGCACAAGGCCCGGCTTTCGTTTTTTCCGCGAAAGGCGCCTCGCCTCAGTGGGCAAAACCCTTTCCGGCATCCTCGGTGGCGTCGGCCGCAGTCGCAGGTACCGGCGTCGGCTCCACCCATTCAATCGGCTCAGGCATGCGAACCAAGGCATGCCGAAGCACCTCGCCGACACGGCTGACCGGGATGATCTCCATGCCGCTTTTCACATTGTCCGGAATGTCAGCCAAATCCTTGGCGTTCTCTTCCGGGATCAGCACCTTCTTGATGCCGCCGCGAAGCGCTGCAAGCAGTTTCTCCTTCAGACCCCCGATGGGCAGCACCCTGCCCCGCAGCGTGATCTCGCCGGTCATGGCGACATCCGCCCGGACCGGGATACCGGTGAGCACGGAGACGATGGCAGTCGCCATGGCCACGCCCGCCGACGGACCGTCCTTGGGCGTGGCGCCCTCGGGAACGTGCACGTGGATGTCGCGCCTGTCGAACAGCGGCGGCTCGATGCCGAAATCGATAGCTCGCGAGCGGACATAAGATGCGGCCGCCGAGATCGATTCCTTCATCACGTCCTTCAGATTGCCTGTCACCGTCATGCGGCCCTTGCCGGGCATCATCACGCCTTCGATCGTCAGAAGCTCGCCGCCGACTTCCGTCCAGGCAAGACCCGTGACCACGCCCACCTGATCGTCGGCTTCCACCTGACCGTACCGGAACCGCGGCACGCCCAGATAGTCCGGCAGGTTTTTCTCGATCACGTCGATCGACTTCTTGTCGGACCGAAGGATTTCGGTAACGACCTTGCGGCCGACCTTCATCAGCTCGCGTTCGAGGCTACGCACACCCGCCTCGCGGGTGTAGGTCTGGATGATCATGCGGATCGCATCCTCGGAGATCGAAAACTCCTGAGGCTGCAATGCGTGATCGCGAATGACCTTGGGCAGCAGGTGCCGCTTGGCGATTTCGACCTTCTCGTCTTCGGTGTAGCCGGCGATGCGGATGATCTCCATGCGGTCCATCAAGGGCGCAGGAACGTTCAGCGTATTCGCCGTTGTCACGAACATCACACTCGAAAGATCGTATTCGACCTCGAGATAGTGGTCCATGAACGTCGAGTTCTGTTCCGGATCGAGCACCTCCAGCAATGCCGACGACGGATCGCCGCGGAAGTCCTGGCCCATCTTGTCGATCTCGTCGAGAAGGAAGAGCGGGTTGGACTTCTTCGCCTTCTTCATCGACTGGATGACCTTGCCGGGCATCGAACCGATATAAGTGCGGCGGTGACCGCGGATTTCGGCCTCGTCACGTACGCCGCCAAGCGCCATGCGGATGTATTCGCGGCCGGTCGCCTTGGCGATCGATTTGGCGAGCGAAGTCTTGCCGACGCCGGGAGGGCCGACAAGGCACAGGATCGGACCCTTGAGCTTCTTCTGACGGCTCTGCACAGCCAGATATTCGACGATGCGGTCTTTGACCTTGTCGAGACCGTAATGCTCGGTATCGAGTACCGTTTCGGCGAAATTCAGGTCGGTCTTGACCTTGCTGTTCTTGCCCCACGGGATCGACAGGATCCAGTCGAGGTAGTTGCGAACCACCGTGGCTTCGGCGGACATGGGCGACATCGTCCGCAGCTTCTTGAGTTCGGCTTCCGCCTTTTCGCGGGCCTCCTTCGTGAGCTTGGTCTTCTTGATGCGCGCCTCGATTTCGGCGGCCTCGTCGCGGCCGTCCTCGCCTTCGCCGAGTTCCTTCTGGATCGCCTTCATCTGCTCGTTGAGGTAGTACTCGCGCTGGGTCTTTTCCATCTGCCGCTTGACGCGGCTACGGATGCGCTTCTCCACCTGCAGCACAGAGATTTCGGCTTCCATGAAGCCCATCGCCTTCTCAAGCCGCTCCTTGACTGACAGCGTACCGAGCATTTCCTGCTTCTCGGTGATTTTGATGGCGAGATGCGACGCGACCGTATCGGCAAGCTTGGAATAGTCGTCGATCTGGCTGGCGGCGCCAACCACCTCCGGCGAAATCTTCTTGTTCAGCTTCACGTAGTTTTCGAAGTCGGACACCACCGAGCGGGCAAGAGCCTCGACCTCGACCTCTTCTTCCTCAGGCTCGGCAAGCACGATCGCCTGCGCCTCGTGGAAATCGGAGCGTTCGGTGAAGGAAGCAATCTTGGCGCGCGCGGTCCCTTCGACCAGCACCTTCACCGTACCGTCCGGAAGCTTCAGAAGCTGCAGGACATTGGCGAGGGTACCGACGTCGTAGATCGCATCGGGTTCCGGATCGTCGTCAGCGGCATTGATCTGGGTGGCAAGGAGAATCTGCTTCTCCTGGCCCATCACCTCTTCCAGCGCCTTGATCGATTTTTCACGACCCACGAAGAGCGGCACGATCATGTGCGGAAACACGACGATGTCTCTCAGCGGGAGGACCGCAAAAACGCCGTCAACGGAAGAGCGGGCTAATTTGGCCATTGTCGAACCTTTCATGTCGCGACCGCACGCTGGCCAGCCGCGACTCTCATACTAGCGATCCCGAAGCCATCCGCCTACCCGCCCCGTTAGGCGGCATATGAGCACGGAAGGCTTATCGTGATCCATCAGGGAATAGTTGGAGGTTCGCCGGGTAAACATCAAGGGTTTCAACCAGAACCGCTGAATAATCAGGCATTTCATCCAACGAAAACGGCGCCTCGCGGGCGCCGTCGGTCGTAAGCTGCAAGGTAAACGTCAGGCGCTGACGTTGCCCTTCTTCTCCTCGCTCTCGGAGTAGATGTAGAGCGGGCGCGCATTGCCCGACACCACCTCTTCCGAGATGACCACTTCCTGCACGCCTTCCAGCGCCGGCAACTCGAACATGGTGTCGAGCAGGATCGATTCCAGGATCGACCGCAAACCGCGCGCGCCGGTCTTGCGCTCGATGGCGCGGCGGGCGACCGCCGACAAAGCGTTCTCGTGGAACGTCAGTTCGACATTTTCCATCTCGAACAGGCGCTGATACTGCTTCACCAAGGCGTTCTTCGGCTCCGTCAGAATCTGGATCAACGCAGGTTCATCCAGATCTTCCAGCGTCGCCAGGATCGGCAGACGGCCGACGAATTCGGGGATCAGGCCGAACTTCAGCAGATCCTCGGGCTCGACCTGACGGAACAATTCGCCGGTTCGACGATCCTCCGGAGAGGCCACATTGGCGCCGAAGCCGATCGAGGTCTTGCGGCCACGGTCGGAGATGATGCGATCGAGACCCGCGAAAGCGCCACCGCAGATGAACAGGATGTTCGCAGTATCGACCTGCAGGAACTCCTGCTGCGGATGCTTGCGGCCGCCCTGCGGCGGTACGGAAGCGACGGTGCCTTCCATGATCTTCAGGAGCGCCTGCTGGACGCCCTCGCCCGACACGTCACGCGTTATGGACGGGTTGTCCGACTTGCGGCTGATCTTGTCGATCTCATCGATGTAGACAATGCCGCGCTGAGCCCGCTCGACATTGTAGTCAGCCGACTGCAACAGCTTCAGGATGATGTTCTCGACATCCTCGCCGACATAGCCAGCTTCCGTCAGAGTCGTTGCATCCGACATGGTGAAGGGAACATCGATGATGCGGGCGAGCGTCTGCGCAAGAAGCGTCTTGCCGCAACCGGTCGGGCCGATCAGGAGGATGTTCGACTTCGCCAATTCGACGTCGTTGCTTTTGCTCGCATGCGCCAGCCGCTTGTAGTGGTTGTGCACGGCGACCGAGAGCACACGCTTTGCGTAGGGCTGGCCGATCACGTAATCGTCCAAAACCTTCAGAATTTCCTGCGGGGTCGGAACACCCTCGCGGGACTTCACCATCGAGGTTTTGTTCTCCTCGCGGATGATGTCCATGCAGAGCTCAACGCACTCGTCGCAAATGAAGACGGTGGGGCCAGCGATGAGTTTGCGGACCTCGTGCTGGCTCTTGCCGCAGAACGAGCAATAGAGCGTGTTCTTGGAGTCGCCGCCGTTGCTGACCTTGCTCATAATGTCCAAGTCCTTTCAGTTCAGCCTGGCCGCTTGCCTGGCCTGATGAACCCCGTCGGCGACATGCCTTGATGATCGTTCCGTTCGCTGCTGCCGTCTGACTCAGCCGAAGGCCACAGCATCTCATCGCGAGCTAAGCCGCCGAAGCTCAACATTGACTTAACGTAGGCGCTCACATCCGTCGAGGAAACAGCAAATTGTGACGGAAATGCCGCAGGGCACGTCAAAAATGCGTCATATCCAAGAACGGATGCGAAGGGGCCCGGGTTCACTGCGATACCGCACCCTCGATCGCTTCGCGCGAACTGATAACCTTGTCGATAAGGCCAAAATCCTTAGCCTCGTCGGCAGTCAGGAAATGATCGCGGTCGAGCGTGCGTTCGATCTCTTCGTAAGCTTTGCCGGTGTGTTTCACATACACCTCGTTCAAGCGACGCTTGAGCTTGATGATGTCCTGCGCATGGCGTTCGATATCGGACGCCTGGCCGGAAAAACCGCCGGAAGGCTGGTGAACCATGATGCGGGCGTTGGGCGTGGCGAATCGCATGTCCTTGTGGCCGGCACAGAGCAGCAGGGAGCCCATCGAGGCCGCCTGGCCGATGCAAAGCGTCGACACCGCCGGCTTGATGAACTGCATGGTATCATAGATCGCCATGCCGGAGGTCACCACGCCACCGGGCGAATTGATGTAAAGGCTGATTTCCTTCTTCGAGTTTTCCGCCTCGAGGAACAGAAGCTGCGCGCAGACGAGCGTGGCCATACCGTCTTCCACCGGTCCGGTAATGAAGATGATTCGTTCCTTCAGGAGACGCGAAAAGATGTCATAAGCCCGCTCGCCGCGGTTGGTCTGCTCGACCACCATCGGAACGAGGTTCATGTAGGTTTCGACGGGGTTCTTCATCATGATCCCTTTTTGATGATGGGACTTCTGCGCCGGTCGGGCAGAATCAGGTCTCGGATTGTTACGACTGTAAATAGGATGCGTGGTCGCGCTTGTGCAAGAGTGCGGTGAGGGCTGCTGTCATTAAGCCTTCATTCTCAGCACCAATCATGCCACCTCGGCCTTGAGCCAGGCCTTGAGACCCTCGACATCGCCGTCACCCACCGCTTCAGCGACCCTGCGACCGACAGCAGCGCCAAACTTATAGCCATGGCCGGAACAGGCAGACACCACCAGACAACGCCCTTCGTCATGAGCGAAGAAGGTCTCGTCGGCAGTAAAGGTGTAGGCGCATGTCACGACTTCGGTGATGCGGTATTCCTCGATCCGTGCAATCGGCGGCGAAAACAGGTTGCGGATGGCCTCGCCCTCGCCTTCTACCGGCTCGCGGTTCCAGTCGGCATCGCTGGTACGCACCTTGTGCAAGCCGGAGCCGAATTTCATCCCCGCGCCGCCCGATGGCGGAATCATGTAGCCGTCCGTCTTGCCGCCGACATCCAGAATGACCGGCGCTTTCTCCCACGCCGCCTTGAGATCGGCAGGCGGCTCCACATAGGCCAGCGCCGTCCGATAGGTCTTCAACTCTCCGTCCAGCATGGGAAACAGCTTGAGCACCCAGGCGCCTGCGGTGACGACGATCCGGTCGGCCCGCATGGTCTCGCCGCCTTCCAGATCAACAGTGCCTTCTCGCGAATCGATCGATTCGACTTTCGTGTTTTCGTAGACATTTGCGCCATGTGCTTTGAGCCAGGCGGCGAGGCCGGATGCGATCTTGCGGCAATGCAACGCCCCGCCATCGGATGAGTGGATGACATAGCGAAAGCTGTCCGGCGCCAGGAACGGCCAGCGAAGGATGGCCTCGTCCGGCGCAACGGTTTCAAACGGATAACCGCCAGCAACAAGCCCATCGCGGTATGCGTCGGTATCGTCTCCCTCTTCGCGCGAAATACAGATGAAGCCGCGTGGATCGAGATGGTTCTCGCCGAGATCCGCCCAGAGTTCATCCCACGCCGCATAGGCTTCAGTGATCAGACCTCCGTAGCCGGTGGCGGCTCCATAGGCGCGGCGGATTATGCGATGGTGATCCCCGGATGCCGCCATCGGATTGGGGATCGGCCCCTGCTCGACGATCGAGACGGAGTGACCGGCCTTGACCAGCGCCCAGGCGGTCGAAAGCCCGGCGATACCGGCTCCAACGACGATGATGTTCATGCGGGTCCCTCTCAAGCTTGACGCTGGATCAACCGATCCATCGGCTCTCCGCCAACATATGGTCTAGCCGGTCCGAGACAAGCCACGTTATGAAAACAAGCATGACCGAGAGCCTCCAACCACCCTATCTCCAGTTCGATCCAGCAACACGCTTCCTGCGCCTGAACCCGCATGAGCCGCGTTTCGTGCAGAACCCATACGAAGCCTATGCATGGATGCACGATCAAAGCTCCGCTTTCTTCTGGGAAGACTACGGCTTCTGGTGTTTCGGTGCTTACGACGACGTCAATCGCCTCCTGCGCGACCGGAGGCTCGGTCGTCAGAAGCCGGAGGGCGCGCCCGACAGCCAGGGCAATCTCGGCGACCGCGGCCACCTCACCGCCTTCGACGGCATCGAAGCCAATTCCATGCTGGAACTCGAGCCGCCGGTGCACACGCGGTTGCGAACCTTGGTCAACCGGGCGTTCGTTTCGCGCCAGGTGGAACGGCTGCGGCCGCGCGCCGCGGGCCTGGCCAACGAACTGGTGTGTGGATTTGAAAAGGACCGGCAAGTCGACCTGATCCGGGCCTATGCCGCGCCGCTGCCGATCACCATCATTGCCGAGATGCTGGGCGTACCGACCTCCATGGGTCCGCAGCTGCTTGCCTGGTCCAACACCATGGTGGCGATGTACATGCATGGCCGCACGCGCCAGACCGAGGAAGCGGCGAACCGGGCGTCGCATGACTTCGCGGATTTTCTTCGCGGTTATGTTGCGGAACGGCGCAGGAATCCCGGCGACGATCTGCTCTCGCTGCTCATCTCCGCGCAGGAGGATGGCGAGAGGCTCAGCGAGGACGAACTGATCTCATCGGTGATCCTGCTGTTGAATGCCGGCCACGAAGCTACCGTGCATCAGACCGGCAACGCGGTTCGTTCGATTCTGGCGCAGGGCGGCGACCCGCGCCGGTTCTTCACCTCACCCGAAGCGACCGCTGCCACAGTCGAAGAATGCCTGCGCTTCGACGCGCCGCTGCATATGTTTACGCGCTATGCCTATGGCGAGACCGAGCTTGCGGACGGGATCACAATCCAGGCTGGCCAGCAGATCGGCCTTTTGCTGGGCATGGCGAACAGGGACCCCAACAGTTTTTCCGAACCGGACAGCTTCCTGCCCGGCCGCACCGACCAGAAGAACGTGTCTTTCGGCGCAGGCATCCATTTCTGCATCGGCGCACCGCTGGCGCGGATCGAATTGCAAGCCTCACTGAAAACGCTGTTCGACCGGTTGCCAGAGTTAACGTTGGCCCAAGAACCACGCTTGCGCGACAGCTACCACTTTCACGGGCTGGAGCGTCTGACTGTTCAGTGGTGATCCGGCTCACAGCCGGATCACATACTCCTTGCGAGTCGTTTCAAGCACTTCCCAGCTTCCCTTGAAGCCTGGTCTGAGCACGAAACTGTCGCCCGCGCGCACTGTTCGCGCCTCTCCGCCGTCCTCGGTGAGGATGGAGACGCCGGAAAGGATGTGGCAGAACTCCCATTCGTCATAGACGATGCGCCATTTGCCCGGCGTGGCTTCCCAGATGCCGGCATAGACCCCGCCGTCGGCTTCCTCCACGTTCCAGGTTCGGAATTTCGGGTCGCCGGCAAGCACCCGGTCGGGCGCCGGGGCGCCCTGCTCTGGTTCAGCACCGGATATGTCGATGGTCAGGAATAACGGCACCCCTGGCCCTCCTATGCCTTGGCCAGGGCTTGTTCGAGATCGGCGATGATGTCCTGCACATCCTCAATGCCAACCGACAGGCGCACCACATCCGGTCCCGCTCCAGCCGCGACCTGCTGTTCGGGCGAAAGCTGGCGATGCGTGGTCGACGAGGGATGGATGACCAGCGACTTGGTGTCGCCGACATTGGCGAGATGCGAAAACAGTTCAAGCGCCTCAACGAACTTCACGCCCGCCTCGTAACCGTCCTTCAGCCCGAAGGTGAAAACGGCACCGGCGCCCTGCGGCGCGTATTTCTGCTGCAGCGCGTGATTCGGGTCGCTCGGCAGGCCAGCATAGGAAACCCACGCGACCTTCGGGTGCTTGGAGAGCCATTCGGCCACCGCCAGCGCATTGTCGCTGTGGCGCTGCATGCGCAGCGGCAGAGTTTCCAGGCCCGTTAGAATCAGGAAGGCGTTGAACGGTGAGATCGCCGGACCGAAATCACGCAGGCCCAGCACGCGGGCCGCGATGGCGAAGGCGAAATTGCCGAACGTCTCATGCAGCACCAGCCCGCCATATTCCGGCCGCGGCTGTGACAGCATCGGATAGTTGCCGGACTTCGACCAATCGAAGGTGCCGCCATCAACGATCACACCGCCGACGGAATTGCCGTGGCCGCCGATGAACTTGGTCAGCGAGTGGACGACGATATCGGCGCCATGCTCGATGGGGCGCAGGAGGTAAGGCGACGCCAGCGTGTTGTCGACGATCAGCGGCAGCCCGTGCCTGCGGGCGATTTCAGCGATCTTTTCGATATCGACGAAGGTGCCGCCGGGATTGGCGAGACTTTCCACGAAGATCGCGCGTGTCCGGTCATCGATCTGGCTCTCCCAGGTCGAAAGCTCGTTGGTGTCGGCCCAGCGCACTTCCCAGCCGAAATTCTTGAAGGCATGGCCGAACTGGTTGATGGAGCCGCCATAAAGGCGCTTGGCGGCCAGGAAATTGTCGCCGGGCGTTAGCAGATTGTGGAAGACCAGAAGCTGGGCAGCGTGACCGGAGGCTGTGGCAAGCGCCGCCGTACCGCCCTCAAGTGCGGCCACACGCTCTTCGAGCACCGCCTGGGTCGGGTTCATGATGCGTGTGTAGATGTTGCCGAAAGCCTTCAGCCCGAACAGCGAAGCGGCGTGATCGGCGTCGTCGAAGACATAGGACGTCGTCTGGTAGATCGGCGTGGCGCGAGCGCCGGTTGCCGGATCGGGTTTGGCGCCGGCATGAACCGCCAAAGTGTTGAAGCCGGGGGCGCGTTGGGACATTGGATTCCTCCCTCAAAAGATCTGTATCGGTCGGCAGCATTCTTGGCCCGGGTCCCGCCCAATTGCAAAGTAGAATATTTCTACATTTTGCCCTTCAAGGCGCGAATCGGAATGGTTTCGCACAATTTTAGAAATGAAATTTCCAACCGTTATTTCTGGCGTACGCCAAAACTCTGGAAGCCACCGCGCATAATCGGCTTCTTCGATGAAATCATGCCGGAGTTGACGCCATTCCAACCGATCTCTCCGGCAAGCCGGGCATATTCGATCTTGGGACAGCGGTTCATGACGACTTGCACGCCCGCGGCTTCGGCCTGCGCGGCGGCGGCGTCATTGCGGATTCCCAGTTGCATCCAAATGACTTTCGGCAATGGATCGAGGGCGAGCGCCTCTTCCACGATCGCAGGCACCGCCTCGGAAGCGCGGAAGATGTCGACCATATCGATGGCAACGGGGATGTCCCCTAGTTTCGCATAGGTCATGCGACCGAGGATGTCCTTGCCGGCATGGCCCGGATTGACCGGATAGACCTCATAGCCCTTGTCGATCAGATATTTGGTCACGAAGAAACTCGGCCGAACCTCGTTGCCGGAAGCGCCCACGATCGCGACGGTGCGGACCCCGTTCAGAATGGCCGAGATGTAGGTGTGATCGTAGCTGTCGTGGTTCACAGTGGTCCTTGAAGTGTTAGGCGCTCCGGTGAATTTCAGCGCAGGCGTTATTCGCCTGTCCACTCAGGTGCGCGCTTTTCGATAAACGCTCCGATGCCTTCTTCAGCATCTTTGGCCATCATGTTCTCTACCATGACGCGCGCGGTGTGCTCATAGGCATCCGCCAGGTTCATTTCGGCCTGTTGATAGAACGCTTCCTTGCCAATCTTGAGCGTCAAAGGCGATTTGGAAGCAATGGTTTGCGCGTATTTTCCGACAATCTGATTCAGATATTCGCGGGGGACGACCCGGTTTACAAGGCCGAATTCACGCGCTGTGGAGGCGTCGATGGTCTCGCCGGTCAGCAGCATCTCCATCGCCTGCTTGCGCGAGACATTGCGCGACAAAGCCACCATCGGCGTCGAGCAGAACAGACCGATGTTAACCCCCGGCGTGCAAAAGCCCGACTGGTCCGTGCAGACGGCCAGGTCGCAGCTTGCGACCAGTTGCAGGCCAGCCGCAGTCGCCAGCCCATCAACGGCGGCGATGACCGGCTTGGGATGGCGAACGATGGTTTGCATCAGTTCGGAACAGCGCTGCATCGTGACTTCGAAAAACGCCCTTCCCCGATCTTCATCGCCACGGCGGCCAGTCAGTTCCTTGAGATCGTGCCCCGCGCAGAACACCTTGCCGGACGCCGCGAGAATAATTACCCGCACAGCCTTGTCGTCGCGCGCAGCATCGAATGCGGCTTGAAGAGCCTCCATCATCGCCAGAGACAGCGCGTTTGCGGGAGGGTTGGCCATGGTGATTCGAAGGACGCCGTTCTCCAGACTGCGCACGATCGGTCCTGCCTCTACCTCGCCGGACACGGCGCGTTTGATGGAAACGACATCGGCCATAGTGTTCTCCCGCCAGATCCTCGCTGACGCGCGATGATCTCTTTTCACGAGAGAACTAGCATGGCCCGCCTTGAAGGACAGCCCGCAAATGTGTCTTCTCTCCGTTGACGAAATGCCACCGCGAAAAGTTACCGGCGGGCAAGCCGGGCGAGGAGGATATGCCGCATGCCATCTCAGGCCGATCTAACGCCCGTTATGGGAATCGAGGATATCAACGCGTTCATCGCGTCGGTTTACCCGCAACTCAATGACATGTCCGAATCCTACGTCACCATCGCAATCGTCCCGGGTGGCTGCACGGTTCGGCTGAATGCGGACGAGCGGCATCTGCGTCCGGGCGGTACGGTCTCCGGCCCTTCCCTGTTCACGCTGGCTGATATAGGCGGCTATGTCTGCGTGCTCTCCCACGCCGGTCCCGATGCACTATCGGTCACCACCAATCTCACCATCAACTTCATGCGCAAGGCCGAGGCCGGGCCGATCGACGCGCATTGCCGTATCCTGAAGCTAGGTCGCAGCCTGATGGTTTTCGACTGCGATATCGTCGCCGGTCCTGACAGGCAGACGGTGGCGCACGCCACGGGCACATATTCCATCCCGCCGAAGCGAACATGATTCTTAGATCAGGTCATCCACCGATACGTTCAACGCGTCGGCAATCTTTTTCATCGTGCCGACAGTACCGTCCCTTTTTCCCGTCTCGATCTGCGAAAGATAAGCCTGAGTGATGCCAGACATTTCGGCAAGACTCTTGGCAGATAAGCCTCTGTGGTCGCGCCACGCGACAACCTTATTTTCGCCGGCCAGAATCCGCTCGACAAACTCCGAAGGCAGCAACTCCTCATCGCCGGCCGCAAGACGCATCTCAAAATTGCGTATTTCTGCACTGGCGGTTGCCTCTTCGGCTGCCTCCAAAAGACGCTCGTATTCTTCCTCAGGCATCACAATCAAGCGTTCACCGCTCGATGTCGTCAGGGTCTGAACGCCCATAGTCAACCTCTCAACCGTAAATGCTTCCGCGGGGGCCGACGCTGATAATGGCGACAACCGTTCCATCTTCTCGAAAAATCACCCGCCAATCGCCGACCCGAAGGCGCATATATCCTTCATAACCTTTGAGACGTTTTACATTGTTGGCCTGTGACACTGGATCTAGCGCATATTGCTCGATTTTATTTCGTATCAGGCTGGCAGTGTTCGTAGGCATCCTCGTCAGCGGCTTAAGAGCTTCACGGCTGTAGTGAATTTGCCTCATTACGATGATTAGCATTCTGCTAATTAGGCCGCAATACCCCCCGAGCCGACAAGAACTGTACGGTAAAATAGCACCACATATTCAAGCATTTGATTCTAATTGTTTTTCTTAGGTAATTGACGGGGTGACATGCTTGACGCCTCATCAGCCCCTCTTTATAAGCCACATCGAAGCGGCGATCTCGACAGAGGTCGCTGTTTTTTCATTGGCTCGGCCCGTAAGCCTGCCAATCAAGCAACAAGAAACGCCTTCTCAGAAGGTCCGAACAGAAAGCAGAAACCATGGCAACCTTTTCGCAGAAGCCTGCGGACGTGGTGAAGAAGTGGGTGCTGATCGACGCCGAGGGTCTCGTCGTTGGCCGTCTCGCCACGATCGTCGCCAACCGTCTTCGCGGCAAGCACAAAGCTACTTTCACGCCCCACGTCGATGACGGTGACAACGTCATTATCGTCAACGCCGACAAGGTCGTGTTCACCGGCAAGAAATACACCGACAAGATGTATTACTGGCACACCGGCCACCCCGGCGGCATCAAGGAGCGCACCGCGCGCCATCTGCTCGAAGGCCGCTTCCCCGAGCGCGTTCTCGAGAAGGCTGTCGAGCGCATGATCCCGCGCGGCCCGCTCGGCCGTCGCCAGATGAAGAATCTCCGCGTCTACGCGGGCACCGATCATCCGCATGTCGCTCAGCAGCCCGAGACGCTCGACGTCGGCGCGCTGAACAGCAAGAACAAGAAGGCTTCGTAACATGGCTGAGCTGAACTCGCTCGCAGATCTCGGAACCGTCGCTGCATCGTCGCAGCCGGCTGCTCCGGTCCACGTCCAGAAGCTCGACAAGTCGGGCCGCGCCTATGCTACCGGCAAGCGCAAGAACGCTATTGCGCGCGTTTGGGTCAAGCCGGGCACGGGCAAGATCATCGTCAACGACAAGGAATATGCAGCCTATTTCGCGCGTCCTGTCCTGCAGATGATCCTGAACCAGCCGATCGTCGCGGCAAACCGCGCCGGCCAGTATGATATCGTCGCCACCGTTGCCGGCGGCGGCCTCTCCGGCCAGGCCGGTGCCGTTCGTCACGGCATCTCCAAGGCGCTGACCTACTACGAGCCGACCCTGCGCGGCGTGCTCAAGAAGGGTGGCTTCCTGACCCGCGACAGCCGTGTCGTCGAGCGTAAGAAGTACGGTCGTGCGAAAGCCCGTCGTTCCTTCCAGTTCTCGAAGCGTTAAGCTTCCAGATCATACAATCGAAAAAAGCGGGCTTTCGGGCCCGCTTTTTTTGTTGGTCGTCGTTTGGAACGTGCAGCCGAAGGACGCGTCCTGACCGCCAGAACACTCAGATGGCGCGGTCGACGATCACCATGGGCCGCCCCAGCGAGCAGGTTTCGATCCGCGCAGCAACGCGATAGATGTCGCGCAGCATGCCATCGTTGATAACGCTTTTGGTCGGACCGCTGGCAACCATCACACCGTCGGCAATTACAATCGTATTCTGACAATAGCGCAGCGCGTGGTTGAGATCGTGCAACGCAATCAGCACGATCATGCCTTTGCGAACTGCGAGTTCGGAGACGAAGTCGAGCACGTCGATCTGCCGGTGAAGATCAAGCGCCGAAGTCGGCTCGTCCATCAACAGCACTTCGGGCTCGCGGACCAGTGCTTGGGCCAGCGAAACGAGCTGGCGTTGCCCGCCCGAAAGTTCTCCAAGCCCCTTGAACGCAAGGTCGCTTATCCTCAGCGATTTCAGGATCGCGTCGATGCTGCCCAGTTCGTCATCCGACACCCGCCAACCGCCGCCTTGCTTGGCCGAAAGCAGAACGGATTCATAGACCGTCAGCACCGCATTGGCGCCCGTGTCCTGGGGCATGTAGCAGATGGTTTTCTTGCCGCGATCGGTATCGGACAGTTGAACCACACCCGGCCCCGATATCAGCGAGGCAATGCGCTTGAAGAAGGTCGACTTGCCGGCGGCATTGGGACCGATCACCGCCGTGACGCTGCCGCTCTCCAACAGGTCGGTCGTGACGCCGGAAAGCACCGTGGTGCGGCCATAGGCTGCGCCCACATCTTGAAGCGCAAGCGCTACCATGCCCGCCTCCGGTTGCTGAAGATAAGAACAAAGAAGAACGGCACGCCGACAAGCGCGGTGATGACGCCGATCGGCAGGATGGCGCCGGGGATCAAAACCTTGCTGACGACCGACGTGACGGACAGCAGCAAGGCGCCGCAGATCACAGAGCCGGGCAGGAAGAAGCGCTGGTCCTCTCCGACCACCATGCGGGCGATATGCGGGCCGACAAGGCCGACGAACCCGATCGTGCCGACGAAGGATACCGGAATTGCAGCCAGCAGGCTAACCGTCATCATCGTCGTCAACCGCAGCCGACGGACATTCACGCCCATGCTGGCGGCCTTGTCGTCGCCCAGCCGCAGGGCGGTCAGAGCCCAGGCGTTGCGCATGAACAGCGGCACTGTGACGACGAGGATGGCGGCGGTGACGTAAACCTTCGCCCAGGTCGCCTTGGTCAGGCTGCCCATGGTCCAGAAGACGACGGCTGCCAGCGCCTGCTCGGAAGCGAGATATTCGAGCAGCGATAGCGCTGCGTTGAAGGTGAACACCAGCGCGATACCCAACAGGACGATGGTTTCGACGCTGACGCCGCGCATGGTGGAGGCGAAATGGATGAAAAGTGCCGCCGCCATTGCCATGACGAAGGCGTTGATGGGGACCATATATTGCACCGCGCCTGGGAAGAGCGCCACGCCGCCGACAAGCCCCAACGCGGCGCCGAAGGCGGCAGCTGCGGAGATACCGAGCGTGAAGGGACTGGCAAGCGGGTTCGACAGGATCGTCTGCATCTGGGCGCCGGCAACCGATAGCGAGGCGCCAACTGTGATCGCCATCAACGCGATCGGCATCCGGATATCCCAAATGACGACGCGGAGCTGGTTTGCGGCTGTGGCAGGATCGAAGATCGTGCTCAGCACCTGCGTCAGCGAATAATTCGCCGGCCCGAGCGCCATGTCGACGGACACGCTGACTGCGAGCGCAAACGCCAGAACAGACAGGATGACGATGCGCCTAAAGGCAAGGGCGCGATACTGATCGCGCCCCGTAGCCGTAGCCTCAACAGCCATATCGGTCATGGCTTACTTGTCTTTCAGCGAGACGAAATATCCCGGCTTGTAGTCGAGCGGCAGGAACCGCTCGTGCAGTTCCTTGAAGGTCGCTTCCGGATCGAGGTCGCTAAACAATTCCGGATGCAGCCACTTCGCAATCTCCTGGATGGCGACGAACTGATAGGGGTTGTTGTAGAATTGGTGCCAGATTGCGTGGAAATTGCCCTCCTGCACCGCCTTGACCTCGGTGAAAGCCGGACGCTTGGTCAGGTTCTCCAGCTTACGGCGGGCTTCGATTAGGTCAGCGCCATATCCAAGGCCAACCCAATCGCCGCCGGGAACATAGGCTTCCCACGTGCCGCCGGTGACGATGATCTGATCAGGATTGGACGCGATGATCTGCTCGGGGTTCACGACGCCGAAGGTGCCCGGGATGATGTCCTTGGCCATGTTGATGCCACCGGCGATCTCGACCATCTTGCCGAAATTCTCGTCGCCGAAGGACATGCAGCAGTCGTCGGAATAACCGCCTGCCCGGTCGATGAAGACGAGAGGCTTTTCCGGTTTCTTTTCGTCGAGAACGTCGGTCACGCGCTTGATGCTGTCGGCGCGGAACTTGATGAAGTCCTCGGCCAACTGCTCCTTGCCCAGAAGCTTGCCCATGATGCGCATGCTCGGTTCGGTGTTCTGCATCGGCTTCTCGCGGAAGTCGACATAGACCAGCGGAATGCCGACCTTGTCGAGCTTTTCGATGAAACCCGCCTCTTCCGTCGCCGTCTTGGCATCGACGTTCATCATGATGACGTCCGGCTTCAGCGACACCGCCTGTTCAATGTCGAACGTGCCGTCTTTCATGCCGCCGAAAGTCGGCAGCTTTGCGATATCGGGGTACTTTTCCAGATAGGCCTGGTAGGATTCGGGGTCGGCTTTCGGCAGATCGTCGCGCCATCCAACGACGTGCTCGAACGGGTTCTGCTTGTCCAGCGCGGCAAGGAAATAGATCTGGCGACCTTCACCGAGGATCACATGCTTGACCGGAGCCTCGACCTCGACCTGACGGCCTGTGACGTCGGTAACGGTGACTTTATCGGCCAATGCCGGCCAGACCGTTGCAAGAAGAAGCCCCGTTGCCAAAACGGTCGCCCTGGACATAGTGCGCATCAACATTCACTCCGTGGATATGTGGCGCGTGTACAATTTCTTGATTAAAATCGTCAAGTAATATCTACCGCTCTTCCCGATTTGAATCGTCGTTCGCACTTCTGGAGCATTGATTGGAACACGCATCGAATTACGGTCTCCGCGACGAGATCAAAGCCTATTGGTCGGCGCGCGCCGCAACCTTCGACCTGTCGCCCGGCCACGAAATTTTCACCGATGCCGAGCGGGAGGCCTGGCAGAAGCTGATTCTCCGTCATCTTGGAGAGGGTAACGGTCGTCAGGCGCTAGACCTTGCCAGCGGAACGGGCGTGGTTTCGCATCTGCTTGACGATCTCGGCTTTGCCGTGACGGGCCTCGACTGGGCCGAGCCGATGCTCGATCTCGCGCGCGCCAAAGCACGAAAGCGCGGCCGCTCAATTCGCTTTCGCTTGGGCGACGCGGAAAACACGATGGAACCGGACAGCACCTATGACGTCGTCGTCACCCGCCATCTGGTGTGGACGCTGGTGGATCCGAAGGCGGCTTTCGCGGAGTGGAGGCGGGTATTGAAACCCGGTGGACGCCTGTTGATCGTGGACGGGGATTTCGTCACCGCCGGATTCACTGAAAAAGCGCTGAAGCGGCTTGCAAAGCTGCTGCAGAAATTCGGTCTCTTGAAAGCTGACGCAGTCCCCGCGTCACCGGACATGATGGAAGCGCACAGGAGCATTCTCTCCCGCGTCCATTTCTCAGGCGGCGCGCGGGCCAACGATGTCGCCGATCTGGTCACGGCTGCGGGTTTCCACGATGTTCGGGTGGATGTCGATCTGCGGCAGATCCACAAGGCGCAGTCGAAGCACTGGAACGCATTTTCGGCAATGGCGCGAGGCATACAGCACCGTTACGCGATCTCGGCCACCAAACCGATAGCCGATGCCTCGGATGCGCCGCGGTAAAGTGGACGCGGGGAAGCCACCACACAGAAAGCGGTCGCATTTCTGAAACGAATGGCGAATAACGGTGCCCTGAAAACTGCATGAAGGAATAGCCCATGCCGTCATCGTCGATCGATCACGCCTTCACCGCCACCAAAAACACCGGTCGGGCAACGGACCCGACCTATGCAGGTGCGCTTTCCTTCATGCGTCGGCGCTATACG
This sequence comes from Oryzicola mucosus, assembly GCF_014534685.1. Taxonomy (GTDB): domain Bacteria; phylum Pseudomonadota; class Alphaproteobacteria; order Rhizobiales; family Rhizobiaceae; genus Oryzicola; species Oryzicola mucosus. The sequence goes on from NZ_JACVVX010000006.1 coordinate 199,389, forward strand.
AAAAACCTGAAAGGCGTCGACGTCGCCGTCTGGGGCATCCCGTTCGACGCAGCCGTGACCAACCGTCCCGGCGCACGTTTTGGCCCGCAGGCGATCCGCCGCGCGTCGGCGATTTTCGACAATGATCCGCAATATCCCTTCGGACGCGATCTGTTCAACGAACTCTCTGTGATCGACTATGGAGACTGCCTGCTCGACAGCGGCAACCATCAGAAAACGCCGGGCACCATCGAGCGCGAGGCAGCGAAAATCCTGAGATCCGGGGCGTTCCTGCTGACGCTTGGGGGCGACCACTATGTGACATGGCCGGTTCTCAAGGCGCATGCGGCCATCCATGGTCCGTTGGCCCTGGTGCAGTTCGACGCCCACCAGGACACATGGCCTGACGATGGGAAACGCATCGATCATGGCTCTTTCGTCGGCCGCGCGGTCAAGGAAGGTCTCATCGATCCCGACCGCTCCATCCAGATCGGCATCCGCACCCATGCGCCGGACGATTTCAGCATCAAGATTCTCTATGGCCATGAGGTCGAAGAACTGCGCGCCGTCGACATCGCCTATGCCATCGCCGAGCGAACCGGGGGCAAGAAAACCTATGTCACCTTCGATATAGACTGCCTCGATCCAGCTTTCGCACCCGGGACTGGCACGCCGGTCGCCGGCGGACCGTCTTCCGCCAAGATATTGTCGGTGCTGCGCCAGATGGGCCATATCGACATGGTGGGCGCCGACGTTGTAGAGGTTGCGCCGGCCTACGATCATGCTGATATCACGGCAATCGCCGGCTCGACGGTCGCGATGCACTATCTCGGGCTTCTCGCCGAGAAACGCGCCCGCGAACGGGCTTGAAATCCTGAGTCCGGCAACGGACGCAAGGCACTGAAACAACACGCACTTACGGAATGGCTGGTATGAAACCGAAAATCTTCATCGACGGCGAACACGGCACCACGGGTCTGCAGATCCGCACGCGCCTCGCTGCTCGCGACGATCTCGCGGTGCTGTCCATTCCCGAGTCCGAACGCCGCAACAAGGACAAACGCGCCGAGCTGCTGCACGAGGCGGACATCGCTATCCTCTGCCTGCCCGACGACGCCTCCAAGGAATCCGTCGCCATTCTCGAAGGCGACAATTCTACCCGCATCATCGACACCTCGACCGCCCACCGCACCCACGCCGACTGGGCCTACGGCTTCGCTGAGATGGACGCAGCGCAGCGCGAACGCATCGCCAAGGCTCGGCTTGTCGCCAATCCCGGCTGCTATCCGACGGGCGCCATCGGCCTGATCCGGCCGCTGGTTGCCGCTGGCATCCTGCCGTCCGACTACCCTGTCACCGTCAACGCGGTCTCCGGTTACACGGGCGGCGGAAAACAGATGATCGCGCAGATGGAGGATGCCTCGAACCCGGAGCATATCGCCGCGCCGCATTTCCTGTACGGCTTGCCGCTTACCCACAAGCATGTCGGCGAAATGCAGACGCATGGCCTCTTGGCAAAGCGCCCGATCTTTTCCCCATCGGTGGGCCGCTTCGCACAAGGCATGATCGTACAGGTGCCGCTGCATCTCAGCGACCTGAACGGCAGTCCCACCCTACAGGACCTGCATGCGGCGCTCCTCCAGCACTACGCCGGCCAGGATATCGTCGAGGTGGTAGCGCTGGCAGATAGCGCCAGGCTGGCGCGGCTGGACCCGACCGAACTCAACGATACCGATCGCATGAAGCTGTTCGTGTTCGGTACGGAAGGAAAGGGCCAGGCCAATCTCGTCGCCCTGCTCGACAATCTCGGCAAGGGCGCTTCGGGTGCAGCCGTGCAGAACATGGATCTGATGCTCGGTGCGACGCACTGAATGCACGATCCGGCGTTCCCGGACCGCTGGAATATCGCCAGTGCCGTTCTCATCGCGGAAACATTCAGCAGCCGCATCTGGAAAGTGCGGCTGTAACTGATTGTCGCCGAAGCGATTCGCTCGGTCCGGCTCAGCTTCTGACGGCGATTTCCGTGGGCAGCGGATAGCTACCCTTGGTCGCGCGCCAGTGGGCTGCGGCAAAGCCCAGCGTGACCAGCGCAAAGCCTTGGTGCAGCAGGGCCCAATGGATGTCGACCTGCATCAGCAGCGTGACGACGCCGATGATCGCCTGCAGCAGCACGAGATGGAAGAGGATCAGCGCACGCCGTCCATGGGTCGTACCTGGCTGCCGCCTGTGCGTGGCAATCATATGCCACAAGGTCAGCGCGAGGAGCAGATAAGCGCCGCCGCGGTGGATGAACTGCACCGTCTTCGGGTTCTCGAAGAAGTTGTGCCACACGGGTTGCATGATCAGCATATCGCCGGGAATGACGGCGCCATCCATCAACGGCCAGGTGTTGTAGGTCAGGCCGGCATCCAGCCCTGCCACGAGGCCGCCGAGGAATATCTGGAAGAGCACCAGCACGACGATCCAGCCAGCAAACTTCTGTGTGACCCGGTCGGCGGGGGCTGCGTGATGTTGCGCCAATCCGCGCGCCACGACCATGGTGGCGGTGAAGATGAGCGCGGCGATGGTTAGATGCGTGGCCAGACGGTACTGGCTGACCTCTGTCCGCTCGACAAGGCCGGAAGCCACCATCCACCAGCCGACCGCGCCCTGCAAACCGCCGAGCGCAAGAATGCCGACCAGCTTCGGACCGAGACCGGGCTCGATGCGCCGGCTGAACCAGAAATACAAAAGCGGCACCGCAAAGATGAAACCAACGCCGCGCGCCAGGACCCTATGCGCCCACTCCCACCAGAAGATCGTCTTGAAGCCGTCCAGCGTCATGTCCTGGTTCAGGATCTGATATTGCGGGATTTGCTGGTATTTCAGGAACTCTTCCTGCCATTCGGCGTCCGACAGCGGCGGGATGATGCCATGGATCGGCTTCCATTCAGTGATCGAAAGCCCGGACTCCGTCAGGCGCGTGGCGCCGCCAACCAGAACGATGGCGAACAAGAAGAAGAGCACGACATAGAGCCAGCCGCGGATCATCGCCCGGTTGGCGAGTTCACGGTCACGCGCGACCAGAGGCGCTGCTTCGACGGAGGCCATGGCGACCTTCTCCTGTTCCAATCCGCCGGATAGGTGGACCATCGGATGGAAACAGGCAAGTTCGGCCCGCGCGACACGCCGTCGCGCCGCTTGCAAGGTTGCGCAGGCAGGCTCGAGGGCTTATGCGAAAGCCGAACGGAGAGACGACCATGCCTGTGCGCCTGAAGAAGCTGATCGGAACGGTGCTCTTGGTCCTGCTGGTCATCGTGTACTCGATGGTGGCGACGCTGATCGCGGTGGCGCAACTCGCCGAATCCGGCCCTCTCGTCCACTTCATCTATTTCGCGCTCGGCGGCCTCGTCTGGATCCTGCCGGCCATGCTGATCATCAAGTGGATGGTGAAGGACCCTAAGGCGACACAACGCCGATAAGGTCTATGCGACCGAACGGCCCTCGTTCCACCTCTGCATGGCGCGTTCTGGGCGGACCAAGGTGACGTCCGTATAGCCGTGAGCCGCCATGTTCTTGAGCGCGCGCGCTACCGCCTCTCCAGCTTCGATATGGCTGACCAGGATGGTGGTGCTTTCGCCGACAACCCTGTGGACGCCCGACGGATCGGCGGGTCCGCATTCCACCACCACGATGTCGTAGGCGGTGATCAGCGAGTGCAGGATGATGGGCAATCGGTCGGCCGCACGCATGGCGCGCACGGGGTCGGCGTTTCCCTTCGGGATGACGTGACAGGCTGAATAATGATCGGCATGGATCACCTCGCTGAACTGCGCTTCTGAGGCGAGCAGGTCGGTGATTCCCGGGTGGCTGCGCCGGTCGAGCATCGGGCTGGAAGCCGCGGCCGATGCAGTCAGGTCGAGCAGCAGCACACGCAGCCCCGCATCGGCAATTTCCCGCGCAACCAGCACCGAACTCGCCGCTGCGTCGTCGCCTTCGGGCGAGAGAAAGACCGCACGCGCCGTGCCGCCTGCGATAAGCCGTTCGGCGGCGGTTTCGACATCGATGCCGAGTGGCACGCCACCATAGACGGAACGCGGCTTTTCCTTGATGGCACCAACGGTTCTGGCCTGCGGCTCGTCTGCTTCGGAAAACAGGTTGCGCGGGGTGTCTGCCGGCATGCCGATCAACGAGATTGACTGCATCGACGGCTGGAATACCCTTCTGTGCCTGAAAATCGCAGCGGCAATCAGCGCCACGACACAGGCAATCAAGACGGAGAGGATGAATGTCATGCCGACGATCCGGAGCAGACTTGGATAGTAGGGTTCAGCAGGCGCCGTCGCACGGCTTATAACCCGGCTGACCGGCAACCGTCCCACGGAATCGTCATTCTGCCGCAAAGTCTCGAACCCGTCTGCCAGGGCATTGGGAACGGCGGCCGCGACGTCAGGGTCTTCCGCCGAAAATTCTATCGCAATCAGCCGCCCGTCGGCCCGCCGAACCGTCAGCCTGTCACGCATCGCCGCCAATGTGCGCGCTTCCGCCGACATCCTTTCGGGATCCGGAACAAGACCGAAGCGGATTTTCCAACTGTCCAGCCAACCAGCCTCGCCTCCGCCGAATTCGCCGCGGGTTTCAAGATCGAGACGGTCAGCAGCACGCTTCAAGCTCTCGTCGGAGAGGATGAGGCCGATCTGGCCGGCGATGCTCTGCTCCACAGCGGCGACGCCACGGTCAGTGTCTAGCCCGTCAATCAGGATACGAGCCTCGGCCCGATAGCGTTCGGGCAACTGCGTGCCGAGGCCATAGGCTGCTAGGCAGGAGAGGAGAACGAACGCAGCGATGGGTCTCCAGCGGGCCGCGAGGCTCACTGTTTGGAGGCTTTGATGGCTGCTCAGTACGTTGGACATGCTCCCTACTCCGCAGGAGGAAGCCGTCACGGTAAACAAACATGGTAACTCGGTGGTTAAAGACGCGTCTAAACACCCTCTGGGACCTCTCAGCGTTCCCCGACCCACCTTCTTCGCGGTTTGCGCCAGGCCTTTACCGGCCATTAACCCTAACAAGGTCATAACGAGTTCGATCCTGATATCGCCGCTTCGCAGCTCGCGACCATTCAAAAGGTAGCCGTTGAGATATGAAAAGCTTCTCTCACCTCAGCCAGGCGGTTGTCGCGGTGATGCTGCTCGCAGTGGCAGGCTGCTCGACCTATCGCCCCGCTCCGGAAGCCTTTCATGCCGCAATCGACGAGCCCTATCGGCTGGGGGCCGGCGACCGCGTTCGCGTCACCGTTTTCGAGCAGGACGGCCTGACCAACGTCTATAGCGTCGACCAGTCCGGCTACATTTCCTTCCCGCTAGTCGGAGCGGTGGCAGCGCGGGGGAAAACCGCCAAGGAAATTGAAGGCACAATCGCCGCTCGGCTGCGCGAAGGCTATCTGCGCGACCCCGACGTTGCGGTGGAAGTCGACCGCTACCGGTCGGTGTTCGTCATGGGCGAAGTCGGCGCGGCAGGGCAGTATTCTTTTGTCCCGGGCATGACGGTCCAGCAGGCAATCGCGATGGCGGGCGGCTTCACGCCTCGCGCTTCGCAAGTCGATGCCGACATCACCCGCTCCGTTAACGGCAATGTCGTCACCGGTCGGGTGCTGATTTCCGATCCCATCATTCCGGGAGACACGATCTACATCCGCGAGCGCCTGTTCTAGGGCGCAGCGGCACGAGTTCCGCCACCACGATTTCACGAACAGCAACCGGCAAACTTCTCTTCTCAACCCCTCGTTAGGGAAGACACCGGTTCATGACTGCGGGTTTTAAAGGTCTCGCGTAGCCCGCCCCCTCTTCCCGCCGGAAGCGTATTCCGTCACGCTTCCGGTGGGTTGCGCTTGTTTGCTTGACGAGATTTCAAGCTTTTTTAGCGGATTTGCGCTATGCAACGCTCAAGAGGCGACAGGACCTGTTTATGAAAGAGATCGATCCGGCGGGCCGCTTCTCGGCGAAGTCCGTCCGCAGTGCTGAGACCAGACAGAACGGCGACAGCGGCAATCTCAACGAGGTGGCGCGGCAGGTGGCGGCTCAGTATCGTGCCGATACGCTGTCGCCTGTCATGGTGTGTGGGGTTCTGCATCTCATCGAATTTGGCGTCCTGTTCCTGTCGGGCATCGCGCTCTACGCCTTCAACGTCAGCTTCTTCAGCCACCTCGTCTGGCAATATCTGATGGTCATAGCCGTGGTTTCGGCCGTGGCGGTCATCATTCTCGACATTCTCGACTGCTACCAGATTCAGGCTGTGATGCGGCCGCTCCGCTCGCTGACGCGCATCCTTCTCGGCTGGGCCGGAACCTTCGCACTCATGGCGGTGGTTGCCTTCTTCTTGAAAATCTCCTCCGACTTCTCACGCCTGCTTTTCGGCACCTGGTTCGCGGTCGGTTTCGTTCTGCTCGTGGCATTGCGGCTGATCGTGTCGACGGTGCTGCGGCGCTGGGCTCGCAACGGACGCATGGAGCGCCGCGCTGTCATCGTCGGTGGCGGCAAAGCCGCTGAGGTTCTGATCCGCCAGCTGGAACAGCAGCCCTATAACGACATACGCATCTGCGGCATCTTCGACGACCGCGACGATGTCCGATCGCCGCCGATCGTTGCCGGTTATCCGAAACTTGGCACCATTTCCGAACTCGTCGAATTCGCCCGCATCGCGCGTGTCGACATGCTGATCGTGTCGCTGCCGCTCACGGCGGAAGGACGAGTGCTTCAGCTACTCAAGAAGCTTTGGGTGCTGCCCGTCGACATCCGCCTGTCGGCCCATTCCAATCAGTTGCAGTTCCGTCCCCGCGCCTACTCCTATATCGGCGCGGTTGCGATGCTCGACATCTTCGACAAGCCGATCACCGACTGGGATTCGGTCGCCAAGCGCATTTTCGATATCGCCTTCAGCCTTCTCGGCATCGTCGTCTTCTCGCCCATCATGCTGATCACGGCGATTGCGATCAAACTGGATTCCAAGGGACCGGTCCTCTTCAAGCAGAAACGCCACGGCTTCAACAACGAGATTATCGAAGTCTACAAGTTCCGTTCGATGTACACTGACCAGTCCGATCCGACCGCGAAGAAATCGGTGACCAAGAACGATCCGCGCGTCACACGCGTGGGACGTTTCATCCGTAAGACCTCAATCGACGAGTTGCCGCAGTTCTTCAATGCGCTGTTCGGCAGCCTGTCGCTTGTCGGTCCCCGCCCGCATGCGATTGCGGCGCAGTCGCATAACCTGCTCTACACCGAAGTGGTGGATGGCTATTTCGCCCGACACAAGGTCAAGCCCGGGGTCACGGGTTGGGCACAGATCAATGGCTGGCGCGGCGAGATGGATACGGACGAGAAAATCCGAATGCGGACGGAGCTCGATCTTTATTACATCGAGAACTGGTCGCTGTGGTTCGACCTGAAAATTCTGGCACTGACGCCGATCCGGCTTCTGAACACCGAAAACGCCTATTGAAATTGGTTCCCCCAATCTCCGCTCAACAATCTGTGACCACTTTGTGAGGCTGGTTTACCGTCCCCAAGGAAACCAAACAGTCCTGAAAAGCTTATTGGGTACGCTCTGCAAGATAAGCAGGCGACCCAAGACAGATAGAATTCAGGGAGATTTCAAATGAAGAAACTTGTTCTGGCTCTTGCAGCAGTAACATTCCTCGCAGGCGGCGCTTTCGCTGCCCAGACCAATGGTGTTGTTAAAGAGTATAACGCGGAATCTCGCGTGATTACTTTTGAAGACGGCACCAGCTTCACCATCCCGGCAGACGTCGCCATCCCACCGGAAGTAGCGGTTGGTAAGAGCGTTTCGATCGACACCGACGAAAACGACGCGACGATCGTGAAAACCGTTCTCGTAAACCCGATGTAATGGGTTAACGCCGATATAAGCCCCTGCACTTCTGGTGCGGGGGCTTATTTGCGTTTTAAAGCGTCGAATTCCATCAGCCGCGCCGCATAGCGCGCCATCGTGTCGACTTCCATATTCAGCGGATCGCCCTCCGCCCGCTCGCCCCAAGTGGTCACCTGCAGCGAATGATGGATGAGAAGGACATCGAACACATTTCCATCGACCTTATTGACCGTCAGCGATGTGCCATCGAGCGCCACCGAGCCCTTGGGCGCGACGAACCGAGCCAAATCATCGGGTGCCTCGATACGGAAACGTACGGCCTCGCCTTCGGTCTCGCGCGCCACAATGCGAGCCATCCCGTCGACATGACCCGAGACGATATGACCGCCAAGTTCATCGCCCACTTTCAAGGCGCGTTCCAGATTGATGGGGCGTCCTGCGGACCAAGACGACGCTGTCGTCAGTCGAAGGGCTTCCTCCCAAGCCTCGACCTCGAACCACCGATCATTTGATCCGGCTTCAGGAAGTGCCACGACCGTCAAGCAGACGCCTGCACAGGCAATCGACGCGCCGATATCGATCGTCGATGGATCGTAAGCGGTTTGGATGCGCAATCGCACGCCCTCGTCGAGCGGGGCAACCGAGGCCACGGTGCCGATATCGCTTACGATGCCTGTGAACATCAGACCGCCCTCACCCATTCCATATAGCGGTCCTCGCCATAATTCTCTTCGCGGACCAGATGAAAGCCGGCGGGGATACGTGTTTCGTCGATCGGAGCATCGATCCCGCCCTCGCCGATTTCCTCCGGGCCGCGATACAGACAGATGCGGTCGACCAGACCTTCCTCGATAAACGCTTTCGCCGTCTCTGCGCCACCCTCGACGATCACGCTGGACATGCCGCGCGCTGCCAGATCCTCAAGCAGTTCGGGGAGCGCCATGCGCCCTTCATAGTCTTCGGTCGCCAGAATTTGGATGCCCAGCCTCTCCAACGCTTCGCGTCGCCTTGCATCCGCTCCAGGCAGAACCGCCACATAGAGCGGCACTTCGCCGGAGGATAGCACCAGCTTCGAATCCTCAGGCAGGCGCGCCTGCCCATCGAGAACGATTCTGGCCGGCGACCGCCCCTTCAGACCGGCCAAACGAACGGTCAGTTCCGGGTTGTCAGCAAGTGCGGTGCCGATGCCCACCAGGATTGCATCGCATTCTGCGCGCAGCATGTGGAGTTGGCGCCGCGCAATATCGCCGGTGATCGCCACCTGCCCCTCGCCGCGACGGCCAATCATGCCATCGCTGGAAAGCGCAAGTTTTAGAATCACTTCCGGTCGCTTGCTCACCGAACGTCTCATATAACCCGCCATCTGGCATGCGGCCTCCTCGGCCAGTACGCCCTCGGTCACCTCAAGTCCTGCCGCCCGCAGAATGGCATAGCCTTTCCCCGAAACGCGCGGGTCGGGGTCGCTGGCTGCTCCGACGACCCGTGCAATGCCTGCGGTCACCAGCGCCTCTGCGCAAGGCGGTGTCCGCCCATGATGCGCGCAAGGCTCGAGCGTCACGTAAGCCGTGGCTCCGCGCGCCAGTTCGCCCGCCTCCGCGAGCGCGACAGTCTCCGCATGTGGGCGACCACCGCTGGCGGTGATGCCGCGCCCAACGATGTAAGGCCCCGACCCGTCATTGCGGACGATCAAAGTTCCGACGGACGGATTGGTCGAGGTAAGGCCCAGATTGCGGCGCGACAGCCGAAGAGCCGCTGCCATATAGCGCCGGTCGAGCTTGTCATGATGGGAAACACCTTTGCTTGTCATCGCTCGGCCCCATCTTCTTCGCCCTTCAACTCGCCCAGGACATCGTGGAAATCCTTGGCCTCGCGGAAGTTGCGGTAGACGGAAGCAAACCGGACATAGGCGACATCGTCCAGCGACTTCAGAGCATCCATGACCAGCCGACCGATTTCTCCCGACGCAATCTCACTCTCGCCAGAACTTTCGAGCTGGCGAACGATGCCGCTGACGGCGCGTTCGATGCGCTCGGGATCGACATTGCGTTTGCGGCAGGCGATTTCGATGGACCGCGCCAGCTTGTCGCGATCGAATGGCACCTTGCGGCCCGACTTCTTGGTCACGATGAGGTCGCGCAATTGCACGCGTTCGAAGGTGGTGAAGCGGCCTCCGCAAACCGGACAGATTCGACGGCGGCGGATGGCCGCGCCGTCTTCGGCAGGACGCGAGTCCTTCACCTGCGTGTCTTCAGACTGACAATATGGGCAACGCATGACAATCCCTGGCTGCGATTCCTCGGCAGCCAAGGTCTAGAGCAAGATGCGCCGAGATTAAAGCACTAGCCCACATCCGGATGGAGATTGGCCATTTGCCCGCCGTATCAAGGCATTGACGGGCAGCGTTGATGCGCCGCCCGCGCAGGCTCAAGCGAGATAGGAATACATCGGGAAGCGTTCGGTCAGCGACACGACCTTGGTCTTCACCGCGGCCTCGACCGCGGCATTGCCCTCATCCGAGTTGGCAATTTTCAGGCCGTCGAGCACCTCGGCGATCAGCGAGCCAATCTCGCGGAACTCGGCTTCGCCGAAGCCGCGCGTCGTGCCGGCGGGGGTGCCAAGGCGGATGCCGGAGGTCACGAACGGCTTCTCGGGATCAAACGGAATGCCGTTCTTGTTGCAGGTGATGTTGGCGCGGCCAAGTGCGGCTTCCGCGCGCTTGCCTGTGGCGTTCTTGGGACGCAGGTCTACCAGCATGAGATGGTTGTCGGTGCCGCCGGAAACGATGTCGAGCCCGGTGTCCTTGAGGCTCTCCGCCAAGGCTTTGGCGTTGTTGACCACGTTCTGCGCATAGGACTTGAATTCAGGCTTCAGCGCTTCGCCGAACGCGACCGCCTTGGCTGCGATGACATGCATCAGCGGGCCGCCCTGAAGGCCCGGAAACACTGCCGAGTTCATCTTCTTGGCCATATCCTCATCGTTGGTGAGGATCATGCCGCCGCGTGGCCCGCGCAACGATTTGTGCGTGGTCGTGGTCACGACATGTGCATGCGGGATTGGCGACGGATGGACGCCGCCGGCCACGAGACCTGCGATATGGGCCATGTCCACCATCAAATAGGCGCCGACGCTGTCGGCGATCTCGCGGAAGCGCTTCCAGTCCCAGACGCGCGAATAGGCGGTGCCGCCAGCGAGAATGAGTTTCGGCTTGTGCTGCTGGGCGAGCTTTTCGATCTCTTCCATATCCAGGAGATTATCGTCCTTGCGCACGCCGTAAGAGACGACGTTGAACCACTTGCCGGACATGTTGACCGGCGAGCCATGGGTAAGGTGACCGCCGGAGTTGAGGTCGAGGCCCATGAAGGTGTCGCCCGGCTGCAGCAGCGCCAGGAACACCGCCTGGTTCATCTGGCTGCCCGAATTCGGCTGCACGTTGGCGAAGTTGCAACCGAACAGTTGCTTGGCGCGCTCGATGGCAAGGGTTTCGGCGACATCGACATACTGGCAGCCGCCATAATATCGCTTGCCCGGATAACCTTCGGCATATTTATTGGTCATGATCGAGCCCTGCGCTTCGAGCACAGCGCGCGAGACGATGTTTTCCGACGCGATCAGTTCGATCTCATGGCGCTGCCGGCCCAGTTCGTTGCGGATCGAGCCGAAAATCTCCGGGTCGATCTCTGCGAGCGGGGTTTCAAAGAAGTCTTTGGTCTTCGAAGCGGATGCCATGATGGTGATTTCCTCGGTGTCCGTAAGGGAAAGGCGGATACAGGCGGGCCATTAACACACTTGCCGCAGGCCTGCCACGCTCTCACTGCGAAATTCGTTTGCCGCTTTACGCCAAAGCGCCAAAAGAAAAAGCCGCCCCGAGGGACGGCTTTTGCAAAAATTGCTGTTCGATCAGATCGCGGAAGAAAGCTGCAGTTCGCGCGCGCCGTCGAGATGGTAGATGTCGTCGCGGAAGTGGACGACGCTGTCGCCGGTCGACCAGGCAGAAACATACTCGAAATAGACCGGCACAGGATTGGTGATCGCGACCGGCGTGCTCTCACCGCTCTTGATGGTCTGTTCGAAGCGCTGGCGATTCCAGCCTGCCGTGTCGCGCATGATCCAGGTGACGAGATCGCGCACGTTCTGGACGCGGACGCAGCCCGACGAATCGAAGCGCATCAGCTTGTTGAACAGGCCCTGCGACGGCGTGTCGTGCATGTAGGTCGCATGGCTGTTGGGGAAGTTGATCTTGACCGAAGCCATGGCGTTGATCTTGCCCGGATCCTGGCGGAAGCGGAACTTGGCCGCATCTTCGGTAGACCAGTCGATGGTCGTCGGGTCGATCTCGCCCTGCGGCCCCAGAATACGAATGGCGTTCTTCTTCAGATATTCCGGATCCTTGCGCATTAGCGGAATGATGTCCTTGCGAACGATCGATTCAGGCGCGTTCCAATAAGGATTGACGATGATCTCGTTGATCTTGGACGCGAGGATCGGAGTCTGGCGGTCAATTTTGCCGACAATCGCGGTGTGGCGCAGCACGACACGGTCGTTCTCCACCGCCTCGATCTGGGCTGCCGGAATGTTGACGACGACATAGCGGCTTCCGAGCGTGCCGGCCTTTTCGCGCAGACGGGTAAGGTTGGTCTGAAGCTGGCCAAGACGAACCGGAGCGCTGACATTCATGGCGGCGTAGCTGTACTGGCCGAGAACGCCGTCGGCCGGCAGGCCATGACGGGCCTGGAAGCGCTTCACTGCAGCATCGACATAGGTATCGAACGCATTCGACACACCGGCCCGTGAGGACAGGTCACCGGAAACCATGAGTCGGCGGCGCAAGGCGGCGACATCGGGGTCGATGACGCCGAGTTGCAGCTTCTTCGTGTCCGGAACGGACGGCCATCCGCCCTGGGCTACGATCTGACCATAGGAGTTGATCGCCTGCTCGACAAAAGAAACCGTCTGCGGGGAAAAGATCGGCAGGGTGGTTGCCACCTTGCCGCCCTGGGTGGCGCGGGCGTCGAACTGATCATCCCAGTTTCCACGACGCTTGGCGCCCAGGAGCTCCGAGATTGCGTCCTGTGCGCTGGCGCGGCCGGCAACCAACGAGGCACCCACAGCGGTTGCACCGTACAGAAAATTACGACGACTGGTTTTCATGAACGATCGACCTTCCACCTGTTCGGCAAACGTTAAGCATGCCGGCGAACTTACTCTCATCAAGCTTAATAAATGCCAACCACGGTCTCTTCACCGTGCATCACTTCAGTGTGATACGGACGCTGGCGGACGGCGAAGCCTGATCTACCGGCTACCGGATTTTCATCGGAATATGGCGGCAGCGTGGCCACCCTTCCCCGACCGGCCAAAAAAAACAGGACCGGGGCATTTCTGCCACCGGTCCTTGTCGGTCATTCTCTGTTGGTTTGATGATGCCGCCCGTCGAGAACCTAACGATTACATGCGATACGCGATGGTGTCGTTCCAGAAACGGTCAAGGCGCTGCAGCGCACGGTTCATCTGCATGAACTCTTCGCTGTTGATGCCGCCGACCTGCTCGATGGAACCAATGTGGCGCTCGTAGAGGCCGCCAACGACCTCGGCCACTTCCTGACCCTTGTCGGTCAGGCTGATCCGCACCGAGCGGCGATCAATCCGCGAGCGCTGGTGGCTGATGAAGCCAAGTTCGACCAGCTTCTTTAGATTGTAGGACACGTTGGAGCCGAGATAGTAACCGCGAGAGCGCAGCTCGCCCGCCGTAAGTTCGGCGTTGCCGATATTGAACAGCAACAGCGCCTGGATAGCATTGATGTCGCTGCGGCCGTTGCGATCGAACTCATCCTTGATCACGTCAAGTAGACGGCGGTGGAGCCTTTCAACAAGCTGAAGCGATTCCATGTAGAGCGAACGAATACCGTCGCGGCGTTCGTCGGATACAGTTGCGGGCTTCGCAGCAGGACGCGAGTTGATCATTGTTCTTGCCTCTCGTTTGTCGCCTGGTGACTTTTTGTTTTGATCACCTTGAGCACGAACCTATCGAATGCCGATAAAATTCGACTTAAAAGTCAAGCTTAACGGGAGCTTACGCAACACGGGTTTCGAAAGACGATTAACGAACCGTCACCCGCACCCAAACAATTAACCTTTATTTTTAGGCAATTTTTTCCGGCCCCGAAGCGGCGTGTTCCGAACGGCTTTCCGCACGCCTGCGCTGCCACCAGATGAGCAACCGGAAGGCGCAATAGATTAGAGCGATGGCAGCATGCACCAGCACGATGGCCAGCCTTCTGCCGTAGAGATTGGAATAAACCACATACATGGTCGTCTCGGTGGCAGCGCAGACGAACCAGATGACCGGCCCCCACGACGCCTGCATCCACAACCCGCTCGCCGCGAATGGAAACAGCGCGGCCAATGTGACTGAGGCGACCTGCCAATGCAGCGGCATAAGGTCGAAGCGCCACATCGAGCCGCCATAGATGCCGATCAGCCGCACCCAGTACAGAACGCCGAACGCCAGGCAGTAGAGCGCAACCAGCCTCAGGAACCAGCCGAGACCTGCTTCGGCCAGGCTTGGCCGAAGGCTTCTCAGACTGGCGGTTTCATAGGTCAAAGCACCAGTTCCCTCTCCCCTAAGGGTTGAAAGTAACGGTCGATATCCGCTGGATCGACGTCTTCGAGACGCGGCGGCGACCATTTCGGCGCAGCATCCTTGTCGATCACGGCGGCGCGAATGCCTTCATAGAAGTCCTTGCCCTCCAGCATGCGGTTGAGGATGCGGAATTCCATCCGCATGCAGTCTTCCATGGATTTCCCGAGGCCCGCAGCGATCTGGCGGAAGGCAACGTGCAGGCTGGTAGGAGACCGCAGCATCAGGGTGTCTAGCGTCTTTGCAGCGAAGGGATCGGTTGCCGAGGCCGCACGAAGGCTTTCCAGGATGCCGGCCAGCGAATCCTTGGAGAAATGTCGCGCAATGGCGTGAACATCAGCGTCTTCCGTCTCCCGCTTGGCCGGCGCGAAGGCCTCGCGCAATGCGAGGTCGACATCGCCGGTCTCCGACACGCGCTCGATGATGCCGAGCAGATATTCAGACTTCACGGTGTAGTTTGCCAGCCCCGACCACAACGCGTCGCCATAACGGATGCGAGTGCCGGTCAGGCCGAGATACATGCCGAAGCTTTCGCCCAGTTCAGGCAGAATGTGGCTGCCGCCGACATCCGGAAAAAAGCCGATGCCGACTTCCGGCATGGCGAACTGCGCGTTCTCGGTCATCACCCGATGCGAGCCGTGGAACGACACGCCGACTCCTCCGCCCATGACAATGCCGTCGACTAAAGCCACATAAGGCTTGCGATAACGCGCAATCTGAACATTCAGACGGTATTCATCGGCGAAGAAGTCCACCGGCGGCATGCCCGCTTTCCCGGCTTGATAAATGTCGAGGATGTCACCGCCGGCGGAGAAGGCCCGCCCCTCGGCCTTGACCAGAACGGCCGAGACGGCCGGATCGGTTTCCCAGGCGGTCAAGGCGGCGGATAGCGCGCGCACCATCTTGTGGGTGACCGCATTGAGCGCCTTGGGCCGCGTCAGGGTAACAATACCGGCAAGGCCCTGCTGTTCGAAGCGGATTTCGTCGCCGCCGCCAAAGTCGTGTGTCAACAGAATCCTCCGAGGCTCGAGCAGGATGAAACAGCTAAGCGGGCGGTCCCTTCGCGTCAATGCCGCTGGAACAAGGGGTCGCATTGGTCTTGGCAAACCGGCTGTGTTAAAAATCGCGCGATCTGGAGTCCTTTGATGAACAAGATGACCGCAAGCAAGCCCTTTTCAAGCCGCAGCGTCGATGAGATCACCGGCGGCTGCCGCTTGCGCCGCATGCGCAAGGCTGACTGGTCGCGCCGGCTCGTTCAGGAGAGCAGGCTGTCGGTGGACGACCTGATCTGGCCGATCTTTATTGTCGACGGCAAAGGTCGCCGCGAGGAGATCGCCGCAATGCCAGGCGTGTTTCGCATGTCGCTGGATTTCGCGGTGAAGGAAGCCGAGCGCGCCGCCAAACTCGGCATCCCAGCCATCGCGACGTTTCCCAATGTCGACATGAACCTTCGCGACCAGACGGGCTCGCACATTCTCGATGCCGACAACATCATCAACAAGGCAACACGCGCCATCAAGCAAGCGGTGCCCGAGATCGGTATCATAACCGATGTAGCGCTCGACCCGTTCACCAGCCACGGTCATGACGGCATCCTGCGGGACGGCGTGATCGTCAATGATGAGACGGTACAGCAAATCACTGCCGCAGCCGTGCTTCAGGCGGCGTCGGGCTCCGACATCATCGCGCCATCCGACATGATGGACGGCCGCATCGGCGCGATCCGCGATGCCCTCGACGCCAACGGCTTCCAGGACGTGGCGATCATGTCCTATGCGACCAAGTTTGCCTCCGCATTCTACGGTCCGTATCGGGAAGCCGTGGGTACAGCCGGGCTGCTCAAGGGCGACAAGAAGACCTATTATATCGACCACGCCAATTCGGACGAGGCAGTGCGCGAGACCGAGCAGGATCTGGCCGAAGGCGCCGACATGATCATGGTCAAGCCCGGCTTGCCCTATCTCGACATCATCCGCAGGCTGAAGGACGAGTTTCGCGTACCGACCTTCGCCTACCAGGTGTCGGGCGAATACTCGATGATCAAGGCGGCGAGCGCCAATGGCTGGATCGACGGCGAAAAGGCGATGCTCGAATCCCTGCTAGCCTTCAAGCGCGCCGGCTGCGATGGCATCCTCACCTATTTCGCGCCCCAAGTCGCCCAGATGCTTAAGGGCTGACATTACTCGGCAGCCCGCAAGGCGGCGTAACCCATGCGGTTCCAGGCGTCCAGACCGGCGATCTTGTAGGCTTCGGCCAGCGTCGGATAGTTGAACGTGTTCTCGACGAAGAAGTCGACCGTGCCCTGCAGGTTGATGACCGCCTGGCCGATATGGATCAGTTCGGTCGCGCCCTCGCCGACGATATGCGCCCCCAGAAGCCTTCTGGTTTCGAGCGAGAAGATCAGCTTCAGGAAACCGCTGTCCACGCCCATGATGTGACCGCGCGAGGTTTCGCGGAACCGGGCTACTCCGCATTCATAGGCGATACCGCTGGCGCGAACCTCTTCCTCCGACTGGCCCACCGTGGAAATCTCCGGAACGGCATAGATGCCATAGGGGAAGGTCTCGGGCGCCGGAGGCAAGGGAACGCCGAAGGCGTGGCAGGCAGCCACACGTCCTTGCTCCATCGAAGTCGATGCCAGGCTGGGAAAGCCGATGATGTCGCCGGCGGCATAGATGTTGGGAACCGAGGTCTGCAATGTGTGCGGGTCGACCTTGATTCGGCCGCGAACATCGGCTTCGACGCCGATCGCCTCCAGCCCCAGACCCTCGACATTGCCCGAACGCCCGGCGGCGTAAAGGACCATCTCCGACCGGATCACGCGACCGTCGGCCAGGATGACCTCGGCATGGTCCGGCTTGCTTAAAACCTCCCTGACGCCGCTGCCGAACCGCATGACCATGCCTCTGTCGCGAAGCTGGTGGATGAAATCGTCAATGATTTCGCGGTCGACGAAATCGAGGATGGATTGGCGCGGCTCGACCAGGGTGACGGGCACATCGAGCGCCGAAAAGATCGTGGCATATTCCACGCCGATGACGCCGCCGCCGATCACGGTCAGCGTGCGTGGCAGGCGTTCGAGTTCCAACATCTCATCGCTGTCGAAGACGCGCTTGCGGTCGAAGGGGATGGTTGCCGGGCGGTGCGGCTTGGTGCCGACCGAAATCAGCGCGTGATCGAACTCGACCTCGCTGCGCTCGCCGCTGTCGGCCAGCAGAGCGACGGAATTGGCGCTGAGGAAGCTGGCCGCGGCGCGCTGGTGCTTGACTGCGTTGCGCATGAACTGATGCTGCAAAACCTCGACCTCGTGATCGAGTGTCTTCTGGAGCCGCTGGATCAGATCTCCCACGGCAATGTCCTGCTTGACCCTGTAGCCGCGCCCGTAGAAGCCGCGTTCACGCCAGCCAGACAGGTTGAGGACGGTTTCGCGCAGCGTTTTGGACGGAATGGTTCCGGTGTGAACAGACACGCCGCCAAGCCGCCGGCCCTTGTCGACGACCAGCACCGACTTGCCAAGCTTTGCGGACTGAACCGCGGCTCGACGTCCGGAAGGCCCGCTCCCGATGACCAGCATTGCATATCTGCTCATTCTGCATCGCCCTTCTTGCTGCAATGCACAAACTAGCGCCTGAATGTGACACAACTCAACCGCCCCGAGGCGTAAATGAAAATTTCCTTGGATGCCCAGAAATCTTGATTTTGCATTGTGATTACCCATTTTTCGGTCTGAGGCGCATCAACCCACGCAACCCGCGCCCGAAAGGAATCAAAACGGAATGAACGCTCGCGTTCTGGACGGCGAAATCATCACCAGCAGCCTTGACGACATCCGCAACTATGACGGTGTCCGGTCGCGGCGCATTTTCGCTTTCTGTATTGACTATCTGATCGTCGGGCTGCTGCTCATACCGGTCGCCATCGTCGTTTTCGTCCTTGGCGTCATAACGCTGGGTCTGGGGTGGATGTTGTTTGGCGTGCTCTTCCCGTTGGTGGCGCTTTGCTACATCTGGAGCACGCTGGGCGGGCCAAACCAGGCAACGGTGGGAATGCGCGTGATGGGCATCCGGCTCGCCCGCCTGGACGGTCGAACCGTCGACGGCCTGTTTGCCGTGCTGCACTCGATCCTGTTCTGGGCTGCCAACGCCCTCCTAACGCCCCTGGTGCTTCTTGTGACCCTGTTCACCGACCGAAAGCGCGCCTTGCACGACCTGCTGCTCGGCACCGTCGTGGTCAGAAGCGACCGTTGATGGCTTTTTCGCCGCTTCCGCGCGCAAAAGTGAAGTTGCGCGGAAGCTTTGGCGCAAGAAGCCAGTTGAATTTTTCCGCTTCCGGGGGAAGCTATAGGGATTCATGGGAGTCCCTTGGCGATCTATGACCCAGCACCCGACGCAATCGCCGCAGTTCTTTCTGACAGCCCCATCGCCCTGCCCTTATCTCGAGGGACAGTTCGAGCGGAAGGTGTTTACGCATCTGGTCGGCGATAAGGCTCCCGAGATGAACGACTTGCTCACGCAGGGCGGCTTTCGTCGGTCGCAGAACATCGCATACCGTCCAGCCTGCGAGACCTGCAGAGCCTGCGTTTCAGTGCGCATACTGACAAACGAATTTACCCAGACACGCAACATGAGGCGCATCGCGGCGCGCAACAGCGATCTGGTCGGCGCGATGTTGAACCCCGAACCCTCGACCGAGCAGTACTCGCTCTTTCGCAGCTATCTCGACGCCCGTCACCGTAAGGGCGGCATGTCTGACATGACGGTTCTCGACTACGCCATGATGGTCGAGGATACCCATGTTGAAACCAAGCTGATCGAATACCGCCGCCGCGGCCCTGATAGTTTTCTCACTGGCAAGGGACAGGGCGAACTGATCGCCGTGGCGCTGACCGACCGCATGGCGGACGGCCTGTCGATGGTCTATTCCTTCTATAATCCCGAATTCGAGGATCGTTCGCTCGGCACCTTCATGATTCTCGACCATATCGCCCGCGCCGGAGCTCTCGGTCTGCCCCACGTCTATCTCGGTTACTGGGTCAATGGTTCGCCAAAGATGAACTATAAGATACGGTTCACGCCGCAGGAGCATCTCGGCCCAAAGGGCTGGGACCGTTACACGCCCGAGATCGAGTGATCAAAGGCGCGTTTGTCCTTGCCAAGGCAGGGAGAACGTCGTGACTGCATCTCTATCCGATCATGCGAAAGGCCTGCTGCTGACCGGCTTCGGCGGCTTGGTGCTGACCTTAGACATTCCGCTCATACGCTTGGCTTCGGGCGAACATTGGAGCGTACTGCTCGCACGCAGTGCGGCAACGCTATGTGTCACGCTGATCGTCTGGTTCGCCTGGAGGCTGATTCGCGGCAATGTGCCGGCGCTGGTTCCCGGCTGGACAGGCCTGCTTGTCGCTGCTTTATACGGCGCAAGCTCCACGGCATTCCTGACAGCCGTCTTTTACACCTCGACGGCCAACCTAGTCTTCATCCTAGCCTTCAACACCATGTTCGCCGCCCTGCTTTCCTGGGCGTTCCTTGGCGAACGACCGAGCCTAGCCACCATGATCGCAATGGCTTTCATGCTGCTTGGCGTCGGCATCATCGTGGGCGACTCCGTCGGCACCGGCAATTTGTTCGGCGACATGCTCGCCTTGGTCGCCGCCCTTCTGATCGCCGGGGCGATTACGGTCAGCCGCGCGACCGGTAAGGATATGGGTTTCGCCGCACTCGTCGCCGTGGCTCTGCCGCTTCTGGTGGCCGCAGTCATGCTGCCCGATGCGGGCGTTTGGATCGAAGCGCCATGGTGGATCCTGTTCAACGGCGCGGTAGTCATTCCGATTGCGTTCTTCTGTCTCGCCAACGGACCGAAATATATCTCCGCCCCCGAAGTGGCGATGTTCTATCTCTTGGAAACGGTGCTGGCGCCGGTCTGGGTCTGGATGATCTTTGCCGAGCAGCCGTCGCGCAACAGCCTTATCGGCGGTGCAATCCTGATTGCAACGCTGATCATCCACACGCTCTGGCAGATATCGCGAAGCCGGCGGCGCATTCCGCGCGGCGCCGGTCAGGCCGTGTGAGACTTGGCGCGGGGCTGTGGCGGCAAGTCAGGCTCGACGTTTTTCGCCAGTTCGACGACGGCCACTTCGTGCTCTTCC
Source organism: Oryzicola mucosus (assembly GCF_014534685.1). Lineage (GTDB taxonomy): Bacteria > Pseudomonadota > Alphaproteobacteria > Rhizobiales > Rhizobiaceae > Oryzicola > Oryzicola mucosus. The sequence continues at coordinate 220,016 of NZ_JACVVX010000006.1, forward strand.
GTCGCCAAGGTCGCCGCAGCCAGCGCCTCCTCGTCGCTGGCCTCCACCTCGCGCACCCATTCGCGCCAGATCGATACCAGCAGAGCCATCAGCACCGGGCCGATGAAGAGCCCTAAGAAACCCATCGTCTTCACGCCGCCGATGAGGCCGAAGAAGGTCGGCAGGAAAGGCAGCTTGATCGGACCACCGACCAGCTTGGGCCGTAGTGTCTTGTCGACGATGAAGAGTTCGATACTGCCCCAGGCGAACAGAGCGATGCCTGCAACCAGCGAGCCGCTGGCAACAAGATAAATCGAGACGAGCGTGAACGACAACGGCGCACCGCCGGGAATCAGCGCCATGATGCCGGTCAGTACGCCCAGCGTGATCGGCGACGGCACGCCGGCGATCCAGTAGGCAACGCCCAAAACGACGCCCTCGCCAATCGCGATCAGGGTCATGCCGATGACGGTCGAACTGATGGTGGCCGGCACGATGCGGGAGATTCGCTCCCACCGCATCGGCAGGATGCGTTCACCCAGCCGGTCGATCTGTGCGACGAAATTTTCGCCATCGCGGTAGGTGAAGAACAAGGCGATCAGCATGAACAGCAGCGTCAGCAGATAGCCGAACGCGCTGCCCCCCGCGGCGAGCACGCCGCGATAGATGCTGCCGATATTGGCACCGCTGAGAAGCTGGAACAGTTCGCCGATAGCCCCGGGATGGCCGATATAACGTGCCCACTGCTCGTTGAGCCACTCGCCTATGCCGGGCAGGTTGAGCATCCATTCCGGTGTCGGGGCGCCGTTGCGGTTGGTCTGCACCGCCCAGGAAAACCATTCGCGCACCTCGTTGACCGCATAGGTCGACGCGAAAGCGATGGGCACGACGAGGAAGGCGACGATGAAGAGAATTGCCAGGGTCGCTGCCACGGTACGGTTGCCATCGACAGCTACAAGCAGGCGCCGATACAGCGGCCAGCTCGCAAAAGCAATGACGACGGCAGCCAGCACGGGGACCAGAAAACCATGGAAAAAGTAGATGCCCGCAGCGACGATCAGAACCAGCAGCCACCGCGCTGCCGAAACCGGCGACACCAGCGGCGCGCGCTTGGCCGACATGGAGCCGAAGAAGCGCGGTTCCCGGTTTTGCCTGCTCGGATCGGATATGCTCAAAGGATCATACGCTCCATCAACCCAATATGGGAGATTGGATACGCTCCCACAACTCCCGCTCGAACCAGAATAGCTTACCGGCCAATCATGTCGAAAGCTTTATCCGAGCGGTAAAACCGGAAATAAGTTGGGCTGCCGACTCAGCCGAACTTGCCGGTGCGTGGGAACCCCTTCGGGACCATCCTTCCGGCGCCAGCGCGATTGCCGAGCCATTCCGTCAGTTCGCTGCGCATGCGGGTGAATTTTCGGTTGGACGAATCAGACCAGGAAAGCCCTTGCTCGATGGCGAAGATCTTGAGGTCGAGAACGCCGCCATCCTTGTAGCGCTGCAGCCGGACACCCTTGCCGCGTGCCATTTCCGGAATTTCCGAAATCGGGAAGACCAGCATCTTGCGGTTGTCGCCGATGATAGCGACATGGTCGCCGTTAGCCGGCACGCAAATCTGCGCCTCGTCCGGCGACTTGACGTTCATCACCTGCTTACCCTTGCGGGTGTTGGCGACGACCTCATCCTCGGAGACGATGAAGCCGCTGCCTTCATGCGAGGCCACCAAAAGCTTGCGCTTGGGCTCGTAGACGAAGGCGGTGACGATGTCCTGGTCGTTCTCCATGTCGACGATGATGCGGATCGGCTCGCCATGGCCGCGTCCGCCCGGCAGGCGGTCGGCGCCGATCGTGTAGAACTTTCCGCCCGTGGTGAAGACCAGGATCTTGTCTGTCGTCTGGGCATGGAAGGCCAGCTTCAGGCTGTCGCCCTCCTTGAAGGTCAGCAGCGACAGGTCGTTGAGATGCCCCTTCAGCGCCCGCAGCCAACCCTTTTCCGAGACGACGACGGTGACGGGTTCCTTCTCGATCATCGCCTGATGAATGTCGGCGACGTCGTGGTCGGGAGCGTCCGCGAACTGGGTGCGGCGCGCGCCGAGCTCTGTGTTGAGAGCAAATTTCTTGCGTGTCTCGCTGACCTGCCAGCGGATCGTGCTCCACTGCTTGACGTCGGAGGCCAGCAGATCCTCGATCTGCTTCTTCTCCGCCGTCAACGCTTCGAATTCCTTGCGAATTTCGAATTCTTCCAGCTTGCGCAACTGGCGCAGCCGCAGGTTGAGGATTGCCTCGGCCTGGACATCCGTCAGGTCCCATCTGGCGATCATCACCTGCTTGGGCTCATCCTCCTCGCGGATGATGCGGATGACCTCGTCGATGTTGAGATAAGCGATGAGATAGCCGGCAAGCACTTCCAGCCGCCGCTCGATGTCGGCCAGACGGTGCCTGGAACGCCGCACCAGGACCTCGCGCCGGTGGTCGAGCCACTCCTGCAGAACGGACTTCAGCGACAGCACGTTCGGGATCTTGCCGCGCGACAGCACGTTCATGTTGAGGGGAAAGCGCGTTTCGAGTTCGGTCAGCTTGAACAGCGATTCCATCATCAGGCCGGGGTCGACCGCACGGCTCTTGGGCACCAGAACGACGCGTATGTCCTCGGCGCTCTCATCGCGGATGTCTTCGAGCAGCGGCAGGCGGCGCGCGATCAGAAGCTCTGCGATCTTCTCGATCAACCGTGCCTTCTGCACGCCATAGGGAATTTCAGTGACGACGATGGTCCAGGTGCCCCTGCCCTGATCCTCCTGAGCCCATTTGGCGCGAACCCTGAACCCGCCGCGGCCGGTCTCATAGGCGTTGACCACCGAAGCCCAACTGTCGACCATGGTGCCGCCGGTCGGGAAGTCAGGCCCGCGAACCTTGCATTCTAGCCGGGCGACCGGATCGTCCTTGATCTTTTCCCACTCAGCCGGAGAGGTCATCAATTCCTCGACCGAAGCATAGGAGCGGTCGATGAGATACAGTGCTGCCGAGCAGAGTTCGGCTGCGTTATGCGGCGGAATCGACGTGGCCATGCCGACCGCGATGCCGGACGATCCGTTGGCGAGCAGATTGGGAAATGCGCCCGGAAGGACGACGGGCTCTTCGTCTTCCTCATTGTAGGTCGGGCGGAAATCGACCGCGTCCTCGGTGATGCCTTCCAGCAGCGCCGTCGCCACCTCGGTCATGCGCGCTTCGGTGTAACGCATGGCAGCCGCGTTATCGCCGTCGATGTTGCCGAAGTTGCCCTGCCCGTCGACCAGCGGATAGCGAACGGAAAAATCCTGCGCCAGCCGCACAAGCGCGTCATAGATCGACTGGTCGCCATGCGGATGGAACTTGCCCATGACCTCGCCGACGATGCGGGCGCATTTGGCGAAACCCTGGTCGGGATTCAGCCGCAACAAGCGCATGCCGTGCATGATGCGGCGATGAACGGGCTTCAGCCCGTCGCGAACGTCCGGCAGAGCGCGGTGCATGATGGTGGACAACGCATAGGCGAGATAGCGCTCTTCCAGCGCTGCCTTCAGGTCGACCGGTTCGATGTGATCACCGCCGCCATCTTCGGGCGGCAAAGGCCTTTTTCCCATGGGTTCCGGTTAGCGGAGCGGATGATTCGCTGCAAGCGGTGGCAACGCCGCGGCGAAAATCAACAGTGCATGATTTCCCAAATTCCGGCTGCGCCCTAGCTAAGGTTTGCCTTTTCTCGCCGAATGCGTGCAAAATTGGCGAAATGCCTTGATGCAGTCCAGTTCGTACAAGACGTGTTGTGGCGCTAAAGAATCAAACTCTTAGGGAAAGACACAAATGCTCCATCGTTCGACCGTGGGTAAACTGACGCTTTCGACCTTTCTGCTCACCGTGCCTTTGAGCTCCGCTTTCGCGCAGGATGCGACCGCCATCGCCGACCGACTGCAGGCTGCGCTGAAGACGCAAAGCATGGACCTTTCCTGGGACAGTGTGACCGGCGACGCCGCGGAAACCGTTCTGCAAGGCGCCAAGCTGTCGATCCAGGGTCCGGAGACGCCCCAGGTCATACCGCTCGGCAAGCTGACCCTGACCGGCATCGAAGAAACCGACAAGGGCGGCTATCACATCGATATGCTGACCACCGATCCCTATGAAGTCACCGAGCGCGGCTCGACCATCACGTCCAGCCCTGTCGAAATCGGCGGGCTGGTTCTGCCCGCGCCCGGCGCAACCGATCCACTCGAAAGCGCGATGCTCTACGAGACGCTCGATGTTGATAATTTCACAGTCAAGGTCGGCGACAAGCCCGCCTTCACGCTCGACCAACTGCATGTCGAGATGACGCCGCCTACAGACGGTGCCGCCATGGAGTTCAGCGCCAACGTCGAAAAATTCACCGGCGACCTGTCGCTGGTTACCGACCCGAACGCCAAGCGCGCCATCGAAGGCCTCGGCTACCAGACCATTGACGGCTTTGTCGAAGCGGAAGGCACATGGCAGCCCTCGGATGGGCGCATGCAGCTGTCGCAATACGACATCACCGTCAACAATGCCGGGACGCTCGGCATGACCTTCGACCTTGGCGGCTACACCATGGACTTCCTGAAATCGATGCAGGACCTGCAAAAGAAGATGGCCGAGCAGCCGAAGGGCGCGGACACCAACGCCCAAAGCATGGCGATGCTCGGCCTGATGCAGCAGCTTACCCTGGCCAGCGCCACGATCCGCTTCGACGACGATTCGCTGACCGGCAAGATTCTCGATTACGTCGCCAAGCAGCAGGGCGCGAAGCCCGAAGACATTGCCAACCAGGCCAAGGCCATCCTGCCCTTCATGAGCGGCCAATTGCAGAATCCCGAACTCGCCAAGCAGATTTCCACCGCCGTGAACGCCTATCTCGACGATCCGCAGTCGCTGGAAATCGCGGCCAAGCCGGCATCGCCAGTGCCATTCGCGATGATCGCGGCCAATGCGATGTCCAACCCGGTCGAACTCACCAAGACGCTCGCAGTCACGGTGACGGCAAACCAGGCGGCCGAATAGCAGGTCATTCTAAGGACGAAAAACCCGGCGCGATTTCTCGCCGGGTTTTTATCGAGTCTTTTTCAAAGCTTATGCGCTTTGGCTGAAACGTGGGTTCATCAAAACCTGCTCCATCCGCGCTGCCATATACCGGAAGGTCTGTTGCCAATCCGGCAAGGCACTGCCGAAGGTCCAGGCCGCATCGGCCAGCTCGGCAAGCTGATCAGGCTCAGCCAGCAGTGCGTCGATGACGGCCGCAAATCCGGATGCATCCTCCGACGGTGCAAACACCACACCTTCATGCGCCCATGTCACTACGGCGCCTGACGAGGTGGTCACTACAGGAACGCCATGGCGAAGTGATTCCGCGACCGCCATGCCGTAGCCCTCATACTGCGAGGCGGCAACGAACAGCGAAGCAGTGCTCCAGATACGCGCAAGATCTGCATCAGGCACCGCTCCGGTCAGGCGTATGACCTGACCCAGCCCGGCGTCGCCGATCTGATTTCTCAGAGCCTCCACATAGTCGGGATGCCGCTCGAGGTCGCCGACGATCAGCCATTGCCAGTCGCGTGCCCTTAGCTGTTGCGCCACCTCGATGAGATAATCGTAGCGTTTTCTCGGGATCACCGCGCCGACCGACAAAAGGGTGCGCGGAACGGCAGTACCATCTGGCGTCGAGCGTATTGCAGGGTCGTTTCCGGGGATCGCCACCAGCACGCGCTCAGACGGCATGCTGTAGTGGCGCATCAGATAGCCCTTGGTCGCCTCCGATGTCACGATGACGGCGTCGCAAACCACAAGCCCGCGCCATTCCGGACCCCGGTCGACGGAAACGCCATTGGCTTGGTCTTCGATGGCTTGCGAATGGTGGAAGATCGAGACAACCCCGAAGCGCCTTTCGCGCAACAGCGGCTCCAGATCGGCGATATGCAGATGGTCGCTCAGCAGAACAGCGTCGTCCGGAAAATCGGCGAATGCCCTGGCGAGCTTTGCCCTGGCACCGTCTTCGATGCACGGAAAGGCAATGGGCACCGACAGCTCGGAAAAGCCTGAAACCTGTTTCGCCAATTCCGCCGCCAAGCGGCTATTATAGACCCAACCGCCGGTCAGCCGGGCGTAATCTTCGCTGCAGAGATAATAGACGCGCATGCCGCAAGTCGTTGCCCCGCCCATGCTCGGGCAGCCGCATCGTAGCCTCAACAGGCCCCAAGACAAGACAGGCGACGGGAAAGTTTAAAGGTCGAATCGAAACAAGGCGATGCGGCAGGGTTTTCACCCCGCCGCACAGGCTTCGATCAGGCGTCTTTCTTGGACGGCACGACGCGAATAGCCAGTTCACGCAATTGCTGCGGCGTCGCAGGCGACGGCGCATTCATCAGCAGGTCCTGTGCCTGCTGGTTCATCGGGAACAGCGTAATCTCGCGAAGGTTCTTCGCACCGGTCAGCAGCATGACCACACGGTCGACGCCGGCAGCCATGCCGCCATGCGGCGGCGCGCCATACTGGAAGGCACGGTAGAGCCCGCCGAAGCGCTCTTCCACGTCAGCCTGCGTCAGGCCGACCTTTTCGAACGCCTTGACCATCAAGTCCGGCGACTGGTTACGGATCGAGCCGGAAGCGATCTCATAGCCGTTGCAGACCATGTCGTATTGATACGCCTTGATGGTCAGCGGATCCTGGCCCTCGAGCGCCTCAAGTCCACCCTGCGGCATCGAGAAGGGGTTGTGGGCGAAGTCGATCTTCTTCTCGTCCTCGTTCCACTCGAAGAACGGGAAATCGACGATCCAGCACAGTTCGAACCGCTCGCGGTCGATCAGGTTCAGTTCCTCACCCACCCGGGTGCGGGCCTCGCCGGCGAATTTGTAGAACTTGGCGGGGTCGCCGGCTACGAAGAAGCAGGCGTCGCCGTCTTCCAGGCCGAGCTGGGTGCGGATCGCATCGGTACGTTCCGGCCCGATGTTCTTGGCGAGCGGGCCTGCGCCCTCCAGCGTCTCGCCTTCCTTGCGCCAGAAGATGTAGCCCAGGCCGGGCTGGCCCTGCTGCTGCGCCCAGGAATTCATGCGGTCACAGAAGGCGCGGCTGCCGCCGGTCTTGCCGGGAATGGCCCAGATTTCGACCTTCGGGTTTGCGGCGATCATGCCGGCGAAGACCTTGAAGCCGGAACCGGCGAAATGCTCGGTCACCGCCTCCATGACGATGGGGTTGCGCAGATCAGGCTTGTCGGAGCCGTATTTGCGGATCGCCTCGTCATAAGGAATGCGCGGGAAGTTCTGCGTCACCGGCTTACCCTCGGCGAACTTCTCGAAGACGCCGCGCAGCACGGGCTCCATCGTATCCCAAACATCTTCCTGGGTGACGAAGCTCATTTCCAGATCGAGCTGGTAGAATTCGCCCGGCAAACGGTCGGCGCGCGGGTCTTCGTCACGGAAGCAGGGGGCGATCTGGAAATACCGGTCGAAGCCCGCCACCATCATCAGCTGCTTATATTGCTGCGGCGCCTGCGGCAGGGCGAAGAACTTGCCTTCATGGATGCGGCTCGGCACCAGGAAGTCGCGCGCGCCCTCCGGCGAGGATGCGGTCAGGATCGGCGTCGAATATTCGGGGAAACCAATATCGGCCATGCGGGCGCGCATATCGGCAATGATGCGCGTGCGTGTGATGATGTTCTTGTGCAGCGTCTCACGGCGCAGATCGAGGAAACGGTATTTGAGCCGGATGTCCTCGGGATAATCGGGCTCGCCGAACACCGGGAGCGGCAATTCCTTGGCAGCCGCCAGCACTTCGATCTCCTGGGCGTAGAGTTCGATTTCGCCGGTTGCCATGGTCTTGTTGACGGTTTCCTCGGAACGCGCCTTGACCTGGCCGTCGACGCGAATGACCCATTCGCCGCGAACGGTCTCAGCCAGCTTGAAGGCAGGCGAATCCGGATCAACGACCACCTGGGTCATGCCGTAGTGGTCGCGCAGATCGACGAACAGCAGCCCGCCATGATCTCGGACGCGGTGGACCCAACCCGAAAGACGGACGGCCGACCCGACGTCGGATTTTCTCAACTGGGCGCAGTTGTGGCTGCGGTAACGGTGCATGGCAGAATTCCGGTCTGGACTGGTGTGCGGAGCCCCGACACTTTGCCGGCAGCAGCCCCGATTTTCGGCGGGAAAAGCGCATGGGAGCACGGCTTTGTCAAGGCGAAGCCACCCCCGTGGCCCAATCGCGCGGGCAATTGCCGCTGGTGCGGGGTGCGATGATCGTTCATGAAGATGCATCGGCCATCGCACAAGTGCCCCATGTCATCGCTCAAGCCGTTGATTCCCCTCCTCATCGCTGCCGGCATCCTGCTCGGCGGCAATGGCCTGCAGGGAACGCTGATCGCGCTACGGGGCGCGCAGGAGGGGTTCTCGCCCTCGCTCATAGGGCTGACCGGCACCTCCTATTTCCTCGGCTTCCTTTTGGGCTGCCTGACGATCACGCGGATGATGAAGGCGGTCGGCCACGTCCGCTCCTTCGCCACGCTAGCCGCCATAGCATCCGCCGCGACACTGCTTCTGGTGCTGATGATCGATCCATGGAGTTGGTCGGTGCTGCGTTTCGTCAGCGGCATCTGCTTTGCCGGCCTGTTCACGGTGATGGAAAGCTGGCTCAATTCGGGGGTCAACAACAAGGACCGCGCGCAGGTCCTGGCGCTCTATCGCATCATCGACATCGGCTCGGTCACCGGCGCGCAATTCCTGATTCCCGTCTTCGGCGCGGATGGGTTCGCCATCTTCGCGATCATGTCGATTATGATCACATTGTCGCTGGTGCCGGTCTCGCTCGGCGACCGATCCAACCCGACCCCGCCAGCGGAGGTGAAGCTTGACTTGGCCCGTGTCTGGCGGATTTCGCCACTAGGCTGCTTCGGCTGCGTCGCGGTCGGTGTCACCAACAGCGCCTTTCGCTCCTTAAGCCCGGTCTATGCCGAACAGATCGGCATGTCGGTCACCGATGTCGTGACCTTCGTCAGCGTCGGCATCATCGGCGGTGCGATCATCCAGTATCCGCTCGGCTATCTCTCCGACCGCTGGGACCGGCGCAAGGTTTTGCTGGTGAGCACCGTCGGTTCATTGGTCATGGCGGTTGCGCTGGCGACCGTCGCGGGCAGCAATCCGTTCATGAATTTTGCGCTGGTGTTCCTGTTCGGCTCCTTCGCAATGCCGCTCTATTCGCTGTCGGCCGCGCATGCCAACGACCGGGCGCAGAAAGGCGAGTTCGTTCTGGTCAACGCAGCCCTGATGCTTTTCTACTCTTTCGGCGCGGTGGCGGGTCCGCTGCTGGCGTCCTTCGCCATGCAGAGCTTCGGGCCGCAATGGCTGTTCGTATTCTCCGCCACTGTCTATCTCATTTTCAGCGCCGTGATCATTTTGCGGATGACGGTACGCGCACCCGTTCCTGCCGAGCGGCGCGGCCGGTTCACCGCGCTGCTGAGAACCTCGCCCTGGTTTGCAAAACTGGCCAAGCGGCGGCCTTCCGACGGTCCAGGAAGCGATCCGGGGGCACCCAGCGCTTGACGAATGGCTCTGTGGCTGAAATCTAGATGACACAATTGTTAAGCGAATTTGATTGATGCATGTAATCACCACGACCGAAGAGCTCGAAACCACCGTCGCCGCGCTGGAGCGCTCGGCTTTCGTCACGGTCGACACTGAATTCATTCGCGAGACCACCTTCTGGCCCGAGCTTTGCCTGATCCAGATGGCGGCACCGGGGATTACGGCCCTGGTCGATCCGCTGGCGCCCGGCATCGATTTGGCGTCGTTCTTCCGGCTGATGGCGGACGAGGCCGTCACCAAGGTGTTTCACGCGGCAAGGCAGGACATCGAGATCGTCTTCCATCTCGGCGGCCTGATCCCGCATCCGGTTTTCGACACGCAGGTCGCGGCCATGGTGTGCGGCTTCGGCGACAGCGTATCCTACGAGCAGATCGTCCAGAAGGTCACCGGTGGGCAGATCGACAAGTCGTCCCGCTTCACCGACTGGCGCCACCGCCCGTTGTCCGACAAGCAGCTCGACTATGCGCTGGCCGACGTCACGCATCTCATCGAAGTCTATGAGTATTTGAAAGCCGAACTGGAACGCGAGGACCGGGCGCACTGGCTGAACGAGGAGATGGAGGTGCTGACCGCGCGCGAAACCTACGATCCGCGCCCGGAAGACGCCTGGAAGCGCTTGAAAATGCGCGTGCGCAAGCCGCTGGAGCTTGCCGTGGTGCAGTCGGTCGCAGCCTGGCGAGAACGCGAGGCACGCGAGCGCAACGTGCCGCGCGGCCGTGTGCTCAAGGACGATGCCATCTATGAAATCGCGCAGCAGGCCCCGCGCGACGCGGCGGCACTTGCCCGCCTGCGCACCATCCCCAAGGGTTGGGAGCGCTCGTCGACAGCCACAGCCTTGCTGGTTGCCGTCAACTCAGCGCTCGACCTGCCAAGAGAAGCACTGCCGAAAATGCCCAAGCACACCCAGTCCCCGGAAGGCACGGGAGCCGCCGCCGAGCTGCTCAAGGTTTTCCTGAAGCTCATCGCCGAAAAGCACGGCGTCGCGGCCAAGGTGCTCGCCTCGGGCGACGATATCGACCGTATCGCGGCGGAAGGCGAAGACGCCGATGTACCCGCTCTTTCCGGCTGGCGTCGGGCGGTGTTCGGCGAACCTGCCATCAGGCTGGTGCGGGGAGAACTGGCCCTGAAATTCGAACGCAAGAAGCTGGTCGTGTTCGAGGCCGAGAAAGAGGCCTAAAGCGTGTCGCGTTTGACGTGATTCAGGATTCCCATTTTGGTTGGGGGATGATTCATTGAGGTTCGAAGGAGAACCGCGATGGGCAAGCCGCTACCGATGGCGTTGCGTGAACGTGTTGCTGCGTTTGTCGATG
>NZ_JACVVX010000007.1 GCF_014534685.1 Oryzicola mucosus
GTTCAGGCGCAGGTCAGTGGTGACGACGGCCGGCAGCTTCAAGGATACCGTCTGCAGGCCGCCGTCGACTTCGCGCGTGACCTTGGCGGTCTCGCCGTCGATCTCGACCTTGGAGGCGAAGGTGCCCTGTGCCCAGCCGAGCAGGGCTGCGAGCATCTGGCCGGTCTGGTTGCTGTCGTCGTCGATCGCCTGCTTGCCCAGGATCACAAGGCCGGGCTGTTCGGCATCGACCACGCCCTTGAGCACCTTGGCCACGCCCAGCGGCTCGACAAGACCGTCGACCTTGACCAGGATTGCGCGGTCGGCACCCATGGCGAGTGCTGTGCGCAGCGTTTCCTGCGCCTGCTGCACGCCGATGGAGACGACGATGACTTCCTCGGCCTTGCCGGCTTCCTTCAGCCGCAATGCTTCCTCGACGGCGATCTCGTCGAACGGGTTCATCGACATCTTCACATTCGCAAGCTCAACGCCCGAACCGTCCGACTTCACCCGGATCTTCACGTTGTAATCGACAACCCGCTTAACCGGGACCAAGATTTTCATGGGTATTTTCCTTGAAACGTCTTCAGCTCTTTTTGCTGGCCTTGAATTCGTCCCAGCGCTCGGGCGTCCAGTCAAAAAGACCGACGACACCGGCACCGCCACCATTCTGAAGGTCGCGACCGCCATCAATGGTTATGCATTCGCCGCTGATGTAGCCCGCCTGATCAGACATTAGGTAGGACACGAGATTGGAGATCTCGACATGGTCGCCGACGCGGCGGAGCGGCACTTCCATCTCTTCCGGCCTCGCCTTCGAGCCTTCTGGATACAGGTTTTCCCAGGCACCCTTGGTCGGGAACAATCCGGGCGAAACTGCGACAGTGCGAATACCGTGCGGGCCCCATTCGACGGCGAGGCTTTTCATCATCGCAAGCACGCCAGCCTTGGCGCTCGCCGAGGGCACCGTGAAAGCGCGACCGGCATTGGCGGCAGCGGAAACGATGCTGAGCACCGTCCCCGGACGCTTCTCCGCGATCCAGCGCTTGCCGGCGGCGACCGTGCAGTAGAATGTGCCGTGAAGAACGATATTGAGCACCGAATCGATCGCCCGGGGCGAGAGCGTTTCCGTGCGGGCTATGAAGTTGCCGGCGGCATTGTTGATCAGGCCATCCAGCGGCCCATCCTGCCAGATCGCGTCGAACATGGCCTCGACAGAGACCGCGTCGCGCACGTCGCAGATATATGTGGTCACCTTGGCGCCGCTTGCCACGCGAAATTCTTCCGCTGTCGCCTGCAATACTTCGGCCCTTCGGCCGCATATCACGATTTCCGCGCCGAGTTTCGCCATACGCGCGCCAAAACTTTTGCCGAGGCCGGAGCCGCCGCCGGTGATTAGGATTTTTTTTCCTTTGAGAAGACCGTGTTCAAACATTGGATGCCTCGCTGGTCGATTAGGAATGCCGATCGATCGCGTCTATTAATGAGAGATGATGGTCGACGTCGCCGAACTGACGTTCGATGGCTGTCGATCGCTTGAACTGCTGTCCAACGATGTATTCGTCGGTGACTCCGATGCCGCCGGAGAGTTGTACTGCTTGCTGCCCGACGAAATGCAGCGATTTGCCGATCTGCACCTTGGCGAAAGACAAAGCGCGGCGACGTTCGCGATCGTCCGGTTCACCCGCCATCATAGCGGCATAGATCGCCATGCTGCGCGCCTGCTCGGTCGCAACATACATTTCGGCGGCGCGATGTTGCAGCGCCTGGAAACGGGCAAGTGGCCCACCGAACTGGTTGCGGGTCTTGAGATACTCGACGACCGTGTGAAGCATGACCTCCATGAGGCCGACCGCCTCGCCGCAGACGGCGGCCAACGCGTCGCTGACGGCGCGATCGAGAACGGCAAAGCCCTCGTCGATTGTTCCGACCAGCGCGCTTTCCGGGAGCGTCACTCCGGCAAGGGTCACCGCCGCGTAGCGTGACCCGTCGATGGCGCGATAGGGCTCGACGGTCACTCCGGCCTGATCTTTCGACACGGCAAAAATCGAGATGCCGCCTTGGTCGCGGATGCCGCCGCCGGTGCGCGCGGTGACGAACAGCGTATCGGCGCTGTCGCCGGCGATCACGTTGATCTTACGCCCCTCCAGCACGAAGCCGCCGGCGGTACGTCTCACCTTGGTCGAGACATGGGACAGCACGTAACGCGCGCCTTCCTCCTCATGGGCGAGAGCGAAGAGCCGGCTGCCATCCGCCCCGGCTGCGATCATGTCAGCTCGCGCGCCGAATTCGGCATGGCGGAGTATCCCGCCGCCGAGAACGACGCTGCCCAGATAGGGTTCGATCACCAGGCCGCGGCCGAACGATTCCAAGACGATCATGGTGTCCACCATGGTGCCGCCGAAACCACCGAGGTCTTCGTCAAAGCCAAGGCCCAGCAGGCCGAGTTCGGCGAATTGCCGCCAGTTGTCGCGGCTCCACCCTTCGGGCTCCGCCATGAAGCGCTGACGCGCCTCCTGCGTGTAGCGCTGGGTCATGAGCCGGTGGACGCTATCCTTCAGCATCGACTGTTCGGATGAGAGGTCAAAATCCATGTCAGAGGCCGAGGATCGCTTTGGAGATGATGTTCTTCTGAATTTCGCTGGCGCCGCCGTAGATGCTGGCTGCGCGTGCGAGGAAGTAGTTGGGGACTGCGCCGAGCACGGCCGTCAGGTCGTCGGCGGCAAAATCCCGCCAGGGCGCCTTGCCGCCATGGGTATAGGCGAGGCCCAGCGGCCCAGCGACCTCTGCGACGAGTTCGGACGTAGCCTGCTGTGTTTCCGCGCCGCGCAGCTTAAGGATGGAGGAGGCAGGGTCCGGCTGGCCGTCATTGCGCTTGCGCTGCCGGTCGATGATGCGCAGCGCTGTGATTTCCAACGCCTTCAGTTCCACCTCGATCTCGATGCAGCGGCGGCGGAAGAAGGGATCGTCTGAGAGCTTTCCCTCTTGGGTCTGCGACAGTTCAGCAAGGCGCTTCGCCCGGGTCAGGCGTCCCTTCGACAGGCCGACGCGAGCGATGCCCGTCCGCTCGTTTCCGAGTAGGAACTTGGCGTAATCCCAGCCCTTGTTCTCCTCGCCGACGCGATTTGCGATTGGCACCCGAACATTGTCGAAAAAGACCTCGTTTGTATGGTGCTCGCCATCGATAGTGATGATGGGCCGGACGGTAATGCCAGGTGTTGCCATGTCGATCAGAACGAACGAGATGCCCTCTTGCTTCTTGCCGGTCGTGTTCGTCCTAACCAGGCAGAACATCCAGTTGGCATCGTGGGCGGTAGAGGTCCAGATCTTTTGACCGTTGATGACGTAGTCGTCTCCATCCCGAATCGCGGAGGTGCGCAGCGATGCGAGGTCGGAGCCCGCCCCCGGCTCGGAAAAGCCTTGGCAGAACCAGTAGTCAAGGCTGCGAATCTTCGGCAGGAAATGCGCCTTCTGTTCCTGCGAGCCGAAGGTGTAGACGACGGGACCGACCATATTGATGTTGAATGAGAGTGGCTCAGGCGCCGGCGCCTGAAGGATTTCTTCCATGAAGATGTAGCGTTGGACGGCGCTCCAGCCCGGACCACCATACTCGACCGGCCAGTGCGAGGCGGCCCATCCCTTGTCGTTGAGGATGCGCTGCCAGGCGCGCAGATCCGCCGCCTCGTAATAGGCCGAGAGGCCGGCCTTGGCGCGGATCTCATCCGGCAGGTTCTGCCGGATGAACGCGCGCACCTCCTCCCGGAAGGAAAGCTCGGCGGGAGTGTAGGAAAGATCCATCTTGATCGTCGCTCCAACGAATGGCCTGGACAGCCCTTACCCCTGGCGAAGAGTGCTGGCAAACGGTGCCGCATTGGTGCTTCGGCAAGCAACACATATGCGCTTTTGGCCCGTATATAGGCGGGTGGACGCCTCGGTTTACGCTAAGAACGGCTTAAGGGCTTCCGCCCGCATCCTTAAAAATTCGGAGACTGACAGCATGATCGACGAACGCTATTCACGCTACAAGCGGCTGACCTTCGATATGCCGGCCGACCGCGTGCTGCGCATCCGCATGAACAATCCAGGCAAGCTCAATGCGGCCGACCAGACCATGCATGGCGAACTGGGTGAGATCTGGCGCGACATCGATGCCGATTCCGGCGTTTCGGCAGTAATCCTGACCGGCGCAGGGGATGCCTTCTCGGCCGGCGGCGAAATGAGCATGATCGACGGGATCATGAACGACTTCCAAGTTCGCGCCCAGAACTGGAAGGAAGCCCGCGACATCGTCTACAACATCATCAACTGCTCCAAGCCGATCGTCAGCGCGATCCGCGGTCCAGCCGTCGGCGCGGGTCTGGTCTGCGGCATGCTCGCCGACATATCGATCGCGGCGAAGACGGCCAAGATCATCGACGGTCACACGAAGCTGGGCGTCGCCGCCGGCGACCATGCCGCGATTGTCTGGCCGCTGCTGTGCGGGCTCGCCAAGGCAAAGTACTATCTTCTGCTCTGCGACCCGCTGTCCGGCGAGGAGGCCGAGCGCATAGGGCTCGTCTCGCTCGCCGTCGATGACGAAGTGTTGGACGAGACCGCGGTGAAAACCGCCACGAAGCTTGCCAACATGGCGCCGAGCGCTATCCGCTGGACCAAATATTCGCTCAACAACTGGCTTCGCCAAGCGGGGCCGATCTTCGATGCATCGCTGGCACTGGAATTCCTCGGTTTTACTGGACCCGAGGTACGCGAGGGCGTTGCCGCTTTCACCGAAAAGCGCAAGCCGCAGTTCCCGACACACTCGCCACTCTAAATTGACGGCGGTTTGATATTGGCGGGCGTGGCGGCAAATGGCGCAGCGCCCGCTTCAGGTTTAACGGTTTTTCCCGAAGGCGAGGGCGGATTATTCCGCAACGGGTCGTTGTAGCCGAGCGCACGCGATGCTTTGGCCGCGGCCTCGATGACAAGTCGCGACAGCTTGTCCCTCTCGACCTTGGCACGCATTTCGGGCGCGCCGATGATCATGGTAGCGAAAATGGTGCCGTCCTGGTCGAAGATCGGTGCGGCAAAGCCTGCTGCGCCGACAACCGCCTGCCCCATGCTGACGGACAGTCCCGTCAGGCGGATTTCAGAGAGGATGTCCCTCAAAGTGTCCGCGTCCGTGATGGTGGCATCGGTAAGCGGCTTTAGTTCCGCATTGGCCAGGTAGCTTTCGCGCCAGCTCTCGTCCTGAAACGCAAGCATGACCCTGCCGCCGGCCGAGGCGTGTAAAGATCGGAGCTCTCCGGCCGGCACCACGTAGCGGATGGCCTGAACGCTCTCGATAACATCCTGATACAGGATCATGCCGGCCGCGCGCTCAAGCGTGGCAATGATCACCGTTTCTCCTGATGCGGCCATCAACTGCTCCATGATCGGGCGCATAAGATTGGAGAACTTCCGGCTGGCGATGATTGTGGCTGCAAGACCGTAGATCTCGGGCCCAAGGCCGTAGCGGCCGTCCTTGTGTGTCAGGTATCCCTGCGCGACGAGCGGCCTCAGCAGGGTCAGAAGGCTGCTTTTCGGAGCGCCTAGAGAAATGCTCAGCCGTGCCAGTGTCATGCCTTCCGCCTCGAGCGCGATGACGCCGAAGACGCCGAGCAGCCGGTTCATCCAGCGGGGAGAGGGGGTGTCATTCGCCGCTTCAACAGTCTTGCGCAAAGAAATCGCGTCCATGTTAATCATCGCAACCCCCGACTGCATTGTTGATGTCCCGCGGCGGCTCACGCACAAACAGTTGATAATGTAACATGGTGACGCGGGGAATAGACAATGAGTGACGCTATTCAATTGATCAATGTTTCCAGGGAGGGCCGCACAGGGGTGATCGAATTGGCCCGCCCCTCAGTTTTCAATTGCCTTTCCATGGAAGTCCATGCCGCCATTCTCGCGGCCTTAAAAGGATTCGAAGCGGACACTTCCATCAGCGCGCTGCTCATATGCGCAGAGGGGAAGAATTTCTGCACCGGCGCCGAACTCGGCGAGGTCAAGGAGAAGCGGAGGAGTGAGGCGGAGATCGATGCGTTCCTGCGTAGGGGGCATGAAACGCTTCAGGCGCTGGAGGAGAGTCGCCTGCCGGTGGTTTGCGCCGTGCAGGGGCTATGCCTGGCCGGCGGTATGGAACTGCTGCTTGCCTGTGACGTGGCCTTCGCGGCACAGACTGCGAAATTCGGCGACCAGCATGCCCAGTTCGGCCTCGTCCCCGGCTGGGGCGCGTCTCAAAGGCTACCGCGGCTGATCGGCCTTCGCCGCGCCATGGACCTGTTCATGAGCGTCCGCTGGATCGAGGCGGAAAAGGCGGAGCAGTGGGGGCTGGTCAACTATGTCCTCCCGGAAGGCGACCTGCGCTCGGAGGCTCTTGCCTATTGTGCCAAGCTTGCGACGCGCAATTCGGTAGGCTTGGCCATGATGAAGCGGCTGGCGATCGAAGGTCTCGACATGCCGTTGGCCGACGCGCTGGAATTCGAAATCCGCAATGTCAACGCTCCGTTGCGATCCGATGCCGTCACGGAAGGCCTCGCCGCGTTCGAAGAAAAGCGTCAGCCGAATTTCGGCTGACGCTTTTCGGCGTCATGAGACGTCAGATCACGCCGCGCGATTTCAACTCGTCCTGCTGCGCAGCGTCGAAGCCAAAGCGCTCGAGGATCTCCGCGGTGTGCTCGCCAAGAAGTGGCGGTGCGCGATAGTCGGTGATAGGCGTTTCGGAAAATTTGAGGGGATTGCCGACGAGGTCAACGGAATCGTTGTGCGGATGGCGGACGGTCACCTTCATCCCGCGCTCTTTGATCTGAGGATCGTCGAAGACCTGCTCAAAATTATAGATTGGGCCCGAGGGTACGCCCGCGGCCTCAAGAGCCGGCAGCCATTCTTCCGGCATTTTCTGCAGGAAGACCTCCTGCAGTTCGGCCGATAGCGCGTCGCGATTGCTGATGCGCGTCCGTCCATCCTTGAAGCGGGGATCGGTCGCCATTTCAGGATGGCCGATCGCCTCGCAAAGGCGGCGATACTGGCTGTCATTGCCTGCCGTCAGCATCAGGCCGCCTTCGCGGCATAAGAACATTTGCGACGGCACGCCGCCGTTACCTTGGGTCCCGCGACGCCCCGGGGGCGTTCCGGAAGACAGGTAGATCTGCACATAGTGGGAGAGAGCGGCGACGGCGGAGTCGAACAGAGACAGATCGACCTGCTGGCCGATGCCGCCGTTCTGGTCACGGTGGTAGAGAGCCGACACGATGCCGATCACTGCGTTCAGTCCAGTAATAATATCGACGATCGACGGGCCGACCTTCATGGGTCCGCCGCCCGGCACGCTGTCTGGATATCCGGTGACACTCATCAGGCCGCTCATGCCTTGAAAAACCGCATCATAGCCGGGACGCTTGCGATAGGGGCCGGTTTGGCCAAAGCCGGTAATCGAGCAATAGATCAGCTTTGGATTCAACTTGTGGAGCGTTTCGTAGTCGAGCCCGTAGCGGGCGAGGTCGCCGAACTTGAAATTCTCGATCAGCACATCGCTTTCCATGACGATCTTGCGGATGATTTCCTGACCTTCAGGCTTCGCCATGTCTACTGTAATAGACATCTTGCCGCGGTTGCAGGACAGGTGGAAGAAATTCTCGCTGGTCGGATTGCCATCCGCGTCCTTGACGTAGGGCGCACCGTAGTGGCGGGAATCGTCACCGCTTCCCGGCCGCTCCACCTTAATAACTTCCGCGCCAAGGTCGGCGAGATATTGTGCGGCCCAAGGACCGGCGAGAATGCGCGACAGGTCGAGCACCCGGATGTTCGAGAGCGGAATATTGGCCATGGGAACTCCAGTCAGGTAGACGGCAGGTTCAGGACGTTACCGGCGACGATGTTTCGCTGGACCTCGTTCGTGCCGCCATAGATAGTTGAAGGACGCGCGTTATAGAATGTGGAAAGCGTATCGAACGAGCCGCCCTCAAAGTCCGAGGGGCCATCGATCATGCCGGCGCCTGCTGACACTTCCACAATCAGATCGCCGATACGGGAAAACGTCTCAGTCCCCCAGATCTTCAGGATCGAGACGTCGGGGCCGAGCTTTTCGCCATCGCTCACCTGCGCGGTGAAGCGGCGGTAAAGGCCGTTGAGATCGTCGACATCGAGTTGAAGAGCCGTGAACTTGTCACGAAACACTGGATCGCGGACGCGACCGCTCAGGACTGCAAGGGTGGAAAGGCGGGAAAGGGCACTCTGAGCAAGTTTCGGGCTGCCCAGGAACAGGCGCTCGAAACTGAGCAAGGCTTTCGCGACGCCCCAGCCCTTGTTGATCTCGCCGACTATGTTTTCCTTCGGCACGCGGACATCGTCGAAAAAGACTTCGCAGAACTCCTCGTGGCCCGAGAGGGTGCGCATAGGGCGAACCGTGATACCCGGCGTAGTCATGTCAACCAACAGGAAACTGATGCCTTCCTGTTTGCGAGCCATCTTGTCGGTGCGTACCAGCATGAACATGTGCGTTCCATCCTGGGCTAGCGTCGACCAGGTTTTCTGGCCGTTGACCACGAAATGATCGCCATCGAGCACAGCCTCCGTACGCAGGCTAGCAAGGTCAGACCCCGCGTTAGGCTCGGAATAGCCCTGGCACCAGATCTCCTCGCCTGTCAAAATCTTCGGTAAGTAACGCAGTCGTTGTTCATCAGTGCCCTGCTGGATCAGCAGCGGACCGACCATGATAATACCGTGGTCGGGGACCCGGGCGACGCCATAGGCCTCCTGCTCCTCGATGAAGACGACGAGCTTGCCTGGCTCTAGGCCCATGCCGCCGTATCTTGTCGGCCATGACGGCGCCACCCAACCGTGCTGCGAGAGCGTGTCGTACCAGCCACGCATGTCGGACAATCGTCGCCGGCTTGGTGAATAGCGAAGGTGTTCGGGATAATGTGTGGTGAAGAAGGTTCGCACAACCTTGCGGAAGTCGTCGTCGGAAAGGGCGTTCCAGTCCTGTGCGGGAGCGCTCATGCGGCTTCTCCCAAAGTCAGCCGGGCAAATCGCGCGCGGTGCTCGGCGGCATTGCCGAGCCAGGCCGAAAGGGTCAGTGCGCGCTTGAGGTAGAGCCCGATGTCATGCTCGTCCGTATAGCCGATGCCGCCATGCATCTGGATCGCCTCCTTTGTGACGATGAGGGCTGCGGAAGACAGCCGGGCCTTGGCGCGGCTGGCCGCGATTGCCCGGGTTCTCGAATCGGTCGCCATCTCGAAGTCCGCGACAGCGCGGCTGATAGCGACGGCCGAAAGCTCCTGCTGTATAAAGAGATCGGTCGCCCGATGCTGTAGCGCCTGGAAAGAGCCGATGGTGCGATTGAACTGCTTGCGGGTCCGCAGGTAGTCCATTGTCATGTCGATCGCGCCGCGGATTAGGCCGAGAAGTTCCGCGCACACGGCAATCGTCGCCAACTGCTGCGCTTCGTCGAGAAGGGCAGCGCCGTCCACCGACAGGACGTCGTCGTCTGTGACGGCTACGTTTTCAAAATGAACGGTCGCTGCCTCGCCGCCGTCAGCCGCACGCCGTGTTTCAACCTTGACACCCTCAGCGTTAGCAGCGACCCAGACGAGCGTGGTCACTCCAGCGCCGCTGGCCGCAACGATGAAGCCGTCCACCTCATCGCCCGGCGTGACCAGGATCTTCCGCCCAGAGAGGTTTTGCCCGCCATTCTCTTTAGATAGCTTCGTGGACGTGTGGTCGCCCGCGAGATCGTAGCTTTCCTGCCAGGCGACGGCGGGAATCAACACGCCTTCCGCCAAGCTCTCCAGCAGCGACGCGCTTTTTGGCGTGCCAGAGCCTGCCAGAACGACACCGGCCAGCACCGCCGAAGCGATGAAGGGCTCTCGCAGGAGCGGTTTTCCAAGCTGTTCCAGCGCGGGCACAAGATCGCCTATCTTTAGCCCCAGGCCGCCGGCGTCCTCTGGAATCAGCAGAGACATCAGCCCGAGTTCGGCAAGCCCCTGCCAGCGCGTGTGGCTGATTGAGCCAGATCGCAAGGCTGACGGCAGAAGCTCGCGCTTGGCGAAGGCAGCCGCCGATTCCGTAATGAGCTGCTGCTGCTGCCGCCGCTCCGAAAGATCGCTGGTCTTTGTCACGCCTTCACCAAAACCTTTTCTGCCGAACCTTCACCAGTCATCGCATCGATCTCATCGGCATCGAACCCACAGCCCTCGAGCACCTCATGTGTGTGTTCGCCAAGCCGCGGCGCAAGCCGCCTGATCGAGCCGGGGGAGTCGGAAAAATCGACGGGGATTGCCGTCGTCATGAAACGGCCTTCGGTGGGATGTGTCGTGCGTTGGAAGAAATTAGTCTCCTGGAGATAAGGATCTTTGAGGAGGTCTTCGAAATCCTGCACTGGCCCGTTAGGGATGTCAGCCTGATCGAGGCGCTGACGCCATTCGGCGGTCGTCTCCATCACCATGCGCTCGGACAGGATCGAGTAGAGCGCGTCGATATTCTCCGAACGGGCACTGACCTTGGCAAAACGGGTGTCCATCGCCATATCGGGGCGACCGATCACCGAGAACAACCGCCGCCACTGTTCATTGGTGATGGCAAGCAGGCAGATATAGCCGTCCTGCGTACGGTAGGGTCGCCGGTGCGGCGTGAACATCCGGCTGTAGCCGAGCCCTTCCGCTGGATCGTCCAGTACGCCGCCCCAGAGATGTTCGAGCATGTTGAAATTCACCATGCTTTCAAGCATCGGAACATGCACTTCCTGTCCTCGGCCCGTGCGTTCGCGCCAGAGAAGCGCCATGGTGATCGCGGAGGACAGGACATAGCCGCAGTGCTTGTCAGCGATCACGGTCGGAAAATAGCGCGGTTCGCCGTGACCCTTGCCGTTCATCCAGGCAACGCCGCTCATGCCTTGGATGACGTCGTCGAAGGCTGGCCAGTTGCGCCGCGAACTGTTCAGCCGGTAGCCGCTGGCCGAGGCATAGACAATCTTAGGATTGATCGCTTCTATATCCTTATAGCCGATGCCAAGCCGCTCGGCCGCCCCCGGGCGCATGCTGTGGACGAATACGTCGGCCGTCTCCACCAGCTTGACCAGCCCCCGCTTTGCTTCCGGCTTCTTTAGGTCGAGCACGACGCTGCGCTTATTCCTGTTCAGGTTGAGGAAAAACACGCCCATCGCATCACTGCGCGACGGTCCGACATTTCGGTTGTGATCCCCTTCGGGCGCTTCGACCTTGATGACATCAGCGCCCATGTCTCCAAGGATTTGAGTTGCCACCGGTCCGAGCACGTTCACCGTGAGGTCAACGATGCGAAACCCCGAAAGCGGGCCGGCATTTCCGGACTGGATGGCGGGCTCGGTCACTGGGCGTTCTTTCCGTCGGTTTTGGCCTTCACCATACGTAGCGGCGTGTAGATCATCACCGTCTCACCTTTCTGGTTCACCACCTTATTGCGGGTGCGCACGATGCCACGATTGGGGCGGCTTCCAGAGCGGCGCGATTCCGTGACCTCCACCTCGACGTGAATGGTGTCACCGGCAACCGTCGGTCCCTTGATCTCAAGTTCCATGCCGAGGAACGCGAAACCGGTATGCTGCATGCTCGCCTGGACAAGAAGGCCTTCGGAAAAAGTGAAGACTAGAGCCCCCGGAGACACGCGGCCCTGGATATCCGATTCCTTCTCTTGGAATTCATGGTTGGTGAACAGCACTTCGGTCATGCCGGTGCAGGTTGTGAAATTGATGATGTCGGTTTCGGTGATCGTGCGGCCGATGGTCTTGAAAGAGCGGCCAACCGGCAGATCTTCGTAAAACAGGCCAAGTCCCAGAACGTCCATGATGATGTCTCCGATGCCGATTTCAGTCGAGCAAATTGCGTGAAATGATGTTCCGCTGAATTTGGTTGGTGCCTTCGATAATCTGCAGCACCTTCGCGTCGCGGAAGTAGCGGTTGATGGGATATTCGTTGGAAACACCGGCGGCGCCGAACAGCTGAACGGCATCGGTGGCGACCGACATGGCGGTGTCCGTCGCGTGGCACTTGGCGATGGCCGCCAGTTGTGCCAGCTCCTTGCCCTTGATGCCGGCATCGACAGCTGCTGCAGCTTGATAGACCAGCTTGCGCGAGGCTTCGATCTGGATCGCCATGTCGGCGATCATCCAGCGTACGCCCTGAAAGTTGGAGATCGTCTGGCCGAAGGCGCGCCGGGTCTTAATAAAATCGATGGCATGATCCATCGCGCCCTGCGCCAGGCCGACGCCGCGGGCGCCGATGATCGGTCGCGAGTCGTTCAGCGCGGCCATGGCGACCCGGAAACCGGTCTGCTCATCGCCAAGCATATTTTCGGCAGGCACATAGGCGTCATCGAAGAACAGCGCATGAGAGGGGATGCCCCGCGCGCCTATCTTGTCCTCTTTGCGCCCGACTTCGAAGCCGGGCGTGCCCTTTTCGACGATGAAGAGATTGATCTTGCCGCGTTCTTCATCTTCCCCGGTCTTGGCTGCGACCAGCACGAAATCCGCCATGCCCGCATTGGTGCACCAGATTTTCGAGCCATTGATGCGAAAGCCGTTACCGTCGCGCCTGGCGCGGGTCTTGATGCCGGCGACGTCGGAACCGCTTTGCGACTCGGTCAGCGAAAGCGCACCGCGCAGGTCGCCTGAAGCAAGGCCCGGAAGATATTTCTGTTTCTGCTCAGGGTTACCGCCTGACAGGATAGCCCCAATCGGCACCCATTGCACGACGAGCAGGTAGGCTGTGTTGTAGCAAATGCGACCGAGTTCCTCAACGGCGACGCAGGCCGACAGCATGCTGCCAGTTCCCCCATACTCCGCGGGAAAGGGCAGCGTGAACAGGCCGAGTTCCTTGATCAGCGCGTACATGTCATGCGGATATTCGGCAGTCAGGTCGATGTCCTGTGCCCGTGGGGCGACCTTTTCGCGCGCAACGCGACGGACCAAGTCCTGAATTTGCAACTGATCGTCATTCAGCTCGAGCGCCAACTTCTAACTCCGCATGCCATTGGGACAGCAACCGTATCCGCCCTTCATGGTTCGGTCGTATTTCCGAATGGCCGAAGGGGTCAATTGCTAGGCCCCGCTAGATGCCGGTTGCGGGCAACCTCAACATGCATATGTTGAAACGGCGCGTCTGCCGTCTTTCCGGAAAGTTTCCGCTCTCCGTTAATGCCAGCCGGAAGGCGGAAAAGTAAAAGGCGCGCAACCGTGTCATCGGTTGCGCGCCTTTTATGCAACGTCCTTCCAAGGCCTCAGCCGATCTCGGCGCGTCCGTTCGAAATGGCGATGACATCGCGCTCTACAGCACGTGTGCGGAAGCTTGCAATGTTTCCATCCATCCAGATCTCCGTCCGGAATGTTTCTCCGGGATAGACCGGCGCGGTGAAACGGCAGTCCAAAGATTTCAGACGGTTGGGGTCATAGCCGCAGACAGTTTTCAGGATGGCATGGCCGGAAACGCCGTATGTTCCCAATCCATGCAGTATCGGTCGCGGAAAACCGGCTTTTGCAGCAATTTCCGGATCAGCGTGTAGCGGGTTCATGTCAGCGCTCAGGCGGTAGATTAGCGCCGCCTGCGGTAAGGTCTGGAGATCGCAGACGAGGTCTGGCTCACGTTCTGGAAGCTCATGGGGCTTCGGCGTCGGGCCAGTAGGCCCACCGAAACCGCCGTCGCCACGGCAGAACGTTGTCTGAGTGACCGTAGCCAAAAGATCGCCGCTTGCCTTGTCGACGATCTTGCGCTCGGAATACACAAGCGCACCGCGACCTTCGCCCTTGTCGACAACGCCGGTGATCCGGGAAATGCCAAGCACGGTGCCTGTAGGGGGTAGAGATTTGTGCAAGGTCAGGCCTTGTTCGCCATGGACAAGCTTGACGTAATCGATCCCGGTATCCAGATCACGGGTCCAGAGGCCTGGATGGGCCAGAACGACGGCCTGGGTCGGCAGTGCCCTCAGGTTCTTCTCGTAGACGAACTCCAGCTGGGCACCGTCCACTGGGTCCTGCCCTAGGCCGACGCCCAGAGCATAGAGCATAGTGTCTTTTTGCGTATAGGTCTGCTCGACGGTCGGGATGTCGAGGTTCATCAATTTTTCGTATACGATGGCCATGTCAGACTGGATCCCATAAGAAAACGTCGCCCGAAACTTCGAGCGGGACGAGCGAGCCCTTGAAGGCAGCATTCATCATCTGGCCAAGCGATGACGGAGTCCAACCGTCGGCGGTATGGACGGTTCGCACGGGCCGGGGCTGGCTAAACAGCATCACCTCGTTATTGCGAACGCAGAAGATCTGGCCGGACATGTCCTTCGCCTCGTCTGAGCCGAGGAAGACAACGAGTGGGGCGACTTTGTCGGGATCCATCTGCTGGAACTTGGCGACGCGCGCTTTCTCTGCCTCAGTCTCGTTCGGGATCGAGCTCGTCATCCGGCTCCAGGCGAAGGGCGCGACGCAGTTCGACCGGACATTGTAGCGCCGCATATCGAGCGCGATGCCGCGTGACATGCCGACGATCGCCATCTTTGCGGCCATGTAATTGGCCTGTCCTACCTGTCCGATCAACCCGGAGGTTGAGGTCATATGTACGAAGCTACCCGTGTTCTGCTCACGAAAGCGCGCGGCCGCCGCGCGGCTTAGGGCAAAGCTGCCGTGCAGATGCACCTGGATGACATCCGACCAGTCGGACCAGGACATCTTGTGGAAGATGGAGTCGCGGATGATGCCGGCATTGTTCACGACGATATCGACGCGCCCGAACGCTTCGACCGCTGCTTCGACGATGCCTTCTGCGTTTTTCGGCTCGGAAATTGAAAGGGTGCTGGCAATCGCAACGCCGCCCGCAGCCATGATTTCCTTGGCTACACGGGCTGCCAGACCCGTATCTTCGCCGGATCCGTCGAGCGCGACACCGATGTCATTGATTACGACTTTGGCGCCCTCGGCGGCGAGCTGCATCGCGACCGAGCGCCCTATGCCACGACCCGCGCCGGTGACGATCGCCACCTTTCCATCAACCATTCCCATCCTAGCGCTCCCTTAGCCGTGCATCGTCAGGCCACCGGAGACGCTGATCGTCTGGCCGGTGATGAAGGCGGCATCGTCGCTGAGAAGAAAAGCGATCATGCCGGGATAATCGTCTGGCTTGCCGAGACGCTGCAGCGGGATAGCGCGGGCCAGGCCCTCGGCAATCTTGCCGCCGGTGGGTGAGGCAGCCTTGAAACCGTCGAACAGAGGCGTGTCCGTCGGCCCCGGTGCCACGACATTGAGCACAACGCCGCTTCGGGCGAGCTCGCGGGCAACGGTCTTGGTGAAAGCGATGATACCGCCCTTGCACGCGGAATAAACGGCTTCGCCGGACGATCCTACTCGGCCTGCGTCCGACGAGATGTTGACCACACGACCGAAGCCTCGCTCCGCCATGCGCTTGACCACCACGTGATGCATGTTGAGCGGCCCATAAAGGTTGATCTGGATCACCTTGTCCCAAAAAGCGCGATCCGTATCGAGAAACGGCACCGGGAGGTCCCAGCCGGCTACGTTTGCCAAAAGCTCGACAGGGCCGGCCTCTGCCTCGAAGGCATCGACGGCCTTTTCGATAGAATCACGGTCGGTGATGTCCACCCGAAAGGGAAGCACCCGGCCACCGGTCGATTTGGCGCTCTCGCTGACCTCTCTCGCGGCCTGTTCATTCAGGTCGAAAATCGCGACGATGCAGCCCTCTTCCGCCAGGCGCAAGGTCGCCGCCCGGCCGATTCCACTTGCGCCACCGGTTACGATGACGCGTTTTTCCTTCAGTCCGCGCAAATCCGTGCTCCATAAAATATGTAATCTGCTCCTAGCTTCGAGGGCGAGCCCTGCCAATTTTTCTCTGTTGGCCATCCTCGGTTTCACACGTATCTGCTGTTTACGGATGGTCGGTTGGTGAAATCTCGTTGACACGAATAAGCGCGCCGTTCACAATGCTGAACGCCATTCAAAAAATGGCAGGACAGTATGTGGGAGGAAATCGCATGACGTCTTCGAACAAGCCTGCATCAGCGGGCGAGGGAACGCATATCGTCAAATCCGTCGCCAGAACGTTAGAAATCCTGGAGTATTTTGATGAAGTGCGACAACCCGTAAATGTGATAACCGTCTCGCTGGCACTAGGATATCCGCAGTCCAGCACCTCGGCGCTGCTTCGCAGCATGGTTGCAATGGGCTACCTCAAATTCGATCGTGTTGAGCGAACATATCTTCCGACCGACAGAGTGCCGCTTCTCGGCTGTTGGCTAAATCCAACTTTATTTGCGGAAGCATCGCTGCCGCGCCTTCTTCAGGCAATTACCGAACGCAGTGGGCAGCTTGTCCTGCTTGGCGCGCGCAATGGCGACCATGCCCAATACATTCAGGTTCTGGATGTCAACCATGCCGTCGATCACCATATCCGATTGGGCACGAAGCGTCCGTTGGCGACCTCCGGCGTTGGCAAGGCGCTTCTCAGCGCCCATGATGACAAAGAGGTTCGTCGGATATTTCACCGGATCAATGCTTATCGCGAGGAAGGCGTCGAAGCGATTAAGATACCCGAGCTTTTACTTTCGCTCGCCGACGTACGTCGCAAAGGCTATTTTGTTTCCATCGATCAGGTAGTGAACGGCTCTGGCTTGATCGCCATGCTGCTGCCGACCGAATGCACAGATCGTCCACTTGCTCTCGGCATCGGCGCCCCGACTGCAACCATCCTAGCTCGAGAATCGGAATTGGTGCAGATCATGCGCGAAGAAATGAAGCGATTTTTCGGACAATTTATGAACGAGACAAACGTCCCGAAGGCCGCGAATCGGAATGCGTTTGGCGGCCAGAAAATTCAGGCGCCAACGCAGACGGTGGTCAAACGCCCATACACCTCCATCATGCAGACTGTTTGACGCCAAGGATCGAAATTCAGAACCGTGTTGAATGGCTGGCGCCCGTCGCTCCAGCCATTTTTGTTTGACAGGGTGAACGGTCGTCAAATTTTAGGAGATGTTATGGGACCGCTCAGCGGGGTAAAAATTGTAGAGCTCGCAGGGATCGGACCAGGTCCGATGTGCGCGATGTTGCTCGCCGATCTTGGCGCGACGGTGCTGCGAGTTGAACGGAAAGTGCCGTCGGGTCTTGGTATTGCTCGCCCGCTAAAATACAATCTCTTGCTAAGGGGCCGCAAACAAATTGCCGTCGATCTGAAAAGCAAGGCAGGGGTCGATTTCGTTCTTTCTCTTGTGGAAGAGGCGGATGGGTTGATCGAAGGTTTTCGGCCCGGTGTCACGGAACGGCTGGGATTGGGGCCAGATGACTGCCTGGCACGCAATCCCCGCCTGGTTTATGGGCGCATGACCGGCTGGGGTCAGACAGGTCCGCTTGCTCAGGCGGCGGCACACGATCTCAACTATATCGCCATTACCGGCGCACTGGCCGCTATAGGCCGCAAAGACCAGCCACCGACCCCGCCGCTCACGCTTGCCGGCGATCTTGGCGGCGGTGCTCTCTATCTCGCCCTCGGTATGCTCGCGGCGATTATCGAAGCGCGCAGCTCTGGCAAGGGCCAGACGGTCGATGCTGCGATTTCCGACGGAACCGCGCACCTGATGACAAATTTCCACGGTATGCGCGCCGCCGGGCTGATGTCGCTGGAGCGGGGTACCAACTACTCGGATTCCGGTGCTCCTTTTTATGACGTCTATGAATGCGCCGACGGCCGCTTCGTCTCTGTTGCGCCGATCGAGGAGAAGTTCTTCGAACTGTTGGTGGAGAAGATTGGCCTCTCGGTCGCTGAGCTTCCGCCTCAGAACGACAGAGACCGCTGGCCCGAAATTAGGGAGCGGTTCGCGGCACGGTTCAAGGAAAAGACCGCCGCAGATTGGTGTGACCTTCTGGAAGGGACAGACGCCTGCTTCGCACCTGTTTTGACGATGGACGAGGCCCCGGATCATCCGCATATGAAAGCCCGCGGCGTCTATGTCGAGATCGACGGCGTGGTACAACCCGCTCCTGCCCCGCGCTTCAGCCGCACGGTTCCCGAGAATCCTTTTGCAGCCAAGGCTGCGGACGACACACCGATAGCGGAGGCCCTATTCGGTTGGAATGTAGCCGGCGATGAGTCGGATTGGACGGCAAAGGGCGCGATTGGCTGAAAAAAAGACCCCGGCGCTTAAAGTGCCGGGGTCGCCGGTCCAGCCTTGGGAGGATTTCCTGGCCGGTCTTGTTATTTGCCGTTGAATTCCGGCAGACGTTTTTCACGGAACGCGTCGATCGCCCCTAAATGGTCTGCGCTGCGAACCAGCATCGGATGATGGTCGCGTTCGGCGCGAAACGCATCGTCAAGCGTGAGTACGCCATCGGCATAGACCGCTTTGGTCACCGCGATGGAGAGCGGCGCAGCAGCGGCAAACTGTTCTGCGACGACCAGCGCCCGCGCCAGCGCTTCGCCGTCCGCCGCGACCTCATCGACCAGTCCTATCGTTTCGGCCTCGGCCGCCTGCAGTGTTGGAGCAAGCATAATGAGCCGCTTGGCGCGGCCGAGGCCAACACGCTGCGGGAGGGTCCAGTACAGACCGAGATCGGGCGCGAGCCCAACCTTGGCAAAGGCGGCGCAGAATTTAGAGCGCTGCGAGGCGACCACGAAATCGCAACCGGCCACCAGCGACATGCCGGCTCCGAAAGCGGCCCCTTCGACTGCAGCAATCACCGGCTTGGCGCCGTTGACCACGGCGCGAATGATCCGGTGCGCGCCGCCAATATAGACGCGCGTATCAAGAACCTGACGGTCGCGCTGCATGCGCGAGACGTCGCCTCCCGAGCAGAAGGCGCCGTTTGCTCCCGTGAGCACGATGGCGCGGCAGTTCCAGTCGCCCATCAGTGCCTCGAGCCGGTCGCCAAGGTCGCGGATCATTTCCGGCGAAAGCGCGTTTTTTGTCTTGGGATTGTCCATTGTGACGACAACGACATTGCCCTTGAACTCGACCTTTACCGGCGACTCGTGTTCCGCGCTCACAATGTTGCCTCCGATCCTAGAATTAGCGTCGCTTGGCTCGACAGCGTACCGCCATTGCCGTGCGATAATGCCAAGTTCACATCCTTGGCTTGGCGGTCTCCCGCGATGCCCATGACCTGCTCCATGGCCTCGACGATGGTAAAAAGACCGTACATGCCAGGATGGACACAGGACAGGCCACCGCCATTTGTATTGACGGCAAGCTTTCCTCCTGGCGCAATGGCTCCGCCTTCGACGAACCGTCCGCCTTCGCCCTTGGGGCAGAAGCCGAGGTCTTCAAGAAAGAGAATAGTGTTGATGGTGAAGGCGTCATAGATTTCCACCACGTCGATATCCTTCGGACCGACGCCGGCATGAGCGTAGGCGCGACGGCCGGATTCAACGGCTGCGGTCACGGTAAGATCGGGCATGGAGGCGATCTCCATGTGCGTCGTGGCCGAGCCGGCGCCGAGGAGGTAGGCAGGCCTTGAGGCATGATCCTTTGCCCGGTCGGCACGCGTCATGACGACAGCGGCAGCGCCATCGGTCACGAGGCAGCAATCGTTCTTTGTGAAAGGATCGGAGATCATCCGCGCTTTCAGGCAATCCTCGATTGTCAGGGCGCCATGCATGAATGCATCGGGATTGAGGTTTGCCCATTTCCGTGCCGCTACTGCGACTTCGGCAAGTTGTTCACGAGTGGTGCCATATTGATGCATGTGGCGCGAAGCGGCAAGCGCGTAGGCCGAGATCGGCAGCATCGGCTTGTAGGGCGCCTGATAGATCGACGGCTTGGTGCTGGAGATCAACTTGCCCGAGGCCGTCCGCTGGTTGCTGCCATAGGCGATCAGCGCTACGTCGCATTCGCCGGCGGCTAGCGCCAGAGCGGCCATGTGCGCATAGGTCTGAAAGGAAGATCCGCCCGTGCGATTGTTGCTCATCACGCTCGGCTGGATGCCAAAATATTGCGCCATCGTCAGCTGCGACATCATATCGGACGGCAGCGCTACAAACAGCCCGTCGACGTCGGCCGGGGTCAGACCAGCCTTGTCCAGTGCCTTCAAACTGGCATGCACGGCAAGATCCATGGAATCGAAGCCCGGTGCCTCGCCCATGCCGAAGGTTGCGCCGGCGACGAAGGCGGTGGCACCACGGGGAAATGCCTGGATGCTCATGCCAATGCTCCTGTTACCGGAGTAAAGACGACGAAGGACCGCCCGTCCTCCGTAACGATGCCTGCCTTGACCGGCATCCCGATCTTCACCGCATCCGGCGCGATTCCATCTACCCTCGACATCATCCGCGGTCCTTCGGCAAGGTCGACCAACACGACATTATAGTCTTTCTCCGGGGGGCGCTTGTGCACGACAGTCACGGCATAGACGACGCCGTCGCCCGAGGCTTCCACCCATTCGAGGTCTCGCGAGCCGGTGCGCGGCTCGGCGACGCGCGGATAGAAGACATGGTTACCGCTGGAGCGGCTGCGCTGTATCATGAAGCGTCCCTCTGCGAGGAAGGCTTCGAAATCTTGGTCTGGTCTGATCTGGTCCATAACATCCACGGATTTGCTGGCCTCGCTTTTCTTTGGAGGAAGTTTGGCCCCCGCGGGAGTCGGGCATGGTTCAATCGCATATATGCGTTGGCGAAGGAGGCGCAGCCTTCTTTCGCATATCCGTGATGGCTTGCCGATGCATATTTACCAGCAGTGCCGATAGCGGCATGCCACCTTAAACAAAGTGTGAGGATGACTATGCCGCTGATCCAGTTTGTCAATCGAGTGTGGTTCGATGCGGGTGCCACCAAGAGGATCGGCGCTGAATTGCAGAGGCTCGGCGTCAAGCGACCCTTGGTCTGCACCGATCGCGGCATCGCCGCTGCCGGTATCCTCGATCAGGTGAAGGAGCACTGGCCGGAAGACCTGCCCTGGATTGTCTTCGATGGAACACCGCCGAACCCAACGGAGGCAGCAGTGAAGGCCGCGTTGGAACTCTACCGAAGCGAGGGCTGCGATGGGATCGTAGCCATTGGTGGCGGCTCGCCGATCGACCTCGGCAAGGCCGTCAACCTGCTTGCCAGCCACGCGGAGCCGCTCGCCCAGTACGAAACTGCGCGAAAGGGCCAGGGAAAGATCGGCAAGGTTGGCCCTCTGATCGCCGTGCCGACGACGGCCGGCACGGGCACTGAGGTCAGCGTTGGTACTATCATCGTCACGGAGGACGGGCGCAAATCGACCATCGCCAGCCCCTACCTCATCCCCAACGCGGCGATTTGCGATCCCGAACTGACGTTAAAGCTTCCCGCGTCGCTGACGGCGGCTACAGGTATGGATGCAGTGACCCACTGTATTGAGGCCTATCTGTCGCCGCTCTATAACCCGATAGCAGACGCCATTGCCCTCGACGGGTTGAAGCGGTCAATTCGCGATGGCGCGCTGGAACGTGCGGTCGCCGATGGTAGCGACATCAATGCCCGCAGCGATATGATGATGGCGGCGCTAGAAGGCGCCCTTGCCTTCACCAAGGGGCTCGGGGCAGTGCATTCGATGAGCCATGCCGCCGGTCGGATAGAGAAGCTGAAGCTGCACCATGGGACGCTCAACGCGGTCCTGCTGCCGCCGGTCCTACGCTTCAATGCGCCGCATGTCGGCACCAAGCTCGATGACATCGCTGCGGCCATGGGCCTGAAATCGGGCGGTGACGTCGCCGAAGCCATCTCCGCGCTCAACCGCCGGCTCGGCATTCCTGCGTCGCTTGGTGCGATGGGCGTGACCGCCGATGCCGTCGACGAGATGGTTGGCTATGCCAGCGACGACGTTTCGACGCTGACAAATCCCGTGAAACCGTCGGCAGAAGACTATCGCGCGCTCTTTGGAGCATCGTTGACTTAAGGCTTCGCTCACCCACACAAGGACAACGTTGCATGTCCAACCTCTATGACCTGCCAGATGAAATCAGTGTTTCCGCAGAAGGCGCGTTACGCGTGATCACGCTTAACCGCCCGGAGGATATGAATGCGTCCACCAGCGAGATGCTTTTTTCGTTTCCCAAGCTGTTTCAGGCACTTGCCGCTGACAAACAGGCTCGCGTCGCGATTTTGACGGGCGCCGGACGGGCGTTTAGCGCGGGCGGCGACATGAACCATTTCGTCAAGACCCTAGAAGATCCGGAGTTTGCTGCGGAGGTCCAGGAAAACGCACGCCGGACCATCCATGGGTTCATCGATGTCCCAATCCCAATCATTGCGGCGGTCAATGGACCAGCAGTCGGCTGGGGCGCCACGCTGGCCACGCTATGCGATATTGTGTTGATGTCGGAAAACTCCTTCATAGCCGAGCCACACATTAATATTGGTCTCGTAGTAGGCGATGGCATTTCGGTTTCCTGGCCTCTTTACATGAGCCTGCTGCGGGCAAAGGAGTTAATCTTTACCGGCGAGCGGATCACTCCGCAGCGGGCGGTAGAATACGGCTTGGCTAACAGGGTGGTTGCGCCGGACGCTTTGATGGGAGAGGCGCGCGCGTTGGCAGCGAAGATGATTGCCCAGCCGGCCAATGCGCTACGCGAGAGCAAGAAGCTCATGAATTCCTACTTGCACCGCTCTGCTGCTAGCATGCTCGACACAACGCTTGCACGCCAGCTCACCGCCACCTTGAGCGACGAACACCATGCGATTGCCTCTGAATTCATCTCAAATCAGAAGCGAAAGTCGCAGAATTGAAGTCAGCGCACACAATTTCATTGTTGCGTCGAAGCCACTGGCGAGCACAGCACTGGATATTATACGTAAATTTATGCGCTTCTCGTGATCATCAATTCAGATCAGGCGGACTGCACGGCGGCAGCAATCTTCGCTGCACAAGCTCTTTTGAAGGCGATATGATCTGCGGCCTTAAGCTTGGTGGTCGGGCGCCATCACCACGGTCGATGGTGTCTTCATCGCGATCGGTCATTCTCCTGCCGTCACTTTCTTCGGCGGGCAGCTTAGACAGAAGTCCAATGGCTACCTCTGGAAAGAAGCGTGCAGCACCCGAACCAGTATTCCAGGCGTATTCGCCGCCGGGGATGTCGCCAACGACATCTATCGCCCAACCGCGACTGTGGCGGACTCTGCTGCATGGGGCTCTCGAAGCAGAAAATTCCTGAACAGCCTTGAGGGCAAGCAGCAGGCAGCCTGAACACAACGATCGACTTTAAAGGGGGTGCCGGTAGGGCGCCTCCTTTTCTGTTTTTCAAAACCGCGGAACAATTACCGCATCGAGGGCGATGGCGCCGCCTTTTCCGCTGAGGATACGCAGGGGATTGAGGTCGAGGCTTTCGATGGTATCGCTGTTTAGCGCCGCAAAGCGCGAGACGGCGGCGAGCACCTTTGCCAGCGCCTCGATGTCGTAACGGCCCGCACCGCGCACGCCTTCCAGCACAGTATATCCCTTGATTCGCCGGATCATCGCCATTGCCTCCGTCTCATCGAACGGCGCGATGCTGAAGGTTACGTCCTTCAGCACTTCCACAAGAACGCCACCCAGACCGAACATCACAACCGGGCCGAAAACCGGATCGCGCATCACGCCGACGATGGTCTCGACGCCCTGCGGCGCCATGGGTGCGACAAGCACGCCGTCGATGTCGGCGTGGGGCATATGGCCACGGACATTGTCCATGATGGTATCGAAGGCAGTACCCGCAGCGCTGGTATCCTTGATGTTGAGGACGACACCGCCGATGTCGGACTTGTGCTGGATCTCGGCAGAGACGATTTTCATGGCGACGGGGAAGCCGATTTCGGAGGCGGCGGCAACCGCCGCGGTCCGGTCCGACGCAAGGCGCTCCTGCAGGAAGGGAACTCCAGCCTCACCTAGGACAGCCTTTGCAACATGTTCCGAAAGCGTCCCGGAATTCGGCTCGAAGCGTGGCGCTGTGCCCGCCACCGAGAGACCTGTCTTGACTTCGAAGCTCCGGCCGAAATGGGTGAGGGCGCCCACCACCTGCACGGCCCGGTCTGCATCTTGGTAAACCAGGAAGCCTGCATCGCGGTAGCTTTTCACTGCATCCGGCGGCGCGGCCATGCACAGGACGGCAAGCCGGTCACCGCCAGCCGCCGCTACGCCCGCGAGAATGGCGTCGCGCAGCTTGGTGCCATAGGCCTTCGCCGCCGGCACCGTGGTCAGGAAACTTACCAGCGAATCATATCCGCCGTCCCTTAGAACGATCTCGAGGTTCTTGGCGACGAGCGACATGTCGTTCATGACCTGCGCTGTAGTGTCGATCGGATTGGCGACTGCGGCGTAGGGAAGAAGGGCGCGCAGTTTCTCTTGTGCAGGCTTCGGCATGGGGGCAACATCAAGCCCGTAGGTTTCTGCCGCATCGCACATCTGGACCCCGACACCTCCCGAAAGTGTCACGATACCTAGGCGGTTGCTGACTGGGAATTTGCCCGCGAGGCAGGCTTCGGCAATGTCCAGTTGCTCTTCCGTGGTACGGGCGCGGAAGGCCCCATACTCGCGGAAGACCGCGTCGTAAACTGCATCGGTGCCGGCCAGCGACGCAGTATGCGACGAGGCGGCGATGGCGCCGGCCGCCGAGCGGCCGACCTTCATGACGACCACCGGCTTGCGCGCCGCGCGAGCGGTCGCGAGCGCCCGCATAAAGGCTGGGCCGTTGCGCACGCCTTCAAGATAGACCGCTATCACCTGGACGTCGTCGCGCAGGGCGAGCCAGGCGATCGCCTCTGCGGCGTCGACATCCGCTTCGTTGCCGGTCGTGATCCAGTAATTCAGGCCGAGGCCGCGTTCGCGGGCGAGATAGGCGATGTAGCCCCCATAGGCGCCACTTTGCGACACAACGGCGACGCCGCCGGCCGGTGGGACGCCGCCGTCGAGCGACTGGGTGAAAGTACCGTAAAACCGGCTGCTCGCCGAGAAAAGCCCCACGCAGTTCGGGCCAATCAGTCGGACGCCTCCCTGTTTGCCGAGGCGCACCAACTCCCGCTGTAACGCCACCCCATCGCCGCCGGCTTCCGCGAAACCGGACGACATGATGATGGCTGAGGCAACACCCTTCTTTCCAGCGTCAGAAACGGCCTGGAGGACATGCTGAGCGGAGACGGCAATGATTGCGACGTCAGGAATTTCAGGCGGGTCGAGAAGCGACGGATAGGCCTTCAGGCCCTGGACCGTCTGACGCTTCGGATTGATCGGGTAGATGGTGCCGGCGAAGCCATAAGCTTTGAGATAGGCCAGCGGCCGACCGGAAATGCGGACCGGATCGTCGGATGCGCCGACCACGGCGACTGAGCGTGGATTGAAGAGTTGGTCGAGCCGGCTGTCCGGTAGATCGAGAGGCTGCATGGTCTTTCCTGGCCGATGGGGAGAAGCATGATGTCTGGTCGATAGCAGGCGCGAATTCTACGTGTGGTTCCATGGTGCAGTGCCACAAAGTTCATATGTGCTCAAAACTGCCGCCGTCGCACGGGTCGTCCTGGATCAGCTATGAAGCGACCTGAATAGAGGTAGCGGGAGAAGGGACATTATGAGCATCTGGTCGGACAAGGGGCACTTCATCAACGGTATCTGGACCGGAGCGAACGGTGCGACACCGGTCGAAAATCCGACGGACCACTCCATCATCGCTCATATTTCCGCCGGGTCCACGCGCGACGTTGATTCCGCGGTGGCCGCCGCGAAGACCGCATGGCCTGCCTGGATGGCTACGCCGGTTGCCGAGCGTGCCGCATTACTCGCCCGCGTCGCCGAGCTGATAGAGGCCCGGCAGGATGACCTTGCCAGAGCCATTACCTTCGAGGTCGGCATGCCACTGAAGCTGGCGAAGATGATTCAGGTCGGTCTGCCGCTGCAGAGCTTCCAGAACACCTCTCGCATCGCCAGCGCATTTCCGTTCGAACGGAAGGTCGGCAATTCCATGGTGCTGCAGGAGGCCGTCGGCGTCGTTGCCGCAATAACGCCGTGGAATTATCCCCTGCACCAGATCGCTGCGAAGGTGGCGCCTGCGCTTGCCGCCGGGTGCACGGTCGTGCTGAAGCCCGCTGACCTGGCGCCGCTGAATGCCCTTTTGTTGGCGGATATCTTCGAGGCTGCCGGCGCGCCGGCCGGCATCTTCAACGTCGTGACCGGATCCGGCGCGAAGATCGGGCTGCATTTAGCTACCCATCCGGATGTCGACATGATTTCGTTCACCGGCTCCACCCGCACCGGCGCCACGCTTGCGCGCGAAGCGTCCGCCCAGATAAAGCGTGTTTCCCTGGAATTGGGCGGGAAGTCCGCCGCCTTGGTGTTGGAGGACGCCGACATCGTGAAGGCGGTCAAGGCTACGGTGAATGCCTGCTTCCTCAATTCCGGCCAGACCTGTTCGGCACTGACGCGTCTGATCGTGCCTGCATCGCGCAAAGACGAAGCCGTCGAGATCGCCCGCGAGGCGACGCGCGCTTTCGTGCTCGGCGATCCGATGGACCCTGCGACACGGCTCGGACCGGTGATCTCGGAAAAACAACGCGAGGGCATCCGACGCCTGATCCGAACCGCGGCAGACGAGGGCGGAACACTGGTGACCGGTGGCGCAGAGGCGCCGGACGGCCTAGATCAAGGTTACTTCGTCAAGCCGACGATCTTCGCCGACGTGATTCCGGATTCCACGTTGGCGCAGGAGGAGGTCTTCGGGCCGGTTCTGGCGATCCTGACGGCTAGCGACGATGACGATGCGGTAGCAATCGCCAACAACTCGCGCTACGGGCTCTCCGGCTCCGTCTGGGCCGGCAGCTCGGAACGCGCCACTGCCGCCGCCCGCCTCATTCGCACCGGCCAGATCGAGATCAACGGCGGCCGCTTCAACGCGCTGGCGCCGTTCGGCGGCTTCAAGCAGTCCGGCTACGGCCGCGAACTCGGCGTTTACGGCATCGAAGAGTTTGTCGAGCCGAAGGCGTTGCAGTTCTGAGGGCGTTCCAGCAAACGGGAAACGGCCTTGCCTCAAATGGCAAGGCTTTTTACACTGGAAAAAAAGCTCAGCTACCCGACCGGAGCAGTTCGTCGAGCAACTGGCGTTTCAGGATCTTGCCGGTGGAGCCGAGCGGCAGGTTACTGTGGATCAAGAGACGCGACGGAACCTTATAGGGCGCGACCTCGGTGCGCATGTGGCTTTTAAGCTCGCTTTCCGATATCGCCGCCTCGTCGCGCGGCTGCACGAAGGCAACAACCTCCTCGTCGCCGTCCGGACGCCGGACGCCCAAGACGGCTGATTGCAGCACCCCGGGGTGTCGGTTCAAGGCAGCTTCCACCTCGGCCGGATAGACATTGAAGCCGGATCGGATGATCATCTCTTTTTTGCGGCCGACAATGCGGATTTCGCCGTCCTCGGCGCGGGTCGCAAGGTCGCCCGTCGCCATCCATCCGCCGTCGCGCAGCGCTTCGCCAGTGGCCTCCGGATTGCGGTAGTAACCCTGCATCATCCCCAACGCGCGGGCCCACAACTCGCCGATTTCGCCCGGCACCGCATCTTTCCCGTCTTCGCGGACGATGCGGATTTCCGCTCCTGGCTCGGCATAGCCTATGCTGTCATGGTCGTAGTCCCGGTCAGGGCGTGTGCGCGTAATGGGGCAGCATTCCGTCATGCCATAGCCATTGACGAGCCGAACTCGGAAAAGCCTCTCGATTTCGGCTTTCAGCGTCGGATCGAGCGGTGCGCCGCCTGATGAAATATACTCGAGACGCGATCCAGACATGTCGATACCGTTGGTGCGGATGTGATCCAGCATGCGGGTGTAGACGGTCGGCACGAAAGAAAGATGCGTCAGCGTCCCGTTGGCGATGCGGCGCACGACATCCGGCACGTCGATGCGTCCCGTGAAAGTAAGGTTGGCTCCCCCTGTCAGGACTGACATCAATGTGCAGATGCCCATGACGTGGGAAAGCGGCGCACCGCCATCGTAGCTACCGCCTGGCCTTACCTTACGGACATCGGCAAGGGCCGCACCAATCCTGAGAAGGGCGGTATGGCTGAGCATTACCGCCTTCGGAAGTCCCGTTGTACCAGAGGTAAAGAGAACCAGCGCCGTCTGACGCCCAGCGTCTTTCTCGACGAGTTCCCGCGTGTAGCCTCCAATCGTGGCGACTGAAAGTTGACCGAGCACTCCAGCATCGACGGTCGTTGCACCGACGCGACCTGCGAACTCGATAGCCTCCCGGGACGAGGTGGAGGCTATCACAACGACCCGCGGCTCGACCAAATTGCGCAAGGCTTCCATTTCCGCGGCTGCGACCCGAGCATTAACGATGCATGGCCAAGCGTCCATGGCCTGGGCGCCCAGCATCAGCACCGGCGCCACTAGATCGTTGTCGGCAACGATGAAGACCCTGTCGCCGGGCTGCGCTCCTTGTCGCCGCAAGAAATCCGCTGCCCGGCTTATCTCATCGACGAGAGTTGCGTAGGTGAGGCGCTGGGCGCCGTGGATGAGGGCAAGCGCAGTCGGGGTTTCTCCGGCCCATCGATAAATGGCGTCCGAGGTTCGCGCCTCCGGAGCAAAATTGAGATATGGGATCGTCGTCATCGCGGCGACATGCTCCTTGCAGGCCCGCGCAGAGCGGCCGGTTGCTTAATCGACGGTCGCGCCCGACGCCTTCACGATCGGCGCCCAGCGGGTCATTTCCGCCTGGACGAAGGCTTGGAAGTCCGCCGGCAGCTGGTAGATGATCTCTGCACCCATTTTGCCGTAGTAGTCTTCGGCTTCCTTGCTTGCGAGGATGGTTTTAATCTCACTGCTGATTTTAGCGAGAATGTCATCCGGAATGCCCTTCGGACCAATCAGCGCGTACCAGCTTGTGACGTCGAAGTCCGGGTAGCCGGATTCAGCAACGGTTGGGACGTCGGGTAGCTGCCTAGACCGTGTCTTCGTCGTCACCGCCAGCGCCTTGACCGCGCCGGCCTTGATCTGACCGAGCGCACCAGGGAGATTGTCGACCGCCACGTCGAGCTCTCCCGACATGATGGCGTTCATCAGCGGAGCGCTGCCCTTGAAGGGGATGTGGGAAATCTGCGTGCCGCTGTTTTGCATCAGCAGGACGCCGATCATTTGCGTCGAACTCCCGACGCCGATCGAACCCTGCGAAATCTCGCCTGGATTTTCCTTGGCGGCCTTCACGAGATCAGCCAGCGAATTGTAAGGAGAATCCTTCGGCACATAGATCACATTCGGAAAGCCGGCGATACGCGCCACGAAGGTGAAGTTGGCGGGGTCGTAGCTAAGCTTCTTGTACAGCGTCGGGCCGATGCCGTGCGGCGCGACGGACGTCATGCCGAACGTGTAACCGTCAGGTGCTGAACGCGAGACAAATTCATTGGCGATGTTGCCGCCTGCACCAGGCTTGCTTTCAATCACGAATTGCTGGTTCAACATCTTCGAGAGTGGCTCGGAAAAGCCACGGACGACCATTTCGACCGGTCCGCCCGGCGCGCCGCCGCCTATGATCGTCACCGGCTTGGCCGGCCAATCCTGGGCCTGCGCCGAGATGGCGCACGTCACGCTTAGGACGCTGGTCATGAGAGCTGTAGTCAGGAAACGCATGCTGTTCTCCTCCAATCCGACTGCTGCACAGTTTCCCGTCCATGAACGGGCTTGCAAGTCCGATGACGGGTTCGCAAGCCTGGGAGCATGGATGTGTTTTCAGGCATGCGGACGGTGTTGAGCGGCAAAGAAGCTTCGAATCTCCCTCGTCAAAAGGTCGGGGGTTTCGAGGCCCGGGAAGTGCCCGCCCTTCGGTGCGACGAACCAGCCCTGCACATTGAAGGCCAATTCCGCGAGCCGCCTCGGCGGCGGACCCGTGCGCTCCGTCTTGCCTGGTGAACTGCTCCGCGGGGCTTCCAGAAAGAAGCCGCTCGGCACCTCGACTCGTTGACCTGGTGCAAGGCGCACGGGATCTCGCCGGCTTTCATAGTAGATACGCGCTGAACTCGAAGCAGTCTGCGTAAACCAGTAAAGGCTGAGCGTTGCGAGGATGGAGTCCATTGCAATGATTTCTGCCGGGTCATCGATACAGTCTGCCCAAGCCCTCCATTTTTCGATGATCCAGGCGGCGAGACCTGCGGGAGAGTCGTTCAGCGGAATGCCGACGGTCGCAGGCTTCGTGCCCTGCTGGTAGAAATAGCCGAACTCCTCATCGTTCCAGCGCCGACGCCGCTCGCCATAGGCCTTCTCCTCCAAATCGGACGCATTCGGCCTGGCATCGGGAGACATCAGGCTCAGGTAGCCCATCTGGATCGCGCTTATTCGATCAGGATGGTCGAGGCCCATCAGCGCCGTGACATAGGCGCCCCAATCGCAGCCGAAAGCCGCGAAGCGGTCATAGCCGAGCCTTTGCATCAGTTTGACCCAGAGGCCGGCAATGCGGCGCGGAGACATACCTGGCCATTGCGGCGCCGCCGAGAAGCCGAAGCCCGGCAGCGAAGGGACGACGACGTCAAATGCAGGCCCGTCTTCCGGGCCGTTGCCGACGGGGTCGGTGAGGCGATCGACGATCGGTAGATATTCCAGAAAGCTGCTCGGCCACCCATGCGTCAAAATCAATGGCACTGCATTGGGACGTGGCGAGCGGACCCAAAGGAAGTGGATCTGCTGGCCGTCGATCTCGGTCACGAAATTTGGCCGCGCGTTCAGCCGTTTCTCGAAAGCCGGCCAATCGAATTGGCCCCAGAGGCACACAATCCGGCGTATGTAAGCCTGATCGGCGCCTCCCGCCCAGCCATCTTGCGGCCCGGCGGGAGGCCAGCGGGTCTCGGCGAGACGGCGATGGAGGTCGTCGATATCCGTTTGCGGAACACTGCTCCAGAAAGGTTGAATGAGAGCCGTCATTGCTTCGCCTCCACAGCGTCTTGCGGGACCTGAAGCGACGCAAGCCGCGCCATCGCCATAACCGCATCGTCGACGATCTCGTCAAAGATCGCCTCGACCGGCTTGATCTTGTCTGCGAAGACGACCGCGGGGCCATAGTCGATCATGCCCTTAGACACATCGCCGCTGCGGTAGGCGTGGCGTGTTACGGCGCCGTTTATATGCGGGCGATAGGCCTCGAAGTCAGTGACCTTGTCGTCCTCGAGAGCCAAGATGGCTTTTGCGCTATCGTTGTCGAGCACCCGGTGATGGTCGCGCAGGAGTTTCTTAACGACTTGGCTCTCGGTGCCGTCGCCGGCGACAACCCTTCGCTTGTAGTCTTCGTGAACCCAAAGCTCTTCAGCGACCATCATGCGCGAGCCCATCAGCATAGCACCGCAGCCCATGGAAAGGGCAGCTACAAGCTGGCGGCCGGTGCCAAATCCGCCGGCCGCCACCACTGGTATGCTCGCGATTTCGGGGGCCCGCGTCGCTTGAACGATCGAACTGATCTGATAGACGCCCGGGTGTCCGCCGCAGTCCGCACCAACTACGATCACCGCATCGGCGCCGATCCGCACCGCCGTTGGCACGTAGCGAACGGCCGGGACCTTGTGCAGAACCTTGATGCGCATCTCCTTGAGTGCCGGAATGATTGGCTCAGGACTGGCGCCTGCCGTCTCGACGCACGCCACGCCGTACTGATCGAGCAGATGCAACAGATCCAGCACACGCTCGACGCCACCGGCGAAGCGGGAAATATAAAGGTTGACGCCGAACTGCTTGCCGCCCGTCAGTTGACGGCAAATCTTAAGCTCTTCCTCGAAACGGTCGGGGTCGTCGTAACCGGTCGATACGATGAAGCCCATTCCGCCGGCATTCACCGTCGCGGCGACATAGCGTCCGTCCGATACGCCGGGACCAAGTCCGCCGCACAGCAGCGGATGGCGTATTCCCAGCAAAGTGGTGATGGAGGTTTCGAAAACCTGTGGTCGCATGTCGTTCGCCCGATCTCACTCGCAACGACATTGAAGCTCATTGGGTGCCCCCCGCCAGCAAGGTCCAAAAACAGAGCACATTCGTGTTGTCTGACCGCGCCGGCCAGCTTGGGATTGGACCGGGCAAGGGGCCATGGTGCTAGAAGTCTGCGCAGTCATGCCGGAGCCCCACATGAAGCTTCTTTCCGACGTTCACGAGCGCAACGCATCCTTGTTTCCAAATGCGCCTGCGATCGTCTTCGGCCAGCAGGTGATCAGTTTCGGCAGCCATTGGAGGCGACTCAATCAGCTGGCCGATGGCTTGCACCGAGGTGGCGCTCGCCGGCAGGACCGGATTGCCATGCTGGCTATGAACACGCCCGAATATATTGAGGCGTACGGTGCCTGCGAACGCGGCGGTTATATCTTCAGTACCGTCAATTTCCGGCTGGCTGCGCCGGAGATCGCCTTTGTCTTGAAGGACAGCGCACCGCATACCCTGATCTTCGAGGCGCAATACGCCGAATTGGTGGACAGCCTGCGCAGCGAGCTTGAGATCGAGAGCTATATCTGTCTCGGCGGACAGACGCCGCCATGGGCGCTTTCCTACGAGGAGGTTCTGGCGGCCGGCTCGCCTGAAGGACCGCCTTTCCGCGGAAAACCGGACGACGGCGTTCTTATCATGTATACAAGCGGCACGACGGGGCGGCCGAAAGGCGTGCTGCGCTCGCAATATGGCGAGGCCCGGCTCGCCGAGGTTATGGCAGGCCAACTCGCTATGACCAGCGATGGCAGGCAACTCCTGATGATGCCGTTCTTTCATGCCGGGTCGCGCAGCCAATATATCGGCAGCTTCTGGAAAGGCGGCGCCGTCCATATGCACAGGGTCTTTGATCCGCAACTCATCCTGAAAACGATCGAGGCCGATCGCATCACCCATCTTCATCTGGCGCCCACAATGGTGCAGAGCATCCTCGACGTTCCGGACATAGGCGATTACGATCTGTCCAGCGTTCGAACAATCCTGTACGCGGCGGCACCCATGCCGGTGCCAGTACTCAGGCGAGGTCTGGCTGTTTTCGGTCCGGTCTTCGCCAACGGGTACGGCTCTACCGAAGTCAACTGCACATGTCATTATCCGCACCAGCATAAACTGAACGGCACGCCGGACGAAGTTCGCCGGCTCGGCTCGGTCGGCCAGCCCGCCACAGATACCGATATCCGCATTGTCGACGATCATGGCAACGAGTGCCCGGCGGGAACGCCTGGGGAGGTGGTGGCGCGTTCGGGCACCGCCCTGATGCGCTACTGGAACAATGACAAGGCAACGGCACAGTCACTTAGGGACGGGTGGTTCCGCACTGGCGATGTCGGCTATCTGGACGACGAGAAATTCCTTTTCCTGGTAGACCGGAAGAAGGACATGATCATTTCGGGCGGCGAGAACGTTTATTGCCGGGAAGTCGAAGAGGCGCTGATCACTCATCCAGCACTGTCTGATGTCGCTGTCATCGGTGTGCCGGATGCGAAATGGGGTGAAACGGTGAAAGCCGTTGCCGTGCTAGCCCCCGGCCGGCATGCGACGCAGGATGACCTCATCGAGCACGCCCGAAGCCTGATTGCGCGGTACAAATGTCCGAAATCTGTCATTTTCGTCGACGACCTGCCACGTTTGCCCAGCGGCAAGGTCAGCAAAGTCATACTTCGACAGCTCTACGGAGCATGTCTTTAGGGCCGAGTGCTCAACCCGGCGAGCCGCGCAATCGTCGCTTCGGCTTCTCCGACGAGCCGGCGGACGAGTTCCGCACAACTCGGCACGTCATTGATCAGGCCGAGCGCGATGCCTGACGGGATGGGCGCTTCAGCAAGCCGCCCCGAAATCAACGCCCGGTGCCAAAGCT
Source organism: Oryzicola mucosus (assembly GCF_014534685.1). Lineage (GTDB taxonomy): Bacteria > Pseudomonadota > Alphaproteobacteria > Rhizobiales > Rhizobiaceae > Oryzicola > Oryzicola mucosus. The sequence goes on from NZ_JACVVX010000007.1 coordinate 33,736, forward strand.
CGGCAGAGATCAGCGGCGCCAGAGCCTCCTTGCTAGCACCTGCTCGCTCCATCGCCAGCACTTCCGCCGTCACCGGCGTTTTCAGCACGCGAACGGAATCGCCCAGCGACCGGGCGACAAGCGTCGTGTCCCTTTCGCTCGCTTGCGAAAGACCGGTTTTGCTGTCGGCGTGGATCGGGCTTTCCTCTGTGACGAGGAACCGCGTTCCCATGTTGACGCCGACGGCGCCGAGCGTGAGAGCGGCGGCGAGCCCGCGGCCGTCGGCAAAACCGCCGGAGGCAATCACTGGAATCGTCAGTTCATCCACCGCGCGCGGTACGAGCACGAGGCTCGGCACGTCGTCCTCCCCCGGGTGCCCGGCGGATTCGTAGCCGGTGACGCAGACGGCATCGACGCCGTATTTTTGCGCCGAAAGCGCATGGCGTACAGATGTGCATTTGTGGATGACCTTCACGCCGGATTTCTTTAGCCTATGAATGAAGGCAGCCGGCTTTGCGCCCGATGTTTCAACGACGGCGATGCCTTCACCGACGATGACGTCGATATAGTCGTCATATGGGTGGGAGGCGATGTTCTCGGGCAGCAGAGTGAGGTTCACGGCGAAAGGCTTCGCGGTCAGCCGACGCGTCTGGCGTATTTCTTCGGCCAGGTCGCTGCCAGTCGGCTGAGTATGGGCCGACAGGGTTCCAAGCGCCCCGGCATTGGAGACGGCAGCCACGAACGGTGCACGCGAAATGTAGCGGAACCCGCTTTGCATGATTGGGTGTTCGATCCCGAAAAGGGAGGTCATGGGCGTGGAAAGCATCGTCTGATCCTCAAGCTCGTCGATCGAATGTGCGTCGGTGGCCATTGCGAAAAAATCCCACAAGCCGAAGCGCCACATATGTAATTTGAACGCCCGGAGCCGCCTGGCGTGGTGGCGCTTTGAAAACGGCGCGGCGATAACATGACCTGAGAAGCGAGGCGACATGAGCTACAAGACAATCCTCTACGATACCGCCGATGGTGTCACCACGATCACGTTGAACCGTCCCGAGCAGATGAACAGTCTCAATGACGAGATTGTCGCCGAGCTCTACGAGGCTATGTGGCAGGCGGATGCGGACCCCGAAACGCGCGTTATCGTGCTCACGGGTGCCGGTCGGGCGTTCTGCGCGGGCGGAGACATCAGCGGCTTCGGGGGGCAGACACCAAAGGAATTGCTCACCAAGCTGCCTCGGCTGTTCGACATGAACAAGCGGCCTGACTATCAGACCCGCCATACCTATTTTCCGCGGCTGCGAAAGCCCGTGATCGGCATGCTGAACGGCGCCACCGCCGGGCTCGGGATGGTCTATGCGCTCTGCTGCGATATCCGCTTCGCCGCTGAAAACACCGTCTTCACCACTGCCTTCGCACGCCGTGGCCTTTCCGCCGAGTACGGCATGGCGTGGATGCTGCCGCTCGTCGTCGGCCATGCCAACGCGCTAGAGTTGCTGCTGTCTGGCCGCAAGTTCCATGCGCCGGAGGCCAAGAAACTTGGCCTCGTCAATCGTGTCTTCCCGGCTGACAAACTGGTTGAAGAAACATACACGTACGCCAAGGAGATGGCCGTATGGTGCTCGCCGCGCTCTATGCGCACCTTGAAGGAACAGGTCTACGAGGTCCCGTTCCAGTCGTTGGCCGAAGCCGTCCGTATGGCTAATCAAGACATGCTCGTCAGCAACCTTTGCGCCGATTTCAAAGAGGGAACGGCAAGCTTCAAAGAGAAACGCACGCCCAATTTTCCAGGTGAGGACGATTGAGCATGGTTCCTGAAAAGATGCGCGCTTTGATGGTTTCCGCCTATGGCGACTGGAATGCAGCGCAGATATCGTGGGCGGATCGCCCGTCACCGGCTGCGCATGAAGTGCTGATCCGTACCGAAGCCGCCGCTCTGAATTTCCCCGATCTGCTGATGATCGAGGGCAAGTATCAGGTAAAGCCGGAGCTGCCGTTTGTGCCAGGCCGCGATGTCGCCGGCACGGTCGTATCAGTCGGTTCGGACGTCATTGATTTCAAGCCGGGCGATCGGGTGGCAGCCCAACCTCAGTTCGGGGCATTCGCCGAATATGTTGTGGCGCCGGATTGGACCTGTATCGCAATTCCCGAAGAAATCGATTTTGCAGAAGCTGCAGCGAGCGGCACGGTAATCGCTACCGTGGTCGGAGCCATGCGATTGCGGGCGCGACTCCAGCCCGGGGAATGGGTGTTGATGACGGGGGCGACTGGCGGCGTTGGTTCGGCTGGCATCCAATATGCCCGTCATCTTGGTGCTCGAGTTGTTGCCCTGGTCTCTTCCGGAGAAAAGGAAGCTGCCGCCCGCCGCTTGGGTGCCGAGATCGTGCTGCGTTCGGACAGGATCGCTGCATCGCGAAATGCGATGAAGGAAGCTCTGGCCGCAACTGGGCTTAAGGGCGTTGACGCGGTGGTGGACGTCGTCGGCGGCGACGCCTTCGAGGGTGCCATCCGCTGTCTGGTGCCGGGTGGACGGTACGTCGTTGTTGGGTTCGCGTCCGGACAGATACCGCAAATCCCGGCCAACTATGTCTTGGTCAAGGATCTGATCGTGCTCGGATCAACGCTCGACCGCCTATTCAAGCTGCGTGACCCTGGCCTCCTTGAGGGCATCGGGGATGCTTTCGCGGCGCTTGCCGCGGGCAAGATGACGGCTGAGATCGACTGCATTCTCCCGTTCACTTGTTTTTCCGAGGGCGCTGGGCGGATCGCGTCGCGCCGCGCGGTTGGCAAGATCGTTTTTCAAGGCTTCGGAAGGGAACGACAATGACGGACGACAATGCAGACGGTCGCATCAATGTCAGCAGCGATGGCGCCCTGCGACTGATCGAGATCGATCGCCCTGCCAAGCTGAACGGCTTCACGCCGAAGATGCTTAGTGAATATGCCTATGCGATAACTGACTTCGATCGGGATCCGGAGGCGCGTTGCGCGCTGATCTATGCGGGGGGTGCGAATTTCACGGCGGGGCTGGACCTCCCCAAGATTTCCGAGGCCTGGGCGCGCGGCGAATCCATTTATCCCGCCGATGCGCTGGATGTTTGGAACCTGCGGCCGCCCTTCCGACGCAAACCCATGGTCGTGGCCGTGAAGGGCATCTGCTACACCGTCGGCGTCGAGATGATGCTCTCTGCCGATATCGTGGTTGCCGCCGACAATTGCCGTTTTACCCAGATGGAGGTGAAGCGTGGCATCATGGCGGCAGGAGGTGCCACGATCCGCATGGTGGAGCGGGCAGGCTGGGGCAATGCCATGCGCTATCTCCTGACTGGAGACGAGTGGAACGCCGAGACAGCTCTGCGTTTCAACTTCGTTCAGGAGGTGGTGCCGGCAGGACAGGAGTTCGAGCGCGCTCGTGAGATCGCACTGAAGATCGCCGAGACGGTGGCGCCGCTTGCCGTAGAGGCGACGATCGCCAACGCCCGAACAGCGCTCGAAGAAGGTGCTGCGGCAGCGGTTGCGGGGTTCGACGAAATCCGGTCTCGTCTGCGTCAGAGCGAGGACGCGAAGGAAGGGGTCGACAGCTTCCGCGAGAAACGGGCGCCAAGATTTAAGGGCCGCTAGGCCAGAACAGCAGGAGGGCGCCGCAGGTGAACGTGGTATCGTGAGCACGGAGCCTGCACCGATCGGTCGCGTCTATCTTGGCATTGCCATGCGTATGGGAGCGGCATTCTGCTTCATCTCCATGGCAGCTTTGGTAAAAGCTGCAGGTGAGCTTCCCCTTGGTCAGATGCTGTTTGCCCGCTCGTTTGTCATCGTGCCCGTGATCGTCGCGGCACTCGCGGTCAGGGGTGACCTTGGTCTGCTGAGAACGCGCAAACCCGGTGGGCACCTGGTCCGGTCGGTACTTGGTTGCGGAGCGCTCGGCTTCTGGTTCATGGCGCTCGGCTACCTGCCTCTAACGGATGTGACGGCGCTGCTTTATCTGTCACCGATCCTGAACGTCGTCCTGGCCGTGGTATTTCTGAGAGAGTCCGTCGGTCTATGGCGAGCTGGGGCCGTGGTCGTCGGTATCGTCGGTGTGCTCATCATTATGATCCCGAAGGTTAGCGGGAACTACGAGGCCGCGGCGCTGATCGGTGTCGCCTTCTGCCTCGCCAATACGCTTTGCTTCTCCTTTTCAGTCGTGCAGATCCGTCAGCTTTCAACAACGGAATCGCCCACAGCCATCGTCTTCTATTTCTCACTGTTTTCCTCGCTCATCGCTCTGGTCACCTTGCCATTCGGCTGGGTGTCGCCGGTCGGACATGAATGGCTTCTCCTTTTTGGAATCGGTGCGTTGGGGGGCATTGGCCAACTGTTGCTGACTACCTGCTACAAATACGCGCCGGTCTCGCTAATCGCGCCGTTCGAATATTCCACACTGATATGGGCCACGCTGATCGGCGTCGTTTTCTTCAACGAGCGTCCAGGGCTTTCAACGCTCGGCGGCGCTGCACTGATCATCGCGGCCGGCATTGTCGTCGCCCATCGGGAGCACAGGCTAGGGCGCCAACGCCTTGCAGCGGAGATACAACCATGACAAGCACAGGCAACCAGGATCTGATCGTTACAACGGAAGGACATGTCCGAATCCTGCGGATGAACCGGCCCCGCGCGCGTAACGCGCTGAGTGTGGCGCTACGCGATGCGATTTCGTCTGCAATTGTCACCGGCGACCGCGACCCACAGGTCAGAGCGATCGTCATCACCGGCAGCGACACGTGTTTCTCGGCGGGCGGGGACATCAAGGAATTTCCGGATGCGGCCAATCAGGAAGACAGCATGTTCGTCTCGCAGCGCATCTGGTCGCCGCTCGGCTCCTGCCGCGTGCCGCTGATCGCCGCGGTGGAAGGGATCGCCCTGGGAGGCGGGGCAGAGTTCGCGATGCTTTGCGACATTATCATCGCGGGGGACACGGCCGAATTTGCTTTTCCCGAGGTGCGCTTAGGTATCCTGCCCGGCAATGGTGGCACGCAGCGTTTTCCCCGCGCCGTCGGCAAGTACAAGGCGATGCGCTATCTGCTGACAGGAGATCGCATTTCGGCAGGTTCCGCGGCCGAGATGGGTCTCGTTAGCGAGGTCGTCGAGGCGGGGAGCGCCTTCGCCTCGGCGCTGGCGCTCGCGCAGCGTATCGCAGAACTGCCGCCGCTCGCAGTCCGCCAGATCAAAGACGTCGTGACGCATGGCGCCGACGCGCCGCTGTCGTCCGCACTCAACATCGAGCGGGAGGGCAGCCGCCTGCTGATGCGCACCAGCGACCACAAGGAAGCATCAAACGCTTTTATTCAAAAGAGGAGGCCGGTTTTCACCGGAAAGTAACATGAGCGCCTACGACAGATACAAACATCTCAAATTCTCATCGCGCAGCGGTGTGTTGACCATCACATTGGAAAGTGGATCGACCAACGCCGTGACAGCCGGCATGCACGAGGATTTCAAAACCCTTTTCACTACGATCAACCAGGATAGCGATACCAAGGTGGTCGTGATCACAGGCGCCGGGGAACGCGCCTTCTCCGCTGGAGGCGATGTCAACGACATGGTCAAGCTGCTGTCGGAGCCTATGGTCGCCGCCCATTCGATGCGCGAGGCGGGGGATATGCTCTACGGCCTGCTGCGATTGGAAAAACCGATAATCGCGCGCATCAACGGTCACGCGATCGGGCTCGGCGCGACACTCGCGCTTTTTTGCGACCTCACCTATGCCGTCGAGACCGCCAAGATCGGCGACCCGCATGTGGCCGTCGGCTACACGGCCGGCGATGGCGGTGCGCTGATCTGGCCTCAGCTGATCGGCTACCAGCGCGCCCGGGAATATCTACTGACCGGCGATCCGATCATTGCCAGGGAAGCCGCCGAGATCGGGCTTATTACGCGTGCTGTTAAAGCCGACAAGTTAGACGAGACTGTCTACGGCATCGCAGACCGTCTGGCCTCCGGGGCAAGCTTCGCGATCAACTCGACGAAGCAGGCGATTAACATGGTTCTGCGCCGCCAGTTCGAGGCGGTGATCGAGGCCCATAACGGACTTGAGCTGATGTCGCATTTTACGGCGGATCACGCCGAAGCGGCGCACGCGTTTCTGGAAAAGCGCAAGCCCAACTTTACCGGCAAGTAATCGATGACGGCGGAGGCGCCTCAGGGCGCCTCCGCCTCTAGTCCCAGCGCAAGATGCTGTTGATACGCCGGGCCACAAGCTCGCCCGCCGCATTGTGATACAGTTTCTCCGCGGTAATCAGGTAAAGGTCGCGACTGCTTCCAGCCTTCTTCTCGACTGAGCGCAATTCGGTCTTGACGGTGATGTCCTCGCCTATGAAAACGTCGCCGAAAAACTCGAATTCGTCACTGGCGTTGACCGTTCCACCCGGTAGTCGGTTCAGATGAGGCCTTCGGTTGCGGCCGAGCGACAACAGAAAAAGGGGAGGAACCGGCTCGGAAGGATCCGTCAGGTCGCTCTCCAGCGCGAGAAGATAATCGCGGACACGACCGGCCTCCACGCGCTCGGTGACCGCTCCACGATAGCGTGACCTCTGCTCTTCGGCATAGCGCTCTGCAACGGAATCCATGGATTTACCTCCCGGCGTACTGTCTTCTCCAATAGCACTGACTGAACATGTGAGGTCAAGCAAGCCCTCCAGGCACAGCTGCCTTTGGCAGCGGCAGTCTTCACGAATGTGCTTTTTGAGAGTTTTGAAGCCGTTGCCTCGCCCGAGGATTTTGGGTACGCCACTGCCGAGGACAGGCCATGACTACATCCCTTTCGACGCTTACGGAATCCATATCGCTGGTGAACCGGGTTGCAGAAGCAATCCGGGGGGCGATCATGAGCGGAGAGATCGCTCCGGGAGAACGACTGAGCGTTCCCGATCTAGCAAGACGGCTTGGTGTCAGCCGCACACCGGCCCGCGAGGCGCTGCTCATTCTTGAGCGCGACGGGCTGGTAGAGTCGCGACCGCGCCTCGGCGTTGTCGTCCTTAGCGGCAACGAGCAGAACCTTCAGCAACTGTTCGAACTCCGCGAGGCCCTAGACGGGCTGACGGCACGGCTGGCTGCGCGTTCAATGACCTCCGCCGAACGTGGTAGCCTGGAAAGCATCATAGTGTATCACGAGGAAGCGGTCGCTAGGCAGGACATCGACGGCCACATCGCCCAAGACATAGCCTTCCACGCCGCGCTGCGAGAAGGCTCACGCAACCTTTATCTGTCTCAATCTATCACGCAGATCGAGCGGCAGATCATGGTATTGATGCGGAAGCTTTCTTCCGCTCCGCGTGCGATGAGCGACGGTGTCATCCGCGATCACCGGCTGATCGCCTCGGCGGTGGAGAGAGGCGACGAAGACGCTGCCGAAGCAGCAGCACGTCGCCACGTGCGGAACGTATGGGCATTCTATCAGACATCGCTTGATCATATACGGGCGCCCTAGCTTGCTTTCGGCCCCGGTCTCTTCACAGTCCGAGATAGGCCTGCTGTATCCGAGGGTCATTGAGGAGCGGCCTCGCTTCGCCATCAAGCGTCGTGCGCCCGGAATCCAACACGTAGGCCCGCTGAGATATGCGAAGCGCCGCTCGAGCGTTCTGCTCGATCAGCAGGATGGCCATTCCTTCGCCGTGGAGGCGGGTCAGAAGCGCGATCACCGTGTCCATCATTAGTGGGGAGAGGCCGAGTGATGGCTCGTCGAGCAGCAATAGATCGGGATCGCTCATCAAAGCGCGCGCGATAGCCACCATTTGCTGCTCTCCGCCAGAAAGCGTCCCGGCGATCTGGTTCAGGCGCTCGCCGATGCGTGGAAAATAGCCGTCAATCTTTTCGAGCCGGCTTTGGAATCCCTTGCGGTCAAAACGCATCCGGAACTTCCGACCGTAGCCGACCTCCAGGTTTTCCTGGACTGTCAGGTGGCTGAACAATTGCCGGCCTTCCGGAACGAGCGCAACGCCGAGATCGAGAATACGATTTGAGGGCCGGCCAACAAGGTTTTCGCCCTTCAGGGTGATAGTGCCGGCCTTCGGCTTAAGCAGCCCCATGACGCTGTGCAGGACCGTCGTCTTGCCGGCGCCGTTCGCGCCGATCAGCGCAACCATTTCACCAGTTCCGACAAAGATCGACACGCCGCGAACAGCTTCGACCTGTGCATAGTTCACGATGAGATTGTCGATGCTAAGCACGTGCCGTCTCCGCCTCGTCGTGGCTCTTGCCCAGATAGCTTTCGATCACCTGAGGATCCCGTCGGATTACCCCTGGGCTGCCCTCGGCGATCTTCTTGCCATAGTTCAGCACGACGATCCGATCGCACAGCCCCATGATCACCTTCATGTCATGTTCGACGATGACGATCGTGATGCCGAAATCGCGCAACCGCCGCGCAAGCTTCGAGAATTCTGCCGATTCCGTTGGATTGAGCCCCGCTGCCGGTTCGTCCATAAGCAGCAGGGCAGGGTTGGTCCCTAGCGCAATGCCGATGCCAAGCCGTCGCAGATAGCCGTAGGGCAGGCCCTTGGCGCGGCTGTCCTGAACATGCCGCAAGTCGATCATCGACAGGATGTCGTCGACCGAAGTCTTCAGCGAAATTTCGCTCGAACGGTAGCTGGAGGTGCGAAGGAGCGTGCAGCCAAGCCCAACCTTCGACCGAAGCCAACAAGCCGCTTCGATGTTTTCGCGCACCGTCAAGTGCTGGAAGACGGTGGTATGCTGGAACGTGCGCGCAAGCCCCATGTGTGCCGTTAGGTAAGGCGGCATGCCGGTAATGTCTTGTTCGCGCAACTCGATCCGCCCGCTGGTGGGCTTTAGAGTGCCGGTGATCACGTTGAAGCAGGTGCTTTTGCCGGCGCCGTTGGGCCCGATCAAGCCGAGGATTTCGCCTTCGTCGAGATGGAAGCTGACCTGGTCAAGCGCCACAAGCCCGGCGAACTTCTTGGTAATGTCGAACGCCTGGAAAAGGTGGGTCATGCCTCGTCCTTTCTGTTCACATCGAGCACCGCAGGCTCGCGGCGCGAAGGCCGGCGCAGGTAATCGATCAGCGGGGTAAGGACGCCGCGAGGCATAAAGATGATCGCGGCGATCAGCAGCGCAGAAAAGATAATCATCCGAAGCTCTGCGGCGGCGCGGAAGATTTCGGTGACGACGGAGAACATGAACGCGCCGAATATCGCACCGTAGATTGTGCCAAAGCCGCCAACGACGACCATAAGCATTCCCATCGCCGAATATGTCGGGGACAGAAGATCGGGCGATATGATGCCGATGAAGGGTGCATAGATCGCACCTGCGAGCCCCGCCAGTCCGCCGGAGACGCCGAACGCGTAGAACTTGATGCGAAACACCGGCACGCCGACGGATGCTGCGAGTTGCTCGTTCTCCCGGATTGCGATGAAGCTTCGGCCAAGGGGCGATCGCCGGAAGCGCTCGAGGAGGAAACAGGAGAGCGCCAGCACTGCGAAAGTTAGATAATAGAAGCCGAGATTCTCGTAGCCATAGGGTACGCCTGGGAAGCTTGGCAAGGGAGTTGTCAGGCCCATCGTTCCTCGCGTAACGCTCGGCACGTTGGTAACGATGAGGCGAACGACCTCGGCACAAAATAGCGTTGTGATCGCAAAATAGATGCCGCGCATGCGAAGTGCCGGGATCGCGACCAAAAGGCCGAGCAATGCCGATAAAACCGTTGCTGCGACCAGCGACAGGCCGAAGGATACGCCATAGGTCTCCATCAGGATTCCGCAGACGTAGGCGCCACCGCCGAAGAAGGCGGCATGGCCGAATGAGTGGACGCCAAGAAAGCCAAACAGGATATCCAGCGCCACCGCGAAAATCGCGTAGATGCCGAAGATCACCATGACCTGCTGAAAATAGAGGTCAGTGACGACGAAGGGGGCACCGATCGCCACCACGACGGCCACGGCAGTGAGAAAGATGCGGATCATCAGTGAGCAACTCCTTGGCCGAAAAGCCCATTCGGCCTCGTCAGCAGCACCGTGATGAGCACGAGGAACGCCACGCCGTCTTTCCATGCGCTCGAGAGATAGCCGGCGGTGAGGGCCTCGACCATGCCGAGACCGACGCCGGCGATGATGGCGCCTGGGATGCTGCCCATGCCGCCCAGCACGATAACGGCGAAAGCCTTGAGCGTGTACGCGGTGCCGACGCTCGGGACGAGCGGCGTCAGAGGCGCGATCAGGACACCGGCGACCGCTGCCAGCGCTATGCCAAGCCCGAACGTGAATCGGTCGATCCTTTTCACGTCTATGCCAAGCACAGTGGCCGCGTATCGGTTTTCCGCCGTTGCGCGCATCTGCTTGCCGACAGGCGTATGGGAAAGAAAGACGGCCAGAAGCCCAAGGAAAATGACGCCTGCCACCATCACTAGGAGCTTCTGTTCGGTCAGGATCACGTTGCCAAGCGTGATCACGCCATCGAAGGGTGTATCGATGGTGCGCCCTCCCGAACCGGAGATGACCACGACGGAATGAAACATGAAGAGGCTGAGTGCAAAAGTCGCGAGAAGGGTATTCAGCGGGTCGGTTTCCATCAGCGGCTCGATGGTCAGCCGCTGGATGAGATAGCCGAATGCGACGACCGCCACGATCGCCAGAGCAGCGGCGGCGAAGTATGGCAGCCCGAGAACCGACATGCCGTAGTAAAGGACATAGCCCGCGATCATGAAGAACTCACCATGGGCGAAGTTCACGATGCGCATGATGCCAAAGATGGCAGCCAGTCCTCCGGCTACCAGCGCATAGCCCACTCCGATGGTCAAACCATTCAGAAGCTGCTGTAGAAGAATGTTGAACGCCAAGATCATGCCTCCGCTGGAAGGTCCGTCCGGGCGGCGCGAGCTACCCGGACGGTCGCGCCGTCACGGCTTATAGTTGATGATCTTGCCATCCTTGACGGTCAGCAGCGCGAAGCCTGCCGGCGCCTGATAGGATTGACCGAGCTTGTCGAAACGCCATCTGCCGCGAGCTGTATCCATCTCCAGCTGGGAGATCGCCTCGCCGATCTCGCGAGGACCGCCATCGGGGCCAGCATTTTCCAAACCCTTGGCCGCCACGGTCACCGCCTCGTAACCGAGCAACTCCATCTTTTCCGGGGGATAGCCGTATTCTTTTTGGAACCGCTGAACGAAGTCCGTACTCTCTGGCAGTTCGCTGCCGTTCGAATAGAAATCTCCGAAGATAAGCCCCTCCGTAGCTTCGCCAGCAAGCCCGATAAGCGATCCCGTCATGGCGCCCGGCGCAGGCAGGACAATGCCAGGCACGGCAAGCTGATTGCGCTGCTTCAGGATATTGGCAAAGGTCTCGACTGCACCGCCTGGGGCGACATAGAGCGCGTCGGGCATAGCCCCTTTTATTGAGGTGAGGATCGGCGAAAAATCAGTATCACGTGGATCGAAGCGCTCGATGGCGACGATTTCGGGCGCATTTGGATCGTCCTTCCAGAGCGATGTGATGGAATTGATCGCCGACTGGCCGTAATCAGATTGTTCGGCGATGATCGCAACGCGTTTCAGTTTCAGATTGTTGACGATGAAGTCGCTGTACTGCGCCGTATCTTGGCCGACAGTGCTATTGAGGAAGAACTGGAGCGGCGTGCCGCCCTCGCGCAAAACCTCGGATTTAGCCGACCAGCCGACGAGAACTGCGTTGCGACGCTTGGCTACCGACGACAGCGCCGCAGTCGCGGTAGTGGTCAGGGAGCCGAGGATCACCTTGGCCTTGTCGCGCGAAATCAGCCGCTCGGCCGCAGCCGCAGCTTCCTCCGGCTTGTTCTGGTCGTCATACTTGATGAGTTCGATGGGGTGGCCGCTCCAAACGCCACCTGCGCCGTTAATCTCCTTCACCGCGAGATCCATGCCGCGAACGCCTTGTTGGGTGTAAGCGCTGCTCATCAGGGCGACGCTGCCTATTTTGACGGTTTCCTTCTCCTGAGCGAAGGCGGGCAGCGTCAAGCCCGCCGCTGCGGCTACGGTCAGCGCATAGATCATCGTACGCCAGCCGCCACGCCGGACGTCTCTAAAAATGTGCATTCGAATCCTCCCTGAACCAAAGCAATTAACACACCAAGTTGATTACACAATCGATTGTGTTGCTTTAGACAATCGATTGTGTAACAGGGTATTTGCCGCTTTGACAAGCGGTTTCGATCAAATGAATGCCGCGCATTACGTCGTCGACGTCAAGAGGCGGTTCATCGGCGCATAGGGGAGAACGATCTATGTCGATCAAACAAGATGTGGATCCAAATATTGCAGATGCTGCGCGCAGGGCGGCCGCCGTAGCCGCGCGTTATGCGACGGAAGTGGACATTGAGGAGCGCTTTCCGGAGGAAGCACTGGCGGCCCTGAGCGAAGAGGGTCTGCTCGGCCTCGCCGTTCCGAAAGAGTATGGCGGGCTCGGCGCGAATTCGCGCACCGCATCGCTGGTTGTTGAAGAGGTCGCGGCGGCCTGCGCATCGACGGGCGCCATTCTGCTGACATGGGCCGGCCCGATCACCGGCTTGGTTGATTTCGGAACCAGCGAGCAGAAATCGAAATATCTGCCAGAGATCGCCGCAGGTCGCTGCAAGCTGAGTTTCGCCTTGACGGAGGAACACTGCGGTTCGGATGCCGGTGCCATTACGACGACGGCCGTCCTCGATGGCGACCACTACGTCCTGGATGGCAAGAAGGCCTGGATAGGCAATGCCATCAATGCCGACCTGACACTCGTCGCCGCGAAAACCGATCCGACAGCTCGGGCTAAGGGTGTAAGCAGCTTCCTCGTTGAAAATGGCACTGCCGGTTTAGCGGTAGAGGAAATCTATTCGAAGATGGGAGCAAGGGGCACCAAGCATGGTGACCTGGTGCTGCGCGCTGTGAGGGTCCCCCGGGCCCAGCTTCTCGGCCAAGAGGGGCGCGGGCTAGCGCAGATGCTGCAGTCGCTGGACTACATCCGCCTTATGACGGCAGCCCACGCGCTCGGTATCGCCCGCTCTGCCTACGAAGCTGCCGTAGGCTACGCCAAGACCCGCGAAGTATTTGGCAGCCGTCTCCACAAGAACCAGGCGATCAGCTTTCTGATAGCCGATTGCGCCACCCAATTGCATGCGTCACGTCTGATCATGCTTGATGCTGCTGCGGATCTCGACGCAGGCAAGTCGATCGGGGCCAAGGCGGCGATGGCGAAACTTCATTCTAGTGAGATCGCCACCCGGATAGCCCATGCTTCGGTGCAGGTCCACGGCGCCTGGGGCCTCAAGAAAGGCAACGCGGCTGAACGCGCTTATCGCGACGCCCGCATCACCGAGGTTTGGGACGGGACGTCCGAAATTCAGAAACTGATCATAGCACGCGAGATTTTCGGGAGGGACTGAGACATGTCAAGCGCAGAAGTACGCACGGAGAAAATCGAGGCAAAAAAGTGGGGCCTTTCGGTTTCTCAGCTTGCCGCGCACCCTACGGTTTTCGCGGATGGGCTGCTGTCTGGCCAGTCCATACTGATATCAGGTGGCGGCAGCGGCATGGGACGTGCCACCGCAGTCCTGGCGGCCCGCCTCGGCGCCAAGGTGATGATCTGCGGTCGTGACGGCGATAAGCTCGACCGCGCTGCCGCCGAGATCAGCGAACATGTCGGCGCCGACGTTGTGACCTTTGCGATGTCGATCCGCGATCCCGACGCAGTCGACCGCCTGATGGACGAGGCATTCTCGCGCCTCGGCAGAGTCCACGCGCTGATCAACAGCGCTGGCGGCCAGTTTCCAATCAATGCCATCGACATGTCGAAGAAGGGTTGGAACGCCGTCGTTGATACCAATCTGAATGGTACCTGGTACATGATGCAGGCGGCTGCCATCCGCTGGCGGGACCGGGGAGAGCCGGGCAGCATCGTCAATATCGTGGCTACTATCGATCGCGGCATTCCCCAATCGGCCCACACGGCTGCTGCGCGGGCAGGCGTCGTCTACCTGTCGCGTTCCGTAGCGGTGGAGTGGGCGCCACTCGGCATTCGAGTCAATTCACTGGCGCCCGGAACGATCGAGACTGAAGGGCTGAATAATTACCCTCCGTCGCTCATGGAGCGTCTCGGAAAGGGAAATCCGATGCGCCGTATGGGTGATACGTGGGACATCGCTGAGGGCGTCATCTATCTTACGGCGCCCAGCGGAAAATTCGTTACCGGCGAACTGCTTCAGATTAATGGCGGCATGCATCTTTGGGGTACAAACTGGCCGCTGGGCGTTCCCGAGCCATTCCAAGGGGTTGGAGGATGAAAAGTGATCAACTTCCCGTTCACCACCGCGCGTCCGCTGACCGCTATCGAAGGCAAGGATGGTGGAGCGCCGAGCCGGTTGCGGATACCCTTGCAGCCTTCGCGGCGCAACAGCCAGATCGCCTCGCCCTCGTAGATCACTCCAATCGGCTGAGCTATCGCGACTTCAATCATCTGGTCACCCGTGCGGCCGCAGGCCTATGGGCGGTCGGGATGAGGCCGGGAGACGTCATCGGCATTCAACTGCCAAACATACTGGATTTTGCGATTTTCCAACAGGCAGCTGTCCGCATGGGCGCAATTTATCTCCCGCTCATCCCACAGTTGCGAGCACTCGACCTAAGTTACCTTCTCGACGTGGTCAAGGCCAGGGTACTCGTCATCCCGGGAGGCTACCGGGGCTTCGACCACACCGCGATGATCGACACGATCAGCGCGAACGTTCCCTCTCTTCAGAAGATACTGGTCGCCGGTGAGGCATCGGCTTTTCTCGAAGATACACGCACCTTTCTCGACCAGCCCTGGGAAACGCAGCACGGCACACATATCTCGGGAATCGTGAGGGATCCGGACTCGGTGCGCATCATCTCGTTCACGTCAGGCACGGAATCCAAGCCGAAGGCGGTCCAGCATTCCCACAATACGATGCTCTTTCCGCTACGCAACCACACGCGTCTGTTCGGTCTCAGCGTTGAGGATGTTATTTTCACCCCGAGCCCCGTTGGCCATTCGACCGGCGCCGTCTTCGGCGTCGAGATGGGCCTCTACTTCGGTGGCACCGTCGTCCTCATGGACGGCTGGCATGCGGAGCGCGCCGTCGAAGTTATAGCCCGTGAGGGGGCCAGCATCATGTGGGGCGCGACGACCTTCTACAACGATCTCGTTAACGCACCGAACCTGTCTAACCACGACCTCTCGCGGTTCCGGCTTCTCTGCACGGCGGGCGCCCCGATCCCCCGAAGCCTCGTTACCCTCGTCAAGGAGCGCATCGGCGGCCAACTCGTCACCGCTTACGGCCAATCGGAGGGCCAGAACATTACGATCACGCGTCCCGACGATCCCATCGAAAAGGTCACCGGTTCGGACGGACGGTTCCAAGAAGGCATCGACTACAGGCTAGTGGATGGAGACGGGAAGCCGGTGGCCGCAGGTGATGAGGGGGAAATCCATTATCGCGGGCCTAATGTCTGCATGGGATATCTCGACCCTGAGCACAGTGACCACGCCTTTGCCGCGGACGGCTTCATTAAGTCCGGCGATCTCGGCATCATGGACGAGGACGGCTATCTGCGGATCGTCGGTCGGCGCAAAGAGATCATCATTCGCGGCGGCGAGAACATCAGCCCGGCAGAGATCGAGGACTATCTCTTCAAACACCCTAAGATCGCCAGCGTTGCGGTTGTCGGGTTGCCGGACGAGAGGCTTGGCCAACGTGCATGCGCCGCCGTAATAGTGCGCGACGGCGCGACGCTGACGCTTGCCGAACTGACCGAATTTATGAGTGAACTGGGCGTTGCGAAGTTCAAGTATCCTGAACGGCTGGAACTCGTCAGCGACCTGCCAAGGACGCTGACCGGAAAGGTCCAGCGGGACATCCTGCGAAATCGCATTTTGACCGGTACGACGGCGTGATCCTTCTCGCCTGAGCCCGGCTGGCTCCTTACGCCCGCGGCGGTGCCGTTGATCCGCGGAGCACCAGCGCGGGCAGGAACACCGAAGCGGGCGTTGCCTGGGTCCTGCCGGACATGGCGTCGAGCAGAACTTCGGCGGATTTCTGGCCAATCGCCGTTAGATCGGTGTGGACTGTGGTCAGTGGAGGGGTCATCAGGTCGCACATGGCGATGTCCTCGAAACCCACCACGGAATAATCGTCAGGGCATGACAGCCCGGCCTCTCGCAGCGCGTCGTAGCAGCCGAGCGCCAAGAAGTCCGATGCCGTGGCGACAGCGGTGGGCGGCGTGGGCAGTGCTATCAGCTCGGCCATGGCGGCCCGGCCTTCCTCTCGCGTATGGCTAAGCGCGCTGTGGAAATATTCGGGAGGCTGTGCGAGTCCCAGCCCGACGAGCGCCTGCGCAAAGGAGTCCTTTCGCACCCGGCTGCTTCCCAGCCCCACAGGGCCGCTGATGTGAGCGACACGCCTATGCCCGAGGCCGACGAGATGTTGGACGATGGCAAGCGTCCCTTCCACGTCGTCTCCAAGAACCCTTAAGACATCATCCCCGCCGTCCCGGTTAAAGATGAGGACCAGCGGGACGCAGGCCGCTGCGCAGGCGGCGACCGCCTCAGTGCAATCGTAAGAGGAGGCCAGGATTATGCCGTCCACTTGATGAGCCAGCAAATTGTCGACCGCTTCCAAGACGCCGCCCTGATCCTCGCTAAGCGACTGGATGTAGCAGACGTACCCTGCAGCTTTCGCAACCGTTTGAATCACCTCAATGAGGGGCGGGAAAACTGGATAACTGATGCTCGTTACCAGGATGCCGATTGTATGGCTGCGCCGGCCACGCAAACCGGCGGCTTGCAGATTGCGTTTATAGCCCAGCTCCTCTGCGGCCTTCGTAATGCGTTCTGCTGTTTCGGCACCCACATAGGCGGTGTTGCGAGCGTTCATGAAGCGCGAGACAGTTGCTGGATGGACGCCAGCAGTAAGAGCAACGTCTTTCAATGTGACCTGCCTGCGCGGTAAATTTGGAGACAAAGACGAACCCTTTCAAGCGACGCCCATTGCAATTAACGGATGCCGAGCATGGAGTGTTTAGACACGCCGCGCTTCGAACGCAATTCGCCTCTGCATTCGCAGGCACAAACACATCGCCGTTCTGCCGCGCTGGCTGCAACACAGAAATGCCCTGAACGCGCGCCGCTGCGCCTCCGTCGAAGCCGTCTTCAGCGCAATGAAGCGCCTCTACGGGAAAGCCGTACGCGATACCATTCGCTCTTCGCCAACGCCCGCTTACCTCATCCTTGCCACAACAGTCTACAACCTCCGGCATGCTACCATAATCATGGGTCACTGACCCAAGCCCGCCAAGGTTCCAAAAAAGCTCGCTAATTACTGAGTCCTAGCAGGAGGCCTCCCAAAACACCTCAATAAATCCGCCCTCATCAATCCGAGACGGCGTTTCTCAGAGAAACTCCCATGGCCATGAGTTCCATAATACATATTATGCGCGCGGAACGTGTAGCCGCAAAGTTAAAGTGTCCTGTTTCTGCAAAGTTGGAATGTCACACTCCCCGGGCCTGAACGATGCCTGCGAGATTGCAGATGGGACTGATAGCGATGAGCGAACGCGATCTTCAGCGGATCGAGGTTTTGTCGAGGGTGATTGCCGGTCGGATGACAATAGTCTCGGCGGCATATGTGCTGGATATCAGCACACGGCAAGTCCGCCGGTTGTTGAACAGGATACAAACCGGCGGCGCAGCCTCGATCCGTCATAGGTCGATTGGCCGGCCGTCCAACAACCGGATCAGCGACGGGGTTCGCGATTATGCAATGACTCTGGTTCGCGAACGCTATGCGGATTTCGGGCCGACATTGGCGACGGAGAAGCTGGCCGAGCGCGATGGACTGCGTGTATCGCGCGAGACGGTGCGCAGCTGGATGGCTGATGCCGGCCTCTGGCTGTCGCGCAAGCAGCGGCGGACGTTTCATCAGCCGCGGTTGCGACGAGAAGCCTATGGCGAACTGGTGCAGATCGACGGCTCGGAGCATCGCTGGTTCGAGGATCGCGGACCGTCTTGCTCGCTGCTGGTGTTTGTCGACGATGCGACCGGCAGGTTGATGCAGTTGCGCTTTGTGCGCTCGGAAAGTGCCTTCACCTACTTTGAGGCGCTCAAGCTCTATCTGCAGGCGCATGGTGCTCCCGTCGCCTTTTATTCCGACAGGCATTCGGTGTTCGGGTGGCGAAGAAGGATGCCAAAGGCGGTCAGAGCATGACCCAGTTCGGGCGCGCGCTTTGCGAGCTAAACATCGAGATTCTCTGTGCAAATTTGAGCAAAGTCTCTCGACCGGATCGCGGATGAGATAGGTTGCGAATCGGGAAGCGCCTTTAGCACAGCGTCAGCAAAAGGCTTGGCTGGTCCCCGGGCAGGTTCGCCCGAACGCATGAGCTCAGTGCCAGCCCTAGTATGCGTGCGATCTTATTTGATGATACCCGAGGCCGTCCCCCGGCGGTAATAGTTCATATAACCGCCGTTTGCGCATTCTTGCCATCGATGTCGTAGCGGCATTTTTCGGAATGCCCAATCGAGCTTGGTCAATGTTTGAGAAAAACACCGCTTACGATAGAAGCCAAATCCGTCACTTGTTCAACAGGCAGCTAGCCCCTTCACGGCCTTTCTGAATCCACCCCAGAAAGATCGACCCTTATTCCAGCATTATTGGGATCAGTATCAGGCGTTGGGGCTTTAGCGTCCTCGCCAAGTTCTTCAAAGCGGTCGCTTTCAATTTCTAAGTTCTCTTTGATTTCCGGTATCGGGACCGCGAACTGTTCCTTTCCTGGATTTGGGGCCTGAAAAACTGTGACCCCCTCGAAATAGCCAGTCTGCCAAGCAATGACTGCCTCGTCGAACACTCGCGGTAGAACCTCCTGCTCGGTTGGGCTTCCATACCACTTGGCTACGATACGATAAATTCTGGCGAACAGCGCCGTGCCCATGCGAATGTTCTCGCAGGCGTCGAGCATATCCCGCTTCAGCTCGCCGGAATCGCCCAAGCCAACGCCGGCGGGGTATTGCGTGATGCCGACACGCACCACGCTGCGGCCGATGTGCTGCCGGATCAGTTTCATTGCCAGGTCAGGCGTGGAAGGCTTCTGAAACAGCACGGCTCTGTTTCCGGAGCGGACCGTGATTGCGAGCGGATCCGGTGCCCCTGCCCGCTCGATAAGTTGTTCGACGATCGCCGGCTTCAGTCCGGGATCGGCGCATTGCTTGATAAGAGCGGCATCGATCATGCTGGTTCTCCTGTGCTCAGATGTTGAAGGCGTTGACGAGAGGCACATCGAAAAGCCTTGCCCACGCAGCGGCGCTAGCTTGCTGGATTGCGACAATCGAAGTACCTGCGGTCCACCAGCCGTTTCCGGTCGCGACGACGACGTCCGGCGAATGCAGCATCGACTGCAGGACGGGCCACAGGATGAGCTGCTCGTAGCAGACCAACGGCGCGATCCTATTCCCCCCGATTTCCACGGCAGGATTGTTGAAAAAATGCGCGCGAGCTCCACCGCCCCGGCCAGTCCACCCCCGCCATGGCTGCCACATCGATACTGGAACCGGCATACGCTCGCGATAGAGGACGTGGGTTCCGTCGGGCGAGATCACCACCATGACATTGTCATATCCGCCGGCATCAACGGCTGCCGCACCTGCGATCACGACGAGGTCCGAGCCTCGCAGGCTTTGCTGCCAAAGCTTTGCGACGGTCGGCGTCCAGAAGCCAAGCGCGCTTTCGGGAAGAACCACAAAACGCGTTCCCGCTCCTGCGGCGGCGCGCACCGTTGCGATCAGATCACGGTGATGATTTAGGGAACCGTCGCGCCCAAGGTCTTGGCCGTGCGCGAAATTAATGCCTTTCCATCCTTCCGGGGGTGGTGGTTGCGTCCATGTAGCGGCGGACGACAACCACAGACCTACGAGCGCAATGGCGGTGATCGGCCAATATCGTGATGTCATCATTGCGAGGCCGGCGGCGGCCGCGCCGAGGCCCCACCAGCCCCATCCGGGAAACAGCACGCCCGCTGCAGTCAGCGGATGCGCCCAGCCGGTTATGCCGAAGGGCGGCAGTCCCATAAGCGTCACCACCGTCAAATAGCGCGCCGCCCTGCTAATTCCCGGTCGACCTTTTTTTTCCGAAGGCAGCCCCTCCATGTGCCCTTCCCAGAACACCGCATGCACGCCAGCGAAGGAAAGCGAGGCAGCCGCCCAGAGCAGCAGGCCAGGCCAAAGATCGGCGGCATAGAAATTGGCGACACCTTGCGGCAGGCCTCGGGATGCAGCGAGAAAGTACCCCGCTGATACCAGCGCTGCGACCGTTCTCGACCCTGAGGTTGCCCAAAGCGATGGGAAGACCATAGCGACCGGAAGCAGGAGGACCTCGCCACTCCAGCCGACCCAACCGCAGACGCCCGACATGGCGATGAGCAGGCTGGATCGCCATTGGTGGGACGATTGGACATGAAGTTGACTACGGAGCGAAGGTGAACACCGGCCGCGCCAGGCCAAGAAGACCCGCTTCCGAAAGCGATCCAAAATATCGGCTGTCATAGGAGCTCGCAAAGGATGAATAGAGAAACAGATGATGGGGCGGCACGATGCCACCGGGATCAGGTGCGAGCGCTCTGCCCTCGCCGTCCCTATCCTGGACCAGCGACGCGGGAACCGGACGACCATCGACGAGAACGTGATCGGTGATTTCGACACGCTGTCCAGGAAGTGCTGCGACCGTCTTAAGCAGCGGCGCGACGCCGCCAGGGCAAAGCCCGCGGCGGAGGTAACCGCGGCGTTGCGCCTCCCTGAATGCGGCTGTCGCGGGCGGACACATAAACACCAGATCCCCTATCGCAACCCGCCGCTGAAGCGTTTCGATACGCCAAAGCCCGAGCGGCTCGCTTGGAGTCAGGTTCAGCCGATAGCCACCGGCGAAGGCAGCCGCCGCCAATGCGGACATGATGACGGCGATGCCCGTCAGAAACAGAACAACCCCTCGCCGCCTCATTGCTTTAGCACCGGCTTCTGGGTCTGTGCGAGACGCGGTTCCTCGGCTAGCTTCAACGATTGCACGGTGCGCTCATGAGCCGCGAGTTGCTGGACCGTGCGCATCACTGGCCAGGCTTGTTTCAGTTGCTCCTTCTGCTCGGACTTCATGCCCTCGGAGAGCTTTTCGTAGATCTTTCCGGACGGCTCACGCGCAGCGTTGCTCAACAGCACCCGCTCACCGAACCGCTCAGTGACAGCCTTGTTGAAGCCATCGATTTCGAGCTTGGTTTCGCGGTTGCTAAGCGCACAGGCCATCGCCGCCGGCAGGTCATTGCGGTCGATGGCATCGCGGACACGCTCCAGCACAACCCATGCCGCCGGTGACAGGGCCGGAATGTCGATCGAAACGCGCTGGCGCAACGCCTCTTCATCAGTCGCCATGCGCTGCGTAGCCGTCTCACGCATGCGCAGATACCGCTCGAGGTCGCGCTTCAACGCCGGAACGTTGACCTCGGCGATGCGGCGCGCTTCCCGATCAACCTTGCTGGCGAGAATGCCGATCTTGCCCTTCAGCGGGCCGATCGATGCCGCGTCCGCCACCAGCTTTTGCAAGACCTGTTTCGCCGTTTCCTTGTTCACCAGAACCGCATCGAAGTTCATCGCCCGGAATGCGGTTTCGGGATCGGCGAAGACGTAAGCGAAACGCGCCGACACTTCCTCCCATTGCTGTTTGAGGGCGGGATCGTTGCCGACTTTATCGCCAATGGCGTCGGCAACGGAGCCGGGGAATATCTTGATGCCTGCGACCATGGGGTTGGCCTCCTTCATCGTTTGGATTTTCGGGGATTGGTTGAGGCCAAGCCGAACGGCAAAAGCGGCCAGTCGCTGAGCGAGATCAGCCAGCTTGGTCTTCTGGCGCAACGTCCAGTCGAGTTGGTCGCGCAGTAACGTGCGGGCGACCTGGACAATATGCAGGCCACGGGCCTCGGCAAACCGCAGCGTCTCGCGATAGAGCCGGCCGCGCTCATAGTCGAGCGTCGTCTCCTTGGCGTTCTTTCGGGACAGAACGGCCGCAAGACCACCATTGTAGGAGAAGGACCGCGTGCCGTAGTAGAGTTGCAGATCCTCACGATGACGGGTCAGCGCCACGTAGCTCAGATGGCGATCGAGCGACAGAGACGCGAGCACCTTGACTCGGTCGACGGTGGCGCCCTGGCTTTTGTGGATCGTGGTGGCATAGCCGTGGTCGAGATTGTTATAGAACCTCTGTTCGACCGTGATTTGTCGGCGCTGGTTGTCCTCTCCGATGACAGCAACGATCCTGTTGGGCGCGGCTTCGACCACACGGCCGATCGTGCCGTTCTTGACGCCGAGCGAGCTCTCGTTTTTCAGGAAGACGATCTGGTCGCCGGCGTCGAACTGGCGCACGCCGTCAGCCGTCTTGAAAACATGACCCTCGCCGACAATACCGCGCTCGACCAGTTTTTCGCGCGCCATGACGTTCAACATGCGAACGTCGCGGCGCAGATGGGCGAGGATCAATGTCGTCTTCGACTGGTCGTGATCGCGGTTCCAGTCGGCGACCAGCTTCTCGACCGCTTCGGCCTTCAGACGCTCGCCTGTAATCCTGCCATTGGCACCATACGCACTCATCGCCTTCTCGACATTGCCACGCGCGACGTCGAGCGATGCCTTGCGCATCCAGTCCTCGCGCTGGCGATAGATCGTTCCGAGTTCAACGTAACCAATACGGTCGACAATGGCGCGGAAAGCAGCCCCTGCCTCGATCGGCTGAAGCTGCTCGGGGTCGCCGACCAGAACGATCTTCGCACCCGCCCTGACCACGGCATCGACGAACCCCGCCATTTGCTTCGACGCCACCATGCCCGCCTCGTCCATGACGAAGACGGTTTTGTCATCGAGGACGTCACGACCGCGGTTCCAGCGCAGCTCCCATGACGCGAGCGTGCGGCTCTGGATCCCGGCCTCCTTTTCCAGACCCTCTGCCGCCTTGCCGGCAAGCGCGCCGCCGACCACATGATATCCGGCCACTTCCCACGCCTCGCGGGCAGCCTTCATCATCGTGGTTTTGCCGGCGCCGGCGCGTCCAACCACGGCCGCGATCCGGGCGGGACCGGCAATCCGCGCGATTGCCGCTTTCTGCTCCTCCGATAGGCGCTCATGACGACTGAATGTTGCGTCGAGCACCGCCGCGGCAACCGCATGCGCATCCCTGTTCGACAGCCACATCGCCTGGCGCGCCATCGTCGCTTCCAGCCGGATCATCGCCCGCGTCGAATAGCGGGCCGGCACCTTGTCTCCGGTGGCAAAATCGATCGTTTCGCGCTGCAAACGCAGAACTTCCGGGTTCAGGATGATCTTGATCATCAACTGCTGGAAGACAGTCGGGTCATCGACATAGCGATGCAGAACCTTAGCCACATCGCGTTCATCGAAGACGCTCTTTTCCCGCGTAATCAGATCGAGCACGATGCCGGGATTTTTAAGGATGCGGCGGGCGTTTTCCGAGCGGCGCTGCTCGTTCAGCTCGATCCGTTCAAGCTCCGGCCGAACACCCTGTTTCTGCGCTTTCCGCTCGATCGCCTTGGCCCCGACACCGAGATGAATGGTCGGTTCCAGGTCGATCCCCTGCCTTTCGTAAGAGCGGCCGTCGACCCTGAGATCAATGCCGCCAAGCGCCAGATGATGGTTCAGCCGCTCGAACCATCCATCGCGCAGGACGTTGAAATCGTCCGTCGAACCGGCCCACAGTTCGTAGAGGATTTTGCCGGATCTCGTGCGGACCGACTGGCCGTCCTCCCCAATGACAGCAACCTTCTTCGACCCGAACCCATCCCCGGTGAGCGGCCGCAACGTGGTCATCAAATGGATGTGCGGATTGCCGGGACTGTCGTGATAAACCCAGTCGGCGACCATGCCTTTGGCGAGAACATGTTTTTCGACAAAGTCCCGGACCAGCGCGACGTTCTGTTCGGCGGAGAGCTCCAAGGGCAGCGCAATCGTAAGGTCACGGGCAAGCTGGGCATCGGAACGTTTTTCGAAAGCCTCGACGCTGTTCCAGAACGCTTCCGAGGCTCCGGCAACAGAGCGGTCGGCTATTAGTGAACGAACCCATTTCGGGGCATCGGCCGGCAGGACAAATTCCTCATGCAGAAGACCTTGCTTGCGCGTGTAATCGATGGTGCGGGCTTCGCGCTCGTATTCCATCTTTGCGCAGTGCCGGTAGGCCGCGGACAGCACGATGCTGCGGCCGGAGCCACGGCTGACGATGCTGGCTGAGAAATGGGCGATGGCCACGGCGAACAATGCTTCCGGTTAGAACCATGTTCGTCCAGAGCGGCGGCGAAGCCGGGCCCCGCCAGGGCTTTAAAGCAACACGTCGCATCGCGACGTATAATTGCGCCCTTGGATCCGCTCCTTCGGAACGGCGGGATCATCCTCCAAAGTGTCGGCTTTGCCGACGTGCAGATCTGCACATTCCTTCGGAAGTGCTTTTGGGGAAATCTTGCAACGGAACAGACGCCGCAAGATTTCCAGGGAGATACGACCGGAATGAAGAAACCATCATCGAAGATCAGGGAAGAAATCGCCCGATTGCAGGAGCAGCTGAGAGCCGCCGAGAGCCGTGAGGCCGAGCGCATTGGTCGGATAGCGCTGAAGGCAGGTCTCGGTGAGATCGAGATCGATGAGGCCGAGCTTCAGGCGGCTTTCGAACAGATCGCCGAGCGGTTTCGTGGAGGTAAGGAAGCGGCATCCGGGAGAAAAAATACCAGCGACGGTAGGGCCGACAGTGAGATGGCCTCAACACTCACGCCTGGCGCGGATGCGGGCGGCACTGGCGAGGCTTGATCGGATGGCCAAGAAAATATCGACGGAAGCACGCAAAAAAGACACGCATGAGAAGATCCAGCTCGGCGGCCTGATCGCCAAGGCGGGACTTCGCTACGAGAAGCGCGCGTTGCTGCTCGGCTTGCTCATCGACGGCGCCAGCCGGATCAAGGCCGACGACGCGGAACGCCGTCGGCTGCTGGAGATCGGGGAAAAGGCGTTTGCCAGTGACGCCGACTAGAATCGCCTTGCTTATAGTGCCGGGCGTGCTGATGGCGGGGATGCTGTTCCTGTTCGCCGGCATCGAGCACTGGCTGGCGAGGTTCGGCTCGACAGAACAGGCGCAGCTCATAATGGGCCGGATCGGCATCACCCTGCCTTATGCAATCTCCGCCGCGACCGGCATCATGTGCCTGTTCGCTGCGAAGGGCGCGATCGCCATCAGAAGCGCTGGTTTCGGCGTGCTGATCGGCGCGGTCGGTGTCATTCTGATCGCGACCGTTCGGGAGATCGGTCGGCTCACCGCTTTCTCGGACGCCATCCCCGCCGGCGGCAGTATCCTGAACTATGCCGATCCGGCAGCCGGAGTGGGTGCGGTCCTTGCTGCCTTCGCCGGCATATTCGCCGCACGAGTCGCGATGCGTGGCAATGCGGCCTTCGCCGCCTCGGCGCCACGCCGCGTCAGCGGCAAGCGCGCGATCCATGGCGAGGCCTACTGGATGACGCTCAACGACGCAAAGCGCCTGTTCCCGGAAACAGCCGGCATCGTCATCGGAGAAGCCTACCGCGTGGACAAGGACACCGTCGCCGATCGCGGTTTCCGCGCAGACGACAGTGAGACATGGGGGGCAGGCGGCAAATCCCCCGTGCTCTGCTTCGACGCATCGTTCGGCTCGACCCATGGCCTCGTCTTCGCCGGCTCCGGCGGATTCAAGACGACGTCGGTGACCATCCCGACCGCACTCAAATGGGGTGGCGGGCTGGTCGCGCTCGATCCGTCCAACGAGGTCGCGCCGATGGTGATCGCCCATCGGCGCAAGGCGGGCCGCGATGTCCATGTCCTCAATCCCAAGGATCCGGCGACAGGCTTCAATGTACTCGACTGGATCGGCCGCTTCGGCGGCACGAAAGAGGAAGATGTCGTCGCAGTCGCCAACTGGGTAGTGACCGATACGGGGCGCTCGACTTCCATCCGCGACGACTTCTTCCGCGCTTCCGCGTTGCAGCTCATCACCGCGCTGATCGCCGATGTCTGCCTGTCAGGGCATACGGAAAAAGAAGACCAACATCTGCGTCAGATGCGAGCGAACCTGTCGGAACCAGAACCGAAACTGCGCGAGCGGCTGCAGAATATCTACGACAATTCCGAAAGCGATTTCGTGAAGGAAAACGTCGCCCCCTTCATCGCCATGACGCCGGAAACCTTTTCCGGCGTCTATGCCAATGCGGTCAAAGAAACCCATTGGTTGTCCTATCCGAACTATGCCGCGCTGGTGTCGGGATCAAGCTTTGCCACCGACGATATCGCCGACGGAAGGACAGACATCTTCGTCAATCTCGATTTGAAAACGCTAGAGGCGCATCCGGGTCTGGCGCGCACGATCATCGGCGCGTTGCTCAACGCCATCTACAACCGAAATGGAGACATCAAGGGACGGACCCTGTTCCTGCTCGATGAGGTCGCTCGGCTCGGCTATCTCAGAATTCTGGAGACCGCACGCGATGCCGGCCGCAAATATGGCATCAGCCTGGTGCTGCTGTTCCAGTCGATCGGCCCGATGCGCGAAACCTATGGCGGCCGGGACGCGACGTCCAAATGGTTCGAGAGCGCGTCATGGGTGTCCTTCGCCGCCATCAACGATCCGGAGACGGCCGACTACATCTCGCGCCGCTGCGGCAACACCACCGTCGAGGTCGACCAGCTTAGCCGGTCATCACAGATGTCCGGATCGTCGCGCACGCGCTCGAAGCAGCTGGCCGCTCGCCCGCTGATCCTGCCCGAAGAAGTGCTGCGCATGCGCGGCGACGAGCAGATCGTATTCACGGCCGGCAATGCGCCGCTACGTTGCGGCCGCGCCATCTGGTTCCGGCGCAACGACATGAAAACCGTGGTCGGCAAGAACAGGTTCCACCCGAATTCCTGACCTCACACGCCGGTCGATGTTGTTGCCGGGCGCAGCGATCGCGCCAGCGGCGGCGCGTGGGGGAGGTTCGCACCGGCGGCGCCACATCGCGAGAGGTTCGTCACCCGAATGGGCCGAAACCGCGTCGCGGGTTCGGTGAGCGCCCCCTTATGGGCGCGAGTAGAGCCGTGCCCGTTAGGGCATCGCCCAAACCGTCCTTTTCGGAAGCCGGAATAGATACTTTCGACAAGAGAAGAGCACCTATCAGCGCCGTGAATCGAACCTGCCGTTACGATTCATGAAACTCGTTGGACGCCGCTTCCACAGGAAGCGAGACTCCAGCCCATGGAGAATGAGGAAATAGCCCCGGTTCATCTTCGCCGTATAGATCCGTCGCAGAATATGCGCCGGTTCTATACGCTCGCCATCCAGCCGACATTGTTCGGCGGCGCGTCCGTCATCCGCAACTGGGGCCGGATCGGCACGAATGGCCAGTCGATGATGGAGACCTTCGACGAGACCGAAGAGGCGGGGGCGACCATGGCGAAGCTGGAACGAACCAAGCGGCGACGCGGCTATCGGGATTGAGCCGGCTCAGCAAGAGCCGATGCACAAGCCGGCCACGAATCCATGAATTCCGGCGTTTTCGGTGGATTCTCCCGGATTACAAGAGTCCCGGCCTCTTCCGAAGGAAGGATTTCGTTGTCATAGGTGGTTGGGGCTTTCCAACGCAAAGGTATTTCAATGACAACGACGAATGAGATTGCCGACAAGATCGCATCCGAGCAGAGCCTGACGAAAGCTCAGGCCAAGACGATTGTTGAGAGCGTGTTCCAGCAGATTGCCGATGCCGCCAAGGCAGGCGCCGAAACCAGCATCCCGGCGTTTGGGAAATTCAAGATAAAAGACACCCCGGAGCGTGAGGGCCGGAATCCTTCGACCGGCGCGACGATCAAGATTGCGGCGTCGAAGAAGCTGACCTTCACGCCGGCGAAGGCGATCAAGGATGCCCTCAACGGCTGAGCCGGGACGGTCGGGGCGTGCTTGCTCGCATCCGAAAATCGATCAGCGCCGCTCTCAATCGATGCGGCGCTGATGAAGGCCTGCCCAGAAGGGAGGCTCGCAAAGAACGGCCCGTGGGCTTCGGCAAGAAACAGATCTCGCTCCGTAATCGCCTTGGCCAGTTCCGCCTCGATCTCGCGGCGTTCATCGGGATACACCGCGTTGCGCCTCTCGGCTTTCAATTCCTGGATGTGCTGATGTATCTTCGCCCAGCTTCCACATCTGGTAGTTGAGGTAGTTCGGAATAACCCGCACATTTTTGTCGATCGACATTGGTCGTCTCCTTGATGCTGGTGAAAGACGACATCGGCTGTCATGGCGGACCGGAGGGGTCAGGGATCGCGTAGCGACCGCCAGCGGCGGCGAGTGGGGGAGCCGGAATGCGCCAGCATTTTGGGGGAACCGCTCGTCCTTGAGGCCTCGGGCCGGCGTGGCAGCCTGGACGATCGGAGCAGACCCCCGTTCCACCGGTTGACGCCAAAAAGCCGGCAACAGGCTCGATGCCTGTTTCCGGTTTCCGCTCCTGTGCAGGAAGAAGGCCCCGCCTTGCGGCGAGGCCCTCTGGCGGGAACTTCAGTCCCGGTTGGGGCGGGACCAGATCAGCTGCAGGCCTTCCTCGCCTTCAACCTCGATCAGGGTGGCGTAGATCGGGGCGGGGAAGCTCGGGTCGTCCAGCTTGACCGAGAGGTAGTCGCGGCCCTCGTTGGAGACCTTCTGCCAGGCTGCGCCGAGTTCGACACTGGCTCCAGCGAAGATGCGGAAGTGCGGTCCCTTGTCGGAGGGGTTTTCGACGCGGACCAGCTTGGCCTTGACGTTGAGGTTCAGAGTCTTGATGGAACCGGAAAAGCCGTTGCCCGTGGAGGTGAAGGTGCCGATGGTAGCCATGTGTTTCAGTCCTTGTGTTTCTCGGGCCGCGCCCATCGCGACCTCGATAAGGGCGGGTGGACCGGAGGCGATCGACCTGCACCCCGAAGGGGCTGGAACGAAGTGGAAGGGGGCCGGGAGAGACTTTCTTGCTCCGCGGGGAATGCGAACGCAGTTCGCAGGGGAAGAAAGTCGCGAAGGCCTTTGCCAGGACAAGATCGAAGGGGCGGCGCAGCGCCCCTGGCCTTCGGTCAGACAAGCCACATCGAGGACGTCTTGATGGGTGTGCCCGTCGCGGAAACATTCGGAATGGGATCAGGCGACCTGCTATCGGATACCTCGCGTCCCCCGGCGGTGTGGTGGTGGCACAGGATCGTAACCAACTTTCCCCGGCAAAGCCGCGCTCTCGCCGAAACTCCGCACAAGCGCCCCCTCGTCGTATTCTTTCGGGCGAGCAACCGACGCTCAACAAACGGAAAGGAACCCGAAC
Organism: Oryzicola mucosus; assembly: GCF_014534685.1. GTDB lineage: Bacteria > Pseudomonadota > Alphaproteobacteria > Rhizobiales > Rhizobiaceae > Oryzicola > Oryzicola mucosus. Next base: position 63,081 of record NZ_JACVVX010000007.1, read on the forward strand.
GAGCCTTCCGCGCAACTCCGGACATCGGCGGCCACGATGACCGCTGTCGGCTCTTTTCGCCACGCCGACGGAGGTGGATGGCCAGACCTCGATCTGTTGCCGGGGGCCGGCTTTCCGGGCGTTGCCTGCCGACAAGCCCGGCGCGAGACGCTTGCTTCAGCCGCCCATACAGAATGGTACTATAGGAAAGGGGATGCAGGCAGAGAAGACGCTGCGCGGCGGGCAGGCGCAGCTGCGGATTGCCGGTCCCGGCCCGGGCGGAAAGGTCGGGAATGGGGATCAGACGCCGCACATCCCCTCACATTCGTTCGGCCACAGGTCGAGCTGACCATGATCTGCCGCGGTCGATAGATCGACCTCATCCAGCGGGACGCAGGAGCGATGCAGGAAAACTTCACCGCGGATGCCGCGCAGCCCGGTACGCAGCGCCCGATCAACCTCGACAGCATCGTTCCACCCCTCGACATCATGATCGCGCATGTGCCGCCACCGTGCATTGTCATGAAATGGGCAGCCGATGCAGGCCGATTTGGGGGGATCCGGATAGTCGTGCCGGCGCAGCCAAGCGAGGCAATCCCGGCGGCTCAGGCACTTTTCGATCAGTGGAAACCGTTTGACCTGCCATGGCTCGAAACTCGGCTTCGCCCGGATAATCTCGTCCGTCGATATCCCTATCCAGCACTCAACGACCGGGAAGGATGGTGAGCGCTTGCGGGGGAGCCCCGCCAGCTCACGGATCTTACGGCGGATCGGCACGATCTTGAAGTCGGTCGTGCACTGGCGACGGATCATTCCGATGGACACCGTCTCGACTGAGGTTCGGCGTCTACCTATCTCGATCAGCTCGCCATCGTCGTCCTCGTCGAAAACGGCAACGTCCGCTCCTGCCGGCGTGACGGTCTTGGCGAAGGCGGGGATGGATGCCCAGCGCTTGCCCTGCCCGGCCGCGATCAGCTGCTCGCGGATATTGCCGACCGAGACGATATATACCGGAAAGGGCAGGACGTTGGGCGACATCAGCCATGCCAGATGATCGTATACGGCGCGCGGCTCCCAACCAGTATCGGCAAAAATCGCACAATCGGGCATGGGAGCGATCTCACCATGTGCTGCCATCAGCGCGAGCGTGGTGGATTGCACGCCAGCGCCGAGCGAGAGCGCGCGCAGGCGGATCGGGGAAGGCTCGCGGGCCTCCCCGGTGATGACGTGAGAATGGAACATTACGCGGCCTCCACGACCTGGGCCGCTTGAGGCTGGAGCTCATGCAGATAATTGACGGCGCGCTGCGCATGGGCCGCCGCCTGGAAGATCGCCCGCTTGTCGGAGCGAAGCACGGCCGCCCAGCTTTGGATATAGGCCGCATGGTCAGGCCTCGGCTCGAGCTCGGGCACGATGCCGAGGTCCGCGCAGATCATTGCGGCTCCAAATTCTACAAGCATCTCTTCTCGCGCGCGATCCGTGCGATCCTTGTGATACCGGCTGAGATCCCTGTTCAGGCGGTGAGGAGCCGCCGTCCAATGCAAGGTTTCGTGCGCCCTGATGGCGACGAATGAGGCCATGTCCCTGAAAAATTCAGGGGCAGGCAGCTGCACGTGATCGGAGACCGGAGAATAATAGGCCTTGTTGCCGCCATAGCGGACGACCGCTCCGGTATTGTCGAAGAACCGATCGGCGTGCTCGATACGCTGGACAGGTTCAGCAACAGGTACAGGTGCGGCATAGTAGTGGGCCGGAAGCCCCTCGATCTGATCGGCGCAGAACACGGTGTAGGCCTTGAGGAAGGGAATGCCGCGTTCGACTTCCTCGCCTTTCGCATCGGTTTCGGTGCGGGTGAAACGGCTGGCATAGACGACCATGGAGCCAGTTTCGCCCTTGCGGACATGACCACCGAGCTCGACGCTCTGCTTGAACGTCATCCAGGTGGGAGAGACGAACGCTCTCGCCGCTGCTTCCGACCAGAGAAGCAAGGTATTGATGCCCTGATAGGGCAGACCGTTGTGGCGCAGCGGCCGCGTGATGCGACCCGTCGTATTCCCGGGGCGCCACGGCTGCACCCAAGGGCGCACGCCCTTTTCCAGATCCGCGACGATGCGGTCGGTGATCTTCGCGTAGATATCGACGCGGGATTTGCTCTCTTTCCTGCTCATTTTTCGAACCTCCATTCCGGGCCGCGCCACTCGCGGCCGTCACGAGGTCCGCAAGCGCAGGACCGCAGGTTCGCGAACCCGCAGACAAGCAATCGGAAGGAGGAGAGATGTCGTGTGCGGGCCGCAACGTCAGTGAAGGACGGCAAAGCCGTTTCGCGAGGTGAGGACCGGAGCAGGACCAACATTCGTGACGGTCGCGAGTGGCGCGGCCGGCAGGATGATTTGCCATTTGTCGAATTTCGTTGGCGACGCACACGCGAAGAGGCCGGCGTCAAAAAGGACGCCAGCCTCAATGCACGATATATCGGCGGAGCCGAAGCTCCCCCCGGTAGCGATCAGCCCAGAGCCGCCATCTGGAGATCGGCCGCCTGCCGGCTGACGGTCTGGCCGGGTTTCTCGACCTGACGCTCGTAGGGCTTCCAGATCTCGCCGACGATGTGCTCGTAGGCAGCGACGGCACCCTCGGCGGCCATGCGCAGGGCGTGAGACTGAAGGCCCATGTCGGCGGCGAATTCGCGCTTGCGCTGGGCGTTGCCGTCGAAGCCGACCGGGCCGTCGAGATCCTCGTCGCGGGTGTCGTTGGCGAGTTTGGCCGTGGCGTCTTTCGCCTCGGTGACGGCCTTGGAGTAGAACTGGCCTGCCCCGTAGGCGGAGCCGACATAGGAGCCGACGATCCGTTGCAGGTGGATCTGCATCGCCTTGTCGGAAAGTCCTTCGGAAAGGGTGTCAGCGCCCTCGATCAGGCTGCGCTCGTGGAAGTCACGGATGCCGTCGCTGTCGAGGACGGGAAGGCCGAAGCTTTCGGAGATGAGGGCGGCCTGGTTGCCATCCGGGCAGCAGAGCCGGACCATTTTGAGGGTCGTGCCCTTGCGGAGCGGGACGACGCGAGCCTTGGACTTGGTGGAGCGGGTTGAACTGGACATTGAGCGTACCTTTCTAGCGATGCCCTTCAGGCGATCCGGCCCTCGGCCGGTCTGTCCTGCGGGTGCGGTCGAAAGGAACCGGCGGAAGCTGGACGCTTCAGGGTCCGGGATCTGCCAGGCGAGCGAGGTCGGCTTGCGGACAAGCGGGGGCCAGTCCTTCACTGGTTCCTGCGCGGGACGCGGGCCGGCCTTGCCGAGACTGGCTGCGTTCCGGCCGCTCCGCGGCGCGATAGCGGCCTTGAAGGGGCTAGCCGCTGGTTCAGACCGCAGCAAACCCGCCGGAAAGAGCGGCCGAGGGATGATCTACGACACCGGCATGCGGATCGGTAAGCGTCCAGTCGGATCGCGCGTCGCCATGGTGTTTCACGGCATGCCACGCACCCGATGGGGGTATCCACGATGGCCCTGGGCCGTTTGGGCACCATGGTCAGCATCGTCGCCACGGATGAATGTCGTCCCACGGCGAGAACAACATCCGCGTCAAGCCCGCAGCTCTTCCGGCTTGAGCTGCGCCCGCAACGCCGCTATGGCGCTTTCCTGGCGTGCCAGTTTGCGCGTCAAGGCGTCGATTTCCGGCTGACGCTCCGCGGTAATGGCAGCCAGATTGGCCCGATACCGTTCGAGGAATGCGCCAGGGTCGGGCGACTTTCCGCGCCGATACGTGGTCTGGCGCGGATGCAATTGCGGTATCAGCGCTGTCATGCGCCGCGTGATCTGCCGGTCGATCATGTCCAGCCGACGCTGGATTTGCCGGCGAGCTTCCTCCATGCGGAAGAGCTGCGTCCGGCGATCTCGCTCGAGCATCACGCTGGTCTCTCTTGCCAGGCGACAAAACTTGATGGCCCGCCATAGACGGTATGTCGCTTCGGATCGACGACGAAGCCGAAACGGCCAACTCGATACTCTCCCGAGGGGACAAGAAAGCGACGTTCCTCGCCGCCGGGCCCGCGTTTACCGCCGAGGGTGGCGATGACTTCAGTGAATCCGGGATGCTGATCGGACATGATCGCCGAGATGACGATCCAGTCATCGCGGTGGTCCGCGAAGAATGCACGTTCATCCTTCTTCCAGGACTCACCGGCACCAAGGATATTGCCGGTAATCGTCTCCCAGGCATCCGGGAAGCTATCCTTCATCGTCTTTTCCGCGGCCCGCCGTTCGAAGGCGGTAAACAATTGAGGAAAGCTGAAGGCGACGATCGCCCAGGCCTCATCCTCCTCATAGGCCCCGCCTGTGACGCGAATCGACTGATCAACCTTGCGGTTGCGGTCGATTGAGAGAAGGAAACCGCCATGGCCGGCCGTTGAGTGGAAGACAACGCCATCGGCATAGACGGTGGCCCCCTGCGATGGACCCCATGGTGTATTCGCCGTGGATCGCTCTTCGCGTCGGCCGAGCGCGATCTTCTCTTGGCTGTGCTCGGCGTTTTCCAGAACCTTTGCCCGGAACGCGTTCTCATCGGCGAGGTCGCCGCCATGACCGTAGAAGTCGCCCCGCGTCCACTCGGCCATGGGCCGGCGGAGACGCCAGCCGGTGACAAGAAAATGGCGTCCGTCCCGGGCGGGTGCCATGGCAAAGGCGTGCTCGCCGACAAGTGCAACGAGCAGACCATCGGCACTTTTCCCAAAAGAAACCCCCGGAAAACCGGGGGCTGCGATGACGTTGATTTCGAGAGCAGGTGTGGTCATTCCGCTGCCCTCCCCTCGACACTGTCCGCCGCTTCCGTGTCGGCGGTGATTTGCTGCAGCACGGCATGGGGATAACCATGGCGGGTCAGCCATTCCTCGGCGGCCGCACGATCGCCGGCAAGATGGACGAGCTCTGCATCGTCTCCGGCCCGATTGAGGACAAGGACCGAGCCGATGGCCGGCGGTTCCTTGACTGCGAATCTAAGTTCGCTGTTCACCGAAAACGTCCGGTGGACGCGCAGGACGATCGTCCCCTGACTGCCATAGTCACCCTCATGGAGGGTGATGGAGGCGGGGATCGTCGTATTTCCGACACGCGCTTCGGCCTGTTTGCGGATCAGGCGGCCACAGGAGTTGCGAGTTTCCCAGGCGACGAGCTTCTTGGCGAACCGGTCCGGGGGGCGCGCGGAACCGTCGGAATATGTCAGGGTCGAGCCAAGAGGCACGAGGTCGTAGATCAACTGAGCGGACATGGTTTTCTCCATGGTGTCGAGTGGGAAACAAAACCGCCGCCGGTGCGGGCCGGCGGCGGAATGATCGTTCGAAGGGGAAGGTGTGACGCCTATTCGGCGGCTACCTTGTAGGCTTCGCGCTGCTCGTCGGTGAAATCCTCGTCCTGCGGAGCCGGACCTTCATCGATGAAGTCATGCGCGGGTTCAACGACCGCATCGCCGTCGAGCTCGTCCTGGTCTTCCGGCGTTCCGCCGTCTTCAGGCTGCTCAACGCGCTCGTTCTTCTTCAGCCACAACGCGAGCTTCGTCTGGTCAGGACCAAACAGCGCTGACGGATGGACGAAACGACCGTCCTTAAAGTTCTCGACCAGGGCCGCGCGGGTCTCCTTGACCTTCTGCCGGGGAAGGACCGACGTATCCGCACACGACGCCTCCAACGCAGGACGCGACAGGCACGAGAGAAAGTCCTCCGTGCCCATGTTCGGCAGGAAGCTGTCGGCGCCGATCACGTCGCCAGCTACACGGGATACCACGCCACTATCCGAACGGTTTTCCCTGCACGACAGGACGTCGATCAAAAGCGAGCGCACGGCGACGCGAAGCGTGTCCATGTCGAAGTCGAGCTTGCGCTCCTGGTCGAAGAGGCGAGCAGCATGTTCGCCAAGGCCGGCCGTCCCATAGTAGGAGACGTCACGCGTACCCGACGCCACCGTCACGTTCTGCCCCGCAAACGCCAGGACCAACAGCGCCATCAGCGTGCCGTCCTCGATCGGTGCCCGCGCGAGCGCTTCATGCAGAGCATCGGTGCGCAGATCGCCGATCATCTCGATGCCCTTGCGGGTGACATCGGGCCGCGTCTTCACGACGATGGCGGCATCGTCACCCTCGCCCGCCGGCTGCTCGCCCTTCTTCAGCTTTTTCGCTTCCGGCGTACGGAAGTGCACTGTCTGCACCTTGCCCTCGCGATCGATGTACAGAGCCGTATGGTCTGACTTGGTCGGCTTGCCATAGACGCGTTCCGCCTTCTTCGGCAGTTCGGGCTGCCCCCAAGTGTTGGTCTCGGCGATGATCCCCTTCTTGGGCAGGTTCTGCGTCATCCACTCCTGCTGGGCGCCCAGGAATGCCTCGACATCGGTGGTGTAGCGGCTGTCCTGATCGGCCGGTGCGAACAGGTCCTCGACCCAGGCAATGCCGTAGGCCTGCGCGAGCTCGTCGCCAAAGCTCGCATCGCGGGCATACATGCGGGTCTTCTGCAGGCCCTGGGCCACACTCCACCAGGAGACCTGCGGGTCGGCCTTAGACGGCTTGTGCTTCTTCCAGACCTCCTTCTGATCGTCGAGCGAGGCGGAGGCGATGGTACGCAGCTGGCTCTCATTGGGCATGTCGCCCTTGGCCATCTGGTCGAGCATGGCCGGCAGCACGTTGGCGAGCAGACGAAGCTTGCGGATCTGGCGAACCGGCAGAGCCAGGGCGACAGCGATCGCTTCCTCGGTCCAGCCGAGTGCGACCAGGCGCTCGATCGCCCGCCACTGATCGACGGGATTGAGCTGTTCATGTGCCAGCGTTTCTGCGAGCGAGCGCATCGCGCCGCCATCTGCGGCGCGCTCGATCACCAGCACGGCGATCTCTTCAAGCCCTGCCGCGATGGCCTGCTTGACGCGGCGATGGCCGGCATCGATCACGAAGCCGTTGCCACCATCAGATTCCGGCGCCACGACGGGCGGCTGCACGATACCGACAGCACGGATCGTCGCCAGCAGCAAGGCGTCAGCCTGCGGGCTGGACTTTGAGCGCCGCGCCTTGTCGGGGTTTTCTTTGAGCCCACGCGGATCGACAAACTTCAGTTCCATGGAAATGCTCCTTACGGGGTTGCCGGACACAGCCAATCGCTGCGTCCTTTTCCGTCTTCTTCTCGAAGACACCCCCCGGCCCGCGGAGCGGACGGGCCGGAGCAACTGCGGCCGAGCATCCCTGCCCGGCAGGCCAAGCGGGGCTAACAGCCCTGCGCAGGACGACGTGGCCGGGATCGCGAGCGGCGCGGTTGAGCGCAAGCGTCAGCGGCTCGCCCGATCTGGGAGCAAGTCTTTCCTATTCTTCTCCTCCCTATTTTCTCGCCCTCCCTTGCAATTTTTGTATATGTTGACAATATACAGCTATGGTCGCATGGGACAAAATTGTCGGCTTCGACTGGGACGACGGCAACGCGCGCAAGAGCGCCGATAAGCACGCTGTCAGCCAGATGGAAGCCGAGCAGGTGTTCTTCAACGAACCCCTGCTGACGGTTCCCGACGTGAAGCACAGCAGCGCCGAGCGGCGCATCCATGCCCTCGGACGCACCGATGACGGGAGGCTGCTGCACATCACCTTCACGCTTCGGGAAGATGGGAAGAAACTGCGGGTGATTTCAGCCCGTGATATGAGCCGCAAGGAGCGGAGCTATTATGAACAGGGCATCTGACACGATACCGACATTCACGAGCGAGGCTGAGGAACGGGCTTTCTGGGAAAGCCATGACTCCAGCGAGCACATCGATTGGAGCAAGGCCGAAAAGGTGCGGTTGCCCAATCTGAAGCCTTCGTCGACATCAATTTCGTTGCGACTGCCCAATTCCCTTCTGGAGCGGATCAAAGTTGCGGCTGGCAAGCGCGATGTCCCTTATCAGTCCCTTATCAAGGTCTGGCTTGCCGAGAAACTCGATACGGCCGGTCCGCAACGCTGATCCAAACCACATGGAAATGGCCGGTCAATCCAGAAGGCAGACCGGCCATGATCGTAGCGTCAGGCAACGATCGTGTCGGAAGCACCGTCGATATCGGCAGCAAGCGCTTTCTCAATCTCCCCAAGTTGTTGACGCTTATCGGCCAGTTCGCCGGCGAAGGCGAAATCAGTTTCGCCGCTACGCGATTGGTATGAGGCAAGCCTCCGGCGCGCGTCGGCGAGGCGCTGGCGGTTGCGCTCACGCTCTCCCTCGAAATCGTCAAGCGCATGTTCGACGCGCGACACGGCGCCAAGCGGTGTGACTGTCATGGGAAGCTCGATCTCATAGTCCGCGCCGGTTCGCATCAGCATGGTGGTATAGCGATAGCCGTCCCTGCCGAAGCGCTGACCGTCAAATTCGAGATCGAAGCCGCCTATGGAGGCAATGACGCTTTCGCCCTCCTGCTGGAGCTGCGCCACGGTAAGAACTTCCTTCATCAACGCCCTGCCCGCCTCCTTGCGCTCGGTATAAGTCTTGTCCGCCACGGTCATGGTGAAGGCTTCGCCCGTGGTCGGAACCAGCCGTTCAATATCCTGTCCGATCTCGGCAATACGCCGGGTCGACAACTCGATATCGCGCTCGGCATCGCGGACCTGACGACGAACCGCATGCTGGTCATCGATATGAGCGGCGCGCAGGCGCTCCAGCCGGGCGATGTCGGCTTCGAGTCCCGCCTTCTGCATCAGGCGTTGGTCGCCTGATGCGATCGCCTTCGCCATGGCGAACTGGCTGGCCTGGCCTTCGCCCATGTCCTCAAGGCGGCGAATGGAGGTGTCGCCCGACAGTGCCGCGGCGATGAAGCGGGCCTTGCGCTCATTGTTCTGCCACATGGTCGCGTCGAGGCTTCCTTCGGTGGCGTATGCGAACAGATCAACACTGTCGTGCTGATTGCCCTGCCGGACAATGCGGCCTTCCCGCTGTTCGATTTGGGAGGGGAGCCAGGGGACGTCGAGATGATGCAGCGCCTTCAGGCGAAGTTGCGCATTGACGCCGGTGCCCATGGTTTCGGAGCTGCCGAGAAGGAAGCGGACCTTGCCGGCGCGGACATCACCGAACAGCCGCTGTTTGGCCTCGGACTTCTTGTAGTCCTGCATGAAGGCGATTTCGGAAGCCGGAACGCCCATCCGGATCAGTTCGTCCCGGATCCAGCGATAGGCCGAGAAGCCCCGCGTTTTTTCGACGTTGATCGTGCCGAGATCGGAGAAGATCATCTGCGCCGCGCCGGGGAACTCGAATGGCTTGCCGTCGGGCCGGACATAGGCGTTCCCGGCTGTCTCCTGCTGTCAGTTTGCATTTAACCGTGAGATTCCGCTCCTAATATTTTCAACAAGATAGCTTGGCACTTAATTTGCGACTTGGCATTTAATGTGAGATTCCTTCTTGGATTTTGGCACTTAATGTGAGATTCAATCGTCGACGCAATCGACGGTATTTCTGCATGATTGATCCATTACCTGAGGAGGTTGACGAAGCGCTTTGGGATGAGGCGTGTCGACGAGCCGAGGCCATTCGAGGATTTCTGATGCGTCGGTCTGGCAAGGTAGCGGCCGGGGATATGGCGCTGCTGGCTGCCGAACTCGACGTCAGTCGGGCAACCGCATTCCGCCTTATCAAGCTATTTCGAGCTGGAGGAACGGTGATGTCGCTGGTGGAGCGCAAACCCGGCCGGCCTAATGGCCGCAGGATGCTCGATGACAGGCGAGAGGAAATCATCCGCACCAGCATCAACCGATACTACTTGAATAAGAACCGTCCGGGCGTTTCTCAATTAATTCGCGATGTACAGACGACCTGCGTCTCGGTCGGGCTCAAACCGCCACATCGCCGGACGATCGAAGCACGGATCGAGGACATCGACCTTCAGAAGCGCGCCAAACGACGGGGCGAAGCCGAAGTCGTGAAGCGGACAACAGCTGTTCCGGGAGTGCTCGCTGCCTCACGTCCACTCCAGATTGTCCAAGTCGATCATACCAAAGCAGATGTCTTTATCGTCGACGAAGAAACGCGTCTGCCGATCGGGAGGCCTTGGCTAACTCTTGCCATGGACGTCTGCACTCGGATGGTGACAGGGTTTTACCTCACGATGGACGCCCCCTCCCGGCTCTCGACCAGTTTATGCTTGCTACACTCCGTCTTTGACAAATCGCCTTGGCTGCGGGAGCGCGAGATCATCGAACCGTGGCCCGTAGCCGGACTCCCAGAGACGTTGCATGTCGATAATGGCAGCGACTTCAGGAGTCGTGCTTTCAAGAGGGGGTGTGAGGACGCGGGCATGGCGATCAACTGGCGTCCACCGGGCGAACCGCGGTTCGGTGGCCATATCGAACGGTTGATCGGCACCCAGATGGGAAAACTCCACTTACTACCCGGTACGACGTTCAGCAATGCACAGGAGCTTGGCGAATACGATTCGAAGCGGCATTCGGCGCTGACTTTGCGCGAACTCGAGCGATACATCGCCCTCGACATTGTTGGTAACTACCATCAGTCGATCCACGGCAGTCTAGGCCGTCCCCCAATCGCCGTCTGGCGCGAGCAAGAGGGTGAAATTCCGCTCCGATTGCCGCAGGATCGCATGCGTTTTTGGCTGACATTCCTGCCCGAGCAGGAGCGCACGCTGCAACCAACCGGGATCCATCTCTTTGGACTGCGCTATTGGTCGGCAGCCCTAAGTGCCGACGTCGGGAGTGCAAATCGCCGGTTGCTCGTCAAATACGATCCTCGGGACATGTCTCGTGTCTTCGTGCGGCGACAATCGGGCAACTTCGTGGAAGCTCGCTACGCCGATCTTACCTTGCCTTCGATAACACTGCACGAAGCCTTGGCGGCGCGCCGTGCGCTTCTGGCGAAGGGGCGACGAGAGGTGAATACCCGCACCATCGTTGGCACAGCGATTGAGCAGCGCAAGCTGGTGGATGCAGCGGTCAAGGCGACAGCGACTGCGCGACGGGGGTGCCCTGCCCGCGCGAAAACGAAAGTGGATGACGGCAGTTGGGGCTCGCTTCGGGGGATCGACTCCAGCAAACCTGTTGCTTTCGAGGACACGGAATGAGCTTGCATGAACACAGAAATCTCTCACCTGACGGCGAATGCCGCGGTACTGCTCGGTGAAGCAGATAAACAGCGCATCCGCGCGATAAGATCACGCCGCTGGCTCGTTTATCCGCGTGCCAAGCAGGTGCTCGATCGCCTCAACCTCCTGGTTGATCATCCACGCGGGACGCGAATGCCTTCCATCGCCGTATACGGTGACAGTGGAATGGGCAAAACAATGATCATGAAGCGTTTCCGTGACCAGCATCCGCCAAGCTTCAATTCGCTCACCGGCAGGCTGAAAACGCCGGTTCTCGCAATGGAGATGACCAGCCGGCCTGGTGAGAGACGGTTTTATGCCGAACTTCTGACCCTCCTCGGCGCACCACAGCGGCCGCGCGCCGATATCGCACAAATGGAGCAGGCTGCGTTGCGCATCATGGAAGCAATCGGCGTGCAAGTGCTGGTGATCGACGAAGTGCATAACATTCTCGCTGGAACATATCGCGAGCAGCGCATCGTCCTCAATACGCTGCGCTTTCTGAGCAACCGCCTTCAGATCTCGCTCATCTGCTTCGGGGTCAATGACGCCCGTGAGGCCATTGGCGGCGATGTACAATTGGCGCGCCGCTTCGAACAGTTCACGCTGAGCCGCTGGGTTGCAAATGAGCAGTTCGAAATCTTGGTTGCCTTGATCCTGCGCAACACACCACTGCGTCACCCATCGGTGCTAACCGCAAAATCATTGCGGCGGATACTGCAGATCAGCGAGGGCATCACTGCCAACATCTTCCACATAATCAACTCACTGGCTATCGAGGCGATCGAAAGCGGAAAAGAGCGGATTACCGATGAAGCCATTGAGAAATGGGAGCCGGAATTTGACGCCGAAGCAGCGTTCGCATGAGATGGGATTATCCGCACGGCAATTGCCGGTAAGGCTGGCGCCCTACCCCGATGAACTTCTGTCGTCGTGGATCATTCGGCATGCTGCTTTCTATGCGGTCCCTCCCTTGGCTATGCTTCAGCATTGCCTTCCCGAGATACAATCTTTGCGCACGGCCGATCTAGACATCACCGAAAGTCGGGTTGCCCGCATCGCCCGTATGTTCTCTGCTGATCCCGCCACGGTGCTGCGCATGACGTTCTCGAACATCACGCAGTCATCGCGGCGCCTGATTGCCAGCGAGCCCCGGCAATTATGTTGCAGCTGTAGTCCGATTACTAACGAGTTGCATCCCGTTCTTCGTAGCCGGTTTCTCGGCTGGCGCATCACCTGTCCGCTTTGTGGCAACCTCCTTCAGAACGCTGACGGGGGTCCCCGACGCTCTCCCTTCAGCCGCTATCACAATAGTGCCCTTATAGGAGAACAGCTTCTCGACGACGAGGCCGAGCGCGGCATGCAAAACTGGATGCCGCCAAGCGAAATTGCTCGCCTCCTCCTGATGCGGCGCGTCCCAAGGCCTTTGCCCGATCGTTACGAACCATCAAACTATAGAGTGCTCGGCGTGATCATTCCTGATCTCGACGACGTTCTCAGGGTGCAAAATAGCAAACTTCCGTCGCGAGCAAGTACGCTCTTGCCGCTGCACTTGAGGCCGGCTCTTTTAGCTGGTGTAGCCATCGTCCAGCGCTCAGGCCCGGAGATGCTTCACATGCTGCGAAGCCATATGATGGGCGAGAACAAAGCTCGCTTCGGGAGCGCCATAGACGAGATCGTGGACTGCGCACGTCAGTCACGGACATCTTCGCAGCTGCACTTAATTTGAGATTCTTTGCCCATAGAATCTCAAATTAAGAGCCAAACAAGAAGAAACGGCCGCATTCTTACGTTTAAGTGCCAAACGACACAAGCCCAAGCCTCGCGACGCGCCAACGATCAACGCATTCTGGTGATGATCTGCCATAACGTTTCCTCCGGATTGTCGATGAATTTCGAGATCATTGTCGATTGAGTTGCCTGACGATCTCCTCGCTCTGCCGCATGGCGAGCGCGACGATGGTCAGTGTCGGATTTGCCGCCGCCGAGGTTGTGAAGATGCTCCCGTCGGCAACGAACAGATTGTCGATTTCATGGGCACGCCCCCAGCGGTCGACAACGCCGGCGGCTGGATCGGCACTCATGCGCATCGTTCCCATATTTGGGATGTCGGCAAGGGCGGCATTTCGATCATTGTCGCCGACATTCTGTGCGCAGGTCCAGGCGGCCAATGGCAGGAACTCGGTTTTCTGGTCAGATGGCATCGGATGGATTGCGAGCTTTGCTGACAAGGCACTCCTATCACCTTGCGATGCGGGCAGTTACTGCGCGATCAAGGCAGCTGCTTTCTCGCCGATCATCGTGCACGCAGCATTCGTGTTTCCGTTGGGTATGAGCGGGATGATAGACCCGTCGGCAATCCGCAATCCATCTATCCCACTTACCCGCAAGAAAGGATCCACGACAGCCCTAGGATCTGAACCCATCCGGCACGTGCCGACGGCATGGAAGTTTGGGCGCCCAAATTTTCTAGCATAGTTCAGCAACTCTTCATCTCCCTCGAACGCTGGACCGGGAACGACTTCCCTTAGTGATATGTTCTTAAGTGGAGATGTTGCGGCGAGCGATCGGGCGAGCTTCATGGCGCGAACGATCGCCTCCCGATCTCGGTCAGTTTCCAAGAAAGGCGCAGAAATATGCGGCAGTTGGTGGATAGACGGGCTCGTTATCTTAACCGTCCCACGAGCTTCTGGTGTTAGGTCGACAACGGTTAGCCGAAAGGCGGAAAAGGGATCCAGCAATGGCGCCTTCTCATCTCCCAACCCGCGCGAGGTCGACCAGGCACCGAAGTTTATCTGACAATCCGGAAATGACGAGTTTGGGTTCAAGCGAAAGAAGCCACCGCCCATCGTGCCCGCTCCTGCCATCGGCCCACTCCGTTTGAGAATGTAACGGGCACCCATAGCCAACCGGCGGGCAATCGAATTGTAGCTATCATTGATCGTAATTTTCTTGCTGCATTCCATCACCACTCTGGATTCAAAATGATCCTGATAGTTTTCGCCGACCTCTTGCAAATCCACAATTGTTTCTATGCCGAGGGACGAAAGTAGAGCGCCTGGTCCTACCCCTGACAATTGCAGCAACTGCGGGGTACCAAAGCTGCCTGCGCTCAAAATGATTTCGGCACATGCGCGGAAGAAACGCCGTTCGCCTTTTATCACGGAGCTAACTGTTGTGGCCCGTTTTCTGTCGAACAGAATACGGTCGCACAGCGCGTCAGTAACGATCCGCAGGTTCGGCTTAGAGCTCGATAGATAAGCAGTGGCGGAACTCGAGCGCCTCCCATTCGAATAGGAAAATTGGAAGTATCCCACGCCATCTTGTTGTCCAGAATTGAAGTCTGGATTTCTTGAAAAGCCAAGCGTTGACGCCGCGTCAACAAATGCCGTCATCAAAGGATGGCACTCTGGATCAGATATTCGGATAGGGCCGGTTCCTCCATGTGCCGCATCTTCGCCACGCACGTTGCTTTCGGCTTTTCGGAAATATGGAAGTACATCGTCGTAGCTCCAACCTGAACAGCCATTTTCCGCCCAAGCATCGTAGATTTCAGGAGCGCCCCTTACGTAGGTCATGCCGTTAATGGAACTTGTCCCGCCAAGGACACGGCCACGGGGCTGGGGGGTGACACGGCCTTCCAACCCCAGACGGCCGTGAACATTGTGCGGCCAGATTATGCCCGGGTTGTCGAAGAGCTTTCCGAACCCTAGGGGTATATGTATCCAAGGGTTCCTATCCCGGGGACCAGCTTCCAAGAGAACGACGCGATGCCCGGCCTGCGCCAGGCGCGCAGCCACGATGGCACCAGACGATCCCGCCCCTACGACTACATAGTCGCTCTCGATCGTATTCGCGGGCGACGGCATTCCCGGCGGCGGGGTAGTGGCACTCGTCTCTGTCATGCAGGAGTCTCCATTCTAACGTGGCAAAACTTCCTTGCGGCCGCGCAGAGCAGGGGCTCGCTGCCCATTGGGCCTACGAGTTGGAGGCTAATTGGTTGCCCGGCGACGGGCTCCAGCGGTATCGCAATCGCCGGATGCCCCGAGAGATTGAACGGCCTGACCATGCTGGTCAGGTTCACAATCCTCGGAGTGCGCCTTGCCGCTTCAAGCCTTGGGGGAAACACGCTCAGCGTCGGTAGTACCAGCAGATCCACCTTAGTGAATATCGCTGCCAGTTCGGCGCGCAAATCACGCCTGCATTCTTCCGCAGAAGAGATGTCCTTGTCCGTGATGTTCCCGTCGACACTGAGGCGGGCTTCGATATCTGATCCAAGAAGCCCTCTTCCAACGAGGTGGCCAAATGCCCTGAAGTTCTCCGCGCCGATGATTGTCAGACCGGCCTCAAATGCCTTCTCTAAGGTTCGGATCGGTTGTTCGGAGCTTTCGAAACCAGATCTTTCAATGGCTGATGCGATCGACAGCCTGATGTGGTCCACACTTTTTACAGGAACAATGCCTAGCTTCAGGTCGGGTGTCTTAGTTAGCGGAACAAAACCTGAGTCCAAAATGGCCATCGCATGCTCGATCCAGTCAATCGATCGGGCGAAGATGCCCACGCAGTCAAGTGAGCTATCTGGAGGCATGACACCTTCTCGCGATAGCGTGCCAAAACCAGGCTTCAGGCCGTAGATGCCGCAACATGCGGCGGGGATGCGCACTGATCCTCCGGTATCCGTTCCTAAGGCGAATTCCACCAGCCCAGCCGCTACCGCAGCGGCGGAACCACTGGACGAGCCACCCGGTATCAAGTCCGGAAAAAGTGGATTCGGCGGCGTTCCCGCCCAATCGTTGATGCCGGTGACCCCATAAGCCAATTCATGCAGCACCGTGATGCCTACAATACGACAGCCGGATACTAGAAGCTTTCTCACGACCTCAGCATGGGCTTTAGCTGGCTTGACATCCCCCAGGGCCCTTGAACCCGCGGTTGTAGGGAAACTTGCGACGTCTATTGTATTCTTGATGGCGACGCGAGGTCCGTCACCCCCAATATCGACGACGTACTCGAAAAATTTCTTGGTAAAGTTCATAAGGTAGGGTTCTTCGTGCTGATGCGCCGCTCGGTTTCCGGATCGAACAGGTGCATCAGGCCGGGACGAGCCTGTACGTGGATTTCATCGCCGGGCCGGAAGAATCTGCGCTCGTGAAGAAACACGGTGATGGGTTGCTGGCCATGGAGACAGAACAACATGGTCTCCGCGCCGGTGGGTTCCACGACCTCGATCCTGCACGGAATGCCCTCATCCCCGACGACAAGATGCTCCGGTCTAATGCCATAGATGAGGCTGCGTTCGATCAGCGATGGCTCGGGATCGCCCAATAGCCGTAGCCGGTTCTGCTGATTGTCGGCGAGCTGGAAGCCTTGGCTGTCGATCGTCCCCTTGAGGAAATTCATGGAGGGCGAGCCGATGAAGCCAGCTACGAACAAGCTTTCCGGCTTGTCATACAGCTCAAGCGGGGTCCCTACCTGCTCGACCCGTCCCTCCTTCATCACCACGATCTGATCGGCCATTGTCATGGCTTCAACCTGGTCATGGGTGACATAGATTGTGGTCGTTTTCAGGCGCTGCTGAAGAGAGCGGATTTCCGTCCTCATCTGAACCCGCAACTTCGCGTCGAGGTTAGAGAGCGGCTCATCGAATAGAAACACGTCAGGCTCGCGGACGAGCGCACGACCCATGGCGACCCGCTGACGCTGTCCCCCGGAAAGCGCCTTGGGATAACGGTCAAGGAGCTGCGACAACCCCAG
This sequence comes from Oryzicola mucosus, assembly GCF_014534685.1. GTDB lineage: Bacteria > Pseudomonadota > Alphaproteobacteria > Rhizobiales > Rhizobiaceae > Oryzicola > Oryzicola mucosus. Next base: position 79,877 of record NZ_JACVVX010000007.1, read on the forward strand.
TGTGTCGGCGGCCGATGCGACCTTCTGCGCGATCTCCGGCCTTGGGACACGAGAAAGCCGTAGCCCGAAACCCATGTTCTCGGCGACCGTCATATGCGGGTAGAGCGCATAGTTCTGGAAGACCATTGCAATGTTGCGCGCTTTCGGGCTGAGACCGTTAACTACGCGTTCGCCGATACGGATAGTTCCATTCGAAATCGGTTCCAACCCGGCGATCGTCCGTAGAAGTGTGGACTTGCCACATCCGGACGGGCCTACTAGAACGACGAAATCTCCTTGCGGTATCCTGATATTGATGTCGTGTAGAACGGTGGTGTGCCCGTATTTTTTGACGACATTCTCTATGCTGACAGAAGTCATTGTTCTGAGTTTCCGATTTTAGGATAATCATAAGAAGCTGTCAGCCTTTGACAGCTCCGCTGCCAAGCCCTGAGACGAAGTGCTTCTGGATGAAAAGGAACAACGCCACCGGTGGAACGGTGAAGGCCAAGGCAATCGCCATGACCTCGTTCCAAGGTGTCGCGTTCTCTCCCATGAAGGACGACAGACCTATTGTTCCGACCCATTGGTCGACGCTGCGCAGTAGCGTGCGAGCCAAAAGGAACTCATCCCAGCTGTTAAGGAAAGCAAAAATTGACGCAGCTATAACGCCCGGCAGCGCCAACGGGACAACTATTAGGAGCGATATGTGGAACCAAGAGGCGCCATCGACCCTTGCCGCTTCGTCTATTTCAAAGGGAACTGTATCGAAGCTCGTCTTCAACATCCAAACGATCACGGGTAATGCGAACGCGGCGTTGGCAATGATCACACTCCACAGGCTGTCCGCGAGGCCGAACCGAATGAAGAAGGTGTAGAGTGGTATGATCAGAACGATGGGCGGCATCATCTGCGCCGACAGGATAGCCACACTGACGCCGCTTTTTCCCCAGAAACGGAACCGAGAAAGGGCGTAGGCGGCGGGTATTGCAAGAGCGAGGGCTAGGAGGGTCGAAACGGCAGAGACGACGAACGAGTTCCACAACCACAGCAACAGTTTTGAATTAAAAAAAATCGTCTCGAACGTTTCAAAGAAACCGCCATCCGGCAAGAGATTAGGTGGGAAGGCCGTAGAGGCGGCGGAGCTCTCGGTCGCAGTTTTCAGCATCCAGAGAAAAGGAAGTGAAATCACTAGTGCGACCGCATAGGTGAGGGCGGTTGCCAGCCAACCCCATCCGCCTTCTCCGGGTGAACGAGTTTCATCCATTCTTCCGACTCCCGACTGCGAGGACCATTATGTAGGCGATGGCAAATACCAGCGATATGAGCAGAACCCCTACCCCGAGCGTCGCTGCCGTTGCAGGCTTAAAGAGCTGGAACATCTGCAGGTAGCTTTTGAGAACGAGTGTTTCGCTGCAACCTGCTGGCCCCCCGCCGGTGAGCAGATAGATAGCTGTGAATGACCTTCCGAAACACCATATCATCATCAGCAGCGTCAGCGTAATAGTGGTCGAGCGAAGGCCGGGTAAAGTCACGAACCAGAACCTTTGCAATCCCGTTGCCCCGTCGACTCTGGCAGCCTCGTACTGTGTCTCCGGAATGCTCTGGAGCCCGGTGAGCATCATTACGATCCCGAGGGGCAGTAATTTCCACACCGAGATTCCCGTGAGACTGATTAGTGCGTTAGGGCACGACGTGAGATAATCGATACGAAGCTGGCCGTAGGACAGGAGACCCAGCAAGTAGTTCAAAATTCCTACGTCGTAGTTGAACATCAGCGAGAAGATGAGGCTTGCGGCGACATAGGGCGTGGCCCACGGCACGATGAAGGCAGCACGCACCAATCCACGTCCAACGAAGTTCCGGTTAAGCAACAAGGCAATCCCGAGCCCAATAAGCCACACGAAGATTACATTCCCGGCCGTGTATAGGACCGAAGTCGTCATTAGGCGGACGAAATTTCGGTCGCTGGCGACCGCGATATAGTTCGCTAGGCCGACATAGGCGGGATTGGGTGCCATCGTGTCCGCATGTACGCTCATCACGAACGTTTGCCACACCGGTACGATGAAAAAGGCCATCAACGCGGCGACGCATGGCCCCAAAAATAAAACCAAATGGCGGTTCATGATGTTGTTCCCGGTCTGGACCTGACAGAAACGCGACTGTTTCCATCAGGCCCAGGATGTCACTTGGACTCGATGAATTTCACGAGATCGGCCTGCATCTCTGTGGAAACCTGCTCTGCAGGCACCCCGGTGAACAGCATTCTCTCTATGTGCCCACCGATAATGTTGATGATGTCGCTGCCATATTGCTCTGCCCCTTCCGGCGCGTATGAGGTGGCGGAGTCGCCAAGCTCGGCGAAGGTCTTGAACCAAGCATTCTCGGCCAGGATGCTGTCGGGCACCATCCCTTTCCGACCTGGAATTGTGTTCGTGAGCGCGACAATCCGCTTCTGCCAATCGTCTTGCAGGATTGTCATCAGAAGCTTTGCGGAGGCGTCCTTGTTTTTCGCGTTCTTCGGGATGGCCAGATAGTTTGTCACGGTTAGGGGCTTGCCGCCGCCCAGTTGCAGAGGGATGGTCACTAGGTCGGAATATGTCTCGGCGTTGGTGGACTGAGTCAGAGCCCCCATGAACGGGCCAGCGACATACATCGCGATCTTGCCGTTCATGAACATAGGCCGGTATATATCGAACTTCGCGCCTTTCGGCACCAGGCCCTGATCCACGATGTCCTTGTAGAAGGTGAGAGCTTTAATCATTTCTGGTGTATCCGCCGTCGGTTTTCCTTCCGTGAAGAACTTGGCACCAAAGCTCGCAAAATAGGGTGCATACTCAAGGAATTGCATGCCCGGGGCGCCCGATTGAGCGGATATGGCAACGCCGAACGTCTGCGTGGATGGATCGCGCAGAGCCGAGACAACTTTGTTAAATTCTTCAAGGTTTGTCGGCAGCGGTAAGCCGGCCTTGTCGAGCATTTTCTTATTTACGAATAATGCACGCGGATTGGTCAAAAACGGGATGCCGTAGATATGACCATCCTTGACGGCCAGCTGCGCGGGAGCGATGAAATCGTCAATCGAATATCCGGCTGCCTCGAGGTAAGCGTCAAGCGGTTCCAACAGGTCGGCGTCTATATAGCGTTTGAAGTCGGGATCGAGAGAGGTCAGGATGTCCGGCGCATTCCCGGCCGTGATGTCAATATACATCTGATCAACATAGCTCGTATACGGCACGAATGTGTCTTTGATCGTGACTCCAGGGTTCTTAGACTCGAAATCAGTTTTCAGTTCCTTCAGGAAGGCGCCATAGGTCGGCTCTTTCCAATGATAACTCGGATAGTCAATTTGCTGGGCTTGGACTCCACCTACTGCAAGACCGAGGATCGAGATAACTGCTGCAGTGCGCAGACAGCTTCCAATGATTGAGGCTGTACGGGAATTTGTATTTTTCGTGTGAATGTAAGTCATTTCTTTTTCTCCCATTGTATTACTATTTCTAAAGATGCTTCTTACTGATCTTGTAGAAGAACCGAGCGATCAACGAAGCTTTCCCACCAGTTATCGGGCATCTTCGCAACGAATACGTTCTCGGTCCTGTACCGAGACATCTTCCAAATGCCGTCTACCTTCCTGAATGCATTAAAAAGCCGGCTAGATCGGAGAGCTGAGGTCCCGTCACTGAAAATCCAGGGCTGGAAATGCACCCATCTACCCTCGGCACTTTCCCCGGTGACCGTAATATGTTCTGCGGTTAGATAGTGGCAGTTCAGGAGCATAGCCGGGTCCCTGGATTTGAAGAACCCCTGGAAATGCGTGCGTAGCTCTTCCATACCACGCCTGATGCCGAACTGATCTTGATAGAAAGTGCCCACGCCTTCCCAAGTTGCGTCGGCAGTGTACAGATTGAGGATCAACTCGATCTTCTGATCGACGTCTATACCCGGTTCCATGATCGGAATATCGCACAGGAACATGTACTGGCTGACGATACGTCGGATCTCTGCCTCGCCTTGAAGCGCATCTACTGTTGCTGAAAGCTGTTCGAAACGCTCTTCAAGAGAACTCATCGGCATGCTCCTTTTGTATTCTCATTATTCAGTTCCTCAAGGTTGGTGATCTCGATTTCACCTTGTACGTAACGCTCTTTTCCATGCATAAATTCCGCAAACACATCACCCTCCAGATGCAAACGGAAGGCGGCCTTGTCCTCCCATATCTCATAGAAAATCAGCATGACTGGCTCATTCGCGTCTATATGGATATTGTAAGTTAAACAGCCCGGCTCGCTTCTCGACCTCACCTTCGCAGTGTTCAGCCATGAAGCCGCCTCGTCCCGGATCTCGGCACGCAGACGCATTTTGGCGATGAGAGCTACGCGGTCCGACATGGAGGCTCCTCTGGATGAGAAGGGCCTTCGAGATGCCGCCGAAACTCGTTGGCCAGGAGCTCCGCGCCGCGGGCAAGTATTGCTACGTCGATACCGATTGCAACGAAGTCCGCGCCGAGGTCTAGACATTGTTTTGCGAACGCTTTGTCGCTGGACAATATTCCCGCGGGTCTGTCGGCGGCGTTGATCCGCTTCAATGCCTCTGCGACCGCGTCCAGAACGCGCGGATGACCAGGCTGGCCGATCAGCCCCATGCTCGCAGCCAGATCCGCCGGGCCAATAAAAATCCCATCGACTCCATCGACTGCCGCAATCTCTTCGATGTTCTCGAGCGCCTGCTCGGTTTCAATTTGGACTAACAGGCAGACTTCCTGTTCGATGCGCTCGAAATAGTCCTTGATGCGCCCGAACTGTGTGGCGCGCGTCAGCGCGGACACACCGCGGATACCGCGAGGCGGGTATCGAATCGACGAGACGGCAGCCCTGGCGTCTTGCGCATTCTGTACAAAGGGGATCAAAAATGTTCTGACGCCAAAGTCGAGATACCTCTTTATTAAAACTTGATCGTTGCTGGCAGGACGCACAACCGGGTGGACCGGATATCCTGAAAGCGCCTGGAGTTGTGCGAGCACGGTCAGAACGTCGCCAGGTGAGTGTTCAGTATCGAGTAACAGCCAATCATACCCGGTCTCCGCAACCACCTCCACGGCGAACGCAGTGGACAAAGTGATCCACAGACCCAACTGCTTTCGCCTCTCGGCTAGGGCACGTTTGAAGATATTCGATTGAAGCAGCATGGCATTACCCTATCGAGACGCCGATGGAACCCATTTGCCCATAGTCAGCATGCAGCACGTCGCCTGCTGCAATATCGACTGGGCGCGTAAAGGAGCCCGAGAGAATAACTTGACCTACTTTGAGCTTGGCACCGACGGCATGCAGTTTATTGGCGAGCCAAGCGACCCCAGCCGCCGGATGGCCCATAATCGCGGCGGAAACACCCGATTCCTCAATCACGCCGTTCTTTGAAAGTGTTGCACCGACCCACCGAACGTCGATATCTTGGGGCCGAGCAATTCGCCCGCCCAAGATCAACGCCCCGAATGCCGCGTTGTCTGCAATCGTGTCGACGATCTTACGCGGTACTTCGGTTCGATAATCGATAATCTCGATGGCAGGCGTGATAAATTCAGTAGCCCGCAAAACATCGTGCACCCGCACATTCGGACCTTCGAGATCCTGGCAAAGCACAAAGGCCAGCTCTACTTCCAGCCTGGGCTTCAAAAAGCGATCAGCGGGAATGCACGCCCCGTCGTTGAATACCGAGCTATCAAAGATCTGACCGTAGTCAGGTTCAGTCATTCTGGATGCTATTTGCATTGCGCGAGAGGTCAGGCCGATCTTGTGACCGATAACACGCGAGCCTTCCGCAATCTTTTTCTGGGCCCACGCGTCTTGCACACGATATGCATCGTCGATGGTCATGGAGGGATAGATTTCGCTAATTTGCGGAACGGCTACCTTGCTGATCTCAGCCTGATGAAGGGAGGCTGCCGCGCGATAGATGTCGTCTATGGTGGCTGACATTTCGATCTCCTGTATTGTAATGAAGAACAGGGCCAGGGTCCTGACTACTTTCCGTCCCCCAGCCAAAGCAACGCGATGATACCGACCGCTAAAATGCTCGTTGCCACCGTGAAGATCGTAACATTTGCATCCATTTCGACACGCCCAAAGCGTAAAGGCGGAACGCCGTTGGCGTCAGCATTTGCGCCGCCGTAGAGCGGCTTACTCGCCATTGCAGTGAAAAATCCTATATATGGAGCTGCGCAGAGAGTAGCCGCCAGCCAGAGCCGGTCGCCTTCTTCCACGCCGGCTGTCCAGATAAGGCAGAGGCTCACCAGACCTAGGCAAACATAGCTGACCACCTGCCAAACGACATGGAAGCGTGCATGAGGTGTCCACAGTGGATTTGTGGCATGGGTTGAGTTGCTGTCAAAAATAGCCGGAACTGCACTAAACCCGAGGACTGCCAAGGTCAGGAGTATCTTAACCCAAATTATGCTCATTCTTCCCCCAAAGGCACTTGTCATTCAGAAGACATATGCCAACATCACAGCCGTATATGTTCACATAGCGATACAACTGTATCGAAAACGAGATTAGGCAAGGAACTTTAAATTGTCAACAAGCGATCTGGGCCTCAACCAGCCCAAAGGGCAGCGGAATGAAATGCGAATGATTGCCCGCGCGGCTGCGGTTTTGCGCGCAATAGCCGAAAGCGGGACTGCGCTAAGCCTCGGACAACTTGCCAAGAAGACGGACTTGCCAAGAGCGACGGTGCAACGTTTGGTCGGGGCGTTGGAAGCGGAGCGGTTCGTGATCACCGACGCCACTATGCCAGGTGTGAGATTGGGTTCGGAGGTCGCAAGGCTGGCGGCATTAGCTCATCAGGACCCAAGGGCGGTTTGCAAACCGTGGATACAGTGGTTGAGCGATAAAATTAACGAATCAGTCGATCTCACCGTACTGCAGGGTGATTCAGCAATCGTAATTGATCAGGTCTTGACCCCGCATCCGTTCAAGATTGTCACACATATAGGTACAGCTCTTCCAGTCCATTGCACGGCAAGTGGGAAGGCACACTTGTCGCAAATGAGTATCGATCTGGCGGCGAGAATTCTTGACAAACCACTACTTGCGCACACAGAGAATACGATCACCGACAAGGAGATACTTTTGTCATTGGTCGGTACTGATCCTAGCGCCGACAGATGCACCGATAATGAAGAGTACGTATCCGGAGTTGTGGCAGTTGCATTGCCGATCCGAGGACTACCCAGCGGCAACTATGCTATTGCGGTCTCGATGGCTCGACAATCTTTCCTCAATCGAAGATTGCAAATAGCAGATGCGCTTACTACTGCAAGGGGCTCCATTGAACGCTCACTTGGTCTCGATGAAAATGCATGATCTAGCGTCTTCGCTAATTTCAAAACTGGAGTGAGGGGTTCCCTTTTTGCCGCCAGCCTCTCGATCGCCAGGAAGGTATTGCCGGCAGGCCCCCGATCATCTCCAGCATCGGTGAGCAAAGCCGCATCACGCAACGCGTGTTCGTCCTCCTTGCGGCCGCTCAGCCGCACGGCTGTAGCGGCTGATTTCAGGGCCTGTCGAGAGCGCCAGCAGCCGATCCAAGGTGGGGCGGCGCGGACCAAATCATCGAGAGATTTCACAGCGATACCGGCGGCGAAGGCAGCGTCTGCTTCGTTGAGGTCGCCGCCGCGTGCCTGCGCCCAGACGGGCAGACGGGGCGACCACAGTGAGGCGCGTTCTGTGATTGGGGTGATATCGTCCATGCAACGAAGTATTAACCATGCGAGCGGTTTGTGCCACATTTTATTAACCAAACCGCACGGCCTGTCGGCAAAACAAAACGCCCGATAATCTTGCATTATCGGACGTTTTTGATACCGTCCCAAAATGACCGGAATCCCCGAGAAAACAACACCAGCCCTCTCCGAATCCGGCGCTGGTTCAGAGCCGCTAGGGACGGCCAATGTCCCGCTTGGAGCGTCCCTGCCGCAGGACGACGACGCCAAGGCAAAAAATGCCTTATCGGACATCATCGAGATCGTCATGCAGATGGGCAGGAGTAAAGCCGCCGACTCCGCTGGGAAGAGCGCTGCTTCAAAGAGTTCGCAGAGCCTGGATGTCCCCTCCCCTGCTGCATCGGCATTGCCAGCAAGCCATCTGGAGCAACTCGCCGATCGCGCCCGCTTCTATGTCGAAGCGGCAAACTCGACCAACACCCGGCGCGCCTATGCGTCCGACTGGAAACAGTTCGAAGCTTGGCTTCGCCGCCAGAATCTTCAGGCGTTGCCGCCCTCCCCACAAACCGTCGGGCTCTACATCACCGCCCTCGCCTCGGGCGCCGCGTCCGGTAAAAAAATGGCGGTGTCGACGATCGAGCGGCACCTGTCATCGCTGACCTGGAACTACACCCAGCGCGGCTTGTCCCTCGACCGTAAGGACCGGCATATCGCCACCGTGCTTGCCGGCATTCGCAACAGCCACGCCAGGCCACCGGTGCAGAAGGAGGCCGTTCTGCCGGAGGATCTGATGGCGATGCTGGAGACACTCGATCGAGGCACCCTGCGGGGCCTGCGCGACCGGGCAATCCTCCTGCTCGGTTTCGCCGGGGGTTTGCGCCGCTCCGAGATCGTTGGCCTGGATTGTGGCCGCGATCAGACCGAGGATGCATCTGGCTGGATCGAGTTTTACATGGACAAGGGTGTGTTGGTGACACTGCGCGGCAAGACCGGTTGGCGCGAGATCGAGATCGGCCGCGGCTCGACCGATCTGTCCTGTCCGGTCGTTGCTTTGAAAGACTGGCTCACGCTCGCCCGGGTCGCACATGGGCCCTTGTTCCGTCGCGTTACCGGCAAAGGCAAGGTGATTGGCACGACACGGCTGAACGACAAGCAGGTAGCGCGGCTGGTCAAGCGTACCGCAATCGCCGGCGGCGTTCGTGTCGACTTTTCCGAAGACGACCGGGAGCGGAAGTTTTCGGGGCACTCTCTGCGGGCTGGGCTCGCATCCTCGGCCGAGGTCGATGAGCGGTATGTACAAAAGCAGCTTGGCCATACCACTGCTGAAATGACACGAAAATACCAACGCCGGCGCGATCGTTTCCGTGTCAATCTCACCAAGGCGAGCGGGCTTTAAAGCCCCCTGCCCTGCTGGTCAACCAACAGCGAAAATGGGCATCTCTACTCCGTGCGACCGACGCTGGTGTGATTTCGCGATCGAGCAACGTCGACGAATCGGCGCTTCACCATCTCGAAAAGAACCGGCGGAATAGCGCCGTAGTAGCCATTCTCCGTGCCTACTGGTCGAATGTCCGGCCCCGGCCAGACAAAATGATTGCTTTCGGTCAAAACGATCCATGAGCGGTCATCGTCCAGCTTCAACCTTGCCTTTACCGGTAAGGGAATCTCGACAGCGTCATCGGGATTCTCAGGTGCTGTATGCGTCACTGGAAGCACTCGAACGAACGGCGAGCCGTCCTCTTCGGTCGTTACGATGGCCAACACGAGGCACGGCCGATCCTTGTCGCCCTCCTCACGTCCTTCGAGATGCTGCCAGTTCCAAAGATAGGAATAACGGAAGATATAACCGACTTTGACTTCAGTCGGCAGCATTTGCCGTCATCTCCTCGTCCAGGTGCTCATGGCCCGGCGCCATTGCCGAACGTTCAACGTCGGCGATCTCGGCCGGGCTGAGTTTACTGGTCAGCTGAACGCGACGATCCCTCTTAGACAACCGAACAAAATCCTCATAAGCCATCAAAACGGTTCTAGGCCGGCCGTTCTTGGTGATGATAACGGGATCGCGGACGGCGGCATCCTGATATGCACCAAAATTCTTGGAAACTTCAGCGGCGGTAACGGTTGACGTCATGGCGATCTCCTTTATTCCGCAATATACGGAAATACCGTAATTCCCGCAAGGCTCAACTCGTTCCGACAAAGGGCGCAAACGTGTCGGAGTACCGATGGAAAGCCGATGAGGAGTTCCAGGAATTGGTGACGGCGATCCTGCGCAGCCTGCCACTGCAACTTCCGTCGGCTTTATCGAGCCAAAGCCTTCGACATCTTTCCCGTCTGGGTGATGGAATCAGCCCGCGTCTTCGGGATACTCAATGAGCTAGCAATCGAGGCAATCCAAGACGGTATCGAACGCATTCCCAATGACAGCATTGAATCCTAGAGGCCAGCCTTGGAAAAGGAGGCTGCCTTCGCAAAAACCCCCTCCCCTGCCTGCGATCAGCTCAACTGTTCGGTGTGATCAGTTTCAATGATGGAAAATAGGTGCGATAGCGGCCGACATCGCGGGTGAGCAACGGCAGCCCATTCACGGCGGCATAGGAACCGATGAAGAAGTCGGGTAACACGCCGGTGCGCGTTCCCCCCGACTTCCGGTACTGCGTAAAGACTTTCCCGGCGAGAAACAGCGCCGCCCGGGGCATCGGAGCCATTTCGAAACCGGCTTCGGCAAGAAACGCGTCGAGGTCCTCGATACGTTTATATCGAACCGAAAGCTCGGCATAGACCGCGTCGTTGATCGACAACGCCCCGTTGAGGCTTGCTGCCTCAAGCTGAGCGATCGACCAATCCGCCCACTTCGGATCGTCAGTGACAAGGTCGAGCAGAACGTTGGTGTCGACGAGCGTCACGCTTCGCCACGTGTCAGGGCCATGATCGCGTCAGTACCGAGCCCCTCACCGGCATGGCCGCGCAATTTTGCGAAGCGGCTCGCGGGCTGCTTCTTGTCCATGCGGGCAAGCACCACGCTGCCATCAGCGGCGCGGCGGAAGTCAACCTTACTGCCCGGAACAATCCCGAGAAGATCGCGGACCGCCTTTGGGATGGTCACCTGTCCTTTGGCTGTGACTGTCGTGGTCATGTTCGCACCTCGGTAATACCAGATTTACAGAAAGTATTACTTAGGGAAGTAAATTTCAATCCCGTGGACGATCGAATTCAAAGGGCCACGTCCTCGACGCCCCCTCCCCTGCTTCCGAACTACAATTCTGGCAGCATTACGAAAGGATCCAGCGCACGAACCCCAAAGGTTCGAAGTGCCGCATGTCGGGTCAAAACAGTGAGGCCGTGAATCTTAGCTGTGGCTGCTATTGCGATATTTTCGAATCCAGGCTTACGGGCACGAGCGTCGTCAAGAATCTGACCGGCGGCATGGGCGCGGCTGAGATCGAATGGCAGTAGTCTCTGCGCATAGAGATACTCGATGCTCTCCCACCATTCCGCGAGCCCCTGGTGCTTTGGTCGTTGCACCTCTCGCGCGGCTTTTGCTACTCCGGATCTGACTTCAGCAGCCGAGACCATCGAGAGAAATAGCTGCTTACTAGCCCTGTCGAGCCATTCGGCCAGTTCGATAGCGCCCGGTCGTTTGGCTGGCGCCAACGCAGGTGGGATCGCATGTGACGCCAACCACCGATCGTTTTGGCCGAATCTTCTACGTTCGGAAAAAGGGGCTCTGTTGGTCCCAAGCTCGGCAAAATGGCTCGAAATAGTAAAACTCGAGTTCTGTTCCACCGTAGGGACGCCTGCTCTGGTATGCGCGTGTCTTCACGGAGGGGCAGGTGACCGAGCTGCGCTCGGCCGGCTGTGTTTCGATCGTCCAAGAGCACGAACCCGCCGCCTCGAAGGCCCGCCTGCCTGCATGACGCGCTCTGTCAACCGTCTGCTTGATTTGTGCTCGGTCAAATCGAGAAGCATCAACGTGGGTTTACCCGGTCCGTGACGTAGCGGGCGAATTCGCTCGCGCCAGCGCCATTAGCATCGGACCAATCGCAAATTCGCTCCGCTCCGCACGCCGTGTAAGATCTCGCAGATAACCTCCCGCTGAATTGATGTGCCCTCCCCTCTCCAGTATGCAGGCTATTATGGTGGCCGCATTTTCAGGCCCCATCGTAAGACACGCGTCCTCGTAGGCAGACGGACTCACCCCCAGCATCGAGCGGACAATGACTGCGGCCGACATCAAGTCCCGCCAATTTCCGACCTTACCTCCAGGACCATAGTCTGCAATCTGGGGGCATGCCTGCAAAACCAGACCCAGCGGGAACGATTTCAGCTGGGTTTGTTCTAGCCGTTCTACTGGCCGATGCCCCACCGGGCGACTGTCAGTCAGCTCTTCGCCCTGCTTTTTTTCGAAGCAAGGTTCAAGTTCAGTAAGGGAATCTGGATTTGAATTCTGTATGTGCCGCTCAATATGAGACTCACTGGCGTTCATTTTTTGTGAATTTAGCTGCATTTCCAGTATGTTGACGATCTCGTCCCGCAACATGGCCAGCTCTTCCAGAACAGGCGAGAGGTTTTCGATCGTGGGCGAACGTGGAATGCTATCGACAAGCCTGCGGTAGATTACAGATATCTGTTCCCAGTTGCCCGGGACATTCTCCTCCATAGCCGACGCAATAAGTTTCGCCACATCTCGGCGACAAATGGTCAGGCGCTCCCGCGTAACCCGCAAAAATTCGCGATCGGCGATGACCTGGGCCGCCATAGTTTCAATTTCACTAGCACGTGCAAGCAGCGGCGTCAGACTAAAGCCGTAGGCTTCATCGATCTCCCCTTCCCCGCCGCGGCGGGCATAGCGCTTGCCGTTCGGGCTATCTTTCCGCGCGACAAGCCCAGTTTCGACGAGCACAGCAAGATGCCGGCGCAGGGTCGCGGGTGCCATACCGCGTGCCCGCAGTGACAACTGTGCATTCGATGGAAAGACCACCAGACCCTGCCCTGCCACCAACTCGTCGCCGGGAAGAAACGACAACAAGGCGTCGAGCACGGTAAGCGAGCGCTCCGTCACGCCAAGCATTGGCCTTGCCTCGCAGCAGGCGCGAAACAGCTTCCATTTGCTCCGGATTGTACCCGGCTCGACTTTGTCTGCCAGTTGCTGACTGGCCAGCATGCCAAGAGTCATCGACCGCCGCCCAAACGGCGTCGTCACATATCCATTTTCCATTTCCGTTTACCTACGTTGAGGCAAAAGAAATAGGTTCGCCAAAACAGCGTTGAGCCTCAGATGACTCTTGACGGCGATTCCAGGAAATGCGATTCTCTAACTCGCCAGAGATTGAGAAGGGCTTCCGGAATTCGTTTCGGGGGCCTTTTTCTTTTGCGGGATTAGCTACATTTTTTCCGTTCCTTGAAATTCCTTATAGAGACGCTCTAACTGCTCCGAGAGGTAAGCGCCGAAGCGAGATGCGTCTTTCGCCTTCAGCGCCAAGGTAAAGCCCCTTCCAGTGTCCCTGGTCGCGACTTTCACTGCATTTTCGGCAAGCGACCAATTTCTCTCCGCAGGCTTGGCCACCTCCGACTTTCTACTTTTCGCCTTCTTCCTCAGCTCAGAAAGCAGAATCGAAAATCGAGCGCCTTGGTCTATTGCGGTGAATTCGTCGCTTCGTACGAGAGCCAACGCGTGCTCGATTTTTCCAGGTAACTGAAGAAGTTTCTTGAGGTCCTCCCACCGATCTCTTCCCACTCCTTTGGCTGCGCCCAATGTGTTGAGAACGTCTCCAGGCACTTGTTCTGCGACCGCTAGCATGCGGGAGAGGAGGCTATCATCGATAGTAAGCGCGCTCTTGACGGTTTCCTTATCGATTCCAGATCCGACCAACTTTCTCGCGAAGAGCGCTTTTTCGATGAACGTAAGATCGGATCGCGCAGTATTTTCTTGCCCTTGCGCAACCACATGGGCGATTTCCTCAAGGGGTTTGATAATAGCGCGGACAGTAGTACCGAGTTGCCGCGCAGCGCGGGCTCGGCGATGCCCGTAGACGATTATGAAACGACCTTCGACATCTGGATGAGGTCGGACAAGAATAGGGGACGATTGCCCTGCCTTTTCGATAGCCGCGACAAGAGCAGAAAAGTCGTCATCCTGGCCTTCAATACGGTCAGCAAACGGTGACGCGTCAAGCACGTCAGGATCCAAAGCGACGACCGTCTCGCCTCCTAGCGCCCGCATTGAATTTTCCGCCATCTCGTCGAGTGACATCATCATCGACCGCGATGCCCCTTTTCGGGCATAGTCTGCTCTGCTTTCGAAAGCAGGATTTTTGAGGGTCCCGCTTGTTCCGGCGCCAATGTTGGTCAGGAGGTGCTTTCTAGCCATTCACACCCTCCACTTTGAAGCTATCGATATGTTTTCTCTAAACTTTTTCCCGTTCTGCACGGCTGTCAAAAAAAAGATCATTTGCGCCCCCAAGCCTTGTGTATCAACTCGACAAGCTCACCGTTCACCGCGTTGAGGGATTCCATTGCTCGATCATATGTCGATCTCGTGAACTGACTCCGATCAACTTCATAGAGCGTTTGCTTGGTGATGCCGGCATCGGAGATCGCAGTGGACTTTACCATCTGATTGGCGAGCATTCGCTTGTTGAACATGGCCTGCATAAAGCCGACCATTTGCGCCTGCGGTCCGTCGGTGGGCTCGTACCTGGTCACAAGATAACGGAACCAGTTTAATCTCACCCTGGCCCCGACCCCTTTGATGGATTGCAGGATACCCCCCAGCATCAACAGGAACTGGCTCATTGACATGATGTCGAGCATCTGGGGATGCACCGTGATAAGAACGGAGGTAGAGGCGGTCAGGGCCGTGAGTGTGAGGTAGCCAAGTTGAGGAGGACAATCGATTACTACTACGTCATATTGATCGTCGACTTCTTTGAGGGCTCGCGAAATGCGGGTGAAGAACAAGCGTCCTTCGGGAGATTGCTTATTTGATGCGGCTAGAGGGGTCTCGTATTCGTATTCCTGCAGTTCTAAATTGGCCGGTACGATATCGAGACCAGGGAAGTTCGTTGGTTGTATTACCTCTTTTATCGATTTGCGCTGATCGTCGTAACGAAGCGCTTCAAAAAGGGACGGGTTCTTGTCCAGTTCGGGCTGCATTCCATGAAGCGCGGTCAGTGACGCTTGTGGATCAAGATCGATCGCAAGTACGCGATGTCCTGTGAGTGCGAGATACTGTGCAAGATGAGCGGTGGTCGTCGTCTTTCCACTACCACCTTTGAAGTTGACAACGGAGATCACTTGTAGAGCATCGCCCGGCCGGCGATGGGGGACGTAACGCTTGAAATCGGTGCGACCGTGTTTGTCGAGGAAGACGCGCAACTCCATCATCTGCTCGGCTGTGTACGAGCGGCGGCCCGATTGCGTGACATGCGGCACCGGCCCTTTACCTTCAAGGTGCAGCTTCTTGATGTGATTTTGCGTAACGCCAAGAAATTCCGCCGCCTCGGCAGATGAAAAGAGCCGCAAGCCTTTTTCGGCATCTGGCGGGTACTGTTCAATCCGCAACATATTCAGCTTGTCAGAGATAAGTTCCCCCTGCTGGAGGATCTCCTCATCAAAGTCGATGCTTGGTTCAACGATATGCGCCACGTTCAAAATCACTGCAAACAGAGGAATAACGCTTTTCCACCCACGCTAGGCATGAAAGCGTGATTACTATGTGCGATTCTGGCAGGCCTGCAAGACGATTTTGGTAAATGAACGGTAAGCCCGCTCAATCCTAGAAGATATCTCAACTGCGATTGTTGAGTATTTTCCATGCCTTAGCGTCAAATTTCCGCTCTGGACGATTGGCCAAAAAGTGCAGATTTGCACATCTTGTTTGCAAGTGGTGGCTCGGGCGACGGTCGAACTCGAATAAAAATCTAATGCTTTGCGAGAATCAGCGAATGCAAATCTGCACATAGACCCCATACGAATTGCATGATTCTTTCCGCACGACCTGTTCAACGGAGAACAAGATGCGGATAGTCTCCATCCCACCTCAACATCACGAACACAGCCAACGTCTGCTTAATCAGATGTACCGCCTGCGCGCAGCGGTTTTTAGCGAGCGCCTGCGATGGAATGTCGACGTCACGGAGGCAGGCGAGCGAGACGACTTCGACAATCTCGACCCAACCTACATCCTAGCGGTCACACAGGACCTGAAGGTCGTTGGCAGCGTGCGGCTGCTACCAGCGTTGGGCCCGACTATGCTGGAGCAGACGTTCCCGCAACTGTTGGCGGGCGGCTCCTTTACGGCATCTGCCTCTATGTTGGAAAGCTCTCGGTTCTGCGTTGACACATCGTGGCGCGCCGGCAGGGGAGGGGCACCTTTGCACGTTGCAACGCTCACTATGTTCGCCGGCATCATCGAGTGGTCGATCTCGAACGGTTACGACGAGATCGTTACCGCAACCGACTTACGCTTCGAACGCATTTTGAGGCGGACCGGATGGCCGATGAAGCGACTTGGAGTTCCGGTGACGATCGGCAGGACGGTCGCAGTCGCCGGAAGGCTGTCAGCCGATCAAGCAAGCTTTGATCGGGTCTGCCCGGCAGGCTACCGATCAATCATCGCCTCCGACCTTGACCTGCGGATCCGGAGCGCTGCGTGAGCCAGCTCCGTTCCCACCCCCGCCTGGTGCGCAAACTGCAGGACGCCCTCGGCGAGCAGCTCTGCGTCGCGCTGGACGACGCCGCAGTGGTCGAGATCATGCTCAATCCCGATGGACGGCTCTTCATTGAGCGGCTAGGGCACGGCGTGGCGGCTGCGGGCATAATGAGTCCGGGCGCCGCTGAAGTCGTAATTGGCAGTGTCGCACACGCCCTGCAGTCGCAAGTCGACAACGAGCGGCCAATCATATCCGGCGAGTTGCCTATCGGTGGGCACCGCTTCGAGGGGCTATTGCCGCCGATCGTATCAACACCGGCATTCGTCATTCGCCGTCGCGCCTCCCGTCTCATCCCGCTCGCCGAATATGTGAGGTTAAAAATGATGACGGATGCACAAGCGTCCGCCATTCGCAGCGCGATCGACGCCCGAGTGAACATCGTCATCTCCGGTGGTACAGGCTCCGGCAAAACAACGCTTGCCAATGCTATCATTGCTGAGATCGTGGCTGCTGCCCCGGACGACCGGTTGGTTATCCTAGAAGACACCGCAGAGATACAATGCGCGGCCGAAAACGCCGTATCCCTTCACACCAGCGATAGCGTCGACATGGCCCGCCTGCTCAAGAGCACAATGCGCTTGCGGCCGGACCGGATCATTGTCGGGGAAGTCCGCGACGGTGCCGCGCTGACGTTGCTAAAGGCGTGGAACACCGGACATCCGGGCGGCGTCACCACGGTTCACTCAAACACGGCGATGTCAGCCCTACGCCGGCTTGAGCAACTGACAGCGGAAGCCAGTCAGCAGCCGATGCGCGAGGTGATCGGTGAAGCCGTCGGTCTTGTCGTCTCGATTGAGCGAACGGCCAAGGGGAGGCGGGTGCGCGAGATCATCCACATCGAAGGCTACCGCGATGGGCGGTACCACATGGAACCCAATTCCCCTGCCGACGAGGACCCCCATGTCACGTAAATCCCGCTTTTTTCTCGTCGGCGCTATGCTGGCGACCATACCGGTAGGCCTTTCGGATTTCGCCTTGGCATCCTCAGGCGGCAGTCTCCCATGGGAATCGCCGCTAGAGCAAATTCAGGAGTCAATCACGGGACCTGTCGCCGGCTTTATCGCGCTGGCTGCGGTTGCCATTGCCGGCGCCATGTTGATCTTCGGCGGTGAGCTCAATGATTTTGCACGGCGGCTTTGTTACGTCGCCCTGGTCGGTGGCGTCCTGCTCGGCGCTACCCAGATCGTGGCTCTTTTTGGAGCGACCGGCGCATCGATTGGCCAAATTCCCACTCAAGCGGAACAAATGGTATGGTTTCAGTCGACGATTATCTCCTGGGCAAGGGAGTCGGCGCATGGGTGAGGCTGCCTCCGGTCTCGCTCGCTCGCGGGTGCATCGGGCGCTATCACGCCCAAACCTCTTGATGGGTGCCGATCGCGAGCTGGTGCTCCTAACGGCACTTGCAGCCGTCATCTTGGTCTTCGTCGTCCTCACCTGGTACGCCGCGCTGTTCGGCGTCACGATCTGGCTAGTCGCGGTCGCAGCCCTTCGCATGATGGCCAAGTCCGACCCCCTAATGCGCCGAGTCTATTTTCGGCATATCGCCTTCAAGGCCTTTTACCGGGCGACGTCGTCGCCATGGCGAACCTACTGAGATCCCTAAATGGTTGCCCTGAAATCACTCCGCCATTCCGGACCGTCCTTTGCCGACCTCTTGCCCTACGCCGGGCTGATCGAAAACGGCGTCATCCTCTTGAAGGACGGCTCGCTGATGGCTGGGTGGTATTTTGCAGGCCCCGATAGCGAAAGCTCTACTGACGCCGAGCGCAATGAGGTGTCTCAGCAGATCAACGCCATCCTGTCGCGGCTCGGCTCAGGATGGATGATGCAGGTCGAGGCGGTGCGGGTGCCCACTGGCGATTACCCAAACGAGGCTGAGTCGTATTTTCCCGATCCCGTCACCCGCGCGATCGACGGCGAGCGCCGCGCACATTTTCAAAAAGAGCGGGGGCATTTCGAAAGCCGCCATGCCCTGATCCTGACCTGGCGCCCGCCGGAACCACGGCGCTCTGGGCTGACGCGATATATCTACTCGGACTCCGCCAGCCGTTCAGCGACCTATGCTGACAAGGTCCTCGAGAGCTTTCTCAACTCGATTCGGGAAGTCGAGCAATATCTTGGCAATGTCGTGTCGATCCGCCGAATGATGACCCGGGAAACCCCCGAGCGAAGCGGCTTCCGCGTCGCACACTACGACGAACTTTTCCAGTTTATCCGATTCTGCATCACTGGTGAGAACCATCCGGTGCGGCTACCAGAAATCCCGATGTATCTCGACTGGCTGGTGACGGCCGAACTGCAGCACGGGCTCACACCCTTGGTCGATAACCGCTTTCTCGGCGTGGTGGCGATCGACGGCCTGCCGGCGGAAAGCTGGCCTGGAATCCTCAACACGCTTGACTTGATGCCGCTGACTTTTCGCTGGTCGTCCCGTTTCGTTTTCCTGGACGCCGAGGAGGCCCGGGCCAAGCTCGAGCGCACCCGGAAGAAATGGCAACAGAAGGTGCGACCTTTCTTCGATCAACTGTTCCAGACACAAAGCCGTTCGGTCGACCAGAATGCCATGGTGATGGTGGCTGAAACAGAGGATGCAATCGCTGAGGCCACCTCGCAGCTCGTCGCCTATGGCTATTACACACCGGTGATCGTCCTTTTTGAGGAAGATCAAGCCCACCTGCAGGACAAGTGCGAAGCTATCCGCCGTCTGATTCAGGCCGAAGGCTTTGGCGCACGCATCGAGACGCTGAACGCCACGGATGCCTTTCTTGGCAGCCTGCCAGGTGTCTCCTACGCCAACATCCGCGAACCCCTTATCAACACCCGAAATCTCGCAGATCTCATCCCGTTAAACTCCGTGTGGTCGGGCAATCCGAACGCGCCTTGCCCCTTCTATCCTCCTGCCTCCCCACCCTTAATGCAGGTGGCATCCGGTTCGACACCGTTCCGGCTGAACCTGCATGTCGCAGATGTCGGACATACGCTGATCTTTGGACCCACCGGCTCCGGCAAGTCGACGTTGCTGGCGTTGGTCGCCGCGCAGTTCCGACGTTATGCTAATGCCCAGGTCTTCGCATTCGACAAGGGCGGTTCGATGCTTCCGCTGACGCTCGGCGTTGACGGTGACTACTATCAGATCGGGGCCTACGCGACCGCGGAAGAGGAGGCGAAGGGTCTCTCCTTCTGCCCACTGGCGGAACTCTCTACCGATGGTGATCGCGCCTTTGCGTCCGAGTGGATCGAGATGCTCGTAGCGCTGCAGGGGGGCACCATCACCCCGGATCATCGCAACGCCATTTCGCGCCAGATCGCCTTGATGGGAGAATCGCGTGGCCGCTCGTTGTCGGACTTCGTCTCCGGCGTCCAGATGCGCGAGATAAAGGACGCGCTGCATCACTACACCGTCGACGGCCCGATGGGGCAGTTGCTTGACGCGGAGCGAGACGGCTTGGCGCTTGGTGCATTTCAGTGCTTCGAAATCGAGGAACTGATGAACATGGGTGAGCGCAATCTCGTTCCGGTCCTCACCTATCTGTTTCGCCGTATCGAGAAACGCCTTACCGGCGCACCCAGCCTGATCATTCTCGACGAAGCTTGGCTGATGCTTGGCCATCCTGTGTTTCGCGACAAGATTCGCGAGTGGCTGAAGGTTCTTCGCAAGGCCAATTGCGCCGTGGTACTCGCCACCCAGTCTATCTCGGACGCTGAGCGCTCCGGCATCATCGATGTTCTGAAAGAGAGCTGCCCTACGAAGATTTGCCTGCCAAACGGCGCCGCGCGCGAACCGGGCACACGCGAGTTTTATGAGCGCATCGGCTTCAGTGAACGACAGATCGAGATCGTCGCGACCGCCATTCCCAAGCGCGACTACTACGTCGTCTCGCCGGAGGGACGTCGCCTGTTCAACATGGCGCTCGGTCCGATAGCGCTTTCATTCGTCGGAGCTTCCGGCAAGGAAGACCTGCAGCGCATTCGTGCCCTGCATTCCGAACATAGGGCCGCATGGCCTCTCTACTGGCTTCAGCAAAGAGGGATCGACCATGTCGAAACATTGTTTCCGGATAAGTAAGATGCCGGGCGCAACCGTAATCGCAGCCGTCATTCTCCCGGCCATACTTCCAGCCTCAGCCGAGGCCGGCGGCGTCACTGGGCAGGCGACCGAATGGACCCAGCTCGCCAACAACGCAGAGCTGGTTTCACTGGTGGGAAAATCGGCAGAACAGGTCAACAACCAGATCACCCAGATCTCGCAGCTTGCCGAGCAAATCCAGAACCAGATCAACATCTACAAGAACATGCTGCAAAACACGGCGCAACTGCCAAACCACGTCTGGGGCCAGGTCGAGAACGACCTGAAGAACCTTCAGAATGTCGTGGCCCAAGGGCAGGGCGTCGCCTTCTCGATGGGGAATATCGACGACGTCCTGAAGCAGCGCTTCCAGAGTTTTTCCGAGATGAAGAGCAATCTACCGGATAGTGCGAGCTTCTCGTCGACCTATCAGAGCTGGTCCGACACCAATCGCGATACGATCGGAGGCACCTTGAAGGCCGCAAACCTGACGGCGGACCAATTCTCAAGCGAGGCAAGCACGATGTCGTCGCTGCGATCGATGTCGGAGACGGCTGATGGGCAGATGAAGGCGCTGCAGGTCGGACACCAGATCGCCGCACAACAGGTGGCGCAAATGCAAAAGCTGCGTGGCCTGGTTTCCCAGCAGATGACGATGATGGGGACATGGTTCCAGTCGGAGCAGGCGCAAAAAGATATGGCTCAAGCCCGACGCGAGCAGTTCTTCAGCGGAACCGTGCCTGACATCCGGGGTGGGCAGAACATGGAACCCCGCTGGTGAGTTCGCGCAGTCTCCTCATCCTCACGGGGGCGGCATCCGTTGCTGGCACCATCACATCGATTCTAGTCCAGTGGCTGCCACGCACATCTTTGGAGCAGGAGAGGCATCGCCGAAATCCGAACCAGATGCTGACCGCCGCGCACACCGGGAACAATTCTCTGGCGGCAGCAGCGACCGTGACACTCGCAGTGGTGAGGAGATGAAGCCGCGATGGTGATCTTTCCGGCTTCTCGCCGCTATGACGTCGCTTTTGTTGGGATTGGGATCGTCTTGATCGCAACCGCACCAACCTTTGCACAACAGGGTGAGGTGCTTACCACTCTGGAAAACTCCGTTGTTGCAGCTGCAAAGGAGTGGGAGACGACCGTCATGGATGCGGCGCGGTCGTTGTTCTGGATACTTGCGGGTATCGAGATCGGTGTCGCGGCCGTGTGGCTGGCGATTAATGCTGCCTCGCTTGACAGTTGGTTCGCTGAGCTTGTCAGGCGCATCATGTTTATCGGACTCTTCGCTTTCATTCTCGACCAGGGACCTGCCTTCGCCAAAGCTGTGATCGACAGCCTCTACCAGATCGGTGCCGGAGGTGGATCAGCCTCCCCCGCCAACATTTTCGACGCCGGCATCCGGGTCGCGACCAAAATGTCGGAGCAAGCACAGTTCGGGCTTTGGGAAGACAATGCGCTGGCGATCGCTGCGGTCTTCGCAATGGTTGTGGTCGTCGTTTCCTTTTCGCTCGTTGCGGCAATCTTCGTTGCCATAATGGTTGAGATGTATGTCGGCTTGCTCGCGGGAACGATCATGCTGGGATTAGGTGGCACATCCTACACCAAGGACTTTGCCGTTCGATATCTCGTCTATGCCTTCTCCGTCGGGATAAAGCTGATGGCTTTGGTGATGATCGCCAAGATCGGCTCTGACATTCTGCTGGACTTGGCGGAGGCACCGACGGCGCAGACCGAGCAATTTGTCACGACACTCGCGATCGCCGGCATTTCGGTCGTGGTCTTTGTCATTGCGATGTATGTACCGCCGATCCTGCAGGGCGTGGTGCAGGGAGCCTCGGTTTCAGGTGGCATGGAAGCTATTCGCCACGGCGGACAAGCCGCATCCGTCGCCGCGGGAGCAGGTTTCTTGGCCACTTCTGCAGCTCGCGGCGGCGCCCAAGCCGCGAGCAGTGCAAGGGCAGGGGGGGCGTCTCTTGGGAGTGCCGCCCTACGCGGTATGGAGGCTGGGATCAGCGGGGCGACCGGGGCAGTCGGCTCGGCCGCCAAGGATAAGGCGATCCGTTCACCAGGTGCGTATGCCGGGTCGCTCCTGGGATTGGCCAACGCCAAACTCGACCAGCAACTGGGCCGTTCCACATCGATGCCTCCACAACCGCCGATCAACGACCCCAAATGACTGGAGGCTGATAAGCCATGGCCGGGACTCCGCTTGAAAAGCCTGATATCTCCAATCCCTACCTTGCTGCGCGCAACGAATGGAACGAGCGCTATGGATCCTACGTAAAGGCGGCCGCAGGCTGGCGGATCGTCGGTGTCACCGGCATGACCATGGCTGTGATCGGCTTTGGCTACGCGCTCTACCAAAGTACCCAGGTAAAGCTCGTTCCCTATATCGTCGAGGTCGACAAGCTCGGCACAGCGGTCAATGCAGGCTTTCCACAGCAGATCGAATATGCCGATCCACGTGTGGTGCGCGCAACGCTCGGCAGCTTCATATCGAATTTTCGAAGTGTCACGCCGGATGCGGTCGTACAGAAGCAATATATCGACCGGACCTACGGACTTCTGAGGACATCCGATCCCGCGACCGAGAAGGTCAACGCGTGGTTCCGCTCGAACTCCCCCTTTGAAAAAGCCAAGACGTCCACGGTCGCGATCGAGGTCAGCAATATAGTCGCGCTTTCGAACCAGACCTACCAGATTGACTGGACCGAGTTTGAGCGCGATCGCCGCGGCAAAGAAACCGCCGTGCGTCGATTTCGTGGCATCGCGACCGTGATCCTAACGCCTCCGCAGGATGAGGGCGTCATTCGTGTGAATCCCATCGGACTCTATCTCCGCGATTTTGATTGGACAGCGCAGCTTTGAAAGGCATCGCCCAGGACATGAACATCCTACGCACAAGAACACTTGCCACGCTTGTAGGCGCTATCGCCTGGGCGATTCTAGCCTCCTCGACGATCGCTCCGCTCCACACTTTTGCTGCCGACGGCGTAACAGCGAACGAGGCCAAGGGTATGGGCATCTCGACACAATGGCGCGGGTCTCCCGGTTTGGTTACCAAAGGTGCCGACGGCAAGGTGATCTTCCTGTACGGCGAGGTTCAACCATCCGTCGTCTGCTCTCCCCTGCAGGTTTGCGATATCGAATTGCAAGGCGGCGAGGTAGTCCGAGACGTGCTGGTCGGCGACACAGTACGGTGGAAAGTTGAACCCGCTACTTCAGGGGCGGCCGGAGGGCAGGCGATCCACCTGATCGTCAAACCGTCGGAGCCAGGCCTCGTAACCTCCATGGTAGTGACGACCTCTCGGCGTACCTACCATATCCAGCTTAAGTCCCATTCGACACAGTACATGGCACGTGTCGGGTTCGAATATCCGGAAGATGTCTCGGCAAAGCTGTCCGACATCAACGCAAGGTTGGAAGCAAGCACTATTCCCGGCGCCGGTGTCCCTGCGGAACAGCTGAACTTTTCCTATTCGGTTTCGGGTAGCGCAGGCTGGCGGCCGACCCGTGTGTATTCGGACGGAGAGAAAACCTACATTCAGTTCCCTCGCTCAATATCCGGCCAGGACGCGCCGGTTTTGTTCGTCACGTCTGGCGAGCAGAACCGGATCGTCAACTACCGCATGAAGAACAACATGATGGTCGTCGACTACCATATTGACCGAGCGGTGCTTGTTTCCGGCGTCGGTTGGAAACAGGAAAAGATCACGATCAGAAGGGGAGGGAGGTAGTGTATATCGTGCCCTCCCATTCGCGCGGCTTGCGGCCCATCCGCAGCTTTGCCGCAGCCTGTGCTTTAGCTATCCTTCTTTCCGGATGCCAGTCGACGAGAACAGAGGGTCTTGTCTCCAGCGCGGCGCCGCCAGAAATATCCGGTCCTGCCGCCAGCTCCATTGCCGGTGATATGGTCAGCCGCCTTGCCGAACAGATCGGACCGGGAAAGGCGACCGTTGCGCTGGAACCTGATACCTCGCCCTTCGGCCAAGCGCTGGAGGCGGCTCTGAAGGGTTGGGGCTACGCCGTCGTCACCGACCAGAAAACGGATGGCGATACGAAGCTCATCGAACTCGCCTATGTGGTCGTGCCATTTGATGGTCAGGTGCTGGCCCGTCTTTCGACGTCCAGCGTGGAGTTGGGGCGGGCCTACACGGTCACTACCAACGGCGCTACGCCGACGAGCGCCTTGTCCCTCATGCGGAGAAATTGAGGAGGAGAACGCAAACATGGTACAATCCCTCAACCTCGGCAGCGCGCAAGCCAGCCAACCGCAATCCGGCATTCGGCGGATCAACCGCCTGCCGGTTGTCGTCGCTATCGTCTTGGTCGTTGCCTTTATCGGCGTTATCTTCTTTGGAATAAACTCTCGTGGACTATTTTATGGCCGAGAGAGCCGACTGGAAACGTCGCCCGGCGACCCGGCCTCCACCTATGCTGACCAGATCAAACGCGGTGTGACCGATGGCATTATTGGAGAACCCCAGCAGATAACGATGTTTCAGCCTTCGCCGGCCGAGACAGACGGAACCCCAAACCCTTTCACATCGCCACCTGGCCAAAAGGAAGACATCAGAAGTTCGCAGGATTTAGAGCCTGAATGGGTATGGCGAGCTCGGCTCGAGCGCGAACAGCGCGAGCAATATCTGCGGGAACGGCATCGCCAGCAAATGGCGCGGCTCCAGGCAGATGACGCAGCGTATGACGCGCCTATTGCGCTTGATCGTGGGAAGCTTGACTCTGGCAAAGGGGCTACAGACGGGGAGGTTGGAGGTGGAGTTGCTGCTCAACCCGCGACCATTTCGCCTGCAGGCCCTGCCTCAGACCTTTATTCCACAGCTCTCCGCGCTGGTTTCGCTAGCGAGAAGACCGACCCAAACAATCAGCGTGGGAAGGAAGAGTTTTTCAACGCCGACTTGAAGGAACTTGGATATCTGGCCAGCCGGGTTTTGCCGCAGCAATCGCCCTTTGAGCTGAAGCGTGGCTCAGTTATCCCGGCGACACTGATCACAGGCATCAATTCCGATCTCCCAGGCCGGATCACCGCCCAGGTGAGCCAGAACGTTTACGACAGTGCGACAGGGCGCCGGTTGCTGATTCCCCAGGGGACGAAGCTCTTTGGCCGTTACGACAATGAGATTTCATTCGGCCAAAGCCGTGTGCTTGTGGTCTGGACCGATATCATCTTTCCCAACGGATCTACCCTTCAACTTGGCGGTATGGCAGGAACGGATGTCCAAGGTTATGGGGGCTTCCGCGATAAGGTTGATCGGAAGTGGCTTCAAACCTTCGGTTCTGCGGTTCTGATCGCTATCATTGGCACCGGTATTGACTTGGCTGTCCCGCAAGGCTCCACGCTTTCGACGCAAGCCACGGCGTCCGACGCCACGCGCCGCAACTTCGCCGAGACCTTCGGGCGTTTGGCGGATCGAAACGTTCAGAAGAATATGGACGTGCAGCCCACGATGGAAATCCGGCCTGGCTATAAATTCAATGTGCTTGTTGACCAGGACATTATTTTCGATCGCCAATATGCAGGGTAGCTGTAGCGATCATCATTCTGCGGAAAAGACGCGCCTGATCAAGAATTATAGCGCACCAGAGATTTAGATTAAACTCCTTCGGATAGCCACAGCAAGAAGATGTGAAATATTATAGACGTCGAACCTCTTCCGTGCCTGGTTTAATTTAACGCGCACAGTATTGTACTTTACCCCCTCGATATCAGCTACTTCCCGCATGCTCTTTCCTACAGCAACCCACCGAAGATACGTGGATTCCCTGGAATTTAAATATCCATTTTCCTGACTGGTCGGTTGAATCTGCAAAAAGGTGATCCGGGCATGAAGCTGCGCGACGGCGGCGGCGGCCATGACAGGATCGATATCCTTGTCTTCGTACAGGACGGGCTTTTTAGAAGCCAAGGTGAACACCGACATGAAACCATTCGCCGTCCGGATGGGAATGGTGGCGCCAGACCGTACACCGAAGTCAGAAGCGTGAGCGAGGAAATTCTGCTCCTGAAGTGACAGTCTCGACTTCATCTTGTCTCCGCTCCACACGAAAGCGCGATCACACGTTTTCGCAAGTTTGACGATGGGATCGATGGCCGCGTATTTCCTCTCGAAATAAAGCTCCTGCCATTCCGGGGGATAGTTCGAGATCGCAAAACTCTGTCCCGGCTGGAGATAGAGGTAGGCATAGCCTCCAAAACCGAGCTGGTGGGCAAGCTCGGCGAGTGAATCCTCAAGTTTCGACTTGCTGGTGCCTAAAGCCGCAATATCCGTAATTTTATCGAACCATTGCTTCAATACAGAGCTCCTTTGAATCCGTTACGGTTAGTAATACGCCATAATAAGTTCGTTTGTTCGAGCCGTTTAACTTTTTAAAGCCATTGAGCCCAACGCTCCTATTGCACCGGACATCCCATGGTTGTTTCTCGACAAAAGCGCGTCAACTCGGAAAAACCCTAGGTGACGGCTAGCTTGTTTGCGCCCAATACTAGGTTTCCGGCCCTGCCGTCTTCCAGTTCCAAAATCCAAGGATGAGCGGAGAATTCCATGTGCGAAATTGCAGAAGGCGTCGCTGCCAGCCGCATCGGCGTCGGAAGTGCCATCGGACACCACGGCGAGCTTATGCAGGGCGCATTCGAAGGCTCCGACGGCCATTTCTATCGAGCTCTTGTGACGCTCCCGATGCGAACACTTCAGTCACATGCCACCTTTGAGCTGTCGAAGGGGCATGAGATAGCGGTCTATCCTGCAGACCGCACGAAAGCTCTGCGAGCAGCAATTCTGGTCATGGAGCGTTGTGCCCCGTCTGGGTTCGGCGGCGTGCTGAGAGTTCGGAGCGAAATTCCGGTAGGACATGGTTATGGCTCATCCAGCGCCGACGTGATCGCGGCGATACGAGCCGTAAGCAACGCTTTGGGAATCGATCTACTACCATCGACCACAAGTGAAATCGCGGTCGCTGCTGAATCTGCGTCTGATGCAATAGCCTATGAAGAGGAGGCGGTTCTTTTCGCCCATCGGCAAGGGCGGGTTATCGAACATTTCGGCGGGAGCTTGCCACCTTTCTACCTGACAAGTTTCAAGCCATCCGACGCAAAACCGATCAACACCGATGAGATTGGACGCGCACGTTACACCGCCGAGGAGATCCAGATGTTCCGCTGCGCGGCGGGTGCAGTCCGCCGCGCGGTTCGGAACCAGGACCCAAGACTCTTGGGCTTTGCCGCCAGTCTCAGCGCAAGAATCAGT
Organism: Oryzicola mucosus; assembly: GCF_014534685.1. GTDB lineage: Bacteria > Pseudomonadota > Alphaproteobacteria > Rhizobiales > Rhizobiaceae > Oryzicola > Oryzicola mucosus. Next base: position 107,627 of record NZ_JACVVX010000007.1, read on the forward strand.
CAGCGGCATCTTCCAAAATCCGACTTCGAGAGTGCTTCAGCGATAGCTGGCCAGCATGATGCCTGCGGCGTCCAGGTTTCTCACAGCGGCTCGCTGATCGGTATCATCGTTGATGCAGGTGAGCCCGGGGCTGCGGCAAAGGCTGCAGGGATTGCTGCATCTGCACGAAACGCTGGCTTTATCGAAGCGGGTGTTTTCGCCGTTAACGTCGAGGAGGTGAAAGGTGAGAATCGATTCTGACTTCTTCCGCCACATGGAGACGCCACGACTGGTCCACCTGTCGACGACCTTAGTGGGAGCGGCATTTCCAATGATGAAGTTGATGCCTGCCCGTTACATACTAGACCAAGCGGAAAAAAGCGGCGAGGTTAAACCGGGCGCCCATATCATCGAGACAACTTCCGGCACATTTGGGATGGCGCTCGCGCTATTGGCAGCGGCGCGCGGATACAAGTTGACCCTTGTGTCGGCCTTGAGTCTGATGGACGAGAAGTATCGCCAGCGACTGGCGATGTTGGGAGCTGATGTCATCGCGCTTGAGGATGAAAAGGGCGATGGCAATCAGGTTGGTCGGCTAGAGCAAATTAACCGTCTCCGCCTCACGAGTTCCGGCAGTTATTGGACGCGGCAATACGATAGTGACGGCAATTGGCTTTCCTATGCTCGACTGGCCGAACAGTTGGTGGTCGCTATGGGTAAGATCGATTGCCTTGTCGGATGCGTGGGGACCGGCGGCTCGCTATGTGGCACAGGCACTTTCCTGCGGTCTTTGTACCCCGACCTACGGATCGTTGCTGTCGACACACATCGCAGCGTTTTGTTTGGTCATCCTGTTGGAAAACGCGTCTTACGCGGGCTGGGCAACAGTGTCCTGCCCAAAAATGTTCGCCATGAACTTGTCGATGAAATCCACTGGATGGGAGCCTATCCTGCGTTTAGGAATTGTCACCGGCTCTACAGAAAGTACGGAGTGTTTGCCGGCCCGACAAGCGGTGCTTCTGCGTTGGTGGGACGATGGATTAGCAAAACAAATCCCGGAATGCGTATCGCGGTCATCATGCCGGACGAAGGCCATCGGCATGCCGAAACAGTGTTCAACGAAACCTGGCTATCAGCCTTGCCGAACTGGACCGAGAAAATCGCGTCCGCGCCGACAAAGGTCTCAACGATTGCGCCGCTTGATGAGGGAGACTGGACGTTTTTCAATTGGTCGCGGAGGACGCTGGCGGATGTAATGCGGAGCCAAAAGGAGGACTGAGCTACCTAGTTCCGACCGGGAGCGTGATCGTTTGCTTCCAGGTGTGATAGTGCCGCTTCGACGCTGGAAAATACCGTCAAGGGCAAGTTATCGCGAGTGGCCCGATCAACATCCTTCAACCCGCTTGCAGTGGCGACTGCCACGACCAGGTCATTTTCCTCAATGACCCCGTCTTTGCGAAGAGTGTCAAGCACCACCAGTGGCGCTACAGAAGCGAGCTCGGCAAAAAGACCCTCGTGCGAGGCGAGCGTTTCTTGCATCCTTAGGAGGGACGTATTGTCAACAGAGATCGCCACACCGTTGGACTCCCTTAAGGCCTTGAGCGCCTGGAAGGTGCTTCGAGGCGCGCCGATTGAGACCGCAATGCTCGTAGTACCCATAGGTTGTTCAGCGAGGAGATCCGTACCGGTGGCCATCGCGTGACTCAACGATCCATAGATCTCGGCAGCGGCAAGTCTTGGGAGCCTTTGGATGCGACCTGCATCAGCGAGATCCTTAAAGCCATGCCAGAGGCCTGCAAGTGCGTCCCCGTAACAGACCGGCAGGATGCACCAATGCGGAACCATTCCTCCCATTTGCTCAACGATCTCATAAGCCAAAGTCTTATATCCCTCTATTCCAACGGGATGGCTGCCGACGACTGGTGCATGATATGGCGAGGTAACAAACCAGCCGTGGCGGTCGACCCCTTGCTTGAGAAACTCCCAACGGTCTTGTTTTTTAACGAAAGGGATAACCTCTGCTCCATATCTGCGCATTTGGGAGACCATTGGACCGGCTGTGTCAGCGAATGTCGCAACCACGCATTTCATCCCCGCACGAGCGGCATACGCTGCAAGCGAGGCGCCCGCATTGCCAGAGGAGGCCGTAGCCACGACCCGGGCACCGCAGGCCTGGGCATAGGAAACTGCAACTGTCGAGAATCTGTCCTTATGAGACCAAGTTGGATTTCGCCCCTCATCTTTGATGTAGATGGCCTGCATACCGAACGCTGCTCCCAACCTCTCGGCGAGGATAAGAGGGGTAAGGCCTTCCCCAAGCGTTATGGCTTCCGACCGCAAGCAAGGCAGCGCAGCGGCGTAGCGCCAAAGGGAGAATTCACTTCCGAAACATTTTTCCGGAGTCTGGACATCCACCGGATAGACTGGCCTCAGATTTGCCGGGGCGGTAGCATAGCAATGGCCGCATCCGCTGGAGTCGATTTCAATGTCGGCTCGATACCGTGCTCCGCAGCGGATGCAGGCGAAACTTTCAATCAACATGAGCGAGGGCTCCGGAGGTTTATGATGGACCGCATTTTTCGCACGAACCTGACAAACGGCTCGCGCGCCGGGCCCGCGGCACAGCGTGACGTTCCATTCTAGGAAAACAAAGCGATTCAAGCAGGCTCGAAATCGGCTGTCAATTGAAAATGTAAACTATAGTGCGTCTTCTTATAGAAAGCATTTAGGGGATTTTGTATGAATTTGCGCACCGCTTTTGGCATCAATCTCCAGCGCATAAGGCGTCAGAGGGGACTCTCCCAAGAGCAGCTAGCCGCCCGTGCCGGTCTTGCCAGGGCCTATCTGAGCGGAGCAGAAGCCGGCCGTCGAAATCCGACGCTCGATACAATCGAAGCATTCGCCCAGGTTTTGGAGGTTGACGCCGCAGAGCTGCTCCTCAAGCCCAGTTCAGGAGCTAGCGAATTGACGAGTTGACAGTATCAATTCGCTCCCAGGAAACGCATGAGTATTAAATGCTAAGTTCTCAAGCACTCTGATACATTTATTTAGCAAAATTTTGAGCCTACTTGAGATCGACCGCCTGGAAGAATATTGAAAGGAATGCGTTGTAGCGAAGTACCTAAATCGATAGAGTACCCTTGCGAGTTAGTGGAAACTCTCCTTCACATCGATGCCTCCGATACGGTGTCCGAGGCAGTGGTGAGATTTCTGACCGCTCTGGCTCCATATGGACTTCGCGATTTGCTCATTACCGGATTGCCTTCCGGACCTCGGCGGCAGTGGCAAAGCGAGATCATCTGCCTGGGGTGGCCGGAGGAATGGTACCAAAGATACCTTGAGCAGGATCATTTCGCTGCCGATCCATGCGCCGCCCAGTGTCGAAGCTCGATATTGCCGTTTCGGTGGAGTGATCTCAGTCTCGCCGACCTCACACCCCGACAGCGCCTAGTCATGAGCGAAGCCACCGAGTTTAATATGCATGATGGTGTATGTGTCCCGATCCATGCACCGTTCCGTGTGCCCGCCGTTGTCACGCTGGCCGGCGATCGTCTCGATGTCGGGAAGCGGGAGTTACTGCATATAGAGATGATGGCGCAATGTGTTTTCCGTACTATCTGCCAACTGGAGGGATATGACTTGATGAATCCGACACCGATGCTCTCGCCGAGGGAGCGCGAAATATTGCAATGGTCATCCGCTGGAAAATCTGCGGAAGACACAGGCTGCATTCTGGGCATCACGAAAAAAACCGTTGAATACCACTTGCGCAACAGTCGCATGAAACTTGAGACGATCAACACGGTCCACACCGTGGTCGAAGCGATCCGCCAAAAGGAAATTTTGCCCTGACGACCTAGTAAAAACCCCAGTTTATTTTTTGGCGTACCCCATTTTAAAAAAAGGCGGGGGCACGCCATGTTCAAAATTCGCGTAATCGACTGGAATAGCCGCAAGGAACACGCTGAACTCTTGGAAGCTTATTTTCGTCTGCGGCATAAGATATATGTTGAGACCAGGGGCTGGACCGACGTCGAACGGCCCATACCCTTTGAGATCGATGCCTACGACAATCGACACGCTGTCTATCTCGTCGGAATCGATAAGCAGGGTGAATTGATGTCTGGCACCCGCCTGGTGCCTACGACAGAGCCGCATCTGCTTGCGGATATTTTTCCGATCCTCGCACGCGGAGAGCCACCACGTCAGCCGGGTGTTTTTGAGTGGACGCGTTTCTTTGTAGCTCCGAAACTTCGAACAACAGGCGCCTCTTCAAAAGCATCGGGCATAATGCTGACGGGATTGCTCGAATACTGTCTCCACTCCAAGATAAGCGTCATAACCGTGGTCTGCGAAGCGTTCTGGCCCGAACGGTTGCGCGCGCTGGGTTGGCATTTGAAAAACCTTGGAGAGGTGTTGAAACACGTAGATGGCGATATCGTTGGGCTCGCTATCACCGTAACGCCGGCAATGGTCGAAACCACCAAGAATGCTTACGGTCTCCCGGCTGACAGAAGCGTTTTGGAAAGCCATTTTGCAAAATGAATTGTCTCAACCGCAGATATTCCAACTAGCTTCCTGCACCTCCTCACGAGGAAGAAATGACCCCGCGAGTACATAAGAGACACCTGGAGCTCCGATGCCTCTCCGATCTCACGTCCCTGGACGATTTCGAACTTGGAGATCTGGAGCAGGAATACGCAGGCGGTCCAATTCAGCGGGTAGTTGACCGGGCAAGAGCAACAACACATCCCCTGCTTCACCATTTCTTTGTGGCGCGGGACCATAAGCAACTCGTGGGTTTTTTTTGCTTGCGTGAAGGGTTGGCACGTCCGGACTGGGCCTTCGACGATACGATCAGCCTTCATCACATGAGGATTTCCAAGCAATTTCAGGGAATGGGATATGGCGCCAGGACGCTCGGCCTGGCTGCAGATTGGATTTATCGCAACAGACCAAACGTTCACACCCTCATATTGTCAGTCAACAGCGAAAACCTAAATGCCCGCAGATTCTATGAACGTTGCGGCTTTGAACAATCCGGCACCATCCGTGATGGACGACTCGGTCCGGAATTGGTGATGACGGGTTCTATCGGCGAGTTGACCAGAATCGAGTGGCCAGCCGCTATGTAGATTCTGTGACCGGCAAAGAAGTCAGGGATGAGGACACGCCACCGTCAACCCCGGGACGCGGCATAGCACGGCCGTCATTGCGCTTCCGCGAGCGCTACAGCATCAGGCCCCGCGGGAAATCGAAGCCGACCGGTTACATCATGTACGGCGTTCCAGACGCCCTCGGCCACATCGATTTCCCTGGTGGTCAGCGCCGGCGTGGCAAAGCCTTTCATGATTGGCTTTGCGAAATCGGCGTACTCGCCCGGAAGCAGCTGGTCGAACGGAATGATGGCGTTCGCGCCGAAGTTGGTGGTCGGGGCGTAGCCGGGCTCGACCAGCTTCACCAAGATATCGAAGTAGGCGAGCTCATGGGCAAGCGAGCCGGTGAAGCCCTGGATCGCCTGTTTGCTCGCGGTATAGGCAGCAGCTAGCGGGAAAGCGTCGAGCGTGACGCTCGATGTCACATTGACGATGATGCCTGAGCGACGCGCAGGCATCTGAGGTAAGACCGCTTGGCACATCGCCATCGCGCCGATCGTATTGGTCTTGAGCAACTGGCGGACAAGCGACATCGGCATCGCCTCAAAGGCCCCGACCGCGCCGATGCCAGCATTGTTCACCAACACGTCGATGGGACCAGCGGTCTCAAACAGCGCCGCTATGCTCGCCTCGTTGGTGACGTCGAGCGGCAGGACCCGTAGGCGGCTTGTATCGCCAGAGAAACCGGCCGTCCCAGGCCGCCGCATCGTGGCGATCACTTTCCAACCTTGTGCGAGGAAATGCTCGGTGATTGCCTTGCCATAGCCCGACGAGGTTCCGGTAATAAGAATGGTCTTAGTCATGTCAGTCTCCTTCGGTTTGATGATCAGGAGATAGACAAAGTGATCTGTACGATCTATAATCAAGGTTCTGTATTTATTTATGGATCGTCCAGAAATATGGATCTGCTCAGCGATGTGATTGCCTTGTTGCGCCCGAGTGCTGCGGTGTCGAAGCCGATCTCCGGAAAGGGGCGCTGGGCTGTTCATTGTGAGGCGCATGACGAGCCTGGCTTTGCGATCGTCCTGTCCGGCGAGGCTTGGCTGACCTTCGATGCCCAGGAGCCGTTGCGTCTCGCGGAAGGAGATTTTTTGTTGTTACCAACCACGCCGGCCTTTTCGCTGGCGAGCAAACCTCATATTTCCGGCACGCGTGTCACGCCGCGTGACGAAGCCGTCCGGCATGGAGACGCTATTGGTACGCCTGACTTCATGGCGTTGGGCGGGAGCTTTGCCTTCGAGCGGGTCAATGCTCCTCTCCTGCTGTCTCTTCTGCCCGAGCGTATCCATATCCCGGCATCCGAAGGTCGCGCGACGCGTCTTGGACGTTTTATCGATCTGCTGGCCGAGGAATGCGCCACCGACTACCCCGGCAAAGAGCTCATCATTCAGCGCATGCTGGAGGCCTTGCTTGTCGAGGCGCTTCGCTGGCGCAGCCTTGGCAAAGAGGCTGTCCCGGCGAGCCTGTTGAGCGGGATGCAGGACCCGGCGATCGCCCGCGCGCTACAGGCGATCCATGCCGATGTCCGCGCCAGCTGGACAGTGGCAGAACTCGCAAGTATCGCGGGCATGTCGCGCTCTGCTTTCTCGGCCCGGTTCGGTGAGCTCTTGGGATGCGCGCCAATCGAGTATCTGGTGCGCTGGCGCATGGCGATCGCCAAGGAAGCGCTGGCCCGCGGCAACAAGAAGCTCGACCGAATCGCGCAGGAGATAGGCTACGAGTCGGCGAGCGCCTTCAGCACTGCATTTCGCAAGCGACTCGGATATCCACCCGGCAAGTTCGCGCGCGCTGCGGCCTGAGCCCACCCACTACGAGCACTGCCACCCGCTCAGAAGGCCAGTGGGGTGACAAAGGGCAACGGTATTTGAGACGCTTCAGTTGAACGTATTTCTAAGCGGAGCTCGCTTCAAGTCATCTCTCCAAACTGCGGCCCCGCATTGTCATCCGAGGGAAGTATCCAAGACTCCCGCTGTTGATCAGTACACCTTCGTCCTCAGCCGCCTTCGCGAAGGCTCGGCGCGCGACGATTGAGTTCTTCTGATCAGTGCAAACCCTTTGGGGCTGAGGCAGCCGAAAGGACCGTGCGGGCGTTGCGCTGTGGTGATGCACATCGCCTTCCCGCCCGGAGGGCCGCGGTCTCGCCGCCCTGAAACTTAGAAAATTCCTACGGCAAGGTGGGCCCAGACCGCCAGCGCCGCAATTACGACAATCGCCATCAGGAGCCCACGGGCCGGCTGCGAATGGATTGTGCGGCTCACCAGCAGAACACCCACTCCGACCGCGATCAATATTGCGGCGGCGGCTACAAAGTCCTCAGCGCCCCAGTTCATCGGTCTGCCTCTCCTGCTTAAATGGGTTCCATCCGCGACCAGAGCCCAAGGCCAGGCGCCGGATTTGGACGCCGGGCGTGAACCTCAATCCGATGGCCGTCCGGGATGCCCGCTTTGGCGACGCCACCGATGCCGAGTTCATCGCGGAACTGCTGATATCAGTCATTGTCAGTATTGGCCATTAGCAGTGCGCTTCGTTAGCAAGCGGCAGGCTGGGTTACCTGCGGCGGTGACCGCGAGTGCTTGGTGATCGCGCCATTGATCGGGCCAAAGGATCAGCGGACACCATCAGAGCCAGCGGTGACAATACCACAACGACAGGCCGGAGACATAACCGCATCCGCGACCATCCCATCGCCGAAAACAAGCCCTTGATCCGCGGGCGCCGTCCAGACATGGCTATGTTGTATCGCTCGACGGATTGCCGCTGTCGTTGTGGCGCTTGCGTGGTCAACTTACCCATAGACCTTCCTTCCACTCGTATGAAAAGATTGCACCATCAATCCTGGAATCAAACAATTTCATTCCGGATGATAGCCCGCAATCGTACCTCTTTGCAGACTTTGGGGCCTGACGTCACCCGGGCGTTTGTACCTTCTGCCTCAGTTCGGTCTTCAGCACCTTGCCGTAGTTGTTTTTTGGCAGCGTTTCGATGACGATGTAGTCCTTGGGACGCTTGAAGCGGGCGATCTCGTTGACGCAATGGGCGTCGAGGCTCTCGCGGTCGAGAGTTGCGCCAGGCGAGAGGACGACGAAGGCTACGATGTCCTCGCCCCATTCGGCGGAAGGACGACCGACGACGGAGACTTCGCGGATACAGGGGTGGGTGAGAAGGACTTCCTCCACCTCGCGGGGGTAGATGTTGGTGCCGCCGGAAATAATGACGTCTTTCGAGCGGTCCTGAAGGGTGAGGTAGCCGTCCGCGTCGAGATAGCCGACGTCGCCGGTCATCAGCCAGCCGCTCTTCAACGTCTTTGCGTTTGCCTCCGGATTACGCCAGTAGCCGGGCATGACCGGCAGCCCGCGCACCATGATCTCGCCCTGCGAGCCAAGGGGCAGGGGAGCGCCGTCCGCGTCGCCGATTGCCACCTCCACGGCGCATTGGGCGCGGCCGACGCCGGCCAGCCGCTCGCGCCAGTGCGGATGGGTCCGGTCGGCGACTTCGGCGCGGGAGAGGGCGGTGATCGCCATTGGGCACTCGCCCTGGCCGAAGATCTGCACGAAGCGGGGGCCGAACCAGTCGACTGCCTCCTCAATGTCGGCGCGATACATGGGACCGCCGCCATAGACGATGGTGCCGATGCCCTCGCCGCGGCGGCCGGCGGCCTTGGCGGTCTCTGTCAGGCGCTTGACCATGGTCGGGGCGAGGAACATCGAGGTCGGGCCGCAACGTCCCGAAAGGTCCAGCAGGTCCTGAGGATCGAAATGGGCTGCGGCCGGCACGATGTGACGCGCGCCCCGCAGAACATGCACTGGCGCATAGAGCCCCGCGCCGTGGCTCATCGGTGCGGCGTAATAGGCGGCCATGTCGGGTGCGATGTCATCAACGTCGTTAAGATAGGCGAGCGACATGGCAGTGAGCATGCCGTGGGTGATTTGCACGCCTTTGGGCCGCCCGGTCGTGCCGGAGGTATAGAAGAGCCAGGCATTCTCGTCGGCGCGGCAGGAATGTGCCGGTATGCAATCCCCCAGGACGGGGGTTTCCAGAAGGCTGTCTCCGATCGTGCGGATCGGCCCGCAGAAGTGCGTGGAAAGATCTCCGGTCATCGCGTCGTCGGCAAAGACGAGCTTCGCTTCACTGTCGCCGATGATCCAGCCGGCCTCCTTGGGGTGGAGCTTGGCGTTAACCGGGACGATGACGCCGCCGGCGATCCAGACGCCGAACATGGCGACAAGATAGTCAGGGCAGTTCTTCGCCACCAGCGCCACACGGTCGCCGGGCGCGATACCGTCGGCGCAAAGCTCCACGGCAAGCGCGCTCGCGCGACCGAGAAACGCATCGTAGGTCGCAAGGATTCGCTCGCCGAGGAGGATCGCCGGCCTATCGCCGCTGGACTTCGCCGTCTTCTCCAGCCATGTCGCAATGTTCATCGGGTGCGCTCCGCCTCGAGGATCGAGCAATAGTTGGCGACGCCCGATCCGCCCATGTTGAAAACGAGGCCCAGCGAGGCGTCCTTCGCCTGCATCTCGCCGGCCTCGCCCAGCACCTGCCGAGCGATCATCACATGCATGGAGACGCCTGTTGCGCCGACCGGGTGGCCCTTTGCCTTGAGGCCGCCGGAGAGATTGATCGGCAGGGCGCCACCCGGCGCCACAAGCCCACTTTGCAGAACATCTTCGCCGCGGCCGGGGGCGGCTAAACCCATAGCTTCGTAGATCATCAGCTCGGCAATGGTGAAGCAGTCGTGCACTTCGGCGACATGGAGGTCTGCATTGTCGACGCCTGCGGCGGCCTTTGCGCGGCTGATCGCCTCGCGTGGACCCTCGAAGGCGGTCAGGTCGCGGCGCGACATGGGGAGATAGTCGCTGACCTGCGCCATGCCGCGAAAGCGGGCAGCGCGGCGCATGTCCCGTGCTACCTCGTCCGAGACCATGACGATGGCTGCGGCGCCGTCCGAGACCAGCGAGCAGTCCGTGACTTTCAGAGGCGCGGCGACGACCGGGTTCTTCTCGCTAACGGTGGCGCAATATTCGACCGTCAGTGGCTTCCTCAACTGCGCCAGCGGGTTGTTCATTGCGTTCTGGTGGTTCTTGGCGGCGATTTGGGCCAGAACGCGGGTCTTATCACCGTATTTCTGGAAATAGGCCTGGGCGAAACGAGCGAAGACCTGCGGGAAGCTGTAGCCGCTTTCCTCCGCCTGATAGGAGGCATGGCCCAGCGCTGCCGCGACTTCGGCCGTCGGCAGATGGGTCATCTTTTCGACGCCGATCACGAGCGCGATCCTCGTCTGTCCGGCCTCGATGGCGTTGCGGGCCGCGAAGACCGCCGCCGAACCAGAGGCGCAGGCGTTCTCCAATCGCGTCGCGGGCGTGAAGCGTAGCGCGGGATCGATCGACAGGGCGAGCGAAGAAGGAAAGCCGTCCGACACCATCCCGGCATTGAAATGCCCGACCCAGATGCCGTCCACGTCGGCCGCCTCCACGCCCGCATGGACCAGAGCCTCCGCACCGACCTCCCGCATCAACTCTTCGACCGAAGTTTCCTGATGCTTTCCGAAGCGCGTGTGTCCCCAGCCGACGATCGATGTCATGATGCTCTCTTTCGTGTCTAGACAAATGCTGCTTTTGCGGCGCGGGCGGCGGATTTCAGCATGGCCTGCTCGGTGCCGACGATAAAGATGGAATAGCCGAGCGCGCGCCAACGCGGGGCCTCCTCGGGCGAGGCGATCATGATGGCGAGCGCCTTACCGGCCCGCTGGCCTGCCTTGGCCACGCGTTCGCTCGCGCGCTCGACGGCTGGATCGAGCATGCTTCTTGCGCCGAGCGAGCGCATCAGATCGGCGCGGCCGACGAAAAGCGCGTCAATTCCCTCGACGGCGCAAATCTCGTCCAGCCGGTCGATGGCGTCGCGATCCTCGATCTGGCACCAGAGGCTGACGGCACGGTTGCTGGCTTCGATAAAGTCGCCCAGCGCAGCACCACCGTAATTTCCGGCGCGGCCGGAGGGCGATAGACCGCGCCCGTCCTCGGTGAAGCGTGCGGCTGCGACTGCCACTTCCGCGGTGCGACGGTCGACGACATGGGGCAGCACGATTCCGGCGGCGCCGGCGTCGAGGCAGACACCCATGAAGGCGGCTCGATGGTCGGGCACGCGAACGAGAACCGGAAACCCTCGTGACGCCGTGACGCCAAGGATGTGGTCAATGGCGTCAATGCCAAAGGGGGCATGCTCGGCGTCGAGAATGACGAAGTCGAGCCCGCTCAGCGCGAGCACTTCGGAAATTTGTGGCGAGGGCGTCTTCTGGAAGGTGCCTGCAACGATTTCACCCTTCCGGCAGCGATCGCGGAACGCGGCGGATGCCTCAAGCATGGCGGTCACGCATACTCAGGGCGCCGGGGGGTAAAGACGTCGAGGTTCAGGACGACCTCGTCGCCCACGACCTCGCCCCAATGCCGAACGTTCGGCGGGATGACCAGCACGCCGCCGGGACCGAGCAGATGCTGCTCCTCGCCGACGAAGAAAAGGATCTGGCCCTGGAGGATGTAGGCTATCTGCTCGTTTTCGTGCGAGTGGGGCAGCGGCTTGTGGCCTGGCTGAAGCCGGTGCAGAGCGACTGTCGCGCCGTCGCCGGAAAAGGCCTTGCGCTCGACGCCCTCGCGGACCGCTGTCCACTCGATGGCGCTCCAGTCGATCGATCGGATGTTCATGGCTTGGTTCCCTTAACGTGTGCTGCCGAGCAAGCCCGAGGGCCTGAAGAAGAGGAAGAGGAGAAGCAGCGATAGGGCGGCGACGTTCTTGAAGCCCGCCCCGAGGCCGAGAATCGCCATCGACTGGATGACCCCGAGCGCGATGCCGCCGATGAAGGCGCCGAGCGGCTTGCCGAAACCGCCGATGATCGCCGCTATGAAGCCGGAAATGGCGAAGGGCACGCCCATGTTGAACGCGGTATACTGCGTCGGAGTCAGAAGGATGCCGGCAACGGCGCCGAGCATGGCGCTGAGCACGAAGGCCAACGTCAGCATACGCGAGACGGGAATGCCCTGCAGGGCGGCAGCCTCGGCGTTGATCGAAACGGCGCGCATCGCCTTGCCAGTGCGCGTTGACCTGAAGAAGGAGTTCAGCGCCAGTATGATGAGCACAGAGCAACCGACGATCCAGAGAGACTGATAGTTCACGGCGATGCCGCCGAGCCTGATCGGCGCGATATCGGTAAAAGGCGGCAGGGTCTTTGGCTGGTCGTCGACCAGGATATAGGCGAGGCGCTCGATGACGATCTGGGCTGCCAGCGTCGCCAGGATCATCACGAACATCGCCGCGTTGCGATCCCAGAGCGGGCGAACCACGAGCCGTTCGACAACCGCACCAACGATGCCGGCCAGCAGAATCGCGCAGATGGCGGCGACCGCGTAGGGCAGGTTGTAATCGGTCATCAGCACGTAAGTCGCCATTCCGCCGATCATGACGAACGCTCCTTGGGCGAAATTCACGATGCCGCTGGCATTGTAGATTACGCAGAAGCCGATGCCGATCAGGCCGTACACGCAGCCGATACTGATGCCGCTGATCAGGCTTTGCAGGACGAGGTTGAGATCCATCTTTTTCCGTCCTTATCCGAGATAGGCCGCGAGCACCGCGGGGTCCTTCTTGACCGCCTCAGGCGTGCCCTGCGCGATCTTGCGGCCGTAGTCGAGCACGACCACCTCGTCGGCAATGTCCATCACCAGCTTCATGTCGTGTTCGATGAGGAGCACCGCCGTGCCGTCCGCGGCGATGCGCCGGATGGTCTTGGCAAGCCGTTCGCTTTCCTCGGCGTTGAGGCCGGCGGCGGGTTCGTCCAGAAGCAGGATGCGCGGTTCGGCGGCGAGCGCCCGGGCTATTTCCAGCAGCCGCTGCTGACCATAGGGCAGGACTGAGGCCGAGGTTCGGGCGACCTTGGAGAGGCCGACGAGATCGAGCAAGGCGGCGGCCTTTTCCTCCGCGTCACGCTCGGCCTGTTTTGCCCAGGCGGGTTGAAACAGCGCGGCCAGCAGACCGCCGCGCGACTTCAGGTGAAAGCCGACTTTGACGTTCTCCGTCGCGGTCAGGTCCTGGAAGAGCTTGACCAGCTGAAAAGTGCGCACCAGTCCGCGCGCCGCCTTCGCCTCCGGCTTCAGGGCCGTCACGTCCTCGCCGGCGAGCAGGATTGCGCCTTCGCTCGGCGGGATCGAGCCGGAAATGATGTTGAAGAGCGTTGTCTTGCCGGCGCCGTTCGGGCCGATCACAGCGGTGACGCCGGTGGAGGAGACCTTGAAGGAGACATCGTTGACGGCGACGAGACCGCCGAAGCGGCGCGTGGCCTTGGTGACTTCGAGGATCGCGGTCATGCCGACCTCCGGGCATCGAGCGCGCCGGCAACGCCCGCGATGCCCTTGGGCGCATAGATCAGGATGAGGATCATCGTCACGCCGTAAGCGAGGTCCTGATAATCCTTCATGCCCCGGAAAACCTCCGGCAAGATGCTGATGATCAGCGCGCCGATCAGCGGCCCCGCGACGGTGCCGAGCCCGCCGATATAGACCATGGTGAAGGCGAGGATGACCATGTGCAGGCCGAAGACTTCCGGGCTGACATAGCCGACCACATGCACGAAGAGCGAGCCGGACAAAGAGGCGATAGCGGCGGCGATGAGGAAAGAGACGAGCTTGTAGCGTGAGACATTGATGCCGAGGGCACCCGCCGCTTCCTCGCTGCCCGCCACGGCCGAGAAGGCGCGGCCGAGCCGCGAGCGGCGGATGCGGGTCACCGCGAAGGCGAGGATGACGACGATGACGGACAGCACGGAAAGGATCGCCCGATCGCTGACGGCCTCGAAGGGGCCGATGCCCAGCGGCGGAATACCGGAAATGCCCAGATATCCCTGCGTCACCGATTCCCATTCGACCGCGATTTCATAGGTGATGAGGCCGATGGCGAGCGTCGCCATGGCGAGATAGTGACCCTTGAGGCGCAGCGTCGGAAAGCCGATCAGAAAGGCAGCGACCAGCGCGAAGACGAGGCCGGCGACCATCCCTGGCAGAGGCGCCCATTCATAAGTCGTGGTGAGCACCGCGGACGTATAGCCGCCGATCGCTGCAAACGCGCTTTGGCCGAAGGACACCTGCGCGGTCAGGCCCATGAAGACATTAAGGCCGGAGACGAAGACGGCATAGATCAGCGCGAAGGCGACAATCGTCGCCATGTAGCCGCCGAACACCAGTGCATAGCCGATGATGGCAGCCGACAGGGCCCAAACGGCGGCGGAGCCAAAATGGCGCGTGTGGGGCCGGGCGAGGCCGGGCGCCTCAGGCGAAGTAGTACTGGGCGAGTTCGTCATGGGATTTCACCTCGCGGGGATTGATCGTGGCGACGATGCGTCCGAGGGAGAGAAGATAGGCGCGGCAGGCGAGTTTGAGCGCCAGGGGCGCCTTCTGTTCCACCAGCACCACGGGCAACCCGCTTGCGCTGAGCGCGCCGAGTGTGTCGAGGATTTCGCCTGTGACGCGGGGCGCAAGGCCGAGCGACGGCTCGTCGAGCAGCAGCACCTTGGGATCCGACATCATGGCGCGGCCGACGGCGACCATCTGCTGTTCACCGCCTGACATGGAACCGGCGACTTGCTTCAGGCGCTCCTTGACGCGTGGAAAAAGCTCGAAGACGCGGTTAAGGCGGCGTTCCATCTCGGCCTTGTCGCGGCCGATGGCGAAGGCGCCGAGCTCCAGGTTCTCGAGCACCGTCATCGGCCCGAAAATGCCGCGGCCTTCGGGAACGAGCACGACACCCTTGTTGGCCGCGCCGGCAGGATCGCGGCGCGGCAGGCTCTTGTCGAGAAACCGGACCTCACCCTGATTGGGAATGAGGCCCATGATGGCACGCAACAGGGTGGACTTGCCCGCTCCGTTCGGACCGAGCACGGCGACGAGTTCGCCGCGTCCTGCCGTAAGGTCGACGCCCTTCAGCGCCTCGACGTGGCCGTAGCGGGCGGTCAGCCCCCGGACATCGAGGACCGGTGGCACCACCTCAAGCGTGCCGGCGGCTGTCATTGGGCGATCCTGACCTGGCCGTCGATGATCTGCGCGACCACGAAGGGGTTGCTGGAAATGCCCTGGTGCTGTGTCGGCGACATGTCATAGACGCCGGTCGTGCCCTGGAAGCCGGTGATCTTCTCGAGGTTTTCACGCACAGCCTGGCCCTCGAAGGACTTGCCGGTCTCGATGGCTTTGGCGGCCAACATGACGCTGTCCCAGCCGCGCGAGGCCCAGTTGGGGTCTCGGTCGCCGAACTTCTTCTTCCATGGATCGAGGAACTGGCCGATGGCGGTTTTCAACGGACCGTCCGGATAGGCCTCGAAGACCTGCGAAGGGGAAGCTACGAAGAAGAACTTGTCGCCGAGCACTTCGGCCACCGGCTTGAAGACGGCGAGGTCTTCAAGGCTGGTGAGCAAGAGCATGGGAGAGTCGAGCTGCTTCAGGTTCTTGGCCGCCGTCAGCGTCGTGCCGCCCAGGCCAATTTTCATGACCGCGCCCGCGCCGGCCGACTGCATCTTGGACAGTTGGACGCTGAGGTCGGCATCTTCCTGCTTGTAGGCTTCGGTGGAAACGACTTCGATGCCGTATTTCGCGGCAACCTTCTGGGCGACATCCTTCTGGAGCAGTGCATAAGGGGTGGGGTCGTGCAGCACGCCGACCTTGCGGATCTGGGTCTTGTCGCGCAGATATTCGAAGCGCTTCTCGATCTCGAAGCCGGCCGGCGGCAGGGTGGTAAAGGCCCACTCGACGTCCTTTGGCAGGATCGAGCAGAGGATCATCGGGATCTCGGACTTGGCGACCATAGGGGCGGCCGCCGCATTGCCGGCTGACACGCAGCCGCTCGAAAACAGGTTGACCTGGTCGGAGCTGACCATCTTGCGATAGACGGTGACGGCTTCCTGCGGGTTGGAACGATTGTCCTCAATGACGACCTCGAGCTTGCGCCCCATGACGCCGCCTTTTTCGTTGAGCACGTCGACGGCGGTTTGCACGCCGTCGCTCCAGGCACGGTCGACGGTCGCGGCATAGCCCGTCAGGCCTGCCGAAATGCCGATCTTGTAGGTCTCCTGGGCCTGGGCGGCGCCCGCAAAAGCGAGCGCGACGACGAGGCCGGCGATGAGTTGGTGTTTAGCTTGGAACATGAACTTCCTCCCACGTTCAGATGAAAAAACGACTGTCTGCTGGAACTCTTAGACCGGTTTGCCGAAGCCTCCGCCCCCTGGTGTCTCAAGAAGCACCCGGTCGTCCGGCTGCATCGTGAGCTTCTTAGCCTCGCTGACGGACGCGCCATTGACGAGGAATTGACCCGCCGCCCCCGGCTCGCCGCCGCCGATGCCATCCGGCCCCTTGAGGAGCCGGCTCGGTACGGCGTTCAGGAGCCAGGGCTGGTCGGTGCGCATGTGGAAGCCGATGGACTGGCCGTCTCCGCCCTGCGTGCGTCCCTTGCCGCCCGATCCGCGCCGCAGCTCCTTTTTGTCGAAGACGATGGGCATGGCCGCCTCGAGAATCTCGATCGGCACGGCCGCGACGCCGGTCGGGTAGCAGGTGGCGCTCGGGCCGGTCTTTTCGGCGCGCGCACCCATGCCGCCGGAATAGTTGAACATGGACGAGGTGAAGTTCTGGCCGGCGGCGTTCTTGCCCTGGATCTGGATCGTCCAGACGGCGCCCGAGCCTTCGGCCAGCACCTGGTTTGGGATGACCTGGTGCAGCGCTTTGAGGATCGGCATCGGCACATACATGCCGACTACATGGCGCGCGTTCACTGGCGCTGGATATTCGCAGTTGATGATCGAACCCTTCGGCGCCCGGATCTCGATCGGCGCGAGGCTGCCGTAATTGTTCGGCAGGTCGGGGTTGAGGCAGGAGCGGATCGCAAAGGTCGAATAGGCGTGGGTGTAGTTCAGCACCACATTGATGCCGGTGGTGGTCTGCTTCGAGGAGCCGTCGAAGTCGACGATAATGCTGCCGCTTTCTGCATCCACCGTCACGGCCGTCTTCAGCGTGATGACCTCGCCGCCCGGAACGTCGAAACTTGATTCGCCGTGATAGGTGCCGGGCGTCAGCTTGCGGATCGCGGCGCGCGTCGCGTCTTCCGAGCGCTGGATGATTTCGTCGGAGAGCATTTCGATGTCGTCCACGCCCTGTCGCTCGCAAAGGTTGATCAGGTGTTCAGCCGCCGCCTGGCCGCTCGACACCTGCGCCGACAGGTCGCCGAAGACGGCATCTGGGGTGCGCACATTGCGGCGGATCATCGCTGCCAGAACGGGATTGGCGACGCCGCGCTCGTAGAGCTTCAGCGGCGGAATCCAGAGACCTTCCTCATGCACGTCGCGGGCGCCGGCTCCGATGCCGTAGCCGCCGATATCCGTGTGGTGGATGGTCGAGCCGATATAGGCGATCAGCCGCTCGCCGTTGAAGATCGGCGTCAGGATGGTGATGTCGAAAAAGTGGCCGGCCGACAGCCAGGGGTCATTGGTGATGAGAACGTCGCCCGGTTCGCAGCGGCCGGCAAATTCCTCCACCAGGTGGCCGCCGGCAAAGGCCAGCGAATTGATATGGCCGGGCGTGCCGGTATTAGCCTGCGCGACCATGCGGCCGCGCTGGTCGAAGAGAGCGCAGGCCAGGTCGCCGGCTTCGCGCACGATGGGCGAGAAGGCGATACGTTGCAGGGCCTTCGCCCGCTCGGTCACGATGCCGATGATGTTCGACCAGAGAATCTCGAGTTCGACGCCGTCCATGGTCATGCTCCTCAGTTGGCCGTCTTCTTGGTGGCGACGATGCAGCCGAGATGGTCGATGGTGGCGACCCAGTTCGGCGGTATGGCGGTCGTGGTCTCGCGTTCCTCGATGATCAGCGGGCCATTCACGATCTGGCCGACGGCGAGCGCCTGACGGTCGTAGACCGGTACCATTTCGTCGTCCTGCCAGGCATGGACCGGACGATGGCGCTTCGGCTCGCCTTCCGCGCTGCCCGGCTGGCCGGCGGGGTGGAAGCGGATTGCCGGACCGTTGACGACAACGCGCCAGGAGACGATCTCGACCGGAACGTGGTTTGGATTGACGCCGTAAAGCGTCTTGTAATTCTCGGCGAAAAGGTCAGCCAACGCCTCCGTGTCGCGCGATATGCGCGGATCGGCATCGAAGGTGACGGTGACTTCGTGCTGCTGGCCGAAATAGCGCATGTCGGCGCCGACATGGATCTCGATGTCAGCCGCTGCGCAGCCGGCTTCCAGCAGGGCCGTGCGACCCTCCTTCTCCATCTCCCCGATGACCTTTTCGACGCGGCCCCAGTCTATATTGTCAAGGCGCACCAGATCGGAGCGCACCAGATCGAGCCGCAGCGGCGTCACCAGCGTGCCGAAGGCGGAGAGCACGCTGGAGCGCGGCGGCACGATGACGGACGAGCTCTGCAGCAGTTCGGCGACGCCGCAGGCATGCAAGGGACCGGCGCCGCCAAAGGCGAAAAGCGGCAGACCGCGATAGTCGACGCCGCGATCGGTTGCATGTGCACGAGCCGCCGAAGCCATGGCTTCGGTGACGACGCGGTAGATGCCGCGCGCCGCCTGTACGCCCGAACTGCCGAGCTTGTCGCCCAGCGCCTGCATGGCGCGGTCGGTGGCCGGCTTGTCGAGTTGCATGTCGCCACCGAGGAAGTTTTCGGCATCGATCAGGCCGAGCACCAGATCCGCATCGGTGACTGTGGCATGGGTGCCGCCGCGACCGTAGCAGGCTGGGCCCGGATTGGAGCCGGCGCTTTCGGGGCCGACCTTGAGCAGGCCGAGGTCGTCGACATGGGCAATGGAGCCGCCGCCCGCGCCGATCTCGATCAGGTCGATCGACGGCACGGTTACCGGCAAGCCGCTGCCTTCTTTGAAGCGATAGCGGCGGTCGACCTCGAACAGGCCAGTGATCAGCGGCGTGCGGTTTTCAATGAGGCAGGCCTTGGCCGTTGTACCGCCCATGTCGAAGGACATCAGGCGGTCTATGCCGAGCACCTCGGCATAGTGGCAGGCGGCGAGCGCGCCCGCTGCCGGGCCGCTCTCGATCATGCGCACGGGATTGCGCCCGGCCGTTTCCGCGCCGACGACCCCGCCGGAGCTCAGCATAATCAATGGCGTGTTGGAAAAGCCTTCCGAGCGCAGCCTGTCGCTGAGGCGGCGCAGATAGGGCTGCGAGATCGGCATGGTGTAGGCGTTCACCGTCGCCGTCGAGGCGCGCTGATATTCGCGAATCTGCGGCGCCACGTCCGACGAGGTGCAGATGAAGATATCGTTCAGATGCCGGGCCAGCTCGCCGGCCACCAGTGTCTCGTTCTCGGCATTGATGAAGCTGTTAAGAAAGCAGATGGCGACCGATTGCGCGCCGCTTTCGCGGATCTGTTTCGCCAGCGCGGCAATGTCGGTCTCGGAGGGCTTCATCAGAACCGTGCCGTCGGCGAGCGTCCGCTCCGCAATGCCGAACGTCAGATGTTCCGGCACCAGCGGCTCGGGGAACTCGATCTGCGGATCGTACATGTCGTAGCGATGCTCGTTGCGGATCGACAGGACGTCGCGAAAGCCTTCGGTGACGACCAGCGCCGTGGCCGGCCCCTTGCGCTCGATCAGAGCGTTGGTGACGACGGTGGTTGCATGGACCACGACGCCATCCACCGCGTCGGATGAAATGCCGGCGTGGGACAGAACGGAATTGACGCCGCCGAAGAAGCCCTTCAGCAGGTCTTCATGGGTGGTCAGCGTCTTGTCGACGGTGAGGCGGCCATCGGAATTGCGCAGAACGATGTCGGTGAAGGTGCCACCGATGTCGACCGCCAGCGAATAGGTCATTTACGTATTCCTCCATCCAAGTCGTTCGGAGATCCTGTGCGCCGTGGCGAGGACCACCTCTATCTGCTCCGGATTCGGTGGTTCCGGAATGAATTGCGTCGCACCGACGATCGCGACGGAGCCGACGATGTCGTTGTGGTGATTGAAGATCGGCGCGGCGAGCGCGTTGACCGCCGTGATCAACTCGTCCGGAGCAGCGGCCCAGCCGCGCTCGCGAACAAGTGCGATCTCTTCGCGCAGCCGTTCCGCTCCGGTGATCGTGCGCGGCGCCCATTGCTTCATGGGCTGCGAGACGACGTGATCGAAAAGCTCAGGTCCGCTATAGGCCAGCCAGATCTTGCCGTGCGCCGAGGAATGGATCGACAGTTCCGTGCCCGGGCGGGTGCCAAATTCGATGACCGTGCGGCCATGCAGAAGATCCAGAACCACGAGTTTCCAGTCAATCAGACGGCAAATGGTCACCGCCTGGCCGGTCGCCGCGCCGAGTTGCTCGGCCTCCTGCCGACCGATGGTGGCGACGTCGAAGCGGGCACGCACGCTTTCCCCGAGCATCAGCAGCTTGATGCCGGGCTCGTAGCGGCTTGTATCCGCGTCCTGCCGCACCAGGCCATGGCGCTGCAGGGTCACGAGATGGCGATAGACCGTTGCCTTGGAGGCGCCGAACGTCTTTGCAATTTGAGCAAGGGTGAGCGGCTGGTTTTGGGTGGCGAGATAATCGATCAGGCGCAAGGCCAGATCGAGCGTGCTCGTCCCTCCCGGTTCCTTCGCCGAATTCTCCACCCTGCCCTCCTTTATGCGTTTCATTTAATGAAACATCGTTTTATATTTTTATGCTAGCTTCCCCGCGCCGACGCGTCAAGCGGTCTGCCCCCTGAAAAGTGGTCCTCCCTGAGGTAGGCGATTGAGCCATTTGGATAGGACGTTGGAATGCCCCAGAAGAAGCACAAGCCCGAAGAGATCGTCGCGAGGCTGCGCCAGGTCGATGTTCTGTTGTCTCAGGGCTGATCTGTTGGCGAAGCGGTTCGCTCGATCGGCGTGACGCAGTTCACCTATTACCGCTGGCGCAATCAGATCGGTGGCCTGAAGGGTGACCAGGCAAAAGCGGCTGAAGGATCTTGAGAAAGAGAACGAGCGGCTTCGCAAGGTGGTGTCGGACCTGACGCTCGAGAAACTGATCTTGAAAGAGGCTGCCTCGGGAAACTTCTGAGCTCTTCCCGCCGCCGCCGACGCATCGACCATGTCATGGCGAAATTCTCCGTCTCGCAGCGCTTCGCCTGCAAGGTTCTGGGCCAGCACCGTTCGACCCAGCGCAAGAGGCCTGGAAGCAGGCCGGATGAAGAGGCATTGACCGCCGACATCATCCGGCTCGCTTCCCACTATGGCCGTTATGGCTATCGCAGGATCACCGCGATGCTGCGGTGCGAAGGCTGGACGGTGAATGCCAAGCGCGTCGAGCGCATCTGGCGGCGGGAGGGGCTGAAGGCTCCCCAGAAGCAACCGAAGAGAGGTCGTCTCTGCTGAATGACGGATCGTGCGTCCGGCTTCGGCCGGAGCACCCCAACCATGTCTGGTGCTAAGACTTCGTCGAGGGCCGGACCCACGAGGGCAGGAGGTTCCGCATGCTCAACATCATCGACGAGTTCACCCGGGAGTGCCTGGCGATCCGCATCGCGCGCAAGCTCAACTCGACCGACGTCATCGACGCCCTGTCGGACCTGTTCATCCTGCGCGGTGTGCCCCGCCATGTTCGTTCCGACAACGGCCGGGAGTTCATCGCCAAGGCCGTGCGGGAGTGGATTGTCGCCGTCGGTGCGAAGACTGCGTTCATCGAGCCGGGAAGCCCGTGGGAGAACAGCTGCTCCGAGAGCTTCAACTCGAAGCTTCGCGACGAACTGCTCAACGGTGAGATCTTCTACAGCATCGCCGAGGCTAGGTCATCATTGAGGCATGGCGGCGCTACTACAATACCGCGGCCGGACTCATCGCTCGGAGATAAACCGCCGGCACCGCAGGCGATCATCTGGCCTGCGCCGCCCCCCGGATCGACACGCCATCTGCCCAGGCCATGGCCGAAAAGCCGATCATACAATAAGACTGAAACCACCTTATGGGGTCAGGCCAGCTCTCGATGCTGCTAGGTGGAGAGTTTGCCTAAGTTCATGACCAATGTGATGATAATTCCCTCTGGCGACCAATCGGTCTCGATGCTGCCGCCAAGCTGGCCGGCCACGCTTCGTCTGAGCAGCTTGCTTCCGTATCCCTCGCCTTCCGGGGCCTGAACAGGAGGGCCGCCTCGCTCCGTCCACGCAAGACATACTTCATGGTCGTCGCCCGTCCCGGAAATGTCGAGCATGCCAGACGCTACGGAAAGCGCGCCATACTTAACAGAGTTGGTCGCCAACTCGTGAATGACCAGTGCCAGCGTTGTGGCTGCCTGCTCGCCAATTCCCATTCTTGGGACCGCCACCCTTATGCGTCCACTGAAAGCACCGGAGTCGTCGTATGGCGCAAGCAGCACCGCCAGAAGATCCCCTAGAAGCGCGGCACGCCCCTGATGTCCCGGCAGAGGTCGGACCGTGTCATGGGCTCTGCCGAGCGCCGACAGCCGTTCCGTCAGCTCTTTCGCCATTTCTGGAACTGTGGTGGCGGACCGGGACGTGAGATTGGTGAGGCTCGAAGCAATGGCCAGCAGGTTCTTCACCCTGTGGCTCATCTCGCCCGCGAGCAATTCGTGGCCTTCCTCCGCCTGCTTGCGCCCGGTAACATCAAGAAAAACGCCGGACATTTTGCCTCTGTGCAATCCCTCGTCGTTTCCAAGCCCTAGCGCCGAGACCCAACGGATTTCCTCACCCAACATGATACGAAAGTCGATCTCGTAGGCGCCAACGACCCCGCGCGTTGCCGTGAAAGCTGCGCGCACGCGGTCCCGGTCCGCGGGATGAATACGAGACGACAGGTCCTCAAACGTAACGATGTCTGCAGGGGGCAAGCCCCATAAATCAAAACCCTTATCGTCCATGGCAAAAGCATCGGTCTCGACACGCCAAGACCAAAGCGCCACGCCCGCGGCATGCAGGGCCCGCTTCAAATTTGCGACTTCTCTGAGCGGGTGGTTCGGGTCACTGAATGGCATGGGATCTCAATCTCGGGGTAGACCGAAAGGCGGCGGGTTCGACTGCCGTTCACCGGCTACAAACAGGTTTCCCTATGCGTCTGCAAGTTGTTTTCATACGTCGGTGGTGCCTCGCTCTCGAACTCGGTCATGGCCATATCGAGCGCCGCATACCGGCCTGCGCCCCGATATGCTGGGCGGTTACAAGTATCAAAGCGACCATCGGTCTGCTAGGGTGTCACCCGCGCAGGCATCAAGCGCTCAGTTACTCGAAATGTCGTCAATTGCGCCCTCGTCCAGGCCCCCGACGGCAAGGAAAGTACCCAAATGGACAAACCATACAACAACGCTCGCGATCAGTTCTTCGCGGCGATACGCCTGCTTGCGACTTCGACAGACACCATCCAGACCCGGGTGATCGACGCCACACGGAGCATCCTTCAGGTGACCATCGACGAATTCGAAACTGAGGCGGAATTGAAGATCAGTTTTGCCCGCCTTCTCGACCGGTTGGCGATCGACCATGATGATCTGACAATGACGGCGGTTGAGAATGCAGCCTATATGACCGACTTCGAGGCGGCAAAGGTGGCTGACCTCATCTGCGATTTTTACTATGATTTGAGGTGATCGGAAAACCCGCTCTGCCTGTACGACAGTCTCAATTCCAGCCCGTACCTGCGATATGCAACAGGAAAAGATAGCGGCGACCGAATTGCTCTTTGGCGCGGGACATGTGCTGCGGGCCCAGCAAGCAGTACCCGCCAGACCGAAGCGGCGTCGTTTATAGCAGCCATGACCTCTGCCAGGGCTGTCCGGTCAAGTCCGGGTTTTAACCTGTTCAGACTTGAACATCCGCCACCCGCCGATCCACAGAACAGCACCCAGGATAAGAAACCCTGCATCCCAGTAAATCCATTGATCGGGTGGTACGGTTTCATTGACATGATGCAGGCCAAGAATATGGTGGTTTATGGTTCCCTCGACCACGTTGAAGATGCCGAATCCCATCAGCATCGAGGCGATGAGCAGCCGCGCCGACCACTTGAAGTGCTGCTTGCGTGCTGAGTGCCAGAGGACAGTCAAACCGACCACGGTGAAGATATATGTCGCGGCGTGAAACAGTCCGTCGAGCATCACGTTCAGCTGGAGATTGGACAGAGAGTGTGCTGGATATCCGGCGCTCGTTGCCATGTGATGCCATTGAAGAATCTGATGGAAAACGATGCCGTCAAAAAAACCGCCGAGGCCCAATCCCAGTAGGATTCCGGCTGACATTGGGAATTGACGGATTTCAAGCGGTACTACCAAAGCTATCTCCGCATACTTTACGACCCAGGCGCGCTGGTTCTTTTTCCCAAAGGTGCTCGGCAGACAGTGCCATCGGTAGTAAGTGCGCTTCGTCCATCGCGCTAGCACGTGCCGCTGCTACACCGCCCAAAAGAGCGCGAAACGCAGGGGGCTGACGCCCCGTGGATTGTCTTCATCATGCTCTGCCATTGGTGACCGCGTATGGATACTGGTCATCAACATGAGAGATTCAATTATGTTCCGCCAACGTCGGATATCAAATGTTATACGCAGGTCCACCAAGAACTGCCTGCTTCTGGGAAGGATAACTCTTCTTCGGCGCTATTGGTCGCATGGATGCGACGACCGCCTAAGTTCAGGACCAATTATTTCCGATTGACTTGTGATTCACGGTCTCCGAAGGAGGCCGCAATGGGTGATATGTTTCTGCTAATCGAGCGGTCAAAGTCATTGTCGCTGCGGGCTATGCCCGAGCTACCAGGAGGAGAAGGCGGCTGTCTAAACCCTTTACACAGGCACAATGACCGACGCATTGGCGACGGTGGTAGAAAACGATATGCCATTGCTTGATCCTATTGCGACGACACCTCAGGCTTAGCGCTTAGATGCGCTCCGTATGCAAGGTAGCTTCAGCTGCAGCAAATGCTTCCATTTGGAGATAGACAGCTCTTCAAGAGCTCGATCCTGGCAGGCTTCGAGTGCGGTCTCGTTCACCGGGGTCGCCATGACCTTTTGACTACGACCCACCACACCGCCCAATCGCGGATGCTTGACCATTTTCGCATCGTCCGTGAGCATGGGGTAAAGACAGTACGCGATGGACTTGTGCCCGGGCATCGCGCCATCGAGCGTCTTAGGATTGCAAGGCAGGCGGGTGTGGAAGCGATATGGGATCTTTCACATTACCATCGAAACCAAGATCCCGCTCGATGTGCGAGGATTGTAAGTGACGCTGCGTTGGCGGTGAACGGGCCGGATAAGCTCCGGCTCTGCCCCGTCAACGAACCTTCTGTCTATCCTGCCATCGCTGGCGTGCCACGTCACGAGGCTGTTGACATGGCGGTAACCATGGCACGCGTTGCCCGCGATCACCACCCCAACATCGGTATAATGACGAATGACCCTATAACCGGTGTCGGAGATCGGCAGTTCGAGGCGACAGATGCCATTGTTTCGGCCGTCGACGTCGATGTTGTAGGCGTCAACTACTATCCGCACACGGCGCGGACCTCTTTGATTAAAGTGCTGTTGTCGACCTGGGGTCGGTACCGCAAGCCAATCATGGTTTCCGAAACCAGCTGGCACGATGGCCATCCTGTTCACCATCGTCGTCATCCCAGGTTGCATAAGGGCACGTGGCTGCGGCATATTCTTGATCAGGTCCGCATGGCCCAGTTCCACGGTGTGATCGTCGTTGGAGTTTGTTGGTATCCCATCGTTGACTGTCCGCCTTGGAACGCACCGGGTTCTCGCAGCAGATGGAGCCACGGCCTCATTCGAAAAGATATGTCTCTTGATTCGTTACTCTCAGCTGAGCTGACCAAGGCAACAGGGCTCCGTGCCGCTTAGCCAGGGCGAAGGCCAGTCAACCTCCGCATCTTTGCCAGCCTGCTTTGTTGCTTCGCTAGTTCACTCCCACACTATGCCACGCTGTGGGTACCAGTGTCGCCGACGCTGGTATCACCGGCGAGGTATGTGCGGAGCCTTACCCACCTTGTCCAGCCTTGTGGTCGCCCTTATCCCCCTCACCGGGCCTAGCATCATGCGTCGCTTTGTGCCGGGCGTCTGCTGAGAGCGATCTCGATACGTCAACACTCTCTTTAAACTTGCCATCTTTCTCACGCCGGACGTAGCGCTTATCGGTTCCGGTATCGATCAGTTCGCGTTTGGCCATAACGGGCTCCTTTCTCTTGTTGGAAGTCGATGCTCGGATAAACGCGGTTTTGGATCAAAAGATGCATGCGAATCAAAGCCCTAACCTAGCGACGGATCAACGGGCCTCGTAGCGCGTCTAAGTCATTGGAAAATGATTCGTTTTGGACTCGGAAAAATTGCATCACGATCCGATTGAATCGCTTAAGTTGTGCGGGAGTTCTGTGTATGGTTGCGCTAAGAGCCAATTGGAAAGGCTTCATCAAGTTCGGTGAAGTGTCATGTCCGGTTTCTCTGTACACCGCCGCGTCGTCCTCCGAGCGGATCGCCTTCAACACCCTCAACCGCAAGACGGGGAATCGCGTCAAGCGGGAGTTTATCGACAGCGAGACCGGCGATCCGGTTGAGCGTGACGACCAAGTGAAAGGGTACGAGATCGAGAACGGCCAATATATCGTGCTCGAGCCAGACGAGGTTTCCGCCGCAGTCCCGGCAAGCGACAAGACGCTGAAGATTGATGCCTTTATACCTTGTGACGAAATCGACGACGTCTATTTCGATAAGCCCTACTATCTTGCTCCCGACAAGCTGGGCGCCGAAGCTTTTGTTTTGTTGCGCGACGGGATGAAAAAAGCCAGGGTCGCCGCCATCGCCCGCACGGTCCTCTTTCGCCGCATGCGAACGGTATTGATACGCGCTCATGGCAAGGGTCTCATCGCAACGACCCTCAATTTTGACTATGAGGTCCGCTCTTCCGAGAGAGCTTTCGAAGATTTGCCGGAACTGAAGATGGAAGGCGAGATGCTGGAATTGGCAGAACTCATCATCGGGAGAAAGAGCGGAACTTTCGATGCCGGCGCCTTCGACGATCGATACGAAGCTGCGGTCGCCGAGCTGGTCAGGGCCAAACTCGAAGGCCGGACGCTGCCCAAGAAAAAAGCGGTGGCTCCATCAAAGCAAAGTGACCTGCTGAAGGCGCTGCGTGAAAGCGCCGCCCTTGCATCCAAAGCAGCGTCGCGCGGGACCGACACGCCTTCCATCAAAGGCACCCGTCGTAAGAAAATGGGCAACCCTGCCGCGCCCGCAAAGCCTCCGGCCGCGCTGCCTGCGCGCCGAGCAGGCTGATTGGAGAGTTGAATGGCAGTTCGCCCATATTGGAAAGGCTATCTGAAACTGTCGCTCGTCACCTGTCCAGTGCAGATGATGCCGGCAACGTCAGAAAGCGAGAAGGTGCGCTTCCACACGCTCAATCGCCAGACCCAAAACCGTGTGGTCAGTCATTACGTGGATTCGGTAACCGGCACAGAAGTCAGGGACGAGGATTCGGTCAAGGGCTACCAGCGTGGGCAGGATGAATACATTATCCTGGAGGACGAAGAACTTGAAAACGTCGCACTCGACAGTACCAAGACGATAGACATTTCCACCTTCGCACCACGCGAAAGCATCGAGTGGATTTGGCTTGATACGCCTTATTACCTGTCGCCGAATGACGCTGTCGGTCAGGAGGCTTTCTCGGTGATTAGAGACGCGATGGTGTCAAAGGGTATGGTCGGCATTTCACGCTTGGTGATTACCCGCCGAGAGCGAGCGGTCATGCTGGAGCCGCGCGGCAAAGGTATCGTTCTTTGGACATTACGTTACGGCGATGAGGTGCGAGACGAGGACACCTATTTCGCGTCCATCGGCGACAAATCCGCCGACAGCGAGATGATGCCGTTGATCCAGCAACTTATAAAAAAGCAGACCCGGCACTGGGACCCGACGATGGTCGTCGATCCCGTCCAGGACCACCTGCTCGATATCATTGCAGCCAAAAAGAAGTCAATGAGGAAGCCGTCCAGGGTGAAGGGCAAAGCTGCGGTCCCATCGTCAGCACCAAGCAACGTCATCAATATCATGGACGCTTTGAAGAAGTCGGTCGCGTCGGAAATCCGGAGCGGGAAATGACCAAACGCTCCCAGCCGCTACTTCACGATGACGGCCTCATCGTCCAATCACAGCCCAGACGCAAGCGCGACGTGGCACAACAAAACCTACCCTTCGATCCGATGCCCGATCGGATAGAACCTTGTCTGGCATTACTGAAGTCGGCACCACCGACTGGCCCTGACTGGTCCTACGAAATAAAATGGGATGGGTATCGCCTGGCTGTTCACATTGAATCGAACAGGGTGCGGATTATCACCCGTGGTGGCCATGATTGGACGCATCGCTTTCCGGCGATCGCGACTGCCGCCAAGGAGCTTGGGATTAGGACGGCGATTCTGGATGGCGAAGCGGTTGTCCTGGACGAGCATGGCCGATCCGACTTTGGCGCGCTGCAAAGATCGTTAGGTGGGCGCGGGGGCAAACGAGCCTCGACGGAATCAGTGCTCTTCACTTTCGACCTTCTTTATCTCGATGGGCACGATCTGACACAAACCGAGCTTTCCGTCCGTCGCCACCTTCTGGAAGACCTTCTCGATGGGGTCGCCGGGGCAATCCAGCTATCCGAGGAAGTGGACGGTGATTGCAACGAGTTGTTGGCGAACGCTTGCTTGACCGGGATGGAAGGCATCATCGCCAAGCGCCGAGACAGACCGTATCGCTCCGGTCGCACTGGTGATTGGCTCAAGATCAAATGCGTGCAGAGCGAAAGCTTCATGATCATCGGTTACGAGCAGTCAGAAAGCGCGCGAGGTGGGATCGGGAGTCTTCTGCTTGCAGGAAGGCGAGGCCGTGAGTGGGTCTATGTCGGGGCCGTGGGAACAGGCTTTAAGGAAAAAGATGCGTCTCTTCTGAGAAAGTCGCTGGACGCGTTGAGGGTTCAGGAGCCGGTCGTGCCTTTGAAGGGCAAGAGATACGTCTTTGTGACACCAGATTTGATAGCCGAGATTGAATTTCGCGGTTGGACGGACGATGGCAACTTGCGGCACGCCTCATATAAAGGCCTGCGCGATGGTCAGGATCAGGCCTTAGTTTACGAGCTGGCTTGACCTGATCCTCTTTTCTAGCCGGCCTGCTTGGTTAGCAAAAGAAACAGAGGACCACAGCGGATGGGTGTCACTGTTGCTGCTGCTTAAGCGACCTGTTTCATTGACTTGGCGAGCCGTTTCATGGCCTGATCGAGCGAGCGCTGGCCATCACAATAATCTTGCCAGGCGGTCGACTTCGCCAGCAATGCCGGTACAGTTCGGATGGTAAAGCGCGTCGGATCGAGATCTGTCTTCACCTGGCTCCAGTTGAGCGGCATCGATACAGTGGCGCCGGGTCGAGCACGCGGCGACAACGGCGCGACCGCGGTCGCCATCCGGTCATTGCGCAGATAATCGAGGAAGATGCGGCCATGGCGCTGGTTCTTCGCCATTTTAATCAGATAGCGGTCAGGGTTATCTCGGGCCATCTGTAAGCAAACGTCGTGTGCAAAAGCTTTGGCTTCCGGCCAGGCGAGTTTCTTGCCCTTCGACACGGCGAGCGGCGTAACCACATGGAGGCCCTTACCGCCGGTCGTCTTGCAGAAACTCACGAGCCCAAGTTCCTCAAGCCGGTCGCGCATCTCGCGGGCGGCTTCGACCACGGTTGCAAAGGTCACGTTTGGGCCAGGATCGAGATCGAACACGAGACGACCAGGGACTTCCGGCTGACCTGGTTGGCAATTCCAAGGATGCAACTCCACCCCACCAATCTGGGCGATCGCCGCGAGACCTTCGACGCGATCGATCTGCAGATAAGGTTTCTTGTCACCAAAGACTGCCACCAGCTCGATCAAGTTTGAAGTTCCCGGCATAGCATGGCGCTGGAAAAACTGTTCGCCGCCGATTCCGTCCGGCGCTCGAATGATGGAGCACGGCCGGCCTTTAATATGATCGATCAGCCAGTGGCCGACGGCTTCATGATACTGGGCAAGTTCGACCTTGGTTACCGGCTTATCGTCGAGCGCGTCCGGCCATAGCGGTTTGTCCGGATTGGAGATCAGCACGCCCATCACATTCTCTTTTCCGCCCTGACGACGAGATGTCTTTGCTGATGGTGTGTCGGTGTCGATCTCAGGATCGGGGGGCTCCGCTTGGCTCGGCGCGGCTGGCTTTTCAGCTACCACCTCTTCGGCGGGTTTGTCCTCGCGCAAGCCTTTGAAGGCTGCCTGGCGTACTAGCCCGTCCGTGGTCCAGCCCGCGAACTCGATCTCTGCCACCAGTTCCGGTTTGACCCACACCACATTGGGGTCCTTCTTTGGCGCTCCGATGCCCGTGAACGGTGACTTAGTCGTCTCGAGCTTTCGCAGCTTGGACATCAGCACATCGACCTTGCTACTGCCATAGCCGGTACCCACGCGACCGACATAAACGAAATGGCGTCCTCGGTTGGCGCCAACCAGCAGCGAGCGGAACTTGCCGTTGGTTGTTGCGTAGGCGCCGATCACCACCTCATGCCCGGCACGACACTTCGACTTTACCCAGGTCTCGGTGCGACCGGACTGATAGGGGGCATCGGCCAGTTTCGAGACGATGCCCTCGAGCGACAAACGGCAGGCTGAGCGGAGCACAGCGGCTCCACCGGTCTCGAAATGCTCAACGAAGCGCAATCGCGGATCGTCTCCAGCATCGCCAAGCAACTCCTCAAGCCGCTTCTTCCGCTTGGTCAGGGGCTGCTCCCGCAGGTCTTTATGTCCGTCAAACAGCAAGTCGAACGCGAAGAACACCAGCTCATCGGTCTTGCCTTCCGACAGGGCCGCCTGAAGGGCAGCGAAGTCTGGCGCGCCGTTCTCGTCCAGCGCGCAAATCTCGCCGTCGATGATTGCGTCAGGCAGCTTGGCTCCGGAGCCTGCGATCGCAGGATACTTGGCCGTCCAATCCAATCCCTTGCGGGTCATCAGCCTAACCTCACCATTCTCGATCCGCATCTGGATGCGATAGCCGTCAAACTTGATTTCATGTATCCAGCCATCGGCAGCCGGCGGGCGCTGGCGTGTCTCGCAGAGTTGCGGAGCAACGAAGTCGGGCAGTTTCGACTTCGACGTGCTGGCGGACGCCGTTTTTTTCTTTTTTGCAGTCCCCGCAGCACGTTTGTCGGCTGCGAGGCCATGATTGCTATTCCATACAGCATCAGCCTGAAGATCGCCGGACACAGTCATAAACGGTTTTGGCTTTCTTCCTTTGCCAGAGGCAATAGCTTGCATGGTGCGTCCGGAAGCCACAGAGGTAGCGTTCTCCTCCAGAATGACGGCGCCGTTTTCTTCAACTGAATAATCGTCCTGGTGCTTGATGAGAAGCCAGTTGGTGCGCTTGCCACCGTCACGGTCGTGTTTCATCCGCACCAGGACAAAGCTGCCGCGCAGCCGCTTGCCCTCTAAAGTGAACTTGAAATCGCCTTTCGACAGCGCCTGTTCGGGGTTCCTGTTTCCCTCCGGTTCCCAATAACCGCGGTCCCAAAGCATAACTGTTCCGCCACCGTACTGGCCTTTCGGGATCGTGCCTTCAAAATCGCCATAGTCGAGCGGATGGTCCTCGACCTCAACGGCAAGTCGTTTATCGTGTGGATCGAGCGACGGGCCCCTGGTCACCGCCCAGGACTTGAATACGCCATCGAGCTCCAATCGAAGGTCGTAGTGCAATCGGCTCGCGTCATGCTTCTGGATCACGAAACGGCGGCGGTTCGACGACTTCAGTTTCGCTTGGCCACTTGGCTCCTGAGTTTTTTGGAAATCGCGCTTTTGCTTGTAGGTTGATAGCTTGTCGCTTGCCATGGCCACTCCCTTCCCTCAACGAGCGTCCGCCGCAGGACGATGACGGAGCTGAGGCGCGGGCCGGACAGGGGGACGCTCGACTGCCGATCCGTTGGCCACGAGGAGAACCGGAAAACCCTCGCATTCATCATCCCTGTCACGTCCGGTTGACACGGCACGCAACCTCGGAATTGAGAAGCTATCACAGGGGTTTTAGTTCCATGCAGGTGCGTTATGGCTCCAGAAAACAAGCCGCGCCGGCCCTCATGTGGCGCGGCTCCGGCGAAGACCGACGCCCATTCTCACAGTCGCCGGCGGCGCTCTTCGAGATATTCGACCACTGGAAGTGGGCGGGATTGTGCTCGATAATACCCGCTTCGAAAGCGCAGGTGTAAGCACGCCGTCGCGGAATTTCAAGGCGCCGGTGAATTCCATCGGTCAGAAAGGCCCGCCGGGCCGCTAGTCTTCGTGCTATTCGTTGAATTCAGACGCTTGTCCCAGAGCAGCGAGCCCCAGCCAAGAATGGCGATGCGCGAATGGTTTCTTGCCTTAGACAGAGGCGACTGCTGCCAATGAATCGGCGATGAGCCGGATACGGTGGCTGAGAGCCGCCATAGTTGATGTCACCAGCTGCTCTGGAAATCCCTTGGGTAGCGCCACGATCACGGCCTCTGCCTGCCCTTCGGCGTTCGCTGCGATATCTTCAAAGATCGCCTTCATCGCCGGGTTGCCGACACCGGCGATGTCCGCCGTTTGTAGGAAATGGCGTGGCACGATGTCGTGAATGGCGGAGTGGCGGTTTGTTCCGACCGACATGGCGAGCTTGAATTTCTTGCGCGGGATTTGGCCATCGTCGAGGCTCGGCTGCGCAGTCAGGACGTCGTATAGCGGCGTCATGCGGAACCGTCCGCCAGGGCTGAGGAAAATGCTGAAGTTCTTCGCGTGACCGTCGGTCGCGCCCAGCAGCCAGAAAATGATGCAGGCGCGCATGAATATTGCGATGTCGACTTCCGGCGTGTCGCTGCCTTTGAGCAGGTTGATGATCTCCCGCATGCCTGGGCCGCCGTCGGACTGGTATTTTTTGGTGGGCGGGATCGACAGGGCCTGGCAGGTGTCCTCTTGCGGAAGCCGTAGCAATCGTCCATCCTTTGTCCAAAGGCGGTCGAAGCGTTCGACGATCAGCGTGCGGCGTTCCCCGAAATCCGCGAACTCGACGTTGGCGGCGGGGAGGCCGAACGCTTCCACCAGTTTCAGGCACAGATATTCGTTCTCGACGCTGTTCGAGAGGTCGATACCATTAGGCATTTGGCCTATCTGCGGTTTTAGAATGTGGGTGGTGGCGGCAGTGCCGGTCGGTTTGAACCACTGGCCGTCCTTGCGCAGCAAAGCGGTTTTCTCTTGAGCACCCGCGATGGAGATTCGAAAATCCTCGTCCTCGCCCATGCCGAGCGGCGCGGCGGCGAGGTTCTTGATGATATCGGCGACCTCGTCGTCGCTGACCGGTTTGCCCGCGGTGTCACCGGCGGTGCCCGGATCCGTTCCGTCGGGCAGGAATTGCAAAGCACCGACGCAGTCATGGCCGAGGGCGGTCAACAGGCTGAAGGTGTCTGTGCCGTCAGCGCCGACGCGCTCCGCGACACGCTTACGGATCGGATAGCTGTCTGGCAGCAGGTTGTCGAACACGTTGATGACCGGGGTGCCGATATAGCGATCCTCGCGCAGAGGCAGTGACAGCGACACCGGGAATGTGCCGCGCCAGTCCAACCAGTCGCGCCCGTACTGGAAGTCAATCGCCCCTGTCGCCTCACGGCGCAGTACGCCCAGGTGGCGACTGTTCAGAAAGACATTAAGAGGAACGTGGGCGCGCTTCCGTGCCATCAAAACAAATCCTCGATGTCGGTGAGGCTGCCCTGGCTGCGCGCTCGGACGACCAGTTCGAGATTGAGCGCCGAGAGGACTTCCATCAGGGTACGCAACTGGACGGCGGGTTCTCCGGCTTCGAGGCGCGAGACTGTGCCCTGCCGTAGGTGGATTTGTTCGCCGAGCGTACTTTGGCTCAGCCGCGCCTGCTTGCGGGCGCGGCGCAGGATGGCGCCGAGTTGCTTTTCTGTGCGGGCGATCTGTTCGTTCATGGCTGCCTTCACGTACAAATATACGCGAGGGCGTATATCATTTCAATATACGGGGTCGCGTATAAAGGTCAGATATACGTAGTCGCGTATTAAACATAGTTATACGCGCTCGCAGACCGAGGCGCCAGCAAGAGATTCCAACCCCTTTCAAGGTGGGCGCTCTGCGAGAGAAAGCCGTTTCAAACCTGCCGGACGATCGTGCCGACCACATTGACGACAATACCTGCGGCTGTTCTCGCAGACATACCGTCAATATCGGCCGGAGGATAGAGCTCGAGGTGGAACCGTGCGACGCTAGCTCGTTTGCCAATGGCCTAAAGGACAGTGCACTGGGCTAGGGGGACAGCGGCATGAACTCGCGCCGGGGACTAACTTACTGCCCCAAGAATATCGGTGATGATGTGCTGGCGGCTTCAAGTTCTTTCGTGCTTGACACGAGCCAGGGCAGTATCTCATCCATGCGTTTGGCTACTCAGCCGCATCGATGGACCCGCGACGCTTAGGGTGCCGATCGGCACACCCGTCGCGCGACGCACAATCGGAACCGCCATGGCGGTCGTGCCAACGGCATAGCTGTCCTGAACGCTCGAGTAGCCTCTTTCTCGCGCAAAAAGCAGAACGGATCCCTTCCTGCAGGAACAATCCCGAGCAGAACTCACGAAGCCATTGATTTCCGGGCTCATGGTCAAATCGCGAAGCCACCACCCGTTGATCCACTTGAGACACGCCTCCATCATCGAATGCGTATAGGCGCCCTTATCCCATGCGAAAACGATCGTGTGCACTGAGCCGCAACGTCAAAGGATCGGCATCCTCCCAACGATAGATCTCTGTCCGAAGATAGCGGAGTTCGGCGTCGTAGAGGTCCTCATCAACTTCGATCCACCAGGCCTTCGGCCGACCATCTGATCCATCAGACCAGCGATATCCCCGGTTCTTGAGGTGGTCCTTCATGTCAAAAGGCGAATTCTGAGCAAAAATCCGAACACGCTGGGCCGCACTGGCCTGCAGCAGTTGCGCAAAGGGCGTTCGGCCAGCGTCTCCCTGTGAACCGGCCAGAACTTCGAGGAGAGCGTGGCAATCGTCTGTGGCGCGATGCCCATCATGAAACAGCCCAGACTGGCCGACGAGATAGCCGAGCTTGTTGCCTTCAAATCCAAGTTCCGCCCAATTGATCTCCTTCACAGAGCATGCCCAAGCCTTTGGAATGAATGACGGAGTCAGCTTCTCGCAGAATGGTCTGTCAAAGGCAGCGTTGTGAGCGAGCACTAGGTCTGCAGGTTCGATAAGGGCATCTAGCTTAGCCATCTCGAGCGCCTGTCCCGCGACCATATCATCAGTGATCCCTGTTAGCCTCGTGATTTCAGCCGGGATTGGGGCAGATGGCTGCTGCAGGCCACCATAAACGTCGACAACGTCACCGATCCGCCCATCGTCATCATACGTGAAGGCTATGGCACCGATCTCGATGACTTCGTCGCGGGCGTGCTGGAGGCCCGTTGTCTCTGTATCCACCAAGAGCGCAAGCCTAGGAAACCTGCTTTCGCCCCGGGAGATGATTGGACGAGGGACCAGCTTGCGCAAAACCTTATATCGACCACTGTCTTCGAGACGTGCCGCTGCCTTTTCGGCGTCCCACACATCCATGATTACGGGTGCCTTAGAGCGTCTTCTCCCGAAAATGCGTCTTGGTATCTCCCTGTAGCCAGGTGCTTCATCGAAAAGGTCAAATTGGCCCGACAGTGTCTGTACTCCACCCACTTACGATATGACCCTTCAGGTCCCAGGACCACATTATAGTTGCTTTTTTCGATCAGCGAACAGCAAGTAGCTTAGAATTCACCCGCAACATAGAAGAAGATTTACCTGAGATCCTGCGTTTTGACCTTGCTCTCACAGAGATGAAGACGGGGGTCGATGATGTCGCGTGGCTATACTCCTTTGGGACGACCACATGGGGGTCGTTTGCGGGAGGGGGCGGAATCCTACGCTAACGCATTGGCCAACGATAATCTCCAGTAAGATTGATGTGTTCCCATCCCAGCGGCGAGACATGGGCCAGCAGATCGGGCGATAGCAGCTTTCCCTCGCGTTTCTGACTGGCGACGACGTCGCCCACCTTCATGATGTCCCAGAAGACGATGATCGAGGTGATCCGGGAAAGCCCCATTCTGGATGAGCTGGAACTTGCGACTCCTGGGTAGCCCCAGTCTCGATCCGGAAAACTGATTGCAGGGCGTGCGACACTTCGCAGTTCTGAATCTTTTTTGACACCCTTGAGACGGGTGCCTTGGCAACCAGCACCAAAGTGGAAACTTAACGCTGAAACGCGCCACCGCCCAAGGTTGGCGTTGAAAGCGCGCGAGCGTGCTTTTTCGAATTTTTGGCCAGTTGGTAAGGCCAATTGACTCTAAGTCCAATTATGTTAAGTCTCCTGCCAGGAGGGTCACATGCACAAGAGAAGCATTGAGTTTCAGGTCGTCCGGCCGAGACGGCTATACGAACAGGTAGCCGATCATGTGCGCGAGCTTGTTCTCGACGGCACCTTCCCCCCGGGTTCGGCACTGCCGCCGGAACGAGAACTGGCCGAGATCATTGGCGTCAGCCGCCCATCGATCCGGGAAGCTTTGATCGCCCTTGAAGTCATGGGGTTGGTGGAGAGCCGGCAGGGTGGCGGAAACTATGTGCGCGCCGATGCCGGCGGCCTGCGCATGATCCCGCTTTCAAAGGGGCGTGATCTCGGCCCGGGACCGATTGAGCAGTTTGAGGCGCGGCGCACGATAGAGCTGACTTGCGCGAAACTGGCCGCGCAACGCGCCACGCCGGAGGATGTTCTCGATCTTGAGCAATGCCTCGTCCGGATGAAGGACCTTGTCGCGCGGGATGTCTCGCCCGCGGCTGAGCACAGGTGCTTCCACATGACGCTCGCAAATATTTCGCAGAACCAGATTTTCGCATCAGCAGTCGCCGAGCTTTGGCGTGTCCGTGACGGCAAGCTTTGGGACACGCTACGCCAGAAGGTCGACAACAAGGAGAGCTGGCAGCTCGGCATCAAGTTTCGCGCGCAGCTTATCCACGCCATACGCAACGGGAATCCGGCCGCGGCGGTCGCCATTATGAGCGATCACTTCGACCGGATTGGCGAACTCTACTTTGGGTTGGCACCACAGTCCGACAAAACATCAAGGGAGGAATAGGATGAAGAAATTCTGGAGCATTGGCGGCGGCCTGCTGGCCGTGTCGCTGATGGCAAGCAGCGCTGCCATCGCGCAGACGACGCTGACGATGTGGACGTTCCTCGACATCAATGCCAAGGGCGGTCGCAATGCCGCACTGAAGCAGATGATTTCTGATTTCGAGGCAGTCAATCCCGATATTAAGGTCAAGGTCGAGCCGCAGGTTTGGTCGACGCTGGCCGAAAAGTTCGTGCTCGGGTCGAACGCCGGGAATGCACCGGATATCGGCTGGGTGAATTCGGAGAACCTCGGGTTTATCATGAATTCCGATGCCGCCGCAGACCTGAAGCCCCTGGTCCTCGATGGCTGGTCGGATCAGCAGAAGCAGGACTTTCTGCTGAACAGCAGCTTCAGCGCTGTGACGGACGGAGATGCGGTCAAGGCGATGCCCCTACTTCCGTCGACATGGGTGCTCATGTACCGCAAGGATCTGTTCGATGCGGCCGGGTTGACACCGACCGACGTAGCCACCTGGGATGGCGTGACCAAGGCAGCAAAACTGCTGACGAAGGACACCAACGGTGACGGTCAGAACGACGTCTGGGGCATCGGGCTTGGTCTCAGTCAGGAACGTTTTTCGGTGACGCCGGCATTTCTGGCGACGGTCGACGGAAATGGCGGCATCTTCGATGATAGCTGCAAGGCTACGTTCGACAATGATGCGGGTCGCGCCGCCGTCACCATGCAGGTTGACTGGATCGACAAGGACAAGGTGACGCCGCGAGAGGCGCTGGCCATGTCGTCAGACGACGCCATAGACCAGTTCGCGGCAGGCCGCTATGCGATGATGATCATCGCGAATTCACGCTACGAGCAGATTCAGCGCACGGCAGCC
Source organism: Oryzicola mucosus (assembly GCF_014534685.1). Lineage (GTDB taxonomy): Bacteria > Pseudomonadota > Alphaproteobacteria > Rhizobiales > Rhizobiaceae > Oryzicola > Oryzicola mucosus. Next base: position 145,820 of record NZ_JACVVX010000007.1, read on the forward strand.
GGATGGGATGGTAGCCATCTGGCTATCGCCCCTGTACCGGGCACGAATGCCGGCAAGCCGGGACCAGCCTTGCTTGTGGGATGGTGGGCCGTTCAGTGGTCAAAATCGCCCAACCAGGAGGCCGCCGCGAAATTCATCAGTTACATGTCGGGTCTGGACGGCGCGAAGCTCTGGAATGTGCCAGGCGAGCAGATACCCACCTACCGGTCGGTCGCCGAACGTCCCGAAATGTCTGATCCCGTTCGGCAAGGACTTCGCGTCACATCGGAGATTCTCGCCAACAGCGGTGTGCTGATGCCCGGTAAGTGCAACTGGGGTCGCACCCAGGCAGACTTCAATCTTGCCACGCAACAGGTCATCCTCGGCCAGGCAACGCTTGAAGATGCTCTGCGCCAGGCCGAGCAAGCCACCAACGACCGCCAGTAAAGCAGGCTCCGGGCGAAGCTGTCCTGCGTCGTCTCCGCCCCGCACAATAACGGTCCATCATGTTCAGTTCAGAGAAATTCACGCCTTATCGGTTGGTCGGGCTGGCGGTGCTCGTCGAGCTTGGCTTTGTCATCGTCCCCCTAGTCATAGGGTTCTGGTACAGCGTCAACCGGGTGCAGTTCTTCCAGATCCGCAGCTTCACGGGCTTCGACAATTACTGGCGAGTGCTTACCTCGCCAAGCGTGGCCAACGCCCTCGCCGTCACCGTCACATTCTCCGTAATCTCGCTCGTGCTCACCTTCGTCATCGGCTTCGGACTGGCAATGTGGCTGGAGCGCTCGAACAGGCTGAACGGCGTCATGCAGGCCGTAGTGCTGATCCCCTACATGATCGCAATGCTGGTCGGCTCGATGCTCCTCAAATGGGTGTTCTCGAAAGAGTCCGGCCTTTCGGATCTGGTTCTCGCGCCCATGGGAATGGGTGACGTGAGCATTCTCGCCGACCCCGAAACGGCGATGGCCGCGCTCGTCTACAATGCGGTCTGGCGAGACAGCGCCTTTGCCATGATCATGCTGCTCGCCGGACTGAAGAGCATTCCGGGCCATCTTCAGTTGGCGGCCCGCGTGGACGGCGCTTCAGCCTGGTATCGATTCAGGCGGATCACCCTGCCGCTGCTGCAGGTGCCGATTTTCATCACGATGATCCGGCTCTTCATTCATCTGGTGAACACGCTGACCTATCCGCTGATCCTGACCGGGGGCGGTCCCGGAACGTCGACGGAAACCGTCGTCCTCAAGATGTACCGCCTTGGATTCAACGACAATGTGCTCGGACAAGCCAATGCGCTGGCGATCATGGTCTTCATCGTCAACATCGCACTGGTGGCCGTTCTCCTGCGTCTCTTCAAGAAGGCGGGCAATATCCAATGAACGACAATCCCTACCTGCGTCATGCGTTCAGGCGCGCAGCCCTACGAACCGTAGTCAATGCCGGTATCGTCTTCTTCGCACTGGCGCCGATCGCTTGGGGCGTTCTGTCCTCTCTGAAGCCGACCAATCAGATCCTGGAGGTGCCGCCGCGCTTCATTCCCCAGGATGTCACGCTCGAACACTATGAGCGCGTGATCGGCGACAAGGGGCTGCTCTTCCTCGGAAACAGCGCCCTCATATCCGCCATCACCATAGTCTGCGCCCTGGCTATAGGCTCTATCGCCGCTTATGCCATTGCGCGCTACGAATTCCCGGGTCGCAAGGTGCTGATGGTGTTCACCATCGGTGTGATGAGCATTCCCATCGCGTCGCTGCTGATTCCGACCTTCACGCTGCTCAGCGTCGTGGGCCTGATCAACACGCATGTCGGCCTGATTCTCCTCTACACCGCCTACCAGCTGCCGATCGTCATCTGGATGCTCTACGGCTATTTTCTTTCGCTGCCTGTGGAGGTCGAGCATGCTGCCCGCATAGATGGCTACACGGCGCTTGGCACATTGCGGCGCGTGGTGCTGCCGCTCTCCAAGCCCGCGCTCGTTGCCGCCGCCTTGTTCGTGCTGGTCTTCGCGTGGAACGACTTCGTCGTGGCCGTCACCATGACGTCCTCGGAGAGCGTCCGCACCTTCCCCGTCGCGGTCTATTTCTATCTCGGCTTCTATGGGCGCGAATGGGGTCCGCTGCTGGCCGCGGCTGTCATCTCCATCATCCCGATCATCCTCATCTTCATTGTTCTGCAGCGCTACTTCATCTCCGGTCTCACCGGCGGTGGGGTGAAGGGTTAATCCATGTCCACTGTCACCTTCAGGAATGTCTCAAAGCGCTATGGCGCGATCACCGCGCTCGACGATCTCGACCTGGAGATCGGCGACGGGGAATTTGTCTCGCTGCTCGGGCCATCGGGTTCCGGCAAGTCGACCACGCTCAACCTGCTGGCAGGGCTGATTTCCGCAAATTCGGGGACCATTCACATCGGCGAGCGTGAGATCACCCATCTGCCGCCGGAACAGCGTGATCTGGCGATGGTCTTCCAGAACTATGCCCTCTACCCGCATATGACCGTTGCCGAGAACATCGCGTTCCCGCTTGAGGCGCGAAAGCCGCGTCCGGACAAGGACGTCATTTCGCGAAGCGTCGAGCGCGTGGCCGAGACATTGAGCATCGGCAATCTGCTTGCGCGCTATCCGAAGGAGATATCGGGCGGCCAGCAGCAGCGCGTTGCACTCGGCCGCGCCATGGTCCGCGACCCCCGCGTCTTCCTGCTCGATGAGCCGCTGTCTAATCTGGATGCGCGACTGCGCGTGCGGATGCGCCGTGATCTCAAGGAACTTCACCGCCAGCTCGGCTCGACCATCGTCTATGTCACGCATGACCAGTCGGAGGCGATGACACTGTCGGATCGCGTCGCGGTGTTCGCACAGGGGCGGTTGCAGCAGGTGGCGCCTCCGCGCGAGATCTACGACAACCCGGTCAACACCTTCGTTGCGAATTTCGTCGGCGACCGCGAAACAAACTTTCTCGACGGCGTGCTGGAGGGAGATGACTATCTGACCTTCCATAGCGGACCGGTGGCACTCAAGCTCGGCAAAAGGCAGCTCAAGAATGCCAGGCAGAAGGTGACGCTGGGGGTTCGGCCGGAGGCAGTCGCCATTGCGTCGTCGGCGACCGACGGCATGCGTGCCGAGGTCATACTGACTGAACTCGCCGGCGCGGAACTGTTCGTCTACCTCCGGCTGGCCAGCGGCGACGAGATCGGTATGCGCTGTGATCCGCGAGAAGTCTCCGTTGCGACCGGCGAGACCGTCAATGTTCGCTTCGACCCCCGCCAAATCCACCTTTTCGATCAAGAGAGCGGTCAAACCCTCGCCTGATCTCCTCCCACCATCCCTTAGGAGTTACGAATGGCTCAGACCTTGATTCAAGAAAACTATGACGTCGTCGTCACCGGCGGCGGATGTGCCGGAATCGCTGCGGCAATCAGCGCCGCTAAGGCCGGCATGAAGACCCTGCTCGTCGAAGCGGGTTCAATGCTGGGCGGAGAACTCATCACCGGCCTTTGCATCGACGGCGCCCTCAACGCGCGCGGCGAATGGATAGTCGGCGGCGTCCTGAAGGAAATTCTCGACGAGCATGAACGGCTCGGCGGGTATATCGGCCCAGTCAAGGACTGGCGTTTGATCTGGTATGTCTGCGTCGACCCAGAGATCATGAAGCTTGCCGTTGCCAATGTTGTGCGCCGCGCCGGTGTCCACGTCTGGATGTATTCGTTCGCGGAGGACGTGGTGCGCCGTGGCGACGAGATCACGGGCGTCGTGGTGATCAACAAGCGCGGTCGCGTGCTGGTCGAGGCGCCGGTCTATATCGATGCGTCCGGCGACGGAGACATCGCGCTGCGGGCTGGCGCGCAGATGATGATCTCCAACGACAAGGGGGAATTCCAGCCGGTCACGATGCTGTTCCGCATAGGTGGCGTCGATACGATGGACCTCCTGAGGTTCTGTGTCGACCATCCTGAAAATCTGGCGGTTGGCGAGTCCGAATGGATGGGCGCCAGCTTGACGCCAAAGGAGTGTGCACAGAACCTCTACGATCAGGGACAGCCGGCGGTGTTCTTCAAGGCAAACGGTCCTTTGATCACCGGCGGCATCGAGCGTGGCGAACTGCAGCAGACCGCACTGATCGGCATCATTCCCGTGTCGTCAGAGCGGAAGGAGGTTTCGGTCAACACGACCCGCGTCGCCAATATCGACGCGACAGATGCCGTCGCGCTCTCGCGGGTCTTTAGCGACCTCACCGACCAGGCATGGCGGAGCATCGCCTTCATGAAGAAGAACATTCCGGGCTTCGAGAAATCGTACTTTGCCGGCCTCTCCCATCGTATCGGTATTCGCGAAACGCGCCGCGTGGTCGGCGACTATGTGCTGACCGGGGACGATGTCCGGAATGCCCGCAAGCGCGAGGACGGCATCGGCAAGGGCTCTCATCACATCGATATCCATCAGGACGGCACCAAACAGGTTCGCATTCCCGTGGCGGATGGCGGATCCTACGACATGCCCTACGACATGCTCGTGGCTAAGGGCATTCGCAATCTCTATGTCGCGGGTCGCTGCATGTCGGCCGATCGCGAGGGGCACGGGTCAGCCCGTGTCATGGGGCCTTGCATGGCGCAAGGCGAGGCCGCAGGCCTTGGCGCAGCACTCACCCTGCGTGGCAACCAGCCCGGAGATCTTCGCTCCGTCGATATCGGGCAGCTTCAGTCTGAACTAAAGAAGCAAGGGGCTATCGTGGATGGTACTCACTGATACGCCGGCCCGCGCCCGGCTTGCATTGAGCGAGGCGGAGGCTGCCCGGCTCGAAGCGATATTCGACCGCATGTTTCCCGACGATGGCGACGGCTATGCGGCTGCCGGGATGGGGGCGGGCGACTATGTCGACGGAGCCCTTGCCGGCGCGGAATCGGAAAACCTGCCTGCCTACAGGCGGATGCTGGGCTGGTTCGCGGCTTCAGCCCGGTCGCGATGGGGGAAGGACGTTACGGATCTGGCAGATGGCCAGCTCGACGAACTGATCGGCGAGCTAGAGCGGGGCGATCCTGCCCCGGCTGGCTGCTTCGAATTGCTGCGCCGGGACCTGCTGCGCGGCCTGTTTTCTGATCCCGCTTATGGCGGCAACTGCGACCTGTTGGGATGGAAATTTCTGAGACATCGGGGTCTCGGTCAAGATGATGCCTCTCCCAAAGGACTGAAGGAGTGGCATGGCAGGAGCACCAGCCCATTGCCCGCGGCGTTCGATCTGGATGCTGGCAGGCGTCCGCCGGCAAAGGACGTCGATGCTGTGATTGTCGGCGGCGGAGCCGTGGGCAGTGTTGTCGCTGCGCGGCTGGCCCATAGCGGCTTGAAGGTGGTCGTGCTCGAAGCGGGGCCGTGGCGGGCCGGCGAAACTTACCGCCCCGATGAACTCGGTCAGGCATTTTACGGCCGGGCCGCTCTCGGACCTAAGTTTAATGCAGAAGTCCCGCGTTGGGTGCGGAACGTCTCTGATGTGGAAGATCGCGCCCTGAGCTTCTCGCTAGGCAGGATGGCCAATGGCGTCGGCGGTTCGTCGGTACTCTATGGTGCAAGATTCCGGCGTTTTCATCCGCATCATTTCCAGCACTATTCGGCACTTGTCCGGCGCGGCCTTGCGGATGCACTTCCCGACGCGTCGAGCCTGGTCGATTGGCCGATCAGATATGAAGATCTGGAGCCTTACTACACCGAGCTGGAATGGACGATTGGCGTCGCGGGCGAGCCCAGTCCGTTCACGCCACGCTCCCGGCCTCTGCCATTCAAGCCATTGCGACCGTTCAGGGTAGGTGAGGAGTTCCGCGGGGCAGCGACACGGCTGGGGTACCAGCCGTACACCATCCCTGTCGGGCGGGTAGGCGAGGCACGCGATGGAATCACGCCTGCCTATGATCCATGGGATGAAGGCATCGGCGCCGAGATCAGGGAACGCTGGACCCCGATGGATACCTTGCTTCCTGCGGCTCTGGAGACCGGTAATCTCGACCTGAGAACCATGTGTCGGGCCTTGCGTATCGTGACAGACCGTGCGGGACGGGCGCGGGGCGTCACCTATCTCGATCCAGATGGACGTGAACGGCAGCAGGACGCGCGCGTAACCCTAGTCGCGGCTTATACGTTCGAGACGGTGCGGCTGCTGGCGCTCTCGGGTAATTCGGCGCGGCCCGACGGCCTGGGAAACAGTCACGGCCAGCTTGGCCAGAGTTACATGTCCAAGATGTTCCCGCAGGTCGTGGGGCAGTTCAGCGACAAGGTATTCGACCGGCACACCGGTCCGGGGGGCCAGGCGATCATTGTCGAAGACCTGATGGCCGAAGGTGCAATCGAAGAGCCCGACATATTCGGTGGCGGAACGCTCAGCACCGAGAACCAACTGCTACCGCTTCAGATTGCCGGCGACCCAGCACCGATCTATGCACCACGCTGGGGCGAGGGCTACAAGCAACATCTGCGCGGCTGGAACCGGCGCGCCTCCATCAAGATTCAGGCCGACGCGCTTCCGCTCTCCACCAATCGCCTCCTGCTTGATCCCAGGTGGCGCGATCGCAGTGGCGTTGGCGACCCTGTCGTCCGGGTCGTCTGGGATCTCTGCGAGGCAGACCGCCGCCTCTATGAGCACATGCAGGAACGTGCAGAGGCGCTGCTGCTGGAAATGGGAGCGGAACGCATTGGCCGTGGTCCCATCGAAACCGGCGTTGGCTGCTGCCATGATTTGGGTGGGGCCCGGGCTGGCGAGGATCCTGCGCATAGCGTCGTAGATCCCGACTGGCAGGTTCACGATACGCCGGGGCTCTACGTCTATTCTGGCGCGACTTTCCCGACGTGTCCGGGGATCAATCCCACACTGACCATATGGGCTTGGGCATTGCGAAATGCCGACAACCTCGCGCATTACCTTGGAGCTTCTTCATGACGGCACCACACATCCGCAGCCGAATCGCCAATGAATGGCTTGAACACGGTCATATTCACGAGATCCGCAATCCCGCCGACATAGGCGAGACGGTTGCAACTGCCGTTTTCGCAGAGCCACTCGAAGCCGACCGAGCTGTCCGGACCGCCAGATCGGCCTTCGACTTTTGGCGGCGGATGCCGTTGATGCAGCGAACCCACATCCTATTCTCGGCGTCGCGTCTTATAGCGGAGCATTCGCAATCAATTGCCCGGGCCATTTCTCGCGAGCAGGGCAAGGTGCTGCCTGAAGCGATGGGGGAGGTCCAGCGCGCGTCCGACATCTTCGCCTATTTCGCCGGAGAGGTGCTGCGCATGCGTGGCGAGCATTACCCCTCGACGCGCCCCAATACGGAGATCGAGGTGGTGCGCGAGCCGGTTGGCGTCGTGCTTGCCATTACGCCGTGGAATTTCCCGGTAGCAATTCCTGCTACAAAGATTGCTGCGGCGCTGGCCTATGGAAACTCTGTCATTCTGAAGCCGAGCGAGGTGACGCCACTCTCGACCAGCCTGCTTGTCGAGACAGTCGTGGCTGCGGGTGTGCCGGAATCCGTCCTTACGCTGCTGATCGGCGGCGGACAGCTTGGCGCCTCACTTGCTCGGCATCCGGGAATTGACGCAATTTCGTTCACCGGCTCCATCGAAACGGGACGCAGCATTCGCCGTGCCGCCGCCGAGACCGAAGCCGAACTGCAACTCGAGTTGGGAGGCAAAAATGCCTGGGTCGTTCTGGATGATGCTGATCCTGCGCTCGCGGCCCGGATAGCGGCCGAGAGTGCGTTCCTTGGGTCAGGGCAACGCTGCACCGCTTCCAGCATCGTGCTGGTGACACCAGGCATTCGGACCACATTCCTCGAGCATCTGCGCGAGGAGGTGACACGTTTCATCACCGGCGATCCACTAGACCCCGAGGTTCGCATCGGCCCATTGGTCAGCGCCGCCCAAAGAGATAAGGTCGAGACCTATCTGCAGCAGGCAAGGGTCGCGGGCTACCGCATGACGACAGGGCCGGCGCCCCGATCCTCCCACGCCGGATACTTCGTGGTCCCGCATATGTTCGAGAGTGTCGACCCAGAAGACACCCTTGCGACCGACGAGATTTTTGGTCCCGTTCTCGCAACACTTGATGTTCCGGACCTGGAGACCGCGCTCATGATTGCCAACCGGTCGCCCTATGGCCTGTCGGCCGGCATCTGCACGCGCTCGCTTGCCGCCGTGCAGAAGTTCAAGCGGGAGATGGAGGCCGGAATTGTGACGGTAAACCTGCCGACGGCAGGCTCGGAGCCGCACGTACCGTTTGGCGGGGTCAAGCAATCGAGCCACGGACCACGGGAGATATCCAGCCATGCCGCCTCGTTCTTCACGCGGACGCGGACCATATACACTTCCGTGCCGGTCTGAACGCTTGCGGGCGTCGCTTTGCGTGCCTTGATGAAGCAAGATGAAGAGTTGACGCAAGCCGGGCCGATCCAATGCCTGTCCGGCGAGACTATCGCATTCCCGCGTATGGATGGATCGCGTGTGGCCATGAACTGGAGCGTAGCGAGGCAGAAAGTCAGATTGATTGTGATGGGCGTTTCGGGCTCCGGGAAGTCCACGGTGGGGGCTGCTCTGGCCGGGCGGTTGGGCGTTCCCTTCATTGAGGGCGATAGCCTCCATTCTGCGGCCAATGTCGAGAAGATGTCGCTGGGAATTCCGCTTTCGGACGCCGACCGATGGCCATGGCTCGACGATATTGCCGGGATTGTGCGGGAATCCGAGAGCGGTGTGATCATATCCTGTTCGGCGCTGAAGAAGGCCTATCGTGACAGATTGCGGGAAAAGGGCAGTTCCGTTCTTGGTTTCCTGTTTCTGGCAGGCGAGCCTGGCTTGCTTCTCCAACGCCTCCAATCCCGCAGCGGTCACTACATGAAGGCGACCATGCTCGAGAGCCAGTTGGCAGCTTTGGAGCCGCCGTTTGGCGAGCCAAGAGTCCTGATCCGAACGATCACCGAACCCTTAGAGACGACGGTGTCAGCGGCCGCGGATTGGATCCTCGCATCGTGAGAGTAGCGACTACGATGGTCGATGGCGTGCCCTTGGGTTCCCTTGCAATGAAGAGATCAAGGAGTCGCATACTTCGGGAATGAGGATACGACTTTCGGAAATGTCCGAAAGTGCTCTTCGTACTGGGCAGGGGTCGTTTGCGGGGCGAAATCCTACGCCAAGCCGAGCACGCGCTTACCGTAGTCCCTGAGTTCGCCCTTTGGGCCGACATATCGATAGAGAGTGACGCGTTCGATTCTGAGTTCCTTGCACAGGTCGGAAACGGAAGTGTCGCGCTGCGCCATGGCGGCCTGGGCTAGGCGCACCTGTGCTTTGGTCAGGGCGAATTTTCGGCCTCCTTTGCGACCGCGCGCTCTTGCAGCGGCGAGGCCGGCCATGGTGCGCTCGCGGATCAGATCCCGCTCGAACTCGGCCAGAGTGGCGAAAATGCCGAACACCATGCGGCCGGATGCGGTGGTGGTGTCGATCTGCGCGCCCTTTCCGGTTAGCACACGCAAGCCGACATTGCGATCCGACAGATTCTTCACAATGTTGACCAGGTGGGCAAGCGAGCGCCCGAGGCGGTCAAGCTTCCAGACCACGAGCACATCGCCGTCGCGCAAGGATTTGAGACAGGCGGCCAGACCTGACCGATCATCGCGGCCGCCGGAAGCGCGATCCTCATATATGTTGTCCTGTTCGACGCCGGTGGTGCGCAGCGCGTCGTGCTGCAGGTCGAGAGACTGCGAGCCATCGGCTTTTGAAACGCGGGCATATCCGATCAGCATGTTTCTTAAACGTTGGTTTGAGGCGGCGCGCCGGCCACGAATGATTTGTTCGCTGGAAATGTATCTCAACCAGCTTCATAAACAAAACCTCTTTAACACGATCGGATTTTGAAAAAGGAACATGGATGCCGCGTCGCGTCACTCTAACCGATCGGCAGAAGCACGCGCTGTTGCGCCTGCCGACCTCGCAGGCGGATTTGCTCAAGCACTATACGCTGAGTGACGAAGACCTTGGACACATCAGGTTGCGTCGGCGCGCTCACAACAGGTTCGGCTTCGCCCTGCAATTGTGCGTCCTGCGCTATCCCGGCCGGGTGCTGGCGCTGGCGAACTGATCCCGGCGGAGGTCGTCGAATTTATCGGAGCACAGCTTGGCCTGCGTGCCGACGATCTGGTTGACTATGCCGCCCGTGAGGAAACGCGGCACGAGCATCTTGCCGAGTTGCGGGCGCTCTATGGATTCCGCACCTTCTCTGGACGTGGCGCGCGCGAGCTGAAGGAATGGCTGTTCCAGGAAGCCGAGATGGCAGTGTCGAACGAAGATATCGCCCGCCGCTTGGTGGTGGAGTGCCGGCGCACCCGCACGGTCCTTCCTGCGAGGTCCACGATCGAGCGGCTTTGCGCCACGGCTCTGGTTGATGCAGAGCGGCGGATCGAGACGAGGATCGCCAGTCGGCTGTCCCTGGCCATCCGGGAGCAGTTGCTGTCATTGCTCGAGGAGACGGCCGACGATCGGGTGACCCGCTTCGTGTGGCTGCGTCAGTTCGAGCCGGGGTCGAACTCTTCTTCTGCCAACCGGCTGCTCGACCGGCTCGAATACCTGCAACGGATCGATCTCCCCGAGGATCTGCTGGCCGGTGTTCCCGCTCATCGCGTGACGCGTCTGCGCAGGCAAGGCGAACGGTACTATGCCGACGGCATGCGCGATCTTCCGGAAGACAGGCGGATTGCGATTTTGGCCGTTTGCGCGTCGGAATGGCAAGCGATGCTCGCCGACGCCGTGGTCGAAACCCATGACCGGATCGTCGGCAGGCTTCACCGGGCGTCCGAGCGCATTTGCCAGGCGAAGGTCGCCGACGAAGCGAGCGCGGTGCGCGGTACCCTGAAATCCTTCGCCGAAATCGGCGGCGCCCTGGTGGATGCACAGGACGACGGCCAGCCTCTGGGCGACGTCATCGCGAGCGGATCAGGGTGGGACGGCTTCAAAACCCTTGTTGCAATGGCAACCCGGCTGACCGCCACCATGGCGGACGACCCTCTCAATCATGTGCTCGACGGTTATCATCGCTTCCGCCGGTACGCTCCGCGCATGGTGCGCCTGCCGGATCTGCGGGCTGCGCCCGTCGCGCTCCCGCTTCTGGAAGCGGTGACGGCCCTGCGCGCCGGTTTGAACGATGCTGCCCATACCGGCTTCCTGCGGCCGAGCTCGAAATGGCATCGTCATCTTCGTGCCCAGGCGTTCGGTGATACTCGCCTATGGGAGATCGCGGTGATGTTCCATCTGCGCGATGCGTTCCGCTCCGGGGATATTTGGTTGGCCAGGTCTCGGCGTTATGGTGATCTGAAACACGCACTCGTCCCGGCGCAGGCTGTCGCGGAAAGCGGTCGTCTCGCTGTGCCATTGCGGCCGGAAGAATGGCTGGCAGATCGGCAATCTCGCCTCGATATCCGGCTGCGCGAGCTGGGGCGCGCAGCACGCACGGGCACGATTCCCGGCGGGTCGATCGAAAATGGCATTCTGCATATCGAGAAGCTCGAAGCTGCTGCACCTGACGGCGCCGAAGATCTGGTGCTCGATCTCTACAAGCAGATCCCACCCACGCGGATCACCGACCTCCTGCTGGAGGTGGATGCAGCGACCGGCTTCACCGAAGCGTTCACGCATCTGCGCACCGGAGCGCCCTGAGGACCGGATCGGGCTGATGAACGTCATCCTTGCGGAAGGGATCAACCTCGGACTGCGCAAGATGGCCGACGCGACGAACACGCACACGTTTTGGGAATTGATTCGCATTGCCAGATGGCATGTCGAAGGCGAAGCCTACGATCGGGCGCTGGGCATGGTGGTCGAGGCGCAGGCGGCGCTACCCATGGCCCAGCTCTGGGGCATGGGCTCCTCGGCTTCGAGCGACGGCCAATTCTTCGCCGCCACAGAGCAAGGCGAGGCCATGAACCTGGTCAACGCGAAATACGGCAATACCCCTGGCCTGAAAGCCTATAGCCACGTCTCGGACCAATATGCGCCATTCGCGACCCAGGTGATTCCTGCGACGGCGAGCGAAGCTGCTTATATCCTCGACGGACTGCTCATGAACGATGCCGGCCGCCATATCCGCGAGCAGTTCGCCGATACGGGCGGCTTCACCGATCACGTCTTTGCCGCATGCGCCATTCTCGGCTACCGGTTCGCGCCGCGAATCCGCGATCTGCCGTCCAAGCGGCTCTATGCGTTCAATCCATCGGCCGCCCCGGCCCACTTGCGGGCCATGATCGGCGGCAAAATCAATCAGGCCATGATCGAGCGCAATTGGCCCGATATCCTGCGCATCGCCGCCACCATTGCAGCCGGAAGCATCGCACCCAGCCAGATCCTGCGCAAACTCGCCTCCTATCCGCGGCAAAACGAACTGGCCACAGCTTTGCGCGAGGTCGGCCGCGTCGAGCGGACCTTGTTCATGATCGACTGGATTCTGGATGCCGATTTGCAACGCCGCGCGCAGATCGGGCTCAACAAGGGCGAGGCACATCACGCGCTGAAGAGGGCCATCAGCTTCCACCGGCGCGGCGAAATCCGCGACCGTTCCGCCGAAGGCCAGCATTACCGGATTGCCGGTATGAATCTGCTCGCCGCCATCATCATCTTCTGGAACACCATGAAGCTGGGCGAAGTCGTCGCCAACCAGAAACGCGATGGAAAGCTGCTATCGCCCGATCTGCTGGCCCATGTCTCGCCGCTCGGATGGGAGCACATCAACCTCGCCGGCGAATATCGGTGGCCAAAGCCTTAGCGTAGGATTCCGCCCCCTCCCGCAAACGACCCCACATGGATCGATTGGTGCGATCCGCGACGAAAACTCATCGCCACAACCATGTGGCAGTGGAAAATGGACCGTAGCTGAACTGGCTGCCGTCGCTGCGATCACGCTCAGGACAACCAGCAGCCATCTGTCCCAGCTGTTCCGTCGTTAATAGCGGTCGAGAGACAGGGCCTCCGCCGCTATCCCGACCTCGCCAGCCGCGAGGTGGCGCGCTGATGTCGGCCGCTGCCAAGTGAGTACTCGCCGGTAAAATAGGGAAGCTGAGATCCATATCCGGTCTGTAAACGCCGCTCGCGCTTTGCCAGCGTTTTCAACGACGACGGAATCAACTTGCCGCGACTGGCGTGCGCGTCTCGCGGGCATCATGCACACGCCGCCAGTCACGCCCTTCCAGCAGCGCCTGCATCTGAGCGGCATCAACATGACCACACCATCGGTGATGGCAGGCCAGCAGAACTTCCCGTCTCCTAAACGCTTCGCCAGCAAACACAAGCCGGTGCCGTCGAAGTAGACGAGTTTGACCCGGTCGGCGCGATTTGCCCTGAAGACGTAGATCGCGCCAAAGATCGGATCGGCGCCCATCGTCTCGCGCACCAGCGCAGCCAGGTAAACAGTTGCTGCGGGGTCAGGTCATGCCGGGGCGCGACCGCCGACACCACCGCGCCGGGCGCAAGTGTCTCCTCCAGGATGCGCGCTCGGTCATCGGCCGAGCAACGCCGGCAGCCCACGCGCCATTGATGACGTTGAAACGCCGGATCTCGCCATCCCGCTCAAGTCTAAGCCCAAGTCCAGACACAAACGATCCTCCAAAAGGATCGCCACCGTGTCGCGTCAGAGCCGTGCAAAGAAGGTGCGGCTGGAGGCCACTCACGATCGATCAAAGCTCGATTGATGGGTTCGTGCGGAAGGCTCACGCCGCCGTAGCCGTGCTTCAGCAGGTCGGCACGCTGATGAACAAGTCGAATGATGCGCTTTATAGAGAATGCGCCGCACCCAGACCGACTACGGCGTGGCGCCGGAGATTTTGCACCTAGTTGACGTTCGCGTGCGCCAGGTAAGTCCAGATGACAGATAAAAGCCCGCGCCTTGTGAGAGACGCGGGCCACTCGTTTGAGGTCAAATGATCAAGAAATCCTTGTAGCTTATGGTTTCCTGGTTCGACAGGATAGCGAACAGGACCGGCTGATAGGTGCTGCCGCTGCCGTCGCGGTCGAAATACAGCTCGCCAGTATCTGTTTCATAGATGATCCGGTCCGAAGCATCGGCGGCGTTGCCGGTTGTGTTTGCCCGGAACGCGGCGGACGACAGATTGCCCGCTGAAAGCCCCAAGAACACAGCGTTGTCGATGCGGATGCTGTCGTCTGGCGCATAGAAATCGGTGATCGTGTCGACATTCGACGCGCCAAGCGCCTGATCGAACACGAAGCGGTCCGCACCGCCTTTGCCGGTCAGCGTATCCTTGCCGGCCATCCCGTTCAGGATGTTCGAACCGTTGTTGCCGTCCAGCACATTATTGAGCTTGTTTCCGGTGGCGTTGATATTGCCGGTTCCCACGAGATCCAACGTTTCGACGTAGCGCCCTGCCAGCGTATAGCTCACTGAAGAGATGACCTTGTCGTTGCCTTCGCCGTTTATCTCCACGACATTATCGCCGGCGTTGTCGACATAAAAAATGTCGTTCCCGGCTTCGCCACGCATGACATCGCCGCCGGTGCCTCCGTCGACGATATCGTTGCCAGTGCCGGCATAAATGGTGTCGCTGCCAGAACCACCATAGACTTTATCGTCGTTCTCCTGCGCATAGATGACGTCGTTCCCGTCCTCGCCCTGAATCAGGTCATTGCCGGTATTGCCGTAGAAAACGTCGTTGCCGGAGCCGCCATACAGCTTGTCATCGCCGGCCCAACCTTCCAAAGTGTCATCCCCTTCACCGCCATAAGCTGTGTCGTTGCCGTCTCCGGCCCTTATCAGATCCGCACCGCCGCCGCCGTTAAGAACATCGTTTCCGCCCTCACCGCGCAGCGTATTGGCCATGGCATTGCCGGTGATTGTCTGGCCGAATTCGTTTCCGGTTATGTTGATGGCCACATTCGCAGCGGTGTTGCTCGTCCGGATCGCCGCGACATTCATCCCGGCCTTCAGTGTGAAACTGTCGCGGACGACAAATATGTCGGTCCCAGCGCCGAGATCGACCGATGTGATACCGGCTAAGACCGCGTTGGACACAAGCACCGTATCGTTCCCTGCGGAACCCACCAGCCGCTCGACGTTGGTGATCGCAGAGACGGCAGCCAGGTCGTAGGTGCCCCCCTTGGTCAGTTGGATGCGGTCGGTGCCGCCACCGCCGTGGATTTGGTCGCCTCGGTTCAATGTTCCGGGTGCGGCCTTAAAGATGTCGTTGGCGCCGTCGCCCTGAGCGATCTCGATCGCGCTGGACAGCGTACCGTTCGTCACGTCGGACGGTTCGAATATCCGGGAAAAGATCCCCGTATCCGGAAGATCGTCGGTGTCCGCTGCGTCCGGCATCGTCCAGGTTACGATGAACCTCCCCCCGCTGAGACCCGCTACGGCAGGATTGAACTGATTGCCCGCAGTGGTCTCTGCAACGAGGAGTTCTGAACCTACCTTAGCGCCGCTAGCGGAGTAGCGCTGTGCGTACACACCCTGGCCATCACCGTCCTGCCCATCCGAAACCCAGACAACAACAAAACCGCCATCCGTCAACTCGGCCACATCGACGGAATGCTGATTTCCTGTCGTCGTAGCATTCGCTCGGAACTCCGTGCCTACGCGAACGCCATTTGCGTTGTAGCGCTGTCCATGGATGTCCCAACCCACATCGGATTGGCTCGCCGACTGCCAGACGATCACGTAACCGCCATCGGGCAAAGCGGTCGCAGCGGGCGCGGTTTGGTAGCCATCGTTGACCGTGTTGACGACGACCTCGCCACCGGTAGGCACTCCAAAGTTGGAGGTGAAGCGCTGTGCGTAGATATCCGAAAAAGCGTTCGCGTCACCCTGCCAGACGATCACGCTGCCGCCGCCGTAAAGGCCGATCACGACAGGCTCCACCTGGTTACCCGCAGTCGTCGTATTGACGAGGAGAGTTGGATAGAGGACGCCGTCGCTCGCATTGTAACGCTGACGATAGACGGCTGAACCGCTGGCGTCGGTAATGTCGTTGAACGTATCGCCCCAAACGAGATTGTAGCCTCCAGTCGTCACGCCAGAGACCGATGGGCGCAAGATTCTCGATGAGGCATCGCTGGGGTCGCTTTCCTGCACGGCCGTATATTGGGGATTGGAACTTCCGTCCGCGTTGAAACGCATGACGTTGATCACCTCGGTCGATAGGCTAGTGGTTCCATTCCAGGCGACAACAAAACCACCATCGCTTAGCGCTGCAACGGAGGGCGCGGTGGGCGTCGGCGGCGATATGAAATACGATCCAATATTGAAACTACCAACGGAATTGTCACCCGCGTCATATGTACGGCCCTGGATTTGGCTGAGGTAAAGTATGCTGCTGCTGTTTTCCTGCCAGACGATCTGATACCCGCCACCGGCAAGCGCCACGACGTCACTGTTGTCTTGTTGGTAGTCAGTGCTACCATTTTCCCGACGTTCGAAGCTGGCCGATGTAATGATAATTGCCATGCCGTATCCCGCCATTTCGTGACTTGGTTCTATTAGAATAGCATAAGTTTAGTATGTCGAGACCTATGGGTACAGTCGGCATTTGCCGTTGCTTTTACAAGCCTTGCCGTTGCCGCAGATCGGAGAATGGACGCGTCGGCAAGGGCAAGGCCGGCCGTGGCCAGGCATGAAAGGCTGAAGGCCCCAAAATCCGATAGAGACGATTCTCATGATGCCGCCGATGCGCCGGAGGCCATCTCCGCAATGAGCTGGTGGTGATCGGCGTAGGAGGCCAGACCGTTGAAATCGGTGAACCAAGCAGCCTCCTTGGCGTCATCATCAGCAGCGCTCACCACTACATCGATCCCGGCTAGCAGCACGAACCGATGCACATGGGTGATGATGTGGCTGCGTAAATCTCGTGCCGGATCTGAGAACACCATTGGAAGGCTGAGATATGCGGCCTGCAGAGCGGACGATGCCAGGTTGATAGAGGTCTCTTCGGAAAGCTCGCGAATGGCAGCTTCAAGAGCTGTTCTCTCTGATCGACGACGCCGCCTGGCAGCGCCCACGTGCTGTCATCCGCGACTATGCTCGCCTCGTGCCACCAACGGCGGGAGCGTGAGGCTTCCGATCGCACCATGCCCCATCCCGACAATCCTTATGCGGGCGAATTCATGTGGGTGAATGAGCATATCATGGGCTGATGGAGGTCCGCACGATCCGCGCTTGGCACTATACCCGCCGGACCGACGGAAATTCGGCGTTCTTCGACAGGGCGGCATTTATCCATCTGGACTAGCCTCGACACCATGCGATCACGCTTGCGGCGCAAGTTGCCGCTGACGCATTCAGCCAAGAGAATGCAGATCGCTTGTTCATCGACAGCCCGTACCGAAGCGATCAGCTCGACTCCCGCTCCGACAAGTTCTGGATGGTCTGGCATCCCATCGACGTCGAACATGGTGGCGTTGAATTGCTCCTCGAGCGCTGGGGCGGCGTGTCGCCGCCTAGCGCCGCCGTGCGTTGAATTGCCGGGCGCTGGCTTGACTTTCCAGACTTCCACGTTGCGCTGCGGGCGATACCAATGGGGTTAAGGTCATCCGTGGTAGTGGCGAAGCTGGCCGCTATCCGAAATCCGCCTCGCAGCTGGATAAGCAGCTATCGTCCAATGAGGCGCATAGGTCGAAGCGGGCGTGTGCCAGGGGAAGTTGATGGCGCGTAAAGTAGCGGCAGGCGCGTAGCTTTCCCTCGTAGAATGCGCGCTCGCCATCGCTGAGTGGGTTTGACAGTGCCTGTGCAGCAATCCTTGCCTGCCACAGCCATAGCCAACCGATGACGACGTGGCCAAACGCATCGAGATAGATAGTTGCGTTGGCCGTGCGGAGTGCAACGTCTTTGCAGCCGAGTAGCGTTTCGGTTGTGAATTCCAGCGCGTCCACCAATTTCGTCAGATCTACCCGATCTTCCGTGAGTAACGGCTCGTTGGCCGCCTCTGAAATAGTCGCACGGATGATAGCTGTTAGACGATTAAGCGTTACGCCATCGTCGGCGGTCACCTTGCGACCCAGCAGGTCGAGGCCCTGAATTCCGAACGTGCCCTCATGGATGTGATTGAGGCGGTTGTCGCGATAGAGCCGTTCAACTGGATGGTCGTTCGTGTAGCCGTAGCCGCCGAGAATCTGAATGGCCCACTTGTTGGCTTCCAGGCAGTGCTCCGAAGGCCATGCCTTCACAACCGGCGTCAGGAGCCCGAGCAGGGAGGTCAAATCGGCCCGGCGACCCGCATTGGGCTCGACGGTGAGTTGATCCACAAGCATCGCGCAATAGAAGCAGAGCGCCTGCGCGCCCTCCACCGCCGACTTCTGCGCCATCAGCATGCGGCGCACGTCGACATGCTCTACAATAGGCACCTGCGGACTGTTGGGGTCGCGTTGGTCAACGCGGCGCCCTTGTAGTCGGTTGCGCGCATAGTCGGCCGAGTGCAAATAGCCGGCGAGTGCCGCCATCACCGAGGCGTGACCGACGCCAATTCGCGCCTCATTCATCATGTGGAACATGCACTCGATGCCGCTGTTTGGTTCACCGATCATGTAGCCCAGCGTCGCGCCGCCCTCGCCAAAATTTAGAAGGCAGTTCGTAGTGCCTCGCTGACCCAACTTGTGGTTTAGACCTGCGAGCCGGACGTTGTTCGATGCGCCCATCGAGCCGTCGTCGTTGATCTGTTGCTTCGGTACCATGAATAGCGACAGGCCCTTGGTGCCGGGTGGCCCTCCGGGCAAACGGGCAAGCACCATGTGGATGATGTTGTCGGTGATGTCTTGGTCGCCGCCGGATATCCACATCTTGCTGCCTCGGATACTGTAGAGCCCATCTCCGGCGTCCGTAGCGGTGGTTCGGATGTCGGCCAGGGACGACCCCGCCTGGGGCTCTGAGAGGCACATCGTGCCGAACCACTCGCCAGCCAGCATACGGGGAAGGACTCGCTTCTTCAGTTCCTCGGAGCCGAACTCAAAAAGTAAGTTGGCAGCTGCGATGGTTAGAAAGGCGTAGTTGGTCACTGAGGTGTTGGCTGCCGTGAACATGCCACCAACGGCCGTGTGCACGAACCATGGCGCCTGTAGCCCGCCCGCTTCCTCGTCGAAGGGAAGGGCGAAGAAACCGGCATCAGCAAAGGCATGTAGCGCCTGTGCCGTCTGCGGTGGCACGATCGCCTTGCCCTTCACGAAATCCGGCTCTTGCGCATCGACGAGTGCGGCGATTGGCTGGAAGATTTCCTCCGCCATGGCCTGAGCTGTGTCGAAAATCTGCGTGACTGCCTCGCGGTCATAAGCTGAATAGCGTTTCGCGCTAAACAACCGCTCGACGTGCAGCATTTCGTACATCACGAAGTCGAGGTCGCGGCGGTTAACAATCTGACTCATGTCCACTCTGCCGATATACTGGTGCTTGTCTGCTGCACTGCGAATGGGCAGCGCGATGCGATGCTTCAATTGTGGCTTCCTCAGTAGAGGCTCATGCCCCCATCGATCACCAGCGATTGCGCGACGATCAGATCGGCCTCCGGCGAGCACAGGAAGCCAACTAATTTGCCGATGTCAGCGGGCATCGCGGTCTGCCGCGCCGGCGCAGTGGCGCGGAACATGTTCATGCGCTGCTCGGCCAGTTCATCGCCGCGCACCGCCCGCATCGCAGCCGTCTTTACCGCTCCGGGTGCTACGGCGTTGACGCGGATGCCTTGCGGGCGCAATTCCGCCGCGACGTAGCGCAACAGATGCTCGAGTGCCGCCTTCGGCACGCCCATCAACGCATAGTCCGTCAGCACACGGTGGGCGCCCAGCGAGGTCACACCGATCAGCCAGCCGGCGCCGCGCCGACGCATGATCGGCGAGGCAGCCTGGGCGAGGTAAAGGAAGGCCGAGCAGGTGATGTCCATCGCGCGGGTCCACTCTCCTGCACTGACCTCCATCAATGGCTTGGTGACGGGCTCAACGGAATTGGAGACGACGATATCTGGGCCTCCGAGCTTGTCATCGATCTTTGCGATCATCGCGAAGAGTTCGTCGCGTATGGTCACGTCGCACCGGAAAATCTCGGCGCGGACACCGAGCTCGCGTGCGGCGTCTGCAGTCTCGACCGCGCCGTTTTCGTCGCGTGCGTAGTTGACGGCAATGTCGGCGCCGAGCCGGGCCAGTTCGATCGCGATGCCTTGGCCTATCCCGCGCGACGCGCCAGTGACCAAGGCGGTTTTGCCAACAAGCGGACGGCGGGGTACCTGCATGGAGGCGGTCATGGCTCATTCCTTCCAAATTGCGACATGCTTGTCTTCCCGTACACCGGTAAGGGCGGTGCGTTGACCGTAACTACCCAGATATTCAGCGCATCCGCATAGGCGAGTGCGTATCTTTCGACTGCGCGGATAAATTTGATTCCAGCTTCGGAGTCGGCAGATTGGCCCAGCCAAATTTCGTCTACGCAATCGACTGGCAAGTCGTCATAGCTGGCCGGTTGGCGGTCGGCCGTACGCGCGGTAACGAAGTTCTGCACGTAGCCGGCAATGCCAGGCTCGGCCTCGATCCAACGAGCAAATTCGCCGTTCCAGCGTTGTTTGAAGGCGGCTGGGTTCAATCCCTCGCAACGGGTGACCAGCGAAATGCATTTGGTCCTGGCATTTGCTGCAACAGGAACGACCTCGGCCGGGTGCACAACAAAGGTTCGAAGCCCTTCGATGAATTTAGCCTCGTCTTCGACGAGAACGCGTATCATTTCCGGCGACATAACGCTCTTCGTGGCGCTCTCGTCTGCAAACTGGAGCTTGCAGATGCCGTCGATGGGCAGGGCAAATTCCTGGTTTCCCGAGCTGTGGTGATCGATCGCGTAGTTCTGCTCGTATCGCTGGAGCGCAGGGATAGTCACTGCGATCGGCGCATGGATGTCGCGCCAGTAGGCCTGGAACTCCGCCGGTTCCAGTTCCTGCTTCCTGCGGAATATGCTCATGCGTACGGTCACGGCGCGCCTCAATACATGATCCGGCCGCCGTCGACGCGGAAGCTCTGGCCCGACATGTGATTGGAGAGATCGGACGCGAGAAACAGCATTACGTTTGAAATCTGATCGGGCGTGGCGAGGCGGCCATTGGGCGAGTCGATCGCGTATTTGCGCATTTGCACCTCAGCTCCCCCCGGCTGCTTGAGCTGCGCCAGAGAATGCAACATGCGGCTATCCACCGCTCCCGGAGAGACGGCGTTAACGCGAACGTTGAATTTTGCCCCTTCTATGGCAGCGGTTTTGGTCATGCCGAGTACAGCGTGCTTGGACGCAGTGTAGGCGACGAGGCCGGGCGAGCCGATATGCCCAGCGATCGAGGATGTATTGATGACTACGCCGCCGCCTTGCGCGTACATGACCGGCAGCACATACTTCAGGCCAAGAAATACGCCTCGGATGTTGATTGCCATAACCTTGTCGAACACATGGTCTGGATAATTTACGAGGCTCTCGACTACGCCTTCCCAGGCCGCATTATTCAGGAAGACGTCGATGCTGCCGAACCGTTCGTGCGCTGCGGCGACATAGGCCACGACGTCCTCGGCTTTCGAGACGTCTGCCCTGACGAAAAGCGCCTCGCCGCCGGATTGCTCGATCTCGTGCGCGGCCCGCATGCCGTCATCTTCAGAGATGTCGACGATCACTACCTTTGCGCCAGCGCGAACGAATGTCTGCGCCGCGGCGCGGCCGATGCCACCCGCGCCGCCCGTGACAACTGCGACCTTTCCGGACAGATCGATCATTGAAGTGCTTTTCCATGAGATGCGATAGCCAGTTTGTCCTCGCCCCAGAGGCGGACGACAGCCTTGCCGCGCCGCGTGCCAGACCTGCAGTCGCTGAGGGCCTCTACGAAATCGTCGGTCGGTAAGACCTGGAGCTCCGGCAGGGTCAGACCATCTATGTAAAGTGCGATCAACGTTTCGAGACCTTCGCGTGTCCGCTCGCGCACCAGCCCGCCGGGGACAAAAGTGGCACCGACCGCAGCGAGTTTGCGAGCGTCCGGGCGAACGGCGCGCGGATCAAGCGTCGGAATGGTGACATAGCGGCCGCCGCTAGCGAGGCAGCCAATCAGACCATGTTGTCCGTCGTTGATCGCATCCACCACGACGTCGCACGTGCCGGCGGCCCGGATTTTTGTCGCCATATCCGGATCCCGATAATCGAACGTTTTGTAGGCGCCCCGCGCCCTGAGATATTCGGCGTTGGCGGGGCTGCAACTCGCAAGCACCTTGGCGCCGGCGCGAGCAGCTATCTGCACAGCGAAGCTCCCCACGCCTCCTGCGCCGGCATGAATGAATACGGTTTCGTTTGGCTTCATCGCGCCATGCAACATCAGGCTGTGCCACGCGGTCAGGCCAGCGATGGGCAACGAGGCCGCTGCGTCCAGAGGTAATCCCCTTGGGAGCCTTGCAGCGAGCCTCGGCTCAATCGCGATACACTCGGCAAAGGTGCCCCATCGGCCCTGCGACACGTCGGATTTGAGCACGACATGATCGCCGGGCGCAAAATCGGTGACCCCTTCACCGACTGTTGCAACGGTACCTGCGCCTTCGAGGCCGATTACGAACGGGAAGTGTGGGCGGAAGTGAGGGATAACTTTGAGATAGCCTTCCGCCGTCTTCCAATCGGCAGGGTTAATACCAGCAAAGCGCATCCTCACCAGGATCTCGCCAGCAGGCAACGCCGGTGTCGCGACGTCACCTAATCGCAGTCCGTCAAGTCCGTTCAGATGGTCGGCCACCAGCGCCTTCACGTTTCTTTCTCTCTCTTCATGTTGGCCGCTTATCCGAGGGTGGATAGGTGGCAGCGGCGCTCGGAACACCGCAGCCTCGGGCAGCGCGGTCGTGCCAGTTGATGCTGCCGTAAGGAAACACTCGGCGGCAGCGCGTTCAATAGGTTGACGTGGATCAGCCTGGGAGCAGAACGCCATCGCGGCCTGTGAAGGCTGCGATGTTGGGATTGTAGCGCTTGAGTATCTTTCCGTAGGGCAGGGTGAAGTTGTAGTAGCCCCAGGACGAGCGGACCATGTTCTGCACCGGCAGGCGGAAACATGGGTTGATAACCGACTCGGAATCGAAGGTGACGTTACCGGGGCCGCTGAACGCCTCGTACCTCCCGTCCGAGCCCTGTACGACGTTCTTCTGCGTGCGCAGCATAACAAGTTCAGCAACCTCGGGAGGTGCCCCTTCCTCGGGGCTTGGGATAACCTTGAGCGCCACTGCCGGCACGCTCGGTCCCGGCTCGAGGAATTCCCGCGGACGGAAAACGCCAGTCACGAGGCGTTTGCCTTTCGGACGCTCGGCCCAACCGATGATCAGGTTGTTCTCGCGCTCGAAGCCAATATTGGCGAACAACTTTGCGAAACCGTAGGGCTCTCGCCCCGTGATCAAGCCGACCTCGTTGTCCACCAGGATCGTGTCATAGTAGCAGACAGGCTCGCCTTCCCAGAAGCAGTTGATGCCAAAGATCGCCTCATTGTAGCAGCCCACCGTGCTGAAATGGAATTTGTTGAAGGTCACCTGAGCGAGGGTGGTCCTCTCCGGCAGCATCAACCCCTCCGGCAGGATGAGCGCCGCCGCTTCCGTCGGTGTCTCATAGACAAAGGTCATCGATTCAATATTGCGGAAGTAGTAGGGCGGCTTGTCGATGGGCGGGTTGCTGACTGGCATCGTGAACCCGAACCTGTCCGGGGTCATCTGGCCGTTCACGAGTTTTGCCACCATTGTCTCACCTATATTCTTTGGGGTTTTGCGAGCGCAGTGCGTTTACGGGAGCTTCACGAACTTTCCGTCCTGGATCTTCATAAAGTACATGGCGCTGGCACCCAGGCCGCGCTGGTTCGGACCGTAGGTGACATTGTCGACGATCCAGGCGCCGTTCCATTCTTTCATGCCTTCCATGGCGGCAATGACTTTTTCCTGGGTCAAGTCCGGGCCGGCGCGGGTCAAAGCCTCGACAGCGAGCTGGGCCATGTAGGTGCCTAGGAACATGTAGTTGGTAACATCCTTGCCGGGCAAATACTTAGCTGCGAAAGCCTTTAGTTCCTTCATTTTGGGGTCGTTCTCGTCCGCGACCAGCGAGGTTTGATAAGACGAAAATATCGCACCTTCTGCGGCTGGGCCGGCCAGCTTGCTTACGGAGATGTCGGCGGCTGCGTAGCTTACGAGGAACTGCGTTTTCAGCGCGAGCTTCGCGGCGTCCTTGAGGAATTGCGAAAGCGGCTTTGGGGCGGGCGCGAGGATAACAACATCGGGCTTGGCCACGCGCAACTGCAACACTGATGAGGAGAAGTCGAGGTCGGCCGGGTTATAGGGAAGCGCAGCGACCAGCTCCATGTTTCGCTTCTTCAGTTCCTCGGTGACGGCGGCGAGTTCGTCCTTTCCGAAGTCGTCGTTCTGGTACCAGATCGCGACTGACTTCGCCCCGAGCTTATCGACCGCATAGTTTGCCAGCATCCGCCCGTCGGTGACGTAGTCCGGATACATCTGGAAAATGTTCTCGTACGTCAGCAGGCGCTTGGAGCCGGTCATCGCCGGAACGACCGGGATATTTCGTTCCTTGAGGTAGTCGGCGATCGCCGCCGTTGTCGCCGCGCCCAGCGTGTTCATCATAAACACCTTGTCGGACTCAACCAGCTTCTTAGCGACGCCGACTGTCTTGGAGGGATCGTAGGCGTCATCGTAATAGATAAACTTGATCTTGCGACCATGGACGCCGCCCTGCTCGTTGACCATATTGAAGTAAGCTTCGATCGTCGGGTAGACGACGCCGCCGGCTGCCGCGAGCGGGCCTGTCAGCGGGGCATTGGCACCGATGAGTATCTGGTCGGTGGTCACTCCTTGGGGCGCCTGCTGCGCTCCAACTGCACCGGCGAACGCGATCGCAGCTACGGCCACGAGCGTCCTGACGACGGCTACTGGGTTGAATATATTGGATGGCATAGGTCTTCCTCCCTGATTGTCAATGAAACTCACCGCCGGCTTTGCGTGTTCTCGCAGCCCTTCGGTTCTTCATCAGATCGCGGACGGGATTCCGGCCGCTTGATCGTGGCGTCGGCCGAGGCCAGCTAATCCTTGTGAACTACCCTCCGAGATAGGAACGGCGAACCTCGTCGTTGCGCTTCATCTCTGCGGCAGTGCCCTCGGCCGAGATCTCGCCGGTTTCCAGAACATATGCGTAATCGGAGACGTCCAGCGCCATGTTGGCGTTCTGCTCGACCAGCAGAATGGTTGTGCCGCGCTTGCTGATCGTGCGAATAATCGAGAATATTTCCTGCACCAGGATTGGCGCGAGACCCAGCGAGGGCTCGTCGAGCAGCAGCAGTTTGGGCCGTGCCATCAGGCCGCGACCGATCGCTAGCATCTGTTGTTGACCGCCGGAGAGCGTCCCTGCGAAGTCCTTCGTCTTGGTTTTAAGAATAGGGAACAGGTCGAAGACGTCATCATAGTCCTTCACGACCTCGGAGCGATCGCGGCGCGAATAGCTGCCGAGCCGTAGGTTCTCGTAGACCGTAAGTTCGGGGAACACCTGCCGGGCTTCCGGCACCATGACTATCCCGCGACTGACTATGCGATCGGGCTTCAGACGGTCGGTGCGCTCACCCTCGAAACTGATCGAACCGCTGCGCGGGTGGAGCAGGCCGCTGATTGTTTTCAAGACGGTTGATTTGCCCGCCCCGTTCGCGCCGAGAAGAGAGACGACGCTATGCCGCTCAACCTTCATCGAGATGCCGCGCAACGCTTTAACGCTGCCGTAGTTGGCGTGAACGTCGTCAAGCTGCAGCATGCTCAGGCTCCTGCTTTCCCAGATAGGCCTCGATGACCAGCGGATTGCGGCTGATCTCATCGGGCGTGCCGTGGGCGATACGGCGGCCGAAATCCATGACGTAGATTTCGTCGCAGATGCTGCGGACAAGTCCCATGTCATGCTCCACCAACATAACGGTGATGCCGTCCTCGTCGCGCAGGCGGCGGATCAGGTCTGTAAGCTCCTTTGTCTCGCTGGGGTTCAGGCCGGCTGCCGGTTCGTCAAGCAGGATCAGGCGCGGCTTCGACACCAGCGCGCGGCCGAACTCGACCATCTTCTGAAGACCGTACGGCAACGAAGACACCGGCGCGTGGGCGAAGGACATCAGACCAAAGCGTTCCATTACCGCCACGGCCCGGCGGCGGACCTCCGATTCATTCCGCCGAGAGCCCGCGAGAGACAGCGCGGCTCCCCAAAATCCGCTTCTGATTTCGCAGTGCTGACCGACCAAGAGGTTGTCTTGCACGGTCATGGAGCGGAACAGTTCCATGTTCTGGAAGGTACGAGCGATGCCGCGCGGCAGGACTTGGTGCGGGCGCGCGGACAGAAGGTCGACGCCGTCGAAGCGGATCGCGCCGCTGGCGGGTTGGTAGTAACGGGCGATGCAATTGAAAACGGTCGTCTTGCCGGCTCCGTTCGGACCGATCAGGCCGACGATGGCGCCCGGATTGACCCCAAGACTGAAGTTGTCTACGGCCTTGAGACCGCCGAAGGCAATCGACATGTTCTCAATTTCGAGGAGCGGGCGCGAGCTCATGGCGGGACCGCTCAATCTGCCTGGGAAACAGGCTTTGCGGCGGCGGATGTGCCACGGATGGCGCTGACAAATAAGCCGACGACTGTCGCGTAAATGCCTGCCAAACCCTTAGGAAAGAACAGGATGATGATCAGTAGAGCGCCGCCAAACAGGATGCCCGACAGGCTCTTCGATCCGACAAAGAATTGCGGCGCCGCGGTCATGAACGCTGCACCCAGCATCGCTCCAGGGATGCTGCCTACGCCTCCGACGAAGACCATGCATAAAAAGACCAGCGACATCCAGCTGTTGAAGTCGGATGGGCTGATGAAGCCGACGACATGGGCGTACAGGCTGCCAGCTATGCCAGCGAAAACAGCGCTCAGCACGAATGCAAGGATGCGGTAGCGGGAAAGGGGGATGCCCATGGCCTCCGCGCCCGCCTCGCTGTCGCGCGAGGCGATAAAGGCGCGGCCGATCTTGGAGTGCAGCAGGTTATTGGTCACCAGCATAACTACAACCAGCACCGCGAGTATCAGAAAATAAAGCTTGAACTCGCTGTCGAAAACAAAGCCGGCAATTGAAGGACGCGCGGGCTTCAAGCCGTTGTAGCCGTTGGTTACCGAATCCCATTTCATCAGGATGTGCGGCATGGCCTCACCGAGACCAAGCGTAGCGATGGCAAGATACAGCCCCGATAGCCGCAGCGCAGATAGCCCGAGCAGCAGTCCGGCGAGACCAGCAATTACACCCGATGCCACTAGAGCAAGCAGAAAGGGCAGCCCAAAATCCAGCGTCAGCAGCGCAGAGGAATAAGCGCCTATGGCAAACAGAGCAGCGTGGCCCAGCGAAATCTGCCCGGTGTAGCCGATCAGGAAGTCAAGCCCAATCGCCACGATCATATAAATGCCGACGAGGCACGCGAAATACAGGATATAGGTGTTGCCGTGGAATAGAAGCGGGAAGGCCACGGCGGCAGCCAGCAAAAGCAGCTTTCTTGCACGAGACAGACCCCGGGCGCTGGAATCAAATGGCGTGTGCTCCTCCGTTGCCTTTTTACCGAGCATCCGAATTGGCTTGCCAAGCATGCCTTCTGGCCGAATGCAAAGTACGGCGATCAGCAACACGAAAGAAAATGTGTCCTTGAGTTCGGTCGAGACGTAACCTGCCACGAGATTCTCGAGGACGCCCAACGTCAATCCGCCAAGCACCACGCCAGGGTAGCTTGTAAATCCGCCAAGCACCGCCGCCGTGAAGGCCTTGAGCAGTAGCACCGCCATCATGTTGGTATCGAGGAATGTCGTGGGTGCTACGAGGAAGCCGGCAACTCCGCCCAGGATGCCGCTCAGCGCCCAAGTCAGGATGAAAAGGCGATCAACGCTGATCCCCATCAGGCTCGCCGCCATCTGGTTTTGCGACAGCGCGCGCATGGCTATGCCGATCATGGTGAACTTGAAAAACAAGAACATCATGATCATGAGCGCGAAGGTGACAGCGAGATTGAACAGACTCTCTGGGCTGGCGACGATATCGAAGAAGATCACCGGGTCGCCGCTAAACACGGTCGGAAAGGATTGGGGATCCCAGCCCCATATCATCCCAGCAACTGCCGAGAAGATCATGTAGAGCGCCAGTGTTGCTACAATTACGGCCGAGCCACTCCTGGCGGGCCGTAGGATCAGTTGCACTGCAATTGCAAGCAATGCCGAGAAGATCAGGGCACCAACGAACGAAACGCCATAGGGCAGGCCAAATTGCTCCAGTAGCGTGTAACCGAAGAACGTAGACAGCATAGCCATTTGGCCATATGCGAAATTTATAAGGTTGGTCGACTTGAACACCAAGACTAGCCCCAATGCGACGAGCGCATAGAGACTTCCAATGGCAATGCCACTGAACACCAATTGTCCGAACATAACTGTCAGCTCCTACCCTTGATGATACAGCCTACCGGCCATTCACATCTTGACAGCGCGCTTACTAAGCGCTTGCTTACCTTGCATTGAGTGAAAGTTGAGTCAATGAAAATTTCGAGCGAGCCAAGCGTCGGCGGTGAGTTGTGGGAAATGTTGCCGGTTGGGCCTCGTCGTGCTCTGGCGCAGGCCGCCGCGAGTGAGTTCGGCAAGCGTGGCTATCACGCCACGACAACGCGCCACATCGCCGAGCATGTCGGCATGAGCCCAGCGGGGCTTTATGTTCACTACGCCTCGAAGGCAGAGTTGCTCTTTACAATTTCTCGAATTGGCCACGAGTCGGTGTTGTCCGAGAGTTCGGCGGCGCTGGAAGGAATTTCATCGCCAGATGAGCGAGTCCATGCTCTGGTACGGAGCTTCACGATCTGGCATGCGGTCAATCACAATCTCGCGCGCGTTATCCAATACGAGTTGCGCTCACTTGAGCCTAAGCACTATCAGGTGATCGCCGCTATCCGTCGGAGCACGGAAGCGCTCGCTGCGGAAGTGTTCCGGCCGCTTTTTCGCGATGCGGAAAGCTTGAGTATGCACACTGTCGCCATCCTGTCTCTCGGCATCGATGTTGCCCGTTGGTACGTACCTGGCCGATCCCCCGATCCGATAGTCTTGGGAGAGGCCTATGCGAAGCTGGCACGAAATCTGCTCAGAGCTTAACATGCTTCTGCCATTTGAAATCATTATCACAGTCTGAACCGCCGACGGCGTCGGGCTTGCGAATTTCAAAGCTCACCGGCCACCAACAAAGGCAACGGGCGCTGGAGGTCCGGGGACAAAAGCAGGGAGCTATTCCGCCCAACTCGCGGCATCGGCAGAGGCCGCAAGCGGAGGAGCTCAGGCCACGGCCACCATTATGCCCCGTCGCGGCTGTTCGAGCGTGCCAGTCTATCCTGTCCCAGGCAGTCGGCTACGATTTAGATCACTCCATATCGGGAATATCGCCGGCGGTGAACAACACCGTCGGTTCTCCGTATTCGCCAATCGCCGGGCTGGCCTCTCGGCACCAGGCGATGGCGCCGACATGCTTCGTCGCCAGTGCCCTCGCAGTTCGTATGGCGCGATCCTCCGACTGCTGCTGCTCGGGTCCGAATGCGCTGAACAGCACGCCCTCGTCGTCACGATCGAAGGCCTGGACCACAATCAGCTGCGGCAGTTCCGGTGATGCGGCTTCGACCATGGCTATCCATACCTTTTCAAGATTTCGTCGGTCGTCAGATAGGAAGGCCGCCACTCGACCGGGTTGAACTCCTCGTCCGATGAGAAGAGCGCCCAATAGGGTGCTTCTCCGTGATCGAGA
>NZ_JACVVX010000008.1 GCF_014534685.1 Oryzicola mucosus
TCGCGAACCTTCTCGTAGCGCGCATCGAGGATGAGATAGGGAAAGGGCTCCTGAAGCGGTCGTTCGGCAAATGCCTTCAGGCTCTCGTCCAGGCGCTTGTTGATGGCCGAGATCGACGAGGCCAAGAAGGCGTGGCCGCACAGTTCTTCCGTGATCGCCTTGACCTTGCGGGTCGAGACGCCCTGAACATACATCTCCGCCAGTGTCGCGACCAAGGCCCTCTCTGATCGCTGGTAGCGCTCGAACAGCTCGGTCGAGAAGCGGCCCGCCCGGTCCTGAGGAACCCTGAGCTCCAGCTTGCCGACGCGGGTGACCAGCGTGCGGCCGTAATAGCCCGACCGATAGCCGAGCCGTTCCGGCGTGCGCTCACCCTTCGACGCACCCAGCGCCTCATCCATCTCGGCCTCCAGAACCTCCTGCATCACCGCGTGGATCACATCGCGAAGCCCATCCGGGTTCTGGAGCAGAATGTCTTTGACGGCGGTGCTGGCGGTCATACCTTCAGTCTTGGTCATGGTGGCGTTCCTTCGCGGGAATCAGGTGACGTTGAACATCACCAGCCTGCCATGACCGCCCCTCTCAGCGAATTTGCAGAACTCTCAACACACTACCATAGCAGCAACCTGCCTCTAGGATGGAACCTACTAATTCCGATTGAGATGTGAATCACGGCCTCATCAACAGAGACCGTGATTCACATCCCAATCCAAATTAATAGATTCTGAGCCTAGCGACATATTGCGGTCAATAGCTTTGAGCCTACGAGTTCAGTGGCGATGATCGGAACTCCGAAACCAGGCATACGGCGTTAACATAGCACTTCGCGGTACACAGTCGAATGTCCGCTTTTGAGCGACCGATACAACCGTCTGAACGGCAGGCATGGAGGCGCAAAGTTGACGTTGCGCATATCCGGATGTTCCTGTCGAAGATCAAAAATAGCAACGTTCGCGTGTACATGTCGATTTCCCGAATAGGAATACCGCCATCTTCCAACTTGTGGACTGCATTTCGCGCCGCAGTCCGCGTCATTCTGGTCACTTCATTACGCTGTTTTCCCTTTCACGAAGTCCGGCTCCAGCGTACGGTCTGTAAAAGTCCTATTCGATCAAGCGTCAACGCGAGGATGCTGATCTGCCGCTAGCACGCCATAATCGGAGATGAAATGTTTACCCATGTCATGATCGGGAGCAATGATTTGGACCGGTCGCGAAAGTTCTATGATGCCACGTTCAAAGCGTTGGGAGGAAATGCTGGTGAGGCCGACGCAAGGGGCAGATTGATCTATGTCCACGAGGGCAGTCGGCTCATGATCACGAAGCCCATCGATGGCAAGCCCGCGACTGCGGCCAACGGTGGGACAATCGGCATTCTTGCTACAAGTCCCGAAAAGGTCTCAGCGTGGCACGTCGCTGGTACTGAAAATGGCGGCACGCCTATTGAGACGCCACCCTCGCAGCGTCCGAATGGTTCGTTCGTCGCTTATCTTCGGGATCCCGATGGAAACAAGCTGTCTGCCAGAACTCGCCCCTCCCAGTAGCGAAGGGGCTATAAACTCCCTCTTCCAAAGATGCGATGCTCTCAGAAACAAAGCTGCAAACGGCAGACAAGCAATTTGTGTCCGTACGCATTGCGATGGCTGCAACATGAGCCATGCGTGCTAGGTTAGCGTCCTGGGAAGATACACCACGCACCACAGCAGGCTCCACGTTAGGAGGATCCAGATTGTATACGTGATACTGCTTTCCGAGGCACAGCCCCCTAAGCCATCAACGTCTGGGTAGAGAGCGATCGTGACGCCTGTGAAGAGAGCCGGAAGGAACGACGTGTTCTTCAACCTCCAATCACCACCATCTCTCTGGAACCCCGCGAGAGCCTGACAGGCTCCGGCCCGATTGCCGCCGGCGACACCGCAGAAAGCGAATGATCGAGGACGCCAGCGCGTATATTGGTCATTCGGCGGGTCCAGCAAGCGCGTTGCGCCCTGCCTGTCTACCTTTCCCGCCATCGCTCTCACCCGCATCGAATTCGGCCGCAACTCCAAGCCATTGCCACAGGAAAGCTGCATGTCCTCTGTCGACGTGGAGCCGTAGGGCATCTTCGAACCTGTACAGAATCGCATTCACACCCGCGAACACCAAAGCGGCGGAAGGGCTGCCACCATCGACGGGTAAGTCCGTACCTCGCTTTATAACTTCGTTCGCCGAAGTCCCTCGGATCTCGAACACTGCAAGTGCAGCGCTCATTTCAGTCAGCGCATAGCCGCCGTCACGCCAACCTTGTTCCGGCAGGACGCGATCCCCGGTTACAATCAACATCCTGTCCCGCGCGAGCCGTACGGAATATCGCCCACCGAACGCAAGCCCTCCCGTGCCCACGCCACGGGCATCCACGCCGAATTTCATCGTCGCCAATGCCAAATCACCGCTTATCATGGACTGGGAAAGGCCGATAATGCTGCGGATTGCGAGGCCGGGTGTAGCGAGACGAAGCTCACCTCCAGGCAATCGAGACCATTTCCGTTCCTCATCATGCATTGAGACGCTCTCCTTCCGGATCGAAAGCGCACGGCGGAGCGATACGGGCCTGCCTCATCTCGCCGAGATGTTGCACATCGATGACCTCGCCATGCCTCGCCGCCCCTCTTTCAATGAGGCCAAGGGCGATCGGCCTTCCGAGGGTCGGGCTATGGTAGCTGGACGTGACATAGCCGAGGCTTCGCTTGCCGCTCCCCGTCTTTAGCACGCCATGTGCGCCGGTCGGAAAGCGACCTCCGCCATCGATGACTTCGAGGCCGACCAACTGAGTTCGGTCCGGACGCTGGGCTTCTTCAGTGAACAGTGATCTCTTTCCCAGGTAGTCTACCTTTTTCTTGGACAATGGGGCTGACGAACCTAAATCCATGGGTAGGGTCATGCCATCGCTGTCCTTGCCGGTGACGATAAATCCTTTCTCCGCACGGAGGGTCATAAGCGCCTCGAGGCCCATCAGAACCGCGTTATGACTTTGACCAATATGCTTGAGACGTGACCACAGAGCTTCCGCCCGGTCTGCTCTGATCGACAGCTCGTAGGACCTGTCTCCCGTGAAGCTCACCCTGGTGACGCGGACCTGAGTCCCATCGAATGATCCCCAGCCAGTCGCCATGTGCGGTAGGGACGCGTCATCGAACGAAATACCAAGGCCAACCGCGTCGAGCAGAACCTTTGAGCGTGGCCCGGAAACGGTGAGAGTCGCCGTCTGCGCAGTGGCGTTGTGGATGTAGAGACGCCGGCGGTCGAAACGGTCCTGCCGCCACTCTTCGAGCATCGCATACACGCCGGGCACGTGAGAAGATGAACACGACACGATGAATCGGTTCTCTTCGAGGCGGACGAGTACGCCGTCGTCATAGACGATCCCCGACTCTCTCAAGATGAAGCCATATCGGCAGCGGCCCGGCTTGAGTGTGGACATCGTATTGTAGTAGATGAAGTCCATGAACTCTGCCGCCTGAGGACCCATCACTTCGATCTTCCCAAGCGGGGAGCCGTCGAAAAGAGCGACGGATTTGCGCGCCTGCATCGCCTCCCGTTGAACCGCCCTCTCCTCGGCTTCGTCGCCGTACCAGGCTGGACGAAGCCATCCGCCATATTCGCGCAAATGAGCACCATCGTCCCGGTGTAGGTTCTCCAGCACAAGGCGCCGAGGAGGATTAAGAAGAACGCCGCCGCGCGCGCCGGCAAACGAACCGAACGGCACCGGCGTGAACGGCGGGCGATAGGTTGTCGTTCCTACTTCCGGCACCGTCCTTCCCGTCAGTTCTGCCATCAACGCCAAGCCGGCCAAGTTGGAGGTCTTGCCCTGATCGGTGGCCATACCCAGGGTCGTATAGCGCTTTAGATGCTCCACGGACACGAAATTCTCCCGCGCCGCCAGCTCGATGTCCTTGGTCGTGACATCGTGCTGCAAGTCGATCCAGACCCGCCCCTCCATCTTCGGCTTGGGCCAAGTCTCGACAATTTCAAAGCTCGAAGAATGTCCTTCAAGCCGCGGCATCGCAGGAGCTTCGCAACCAATCTTTCTCAGCGCATTTCCGGCGCTCTCAAATACTTCGCCGAGCCCAAAGTTGGCATCTGCAGCACCGATGATCGAAACGTTCGGCACGTCTTCTCCCGCGCGGAAGACGAGCAATTTATCATCCCATTTTAGCTTTCCGCGTGCCTGACAAAAGAGATGGATGGTCGGCGTGAAGCCCCCTGACACAAGTACGGCGTCTGCCTGGATCACCGAGCCATTTGAAAGTTCTACGGCATCAACCCTGGACCCACCATGCGCCCCGACAATGCGGACACCTCTGCGGTAGTCCACCTCTCGAACGTCTGCGATCGGCGCAAAAGCTTCCGCTACCTCCTTTGTCATGCTGTTGTTCGTTGCCACGACGATGCGTTTTCCAGCCGCGGCCCCGAAGCGGCGCAGATAGGCCAGCCCGGCCTCTGCCGACATGATCCCCGGAAGATCGTTATTCGCAAAAGGAAGCGGTCTTTCGATGGCACCTGTCGCGAGGAAGACTGCCGAAGGACGCACGCGCCATAGGCGGTCAGCCCCGACGGGCCTTCGTTCATTAAGGCCGACCAGATTGTGGTCATAGATGCCAAAAGCGGTCGTGCGGGTCAGAACCTTTGCTCCGAGCGTGTGCAGCTCCTGTCTGCACCGTCGGACCCACTCGAATCCATCAACTCCATCGATCATGGCCCGGTGATGCAGCAAAGAGCCGCCAAGCTCTAGACCATCGTCACAGAGGACTACGGATCTGCCCGACCTGGCAGCGATCAGTGCCGATAAAAGGCCCGCCGGGCCTCCCCCCACGACCAGCAAATCGCATGTCTCGTTGATCTGATCAGCTGGCTGCGGATAGGTTGCAATGGGGTCAATCACACCCAGTCCGGCCATTTTGCGAATGTGCGGCTCAAACAGGTGCCAGTTCGGCCACATGAAAGTCTTATAGTAGAAGGCGGATGGAATGAAGCGTGCAAACCGATCGACGAAGGAATGGCGATCGCGGGCAGCTGACGGGCTGGCGTTCACGCTCCGAACGTCCATGCCGTCGACCAGCATCTCCGTCGTTGCCCGAGCGTTCACGAGGGAGCGGGTCCCGGAGACGTCAACAAAGGCGTTGGGCTCTTCTACGCCGACACCCCAAAGCCCTCTTGGACGGTGGTATTTGAAACTGCGGCCAACGATCGAAACGTCTGAGGCCAGCAGCGCAGAGGCGATCGTGTCGCCTTCAAGGCCTTCCAGACGCTGACCATCGAAGGTGAACCGGACGACCTTCTCAGTGAGTGAATTTGCGGGCTGCAGTGTACGGAAGGAGGTCAACGGTGGCCTCCTTCCGTGAGCGCCTTCGACCCGGCAACGGAATGCGTGAGCGTATCCCGGTCAAGTTGGAATAATTCTCCGCAGGTCATATGCATCCAGATACTAGGTGACATACCCTTCTGATTGTGACGCATGTAGAGATACGAGGACCACCGGTCCGCGCTCACCTCATCTTCGTCCGGGCGGACGTTTCCGGCATCTCCCCCGAAGTGGAATTCGGCTTCGCTCCGAGGGCCACAAAACGGACATGGGAAAAGTTGCATGGCCTTCACCTCAGTGTGTGATGCCGGAACCGGCGGCTTCATCGATTAGACGGCCACTTGAAAAGCGGTCCAGGCCAAACGGACGGCTGATGTCGTGATGCCTTCCGGTGGCCAGAAGATGGGCCAGCAGTGTTCCTCCGGCCGGAATCGCCTTGAAGCCGCCCGTTCCCCACCCGCAATTGATGAACAGGCCCGGAAGAGGCGTCTCGTCCAGGATCGGTGAGCTGTCAGGAACGACATCTACGATGCCGGACCACTGGCGCATGAGCTTAAGCTGCCGGAAGCTGGGGAACATCTCCAGAAGGCCTGCAATCGCCGTCTCTAGGACAGGCAAGTTTCCCCGCTGGCTGTATGATGGAATCCTGTCGAGACCTCCGCCGACGACCATCTCACCCTTGTCCGACTGGCTCACATAGGTTCCCGTCGCGGGGGAAAGGACAACGGTGTCGAGGGCCGGCTTGACAGGTTCGCTGACGCATGCCTGAAGCGCGTAGGAGACAACGGGTAGCCGGAATCCGGCCCTCTCCGCCATCTGTGAGGAGTGACCGGCCACCGCTACTCCGACCCGATCCGCCAGGATTTCTCCCTTGGTGGTCCGCACGCCGCAGCAGATACCGCCGTTCTGAATGAAATCCTGCACCTCGCAGTTCTGGATGATGTCGACGCCAAAGCGGTCAGCCGCCCGAGCGTATCCCCAGGCTACGGCATCGTGGCGAGCTGTTCCCGCACGGCGCTGGATCACCGCTCCGTGCACCGGATAACGTGACTCCTTAGAGAAGTTGTACAGCGGCAGGAGCTCCCGCACTTGATCCCGGGACAGAAGCTCCGCGTCGACGCCATTAATTTGCATCGCGTTAGCGCTACGGGCAGCCATCTCCATCTCAGGCATCGAGTGGGCGAGACTCAGCATGCCCCGCTGCGAAAGCATGATGTTGTAGTTGAGCTCACTCGAGAGCTTTTCAAAGAGTTTCAAGGAGAGGTCATAGAGCGCAACGCTTTGCGGGAAGAAGTAGTTCGAACGGACCACAGTGGTGTTGCGCCCGGTATTGCCGCCGCCGATCCATCCGCGTTCGATCACTGCGACGTTTCGGATGCCATGGTTCTTCGCGAGATAATATGCCGTTGCCAGTCCATGGCCGCCACCCCCGACGACAATTACGTCGTAGCGCTTCTTCGGCTCAGGGGATCGCCAGGCCTTCTGCCAACCCTTCTGGCTGTTCAGGCCTTCCTTGAACACGGACAGGGCCGAGTAATGTCTCGTCATCGTGGGCGGCCTTTGTTCTTAGGAGAACGGGATGGTTTTATGGCCGCTGGGCAAGTAGCGAGCGAGAACCACGAGCTCGTATCGGTCTCACCTATCAGTTTCAGCATCAGGCTGAGCCTGAGTGTCTTCTGGACCATGGGAGTCCTATCCGCTCCAAATTCCATCCGCACGTATGGAGCACGTTCGGCCGAGGATGCTCCTCCGACCCGCCCGCACTTCCTATGTGGTTGAGCAGCCGATTTGTCGGCGACCCATCCGTTCGAACTGCGACTTAGCCGCAGGTCAAGTACAGTAACAGGCTTAGCTTTTATGGACACATATGTCTACAGCGATATTCTAAGATGGTTCCGGCTACAAGATTCGTCAGACGGGGCGACAAGCCTGCTGAGGCCACCGGCGATGATGCGGCATCGGCCGTTGCTGGGCAGCAAGTTCGGTGAGGTGGGCAAACAGCGCAAGACCGTCGCGCGTTTCGGCTACCCCATTTCGTCCGTTATCAACGCTACTCGGTCCGCGTTGGGCCACGACCGAGAAATCCGGCGTTCGATAGGAAGCTCCAGCATCGCCAGAGTCCAAGAGGTCTCGATCTCGATAAGCCGCTACACGAGTGCCCAGCTCTCGCTAC
The DNA here is from genome assembly GCF_014534685.1 of Oryzicola mucosus. Lineage (GTDB taxonomy): Bacteria > Pseudomonadota > Alphaproteobacteria > Rhizobiales > Rhizobiaceae > Oryzicola > Oryzicola mucosus. The sequence goes on from NZ_JACVVX010000008.1 coordinate 7,511, forward strand.
CGACAAGCCATGGTCGAACACCAACATCGTGGTCCGGCCATTGGTACCCTGGCAGAAAGCCGTTCGCACGAAGGCCCTTCCGCCTTCGACGGACGAATAACACAAACTGTTAGGATCGAACCGCGAGGGATCGACTGGTCACGCGGTCTCGCTAAGGTATGGCAGACAGCCAGTCGACTTGACGTTCGCGCCTGGAGTGTGGCGTTCTACACCCGTGTCTCATGGCGGCTTGACGACTCCTTCGCGATGGCCACCCGTCTCGGCAGCGAAAATGTGCTGAGGCAAGACAACCGCGCCCCGTGGATGTGGACAAAAATGTACAGGCCACTTAGGTATGAGAACAGTTGGCGGGAGATGTCGTGATGTCAGTAGACCGGGCAACGACTGGTACAGCGCTTGAGGAAACCGGACGCTCCACTAAGGAAGACTGGTTGAACCTGGCGGTGGAAACTCTCGTCGCGGAAGGCATAGATCAGGTCAAGGTTCAGGTAATGGCCAAGACGCTCGGCGTTTCCCGATCGAGCTTTTACTGGTTTTTCGAGAGCATTCCGGATCTTCAAAACCAGCTTCTGGACTTTTGGCTGCGGCGAAACACCGGGCCGATCATCGAAGGTGCGATGCGCCCGGCAAAAACGATCAACAAAGCAGTCTGCAACGTCTTCGAGTGCTGGGTCGACCGCACCCGATTTGATCCGGACCTGGATAACGCGGTACGATTTTGGGCCCGGCGTGAAGCACGCATCCGAAAGATCGTAGATGAAGCCGACAGCCAGCGCGTCGAAGCACTCACCCGCATGTTTCATCGTTTCGATTACCCACTCGAGGAGGCGAACACCAGGGCCAGGGTACTGTACTATACGCAGATCGGACACTTCACACTGCAGCCTAGGGAGACGGCCCGGGAGCGCTTTTCGCATGTTCCGTCCTATCTCGTCACGTTCACCGGCGTTCAGCCAGAACAGACTGACATGGAGGCCTTGAAGACCCTCATGACCCAGAATTGACCCTGACCGTCGACCTTCATCCTCCACTCCAAAGCGCTATTCCTAGGGCCCCAAGCCCGCGGAAGGTCCGCGTCACAGTTTCTGCCTGCGCCGCAGCCTGCAACGACTAAGCCTCCTCGTTCACGAGCCTTTTGCTAAACGAGAAGGTATTGTTGCACAATTGAAATCGCGCTTGCCTCGACTAGTCGTGTCAGTGCTCACGCCGATGGAAGACGCCGGCTTGCATTATCATCGGGATATTGCGCCCCCCTTGATTCATGATCCGTACGTTGGCGAGAGGGTCTCCATCGACCACGATCAAATCGGCGACCGCCCCCGGAGCTACGACACCCAACCGCCCATTCTGTCCGAGAATCTCCGCTGCGAGGCTTGTGGCCGAAACCAGGATCTCATGAGCCGACAATACGTCCGCCCTGAGTTCGAACTCGATAAGCTGCTGGTCTTCGAGGGGCCCCAGCAAATCCGTCCCATAGCCCATCTTCACGCCTGCGCGCTTCATGATCTCAAGACTTCCCATCGCTACGTCATGGACACCACCCAGCTTCTCTAGGCTTGCCTCTGGCAAACCGAGCGCCCGCCCCTGCCTGCTGAAGGCACTCGTAACAGCAAGCGTCGGAACGACGTAGGTGTCGGCAGAGCCAGCCACTGCTCGTGCTGTCTGGTCATCGATGAATATTCCGTGCTCGATCGTTCTGATGCCCATTTCAAGAGCCTTCTGGATCGAATTCAGAGGGATGCAGTGTGCGAAGCAGTACGTCCCACGGCGCGTGACTTCTTCAACCGCGACGCGGATCTCTTCATCTGAAAACTGCACTCGCTCCAGGGGATCGGTTGGAGAGGCGACGCCCCCTGACAGCATGAGCTTGATCTGCGTCGCACCGCGCCGAAGCTCCTCGCGGACCGCGTGACGCATGGCATCGGGACCATCGACCACCGCTGTGAAACGGGTCATGCCGTCATCCATCGCATTGCCTACACCGCGGTCGGCTTCATTCGCCTCACGCCAGTCAGTATGTCCACCGGTCTGCGACATCATTCGCCCGGACGGGAAAAGGCGCGGCGCGGGAATGAAACCCTTTTCAATCGCTAAAGCGAAACTCGGATCGGTGCCGCCAGCGTCTCGGATCGTCGTGAAGCCCCGGTCAAGCGCACGACGCATCCATCCCGCGGCATACACAGAGAGATATTCCGTCCGTTGGCGGCTTACTCGGCCCAGGTTGAGCTCGGAAATCCAAGGGTGCGTGTGGAGGTCGATGAGACCGGGCATAAGCGTACGACCCGCAAGATCGATGCGCTCTCCAGAGCCTCCTCTGCGTCGATCCGACACTTCTTTGATGGTGCCGCCCTCAATGACAACGGTAGCACCATCCAATGGTTCGGCCGCAACGCCGTCGAAGACACGTGCATTTTCGAAAGTGATCATCTCTTTCTCTCTCCCTGAACTTTCCGGCGATTTAACAGACGAACTGCGACAGTACTTACAGTTCTGTAGTGTACTGGTACGTACCGCCCGAACCCAAGCATCTGCGAAGCCAACTTCGAACTCAGCATGGAACGGTCCGGCTCAGGCTGAGCCATCATTGAGATGGCATGCGCTGAAGTGACTGGCAGCGATCTGCCTGATGGCCGGACGTTCGCTTCTGCATCGTGCGAACGCATGCGGGCAGCGGGGATGAAAATGGCATCCCGTGGGTGGACTGAACGGCGATGGTATCTCACCCTTCACGACCGCGAAGGAGGACTTTCGGTTCTCGATTCGGGGCACAGCTGCCAACAGGGACTGCGTATAGGGATGGTTGGCCATAGCGAAAATCTCTTCCGTCGGGGCCTCTTCGACGATTCTTCCCAGATACATGATTGCTACGCGGTCGCTCAGATGTTCGACTACGCCCAGATCGTGGCTGATGAAAAGATAAGTGAGATTCAGCTCGTCCCGCAGCTTCATGAACAGATTTATTACCTGCGCCTGGATCGACACGTCGAGCGCCGCGACCGATTCATCGCATACGAGGAATTCCGGTTGAACCGCCAACGCCCGAGCGATGCTGATGCGTTGGCGTTGGCCGCCAGAAAACTGATGCGGATAGCGTTTCTTGTAGGCCGGATCGAGGCCTGCCCGGACGAGTTGCTCGTCGACATAGGCATTGATATCTCGTCTCGGGACAAGACCGTGAACCAACGGCGCTTCGCCGACGATTTCGGCTACCCGCATGCGCGGGTTGAGCGACGACATCGGGTCCTGGAAGATCATCTGGATGCCAGGTTTCGCCCTGCGGACTTCTACTTGAGAAGGGCGGTTGGCATTGTCGCCGTGCCAGCGCACTACTCCCTCGGTAGGAGGTATGATACCCGCAACGATCCGGCCGAGCGTCGACTTTCCGCAGCCGGATTCACCCACGAGACCTAGAATCTGCCCTTTCGCGATCCCGAGGTCTACGCCGTCGATGGCATGGACCGTTTTCTGCGGCCTGTACCCGCCGAAACGTCTGGCGAGCCGGTCGCCGAAAGTCGGCGCCTTCCCGAAGCGCTTGGAAACGTTGAGGATTTCCACCATAGGAACATGGCTCATGTGAAATCCTCCGTCGGATGATAAGGACGATGGCAGCGTGCCGTATGATCATGCAGCCATTCTCGCGTGAGCGGAACCTGCTTGCAGATTTCGGCCTCACGTGGGCAGCGGGTGCGAAACGAGCAGCCTTCCGGCAGATCGGCCAGTGACGGCGTCATACCTTTGATTTGGTTGAGCGCCGCGCCGCGCCTGTTGCGGTTCGGCACACTGTCGATCAGGCCCTTCGTGTAAGGGTGCAATGGATGATCGAGGACCTCGCCCACCTTGCCCTGTTCCACCAGCCTTCCGGCGTACATGACCGCGATCTCATCCGCCAACGCCGCCACCACTGACAGGTCATGGCTGATCCAGATCAGGCTGGTTCCGAACTTGCTTGTGAGTTTCTGCACCTCAGCAAGGATCTGCCCCTGGATCGTCACGTCGAGAGCGGTGGTGGGCTCGTCCGCGATGATTAAATCCGGCTTATGCAGGAATGCGATGGCGATAGCCACTCGCTGACGCATGCCTCCGGAAAATTGATGAGGATAGGCTTTCAGCCTTTCCTCCGGACTGGGTATGCCGACCATACCCAAGGCATCGCGGGCGCGCCGGAGCGCCTCTTCGCGGCTGGTCTTCTCGTGGGCGCGGATGGTCTCCACCATCTGCGTGTCGATGCGGAGGACCGGGTTAAGCGTCATCATCGGATCTTGGAAGATCATCGCGATACGATTGCCTCGGAGGCGGCGCATCTCCTCCTCCGATATGCGCGCCAGGTCAGTGCCCTGGAACAGGATGTTTCCACCTGCAATGAAGCCAGGAGACTCGACCAGGCGCATGATGGAAAAGCCAGTCACGGTCTTGCCGGACCCGCTCTCGCCCACCAGTCCGAGAATCTGGCCGCGCCGCACAGAAAGGGACACGCCGTCGACGGCCTTTATCGTTCCGGCAGAGAGGCGGAAATGGGTGCTGAGGTCGCGCACCTCAATGGTCATTGGGGTCGCCACGGAGCTAGGTCTTCAGCCGAGGATTGAGGACATCTCTCAATTGATCGCCAACTAAATTGATCGCCACGATGGTGACGAGCAGCGCGACACCTGGATAGAAGCTGACCCAATAGTTGCCTGAGAGCATAAACTGATACCCGTTGGAAATGAGCAGGCCAAGCGATGGCTCCGTGACCGGAACGCCGAGACCAAGGAAGGAAAGCGTCGCCTCGAGCGCGATCGCGCTGGCGACCTGCATGGTTCCGATGACGATCAGAGGGGGGAGACAGTTCGGCAGTAGGTGTCTATACACGATCCTGCTTGTCGGCAACGCCAGGCACTGAGCCGCCTCGATATACTCGCGTCCACGCTCAACCAACGCCGCGGCCCGCGCGGTTCGCGCGTAGTACGCCCATTCCACAATCACCAGCGCGAGCATGACATTCAACACCCCTCGTCCGAGGAGCGACAGGATGAGCAGCGCCACCAATATTGCCGGGAAGGAGAGCTGGAGATCGACCCATCTCATGATAGCCGCGTCGACCTTACCACCGAAGTATGCAGCTGTCAGTCCCAGGGTAGCGCCGATCACGAACGCAAGGATTGCAGAGCCCAAGCCGACGAACAGGCTGATGCGCAAACCAAAGAAGATTGCTGACAGCATGTCGCGGCCTTGCTCGTCCGTTCCGAGCCAGTACGGGTAGCCCCCGCCGCCGACGGTGCCGGGTTGCAGCATGCCATCCAAGATGTCGAGTTGCGCGAGATCGTAGGGATTCTGGGGCGCCAACAGCGGGGCGAATATGGCTATCAGCACTACCAAGCCAAGCACGAAGAGCCCCAAAACCGCCAATCTACTGACGATGAAATCGGACACGAAACGACGGAAAGGCGTCTGTTCCCCGCGCTTGCGAATTTCAGGCTTTGGACTATGAACACTTGTGGCCATTACCTGCTTTCCAGACGCACTCGCGGATCAAGCACCATGTACGCCAGGTCGACGAGCAAGTTGATGACGACGAACATCAGCACCATGAGCATTAGATAGGCCACGATCACCGGACGATCGAGAACGTTGATGCTGTCGATGATTAGCTTCCCCATCCCAGGCCAAGAGAAGATGGTCTCGGTGACCACAGCAAATGCGATCACGGTGCCCAGGTTCAGGCCGACGACCGTGATAACGGGGATCAGGATGTTCTTCAGAACATGGACGAGTATTATACGCGTCTCCGTCAGACCCTTTGCCCGGGCGAATTTGACGTAGTCAGACAGGATAACTTCGCGCACTCCCGCTCTAGTCAACCTGATCACCATGCTGATTTGGAACAAGGCGAGGTTCAATACAGGCATGGCCATGTGGGCAAGACCGTCCGTAGTCAGGAATGACCAACGTGCGCCTAACCAGTACACGGTATCGCCGCGGCCACCTGACGGCAACCAGCCAAGATGGACGGAAAACAGCATGATCATCACGATACCGACCCAAAAGCTGGGCAGCGAGAAGCCGAGGATTGATCCTGCCATAATAGAGGTTGAGACCCGCGAATTCGGCGCAAGCCCGGCATACAGCCCAAATGGCATGCCGATCACGAGACCGAGAAGGGTCGACGCAAGTGCAAGTTCAAGCGTCGCGGGTAGACGCTCCATGATGAGATGCAGGGCCGACACGTTGAACACGAAAGACCGGCCGACGTCACCCTGAAACAGGTTAACCAGGAAGCTCCAGTATTGCTGCCAGATCGGTAGATCGAGGCCCAGTGCCCGGATCGCGTTGTCTCGTTCAGTAGCAGTTGCTTGCGGGCTAATTAGGATGTCGACGGGATTGCCAATTGCGAACACGCCTACGAACACGACCACTGACATCACGAGCATGGTCAGTGCGGCCTGCGGGAGCCTTCGTAGAAGATAGGAGACCATTTCTTACTCTCGCTGGAATGAGACTCGGCGTTGAACAGCAGCTACGGCACCCGTTTCGACATGCGTGCGCCCATGCCGTCGGAAACACGTCATCGCATTATCAAAACGGAGCAGGCGCGAGGCCGGAACCTCATTTGGATGCGGGTTTCGCACGCCAAGTCAGCGTCTCTTCCGTGGGGTCCGTCGTATATGTCAGGTCCGCTCGACTCGCTGTCAGCACTCTCTGAAAGTACAGCGGAAGCACCACCACCTCTTCCGCAGTGCGTTTGACGGCTTCGCGCATCAGTTGGTCACGCTGATCCCCGTCAAGGGTCACGACGGCATCAGCGATGTTCTTGTCCAGCGCAGGATTGACGTAGCCGCCGAAATTGTAGCCGCCGTAACCAGCATCGCGGTCGACGGAATGCACTATGTGCCCTAGCGTCTGCGGACGCGTTCCCTGCGCACCCATACCGAGCATGGCCAAGCCGAAGTCGCCTCCCTGCATTGCCTTCAGCAGGACGCTCATAGGCTGCGTCTCGACCTTTGGTTGCAACCCAGCCCGGGCTAGCATCTGCCCCACAGCCTGGCAGACGCGCGCATCATTCGGATAGCGGTTGTTTGAACAGGCGATGCTTATGCCGAATCCTTCCGGATAGCCGGCTTCCGCGAGCAACACCCTGGCACCGTTCGGATCCGCGGCCTCCATCGTGAGGTCGGAATCATAGCCCTCCATCCCAGGCATCGCGACCTGCGTTGCTACGTCTGCAGCCCCATTCATGATGCGCTCGACGATCGCCTTCCTGTCGACAGCCTTGGATATCGCCTGTCGGACACGCAAATCCTTAAGGGGATTCTGCTCTAGTGGGCGTCCACTCGCATCGGTCAGCGCGCCTACCTTTCCGTCGCGAAAGTTCAACTGCAGAACTATCATGCGTGTACTCGGCCCGTCGTGCACAGCGACGTCGGGAGTTTCGAGCAACCTTTTTACGTCGCTTGGTGGCACGAAGTCGATCAGATCGACATCCTTTGCAAGCAAGGCAGCGACGCGCGAGGCGTCGTTTGGCATGATGCGAAACGTAACACGCTTCCAATGGGGCTTCTCGCCCCAATAGTCCTCATTACGCTCGAGAACGAGGCGGTCGCCGGGGGAAAAGCTGCTGACCCGATATGGGCCGTACTCACCAATCCCAGCTTCCGACGTAAAGTCGCCGGTCGATTTTCCATCGGTGGCCTTCTGCGGTACGATGGCAACCTGGCTGAGGTTGTCCGGAACATACGGGTTAGGAGCGTCCGTCGTAATGCGAACGGTGGATGGCCCAACCGCCTCGAATTTTGTGATGGATTCGAGGCGGACCGTGTACGGGCTCGGGTTGCCAGGAAGCGACTTAACGCGGTTGAGTGAATACACAACGTCTTCGGCGGACAAAGTCGAGCCATCTTCGAACTTCACATCGTCTCGCAGCCGGAACTCCCAGGTATGATCGTCGACAAGCTTGTAGGATTCGGCCAGACTGGGCCCTATCCGCCCCTCTTCGTCGTGCATGGTCAGGCTGCCGTAGATGTGACGCCAGAAGGCAACGTTGGTGCCGATGTACATGTAATGCGGGTCGAGAGAGGGATCACCCTGGCTGCCAACGACGAGTTCTTGTGTCCGGGCGGATGCTGCTCCTGCCAGAAGAAGAGCCGCAGCGAGAATGGATAAGGTTTTCATTGCAATACCTTCCCCTTGGTGGGTGCAGTCCAGCACCTTGCGTACATTACTGTACTGGGCGCTTGTGTCAACAGGCTTTGGTTTCACTCAAGCACAGCAGCCTTTGCTCCATTGTTGGCCGACCCGGGGTGATCTTGACGCTGCACGCAGTAGATATGCCGCAGACAGGTGTGCCTAGATTGTCGCGGCGGGTTGTCAAGCCTTTGCACCTGACGGCTACCGCCGACGCTGAAAGTTTACCTGGGAACGCGTCGAAGCTGGGCACCATACGACATCCCGCAGTTTGACATTGTACTGCGTGTCGATCTGCCTCTTAGGATCCAGCCAAGTAAGAGACAATGAAGTTCGCCACCGCTGCCGGAGGCGGGATTTGATGGAGCGAGCCTGTGCCATCATTGGCTGGAACGGCCGCATTCTTACGATTAAGTGCCAAACGACACATGGACCGCACAACATTCGAGATATTCTGGCCACTCACATCCTGAAGCAGACCGGCTCATACGAACAGGCCAGCTATGCCATCCAGGACACGCCGGATGTCGTGCAGCAGCACTACGGGCGGTTCCTGCCTCAGGACAAAGCTGCCCTTGCGGCGAAAATCCTCAATCAGGTTTGGGAAGCGGCTTAGGAGTTACCGCTTGATCAATCGTCATGGCCACCAGCCGACGGCTAGTTCTAGGTCCCGACGTAGAAGTGATGCTTCCCCAGGTCTTGATAAGCCCGGCAAACCTGTTCGGAAACAGGCGGGGCTGTCGAACAGAGCAGGTTCGGCACATCCAGCGGGAGTTAGAGCGACCCGCTGTCGTAAGCCCCGTCATTGTCACAATCCAAATATCCGGAAGGAGGACCGGCCCGAAAGCTCACGCACGGCGCCAAAACTTTCCAGCCGCTCGAACAGCCGCGTGCTGGCCCAGCGCGAGAGGTTGGCACCGGACGCGGAAGCTGCAACGGCGTCCTCGTCGAGCAGTTTGCGGACAACAGCCTCGGCACCTTTGGTGCGGAGCTTTGGCGCTACTTCCAGAAGCCGGTCGGCCCGCCGTTGGATCTCTGCTGCGGAGAGCAAGCCAGCGTCGGCGCTGTCGACCAGAGCGAGGCAAACGGCGCGTGGAAAGCCTGGCTCGCCCGGCCGAACGCGTTCCCTGCCCCCACTTGCCTTGAAGGCCGGGCCGTAGCGCTCTGCCAGTAACAACGGCACGGATTTTTGCCATTTCAGCCGTGTCGCAATCAGCCAGTCGGCAAGACCCCAGGCCAGCGTTTCGACATCCGCACGCTCGGAACAGATCGCAGTAACCAGATCGGCTGCGGCAAACGGCACAGCGCGACCCGACTGCAGAGCTTCGTTGGTCCGGTCGATGACGGTGGCAGCAAGAGGTTCGTCCCATCGCAGCGAGAGCCGTTTGGCCAGCTCGGCCAGAAATGCTGGAGTGAGAGGTTCCCTTTTTGCCACCAGCCGCTCAATCGCCAGGAAGGTATTGCCGGCAGGCCCCGGATCGTCGCCAGCGGCGGTGAGCAAAGCCGCATCACGCAATGCGTGTTCGTCCTCCTTGCGACCGCTCAGCCGCACGGCTGTAGCGGCTGATTTCAGGGCCTGTCGCGAGCGCCAGCAGCCGATCCAAGGTGGGGCGGCGCGGACCAAATCATCGAGAGATTTCACGGCGATACCGGCGGCGAAGGCAGCGTCTGCTTCGTTGCGGTCGCCGCCGCGTGCCTGCGCCCAGACGGGCAGACGGGGCGACCACAATGAGGCGCGTTCTGTGACTGAGGTGATATCGTCCATGCAACTCAGTATTAACCATGCGAGCGGTTTGTGCCACATTTTATTAACCAAACCGCACAGCCTGTCGGCAAAACAAAACGCCCGATAATCTTGCATTATCGGACGTTTTATTCTTTGTATAAGAAATAGCTCAAACCGTCGAGCAGAAGCCAAAAAACACGTCGATCGACCCTCTGGACCATCCCACAGCACGGGGGCGCAGGATAGAGTTTTGGGCGCGCGCTCGTCGGCAAGCCCGGAGGCGAACGCCGCAGACGTTTGCCCGATATCATCGACCTCATCATTGAATGTGCCGCGTCTCGGAGCAAGCCGACCCGGAGACGCCTTCCCTTCCCCTGCTGTCGCAACGTCCGAAACCGAGCTGCTTCCGGAAATCTGGAGACACTTGCAGATCGGACGTGGCTATGTGGAAGTGGCGAGCTCGGCGAACACGCCACGTGCCTACGGATCGGACTGAGCCACTTTGCCAGCTGGTGCCGACGGCAGGGCGTCGAGATGCTTCCACCTGACCCGCTAATCGCCGGCTCTACATCACCGCCTGCGCTTCCGGCATGGCGACTGGCGAGAAGAAACCTAATTTAGACTCGACGGTCGAGAGGCGCCTCTCCTGCCTGACGGGGAATTTTGCACAGCACGGCCAGCCACTGGACCCGAAAGACCGGCGTATCGCGACCGTCATGGCCGGCATTGTAAAACGCAAGCCGCCTCCCCTCGACAACAGAAGGAGGCAGTGCTGCCGGAAGATCTGATCGCCATGTTGGAAACGCTCGATCGGGCAGCCTTCGCGACCACGTCATGCTGCTGGTTGGCTTTGCCGGTGGCCTGCGCCGTTCCGAAATCGTTGGTCTCGACGTCGGACGCGACCAGACCGAGGTTTGTAACGATCTCGACTGCATCGTCCCCGCCTGCTTCGAGCAGCAGGACACTTGTGTTTCCATTGTCTGCCAGCGGCGCGCGACAGCCGAGCCGCTGGACCCGGCGGCGCAGACGATGAAGTCGATAACATTGCCGATCTCTTGCTGCGGAGGAGCCATATTTCCGGGTGCGTTTTGGTCATGACTATTCAGCTTCACATCACTACCTCTATGAATGGATTGAGGAACATTGCAAAATTGCTAGGGGCGAAGACGCGCACGAATTCCCGCTCAAGGATCCTGTGGGCTTTACGTGCTCGCTTTACTGCTGACGCGCCTGGCTTAATGAACCTCGTTCGTGGTCATCGGGACAGTGCGGACCGTCCCGATGACGCGGGGGTCCATCACCGCTTCTTTGCCGAGACGGCCCTGGCGGCCTGATCAATGGTATCGGCGATGACCTTGGGCTGTGTCATGAAGAGGGCGTGGCTTGCGGAAACCTTGGTGATCTTCGCCTTGATGCGCTCTGCCATGTGGATCAGCATGGCCTGGTCGAATGCTTTGTCTTCGGTGGCGATGACGGCCCAGCTCGGCTTGGTGCGCCATGCAGCATTTTCCAGCTTCGTGCCGAACGCCGACATGTTGATCGGGACCTGTGCATCCCTCATCAACGCAACATCCGCATCGCCAACGTCATGAGCAAAGCCAGCCTTGAACTTTGCCGGGCTGACATATCCAAAACCATCCTTCGTCGTCTCGATGACGAATTCCGTGGCGGGAGCAAATCCTTCGTATTGTTGAGCTGTTGTTTCGCCGGCATCCGGGGAGAGAGCAGAGACATAGACGAGGCCTGCGACCTTTGTATCGACGCCAGCTTCCGTGATAACCGTGCCGCCCCAGGAATGTCCGACGAGAATGACCGGACCATCCTGTCGCTCCAGCGCCCGCTTGGTGGCGGCAACGTCGTCTGCCAGAGAGGTCAGCGGGTTCTGCACAATGGTGACGCGATAGCCGCGCCGTGAGAGATTTTCATAAACACCCCTCCAGCCCGAACCGTCCGCAAAGGCACCGTGGACGAGTACAACATTTCTGACGGACTGGTCTTGAGGAATGGTATCGGCAGAGTTCGCCGGCACCGCGGCGGCGGACATTGAGGCTGCAGCAGTAATTGCGACTACGGTGGTCGTGGTCTTGCGTGTCATGTACATCTCCTTTTCAATTGCGATAACTGTTATCGCAATATGTTTAGGGTGTCAGGCTTTTTAGCCTCCGTCAAGATAATTCTTATCGCGATATTTAATTTCGCCATTGCATAGGCTATATGGAGACCGACAGGAGCTCACAATGACCGAACGCCATAACGACCCGCCTCCACTGCACGACCAACTGTGCTACGCGATTTACACTGCCGCAATTGCAGTCCAGCGTGCTTACAAGCCCCTTCTCGACGAACTGGGCCTCACGTACCCTCAGTATCTCGTGCTCAACGTGCTGTGGAGCAAGGATGAGCAGACTGTAGGCGCCGTCGCCCACGCCCTTGCCCTGGAATCCAGCACCCTGACGCCGCTTCTAAAGCGCCTCGAAGTATCCGGCCTGCTGCGTCGGACGAGAAACCTGAGCAACGAGCGCCAAGTGTTGATTGCGTTGACCGACGAAGGCCGAGCCTTGCAGCATAGGGCAGGCTGTCTCAGTGACACCTTGCTCGCTGCCTCGACCCAGACACCGCAGGACTTGGCCGCTCTGAACCGCGACGTGCGTCATCTGCGCAACGCGATCTATTCGCAGATCGGCGGGTGGGACGCGCCGATCTGATTTTCCGCGCATGTCGGCGCCTAGGCTGTTGGCACTGTCCCTCCGTCGATCGTATATTCGACACCAGTGATCGAAGCAGCCCGGTCGGACGCGAGGAAGGCAATCAGGTTTGCGACCTCTTCCGGCTTTGCCGGACGCCCCAGCGGAATGCCGCCCAGCCCGTCCATGATGATCTTTTTGCCTCCCTCAAGGTCTGTTCCGGCCTGCTTGGCCAAGCGCTCTGCAAGGTGCACCGAAGCTTGCGTTTCGATCCAGCCTGGCGACACCCGAACGACACGAACACCTTTGGGCGAAACTTCCTTCGACATCGCCTTGCTGTAGGTCGAAAGCGCTGCCTTGGCCGCAGCATAGGCCGTCGTCGATTCCGGAAGCGGCAGGACTCTCTGGATAGATGTTACATGCACCACCACACCGTTTCCTTGAGCGACCATGTCCGGAACCAGTTGCCGATCCAGGCGAACGGCTGGAAAGAGGTTGAGCGACAGCTCCTTATGCCAGTCGTCTTCCGACAGTGCAGAAAATCCACCTCCGGCCGCCGAAGAGCCACCCAGCATGTGGACGATGACGTCTAAGCCGCCAAGGCGCCGCCGCGTGGCCTCTACGACGATTGCACATCCCTCTTCCGTGGTCAGGTCCGCCTCGACAAACAGCTCTTCCGACAGGCTTTCCGGACGGGCCCGAGCGGTTGTCAGCACCTCTGCGCCGAGCTCCCGAAACAGGCTGACGGTCGCAGCGCCGGCACCCTTGGTTCCAGCCGTAATGAGGGCCCGTTTGCCCCTCAGGGTGAGAAAGTCGGTCATGGACGGATCTCCAGCCTGACGATCCTGTCGTCCTTGATGGTGAAGGCGTGGGTGAGCATCACCGGGCTACCGGGAAACTGGCCGCTCACCCTTGCCCGGACGAGTACCTTGTGGCCGTCCAACGCGGATTCCACGGGTTCTATGCTGTAATGGGTAGCGTTCTTCGCAGCCAACCACCATTCACGGATTGCAACACCGCCTTGATGGCGCGCTTTTTCGTCCTCGACCGCCGCTTCGACCGCAAATGTTTTCAACAGCGCATCGGCATCATTGCGGCTGTCGGCGTCAAAGTACATGTTCACAATAGAGGGCACATTCATTGTATTTCTCCTTCTGAGTTGCGCCTAAGTTAGCGCTCGACCATTGCGTGGATAAGTGGGATAAATCGGCATGCGATGTTGAACAGATCGGGATAATGGAACACGCCAACCTCAAGGAGCTTGAATCGGTCATCGCGATTGCCCGGCGCGGGACATTCCGCGCAGCGGCCATTGATCTCGGCATGTCGACGACCGCGCTGAGCCACACGATAGGCAGGCTTGAAGCGGGGCTGGGTGTACGATTGTTCAACCGGACCACACGCAGTGTGTCGCTGACAGATGCCGGCAGGCTCTTTGTGCAGCAGGTCGCGCCATCGCTCCAGGATCTCCATGCCGCTCTGGAACTTGTGCGCTCGCAACGCGAGACACCGTCCGGAACGATAAGGATCAACGCCGCTCCGTTTGCGGCGCGCGCGATCACCTCACCGCTCGTGCTTGAGTTCCTGCGCCGCTATCCCGACATGAACATCGATATCGTTACCGAAGGAAAAATGGTCGATATCGTCAAGGACGGTTTCGATCTGGGCGTCAGGGTTGCAAGCCTCGTTCCCAGCGACATGATCGCCGTTTCACTCGGCCGGCCCCAACGGCACGCCGTGGTTGGTTCTCCAGTGTATTTCGAGCAGCATGGCAAGCCCATGGTTCCTCCTGACCTGCTCAATCACAGATGCATTCGCGTTCGGTTGCCGGACGGCTCCTTGTTTAGATGGCGGTTTGAGAAGGACGGCGAGCAGGTGCAGATTGATGTGCGGGGACCGATTGCGCTCGACGAAGCCAGCCTGACAAGGACTGCGGTGCTTGAAGGTGCCGGCGTCGGCTATATCTTTGAACAAGACATTCTTCCGGAGATCGAGGCGGGGCGCGTCATCCGTATCCTGGAAGATTGGACTCCCCCATATCCGGGGCTTTGTCTGTATTATCCCGGGCGCCGAAACCTATCGGCTGGAGTCAGAGCGTTCTTGGAACTAGCACGTGAGCTCGCGATCGGCAGTCGGGTGAACCGCTCACCAAGCGCCCGTTAAACCAACTGCCCCGCCTTGGTCGGAATCGAACTACAAACCCTGCGATTACTCGAGCTTTGCAGTTGAAAGGATCGAACCAACGTCCGGTCATTCTAAAAGCCCAACTGCGCGATATTAGGCAGCCACGCGAGAAGGTGGAACGAGCGGAGTGCACTTCAAAGGCAGACGCCCGTCTGGCCCATCAAGCCATATGCTTTGTCTCCCCGGTCCTCAGGATACGGTGGCCGCATAGCGCTGGGGCGCTGACTGAAACGATCGAACCACCTCTGGATTCTAACGCATTCTGATGGGATCGGTACGGCGTAGGAGTCTCTCGCATATTGCAGCGTCGCCATCGCGACATAGTCAGCCGGCGGACCTGCTTGCCGGTAATGAACAGCTCTTCGCCCATCAGCCTCCCGATGAGCCGCAGCTGACCAAAATACCGGTCTGCACAGATTTCGGCGGCCTCCTGGCTTAGGCGCACCACGCCGTCCAAGTTCACTGCCGTGGCGTGCCCATAGCCCGAAGAATGTCAGCGGCTCATCGAATATATGAATGAGTTACCGGACCTCCGCCCGCTCTGCCGGCGTGCGCGGCGCATATCGGTTCCGGAACCTCTCTTCAATATATTCATGTGGATTCTCATGTGGTCATGACCCAGCCGCGAAACGAAAGAGCGGCATAAAACAGCGCCGGCCGACGAAAGCCCGCCTCCTGAAAACAGTCCTCTTCCTGAGGCGGCGAAAGGAGCGGCAGCCGCTCTGCCATCGCCCTGGCCGATGTTGCGGCGTGGCCGGGATCCGATTTCAAACCCGCGGCAAATGCCGCGGACCTCGCCAGCCAGGTTTCTGCTTGCCCATCGACAGCCGTATGGTGGGCCGTGACAAGAACGCCGCCTGGCCTGAGACGTCTGCGAATCTCCTGGAGCGTCTCCAGCCGTTCGCTTCTCTCGAGGAAGTGCAGCGTCAGGAGACACACCGCGGCATCGAACGGACCGGCAGGTGCATCAACCGCCGTGCCGAGAACAAGGTCTGTTCGTTCCGCGTAGGTTGAGGTCGTCTGGCGAGCGATGTCCAGCATGGCTTGCGAGGGATCGACGCCGGTAAATCGCCAGTCCGGTCGCGCCTCCGCCATGGCCCGGATCTCCAAGCCACCACCAGCGCCAACCACCAGCATTTCTGCAACGCCGGGCGCCTGTTCAGCAAGAAGCAGCGTCGTCATCCTGTGAAGGTCTGCGAGACCCGGCACTTTACGAGGCGCTTCGTGAACATAGGCGATCACGGAAGCTGGATCCAGGAAGGGGGTGAGATTGCCGCTCATACTGCACCTTCTTATGTATCAGATGAAGGTTCATAACACAGTGGCACTCTTGTATCAATGTATGGTACATGATTGGCAGGAGAAGACGGAATGCGCCGAGGCAATGAATGAACAAGGATACGAGACTGTCCGACGTGCTGCATGTCCTCTTGCACATGGCGCAGGTCGAGGAGCCGCTGACGTCGGAAGTTCTTGCGAAAAGCATGCGCACTAACCCGGCGGTCTTGCGAAGGACCATGGCGGGTTTGCGCCGGGCGGGCCATGTCAAATCCGGCAGGGGACATGGCGGGGGCTGGCAACTGGCGCGGCCACTTGAAGAGATCACACTGCTGGCCGTTTATGAAGCGCTGGATCGGCCGACGCTTTTTGCCATCGGTTCTCGGAGCCGGCACTCGGATTGCAGCGTCGAAAAGACTGTTAACGCAACGCTCGCGGATACGATGCTGCGCGCGGAAAACCTGCTGCTGGAGCGGTTTGGGCAGGTGACGCTGGATCAGCTGATGCCGTCGCAGCTAAAGGCGATGTCGGAGGAATGTGGCAGCGCTACGCTTGCCGAACGGAGCCCAAAAGAGGCTTCCTAGAGGCGCATTCGCATGGCGTCGTAAGACCGGCGCTGCCCGGGAATTTTGCAATCAGACAGGCCGATGGTTCAGGCCATGTCAGGTACTTGCGGTCGGCCGAACGACGATGTCGAGCTCGGGCCTTCACAATACCTGAACACGAGCCCCTAGGCCTCGACGGAGCAGCTAATCCTCGTCGTCGATAAGAATGCGTTCGGCCGCACCGTCGAGATCGTCGAACTGACCGCTCGAGAGCGACCACAGGAAAGCCGCCAGGCCAAGTCCGCCGAGAAACAGCGCAACCGGCAGAAGATAGAGAAGCATGGTCATACCGGTGCTCCCAAGAGCGTTCCGTTTCCCGTCAAACTATCAGCTCCGTTTCCCGTCGGGCTATCGGATGCCTTCGCGATTCGAGCTGTGCCGCCTGCGCCCAGTCGCAGGCCGTTGGCGATGACGATGACCGACGACAGCGACATAGCAAGCGCAGCGACCAGCGGCGTGACATAGCCAAACAGAGCGATAGGCACGGCGATCAGGTTGTAAACGATGGCGAGTCCCAGATTCTGTCGGATCAGCCGATTTGACCGAATCGCGACGTCGCGGGCCAGCGGCACGGCCAGAAGGCTGTCGCGAAGGAAGACAAAGTCTGCTGCACTCCGCCCGATGTCGGCAGCGGTCGCCGGTGCCATCGAAACATGAGCGGCGGCCAGCGCTGGCGCATCGTTGAGCCCATCGCCGACCATCAACACACGATGTCCAGCGGCCTTTAGCGTCTGCAGCCGCGCGACCTTATCCTCGGGCAACATGCCCGGCGTCGCCAGACCGATATCGAGGCTCTTTGCAATGTTCTCCACCGCATCCGCCCTGTCGCCCGACACCATCTCCGTACCGACTCCGGCCGCCTGCAGCCGATGCACCGCCTCAAAAGCATCTATGCGCAGACTATCCTCGAATGAAAAAGCTGCAAGCAGTTTACCATTGCGTGAGAGGACCGTGCCGGTGGTTGCCGATCCCTCGGCTAAGGCCCACGCCGCCCGACCCAGCCGATAGTGATCTCCGTTGGCTTGTGATTCCATACCGAAACCTGGCAATTCAGTCACACCGTCGAAACGAGGCGCCGTCGCCATCCATCTTATGCCAGCACGATACAACGCCTGCGACAGCGGGTGCCTTGACCGTGCGCCGAGGGCCGCCGCAATGCCCAACTCCTCCGGGTTGACGTTGTCAGCCGTCAGAAGGAGCGGTTGTCCCATCGTCAAGGTGCCTGTCTTGTCGAAGGCGACGCGGTCTATTTCGGCAAGCCGCTCCAGGGCCGAGCCATCCTTCACCATGATGCCGTTTTCGAACAGCTTTCGTGCCGCCGCAACCTGCACGATCGGCACCGCCAGCCCAAGCGCGCAAGGACAGGTGATGATCAGCACTGCAATCGCGATGGTGATGGCATGGTGGAAATCGCCATCGATAAACAGCCAGGCCACGAAGGCCAGAAACGCGGTCAAATGCACGACCGGCGCGTAAAGCGTCGAAGCGCGGTCGGCAATGCGACGATAACCGCCCCTGCCGCTCTCCGCAGCCTCCATCAGCCGCACCATTTCTGCCAGAAACGAATCCGCAGCTGCGGCCGTGGCTTCGATCTCCAGTGCTCCGGTCAGGTTCAGCGTCCCGGCGCGGATCGTATCGCCCGGCGCGACCGCCTGCGGAGCGCTCTCGCCCGACACGATGGCGCAATCCAGTTCGGACCGACCTGCAACGACGACGGCGTCCACCGGCACGCGTTCACCGGCGGCAAGTTGCAGGCGTACGCCCGGCACGATCTCGCTCACCGGCCTGTAGTTGCGAGAACCATCTTCGTCGATCACCGTCGCGCCCCGCGCGGCCAGCCGCGCCAGCCCCTTGACGGCGACGCGGGCGCGTTCTCGCATCATGTGATCGAGCGTGCGGCCGATCAGCAGGAAGAACAGCAGCGAGGCTGCGGCGTCGAAATAGGCATGCGGCCCGCTGGTCGCGGTCTCGTAAAGGCTCAAGCCGAAGGCAAGCAGGATGCCGATCGAGATCGGCACATCCATGTTTGTGCGCCCGTTGCGCACTGCGCCCCAGGCCGAGCGGAAGAAGATGCGCCCTGCAAAGGCCAGTGCCGGCAGAGCGATCAGTGCCGACAGCCAGTGGAACATGTCGCGCGTGGCAGCATCCGCGCCAGACCAGACCGACACCGACAGCAGCATGATGTTACCGGCTGCAAATCCCGCCACCGCAAGCCCCCGTACCAGCTCGGCCATGGTATCGTCGCGTTCCTCATCCCCCGCCTCGAACAGGTGTGCCTCATAGCCCAGCTCGTTCAGCGTTTCCGTCAGCGCCGGCACCGCCGCATCTGCGCGCCAGTCCACGCCAACGCGCTTGGTTGACAGGTTGACGCGCGCGCGCTCCACGCCAGCCAAAGCGCCCAGCGCCCGCTCGACGTTCCTGATGCAGTCGCTGCAGTGGACGCCCGGCACCGAGAGGTCGACATGGCGCAGACCGGCCGGCGAAAGCCTACTCGTCAGGCCGATTTCTTCACGAGACGGCCCCGTAGCGCCGTGGACCGGTATGCCGAGCGCGACCTCAGCGTCGGGTGCGCAGCAAACGGTCATCTGACGCTTCCTTTCACAATCTCGACGCGATGGTTCTCACGGAAGGGACGGCTTGTGCCGCTATCGGCGAAGGCTTGGATATCGACTAGCCAAAGCCCGTCGCCGATTTGAGGTGTGATCGCAAAACTGCCGTCAGCCGCGCGCAACAATTCGAGCGTCATGTCCTCGGCCTCATAGGAGGGGCGGCGAAACATCACTGAAACACCCTCCAGCCGGATTGGGGCGCCCGACGCGTCCAGGAGACGGTAACGCGCAACCCCTCGTTCGAAACTGAAAACCCCTTTCCAGCCCAGCGCGTCCTGCTCGCGCGCCTCCGCGACTTTTTCATTGAACTCCTGGCCTGCAACATAGGAATTCTGCACAACCAACCCGGTCCAGCTTTTCCCGGCAAAGGTGGCCATGGTGACATTGACCCCGATAATGGTGCCGAAGAACAGCGCCATCACCCCAAGCATGTGCCACCCGGTGAAAGTTTTCGGGCGAAAGATATGGCCGATCATCGTGTGGCTCCTGGTGCTAGAAAGGTGGCGCTGTAGGATGCACTCTCGGCGCCTGCCTGGTCCTCGACAACGAACGCAAAGCCCTGCGTCTCACTTGTCACGGCGTCGGCAGCCAGGCGCACATAGACCTTCAGCGTTTTCAGCCGGTCCGGATCGATCAGCATCGTCACCGCGCGCGATTCGGCTTCGGCAACGCCGATAATGCTCATCGTGGCGCCCTCCAGCCCCTCCAGGCTCAACCGCACGGTGCGGGGCTCTGGAATCATGTTCAGCAGCTTGATCGTGTACCCATTGCGGATTCCGCCATCGGAGAGGCGGACGAATTGCGGGTTGCGGTCGTGCAAAACGTTAATCTCCAGTCGGTCGCGGCTGAACAGCGAGACCAGCAGCGCCACGCCGACCAGCGCCCACAAGCCGGCATAGATATAGGTGCGCGGACGGAAGATTTTGGCGAGTCGGAAATGCGCCAGCTTAGCGTTCAGTACGCCTGCCTCGTCGCGCACCCGGCGCGGGTCGATGACCTTCTTTGCGGGATCGGTGGCCACGGCCATATTGGCCTCGTAATCGGCAAGCGTCGCGTAGGAGATCAAGCCACGCTCACGGCCGAGCTTGTCCATCACTCCATCGCAGGCATCGATACACAGGGCGCAGGTGATGCACTCCAACTGCTGCCCATCGCGGATGTCGATACCCATCGGGCAGACGGCGACGCAGGCGTTGCAGTCGACGCAGTCGCCCACTGCGATGCCACCCGCCGCAGCCTTTTTTGCATGGCGCGACCGTGGCTCGCCGCGCCAGTCGTTGTAGGTGACCGTTAGCGAATTTTCGTCGAGCATCGCCGCCTGGATGCGCGGCCAAGGGCACATATACGTGCAGACCTGCTCGCGCATCAGTCCGCCGAACACATAAGTGGTGAAGGTCAGCACCACGACAGTCATATAGGCCACCATGGCCGCCTGCCCTGTCACAAGGTCGCGCAGAAGCACAGGTGCGTCCGCGAAATAGAAAATCCATGCTCCGCCGGTCAGCACGGCAATGACCAGCCAAATTGCATGCTTTGCAATCCGCTTCGATAGTTTGTTCACCGACCACGGTGCGGCATCCAGTTTTATCCGGGCGTTGCGGTCACCCTCCAGCCAGCGCTCCACCACCAGGAACAGGTCGACCCAAACCGTCTGCGGACAGGTGTAGCCGCACCAGGCCCGGCCGACGGTGGAAGTAACGAGAAACAGGCCGATCCCTGCCATGACCAGCATGCCGGCGACATAGAAGAACTCCTGCGGCCAGATCTCGATGGCGAAGGCGTAGAAGCGGCGGTTGGCGATATCGAGGAGCACCGCCTGATCCGGCGCAAATTCCCCCCGGTCCCAGCGCACCCAGGGCGTCAGATAATAGATGCCGAGCGTCACCGCCATAATCAACCATTTGAACTGGCGGAAACGACCGGAAGCCCGCTTCGGGAAAATCTTCTTCCGCTTCTCGTAGAGCGGCTTGCGCAGCTTGGCCGAATTCAGCGGCTCGACGTCGAGAAGCTCGACACCGGACGAATCCGTCATTGTTGCAGGGGTGGGGTTGGCAGTCATGAGGCGCACCATCTTTCGATGCTTCCATGCCCGGCTTGCCATTCCCCCGCCTTGACATAGGTCAACGATGGGTCGAAGCCTTTCGAAAAATGGAGACAGCCATGCCGACTACGACGGCGCGTATCGTCCACGCCAGCATCGAGCGCGACTGGCGCGACGTCTATAGCTTCGCCTCAAAGCCGGAAAACATGCCGCTTTGGGCATCTGGGCTCGCCTCCGGCCTGACCCGGGATGGCGATGACTGGATTGCCGATGGCGGCCCCATCGGCGCGGTTCGCGTGCGCTTCGCACCCGACAACACTTTTGGTGTTATCGATCATACTGTGACGCTTGAGACCGGGCTTGTTGTTGAAAATGCCCTGCGTGTCGTGCCTAATGGCGATGGCTGCGAAGTGATGTTCACTCTACTGCGTCAGCCCGATATGGGCGATGACGCCTTTGAAGCGGATGCCGCCCACATCGCAAAGGATCTGGCGACGCTGAAGTCGCTGATGGAACATAGGGGGTCCTAGTGGGTGACAAAAGTGCGGATCGCAAGATCGACTATATCGAGTTCAACGTCGCCGACATCGGCGCGTCGAAAGCGTTTTACGGCGAGGCCTTCGGCTGGACCTTCACCGACTACGGGCCCGATTATTGCGAGTTCCAGGACGGGCGGCTGACCGGCGGCTTCGCAAAATCAGACACCGTGTCCGCCAAGGGCGGACCGCTGGTCATCTTGTTCGCCACCGACATTGAGGATGCCGAAAGACGGGTCAAGGATGCCGGAGGCGCTATCGTTGCACCTGTCTTTTCCTTCCCCGGCGGCCGCCGCTTCCACTTCGCCGATCCCGACGGCTACGAACTGGCCGTATGGTCGGATAAGTAGCCTTACCTGAACAGGCTTCCGGCGCTGATTCGACATCCTATAACAGTGGTGGGGCCCGCTTGCGTCGCGCCTGCATCCGCCTCGCAGTCCCTATTCGCCACCGCCGAGAGAATGCACGTAGACGGCAAGCTCCTTGACCTTGACGTCGCCTAGCCTCTCACTCCAGGCCGGCATGACGCCATGGCGTGGATGGCGCACCTGCTGGGCGATAGCGGCCTCGCCGGAGCCATAGAGCCAGATCGCGTCCGTCAGGTTCGGCGCGCCGAGATCCTTGTTGCCGACGGCCTTTTCACCATGGCAAGCCGCGCAATTGTCGGCAAAGACCTGAGCCCCCGGCTCCACCAACGAGAGATCGGAGGGCTTGCCTCCCGACAGGCTGTAAACATACGCAGCCACCTCCCGGATCTGGCCAGGTTCGAGAATTTCTCCATAGGCCGGCATCTCGGACAGATGCGTGTCGTCGTCGCCGGCAAAGCGAATGCCATGACCGATGGTCGCGTAGATTTGCTCTGCCGAGCCGCCCCACATCCAGTCGTCGTCATTCAGGTTGGGATAGCCAGCGGAGCCTTCGGCACCCGAACCATGGCACTGCACGCAATTGACCTTGAACGCGGCCGACCCGGACGCGATGGCGAAGTCGCGCAGGCTGTCGTCGGCGAGAATCTCCTCCACGTTCTTGTCAGCGATTGCGGTCACGTAGTCACCGCGCGCCGCTTCCGCCGCATCGAGCTGGCCACGGACATTGCTGCGGCTTGAATAGCCCAAAATGCCTGAGGTAGTGGAATTGATCATCGGCCAGGCCGGGTAAAAGACTGTAAAGCCGATCGCCCAGATGATGGTGGCGTAGAATGTTAACAGCCACCAGCGTGGCATCGGATTGTCGAGTTCTTTGATGCCGTCCCATTCATGTCCGGTGGTCTGGACGCCGGACAACTCGTCTACGTTCTTCTCGTCGCTCACTGGTCAGTCCTCGTCCCTCAGGGGAATTTGCGCGGCGTCGTCAGCTGCCTTTCGTCCGCCAGGACGGAAGGCGAACAACGCGGCGCCGATAAAGAAGAGCAGCATTGCCAAAAGGCCCCAACTGTCGGCGAAGTGCCTCAATGCAGTGTATGTGTCCAAGGCGGCCTCCTATCGGCTTCCCGTGGCTTCGTTGTAGGTGGAAAAATCGACCAGCGTGCCGAGCATCTGCAGATAGGCTATCAGGGCATCCATCTCCGTCAGCGCCTGTGGATTGCCGTCGAAATCGCCAATTTTTGCTTTCGGATAGCGCGCCAGCAGATCGGTCGTATCCGCATCCGGATTGGCCTGCGCATGCATATCAGCATCGGCACTGGCGATCATCTCATCGCTGTAGGGTACTCCGACGCGGCGATTGGCTATCAGGTCGTAGTCTATCCGGCTTACCTTTAACGGGGTCGACTTCAGAAATGCATAGCTCGGCATCACCGATTCCGGCACGACCGAGCGCGGCTCGATGAGGTGCTGGACATGCCATTCGTTGGAATAGCGGTCGCCGACGCGCGCCAAGTCAGGTCCGGTGCGCTTCGAGCCCCATTGGAACGAATGGTCATACATGGATTCCGCTGCCAGGCTGTAATGACCGTAGCGCTCGACCTCGTCGCGAAACGGGCGGATCATTTGGCTGTGGCAGACATAACAGCCTTCGCGGACATAGATGTTGCGGCCGACCAGTTCGAGCGGTGAATAAGGACGCATCCCTTCCACCTTTTCGATAGTGTTCTGCAGGTAGAACAGCGGTGCGATTTCGACGATGCCGCCAATGGTTACGACCGCCAGCGAGCCGATCAGAAGAAGGGTCGCGTTCTTTTCCAGAATGCGGTGCTTATCGAGGATGGACATATCTGGAAACTCCTATTCGGCGGGCTGCAGCTGCGGAGCTGAGCCTGGAATCGGCTCCTCCTCCCGCTGGTGGCCGAGAATTGTCATGGTCACGTTCCAAGCCATGAGGAGCGCGCCGGCGAGGAACAGCAGGCCTCCAAACATGCGGGCAACGTAATAGGGGAACATGGCGGCGACGGTCTCGGCGAAGGAATAGACCAGAAAACCCTGCTCGTTATACTCGCGCCACATCAGTCCCTGCTGGATGCCCGCCACCCACATGGAGGCGGCGTAGACGACGATGCCGAGCGTAGCGAGCCAGAAATGCCAGGACACCATGCGGATCGAGTAGAGCCGCTCGCGCCCCCACAATTTCGGCACGAGGAAGTAGATCGCACCGAAGGTGATCAGTCCGTTCCAGCCAAGAGCGCCGGAATGCACGTGTCCGATGGTCCAGTCGGTATAGTGGCTTAGCGCATTGACCGAGCGGATTGACATCACAGGCCCCTCGAAGGTCGCCATGCCGTAAAAGGCCACAGCCATCACCATCATCCGGATGATCGGGTCGGTGCGGATTTTGTCCCAGGCGCCCGACAGTGTCATCAGTCCGTTGATCATGCCGCCCCACGAAGGCATCCACAGCATGATCGAGAACACCATACCCAGCGTCTGCGCCCAGTCGGGCAGCGCGGTAAAGTGCAGGTGGTGAGGACCAGCCCAGATATAGAGGAAAATCAGCGACCAGAAGTGAATGATTGAAAGCCGGTAGGAATAGATCGGCCGGTTGGCCTGCTTGGGAATGAAGTAGTACATCATGCCCAAAAAGCCTGCGGTCAAGAAGAAGCCAACGGCATTGTGGCCGTACCACCATTGCGTCAACGCATCCTGCACACCGGCGAACGCAGAGTAGCTCTTAGTGCCAAGGAAGGACACCGGCACTGCCAGGTTGTTGACCACATGAAGCATTGCAATGGTGACGATGAAAGACAGGAAGAACCAGTTCGCAACGTAGATATGCGGTTCCTTGCGCGTCAGGATCGTACCGAAGAAGACGATGAGATAAGCGACCCAGACAACGGTCAGGAAGATATCGACATACCATTCTGGCTCTGCGTATTCGCGGCTCTGGGTGATGCCCAGCAGGTAGCCTGTGGCCGCCATGACGATGAACAATTGGTAGCCCCAGAAAACGTACCAGGCGAGATTGCCGCCGAATAGCCGTACGCGCGAGGTGCGCTGCACGACATACATCGAGGTAGCTATCAGGGCATTCCCGCCGAAGGCGAAAATCACGGCCGAAGTGTGCAGCGGGCGCATCCGCCCGAAGTTGAACCAAGGCTCTATGTTGAGATCTGGAAAGGCGAGCTGGGCTGCCACCACCACGCCCACCAGAAGCCCGACTACGGCCCAGAACACGGTGGCTATGACGCCATATCGGATCGGCCCCTCCATATAGACGGAATTGTCGACGGGGCCGGCCGGCCGCATGTCGAAACTGGTGTTGCGCAGCAGCACGATGGCACCGGCGGCCAGCGCGAAAACCAGCACCCACATATGAGACGCGAAAAGGTCGTCATGAGCGAATGCAGCGCCCAGCATCGCCAGAAAGGCGCCCAGGCTAAGCAGGATGATTTCTGTTCCGAATTTCATGAACGACCCCTGGCAAATTGATGCGGGGCCTTGCGAACCCGTCGCGCCCACCCCACCGCTGCAGCAATCCTCCACATGAGCCTGTGCCGCCTTGATCTGAATCAAGGTGAAGGAACGTCATCGCGCCAATTGTGCCGCTACGGCTGCGATTGCGCGCCGGTGATGGACCAATCCATGGTGTCGACTATTTCCACTTCCGGCCCGGGCGGCAGTCGTTCAGAGGCAACCGAGCTACCCTTAGGGGCGCTCGCCGCCATGAAGGGTGCGCACGCCTCAAAGCTTGCCTTGTGCGAGATGCTGGAACAGATCGCCGATTCTCTCCCGAATCGACTGGACCGAGCGCAATGCGAGACGGCGGCAAAACTCTTGACCAGCGCCGTCGCCCGCTTTCACCGTTTCGAAGAGGATATAGTTTTTCCCGTCTACTCCGCCTGCGCAGTTGGAGATAACGGCGCATTGCAGACGGTGGAACGGCTTCGCTTCGAGCATCGCCAGGACGAGGATTTCGCCTTCGAACTCAGCGAGCAGTTGCTCGCCGCCGCGACCGCCAAGGCCTTCAACGCCGAAATGCTTGGTTTCATGCTACGCGGCTTCTTCACTTCCATGCGCCGCCACATCGCTTTCGAAAGCGAGCATGTCATCGCGCGACTGGAGGCAGTGGGCTGACGCCGTCAGAGGTTAGCGCGGTCTTCAAGCCGTTCTAGGCTGAACACAGTCACATGCCGATTGTTCTCCACAGCGATGACACCCTCGGTGCGAAGCTTGGTAATCTGCCGGCTTACCGTCTCGATGGTCAAGCCGAGGAAGTCGGCAATATCGGCCCTCGTTAACGGGAGGTCGAAGACGACTGTCCCTTTGGCCTCGATTTCAGGATCGACGTGACGGGCGATGAGGTGCAGGAAACTCGCGACCTTCTCAGCTGCGGTCTTGCGGCCGAGCGTAAGCATCCAATCGCGCGCTTCGTCCAACTCGTTCAACGCCTGCAAATGCAAGCGGTGACCGAGTTCCGGCGACTGCGCAATCATCCGATCCAGCGCGCGCTTTGGGAAGGCGCAGACGTGCACATCCGTCGCAGCCTCGGCGCGGATCATGTTTTCATCCCGGAATGGACGGCCAATGAAATCCGGCGCGAACTGCAGTCCGACGATCTGTTGGCGCCCATCGGCCATGGTCTTGGTCAGTTTCACGACACCGGACAGGATGTTGGCGTAGCTCTCTGCCGGCTCTGCCTCCGAGACCAGTTCAATCCCACTGTCCAGTGCCTTGCGGGTAGAGGTTTTCGCAAGTTCCTTGAGTTGCTGGGGGTTGAGCGCGCCGCAGACACCGCGATGCCGTGCTTCGCACGCCCGGCAGAGAACAGGAATATCCGAATTGTGTATGTCTAGGCGCGAGGTCATCGTGAAATCCGATCTGATAGCGTTGTTACACGTGCGCGCCTGAAAAAAACCGTGTCAAAGTGTCCAAGGGATATTCACACGTCGATTGTTGATCGAAATCAAGGAAAATATGTTCGCTTCCCATAGAACCCAATCACAATTCTTGGGGTTCGCCATGATCGACAAACGGCTTATTGAAAAATACTCGGTCGCGGTTCCGCGCTACACGAGCTATCCAACGGCACCGCACTTCCACACGGACATCGGTGCACTTGACTATAAGAAGTGGCTTAGCGAGTTGGCAACGCCAACCACCGCCTCCCTGTATATTCATATCCCCTACTGCGACCGGTTGTGCTGGTTTTGCGCCTGCCACACGAAACAGGTAAGGCAATATAGTCCAGTCGCACGCTATCTCGATGCGCTTTTTGCGGAAATCGCTACAGTCGGCTCCGCTGCCGCAGAGCGTCTCACCGTTACCGCCTTGCATCTCGGCGGCGGATCGCCCACCATGTTGGAGCCGACAGATATGTTACGGGTTGGTGAGGCTTTGCGCCGGCGCTTCACCTTCAGCGACGCGGCTGAAATCAGCGTCGAGATGGACCCCAATGACATGGACGAAGCACGCTATGACGCGCTCGCCAGGATGGGCATGACGCGCACCAGCATGGGCGTGCAGGATTTTGACGAGCGCGTGCAAAAGGCAATCAATAGAGAGCAGAGCTTTGAGCAGACCCAAGCGGCCGTCGATGCGGTGCGTGTGCGCGGTGTGCGTTCGGTCAATCTCGACATGCTTTACGGTCTGCCGTTTCAGACACTCGGCACCATAACTGAGACCACCGGAAAGGTTCTGTCGCTCCGTCCCGATCGCATCGCGCTATTCGGTTACGCGCATGTGCCGTGGATGAAGAAACATCAGACTATGATCGACGAGGCTGCTCTGCCGAACGTCTTTCAGCGCTTCGAACAGGCTACTCGCGCTGCCGAAATGATCATCGCCGATGGCTACATCCCGGTCGGCATCGATCATTTTGCTCTGCCGGGAGACACGCTTGCCCAGGCCGCGTGCAACGGCACAATGCGCCGCAATTTTCAGGGCTACACTGTAGAACTGGCGGAGGCGTTGATAGGTCTCGGCGCCTCCGCCATCGGGCTATTACCTCAAGGCTACGTCCAGAACATGCCCGCTACCGGCGAGTACGAGAAATTGGCCCTTTCGGGCAGTCTTGCTACAGTCCGCGGGTTCGCACTTACTGCCGCAGACCGTATGCGCGCTTGGATCATCGAAAGGCTTATGTGCGATTTTTCTTTTTCGCGCTGCGCTCTACTGGCGCAGTTTGGAGACGCTGCTCGTCCTCTCATCGTGGAGGCGGAGCAGCTGGTCGGCACCGACCGAGACGGTCTGATCGTCAAGGCGGGCAATCGCTACGTGGTCACGCCGCAAGGCCGCATCTTTATCCGCTCGATCGCCGCACACTTCGATGCCTATCTCGGACAAGGTAGCGGACGCCATTCTGTCGCTGTGTGATCGAGCGGTTTCATCGCCAATTTGTTGATCAAACCGCACAGCCTGTCGATGACCTAGAATGTCCGATAAACCTGGCATCGGGGAGCTTTTCCGGCCAAGGGCCTGACCCTATCGACTTATTTACCGCATTGCGCGGGCATTGCAAAGTCGCCGACGAGATATCGTGCCAACAGCTCGCAATAGAATTCCGATGACCCAAGACGCGTTATCGGACATCGCAGATGCGGATACCAATGGCTTGAGCCTTCTTTGGCAGCCTCAACGTCATGCGAATGTTAGATCATGGAGGATATCGTTTAGATTGGCGGAAAGTGTCCTACGGAACCCTTTCAGCGGTCTACGCCGACTGCGAAGCCCAGCCGCCGTTTGACTCGGCTGCCTACCATACTACGATAAACCTGCTTCCATCGTTGCTGCCTTGGACGCTTGATCTATTCCGCTAGCCCTTGCGTGAGCTTTGCATCGAGGCGTTATAGACAAGATACGCAAGGCAATCATCGCATGTTCGCGAGATCCGGCTGCGAGGTCAGGATTTCACCGTTGTTAATCTGTAGCGGCTGTCGCTAGGGCGACTAGATAGCTCGGAGTTCGAGATAGGCGCTAACGATTCGTTCAAAACAGCTTTACGAACGACGCCGTTCTATGGCTTATCAATACGCTGGTGGCTACAGACTCAGGCGCTTCACGGTCAGCTAGGATATCGAAGCCGTCGCGTCGACGTTGCCAGAGCACGCTATTCGCCGCGTTGTACTTAGGAAGGTTCGTGCGCGCGGACGGTGGCGTCGCTTACTCGCCATTCTCTGGCGCAGGGTTCCCATCAATAGTCGCGTCATGCCGGATTTCACTACGCGAAGGCTTGTCCCCCAGCCCACGACGGAAAAGGGCAGCCAAGGCACAAATCATCCGCTAGATATTCGGCCGCCTCGCCGCGCTTATGCAGACCGAACGAAACGTCGCCGACATCCGCACGGCTGGACCGCTTACCGAGGAGCTCGCCGCTCCCGTCGCGTGGTCGCAGACAAGGGCCAGGGCTACGACAGCTCCTGCACAACGACTACGGCGACGGAGATTACGACAATTACCCTTCGGCCCGCTCCGACAGTGAACAGCCTCTACGACAGTCGCTGCTGCGACAGCAGGCTGCTAGGACCATATCCTACTGTCTACGTGTCCGCCGCATGGCGACTTTTATAACAAGCTCGTAGCGGACTTTCACGCGCCCATCGCCCTAGCATCGGCGGTAAGGTTTTGACATGAGGCGGCAATGGCATTCTGCTCTCGTCGGCCGACACGATGCACACAAGCCCGTTAACAACGTCCGCTCATGATTCGAGACCGGGAACTTAAAGAAGAGTGACGGTGGTTGTCACGGGCTCTTTCCGCCATACGGCCGAAGGATGATCGAATCTAAAACCATGATATCCGCAGAGGTAGCGTCGAGCCCGTTGTTGGACTTGATAACAGCTGTTACTTCTCCCCAGACGGGTGATGATCTACGGTCTGCTGCCCCCTCTCCTTGCGCGCGTCGCAGGCGCGGCGCCTTATGCCCACGTCTAATCAAGACGTGGCGGCTGGAGGCGATACATATAACAGCTGTTATTCCACTAGCGAGCCTTTCCAGCGCAGGTCTGCGGCACCTACCAAACAGGCAAGCCACCTCCGAAACACTCTCCCTCAGAACCACAGGGAAGTGCCTGGTGTAATTACAGAACCCTACCTGCGCCGTCTGCATTCGGATCGATAGGCTCTCGCCCACTGACGAATTTGCCTTTCGCGAGGCCATACAAGGTTCGATGGAGCCTTAGACCACCTTCCCTTGCGCGCTCGGTCATCGCTCGAAAATAGCCGTCAGGTCTCGAAATTTGTTCAGGATCCCGCAATGTCTTTTCAAGCACCGTCGCTAGAATTACAGCGCTGCCAAAATGACCCAGTGTACCGACGGCTTGGTCCCAAGCGCCGTCCGTGACCCCAATCATTCGACGCATCGTCCCCGCGGACCCAGAAATTGCCGCGTTCCCGTTGAACTCTACACCAATAAACTGTTGCGTCTCACCGCAGGCAGCTTTTACAAGCGTAGTTGTTACCCCGTGTAAGACGTTTGTTGTCGCTGAGGTTGAGCGGCTGATGTCCGCTACGTGACTAGGATTGGCATCCACGTTTGGCTCACAGCTTTTTTCCGAAGCCGTCTGCAAGGCGGCGCCGTTACTGTTCTTATTGATTTCTTGGGTTGTAATTATATTAGGCCTGACATCGATGTCACCCTCGCCTGACAACTCATGACGTTCAGCTTCGTTCGGTTCTTCAATAGCACGTTCGTAAATGTCGGTTAGTAAGACGGCTTTCTGTGCAGGGTGCATTGATGCATTGATTGCTGCATGGAGCTCTGCACGTATTGCAGCGGCCTCTTCGCCTATGCTTTCACAAACGTCCAAAATCGCCCTGCTCAGCCGCGAGACATCTCGGCTTGCTGCCATATTCGCGTTAACCTCCCGCCGATAAATGTCTACAGCCGCCTTCAGTTCATCGACCCGTGCGCGGGCCGGGGTGAAGTCTAAGCCATACCCTTTATCGATCACTCCATCATCTGAACGATAGACAAACCGCCGGCCGGTAGGGCTGTCGCGATAGGCGAGGATACCGGCCTCGACAAGCCGCTTGATGCAGCGTGTCACCGTTCGCTCCGAACGCATTGTGTATTCCGCAAGCTTGGCATTCGAGATCGCGACAATCGGGCGTCGGCGGCCTTTCCAGTCTTCAGCTTGCGAGAGGCCAAGCAGAATATCCATGATATGATAGGTCGTGCCATCGATGCCGAGGATCGGCGCGGCCTTCTTTAAAAGCACGGCAACTTCTGCCTTGGAAGTATCGGGCAGGTTGTTTGCCATTGCCAACCGGGCGCTGGCTAAAATTCCAGGCGTCACACGGCGGAATGACGCAATGGTCATTTTTTGGGCCATAAATAACCGCTCTACGATCTTTGATCGCAGCTCCATCTTCCTAGTTGGATGAAAGCCAAAAAAATGGCGCAACAAAACGCCTCCTGCCGCAAGGCAAGGCTTGATTGTGCGAGCGGTCCATCATAGAATCAGATTGTTAGAGCTGATGTCGACGGGACCACAACATTCCGTTGGCTGGATTTGAAGGGTCTGTCGACTGCAATCGGCAGACCCTTATCTCTTTCGATAGTCAGCCCATGCTGTCCTTCTCCTCTTTTGTCACGTCGCGAAACTCTTGAACGAGTTGCGGCAATTTTCGCAGCAGCCAAGTGGCCAGGCCGGGTTCCTTGAATTCGGCAATAGAAAGCTGGGTTTGTCGTCCGGTGCGTTTGACGGAAATTGAAAGGCCGCCACCGAGGTCGATTTCTTCAACGCCCGTTGTCCCGACCGCCTTCCGCGTCAAAGCGTTGAATAGCAGCGCAAACTTTTCGTCGCTCGTGGCGGAATGCCATTCGCCCGTCGACGTTATTCTTTCGATGTTGACGCCAGACTCCGTGGCCAGCTTCTGGTCATGAAAATAGCTGCCCAGTTTCTCCCATTTCGGCCTGCCAACGGATGGAGCCGGTCCGATCTTTCGTACTAGATCATGGGGAAGGGCGGACGCCACAGATGTCAGCATCGAGATGTAAACGAGGTTTTGCCCCTCGGCGCGACCAAGCGCCGTAGCGATAGTCTCCCGATCAAAACCCTTCTCCCGCAGCGTAAGGGCGAAGAAGGCTTGTTCTATAAAGGACAGGTTGGCGCGCTCGGTATTCTCTACGCCTTGCGCAATAATCAACTCCTTGTCCGATAAGTCTCGGACGATCGCTTTTACCCGCCGCCCCAAAATCTGACAGGCCCTTAGTCGGCGATGTCCGTAGGCAACCTGATAGTAGCCAGGTTTGTTGGCCAGCGGGCGGACCAAGATGGGCAATTTCTGGCCGGCCTCTCGCAAAGCCTCGACAAAAACAGTGAATTGTGGGTCACCCTCCAGGTCGAGCCTATCCTTTACAAAGGATGGGACGACATGCGTCGCCTCCAATTCAACGACTGCCTCGGCGTTGACCAACTGCTCGCGCAACCGCTCATTGTCCTCCTCGATTGACACGAAGGCCCGGTCCATCGACTTCACGGCGCCCGACGACACCTTTCTCTCCTGCACGGCAGGGGAGGGGAGGTGCTTTGCCAGTTCGGTGGCATCGACATTCCCGAAGAGATGCCGCATCCGATCGTTACGTTGCTTTGGGCTGTTCATGTGCGCCCCCAGACCGATTTGATATGATTGAAGATTTCCGCGTTGACCGCATCAACCGATTCAAGTGCCCTGTTGAGGGTGTCGCGTCCGACGCTGCCCTTGGCCATCTCGTACAGGCTTTTCTTTTCGAGCCCGGCATTGGCGATGGCCGTGGTGTCGACAACGACGGGCGCGAGAACATCCTCGCCAAAGAGGGACCGGAGCAGCGCTACGACATTGACCTGCGGCACATCGTTCGGATTGTGCCGGGTGAGAACATAGCGGATAAAATCGTGTTCGAGCACGCCGCCACGCTCCTCGATGACATGCATGATGTCGCTCATCATGGCCAGGAACTGGTTCATGCTGGCAACATCGATCATGGCCGGGTGAATGGTGATCAGCAGGGACGTCGCTGCGCAAAGCGCGCCGAGGGTAAGATATCCCAATTGCGGCGGAGCATCGATGAGCACCACATCATAGTCGTCCGCAACATCAGAGATGACGGCCCCAAGCCTGCGGAAAAAGATCGCGTCTCCGCGGCCTACACCATCAGCGATGGCCTGAGGAGTTTCGTGTTCGTACTCCATAAGCTCGAGATTGCCGGGCACCACGTCGATCCCAGGAAAATAGCTCTTTCGGATCACGTCACGCAGAGGGCGCCGCTGGTCTTCGTCGTAGCGTATGGACGCATAGATTGTCTGGTTCTCCTCGACGTCGAACTCAGGCTGGTAGCCGAACATGGCAGACAATGACGCCTGGGGGTCAAGGTCGATCGCGAGTACGCGCAGTCCCTGGATTGCGAGATAATGCGCAAGATGGACCGTCGTCGTCGTCTTTGCCGACCCGCCCTTGAAGTTGGCAATCGTCAGAACCTGAAGCTTGTCGCCTCGCTGCCGCTGAGGATGGAAGGAGAAAGCCTCCGATGGACGCTTCTGCGCGAGATGCCTGCGGATTTCATTGATCTGCGCTAAGGTGTAGATGCGTCGGCCATTGTCTTGACGCTCGGGGATGGCGCTTTCGCCATCGAGGGACATTTGTCGCAGCGTTGACTCAGCTATACCCAGAAGCGACGATACCTCCCGCGAGGTGAAGGTCTTCAGCGATTTCATAGCTTCCGGAGGGTACATGCGCGTGCGGATCGACTGCAACTGCGCCGACAGCATCTGAGCTTGCCGCGTGATCTTGTCAGCGGACGACTCTATCGACCTTTTGTGTGCAACCAAGTTCATTCCCACCTCGCGACGGACTTTTGCCGATCATCATGCAATTTCCGTCGCATGACGGTTACGCGATTCTGAAGTTTGGTCAAACGCTCTTTGGTTAACGAGGCGTTAGCCAACTGGAGGTAGGAAATCAGATGGAGAAGAATATCTCAAACTATTCAGGGCCTTAAGGCGATTTTTCTCGTTTCCGGCATGCATCGCTGCCTTGGCGTGAAAATGCGACCTTCATCCTTGGCTCGACCTTTTCAGGGCTAGTGCCGTTTCGACATCGGCTCCACAGCTATAAGCCTTATGATAATAGAATCACGTGAACACATCTCAACGACCCCAGATATGGTCCGTGAGATAGTTGACTTTTTGACCGGAAAGCGGCCCATGCATGCAGCTGAGAGTGCTTAGGGGCGCCGCTAAGACGAGAAGTTACGCAACTAGTCCTTCTAAAGACCAGTACTCAGGCCGATATGGCGTGACATCATTGAGACAATAGCTTGGACATCCTTTTTTCCGACTGCACCGTCCGATTCGGTGCCCGCGTTGCCTTGCATCCGCTATCGCTACGGCTTGAGGGGCGGCGCGTTGGTGTCATCGGTTTGAACGGATCGGGCAAGACCACGTTCGCGCGATTGATCAACGGGCTGACTCTTCCGAACGAAGGACGTGTCACGGTCAACGGGGTCGACATCGCCGCCGAGCCCGAGCGGGCTAGGATGGAGGCGGGATTCGTTTTCCAGAACCCTCAGAACCAGCTGATCATGCCTATCGTATCGGAAGATATCCTGTTTGGGTTGAGGGCGCGGGGGGCAAAAGGCGCAGAGGCGGAAGCACGCATGGCGACGACGCTCAGCCGTTTCGGCATCGAGGCTCTGGAGAGACGCCGTGTACACGAGTTGTCCGGCGGAGAAATGCAGCTTGCTGCGATGGCAAGCGTTTGTGCGCTCCACCCGCGGATTCTTGTCCTTGATGAGCCGACTAACCAACTTGATCTGAGGAACCGCCGACTTGTCCTCAACGCCATCGAAACGATGGATGAGGATGCTGTCGTCATAACGCACGACCTGGATTTCGCTCTGCGTTTGCCGCGTCTTTTGCTTTTCCACGAAGGACAGCTCCTGGCGGACGGTGCACCTGAGG
This sequence comes from Oryzicola mucosus, assembly GCF_014534685.1. GTDB lineage: Bacteria > Pseudomonadota > Alphaproteobacteria > Rhizobiales > Rhizobiaceae > Oryzicola > Oryzicola mucosus. Next base: position 42,640 of record NZ_JACVVX010000008.1, read on the forward strand.
ACACGATCGCACTCTACCGAAAGATTGCCGAATGTTGAGCAGCCTTTACGTCCAAGGGCAGGGGCCATTACGCCGGCTTAACGCTGGGTGCAAGCTCGGTTTACTCGCTGTAGCCGGTGCAACTCTATTTTTCATCCATTCACCATGGCTTCTTGGTTTGGCTTTTGTCTTGGCCGCCGCCGTGTATTTTACCGTTGGGCTTCCGCCCCGCGAGGCGTTGATGCGGATTCGCCTGACATTGTATTCGCTGCTCTTTCTCATGGTGCTCAACCTCATCTTTCTGCCTCTGGCAGAGGTGCAGATTCTCACATTGAGGTTTCTAGCCCTTGTTTTTGCCGCTGCTGCGGTCACGGCCACAACGCCGCTCGATGCCATGATGGATGTCGTGAACCGGATTATGCGCCCATTTGAAAAGCTGGGGTTCGTACGTCAGGGGGACGCCGGTCTGACGGTTGGGCTTTGCGTGCGTTTCGTCCCTGAGATATTGGCACGGCATCACGCGCTTGTCGAAGCGCACAAAGCAAGGGGTTTGAAGGTCCGGCCATTGACGCTGCTCGGCCCGTTGATCATCCTTACTTTGAAGCAGGCCGACGATGTGGCCGCAGCAATAGATGCGCGCGGTCTGCGCGGTGCTCAGGCAATTTCGATTTCGTCACAACCCAATGAAAGGCATACTCGTCCATGACCACCCGCGATCTGGCGCTTTCGGCGCTGTTTGCCGCCATCATCATCGTCCTGGGCCTGGTTCCGCCTGTCCCGTTAGGCTTTATCCCTGTGCCTATCACGCTGCAGTCGATGGGCGTTATGCTTGCCGGCTGCATCATCGGGGCCAAGCGTGGCGCGCTCGCTTATGCCATTTTCGTGCTGCTGGCAGCGGCCGGCCTGCCGGTCCTTTCGGGCGGACGTGGCGGTCTGGCGATCCTGATGGGCCCGACGGGCGGATATATCCTTGGCTGGATCGTAGCTGCATTCGTCACTGGACTCATCGCCGAGCGGTTGGTTCGCCAAGACCAGAGCGAATGGCGCCAACTCGGCGGCTTTTTCGCCGCTTCGGTCATCGGGGGCATCGTCGTACTCTATGCCATTGGCATGCCTTGGGTGACAGCGGTCGCAGGAACGCCCTTCTACGCAGTGGCATCCGGCTCGGTAGTGTTTGTGCCTGGCGATCTGCTCAAAGCAGCTATTACCGCTCTGGCGGCGCGCGCCGTTCTTGCCGGCTATCCTCTGTTGCATCGCGCCTGAGACGTCTCGCAACGACGGGCGGCGGTCATCCGCCGCCTCCCATCGTGACGGACATAAACGCTCTGAATGCGGCGGCGGCCGGATCAATGGGTCTTTGGCGTGACCAGGCGAGCCCGACATCCATGCTAGGGATCGGCTCGACCACGCCACGAACTTCGATACGCTGGCCTTCAAGAGACCAAGGCCGGTACACCATATCCGATAAGATTGTCACTCCAATCCCGGAAGCAACGAGAGATCGCACCGCTTCGACGGAGCTTGTTATCAGGACTGGTTTCGGAGCAAGTCCAGCGGCATCCCAATAGCGCGCAGCTGTCGTTCTGGCTTCGTCCACGGTCAGCATAACGTAATCTTCCGCGGCAACGTCGGCCAGGCTGATTTCGGGCTTTCCCAGAAGATGATGGTCGGCCGAAAGCCAAAGCCTTCGGCTCGACCGCATCAAAACTTCCTGGGCAAGCTCGTCGCTATGTTCAAGGTTGGAAACCAGCATCACCGCCATGTCGATGTCGCCGACCATCAGCCCGGTTTCGAGCGCATCGCGCGGCAGTTCGAGAATCTCGACGTCGATCTGCGGATAGGTTTTTCGAAACCGCGCATAATAACGCGACATGTAATAACCTACGACCGTGTAGGTCATACCAAGTTTGAACTTGCCCGCCGGTCCTGCATGCTCACGCAAAGGGCTCCGCACCGCAGCCGCTACCGCGCCGGTTATCACCCGCGCATGGTCGAGAAACCGCGAGCCCTCCATCGTCAACCGTACACCGGCGTGGGTGCGTTCGAAAAGCTTTACGCCCAGATTGGCCTCAAGCATCTTGATCGCCGCTGTGACGGCGGATTGTGAGATATTGAGTTCCACAGCGGCATGGCTAACCTGGCCGCTTTCCGCAGTGGCAATAAAATAATCGAGTTGTTTCAAAGTGATGGTCATTGATGGAACCGGCCGCTCGCGGGTATCTGTTTTTTTGATATCATATTCAATAAACTACTATTTCCCATATGCCTAAAGCTAGGGCAAGTATGTTGCAACGCCGCAAAAGACGGCAATGCACGGGGAATACATGAATGAACGTCACGCTGAACTGTGACATGGGCGAAAGCTTCGGCCTCTATAAGGTTGGTGATGATGCCGGCATGATGCCGATCATCGACGTAGCGAATGTTGCCTGTGGGTTTCACGCATCCGATCCAGATCACATGTTGGCTGCAGTTCGAAGCGCCAAGACCCATGGCGTGAAAGTCGGCGCCCATCCCGGTCTGCCCGACCTTCAGGGCTTTGGTCGGCGCGAAATGCGCATGACGCGCGACGAGGTCCGGAACACCATCATCTATCAGGTTGGCGCGCTCTCCGGGTTCTTAAAAGCCGAGGGTGTGGAACTCCACCACATCAAGCCGCATGGCAGCCTGTATTTCATGGCCATGCAGCAGGAAGCCGTCGCTCATGGCGTGTGCGATGCGGCGGAGATATATGGCGTGCCGCTTTTCGGAATGACGGGCACGATGCACGAGAAAATCTACCAGGAGCGGGGCATTCCGTTCATAGCAGAATTTTATGCCGATCTCGACTACGACAGTTCCGGCAAATTGATTCTGACCCGTGTCCACGATGCCAAGGACCCTGCAGAGATGGCCGAGCGTTGCGTACGCGCTATTAGCAAAGGCGAGGGCACGGCGGAGGACGGCAGTTTCTTCCCAGTTCGTTGCGAGACCATTTGCGTCCATTCCGACACGCCCAACGCTATCGAAATCGCCAAGGCTGTTAGAACCTCCATCGCGCCCTGGCACTGAAGTCGACTGAACCTTACGCCCGCGTTTTTTAGTCCCTCCACAGTTTTCCGGAGCTTATCATGGCCCAGATTCTTTCACCTCTTCCCGGTACATTCTATCGAAGCGCTTCGCCGGACCAGCCGCCGTACAAGGCAGACGGCGATGCCGTCTCGGCAGGAGATGTCATCGGTCTCATCGAGGTGATGAAGTCGTTCCACGAAGTGAAGGCCGAGTCGGCAGGCACCAATATCCGTTTTCTCGCCGACAACGAAGATCCAGTCATGGCCGGCGCACCACTCGCGGATCTCGACTGATGTTGAAAAAGCTTCTGGTCGCCAATCGAGGAGAGATAGCGGTCAGGATCATCCGGGCCGCGCAGGATCTTGGCATCGCCACGGTGGCGGTTTTTTCCGCAGCGGATGCGGAATCGTTGCATGTCCAGATTGCCGATGAGGCGGTAAACATTGGCCCGCCCGCGGCAAAGAAGTCCTATTTGAACATCGATGCCATCCTGCAAGCGGCCAAAGACACCGGCTGCGACAGTGTTCACCCCGGCTACGGCTTCCTTGCGGAAAATGCCGCCTTTTCCGATGCGGTCACAACTGCCGGCTTGGTCTTTGTCGGACCATCCGGCGACGCCATCCGACTCATGGGCGACAAGGTTTCAGCGCGTACGGCCGCAGCTTCTGCGGGTGTTCCGGTGGTGCCTGGCTCGGCCGGAAGGGTTGAAGGCATCGAGGCTGGACGTGATGTGCTGACCGAAACCGGTTTTCCGGTGATGATCAAGGCCGCGGCCGGCGGCGGCGGGCGCGGCATCCGCATCGCCAACTCGCTCGCCGAATTCGAGCAAGCTTTCCCACAAGCCCAGGCCGAAGCGCTCGCCGCATTCGGCGATGGTGGGCTATACATGGAAAAGGTGATTGGCAAGGCTCGCCACATCGAGGTTCAAGTCTTGGCGGACGGCAGCGATGCCATCCATTGTTACGAACGCGAGTGCTCCTTGCAGCGGCGACGCCAGAAAGTATGGGAAGAAGCGCCATCGCGGGCGCTTTCCGATGCACTGCGCGAGGAACTCTGCGCTTCGGCGGTGGCCTTGGCCAAAGCGGTCAATTATTCGGGTGCCGGCACCGTGGAATATCTCTATGACGACGAGGCCGACCGCTTTTATTTCATCGAGATGAACACCCGCATCCAGGTCGAGCATCCCGTCACAGAGGCGGTCACGGGTATCGATCTGGTCGCCGAGATGCTGCGGATCGCGGGCGGCGAGAAGCTGAGGCTTGAGCAAAGCGATATTTCGGTCAAGGGGCATGCGATCGAGGTGCGTCTCAACGCAGAGGACCCTGCACGGGATTTCGCGCCATTCCCCGGGAAAGTTGAGGATCTTCGCATACCCGGAGGCCCCGGCGTGCGGTTCGATTCCATGCTTTATCCCGGCTATCAGGTGCCGCCGTTTTACGACTCGCTGCTGGCGAAGCTGATCGTTCATGCAGAGACGCGCGAGGCTGCGATCCTGCGCCTTACCCGGGCACTCAACGAGCTCACGATCGGCGGGCTCAAGACCACAAAGCCGCTCTTTCTCGGGCTTGCCGCCGATGCGTCGGTCCAGGCCGGGGATGTGCACACACGCTGGCTGGAAGGCTGGCTTACTGAAAACGCTGCTGCGCTGGCAGACTGAAAGGAGACCGATGTCGATACGTTTCAACTTCGGCGGTGACGAACATATCTTCGGCGAAGTGTCCGAAGACATGTCGCTCGCCTCATTCTTCACTGGTCTTTCCATGACCAACGCGGTTCGCTCCGCCGGGATCAAGGGCGTCACGGAAATCTGCCCTGCGAATGCCAGTTTCCAGATCCGCTTCAACCCAGACTTGATCAAGCCGCAGGATTTGCTCGCTGAGCTGAAATCGATGGAGGCGGCCGCGTCCACGTCAGATTCCGTCCTGAAAACCCGGATCATCGAACTCCCGGTTTATTTCCAGGATCCGTGGACGCACGAAACCTGCCTCCGGTTTCGTGAGCGCCACCAGGACCCATCGTCGACCGATCTCGAATATTCTGCCCGTATCAACGGCTATGCCACGGTTGAAGACTTCATCGCCGCCTATTCCGGCCAGCCCTGGTTCGTCTCCATGGTCGGCTTCGTGGCCGGGTTGCCCTTCCTTTATCAGATGGTCGAGCGCCAAAAGCAGATTCAGGCACCGAAATATCTTCGTCCGCGCACCGATACACCGAAGCTGACGATCGGCCATGGCGGCTGCTTTGCGGCGATCTATTCCGTGCGTGGGGCAGGCGGCTATCAGATGTACGGCGTCACTCCGGCACCGATCTATGATCCTGCCATGAAAGTTCGCTATCTCTCCGATGACATGTGCCTGTTCAAGCCAGGAGACATCGTCAAGTTCAAGGCTATCGGGCGCGACGACTACGACGCGACGCTGGAGGAGATCGATGCCAACCGGTGGCAGCCGACGGTCCGCGAGTGCACCTTCAGCCTGACCGACTTCAACCGCGATATTTACGGCACCAATGCAAAGCTGATGGAGCTTATCGATGGCCGTTAAGGTAATCTCTCCCGGCCTCTCAACCTCTGTGCAGGATCTCGGCAGGCCGGGCCACTACCATGTTGGCATCCCTGAGGGCGGTGGCATGGACCGCTTCGCCACGCGCATTGCCAACCTTCTGGTCGGCAACGAGCCTGGCGCAGCACTGCTCGAAGCCACATTCATGGGGCCGGAACTGGAATTTACCCAGGACGTAACCGTTGCCATCACTGGCGGCGAGTTGCCGCCGAAGCTCAATGGCGAGGAACGCCCAACCTGGGAGAGCTTTCCGGTCAAGGCCGGTGACCGGCTTTCCTTTGGCTTCCTCAAGGGTGGTGCGCGCGCCTATATCGCCATCTCTGGCGGTATCGACGTGCCGGTCGTGCTCGGCTCGCGTTCGACCTATATTCTCGGTGCGCTGGGCGGGTATCAGGGCCGTACCTTGAAAGCCGGCGACGAGCTTCCAATCGGAGAAGCTTCCGGGAAATCCGGCCTCTCGCTGCCTGTGAACCTGCGTCGTGCCCAGACAGTTCCGTCGGAACTCAGGATGCTTCCGGGCCTTTACTGGCACCGCATCACCGAGGCGTCCGGCAAGCGGTTTTTCGATGAAACCTGGAAAGTCGCGCCCGAAGCCGACCGCATCGGCTACCGCTTCAAAGGTGGCACACCGCTGGAATTCGTCGAGCGCGAACAGCCCTTCGGCGCGGGCTCCGACCCGTCGAACATCGTCGACGCCTGTTATCCCTACGGATCGGTCCAGGTGCCCAGCGGCACCGAACCCATCGTTTTGCATCGAGACGCGGTTTCAGGGGGCGGCTATATGATGGTGGGTGTGGTAATATCGGCCGATATGGACCTGATAGCCCAGCTCCAGCCGCATACGCCCGCCCGCTTCGTTCCCGTGAGGCTGGAAGAAGCGCTGGCTGCCCGAGCTGATGGCAACGCTGCGCTGGCGCGTGCGGAGGAATACCTGGCCGGTTGATCGAGGCCAGGGGGACTGCCGGCGGAGGAGCCGGAAGGGGAGGGGATCGGTCGGCCAATACCGGCCCTCCGCGCGCTGGAAGACAAAATCGAGCGCGCGAAACGACAAGACTTAAGCCGGTAAACGGCGTGAATTTGGCTAATCGAGCGATCCGCTAGAGATCGCCGGAACCGAAGGGGAATACTCGCAACAAGTCCGGCCGAAAGGCCTGATGCTGTGCGCCTTCCCTCGGCAACAAGAAGGAATGGCGCATGAGTCATCTGAGCGCGGAGAACGTCTCAGTGGCGTTTGCAGGGCTGAAGGCCCTGTCGGCTGTCGACCTGCAGATCACGCCCGGCCGTATCAGCGGCCTCATCGGCCCGAACGGCGCTGGCAAAACCACGCTCGTCAATGTGCTGACGGGCTTCCAGTCGCCTTCGGAAGGGGCAGTCAAGCTCGACGGCGAAGCTTTGGTAGGGCTCAAGCCGCATCAGGTTCGGCGGCGTGGCATCGCCCGTACCTTTCAGGGGGGGCGGCTGTTCCGCGATCTGCCCGTAGTCGACAATCTCGAGGTGACCGGCGTAGGGCTCGGTATGAGCCGGCGCGCGGCAATCGCCGAGGCGGAAGCCATGCTCGACTGGATCGGCATCGCATCGCTGGGCTCACGCATCGCCGGCACCTTGCCCTATACCGACGAGCGGCGGGTAGCCATCGGCCGTGCCCTCATGGGAAGGCCCTCCTACGTCCTGCTGGACGAACCGGCCGCAGGCATGAGCGGGCCGGAATCGAAGGAACTGTCGGCGCTCATCCGCCGCATCGCCACCGACCTTGGCTGCGGTGTTCTGCTCATTGAGCACAATGTCGGGCTCGTGCTCGGACTTTGCGAGCATATCGTCGTTCTCGATTCCGGAGCCATTATCGAGGAAGGCCCCCCGGCATCGATCCGCGACAGCGAAAAGGTGCGCCACGCCTATATGGGCACGGCCGCCAATACCGACCTGCCGGTGCTGGAGGTGATGGAATGAGCCTGCTTGCCCTTTCCGACATCACCATTCGCTATAGCCGGCTCACCGCCGTTCGCGAGGTGTCTTTCTCCATGACCGAGGGAGAAATTCTGTTCATCACTGGGCCGAATGGGGCGGGCAAGTCGTCGCTTCTACGTGCCATCGCAGGGGTTACGCCGGTAGCCGGCGGGAAAATCCAGCTTGCCGGCCAGGACATCACTGGCCAAGCTCCCGAGAACATAGCCCGGCTTGGCCTTTCCATGGTGCCCGAAGGGCGCGAGGTCTTCGGCTCGCTGACGATCGAGGAAAACCTCCTGGTTGGCACTGGCATGCAAACCCGCGACCGAAATTCGCGCGCCCGGACTGCAAGCGACCTGGAAGCTGTCTACACGATCTTTCCGATCCTGAAAGACCGACGCAATGGGCAGGCGGGTCTGCTTTCGGGTGGTCAGCAGCAGATGCTGGTCATAGGCCGCGCGCTGATGACCAATCCAAGGCTCATCGCCATCGACGAACCCTCGCTCGGCCTTGCGCCCAACATCACCGACCAGGTCTACGAGCGGCTGATCGCCTTGCAGGCCCAACGCCAGCTTACACTGCTCATTGTCGAGCAGAGTTCGGCCCGCGCGATGATGGTCGGGGGACGGATGATCCTGATGCGTGGCGGACAGATTGTGCTGGACGGCGACGCGCGAACGCTTGGCAGCGGCGAGGCCATCCAAGCCGCCTATTTCGGCTACGAGGACCACTGAGATGCTCCAGACCCTGTTCGACGCACTCTCGCTCGGCTCGCTTTATGCACTCGGCGCACTCGGCATCGCGTTGATCTTCGGGGTCATGCGGCTGGTGAACTTCGCGCATGGCGATGTCATCGCTTTTTGCGTCTTCGCTCTTCTGTGGCCGTCAACAGATGCCATGGCCATTGTCTTTGCGGGTCAATTGCCCTGGTATCTGCTGGTACCGTTCGTACTCCTGTGCGGGGCGGGGCTGTCCGTGCTGTGTGAGATCGTGGTTTTCCGCCGCTTCCGCAACGCAAATCCGGCAACCATGATGATTGCCTCTTTCGCGCTGGGCTTCGTCATCCGCTACTTCCTCCTGATGCTCTACAGCAGCCGGCCGAAATCCATCTCGCTGCTGCCTGCTCTGTCGCAACCTGTTGAAATCTTCGGCGCGCGGCTGCCCCTGCTGCAACTCATCACCATCGTCGCCACCATGGCCATACTGATCGGCCTGACCTTGTTCCTGCGTCAGACCCGCTTCGGGCTGGAAATGCGGGCGGCGGCGGAAAACTTCTCGATGGCCCGCATGCTCGGTGTCCGCGCCAACCGGGTTATCATGGGCGCCTTCGCTCTGTCTGGCGCACTGGCCGGAGCCATTGCGCTGATCTTCGGCAGCCAGACCGGCACGGTCGATATCCAGATGGGCGCATCGATCATGCTGATGGCCTTTATTGCCACTGTCATCGGCGGTCTGGGCAGCCTTGGAGGCGCTGTTCTGGCCGGCTTCCTTCTGGGCGCGGCGTCGGTCGTCATGCAGGTAGCGCTTCCTGTCGATGCCCGCCCGTTCCGCGATGCTTTCGTCTATGGGGCGGTGATACTCGTGCTCCTCTTCCGTCCTCAAGGACTCATTGCCGCGCGCGGCACGAAGGAAAGGGTCTGACCCATGTCTGCAGTCTCTTCCGCCCCCGAAACTCAGCTGACCGGCGATGTCATCGCCGCCAGGAAGCCGGCGCGATTCACGCTGGCACGCAAGACCATCGTCACGCCTGTCCTGCTTTCCTTGCTGCTGATCGCGATTACACTCATCACCGTGATGACGGGGTCGCGGCCCTTCAACCAGACCGTGATTGACGTTCTCGTCCGCGTGATCTTCGTCGTTGGGCTCTACATATTCATCGGCAATTCAGGCGTGCTGAGCTTCGGGCATATCGGCTTCACTTGCCTCGGCGCCTATGCCGCTGCCTGGCTAACGATCAACCCGATCATGAAAAGCAGCGCCTTGCCCGGCCTGCCTGATTGGCTGCTTCAGACGCGACTCATCTACTGGCAGGCGGCGATACTGGCAGCGCTTTTTGCCGGCGTGGCGGCGCTCATCTTTGGGAAGGTGCTGATGCGGCTTTCGGGGATCGCCGCCTCTATCGCCACCTTCGCCGTGCTTGCGATGATCAATACGATCTATTCCAACTGGGACAGCGTCACCGGCGGGACCTCGTCGGTCGTTGGCATTCCCATCATCCGGACGATCTGGCCTTACCTGATCGGGGCCGTCGCAGCCATCTTCATCGCCTGGGCGCATGCGATTTCGCGGTCCGGCCTTGCACTGCGCGCCGCGCGCGACGAGCCCACGGCCGCCGCTGCCTCCGGTGTCGATATTCCCAAGGAACGGCTTGTGGCCTTCGTCGTCTCCGGTGCGGTCATGGGGCTGGGCGGTGCCCTGATGGCTCATTCCATCGGCGTGGTCACCCCCGACACTTTCTATCTCAGCCTCACATTCATCACCCTGTCCATGCTCGTTGTCGGCGGCATGGGAAGTCTCTCGGGTGGTGTTATCGGGGTGGTGCTCCTATCCGCCCTCATCCAGGCACTTCGCTGGATGGAAGGCGGCGTATCGCTCGGTGACGCCACCTTCGCTCTTCCGAAGGGAATTCAGGAAATCGCACTCGGCGTCATCATGATCGTCATTCTCGCGCTTCGTCCATCAGGCCTTATGGGAAACCGCGAGATCACCTTAACCCGCAGCAAACGCAACATGTGACTGGCGGCACAAGCCGACCGGAAGCAAAAAGGAGATGTGCATGGCATACAAAATTAGAATTGTCGCGACGGCGCTGGCCTCGGTTTCCTTGGCATTCCCGGCTCTGGCCGATGACGAGAAGGTCGTCGTCGGATTCGCCACGGCCGAGTCGGGCTTCATGGAAGCCTACGATAAGCCCGCCCAGGAAGCGGCCATGATCCGTATTGAGGAAATCAATGCGGCCGGCGGTTTGCTTGGCAAGCAGATTGAGGTGGTCAAGGCCGATACCAAGTCTGACCGTGCCGAAGGTGCCAAGGCCGGTCTCTCCGTGCTCGATCAGGGCGCGGATCTCGTCGTCGTTTCGTGCGACTACGATTTCGGCTCGCCCGCAGCTCTCGCGGCCGAGGACGCAGGCCAGGTGTCGTTCTTCCTGTGCGCGGAATCGGTCAAGGCCGGTATCCAGGGCGTAGGCCCGCACAGCTTCTCTGCTTCGGTTCTCGCTCCGGTTCAAGGCGCGACCATGGCGGAATGGGCTTTCAAGGAAAAGGGCGCGAAGGATTTCTACCGGCTGCTTGACACCTGGACGGTCTACAACAAGGGCATCTGCGACGGCTTCGACTGGATGATGCCGAAGCTTGAGGCCCAGGGTGCGAAGCTCGTTGGCGAAGACACCTTCAAGAACGAAGACGCCTCCATCGCAGCCCAGATCACCCGCATCAAGTCCCTGCCGAAGGAGCCCGATGCGATCATGCTCTGCACCATGATGCCAGGCGCCGTATCGGCGATCAAACAGCTGCGCGCTGCCGGCATCAACTCGATGATCCTGAACGGCTCGGGCGTCGATGGCAGCTATTGGCTCTCGGCGGTGCCCGATCTCACGAACTTCTACGTGCCGGTTCAGGGGTCGATCTATGGCGACGACCCCAGCGCCGACGTTAACAAGTTCAACACCGTCTACAAGGAAAAGACCGGTGCCGAACCGTCAAGCCAGTATGTCTATCCCGGCTATGTCATGATCGACGTATGGGCAAAGGCGGTCGAACGTGCCGGTACCACGGACGCGGACGCCGTTGTTGCAGAACTGGAAAAAATGAAGGACGAGCCGACGCTGTTTGGCACCCGCACCTTTACGCCCGAACTGCATCACCAGAACCGGGCGCGGTACTTGATCGTCGAAACCAAGGCCGGAAAGCCAGGCGTCGTCGGCGAATGGACGATTTCCGAACCCGTTCCGATGGAAGCGATCCTGAAGTAGCGAAAAAGGGCCGGAGCAAACCGGGCCTGAATAGAAAAAGGCCGGCTTTCGCCGGCCTTTTTGCGTAAAGTTCAACGCCTATAGCGGGCGCGCTCTTCTTCGATTTCGCTGGGACCATATGGATCGAGAGTATCGTCGAAACGAGTCCAGCCTTCCTCGGCATAGACGGCGCGGCGCTCGGTCGGATCGACCCAGTTGGAGTCGCGAAGAATGGCTTCGGCCGTCGGATAGACACTATCGTCAACCTTGGCCGTGACCAGCGTGCCGCCGCGGCGGACGCCTTCTGCATAAACATGCGCGTCCTCTTCAGGGACACCCGATTCCGTCATTGCACCGATCAAACCGCCGGCGGCGCCGCCCGCAAGAGCGCCGGCCGCAGCACCGGCGGCCGTTGCTACAAGCCAACCTGCTGCCACGACAGGTCCGACTCCCGGGATGGCCATTACGCCAAGTCCGGTAAGAAGACCGCCGACACCACCAACTGCCGCTCCGATACCGGCACCTGTGCCGGCGCCCTCGGCCGCATTGGATTCGTTTCCGTGGCGCTCATCAGCGTTGTTGGAAACGATGCTGATGTCGCTTGACGGCACGCCTTGCGCTTCAAGAGCGCTGACGGCAGCACTCGCATCTGAATAATCGTCAAAAAGACCTGTCACAGTTCTCATAAAAACTCTCCTAAATCTGAAAATTAATTGGCGGTGATATTGCCCTGGTAGTCCAGCGCAACATTCACGGACTTGCCGTCCTTCATCGCCGTACCGCGCCAAACACCCTTGTCGTCCAGGGTGAGGCCAGCGACATCGGCATATCCGCCTTCAACCAAGCGATCTCTTGCCTGTGCTTCAGTAAAACTGTTGGCACCTTCGACCGGCGCGGTGGGGTTAGTCGTCTCGGGCGTCGTAACAGCCGGCGTATTGCCATCTGTGGCGGGAGGTGTGGTCTGCGCAGCTGCGGCGAAGGTCGACGCCCCGACAAGTGCGGCGGCCATAAATAGCTTCTTCATTTTGGTATCCTCGTTTCGGCCCGTTGAGAGGCTCCTAGAGAACCCGCGCCACGATGTTTGGTTCCCTGCGGATGATTTGAAAGGATCATCTCAGCGCAGTGAAAACGATGTCGATTAGCCGGATAAGGACAAGACAAGCACTCGAAGGAGGTGCAAATCGGCGCGCTATAAGCCGAATATGAGCGGTCTTGGTCTCCGCGCCGGACCTTTAGCTCAAGCCTTGTTGATGTCGAATTTTGCACCTAGCACGAGGGGACAGCAACCGAGGTTCGCCATGCATCTCTCGTCTTCGTTTTGGGCCCTTACAATAGCGGTCGCGTTCGTGCCGGGCCTGACCGGCTGCACATCGGCGAAGGTTGCCAATTCAGCGCTTGCAGAACCGAATGTCATTATGGTGGCCAATCCACAGCCGCCGTACACTTACTGGGCGCCGGAAAATTCCACCATCCGCAACCATCCGCGTGAACGAGGTATCTGGATTGCCGAAACCAAAGACGGCTCGCGCAAATATTATTTCGGCGACCAGTGCCGTGCATCGGACTATCAGCGCTTTGTTGGCCAACCCATGGATGCGTTGCCAAAGAAACCAGCGAATGCGACATGGCGTCTGGGGTGCTCAACCTGTGCTCACACCTCGGACCTGGTTAGGACCAGGATGAATGTCACCCATAGCGAGAAAACCGGGGCGATTAACGAAATCTATTGCGGTTAGGGCCCCCTGCCCGAACGATCTCGCTCTTTCAAATATTACCCCGGTCCTTGCTGAAGCACCTCCTTCAAAATTCCTGCGAAGGTCTGTGCGGCAAGGGATAGGGGTCGGCGCTTGGGGATGATCATGCCGACCGAGACAGGGATGCGAGGCTCGAACTGGCGGACCGCTATATGATCGAACTCGTTGGCGTCCCAGACGGAGAAATGATCAACAAGGGCGACGCCGCGGCCGCGTTCGACCAGCCGCCGGATAAGCTGGCTCTGGTTGGAGATCAGCGTGTTGGAAGGTTTCACGCCTTCGTCCGATAGGGACCGGAAAATCGCCGCGCCGAACGGTACGGAGCGCGGATAGGTGACGAAGGGCTGGTCGGCGATGTCGCTGGCCAGGATGATGCGATGCTTCGCCAGCTTATGATCCGTCGGCATGATGCAGACCATGGACGCCGTCTTCAGCGTCTGCGTCATCAGGTCGGACTCGTGCTCGGGATGATGAACAAGGCCGAAATCGTAGTTGCCGCGGCTGACATAAGTGTGGATTTTGTCGGAGTCGAGTAGGTCGGCCTGCACCTGGATTCCCGGATAGAGATTGTTGAATCGCTCTACCGCCATGGGAATGAGGGCAGTGCTGAAGGCGGAGAGTATGCCGATATTCACATAGCCCTGGGCCATGGACGTAAGGTCCAGCGATAGGTTCTCGAACAGCATGAGTTCGTCCATCAACCGGGTAGCGTGAGCGAAAAGTATTTCCGCTTCCGGCGTCGGCCGCAACCGCCCCGCGCTGCGCTCGAACAGTTTGACCCCGGCAAAATCCTCAAGCTGTTTCAGCGACTTGCTGGCGTTGGGCTGGGTTGTGTGAAGCACCTGCGCGGCCTCTGTAACGGACCCCGTTTTCATGAAAGCGGCGAGGGTATCGAGGTGGCGGAGTTTTATCCGGCGCATGATGATGTCTCCGATTGACATTCCATTTTGGAATGGAAAGCTTGATTAAATGAATTTTACATCCGCCGATAGCCGTCCCACACTTGCCCTCATCACAGGACAGGCGGGAGCTGAGGCGACCGCCCAAAGCACGAAGACTACATCATCATGGGCAACATCAGGGTTGGCATCGATGTCGGCGGAACCTTCACGGATTTCACCGTACTCGACGACGAAACGGGCGGGATGCGCCACTTCAAAGTGTCTTCGACACCGCATGATCCATCCGAGGCCATCGAGATCGGTATTGCCAGCTTCGAGGAGCGCGGCCTGAACGCGTCAGACGTTGTCCATTTCGGCCATGGCACCACGGTCGCGACCAACATGGTCATCGAGCGCCGCGGCGGCAAGACCGGTCTGTTGACCACCGAAGGTTTCCGCGACGTGCTGGAGATCGGCCGGCAGACCCGCCCCGACCTTTTCGACATGAGCGTGCGCAAGCCAGACCCGCTGGTTGTGCGCTCGCTGCGCCTGGAAGTTGCCGAGCGCCTCGGCCCCGATGGCGAGGTCATCCGGCCACTCGACGAAGCTGGCGTCGAACAGGCCGCCATTCGCTTCAAGCAAGATGGCGTCGAGGCCATTGCCATTGGCTTCTTGCACTCATACCGCAACGCGGCTCACGAACGGCGCGCCGCTGAAATCATCCGCAAGCACCTGCCGGACGTCTTCATCAGCCTGTCGAGCGACGTTCTGCCGGAGTTCCGCGAATATGAGCGCATTTCCACGACGGTGATGAACGCTTATCTGATGCCCCGCATGGACGGCTATCTCGACCGCTTCATGAAGCGGTCGCGCGCGGCAGGCGTGGATGCCAAGCCGTACACTATCCATTCCAACGGCGGCTTGATGTCGACCGAGACGGCGCGCGACTATCCGGTGCGCACCTGCCTTTCGGGTCCGGCTGCAGGTGTGGTTGGCGCTGCCCTCGTCGGCAAGGCGGCATCCTTTCCAAACATCATCACTTACGACGTCGGCGGCACGTCCACGGACGTAGCCCTCATCGCCGACGGGAAGCCCGCCTATTCGGCTGACCGCGACGTGGCGGGCTACTCCATTCGCTGCCCCATGGTCGATGTCAGCGTCATCGGCGCCGGCGGCGGCTCCATCGCTTGGCTGGACGATGCAGGCGGCCTGAAGGTCGGCCCGCAGAGTGCCGCTGCGGTTCCCGGCCCAGCCGCCTATGGCAAGGGTGGTGCCGACGCCACCATTACGGACGCCAATATAGTGCTGCAGCGGCTCAACCCGGTGGCGCTTTTGGACGGCGCCATGCCGGTCGACCGCGAGGCCGCGCTGATCGCAATCGGCGCCGTAGCTGAAAAGATCGGTCGCAGCGTCGAGGACACCGCTTGGGGCATCATCCGCATCGCGGTCGCTAATATGGCGCGCGCCATCCGCGCCGTCTCCATGGACAAGGGCCACGACCTCAAGCAGTTCGCCCTGATGGCCTTCGGCGGGGCAGGCCCGCTGCATGCCTCCCTGGTGGCTGCTGAAACCGGCCTTGGCACCGTCATCATTCCGGAATCCCCTGGCACCATGTGCGCCCGAGGTGTTCTTCTATCCGATGTTACTCGCGACTTCGTGTCCACTCAGATCAAGCGGGCGCACGGCGAAAGCTGGGCTGAAATTACGACTGCGCTGGCAGGTCTTGAAACGCAGGGCCGGGATTGGCTCGAAGCTGAGACAATCCCTGACGAAAAGCGTGCGTTACAGCACATCGCCGAAGCCCGCTATGCCGGCCAGAACCACGAAATCCGCGTCGAAGGTATCCTGTTGAGCGCCGAGGATTTCGCCACCCGTTTCGGCGAGGCGCATCGCGTGGTCTACGGCTATGCGCTGGAAAACCATCCGGTCGAGATCGTCAACCTGCGCGTCCAGGCCATTGGCCATGCCGGACGGCCGCTGCGGACTGTCGAGAGTGCGACCGGCACCATGGCCAATGCCATGGTCGGCGAGCGCGAGGTCTATGTGGGCCCAGAAGGCGGTTGGCAGACCATGCCCGTCTATAAGCGGTCGCTGATGCCGCAGAACGAAAAATTCACCGGCCCGGCAATCATCGAGGAACTGACCTCGACCGCTTATTTGCTTCCCGACCAGACGGGCGTCGTCGATGCCTATGGCAACATCATCCTCAGCTTTGTGAAGGACCGTGCGTGATGCAGCAGCACGTCAAGCCACCGCGCGAGTTCGACGCTATCGAGATGGAGGTCTACTCCAACCGGTTCATGTCGATCACCGACGAAATGGGGCTCAGCCTCGTCCGCTCGTCCTTTTCCACCAATATCAAGGAACGTAAGGACTGCTCCGTCGGCCTGTTCGATGGCAAGGGGCGGCTGATCGTCCAGGCCTCGCACATCCCGGTACATCTGGGCTCGCTGCAAGGCGGTGTGGCGGCCGTTCTCGAGAACTACAAGCTCGAAGATATCAAGCCGGGCGATGCCTTTATCTGCAACGACCCCTATCTGGCGGGTGGCTCGCACACTCCCGACATCTCGATCCTGACGCCCGTCTTCTATGACGGCCGGCTTTGCTTCTTCGCCGCCAATCTCGGCCACCATTCTGATGTCGGCGGTGGCGTACCAGGCTCGTGCGATCCCAGCCAGACCAGCATCTTCGCCGAGGGCTTGCGCATTCCGGTGCTGAAGATCGTTCGCGAGGGTGTGCTCGACGAGCAGATCGTCAAGCTGATCAGCACGAACAGTCGCGACCCGCTGGAACGCATCCTCGACCTCAAGGTCCAGGTAGCCACCAACGAAATCGGCCAGCGCAAGCTTGTCGGGCTTGCCGACCAGTTCGGCATCGCCACCGTTGAGAAGGCGATAGAAGACCTGATCGCCTATTCGGAGAGCCGTCTGCGCAAACGCATCAGGGAGATGCCGGACGGCGTCTACAAGGGCGAGGCCTTCATCGACGGCGACGGTGTCGGCTACGAGCCCTGCCGCATTCAGGTTGCAATCCAGGTGGAAGGCGAGGGTATCACCTTCGACTTTACCGGCACCGATCCGCAGGCGCGGGGCGCGGTCAACATCCCCAAGACTGCGCTCGACGCTACCTGCTACTACACCATCAAGGCGCTGCTCGACCCGTCGCTGCCGCCCAACGAAGGCATGGCGCTTCCGGTGACCATCGTTGCCGAGGAGGGCACCTTGGTGCGGCCGAAGTTCCCCGCTGCCGTGGGTATCCGCTCGACAAGCTGCCAGCGCGTGGTGCGCGCGATTTTCCAGGCTTTCGCAGACGTGCTGCCGAAAGAGAAGGTGTTCGCCTCTTCCGCCGATATGAACGCGACGATGATCTTCTTTGGGCCGCACAAGACCCGCGAGGGAAACTTTGTCTATCTCGAAACGGTCGGCGGCGGCGCGGGCGCGAGCCACGACCATGACGGCATGAACGGAGTTCAGGTGCACATCACCAACACCTCGAACCTGCCGGCCGAGGCCCTTGAGATCGAATATCCACTGATGGTCCGTCGTTACGCGCTGGCCGACGGTTCTGGCGGCGAAGGCTACACCACGGGCGGCATGGGCATCGTTCGCGAAGTCGTCGCCATGACCGATGGCGTCCGGGCCAATGCTTCCTGCGAAGGCTTGCGCACCCCGGCTGACGGCGTCTTCGGCGGCGGGCAGGGCGAGGTGGCGCGGCTGAAGTTCGGCACTGCCGATGGCACTGTCACGGATTACGACATCTCGATCACCAACATCCTTATGAACCGTGGGGACAGCCTGTTCCTGCAAACACCGGGCGGCGGTGGCTTCGGTCGCGCGTCCGAACTGACTGGAGAATAAGCAGTATGGCTCTCGAAAACCTGACGCCGAGCGAAGAAGAGATCAAGTCCGCTCCCAATCCGAATTATCTGGAAGGGGACTATCTGAAGGGCGTCCTGGAGATGACCTTCCGCGATGGTAACCCGCTGGCAGAAAAGCTTGTCGAAGATGTCTTCTCGTCGCGCGACATCCAGTCCGTCTATCTTGTCGGCGCCGGTGGTTCCAATTCCTACATCGAGCCGATCAAATACATCCTCGATAAATATTGCGACCTGCGCATCGAGCGCATCAACTCGACCGAGTTCGAGACGCGCCGCCCTAAGGCTGTTAACGAAAAGGCCGTGGTGCTGCTCACCTCGCACAATGGTGAGACCGAGGACACCGTGGTCGCCGCCCGTTGGGCTAAGACCACGGGTGCCGTGACAGTGGCGCTGACCTCGGGTCATGACAGCGGCCTTGCCAAGATTTGCGACTACCTGCTGCCCTACAGCAAGGAGCTGCCGGGCATGCCGAAGACGATGGTCGCCTATCTGTTCGCCGCCTATCTGCTCAAGCGTCTTGGCAATCCGGTCGGCGCGCAGCTGATCAGCGACCTCGAGGCGATGCCGGCCAAGCTGCACGAGATCAAGAATGCCGAGCGTGAGCGCGGTATGGAACTTGCCCGCCGCTACAAGGACGAGAACATCTACTATGTGCTCTCCAGCGGCATCCTGTCTGGGCTGAACTACCAGTACTCGATTTGCATCTTCAACGAGATGCTGTGGCTCGACGCTTCCGACATCCATTCCGGCGAATTCCGCCACGGACCGTTCGAGGTCGCCGATCCCGAGATGGCCTATGTCTTCCTCATGGACAATGGCGAGAACCGGAAGATCGACCAGCGCGCGCTGAAGTTCACCCGGCGCGTCACCGACAAGATCATCACCTTCGACGCAGGCCGCTACGAGGACGTCTCGCCGCTCCTGTCCCCGTTCGTGATCGGCGTCACCTGGTATTGGTTCGCCCACACACTTTCGGTTCTGCGCGAGCATCCGCTCTCGGTTCGCCGCTACATGTGGAAGGTCGACTACTGATGAGCGCGCGCCTGCCCGCATGGTTGTTCCAGCCCCGCACGAGCGCTTCGCGCCGCGTGGTGGCGCAGCGCCTGCGGGCGGGCACCTGCCCGGTCACGGCCCGCGTTTCGAAGACAGAGAAGGCGGCTGAGAAATGATGAAAGCCGACAACGACTTCCGTGGCTTGAAGGTGCTCGGTCTGGGCGACAACGTCGTTGATCGCTATCTCAATACGGGCAAGATGTATCCCGGCGGCAACGCCTTGAACTTTGCCGTCTACGCCAAAATGCTCGGGGCCGAAGCGGCATTCCTGGGCACGTTCGGCTCAGATGCGGCGGGACGCCATGTTCGGGCCACACTTGAAGCGCTTTCGGTGCCCACCGCGCTGTGCCGCATCGTCGAAGGCGAGAACGGCCACGCGGATGTGCGTGTCGTCGATGGGAACCGGGAGTTCGTGTTCTCCAACAAGGGTGGCGTCGCGCGGGAACATCCTTTCATGCCTGCACAAGCCGACCTCGACTACATTGCCAGCTTCGCGCTGGTGCACACCAGTTGCTACAGCCACCTCAACGTGCATCTCGCGACGTTCAAAGCGGCGAGCCGGTTGATATCCTACGATTTCTCCTATCGCTGGCAGGTCGACGATCTGATCGGACCGGTCGCACCGCATCTCGACTTCGCGGCGCTGTCCGCAGGCGATGTCGGCCGCGAACGCGCCGTCTCCGTGCTGCGTGAAACCATCGCGCAGGGCTGCGGTTTGGCACTGGCGACGTTGGGGCCGGAGGGTGCAGTCGCTTACAATGGTATTGATTTCATCTCTGTGCCGCCAAAACCGACACAGGTTGTCGACACGCTCGGTGCGGGCGATGCCTTCATCACAGCGACGCTTCTGTCTCTCACGGCCAGCGGCTGGAAGCGTGGAAGCCGCCTGCCAGCCGCCACAATTCGCACCGCAATGGAAAAAGGCGCGGATTTCGCCGCCGACATCTGCCGGATTGAGGGCGCATTCGGCCATTCCGCAGCCATTCCCGCTGAAACCCCGGTCTGAGGCGCGATGCTCGAAGTCAGGAACCTTTCGATAGCCTTCAAGACCAGCGCAGGGTTAAAGCCCGCCGTGCGCGGCATCGACTTTACCATCAATCCGGGCGAAATCCTTGGGCTGGTCGGCGAAAGCGGCAGCGGCAAGACGATCACTTCGCTCGGTGTCATGGGCCTGTTGCCGCCCAATGCCGTTGTGACCGCCGGCGAAGTTCTGGTCGACGGGGTTGACATGCTCAAGCTGTCGCCAGCCGAACTGCGCAAGCTTCGCGGTCGTCACGTGGCGATGATTTTCCAGGACCCGATGGCGTCGTTGGACCCGATCTTTACGTGCGGCGACCAGATCGTCGAGGCGATCCTGTTGCACGAGAATATCAGTAAGACACAAGCCCGCAGGAAAGCGCTCGAACTCCTCGAAAAGGTTCATATTCCCGATCCGGCGCGGACGATGCGTTCCTATCCGCACGAGTTATCGGGCGGGCAGTGCCAGCGCGTGATGATCGCCATGGCGGTATCCTGCAAGCCGCGCATCATCATTGCAGACGAACCCACCACGGCGCTCGATGTGACCGTGCAGAAACAGGTTCTCGACCTGCTGCGCGGGCTGAACCAGGAGGTCGGCGCCGCGATCCTGCTCATTACGCACGATCTCGGCGTCATCTATGAGGTCGCCGACCGTGTCGTGGTGATGTATGCCGGCGAAAAAATGGAAGAGGCAACCACGCAGGACCTCTTCACCAACCCCAAAAGCGACTACGCCAAGGCGCTGATCGACTCCATGCCGGCGCTCGGCAGCAAGCATGGCCGCCTGCCGGTGATCGAGCGCGACGATGCCGGCAATGTTCGCAGCGTACGGCCCGAGCCACGAATCCGTCCCGCCCAAGCCGGTCCTGTGCCGGACAGTGCCGGCAGGGTACCGCTGCTCGAACTCAGGGAACTGTGCAAGTCCTACTGGGTGAAACCTTCGCCGCTTTCCACACCGGTGGAGATGCGGGCGGTCGACAAGGTCAGTTTCGCCATCGCTCCGCGCACCACGCTCGGCCTGGTCGGCGAATCCGGCTGCGGCAAGACCACGCTGTCGCGCGCGGTGATAAGGCTGTCAAATCCGGATTCCGGCCAGATCCTGTTCAAAGGCAAGGACATCGCCAAACTGTCCGAAAGCGAGATGCTGCCGTTCCGGCGCGAAATCGCGATGGTGTTTCAGAATCCCTACGGCTCGCTTAATCCGCGCCAGACCGTGTCCGATCTTGTCGCCGCACCCATGATAATCGTCGGCGAGGGCGATTCCGGCGAGCGCGGCAGGCGCGTTGCCCATCTGCTCGACGCTGTGGGACTGCCAAGGTCCGCTGCGAGCAAGTATCCGCACGAATTTTCCGGGGGACAGCGTCAGCGTATCGCGGTCGCCCGCGCTCTGGCGCTGAAGCCCTCGCTTGTCATTTGCGACGAGGCCGTCTCGGCACTCGACGTGTCCGTCCAGGCGCAAGTGCTCAACCTGCTTAAGGACCTCCAGGTGGAGTTCGACCTGACCTATCTCTTCATTTCGCACGACCTCTCTGTGGTCGAGCATGTCAGCGACACTGTCGCCGTCATGCAGAAGGGCCGCATCGTCGAATACGGCCCCGCAGACGGCATCTTCGCCGCGCCGAAGGACCCTTATACGCGCATGCTGCTCGATGCGGTGCCGACCATCGGCGTTGAGCGCGCGGAAAGGGGGGCTTTGTGAACCCCTCCATCGCCGGCGCGCTTCTTCTCGTCTGCCGCAAGCTCTTGACCGCCTTTGTCCAGCTTCTGGTTGTCGCCACCTTGATCTTCTCGGTCATGTACATCATGCCCGGCGATCCGGTGCTGCTGCTTCTGGGTGCAGAAAGCAACCCGTCGCCGGAGGCGGTCGCCTCCATGCGCAGCCAGCTCGGTCTGGACCAGCCGGTGCTCACCCAGTATTTCACCTGGCTCTGGAATGCGCTGCACCTGGATTTCGGCAACTCGCTGACCAACGGTTATCCTGTCTCGAGCTATGTACTCGCCAACCTGCCGCGCACACTGGAGCTGGCTTTCGCGGCCATAATCGTCGCCACTTTGATCGGCGTCCCGCTGGGCATCGCGGCCGCGTTGAAGCGTGGGTCGATGCGCGACACCGTGCTGACCTCCATCGCGACCGTCGGCATCTCGGTGCCGGTCTATATCCTCGGCACGCTGATGGTGCTGTTCTTCTCGATCAAGCTCGGCTGGCTGCCGGCGAGCGGCTACACCGACATATCGCGCAACGTGGTTGAGCACTTCCGCAAGCTCGCACTGCCTGCTCTGGCGCTCGGCTTCGGCCTTGCTGCCTCCATCGCCCGCATGACGCGGTCTTCGATGCTGGAGATCCTGGGCCGTGATTTCGTCCGCGCGCTGCGAGCCAAGGGCATGCCAGAGAGGCGCATCATATGGCAGCATGTGCTGCGCAATGCGGCAATTCCCATCGTCACCATCATCGGCCTGCAACTCGGCAACCTGATGGGTGGCACGGTTCTGGTCGAGGCGATGTTCAACTGGCCGGGCCTAAGCACGCTTCTCGTCGGCGCAGTGTCGGCCCGCAACTATCCGCTGGTGCAAGGTGCGATGCTCGCCATCGCCGCACTCTTCATTGTCATCAACCTCGCGGTTGAGCTGTTCTACAGCCTGCTCGACCCGCGCATCCGGAGGAAGCGCTCGTGACCGCTAGAGTCCTCCGCATCGCGCGTAGCCAACCTGCCTTCATGGTGAGCCTGACGGTGCTTGCTGCCGTCATCTTCATGGCGATATTCGGCGCCTGGCTGGCACCCCAAGACCCATTCGCCATCAACCCCTCCGCCGTCAACCAGGGCAGCTCGGCCCAGCATTGGCTCGGCACCGACGAGTTCGGCCGTGACCTTCTGAGCCGCCTCCTGATCGGCATTCAACCCACTATGCTGGTTGCTATCGGAGCGACCGCAATAGCCGGCGTCTTCGGCTCGCTTCTCGGCATTGCCGGCGCCTATGGGCGGCCGTGGCTGTCCTTCCTCATTATGCGCAGCGTGGACATCATGTTGAGCTTCCCTCCGATCCTGTTGGCGCTGCTCGCTGTCGGCTTCTGGGAAAGCGGGGTTCTCAGCCTCGCGGTGGTGATCGGCGTGCTCTATATCCCGCATTTCGCCCGCGTTGCGCATTCCGCCACATTGCAGGTGACGCGCCAGGAATTCATGGAAGCGGAGCGAGCAATGGGCGCATCGGTGCGCCGCGTCGTCTTCACCGCGATACTGCCCAACATCCTGTCGCCGTTGGTGGTTCAGGCAACATTGACGGTGGCTGCCGCCATCCTTCTGGAATCCGGCCTGAGCTTTCTCGGTCTGGGCATTGTTCCGCCGGAGCCGTCATGGGGCCAGATGATCGGAACCGCGCGTGGCTATCTCGCGCAGAACCCGATGTACGTCATCTGGCCCTCACTTCTTCTCGCGCTGACGGTCCTTGCCATCAATGTGGTGGGCGATCGGCTGCGCGACATTCTCGATCCACGTCTCAGGGAGGAATAGCCAGCATGGATACGATACACGTCACAATCAAAGCAATAAGGGGTAACATCGTGAAAAAAAGGGTTCTCGGGGCGCTCTTCGCCCTCGCATCGGGCTTCGTCGCGCAGCAGGCCCTCGCGGCCGAAGGCGGTACGGTCTATTTCGGTCTGTCTGGCGAACCGTCGACGCTCGACAGCACCATCAATGCCGGTACGCCCGCTCGCACCATTCGCCTTGCGATTCATCGCGGCCTGGTCAATTACGGTCCTGACGGCAAGCTATCGCAGGAGCTGGCGGAATCTTACGACGTTTCCGCGGATGCGCTCACCTACACCTTCAAGCTGCGCGACGCGAAATTCCACGACGGCTCGCCGGTCACTGCCGAAGACGTCAAAGCCTCGATCGAGCGCGTCACCGCTGAAGGAAGCAAGGCGACCTATCGCAACGAGCTAGGCGTGATCAAGTCGATCGAGACGCCCGATGCCAAAACCGTCACGCTAACGCTGGCAAAGCCGTTTGTTCCACTGATCCATTATCTGGCCTTGCCGGAATCGGCGATAGTGCCCGCCGCTTGGATCAAGGAACATGGCACCGACCCGAATGCCACGCCGGTTGGCGCAGGCCCCTTCAAATTCTCGAACTGGGAACGCGGCCGCGAGCTAACCGTCGAGAAGTTCGATGAATACTACAAGCAGGACAAGCCGCATCTCGATGACGTGCACTACGTCTTCTACGCGGATGAAAACACCCGGGTGAACGCGCTCAAGTCGGGCGATGTCGATATCATCGACTACGTCCCATGGAAGGACGCAGCGTCCATAGAAGCCGATCCGGAGCTGAAGCTTGAAAGCACGACCGGCCCGTTCATGATGCTGCAATTCAACACCCAATTCGAACCTTTCTCGAAGCCGGAAGTGCGTCAGGCGATTTCCTATGCCATCGATCGCGCAGCAATCATCAACACAGCCTTCAATGGCCGTGGCACGCCGCTGTTTGGTCTTGCCATACCGGAGGGCTATATGGGCTACTCGAAGGACAAGGCGAATTACTTCAGCCATGACGTCGAGAAAGCCAAGGACATGCTCGCCAAGGCGGGCTATCCCAACGGCTTCGAAGCGCGCTTGCTCGCAACCTCGCAATATGGCTTCCACAACAACACGGCCATCGCCGTGCAGGCCGAACTGGCTAAGATCGGCATCAAGCTCAATCTCGACCTGCCGGACTGGTCGGGCCGCATCGCTAAAAACAATGCCGGCGACTACGACCTTCTGGTCGCGGGAACCGCGGGCGATATCGCCGATCCGGATTGGCTGAGCAATTTCTTCTATGGCGGCTCGCAACTCGTTCGACTCAACAACTCGGCTCACTTCAATGATGCGGTCATCAACGACCTGCTCGACAAGGGCCGCGTGACGCTCGACGCCACCGAGCGGGAGAAGATTTACAGCCAGTTCGTCGACCGCGCGCTGGAGGAGTCGCCCTTCGTTTATCTGATGTGGCGCGACCAGAGCTTTGGACTGCGCAAGAACGTCAAGGGCTTTACCAATATTCCAGGCTTCCTGACCTTCCAGTCGGGCATCACCATCGAAAACACAGAGCTGGAATAACGGCGTCAGATCAACTCAGTCGCAATACCAGCGGACAATGCCCCGGTTCTTGGAACCGGGGCATTTCTATTTTACGAACGCCTTTCCTAGGCCCATTGCTCGCTCTACGATCATGATGACGCCGAGCGTGAGCAGGATCAGCAGTGCTGACGCTGCAGCAACCAGCGGGTCCGCCTGGTTATAGACGTAGTTATAAAGCTCGACAGGCAGCGTGCTGATGCGCGGTCCGGTCAGGAACAGCGTGATCACCACTTCGTCGAAGGAGACGAGGAAGCACAGTGCTGCCGCGGCCACGATGCCGGGCACCAGCATCGGCACCGTAATGCGGAAGAATACGGTAAGCGGCTTGGCGCCGAGCGTACGGGCCGCCTCTTCGCAGGCCTTGTCCTGAGTGCTCAATGACACCGCCAGCACCCGCAGCGCATAGGGCAGCGTCACCACCAGATGAGCGAAGACCAGCCCTTGCATCGTCGCCAGCAGGCCGAAAGAGGCGAACACGATGAGAATGGCAAGTCCGAGCACGATGGTGGGCAGAAGCAGAGGCGCCGTAAAGAGATTGAACAGCAGGTCGCGTCCGGCAAATCGGAGCCGCGTCATCACCCAGGCGGCAGGCACCGCGATGACGATCGACAACACGGTGACGATTGCGGCCAACGACAGGCTCGTCCAGAACGCTTTCAACATCTGGTTGTTGGCAAACAGCGCCGAATACCAGCGAGTCGACCAAAAGGTTGGCGGGAAGCGCAACACCTGATCGCCCGAAAATGACAGCGGGAAAACCAGGATTACAGGTGCAAGAAGGTATATGAACAGCACGAAGACGAGAATGCGCATCGGCCAGGAAGTCTTGTGGATTTCCATGGTTCCCTCCTAATCCAGACGCCGCAACACGACCGAATAGGCCCAGAGCGCAGCACCGAAGACGATGAGCACCAGCATCGACAGCGTTGAAGCGAGCGGCCAGTTGAGCGTGACGATGGCTTGGTCGTAAATCTCGGTCGCCAGCAGGAAGACCCGTCCACCGCCCATTAGCTTTGGCGTGATGAAGGATGAAACAGCCAGTACGAAACAGAGCAGGCAGCCGAGCGCAATGCCGGGGAGCGTCAGAGGCAGGATAACCTTGGTAAAGGTGCGCGCCGGCGTTGCCCCAAGCGTGCGTGCGGCTTCTTCCACCCGCGGATCGAGCCGCCCGAAGCCCGCCATCAGCGCCAGGATCATATAGGGCATCAGGATTTCTGTCAGGCCGATGAAGACGCCCTTGATATTGAACATCAGGCTCGGTGCGGGCAGGCCGACGGCCTTGATGGCGCTGACCACCGGGCCGTCATCGATAAGAATGGCAATCCACCCATAGGTGCGTACGACGGCGGAGGTCAACAGCGGCGAGATGACGAGCACGGTGAGAAAGGTGCGCCAAGCTCCCGACGCCCTATGGAGGTATAGCGCGATTGGATACGAGGCGATGAGTGTCGTCAGCGTGATCGCCAGGCTGATCCAAACGGAGTTGAAGACCAGTTCGAGATAGAACCGATCGCTGAGCAGACCGGCCCAATTCTCCCAGGTAAAGACAGTCTCTATGCCGCCACCGATGCGTGACCTGTTGAAGGAATAGCGAGCAAGGTTCAGAACGGGCAGGATAAAACCGATCGCATTGATAAGGGCAATGGGCAGCAGCAGCAGGATGGCGAGTTCGCCGTCGCGCCATTGGCGGGGAGGAGCGGAGGCTGAAACGGCGCTCATTTTTCGCCCGCCGGATAAACGAGGGTGTCTTCCGCAGACCAGCCAAGCGTTACCTTGTCGCTGACAGCGAGCGGACGGCGGTCGCGTCGCGTTGCCTCTTCCACGACGACCTCTTCGTCGTCGACCCGCACCCCGTATTGCACGAGGTCGCCGATGAAGGTGATGCTCGATACTGTGCCCTGGACTTCGTTTGCGGCGTCGGCAGTCTCCTGCAAGCGAATGCGGTGCGGCCGAACAAGCACATCCACTGCACCCGGCGCGAGCGTCGTGGCGGAGCGCAATTGCTGTCCCGCTGCCGTCAGCACGCCTTCGGACGTGATCCTGCCCTTGAGGCGGTTGGTGCGGCCGACGAAATTGGCGACGAAGGCGGTTGCCGGCCGTTCATAAACTTCGGTCGGCGTGCCGAACTGCTCGACGTTGCCGCCGCGCATAACCACGACACGATCGCACATGGAGAGCGCCTCAACCTGATCGTGGGTGACGAAGACAGCGGTGATGCCGCTTTGCTGCTGCAAGGCGCGGATCTGTACCCGCATCTCGTCGCGCAGCTTGGCATCGAGATTCGATAACGGCTCGTCGAGCAGCAGGATCGACGGCTCGATGACAAGAGCGCGGGCAAGTGCGACACGTTGTTGTTGTCCGCCGGACAGTTCCTTTGGCTTGCGATGGGAGAGATGGCCCAGCTGTACCATCTCCAGCGCCTGGGCAGCCCGGGCTTCGGCGTCGCGGCCCGACACTTTGCGCATCTGAAGGCCAAAGGCGACGTTGCGCGACACATTCATATGCGGAAACAGCGCATAGCTCTGGAACACCATTCCCATGTCTCGATCATGGATTGGAAGGTGGGTGATGTCCCGCCCTCCCACGATGATCCGGCCTTGCGAGGGTTTGTTAAGGCCGGCGATAACGCGCAAGGTCGTGGTCTTGCCGCATCCCGATGGGCCTAGAAAGGCGACCATCTCGCCTTTGCGCACTGACAGATCGAGTGAGGGGATCACATTGACGTTGCCGAAGCTGACGCCAATTTCTTGCAGTCTGAGATGTTCTTCGGGGGCGGACGACATAGCAGGCTACCTCCTAGAGGCAATTCCAGGACGGATGGACAGCGGTTAGCCGCAAGGAATCGCATAAAATATTAGATGGAGCATTTCCGTTGGAAATGCTCCATCGTGATATCAACGGCTGAGTGGAATGACGCGGCGGCGCCACTGCTCGGTGATGGAGTCGCGGATTTTGGCGACCTCGAGCCAGTTGATATCAATCATCTTGTCCATAGCGCCCGCAGCGGTGCGTTTCAGTGCTGCCTCCGAGATTAGCGCTGCCGCCTTGGAATTGGTTGGCGCGTAGAACATCTGCTCGGTAAAAGCGGCCTGTGTTTCCGGGCTCAGCGCGTAGTCTATGAATTTCTTGGCGCTATCTGTGGCCGGGCCGTCCTTGACGAGACCGATCACGTTGATCTGAAATCCGCTGCCTTCCTCCGGCAGCACGACGCCGAGCTTTCCGTTGGACAGGTCCGAATAGACCTGCGCGCGAGCGTTCCAGCCGATGCCAATGGCGGCTGTGCCGCTAGAGATAGGCTGATAGACATCTGGCCGCGGTTCCCAAGTCTGCACGAGAGGGGCAAGCTCTTCCAGCCGTTTGATGCCGGCATCGACGCTTTTGACGTAGTCCGTGCCGCCTGCCATCTTGTCGGTGATGATGGTGAGCGTCGTGCCTTGGATGTCAGGCACTGCGGGAATGGAGACCTGCTTGGCATATTGCGGATCCCAGAGCGCATTCCAGGAGGACGGCGCCTCCTTCACCTTGTCGGTATTGTAGAGCAGCACAAGATTGTCGAAGGTGACGCCGACGGCGTTGACGCCTTCGGCCCGCGCCTGCGGATAGAGATCGGCAAGGTGCTTGGTGACGCTCTCGTCCATTGGAGCGAAGATGCCTTCATCGGTCGCCGCCTTGGCCACCGACACGTCCATGATCGCGATGTCGATTTGCGGTGCGCTGGCTTGTGCCCGCAGCGTACCCAGCATCTGGGCGGAGTTGGGCATGCCGTAGAACTCAACCGTGATGTCGGGATTGGCCTTCATGAAAGGCTCGACGACTGCCTTCATGTAATTTTCCTGGAAAATACCCGAATAGGCGGTGAGCACCACCGTCTCGGCCGCCGCAACCGATGTTGCGAGGGCCAGTGCTAGCGCGGTAAGGCCGGCACGTGTTGCGTTTTTCAGTGTGGTCATGAGTAGGCCTCCATTTTCAACCGAATTGTTCCCGTATGTTTTATATTTGGACCGCGTCAGGCGGCCGAGGCTTCCACGATTTTCGTGGCGCCGGAGATATCGGGCAGCTTTTCGCCTTTGCGCAGCCGTTCGAGCAGGACAAGTTCGCTTTCCTGCATGCCTAGTGCCTTGTCTACGGCCCATTCCGCTTTCGACGGATCGAGTACCAGCACGCCGCTTTCGTCTGCAATCACGGCGTCTCCTGGGTTGACCATCTGGCCGCCCACCGAGACCGGCACGTTGATTGCGCCTTCAAGGCCAAGGATTTTGGTGGTGATCGGCGATGGGCCACGGCACCACATGGGCAGATCGACCCGGCGGATTTCGGAAAAGTCCGTAGCCGGGCCATCGATCACAGCGCCGACTATCCCGCCAAGCTTCATCGAATGGGTGACGACGCCCCCCCAGCATGCGTGCTTGTCGTCGCCGCAACGGTCGACGACGATGAAATCGCCAGGCCGCACCAACTTGGTGAGATAGTGCAGGATGGTCGAGTCCGCATGTGGCAGACGCACCGTGACAGCAGTGCCGGCGATGCGCTTTTCCGGAAGCACGGCACGCAGTTCCCGGTCCAGAAAGCCCGAATGCAGGAAGTGTCCGACGGTCGCGGTCTCGACTTTTTCCATCTTCGCGATAAGAGCCGGTGCGATCTGCTGCGGCATGGGATTGACGATGAACATGGTAGTTCCCTTCAAAGCAATTCCAGCAAAGTGCGATGCGATTGCGTCTGGAATTGCAAAAAAACAAAGACCTAAAGAACGTGATGCTGGGCGACAGGCACGTCCCGGCGTACGGTGCTGACACGATCGAGGTCGATATGAGCGGAGGCTGCGCCGACGCCGTCAGAGCACTGAGCGACCATGTGTCCCCAAGGGTCGATGACCATGGAATGACCCCAGCACCATTTCTTGCCGTCCGCATGTGCGCCCGTCTGGCCCACCGCGACGAAATAGGTCTGGGTCTCGATGGCACGCGCCCTGGCAAGCACCTCCCAATGGTCCTTGCCGGTCATCAGGGTAAAGGCGGCTGGAAGCACGATGACAT
Organism: Oryzicola mucosus; assembly: GCF_014534685.1. GTDB lineage: Bacteria > Pseudomonadota > Alphaproteobacteria > Rhizobiales > Rhizobiaceae > Oryzicola > Oryzicola mucosus. Next base: position 72,855 of record NZ_JACVVX010000008.1, read on the forward strand.
CGGCGCCCTTATCGCGCAGGGCGCGGAAAAGCTCGGGAAAGCGGATGTCGTAGCAGATGGCGCAGCCAACGGTGGTGTCGCCGACCTTGTAGGTCACGACGTCTTCGCCACGGCCGATCGTGTCGGATTCGCGGTAGGAAACGCCACCGGGGGTGTCGACGTCAAACAGGTGGATCTTGCGATATTTTGCAATCTCTTTGCCTTCGGGTCCGAAAACCACGGTGGCGTTGTAGTGGTTGTTACCGGCCTTCTCGACCATCGAGCCGCAATGCAATGTCACGCCGAGGTCTTCGGCGAGCGCGCTGAAGCGTTGATAGCTTGGCCCGTCCGGGAAACTTTCACCGCTGCCGTGCACGGCATCGCGACCTTCGCCAAGAAAGGCGAAATATTCCGGAAGCACCACGAGATCGGGTTTTTCGCTGGTCACCACGTCGCGCACCAACTGTTCGGCATCGTCAAGGTTCTTTGCTTTGTCAGAGCCGGAATTCATTTGCACAATACTGATCTTCATCGAAGTCCTCCAAATCTGTTGACGTATCGTCAGGCTTTGGATGCGGGATGACAAACGACAAAGAATTGTCGGGTGCGATAGGAAAAACTTGCGTGGTCGTTTTCAGGCCGTGATGCCTGTCGTGTAGAGCGAGGCTTCCCGGGCAATGACGGAAAGTATGGAAGGTATGAGGTTTTCGGGATCGTCTGCGTAGACCGCATGGAGTTTCAGGGCCGGAAACTGCGGGGTGATCGTCAATCGTTCCAGCACGCCTTCGGCGATCATCGGCGCCACCATCGGCACCGGAAGTAGAGCGACGCCGATCCCGTCCCGGGCAAGCCGCAGCATGGCCGATAGAGAGTTGGAGTTTGAAATGACCGGCGGCTGGACGCCCAATTCTTCGAACTGCCGCAGCAACCAGATATGCGGCACACTGTTGCGCGAGAAGGTAAGCACGGGATGGCTGGAAAGGTCCTGCAGCCTGAGTTGACGACCCCCGAGATCGAAGGTTGGGGCGGCCACCCAGGCGCATTCCATCGTACCGAGGTCGATGTTCTTGAGCCCGGGGGTGAGCACCGGGCCCATCAGCAGCGCAAGGTCGAGCCGCCTGTCGCTGATCTCCTTGCCGATCCCCAGCGACGTGTCGACATTGAGGTCCAGCGCAAGTGCGGGAAAGCGTTCTTTCACACGCTCGATGAAGTTCGGCAGCCAGGCATGCACGATGGAATCGATGGTGCCGATCGAAACGGTCGAGCGCAAATGCTGCGGACTGCCGATCGCCACCTTGAAGCTGGTTGCGGCCCTCAGCAGTTCCTCAGCCGGTTGCATGGCGCGCTGGCCGACTAATGAAAGCCGCACCCCGCCCGGCATGCGCTCGAACAGCTCGCAGCCCATCTCTGCTTCCAGGCTGGCTATCCGATTGGAGACGGCCGCTTGCGTGGCGTTCAATCGCTCCGCCGCGGCACGGAAGCTACCCAGACGCGCCACCCAGACAAAGGTTTCGACGAAACGAAGGTTCATGTCGTCTCCTTGTCCAAGACTGGCAGGCCTGGCCCAAACCTTCTGCGATTCAGATCGACTATCCCATGATAGTCAGTTTATCAGGTCGTTCATCTATCCGACAATGACGCGAGGGGTACCAGCCTCAAGCTTGGCGAGGACCGGCGATTGCCGAGCCTTCGGGTCGACAATGATGAAATCCGGTTCCGTCGATGTGCAAAACGACACGCGGCTCGCGACACCGAGCTTGGAATGGTCTGCCAAGATCACGCGCTGCCTTGCATTTGCAAACATGGCGCGCGCGATTTCCGCCTCATCCGGATTGTAGCTCGTGGCGCCGGAAACGACATCCAGGCCAAACGGTGAAACGATTGCGAAGTCCGCGCGATAGCGAGCAATCTCATTGATGGTGATGGCACCATAGGTCGCGGAAGGGTTGTCCGCGAATTCGCCTCCGAGGAAGACGACGCGGTTCTTCCGTTGCGCCATGTCTTTGTTTGAGGTCATGCATTTGGCGACATCGAACGAATTGGTTACGACTGTCAGGCCGTTTAGCTGCGCCAGTCGCTCGGCGAGCATTGTCGTCGTGCTCCCGGCATCCAGGAAAATTGTCTGTCCTGCTTCGACCAGTGCCGCCGCTGCCTTGGCGATGATCAATTTCTCCCGACGCCGCACGGCGGCGCGTTCGAGATAAGGCGCCTCGGCGTCCTGAGCGGCGAGGACCACTCCGCCACGCACACGGCGAAGCTCGCCAGCCTCTTCCATATCCATGAAGTCACGGCGGATGGTCTCGCGGGAAACACCGAAATCCTCCGTCACTTGGTCGATGCTCAGCCGACCAAATGTTGCGAGCATCGACCGGATTCGACGCTGCCGCTCCTCATGCCACATGTCGATCCCCTACCGAGACAGCAATAGCAGCGCTTCCTCGTGCAGCGCGGCGTTGCTGGCAGCGATGACCCGCTTGCCGGATGCCAGAGTGAGCCTCTTTCCCTCCCAGTCGGTGATGACCCCTCCAGCCTCTTCGATGACAGGCACCAGCGCCATGAAATCATAGGGCTCCAGTTTGGATTCAATCACAAGATCGACATGGCCAGAGGCGAGCAGTCCATAATTGTAGCAATCGCCGCCAAACCGGCACATCGCGGTGGACTGAGAGATTTCAAGAATCGGCTCGCGCTCGTCATCCGAGAAGTAGAACGGGGATGTCGTGTAGAAAATCGCTTCCGAAAGCTTGCTGCGATCGCTGGTTCTGCAAGGTGCCCGAGTGCCATCGGAGGCATTGAACCAGCTGCCCGCCGCCGCCGCTGCTGTCCAGCTCTCTTTCAGGGCCGGCATTTCGATCACGCCCAGCTGCGAGGACTGGTTGTCGCTCAGGGCTATAAGCGTTCCCCATAGCGGCGACCCCGATATGAAGCTGCGCGTGCCGTCAATTGGGTCGATCACCCAGGTAGGCGCATCGAAGCTGCCCTTGATGCCATATTCTTCGCCGAAGATGGAATGTTCCGGGAAGCGCCCCGCTATACGCGCCCTTATTGCTTCTTCGACCTGCCTGTCGGCTTCCGTAACAGGGCTTTCATCGGCCTTGACGCTGACGTCGATCGGCCGGCGGAACCATTGAAGTGCCTGGCTCCCAGCATCCTGCGCGACCTCGTGAGCGAAGGCGGCGATCTCCGAGAAAGAGCCTATAGTGCCGTTCATAAAGTGCCTCCCCAAGCATCGGCATTTTTGACAACTTAAAACACAAAAACACATATTGCCATATCGCTTTTCTCGCGATAGCGTTCATGAAAATGGTAGCCCGCAAGTGTGTGGCTGCCCAAAAAAATAAGAAATTTGTCGGTCCAGACGTCATCAAAGGGGAACGAGATGAGCATGAATAGGCGTGACTTTCTTAGTCGAACCGCTGCCTTGGGCGTGGGTGCAGGGTTGCTGCAGCTCAATCCGAGCGCCATCGTATCGCCGGCTTTCGCACAGTCGAAGCCATTGGTGTTTCTGTCGGCGGAAAACATAACGGGTAACTGGGACCCTACGGCCCACACGACGCTTTCACAGAAGAACGTCGAAGGCTTCGTTATGGGATTCCTGGTCCGCAACCCGATGACCGTCGAAAACCCGGATGAGGTCGTCTATGAGCTTGCCGAGAGCTTGACGCTGGTCGACGCCAACACCATCGAAATCAAGCTGCGCCAGGGCGTCAAATTCCACGACGGCAAGGATTTCAAGGCAGAAGACGTCAAGGCGACGTTCGAGTATGGATCGCAGCCCGATCGTCCCGCCCAGTGGTATCCCGGCCCGACCGAAACGCTCACCATCACCACGCCGGACGACTACACCGTCGTCGTCGATACCTCCAAGGGCGGCTATCCGGCGCATTTGTTCATGTTCCTGGCCGGGTTCCTGCCGATCATGTCGTCCGCCGACATTGCCCAGGGGCCCAAGGGTCCGCTCTCGCAGCGCCTTAACGGCACGGGCCCGTTCAAGTTCGTCGAGCAACGCGGCAACGACACCGTACTCGAGGCATATGAGGGCTATTTCAAAGGCAAGCCCGTTATTCCCGGCATCAACTTCAGCTTCGTAGGCGACTCCACGACCAGGATGCTGTCGCTCATGAACGGACAGGCGTCCATCGTCGAGCGTCTCGAGCCGGAGCAGGTCGGCACGCTCGAGGGTAACGACAAGGTCGCCATCAGCCGCGTGACGTCGGTGGAGAACAAATATCTCTGGTTCCGGTGCTCGAAGGCGCCATTCGACAATCCGTTGGTCAGGCGCGCGGCCTGCCACGCTATTGATCGCAGCGTGCTGCTCGAAGTCCTGGGTGATGCTGGAGCCGCCTCGGCGAATTTCGTTTCGCCGGTCAAGTTCGGCTATATCGATCTGCCCAACTATCCTGAATTCGATGCCGAAAAGTGCCAGGCTCTGCTGGCGGAAGCAGGGTTTCCAAAAGGTGAGGGTCTGCCGCCGCTGGAATACATCACATCGGTCGGCTTCTATCCGAAGACCAAGGAATATGGGGAAGTCATTACCGCCATGCTTCAGGAACAGGGCTTCCAGGTCGAGTTGTCCGTCCTTGAAATCGCTGCCTGGAACGAGCGCCTGTACGACCGTCCCGGCGGCGGCCCCGGCCATATGATCGATTGCGGCTGGTCGACCGGCTCGCCCGAGCCTGACCTTATCCTTCGTACCCATTTCCACTCTTCGTCGAAGAGGATCACGGGCATCGAGGACAAGGAACTCGATGCATCGCTCGACAAGGAGCGGAGCGCCCCGACGCTGGAGGAGCGCAAGACGATCCTGCAGACCGAGACGATGCCGATGATCGCCGACAAGGTTCCCGCTCTGTCGCTGTTCACCTCGGTTATGATCCACGCTCACGACAAGTCGCTGACGGGACTGTTCATTTATCCGGACGGCTCTATGGACGCGTCGAAGGCAACCCTAGGCTAATCCTGAAAGCCCTTCGCCATGCGTGGCGAAGGGCTTTTGGTTTGGCTGGACCGCTCCTTCAACGCGGTCGGAAGGATTGGGGCATGGCACTGCTTAGCTTCCTTGCGCGGCGTATCTCGCAAGGCGTCGTGATCATATTTCTTGTCACGCTTCTGATATTCACGTTGCTGCGTGTGGTTCCTGGCGACCCAGTCCGCCTGATGGCCGGAGGCATGGCTCCGGAAGCGCTGATCGAAGAGATCGCCAAGGAAATGGGGCTGCGCGATCCCATTCTGGTCCAGTTCGGCCGGTACATGACCGGCGTTGTGCAAGGCGATTTCGGCCAATCCTTCACGCGGCCGGCCAGCGGCGCCTCAACGGGCGGAACAGGCTTTGGCGATAGTTCGCGAGGAGATCGGGCAGATGTGCTGACGCTGATCGGCGACACTTTGCCGATGACGCTGCAGCTTGCAGCCCTTGCCGTCGTCTTCGCTCTGATCATCACCTTCCTGATCGGAACGCCTGCCGGGCTTGCGCCGAACCGATGGCCGGACCGATTGGCTTTCTATGTGTCGTCTATCTTCGTTTCCCTTCCAAATTTCTGGCTCGGGATCGTGCTCGCTCTTCTGTTCTCCGTCAAACTCGGCTGGTTGCCTGCGATCGGCTACAAGGGTTTCGCCTACACCATTCTGCCGGCGATCGTCCTGGCCATAGAACTCTCTCCGGTCCTTATAAGAAACCTGTCCGGCTCGCTGTCCGCGGTCATGCAGAGCCCGTTTATCTCATTCGGCAGGGTGCGCGGCCTTGGGCGACGCCGTATCGTTTACGGTCATGCGCTTCGAAACGCCTCCGTTCCGCTGCTCAACCTGCTTGGCATCCAGATCAGCGGGCTGCTTGGCGGCGTTCTCGTAGTGGAGTTCATCTTCGATTATCCGGGACTTGGGTTGCTGACGATCAATGCCGTCCTCCAGCGCGACTTTCCGCTGATTCAGGGCATCGCGATCATCACCAGCGCTATCTTCGTCCTGATCAACATCGTGGTCGATCTCATTGCGTCCACGATCGACCCAAGGCTTGAGTATTGAGATGGCTGTAGTAGACCTCAACGAGATCACGGTCGCACAGCCGCTTGCAGCGGAGCGCAGAGGCGTTTCAATCACGCGGCGAATTTGGCGTGCTGCGTTCGCTTCCTACGAGTTCCGCATCGGCCTGGCAATTTTCGTTATTCTGGTCGCCGCGGCTCTTTTCTATCCCTGGCTGAGCGGCATCGATCCGACAAAGCTGAACGTATCGGCAAAGCTCAATGCTCCGTGGTTCATCGGCGACAAGTGGATGTGGTCCGCGCCGTTGGGCACGGACCAACTCGGCCGTGACATGCTCGTGCGCAGTCTGGTTGGCCTCCGATATTCGCTGCTCATCGGCTTCTCGACCGTCGCGCTGATGCTGGTTGTGGGGTGCACCATCGGAATGCTGTCGGGATATTACGGCGGAAAGGTCGATCTTATCCTGATGCGCCTTACCGACGCGCAACTGTCCATTCCCATGATCATTCTGGCGATTACGGTGCTCGGCGTTTCCCGTCCGACCATCCCCGCAATCATCCTTGTACTCGGATTGTCGAGCTGGCCGGTCTACGCGCGCGTGACGCGCAGCGTTGTCATGACGGAGCGCAAGCAGGAATATGTTCGCGCAGCGCAGGTGAGTGGTGCGTCCAACCTTAGGATCATGCTTTTTCTCTTGGCTCCTCTGATCATGCCTCCGGTCATTTTCATTTCGGTTCTCGACGTGGCCCGGATGATGATCTTTGAATCGATCCTGGGCTTCATCGGCTTGGGTGTCCAACCTCCGACGCCCACCTTTGGCAACATCATTGCCGACGGCCGCAAATATCTGCTGAACGCCTGGTGGATCGCTACCATGCCCGGCGTTTTCCTCTGCTTCACCTTGACAAGCGTCAATCTGATGGGCGCGACGCTCGAGCGGGCTCGCAATCGCATCTACGGAGGCGCCCTGTGACAAGCCTACCCATTCTCTCCGTACGCGATCTGACTGTTCGTCTCAGGACCGAGGAAGGCGGCCGAAACATCGTGTCCGATGTCAGCTTCGATCTCGCCCCACGAGAAATCGTGGGGATCATCGGTGCGAGCGGTTCCGGCAAGTCGGTCCTGTCACGCGCACTGGTCAACTGGATCGACCCTCCGCTTGAGATCGCATCCGGCTCGGTGACCTATAAAAACGAGAATATTTTCACAATACCACCGCGCCGGATGCGCGCGCTGCGCAAGGAGATTGCCTATGTCGGCGCGAACCCGCAGGGCGCGCTAGACCCGACACTGCCGGTAGGCCGCCAGATCGTCGAAAAGATACAGGCCTTGGTGCCGGAACTCAGTCGTGCGGAGGCCGAACGTCGCGTGATCGAGCTGCTCGCCGCGGTCCGTATTCCGTCCCCCGCCTCGCGCTTTCACGAATACCCCTCGCAGTTCAGCGGCGGGATGATGCAGCGCGCGCTGATCGTCGATGCGTTGGCAACAAATCCTGCATTTCTGGTGGCAGACAATGTCACGCAACCACTCGATGTGACGATTGCCGCACAGGTCATGCGTCTGATGCGGGAACTCACCGAGCGTTTCGATACCGCCGTGGTGTTCGTGTCTTCATCGCTGCCGATCCTGAACGATTCCGCAGACCAGATTCTGGTTCTCGCAGACGGTCGAATCGTGGAACGGCAAGTGCCCGAACGTCTGTTGCATTCACCCCAGCATCCCTACACCACGCAGCTCATTTCCGAGATTCCGCAGATTTGGACTGACACCGCACCCGTCGTGCCGAAGATACCGCGTCAAGGTACGCCGCTGATCAGCATCAAGAATGCCTCCCGAAGTTACCACGTGCGCAAGCGCGGAACATTTGCAAGCTACAGCGAGGTGCGCGCAGTCAGGGACGTCAGCTTCGACGTCTTCCCCGGGGAAAACTTCGGCATTGTAGGCGAGTCCGGCTGCGGAAAGTCGACGCTGATGCGGCTTCTCAGCCGGCTCGAGATGCCTGACAGCGGTTCCGTCATTTGCGGTGGCCAGGACATCTCGCGACTGTGGCGAGCCGATCTCCTGAAATTCCGCAAGGATTTCCAACTCGTCCTGCAGGACCCGTTCAACTCTTTGCCGCCACGAACGCCCATCGGCGAAATTATCGGCGGCCCGCTCAGGGTCCATGGCATCCGGAGCGCAGACCAACGCCGTAAACAGGTACTTGCCGTCATGGAGGAGGTAGGCCTTGCTTCATCGCTGTTCGACGAATTGCCGCTCGGCCTGAGCGCGGGGCAGCGGCAACGGGTCAATGTCGCGCGAGCGCTGGTCCTGGACCCTAAAGTCCTGATCATGGACGAGACGCTCTCCGCGCTCGATCAAACCGAACAGTTCAAGCTGCTCAAGCTTTTCTCCGACCTTCAGGCGAAGCACGGTCTCACCTACATTTTCATTTCCCACGACATGGCGATGGTCCGGCGTGTCTGCAACCGGATCGCCGTGATGTATCTCGGCGAGGTCGTTGAGATCGCCGACAACACAAAGCTCTTCTTCGAGCCGGGGCACCCCTACACAAAGGCTTTGCTGAGCGCGATTCCGACGCTGGAAACCCGGCGCTACGATCCCGAGGAATGCTTGTTGGACGGGGAGCCTCCAAGCCCGATAGACCTGCCGCCTGGATGTGGCTTCGCCAGCCGCTGCCCAAAGGCGTTCGGCAGGTGCCGCGTCGAAACGCCTGTGCTCATGCCGGACGGGCCCGATGGCGAAGCGGCCTGCTTCCTGGTTCCATCCTATCCGCCGCAGCCTGTTACGGCCGCCGCAGCCTGACCCCAATTTCAAGCGGACTACAACGATGCCCAACTCGACTTCAGACCTGAACGCACCTCCTTCCGTCGATATCGACGGGCATCACCGGCTCATGGAAGAGGTTTCCGCATTCGGCGGAGGCGCGGGCGGCGCTCTGACCCGCCTCACCTTGTCGGAAGAGGACCGCCAGGCGCGCGACTGGCTTGCCGCCTGGATGAAGAATGCGGGTCTGCGCGTGGAGATCGACGCCATCGGCAACATGTTCGGTTTTCTGGATTGGGCAGGGCCTGATGCGCCCAGGATCATGACCGGATCGCACATCGACAGTCAGCCGAACGGCGGACGATTTGATGGAAGCTATGGCGTTGTTGCGGCCTGCAGTGCTATCGAAGCCATCCAGCGCAAGGTCGCCGAGACCGGCATCACTCCGAAATCAAACTTCATTCTCGTCAACTGGACGAATGAGGAAGGCGCGCGTTTCCAACCCAGCCTGCTTGGAAGCGGGGTGAATTCCGGAGAACACACTCTGGAGTTCGCCCTAGGCCGCAAGGACGGCAAGGGCATCAGCGTGGGTGAAGCGCTGGCGACTATCGGTTATGCCGGATCAGCGGAGCGCGTCATTCCTGATGCGCTCATCGAATTGCATATCGAAGGCGGCCCCTTCCTTGAGAAGGCGGGAAAACGGTTTGCCGCGGTCGACCGCTTCTGGGGCGCGACCAAGTACCGGGTGGCGTTCATCGGGCGGCAAGCGCATACCGGCCCTACACCGATGGCCGAAAGGCGGGATGCCTTGCTAGCTGCGGCTTATCTGATTGCAGACATCCGCGCGATTGCTGACGAAGCTGGTCTCGACCTGCATACGTCGGTGGGGCCTAGAAGTGTCTCCGAACTCACCGAACGTCGTGCCGGGCGAGGCCGTCCTTTTCATAGAGCTCCGCTCCCCGGATCCCGATCTGCTCGCGTCCGCCGAAGAGAAGCTGAAGGCCGCGATGCGGAAAGCCGCCGAGCGTGCGGAAGCGGAGGTCGAAGTCCGAAGCATAGACCGGCGCAAGGCGGGTCGGCTCGATGCCGATCTTTACAAGCTCGCGGAGGCAACTGCGGCAGAACTCGGCGTTGAAACGATGCGTCTGGATTCCATCGCCGGTCATGATTCCATCGCGATGGCTCCCGTAACCAAGGCTCTGGTCATCAACGTCCCTAGTGTCGGTGGTGTCATTCATCATCCAACCGAATTCACGACGCTGGAAGACCGAGCCTTCGGTGTGCAGGTTTTGACCGGAATGCTGTGGCGCTTCTGCGTCGATGGCAACGTTCTGGTTGCCTAGTGGCTAAAAACGGAATGAACGAGATCTGGCAGATGAGTGCTACGGCGCTCCTGGATGGGTTTGCGGAGGGATCGTTCTCGCCGGTGGACGCGATGAAAGCCGTGCTCGACCGTGTGGATGCCGTCAATCCGGCCTTGAACGCGATTTTCGTGCTTCGCGCCGATGAGGCAATGGCTGCGGCGCGAGCATCCGAAGCCCGGTGGCGTGCAAAGGCGCCTTCAGGGGCGCTCGATGGGATACCTGTCACGGTCAAGGACAGCATCGCGCTGGCGGGCTGGCCCTACTGGCGCGGCACGCGCGGCCGGATGGGCACACTCTCCAAAGACGACTCGCCGCCCGCAGCCAGGCTGAAGGAAGCCGGTGCAATCATCTTCGGCAAGACGACGATGCCGGACTATGGTCTGCTGCCTTCCGGTGTAAGCTCCGCGCATGGGACGACCAGAAACCCTTGGAACCTTTCGATGAACACGGGCGGGTCTTCGAGCGGAGCAGCGGCCGCTGTGGCTTCTGGAATGGGACCTGCGTCGATCGGATCGGATCTGGCCGGCTCCGTGCGGTTGCCGGCAGCGCATTGCGGCATCTTCGGCATGAAACCGTCCAGTGGCACGGTCCCGCACAGTCCTCCGAGCTCTACGCGAGTCGCGGGGCCGCTAACCCGCACGGTTGCTGATGCGGTCCTGATGCTCTCGGTCCTGAGCAAGCCCGACGCGGACACTGGTGCGTCGGGCGGTTCGTTGCCTGGCATCATCCCGGCCGCCGATGTTCGAGGCATGCGGATTGGTCTGCTGATGGGCAGAGGGTTCGGCGAGGAGGTGGAAGTCGGGGTTGCAGACCTCATCCTTAGCGCCGCCAACCTTCTCCGGGGTGCCGGCGCCGTCGTGGTCGAGACGTCCGATCCGGTTAAAACCGAGCTTCGTGGGCATTTCGAGACAGTGTTCGCGGTGAAGGCAGCGATGGAACGGGATGAATTGCCCCAGCCGGCCCGCTCAGAAACGTTGGAATACATTTCCAGTGTCTGCGACGGGGGCGATGCCGTCTCAGCGAAACGCTATGTCGAAGCCGTGGAAGGCATCGAGCGTGCGAAGGCGCTATACCGGGAGACACTGGCAGGCTTCGATCTCGTCATATCGCCGGTGATGCCGGTTGCCGGCTTCCCGGCGGAAGCGCTGGGAGCAAGGCAGGATTCGCCATTGCATCACCTTTCTTACACCGCGATTACCAATCAACTCGGCTGGCCGGCAGCCTCGATCTTCTGCGGATTTGCACCGGACGGTCTGCCGGTCGGCATGCAGATTACGGGAAGCAACGGAAAGGATGTCGACATTCTGGCGCTTGCCGCATGGTACGAACGCGCGCGGGCCTTTGCTGCGGGTTTTCCGGTTCTCCCATGATCGATCTCGACCGACAAACTGGATGTTAGACTCATCTCCAAAGCACGAAGAAGCAAAGAGGGATCGACCGATGGGCAACGGCATGGTGGACGAACTTGTAGCTGCGCACACCCCGCAAGAGCGTATCGTTCATGCGCTGGCCGCCATGCCGGAATTCCACGGAGTTCAGGCCTCGATCGGTGCCGTGGTGCCGTCGATCGCAATGCCGATGCACCTCGGCCTGGATTCGGTCTCGGCGCCGGTCTCCTTTTCAGACGGCAGGCCGGGTGTTTTCGCCAAGGCATTTCGGGCCGGCGCACTCGCCCCCTACAGCGTTCCAGACGCAGCTGCCGCCGCACGAGTGGCCGGGGAAGCGCAGATCGCGCCAAGGTTGATGGCAGCCGATGCCAGCAGTGATGTGCTGGTCTTCGACCTGCTTGGATCGGACTGGCGCATGGCTTTGGCAAGCGATATGCGCAAGCCGGATGTCAAATCCGCTGTCTTGGCGGCCAAAAAAGCATGGCACCAGCAGGCAAAGCTCTCGAAGACGGTTTCGCCGTTCGAGGTTCTGCGGGACTACGCCGCTCGGCTTGAGCCACATCTGGATCCCAAAGGCCGTCGCCCGATCCCCTTCAAGGGCGCCATTCCGTTCAACGCGGCGATGCAATGGATTTCGCGCATCGAGGGTGCGCTCTCGGCCTCCGGAACCGATCTGGGTCCGATCCATGGCGAAAATGCCGTTTCCAACATCATGATCGGCCCGGAAGCCAGTATACGCCTTGTCGATTTCGACAGGGCGGTGAATGCCGATCCGATCTTCGATCTCGGCTCCTTGTGCCTTGAGTTTTGCCGTACCGACAAGCAGCGAATGGAAGCGGTCGAGATTTATGCGGGTCGACCCAATCAAGCCATGCTCGCCAGAGTGAAGCTCTACGGCATCGTCGACGATTTCCTGTGGGCCTGCTGGGCGCTGCTGGCTGAAACCAGCCATGACATGGTCGGCCCGGAGTGGCTCAAATATGCCAGCAACAGGCTGATCCGGATGAACTACCACCTTCAGACATTCGACATGCGTCACCTTCTGGCGACCGCATGATCGACCGCAGTTGCCAAGTCATGTCGATCACGGGGCGCAAGCGATGATCACTATAGAACAAGCCATCGAGAAGACGGGGATGTGGACGGGCCGCCCGGCGCGTCCCGAACGTATTGCTTCCGGCATCACCAATGTGAACTGGCGCATATGCCTGGATGACACCCATGAAACCTTCTTCCTGAAGATACACGGTCCAGGCACGGAAAACCTGATCGATCGGGAACTGGCCCATGAGGCGACAATCAAGGCCGCAGCGACTGGCTACGCGCCTCAATTGCTGTTTTACGATGAGGCAGACGGCATCGAAGTCTACGAATTCCTGCATGGTTTCAGGAGTTGCAACGTCATAGACCTGCAGCATCCGACGATCCGCGCAAATATTTTGAAGGCTTATAAGGCGATCCACAGCAGCCAGTTCATGTCGAGAACCAAGACTGGCTTCGACCAGTTGAACGACCACCTTAGCCGGCTCAAGGAAATCGATGCAGAACTGCCAGAGGACATGGACCACATCCTCTGGCAGGTATCGCGAGCCCGCGATGCCATCCAAGCGGCGGGCATGGAAACATGCGCTTGCTTCAACGATGCCTACGTCTACAATTACATGGTCAACGACGCGCTCGACGTTAAGATCATCGATTGGGAATATGCGTCTGGCAACGATCCTTATTGGGACATTGCCATGTTCTCCTTCGAGTCTGTCTTTATCGGCGAAAACGAGATCGAGCAGACGCTCGCGCTCTACAACGGCGCGTCGGATGCCGCCACGGCCGCGCGCGTATATCTCTATATCGGCGTTGCCTGTATTGTCTGGGGTTGCTGGGCAACCTATCAGAGCCGGACGTCGAGCATTCCGTTCGACTTTGGCAAATATGCCGATATTCTCTTCCTGCGCGGCCGCGCCGTGATGACAGTGCCCGAATGGGATAGAGCGTTGGCTACGGTCTAGCCGCTGCGATAGAATGCGCCGAACACCGCCCATGTCGGCGATACGCTTGATGACGGACGCCTCCGATTGAAGCGTCGGTGGTTGTGTGGTTCGATGAACCGTCGATAAGGAGATGGAAGCTCTATATCGCAACACAGTCCGCAATGTGCGGCGTGGTCAATCGAGCGAGGATCGAGATGGTTGAAGTTCAAAGACCACCGGTAGCCACAAGCAATTCCCACCCCGAAGAAATGAAGGCCGTTTATGACCTGCGCATCGGCAAGCACGTCGCTTTGCAAGGCAGTGCAAGAATAACCCCCGCAGGCGTCATCTGCACGGGGATAGCGGTCAGCGCCATGATCCTGGCTTTTGGCTTCCTTGCTTCGGCCGTCAGCCGCCGCGCTTACTCCGAAGATTGACGCTACCGCGTTGACGCATGTTGGTGCCGCTGCGATCGCTTTGGGCTGGGCGCCTTGGAGCCGGATTTCATTGACACACGATAGGCGGTTGCCCAAGCTGCACTCAGATCCAAGGGAGGAAACCGATGATCCGTCTGTTTTTAACGATTGTCCTTGCGGTAGTGGCACTCGCCGTCCCGATGACCGCAATGGCCGAACAGAAGTCGGCGACAGCCGACCTCACGATCAAAAACGACCTCAACTACCTGCTCTATACGCCTGACGACTATGCCAGTTCGGACAAGTCCTATCCGCTCGTCGTCTGGCTTCACGGCGGCGATCAAGGCGGCAGTGATATCGAGAAGGTCAAAAGCAGCGGGCTGCCCAAGCTCATCGAAGACGGTAAAAAGTTTCCGTTTCTCGTGCTGTCTCCACAAAATCCCAGCGAGGAACTTCTTTATCCTATCGAGAAGGTGGAAAACCTCCTGCGGAATATCGTCGCGAAACACCGTGTCGATCCAAGCCGCATCTATGTGGTCGGTTACAGTCGCGGTGGTTTTGGCGCTTGGGCGATGGCCGAGCAATTCCCCGAAAGCTTTGCAGCAGTGGTGCCGATCGCCGGTGGCGGAAATCGCCATTATCTGAACAGGACCAACGAGAAAGCGGCGTTCTGGGTGTTTCATGGCGCCAATGATGACGTCATTCCACTTTCCGACTCTGTCGTGCTCTATGAGCGCCTGAGGACCCTGAAGCGCAATGCAAGACTGAGCGTGCTCGAGGACGTCGACCACACCGGTATCGAAGCGGCTGCGCTGAACGACCAGGCGATGTGGGACTGGTTGCTCGAACAAAAGCTTCCTGTCGAGGCGAAATAAAGCGCGGGATAGGCTCAACGTCGCGGTAACGGGTGGTCGACAATAGAAATTCGGTATGGTTCCGGAACTGAATTGCACCTTCATGACTTTTCCCAGTCCATGAAGGAGGCAATGCAATGGACCACAGCAAACATCCGCGGCTCCTGTCTGACGAACTGACACCATCGAATTTGGAAGGTGCTACAATTTACGGCGCCGACGACCATAAGGTCGGTACTGTGTCGCACATGCATGGTATCGGGCCGTCCAGCCAGGTCATCATCGATGTAGGCGGCTTCCTCGGCATCGGCGCCAAGCCGGTCGCTGTCCCGATGAGCCAGCTCGAGTTTATGCGTGACGAAAGCGGCGACGTTCACGCCGTTACCACATGGACAAAAGATCAACTGAAGAAAATGCCGGAGCACACGGATTGATCTCTCGACCGCAGCCCAGGATGTTCTTTGCTCCAATGTTACGACGCGCAAGTTCTATTCCGAAAAAGCTGATCTTTCCGTGTGCGGCATTCTTCGTGCTCACAGGATGCCGGTCTGTAGCCACGAGCTCTGACGAGCGGCCAATGGACGAGGTCCCGGCTCGCCTGGCTCTGGCCAACGGCGACAGGCAATACGGTTTTAAAAATGGATGCGTCATCGTCCTGGAGCCGCGCAGAGCGGTGGTGAAATCGGAGAACGGAGACTGCGCGCTTCACCACCGCGATATAGCTCTGCTCTATGCATCCGCAGACTAAACCTCGGCCCTGACGAGCAGTAATGCTACAGCACAGTTATCGAAGTTGAACATCCTATGAAACAAAGTTCTCGTTGGCCACGGCAGCTCTGGATCGTCCGTCACGGCGAAAGCGCCGGCAACGTCGCGCGCGATGTGGCGCATTCCGCCGGCTTGAGCCGCATCGACATCAGCGAGCGTGACGTCGACGTTCCTCTCAGCCAACGAGGCGAGGAGCAGTCCGCAGCACTCGCTTGTTGGTTTGCAGATATGCCGGCGAAGGATCGTCCAGAGGTTTTGTTGACCTCGCCCTATCGGAGAGCCGTGCAAACAGGTGATTTCATCGCGCGCAATGGCGGGCTGAGAGAAAAGGCCATCAAGCCGATTTTAGACGAGCGACTGCGGGAAAAAGAATTCGGTGTTCTGGATCGTCTTACCACCAGCGGTATTCGCGAAATCCATCCTGAACAGTCAGAGTTCAGGCGAATCCTGGGTAAATTCTATCATCGACCGCCCGCAGGCGAGAGCTGGTGCGATGTCATTCTTCGTCTACGCAGTGCTTTGGACACGATCAGCCTGCACCACAGCGGGAAAAGCGTTCTGATCGTCGCACATCAGGTGGTGGTCATGTGCATGCGTTACCTGATCGAAAACCTTACGGAAGAAGAAATCCTGGCAATTGATCGCGAAAGCGAAGTCGCCAACTGCGCCGTAACGGAATATCTCTTCGACAGTTCCATCCCGCCCGATGGGGGAATGGTCCTCAAACGGTACAATTTCATCGCCCCGCTTCGACAAGGTGGCGCGCCGGTAACAGCTGAACCCGATGCCAATGTGGCTGCCAGATGAAGCCCGCGACAGCTATCGATGCATTGCTTCTCAAACGTCATCCGCTTCCTTGGCCGGATGGCGGTAGTAAGGAAAATCGGGGCCGTGTCGCCATCATAGGCGGGAGCCGCGATTTGTCGGGCGCGGTGCTGCTTGCATGCGTCGCTGCGCTTCGCGCCGGCGCGGGGAAGCTGCAGATGGCGACGGTGGAAAGCCGGGCAGGGTATTTTGCGACAGCCCTGCCTGAAGCTCTCGTCACGGGGCTCCGGGAAACCGAAACGGGGGCGATGTGCCGTAGCAACGGCGCTCTCTTGACGTCAAAGGTTAAGGGCTCTGATACAATCCTGATAGGGCCGGGAATGTTGGAGACCGAGGACACTCGGATATTGGTGAAGCAACTTGCGGCGGACATGGAAGATACTGCTTTTGTGTTTGATGCGGGCGCACTTGACGGGATTGCCGCCAGCCATTTCCTCAATGGAAAGCATCTACCTGTGCTCACGCCCCATGCGGGTGAGATGGCAAATTTGCTTGGGATAGATCGGGAGACAGTGGAGAGCAAACCTGCGGAGATCGCAGAAACCGTAGCACGTGATTTAAATGCCGTGGTCATTCTGAAAGGAGCGGAGACCTTTATTGCCGACCCTGGCGGAAATATGTGGTTTTATAGGGGTGGCGGTGTGGGCCTCGGTACTTCGGGGTCTGGCGATGTGTTGGCCGGTGTCGTTGCAGGACTGCTTGCCCGCGGAGCAACTCCGGTAGAAGCAAGCTGTTGGGCGGTCTATCTGCATGGAGAGGCCGGCGCCGGACTGGCAAAAACGATAGGCCCGCTTGGATTTCTGGCTCGTGAGATCGCGGACGAAATACCAAGGTTGATGGGGCAATTTCCGCGTTCGTAAAATTCTCAAGCGCTGCATTCGCTCCAGGCTAAGGTTCGTGACCTGGCGTTGGAACTATGCAGTGCACAGAAGGTTGATGCTCCAGGAGCACCACTGAACCACGAGCCGGATGACCGTATCGCGATGTTCAGAGTTGCAAGCTTGACCCTCAAAACAAAGGCATTTGCCAATGAAAGCTCTATGCTGGCACGGAAAGGGAGATATCCGTTGCGATACGGTCGATGATCCCACGATAGAACACGATAGCGACATCATCATCAAAGTGACATCCTGCGCGATCTGCGGCTCTGATCTTCATCTGATGAACGGCTATATGCCGACAATGGAGTCCGGCGATGTTCTCGGCCATGAGAGCATGGGCGAAGTTGTCGAGGTCGGAAAGGGACATTCGAAATTCAAAGTGGGTGACCGGGTTGTCGTCCCCTTCAATCTCGCCTGCGGCGAATGTTACTTCTGCAAGAAACAGCTGTTCTCGCTCTGCGACCGCTCAAATCGCAACGCCTCGAAGGCCATCGAGGTGATGGGACATTCGCCATCCGGTTTGCTTGGCTACTCCCATATGCTTGGCGGCTATGCCGGTGGACAGGCCGAATTTCTGCGTGTGCCTTATGCCGACTTTGGACCGATCAAAGTGCCTGACGGCATGGCCGACGATCAGGTGCTGTTTCTGTCCGACATCTTTCCGACGGGCTGGATGGCCGCCGAAAATGCTGAAATCGAAGACGGCGATACGGTGGCGATCTGGGGCTGCGGCCCTGTCGGCCAGTTTGCAATCCAGAGTGCCTGGATGATGGGTGCGGGCCGCGTCATTGCAATCGATAGGGTTCCTGAACGGCTCGAGATGGCGCGAACGCATGGACGGGCTGAAACGCTCGATTTCAGCGATGTGAAAGTCTATGACGCTCTGATGGAAATGACCGGCGGTCGCGGGCCTGACCGCTGCATCGACTGTGTCGGCACGGAGTCGGACGCCGGCGCCAGCGCGGACGCCATACTGGACAAGGCCAAGGCAGCATTGCATATCGGCACCGATCGCCCTCATGTGTTGAGGGAGGCCATCTTTTCCTGCCGGAAGGGCGGAACGATCTCTGTTCCCGGTGTTTATATCGGCATGCTGGACCACATTCCGTTCGGCGCGGCAATGAACAAGGGCCTGACCTTCAAAATGGGACAGACCCACACCCACCGTTACCTTGAGCCGCTGCTCCAAAAAGTCGTCGATGGAGATATCGACCCTTCTTTTGTCATAACGCATCACGCTTCGCTCGAGGACGGACCAGATCTCTACAAGTCTTTCCGTGACAAAGAAGATGGGTGCATAAAGGTGGTGATGAAGCCATGAAATCGAAATCGGATGCTGACAAGATTCACGACGATGCCAAGCCGCAATATGTTAAAAGCCATGAAGGGGCCGATAACAGCGGTGTATCCAGCGCCGAGCCTCGGGTGATTACAGGCGACGAGGATGCGACTTTCGAGACACATCCCGATGAGAAGAAGTCTCGCCGCGAAAAAAGCAAGTAGGTCGGCGAGGGGTGGCTGACACGGCTCAGCGCAGCAGCCCCTCGTCATCGAACGCATCCCAGCCGTCCAAGTCTTGCTGCCGGGGTAATTTCTCTTTGCTTTGAGCTTTCGACGCGCGGGTTCTCGCGGCCTTCCCCGCCGCACGTCGTCTATTTTCAGCGGCGTCCAAAGCGTCCTGTTCTCTCCAGACGGAGGGGAAATCACTATCCAATATATCCTCGATATGCCGAGGATCGAAGACGTGAAAGGTGACGGCCTTGGATCGCCCGCGCAACTTTACGGTGCGGGTTCCGATGCTTCGCAGGCGGCCATCCTTGATCCATTTGTGCCGCTCGCGAGAAGAAATCGTCAGAATGTCTTCTACCTCGCGCGGAATTACAGGCAATTCATCGATCCCTTCCAGAGACTTGAAGATTGTCAGCGAAGCCGTTTCGAATGCATCGGATTCGGTTTCGGGCATCAGTAATACGAGGTTTCCAGCCTCCACCGTGACGCACTTTCTCGCCGCCAAAGGCAGCTTGGCGCGAATTTCGCGTTCGATACCTTTTCCTCGCACCGAAGAGCCGAGCGTTGCAGACGGGCTAAGCGGCCACGTCGCCGTCAACGGCTCCGAAGTTTTGAGATTTTCCCGTGCATCCAATCCGATCCTCCTATCCAGCCGCCGACACAGGTCTCAGCACCTACGCATCCAACGCTTCTGTGCCAGGAGCGGCAGCAGGCAGCAGCGACCCGGCTGTTCGATCGGCGAGCAGACGGCGCATCGTCAGAGCGTTTTTGGGCGCAAAGCCCTCGTAGTCGTTGTTGAAATAAACCCAAGCCCTTTTTGCACCGCTGCTTCGGATTTTATCGGCCCATTGAGCGAGTTCGTTCTCGGAATAATCGTGCCGGTACCAGCGCTCCGGGCCGTGCAAGCGCAGATAGATATCGTCGGACGTGCGCACCAGAACATCCGGGAGGCGAGGGCCACTGCAGGAGCAAAAGATGGTGCCTGTCTTTTGAAAAGCCGCATAGACCGTGTCGTTCCACCAACTGGCATGGCGAAATTCGACGACGTTGCGCCGCGCCGGGTCGAGTTGGCTTAGAATTGCAGTCAGCCTTTCTTCAGAAAAACGGTAACTCGGCGGCAGCTGAAACAGAAAGCATCCCATACGCTCACCAAGGATATCGGCAATCATGCCAAAATCCTTGACCAACGTTTCTGTGTCTTCAAATTTCTTAATGTGGGTGATCAGCTCGCAGACCTTAATAGTGTAGACAAATTGACGGTCTCCGGGTTGCCGAAGCCAGCTTTTCACATTGGCCACTGTCGGCCATGAGTAGAACGAAGCGTTGATCTCGACAGTGTCGAATTGATCGGCGTAGTGGCGAAACCACTCACCTGTGGCCATTTGCTCGGGATAAAATTTCCCTCGCCATTTCCAATAAAACCAGCCTGAGCAGCCGACATAAGCAGATTGCTCCGGCCGGGACGATGTATGTTGAGGGTCGGAATCTGGTGCCGCCAAGCGAGCGATATGCATCTTCTCGGCGCGGGCGTAATTGTCCGCACGCTGCTTTTCCCTTCGCAGCCTGCGTCGTTCGCGGCGCTCCTCGGGTCCAAGTGGTTTTCGCTCGGTAGTCTCATCGGTCATGGGTATGCCTGTGCTGCGCTGCGGCCTTTTCTACGCGCTTTGCGGCTCTGGTACCCAAAGGTCGATCAGCGGCCCATTTGCTCCGTAGACCGGATCCGTTGCCGGCTTTTTGGCCTGTTGTATCGACCTCACCGCACGGGCGTGATCCTCACGGCTGGTGCATTCGTCGTAGGCTCCCTCCGGCGGATAGGCGCCGACGACCAGAAAGTCATTGCTGGCCTCCAGGCGCTGGTGCCCGGTGCCTGCGGGCAAGATGGCGACGTCTCCAGCCTCAAAAGTTAGTATTCGGCCCTGTCTGCCTCCCAGTTGCACTACGCCCGAGCCACGTGCGATCCCCAGAACCTCGTGAATGCCGGAATGATAATGTACATAGTCGTATATGCCGTTTCGCCATGAACCGCCCCACCCATTCCGGGCGAACAGTTCCTCGAAAATGGTCGCCGGGTCGAGGCCCGCGGATAGCCTCACAGGGCTGCGGTAGATGATAAGCGGCCAATGCGGATGATTGGGGGTCACTCCATCATCCTTGAAATGGAAGGTCTCGGCGTTGCGAAGGTGGCTTGAGCCGATGGCATCGCTGCTTGCGGTTCGTTTTACTCTGTCGCGCTTTTCCACCATCGTTTTTCTACTCCTTAAGGTCTCAATCGCGGCATCCGAGGAGCATGGCGATCACTAATCGTCTGCGCGCGTGAGGTCCGAAACCCGAACCACGCCATGCTGGCCGACGAAGGTGAGAGTTGAATCCGTGCTTTGGCTTTGGGAAACACCGGAGATCGCGTGCTTACCGGTATCGTAAATTTTCGTCCGGCCGTGATCGTCGATGACGAGGCGGCGTTTTTCTGGAAAAACGGCGTAGCGCATATCGTTCTGGGATCCGACCGAGGAAGGACTGCCGAGTTCCTGCGGCCACCATGAGCCGGAATGGGACGCGGTGGACGAACGATAGCTGACGGTGGTGTCATCGGCATGCGCCGCGACCGGCTGGTCGCGCAGATAGCGTGACAATTCTTCGGCTATTGCGTTCAGCCTTGCTTTGAGGCTGTCGTTGAACATATCGCCGACCATCGTCATGCCGGCCGACCATTGTGACATCCCGCCGAAGTCAGCATGGCTGAACTGCGCCATGGTTCCGCCACTGCTGCGCAAAGCCTCCAGAACTGTCGTCACGGCTTCTTTAGAAACGCCATTTTCAAGGGCAAGCCGGGCGATCATCTCAGCTCCATGTGGTGCGGTTGCCATAAATGTAGTCCTTCGGTTCATTCTACACAGAACTGTGCGCAGGCGACGAGGTTCCACTGGTCGGCGGACCACGCTGAAGGATTGAAAATGCAAATGGGCTGGGCTTTGGAGGCGTCCCTGAACGAAGATGCGTAACAACATCTGAGCAAGGAACTTAAGGCATAATTCAGCATTGAACGTGATCTCACGTTTGGCTTCTCACAAGATGTTCGCGCACGGCGAGAAAGATGAGGACGTCGTCGCAAGTCCGAGACAACTCGCGATCAACAACAGTCTTGCGCTCCAAAAGTAAGTTCGAGCAGACCAAGGAAAAGTTCTCATGCAGATTGTGCGAACCGATATCTCGCGGGTAACGGCGGCGACGGGAGAGCCCGTTCTCCGGGTATTGTTTTGCGGAGAAGGTGGCAATTGCGTTACCGTCGACATGGCCGACCCCCAAACCGGGGGCGAGGAGGCCGCGGTCGAACGGGCACGGGAAATACTGCTGAAAACGGCCACTTTCGCCCTTGCCGTCAACGACTATGACGCCCGAAGCAACGGCAATTTCGACGAGGTTGCCGTCACCAACGCAAGTACCGACGGCGGCGGGGTCTATATTTTCGAATACCGTGACGGCGACGGCAGTCGTCAGATTCCGCCGTCCAACATGCCGAGTTTCGAGGCCGCGCGGTCCGAGGCCATTCGCTGTGCAGTCGATCTGCTTGTCGACCTTGAGCCGGGCACGGATGATTTGACCGGCTGGCTCGTGCGTGTGCTCGATGAAAGCGGCGAACTGCTCTGCACCATTGACGTGCAGCAGGCGGAGGCTGCCCGGCAGTTCAACCAGGTGCGGGGTTGAGCCGTTGGAGTTCTGAGATCTGGGAAGCATGGGCTGCCCAGAAAACGTAAGTGGTGACCTTAGTTGGAGCGAAGCTTGGTGGCTTGACCATGCGAATCGAAAAAATGCAGGTCCCTCGCATCGGCTTTAAGGCCGATCTCAGCGCCGACTTCGGGCATTTCTTGTTTGTCGTAGATGGCTAGGCAAGTGTGTCCGTCTGCCAGTGCGACATGCAGCAGCGTTACAGCGCCAGTATATTCGGCTAACGTTACCTTACCACGTAAAATACCCTCGCCCGGTTTCACCACCATCAGATGCTCTGGCCGGACACCGACGCTCTCGGCCGGCGAAAGAGTTGCCGGCAGTGCGGCAAGCAGTGGCGCGGCATCGGCCGGCAGCACGTTCATCTTCGGGCTGCCGATGAACTGGGCGACGAAGATGTTGGCCGGATTTTCGTAGAGAGTGCGCGGCGACCCCACCTGCTCGACGCGGCCGTCGCGAAGAACGACGATCTTGTCGGCGAGTGTCATGGCCTCGATTTGGTCGTGTGTGACATAAATCATTGTGGTCGCCAGCCGCTTGTGCAGGGCCGCAATTTCCGAGCGCATGTGTACGCGCAATTCGGCATCGAGATTGGACAGGGGTTCGTCGAACAGGAAGACATCGGGATGGCCGACAATGGCGCGGCCGATAGCGACACGCTGGCGCTGGCCACCCGAAAGCTCGCGAGGATAGCGGTCGAGCAACGTATCAAGCTTCAGTGTTGCGGCGGCTTCTGCAACGCGCTTCTGACGCTCGTCGGCGGGCATTTTGCGCACTTTCAGGCCGAAGCCCATATTATCCCGGACCGTCAGATGGGGATACAATGCGTAGGACTGAAACACCATCGCCACGCCGCGTTGGGCGGGCTGGACCTCGTTGACAAGGCGGTCGCCGATTAGGATGTCGCCGGCGCTTATGTGTTCGAGACCCGAGATCAACCGCAGGAGGGTAGATTTTCCGCAGCCGGAAGGACCGACGAAGACAACGAACTCGCCGTCGTCAATCTGGAGGTCCACGCCGCGAATGACTTCAACGCTGCCGAAACGCTTCTCGATTCCCTTGAGGAGAACATTGGTCATGTCAGATGCTTTCTCACCCTTTCACGCCGGAGAGCGCGAAACTTTCGATGATCTGCCGCTGGGCGATCAGATAGACGATCAGGATCGGCACCACCGCCAGTGTCGTTGCGGCAAGCTGCAGGTTCCAAAGCGGCAATCCATAGCTGTCGTTGAAGTTAGACAGCGCCAGCGGCAGCGTGAACATTTCCAGAGAGCTGAGGAAGATCAACGGCTCAAGGAACAAGTTCCACGACGACAGGAAGGTGATGATGGCGACCGCCGCAAGCGCGGGCCGCGACATCGGCAAGGCAATGCGCCACCACACCCCGAAGCGGGAAAGGCCGTCCATCTTGCCTGCGTCCTCAAGCTCCTTGGGTAGGGCGAGGAAATATTGCCGCATCAGAAAGGTGGCCATCACGCCTTGCGGCCCGAAGGTCGGCAGCAGGATCAGCGGCCAATGTGTATCGACCAGCCCCATCGAGCGGATGAGGAAAAAGTTCGGGATGATGGTCACCTCCTCCGGCACCATCAGCGCCGAGATCAGGAATAGCATCAGCAGGCCCGCGCCGGCAAAGCGCATCCGCGCCAGCGCATATCCTGCAAGCGACGAGATGATCAACGTCAGAACCGTGACCAGGATGGCGATGTAGAGCGAGTTGAAATATTGCCGCGCGAATGGCTGGTAGGTGAAAACCTCGATGAAATTCTGCCACCGCCAGACCCGCGGAATGAGCGTCGGGGCCCCAAAGATTTCAGTTGTGCTTTTGAAGCCGGCCGAAACCATCCAGACAAACGGAAACATGAACGGAATGGCCACGATCAGAAGGGCGATGGTCCAGCAGGTGCGGTAAAGGATTTGTGTCTGGCGCTGGGTCACTCCGCCCCCTTTCGCCGCAGCATGACTTGAACGATGGTCAGCATCATCACGATGACGAACATGATCATCGCCAGCGCCGAGGCATAGCCAATGTTGAAGAACTTGAAGCCCTGCTGATAAATATAGAATGCGAGCACCAAGGTGCCGTTTTCGGGGCCGCCTCCTGTCATCTGGTAGATGTGGTCGAACACCTTGAACGAGCCGATGGTGGTGATGACCATGATGATGAGTGTGGTCGGCGCCAAAAGCGGCCAGATGATCATACGGAAGATCTGCCAGCGCGAAGCGCCTTCAAGCCGCGCGGCAGCCTCATAGTCGCGCGGAATCGCCTGCAAAGCGGCAATGTAGAGGATCATGTTCAACCCCACCATCTTGATGACGCGTGTGACGATGACGGCGGCCATGGCCCAGTTCGGTTCACGCAGCCAGTTCGGCCCGCTGATGCCGACTATGGCTAGCATCTGGTTGATGAATCCGCCCTCGCCCTGCAGCAGGAACTTCCAGACGATGGCCCAGGCAATCGCCGACGTGACGACTGGGGCGAAGAACACCGTGCGGAAGAACACCACACCGAAGAAAGGCCGCGACAGGGCAAGGGCAAGCGTCAGCGCAAGCGCCATGTTCAAGGGGACGAGGCCTAGAGCGAAAATCACCGAATTGCGGACCACATGCCAGAAGTCTGGATTTTCCAGCAACGCGTCCTCGAAATTGGCCAAACCAACGAATGCCGCCTGCTGGGTCAGCAGGTTCCATTCGGTCATGGAAAAATAGACGACCGCGCACAGAGGCCCGAGGAAGAAGATGAGAAAGCCGACGGCGGACGGGCTGACGAACAGCCACGCTTCCATCATTTCCCTCGTCTTCAGGGTCAGCCACGGCGCGGTTTTTTCGCGCGCCGTGTTTGTATGTCGAACAGCGTCGGTCATCGTTTGCCGGACTTAGAGCTGGGGCTGGATTGCTGCGCAGATGCTCTTGATCGCAGCATCAACATCGGCATCGGCCTTCCACAGCGCATCGACGCGTGGCGCCATGGCGGCGAGGATCTGTGGCGCTTTCTCATGTGCGGGATGCACGCGACCGTTGGCGATGGCATCCGCAACGCCCTTCATCATTTCGGCTGGAACCAGTTTGTTGCCGTTGATGAAGGCATCGCTTTCCAGAACGCTCTTGCGTGCCGGCGGGAAGAATTGCGCCATGGTGGCGACGTTTTCCTTGTCGGTCATGTGGGCGATGAACTCGGCGGCAATCTCCTTGTTCTTTCCGGCGTCGAAGACGACGAGCCCAGCCTGGCCGATCACCGGCGCTTCGCCGCCAGGGCCTGATGGGAGCGGAGCGATACCCCATTTGAAACCGGCTTCCGCCATTTTCGAAGCGCGTGAGATCTGGTTGACCGTCATGGCTGAGTTGCCGGAGAAGTAGTCTCCCTGTTCTCCGGGCGGCACGATCGACTTATCCTTGAACACCATGTCATGGAGCTGTTTGATCGCTTTTACAGCTTCCGGCTTGTCGAAGCCGCATTCGCCATTCGACCAGATGTCGCCACCATAAGCGCGGATCGGCGGCAGGAAGGCATGCGTCATGCGCGAGGCGTAACCTTCGCCATCTTTGAACTCGAAGCCCCACTTGCCGGGATTTGCTTCTTTAAGTTCCTTGGAGACCTCCTGGAATTTGTCCATCGTCCATTCGCCTTTAGCGGCCAGAGCCAATGGGTCTTCCAGACCAGCCTTATCGAACATGTCCTTGTTGTAGTAGATCATGAAAGGCGACGTGGAAAATGGCACGCCATAGACCGTCTCACCTTTCTGCCAGAGCGCCATGGCTGGCTGCGAAAAATCAGCGAAGTCATATCCTTGGGCTGCCTTCAGCGTTGGCCCGATATCCATCAGCAACCCCGCATTCTCGAACGCCGGCGCTGCGTCCTCCATCATCCAGGCTATATCCGGCGCGTTACCGCCGGCTACCTGGAAGGTGAGTTTCTGGGTATAGTCATTGACAGGTACGGTCTCGAATTTGACCGTTACATCGGGATGCTTTGTCTTAAAGCTCTCGGCAATGCCGTTGAGCATTTTCAGATGCGCTTCACTGCCGGTCCATACGGTCATGCGAAGCTCCTGGCTGAGCGCCTGTGAAGACAGGGCGCACAATGCCAATGCGGATACTGCAATACCTGCTAATGCGGCCTTCATGGTTTCCTCCCGTTTTGGTCGCTGGGGTTTCCGGCCCCGATTCATTCAATGAATATTCACTCTTCCCTAGCGGCGGCGGCGACCGCTCTATCCGTTCTCTCCAGGTAAGGCGCCAGGCGCATCACCAATCGACCAACCTCCGTCGACCGGGATATTCGCGCCTGTGATGTAGCTGGCGGCATTGCTGCATAAGAACACGAAGGCTCCGACGAGATCGTCCGGTTGCCCCTGTCTTCCGACCGGAATTTTCGCTGCAACGGCGCGTCGGAACGCCGGATCCTTATAGCGCTCGGCCGTTGCCTCGGTTTCGATAGCGCCCGGTGAGACGATGTTCAGTGTGACGCCACAGTGACCAACTTCCCTCGCTATGGCGCGGATCGCCGTTGCCTGCGCCGCTTTTAACGAGGCGTAGACCACATTCTCGGCGCGTGGCCGCGCTGCCATGATGCTACCCGTAGCGATGACACGGCCCCAGCCACGCTCGGCCATGGGCGGAACAAGCGTTCGAACGAGTGTCATCAGTGACGTGAAATTTGCTGCTACATGGGCTTCGATATGGGCTGGGTCGGCATTCTCCCAAGCATGGCGGCGCTCAATGCCAGCATTGGCGATGACGATGTCGATCGGACCGTGGCGCGTCAGAACCGTTTCGGCAAACGCAGTCGCCGCATCCGTGCTGGTGAAATCCGCCTCCAGAACCGGTGTTTCGGAGCCGATTTCCAGTGCCGTCTTAGCCGCGCCTTCCGCGTCCCCGAAATGATGCAGCACAACGGATGCCCCCTGTTCGGCTAGGCTTATGGCGACGGCCCGGCCGATGCCGGAGCTCGCACCGGTAACCACGGCGCGCTTGCCCTCCAGGGAGAACTTCCGGGGGGTCATGCCTCTCCGCCCGCCAGCTTGTCGGCCACTTCGAGCGAGGCGATATCGGCGGCATCGAAGTGGGCTCTGATCCGATCTTCGGCAAGGTCTGTATCGCCTGCCATAATCGCATCGTAGATTGACCGGTGCCGCTCGATGGTCGCGCGCCAGTCTGCATCGGTCCGGTTGGCGCGGCGTGAAAACAGTTCGGAAACCTCACGCTGGACAGAGCGCATGCCTTCCATCTGCACGCGGATCATCGCATTGCCGGTCGCCATGGCGAGCCCCAGGTGGAACAGGATATCGGCTTCCGTGAAGCCGGACGGGTCGCGCAGGGAAGTATGCATATCCTCAAGCCCTTGCTTCATGGCTTTCAGGCCCTCGGGGGCACGACGTTCCGCCGCCAGCCGGGCAATGCCCGCCTCGATCACCCGGCGCATTTCATTGGCTTCCTGCAGACGCTTCAGGCTCGACCGGACGGCGTAGCCATAGATCCGCTCCATGGGTTCGCCGCTGAGCGCCTTGGCGCGAGCAACCTTGCCCTGCTGGGTGAAGATCAGGCCTGCGGCCGTAAGCTGGCGCAACGCTTCGCGGGCGATGGGTTTGGAAACGCCGAACTCCCGTGCAATCACGCCTTCGGGAGGAAGGGGTTCGCCGGGAGAGATGCGCCCGTCAAAAAGGGCTGCCGCTATCGCGTCGGACACGCCGTCGGCCAGTCGGGACGGGCTCGCCAGCTTGGCATCGAAAATCGATTTCATTGGGGTCTTCTCGGTCATTCCCATCCTCGCTGACACTAACGCTAGCACAGCGAATTCCAACTTAGCAACTAAGTTTGTCAGTTGCCAAGAAGATTGTTGCTCGCTAGAACTGCTTTCTCTAACGACGGCAAAAGGGAGGAACCTTCAAGCCAATGGATGCTGAGAATCCTCAAGTCTCCGATGCAATTCGCATTGTTGATGTCCTTGCCCATCCGCTCAGCCAGACGTTGCCAAAGCCCACCGTCACGTCCTGGGGCGTCTACAGCCAGGTGTCGATCGTGCTGGTCGAAATCCGGACGGATGCGGGCATCATCGGCGTCGGGGAAACGCTCGCGCGATTCTCGCCCAGGGCCTATGTCGAGCTGATCGAGACATCGCTAAAGCCGAGGCTCGTGGGCCAGGATGCGCGCAACATCGGCGGGTTATGGCAGTCGATGCGCAGGTCTCTTTCAGGCCGCGCGGGAGGCATGCTGATCGAGGCGATTGCCGGCGTCGATATTGCATTGTGGGATATTCTCGGCAAGGCCACCGGTCAGCCGATCGCCAAGCTGCTGGGAGGCACCGGTAGGGACAGGATCGATGTCTATGCCGCGGCCGTGAACTGGGTCGACGATGCCGAGGCGGACCGCGAGCTCGAACGCTACATCGGCGAAGGATTTCCCCGCATCAAAGTCAAGATGTCAAATCCAGTCAGAGACGCTTGCCGCCGCATCGAGCGGCTGCGCAAACGCGCCGGAGACGACATCGACCTCTGTGTCGATGCCAACTGGGCCTACACGCTGGACGAAGCGGTCGAGGTCGGACGGGCCCTTGCGGCCAACGGCTATTTCTGGTTCGAAGAACCGCTGCCGCCGGAGAACGAGCAGGGCTATGAAGAGCTTCGCAAGCGGTGCGACGTTCCGCTCGCTGCCGGCGAAAGCAATTTTACTACCGACCAAGCCCAGCGGCTGGTAGCGAACCGGACATTGTCCATTCTGCAACCCGATGTCGCCCGCGCCGGCGGTATTTCGGAGACAAGGCGGATGGCAGACTATGCGGGCGTCCACGGCGTCTCTTACGCGCCGCATATCGGCATGTCCGGCATCCTCTGCGAAACAGCGAGCGTTCATCTGGCTGCCGCCCTGCCGAATTTCCGGGTCATGGAGTGCGAATGCGACATGAGCCCGTTCAAGCGCGATCTCGCCGATCTGGCGCCGGGCTGCGTCCGTCAGAAAAACGGTACGCTGGACGTTCCTACCGGCCCAGGCCTTGGCATAGAAATTGACTGGGACGCCGTGCGGCGGCTCCGCATACAATGAGGTCAGACATTCCATGACGATATCGACAGCCCTTTCCTTCGCCGAGATGAGCGAGGCCATGCGCCTGGCTCAGTTACGGGCCGACCCTAGCCTCAGCCGTTTTGACCCGCTGCCGCGTATTGTGTCGTTCGACGATTTCTCGCGCGGTCACTGTGGTTGGTCGCAACTCGTCGGCAACTATGAAGATGACCTCGACACTATGCTGCCCGGCTACGCGCAGCACTCCAGCGCCATGTTGTCGACGCTGGGGCATTGGGACGCCGGCTCGCATGGCGGCCTGGATTCATCCTATGCGCTGAAGATTGCCACCCGTCCGAAGCCCGGTGCGCAGAACGTGGCGATCAAGCGCCACACGTTTCGTAAACGAGGGCCGATCCGGTTCGAACTGTTCTTCACCTTCAAGCCGGAGGCAAGCGAGCTGAAACTATCTGAGACCGACGTGCGCTCCATAGGTTTCCTGTTCGATCTGCAGGGCGGCGACCGCGATGGAGACACCGAACGCGTCATGCCGCATTTGCGGTTTCTCAACGCTCTGAATGGTCAGCACCTCCAGAAATGGCAATACAAGCGCGAGACCACGCATTTCACGCCTATTGGCAGTGAAGAAAAGACACTCAGCCATTATCATCTTGCCCCGGAAGGCTGGCTCGACCTGCCGGACGGCGAGCAACGGCTGTGCTACAATGAAATCCCGACCAAGGTGAACTGGAGCTATCTGCGTTTCGACTATGACCTTGAAACTATGACCGCGTTGGGCCTGCAGTGCAACGACCGTAGCTTCGACGTTTCGGGTTTCGAGTCTATCCGCATCCCGGCGATGAAGAACCTGTGGTGCATGCTCAATTTTTGCCTGTTTGCCGAGACGGATGTGGCCAAGCGGGCCTTTCTCTATATCGACTCAATATGCATTTCGGGGGATTTCTGATGCTGCCCGAAAACATCACCGCCATCGTCGCGCGGAATGAACGTTGGAGCGGCGAGGCCGCGAGTGAACCCTATGAGGCCGGCTGGGCGCGTGAAGCCATTTTCTTCGTACGCGCCCTCAAGCAGCCTTTAGGCCGGGCGCCGACCGCTTGGGTCGAAATCTCTCCCGACGGCATGCGCTGGGTGCGGGAGGGCACGGAACTGGCCATGCCCGACAAGAAGGATGGGATTGCCGTCGCGCGGCTTTCCCACTTTGGCAACTGGCTGCGCGTCGCCACACATTTCGACAACGGTGCGGAATGCACCGTCCTGGTGACGTTGCATCTGAAGGCCTGAACGCTGTTCAGCGCTCAGGTTTCAATATCTCAGGACCGTTCGGTTTCGAACGATCATGAAAGATCGTCTCAGAACTACCGGAACATCGATCCGCCGTCCGTGTCGAGCGCTGCCCCGTAGACGAAGCTGGCCGCATCGGAACACAGGAACAGGATGGAGGCGGCCATGTCGTCGGGCCTGCCCATGCGGCGCATCGGCAGATTGCCGGCGATGCGGTCCTTCAGCGACTGTTCGATATGCGAGTGCATTGGCGAGTCGGTCGGGCCGGGATTGAGCGCATTGATACGCACTTTCCTGCCAGCCAGTTCGCGCGCTACCGATTTTACGATCGACAGCGTGCCGGCCTTGGATGCCGCATAAGCGGTATCGGCGATCAGCCCGCCACCGCCATGCACGCCTGCATCCGATGCCACGCAGACGATGTTGCCGCCTGAGGAATTCTCGACCATGCGCTTGGCAGCGCCCTGAACCGTGAAGAAGGTGCCCAGCAGGTTGACGCCATGGACACGCTGCCAATGCGCCCAATCCTGCTCAAAAATGCGCTTTGCCGTAATGATGGCCGCGCATGTTACGAGATTGTCGAGATGACGAAGGTTGGCATCGCAATAGGAGAACATCGCGTCGATGCTTTCCGGGTTGCTGACGTCGACAGCGACCGTGTGCACTTTTGCGCCACTTTCCCGCAACTCGCCGCCGTAGCGGTCCAATCCCGTTTCGTCCCGATCGGCCATCACCACCTCGGCACCCTTTGAGGCGAAGGCCCTCGCGGTTTCCAGCCCCATGCCGCTTGCGGCGCCGGTTATCAGCACCGTACGGCCAGCAAAGCAGTCGGCGGCAAAAGTTTTATAGGTGTCGAGCATGTAAGGTCTCCGAGGGAATGCGCGTACAATTTCAGGTCTCCCACTTGGAAGTTGCCTATCCGCGGAAGCCGAGTCGCTCAGAAACTTAGATGCTAAGTTTGATAGTTGTAAAGACCGATATGTATGTTCCTGCTTTTTGATCCTGAAATCCACGCCTCCGAGCAGACACGAAAGCGCACTTCAGCACTGGCCTCCAATTTGAAATCGGTGCGCGAAAGTGGTGATCAGGACGTGGAGGTGCGCATGGCGCTGCGCGCTTCAGTCCAATCTCCCTCTGCGAATAATGGACTTGGGAAGCTCAATGGTCGCCATCCGCAATGGCTCAAGAGAATCACCAGATAACTTCGCTTCATCAAATCAATAATCGAATATTACATCTTGGCATCTAACGATTGCTATTTGGCAGCTATCGAATGTACTCATTACGTATGGGGGTAACAGTGCTGGAGCAGACCGGAGGCGAACCATTGTCAACGGCGCCCTATATGCGTGGGTTTATGCTACGGGCTCCGAGAATGGCGCTGGCGGCTGTTGTTCTCGGCATGGCTGTTGTTGTTGGATATGTTCTGGGATGGGAGCGCTTGTGGCGCCCTTTTCCGGGTGGCCCGGCAACGCACCCTTTAACCGCGGTGTGCTTCATTTTGTTGGGGCTTTCCGCGCTTTTGACCCGTCCCACTCAGGCAAGTAATCCAAGCGCGGCATTGGCGTTTCTGGCAGGGACTCTCGCCGCGGTCCGGATGTTGACGATGGCGACCGGGCAAGACGACGCCTTCCAAGCCTGGTCGCCGTTTGGCGATACCTTGGCAATGGGAGCCGCCGCTGGTCAACCCATATCGATGGGGTTGGGGGCATCGATTATGATCGTTTTGCTCGCTGTTGGCCTCTGTCTTGTGCGCTGTCGGCTTCCGGTTCTATCTCAGGTCATGGCGGTGGCCGCCGCCTATCCGCCGTTGTTCGCTATAGTCGGATATGTATATGGAGTGGATGATTTCCGTGGCCTTTTTTCGGGGATGACGCTCGGCATGGGTACGCTCTGTGTCGGTGCGGTCCTCGGCCGCACTGCGCACCGAGGCCCCCTTCGCAGTCTGCTTGCGGCAGGATCGGGAGGTCGAGAAGCTCGTCGCCAGGTTTTGCTTTTGGTGGGGGTGTGCTTCGCCTTGGGATTTATTGCTACGAGATCGGGTTTCGACCAGGAGGCGAGGATACTGGCTGTAGAGACCAGCGTCGCCGTGCTCGCGATCGTTTTGGTGTTGCTGAATGCCACTCACCGACTGGACAGAGCGGTACTTCGCCGTAAGGATGACGCATTCGTAAAGCCCCCCCTAGTCGCCGATCTCAAAAAAGCTAGGAGCCGGGGCGAGATTTTTCTCGTCTATCAGCCGCAAGTCAATCTCGCGGACGAAGAGGTTGTTGGTGTGGAAGCCCTCGTACGGTGGTCGCATCCAATTCGTGGGCTGGTATCTCCGAACGAGTTTATTCCGCTCGCCGAAGCGCATGGCTTGATCAACTCCCTTGGGTCCTGGGTGCTCGAAGAAGCCTGCAGGCAGGCGGCGAGTTGGGATGAGGACGTGCTGAAAGGAGTGGCGATCTCCGTAAATGTCTCCCCGTTGCAATTGGCGGCCCCTGGATTCGCGGACATGGTGCAGCAGATCGAACATAAGACGGGCCTTGCAACGGAACGGCTGATCCTTGAAATTACCGAAAGCTCGATGGTGCGGGATAACGAGCGCGGATTTCGGCTTCTGGATGAGTTACGCAGGCGCGGCGTACACATTGCGATCGATGATTTTGGGACTGGCTATTCCAGTCTTTCCTATCTCAGAGATCTTCCCAGCGACTATCTCAAAATCGATCGATCCTTCGTGCGGGACGTTCCGGGCAAACCGGAAGCCGAGGCGATCGCGCGTGCTGTTGTTGCCGTCGGGAAAAGTCTTGGCTATCAGATCGTTGCCGAGGGGATCGAAACAAGGCAGCAGGCGGATTTTCTACAGAGTATTTGGTGCGACAAGGGCCAAGGCTATCTTTATGCTCACCCGATGCGAGCCGGGGAACTTGCCGATTGGGCGCGAAAGCGAACACGACGTGTGGCCGAGACGTCGCCGCAGCACATGGAGGTGTAATGGTCGAGCCTGTTGGTACTGGAACTTACGACAGAAAGCTTAGGACGGGCATAGATGGCTTCGACTGCATGTCGGAAGGAGGCCTGCCGGTTGGAAAAGTCTCAGCGGTGGTAGGAACCGCTGGCGCCGGCAAGACGGTGTTTGCCATGCAGAGCATGATCCATTGTCTCCGCTCCAATCCCGGCGTAGGCGTTGTGGTGTCATTCGAGCAGTCGACCGCGAGCCTGACGGCAGACCTCGCTTCCTTCGACTGGAACGCGGCAGAACTTATCGAGCAGGGTCGTTTGATCGTGATCGACGGGCGACCGCGAGCGGATGTCCTGTTCAGCGGCGCCTTCGACATCTCCGGATTGCTTGCAATGGTCGAGGGCGCAGCGGCGCCTGATCGCCCGGCTTGCGTGGTCTTCGACGGGATCGACACACTCATGACTCTGTTGAGTTCATCTTCATCCCAACGCTTGGAGTTGTTGCGCCTTCAAAACCATATTCAGTGCCTTGGCACCACGGCGATTCTAACTCTCAAGGCCAACCCCGCTACAAGCGGTGGGTTTGAAGAGATTGCGCTGTATATGGCCGATTGCGTGGTGGAGATGAGACGTGAAGGACAGGATAGCGTTTCCCGACGCAGCATATGGATTCAGAAATACCGTGGTTCAGGACATTCTTTGGCGCGAGTGCCGTTTATTGTAACATTCAAGGGGGTGGAGGTCGAAGGCGTCGACTCCAGGCCGAATACTGCGCAGGTCTCGAACGATCGCCTGTCCATGGGCGTTACGCAGTTGGACGAAATGCTCGGCGGTGGACTTTTCCGCGGCACGAGCACGCTGATATCGGGCGCACCAGGTACAGCGAAAACGACACTAGGCTTGGCTTTTTTAAACGCTATGTGCCAGCGTGGGGAGCGTGCACTTGGCATTTGTTTCGACGAGCGGCCTAACGAGATCGTCCGAAACGTCTCCTCTGTCGGGATTGACCTCACGCCGCACATTGCATCAGGATTGCTCCATCTGCACGGCATCGCCAACCAAACAGCAGGCCCGGATGAGTTTGCTTATGAGATAGCGACAGCGATCCGGCAGCACCGTGCTCGCCATCTCCTCATCGATCCGATATCCGTTTTCACCCAGGAAGCTCCCGCACAGAATGCCGTACGCCGCATTATTCAGCTGTGCAAGCGCGAAGGTATTACGGTCATCCTGACCAGTCTTCTGGATCGCAACGCGCTCGAGGCGGAAGCCTCGCGTTCCTACGTCTCAACGATTTGCGACACCTGGGTTCACTTGACTTATGTGATCCACGGTGGGGAGCGGAATCGTGCCTTGACCATTATCAAGTCCCGCGGAACTGCCCATTCAAATCAGGTTGGAGAGCTTTTGCTCGACGATAACGGTCTTACGATAGCGCGTACCTATACGGAGGAAGGCGAAGTTCTCATGGGTTCGCTGAGATGGCAGAAGGAAAGAGCCAACGAGCAGGCCATCCGCGATGCGGAAGAGGAGGCGGCCCGCCATTACAGGGAGGCTGAACAATCTGTCGAGGAACTTTCAGGACGTGTCACATCCCTTAGCAACGAGTTGGAGGCAAAGCGCGAAGAGTTGAAGCGACTGTCCCAAAAAGCGGCCATGATCACCCAACTGGAACGTGAAAGACGGTCTCAACTGTCGCGCCTGCGGAGTGCTGGCGAACCAATCCAGCAGGCCGTGCAGGAGGTGCCATAATGGGGGAGGCCTGGAATGATCGGCAGGATACGTCCGACGACAAATCTACGCTGGAACTCTATGTCGCAGGTGATAATCTCAATTCGCGCCGCGCCGTCGCCAATCTTGATGAAGTAGTCAGGCGCCTCGACGTAAAAACAAAGGTGCTCATCGTCGACGTGTTGAAAGAGCCTAAAACCGCCTTCACCCGCCGTATATTCGTGACACCATCGTTGATTTACACTGTCGGGGGACGTCAAAATCTTGTCGTTGGCGATCTTTCTGATGTCAATGGCGTGCTTGAAAAGCTGAGGACTTAATTCGGGTCCGCCGTGTCATTGTCCGGCTGCGGTCGTCATAGTAGCAGTGCCGGGGCCTTCGGGCGTGAGAAACAGTGATGCCTCGACCCGGTTTCTTCCATCGTGCTTTGCCTGGTTTGGTCGCTCGAAATGGCGGTGGAAGAGCGAAGATTGAAGCCGGCCTGTGGGTCGGGCGTTTCTCGGGGATCGAATTGCTGGCTACAGATTCCGAACACAGCATCGGCATCAGTTCGCAATCTCAATGAAGGGCACGCTCCGTCGTCAACATGGCGTTCATGACCTCACGTAGACTGATGGTGCCTATGGGCATGTTTGCGTCATCGACTACAGTCAGCTTGTCGACATCGTTCTGCCTGAAGACATAAGCGGCTGCTTCCAGTGTCGCTTCCCCGGCAATGGAAACGGTCGAGCGGCTATCGCCGTCTCCAAGTGGCGCCATCGCCGATGCGACGCGAACGACACGGCCGCGGTTCACCTCCTTCACGAAGGAGGCGATGTAGTCATCTGCGGGTCTTAGGACGATATCCTGACTGTTTCCCTGCTGAACGATCTCGCCGTCCCTCAAGATAGCGATACCGTCCCCCAGTCGAAGGGCTTCATCCAGGTCATGCGTGATGAAAACGATAGTTTTGCGGATTTCCTTCTGAAGGTCGAGCAATACGGATTGCATGTCGGCTCTGATCAACGGGTCGAGCGCGGAAAAGGCCTCGTCCATGAGCAGGATCGGGGCATCGTTGGCCAACGCTCGTGCCAACCCGACCCGTTGCTGCATGCCGCCCGACAACTGGTTCGGGTAGCGGTTCTCGAAACCTGTCAAGCCGACGCGGTCGAGCCATGTCATGGCGGCTTCGACCTGTTTGCCACGGGGCAGGCCCTGTACTTCGAGGCCGTATACGGTGTTCTCCAGAACGGTTCGATGCGGCAGCAATCCAAATTTCTGAAAAACCATCGCCGTCTTGTGACGCCGAAACTCACGCAGATCGAGTGGAGTAAATTTGACCACATCCGTCCCTTCCACCAGGACTTGACCGGCCGTGGGATCGATAAGGCGATTTATATGCCGGATCAAAGTCGACTTGCCCGAGCCCGACAATCCCATGATCACCTGAATCGAGCCGGCCGGCATGTCGATGTTGATGTCCTTCAGGCCCAGCACATGTCCGTGCTTTTCGAGCAACTCGGTCTTGGACATCCCGCGTTGAACCTTGTCGACATATTCAAGTCCCGACCGACCGAAGATTTTGAAAAGGTTGCGTATTTGAATGCCGGTGCTGTTTCCGCCGGTGTTAACCATGAGCCACCTCCATGTGCCTCTGCAGCCGACGGCCGTAGGCCTGGCTGACCCGATCGAAGATGATGGCTATGCCGACAATCGCTAAGCCGTTGAACATGCCGAGCGTGAAGTACTGGTTCGAAATGGCTTTCAAAACCGGCTGTCCAAGTCCTTGCACCCCGATCATCGCAGCGATTACCACCATGGCCAGCGCCATCATGATGGTCTGGTTGATGCCTGCCATGATGGTTGGCAGTGCCAAAGGCAATTGGACCTTGAACAGCCGTTGCCACCCCGAGGAGCCATAGGCGTCGGCGGCTTCGAGCACATCCTTGTCGACAAGGCGGATACCCAGATTGGTCAACCTGATCATTGGCGGAACCGCGTAGATGACAACGGCGATAAGTCCGGGGACGCGACCGATGCCAAGCAGCATGACGACGGGGATCAGGTAGACGAAACTTGGCATCGTCTGCATCACATCCAAAATTGGATTGACCGTGTTTTGCAGCCTGTCGGAGCGCGACATGGCGATCCCGAGAGGAAGGCCGACGGCAATGGCCAGCACCGTGCAGACGAAGATCATCGAAATGGTCTTCATGGTGTCGTCCCACATGTCGAAAAAGCCGATCAAGAGGAGCATCACCACACATCCAAGCGCCAGCTTTACACTGCGGCTGGCGAGCCATGCCAAGCCGGCGATGACGAGAATGACGATTGGCCAGGGAGTGCGCGTCATGATGCGTTCGCACTGGATGAGGAAGAACTGGAGCGGTTGAAAGAAGGTTTCTATCCCCCCGCCATAAGTGCGGGTGAACGTCCGAAAACCTTCGTCGATGGATTTCTTCAGCGCGGTCAGTGACGCATCATCGAGATGCGGGAATGTGCTTAGCCATTCCATTGCTTACACCCCTCTTTTTTTATGATTTTGGTTTCGGACTTGATTGGCCCGTCACAGTATTGGGACGGGCGGCAGTGTCTGCCGCCCGTCCAGCTTGTCAGAGGCTAGCCTTGATCTTTTCAGCGGCTTCGGGAGACACCCACTTGGTCCAAAGG
This sequence comes from Oryzicola mucosus, assembly GCF_014534685.1. Lineage (GTDB taxonomy): Bacteria > Pseudomonadota > Alphaproteobacteria > Rhizobiales > Rhizobiaceae > Oryzicola > Oryzicola mucosus. The sequence continues at coordinate 110,895 of NZ_JACVVX010000008.1, forward strand.
TCCTGATTCTCCTGCAGGAAATGCTTTGCGGCTGCTTCGCCCGTCGCCTGGTTGTCCGTCATCCACGCCATAAGCTTGTTGACCGTATCATTGCTCCATGAGCGCTTGTTCAGGTAATCCATGACTTCCGGGCCGGCGCGATCGGCGAATGATTTTGCGACCAGAGTGTAGACCGGATCCTTAGCCCACGCATTTTTCTTGGGATCGGGGCAGTCGGCCACCGTTATGCAGCGCTTCCATTCGGCGGCATCGACGGGAACGCCGGGGTCCAACTGCACCATTTCGTATTTTCCGAGCATAGCGGTCGGCGCCCAATAGTAGCCGAGCCAGCCCTGTTTGCGCTCGTAGGCCTTGGCCATCGAGCCGTCCAGACCTGCCGCGGAACCCGTATCCACAAGCGTGAAATTCGCTTTCTCGGCGTCGAAGGCCTTGTAGAGTTGAGCGGTTACGACCGTTCCGCCCCATCCCTGCGGACCATTGTAGATAGCGCCTTTGCTGGGATCTTCCGGGTCAGGAAAGAGCTCGGGATGCTTCAACGCATCTTCGATGGTCTTGATGTCAGGGTTTGCGTCTGCGAGGTACTTGGGGATCCACCATCCCTGCACGCCTCCGTCCGGCAGCGCCTGCGCGGCCTTGACGATGGTGCCTTCCTTCAGACCGCGCTCGACGACCTCAGGCTGCAGGTCGATCCATGCTTCCGGTGCAATGTCGGGCTGACCCTTTTCCGACATCGAGGTCAAGGTCGGTACCGTATCGCCGACCGTAATCTCGGCGCTGCAGCCATAACCTACATTGAGGATGTACTTGTCCAGGCTGGACAGCACTTCCGCGCTTTGCCAGTTCATGCTTGCAATGGACACTTCACCACAATCGGCCGCCGACGCGGCGGATGCGAGACCGAAGCTGGCGAAGGCCAGGCAGGTTGCGAGTAAGATTCGTTTCATTCTCTATGTTCCCATTTTATTCGCGTCAGTCGTTTGAAGGCCGCGGCGACGCTTCCGCAGCTTCTGTTCCCTACCGACTATCCCGCAGGCTTGTCGGCAGATGCTGTCATATCTGCGACGGATAATGCCGCAGCTCGCAATCCGGCGTGGACCGCATCTGAAAATCCGGCTCGGATCATTTCATGCAAAGCTGCTGCCGTAGTTCCTCGATAGTTCAGAAAACTCTCCACAGTGGAATTGGGCATGAACTCATCGCTGTCGATCAATCTGCTTGCCCCGCAAACCACGCCACGAACCGCTTTTTCTGCAACATGCGACGGTATCCCGGCGGTCTCGGCGTGAGACAGCATAGAGCTTGCAAGCAAAGCTGGGAATGCCGGGCCGGATCCGCTGAGCCCGGTCAGATAGTCGAGGTGCGCTTCCATTCCCACTTCGTCTTCTTCGCCGCACGCGGCCATGAGCGAACTGACGAAGAGACGATCTGATGCGGTTACGTTGCCGGTTGCGACCCATGGGCTGTAAGAGCGGCCTATCTCGGCGGCGGCGTTCGGCATTGCACGGACGATGCGATCAGCGTTCAGTCGCCGCTTGAGCGTCTCCAGGGAAATCCCGGCCATGACGGAGATGACCAAACGGCCTTCCAAGTTGAGGGAAATGTCTCGGAACTGGTGCGGTCTGACAGACAGAACGACTATGTCTGCGCGACGGGAAAGTTCTTCATTGTCCGCCGTCCACACGATTTCCGGCCAGTTTGCGAACCGGTTACCTCGTGGCGACCGAGAGGAGATGATGAGCAAGGACTTTGAACTAAGCACCCCCGCCGACAATCCCCGCGTCGCAATGGCGCTCCCCAGCCAACCGGCGCCGCCAACGATGCCCACAACGGCCGAACCGTCCATCAAACGAATTCCTCGGCACCTTGTTTAGCATTGAGCGTGAATTTGTGACGCGATGCAAATCTCTCCATTTCGCGGCGTTGCGGAGCCTGACCGGTATAGATTTCCACATAGGAGGGTATGCGCTTCATCCGCACTGCGAGGTCCTCCTTGGTGTTCATGGAAATATAGCCGATCTGGACAAGATAGATCGTCCGCGCACGGACCTCGGCTGCCAGTTGCGGAAAGCCGAAACGCACGAACATTGCCGTCAGCGCGGAAATCCTTGCTTCGTCGGCTCCCTTTATTTCGGCGGCGACTGCAGGCGACTGGAGAGCCCAACTCCGCACTGCGAACTCGAACTGGGAGTCGAACAGGGATTGATCGAGCCAGCAGTCGAAAACGTTCAGCATGGCTTCGGCTATCGTTTCGGCGTAGGCGTCGCAGCGTTGCTGAATGCTCGCGGTATTCCGCGCCTTCCAACTCTGCAGAAGAGCGTCGAGAAGCGCTTCACGGTCGGCGAAAAACCAATAAAAGCTCGTTCTCGACAGATTAAGCTTCTTGGCGAGGGGAAGTATGCGTACGGCATCGACCCCGGCATCGATGAAGGCGTCATAAGCGCTTTTCAGCCAGACGTCCTTTGAGCCGCGCCACACTGTCTCGTTCAAATCTGCCTCCCGGCAATTCCACGTCGACCGGCTGAGGATGCATCGGCGGAACATCTGTGTCAACCGAATAGACGGCTGTATACGTTATCTTGACAGCACTGTACATTTTAGGATTTTATCGCCTGCATCCGTTGTCAAGGCAGGTAAAATGTCCGGCGATCCACTGCTCCAGCCCTACCAGCTCAAGCATCTCACCTTGAAAAACAGGATAATCGTAACGTCGCACGAGCCTGCTTACCCGGAGGACGGTATGCCGAAGGAGCAATACCGCGCCTATCATGTCGAACGCGCTAGAGGTGGGGTGGCTTTGACGATGACGGCGGGGTCGGCTGCGGTGTCGCGCGACAGCCCCCCGGTATTCAACAACGTCCTGGCCTATAAGGACGAGGTCGTTCCATGGCTCAGGGACCTTGTGGACGCCTGCCATGAACATGGCACGGCGGTGATGATCCAGCTGACTCATCTCGGTCGCCGCACGCGCTGGGACAAGGGCGACTGGCTGCCTGTTTTGGCTCCGTCGCATGAAAGGGAGGCCGCGCACCGGGCTTTTCCGAAGAAGATGGAAGACTGGGACATTGCACGGGTCATCAAAGATTTCGCCGATGCCGCCGAACGCATGAAGGCTGCCGGCATGGACGGCATCGAGCTCGAGGCCTATGGCCACCTCATCGATCAGTTCAATTCACCGCTGACGAACACGATGGATGCCCCCTATGGCGGCGCGCTGGATAACCGGGCGCGGTTCATGTTCGAGGTTTTGCGAGCGATCCGCGACAGGGTCGGGCAGGAATTCATCGTCGGTATTCGCTATACGGCCGATGAAAAACTTGGCGGGGGAAACGCCAAGGACGAAGGCCTTCAGATATCCAAGCGGCTCAAAGATAGCGGGCTGATCGATTTTCTGAACGTGATCCGCGGACACATCGATACCGACGCTGGCCTTACCGACGTGATCCCCATCCAGGGCATGGCCAATTCGCCACATCTCGATTTTGCCGGAGAGATCCGCGCGGCTACTCAATTCCCGACATTTCATGCGGCAAAGATCCCAGACGTTGCTACTGCCCGGCACGCGATCGCGACTGGCAAGGTGGATATGGTCGGCATGACCCGCGCGCATATGACCGATCCGCATATCGTTCGGAAGATTATGGAAAAGCGCGAGGACGAGATACGCCCTTGCGTCGGCGCGAACTATTGTCTCGACCGGATCTACCAAGGTGGCGCAGCCTACTGCATCCACAACGCCGCGACGGGGCGGGAACTGACAATGCCGCATACGATTCCGAAGGCCTCGACCAGACGAAAGGTCGTGATCGTCGGTGCCGGACCGGCTGGTCTGGAGGCGGCGCGTGTCGCAGGCGAACGCGGCCATGATGTCGTCGTGCTGGAGGCCGCCGGACAGGCGGGCGGCCAAATCCGGCTGACGGCCCAGAGCCCTAGGCGCCACGAGATGATCAGCATCATCGACTGGCGGTTGGCCCAATGCGACAGGCTTGGTGTCAAGATCCGTTACAATCTGTGGGCGGATACCGACACGATCCTCGCCGAGCAGCCTGACGTGGTGATCGTCGCGACCGGCGGGTTGCCTCACACGGATGTTTTGTCGAGCGGAAACGACCTGGTCGTGTCGTCGTGGGATATCATCGCGGGCGATGTGAAGCCGGGGATGAACGCCCTTGTCTATGACGATGCTGGCGACCATGCCGGCCTTCAAGCGGCGGAGGTCATCGCGGCATCGGGAGCCAAGGTCGAGATCATGACTCCCGACCGGGCGTTTGCGCCTGAGGTGATGGCGATGAACCTGGTGCCCTACATGCGATCGTTGCAAAAGCTCGACACCACTTTCACGGTGACGTTCAGGCTGGAGGAGGTTCGCAAGGACGGCAACCAGTTACTGGCCGTTATCGGCAGCGACTATGGCGGGGTTCGCAAGGAGCGGACATTCGACCAGATTGTCGTCAATCATGGCACGATTCCGCTAGACGAGCTGTATTTCGAACTCAAGCCGATGTCGCGAAATCTCGGTGCCGTCTCTCATGGAGATCTCGTAGCAGGTCGGCCCCAATCGCGCGTCGACAATCCGGATGGGACTTTTCAGCTCTTTCGCATCGGCGATGCGGTCGCTGCACGCAACACGCATGCCGCTATCTACGACGGTTTGAGGATCGCGAAAGACATCTGACGATCGGATCGGCCGAATTCAGGATCGGGAGGCAGTGACATGGCAGCGCGCAGAGAGGATTTGCAGTCGTTTCTGGAAGCGGCATCGATTGCCTTCCGACAGTTCGCCACCGCGCCGTCATCGCAAACATCCCTGCAACATATCTTTGCCGCTCTTGAAAAACCTTGCGCGCAACGTGGCGGAGCCGGGAGCCGCCTGCCGGTTTGCGAGGTGCTTGACTCGGCGTTTTGGGTCGACATCCATCATGATACGCTGCGGAAGCTGATGGATCGTTTCAAGGCGCTGGAGCCGATACTTGAATGGCGGACGCGGACGAAGAACGATGGAACCGCGAGCGCGAATTTCGCAGAGGGGCACGCAAACGCGATAGTCGTCGGTCCAGGAGGCCTGGAGTCGCGCGAAGATGTGTGGCTCGGCGTCAGCCTTCTGGCACCGAACGTCCGTTATCCCGACCACGATCATGCCCCCGAGGAAGTGTATCTCGTGCTGTCGCAAGGCGAATTCCGGCAAGGCGACGGCGAGTGGTTTTCTCCCGGTATCGGCGGTTCGTTCTACAATGCGCCGGGCATCAAGCACGCGATGCGTTCGCTCGACACGCCGCTCCTGGCTTTTTGGGCTCTACGGGTGGATGCGGCTTGAGAGAAGGCGGCCATTCGTTCCAAAAAACAGCTTTTTCAACGTCAGGACTCAGGTAAGCCAGCGAGAACGCAGTTTGCATCGCGCCCGGAGTGCCTATGTCGGAGAGTGACTTCTATCTTCCCCTGAAAGCCTTCATGGAGACTCTCGGCTATTCTGTGAAAGGCGAGGTCAACGGATGCGATCTGCTGGCGCTCAGGGAAGGCGAGCCGCCCGTCTTGGTCGTCTGCGAGATGAAGTTGAGCTTCAATCTCGAACTCATCCTTCAGGGCGTGGACCGGGCACCCGCCTGCGATGAGGTCTGGCTGGCCGCGGCGCTTTCGAAATCCGGCAGGGGAAGAGAGCAGGACGCCCGCTATCGCAACCTTTGCCGGCGGCTCGGGTTCGGTCTGCTGGGCGTCGCAACCGATGGCTCTGTTCATGTGATCGTCGCCCCTTTCGCCGCCACCCCGCGCCGTGAACCGCGTCGGCGGTCCCGATTGGTGGAGGAGCATCGTCGCCGTATAGGCGATCCAAACAAGGGCGGCGGCAACCGCAAGCCGATCATGACGGTCTACAGGCAGGATTGTATCGCCTGCGCCACCGCGATGCTGTCCGGCCCGCAGACACCGAAGCAATTGAAGGCCATTGTCGATAGGGCGCCAGCGATCCTGAGACGGAATGTCTATGGCTGGTTCGTACGTGAGGGCAGAGGGCTCTACGGGCTGTCACAACTCGGCAGGTCCGCGGTCGAGTCAAGCGGCGTCGATGCCGAGCCTGGTTCAGCGGCGGCATAGTTCCAACGGATGGTTAGCTGCTCCTGACGGTTAGCGTTAGCTGCCCGGCTTGCCAGGAGAGTAAGGCCCCTTGGTTTCTCCCCAACCCCATCGGGGCATCGGTGCATTCTCCCAAACGGTTGCACCCGACTGGGAATTCATGACTGCGAGCCGCGACCCCCATTCGAGATAGCCGACCAGCGACGATGCGAATTCCGGATCGGCCGGCAAGCCGAGGTCGGTATAGCTATCCATCAGCAGGTTGATCCACCGCCGGCGCATGGGTTCGCTCAGGTGCTTGTTGAGATGATGGCGTATCATCGCGGGGTGACCGCCATGTTCCTGCGAATACAGTGCCGGACCGCCCATGACCTCGGCCAGGAACAGGGCGACGTGGCGGGGATGCTCGTCGTTCATTCCGGCAAACACCGGGCCGAGCAGCTCATCGGCGCGGACGCGGCGGTAGAACTCCTGCGTCAGGCGGTTGAGTGCGTCGATGCCGCCTAGCCAGTCGTAAAGCGTTGGTGTGCTCATGCTGACCTCCATTCCGGCAATATGATAGGAGGTAGAAAGTCCCGCAAGGAGTTACCCGATGGTGAGTACCCCGGTGCCCGATCCCAAGATGCTCGACTGTCCAGCTCTGGTCACGATCCAACTGGTGTCGGGCAAATGGAAAACCCGGGTCCTCTGGCATTTGCGGCAGGGTGGTGCCGGTTTCGGCGATCTGAGGCGGGCAATGCCGGGCATCTCGGCTAAGGTCTTGACCGAGCATCTGGATGCGCTCGTCGCCGATGGCCTTCTTGCCCGCACGGAAAGCCTTGAAGGCAAGGTCCTTCACACCCGCTATCGCTTTTCCGACTATGGGTTCACCCTCATTCCGGTTCTGGACGCGTTGGGCAGTTGGGGCTTGAATCACGCGGAGCGTGCGGCCGGGCATCGGTTTCCTTAAAATTGAAGCGGGAGCGAGGCGCGGCGTGGCGTCGAGCGTAGCTGCCAACAGCCCACGAGTTCCATTCCCACCAGAACAAACACTCCATTCGACAATATCATATTGAATATGCCAATAATGAATTATAAGTCTCCCTGATATAGGCCTTGATGCTGGCCACGGAAGTTGCCGTGTCGGCTGTCGAAGGCGACTCCGAGGGAGGAGGACGATCGGATGAAGGGAATTGGCGACGACGTCCGGCGCAGGGAAGATGATCGCCTCGTACGGGGTGCCGGCAGCTTCGCCGACGACCTGACCTTCGAGCGGACCGCCTATGCCGTGTTCGCGCGATCGCCCCACGCCCATGCGCGGATCGTCAAGCTCGACGTGTCCGCCGCACGAGTCTTTCCCGGCGTGCTCGCCGTGCTGACGGGAGAGGATGTCATTGCGGCGGGTGTCGGGCCGATGCCGCACAGCATCGGTTCATCCAAGGCCGGCGCGGATGTACCGCTGGCCAATGCCGACGGCTCGGAGCGCGCGCAGACGCCGCATCATGTTCTGCCTCGCGACAGGCTGCGCTTCGTCGGCGAGGCCTACGCGGCGGTGATCGCCGAAAGCGTCGACATTGCAAAGGATGCTGTCGATCTGATCGAGGTTGAATGGGATGACCTCGGCGCGGTCACGCGCGCAACGCAGGCGACCGGCCCGGACGCACCTCTCCTATGGGATCATGTGTGCGACAACATTGCGCTCGAAGCGGTGATCGGCGACCCGGAGGCGACGGATATTGCATTCGCCGGTGCCGTCCACCGCGTGGCTTTCACCAGCCATGTGCAGCGTGTCACCGGTGTTCATATGGAGCCGCGCAGCGCCGCCGCACGCCATGACCCCGCCACCGGCCGTTTCACGCTTCATGCCTCGATGGGCATCGGTGTGGTGATGATGCGCGACCAGATCGCCGCGACGCTCGGGATCGACCCGGCGCTGGTGCGGGTCATTGCACCGCCCGATGTCGGCGGAAATTTCGGCACGCGCAACGCGCTATATCCGGAATTTGTCGTGCTGGCGCTCGCCGCCCGGCAGGTCGGCCGTCCGGTAAAGCATGTCGCCGAGCGCACCGAAGCCTTCCTGTCCGACTATCAGGGCCGCGACCTTGAGATCGAAGCCGAGCTGGCGCTGGACGAGGAGGGCAATTTCCTGGCGTTCCGCTCGACCAATACGGCCAATGTCGGCGCCTATGCCGTATCCTATGTGCCGCTCAACAAGGGCGCACAACTGATGACCAGCCTTTATCGCGTTCCAGTCGCGTCAGTCATGGCGCGCGCGGCCTTGACCAATACGCCGCCGACTATTCCCTATCGCAGCGCTGGTCGGCCCGAGGCGATGTATGCCATCGAGCGGATGATCGACCTAGCGGCCCGCGAGTGCGGATTTGACCGGATCGAACTCCGCCGCCGCAATATGATTGCGCCGGAGCAGCAGCCATACCGCAACCCGTTCGGCGTGACCTACGACAACGGCGCTTACGAAACGGTGATGCAGCGCGCGCTCGACCTTGCCGACTGGGACGGGTTCGAGGAACGCCGTGCCGAGGCGCGGTCACGCGGTCGTTGCCGTGGCATCGGCTTTGGCAACTACATTGAAGGCACCAGCGGCGTGCCGCGCGAACGCGCCGAAATACTCATCGACGGAACGGCGGAAACAATCGATGTCATCGTCGGCACGCAAAACACCGGCCAGGGCCATGAGACCGCGTTCTCGCAGCTGGTCGGCGCCATGCTCGGCGTTTCCCACGAAGCCGTCAGAATCAGAACCGGCGACACCGACTTCGTGACAGCCGGCGGAGGCTCGCATTCCGGGCGCTCGCTGCGCTTCGCCTCGATCGTGTTCCAGCAGGCATCGGATGCGATCATCCTTCGGGGTCGGGCGGTTCTCGCCGATCTGTCCGGCCGGCCGCTCGAAGAGATCGACTTCACCGACGGCCTCTTTCGCGTCACCGGCACGAACCGCGTCGCCACCCTGTTCGAACTGGCGCGCCATGGCGAGGACGACAGCCTTCTGCCTGAGGCGCTGCGCGGGCCGTTCCGCGCGGTCGCCGATCTCATCACCCCCGGCCTCGCATTCCCATATGGCGCGGCCGTCTGCGAGATCGAGATCGATCCAGAGACCGGCGAATGGGACATCCAGCGCTACACCTCCGTCGACGATGTCGGCCGCGCGCTCAACCCTATGATCGTGCACGGCCAGACGCATGGCGGCATCGTTCAGGGTGCGGGCCAGGCGCTGCTGGAGTGGTCGCGCTTCGATGACGACAGCGGCCAGGCGTTGTCGGCGAGCATGATGGATTATGCGTTGGCGCGCGCCAGCGACTTTCCGAGTTTCGTGACCGATGTGAGCGAGGTGCCGTCGATAAACCATCCGATGGGTTTCAGGCCAGGCGGCGAAGGCGGCACGACCCCGGCGCTTGGCGTCACCATCAATGCCGTCGTCGATGCGCTCGCCCATCTCGACGTCCGTCATGTCGAGATGCCGGCGACGCCGATGCGCATCTGGCAGGCAATACAGGACGCACAGGGAAGTCTGAAAGACAACGGAGGAACAGGCCAGTGACCGAAGAGGTGAGTATCAGCCAGAGGGATGATCATGTCCTTGAGATAGAGTTGAATCGTCCTGAACAAGGCAACGCCCTGACCCCGGTCATGGCGGATGCAATCACGGCGGGGCTGCGTGTCCTCGATCCCGAAACGCGCGTGGTGTTGATCAAGGCTGCGGGCGCTGATTTCTGCACTGGACGCAGCGCGGCGATGCCGGCTGCTGGGACGCGAGCTACGGCGCTCGACTTGCGGCGGCGGATCTCGGACCCCGTGCTCGATTTCTACCAGACGCTCCGGGAGATGCCGGTGCCCTTCGTAACCCAGGTGCGCGGGAGCGCCAACGGCGTCGGTTGCGCGATTGCGGCTCTCGCGGATGTCGCAGTGGCAGCCGACACGGCGCGCTTCCAGGTGCCTGAGATGAACCACGACATCGCGCCGACGCTGGTGATGAACGCATTGGCCGACCGCATCCCGCGAGCCGCCTTGGCCCGTCTGGTGCTGACCCGCGACGCCGTGGACGCGGCGGAGGCCAAAACGCTCGGCCTGATCGGAGTGGTCGTCGCGGACGAAGCACTGGGAGCCGAGACCGAGCGGATCGTCGGCCAATTGGCGATGAACTCGGTCGCCACCGTCCGTGCGGTAAAGGCCTTCCTGTCCACGGCGCCCGAGACATCTTTCGCCGCCCGCAAGGAACTCGCGGCGTTGATGAACAGCGTCGCGACCGCCGAGCGTTTTCGCTGATCGGAATTCCCGAGAGGGGGAGCATAGGTCGCGGTGGTATGGGATTGGAACTGACCAAATCCAAAGGGGAGGAGAGATGATGCAAACGAAACGTACGACCATCGCCTTGGGACTGGCATGGGCCTTGGCAGCGGGGAGCTCGCAAGCGGCCCAGGCTGCCGAATGCGCCGGACTCATGCAGCCTGGTCTTGTCGCCGACACAGTCGTCAGTGCTGCTCGGGATGTGGCGGCCGCCGACGGGTTGCCCGCCTATTGCGAAGTCGAGGCGACGAATTCGTCCGCGCCCGGTTCCAAGATCGTCACGATGACGAGGCTTCCGATGGATTGGAACGGCAAGCTTCTGGCGGCGGGCGGCGGTGGGTTCGCGGGCGATACCAAGCTGGAGACGGTGGCTCCGGCGCTGAAGCGGGGCTATGCGACGATCGGCACGAATATGGGCCATGCTGGAACGGAATCGCTCGGCATGGAGTGGATGATCACCGAGAAGGGCAAGCTGAACGAAGTCGTCCTTGCCGATTTCGGCGAGCGCGCGGCACATGTGTCCGCAATCGTCGGTAAGGAACTGATCAAGGCGTATTACGGGCGACCGCAAACGCAGGCTTATTGGCAGGGCTGTTCTACGGGCGGACGCCAAGGCATGACGGAGTCGCAGCGTCATCCCGAAGATTTTGATGGCATCATCGCCGGAGCGCCGGTGTTCAGCTGGGTGCTCTATTCGCAGTCGATCCAGCGGGCGCAGTTTTTCCGCAACACGCCGGGGGCGCTCATCACAAAGGAGCAGGTGCCGCTGATCCGCGATGCGGTCGTCACCGCCTGCGACGGCCTCGACGGCGTAAAAGATGGCTATCTCACCAACCCGCTAGCCTGTTCGTGGGACCCTGCGGAGATCGAGTGCAAGGAAGGTCAGGCGGCTGGTGCGCAGTGCCTGTCAAAAGAGCAGGCAGGAGCAGTCCGTAAGCTCTACGCCGGCTATGTCACGCCCGACGGGCTGACCGTGTCGGATCCGACAATGCGCGGCGGCGAAGGCGACTGGACAATGCGTTTCGTCGGCATCCCGCCATTGCCCAAGGGGCTGAACGTGCATTTCGGCGGTGTAGCCACGGCATATCTCTACAAACTTGATCCTGAGTGGGATCCGCTCAGCTTCGACCCTGACACGGAGATGGCCGAATTGCTCAGGACCAAGGCGACGCAGCATATGATCCCGGACAATCCGGACATCTCGCCTTTCGTCAAGCGCGGCGGCAAGATGCTTTTGTGGCACGGCTTCAACGATTCCGGCCCGAGTGCGCTGCAGACCTTGCATTATTACAAGCAGATGGAGGCCGTCGTTGCGCCGCAGATCGATACGCCGGTGACGGATAGCGTGCGCTACTTCCTCGCGCCCGGCGTCGGTCATTGCGGTGGCGGTGCTGGACCGGACCGGTTCGATATGCTGACGGCGCTGGAGAATTGGGTCGAGAAGGGCGAGGCGCCAGAACGCATCATCGCTTCGAAGAAGGACAGTGAAATGACGCGGCCGCTGTGTCCTTATCCGACCATTGCGACCTACAAGGGGTCGGGCAACACCGACGATGCGGCCAATTTCGACTGCGCGCCGATGAACCCGGCCGAATAGCCGATGCAAGAGCTTTTGCGCCCGGTCAGGCGAGCATCAGAGGGCGGAGCGCGTCGGTTGCGGTCTGTGTGATGCCGACGATCTTGCGTCGGTCGAGATCGAAGACGACAGCGACCGATTCCATGTAGCCCCAGACTTGTCCGTCGACCGGATCGACCATCCAGTGTTCAACCGATAGGGTCTTCGTATCCGCGCCGGTGAAGGCGGAGCGGACTTCGAAGCAATCGCCGATGCGGGGCTGGCCGAGATGGACGATGCGGAACTCGAGCACCGCTCCGCCGAACCGTTGCGGCACGGCTTCAGCATGCTGCGCGACGAGCGCACGCAACGGCGCCATCAAGCCGCGGATGCCATCTGCGACGGTGCCTATGAATTTTTGCGGGAGCATGCGCCCGAAGGCATCGCAGTCGGCCATGCCAACGGAGCCAAGGGCGATCCGCCTGTGGGAGGCAAGCGCCGAGATGCCATCGAAGGACGGAGCGGGGCCGGCTTTCACGCTGCGCGGGCGCGCCTCGGGGGGTACTTTCATGAGGAGATCGGCGGCCTTCCGTGAAAAGTCGGCCGGCCAGGCGATGGCGTCGCCGGATGGCGTGCATGCATGCAATGCGACGCGCAAGGTGGCTGCAACGGCGCCATCGGCATCATGCCGCAACAGGGCCACGATCTCCGCATCGTGTCCGCCGAGTCTGGAGAACCCTGCCACCAGATAAAGAGGCGCCGCTGCCTGGGCCTCGCGATGGAAGCGGATATGCATCTCGTCGACCTCGGCGGTGACGGTCGCGCCTGATGCGAAACAGCCCGGTAGGCCGGCGAGCGCGAACAGAACGGAGATGCCTTCCATACAGCGCGCGACATAGAAGCGCGTGTTCATGTGGCCCATCTCGTCGCATTCCCAGGAATTGACGCCGCCCCGCCACACCTCCGTGCCGTCATTCATCCCCTGAGCCTCCAGATCGCATTCAATGATGGTTGATGAATATCAGGCATCCTGATATCATTCAATCGCGTGATCCACCCTTGACAAGTATCAGGTTCCCTGATGATACGGTCAGGCCTGCATCGGATCGAGGAGGACGACTGATGAACGCCCTATCCATGACCCCAGCCGCGCCGGGCGACTATGTTTCGCCGACACTTCTCATCGACGGCGATTGGATCGAAGCATCCGAGCGCGAGACTCAGCCGGTGGTCAACCCCGCCACAGGCCGCGCCATTGGCGTCGTACCGCATGCCACCACAGCCGATCTCGACCGCGCCTTGGCGGCCGCCGAACGGGCATTCGCGTCTTGGCGACATGTCAATCCACGCGAGCGTGGCAAGATCCTCAAGAAGGCTGCCGAGCTGATGCGTGAGCGCCAGGAGGACATCGCCCGCCTGGCCACCTTGGAAATGGGCAAACCGCTGGCAGAAGCTCGGCTCGAGACGCATTTCGCCTGCGAGGAAATGGAATGGTTCGCCGAGGAAGGCCGCCGCAGCTATGGCCGTGTCATTCCCGGCCGCCTGCACGACACGCGCTTCACCGTGGTGCGCGAACCGGTAGGCCCCGCTGCCGGTTTTTCCGCCTGGAATTTCCCGATCGGCAACGCCGCGCGGAAGATGGGTTCGGCGCTCGCCGCAGGCTGCACCATGGTCTACAAACCGGGTGAGGAAGCCCCTGCCTCGGCGCTTGCGGTGGCTCGCTGTCTGGTCGACGCTGGCGTACCGGCCGGCGCAATCGCTGTCGTGTTCGGTGTGCCGGACACGATCTCGCGCCATCTGCTGGCCTCGCCGATCATTCGCAAGGTCTCCTTCACCGGCTCGGTGGCGGTCGGCAAGCATCTGATCAAGCTCGCCGCGGACGGGCTCAGGCGCACGACGATGGAGCTTGGTGGCCACGCGCCGGTCCTGGTCTTCGACGACGCCGATATCGCCAACGCGCTCGATATGGGCGTGCTGCGCAAATTCCGGAATTCCGGCCAGGTTTGCGTCTCTCCGACACGCTTCTATGTGCAGGAAGCATCTTACAAGCACTTCTGCGAGGGCTTCGCCGAGCGGGCGGGCAAAATTCAGGTCGGCGACGGGCTGGACGCAAGCACCCAGATGGGGCCGCTCGTCCATAATCGACGGCGCGACGCGGTGGAAGCGCTGGTGCAGGACGCGGTTGCCAAGGGGGCGAAGCTGTTGAGCGGGGGAAGGCGCATCGGAAACGACGGCAGCTTCTTTGAGCCAACGGTGCTTGCGGATGTGCCCGGCGATGCGCGGATCATGAGCGAAGAGCCGTTCGGTCCTGTCGCCGTGCTCAATCCGTTCACCGACCTGGACGACGCTGTTCGTAAGGCCAACAGCCTGCCTTACGGTCTGGCGGCCTATGCCTTTACCTCATCTGCCGCAAATATTGTCCGGCTGGGCGACGCCATCGAGGCGGGCATGGTCGGCATCAACTCGTTTAACATCTCCATGCCCGAAACGCCGTTTGGCGGCGTCAAGGAGAGCGGTCACGGGTCCGAGGTCGGCATGGAAGGTATAGACGCCTTCCTCGTCACCAAGACGCTGAGCGTCACCGTCTAGGACGGCTCAAACAAGGGAGGCCGATGCCATGAAGCACATCCGTCCAGAAGGCGCATTTGCCGCGGAGGCCGTGCTCGGCCGCATGAAGGCAGCCGGCATCGACGTTCTGCTGGCCAATGGCGGCACTGATTTCCCATCGATCATCGAGGCTTATGCGCGCTCACCGGAAAGCGGCATTGCGATGCCCGAACCTCTGGTGATCCCGCATGAAGGCGTCGCTGTGGGCATGGCGCATGGCTATTATCTTGCAACCGGCAAGCCGGCTGCCGTGATGGTGCATGTCAATGTGGGCCTGGCCAATTCGGTCATGGGGCTGATCAACGCAGCGTCTGAAAACGTACCGATCCTGATGTGCTCCGGACGCACTCCGTTGACCGAGAGCGGGCGCTTCGGCAGCCGGTCGAGCCCGATCCATTGGGGCCAGGAGATGCGCGACCAGGCCGGGATGGTGCGTGAGATCGTCAAATGGGACTACGAGCTGCGTTATGCCGACCAGGCGGGGCCGGCGATCGACCGCGCGATCAGCATCGCGATGAGCGAGCCGCGCGGTCCGGTCTATGTCAGCCTGCCGCGCGAGGCTCTTGCCGAGGCCTCCGCAGCGCCGGCTTCCCAGCCCAATCTTGCACCGACGACCTATGGCCCGCCGGCCGGCGATCTGGTGGCACGCGCGGCTGATGTGCTGGCCCAGGCGCACAACCCCGTCATCATCACGCAAAGCGGCGAGGTTAGTGACGGCTTCGAGCCGCTGGCCGGGTTCGCCGAACGCTTTGCCCTGCCGGTTGTCGAATTTTGGGCGACGCGCCAGTCGCTCCCGACAAGCCACCCGATGCATGTCGGCCGTGAGCCGACGGCGTGGGTCCGCGACGCCGATGTGATCGTCGTTGCAAGTGCAATGGTCCCGTGGATCGCCGACCACGTCCAGCCTTCGGACACCTGCACGATCATTGCCGTGGGCCCAGAGCCGCTGTATCGCGCTCTGCCCATGCGCAGCTTCCGCATCGACATTTCGCTGGCGGGCGGACTGAACGCAGGCATTGCCGCGTTGGATACGGCCATGCGCGAGCGCGCGCCCGCAGCCGAGGATTTCGCCCACCGCCGCGCCCGCATTGCCGCCTTTCGCGCCGAGGCCGATGCCGCATTGCAGAAGCGGCTGTCGACGGGGAACGGCGCGCCGATGTCGCCTGGCTATGTCAGCAAATGCCTGTCCGATGCGGCCGACCAGAACACTGTGTTTTTCAACGAGCTCGGCGTTGATCCGAGCGCCATGCAGTTCGATGCGCCGGGCAGCTACTTTTCGACACCACTCTCCGGCGGTTTGGGTTGGGGCCTGACGGCTGCGCTCGGCGCGCAGCTTGGCAATCGCGCCAAGCAGGTCGTCGCCACGATCGGCGACGGATCCTATATGTTCGCCAACCCCGTGGCCTGCCACCAGACGGCGGCAGCGCTCAAGCTTCCGCTGCTCACCGTCGTTTTCAACAACGGGATCTGGAACGCGGTGCGCCGCTCGACGCTCTATATGTATCCGGACGGCAAGGCGGCGGCAGCCAACGTGATGCCGATCACGGCACTCGACCCATCGCCGGATTATGCCGCGATTGCGCGGGCGCATGGCGCGCATGCGGAACGGGTCGACGACGGCGCAGCACTCCCCGCCGCGATCCAGAGAGCGCTGGCCGAAACCCGGTCGGGCCGGCAGGCTCTGCTGGAAGTCATCGTGGGATATTAGTGGACCCCGTCTCACACCAGACCCCTGAGGAGGCAAGGCTGGCGCAACGGCTCCCGCTGCTTCGGCGGAAGTTTCCGACTGTCGAGGATCTGGAGAAGAGCGCGGCGCGGCGGATACCGCGATTTGCCTTCCAGTTTCTCCAGGGCGGAGCGGGCGACGAAAGCGGTTTGTCGCGCAACCGTTCGGCATTGAAGGGCATCGAGATCGTGCCGCGCTATGGGCGGGATGTTCGGGATGTCGACTCCTCGGTGGAGTTGTTCGGCCATCGCTACGCTGCCCCGATCGGTATCTCGCCGATCGGCATGGACGGGCTGATGTGGCCTGGCGCGACGGAACTGTTCGCGCGTGCGGCGCAGAGGATGAACATTCCTTATCTCGTCGGCACGCTGGCGACGGCCCGCATCGAGGACGTCGCGCGCTGGGCGGCTGACGTTACCTGGTTTCAGCTCTATCCGATTGCAGCCGACGAGCACCGCGTGAGTTTCGATCTAGCAGCGCGCGCGCAGAACGCGGGCGCCAAGGTGCTGGTGGCAACACTGGATGTGCCCGTCCGTTCGAAGCGGCCTCGCGATCTGCGCAACGGTTTCGCCATGCCGTTTCGGCTCGGCTACCGTAACATGCTGGATGTCGCCGCGTCGCCGCACTGGCTCCGGGCCCTGGCGAAGCGGGGCAAGCCAAGCTTCGCCAATATGGAGGCCTATGCCGGAGGGCGCGATCCTGCTGCGTTTGTGGCCGGCCATGTCGGCGGTGGCTTCGGCTGGGACGTTCTGGTCCGGCTGCGCGAGACATGGCGCGGGCCGATGCTTGTCAAGGGCGTGCTGCACCCGGCAGATGCGGAGACGGCGCGCTCTCTCGGCTTTGACGGCGTCATCGTTTCCAACCATGGCGGCCGCCAGTTCGACGCCGCGCCAGCGTCGATCGACATGCTGCCGGCCATCGCCGCGGCTGTTGGTCGCGATATGACGGTGATCCTCGACAGCGGCGTGACCTCAGGCGTCGACATGATGCGGGCGCTCGCCTGCGGCGCGCAATCCTGCTTTTCCGCACGTGCGTTCATGTTGGCGCTCGCGGCCATCGGCGATGACGGCGCCCGCCACATGGCGGCGAGCTTCATCGACGAATTCACCATTGCACTGGGCCAGTCCGGACTGCGCTCGACCGCCGAGGCCCGCAAGGCGCCCGTAAGACATCCGACGGCCTGGACGTGGAAAGCCAAAGAAGGAGATTCTGCATGAAACTCGGTGCAGCGATTGCCGAAATCCTCAAGCGCGAGGGCGTTGAGCTTATCTGCGGCTATCCCGTCAACCATGTGCTGGAGCGGGCTGCGGAAGCCGATATCCGCCCCGTCATCGTGCGGCAGGAGCGCACCGGCATCCACATGGCCGATGCGATCTCGCGGCTGTCCTCCGGCCGCAAGATCGGCGTTTTCGCCATGCAGCTCGGCCCCGGCACCGAGAACGCCTATGGCGGTGTCGCGCAGGCCTATTCGGAATCGGTGCCGCTGCTGGTTCTTCCGATGGGATACGAACGTCGGCTTGCCCATATCGCGCCAAACTACAACGCCACCGTTTCGATGGCCACGATCACCAAGTCGGCCGAGCCGATTACATCGGCCGACGAGGTGCCGAACGTTTTTCGACGCGCCTTCAGCCGGCTGCGCAACGGTCGCGGCGGTCCGGTCTTGATCGAGATCCCCAATGACATGTGGCAACACGAGGTACCGGAGCCGCTTGACTATCGGCCGGTGCTGACAACCCGCTATGGACCCGATCCGGCAACTGTAGCGGCTGCCGTCGATCTGCTCGTAGCTGCGAAGCGTCCGGTACTTTATGCCGGGCAGGGCGTACACTATGCCCGTGCCTGGCCGCAGTTGAAGGCGCTGGCCGAGCGTCTGGCGATACCCGTTTCCACCAGCCTCGAAGGCAAGAGTGCATTTCCCGAGACGCATGCCCTGTCCATTGGGGCAGGCGGTGCCGCGATCTCGAAAACGCTGCGCCACTTTCTCGATACCTCGGACCTGATCTTCGGCATCGGTTGCTCTTTCACCGAAACCCCCTTCGGGGTGCAGATGCCCCTCGGCAAGACCATGATCCACGCCACGCTCGATCCGGATCATGTAAACAAGGACATCGAGGCCAAGGTGGCGCTTATCGGCGATGCCGGCCTGACGCTCGACGCCGTGCTGGCGGAACTCGACGCACGCGGCACGCCCGGCCGGGACGCGGCGGAGATTTCTGCGGAGATCGCCGAAGTCCAGGCGGCTTGGCTTGCCGAATGGATGCCGAAACTGACATCGCAGGACGCACCGCTTTCACCGTATCGGGTGTTGTGGGATTTGCAGCACACGGTCGACGTAGCGAACACGATCATTACGCATGACGCCGGCAGCCCGCGCGACCAGCTTTCGCCGTTCTGGAAGACGGTCGAGCCGCTGACCTATATCGGCTGGGGGAAAACGACCCAGCTCGGTTATGGGCTCGGCCTCGCCATGGGCGCAAAGCTTGCCCATCCCGACAAGCTCTGCATCAATGTTTGGGGCGATGCGGCCATCGGCTTTACCGGCATGGACTTTGAGACCGCCGTGCGCGAGCGGATCCCGATTCTGTCGATCCTGCTGAACAATTTCTCCATGGCAATGGAGTTGCCGATCATGCCGGTCTCGACCGAGAAATACCGTTCGACGGACATTTCCGGTGACTATGCCGCCTTCGCGCGCGCCATGGGAGCCTATGGCGAGCGGGTGACCCAGCCGGAGGAAATCGTACCCGCGATCCTGCGCGGTATCGAGAAAACGGAGGCCGGCATTCCGGTCCTGCTGGAGTTCATCACCTCCAAGGAAATCCAGCGCTCGCGCTATCACCGCGCAGCCGCAGGGGCGTGACCTGATGACGAGCCCCCTGCAGCAGACGATAGAGCTGCTGAAAGCGCATTTCGGCGAGCGGCTGTCTGTTGCCGATGCGGTGCGCGACCATCACGGCCACGACATGTCGCGTCAGCCGACCCGTTTGCCTGATGCCGTGGTTTTCGCCGAGAGCGAGGACGATGTCCAACGCGTGGTAGCATCCTGCTTCGAGCATGGTGTCCCGGTCACGCCGTTTGCCGCCGGCTCTTCGATGGAGGGTCACACGATCCCTCTGAGGGGCGGCATCTCGCTGGATGTCAGCCGTATGAACCGCATCGTCGCGGTCAACAGCGAGGACTTCGACGCAGTGGTCGAAGCCGGCGTGACGCGCAAGCAGTTGAATACCCACCTGCGCGACATGGGCCTGTTCTTTCCTGTCGATCCGGGCGCCGACGCCTCGCTTGGTGGCATGGCCTCGACGCGGGCGAGCGGTACCACGGCGGTCCGCTACGGTACGATGCGTGAGAATGTGTTGGCGCTGCGCGTCGTTACGCCCACCGGTGCGGTCATTGCCACCGGGCGGCGTGTCAAGAAATCGTCCACCGGCTACGACCTGACCAAGCTGTTCGTCGGCGCCGAGGGCACGCTGGGCGTCATCACCGAGGTGACAGTGCGGCTGCAGCCCATCCCCGAGACGATTGCATCGGCGATCTGCACTTTCGAGACGATGCGCGGCGCGGTCGAAGCGGTGGTTGCCACGATGCAGAGCGGCATTCCCGTCGCCAGGATCGAGTTCCTCGACGAGGTCGCCGTCGATGCCGCCAATGCCCATTCCAATCTCGGTCTCAAACGGGCACCGACCTTGTTCCTCGAGTTTCATGGCAGTCCGCGCTGGGTCGAGGAGCAGTCGCAGTCGGTCGCAGCCATCGCCGCCGATTTCGGCGGCTCGGACTTTGCCTGGTCGACTCTGCCGGAAGACCGCGAACGGCTGTGGAAGGCGCGGCACGAAACGATCTACGCCAACCAGTCGCTGCGGCCGGGCTGCAAGACCTACACGACGGATGTCTGCGTGCCGATCTCGCGTCTTGCCGAAGCTGTGCTTGCCGCGCGGGCCGATGTCGACCAGTCCTTCCTGACAGCTAAGATCATCGGCCATGTCGGCGACGGCAATTTCCATGTCGGCTATCTCATCAAGCCGGAGATCGTCGAGGAGCTGGCGGAGGCGGAGCGCCTTGCTGAACGTCTCTATGCACGCGCGATGGAGATGGGGGGTACGTTCAGCGGCGAGCACGGCATCGGCATCACCAAGCTGCCGTATCTGCGCAGGGAGCATGGCGACGCGGTAGACGTGATGAACGCCATCAAGGCAGCGCTGGATCCGGCAGGCATCATGAACCCCGGCAAGCTGGGCCAGGTTGGTTAAATCACGTCCCCGCCAGTTGACCCGACATCATCAATCAATACATTATCAGGCAACCTGACATATCGGAGGAACCCCATGAAGAAGATCGATATCTTCAACCACATCTGGCCGAAGCCGTTCTTCGAGCGCCTCGTCAAGGAACTGGGCACCATGACCCAGATGACCAAGCGCTCGGGCGACGTGCCGATGATGACCGATCTCGACCGCCGCTTCGAGGTCATGGACATGTTCGGGGGCGACTATCAGCAAATTCTCTCTCTGGCCTCGCCGCCGCTTGAAAAATTCGCCGGGCCGGACGTGGCGCTCGAACTGTCGCAGATCGGCTCGGACTCCATGGCCGAACTGGTGCAGAAATACCCGGATCGCTTTCCCGCCTTTGTCGCCACAGCGCCGATGAACAATCCCGACGCGATGGTCGAGGAAAGCCGCCGCGCGATCGAGGATCTCGGCGCTGTCGGGGTGCAGATATTCACCAACATCAACGGCAAGCCGGTGGATCTTCCGGAGTTCGAACCGTTCTTCGACTATATGGCGAAATCCGGTAAGCCGATCTTCCTGCATCCGGCACGAACGCAGGAGTTCTCCGATTATGAGACCGAGAAGCGCTCCGAATACGAGATATTCTGGACTCTCGGCTGGCCATACGAAACCTCGGCCACCATGGCGCGCATGGTGTTCTCCCGCATGTTCGACAAGTTCTCCGGCCTGAAGGTGCTGACCCACCACGCCGGCGGCATGATCCCGTTTTTCGAGGGTCGCGTCGGCGCAGGCTGGGACCAGATGGGCAAGCGCACTTCCGACCGCGATCTGCGGCCGGTGCTGTCGGCATTGAAAAGGCCGCATCTCGAGTATTTCAAGGAATTCTATG
Source organism: Oryzicola mucosus (assembly GCF_014534685.1). Lineage (GTDB taxonomy): Bacteria > Pseudomonadota > Alphaproteobacteria > Rhizobiales > Rhizobiaceae > Oryzicola > Oryzicola mucosus. The sequence continues at coordinate 132,245 of NZ_JACVVX010000008.1, forward strand.
CCGACACCGCCTCTTTTGGGTCGCGGAAGGCGATCGAGCACGCAGTCGAGTTCTTCGGCGAGGATCGCGTCGTGTTCGCTTCGGATGCACCCTTCGATCCAGAAGGCGGGCCGATGTATATTCGCGAGACGTTGAAGATTCTCGATGCGCTCGATATCACCGACGAGCTTCGCAACAAGCTGTATCATGGCAATGCCGAGAAACTGCTCGGCTTGAAAGGGTAGGGTCAGGACCTGTTAATATGGTCGAAATGGTGTGAGGCTATTTGGCTGGGTACATTCGCATGCGCCGAAAAAGTTGCAGACTTTTTCGATAAGCGCATGCGAGAACCTTCATTCTAGTATTTTTTCGCAAGCGAAAAATGCATGAGCGGAGGCGAAGGAAATGTTGACCATTTTCGAGCCTGCGTGACGCAGTTGCCGGTCAAATGGACTACATCCTCCGGACGCCGAAACGGCTGTGACCTGCGGCGTCGAACCGCTCGGTCGGTGGATAGACATCGACCTTCCCGCTTCTCCGGGCATCTCTTTGCCGTTTCAGGCGCCATTTCGATCATCTTAAGGGGTTCTGAACCCTAGCTACCCCGCCGGCTCATCTCGCGTGCGCAGATGCCGCGCGAGATCGCGGGCGAGTTCTGCCAGCCTGCGATAGTCTTCTTCGGGCATCGCGCCGAAGACATCCTGTTCGACAGCATCGGCGAGCGCATCGCATTTCGAAAGCATGTCGCGGCCGGTATCTGTGACGTTCATGCGCAGAATCCTGCGGTTCGCCGGATCGGCCTTCCTGACGATGAGATCGCGGCGCTCCAAGGCGGAGATGAGTTCGTTCATCGTCTGCGGCGTGACATAGAAACGCCGCGAGAGTTCCGCCGACGACAGCCCCGCATGAGCGCCTATAACGCTGAGCACCGTATATTGGATGCCCGTCATCTCCATGACGCCCAGCGCCGCGTCAAGCCGGCTGCGGACGGCATGGTTCGCCTGATTGAGAAAGAACATAGCGCGCGGCCGCAGGATCTTGCGGTCGGCCTTGGCTGAAGTCTTGGTCTTGGACAATGCAGTCTGCCCCTCTTTCCTCAATCCGGCCTAACCGAGAAGAGCCGCCACTGCAAGCATACGGGACGCATGCTATCTTGCCGGAACGCGTTTATACGGAGAAGAAAGGGCATGCGCTTGATCGACCTTGGAACAAGGGCGCCGGCGTTTACGCCGACGCCCTATGGTCGAGGTATTTCCGATCACTGAGCCGGTATCTTCGCCACTTCGACGAGGCGCTTCCACTCCGTAATGGTGTCTTCCATCAGCTTCTGCGACTCCTCCGGAGTCGAGATGTAGGGGTCGCCGCCCTGCTTCATGAGGAATTCCTTCGTCGCATCCTCGGCAAGCACCTTGTTGAACCAGCCGTTGATCGTGGTGGCGACATCGGCGGGCACGCCGGCCGGCACCATAACTCCCCACCAGCCGAGTTGGTCGATGTCGTAGCCCTGCTCCTTGAAGGTGGGAACGTCGGGGATGCCCTGAAGCCGTTCGCCAGCGCCTACGGCCAGAACCCGGAAACGGTCGCCGCGCACCTGCGACAGGGCGAAGACCGGATCATGCACGCCGAAATCGACCTGCCCGCTCAGCATATCGTTGACCGAATCCGATGCGGTTCCATAGGAGACGGGGAGCGTCTCTAGGCCGGCAAGCTGCTTGAACTCCTCGGCCAGAACCCTGCCGGACGTCGCATTGACGGCATAGGAGCCCTTGTCGCCTTTCGCTTTCTGATCCGCGACAAGATCGGCCAGCGTCTGGTAGGGGCTGTCCTTGCGCACGGTGACCATGAAGGCCTGCTTGTTGACGGTCGCAATCGTATGCAGATCCTTGGCGGCGTCCACCGGCGGCTTTTTCATCAGCCACATATTGCCCGCGACCGAATTGCCGGAATGCACGAAGATCGTATGGCCGTCGGCCGGCGCGCGGGCGGTGAACTGGCTCGCAATGCCACCGGCGGCGCCGGGCTTGTTCTCGACGATGACCGTCTGTCCGGAGACCGCAGCCACCTTGTCGGCAAAGAAGCGGACGAGAACGTCCGCGCCGCTGCCCGCCGGAAAAGCGCAGATGAAGCTGATGTTCTTGCTGGGATAGCCGCTTTGGGCGAAGGCAAGCCCTGGCGCAAGCAGCACCGCGCCGCCGAGCGCGAGGGCCAGCGCCTTACGGCGTGTAATGGAAAACTGGTGGTCGGACATTCTCTTCTCCTCCTGGGTGATTTTTATGTACGGCACGAATGGATGCGAAAGCGGGCCTAATCCTCCTGGAAGGCCACCTCGCGGGTCTTGCGAAACTGCGGCAGCACGATCAGCAGGATCATCAGCAGCGTGGCTGCCAGCAGCACTGCCGAGATCGGCCGGTCGAGGAAGATCATCGGATCCCCGCGCGAAAGGGTGAGCGAGCGCCGGAGATTGGTTTCCATCAGCGGTCCGAGGATGAAGCCGAGGACCAGCGGAGCCGGTTCGCAGCCGAATTTCATCAGAATGTAGCCGAAGACCGCAAAGACCATCATCAGCACCATCATGAAGGGCTCGGTGCTGGTCGAATAGACGCCGACAGCGCAGAACAGCAGGATTGCCGGATAGAGGAAGCGGTACGGCACCGAGAGCAGCTTCACCCAGATGCCGAGCAAAGGCAGGTTGATGATGACCAGCATCAGATTGCCGATCCACATTGAAGCAACCATGCCCCAGAACAATTCCGGCCGTGCGGTCATGACGGCGGCGCCGGGCTGGATGCCCTGGATGATCATCGCGCCCATCATGATCGCCATCACCGGGTTGGACGGAATGCCGAGGGTGAGCAGGGGAATGAAGGATGTCTGCGCCGCGGCATTGTTGGCTGCCTCCGGCCCCGCCACGCCTTCAATGGCGCCCGTCCCGAATCTCTCAGGCTGCCGCGTGATCTTCTTTTCGACCGTATAGCTGGCGAAAGAAGCCAGCACCGCCCCGCCACCGGGAAGGATGCCGAGCACGGACCCGATGCCCGTGCCTCTGAGCGCCGCCGGCCAGGCCAGGCGGAACTCCTCGCGCGTCGGCCAGACGTCGCGCAGGCGGGTCGAGATCGGGGCTCGTTTGGCCGGCGGATTCTCGAGGTTGCGGATGATCTCGACGATGCCGTAGAGCCCGAGCACGAGCGGCAGGAAATCGATGCCTTCCCACAGGCCGTTGATGTCGAACGTGTAGCGTGTCAGGCCGGTGTTGACGTCGGTGCCGACGAGGCCGAGCAGCAGGCCGATGAGCACCATGGCGACTGCTTTCAGCACCGACCCGTGCGCCAAGACGACTGCCATCACAAGTCCGAGCACCATCAGCGAGAAATAGTCCGGCGAGGTGAACTGCTGGGCGATTTTGGAGAGCAATGGCCCGAAGCCGGCGAGGAAGACGGTTCCGACGCAGCCGGCAAAGAACGAGGCTAGCGCGGCGGTTGCGAGCGCCGATCCGGCACGGCCGCGCTTGGCCATTTGATGGCCCTCGATACAGGTCACCACCGAGGACGCTTCGCCCGGCATGTTGACCAGGATCGAGGTGGTCGAACCGCCGTATTGGGCACCGTAATAGATGCCGGCCATCATGATGAGCGCTGACAGCGGATCGAGCCCGAAGGTGATGGGCAGCAGGATGGCCAGGGTTGGAATAGGCCCAATGCCGGGCAGAACGCCGATCAGCGTGCCGAGCAACACGCCGATCAGGCAGAACAGCAGGTTTTGCCACGAGGCGGCGGCGGCGAAACCCGTCGCCAGATGATCGATCATTTCCATCTAGCCATTCCACCACAGCGGCATCGGCTGGTTGAGGCCGAACACGAACACGACTGCCACGAAAATCGCGACGCAGACGGCGAAGATCAGGGTCTCGACGATCCTGACGTGCGGCCGGGCATAAGCCGCCACGATCATCATCAGGATCGAGGTTAGTACGACGCCGATCTGGCTGATGAGAAAACCGAAGACGGCGAGCGCGACGAGCAGCATGAAGATCGGTCGGAACTGCACCCGCTCAATCGCAGGGCCTTCGACCAAAAACGCCCGGCCCGCGACGATCGCTCCGATGACAACGATGAAACAGGAAATGAGAATCGGGAAATAGCCGGGACCCATGTTTCGCGCGCTGCCGAAATCGAGATCGCGGCCGAGAAAGATACCCGCCAGCCCGAACAGCAGAAACAGTATTCCCGCGCCAAGATCCTGCGGGCTCCTCACCTTGATCATCAATCTCCTCCCGGGTCTATGTCACTCCAGTGCGTCGCTGTCTTCACCGTATGGCTCACTTAGGTGACAGAGACCTTCTCCCGAGGTCGCTCGTCGTGGCCAACTCGATTTGATTATTTCAAAGCGCCGCACATCGTTCGCTTGCCGTTTTCCCGTGCTTCAAATCTGGCAGATCACATGGTACCCATATATCAGGACACCTTACATCCAATGTCAATGCGGACATTGGATGTCCTGCCAACAAGATTGACCGATGGTCAGTCATTGGATTTAAGCAAATTGAGTTATACTCTGTCAAAACGAAATTGACATCGATCAGGTTGCGTTTCATCCTTCACGTCAATTCGGAGTGTCCCAGGCATGAAAATCTCGATCGTCGGAGGCGGTATCGGCGGGCTCACTGCAGCGCTTGGGTTGCTGCGGCAGGGTTTCGATGTTGAAGTCTTCGAGCAGGCGCCGGAGCTTCGAGAGGTTGGCGCGGGTGTCCAGATCAGTGCCAACGGTACACGTGTCCTGTTTGCTCTCGGCCTTGAAAAAGAAATCATGGACGTCGCCAGCGAGCCGGGCGGCAAGCAAATCCGTCTATGGAACACCGGCAAGACATGGAAGCTGTTCGATCTCGGCCCGGTATCGGTAGCACAGTACGGCTTTCCCTACATCACGATCCATCGAAACGACCTGCACCAGGCCCTCGCGGCCGGTATCCGAAAAATCGCTCCCGACGCGATCAAGCTCGGCATGAAGTGCATTGGCGTCGACCAGACTTCGCGAACGGTGACGCTGCGCTTCGCCGACGGTGCCACGGCCGCATCCGATATCGCAATCGGCGCCGATGGCGTGCATTCGGTGATCCGTGAAGCGCTCTTCGGCGTCGACAAGCCGACATTTACCGGCATCGTCGCCTGGCGCGGTGTCATTCCGGTCGACCGGCTTCCGGAACGCTTCCACCTGCCCGTCGGCACGAACTGGATCGGACCGGGCGGACACGTCATCCACTATCTGCTGCGGCGCGGCGAACTGATGAATTATGTGTCGGTTGTCGAGCGGGACAACTGGCAGGTCGAGTCATGGTCGGTGGCGGGAACTGTCGAGGAATGCCTCGCCGACTACCAAGGCTGGCATGAGGACGTGCACACGCTGATCAAGGCTATCGACACACCCTACAAGTGGGCTCTGATGCTGCGCCAGCCGATGAAGCACTGGACACAGGGCCGGGTCACGCTGCTGGGCGACGCGTGCCATCCGACGCTGCCTTTCCTGGCGCAGGGGGCGGCGATGGCGATAGAAGACGGTTTCGTTCTCGCACGAGCGCTGGCCGCCAATGGCGACGACCATCGCTCGGCATTCCGACATTACGAGGCGGCGCGCAACGACCGCACTTCGAAAATCGTCAAGGGCGCGGAGTCCAATCTCGGCCGCTTCCACAATCCGGCGCTGTCGGACACGGCACTTGCGGACGCCTATATCAACGCCGAATGGGAGGAATCCAAGGTCCGGCAGCGCTACGAGTGGCTTTTCACCTATGACGCAACCACAGTACCTGTCTCCGCAGGTCTTACCACGAGTGTGAACGCGTCATGACAGCCAAGATCCGCACACAGCGCCGTATCCAGTCGATCGATGTCGGCTTTCGGCTTATTCGCGTGCTTGAAGGAGCCAGCGGCAAGCTGCCGCTGAGCAAGATCGCCGAGCTTGCAGACATGCCAGCCAGCAAGGCGCATCTCTATATGGCGAGCTTCGTCCAGGCCGGTCTCGTCGAGCAGGATCCGGTCACGATGCGTTACGGTCTCGGCCGCTACGCCCTGCAACTCGGCGCAGCCGCGATGCGTCAGCTCGATGTCGCGCAAGTTTCGCGGGAAGCGCTCGACATGCTGCAATCGGAAACCGGGCTGCTCGTTTTTCTCACCGTCTGGGGCAATCGCGGGCCGGTAATCATCGCCAAGGTCGACGCCACGGTCGAGGTGCTGGTGTCGGTCCGCGTCGGCCACGTCCTGCCGCTCTACCAGGCGGCGACAGGGCGGGTTTATCTTGCCTACAAAGCGCGGTCCGCGATCCAGCATGTGGAGACCCGCGAGCGGCCGGTGGACGCAACGCTCAAGCAGCGGGCCGAGGAGAGCCTAGCGCTGATACGGCAACGACAACTGGCCTTCTCCGACAGTCAGATCAATGCGGGCTTCGCCTCCATTTCGGCGCCGATCTTCGACTATGCCGGTGAAATCGCCGCCGCGGTCACTGCGCTCGGCATGAAGAACGATATCGATATCGACCCCCAGGGGCGTACAGCGCAGCGCGTGCATGCTGCCGCGGTGGAAGTGTCGCGAAAGCTCGGCTGCCCGCCGGATGTCTTGCGCGAAGATTTCGCCGATCCGATCTCCAACGACCGCAAATCAGCCTGAAGGATACAGACATGGGAGAAATGCTGCGGCTTCGCGCCGCCGACGGTCATGAACTGGGCTGCTATCGCGCAGCGCCTGCGGGAACGCCGCTTGGTGGCGTCGTTGTCCTGCAGGAGATTTTTGGCGTTAACGACCATATCCGCAGCGTCTGCGACAAGTTCGCCGCGGACGGCTATGTCGCATTGGCGCCGGCTTTGTTCGACCGCTTCATCCGAGATTTCGAGTCCGGCTATTCGCCTGACGAGATCGCTGCCGCGCTCGGCTATCTGAAGTCGCTCGACTGGGATGCGTTGATGCTCGACACGGAAGCCGCGATCGAACGCCTGCGCAAGGAGACGGATGCGGTGTCACTTGTCGGGTTCTGCCTCGGTGGATCGCTGGCGTTCCTGGCGTCCACAAAGCTGGACGGCCTCGACGCCGCCGTCTGCTATTATGGCGGCATGATCGCGAAGTTTGCCGATGCAAAGCCCTTGTGCCCGGTGCTGATGCATTTTGGCGAGATGGACGGCTCGATCCCCTTGAGCAACGTGGACACCGTGCGCGCCAAACGTACTGAGGCCGAGATCCGCCTTTATCCGGCCGGGCACGGCTTCAACCGCGGTGCGCCGGGCACGCCGGATGCAGAGCAGGCGGCTGTTGCCTGGGAGCGCACAATGCATTTCCTGGCAGACGCCAGGGGTGATGGACAATGAAGCAGGAGCAGGCGAGAGAGCGGATGTTGGCCAACGACCCCACCTGGACACGGGTGCCGCTGATCGTCTCCTTCCCGGATACGGCCCGTTTCACGGAAACCTACGGCTTCGCCGGCAATTCGGGGCGCGTCAATCTCGAGGGTCAATTGTTGCGGCCCGCTCAGCCATCATCCACGGTCTATGTGTTCATGCACCCGACCTCGACCTTGCAACTCCTGCCAATGCCGATGGCGCTCGCCGACCGTGGGCTGCATGTGCTGTGCGCGGCGAGCCGCTATCCGAAGAATGACAGCGCACTGATCATGGAGAAGGTGGCGATAGATCTGGGCCGCTGGCTGGATTACGCCCGAAACGAACTTGGTTACGCCAAGGTCGTGCTGGTCGGCTGGTCGGGCGGCGGCTCGCTGTCGCTGTTCTACCAGGCGCAGGCGGAAAACCCGACGATCACCCACACGCCGGCGGGCGACGAGGTAAACCTGGTGGAGGCCGGTCTCAAGCCGGCAGATGGGGTGATCTTCATCGCCGCGCATCTGTCCCGGGCGGAGACGCTGACCGAGTGGCTCGATCCTTCCGTCCTCGACGAGCTCAACCCGGACCGGCGCGACCCTTCGCTCGACATCTACGCTCCGGATTGTCCCGACCAGCCGCCTTATTCGCCGGCCTTCATCGCGCGTTTCCGCGCTGCACAGGTGGCGCGAAACCGCAAGATCACCAACTGGTGTCTCGACACATTGGAACGTCTCAAGGCACGCGGAGGGCCGGAACAGGAGCGCGCCTTCGTCGTCCACCGCACGATGTGCGACGTGCGGTGGTTCGACACCTCGATCGATCCGAACGACCGCAAGCCGGGCTGGAGCTATATGGGCGATCCGCGTACCGTCAATGTCGGGCCGGTGGGATTGGCGCGCTATACGACGCTGCGCTCATGGCTCAGCCAGTGGAGCTACGATTTGTCAAACGCCAAAGGGCCGATGAACGCGCGGCTGATCAGCCGCTCGCCCGTGCTGCAGATCGAAAACAATGCCGACGAGGCCGTTCCGGCGACGCATAATCCGACGATCGCGGCAGCGCTGGCCACGCCGGACAAGGACTATCTGCGGATACCGCATGCGACGCATTACTATCTCGGACAGCCGGAGCAGCTGAAGAGCTGTCTCGACACGCTGACCGACTGGAGCAGGCGGCACCGTCTGCTGGACGAATGATGGCGGCCGCAGGCGTTGGAGGCGCCTGCGGTCCTGGGAGGATAAGACGATGTCAGGCAGCCCGGCCCTTCTTGGCGGCGACCATCTTCGCTTTCTTTTCGGTCCATGCCGTCATGGCGGCGTGAGCTTCGCTCTTGGCCTTCTCGATATAGCCCGGCTCTTCGGTCCGCGCCGTGATCTCGAGGCGAAGGCCGTTCGGGTCGAAGAAGTAGATCGAATTGATAAACTCATGATCGATCACATCGGTCGTCGTCACGCCTGCCGCGATCAGACGTTCTTTCATCTGCAGCACCTTTTCGACCGATTCCACTTCCATCGCAAAGTGCATCACCCAGCTGGGCGTGTTAGGGGAGGGCAGCGGCATCTCGTTCTCGCCGAGGTCGAAGAAGGCCATGTACGAGCCGTCGCCCATCTCGAAGAAGAAATGCGCGTACGGCTTCTCTTCCCCAGTGCTTGGCACCTTGTCGGCGGTCATGCAGTTGACCAGCGGCAGGCCAAGCAGATCCTCGTAGAATTTCCGCGTCTCCTCGCCATCGCGGCATGGAAAGGAATAGTGGTAAAGTCCCTTGATCTTCGGGGCGGGTACCATGGCGTGTCCTCCTTGTTCTCGTTGACCGCAAAACTGCTTCCGAAGCTAGCCCGTCCCACGTTGCGGTCTGTCCCCCCGACGGGAGGACAGACCCGGGAGAACCGTCATGGCTGAGCGGGATAGTACGGAGCCATTGACTGCCGCTGTCGCCGCCATCGGAACGGCGGACTTCGCCGAGCGCTTCCTCGCTGTCTTGCGTGACATTGCCGGCACGGACCTGTGCTCGGCCTTCGAAATCGGACTGGACGGTGCCCCGCACTATGTGTTCGCGGTGGGCCGCCACCCCGAAATTCCCGACTTCGCCGAGAGTGCGTCGCTGGCTTATGCCCGCAACTACTGGCAGCGCGATCGCACAACCCAGCGCGCACTGGTTCAGTCGGCAGGCACGGTGCAACTCGTCCGGCAGGCCTGGAACGGCATTACCGATCCCGACTACCGACGCGCCTGCTATGAACGCGGCGGCATCGTCGAGCGCCTGACACTCTATGCCGGAGGCGCCCGACCGCTTTTCGCCAGCGCTTACCGGACACGCACCAGCGGCCATTCGAGTCCGAGCGAGGTCGAGGCGCTGGGAAAGGCAGCCGGCTTGATCATGGCGATGCTGGCCAAGCATCTGGAAATGAAGCACCGGCCGGTCGAGGCAGGAGGCATGCCGCTGCACGAACATGCCCGTCGCCTGCTCGACAGCGGCCATGCGCTGAGCGAGCGGGAGGCCGCCGTCGCAGCCGCGCTCTTTTTGGGAAGAACGCAGAGGGAAATCTCCGAAGCCACCGGCATCGCGCTCAGCAGCGTCATCACCTATCGGCGGCGCGCCTATCGCAAACTGTGCGTCAGCGACCGGCGTGGGCTGGCCGCGTTTTTCCACGCGCTCGATCGACGGCACTGAAACCGCAAAGGAAACGACAATGGATCTCACGGGCAAGGTTGCGATCGTCACCGGCGCGAGTTCCGGCATTGGCTGGGAGATTGCCAAAGCTTATGCGGCGGTGAGTGCAAAAACGGTGCTGGCGGCACGCACGGCTGCAAGGCTGGACGAACTTGCGAGCGAGATAGAGCGCGCGGGCGGTTCGGCGCTCGCCGTCGCCTGCGATGTGACCGATGAAGAGCAGGTCGAAGCGCTTTTCGCTCGGTGCCGCGAGGGTTTCGGCGAACCCGACATCCTGGTGAACAATGCGGGCATTGCCGATCACACGCCGACCGTCGACATGACGCTGGCTCGCTGGGAAGAGGTGATGCGGATCAATATCACCTCGGTCTTTCTGTGCAGTCGCGCCGCCCTGAAAGCCATGATCCCGCGCCGCAAGGGACGGATCATCAATATCGGCAGCATCTCGGCGAAGGTGCCGCGCCCCCATACGGCCGGCTATACCGCCAGCAAATTCGCGCTGGAGGGGCTTACCCGCTCGCTGGCGCTGGACGGGCGAGAACACGGCATCGCAGTGTCGATGCTGCATCCGGGCTCGACCCAAAGCATGCTGGTGCCGGGCGTCACCGACAAGCCGCGTCCGAACTCGATGAATCCGTCTGACGTTGCCCGCGTTGCTTTGGTGATGGCCACGTTGCCGGACGATGTGAACCTGTTCGAAACGACGATCCTGCCGGTCGCAATGCCTTTTCTCGGACGCGGTTGACTCTTGTATGTCAGGTTGACGGATATATGGGTACCTGATATCCAAACCACGACTTTCACGGAGTTTTCCTCATGCAGACCGCCGAAACCGCGTCCGTTGCACCGAAACCGAACGGGACATGGGGCGAGAACGTCACCGTCGAGTTCGAGGACGGCATCGCCTGGGTGACGTTGAACCGCCCGGCGCGGCGCAATGCGATCAACCCTGGCATTGTCTGGGAAATGAACGCGATCATGGACGCGCTGGAGGCCGACGACCGTTGCAAGGTGATGGTCGTGACCGGCGCTGGCGAATCCTTTTCCGCCGGCATGGATCTCAAGGAATACTTCAGGGCGACCGATTCGGTGCCGCCGATCGAGCGAGAACGGCTGTTTCGTGCCAACGCCGCATGGCAGTGGCGCCGTATGATGCAATTTCCCAAGCCGACCATCTCGATGGTCAATGGCTGGTGCTTCGGCGGAGCGTTCCAGTTCTTGGTCGCTTCCGATCTCGCCGTCGCTTCCGAGGATGCGGTGTTCGGTCTGTCAGAGATCAATTGGGGCATCATCCCGGCCGGTATCGTTACCAAGGCCGTGGTCGAGGTGATGAGCTTCCGCGATGCGATGTATTACATCATGACGGGCGAGACGTTCACCGGTCGCGAGGCGGCCGACATGAAGCTGATCAACAAGGCGGTGCCGGCTGCGGAGTTGAAGGACAAGACGCGGGATTTGGCCAGGACGCTGATGGGCAAGAACCCCTATGTGCTTCGCCAGGCAAAAACAGCGGCTCGTTTCGTCAAGGACCTGACCTGGGAGCAGGCCGGCGACTATCTGATGGCAAAGTCCGACCAGACCGAATTCCGCGATCCCGAGAACGGCCGCAATACGGGCATGAAACAATTCCTCGACGACAAATCGTTCAAACCGGGACTGGAAACCTATGACCGTGGCTGAAGCTGCGCTCTCGGCCGTACACCCCTCGACTCCAATCCTGGACCTCGACCGGCTGTTGAGGCCGCGCTCCATCGCCATTGTCGGCGCGCAGCCCGAGCCCACATCCATCGGCGGCGGCGTTCTCGGCAATCTCGAGGCGTTTCATTATGCCGGTGAGATACATCTCGTCAGCCGCTCGCGCGATGAAATCCGCGGTCGTCCCTGCGTCAAGTCGATTGCCGAGTTGCCGCGCGATATCGACGTGGCGGTGCTGATCGTGCCGCAAGCCGCGATCCTCGACTCGGTTCGCGCCTGCGTCGAGCGCGGCATCGGCGCGGTCGTCGTATTTGCGTCGGGCTTCGCCGAGGCGGGTGACGAAGGACGCCAGCAGCAGGACGAACTTGCCGAGTTGTGCCGCGATAGCGGCATTGCGCTGCTCGGCCCTAACTGCATGGGCTACACCAATTATCCCGACGGGATTCCGCTCACCTTCGAGCCGGTTGATGTCCGCCCGCTTGCGGCTGCCGGAAAGAGGGTCGCCGTGGTGGCGCAGAGCGGTGCGACTGCTGCCAACATCCGCTTTGCCATGCACGCGCGGGGTATCGACGTCTCCTATGTGATCGCCACCGGCAACGAGGCGACCCTTGGCGCGGAACACTTCATCGACGTGCTGATCCACGATCCGCAGAACGCCGCGATTGGCTGTTATGTCGAGCAAATCCGCAATCCCGGGCTGTTTCTCGACGCAGCCCGCCGCGCTCGCGCCAAGGGCATTCCAATCGTCCTTCTGCATCCCGGTTCCAGCGCGCGAGGACGCGCCGCCGCGCAGTCTCACACCGGCGCGCTTGCCGGTGATCACGCGGTAATGGAGACCATTCTGCGCAACGAGGCCATCGCGCTTGTCGAGACGACGGACGAGTTGTTCGATGTGTTGGCGATCCTGTCGCGCTTTCCGACACCCGTACCGGGCAAAGCCGGTGTTGTGACCAATTCCGGTGCGATTCGCGGCCTATGCTTCGATTTCTGCGAGCGGATCGGTCTCGACCTTGCGACCCTTTCCCCCGAGATCGAGGCGGAGATGCAGGCGCTGGTGCCGCCCTATGTGCATGTCGACAATCCGTTCGACATCGGGACGGTCGGCTTCGCCAATCCGGCCATCTACGGTACCTCGGTGGCGGTGCTGCTCAAACAAGCGGATATCGGCATGGCGCTTCTGTCTTATGCCGGCGGTTCGCCCAAAATGCAGATCGCAAAGTCGGACGCGATCATTCCGGTCTATGCGGCAGCGACGAAGCCCGTCATTCTCAACATCGTCGGCGACGACTATCCGCTGGACGAGAAATTCATGGCCGACGTGCGCGCCAGCGGCATCCCGTTCTTCCGCTCGCCCGAGCGGGCGCTTCGGGCAATGGCGGCAATCTCAGCCTATGCCGATGCGCTGGCTGCCACAGGCGAGCCGAAACCGCTCCTTTCGGTCGAGGCTATCGTGCCCGGTTCCGGCGTCATTCCCGAATATGCGGGCAAGCGCGTGCTGGCCGATCTCGGCATCGCCGTGCCGCGCGGCGAGATGGCGAGGAGTGTCGAAGACGCCGTCGGCGCAGCGGCGCGGATCGGCTATCCCGTCGTCATCAAGGCACAGGCGGCGGCACTTGCCCATAAGAGCGATGTCGGTGGCGTCATCATCAACATCGCAGACGAAAAAGCACTACGCTCCGCATGGGACCGGCTTCACGCCGGTGTATCGGCGGCCAAGCCCGGCCTTGCGCTGGACGGAGTGCTGATCGAAGAAATGGCGCAGCCCGGCCTCGAAATGGTCGTCGGCGCCCGGCGCGACCCGCAATGGGGGCCTGTGGTTTTGGTAGGCCTTGGCGGCGTCTGGATCGAGGCGATCAGGGACGCGCGGCTCCTGCCTGCGGCAACGACCCGCGAGCGCGTAATCGCAGAACTCGGCAAGCTCAAGGCGGCATCGCTTTTGGGGCCGTTCCGGGGGCAACCCGCACGCGATGTCGGCGCCATCGCTGATGTCGTCGTGAAGCTCGGCCAGCTGATGCTGTCGGACCCGTCGATCTCGGAAGTCGACATCAATCCGCTGATGGTCGGGGCAGAGGGCGCGGTGGCGTTGGATGCGCTGTTCGTAAAGGACTGACGCGGCGCGCTGCGCAGTAGGGGAGGGACCATGACCGAAGACCCGCGCTATGGAACACTTCGGCTGTTCATCGATGGGCATTGGCTCGACGCGGGCACCCGCGTCACCGAGGATGTCATCAACCCGGCGTCCGGCGAAGCCATCGCCGCCCTGCCGCACGCCAGCCGCGACGATATCGATGCGGCGGCGCGGGCAGCGGATAGAACCTTCAAGCCATGGAAAGCTCTTCCCGCTTACGACCGAGCCAAAATCATCCGCAAGGCGGCCGACCTCCTGCGCGAGCGGGTCGAACCCATCGCCCGGCTGGTGGTTCTGGAACAGGGCAAGCCCATCTTGGAGGCGCGGCAGGAGGTGTTGGCCGCCGCGGACATCTTCGACTGGACGGCCGATGAAGGCAGACGCACCTACGGCCGCATCGTGCCGTCGCGCATGCCGGGCGCGCGCTGGCTGGTGACGAAAGAGCCGGTCGGCCCGGTCGCGGCCTTCACGCCGTGGAACATTCCGATCGTCATCCCCGCGCGCAAAATCTCGGCTGCACTCGCCGTCGGCTGTACCATGGTCATCAAGCCTTCGGAGGAGACGCCTGCCTCGGTGCTGGAGCTCGCCCGCGCCCTGGATGACGCCGGCCTGCCCAAAGGCGTGCTCAATGTCGTATACGGTGTTCCGGCCGAGGTGTCCGAACATCTGATCGCGCATCCGGCGATCCGCAAGATCACCTTCACCGGCTCCATAAGCGTCGGACAGGAACTGGCGAAGCTCGCGGCCCAGGCGGGAGTCAAGCGCGCGACGATGGAGCTCGGCGGCCACGCGCCGGTTCTGGTGTTCGAAGATGCCGATCTCGACCACGCGGTGCGGTCGATGGTCGCCGCCAAATATCGCAATGCCGGCCAGGTCTGTGTCTCGCCTACACGGTTTTATATCCACGAAAGCCTGCATGACAGGTTCGTCGAAGGCTTCGCCAGCGCCGCGAAGGCGATCAAGCTGGGCGACGGGCTCGACGCCGCCACCGGCATGGGGCCTCTCGCCAACCCGCGTCGAACCGCGGCTATGGAGCGTCTCGTTGTAGACGCCGTCGATCGTGGAGCGAAGCTGGTGACTGGCGGGGAGCGAAGCGGCAACCGCGGGTATTTCTTCCAGCCAACGGTGCTTGCCAACGTGCCGACAGAAGCTCGTGCGATGAACGAGGAACCCTTTGGCCCGATGGCGATCACCTCGTCTTTCTCGTCGTTCGACGAAGCCATAGAGCAGGCCAACCGGCTGCCCTTCGGCCTGGCCTCCTACGCCTTCACCACATCGGGCAAGACCGCTGGGATGGTTGCGGACGCGTTGGAGGCGGGCATGGTCGGCCTCAACAACAATTTCATCAACATGCCCGAAACGCCGTTCGGCGGGGTGAAGCAAAGCGGCTACGGCAGCGAAGGCGGTACCGAGGGCATGGACGCCTACCTCACCACCAAATTCGTCAGCCAGACGTGAGGATACCGACATGACATCCGATATGACCCATAAGGACAGCCGGCCCGAACCCTGGGGCAAGGACGTGCTCGTCGAATTCGAGGACGGCATTGCCTGGGTCAAGCTCAATCGCCCGGAAAAGCGCAACGCGATGAGCGTCGGCCTCGCCGAGGAGATGAACAAGGTTCTGGACGCGCTGGAGATCGACGAGCGCTGCGGCGTCATCGTCCTGACCGGCATGGGCGAGGCCTTCTCCGCCGGCATGGACCTCAAGGACTTCTTCCGCGCCACCGATGGCGTGAGCGATATCGAGCGCATGCGCGCCTATCGTTCGACCCGCGCCTGGCAGTGGCGCACGCTGATGCACTATTCCAAGCCGACCATCGCCATGGTCAATGGCTGGTGCTTCGGCGGCGCCTTCACGCCGCTGATATGCTGCGATCTCGCTATCGCCTCGGAAGACGCGGTGTTCGGCCTGTCGGAGATCAACTGGGGCGTGATACCGGGGGGCGTTGTCTCCAAGGCGATCTCGACCCTGATGAACGACCGCAAGGCGCTCTACTATGTGATGACCGGGGAACAGTTCGGCGGCAAGATCGCCGAGCAGCTGGGCCTGGTCAACGAGGCGGTTCCGGCCGACCGGTTGAGAGAGCGTACGGTCGAGTTGTGCAAGGTGCTGCTGGCTAAGAACCCGACCGTGCTGCGCCAGGCGCGGATGGCCTATAAATATGTGCGCGAGATGAGCTGGGAAGAATCGGCGGAATATCTGACGGCCAAGGCCGATCAGACCACATTCGTCGATCCCGAGCGCGGCCGCGCCAAGGGCCTGTCGCAATTTCTCGACGAGAAGACCTTCCAGCCGGGTCATGGGACGTACAAGCGCGAGGGCTGACAGGTCGCACCGGACAACGCCATTGGATCGTCGCGCGTTGCGTATGCGATGTCGCTTTCATGACCTTGTTTTAACCGCGCCTGTGGTGTCATCCCGGTGTTCAAGGTGCTCGTCGGCACGGTGCCGGAGAGATAATTGGGAAGCCGGTTTGATGCCGGCGCTGCCCCCGCAACGGTGGCGGAGTTGACGTTTCGACGGGAGACCACTGGGCCAAAAGCCTGGGAAGGTGTCGAAACGGTCCGAAGGGACGGCTCCGGAGCCCGGAAACCAGCCTTGACGTGTTGATGAACTCGACTGATCGCGGTGGGCGGTCAAGAGATGGAACGTTCAGGGCGGTCGGCGACCGCTGCCCCGACGCCCTTCCTTCTCAAATCGCCACCGGTTCAGTCCTTGGCTTTGTAAGGACAGGACATGGACGTCCGCAACGAAATGCTGAGCCTCATTCGCGGTCGCCGCGAAGGGTTCAGCCTGCCGCAGCCATTCTATCTCGATGAGGCGTTCCACAAGCTGGACATGGAACTGATCTGGTATCGGGACTGGCTCTTTGCCGGCCACGATTGCGAAATCGCCAAGCCGGGCAGCTTCTTCACCATCCAGGTCGGCGATTATCCTGTCGTGGTTGTGCGCGGTCGTGACGGCGTCATTCGCGCGTTCCACAATTCGTGCCGGCACCGCGGCAGCAGGGTCTGCAACACCGAGAGGGGAACATCAGCGCGTCTGGTCTGTCCGTATCATCAATGGACCTATGATCTCGACGGCTCGCTGGTGTTTGCCCGACAGATGGCCGACAGTTTCGACAAGGCCGACTTCAGCCTGAAACCGGTGGCCTGCGAGAGCGTCGCCGGCTATATCTTCATCTGCGTTGCCGAGCGTCCCGCTGATTTCGCGCCGTTTCGTACGCTGATGGAGCCCTATTTCGCGCCCCACAATCTGACGGGCGCAAAGGTCGCCTACGAAAGCACCATCATCGAAAAGGGCAATTGGAAGCTGGTCTGGGAAAACAACCGCGAGTGCTATCATTGCGCCGCCAATCATCCGGAACTCTGCAAGACATTTCCCGAAGCTCCCAACGTCACGGGCGTCAACGGCGCAGATAGCGACCCCGAAATGCAGGCGCATTGGGCGAAGTGCGAGGCGGTCGGGCTGCCGTCGCGCTTCCGCATCGACGGGGAGGGCCAGTATCGCGCCACGCGCGCGCCTCTGCTGCGCGATGCGGTCAGCTACACGACGACCGGCAAGCGCGCCGTCCGCAAGAATCTGTCTGAGAAGGTTGCCGCGGATCGCATCGGCGCGCTGATGCTGTATCACTATCCGACCACCTGGAACCATGTGCTCGTCGACCATGCGGTGACGTTCCGCGTGCTGCCGATCAGCGCGACCGAAACGGCGGTTACCACCAAATGGCTGGTCCATGGGGATGCGGTCGAAGGCGTCGACTACGATCTCAAGGACCTCATCCACGTCTGGACGGAAACCAACGACGAGGACCGGCGCATCGTCGAGGAGAATGCGTTCGGCATCAAGTCTCCCGCCTATGAGCCGGGTCCATATTCCGAGTTGCATGAAGGCGGCGTCATCCAGTTTGTCGACTGGTACACGCGCTTCATGGAAACGCGCCTGGTCGAAGGCGAAAAACCTGCCTTGCGCAACGTCGCCTGAGGCCCGGACATGAACGCTGTCACAGAAACCAATCTCTATCGTCATCTCGACGAGATGGCGCCCTGGAACGATCGTTTGCAGGTGCTGGAGGTGATCGGCATCACCGAGGAGGCACCGGAGGTGAAAACCTTCACCTTCCGCTCGGATGCTCAGACCTGGTTTCGCTACAAGCCCGGCCAGTTCATCACGCTGGAACTGCCTATAGAGGGTGGGCCGGTGATGCGGACCTACACTTTGTCGTCGAGCCCGTCTCGGCCGTTCTCCATCGCCGTGACGGTGAAGGCCCAGGCCGACAGCATTGGAACGCGCTGGATGTTCAACCATTTCAAGCCCGGTTCAACGGTCAAGGCTTTCGGGCCTGGAGGCACTTTCAGCCATCATGAGCACCCAGCCGGGAAATACCTTTTCATATCGGCGGGATCGGGCGTGACTCCGATGATGTCAATGCTGCGTTGGCTGAACGACTGCGCGCCATGGACGGACGTCTCCTTCGTCAACTGCGCCCGCAGGCCCGAAGAAATAATCTTCCGCAAGGAACTCGAACTTCTCGGCACCCGCATGCCCGGGCTGTCGCTGGCCTTTGTGATCGAGGAACGCTCGGCCTCGCGCGAAAGCTGGTTTGGACATATGGGCCGCATCGATGCGGTACGGTTGCCACTGCTCTCTCCCGATTTCCAGGAGCGTGAAGTCTTTTGCTGCGGACCCGACCCTTTCATGCGCGCGGTGCGCGGCATGCTCGAAGCAGCAGGCTTCGACATGGGGCGTTATCACCAAGAGAGCTTTGGCGCGCCGCCTGTCGAACCAATACAGCTGTCGGTCGGCGAGGAGATACTGAACCTGGCTTCAGCCGAAACCGGTCAGCCGATCCGGTTTGCCCAATCCGATGTCGATGCCGAATGCCTCGCCGGCCAGACCATCCTTCAGGCGGCACGCGCCAGCGGGGTCCGTATTCCCGCTGCCTGCGAGTTCGGCCTGTGCGGCACCTGCCGGGTTATGAAGATTTCGGGCGATGTCGAGATGGAGCACAATGGCGGCATCCTCGACGATCAGATCGCCGAAGGCTACATCCTGGCATGCTGCTCGAAACCGCTTACAGCGGTTGAGATCGAGGCCTGAGGGCAGACTTATCCATCGGATGGTCGTCTAACTCCAGTGCGACCGCCGAAAAGAAGCCGCGACTTCGATGCCGCGTTACCCTGCCGTATCGCCATTGTCCGGCTTGATTCTCGACGTCTCATCCAAGGCAGACCGTCGGGAGATGGTTTTGGGTGGACGCGCTTTATAGACCGGCAGCCTCCAGCCGAACTGCAGCGATCCGGCGCGGAGCAGGAAGGTTACGCCTGAAGCGCTCATCAGCGAAAGCGTCTCATGGGCAGGAAGCAGGTGAAGCAACAAGACGCTGGTGAGTGCGCCGGCGAGGCAAGCGCTGACATAAAGATCGCCCTGGCGGAGAACCAGCGGGATTTCGTTGGCAACCACGTCCCGCATCAATCCACCGAATGTGCCGGTCGCTACGCCCATGATCAGCACAATAGGCCAGGACGCACCGGAATCGCGGGCGATGCCGACACCCGCAGCGACCGCGACCGGGAGCGCCAAGGCATCGAGCCAGAGGATCGCGTTGTAGCGTGATTCAAGACGGTGCGCGGTGAAGAAGGTCAACATCGCCGCGGCGCAGGCGACACCCATATAATGCGGACTTGCGACCCAGAACACCGGGGCGCGGCCCAGCAAAAGGTCGCGCAGCGTTCCGCCGCCCACGCCTGTGAGGCATCCGAGAAACAGAAACCCGACGATGTCAAGCTGCGCGCGAGACGCCACGATACCGCCGGTCAGTGCAAAGACGAAGACCGCGATCAGGTCGAGGACGGCGTCAAGCGGCATGGCTTTCTCCCATCTGGCGGGCGGCGCCTGAAACAATCCGGCAATCACATATCATTCTTGGCACAGGACAAACCACCAAGGAATTTCCGACACGATCTCACCATTGGGGCGCGCAAGGGGGCAGTGCAGCCGTCTACACCATTGAATTTGCGTCCGTTTCTCCACTCTAACGGAGAAAAGAATCTTTCTGTCCGATTGGGCGGAACCATGCCGGGGCAATGGCGTTTGCAAAAGTATCCCCAAACCTCAGGAGTTTCCATATGGCCAACCCACACCGTACATTTGGCCAATGGGCTACGATTGCCTTGGCCGTGGTGATGGGGCTTTTCGGGCTTCCGATCATGCTGGGCGGTGTATGGCTGATCACCTTGGGCGGCTCCTGGTACTATGCCTTCGCCGGCCTGGGCCTGCTGGTCTCGGCCTATTTCCTGTTTCGCCAATCCATGGCTGGTGTTTCGGTCTATCTGCTCACCTTCATAGCCACTGTGGCCTGGGCGCTATGGGAATCGGGCCTCGATGGCTGGGCCCAGGTGCCTCGCCTTGTGGCGCCCACTGTCATTCTGGTGCTGGTCCTGGCTACAATTCCGGTGTTGGGCGGACGTTTCAGCGCTCACCGTGGCGCTTTCGCAGCCTCCGCAGCCGCAATCATAGCAATCGGCGCCGCGCTGATTGCTTTGACATCCGGCAGCGAGGGCACGGCCGTTGCGCAGGAGGTGTCGCCACCGCCAGCAACCCAGGCTCCCGCATCGCAAGCGCCAGATGCCGCAACCTCCGCGCCGCAGACTTCAGCGACATCGTCCCCCGCGGCCTATGCGACTTTGGAAACAGGCGCTGACTGGCCGGCTTATGGCGGAACGCACCGTGCCACGCGTTATTCGCCGCTTGATCAAATAACAGCTGAAAATGTCGGCAAGCTGGAGAAAATCTGGGAGTTCCGCACAGGCGATCTTCCGAAGGATGGAGAGCCTTTCGGCAATCAGAACACGCCCGTCAAGGTCGGCAATCGGCTCTATTTGTGCTCGGCCCTGAACAAGATCAGCGCCTTGGATGCGGCGACGGGAGCGGAATTCTGGACCTACGATCCGAAAACGCCGGCCGACGCAATCGGCTACAATGCGTCCTGTCGCGGGGTGGTCTATTTCGAGGACACAACCGCCGAAGCCGGTTCGCTCTGCGCCGCCCGCATCGTCAATCTGACCCACGATGCGCGGATGATTGCCCTCGACACCGAGACGGGCCAGCTGTGCCCTAACTTCGGCAATGGCGGCATCGTCAATCTGCTCGAAGGCATTGGAGATACTGCCCCTGGTTTCTATGCGCCGACCTCACCGCCGACGCTCGTGCGTGACGTGCTGGTAGTCGGCAGCCAGGTCAGCGACGGCCAGACCCGTGAAGCTCCCTCGGGCGTTATTCGCGGTTTCAATGCGGTGACCGGTGAGCTTGATTGGGCCTGGGACATGGGCCGTCCTGATGAGAAAGGCTTGCCGCCGCAAGGCGAGGTCTACACGCCGGGCACGCCCAATGTCTGGACGATTGCTTCCGGCGACGACGAACTCGGCCTGGTCTATCTGCCCATGGGCAATTCGGCCGTTGATTATTGGGGCGGCGACCGCTCCGACGCGGAGAACACTTATTCGACAGCCATCGTAGCGCTGGACGTAGAAACAGGCGACGTCGCCTGGCATTACCAGACGGTGCATTACGACGTGTGGGACTATGACCTTGGCGGTCAGGGGACCCTGGTGGACTTTCCAACCGAAAATGGTCCGGTACCCGCCATCGTCATGCCTTCCAAGCAGGCCCAGTTCTACATTCTCAACCGGGCGACCGGTGAGCCCCTTGTCACCATAGAGGAGCGTCCGGCGCCTCAGGGCGGCGTGGAGCCCGAGCGCTTGTCGCCGACCCAACCCTATGTAACGGATTTTCCCAATCTGCTGAAACCGGACCTGACCGAAGCAGACATGTGGGGCGCAACGCCGCTCGACCAGTTGTGGTGCCGCATCCAGTTTCGTCAGGCGAGCTACGCGGGTGTCTATACGCCGCCCACCGTCGATCAGCCATGGATTCAGTTTCCCGGCTACAATGGCGGATCGGATTGGGGCGGTGTCGCCATCGATCCCATAAAGGGCATCATGATTGCCAACTACAACAACATGCCGAATTTCAACCAGCTGGTGCCGCGCGAGACCATCGATGAACTTGGTATCCTGCCGATCACCGATCCGAACTACGATCCGGACGCCGGCGGCGGCTCGCATGGCAGCATCAGCCCGCAAGCGTTGTCGCCTTACGGCATTCGTGTGAATGCCGGATGGCGGGTTCCGCTTACCGGTTTGCTGTGCAAGCAGCCGCCTTATGGAGGCATTGCGGCCATCGATTTGAACACACGAGAAGTTTTGTGGGATCGTCCTTTCGGGACTGCGCGCAAGAACGGGCCGTTTGGCATCCCTTCCATGTTGCCGATCGAGATCGGTACGCCGAACAATGGCGGCGGATTCATCACGGCCTCAGGTTTGTTCTTCATCGCGGCCGCGACAGACGACCTCTTGCGTGCAATCGATATCAAGACCGGCAAAGAAGTGTGGCAGGTTGCGCTACCGGCTGGCGGTCAGGCGACACCGATGACCTATGAGGCCGGCGGACGGCAGATCGTCGTCATCAATGCTGGCGGACACGACTTCATGGAGACGGCCATCGGCGATTACTTCATCGCCTATGCCTTGCCGAAGAGCGAAGCGCCCTAGTTGGCGTTGTATCGAAAAGGATCTGTATGCCCGCAGCCTTGCCTGTCATAAGCTATTGCGGCCCATCGCCGATGCCCGCGGATCTTTGGGGGCGGTGGAATCTGGACCCTGTGCTTCTGGCAGTCATGGCGATAGCCCTTGGCCTATATTTTTTCGGGTGCAAACACGCTCCGCGTGACCGAACTAGCTTCATCGCCGGCATGGCGGTGTTGGCAATCATCTTCATCAGCCCCCTTTGCGCATTGACGGTGGCGCTGTTTTCGGCTCGGGTGGTTCACCATGTCCTGCTTGTGGCGGTGGCCGCACCCCTGCTTGCCTGGGCCTTGATCGACCGCATAAGCGTAAATCGTCGTGTGCTGCTGGCCCGGTTCCTTACGCCGCTGTTTGTGTTTCACGCCGTGATCTTCTGGCTGTGGCATGCTCCAGCCATCTACAGCTTGGCCTTGGCCAGTACTCCGGTCTACTGGGCGATGCAGGTGAGCCTGCTGTCCAGCGCGGCCTTGTTTTGGGCATCCGCCTTGCTCGCATCACCTTCCAGAGCGATTACAGCACTGTTGGCTGTAACCGTGCAAATGGCACTGCTCGGCGCGATCCTCGTCTTCTCCGGCAGGCCGCTCTACGAGCCGCATTTCTTCACCACCGAGGCGTTCGGCATAGACCCCCTTTGGGACCAGCAATTGGCTGGGCTCATCATGTGGGTGCCGGCGAGCCTGCCCTATCTGCTGGTGGCGATGCTGCGCCTCATTGCCTGGCTACGGCAAGGCGAGGTGCGACGGGCGTGATCGTCATCCTCCTCAAATTCGTCCACATCCTTTCTATTGCGATCTGGTCGGCGGGGCTTCTGTGCCTTCCGTTCCTCTATGTTCAACGGCGCCGGTTGGAAGACGATGCCTTGCATCGTCTGCACAATTTTACCCGCTTCATCTATGTCGGTGTGATTTCTCCGGCCGCCTTTATGGCGGTGGCCTGTGGTATTGCACTCATCTTCCTGCAGGCGACGTACCAGCCTTGGTTCTCGGTGAAACTCGCGCTCGTCGGCATCATGGTCATGATCCATGTGATGAGCGGACTGATGATCCTGCGCTTGTTCGAGCCCGGGCAGACCTACCCTTACTGGCGGTTCGTTGCTGTGACGGTGCTTACGACCTCGGTCATCGGCGCCATTCTGTTCGTAGTGCTGGGCAAGCCTGTATGGTCTATCGACCGTCATATCGCTGGGATCTTTGCGCCCGGTGCGCTCGGCGTCATGCTCGGCGAGCTTATTGCTTGGTTGAGATGATGAGGCCGGCTCCATGATCGAAAACCAGCTTCCCACCATGCCATCCAGCCAGCGCCGTCAACACGCTTGCGAGCAGGGACAGAAGCAACCCGTGTGGCAGCACGGCATCGGGTATGTTGAGACGCAGGCCCCAATTCGCGCCTGCGACCGCGAGCAGCGTCATGGCGGCAATCGCATGGTTCCAACTGGCGACGCGTACCCGAATGCCTGGAACTGCGAGCAGTTCGGCTGTGCCCGCCACGGAGGCGAGCAAGCCGAAGGCAAAGGCGAAGCCGGTGGACCAGAGACCGACCCGCAGCCAGAACGGGTCGCCGTTCAGCCAGTAGAGGCCGTCGATCCCCAAGGTGCAAACGACCAGCGCGATCGGAAAATGCACGAGCATGACATGGATGGGGTGGCCGGCGACGGCGATGGCCGAGCCAATATCCTGCTCGGCAACGGCGCGGATGGCGGGATTGTCATGCGAACTGGTCGCCTCCGGTGGCGTTTCCTCCAGAGCGATCTCAGTCTCTTCCGTATCCGACTTCGTCAAGTCAGCCCTCTCGCTGTTCGGTTGGCACCTGCTGCAATAACACCGCTTGTCCTCTTAGGTTGCGCTGCTCCTTTGTCCACCCTCGATCCCGCAGGTCCATCCGCGTCGAGCATCGCAGCGCTCTGGTGGGTGATGTTCTGGGGTGCCCTTGCCCTATTTGCCTTGGTCATTGCGCTTCTTGCGGTGAGTTTGCTTCGTCCTTCCGCGCTCGCCTCCATCAAGCCGGGAACCTGGATCGTCGGCGGCGGGCTGGTCCTGCCGGTGCCGATCCTCGTGGCGTTGCTAGTCGCTGCGCTACTGCTGGGCGAGCAATTGCTGCCCAAGCCGGGCGGCGCTGCTCCTGTTCGCATCGACGCCCATGCCAGCCAGTGGCAATGGCGTTTCAGCTATCCATTCATTCCAGATGCCGCGTCGACGTCGATTTTGCATCTTCCTGCGGGGGAGCCGGTGGATGTTGTGGTGACGGCAGAGGATGTCATTCACAGTTTCTGGGTTCCTCGTCTCGGAGGTAAGATCGACGCCATCCCGGGACACACCAACATCATACGTCTGCAGGCCGACAAGCCGGGCGTCTATCGCGGCATCTGCGCCGAATATTGTGGCGAAGGCCATGAAACCATGGGCTTCGAGGTCCGGGCACATGCGCCGGCGGATTATGCTGCCACGATCGGAGGCCAGCCGTGAGTGGGGAACATCTCTCGCCCGTCGCCTTGCATAAGGCGCTTACCAGGATATGGGGCACACCGCCCGGTTTGGCGCGGTTCTCGGCGGTGAACCACAGTATTCTGGGCAAGCGCTTCATGGTGGTGGCGATGGTTTTCTTTGCCATTGGCGGGGTCCTTGCCATGCTGATCCGCGCCCAATTGGCGACGCCCGACAGCGCCTTCATCGGCCCGGAACTCTACAATCAGATTTTCACCATGCATGGCACGGTGATGATGTTCCTCTTCGCAATCCCGATGTTCGAGGGCTTGGCGATCTACATGCTGCCCAAGATGTTGGGCGCTCGCGATCTCGCCTTTCCGCGTATGACCGCCTACGGCTTCTGGTGCTATCTGTTTGGCGGCACAATCCTGATTGTCGCCATGGTCATGGGCTATGCGCCGAATTCCGGCTGGTTCATGTATACGCCGCTGTCGTCGGGCATCTACACGCCCGGCATCAATGCCGATGTCTGGCTGCTGGGAATCACATTCGTCGAGATTTCGGCGATCACGGCAGCTGTCGAACTGATCGTCACCATCCTCAAGATGCGCGCGCCCGGCATGTCGCTGACCCGCATGCCCATCTTCGGCTGGTATATGCTCGTGACCGCTACCATGATGCTGATCGGCTTCCCGCCTTTGATCCTGGGCTCGATCCTGCTGGAGATGGAGCGGGCATTCGACCTGCCTTTTTTCGACCCCACGCGCGGCGGCGATCCGCTGCTCTGGCAGCATCTCTTCTGGCTGTTCGGACATCCGGAGGTCTACATCATCTTTCTTCCCGCCGCCGGTATGCTGTCGACCATCATTCCCACATTCGCGCGTCGCCCATTGATCGCCTACAACGCCATCATCGTGGCAATCGTCGCCATGGCCTTTCTCAGTTTCGGACTGTGGGTGCACCACATGTTTACCGTCGGGATTCCCCATCTGGCGCTGGGCTTCTTTTCGGCGGCGAGCGCATTGGTGGCCATTCCGACCGCTGTGCAGATATTCGCCTGGATCGGCACCATCGCCTCGGGGCGGCCGAGGCTCGATGTTCCCATGCTCTACGTCATCGGCTTCTTCATTGTCTTCGTCTGCGGCGGGTTGACCGGCGTGATGCTGGCGATGGTGCCGTTCAACACCCAGGCGCATGACAGCTATTTCGTCGTAGCCCACCTGCACTATGTGTTGGTCGGCGGGTTTGTTTTCCCAATGCTGGCAGCGCTTTACTACTGGTTGCCGCATTTCACCGGGCGGAGCAGCGTTTACCGCCTGTCGGTGCCTGCCTTCTGGCTCATCATCATCGGGTTCAACTTGACGTTCTTCCTGATGCACCTGACCGGGCTGATGGGTATGCCACGCCGCATATCCACATATCCGTCCAACTGGGGTTGGGACTGGCTGAACCTATTGTCCTCCTTCGGCGGGTTCATCATGACGATGGGGTTTGCGCTGGTGCTGGTCGACATTGTCATGCAGTTTCGTTTAGGCAGGCGCGGAACCCGAAACCCCTGGGACGCCGGCACTTTGGAATGGGCCATGCCCACGCCGCCGCCGGATTATAACTTCGCCGCACTTCCCGCTGTCACACAGCGCGCCGACTCCCTCGATCCTGGACGCCTTGGCAACAACCTTGCGGCAGGCGACGGTTATCTCGGCTTCGCCCGAGCCAGCCGCCAGGAGAGCCTTGGGGTCGACATGATGACCGGCAAGCCAGACCAGGTGATCGTTCTTCCGCGCCGGACCTGGCTACCGCTGTGGACGGCGCTCGCAACGGCGGTCTTCTTTCTCGGCCTGCTGTTCAAGATTTACTGGGTCGTGCCTTTGGGTGCGCTAGCAGTCGTTGGGCTGTTCCTCGTA
Source organism: Oryzicola mucosus (assembly GCF_014534685.1). Classification (GTDB taxonomy): domain Bacteria; phylum Pseudomonadota; class Alphaproteobacteria; order Rhizobiales; family Rhizobiaceae; genus Oryzicola; species Oryzicola mucosus. The sequence continues at coordinate 159,051 of NZ_JACVVX010000008.1, forward strand.
TGGCCGCGTGCGCTCGGTCAGAGGCACGATGCAGGCCCTATCGACATCGGGCAGGGCGAAGCCGTTCCGGTCGACGCCGAGGTTGAGGACAACGTCACTTGGTGGGCCTCTAAAATCGCCGCCGTGGCCGACGCCACCCTGTATGCCTCTCTTTTGTTCGGCGCACTGTATCTGGCTGTCGTCGCGCCCGGTTGGCCGGGGCAGTCGACAGAGACCAACTGGTGGCCGGCTCTCGGGCTCCTGGCGGCATTTGGTGGAAGCGTCTCGGTCCGCCTTGCGCGCAGCCGAAATGCGGATGGAACGTCGCCTTACGGCTGGCTATTGGGAACAGCTGTACTGGCTGCACTGGCGGCTGCCGCCTGCATTGTCGGCATGGTCCAGTTGGGCGATGCGACCATTCATGCCAACATCTCGCTGCGTTTTGCGCTCTACGCCTACTGCGCTATTCATGCCGGTATCGCGATGTTGATCGCCGCTCACGCCGCGTGGCGCTGGCGTGGCGGCTATGTCTCGGCCGTCCGCGCAACGAGCCTCCGCCTCTCGGTACTATGGACCGATTATGCCACGGCCGCCTTGATCCCGGCATGGGGATTGACGCTGTTGCTTGCAAGATCCGGCGGGGCTTCATGATCCGCCACCTCTGGCCATTGCTGATCGGGTTTTCGCTATGGGCGATGGCCTTCACTGCGCTTTATACCGTGCAGTATCTGGGCTGTTATCTCGGCTGGTCACCTCAGGCACACCGTCTCGCATTGGTCGCCGGCGCGGCGATTGCAATCGCTGTCTCGGTTGGCGTTTTGGTGGTCCAGATCGCCTATGTCAGAAGACTGGGACAAGCGACGACGTTCATGCATCGTGTCGGCATCGGTGCAACCGTCGCGGCCATCGCGGCGACGATCATCACATTTGCGCCGATTGTCCTGGCATCGGCCTGCATATAGCTTCGCTGATGTTTTCAGAGCTGTTCTGCCGACAGCGACTGGGCTAGCGCTGAGCCGGAAGCTGAGGGCTTTGGCCCACGCGTTGGAATGGCTGGCGCAATCCGTCATCTTTGTCGGGATGAATGAGGCAAGGCTGTGAACGATGATTTGGTTTATGCTGTCTGGCGCAGACTCGATGGCTGGATCCGCATCACTCACGGTACAATGACATGTCCTTTATAGAACAGCTGAAACTTTCGATCCCGCTCATCCAGGCTCCGATGGCGGGGGTGTCGACGCCGACGCTGGCCGCAGCGGTATCGGACGCGGGCGGTTTGGGTTCCATCGGTGTAGGTGCAACCGATGCCGAAGGCGCGCGGGCGGTGATCGCGGAAGTCCGCGAGCGCACCAAACGCCCGTTCAATGTCAATCTCTTTGTGCATGCGCCCGCGACGGCCGATCAAAAACGCGAGGCCGAATGGCTCAACTGGCTTCGGCCCTTGTTTCTGGAATTTGACGCAGAGCCGCCGGTATCGCTGCGTGAAATCTACAAAAGCTTCCTTGAGGATACCGAGATGTTGGCGATGCTCTTGGAGGCGGCCCCGCCGGTGGTCAGCTTCCATTTCGGCCTGCCGTCCGACGAGGTGCTGTCGGCACTGCGTGCCCGCAATGTCCTTCTGCTCGCCACCGTCACCAGCCTTGACGAAGCGCGCATGGCGGAGGCTGCCGGGATCGATGTCCTGGTTGCCCAGGGAATAGAAGCGGGCGGTCATCGCGGTGTTTTCGATCCGTCACATCATGACGCCGCCTTGGGTACCATGGCGCTGACGAGACTGTTGGTGCTGAAGTCCGGTCTGCCGGTCGTTGCGGCTGGTGGCATCATGGATGGCGCTGGCATCGCCGCTGCTCTCAATCTCGGTGCGGTGGCCGCTCAACTGGGCACGGCGTTTATCGCGTGCCCTGAATCCGCTGCCGACGATGCTTATCGGGCGGCGCTCATGGGGCAGGGCGCCTGTCACACGACAATGACCTCCCTCATTTCAGGCCGGCCGGCTCGTGCGCTTGCAAACCGGTTTACCGCTCTGGCCCGACAATTTGGCAAACCGCGTCAGCCTGATTATCCCATTGCCTATGATGCCGGCAAAGCGCTCCATGCTGCTGCCAAGGCAAAGGGAGAACATGGTTTCGGCGCGCAATGGGCGGGAAAAGGTGCGCCGCTTGCACGCGCGATGCCTGCCGCAGAGCTTGTCAAGTCGCTCCAGGCGGAGCTTCGGATATGCCGAAGCAACGGAGCGGTTGAACAACCTGGGTCTTGACCGGAGTAGCATTGTTGCGGAAACCGATGTCTGCTCGGCATCCGGATATGCGGCGTGGCCCGGCATTGAGACTGGCAAGTTTCGACAATCCCAAACGTCAGGCGGGTTTCCATCATCTCTCGCTGACCCGCCAATGAGTCCGCCCCCACGCCCATGAGCAGATCGTCAAGCTCGACGTTTCCGCCACGAGCCTTTCCCGGCGCGCTCGCTGCAAAGATAGCGACGGTCGGCACACGCGCTTGGCCTATTACAATCCCGACGAAAGCGGTGCCGACCGCAACGTCATTATGTGATAGTCAGCTCTTGGATGGATCGCAGCTTTTATGCAGGCGGTGCATGCCAAGGCACTACGGCCGTTCCAAATGCACAAGTTAAAGGGATATGACACTGTTTCCTGACACGACGTCTCCGGTGCTGACCGATCTCGGCTGGTCCCCGTTTTTCGCGGAGCAGATTGAGCCGGCTGAAAACGGCCTCGTTCCGATTCGCATTGCTACCGTCCATCGGTCCCGTTTGATTGGGGAAACGGGATCCGGTCAGGTGGAGCTTGGCTTTCAGCAAAACACGGGTGATTTCGCGGTCGGGGATTGGGTGCTGATCGACTCTGAAACCCAGGATATCGTCCGCAGACTGGACAGAAAAACGGTGCTGCGTCGGCGGACGGAGAACGCCAACGTTCCACAACTGATCGCAGCGAATGTCGACACCCTGTTTATCGTGACCTCGTGCAATGACGATTTCAACCTGGGGCGGCTGGAGCGCTATCTGGCGCTGGCGAACGAGGCCGGCGCCAATCCGGTGGTCGTCCTGACGAAAGTCGATCAGGTATCCGACGCCCAGTCCTATCGGCCGCAGGTGGAGGCTTTGCAGCAAGGTCTTGATGTGGTGTTGGTAAATGCCAAATCCTCCGATGCCGCCATCGCCCTGGCGCCATGGTGCGGCCCGGGACAGACCGTGGCGCTAGTCGGCTCGTCAGGGGTCGGTAAGTCGACGCTCCTGAACATCCTGGCCGATAAGGCCGCGGATGAGGCGCAACCCACCGGCGGTATCCGCGAACATGACTCCAAAGGCCGCCATACGACCACCTCTCGCTCTCTCCATGCCATTTCGGGCGGCGGTTGGGTAATCGATACGCCGGGGATGCGGACGCTGCATGTCGGAAATGTCGCCGCCGGCCTGGACGTGGTGTTTGCCGAGATTAACCAGTTGGCCTTGAAGTGCCGGTTCCGGGACTGCACCCACGCGCATGAACCCGGCTGCGCCGTGCAGGCCGCTGTAGCCGACGGAACACTGTCAGCCGAGCGGTTGGGCCGCTGGCGCAAGCTGCATGAGGAAAACAGCGCAAACACGCCGGTTCAATCGGGTCCGCGCGGCAATAAGTCGGACGCTTGGCGTGGCAAACGGCGTTGAAGGTGAATATTCTGCCGGGCTAGGGTGCATAAGGTTTCGCCAACCATCTTGACGCAAGGAGAACCGATGGCAGATCTTAGTGCGCGCCAACACCAGATGTTTCCGGTGCTGAACAGCCATCAGATCGAAACGGCAAAGCGCTTTGCCAATGGCGAGCCACGCTATTTCGCGCCCGGCGAATTTCTCTCCAAGGTCGGCGACCACGCCGCGCCGGCCTGGCTCGTGCTGCAAGGCTCGATGGATGTCTTCCGCCATGAAGGCCTGTCGCGCGAGACGCTGATAACGACACACGGCGTCGGCCAACTGTCCGGCGAGGTTAATCAACTGTCAGGGCGGCCGACGCTCGCCGGCGCGCGTGCGGGAGCGGAAGGTTGCACGGCCATGGCCTTCGACGCCGCTCATCTACGTGCACTGGTCATAGGTTCGGCCGATGTCGGCGAGATCATCATGCGTGCGTTCATTCTGCGTCGGGTCGGGCTCATCGATGCTGGTGCAGGATCGGTTCTGATCGGGGCTGCGGGCAATGCCGCTCTGTCGCGCCTGCAGGGTTTTCTCGCCCGCAACGCCTTCCCCTATATCGTGCTGGATTCGTCGACCGAAAGCGAAGCCAAAGCTCTGATTGAGCGGCTGGGGATTCTTCCTTCCCAACTTCCCCTGATGGTCTGCCCCAACGGTACTGTTCTCCGGAATCCGACGGATATCGAAGCGGCGGCGTGTCTGGGCCTGACGCCTGAGCTTAGGCCCGACAAGCTTTATGACGTCGCGGTCGTGGGTGCCGGTCCGGCGGGGCTTGCCACCGCCGTCTATGCCGCATCCGAGGGACTGGAGGTCATCGTTATCGATGAACGGTCTGTGGGTGGACAGGCCGGTGCTTCGTCTCGGATTGAGAACTATCTCGGTTTCCCCACCGGCATTTCCGGTCAGGCCCTGGCAGGCCGGGCTTATAGCCAGGCACTGAAATTCGGTGCGGAGCTGGTTCTGCCGGTCGAGGTCAACAGGCTCGTGGCGCCGAAGGTCGACGATGGTGCGCTGACGCTGGAACTTGCTGGCGGCAAGTCGGTGGCCGCGCGCAGTGTCGTGATCGCATCGGGTGCCCGTTATCGGCGGCCAAGCATCGCCGAGATCCGGACATTCGAGGGCAACGGCGTTTCCTACTGGGCTTCGCCGATTGAGGCAAAGCTCTGCGCGGGTGAAGAGGTAGCGCTGGTTGGCGGCGGAAATTCTGCCGGCCAAGCGATCGTTTTCCTGGCGCCGCAAGTGCGGAAACTGCATCTCATTGTTCGCCGCGCTCTTGAAGAGACGATGTCGCAATATCTGATCGACCGCATCAGGGCTCTTCCCAATGTCGAACTCCAAATGCAATGCGAAGTGGTTGCGATCGATGGCGATCCCGGCTCCGGCCTCGCCGCGGCAACTCTACACAACCGGCTGGATGGCAGCGAACGGCGCCTTGCCTTGCACCATCTTTTTCTCTTCATCGGAGCCGATCCAAATGCGGGCTGGATCTGCGACCGGGTCCATACCGACGAAAAGGGTTTCATTGTCACCGGCCAGTCGTTTGATGCGCACTGCGGCTTCACTCGCAAGCCGCTATCGTTGGAAACCAGCCTGCCAAATGTTTTTGCGATTGGCGACGTCCGAGCCGGGTCGACCAAGCGGGTCGCCGCGGCCGTCGGCGAAGGAGCAGCCGTCGTCTCACAGGTTCACGCCGCGTTGAGCTTTATGAATGCCGGCCGCTGAGGCTGATCACGTAAGACAGTACCATAGTGCCTGACCTTCGACATCTCACCGGAAACGATTTTGCGATGTCGATCCGGTCACGGTGGACCTGCCGTCGACACATGATCCAGAGTTAAGCACCACCGTTAACGTCAGCTGCGAAGATCAGGCGGATGCCTTCCAGGCCTTTCAAATCGGCGCTGAGGGTGCCTGGGCTCGTGATGGGAATAGCCCCGCAAAGGGCGCCGGTTGTGACGATCTCGCCGGCATTGAGCGATTCCGACGGACGGTTGATATCCGATGCGTATGCGATGAGCCAGGCGAGTACATCGCCGGCCGGGTGTTGCGCGTTTCCGGAATATAACAATGCCTCGCCGAGGTGGATATCGAGCTGGCACCGCCCAACCCTGCCAAGGATTTCCTTCGGCAGTTCAGGTCCCAGCGCATAGCCCGCATTGCCCAGCCGGTCCGCGAGAAACAGGAGGTACGGCGCCTCGCCGCCTTCCTCTATCCGGCTGTCGAGAATTTCGACACCGAGGTGAAGCGCTTCAATAGCGGTGACCAACTCCGCGCGGCTGTAGCCGCCATCGCGGGGCGGCAGCGCAGTGCCAAGCCTGACGGCTATCTCGACCTCGATCCTCACGCCATCGCGCCATGGGAAAGCCGCGGGATGGCCCTCAACAATTGATTTCAGGGGTGCCAGCCATCCGGTCACGGGCAATCCGTCAGGCGAAAGCGCCACCTTGCAGCCCGGCGTGCGACCCGTCGACGCCAGTTGCACGGCCATCGAGTCCGCGATCGTTGCTGGCACGGCTAGGGAAGCTGCCGGAATGCGGTCGCGCGCAACGGAAAGGTCTTGTGCGAGCCGATGCGCGTCGAAGGCCTTGGGAGCGGAATGGGACATTCATTTATCCGGAAGAACTGGGCGAGAGCGGGGTGCAGCGGTGGACTTGCGCAGCATCAGGTGGAATTCGACGGGTTGTGGGTCGTCCGGAGCGCCGTCCTCAAGACAGGCACGGAGATAGTCGGCAGCACGGCGGCCGATTTCGGCGTTGTCCACGCGCATCGTCGTCAGCGGCGGTTCCATATGCGCCGCCATGGCCACGTCGTCGAAGCCTGTAATCGAAAGTTCGTCGGGCACCTTGATACCCAAGGCGCGCGCTTCGATCAGCGCCCCCATGGCCAGCGTGTCGTTGCCACAGACAATCGCCGTCGGACGCGGTTCGGACGTTTCCATGATCGCCTTCAGTCCCTGGCGGCCAAACAGCAGGGAGGGCGCGCCTTCGTGAACATGCTGGGGCCGAAGCGCAATGCCGTTCTCTGCCAGCGCCCCACGCAGCCCGTCGAGGCGCGCCTGCACGCGGTCATTATCTCCAGCAGGCTGATGGATCAGGCCGAAATCCCGGTGGCCGAGATCAAGCAGGTGACGTGCAACGCTGCGAAACGCTCCTGCGTTGTCGAAGCCGGCAAAGGGATGCTCCGCGCTGTCGCGGTAGGAATACATGACGACGTAGGGAACGCGGCGAGCGCGGATCATGTCGAACACGCCCTCGCGCTGTGCCTCGCCGACAATCGCGAGCGCCTCGACGCCCCTCGCCAACATGGCCCGCAACTGGGCTTCCGCCTGTGCGCTATCATAGTTGGAGCAGCCGATGAGTACCGTTATGCCCGCTTCCGCCAGCCGCGCCTGCAAAGCCCCGACCTGCGAGGCGAAGACGTCGTGATCAAGCGTAGGAATCAGAACGCCGACCAGCCATGTGCGCCGGCTGGCAAGGGCCGCACCAGCGGGATGAGGCATCCAGCCGAGGTCGGCCGCGATCTTCAGAATTTTGTCGCGGATTTCAGGCGCCACCTTTTCAGGCGTGTTGAACGCCCGTGAAACTGTGGCCGTGGAGACGCCCGCCGCCGCCGCGACGTCGAGCGCGCGCGGTGCCGCCGCTTTGTTCCGTTCCTTGCTCCCCCGTGCCATGCGCATCCCATACAGAATTATGTATTCGCGTACAATACGATAAGTCTTGCTAGAACGCGTGCCCGGTCCGGTCGATTGACAAAATTTCGATGCCTGATATGTAAGCGCTTACATGCAGATTGCGAGGGGGCGGAAGCGGCTGTGGGACGCCGGATCCGAGGCACATCTGAGAGGAGAGGGCATGAACGTCGCCATAAGAACTTTGGTCAAGCCGGTCGAGGCTATCATTGCCGCCTGTATGGCTGTGATGCTTCTGTTGGTGTTCGGAAATGTCGTCCTCCGCTACGTTTTCAACACCGGCATTTCGGTTTCAGACGAGCTGTCGCGTCTGCTCTTCGTCTGGATGGTGTTTCTGGGGGCGATGGCGGCACTTGTCGAGCGCGCTCATCTCGGTGTCGACACCTTGGTCAAGCGGCTGTCGCGGACGGGGCGCATCGTCTGCTTCGTCCTGTCCAATATCCTCATGCTCTATGCGACATGGCTGATCGCATCCGGCACCTGGAAGCAGTTCGGCATCAATCTCGGCATGACGACCCCGGTCATGGGCATCTCCCAGGCCTGGTTCTTCGCGCCGCTGTTGATCTTTGCCGCACTGTCGGCGGGCTGGTTCTGCTTCATGATCCTTCGCGTCATGACGGGACGCATCGACAGCGACGAGTTGATCGGCGTGCGCGAAAGCGAGGAAGAGGTCGATATCGAGGCCTTCCGGAGGTCGGACAGGGACAAGCCCTGAACGACCACCAAGCCTTCGCCGACCCTTCAACCGTGCCGTAGTTGCGCCAGACGCGCATGGCTGTCGCAGGAACCAGCACAATGACCATTTTGATCTTCGTAACGTCTTTGCTCGCCGCCATGGCGATCGGCATGCCGATCGCCTACGCGCTGATCATCTGCGGCGTCGCGCTGATGCTGCAGCTCGACATCTTCGACGCTCAGATCCTGGCGCAAAATCTGGTCGGCGGCACCGATAGCTTCACCCTCTTGGCCGTGCCCTTCTTTATGCTGGCGGGTGAGGTCATGAACGTCGGCGGCCTGTCACGCCGCATCGTCAATCTCGCACTGGCCCTTGTCGGCCATGTGCGCGGCGGGCTCGGCTATGTGGCGATCATCGCTGCCTGCATCCTGTCTGCCTTGTCGGGCTCGGCGGCGGCGGATGCGGCCGCGCTCGGCGCGCTTCTCGTGCCAATGATGGTGAAGGCCGGCCACGACAAAGCCCGCTCCGTCGGCCTTGTCGCCTCCGCGTCGATCATCGGGCCGATCATTCCGCCCTCCATCGCCTTCATCCTGCTCGGCGTGACGACGAACCTCTCTATTTCAAAGCTGTTCATGGCCGGGATCGCGCCCGGCCTGATGGTCGGCCTCGCGCTGGCGGTGGCCTGGTACATCGTTGCGCGCAAAGAACAGACACAGCCACGTCCGCGTGCGTCGGCCACCGAGCGGGTGAAGGCGCTGCGCGAGAGCCTTTGGGCGCTGGGCCTGCCGGTGATCATCATTTTCGGCCTCAAATTCGGCCTCTTCACTCCCACCGAAGCCGCAGTGGTGGCTGCCATCTATGCGCTTTTCGTCTCGATAGTGATTTATCGCGAACTCAACCTCAAGCAACTCTACGGCGTCTTCGTCACCTCGGCGAAGATCACCAGCGTCGTCATCTTCATGGTGTCGGCCGCGCTTGTCTCCGCGTGGCTGATCACCATTGCCGATCTTCCGGGCCAGGTCGTGGCACTGCTTTCGTCCTTCATGGACAGCCCACGCCTGTTGATGCTGATGATCATGATCCTCGTGGTCATCGTTGGCACAGCGATGGACATGGCGCCGACCATCCTGATCCTGGGCCCGGTCCTCGTACCTGTGGTCCAGGCGGCCGGCATCGACCCCATCTATTTCGGCGTCCTGTTCATCATCAACAATTCCATCGGCCTTATCACGCCGCCTGTCGGCACCGTGCTCAACGTGGTTGCCGGCGTTACCCGAACCAGCATGGAGACGGTCATCCGCGGCGTCACGCCGTTCATGATCGCCCAGATTATTGTTCTGGGTCTCATGATCATCTTTCCCGAACTCGTCACCGTTCCGGCTGCATGGCTCAGCCGCTGATACTCGCTTGAGCCCTTTCACATCGTCACCAGGAGGAAAAAACCTATGCGTCAGTTCATCAATGCTCTTCTCGCCAGCGTCATCTTGGCATCCGCCTCCGCGCTGCCCGCCGTGGCAGAAATCCGCGAACAAACAATCCGCTTCGCCAGCGCCGGTTCGGAAGGATCGCCGCTCGTCATCGGCCAGCGCAAGTTCGCGGAGATCGTCAAGGAAAAAAGCGGCGGGAAGATCGACGTTAAGGTGTTTCCAGCCGGCATGCTCGGCGGTGACATGCAGTCGGTTTCCTCGCTGCAGGGCGGCCTGTTACAGATGTCGGCCCTCAATGCCGGTCTGATGGCGAGCCTTGCCCCGGATTTCGCGCTTCTCGACATTCCTTTCTTGTTCGAGAACACCAACGAGGCCGACGCCGTCATGGACGGTGAAGTTGGCAAGATATTCAAGATGGAACTTGAGGCGAAGAACCTGATGGTCCTCGCCTATTGGGAGCTTGGTTTCCGCAACCTGACGAACAGCCGTCGCGCCGTCGAGAAGGTCGATGACATCGAAGGTTTGAAAATCCGTGTGGTCCAGTCACCCATCTATCTGGAAATGTTTCAGGCCCTCGGCGCCAATGCCGTGCCGATGCCCTTCCCGGAAGTCTATACAGCTCTCGAAACCGGCACAGTGGATGGACAGGAGAACCCGGCGGCGTCCATCCTCACGGCAAAGCTCAACGAAGTGCAGAAATATCTGACCCTGACGCGCCATACCTACAATCCGATGGTGCTGCTTTATTCCAAGCCGGCCTGGGACAAGCTGGATGCTGACGAGCAAGCCCTGCTGCAAGAAGCCGCCACCGAGGCGGCCGCTTTCCAGCGCCAGACCTCGCGTGACGCCGACGCCAAGGCAGTGGAGGCGCTTGCCGCTTCCGGCATGACGGTTTCCAAGCTTACGCCTGAGGAAATCGCGCGGTTCCGCGAAAAGACCAAGCCGGTCGCCGAAAAGTTCTCGGCCGCTGCCGACCCGGCGCTGGTCAAGCTGCTGAACGATACGATTCAGCAGGTCCGCGCCGCCAAGTAAACTCGTTCGCAGGCGCGCAGACCCGCTCCGCGCCTGCACCTCTTTCAATGTTTCGAAGGTATCACCAATGTTCAAGACCAATGGGCTCAAGGCTCGACTTCTCGCTGGCGAAAGCGTTTACGGCTGCTGGGTCGGCGGTGGGTCGCCGACCAATGCCGAAATCCTCGGCCATGTCGGGTTCGACTTTCTACTGGTTGACCACGAGCACGGCATCGGTGAGACCCGCGAGATCATGGAAACCCTACGGGCGGTTCAGACCACGCCGACGCTGGTGCGCGTGCCGTGGAACGACCACGTCCTGCTAAAGCGGGTCATCGATGCCGGCGTGCAGTCGGTGATGATCCCCTCTGTCGATACGCCGGAAGCCGCACTGGCAGCCGTGCGCGCCTGCCTTTATCCGCCGCACGGCATTCGCGGGTATGCGGCCGGCGTCGTGCGGTCGTCCACTTTCGGACTTGAAGCGGGCTATGTTCACAAGGCAAACGGCGAAATGCTGATCGCTCTTCAGCTGGAATCCTACACCGCCGTCGAGAATGCCGCTGAGATTGCCGCCACCGAAGGCGCCGACATCATCTTCATTGGCGTCAACGATCTGGCCGGTTCGATCGGCCTGCTCGAACAGACCGGACATCCGGACGTGCGGGCCTTGGTCAAGAAGGCCGAGGACGCCATCCTCGCTTCGGGCAAGATCATGGGAACCGTGCCCAACGGGGGAGCGACGGTCGGCCAGCTTCTCGATCGTGGATATCGTATCGTCGCTGGACCACACGATGTCGCGCTGCTGCGCGATGCCGGCAGCGCGGCCATGGCCGACTATAAGGCACTGGTTGACGCCCGCGCTGCCGGGGGCTCCAATGAGGGTGGACTCCAGCGCTCGTACTAAAGCGTGTCGCGTTTGACGTGATTCAGGATTCCCATTTTGGTTGGGGGATGATTCATTGAGGTTCGAAGGAGAACCGCGATGGGCAAGCCGCTACCGATGGCGTTGCGTGAACGTGTTGC
>NZ_JACVVX010000009.1 GCF_014534685.1 Oryzicola mucosus
GCGGTCTTACCTTCAGTCTTGGTCATGGTGGCGTTCCTTCAAGGGAATCAGGTGACGTTGAACATCACCAGCCTGCCATGACCGCCCCTCTCAGCGAATTTGCAGAACTCTCAGCACACTACCTTTGCTCAAGCGCCATCCTGATCAGGGACCACCGGAAAATGGCCTCGTATCTTGAGGCCGGTCGATTGTTGTTGATTGACACTGTGTGACCCTAAGGGGGTGCCGTCAAAATCTAGGAAACGCTGCTTCAACACCTCGACCGTGTGCCGCCACTTGGGTGTCTTTGGCTGGCCTTCAGCGAGAAATAGCCAAGAATGTCAGTCGGGCGGCAGCTCTCACCGCCCGACGAACTGCTATCCGATCAAGCGCAGGCGCGCATTTTCGAAGGGGTTACCGTCATCATCAAGACGACGGCGTGACAGCTCCTGAAAGCCGAGCCGGGTGTAGAAGGCCATTGCCTGCAGGTTGGCGGTGTAGACCTCAAGTTCCAACTCACCTTTGAGGTTCAGGGCGTGAGTGACAAGCTGCCGCCCGATGCCAAACCGTTGCCGATCAGGAGAAACAAAGATTCCCCCAATGAAGGTGTCGAGCAGGCTGATGAAGCCGCAGGGCTGATCGTCAATGCAGGCTACCAATGTCTGGGCGTTAGGCAGATATTGATCTTCGATCAGGGTGCGCTGCTCGTGCAAGCGCTGTTCGCCGATAAAGGGGTGGGCCAGTAGCGATGCATCCAGCCAGATTCGTGACAGCTTTTTTAAATCTGTTTCAGGCGCATAGGGCCGGATTACTATGTCATTGTTCTTCATAAGAACTCCGAAGAAGAGATATGCAAAAAGGTCCGGCGACCAGGTTATGGTGCCGGCGAAAGCGCTGTTGGCGGTCAGGATTGCAAGCCTCTGCGCATAAATCTCCTTCTGCTGTATGTCGGCCTTTAGGTTGCCGCCGAAACTTGGTCAATCACCGCAAAGGGGTCGGTCTTTGACCGGCCACTTGGGTGGCTTGCCGACTGTCCGCTTCAGCGAGCTTTTGCGGAATAAGCAGACAACGCCGATTGGCGAAGACAGGGCCATTTTTAGACGGTCCGCTTGGGGGCATCGAGAACCAACTAGCTGCCGCTAGGGTGGGCTGATCTCGACGGCGATTTCCGACTCGATGTCTGCCATTCAGACCGAAAATTGGAATTTCCCGACAATTGCCATTTGCGGTTGTTGAACGATGTGAGCGATCGCTTCCTTTCGGTCATCGGATGAAAATTTGGTCGAGGTGCATTTATGCGGCCTGGCGTTTGGCGGCGAAAGCGCCGGGTGGTGTTCCGACATGTCGCGAAAAGGCCATGCTGAATGCACTGACCGAGCCGTAGCCCACACGCCGCGCGAGTTCTGCCATCGCTATGTTGCCCTTGAGCAGCATGTCCTTCGCAACGGCCATTCGCCAGGCCGCTACATATTCCATGGGCGCGGATCCGACCTCGTCGTGGAAGCGGTCAAAGAAGGTCGAGCGCGACATGCCCGCCGCAGCGGCAAGACCTTGAACGGATAGGCTTGCACCGGGGTCAGCATGGATCTGGCGCAGCGCCAAGGCAAGTTGGGGATCGGCAAGGCCACGGAGCAAACCGGGTTCTGCCATCGTGCTTTCGACGGAGCGGAGGGCCTCGACCAGCAGCAGCTCCAAAAGCCGTCTGAGGACCATGTCGCGCGCCGCCCGATCGTTCTGCGTCTCTTCCTGGATCATCTCAACAAGCGCGATCAGGCGTCCCTGTGCGGGCACATGGATCACGGCAGGCAGGAGCGAAACGAGCAGTTCCCGGTCAGGCGAGGCAAACTTGCAGTGCCCCACCAGGCACCGCACCTCTGCCGGTGCGTCCGCCTCGCCCAGTTGGAACATGCCCGGGCCAGTTTCCAGCGGCAGCATGGGGGTGCCGCTCGGCGGCGGATCGATGCTCGACATAGTGAAGTCGAAGACTTCCGGCACCAGCACGAAGTCTCCCGCCTCAAGAACAAGGGGTGCCCGATCCCGAATGGTCAGCAGGCAGGACCCCTCGACCATGGCGCAGTAGAACGGGCTTGCCATGTTCGTACGCTCGACGCGCCAGCGACCGCCGCCGGTAACAAGCTTGGCGATCGAGGGCTCGGGCTTCAGCAGCGCGACAACGCTGGAGAGGGGGTCGGGGCTCGGAACGGCCACAATTCGGACTTTCAATGAAGAAATATGGACGTTCAAATATAGAAAGTCCGACGTTCTTTGTCCATCTCTCGTCTTAGCACGACAGGAGATATATCGATGCCAAAAGTTCTTATCACCGGCGCGTCCTCGGGCTTCGGTCTCGCCACGGCGCAACTCTTCCTCGCCCAGGGGTGGGAGGTGGTGGCAACCATGCGCGACCCCACCGCTCACACAATGCCAATGCAGGACCGCCTGCACGTCGTGCCGCTCGACGTCACCGATGCAGCCAGTATTGCGCGGGCCGTGGCGGACGCCGGTGCCCTCGATGCGCTGGTCAACAATGCGGGCGTGGGCATGCTGAACGTGCTGGAGGGGATCGACATGGCCAAGGCGCGCGAACTTTTCGAGACCAACGTCCTGGGCACGATAGCCATGACGCAGGCGGTCTTGCCGGGCATGCGGGCCCGCCAGGCGGGCGTCATCGTCAACATCAGTTCCAGTGTGACGCTGCGCCCCTTTCCGGCGCTCTCCGTCTATAGCGCCAGCAAGGCGGCCATCAATGCGTTCACCGAAAGCCTCGCCCTCGAGACGGCGCAATTCGGCATCCGTACCCGGCTTGTCCTGCCGGGCTCAGCTCCGACAACTGCCTTTGGCAAGAACGCCGTGGCGCGCATGGGGATGAACGTCCCCGCGCCCTATGAGGCTTTCGTGCAGGACTACTTTGCAGCCATGCGCAGCTCGACCGAAAAGACAGAGGCGAACGACGTGGCACAGGCAGTATGGCGGGCGGTGACGGAGCCGGACGCACCGATGCGCCTGCCCGCAGGCGCCGATGCAAAAACCATCTTCGCCCAGACGATCACCCACGCCTCCGCTTGAGTGAGCACGCTTCTTTGCCGAACGGCGCAGCTGCGCCAATAAGGATAACACCAATGAATAATCTCATCGACCTGTCGCGGTCCATCCCAACGCCTCAGGCGGCGCTGACCGTGGCCTATACCCCGGTCGTCCTGCCGATGGCGGGGCGGTCACCGCTTGAACTGCGCGTGACTGCGCCGGCGAAAGGCAATGCCCTGCCGATCGTGCTTTTGTCGCACGGGGCGGGACCGTCAAAATATCTTCCTTCCAAAGATGGCTATGCGCCCCTGGCGCAGTTCTGGGCCGAACGCGGCTTTGCCGTGATCCAGCCAACTCATGGCAATTCGCCTGTCGGTGGACTGCCGAAGGACGCACCCGGTGCGCCCTACTTCTGGCGCCAGCGCGCGTCAGAAATGACAGCAGTTCTCGACCATCTCGACGACGTGGAACAGCAGGCACCAGCCATAGCGGGTCGCCTCGATCACCGGCGCATCGCGGCTGCCGGCCATTCTTTCGGCGGCCACACGGTCAGCCTGCTTCTGGGCGCGCAGCTTGCAGGGGAGAGCTTTGCCGATCCGCGCATATCCGCCGGCGTTCTGCTGGCCGCGCCCGGTCGCGGTGGCAACGACCTGACCGCGCAAAACGCGGCCCGATTTCCATTTTTCGACGTCGATTTTGCGCAGATGACAACGCCCAGTCTCGTGATCTGCGGCGCGGACGACGACCCGCAGTTCACGCCACGCGGCCCGGAGTGGCACGCAGATGCCTTTTACGACAGCCCGGGAGCCCAGGCTCTCGTCACCGTGCATGGTGTTGGTCACGGATTGGGCGGCATTGCTGGTCTGGATGCAAAGGAAACGGAAGTCGAAGCGCCCGACAGCCTTGAGGCGACACGACGGCTAAGCCTGGCCTGGCTTCGCACCGCTCTCGACCTCGATATGGGCGCGTGGCCCGCCGCAATCGCTGCACTAGACGGCCCTGCAAGCGCATTGGCGCAGGTCACGGTCGCCACTAACGCCTGAGGCTATGCCCGCCGTTGCCGTCGTTCTCTGGCAACGGTCAATCGGTGACTGTCTGCTTTCTTTCCGTTTGATCCAGAAACCGACAGACCGCCATGAACCCCGTATTGCTTTTTCACCAAACGCACCCAGCCCTTTGGATTCGTTCTCGACTCATTCGATTGAAGCTGCCCCGTCACCAAGTGATTAAGGGCGACCGGCGCAGCCATGTATCGGTACGGGTCTGCTGCAGGACGAAGCTGGCCACGGCCTCGCGCGAGATGGTGCCGCCATGAACGGTCGACAAATTCTCGAGCGCACGCACGGCGCCATGTCCCGGCTTGTCGTTGAGGATGGCGGGACGAACGATAACCCAGTCGAGGCCGCTCTCCCGAACTACGGCTTCTTGCCGGTTCTTGTCGGCATAGACATTCCGCAGCAGCAGCGGGAAGATCAGCCTGTCGAAGGCAAAGCCGCCATGGCCGACGCTGTCGCCGGCGCCAATGCCGGTGATGGCAACAAGGCGGGACACGCCTTCGGCTTTCATCGCGCCGACCAGCGCGCGTGTCGCGGTGGACAGAAGCGTCACCTCCTTGAAGGGGCTTGGCGGCGTGCCCAAGGCGCTGATCACGGCGTCCTGCCCCTTGAGTGCCTTACGCAGGTCGTTTCGTTGCGAGCATCGCCCACGACCAGCTTGGCGCCCTTGAGATCGGCCGCCTTGCCGGGCGAGCGCACGAGGGCGGTCACCTCATAGCCTTTGGCCAGGGCCTGTTTGACGATCAGTCGACCGGTGCCGCCGGTGGCCCCGAGAACCAGGATCTTGGTCGGGCTCGCGACTGCTGAAGTGCCCATAATATTACCTCCGGAAAGGGACGCCCTGGAAGGCAGTCCGTGATGTGAAATTGGTCGATTAGATCGTGCCGGCAGCGGCGGCGATTTCGTTTGCGAAGTCGCGGTAGGAGCGCAGCGGGCGGCCCAGCAATGCGGTCAGGCGCTCGGCGTCGCCGGCCTCAGGAAGCATGCCGTCGATCAGGAAGCGCTCGCTCATCAGGCGCATATCGAACGCCATCTAAGGCGGCATGAAGGCCCGCAGGTTCTGCTCGAAGCCGGCCATATCGTCGCCGCCATAGACAACCTGGCGGCCCAGGACATCAGACCAGATGGCGGCGATGCCAGCGCCGGTCAAAGTCTCGGGACCGACAAGATTGATCCGGTCGAGGGGAAGGCTTGCAGAACTCATTTCGCGGCGGATGAGTTCGATCGCGGCGATTTCGCCGATATCGCGGCTGTCGATCATGGCGAGGCCCTTGCCACCCACCGGCATGGGATAGACGCCCTGCCCTAGCACGACGTTGGTGATCGTCAGATCGTTGTTGATGAAATAGGCGGGCCGCAGGATGGTGGCTTCAAAGCCCATCTGCTCGATCATCCGTTCCACGCCGAACTTGCCGGCAAAGTGGGGCACGTTGACGTAGAGATCGCTGTGGATCACCGAGAGATAGACCAGCTTGGCGACGCCAGCGGCGCGGGCCACATTGAGCGTAATCAGCGCCTGGGTAAATTCGTCCGGCGCGACGGCATTCAGGAGGAAAAGTGTCGAAACCCCGTCGAAGGCATTGCGCAGAGAATCCACATCGAGAAGGTCGCCCTGTACGACGGCGACGCCATCGGCGAAGTTCGCCTTGGCGGTATCGCGAACCAGAGCGCGCACATTGGCACCCCGCTTGGCGAGTTGTTCGACGACCTGACAGCCGACTGTGCCATTGGCACCGGTAACAAGGATAGTCATTTGGATCACTCCGGGTTCACTAGAAGACACCCCGAATTTAATGATCCACAGATTCGCTGATAGCCGCTATATCTGGACTCAGTGTCTCATAGGTGGAACGAATGGATCTTCTTGCGCTCGCCGATTTCAACCTGGTTGCCCGTCATGGCGGGTTCGGCAAGGCCTCGCGCGCTGCCGGGCGGCCCAAGGCGACACTGTCGCGCCGCGTCAACGAATTGGAGGCCAGCCTTCAGCTACGGTTGTTCGAGCGCGGCGGGCGTCTGCTCAAGCTCACCGAAGAAGGGCGTGCGCTCTTTGAGCGTACCGGGCAATTGCTCACCGAACTCGATGAAGCGGCTACGGCGATAGCATCGGGCGGCGGAAGCCCGCGTGGCCGGCTTCGCATCAGCGCGCCGCTCTTGTTCTCGCAGACCGCGATGGGGAAGCTCGCGGCTGAATTTGGCATGCAATATCCCGAAGTGCGCCTTGAGGTCACAACGGACGACCGGGAGGTCGACATGATCGAGGAGGCCTATGACCTTGTCATCCGCGTCAATCCGAAGCCCAATGAAACACTGGTCGGTCGAGCCTTTCTGCGCGATCGTCTGGTTGTGGTCGCCAGCCCGAACCTGGTTCGACCAACGGAGGGGGTGCCTGTTCCGGCGGTGGTGCGTGGGACCGGTGACCGGGCCACCGCGTGGGCGATCAAATCGGAGGATGCAAACGCCAGTATTTCGGTCGATCCCATTCTGCATCTGTCGTCGATGATCATGGTGCGCGACGCCGTTCGTGCTGGGATCGGCGCGGCGCGTCTGCCCATCTCGCTCGTCAGCCAAGATCTGGCTGCCGGCAGGCTGGCGCACTGGGGCGATGTCGACGCTCCTGATATCGCCCTGTGGACGCTCTATCCGTCGCGCCGGCTGCTCAGTGCGCGCGTGGCGGCATTCCTCGAGCACTTGCGGGAGGCCTTTCCCAAAGGCACGCCCGACGAATTGGCGGCCTATGTCGGTCGAGCTGAGCGCGTTCAACCCTCGAACCAGCGCGAATTGCCAGCCGCCCGCTGACGCATGAAGTCGACGAAGGCCCGCGCCGGTGCACTGCGCTCCTTACCTGCCGGCATAACCAGGCTGACATCGACCGCTGGAACGCTCCACTCCGGCAGGACGCGCACAAGGTTGCCGCGCTCGATTTCCGGGATGGCGATATATCGCGCCGTGGCGGTGATCCCGGCTCCATTCAGAACCATGTGATGGATCGCCTTAGGGTCATTGGCGGTGATCCGCCCGGAGGTTTCGAGCTGATGCTCCACCCCTGCCTTGTCCAGAAGCAGCAGGGGGCGCGGAAGGCCATCGCCTTTCGGAATAGCCAGAAGGTCGTGGGTCCGCAGGTCTTCGAGCGATTGGGGCGCGCCACGGCGTTCGAGATAGGCCGGCGCGGCGCACAGCTGGCAGCCAATTGCGCCCAGTCGGGTGGCAACAAGGCTGGAATCGCGCATGGGGCCCATCCTCACGGCGACGTCGATCTGTTCGGTCACGAGGTCAACTGTCCGGCTCGTGAGGTCCAGCGAGATGTCGATATCCGGAAAGGCGAGCGAAAACTCGGGCAGCAGCTCAGTCAGCACCTCCATGCCGAAGCCGATCCCAGCGGTCAGCTTAAGTCGCCCGCGGGGATGCAGTGCCAAGGTCGCTGCGACATCAACCAGTTCGTCGATGCGGTTCAAGACCTCGTCGAACCGGTTGAGCAGCATTCGTCCCGCCTCCGTTAAAACAACCTCGCGGGTCGTGCGTTCGAACAGCCGGACGCCAAGCAGGGATTCCAGCCGCTGGATGGACCGACTGATGGCGGACTTTCGCACCGAAAGGACCCGGCCAGCCTCGGAAAAGCTCAGCAGCGCGGCGACTTTCTGAAAGGCGCGCATGTCGTCAGCGTCTAGCATCGTAAATTCACTGTCTCCGATCCGAGACAGATTATGCCGTGGCAACCTCAATCCAAGTCTAAATTATTGTCGCGCTGGGAGGACACTGCGTATCGCCGGGGCGAGCTTGTTTATGGCGGTGGGGGAGCCGCAAGCTGTGGCGCGGAGCCTTGCGCATCGAGGACGCAGGACGACTACGGAGCCAGGCCATTTTCTTGCAATCGACAAGCGTCAGGCGCTTCGTGCCCCAAACCCGCCCTAAGCCCTGCAGCGACGCTCCAGGCCAGTATTCTCAAGGTCCCCCTATCGAGCGCGCATCGCAGCCGTGGGGCGAGTTTTCGAGCGGTGATGCTGATGACGTCACCGTGACCCCGGTGAGGTTGCAAGCGCAACGGGAGGCGGCGCCATGCCGCCTGACCCCTCCGCATATCAGGCCAGGAACCGATCCACTGGTGAGACGGTCCGTCTAAATCGAGCGTCTATTGGCATCAATTCTGGACGAGTAACTTCATCAGCATTCAGACACCAAACCCCGCCACGAGGCAGGCAGATTCACCCACACCCCACAAGGAAAAGACAAATGACCGAGCAAACCAGCACTCTCCCGCCCGACGATCTCCCCCGCACCGCGACCATCGTTCACGCCGACGATCCAGGCCTCATCCATCTTGGTGTCGGCGCGGGAACCTACACCATCCTGGTTTCGGGTGAGCAGACCGGCGGTCGCTATACCATGATCGACATGTTCGTGCCGGCCGGCGGCCCGCCGCCGCACCGCCACGATTTCGAGGAGATTTTCCATGTCCTCGAAGGCGAACTGGAGGTAACCTTCCGCGACGAGGTGCATCACGTCGGCCCAGGCCAGACGGTCAACATCCCGGCCAATGCACCGCATGGCTTCCGCGTCGTCTCGTCCACGCCCGCCCGCTTCCTCTGCATCTGCCTGCCGGCAGGGCAGGAGGAGTATTTCAAGCTCGTCGGCGAAATCCTGCCCGGCCGGACTACGCCGCCCACCCCGCCGACACCTGAAGTCATGGCCGAACGCCGCAGCATCATGCTGGCCAATGCCGCCCGCTTCCACAGTGAGTTCCTGCCGCCCAAGGCCTGAAGTCGCCTCCCCAAGGAGAATAAAATGCCGATCATCACTCATGCCGAATATCCCGAAAATCGGGCCGTTCTTGCCGGGATGCGGCCAATGCTGCTGGCGGGTAAGGGCCGGCTCACCGCTCCCGAGGCGCGGGACGCTTTCGACGGGATCATGGGGCAAGTTCCCGGTGCACAGGGCGTAACCTTTGAAGTCGCAACCGTTGGCGGTGTTCCTGGATGGTGGGTCCGCCCTGAAGGCGCCGACAAGGACGCCGTATTGCTCTATTTTCATGGCGGAGCCTTTGTGGTCGGCTCTGCCGGCACCCATCGGTTTCTTGCCAGCCATATCGCCAAAGTTGCCGGGGTCGCTGCCTTCGTAGCGGACTATCGCCTGGCACCTGAACATCCGTTCCCCGCCGCCTATGACGACGCCTGGAGCGCCTATGAGGGGCTCAGCCTGCTGGGCTTCAAGCGTGTTGCCCTAGCGGGTGACTCGGCCGGCGGTGGCCTGGCCTTTGCCTTGCTCGCCAGAGCGGTAGCCCAGGGCCACGCCCCTGTTGCCGCTGCTGCCATCGCTCCTTGGGTCGACCTCTCGCTCCAGAGCGCGAGCATGGATAGCCGGGCGGAAGCCGACCCCCTAACCACCAAGGCCGCCCTCGTCGTTGCCGCAAACTCATATCGCGGCGACAGGTCATCGGATGACCCGCAAGTGTCGCCGCTCCATGGCGACCTGACAGGGTTGCCGCCGGTACGCATTCACGTCGGTGAAGATGACGTCTTCCTCGACGACAGCGTCCGCTATGCCCAGGCCCTGGAGGCAGCCGGAGGTGAAGTCGAAGCTCACATCTGGAAGGGCATGATCCATGTCTTCCCCTCCAATGTGTACACTTTGCGCAGCGCGCCCGAAGCCATCAACGACCTCGGCACCTTCCTGGCGAAGCACCTGGGGGCAGCGGCCAACCGCATCTGATTCCGCGTCGCGTTCGTCCACGAGCAATTCATGGGTCTGGCGCGATAAATTCAAAAAGGAGCGACTAAAATGACGATCGAGGATTTGACCGAAACCTACCTCAATGCGCTTGAAGGGCAAAACCTGGAGACGATCTCAAGCCTGCTGGCCGACGTCCCCACCATCGATATTCCGTTTTCGAACACAGGCGATCTGGCGCCCTGGTTCAACTTCGAAGGCCGCGAACAGGCGCTTGGCTATATCGCCACCATCTTCAAGAACTTCAGCCAGGTGAAGCTTGTCGACCGCACGATCTATGCTGCCAATGACGGCAAGACTGCATTTGTGGAAACCAAGGGTGATCTGATCCAGCGCGATACAGGTGCCAGCTACCGCAATGTTTACGTCTTCAAGCTGTCGATGCAGGACGGTCGCATCACCCATGTCCGCGAATACGCCAATCCCGTGACATTTGCCAAGCTCATGGGCATTCCCCTGGGCTAAGTCTGCTGCCTCTGGAAAGGGGCGGACGCAGAAGTCCAAGCTGCGATCAGCCTCCTTGCATTCACAAGGCTCCGGCTGATCGCAATCCTGATTTCAAACGGCCTCCGTCACCACCGGATCGATGGCAAGCGAGGCCCCAAAATGACTGGTCGAGGCGCTTTACCAAGGGGCCTCACCTGCTGGCTGGACGAAGCGGCCCGACACGGCGTCGTTGCCCAGAAGGGCATATTCGACCGGCAGTCGCGCGCCTTCCTCGGCGGTCATGAAGCCATTGTTGCCGGTCAGGTCGGTTTTGACATAGCCCGGCGCCACGGAATTGACCGCAATCCCAGTCCCCTTCAATTCCGCTGCCAGCTGCACGGTCAGCATGTTGAGCGCGGCTTTCGAGGCATTGTAGCCAATCAGACGCGCCTCATAGTAAGGCGAGGATGGATCGCCATTGATGGCGAGCGAGCCCAGGGTGGTGGCCAGGTTGACGATGCGACCGGCCGGAGACAGCCGCAACAAAGGCAGCATGGCCTGCGTCACCGCCAGCGTGCCGATGAAATTGGTTTCCATGAGCCGGCGTGCAGCGCCAATGGTCGCAACGGATGGCGGGCCGTCTTCCGCGTCGACAATGCCGGCATTGTTGACCAGAATATCGAGCCGACCATGCCGGGCGCCAATGATCTGCGCAGCGGCGGTGATCGTCTGTTCGTCGTTGAGATCGATCTCGATGGCTTCGGCCTCCAGCCCAGTCGAGGCGATCGCCTGCTGCCCTCGTGCGAGATTGCGTGCGCCTAGGAATACGGTAATTCCGGACTGCGCCAGCTGGCGGACGATCTCCAGGCCAATGCCCTTATTGCCGCCGGTGACCAGCGCGATCTTGTGTGTCGTCATCATCTAAATCCTTCAGAAACTGGCCAAATGCCCGATGACAATATATGAAGGATCATTCGAGTTTTGGATTCGCATATGGACGTTGCAGCGCCGAGCCACCTGAATGCCCGCAAAAGGCCGCGTCAGGCCCGCTCGGCCGTGACCGTCGAGGCCATTTTCGAAGCGACCATTCAGGTTTTGCTGACCGAAGGCGTCCATCGGCTGACCACAACGCGGGTGGCGAAACGCGCGGGCGTGTCGGTGGGTACCATGTACCAGTATTTCCCGCACAAGCAGGCACTGCTCTATGCGCTGAACGAGCGATACCTCGATCAGCTCGCCGATCGCATGGAGGCTGTCTGCTTGCGCCATCACGGTGAACCGACCGCTGCCATGGTCGAAGCCCTGGTCACGGCCTATTGGGAGGCCAAGACCGAGCGAAGCGACGTCACGCGGGTACTCTACAGCTCTGCCGTCGAACTCGACAATCAAGCGCTCATCGAAGCCTTCGCCAAGCGCATGGACCAGGCAACGACGGCAATGCTGGCCACAGCCCCCGATGCCAGCTATGCCCAACTCGATCTGGTCAATGCCACGCTGCTTTCGGTGATTTTCGGCACAGTGAGAAATATCTTCGAGCGCAATATGCCTTTGGCGCTACAGGCCGACATTCGAGGTCAGTTGATCGCCATGTGCCTGTCCTATCTCAAGCAAGCCGGCAGCTAGCGACAAAACCGATTGGTTAAGTCCTATCTCGTCGCGTTACCCCTTTATAGCGCCACACGCTGGGCCGGATCGCCGGCACATAGACTGCGGTGCGAGTTCAGCGTCCTCGACCATGTGTCTGTTTAGTGGCGTCATGCCCAAAGAGCTGCCTTTTCTGCGCAAGGTTTCTTGGAATGGCGACAGGAAGCACAGGTCGTCTCCAAGAGAGCGCGAATTTGCGGGCTGGCTACCTTAAAGAGGTCACGCTGCACGGACATGATAGATAAAAGCTGTTCTATCTGCTGACTGTTCGAAGGCTATCTATGCGTCTGATTGTTTTTGCCGTCGTTTCTTTGGTCATGACTGTTTTTGCCGGGGGTGCGAGTGCGCAGCGCTGGCAGAATGCAGATCTCGCATCTGCCGGCTGGTCAATTGATGGGCTTCAGGCGGCGCAGGACTATGCCGCCAGTCTAAAGCCTGCAGCAATCATGGTGGTGCAGGACGGCAAGGTGATAGCCAGTTGGGGAGACACAACCCGCAAGGTGAACGTCGCTTCGGTGCGCAAGAGCCTGCTCAGCGCGCTTTATGGCATTGCGGTTTCAGAAGGACGCATCGATCACGACAGCACTCTTGCCGATCTCGGCATCGACGATAAACGCCCGGCCCTCACAGTGGCCGAGAAGCAAGCAACCGTCCGTGATCTGCTCATGGCGCGATCCGGCATCTACTACGTCGCGGCTTACGAAACTGCCGATATCCGCAAGAATAGACCAGCGCGTGGCAGCCATGCCCCTGGCACGTTCTGGTTTTACAACAATTGGGATTTCAACACGCTCGGCACGATCTACCGGCAACAGACCGGCGAGGATCTTTTCCAGAGCTTTGGGCAACGGATCGCCGTGCCGATTGGCATGCAGGATTTCTCGGTACGAGACGGCAGTTATTCGCTCGACAGGTCATCCAGCCATCCCGCCTATGTTTTTACCATGAGCGCCCGCGACCTCGCGCGCTTCGGTCAGCTTTTTTTGAATGGCGGCCAGTGGCAAGGCCGGCAGGTTGTTCCGGCCGAATGGGTCCGGGAATCCACCACGGCCTTGTCGCAGCCCTCCGACCACAAGAGCGGTTACGGCTATATGTGGTGGACGCTTCGCACCGATCAGTGGGGGCAAGGCGGCGCATTCAACGCGGGCTATGGTGGCCAGGTCGTTGCCTATGTCCCGGAAAAGCGGCTCGTGATCGTACAGACTGTCGACCCGAGCCAGAACCGGCATGGTATTGAGATGCGGGACTTCTTCCAGCTCATGCGGAAGATCGTCGCAGCCGCGCCATGAGGGCCGAAACCCAATGCGTATAGCCACAGCCGGCCTTTCGGCCCTTTTTATTGCGATGCTTGTATCCGCCTTCGCTGGAGGTGCGAAGGCTGAGCCGTGGCAAAGCATTGATCCTGCAGCGGCTGGCTGGTCGGTTGAGAGACTGAAAGCGGCGCAGGACTATGCCGCCAGTCTAAAGCCTGCAGCAATCATGGTGGTGCAGGACGGCAAGGTGATAGCCAGTTGGGGAGACACAACCCGCAAGGTGAACGTCGCTTCGGTGCGCAAGAGCTTGTTGAGCGCCCTCTACGGGATCGCAATTTCAGAAGGTCGAGTTAGCCTTGGCAGCACTCTCGCCGATCTCGGCATCGACGACAAACCGCCGGCGTTAACCGAAACGGAAAAACAGGCCACCGTGCGCGATCTGCTCACGGCGCGATCGGGCATCTATCATCACGCAGCCTATGAGACCGGCGATATCAGGCGAAACCGACCGCAGCGCGGGAGCCATGCGCCCGGCACGTTCTGGTTCTACAACAATTGGGATTTTAACGCCCTCGGCACGATCTACCGGCAGCAGACTGGCGAGGATATTTTTGAAAGCTTCGCGCAGCGCATCGCTATTCCCATCGGCATGCAGGATTTCTCAGCAAGAGACGGCTCCTATGTGTCCGAACGGCATTCCAATCACCCCGCCTATCCGTTCCGGCTCAGCGCCCGAGACGCCGCGCGGTTCGGTCAGCTTTCTTGACAGAGGACGGTGGGGTGGCCGGCAGGTCCTTCCCTCATCATGGGTGAAGGATGCGACGGTGGCTTATTCCGCGACCGATCGCGGCAGCATGGGATATGGCTATCTCTGGTGGACGCTGAACCCTGATGTGTTCGGCTCCGGGGCGGCCCTTGCTTCTGGCTATGGGGGACAGGCCGTTGCCATCGTGCCATCAAAGCGTTTGGTCGTCGTGCAGATTGTCGATCCAGCACAGAACGCGAAAGGTATCCGGACGAGCCATTTCGTAAAGCTGTTGCAGCAGCTCGCCGCCGCAGCCCCGTGACCAATATTCATGCGGCTTGTGATAACGGCAAAGGACCAGTTCAGCGGATGGAGTCTTGCTGCATCTGCGACCCTCCACGTTTTTGTGTGCGTTCTTCTGTGGAAGTTACCCGTTCCCGCGTCTTTGCCATCCCCGCAGGATGAAAGCGTTGACGTGGAGATCGTGAACCTCCCGCCGCCGATTTCAGAGGAAAAGCGCGAGCCAGTGCGCCAACTTCCTCTCTCCAATCAAAGGGTTGCCGCTCAGGCAGACAGTCCGCCTGATAATGCTGCGACGCCCCCAGTTTCGCAGGCGATCCAGCCGCCTGACAAAAAAACGCCAGGGAAGGTGAAGCCGACGCTGATGTTGTCGGAGAAGGTCCTTGCCGATCCCCGAAGCCGGAAGGCAAGGCAGGAGCTTGCCGCGCTTGCACCGGCTGACCAGATCGAGCAACTTTGCGGGCTGGAAGCGATGGCGCAGGTGAGCGCATGGAGTAAAGAGTTTCTGCCCGATCGGGTCGTAACCTATGCGACGGCGGAGCCAACGTTCGCAGGAAACGCCCTTTCTGCCGATGGCGCGGCGCTGCACAGCAAGCAGGATTGGTTCAAGCTTCAGTTCAAGTGTGAGCTGACGCCAGATCACAAACGCGTCGCCGCCTTTGAGTTTCTGGTAGGTGATCCGATCCCACGAATAGACTGGTCGGAACATAGCCTGCCAGACGAAGGCCGTTCTCTCGATTGATGAGGGCCGCTTTGTTCAACAGCCCAACGCTTGAATAGGAACTCCGTTTGAACGCTCTGCAGTCAGCTGCAGCAGGCCTTGGTCAAAACCTGTAAACCGGGCTTAATACAGTGTACTGGGCTGCCTCAGATCGCCTGGAAATAACACGAATCCATTTGGCTGCACGCTCACTCCCCGTAGTGGTCCAACAACCTGCCGCGGTCAGCTAACTGCTCAGGTCATCCCGAATGACACTCCATACAGGTCGATCGAACTCGGCTTCACTCGTGTTCAGCCATCCGATAGCCCACGCCCGGTTCCGTGCGCACGATACGGGGCTGGGTCGGATCGCGCTCGATCTTCTGGCGGAGTTGGCCGATGAAGACGCGGAGGTAATGCAGGTCGTCGCCATGGGCAGGACCCCAGACCGACGTCAGGAGCGTGCGGTGGGTGACGACCCGGCCGGCGTGGCGGGCAAGCAGGAGGAGCAGGTCGTATTCTTTGGGCGTGAGATGTACTGTCTCGCCATCCCGCGAGACGAGGCGCTTGATCGGGTCGATGGTGAGGCCATCGACCTCCATGACCGTCGGGATTGCATCGCGCCGCCCGCGATTGCGCAGCGCAGTGCGGATGCGGGCAGTCAGTTCGCCGATACCGAAGGGTTTCTCGATATAATCATCGGCGCCCAGATCGAGGGCTGCGATCTTCTCGCTTTCTCGGTCGCGGGCCGAGAGAATGACGATCGGGATGTCCGACCAGCCCCGCAGGCTGGCGATGACTTCCTTGCCGTCCATATCCGGCAGGCCAAGATCGAGGATCACGAGATCCGGCGCTTGGGTGGCGACGGCTTTCAGCGCCTCCGCGCCCGTTGCGGCCTCGACCACCTCATAACCGGCAGCCGTCAGCGAGGGTTTCAAGAAGCGCTGGATCTGCGGCTCGTCATCGACGACCAGGATACGGGACTGGTTCATGTAATCTCGCCCCTCGCTTCACTTCCCGGAAACCGCATCACGACGCGCGTTCCCCGCTTCTTGAGCGCCGGGCTCTCCGCATGGATCCTGCCGCCCATGGCCTCGACGAAACCGCGGGCGATGGAGAGGCCTAGTCCCGTACCGGGTGAGCGTCCATCCGGCTTTCCCCTGCGATAAAATTTTTCGAAGATTCGATCCAGGTCTTCAGGCGGAATGCCCTTCCCGTGATCGGTGACCGAGATCAGCACATCCTTGCCGTCGCGACGGGCATAGACGTTGATCGGTTCGTCGCCGCCATATTTCACGGCATTGTCCAGAAGGTTGAACAGGACCTGGCCGATCAGCACGCTGTCGCCTCGGATCAGCGGAAGGTCCGCGGCAATACCTGTCTCAACGATCCGTCCCGGTGCGTATTTACGCGTGCGCTCGACGGCGGACTGCACGACGTCGGCAATATCCACCCAGTCCTGTTTCGGCTTCAGCGTGCCTGCCTCGATCCGCGTCATGTCAAGCAGATTGGCGACGAAACGGCTCATGCGGCCGCTCTCCTCCTCGATCGATTGGAGAAGATCGTCGCGGTTCTCCGGCGTCATGCGCTCGCCGAGCTGGCGAAGACCGGTGACGGCACCGGTGATCGTTGCCAGCGGCGTGCGCAGATCATGGGAGATCGAGGACAGCAGGGCCTCGCGGTAGCGTTCGCCTTCCAGCCTTGCCGCCTGCTCGACGGTTTCGTCGGCGAGACGCGCCCTGTCGAGCGCGATCGCCGTCTGGTCAAGGATGGCAGTCAGCGCGCGTTCGGCATTCAGGTCGAGCCTCTCTCCGGAATGTTCGATGCCGCAAACCCCGACGATTCCGTGCGGCCCGAGCAGCGGCCGGAATTCGAAGCGGCTGTTGGGCAGCGTTCCCGTACCATGGCCGGCGGGCTCCCGCTTGTCGTGCGTCCAGCGGGCGGCCGTCATGTCGGTGACGTCGAGCTCGGCATCCGGTGGCCAGGCAGCGGCCACACCAAGATCGCCCTTGCGCGGGACAAGCAGCACAACCTTGCGCTTGAGGCGCGCCTGCAATTGCGAGACGGCGAGCCAGATCGCATCCTCGCCCTTTCCCGTGCTCGCGAGCTTGCGGGAGAAATCATAAAGCGATTGCAGCGCGGTTGCGCGGATTCGCGCGACTTCTGCCTGTTCGCGGATGCGCGAGGCAAGACCCCCTGCAATGATGGCCACGGCAAGAAAAACGAAGAGCGCGAAGACCTCATGCGGAGCGGCAATGGTGAAGGTATGGCGGGGGTCGATGAAGAAGAAATTATAGGCCAGCGCCGACAGGACTGCGGCCAGGAATGCCGCTGCATAGCCGCCGACCACGGAGGCACCCAGTACGGCGAGCAGAAAGAGCAAGGATATGTTCGGCAGTTGGACGAAGACATCAATCCCCTTGCCCAGCGCCGTCGTCAGGGCGACGAAACCGAGTGCCCAGATGGCCGATTGTCTCAGCGCCTTGGCTCGAGGCAGGCTCATGGACGGGCGTACGCGGTCGGCGGCCGCTCCGTCTTGCGTCACGATGTGGACGCCGAGACCTGACGCCCTGGACGCCAGTGCATCGGGCAGCGACCGGGTGACGAGCTTCTGCCAGCGGCTCCGTTTGCGCGTGCCAATCACGATCTGGGTGGCGTGCTCGCGGCGTGCGAGCTTGAGTATCTCCTCGACAAAGTCATTGCCGATGATCCGGCGCGTTTCCGCACCGAGCTGTTCGGCGAGGCGAAACAGCGTCTCTATCCGTTGCAGGCGCTCCGGCGTCTCAACCTCTCGATCCGCGCGTTCGATCGAGACCACCAGCCAGGGGGCGTTGAGACCGGAGGCGAGCCGGCTCGCCACCCGCACGACCTTCTCCGAGAGGGGATCGGAGCCAACGCAGACGATGAGGCGTTCGCCCGTGGCCCAGGGGCCGTCTATGGCATTCTGCTTGAGATAGTCGACCATCTGATCGTCGACCCGGTCGGCAGTACGGCGCAGCGCCAGTTCGCGCAGCGCCGTCAGATTGCCGAGGCGGAAGAAGCGGTCGACGGCGCGGGTGGCGCTTTCGGGCAGGTAGACCTTGCCGTCCTTCAATCGCTCGATCAACTCAGACGGGGCGAGGTCGACCAGCAACACCTCGTCGGCCCGCTTGAGGACGATGTCAGGCACGCGCTCGCGCACCGTGACGCCGGTGATCTGGGCGACAAGATCGGCCAGGCTTTCCAAATGCTGGATGTTGAGCGCCGTCCAGACATCGATGCCGGCTGATATCAGCTCCTCGATATCCTGATGCCGCTTCGGGTGCCGACTGTCCTCAGGGTTGGAATGGGCGAGTTCATCGACGATGACGATACGCGGGCGCCGTTCGAGCGCCGCATCAAGGTCGAACTCTTCGAGCATGCGGCCGCGATGGGCGACTCTGCGGCGCGGCAGGACTTCGAGGCCGTCGAGCAAGGCTGCCGTCTCGCTGCGGCCATGGGTCTCGACCAGCCCGACGACGACATCCAAGCCGTCCGCCTTGAGGCGCTTGGCTCGCGAGAGCATCGCATAGGTTTTGCCGACGCCGGGAGCAGCCCCCAGAAAAACGGTCAGCTTGCCCCGGCGGTCCTTATCCGCCAGAGCAAGCAGGGCATCGGGATCGGGACGCCGGTCGTCTCTACGGTCGTCATCCGCCATTCAAGAACTCACATATTACAGGGCATCGAGGGCCAGGTTGAGCTCTAGCACATTGACCCTTTCTTGGCCGATAACGCCGAAGGTGGGATTTGCGGTTTGCTGCGCGACGAGCGATGCGACGGCAGCGGTTTCCAGCCCCCTCGCCTGCGCAACACGTTTGATTTGGGCTCGGGCAAAGGCCGGCGAGATATGCGGGTCTAGGCCCGAGCCGGAGGCTGTCACCGCGTCGGCTGGAACGGGCTGCACAATGCCAGTTTTGGTCAACCGGGCGACATCGGCGATGACACGCTCCTTCAGCTTGACCGAGGTGGTGCCGAGGTTCGAACCGGACGAGGCCGCAGCGTTGTAGGGGTCCGGACCGGTCGCCGAGGGGCGTGGCCAAAAGTAGCGATCCGAGGTGAAGGTCTGACCGATAAGCGCCGAACCGACGACCGTTCCATCGCGCTCAATCAGGCTGCCATTAGCCCCTGACGGCATCACTGCCTGGGCAATGCCGTTGACCGCCAGCGGATAGGCGAGACCGGTGAGAGCGGTCATGGCGACAACGAGAGTGATTGCGGGTCTGATATGGTTGAGCATGATTACACCAGATGAAGAGCGCTGACGGCGAGATCGATGACCTTGATGCCGGCAAAGGGAAGGACGAGCCCGCCGAGACCGTAGACCAGCAGGTTGCGGCGAAGCAGCGCTGCGGCACCCGACGGACGGTAAGCCACGCCTTTCAGAGCCAGGGGGATGAGCGCCACGATGATCAGCGCGTTGAAGATGACGGCCGAGAGGATGGCCGACTGCGGCGAGGTGAGCCCCATCACATTGAGCGCTTTAAGGGCCGGATAGGTGGCGACGAACAGCGCCGGGATGATGGCGAAGTATTTGGCGACGTCATTGGCGATCGAAAACGTCGTGAGCGACCCGCGTGTCATCAGGAGCTGCTTGCCGATCTCGACGATCTCGATGAGCTTGGTCGGGCTGGAATCGAGATCCACCATATTGGCGGCCTCACGGGCGGCCTGAGTGCCGGTCTGCATGGCAACCCCAACATCGGCCTGGGCAAGCGCCGGCGCATCGTTGGTGCCGTCGCCGCACATAGCGATGAGCCGACCGCCCTGCTGCTCGCGGCGGATATAGGCGAGCTTGTCCTCCGGTGTTGCCTGCGCGAGGAAATCGTCGACGCCGGCCTCCGAGGCAATGGCAGCTGCTGTCACAGGGTTGTCGCCGGTCACCATGACCGTGCGGATGCCCATGGCGCGCAGTGCCGCGAAGCGTTCCTTGATGCCCGGCTTGACGACATCCTTAAGGTGGATGACGCCGAGCAGACGGTCTCCATCGGCAACGCCGAGCGGCGTGCCGCCAGTGCGGGCGACCTGGTCCACAGCGCGGCGGAATTCGGTCGGCGCATGCTGCTCGGTGAGACCGGCAAACTTCAAGACCGCATCGACGGCACCTTTGCGAAGACGACGCTGACCGATGTCGACACCCGAAAGGCGCGTTTCGGCAGTGAAGCCGATCACGGCATCGAACTCGGCCTTCGGCATGGGTACGCCGAACTCGCCTGTCGCCAGCGCCACCACCGAGCGTCCCTCGGGCGTTTCGTCGGAGAGCGAGGCGATCAGTGCTGCCTCTGCCAGTTCCGTCGGCGTGACGCCAGGGGCGGCGAGGAAGTCGCTCGCCATGCGGTTGCCGAAGGTAATCGTGCCCGTCTTATCGAGGAGCAGCGTGTCGACGTCGCCGGCAGCTTCGACGGCGCGGCCGGAGGTGGCGATCACGTTGAAGCGCACCAGACGATCCATGCCGGCGATGCCGATGGCGGACAACAGTCCGCCGATCGTGGTCGGGATCAGCGTGACGAGAAGCGCTGCCAGCACCGTGACCGAGAGAACCGTGCCGGAATAGCCGGCAAGACCCCAGATCGCGACGCAGACGAACAGGAAGATCAGCGTCAGGCCCGAGAGCAGGATCGACAAAGCGATCTCGTTGGGTGTCTTCTGGCGCTGGGCGCCTTCGATCAGCGCGATCATCCGGTCGACGAAGGAGGAGCCGGGCTGGACGGTGATCCTGATCTTGATCTCGTCGGACAGAACCTGCGTGCCGCCGGTGACTGCCGAACGGTCACCACCGGATTCGCGGATAACGGGGGCGGATTCGCCGGTGATGGCACTTTCGTTGACCGAGGCGACACCCTCGATCACTTCGCCATCGCCGGGGATCAGCTCGCCGGCTGCGACCAGCACGATGTCGCCGACCTTGAGGCTGGAGGCAGGAACGGTCTCCGTCTTGCCGTTGGAGCCGAGCCGGCGGGCAATGAGTTCGGATTTGGTCTTTTTCAGGCTGTCGGCCTGGGCGCGGCCACGGCCCTCGGCCACAGCTTCAGCGAAGGTGGCAAAGAGCACGGTGAACCAGAGCCAGGCGGCGATCTGGCCGGAGAAGCCTGCCTCGCCCGAATTTGAGGCGAGGTCGCGGATGAAGAGGATCGTCACGACGATGGCGACGATCTCGGTCACGAAGATGACCGGGTTGCGCAGAAGCTTTCGCGGATCGAGCTTGACGAACGCGTCGCGGATCGCCGGAAACAGGATCTCGGGGTCGAGAAGACCTGATGCTTTTTGGTCTTTTGACATGATGGGTCCTTTAGAAGGTCTGGCCGGCGAGCATGGCGAAGTGTTCGACGATCGGGCCGAGCACCAGTGCGGGCAGGAATTGCAGGCCGCCGAGAATGAGGATGATGCCGATCAGGAGGCCGACGAAGAGCGGGCCGTCGGTCGGGAACGTCCCAGCGGAAGCAGGCGACTTCACCTTGGCGGCGAGTGATCCGGCAATCGCCATGACCGGCACGACATAGGCGAAGCGACCAAGCAGCATCGCGATGCCAAGCGTGGTGTTGTACCAGGGCGTGTTGCCAGACAGACCGCCGAAGGCCGAGCCGTTGTTGCCGGCAGCCGAGGTATAGGCATAGAGGATTTCCGACAGTCCGTGCGGGCCAGCCGTGCCGACGCTCGCCACTGCAAAAGGCAGCATGGCGGAGACTGCCGTGAAGCCGAGGATGGCGAGCGGCAGGATGAGCACGGCGAGCATGGCGAACTTCATCTCGCGTCCCTCGATTTTCTTGCCGAGGAATTCCGGCGTGCGCCCGACCATCAGCCCGGCGACGAAGACGGAGAGAATTGCGAAAATCAGCATGCCGTAGAGACCCGAACCGACGCCGCCCGGCAGCACTTCGCCAAGCTGGATTAGGAACATCGGCACGAGACCGCCAAACCCGGTGAACGAGCCATGCATGCCGTTGACGCCGCCATCAGAAAGGCCCGTCGTGACGGCGGCATAAAGTGCCGTCATCGCCTGACCGAAGCGGGCTTCCTTGCCTTCCATATTGCCGAGCGCGGGATCGACACCGATGGCCGTCAGAATGGTGTTACCCTGAGACTCCGCCCAATAGGTCACGGCGACGCCTGTGATCAGCAGAACCGCCATGGCCGAGATCAGTGCCCAGCCTTGGCGACGGTTTCCGACCATCTGGCCGAAGGCGTATACGAGGGCTGACGAGATCGACAGCATGGCGAAGATGTTGAGATAGTTCGACCAGGCACTCGGATTTTCGAAAGGGTGAGCAGCATTGACGTTGAAGAAGCCGCCGCCATTGGTGCCGAGCTGCTTGATCGCCTCCTGAGACGCGACGGGTCCTAGCGAAATCACTTGGTTGGCACCTTCGAGTGTCGTCGCCGTCACCGATCCATCGAGCGTCTGCGGCAGGCCCATCGCGACGAAGGCGAGCGCCACGACGATTGCGAGCGGCAGCAGCACGTAGAGCGTGGCTCTCGTCATATCGACCCAGAAATTGCCAAGCGTTGGGACCTTGGAGCGGGCAAGCGCGCGGGTAACGGCAACGGCAAGTGCCATGCCGGTCGCGGCCGAGAGGAAGTTCTGCACGGTGAGGCCAGCCATCTGGGAGAAATGGCTCATCGTCGTCTCGCCGCCGTAGTTCTGCCAGTTGGTGTTGGTGACGAAGGAGACAGCCGTGTTGAACGCGAGATCCGAAGGCAGACCGGGGAACCCTTGAGGGTTGAGCGGCAGATAGGCCTGCAGCCGCAGCATGGCGTAGAGCGCCAAAAAGCCCGCCAGCGAGAAGGTCAGCATGGCGAGCGTATAGCCGAGCCAGCTCTGTTCCTTCTCGGGGCTGATGCCGCTCACGCGGTAGAGATCACGCTCCATGCGGCCGAGCACGGGAGACAAAAAGGTCCGCTCGCCGGAAAACACCCTGGCCATGTAGAGGCCAAGTGGTTTGATGACGAGGAGGACGGCGAGGAAAAGGAGGCTGATCTGCAGCCATCCGACAAGGGTCATGGATCTGCTCCCGATCAGAAGCGTTCGGGACGCAGGAGCGTCACGACGAGATAGACGCCAAGGGCAATGGCGACAGCGAGGCCGAAGAGGGGTTCAAGCATTTGCGTTGCCCTCAAAGCCGGTCGAGCGCGCGGGCGTAAAATGCGAGCACCAGAAGCGTGCCAGAGCCGAGCGCGATAAATATGAAGTCGGACATGTCCGAATCTCCTGTTGATACGACAGACAGGATTAAGGGCGCTTCAGGTCAGACTTCGATTGGGAAGAGCTGGGAGGGGAATAAAGAAAAGATCAGGATGCGCCCGGTACGCCAACGAACGCGCGATGGCGGCGGTGGCCACAGCACGGAGCGGTGCCTTGTGCCGCCCGAGCGACATGTCTGTTTATCGGGGCGAGGCCTTCATCGGGAACGACCGAAATGGGCGCTTGTTGCAGACTGGCAGCAGAGGGGCCGAAACCTGACGGTTCGGTTGATGGTCATGATAGCGGATAGCAGCTGTTCGTGGAGTCATCGTTGCCGGCACAATCTTCCGACCCAACTTGTGACGACCTCGACAGTGGTGGTCGACAGGTCAGCATACCGCCAACTGACGCGATGATCCGCCGCCATTCCTCTACGACCGACGCAGTACGTGGTGCCATTCAGGATGGCGTCCGATCTGGGCTTTTGCAAAAAGGCACAGCGGAATGATCTCGATCCCGTCGCGCCGCGCATCCTCGATCCCCTGACGCACCAGTCGCTCGCCGACTTTGCGGCCACGCAAGGCCGCGGGAACCTCTGTATGGTCGATGATGATCAAGTCGTCGCCGACCCGGCTGTAGGTCATTTCCACCTCAATTCCATCGACGACCAGACGGTAGCGCCCCTTCGACGGGCCACCTTCCTGCTCGACCTTCTCGTTGCCCACCAAACGGGCAACAACCCACTCTGGAGGCCTAGATTTGGTGTTTTCCGAGGCTGGCAAAGCGGCAAAGTTGAGCGGATTCAGATGAACGGTCGGCAAATGCCGACTGTGTTGTTTTGGCGCTTTCCCTAGAGTCTCTATCGCAGAATTCATGGAGACGCTCATGCCCGCACAATATCTTCTACACACCGACTATGTCGGTTCCGGCGATTTCTATACGATCTCCAATCCCAATTCAGGATATGAGCTTGCAGGATGGGCGATGCTCCATTCGACAAACGGTCGCGTTTTCCTCGCGACGAATGTCGCACCGACCGTGGATCTTTGGGGCGGCACAATCGCAAGCTCAGCCGGGACAACCACCGTCCACTACACAACGGCCGCCACCAATGGCTACATCAACGTCGATGGCACAATAAGGAACAGCAACGACGCCGGCTCTGCAATTCGCATTTGGGGCAGCAGCGCATCGATCCGTGTCGGTGAGGGTGGGAGCATCATCGCCAACGGAGACAGCGGTTACGCGATCACACTGTCCGTTTCTAGCCCGTCGACACAAGCCAGTATCATCAATAAAGGCTACATTCTCGGCAACACGGCCATTCTGCGTAACGGCTCTGAGAACGTCGTCATCACGAATAACGGTTCTATAGACATCATTTCCGGCGACGCTTACGTCGACGCTTACGGCGGCTGGGACATCATTACAAATAATGGCCTTATAAGAGGCCGCATCCTCTTTGGGGGCGGTAACGACTCCTATGACGGCCGACTTGGCAGCCAATTGGGCGGCGTTTATGGCGGCCACGGCAATGACCAGATGATGGGGGGCAGCCAATCCGATTACTTCTCTGGGGATGAGAACGACGACTTGCTGCTGGGGTTCGGCGGAGACGACGTCTTAAATGGTGGCGCCGGGAACGACGACCTCAGAGGAGGAACAGGTGCAGACCGTATGCAAGGCGGGGCTGGTAACGATACCTATGATGTGGACAACGCCGGCGACAACGTCATCGAAATCGATGGCGAGGGTCATGACACCATCAACGCAAGCGTCAGCTACTCGCTTGTTGGGCGCTCAGTTGAAACGCTCGATCTCTCCGGCGGCAACATCAACGGTACTGGCAACGAACTCGCCAACCTGATCGACGGCACATCGGGCAACAACGTATTGGACGGCAAGGCCGGCGCGGATACCCTTATAGGCCATGCGGGGAACGACACGTATTACGTCGACAATGCCGGCGATAATGTCGTGGAAGCGAACGGTGAAGGTACCGACAAGGTCATCTCCACGGTCAGCTATACGCTCGCTGGCCGTTATGTCGAAACGCTCGACCTCGTGGGGACCGGCAACCTCAATGCCACCGGAAACAAGCTCAATAATGTCCTGGACGGCAACAACGGTTCGAACATTCTGAACGGCATGGCCGGCAAGGATACGCTGACCGGCAAGGGCGGTGCCGACCGCTTCGTGTTCGATCAGGCGCTTGGGGCGTCGAATGTCGACACGATCACCGATTTCCATGCGCCGGACGACAGCATCCGCATCGACAACGCTGTGTTCCTGGGGCTTTCCGCGGGAAATCTGTCGTCCGCCGCGTTCCGGGCGAACACAACGGGCAACGCCGCCGATGCTTCGGACCGGATCATCTACGAAACAGATACCGGCGAACTCTATTTCGACCGCGACGGCAGCGGCAGCACCTATCAACCGGTCCTGTTCGCCATCCTGTCGAACCAGGAAACCATAAGCTACAAGGATTTCCTGGTGATCTGAATCCGCAGCCGACGCCAAGTACATTCGGGAACTCGTCTTCGATGACGGTTTCGGCTCGGACCCTGGGATCGTGCGCAAACATGGGGGCAGACAGCACTCCGGCTGGCGGTTCGACTTCGGCCATCTCCGTCTCAAATCCGGCAGCTGTCGCCGTTCAAGCGCCTCGCCTTCGAGCTGCGCAATATCATCAGACGTCAGCCCCCGCCCGGCTGCATCCTGTCGCTCAAGGGGAAAGTCGGCGGCCGCCTTCGAACCGCTCCAGTTGAACCGCCCGAGCAGGCAGGGCCATTTCTCGGCGGCACACCGCAAATTGGGACGCCGATCTTTCAGTTGGCAGTGATGGGTCAGGATGGGCACCTGTGCCCTGCCCGGCAAACTGCATCGCGATCTGGCCGCGTACAGCTTCAGGTGCTCGCCGCAAATCTCAAAGGCGGTTTCGCCGGACGCTTGCCCTCAATCATGTCCTCGGTAATTTCCTACGAACATTCTGCAGCGATGTGCGGGCTTGCGTTCCGCGTCGATCCTGTGGATCAAGTTCTGCGACCGCTCGATGGAACCGAGCAGCGCTAGGATCGTCCCGCGCTCGGCAGCGCCTGCATTCGGGCCGAGCGCCCGCGTGCGGGCACGCAGTTCGTCCACTTCGGGAAAGCCGACATGACCGTGGAAGATTCGATATCTGAGATGTTAAAGACGATAGACGGCTCTCCAACCGCTGTCTTTTTGAGACCCGGCTTTCCATGTCAGATGGGACTGGGCGCGGAAGCGAGTCGCCCATGGTCCAGACAATTCGCGGTCGGATATCAAGGTAAAGGCGCCGCGTTGACTTTTGTCAACGATGATGAATTATGTCAGCCTCTGCCTAACGAAAGGGAACCATGCCGATCCGCGTTGCAGATCAGATCATCCACAAGGCCGCGTGGCTTTACTACACGCATGGCCTGCGTCAGGACGAAGTGGCCCAACGGCTGGAAATTTCTCGAGCTTCGGTTGCAATGTATCTGCGCCGTGCGCGCGAAATGGGCATTGTGACCATTACCACCTCGTCAGAGCTTTTTTCCGATGACGTCCTTGCCCGGGAGTTGGAGGACGCGACGGGGCTGACTACGGCTTGGATCGTGCGGGAGGATCGGAAGGCCATGGACCCGGCCGCCGAAATGCCGGTAGTCGCCGCCTCGGTCTTCCTTGAGCTCATAAACAAGGGCGAGCGGATCGGCGTGGCCTGGGGCCGCACCGTCTATCACATAGCCGATGTCATGCCGTTCGCGGACCTGCGCGGTGTCACTGTCGTGCAGCTCTGCGGCAACCTCGGCGCACCCTACTCCTACCGCCCCGACCAGTGCACAACCGAAATCGCCCGCCGCCTCAATGCCGAGGGCATCAATTTCTATGCCCCTCTCGTACTCTCCTCGGAACGTCTTGCGGATGAGCTGCGTGACGAACCCGTTATCCGGGAGCAGCTTGCGGCCATTTCCGATTGTCAGTTGGCGCTCTATTCCGTTGGCGGCATCGAAGAAGACAGCCACCTCGTCAAATGCGGGGCTCTTTCGGCGCAAGACATGCACGACATGGGCGAGAAGGGCGCAGCCGGTGTCATAGCCGGACAGCTCATCGACCACGATGGCCATTTGTTGGATTGCACCCACAATCGACGCTGTATCTCTGCCGATCTCGATTCCATCCGCGCGATCAAGAAGCGGATGCTCGTCGTGCAGGAAGACAACAAATTTGGACCGCTGATCGCGGCGCTAAAGGGTGGCTTTGCCTCGCATCTGGTCATCACCACGTCGATGGCGCGGCGGGTTGTGGAACACTGGAGCCGCGAAGGACTCGGTAAGGCCGGCTCGCGCAGGGGCTGAAGCCCACAGGTCTGGAGTCGCCGATGCCGACCAAGCCGGTTTTCGCTTGGCCTTTGCCGACTATACGAAAGGGCGGTCGGATGGACCGCCCTTTCGCCTTTCGCTCATTGGAAACTCAGGGCTTCGGCATCCAGGCCGGCATGGCGACATCGGCATGGGCAAACTGCGGCAGTTTCACGCCGAGCTCTTCCATGTTCTTGATGTCCTGATCGTTGAGGTCTTTCTGGGTGATCAGCGTCGGAGGCACGATGACCTGCTTGCCCGGATCCTCGTTGGCAAGCAGCATGGCCAGCGTGCGCACCGAGACCTGACCGACCACGGCGGGATTCGTCGCTGCCGTCGCAGCCCAGGCGGAACCGGATTCGCGCATCGCGGCGATGTCTGAGGTGGAGATATCGGCCGAGTAGATCTTCACGCTGGAGGACAGGCCGGCCTCATCGACGGCGATCTTCACACCCTTGGCGAATTCGTCATAGGGGGCGAACATCACGGTGATGTCGGGGTTTGCGGAGATCACTGAGCGCGCCTGGTTGGCGACCGAGTTGGCGATCGGGTTGTCCATCGTGCCAAACTGGGCGGCCTCGTTGATGCCAGGATACTTTGCCTTGAACTCCTTCCAAGTCTCGTCGCGGCGGTCTAGCGGCGCAATGCCCGCGACATAGACATAGCCGGCCTTGAAGCTCTCGCCATTGTCCTTGATCGCCTGCTCAAGCGCGAGGCGGGCCAGGTCGCGGTCGGACTGCTCGACCTGCGGGATCTTGTCGTTCTCGACATTGACGTCGAAGGCGACGACCTTGATGCCGGCATCGACCGCACGCTGGGCGGCTTCCTTCATGGATTCCGTCAGGCCGTGCTGGATGATGATGCCCTGCACGCCGAGCGCGATGGCCTGGTCGACCATGTCGGCCTGAAGTGCCGCGTCCTGGCGGCTGTCGAAAACCTGAAGCTGCACGCCGAGCGCCTTGGCCTGCGCTTCCACGCCGGCCAGGTAGGACTGGAAGAAGTCGCCGGTCGAGAGATAGCGCACGAGCGCGATCTTGACGTCGCCGGGCTTGTCGAACGGCGACGGCATATCGGCAGCGAAGGATGGGACGGCGAATGCCGCGGCCCCAATCAACCCGAGCGTTATTTTGCCCAGGGTCCTACGTGTAAAATCCATGACAGTCTCCTCCACTGGTGAACTTTGATTGACTGCCGAGGGCTTGTGCCTCAGCGTTTGCCTCTTTTCGAGAGCGCAAAGGTGAATATCAGGGCGATGACGAGCACTGCGCCCTTGACGAAATCCTGCGTGTAATAGGGCGCGTTCATCATCGTCAGGCCTTGCAGCAGGATGCCGACGAACAGCGCGCCGATGGCCGTGCCAAAGGCGTTCGGCTTGGCGGCGCCCAGCACGGCGAAACCGATCAGCGCTGCGGCCACCGCATCGAGAAGCAGGTTGTTGCCCGAGGCGATGTCGCCGCGACCAAGCCGGGCAGCGAGCAGGATGCCGCCGATAGAGGCGAAAACACCGGAGATGACATAGGCCGAGATCTTGTAAGCATTGACCGGCGCACCGGCGAGGCTTGCCGCACGCTCGTTGGAGCCCACGGCATACATCATGCGCCCGAATCGGGTGTATTCGAGGAAGAACCAGATGACGATGGCGAGCACGATCAGCACGACTACGGAGACCGGAACGAGATTGGGCAGGATCAGGTCGAAGCGATGGCGGCCGAGCGCCAGGAAGGCCGGGCTGAAGGCGCCCGTCGCAGTCGAACCGTCCGGCAGCGTCATCCCCGTGGCGATCGAGCGTCCCTCCGTCGGGATACGCTGGAGGCCGAGCAGCAGGAACATCATGCCGAGCGTCGCCAAGAGATCCGGTACGCGCATATAAACGATGATGATGCCGTTGATGAGGCCGACGAGCACGCCGACGGCAAGGCAGACGAGCGTCGCCGCCAGCGCGTCGCCGCCCATCACCACCATCACATAGGACGACGCCATCATCGCAGTGGTGGCGACAGAACCGATCGAAAGGTCGAAGCCCCCGACGACCAGCGTCGCGGTGACGCCGAGCGCGAGAATGCCTGTTATCGACACGGACTGCAGGATGAAGACGGCGCTTTGCGGCGAGGCGAAGCCCCCGGTGACCAGCGAGAAATAGAGCACCATGCCGACGAGCAGCGCGATAAAACCGTATTTGATCGCGATTTCGCGAATATTTGGGGCCGAGGGCGCAAAAGCTCCGGCCGCGGCGGGTTTGCTCTCTTCACTCGTCATCATGCGCTGACCTGTCGGTGGGATTGCCCGGCGATCTCGAAGAGAAGCCGCTCGACATCGATGTCGGCATTTCGGTGCTCGCCCACAATGGTGTGTTCCGACATCACGAGGATGCGGTCGGCCACCTCAAAGGCTTCGTCGAGCTCGGTGAGGAAAAGAATGGTGGAGCGCCCGGCTGCGGATGTGCGCAGCTTCTCGCCAATGTCGCGGCGCGCGGCAATATCGACGCCCTGAAAGGGCTCGTCCAGAATGAGCAGGCGGGAAGGCTCTGAAAGCCAGCGGCCGACCATGACCTTTTGCTGATTGCCGCCCGACAGCGTCTGCATCTCGTCGCGCTCACTGCGGCACACGACGCCGAGTTCGGCGATCTGCCGGCGCGCCTTCGCCTTTTCGGCCCGGCGGTTGACTATACCAAGCGACGAGAGACGGCGCAGGAACGGCAGGCTGACATTCTCGTAGATATTGAAATCCGGCACGATCCCGCTGATCGCGCGATCCTTGGCGACGAGGAACACGCCGCGCGCAATCGCCTGCGCCGTCGTTTTCGGTGCATAATTCGTGCCGTCCAGCATCATCTC
Organism: Oryzicola mucosus; assembly: GCF_014534685.1. GTDB lineage: Bacteria > Pseudomonadota > Alphaproteobacteria > Rhizobiales > Rhizobiaceae > Oryzicola > Oryzicola mucosus. The sequence continues at coordinate 30,237 of NZ_JACVVX010000009.1, forward strand.
ACCGGCCGACGGAGCACGCGCGCCAAACAATGTTTCGGCGAGCGCCGTCTTGCCCACCCCGACAAGGCCGGTGACGGCGACGATCTCGCCATCGCCAAGATTCAAGTCGAAAGCGCGTGTCTGCGCCGACAGCTTGAGACCACGCGCGCTGAACACCGGACGGCCGGCGATGCGCGCGGCGACCGCTCCCGCGGAGACCTTTCGGCCAAGCATAGCATTGACCGCTCCTTCATAGTCGAGTTCAGGCCCCTCGAACCGGCCTGTTATGCGGCCGTCGCGCAAGGCAAGAATGCTGTCGGCGAGGCGGCGGATATCTGACATGCGATGCGAGATATAAAGAATGGCGACGCCACGCGCCTTGAGGCGATCGACGAGATCGAAGAGGCGGTCCGCCTCGGCGCTCGACAGCGAAGACGTCGGTTCATCGAGGATCAGCACTTTGGGCTCATGTGCCATTGCGCGCGCAATGGCGACCATTTGACGGTCGGCAAGCGTGAGGTCGTTGATATTGGCAGCGAGATCGATGGCTATGCCCATCCGCGAGGCGACGGCGGCGGCCTCGCGGCGCACCCGACGCGGATTGAAGAACAGCTTGGCTCCTCTGCCGTTCATCCGGTCGAGGGTCAGGTTGGTCGCGACATCGAGATCGGCGACGACACCGTCATTGATGTTTTGGTGCACCGTGACAACGCCGGCGCGGATCGCTTCGGCGGGTGTTGCCGGATCGAAGGCGTCGCCCGCTAGCAGGATCGTGCCTGAATCACGCATATATACGCCGGAAAGAATGCGCACGAGCGTGGATTTGCCGGCGCCATTGGCGCCCATCAAAACCGTCACCGTGCCTGCCTTGAGATCGAGATCCACACCCTGCAGTACCGATACCGGCCCAAAGGATTTGCGCACGCCCTCAATGCGAAACACTACCTGTTCGCTCATTCTCTCCTCCCAACGAGCCAAGTTAGGATGGGCCGCGATCAAATGTCAAGAACGTTGACATTTGACAGAATGATGCCTTAGCTGTGAGCGATACCGCATGGCGGCAAGCGGTGGAGGCAGCCCCATGCGCAGTGAGGAGCATACCATGGACAGCCAGGTCTTCGAGGCGCTGAGCATAGAGACATTGCCGATTCGGCTGAGCGGCAACGCCGCAATCAGGGAAAAGATCGGCAGCGATTCGTCCCGCTGGACGATAAGGGAAGTCGGCGACGGCAACCTCAATCTGGTCTTCATCGTCACCGGAGAGACGGGCAGCGTGATCGTCAAGCAGGCGCTGCCCTATGTGCGCCTCGTCGGCGAAAGCTGGCCGCTGCCGCTCAAGCGTTCGTTCTTCGAGTATCACGCGCTGAAGCGCCAAAGCGTACGCGCCCCCGGAACGGTGCCTGACATCCTGTTCTTCGACCAGGCGCAGGCCATCATCGTCATGGAGTTCCTGACGCCGCACGTCATTCTGCGCCGCGCGCTGATCGAAGGGCGCGAACTGCCGAAAATCGGCCGCGACCTCGGTCTCTTCGTCGCCCGGACGCTGTTCCGCGGCTCCGACCTTTCTATGGCGACCCGCGAGAAGAAGGCGGATGTCGCTTTGTTTTCCGACAATGTCGAGCTTTGCGACATCACGGAAAACCTCGTCTTTTCCGATCCTTATTTCGAGGCGACACTCAACCGCCACACCACGCCGCAGCTCGATCCGCTCGTCGCCGAACTGCGCGCCGACCGCGACCTCAAGGTGGAGGCGCAGCGTCTGAAGCACCTTTTCTCGGCCAAGGCCGAAACGCTTTGCCATGGCGACCTGCACACCGGTTCCATCATGGTGACCGACAACGAGACACGCGTCATCGACCCGGAATTCGCCTTCTACGGACCCATCAGCTTCGACATCGGCATGCTGATCGCCAATTTCTGGATGAGCTATTTTTCGCAAGCCGGCCATGAAGCGGCACCTGGCGCGCGCAGCGCGATGCGCAACTTCCTGCTCGATACGGTAGAGACGCTGTGGGAGACGTTCCGCGCCGAGTTTGCCCATCTCTGGCGCACCGAGCGCAAGGGCATCCTTTACCAGGCAAGCCTCTTCGAGGATCGCAACGACCCGCTCGCTTCCGAGCAGGCGCTTAACATCGTCATCGACGATATCTGGCGCGAGATGCTGGGCTTTGCCGGAATCGAGATCCACCGCCGCATCCTCGGTCTTGCCCATAATGCCGATTTCGAGACCATCGCCGACCCCGACCGCCGTGCCCCCTGCGAAAGCAAAGCCCTGAAGCTCGGGCGACACCTCGCCGTCAACCGGCAACGTATCCACAGCCTAAGGGACATCCGAGAGACGGTGGAACGGCTTGAACAGGAGATTCTCGCGTGAAAGTCGGAGAACGCCACTACCATACGATCTGGTTGAACGGGGACGGCCGCTCCGTCGACATCATCGACCAGCGCTGGCTGCCGCATGAATTCCGCGTCGTGACGCTGAAGACCGTCGCCGACATCGCCGTCGCGATCCGAGACATGTGGGTGCGCGGCGCGCCGTTGATCGGCGTCACCGCCGCCTATGGCGTCGCCATCGCCATGGCGAACGATCCGTCCGACGCGCATCTCGACGCCGTTTGGGAAGAGCTGAACGAGACCCGACCGACCGCGATCAATCTGCGCTGGGCGCTGAATGCGATGCGCGAACATCTGAAGCCGTTGCCGGAGGCAGAACGCGCGGACGCCGCCTACAAGCGCGCAGCCGAAATCGCGGAAGAGGACGTCGCGCTCAACCGCGCCATCGGCGTGAATGGCCTAGAGGTCATCCGCGATATTGCAGCCAAGAAAAAACCTGGCGAGCCCGTGCGCATTCTCACCCATTGCAATGCCGGTTGGCTCGCGACCGTCGACTATGGCACGGCTACGGCGCCAATCTACCTCGCCGTCGAGGAAGGCATTCCGGTTCACGTCTATGTCGACGAGACCCGCCCGCGAAACCAGGGCGCCTATTTGACGGCTTGGGAGATGAACGGCCACGGTGTGCCGCATACGCTGATCGTAGACAATGCCGGCGGCCACCTGATGCAGCATGGCGATATCGACATGGTGATCGTCGGTACCGACCGCACCACGGCGAACGGCGATGTCTGCAACAAGATCGGCACCTATCTCAAGGCGCTCGCCGCGCGCGACAACGATGTGCCCTTCTATGTTGCCCTCCCCTCGCCGACCATCGACTGGACGGTGCATGACGGCGTCAAGGAAATCCCGATCGAGGAGCGCGCCGGCGACGAGGTGAGCTTTGTCCAGGGCCGCGCAGCCGACGGCACGATCGCGACTGTCCGTATCTCACCCGAGGGCAGCCCCGCAGCCAACCCCGCCTTCGACGTCACCCCCGCGCGCCTCATCACCGGCCTCATCACGGAGCGCGGCATCGCCACGCCCTCGCCCGAGGGCCTGAAGGCGCTTTTCCCGGATCGAAGCTGATGTTTGGAAATTAAGAATGCGGTGTCGCTTGCTTCCAAGGAACGGAGGCAGGGGATGAGCGGTCGCCAATACGCATCGAACGCGACAGATGAGCAATGGTAAATTGTTGAACCGCTGCTTCAGACACCCAGCCCATTGGCTTTTCACCCGGCGCTATTTGGCCCAGGCATGTCATAGCTAAAGCGCTTCAGCCGCTCGATGACCTCTTCGATCTGCGAGTCTCCTTCCCCGAGCGCCCGAAGCACTATCCCTCCAAGCAGCAGGCTGGATTCAATGGTTTCGGGCATGACGCTGGTGGCGCCGCTGCGCAGGAGATCTTTCATATGTGCTGTATCGCGTGCACGCACGATCACCGGAAGATCCGGCAAATCCTTTCGTATGCACCTGAGAACGGCCGCGGCCGCGGCTGGGTCGTCCAATGTGATGACGGCGGCGCGAGCATGGTCCACTCTGGCGGCCTGGGTGATGGCTTCCTTAGCGGCGTCCCCGAAGAAAACCTGCAGACCTTTTGCGCGTGCCTCCGCGACATTGGCTGCATCAAGATCAATAGCCACCCACCGCAGGTCCCGCGCCTCGAGCATCTGGGCGATAGTCTTGCCCACGCGACCGAAACCGGCAATGACGACATGCCCGGAGTAGCATTCCGCCTCGGCTGCCAACGAGGCTATACCGCCAACTCCTCGCTGTTCAAGCCAGGCTTGCGCACGCCGCCCCGCCATGGCCAAGACTGGCGTCGATGCCATGCTGATCGCTACGACTGCGAGCAGAAATTGCCCGGTTGCAACTGGAAGCACCCCGGTTCCCATGGCAAGCGTGAACAGGACGAAGGCAAATTCTCCTCCTTGAGCAAGATGAAGACCAGCATTTGCCGCGATGGATATTGGCAACCCGAACAGCCGCCCGACGAGCATCCCGACCATCGCCTTGGAAACCATGAGGCCCGCCGCAACCGCCACGACCTGCGGCAACTGGGGAAGGATGACCCTCATGTCCACGAGCATGCCGATCGAGATAAAAAATAACCCCAGGAGGATGCCCCGCACTGGACGGATATCCGCCTCGATTTGGTGTCGGTATTCGGTTCCAGCTAGCATCAGCCCGGCCAGGAAAGCTCCTAAGGCCATCGACAGCCCTGCCTGGGCGGTTCCCCATGCCGTCGCCAGCACAACCAGCAGCGTTGCCGCCGCGAAAAGCTCCGGGCTGCGCGTGTCCGCGATCATGCGGTAGAGCGGCCGAAGGACTACCCTGCCGACGACAATGAGCATGACGAGGGCCGCGATCGCTTTTAGCCCCGCAAACATCAGGGCAAGGGCGAGCGCCTCCGATTCTCTGCCCAGCGCGGTTACAACCGCCAAGCCCGGTACCACTGCTAAATCCTGGAGCAGCAGCACCGAAAGGATTACCCGGCCGAAATGCGTAGAAAGTTCGCCTCTTTCAGAAAGGAGCTGAAGGACGAAGGCTGTCGAGGACAATGCAAGCGCCCCGCCGATGACGGCAGCCTGCCCCCACCCCGCTCCAAACAGGAGCGCACTACCTGCGAGGACGACTCCGGTTGCTGTTACCTGCGCCACGCCTAAGCCGAAAACATAACGCGCCATTACCCTCAATCGCTCGACCGACAACTCAAGGCCGATCGCGAAGAGCATGAAGACAATTCCCAGCTCCGCAAGCCGATGGGTGCCTTCGAGCTCGCGTATCAACGCCAAGCCATGAGGGCCAATGGCCACCCCAGCGACAAGATAGCCGATTACAGAATTGACACCGAAGCGCCGGAACAGCGGCACAACCATTATTGCAGCGAGAAGGAGGACGACCGCATCACGCAGGAGCGAATAATCTTGGGGCGCTTGTTCAGGCATCTTTCTCGACCATAACACGTCTGAAGCATTGCTGCTCCGAGCAAAGGCAGCTTCCGGAATGATGTTGTGCTGCCATATCTGGATTTGGCAACCCGCTCCTGCAGGGGTATCGCCTGGATATCGGACATGCCTGCGCAAGCGAGGGTGTGCCACGACCCTCACAACCGGCCGCGCCTTCTTCTGGATCGCGCGGATCGAGGCAAAAACAGCATCTAGGGCCGCCATTTCATGGCGCATCGGCTCCGGCTCATTGCCTTCGACGAATATCGGAGCGCAGCTATCAGCGCGCCATCAGGATCGGCACGGATGACTTGTCGAGCATCGATTTCGTCACACCGCCAAAGAGGCGCTCCCTGAGGCGCGAATGCCCGTAGGCGCCCATGACCATGAGTTCAGTCGCGGTATCCTGAGCGTGCTGGCGCAACGCGTCCGCGACGGAGCGGTTCATCCGGGGCAGCCGGTCTATCGTCAGCTTGACTCCATGGCGGGCGAGATAGGCGGCCGCGTCGGCACCGGGCTCCTCGCCGTGATATTCTTCTCCCTGCACGGGATCGACCAGTACGAGGCGTACGTCTTCCGCACCTATCAGCATCTCAAGGGATTCTCGAACGGCGCGCGAGGCCTCGATACGAGAATCCCAGGCAACCAACACGCGCTTCGGCTTGAGCGTCGGCGACGACCCTTCGGGCACAAGAAGAAGCGGCTTTCCGGAGGAAAACAGCGCGCCTTCTATTACTTTTTCCTTCAGTGTAGCGCCGGCCAGGACCTCCGGCCCGAGGACCGTCAGGTCGGCATAGCGAGCTCGCCGTCCGATCGCCTCGTCGCCCTGTCCGAATTCGGCATAGTCGCTAGTGACATCGGCTGACAGTGTATTGCCGGCGAGCAGAACCGACACTGCGGCGGTCCTCGCATCCACGCGCCGCATATCCTCTTCTTGTTCCTCCAGCCATGCCAACGAGAGATTTCTGGCCGAACCTATCGGCGGCGGCGCGGCCAGCGCAATGACAAGCACCGAAAAATGGGCTTTCACCTCCTCGCACAGGCCGGCCGTAAGCTTGAGGTCGCCATCGCCGAAGCCGGAACCGGTGACGGTAAGGATTGTTTTGTACGACATTGCGGAGTTCCTGGTCTGTTAAGGATTCCAATTGCTGCAATGAACCTATTGGGCCGAGCCGACCCGGTCTTTGCGCTGCATCAAAGCTCCGGCCTCGAAAAATTGATCCTGATCAACGATCGCATGCGCGAATGGCGTATCGTTCGAATGGATCCACCGGCAGGTGCCTAAAATGAACCTGCTCGTCGCTTCTCTTCTGGCCGTCGCGTTCCTCGTTGCGGCATCCGCGCAGGAAAGGGCTACGGCGGGGCGGAATTCGCGACTGGCGAAGTCGCGGCCGGAGTGAGAGACATGCTCGCCAAGATCGTTCGGAAACTCTAGCGCCGCGGACGGGGCCAACCGTGAACGAAACCACCATGCGAAGAGCGTTGCTTGCGGTCGCGTTCATCGGCCTCTGTGCTGGATTGGCGAATCAATACCTAGGTGTCGTCGTCGTGCGGCCCACAGTCATCTGGACTGCTTCGACGGTTCCGGTCGTCACCGTGCTCGCCTTTTCCATTCTTCGCGACTTGTGGGCCGGCCGGTTTGGAGTTGATGCCATCGCGCTCGTGTCGATGTCTGCCGCGCTCGCCCTCGGCGAACCGCTCGCCGGGGTCGTCGTCGCGATCATGTATGCGGGCGGCACCGTCCTCGAGGATTTTGCGCGTGGCCGAGCCGAGCGCGACCTTACCGCGTTGACCGACCGCTCCCCTCGCCTGGCGCACCGCAGGTTGGATGGGGCATTGGAGACGATTGCCGTGGACGAGGTCGCGGTTGGGGACGAATTGCTCGTCCGCGCCGGCGAACTGGTGCCTGTCGACGGCATTCTGGCAGACGCTGCCGCCTCCGTTGACGAGTCTGCCGTGACGGGCGAGCCCCTGCCCGAAAGGCGGATTGAAGGCGACCGTCTGCGCAGCGGCACGATCAACGCCGGCGAAGCTTTCGTTATGCGCGCTTCGGCAATTGCCACACAAAGCACCTATGCGGCCATCGTCAATATGGTCGCGGCGGCGCAGACGGCGAAAACCCCGTTCATTCGCATGGCCGACCGCTTCGCGATGGTGATGCTGCCGGCGACGCTGATCCTTGCCGGGCTGGCCTGGCATTTCTCCGGCGACCCCATCCGCGCGCTGGCCGTGCTTGTGGTCGCAACGCCCTGCCCGCTGATTCTGGCGGCCCCAGTCGCCTTCATCGGCGGCGTCGCGCGGGCCGCGCGGGCCGGGATACTGATGAAAGGCAGTGCCGCGCTGGAGGCGCTGGCCGAGGCGCGCACGGCGGTGTTCGACAAGACCGGGACACTGACCTATGGCGGCGCCGACCTGATCGAGGTCGAGACCGCCCCGGGACGGGATCCGGACAAGGCCCTGCGGCTGCTTGCATCGCTTGAACAGGCGTCGCATCACATCCTCGCGGAAAACATCGTGGCGGTGGCGCGCAAGAAGGGATTGGCGCTATCCAATCCAAGTGATGTCCAGGAGTATCGGGGCTCCGGTCTGACGGGCGTCGTCGACGGTACGTTGGTACGCGCAGGGTCGCGCTCGCTCGTTCTGGACCGCAAACCTTTGCCACTGTGGGCCGAGCCGGGCGAATTGCGCTATCGGGGGCAGCCGGTGCTGCGGGTATTCGTGGCGCTGGATGGTCGGCTGGCCGCTGTTTTGACTTTCGGCGATGCTTTGAGAGCCGATGCGCGGACTGCCCTCGACGACCTTCGCTCTGCGGGATTGTCCCGGTTCGTCATGCTCACCGGCGACGACGCTGCAACGGCTACCCGGGTGGCAACCGCCGCCGGCATCGACACGGTTGTTGCCGACGCCAGCGCCGCAGACAAGGTTGCCACCGTGGAAGCCGAAAATGCCCTGGCGGCCACCATGATGGTCGGCGACGGCATCAACGACGCGCCTGCCCTGGCGACCGCGACGGTTGGGGTGGCCATGGGAGCCAGGGGCGCCACCGCGTCATCCCAGGCCGCCGATGTCATCATCCTGACCAATCGCCTGCAGCCGGTCGCCGATGCCGTCTGGATCGCCCGGCGGACGCGTTCAATCGCGCGGCAAAGCATCATCGTCGGATTGGCCCTCTCCGGTGCCGCGATGATCGCCGCAGCTTTCGGCTTGATCACGCCGGTGGCTGGCGCGCTCCTGCAGGAGGGAATCGACATAGCGGTAATCCTCAACGCGCTGCGGGCGCTGGGTGGTGGCACCGTTCCATCGCACACCACACCTGCCAGCGCTGGCAGTGCGAAGGCAAAACGATGGTCGCCGCCAAAATGAACCCTGATGTCAGCAAGGTTCCCTTGTGCCGTATGTGGAGGAACGGGGCCATCACACCCCTCCTTTGAAGAACCGGCCGGCAAGGCCATTTGGCAGTGCGCGAAGCAGAAAGATCGCCGCCACGAACAACGCTGCCTCGCCCATAACCGGGGTCGAGACATAGGTTACCGCTTGGGAGATCGTTCCGTAGATGGCTGCCGCGACACCCGTGCCTAAAATGACGGCCGCTCCGCCCGAAATCACCGTAATGAAGGCCTTGGCGACAAATGCCACACCCATCGACGGGATCACTCCGGTCAGGGGTGCAAGCAAGCCGCCGGCCAAGCCTGCTAGTCCCGCACCTATCGCGAAGGTGACGGCGTAAATTAGGCGCGGATTGTAGCCCAGTGCCGAAACCATATCCGCATTCTGCATGGTGGCGCGCGCCAGACTTCGCCTGCCCTACGTGTTCCGTCCGATATGTGATGGATCGGGTTTAGCCTGAACCTTTGCGGCTGCTCTGTCCAGATTTTGCAGACAGCTCGCCGGATGCGAAAAGCTATTGACCTACAAAGACCGGTGCGCGCTTTTCGAGGAAGGCATCTTCTCCCTCCTTCTTGTCCGCGCTTGCCCAGATGGTACCGATCTCGATCTGCGCAGCCAACATCAGCTCCGAAGGGCTTTTCGGAAGCGTGCGGGACACGAAGCGTTTGATGGTGCGCAGCACCATCGGTGCCATCTGGGAAAGCTCCTGACCCATTTCCAGGGCGGTGTCGACATGCTTGCCCTTTTCGACGACCTGGTTGATCAGACCCACTTCCAGGGCGCGGTCGGCCGAGATCGGCTTGCCCATCATCAGCAGTTCCATCGCGATCTTGTGCGGAATGCGTGCCGCCAGTGCGGCCGCGACGCCACCGGTGACACCCACCCGCGCTTCCGGATAGGAGAAGCGAGCGGTGGCGTCTGCCACGCAGAGATCGCTCATGACCATGGTCATCAACGCACCGCCGATACACCAGCCATGAACTGCGCAGATGATCGGCTTCTCGGATTCGAAGCCGACCGTCGGCATGATCCGCCATATCTCCGGCGGGTCTTTGATGTCGGCGCCCGCGGAGAATGCCTTCTCCCCTGCGCCGGTAAGCACGGCGACCCGCATGTCGGACGCCTCGAACTCCTGGAATGCGGCTTGGAGATCAAGCGCCGATTGTCGATCGACGGCATTGGACCGCTCGGGACGATTGATGGTGATTAGCCTGACCTTGCCGTGGTCGGTGATTTCGATCTTGGACATGTTCTCGATTCCTGGGATTTTGATGCCGCGCCGTCAGTCGTTCTTCCGTCAGCCCAGTTGCAGGATGCGACGGGCCTCGTCGGGTGTGGCGGGCGACATGTCGAGGCTCTCCAGGATCGCCACCGCGCGACGCACCAGCGGCGCATTGCCGACGGAAAGCTCGCCCTTGCGAAGGTAGAGATTGTCCTCGAGTCCCACGCGGACATGTCCGCCGAGCAGCGCCGCCTGGGCAACCATCGGAAACTGGTTGCGGCCGATCGCGAAGGCCGACCACGTGCTGCCCACCGGCAGCATCGATTTCATCTGCAACAGCGCCTCGACGGTCGCCGGCGCGCCCCACGGAATGCCCATGCAGAGCTGGAACAGCGGGTTGGCCGGCAGCTCGCCGCGGCTCACCATATCAGCGGCCTGCCAGACGTGACCGAGGTCGAATGCCTCGATCTCGGGCTTAACGCCGACCTGCCGGATCGTGGCAGCCATCGGACGCAGATGCGAGCTCAGATTGACGATCGCCGCCTCGCCGAAATTCATGGTCGCGACGTCAAGGCTGCAGATGTCGGGCTTCAGCTCGACGATGTGCTGAGTGCGGAAGTCCGGGGTGCGCGGGACCGATCCGTCCTGGCTCTTGGTCGGGTCGTCGACGCGCGGGAAGCTTCGCGCGCCCGGTCCGGTGGTCAGGTTGATCAGCATGTCTACCTTGCTGGCACGTATGCGCTCGACGACCTCGCGGTAGAGGCCAAGCTCCATCGCCGGCTCGCCGGTCTTGGGATCGCGAACGTGGATGTGCACCACCGCCGCACCTGCCTCAGCCGCCTGGATCGCATCAGCCGCGATCTGTTCCGGCGTGATCGGCACATGCTTGTATCCGGTCTCGTTCAGGCGCGCGCCACCGGTCAGCGCGCAGGTAATGATTACGCTGCGTGTCATCTCATATCCATTAATTGTGGAGGGTGCTGATCCCTCAGTTTCGGTTTTGACCCATGGGCGTTCGGGTCATGTTGCCGTAATTCTCCGCGATTGCCGCCTCAATGGCGTGCGCGGTGACCTGCAAAGGCTCGGCCAGACGCTGCGCAACTTCGCTTTCCGGCACGGCGTTGCGAAAATATCCGAGTGCCAGACAGCCGAGGACCAGGCCGTCATTGCGGATCGCGACAGAGATCGTCTCGGTGCTGGAGTGTTCACGCGATCTCACCTTTCGCGCATATCCCTGGTTGCGGATGTCATCGATCACGCGCCCGATCTGCCGCCGGCTTTCGGCGCGCTTCGAGGGGGTGATGCGCACGAGTTGGGCGTCGATCAGCGCCTCGCGCTCGTAGTCGGGGCAGAATGCAAGATAGGCACGGCCCATCGCGCTGGTGAACAGGTCCAGCCGCATGCGCAGATGGGTCATCGGCATCGCCCACGGGCTGTAGCGTGCCGTGGTGAACTGCAACCGCATGAACTGACCTTCAAGCATGCCAACCCCCACGCCCCACTTGATGCGCTGGGTCAATTCTAATGCATAGGGATGGGCGGCCTCGATGACCATGGGCGCCCCGAAGTATCCGTCGCTCAGATTTTGGACGTTCGCCGTGATGCGATAGCCGCCAAACGCCTTGTCGCGGGTCACGTAGCCGGCCGTAATAAGCGTTTCGAGCATGCGCACCACCGTCGGCTTCGCGATACCCGTGATCTTGTGCAACTCGGTGACGGTGGCGACACGCAGCATGTTGAGATGCTTGAGCACCTCCAGCGCCCGCAGAACGGATTCGACCGGCGCGTAGGAATGCGCCCCATCGCCGACGACGGCGGCACCGTTGGACGGCGTCAGGCAATCCTCTACGGGAAACATCGCGTTCATGGCCGTCTTCTCCCTTCATCGCGTCGGAGCTACTTCGAACCAAGTCCCCATCATGGAAGCGCGGCACGAACGTCAGCTCCCTCTGCTCCAGCTTCGCCCAGCGTGTTCTGCAGGGCGGCAAGCCTCCATCCCGGAGCTGCGACGACCTTACATCTCCGCATTTCAGCTATAAACCCGTAACCTGGTTTATTTCAGCCTATGAAATACGCCTTCTTCGAAGTCGGGACTGCCCGTCTCGACCAGCAGTTCGGGAAAACCATCGCGTCCCCAGTCCGCCCAGGATCCGTCATAGACCGCGACCTCGGCGATGCCAGCCTGTTCGGCCGCCAGCGCGACGATGCAAGCCGTCACGCCCGATCCACATGTCGCGATTACCGGCCTTGCGAGATCGATGCCGACGGCACTAAATGCGGCACGAAGTTCATCGACCGGTCGATAGCGTCCGTCGGCCAGAAGCAGTCCGAAAGGCAGGTTCCTCGCGCCTGGCATGTGGCCGGCGCGCAGGCTGGGTCGCGGTTCGGGATCGCGACCTTCGAAGCGGCCGGCCGAACGAGCATCCACGATCTGCGGGTTGGCCGCCCTCACCGCTGCCAGAACGTCGTCGGTTCCGGCGATGCGGGAACGGTCCGGCCGCGCAGTGAAGTTGCCGCGGAACGGGGGCAGATCGGCTCCCGATTCAAGCGGATACCCAGCGGCGATCCACGCATCGAGTCCTCCGTCGAGCACGACGACTTCGGCGTGTCCCATTGCCTTGAACATCCACCACGCCCGCGGCGCGGCGAATATGCCGGCAGTGTCGTAGATAACGACACGACTCTCGTCATTGATGCCGCAGCGGCGAACGTGCGACTGGAATTCCGCGCGCGGCGGCATCATGTGCGGCAGATCGCTGCTTCGATCGGTAACGACCCCGTCGAAGTCGAAACGGCGCGCTCCGGGAATGCGCGACGCATGGAAGTCATCCCGCGTCGAGCGCTTCTCCGAGGGCAGATACCAGCTTGCGTCGAGGATCACGTCCCGGGCCGAGCGGCTTGCGTGAAGCGCGGCCGTGTCGATGAGAGGCCAGGTCTTGTCAGTAGATGATATGCCGGAATCCATGATGTCAGTGACCCGTGAAGACAGGGGAGCGCTTCTCGAGGAAATGCCGTACGCCTTCCTGGAAATCCTCGCTTCGGAAGCTTTCGATCATTTCACGGTTCGCCTGTGTCACGACATCTTGAAGGTTCTGGAAGCGTGCATCCCAGAGCTGGCGCTTCATGACCCTGACCGAGCGGGGTGACGCCAGCGAAGCCAGCTCGCGCGCATAGTCGAGGGTTCGGGCCATCAGCTCGTCAGGCGGATAGATCCTGTCGATCAGACCCGCCGACTTCGCCTCGCCAGCATCGAACCGCCGCGCCGAAAACAGAAGGTCGGCCGTCACCCCTGGCCCCGCGGTCTGCAGCATGAGCCACGCGATGCCGTGTTCGGCAATCAGGCCGCGTCGCGAGAAGGCGGTGGAAAACACTGCCTTTTCCGAAGCGAACCGCATGTCCGATGCCAGCGCGAACACGATGCCGAGCCCGGCGGCCGCTCCGTTGATGGCGGAAATTACCGGATTCACCAACGCCGGGAAATAGATGTAACGGCTCTGGAAATCCGCCCGGATCGCAGTATCGAAGGGGCGCATCTTGGCCGGTTCGTAGATGTCTTCCGGCGCGAGGTCCTCGAGTTCTGCCATGTCCATGCCGGCGCAGAAGGCCCGTCCCTCGCCAGTCAGGACAATGACGCGCACCTGCGGGTCGGCATCGGCTTGCCTCATGGCTGCATAGAGCTCGCGCTCCATGACGGCGGTAACGCCGTTCATCCTGTCCGGACGATCCAACGAAACCGTTGCAACGCCAGCCTCAACCTGCAGCTTTACCTGTGTGAATTCCATCGCGCTCATCCCTTGCGCTGCGGTTGCTGCAGCGACCGATATTCGAGAAAATCATCAAGGCCGAAACGACCGTTTTCGCGGCCGACTCCGGACATGCCGAAGCCACCGAAGGGCGCGTCGAGGTTGAAAGGGCCGCCATTGATGTCGACCTGGCCCGCACGAATCCGCCGCGCCACGGAGAGCGAAGACGCGTCGTCGAGGCCCCATACTGCGCCGGCAAGACCGAAGGGCGTCCCGTTGGCGATCGTGACGGCCTCGTCAATGTCCCGGTAGGGGATGACGCATAGCACGGGCCCGAAGATTTCTTCCTGCGCGATGTCCGAAGCCGGATCAACGTCGGCGAAAACGGTGGGCGCGACGAAATAGCCAGCCGCGTTTCCGACTGGCTCGGCACCGCCGCAGACGAGCCGCGCACCCGATTCGATTCCCTTGCGGATGTATCGGCGCACCCGCTCCCGCTGATCGTCCGATACCAAGGGGCCCATGCGGCTATTCGGGTCCAGCGGATCACCGACCGTAATGCGCTGAACGGCCTCCGAGATGAGGGTCAAGACCTCTTCCTGCTGCGCGGCGGGAACAATGAACCGGGTCAGCGCGGAACAGGTCTGGCCAGAATTCAGGAAACAGCTCCCCACGGTGGATTTCACGGCAACGGCCACATCAGCTCCGGGCAACAGAACGGAGGCCGATTTTCCGCCGAGTTCGAGCGTCACTCTCTTGACGGCTGACAGCGCCTGAGCACCGATCTGGCGTCCGACCGCGGTGGAGCCGGTGAACGAGATCACATCCGCCTCGGGCGACGCGACAAGAGCTGCGCCGACATCGGCCCCGGCGCCGATCACCATGTTGAAAACGCCGGCGGGCAACTGCGCCGCCTCGATCGCTTCGGCTAGGAGGATTGCCGCGGACGGAGCCACTTCCGACGGCTTCAGCACGACCGTGCACCCTGCAAGCAACGCGGGCGCGACCTTGCCGGTGATCTGATGCAGCGGGTAGTTCCAAGGTGTTATGCAAATCGCGACGCCGGCCGCGACCCGTTCAACCAGCGAGTTGCCGATCGTCTCGGTCCACTGATAGTCCGCTGACGTCTTTGCGAGCCGCCGCCATGCCAGTATCGGCGCGGCGACCTGGATGCGCTCGGACAGCTTTAGCGGCATGCCGACCTCGCGGCTGACGGCAGCCGCGATTTCTGCTTGACGCGCTTCCAGTTCGTCAGCGATCCGGCCGAGGTAGCCGGCGCGAACGGAGGGATCGAGGGTCGACCACCCTGCGAAGGCGGTGCGCGCCGCCTTGCACGCGATTTCGGCTTCGGCGACGCCGGCAAGCGGCACCTCCAGCCACGGCGCGCCGGTCGCGGAGTTGGTCACCATGAACGAGGTGGGCTTGTCGGGCACCACCCATTGTCCGTTGATGAAGCAGGAACGAGCGGTCTGCATGGCAAGCCTTCGGTATTTGAGAGTTACGGGCCAGGAATGGCTGTGAACTTCGCATCTTGGCGAAGCCATCGTCGTGTTTAAACTACCTGAGGCAGTATCGGGCAGCCATGCTCTCTGTGGCGGGATTTCACGTCCTGAAACCGCAGGGCAACGGCCCTGTACATCGGTCTTACGACGCCCCCGCCTCAATCTCGGGAAGATCAAAGGCCGTAACAGGAGCCTCTCCCTCGAAGCGTTCCACTTCGATCAGACAGGTCTGGGCCGATGATCCCTGGGCGAGGCTGGATGTCCCGCGATCAAGCGTAAGGGCGTTCGGATTTCCGTGCTTTTCTAGCGGCACTTCCAGGGTTCGATCCGGGTCGTACCATGCGCCCGTGGGGAGGACGACGACACCCGGCATGACGCCGTCGTCGATGGCGGCGGCTGCAAGGCAACTCCCGCGATCGTTCC
Organism: Oryzicola mucosus; assembly: GCF_014534685.1. Taxonomy (GTDB): domain Bacteria; phylum Pseudomonadota; class Alphaproteobacteria; order Rhizobiales; family Rhizobiaceae; genus Oryzicola; species Oryzicola mucosus. The sequence continues at coordinate 45,817 of NZ_JACVVX010000009.1, forward strand.
AGAGCCGGATGATGTCCCCGCTGGATATGCCGCGTCGCGACGCATCGGCCGGGTGGATGCGGGCAACCTCTCTGCCCGCCACCTTGCCATCGACGCTATAGCCGGCATGATCGAGCTGGCTGTGGAGACGACGCGAGGGTTGGTTCGAGATCATGTGAAGCGGGAACCGTGCCGCCTGCGTAGCGCCCAGCCACTCGTCCGGTTCGAGCCAGGCTGCGTGTCCCGGGCAGTCCTGATATCCGAAGCTCGCCACGGTGGCCGAGAAAAGTTCGATCTTGCCCGACGGTGTGGGCAGCGCGTGAGTTTTGGGATCGGCGCGGAAGTTGCCGAGCATCACCGGCCCTTCCGGCATATCGCCGAGATCAATGAGGCCTGTATTCCAAAACTCCTCGAATGACGGCAAGGTTAAGCCCAGCTTGTCCGCTTGGGCGACGGCCTCTGCATAGAACCAATGCAACCAGCCGGTCTCGTCCCGACCCTCGGTGAAGGCGGGGCCGACATTCATGCGCGCTGCAAGTTGGGCGAAGATGTCGTAGTCGTCCCGAGCCTGCGCATGGGGTTCCGTCACCTTCTTCATGGCAACCAGATGCCCTTCGCGCCCGGCATAGCCCAAGTCGTTGCGCTCTAGCGTGGTCGTCGCCGGCAGCACCACATCGGCCATCCGCGCGACCGGATTCCAGTACTGCTCGTGCACGATTACCGCTTCCGGCCTGGCCCATGCCGCCGCCAGCGCATTCAGGTCCTGATGGTGGTGGAACGGATTGCCACCGGCCCAATAGACCAGCTTGATGTCTGGATAGCGGTAGACGCCGCCATTGTAGTTGAACGGCTGACCGGGCTTAGAGAGAAGGTCGGCGATGCGCGCCACCGGAATGAAGTCGCTGACGGCGTTCCTGAGCTGCGGGAAGGTGGGGCCCGACATGCGCAGCTTCGAGGTGCCGACGGAGTTCACCGCTCCGTAGCCCACGCCGAAGCCGCCGCCCGGCATGCCGATCTGGCCAACCATGGCGGCGAGCGTGATCAGCGCCCAGTATGGCTGCTCCCCGTGTCGGGCGCGCTGCAGCGACCAGGCGACGTTCATCATGGTCCGGGACGAAACGATCTCGCCCGCGAGCGCCTCGATCCTGTCGGCAGCGACCCCAGTGATCCCCGCGGCCCATTCCGCATCCTTGACGACACCATCAGCGCGGCCTGCCAGATAATCGCTCACCTTGTCGAAACCGACACAATAGCGGTCGAGGAATTCCGTGTCGTGACGCCCGGACCGTAGCAGGCAGTGCATCAGGCCGAGCATGAGCGCGGTGTCTGTGTTCGGTCGGATCTGAAGCCATTCGAACGGCCCGTCGATATCGAGATCGGACCGCAGTGGTCCGATCAGGATGAAGCGCGTGCCTCCTCGTCGCATCGCCTCCAACCCTTCGCGCACGTGATGGCGCATGGCGCCGCCGGCAGTGACCTGCGCGTTTTTCAGTGGCACGCCGCCGAACCCGACGAACAGCTCGCAATGTTCAGCTAGCTCATCCCAGCTCGTATGCTGGGCCATCAACGTGTCGAGCGGCGCTACGATGTGCGGCAGCACGACATTGGCAGCCGCGTGGCTGTAGGAGTCCCGGTGGCGGACATACCCGCCGATGCAATTCAAGAACCGATGGATCTGCCCCTGCGCATGGTGGAACCGCCCTGCGCTCGACCATCCATATGATCCGCCGAAGATGGCGCTGTTGCCATGCCGGCCGATGACGCGCTCCAGTTCCGAAGCAACGAGCGCGATGGCCTCGTCCCACTCGACTTCCACGAACGGCTCCGTACCGCGCAATCGGCCTTCGTCACGCTTGCCCTCCAGGAAGCTGCGCCGGACGGCGGGGCGCTTCACGCGCAAGCGAGTAACTGCAGGCGACAATTGGTCGAGGCCGATCGGCGACGGATCGGGATCTGTCGCCGATGCCACCAACCGGGGGCCGTTCACGTCCTGCACAACTTCATAGAGGCCCCAATGGCTCAGCGTATGATGCATTGATCCGTCCTTCGTTGATGGTTCGTGTCGAAGGTTGCCCGATGATGAACGCGAAATCGATGAACCGGCGATCTGCGCCCTACTCGTCCTCGACGAAGACTTCCTTGCGGCGCTTGCGGATGAACGGAAGAAGGATCACCACGAGCAAGGCCGCTGCCACCGCGAGCAATGTGGCACTGAGCGGTCGCTGGATCAGCACGGCCACATCGCCATCGGCGAGGATCATTGCCCGGCGCAGATACTCCTCCAGAAGCGGCCCGAGCACGAAGCCCAGCAGCATCGGGGCGGGTTCGCAGTCCAGCTTCCCAAGCAGGTATCCAGCTGCGCCGAAGAACGCCATCAGATACAGGTCGAACGCCGAGTTGCTGATGCTGTAGACGCCGATCATGGAGAACCCGAGGATGGTCGGAAACAGGTAGTGTGGCCGTATCTTGAGGAGCTTCAGCCACAGACCGATGAGCGGCAGGTTCAGGATGACCAGCATCAGGTTTCCGACCCACATCGAGGCGATCACACCCCAAAAAAGTTTCGGTTGCTCGGTGATCAGATTTGGCCCCGGAATGATGCCCTGGAGAATGAGAGCACCCACCATCAGCGCCATGATCGGATTGGAAGGAATGCCCAGCGTCAGCATTGGAATGAACGATGTCTGCGCCCCCGCATTGTTGGCCGATTCGGGTCCGGCGACACCGGCCATCGCGCCATGGCCAAAGCGCTCGGGGGTGCGCGACAGCTTCTTTTCGATGGCGTACGACGTGAACGCGGACAGCAGAGCCCCACCGCCCGGAAGCACACCGAGCACCGAGCCAAGCAGTGTTCCCCGAATGACCGGCGCGGTCGCCTCTTTCAGGTCGGCGAGGCTGGGCAGGCGGTTATTGACCGGGGCCACCGTCACAGGCGCATCACTTTCGTCTTCGAGCCCGCGCAGAATCTCGCCCAGCGCGTAGATGCCCGCTCCGAACGCGACAATGGGGATGCCGTCCGCCAGGTCCAGCGTGCCGAGCGTGAAGCGCATAACGCCTGTATAGGAATCGGTGCCAACGCACCCCAGAAGAAGGCCAAGCAGGATCATTGCAAGGCCCTTGAGCACCGAACCGTGCGCCAGTGCGATAGAAGCGACGAGACCAAGAACCATCAGCGCGAAATAGTCGGCCGGGCTAAAGCTGAGCGCCAGCGAGGTGAGTGGCTTGGCAAAGATGGCGATAGCAAAAGTTGCCACAGTGCCGGCAAAAAATGAGCCGAGCGCGGCAATGGCGAGCGCGGTGCCCGCACGTCCCTGACGCGCCATCTGGTAGCCATCGATCGCTGTGACGGCCGAGGTCGCCTCACCTGGAAGATTGATCAGGATCGCAGTGGTGGAGCCGCCGTACTGCGCACCGTAGTAGATGCCGGCGAGCATGATGAGCGCTGCTTCCGGTGATACGCCGAAGGTTACGGGCAACAGAATCGCGATGGTGCCGAGCGGCCCAATCCCCGGGAGCACGCCGATGGCAGTGCCCAGGAAGCAGCCGATGAAGCAGAACAGAAGATTGTAGGGCAGTAGGGCAACGGAAAAGCCGAGGCCCAGGTTCTGGAGAAAGTCCATGATACGGCCCCTTAACCGGCTATAAGCCGGCCCCACAGAGGAAGCGGCAGATTAAGCAGATAGATGAAAATCAGCACGCAGAAGACGCTGAAGCCTGCGCTGAGCAGGATGGATTCACCGATCTTGGACCGAATGCTGGCCTGCGTCGCAAACAGGACCGACAGAAAGACGGCAATGATCAGGCCCAGCGGATCGATGCTGAGGGCAAAGACGATTGGCGCACCGAGGACCATCGCCACTGCCCTGAAGGGGGCCACCTTGAGCGGCTCCTTTTGCGCGCTCGACTGGCCAAACACGACGGCCAGAATGCTGATCGCGCACAGGCTGATCGACAGCAAGAGCGGAAAGAAGCCCGGCCCCATGTTGGCAGGCGTACCGATCGACAGTTTCCTCAAAGTCTCGAACGCCATCAACGCGCTGAAGCCGACAAACACCAATCCAAAGACTGTGTTTCGGCGGTCTGGCCTGTAGGTAGTTAACATATTCTCCTCCGTGCTTTTCGATCGCCACCTGAGTCGATCCAGCGACGATTGGCAACGCCATCAATTGTTGGGACCGGAGGCGCGGCTCAGGGTCCCGCGGCGGTTGCCGGACGTCGGCGAACCACGACTCTGAAGGAAACCGTCACCACTTGACGCCTACTCCGACAACCCGCCGGGCAGGCGCTACATGGTGATAGGGATCACTGGTTCTTGATCTCGTACTTGGCGATCAGCTCGCGCCATTTGGCCTCCTCGGCGACGACGACAGCGCGGAATTCCTCAGGGGTGGTCGGATTGACCTGCTGACCGATCTTGGCAAAGGCCTGCTTTGCTTCATCGGTATTCAGGTAGTTCACCACGGCCTTGTTCATTCGCTCGATCACCGACGTCGGCGTGCCCTTGGGTGCCATCAAGCCGGCCCAAGGCTGGGCGACGAGATTGATGCCGCTTTCCTTGAACGTCGGGACGTCTGGGAGACCGGCGGCACGTTCGGCCGAGACGATGGCGAGCGGACGCATGGTTCCCGCTTCGATTTGCTTCATGTAGTTGTTGTTCAAGAAGTCCATCGACATGTCGAGGCTGCCCGACAGCATGTCGGTCACCACTTCGGAATTGCCCTTATACGGCACCATCTTCATTTTGATTCCGGCGAGATCGGAGAATGCGAGCTCCACCATGTGGCCGTAGGTTCCGATGCCGCTGTTGGAGACGCTGAGCTTTCCAGGGTTTGCCTTGGCGTAATCGATCATGCCCTTGAAGTCCTCGAAGGGCAGATCGGTGCGAGCAAAGATGACCATCGTCGCTTTGGAGATGCCGGAAACGTATTCGAAATCCTCGAGCGGCTTGTAAGGAAGGTCGGCGAAGGTATTCGTGAAGTTAGCCGCCGGGCCGGGATAGGCGAACACGAACGTGTAGCCGTCCGCGGGCTGCCGCGCGGCATAGCCGGTACCGATCGCACCGCCGGCACCAGGGCGGTTGTCTATCAGTATCTTCTGACCGATCTCCTTTTCCACCGCGCCCATCACGAGGCGGGCGATATAGTCAGAACCGGCCGCAAACGGGAAGATCGCGGTGATCGGCTTGCGGGCCGGCCAGTCTTCCGCAGAGGCCTTAACAGGCAGGCCCAGCGTCCCGGCAAGCAGCAAGGCGCCTAGAGATAGCGTCGAAACGAGTTTGCGCATGAATTTCCTCCCAATCGAGGTGGCGGGCACTGTTGCCGCTTCTTTATAGCCACCGTCGCGAGTGAGCTTACAGGCGGAAGGGCTGCGTCAATACGGCTATATCGAACCAGTTCCAGCCCGTGAAATCGATTGCTCGGCCTGACCCTATAAGGCGAGCTGGTTTCAACCTCAGAAACCCGCCCGCATACACCGTTCACTCCACCGCACATTCGTGGATAATTTGCTTCACCGACGTGGAGGAGAAGCGAACTTGGCGAAATCTCATGATGGATCGGACAGGTTTCGGTCGCGATTCCTGCGCGGCGAGCGGCTGATCGGCGCGTTCATCAAGACCCCAACCAGCCACGCGACGGAGATTCTCGGCCTCGTCGGCTTCGACTTCGTCGTGATCGACGCCGAACACGCCCCGTTCGACCGCATCGCCACAGACCAGGTTCTGCTGGCCTGCAGAGCCTTCGATATTGCGGGCGTGGTGCGGGTCTCCGAGGCAACGCCAGCGCAGATACTTTCGGCGCTCGACAGTGGCGCGGAAGCGGTGCTAGTGCCGCATGTCGACAGCGCGGCGAAGGCCGCTGCGGTCGTCTCTGCCGGGCGCTATCGCCAAGGCGCCCGCGGCTTCTCCAACAGCCCGCGCGCCGGCGAGTATGGCGGGCGAAACATGGCTGATCACATCCAACGGTCCGACGCCGGCGTCGCGCTTATCGCGATGATAGAGGATGTGGCCGCTATCGACCTCCTTGACGAGATTCTGGCGGTCGACGGCATCGACGGTATTTTCATCGGGCGTGGCGATCTTGCCGTCGCCATGCGCGCCGACTCCCCGAATGCCGACGAGGTCAGCGCAGCGGTGGAGAAGACCACCGCCGCCGCTCGCCGCGCCGGCAAACCGATCATGGTGATGGTTGGCGCGGCCTCCGACTCCACGCGTTTCGCGACTCAAGGCGCAACCGCCTTCATCGTTTCTTCCGATCAGGGACTGATGCGGCAGGCCGCGACGAAGGTCCTCAAGGACTTCGCCGAACTTTAGAATCCGACGCCGCGCAGGCAGGAGATAGAGATGTACGCAAAAGACGATCCCCGCTCGGCGCTGGCTGCTGCCACGCCCGGTCCGCCCGCGACGGCTGCCACCGGCTACGCTCGGGCGGAATATGCCAAGTTCTACGAGACCGATCCGCAGGAAATCCGCGATGGTGGGCGGACTTGGTACGCGCGTGGCCAGAATTTCCTTGTCGCCTATACGGAAGTCGATGGCGAGATTACCTGGGAGCGCTTGGACCAGCCTGACGAATATGTCGTCCTGCTGCCGGAGGACGGCCTGACGGTGGTGCTGTCAGAGCCCGGCACTTCGGTCACCACCGACAAGGCATCCGTGATCGTGATGCCTCCGGGGAAAAGCTCGGTCACCGCTCAGGGCAAGGGCAGGCTTGTGCGCCTGTTCACGACCCAGTCGTCCGATTTGGCGGCATTGTGCTCCAACGCGGGTGCATATGCGCAGCCGCACCCGAACCTGCCACCTTTCCGGCCTTGGCCGGAACCGCCGGCTGGCTGGGCCATCCGTTGCTATCCGCTTGATGTCCCGCCCGTTCCGGGCCGCTTCGGAACGATCTACAGATGCACCACGTTCATGGTGAACGCGTTCGAGATCAAGCCGCCGCGCGACCCCAAAAACCTGTCGCCGCACTTCCACGACGATTTCGAACAGTGCTCGCTGGCGCTTGACGGCTCGTACATCCACCACATCCGGTTTCCCTGGATCACCGACTCAACGCAGTGGCTGCCGGATGATCATGAGGTTTGCGCAGCGCCTTCGGTGGCAATCATTCCGCCGCCCAGCCTTCACACATCGCAGGGTATCGACTCTGCTGGCAACCGTCTCGTCGACATCTTCTCGCCGCCGCGCCTCGATTTCTCGCTGAAGCCGGGTTGGGTGATCAACGAAGACGAATACCCGATGGGCTGAGCCGGCGGCTCAACCTTTGCCAGCATGGGATACAGAACATGACGACCGATCAGAGCGATATCGACATCAAGAAGAGCTTCGGCGCCGAGCGGGACGCCAAAATCGATGGCTTGCTGAAGGGCGCGGTGGATCTGCACTGCCACAGTGGCCCCGCGGCGATGCCGCGCATCCTCGACCATCACGAGGCGACCGTGGACGCCGAGGAGGCTGGCTTCCGTGCGCTGGTGTTCAAGGATCACTACTATGTCGGCATGTCGCATTGCGCCATGATCGAGAAACTGATGCCAGGCTTGCAGGTGAAGCTCTATTCCGGCGTCGCGTTGAACAATCCGAGCGGCGGCATTAACCCGCACGCGGTCGATCATGCCATCAAAACTGGCGGCCAGATCGTCTGGATGCCGACGCTGGCGGCAAGGAACCACATCGATCAAAGCGCCAAGGCGACCAAGAACTTTCCCGCCTCCAAGAAACCGATGCTGAAGGCGGAGCCCCTCACCGTTCTGGACGAATCGGGCAAGCTCACTGATGCGACCCTGAAAATCCTCGACCTCATTGCGGAGGCAGACATCATCCTGGCCGGCGGGCATCTGCACGTCAGCGAGCAGGGCATCCTGTTCGATGAAGCCATCCGGCGGGGCGTCAAGAAGATGCTCGTCAACCACCCCACCTATGTTGTGGAATATTCCGACGAAGACATCCGCAGCTTCGCGGCAATGGGCGTGCACATGGAACACTCCATCTGCATGTTCGTCGAGGGGCGCGGCTACAAGCATGACGGCGCGCGGCTCAAGCAGCTGATCGAGTTGGCCGGCCTCGACAAGACGCTGCTTTGCTCCGATCTTGGCCTGACCGGATCGCCCCGTCCTGTCGAGGGCTATCGCCGCATCGTGAACACCCTGATCGAACAGGGATTCGATGACGACCAGATACGCGCCCTGACCGGCGGCAACGCCATCAAACTGCTGCCTGCAGATGGCTGACACCTCGGCCCAAGTGACGCCCTTCGAAACCAACGGCGAAACCCACCTGATCGAACGGCTGGCCGCAATTGTCGGCGCTGGTCATGTGGTGACGCGCGAGACGGACCTGGCAGCACAGACGGCCAACGTTCTGCACGGCGTCAACGAGCTTCCGCTCTGCCTCGTCTTTCCCGCCGATGTGAGCGAAGTCTCCGCGGTTGTACGTGCCTGCGCGGACGCCGGTATGCCCATGGTACCGCTGGGCGGCAACACTGGCCTGTCCGGCGGCACCCGGGCCTGGCCGACTGAGCGGTGCGTCATGATCGGGCTCAGGCGAATGAACCGCATCCTCGACGTCTCGTCCGAAGGCGGGACAATGACGGTCCAGGCGGGCTGCATTCTCGCCGACGTGCAGGCCGAGGCGCTCCGCCACGACAGGCTGTTCCCGCTGAGCCTCGGAGCCGAGGGGAGCTGCCAGATCGGCGGCAACATAGCGACCAATGCGGGCGGGGTGAACGCATTGCGCTACGGCGTGATGCGCGACCTCGTCTTCGGCCTTGAGGTCGTACTGCCGGACGGCAGCGTGCTCGACCTCAACCGCAGCCTTCGCAAGGACAATGCCGGCTACGACCTGAAGCACATCTTCATCGGGTCCGGCGGGACGCTCGGCATCATCACCGCCGCTGTACTTCGCCTCTTTCCCAAGCAGCGCGCGCAGGTGACGGCCATGACCGTGCTTCGCGACGCCGAGGCCGCGATCGAGATGCTCGGACGGCTGTCGTCGCGTTTTGGCGAGTCGCTGACCAGCCTCGAACTGATCGACGCCCTGACCGTCCAGCTGGTGAAGCGGCATTTGCCAAGCATTGCCGTGCCGTATGCGACGGAAGCCGACTGGCACCTGCTGATCGAGCTCTGCGGCAAGGATGAAACTGAGCTGGCCGCAGGACTGGAGGAGCTCCTCGGCGGAGCGCTCGAGGACGGCGTCATCGCCGACGCGTCCATCGCGACAAGCATCGCACAGTCGAAGAACATTTGGGCGCTGCGCCACGCCACGGCCGAAGTTGCCAAGCAGTTGGGCCCCCGGTTCGCCAACGACGCGTCGGTTCCGGTCGCAGCGCAGCCCGCTTTCCTTACAGAGCTGCGCCGACGCGTCGCGGTGTGGCCCGACGCTTTGTTGTCCGTCTACGGCCACGTGGGCGACGGCAACCTGCATGTGCTGGTCGGTTTCCCCAACCGATCCGCTGACGATCCGGCAATTCCGGAGCTGCGCCGCGCGGTCGAGGAGGCCGTAACCGCCACGATCGTTGCCTTCAAAGGCAGTGTCACCGCGGAGCACGGCATCGGCTTCAACTATCTTCAGAAGCTAATCGACAGCCGGGACGCAGCAGAGATCGCGGTAATGCAGCAACTTCGACGCAGCATCGATCCGCGAAGCCTGATGAACCCTGGCAAAGTCGTTCCGACATAGATTGCGCGGTTGCCACGACCGCGATCCGGGCCGGAGTGTCAGGGTCTGGACCCTAATGTATCAGGTTAGATGTCAATTTTTCAGAAAGAGAACGCTGGTCCAAGGGCCGATGTGAGGCGAAGCACATGTGTTGCAGGAGGGACCAATCATCCTGCCGAGCGTTCAATAGTTCTTCCTCCGGTGTCTGCTCGCCTAGGAAATGAGCGAGTGCAGCTTTCCTGGAGTCCCAATCCAGCGTGATGACAGTGTGGGTGAAAGCGACGCCGTGCAGCTTCTACCCTCCCCGCGGCCGCAAGCAGCCGCTCTTCGAAATCCCAACAGCATTCACGGTCTTGTTAGTGTACCTGGCGCCAACGGCTTAATCTATTCCGCCAGCCGAATGCCCTTACCGAAAGGTAAGCGGTCGCCAAAAACAATAGCCTTTCATGGCCAACGTGACCTGATGATCGTCCTCGCATCGTTGCTGTCGTTTGTCAGGCTGTTGCAGCCCCGGCGCGCTCCGACAGCAGTTTCCCGGCGATGTCTATCGCCTCCTCACGAGACGAGGCCAGCCTCATCGGATAGCCCCAGAATTTAGCAAAAGCTATACCGAAAGGTTTGAATGCCAAGCGTTTGGTGGCGCTCGGCTCAATCACGATCAACGCCAGCACAAGCGTCCGCAGCTCGACTTTGTGCTTCTTCATCCACAGCGAGGTGCGCTTCTTTTCTTCCTGGCTGTGTTCGTGGCCTTCGGTCGGAGCGGAATCCGTCAAGAGCACGAACGGTGCGCCGCGCTTCAGATTTGCCTCGAGCGCAGCGAAGTCCTCGTCGTGGTCGTGATCGGGACCTTCGTCATAACTCACCCAGACGAGCGGGAAATTCGTGCTGTCCAAAGGCATGTCTTGTCTCCTTGCCGGGATGGATGCTTTCAATGTGAGCGGATGTGCCGCCACGTCATGACCAGCGCGCACGCGCCCGGAAGCGTGACTGCGAGCAGTTCCAAGGCAACGAGATGGCTGCCGTCGCGCAAGCCATCCAATACGCCGGCAAGCGTGCTCATGGTGAAAAGGAGACCACCAAGGACGAGCATCGCCCAGTCGGTCAAGCGTCTTTCGGAAAGCGCCAGCATTGGCGGGACGACCCAGGCACCGTAAAAGATAGAGACCCCCCACAGGGCGGCCGGGCCGAAGGTAATGGCCTGCATCGTCGCGCCGCTTCTGACGTAGTCGTTCAGAAAAGAGAAGCACTGGATTGTGACGAAGATCGCGGCTCCGACCGCTGGGACCAGCCACGCAATTGCCAGTTTAACTGGCTTCTGTTCGATCACTTCAACACCCCTATCTGAATTTGCTCGCTAGGGCAGTCATGCGCTGCCCTTATGAAGAGGAGCGCGATCATGATCGCCGCATTTCCCTTCTGTTTGAAAGCAATAAGTCAGTCGGCGGGAAGCGTCATTGCGCAATCATGACATTATATTTTTCGATCCCGCCGAGATGAAACTCATGCCGCAGATATCAAGAGACGCGCTCCTCAGCCAGACTGTAGGTTTGATCCATGAGGTATCGCGCTGGGGGTTTTCCCAGTGTCTTTCGAAACATTGTCACAAAACTGCTTGCACTCTCATATCCCAGATCTATCGCGACATTTTGAACGGTTTCACCGTCACCAAGTCGTTGAAGGGCCAGGACAACATGCAACTGGCGTCGCCAGCGGCCAAAGCTCATCCCGGTATCAACGAGAAGCGACCGGCTCAAGGTGCGTTCACTCAATCCGATTCTGGCCGCCCATTGGGCCAAGGTCGCCTTGTCCATCGGGTGTTTGAGAAGCAGCTCTGCAAGCTGCCGAAGAGGAGCAGATTTAGGCATAGGAAATGAGAGCTTCACTTCCTGTGCCGCATCAAGCTCATCCAACAGGACAGCCAAGATGCGAAAATCCGCGTCGAAGAATGGCGCATCGACAGGCGATTGCGCGCAGCGGAGAACCAATTCCCGAAAGAGCGGCGAAACGTAAAGAGTTGCACATGACTTTGGCTGCCTGGTGATCAATTCGGGTTCGATGAAGACAGCGTAACACTCGATATTACCTGACATGCGCCCGGAATGGGCTTTCCCTGCTGGCATCCATAGCGCAGAATGGGGCGGAACGATCCACACACCATCGTCTGCTTCGCAGGTCACCATGCCCCTAAGGTTAAGAACAAGCGAAGCCTTCCTGTGCGCGTGTTGCTCTTTCTCCCAGTAGGAAATGGCCTTCTTCGCACCCACAGCGACAAGAGGTTTCTCCACCCTGTCAGGATCAAATTCGGTCTCGAATTCCTCCAAGATAGGCATTGAAAAACCTCCACCATCTTCAGCCAGTGTTGGCGAAGGCCCAAACGTCGTCCAAACACTCTATACCGTAGCCAGTATTAGAAGGACTTTGAAATCCCGACCCCCAATACGCGACCTTGGCTGACGGAAACAACTTGGCGTCCGAAGGACCCGGCGGCGCCGAACTTTTCATAACGTTCGTCAAGCAGGTTGCGTCCGAAACCGTAAATTTCAAAATCCCCGCCATCGTTTTTCCAGCCGATCCGGGCATTGACGATGTGATATGCGTCAAGGTCGAATGTGGACTGCACATCAGCGGGGCGAGAGCTTCTGTACTGATAATCGATGGCGGCATTGAAGGAGCCTGGCAAGCCCGCCATCTCAGCATCCGTTTCGTAAGCCAAGCCCACCGAGACACTCCATTCCGGAATATTGGGAACTCGGTTTCCTTCAAAAAGTGAACTTGCTCCGTCCGAGCCGAGCCGAGTATGTGTATATCCCAAGCCCGCGTTAAAGCTTAATTCGTCCGTCATTGCAGCGCGCGCCTGCAGTTCGAACCCCGACGTCTCATAACTCTGGAAAGTCGTGGCGAAGCCGCCAATGCCAGGATCAAAATAACTCAGGACGCCGTTCTTCACGTCGTTATGAAAGACACTCCCGTCCAATTCGAGACGGTCATCGAAAAGTGCAACCTTGGTGCCAAGTTCATAAGTCCAGTTTTCAGCAGCCGGGTAAGCGTCGGCGACAATACCGTTATTCGGATATGAAAACAGCGGATAGATTTTCGTTCCATGCCCACGCGCGATGGAGACATAGGTCTCCGCGGTTTCACTCCATTTGTAAGCGAGCGCGGCGCGTCCCGTGAGATAGGTTCCATCAGCATCGCTGTTGCCTATGAGGCTGGGAACCCGAAGATCGTTGGTCTTTTTCACCTTGATGTCGTCGTGGCCCAGACGCCCTCCAAATGACACTTCCCATTTCTCGCCAAGCGGGACAGACGCGTCACCGAACAGGCCAAGATTCCAAGCACGAAGATTGGTGTTCATGGTGACGAGACCGGAATATGGGAACGGTGCGCATTGAGGAGCCGTGCAACTATGGTCAAGGTCCGAATAATTGAGGCTCGCTCCCACGACCCACCTGATATCGTCCTCTTCAAGGGAGTTCAGTCGGATCTCCTGGCTGAAGGATTTTTCCTTGTCGACACCGAGCCAAACATTGCTCCCCACGAGCGGGAAAAACGACGGAATGAGGATATCATTTGCTTCAGTCCGGGACTTTATCTTGTTGTTCTGAAAGGCCGTAATGGATGTGAGGGAAAAGTTCTCGAACTCGTGCTTGATATTCAGTCCGACATCGGCATGTGTCGTAACATAGTCAGGTTCTGTCACGACACCGCTGATCGGGAACCCCGGCGCCCCACGAAGGAGTGAAAATGGGGCGTTTGAATTGTCACGAAGATAATTTCCCGTCAGCGTAATCGTCGTGTCATCGAGGCCATTGAATTGCAGGCCTCCGCGAAAGGCGCCGATTTTTCTTGCGCCGAGATCGTCGGTGAACAGGCTATCGATATCCCCGTCGAAATGATTAAAGCGAATTGCCATCCGCCCGTTCAAAGCGTCGGGAATCAGGACGCCGCCGAGTGTGGCTTCGCCCATGGCATAGCCATGTTCGCCGTATTCGGTTGTGATTTTAACCTCGTGTTCTCCATCTGGCTGTTTGGTAGTCACATTGATTGCTCCGCCTAGCGCATTCGTACCCCAAAGGGTTCCTTGCGGTCCGCGAAGAACTTCCACATGATCGATGTCGAAGAGCATATTCTGAGAGCTCATCATGCTCTGGGGTATGCCATCAACCGTGAATCCGATTGTGCCATCGGAAAAATTGTTCGGCACGCCCAGGGAACTGATGCCGCGGATCGAAAAGAACTGTCGTGCTACGGTTGAATTCTGCCACACGACGTTTGGAGACGTTGCTGCGATTGCTCCGCTTGAATCGAGCGCATTATTTTCAATGTCTTGCTGCCTTACGACGGTTATGCTCTGAGGCACCTGCCTTATTTGTTCTTCTGTCTTTCGGGCAGTAATGACGATCGGCTCAAGGACAATCGCTTCCTGGACATTTGCACGAACGGCAGACGTGGCTACAATCGCAAGCAACGATACACGGGCAAGGCATTTCATTTTATGATAAATTTGGAGTCTGTTTTGTCCGATTTGCTGACTATCTGGATTGCTGCTGCTCATGCCCTATCGCCCCGATTAACTTGACTATTTAGGTCTTCTAATCGGCTTCATGATCACGAGCATATCGACATATTGACAAAGTATTTTTCATTCCGGCCAACCTGGCTTCGGAGACAAGCCCTGTGGCATTTTCACGACATAGGGGCTCCTGCCTTCGTTTTACGGACAGCGGACAGCAGGGCCATCGCGATGTGTTGATGTCCACTTCAGTTCATCGAAGTGATGAACTGTCTCGGAGTCTGCCCGGCTGTTACCGCTTCTTCATTTCTCTCTCACCCCTCCTGGAACGCCTGCTCGCGCTTCTTTCTGACCGACGGCAGAACGACGAGCAGCAACATGATCGCGGCGATCGAGAGCAGGCCCGCGCTCAGCGGCCGGGTGAGGAGGACGCTCGGGTCGCCCTTGGAGAACAGAAGCGTGCGGCGCAGGAATTCTTCCATCATCGGCCCCAGGATGAAAGCGAGCAGCATGGGCGCGGGCTCGACCTCCAGCTTGCGGAACAGGTAGCCGACCACGCCGAACAGCGCCATGGCATAGACATCGAACACGCTGTTGTTGACGCTGAAGACGCCGATGGCACAGAGCGCGATGATGGTCGGGAATAGGAAGTGATAGGGAATGGCGATCATCCGGACCCAGAGACCGATCAGCGGCAGGTTCAGGACGAGGAGCATCAGATTGCCGATCCACATCGAGGCAATCAGGCCCCAGAACAGGGTCGGCTGTTCCGTCATCACCGAGGGGCCCGGCTGGATGCCCTGGATCAGCATGGCGCCGATCATCAGGGCCATCACCGAATTAGACGGCAGACCGAGGGTCAGCATCGGGATGAACGATGTCTGCGCCCCGGCATTGTTGGCTGATTCCGGACCCGCCACTCCTTCGATCGCGCCCTTGCCGAAACACTCCGGTTCCTTCGACAATCGCTTCTCCAGCGAGTAGGAACCGAAAGATGCCAGCGCTGCTCCACCGCCGGGCAGGATGCCAAGCACCGAGCCCAGCGCCGTGCCGCGGGCGATCGGGCCGATGATGCGGCGCCAGTCCTCGCGCGTCGGCATCAGATTGGTCACCTTGCGGGTGAGCAACGTGCGCTCGCCTTCCGATTCCAGGTTGGCGACAATCTCGCCCAACCCGAAGATGCCCATAGCTAGAACGACGAAATTGATACCGTCGGAGAGCATCGGCAGGTCGAAGGTGAAGCGTGGAACGGCCGAGTTGACGTCCGTGCCGACCATGCCTAGGAGCAGGCCGGTCAGGATCATGCCGAATGCCTGCAGCAGAGAACCGGACGCCATGACGATGGAGGCGATCAGGCCGAGCACCATCAGGGCGAAATATTCCGCCGGGCCGAACTGCAGCGCCACGACGGCGAGCGCTGGCGCAAAAAGCGCGATCAGCAGCGTCGAGATCGTTCCGGCAATGAACGAGCCGATGGCGGCGGTCGACAGGGCCCGTCCCGCATGACCCTGACGGGCCATCTGGTGGCCATCAAGGGCGGTCACGACGGAAGACGGCTCGCCTGGCAGATTGACGAGAATGGCGGTGGTGGAGCCGCCATACTGGGCACCGTAATATATACCCGCCAGCATGATCAGCGCCGTTTCCGGTGGCAGGCCAAAGGTCAGCGGCAAGAGCATGGCGATCGTGGCAACCGGGCCGAGGCCCGGCAGGACGCCGATGGCCGTGCCGAGGAAGACGCCAAGAAGGCAATAGCCGAGATTGGTGATCGACGAGGCGACGGTGAGCCCCATCCAGAGATTCGACAGCATGTCCATGGCGGGGTCCTCAGGAGGCGAACAGGGGTGAAAGCCAGCTTCCCACCAGCGGCATGGGCACGCCCAATCCCTCGGCAAAGACCAGCGTGCAGACCGCAACGAGCGCCACCAGAGCGGCGAGCGAACGCGTCGACATTGCAAAATGCTCGCTCGCCGAGGCGGACACCAGCAAGAGGACAGTCAGAGCCAGCGGCAGACCTGCCCCAATCAGCAAAAGGCCAAACAGGCAAACGGATGCCGTGACCAGCAGCAGCGCTTTCCAGTTGACCGGGCCAATCGGATCCCCATCCCTTTGCAGGCTGCGCAGCAGCGATGCGAGGGCGACCAGTATCAGGAGACCGGAAATAACCCTTGGGAAATATCCCGGTCCCATACGGCCGGCAGTGCCAAAACCATAGTCGCCTGCAATCACAAAACCGGCCATGCCCAGCGCCCCATAGAGCAGCGCGCTGCCAAACTCCCTCTTCGACCTTATTCTCAGTGCCATCCTATCCTCCCGGTGTATCCTCGGCCGGATTCGACGGACGTTCCGGGGCGGCAGGCGCCGCCGGAAGCACCGAGCGTCCCTCGATCTCGTGCATGGTGATCAATGTCAGTCCGTAGGGCGCGTACGGGTCGCTCCACCGGCTTTTCAGCCGCGCATAAAGCGCCTCGGCCTGCTCCTGGGCGCTGTATCCGATCAGGTGAAAGAATCCTTCCCGCTCGGTCTCGATATCGCTGCGGCCAAGCAGGACGATGGAGATATCCTCTGGCACCCGGATGCCGCGCGCATGCAGGCCGGCGCGCAACCGTTGTCCACTCTCCACGCCCCAGACGAGAACGCCGCGACGCTCGCCGCCGGGCTCGCGGGCGATGGCCGCCAGCCGCTCCAGCACAGCCAGTTCGAATTCGCGTGACGGCAGGGAGGGCAGCAGGTCCGGCGCGCGCAACTGCGTGCCACGGGGGCCTTCCTCTCGTATCTGCCGATAGCGATGCAGGCCAAGTTCATTGGCGAGAAAGGAATTTGCGGTCGTGATGTAGTGGATCTGCTGATGCCTGCCTGTCGACAGCAGGCGGACCGCCCGTTCGACAGGCCGGCCCCATTCGAAGCCGACTGCATCGACATCCGTGCCGACCAGCCAAGCGCCATCGACGATCACATTGTCCGACTTGCGGCGGAGCGCCGCCAGCATTTCCACCGGCATCTGTTCGAAGGAATTCTGGATGACACAGGCATCGAAACGCGGCAGGGACTGCAGCACGCGGCGCGCATGATTGGCATCGGAATAGCCGACCTCCAAGGTCATATCGCCGCCGTCTGCGACCATCGCCTGCAGCCTATCCATGACGAGGCGGGCCCGTTGCGTGGCGCTCGGCCGCCGCAGCAGGATCACGCTTCGGCCCTTCTGCGGCAGGCTGCGCATGCTTGCCGCCCCCTGGCCGGCACTGCCACCGACGAAAAATGTGCCGCGCCCGACCTGCGCGTCGATGAGCCCCTCTTCCTTCAGCGCCTTGAGCGCACGCTGCACCCCGGGCTGCGCCAACTTGAAATCGCGCATGAGGCTGCGAACCGTGGGCAACCGGTCTCCCGGCTGAGCCGATGCGGCCAGCGACTTTAGATAGTCCTGCAGCTTCCCAATCTTCTCCATGCCGGCCTCCTATCACACTACAAATTGTATCATCAATAATGTATTTCAACATTTCAAGCAAATTTTGTTGCTTTATCTTCATATTAAAACTAACAAATATCCGAAGTCTGTACTGGTTTGATTTAATACAATATGTATCACTCGGAGGAGGAATTCACATGTTTCATAGGATTGGAAATGCACTGGCGGGCTTGGCCCTTGCGCTCGGGCTCACTGCTCCGGTTGCCGCCCTGGCGCAATCCGATGCGCCGCTGACCTTATTGGTCGGCTATTCGGCTGGCGGCAGCGCGGATCTGGCCGCCCGGATCATCGCGCCAGAGATCTCCAGCCGCATCGGCCGCACAGTCATCGTCGAAAATGCGACGGGGGCGAGCGGCATGATCGCCCTGCAGAAGCTGATCAACGGCGCAGCCGACGGCAATACGCTCTACTATGGCGGTTTCGATACGGTTGCCGTGCCGATGACCAATGCCAAAGTGGGCGCTAACTGGGAGACGGACACGATCGCCGTCGGTCGCACAACAACCACGTCGATGGCGGTGGTGGTTCCGGCGCAGTCCGATTACCAGGACATGGCCGCGCTCTTGGCCGCCGGCAAGGCCACCCCGGAAAGCATCAGCTACGGCTCGCCGGGTATCGGCTCTGCCCAGCATCTTCTGGGCGAAATCATCTCGCAGCGCGCAGGCGTCAAGCTGCTGCATGCCCCCTATCGCGGCGGGGCGCAGGTGACCAACGACCTTTTGGCCGGCGTCTTGAATTCTGCTGTGCTGACCCTGTCTACGGCATTGCCGTTGGCCAAGGAGAATAAGATCCGCATTCTCGCCGTTTCCGGAAGCGAGCGCGCCCCGCAGGCGCCGGATGTGCCGACGCTCGCTGAGATCCCTGGCATGGACGGACTGGCATTGCCGCTGTGGCAGGGCATCTTCGCCAAGGCCGGCTCGCAGGCCGATTTCATCGCCGCCATCGACAAGGCGATCAGGGATGCCCTGGCGACCCCCGAGGTGCAGAAGCGCTACGCCGACGTGGGTTTCCGTGCGGCACCGCTTGCCACATCCGCGTTCAAGGAATTCGTGGCCCAGCAGGCCATGACCTACAAAGGCGTCATCGACAGCGCCGAGATCGTTGTCGAGTGAGATGAAGATCCCGTGGCGCCTGACCTGTGTCGGGCGCCACCATCGCTACGCACAGCCATTCCGTTGAGGTTCCGTATGAGTGTCGGCATGTTCACGTCTTTCATCACCCGGCATTGGTTCAGTCCGACAGCGATCGCGATCTGGTCGGACGATGCAACGCTGCAGGCATGGCTGGACGTGGAATCGGCACTGGCGCGCGCCCAGGCGAAACTCGAGATGATCCCGCAGGACGCCGCGGACCGGATCGCTACCTGCTGCCGGGCCGAACGTTTCGATCACGAGCGGCTGAGCCGCGAGATCGCCTTTGCACAGCATCCCTTCGTGCCCGTGCTCAAGCAGTTGGAAGAGAGCTGCGGCGAACCGGCCGCCGGTTTCTTGCATTGGGGCGCGACAACGCAGAACATCTTCGACACGGCCATCGCCCTGCAGTTGAAGCAGACCCATGCGCATCTGATCGGCGTTCTGCAGCGATGCGAGGATCATGTCGGAAAGCTTGCCCTTCAACATCAGGCAACCCTGCAAGCCGGACGTACCCATGGTCAGCATGCCCTGCCAATGACATTCGGTTTCAAGGCGGCCGCCTGGCATGCGGAACTGCGGCGCGGCCGCGAGCGCCTCGCAGCCCGGGCGAACGGCGCTTTCCTCACCTATTTCGGCGGCGCAATCGGCACCTTCGCGGCCATGGGCGGCAAGGGCCGCGCCGTGGAAGAAGAAGCCGCCCGACTGCTCGGCCTTGCACCGGCAAGGCTGCCCATGCGCTCGTCCTTCGACCGGGTGGCGGACTACTTGACCGGGTTTGCCGTCCTGTCCGGCACGCTGCAGAAGATTGCCGGCGACATCGTCTTCCTGCAGAGGACGGAAGTCGGCGAGGTGGAGGAAGCTTTCCACATGGGCAAGGTCGGAAGCTCGACCATGGCCCAGAAGCGGAACCCCTCGGCGGCCCTCGTTCTAGTCAGCCTCTGCAGGCTTCTTGAGGCGCGCATGCCGCTGATCCTGTCGAGCATGGTGCGCATGGACGAAGGCGATTCATCCGCCACGAATGTTTGCGACATCGTGGTCGCCGAGATGGCAATCCTGGCCGCTTCGATCGCGGAAGCAGCGGAACGCGTGCTCGGCGGCCTCAAGGTGAACGAGGCGGCCATGGCCCGCAATCTTGAGCTGACGCAAGGGCTGATCATGTCTGAAGCGGCCATGATGCAGCTAGCCCCGATGATTGGGCGCCACAAGGCCCATCATCTCCTCTATGAGGCTGCACAGGAAACTGCCACGCAAGGGACCCCTTTTGGCGAAACGATGCGGAACGCCCTGCAAAGGGTAGAACTTGCGGATGTTCGCCTCAATCTCTCTCCCTCGGCTTATCTCGGCGAGATCAGCGAGATCATCAGGGATGGCTCCGGGTGATGAGGCGGTTCAGTCACCAACGGAAGCGATCAGAACCTAGAGTCTGCCAGAAGAACGAGCAGCGGCCGAATGGCAGCTCTGCACCCGCGTATAGCACGATTGAACGACGGGGTTGAAGGCGCGTTCCAGAATGCAGCCCCGCCATTTCAGGTCTGCCAGTTTTCTGCTGGACCACCATTGATCGGTTTCGTCTCGCCGGGCCAGATACAAGTGAACCGAACTTCATTTTGATGACGGTACTTTCGTTTTTGCCTTGATCAAAAGGGCGAGGTCCGTCAGCGGAGCCGACGAACGCGATCTATGCCGACCGGATAGATATCGCTAGGCATACGAGAAAATTATTTTTGTTTTCACTGCGTTAGATCTTAGTGCAGCGCAATTCGGCGGCATTCGGTCCGCGGCTTTGTAAACGCGGGCGGCTCTACGCGACATTTCATGCTCTCCATCCCAAGCCGCCATATCACACCAGTTCACACCAGTCCGCAACACGCCGTAATCAGCGCCGCCGTGGTGTGCTTTCAGCGTGCCTCGCCGAAGGTGCCGTAGCCGAAATTGAGGTGAAACTGCAGGGCATATTGATAGCTGATCCGGTCACGCTGGCGCAGGGCGGAGATGATCTCGGCATGCTGGCCATAGGTCGAGGTGCGGAAATCGTGCCGCGATTTGCCCTTCTCCATGATGCCGATAATCACCGGCTTCATGATCCGGTAGATCTCAAGCAAGGCCGCGTTGTCCAAAATCCGCATAAGGCCAACATGGAAGGCAAAGTCGGCCTCTGAGGCCGCGCTGACCGTACTGGCCTTGCGCATTGCCTCGTTGGCACGCCCCATGACCTCAAGGTGCTTGTCATTGAGCTTTTCGAACATGGCATCGACCGAATTGACCTCGATCAACGTGCGAAAGCCCTGGATATCGGTAAAAGTCTTGCGCGAAATCTCGATGGTGTTGAACGAAAACAGGTCTAGCGCCCGCGCCATGCGATTGTCGATGAGCGTGGCCCCCACCTTGGGCCGCACATCCACCAACCCATAGGCTTTAAGGACGCGCATGGCCTCGCGCACTGTGTTTCGGCTGGCGGAAAAGCGCTCGCACAGTTCGCGCTCGGACGGCAGGGTGTCGCCGACGCGCAGCACTTCATTGTCGATCAGCGCCCGGATCTCGAACACCAGCCTCTCAACCGCCGACTGCATTGGTGGCGTCGATGGAGTCGCTTCGGTGGTGGTCACATTCACGTCTCCAGGCGACACGAGCGGTAAGCTTTTGTAGGACCAGAAGCACCAGATTCTGATTACGGTGGCAAGCTTTTATGAAAACACGCGCGATAAGAATGATGAAGTTGACTAAACTGGTCTGACAATAATGTAGAAAAGTTCAAAAAAAATGGCGTGGCATTATTGATCCTAGCCACTATCCATGCACATCTCCAGACTAACCGGCAGGACGATGCCCCTCCCGGTAATGACAAAGAACACGAAATGCGCATCGACCAACGGGAGAGAGAGATGAGCTTCAAGAGCAAGCTTGCTGGTTTGGCCGCGATTGCCGTATCGGTTCTGGCCATGAGCGGTTCCGTTATGGCTGCTGACTACAACTGGACGTTCCAAACTTCTGAAACTGCGGGCGAGCCCGGTTTTGTCAACAAGCAGAAGTGGGCGACTAGCGTCGGTGTTCTGTCGGGCGGCCGCATTGCCATCGAAATTCTGCCTATCGGCTCGGTCGTTCCTCACACCGATACGCTGGACGCCGTTGGCGCCGGGATCTTGCAAGGCCACTTGACAGATCCAAGCTATTTCTCGGGTAAAGACCCCGCATTCGCCATGATGGGGAACCTAGTCGGCGCCTGGAGCGATCCTTTCGAACTTCTCGGATTTATGGAATCGGGCGGCGGCAACGAGCTTTATGCTGAGCTGGTCGAGCCCTATGGCGTCCACTTCATTGGCGCAGCAGCAACTGAGCCAGAGGCATTCGTGTCGCGCGTCCCAATCCGCACCGTCGCCGATCTTAAAGGCGTGAAGCTGCGTGCCCCTGAAGGTATGGTGTTCGAGATCTTCTCGAAGGCTGGCGCTGCGCCCGTATCCCTGCCCGGTTCAGAAATTTTCTCGGCTCTCGACAAGGGCGTCGTGGATGCGGCCGACAATACCGTGTTCGCCACCAATCAGGCGCTGGGGATGAACGACATTGCTCATTACCCGCTCTATCCCGGCTTCCACTCGCTGCCGATGATCGACATTTCCATGAACAAGGAAATCTGGAACGGTTTGCCTGAAGATCTCAAGGCCATCCTGAGTGCTTCGGTCAAGCAGTTCAGCTTCAACCACATTTACTCCGTGCGTCAGCTGGATGCCGCTGCTGTTGCACTGGCCAAGGCTAACCCTGAGATCGAGATCATTAACTGGTCGGGCGATGAACGCACCAAGTTCCGCCGCATCGCACAGCAGGAATGGCAGAACTGGGCGTCGCGCAGCGAAATGACCCAGCGCTACTACGACACGGTCACTGCCTATTTGAGCGGCCGTAATCTGCTCTAGTCCAGCCCACAATCGAAGATAGTCTGCGCCCGGCGAGTCTTTCGTCGGGCGCAGATGTATCGGAGGAGGAAAACCGATGGCCAAAGTAGCTGAAATTATCGCCAAGGTCGAAGATGCCGATGCGGAAATTCGCACCGGCTTCGACCGTGTGATTGCTGGATCGACCAAAATTCTGGCCTGGACGATCTTCGCTGCCTTCGTCATCACGGTCGTCGAAGTGGTGGCGCGCTATGTGCTCAACAGCCCCACGTTTTGGGCCCACGAAAGCACGACTTTTCTGATTGCGGCCACCTTCCTCATCGGCGGCCCCATTGCGCTGGCGCGCGACAAGCATATTCGCGTCCGCATGTTTTATGATGGCGTCTCGCCTGCGCGCCGCCGGCTTCTCGACATTTTCAATTCCGTCCTCGCGCTCGTCTTCTTCGGCGGCTTGGCTTTTGCCGGCTGGATCATGGTGAGCAAGTCATGGTTCTCGCCGATCGGCGAATTGCGCCTTGAAGGCACAGGCACCTCTTGGAATCCACCCACGCCAGCCTTGCTCAAAATGCTCGTGCTGATCTGCGTCAGCATCATGTTCGTGCAAACCCTGCTGCACCTGATTGCGGCGATCCGGCGCGACGTTTCCGCGCCGGCTGACACTGCCGGGGAGAAATAGTCATGGGCTTGAGTTCCCTAGGCGTCGAATACGGCTCCTACATTCTGGTCGCCGCCATCTTTCTGCTGCTGCTAACCGGCCAGCCTTTGGCCTGGGTCACCGGCCTCGTCGCGCTGGTCTTCACCTTCGGCTGGTTTGGCGGCATGGCCCTGCCCCTCGTCACTGCGCGCATTTTCGGCTTCATCACCGAATATTCGCTAGTCGCCATTCCGATGTTTATTCTCATGGCGGCGCTGCTGGATCGCTCGGGCATTGCGAAGTCGCTGTTTAGCGGGATGCGCATTCTGGCAGGTCGCTTACCCGGTGGCGTTGCGGTTCAAACCCTGATCGTCGCGATCCTGCTTGCCGCCATGTCCGGCGTTATCGGCGGCGAAATCGTCCTGCTCGGCATTCTGGCCCTGCCACAGATGTTGCGTCTTGGCTACGATCGTAACCTGTCCATCGGCGTCGTCGTCGCTGGCGGTTCGCTCGGAACGATGATGCCACCTTCCATCGTGCTCATCATCTATGGGCTGGTGGCCAGCGTTTCGATTGCCGACCTTTTCTTGGCAGCCATCACGCCAGCGCTTATGCTGCTTGGCTTCTATGTGGCCTATGTGCTGTATATATGTTGGCGAAATCCTGAACTTGGCCCTCCGATGTCGGACGAGGAAATGGCGCAGGAATCCATCGGCAGCGCGCTGCGGTCGCTGGCGGCTCCGCTGTTCATCGTGCTTGTGGTTCTCGGTTCGATCTATGGCGGTATTGCCTCGATCACGGAAGCTGCAGCCATGGGCGTTTTAGCGGTGCTGCTGATCTCGCTGGCACGGCGGGAGTTAACCTTCAAGATGCTCCAGGATAGTCTGGTCCACACGCTCGAAACCTGCGGCATGATCATCTGGATCGGTATTGCTGCAGCGGTTCTGGTGGGCGTGTATAATCTTATGGGCGGCAACCGCTTTGTTGCCGATGCCATCCTCGGAATCAATGCACCACCGGTCGTCATCATCATGGTCATGATGCTGATCCTGCTTGTCTTGGGAATGTTCCTCGACTGGATCGGCATCGCACTGCTAACCCTGCCGATCTTCGTGCCTATCGTCATCCAGCTCGGTTACGACCCGATCTGGTTCGGCATCCTGTTCGCGGTGAATATGCAGGTGTCCTATCTGACCCCGCCCTTTGGCCCGGCAGCGTTCTACCTCAAGAGCGTGGCTCCCAAGGAGATCACGCTCAAGCACATTTACACTGCGTTGCTGCCGTTTATCGCGCTGCAACTGACCGTGCTGGCGATCATCCTGTTTTTCCCACCCATCGCCACCTGGGCAATCAATTAAGCCCGCTTAGGGCAGCGGTTTCCGCCGCCCTAAGCCTTGAGCCGAACGACATTTTGCACCTGTCATCGCGCAGCCATGGCGCCAACAGAACCACGACGATTAGAGCGGCCAAAATAGCGTGTAGCTAATAGAGGATTTTCCACCAGCATGCTGCCCGCGGTCACCACCGCGCAAGAAATTCCACGGCGCGGGGTCGGCAACGGCTGCCAAAATGCAGCGGCTGGGGATCGTTACCGGAGCGGATCTGCGGGGCAATGCCGCTTGAGTTCCTGCAGGCGCATTTCGGCAAGTCAGGTGGATGGTATTACCGGATCTCGCGCGGGATTGACGAACGGCCGGTTCAGCCAGACCGGCAGCGCAAATCGGTGGGAGCGGAAGATACCTTCGTGAGCGACATGTTCGATCTCGAAGCCGCGAAGGCCGAGCTTACGCCTCTGGCTGAGACGGTTTGGCAGCACTGCCATGCCAAGCAGATCACCGGGCGTACCGTGACCTTGAAGGTGAAGTTCGCGGACTTCCAGCAAGTCACCCGCAGCAGGACACTATCAAGACCGATTGGTAACCCCGATGAGATGCTGGACGCCGTCCGAGACCTTCTGGCCGGTACATTCCCGGTAACGAAGGGCATCCGTCTTCTCGGTGTTACATTGTCCTCACTCGAGGAAGAACACGCTGGCGCCGCCGGAGGGCAGTTGGCGCTTTTCTGAGAGCGGCTAGGTCCTCAGGACTCTCTTAAAGAGAGTCGCATTAACCGGAAATCCGAATCCGGTTAATGCGACATGCTCTAGATTGCCCTGCCGTCACAGACTCAGAAAAGCCAGAAAAGAGTGGGAATCGTACCGGCCTCCTGGGCCACCTCGATTGCCTCGAGCACCGCGATCGCAGCAAAGAAGACGAGACCGTCGACAAACGTGGCGCGAACCCTCTCGGTGTTGAACGTTACTTCCACATCGTCGCGGTAGATTAGTGGATTGGGCAAAAAGCGCGGAACCCGCCGCAGATAGGTGTAATACTCGTCCCCCAGCGTCGCTGACAAGAATCGCTCCTCTCGCCGAGCCACGAGTTGAAAGAATGCCACAGACATCACAATGCACATACAGGTAACGACGTAGCTTCCCGTTTGTGCTCCGACCCCGGCCGCCGCTATGGAGGAAAAGAGATAGAGCGGATTGCGGGTAATAGAGTAAGGCCCATTTGACACGACCACAGCCGACTTACGCCCGCCAATGTACAGCGTCGCCCAAAGCCGTCCGCCGATCCCGATCATTACAAGTGCCAGGCCAAGCGTCTCGATGTACTCGTGCATCAACTCATCATGCAACGATCCTCCGAACATCAGCATCGTGAAGGCGAGCACGATGACGATTGCGAGGATGACACGGCGAGCCCGTTGATAGCGCGCCAATGCGCTCGCGTCTGCAGAGTTCACCAGCCCCTCACGTCATCACCAGAGTTATTGTGGCAATGCTTGTGAGAAACGTGGCTATTCTAGGGCGTAGCGACGATCTAAGGAATTGGGCTTGAAAAATCCGCTGACGCGGCATTTGCTGTAGCTGCGAAGGTTCTTGTTTTTGAAGGATGGCGGCTGTTGAAGCGCAATGTTGAGAACAGGAGTTCAAGATGGCCATGACGAGGCTTGACACGACATGGCAACGCCACCAGCGTGCTCGTATGGTCAATCTCCGAATCTGCCATGTATTTGTCCTGCCTTGTGTCCTGGCCGCGTTCGGATCGTTGCTGCCGGGAACAATCCAAGCCAGTGAAGTGGCCGGGCGTCATATCGATTGGTCGGACCTGCGGCCGGAGGGACAGGGGGAGTACAACTCGATCTTCCCCGGGATGGCTGGATCCCGGGCTCAGGGCGAAACCCTGTCTCGTGACCTAACGGGGATCGCAGTGCGCATCGAAGGTTACGTTTTGCCGATCGATCGCGATCAGCATCTGGTCTACGAGTTCTTGCTCGTACCTTGGCTCGGCGCCTGTAGCCACACTCCACAGCCGCCACCAAACCAGATGGTGCACGTTATACCGTCGGTCCCGTTCGGGATTGATCGCGCTTATGAATTTGTGTCGGTCCTTGGAACACTCCGTCCGGAACTGGAGAAAACACAACTCTTCATCATGGACGGACCAACGGTCCTGACATCGGGTTACGGCATAGGCAAAGCCTTTGTCGAAAAACGCGTTACGCCTCCTACGGCTGCCCTTCCAAGCAGTAACCCGTGGAAGTTGCTGACCAGATAGCAGCAACCTGCCTCTAGGAAGGGACCTACTAATTCCGATTGAGATCTGAATCACGGCCTCCTCAACAGAGACCGTGATTCACATCCCAACCCAAATTAATAGATTCTGAGCCTAGCGACATATTGCGGTCAATAGCTTTGAGCTTACGAGTTCAGTGGCGATGATCGGAACTCCGAAACCAGGCATACGGCGTTAACATAGCACTTCGCGGTACACAGTCGAATGTCCGCTTTTGAGGGAGTCGTGTCTACAGCAGGCGTAGGCGTTGCCGCAGGCCTCACACCTTTCAAGCCTGTCCACCAGCGCGTGCTCGCCCCTATGCTGAACCTAGGAGTCAGGGAGAACCCGCCGATGGGTACGCTGCAGCCCGAAAATACCGCACGGCATTTCGAAGGGGCTTCCAGTATCAACAGCTATCGTTCTCAATCGTCTCAGCACTGCAGGAGATTGAGCATGGCAAAGGTCGAAACTACCCAATCTCGGAAAACAATCCGGCGGCACCAGTTGCGAGAAATGGTGCCGATGGCTGACAGCACGATCTATGAAATGGAGCAGCGCGGCGAATTCCCCCGTCGGTTCGCGCTCTCGCCACGTTGTATCGTTTGGGACCTCGCCGAGGTCGAGGCTTGGCTGACAGCACGGCGAGTTGCCCCGATCCGTCAAGCACAGCATCCTGACGTCACCAAGCGTAAAAAACCCGCCCCGTCAAAGGGCGGGATCTAGCTCCATCAAGGGCATAGCTGTCGGCAGAAGCGTTGGGGCGTGCTTCCGACCGTCGATCCAGGCGTCCACGGTATCCGCCCACTCCTGCATCATATGCCGGCGCTGCACCTCATACTCGGCCTTGTTGTAGACGCCGCGGGATGAACGCCCGTCCTCGTGCGCCAGGCACTTTTCGATCCAGTCGCTATTGAAGCCCAGCTCGTTCAGCAGCGTCGAGCCCGTTCGCCGCAGATCATGGACCGTGAAAGGCTCCAGCGGCAGCCCCTCCTTTTTGGCTAGCTCGACGACGGCATAGGTGATCCGATTGAAGGTCGCGCGAGACATGGGTGCGTCCGCGTCGTACCGAGACGGAAGCAAGTACCGGGAGTTACCGGCACAGGTCTTGAGCGCGATCATGATGTCCAAGGTCTGTCGGCACAGGTAGACGTTGTGCGGCTTCGACCGCTTCATCCGTTCCTTCGGGATCGTCCAGACGGCGTTGTCGAAATCGATCTCGTCCCACACTGCATCCTGCAACTCGCTCTCCGAACCATGGTGAGGAGGTAAAGCTTCATGCCGAGGCGGATCGTCGGTAACGTCGCGACATGCTCGAGCTGCTTGAACATGATGCGGATCTCGGCGGGTGAAAGCGCGCGGTCCTTCGGCGTAAAGGTGGCGATCGAAGCCGGACCGACCTCATCGGCCGGATTGGCGACCTTCTCGCCGTGCAGAATGGCGAAGCCGTAAATTTGCTTCAGGATATCCCTCACGTGGATGGCGGTCGCAGGCGAAGGCCTGAATCATTCCCACTCTAATATTTTTTCTGCCCTAAGGATTTGATTTTCCTGCAAAAAATTTCCTTTTTGGTTCCCTGCGCCGCGATGGAGGCCGTCAAAATGTTAGCATTTTGATTTTGCAGGGTTTTTAAGGAATTTCTGGCCAGAAATTTTTCTGTGAACTATCGGGATCTATCGACCGTTTCACAGTGAGGCATTGACCTCAAATCTCGAATCCCTTGCCTCCGATAAAGTACCGTCAAAACCGGCGAAATCAATACATCCGCCCTCATCCCAGATTGCTGGGATCAGGGTGGCCTTGCCGAACAAGGGAGCCGAGATGGGCTAAGCCTCTCTGGCTGGCTGACACCAAAGTGCGGTTTTCAGCGCCAGAATCCAAGGATTTGTATCAAGACGAAGACTGAGGGTTTGCCATATGCCATATTTGCTGACCGACGCGACGCTAAACGGGGCATTTTCAAACTATCAGCAGCCACGTTTTTTGAGTTGCGCCCGCCCGCTGGAAGAGCGGGTGTCATTCATGGCGACTGCCTACCAGGCAAATTTGTTCTGACACCCAAACGAGTTTTCACGGGGGCGTTACTACCAGTTCCTCGACAACGGCGGGTCAGAATATCAGGGCAAGTTCGACCTGAACCCAGCGCGCAAGAGCATGCCTATCGTTCTCCGCTACACGTCACACCACCCGCACGAACACCCACCCTCCATTAATCTTCCACGATCGTGCGAGGCCGCGCCCCACAAGCCGATTTGCGACGCGACTGACGTCCCAGACGAGTTCTTCGATCGCATCGGCTAGTTCCACGGCATTGCGTGGTTGAACCTCGTCCATTGCGCTGAGAACGGCCGCTTCGATCTCGGGATTATAAGGCGGCTCCCGATTTCCCCCCTCAAATCGGTCGCACCACAGAATGTGACCACGCCAGACGATGAAGTGGCTTTCGCACCCTCCTTCACGCCACACTGAGGGAAAGAGGGTAAGTCCTTCTCCCCGCATATCAAAGCGCCATGCCTTGTCGGCGCGACTGTCCAGGTTGATTACTAACGTCTCGCCGCACCCATCAGGGCACGCCATGACAATCGATCTGGGTCGTGAGCGAAACACCATGGAAGCGTCGCCAGGGGTGCTGAGGCTTGCTTCAGCCTGGTCCCTGTACTCAGCATCGCCGACCAACCGGACCATTCGTGCAGGCTCTGTCATTTGCCGCTCCTATTGTAACGTGTTGGCCGGACCGGCAGATTCCAGGTTGGCCCTTTAGCGAAGGCGCCCATTGAAGAGCAGGCCACGCAATTCGACTGCACGGCGACAGCCATCTCCTTCACTCGGCCACGAATGCCGTCATAAACCTGATAGCGTGGTTTGATCGGAACCGGCGTGACAGCCCCGAGCAGCATGGTCATCGAGAGCGAACTCACGGTAGAGTTGATCGACAAAACCGCGGGCTGGGGTTCGCGCTCGCCCTGTACATAGGGGTCCGCCGCGCGCTGCTCAGGCGTCAGCATCTCCCGCCGAATCGCCTCGCCGTCGAGTGCGCCCGAGCAGTTCAGGCAAGGAAGTCCGGGCGCAAGCATCTGCACGCGTCCCGTGATATGGCTGACGGCTCCGTTCGCGACAGTGATGCTGACGCCCATATCAATTACGGCCACCAAATACTGGTAGGCAGCTTGGTTGACGACCGCCCGGCTCGCATGGGAATCCGTGCACAACAGCACGAAATCGAAGGTTGTGATGAGCTTAGCTACCTCCTCGTCGACGATGTCGGCTTGAAGGGGGACCACCTTGGCATCAGGGTTAATGGCGCGGATCATCCTAGCCGCGACCTCGACCTTCGGCCGGCCAACGTCTGAGGGGACAGAGCCGACGAGGCGATTAAGATTCGTCTCCTCGACTAGGTCGTGGTCGATCACCGTGATCTGCCTGGCGCCGAGATGGGCAAGTTGCTCGCACTCGAGCGATCCCGTCCCACCCGCACCGATCACGCCGAAGTGGAGGCGGCGCAGCAGCCGTTGCCCCGGCGCTCCGAATGCCCTGACCTGCCGGTCGTCGCGTTCCTGATCGGACACGCCGTGCATGGGCGAATGGAGCATGAGCCTCTCTCCCACTTCCCATACGTCGATCTCATCGTCCTTTCCGAGAGGGCGCGCACGGCAGCCCTGCGGCCCGATCACCAGTGCGACATGTGGCACTGGTGCCGCTCGCCGAACAAAATACGAATCCAGTTCCGTCTCGCCCGCATCGTCGACCGGCGAAAAATGCGGATGGCCGGGGCTGGCCGGATGCGTGTGGATCGCGATGACGGCCATGCCGGTGACCCTGCTGCGGTTTGCAACCTCGATGAGGAAAGACGATTTGAGGATCGCAGATACGCAGGTACGGCTCTCATACGCATCGTCCGGCACGGGTCTGGCGTCGGCGACGATCCATGTGTCACTATGCGCATCGTGATGGGCATAGGCGATGGCACAGCTCTCCAGGTCATTGGCGTCGAGCAGCATCGACGCCAGATCGGAATAGAGAGGTGCAGGAAAGCGGACGCGGCTCATTGGACCTGCCTCATTCGATCGATCACCACATTCATCCACGTCGACAGACTGTCGCGGTTGGGGTTCCATGGTCCCGTCAAATGCCACGAGAACCAGAGTGCCGGCTCGACGGTCTCCGGGACGGGAGTTGACGCGGAGTTCTGTGGTGGACCTCCATGCGCAAGAAGGAGATCGGGATCCGCCCAGAAGCAGTCGAGCTGCGCAAATGGATATCCAGGCGGGACGATGAAGCGGATGGTGGTCGACGACTTCGACCACCCCTCCGGCAGGCAAACGCACGGCACGGTGACGAGCGTGGTGCCGCTCGGCAACTGCCGGGTCTGAACGTCGCCGAAGCGCTCCCGCAGCTGCTCCAGCTGCATGTCGAACACGCCGGGCATCAGCCGAAATTCGCCTTGGGGACCGACGAGAAACGGCGGACACCATGCTTCGGAACGAGGCTCACAGCATCATCATCGGCGATGATGCGGTCCGGGTCATCGCCCTCGCCCTCCAGCGACAGGTCATGCTGCGGATCCCAGTCAGATACCATCGCCTTGATCTGCGCGCCGGTCAGCTTCTTCTTATCGGTCTCATAGGCCTTGCCGTTGACGAAGAACGTGTAGGTGACCTTGTTGGGCGCCGTGATGAACTTCTCGACGCCGTTGGCGGCGAGATCCGCATCGGTGCCCGGTTCGATCAGCTTGTCTTTGCCGCCACGCACCTCCAGGAAGACCGCCTCGTCACTGCCGATGCCGGCGAGCGCACGCAGCACCGCTTCAGGGATGGAAGAACGGCCCCACACGATGCGCGCCTCGTTGAGCTTGACGCGGTAGAGCGGGTCGGTGCTGAAAGTGATGAAGCGGAAGGCGGCACGATCGCGCAGATCGACCTCCTCATCCGCCCGGACATCTTCGAAGTCGCCTTCGGACATGATCACGAACAGTGAGTGACCATCGATGTCGTTAATGCCGGCCTTCTTCAGGATCTGGCGGCCGAGCGGAACCGGATCGTCGAGGATAAGCGGGTGGAAATCTACGCTGTCGACAGCGAGCGAGACCCGGTAGCGACCGGGGCGCAGGGGGCGATCTTCCTGCACGGCGAGTGCGACATCGTCGATGTCGGGGTTTTCGATAAGAGACATATTTTGTTTTCCTGTGGACCTCGGCCTGATTGCGTCGATCTCACAGGGTTAATCTCGCCAGCATCGGCCGACCGGTAATTTTGGTCAGAGATTTATTTGCAGCCTGCCGTCGGCCACTGGACCGCAGGTAAAGAAGGCGGGACAGAAGGGGCATGTGCGGTCGGATCGCTTAGGCGTGAAGTTTCCGCCCTTGATCGCCGCGAAGACTTCCGCAAGCTTTTCTGTTCTCTTGCCGAGCGCCTTATGGTCGAACTCGACCCTTGTAGTGTGATCGTCATCGCCGAGGTGGACGATCTCGACCGTGCAGCCGGGAAGTGAGTTGGCGGCCGCCATCTGGAAGGCGGCGTCGGCGAGGCCCTGTCCGGTTTTGGAGGATCGGTGACCGGTCCGAACCATTCGCACGATATGCCGTCCATTAGGCATCATCACGACATCGTCTGCATTTGCCGAGACGGTAGTCGTTCCGAGCCCTGTTTGGAGAGAAGGCGGTATCGAGCGGGTTGTACCCGCGCGCATCGCCACGAACCGCTGGACAAGCAGGGTCGCAACTTCACGGTGCAGCCGATATTCGTCCCCAGCCAGTGGCCCTTCAGACCATCTCTGCTCCAGCAGTCTCTCCATGTCACCAAGCGACACGACGGAGGGATCAGTGGCGGCGATTTCCGTCACGATGGCGCGGACCAGATCGTGCATTGTCGTCATGGTTGTTGGCGTGCGTCGACCGCCGACGCCAAGCACATGGGTGTACAAAAAGCGCCGTGGGCACCGATCATAGAGATCCAGTTGCGCTGTCGTGACCTTAATTTCAGGCCCCAATACGATCGGGAGCGGTTCATCCTCGGGGTCCGGTTTCCGATCCGCGTGCGGCGTTGCCGCGCGGGTTGTCGTTACACCTAACCGTGCGATGAAATCCGAGGGATTGCGCCGGTTGCCGTTCGCCATTCGGGTCGCTGAGTAAAGCAGGAGGCGGTCCCGGGCACGAGAGGCGGCGACATATAAAAGGCATTCCTGCTCGAGAGCGTGATCCGCAGCAGCCAGAGCGATCGTTCCTCCTTCTCCGCCAGCGATCATGCCATCTGGCACCGGACAGGCCGGCTTACGTGCAGTGCTGGGCATGCTCCCCTTATTCAGACCCATGACGTGTACCACGGGGAACTCGAGACCCTTGCTACCATGGATGGTCATCAGCCGGACCGCGTTGATGCCCTGAGCGGCCAGCGGAATCTGTCGAAGATCCCGTTCATCGGCGAGCTGGACAAGTCGCCTGATCCCGTCGAGCGTGCGGTGGATCGGCAAACCCGGCCATGCACGTTGAGCGCGCAGGAAACCCATCAGCTGCCAGATCGCCACGCCCATGGCGCGACTCGAGATATCGTCCGTCGAAGCGATCAGCGCCGCCGTTCGTGTCCGATCGAGCATGACATGCGCCAGCACGGACCAGGGAAGCGCATCGGTGCCAAAGCCGTCCAGCATGCCGGCCACCCGGCGCATGGCCTCAGTGTCTGCGGCGTCCAGGGTTGGCAGCGAGGGCAATGAACCGGCCCAGGCGAGCGGTCCGGCTTCCACCTGCCGAAGGTGCTCGAGCACCGCTGCGGCACCCGGCAGACTTACCCCGGTCGACAATCCCTGGAGCGAGGCCTTACGCACCAATCCCATGGCCCGCCTGTCGACGAGCAACGACAGAACGGACAGCAGATCCTTGACCTCGGGTCGTTCGAAGAGATTGCCGAGGTAGAGGACCGGAATTCCGCGTCGCTCCAGTTCACGACCCATGCGGTTGAGCCGGTCGTTGCCGGGGCAGAGCACAGCCTGGTCGCGGAAGGCGACGTCCTGAGAATGGCGCAGAATTTCGTCGGCGAGTGCGTCCGCCTCGTCGTCATTGTCACCGAAGGTCAAATGCTCTGGCGGGACACCGCTGGACGGTCGATCTGCTTTGAGGGAGGCATCGCCGGTGCCAGCCTGCATGCCCCCGCCGAAATTCGAAAACGCGCCAACGATCTCGGGCGTCGAGCGATAGTTGAGACGCAGCCGATCACCAGTACCACCAGGAAAGTCCTCGGTCTTGAATCGCGACATGTTGAATGAGGATGCGCCGCGGAACCTGTAGATCGCCTGCCGCGCGTCACCAACGGCCCAGAGGTTTTTGCCAACATCCGTCAGTCTCTGGAGTAGCCTCACGCTGCTGCGGTTCACGTCTTGATACTCGTCGACGAGGATATGGCTATATGTCGCGCGCAGAATCGAGACTGCCTCGGCATCGGACTCGAGCAGCTTTACGGGCAGGGACACGAGATCGCCGAAGTCCACCGCGCATGCCGCGAGCTTCAACTCCTCGTATTTCTTATAGACAAGCGCGACTTCGGCGCACCGCTCAGCGGCATTGCGGGCCTCGGGGTCGGTGGCCCTGTCCAGCATCTCCCGCGCCAGCGCGGCGTAGCGGTCAGCGTCCGCGACCTCGTCTTTCGCCCGGGATATCGCGGTGAGCATGTCCTTGAGGGGACGATCGGGATTCATGAACTCCCGATGATGGGTGAGGTCCAGTGCGAGATATTCGCGCTCCATGATCGCGATCGCCTCGCTGCGATCCATCATGCGGGGCTCTCTCGGGAAGCCCAACTGCTTGTGGTATCTTCGCACCAGATCGAGACCGAAGGCGTGGAATGTCCCAATCCACATCGCCGACGCTGCCTCTGGCCGCAGTCCGGCGATGCGCTCGGATAGTTCTCCGGCAGCCTTGTTGGAGAAAGTCAGCACAAGAATCGATCGGGGGTCGTTTCCTTCATCGACGAGGCCGGCGACCCGCCCGACAAGGGTCTGCGTCTTTCCCGTTCCCGGTCCGGC
The DNA here is from genome assembly GCF_014534685.1 of Oryzicola mucosus. Classification (GTDB taxonomy): domain Bacteria; phylum Pseudomonadota; class Alphaproteobacteria; order Rhizobiales; family Rhizobiaceae; genus Oryzicola; species Oryzicola mucosus. The sequence continues at coordinate 80,687 of NZ_JACVVX010000009.1, forward strand.
CTCGAGAAGATAGGGGACCCCACGATGCCGTGCAGCCTCGCGCTGCTCATCGTTGAGCGGCTTCGGAGGCCTTACCTCGGCCTCGTCGGGGTCCGGCTCGACCGCCGGAAGCAGCAGCGCATCGAGAAGCTGTAGCGCGACGACGTCGAAGGGGGCTCCCAGCCTCGTCGCAATCTCTGATGCCGTCATGCCGTCAAGGTGGAGTGCGCGAGCCCGTTTGCGCGGTAGCAGGAGCTCGCGACCGAACAGGTCCATCTGGACCTCGCGGCGCTGCCGCCGGCTGTAGTCGACGACCCGATCCTCGCCAACGGGGGCAGCTTCTGCTGGCCGCGTGGGATCGACGTCGTGGGCGACGTGCTCGACCCGGTCGTCGCCGAGCGTGGCGTGACCGAGCTCGTGGCCCACCAGGAAGGCCTTGAAGAAGGTTGTTCCCGAGTCCTCGTGCCTGATGGCACGATTTATTGGATCGAACTGTGCCCGGCCGCCCTCCAGGATCGCGCTGCCTGGCTCGACAAGCTCGATGTCCAATTCCAGACTGGATGCGGCGGCTTTAACGAGCGCCTCGGGATCCCAAGGGTCAGCGCCCTTGGAGACCACCTCATCGTGAAGCGCCGCGGCACGCTGCCGCGCGAGTTCGACAGCGTGCATGGGTCAATCCTGTGAGGCCAGCAACTGCTGCCGTCGCTCATCCGGTACCTTGCACTGCTTAAGCAGGTCCTCAAATGTGATTTTCTCCTGCTCGGCGGATGGAGCGCCGTCGGCTTTGTAGCTGATGCCCGGAGCAAGTCGAGGTGGTGCTGCCATGAAGCGGCGCAGGTCGTCCACGGTGGAGCGGAGGCCGCGCGCAAGAGCGTCGACGAACCACGCGGGCACGCTGGCGATGTCCACAAGCCGGGAGCTAAACCCCTGGATCACCCCGCTGGGCACATCAAGGGCGCGGCGAAGCCTTACCAGCTCCTGGGGCGCGACGTTAGCGAAGGGGTCGACCACCGCGGCGGATGCCTGAACCGGCGACGTCGCTCGGAAGGCTGCAAGGGACGCTTCTACCCACGCCTCATCGGCCGGCGCGGTGATCTCTCCAGTCGCGCGCTGCAGTCTCAGATCAAGGGATAGGTCGATTAACTCGCCCGAAAGATGTGGGTATAGCTGAAGGTAGCGGTCAAGAGTCGCATTGTCGTGCGCCTGCTCAACTGCGAATGCGAGGAGGATCTCCTCTGCGCTGTCGTTGCGGCTGTCAGTCATGGTCGTCTCCAATCGACAGAGCTTGGCGTATCAGTCGGTATGCTGCGCCACGTCTATTCCGAACCGTTTTCTCGGATTTGACGCCGATCGCCTTTCGAATGGTCATGACGCTGTCGTCCGACGAATCGATTGGCATGTCCCTCATGATCAACTCAACGACTCTGCGTAACTTGTCTGGTAGGGACCTAATCGCGTCGGCTACGCGCGACCGGTAAATCGGATCGTCAGACAGCAATTCCTCTTTGAGGTCTAAACTCCCGACCGCGCTCTCTACCGCCAGCGAGGGTTCGTTTGTCTCCTGGTCAGCCTCAATGGCTTCGGTGCGCGCCGCCTGTCTCCTCGCCCTGTGCATGGATGTCGTGCGGAGTGCTGCAGTGGCACCGGCAAACATGACTTCGAAATAATCGAGGGCTGACCCTGGCTCGGCTCGATCCTCGATCAACTTGCGGATGAAGGTATCCTTCACTCTATCGCGGGCATCCGCGGCATGGACGCTCTCGGACACATCGATGCTTTCGCCGGCGATGCGTGGCAGTGCCGATGAGAGTCGGCGCATGAGTTCGCGATAAAGATCGTTGAAATAGCTCTCGTCGTTGTCGTGCCGCGTGTCGCGTATCAAATAGACGATACACTCGGACTTTACGTAGAGCGGTGATGACGTGTCGCGGATCTTCAAGGCAGCGATAATTTCCTGGCGCGACTGCTCGATGAGTCTCGCTAACGCTTCCTCAACATCCGCACGACGCGTGTAAAGCGTGCCGTCATATCTGCATTTCGTTAGTGGTTTTACGTATCGCGTACCCAAGAATCCCCCCCACCCGAAACTCGCCATCAACGCCGTGAAAGCCAATAGAAAAACGACGCCCACAGAACACATCGTTGCTCAACGCAAAGTCACCCCACACGAGTTATCAGTCACTCTAACCAAGCAGTAGAATTCCCGGATTGCAAAGGGTTATTCACTTTTGGCTACATATCCTAATCGCCGCTCCTGCTTTAGAGATTATTTTCGCAAGCATACCACCCTAAAGACGCCAATACCTATCGGAGAAGGTTGTATGCGACATTTGCCAACCGACGTGACGCTAAACCAGGTATTTTCAAACTGTCGCGCGCCATGATCCAGCCTAACCGGTCTACCTTATCAGTCACGGCTGCCCCATGGCCGAGTTGGTGACCGCGCGCCGCAAAGACATCAAAGCTGAATTCGAGCGCAGCTTCGTCAACATGACGCGGCAAGGTGCGCAAGCGGAATGCATCTCTCTTTCGCTACAAACTGCGTGTGAAGTTCTTCGGATGGTTGCATGTAGAGGATGTGAAACGGCAAGCTGCTCCCTGCGTACTGCAATTCCTTCTTGAGCTGCGCCAGCAGATTACCCCCCGGGCCGACAATGAGAATATCAATATCTTGGCCAATACCGTGTAGGGTCGAGCCAAACATGAACGCATCGAAATGCTCAAGCGAGGGGCAAGACCCCAAGAGGTAGACCGCGATCTCGCGGGCAGTCATCAAGCCCTGCTCAGGAGCTCCTTCAACTCTTCCCATTTCATCACCTCGCACCCCAGTTCTCGGCCCGCCTCGTTCGCTTCGGGCTGCGGCGTGCCATTGGGATTGATGTTCCACACGATGTCGACCGGGCCAAAACGGTCCCACATAGAGCGAACCTCGTTGGCCGTCGGTTCATAGTCTGCAATCATGCCGATCCGAAACGTCGCGCCACTCCGCAGGGTGATCCGGTGGATGCGGTCGAATTCTCTATCAACCTTCTCCACACGCCCATATTGCCGCAGAAGCCGATCCGAGAACTTGTAGACCTTGTGCGGCGCCGAGTTTGCATTCCCGTCCAGCGCCGCTGAACTGAGTGTGCCGAAGCTTCCCCAGCCTATACAGTTTTCTTCGAGATACTGGATTGCCTCCCCCTCCCAGACACATTCTGCGCGATAGCCGCATAGGAAATCGAGGCCCTCGACCTGTTCCCGGTATCGAGCTGCCGTCGCCTGATCGACCGTCTCGACGGACGTAATGGCCGCAAGTACGTCAGGTCGATCCTGCGTCATGATCCGGATGAGGTCACCGCCGACATGTTCCGCGCTCGACTGCCTCTCTTTTGCGAAAGCGGCGAGCGCGTATTTGATCTGCCAGTTCAAGCGAACATTCCCTCCATCGAATCCGGGAAGCGAATGGCGCGGCCGGCAACCCCGCATACGTGACGCTCCGACAGGCCGCGCACATGCTCCTGATACTCAGCGAAGGTGCGCCGCTCATCCGCTGTGGCGAGGCCCAGATTGGCCTCGATGATCGCCAAGGTGCGATAGTGGTTGGGCAGGATTACGCTTCTCATCCGATGGTCCCAGGCCGCCGCGCTGCCGGATTCCGGATCATATTCGAAGCCCGAGCCTTCCTCGGGTGCGAACTTCTCCCAGATTGCCCGGTTCTCAGCCATGATGCCAGCGAGTGCGGCCCTCGCCTGTTCCCGATTGTCGTAGGCTTTGATTCCTTGCTTGAGCGCCAGTCGTCCGAAATGATTGGCTTTCCAATCAAGCAGAATAGTGCGTGGATAAGCGTCGGGATCCTTGTCTATCTTCGTATGGCAGGTCGGACACAACAAGATCAGATTTTCGAACGTATCGGGGTCGAAACCTTCTGCCGGTCGGTCTTCGTGGCGTGGCCCTGCGTTGCCGTGCGGGATGACATGTGCCATTTCAGCGATGTGTTTGTCCCCACCCATTTCAGCGGGAAAGAGTGAATCAAGACAATCTGGTTTCTGACAATACCCCGATGCAGCCGCGAAGAGGCGCAGACGTGTTGCAGCTGGTATCGCCTTACGATCTGCCATCCGATCTCCAGTCTTCGGTCGCCCGCGTTTGAGAACGTCAGCGGTCAAATTGCACTAATTGCGCAGTCTTCGGATCATAAGCATGACCCGTGATCGCGCCATCCTTGATGCGACCTACGGCCTCATCAATGGCGAATAGAGGAACTAGGAACCACTCTTTGGGCACGATTGGCTGGCCGAAACGATCCTTGATCTCGACATCCAAGCGAGCGGCGCCAAAGACCTTGTGGATCAACGTTTCGAGCTTGGCGCGGTTGATGTTGTAGAGTTCGTAAGTCGCGACGATCTCGACGTCGGCCATGAGGTAGGTTGGATCAAGCCGAGCGTTAGCAATACGCCGCTCGACGCTACCGCCCGTAACGCCAATCTTGTGCAGGATCTCACGGTTGGCTGCGACCAGGGGATGGTCGGACTTGCTCCGCAACACATAGATCGTGCCGCTGGCCTGATCACCATCGCCAGTCTGGTCGTCGAATAACGGGCCGGCGCTGGGCTCGGTAATACGCCGACCAGCCTCATCCTTGTAGAGGGCGCGCTGCAGCGATCGCAGCAGCAGGTCGCTCTCGGTGCCATTCGAATATATCACCCGGAGCCGCGCGTCGGTTTCGCCATTCGGCGCCTTTATCAGCTCTCCGACCTCCGCCACATAAGCTGTCTGGCCACCAAGGATGAAGAATTGTCCGACCTGAATGTCGGCTTTCAGGAAACCGGCATCCTTGACGAAGGGTCTTGTGATCCGGTGCCCGCTCTCAAGATCGGCCTGCACCTGCTGGAACAGGGGCTTAAATCTCTCGAAATCCGCGCACTTCTCGCGGCTCGCGATTTCTTCGGCCTCGCGCTTCTCCGCACTGGTGCGCACATGGCGCAGCCTGGTGATATCGGGTGAACCGGCAGCGCCCTCGAGTTCGGCGAGCAGTTCGTCCTCGTCCATCGAGTCAGCGGGCGGGCCAGACGCCATAGACGCATCTGTAAGCAGTTCCTGGTGATCAAACTGTGTGAGAAGGGACCGGCATTCTTTCAGCGCGCGCAGTCGGTCGAGCCGCACGGCGTAGAGCCGTTCGAATATATCACCATGCTCGCCGTGGCGCGGAGCGTGGCCGGTTTTCTCGACAAAGCGCTGAATCTCTTCAAAGCCCGCGATAATGCGCTCCTCCCGGGGGGAACGGCCACCCTTCTTTTCCGGTTGCGTGAAATCGTCGAGCTCCGAACGCAGTTCATCAAGGTCAAGATCACTCATAGCGGCCCTCATCCTTGAAGCGGACAAACGCGGCAGCACCTTCTGCCAGGTGCTTTTCCCAAGCGTCGGCCGAGCTGATCGACGGCAGCCGCCCGCGCTCCCGCTTGAACTCAACGGCACGTTTGGCGATCACCTTCGCCTCCTCCGGCGTCAGGCTGGTGCGCTTGGCGGCAATCGCCGCAGCAACCTGCTTCAGGCTATCCTCGCTCATCGTCTTGGCGAGGATCGCATAGGCTTCGCCGAACGGATTGACCCGGTCGATCAGGTCAATGTCCAACTCGCGCACATCCATTGCGAACTTGCGCACGCCATCGACAAAGGCGGTATTCGCACTCTCCTCGCCGAGCGAGCTGCCCGCCGCGACTTCCTTCGCCTTCTGGGTCAGATTCAACGCCGCCACAGCATGCTGACGCACGGCCTCCTGATCCTCTGCGTCGAGATGCGGGAACTTATCCTTGATGATCTTGCCCATGCGCACCTGGGTCAGTTCCTCGGGAACCAACTCTTCATCGAACAGGCCTCGCTCGATCGTCGTCTTGTCCTGCACGAAGGCCGCGATCACCTCGTTCAGATCCTCCTGGCAGATGCGAGTTGCCTCCTCACTCTTGGGTGTGGCGAGGCCCTTGATCTCGATCTGGAACTTGCCGGATTCCTCGTTGAAGCCGACGTTGCACTTGTTCGGGTCGTAGCCGCCCTCGCCATAGTCAAAGCCCGGAGTCGGCTCGTTTTGCGGATTTTTTGGCTTGAACTCGAAGCGAGGGGCCAACACCTGCTCCATCAGCAGGCTCGCCGCGATCGCTTTCAGCGTGTCGTTCACTGCTTCGGTCACGATGTCGTCGGCAGCTGCAGGCTCAGCAATCAGGTTTGAGAAGCGCGCGCGGGTCTTGCCCGGTGCATCACGGGTGGCGCGCCCGATGATCTGCACGATCTCGGTCAGACTGGAGCGGTAGCCAACCGTTAGCGCATGTTCGCACCAGATCCAGTCGAAGCCCTCCTTCGCCATGCCCAACGCAATGATGATGTCGACGTGATCGCGGTTGTTCTTCTGCGCAGGGTCTTTCAGCGCGGCGGATACGCGATCCCGCTTAGCTGGATCGTCATCGACCAAATCGGCAATGCGCAGGGTTTGCTCTTCCGGCGTCTTGATCAGTTGGAATCCGGTGGCTGGATCGGTCCCCTGCCAGGCGCCCAGCTCCTCGAGGATGTGCTCCACCTCCTTGATCTTGTCCTTCGTGCTCTCGCGCGAATTGACGTTGGGGATATGGATAATCGTCTTCTCGCCTGGGTTCAGCACCTTGAGAATGTCGTCGGCATACGAGTCTGAATAGAAAAAATAGCCGATGTCGAGTTGCTTCAGATACTGGTATCCGTTGAGCTGCTCATAATAGGTGTAGGTAACGCTCTCGAACTTGCCTTCGTCCTGTGGCGCCAGCACCGCCTCGGCATCGCCCCGGAAATAGGAGCCGGTCATCGCGACGATATGCACGCGGTCGCGGGTGATGAACTCGCCCAGATGAATGCCGAGCTTGTTGTCGGGATTGGCCGAGACATGGTGGAATTCGTCCACCGCGATCAGCCGATCATCGAAAGCTTCGACGCCGAATTTGTCGACGGCTAAACGGAAAGTTGCATGGGTGCAGACCAGCACCTTGTCGTCGCTTTCAAGGAATGCGCCGAGCGCATTGACCTTCCCGCCATTGTCGTTGCCCGGCGCGTCGCAGAGGTTCCACTTCGCCTCGACGTGCCAGTCCGCCCAGAAGCCGTGCTTGCTCAGCGGCTCGTCATGAAAGCTGGAGCCAATGGATCTTTCCGGCACGACGATGATCGCCTGTTTGACGCCTTGGTTGGTCAGCTTGTCTAGCGCGATGAACATCAGCGCGCGGCTCTTGCCAGATGCCGGCGGCGATTTGATCAGCAGGTATTGCTCTCCCCGCTTCTCGAACGCGCGCTCCTGCATCGGTCGCATGCCAAACTCGTTGGCCTTGGTCGAACTGCCATTGCTTGAATAGGAAACCGAGACAGAGGGGACTGATTTTGGTGGGTTGAAGGTCATTTCGTCTTCCCCTGTGGTTGGCCGGTGCGGTCTTTCAGCAAAGCCTTCCCAAACCAGTCGGGCACGTCCTTGACTTGTGACTCGAATATATTCTCCGGCACAGCCTGCCAGAAAGCGACAATAGCGCCTGAAAATGCGTGGAACTGATCCTTGGTCACCTTCAAATGCGTGTGGTCACGATGCTCCACGCCTGAGAAAGCGCCGCCCGATCCACCGAACGGGTCTTCAAGGTACTCAGGAAATTTCTGCTTCAAATCCTCCAGGGATTTCCCCTTGCCGTGCTTATAGACGTTGACCACAAGGCGGCAGGCATCAAGCTGGCAAAAGTAGCCAGTGCTGGCAATCTTCCAGCCAAGGCTTTCCAGCAGTTCCGCAATCTGGACGAAGTCAGCCGACCAGACCTTTAGTGCAGCAACATCGCCATGATGCCAGTGTTGAATCTCACGCACGAGCCAGTCACGAAGCTGCTTATCCCATTCATGAAACATCCCAGCGACGACACTTAAACTCGTCTGGTCACGCATGCCGCTCAGAAGGCTGTAGAACTCGATCCCGGCGTCATTGGCAGCCTCGTAGAATTCGCCAGGGTCGTGCCGATCAGGGTCAAAACGACCGCTGCTTTTCTCAAGCCATTCGTCAGCAGCCTTGTCGGCTTCGGCCTCGATGTCTTCGAACTGTGAGAGCAAGCGCTTTTGCGCCTGTTCAACATAGAACCTGTGGCCGGCAATTAGGGACTGCCGAAATGGACCCCACATCTGGAACAACACATAGTCGCTCATGCGGTCGCCGCCTTGCGAGCTTTGGTGGCATTGCTCGGTGCCGCAGCCATCTTCGTGTAAAGCTCAAACAGCTTTTCGAGCCGCTCTGTGTCGTTCTTGAACCGGCGGCCGATGTAGATCCGTTCCAACACCTCATCGTTGCGCTCATGGGCCTCGCGCAGATCGGTAGGCATGGCGTCTGGATCGTAGAGGTCGGCGATGGTCGCGGGATAATGCGCCTCGCGCGCCAACAGAATATCTTCGGCGCAGCGGGTCAGATCGGCCTTGTTCTTCTCGGTCAGCGTGGGAACGGGGAAGGTGTTCCAGCCGAGTGTATTGGAATAACGGAAATCTGTTTTCAGCTTGCCGCAGACGGTGGCGATCCACACAAGATGTACGCGCGAGGCGATGAGCGCGAGATTCCAGAGAGGCGCGTTGTAGAGGGCGAAAGCGAGGTTGGAAACGATCGTGCCCGGTTCACAGTACCCGACCGGCAAGAAACTGCGACTTTCGGACGAAACAGAGGGCACGATAATTGCTGTCTCGAATCCAGTCTGCCGCAACTCGTCGAATCGATAAGCTGTTCCAGCGCCAGCGCGTGTAGCGGCTTTGGTGCTAGCCAGCCGCATCTGCCGCACCGCCTCGACCCGCTGGGCAATCCGCTCGATATCCAACGCTTCCTGCAAATGTTGGTCCTTGATCCAGATGCAAAAGCGCGAGAGGCCGCGAATGAATTCAGCTGAACCGTAGATGCGACGAACGAAGCGCTTGCGCTGGCTGTCGCTCAACGCAAGCGCCTCCACCTCGTCGAGGCTAAGAAGTAGGTTGCCGCCATCGACCGGCTTATTGCCGAAATCCATCTCAGCCAAATCACCGAATGGTCTGCCGCGCTTCTCCACAACTATGTTTGCGCCTGCGACCAGATAGGCGTTGATGTTTTCCACATCGCGCACTGCCATGCGCGCTTCTCCGCGGCGGACGTCGCGTTCCTCGTCGAACAAGCGGCGGGCGGCGATGGGCGGCCGCGATAGGCCGATGATTGCAACGGTCACCCCGGCGTTGTGGCTGGCAAGGTTCGCCCACTTGAACGAGGTATGCGCAAAGGCAATCTCGTGGCCAGATCGGAAGATCAACGGCCAGAGGATTGGCACCTGCTGGCCCTGGCAGATCGAGTTGGTGGACACGAAGGCAATAACAGTCGGCGTGTGCCGACCGTAGTCTGCCGCCTTCATGAACCAGCCGCTCACGTAGTCGAGCGACTTCCATTGCTTGCAGCGCCCGTCGAAGATCGCTTTTAGATCGTCCTTCTGTTCATCAGTCTGCCACGTGCTGCCGCGATAGGGGGGGTTTCCGCAGATATACGTTTCTCCGCCTTCGTTCTCGAAATCGATCTGGGCCTGATTGAGCGGCGAGTGAAACAGGTCATCGGCATGATGTTTCACGCCAGTTCCCGTCGGCGGGCAGATGCTCAGCCAATCCAGCCGCAGGGCGTTGCCGCAAGTGATCCAGTTCTGCGCGTCGAGCGGCAGGAAGTCGCGGAGCGCCTCCTTCTGGCCGCGATACAACACGTCGCACTGATACTCGGCGATGATCAGCGCCAGGCGCGCAATTTCGGCCGGAAAATCCCGCAGCTCAATCCCACGAAAGTTGGTCAGAGGAATTTCCGTTCGTCGGTCAGCTTCGTCGCGGCGCTGATTGATTTCCGCTTCGATTGCCCGCATTTCCTTGTAGGCGATGACGAGGAAATTGCCCGAGCCGCAGGCCGGATCGAACACCCGAATCTTCGACATGCGCTTGCGCAGGTTGAGCAACATGCGAGCATTGTCGCCTGCCTCTTCCAACTTCTCCCGCAGGTCGTCGAGGAACAGCGGGTTCAGCACCTTCAGGATGTTCGGCACGCTGGTGTAGTGCATGCCGAGTGCACCGCGCTCATCGTCGTCGGCCACGGCCTGGATCATCGAACCGAAAATGTCCGGGTTGATCTTCTTCCAATCGAGACTGCCGATGTGCAGCAGGTAGGATCGCGCGATGCGGCTGAAGCGCGGCACATCCGTGCTGCCGGAGAACAGCCCGCCATTCACATAAGGGAAGCCATCGGCCCAGCGCGGAACGCCGGCGGCGGCACGCTCGTCTGCCTTGGTGTTCATCGCACGAAACAGCGTGCTGATCACCTCATGCGTGTTCGCAGAGTCCTTCGCGCTCATGGTCTCGACGGCGGACGTGAAGGCGCGGCTACCGTTGAAGATCTCGGTGTCCTCCGCGAAGAAGCAGAAGATCAGCCGCGCCATGAAGTGGTTCATGTCGTGTCGGCGTTGCGCGGTGCCCCACTCGGGATTGTCCTTCAGCAGCTCGAGGTAGAGCCGGTTCAGGCGGCTGGTCGCTCGAATATCGAACGAGCTTTCGCGGACCTGCTTGACCGTGGTGATCCCGGCCAGTGGCAGGAAGAAACCGAAGTGGTTCGGGAAATCGGCATAGGTACAGGAAATCGGCGCCTCGTTAGACGTGAGGTCTTCGGCCTCAAACATGTCGCCGTCCGTCGCCAGCACAAAGCGTGCCTTCGCCCGCACCGTGGCCGGGCTCGCCTTCAACGCCTCCAACGTGCGCGTCACATCGCCCAATTTGCAGGTGGCGATGTGAATGTTGTTCGTCTGAAGCACACCGCACAGGTCAGACTTGTTGGAATCGCCCTTGCGCAAGCGTTTGAGGGTCGTCTCCTTGTTTCCGAAGGCCTCCAGAAACGCGTAGGGAAACTCCTCGGCGTCGAAAGGTCGCTCCACCAGCGCGGAAATGGCTTCTTCAATTTCGACCGCGTTCATGAGCGTCCCCGCATCTCGTCCGGGGCGCGAGGAAAGGGCTGCACCTCTATGCTGTCGGCCTTGTGCAGCGCCTCTGCCAGCTCGTGATCGAGTTGCCGCATCAGCCACTCTCGAGCCGGTGTCCCGAACGCCTTCTCCAGCCGGATTGCCATTTCAGGCGAGATGCCGGAGCGAGCGTTGAGCAGATTGCTGAGAGTCTGGCGATCCACACCAAGCACGCGCGCGGCGTCGGTCACGCTGAGTCCGTGCTTTTCGAGACATTCCTGCCGAACTGCTGATCCTGGATGCATTGCCCAATCGACTCATTAAAACCACATTCCGTGACCCTATAGTGATAATCGACACTCGACAATCACTTGCGCAGCATCTGGATCATCCTTTCCACGCAATATTCGCGGTGACGGAGGCGCTCGGAGGCGTGACCGGATCCACCTTGCGGCGGTGCCTAACGACCTCTCGGCAGATCATCCAGGCAGCGTCGGCAATAGCGATGTCGCGTTTCCGCTACCATATGGACGCCGTGACGAATGCTGTCATGATTCGCCGACGCCGATCCCCGTGCTCCCGACGACAAAAACGCACGCGGGATTTTGATATCTGCGACCTGCACATCGACCCCAGCAAGTGAAGACGCAGATTTTCCGTGGACGTGCCGGTCTAATGTCGCAGAAGCGCTAACCCTCTTGCCAGAAAGGTGTGGGAGCGGGTCTGATACTAAAAATTGCTGCCGATCTGCAGGCCATAGCTTATCCGGTCGAAAGTAAATATCTCCAATCTGGGGCTGGAGGGCTCATGCCAGGCGAAGAACACGTTTCCGTTGCAGTAAGAGATGACTTCCTGGCACGGCAGACCAAGGCGAAGCCGATACCTGCTCTCGCGGAGCTATTGTGGAATAGCCTCGATGGTGATGCCACCGATGTCTCAGTGGAGTTCGTATACGAAGACCTAGCCGGCGGAATGTCCAAAATCGTCGTCTATGACAATGGTGACGGGTTCTCACGAAACGACGCGCGCGCTCTTTTCGGCAATCTGGGTGGCTCCTGGAAACGCCATATCCGTCAGACGAAGCGCAACCATCGTATAATCCATGGGCAAGAAGGACGCGGCCGCTACAAGGCATTCGCTCTCGGCCAGTCCGCCACTTGGAAGGTGTGTTACGACGAACCGTCTGGGCGCAAGGCATTTGAGGTCAAGCTGCTCGAAGCTGATCTCACGGACGTTACCATCACTGAGGAAGCGCCAGCGCCGAACCGCTCGACAGGGGTCATCGTCGAGATCGACGATCTCCGGCGCGACTTCAGAACCTTCGAGAGCGACGAAGGCGTTCAGGACATGAACGAGATTTTCGCGCTCTATCTCATGAATTATCGGGCCGTTTCCATCTCGATCGCTGGCCAGAGACTCGATCCCGAAAAGGCGATCGCCAGCCACCATAAAGTTTCGCTGCCGCCGATCGAAACTGCGGAAGGTGCCCGGCACAACGTTGAGCTGGAGGTTATTGAATGGCGAACGGACGCGCGCCGAGTACTATATCTCTGCTCCGCAAGCGGATTTCCGTTCGATCAGGTCGAGACCCGCTTTCACGTGCCCGGCTTCTCTTTCTCCGCCTACTTGAAATCCACCTACGTCGAGGAGCTTCACAACGAGGAGCGGGTCGCCCTATCGGAGATGGATCCTCTGCTCACCGCGGCAGTCGAAAACGCCCGATCAGCGATAAAAAATTATTTCCGTGAAAAGGCCGCAGAAAAGGCCCGATCGCTCGTCGACGAATGGATCGCCGAGGATGTCTACCCATACCGAGGCGAGCCGCAAAACGCCGTCGAAAAGGTTGAGCGTCAAGTCTTTGATATCGTTGCAGTTCAGGTTCAAGAGCTGGCGCCGGACCTCGCGATCAGCTCGGCCAAGGCGAAAGCTCTGCACCTTCGTATGCTTCGGAACGCAATCGAGCGCGGACCCGAGGAGCTGCAACTGATCTTGAAGGAAGTTCTAGACCTCCCTGCGCGCAAGCAGAAAGAACTCGCCACCCTCCTGCAAGAGACGACACTTTCAGCAATCATCACCGCCGCCAAAACGGTTGCCGATCGGCTCAAGTTCATATCTGCCCTAGAGTCGATTGTATTTGATCCTGAAACCAAAGGTCGACTGAAAGAACGAACCCAACTTCACAAGATACTTGCCGAGAATACGTGGATTTTCGAAGAAGAGTATAATTTATGGGTGAGCGACAAGGACCTCCGTCGCGTCCTTGAAAAGCATCGCGATTATCTCGACCCGGACATCTCGATCGACGAGCCAGTCAAGGTGATCGGAAAAGCGCGTGGGATCATCGATCTGATGTTCTCTCGCTCCACCCGGCGGCATCGGGCCAACGACATCGAACACATGATCGTCGAACTTAAAGCTCCTAGGGTGAAGATCGGGGCCAAGGAAATCACGCAGGCAAAACAATACGCAATCGCCGTCACCTCGGATGAGCGGTTCTCGACCGTCGATGGGGTCCGCTGGCATTTCTGGCTCGTTTCGAACGCCTACGACGATTTTGCCAAGCACGAAATTGAAAGCGGACCCGATCGCGAAAGGCGTCTGATCGCGAAAGGGCCGAGACATATTGTGGGAATCAAGACGTGGGGCGAGCTAATCGAGGACAATCGTGCTCGACTACAGTTCTTCCAGGAACATCTGGAACATTCAGCAGATGAAAGCACCGCGATCAAGTATCTCCAGGAAAAGCACAGCCAATACCTGGAGGGTGTCATTGTGGAGGAACCCGATGAGAGCAATGGGGATGAGTCTGCGACTGGTGCCTCGGAAGATCCAGAGCAGCCTGCTCACCCATCTGCTCCGCCCGCAGCCCCCAGCGACGAGCGTCCGCACTGACAATTACGATGCGAGGTTGATCGAAAGCAGACATATGCCCGCAGACAGGACAGGACAGGAGATAGGGCATGCTCACGCTTGAAATCTTCGATGACGGCGGTGTTCTCCGTTATGACGATGGTTATGAGCAGATCGTCGAGGAACTGGATGACGCGCTTGAGCAGCGCGATGGCGGGACGCTCGCGCCCGCAAAGTACGTCAAGACGCTGAAGGCGCTGGTCGATCGTCACCCCCAATTCATCGATGGCCATGCCCATCTGGGCTATGCACTCATGGAAGAAGGCAAGCCCAAGCTTGCACTCCAAGCCTGCCTTGAGGATCTGGAAGTAGGTGAGCGTGCGATCCCCGCCGGCTATGCCGGTTCGATCGAATGGGGCTTCCTGGAAAACCGCCCCTTTCTGCGCGCGGCACATGGCGTTGTACTGTCGCAGCTCCGGCTTGGCCAGCGCAAGGACGCTCTCCTACTGATGGAGAAGATGCTTGCCTGGAATCCGAACGACAATCAGGGCATCCGCTACCTGATTGGTCCGGAATATCTTCGCGCTGGCGAAACGGCAAAGGCCGAGCGCATTTTCACCGACGAAGCCGCACACTACCCGCCCTATCACTATGAGCATGCCCTGCTGCACCTGAAGGCCGGTGACCCCGTCTCTGCCGCGACCAGGCTGCGCCATGGTTTTGTCGCAAACGGCTATATCGCCGAGATGCTGTCAGGGAACCCCGAGCCGGCGGCGCTTGCGATCTGGCACGGGTCGAACCTTGCAGAACCGGAGACGGCTCGCCACTATCTGAATCAGTGCGGCGACCTATGGCAGCGAACACCGGATGCTGTCGCCTTTGTACGCAGGCTGCACACGCATCCCAAAGTCCTCGCCGAAAGGGTCGTCGTCCTCGAATGCCAGGAGGCCCTGTTATGGGAGCGTGACTTTGAAAAGCGGCAAACGGTGGTCTTGAGAGAGGAGGCAGCGCGCGCGGATAGATGACGTTCTTTCGGCGGAGATCGTTCGGAAGAAAACCGACCGTCACGGGCGCCTGATCGAACCGTGGCGATATCAACGCACGCGTGTTTGAAGCCTTGAATACGGTGCCCGGCTCCATGGTCTCGGGTTCGTCCGATAACTGTGCAGCAGAGTTCATGAGGCGGACCAGCCCTTGAAGTCGCTCATATTTGACGAATAATTGGACCTTATCCGTCAGATATGACTTAAAGACCGCGAGCTGTTTCCATCTCACCGCCGACGAAAGCAGCCTCATAGTCCCGCGCCAGCGCGCCAGAGACGCCAACCTGTCTGAAGGCTTCCCGCCAGCCGTCCGAAATGCGTTGCGCCATGGTTCGGATGATCTCCCGTACCTCGGCCTCGGGAATCTCGAAAAATTCGCAGGCTTCCAGTGCGACGATGATCGACCGATCATGGGCCCCGCCCTCGATAATCGCCGTCTCGAGATGGGGGTTGCGATCCGGTGCTGGGTTCACGTCGAATACCGGCGACAGCCGCCATTGACCCGCTCCCACATAGAGGAAGCCGTGGTTCTTCAGGTGATCGTCTTTGTTGGACACGAGGATCGTGAAGATCAGACGCCGATAGAGTTCACGGAAATCGTCGGAAGGATCGGGTGAGTAAGCCCGCATGAAATCGACGATCTCCGTATAGGAGCCCAGCTCCACCCCCGTTTTGCCGAGTGCGGTGCGCGCGGAGATGTAGGGAATACGTGCGGACCCACGCCGGTCGAACCGCTGGATCAGCGCAACTGGGAACGGCGTGTCCGCCAGTTCGAGTCGTGCCTCGGGCGTGCGGATACCGCAGGCCGCCGCCAAGCGCAGCGTCGCGACCTCGACGCGCTCGGTCGGCTGTTGATCGTGGACCGAGGTGAACTTCGCCAGCCACAGTGCATCGCCGTCCCTGACATTGGCTTTGGGGCGAGCGCCGCCGGAGCCGCCGGCGCCGGCCAGCGCCTGCATTTCCTCTGGCGAGATTTCCTTGCCTTGCTCATAGGCCCGCGCGATCGCCGTGATGGTTTCGAGATCGACCAGACGCGGAACGGCGTCCGCTGCCTTGCCGCGAATGACCTCGCCCTTGTCATCCAGAAAGCGTAGCGCGCCTTGGCGGCAGGTATCGTCGGAAAGAGTCAGATACTCGAATTCGTTGAGACCATTGCCGTAGGCGCGTTCGAGCAGCCTTCGTCCCCAACTGTCCGGAGCCGCATCGGCGAAAACGCCCGCCAAAGCGTCGCGCATGTTGCCGGGCTGCCCCGAGGTGTGAAATGGGCCGGCCTCAAGAGGGAAATCGGGCTGTATGGCGAAGGCGCGCGGGTTTTCGATCCATTCGGGACTATAAGCAAAAGTTGAGAATTGGCGTGGCCCGGTATGGGTGAATCGCAATTGGCCCACCGATGTTCGGCTCTCGCCAAGCGCGACATGGGCGACGAAATCGGCCATCAGAAGGAAGCCCCGTCAGGGTCCACAACGTCCTGCCGATCCTGCGTCTCCTCCGTCTGAGCCTTCTGCTTTTTCAGCCTTGCCGCGAAGGAGCGCCCCCGGCGCGGTCCTTGCTCCGCTACCAGCGCCAGCCCCAGATCATCCTTGCGGATATCGACCAGGTCAGCGAGCCGCTCCAGAAGCCCCAGCACAACGAGAACGTCGGCAAGCGTTCCGATGGCAACGCCCGGATCGCCCCGTTCAAGGCGCGCGATGGAACTTGGCGAGGTTCCCGCACGCACGGCGAGATCCGCCACGGCGATGCCGCGCCGCAGACGCGCGTTGCGGATATCCTGGCCCAGCCGTTCCAGTGCTGGCTTCGCCTTAGGAGAACCCATCTCAATCATCCATATATGATGCAAAAAATTTATAAACCCATCATATATGACTAATTAGCTCCAAGGTCAAGAATTCTAGTCCGCGCCCGCCCGGTCCACCATCACCTCATTTTGGCAATCTGCGACAGGCGGGGCGCGAACTGAGGAGCCGATATTCTCGATCTCCTTAGTCATTGGCGGTCAGTGCCTCGAGATAGGGCCGAATGACCGTGGCGACCGTTCCTCGCTCGGCCTGGCTGGCAATTTCGCTTGGCGTCGTCATGCGCTGACGCAGCGCTTCCTGCAGGCCTTCGATCGCCACCGACAGGCCAATCTTGTTTCGATATCGGAAGCAATCGGCGATCGTCTTTGCGACGCCGAAAACCTTCACGGGCACCCTCTCGACAGGGTGGGTTTCAACCCCCTCCGTCAGGAGACGATCTGTGAAACGTACCAGCCGAATGGGCGTGCCTTCGGATCTCGGGGGCCAGTCCTTCTGGCCCACGGCGAGCCAAACCTGCCTCGGCAGTTGATCGGTCAGCCCGTGGAACGCAAGGGCGGAAACGAGGCAAACGACGCCCTTGGGAACCCGTTTGGCGGCCTCTGCCAGACTGTGGTGAACGTCGAGGGGTGCATCAGAAAGTTGATAAAGTCCTCGCGCGAGCCGAAGCACCTCGCCGTCCCGTTCCATGCGGCTCATGGTGGCGGCTGTTACGCCCGCCTCGCGCAGCTCTGCCAGGCGCGAAATTCCGCGCGCGGTCAAAATGGTATGGGCAATCTGGCGTTGGGACATGGATAATGGCACGATACGGAAACTCGGAACATAGGACTTACTATCCGAGGATTTGTATCATTTTCGCATGGCGAGGAAAGGTGCCAGCTAGAAGAGGCTGCCGCCCTACGAAACGCGTCCGCCTCAAACGGACTTGAGCAAACAGCGACGATTGATCTTCGGATCGTCTTCTGCATCCACACCGGGAGGGGAAGGCCTTCCCCTGCGTCCGAGCCTTGGTCTCGACCGACCCCTTCTGCGGGGCGGCTGCCCCGCAACGCCCCGCTGAGAGTGAGAGAGTGGACTTGTTTCCCGTGACGGGTTGAAGGTCGGAGAAGAGGTCTCTGACGCCCGTCATGGAGATTGGTCCCATGAACATGCAGGTCCTCAATGCGCGCCGTGACACCAGCGGCGGTTACAAGGTCGATGTCGGCCGTGGCGAGCGGGTCGGCCGCGTCTCGTCCGAATGGTTCTCGCGTCCGGCCGACGAGCGCTACCTGTCCCTCTCCGAGTTGGCGCGGACGGTCCGCGACCGCACCGAAAGCAGCCGGACGCGGGTGGTGGAGAGCGCGCTCATCCACGTCGAGGCGAACCGCAACGACCCGGAGCGGCTGGCCCTGATCCTGCCGGGCACGGATGCGCCAATCGCGCCGACGCACTGGTCCTTCGGACAACTCGCTAGCCTGGTCGGAGCGCCCGCCGCCTATTTGCGGCAGCTCCCCGCCGCCCTTGCTGGCATCAACCTGCAATACGGCCTGACCTCCAATCGGGCCGAGCAGATCAAGACGCTCGAAACCGACACCGGCCGCGTCGAACTGCGCGCCGTCACTGGCCCGGACTATGGCCGCATCTACGACCACGAGCTGGTCGAGGCCGTCCAACGCATCGCCGGCAATGGCACGGGCGATACCCGCTGGAAGGTCCCGGGCGTGCTCGACTGGTCGACCGGGATTTACAATCCGCGCGTCGACATCACCAAGGACACGACGACGCTCTATGCCTCGGACCGCGACGTCTTCCTGTTCCTCGTCGATGACCTGAACCCCATCGAAGCCGGCCGGCTGCCTGACGGTTCTCCCGATCTCTATTTCCGGGGCTTCTACTGCTGGAATTCCGAGGTCGGCGCCAAGACGCTCGGCATGGCGAGCTTCTATCTCCGCGCCGTCTGCCAGAATCGAAACTTGTGGGGCGTGGAGAATTTCGAGGAGATCACCATCCGCCACTCCAAATACGCGGCCAATCGCTTTGCGCACGAGGCAGCCCCGGCGCTGTTGAACTTCGCGAATTCCTCACCCCTGCCGTTCGTCAACGGCATCAGGGCGGCCCGCGAGCGGATCGTCGCCAGGACCGACGAAGACCGCACCGACTTCCTGCGTCGGCGTGGCTTCTCCAAGGCCGAGACGGGCAAAATCATCGACAGAGTGCTGGCCGAGGAAGGCCGCCCTCCGGAGTCCATCTTCGATTTCGTGCAGGGCATCACCGCCGTCGCGCGCGACAAGCCGCATCAGGACGCCCGCCTCGACATGGAGGGCAAGGCCAAGAAGCTGCTCGATCGAGCGGCCTGATCGCCGCGAAGCCGGGGATGCGGTTTTCCGTGTCTCCGGCTTTGCGCTTCCGTGCCTTTCTGGTTCGCCGGTCCGTGCGCTGCCCCCTTTAGAGGAAGAGGGCGGCGCTTCGCTCCGTGACGGGTTGGAGGTTGAGAGAGAGTCTCTCGGCCGCCCGTCGCGGAGTAAATCCCGATGGCTACTGCCGTTCAGAAGATCATCCTGTCGTCCTCGCGCGACATCCCTTTCAACAAGCTGGTGCTCAGCCAGTCCAACGTCCGGCGCGTGAAGGCCGGCGTCTCAATCGAAGACCTGGCGGCTTCGATCGCTCGTCGCGGCCTGATCCAGAGCCTCAGCGTCTTTCCCGTCGTTGATGCCGAAGGCAACGAGACCGGCATGTTCGAGGTGCCCGCCGGCGGCCGCCGCTTCCGCGCGCTCGAACTGCTGGTGAAGCAGAAGCGTCTCGCCAAGATCGCGCCCGTGCCCTGCGTGGTCCGTGATCGCGAAGGCGCCATCCTCCCCGAGGAGGTCTCGCTGGCCGAGAATATCGAGCGCGCGCCGCTCCCTCCGCTCGATCAATTCCGGGCCTTCCACGACATGCTGACCAAGGGCATGACCGAGGAGGAGATCGCCGCGGCTTTCTTCGTCCCCGTCAACGTGGTCAAGCAGCGGCTGCGCCTCGCAACCGTGTCGCCCGCGCTGCACGACGTCTATGCCGACGACGGCATGACGCTGGAGCAGCTCATGGCCTTCACGGTCTCCGAAGACCACGATCGTCAGGTGCAGGTCTGGGACGCGATCAAGGACGCCTGGTCGAAAGAGCCCTATCAGATCCGGCGCATGCTGACCGAGACCACAGTGCGCGCCTCCGACAAGCGTGCCGTTTTCCTCGGCATCGAAGCCTATGAGGCGGCTGGCGGCATCGTCATGCGCGACCTGTTCCAGGCCGATGATGGCGGTTGGCTGCAGGACGTCGGTCTTCTCGATCGCCTCGTCGCCGAGAAGCTGAAGGCCGAGGCCGAGGCGATCGCCGCCGAGGGCTGGAAGTGGATCGAGGTCGCGGTCAGCTTCCCATACGATGCCACGCGCGGCCTGCACCAGGTCTCCGGCACGCCGTTCGATCTATCGGCCGAGGAACAGGCGACCAGCGAGGCGCTCACTGCCGAGCAGGCCAGGCTCGAAGCGGAATATCAGGACGCCGACGAACTGCCCGATGAGGTCGACGAGCGCATGGGCGAGATCGAGACCGCTCTGGCAGCCTTCGACGACCGGCCCGAGCACTTCGACCCGGCCGACATCGCCATCGCCGGCGTTTTCGTCAGCATCGACGCCAACGGATCGCTTTCGGTCGATCGCGGCTACGTCCGGCCCGAGGATGTGCCTCAGGTCCGGACCGATGGTGAGGAAGGATCGGAGACGGACATCGAATCCGATGGCACCGCGAGCCCGTCGCTGCAGCGCGCCGTCATCACCATCGGCGGCCGGCCTGTCGAACCGGAGGACGACGATGAGGACGACAGGATCAAGCCGTTGCCCGAACGCCTTGTCATCGAGCTGACCGCCTACCGCACCCTCGCGTTGCGCAACGCGGTCGCGGAAAATCCGCACATCGCCATGACGGCGCTTCTCCACATGCTGGTCTCGGACAACTTCATGACCCGCATGTACACGGGCGCCATGGAAGCGGGGGTGAAGCACATCTTCTTCCCGGTTCAGGACGAGACGCTGAAGGACAGCCCCTCCGCGCGGGCCGTGCAGGAGCGTCACGACGCCTGGGCCGCCGACATCCCGAAGGACGACGACGCCCTCTGGGACTGGCTCGCCGGGCTCGACGACGCCAGCCGCATGGCGCTGCTGGCACACTGCGTCAGCTACGGGGTCAACGCGCTCTATGAGCGGCCGAACCCGCACAGCGCGGGCGGCGTGTCGCAGCACACGCTCGATATGAGGCTCGCGCAGGCCGATCGGCTGACGCGGGCGACCGGGCTCGACATGGTCGAAGCGGGCTGGCGCCCGACCTTCGGCAATTATCTCAGCCGTGTCACCAAGCCGCGCATTCTCGAAGCCGTCCGGGAAGGCGCCGGCGAACGGGCGGCCCAGCTCATCGACCATCTGAAGAAGGGCGATATGGCCAAGGAGGCCGAGCGTCTCCTGGCCGACAGCGGCTGGCTGCCCGAGCCGCTTCGGCTTGCCGGCGTTGACGGGGATCCGGCATCGGACGCGGGTGGTGGCGAAGAAGCCAAGGGCCCAGACCGCCTGACTTTCTCAGCACCGACGAGGACTCAGAATCGCAGGCCGATAGCGAGGACGACGAACGTCACCTCGTCGCCGCCGAATGATCGGCTCGCGGGGCGGCTTCGGCCGCTCCGCACCTTCCAATTCCAACCACTCCGAGGCCGGCACAGCGCCGGGCTCTTTTCGTTTCAGGAGCCCAACATGCCCGATTTTCTCACCCGCTTCTCCTGCCTGCTCGACGTCGGCTCAGTGGCCAATGTCGCGCGGGCCTTCGACATCTACACCGCGCTGATGGCCGAGAACGGTCGCGAGGACCCGCCCGCCGAACCCTTCCTGCTCTCGCTCACGCCCGAGCATGGCGCGACACGCCTCTGGCTTCGCGACCCCGGAACCGCCGATCCGCAATTGCTGGTCACCTTCGTCACCCGCTGCGCGGAGACATTCGCACTCACCGGCACCTGGAGGTTTCAGTGGGCCGGTATTGCTTCTGACCCTGTCGTGGACGGCTTCTCCGGCGGCGCCCATCTGCTCGACCTCGGCACAGGCCGCACGATTGAATGGATCAGTACCGGCCGCTGGCTGGCCGAAAGCCGAATGCGATGATCCCCGACCATGCGCGCGCCCGGCCTCACGGTCGGGCGCTTTTTTAATGTCAGCGGACAAGAGGAAGAGGACGGCCGGGATGGGTCGAGTTCGGGCGGTCGAGAGAGAGCGCCAACCGAGCTTGTCCCTTCCGCTCTCCCAAGGTTCCTTCCATGAACATTCTGTCTCCCGTGGCCCTTGCGGCCGTGCCCGTCACGCGTGCGTCCCAGACCCTCGCCGTGGCGCAAAAGCTTCTCGAACATCTCGAACGCGGCCAGCGCGTCGATGCCGCGATCCTTCGTGCAGCGATGGAAACAGCCTTCGGCGCATCCGACACCAGCGGCGCCTGGGACTGGAAGGCGGCCTATGAGGCCTGCGAGGTCGCGACAGTCCTCTTCCTGCGCAAATACGGAAAGGCGCTTTTCCGCAAGGCCGCGTCTCCGGCTGTACGTCTTTCCGCTCTTGGGAAAATCGCCGGGCTCATGCCGACGCATACGCGGCGCTCTGAAGAATCGCAGGCGCTCCAGCAGTTCTCGACGCCGGCGCCGCTCGGCCTCGCCGCAGTGGCGGCCGCCTCCATTGCCGCTGGCGATATCGTGCTGGAGCCATCGGCTGGCACCGGCCTGCTCGCCGTCCTGGCGGAGATTTCAGGCGGAACGCTCCTCCTCAACGAGCTGGCCGAGACCCGTGCCGATCTTCTCGCTGCGCTGTTTCCGGCCCCTGCCGTCACGCGCTTCGACGCGGCCCAGATCGACGATCACCTCGCGCCGGACGCCACCCCCACAGTCGTGCTGATGAACCCCCCATTCTCCGTTATGGCGAACGTCTCCGGCCGCGTGGTCGACACCGCCTATCGCCATGTCGCCTCGGCGCTGGCCCGGCTCGCCGATGGCGGGCGGCTGGTGGCGATCACTGGCGCCAACTTCAGCCCCGACCATCCGGCTTGGGCCGCGGCCTTCGTCCGGCTTCAGGAGCGTGGCCGCATCGTCTTCACCGCGGCCGTGGACGGCTCGGTCTATGCCAAGCACGGCACGACCATCGACACGCGGCTGACGGTCATCGACAAGCTGCCGGCTGACGATCGTTCGGCATTCCCCCTTCGCCCGGCATCGCGCCCGATGTCGACACGTTGCTCGGCTGGATCGAGACTCAGGTTCCGCCGCGTCCGACTGCCACCCTGCCGCCAGTGGCAACTTCGGCGTCTACCGCGACGCCTCGGACCGTTCGCGGATACCCCGCGCGTACTACTGCGGCACGTCCCGCCACGCCCGCGTCCATCGAGCCCGAAGGCGTCGAACTCGCCTATGAGACCGTGGAGTGGACACCCGCCGAAGACGGCCGGATCACCGACGCAATCTATGAAGAATACGAATTGCAGGCGATCCGTATTCCCGGCGCTCAAGCTCACCCGACCAAGCTCGTGCAGTCGGTGGCGATGGCCTCGGTCGCGCCGCCCAAGCCGAGCTATCGGCCCAGGCTTCCAGCCAACATCGTCACCGACGGGCTTCTCTCCGACGCCCAGCTTGAAACCGTCATCTACGCCGGCGAGGCGCATTCCGACTTCCTCGCAGGCTGGTGGACGGTTGACGAGACCTTCGACATCGTCTCGGCAGCGCCAGACGATGCGGCCAACGCCGTGCGCTTCCGCCGGGGCTTCATGCTTGGCGACGGCACCGGCGCGGGTAAGGGTCGCCAGTCGGCCGGCATCATCCTCGACAACTGGATGAGAGGGAGGCGCAGGGCGGTGTGGATCTCCAAATCCGACAAGCTGCTGGAGGACGCCCAGCGCGACTGGTCGGCCCTCGGCATGGAACGGCTGCTGGTCACGCCGTTGTCGCGTTTCCCGCAGGGCAAGGACATCCGCCTGTCCGAAGGCGTCCTATTCACCACCTATGCCACGCTAAGGTCCGATGACCGCGGCGAGAAGCTTTCCCGCGTCAAGCAGATCGTCGAATGGTTGGGCTCCGACTTCGATGGAGTGATCATCTTCGACGAGAGCCACGCCATGCAGAATGCCGCCGGCGGCAAGGGCGAACGCGGCGATGTCGCCGCCTCGCAACAGGGCCGTGCTGGCCTTCGACTCCAGCATGCGTTGCCGAATGCGCGCGTCGTCTATGTCTCGGCGACCGGCGCGACCACTGTCCACAATCTCGCTTATGCCCAGCGCCTCGGTCTCTGGGGCGGCGAGGACTTCCCGTTCTCGACCCGCGCGGAATTTGTCGAAGCGATCGAGGACGGCGGCGTGGCGGCCATGGAGGTGCTGGCCCGCGACCTGCGCTCGCTCGGCCTCTACACGGCGCGGTCGCTCTCCTATGACGGTGTCGAATACGAGTTGGTCGAGCATCAGCTTACGCTCGAGCAGACGCGCATCTATGACGCCTATGCTGGGGAGTTCGCCGTCATCCATAACAATCTCGACGCCGCGATGCAGGCCGCCAACATCACCGGCGGCCCTGATGGCAGTGGGGGCACGCTCAACCGGCAGGCCAAGTCCGCCGCCCGCTCGGCCTTCGAATCCGCCAAGCAGCGCTTCTTCGGCCACCTCCTGACCTCGATGAAGACGCCAACCTTGATCCGCTCGATCGAGCAGGACCTCGCCGACGGCCATGCCGCCGTGATCCAGATCGTGTCGACCGGCGAAGCCCTGATGGAGCGTCGCCTCGCGGAAATCCCGACAGAGGAATGGAACGACGTCCGGGTGGATATCACCCCGCGCGAGTACGTTCTGGACTATCTCGCCCACTCCTTCCCAGTGCAGCTCTACGAACCCTTCACCGACAGCGAAGGCAATCTGTCGTCGCGGCCGGTGTTTCGCGACGGTCAGCCCGTCGAGAGCCGCGATGCCGTTGCCCGACGTGACCGTCTGATCGGAAGACTCGCCTCGCTGCCACCAGTCCCCGGCGCGCTTGACCAGATCGTCCAGCGCTTCGGCACCGATGTCGTGGCGGAGGTGACCGGACGCTCGCGCCGCATCGTCCGCAAGTCGGGTGCCAACTCCATGACCAGCCCCGGCGGCATTGACCGCCTCGCCGTGGAGAACCGTGCGGCTTCCGCAAATCTCGCTGAGGCCGCAGCCTTCATGGACGATCAGAAGCGTATCCTGATCTTCTCCGACGCCGGCGGCACCGGGCGCAGCTATCACGCCGATCTGTCGGCGCGGAACCAGCGGCTGCGCGTCCACTATCTGCTGGAGCCGGGCTGGAAGGCCGACGCCGCCATTCAGGGCCTGGGCCGTACAAACCGGACCAATCAGGCGCAGCCACCGCTATTCCGACCGATTTCGACGGACGTGAAGGCCGAAAAGCGCTTCCTCTCGACCATCGCCCGCCGCCTCGACACCCTGGGCGCGATCACACGCGGCCAGCGCCAGACTGGCGGCCAAGGTCTGTTCCGGCCCGAAGACAATCTGGAGAGCTACTACGCCCGCGACGCCCTGCGGCAGCTTTACCTGCTGCTGGTGCGCGGCAAGGTTGACGGCTGCTCGCTCCAGATGTTCGAGGACGCCACCGGCCTGTCGCTGACTGATTCCACCGGCATCAAAGACGAGCTGCCGCCGATCCGGGTCATGGGCGCCAACCGCATCGAACTGTCCGGCTTCACCGACGCCATGCGTGATCGCCTCCGGGCCTATGGCCTGTTTCACGAGATCATCTCGTGGAAGCTGCGGATGTTCGTGCCGACCGATCCCACCGGCCCCGTGATCCTGACCAAGGTGCTGGATCGCTACCCGGTCGAGCATATCGGCGAGCGGGAGGCGGCGTGATGGCACGGCACGACGCCTCCGAACTGGCGATACGTCTCGGCCGACAGGCCGAGGCGGTATGCCGTCACTATCTCTCCGCGGGACATCGCGAGGGCCGCTACTGGCTTGTCGGCGATGTCCGCAACACACTCGGCCGCTCGATGTTCGTACGGCTGAAGGGTGGCGAAACCGGCAAGGGCGCCGCCGGCAAATGGACCGACGCTGCAACCGGTGAGCATGGCGATCTCCTCGACGTCATCCGCGAGAGCTGCGGCCTGGTCGACTTCAAGGACGTCGCCCATGAGGCGCGCACCTTCCTGTCGATGCCGCATCCCGAGCCGGATCGTCCGCATTCTGGCGAGCGCAAGTCGCCGGCGCCATCAGGATCGCCGGAAGCAGCGCGTCGGCTCTTTGCCATGGCGCAGCCGATTTCGGGCACACTCGTAAAGACGTATCTCCGCACACGCGGCATTACGGATTTGCACGGAACCGGAAGCCTCCGCTTCCACCCCCGCTGCTACTACCGGCCTGACGAGCACTCCCCGACCGAAACCTGGCCAGCAATGATCGCATCGATCACTGATTTGGACGGACGTCAAACCGGCGCGCATCGCACCTGGCTCGCCCCGGACGGATCGGACAAGGCACCAATCGACACGCCGAGACGGGCGATGGGCGACCTCCTCGGACATGCCGTTCGCTTCGGTGTGGCTGGCGACGTAATGGCGGCGGGCGAAGGCATCGAGACGATGCTGTCGCTCAGGATGGCGCTGCCCAACATGCCGATGGCGGCGGCGCTCTCGGCGGCGCATCTCTCGGCCATCCTGTTCCCCGACACGCTGCGACGGCTCTATATCGCCCGCGACAACGATCCGGCCGGCGACGGTGCGATGGCCACGTTAATCGAACGCGCGAACGCGGCCGGGATCGAGGCAGTCGTGGTGTCTCCAAACCTGGGCGACTTCAACGAGGATCTCCGCATGGCTGGTCTGGACAGCCTCCGGGCAGCGGCCCGGGTGCAGATCGCGCCACAGGATGTAGCGCGCTTCACGGCGCTGGCGGAATAGGCCGACAGGAGAATGCAGTCGGTGGAAGCGCCATCGTCGGCATCGCTCGGATGATCCTATGTCGGAGAGAACCGCGCCCCGGCCTTCGAGAGGGCGATCGGCCAGCAAACGGCCCGGACCCGCAATGCCTGCGGCGGACTATTTTCCGGCGCGGCCGCGGGCCTCTTTCCATCGCGAGGCAAAATAGCCCGCCCTTCGCCCTCCTCCGCTGCGCTCCGGCCCTCCGCTTCGCTGCGGGTGCAGGTCCGGCCCGCCCGCCGGCTTTCGTCGCCATGAAGGCCGCGAGGGTTGCGGTCGAACCGACGGAGCATCCCATGAGCGAGCACGATGACTTTGAGCCGCACCACACCTCTTCCCCCACCGACCATGTCCTGAGCGAACTCCAGCTTTACGGCTACCGTCCCTTCACGGATGAACCCGATCCACGACCGCTTCCGGAGGGCGACCATGTCGCCGGCGCCATCGCCGACATCTTCGACGCTCTGATCGTCACCCTGGAGAACACCCGCCTCGAACCCGACCTCGACGATCTCCTCTGGTCGACCGTCAACCTCTTCCACCGTGCCACCGACCGGATCGAGCGCGAGCTGGACGACAACGAGCAGGCGCAGCGCCGCGGCCAGCGCGAGCAGGACGGCAGCGAGGTGAAGGCTGTCGAGCTGGAACGCCTGACCGCCGAGGGCCAGACCCTGATCGAACGCCGCAACGCTTTCGAGCTGATGCGCGACCAGGCCGCAGAACATTATGAGCGCCAGACCAGCTCGAACTGGCGTCCGCGCTCTGGATCGATGGTCAACCATCGCAATCTGACCTCGGCGATGATCGACAGCCGGGACTTCCTCGCAGCCAAGAAGCGCGCCGACAATCAGGTGCTGCTACCCGCCGGTCCGAAGATCGCCTTCACCGGCGGGCTCGACTTCAACGATCACCACCTGATCTGGGCCAAGCTCGATCAGGTCCACGCCAAACACCCCGACATGGTGCTGTTGCACGGCAAGTCGCCAAAGGGCGCCGAGAAGATCGCGGCCAAATGGGCCGACGCCCGCAAGGTGCCACAGGTCGGCTTCGCACCCGACTGGACGAAACACGCCAAGGCCGCACCGTTCAAGCGCAACGATCAGATGCTGGACGTGCTGCCGATCGGGGTCATCGTCTTCCCCGGCACGGGCATCCAGGACAACCTTGCCGACAAGGCGAGGAAGCTCGGCATCCCGCTGTACGATTTCCGGCCGAAGAGAGGCGGCGCGTAAGCGCCGCCTCTCACAGCATCACAGGTCGGAACAGCGATCTACGGCTGATGATCTTGCCGGACGCCACGAACACGCCTTCGCCGGCATAGTGCAGCGTCTCGGGATATTTTGGCGACGCTGCGACATGTGCCTTCACCACCTCGAAGATGAAAGAAATTGTATTTGTCGACCAGCGCATCATCGTGAAGGCGACACTCGAAGCTGGCATGGCATTCGCCGATCAGCGGCGCATCAACCTTGGTCGCGTCTTCCGCCGTGAGATTGAATTTGACGAACTTGTCGATTTCGGCTCCTGACGTGTTGCCGATCCCGACCACGGTATCGGTCAGCGCCGTCGTCGGCAGGTTGATCACGCACTCCCGGCTCTCGCGGATCATGCGGTGACTGTGATTACCGCCGGAGATCATCAGGCCGACCAGAGACGGCGAGAATTCAAGGATCGTGTGCCAACCGAGCGTCATGATGTTGGTCGCGCCCTGCCACTTCGACGACACCAGCACGATCGGGCCGGGCTCCAGATAGCGCCGCACCTGGCTGACGGGGAAATCGATCCTCTCGGGAAGCTTCGGCATGGGCGTTCTCTTCGGCTGTTGCGCTTCGCATGAACATACCCGCCCATGTCGGCAGCATCACGACCGACAGCATCGCGGCGTTGCTTTGGTGCGAAAGCATTGAACGGGCGTTTCCCTCGTGGCCCCTTTCATGGCGGAAAACCATCTCCCGCTTCCATTGCGCTGATCCTTGGTCCAACCGTTGGCCTGACGCCATCAACCCATAAAGGGTCGGACTACGCAAAGCGTGCCGCCGCTCCGGCTTCGCCTGCGCGATGATTGCGGCCATCGGCTGGACACATCGGGCGCCTGTCGCGCGGGAGATGGTCTCCCGCCTCCAACAGGAGCCGGTCACATGTCCCTCAATCAAGCTCACGCCTTCGCCTTCAGCCTCGCCACCACCCTCATGGTCTCCATCGTCATCTTCCAGACCGGCGACGGCACCATGGGCGTCATGCCCGCCAGCGAATATGACGGCGATTTCGCCGCCATCGTTCACGAGATCGACCCCTTCGCCCGCTAGTCGCGGGCAAGGTGACAGGGCCGCAAGCGGAAGTCCCATGGGATTTCCGCTCCCGTCCTGCCTTCTCTTCGGCTATACTATCAATGCGCCGTGGTGGTGGTGGAGGCGCAACCGTCAGACCTTTATCTCACGGAGAACACCACCATGATCTTCATCGGCATCATCTCCAGCATCGCGGCGACTAGCGTTCTCTGCTGGTTGCTGTTCACGCTGGCTGTCTTCGCGCTGCCGTTCTTGGCCGGCGTCAGCGTCGGGACATGGGCCTATCAGACCGGCGCCGGCTGGCTCGGCGCAATCCTCCTCGGCCTTGTCGCCGCCGCACTCACACTCGGCGTCGGGCAGTTCCTGCTCGCCTTCATCCGTCCGCTCTCGATACGGCTCGCGATCGCACTCGCCTCTGTCGCGCCCGCGGCGCTCGCCGGCTACCACGCGACGCATGGCATCGTGAAACACACCATGCCCTCCGACATCTGGCAGCTCATCTTCTCAGTTATCGGCGCAATCGCCGTTGGCGTCACGGCGCTGATCCGGGTGACGGCAATGGCCGCGCCCGGACCAACCGGGCAGACCATCGCGCGGGCCTGACATCGGTGCAGGCGCCGGCGGGATGGTAAATTGATGTCTTAGCGGTCGCGCCTTCCACGTCGCCAGGCTCGTTTGCAATCGCGCTGACCGGATCGAGGGCTACTCCAACTGACGTGCCATGCCATCGGTGACGGTGCCGGGGGCAATGCCGTGACAGCGCGCAGACGGTGCAAGTGCCGGGAGGGGGCGATCCCGTGGGCGACGGGCAGGAAACGGCGGTACGTAGCGTCTGGCGGAGTTGGTTTGACCCGCGGTGTCAGGCGTCGCTACGGTCATATCGGTCCGGGATGGCCGCCATATTCTCCTGTGATGCGTCTCTGTCAGGTCGACCGCTCCAGAACGGCCTCGTCAATGGGCTGATCTGGCCGAAGGTCGGCTGTGCCTCGATCGCCTATGACGCAACAGCGGCGTAGGAACTTTCTTCCCCTGCCGGAACCCACCCCACGCGGCAAACCGCGCAGGGACCCCGGGTCGCCGTCATTCCTCGCGCGCCAAGAAAGCCCCTCCTCTGCTGTCATGCCCCTTTGGGGTGCGTCGTCCATCGCCTTCGGCCGGTCGATCGCCATCGAGGCCGCAATGGTGCGGGCTCGGAACAGAGTTCAAGGAGAAATACCATGGCAACCATCGGAACCTTCAAGAAGACCGGCAACAACGAGTTCAACGGCGAAATCGTCACCCTCAGCGTCCAGACCAAGAACGTCCGCATCGTCCCCGACGCCCGCGCCACCGGCGAGAACGCTCCCAGCCACCGCGTCTTTGTCGGCCGCGCCGAGATTGGCGCCGCCTGGTCCAAGACCTCCAACGAGGGCCGCGCCTATCTGGGCCTGAAGCTCGACGATCCCAGCTTCAACGCACCGATCTACGCCAACCTCTTCGACGACGAGGAAGGCGAAGGCTTCAGCCTTATCTGGTCCCGCCCGAACGGTCGCCGCAACGGAGAATAGCACCCACCAAGGCCCTGCCCGGACAATCGGGTGGGGCCTCCCTTACAGGCCGCAGTTCTGCGAGCCCATCGTCCATGCATCATGACTTCGTCTTACTCGCGGACAAATTGCACCGCTCTCGCTGTGATGGTGGGCCGCCCTACGCCCGCGGATTCGTCCTCTCTATAACGGCAGCTCTTGATAAAGCGGATGGCGCAGCAGCCGATATCTTGGCAATGGCATCAACAGAGACCCACGAAACAGCTTCTGGCTAGAATGCAGATTTGACGTTTGTCCGCATGCTTCCCCGGTCTATTCAAAGCCGCGTTCAACCTTTTTGGAGACCAGTAGTCATGAGCGAACTTTGCGTCCTTTACACCTACACACTCCATAGCGAGGATCCGCACAACACGCGCTGGAAATATGCCGAGCTTCCGGACAACGCATACTTCGAGACGCTCGACGAGGTTCGTACGGAAGTAATCGACCTGCTTGAAGATACAGACGAGACATCGCCGAACAGCAAGCGGCGTATTCAGATCGAGAGGATCACGACGCTACCCGCCACAAAGGAGTCTTTGCTGACATTGATTAACTGGGGCCTTGAACCAATTATCATCGACTATGAGGTCGTGGAAATTATGGGCTAACGAAGCTAAACTCGTCACTCATATCGACGAGCCGGGATCACAGGCAATTGCTGCCCATGCCTTTCGCCCCAATTATCGACCAAAGCACCTGATTGTCCGCAACCGACACCATTGCCGTCATTGGCGACCAGCGTAGTCTCTAGTCTCTGTCTCATGTTGGCCCAAAGCGGACGTTTCGGGCCCGGGCTCCCGTGGCCGCGATGGGTTTAATACAACGGTATGCTTTAGAAGGGCAGGCAGGAATACAGTGGTCCTGGGGAGCTTTATCTAGGCTCAGGACCTATTAATTCCGTTTGAGTTGTGATTCACGGTTTCCGAGAAGGAGGCCGTGATGGGTGATTTGTTTCTGCTGAGCGAGCGCCAGATGGCGCGGATATCGCCGTTCTTTCCGCTGTCGCACGGGGTACCAAGGGTGGATGACCGGCGGGTGGTGAGCGGCATCGTCTACGTGATCCGCAACGGGCTGCAGTGGAAGGACGCCCCCGCAGGCTACGGCCCGCACAAGACGCTCTACAACCGCTTCATCCGCTGGAGCCTGATGGGCGTGTTCGACCGCATCTTCGCCGGGCTTGCCGGCGAGGGTCCGAAGCCCGAGCGCATCATGATCGACGCAACCCATCTGAAGGCTCATCGCACTGCGGCGAGTCTGCTAAAAAAGGGGATGTTCCCCGCCGTATCGGGCGAACCAAGGGCGGGCTGAACTCCAAGCTCCACACAGTCTGCGACGGTGACGGCCGACCGATCATCCTGCTCCTGTCGGAAGGCCAGATGAGCGACCACAAGGGTGCACGCCTGGTGCTCGGTGCCCTGCCGCCAGCCTCTCATCTGATTGCCGACCGTGGCTACGATAGCGCCTGGTTCCGCGAGGAACTGGAAGCCAGGGGCATCGAGCCGTGCATCCCGTCGTGCCGAAGCCGCAAGATCCCATACCCCTACGACACAGCCCTCTACCGCCAGCGCCACAAGGTCGAGAACCTGTTCGCCAAGCTCAAGGACTGGCGGCGCATCGCAACCCGCTACGACCGATGCGCCCACACCTTCTTCTCGGCAATCTGCATCGCAGCCGCCGTCATCTTCTGGCTCTGATCAATGAGATGCTGTAACGGGGCCTGCGCCGTGCGCCACCGGCTCAAGCATCTTGCAATTGCTCACGGCAAGCTGTCGCTGTTCCCGTATCAGTCTCAATCGGAGGAATACGGGATGAAACTGTTTATCGGACTGGATGTATCGCTGGCGAAGACCGCCGTCTGTGTGATCAATGAGCATGGCAAGATCGCAAAGGAAGCGCAGGTTCCCAGTGATCCCCAGGCGATCGTGGACTTTGCAAACACCCTGCAGGGAGCGGTCGCCATCATCGGGCTGGAAGCCGGACCGCTGTCCCAGTGGCTGCATCGCGGTCTGGCCGATGCCCGACTGGACGTCGTTCTGATGGAAACCCGACAAGTGAAGGGCGCACTGAAGGCAATGCCGATCAAAACGGATCGGCGCGACGCTGAGGGGATTGCCCGACTGCTTCATCTGGGCTGGTTCAGGCCTGTACATTGCAAATCCGTGTCTGCACAGGAGGTTCGCGCGCTTTTGGCCGCCCGTAAGGCGATTCAGCAAGGCATGATCGCGCTGGAGCTATCGCTGCGCGGACTGCTGAGAAACTTTGGCCTGAAGGTTGGCGCCATCTCACGCGGCCAGTTCGACGCCCGGATCAGGGAATTGGTGGACGGCAATTCCATGCTACAAGCAGCGGCCGAGCCGATGTTACGTGCGCGCACCAGCCTGCGCCATGAACTAGCCGGGCTCGAACGTCAGGTTCGTCTGCTTGCAAAGGACGATGCTGCGTGCCGGCTGTTGATGACGATGCCAGGCGTCGGGGCGGTCGTCGCCTTAACTTTCCGATCAGCTGTCGATGATCCCGGGCGGTTCTCATCGTCCAAGAAAGTTGGTCCATGGGTTGGTCTTACACCGTCGCGCAACCAGTCCGGGGAGCGCGACGTGATCGGCGGCATTACGCGAGCTGGGGACGCCAATCTGCGAAGAGCCTTGTGTCAAGCGGCTACCGTCATGATACATCGGGGCCGCTCGACATGGCTGAGAAGCTGGGCTGCGCAAGTTGCCAAACGCCGAGGTGCAAAGCGTGCGATGGTGGCTTTGGCAAGGCGCATCGGCACCATCCTGCACCGGATGTGGAAGGATGGTACTGAATTCTCCGCAGTCCCGTTGATCGCCACGTCGGCCTGAGCGTTATATCAGAACCAGATCGTTGATGTCTGCGTGAGCGCAGGCCTTCGAGGTCCCCAACCGGGACGCGGTTCCGATGATGCCGTGGTCAGGACTGTAGCAGGCCTCGGTCGAGCACGCCAATGAGATGGGCACATCGGAATTGCCGCACTGAACCAGCATCATGTTGGCGGCCATCGCGCTGACCACGGACCGAAGCATGAACCCGGGGCGACCAAAAACGAAGGGCTAAGCGAGCTAGGTATCGGCGATAGGGAATCCATGACAATTATTTGCCGCACTGGCAGCATGACCGCGCTGCTGCGGTAGTCACTTTTTGCTTGACTGCATCGGCCCCGTTACCGAAGTCCTGAGCCTAGAGCGGTCTGTGCCTTCCATGTCGTTTTTGTACTACCGCCCGAGGGCCATCAGAAAAGCATCCATACGCTCGAAAAGGATATTCTCGGGCTGATCGCCTTTCGAAGCCCCTTCGAGCATCTTGCAGAGGTCATTCAACGAGATGGTAAGAATAAACTTCCCATACTCCCGAAGGATCCCCTTTGCTGCGTCTACCGCGTGCTTCGAGGCGCCCTTTCGGGCAATGATGATCGCTACAGTTCTTAAGCCATTGGCCACGAGGTACTTCTCGGTAATTTGAATCTCGCGCTGACCGATGGGGTCTGCGTAATTCTTTGCTTCGAAGACCACGTATCTCGTCGAAAAGTCAGAAGCCAAATCGGACCAAAACGATGTTCCGGTTGACCTGATCCTGCCCACAAGATCCATTCTGTTAAGATCATCGCTGGTTCTTTGCTGGCGGACGAAGTTCGAGAGATGAGCGCTGAATAGGAAACGGATTGCCTCCTCGCAGGCGAGTTCGAACGCCTTCCAGCCCGGCTCCGCCTGCTCGATTGATCGCAGCCTGGTCGCCAGCCGCATCCCTTGATCGTTTGGACCATCCACCTCTGGCTTTTCGATTACCTCATCAATGATCGTGTCGGCGATCAGGTCCTCCAGCGCCTCAGCAAGTTCGTCATCCCCGGCGACGATCTTGCGCAAGTCGTTGATCCCCCAAACGTCAACGTCATGGTCGAAGCCGGATGTTTCGATACGACGGTGTTCCGCTGCACCGAAGTCTTTTGTCAGGATGAGGATTCCTCGTGAGTACGGACCACGCAGCACGACCTGGCGCAGGTGTCTGTGCGCATCTTTCGCCCAGGTATGCCAGTCGTGCTGCCAGCGAAGGACTTTGATTTCAACGGCGACAGGACCGGATTTGTCCGCTGGCTTGAATGCGAGATCGGGTTCCCAGCGGAACATCTCCCAATCCTCTTCCGACTGAGGTGGCTCTGCTGGCTTCATACGAACAGCCTGCCCCACTCTATCTTGCGACAATGCGCGCTCGAGAAACTCTTCCCACTCGAGACCGAGGTTCATCATCTCAATCTGCAGTTCTTTCATTTGGCCCATGGTCGCGTCCGCTGACTCTGAAAGTGCGTTAGGGAGTTGTTGGCGCCCCAGGAGGCGATGACGAAAAAACCGGTGTGGATGTCGTCCGACCTCATAGGTCGCCGATCAAGCGCCAAGCGTCCCACAGGAGGGCTAGGATAGGATCTGCAACGGCCATCACTCCGGCGGGATAGACTACCCACAGAAGTGCACCAATCAGCACAACATAGACTGCCAGCACTGGGATAATTGAGACTCGATAAACCCGTCGGGCTCGATAAATTGGCCGGGTGACCAGCTCAGCCCACTGTTTGTCAGACATGAAGGCGTAAAGGCGCTGCCGCCATTGCGCGCGAACTTGCTTGGCGAGGACATCAAATCGCCAATTGGAAAGCACAGTGGTCAGTAAGCTCGCAAACAGCAGCGCCGCCGCACCCAAAGAGGCAATATTCACAGCAGAGGAGTTCGTTGTGGCCGAGCGCAAAGCAAATGCCGCACCCGCGATAGCTGCATCTCGCCAGAGAGCAGACAAAAGATCGCGCGTGGCCGTCTGCGATCGCGCAACCTCGTCCTGCAGGGCCTTTCGGAGATCACCCAAGGATTTGATTGCTTCCTTGCTGTCGTCCTGTAGATGGAAGGCAAATGCCTCGCGTGCGCTAGCCAGCGCGTGGTCCAGGACACCTCTGAGGCCAACGGGCCATTTGGCACTGTCTGGCCAATACAAAGCCAAGTGATTGTTGAGCAGGTGGAACTTCGTCTCGGTGTCACGCCGTTGGTCGTAAAC
Organism: Oryzicola mucosus; assembly: GCF_014534685.1. Lineage (GTDB taxonomy): Bacteria > Pseudomonadota > Alphaproteobacteria > Rhizobiales > Rhizobiaceae > Oryzicola > Oryzicola mucosus. The sequence goes on from NZ_JACVVX010000009.1 coordinate 116,168, forward strand.
CCATCGTACCGCTTCCGTGACAACATCAAAAAGCTGAAATTGCGGTTCGCTGAGATCAACATCGCCGAAGGCAGACCTGGCGCCTTTCAGCACGACCTGTTTGCTCGCGTCTGATGTTCGAATTTCAGTTGGCAGGCAAAAGATCAGGTTCCTCACGGCGGCTTCTTTCCAAGCGGAGAAAACGCCTGAGCTCTCGTCACCCGGGACGATCAGGTACCAAGGTCGGATGTCGATCGGAGCTGATTGATAGCTCTGGTCTCGAACCAATCTGCGTGGGCTGTCGAAGATGTCTTCTAGGCGTTTTTGATCGACCGCGCTGCCCCATGTAGAATAGACGCATGATCTCGTGGCAAACGGCAAAAACTCCTCGGCGACCCATATTTTGCGAGCGGTAAGCATTAACTCGGGATCACCTAGGGCCGCTTCGAAGCCTGCTCGGGTAACGAAGTATGCCGCGTCGGCTTCGACCCTCTTCGTTAACCTGACCGAGACAGCTTCGCACTCTATGCTCGACACATCCCCATTTGCGAGGTCGATCTCCCCGCTGATCTCCCCAAACACGGCCAGCGTTCCTTGCTTGGTCAAAGCCAACGTCGAAGCCAATTCAGAAATCCGATTGAAATCCTCAACGGCAATGTTTGGGACCTGATCGACTCGGCACACCGATGTCGTCTCGGCAAAAACCGCACCTTCCGATGCGGCCATCCGCTGAAACAGGATACCGAGTTCGATCATCTCCTGGAGCGTCATAGGTTCGTCAATCGGCTAGTCGTGATGGTGATAACAGTACCCGCAGCCGTCGTTGCGGTTTTCACAGTATCCGAGGCCTGCTCCGGTACGTCGATCTTCACTCCCTCCGCAGTCTTATACTTCTGCGGACGCAGCTTTTTCACTGCGCCTTTGTCGAACTTGAAGACCTCGCCTTCAATGCCTTTTTTGGCCAGCCCTTTGTCGAAACTGGCCCGCACCGCAGCGCTGCCATGTGCGCCGAAAAACTCGGCGAAGAACTCGGCGGCATCGAACTTATCGCGCTTCTGGACCGTATCGTAGTACCGATCACGCACATTCTGCGTGATATCATTCGGCAAATCGTTCTGATGATTCTTTACCACCTCAACGACCAGCGCCTCGACGGCTTGAGTCATTTGCTTGTCATCGAAGAGTCGCTTGCATGCAAGAAATCCACGGAAGAAATCGGTGATCTCGTGACGAACGGTTTTGTCGACAACAACGATGTTGTCATCGCCATCGACAATCTCGATCAAGGCAGACTTTTGCAGCGCGTCAGCCGACTTCGTGAACGAATTCGCGATTGCTTTCAGGATCGCCTTTGCATCTTCTGTAATGTCGTAGGTAACTGCCTCTTCATGGTCGTATTTCAGCACGGACAACAGCTTGCGTTGGCCGGTGACCAACGTCATCAAGATCATCACGCCTGGCTTGATGCGCTTGTCTCTAGCCGCGTGAAATGTCTGCGCAAGCGTTTTTGACACCGGTACGAACTGGCTTTCGTCGTTCAAGACCTGCTTCAGCAGTGTCCTGGTTATGGAACCGTCGGCGAAGATGAACCGGTTTCCCCGTAACGTCTCCATCGCCCTCTCGAGGAAGAAATCCTCGAAATTTCCGATGGGCGTCTCATCGAGCAAGATCGGCTCATCGTTACGATGATGAACGACATGAAAAATGAACTTGTCGATCGAGAGATTTTCGATCTCTTCCTCTGATAACTGCATTTACTTCCCCCAATGAAATCACAAGAAGCGCAAGCTATCGATTCCGCCCAGGAACGCAATTCGTTCGTTTTTTGTTCTATCATGTGCCGGAGGCGTCGTGAAGGCTTCCGCCTAGCGCCAAGGTGGTGTGTTATGACGGAAGCCTTTGACAGGCTCGCCAGGGCAGGAAAGCCCACCTGCATCAGCGCGATCCCGCCATGCCAGCAAAATGCCGGTCTTTCTGTCCGCTTGTGACGCTAGGCGGTAGTAAGCGTCCCAAAAGCTGTCACTCCGTTCTTCACCCCTACCCCGTTCCGACTATGGTTCGATCAGGAGTGGCGATTAGACGATTGAGCCGAACACCTGAATTGCGCCATTTTCAACCATCAACTCGACGCCCGATTCTTGAACGTGCGTTCAGCGCGGCGATTGCGTCCACATTAGCCTTGCTTGGTCACCGCGTTGACCTGTCAACAAGCATTAGTTCTCTCCGTCACCGGATGGCTTCCCGAAACGAACCCCAGCACCGCCACCATTCTCTGCTATCAGTACAATTCCTGCTGCTTCCAATGCTCTTCGGATTGAAATTAGACTATTACGGTGTGGGATCCGAGCGCCACGCTCAAAGTCAACAACCGTTGCGCGTGAGACGGCTGCCGCACTTGCAAGTTCGTCTTGGCTCCAACCCAACATCGCACGAGCGCCTCTGCATTGCTCTACTGAAATCATCCTATTTGTCGGAATTCATCATTTTATTTGACATCAATCGTGGTTCACGCATAAATTGCTCTCAGTGGTCGCTCATGCGGCCGAACGAGGTGCGCTAACACCTCCTTCGGCCTGACCACGATCAAGCTTTAGGGAGCTCGGATCATGGCTGATTCCGACAATACCACTTCTTTGCCTTTCGTCACCTATGGGGTGCGAAGGAAGAGACGTGCTGTGGATGACAAGGGAACAGCGAGCGCCCACGGTTCCGCACGCTCGACTGAACCCGTGGAACCTGCGGTTGCGCTGTTACTGGATTGGCAGCAGGCTCATCGTGAAGCTACGCTTCTGTGCCGGCTGCAGCAGCGGCTCGAAACGCGGGTGATGCGGCGGCTTGGATCGCCGCCATCCCATGCTGGCGAAGCGGCGGACACGCCCTGCCCTGTCTCGACATCACCAGATCATCAATCCTCGCTCGACGCATTGGACATCGACCCCGGCTATGCCCGGGTCCGTGCGGCAGAGCTTCAGGCGATGGAGGCGGAGGAGCGATGCCTTGAGGCGGTTGCCGTCACTCTTGCCCAGTCAATCGAGGGGGTGATCGCCAAGCTGAGGGTCATCGTCGGCAGCAGCGAGACTGCGGGCAGAGCGTCGGAGTATCCCTGGCCGCAGGTGAAATCCGTTCTGTCGGACCTCACCCGCCTGATGGATGAAGCGGCGCAAGCCCAGACGTCTGCCGAGACCAGTCCAGGCGCCGACACCGACATGGCCACAGGGCGGCGAAGCTTGGTCTGACCGCATGGCAGGCGGCCACGTGGAGGCGCGCGCGGGCGGAGAAGAAGTGCCTGATACCGCGAGGGGAACCCCCCAGGGCCGGCATCGCAATCGGGGCGAGCTTGGGGGCTACCCTGCCCTTTCCAAATCAAAACACCACAATGGGAGATGAGAATGACTGTGAGGAAAGCTGTGCTGCGCGGGGTGCAAGGGCTGCGGCGGCTGGGTCTGCGGCGGCAGGGGTTGATCGGGTTGATGGCACTGGTGGCGATGCTGCTCAACCTGCCGCACGGCTCGGCTCTGGCCGAGACGACCAAGGAGCGTGTCTTGCGCGAGGGCAAGATCGTCATCGGCATCCACAACCGTGCGCCATGGGGCTTTCGCGATGAAGCCACCGGACAGGCAACGGGTTGGCATCCCGATCTGTTGCGTGCAGCCTTTGCCGAGCTTGGCGTCAAAGACCTCGATATCAGGGTAACCGAGTTCGGCGCGCTGATCCCCGGGCTTCTGGCCGGCCGGTTCGATGCGGTAGCCTCCGGCCTGGCCATCACGCCGGAGCGCTGTCTTCAGGTCGCCTTCGGCGCGCCCGACCTGAAAGTGCCCGATGCCGCCATCGTAGTGGCCGGCAATCCAAAGCAGGTGCATGGCTTTGCCGATATCGTCGGCAACAGCGAGATCGTCATGGGAGCGGGTCGTGGCAGCGTGTCGGTGAAGAACGCGACGGCAGCCGGTGTGCCGGAGGACCGCATGCTGCTGTTCCCCGATATCGAATCCAACGTGTCTGCCCTGCGCGCCGGCCGCGTCGATGTCGCTGTTTTGTCCTCGCCCACGGTGATCGGCCTGCTCTCGGGTGAGAAGGCAAAGGGACTGGAACGCGCCACACCGTTCGTGACCACCGACGAGCAGGCGAACTACGCAGCCGTCGCCTTCCGCACCGGGGATGAGGATCTGCGCGCGCTTTATGACGAGCAGCTGGCAGCACTCAAGCAGGACGGCACGGTTGCCGCCATCATGGCCAGATACGGCTTTGGCACGCCCGAGGCCGTGCCGGACAGCGTTACTGCCCAAAAGCTCTGTGATGGTGCCGCTGGCAAGCCGGGTGCCGGCAAATGAGCGTGCTCGACATCTGGCTTGGCATCCTTCAGGGGTTCCGGGTCACCGCATCGGTCACGCTCTACGGCCTGCTCTTTGCCATCCCCTTCGGTCTGGTGTTCGGGGTCGCGCAGTATCTGATCACGGGTCCGGCACGGCTTCTCGTCACTGGGATCATCGAGTTCTGGCGCAGTTCGGCCGTCATCATCCTGCTGTTCGTCTTCTACTATGCCCTGCCAGTGATCGGCCTGATGTTCTCGGCCATGACCGTCAGCGCCATGGTGCTGGGGTTGAACATCGGCGGCTATGCCAGCCAGGCCGTCAGGGCGGGACTGCAATCGCTCGACCGGGGGCAGAAAGAAGCAGGACAGGCGCTCGGGCTGTCGCGGCCGACCATCCTGCTTTTGATCGAACTGCCGCAGGCTCTGGTGACGATGAGCCCGACCTTCATCAACCAGATCATCCAGCTGGTGAAGGCGACATCGCTGGTCTCGCTGGTGACCCTGACCGACATGACCTTCCGCGCCAAGGAGATTTCTCAGATCGAATACGACCCCGTACCGATCTATCTCTCGCTGCTCTTGGCCTACTTCGTCGTCTGCTATCCCATCGCCCTTTTGGGGCGTCAGGTCGAAAGCCGGGTCGGCCCGGCACGGGAGATCAGCGGTGGGCTTTGATATCGACTTCGCTCTCTCGACGCTACCGACCATTCTCAGCGCCATCGGCATGACCTTGCTGGTGGCAGCCGTCAGCTGTGTTGGAGCAGCTGCCATCGGATTTGGCTTTGAGATCACCCGGCGCTCGGGCGGTGTCATGGGTTATGCCGTGCGCTTCCTGATCGACTTCATCAGAGCAACCCCGGTGCTGGTCTGGCTGTATTGCCTGTACTTCATCCTGCCCTTCTACGGCGTTCGCCTCAGCGCCCTTGCCGTCGGCATTATCGGTCTCAGCGTCTACTTCAGCGGCTATCTCTCCGAAGTCTTCAAGGCAGGCATCGATGCCATCCCCAGGGGACAGGCGGAGGCAGCCAGAGCCTTGGGGCTGGGCCGGATGGATATGACAGTGTTCGTCATCGCGCCGCAGATGCTGCGCAACATCGCAGCACCCATGGGCAACTACTTCGTCTCGATCCTCAAGGCGACGCCCTATCTCGCCGTGCTGGCGGTCCCCGAGATGCTGGGCCGTGCCTTCGACATCGCCTCGGAGACCTATCGCTATGCCGAGCCGCTGACCGTGGCAGGCCTGATCTTCCTCGGACTGGCGCTGATCATCTCGCAAGCCATCAAGCGGCTGGAGAGCCGATTGCTCAGGCCGATGCGCCGGTAGGGGCGGTGACGATATCGCCTTCGGCGGGCTGTCGACCGCCTGCGTTTCATCTTCCCCAGCGGAATGATCCGCTGACGGATAGAGGCGGCGTCAGGACAAGCACCGACCCAGGACCGGCAAAGTGGCGCCCAGCGAAGACTGACGCCGCAGACAGCGGCCAACGCAGAACCCGGGACTGCGCCGCGACCACGATCAACGAAGAGGATGAGGCGAGCCGCACCTGGCTGGACAAGTCATCATTCGACCGCGCCGACCGTCGTTGAGCACGGCTCACCCCGTTCCAGTCATTCCACCACATCACCCAAACAATGCAGAGAGACCTATGCCACAGACCGACAAAACCCCTGCCGTGCACGCCGTTCAGATCGCTGCCCTCAACAAGTGGTATGGCACCTTCCACGTTCTGAGGGATGTCAGCCTGACCGTGCCCAACGGCTCCCGCATCGTGGTCTGCGGGCCATCGGGATCCGGCAAATCAACCCTGATCCGCTGCATCAATGGGCTTGAAGCCTACCAGCAGGGAACCGTGATGCTGGGTGCGACCCGCCTGGGCGAGAATGCCAGGGAGACCACCCTTGCCCGCAGGCAGACCGGCATGGTGTTCCAGAACTTCAACCTGTTTCCCCATCTGACCGTGCTGTCCAACTGTACGCTCGCCCTCAGACGGGTGTTGGGCATGGTGCGGCATGAGGCGGAAGGCCTCGCCCGTCATCATCTGGATAAGGTGCGCATTCCCGAACAGGCCAACAAATATCCAGCCCAGCTCTCCGGTGGGCAGCAGCAGCGTGTCGCCATCGCACGGGCGCTGTGCATGAACCCGCGCCTGATGCTGTTCGATGAGCCGACCTCCGCACTCGATCCCGAGATGATCAAGGAGGTGCTCGACGTCATGACCGGACTGGCCAATGAGGGCATGACGATGATCTGCGTCACCCATGAGATGGGCTTTGCCCGTGAGGTCGCCGACCAGGTCGTGTTCATGGACCAGGGCAGCATCGTCGAGCAGGCGTCGCCCTCGACCTTCTTCACCACCCCCGGCCATCCGCGTGCCCGCAGCTTCCTCAACACCTTGCTGCATTGAGGGGAGAGACAAAAGAATGGCGAGCACGACCCGCATCTGGACCGATGTCGACTTCGACAGGGATGGCAAACAGTTCGGCTGTCTCCGCCTGCCCTTCTCCACCGACCTGTCGGCCTATGGCACCATTCCCATCCCGATCGTCTGCATCAGGAACGGTACGGGCCCGACCGCCCTGCTCGTCGCCGGCAATCATGGCGACGAGTATGAGGGGCAGGTCGCTCTTGCCAAGCTGGCGCGGCAGATCGAGGCCTGGGATGTGTCCGGCCGGATCATCCTGCTGCCGGCGCTGAACTCTCCCGCCGTCACCGCAGGCCGACGTGTCTCGCCACTCGACGAGGGCAACCTCAACCGGATGTTTCCAGGCGACGCCAATGGCACGCCGACCCAGATGATCGCTCACTATGTGACAAAAATCCTCCTGCCCATGTCCAGCATCGTCATCGACCTCCACTCAGGCGGGCGATCCTTGCACTACCTGCCCTGTTGCATGATCAGGAGCAGCAGTAGTGACATGGAGACGTCAAAGCTGATCGAACTCATGCAAATCTTCGGCGCGCCCTATGGCTCCATCAGTGACGGGTCGGCCGGCGGTGGAGCGACCACGCTGTCCGCCACAGCGCAAGCGCTGGGTGTGCTTGCCATCACCACCGAACTCGGCGGCGGTGCATCCCTCTCATCAACGGGCGAAGCGCTGGCCCGGGACGGTACTGTTCGATGCCTGAAGCATCTCGGCATCCTTCCCAACGCACCAGTAGCGCCAGCCGGGACCACTCGGATCATGCGCGTCAACGGCAAGCAGGCCTTCGCCTACGCGCCGGTGCGCGGCATCTTCGAGCCAATGATCGAAATCGGCGATGAGGTTGTCGCAGGCCAATGTGCCGGCTTCCTCCATCCCCTGGATGGACCGGATCAGCCCGTCACGGCAGTTCACTGCGCACAATCCGGGCTGGTAGCCTGCCGCAGGGCGCCGGCATTCACGGAAGCCGGCGATTGCCTGTTCAAGCTGTTGTCGGACGCCGATTGAGGTCCCCAGCCATGGCGTCTCGCACCGGTTGATGGCTGAGCCCTGGCCGTGAATACGTCTGGCGGCTCGATCTGTCCGACCAACGAAGGGTGTGCGAATTTAGCCACCCCAATTTCGCACCTGCCCCACGACGTCCTACTTCGCCACCTTGGCCTTCGTCCGCCGCTGACAATCAGCGGCCTCAACGAACCCAAAGGAGGCTCTCTCATGTCACCCAATCTCGCCGGTCTTCCCCCACGCTACCTGCGGACGCCCGAAGCTGCGCGCTTTCTCAGCCTGTCCGGCCGCACACTGGAAAAGCATCGGACCTACGGGACCGGGCCGGCCTACCGCAAGCTTGGCGGCCGCGTTGTCTACTCGATCGACGATCTGCAGGCCTGGGCCAACCGCGGTGCGGTCAGGTCAACCTCCGATCCGGCCGGGTCGGTACTGCCCGCAAAGCGCCACGCACCGGCGGCTGCAACTCGCACCACTCGTTACACCGGCTGATCGGCGATTCCATGTCAGCAGCACTTCGACGACCGCTGGAACGCGGCCAGTTGGACTTGTTCCACGCACTCCCCGGCCCGTTAGCCCCTCGCGACGCGCAGGACCTCATGGCCTATCCATTCTTCTCCCTTTCAAAATCTCATCGTATCGCACCGATCGACTTCACCGCTGGCGAAGTGTCGATCCGTGTCGAGGCTGTGCAGGACCACGGCATGGCAACGATCTGGGACGCCGATATCCTGATCTGGGCGGCTAGCCAGATCGTCGAGGCCCGTGACGCGGGGCTTCGCACCTCACGCCTGATGGCGGCAACACCCTATGAGATCCTGAGTTTTGTGGGACGGGGTGTCAGCGCTCGTGACTATCAGCGTCTGAAGGCCGCACTGGACCGCCTCCAGTCGACGACCATCGCCACCTCAATCCGTCAGCCTGTCGAGGGCCGGCGCCATCGTTTCTCCTGGATCAATGAATGGCAGGAACGAACCGATCGGTTCGGTAAGCCCGCCGGTATCGAGCTCATCATCCCGGACTGGTTTTATCGAGCGGTGCTGGACGATGCTCTCGTTCTCACCATCGACAGAAGCTATTTTGCGCTCACGGGCGGCCTCGACCGATGGCTCTATCGCATCGTACGCAAGCATGGGGGCAGACAGCGCTCGGGCTGGCGGTTCGACTTCGGCCATCTCCATATCAAATCCGGCAGCCTGTCGCCGTTCAAGCGCTTTGCTTTCGAGCTGCGCAACATCATCAAACGCCAGCCGCTACCCGGCTACATCCTGTCGCTCGAGGTGGAAGTCGGCGGCCGTCTTCTGCTTGCTTTCGAACCGCTCCCGGCGACCGGGCAGGCTGTGGATAGTCTCGTGCTATCGGGAACCCCGACTATCGTGCCATCGGGAACCGGAGGCTCGTGCTATCAGGAACCCAAACCGGGCCTAAGCATAAGAAAACAGACGCATATTCGCTCTCTTAACTTAGAGTCTAACACAGATTCTAACTTTAAGGCGCGCGCGCGAACAGAAAGCCTGGACCGAAACGAGGCTCAGGAACCCGCTTTTGCCTCAGTGGACTTGTCGAGGGGTCGGACACTGACGCCCTCCGACGCATCATCAACGGCTCCTGCGAACAAAGCGGGGAAAGCGGGATGATTGTGCCCGCATCGATCCAGCGAGACGCCGTCGATGCGACGACGCTTCCACCGCCAGACCAAAACACTGTGGCAGCCCCACCGATCCCGTTCCAGCGAGCGGGCCGTCAGCCCCCATCGCCAGCGCTTCGTTCTGGCAGCCGAGACTTGGTGTGGTTGGCGCCCCTTCCTCTACCTTCCGGACACGCTTCATGACCCAGAGAAACCCCTCACAGATCAGCGATACTGCCGCCGCGTCGAACTCCGATGATTTCATCACCCGCGTTGAGCTGACATGGGTGGCGAAGAAGATCGAACACTGGATCAGGTTCGGTCGCCCGAGTTGCGAGCAGCTTCTCCACCGCAGCCGAAAAGTCGTCGGCTTTACACCGGACACAATCTTCGCTTTCGTCCGCTGGGCATCAAATGACTATGGCACGATCATCTCGCGCATCGACATCGTGCGCGCCGTCGGTCGCGCAGAGGTTTTCCAGACACTGCCATTCGTCCGCCCAGGCGGCGAGATCCTGCTCAGGATCGACGGCTGGCCGAAGGTCGAAAGGGTGCTGCATCTGATCGATGCCATTGAGGTGATGAAGCTCAATCCGGTCGATGTCGCGCCCGACTATTGGCGGCATGTTCACAACCGCCTGACCGCCAACCAAGAGCCGCGCGCCTACACAATCGAGCAACATCGCGCCTGGCTTTTGCGCCGGAGGACGCAACCATGACCCGCCTCCGTTGGACAGTCATGACGATCGTTGCCGCTGCCGGTATTGCTGTCTCGGCTTCGATCGAAACCACCACCAAATTCATCTGGAATGCGTCGGCCAGCACGCCGGTCGGGCTCTACACCGTCGAGCCTTCGGGTGCTCTGGAGGTCACAGATGTGGTCGCGGTTGCGGCACCGGAGCCGCTCGCAACTTTCCTGGCCGAAGGCGGCTATCTGCCGCGCGACGTTCCACTGCTGAAACGCGTCCTTGCTTTGCCGGGGCAAACCGTCTGCCGCACGGGCGCAATCATCACCGTCGATGGGATCGAGATGGGCGATGCCCTGGCGCACGACAGGCTCGGGCGTAGCCTGCCGGTCTGGCAAGGCTGCCGGCGCATCGCCGACGATCAGATGTTTCTCATGAATTGGGAAGTTCGCGACAGCCTGGACGGCCGCTACTTCGGCGTAATGCCTGCCAGTTCGATTGTCGGTCGCGCCATCCCGTTGTGGACCGACGACGGTGAAGGCCGTTTCGAATGGCGTGCGTCGACACGGTGAACCCCACGCCCGCGGGGAGCCCACCTTCCACCGCTCGATCTCCAAACTGCAACAGAAAGGAACCAACCCATGCCGCAGATCGGTCAATTCACCCGCAATGACACGGGTTTCATCGGGCGCATCCATACCCTCATCCTTGACCGCGAACTCACCATCGTGTCCGTCGAACGAGCTGACGCCGAGAACGTGCCAGACTATCGCATTCTGCATGGCGGTGATGTCATCCCAGCCGAGATCGGTGCAGGCTGGAAGCGCACCAGTGAGAAGGCCGGCAATTACATTTCGGTGCTGATCGACGATCCGACCTTTGCCCGGCCGCTTCGCGCCAACCTGTTCCAGACTGGTGACGACGACAGCACCTGGTCGCTGCATTGGAACCGCCAGCCCGAGCGCGGCGAGCGGGAGTAACCCATGAGTTTTCGTCTCGTCCAGATCGCTGCGATCTGTGCCAAGAAATCCTGGTTCCTCATCCGGGACATCCGCCTCCCCTCTCCTTTCCGGCCTTCTTCTCACCGGTTTGCCGCTGGTCGTTGCTTACGCTCAGGGCATACCGGCGGTGCCCCCACCAGCGGCCGATCCGCATGCCGTTTTCGTTGCTGAAGCCGCCCAGCGCTTCAGACTTCCAGAGCATTGGATACGTGCCGTGCGCTACGTCGAAAGTGGGGGCGATGTACGCGCCCTGTCATCGGCGGGTGCAATGGGGCTGATGCAGGTGATGCCGGACACCTGGGCCGATCTTCGCGTTCGCCACCGCCTCGGCAACGACCCCTTTGATCCGCGCGACAACATTCTGGCCGGCACTGCTTACCTGCGGGAGATGCACGATCGCTTCGGTTCGCCGGGCTTTCTGGCAGCCTACAATGCCGGTCCCCGTCGCTATGAGGATTACCTCGCGGGCGCTCCCCTGCCGGCGGAAACCCGCGCCTATGTCGCCAAGCTCACGCCCCTTGTCGGCGTATCCGATGTTGCTCCCGGACCGCTTGACGACGCAACATTGGCAGCCACCGATCCAAACGCCTGGCGGCGCGCACGGTTGTTCAGCGTGCGATCGGACGGGAAATCCACCGTCGCTTCCTCGCAGTTCAAAGGCGCTCGCGACGCCACTCCGGCTGCACCACCAGCGGGCGACAGTCGGGGGATCATTCCGCAACCTGATGGCCTGTTTGTCACCCGATCCGTGCCAAGAGGCCTGCAATGACCGGTTTCGCACTATGGCGTGGCATGGCTTGCTCCCGGAAAGGTCGTGCGGAATGGCGGAAGTGGAGGCAGATAGCGACAGGCAGAGGGCAAGATAAAAGCGCTGTGCCCAACCCCGCGCAAGTCGTTGACTTGGCTTGGGTTTTGGCGTGCCGGTCGGTCGTGGGCAGTGCCGTTGATCGCGGTTTTGGCAATAATTACAATGCTGTTTTAGGCACTGTGCACGGCACGGCCCGCGGGGTGACGCTGTCATGAGCGAGAGCGACAGCGATTTCACCGTCCGGCCAGGACGCATTAAGAGCACGCGGGCGGGCAAGCACAAGAGCTTCATCAACCAGGTCCTGCGCGCCGCCCAGAAGGCAGGTCACACCGGCAACGGTGGCGTGTCTCGGACCGGAGGCAGGACGGCGGCGCACGGCCGTTCGACCTTTGGGCGCGGCCGCAACATTTTCAGCCGCAACCGCCTATTCAGCAGTCATCGCCGTGTCGTGGTCGCCGCCCGGATCGCGCGTCATTCCGGCAAGGCGTTTCGCTCAGCGCCGATGCCAACGCATCTGTCTTATCTGAAGCGCGACGGCGTCACCCGCGATGGCGAGCGAGCAGTGATGTTCGACGCCGAAAGCGACCGGGCCGACGACGTCGCGTTCACCGAACGCTGCAGGGATGACCGCCATCATTTCCGCTTCATCGTCTCGCCTGAAGATGCCGCTGATCTCACCGACATCCGCGCCTTCACCCGTGATCTGGCGAGCCAGATGCAATCCGATCTCGACACCAAACTCGACTGGGTGGCCGTCGATCATTGGAACACCGACAATCCGCACGTCCATCTCATCGTGCGCGGCGTCGACGAGACCGGTGCTGACCTCGTGATCTCGCGAGATTACATCAGTCGCGGCCTACGCTCCCGCGCCGAGGATCTCGTCGCAATCGAACTCGGACCCAAGCCCGAGCACGAAATCCGCAACGCCCTGAACAAGGAGATATCTGCGGAGCGCTGGACCCGGCTCGATACCGAAATCCGCTTCGCTGCCCATGAGACCGGCTTCATCGACCTGCGACCAGAACAGCCCCACAGCTACGATTCCGAACTGCGGCGCCTGATGATCGGTCGTCTTCAGCATCTGGAGAAAATGGGGCTCGCCTCGGCAGCCGCACCGGGCGAATGGATGGTCGGCCTGGAGGCCGAACGGTCGCTGCGCGATCTCGGCATGCGCGGCGACATCATCAAGACCATGCACCGTGCCTTCGCCGAGCGCGGAGAGGACCGCGGTGTCGCCGAATATGTGATCGACAGCCCATCGGAAACGCCCGTCATCGGTCGTCTTGTGAACAAAGGACTTCAGAACGAACTGACCGGCGAGGCCTATGCCGTGATCGACGGCATCGACGGCCGCGCCCATCATGTAAGGTTCCGCGACCTGCAGGCGTTCGAGCATGCGCCACCCCTTGGCGGCGTTGTCGAACTGCGCCGTTTCGGTGGCGCCGATGATCCGAGCCCGACCGTGATCCTCGCCAACCGCTCCGATCTCGATCTCAACCGGCAGGTCACAGCAGCAGGCGCTACCTGGCTCGACCATCGTCTGGTCGAACGGGAACAGCTGCCGCTCGCCATGCGTGGCTTTGGCCGGGAGGTGCGCGATGCCATGACCGAACGCACCGAACATCTCGTCGAAGAAGGTCTTGCCCGCCGGCAGGGTCAACGCGTCATCCTGCAACGCGATCTTCTCAAAACGCTGCGCCAACGCGAGCTGAACGCGGCCGGCACAAAACTCTCCACCGAACTCGGTCTACCGCACACCAAGGCGGTCGCTGGCGAGCATGTCAGTGGTGTCTATCGCCAGCGCCTGAGCCTTGCGTCAGGCCGTTTCGCCGTCATCGACAATGGTCTCGGCTTCCAGCTCGTTCCGTGGTCCCCGCCGCTCGAGAAGAAGCTCGGCCAGCACATAAGCGGCATAGCCAATCCCAGCGGCGGCATCGACTTGAACCTTGGCCGTAAGCGCGGCCTCGGGCTGTAGAGCCGCGGTTATCTCAAAGCAGTGAAAGGACGGGGCAAATGTCCGCAACAAAAATTCTCTGGGGCCAGATCCTCGTCGTCTTCCTGATCGTTCTCATGTCGATCTGGGGGGCGACGCAGTGGACCGCCTGGCAACTGGGTTTCCAGGCGCAGCTCGGCCAGCCCTGGTTCGAGCTTGCGGGAGTATCCGTCTATTACCCGCCGATGTTCTTCTGGTGGTGGTATGCCTATGACGCCTATGCCCCGGAGATTTTCAATATCGGCGGCATGATCGCCGCCTCCGGTGGCTTCATCGCGATCACCGTCGCCATCGGCATGTCGGTCTGGCGGGCGCGTGAAGCGAAGAATGTCGCCACCTACGGCTCTGCCCGCTGGGCAACCTCCGCCGAGGTGAAAGCCGCAGGGCTGCTCGGGTCCGATGGTGTTGTGTTGGGCAAGCTCAACAGCGATTACCTCCGCCATGATGGACCCGAACATGTCCTTTGCTTCGCCCCTACCCGCTCCGGCAAAGGCGTCGGCCTGGTCGTCCCGACCCTGTTGACCTGGCCGGGCTCCGTCATCGTCCACGACATCAAGGGCGAGAACTGGCACCTCACAGCAGGCTTCCGCGCCCGCCATGGCAGGGTCCTGCTCTTTGACCCAACCAACCGCAAGTCCGCAGCTTACAACCCGCTGCTGGAGGTCCGGCGTGGCGAGTGGGAGGTGCGTGACGTCCAGAACGTCGCCGATGTCCTTGTCGACCCCGAAGGCTCGCTGGAAAAGCGCAATCATTGGGAGAAGACCAGCCACAGTCTCCTGGTCGGAGCGATCCTGCACGTTCTCTACGCCGAACCGAACAAGACGCTGGCTGGTGTCGCAGCCTTTCTCTCCGACCCAAAGCATCCGATCGAGACGACGCTTTCGGCGATGATGACGACGCCGCATCTCGGCGATAAAGGCCCGCACCCCGTCATCGCCTCGACTGCGCGCGAGTTGCTGAACAAATCCGACAACGAACGCTCCGGTGTGCTGTCGACTGCCATGTCGTTTCTCGGGCTTTATCGTGATCCGGTAGTCGCGGAAGTTACCAGCCGCTGCGACTGGCGCATCGCCGACCTGATCGAGGATCAACGGCCCGCCACGCTCTATCTCGTCGTGCCGCCCTCCGACATCTCGCGCACCAAACCCTTGATCCGTCTGGTGCTCAACCAGATCGGCCGGCGCTTGACCGAGGATCATACAAGGCAGCGGCGCCATCGCGTTCTGATGATGCTCGATGAGTTTCCAGCGCTTGGCCGCCTCGACTTCTTCGAAAGCGCGCTCGCCTTCATGGCCGGCTACGGCCTTAAGGTGTTTCTGATCGCGCAGTCCCTCAACCAGATCGAGAAGGCCTATGGCCCCAACAACTCCATCCTCGACAACTGCCATGTGCGCGTCTCCTTCGCCACCAATGACGAAAGGACGGCAAAGCGCGTGTCGGACGCACTCGGCACCGCTACCGAGATGAAGGCGATGAAGAACTATGCCGGGCACCGCCTCTCGCCCTGGCTCGGCCATCTCATGGTGTCGCGTTCGGAGACCGCGCGTCCGTTGCTGACGCCGGGCGAGATTATGCAGCTCCCCCCTCAAGACGAGATCGTCATGCTGGCGTCGACACCGCCGATCCGGGCCAACAAGGCGCGCTACTACGAGGACAAGCGCTTTAGCGAACGTGTCTTGCCGCCGCCCGACCTGGCAAAGCCCAACCGAGCCACGGGCAACGACCTCTGGACGCAGCTGATACCTCACGCTCCCGATACAGGCCCGATCACTGAAGGGCAGCAGGCGGAGAGCGCCGCCGCGAACAGCGGTCTGCGGCGAGAGCCGGAACTGCCCGATCACGTTGCAATCGCCACGGAGACGACACCGTCTGACTCGTCCCGGGAGTTCGACGTCGTGTTGGATGACGAGCCGGACGATGTAGCCCGACAGTCACGTGTCTTGCGTCAGCATATGCGCGGTGTCGCCCGCCAGATCGCCATGGACCCCGACGACAATATGGAGCTGTGAGAATCACATGCGCAATCGTTTGAACGTCTACCTGCCTTCGGAAATGATGAACGGCATATCGGAGTTGGCTGAGCGCAGAAAGCTGTCACGCTCAGCCATCGTCGAGGCCGCCATAGCATCCTTTCTGTCGCCTGATGGCGCCGACAAGCGCGAAGCTGCTTTCGCCCGTCGTCTTGACCGGCTATCGCGGCAGGCGCAGCGCATGGAACGGGATCTCGGCATCACTGCCGAGACACTGGCTCTATTCGTACGCTTCTGGTTGACCATAACCCCGCCGCTCCCCGCCGACGCGCAATCAGCAGCACAGATCAAAGGCCGTGAGCGGTATGAAGGTTTCGTCGAGACGCTCGGCCGTCGCTTGCAGAAGGGGCGGAGTTTCCTGCGCGAGATCCCTGACGATGTCACGGACAACAGCGGCATGTCTACGTTTGGCCAAGACCAGAGCGATCAAGGCACTTGATGTGGAGCACCGCGCCCGGCCTGTGGTGTGCCTTATATCTGCTTAATGGCAGCTTTGCGCCTTAAAGCCAGCCATAAAGCGGACCTAGTGCACGTCCCGATAGCTGCCGCCCGTTCTATCTGTACTTGGTCGGGGCATCGATTGAAACTCTGCTTTGACGGGGAGAGTGATCAAGCTAGAAAGGAAAATCAGAACAAGAGCTTTTCATATGAACGAGACGATCGAAGACAATGTTGAAGAGCCAGAGGGCGTCGAGGATCCTTTCGAAGCCGGCTGGGGCGACTATCCGCTCGATGCCGTTTTTGTGCGCACTGAGCCGCGGACGGTAGGCGACGTCGTCGATCGCATAGATCGTCAGCGCTATATCCTTGATCCGGATTTCCAACGTGATTTCGTCTGGCAAGTCCCGAAGCAGTCGAAGCTCATCGAAAGTTGCATCATGCGCATCCCGCTGCCAGTGTTCTATGTGGCAGAGGCGCCTGACGGTCGGATCATCGTAGTCGATGGGCTGCAGCGCTTAACGACATTCTACCGCTTCATGCGCAACCAGTTTCGCCTGACTGGCCTCGGGTCGAGCAATCTCGACGCTACGCATCCACTCGACGGCAAGTTATTCAAGGACCTGTCGATAACGCTTCAGGAGCGCGTGTCCGACACGCCTCTTACAATGTATATTCTCGATGCTAAAGCACCCGAGCGTGCGAGGTTGGACATTTTCGAGCGCGTGAACAGCGGCGAGCCGCTAACCCGCCAGCAGATGCGCAACGCGCTGTATAACGGGACTGCGACCACCTGGCTCAAAGAAGCGGCGGTGAGCCCGATATTCCGCAATGCCACGGGGCGTTCGCTCAACGCCCGGACGATGCGTGATCGCGAAGCGATCAATCGATTCTGCGCGTTCAAGCTGCTTACACCGAATGCCTATCGCGGCGACATGGACACATTCCTGGCGCAGGGCTTGACGGCGCTGGCCAGCCGCAGCGATGTAGAGCGCGATGAACTGCGCAAGCAGTTCGATAGCGCCATGACGCTAAACGCGGCGCTGTTCGGTGAACACGCCTTCCGCAAGTCACTTGCCAATGGCCCATCGGCGACGCGTAGCGTTATCAACATTTCTTTGTTCGAGGTCTGCGCGGTGTCGATGTCCGGGCTTGGCCCGCTCAACGAGAAGCAGACATCTCATCTGCGCGAAGCCATCATCGCGCTGCTCAACCAAGCATCCTTCACGAATGCGATCACC
Source organism: Oryzicola mucosus (assembly GCF_014534685.1). GTDB lineage: Bacteria > Pseudomonadota > Alphaproteobacteria > Rhizobiales > Rhizobiaceae > Oryzicola > Oryzicola mucosus. The sequence continues at coordinate 133,709 of NZ_JACVVX010000009.1, forward strand.
TATTCGACCAACAGCACGGCGCAGGTGCGCAAGCGGTTTGGCACAATGGATGGGGTGGTTGCCGAACTGCCTAAGGTGGGAGAATGAGCAAGCGCGCAGTCCATGCAGTCGCGATGGAGGGCTTCAAGTGCTTTGACGACTTGCGGCTCGAGCTCGGCCAGCTGACGCTGGTGACCGGCTTCAATGGCGGCGGCAAGTCAACCGCGTTGCAGCCTCTGCTCTTGCTCGCGCAAGCCCTGCGCTTCGGGACATTGGACGCCTTGCCATTAAACGGTCCGCTGGTACGACTCGGCACGGCAGGCGACATCGCACCGATGGGGTCGGAGCGCCCGATGCTGCTCAAGGTCGAAGGCGATGATGGTAGCCTTGCGGTACGCCCAACCTTACAGGCCGGCGACCGCGTCCTGCCGACTAAGAGCGTGCCGAAGAGCCAACTGAGCCCTCGACTCGAGCGTGCGCTCAAAACCCTTTCGTTCCTTGGTGCAGTCCGAATAGGCCCTGAGGACGCATTTCCGATTCCCGAGCGTGTCGATACCCGCGATGTTGGACATGACGGTCGCTTCGCGCCTTATTGGTTTGACCGACTGGCCGATGAGGATGTTGATCCGCGGAGACATTTCGTTGGCGAGGAGGCGGCGATCTTCCGCAGGCAGATCGATGCCTGGCTCGGCAGCTTGTTTCCGGGCGCGGAGGCCAACGTACAGAATGTAATCGCGGTTTCGCAAATGAACCTTCAGTTCCGGCTGGCGGAACTTGGATCGTGGCGCCGCCCGTCGAATATTGGCTACGGCCTGACTTACGCCTTTCCGATCCTGGTTGCGCTTCTGGGCGCCGCCCCGGACCAGGTGATCTTGATTGACAGCCCGGAATCGCATCTCCACCCATCTGCACAGTCTCAGATGGGCCGGATACTAGCGACTTTGGCGAGCGCGGGCGTGCAGATCGTTATCGAGACGCACAGCGACCATCTCCTCAATGGAGTCCGACTGGCCGTACGTGACGGCGCATTGCTCCCGGAGGATTTGCGCATCCATTTCTTTCAGGGACCGAACGGCAAGGAGCATGGGGTGACAACCCCGGGGATTGGGACGGGCGGCGAGATCTACGAATGGCCAGAGGGTTTCTTCGATCAGGGCGAGAAGGACCTGTCGCGGCTCGCCGGATGGAGTTGAGTGGGTGCGCTTCTATCTAAACGAGACCTCCTTGCAGGGGCAGTTCGAGGATGAGCGCGATTTCCGGCCGTTGATCGAGCAGTTGTTGGCTGCACGGGCGCGTTCGCCGGTGCTGGCGGGGATGCGCACCACACCTGCACTAGCAGATCGGCCGATCTCGCATGAACGTAGTTTGCGGCAGGTCGTGCAAGGCTGGCGCGGATCGCCAACGGCAGCGGCCTTGCTTGCTTGGGTCGGCCGCAACGGACCGTTCATCCACGAGGATCGCCTGGACGAAGCCGAGGATCTTTTTCATTGTCTGGGCGTCGAGGTCACCGAGGGTGGTCTTGGCGAGGCCGCGCGGCGTTTAAAGTCCGGCGAGCTGGCGGCGACGTTTAGCTTCCCTGGCGGCGCGCAGAACTTCACGCAGTCACCGCTACATGTTGTCCATGGTTTCGAAGATGAGCCGTTTGGCGAGTATCCGGTCGAGAACTTTTGGGACGCGGATGCGGCCGTCGCGCGCGCGCTCCACGAGCAGGCACCGGCGACGAATTGGCAGGCGATGGTCGAGACAGCAAGGCAGCGCTTTCCCAAGCTTCTGCTTCCGAATGCGCTGTATGAAGACGCACGCCTTGTTCGCGAGCCGTTCGATGCAATCATCCGCGACCGCTTCTACGCCCTGCTCGGGTATCTCGATGCCTATATGCGCGGGCGGGACGAGGACGGCAACGAGGGCCGGGAGGCCCAAGAAGTCCTGCAAGCGCATTTCCAGGGCGAGCGTGCGCTGTTCTCACCGGAATCGGCAACCAATAGGCGCGATTTTCAGAGTGAAATGACGTTCCCAGATCCCGAGGGCGGCACCGACATCTTCGCCCAATTCCACGGCAAGATTAGCTATCGCTTCTTCCGCTTGCACTTTGATTGGCCGGTGCCGGCGGCGGCGACTCGGCTCAAAGTACTTTATATCGGCCCGAAACTAACTAAGTCCTGACGAGCGAACCTCCTGCCAATCAGTAACCCTAACAAAAATACTTTTCGTAGTGAGGTGATCAAGCTGTTGCTCGACAGTCTCGCCGACTACGCCAACTGCCAAGCAACGATTTCGCAACTACAATGAAGTGTAGTCGGTTCTGATTTCCGAATGCCCGCTATCGCCAGGGTAGTGTGCTGAGAGTTCTGCAAATTCGCTGAGAGGGGCGGTCATGGCAGGCTGGTGATGTTCAACGTCACCTGATTCCCTTGAAGGAACGCCACCATGACCAAGACTGAAGGTAAGACCGC